>CAVOKY010000007.1:45000-2353867 GCA_963696645.1 uncultured Alphaproteobacteria bacterium
GCCACGAACCGCGGAATTCCCTCCGCCAGCGACGTCACCGGCGAGAACCCGGTCAGCGCGCCGATCGCGTCCACAGCAGCAAATGTCTCCGCCACGTCCTCCGTCGGCCTCGGCGCGTCACGCAGGATCGCCCGCCGCCCCAGCGACTGCTCGAGCAGCGCGATCAGCGTGCTCACCGCCTCGCTGCGGTGATTGCCGATGTTCAGGATCCGCGCCGGCAGCGCACCCTCCGGCGGGCGATCCAGGCAGCCGATCACTCCGGCGACAATATCGTCGATAAACGTGAAGTCCCGCCTAAGCCTGCCGCCGTCGTACACCGTGATCGGCTCGCCCGCGACGATCGCCCGGGCGAAGCTGAAATACGCCATGTCCGGCCGCCCCCACGGTCCATACACGGTAAAGAACCGCAATCCGGTCTGCCGCAGGCCATACAAATGCGCGTAGGCGTGGCTCATCAGTTCGTCCGCGCGCTTGGTCGCCGCGTAAACCGAGAGCGGCGTATCAACCCGGTCCGACTCGCTGAACGGCAGCGCCTGATTCGCGCCGTAGACCGACGACGAACTCGCATAAACCAGATGCCGCAAGGCGGGCAGCAGACGGGCAGCCTCCAGCACGACGAGGTGCCCCATCACGTTTGATTGAACATACGAATATGGATCGACCAGCGAATGCCGCACGCCTGCCTGCGCTGCTAGGTGAACAATGAGGTCTATGTCTTTGTTCTGCCGCACAAGATCGTGGATTGCTTGCCGATCCGCCAGGTCCGCCCGGAAGAATTCGAACCCCGGCTTGCCGCCCAACCGATCAAGCCGCGCCTGCTTCAGCCGCACGTCGTAGTAAGGATTGAGATTATCCACCGCGATCACGCGAACCCCGCGTGCCAGCAGCGACTCGGCCACGTGGTAGCCGATGAAGCCGGCCGCACCAGTCAGCAGGACCGTCACAACGGGCGCGCCACCAGACGATCCTCCAACAGTTCCAGGACCGCATGGCCGAGTGCGATATGACACTCCTGGATCCGGGCCGTCTCACGATCCGGCACCAGCAGCACGTGGTCGCACAGCCCCAGCGCCGGCTCGCCCGCCCCGCCGAGCAGGCCGACCGTGACAATGCCCATCTCGCGCGCCGCCTGTAATGCCCGAACCACATTGGCCGACCGGCCCGAGGTGGTGATGCCGAACAGCACGTCGCCGGCGCGCCCCAGGCCCCGCAGTGGCCGCTCGAATACGCGTTCGTAGCCATAGTCGTTGCCGCCGGCGGTCAGCGCCGCGGGATCGAGCGTCAGTGCCAGCGCCGGCCACGATGGCCGCTCCACCGATCCCCGCAGCCGGATCAGCATTTCGGTAGCCAGATGCTGGCTGTCCGCCGCCGATCCGCCGTTGCCGCAGAACATCAGCTTGCCGCCGCCCCGCAGACTGGCCTCGCAGGCGCCCACCACGGCAACAACGGCAGCCGCGAGCTCCACCGCAATCTGCCGCTTCAGTTCGGCGGCTCGCCGCATCATCGCGCCAAAACGCTCAATTTCGCTCATTGTGTCCAGCGGTCGCTGCTCAGTGATCACGCCGCACTTCTACAGCGCCGCCTGACCACTGACCACCGAGCCCCTGACCGGCTCACAACCGCCGGAACTTATGCAACGACCGCAAATTGTCCGGCATCGGCTTATCCTTGAAAGTCTGCGGCCAATTCGTCCACGAAACCTCACCGACATAAAGATCGCCGAGCGAATCCACCGTCAGCCCGTGCGGGGCCAAAAACTCTGTCGGCCCAATCCCCGGCCCCAGCCCTCCCAGCCGCGCAATCCGCTTGCCGGTGTTATCGACAATGGTCACCCGCGGCCCGAGATTCGGCACATTCCGGCTCACCGGCTGCACCGCGCCCAGTTCGCCGATGTAACAAATCGGGCACTTGCCGGGCGGCATGAACAAGCCGCACGGCCGGTGCAGATTGTTCCACTGCGTTTCATAGCGCCCATTGCCGTCGAACACCTGCACGCGATGGTTCTCACGGTCGGCCACATACACCCAGCCATCCGCATCGCAGGTGATGTTGTGCGCGATGTTGAACTCGCCCGGATCAGTGCCCGGCGCGCCCCACGACAGCAGCAGCTTGCCGTTTGCCGTGAACTTGTGCACGCGCGAATTGCCATAGCCGTCGGACACATAGATATCGCCCTGCGGCGACATCGCGGTATGCGTGCAACGATGGAACGGTTCGCCGCTCATGTACGGCGCCGGCTTCCCAGGCACGCCAAGCGTCAGCAGCACCTTGCCCTCCAGCGTACACTGGCGGACCGTGTGGTCGCCATCATCGGTCAGCCAGATCGTATCGTCCGGCGCCATGAACACGCCATGCGCGCGCGGAAAAACCCCCTCGCCCCACGAGCGCAGAAAGTTGCCCTCGCGGTCGAACACGATCATCGGATGCTCGCCGCGATTGAACACGTAGACATTGTCGTTCCTGTCCACGCCGACCGAGCCGATTTCCTTGAAAGACCAGCCTGCCGGCAGCTTCGCCCAGTCCACCACCGGCTCATAGGTGTATTCGCCGCTTCCCACCGTTGCCATGTGTCGTTTCCCCCTTCTTTGACCTGTTCGTTGCCAGCTACTCCGCCGCGCGCCGCGTCTCCGCATCCCGGAACCGCGTCCGCAGCAAATCCCATTCCTCGGCGCCGACGCGATTGAACGCTTCGCGCACTGTCATGTCGGTGCGCGGCACCGGATGCACATGCGTCGCCTTCAGCTCCGCCAGCATCTCGTCGCAGGCCCCGATCACCGCCTTCAGCAGCAGTCCCGGCACGATCGCCAGCCGATAGCCCATCGCCTGCGCGCGAAGCAGATCGATCTCGGGCGTCTTGCCGCCGCGCACCACGTTCAGCAGACAGGCCCCGTTCACACGCTTCGGCACCGCCGCAAGCTCATCCATCGTCTGTGGCGCCTCGACGAATGCCATGTCGGCGCCGGCCGCCAACGCCGCGTTCGCGCGCGCCACGGCCTCATCCAACCCCGCGACGGCACGTGCATCGGTGCGTGCGATGATCATGAAATCGGCATCGCGCCTCGCCGCCACCGCAGCACGGATCTTCGCCACGTAATCGTCCCGCGGCACGATCTCCTTGTCGTCGAGATGGCCGCACTTCTTCGGCGACACCTGGTCCTCGATATGGATCGCCGCCACGCCGCGCCGTTCGTATTCCTGCACTGTGCGGAACACGTTCAGCTCGTTGCCGTAACCGGTATCGGCATCGGCGATCACCGGTACATCCACCGAGCGCACGATCCGCGCGGCGTTCTCCACCATCTCGCTCATCGTCAGCAGGCCAAAGTCCGGATAGCCATGAGAGACCGATGTACCCGCACCAGTCATGTACACCGCGGGAAATCCTGCCTGCGCCACCAGCATCGCGGTCAACCCGTCATAGGCGCCTGGCGCGATCACCATCCGCTCGTCTCGCAGCAACGCGCGCAACCCAGTGGCACCGGTCATGCGATCCTCCCTCCCGTCTCATGGCACGATGCTAGAATATTCGGGCGCTCACTGGAACTGCCGCCCCTTGGCATCCGCCCCGCACGGGTATTCAATCACCACAAAGTCGCAGGAGCGCCAGGATGTCCGATTTTCCAAAGTTTGTGCAGATCAACGAGGAAGGTCCGCGCGAGGGCTTCCAGTTCGAGAAGGGGCCGATCTCCACGGAGCGCAAGATCGAGCTGATCGACGCCCTGTCGGGGACCGGGATCAACCACATCCAGGTCGCCTCCTTCGTCAATCCGAATCGCGTGCCCGGTTGGGCAGACGCCGATGAAGTGGTGCAGCGCTACCAGCGCAAGCCCGGCATCCACTACACCGCGCTGTGGCTGAACCTGAAGGGCCTGGAACGCGCGATGGCGACGCAGCGCCTCGACATCGAAGGATCGTTCTCGCTGACCGCGTCGCCGACCTTTCTGGCGCGCAATCAGCAGCGCTCGATGGAGGACAACATCCAGCAAGCGCATGAAACGATCCGCGCTGTACAAGCAGCACGGCATTCCGCTGAAGCGCGCCAGCATCATGGCGGCGTTCGGCTGCAACTTCGAAGGCGAAATCCCGCATCAGCGCGTGCTGGATCTGATGCAGCAACTGCTCGACATCGCAGCCGAGCACGGCGTGCAGCCGCAGGTGTTTTCGCTTGCCGACACGATGGCCTGGGCGACGCCGAAGTCGATCCGCGAGCTGGTCGGCAAGGTGCGCAACCGCTATCCGGATCTGACCCTTTCGCTGCATCTGCATGACACCCGCGGCATGGGATGCGCCAACGCCTATGCCGGATTGGAGATGGGCGTTGCGATTTTCGACTCCACCGTCGCCGGCCTGGGCGGTTGTCCGTTCGCCGCGCACAAAGGGGCGGCAGGCAACGTCTGTACCGAGGACCTCGTGTTCATGCTGGACGAAATGGGCATCGACACCGGCATCGATCTCGACAAGCTGATCGAAGTCGCCCAGCTCGCCGAGGACATTGTCGGACATCCGCTGCCCGGCTCGGTGAAGATGGGCGGCAGTCTGTCGGCCTTGCGCGCGAAACTGCACTGAACCGCTTGCCCATCGTCATCCCTGCGCAAGCGGGGACCCATTCGCGACAGAGGAATCCCCATGTCCCTGACCAAAACACTCGGCCAGTTCGTCTCCGACCTGTCCCCGAATAAACTCCCGGAAGGCGCGGCACGCGTCGCGCGCCTCGGTTTCATCGACTGCATCGGCACCATGATCGCCGGCCGCCGCGAGGATTGCGTGCGCATCATGAAGCAGGTCCTCGCACCCGCCGACGGTCCGGCCACCCTCACCTTCGGCAAGGAAAAGAGCACGGCGCCGGAAGCTGCCTGGATCAACGGCACCGCGGCGCACGCGCTCGACTACGACGACGTGGGACTGCGCGGCCATCCGAGCACCGTGCTGGTGCCGGCAATCCTGGCAGAGGCCGAAACACTGAACTCCACCGGCGCCGACATGATCGTGGCGTACGTCGCAGGCTACGAAACCTGGGCCGAATTGTTCCGTCGTGATACCGGCCTGCTGCACCAGAAGGGCTGGCATCCCACCGGCCTGTACGGCGCGGTTGGCGCCGCGGCGGCGTGCGCATCGCTGCGCCGCCTGGATGCCGACAAGGCCGCGCAGGCGATCGCCCTCGGTGCCTCGCAAAGTTCCGGCCTGATGGCGAATTTCGGCACCATGACCAAGCCATTCCATGCCGGCAAGGCAGCGCACGCCGGCATCATGGCGGCGCGCCTGGCCGAGGCCGGTTTCACCGCCAGCACCGATGCGCTGGAGCACCCGCAGGGTTTCCTGCACGCGATATCCCCCACCGGCACCGAAGATCGCACCAGCGAGGCGAAGCCCGGCGAGACCTGGGCGATCCTGACGCAGGGCCTTGGGATCAAGAAGTACCCGACCTGCTACTGCACGCATCGTGCGATCGATTGCATGCTCGACCTGGTGAACAGCACGCCACTGAAGGCGAACGACGTGAAGAAGATTACCGTGAACATCAGCGACTATTTCGCCACGGTGCTGCGCAACCACCGCCCCAATACTGGCCTGTCGGCCAAGTTCAGCATGGAATTCGCCATGGCGAGCGGCGTCATCGCAAAGCGTGTCGGCCTGCGCGAACTCACCGACGAATTCGTCCAACGACCCGACATCCAGGCCCTCATGCGCAAGGTCGAGATCGTCACCACCACGGAATACGATTCCGAAATGCCCGGCGCTGCACTGCAGGATTCCGTCGTCGTGGAGCTGACCAATGGCAACACGATCGCCGGCGAGCCGGTGAAGCGCGCCACCGGCCATGCCTCGCGTCCGCTGACCGAGGCGCAGATCTACGACAAATTCGTCGACTGTCTGCACGCCGGTGCCTCGCACATTCCCGCCGATGTCCTGTTCAAGCGGCTGTCGGCAATTCAGTCGATGTCGGCACGCGAGGTCACCGCGTTACAGTAACTCCCGGCTCTCGCATCGACGGCGGAATGAGTGACTGGCAACGGTCGCATCGTTCCGCCGCCCTGTGCATCCCGGCCGAGCCGCGCCGCATCACTCCGTTCGGCCGTCATGGCCGGGCCTGTCCCGGCCATCACCGCCGGCACTCTGCCGCAACCGATGGCCGGGACAAGCCCGGCCATGACAGTCAAACGAGAGTTGGCCGAAGTTCAAATACTCGGCCTTTCCGTCACAGCCACAGCGGATCGATCGGCCCCTTCCCGGCAACCACCGAGGCGATATTATCCAGCGCACGGAACCCCATCGCGTTGCGCGTCTCCACCGAGCCACTGCCGATGTGCGGCGACAGGATCACGTTGTCGAGCCTGGCAAAGCGCAGATCGTAGTCGGGTTCCGATCGGAACACATCGAGGCCCGCCGCGAACAACTGCCCGGACGTCAGAGCGTCATACAGCGCATCCTCGTCCACCAACCCACCGCGCGAAACATTCACCAGCACCGCGCCGCGCGGCAGCAGGGCCAGCGTTTCCGCATTGATCATGCGATCCGTCAGTGGTCCCGCCGGTGCATGCAGCGACAAAAAGTCGCAATGCGGCAGCATCTCATGCAACGAACCGAAATACCGCGCGCCATGCTCCAATTCCGGCAGCAGCCGGTTGCGTGAGTGGTACAGCACAGTCATGTCGAACCCATGTGCCCGCTGCGCCACAGCACGTCCAATACGCCCCATGCCCAGGATACCAAGCGCCTTGCCCGTCACGCGCACCCCTAGCAGGTCACCCTGACCGATGCGGTAACGCCAGCCGGCACGCATGATCCGGTCGTACTCATAGGCACGCCGCGCTGCGGCCAACAGCATCATGAATGCAAAGTCGGCAGTGCATTCTGTCAGCACATCCGGCGTGTTCGTCACGAACAGCCCGCGTGCCTTCGCCGCCGCAACGTCGATGTGGTCATAGCCCACGCTGCTGGTGGCGCCGACGCGAACACGTACCGGCAGATGCGCGATCGCATCCGCATTCAGCGGCAAGGTATTGGTGAACATGATTGCATCGGCCTGATGTGCCGTCGCCGCCTCGATCACCTGTGCCGCCGTCATGTCATTCTTGCCCTCGACCACAAAGGCATCGAATTCGTTTCGTGCCCGCGCCACGACATCACGAGGCATCAACGCGGCAAGCACCAGGCGAGGCTTCATTGACGGGTCTCCCAGTTCAGGTCCGTTACACTCGGTCCGCCCAATCCTGTTCGTAGCCATACGGCTCGGGCAGGATGAAGATTGCCGCCACAGCCGCGGCGCGACGCGGCGCAGCGCGTGTTGATGGCACAAGCCGCCGTGCAAGACTACGCCGAGCTTGAGCGCACCGACGAAATGGCACGACAATGCTGCCGCGCCAACGGGAGTCCCAGCCATGAAACGTATCGCACGGGCCGCATTTGCGATATTGCTCCTCACCGCGTCGGCTCAGGCGCAGACGCGCATCGACTCGATCAACACCAACTTTCGCTGGCTGGGACCGGACGACAAGATCGTTGTCGAACGCTACGACGATCCGCAGGTACAGAATGTTTCCTGCTACATGTCGCGCGCCGAGACGGGTGGCGTGAAAGGTGGGCTTGGTCTTGCCGAGGACCCGAGCCGGTTCTCGATCGCCTGCCGTGCCGTGGGACCGGTCAGCCTGCCGGCCAATCTGCCGCGGTCGGCAGTGATCGGTTTCGCCTCCGCCTCGCTGTTCTTCAAAAGCTTCCAGATCCACCGCGCGATCGATCCGGAAAAACATGTACTGGTGTATACCGTTGTCAGCACGAAGCTGATCAACGGCTCCCCATTCAACAGCATCAGCGTCGTACCGCTGGATGTGCGTTAGCGGCTTGTCTACCTGCGCCTGTCATTGCGAGTTCCGTGCCGGCTGGCGGCTGATCGGCCCTGGATGCAGCCGGGCAACACCGTCATGGCCGCCCCCGGGACGAGCCCGAGGACGGCCACGACGGGAGGAAGGTAACCGGGACATCGAGCGCAGCGACCCGGCAATCTCGCGCAGGCGAGGGTCAGCCCACATGGGCCAGAGATTGCCGCGTCGCTGCGCTCCTCGCAATGACAATTGAATGCGACCAGGACGGCTGTTTTGTGCCGCGCCCTACGCCGACGTCGTCCGCCGCTCGCAGGTTGGCAAACTCGCGCCATGCGTCGTTACCGATCGCCAGCACGACGCCGCCCGCGTCGACAAGGTACGCAACACCGTCCATGGCATCCAGCAATTGCTGCGCCACCAGATCGCCGGGCAGCGTTATATCGAACGCGCCGTCAAACGGTTGGCGCCCGGCGCGCCAGCCCGTCGAACAGATCCAGCATCCGCTCGCGCCAGGCAGCGATCGGGTCGTCCGCCGCCAGCAATTCGAACCGGCTGGTGCAACGGGGCCATTGCAGGGTGCCAAGGATGATGTAGTCGGCATAGCTCGGCGCGTCCCCGCCAAGCCAGGCCTGCTTTGCCAGCACCAGCCGCACCGGCACCAGCGACGCACGAAAATCCACCACCCGCGCTTCGCGGCCTTCCTGCACGGCCTCCAGCGTCATGCCGAAGCGTGCCTCACGGCTTTCGCGGAAATAACCCTTGTCCTGCGGCGCCACCACGTCCAGCAGGTCGCGCACGATCAACCGAGCGATCCCGCCAAGCATCACGCCGTCGGCCCAGCCATTGATGAAGCGGGCATGCGCGCGGCCGCCGTCGCCGCGGAACAGGCTGGGGCGGTCAGGATAAGTGTCCTCGAGATATTCCGCGATTGACCAGCTATCGGACACCACGGTGTCGCCGTCGCGGATCACCGGCACGCGCCCCTGGCCGGAGAATGCCAATGCCGCCTTGTCGGTAAAGCGCCACGGCACCGTCTCCACCGCCAGCCGCTTGTGCGCCAGCGCCATGCGGATGCGCCAGCAGTACGGACTGAAACGCAACGCCGGATCAGCGCCTGCGAGGTCGTGCATTACGATGGCCATCGGACGCTCCCCCTGTCTTGCGGGCCGTGACAGCCCGGCTCCGGATTTGATACACAGAAACGCGTAAGGGAGAAGAAGCGTTGGACGAGCAGTCTGCAGTCAGCGACCGCGACCGGTTCGACGATGCCGCATATCTGCGGCTCTACCCGGACATTGCAAGGGCGGTTGCCGAGGGGCGCGAAACCAGCGCCTGGGATCACTTCGACAAACACGGCCGCAAGGAAGGCCGCAAGATCAACGATTTCGACGCCGAGTACCTACCTGCGTTCGTACCCCGCGGCGGCGCAGGACATGGCCGCAGGCCTCGCCGCGACGCCCTTTGAGCACTACCGGAAATACGGTCGCGCGCGCGGCTACCTGAGCAACGCCAAGGCGCCGCGGCCCGCCGATGCCGCCGCCATGCCAACGCCGTTTGGCGGACTTTGGCCCGACCTTCCCGACGCCGCGGACATCCTCCAGGGCAAGCTGGAGATCGGCCAGATCACCGAACGCCAGGCGGAACTGCTGCGCTTTTGGATGCAGAACGGCTACCTGATCCTGGAGAATGCCATCCCCCCGTCGGTGGTGGACAAGGCGGCGCTGGATCTCGATCGAGCCTATGCCGGTGGCTTTCCCGGCCTGAAATTCGAATGCCACTCGGTCACGCCCGACCACATCAATTGGCAGCCGGAGATCAACCCGCACCCCGCCAAGGCACTGGATATCCATCATTTCTCATCGGCGATCCGCGATCTGATGTTCGCCGACGCGATTGCGGAATTCCTTGGCCTGATCTTCGAGTCCAAGGCGTTCGCCTCGCAGACCCTGGGCTTCCTGCGCGGTTCGGCGCAGGAGGGCCACCAGGATTCCGCCTACGTCGCCTACACCATCCCGCGCCAGTTCGCCGCCACGTGGACCTCGCTCGAAGACGTCACGATCGGCGCCGGCGAACTGTTCTATTACCCCGGCAGTCACCTGTTCGAGGACTTCATCTACAGCGAGCGCTTCAAGAGCGTGCATGAGGCGCAGCGTATGACCGGTCAGCAGAACATGCGCGAGCAGGTCGAGCGCCACGTCCACTCACTGGAGGAACGCGCGGCGAAACGGGGTATCCCGAAGTCGCCGTTCGCCGCGAAAAAGGGCGACGTACTGGTGTGGCACGCCGATCTGGTGCACGGCGGCAATCCGGTGTCACGCGTGACGACCCGCAAGAGCATCGTGACGCATTACTGCCCGAAGCACCTCTCGCCGCTGTTCGCTGAACACATGGCGACCAGGCAGTGGCATCACCGCGGGCACCGCTACACCACCAGCCACTACCAAAGTGAACCACTGGCCTGACACCGCGATGATAATCACGTGACAGATGGACCATTGCGCGGCAGAATCGCGCCGTGAATATCCTGGCACCCCCGAAGGCGCGGCTCGGCATCGAGATCGTCCACGATCTGGTCTGCCCGTGGTGTTTCCTTGGCGTCCGCCGGCTGATGCGCACGCTGCGCCGCCGGCCGGACCTGCTGTTCGACCTGAGCTGGCGGCCCTTCCTGCTCAACCCGGACATGCCGCGGGTTGGCATGGCCCGGCCGGACTACGTGATTCGCAAGTTCGGCGGCGAGGACCGGGCCCGCCGGCTGTATGCCTCGATTGCCGAGATCGGCCGCGCCGAAGGCATCCTGTTCCGCTTCGACCGAATCCGCCGCACCCCGTCGAGCGTGGACGCGCACCGGCTGGTCCGCTTCGCTGCGCGCTTCGGCTGCGCCGACGCGATGGTGGAGGCGTTGTTCTCAGCCCATTTCACCGACGGCCTGGACATCGGCGATCACGCGATCCTGGTGGCCATCGCCAGCGCGTGCGGCCTGGACGGTGCAGCGGCGCGCCGTTTCCTCTCAGGTGACGGCGAAACGGACGCAGTGCACGCCGACAACCTGCGGGCGCACCGGCTCGGCATCAACGGTGTGCCGTGCTTCGTCATTTCCGGCCGGCACGCCATCGCCGGCGCGCAGGAACCCGAGGTGATCGAGCGCCTGCTGGACGTCGCGGCAGTGGAGGCAGCGGAACTCTGACCGGCTTACCCGGCTCCCGGTGCAAGGCTTTCGCGCCGGGCCGTTAGCAATTTGTCAGATATTCTGACGGATAATCGCTTGGACAGTTGAGGGATCCCGCCATTGAACGTTCAGCAGGGATTACAGCCTACAGCCTCGCTTTCGCGACAGGCTGGCGACGTTCGCGTGCGGTTCGGGCTGGCGTCGATGGCGACCACCGGCACGGTGCTGTTCGTGCTGGATGCCGCTTTCGTCGTGTTGGCGTGGCCGATTGCATTGTGGTGGGCCGGCCGACCACCGCTAACATCGCTGTTCATTCCACCGGTCGATCTGCGCATTGCCTGCTACCCGATCGCCGACCTTCTGGCGCTCTACGCGATGGGACTGTACCGGCGCGACACGATCCTGGATAAGTACAAGGCGCTTGCCCGGGTGCCGCTTGTAGTAGGTATGGGCGCATCGCTCAGCATTCTGGTGTCGGTTGTCCTGCCGCTGTTCGATGCGTCCCTTTTCGTGCGGCCCGCCGGGCGCGAACAGGCGCTGATGTTTGCCGTCGCGATAGCCTGCTTCTGCTCTACTGCGTTGCTCTCCCGACTGACGCTGGTTGAACTGCTTGCGCGGCGCGTGCTGCATCGTCGCCTTCTCGTGGTGGGCGCGGGCAAGCGCGCGTGGGACCTACTGCGCATGCTCAGCAAGGAAGGCGGCAATCTGCAGTATGACATCGCCTTCCTGCACGATCCGGTACTCGGCGAGGTCGATGCCCGGCTCGCCGCCGATCCGGCCGGGCGGATCATTTCGCGTGACGGCTTCTGCGTTCTCAGCGCCGCGCGCGATGTCGATGCCGACCAGATCGTGGTCGCGCCGGACGAACGCCGGGGGATGGATCTGGCACGTCTGTTGGAGTGCAAGAAGGCCGGCTATCCCATCGTGCAATATCTGAGCTTCGTCGAGAAGGAGATCCGCCGGGTCGACATCAAGCGCATGGACATCGGCTGGCTACTCTATTCGGATGGCTTTTACTTTGGTGCGATCGATCGCTGGCTGAAGCGGCTGTTCGATCTGACAGCCAGCTCGGTGGCCCTGCTGCTGGCGTCGCCACTGCTGCTTGCCGCAGCCATCGCAATCCGCTGGGAAGGCCCGGGGCCGGTGCTCTACCGCCAGGAGCGGGTGACACAGGGCGGCCGGCATTTCTGGATACTCAAACTGCGCACCATGCGCGCCGACGCCGAGCGGGGTGGCGCGGTATGGGCCGCGGCACAGGACAGCCGAATCACGCGCGTTGGCGCACTCCTGCGGCGCGCCCGGATCGACGAACTGCCGCAATTGGTCAATGTGCTGAAGGGCGAGATGTCATTCGTCGGTCCTCGGCCCGAGCGGCCGGTTTTCGTCGCGGTACTCGCGCGGCAGATTCCGCTCTACAACGAACGCCACACCGTGAAAGCCGGACTGACTGGGTGGGCGCAGATCAATTACCCGTACGGCGCCTCGATCGATGATGCGAGATCGAAATTAAGTTACGACCTGTATTACGTGAAGAACTTTTCGGTGCTGTTCGACTTCGTGATTCTGCTGCAGACGCTGCGAGTGGTGCTGTGGCCCAGCGGCGTGCGCTGACACGCCGAAACCACGGTTATGGGCGGGGCAATCAGATGCACGCATGAGCCGCCCGCAGCGAAGCCAGAAAGCAAGTATTTGACTTACGCCGCCTTCGCCTGCTCGACGATCACCCCCAATGCCCCTAGCGTGTCACGCGCGAAGCGCAACCGCGTCGCCACATCCATCTCGCGCGAGATCGCCAGCTTGTGGTCGGGGCGTAGTCGTACCAGTCCGCCCTTGCTGGCAAGCCACCCCACCAGCCCAGCCGGATTGGAGAACGCGTTGCCGCGGAAGCTCAGCACCATGCCTTTCGGCCCGGCCTCCAGCTTCTCCACGCCGGCTTCGCGGCAGGCGCGCTTCAGTGCGACCACCTGCAGCAGGTTCTCCACCTCCTGCGGCAACGGTCCGAATCGATCCACCAGTTCAGCCGCCATCGCCTCGGTTTCCGCATCCGACGCCAACCCGCCAATGCGGCGATACAGGCCAAGCCGCACCGGCAGATCGCGCACATAGTCCTCGGGGATCAGCACCGGCAGGCCGAGGCTGATGTTCGGCGTCCAGTCGCGCTCCTGTCCGCCCCGACGGCCTTCGCCTGCACGCAGTTCCGCCACCGCATCTTCCAGCATCTGCTGATACAGCTCGATGCCCACTTCGCGGATATGGCCGGACTGTTCGTCGCCCAGCAGGTTGCCGGCGCCGCGGATATCCAGATCGTGCGAGGCCAGCGTGAAGCCCGCACCCAGCGCGTCCAGCGTCTGCATCACCGTCAGCCGCTTTTCCGCCGCCAGCGAGAGCCGCAAATTCGGCGGCCATGTCAGATACGCGTAGCCACGCTGCTTGCCGCGCCCGACGCGGCCGCGCAACTGGTAGAGCTGCCCCAGTCCGAACATGTCTGCACGGTGGATCACCAGCGTGTTCACCGCCGGCATATCAAGCCCGCTCTCGACGATGTTGGTGGACAGCAGGATGTCGTAGCGGCCGTCACCGAACTCTGTCATCACCCGCTCGAGTTCGGTCGGCGCCAGTCGACCATGCGCGTGCGCGATGCGCGCCTCGGGCACGATTTCCTTCAGGCGCTCCGCCATGCGCGGCAGGTCCTCGATGCGCGGCACCACGCAGAACACCTGGCCGCCGCGGAAGCGTTCGCGCTGGATCGCCTCGCGGATCAC
Source organism: uncultured Alphaproteobacteria bacterium (assembly GCA_963696645.1). Lineage (GTDB taxonomy): Bacteria > Pseudomonadota > Alphaproteobacteria > Acetobacterales > Acetobacteraceae > JAMXLO01. The sequence continues at coordinate 58,749 of CAVOKY010000007.1, forward strand.
CACCGCGTCGAACGGCATGATGAAGGTGCGCACCGCCAGTCGATCCACCGGCGGCGTCGAGATCAGGCTCATCTCGCGCACGCCGCTCAACGAAAGCTGCAGCGTGCGCGGGATCGGCGTGGCGGTCAGCGTCAGCACATGCACATCGGCCTTGAGCTGCTTCAGCCGCTCCTTGTGCGCGACGCCGAAATGCTGCTCCTCGTCCACCACCAACAGGCCGAGATCAGCGAACTCCACCGACTTCGCCAGCAATGCATGCGTGCCGATGACGATATTGAGCGCCCCATCGCTGATGCCGCGCCGCACCTCGGCGGCCTCCTTCGCCGGCACCATGCGCGAGAGCTGTGCGATGTTCACCGGCAGTCCGGCGAAGCGCTCGGAGAACGTGCGGAAATGCTGCCGCGCCAATAGCGTTGTTGGGACCACGACGGCGACCTGCGCACCTGACATCGCGGCGATGAACGCGGCGCGCAACGCCACCTCGGTCTTGCCGAAACCCACGTCGCCGCAGATCAGCCGATCCATCGGCCGGCCGGAAGCAAGGTCCTCCAGCACATCGGCGATGGCGCGCGCCTGGTCCTCGGTTTCGGCAAACGGAAAGCGCGCACAGAACTCGTCCCACGAACCTTCGCCGGGCGCCATGATCGCGGCATCGCGGATCTGCCGGGCTGCGGCGATGCGGATGAGCTGATCCGCCATGTCACGGATGCGCTGCTTCATCCGCGCCTTGCGCGACTGCCAGGCGACGCCGCCCAACTTGTCCAGCGCGACCCCGTGGGTCTCGCTGCCGAACCGGGACAGCACTTCGATGTTTTCGACCGGCAGGAACAGCTTCTCGTTGCCGTCGTAGATCAGCCGCAGGCAATCATGCGGCGCGCCCGAGACGGTCAGCGCCTCCAGCCCGTCGTAGCGGCCGATGCCGTATTCCTGGTGCACCACCAGATCGCCGTCGGCAATCTCGGTCGCTTCGGCGATGAACTGGTCGGCCCGCTTGCGCCGGCGCGGCGGGCGGCTGATGCGTTCACCCAGCAGGTCCTGCTCGCCCACCAGCGCGACCTGATCGGCAACGAAGCCGCGCTCCACACCCAGCGTGACGAGCGATACCGAACCGACCGGCCTGCGTCGGATCGTGCCCCAGTCTTCCTCCTGCGCGGCGTCCTTGAAGCCATGCTCGCGCAGCAGGTTGGCCAGCCGTTCGCGTGAACCGCGTGTCCAGGCGGCGACGACAATCCGCCTCCCCTCCCCGTTCCAGCGTTCCGTCTGCGCCCGAAGCTGGTCGAACACGTTGGTGCCGGGACCGCCGCCGGCCTGAAAGAACACCGGTCCGGGGCGGCCGCCGCCGTCGATGCCAACCGCGCCATCCGGCTTGGCGAACGGCGAAAATGTGAACAGCGGACCGTCCGCGAGCATGGCATCCCAGCCAGCGCGATCGAGGTAGAGTTGCTCCGGCGGCAGCGGCCGGTACGGCACTTCGCCGTCACGCGGAACCATCCGGCGTGCGGCAAAGTGATCGGCGATCATCTCAAGCCGCGCCCCCAGCACGTCGTCCGCCTGGTGGTCCAGGCTGACCGAGGCGCCGGGCAGGTAGTCGATCAGCGTTTCCATCCTCTCGTGGAACAGCGGCACCCAGTGCTCCATTCCGGGATGCCGCCGCCCTTCCGAGATCGATAGGTAGATCGGATCCTCGGCTGCCGGCTGGCCGAACAGCTCCCGCCAGCCGGAGCGGAACCGGCTGATCGCATCCGGATCGAGCGGCACTTCCGACACCGGCCGCAACGTCAAGCGTTGCCGGCGATCGGCGCTGCGCTGCGTGGCCGGGTCGAAGATGCGGATCGACTCGATCGTGTCGCCGAACAGATCAAGCCGCACCGGGTCGGTCTCGCCGGCCGGGAAGATGTCGATGATGCCGCCCCGCATGGCATACTCGCCCGGCTCCATCACCGTGCCGGCGCGGCCATAGCCGGTGGCTTCCAGGAAGCGGGCCAGCTTCTCCGGCTGTACCGTGCCGTTGGTGCGCAGTTCCATGCTTGCCCCGGCGAACGCGGCGCGCGGGGGCACGCGCTGCACCAGCGCATTCACCGTGGTTAGCACGATGCGCGGCCGGGTCGGCTTCTCCAGCAGGCGTGCCAGCGTGGCGATGCGCTCGGACACCAGCGCGGGATTCGGCGACACGCGGTCGTACGGCAGGCAGTCCCAGGCGGGAAACCGCAGCACCTCCGCTTCCGGCACCACGAACGCCAGTGCCTCCGCCAGCCGCGCCATCCGCGAATCGTCACGGGTGACGTGCAGCACCGGCCCGGCGAATTCGCCGCGGCGGCGGGCGAGCAGGAAGGCGTCCCAGCCCTCGGGCGCGCCGAATACCGGAGTAACGGTCACCGGGGTTTATCCGACGCCGGGGTGGCCAGCGCCTCATCCCTGATGCGCCGCAGCATCGGCGTGTCGGCCTCTAGGGCGATCGGGCCCCGGCCGGTCAGCCAGTCCGCCAGTTGGTTGTCGGGCACCTCCAGCAGCGCCTCCAGCGCAGCGAGTTCCGACTCACACAGCCCCACTATGTGACGCTGCACGAAACCGCCGAGCAGGATGTCGTTCTCGTACATCCCACGATGCGTGGCACGGAACAGTAGTCGACGGCGCCTCGCATCGAGGGAGGCATGTTCTGGTTCAGTCATCGGCCCGGTGTCATATAGCCGCGTCACCATCTCATGTCAGCCCGTGGAACATGATCCTCTCACACCGCTGTTTTTGCCGCTGACCACGCTGAAAGGCGTGGGTCCGACGGTGGCGGCGCTGATCGCCAAGGTGGCCGGCGGCCAGCGGCTGATCGACCTGCTGTTCCATTTGCCCGAATCCTATCTGGATCGCCGCCACAGGCCCACCATCGCCAAGGCGAAGCCGGGCGAAATCGCGACGCTGACAGTAGAAGTGGTGCGTCACGAGGAACCCGCCAATCCGCGCCAGCCCTGGCGCGTGGTGGTGACCGACGGCACCGGATTCGCCGAGTTGGTGTTCTTCAAATCCGGCCGCGAACGGCAGATGCCAGTGGGGGCGAAGCTGCTGGTGTCGGGCAAGGTGGAGCAATTCAGCGGCCGGCGGACGATGTCGCACCCGGAATATGTGGTGCCGGCCGACCGGCCAGAACAACTGCCGGCGATCCAACCGGTGTGGCCCCTGACCGGCGGGCTGTGGCCGCGTCAGGTGGCGAATGCCATGGCGCAGGCGTTGACGCGGGTGCCCACACTGCCGGAATGGCACGATGCGGCACTGCTGCGGCGGGAGAAGTGGCCGGGGTTCGTCGATGCGTTGCGCGCCGTGCAGGCGCCGAACGAATTGCCGGACAACCGCAATCGGTCCCGTCTCGCCTACGACGAACTGCTGGCGGACCAGGTGGCGCTGGCGTTGGTGCGTGGACGAGTACGCGCCAGACGCGGTCGCACGCTGGTCGGCGATGGCAGCCTGCGCGCCAAGGCACTCGCGCGGTTCGGCCACACGCTGACCGCATCGCAACAGCGGACGCTGGCGGAGATCGATGCCGACCTGGCGTCCGACCGGCGCATGTTGCGGCTGCTGCAAGGCGATGTCGGCTCGGGCAAGACGGTGGTGGCGCTGCTCGCCATGCTGCGCGCGGTGGAAGCCGGTGTGCAGGCGGCGATGATGGCCCCGACCGAGGTGTTGGCGAAGCAGCACCACCGCACGCTGTCGCGCCTGTCGCCCGAGCCGGTGGCGATCCTGACCGGCGGCGTGAAGGGCCGCGCCCGCGCCAAGCTGCTGCGCGAATTGCAGGACGGCACTGTGCGCATGGTAGTCGGCACGCACGCGCTGTTCCAGGACAGCGTGGCGTATCACGACCTGGCGCTGGCGGTGATCGACGAGCAGCACCGGTTCGGCGTCGATCAACGGCTGCTGATGGGCGGCAAGGGCGCGCTGACCGACGTGCTGGTGATGACCGCGACGCCAATCCCTCGGACGCTGCTGCTGACGCAGTGGGGCGAGATGGATGTATCGCGCCTGACGGGGAAGCCGCCGGGACGGCAGCCGGTGCGGACGTCGCTGCACTCGTTGGAGACGCTGGGGGAATTGGTGGACGCGGTGGCGCGCAAGCTGGATGAGGGCGCGCAGGTCTATTGGGTGTGTCCACTGGTGGCGGAGAGCGAGGTGGTGGACCTTGCCGCGGCCGAGGAGCGGTTCGCCGTGTTGCGCGAGCGGTTCGGCGATGCGGTGGGGCTGGCGCATGGGCGGCAGGATGCGGCGGTGCGCGATGCGACGCTGGCGTCGTTCGCCCGCGGCGAGTGCCGGCTGCTGGTGGCGACGACGGTGGTCGAGGTCGGCGTCGATGTGCCGGCTGCGTCGGTGATGGTGATCGAGCATGCGGAGCGTTTTGGCCTGGCGCAGTTGCACCAGTTGCGTGGACGGGTGGGGCGTGGCGCTGCCGCCAGCTTCTGTCTGCTGCTGCACGAAGAGTGGGTGAACGAGGCGGCGCGTCGCCGATTGGCTTTGTTACGCGACACGGATGATGGATTTTTGATTGCGGACGAGGATTTTCGACTCCGCGGCGGCGGGGATGTGCTGGGGACGAAGCAGTCGGGGCTGCCGGGGTTCCGGTTGGCCGATCCGATCGAGCATGAGGGACTGCTGCATGTGGCGTATCGGGATGCGGCGGTGTTGCTGGCGAAGGACCCAAAGCTGGAGAGCGAGCGCGGGCGGGCGGTGCGGGTGTTGCTACGGGTGTTCGAGAAGCGGGGGGCGATGGGGACGTTGGCGGCGGGGTGAATGGATCGTCGGTGGTCCGATATGTCGATCCCACGGCTCATCGCCAATTCACACGACAATCGACTTTGGGATACCTTTTCTCAGGCCGATCGGGTACCGATCCTCACCCCGCTTGCCCGCCCGCCTTCGCCGCCAACAGCAATCGATTGATCCGTTGCAGTGTGCCGAACGTCGCGCGCCACGCACGCGCGAACGCCTCGGCCGCAGTGCCACGCTCGGCCAGCATCGCGGCGATCTCGCCGACCGAACGCCGGCCATCGACCAGCCGCAGAATCGCCGGCGCCAATGCCGGCAATGCCAGCGGCACGCGCAATCCATCAAACACCACTGCGATAGTGCCGTCCGGCTGCACACCGCCCGCCAGCTCCGCGCCGGACATTTCGCGCGTCACCGGCACCGCATCGTCCGCCATGCAATCCGCGCGTTCCGTCTGTTCCGCCGCGCGCACGCAATACACGATGTGCGCGCTGACGTTGCCGGCGAGGGCCTCGGCCAGCGCGGCACGATCGACCGGATCGAGCGCCTCGACGCGCGCGCGCAATCGTGGATCGGGCAGCAGCGGCAGTGGATCGTAGCGTGCGGGCTCGACCCAGCAGGTCACCACCAATCCCTCGCCAACCAGCAACGCGTGCAGTTCGCGCACGGTGAAGGCACGATCGCGCGGGTTGAGCAGGAGATCGTACAGCCCCGCGTCGCCACCGTTCACGTGATCGTCGAGGAAGCCGTTGCGCCGCAGCCACGCGGTCTCCGGCAGATGCCGCATCACACGCTTTGCCACATCCAGCCGCACCGCCGGCGGCTCGTCCGAGGGTGCCAACATCCGCAGTGCGTCCTGCACCATGTACACGCCGGTGCGGCCATGCGGCGCGTAGACCATCAGGCCAAGCCCGCCGCCAGGCGCCAGCACGGACATCAGCGCGCTCAGCCCCTCCGCCGGATCGGCTAGATGATGCAGCACGCCACAGCAGTCGATGTAGTCGAACGGCCCAAGCCCGGATCCCGGCAATTCCAGCAGCGAGCCTTGCTGCCAGTCGATGTTGGTCAGCCCGCGTGCCTCCGCCCGCGCCCGGGCGATCCGCAGCGCCGCCGCCGACCGGTCGAGCCAGGTGACGCTGCCAGGCCGCCCCTCGCGCGCCATCTGCTGCGCCAGCATGATCGTCGCATCGCCGGTGCCGCCCCCGGCGATCAGCGTATGCAGCGGTCGCGACGGCGGTCGGCGCGCGCCGAACACCCAGTAGTCCACCTCGCGCAAATGCCCCGGGCTGCCGACAATCAGCCGTTTCGCCTCGTCGCGCGGGTCGCGCCGCGGATACGGATACGCTTCGGTACTGCGCCGCCAGCCTGGCATCGGTTGCATCGCTCATGGCGCCGGCATAGACCGCCGGCATGGCTAAAGCCAGATCACGCGGCTATTTCGGCATCGGCGTCGAGGGAGTGTCGAAGTCCGCCAATGTCGGCGCCCTGCTGCGCACCGCGCATGCGTTCGGCGCCGCGTTCTGCTTCGTCGTCGGTGCCGGATTCGATGCCCGCGCGGGCCGCCTGGCCGACACGTCCGATGCGCCGGACCACGTGCCGCTATGGCGCTTCCCGGACATCGCCTCGCTGCAACTGCCGCAGCGCTGCGTGCTGGTCGGCGTCGAGCTGCTGGAGACCGCGACCGACCTGCCGTCATTCCGCCATCCGCTGAACGCAGCCTACGTGCTTGGGCCGGAGCGGTCCGGCCTGTCGCCCGCAACGTTGGCGCGTTGCCGCCATGTGGTGCGCATTCCGACCCGGTTCGCGCTCAACCTCGCGGTGGCGGGCGCACTGGTGCTGTACGACCGGCTTCTGCAGCATGGCCGCTTCGCCGATCGCCCGGTCGGCAGCGTGGGCGCCGTGGCGGTGGAACCTGCCGCCGGCGGGCATGGCACCCCGCGATTCCGCCGCAACGTGCCCGGCTGGGCAAAGTCCTGACGCGGCCAAGCAGAAATTCGTAGCCCGGCCAGCTGAGGCGCGGTGCGCTCGGCATTGAGCGCGCCCACCGCCTGGTGGATCACTTGGTCGAGTGCGCCCGTGTCAGCGAAGGTCAGATGCGCGAGATGATGCGCTTTGAGGTCATGCCAGACCCGTTCGATATCGTTCAGTTCGGGCGTGGATTTGGATAGCCACTCGGACACCACCTGCTTGCCGTCGATCAGCATCAGCGGATTGCGGCCGAGGAAGCCGGTTGAATGCCGCAGCCTCGGGTCGAGTGCGATCGTGTCCATGTCGATTTCCTCCCAGTCGGTTCAGCGAATGCGCCGCCGCCGCTTCACGACGACGGTTCCGATCAGTGATGTGATAAGCAGTGCAATGCTCCCCGGTTCCGGCACGCTGGCATTGAACACAGCGAGGTCCACCAGGTTGGACACGTAGCGCCCACCGGCGATGTCACCCGGGACCACCATGCGAGCGAAGCCGTCCGGGCCACCGAGACCAAGCTGACCGCCGGTGTCGGCGTAGGCGACGAGGTCGGGCTGGTTGCCGAACGCCGGATCGATCTCGCCCAGCGAGAAGATCGCCTCGTAGCCGTCGCTACCAACTGCCGCGACATATTGGCGGAGCACGTCGTTCTTGATCGTGGGATTGGTGATCAGGCCCGCCGTGTTGAGCAGCGTCCACAGCGAGACGCCGGTATAGGTGTCGGTGGCCGGCGAGCCGCCGGCCAGGTAGGTGGCAGTCAACGTTGTGGCCGGTAACGACATCAGGTTCGCGAGGTCGTAGGTGCCTGGGTGCGCGACGCCTGTCAGCGAGAATGCGCTCGATACGCCGCCGCCGGTTCCCGGCAGCGATGGTGCGGTTCCCGCGTGCAGGGTCACCAGATTGGACACATAGCGCCCGCCGGCGTTGTCGCCGGGCACCACCATCCGGGCAAAGCCATCCGGCCCCCCGGGACCGAACTGTCCGCCGGTATCGGCATAGGCTGCCATGTACGGCCGATTGCCGAAATGGGGGTTGATCTCGCCGCCAGCAAACACCGCCTGATAGCCGTCACTTCCGACGGCAACGACGTAGTTGCGAAGCGTGCTGTTCTTCACGCCTGGCGCTGGGGTAAAGCCGCCGGCGGAAGTCACCAGGGTCCACAGGTTCGTTCCGGTGTAGGTATCGGTAACGGGAACCCCGCCTGCGGTGTATGTCACCGTCTGCGTCGTGGCAGGTAGTGCCGACAGCGCCGCCAGATCGTACGTGCCCGGCGTGACCACTGAGCCGTCAAGCGTGAACTGTGTTGAGATCGGCCCGGCAACCGCCGCGGCAGTCAGGCACGCCGTTGTGGCCACCGACAGTGCGAATGAAGCTGTAAGCCGCGCGGGTGATATGGGGTTTACTCCCTTGTTGGTCGTGTGCTTGGCAGGCCAGTGCGGCTACGCTATATCCAGTCACTCATATCGTCGCAACCCGTGCCCAGGATGAGATCAGAATGTACCAGAACGTTTCGCTGTTCATCGATGGCGCGTGGTGTGCAGCTGCATCAGGCCGAAGTCTCCCGGTGGTCAACCCGGCGACCGGCGACAATATCGGCACGGTGGCCCACGCGGAGCGTAGCGACCTGGACCACGCCCTGGAGGCCGCGGAGAAGGGTTTCCAGGCCTGGCGCAAGGTTTCCGCGTTCGATCGATCGAAGGTGATGCGCAAGGCGGGCAACCTGCTGCGCGATCGTGTGGATGCCATCGCGCCGTTGCTGACCATGGAGCAGGGCAAGCCGCTGCCGGAGGCAAAGGGCGAGGTGCTGGCAGGGGCTGATGTGATCGACTGGTTCGCCGAAGAGGCTCGCCGGACCTATGGCCGCGTTATTCCCGCACGTGCTGAGGGGATCTACCAGTTGGTGGTCAAGGAGCCGGTTGGGCCGGTGGCGGCATTCACGCCGTGGAATTTCCCGATCAAACAGGTCGTGCGCAAACTGTCCTGCGCGCTGGCCGCTGGCTGCTCCATCATCGTCAAGGCGCCGGAGGAGACACCGGCTTCGCCTGCCGAGCTTATTCGCTGCTTCGCCGATGCCGGCGTGCCGGCGGGCGTGATCAACCTGGTCTACGGCGTGCCTTCGGAGATTTCCGAATACCTCATCCCGCATCCGATCATCCGCAAGATGTCATTCACCGGCTCTACCGCCGTGGGCAAGCAGCTTGCAGCCATCACGGGGGCGCACATGAAGCGCGTGACAATGGAGCTCGGCGGCCACGCACCGGCGATCGTGTTCGATGATGCCGATGTCGACACTGCGAGCCGGCTGCTGGCAACGGCGAAGTACCGCAACGCCGGCCAGGTCTGCGTGTCGCCGACGCGCGTCCTCGTGCAGGAGCGCGTGTATGATCAATTCGTCACTGGCTTCGTCCAGTACACCAGGTCGGTGAGAGTTGGTGACGGGCTTGAGGCCAGCACAACGATCGGTCCGATGGCGAATCCCCGCCGCATCACGGCGATGGAGACTTTCATCGGCGATGCGACCCACCACGGAGCGACTGTGCAGGCCGGCGGACATCGCATCGGCAACAAGGGCAACTTCTTCGAGCCGACCGTGCTCACCGATGTGCCGAAGGATGCGCGCGTGATGAACGAGGAACCGTTCGGACCGCTGGCGGTCATCTCGCCGTTCAGCACCTTCGATGAGGTGGTGACCGAGGCCAATCGACTGCCCTACGGCCTCGCGTCCTATGCCTATACGCGGTCCGCCAAGACCGCGAACGCGATCGCCGCGGCGGTAGAGAGCGGCATGATCTCGATCAACCACCACGGCTTGGCTTTGCCGGAAGTGCCGTTCGGTGGCGTGAAGGATTCTGGCTATGGCTCGGAGGGTGGGCTGGAAGCGATCGAGAACGACCTGAACACCAAGTTCATTACCCAGGCCGGGCTGTAAGACCGGGGAAGCGACAAGCCGTGAGCGCGACGGGACCGCCGATTGCGACAGGGGGTGGCAACACCCCCCATCTGATGCCGAAAACATTCGCCCTTTCGTCCCATCCCACCGGCATTGGTGACGCGCGACGAACCTGCAGTTGCTGCGGGGCCGCCACGCCGCACGAAGCTCTGGGAATTCAACACCAACCTGCACTGCTCGATCATCGGCACGTGCCTTTCCACGGCGGAGCTGCGCCAGCTCCTCAAGAAGGTCGGGCTGGCTCCGCCGGACAACAGCGACCATGACCTGCACAGCGCCGCCGTCAGTCTCGCCGGGCGTCACGACAAGGCTTCCAAGCTGCTGAACAAGGCGCTTGACGAACGCCACCGCAGAGCCATCCACCAATTTGCCAAGGTGCACACCGAGGATGACGTGCGTCTGCTGTGGCGTGATTCTGTCAGGCGCGGCGAGATACCCGGCGCCTACTGGACCACGCTCACCCATCCGGCGGCGACACGCGCTGTCATCCGCGACGCGTTCGGCGAAGTACACATGCTGTCGCATCTCGTGGGCGCTGCCAATCGCGCCGACATAAGGCGGCTTTGCCAATTGGAGGAAGAGAACGCTGGACTGCGGGCGCAGTTGGACAAGCAACAGGCCGCGTTCCGAGAGGCTGTCGTCTCGCGCGACACGACCATCCAGGAAATGCGACGGGCACTCTCCCAGCAGGTCGCTGCCGGCTTGGCCACGCCGGACGAGCATAGCGCCATGCTGCACCAGTTGGTCGCAGACCTGGAGCGGCGGCTTGCCTCTGAGTCACGACGTGGCGCGGTATTGTCCGAACGGCTGTCAAATGCCAATGCGGCGATGTCCGAAGAACGCACGACACGCGTGAATTCGGAGCGTGAGAACTCCGCATTGCGCCGGGAGCTCGAAGTGATCGAGGGGTCGATGCACACGATGTGTTGCGACAGTGCAGCCGCCACCGAGAAATCGGGTCTGCGGCTAGACGGCGTCACGCTGCTCTATGTCGGAGGCCGCACGCATTACATCGCGCAGTTGCGCGCAATTGCAGAGAGGTCTGGTGCCTGCTTCGTGCACCACGATGGCGGCATCGAACACCATCTGAACCTGCTCGCCGGTCTTGCCAGCCAAGCCGATCTGGTCGTGTTCCCGGTCGATTGCATCAGCCACCACGCGGCGCAGCTCGCCAAGCAGCTGTGCCGTCAGGCGGGAAAGCGATTCACTCCGTTGCGATCCGCCAGCGCCACTTCTCTCCTCGCTGCGTTGTAGCGGCCGGAGGTGACGGGCCTTGCGGACGCAGCCGACTGATCAGTCCACACCCACCATCACGCTGGAGGCCTTGATCACCGCGGTGGCCTTCATGCCGGGTTTCAGTCCAAGCTCCTCGGATGCCTCGTTGGTGATCGACGCCATGATCATCACAGATGGCGCGACCTCGATGATGACGTGTGTGGTGGTAGCGCCTGGCCTCACGGACTTGATCGTACCGGCGAGTTGATTGCGGGCGGAAAGTTTCATGGTGCAGTCTCCTCGGGTCAGGCGTCACTTCTCGCTACAGGCGCGATGCAGCGCCTGCAGATGTTTACGGGCAGCGAGTGCCGTATCCACCTCAATAGCACGATAGCGCTCGATCACTGCCTTTCCAGCACGGGTGAGAACCGCACCGCCGCCGCCACTGCCGCCCGCCGCGGTCTCGACTACGGGCGTGCCAAGACTGCGATTGAGGTCCTCCACCAGTTCCCAGGTCCGCCGATACGACATGCGCAGAACGCGTCCGGCCGCCGAGATGGACCCGGATCGGGCGATCTCCTCCAGCACGGCGACCTTGCCCGGACCGATCCGGGCGCCCGACACAAGGTCCAGCCGAACGCTTAGCCGGTCGCTGGCAGGGATGGTGTCAGCAGAGTGTGATTTGCGCTTCGCCATGATAGATGCCGCCAGTGCGTCTCCCTCATTCTTGCTTGGCCACAAGCGTGGCTTGCGGCGCGGACGATGACAAGCAATTCTACATGCCCACGAATCTTCGACAGGTTCTCCAGCCGGCGAAACGAATCGAGCACCTTGTGGCCCTGTTCGGTCAGCATGGTGCCTCCACCCCTGGCGCCACCGCGAACCGGTTCAATCAGCGGCGGGGCAAATACTTCATTCATCGCAGCCACATGCTTCCAGACATGGGCATAGCTCGCGCCGATCTGCCGCTGCGCCGCCGCGATCGAGCCGATAGTGCTGCCTGGTAGGACCGATGACCACCTGACCATCCACTAGCACGCGCAGCTCAAGATCGGGGCTGGCGCGCCGGATTCGTCGCGTCATCGGCCTTTGCCCTCGAACCACTTGCCGCTATATCGCATGAGCTATATCGTCGCAAGTGAGGACGAAAGATGCTGCGCCGTGCATTTCTGGCTGTATCGCTGCTCTGCTGGGCCGGAGCCGCCTGGGGCGGCACTGTGGTCGATGCCACTGGCCGCAGCATCGAAGTGCCGGACCATGTCACGCGTGTGCTCCCGGCCGGCCCACCTGCCGCCATTCTGCTGGCCGCGATAGCGCCCGATTTGATGCTCGGCTGGACCTCGCCCGTATCGGCTAATGCACGGGCACTGCTCTCGCAGGAAGCCGCCAGTCTGCCGCAGGTGCCTCGGCTGACCGGACGCGACGACGTGACCGACAAAATCGCCGCGCTGAAGCCCGATCTGATCGTGGACTACGGCACCATCGCGCCGCGTTATATTGATTTGGCCCAAGCGACGCAGCAGCGCACCGGCATCCCGACAGTGCTGCTGGACGGGTCACTTGCGGAAGTGCCCCGCGTTTTCCGACTACTCGGCAGCATTTTGCACCGCGAGGGCCGGGCAGAGACTCTGGCCAGATTCACCGAGGCGCTGTTGGCCGCACCGAAGAAGCTGGACGCATCGCTGCGCGTTGTCTGCGCGCGTGGGCCCGACGGCCTGACACTTGTCGCACCAGGGACTGATCTGGCCGAGAGCTTCACCCGCACAGGCTGGCAGCTTGTCGCGCCGCCCGGTCAGGGACCATCGCGGCAAGCCTCGCTGGATGACGTCCGTACACTCGATCCCGATGTGATCGTGTTCACCGATCCTGCGATGCGCGCCATATTAGCCCAATCCGAGACATGGCGGTCGTTGCGCGCAGTGCGCGATGGGCATGCCTTTGTCGCGCCCAACATGCCGTTCGGCTGGCTGGACGAACCCCCATCCATCAACCGGCTTCTCGGCCTTGCCTGGCTGGGCGGCGCCGAACCGCGAACACTCGCGGCATTGTTCAACGCCGTGGTCTACGGCCGTGCACTGACCGCGCCGCAACTCGACGCGCTGCTCGCCGGCGCTCGCACCCTGCAACCATAACGAGGAACCCACCGATGCGCTTTCTGCTGGCCCTTTGTCTGTTGCTTGCGCCGCTTGCGGCGCGGGCCCAGGAACTGACGGTGTTCGCCGCCGCCAGCCTGACCGACGCCATGAAGGATATCTCTGCGCAATGGACACAGGCAGGCCACCAGCCTCTTCGCATGTCGTTCGGGGCAAGCTCGACCTTGGCACGGCAGATCGAGCAAGGCGCGCCGGCCAATCTTTTCGCATCGGCGGACGAGAGATGGATGGACTATCTCGCCGACAAGAAGCTGATCGTCCCAGAAACGCGCAAGGACCTGCTGGGCAATGACCTCGTCTTGGTCGTCCCTGCCGACAAGCCGCAGCACGTCACCATCGGCCCCAACTTCAACCTGGTAGGGATGCTCGGCCCGAACGGCCGTGTCGCCACCGGTGATCCGGCCCATGTGCCGGTTGGCATCTATGCCGAGCAGGCGCTGAAGAAGCTCGGCATCTGGGACGCGGTCTCGCCACACCTTGCGCGCACCGATGATGTCAGGGCCGCGTTGCTGTTGGTTGAGCGGGGCGAGGCCCCGGCCGGTATCGTCTATGCGACCGATGCAGCGGTGTCGAAGGGCGTCATGGTCGCTGGGACATTTCCCGCCGATAGTCATGACCCGGTGTCCTATCCGTTTGCCGTCACCAGGTCGGGCGATACACAACAAGCACGCGCACTCATGACCTTCCTCGAAGGACCCCAGGCGCGAGCGATCTTCGTCAAGCGCGGTTTCAAGGTCGAATAGGCTGTCGCTCTCGCCCGAGGAGTGGGAGGCCGTTTGGCTGACGTTGGGCGTGGCCGCGCGCGCGGTCGGATTTGGTCTGCCGCTTGCCATCGTCATGGCCTGGGTCTTGGTACGCTATCGCTTTCCAGGCCGGCCGGTATTGAACGCTCTGATACATCTGCCGTTGGTGCTGCCGCCGGTGGTGACCGGATGGTTGCTGCTGATCATCTTTGGAATCCGTGGGCCGATAGGCTCGCTGCTACACGACTGGTTTGGCATTCGGTTGGTGTTCACCACCGCGGGAGCGAGCCTGGCGGCTGGCGTCATGACATTCCCGGTGATGGTGCGTGCCATTCGCCTGTCCCTGGAAGCCGCTGACCGCGGGCTCGATGAGGCTGCACGCACTCTTGGGGCGGGACGCCTCGATCGGCTCTTCAATGTTACACTGCCGCTTGCTTCGCCGGGCATCCTGGTAGGCGGTATCGTCGCCTACGCGACTTGCCTGGGTGAGTTCGGCGCAGTCATTACCTTCGCTGCCAACATCCCCGGGCAAACACAGACCCTGCCGCTGGCGATCTACGCGGCGTTGCAGGTTCCAGGAGGCGAAACGAAGGCAGCCGAGCTTTCGATGGTGTCGATGACCTTGGCGCTGATCGGGTTGCTGCTGTCGGAATGGCTGGGCAAGCGACTGAACACGATGCTGGGCCGATGAGCCTGCATGTTCTGCTGCGCCATCGTTTCCCATCAATACGCATGGATGTGGAATTCGAGGTGCCCACGCCCGGTGTGACCGCTCTGTTCGGTCCGTCTGGCGCCGGTAAATCGACTGTCATCAACGCGGCTGCCGGCCTGTTGCGGCCGGATGAGTGCCGCATCGATATCGACGGTCAGATACTGGGCGATACCGCGTCCGGGATATGGCTGCCGCCGGAGAAGAGAAAGCTGGGGCTGGTATTTCAGGACTCGCGGCTGTTTCCGCATATGTCGGTGTTGACCAATCTGCGCTTTGGCATGCGGCGGGCGGGCAGCGGCCCCATCAGATTCGAAGAAGTCGTCGAACTGCTGGGCATCGGTGCGCTGCTGGAGCGGCGTCCCCACACCCTGTCCGGCGGCGAACGCCAGCGCATTGCGATTGGCCGAGCGTTGTTGGCACAACCTCGCCTATTGCTGATGGACGAACCGCTGGCGAGCCTGGATGCGGCGCGCAAGTCTGAAATCATGCCATACCTGACTCGTCTGAAGACTGCGCTCAAACTGCCGGTACTCTATGTGACGCACGCCTTCGACGAAGTGGCCCAACTCGCTGATTCGACCGTGCTGCTTGACTCGGGTCGGCTTGTCGCCAGCGGCCCTTTGTCCGAAATCACCACGCGCGGCGATCTGCCGTTGGCACAGCGCGACGATGCTGGAGCGCTGCTGCTGTGCCGGGTGGTGGAGCACGGTGTTGCGCGCGAACTGACGCGACTGGAAGGTGGCGGCGCGACCCTATGGGTGCCGCTGCTCGACATGCCGCTTGGGGCGGCGCTGCGGGTACGCATTCCGGCACGCGAGGTGATTCTTGCCGGCAAGCCCCCCGAATCGATCAGCCTGCACAACGTCGTCGCCGGCAAAGTGCGCCGCATTACCGGTGATCCTGCGCGACGCTCGGTACTGGTCGAGATCGCCCTGGCAAGCGGTGCGTTGATCTCCCGCGTCACGCCCGACGCGATTGTCCGGCTGGCGCTGGCGCCCGGCCGGCCGGTGCTGGCGCTGATCAAGTCCACATCGATCGAGGTGCTGGGGACATAGGCCGATGCGTCGTCTGGCAAACGCCTTCATGGCACGCGCGGTGGGCAGGCTGCTCAGCGCCAAAGTGCTCGGAGAGGGACTGGTGGCGACGATCGCCGTGGTCTGGCATGCCGACACAAATTATTTCCTGCTTTCCAGCCGAACGCCTGCCGCACATTCAGGCGCAATCGGTCTGTTGCTCTGGCATGCGATCCGGCAGTCGCTGGCGGACGGGCGGCGCTTCGACTTCGACTCCATTGCGAATGCGTCCATCCTGCAATTCCCGAGCGGATTCGACGGCACCCTGGCACCCCGTCTGGTCGTGGAACGCAGCTCGCCGTTCTGCGATAGTGCGCGCCTGTTCTGCCGCCTGCTTGGCGGTCAGGCGTACTCCCGGCTGCCGATCTGAGACGTCGTCCGCGGATCAAGCGGCGGCGTACTGACCGCGGCCGAATACCTTGTCGAGATCGTCGGCCTGTGCCTTGTCGAACGCCGTCGTCTTCGCCCGCACGTCGTCCACGGCGGCCAATGCCTTTTTCACTGCCGGGCGTTCGTTGACCACGCCGACCCAGCGCATGACGTTGGCGTATTTCGCCGCGGCGTCCGCACCGAGCAGCACCGGGATGTTGCGCGCCCATGGGTAGGTAGCGATGTCGGCGATGCTGTAGTCCGCGCCGCCGAGCCAGGGCTTCTCGGCCAGCCGCTGGTCCATTACCTCAAACACGCGATGCACCTGGGTGGTATAGCGGCTCCTGGCATAATCGTTGCCGGGCGGAGCGAAGCGGACGAAATGCACATGCTGGCCGAACATCGGGCCCAGCGTGGTCATCTGCACCATCATCCACTCGATCGCCTCGTATTTCGCGGCCATCCCACGCGGCAGCAGCTTGCCGGTCTTCTCCGCGAGATACAGCAGGATGGCGCCTGACTCGAACAGCGTGCAGGACTTCCCGCCGGGACCGTCGCTGTCGGTGATCACCGGCACCTTGGCCATCGGATTAAGCTTCAGGAAATCCGCGGTGAACTGCTTGCCGGTGAACACGTCGATTGGGTGGACGTTGTAGGGCAGGCCGAGTTCCTCGAGTGCGATGTAAATCTTCACCACGTTCGGGCTGCCCATGCCGTAGAGCTCGATCATTGGTTCCTCCTGTCTGGCGCACCGCAGGTTTGCACGGTCCGGCCGGCGCTGCCAGACGGTTGTCGGAATGCAGGTGCGGGACTAGCGTTGCGGCAAAAGGGAGATCGTCGATGCACCTGATGTACTTCACCGAGCAGCCCATGTCGGCCTATTCCGCGCAGGCGGGCCGCGACTTCGGCGCCACTGCGCTGATGTTCTCAAACCGCAATTTCGATCCTGTCGAGGGTAGCCGACTGTACAACGAATACCTCGAGCATTACATCCTGGCCGACGAACTCGGCATCGATGGCATCATGCTGAACGAACACCACAATGCACCGTTCTGCATGCAGGCGAAATGCAACGTGTTTGCCTCGGTCCTCGCCGCGGCAACCAAGCGGGCGAAGATCGTGCTGCTGGGCAACCCGCTGCCGCTGGCGGAGAACCCGGTGCGGCTCG
The DNA here is from genome assembly GCA_963696645.1 of uncultured Alphaproteobacteria bacterium. GTDB lineage: Bacteria > Pseudomonadota > Alphaproteobacteria > Acetobacterales > Acetobacteraceae > JAMXLO01. Next base: position 75,840 of record CAVOKY010000007.1, read on the forward strand.
CCGAAGAACTGGCGATGATCGACATGATCTCGAAGGGGCGGCTGGTCTCCGGGTTTGTCCGCGGCGGCGGGCAGGAGCAGCTTGCCGCCGGCGTCAACCCGGCATTCAACCGCGAGCGCTTCGAGGAGGCGCATGACCTGATCGTGAAGACCTGGACGACGCCGGGACCGTTCCGCTGGGAGGGCGCGCATTACCAGCACCGTGTCGTCAACCCCTGGGCGGTGCCGCTGCAAAAGCCGCATCCGCGCATCTGGATCCCCGGCGTGATCAGCAAGGAGACAATCATCTGGGCGGCGCAGCACGGCTATCCGTATATCGCCTTGAATACACCAGTCGAGCGGACGCGGCAGATCTGGGAGTTGTATGACAAGGTGGCAGCCGAAGCGGGGTTTGCCGGTGGGCCGGATTATCATGGGCTGCTGAAACAGATCCACGTTGCCGAAACCGAAGAAAAGGCAATCGAGAACGCGCGCCAGTTCATGTGGATGCAGGGCGAGTTCACCGGCCTCGCGCATCCGGTCTGGAGCACGCCGGCCGGATACAGCAGCCCGGAGAATCGCCGCGCCTTCGTCGAGTTCGCAACCGGTCGGTCGAAGAATCCGCGCTATCGGCCTGCCCTGGAGAAGCAGCTCGACGAGCTGATGATCATCGCGGGGACGCCGAAGCAGGTGATCGCCAAGCTGCGCTTGCTGTTGGAGGAGACGCGGCCTGGGATCCTGGCGTTCTGGGGAAATGACGGGACTGTGTCGAACGCGGATGCGCGGGCATGCATCCGGCTGCTCGGAACGGAGGTGTTCCCTGCGGTGCGCGAGATGGCGGCGGAGTTCGATCTGAAGAGCCCGTTCGAGACGGAACAGCCCGTCAGCGTCGACTATGTGGGCGGCGCCAGGCAACCAGAGCGGGCCGCGGCGGAGTAGCGCTACCGCCGCTGGTCGCCCCTCCCCATCCGCGCTAGTCTGTTCGAGCATCGCCCATCGTGCTCCCCGACGGCGCTGTCGGGGTCTGGACGAAGCGTACGGCGGAAGCCCGGTTCAGGCCGGGACTGATCGGCAGGAAACGACGGCCGGACTGATCCGGCCGCGCAAGGGGAGAATGCGTCTATGATTGCGACACGTGCGACAACTCGCCGTTCCATACTGGCTGGCGCCGCCGGCCTGCTCGCTTCGCCTGTCATCATCGGCCGGGCTGCCGCCGCCACGCGCGGTGTGTCCGACACCGAGATCATCATCGGCATGATGACGGATCTGTCCGGTGTCACCGCGGTGCAAGGCACCAATGCCGCCAACTCGATTCGCATGGCATTCGATGACATCAACCAAAAGGGCGGCATCAACGGCCGCAAGATCCGCTTCATCGTCGAGGACATGGAGTACCAGGTCCCCAAGGCAGTGCAGGCGATGAACAAGCTGGTGAACCTCGATGGCATCTTCCTGTCGATCAGCAGTGGCGGCACGCCGCAAATGGACGCAGTCCTGCCGATGATGATCGAGAATAAGGTGCCGAGCGTATTTCCGCTGACCTGTGCCCGCTCGATGTACCTGCCGCTGAGCCCGTACAAATACGGTCAGTTCTCGTCGTACTATGATCAGATGCGTGCCTGCGTGAAGTATTTTGCCGAAACGAAAGGCAAAAAGGTCTTCGGTTCAATGTATGAGGACACCGACTTCGGCAAGGACATTCACGCCGGCGTCGTCGAACAGGTGGCCGCGATGAACCTGAAACTTGGTGCGGTTGCAACCTTCAGTCCTACGGCTACCGACTTCAACGCCCACGTCAGTCGGATCAAGGATGCCGGCTGCGATATGGTCTGCATGGGCACGATCGTGCGAGACACGATCATCATCCTGCAGACAGCGCGCAAGATGGGATGGGATGTCGACTTCTGTGGCCAGTTCGCCAGCTACTCCACTGCCGTCGCCGAGGCGCCCGGCGAGCCGGCGGAAGGCTTTTATTCGATGTCACCTGGGATCTACGCCTATCCCGATGACCCGCGCCCAGCGGTGCGCGAGGTGACAGCACGCTATAAGCAGCGCTACGGCATCGATATGAATTATCTTGGTGAAGCGGGCTATGCGGCGGCGGTCTGCATGATCGACGTGCTGCAGCGGGCGGGGCGCGACCTGAACCTCGACACGTTCCAGAAGTCGATGGAAGGTATCAAGGATTGGCGCGACATGTTCGGTGGACCGCCGCTCACGATCACGGCTACTGACCACCACGCCTCAACCCAGTCATTCCTGTCGGTGGTCAAGAAGACACGGTGGACGCCGGTGGTGGCGGAGCCGCTGAACTACTGAACGGGGCGGTACGGCGCCGGGCGATCGAAGGACCCGCATGACCGACTGGCGCCGGTAAAGCAGCTCCAGGCGCTAATGGGACGGCTAGCAGTAGGCGTAGCGGGCAGCGACGGAGTGGATGTTACGGCGGAATGGAGCAATGTCGCGCCTGCGCAGCATGCCGTCGTGCGGGCGGCTGCCTGGAGAATTGTGGATCAGAGAACGAGCGCCTTGATGCCGCCCTCGGCCGACAACCGGATGCATGTGCCGTGATCCGCGCCGTCTGCACGGCAGCGACCCTGGCGTTCGTCTCCACAATGGCTAGCGCCAGCCAACTAGATTGCAACAACTCCGACGTCGCCGCCTTTGTGCTCGATGTCTTCAACTACATGCTCGACAAGAATCCCGATACCAATAAAGCGGGCTTGCGAGTGATGAGCATGACCAACGTCAGCACACTGCACGATCCCGAATTGGAGTTGGTCTGCCACGGCGAGTACCTGTTCAATAACGGCAGCCGCATCGTAGGCACGCTTTCCATCAAGAAGGATGCGTCGGGCAATTACACCCCGGCGTGGAACTCCGACGACTGATAGCAGCGTCGAGCTATTCAATTTGCGGGGTTGATCGGCCGCAGACGAGTACCAGCCCGCATCACCCCACCAGGTTCTTCGGCACATCGCGGAACGGCCGGTCGTTGTCGGTGCGTGGCTCCTTCGGCATTCCCAGCACCCGCTCTGAGATGATGTTGCGCTGGATCTCGTCCGTGCCGCCTGCGATCGACCCCGCCGGCACACTGACGAGTATCTCCGCGATCAGCCCATTCATCGGGCCGTCCTCACCGGCGAGCATCGCATCGGCGCCGCTGATCAGCGTGTGAACCCGGGCCGCCCCGCGCGCCACGTGGCTGGAAACCAGCTTCCCCAACGACCCCTCCGGCCCCTGCGGCTTGCCCTGCATCTGCGCCGCCCGTGCCCGGCGCGCCGTCCACTCCGCCGCCTTCGCCATGGTCAGCAACTTGGCGATTTCCTGCCGCACCACCGGGTCGCTCGCGCGCCCTGTCGCCTTTGCCCGCTCCACCACCAGATCGACCCGCCCTGCCCGCTGCGGGTACCACTTGTAAGGCTCCATGACGGTGGTGATCTCCGCTCGCTCCTCGTCGTACACCCGTCCCACGCGGTCCGACGCCATACCCCAGGTGCGGATGCCATCCGCGCCGCGCCGCTCATGCATCAGCGTCGTCGTCGCCACCGCCCAGCCTCGGCCGACCTCCGAGACCAGCATCTCCGGCGGCACCTCAGCATCGGTGAAGAACACCTGATTGAACGACGCATGGCCGTTCATCTGCCGCAGCGGCCGCACTTCGACGCCCGGCTGGCGGATGTCGAGCACGAAATATGACAGCCCCTGATGCTTCGGCACGTTGACATCGGTGCGCGCCAGCAGCAGCCCCCAGTCGGCATGGTGCGCACTCGTGGTCCATACCTTCTGACCGTTGATCACCCAGCGGTTGCCGCGAAACTCGGCCCGCGTCGTCGCCCCAGCCAGATCCGACCCGGAGCCAGGCTCGCTGAACAACTGGCACCAGGTGTCCTCACCGGTCAGGCTGCGGCGCAGGAACTTCTGCTTCTGCATGTCGCTGCCGTGCACCAGCAGTGTCGCCGCCGCCAGCCGCCGGATGCCGGTCTTGGCGACGCCGACCGCACCGATCCGCCGCATCTCCTCCTCGACCACGACTTCCAACGCGGGCGCCAGTTCGCGGCCGAACCAGTCCTTCGGCCAGGACGGCACGCCCCAGCCGGAATCGATCAGCTTGTTGCGCCACTCCACCAGTCCGCAATCGGGGCTCCAGTTCGCCGCCAGCCACGCACGCACTTCGGCACGGACGGAGGCTTCGGTCGGTTCGCTCATGGTCATACTCCCCAAGCGCGCATCATCAGTTCGCGGTGATAGGTCGGATCCCCAAGGAACACCTCGGAACTCTTTGCCCGCTTGAACCACAGGTGCGTGTCGTTGTCCCAGGTGAAGCCGATGCCGCCATGGATCTGGATGGTATGGATTGCCGCCTGCATATACGCATCCGACGCGCACGCCTTTGCCAACGAGGCGAGCGCCGGCAGATCGTCATCGTCCTCGGCAGCCGCGGAGGCCGCAGCGTATGCCGCCGACTTCGCCAGCTCGACATCCACCAGCATGTCGGCCTGCTTGTGCTTCATTGACTGGAATGAGGCGATGGCGCGGCCGAACTGCACCCGCAGATTGGCATAATCCAACGCCGACTGACGTAGCCTCTCGGCGCCGCCGACCATTTCGTTTGCCAGGCACACCGCGGCCTGCGTCATTGTCTTCCTGAACGCCGCCGCACCGCCGCCCGCCTCCCCGAGCAACGCTGCCTCGACCCAGCGGAACTCCAACCGAGCCTGCTTGCGGGTCGGGTCCACCACCTTCAGCGCACGCCGCGTCAATCCGGGCGCGTCGCCGGGCACGGTGAAGAACGAAAGCCCGTCGTCCCCGGCCGAGCCTGGCCGGCGCGCCACCACGACGATCCGGTCGGCGGAATGGCCATCGAGCACAAAGCTCTTGACGCCGTCCAGCCGAAACCCCCCGTTGGCCTGCGTCGCCGTCGTTGCAATGCCTGCCGCATCCCAGCGCCCGTTCGGCTCGGTGAAAGCCAGCGTTGCCACCGTGTCGCCGGACGCGATCGGCGGCAGCAGTTCGCGTTTCTGCGCCTCGCTTCCGGCATTCATGATCGCGGTCGCCGCCAGTACGGTCGAGGCGAAATATGGCGCGCACAGCAGCGCACGCCCCATCTCCTCCAACACGATGCCAAGCTCGACAAACCCGAAGCCCTGCCCGCCATACGCCTCCGGAATATGCACAGCGGTCAGGCAAAGCAGCTGATTGAGTTCGCGCCAGCCATCGCGCTCCCAGCCCGCCTCGGTTTGCATCAGCCGCCGCACCACGATGGGCGGCGACTTGTCGTCCAGAAAGCGGCGCAGGACGGACCGGAATTCCTCCTGTTCGCTGGTGAAGCTGAACTGCATGCGGTGTCCTCGCGGTATCTTCCGTCATGATCGTGGCATGGGTGGATCAGCTTGTGAAACCAGCCGATGCGGCAGGCTTGCGACCGCAGCGACGCGGACGGCAAAGACCAGTTAATCGAATTGCCTATTGAAGTTAGTGAAATTAACTACGATCTGCTGATCTCAATGACCATGACGGGTCCCGCCATGCGCGACGACATCCTTCCCCACCTGCCGCCGAGTACCGCTTGGCATGCGCTGAGCACTCTCATCGCAACCCTGCCGGCCCCCGTCATCGACACACCCGAGACGCGCCACCAGCGCGACGACGACGCGATCGCCGCGGTGGTCGCGCTGCAGCCCGCGAATGCCGCCGATGCCATGCTTGCCGTCCAGATCGTCCTGGCCAATGCCGAAGCGCTGTACTGCTTGCATCTCGCAATCCAGCCTGGCCTGCAGCCGGAGTTCGTCCGCCGCTACCGGATTCAGGCCGCCAGCTTCATGAGGATAGCACGGAGCAGTCTGCGGCTGCTTGCCGGTCCTGGACGAAACCTTGCGCTGCCGCCGCTCGGGAAGGCGTGGAGGGCGAACCTGCGCCTGGTATGACCGCACAAGCTTATCGCGCCATCCCACCTATCGGGACTTTCGCGCCACAGCCGCGCCGTGGCCGGTCGCTTGCACGCCTGAAGGGCCACGCCTAAGCAATCTGGACCTTCCAGGTCGGAGCCTGCCATGGACCAGCCCCTGCCCGCCGATCCGCATGCCGAAATTCGCGTCGAAGTTGCCAAGCTCTGCGCCCGCTTCCCAGGTGAATACTGGCGCAGGCTGGACCGCGACCGCGCCTATCCCACCGAGTTCGTCAAGGCGCTGACCGAAGCTGGCTACCTCGCCGCGCTGATCCCGGAGGAATACGGCGGCGCGGGCCTGCCATTGTCGGCCGCCGCAGCGATCCTCGAGACGATCCACGCCGAGGGCTGCAACGGCGCGGCCTGCCACGCGCAAATGTACATCATGGGCACCATCCTGCGGCACGGTTCGGCCAAGCAGAAACAGGATTACCTGCCGAAGATCGCCACCGGCGAACTGCGCCTTCAGGCGTTCGGCGTCACCGAGCCGACCAGCGGCACCGACACCACCTCGCTGCGCACCTTCGCCAGACGCGACGGCGACCATTACGTGGTGAACGGCCAGAAGGTGTGGACCAGCCGCGCGGAACACTCCGACCTGATGCTGCTGCTGGCGCGTACCACGCCACGCGACCAGGCAAAGCGGCGCACCGACGGGCTGTCCACCTTCATCGTCGATATGCGCGCGACGGTGGGCCACGGCATGACCATCCGGCCGATCCGCACCATGATGAACCATAATTCAACCGAGATCTTCTTCGACAACATGATCGTGCCGGCCGATGACGCTGGTCGGCGAAGAGGGCCGCGGCTTCCGCTACATCATCGACGGCATGAACGCCGAACGCCTGCTGATCGCCGCGGAAAGCATCGGCGACGCCAAATGGTTCATCCGCAAGGCCACCGACTATGCGCGCGACCGCAACGTGTTCGGTCGGCCAATCGGCCAGAACCAGGGCATCCAGTTCCCGCTCGCCCGCGCCTATGCACAGATGCGCGCCGCCGAACTGATGGTACGTGAGGGCTGCACGAAATTCGAAGCCGGCCTCACGCCCGGCGAGGAAGCCAACATGGCCAAGCTGCTCGGCGCCGATGCCGCCTGGGCCGCAGCCGAGGCGTGTATACAAACGCATGGCGGATTCGGCTTCGCCGAGGAATACGACGTCGAACGCAAATTCCGCGAGACGCGGCTGTACCAGGTGGCGCCGATCAGCACCAACCTGATCCTGTCGTACATCGCCGAACACGTACTCGGCCTGCCGCGCAGCTACTGATGGGCACGCCACTTGCCGGTCTGCTGGTTGTCTCGCTGGAACAGGCGGTGGCCGCGCCGTATTGCAGTTCGCGGCTGGCCGATGCCGGCGCCCGGGTGATCAAGATCGAGCGTGCCGAAGGCGATTTCGCGCGCGGCTACGATACGGCAGCGAAGGGGTTGTCCAGCTACTTCGTCTGGCTCAACCGCGGCAAGCACAGCCTTGTCGCCGACATCAAGCAGCCAGACGACGCTGCGCTGCTGCATCGCATTCTCGGGTGCGCCGATGTGTTCATCCAGAACCTGGCGCCCGGTGCCGCGGCCCGCGCCGGCTTCGGCTCCGATGCATTGCGCGAGCGTCACCCGCGGCTGATCACCGTCGACATTTCCGGCTATGGCGACAGTGGCGATTACGCCTCGATGAAGGCGTACGACCTGCTGGTGCAGGCGGAGTCCGGCCTTGCGTCGATCACCGGCCATCCCGCCGGTCCGGGCCGTGTCGGGGTCTCGGCCTGCGACATTGCCTGCGGCATGGCGGCGCATGCCGGCGTACTGGAGGCACTGATCGAGCGCGGCATCACCGGCCGCGGAAAAGGCCTGAAGGTCAGCTTGTTCGACGGCATGGCCGATTGGATGAACGTACCGCTGCTGTTCTACGAAGGCACCGGCCGGGCCCCGGAACGCATCGGCTTGGCGCATCCGTCGATCTGCCCGTATGGCGCCTTCCCGACGTCGGATGGCGCGCTGGTGCTGATCGCCATCCAGAACGAGCGTGAATGGACGGAGTTCTGCGCCCGCTTCTTGGACGAACCCAACCTGCCGCAGCGCGCCGGCTTCGAAACCAACGTCGCCCGCGTCGCCAACCGGCCGGTGGTGGATGGCCATATCGGCGCGGCCTTCGCAGGGCTGACGCGCGCCGAAGCGGCTGCGAAACTGCGCGCCGCGAACACCGCCTATGGTTTCGTCAACGATGTGGCGGCACTGGCCAGCCACCCTGCGCTGCGTCGGGCCACCGTGCACACACCGAATGGCGACGTCGCACTCGCCGCGCCGCCGGTACTGTTCAGTGACGGTGTCCGGCCCTTGGGCCCGGTCCCCGCCATCGGCGAGCACTCCTCCGGCATCCGGGCCGAATTCTCTGCCTGACCCTACAATCCTGAATGACGCGGCGGCGGCAGGTAGGCCAGCCTGATGGGCGCGGCCCGGTATTCCGCCAAGCCGCGGCCGGGCGTCGTAACGCCGCCGACGCTCGGCAACATGATCATCCGTGGTCCGGCGATCTGACCGGGCGACAGCCGGCGTATGATCGACATGGATCCCGGCGCGGCCGAGGACATGGTGGCGCCCCAGGCTTGGGCCAGCGGCGATCCGATCGTGCCACCCGCAAGTCGTTGCTCCTCGGGCCAGACCGACAGCACCTTTTGCTTGTAGTCGGCTCCCAGGTCGGGTGTAGCGGAGTGATACAATGCGGCGGCCTTTGTCCAGTCGCCGGACTGGGCATACAATTCCTTGAGGAACCGCGCCGCATAGGCGGCGTTGGCCTGCGGATCGAATGCCAGATCCAGGCTGGCGAATGCGTCGGGATGATGCATCAGATTGACCTGCATGCAGCCCACATCGATCGACTGGACCCCGCGCGCCTGCATCGCCCGCACCGCGGCGATGGCCTCGGCCTTCGAGTCGTAGAAGGAACCCTGACCATCGGCATTTACCGTCCAAGGCCAGGGATGCCAGGAGCCGCTCACCGGGTCGCGCCGGCCGCTTTCAACCCGACCGATCGCGTCCAGCAGGGCTGATGGGATACCGCTGCCACGTTCCGCCGCACCGATCGCCATCCGGCACAGCAGGCCCTGGGCGATGGCCGGCACGGGCGCGGATTCGCACCGGGCGTGGACCGCGAAACCGAGGCAGGCCAGAACAATCAGTCCGAACAGCCGCATGGGGCGCATCATAGAAGCCAAGCATTAACAAAGGTTTGCCAGCGGTCTCTCGGCTTGATAGCGGCGAGCAGAAGCCGATAATGCTGCGTTGCAAAATATCACTTGCAGACGAATGATCGATCGCCTAGATTGTGCGTCGCAGCAATGCGGTCCTTGACCGCGCTGTCTGCTTTCTTGGACGTTTCCTCCCTAAACTTGGCGGCCCCACAAGGGTCGCCATTTTTTTGCCCAGCGTGCAGGCAGCGGGCGCAGCCAGCGCCCGGAGCCGCCCGGGGCGATCCGCCGTATCAGGCCTCTGCCAGGCTTGCCGCGCGTCCCGCCAGCGCGGCAATGAACCTGGTTATGGCCTGCTGCACGGCCGCAAAGGCGGGCAGCCGCTCGATCCGGCCCTCATCCATATAAAGATCGCGCGCGATCTCGACTTGCAGTGCATGCACACCCTCGCGTGGCCGGCCGTAGTGGCGGGTAATATAGCCGCCGGCGTACGGATCATTGCGCCGAACCGTATAGCCCAGTTCCGTCAACAGGTTCTCAACCAGCCGGGTCGCGCGTGGTGCGCAGGCGGTGCCATGCGCGTCGCCGAGGATGAAGTCGGCCGACTTGCCGCCGGATCGTACCGCATGGCCGTGCGACGGCATCGAGTGGCAGTCGATCAGCAGGCACTGGCCGAATTCGGCACGAGTCGCAGCGATCAACGCGCCGAGAGTGTCATGGAACGGCTGCCAGCAGGTGCGCACCCGCCGCTCCGCGTCGGCGAAAGCCAGCTTGTCGCGGTAGATCGCCTCGCCGGAGGCCACGACGCGGGCAATCGTTCCCAGACCGGCGCCGACGCGCGCGCTGGTGGTGTTCACCCAGGATGGCAGCTTGTCGGCGAACATCGCCGGATCGAGCTCCCAAGGCTCCCGATTGGCGTCGCAGTAGGCGCGCGGAAAGGTCGCCGCGAGCAGCGGCGCGCCATGGTCGGGCGCTGCGGCGAACAATTCGTCCACGAAGCTGTCCTCGCTGCGGCGGAGGTTCAGCGCATCCAGACGGGCGGCGGCAAGCAGGTCGTCCGGATAGCTCCGCCCGGAATGCGGCGAGGCAAAGATGATCGGGATTGTCTGTCGTGCCGGGCGGAGTACCACGACCGCATCGGCAGGAACGACGGAGAGAGCGGCTGGCATGTCCATTGGCACGTCCATGGCCGCATTGAAGCGGGCGCGAGGCGCGCTGTCACCAGCCAAGCTTGCCTGTGGCGCCGCGGATGCGTTATTTCTCGTTCAGGATGGGCGCGTAGCTCAGCGGTAGAGCACTGCCTCGACACGGCAGGGGCCACAGGTTCAATCCCTGTCGCGCCCACCATCCTTTTCAATGACTTGGCTCGCATTGCCAAAGCGACGTTCCGGTGCCACCGGCCCCGGAAACTCGTTAAACCGTTACTTCCCAGGTAGGCGTCACGATGGGGGGCCTTGACAGGTCACGGTCTGGTACGAGTCGACGTGACGATGGCACGGTCCGCAGACCCTTTCTCCCGCGAGGACGCATCGGCGGCTGGTAGCGAGGCGGTTATAGCCGCACTGCAGGGCGAGAATGCACTGCTGCGCTGCGAGATCACGTTACTTATGGCGCGCATTGCCGAGCTGGAACGCCGGCTTGGGCTGAACAGCAGCAACAGCGGCAAGCCGCCGTCCAGTGACGGCTGAAGAAGCCGGTCCGCGTCAGCCGCCTGCGGCAACCGTCTGACAAGAAGAGCGGTGGGCAGAAGGGCCATCCAGGCGAGACGCTACGCCGGATCGAGACACCCGATGCCATCATCGCGCATTATCCGCCTGCGTGCACGGCGTGCGGCGCGGCGTTGAGCGCGGCGATGGCGACGGATCATGTCGCCCGGCAGGTGTTCGACCTACCCGAACCGCAACCGCTGATCGTCACCGAACACCGTGCGCACGGCTGTCGTTGCGCTGCCTGCGGCGTGCAGACACGAGCGGCGTTTCCCGAGGGCGTCGCCGCGCCCCCCGGGCTTGTCCCCATAGGCGCTAAAAATTCCGCGTCATGCGCTGGTATAGTCGTTTTTGCCGGGGCGGTTCGTGCAGATTTCGTCTGAGTTGCGGCGCGGTTCGTCGCACGTCATGGAGGGTTGGCTGCGGCATGATGGCCTGCAGCAACGAGGCGAGCAATTGGAGCGACAGACGCCAGAGCCCGGGTCGTGTCAGGCGGCTGTGGCCCAGTGGGGAGAGCCCTCGAGCGCATCGATGAGCGGCTCGAGCAATAGGATCATGAGCAAATGGGCGAGCACGTAGGGCCTGGCAGAGGCTTCGTGCCGCCCTGGCGGCCCTTTCAGCCCGACCAGGCTGTTCAGCCGTTTGAAGGCCAGTTCAACCCGCCATCGCAGGCGATACAGTGCCAGCACGTCATTGGTCGGGAATGCCGCGGTCTTGAGCGAGGTCACCAGGATCATCCAATCCGCAGCGGCAAGCCCTTCGTCGGAGAGCTGATAGCCTTCCTTGCGCGCCTGGCGACGAGCCTTGCGCCTTGCTTCGGCAGCGTCGGCAGCGGACTTGCGGAGCGCAATCAGCCGAAGTGCGATGGCCGGGCCGCTTTTGCGCCGGATCCAGATCGGCCGATCGATAAGGCCGTCCACTGCCTTGCGGAATGCGTCCTGCAGATCAACCCGCTCGCCTTCCGCATCGAGCCAGCAGGCGTTCCGCCAACCGGCCCGCACCACCACGTCACCGCCGTCTTCCAGCACATGCGCGATGCGGTCGGGTTGCAGAAAAGCGCGATCGGCAACGCGGATCTCGCCTTTGACCACGGGGATCCGATCCGGTTGTTCGCCGCCGTGCTCATCGGTGACGACGAAGTCTCCAAATCGCTCGGACGGAAGATCGAACGCACTGTGAATGCGCCACAACCGGTTATGTTGTCTGGCTTCGCGACCGGCTTGCGGGACGGTCGTGCCATCGAGGAGCCGTTTGAGACGACCCTGACTTGCACGCGGCGCCGCCGAGGCCAACACCTGGCCAACCAGCATGGCGAACCAGTCGCCGCACTGGCGCAATCGATCGAGCAGGGCGACGTTGGACAGGTCGGCCAGTCCGATCGCAGTGGACCATGCCGCGGTTGAGCGCAGGCCCCACTCACCCAGGCAATACGCCAGCACCACGCGTAACAGCGCGACCGCGTTCGGCACCTTGCGACCCCTCGCGAAGGCCTTGGTCACACGCGCACTCACACCAAGCGCGTCGGCTCCACCCAATCGGGCGACAGTTGCCGCCCAATCCTCGTTCAACAGCGAATCGGATTGTCTCATCCGATTCTCTGAATCGCAGGCGATTCCGGAATTCAAGTGGAATTTTTAGCGCCTATGGGATCAAGTCCGGGCACCGGCTACGACAGGTCGTGCACGGCGGCGGAACGACGCGCCTTCGCCAACCGGCAGGTGTTCGTCACGATGATGTTCGAAACCGGCGCCGCGTTCAAGGATCTGGATGCGATCGCCGCAATGGACGGCATCGACGCGCTGACCATCGGACCTGCCGACCTGTCGCAGGACCTCGGCGTGTTCGGCACCCCCGATCAGGCGCGCGTGCTGGACGAAAAGCGCGATCTCGTGCTTGCCGCGGCAAAGAAACATGGCAAGACCTGTGCGATGCTGTGTTCCAGCTACGAACAGGCGCAGCATTGGAAGCAGGCCGGTGCGTTGCTGCTGGCGTATTCCAGCGACAGCGAGGTCCTGCACGGCGCCATGAGCGCCGCGATGGCGCGAATCAACGGATAGCGACGTCTAATACCGCGACGTCTACCGATCAGTGCCCAGCGTGGCTGCCGGAGAAATCCGGCGACGGCAGGCCGGACGTTTCAAGCTGCTTCACCAGCGCAGCCTTCAACCGTTCCAGTCCTGCCTCGGATGCCGCCTCGGCGCGCGCCACCAGCACCGCCTGCGTGTTCGATGCGCGCAGCAGCCACCAGCCATCCTCGGTCAGCACGCGCACACCGTCAGTTTCCGACACCTTGGCACACTCGGCCCGCAACCGCGCGGCCACTTCCTCAATCACCGCGAACTTCCGCGTATCGTCGCAGTCAAAGCGCACTTCCGGCGTATTGATCACCTGCGGCAGTGCATCGCGCACCGCGGACAGCTTCTCATCCATGCGCGCCAGGATGCCCAACGTGCGAACCGACGCGTACAGCGCATCGTCGAAGCCGTACCACCGATCAGCAAAGAAGATGTGCCCCGACATCTCCCCGGCGAGCGGCGATCCCGTTTCCGCCATCTTCGCCTTGATCAGGCTGTGCCCGGTGCGCCACATCAGCGGATTGCCGCCGGCGCGCGCCACTTCATCGAACAGCACCTGGCTGGCCTTCACATCCGCGATGATCGTGGCGCCGGGATGCTCGCGCAGCACATCGCGCGCCAGTATCACCAGCAACTGATCGCCGAACAGGATGCGCCCCTTGTCGTCCACCAGCCCGATGCGATCCGCATCGCCATCCAGCGCTATGCCGATATCCGCGCGCCGCGCCGCCACTTCCGCGATCAATTGCTGCAAATTCGCCGGCACCGTGGGATCCGGATGATGCGCCGGAAACCTGCCGTCGATCGTGCCGTTCAGCACCGTGTGCTCGCCCGGCAACCCAGCGACCAGTTTCTCCAGCACCTCGCCCGCGGCGCCGTTGCCGTTGTCCCACACCACCTTCAGCATGCGGTCGCCGCCGTCCCAATCGGCCAGCAACCGAGCGACGTAGTCATCGGCGACGTCGATGTTGCGTTCCGGCGCCACGGTCTCTTCCACCACATCGCCCGCCGCCGCCTGGCCGCCGAGCGCGCGGATCTGCTCGCCGAAGAATGGTTTGCCGCCGAGTACCATCTTGAAGCCGTTGTAGTCGGGCGGATTGTGGCTGCCGGTGACCATCACCGCGCCATCCGTCGCCAACTTGGCGTTGGCGTAGTACAGCATCGGCGTCGGTCCTCGGCCGATCCGCACCGCTTCGATGCCACTCGCACTCAGTCCCTTGACCAGCGCGGTCTCCAGCGCCGGACTGGACAGCCGACCATCATAGCCGACTGCGACGGTTGTCCCCCCCTGCCGTGCCACGATCGAACCAAAGCAACGACCGATGGCAAACGCATCGGCTTCCGACAGCGTGCTGCCAACGATGCCGCGGATGTCGTATTCGCGCAGCGTGGTCTGATGGAAGCTATGGGTAAAACTCATCTCAGCAGTATTTCGTGTAATGCTTCAGGAAGCCACGCACCGCATCGGCGAGGTCCGGGCGCTTCAATGCGTAGGCGATCTGCGCCTCCAGGAAGCCGACCTTGTCGCCGCAGTCGAACCGCCGGCCTTCGTAGCGCAGGCCGTGGAACGGCTGGTTGCCGATCAGCTTCGCCATGCCGTCGGTCAACTGCACCTCGCCGCCGGCCCCGCGTTCCATGCGCGCGAGATGACCGATCACCTCGGGCATGAGCACATACCGCCCGATGATCGACAGGTTCGACGGTGCATCCTTCGGCGCCGGCTTCTCCACCAGTCCCAGTCACCTCCACCAGCCGGCCATCGTCCTTGCCGGTGCGCAGGATGCCGTAGCGATTGGTCTGCTCGCGCGGCACCTCGGTCACCGCAACCACGTTGCCGCCGGTGTCGCGGTAGACATCGGCGAGCTGCCTCAGGCACGGCGTTTCCGCCAGCACCAGGTCATCCGGCAGCAGAACGGCGAACGGGTCGTCACCGATAAAAGCGCGGGCGCACCAGATGGCGTGGCCAAGCCCCAGCGGCACCTGCTGGCGCACCGTGACCATCGACCCCGGTTCGACCTGGGTCTCGCGCAGCGATGCCAGCGCCTCGGTCTTGCCGCGTTCCTTGAGCGTGGCCTCCAGTTCGAAGGCAATGTCGAAATGCTCCACCAGCGCGGTCTTGCCGCGCCCGGTGACCATGCAGAACTGCTCGATCCCGGCCGCCCGAGCCTCCTCGATGGCATATTGTATCAGCGGTTTGTCGACCACCGGCAGCATTTCCTTGGCGGTCGCCTTGGTTGCGGGCAGGAATCGCGTGCCGAGGCCCGCAACGGGCAGAACGGCCTTGCGCAACGGCTTGATCACGTGTGGCTCCCTGGTCTTCCCGAATCCGGTTGGCAATGGGCCGGCGGAAGCGAGCATCGCCGGCAGGCGGAAATGTGGCGTTAACGGCACCCTTCCTCGCGACACGTGCCAGCGAGTTGTATCACGTTGGCGCGCGTGGATAAATTGTCCAGCCGCCCCGAGCAAAGAAGGTCGATTGCGCGGTTGCGCCTTAACCTTACCCGACCCGCTTGCCACGGCCCAGCAGAACGTCACGTGCCTGGTTTATCCGCGTGGCCAGCCAGTCGGAACCGCCGCTATCGGGGTGGGCTGTCCGCATCAACCGGTGATGGGCGGTACGGATGTCCGCCTCGCTGGCGCCAGGGCGCAGGCCAAGCACCTGGTAGGCTTCCTCCGGCGTCATGTTGCCCTGGCGGCTGGGCGGTGGCGGTGCCGAGCCCCCCCCGGCCGGCCGCTGCTGCTGGGTTCCCATGCCGGCGCGATGGGCCTGCCACTGCCGCCAGATCAGTGGGCCGAACATCGCCAGCGCGCCAAGGGCGATCCCTTCGCGGCCCGTCAGGATCAGCAGCAGCGCCAGGCTGATGCCTCCCAATGCGGCGATCCAGGCGAACAACGCTTTGACCGTGGTGACCGAGGCGCGCTCGAACGCCCGCAGCCCGCCAAGGAACAGGAACAACGTCAGGCCGCCGAGTACGAGCCAGAGCATGGGCAGTGATCGGTGATCAGAAGCAGCAGTCCTACTACCGATCGCCGATCACTTGCCACTGATCACTTGGCGCGGCGGTCCTATCCAAGAAGCACCTCGACCGGGATCGCCACTCCAGGCAACAGCTCGGGCTTCAGGATGCCGCCACGGGCGACCTGTGAGACCGCCGTGTATTCCTCGCCGACCGGCGATCGGCAGACTTCCACCTCGCCCGCCACCAGGTTGACGATCCAGAATTCTGGGATGCCATGCCAAGCATACAGCGATCGCTTCACATTGCGGTCGTACGCCAGGCTGGAATCGGCGACCTCGATGAGGAGCAGCACCTCGTGCGGACGAGGCGTCGCGCGCCGATAATCATCCGGCCTCGGTTTCAGCACCGCGAAATCGGGCTGCGGTTCGCTGAGGTCGTCGAGTTGAACGGGGTTCTGCACCGCCACCACGCCGCGTTCGCCGACCGCCTCGACCAGCCGACGAGTCAGCGTGTTCACAGTACCCGCGTGTTCGCTGCCAATCGGCGACATGGCGATGAGCTGTCCTTCAATGAGCTCGACCCGGTCGCGATCCGTGAGAATGCCGACCTCACCCATCCGGTGGTAGTCCGAAACGGTCAGCGCGCGCCGAGCAACCCATGGATTGCGGGCCAGGAGACCGGTCTCGCCAGGCGCCATCATTCATTTTCCTCGGCTTGGAGCGGAATCCCGTAGGTCCGCGGGATGCTGAACGCAAGTGACAAACAGAACGCTACTGTCCACCAGCGACCGCTGCGCCTACCCCGCTGTCGCTTCCAGCGCCGCCAGCGCACTCAGATTGACGATCCCCCGCGCTGTCACGCTTGGCACCAGCACATGGATCGGCTTCGACATGCCCAGCAGCATCGGCCCCACCGGCAGTCCATCCGCCGCCGCCTTCAGCAGATTGAATGCAATGTTGGCGGCGTCCAGCGTCGGCATCACCAGCAGGTTCGCCGTCCCGCTCAGCCGACTGTCGGGCACGGCGCGGTCACGGATCGCCTCCACCAGCGCCGCATCCGCATGCATCTCGCCATCCACTTCCAGATCCGGCGCCCGCTCGCGCAGCAGCGCCAGCGCCCGGCGCATCTTCCGCGCAGTCTCGGAATTGCTCGCGCCGAAATTGGAGTGTGACAGCAGCGCCGCCTTCGGCGTGATGCCGAACTGGCTGACCGCCTCGGCCGCCAGCAGCGTCATCTCGGCGATCTGCTCGGCCGTCGGATCGACCACCATCTGCGTATCGCAGATGAACAGCGTGCCGTGCGGCAGGATCAGGCAGGCGAGCCCATACACCCGGCTGACACCAGGCCGCCGCGGAATGATCGGCAGCACATACTGCACCTGGCGCCACCAGTTGCGCCGACCCACCGCAGATCGCCGCATCGGCAAGTCCGGCATGCAGCAGCATCGCCGCCGCCACACGTGCCACGCCGGGTCAGGCCATAGCGCGGCATCCTCCGGCGGAATGCCGCGCCGCCCCACCAGTCGCTGATAGTCCGGCCAGCAGCGGGCCGAACACATCGTCGTCCTGCGCCGGATCGAGCACACGCACGCCATCGGTCAGATCGATACGCAGGCCCATCTCGCCGATCTTGCGCTCGATCACCGCGCGCCGCCCGAGCAGGATCGGTCGCGCGATGCCGTCATCCACCAGCGTCTGCGCCGCGCGCAGCACGCGTTCGTCCTCGCCCGTCGCCGTACACGATGCGCTGCGGCGACTGCTTCGCCGCCTCGAACACCGGGTGCATGAGCTGGCCGGAGCGGAACACGAAACGCTCCAACTCGCTCTGATACTGCGCGAAGTCATGGATCGGCCGGCGCGCGACACCGCTGTCCATCGCCGCGCGCGCCACCGCCGGCGCGATCTCCAGGATCAGCCGAGGGTCGAACGGCTTCGGGATGATGTAGTCGGGACCGAACACCGGCGCCGACCCACCATAGGCCGCAGCAACCACCTCCGACGCCTCCATGCGCGCCAGCGAGGCGATGGCTTCCGCCGCGGCGATCTTCATCGGCTCGTTGATCGTCGTCGCCGACACATCCAGCGCGCCGCGGAAGATGAACGGAAAGCACAGCACGTTGTTGACCTGATTGGGAAAGTCGCTGCGTCCCGTCGCGACGATCGCATCGGGCCGCACCGCAGCAACCTGCGCCGGCAGGATTTCCGGATCCGGATTGGCCAGCGCCAGGATCAGCGGCTTCGGCGCCAGCAACTCCAGCCATTCCGGATGCAGCACGCGCGGCGCCGACAGCCCGAGGAATATGTCGGCCCCAGGCAGCGCGTCCCTCAGTGTCCGGGCATCGGTATTGCGCGCGTAACGCGCCATGTTCGGCAGCATGTCGTTGCGGTCGGTCCGCACCACGCCCTTGATGTCGGTCAGCGTGACGTTCTCCGGCTCGCAACCCCATCGACACCAGCAGATCGACGCAGGCAAGCGCCGCGGCGCCCGCGCCCGACGTCACCAGCCTCACGTCGCTCCAGCGCCTTGCCTTGCAGCACCAGCCCGTTGCGCACCGCGGCCGCCACGGTGATCGCCGTGCCATGCTGATCGTCGTGAAACACCGGAATGTGCATTCGCCGCGCGCAGTTCGGTCTCGATCGCAAAACACTCCGGCGCCTTGATGTCCTCCAGGTTGATGGCGCCAAACGTCGGCTCCAGCGCCGCCACCACGTCGCAGAACAGCGCGGGATCCTCGGCATCCACCTCGATGTCGAACACGTCGATGCCGGCGAATTTCTTGAACAGGACGGCCTTGCCCTCCATCACCGGCTTGCCCGCCAGCGCGCCGATATTGCCCAGGCCCAGCACCGCAGTGCCGTTGGAGATCACCGCGACCAGATTGCCGCGCGCGGTGTAATCGCGCGCCGTCTCCGGGTCCGCCACGATGGCCTCGCAGGCGGCGGCGACGCCAGGCGAATAGGCGAGCGCCAGATCGCGCTGGTCGCCATGCGCTTGGTCGGCTCGATCGCCAGCTTTCCCGGCTGCGGCAGTCGGTGATAGTCCAGCGCTGCCTTGCGGAAGTCGTCGTCCATCGGCTATTCATCCTCGCTCATCCATCGGCAGGATGGGCGGCCGAACCCGGGCTGGCAACGACTGGCCGGCATTCCGCCCTGTTGCCATGGATATCCTGCGATGCAGTTCGACCAGATCTACCGCCTTCTGCTCAACCGCCAGACCGAACTCAACCGGCTCGTCGTACTCCTGGCCGAGCACACACTGCACGAGATCTACGACTGCATCATCGCGACGAGAGCCAGGGATTGCCTGGAGCTCGGCACCGGCTTCGGCGCGACCGCCTGCGTCATGGCCGCGGCAGTCGAGGAAATCGGCGGCGGCGCCGTCACTACGGTCGATCACATGCGCCGCGAGCCGGTTGGCGTTGTCGAACTGGCAGAGCACACCGGGTTGACCCGATACGTGCAGCCCATCGTCCATCCTCGCGGCTACGACTGGGTCTTGCTGCGCATATTGCGTGAGCAGACCAAATGCACCGTATGCGAGCCCTGCTTCGATTTCTGCTACCTGGACGGCGCACACGAGTGGGAACCGGATGCTCTGGCGGCACTGCTCATGCCCCGGCTGCTGCGGCCGGGCGCCTGGCTGATGCTCGACGATCTCAACTTCGCCTTCCGGCCTTTCGAAGTCGGGCCGGGGGCGACTCACCCCCATTGGTCTGACGAGGAGCTGGACATCGCCCATGTCGGGATGGTGTTCGACCTGCTGGTGAAGACCCACCCCGATTTGGGGCAGTTCATGGTAACCAACACCGGACAGATCGGCTGGGCCCGCAAGTCAGGCGGCGCGCCCTCCCGGTGGCTCCCCGACGGGGTGACTATCGGGCCCATTGCTGGCGCGTGGAACGAAAGCTTTGACGGCGTCGTCGTGACCAAAGACGTACCGCACAACGACGGTGTATTCATCGAGGGACAGGGCAGCACCGCATACATAAGATCCACGATCGTCGACCCGTTCGTTGCCATGCGGAATCCGCTCGAGCCGCTACGCGCGATCGATCATCTGACCCTGCGGCTGCGGCTACTGACACCGGACATGGCGACCATCCAGCTCTTCTGGATCGGTGAGGACGACGCATACTTCACCGAAGAGTGCAGCATGCGCTGCACGGTCCGATCGTCGAGCGGGATGCAGGACCTGACATTCCGCTTCGTCGGCTCGCAATCGGCACGCACGATACGTATGTTTCGCCTCGATCCTGCCGATGGTCCGTGCGAGGTGCTGCTGGAAATCATGTCGGTCGGTGGCGGCTGAGCGAGACGTTGGTATTCGCGGTCGCGGTCGACGGATGATACTGTCGGCTGCATGCGCAACAGGCATACGGGCGAAAGGAGCAGCCGCGGCGGCAATCGCGTGTTGAACACTGCCCGCAGGTCTCCGAACACTGCTGCTCACGCTGACGATCGGCTGTTCCAGCATGCCACCCGCGCCCATCAGGCGGGCGAACTCGATGAGGCTGCAAAGCTGTGTCAACGGCAACTCGACATGGCTCCCCGCTCCATCCCCGCCCTGCTGCTGTTGGCCACGATCACGGCGCAGTTGGGCCAGACGAACCGCGCGATGCGGCTCCTGCGCGAAGCGATCAGGTATGACCGTTCATCGGTCGACGCCCGCGTCCTGCTCGCCAGCCTGTTGCGCGAACAGGGATCGCCGGCGGAGGCCATCGCGCTGGCGCGGCAGGCAGCCGAACTCGATCCGGACAATGCCGGAACGGCAACCAATCTCGGTCGCTGCTATCTGGCGGCGGCCCGGGCCGCGGAGGCTGTCGCCTGCTTCGAGCGTGCCGTCGCGCTGGAACCGGAGTTGGCAGGATTCCGCTACGATCTCGGAATCGCCTTGCAGCAACAGGGGCGCGATCTGGAGGCTATTGCGGCATTCCGGCGTGCTGTTGAGCTGGCGCCGGACTACGCGGATGCACACGGCAGGTTGGCGCATCTGCTGTTTGCGCATGGCCGGCGCGATGAAGCGATGGCGAACCTACGGAGCGCCATCGTCGCCGAACCGGGCGATGCCAGCGCCCAAATTCGCCTGGCGAACTCCCTCATGCACGAGGGACAGCTCGCCGAAGCGGAGGCGCTGAGCAGGCGTACGCTTGCCTTGCATCCCAACGCCGTCGCTGCGCACCACCTGCTCGGCCTGCTGCTGTCTCAGATGGGGCGGTTCAGCGATGGCATCGCCCAATTCGAACGCGCACTGGCCATAGAGCCAAGGCATGCCTCCTCCTGGCTCGGGATTGTTTCCGCCCGTCGCATCACGCCAGCCGATGGACCGCTGATCGCACGGATGACGGCCTCGGCGCGGGACCAAGCGCTTGCGGATTCCGAACGGGCGACGCTGCACTATGCACTCGGCAAGGCGTTCGATGACCTGGCACGCTACGCCGAGGCCATGCCACATTTCGAGGCAGCCAACGCGATCTGCCTGGAGCGGCTGCGCCTCGCTGGCAACGCCATCGACCGGGACCGACATGCTGCGGACGTGGACCGGCTGATCGCGACATTCACGCCGGAATTCCTAGCGCAGAGCTGGTCCCTTGGTTCCGCAAGCGATGTTCCCATTCTCGTTGTCGGCATGCCCCGATCGGGGACCACGCTGGTAGAGCAGGTCGTCTCCAGTCATCCCGGGATCGCCGCGGGCGGTGAGCTTCGGTTCTGGGGCGAGCGAGGCACGCTGCACGCCGAACTGGCTGCGGGCAATTTCACCGCAGAAGCGGCTCGCCAGACTGCCGTGGGTTACGAGGGTCTGCTGCGCAGCCTGGGGCCGACGGCGCGGCGCGTTACCGACAAGATGCCGACCAACTTTCTGCTGCTCGGGCTGATCCACCTTATTTTCCCGCAGGCCCGCATCATCCACTGCCGCCGTAATCCGGTGGATACCTGCCTGTCGATTTATCTGACGCCGTACAGCAACACGCCGGACTTTGCTCACGATCGGGCAACGATCGTGTTCTACTACCAGCAGTACCTGCGGCTGATGGCGCATTGGCGCCGCGTCTTGCCGGCCGAACGCCTACTGGACGTGGACTATGAGAGACTGATCACCGACCGCGAGAGTGTCACGCGGCAGATGATCGCGTTCTGCGGGATGGATTGGGACGCCTCATGTCTGCGTCCTGAGAACAATGCCACCGCGATCAGTACGCCAAGCAGGTGGCAGGCGCGGCAGCCGGTCTATCGGACCGCGATGGACCGCTGGCGAAATTACGAGCCCTGGCTCGGAGCGCTTCGCCGCCTGCTGCCCGTGCCCTGACGCGCAGTGCATCCTGGCAATCGACTGTCCCTGAAACATCGACGGCGGCTGTCCCGATCGGGGCAGCCGCCGTCATATTCACACTGCGCTAAAGCTGCAGTTACTTCGCCTTGCGGCGCCGCCGCACGAGGCCGAGTGCGCCAATGCCAGCGCCCATCAGCGCCAGTGTTGCCGGCTCGGGTACATGGTTCGTGACGCTGGTACCAGTGAAGATATAAGCCAGCGGGCCAGGCTGCGTGCCGCTGTGGTTGTCATAGATCGTCTCGGACAAGCCGGTCGGATCCAGGCCTTCCCATCCAACGAATGTCCCGGCCACATTGCCGCCGCCTTGTGTATTGTCGGGGCTGAACACCGACGAGATCGGGTTGCCATTCAGCAGTCCCGACAGGGCCACGTCGAAATTCCCGGTATGCGCGCAGAGCGACTGCCCGACCACGCAGGCCGCGTTGCTGGTGGTCTGGCCCCATTGGTCGTCATAGTCATAACCAAACAGATTGCCTGCAAAGCTAGGGCCGTTCCAGTTGATCTGATAGACCGTGCCCGGCGCCACGGTGAACGGTCCGAACGATCCCGTCTTACCGTTGTTCAGGCCCTGATAGCCTGTGAGCGCCAGGTTCAGGTTGGTGAACGGCTTGCTTCCCGTATTGACGATAAACAGATTTGGCGTGTCATAGAGGTCGGTGCCGTTGCCACTGACCGGCAAGCCAGTCCCGAAGGTGCAGTCGATATTTGAACCGCATAGGGCGTCGTACGCGCCGTAAATGGTGCCTACCTTGACGTGCGCGGCCTGCGCCCCAGACGCCTGAGCCAGCAGCAAAAGCGCGGCCGCCCCCGTGGTGGTAAGAAGGTGTTTTTTCATGGCTTCTCTCCTAGCTATTCCGGTTCCCCGGCTCCCCTCAGGCAACCGTTGCCTACGTCGGAAGCATTTTCCGGGCCAACATACTAATCCAGGGAAGATCAACAACTTATGAGACCTCGACGAAAACGGGTTTCAGGGACTGTAAAAAATGCCGACATGTTCGTATCGCCCCCGTCATACCCGCGTTGGTTGCATAATACTGTACGCCGACTCATCAGGACGTCATCCAACTCTGGCACGAAGTGCTGGTGCCGCGGCCACCGTGGCTTTATGAGACCGGCCCACCGCCTCCACGGGACCAACCGATGAGTTCAAGCCAAGTTCGCTCCCACGCAGCCGGTTTCGCGGCTCTTCGAACAGGCCGTGCGGCTGCAGCATCGCGGCCGGTTGGGAGAGGCTGCCCAATACCATGAAGCGGTATTGCGCCAGACGGCCGACCACCTGGGTTCGCTGCAGTTGCTCGGCATCATCCACGCTCAGCAGGGGAGTCCGGAACGCGCGCTGGCGCTTCTGTTCAGGGCGGTGGAGCGGCATCCGTCCGCGTCGGATGCCCACAACAACCTCGGCATGGTGCTGCAATCGGTCAACCGCAGCACCGAGGCCGTCGCACATTATGAGAAGGCGCTGACGATCAATCCGCGCTATTCGGTCGCCTGCAACAACCTTGGCATCGCGCTCGACGCCTTGCGGCGGCATGACGCGGCGATCGCGAGTTATCGGCGCGCACTGACGTTGCAGCCCGGCTATGTCGAAGCGCTGAACAACCTTGGCGCGGCGCTGATGGCAACGCAGCGCGACGCGGAGGCGGCGGAGCAGTTCACCGCGGCACTGGCGTTGCGGCCGGACTACCACGAGGCCCGCATGAACCTGGGCCTGGCTTTGGCCGCGCTGAACCGGCCGGCGGATGCGCTAGCCGAGCTTCGCGCGGTGCTGAGCGCCCAGCCGAACCATGCCATGGCGCATCGAAATCTGGCCGAATTGCTGCAACGGCAGAACTGCCACGCCGACGCGCTCGTGCATTACACCAGGGCGTGCGACCTGCAACCCGAAAGCGCGTCCCATCAGGTCGCCAAGGGCATCGTCCTTCAGGAACTGGGGCGGATCGCCGAAGCCCGACACTGCTATGAGCGGGCGATCGCCATCGAGCCACGCTGTATCCGGCACTATGCCAACCTGGTCAGCACAACGCGCATGACGGCCAGCAATCCGCATCTGGCGGCAATGCTGGCACTGGCCCGGGACATGTCGTCCCTCACGGCCGACGAGCAGATCGAATTGAACTTCGCCCTCGGCAAGGCGCTTGCCGAGATCGGCGAACCCGCCCGCGCGTTCGACCGTGTCCTGCAGGCCAATGCGCTCAAGCGCCAGCAGTCGGGATACGACGAAGCGAGGATGCTCGGGCCGATCGAGCGCGTGCGCCAGATCTTCACCCCCGAGGTGATGCGGCGCCACGCAGGCGGCGGCAATCCGTCACGGGTGCCGATCTTCATCGTCGGCATGCCCCGCTCGGGCTCCACCCTCGTCGAACAGATCCTCGCAAGCCACCCGCTGGTATTCGGCGCCGGAGAGGTCGTGGCATTCCGCAACACGATGCGGGCTGCCGGCGTCCATACCGAGGCGCTGCCATTTCCCCACAGCGTTCCAGGCATGACAGGCGCCCAGCTTCGCGACGTGGGCGACCGCTATCTCGCAGCGATGCAGGCGATGATCCCGGATGACCTGGATCCCGCGCAACGCGCCCGGATACAGCGCATCACCGACAAGATGCTGTATAATTTCCGCAGTGTGGGGCTGATCAATCTGGCGCTTCCCAATGCGCGGATCATCCACACGTGCCGCGACCCGATCGATACCTGCATGTCCTGCTTTTCGCTGCATTTCGTCAACAATCCGCAGATGTACGAGCTCGGTGAGTTGGGCCGCTACTATCGTGCCTACACCGAACTGATGGCCCACTGGCGGGACGTGCTGCCGCCGGACGCGATGCTCGATGTGCACTACGAGGATCTGGTCGCTGACCTTGAGCCTAATGCCAGACGAATCATCGCGCATTGCCGGCTCGACTGGGATGCCGCATGCCTCTCATTCCACGATACCAACCGATTGGTCAGGACGCACAGCTCCGTGCAGGTGCGCCAGCCGGTCTATCGCAGTTCGGTGGGCCGCTGGCGGCCGAACGAGGCGGTCCTCCAGCCGCTGCTCGATGCGCTCGGCTCGGAGCTCGCGGCGGGTCATCCGCGCCAAGGCGTGGCTTCCGACATCCCGGAAATTCCGTCTACGTGACTTCCGGCGCCGACATTGCGCGTGCTCTCGCCTGCCATGAGGAGGGCAGACTGCCGGTTGCCGCGACGATCTATCAGGCAATCCTGGCGCAGGATCCGACGCACTTCGAAGCACTGCTGTATCTCGGCGTGTTGCGCCTGCAGCAAGGCCGTGCGGGCGAGTCGCTGGCACTGACCGAGCAGGCGCTGAAGTCGAACCCTCAATCACCCGAGGCGCATTCGAACATTGCCACCGCGCTTTGCAGCCTCCGGCATCATGAGGCAGCAATTGCCGCCTATCAGCAGGCACTGTCGCTCAATCCGGGTTATGCCGAAGCCCATTACGGCCTTGCCACGGCGCTGCGGGAGCTGGCGCGCCACGACGAGGCGATCGCCAGCTACGATCGAGCGATATCCATCGACGTGGAATATGCCGAGGCGCACTGCGGGCGTGCTGCCGCGCTGCAGGCATTGAAACTCTACGACGACGCCAGGGCCGGCTATCAGGCTGCGCTCGACATTGACCCAGACTATCCGGAAGCGCTGCACGGTCTTGCCGCGGTGGCGCACGCGCTTCACCAGGACGACCTTGCACTCACGTATTACCAGCGCGCGATCGCGGCCAGACCGGACTTCCCAGAGGCACTCGGTGCATACGCAAGACTCTTGCAGGGGCTGCACCGCCACGACGAGGCGCTCTTGCATCTGCAACGGGCACTGGAGTTGCAGCCGGACCATGCCGGCAGCCATGTCGATCTCGGCAACCTGCTGGAGGAGATCGGCCGGATCGAGGAGGCGCGGGCCTGTTTCGAGCGTGCGCTGGCAATCGATCCGACGCATGTGCGCGCCTGTTATGCGCTGTTCCACTCACGTCGCGCAGTTGCGGGCGAACCGCATCTCGCGACCCTACTTCGCCTCGCCGACGACATCGACGCCAGCAGCGCAGTAGAATACCGCCTCGCATTGCACTTCACACTCGGCAAGGCGCTTGCCGATGTGGGTGAACAGGACCGGGGCTTTCAACATC
The DNA here is from genome assembly GCA_963696645.1 of uncultured Alphaproteobacteria bacterium. Lineage (GTDB taxonomy): Bacteria > Pseudomonadota > Alphaproteobacteria > Acetobacterales > Acetobacteraceae > JAMXLO01. The sequence continues at coordinate 102,142 of CAVOKY010000007.1, forward strand.
TCATCGCGGGCAATGCGCTGAAACGCAGCCAGATCACCTATGACGAGACCGGCGTGCATGAACTGTTCGGCAGGATTGAACGTATCTTCACCGCTGACCTGGTCACGTCACGCCGCAGGTCGGGTCATCCATCCACCGTGCCGATCTTCATCGTCGGCATGCCGCGTTCCGGTTCAACGCTGGTCGAGCAGATCCTGGCAAGCCATCCGCAGGTGAGTGCGGGTGGCGAGCGGAGCGATCTCCGCGAAGCGATGCGCAGCATAGGTCTCGACGATCCGCGGTCGCTGTATCCCGAGGCGGTGCCGTCGCTCACACCGGAGCAGCTTCACAGACTGGCGGAGACCTATCTGGCGCGGATCACTGCCCCGGCGCCGGATGCGGCACACGTCACGGACAAGACGCTGGCGAATTTCTGCGCCGCCGGCCTGATCCATCTCGCGTTGCCAAATGCGCGGATCATCCACACCTGTCGCGATCCGATCGATACCTGCCTGTCGTGCTTCGGTCTGCTGTTCAGCGGAGACCAGCCGTTTGCCTTCGATCTCGGCGAACTCGGCCGCTACTGCGCCGGTTATCGCAAACTGATGGCGCATTGGCGTGCGGTCCTGCCGCCCGGCGTCATGCTCGATGTGCACTACGAATCCTTGGTCGATGATTTCGAGCCACAGGCGCGCCGCATCATCGCCCATTGCGGCCTCGAGTGGAACGATGCCTGCCTCGCCTTTTACAAAACCGAGCGGCCGGTCAGGACGGCGAGCATGGTACAGGTCCGCCAGCCGATCTATCGCAGTTCGGTGCGGCGCTGGCGGCCCGATGACACCGTGCTGCGCCCACTGATCGATGGCCTGGGAATTTCGTGACGCGTGACGGGATCGCCGCGCGCCACTGCCTGCCGGGCGACTACCGCGACTGCAAACGACGCAGGACAGCCTCCAGGTCGCGCGACTGGAACGGCTTTTGCAGAACCGGTGCCTCCGCGTGCCCCGCCTCGACACCAACCGAGCCGTAGCCGGTCACAAAAGCGAACGGGATCGCCTGCGCCTGGAGCACCTTGGCAACCGGGTATACCGATTGCCCGCGCAGGTTGACGTCGAGGAACGCAACATCGAACCCGCCGGCGTCGGCAACCGCCAGTGCCTCATCGATTTGCCCGGCGGTGGCGACCACGTCGCAGTCGAGATCGCCCAGCATGTCCTCTATCAGCATCGCGATCATTGCCTCGTCCTCGACCAGAAGGACACGGCATCTGCGCTCCACTGCCTGGGTCAAGTGCGCATCACCTCATGCCATCGGCGCGTCGATTTCACACACGACACCGGTTGCCGGGAAAGCCACTTGCAGCTTTGCGACAGCCATGGGCGTCCGGCGTGCAGACGGCCGCCGGTCGCTGATCCGCTGATGGCATGACGAACGGCAGGGGTGGTACAAGGCCGATCAAAGATTGCGTCAATGCCAACTCCATTGAGAAGGGAACCGCTCAAGGCAGGCCGGACACCGAGGGAGCATGCGACGCGGCGATGGCGGCCGCAAGCCGTATCCGGCCACGCTTGCGTGATCTCAAAGCGAGTTGCACCAGCGGGACCTTCTGACAGGCGCGGCCGTCGCGCAAGTCGGGCCGTCGGTTGAGGCCTGTCGTTGGCGCATCGGCCGATCGGGCGCCCGTCGTGGAATCGCGTTGCACCATGCCGGACCATATCGTCTCCGTTCCGGGAGAGATGGCCATGGATCTCGGTGACAGAATATCGCGGCTGTCTTCATGTGTCGCACTGGCGGCAACGGCGCTGCTATCAACCCCGCTGACGCCGACAGTTCCGGCGGCACGCGCATTTGCGACGGCCGCTACGCACTGTGCTCATCGGCAAGATGCCAGCCCACCGACGGCGATCCGACCCACGTGCAATGCTCATGCGAGGGCCCGCTGAACGGCCTCAACATCGGCGACCCTTCCTGTCAGGCTCGCACCGACAAGCTGACCCCGACATTCTCGCTGTGGGACATCACGGCGACCCGCCACAAGCCGCCCAAGAGGGCGGCATGCAGGTCAGTTCTGCCTGATCGGGCGTCAGGTGCGAAGCGTATTCTTCGTCACCTTGATCCCGTGCGCCTTCAGCCATGCCTTGTGTTCAGCCTGCGCCTTGGTCAGCGCCGCCGTCTTGGGCAGGCTCACCGGCTTGAGCTTTGGCGTGGACATCTTGATTACGCGAGACATTCGCTTGGCTCCGGCAGGCATGCCGACGTACTTTAGCGATATTCCGAGCGGATGTCGTGCAGGCCGAATTCCTGCCGCTGCGCATCGTTCCGATGTTCTGATGATTGCCGGTCAACGAAACAGTCACAAGCTCGAAGGAGGGTCGGCAGCCAAGGTGCCAAGGTGATCAGTCGCCACGCGTTCTACGTCCTGCTCGTGGTTGCCGGACAGCATCACTGGTCCCATCGGAATGTTGCCGCCAACCATCGTTAATTCTTTCGATTGCTGAACGTGCAGAATAATATCTTCGTCTGACGCCTCGAACGCGGGTGAAGGAACGCAGATCAACGTCAACGTTCCACCCGAGATGCATGTCCCCATCGCAGGGAAGCATCCCGCGCTGACGACCGGAATGTACGGTCCATCGATCCCTGGCAGCGTCGCGTTAGATGAAGTCACCACCGCCCTGGCGGGGGCCGTTCCGATAATCTGAATCATTGCGCCACACGCTAGTAGTCCACCGATCATGCGGCCGGGCAATTGAATGTACAACGAAGTCTCTTCTCCGAATGCAAGAGGTCATGCCATTACCAAATGTCTACCCGATGGTAATGCATTTGAGGCAATGTCTCGTCATTCGCTGGAACACGTTGTCGTCACCATCTATCGTATTGAAAGCGCGGCCAAGATTGAGTCGCCTCACGCTATTGCGATTTGTGATTAGGCGAGCATGATGGCAAGCACAACGCAAAATCCCTCCCTGCTGTTTGATCCGGCAATGAACGACGCTGATCGAGGAATTATGCCGACAATCCTGATTGTGGAAAAAGATGCCGATATCCGACGGGTTATCGGCGCGCACCTTGCGGCTTCTGGCTTCGATGTCGTGTCTGCCCCTGATACAGTTATGGGACTTCAGCAGCTTGCGTCGCGCCCACATATTGATCTTTGCATCGTCGATTTCGTGATGCCATCCAACGTGCCGGATGGGGCAACGTTTGTAGAAGCAGTCAGACGCCAAAGACCTGGCACACCCGTCGTTGTCATGGCCGGCTATTGCGCCAACGCCACCGAAGATTCCGACCCGACCCGTGGGTCACTGTCCGTCCCAGTTGATCTGAGCGGATTGGTGGCCGAAATCGAACGCCGACTGACACTTGGATAGATTGGTCGGCACCGAACGCGCCCGCGACCTGGCGAGTGCGTATATACATCAGAAGGCTTCCCGATCTGTTCCAATTGCAACTTAAGGTCTGCCGTCTGGTCGCCTTCAACGTCTCCCGCCACACGGTTCGACCGATTAGCAAGACCAACTCGTGAAGGATCGAGCGCTTAAAATACCACCATGTCGGACGCTCAGTTTGGTACGACGCCACAGGACCATTTCCCCTAAATCTTGGTCCTGGCGCAACGATTTTCGGAATTTATAAAGGTAAACAAAGCCTTGGGTCCATGCGGTCGAGAAGACTCGAACTTCCACGGGGTTACCCCCACAAGCACCTCAAGCTTGCGCGTCTACCATTCCGCCACGACCGCTCGGGCAGGCGGCGGGGTATAGCGGATGACTGACGCCCCTTCAATCGCCACCGCCCCCCCGGAATGGCGCACCGCCCCCGGCCTCACCCCCTACCCCGATGCCATCGCCACCATGCAGCAGCGCGTCGCCGCCATCCGCGCCGGCACCGCCACCGAACTGGTCTGGCTGGTGGAGCACCCGCCGCTCTACACCGCCGGCACCTCCGCCCGGCCGGAGGAACTCACCGACCCGACCCGCTTCCCCACCTTCAACGCCGGCCGCGGCGGCCAATGGACCTATCACGGCCCCGGCCAGCGCACCGCCTACGTCATGCTGGACCTCACCCGCCCGCACGGCACCGTGCCCGCGCGCGACGTGCGCTGCTACGTCCACGGGCTGGAGGAATGGCTGATCCGCGCCCTCGCCCGCTTCGGCGTGCGCGGCGAGCGCCGCGACGGCCGCATCGGCATCTGGGTCGCCGACCCCGCCACCGGCACCGAAGCCAAGATCGCGCGCCATCGGCGTGCGCGTCACCCGCTGGGTAAGCTGGCACGGCGTCGCGCTGAACGTCGCCCCGGACCTCGGCCACTTCACCGGCATCGTGCCCTGCGGCATCAGCGAGCACGGCGTCACCAGCCTGCGCGCGCTCGGCGTTCCCGCCACGATGGCGGAGGTCGACGCGGCCCTGCGCGCCGCATGGGGCGAGGTGTTCGGTTGATGCTCACAGCCCGATCGGCGACCGAAGCACCACCAACACCCATGGATACTGAAGCCCGGGGGCAGGCCCGGCGATGACGGTCTCAGCCTGCCTTCGCCTTCCCTACGCCGATGGCACCTGACGGAATCCGAAATGCTCCGGCGGATCGGCCATCTCCTCCTCGATGCTGACCACCTCCGCCATCCGCGGCCCGCGCCGGCACAGCCGCAGCAGTTCCTCCACCGCCGCCGTATCGCCCGCCACCAGCGCCTCCACCGAGCCGTCCAGCCGGTTGCGCACCCAGCCCGACACGCCCAGCGCCGGCGCCTTCTCCACCATCCATGCGCGGAAACCGACGCCCTGCACGCGGCCGCTGATGATCAGGCGCTTGCAATTCATGCGTCCCGGCGTGCCTCGCGTCAGCGCAGGAAACGCGCGGCCAGCGCGATGTCGGCGGCAATCGCGCGGCGACGGCGGCGGCTTCGGCATCCTCGCCCCACGCCTCCGCCTGGAACAGCTCTTCCAGGCAGCCCAGCGCGTGCGCCGTGGCGGCATCCAGTCGCCCGTCGGCCAGCGCCAGCCCCAGCACCAGGCTGCCCAGCGCCGGCACCGCCACGCCCAGCGCCGCCAGCGCCGAAACATCCAGCGCCGCCACGGCCTGGCGCAGCGCCGCCACGCTGCCGCGCGGCTGCTTCACGTAGCGCCACGCCGGTGCTGACCCGCAGCGGCGCGTCGTAGGTCAGCGCCGCCCAATCCAGCCACGGCTGCCATGCGCGCGCCTGCCGCCGCACCAGCGCCTCCGGCGCCTCGGCGCGGTAGCACAGCAGGTCGCTCTCGGCGTAGCGCGCGATCGCATCGATCGTCGGCCCGGGATCGGGCGCGATGCGCTGCTGCGCGGTGCCGGCAAGCCGGGTCAGCGGCGTATCGGCGAACGACATCTCGCCGCCCTTGCCGCCCCCGGCCGCCTGCCATTCCTCGGCGATGGCGTGCGCCAGCGGTTCCGCCACAACGCGCAGCACGCCGCCGCCCGGCAGGTGCATCGGCTTGCCGTCCAGCAGGATCACATAGCCCGGCGGCGGATGGCTCGATCGTCGCGGTATCCCAGAAACGTTTCACGCTGATCTCCGGTACGCGCTGGCTAACGGAACAACTGCTGCAGCAGATTGCCGGCATTCGGCGCCTTGGTCTTGGGTTGCGGTGCAGCCGGGCTTGGCGATGGCTGCGCGGACGGATGCACCGCGGCAGCACCGCCCGCCTCGCCACGCGCGATCGCCAAGGCCGAATTGCAGTCCGCACCCTCCCCGCCGCCCAGCAGCTTCTGTCCGCCGAGGGCACCGGCGATCGCGCCCAGAGGCGAGGTGTCGCGCAGCAGCGCGCCCGCCACCGTTCCGGCATTATCGGTTACGCCCCGGCCGTGTCAGGCTTGACGGCCGGCGAACGCAGCAACCCGGTCACCCGCAGCGGCACCACGAGGCCGGTGCCGACCACGCGGGCCTGCGGCTCGCACCCGCATGTCCAGCGTCTCGCTTGCCAGGTTGATGCTGCCGGCGCCATCCATGGTCAGCAGCGACGAATCAAGCAGCAACGTTCGGAACGTGGCGATGCCATGGCTGGCGTCCAGCCGGGCCGCGAAGCACTGCACCTGGCTCTCGCCGCCGCGCCCAACCAGATCCAGCAGGCTGACCTCCCGCAGGATCGCCTGCAGCGTGCTGCCCAGCAGCCGGTTGTCCACCGTGCCGTTGGCCATGGCGAGACCCAGCGATCCATCCAACCCCGCGGCGATCGCATGCGGCGTTGCGCCGGCGCCATGCAGGTCGGCGTAAACCTCCAGGTTGCCGCTGGCATAAGCCGGCTGGCCAAGCGCGGCGAGCAAGGGTGCCAGCGCCAGCGCGGGCGCGTGCAGCGTCAGCGCCACCGGTGGCGTCGCCTGCGACGCGTCCGCGGTCAGCGACCCGTTGAGCTGTCCCTCCGGCAGCGCCGCCGAGAACGGCTCCAGCCGCAGCTTGCCGTCGCTCAGGACGAGGTGGAATGCGATCGCATGATACAGCGCGCCGCCCGCCTTCAGTGCGGCGACATTCACCGTCACATCGGCATCGGCCCGGCGCAGCAGATCGAACGGGATCGGCGTATCGGGGATCATCCTGCCGGACGCCGCCCGCTCGGCCGGTGGCGGGGCCTGGGCGGGCGGCGCCGCAGCCGCCGATGCCGGTTCGGACGGCGCCGGCGCGCGGACCAGCACGGCACGCAGCGCGTCCACATCGATCATGCTGGACGTCATAGTGGCCTTCACCGACGGCCGCCCACCGGCGGCCGACGCCACGGTGCCCTTGACCACGACGTCGGACCCGGCCGCCTGAAGATTGAGATCGAGCGGGACCGGCCCGGCCGATTGCACGCCTGACAGCAGCGCGGTGGGAGCCCCCAGGCTGCCGCTCAGCGTCGCGGGCGCATTGTCGAAGCTGCCCTGCCCCGACACCTGCACCGGCTGGTCCAGCGCCGGCGCCGCCACATCCAGTTTGTCGACTTTCAGCCCCGCCACAATCGCAGACAGATCGGACGGTCCAATGTGCACGCTCAACCCGGAGATCTGCGGCAGCGTGCCGCCGGTATCGTCGATCTGCGCGGCGAAAGCCACGTCATGCAGCGGCGGCAGCGCACGGCCAGGTGTAAACTCCGACAGCGCCGCAAGGTCCGGCACGCTGGCCGCAACCTTCAGCGAGTAGCCGCGCCCCTGCGTGGGATCCTTCAGGCTGCCGGATACGGCCAGTTTCGCGCCGGCCGCCGCCATCGTCAGCTGCACCGGCCACGCCCCACCCGCCCCCGCCGCCTGCAGACGGGTCAGCGGTCCGACATCGGCGATCAGGCTGAATGGCGCACCGTTGTAGCTGGCCTCGCCCGCGATATGCAGGTTGGCATCCGGCGACGCCGCCGTGGCCTCCAGACTCTTCACCGCGAGCACCGCGCCGGACGCGCCGCCGGCATTACGCAACGTCACCGTGCCGTCCTCGATCCGCAGATCGGCCACCGAGATGCTGGTATGTGTCTTCTCACCCGCACTGCCCGCAGCGGATGGCGGCGCAGCGCCAGGTTCCGGCGTGAACCGCCAGTTCGGCTGCCCCTTCGCGTCGGTCTCCAGCAGGATGTCCGGCTTTACCAGCACCAGCCGGTCGATCTCGACGCGGTGGCTCAGCAGCGGGAGCAGCGCCAGCTTCAGGTCCAGCCGGTCCAGCGTCGCCATCTGCGGCCGCGAGAAACCCGGCGGATTGGCGAAGCTGACGTTCTGCACCGTCAGCGTCGGCTGCAGCGACAACGCAAGATGGATGTCGCCCTGCAACGTCAGGTCGCGGCCGGTCGCCTGCTTCACCGCCGCGATGATGCGCGGCTTCAGGCTGTTGGGATCGAAGCTGGCCAGCAGCACGCCGGCACCAATAACCAGGATCCCGACTACGGCCGCGAGCGACCACAGCCCGATGCGCACCGGCTGCGGAATTCTTCGTCCTTCCAGCCGCGTTGCCATCCCGCCTGCATCCCTCGCTAGCGTCGCTCGGCCGGTCGCGCCGGCGGCGCGTGAAAACCCAGTGTGCGAAACGTCTGCACCATGTGGGGCGGCAGGTCTGCCTCCACCATCAGCGTCCCACCCGCCGGATGGGGCAGCCGAAGCGCCCGGGCATGCAAGTGAAGTTCGCTTGAGAGTCCCTCGACCGTCGCGCTGAATGCGTTGTTCTGGTCGGGCCGCGCGTATTTCACATCGCCCAGGATCGGCGCGCCCAGCGCCACGCAATGCACCCGGAGCTGATGCGTGCGCCCGGTCAGCGGCCGCAGTTCCAGCCACGCCAGCTTCTGCCCGGCATGGTCCAGCGTGCGGTAGTCGGTGATGGCGCGCGCCGCCTCGTTGTCGTCGCGCTCCGCCGGCGCGGTGCGTTCGCCGCGTGCGCCGCCGATCCGCTTCAGCGGCAGGTCGATGCGGCCCTCGGGCGGGATCGGACGACGCGCCACGACGGCCCAGTAGGTCTTCTCCACCGCCCGGCTGCGGAACGACGCGGCGAGCTTGGCGGCGATCCCCGGCGTGCGCGCGAGCAGCAGCACGCCCGAGGTGTCGCGATCGAGCCGATGCACCAGCCGCGGGCGGTCTTCGGCGTCCGAAGCGCAGCGCGTCGAGCAGCGCGTCCAGGTGGTGCGTGATGCCGGGGCCGCCCTGCACCGGCATGCCGTACGGCTTGTTCAGCACCAGCACCTGGTCGTCGCGGTAAATCACCAGCTTCTGGAGGTCCCGCGCGGCGTGCGGATCGATCTCCGCTGGCGGCTTCGGGTGCCGGAGCCGGTGCCGAGGGCAGCGGCGGCACGCGCACCGACTGGCCGGCGGCCAGCCGCGTTGCCGCATCGGCGCGATGGCCATCCACGCGAACCTGACCGGTTCGGCACAGCTTCTGAATCGCGCCCTGCGTCAGCCCAGGAAAGTGACGGCGGAACCAGCGGTCCAGCCGAATGTCCGCCTCGTCTTCCGAAATCATGCGTGTCTCGACAGCCATGGCCAGTAAAATGCACGAGTTCGCGCAATGGCGGAATGCGCCGCGATCCTTCCTCTCTCGATGACGGCCACTGAACGCCGCCGATTCCGGACTTAGCGGTTCCGTAACCAAACTGCGTCACTCTGCGACAGCGACTTCCGTAACGGCTCCGTTATGATGGAAAACTCCGTCTCGCCACATGCCCGCGCCGTCCGTACCGTAGCCGCCCGCCGACCGATTGCCTGCCGCATGTTCTCGCTGCGTAACGCATTGCTTTGCACCACGTTACTGGCGCTTGGCACATCTCTCGCGCCCGCATCCGCGCAACAGCCGATCACCACGCCGATCCTGTCGTCGGCGGAAAATTTCCGCGACGTTGCGGGCATCTCGGCAAGCAACGGTGGAACCGGTTTCGCTGACACCACCAGCAACAATGGCGTGATGCGAACCGGGGTGATTTATCGTTCAGATGTATTGGCGCTCAGCGCCGCGGACCTGGCAACCATCTCGACGCTGCATATTGCCCTGGACATCGACCTCAGGACACCCACCGAGATCGCTGCGCAGCCCGACGTGGTGCCGATCGGCGCCTACTACACCAACGTCAACATCTATGGCACCGCCGCGCCGCCGCCGACGTCGGCCGCCACACCGGCCCAGGCAGTCGCCAGTTTCCAAAGCATGTACCAGCAATTTGTCACCAATGCAGGCGAACGAGCGGCGTTTCATACGGTCATGATCGACCTCGCGAATGACCCCGATGCCGCGGTGTACCACTGTTCGGCTGGCAAGGACCGCACAGGCTGGACCTCTGCCATATTGCAGACCATTGCCGGCGTGCCGTCCGCGACGATCATGCAGGACTATCTCGCCACCAACAGCTACACGGCGGCGCAGATCAGCGCCACACTGGCAACGATCGCCGCCCAGGCCGGCGGCGGCGCCGCGGGTGCCTATGCTGCTTCGGTCGCTGCTCCGATGGTGGGGGTTCAGGCCAGCTTTCTGCAAGCTGCACTCGACCAGGCGATCGCATCATATGGCTCGATGAATGCCTATCTGCTGCAAGGACTGGGGCTCACCCAGGCAGACATCTACGTTCTGCGCGCCAAGATGGTCGACTACCTGACGCTGCCCGGACAAAGCGGGTTCATCGGCAACGCCGCCGCCGGCGCGGCATTGCTCAACGCGTTGCAGAACTCGCCGCTGTCCGGCCACTACACCAGCTACAACTACTACCTGCAGTCCGCCATCGATGCTGGCACACTCGGCGGCGTAGAGGCGCAGGTCGGCGGACAGGTGTTCGCCGATGCCGCCGCGTATCTGTTGCGCCAGCCGATTTGGATCGATACCGCGGTCGCACCCTACACCAGCGGCCGCGATCTCGCTGTGGGTCAGACCCGCATCTGGCTGGCTGGCCTTGGCGGCTATTTTGCTACCGGCGGTCACTCAGGCTCCGCCAACAGCACCGAGGCGGGCGCCGGTCCGGTCATCGGCGCCACCTACCGCATCGACGAACGGGCCAGCGCCAATCTCGGCATCGGCTATGATTGGGGTTCGGTCGGCAGCGCCGGCGCCAGTGCCGATGTCGGCACCCTGCTCGGCACGATCGGCGCACGCTACGCTTTTACGTCACTCGACGCCGGACCCTATGTGGCCGCACGCGCCATTGTCGGCGGCATCGACTACCAAGGCCGGCGCACCCTGAATGCCGGCCTCGGGACCGCCCGAGGCAGCACCGCCGGCGCCGTTTACAGCGCCCAGGCTGATCTTGGCGATGTCATCCGCCTGACGCCGTTCACCGTCACGCCGCAGGCAGGAATCCGCGTCACCCACGTAACCCTCGGCGGTTTCAACGAAACCGGCAGTGACCTCGCCCTCGGCGTCAACAGCATCAACGATACTTCGTCCAGCGCGTTGGCGGGCCTCAATGTCAGCCTCGATCCTCAACCACTTGCGGACTGGACCATAGCGCCCGCCATCGATCTCGGTATCGAGGTGGCATTCGGTAATCCCCAGGTCGTGAGCATCGGAAATCTTTACGGGTTCACCGTGACCCAATATTCCGCGTACAATAGCCGTTATCTTATGCAGGCCGGCCTGGGCGTCACGGCCCAGCACAATGCGTTCACGGTCAAGGCAGGCGTAGATGCGCTGCACGGCAACGGCAGCAACGGCATCGGTGGCCAATTGTCCATTGCCTACAGGTTCTGATAATCCGACGCAGACCGCTGCTCTGACGCACGCCGCAGCGACGCCGCGGGGCTTCGAGACGTGGCAGAGACGCCGCACCAACAACCATCGCTTCACCCCCATAGGCGCCAGGACAAGCAGTGGTGATGCCAATCCCTTCCCCTCCCCTTGTGGGAGGGGGCAGGGGGAGGGGTTCCCACACCGCCATCTGTCGGCGTTCAACCCCTCGCCCTGCCCCCTCCCGCAAGGGAAGGGAGAAGATTTCATCTGCGTACGCCACCTATCCTAGCGCACATGTCCAAGCGCACATGCCCTTCACCCCCACAGTTGCCGGCTCGCCAATGCTGCCCCCTGCGCCAACGCCTCCAGCTTCGCCCAGGCGATATCCGGATGAATCCGCCCGCCAAGCCCGCAATCGGTCGAGGCAATCACCCGCTCCCGCCCAACCAATCCAGCGAACCGCAGGATCCGCTCCGCCACCAGGTCCGGGTGCTCCACCACGTTGGTGGCATGGCTCACCACCCCAGGCAGCATCACCTTGTCGTCCGGCAGCTTCACGTCCTGCCAGATCTTCCATTCGTGCTCATGCCGGACATTCCCCGCCTCGAACGAATACCCGCCCGCATTGATCGCGAGCATCACCCCGACGATGTCCCGCATGGGAATGTCCGTCACGTGCGGCCCATGCCAGCTTCCCCAACACAGATGAAACCGGATGCGGTCCGCCGGCAGCCCCCGGATCGCGTGGTTCAGCGTTTCCACCCGAACCATCGAGAACTTCCGGTACTCTTCCACCGTCGGCTCCGGGTTCACCATGTCCCAGTTCTCGGCGATCGCCGGATCGTCGAGCTGCAACACCAGCCCCGCCTCGACGATCGCCCGGTATTCCTCGCGCATCGCATCGGCGCAGGCGTACAGCAGTTCCTCCTCGGTCTTGTAGTATTCGTTGCCGATCCGCGACGCGCTGCCGGGTGCGACCGAGGTCATGAACCCCTCCGCGATCCCCGCCGCCTGCATCGCCGCCTTGAAATTGGCGATATCCGCCGCGATCGCCTCCTGCCCGGTATAGCTGATCGGCGCGACACAGACCGGCGCCGGCGGCCGCGGTCCGGTGGTAATGCCCGAACTCGGGATCGCCATAGGCCGCGGCGAACCGCGTACGATCCCGTCGATCACCGAAACTCGTCAGCACGACCTCGCCGGGCCGGGACCGCCGCGGCGCCATCTCATACAGGCTGGATGCGCCCGGCTTCAGCCCACCCAGGCGCTGCCATGAATACCGCCACCACGAGCCGTAATTGACGCGCTGCGCCATAGGCTTGCCGAACTCGCCATCCCCCGGGATGTCGATGCCAACATCGCGCTGATGCCGCACCACCTCAGCCACCGCCGCCCGCAGCGTCTGCTCGAACGCGCCCTCGTCCACCGGCTCCCCGGCCTCGAGCGCCCGATGCGCGGCGATCAACCTGTCCGGCCGCGGCAGGCTGCCGACATGGCTGGTTGCAATGTGATCACTGCTGGCTTGCATGGTTTTCCCTCCCTCACGACCCCGTTTCGTGATCATGCACGTTTGCCTGGGCGCACTCCATGGCAGCAGTCCTTTCGCCCCTCCAACGTCCTCCCGATGAGCGGAGCAAGACTTTGCCCGGCAGGCTTGGCAGGCCAGCCCGCCGGGTTCATGTGTGGCCGATGCTGCGCCGCTTCGAAGCCCTGCTCGACCCTACCGCCAACTCGCCGGAACCGCCGCCGACCGACGGACTATGGCCGTTCTACTGGCAGTTCATCCGCCAGGTCCGACCGCTGGTCGTCGCCCTGTTCCTGTTCGGCGGCCTGATTGCAATGCTCGACGTGACCGTTCCGGCCTTCATCGGCAGGGTCGTCGGCCTGGTCTCCACCCACACGGCGGCAACATTGCTGCGCGAGTGCTGGCCGCAGTTGCTCTTGATGGCCGGCGTGATGCTCCTGGTCCGCCCGCTCGTGCTGTTCGGCCACGTCGTGCTGATCAATCAGATCGTCAATCCGGCCCTGTCCAACATGATCCGTTGGCAGAACCACTGGCACGTGGTGCGGCAGAGCTGGACCTTCTTCCAGAACGACTTCGCCGGTCGCATCGCCAATCGCGTGTTGCAGACCGGCCCGTCGCTGCGCGAAAGCGTGGTGATGGCGTTCGACGCCGCCTGGTACATCGTGGTCTATGGCAGCAGCGCACTGGCTCTGCTCGCGTCCGTCGACTGGCGCCTGACCCCGCCGATCCTGCTGTGGTTCGTCGGCTACGCCGGCATCCTGTGGTACTTCGTGCCCCGCCTGCGCGAACGCTCACGCGTCGTCTCCGAAATGCGCTCGATGCTCACCGGCCGCGTGGTCGACAGCTACACCAACATCCTGACCGTGAAGCTGTTCTCCCGCGCCCGCGACGAGGACGCATTCGTGCGCGAATCGATCGACCTGCATACCTCGGCGTTTCGCGACCAGACGCGGATGATCACTGCCTACATCGTGCTGCTCGCGGTGATGAATGCGACCCTGATCGTAGCCACCTCGACGTTGGCGATCTGGCAATGGAGTGTCGGTCGCATCACACTAGGCTCGGTCGCCATGGTCCTTCCGCTCGCCTGGCAGATCACCAACATGGCCGGTTGGGTCGCCCGCAGTGTCACCTCGATTTTCGAGAACATCGGCACCGTGCAGGACGGCATGCGCTCGATCGCGGTGGACCGGCAGATGCCGGACCCGCCGGACGCGCGCGAGCTGCTGGTCACGCGCGGCGAAATCCGCATCGAGAACCTGCATTTCGATTACGGGCGATTGCGCCGATCGGGAGATCGCGGCGGCGTGCTGCGCGGCATCGACCTGCACATCGCACCCGGCGAGCGCGTCGGCCTGGTCGGTCCGTCGGGCGCCGGCAAATCCACCCTGGTCAATCTGCTGCTGCATTTCTACGACCCGGAGCGTGGCCGCATCCTGATCGACGGCCAGGACATCGCCGAGGTCACGCAGGAGAGCCTGCGCACGCAGATCGCCATGGTGACGCAGGACACGTCCCTGCTCCACCGTTCGATCCGCGACAACATCCGCTACGGCCGTCCGCAGGCAACGCAGGCGATGATCGAGGACGCCGCCCGCCGTGCCGAAGCGCACGAGTTCATCCTCGGCCTGGAAGACTGGCACGGCCGTCGCGCCTATGAAGCGCATGTCGGCGAACGCGGCGTGAAGCTGTCCGGCGGCCAGCGGCAGCGCGTGGCGCTCGCCCGGGTCATCCTGAAGGACGCGCCGATCCTGGTACTGGACGAGGCGACGTCGGCGCTCGATTCGGAAGTGGAAGCAGCGATCCAGAGCCAGCTCGACGGCCTGATGGATGGCCGCACTGTGATCGCGATCGCCCATCGCCTATCGACGATCGCGCGGATGGACCGGCTGGTTGTACTGGACCACGGCCACATTGCGGAAGCCGGCACGCACGCCGAACTGCTGGCACACAACGGCATCTACGCCCGCTTATGGCGCCGCCAATCCGGCGGCTTCACACCCGAGCTGGTGGACCTGGCGGCGAAGTAGCCTTCCTGGTCGAACCCAGCGCGGCGTCAGCCCAGGAGCCTGCGGAAGTAGTCGTTCAACAGCCGATCGCCGGGGTCGTATTGCCGGCGGGTGTCGGCGAAGGTCTGCCATCGTGCGCCCAGCGCCTTCTTCACAATCGCGGGCGTCAGGCCAAAGGTCTGGTTCAACAGCGGGACACCGCCACGGTCGCTGCAGAATAGGTTATATGCGTCGAGAAAGGGCTTCCAGCCGGTGTTGCCGGTCGACACCGGGTCAATCGTGATGACCGGGCCGTCATATGAATACGACAGCAGCGATTGCTGGTCCTGCGCGATGCGGTAGCCGACATAGAGCAGGTTCGAGCGGTAGCCATGCTGGTCATAATAGTCGCGGACAAACTGGCAGAACTCCAGGAACACGGCAGGGTATTGCGTTTCGGGGAAGGCGTACAGGCTGAACGTGTAGCGGCTGTCGTCGGACACGGCCGGATATGCGACGATCTGGTCCGGCGGGACCGTGTTGTCGGAGCGGATCAGGTTCTCGAGCTTGAAGCGGAACATCGCACCGAAACCGTCGATCACCTCATAGCGGATCTTGGGGTCCGCGATGCTGGCCTCGATGTCATGCCCGAAGCGCGGACCGGCTGTGCCCCACAGGTAGTTCCGCAAGGGCCACGCCGAACGGTTGGGGCTGCCGCTCGCACCTGGGTTGTAGCGGCGGAATTCGACCGTGATCCGGTCGGCGAACGGAAAGCAGTAGTACATCATCAACTCGCCGCGCGCCTTCAGGGCGTCGAGCTTCGCAACGTATTCGTCCAGCGCGAATGTCTCGTGGTACACCGCCATCGGCAGCAACGGCCGGACCCGATAGGTCACCTGGTAGACGATACCGAAGGTGCCATAGCTTGATCGCATCGCCTGGATCAGCGCCGGCTGCGCTTCAGTGACTTCCAGCAGATCGCCGCTGGGCAGCACCAGCTTGACGCCGATCACATAGGATCCGACCTGGCCATATTCGCCCGCGAACGATGCGTCCTTGGTGCCGGCACAAGCCGCGCTGCCGGCGGTCAGGCTGCCGATTTCGGTGTTCACATAAAACTGCAGGCCACGCTTCTCCAACTCCTGCGCCATGTCGATGTGACGCGCTCCTGCCTCTACCGTGATGGTATCCGTGCCAATGTCGAGAATGCGATTCATCTTCATGCGGATCAGCGTACCGCTTTCGGCAACACCGCACGGCGCGGTTGAATGGTTCGAGCCGACGGCACGTACCGGCGGCGGATAGTTCGCGGGGTCCTTCAGGGCCGCGATGATATCCGCCACCGAATTGGCATCGACGATGACCCGCGGGTGGGAGATCAGATCGCCGAACCAGTTGGTCACCTCGGTGTCGGGCATGTCGTCACCTCTGTGCGGGGCCGCGAATAGTGACTCATCTGCCGCCACGGCAGGCCGATCGCCGGATGGCGATGCCCGGTCAGGCTAGCTGCATCCCGTCGGTCGTGCCAGCTACCGGTTGCATTGACCCGTCAACCACTGCCTCACCATACTCGGCCGACAATACGACACAGAGGCCGTGATGAAAGTCTTTGTTTTCGACCTGCTGGCCTACGATGAGCATCTCGATCACCTGAAGATCGGCAACGAGCTCCCTTACCCCCTCACCTCGCAGCACTTCAAACCCGAAGTCGCAGTCCGCACCTATGCCGAACACCTGAACGCCTGGGAAGAAATCGACCGCCTCGGCTACGACGGCCTCGGCTTCAACGAGCACCACTGCTCCCCGTATGGCCTGATGAACTCGCCCAACCTGATGGCTGCCTCCGCCGCGCAGCGCACCAAACGGGTGAAGCTGCTGATCTACGGCAACCTCCTGCCGCTCCACGAACCCCTCCGCCTCGCCGAAGAGCTCGCCATGCTCGACTGCCTGTCCAACGGCCGCCTTATCTCCGGCTTCGCCCGCGGCATCCCGCGCGAATACCAGGTGCACAACGTGCCGCTCGCCGAATCGCGCGCCCGCTTCGAGGAAGCCTACGACATCGTCACCCGCGCCTGGACCGAGGACATCTTCTCCTACCAGGGCGAGTTCTGGTCGTATCGCGATGTCGCGCTTTGGCCGCGCCCCGTGCAACACCCCCACCCGGAAATCTGGATGCCCATTGTCGGCAGTAAGGAATCCATCGAGTTGGCCGCAAGACACAACATCCGCATCACGCCAGGCCTGGCACCCGGCGGACTGCAGGACGACATCATCCGCTACTACGCGAAATGCCTTGCAGCCAGCGGCCACACCATCACGCCCGACCACCTGTCGCTCGGCCTGTCGGTCTACGTCGCCGACAGCAAGGCGCAGGCAGTGAAAGAATGCGGCCCCTATCTGATGTATTTCAATCGCACGCTGTTCAGCCACGGTAATTTCACCGAGACCAGCCTGCAGCGCCAGCACGGCTACACCTCCGACGCATCCACCGATTACGTCCGTCCGGAGAACCTGCACGCCGCGCAGCACGCCCGCGAGGACTTTCGCAACACCACGATGGAAAGCATCGCGCGCCTCGCCGAGCGTCTGCCATGGGGCACGCCGCAGGAAGTCGCGCAACGCATCATCGCACTCGCCGACCACACCGGCGCCAACACGGTGCAGATCGGCTTCAACCGTGGTGCCATGCCGCAGGAGATGTTCCTCGAGCAGATCCGCCGCTTCGCCCGCGACGTGCTGCCGATCGTGCAGGCGCACACCGTCACGCGCGTGCCGGCCGCCGATGCAGCATAACCGATCATTGCGAGGAGCAAAGCGACACTACCTGTCATTGCGAGTTTCATACCGGCCGTCGGCCGACCGGCCCTGGATGAAAGAGCTAGGATTTCCGCCATTTTCCGGTCCTGGCAATCGCAACTCTTTCTTGTTAGGAGCGCGGCAACAAAGCAATCTCGTGGTGCATGACGCCTCCGGGCCAACTTCATCGCACTTAGTCCTCGGGAGGAACACCACCAATGCCAGGCGTACACGCCTCCGCCAATGAAGCGGCACTCGAACGCCAGCGCATCGGCGCGCTGCAGCTTCGCGTCGCGATCCTGTGCGGGTTCGCGCAGATGTTCGACGGCTATGACATCAACGCGATCGGCATGGCCGCGCCGTCGCTGTCGCACGCCTGGAACGCGCCGCCGGCAACCTTCGCCACCGCGTTCGTCATGTCCAACGTCGGCGTCATGGTCGGCGCACTGGCATCCGGCCCCACCGGCGACCGCCTCGGTCGCAAGCCGGTCATCCTCGCCAGCCTGCTGCTGCTTGGCATTTTCTCGTTCGCCACCGCCTACGCCGGCTCGATCCCCATGCTGGCATTCCTCCGCTTCATGACTGGCATCGGCATCGGCGCGCTCATGCCGTCCACCGTCGCGCTGGCCTCCGATTATGCGCCTGAACGGCTCCGTGCCGGCGTCACCATGTGGGTGTTCGCCGGCAATCCCCTCGGCGGCTTCCTCGGCGGCCAACTCATCGCGCAGTTGTTGCCGATCTTCGGCTGGCAGGTGATCTTCCACATCGGTGGCGTGCTGCCGCTGCTGCTGTTCCCGGCACTGCTGATCTGGCTGCCGGAATCCCCGCGCTTTCTGCTTGCGCGCGGCAACCGCACACAAGCCGCCCTGCGCATTTACGCTGCCACCGGCATCGATCCTGCCGCGGCATCCGCCCGGGGCGCGCCGCACCACGTGGATGTCGCGCGCGGCAACACCGTCGCTGCACTGTTTTCCGACGGCTATGCGTTCCGCACCATCCTGTTCTGGATCATGTTCTTCGCCAGCCTGCTCAGCCTGTACCTGATCGGCTTCTGGCTGCCCACGGTGCTGCATCTGGAGGGCCTGACACCAGCCGATGCAGTGTTCGCCTCCAGCCTCTACAGCGCCGGCGGCGCACTCAGCGTGCTGGCACTCGGCCCGCTGGTAACCCGCGTCGGCCTGGAGCGCGTACTCACCACCTGCCTTGCGTGCGGCATCATCGTCATCGCCGCCGTCGCGCTCGGGCAATTGCCGTACCTGCTGCTGCTTGCGCTGGTCTTCACCATGGGCGTCTGCGTCGTGGGCGGTCAGTTGGGCGCGAACGGATTGTCGGCGGCAAAATACCCGGCGCGCATGCGTACCACCGGCGTCGGCTGGGCGCTCGGCATCGGGCGTCTCGGCGGCATCGTCGGTCCCGGTCTGGGCGGCTTCCTGTTGGCGCAAGGTTGGCAGCCGCCCCACATCTTGCTGTGCGCCTGCATCACCGCCGCCCTCGCTGCACTCTGCGTCGTCCTGCTGCAACTGCCCGCCGCACGCGTCGAGGGCGAACCGATCCTGCGGCGCACGTGATGCGCGACTTCGCCGGCCGCACCGCCTTCATCACCGGCGGCGCCAGCGGCATCGGCCTGGCGATGGCCCGTGCCTTCGCGCGCGAACACATGAATCTGGTGCTGGCCGATATCGAGGCCCCGGCGCTCGATGCGGCGGTGTCAGCGCTCGCCGCAGCCGGTGCGACAGTGCGCGGCGTGGTGTGCGACGTGGCCGACCAAACCTCCATGCAGAACGCGGCGCGCACCGCATTCGACGCATTCGGCCACGTCCACGTGTTATGCAACAACGCGGGCGTGTCGCGTGCGGGGCTGCTGGAGACGATCGCCGAAACCGACTGGGAGTGGGTCATCGGCGTCAACCTGCGCGGCACGGTGCACGGCGTGCAGGAATTCCTGCCACACATGAAGGCGCACGGCGAGCCAAGCCACATCGTCAACACCGCCTCGATGGCCGGGCTGATCGGTGGCGCCCTGTCCGGCCCTTACGCCGCGACCAAGTTCGCCATTATCGGATTAACCGAGGTGCTGGCTGCGGAATTGGCCGGCAGCGCGATCGGCGTCAGCGTGTTGTGTCCGCTCTGGGTGCGGACGCACATGCTGGACAACGGCCGCAATCGGCCGGCGCGGTTCGGCGGACCGTTCGACCTGGCGTCCGATACCGCCAACGCGGCGCGCAACGCGCGCTATGCGGCGGCATTGCAGACCGCGATGGATCCGGACTCCGTGGCCGCGCTGGTGCTGGATGCAATCCGCGCCAACCGACGCTACGTGTTCACCCATCCCGACCAGCGCGACAGCGTGGCCCAACGCTTCGCCGACATCCTGGCGGATTACGACGCAGTCGGCGGCGGCGCAGCGTCCAGGCCATGAACGACAGCATCGCTTGCATGATCGGTGCCGCTAAACGCGCGCGCATCGAGCGACATCACGCGCGGCTGTGTTGACTGCCGGACAGTTCCGGCTCGGTTGTGCAACTTCTTTTCCTGTGGCAAACTGTTGAGGTCGCGAAACCAGCAGATATGGCGGCTCGATCATGAGGTCCCTGGTTTCCATTGCGGTTTTCCAAGGCCTTGGTGAGGCCGAATTCGATCGGCTCGAGCAGGGCATGCAGATTCTTGAGCCGCGCGACGGCGCGGAAATACTTGGCCAGGACGATCCATCCGATGCGGTCTACGCAATCATTGCCGGCGACGGTCATGTGCGCATTGGTGCGATCGATCGCCGCAGCAAGGCGCTGATGGTCGAAGTGTTCCGCGCCGGCGACATCTTCGGCGAAATGGGCGTGATCGACGGCCATGCAAGGTCGGCCACCGCCGTCGTGGAGGGGCGGGTGAGAGTGGCCCGAATCACCGCAGCCGCCTTCCGGGACGCGCTTCACAGCAATCCACGGCTCGGCGAAGCAATCTGCCGGATTCTCGCGCAGCGGCTGCGACGCACGTTTGAACTATTCCAGGACGCGACATTTGAAACCTTGGAGGTGCGTCTGGCACGGCAGATTCTGTATCTGCTTGAGCGCGAGGGCCGGCAGACTGCTCAAGGCCTGCGCCTGGCCGGCCGGTTGCGGCAGGCCGATCTGGCGGACCTGCTCGGTTCAACAACGCGCAGCATCATCACCATCCTGAACAAATGGCGTGCCGACAACATTGTGATCTACGACACCGATCGCGCACTGCTGACCGTGCGGAACAAGGTGGCATTACAGACCGTCATCGAAGCGGATGCGCTGCCATAGCCGTCAGTGATCGCGGCGCCAAGTACGCCGACATGGCATTGCTGAGACGTCGGCGACAACTACACCCGATCGCGGTGTGAAACATTTCAGCGCGTACCCTCGGTCGCCATGGGATGATCCGCTTGTCAGCCTGGCAGAACCAGCAATCAGCCAGCGCTAACTGATTGGCGAGGCAGCCAAATCAACGAGCAAGGTTCAACCCTCCGCCCGCGAGGCGGACAAACCGAGGAGAGTGAAATGAAGAACGTGTTGTTCGCGGCCATTGCCGCTCTGGGCATCATCCTGGGGAACGCGGCCCTGACGAACGCAGCCCACGCGGCGATCGCACAGGCCACCTACGACACCCAGGCGAGCGCCGCGGGTGGCGAAGGCTGACTGCGACCGGTCGAGGGGCTCCCTCGGGATCCCCCCGACCGGCCGACCGTCTGCTGATTTCGAGCACCAGACGATGAAGTGTTGATCCCTCATGGGATCACCGAGAAACGGGAGGTAACAATGCTGGCCACGCTTATCGTTACCGTCTCTGCCCTCGCCGTCGCCGTCGTGGCAGCCGAGTTGCTCGATCCGACGAAGCTCTCATTGCACGCCACGAAGCGACAGCGCGAGGCGGACATGCCAGACGAAATGCGGGTTGAGCGCTGATCCGACCGTACCAGCGCTTTATGCCAAACGGCGAAAAGATTGACGCGCCGTACCCCTCGTCCAACCGTTGTGGACGGGCTCGTCCCGGCCATCACCACCGGCACTGTGCCGCGACGGATGGCCGGGACAAGCCCGCCATGACGGTTGGACGAGAGTTGGCCGACGTGCAAACATTCTCCCGACCGGGTTTACTCGTTCAAACTCGGCGGTCAAAAGGCCTCGCTTGCCGCGCCTTATCGCGCGCCTCGATCGACCACCGCGTTCATCCAAAGCCGCCATACCTCACGCGAATGGCCGTATCGTTCAGCTTCCTCGGCATCGAGATGAACGCGGTACGTGCGGGATCGGTCAGCATCTGAAACATCCGGATGCGGCGGGCGCCCTGAAGCTGCTGCGGAATTCCATTGAACAGCGAGAAAATGTCCACGTCATCCCCCTCGACGGCGAGGCAGTAATCGAATTCCGTCTCGCCGTAGTCGGGAAAGTTATAGATCGTCGTCTGGCCGACAACTTGCGGCCGCTCCACGATCCACTCCGCGGTCGCGCCGGCGATATCCGGCTGGACGATGCTGCCATCGGGCAGCGTCACGCTCGGCGAGGAGGCCAGGGCCACAGTGCCCGTGGCGGTGCTCAGATTGATCATGACACCGATCACGGTCTGCGGATCCCAGGCCGTCAACACGCACAACACCTGATCGCCCGGATTGACCGCGAGCCCGAGCGGCACCGGGGCGGAACTGGCGGCCCCTCGCGCCCACCATTGCATCCATGACTGCGCCGTTGTCGTACCATCGTTCTGCCGTATCGAGACGGTTCCCATCTGCGGCAGGGATGAATCGAGATACAGGCGCTGTCCGTCGAGACCGATCCAGTTGGCGCAGACATACGGAACATCCGCCGGTCCCCGCAGCGGCGCAGGCGGCAGCTGGAGATTGTTCGGGATCGTCCAAATCCCCCATATCTGCAGGAAATGCCGGTTCTGGTTTGCCGTGATATAGGCGCCGGACCAGTTGGAGCTGGTCTCGATGTGGCTGCCAGCGAAGGACATGTCGGCAACCCGTACGCTGTTCAAGCGGAACTGGGTGGCTTCCACAAGGTTCGGCTGCACCGTGAACGCCTGGAGGGTAAGCGGCTTCCCGAATCCCCTGTCCCAGGCTTCGCGCAGCACCGGCGGGCTCTTGGCATCCGGCTTCGGCGGGAGCCCATATGTCCGCAGGAGCTGTGGGCTTGCCGTCGAAGGATCGAACAACCCCTGGGGAACGGTAAGGCCGGTAAAACGCTTCTCGATATCCAGCAGGATCTGTACAGGGACCAACCTGTCCGGTATCTTCCCGTACTGGTTGCCGCTCATGGCCCTGCCCCCGGTTGCCATTCGGCTTGCGCGAGGTTGACCGCGAGCTGGTACAGCGAAATTCCTGCGGACGGCGTGTTGGCAAGGAAGATCGGCACCGACGCATGCACCTGCGGCAACGTCGCCGTTGCAATCGCCTTGCCGGCCGCTGTGTCACTTGGATAGTGCAGCCCGGCGATCTCACGGTTGCGGGCTATGCGATCGGCGAGCGTCCAGAGATCGTCGGTCACGTTCTGGACCTGGTCCTTTGGCAGTCCGACGAGTACATCGCCCATGCACAGCGCCATCAGATGCGCCTGCGTCGAGTGACCGCTCGGGAATGATGCGTGGCCAGGCACCTCGATCGGTGGCAGCAGCGCCGGGCAGAGTTGCGATGCGCGCGGCCGCTTGTACTGGCCCTTGAAATACATCGCGACGAAGGTGCCGATCTGGCTGGCAATGGTCAGCACCTTGGTGGTTTCCGGATAAGCCCCCGGATTGGCCGTCAGCATGTTCAGGAAATAGCTGATGAATTCGTTGGCCTGCGACAGTATCTCGTCCAGCGCGTCGGCCCGCTCGTTCGCCGCCGCAGTCACCAGTTCCTCGAGTTCAACCTGCACGTTTGCCGCCTTGGTCGTCCAGTCGACCGGCAACGCGCCGACCCAGTTCGGCCACCATTGTCCGACCGTGGTGGGGTCAATGGTCGGCCAGTTCGACGCCGCGAATTCGATCAGCGCCAGCCAGGAATACCATTCAGCCGACCAGTTGCGCGATGGGAAGCGCGCTATGTCGGGGATGACGGTCAGCGCACCGATGGCTTCGCCCGGTGTCGCAAAGGGCCCCGTGTCCGGTGTCGTGACAAACGGCAGGTTCACCCGGTCGGCGAAGAACCAACCCGAACTGGTGCTGGTCGCGTTGCCGCCGCCGCCAGAGTTGGCAGCATTGCCGTCATTGCCGTCGAAGCTACCGGTCATGATCAGTCTCCCCTTATCATTTTTGACGAGGCACGTTACTCGGCACGTACTTCAGTCGGGTACGCCAGCGAGGCTGAGCCGATGCGCGAACAGATCGCGGACTTCGCCGCGTAACGGTGTTCGCGCGCGGAACGTCGCCACGCGGTAATTCGGCACGAGCCGCATCAGGTGCTGCACGTACTTGCGCGCCTCGGCCGTTTCTCCGGCCGCCACCAGGCTGGCGATAAGGCAGCGCAGGTTCGAGACGTTGGCGCCCGCGTGGGCCGCCGACATCTGGCCCCATGCGGTCGCGTCGTCATAGCGCCCCGCAAGGTAGTACGCCTGCGACAGATAGTGCTCGAGCCAGAAGGTGTCCGCACCGATCGGCGAGAGCCGCACGGCGCGCTCCGCCCTGGCTACGGCTGTCGCGACGTCGCCGAGATAGCCGCAGGTAAGACTGCTGTAGGTCCAGGCCCAGGCACAGCTCGGTCCGGCCGCGAGCGCACGTTCGAGGTAGTCCTGGGCAACATTGTAATCCTTCAGCAGGTACGACTGCAGGTGTCCATAGATCGCGAGCCCCAGCGCATCGTTGCGATCGCGCTGGATCGCCATGCGCGCCGCGCTTGCCGCCAATGCGCGCTCCGCTATCTCATCTTCGGACCATCCCTGGCCGATCCATCGCATGCGCAGCGAGGCCATGTGCGAATATGCCGGCGCGTAGTCCGGATCATGCGCTATCGCTTGCTCAAGTAATGCCCGAGCCCGCTAAAGCGATGTCCGGTCCATGCGGTAGAACAGATCCAACGCCTGCAAGGTCAGGTCATAGGCGGTGATGCTGCTGGGATGCTTGCGCAGCGCACGTGCAAGCTCGCGCTCACGCAAATGCGGCGCGATGGCGGTCGCAACGCGAAGCGCGATCCGGTCCTGCAAGTCGAACAGATCAGCCAATTCACCATCGAAGCGGTCCGCCCAGATGATGCTGCCGGACGGCGTCTCGCTCAGCTCGACCGCGATCCGCAGCGAATCGCGCGCGCGTCGCACGCTGCCGTGCAGCACGTAGCGCACGTCGAGTTCGTGCCCGACACGGCGCACATCGAGCGGCAACCGCGCGAAGCCGATGGTCGAACTGCGCGAGATCACCAGCAGATCCTTCAGGCCGCCGAGTGCGCGGACGATGTCGTCGATCATCCCTTCGGCGAAATAGGCGTCCGACTGGTCCTTCTGCAGCGTGCGGAACGGGAGTACCGCGAGCGAGGCACGGTATTCGCTGCCGGCCTCCGCTGCCGTCGTCTCCGGGATGCTCTGCCGCGGCAGCGCCGGCATGCTGATCCAGGACGAGCAGGCAGCCGCGGGGATAGCGTACACTGCCACGGGGTCGCGGATATTCTTGAGGCGCTGCTCGCCAACCGGCTCGTAAGCGGCGGCGACGGTATGTCGTACTTGTTCGAACACTGCCGCCGACAGGCAAACGCCACCGGGCTCGGCGAGGGCCTCCAGGCGCGCCGCGACGTTGACCGCATTGCCGCCGGTGCGGCCTCGCTGCAGCATGATCTCGCCGGCGTTGATGCCGATGCGGAACTGAATCTGCTGCTCCGGAAGCAGCGCCGCGTTTCGCCGTCCTGCATCCGCCTGGATGCGCAGCGCACATTTCAGCGCTTCAATCGCGCTGGGAAACTCGGCCATCACGCCGTCGCCGGCAAAGGTGAACGCGCGACCATGGGATTTCTCGATCTCGCGGAACACCCGATCGATTTCCGCTCCCACGCGCCGATGCGTGTCCTCTTCGGCGCGCCCCATCAGCGCGCTGTAGCCGACAATATCCACACCAAGGATCGCGGCAAGCCGCCGTTCGATCTTCGGTACTCCACCGGCCCGCCCACGGGCCAACGACTTGTCGCCTGCTCGGAGCATGCTGTCCCTGGCTTCGACGCGCCCTATAGACAGATCGCGATGCACAGCGGCTGACGCGAGCTGCGTGTGCAACAAGATCGCAGGGTGGTTCTTTTTCAGGAGCAGCATAGGTCACGACAACCGGTCCGAGCAATGCGTACGCGTAAGGCTGCCCGGTTGGGCAGCGTTGCGGACTCTAGATGACGTGATCGTAAAAGCTGTGAGGTAGGTCACTCCCTGCAACCAAAGGACGATCGCAGGCAGCTTTATGCCAGTGGACTGGCAGGGATGCGCGTTCCCCGTCATGACCGTCCCGGACTTGTCCGGGTACGGCCATCGCGGGGACGATGGGGCAGTGCGAGTTGGCAACAGGCAAGTCGTTACTCAGCAGGCTGCGTCGGCCGTGCTGCGTCTACTTCATCGAAATCGGCGCTTGTGCCCAAGCGACTTCAGCCACCCCCTCCCGTTCCTTGGGGGAGGATTGCGAGAGGGGGAGCGTCAGCGCACCGCCAATCAGGCGGCCGCCTTCACCTCGATCTTCTTCTGCTGCTCCACCGCCTTCGCAGTCTTCGGCATGGTGATGGTCAGCACGCCATTGGCGAACTCGGCGGCGATCTTGTCGCGATCCACGCCCTCCGGCACGGTGAAGTTGCGCTGGAACGAACCATAGGCACGCTCGGACAGGTAGAAGTTCTTGTCGTTCTGCTCCTTCTCCTGCCGCTTCTCGCCCTTCAGCGTCAGCATGCCGTCAGAGACCGCAACCTCGATCTCCTTTTCGCTCATGCCCGGCAGCTCTGCCGTCACCTTGTAGCCGGCACCATCCTCGGCGATGTCGACCGCCGGCGTCGGCACGCTGAACGAGTTCTCGTAGCGGAATGCCGGCTCGACATCGAACATGCTCCGCAGCGATGGCACGCCCCAGCCGCCTGCGAAGCGATCGAACAGTCGGTCCATTTCGGTCCGTAGCGAACGCCAGGAGTCGGGTGCATTGGTGGCAACGGGTGCAGCTTTCTTCACTTCAACTGGTGTATTTGCCATGGTGATCTCCCTTTGATGGGGTATGCGGACGCGCCGTTTTGGCGGCTTGAGATTGCTCGCAATACCGCCGCGGCCGCATTGATCGAGATCAAACTGTTCGGGCTGATGGACGCCGCGCCGGACTGACCCACTCCCGCACGTGCGGCCCCAGCTCATGATCCGGCGTCTTCACCAGATCCTTGTCGAGCGTTCCGGCCAGCCTCGCCGCGGCCGCAGCGCCCAGTGCCTCGCGCAGTTCGTGCAGCGCGCGTGCCGGCGCGACAAGTACCAGCTCGTCGAAGTCATCGCGCGCCGCCGCCGCGTTGAGCTGCTCGCCAACGAACCGGGCAAACCGGTCTTTCTCCATCGCATGTGGATCATGCCGTTCGCCTACCGCATGACGTGCCGATGTGGCGCTTTCAAACGACCGGCCTGGCCGATCCGCACCAATGTCCCGCGACAACTGGTGCGCGGTGGCGGAATCCATCGCCAGTACGGTGCGCAGCACGTTGTTGTCATCCGGCTGCACGAATCGCGCGTGCTCGCCATCGGCGATGGCGATCCAAAGGGTCAACGGTCTTGCCATGATATTGCCTCCTGACTGGAGGCCATGCTGCACCGCCGCCGTGGGTCGCGCCTTGATCTGGATCAGACGCGCCTTGGCTGGCTGTGCCGGCCTGCCACGCACAACATCAAATGCGGCACACCAACGCGGCGCGCATGTAACGGCCGTCAGGTCGATCCGCTCAACTGCGCCCGCACCTGCTCGGCGAGCCGCCGCAGTTCCACCGGCGCCAGGTTGCCTACCACCGTGTAGCCGATGCCGTTGTCGATCCACGCGCAGCCATCGACATGGGCAAAATCGACGTGCTGGATCGGCCTGCTCGAAGCCGAGCTCATCGGCAGCACGAACACCGTCAGCCGCAGCCCCTTCGGATCGTCGTACATGAACAGACCCGCCGGCCCGTCCGGCGTGGCTGCCAGCCGGCCGCCCATATAGCGAAAGCCATCGGCCGAAAGGTCGGGCGGCGCCACCTGGTGGTTCAATCGGTTCGACACCCAGCGCGCCAGATCATCGCGTTGGTCTGCACCGAGTTCGGTCGGACGCCGCTTGTCGGCGGTATAGACCACATGATTGGCTACCGCCTCCTGCGCCAGCAAGGTGATGCCGGCGTTGGCCGCCACGCCGCCGCGCAACAGCCAGCCACCCGCACCGCCGACCCCGAATGCCAGTACCACCGCGGCGGCAGCCCGCCAGGGCATCCGCCGTTGTCCGAGCCGCTGGCGGATCAGCATATCCAGGTTGAGCGCAGGGGGGATCGGTTCGGCTGCAGCGGCATAAAGCGCGGCCCGCAGCGCCTCACGTTGCTGGCGGTACGAAGTCACCCGCCTGGCCGCCTCGGGATTCTCCTGGAGATAGTGCAGCACCGCTGGCTGTCGTTCCGGCTCCAACTGGTTGTCGACATAGGCGTGCAGTTCTTCCTCGGCGATTGGCCGACCAGGGTCGCTCATTTGACCCTCCGCAGTGCCGGCCGGGCCTCGCCCTCGTCGATCAACTGGCGCAGCCGCTCGCGGCCGCGCGCCAGCCGCGACATCACCGTGCCGATCGGCACGCCCAGCACGGCAGCCGCCTCCGCGTACGACAGGTCCTCGACCGAGACCAGCAGGATGACGGTGCGCTGCTCGACCGACAGACGGTCCAGTCCGCGCAGCAGGTCCCGCCATTGCAGGCTGCTCTCCTGCTCAGGGCGGACGCCCATGGCGGCTCCGTGCGTCTCGTCCAGCGGCTCGCCGGCCGGTCGCACCTTGGCCCGCCGCAACTGGCTGACGAACAGGTTATGCATGATGGCGAACAGCCAGGCACGGATGTCGGCGTCGTCGCGCCGTGTGTGCAGCTTGTCGAGCGCGCGGACCAGGCAATCGTGGACAAGGTCATCGGCATCATCCCGGTTGCGCAGCAAAGCGCCGGCATAGCGCCGCAGCGCCGGAATGCAGGCTTCGATCCGGGTCAGCACGCCTGATACGGCCACGACACGACCAACGGTGGATGACCACGCGGGTACGCTTTGCTCATCAGCCAGGGTATCGGCGCCAATTGCGTCTGCTCCGGGTCTGATCGTTACTCGTTCCCCGCCCCATAGGACGCGCTTGCATCGCGATTATTCCAGCGGGCCGGCTGGACGGCGCGCGGTCGGGCTTTGGCTTTCCGTTCACCGGCATCCCGCCGTCGCATATCATCGGTGCGATTTCACTGGTAGTGCTGGACGGCGTGCTGCTCGCGCGTTACCGGTTTCATCTCACCAGCACGTGGCGCTGGCGATCACTTCGACAAAGACGTTCCGGCCGCGCAGGACAGCCAGCGCGTAGCGCCATCCCTGACCATGCCCGCCGGGTTGCTGGTTTGCGCCCTGGTACCGCGCCGCCTACCGTTCGCGCGCCCGGGGATGGTCTGCCCGGGAATGCAGCCGAGGGAGATGCCACCATGAAGATCACCAAGGTCGAACCACTGCTGCTGGATCGCTTCCTGTATGTCCGCATCAGCACCGACGCCGGCATCACCGGGATCGGCAAGTCCGGCACCTGGGGCCAGCTCGAAGCCTCCGCCGCCTCGATCGCCAAATACGGCGACTATCTGGTCGGCCGCGACCCCTTCCCGATCGAGCACCATTGGAACGTCATGTTGCGCGCCAACCATTTCACCGGCGGCGCGATCACCGGCGCCGTCTCCGCCATCGACATCGCGCTGTGGGACATCAAGGGCAAGGCGTTCGGCGTACCGGTCTACGAACTGCTCGGCGGCCGGATGCGCCACAAGGCGCGGCTGTATGGCCACGTGAAGGGCCGCACGATCGACAAGCTGCTGGAAGAGGCCGTGCGGTTGAAAGAAGCCGGCTTCACCGCGCTTGGGCACCTCAACCCGCTGCTCGACGAAGGCGAGGATGATCCCTACTACAAGCCGCACGCCGCAAAGATCGAGGAGGCGATCGACAACGTCCGCCGCCTGCGCGAGGCGGTCGGGCCGAAGGTCGATCTGTGCATCGAGATCCATCGCCGTCTCACACCGCCGGAGGCGATAGCACTGGGGCGCGGCATCGAGCAGTACACGCCGATGTTCTTCGAGGACCCGCTGCGACCCAACAGCTTCGATGCGATGGCTGAGGTGGCGCGGCACATCCACATTCCGATCGCCACAGGCGAGCGCTTCACCAGCCTGTATCAGTTCCAGACCCTGCTGACGCGCAACGCGGTGCAGTATCTGCGACCCGACGTGTGCCTGGCTGGCGGTATCACCGGCACGAAGAAGATCGCCGCGATCGCCGAAGCGCATGATGCGTGGATCGTCCCGCACAATCCGCTGTCGCCGATCAGCACCGCGGCGTGCTTGCAGATTGCCGCGTGCATCCCGAATTTCGCGATCCAGGAGTATCCATCCCGCACGCCCGATCTGGATGGCGGCAAGGAACTGCTGGGCAACGATCTGGCGACTGGGCTGTCGGAGCAGCAGGGCGGCTTCATCGCGATTCCCAGGCGCTGCGGGGATCGGCGTGGAACTGGTCCCGGACGTGGAGAAGCGATTCCCGTACCGTCCGCGGCCGATCAAGATGCGGCCGCATGTCGATGGGTCGGTGGTGGATATGTAGAGGACGGATGGATGATCGTTCGTCGGCTCATCGATGGATTGCCGCTAATCGGACCAACTGATAGCGATTGACCATGCTCACGCAGAATAGAGATCGATGGATTCAAGACGTTCGAGGGCTTTAGCCTCGACTTGGGGCCGTTCACGGCAATCGTTGGACCGAACGCAAGCGGCAAGTCCAATCTCTTCGATGCATTACGATTTCTGTCGCTGCTTGCGCAGTATCGATATCCGCACGGCGATGCAAGGTCTACGCGGCGAGCCAGAAGAGCTCTTTCAGCCAGACGCCCGCAGGCATGGCCGACTGCATGTCATTTGCCGTCGAGGTTGTGCTGAGCCGTAGCGGGGTGGACGCGTTCGGCACGCACTATGAGACACCCGCGCAGCGGTTACGCTACGAACTGAAGCTTGCACTGGTTCATACCGGCGAGGGAGGACCACAAGGCATCTTCGTCCGCCATGAGTATTGTGGTCCGATCGCACGTAAGGACGATCGCGCAACATATCTGCATAAGCTGCAAGTCTCAATCGCAATGCAAGGGTAAGCCCCTTTCATCGATCTTGCTCCGAGGGCGACGCAATCCAGGTGCGCATGGATGGCCGACAAAAGCATGGTCGCCCGATGCGGCTTTCTCTGAAAGAGGCTTCACGGACCGCGTTATCAACCGTCACGACTGCCGAATTTCCGCACCTTTACTCTCTTCGCGAAACAATGGCGAACATCCGATTCCTCGAAATCAATCCACGCGCAGCACGTCGCGCCAGCGACCGCTTCGAAGATCGAATTCTGAGGCCGGACGCATCGAATTTGGCGGCCGTTCTCGCCTATCTCAAGGCGAAAACATCGGATGAGCAGCGACCGGATGGCGTCTTGTCGGATATCGCTGCTGATCTTGCCGCGCTCTAGTTCCTTCGGTCCGGCGCCTAAAGATCAGAGATGATGCCGAACGAAAGGGAATATGCATTTGGCCTGGAATTTGCCAACGATCTGACCTTCAGTTCCACGGGTGATATCGGACGGTACACTGCGGCTGCTGGCGCTGCTGACGATACTGGATGACCCGGAGCAGACGTGGCACGCTCTGTTTCGAGGAGCCGGAGAACGGAGTGCATGAGGGGCGGGTGCCTCTGTTAGTCGAGTTCCTGCGGAATGCGGCGACAGTGTCAACTGATCCCGCGTTACCGTCGTTTCAAGTCCTGTTGGCAACACACTCACCGAAAGTCATGTCATCCTTGCGCGATGACGAAATTGTCGCGGCGGACAGCGTGGTGACCATCGATCCCAGACAACAAGCTGAAAATCGACGCGGACGCGAATGCGTACAGGGGTAATGCCGACGGGCGACCTCCTGGACCCTGAAAAATACCTGACACGGGCCGAGCTTGAGCGGCTGCTACAGCACCTGACCGATGCCGCATGATTTCTATGTCAGTTGGGCTGCTCTTTATGAGGGGCCAATCGACGAAGCATATCTCGGGCAGTTGATTCCACGCCTAATGGGCGAGATCGTTTTGAACTACGGCAACAAGAACGTCACCATTCCACCGGATCCCGCCGTGAGGTTACAGCGTAGGACCGTGGAAGAGGTTGCAAGGGAAGCTTGCGCGGCACGCGATGCATTTCACATCGTATTCGTTCACGCTGATACGGGCGGTCGTGGCCAAGAGGTCAATCTTGAACTTCGCTCGACCCAATACTGCGAGGCCATGTACGAGTTGTGTTCCTGGCCTCCGCTACGTTGTGTCGCCATCTCGCCACGCCATGAAACGGAAGCCTGGATGCTCGCTGATCCGCATGCGGTGACCGAGGCGCTCGGGATATCGCGGCGCTCCCAATGTGATCGGCTTGCCCGCTGACGCAGCTCAAGCTGAGCGGCTCGTGGATCCGAAAGCTGTTCTGGCGGCGGCAATGACCGAAGTGCGGGGGCGTCGCCGTTCGCCTGAAATCAGGCAGATCATTCCAGCAATAGTTCAACGGCAGTCATTTACCCGTCTGCGCCAATCGAGGTCATTTACAGCATTTGCAGACTGCGGTCCGAGTCTACCCTTGCCGATCTCGGAGCCATTTGAAGAACGGACGATTGGTTCCCTGGCTGAATTTGTGGGTGGTTGCGGGTCTATTTAGGTCGCCTGCATCTTGGTGGTGCGGTGCGAGGGTGTAGGGGGATCGGTTGGATCTCCGCACAGGTCGGCACACCCAATTGTGCCTCGTCCACGCGGCTCGCCATCAAGCCCTGCGCCTTGCGGCGCACCGCTGCGCGGCTGCGGGGCTTGACTGCGAACCGCGTGGCCGGGCGGTCTGCATTGGTGCCGTCAATGGTTCACTCGGTTCGTCGTTAGTTGAGCGTTTTGCGCGCGCCGCGGCTGCTCTCGACGGCGGCCAGGAAGCGCGAAAACTTTCGGCATGTCGCGTCGAAGGCGCGCTGCTTGGCCTCGGACTCGCCGTGGGAGAGCAGCGGGCCACCCTCGTCGTCGATGAGATCGCCAACGACCTGCTCGACGGGCTGTTTCCGGCGGTCGCTGTCCATCTGCAACCGGCGGATGATCTCGCCACCCAGAGCCCACAGGTTGTCGCGGTGTCGACGCAAGGTCTGGCGCGACAGATCCAGGGTCAGTAGGTGGCGCAGGAACGGCTTGAAGTATTCCACCATCTGTAGACCCGGCGGAATGTCGCGCGGCTCATACGACCAGCTGCGCGCCCACTGCTCGAGGTCCGGACAGTAGACCTGTAAGGGATCGGCATGAGGCGGTCGCGCCGGTAGCCTATTGTGCTTCTGGGTAACTCCTTTGGGGCCTTTTGTCATGCGGTTGATCGCCCTGCTGAACCACTACCAGCACTTTCCCGGTTTCGTTTACGAGAAGGCGCGACACTGCGCCCAAAGCCACACCATCGAGATCAGCGTGCGGCCCCGCCGCGGCTCAAAACCGGTGTGCTCAGGCTGTCACAAGCCGGCACCGGGCTATGATCACCTGAGCCTGCGTCGGTTCGAGTTTGTGCCTCTTTGGGGCTGCATGGTCGTGTTGCTTTATTGCATGCGACGGGTCAATTGCCGAGCCTGCGGGGTGCGCGTCGAAGCGGTCCCCTGGGGGATCGGCAAACACCAACTGACCAAGGCCTACATGCTGTTCCTGGCGCACTGGGCGAGAAAGCTGTCCTGGCAGGAGACAGCACTGTCGTTTCGCAGCACCTGGGACAAGGTCTGCCAGTCGGTCGAGTATGTCGTGCAGTGGGGGCTCGAGCACCGGCAACTGGGACTGATCGTGGCGATCGGCGTCGATGAGATCCAGTATGGCAAAGGTCACAAATATCTGACGCTGGTCTATCAGATCGAGCAGCAGTGCACACGCCTGCTATGGATCGGCCAAGAGCGGACCATGGAGAGCTTTGATCGGTTCTTCACCCTGATTGGCGAAGGACTGGCGAAGCAGATCCAGTTTGTATGTTCGGACATGTGGAGACCTTATCTCAATGTGATCGCCGAGCGGTGCAGCCAAGCCATCCCATCCTCGACCGCTTCCATATTGTCGCCAAGATGAACGCGGCATTGAACGATGTGCGTGCCGCCGAGGCACGCCGGCTGGCCCGGGACGGCTACGAACCTATCTTGAAAAACTCCCGTTGGTGTGTGCTGAAGCGTAAGGGCAACCTAACCGAACATCAACGCTTCCGCCTGCGCGACCTGCTGCGTTACAACCTGCGGACCGTACGAGCCTATTTGCTGAAGGAGGATTTCCAGCAGCTCTGGGAGTATGAATTGCCGACCTGGGCTGGCAAGTTCCTCGACGAGTGGTGCCGTCAGGTCATGCGCTCTCGCATCGAACCGATGAAGAAGATCGCCAGGTCGCTACGCTCGCACCGAACGCTCATCCTGAACTACTTCCATGCCAAAAAGCAGTTCTCCAGCGGCATCGTTGAGGGCCTCAACAACAAGGCCAAACTCACTATGCGAAAATCCTACGGCTTCCGAACCTTCCATGTCCTGGAAACCGCCTTGTATCATGCACTTGGCAAACTGCCAGAACCGGACGTCGCCCATAAATTCTTTTGACCAGCTGGACGGGGATTAGACGTTATGAACTTAAAATTTTTCGAGGATCCGCTGCGACCGAACAGCTTCGATGCGATGACTGAGGTGGCGCGGCACATCCACATTCCGATCGCGACCGGCGAGCGCTTCACCGGCCTGTATCAGTTCCAGACGCTGCTGACGTGCAACGCAGTGCAGTATCTGCGGCCTGACGTGTGCCTGGCGGGCGGTATCACCGGCACGAAGAAGATCGCCGCGATCGCCGAAGCGCATGATGCGTGGGTGGTGCCGCACAATCCGCTGTCGCCGATCAGCACCGCGGCGTGCCTGCAGATTGCCGCGTGCATCCCGAATTTCGCGATCCAGGAGTATCCATCCCGCACGCCCGATCTGGATGGCGGCAAGGAACTGCTTGGCAACGATCTGGCGACTGGGCTGTCGGAGCAGCAGGGCGGCTTCATCGCGATTCCCAGCGCTGCGGGGATCGGGGTGGAACTGGTGCCGGACGTTGAGAAGCGATTCCCGTACCGTCCGCGGCCGATCAAGATGCGGCCACATGTCGATGGGTCGGTGGTCGATATGTAGCTTCAGCCGTGGCGGCCGTCATTGGCCGCCAATCATTGTGCGGCATGCCTGCTGCCGAAGATACGACCGACCGGTTCGCGCCGAACACGCTGCGTCGATTGATGCAGGTCAATGAGTTCATTTTAATGAATGGCTAACAATTATTGGCCACCTCCTCTTTCACACGGCCAACACAGGAAATCCGAACCATGACAGGCGATCTGAAACGTGGCGCCCTGCTGCTCACGCTTGCGGCACCATTTCTGCTGGCAGGCTGCGTATCGCAGTCCGCCTACGATGCGCTGCAACAGCAAAATCAGCAGCTTAACCAACAGATTGCCGCTGACCAGGCGCACATCGGCCGGCTCCAAGGCGCGATCAGGTATACCGTCAACAGCGATCTGCTGTTCCCGTCGGGTAGCTGGCAGATGTCGGTGGACGGCAAGAAAATCATCGCCAAGATGGCGAAGAGCCTCGCCGCCGGCCAGCAGGACAAGCTTATGGTGACCGGATTTACCGACGACGCGCCCGTCGGTCCAGGATTGGTGCGGCAGGGCGTCACATCGAACGACATACTTTCGCAGAAACGCGCAGAAAATGTGATGCAATATATGATTTCACAGGGTGTGAAGCCGGATCTTGTCGCATCACAAGGGCTCGGCGAAGCGCAGCCAGTGGCCCCGAACGACACCACGCAGGGCCGCGCGCAAAATCGCCGTGTCGAAGTGACGCTCGCGGCCTCCTGACAGCACGCCTGTGCGAAATCCCAAATAGGTCGGTACTCGGTAAACTGCCGCGCCTGGCGTTCATGGGGATGGGTGCACGCGTTGAATTTGACGGATGAAGCGGAGCCGGCTGGCAATCGGGTGCAGCCTGACTGTCAGCCGGCTCCGGCTACCCGGCGGGCGTCGCACGACATGGTTGACCTTCAGGCCGCGCAGTCCGGCGACCTCGACCTGGCATGGTCTGCCGCGCGTACGATCCGGCAGTGACCCCTGGTAGATCGGATTTGCGTCGCTACACGCCGACCTCCGACCTCATCAAGCAACGCAGCATGATGGCTCGCTTCGAGGATATGTGCGACGGCTGCACGCATCCGGCGATCACGCTGTTTGAAGCCGGTAATGTGCTCGGCGTGTCGCAATAGGCTCCGCGAACCAACTGCACGCAGCATTGCCGTCATGGCCGTCCGAGGGATTGTCCCGGGATCAGGCTCAGCCACCCCACCGGCCGCCAGACAGATGGCTGGCGCAAGCCCGGCCATGATGTTTGCCGGAGCGATGAGTTGCTGTCCCCGCGCATTTGGATCGGATCGTCGGAACGTTTCGGCGGCTGATCGGTGAGTTGGCTTTCGCGACGTCGCAACGCACCAGGGCAGTCATCTGACTGCTTCGGCATGGTCATCGATGTCCCGATCCGAATCGTGCAAACTCACTTAATTCGCCGGCGCAGCACAACTAGGGCCTGCTTACAATCATCGTGTCCTGAGGACGACAGCGACGAAGTTGACCATCGCGGCGAAGCAGCGGTCGGTCTTTTCGTAGCGCGTGGCGATGCGGCGAAATGCCTCGATGTCTCATCTTCATTGGCACGGAGGGTGGCCGCCATTTCGCAATCCCCCCAAGCCTGCGTTGTGAGCTGATTGACGGACATCCGACGCTTCTCATGGTGGCCGATGCGAACCTGGCCCAAATGGGCTCCCTTACCGCACAGCCGCTTGCCGCCGGTGCTCACGTCGCTGTAGCTACCCGATTTGAGGAATCCAGGCTAATATTTCCATCGGGCGACTCCGCGACGGCCGATCACGACGACACCGCCGCCGCTTAGGGGGGTGGCGGGCGGAGCGGCCGATCGACGTGACGGCGCCGGAATGGGATCAGGAAAGGGCAATCCATGGCCGGACGGGTGATCCAGGGGTTTTTTCCCAGCGGCAAGCCGCATCTGGCCGGTGTGGCACCGACGGTGGCACAGCCGAAAGCCATGGCGAACTGTCCAGGGCCGCCGCGCCCCGCGTTCGTCGCACCGGCACCGGTGGCGCAGCGTTTCGGCGGGACTGGCCAATTCGCGGTTGACCCGGGGAAGCTCGGCCTCGCGACCGGCGGTGGGCGCCCGCTGCCGGACGCGGTGCGCGGCCACATGGAGGCCGCGTTGGGCGCCGATTTTTCCGCCGTGCGGGTGCATGTGGGTCCGCAGGCGGAACGGATCGGTGCGGTGGCGTTCACGCTGGGCCATGAAATCTATTTCGCGCCGGGGCAATTCCAGCCCGACACGGCGCACGGCCGGCAATTGCTCGGCCACGAGCTGGCGCACGTCGTGCAACAGCGCCAGGACCGGGTGCGCAACCCGTCGGGCGCCGGCCTCGCCGTCGTACAGGACCGGGCGTTGGAGGCAGAGGCCGACCGGCTGGCGCTGTCCGCGAGCGTCATCGTGCAGCGCAGGCTCCTGCAGCCGAAGTTGGCGGTGTCCCGGGTCGGTCCGCCGGAGCCGGCATGGAGCGGACCGCGACGTTCGGGCCGATCGCCCAAGTCTGCCGCGATACAGCGAACAATTTGGAAGTACGATGGCAAAGATTGGGAATTAGATGAGATCGGGACGAAGGGTGGCTGGCCGTTCCCGAAGGACGCAACCGCCGGAGACTACTTCAACGATGTGAACAACGCTCGTAACGCTGATAAGGAGAAGGTCAGGGCGGATCTTTCGGATCTTTTGATGGTCACGGGATCGTTGTCCGACAAGTCAATGCAGATAACCTGGCCCTCGAATTTGTGGACCGAATTGGTCAGCGTTGCAGAACAGGCGCTTTGTCGACAGCTCAGTAAGACAACAGCTGCCGATCTTCCTGAAAACGCTACCTTCGATTATCCATTTGGCCATATAAAACTTGAAGGCCAAGGTGAGACCTATAAAGAGAGCTACCGGGGGACGACCGTAGAGTGGCTACCTTGGGTCAAGATCGCCTGGTTGCAGCTACTGAAAGGTTTTATGACAAAGACCGGCCAACTGCCATATCTCCAGCGCCAGCCCTGGTTCAAGGATGGATCTGTCGTAGTCATCATAGAGGTCAACTTTTATTACAATAGATACGGAGCAGAGTTCGGCTTCCATAAAGACACGGCGGGGGATAACCTGTTCGTAAATTTGATCTTCAATAACACTGAGAAAATTCTTGCCACCGAGTGGATCGAAGATCTCTCAACGGAGCACCCCGAAGTTTCAGCAGTGTACAATCAGCTCATGCATACGGATGCCCGTCAGGCGCTCGAGCGCGCGCGGAGTCAGTTCGCGTCTGGCGCACACAAAGCGGAAGATCCTGGTTTTGTGCGCGGCGGGATCGCCGAAGCAGGCGCTTATGTCGCGTGGACCGATAAACTCGTTTGGCACTCGAGTCCGGCCGACAAAAGTCGAAGCGAGCGAAAATACAATGTGTATAACGCCCTCTTCCCCGCCAAGAATTATTGGGCAAATAAGGGTAATGGACGATATGCGTTATTTCTCCTGGCTCAACATACTGATACTGGCATATTCCAGTTTGCAAGTAACTTGAATAATCTTATCGGCAGCGTCTGTGATGCATACATGAGAACAGTTGTCAGTGAAGACGGGAAGGTGCACGGTCCTGGCTATGCTAAATTCAAAATAGACCGCACCAAATACAAAGCACTCCTGAGCGACAATCAAGAACAAATCACTCGTGGGACAGAAGTAGATACGGACAGATACATTAAAGATATACCAAATGTTCCCATAGAGAAGTCACACTGAAATCACCGACGCCGTGAGGCGGAGAAACAGCTTCTCAACAAACCTGGCGGGCTACGTCCGCCCTACAGAAAAGCGGTCCTTCATTCGGACATGGGTTCGTATCCATAAAAAAACCGCAACTTATTTCAAAGATGGCTTTGCTGCCTAGCGTGATGAATTCGGCTGGCTCAAAGGAGAACGTCGTGCCTTCGAACGACATCCGCGTCGGAGCAGGCCTTGATCCATTTGCGATTTCGGTCCGGCCATCGAACATCGAGCACACAATTGCCGGACGCATCACCTTTACAGCCAATGTAACTCGCATCGACCTCCATCGGCTCAGGCTGTAATGCGGCAAAATCAGCCGCTCCTGCTTCGCAGCCGGTCAATCGACAGCCAGGCGTGCGGGGATCCTGTTCAGTGGCAGGGATGATCGGTTCCGCGAGAACAATAGGGCCGCGCTTGCCGCAACAACATGGAGTTGAGATGACGACACGTCGATCAATGAGCCACCTTCTTGTCGGCGGACTGCTCGTCGCCATGAGCAACTGCGCCATGGCACAGCCTCTGCCCGCGGCGGCCGACATGCAGAACGCCGCTGTCGACGCCTACATCTACGGGTACCCGCTGGTGACGATGGAACTGACCAGGCGAAGCTTCACCAACGTCGCAAAATACGACGGCAAGCGGGCGCCGATGGGTGAGTTCGTCAATGTGCCGAAATACCCGCCGGCATC
This sequence comes from uncultured Alphaproteobacteria bacterium, assembly GCA_963696645.1. GTDB lineage: Bacteria > Pseudomonadota > Alphaproteobacteria > Acetobacterales > Acetobacteraceae > JAMXLO01. Next base: position 141,373 of record CAVOKY010000007.1, read on the forward strand.
CGACAAGCGTGTGACTGCGCCGAATGCCGATACGCTCTACTCGGCCGCATGGATCGATGTCGGCAAGGAACCATACATCCTGCATGTGCCAGACGAGTACGGCCGCTACTATCTGATGCCAATGCTGTCGGGCTGGACCGATGTGTTCGCCGATCCGGGCAAGCGGACCACCGGTACCGCAGCCGCCGATTTCGCCATCACCGGTCCGGGTTGGCACGGCACACTGCCGCCCGGCATCAAGGCGGATTACAAATCGCCCACCAGCATTGTCTGGATTCTCGGGCGCACCTACTCGACCGGCACACCGGCCGACTACGCCGCCGTCAACGCCATCCAGGCGCAATACAAGCTGACGCCACTCAGCGCGTGGGGCAAACGTTACACACCACCGCCCGGGTCCGTTAATCCGGCGTGGCAATCGAACAAGCCGGTGCGCGAACAGGTGGATTCATTGGGCGGCGCGGCCTACTTCGAACTGCTCGCCCAACTCATGAAGAGCAACCCGCCGGCGGCCGATGATGCTCCCATGGTCGCGACCATGGCCAGGATCGGCGTCGTGCCGGGCCAGGACTTCGACCCTGCAAAGCTGACCCCGGCGCAATCCGCCGCAATTCAGGCAGCGCCCCAACCCGCGCAGGCTGCGATCATGGGGCTGCTGAAAGAAATGCAGTTGACCAACGGTTGGACCGTCATGACCACGGGCATGGGCAGCTACGGCACCTACTATCGATTGCGCGCGACGGTGACCGCCATCGGTCTCGGCGCCAACCTGCCGCAGGATGCAGTCTACCCGGTTGCCGAGGTGGATGCGGACGGCAAGCCGTTCGACGGCAGCAAGCGCTACGTCATGCACTTCCCGGCCGGACAGTTGCCGCCGGTGGACGGGTTCTGGTCGTTGACGATGTACAATGCCCAGTATTTCTTCGTGCCGAACAGGCTGAATCGCTACACTTTGAGCGCCCGCAACAAACTCAGGCACAATGCCGACGGGTCGGTTGACCTGTACCTACAGGCACGATCCCCGGCGCAGCAAAGCAGGCCAACTGGCTGCCGACGACACAGAGCGGCGAGTTCGTCCCGATGTTGCGACTCTACTGGCCCAAGGCGACGCCACCTTCGATTCTCGACGGCACCTGGAAGCCGCCGGCAATCCAGCAGGTGACTGCACCGTAGCTGCAACCATGCAGCCAAATCGAGGCCCGCGAACCGGCGACCATTGCCGGCACTGCAAGCCAACCGCAATGGCCGGGCCTGTCCGATCAGGCGCTGACATCAGCGCGCTTGGGCTCCCATTGACCCTCTCGCCCGTCATGGCGTCCGACCAGAGCCGCCATCGGCCTGGCTCGAGGCATTCATGGTCGCGAGGTTGGCGGACTGGATGTAAGGCATGTTGGCCAATATCAGCAGGGTCTGCTGCGGCGGCTGCATGAACACCGGCATGGCAAGCGCCTGCATGGCCGCTGGCTGATTTCCGGTCTGCCACATTGTGGCGAACTGCAGCAGGGCATTCACCACAAGCTGCGATGGCGCGTCGGGCCGGATCCCCAGCACGCGGCGGACATCCACGCGCGCCTGGAGCATCTGCTGCTTGGTTATCGGCGACAGCCCCACCCAGCGCGGGTTGCTGCTGAGTTCGCCTGCCAGGAAATCGACCGCGGCCGCCGCCCTGGCCGCATCCACCGGGTTATTCCTGATGCGTGCTGGAGACGCGAAGGCCCAGGTCGCCTGGTTCAGCGCAGCCACGTCGTTGTCCATGGTGCCAAACGCACCGAACGGCACCGATGCCGTGTCCGGAGGCGGCGGGACAGCGCAGGCGGCAATCGCCAGACAGGTCAGCACGACACCGGGGCGGATCATCTTGGCTTGCACCTCCCTCGCCAGATGCCGAAGCACATGGTGCCGCGTGAGGTTTTCCCCAGGGCGGCTTTTCAGGTTGTGCTGCTGAGCCCGGCGCGGAACCGCCGCGCCAACTCGCGGTACACCACCGCGTTGCGGTCGAATTTCTTGCGCTCTTCGTCGCTCATGACACGGATCAACCGCGCCGGCGCGCCGACCCACAATTCATTCCGGCCGATCACCTTACCGGGCGTCAGCAGGCCGCCGGCGCCAAGCATGCCGCCTTCCTCGATTACCGCGCCGTCCAGCACGGTGGCGGAGATGCCGACGAAGGCGCGGTTCTTCAGCGTGCAGGCGTGAATGACGGCGTTGTGCCCGACCGTGACATCGTCGCCGATGGTGGTGGAGAACGCGCCGGAATCAACGTGGATGATCGCGCCATCCTGGATGTTGGTACGCGCGCCGATGTGGATGAACTGCAGGTCGCCGCGCACCAGGCAATGGAACCAGATGCCGGTCTCCGAGCCGACCACCACGTCGCCGATCACCGCAGCGGTGGGCGCGATGAACGCGTCGGGCGCGATCTTCGGGGTGATCCCGTCCAGCGTGTAGACCGGTCCCTGGCCGATGAGCGGCACCGCGCGGCCCAACGTGACATCAGGCATGTTCGCTCACCTTTCCCTGCTGTTCCGCCGCGGCGGCAGCGGACAGGCCGAGCATCAGGCGGAGGTTCTGCACCGCCGCACCGGACGCACCCTTGCCGAGATTGTCGAGCCGCGCGACCAGCACCGCCTGGCGATGCTTGTCGTTGGCATGCACGGAGAGTTCCAGCAGGTTCGTCTTGTTCAGCGCCTCCGGTTCCAGCTTGCCATCGGCCGGCGGCGCGATGACATGGACGAACTCGCAGCCCCGGTAGCGCGCGGCCAACGCCGCATGCAGATCGGCCCCGATCGGCTTGCCGTGCAACGTGTCGAGATGCAGCGGCACCGAGACCAGCATCCCCTGGCGATAGTGCCCCACCGCCGGCGCGAAGATCGGACGCCGGGACAGGCCGCAGTAGAGTTGCGTCTCCGGCACGTGCTTGTGCTCCAGGCCCAGCGCGTAGAGTTCGAAGCTCGGCCCGCCCTCGCGTTCGTGGCTTTCGATCATCGGCCGGCCGCCGCCGGAGTAGCCGCTGACCGCGTTGATGGTGATCGGATAGTCCGGCGGGATGATGCCGGCATCCACCAGCGGACGCACCAGGCCGATCGCTCCAGTGGGATAGCAGCCGGGATTGGCAACCTTGCGTGCGGCGGCGATGCGCTCCGCCTGATCCTGCTGCATTTCCGGAAAGCCATACGCCCAGTCGGGATGCACCCGGTGTGCCGTGCTGGCATCGAGGATCCTCGGCGCCGCATTGTCCAGCCCATCGGCCAGCGCCACCAACTCCCGCGCCGCATCGTCGGGCAAACACAGCACGATCAGATCCGCCGCTGCCATGATGTCGCGCCGTGCGGCCGGATCGCGGCGGCGATCAGGGGGGAGGCTCCTGAGTTCGATGTCGGGCAGCGCGCGCAGACGATCGCGGATGCCGAGACCTGTCGTACCGGCCTCGCCGTCGATGAACACGCTGGGCTTGGAAGCCATCTGATCCTCCGGCCGCTACCGTAACCGCTCGTCCAGACTACATCGGTCCGCATGAATCGTCATGGCCACGCGTGTCGCGGCCATCGCCGTCAGTGTGGCGCGACGGATGGCCGGGACTGCACCCGGCCATGACGGAATGTCGGATTGCCGAACTATCGCTTGCTGAACTGGAAGCTTCGTCGCGCCTTGGCCTTGCCGTACTTCTTGCGCTCGACCACGCGTAAATCGCGGGTGAGGAAGCCGGCGACCTTCAGGATGCCGCGCAGATCCGGTTCGTAGTAGGTCAGTGCGCGCGAGATGCCGTGACGCACCGCACCGGCCTGCCCGGACAATCCGCCGCCGGTGACCGTGCAGAACACGTCGAACTGGTTGTAGCGGTCAGCAACCAGGAACGGCTGCGTCAGCAGCATGCGCAGTACGGGGCGGGCGAAATACTGCACGACCTTCTTGTTGTTCACCAGGATCTCGCCCTTGCCGGGCTTGATCCAGACGCGCGCAACGGCGTTCTTGCGCCGACCCGTGGCGTAGGAGCGGCCGAGTGAGTCACGCTTCGGTTCCACCTTTGGCTGGTCGGTGGTTGGCGGCGCGATGCCGGCGGCGGCCTGCTGCGCGGCGACAATGTCCTTTAGGTCGGCAAGCGTGCGGGTTCCGGACATGCGGCATCAGCCTCGTTTGTTCTTCGGGTTCATGGCGGCGACGTCGAGCGCCTTCGGCTGCTGTGCCGTGTGCTTGTGTTCGGCGCCGGCGTAGACGTAGAGGTGCTTCATCTGCTTCCGCTGCAGCGGGCCGCGGGTGATCATGCGCTCGACGGCCTTTTCCAGCACGCGCTCGGGGTGTGCTGAGTCCAGGCGCTGCTGGAGGGTGCGCCCCTTGATGCCGCCGGCATAGCCGGTGTGATAGTAGAACACCTCCTGCTGAGCCTTGTTGCCCGTGATGCGCACCTTTGCCGCGTTCACCACGACGACGTTGTCACCACAGTCGACATGCGGTGTGAACTGCGGCTTGTGCTTGCCGCGCAGGTGGTTGGCGATGACGACGGCGAGGCGGCCGAGTACGACGCCTTCGGCGTCGATCAGCACCCAGTCCTTCTTCACCTCCGCGGGCTTCAGCGAGAGGGTGGTCTTCAGCATCGGGGGAGGGTTCCCTGTGGGTTGGCGCCGGGATATGCGGGAAAAGCATGGTCGGGTCAAGGGGTTAGCGCTATGGTAACCGACTACCACAAGAGTTGCGCACCCGCTCGGCAGGGCGCGGCGGATCACGACGAAATGAACCTAGTACCTCTGCACAGGGGTTTTGACGGTTTGCCCGAAAGGTCATCCCTGCGTCACGGCGCCGACCATTTGGTTCGGCGCGCATCACTATGCTACGGCCAGGAAAGGAGTGGCCCGACGGGGCTACCATCTTGGACGCCGATTCCGCATCGGAGAGTTTGCATGGAACGATATGAAGGCGGGTCGATCGTAATCTTAGATTACGATCCGGCCTGGTCGGCGACCTTCGAGCAGGAGCGCACGAGCCTGCATACCGCCCTCGGTCCCCTTGTGCTGATTGTCGAGCATATCGGGAGTACGGCGGTGCCAGGCTTGGCTGCCAAGCCGATCATCGATCTCCAGTTAAGCGTCCGCAGCCTCGCTGAAGCACGATCAAGCTGCGTCGGGCCGCTTCAGGCTCTTGGTTATGCCTACATGCCGGAGTACGAAGCCCGGTTGCCAGGTGAGCTTTTCTTCCGGAAGGGACAACCATGGACACATCATCTCCGTGTTTTGCAAGAAGACCATCCCCGGTGGCGGCGCCGCCTTCTGTTTCGTGACTATTTGCGCACCTATCCCGAGGTGGCTTGCGCCTACGCGAAGATGAAGAGAGATCTGGCTGCGGCGTTCGACAACGATATGTCCGGTTATATGAATGCGAAGACCGCGTTCGTCGCGGCAACGTTGGCCGAGGCGCTCGGTCCAGGCGAGCAAGTGGTGCTCGATAGACCCGTCCCGCCAGAGACGTCGCGATCATAATCGGAGACGCCGTTATCCAGGCAAGCAGGCGGAAGGCACTCCTCGGGTCGAAAGTGGCGGTGAAGCGCGAGCCCCGTTGTGCCTGACAGGTGCAACGCGGTTCGCCCGGCAAACCGTCAGAACCTCTGTCCAGAGGTACCAGGTCCAGGTGATTTTATTGCGCATGCAAGGTTTGCATCCTGGGCCCGTGCCCCAAGGGGCTCAGTAAGCCTCCACCGTCGCTACCCCTGGGTAAGCGAATGGCAAGGCTTCACCGTTTGGCGTGGCCGAATTCGACGGCAACCCACGGGGACCGGTCAGCGGCATATTCACCGCGCGCGAGGCGCATCGCGCTTGCGCCGCTCCGCCAATTCATCCTGACCGCCTCAGATCTCCCCGGCCTCCGCCAGCACCCGTCGGGCGCGCTGTTCATCCTGGTCTGCCACCATCAGGCGGCGGGGGATGGCGCCGATGCTGCCCTCGATGTTGCTGGTATGCGCATCCAGCACCGTCGCAGTGATGCCGGCGTCGGCCAGCAGGACCGTCAGGAACGACAGTCGGACCGGGTCATTGGACGTCGCCAGGACTTTCACGTGGTCTGTTCCGGATCGGAAGTGGGGTCGGACTTGCTTGACCCCTTTTCCGGGGCACCGATATGGTGCCTGTGCCAGCCAGACATGCAAGCCAGGAGCGCAGCTTGGACGTCGTCATCAGTCCGTCCCAGGCCAGTCCGGCGCTTCCTCCGCGCCTGGAAGACCGCGCCTCTGACCGTGAGGACGCACTGAGCGCACTGGTTGGCCTGCTGCGGACCGACCTGGAAGCCTGCAATCGGACCATCCTGGCGCGCATGGACAGCCCGGTGGAACTGATCCCGCGCCTGGCCGCTCATATTGTCGCCGCCGGCGGCAAGCGGCTGCGCCCGCTGCTGACGCTGGCAAGCGCCAGGCTGTGCGGCTATCCGGCCGACGGCATCGGCGTGCGGCACGTGAAGCTGGCCGCCTGCGTCGAATTCATCCACACCGCGACGCTGCTGCACGACGACGTGGTGGACGAGAGCGTGCTGCGGCGGGGCCTTGCCTCGGCCAACGCGGTGTTCGGTAATCAGGCGTCCGTGCTGGTGGGAGACTTCCTGTTCGCCCGCGCCTTCCAGTTGATGGTGGAGGACGGCTCACTGGTGGTGCTGGCGATCCTGTCGCGCGCCGCCGCAACGATCGCCGAGGGCGAGGTGCTGCAGCTTGTGACGCAGAACGATCTGTCCACGCCGGAAGCGCGCTATCTGGAGGTGATCAAGGGCAAGACGGCGGCGCTGTTCGCCGCGGCCTGCGAGGTTGGCGCCGTGGTGGCCGCCCGGCCGGCGCAAGATGCGGCGGCGCTGGCTGATTACGGGATGAATCTCGGCATCGCGTTCCAGTTGGTCGATGATGCGCTGGACTACGTGGCCAACGAAGCGGTGCTGGGGAAGACGGTCGGCGACGACTTCCGCGAGGGCAAGATCACGTTGCCGGTGCTGGTGGCGTATCAGGCGGGCAATGCCGCCGATCGCGAATTCTGGCGCCGCACCATCGAGGCGACCGAACAAACCGAAGCCGATCTCGATCGCGCGCTGCATCTGATGGCAAGCTGCGGCGCCATCCGCGCCACATTGGCACGCGCCGAGGGATTTGCCACTGCGGCAAAGGCGACACTGGCGCCGTTCCCCGACAGCCCGCTGCGCCGGGCGCTGGTGGCTGTGGCGGACTACACGGTGAGCCGCGCGCGATAGAACGGACACGCCCTGACAACGGCGAAACCGGCCCGGGCATGTGGCCTTTCCCTGCATTGCAGGTTCCTTGTCACGGCCGGGCTTGTTGTACCGCTCGGCCATGACGACACGCTTGGCTTCGACCGGGCCGCGCATGCGCGTCACTACGGGTAGATATGCACCCATTCCTTAGGGAACGGCTCTTCGTCTTCCGTCTTCAAATGGATCTGGATCAGGCGCCATGCACCGCGGTCGACGTGAAACAGATAACGCGCGAACAGGAACGATTTGTCGAAGTCGATCTTGAAGATGATATCCTTCTCGGTCTTGCCGTAGTCGCGGGCATAGATCAGGTCGGCGTACCGGCCTTGGCCGAGGCCGAGCACGAGATGGAAGCTGTCCTTCAGCTTCTCCACCGAGGTGGCTTCCATCAGCTTCGATGCCGCCACGGCCGCGCCGTCCAGTTCGCGTCGCGCGAGGTCGTTGGTAATCTCGGCGCTGGCGCTTACCGCATCGAAGGCTGCGACAGTTGGCTGCGCATCGCCAGATGAGGCAGACAAGGCCAGCCACAGCGCTGCGGCAGCGCCGATGATCAGGTGCCGCACCGCCGCGGCCTGGCGCGTTGACGCGATCTACCGCACGACGGCGATCTGCTCGCGCCGCAACTGCACAGTAAGTTCATCCAGCGCATTGCCCACCCGATCCAGCATTTCATTCACCTCCGCCTCGCTGATGATCAGCGGTGGGCTGAAGCAGAGGATGTCGCCCGGCACGGTACGGCCGATCACACCATGCTGCTCGATCAGTTTGGTGAAACGACCGCCGACCTTGGCTGCCGGGTCGAAATTCTGGTGCGTCGCCTTGTCGGCCACCAGCTCCATGCCGGCAATCAGGCCAATCCCGCGCACCTCGCCCACCAGCGGATGATCGGCGAACCGGCGACGCAGTTCCTTCTGCATATGCGCGCCGACTGCGCGGACGTGATCGCCGATATTCATTTCGTCGTAGATCTTCAGCGTCTCGATCGCCACCGCCGCCGGCACCGGATGACCGGAATAGGTGAAGCCGTGGCCGAACGTGCCGATCTCGTGGCTCTGCTTTGCCAGACCCTGGAACACGCGGTCGTTCACCATCACCGCGCTGATCGGCAGATACGACGAGGACAGCGCCTTGGCGCAGGTCAGGATGTCGGGCTGGATGTTCAGCGTCTGGCAGCCCCAATAGTTGCCGGTGCGCCAGAACCCGCAGATCACCTCATCGGCGACCAGCAGCACATCGTACTTGCGCAGCACCGACTGGATCTTTTCGAAATACGTGCGCGGCGGCACGATCACACCCCCCGCACCCATCACGGGCTCGGCCCACATCGCCGCCACCGTGTCCGGCCCTTCGGCGAGGATCATCTTCTCCAGCTCCTCGGCGCAGCGCGATGCAAACGCCTCCTCGCTCTCGCCTGGATTGGCGCCGTGATAGTGGTGCGGCGACATGGTGTGGATGAAGCCGGGCAGCGGCAGATCGAACGCGCGATGATTGTGAGGAATGCCGGTGAGCGACGCGGATGCCAGCGTGATGCCGTGATAACCCTTCAATCGGCCGATGATCTTCTTCTTGTCCGGCCGGCCGATCGCGTTGTTGAAATACCAGATCATCTTGATGGCGCTGTCGTTCGCCTCGGACCCCGAGTTGGCGAAGAACACCTTGCTCATCGGCACCGGCGCGCGCTGGATCAGCATCTCCGACAGATCGATCAGCGGTTCGTGCGATTTCGCGGTGAATGCATGGTAGAAGGGCAGCTTACGCATCTGGTTCACGGCAGCCTGCACCAGACGCTCGTTGTCGAAACCGAGCGCAGCGCACCACAGTCCGGCCACGCTCTCGATATATTCCTTGCCCGCATCGTCCCACACGCGCACGCCCTTGCCGCGCGTCACCACCATCGGGCCGACTTCCTGGTGGGTGACCAGATCGGTGTAAGGATGCAACACGTTGGCGATATCGCGCGCGGCGGCGGAATTCGCGCCGAAAGGCGGGGGCGGTGCCATGATCTCGTCTCCTTGGCTAAGCTGGCAGTCTAGACTGACGCCAGGGGTGCGGAAACCCCGCGGAGACGTGCGACATGCGCCGGTGGCTGGCCGTTCCTTTGGTGGGCAGCATCGCCGACGACGACGATTCCGGCATCGTCATGGGGCGTGGTTGCCCGGTGGCAATGACGCGCTGCGCTATTGCGCGCATGCCGCGGACTGGCCGTAGGAGAGTGCCATGAGCGCTGACCTGATCGCACGGCTTTTGGATACGCTCGACGCGTTGGGCGTCATCGCACGGCATCTGCATCCGCCGCGGCTTGCCGCGGTGGTGGCAACGCTGGGTGATCGCGATGCCACCTTGCGCGCGGCGTTGGCCGGCGCTGTGTGGCCGGAGCAAGCGGCGGTGCTGCGCGAACAGGTCGAGCGTGCCGTGGAGCACACGCTGCTGGCCTGCGATGGACTGCGTGCGGCTGCGGATTCTACCAACGGGCCACGGTCGGCGTACCGAGCGTTGCGCCAGGTGGCTCGCGCGCACGAGGCACTGTACCCGGTCGCGTCGGTGCTGCCATCGGTGAGCCGGTTCTTCCTCGACCCCGGGCGGCAATCCGATCCGGCGCTGTTGGACCGACTGGCTGCGGGCGGCCTGCGGCCCGACGTGCGGACCGGCGTCACGCATGCCGGGAATGACACCAGCGAACGCGGCGGTTTCTCGGTGTATGTGCCGGAGGATTACGATCCAACCCGGGAATATCCGCTGGTGATGGCGCTGCACGGCGGCTCGGGTCACGGCAGACTGTTCCTGTGGAGCTGGCTGCGCGAGGCACGCAGCCGCGGCGTGGTCCTCGTGGCGCCAACCGCGATCGGCGACACCTGGTCGCTGATGGAGCCGCAGGTGGACAGCGGCAACCTGGCGCGTGTGTTGGAGCAGGTCGCGCAGAAGTGGCATGTGGACCGCACGCGCCTGCTGCTGACCGGCATGAGCGACGGCGGCACGTTCACCCTGCTCAGTGGACTGGATGACGAGTCACCGTTCACCCATCTGGCGCCGGTGGCGTCGAGCTTTCATCCGTTGCTGCTGACTATGGCCGAGCCGCGACGCGTGGCGGGGCTGCCGGTGTATCTGGTGCATGGCACGCTGGACTGGATGTTTCCGGTATCGATGGCGCGCACGGCGCAGCGCGCGCTGACGGCGGCGGGGGCGAACGTGACGTATCGCGAGATCGCCGATCTGTCGCACGTGTATCCGCGCGAGGAGGGCGGCGCGATGCTGGACTGGATGCTGGCGCAATCGGCGTGAGTTTATGAGACGTCGAGAAAATTGGTGATCGGTACGCCACCGTCGAGCACCCGCACCTTATCGACGTTTGCGATCGACACCGGCCCGATGATGACGCCAGGCGCGTTCCGCGCACTGCTGTTGTCAGCGCCGAGCGCTGCGCCGCCGGCGGCCATCGGCGAGTGCCACGGGGCGCCCGACCGCCATGCGCATGCCTTCCCTGGCGACCAGCGAGCCAGGGCGGCGGTCCGCGACGGCACTGGCGATCGCATCCATGGTGGCGTCGTCATGGGCCGGTTCATGGTGGAACAGCACGAGCTGTCCGACCGACGCCGCCTCGGCGAGAGTGACGCCCGCCTGCCAGGTCGAGTGGCCCCAGCCGACCCGCAATTGATACTCAGCCTCGGTGTAGCTGGCGTCGTAGATCATGACGTCAGCACCGGCGACGAAGCGAAGCAGGTTGGCGTCGGGACCACCCTGCGGATGTTCGGTGTCGGTGATGTAGCAGACGCTGGCACCGCCCCAGGCAATCCGGAAGCCGGTGGAGTTGCCCGGGTGGAACAGCGCGGCGGTCGCCACGCGAAGGCCCGGGCGCAGGAGCAGGTTCTCGCCTGCCGTGAAATCGCGGTATTCAATCCGGGCGCGGAATGCCGTGGCCATGTCGGGCATCAGCGGCGGCTGCCAGCTGCGCTGCAGCGCGGCGGCGATGCCGTCCGGCGGGTCGAGGGGGCCGCTCCAGAACCGAATGCGCGCCTTCGGGTCGAACATGGGCGCGAAAAACGGCAGCCCGCAGATATGGTCCAGATGCGTGTGGCTTAGCAGGATATCGGCGTCCACCGGAACACCGCAGCAGGTCAGCGCGCAGCCCAGTTCACGCGCACCGCTGCCGGCATCGAGGATCACGAGGTGGGGACCGCAGCGCAGTTCGACGCAGAGAGTGTTGCCGCCATAGCGCACCGTCGATGCGCCGGGTGCGGCCAGGCTGCCGCGCACGCCCCAGAACCGCAGGCTGATGCCGCCGGACTGTTCGCCCGTGGACGTGTCGGGGTCGTTGTCTGTCACCAGATGCGTTCCTCTCGCCGCAATCCGTGCCGCGCTCTCCATTGGCATGCCGCGTCGCGTGGCAACGATTGTCGGGGCGGCGTGGCATTCTGCCATCGAAATCGTTGTGCGGGCACAGCAAAGTGATGCGCGGGACGGCATGCTACCCGGGATTTCATAACAAATCGGTAGCGGGCTCTCAGCTTCGCGAACTCTGGCGGTAGAATGGCTGGTGCGCGGTCGCGTCCCAGTAGCCATCATAGAACGCCCTGACGTGCGCCAGGATCGCCTTGGCGAGTCGACGGCGCTCCAGCTCCTCCGCGGTCAGGTCGCGGTGCAGCATGTCAGACAACTGGCGCAGCGCCGCGTCGCGATCGACGCGGGTGAAACGGCCGTCCTGGTAGATCACCTCGCCCGCCACCAGAACAGCGCGGACGCCGGCGACCTTGGCGCGCTGGATCACCGCATCGAGCACCGGCGTCTCCGGGTCGAGATACGGATAGGCGATCTGCTGCCAGTCGATCAGCACCGCATCCGCCGCCTTGCCGACTTCCAGCGTGCCGATGTGCGCGCCGTAGGGGGTGGTCTTCGCACCGTTCTCGCTTGCCATGCGGAACACCTGCGCCATGGTGGGAACGCGATCGTCCATGCCCGGTTCGCGATGCGCGCGCAGCACCATGCGCATTTCCTGCAACATGTCGCGGTCGTCGTTGATGCCGGCTTCGTCGAGGCCAATCGCCACGTTGATGCCCTTCGCCTCCCAGCGGTTCAACGGCGCAATGCCGGAGCGCAGGCGGAAGTTGGAGCTGCAATTGTGGCAGATGTGCGTACCGGTTTCGGCGACGCGGTCGATGTCGCGCTCGTTCAGCCAGACGCCGTGGCCGAGGGTCATGCGCGGGCCGAGCAGGCCGAAGCGGTCGATGTAGTCGAGCGCGGTACAGCCGCCGCGACGGTGGGCGTATTCCTTCTGGTAGGCGGTTTCCACCAGGTGCATGTGCAGCGGTGCGTCGTATTTGTCTGACGCGTCGGCCAGCAGGGTCAGTGCCTGGTCGGAGCACCAGTGCAGGTTGGCGGGTGCCAGCTGGATTTTTACCCGTTGCTTGTTTTGGTGTCTGGCGTGGAGCGAGGCGAACAATGCGACGAGGTCCTCGGCATCGAGGCGGAAGCGGGCGAAGTGGCGAGCGAGCGCGGGACGCAGGTCCTCGGGGACGCGCGCCATGAAGGCGTCGTTGGCCTCGTAGACCAGGTGGTTCTGGTCGCGCAGCGCGTAGCAGTAGGAGACGCGCATACCGAGGTCCTCGTAGGCGCGGATGACGCTGTCGGCTTTGGTTTCGACTTCGGTGAGGCCGCCCGATGCCCAGCCGTGGATGTGCTGCACGGTGGTGATGCCGGAGGAAACCATGTCGAACGCCGAGTACAGCGTGTCGAGGTAGAGATCGAGGTCGCGCAGCACGAGGCGGGTGGCGAACCACAGTTCGAGCGGCATGTCGGGCGAGCCGAGCTGCACCGGCGTGAGGCCGACGTGGTGGTGGGCGTTGACGAAGCCGGGCAGCAGGATTTGTTCGCCGGTGCCGATCACCGGCAGGTCGGGGTGCTGGCGGTGGAGGGTCGCGTAGCTGTCGATCGCGGCGATGATGCCGTCGTGCTGGAGGATGGCGGCATCGTCGAGCTGTTCGTGACGGTGACGATCGAGCGCCCGGGTGACGAGGTGCCGGCCGCGGATGATCGATGATGGCATGGGTGGCTCCTTGCCGTCCGGCTGTCATGGCGTGAAGCACCGTGACCAGCGGCCAAGTTCGAGGGCATGCGCGGCGGCTTCGACCGAAGTGCGGTACTGGACCCAGATTGCCGCGTCGCTGCGCTCCTCGCAATGACAGGATGTGGTAAGACCAGTCACCACCCTTCCGGCGAAATAACGTTTTGCGCCTTCGGGCCTAGCAGGGCGGCGCGCATGGTTTCGGCGGACTTCGTCCGGATGTCGTCCCACGCCTCCGGTGTGAAGAACGCCGCGTGCGGGGTGATGATCAGGCGGCCTTCGACCCATGGCTCGCGCGCGCGGCAGGCGCGGATCAGTTCCGGGACCGGTTCGACCGGCGGTTCCACCGGGACGACGTCGAGCCCGACCCCGGCCAGATGCCCACTGCGCAGCGCTGCCGCCAGCGCATCGATATCCACGATCGGGCCGCGCGCGGTGTTCACCACCACTGCGCCTTCCGGCAGCAGCGCAAGCTCCGCCGCGCCGACCATGTTGCGGGTCTCCGGCGTCAGCGGCGTGTGCACCGACAGCACGTCGGAAACGCGCAGGAGCGCCTCCAGGGTGGAGGCGCGGCCGATGCCGAGACCCAGTTCGACGCCGTTCGGCAGGTGCGGATCGAAGAACACCACCCGGAAGCCGAACGCCTTGGCGCGCAGTGCGACCGCCGTGCCGATGCGCCCGATGCCGATGATGCCGAACGTCTGCACTGACGACCGCCGCACCAGCGGATCGCGCACGTAGCCCCACGCCGCCGGCGGGTTCTTGCGCTGCAACTCGTGGTGCAGCAGCAGGCCGCGGCGCAGCGCGAGGGCCAGTGCCATCGCGTGGTCGGCGACCTCGGTGGTGCCGTAGTCGGGCACGTTCAGCACCATGACCTGGCGTTCGGCGGCGGCCTTGCGGTCGATCACGTCGTAGCCGACGCCCATGCGGCACACCGCGCGCAGCCGCGGAAACCGGGCGAGGTCGGCGGCGGAGACACGGTAGCGCAGGATCATCAGGCCCTCGGCGGCGGCGCAGTCGGCGTCCGGCAGGTCGGCCAGCGAGGCGGTAGGGCCGGGGAAGATCACGCGCGCGTCCGGGCCGTAGATGCGTCGCTCGACGCTGTCGTCGGGGTAGATGTTCTCGGAATACAGCACGGTGACCGGCATCGTTCCCTCGCGTTCTGGCGCCGGGAAAGACTGTTGCCAGCCGCCCTGCCCTCGCGCAAGTTCGCGGCCCCCGCTTGCGCGACTGGAAGGACCAGCAATGAACGGCGCCGAAAGCCTTGTGCACAGCCTGCTGCGAAGCGGCGTCGATACCTGCTTCTGCAATCCCGGCACCTCGGAGATGCATTTCGTCGCGGCGCTGGACCGGGTGCCCGGCATGCGCTGCGTGCTGGGGTTGTTCGAGGGCGTGGTGACCGGCGCGGCCGACGGCTACGCGCGAATGGCCGGCAAGCCAGCGGCAACCTTGCTGCATTGCGGGCCGGGGCTGGCGAACGGGCTGGCCAACCTGCACAACGCACGACGCGCACAGTCGCCGATCGTCAACATCGTCGGGGACCAGGCGACGTATCATCGGCCGAACGACGCGCCGCTGACCGCGGATACCGAGGGCTGGGCGCGCGGCGCCTCGGCCTGGGTGCGCACCGCGGTGTCGTCGGCGACTGTGGGGGCGGATGCTGCCGTGGCGGTGCAGGCGGCGCGCACCCATCCGGGGCAGATCGCCACGCTGATCCTGCCGTCGGATACGTCGTGGGACGAGGGCGGCGTGGCGGCCGAGGCGCTGCCGGTGCCGCCGAGGCCACGCTCCGATCCGGCGCAGATCGCCAATGCAGCCAACATCCTGCGGCGTGGGTTGCCGACGCTGATCGTGCTCGGCGGTGAGGCGGTGCGAGCCGAGGCGCTGGAGAACGCACATCGTATCGCGGCAGCCACCGGGGCGCGGCTGATCGCGCAGGGCGCCAATGCGCGGATCGCGCGTGGTCGGGGGCGGGTGCCGGTGGATCGGATCCCGTATGTGGTCGATGTCGGCGGTGAAGGCGCTGGCGGGAACGCGACACGTCATCCTGTGCGGGCTGCGCAAGCCGGTGACCTTCTTCGCCTATCCGAACAAGCCGACCACGCCGCTGCCGCCGGATGCCGATATCCATGTGCTTGCGCGGCCGGACCAGGATGCTGCGGAGGCGCTGGCCAGGCTGGCCGACGAGTTGGGCGCGCCGGCCGTGGCGGTGCCGGATCCCGGTCCGCGCGCGGAGCCGGGGCGTGGCAAGCTGACGCCGGAATCGGTCGCCGCGACGCTCGCCGCGCTGATGCCCGAGCAGGCGGTGATCACCGATGAGGCGGTGACCTTCGGGCGCGGGTTCTTCCCGTTCACCTATGCCGCGCCGCCGCACGACTGGCTGAACTCGACGGGTGGGGCGATCGGCTGCGGGCCGCCACTGTCGACCGGTGCCGCGGTGGGTGCGCCTGGGCGGCGGGTGATAGCGCTGCAGGCGGATGGGTCGGCGATGTACACGCTGCAGGCGCTGTGGACGCAGGCGCGCGAGCGGCTGGATGTGACGACGGTGCTGCTGTCCAACCGGAAGTACCAGATCCTGCTGGGCGAGTTGGCCAATGTCGGCGCCAATCCCGGACGCACGGCGCTCGACATGCTGGACCTCGGCAACCCGGATCTGGATTGGACGAAGCTGGCGCAGGGGATGGGGGTGGAGGCGGCGCGGGCGGATACCTGCGAGCGGTTCGGCGACCTGTTCGCGCAGGCCAACGCGCGCGGCGGGCCGTTTTTGATCGAGCTGATGATCTGAGGGGCTGTCGCCGAACGGAACCGGAGCGGAACCGCTGAGCCGACTGCGGCTAAATGCTATAATATGATGGGATGACTGACGATTTTGCGCCCCGCCTCGACATACTGCCGAAACCGCAGCGGCGGCTTTGGGATGAGCTTGCCGCCGTTTCACCTGAATTCGTGCTGTATGGTGGAACCGCGGTCGCGCTGCATCTCGGACACCGTCAATCCGTAGACTTCGACTTTTTCGGCAACCGGCCATTCGACCCGGCGAAGCTCACGGCATCCATTCCCTTCATGACCGCCGCGACGATTACGCGGCGCGAGCCAAATACGCTGGAAGGAATCGTTGACCGGGGCGGCCCGGTGAAGCTTTCCTTTTTCGGAGTTCCGGGCTTGCCGCGCCTTGCGCCGCCGCATGCCGCGCCCGACAATGGGTTGCAGATCGCGTCGTTATTAGACCTTGCGGGGACGAAGGTGAACGTGGTGCAGCTTCGCGCCGAGGCAAAAGACTATCAGGACATTGACGCCATCCTTTGCGACGGGCGCATTGACCTCCCGACTGCGCTGGCAAGCGCACAGGCCCTCTATGGCCCGCAATTCAATCCTCAGATCGCGCTCAAGGCGTTGTCGTTCTTCGACGAGGGGAACCTGCGCCGCCTTGGGAAGGCGACGAAGGACCGTCTCGCCAAAGCGTCGCGCGAGGTCGATCTTGACCGCCTGCCGACGATTGTCCGCGCCGTTCATCCGCGCGGCACACGCAACGAGCCATCCCAATGAAGCCGATCCCGCTCAACCCAGAGACGGAAACGGTTGTGCGGCGGGTTGTCTGGTTTGAGGAACCCTCGGAAGCGCTCGAAGACCCGATCCGCTTTATGGCCTACGCGATGAAGCACGCCACGCATGAGGATATGAAGGCGTTACGGCGCTACGTGTCGGACGAGGATTTCCGTGAAGCGCTCGACAAAGCGCCGCCCGGCATCATCGACCCGCGCTCATGGGCTTACTGGAATAACAAAATGGGCCGCTATCCAGCGCCGCCGTTGCCAAAGCGCACGCTCGGGTAGTGGTGGCGACCACTGCGCCAGCGTTGTTCGCGGTAGGGAACCGGGTTACCCCGGTCCCCCCGCACAGATCCGAGCGAGCGGGATTCCCGCACTCGGCTCCTACCTCGGGTGTTTGACGGCGAACCGCACACTTGGCCGGGGATGCAGGACACGGGGCTTCGGGAGATATTCGTCAGCCAGTTTCGCCATCTGTTCCCAGGCCACGTATGCCCTCTGGCTCCGCCGGCAAAGCTGTCGGTGCCATAAAACAACTATACCGCAACTCCCCGGGAAGGCGAAAATACCCCTTGCCAAACGGCCGGAACGCGATTCTACCGTCCGCATGATCCGCCGCGGCTTCCTGGACGCCGAATCGCGCAAGGACCTGACCGAGTTGGCTCGGGACGGGTCTGCCGCCCATCGTTTGGCCCGGCGCGCCAATGCGCTGGTGCTGCTGGACGACGGCATGAGCTGCGAAGCCATCGCGAAGGTCCTGTTGCTGGACGACGACACGATCCGCAGCTGGTATCGGCTGTACCAGGAAGACGGGATCGAGGGCCTGGCGAGCTTCGGCTATGAGGGCGGCGCCTGCCGCCTGAACGAAGAGCAGCGGGACAAGCTGAAGGCCTGGATCAGCGATACGCTGCCGCGGACCACGCGCGAGGTGGGCGCCTGGATCGAGAAGGAGTGCGGCATCGAATACCAGGGCCGGTCTGGCTTGATCGCGCTGTTACACCGGCTCGGCATGGAACATCGCAAACCAAAAACGGTGTCGCGCAAGCTCGATCCAGAGAAACAGGCTGCATTCATCAAGGCGTATGAGGAGTTGCTGAATGGCCTCGACGCCGATGAAGCAGTGTTGTTCGCCGACGCGGTGCATCCGACGCATGCGGTCCGGCCGGTAGGGTGCTGGGCGCCGAAGGACACGCCGATCGCGGTGGCGCAGACCAGCGGGCGGCAACGCCTGAACATTCATGGCGCGATCAACCTGGAGACCGGCCACACCCGGATGCTGGAGGTGGAGACCGTCGACGCAGCCAGCACGATCAGGCTGATGATCGCGCTGCTGAGCATGTACCCGCGCAAGCGGGTGATTCATCTGTTCCTGGACAACGCCAGGTACCACCACGCGAAGTTGGTGCAGGCCTGGCTGGCGCGGCCGGGTTGCCGGATCAGGCTCCACTTCATCCCGACCTACTGCCCGCATCTCGACCCGATCGAACAACTCTGGGGCTTGATGCACAAGCACATCACCCACAACACGTGTCATGAAACCTTCCGAGACTTCAGCGGCGCGATCCTGACGTTCCTGCGAGAGGAGGTGCCCAGGAACTGGCGCCTCTACTGCGATGAGGTCACCGACAACTTCCGCATCATCTCGCACGAGGATTTTCGGATTCTGGCGTGAGCGGGGTATACATGGTAGCGGAATGCGGATATCGCCGGGCTGTTGGTCGGCACGGCGTGGTAGGCGAAGTATCCGGCGACTACTTGCGCGAGCCACTTCCCGACCTCGGGAACCGGCACGTGCATTTGTTGTCGCAGCGCCTCCTTGATCTCCCGAAGCTTCGCCATCATGCGATCCCCGCGAGACTTCCGCCTGATCTGGAAGTTGCCCCGTCGGGATTTGCCGCAGATGAAAACAAAGCCAAGGAACTTGAAGGTTTCCGGTTTACCCAACCCACGCCTCTCTCGGTTCTGCGTCGCAAAGCGGCCGAACTCGATCAGGCGGGTCTTGTCCGGATGCAGCGACAGCGAGAACTCCCGCAGCCTTTCGCGCATCGCGTCCCAGAAGCGCCGGGCGTCGGTCGCATGCTGGAAGCCGACGACGATGTCGTCGGCGTACCGGACCATGATCATGTCACCCGTGGCTTCGCGCCGTCGCCAGCGTTCGGCCCAGAGGTCGAAAACGTAGTGGAGATAAACGTTCGCGAGCAGCGGTGAAATCACCGAACCCTGTCCCGTCCCCTTCTCCTCAACCGTTACCACCCCGTCTTCAAGGACCCCGGCTCGTAACCACCTACGAATAAGCCGGAGGATGCGCTTATCGCCGATCCGGTGTTCCAGGAAGCGGACCACCCATTCCTGGGAAACCTCCGTGAAGAACGACCGGATGTCGGCGTCCAGTATGAAACTCACTTTCTTGCTGCTGATCCCGACAATCAGTGCATCCAGCGCATCGTGCTGGCTGCACCTTGGCCGGAACCCAAACGAGAACCCGAGGAAGTCTTCCTCGTAGATCTCGCTCAGCAGCGCCGCTACCGCTCTCTGGGCGATCTTGTCTTCGAGCGCGGTGACCGCGAGCTGGCGCTTGGTGCCGCCTTCCATCGGAATTCGGCACCCGGATTGTTTCAAGCTTTCGCGGCAGGCCTGCCGCGCGCTGCATAGCGCAGCGCGGTCGTCCCGAAAACCAACATAAGCGCAACGATTTTGCAGCACGTTGCCTTGTGCTACAACGGATGCATGGAGCCGGAAAAGCCGCCCAACGATCCTGTGCTGACCCGCTTCCGCGCCGCCGTGACTGAAATCTACGGCGACCGGGTTGAGCGCGTCGTATTGTTCGGCTCCCGAGCGCGCGGCGATGCAAAGCCGGATTCCGATTACGACATTGCCGTTTTCCTCAAACACGCGGGAACGTTCACAGACGAGAGCGCGCGCCTTGCCGCCGTCAGCACCGATATCCTTTTTGACACTGGCGCGGTCATTTCCGCCACGCCGTTCCCTGCCGGGGCCTATCGCGAGCGCACCGGCTTCATGCACGAGCTACGCAAGGACGGTCTCGATTTATGAAGGCTGAAACCGCCGACTATCTGGCGAAGGCCCGCGCCACGCTTGCCGACGCCCAGAAAATTGCATCGTTGCCACTGCCCCATGTCGCCGCGCGTGAAGCATACATTGCGGTATTCCACGCTGCGGAGGCTTACATTTTCGAGCAGACCGGCAAGGTGGCAAAGACGCATCGAGGCGTCCGCAGCAAATTTTCCCGGCTGGCAAGAGCGGAGCCGCGCATCGGGCGCGACCTCATTACGTTCCTTGGGACCGCCTATCAATTCAAGACGCGGGCCGACTATGGCGTAGGTTCAACCGCCGCGCCGATTACGCCTGCCGAGGCGACCGCCACCATTGCGACGACGACGCGCTTCATCGACACCATAATCCAAGTGCTGCCGCCGGGCCTAACGCCGCCCCATGGGCCGAGCGCGCAGCCCTAGTCAAAATTCAAGATCCTCGGGAACTCCGGTCGACCCAGTATTTCCAATGGGTTGTCGTTTTGCGAAAGTTACGTCCGAAAAGCCGGCCGACAGCACGGGAATTGCAGCTTGTGGATGCTCCGATCCCCGTTTTCCTCGAGCCGATCGCGGCGTCCGGGAGATATGACTGGAACAGACGGCTACTCCAGCACCTCAATGATGTCCGAGCACGTGTTGGCCGCTACTTCGGGGGGAGGTCCGCCTGGGTCGATAGCGGCTGTTTCGCTATCATGTAGAAACACGCTCCAAGGGGCCGCGAACGGGCGGGGGGCCGCTGGCCATCGGCCGCGGCAATGTGCCGGTGGTGATGGCCGGGACGGGGCCCGGCCATGACGGGATGCTCGTGATAACACGACGCGTGCTTGCGGGGCTGGTTCGCGCCGTGCGAGAACCGAGGTGGAACAATGAACGCTCCGGTATCAGCTCTGTGCCCGTGCGGCAGCGGCCTTCGCGCCGTGCGGTGCTGCAGTCTGCAGCTTCACTCGGTGACGCCGCCCGAGGCCACCCGGCATCTCGTGCCGCTGGTGGAACGCGCGATCCAGGCACATCGGCAGGGAGCGGATGAGACCGCCGAGCGATTGTGCCTGGATGTGCTGGAACTGGCACCGGACCGGCCTGGCGCGCTGTCGGTGCTGTATGACATCCGCAAGGCGCAGGGCAATGCGCGCGCCGCCGAAGCGCTGATCCGCCGCATCGTTGCGCTGGATCCCAACAACCTGGTAGCCACCAATGAGCTGGCGCTGATCCTGCTGGGCAAGGGCAGCCTGGCGGAAGCGGAACACCACGCGCGCAACGCGGTGCGCATCGCGCCGGAGAACCCGCAGGCACACAACCTGATGGGCATGATCATGACCGAGGCCAATCGGCCGCAGATCGGCGAGTATCATTATCGCCGGGTGCTGGAACTGAGCGGCCAGCGTGATCCCATCCTGCTCGCCAATCTGGCATGGAACCTGAAGAACCAGGGACGCATGCCCGAGGCCCGCGTGTTGTACGATGAATCGGTTGCCGCGGCGCCGGACGTTCGCCAGACACTGCTCGGCTTTGCCAGGCTGGAGGAAGCCGATCGCAACTTCGCAGCGGCGGCGGGCATCCTCGACAAGATGGATGCAAAATTTCCGCACGACCAAAATGTGCGCCTGACGCGCGCCGTGCTGCTCGGCCGCATGCGGCGCTACGACGAGGCGGTTGCGCTGATCGATGCGTCGGCGGACGACGAGGGGCGGCTAGGTCCCAACGAGTTGCTGGAGAAGGGCCGCCTGCTGGATCAGCTTGGCCGCCACGACGATGCGTGGGCGGCGTTCGCCGAAGGGAAGCGGCTGGGACGCGAGTTGTCGGGGCAGAAGTATCTCGACGACGAGGCACGCCAGCAGATCGACCGGCTGCGCAGCTTCTTCACCAGCGGAAGGCTGCGGCTGATGCCGCGCGCGAATGTCCGCTCGGACGTGCCGCAGCCGATTTTCATTCTCGGCTTTCCGCGCTCCGGCACCACGCTGGTCGAGCAGACGCTGTCGGCGCATCCGAAGATCGCCGCGGGCGACGAACTGCCGCTGATCCACGAGATCACCGCCATCATGCCGCGCATGCTGGCAAGCCCGCTCGGCTATCCGGAGGCGCTGGCGGAGTTGTGGATGGGCGACCAGCGCGAGGGGTTGGACAATCTGCGCGACTACTACCTGCAGAAGGTGCGACAGATGGGCGTGCTGCGCGACGGTGCGACGCGCTTCACCGACAAGATGCCGCTGAACGAGATGCATCTCGGGCTGATCGCGCTGCTGTTCCCGGAGGCGCCGCTGATCCATGTGCTGCGCCATCCGCTCGACATCATGGTGTCGGCGTTCTCCAACGCCTTCACGCACGGCTTCTACTGCGCCTCCGACCTGGAAACCGCCGCGACGCACTACGTGCGGGTGATGGACCTGGTGCAGCATTATCGCGGCGAGATGACGTTGCGGTATCTGCCGATCCGCTATGAGGACATCGTTGCCGATCAGCAGGCCAGCGTGCGCGCCATGCTGGCGTTCATCGGCGAACCGTTCGACGAGGCGTGCCTGACGTTCCACGAGAACCGCCGCTATGCGCGCACCGCCAGTTACGCGCAGGTCGCCGAACCGCTGTATGCACGCTCGGTGTATCGCCATCGCCACTATCGCCAGCATCTCGAGCCGGTAGTGCCGATCCTAAGGCCGGTGATCGAACGTCTTGGCTACACGGTGGACTGATGGAGACCCCCGCGCCCGCGCCACGGGCGCCTGCGCCGGGCACCGTGCCAATGCCGATCGGCGAAGTGCTGCGGATCGCCAACGAGTACGAGCGATCGGCGCGGCTCGATGAGGCCAAACGACTGCTGGACCACGTGCTTGCCACTTCGCCGAACCAGGGCGATGCGTTGCATCTTTCCGGTATCGTTGCATTCCGGCAAGGGAATATCGCGCAGTCGCTTGAGCTGATGGAGCGTTCGCTCGCCTACGGGATCGATACGCCGCTGTATCTTCGCAACATCTGCGAGGTGTACCGCGCGATGGGACGCCTGGACGAAGCGCTGACCGCGGCACGCCGCGCCACGATGCTGGCGCCGGCCGATCCACTGTGCCTGCACAATCAGGCGATCATCCACTATCACCGGCTGGAACTGGACGCGGCTCTGGACTGCGCGAACCGCGCGCTGCGCATCGATCCTGGCCTGCCTGGGGCGCATTTCGTTCGCGCGGAGACGCTGCTGTTGCGCGGCGAATGGGCGGAAGGCTGGGAGGAGTACGAGTGGCGCTTCCGCATCGGTGGTGCGGCGCCGCTGATGCCGCCGACCGGCAAGCCGCAATGGGATGGCGCGGCGCTGCCCGGCCAGACTCTGCTGCTGGTGGCCGATCAGGGATTTGGCGACGTCATCCAGTTCAGCCGCTACATTGGCTGGGCCGCAGAACGCTGCCCCGACATCGCGATCGCGTGCAGTGGCGAGTTGCAACCGCTGTTGCGCCAGATCGCCCCCGTGGCGCGACAGTTCGTGCGGTGGCAGGACGCGCCGGACTATGCGGCGTTCTGCGCCCTGTCCGGACTGCCGCGGCTGGCTGGGACGCGCATCGATTCAGTGCCTGCGCCGGTGCCGTACCTGCGCGCCGATCCGGCGCGGTCGGCGCAGTGGGCGGAGCGTCTGGATGGCGTCGTGCCAGGCGGATTTCGCCGTGTCGGCGTGATCTGGGCCGGGCGCCCGACGCACAACAACGATCGTAACCGGTCGGCGTTGCTGGCCGACTTCCTGCCGCTGGCAAACGTTGCCGGGATAGCGCTGCTGGCGTTGCAGAAGGGGCCGAAGACCGGGCAGGCCGGGGAGTACTATGGCCGCGCGCCACTGATCAATATCGGCGCGGAGATCGACGACTACGACGACACCATGGCGATCCTCGACAATCTCGACCTGCTGATCACGGTGGATACCTCGGTCGCACATCTGGCCGGTGCGATGGGTCGGCCGGTGTGGATCATGCTGCCGCGCGCACCCGACTGGCGCTGGCTGCTCGAGCGCACCGATACGCCGTGGTATCCGACGGTGCGGCTGTTCCGCCAGGCGACCGCCCGTCGCTGGGATGATGTCGCGCGGGCCATTACCGCGGAACTTGTTGGCTATGCGTGGCCGGCGGGGCGGCGGTGATAGAAAGTATGTTCTTTTTTGAAAAAAGAACCAAAAAACTTTCGTTACTTCAGATTACTACCCTTACAAGGCGCCTGGGCAAATTAATAAGAGTTTTTTTCTTCTTTTTTGCAAAAAAGAAGTGCTTCCTGACTACGTCGCGGTGATCGTTGCGATCTGACTGGTGTCGCAGCCGATCTCGCGCAGGACCTCTTCGGTTTGCTGGCCAAGTGCGGGCCAGAGCCGGCGGATGGATGGTGGGCTGTCGGAGAAACGCGCCGGGATCGCCGTGAGGGTGACGTCGCCATCGGTCGGATGTTGCATCTGCTGGAAGAAGTCCGTCTCACGCAGGTAGTCGTCCTGCAACAGATCGGTCAGCGAATTGACTGGTCCGCAGGGAATGTCGAGCGCACCCAGCTCGTCCAGCCATTCCGCGGTGCTGCGTTCGCGCATGCCTTCGCTCAGCACCGCATAGAGCGCATCGACGTTGTCCGACCGTGCGGCGATCGTTGCAAAACGGGGATCCTTGATCAGCGCCGGTCGGCCCATCGCAGCGAACAACCGGCCCCAGTGCGCGTCGCTCACTGCGATCACCGAGACGTAGCCGTCCCGCGTCGCGTAGGGGCGCCGATGCGGCGTCAGCATGCGCGGATAGCCGAGCCCCAGCTCCGGCTGGTTCAGCACCGCGCCCCACAGGTGTTCGACCAGCAGGAAGGACAGCATGGTTTCCAGCATCGGCACGTGGACTTCCTGGCCGTTGCCGGTGCGTTCGCGGTGAAACAATGCCATGCCGATCATCGACGCCAGCATGTGGCCGGTCAGCTTGTCCACCACGACACTCGGCACATAGCGCGGCGCGCCATCCGGGCCGGCATTCAGCGCGGCGAGCCCGCTCATGCCCTGGATCAGGTCGTCGAATGCGGGATGCTCCTGCTTGCTGCTGCCCTTGCGAAAACCCGAGGCGCAGGCATAGATCAGCCGCGGATTGCGCGCCGACAGGGCCGCGTAGCCGAGCCCCAGGCGGTCCGCCGCGCCAAGGCGCATGTTGTGCACGAACACATCGGCGCCATCGACCAGGCGCAGCAGCGCATCCTTCGCCGAAGGCCGTTTCAGATCCAGCACCACGCTGCGCTTGTTGCGATTCAGCATGGCGAAGTACGAGCCCATCCCCCTGGTGCGGCTCGGACCGATCCACCGGCAGTTGTCGCCATCCGGTGATTCGATCTTGATGACATCGGCGCCCATGTCGCCCAGCATCTGCGTGGCAAACGGCCCGAGCACCACCGTCGTCAGATCGACCACACGTATGCCGGCGAGCGGACCGCCCTGCATTTCTGCCTCTTTGCGCATCCTGTTCTCCTGTCACTGCGAGGAGCGGAGCGACGCAGCGATCCCCGACCAATCACTTCCGACTGGCTGGAGATTGCCGCGTCGCTTCGCTCCTCGCAATGACAAGGCGACTGCATTCCAGGGGGACAGCGCCGAGCGCTGTTTTCAGTTGTCCTGGTGTGCTCTACACTCGCCTCATGCCCAGCATGATCCTAAGCCGGCGGAGCCGGAACCAATAGGTCTGGTGTAGCCTTCCCTGCGGTTACCGCGCGGGGGCAGCATGAGCCAGTCACTGACGGAGCGCTACGACGATCGGATTGCCGGGATGCTGTCGTGCTACGACCGGCTGGTGATCACCGGGACGCTGCCCGTAGTGTGCTACGCCGCAGGAATGACCGGGTATCTCCATGCCAGTGGCATCCGCATCTTCGACTACCCGGACTTCGCCAAGACGCTGCGCGATCGGGTGCGCGAGCGTGCGGCGTCGCTGGCCGCCGAGGCTGGGGTCCGCATCGAGCACATCGCCAAGCCGCATGTCCGCAAGGAAGATGTTGTGGCGCGCGTGCTTGAGCGGCGTGGCGACCATCCCGGCCTGGTGCACGTCATCTCGGCCATGGAAGCCTGCGACGCCTACAAGCCCTGGCACGACAAGCAGACGCATAAGACCTACATCCGGCCGGACAGCGGCAAATGCCTGCACTACTACTTCTATTTCCAGGACGCCAAATTCGGGCTGGTCTATCTGCGCGTGCCGACCTGGGCGCCGTTCCGCCTGCAATTCTACTGCAACGGCCATAGCTGGCTGGCGCGCAGGCTGGCCGCGCAGGGCATCGGCTACACCATGGCCGACAACGCTTTCGTGCGGATCGACGACTGGGGCCGCGCCCAGCAACTGGCCGACAGTCTCTCCCCCGATCAATTGCACCGTACCCTGGATCGCTACGCCGCGCTGTGCTGCCCGGTGTCGGAGGTATTCGGGCAAACCTACCACTGGAGCCTGATGCAGGTGGAATACGCCACCGACCTGGCGTTCCAGTCCACCACAACGCTCGGCCC
Source organism: uncultured Alphaproteobacteria bacterium (assembly GCA_963696645.1). Lineage (GTDB taxonomy): Bacteria > Pseudomonadota > Alphaproteobacteria > Acetobacterales > Acetobacteraceae > JAMXLO01. The sequence continues at coordinate 167,734 of CAVOKY010000007.1, forward strand.
GCTCTATGAGCAACTGGTCCGCCAGTCGGTGCTGAGCGTGAAGGCCGAGCAGATCGCCACATTCCTCGGCCGGCAGATCACGCCATTGTTGGCCCAGGAGGTCGGCTCGCAGTTCTCCACCCGGATCGAGGGTACCTGCATCAAGCACCGCTTCGGCAAGTGCTCGATCAAGATGTACGACAAGCACGGCATCGTGCTGCGCATCGAGACCACGACCAACGATGTGTCGTTCTTCAAGCACCACCGCAAGGTGGAACACCGCCACGGCCCGGCGAGCCGGGAACTCGCACCAGTCAAGAAATCGATCTACAGCCTGATCGACCTGCGTGAGATACTGCTCGGCTGTAACCGACGCTACATCGCCCACCTGTCCGCGCTGGATGACTTCTCCGCCGGCATCCGGGCGCTTGCGCGGCTGACCAAGCCGCATGCGGTGGACGGCAAGACGGTCCAAGGGATCAACTTCTTTGCCCCGGTGGACAAGGCCCTGTTGCACGCCCCTTGCAGAACCCGAAGGTCAACATTGCCGGCATCCGCCGGGGCGAGTTGTTGCCCGACCTCGGCATGCTGTCGCCAACCAGACTGTCGCGGCAACTGCGCCGGCTGCTGGACCTCGGGGTGATCAAACGCGCCACTGGAACCTACCGCTACTACCTCACCAAAGCCGGACGCGCCGCGACCGCAGCGGCGGAATGGCTTGCCGAGGCGGTGGTCATTCCGGCTATGATTTGATGGGATTTCGCAGAGCATACAATTCAACGCAGGACGCGAGAAGAGTCGGGTGGTAAGGGACTACGCTTTTCCCCAGACATGGCTGTGGAAAAGTGGCCCCTGCGGGGCAGTTCCGCCGCGTCAAATGCCTTGCCACTGGCCAATGTGCCGTCGGTAGTCGGTATGCTCGTCTCGGATAGACATCGGAGTTCGGCAGTACGCCGAGGGAGCGGGCCATGACCGACGGACTGAGCGAGCTCTATCAAGAGCTGCTGAGCGGCAGCTACGATTGCGTGGACCGCATCGTTCTGAACGCTTACTTCGGGATGGGTCATAGCCCTGGTGGTTTCCGCGTGTGGTGGCGGGCGCTCACTGGATCAGACGACACTCTGGACAACGCCCATCTGATGCGGTTGGCCGGCCGGTTCAGCCGGCGCGTGCGAGGCTACGCCAAAGCGCACGACATCCCGGTAATCGATTGTGTGGCAGGAGAGCGCAAGCATGACGTGGCCGACGATTATCTGGCCAAGACAGCGGTGATCGAGGGCTTGTTTCTGGTCCTGGTCGGTCGAGCCCAGGCACCGGTGTGGCACGTCGAGTCGAATTACCACCTTGAGCGGAAGAAGCCTTATGTGAACCACTACTCGTTTCATATTCTCGACCGTGATTGGGGGCATGTCACCATCAAGATCAGCGGGCACCCACCGTTCCCTGCCCAGGTGATCTTGAACGGCCATGAATACGTCGCCTGCCAGGCGCGCAAGGCGGGCATCGGGTTCACCAAGGAAGGCAACTGTTTCACCGCCATCGGTGACACGTCCGGTTTCGCGAAGATCGCAGAGACCTTGTCCGAGCAACGGGCTATAGGGCGATTGAGTGAGGTCTGTGAGCGGTGGATTTACCGCTGCTGCTTGTGCTTTGCGCTCGACTTTGAGGAGCAGAAACGCAGCGGGTTCCGTTATCACTTCTCCAACTATCAAATGGAGTACAGCCGAAACCTGATATTCCTGGTTGGCGGACGCATGGAGCAAGTCTTCCAAGCCCTGATCGATCGTAGCCGGGCGCCGTTGGACCTGAAGACGATAAAGACCATCCTCGGCGACAAGGGCCGGCCGAAATACCGTCCACGCAACATGCGGGCGGCCGAATGGGGAGTCGCGGTCGAGAGACCTACGTATGATCTGACGGTCTTCAAGCTGCATTGCGGCAAGCTGGCGTTGAAGATCTATTCAAAAGGCGAACGCGTACTTCGCATTGAGGCTGTAGCTCACAATATCCGGGAGTTCCGCTGCGGGCGCTTACTGGATAACTTCCCCGAAATCGTCCGCCGATTGAAGGGCATGCTCGAGCAATTCATGGAGGCGCTGAGTTGCATCGATCAATGCTTCGTCGGCGATGAGATGCTCGAGCGTCTGCCGTTGCCGTCACGGGTTGGTAAAACCGTGGTCGGGGGAATCGATCTCAACAAGCCGCGCCTGCGTCACGTCGCTGAGGCTGTCATCGCGTTGTCAGCCTCAGCTGATGGCTTCACCGCCTCGGCACTGGCCGATCAGGTCCGCGCGTTCCGCAATCACAGCGCACCGCTCTACGGCCCCCGCCAGGCCGCGTATGATCTGAAGAAACTCCGCGGCAAACAGATCGTCCAGCGGATCGGCGCGACGCGTCGCTACGAGGCGATGCCGTCCGGTCTGCGCGCTATCACGGCCCTACTCGTGCTCCGAGAGAAAGCCCTCAAGCCACTCCTCGCGGCCGCTCAAGACATCAGCCCCACCCGAGGAGGACAAAACCCGCGCGCCATCGATCGCCACTACCAGGACCTGCGACTCGCCATGAACGGCGTCTTTCGCGAACTCGGCATCGCTGCCTGACCATCGACAAATTTTTTGTCGGGCTTCGCCCTTAAGCGCCTAACCGGCGACATCAACCTGATGAACGTGGCTGATCCGACCGTGCCATTCGCGCGCGTGCGGGATGAGTTTCGAGCCGCCGACATCGTGTTCAGCAACCTGGAATGCTGCCTGTACGATCCGCCGCGCGGCCATGCAGTGGAGAACGAGGGATTCTTCGCCGCACCGAAGACCGGCGAGGCGCTGCGCTCCGCCGGCATCGCTGCCGTTGGCATCGCCAACAACGTGAATTATGGCGAGGCGGCGATCACCGCATCCATCAATCGGCTTGACGAGCTCGGCATTCGCCACACCGGCGCCGGCAACAATGCAGCGGCCGCGCGCGCACCGGTCGTCATCGAGCGCAACGGCATTCGCTACGGCTTCCTGCAACGCAGTTCGGTCTACTGGCCGACCAACCATGAAGCGGGGGCCAATTCGACCGGTATCGCGGTGATCCGCGCACACACCGCGTATCAGGTGCCGATGCACAAGACACGACCGGACATTCCGCCGATGAATCGCCCGGGCATTCCGCCGGTGATCATCACCTGGGCCGACCCGGATTATCTGCGCGCATTCACCGAGGATATCGCCGCGCTGCGCACACAGGCCGACGTTGTCGTCGCGTCATGCCACTGGGGCCTGCACAAAGACGTACTCGGCTACATGCGCGACATAGGCCACGCCGCAATCGACGCCGGTGCTGATCTCGTCATAGGCCATGGACCGCATTATTCGCTGGCGGTGGAAGCCTATCGCGGCAAGGCGATCTTTTATGGCTTGGGCAGCTTCTCGTTCCACACCGGCCACGGCGGTCGCAAACACGGCGACTGGATCGGCATGATGGTGCTTGCCGCCATCACCGGCCGTGCCATATCAGGTGTCAGCTTCCAATTCGTCCGCCACAACGACAGCAACGAAACGGTGCCCTGCTCGCTGGCCGCGGAACGCGCGGAATTCGACGACATCAGCCAGCGCAGCGCGACGTACGGCACGCGCCTGACGCCGCTCGGCGACGCAGCGCAGGTTGAACTGTAGTCACCGGCAAACAGGCAGCATGGTCATCGCGGCTACTTTGTCGTGTTCGACGCGCCGCCGCCCTGCATCGGCGTACCGGGCATGTTCATGCCACCCATTGAATCGGAGCCCGTCGGCATGCTGACGCTTGGCTTCTGCACCGTGACCGTCGCGGTTAGCTGGCCGGCTTTGGCAAAGCTCAGCGTGATCGGGAAGGTGTCGCCCTGCTTCAGCGGCTGCTTCAGGCCCATCAGCATGATGTGATAGCCGCCTGGGGCCAGGGTCACCGGCTTGCCAGGTGTCACCGGCAGTGCCGCCACATCACGCATCTTCGCCACACCGTTATCCGTGAAGGATTCGTGCAGGTCAGCCTTGGTGGCAATCGGCGAAGCGGCGGCGATCAGCTTGTCAGGCGCGCCGCTGTCGCTGATGGTCAGGTAGACCACCCCGATGTGCCCCGCCAGCGCCGCGCGGGACCACGCGTTCTCGATCTTGATGTCACTCGGCTGCGCCAGGGCGATGGCCGGGACCGCGAACAACAGGCTGCCCAGAACGAGATGACGCATGCGGCTGATCCTTTGCTTGCGTGGTTGATGCGGGACGTAGCGCCAGTGCGCCGGGTGCAGCAAGACAGGCCACCCGGTGACCGCTGGTGTTCGACTGTTCCGGGGGCAGTCATGATGGTCAAACGAGGGTCAGGACATCAGCTTTGCCAGATCGGTCGCCATTTGCGTGCCGGGTTCGTCGGCGCGCAGCGGCGCGATGAATTTCCCGTCAGGTCCCATCAAGTACAGAATGGAGCTGTGATCCATCGAGTAGTCGTTGGGCCCCGGACCGGTGCGATGCTTGGCGTAATAGACCCGGTATTCCTGCGCCACCTTGGCGATCTGCTCCGGTGTACCGGTCAAGCCGAGTAAACGCGGGGTGAAAGCAGCGGTGTACTGCTTCATCACGGCAGGCGTGTCGCGCTCCGGATCGACCGTGATGAAGATCGGCTGCAGCCGATCGGCCGAGGCGCCGAGGTGATCCAGCGCGTTCGCCACTTCGTTCAGCGTCGTGGGGCAGACGTCCGGGCAGTAGGTATAGCCGAAATAGACCAGCGTGAACTTGCCGCGGAAATCGCGGTCGGTGACCGGTTTGCCGTCGCCGTTCTCCAGTACGAACGGTCCGCCGACCAAGGAGGCGGTGCCGCCGCCGCTCAGCCACATGAAGGCGCCGGTGCCCAGCAGCAGCACCGCGACCAGCAGTCCGATCATGCCATAGATCAGGGCGGGAGGCCGGGTGCCACCTGGCCGGCCGGTGACGGAGTCAGATGTTGAACTCATCGCGGGGCGGGACCCTATACCTGTCGTCGGGCGTCAGATAGTGACGAGTCAGCCGACAAACAGGGGACCCAGGCGTCGCAATGCGCGATCAGCCAACCGGAACGAAGCGCATGGCAACGCCGGCGGCGGCATCCGCATCGACCAACAGGCCGCCGACGCGACGATGCGCGATGCCCCGCTGAACAAGCAGGCGGCCGATCGCCTCATTCCCATCACTGGTCTGCACCACGACGCCAAGCACGCGCGGCACGACCGATGACTGCCCCGCATCGGCCACCAGACGCACACGGCCACGCGGCAGATCGAGCACAAGCCCTCCCGCCGGATCGGGCACCACAGGACATCCGACGAGACGCGAAAACCGCGCTGCCGCCCCCGCGGGATCGTTGATGACAACCGTCACCTCGGCCAACGCCGTGGCATTATTGGCGTGGTGCAGGAAGCGATCCTGCCACAATGCCTCGGGCGTCAGGTGGTGCACCAGATTGATGCGGCCCTCCGGCTGATCCGGCAGTTGAATGAGCGCGAAGCGGACGCGTGGGCCGGCGGCATCCGCGTCGTCGATCGCGCGGTCGAACTGACTGACCGCCGGCGCTTCGATACCGGCGCGATGGAGCCGTGCAAGCTCGGCCGTCGCGTCCTGAATGGCAAACGCCAGGATGTGGACGCCGGCATAGCGCGCCAGGAAACGATCCAGAGTGGCACTGGCGGCATTGGGATCGACCACCGCCAGCAACTCGATATAGCCGTGGCGCAGCATGGCGCAGCGATTGCCGATACGACCATCGGCCTGTCGCGCGAACGGCGTGAGAGTGAAGCCCAGACGCTCATACTGCTGCGCCAGGGCGGTCAGATCGCGCGTTACCACGCCGACATGGTCGAGCGCCACACTGCTCATGCGGCGTTTTCATAATCCGGCAGCAGCCAGTCCGCGGGCTCAGCGGCCGCGGCATCATACCATGCAGAGACCAGCGGGTGTGTGCGTACTGCGTCGCAATAGTCGCGTGTCGCGGCACTGATCGCGGGCTGCCAGGTGAGAAAACGCGTCACCACCGGCGCGTACATTACATCGGCGCAGGTCAAGTCGTCGCCGAACAGGAACGCGCCGCCGGCGCCAAATCGCTGACGCGTGCCGGCCCACATCGCCTCGATACGGGATATATCGGCCAGCGCCGCCGGCGTGCGGCCAAGACCGGCGAAATCCCGTCCGAGATTCATCCACATTGCCTGCCGCAGGCCGGTGAAGCCGGCGTGCATCTCCGCGCTGATGGCGCGTGCATGGGCGCGGGCAACGCGATCCGTTGGCCACAGCGAAGGCATGAGTTCGGCGCAGTACTCGCACACGGCGAGCGACTCCCAGACGAGCGCACCGCGATGCTCCAGGCATGGCACCAGGCCGTTGGGCGACAGCCTGCTGATCGCCTCCGTCGGGCCTGGGCGGCTGAAGTGGATCAGCACCTCCTCGACGTCGAGGCCGGCGAGCCGCACCGCAAGCCAGCCTCGCATCGACCAGGAGGAATAGCGGCGGTTGCCGATATACAGGCGACCCTCTGGCATCGCGGTTACTCCCCAAACAATTTCGCCGGCGCAGGCGACGCACGCGAATAGCCGAGTGAACAGAACGGTCCGCCCATGTAACGCTCCTCCACCGGATCGCCGCTGACCTTGCCGGCAAGCTGGCCGGCGAACGGATCGGCGCTGTCGATCGGTTGCCAGCCGAGCTTGTCACGCGCATCGTCCTTCCACCAAGTCATGCGTCGGTTATTGGATGCGCCCCAGACCACACTGCATCCCACACTGTCGGCCTGCACGCAGCGCACCACGAGGCGGCAGAAGTCCGGGTAGGACAGCCAGGTCGCCAGCATGCGGGCATTGGTCGGTTCCGGAAAGCACGAGCCGATGCGCAGAAACACGCTTTCAACACCGTGCTTGTACCAGGTACAGCCGTCCCATCAGTTCACCATATGCCTTGGATAATCCGTAGAACCCATCAGGCTGAAACTGCGTGTCGGCGGCGATCGTCTCGCTACGTTCATGGAAGCCGATCGAATGGTTGGACGAAGCAAAGATCACCCTCGCCTGCTCGCGTCGCGCAGCCTCGTAGATGTGGTACAGGCCGCGGATATTCGGACCCAGCACTTCCTCGAATGGTCGTTCGACCGATATGCCGCCGAGATGCACGATCGCGCCACAGCCTTCCGCCAGTCGCAGCATTGTCACCGCGTCGTTCAGATCGGCCTGGGTAAAACTGGCATTCGCGGGGATCACGTCGGGACACGGCGCGATATCGGTCAGCCGCAGGCTCCAGCCATCGGCGGCAAGATGTCTGGTCAGTGCGCGGCCCAATTTGCCGGAGGCGCCGGTGAGCAGCACCGGCTTTGCGGGACGGTCAGTCATGGTGTGTCCTTCGTCATGTTGTGGCTACATGCGTGCCGGGCTTGATCGCCCGCGGAGGAACATGCATGACCAAAGTGGCACTGTCAGGCGCGAGCGGGAATATCGGCCTGGTGTTACGTCCGGCGTTGCTCAAATTGGGCTTCGGCCTGCGGTCGGCCGGCGGCACACGTGCGCTGACACCGATCGCGCCGGAGGAGGAGGTCTGCCATGGCGACCTGCGCGATGCAGGTTTCGTGGACCAATTGCTGGCCGACGTTGACGTATTGATCCACATGGCTGCCACCAGTGTGGAGCGGCCGTTGCCTGAGATCATCGAGAACAATCTGCGCGGGCTGCATTCGGTCTACGAGGGCGCGAGACGTCATCGGGTGCGGCGCATCGTGTTCGCCAGTTCCAACCACGCGGTCGGAATGCACCGGGTCGAGGACAAGCTGGACCTGGACTGCGATCTGCGACCGGACGGGTGGTATGGCCTGAGCAAGGTGTGGGGCGAGGCGATGACCAGGATGTACTGGGACAAGCACGGCATCGAGGGGATCTGCGTGCGGATCGGTACCGCAATCGAGCGGCCGACCGAGTTCCGTCACCTCAGCACCTGGCTGGGCTACGATGATCTGACGCAGTTGATGAACTGCTGCGTTACCGTTCCCGACATTGGCTATCTTACGGTGTGGGGGGTCTCTGCCAATACGCGCAGCTACTGGAACAATGCCGGGGCCGAACGGCTGGGCTACAAGCCGACGCAGAATGCCGAGGATTATGCCGCAGATATTTTGAGGCGCCCGAATCCGTTGGATCCGGTAGCGCAGCGCTACCAGGGGGGCGGCTTCGTCACCATCGATTATACGCCGCCGGAGCGGCGGCCGCACAACTGAGCCGCACTGTCATTGCGAGGAGCGAAGCGACGCGGCAATCTCGGTCCAGTACGGCGGTACTGGCACGAGATTGCCGCGTCGCTTCGCTCCTCGCAATGACAGGGGAGTTCACTTCGGCCCTCACAATTACAGGGGAGTCCGCTACTCCCCTCGCAATGACAACAGGATCAGTCCATGCGCACGATCGAGCAATACGCAAAGGCCCTGGCCTATGGCACCATCACCAGCCGCGCGCTGGTGGAACGATGCCTCGCCCGCATCACCGATCCCAATGGTGAAGGCGCGCGCAGCTTCATCAAGGTGCATGCCGAGCAGGCGCGCGCGATGGCCGATGCGATGGACACGCTGCGCCGCGCCGGCCGAGCACCCAGTCGCTATGCCGGCGTTCCGATCAGCGTGAAGGATCTGTTCGATATCGCGGGCGAACCGACGCCGGCCGGTTCGCGCGCGCTTGCCGATGCACCGCCGGCCACGGCACACGCGCCTGTCGTGCAGCGCATGCTGGCTGCCGGCTTCGTGCCGCTAGGCCGCACCAATATGACCGAATTCGCCTTCTCCGGACTTGGCATCAATCCGCATTACGGCACACCGCATTCACCTTGGGATCGCGCGTCGCAACGCATTCCCGGCGGCAGTTCATCCGGCACCGCAGTGTCGGTGTCCGACGGCATGGCGGTGGCGGGACTCGGAACCGATACTGGTGGATCATGCCGCATTCCGGCGGCATTCTGCGGCATCGTTGGCTACAAGCCGACCGCGCGACGCGTGTCGATCAGCGGCGTGTTGCCGTTGGCGCCGAGCCTCAATTCAGTCGGGCCGCTGGCGCCCAGCGTCGCATGCTGTGCGGTGATCGACGCGGTGCTGGCCGGTGAGGCGCTGAGCCTGCCGGTGCCGGCCGCCCTGAATGGATTGCGCCTGGGCGTGCCGACCAATGTCGTGCTGGATGGCATGGACGCGGCAGTCAGCAGCGCATTCGGTCGGGCACTCGCTACGCTGTCGGCGGCGGGCGCGGACATCATCCACATGCGCTTTCCCGTGTTCGACGAAATCCCCTCGGTGAATGCCAAGGGCGGCTTCGCTGCGTCCGAAGCCTATGCCTGGCACCGCACGCTGCTGGCGGAGAAGGGCGCGCAGTATGATCCGCGCATCCGCCAGCGCATTGAACGCGGCGAACGCATGACGGCTGTGGATTATCTGCAACTGGTCGCCGACCGGCGGCGACTGATCGCGGCCTTCGATGCACGCACGCGGGATGTCGACGCGCTGGTCATGCCGACCGTGCCGATCGTGGCGCCGCGCATTGCCGACTTGGATGACGAGCGCGAGTACAACCGGGTCAACCTGCATATCCTGCGCAACACGGCACTCGGCAATTTCTTCGACCGCTGCTCGATCAGCCTGCCGTGCCAACGTGAAGGCGAGGCGCCGGTCGGTCTGATGCTGGTCGGCGAGACGCTGGGGGATGCGCGGCTGTTCGCCATTGCCGCGGCGGTCGAGGCTACGCTGTAAGGAGCAGCACCTGTCGCGTCAGCAGACCGTGCGGATTTTCCAGTTCGAGCATAATGGTGAAGTGGTTTGCGCCGGCTACCGGCGACAACGGACCTGGTGCATGCGCCGCGGAGCGCCGCGCATGCAGGTCGCGGCTGTCCGACACAAGCGGCGGCAGCTCTGCGGTGCCGTAGGCGATCGCCAGCGGCTTGTTCACCACCGGCAGACGCAGGGGCGACAGCGTGGCGATCTCTTCGTCGGTCAGACGCAGCTTTTCGTTGAGGTAGGTTTCGCGCAGCGGTCCCAGTTCGAACACGCCCGATATCGCCAAGCCCGCCCGCACGCTGCGATGGCCGAGGGTCATCGCGGTCAGATGACCGCCGGCCGACCAGCCTGACACGACAATTGGACCGGCGATGCCGCGCGACGGACCATGCTCCGCGAGCCAATCCAACGCCGCATGGATTTCCGCGGTGATCTCCGCCAGCGTGGCATCGGGCGCCAGCGTGTAGCCGGTCAGTGCAGCTGACCAGCCGCGCGCATACGGACCAGCGATCACGTTGGCGAACATGTCCTTGCTGTTGCGCTGCCAATAGCCGCCGTGGATGAACACCAGGCACGGCGCGTTCGGGTCGGACGCGGGGAACAGGTCCCAGGTGTTGCGCTCGCGCGGCCCATAACGCTGATCCAGATGTTCAGGATGCGCGGCGCGGAACGCCTCTGACGAAGCGCGCCATTCAGCGAGCAATGTTGCGCTCTCGGGCACCGCTGCCGGGTTGTTGTACGCCGCGTCGCGTTCGGCGCGGCTCATGGTACCCCAGTTCATGCCGTTGCCCTGAGATACCAGTCCATGATCTGCCGCCCTTGCCAGAACAACGTGCCGGGCTTCGCCGCCATGTAGGCCAGCGCCTGCTCGAACCAGCCGATGCGATGCGGCACGCCGCTGATGTAGGGATGCACCGCGAGACCCATCACCTTGGCGCCCTGCGTTTCGGCTTCGGCATACAGCCGGTCGAACTGCGCGACCGTTCGGGAAAACAGTTCCTCGGCACGATGATGCTGGATCATCATGATCGGAATGTCGTTCAGTTCGACGCTGTAAGGCATGGTCAGCAGCGGACCGTGCGCGGTGCGGATCATGCACGGCAGATCGTCCACCACCCAGTCGGCGCAATAGCGAATGCCGGATTCCGCCAACAGATCGGGCGTTTCCAACGTTTCGGTCAGGCCCGGTGCCAGCCAGCCGACGATCTCGTGTCCGGCGGCTGTGCGCAGCGCATCCATTGCATTGCGGATCATCGTGCGCTGGTCTTCCACGAGATGCGTGGCGATCTGCTGGAAGCCGTGTCCCATGAACTCCCAGCCTGCGTCGCGCGCGGCCTGTGTCACGCGCGGATAGGCCGCAGGGACGGTGCCGTTGATCGTCATCGACGGTGCGATGCCGTGCGTGTCAAGCGCCGCCTTCACGCGCCAGAAGCCGACGCGCATGCCGTATTCATGCCACGCCCAGTTGGGCAGGTCGGGCATCACAGACGCGCCTTGCGGCGCGGTCAGCACCTGGCGCGGCATGGCGCGGCCGATGTCCCAGTGCTCGACGTTCACCACGATGTACACCGCGACGCGCTTGCCGTCGGGCAGCGCCAGGCGCGGGCGGTCGATGCTGGCCTGATAGTCGAGGCGGCCGGGGGGTTGTTGAGGATTTACCATTACTGAGGATGATGACGAGCGCTGCGGGACGCCGCAAGACTGCTGTCGTCAGGGGTTTCTTTGGTTGCCCACGGATTTTGCTGCCTGATCATGTCCGCGGTGCGTGCCGCGCGGCTTTCGAGAGCGCGGCTGGGATGGCACCACCGGTCGCGCAACTCAAGCCGCCAGAGGCCAAGCGCGTCGGCAAGGACCTCAGTTATGGCAGGATGTGCTGGATGAGAGGGTGCCTGCGTTGGCGCCGCTGGACGAAACGCTGCTGCCGCTGCAGTTCATATGGCTGAGGTCGGGACCGCTATTCATACCGGCGGCGTTCATCTGATCCTGCTGGTGCTGTTGGTAGGCGGCGCGCTGCGCGTCGTCTGATGCGCTATGCGGATTCGGGTCTGCGTAGTTCTTGTTGTTGAAGTCTGGGTTGCTGAAGGCGGGGCCGCCGCTCATGTCCGGCATGCCGAGATTGCCATGTGGCAGCGAGCCGCAGCCGGCGAGCAGGAGCGGAACGCCGACGAGCACCAGGCACGCTCTCATGGCGACACCGTGCCGGCGTTTTCCATTTTATCCATGTCGTTCTGGATCGAGTTTCGGACGTTGTCGACCGGGTTAGATGAGAGCGATGAGGCGGGTTGTTGCGGCGGCGAATAGGCTGGTGTGATCGAGGGCGAGTTGGCGTAGGCGCCCTGGCCGGTCTTGCGGTCCCAGGCATCCTGGTCGGCCGCGTCCTTGGCAGCCTTGATGGCGGCGTTCTGACGGTCGGTGGCGGCCTGCTGGGCAGCGGCCATGCGGCGGTCGGCGGCCTCCTGGGCGTCGCGCTGGGTAGCAGTGGTCATCATGCAGTGGGCAAAGGCGTCGGTGCCGGGCTGGAACCCGTAGCCGTAACATTTGTTCTGGTCGTCGGCGCGCTGGGCGGCGGCGGCGGCTGCCTGCTGCTCCGGCGTTGGGCCGCAGGCAGCGAGCAGAGCCACGGCTATTGCGAGGCAGGCGATAGACACGGCGCGCATAGAGTTCTCCATGACGATGTTCGATGACAACAGCAGGACAACCCGGCAGAAGCGAACGATGGAGGCCTACAACGACATCAACATGGTTTTTGCCACGGGCGTCAACTGTTTTGCGCCTCCATTACGGCGACAGCAGCCTCCACCCAATCCCAACCTTCGCGGATATAATGATCGATTGTGTAAGCTGTGTCGGATCAAACACCGGAGCAAATGAACAAGAGTTTTTTGCTTCTTTTTTGCAAAAAAGAAGCGCTTCCTTTTACTGTCCTTTCATGGAGGCGCTGTCGGCAGCTCGATCCCCGCCAGCGCCTGCCACACGCGGATGACGAACGCATCGTCCTTCGCGCCGTCGCCGTGCGCTGCGGCGGCGAGGAACAGTTGGTGCGCCGCTGCGGCCATCGGCAGCGGGAAGGTCAGCGCGCGCGCCTGATCGAGCACGATGCCCAGATCCTTGACGAAGATGTTCACCGCGGACAGCGGCGTATCGTCGCCGTCCAGGATATGCGGCACGCGGTTCTGCCACATCCAGGAACTGCCGGCAGACGAGGAGATCACCTCGAACAGCGTGCGCGGATCGGCGCCGGCGCGGATGCCGAGTGCCAGGGCTTCGGCGGCGGTGGCGATGTGCACGCCGGCGAGCAACTGGTTGACCATCTTCACCGTGCTGCCGACGCCGGCCTTGTCGCCCAGTCGCCATACTTTGGTGGAGATTGCATCCAGCACCGGCTGCGCTCTCGTGAACGCGGCATCCGAACCGGACGCCATCACCGTCATCGTTCCGGCGTGCGCACCGGTTTTGCCACCGGATACCGGGGCATCCAGCATCAGGAACCCGGCAGCGCCGATCTTCGCATCGAGCGCGCGCGCCGCCTCGGGCGCGATGGTGGCGCAGCACAGGATGACCGTGCCTTTGGCGAGTCGCACCAGGCAGCCCTGGGAGCCGAACAGCACGTCCTCAGTTTGCGCGGCGTTCACCACGAACACCACGACGGCCTCGGTATCCGTTGGCAGTTCCGACGCGCTGGCGACCGGCGCACCACCGACCGCTGACAACTCGTCGCGGGCCGCTTCGCGCACGTCACAACCGGTGACGTGATGCCCCTTGCGCACCAGGTTGAGGGCCGCGCCCATCCCCATGGTGCCCAGTCCGATCACCGCGACGTTCATGACGTTATCTCCCTTGGCGGAACCGTTCGACGGCCGCCACCAATGCGCGACGGATGCCTGGTTCGAGCGCGGAATGCCCGGCGTCCGGCACGATCGACAGGCGGGCCGACGGCCAGGCCGCGGCCAGCTCGAAGGCAGTCCGCGCGGGACAGATCATATCATAGCGGCCTTGCACGATCTCTGCCGGGATGCGGGCGATCGGGTCCATGTTGCCGAGCAGTCCTTCAGGCGGCAGGAACAGGTGGTTGGCGAAGTAGTATGCCTCGATGCGGGCAAGCCCCAGCGCCGTGCGGTCCTGTGCGAATGAGGTGACGGTCTCCGGGCTGGGCAGCAGGGTGCTGCACGAGCCTTCGTAGACCGACCAGGCGCGGGCGGCCGGCAGGTGGACGGAGGGATCCGGGTCGACCAGGCGCTTGAGGTAGCCACCGAGTACGTCGTGCCGTTCGGTCTCGGGCAGGAAGCTGACGAAGGCGGCGTGGGCATCGGGGAAGATGGCGGCCAGGCCGTGCAGGAACCAGTCCACCTCAGGCGGGCGGCCCAGGAAGACACCGCGCAGCACACAGCCCATGACGCGATCCGGATGCGCCTGGGCATAGGCGAGCGCCAGAGTGGACCCCCACGAGCCACCGAACAGCAGCCAGCGTTCCAGGCCAAGATGGCGCCGCAGGGTCTCGATGTCGGATACCAGATCCTGGGTGGTGTTGTTCTCCAGGCTACCAAGTGGGCGCGACCGACCGGCGCCGCGCTGATCGAAGATGATGACGCGCCAGAAGTCGGGGTCGAAGAAGCGGCGGTGCACGGCGCCGGCGCCGGCGCCCGGCCCACCGTGCAGGAACAGCACCGGACGGCCGCGTGGGCTGCCCACCTGCTCCCAGTACATGACGTGGTTGTCGGACAGCGGCAGGTAGCCGGTCTCGAATGGTCCGATCTCGGGATAGAGGTCGCCGCGCGGCATGACAGGCGATGGTATAGGCAGGGAGCGCGTGGTGGAACAGGGACCCTCGGCATGCAACGTGTTTGGATCGGATGCGGGGCGCTGGCTGGGCTGACGGCGGTGGCGATGGCAGCTCTGACGGCGCATGGGCTGGAGTGGCTGGACCCAGCGGCGCTCCAGATGGTGCGGAACGCAGTCCAGATGCAGGGATGGCATGCGCTGGTACTGCTGGCGTGCGGGCTGTGGGCGCCGCGCGGCGGACCGTTGGTGGACTGGGCGGGGACGGCGTTCGTGGTGGGTCTGTTGCTGTTCTGCGGCGCGGTCTATGCGCTGGCGTTGTTCGGGGTGCGGCTGGCGGCGGTGGCGCCGATCGGTGGGACGCTGCTGATGGCGGGATGGCTGCTGCTGGGGGTTTCCGCGATGGTCGCGCCTCGTAATACGCGCCGCCGTTGGGAGTGAGCCGCCGGTGGTCAGTCTTGGACCGGATGAGATTTTCGGTGGGCACAAGATCGGTTGCTGCGCGCTGGCAGGTCGTTCTGTGGTGCCGGATCGGATCACCGGTGCCACAGGATACGTGCATCTTCCAGTGGGATCGCAACGCCCTCACGGCGCGGTATCACGCGGGCAGTATAGTCCGCCGGTGTACGGCTCGCCGATACCGCGGCGCCGTAAACATAGCCGCCCAAGGCGCCGGCCAGTCGGCGAGCGCGCCGCATCTCCTGCCGCTCCGGCGTTCTGTCCGCCGCGCCATTGGCATACAGCTCTACCCGCACCGAATCGGGGTCGAGTTCGTCGAGATACAACTGCAATTCAAAAACATGCCGGTCGCCGTCTGTTGCAACCGTCAGTTCGCCGAAGCGTATCGACCGCCAGTTCTGGTCAAGCGCGCGTTGCCAATGCGTGATCGCTGCGCCGATCTTGCCGTCATCGGCCGCCCGCTCGAGATAGGCTGCGGCCCGCGGCAGATAGAACCGCTCGGTGTATTCGCCCACCGTACGGTTGGTGGAAAACTGCGGCGTCAATCGCGCCATGCTTTCCCGCATGCGGGTCACCCAGGCGTTGGGGACGCCTTGTTCATCGCGCGTGTAGAACTCCGGCGCCACCTCGCGCTCCAGCAGATTGTACAGCGCCTCGGCGTCAATCGCGTCCCAGGTCGACGCATCGTCATGTTCCTGCCCGTCGCCGAGCGCCCAGCCGACGTCCGGCGTGTAGGCTTCGGCCCACCAGCCGTCCAATTCGGATAGGTTGATACCGCCATTGACCAGCACTTTCATGCCGCTGGTGCCACAGGCTTCCCATGGTCGTCGCGGTGTGTTGAGCCAGACATCGACCCCTTGCACCAACTGTTCGGTCAACTGCATGTCGTAATCGCTGAGGAATATCACGTGGGGACGCGCCTCGGGGCGACGGATGAACCGCAGCCATTCCTGGATCATGGCCTGCCCCGCCTGGTCCGCCGGATGAGCCTTGCCGGCGATGATCAGCTGCACTGGGCGCTGCGGATTGCACAACAGGCGCAGCAGCCGCTCCGGATCGTGCAGCAGCAGGTTGGGTCTTTTGTAAGTGGCAAACCGCTTGGCGAATCCAAGCGTCAACGTATTGCTGTCGAACAGCCGCTGCACGTCAAATCCCTCGGACGAGGCGCCGTAGGCAGCCAACTGCCGCGACAGGCGTTCGCGAGCATATTCAACGAGGGACTTGCGGGCCTCGCTACGAAATTGCCAAAGCCCGGCGGCCGGCATGCGGCGAAAGTCGTGCTCGAGCATCTCCGCACTGCCTAGCCAGCGCTCCTTGCCGCAGGCCTGCGTCCAGATATCATCGGCGGCAGCTGAATCCCAGGTCGGCATGTGGACGCCGTTCGTCACATGCTCCACCGGCACTTCGTCGGTCGGCCAGCGCGGAAACAGCGGCTCGAACAGGCCCCGGCTTACCCGACCGTGCAGGCGGCTCACGCCGTTCACTGCTGCACTGCCGCGAATCGCCAGATAGGCGATGTTGAAAAGCTCCGACGCATCGTTCGGGTTGGCGCGGCCCAGCGCAAGCAAATCGTCGCAGGAAATGCCGAGTAGCGTTCGCGCATAACCCGCAAGGTATTGCTCGATCAGGGTGGGCGGGAAACAGTCAAAGCCGGCGGATACCGCGGTATGGGTGGTGAACAGATTGCCTGCCCTGGTGGCGGCCAGCGCGGCCTCGAAACTGTGCCCGGTCTCCCGCATGAAGCTTCGGGCGCGCTCCAGCACCGCGAAGGCCGCGTGTCCCTCGTTCAGGTGACAGACTTCCGGCTTGATGCCGAGTACTTCGAGCATGCGCCACCCACCGATCCCCAGCAGCAATTCCTGCTTGAGGCGCAGCTCGGGCCCACCGCCATACAGCTCGCTGGTGATGCCGCGATTTTCCGGGAAATTCGCCGCGTCATTACTGTCCAGCAGATAGAGTTTCACCCTGCCGACCTGAACCTGCCAGACGCGCAACATGACCGGGTAGCCTGGCAGGGCGATCTCCAGCCGCAGCCACTCACCATTCGGCTTGCGCATTGGCGTGATCGGCAGTTGTCCGGGATCGTTGTACGGGAACAGGGCCTGCTGCATGCCGTCCTTGTCGATCACCTGACGAAAATAGCCTTGCTGGTACAGCAGTCCGACACCGACCACCGGCACGCCCAGATCACTGGCGGCCTTGAGCTGGTCGCCGGCCACGTTGCCAAGTCCGCCCGAATAGATCGGCAACGCCTCGCTCAACATGAACTCCATGCTGAAATACGCGACGCAGCTCAACGGAGATTGCGGATAGGTCTGCTGAAACCATGCCGGCGCCTCCGCAGCGTCGCGCCTGGCCTGCACCAGATGATCGACCTTCTTGCGAAAGGCGGGATCCGCCAGCTCGGACTGGAGTTTCTCTCGCGAGACCGTTTGCAGGACAACCCAGGGGTTATGCGTGATATCCCACAGCACAGGGTCCAGCCGGCGCCACACCTGATCGCTGGCATGATTCCAGGCCGACCGCATATCCAGGGCAAGTTCGGTCAGCGAATCGAATCCGGCGACGTCCCGGGAGAGTATGTGGTCCTTTGGATGGCTGCCCCGCCCCTGATCGCTCATGTCTTCTCCTGGGGATCGGTTCGGGACGGAATGTCCGGCTGGTCCATTTGCGCCCCCAGCGCGGCTCCGACGATGGCCTTGGCTTCCACGAGAATGCGGCGTAGATGATCCGGTCCGCGGAAGCTCTCGGCATATATTTTGTAAACGTCTTCGGTGCCGGACGGACGCGCTGCAAACCAGCCGCTCCTGGCAATCACTTTCAAACCGCCGATCGGGGCGCCGTCGCCGGGCGCCCGCGTCAGGATACTCTCGATCGTCTCACCGGCCAGCTCAGCCGACAGAACCTGCCGCGGCGAGAGCTGCGCCAGTCTTTGCTTTTGCTCCGGGGTCGCCGGCGCATCGACACGATCGTAAAACGGTTCGCCGAGCTCGCCTGCCAGCTCACGGTAGATTTCACCGGGATCGCGGCCGAGGCGCGCAGTGATTTCCGCCGACAGCAAGGCCGGGACAATGCCATCCTTCTCGGTCGTCCAGACGCTGCCGTCCATTCGGACGAAAGACGCGCCCGCGCTCTCTTCACCGCCAAAGCCGAGTGAGCCGTCGAACAGGCCGTCGACGAACCACTTGAATCCAACCGGCACCTCGTAGAGCTTCCGGTTGAGCTTCGCCGTGACGCGATCGATCATCTGGCTGCTGACGACCGTCTTGCCGACTGCTGCATCCGCCCTCCAGTTGGGCCGATGCTGGAAAAGATAGAAGATGGCGACTGACAGGTAGTGGTTGGGAGGCAGCAGCCCCGCGCTTCTGGTGACGATGCCGTGACGATCATGGTCAGTGTCGCAGGCAAAAGCGATGTCGAAGCGATCCTTGAGGTCGATCAGGCCCTGCATCGCATAAGGCGAGGACGGGTCCATGCGGATTTGGCCGTCCCAATCGACCGTCATGAAACGGAAGGTCGGATCGACGACGTCGCTGACAACCGTCAAATTCAAATTGTAACAGTCGGCGATCGCACTCCAATAGTGAACACCGGCGCCACCGAGCGGATCCACTCCCATCCGGATGCTGGCGCCACGAAGCACATCCATATCGAGCACGCTGCCGAGATCGCTCACGTAGGCATTGAGGAAGTCATGCCGGTGGGTGGTGGCGGCGCGCAGGGCTCGTTCGAACGGCATTCTCTGCACATCCTGGACGCCACGCTCCAGGAGACTGTTGGCCCTGGCTTCGATCCATTTGGTGACATCGGTACCTGCGGGCCCGCCATTGGGAGGATTGTATTTGAAGCCGCCGCTATTGGGCGGATTGTGTGAAGGTGTAATGACAATTCCATCCGCCAGGCCAGTTTTGCGGTTGCGATTGTGAACAAGAATCGCGTGAGATACCGCCGGTGTGGGGGTGTAGTCGTCGTTCGCTGCAAGCATGACGTCCACGCCGTTGGCGGCCAGCACTTCGACTGCGCTGGCGGAAGCCGGCACGGACAGCGCGTGCGTATCGATGCCAAGGAACAGCGGGCCGTCAATGCCCTGCGCCTTGCGGTAATCACAAATCGCCTGGCTGATGGCCAGCACATGCCATTGGTTGAAACTGCGCTCGAACGAGAACTCCACGATGCCCGGACGTGCCGAACGCCACACGCTGCTCCCGGACGGACGGGTCAGGCTCGTTGGTGTAGTAGGCCGTAACAAGCCTTGGAACATCGACCAGCATTGCTGGCGTGGCCAGTTTGCCGGCAAACGGACTCACTCTTACAGCCGCAATGTTCGTGTCACTCATTCGGCACCTCTTCCCGCAGACGTCGTCGCGCCTTCAACCCGCACCACCTGCCGCCGTCCGCCATGATGGCATTGCAGCAGACCATAAATCGCGCAGATCCGAGCGGCGGTCGAGCAACAATGGATTTGTCATCAGATAGTCACAGGCGTGGAGTAGTCGCGCCATACCAGTTGTCCCGCGACTGCTGTTCGTCAGCGTCCCGCTGTCCTCTTTCTCAGGATTTCCAGCACCGCATCAAGTCCGAGAATGTAAGAGTGCATCCCGAAGCCGGTGATGACCCCTTCCGCCACATCGGAGAGCACGCAGTGGATGTTGCGCTTCGCGATGTTGCTGATGTGTACCTCCACGTACGGCAGCGCCGCCCCTTTGATGCAATCCTTCAACGCATAGCCCGCATACGTAAAGCCGGCCGGGTTCATGACCAGTCCATCGAAGCCTTCGTCGGTTGCCTTGTATATACGGTTGATCGCCTCGCCTTCGATGTTGGTATAACAGATTTCCAGTTGATAGCCGTGATCTTGAGCATGACGCTGCAGCATGGCGTCCAGCTCAGCCGGAGTCGTCGAACCATAGATCTCCGGCTCACGCCGCCCGAGGAACGTCAGATTGGCTCCTTGCAATAGCAGAATCTTCGCCACCGCAGCCTCCATCATAAAGCACTGGTCGATGTGCTTCCATCATAGGCCTGGCGTTCTACCGGTCTATGCCCAATGTTCAACGCGCTGTAGCTGACGCGATAGTTTCGCTAAGAGGACGCCCAGAGTTCGTCCTCGCCTAACGCCCGACCACAACGGTGGGTGCGCACCAGCCATTCGTTTCGATCGACCTTCCCACCCTTGCCCCCACCGCGCCGCCCGCTAGGATGAAGGCCCATGCCCCCTTCCCCCTCGTCCCCAGTGGACATCATCCTCGTCCACAGCTCCGACCTGCACGTCGATGACGAGCGCAACGCCACCAAGCACAGCGGCGGCACGACCGGCCTCGCAGCGGTGCTCGCCGCTGCGCGCGCGGCGGATGCCGATGTCGTGCTGCTCGCCGGCGACACGTTCGACAACAATCGCGTTGCTTCCCCCGTACTCGATCGCACCGCACAGTTGCTGGCCGATGCCGGCCGGCCGGTGGTGATCCTGCCCGGCAACCACGATCCTGCACTGCCCAACAGCGTCTTCATCCGCGGCAACTTCCACGGCATTCCGAACGTCACCGTACTCGGCATCACGCACGACGAGGCGGTGGGCTTCCCGCTGCACGATCTGGAAATCTGGGGACACGCGCATCGCGACTACGAGAACATGGTTCCGCTGCGCGGCCCGCGGCCTCGCTCCACACGCTGGCAGATCGCCATGGCGCACGGGCACTACGAGCCGCCGGAAACCTTTGCCACGCCGCTGCGCCCGTCATGGCTGTTCAGCGACGATGCCATCGCGGCGACCGAGGCGGACTACCTGGCGCTGGGACACTGGGACCGGCCGGTGCGCGTCGGCAACGGCGAGGTGCCGGCGTACTACTCCGGCTCGCCCGACCTCGCGCAAACGGTTAACCTGGTCCGGCTGACCGCGGACGGCCAGGTCGTCGTCACGCGTGAACCGCTGCAGTGGGACGACGGCTAGCACAACCACAACGGAGGATGCCGCGATGCCCCTGCTCTGCGAACGCCGTGGCGCCGTCGCCATCCTGACACTCAGCCGCCCGGAAGCACGCAACGCCTGGTGCGAGGAATTCCAGACCGGCCTGCCGCAGCGCCTGACGGAACTGGAGAACGACCGCGACATCCGTTGCGTCATCCTGACCGGCGATGACCGCGGCGGTGCATTCAGTGCCGGCGCGGACCTGAAGAACCCCCGCACGCATTCGATGGACTCGATCGCCGAATTCATCGAGGCGCTGCCGAATCGGCGGCGCGCGCATCCGATACCGATGCTGACCGATTTCGCCAAGCCGATCATCGCCGCGGTCAACGGCTATGCGGTGGGCATCGGCTGCATCGTCACCTACTGCTGCGACATGATCGTCGCGTCCGACCGCGCCGAGTGGCGTCTGCCGCAGAGCGGCCTCGGCATCATCCCGGCGCAGGGCGGCGCCACGCGCCTAGCACGGTGGGTCGGCAAGGGGCTGGCGATGCGCGCGGCGTTCGGCTTTCCGCTGAAGGCCGACGAAGCGTATCGCATCGGACTGGCGCAGTGGCTGGTGCCGCATGACGAATTGATGGCGCGCGCGATGGAGGTGGCGGAACACATCGCATCGCTGCCACCGCTGGCGGCCCGGCTGGCGAAAGAGTCTCTGACCCGCGGGATGGATGTGCCGCTGGCGGATGCCGTACTGGGCGATCTGTATCGTTTCGCGACGCTGGAACTGACCGAGGACAAGCAGGAGGCGCACCAGGCCTGGCGCGAACGTCGCAAACCGCGCTTCAAGGGGCGGTAAGAGATGCAACGGTCATGGCGAGGAGTGCCGCGAGACGGCAATCTCGTCCGTGCGCAATGGGCAGGGGATTGCTTCGTCGCTGCGCTCCTCGCAATGACAGGGCGCTTGCGATCGTCGCAATGACAGGACAAATGCACTCCTCGTTGACAGGGGAAATGCACACCTCGTTGATACGGGAAGTGCGCTCCGTGCGTTGACAAGCAGGAACAGGAGGAACGGATGCCGCAGTCGATCCGTGCCGTGGTGGTTGATCCTTCGCACAACGACAAGCTTGTGTTGCGCGACGTCGAACTGCCGGCGGCCGCGCCCAACGAAGTCACTGTCCGCGTCACCGCGATCTCGCTGAACCGCGGCGAGACCAATCGCGCGTTGTCGCAGTCAGTCGCCGGCGCACGCCCCGGCTGGGATTTCGCCGGCATCATCGAGGCAACCGCGGCAGACGGCAGCGGGCCGGCAGCGGGAACGCGCGTGGTCGGCCTGTTGCCGACGGGCGCCTGGGCAGAACGCGTGCGGGCACCGAGCGAATCGGTTGCCGCGCTGCCGGATGCGGTCACCGACGCGCAGGCCGCGACCTTGCCCGTCGCCGGTCTGACCGCGCTGCACGCGCTGCGCCAGGGCGGCTTGCTGCTCGGCCGCAACGTGCTGGTGGATGGCACCACGGGCGGCGTCGGCCACCTCGCGGTCCAACTGGCCGCCCGGTCGGGCGCGTTGGTGTACGGCCACGTGCGTCGAGCCGAACAGAAGGCGATGATCGCGGAATGGTGCGGCGACCGCATCATCGTAGCGGCAGACCTGCGCGCCGCTGCGGCGAGCGGGCCGTACCACCTGATCGTCGATTCCGTCGGCGGTTCGGCGTTGTCCGCGGCACTGACGATGCTGCAACCGAACGGTACCTGCGTGCACTTCGGCGTGTCGGAATCGGCCATGACGACGTTCGAGAGCGGCGCTTTCTTTCGACAGGGCGGCGTGAAGCTGTATGGCCTGATCCTGTTCCACGAACTGCGATGGGTGGAACCAGCTTCGGTGGGCCTCACGGTGCTGGCACAGCTCGTGGCAGACCGTACGCTGCAGCCTCATATCGAGATCGAGGCGCCCTGGACGGAGATCGCCGGCATCGCGCGCCGTCTACTTGCCCGCGAGTTCGTCGGCAAGGCAGTGCTGCACGTGACGTGACGGAGAACCGTCTATCCTCGCCGCAGCACGATCGCGGCGGCCGCCAGCATCAGTGCCATCCCCACCACGTCGCCGATGTCCAGCTTCTCGCCGAACAACGTGGTGCCGATCGCCACGGCGACGACCGGCGAGACGAACGCGTAGGTGCCGGTGCGGCTGGCGCCCCAGTCGCGCACCAGCAGGAAGTAGATCACCGTGGACAGGATCGAGCCCGGCAGCAGCAGATAGAGCCAGGCGATCGCGGCGTGCCATCCCCAGGGATGGATCAGTGCCTCACGCGCGCCTGGTTCGAATAATACCAGAAGCTGGAAGTCCCGACTCTTCGGAGGGATTCCCGAATCGGCGGAACTCTGACTCCTTGTACCCTGAAGTTCTTTTGGGGGGTCACGGCATGGGCAAGGCGATCGAGATCACGCGCTTGGACCGGTCCGCTGCTGAGCTGCGCGGCGTTGCCATTAAAACCCAGGATGCCGCCGTTACGCGACGCCTGCTGGGCATCGCGCTTTTGCTGGACGGTTGGTCGCGTGGCGAGGCTGCTACGGCCAGTGGGATGGACCGGCAGACGCTATGCGACTGGGTGCATCGCTACAACGCGTCTGACGTTTCCGGCCTGGCAACCGGCAGGCGCTCTGGACGCCCTTCGGCGCTGAACGAGGCGCAAATGGCTGAACTGAAGGAGATAGTGATCAAAGGGCCTGATCCGGAGAAAGACGGCGTTGTGCGGTGGCGCTGCGTTGATCTGCGCGCGAAGATCGCCAGCCACTTCGCGGTTACGTTCCACAAGCGCAGCGTGGCCAAGCTGCTCTGCAAGCTCAAGCTGACGCGGTTGCAGCCGCGCCCCTACCATCCGAAGAAGGACGCAGCGGCGCAGGAGAGTTTCAAAATAAACTTCGCCAGCCTGATGAACGAAGTCCTGCCAGTATCCGCGACGGGCAAACCTGTGGAGGTGTGGTTCCAAGATGAAGCCAGAGTAGGCCAGAAGGGATGGCTCCCGTACCAGTGGGCGCCGATTGGTTCCCGGCCACCCGCAGTACGGGATAACCGCCACGATTCGGTCTATCTGTTTGGTGCGATCTGCCCCGCTCGTGAGGTCGGCGCCGCGGTCATCATGCCCGCCGCCAATACCGAGGCAATGAACGAGCATCTGAAGGAAATCAGCACGCAGGTGCAGCCCGGTGCGCACGCCGTCCTGATCTGCGACGGCGCCGGCTGGCATCAGCGCGGCAAGAAGCTGAAAGTCCCAGTCAACATCACGCTAATCTCACTGCCACCCTATTCGCCGGAACTCAACTCGATGGAGAACGTCTGGCACTACCTCCGGGCCAACAAGCTGAGCCTGTTGGTATGGGACAGCTACGAGGCCATCGTCACAGCTTGCAAGGATGCGTGGCATTTTCTGATCAGCGACCCCGATCGCATCAGATCCATCGGAACTCGCGCTTGGGCGTGCGTCATGACTTAGGGCTTCTGGTATAAGATCGAGCTGACCAGCAGAAGCGCGCCGCCGATCAGATTGGTCATCGCCGCCATCTGCGCCGGCGCGAGCGACGTCATCAGTGGCCGCGCCATTACCGACCCTGACGTGTAGCACAGCGTGCCGATAATCACGCCCGATGCACCGAGCAGTTCCCACACATCAAGCGTGCCGGCGAATGCCGCCGGACCGAACAGCACGATGATGCCGGCCACGCCGATCGCAATCGCCACAACCTGGCGCCATGATGAGCGCTCCTGCCCGAACGCCACCGCGAAGCTCAGCAAGGCGATCGGCGTGAGTGCGCAGGAAAGCACGGCAGCCAGGCCCGCGGTGATGTGGCGCAATCCGTAAAGCTGGATCACCTGGTTCAGCGACACCATCAGGATGGCCACCACGAACAGCCGTCCGGTCAGCCGCATGGGAATCTGCAGCCGCTGCCCGCGTGCCCAGCGCCACAGCAGAAGCATGATACCAGCCGCGGTCCAGCGCGTGCCGGCGAACACGCCTGGCGGCACGACCGCGATGCCGATTTTCATGGCGAGCCATGTCGTGCCCCAGACGAAGCACAGCACCGCGAACAGCGCACGCTGACGCGCGGCCAGCGACATGGCCTGTCGGGCGTTCAGTGCGATCGCCGGCATCTATGCAGCCCGTCGGTGACCTTCGGTGAACCGGCTGAAACGGAATGGCGCGGGATCGACGATCGGTGTATCCCCCGCAACAAGGTCGGCCGCGAGGTGTCCGGCGCCGGGGCCGATGCCGAAGCCATGACCGGAGAAGCCGGTGGCGAGGAAGAAGCCGGGGATGACGGCGACCTCGCCGATCACCGGTACCGCATCCGGCGTCACATCGATCAGTCCGCCCCAGCTTTCCGCCACCTGCATGCGGGCGAACGCCGGAAACGCGCGCGACAATGCCTCACGCGCCTCGTCCAAGGTGGCCTGCTTCGGCGTCGGGTCCAGCACGCGCACCGCCTCGAACGGCGTCGTCTCGTCCAGCGACCATTTGCGGCGCGTGCCCCACTCCTGCATGAAACGGCGGCCCAGATGCAGGCGGACCTCGCCGTAGTTCCGCCGCAGGGTCGGCAGATATTGCAGCAGGAGGCGGAACGAATCGGGCGTGATGTCGGCGACGTTGGCATTACGCCGGGCGATGGTGTAGCCGCCGTCCAGCCGCTTGCGGAAGGCAAACACCGAGCCTCCGGCAGTAACCTCCGGGCCACCGCTCAGCGGGGCAGTGCGGAATACCGATCCCAGCACTCGTAACTGCGGCAGATCGATGCCGGCATTGCCGCAGAACAGCCGCGACCATGCGCCGCCGGCGAGCACGACGGTGTCGCACGCGATCCGGCCCCGCTCGGTGACGACGCCCGAGACTCGGCCGCCCTGCGTCTCGAGGCCGCGCACCGCGCATTGCGTCACGATCGTTGCGCCTACCGCGCGCGCCGCCTCGGCGATCGCTGGCGCTGCCTGCGACGGTTCGGCGCGGCCATCGGTCGGCGTGTGCAGTGCGCCGACGAACATGCCCGATGCGCCTGGCACCACCGTATCGATCGCCGATCCGCGCACCACCCGCGCATCGACCTGGTACTGCCGCGTTTCGGCCAGCCATTGCTCCTGCGCAGCGATCTCCTGTTCGGTTTCACATAGATAGGCGATGCCGGCCTGGCGGAAGCCGGTGTCGCGGCCGATGCGCTGGTTCATGCCGCGCCACAACCGCAGGCTCTCGATTGCCAGCGGGATCTCGAGCGCATCGCGCCCCATGGTTCGGCACCAGCCCCAGTTGCGGCTCGACTGTTCGGCACCGATGCTCCCCTTTTCGCACAACACGACCGAGTGGCCCTTCTCGGCCAGGAACAGCGCGGTGCACACGCCGATGATGCCGCCGCCAATCACCACCACGCCGGCGCGAGGAGGCAACGCAGGGTCGGACTGCACGGGATCGACGGGTGGCGACATTGGATCGGTGGCCGGTGGTACATCGCGACCATAAGCCTGGCGTGCAACACTGACCATTGAACCCTGGTCATCGGAGCGTTGCGCGGAATGGGCTGGCGTTTCGGCGTCGCGCGTCTGGCCTATTCCAATTCGCGCACAATCCGCGCGACTATTTCACCAAGCCGCTCGTAGTCCTCGATGTCGTTGTACGCAGCAGCGGAAATCCGCAGCCAGATGCCGCCAGCCAGCACATGCGTCGGCGCGTCCGTGCCGGCCGCCAACAGCCGGCTACGCATTTCGGCCGACCGTTCCGCAGTTGCGGCACCGGTGAGCGGCAGACGCACCACGCCCATCGAGCCCGTCAACGCGCCGGTCGCCCCAGGTTCGGTGTTCAGCCGCCGTGCCAGCAGCGACGTCGCCGCCGCGGCCAGCGCATTGTTGCGCTCCATCAGCGCCTCACCACCCAGGCGCGCATGGAAATCGACCGCCGCGACGGTTGCCAGATATGCACTGGGATCGCGCGTACCGGTCCAGTCGAATTCTGCCAGGAAACCGCTGCCCAAACCGTGCGAGATCGTCACCGGATACAGGCCCTGCTGACGATCCGGATCGGCGTAGAGAAATGCCGAACCCTTCGGTGCGCACAGCCATTTATGGCAGTTGCCGGTGTACCAGTCGGCGCCGATCGCACGCATGTCCAGCGCCACCTGCGCCGGCCCGTGCGCGCCATCCACCAGCACCGGAACGTCGGCCTCGTGGCACACGTCAATGATGCGCCGCAACGGCAGCACCAGCGCGCTGCCCGAGGTGATGTGGTCCACCACCGCAACACGCGTTCGCTGCGTCAGAGCGGCAGCGACGTTGGCAACAATCGCATCGGCCCGCGGATGCGGGAACGGCACCTCGGCTTCCACCACGCGCGCACCGGCACGTTCGGTGACGTAACGCACGGCGTTGCGCACCGCGCCATAGCCATGGGTCAGCACGACAATTTCGTCGTCCGGCTGCAGACGCAGTGAGCGCAGCACGGCATTGCAGCCGGTGGTCGCATTATCGACGAACGCGATGTCCTTGCCGTCGGCGCCGATGAAGGCGCCGAGCCGATCAGCGGCGTGACGCAACGCATCCGGCAGCACGGTACGCATGAAGCGGCTGGGCTGTGCCTCCATGCGGCGTTGCCAGTCCTGCAGCGCGGCCAGCACCACGCGCGGCGCCGCGCCGAACGAGCCGTGATTGACAGTGAGAAAATCCCAGTCCAGCGGCCATTCGTGACGCACCGCCTTGCCCAGCAGCGGCATCGCGCTATTCCGCGGCGATCCGCGCGCGTTCGGCAATCAACCGGCGCGTCAATGGCAACAGGCTGCGGCCATACTCGATCGCGTCGTTCATCGGGTCGAAGCCACGGATCAGGAATGTGGTGACGCCAAGATCGTAATAGTCGCACAGGGCTTCGGCGACCTGGTGCGGTGTGCCGACCAGGCTGGTGGTATTGCCGCGCGCGCCGGTCAGCAGGGCCGCACCGGTCCACAGTCGCTTGTCCAGCCGCTCACCCTGCGCCGCAGCCTCCAGCAATCGACGCGACCCTTCATTCGGTGGTTCGCGCGGGCCAATGCCGGCCTTCGCGCGCAGTTCAGAAATCCGCTGCTTGATCTGTTCCGCGCGTGCCCAGGCCTCGTCTTCCGTCGGCGCCAGGATCGGCCGCAGCGACAGGCTGAAGCGTACCTCGCGGCCGTGGAGTGCCGCCGCCGCGCGCACCCGCGCCGTCAGTTCACGCACCTGCGCGTGCGTCTCGCCCCACAGCGCATAGACATCGGCATGCTTGCCGGCGACCGCGATCGCCGCGTCCGAGGCACCGCCGAAATAGATCGGGATGCGCGGCTGCTGCACACAGCGCATCGCGGTGGAAGCTCCGACAAAGCGATAGTATTTCCCCGCATGGTCCACCGGACCCGTCTCGGTCCAGATGCGCTTGAGGATGTGCACGTACTCGTCGGTGCGCGCGTAGCGTTCGTCCTTCGGCAGCGTGTCGCCATCGCGCAACTGGTCCACATCGTCGCCGCCGGAGATCACGTGGATCGCCGCGCGCCCACCGGTAACCTGATCCAGCGTGGCGAATTTCCGCGCCGCCAGCGTCGGCGCCACGAAGCCCGGCCGGTGCGCGATCAGGAATCCCAGCCGCTCGGTGTGCGCGGCCGCGGCGGCGGCGAGCAGGAAACCATCGGGACCATCCGAGAAATATCCCACCAGCACCCGATCGAACGTTCCGGCCTCGGCTGCCTGGGCGAACTCGCGGATGTACCCGCGATCCAGCACCTCGGGCCCTGGCGGATGAATCTCCGACGCGTGCCTATGATGGATCATGCCGATGAATTCGATGGTCATGGCGTCATCCTTGACTATGTGGCGCCGTGTTGCAGGAACGCTGCCGCCTTTTGAGCGATCTCGTTCGCGCGCTCCCAGGTCATGCAGAATCGCCCGCCCGGCAGCACCTCATGGCGCAGGTTTTTCACCCGGACAATCATCTCATCGACGAAGCGCGCGTAGTAGAAGTGCTCGCCGATCAGCAGCAGCGTCGGTTGCGCAAGCCGACGCAACCCTCCTTCCATGTCGAAATTCGCCAGCGCCGTCACCGCCTGCCAGCGCTCGCGCCCAACTTCCATCTGCGCCGTGTTGATGCGGTCCATCCAGGTACCTGCGTCGGCTGCGTCGGCGAATGCGACGGGTCCTTCTCCAGCATAAACTCGATGGTACGTGTGAGCGGAAAGCCCGAGGCATCGGCCGGGCGCAGACCGCTTTGCAACTCCCGCACATGCGTCGCGGTGCGCGTGCGATCGGGCGAGAACGGGCAGTTCACCAGCACCACGCGGTCCACCCGATCGGGCCAGGTGTTGGCGAACTCGACGCAGACGCCGGCGCCCACCGCCTCGCCGATCACCGCGGTCCGCGCGATGCCGAGCGCATCCATCAACGCGACGGCGCAGCGCACGTAATCGGCAAAGCCGGGCTGTTCCACGACATGGTCGGAGTGCCCGTGGCTCGGATAGTCCATGGCGACGACACGAAAATTCGCCGCCAGTGCCGCGATCAATTCCAGCATCAAGGCGGAGGATTGCTGATTGATATGGAACAGCATCACCGGCCTGCCCTGCCCGGCGGTGCGATAATGGATATAGCCCGTTCCGGTCCTCAGCAGCCCACGCTCGATGTCAACCGGCATGACGGTCAGCAGCCTGCTGTCAGCCGCCCCGTGCACACGAAGTGCGGGTTCTCCCAGCCCGGCTTGCCATAGTGCAACTCGTCGCCATCGAACGTCCGCACTGTGCCGCCGGCGGCTACCAGCACGGCCTGGGGCGCGCAGGTGTCCCACTCCATGGTGCGGCCGAAGCGGGGATACAGATCGGCGATGCCTTCCGCCAGGCGGCAGAACTTCACGCTCGAACCGAAATTGATCAGCTTGGCTACACGCTTGTCGCGCAGGAAATCGTCCAGCCGGGTACTGCTGCCGTGATAGCGGCTGGCGAGCACCGTCAGACCTTCCTCGGGCGACAACCGCGCGCTGACGGCTGTCTCGCGCGATCCCGCGCGCTTCCAGGCGCCACGCCCGACAATGCCGCCGAACAATTCGCCGGCGGCAGGAATGCCTACCACACCCAACACGGGCCGGCCGTCGCGTACCAGGCCGATATTCACCGCGAATTCGTCGTTTCCGGCGGCGAATTCGCGCGTGCCGTCAAGTGGATCGACCAGCCAATATGCCGGCGATGGCTCAGTGATGCGGCCGCCGGCCACTTCCTCCTCGGCGATCACCGGGATGTCCGGTGTCGCCTTGCGCAGCCCCGCGACGATGATCGCTTCGGCGGCGTGGTCCGCTTCCGTGACCGGCGAGCGGTCCTCCTTGCGCACCACATCGAAGCCGTGCTTGCGCACCGCGAGAATTGCGGCGCCTGCCTCCAGAGCCAGTGCGGCGGCAAGCGAGATCAGTGCGTCATCGTCCATCCACCGGTCATAACGGCCGCCAGCGACGATGGCAACGCGGGATGGCTGTCCGTTGCGGCAGCATGCCGGCGGCAATGGCCGGACCAGACCACACATGACGTTGGGCCTTAAGTGCCAGGCAAGGCCATTTGTGCGCAGTGAGCCGGCTATTCGACACGAAGCGACGAAGTCTGGCGTCGCCGGCTGCGTTTCGGTTTGGACAGCGTCTCCGCCGGTTGCTGCGCGACAGGCTTGGCCGCGGCCACCTGTCCCGGTACCCTGCTGCCGAGCGACGCGCTGTCCGCTGCGGCGTCAGCTGCCTGCAGCGGCTTCGCCGATGCCGTGCCGCGCCGCGGTGTGCCCGGCTGCGATGGAGGAGCCTGACGCGCATTCATCGATTCGTCGCGCGGCCGCTTGCCCCGCCCCGGCACGTCCGCCAAACGTGCCACGATCACCGGAAGGCGAGGTTCGACCAGCGGCTTCACGGTGGGTCGTTCGACCTGTCGGGCAAGGAAGACTTCCGATACTTCCTGCACAAGGCTCGGCTCAAGCCCGCGCATGCAGGCATAGTTGCGCGGACAATCCTCCATCCTCGCGAGATAGCACGGACTGCACGTCATGTTCCGCCGCAGGGCCACGGCGCGGTTGCCGATCGGTCCCCATTCGATGGCGTCCACCACACCCGAATGGATGCCGATCGTCGGCACGCCAAGTGCCGCGGCAATATGCTTCGGCCCGGAGTTGTTGCCGACGTACAAGGCACAAGCGCTTAGCAAACTCGGCAGATCGCGCAGCGGCGTCCGGCCGACCAGCGAAGCCACCGCATCGCGATTGGCCACCTTGCCGAGTACGTCGTCGGCCAGTTCCGCCTCCTCCGGTCCACCGATCAGCACGATGTTGGTCGCATTCTTTTCCACCAGCAGGTCGATCAGCGAAGCAAAATGCTCCGCTGGCCATTGCCGCATCGCGTTGCCGACACCGGGATGCACCGCGACCACCGGCTTGGCGAACAGCGCGCGCACATCGGCCGGCAAGGATGCAGGCGGCCCCTGACCGGGCGCGACCAGATCCAGTTGCGTCCGATCGGCCGCACACGCCGTCCCGATTGCCTCGACCAGGTTGATCAGATCATCTGTGACGTGACTGCGCTTGCGCGCGAGGGTCTTGTCGCCCTCCCATTCCAGCGCGATGTCGAGGAACGGGAACTGGCCCATATAATCGTAGCCGGCCAGGAAACGCGCCGGCGCGTAGCGCAGCACATCGCGCGTATCGAGATGCTTGCGCAGGTCGATCGCGATGTCGAAGCGATACGGCGTCAACTGGGCACGCAGCGCCTGGTATTCTTCCTGGTTTATCCGCTTGGGGCCAAGAGCCGACACGGCGTGGAAGAATTCAAATTCGATGAACTCGTCGATGCAATCCTCCATCTCGGCGAAGGCGCGCGCGGCACGGCTCGCCAGTACGTGGATCGAGGCGGCGGGAAACTGCTGCTTCAACCTGCGGATCGCAGGAATCGCGGTGATGAAGTCACCGATATGGTCTACCTTCACCACCAGGATTCGCTTGATCTCTTCGCGGCGGAACAGCGGATGGCCGGCGAACACCGTCTCCATCGGTTCGTCATCCGGTCGATAGTCGTCGGAATGACGCGTCAGGCGTGGACTGAAATACGGATCGCCTGCCGCAAACAGGGTCTTCCAGCGTTGTTCGAACTGGCTGAAGTCGAATACGTCCTTCAGCCGCTCACGGCTCACCGCTTCATGGTGGATCAGCGATGCATGCGGCGTGAACACCACAAGCTTGCCGGCCTGATGCGCGCGCAGGCAGAAATCCAGATCGTTGTTGATGATCTCGTGCGCCTCTTCGAACCCGCCAAGCGCCTGATACATCGACCGGCGCATCAGCATGCACGCACCGGTCACCGCGATCACATTGCGTTGTGTCAGCGCCAGGCCGAAATATCCAGGTTCATCGGCTTGCGCGAAACGGAACGCATGGCGCGCGATGCCGGGCGTGGCAAGGAACATGCCGGCGTGCTGTACCTTGTTGTCCGGGTACAGAAGCTGCGGCCCGACCACCGCAACCTCCGGCCGCTGGATATGCTCCAGCATGGCGTCCAGCCAATCCGGCTGGACCACTTCGATGTCGTCGTTCAGGAACAGCAGGTACTCGCCGGAAGCCGCGTCCACCCCACGATTGTTGAAATGCGACCAGTTGAACGCATCCCGCATCGGCACGATTTGTCGGCGTTCTGCTGCAGCCAGATCTTCCAGGCGACCTGGTCGTCGGGGATGTTGTCGATGCAGACGATCTCGAAATTGCGGTACTTGGTAAGATCGCGCAATGACTTGATGCAGGTCTCGACGTAGCCACGTGCCGCGCAGGTTGGGATGATGATCGACACCATGCCTGACACCGGCTGGGTACGCATCACGCGCCATGTGCCGGGCACCGCGCCGGCCAGCACCTCGGCCTGGATGCCTCGCCGCGTGACTGCCCGCTCCAGTGCCGCCGCTTCGGCCTTCGCATCGTCGATCTGCTGCACGCCGCGCAGGCACAGCAGCTTCGGCACATGATGGATCATTGCGGCCTGCTCGGTGCAGCGCAGCACGGCATCATATTCGCCAGTTTCCAGCAGACCGCGCACCGTGATGCCGCAGCGGCCAAGCAACGCAGTCGAGGCAAACCAGGGCCGGCCGATATAGTTGGTGGAAAGCAGCAGATCGGGTGAGAAATCCGGCTTGAAGAACGGCTCGCTCTCGCGGCTTGCCGGACTGATGCGCACCTCGTCGGCATAGATCAGGTCCGCATCGCGATGTAGCGCGCTGGCCAGCGCAATTTCCAGCAGGGCATCGCAGCCAAGCTGGTCGCCGGCGGACAGCAGACCGACCAGCCGAAGCGTTGACGTTTCGCCAGGATTGCCCAGCGACTGGGCGAACGCCGCTTCGTCCGATGGATCGATCACGTCGATGCGCTCGACAAGATCGTCCGCCGCCTCGCTGATCAATGTGCGAATGGCGTCGCCGGCATCGCTGTCGGCCGCCAGGATTTCCAGCCGCCAGTCGCGATACACCTGCGTACGCAACGATGCCAGCGTCGCAAGGAGGCGATCGAGTTCGAGTGCCGAGCCCTGGCGCAACAACAGACGAAAGCCGGGACGATGACCCAGGCTGTCCAGCACGTCGTCCAACACCTCGGCTTCGACCTGCGCGATGCGCCGACGAATGGTAACGCCGTCCTCGAATTCCTCGGATTTCCTGACCTGGATGACGAAGCGATGCTCGAGAACCTCGCCGCTTCTCGCGCGCACGTTGAGCTGCACGACATGATCGCCATCGCGGAGACTGCGCGGCGGGCAATGGAACGCATAGCCGCTGCGCAGCGAATCGGTCCAATCGGGAAACGCCGCACCCACGTCCTGGCGCGCCAGGCCATAGTGCGCCTCACCGAGACGCTGATCGTCGAGCAGCACATCGATGCCGATGATGCCCGAGCGGGCCAGCGCCCATCCCTCGATGGTCAGACGACCGGTGACCGGTTCGGCCACCGCGCCGGCGATCACGGTGGGGGTGTCGATCTCCAGGCGAAACTGCGCCTGCAGCGATGGCGGCGGCTCGGCGCGCTCGATAAGCACGGTCCGCATCTCCTCGCGGACATCGTCGAGGCCGTTGCGCAACACCACGCGCAGTTCATGCTCGCCCGCCGGCACGTCGCCCAGCGCCCTGGCAAAACGGAAGCCCGAATAGCGCGCCATCGGAATGTGACGGTACTCGGCGCCGACGTCGTTGCGCGGCAGGCCCAAGTCGGCGTCGCCCATTGTCTTGCCGTCGAGATACACGGCGATCGCCGAGATGCCGGTCGCACAGACTGCCCAACCAGCCACGTTCAGATCGCCCTCGGCAGTCAGGTCCAGCGCGTCGCAGAAGAAGCGGATGTCCCGGCGAGGATCCTTCGCCGGTGGGGGGATTCCAGGCGACGAAGGGATTGGCGTGGACAACAGCGATGACAGGCCGGGGCCAAGCTGAAAATCTGTCACGAT
The DNA here is from genome assembly GCA_963696645.1 of uncultured Alphaproteobacteria bacterium. Lineage (GTDB taxonomy): Bacteria > Pseudomonadota > Alphaproteobacteria > Acetobacterales > Acetobacteraceae > JAMXLO01. The sequence continues at coordinate 202,078 of CAVOKY010000007.1, forward strand.
GCGATACAGCGGGGGCTGTGCGGGCATCGCCTGCAACAGCGGCAATAGCATCGCGGGCTGCGAGGCTTCGGTTTGTTGCGTCGCCACCAGCGCACGCACCCGTTCCACAGGCAGCACGGCCTCGTGGGAAAATCCATTGAGGCTGATCGCCTGCACGCGTATGGCGGACACGCCCGCGATCGGCACCGCAACGCGGCTGGACAGCGAAAAGCCCGACATCCGCGCATTCGGGTATGCCGGGAAAGCCGAGCCCACGTCCTCGCGCAGGCCGCCAAGCTGCGCTGCGCCGATGCGCTCCTCATCGACGAACACCTGCACGGTTACCAGCGCGGTCAGCGACACCGCCCAGCCGTGCACCAGCAATTGCCCATTGTCGTCGAGCACGGCCCGCTCGACGTAAAGCACGACCGGTGGCCGCACATGCGCGTAACTTGCAGACGATCGCGTGGGGCCGGATGCGACGGAGACCGGCATTTCATGCGACGGATCGACCGATAGGTCGAAGGTCTCCTCATGGCGGGCGTTGTCCTGCGTGCGGACCGCGATGACACAGGAGCACATGCGGTTGGCCTTGGCCCGGCGCAGCGGCAGGTTGATGTGAAACACGTACTGCGTTCCGCTGCTGCCGTCCGGCAGGTTGGCATCCGCGACGCGATCGTCCTGACCGTACTGGACCACGCCAGCCACCACGCCATCGAGCAGCATGGCGACCTCCTCGACCGCCGCGCTCGAGACCACCCGACCACGGATCAACAGGTCGTAGCGGTCGTTGATGAAGCCAGAGGTGATCACCGGATCGATATCGACCCGCACCTTCGGCGGCGGCCGGTCAGCCTGCGCTGACCGCGCTTGACGGCGGCCGCCGCGACGGGCGGTTGGTGCCTGCTCCTGCGTTGCGGTCTCGCGTTGCCTGGGCGTGACCTGGGTTGGCCCGCCGCGGCCGTCGGGGTCGTCGTGCGTTACTGTCTCCGGCACCGGCTCCGTGGCGGAACGTGCCTGCCTGCCGCCGCCGACAGGCCGCCCTGCCGATGAACGCCCTGCTGGCTTGCGGCTCATGCGGGGAGGCTTATCACGATATACGCTCGCGCGACGCATTGGCTCGGCCGGAACGTCAACTATGTTTCTCCGCTCATGCCGGCAATGCCTTGACGCGGATCGCTCGGCGTTGACCTATGACAAGCACGGGCAAACCTGCTTGCCGCCGTACGGCATGTTGAGTGATGCCCGCAAGCGGCTATATCGCGTACGGCAGACGACCCTCCCGATAGCCGTCCTCGGCAAAATGTTGGTCGCCTGAACTGACGACGCCCTTGCGGACACTTTCGGCGACGTCGGGATTTTCCCGCAGATACCATCTTTCGTCGACCAGCATCGGAAACGGCAGCCTGCCCTCGAAATAACCATCGTCGACGAAATGTTGTTTCGCCGATGCCACCGAGCCGTCCCTGATCGCCTGGGCAATATCTTCATACTCCTTGAGGTACCATTCCTCGTTGACCTCGATGCCGGAGATCATCCTGCGTAAAATCCCAATGAAATCATCGTAGGCGATGCTGACCCGCAACTCGCCCTTTACAGTGGAAATTTCCACCGAGCGTCTGATCAGGTCGAATGGCGGCAAGTATTTCACGGCGTCTCCTGGCTATCCGCAACGACGGTTGCGCTCAACGAACATTGGCAGGTTCACAAAATAGCGGCAACGCGAGCACGATGGAACCAAGTTTCATCATGCGACGACCGATTGGCCGCCGCCGTTGCACGGCCTCGCTCGCCATGTGATACCAATCGGTAAATTCGGTGTTCGCGCAGGACATCGCGATTGGCGGTTTAGGATTTTTATTGCATGCGTAACGCAGCGCCACGGATGGGCGATACTGAACTGGCGGATGTCGTCCGCCGTTTCCCCGCCGCGCGCGTATTGGTGCTGGGCGACGTCATGCTTGACCGTTACGTCAGTGGCACCGCGAGCCGGCTGTCGCCCGAGGCGCCAATACCGGTACTGCGGCCCGCCGCCAGCCGGGCAACATTGGGCGGCGCGGCTAACGTCGCGTTGAACGTCGCCACGCTCGGCGGCCAGGTTTCGCTGGTCGGCGTGATCGGCGACGATGCGGCCGGCGCCGAGATTATGCAGCTGCTGGCTTCGTCAGGCAGGATCGCCCCCCACCTCGTGGTTGTATCCGGGCGTCCGACCACGGCGAAGACGCGCTTCATGGTGGGCGTGCATCAGCTGCTGCGGCTGGACGAGGAGACCACCGCCGCCATCGATCAGTCCGCGGCGACGGCCCTGCTGGAACGCTTCGCGGACGCGCTGCGGACCGCGGATGTGGTCATGCTGTCCGACTACGCGAAGGGCGTGCTGAGCGACGCGGTGCTGCAAGGCGCGCTGGCGCAGGCAAAGGCGCTCGGCCGCATGGTGATCGCCGATCCGAAGCGCGACGACTTTCGTCGCCTATCGCGGCGCCACCGTGCTGACGCCGAACGAGATCGAGGTGCGGCTGGCCACGCACATCGACGCGGCAGACGACGCTGGGGCCGATCGCGCCGGCCGCCGCGGCGCTGGACGCGACCGGCGGCGAGGCGGTGCTGGTGACGCGCTCGGCGCGGGGCCTGACCCTGGTGCGCCGCGACCAGCCCGCGCTGCATCTGCCGACGCGGGCGCGCGAGGTGGCCGACGTGTCCGGCGCCGGCGACACGCTGGTGGCGGCGCTGGCGGTGGCCCTGGGGGCCGGCGCGGCGCTGCCGGAGGCGGCGATGCTCGCCAACGTCACTGCCGGCATTTCGGTCGGCAAGCAGGGCACCGCGACGGTCAGCCGCGACGAACTGCTCGGCGTGCTGCATCTCGAGGACCTGGTGGCGACCGACCGCAAGGTGGCGCACCTGGCACGAGGCGGCGCAGCGGACCGCGGCGTGGCGCGCGCAGCGGACTGCGGGTCGGCTTCGCCAATGGCTGCTTCGACCTGATCCATCCCGGCCACGTGCGGCTGCTGACCGAGGCGCGCGCCGGCTGCGACCGGCTGGTCGTGGCGCTGAACACCGATGCCTCGGTGAAGCGCCTGAAGGGGCCGACCCGGCCGGTGCAGACCGAGACCGCGCGGGCCACGGTGATGGCCTCGCTGGCGCCGGTCGACCTGGTGGTGCTGTTCGACGAGGACACGCCGTTCGAGCTGATACAGGCGCTGCGCCCGGACGTGCTGGTGAAGGGGGCCGATTACAGCATCGAGCAGGTGGTCGGCGGCGATCTGGTGCAGGGCTGGGGCGGGACGGTGCTGCTGGTCGAGCTGCAGGAGGGGCACAGCACGACGGGCACGATCCGGCGGATGACCGGTGTAGGGGCGGTTTAGGTGGGGCGATGGGCGTCATGAGATCGTCGGAGCGAAAGCGCTGATTAGGTCCCCATGTACCGAAGCAAATCGGCGTGCCCCACACGGCCGCGAACATGGCCCCCTCCCCGCTGCCCGGCATGTAGTCTGCTCGACCGGTTCCCGAGACTGAATCTCATCCAGCGTGCTTTGAGACTCAACCCGCGATACCTCATCCTCCCTCTCGGCACCCCTCCCGTCCTCCCGCGACCGAGCCTACACTCCCCACCCCACCGCCAGGAGGCCCTGATGCCCACCGACGCTCACCCTTTGCGCCCGATCGCCACGCTGGGCTTCGTCGGCCTCGGCGTGATGGGCGAGCCGATGTGCGCCCACCTCGCCCGCCGCTCCGGCCGCCCCGTGCTGGCCCACGACTTGCGCACTGAGCCGCTTGACCGTCTCGCCGCGGATCGCGTGACCCCGGCGCAGCCCGATGACATCGCCCGCCGCGCCGACCTGATCCTGCTGTCTTTGCCGGACGGCAAAGCGGTCGCCGCGGTGGTTGCCGCACTGGAACCGTATCTCCAGCCCGGGCAGTGCGTAGTGGATACCTCCACCTCGTCCGTGCCGCTCACCCGGCAGATCGGCGCCCGCCTGGCCGAACGTGGGATCGGCTACGCCGATGCGCCGGTCGCCCGCACCCGCGAAGCCGCCGCCCGAGGCGAGCTCTCCATCATGGTCGGCGCCACCGACGCGGTGTTCGCCCACATCCGGCCGGTGCTGGAAACCATGGGGACCGACGTCACCCATTGCGGCCCGGTTGGCTGCGGCCAGGTGGTCAAGGTGCTGAACAACATGCTGGTGTTCCAGAACACCGCGGCGCTGGCCGAGGCCATCGCGATCGGCCGGCGCAACGGCGTGCCACCCGATGTGCTGCTGCCGACCATCGCCAAGGGCTCCGGCGACTCGTTCGTGCTGCGCAGTCACGGCATGAAGTCGATGCTGCCGCGCGACTTCCCGGAGCGCGCGTTTTCCACGCGTTACGCGATCAAGGACCTGTCCTACGCGCTGGAAATGGCGGCCGAGGCAGGGCTGGACGTGCCAGGCGCCGAACTCACCATGCAGCGGCTGAAGGCGTCGGAACTGGCGGGGAACGGCGAAAAGTACCATCCTGCCGTGCTGAAGCTGATCGATCCGCCATGACCGCCTGGCCGTCAGCCGAACCCTGGCACGCTGCCTGCGCCGCGGATGCCGTGCTGGCCGCTTGGCGCGGCCCGTGGTCTGTCGCCTTCGCCATCGAGAGCGACGGCCCTGCCATCACGTTCTCCTTCGCCGACGGCCGCCTGCAATCCGGCGGGGTGCCGCAATTCACGCTGGCCGCGCCGGCCGCGGTGTGGGCCAAATTCCTCGACGCGGTCCCGCCGCGGCACCATCACGCGATCTTCGCCATGCTGGCCCGCGTGCCGGAATTCAGCGTCCGCGGCGAGCAACTTGCGTTCCTGCAGCACTGTCACATCGTCCGTCGCGTGCTGGAGGTCGGCAAATGGCTGGCCCTCGGCCACGCCGCGCCGGCGCCGGTGTCGCTGCATCCGCCGCTGACCGCCCCGACCCCGACCCCCGCCGTTACCGGCTGCCATGTCCCGGTAACCGTGGCCGGCACTGCATACCATCTCTATGCGGAACACACCGGCGCCGGTCGCGACCTGCTGTGCCTGCACACCGCCGGCGCCGACGGGCGGCAGTTCCATCGCCTGATGGCCGACCCGCGGATCACCGATTCCCATCGGGTGGTCGCCTTCGACCTGCCCTGGCACGGCAAGTCGCCGCCGCCCGCCGGCGCCATCCCAGGTTCGTGGCGACTGAACACCGACCTCTACGTCGAGCTGATCATGGGCTTCATCGAGGCCGCCGGCCTGGACCGCCCGATCGTGCTGGGCGCTTCGATGTCCGGCGAAATCTGCCTTGAACTGGCGTACCGGCACCCGGAAGCCTTCACCGGCATCGTCGCCTGCGAGGCCTCGGAACGCATCGAACGCCGCCAGACGCCGTTTTCGGCGCACCCGCAGATCAACGCCGGCCTGTTCGTGCCGGAATGGGTCCGCGGGCTGATCGCGCCGCAAAGTCCGGCGGAATGCGCGGCCGAGATCGCTTGGCACTACGCGCAGGGCGGCCCGGCGGTGTTCTTCGGCGATATCGAATTCTACGCCGGCGACTGGGATGCGCGCGAACGGGTCGGGCGCATCGATACCAACCGCTGTCGGCTGTTCATGCTGACCGGCGAATACGACTACTCCTGCACGGTGGAACACTCGGCGGCGACTGCGGCGAAGATCCCCGGCGTGCGGTTCCAGGCGATGCCCGGCATCGGCCATTTCCCGTTCGCCGAGAACCCCGCGCTGTTCGCGGACTACCTGCTGCCGATCCTGCGCGAACTTGCGGCCTGAATTGGCGGCAGTGCCTCTCGTCAAGCCGCGATCATCGCGCCATGCTTGCGTCTGCACAGCAGGATGCCAGCACATGCCCCACCTCACGCTCGATCAGGCTCAGGCCATTGTCGCTACCGCGCTGCGGCACGGCACCGATCACAAGCTGCAGCCGCTCGCCGTCGCCGTGCTGGATGCTCGTGGCGTGCCGAAGGCGTTCGCCGCGCAGGACGGCACCAGCCTGCGCCGCTACGAGATCGCCAGCGGCAAGGCGCATGGCGCGCTGTCGTTCGGCATCGGCTCGCGCGCACTGGCGAAGCGCGCGACGGCGACGCCGCATTTCATCGCCGCCGTGACCCACGCGGTCGGTGGTTCGCTGGTCCCGGTGCCGGGTGGCGTGCTGATCCGCGCCGCCGATCGGGAGATCATCGGCGCGGTCGGCATCTCCGGCGACAATTCAGACAACGACGAGGCGGCGGCGATTGCCGGGATCACCGCAGCGGGACTGGTCGCCGATCCTGGCGAGGGGTGATCCTTGTCATTGCAAGCAGCGAACGCAACTCGGCAATCCCCAGGCAGTACCGCGCGCACAAACCGATCGGAGATTGCTTCGTCGGCTTCGCCTCCTCGCAATGACAGGGGGTACGGCTACGATCCGTACACCATCCGCGGCAACCACAATGTCAGCTCGGGCACATATGTAATAATCCCAAGCACGATCAGCAGCAGGATCAGGAACGGCAGGATGCCGCGGATTACCTCGCCCACCGGCGCGTCCGAAATGGTGGACAGCACGTAGAGGTTCAGCCCGACCGGCGGGTGCACCAGCCCCACCTCCATGTTGTGCGTGAAGATGATGCCGAAATGCACCGGATCGACGCCGAGCGGCAGCAGCACCGGCGACAGGATCGGCATCACCAGCAGCAGCGTGCTGACCACTTCGAGAAAGCAGCCGATGATCAGCAGCAGCACGTTCATCGCCAGCAGGAATTCCCACGTCGCGAAACCCTGATGCGCGGCGAAGTCCACCAGCCTGCCTGGAATGCCCGATCCGGTCATCCAATGGCCGAACACCAGCGCGGTCGCAATGATCAGCATGATGACCGCGGCGCTGCGCAATGCCTCGGCAATTACCACCAGCGTGCGTGTCCATGGGAAGCCGCGGTACACCACGACGCTGACCAGCAGCGCCGTCACCGCGGCGAGCGCGGCCGATTCGGTGATGGTCATGAAGCCGCCATAGATGCCCATCAGCACAACGAACGGTACCGCCATCGCCGGCAACGCACGCGCGGTGACGCGCAATCGCGTCCGCATCGACATCGCCGGCTCGCGCGGGAAGTTCTTGCGGCGGGCGTAGTACAGCACCCAGACGAAGAACGCGCCGGCTTGCAGCAATCCCGGCAGAATGCCGGCGAGGAACAGCCGCGGCACCGACTGCTCGGTGACGATGCCGTACAGGATCAGCGCCAGTGACGGCGGTATGACCACGCCGATGGTGCCGGACGCGCCGATCACGCCCAGTGCGAAACCACGCGGATAGCCTCGATCGATCATCGCCGGCAACAGGATCGTGCCCATCGCCAGCGCGGTCGCGACCGACGAGCCGGAGATCGCGGCGAACAGCGCGCACGACACCACCGCCACCAGGCCAAGTGATCCCTTGATGCCGCCGAGCCATGCGGTGGACAGATCGACCAGCGCCTGCGCCACACCGCCACGCCGCATGAATGCCGCGGCCATGACGAACAGCGGCAGCGCCATCAGCGTCGTCGAATTGAGCTGGTCGATCATGTTCTGCGCCAGGCCGATCATCGGCTGGCCCGACACGTAGTAGAGGATCGCCGCGGAGGTGCCGAGCACCAGGAAGATCGGCATGCCGGCCGCGAGCAGGCCGAAAAACATCACCAGGAAACCGACGGTCCACATGGTTTGCGACCGCTATTCGGTGACTGGTATTGCGAGCTCGGATGGCGCCTCGTGCGAGATGGCGTGACCCACCGTCATCGTCGCGGGATCGAACAGGAAGGCGTAGCGGACCAGCCGTATGATATAGCGCAGCAGCATCAGGCCGCCGCCCACCGGCAGTGCCATGTAGTAGATCCAAATTGGGAACTGCAGGTCCGATGAGCTGCGCTGGTCGAGCAGGAGCGCTGTGCTCACCACCTGCCAGCCGTACCACACCATGCCGAAGGTGAAGGCGATCGCCACCAGGCAGTTGAACATCTCGACCCAGCGCTGCGCCCCCGGTCGCAGCAGGCGCAGCACCAGGTCCGGCCGCACGTGACCATCGGTCTGCACGAGCTCGCTGGCGACGATCATCACGGCCCATACGGCGATATAGACGATGACCTCTTCGGCCCAGTTGATCGCGATGTTCGGGATCGATATAACGCCCGAACACCTGCAGCGTGGCGATCACCAGTGCGAAGGCACCGAGCAGACCGACTATGGTCCGCTCGATCCAACCCCAGACGAAAATGATGCGCGCGAGTTGTGCCCTGCGCGCGGTCCGGTTCAGGCGCTGACATCCGCCATGACCAGCTCGACCAGCTTGGGCGAGATATGCGCTTCGGCCACCGCCTTGTCCTGCACCTTCACCATCTCGGCGTGCGTCGCATCGAGCTCGGCCTGCGGCACGTCGATAAACTTGACGCCCTGCTTCTCCAGCGCAGCGCGGCCAGTCTGCTGTGTCTTGAGCGGTGTTGACGCGCCAGGTGCCGATGTTGTCCGCCCACAGCTTTGTCATGGTCTCCTGCAGCTTTGGGCCGATCTTCTGCCAGAAGTCGGGATTGACCATCGGCACGTAGAGTCCCATGCCCTGGTTGTCCTGCAGCGAATAGCGCAGACCGGAGTCGAACAGCTTGGCGCTGTTCGTGCTCTCGTTGCTGCTGATCAGCCCGTCGAAGGTGCCCTGCGACATCGCCAGCGGCACATCGGGCCAGGCGGTCACATTGGCAATGCCGCCGAAGAAACGGATGCGGAATGAGTTCAGCACGCCGCCCGGGCTGCGCAGCTTCATGCCTTTCAGGTCGGCAACGGAGTTGAGCGGCTTGCGGGTCGAGAACCATTCGTTGAAGCCGAGATCGAACCACGGCCCCAGGATTTCGACCTTCAGCTTGCTGGTGATCTCGCCATTGACGAACTTGCCACCGGCGCCATCGGATGCGCGATGCACCACGTCGATCGGCCGGCCGTAGAGCGCCGGAAGCTGTGAGAAATCGGCGTCGGGGACGAAGCCGGTGATTGTCCAGGTGCCTGGGCACGCCATCTCCACCTGGTTCTGCACCAGCGCCTTCAACACCTGAAGGTCGGGAAACAGCGAGCCGCTCTCGAACAGCTTGGTCTTGATCTGACCGCCGGACGCCGCCTCGAGCTTGGCGAGAATAATCATGGAACGCGACGTTGCGCGGATGCGATGGCGCGGTGTCGAGCGAGCAGCGCAGTTCCATCGGCGCATCGCCCCTGGCGTGGCGCAGAATGGCGAAGCTGCCCAATGTGGCGACTGACGCGCGCCCCAGGGAGCGGCGAGAAATACCCTGTTGCATGGGCGTATCCTCCGGTTTGTCTAAGATGGCGCGGCGATATGACGACGCCTGCCGCCCCCGTCAAGGGAGCGCCGGCCGCCACGCATCGGCAAAGCCGCGAACGCGTGGCAGCAAAATCATGTCCCACGGGCTCGGCATTTGGCCGACCGGCACGTGGATCAGTGCGGGCGCATTCAATGCGAAGGCCTGACGCAACGTGGTTTCCAATGCCTCCGGCGTGGTCGCGCGGAACGCCACCATGCCGAAGCTTTCGGCAAACTTCACGAAGTCGGGATTTGTCAAATCGCAAGCAATCAGCCGGTTGCCGTATTGCTGCTCCTGGATACGGCGCACGTTGCCGAATGCGCCATCGTCGAACACCACGACCACCAGTGGCAGCTTGTGCCGCATCGCGGTGGCGAGTTCGCCGGCCTGGAACATGAAGCCGCCGTCGCCGGTGGCCAGCACGACCTTGCGTCCCGGTGCGGCGGCCTGCGCGCCGAGTGCGGTGCCGTAGCCCCAGCCCAGCGTGTCCTGATAGCCCGGAGACAGAAATGTCCGTGGCGTATGCACAGGGAACGCGAGACGACTGGCGAAACCGACCTGCGTCACCTCCTCCACGTAGATGCCGTCCTGCGGCAACGCGGCACGAATGGCGCGCAGGAAGCTCATCGGCGGCTCCTGTCGTGCGAGGCGTTCAGCGAATGCAGCGCGCACCGTGGCGAGCTCGGCGTTGCGCTGACGCGTGCGGTTATGCGCGGGCAGTTCGGCAAGCAAAGCACGCAGGACGGTCGCGGCATCGCCAGGCAATGCGCAGGCCGGACGGCGGAAGCGGTTGATCTCCTCCGGATCGATGTCGAGCCGCACGATCGGCAGAGTCTCATCAACTCCCCAGACGCTCTGCTGCCAGTAGAGCCGCGTGCCGATCGCCAGCACGGCGTCAGCGTTCTTCCACAGTGCGTGACCTTCGGTGAACGATACGGCCAAGGGATGTGCCGTGGGAATCACGCCCCTGCCGCGGCGGAACGAAGACACTGGCGCCTGCAGTGCCTCCGCAATCGCCTGCACTTCCGCACCCGCGCCCAATGCCCCGCCTCCGACCACGATCAGCGGACGCTGCGCCTGGCCCAGGACCTTTGCGGCGCGCGCTACTGCTTCGCTATCGATCGGTGGCACCGGCGGCGCAGCGATGTCGGAGAACTCGACCGGGCCGGTCATCCCCCAGATGTCGATCGCGCATTCCAACGCCACCGGCCGTTGCCGTCCGCTGCATGCGATGCGGATTGCGTCGGCCACCAGCGCGGGCGCTTCGTGGGGTGCTCGGATGCGCGCGGCGTGTTTGGTGATGTGGCGCAGCAAGCCGAGTTGGTCGTGGATCTCGTGCAGGTGTCCATGTCCCTGGTCGATCGCGAACGATGGGATCTGCCCGGCCAGTGCGACCACCGGCGCGCCCATGCCGTAGGCAGTCAGCAGTGCGGCGGATGCATTCAGCAATCCTGGCCCCGGCACGACGGCGAAAGCCTGCGGCTTGCCGGTGACCAATGCGGCGCCGAGCGCCATGTAAGCCGCGGTCTGCTCATGCCGCGGATGCAGCACGCGAAAGCGATCCTGCGCACGGTGCGCGGCATCGAACAGATGGTCGTTGTGCACGCCGGGCAGCGCATAAAGCGTGTCGATGCCGTGGCGGATCAGCGTTTCGATCACCGCATCGGCAGTTCGCATGGTCGGCATCAGATTACACCTTCCGGAATTGCAGTACGCGGCTGCGATTAGTCACCATCCGCAGTGTCCGCGCCCGCGGATTGAGCACGAGGCAGGCGCGCTGCCGCCAGGGACCTGCGCGGCGTTCGATCAATGCGCGATGCGGATCGAGCATCGTCAATGGCAGTGCAGCGCGCAGCGGCCCGGTGCCGATCGACATCTCCGCGCCACCGTCCGCCCGCGCAATGCTGCACCGGGCGCCGTATTGCTCGCAGAGGAACTCGCCCGCCCAGCTTCTGGGAACTGCAACATCCGCGGCGACCAGGGCAAATGCGCGTGCCACATGGCCGATTTCTCCTGCAACGCCACCGTGCGCCTGCCGCAAGCGCACCGGCAAATGCGGCGACCGGCTGACCGCGCTGCCATCCTCGCCCACCAGCAGACGCTCGGTCGCGCCCATGAACGTCAGTTCGCCGCCCGCCTGTTCGATCCAGAACGGACCCTTCTCCGCCACGAACAAGCCCTGCGGCAGCAGACCCTGCGCCGGCTCCGGCAATGCGCGACCCGTCAGCGCCGCCAGCACCTGCAACGCGATGCCGTGCGCGTCGGTATCCTCGCGATTGCTGACAACAACGACGCCAGCCTGACGCTCCGGCAGCAACAGAAAGTGGTGCTTGTAGCCGGGCAGCGAGCCGCCATGGCCGACAGCAATCTCGTCCGGCAACGGCGAGCGGGCCAGCCCCAACCCGTACGCCGTTTGCGTTCCGTCGTTCAGACGCCGCAGCACACCCAGCGGCGCCAGCGGATCCTCCGCCGGCGTCTGTCGGGTCATCAGCGCCATCAGCCAGGTGACCAGATCATGCGCACTGCCCGTCAGTCCACCCGACGCGGAGAAGTGCAGTCCATATCGACCGTGCAGCCAGCCGTGCTCACCGCGCCAATAGCCGGCGGCAAGACCGGGGACCGGTTCGGTGGCATCCTCCGGCAGACGCATCGTCAGTCCAAGCGGACGGAAGAAGCGCTCGCGCAGCGCGTTGCCGTAGTTCAGCGACTTCAGCCTCAACGCCACCTCGATCAGCCGATAGCCAGTGTTGGAATAGGAAATCTCGCTGCCCGACGGAAAATTCAACGCATCGACCGAGCTGATGAAATCGAACAGCGCATGCCGGTCCATCGCCGCAGTCCATGGCACGCCGAGCAGCCACAGCGTTTCCATGGTGTCCGGCAGGCCGCCTGTCATGTCGAGAGCACGTGCGATCGGCACAGCGGCCAGTGCGCGCTTCAGCATCGGCAGATGCGCGCCCAGCGCGTCGTTCAGCGACAGGACGCCATCCGCCTGCAACCGCAGCAGCAGCGCCGCGCAGAAATGCTTGCTGATCGACGCATAGCGCACCACGGTTTCGCCGGTGAACGGCAGGTTCAGTTCGATCGACGCCAGGCCGCCGAATGCTTCGGCGTGGATGTCGGAGCCGTCGAACAGCACGATCGCACCGCCTGGGCCGCCTTCACCCGTCCAGCGCGCGGCGATCCTGGCCGCCTCCTCGGTCGCCCTGCTCCATTCCATTCGCGGCGGTTCCTCGCGTCGGAGCGTCAGGCCGGCTGCTCAACCGGGTCAAACGGGCGATGTTCAACGAAGTGCGTCGAACCCCGCAACACCTCGAAGTGGGTGGTATTGTTGTCGCGCCAGAATCGGATGTCGAAGCTGCGCCGGCCGAGCCGCAGGTCGAACAGCGTGATGTCCGGCAACCACTCAGGCAACACGGCATCGACGTATATCCGGTCGCGCGGCCCATCAGGCCGGAGACCGAGGATCGCCTGAAGCAACCCAAACGCCGAACCGGCAGCCCATGCCTGCGGTACGTTGGCGCCAAGGTACTGCACCGGGAAATCGGTTTCGCCGCGCTGCACGCCGGAATACAGCTCCGGCAACTGGTTGAGCAGAAAGTGACTCGCCGCGCCCGAGATATCGCGCGCGATATGGCCGACCTCGCGGGCGAAACCGTAGCGCTTCATGCCGAGTGCAATCAGGCTGTTGTCGTGCGGCCAGACGGAGCCGTTCTGATAGGAATATGGATTGAATGCCGGATGCAGCGAAGAGAGCGTGCGAATGCCCCAGCCCGAATTCATATCGGGTGCCATCAATCGCGCGACGACGCGCGCGGCACGATCGGGCGGGACGATGCCGGACCACAGGAGGTGGCCAGGATTCGATGCGACGCTCAGCACCTGGCGCTTCTCGCCGTCCAGCATGTAGGCGTAGAAGCCGGTTGCCTCATCCCAGAACACTTCGTTGAAACGGCGGAACAGCGTCGCAGCCTTGTCGCGCAGCGAGACCGCGCGCTCGGGCCTGCCAAGCTCATCATACACCTCGGCCATGCGAAGCCAGGCGTCGTAGACATAGCCTTGCAGTTCGCAGACCGCCTTCGGGCCCTTCACCAGCGTGCCGTCCACATAGGTCATCGAATCGCCGGAGTCCTTCCACGACATGTTCTCGTAGCCGACCGGCGAACGCGTCTGATATTCCTGGAATCCATCGCCGTCCCGATCGCCCCAGTCGTCGATCCACGACAAACAGCCCTCGGCGGTATCGAGATAGCGTTCCAGCAGCGCACGGTCACCGGTGGCGCGCCAGGCCGCGTGCAGCGTGATCAGATAGAGCGGCGTGGCATCCGCGGTGCCGTAATACGGCGTGTGCGGGATCAGCTTGAAATGCGCCAGTTCGCCGTAGCGCAGTTCGTGCATGATTTTGCCGGGCTCGGCATCGCGATAGTCGTCCCGCGCCTTCGCCTGCCAGCGGCCGAGCACGTCCAGCGCACCTCGCGCGAATTCAGGGTAGATCGTGATGTTCTGCAACGATACGATCAGGCTGTCGCGACCGAACGGCGCCATGAACCACGGGAGTCCGGCAGCCGGCACGAACACCATATGGTCGGTTCCAACGATCGGCAGGCGCAGCGCCGACATGTCCTCGATCGCCTGGCGGTAGCAGCGGTAGAATTCCTCGTTGCTGGTGCGGATCTTCAGCACCGTCTGCTGCCAGTCGGCGCGCGCGTCGGATTGCGCGTCGGCATCCGCGACATGCACGCAATTCTCCGGCCCGTGGAAATGGCGGTTGCCGTCGATCAGGTCGTAGATCAGGCAGCAATGCCAGCTCTGCCCGGGATCGATGCCCACCTCGAAGCTGAGCCGTCCGTTGGCGTAGGCGGCGTGCTGGTCATCATGCTGCACGAAGACATGCACCGCCCGCAGGAAGTCCTGGTTCCGATACGTGGTGCGCAGCTCCTGCCGGCCATCGGACCATTCCGTGGTGATGCGGCCACGCCGGACGATGCGGCCGGATTTCACCTCGAACACATCGGCGAAATCGCAGCGGAGCGCGATCTCAAGATTGAACCGGATGTGCTTGCGCCCATAGTTCGTGATGTCGACGTCTTCGTGCAGGCCACCGGCAAGCTTGCGGGCCACCACCAAGCCCAGCGTGTGTGCGGGTATTGTGCCGTCCTCGGTGAGGAAACCGCGGTTGGTCAGAAATATGCGCGCGATGTCGTTGGTGACGGCCCCGCCATTCAGCAGATCCCATGGCTCGCCATTGGCATAGATCGCCCAGGCGCTGATCACCCTTGTATCGAAGAAATACAGTCCCTTGTCGGAAGGCCACTGCACCTGTCCATCAGGATCGGTGACCAGCACGGTTTGCGCCTGGTGGATGGCGATCTGCGGTGGACCGACCTGGACCTTGAACGGCATCGCTGGGCTCCTGACTGCGCGAGCGCGATTATGCGCGAATTCGTGGGAGGCCAGCAGGGGTGGGGCTTCGCCCCGAACCCACCAGAGGGCGCCTGCCCCATAGGCGCTAGGATAAGCAGTGGTGATGCCAAATCCCTTCCCCTCCCCTTGTGGGAGGGGGTAGGGGGAGGGGTTCCCACACCTCCATCTGTCGGCGTTCAACCCCTCCCCCTCCCGCAAGGGGAGGGGGAAGAATTCATCTGCGTACGCCACTTATCCTAGCGCCTATGGGGCACTGCCCTCTAGACTCCCGCGAAGGACGACGCCCTTGGAACCTTTCGCTTTCGACCGGTGGGGTTAGGGATGGCGGAGCCTGGCGATCGCCAAGCTCCGCCATCCCCCACCCCACCGGTCGAAAACGATTGGATTGCAGAGGCAAAGCCTCCTGGCGGGTTTCAGGTCAGGCAGCCATGCCGGTAGCGCAGAAGCAGGACACCGACACGGGCAGATCGGCCCGGGCGGCGGCGAAGGCCACGCGCTGGCGGATCATCCCGGCCTCCGCGGTCTCGCCGCGCCGTTCGAGGCAGTCCAGCAGCCCGCGCAGCGCCCACAGATTGTCCGGATGGATCTGCGCCCGCGGCAGTGCGCCGCCGAGGCCGAGATCCTCGCGATACACCGCCTCGGCCTCCGCGACGCGGCCCTGCTCCAGCAGCAGCGCACCCAGCGCGTGGCGAACCGGCTGCATCCAGCCCCACGGCTCGTCATACGGAAGATCATCCTCAAGCGCGACGGCGGCGCGCAGATGGGCGAAAGCCGTATCGTGCTCGCCATGACGGTAGGCAATCTCGCCCGCCAGCATCTGCTCGGCGATCGCCAGCAGTGCCACGCATTTCACGTTGTGGATCTGCCGGGACGTCGGCACACGCTTCGCGGCGTCGCGGAACATCGCCCGCTCGGCCTCCGCCGCCGGCACATCGCCCAGCGCGGCGTGGGCGACACCCTTGGCATAGTGCACCATGGCCACGGTGTTGCAGTAGAGGTCGTGGTCCGCCGGCAGGGCCTGCGCGATGATCTCGCGCCATTTGCCGAAGCGGATGAGCACGTGCTGCCGGATGGACACGTAGCTTTCGAAGAAATCCGCCATAGGCGGCGATGGAATGCGCAGCATCGCCTCGGGCATCGTCTCGATCAGTTCGTCGGCGGCGGCGATGGCGGGCGCGTACTGGCCGAGGAACATCGCGCCATACGCGGCGAAGTGATAATTGTGCACCCGGTAGCCCGAATAGAAATTCATCGGTCCGGCGCGATCGTAGAACTTCCGGTCAGCGACGATCGCCTTTCTGTTCCAGTGCATTGCATCGCGATAGTGGCCGCACTGGATATCGATGTGGGTGGGCATGTGCACCAGGTGGCCCATATCTGGCGACACCTCACGCAGCCGGTCACCGGTGACCAACGCCGCCTCCGGATGCGGCGACATTTCCATCAGGTGGACGTGCAGGTGCAATAGGCCGGGATGGTCTAGCGCGCCTGGCATATCGCGGAACGCGGATTCCAGCACCTCGCGCGCCTCGAGCGTGCCGGCGCCGGGCACGGGATCGCCGGTGCGCGGGTCCCACATCCGCCAGGGAGTACGGTTGAGGATCGCTTCCGCGAAGATGTGGCGAACTTCGAGGTCGCCGGGATGTGCCCGATACGCCAGGCGCATCGCGTCGGCGAAGGCGTCGTTCCACGGGCGCTGGTCATCGATCGGGTCGCGCTGCGGATAGCGTGCGGGCAGCGCCTCGATCAGCGCACGTTCCGGCGCGGTGACGCCGCCAACCAGCGCGAGGGCAGCACGGGCGGCGTCATGCGCACGGGCGAGCGCCGCGGCCTTGCCGACGGGGTCCATCAGTTCCCAGGGGAAGTTGTAGTTGGGCCCGGCCGCATAACCGACGCCCCAATGGGCCATGGCACAGTTAGAGTCGGCCTCCAACGCCTTCTCGAAGCAGGCAACAGCCTCCTCGTGGTGGTAGCCGAAACACCAGTTGAGCCCGCGATTGAACCAGCGCTGCGCGTCTGCCGAGGTGGTGGTCACCTTCCGGGTGTAGGGACCGAGATCGTAGGGATAGTCCATGTCGCCTCCTCCGCGGTTGCCAGCGCAGGCGGCCCAAAGGCCGCTGCACTTCGTTCCAGCAAGTGCGTCGGACTATATCCCATTCACGGTGCAATCCGGGAACGATTTAACGTTGCGGCGGTTCCAGGACCGAGCCTCCGCCCCGGACCCCGCCCCTCGGCCCAAGCCCAAAGGGCAGGCCGGCTCTGCCGCTTGGAACTCCGCCAAGCGCACAGCCCTCGGAGCCCGTTCGTCTGGGGACCGGGTGGGAGAGGCGATCCGCGCATTTGCGAGGTTCGCGCACTCCCCCCGGTCCCGAACGGATTGGATTCCAAAGGCCGAGCCTTTGGTGGGGGTCCAGGGGGCAAAGCCCCATAGGCGTTAAATTACTGCTTGACCCGGCGCGACTCGGCCTGATTCTGGGAGCGGATGCAGAACACAGCATCGATCCCGGCGGACCAGTTCGAGGCACTGCTGCGCCGGCTGCCGGCCGACCTCGATCTCGACAGTCTCGCCCGGCAGACCAAGGCAATCGAGCGCAAGCGCGAGATCGCCTCCGGCGCCACTCTGTTGCGCCTGTCACTGGCACGCGGCCCGGGCGGGCTGTCGCTGAGCCAGGCGGCAGCCTGGGCGACGATGCTGGCAGGCGTGCGGATCAGCGACCCAGGCGTGAAGTACCGGTTGGACAAGTCGGTCGAGTTCCTGGAAGCGGTGATGATGCGGCAACTGGCGGCGAAGGCGCCCGGTGCCGCGGTGCGCTGGCCAGGACGCATCCTGCGTGGCTGCGACGGCAGTTGCATC
This sequence comes from uncultured Alphaproteobacteria bacterium, assembly GCA_963696645.1. Taxonomy (GTDB): domain Bacteria; phylum Pseudomonadota; class Alphaproteobacteria; order Acetobacterales; family Acetobacteraceae; genus JAMXLO01. Next base: position 219,650 of record CAVOKY010000007.1, read on the forward strand.
CGCGAGCGCGGCAGCGCGAGTGCCGATTGGCGGGTGCATGCGGTGTACGACCTGGGGCGCGGCGGTTTCTCGCACCTCGAGTTGACCGACAAGCACGGTGCCGAGGCGATCGACCGTGGCGCAGCGATCCCCGGCGAGATCCGCATTGGCGACCGCAATTTCGGTCGCGCCGCGAGTCTGCAACGCTTTCGCCAGCAGAGCGCCGGCCAGGCCGATTTCATCGTCCGGGTCGGCTGGAACGCGTTCAATCTACGCCGGCCGGATGGGCCGGATTTCGACCTGATCGGCCATCTCGGCACGCTGCCCGGCGACACGCTGGCGCACGAAGTGATGGTGCAAGCCAAGGTCGGCCCGCTGGACCCACCCCGGCCATTGCGCCTGATCATCCAGCGCAAGACCCCGGCGGCAACCGAGACGACACGCAAGAAGCTGCTGGCCGCGGCGTCGCGCAAGCAGAAGACGCTCGATCCGCGCAGCCTGATCGCGGCCGAATTCATGATCGTGGCGACCTCATTGCCGGCACAGCAGTATCCGCCCGACGAGGTGCTCGCGGTATACCGCCTGCGCTGGCAAATAGAGTTGGCGTTCAAGCGGTTGAAGTCCCTGTTGCACATCGATCGCTTGCCGACGCGCACCGAACGGGCGACGCGAAGTTGGCTCTACCCGCACCTTATCCTTGCCCTGTTGTGCGACGATCTCAGCCAGGAGTTCCTGGAATCTTCCCCCTGAGGCGTTGCTCGACGCGGCCTATGTCCCCTCGCTCTGGCGCGCGCAAAGCACCGCCTTGCTGGTGCTCGGTCTGGCGATCATCGGCCCGCTTACTCTCGATGCCCTGGCGCGCGCCGATCCGAACGTTCATCACCGGCTCGCTCACTCCCGACGAAAACGAAGACCGCACATCTGCTATCCGCTACAGCACTAATTTAACGCCTATGGGGCAAAGCCCCCGGTGGGTTTCAGGGCGAAGCCCTGTGCCGGCGACTACTTCGCCAGCACTGCCCCTTCGTGATTGTGCACCAGCCCGTCATCCTCGCCGCGATGCACATCATGCGTCGGTGCGTCATCGTGGAACTGTGCGGCCTCCGTGCTGCCGGACAATGCCGTGGTGGATGACTGTCCGCCCGCGGCCGCCGTCGCCACCGCGTCGAAATATCCCACACCTACTTCACGCTGGTGACGCGTCGCGGTGTAGCCCGCGGCCTCGGCGGCGAACTCAGCCTGTTGCAGCTCGGAATAGGCCGCCATGCCGCGTTCCCGATAGCCACGCGCCAGCTCGAACATCGACAGGTTCAGACTGTGGAAGCCGGCGAGCGTGACGAACTGGAACTTGTAGCCCATGCGGCCGATGTCGTGCTGGAAGTTGGCGATCCGCTCCGGCGACAGCTTCTTGCGCCAGTTGAAGCTGGGCGAGCAGTTGTAGGCGAGCATCTTGCCGGGGAACTGCCGATGGATCGCATCGGCGAAGCGCTCCGCTTCCGTCAGGTCAGGCTCGCTGGTCTCCACCACAGCAGGTCCGAATACGGAGCGAAAGCCAGTCCGCGGGCGATGGCATAGTCAACGCCCATGCCGGGCGTGATGCGGAAGAACCCTTCCGGTGTGCGTTCGCCCGAGATGAATGGACGATCGCGCTCATCGACGTCCGTAGTGAGCAACTGCGCCGAATGCGCATCGGTGCGGCACAGCAGCACCGTCTGCACGCCCTCGGTGTCGGCTGCCAGTCGCGCGGCGTTCAGCGTGCGGATGTGCTGCGCCATTGGCACCAGGACCTTGCCGCCGAGATGGCCGCACTTCTTTTCCGATGCGAGCTGGTCCTCGAAATGCACGCCCGCTGCGCCGGCGGCGATCATCGCCTTCATCAGCTCGAAAGCATTCAGCGCGCCGCCGAATCCGGCCTCGGCATCGGCGACGATCGGCGCCATCCAGTAGGTGCTGTCGTCGCCCTCGCTGCGTGCGATCTGATCGGCACGGCGCAGCGCGGCGTTGATCCGCTGCACGACGTTCGGCACGGAATCCACCGGATACAGCGACTGGTCCGGGTACATCTGGCCTGCGGTGTTGGCGTCCGCCGCCACCTGCCAGCCGGACAGGTAAATCGCCTGCAAGCCGGCTTTGACCTGCTGTACCGCCTGGTTGCCGGTCAGAGCGCCGAGCGTGGGCACGAACGGCTGGGTGTGCAGCAGGTGCCAGAGCCGCGCTGCCCCCACCTCCGCCAGCGTATGGCGGATGCGGAAGCTGCCGGACAGGCGCTCGACATCAGCCGACGTGTAATCGCGGCGGATGCCCTCGAAACGCTGCGGATCGACGCCGGAACCGGCGGAGCCATCGGGCGAGCGGGTCGGGGTGGGTTGGGGACGCATCGGGGTACCTCCTGTTTGTGTCTTGCCGTGCCGGTGAATAATTGACATTGCAGGTGCGAAGGTCACCCCAAATCTGTCAGAATGCCGCGCAATCCAGTCGTTGGCTTCACGGCGACGGTCTCGAATTTGTAAAGGCTGTAAAATATGGCCCGTGCCCTGATCGGCCGAACGGTCCGCCGATTGCGCTCCGAACAGCGCCTGTCGCAACAGGCGCTGGCGGCACGGCTGGGCATTTCCGCCAGCTACCTGAATCTGATCGAGCATGATCAGCGCGCGGTGACCGCGTCGCTACTGATCAAGCTGGGCGAGACACTGCGCGTCGATCTGGCAACGCTGTCCGGCCGTGGCGAACGGCAGCTCGAGGTCAGCCTACGCGAGGCATTTGCCGATCCGTTGCTGTCGGCCGATGCGGTGCCCGAAGGGGAAATTGCCGAAGTTGCCGCCGCCGCACCGAATGCCGCTCGCGCGGTGTTGGCGCTGTATCGCGCCTGGCGCGTGGCGCGTGAGGATGCCGGCGGCATCGCGTTGCCCTCGGGCCGCCGCGTGCTGCTGCCGAATGAGGAAACGCGCGATTTCTTCGACGATTGCGCGAATCATTTTCCGGCGCTGGAGACGGCCGCCGAAGCGATCGCGGGGCAGTTGCGCGCAGCACCGGCGGAGATGAACCATGCCATCGCCGAACGGCTGCGGCGTGTTCACGGGCTGACGGTGACGGTGCAGAAGCTGGAGGGCGCGCTGCGCTGCTACGATCCCGCAACGCGCGCGCTGGCGTTGTCGGAGATGCTGCCGCGTGAAAGCCGCGGCTTTCACATGGCGTTCCAGCTTGCGCTGTTGGAGGCGCGCGATGCGGCCGATGCGATCCTGGCAGACGCCGTGCCGTCTTCCCCGGAAGCCGCGATGCTGATTCGCGTCGGCTTGCTCAACTACGTCGCCGGCGCGCTGTTGATGCCATACGACGCGTTCCTCGATGCGGCCTGCGCGCTGCGGCACGACATGGAGGCGCTGGCGGCGCGCTTCGGCGTATCGTTCGAGCAGGCGTGCCATCGCTTGTCCACATTGCAGCGCACCGGCGCGCGCGGCGTGCCGTTCTTTTTCCTGCGCGTCGATCCAGCGGGCAATGTGTCGAAGCGATTCTCGGCCGCGGGATTTCCGTTTGCCCGCTATGGCGGATCGTGCCCGCGCTGGGTGGTGCACACAGCATTCGCGCAGCCAGGCGTGGTGCAGGTGCAGGTCGCCGAGTTGCCCGACGGCGCGGCGTATCTGTGCTTCGCGCGTACGGTGACACGGCCGGCGCGCTCCTGGGGCGATCCTCGGCCGATGCACGTGGTGGCGATGGGCTGCAGCCTGGCGCATGTCGAGGATGTCGCGTACGCGGACGGGATCGACGTGGAACGCGCGAAGGTAGGGATCGGGCTGTCGTGCCGGCTGTGCGACCGGCCCGACTGTCGCAGCCGGGCGTTTCCGCCACTGGAGCATCGGCTGTCGCTGGATCCCAATTCCGCGGGCGTGACACCGTACCGGTTCGAAGCACGGAGCGCGTGACATGCGGCCGTTGAGCGAAGTTCTGGGTCCCTGGCACGAATTCTACGAACTGCTTGGCACCGCTTCGGCGACGATGGTCGGTCTGCTGTTCGTTGCCGCATCTGTCAGCTCTGGCGTCTTCTCGGCCGACAGGCGAGCGCCGCTGCGCGTGTTCCTGTCGGCGAGCGTCGTACATTTCAGCAGCATCCTGGCAGCGTCGTTGATCGTGCTGGCGCCGATGCAAAGCTGGGAGTGGTTTGGCGGGCTGATTCTGACATGCGCGGTGTTTGGCCTGGTCTATTCGTGTTCGGCATGGCGCGACACGGTGCGCGACGGGCTCAACAAGTCGATCGATCTGGAAGATCGCGTCTGGTACCTGGTTTTGCCGATTGTCGGCTACGTGTTTGAAGCCGTATCGGGCTTTGCGCTGGTCTCGCAAATGGAGCCGGGATGCGCGTTGCTTGCGCTGTCGGTGGGGATACTGCTGGTGGTCGGCATCCATAACGCATGGGACATCACGGTGTGGACCATTACGCGGCGACGCGAGTGAAAGGCGCGCGGGTGTGGCGGCAAATGGTTGCGCTTATGGCCGATTGGCCTGCGGCCATGGCGCGGCTGCAATTCTTGTCACGAAGGAAGCAGGCGAGGACCACGAAGATCACAAAGTCAATTTGGACGCGCTTTGCGCGAAGCAAGGAAGGGCATCTTCGTGACCTTCGTGTGCCTTGCCTGCTTCCTCCGTGAAAAACCTTGAGACCGATCCATCCGCACGGGGTATCGCATAGCGGCGTTAGTCATTCGATAGCGCACGCGATGCTATTCCCACTGGATGGACGACTCCCACCAGTGCGGCTAACTGACGACGGCGGCTTGACAAAGCGAATTATCTGCTTGGCGATCAAGGTCCATCGTCACTTTGTTCCAGGTCTGATGGAGTCCGTTTACGAGGCACGTCTCTGTCATGAACATGTCCAGGATGGCTTGACAATCAAACGCCTGGTCGCGTTGCCGCTCGTCTGCAGTGGCGTACGCATACGCTGCGGCTACCGCGCCGACGTCATCGTAGAACAGACAGTCATCCTTGAAATCGAGTCGGTCGAACACGTGACCCCGCTGCACTCATCTCAGATGCTTACCTATTTGCGCCTGAGTGGCTGTCGCGTCGGCCTGTTGATGAATTTCAACGCTCTCACCTTGAAGGACGGATTGCGGCGTTCCGTCCTTTAGCCTCCATCGGTTGAAGCCGCGTGCCCGGGATACCCAGCGCCCCGCGTGGCGGTTATGCTTCGTCCTGAGCGGATCACCGATCAACCGGCCACGCGGGGAGCAAACGCCATGAAGATCACTGGGACCAAGACCGACATCCTGCGCATTCCGGAAGACGACCCGCTGGCGGATATGCCGGAGGAAGCCGGCCGTCTGCGCCCCATCGTCATCCTGCGCGTCCAGACCGACTCCGGGATCGAGGGCATCGGCATCACCTTCTACGGCGGCGCAATGACCGGCACGCTGCGCAGTGCGGTGGACGAACTCGGTGCGCTGCTGATCGGCGAGGATCCGCTGCGGATCGAGGCGATCGTGCGCAAGCTGCGTCTGGCAGCGGGCGATTCCTGCGGCCCCGCCGGCATCTTCATGCTGGCCCTGTCGGCGATCGACGTCGCGCTGTGGGACATCAAGGGCAAGGCATTGGAGCAGCCACTGTGGAAGCTGCTCGGCGGTACGCGCGACCGCGTGGCGACCTACGCGTCGGGTTCGCTGCGCCGCGGGCTGACCGACGACAAGGCCGCCACCGCCGCGCGCCGGCTGGTGGCGAAGGGCTTCATCGAGATGAAGACGCAAATGGCGCTACCCGGCAATCCGTCGCCTGCCGAGGAAGTGCGGCGCGTGCGCGTGGTGCGCGATGCGATCGGCCCAGACATCAAGCTGATGTGCGACATCAACCAGCGCTGGCGAGTTGAGCAGGCGATCGACATCGGTCATCGCGTCGCGGACGTCGGGCTGTTCTGGCTGGAGGATGTCACGACCTGCGACGATTACGCGGGCCTGGCGCGGGTGAACGCAGCGCTGTCCACGCCGATCGCCGGCGGCGAGTATCTGTGGGGGATCACGCCGTTCCGCCAAATGATCGAGGCGCGCTCTGTGGATTACGTGATGATCGATCTGTGCCGCGTCGGCGGCGTGACTCAGTGGATGAAGGTCGCCGGCATGGCCGAGGCGTTCAACCTGCCGGCGGTCAGCCACGTGATGCCGGAGATGCATCTTCACCTGGTCGCCGCGGTGCCGAACGGGCTGACGGTGGAATACATGCCGTGGATGCTGAAGCTGTACGAAGAGACGCCGGCGATCGAGAAGGGACAGCTGGTGCTGCCGAATAAGCCGGGGCTCGGGCTGACGTTCGATGAGAAGGCGGTGGCGGCGTACCGGGTGGGGTGACGGCGGCTACGGTTCGCCGGTGATGCCCCGAACCTTGGCTTCCAGTCGCTTCATCTGGCGCCACATCGTGCTGACCTGATCATTGAGGCCACGCAGTTCTTCCCGGGTATTGTCGTTGGCCCGCTCGGGCGGCTGCATCGGCGCGCGCCATGTTCACTCCAATATCGTCGCGGATTTCGGTCAGGGCATTCTGCAGACGGTCCATCCGGTCCATTAAGTCGACCCTGAGCCCCGTCACTCCAGTCCTGAGCCCCGTCACTTCAGGTACCTGAGGCCCGTCAGGTCGGCGCCGAGCCCCGTCACCTCAGTCCTGAGCCCCGTCACCTCAGTCCTGAGCCCCGTCAGGTCGGCGCCGAGCCCCGTCACTTCAGCACTGAGCCCCGTCACTTCGGTCCTGAGCCCCGTCAGGTTGGCGCCGAGCCGTCCGATCTCGGACAGTATCTGGTCAAGCCTATCAGGCTGCGCTCTGGTCGGTTCGTCACTCATCACGGATCTCCCGAAACCAATCTCGTATCGCTGACCACCGATGTCCAGCCGGCACCAGCTCGCACAATCGACGGCACGGAAGCGCCTCGGCGCTCGGATCGGTCGAGCTGTTGGTCACACGGAAGCTCCCGTCATCGTCATGCCGGGTCGGCGGCGTGACGCAGCATGGCGGGGGTCGTGGCGACCATTGGGTAACGACACGTGCAGCAACTTGCGCTCAGAGGGAAGCATCCAACAGCCCGATCCGCAGGCGCCACCCGCGGCGATGAACCCCGGTCGAGCGCGCCAATGACCTAGATCAAGGCGCCGCCCACCCGCCCCGCTAGGATCGGCCACGCCGCCGCCCGGGACCAAGCCGCATGAGACGCATCGTCTTCGCCATCATCGCCGCCGCCGTCGCGGCCGGCATCGGCTGGCTCATCGTGCAGCGACTCGCCGCCACGCCCTCACCCGGCACGCTCTACGGCAACGTGGAAATCCGCCAGGTCGACCTGTCATTCAATGCCGAGGGCGCGGTGATTGCCATGCCGAAGCGCGAGGGCGACCGGGTGAAGCAGGGCGAGGTGATCGCCGAGTTGGACCCAGCGACCTATCAGAGCGCCTTCGACCTGGCCACCGCGCGGCGCGACTCATCCCAGGCGGCGCTCGACGTGCTGCTTGCCGGCACACGGCCGGAAGACATCGATCAGGCCCGCGCCAACTTCGTCTCCGCCCAGGCCTCGCTGGCCGACGCCGTGGCGACGTTCGGCCGCCAAAAGGATCTCGCCGCGCGCAATGTCTCCTCGCAACAGCAGCTCGACGACGCACGCATGGCGATCGACAGCGCGCGCGCCAAGGTGACGCAGACCCAGGCGGCGCTTACCGAGGCGATCAACGGTCCGCGCCCGGAGGACATCGCTGCCGCCCGTGCCAACCTGCGTGCCGCGGCCGCAACCGTGGAACTTGCCCGCACGCAGCTCGCGCGCACCAAACTTGTCGCACCGGCGAACGGTACGATCATGACACGGGTGATCGAGCCGGGCACTGTCGTGCTGCCCGCAGCCACCGTCTACTCGATGGCAATCGAAGACGAGGTCTGGGTGCGGGCGTTCGCTCCCGAAACGCTACTGTCGCGCGTCGTGCCAGGCACGGAAGTCACCCTGACCACCGACAGCGCCGGAAAATCCTATCGATGCCGTATCGGTTACGTTTCGCCCGTGGCAGAATTCACGCCGAAGACCGTGGAAACACCGGAACTGCGCACGCAACTGGTCTACCGGTTGCGGATCCGGGTCGAGAACCCGGATGACGACGTGCGCCAAGGCATGCCAGTCACCATCCAATTGCCCGGCAGCAAAGGATGACCGAACCTATCGTCGTCATCGACGCACTGCGCCACGTATTTGCCGGCGCGCGCGGTGCACCCCCGCATGTCGCGCTGGACGGCATTTCAGCTGAGATCGGACCCGGAATGATCACCGGCCTGGTCGGTCCGGACGGCGCAGGCAAAACGACGCTGCTGCGCCTGATGGCGGGACTGCTGCGCCCCGGCAATGGGCGGATCACCGTGCTCGGTCACGACATGGCCACCGACGCGGCCGCGGCGCATCCGGCGATCGGCTACATGCCGCAACGCTTCGGTCTGTACGAGGATCTCAGCGTTGACGAAAATCTGGACCTGTTCGCCGACCTGCACGCGATGTCGGCGACGTTGCGCGCCGAACGCGTGGCACGGCTGCTGCGGTTCACCGGCCTCGCGCCATTCACGGCGCGCCTTGCGGGCCAGCTATCCGGCGGCATGAAGCAGAAACTCGGGCTGGCCTGCGCGCTGCTGTCGCGCCCTCGCCTGCTGCTGCTCGACGAACCATCGGTCGGCGTCGATCCCGCATCACGCCGCGAACTCTGGGCGATCGTGTCGGCGATGCTGGAGGAAGGCCGCGACGAAGGCATGGCGGTGGTCTGGGCCACCGCCTACCTCGATGAGGCGGCGCGCTGCGGGCAGGTATTGCTGCTGCACCAGGGCAGACTGCTCGCCGCGGGGCCGCCCGAAGATTTCCTGGCACCGCTCGTGGGTCGCGTGTTCCGGCTCAGCGTTCCCGCCGGCGAACGTCGCGCGATCGCACGCCGCGCCGCCGCACATCCGGCGGTGCTCGATGCACTGGTGGAGGGCGATGCCCTGCGCATCGTGCTGCGCGGCAGCCAACAGCTGCCGTTGGCGCAGGAACTGGGCGGCCAGTCGCTCGAACCGCTGCCGCCGCGGTTCGAGGATGGTTTCGTTGCGCGCCTGGCACCCCCTCCCCAGCCCTCCCCCGCTTCGCGGGAGAGGGGGAAGAGCTCGAACTCCCTCTCCCGCGAAGCGGGGGAGGGCTGGGGACGGGGTGGGGAGACAATCACCGTCCGCGATCTGTCACGCCGATTCGGCACTTTTACCGCCGTGGACCACGTAACCTTCGCCGTACAGCGCGGCGAAATCTTCGGCCTACTGGGTCCGAACGGCGCAGGCAAATCCACCATCTTCCGCATGCTGTGCGGCCTGCTCCGCCCATCGAGCGGCCAGGCACGCGTCGCGGGCGCGGACCTGCTGCGCGCGCCAGCCGATGCGCGCGCCCGCATCGGCTACATGGCGCAGCGCTTCTCGCTCTACGCCGAATTGTCCGTGGTGGAGAACCTGCGCTTCTTCGCCCGCGTTTATGGCCTCGACTGCGCCGCGCAGGCGCACGCCATCGACGCAGCACTGGTCGGCTTCGACCTCCGCGACACCGCACACAGCGTAGCCGGAGAACTGCCACTCGGCTTGAAGCAGCGGCTCGCACTAGCCGCCGCGCTGCTGCATGGCCCCGACATCCTGTTCCTCGACGAACCCACCTCCGGCGTCGATCCGCTGACCCGCCGCGAATTCTGGGCGCGCATCGGCACGCTTGCCGATGCCGGCGTCACCATCCTGGTGACCAGCCATTTCATGGACGAAGCCGAATACTGCGATCGCCTCGGCATCGTGAACCAGGGCAGGCTTGCCGCCGTCGACACACCGGCCGCACTGCGCGCCCGCGTGCGCACGCCCGAACTGCCTGACCCGACTTTGGAGGACGCCTTCATCGCCCTGGTGCAGGCGCCATGATCGCCAGCCTGCTCCGTCTCCGCGGCCTCATCCGCAAAGAGATCAAGCAGATCCTGCGCGATCCTTCGGCCATCCTGATCGCCTTCCTGCTGCCCGTCGTGCTGCTGGTGACGAACGGCTTCGGCATCTCGCTCGACGCCAGCGAGATGAAGCTGGCCGTGGTGATCCAGGCGCCCGAGGAAAGCGTGCGCGGCATGATGCAGGCGCTTGACGCCTCGCCCTACCTATCGGTGCAACGCGCGCTCAGCACGCACGACGGCGAACAGGCGCTGATCGACGGCAATGTGCGCGGCATGCTGGTAGTGCGCGACGATTTTTCCCAGCGTGTCAGCCGGATCGCATCGTGGCCGGCCCATGCACAGCTTGCGGTGAACGCCACCGATCCAAACACCGCGCGCATCCTCGAGGGTTACGTCAGCGGCGCACTGGAAGTCTGGCTGGCCGATCAGGCGACGGAAAAACGCCTGCTCCCCACAGGTGGCGTCGATCTGCAATACCGCGACTGGTTCAACCCGGAACTGCGCTCCGCCGATTTTATCGTGCCAGGCATCATCGCCATGGTGATGACAATGACCGGCACGCTGCTCACCGCACTGATCGTTTCGCGCGAGTGGGAGCGTGGCACGATGGAAAGCATGCTGGCCTCGCCGGCACGCATGGCCGAGCTGATCCTGGCCAAGCTCGGCTGCTATTTCGTACTCGGCATGGCCAGCATGGTCGGCTCGGTGATGCTGGCCATTGCGCTGTTCGGCCTGCCGTACCGCGGGAGCGTCGTCCCGCTTGCCGCCGCGGCGTCGCTGTTCCTGATATTCGCGCTGGGATTGGGCCTGTTCATCTCCACCTTGGCGCGCAACCAGTTCGTCGCCTCGCAGCTTTCGTTCCTCACCACGATGATGCCGGCGATGATGCTGTCCGGCATGCTGTTCGACATTACCGCGATGCCGCGCTGGCTGCAGCTTGTCACCTATGCGGTGCCTGCACGCTATCTGGTCTCCATTCTGCAAACGCTGTTCCTGGCAGGCGACGTATGGGACGTGGTGCTGCCCAACCTCGCCGGACTCGCCGTTGCCGCGACCCTGGCCGTGGCGGCGACGCTCGCAGTGACACGCCGCAGGCTCGACTGATGCTGCGCCGCATCCTCGCCCTGATCATGAAAGAGCTGGTCGGACTCTGGAAGGATCCGAAGACCCGCTTCGTCATCCTGGTGCCGCCGCTGGTACAGGTGGCGCTGTTCTCCTACGCCGCCACCTACGACGTCACGCACGTGCCCCTCGGTATCTGGAACGACGATGTCGGGTACGCAGTCCGCGGCACTGGTGCGTCGGTTCGCCGCGTCGCCGGCGTTCCGCGTGGCCGCATCGTTCGCCTCGCCAGCACAGGCACGCGACACGCTGGACGCCAAGGATGTCGCGGTCGTGCTGCATGTGCCGCAAAACTTTTCCGCCGACATTCTCGCTGGTCGCACGGCGCAGGTGCAGGTCCTGCTCGACGCACGCCGATCCAATTCCGCCCTGATGGCGCAGGGCTACGCCGCCACCATCGTCGGCGATTTCAACCAGGACCTGCACCCGGGCCGCAGCCCGCCTGTCGTGTTGCTGACGCGCGACTGGTTCAATCCGACGCTGGAAAGCACCTGGTTCATTCTGCCCGGCCTCGTCGCGATCCTGTCGATGATCATGGCGCTGCTGATCAGCGCATTGTCGCTGGCACGTGAGCGCGAGCTCGGCACCTTCGAACAACTTCTCGTCACGCCGCTTCGGCCGGCGGAAATCCTGGTCGGCAAGGCATTCCCGGGCATCATCGTCGGGCTGATCGACGCCAACATCGTAATCGCCGCGGCGTTGCTGTGGTTCCGCCTGCCATTCCGCGGCGATGTGCTGCTGCTGCAGGCCATGCTGGTACTGTACATGCTGACCGGCGTCGGCATCGGCCTGGCGCTGTCGTCGTTCGCACGAACCCAACAACAGGCGATGCTGGGCGTGTTCGTATCCGCCTCGCCGATGATCGTGCTGTCCGGCTATGCCGCACCGGTTGAGAACATGCCGCCGTTGGCCGAACTTATCGGCCGCGCGGATCCCGTGCGCTACATGCTCGTGGTCGCGCGCGGCCTGTTCCTGCAGGACATGCCGCTCAGCGTGGTACTGAGCCAGGCGTGGCCGATGGTGCTGATCGCTCTCGCAACGCTGAGCATCGCCGGCCTGGCCATGCGTCGGGCGCTGAGCTGAGCGGCTTGCGCCGCTACGCGACTTTACCGTGATGCCTGCGACTCGCATTCCGCATCGCGCTGTCATTGCTAGGAGCGCAGCGACGCGGCAATCTCCGACCAGTTGAGCACTATGACAGCCCAACCTGGCCGCCAACCAACAGGAGACACGTCCATGAACGATGCACCCGCGCTCGCCGAAGCCTCGCCACTGGACGCCAAGGCGATCGCCGAACTGTCCGAGCAGCTCACGCAACTTCTGCGCCTGCGCACATTCCCGATCGGCATGAAGCTGTTCGAGGACCTCGAAGCGATGGCCAACGTCCCCGGCCTTCGCCGGCCGCCGAAGGGCAAGACCTTCTCCACCTGCCAACTCGTCACCCAGGCGCGCATGGCGGGCTTCACCCTTGGCATCACGACGGAAAACATTCCGGAATTCTCGTCCTGCTCCAGCGTGATCGGACTCGACGCGCCGGGCGAAATCTACACGTCGGGACGCAAGATGGAGGGCGTGTGGTTCGAGAACCGCGAAGCCGCCGCGGCGCATCAGGCGCAGATGCCCCGCGTGCCGCCGGGTCGCTATCACGGCATGGTGGCGGCGCCGTTGCGGTCCGCGCGGCTCGATCCGCCCGACATCTGCCTGTTCTACGGCAACCCCGCGCAGATGATCCTGTTCATCAACGGCCTGCAGTGGCGAAATTACAAGCGTTATGACTTTTCCATCACCGGCGAGAGTGCCTGCGCCGACAGTTGGGGTCATGCGCTGAAGACGCGCGAGGTGTCGCTGTCGATCCCCTGCTACGCCGAACGGCGCTACGGCGCCGTGGCGGATGACGAGATGCTGATGGCCTGCCCGCCGGAGGATCTGCGGCGAGCGGTGACCGGATTGCAGGGGTTGTCGAAGGCCGGCCTGCGCTATCCGATCATGCCGTTCGGTCCGCAGGCGGAGCCAGCCGAGGGGATGGCGAAGAGCTACGCGGGAAAGAGCTGACGCACGACCCCACGTCTGTGAGCGGTTGAACATTCACCGCGCTGAAAGCGCCTTGGACCAAATTCCCGGTAAAGGTCCAAGAATATCAGACGGCGATTGCCCCGATACTGAAGCGACAAATCGAAAACAACGTGTCACCACATGCCGTAGGGGGCGGCGGCTGAGCACAGTGACGAGCGGAGGGTGGCTCCTGCCGCCCGCCGCCGTGTTGGAACGGCTGGACGCAGGGCAGGCTTTGAATATCTGCGCGTGTTCGACGCGGATCAATCACACGGGCGGTCGGACATGTCGCCAACCGGAGGAGCAAGAATGCGCTTTATATCGAGCGGCAAATTGACCAACCCGCCGCTGCCGTCGTTGCACCGTCGTGGTCGGAGCTGTCCCGGCCATGATGGGGTGGATGGCCCCCACACGGCATCTATGTGCCAAAGTTGGGTTGTCACAACAACCAACCAACGGGAGCCATCCATGATGAATGTTAGCACGATCGGCCTGGACCTGGCGAAGAGGGTGTTCGAGGTGCATGGGGTTGACGCATCCGGCACAGTGGTGATCCGCCGCGCACTGCGCAGGGACCGTGTCCTGGGGTTCTTCGCCAAATTGCCGCGCTGCCTGGTCGGCATGGAAGCCTGTGCCACGGCGCATTATTGGGCGCGCGAACTGCGCAAATTGGGCCATGACATGCGGCTCATTCCGCCGGCGGATGCGGCAGCGATCTGCGAAGCGGTGAGCCGGCCGTCGATGCGGTTTGTCGAGATCAAGACCGAGCAGCAGCAGGCGGCCACCGGCATCCACAAGGTGCGGGAGATGCTGATAAAGCAACGCACCATGCAGATGAACCAGATGCGCGGTCTGATGGCGGAGTACGGCATCGTGGTCGCCGAGGGAGCGGCACACGTCGCCGAACTGGTGGCGATCCTGGCCGATCCCGACGATCACCGTATCCCCGCGCCGTTGCTCGACGGGCTGGTGATCGTGGCTGAGTTGTTGCGCAACATTGGGCAAAAGCTCGAAGCCATTGACCAACAGCTCGTGGCATCGGGCCGCGACAACGCAACCGTCCGGCATCTGATCACGGTGCCCGGCTATGGGCCGATCCTGTCGACCGCCATGGCGGCGTTCGTGACCAACCCGGCGGCGTTCCGCAGCGGTGGCGACTTCGCCGCCTCGCTCGGCCTGGTGCCACGCCAGGACGGCACCGGAGGCAAGGTGAAGCTCGGGCCGATCAGCAAGCGCGGCAACGGCTATTTGCGTAGGCTGCTGGTGAACGGTGCGATGTCGGTGCTGAACAGCAAGCGAGGCCGACAGGACCCGTGGCTGGTCAAGCTGCTGGCCCGCAAGCCACGCAAGTTGGTGGCAGTCGCATTGGCTAACAAGATGGCGCGCATCGGCTGGGCCTTGATGATGCGTCAGGAGGACTTCCGCGCCATGCCGGCGGCGGCCTGATCGGCCAAGGCCGGCAGGGACGGAAGGCTTGCGAGGGTGAACACGCGTGATGGCAGTGTCGGTCAACCGACCGATCGAGGCAGACCTGTCCAACGTCTTGGGGCGATACGACCCCGTGGCCATGATCAGATCTCGATCCACGGTTCCCATCAGGGCCAGCGGTCTTGCGCCGCGCAAACAGGCCGGACACATGACCGCAAGTGACCGCCAGTACCCGGAACGCGAAAAAACCCTTGCTTGCCGGGGGCCATCCACACATGACGGTGAAACGGGAGTGGGCCGCGCACCGAACATGGTGGCGTCCGGTAACATCACCATGATTGCCGTAGCGCTCGTGACCTCGGCACTCTGCGGAGTGCAGGTTGCCGACGCTCAGAACACGGGCGCTGCCGGCGGTGCCAAGCCACCTGCGGCGAGCGCAGCCAGGCCTGTCGTTGCAGAGCAGGCGGATCGGCTGCTGCGCCAGATGGGCGAGTATATCGGCACCGCGGATCAATTCACCTTCCATGCCGATATAACCTTCGATCATGTGCTGCCGTCCGGCCAGAAGCTGCAATATTCGGCGTCTGAGGACGTGGCACTGAAACGCCCAGACGGGCTCTATGTCGAATGGAGCGGCGATCTCGGCGACCGGCAGTTCTGGTACGACGGCCACTCGATCACGCTGTATGATCCGGCCACGCCGTTCTACGCCACCGACACAGCGCCGCCGGGCATGGACGCCATGTTGGATAAATTGGTGTCGCAACTCGGCTTTTCCCCGCCGCTCGCCGACATGCTGTATCGCGACCCGTATCGCAACGTACGCGGCAACGTGCAGTCGGTTTCGATCTCGGCGAAACCGACGTGAACGGACGAAGCTGCCGCGCCCTCGCCCTCGTCGAGAAGGACATCGATTGGCAGATCTGGATAGACGACGGTCCGCAACTGATCCCATGCAAGCTGGTGATCACCTACAAGACGCAGCCGGCGCAGCCGCAATTCAGTGCGGTGTTCACCGACTGGGATTTCGCACCGCGTATCGCCGCGCCGGTGTTCTCTCCGGAACTGCCCGCTGGCACGCAGAAGATTCCCTTCCAGACAGTGACTGCAACCAAGTAGCAGCCAGGAGGATGTCGATGTTCAAGTGGAGATCCTACCCTAACCCGAAGTTACCCCCTGCAGTAACGCGCAAAGCGGCGGGGATCCTGGGGTTTCTGCCGAACGGCCGCTGAATTGTTGGCATGTAATCTGCAGAAAGTTCTTGACAGATCACGAATCGGCCTGATTCCACAGCCGCATGTATGTTGCCAAGGTGCCGAACCGGAATTCGCCGCCAGCCTACCTGCTGCGGGAGGGCTACCGCGAGGGCGAGAAGGTCAAGAGCCGAACCCTGGCCAATCTGTCGCATTGGCCGCTCGCCAAGATCGACCGACTGCGCCGCGTGCTGCGCGACGAGGTGCTGAGCGGCGGCACAGAGGGGCTGACGATGCTGCGCAGCCTGCCGCATGGGCCTGTCGCGGCAGTGCTTGGCACCGCTCGCAGGATCGGGCTCGATCGCCTGCTGGCCGCGGGCCGGGCACCCGCCCGCCTGGCCGCCTTGGTTCTGGCGATGATTGTCGCGCGGGTCATTGATCCTGCCTCCAAGCTGGCCACCGCGCGGCAACTCGACGCCGCGACAGCGACCACCTCACTGGGTCCGCTGCTCGAACTGGACATGGTCAGCGAGCAGGAGCTTTACGCCGCGCTCGACTGGCTGCTCAGCCAGCAGTCGCGCATCGAGCGCCGCCTCGCACAACGCCATCTGAGCCGGGGCACGCTGGTGCTCTACGATGTGAGTTCGACGTATTTCGAAGGCCGCACCTGTCCCTTGGCACGACGTGGCTACAGCCGCGATGGCAAGCGCGACAAGCTGCAGATCGTGTTCGGTCTGCTGTGCGCCAGGGACGGCTGCCCGGTGGCGGTCGAGGTGTTTGAAGGCAACACCGGCGACCCCAGCACGCTGGCAGTGCGGGTCGACAAACTCAGGCAACGTTTCCGTCTCGACCATGTCGTTCTGGTCGGTGATCGCGGCATGATCACCGAGGCACGCATCGACACACTGCTACGGCCGGCTGGCCTTGACTGGATCACCGCATTGCGTGCGCCGACCATCAGGACACTGCTCGATCAGGGCGTCATTCAGCTCTCGTTGTTCGACCAACGCGATCTTGCCGAGGTGACATCGCCCGACTTCCCCGGCGAACGTCTGGTGGTCTGCCGCAATCCCTTGCTCGCCGCCGAACGCGCCCACAAACGACTGGACCTGCTGGCTGCCACCGAAGCCGACCTGCGCAAAGTCACCAAGGCCGTCAATCGCAACACCAGGCCGCTGCGTGGCGCCGATCAGATCGGCCTGGCTGCCGGTGCGGTGCTCAATCGCCATAAGGTCGCCAAGCACTTTACTCTGACCATCACCGATGACACGTTCAGCTTCACGCGCAACACCGATGCCATCGAGGCCGAGGCCAGGCTCGATGGCTTCTATGTCATCCGCACCAATCTCGACAAAACAACGCTGGAGGCCAGCGATGTCGTGCGGGTCTACAAGAGTTTGAGCCAGGCCGAACGCGCCTTCCGCTCGATCAAGACCGTCGATCTTGAGATCCGACCGATCCACCACCGTCTGTCCGATCGCGTCCGCGCCCACGTGCTGCTGTGCATGCTCGCCTCTTATCTCGAGTGGCACATGCGCCAGGCGCTCGCTCCGATCTTGTTCGATGATCACCAGCGCGCCGAGGCCGCCGCCGCACGAGCCTCAATCGTCGCACCCGCGCAGCGCTCCATGGTCGCCCGTCGCAAGGCCGCCACCAAGCGCACCGATGACGGCCTGCCGGTCCACAGCTTCCAGTCCCTGCTCGCCGAACTCGCCACCTTCACACGCAACACCATGGTAATGGCGGCGGCGCCGCTCGACACGTTCCTGCTTTACCCGCAACCGACACCAACACAACGTCGAGCTTTCGAACTCCTCGCCGTGCAGCCCAGGCTGTAGGCAGTAGACCCCCATCCCCGTGTCGCATTATCCAGCGGAATCAAACCTCTACGTCTCGCGCAAAGGGTAACTTCGGCCTAAGAAGCAGATCGGCGTGCTGTTGGCGGGTGCTGCCTTAGCCGGAGCTTCCTCGTGCATTTGCGATGAAGTTGTTGAAAGGACTCGCAATATCGGCTGAGGAGGTCCAAATCGTGGCCATGTAATATCATATTTGAGACTTGTACCACGCTGTCAGATATGCGCATGCTCTGCCATGTACATCGAAGCCGTTCCGAATCGGAACTCGCCGCCCGCGATCCTGCTGCGCGAAAGCTACCGCGAAGGTGGCAAAGTTTGTAAGCGGACACTGTGCAACCTTTCCGACTGGCCCACAGCCTACATCGAAGGCCTGCGCGGCGTGTTAAAGGGCGGCACGGTCATCCCTGCCGAGCGTGATGCCTTCACCGTCATCCGCAGCCTGCCGCACGGCCACGCCGCCGCCGCGCTCGGCACCGCGCGTAAGATCGGCCTCGACCGCATCCTCGGTCCTGCTGGCGATCGCTGCCGCGACCTTGTCCTCGCCCTGCTGGTCAGTCGCATCCTCGATCCTGCATCCAAACTTGCCGCCGCTCGCGCGCTGTCGCCAGCCACTGCCGCATCGAGCCTCGGCGAAGTGCTGGGTCTTGGCGAGGTCGATGAGGACGAACTCTACGCCGCACTCGACTGGCTGCTGGAGCGCCAACCCGCGATTGAGGCCACACTGGCCAGGCGCCATCTCACCCATGGCACGCTGGTGTTGTACGACGTGTCATCGAGTTACATGGAAGGGCGCTGCTGCCCGCTTGCCAAACGTGGCTATAGCCGCGATGGCAAGAAAGGCACGCTGCAGATCATCTATGGTCTGCTCTGCGCTGCCGACGGCTGCCCTGTCGCCATCGAGGTGTTCGATGGCAACACCGCCGATCCGACGACGTTGGCGAGCCAGGTCGAGAAGCTCAGGCAGCGCTTCCAACTCGACCACGTCGTGCTGGTCGGCGACCGCGGCATGATCACTCAGGCGCGGATTACCGAGGACATCAAATCGGCAGGCCTGGACTGGATCACCGCATTGCGCGCGCCGGCGATCAAGGCGCTGGTGGAAAGCGGCGCGTTGCAGCTCTCACTGTTCGATCAGCGCGACATGGCGAGCATCACCGCACCGGAATTCCCCGGCGAGCGCCTGGTGGTCTGCCGCAATCCCGATCTCGCCGCCGAGCGCACCCGCAAGCGCGAAGACCTGCTCGCCGCCACTGAGCGTGACCTTGCCCGCATCCAGGCGGCCGTCGTCCGAAAGCGCGATCCGCTGCGCGGCACCGCCGAGATCGCACTCGCGGTCGGCAAGGTGATCAACAAGCATAAGATGGCCAAGCACTTCGATCTCGACATCGCCGATGCCGCCTTCAGCTTTGCACGCAAGACCGCCGAGATTGCCGCCGAGGCGGCGACCGACGGCATCTATGTCATCCGCACCAGCCTGCCGGCCGAGGCCTCCGACGACACGGCAACAGTGCGTAGCTACAAGTCACTCGCCTTGGTGGAACGAGCCTTTCGCTGCATCAAAACCGTCGATCTGCACGTCCGCCCTGTCTATCACCGGTTGGCCGGCCGGGTCCGCGCCCACGTCTTCCTCTGCATGCTGGCCTATTACCTCGAATGGCACATGCGGCAGCGCCTGGCACCAATGCTGTTCGACGACACCGACAAGGATGCCGCCGAAGCGCTGCGCACAAGTATCGTGGCGCAGGCGCAGCGCTCACCGGCCGCTGTCGCCAAGCAGACCACAGGCCTCACTGAGGACGGGTTGCCGGTGCACAGCTTCCACTCGCTGCTGGCCGACCTCGCAACCTTGGTGCGCAATACCATCATCACCGCAATCACACCGCGTTATCCACTCACCGTGCTGACCAGGCCAACACCCATCCAGC
Organism: uncultured Alphaproteobacteria bacterium; assembly: GCA_963696645.1. Taxonomy (GTDB): domain Bacteria; phylum Pseudomonadota; class Alphaproteobacteria; order Acetobacterales; family Acetobacteraceae; genus JAMXLO01. The sequence goes on from CAVOKY010000007.1 coordinate 239,140, forward strand.
ACAAGGCATTCGCCCTCCTGGGCATCCCGGTGTAGCCAGTAACTTACCTCGCCATACACGAATTGTGCCGCCAATTCAGGCCCTTGCGCCTGTTGCATGGAGGAAGCTCGGCTTAGCCGCGTGTCTGGTGGCCGGAGCCGAACGCGCCGCGGCATTTCGCGGCGGCGGATTTGGTGGCGGTTTCCACGGCGGTGGTTTTGGCGGCGGCGGGTTTGGCGGCGGCGGTCACTTCGGCGGCTTCGCAGGCGGAGGACCGCGCTTTGGTGATGGCGGATTTGCAGACCGCAGCACCGATGCCGGCTTTGGCCGAGGCGGGTTCGGCAGCATCCATAATGCCGGCAACTTCACCGATCATGCCGATGCTTACCGGCAGAGCGATCCCGAATTTCAGCAGAGCGCCAGCCAGCTCCAGCAGAACCGCTCAAGCGAGGCAAACCAGCTGCAACAGAACCGTACCAACGAAGCAAATACCCTGCAGCAGAACCGTTACAACGACGCGCGCAACCTCCAGGACAATCGCACCAACAACTGGAATAACTACAACAGTAATTGGGGCGGCTATTATACCAGAAGCTGGAAGTCCCGACTCTTCGGAGGGATTCCCAAATCGGCGGAACTCTGACTCCTTGTACCCTGAAGTTCTTTTGGGGGGTCACGGCATGGGCAAGGCGATCGAGATCACGCGCTTGGACCGGTCCGCTGCTGAGCTGCGCGGCGTTGCCATTAAAACCCAGGATGCCGCCGTTACGCGACGCCTGCTGGGCATCGCGCTTTTGCTGGACGGTTGGTCGCGTGGCGAGGCTGCTACGGCCAGTGGGATGGACCGGCAGACGCTATGCGACTGGGTGCATCGCTACAACGCGTCTGACGTTTCCGGCCTGGCAACCGGCAGGCGCTCTGGACGCCCTTCGGCGCTGAACGAGGCGCAAATGGCTGAACTGAAGGAGATAGTGATCAAAGGGCCTGATCCGGAGAAAGACGGCGTTGTGCGGTGGCGCTGCGTTGATCTGCGCGCGAAGATCGCCAGCCACTTCGCGGTTACGTTCCACAAGCGCAGCGTGGCCAAGCTGCTCTGCAAGCTCAAGCTGACGCGGTTGCAGCCGCGCCCCTACCATCCGAAGAAGGACGCAGCGGCGCAGGAGAGTTTCAAAATAAACTTCGCCAGCCTGATGAACGAAGTCCTGCCAGTATCCGCGACGGGCAAACCTGTGGAGGTGTGGTTCCAAGATGAAGCCAGAGTAGGCCAGAAGGGATGGCTCCCGTACCAGTGGGCGCCGATTGGTTCCCGGCCACCCGCAGTACGGGATAACCGCCACAATTCGGTCTATCTGTTTGGTGCGATCTGCCCCGCTCGTGAGGTCGGCGCCGCGGTCATCATGCCCGCCGCCAATACCGAGGCAATGAACGAGCATCTGAAGGAAATCAGCACGCAGGTGCAGCCCGGTGCGCACGCCGTCCTGATCTGCGACGGCGCCGGCTGGCATCAGCGCGGCAAGAAGCTGAAAGTCCCAGTCAACATCACGCTAATCTCACTGCCACCCTATTCGCCGGAACTCAACTCGATGGAGAACGTCTGGCACTACCTCCGGGCCAACAAGCTGAGCCTGTTGGTATGGGACAGCTACGAGGCCATCGTCACAGCTTGCAAGGATGCGTGGCATTTTCTGATCAGCGACCCCGATCGCATCAGATCCATCGGAACTCGCGCTTGGGCGTGCGTCATGACTTAGGGCTTCTGGTATTACTCGGGCGCCGGGTTCGGGGCCGGCCTAGGCCGGCCTGGCAATCGGCGCAACGCTGGCAGCGCTGCCGGTGGCCGCAGCGGCGATCTCGGTCGCCGGAAACCCATATTACTATGAGAACGGTGTCTACTACGCGCCGCAAAGCGGGCAATACGTCGTCGTGCCGCCGCCGCAAGGGGCGGTCGTTGCCACGCCACCGCCTTCCTGCTCGACGGTCTACGTCAGTGGCGTCGCAAATCTTGATTGCGGCGGCGCATTCTATGCGCCGGTCTCGGCTGGCTACAAAGTGATCCCGCCTCCGGTCGGATCGACGGTGACCACGCTGCCGGACGGTGCGGTCGACCAGAACATCAATGGCACGGCCTATTTCACCTTCGGTGGGGCGTACTATCGACCGTTCTACAGTGGCAGCAGCGTCATCTATGAGGTAGTGGCAAAGCCGGCATAGTTGCCGGTTTGCGCGTGGCCTCGACGGTCAATCGAGTTGTATACACGCTTGCGTGTCCGGTCGACCCGGCTTCAGTGAACGCAGCAGCCAATCAGGCATGCCGGCGTGATTGACCTGGATCAATGCACGCCAGTTCGCGTTACGAGAAAAGTGTCCCGCAAGCAGGATGCTGCCCGGGCATCAATGATCGGCGACCGGTATGGATGGGACAAGGCAATGAACAACACAACGCTGCAGCGCAGCCTCATCGTTTACCTCAGGTTGGCGATGGGCTGGACATTCCTCTACGCCGGCGTGACACAGGTAATGGACCCGCATTGGACGGTCGCCACTTTCCTGGCGCACACCAAAACGTTCCACGACGTCTTCGCGGTGTTCGCCGCCCCAGGCATCGCGCCATTCACGACCTTCGCAGTGAAGTGGGGCCATCTGCTGATCGGCCTGTCACTGGTATTCGGCCTGCTGGTTCGGGTCAGCGGGGTATTCGGCGTTATGCTGATGCTCACCTATTACTGCGCGCACATGGACTTCCCCTACGTCGACAGCCCGGTGAACTTCATCATGGAGTACCACCTGGTCTATGCCGGCGTGCTGATCTACCTGATGTCCGTTAATGCCGGCCGCGTGCTCGGACTGGACGGCCTCGTCGAGCGCCTGCGCCTGTTCGATCGTCACGACGCCGCAGACGCCCTGGCGCGGTAAGGACGCTGTCGCGCTCTCGGCGGAGTCTGTTTCAGCAGCTCCCGCGAACCGATCCGCCGGTGCCGTGGACGGCCCATGGTCGTCGCAGCACCGGCGTTCGGCCCCTCCTGGTCAGGCCTGCTCCACCGCGGTGGCCGCGCCATCCAGCGCGGCAGCCACGGTACGGGTCTCTTCCTCGGTCAGCGGCCCGCGCGACAGGCGGAGGCGAAGCGCCAGCCGCAGGTTCCCGATAGCCCGCACGATCTGCGGCGCCGGTCCGTCGCCGCGTGCGGCCGCGGCCTCGGCCATGCGGGCGACGACGGCATCGGCGGTCCGCTGGTTCTCCCGCAGGAACGCCGCCCCAGCCTCGGTCAGGGCGTAAAGCTTCTTGCCCGCCTGTTCGCTAAGCGTGGCGTAGCCGAGTTCCTCCAGCATGGTGAGGGTCGGATAAATCACGCCGGGGCTGGGGCTGTAGGCGCCCCCGGCAAGGTCCTCGATCGCCTTGATGATCTCGTAGCCATGGCGCGGCTTCTCGGCGATCAGATGCAGCAGCACGAAACGCAGGTCGCCGTGGTCGAACAGCCGGCCGCCCCGTCCGCCGCCATGGCGTTCGTGCCGACCGCCGTGGCGGCGGGCCAAACCGAGCTCGTTCCAGTCATCGGTGGGGCGGGCCAGGTGCCGTTGGCCGTGACGGTGTGAGCGTTTGAAGTGCATTCGATGGTCTCCGTGTGAGTTTCGATATAACGAAATGTAAAATATATCGAAATACGCTCGTGTTAAGTGGTTTCGTCGAGCGGCGGCCGGAACTGGCCGAACGGCGCGATTCGTCCTAAGTCGCTGCTCCAAAGCAGTGCGGAGGGACGGACCATGCGCGAAATCGGTCACTTCATCGGCGGAAAGCCGGTCGCCGGCACCAGCGGAAAGTTCGGCGACGTGTTCAATCCGGCTGCCGGCGAGGTCACCGGCCGTGTCGCCCTGGCCAGCGCTGCGGAAGTGGACAAGGCCGCCGCCGCTGCCGCCGCCGCGTGGCCGGCCTGGGCGGCCACGCCGCCGCTCCGCCGCGCACGGGTCATGTTCAAGCTCAAGGAACTGCTGGAGCGTGACCGCAAGGAACTCTCCGCCATCATCACCGCGGAACACGGCAAGGTCCTGTCGGACGCCGATGGCGAGGTGCAGCGTGGACTGGAAGTAGTGGAGTTCGCCTGCGGCATACCGCATCTGCTGAAAGGTGAATTCACTGAAGCCGTCGGCACCGGCATCGACGCCTGGTCGGTCCGGCAGCCGCTAGGCGTGGTCGCCGGCATCACACCGTTCAATTTCCCGCTCATGGTGCCGCTGTGGATGATCCCGGTGGCCCTCGCCTGCGGCAACTGCTTCATCCTGAAGCCGTCGGAGAAGGACCCGTCGGTCAGCCTGAAGCTGGCGGCACTGCTGGCCGAAGCCGGCGTGCCGGACGGCGTGTTCCAGGTGGTGCAGGGCGCGCGCGAGGCGGTCGAGGCCATCCTGGCACATCCCGACATCGCCGCGATCAGCTTCGTCGGCTCAACCGCGATCGCCGAGACGATCTATCGGGGCGGCACATCGCACGGCAAGCGCGTGCAGGCGCTCGGTGGCGCGAAGAACCACCTGGTGGTGATGCCGGACGCCGACATCGACGATGCGGTGGATGCACTGATGGGCTCGGCCTATGGCGCAGCCGGCGAACGATGCATGGCGGTGTCCGTCGCGGTCGCCGTGGGTCCTGCCGGCGACCGGCTGATGCAGAAGCTGGAGCCGCGTGTACGAGCTCTGAAGATCGGTCCCGGCACGGATCCCGACGCCGAAATGGGCCCGCTGGTGACGCGCGAACACCGCGAGAAGGTTCAGGGTTATATCGACCTTGGCGTGAAGGAAGGAGCGAAACTTGTGGTGGACGGGCGCGGCCTGGCACTGCAGGGCTACGAGAACGGCTACTTCCTCGGTGGTTCGCTGTTCGACAACGTCGGGACAGACATGCGTATCTACAAAGAGGAAATATTCGGCCCGGTGCTTGGCGTGGTGCGCACCCCTGACATGGCTGGCGCGGTGCAGATGGTGAACGCGCACGAATACGGCAACGGCGTCGCGATCTTCACCTCGGACGGCGGTGCCGCACGCGACTTTGCTGCGGGCATCAATATCGGCATGGTCGGCGTGAACGTGCCGATCCCGGTGCCGATGGCCTTTCATTCGTTCGGTGGCTGGAAGCACTCGCTGTTCGGCGACCATCACATCTACGGACCGGAGGGCGTGCGCTTCTACACGCGCTACAAGGCGATTACCCAGCGTTGGCCGACCGGGGCACGGCGCGGAGCGGAGTATGTGATGCCGACATTGGGACGGTAGTGCCGGCGCGGCAGGCAGTGCGGTAGCCTGTCATCGACCTGCCAATAACCTGCCGTCACCCTGTCGTCACCCTGTCAGCGCTGCCCGTTCATTTGCACCCAGGCACTATTGGCGTCGTGGCCGCGACGCCAGCGGCAGACTGTCGAACAGCGTCGGCGTCTCGCCCACCTGAGCACCCTCGATGCTGAGCAGACGAAGCTTGGTGGTGACCCCGCCAGCCGCTGAGAAGCCGCCGACGCTTGCCGCCGGCCGCCAGTACCCGGTGGCACGGCACAATAAGAGGGAACGGGTTTCGCCCCATCGCTTCTCCCACCTCGCGTGCCGCACTCCTGTCGCCAAGCCGTGCTGCTACCGCGCCGTAGGACAACGTCGCACCAGCCGGAATGGTGCGTGCCACCGCATAAACATCCCGGTTGAACTGCGGAACGCCCGCCAGGTCGAGTCCGATGCCCGACAGGTCGCGCTTCTCACCGCGCAGCAGGCCAGCGATGTCATCGATCGCTTGTTGGATGTGTCTCGGCGATGGTATTTCTCGCGCATCCGGATACCGCCGCAACAGCCGATCACGCGTTGCATTCTCGTGTCGCTCCGGCAGCTGGACGCCGACGATTCCCGCTGCGCTCCACGCAATTCCGCACGGTCCGATTGCCGTATCGAATAGGGCGAAAGCATGTGCCGACATGGTGTGATGAAGCCTAACACCAACCGCCGGAGCGCGCACATCGCGGATCTTGCCCTCGCACTCGATCGCAGCCGCGCCGCGTAACGCGCGCTGGCCGCCCTGGCGCCTAAAGCGCCTCGGGGTCGCTCATATCGTCTGGCACCGCCAGCGCCTTCAGGCGCGGAATATCGTGCAGGATGACGCGCGACCCGTGGGTCTCAACGCCATACGCCCGCAGAGCGGCGAACGCGCGTGACAGGTTTTCCTGTCGGCACCCGAGCCGGGCCGCAAGCAGCCCCTTGTCGAACGGCAGGCGGAAATCGGCCTGCGTCACGTCACCTTCCTTCGCTCGCGCCAGCAGATAGCAGCCGAGACGCTGTGCCGCGGTGCGCAGTTTCAGATCGCGCACCTGGCGCACCATGGTGCGGAACTCGCGCGACACCGACCGCAGCAACGTGTTGGCCAGCGCCGGATCGCGCTTCACCAGTTCCAGCAGCTCGACGGCATTGACTGCCAGCAGTCGCGATCGGCTGACCGCGCGCGCCGTCATCAGATAGGGCAGTTCGGACAGCACCGAGGCGAGCACGAAATGCCCGACCGGGTGAACCACCTCGACCACCGCCGTGGTGCCATCCGCCGAGGTGCTGGTCAGCGACACCTGGCCATCCAGCAGGATGTGCAGGTGCTCCGGCATGGCGCCCTGCAACGACAGGACATCGTCCGTTTCGGCCGTCACCAGCTCGCTGATGGCTTCGATCCGACTGCGCAGCGGCGGATCCAGGCGCTCGAACAGCGGCACAGTTGCGATCAGATCGGCGGTTGCCTGCATTGACCCCTCCGGTGGCCGCCAGAGGTCTTTCCCCCGGCGCCCCTGTTACACGAAACAAATGCTGCGACAGTGCCTGCGCAACAGTGCTCTACCCGCTGCCAGATCCCCATACGATCGGCCAAGTTGCCATGTTCGACAGCTCAACCTTCCGTCTGCAACAGCATCAGTGGCCCATGTTGCACTACCATTGTCGACGTGTGCAATTGTCTCCAGATGGGAATGGGTGGGCTACGGCTTACCCTCAGGCGCCGCCTACTGCGCGAGCCAGCGTTCTCCTCGCAACCTGTGCGATCCGTGCTGATGAAACCGCACGGCCGAAGGCGCCGGCACCTGTTCCTCTGCAATGCCCCAACTCCCGCTTCCGACAGCGGGCTTTGGCGATACGGGGACCGAGGTGGCCACGTACGTGCTCCGTTGCCTAAGTTCCCGCTTTCGCGGGAATGACCGAGCTCAGGCGTTCGCCAGCAGAGTGTGCAGCGCGGTTGCATCGGGCGCCTGTCGCACGCGCTGCACAAAAGCGGCATCGCGCAGCGGCCGCGACAATGCGGCAAGTGTCGCCAGGTGCTCGCTACCGGCGCTTGCCGGTGTCAGCAGCAGTATCACCAGGTCGACAGGACGTTCGTCGATCGATGCGAAGTCGATCGGCCGGGCAAGCCGCACGAACAAGGCAAACGGCGCAGGCAGCGTCGTCAGTCGCGCGTGCGGCAGGGCAAAGCCCTTGCCCAATCCGGTCGATCCCAGGTTCTCGCGTGCCAGCAGCGCATCCAGGATCGTGCGTTGGTCCAGTGCCACCGCGGCAGCGGCCCGACGTGCCAGTTCCTGCAGAAGCTGCGCCTTGTCGGCGGCACGCAGCCCAACGATGACCTGGTTTGGCCCTATTACATCACCGATCTTCATGCGTCGGGTGCCCTGAGTCGGTAGCCGACGCCGGTTTCGGTCAGGATGTACTCCGGCTTCTCCATATCGTTCTCGATCTTTTGGCGCAGCGCGCGGATATAGATCCGGAGATATTGCACATCCGTGTTCGGACCCCAAACATCGCGCAGGATCATGTTGTGGGTCAGCACCTTGCCGGCGTGCATCACCAGCAACCGCAGCAGTTCGTACTCGCGTGGGGAAAACTTCACTTCCTTGCCACGCACCGTCACGATGCGTCGCACCAGGTCAACGGCAAGATCGCCGGTACGGAATATCGGCTTCTCGCCCTGCTGTTGCAGACGATGTCGCTGTGCGGCCCGGGTACGCGCCAGCAACTCGTCGATGCCGAACGGTTTCGTTACGTAATCGTCCGCGCCGAGATCCAGCGCCGCCACCTTCGCCGCCTCATCGTCACGGCTGGACAACACGATGATCGGCACGGAAGAACCCATGTTCCGGATGCGCCTGATGACTTCCAGACCATCGATATCCGGCAGCCCCAGATCGAGAACGACGAGATCCGCTCGACGCTGTCGCACTGCATCGAGCGCCGATTGTCCGCTCTCCACTTCGCTTACCAGATAGCCCTGGCCGCCGAGGCCCACGCGAAGGAAACGCAGAATAGCCGGTTCGTCGTCGACAACGAGAATCCGTAATGGCCCGGATCCGGCAGTCATTCGATCGTCTCCGTTGGCCGCTCCGCGTCCGCGGGTACTGGAAGTGTGATGGTGAAAGCCGAGCCCGAACGATCGGTCCTGTTGGTGGCTGCTATCGTGCCATGCATAGCCTCGATGAAGCCGCGGCAGATAGCAAGGCCGAGACCAGTTCCCGCGCGGCGGCGATCGGCACCGCCAACCCGGTAGAACTTGTCGAACACATGGTCGAGATCCACCGCCGGAATGCCGGGACCCTCGTCGAGCACCTGCAGGGAGACGCGGCCATTCTCCCGCCATGCCCGGATAGTGATCAGCGATCCGGCCGGCGCATATTTTCCGGCATTGTCCAGCAGATTGAACAGGACCTGCTCGAACAGCACCTCGTCGAGGTCAAGCATCGGCAGCTCGGGCTCCAGCAGAACCTGCGTCCTGTGAGCCGCCAGGATCTTGCGGGCACGGCGCAAAGCGGTGGCGACCGCGTCTGCAAGATCGACGGGCCCGGTGCGCAATTGCAACGGTCCGGATTCCAGGCGTGTCATGTCGAGCAGATTGCCGATGAACCGGTTCAGCCGTTCCGCCTCATCCTGGATGTTGCGAATCAGATCAAGGCGGGTCGCTGCATCCAGCGTGTCGCCCTGCGCAGTGAGACTGGTCGCCGAGCCCAGGATCGATGCCAGCGGCGTGCGCAGATCGTGCGAGATAGATGTCAGCAGTGCGGCGCGCAGCCGATCGGTTTCGGTGATCAGCCGGGCTCGATCCACGTCCTCGACCAGGTTCACGCGTTCGATCGCCAGCGCCGCCTGGTCAGACAACGCATCGAGCAGACGATGCTGATCGGGCGTGAGGATCGGCCCTGGTTCATCGCGGTCGATACCGATCACGCCAACGGCGCCGCGGCCGGTCTGCATCGGCAGGAACAGACGCTTCGCACCGGGCAAGGTATCGGCGCCGCGTCCGGCGGCGTGGTTCCTCTCCCAGGACCACTTCGCGGCGGCAAGGTCCGCCGCATCCAGCGTGTCCTCGGGAGGAAAGCCCGCCCTGACCGTCATCCTGCCCTCCTCCGGCAGCAGGATTACAACGTGCACCTTCAGCATCAGCGCGATCTGGTGCACGGTGGCCCATAGCAGATCATCGAGATTTGCCGCGCCGGCCAGCTTGCGGCTGAACTGATACAGTTCCTCCGTCGTGCGGGCGCGCTGACGCGCCGTGATCGCCTGTGCGCGCACCCTTGCCGTGAGGTTGCTGGCAATCACCGCGGTGACGCCGAAGAAGAACAGTGCGACGACATTCTCCGGATCGGCGATGGTGAACGTATAGAGCGGCGGCAAGAAGAAGAAGTTGTAGGCCAGAACGCTGACGAAACTGGCGAACAGTGCAGGCCACAGGCCATACACCACTGCGACCGCCAGGACCGCGGTCAAGAAGGTGAGCGAAACGCTGGCGATGCCGACGACCTCGTGCAGCAACAGAGCGACACCGAGCGATACCGCGACGAAGGCCAAACTCCCGAGATAGGCCCTGGCTTCGCCGCCCGGCTTCGCTGCTTCCAGCACAACGCGCTGTTCCTCCTGCTCGGCGGCCTCGCGCGAGCGTCCGAGGACATGCACACTCGCGCCGCCGGCCTTGCGGATCAGCGCCTGCGCCAGCGATCCACGCAGCAACTCCAGCCACATTGAACGCGGCGGCTGGACGAGGATGATGTGCGTGAAGTTGTTGGCGCGGGCGTAGTCGGCGATGGTGTCCGCCACGCCCTCGCCTGGCAGCGTTACCGTGTCCGCGCCGAGCTTCTGCGCCAGCCGCAACACCTCGGAAATCCGGTCGCGCTGCGCGTCGCTGATGCTTAGGTCGCGTCCGGTCTCGACATGAATGGCGGTCCACGGTGCTCGCAGGCTGTCGGCCATGCGCTTCGCGTGGCGCACCACATCGGTGCTGCTCGGATCAGCGCCGACGCAGGCCAGGATGCGCTCGCTGGCTGCCCAGGGTCCGGGAATCGCATGGGCCTGCATGTAGCGGACCATCTGTTCGTCCACCCGCTGGGCGGTGCGGCGGAGAGCGAGTTCACGCAATGCAGTGAGATTGCCTGGCTGGAAGTAGTGGCGCACCGCCCTCTCGGCCTGATGCGGCACGTAGACCTTGCCGTCCCGCAGCCGCTGAATCAGATCCTGCGGCGTGAGGTCGATCAACTCGATATCGTCGGCCTTGTCGATGACCGAATCGGGCACCGTTTCGCGCACCCGGATGCGGGTGATCTGCGCGACCACATCGTTCAGGCTTTCGACGTGCTGCACGTTGAGCGTGGTGTAGACATCGATGCCGGCGGTAATCAGCTCATCGACATCCATGTAGCGCTTCGGATGACGGCTGCCAGGCGCGTTGCTGTGTGCGAGCTCATCGACCAGTACCAGTTGCGGCCGGCGTGCGAGGATCGCGTCGAGATCCATTTCCTCCAGCACGCGGCCGCGATACTCGACGGATTGGCGTGGGATGACCTCCAGGCCGTCGATCAGCGCTTCGGTTTCCTTGCGGCCGTGGGTTTCCACGACGCCGACGACGACATCGACGCCTTCCCGGAGCCTGGCCCGTGCCGCAGACAGCATCTCGTAAGTCTTGCCGACGCCTGGCGCCGCGCCGAGGAATATCTTGAGACGGCCACGCGATCCTTGCTGCGCGTCCTGCAACAGCGCGTCGGGTGACGGTCGTCCTTCGCGTGAACTTCGATCGTCCAAAGGAACTGTCGCTTGCCTGCCCATAATGCGTCATGGCCGGGCTTGTCCCGGCCATCCGTCGTGACACGGTGCTAGTACGGATGGCCGGGACAAGCCCGGCCATGACGAACAACCAAGACTACGCCTTCAGTGCATCCAATGCCAAATTGAGCTTCAGTACGTTGACGTGCGGCTCGCCGATGATGCCGAGCAGACGGCCGGTGATATGATCCTCGACAAGCTGGCGCACCTTGTCCTCCGGCAGGCCGCGCGCCTTCGCCACCGCCGGCACCTGGAACAACGCCGCGGCGGGCGTGATGTCAGGGTCGAGCCCGCTCGCCGATGTGGTCACCAGATCGACCGGGATCGGCGTGTTCGGGTTCTCTTTCGCCAGCGTCGCCGCATCAGCCTTCACGCGATCCACCAGCGCCTTGGACGTCGGCCCAAGGTTGGAGCCACTGGAGTTGTCGGCGGCATACGGCGCGGCAACCGTCTTGGTCGGGTCCTTCGGGTCGGGTTCCGTGGTCGCCGATGGACGGCCATGGAAATACTTGTCCGACGTGAAGTTCTGGCCGATCAGTTCCGAACCGATCACCTTGCCGTCCTTCTCGATCAGGCTGCCATTCGCCTGATACGGAAACACGGCCTGGGCAATGCCGGTCATCATCAGCGGATAAATCAGACCGGTGATCACCGTCATGGCGATGATCATCACTATAGCGGGGCGAATATGTTTCATGGTTGCGGCCTCTCCTTAGGCCAGACCGATGGATGTAACCAGCATGTCGATGAGCTTGATGCCGACGAATGGCACGATGATACCGCCGACACCGTAGAGCAGAAGGTTGCGCCGCAGGATCGCCGCCGCGCCGATCGGCCGGTAAGCCACGCCCTTCAGCGCCAACGGGATCAGCACCACGATGATCAGTGCGTTGAAGATGATCGCCGACAGAATGGCGCTCTCCGGATTGCCAAGACGCATCACGTTCAGCGCCTGCAGTTGCGGATAGAATGCGATGAACATCGCCGGGATCATGGCGAAATACTTCGCCACGTCGTTGGCAATGCTGAACGTGGTCAGCGCACCGCGCGTCATCAGGAGTTGTTTGCCGATTTCGACGATCTCGATCAGCTTGGTGGGATCGCTGTCGAGATCGACCATGTTGCCGGCTTCCCGCGCGGCCATGGTGCCGGTGTTCATCGCTACGCCAACATCGGCCTGCGCAAGCGCCGGCGCGTCGTTGGTGCCGTCACCGCACATTGCCACCAGTTTGCCCTGCGCCTGCTCGTCGCGGATCAGCTTGAGCTTGGTTTCCGGTGTCGCCTGCGCGAGGAAATCATCCACGCCCAATTCGGCGGCGATCGCCGCGGCGGTCAGCGGGTTGTCGCCGGTGATCATCACCGTGCGGATGCCCATGCGGCGCAGTTCGGAAAAGCGCTCCCGGATGCCGCCCTTCACGATGTCCTTCAGATAGATCACGCCGAGCAGGCGGCCATCCTTCGCAACACCGAGTGGTGTGGCACCCGCCTTGGCGATCTCATCCGCCTTGGCGGTCAGTTCGCGCACCGCAGCGTCCGACACGACCGGCCTGACGGCGGTGGCGATCGCACCGCCGCTGCCGCCGTTGCCATCGCTGGCGGCGAGCCGGACGAATTCCAACACTGCATCGACCGCGCCCTTGCGGATCGCCGAGCCGTCGAAGTCGATACCGGACAGCCGAGTCTGCGCCGAGAATGCAATGAAGTGCGCACCCATCGGCGCCATCTCGCGGCCCCGGATGCCATACCGCTCCTTCGCCAGCACGACGATTGAGCGGCCTTCCGGCGTTTCGTCCGACAGCGACGCAAGCTGCGCCGCATCGGCCAATTCCTGTTCGCTGACACCGGTCAACGGGACGAACTCGGTGGCCTGGCGGTTGCCGAGCGTGATGGTGCCGGTCTTGTCCAGCAGCAGCGTATCGACGTCGCCTGCTGCCTCCACCGCGCGGCCCGACATGGCCAGCACGTTGAAGCGTACCAGGCGGTCCATGCCGGCGATGCCGATCGCCGACAGCAGGGCGCCGATCGTTGTCGGGATCAACGCGACGAACAGCGCGACCAGGATCACCACCGAGACGGAACCACCGGCGTAGGTGGCAAAGCTCGGGATGGTCGCCACCGCGATCACGAAGATGATCGTCAGGCCGGCAAGCAGGATGTTCAGCGCGATCTCGTTCGGCGTCTTCTGTCGTTCGGCGCCTTCCACCAGCGCGATCATGCGATCGAGAAAGGTCGAGCCCTGGGCTGCGGTGATTCGCACCTTGATCCAGTCCGACAGCACGCGCGTGCCGCCAGTGACCGCAGAGCGATCGCCGCCGGATTCGCGGATGACGGGCGCCGATTCGCCGGTGATGGCGGATTCGTCCACCGAGGCGATGCCTTCGATGACATCGCCGTCGCTGGGGATGAATTCGCCGGCCTCGACCAGCACGATGTCGCCCTGCTTCAGTTGCGGCGCGGCCACGACCTCGAAGGTTGTCGCGTTGATCGAGGCGAGCCGCTTGGCGGTCGTCTCGGTGCGCGCCTTGCGTAGCGTCGCCGCCTGCGCCTTGCCGCGGCCTTCCGCCACCGCCTCGGCGAAGTTGGCGAACAGCACGGTGACCCACAGCCAGACGATGATCTGGAAGGTGAAACCGAGATGGGCGGCGTCGCCTGTCAGAACTTCGCGGATGAAGATCACGGTGGTGAGCGTCGCGACGATCTCGACGACGAACATCACCGGATTCTTGATCAGCACGCGCGGATCGAGCTTGACGAACGACTGCCCGATCGCCGGCATGAGGATCGCGCTGTCCAGCATGGTGGACTGCGAGCCACGCATCTTGTTTCTGGTGTCCATGGGGTTAGCTGCCTGTATCGAAGAGGGTGCCGGCGTGCATCGCGAAATTCTCGACGACCGGCCCGAGTGAAACGGCTGGGAAGTAGATCAGCCCGCCGGTGATCGCGATCACGCCGACCACCAGGCCAACGAACAGCGGGCTGTCGGTGGGAAAGGTGCCTGCGGAAATTGGCACGATCTTCTTGCGCGCCAGCGAGCCGGCCATTGCCAACATCGGGATGATCATCAGGAAGCGGCCGATGAACATCGCCAGGCCGAGTGTATCGTTCCAGTACGGCACGTTGGCTGAGATACCGGCGAACGCGCTGCCATTGTTGCCGGTTGCCGAGGTATAGGCATAGAGCGCCTCGGAGAAGCCATGCGGGCCGGCGTTGGCCATTGCAGCAGTACCAACCGGAAGAACCACGGCGAGCGCGGTCCAGCCCAGGATCGACAACGGGAGGATCAGGATGGCGAGCATGGCCATCTTGACCTCCTTCGACTCGAGCTTCTTGCCAAGATATTCCGGCGTGCGGCCGACCATCAGCCCTGCGACGAACATCGCAATCACGACGAACAGCAGCATGCCATACAGGCCGGAGCCGACGCCGCCGAAGATGATCTCGCCCAGCATGATGTTCACCATCGGCACCATGCCGGCGATCGGCAGCAGGCTGTCATGCATATTGTTCACCGCGCCGCAGGACGCGTCGGTGGTGACGGTGGTGAACAGGGCGGAGTTGGCGATGCCGAAGCGCACCTCCTTGCCCTCCATGTTGCCACCGGCCTGCAAGGCATTCGGCGCCTGGTCGACGTTGAATGCGGTGAAGGCTGGGTTGCCCGGCGCTTCCGCCGTGTACACAGTGGTGACGCCCACGAGGAACAGCACGCCCATGACGGCGAAGATCGCCCAGCCCTGGCGCTGGCTGCCGACCATGCGGCCTAACACGTTGGTAAGGCCGGCGCCGATCGAGAAGATCAGCAGCATCTGGATCAGGTTGTTCAGTGCCGTCGGGTTCTCGAACGGATGCGCCGAGTTGGCATTGAAGAAGCCACCGCCGTTGGTGCCCATCATCTTGATGATGATCTGCGATGCCACGGGACCCTGCGCGATGAGCTGCTTGCCGCCGTCAAGCGTGGCGACCTCCGTATAGGCATGCAGGTTCTGCGGCGTGCCCTGCCAGACCAGCACCAGCGCGACAACCACGGAGATCGGCAGCAGGATGTAGATCACGCAGCGTGTCAGATCGACCCAGAAGTTGCCGATCGTCTGTGCGGAACGCCGTGCGAAACCACGGATCAACGCGATCGCCAGTGCGATACCGGTGGCGGCCGACACAAAGTTGTGCACCGTTAGCGCAGTCATTTGCGTGAGGTAGCTCATCGTCGTCTCGGGCACGTACGACTGCCAGTTGGTGTTGGTCAGGAAGCTGACCGAGGTGTTGAACGCCAGGTCGGGCGAGACTGCATCCTGCCCTTGCGGGTTCAGCGGCAGCACGTTCTGCAGCCGCTGGATGGCGTACATGATGACGAAGCCGGCGAAGCTGAACGCCAGCATGGCGACGGCATAGCTCACCCAATGCTGTTCCTCGGTTTCCTCGACGCCGCATAGTTTGTAGATGCCGACCTCGATCGGGCGCAGTACGGGACGCAGCAATGTGCGCTCGCCGGCGAACACGCGCGTCATGTAGCCGCCCATCGGCTTGGTCAGCAGGACCACCAGAACGGCATAGAGCGCGATCTGTAGCCACCCGTTGAACGTCATATCACGTTGCTCCTTGCGATCCGGCTCAGAATTTCTCTGGGCGGACCAGGGCGTAAACCAGATAAACCAGCAGGCCGATCGTCACGATCGCGCCCAGCACATAGTCGATTGTCATGGCAGTGGCCTCACAAACGGTCGCAGGCGAGGGCGTAGAGCACGCAGCCGCCCAGGAAGGCGGCGCCAATCAGAATGTAGATGATGTCAAGCATGGTGATTTTCCCCGGTCAGCAACGAACCCGCCGCATGCGGCAGGCATGTTGCGCTGCACACAAACTATTCATCGTGCCATATAGAAGCGATGGCATCTGGGACGCGGCAGTATATATATTCCATATAGACGCATGGACGCATTTCAGGCAGCGGGCTCGACCCTGACCTCGCAAGTGTTGGCGGCCCGGTGATTAACCCGGCAACACGGGACAAGCGCATTGATATAGATCAACCGGCCTCTGGCCGCGGCCTCGCAGCCGCACCGGTCACTGCGTGCCGGCGATCGCCACGATGATATGGGCCAACACGGCGAAGCCGAGGCAGTAGGCAATCACCCGACCGAGCTGCCCGACGAATTGCACGGGCGTCGGATAGGTACGCGCGTCATGCCCATCAGGCGTGCGCACCTTATCGCCTGCGGGCAGCCCGGCATCGGAGCCGAAACGGACTTCGTTCACGGGTCGCTCCATGCAACAACGCAGGGCACCCTGCGTGCCCAGACGGATGCAGATGCTGGCAAAATATCGGCAGCGTACATATAAATTCCATGCAGGATCGGGCGGTGTCGCCATAGCCTCGGCGTATAGGGGCGGCCCACGCGAAGTGCCGGATGCGCCCACCGTCACGGTCTGGCGTGGCCGACGCATTGGCCCTCACGGCCCTTGATATCACTCGCACCCGCCGGCAGTCTGGCCCCACGCATTGGCCATTTCCGGGTCTGTGCACACCAATCGAATTTAGATGCGTGTGCAGCCAAGTTGCTCGGTGCCATGAGTTGTTGGACCGTCGGCGATCTGGACTCGTTTGCGGCAGGTTCCACTGGCGTGTTCATGACGATGGCAAGTCAGGCCCTGCTCTCGGCGATATGAGAGCGTTCGCCCTGTTCGGCGTCCGTGCCTCGGCCAAGCTCTGGTGGCGAATTTGCTGGTCCGTTGCCGTTTCCGGGTTTCCCCGCGCTGGCTATTGCTCCGCCTGAGCGACACGATGAGTGAGCCGGCCTTGGCATGCCATGGTTCGGCGGGGATCCGGCTCATCCAGGCTGGCCGTTCGGCGCAAACCTATGTCAAGGGAGTTCGCGACCAAGCCTTTGCGATGGGGCTGTCGCGTCTCGCCAACTACGTTACCGGCCGCCGCACGAATGGCGCTCAAATCCGCGTCGCGCGATGTTCCGGCAGCGCTCACGAGAGGCGTTGCGTCTGAAAGCAGCGCGCGGCGTTCTGTACATGACGGTTGCGATCGGCTACCGACGCGGGGTGAATGATCGTCTGGAACAGGATCCTGATCGGTGGATCCGCGAGGCGTTGGCTCTGGTGTTCCGCCAGTTCAGCGAGATCGGCAGCGTGCACCCGTTGGCGCAGCGCGGCGGTCGGATCACGCTCCACTTCATCCCGACCTATAGCCCGCCTCAACCCAATCCAGCGGTTATGGAGCCTCATGCGCCGCAACGTCACTCACAATCGGCGTTTTGCGGTCTTTCGCGAATTCAGGGTGCGGGCAATTGCCTTTCTGGCCCACCAAGTGCCGCAGAACTGGCGCACCCAATGCGACTCAGTCACCGACAACTTGCGCGTCGTCGATCCCGCGGATTTTCGGGTTCTGAGGTAGGCGGGGTAGATCGCAGCCTTTCGTGCCGCGATCGATCCCGCCCGCCGATCACGCCGCCTGCTTTGCCAGCATCCGCTGCGCGATCAGCGTCTCGGCGATCTGCACGGCGTTCAGTGCCGCACCCTTGCGCAGGTTGTCGGAGACGCACCAGAACGACAGGCCGTGCGGCACCGTCGGGTCCTTGCGGATGCGGCTGACGTACACCGCGTCTTCGCCGGCACATTCCTGGGGCGTCACGTAGCCGCCATCCTCGCGCACATCCACCACTTCGACACCCGGCGCCTCACGCAACGCGGCCCGCGCCTCGCCGGCGGTCACCGGCAGTTCGAATTCCACATTCACCGCCTCACCGTGGCCGATGAACACTGGCACTCGCACGCAGGTGGCGTGCACCGCGATCTTTGGGTCGAGGATCTTCTGGGTCTCGACCACCATCTTCCATTCCTCCTTGGTCGAGCCGTCGTCGAGGAACTTGTCGATGTGCGGGATGCAGTTGAAGGCGATCTCCTTGGTGAACTGCTGCGGCGCCGAGGATTCGAACACGAAGGACGACTTGGTGTGGTTGAACAGTTCGTCCATCCCCTCTTTGCCCGCGCCCGACACCGATTGGTAGGTCGCCACCACCACGCGCCTGATGCGGAACTCGTCGTGCAGCGGCTTCAGTGCCACCACCATCTGGATGGTCGAACAGTTCGGATTGGCGATGATGTTGCGTTTCGCGAAATTGCGCAGTGCCTGCGGATTGACCTCGGGCACGACCAGGGGGATGTCCGGATCCATGCGGAACTGGCTGGTGTTGTCGATCACCACGCAGCCCGCGGCAGCGGCGCGAGGCGCATGGACGGCGGAGACCGAGGCGCCAGGCGAGAACAGCCCAATATCCCAGCCGTGGAAGTCGAAGGTGTCGAGATTGCGCACCTTGAGCACCGTCTTCTCGCCGAACGACACTTCCTGCCCGGTGGACCGGCCTGATGCGACCGCAGCCACCTCGTCAACCGGGAACCGACGTTCGGCCAGCGTCTTCAGCATCTCGCGCCCGACCGCCCCGGTGGCTCCGACGACAGCGACCCTGTAGCCCATGTGCGTGCTCCAGCATTTACAATCGTCATGGCTGGCCTGGGGCCTGAACCGGGGACAGCCATGACGATGGGCCGCTATTAGGGCACTGCGCGCCGCATAGGCAAGGCTGTCACCATCGCGGAACCGCCTGTCGGGCAGATTGTCCGGCGACGCAGATGGGGGCCCAGGCAGCACAGTCCGGCCAGCGGGTAGAATTCCAGCCCCTATCGCATCGTCCAGCAGGAGCCGTCGAACGGGAGCTGATCGAACGCCAACGGAACCATGGAGAGAGACGCGACGATCCAGGCGAAGCCGATCCGCTGTACCGCGGGCTGCGGCAATAACGTCAGCAGCGTCGGCGGCATCGAGGCGAGGAATGCCGAATACGGCGGGGCAAACTGCGCGGACGAGGGGACGTTCGGTGTTGGCCCGGGCCGCCAATCAGGGGCTTTGGACGGCGACGGCCGCGGGACGACCGATCGGCGACCGTAACCTCATGTTGAGGGTCGTCATTACGGGCGCACCAAGGCGTGATGCGGCCTGCCACGGAACCGCCACGCATGGTTCGCATGTAGCGTGCATTGCTACCAACGATCGAGGTTCATCATGCGCGGCATACTGCTCTGGGCTCTTGGTATTCCGATTCCGATCATCATCCTGCTATATCTCTTCCACGTGATTTGACTACCTCGACCACGGCGGCGGGTCATCCGGAATGCGCTTCCGAGGTGACCCGCCGTCGCGCCATCGGTCTGTTGGTCATGACTGGACTGACCGCATCAGCAACGGCGGCGGGCGCTCACGGCGTCTATGCGCCCGTCGGTCAGGTGCTGGGTCGGGATATGCAAAACTTGGCATCCCAGTTGCTGGCACAATGGATCAGCGATACGCGGCAGGAATTGCTGGCGGCTGGCACCCAACCGATGCCTGCACAGATCATCGAGGGTCTGGCGGGTTATTTTTCACCCGACATTCTGCGCGAGGTGCGCTTCCGCACCGGCGACATCACGGATCTGTCGCTGCCGGCATTGGCCTTCCAATATGGCGATACTGCCGCGATCACATTGGGTGACGTGGTCATGTTCAACCATCCGTCCGATGCGCAGACCGATCTCAAGCTCTGGGCGCATGAACTGACACATGTGATGCAGTACCGTCGCTGGGGCCTCGACGGCTTTGCCGTTCGCTATGTTGCGGACAGCAGCGCGGTCGAGCGCGAAGCTTACGGCAACGCGGACCGCTTTGTGATCTGGCGCAGCACCGGAAGCCGATAAGCCAAAGTTTTGCCTGCGCGTCTTTACCGTGACGCGCATGGCGCTCGTCGCAGCGTCCACGGCCAGCATGGTGCCGCGACAGACAGCCGGGACAGGGGCGGCCATGGCAGTGAACCCGATCCTGGCACTGCTTTCCGGCCGTCGGTGAACCCGCCGCTTGCTTGCTTCGGCAACCGCGATATTGCAGCCTGCGTCCGAACCGATGATCCGACCGCGACATAACTGCGGCGTACGATAATAAGGGAAAGAAACGTCATGTTCGCATGGTTTTCCGATCTCACGTCCCGCGAACGCCGCACCATGCTCGCCTGTTTCGGCGGTTGGTCGCTCGATGCGCTCGACGTGCAGATCTTCTCGTTCGTCATCCCCAGCCTGCTGGTCCTGTGGAAGATAACCACTGCCCAGGCCGGCGAACTTGGCACCATCACCTTGCTGGTATCGGCGTTCGGCGGCTGGCTCGCCGGCGCACTGTCGGATCGCTGGGGGCGGGTGCGCGTGCTGCAAATCACCATCGTATGGTACGCGTTCTTCACCTTCCTGTGCGGCTTTGCCCAGGATTTCACCCAGCTCTTCATCTTGCGCGCGCTGCAGGGCTTGGGCTTTGGCGGCGAATGGGCCGCCGGCGCGGTGCTGATGGGCGAGGTGATCCAGGATCGGTACCGCGGTCGCGCCGTGGGCCTGGTGCAAACCGGCTGGTCGATCGGCTGGGGTTCCGCGGCGATCCTCTACACTCTGCTGATCGCCGTGCTGCCAGAGGAATACGCCTGGCGCTCGCTGTTCTGGATCGGGCTTGCCCCGGCGGCGTTGGTGTTCTGGATCCGCCGATTCATCCAGGAACCGGAAATCCGCCGCAACCGCGAGGCACCGGCGGGTTTCGCGCATATCTTCTCTGTGCTGAAGCCGCCGTATCTTTCAACCACGTGGCGCGTCGCCATGATGGTGACGGGCGCGCAGGGCGGCGGCTACGCGCTGGCGGTCTGGCTGCCGACATACCTGAAGACGGTGCGCCACATCTCGGCGGTCGGCACAGGCGGCTATACGCTGGTGCTGATCCTCGGCGCGTTCTTCGGCTTCGTTACCGGCGCCTATCTGGCCGACGGGATCGGCCGCAAGAGCACCTTCATGCTGTCTGCCATCGCCTCGGTCGTGCTGACGCTGGTCTATCTGCTCGCGCCATTGAGCAATGCATGGTTCCTGCCGGTCGGCTTCCTGCTTGGGTATGTATCGCTGATCATGTTCTCGCCGATGGGCTCGTTCATGACCGAACTGTATCCGACCGCGGTGCGCGGCGCCGGCCAGGGCTTCTGCTACAACGCCGGCCGCGGCGTTGGGGCGCTGTTTCCCGCGCTGGTGGGCTTCCTGGCCGTGCAACTCGGGCTGACGCTGGCGATCGCGATCTTCAGCATAGCGGCGTATGGCGTGATGATCGCTGCGTTGCTGATGCTGCCGGAGACGCGGGGGCGTTCACTGCTCAGCCTGGAGCAGACAGCCGGCGAGTGAGTTCGGACGAAGCGCACCGGCGGCCGCGGCTGGAGATTGCCTCGGCTCGCACGGGGCGCCTCGAGCACGCCGACGTTAGCGTGTCGTGTTGGGAACCGGCTGGGTCGCAATGACGGTCGGTGCATCGGTTGTCACGGGTGCGCCGGTGACCGTCGGCTGAGCGGTCCCATAGGCCTGGCTGGTGCTGCCCAGGTTCAGCGCGGCGAGCGTTGGTCCGTCCAATTGACCGGTCGCATTCAGATTGTGCTGCTGCTGATAGCCGCGAACTGCGGACTCTGTGGCAGGACCCCACAGCCCGTCGATATTTCCATTGTATGTGCCTGCCTGCTGCAGACGCGTCTGCACCTGCACGATCATATCCGACGACAATGCCGGCGACTGTGGCGAGGCGTAGCTGATATGGCTCGGTTGGCTGTTGTTGTAACCCGAGCAGGCAGCGAGTGCTGCAACGCTGGAAAGGGCCAACAGAGCGGCGATGTTGCGGACTTTAATCATTGGTTTTCCCTTTAAAGGTCGACGCAGGCAAGCGCCCCGCCAGCGGCGGCACGGTACGCGTCAGTCAGTTATGGATGGGAACTGATGCAGCCGAAACTGGTGCGCTCACCGTTCGGTTACATCCGGCAACAACGCAATCGTGATGAGGCCCCGCAACACGGCGGCTGCATCGCCGCGAACCACTGCCTGAAAGGCAGCGGCGCGGAGACTGGCGAGAGTTCTCCGTGACAGGCCGGCAGCGACGTTAACCGTGACTTTATGGCTTCGGTTCAAGGTACGTTTATCGCTCGATGGGAACCGCCCATGATGTCTCGCTTTGCCAGGCTGGCGATGTTGCTCGGCCAGTCTCGCACCAGATATCTGCTGGTCGGCTTGGCGCTGTTCATCGGTGTCGCTCTCGCGATGGCCATGGCGTGGTTCATCGTCACGTCGCGGCAAGCCGTGATCGATGCTGCCGTACGCGAAATGCGCAACGACGCGCTGATGCTGGCAGAACAGGAGGATCGGCAGCTGCAGGCCGTGGGTGTCGTGGCATCCGGCCTGATCGAGCATATGCGCGAGATGGGTGTCGACTCGCCGGAGAAGTTCGAGCAGCTCGCGGCGGTGCCGGAAATGCGCCTGAACCTACTGGACCGCGTCGCGGGCTTGGCCTACATCGCGGAGCTCGCATTGTCGGACCGGCACGGCAACCTGGTCGCTTTCTCCGGTGAACCGCCGCCGCTACAGTCAGACGCCGCCGACCGGAACTTCATCCGCGCATTGAGCGATGCCGTGGGGGCGCAGATCCTGATCAGCGAGCCATCGCGCAGCAGGCTCACCGGCGAGTGGACAATCCAGCTGGGCCGCAGATTTGAAGCTGCCGATGGAGGACTTATCGGCTTTGTGCTGAGCACAATCCGAATCCACCACTTCGAGCAGTTTTATGCCCGCCTGCCGCTGACGGGAGACGGTGCGTACGAGCTGTATCGCAGCGATGGTGTGCTGATGGCGCGCTATCCGCACGTTGATGCCGCAATCAGCAAGAGTTTCGGCGGGACGCTGAATTTCACCCGTATGCGCGGCTCGCTGGGCGATGCCGTGGTCCGGCAGATCAGCATCCTCGACGGCATGGACCGGCTGGTCGTGCCGCACGAGATGATGCATTTCCCACTGATTGTTGTGGTCAGCGATACGATGCAGTCAATCCTGCACACGTGGCGAGGGGAGATCCCCACACTCGTCGCCGCGACCGTCATGTTGGAACTTGGGCTGGCAGGGATGGTACTGCTGGCCCTGCGTCACCTGCGCAGTTACGAGAAGCTGCAGGCGGCCGAAACCGCGCAAGCGCGCGCCGAGGCCGGGCGGCTCGTTGCGGAGGAACGAGCGTCCGCCGCTCACTTGCTCCACATGCAGGAGTTGCGCTTCGACACGGCGCTGCAGAACATGCTGCAAGGGTTTTTCATGGCCGACCACGATGGCAAGCTTCTGGTGGTCAACCGTCGTTTTCTCCAGCTCTTCGGCCTGCCGCCGGACATAGTCAGGCCGGGCATGGATCACGGCGAGCTGACGCAACTCATGGCCTCGCAAGGTAATGTCTCACCTGATGACGCCGCCGCAATCGGCCAGCACCGGCAGTCGCTGATCCATCGGAATGAGCCTTCAACGATCGTCTGGGAACTCTGCGATGGGCGAGCCTTCACGGTGACGCACCAGCCCATGGAAGAGGGCTGGCTCACCACCTACGAGGACATTGGTGAACACCGCGCGGCGGAGGCGAAAATCGCCTATCTGGCGCGCCATGATGCATTGACCGATTTGCCCAACCGATTGCTGTTTCGCGAAATGCTGGCGCATGCTCTGGCGTTCGCACGTCGAGGGCGGATGGTGGCGCTGCTGTGTCTCGATCTCGATCAGTTCAAGTCGGTCAACGAGACGCTGGGCCATCCTGTCGGCGATATGCTGCTGCAAGCGGTGGCACAGCGCCTCCAGAGCGGCTTGCGCGAGATCGATATCGTTGCCCGGCTTGGCGGCGACGAATTCGCGATCATCCAGACAGCGATCGAATCGCCGCTCGACACCACCGGGTTGGCGAGCAGACTGATCGAGCAGATCGAGGCGCCGTTCGAGGTGGCCGGGCATACGATCATCATCGGCACCAGTATCGGCATCGCTTTCGCGCCGCAGGACGGCACGGATGCCATTCAACTGCTGAAGGCCGCCGATATGGCGCTGTATCGCGCCAAGCTCGATGGCCGCGGGGTGTATCGGCTGTTCCGGGCAGACATGGATGCGGCGATGCAGGCGCGTCGTATCCTGGAGCTTGACCTGCGTCTTGCGCTGGCCGCCGGGCAGTTGGAAGTGTTCTATCAGCCGCTGGTCGATGTTCGCGCCAGGCGCGTCGCCGGCTGCGAGGCGTTGTTGCGTTGGCGGCATCCGGTGAACGGGTTGGTGGCACCGGACCGGTTCATCCCGCTGGCCGAGGATACCGGCATGATCGTGCCGATCGGCGAATGGGTGCTGCGACAGGCCTGCACTGCGGCGTGCGGCTGGCCGCATGCCATGAAGGTTGCGATCAATTTGTCGGCGGTGCAGTTCAAGAGCCGCGAATTGGTCGCCGCTGTGGTGGCGGCGCTGGACGCGTCCGGTTTGCCGCCCCGCCGGCTCGAGTTGGAGATCACCGAAACGGTGATGCTGCAGGACACCGATGCCACACTCGCGACGCTGCACGAGTTGAGGAACCTGGGCATCCAGATTGCCATGGATGACTTCGGCACCGGTTATTCTTCGCTGAGTTATCTCCGTCGATTCCCGTTCGACCGGATCAAGATCGATCAGTCGTTCGTTCGCGAGATGGCAACGCGGGCTGATTGCATAGCGATCGTTCGAGCGGTGACCACGCTGGGTCGCGACCTCGGCATGGGGACCACGGCCGAAGGGGTGGAGACGTGCGAACAGCTTGACGTTCTTACCCAGGCCGGCTGCACGGAGGCGCAGGGCTACCTGTTCGGCCCGGCCGTGCCGGACGCCGATCTGCCCGAGTTGTTGCGGACCATCGCCGGGATGCTCCGGATCCCGGTTGCCCACGCGCTGTCCGAACCGGTCGCCTAGGTCCCACCCCCGACATTCGGCCGATTCAATTCCGCATTGGCTCGCGCAAGAGTGCAGCTATATGCGGCTGTGCACCCCATATGTCGCCATGATTCCCGGCCACTCCGGAACCCGGGCGGGAAAACCGAAGCAGCAGAGGAATATCGAGCATGACATCCTTTACCGAGACGGCTGCCAACAAAGTGGAAGACACGACTGCCCAGATTGCCCGGCTGCGGGCCCAGGTCGAGGCGCTGATGAAGGACCGGGTGACGCCGGCGGTGACCGACGCGGCTGGTCGCGCCGAGGCCGCCATGCACAGCGCGGCGGATGCGGTGCGCGGGCAGGCCGAGACGGTGTCCGGCAAGGTCCGCGAGCAACCACTGCTGGCGATCCTGATCGCCGCGGCGGTCGGCTACGCGCTCGGCCGAGTGTTTCGCTGATCCATGCGAACCCTCCGCCTGGCGCGCATCGCAATAGAGGCGGAGGGCCTGCGCCTTCGTCAGCGAGCGCAGCGCACCGCTGTTCGCATTGCGTTCGGGGTGATCGCGCTGACCTTTCTGATCGGTGCCGTGGCGTTCGTCCACATTGCCGCGTGGTACTGGCTGCGCGGCGCTCTGCCGCGCGAGTCCACCGCCGCGATCATGGCCGGGGCAGACTTCGTCCTGGCTATGGTGCTGGGTTTCCTGGCAACCCGTTCGGCGCCGGGCCGCGTCGAACTGGAAGCGTTGGAAGTCCGCCAGCGCGCAATGGAAAGCGCCATGAGCTCGATCGCGATTTCGTCGCTGATGGTTCAGGCGCTACGGCTGCTGGCTAGCCTGCTGAGGCGCCCACGCTCTGGCTAGCGCATCCGCTCCCAGATCCCGGTTTCCTCATCGAGCCGATCCTGTTCCAGCCCACGGAAGTCGCCGCGCGAGACGATGCCGATCACCACGCCATCCTCCACCACGGGGACGTGGCGGAACCCGCCGTCGCGCATCAGGCGCAACGCATGGATCGCGGTGTGACGCGGCGGCAGATGGTGCGGATCCTTGGTCATCACGTGTCTGAGCGGCGTCGCGGCGGCGTCCTTGCCCTGGGCGAGCACGCGAACGGCGTCGCGACCGGTGAAGATGCCGATCAGCTCGCCCTTCGGACCGGTGACCAGAATGGCGCCGATATTGCGCGTATCCATGTGGGTGCAGGCTTCCTGCACGGTCGCGGAGGGCGGCAGGGTCAGCGGCTGCTGGTTGCGGATGATTTCCGACATTTCGCGATTCATGATGTGTCCTCCAACCGCTCGATCAGCCAACAGTTAACATGGCATAAAGCTGTAGTCCTGCCATTGATCGAGATCAAACGAACCTTTGGCGTTACGCATCAGTGTCCAGCCGCCTTGGCACGCCGCGTGGCTGCAAGGCGTTCGGCGTAGTCGATCGCCTCGATCAGGCTTTCTTCGTTGGCGATGCCCTTGCCGGCGATGTCGAACGCGGTGCCGTGATCGACCGAGGTACGGATCACCGGCAACCCCAGCGTGATGTTCACGCCGGACAGCGCGCGCCAGGTCCCGGTGGCGGGATCGACATCGAAGCCCAGCAGCTTGACCGGGATGTGTCCCTGGTCGTGGTACATTGCCACCACCGCGTCGAACTGGCGGGCGCGAAGCTTGACGAACACGGTGTCGCCGGGGACCGGCCCGGTTATGTCCAGCCCCTCAGTTCGGCACTGTTCCACCACCGGTGTGGTGATCTCGATGTCCTGCCGCCCGAACAGGCCGCCCTCGCCGGCATGCGGATTGAGTGCGGCGACCGCCACGCGGGGCTGCGGAATGCCGAGGTCGCGTACCGCCTGATATGTGGCGTCGATGGTGCGGCGCAGACGTTCCGGCGTCAGCAGGCGCGGCACGTCGGCCAGCGCGACATGGGTGGTGACGTGGCCGACGCGCATGTCGCCGTGCGCCAGCAGCATGATGGAACCGGGCGTTTTGGTCAGCGCGGAGAGCATGTCGGTGTGGCCGGCATAGTGGTAGCCGGCGAGGTTCAGCGCCTCCTTGTTGAGCGGCGCCGTGACGATGGCGTCGATCCGTCCGGCCAGCGCGAGCTCGACAGCACACGCCACAGCGAGATAGGCGAAGCGGCCCGCCTCGGGCGCGATCTGGCCGAAGCGGATGTTTCCGGCTTCCTCGCCGGCGGCGAGAAAACCGAGCGGTGCGTCGGCGGTCTCGGAAAACTCCAGCGTCTCGTGCAGCAGCGCGCGCGCTGAATGAAGCGCCGATCGGTGGCCGATCACCAGAAGGCGCAGATCGCCGGCGTCGAGGCGCGGCTTCAGGCGGCGGCACGCCTTGACGATGATCTCCGGCCCCACGCCGGCCGGATCGCCCATGGTGATCGCGAGCCGCGGCGTCGTGTCGGTCACAGCACGTCCGCCACGGCGTCATGGAACCGGCGCAGCGCGGCCAGGTGATCGGCCACCGTGCGGCCGGGAATGCGTTTGTGATGGCGGCGTCCGAACGCGGTGAACAGCGTCAGGTGCGACACACCGGCGCGCTGCCAGAACCTCGCTTCGTCACGCCACTCGGCTTCGGTACCGGCGCCGCAGGACATCCACACCTCGATACCGATCCTTGCCGGATCGCGCCCTGCCTGCGCGGTGAGCCGGCGAAGTTTGTCGAATTCCGCCAGTGCGGTATCGCCGGGCGGATAGGCGTTCATGATCCAGCCGTCGCCCAATGTGGCGATGCGCTCCAGCGTCTGGTCCACGTTGCCGCCGAACCAGACGGGGATTTTGCGATTGACCGGCAGCGGGTTGATGCCGGCGTCCTCGATGGTGTGCCACTTGCCCTTGAATGTGACGTGCGGTTCGGCCCACAGCGCCTGCATCACCTGCACCTGCTCGGCCGAACGCCGGCCGCGGTTGGTGAAATTCTCGTTCAGGCCGGTGAACTCGACCGGGTTCCAGCCCACGCCGACACCCAGGCGGAAGCGGCCGCCGCACAGCACGTCGAGGCTGGCTGCCTGTTTCGCTACCAGCACCGCCTGGCGCTGCGCCAGGATCAGCACCTGGGTGGAGAATTCGGTGGTCTGACGGCAGATTCCGGCCAGGAAGCCGAAGGCGACGAACGGATCGTGGAACAGATCGGCGGAGGAGTTGCGGTCGCCCCACTCGGGACGGTTGGCGGCGTTCACGCCGAGTACGTGATCGGGCAGTCCCAGGTTGGTGTAGCCAATCGCTTCCGCCGCCTGGGCGAAGTCACGCAGCACGGTGGGTTCGCCGCCGATGTCGGTCAGCGGCAACATCACGCCCAGTCGCATCAAAGCCTCCATGGTTGGCTGCCTGGTCTATAGCACGTTGGCGGTAGCACGTTGGCGGTTTGCAGCAGGCGTTGCAGGAAGCCGGCATCGCCGAACGCGCCCGATTTGGAGATCAGGCGCTGGCCGTCCCAGGCGCCGCCGCGCAGGATCGAGGTCGGAACGCCGGGTTCGATCTCGCCATCGACGTCGAGGTGGGTCACGCCCAGCACGTCGCACAGGTGGCGCAGCGTCTCGCCGCCGGTGACGAACAGGGTGCCGGGTCGGCCGATCGAGCCAAGCAAGGCGGCGAAGTGCGCGGTGATGATGCGGCATGCCGCATTGCGCGGCGTGGCAGCGGGAAGATCGATGGTCACCACCGCCGCGCCATCCGCGAGCTGCCGTGCGATCCGGGTTGACTGATCCAGCGGCAGACGCCGGTGCAGATTTGCAACTGCGGGAAGCTGCCTGGCCGACATCGGATGGTCGGTGCCGATCAGTCCCAGGATCGGGCCCGGCAGATCGGGTTTGGCCACCGGCAGCCGGCCGGCCAGTGCGCCGGCAAGACCGGCGGTTCCACACCACAGGACACGTCCCGGCAGGGCGAAGCCCTGGGCCACGATGTCGTCGAGGTCCGCGTCGGTTTCCGCATCGCGCGGGCACAGGTCGATGCCGTGTTGCAGCAGGGTTGCCCGGAGATCGACGCCCGTGTCGCACCAGCTATCGCCCATGCGAACCAGTTGCCGGCCATCGCGCGTGATGCGGCCCTGGAGCGGGAAGGCCGGCGCAAGGATGCAGTGGTCGAAGTTGATCGCGCATGCGGCGAGTTCCGCGGCGACGTGTCCGCGCAGCAGGCTGTCGATCTTCTTGAATGCCGGATCACCGTGTTCCAGCAACGGTGCGAGATGTGCGATCGCTGCGCTCGCATCGTCTGCGGACAGGTCCCGCGTCGCGCTGTCGATCGCCAGGGATTGCCCCGAGATGGCGGCCGGGCGCCAGGTCGTTGCAATCGGACCGGTCAGCGGCACGAAGCGGGCGGCGCTGTCGAGCGCGCCGGTCAGGTCATCGGCCAGCAGACGCAGACGGGTCGGACTTCCGTGTCGCACTATCGCGTTTTCGGCATCTCGAATCCGGCGCTGCGTTCGACGAAGCGGACGATGCCGGTCAGGTCCGTATTCTCCGAATCGGCGAAGATCGCATGCTTGAACAACAGACGCGTCGCCTGGCACACCCACATCGGCACGCCGAGGTCCTCGCCCTGTTCGATCGCCAGATCGATGTCCTTCATCAGGATGTGCAGTGCCGCACCGTAGTTGAAGTCGCGGCTCAGTACGGCTCGGGGAAACATCGTCTGCGTTGCGGTGTTGTTGCCGGTGCCGGCGTTGATCGCGCGCAGCATCACTTCGGGGTCCAGTCCGGCCTTGGCGCCCATGACGAAGGCTTCCGATGTTGCGGCCAGCGCCACGGCGCACAGGACGTTGTTGGTGAGCTTCAGTACCTGCGCCGCACCGGGCTTGTCGCCGGCGACGGTGAGCGTCGGTCCCCATAGCGACAGCAGCGGGCGCACGGTTTCGATTGCGGCAGGATCGCCCGAGACCATGACCGATAGCGTGCCGGCGCGCGCACCGACCGGGCCGCCGGAGATCGGGCTGTCCACGATGGTGACGCCCTTGACGGCCATTGCCGCCTCGATCTCACGAATGAACGGGACGCCGACAGTGCAGGTGTTGATCAGGATTTTCAGCGCGGTGCCGTTCAACAGGCCGTTCTCTTCGAAAACGACCGAGCGGAAGGCGGCCAGGGTGGGGAGGGAGACGATGACCACCGCGTGGCGGTCGGCCAATTCCTTCGGCGATGCGGCTCGCCTGGCCTGGCGGTTGAGCAGCGGGCGCATTGCGGCCTCGTTGATGTCGAGGATGCTGAGATCGTGGCCGCCATCAAGCAGCTTTTCCGCCATTGGCTGGCCCATTGCGCCAACTCCGAGAAATCCGGCGTCCATTAGTTGCCTCCCTGGTTGCAGCACGGCAGCGTGGCGCAAGGAAGGTTCCACGCAAAGAGCGCCAAGGGGCGCAAAGGTCGCCAAGAAGGATTCGATGCGCTTCGCGCGAAACTCCGTTTTCAAATGCTTCGCGAGCTTTGCGCCCCTTGGCGATCTTTGCGTGGAACCTTGCAGACGCCGCCAGATGCCACGGCTCATACCACGCGATGCAGCAATGTCTCGCCAGCAGCGAGCCGGCGACAATTCTCCGCGGCCAGTATGAAGCTGCGTTCGAACGTGCCGGTGGTCAGCCAGGCAATGTGCGGTGTCAGCACGACGTTAGGCAGCGTGAACAGCACATCCGTGGGGTCGGGCGGTTCATGCACGAACACATCGAGCCCCGCTGCCGCGAGCTTGCCGCTGGACAGCGCGTCAGTCAGCGCGACCTGGTCC
Source organism: uncultured Alphaproteobacteria bacterium (assembly GCA_963696645.1). GTDB lineage: Bacteria > Pseudomonadota > Alphaproteobacteria > Acetobacterales > Acetobacteraceae > JAMXLO01. The sequence goes on from CAVOKY010000007.1 coordinate 269,672, forward strand.
ACCAGTCCGCCACGCGCCGTGTTGATCAGGATCGCGCCCGGCTTCATCCGCGCCAGTGCGGCTTTATCGATCAGTGATTCTGTTTCAGCGGTCAGCGGCACATGCAGGCTGACGATGTCGGCTTCCGACAGCAACGCATCGAGCGGGCGCCACTCAGGCAGCGTATCGGTCAACGGTTGACGCGTGGTGTAGAGCAGCTTGCAGCCCAGCGCGATCAGCACCGGTGCGAGCAAACGCGGGATGGCGCCGTAGCCGACCAGGCCGATGACGCGCCCGCCGAGCTCGCCGATGCCGTCCTGCAGTACGGGATCCGACCACGTGCCGGCGCGCAGCGATGCATCGAAGCGCGGCAGGCGGCGCAGCGTCGCCAGCATCAGTGCCAATGTCAGCTCGGCCACGGCGCGCGAATTCGTGCCGGGCAGATTGCAGACGGGAATCCCGCGTGTCTTGGCTGCATCGAGGTCGATGGTGTTCACGCCGACGCCGATCTTCTGGATCAGCGTCAGCTTCGGTGCGGCGGCAATCATCTCGGCGGTGCAGCGCTTAAGCACATGCCAGAGGACGTCGGTGTCCGGCAGGAGGCGCGCGAGCAATGTGTCATCGGTCTCAGGGCAGGCGGTGATGTGGAGAGCTGGGACGGCGGCCAGTCGCGCCGCGAGATCCGGTCCGGCAGTGTTGTGGAACAGCACATTCATCGGCGCGGTGTCCTTGGGGAGTGCTGTCGTCATTGCGGCGACCACGCAATGCCGTGGGAAGTAGGCATGGTCTGGCTCAACTCACTGGCGGGAGATTGCTGCGTCGCTGCGCTCCTCGCAATGACTGGGGGGCGGGGCCGCATTGGATACCGGCGACAATGGACCTGGCTAACGGCGCGTGCGTCCCATCATCGTGCCGCCGGCGAAGCGTGCGCGGGCGCCTAACGCTTCCTCGACGCGGAGTGCCTCGTTCCACTTGGCCATGCGCTCGCTTCGGGCGAAACTGCCGACCTTGAGCTGGCCGACACCCCAGCCGACCGCGAGATGCACGATCGTCACGTCCTCGGTTTCGCCGGAGCGTGCCGAAATGACACCGGCGAAGCCGGTTTGCTGCGCCGCCTGCCACGCCTGGTAGGTCTCGGTCAGCGTGCCGCGCTGGTTGGGCTTCAGCAGCACCGCGTTGGCCGCGCCGCGTAACGCCGCTTCGCGCACGCGCGATGCCTGCGTCACCAGGAAATCGTCGCCGATCACCTGCACGCGCTCGCCCACTTCGTGGGTGAACGCAGCGAACCCGAGATCATCGTCTTCCGCCAGAGGGTCCTCGATCGAAACGATAGGATACCGCGTGATCCAGCCGGTCAGCAGCTTGATCATGCCGTCGCTGTCCAACTCCTTGTCCTCCAGCGCCAGCTTGTATTTGCCGCCGCGTCCGAATTCCGACGCGGCGACGTCGAGTGCGATGGCAACCTGGCTGCCGGGCGCGTAGCCGGCGCGTTCGATCGCGCGGACGAGCGTTTCCAGCGCCTGCTCGTTGGTATCGAAGGCCGGCCACCAGCCGCCTTCATCGGCGACGCCTGCGAGCGTGCCGGCTTCCTTCATCAGGGCGCCGGCGGCACGGTAGACTTCCGCGGTCCAATCCAAAGCCTGCGCGAAGCTTTCCGCCGCAGGGCAGACGATGAGGAAATCCTGGATGTCGACGCGCCGTCCGGCATGCGCGCCTCCGCCGAAGATCTGGATTTGCGGCAGTGGCATCAGATGGCAGTCGGGTCCGCCGAGGTAGCGGTACAGCGGCTGGCCGGCGGCGGCGGCGGCAGCGTGCGCGGCGGCCATCGACACGGCGACCACCGCGTTGGCGCCGAGGCGCGACTTGCTGGGCGTGCCGTCGAGCTCGATCAGCCTGCGGTCCACGGCGCCTTGGTCGGCGGCATCGATGCCACTGACGGCACGGGCGATTTCGCCGTTCACGTGTGCGATGGCGCGTGTCACGTCGTAGCCGCCGAACGCCTCGCCGCCATCGCGCAAATCGAGCGCCTCACCGGTGCCTGTCGAGGCGCCGGCCGGGGCGATGGCGCGGCCGACGCCGCCGCCTTCCAGCAGGACTTCGGCTTCGACGGTGGGACGGCCGCGGCTGTCCCATACACGGCGGCCATGCACGAAGGCGATGCTAGTATCGGTCATGCGGCTAACTCCTGCGCCCAGGTTTGGCGGACGAAGCCAAGCTGATCGACCGGTGCGGCGAGCAATGCGCGCGCGGTGCGTCGTACCCGGTTCTTGTCCGCCTCTGCGGTGATGTACTCGACCGGCGACTTGCCATCCACCCTGGCGAGGAACAGCCCCGGCAGGAGATGGGCGGCGCGGGCTTCCAGTTCGCCGGGCGGCTCCCAATCAACTTGGGCGCGGTAGGTATTCGCCAGGGCATCGAAGCAGGCGAGGAAGCCGGCTGTGGCGGACGGTGTCCAGACACATTTCAGCAACAGGTGGTTGAGGCAGAAGGCGAGATCGAACGCCGGATCGCCCCACCAGGCACATTCGGCGTCGAGGAACACCGGACCGTGTGGCCCGCGCAGGATGTTCTTCGGGCTGACATCGCCGTGCACCAGGGCGCGCCTGTTGGCCTGCGTGGTGGTGACGAGATGCGCGAGTTGCGATGCGAGGTCGGGGTGTGCGCGGGCCGTGGCGACCAGGTAGGGTTCCAGGCGGATGTCGTAGAAGATCTGATCGGTGGGGAATTCTGTCGCAGTGGTGGCATCTGCGGCGGTGGTGGCGTGGATGCGCGCGAGGCTGGCGGCGACCTGGGCTGCGAAGGCCGGATCGGCACCGCCGTCGCGCAGTTGTGTTTTCCAGAGCGGGTGGTTGTCGGGCGGCAGGAACTGCATCGCCAGGGTGCCGGAGGCTTCGTCCAGGCCGAGAAGCATCGGTGCGGAACCGGGGGTGGCGGCGTTGGCGCGCCGCATCCAGCGTGCCTCGTAGCGATTTCGCTCGACCGGTGCGTGCCAGTCGGCAGCAACGCGCAGCTTCGCCAGCGCGCGCTTCACGCAGATCGGGCCAGCGGGAAGCTCGATGCGCCAGATGTCCGATGAAACGCCGCCGGTGAGCCGTTCGCCGGTTGGCCCGATGCCCGGCGCGAGCAGGCGCATGTGGCGGAGGGCGTCGAGGATTTCGCTGGGCGGAGGTTCACGCATACCCCGTCATTGGGAGAAGCGGAGCGGTGATGCAATCCCCTCGTCCCGGGTTGGCGGAAGACCTGCTTGCGGTGGCCATGCCGGGTGACGCCGCTGCCGCTGTGCACCATATTGCTGGCGTGACAGAAACGGGTGCCTTGCCCGATGGGTGCCGAGGTACCGTTCGATCTACCGCCACGGCTTCGCCCGCGTCGCCGCCTGCACGACGCGCTGCACGCTGGCGGACCCGGCGGCGAACGCCGCGGCGATCCTCGACGTGGCGCGCGACTGCCACCGACGCAGGCGTGGCGCTGGCGGTGTTTCCCGGAACTCGGCATCTCCGGCTACGCGATCAGCGACCTGCTGCAGCAGTCCACGCTGCTGGACGCGGTGGAAGCGGCCATCGCCATCATCGTCGACGCATCGGCCGAACTGCTGCCGCTGCTGCTGGTCGGCGCGCCGCTGCGCCATGCCGGCGCGCTGTACAACTGCGCGGTGGCGATCCACCGCGGCCGCCTGCTCGGCGTGGTGCCGAAGGTCCACCTGCCGAACTACCGCGAGTTCTACGAGCCGCGGCATTTCGTCGCGCGGCGACGGCATGGTGGGCGGCGAGATCACCATCGGCGCGCACACCGCGCCGTTCGGCACCGACCTGCTGTTCGCCGCCGAGGATCTGCCCGGCTTCGTCGTGCACGCCGAGATCTGCGAGGACATCTGGATCCCGATCCCGCCCAGTTCGCAGGCGGCGCTGGCCGGCGCGACGGTGCTGGCCAACCTGTCCGCCAGCAACATCACCATCGGCAAGGCGGAGACGCGCCGGCTGCTGTGCGCATCGCAGTCCGCCCGCTGCGTCGCGGCCTATCTGTACGCCGCCGCGGGCGCCGGCGAATCCACCACCGACCTCGCCTGGGACGGCCAGGCCTCGATCTTCGAGAACGGCGACACGCTGGCCGAGACCGAGCGCTTCCCGTCCGCCAGCCAGTTCGCGCGTCGCCGACATCGACCTCGACCTGCTGCGCCACGAGCGCATGCAGATGGGCAGCTTCGACACCAACCGCCGGCGCAATCCTGCGACGTTCCGCCGTATCGGCTTCCGGCTCGATCCGCCGCCCGGCGATATCGGCCTGGAACGCCGGATCGAGCGCTATCCGTTCGTGCCGGCCGATCCGCGCCGGCTCGAGCAGGATTGCTACGAGGCCTACAACATCCAGGTCTCGGGCCTGACGCAGCGGCTGCGCGCCACCGGCATCAAGCGCGTGGTGATCGGCGTGTCGGGCGGCCTCGATTCGACCCAGGCGCTGATCGTCTGCGCGCAGTGCGCTCGACCTGCTCGGCCTGCCGCGCGCCAATATCCTTGCCTATACGATGCCGGGCTTCGCCACCTCCGACGCACACCAAGGCCAACGCGATCCGCGCTGATGCAGGCGCTCGGCGTCACCTGGCGAGGAGCTGGATATCCGTCCCGCCGCCGAACGCATGCTGGCCGACATCGGGCATCCCGTTCGCGCGCGGCGAACCGGTCTACGACCTGACGTTCGAGAACGTGCAGGCCGGGCTGCGCACCGACTACCTGTTCCGCCTGGCCAACCACCACAACGGCATCGTCATCGGCACCGGCGATCTGTCGGAACTGGCGCTGGGCTGGTGCACCTATGGCGTCGGCGACCAGATGTCGCACTACAACGTCAATGCCGGCGTGCCGAAGACGCTGATCCAGCACCTGATCCGCTGGGTGATCAGCTCGCAGCAGTTCGCGCCCGACGTGCTGGCGCACGCTGGATGCGATCCTCGCCACCGAGATCACGCCCGAACTGGTGCCGACGAAGGCACGGCGAGACGCCGCAGAGCACCGAGGCGCATATCGGCCCCTACGCGCTGCAGGACTTCAACCTGTACTACACGCTGCGCCACGGCTTCGTGCCGTCGAAGATCGCCTTCCTGGCGCTGCACGCCTGGGGCGATGCGTCGAAGCGGCGACTGGCCGCCCGGCTTCCCGCCCGAACGCCGCGGCGCCTACGACCTGCCGACGATCCGCAAGTGGCTGGAGGTGTTCCTGCGCCGGTTCTTCGCATTCAGCCAGTTCAAGCGCTCGCGCCATGCCGAACGGGCCGAAGGTCAGCGCCGGCGGCTCGCTGTCGCCGCGCGGCGACTGGCGCGCGCCGTCCGACGGCAATGCCAACGCCTGGCTGGCGGAACTGGAACGCAACGTGCCGAAGGGTTGATCGGACTGGGCGCGGACCGACCGCGAAGACGACAAAAAAGCACGCGGGGATCAGTTGCCCCGCGTGCCTTTTGTGTAGTGGCGGCGGCGGTTGAGAACTACAGGTGCGCCAGGATCAATTCCGCCTTGCTGACCTCGAAGCCACCCGGCGGCTCGACGGCGAGATGCGTCACCTTGCCGTCCTGCGCGACCAGGGCATAGCGCTGGCTGCGCGTCCCCATGCCGCGGCCCATCAGATCCAGTTCCAGGCCCATCGCCTTGGTGAAGGCAGCGGAACCATCGGCCAGCATCGTTATCTTGCCGTCGGTGCCCTGCTCCTTGCCCCAGGCCGCCATCACGAACGCGTCGTTCACCGCGATGCATGCGACCGTATCGACGCCCTTCGCCTTGAGCGCGTCGACGTTCTGCACGAAACCCGGCAGGTGCTTGGCGCTGCAGGTCGGCGTGAACGCCCCCGGCACCGCGAACAACACCACCTTCTTGCCTTTGAAGATCTCGTCGGTTGAAGTTTCCTTGGGCCCCTCAGGGGTACCCATCATCAACTTCATGGACGGAATCTGATCGCCGACCTTGATCGTCATGGTCTCCTAGCTCCCCTCTGCCTTGTCAGCCCGCGACTCCTACCCTCCCCGGACGCCGGTGTCACGCCGGCTTGTCGACCGCTTGCACAGCCGCTCCATCGGCCCCAGATTCGGCATTATGGACCCGACGCCCACATCAGCGGACCAGCCGGCATCCGCCGAGTTTCCTGACCGGCCAGTTGCTCATCGCCATGCCTGCCATGGCGGATCCGCGCTTCGCCCAGAGCGTCATCTATCTCTGCGCGCATACGCCGGAAGGGCGCGATGGGCCTGGTGCTGAACCGCCCGCTGCAGCGTCCCAGTTTCGACGACCTGCTGCGCCAGCTCGAAGTGGCGCCCTTGCCGCCGGCGCGGCGCATCCGTCTGTGCCAGGGCGGACCGATGGACAACGCGCGCGGCTTCGTGCTGCACACCGCCGACTGGACCGGCGAGGGCAGCCTGCGCGTCAACGATGTCCCTGGCGCTGACCGCGAGCCTGGACGTGCTGAAGGCGATCGCCGAGGGCGGCGGACCGCGCGAAGGCATTCTGGCGTTGGGCTATGCCGGCTGGGGCCCTGGCCAACTCGATGCGGAAATCCAGCAGAACGCCTGGCTGTCGGTGCCGGCCGACGAGACGCTCGTGTTCGACGGCGACCACGACACGAAATGGCGCCGTGCGCTCGGCAAGCTGAACATCGATCCGCTGTTGCTGTCCGGGGCTGCCGGACACGCCTAGCCGGCGTTAACGCCGCGGCAGGAAGTCTGTGCGTCCAATGCAATCTCCGGCTGGAGGTTGCCGCGAACATGCCAACCCATCGAACGATCGGGCGCGCCGCGATCCTGCGCGAGGTCACCGACATATTCCGCTCGGTACTGCATGATCCGTGCCTCGAACTCACACCTGAGATGACCAGCGACGATCTGCCGTCCTGGGATTCGATGAATCACATCTCGCTGGTGATCGAAGCGGAGTGCCGGTTCGACATTCAGTTCGAGGCTGCGGAGATCGATGCGGTGGCCTGCGTCGGTGATCTGGTGCAGATGATCCAGGCGAAGCTGGCGGTGGTTCATGCGTAGCGAGGCAACGACCTGACGCTATCGTGCTGCCAATAGCATTCACCGGCTGCACGCCGCGCCGCCGAGTACGCAGAACGACGCGCAGTACGGATGATTGAGCGCCACGGGACGCGCGGCTTCCGCCAGTGTGTGGCCAAGTTCGAACTGCGGATCGTATGCCAGCAAGGTGCAGGCCAGCACTGCGGGCTGCGCCGCGCCCGCGCGTTTCACCACCATGCGCGCCGATGCGCACATCACGTCGTCCGGCGACTTGTGCAGGATGCTCCAGCACGCAGTGGTGATTTCCGGAACGTCGCGATGCGGGTCCATCTCCGGGAACAGCATCAGGTGTACCGGATCGGCGGCATCCACCGGCACATCCAATTGGGCAAACAGCCGGGCAAAGCCGGCGCGCAACTCCGCCTCCGGCTCGCCCGAGAAGCGCCGGCCGGCGACATCGATGGCAAACCCGTTGCGCGCCAGCCAGACTAGGCCATCGATGGTTGACGCCCAACTCCGCTGCCCACGCTCTGCCTCGTGCAGCGCCGTGGTGTAGTGGTCCAGCGACACGCGGACGCGCAGCCGATCGCCATGGGTCTGGCGCAACGCCAGCAATTGCGGCCGCAGCCGGCGCATCGGCTGCATCGCGTTGGTCAGCACCAGTGCGTTCAGTCCGCGCGACAGCACATCGTCCAGCATTCCGATGATGTCGGGATTCATGAAGGGCTCGCCGCCGGTGAAGCCGATCAGTCCGGTCGGCAGATTGTCGCGCGCAATCTCGTCCAGATAAGCCCGCACCTCGTCACGCGTCAGGTACGCCAGGCGATCATTGCGTGGCGATGATTCGATGTAGCAGTTGCGGCAGGTCAGGTTGCATAGCGTGCCGGTGTTGAACCACAGCGTCTCCAGCGCACGCAACGCTACGGTTGCCCGCGTTTCGCCCTTTGCGGTGACAAAGGGATCGCGAAACTTTGTCAGGTCGAGAAGCTGAAACAGTTGGTCCATGGCTAGTGGCTGAAATCAAACAGACGGGTCCGCCGCAATCGGCTGTCATTGCGAGTTCCGTACCGGGTGTTGGCCGATCGGCCCTGAATGAAACCGGGCAACATCGTCATGTCCGGGCTTATCCCGGCCATCCGTCACGGCACACTGCCGGTAGCGATGGTCGGGACAAGCCCGGCCATGACGGGGAAGGTAACAAGGAAATCGAGCTGGGCTTCCCCCGGCCAGTGCCGCATTGGCAGGGGATTGCCGCGTCGCTTCGCTCCTCGCAATGACAATACGTGCTCATAGCCATCGTCTGGTTCCTTCCGTTGGACTCTATCCACTAGGGTTCCGATCCTGGGCATGGCAAGAGGCGCGCCGGTATCGGCCTTTTACTGCTGGCCCTGTCCGTGTTCATCCGCGGTTCCCGATCCCTTTTTCCGTCGGCGTCAAATGATTCAACCCAATATCGAGACAATACTCCGGCGCCGATCGGTCGGGCGGCGAGGTTTGCCACCCGGAGCACACACTTCGTCAAAGCCACATCGCCCGATCAGCCTCTGATCAACCGCTCGTCCGCGGTCACCATGAGGCTACCGTATTGCTCAATCGGCGCGTTGTGAACAGTTCGACAATTCGTTGGCGCGGCGTCCGACCACGGCTAGCGTCCAACTGGATTCCGGCGAAGCCGCGAGACATCCGGGGAACGGCAGATGGCACGCGCAACCTAACCACACCCGGCGAGCGGCCCGATACGAGGGAACCATCGCCGATACCAAGGGAGCAAACGCATGGACCCGCTCGCCCGCCGCAGGCTTGGTCGGACGCACGTGGAGGTCACACAACTCGGCTTCGGCGGCGCCGGCCTCGGCGATCTGTTCGAGGTCATCCCTGAAGCGCAGGCCGCCGCCACGTTGCAAGCCGCCTGGGATGCCGGCATCCGCTACTACGACACCGCGCCCTGGTACGGCCTGACGCAAAGCGAGCACCGCTTCGGCCGCGCGCTGTATCGCCAGCCACGCCGCGACTTCGTGCTGTCCACCAAGGTCGGCCGTACCATGCACGCGGTGCACAACGCTGAGACCTACGATCGCGGCATGTGGTCCGGCGGGCTGCCGTTCCGCGTGCGGTTCGACTACAGCTATGACGGCGTGATGCGCTCGTTCGAGGACAGCCTGCAACGCCTCGGCCTGGCGCGCATCGACCTGCTGCTGATCCACGATCTGGACATCGGATACCATCGGACCAGCGCACGCGTCGAAGCATTGCTGACCGAGTTGCACAACGGCGGTGCGCGGGCGTTGGAGGAATTGCGCGCGGACGGGCGGATCGGCGGGTTCGGCGCGGGCATCAACGTACTCGGCATGATCCCGCGCTTCCTCGATCTGATCGATGTGGACTTCTTTCTCGTTGCCCTGCCCTACACGCTGCTCGATCAGCCAGTGCTGGACAGCGAGTTTCCGCGTTGCGCCGAGATGGGGATTGGCTTGGTGATCGGTGCGGTGTTCGCGTCAGGCATCCTTGCGACCGGCGCGGTGCAAGGCGCGCGCTACGCCTACGCAGCCGCGACGCCGGAGATGCTGGCGAAGGTTGCGCGCATCGAGGCGGTGTGCGAGCGCCACGGTGTGCCGCTCGCGGCGGCGGCACTGCAATTCCCGTTCGGCCACCCTGCGGTTGCGTCGGTGATACCCGGTGGCCTCGCGCCCGAGCACGTGACGCGCAACGTCGCCGCCTTCCGCCACCCGATCCCGCCGGCGCTATGGGCGGAACTGAAACACGAAGGCCTGCTGCGGGCGGACGCGCCGACGCCGTAGGAACCGCGTGGCCGTTTAGAATCGCGATATACCCCGCTCACGCCAGAATCCGAAAATCCTCGTGCGAGATGATGCGGAAGTTGTCTGTGACCTCATCGCAGTAGAGGCGCCAGTTCCTGGGCACCTCCTCTCGCAGGAACGTCAGGATCGCGCCGCTGAAGTCTCGGAAGGTTTCATGACACGTGTTGTGGGTGATGTGCTTGTGCATCAAGCCCCAGAGTCGTTCGATCGGGTCGAGGTGCGGGCAGTAGGCCGGGATGAAGTGGAGCCTGATCCGGCAACCCGGCCGCGCCAACCAAGCCTGCACCAACTTCGCGTGGTGGTACCTGGCGTTGTCCAGGAACAGATGAATCACCCGCTTGCGCGGGTACATGCTCAGCAGCGCGATCATCAGCCTGATCGTGCTGGCTGCATCAACCGTCTCCACCTCCAGCATCTGGGTGTGGCCGGTCTCCAGGTTGATCGCGCCATGAATGTTCAGGCGTTGCCGCCCGCTGGTCTGCGCCACCGCGATCGGCGTGTCCTTCGGCGCCCAGCATCCCACCGGCCGTACCGCATGCGTCGGATGCACCGCGTCGGCGAACAACACTGCTTCATCGGCGTCCAGGCGGTTCAGCAACTCCTCATACGCCTTGATGAATGCAGCCTGTTTCTCTGGATCGAGCTTGCGCGACACCGTTTTTGGTTTGCGATGTTCCATGCCGAGCCGGTGTAACAGCGCGATCAAGCCAGACCGGCCCTGGTATTCGATGCCGCATTCCTGTCCGATCCACACGCCGACCTCGCGCGTCGTCCGCGGCAGTGTCTCGCTGATCCAGGCCTTCAGCTTGTCCTGCTGCTCTTCACTCAGGCGGCAGGCGCCGCCCTCATAGCCGAAGCTCGCCAGGCCCTCGATCCCGTCTTCCTGGTACAGCCGATACCAGCTGCGGATCGTGTCGTCGTCCAGCAACAGGACCGTCGCGATGGCTTCGCAGTTCATCCCCTGGTCCAGCAGCACCAGCGCGTTCGCTCGCCGCGCCAAACGATGGGCGGCCGACCCGTCCCGAGCCAACTCAATCAGGTCTTTGCGCGATTCGGCGTCCAGGAAGCCGCGGCGGATCATGCGGACGGTAGAATCGCGTTCCGGCCGTTTGGCAAGGGGTATTTTCGCCTTCCCGGGGAGTCGCGGTATAAAACGCGTGGATATCGTGTTCATGGTTCATCGCCGCCCCAATCAAGCCAATCAAGCCAATCAAGCCAATCAAGCCAATCAAGCCAATCAAGGCCAAAGCAACACATGCAATGCTGACGATTCCGGCATTAGTGGGCGGCTATCCGGCTGCATCTGCACGTCCTAATGAGAGAAGGATGCTGGAGCGAGGGGTTGACCTGGCTAACTGTGCACTCTTAGAATCGATGCTTGAATCCCATGCAGACGGCGCTTGGATCGTGTTCAGCGATAGGCAAAAGCCGAACTTTTCAGCGCGGAGCTCCAAGCCGCGTTCAGGCCGTTGCGACATCAGTCTGACTAGAAAGCGGCGCATTGGTCAAACGGGGCAATTGCGCAAGTCTGAAGGAGGTGCCGTATGAAACGGACTGCTTTTCTGCTGGCTGCCTTGGTAGCGCTGACCGGTGTGGTCACCTACGTGGCTTCCGCATCGGGACAGGCCGACGGAGAGGCCGCCCCGATCTACGGAATCAAAATCCCAGCCGGATACCGCGATTGGAAATTGATCGCCGTGGACCAGTTCCTGGTAGCAGGCAAGGCCGACCAGTTGCGCGCTCAACTCGGCAACGATATAGCGATCAAGGCCTTCAAGGAAGGGAAGGTCCCGTTCCCAGCCGGCACCATCATTGCCGCGATTCATTGGACTCGCGTCCCGTCGGAAGACAACGACAAAGTCCTGGCCGGTCCATTCCCCGGTGCTCAATCTTTCGTTGTGGGGTCCCCCGTGAATGTTCAGTTCATGGTCAAGGACTCAAAGAAGTACGCCGCGACGGGCGGTTGGGGGTTTGCTGACTTTACCGACGGCAAACCTGGCAATGAGGCATTGCACAACACCTGCTTCCCCTGCCACACGCCTGCGAAGAATCGCGACTATGTCTTCACCCGTTACGCACCTCAATAGCGATAGTCATAGGAAATCGCCGGCATCCCGCGCTGAAAAACTTCACCTGGGTTTGCTTCGACGTTACGCTGTAGGAGATGCTGCGGTTCCCATCAGGGGAAGGCGACTCGGTGAGTGTCAAGCAAGCTGCCGCTCGTAACTCGTAATGAAGCGCCATTTATCGTTGTGATGCCCGGTGTCGGATCGGGGGCTGATGGCCTGGTCCACCGACACGTGTTGAGTGTGCCACGGTGCTCACTTCGGGGAAGGTCCGGTGCTCGCCATCCTCGCCATGCTCGCGCGCTTCGGCGCGCTGCGCGTGGCTCCGGGTGGCTGCGCGCCTCCCATCCCCTCCGTTGCGCGCCGTGGCCCAGGCGTTGCCAGGTCGGGACGGGAAAGCCGTCGTGGCAGTCGAACCGGAAAGCCGGCTTGCCGTCTGGATAACGATGTCGCGCTCTGGATTGAGGGTGACCGCCGCGACCGGTGTCCAGTCGCGGGTCTGCCGGCTCCATCGCCGTGGGTTGGCCAAGCGTGCCTGTTGGTAGAGTTCATGGCGGGCGGCGAGCAAGGCACGATCCTGGCCGGCGTGGCGCTGCGCCGGGGTCACGTAGCCGATGCCGCTGTGGCGGTGTTGGTCGTTGTACCAGTGAACGAAGCGCGCCGCCCATTCCCGCGCAGCATCGAGCCCGGCGAAGCCTTTGACCGGGAACTCAGGGCGGTATTTGGCGGTGCGGAACAAAGCCTCGGCATAGGGATTGTCGTCGCTGACGCGCGGCCGTGAATAGGACGGTTCGATGCCGAGCCAATGCAGCATGGCCAGAACCGTCGTGCCCTTCAGTGTCGCGCCGTTGTCACCGTGCAAAACGGGCTTCACCGGCATGGCATGCACGGCTTCGCCGAGCGCGGTCCGACGGGCCAGATGCGCGGCGTGGTCGGCGCTGTCGGTATCATGTATCTCGGAGCCAACAATCTTCCGGCTGTCGAGATCGAGGATCAGGTACAAATAGAACCACCGCCCTTGCACAGTGGCAGGCAGGAACGTCACGTCCCAGCACCAGACATCTCCGGGTCCGGTGGCGATGTGCGTGGTTGGCGGGCGTGATCGACGCGGTGGCCGGGCGCGGCCCCGGCGGTTCATTTGGTCATGCGCGCGCAGCACCCGATGGAAACTGGATTCGCTGGCGATATAGACGCCTTCATCGGCCAGCACCGGAACGATCCTGGCAGGCGGGGTCTCTGCGAAACGCGGCTCGTTCGCTACCTCAACGATCCTTGCCCGTTCTTCTTCCGTCAGGGCATGCGTCGGCGCTGGCCGGATCGCGCCCGCCCGCCGGTCGCCGTGTGTCAGACCGTCGCTCTGCCGCCAGCGTTGGATGGTGCGTGGATCGACTCCCGCCAAAACACAGGCTTGTGCCTGCCGGCCACCGTTGGCACGGGCCTCGGCAATTTGGTCAATCAGGGTCTGGCGATCTTCCAGGCGGGTCATGCGTCCTCGCCTTCGTGGAAGATCGCCGCGAGTTTTTTTGACAGCACAAGCAAGGCGGCCGTTTCGGCCAATGCCCCCCGCCTACGCAGGGGCATGCTTGTCCTTGCGGTGCAACTCCCGCTCAAGCTCCTTGATCCGACGGCGCTCCTGCTTCAGGGCCACGCTTTCCGTCTCGCGGGGGTCGCCAAGACCACCAATCGCATCCTGCTTCCAGGTCTCCAGTTCGGTTGGATAGACGCCGTGTTCGCGGCACCAGGCACTTCGGGCGGCCTGGTTCATCGCCGCCGTCGCGATCACGGCTTCCAGCCGCGCCGCCGCGGTCCAATGCCGTGCCTCATCACCTGAAGGTTTGGCCAGGACTGCCAGGACTTGAGCACGCCAACGCTCCAGCGTTCCCATCCTGATCCCAACCGCCTGTGATACCGCTTCTACCGGCGAACTCTCCGACGGCAACAATCGCGCGACTACGCGCTCTTTGAACTTCTGACCGTATCGAGCCATTTACCCTCGTCCTGCACCCCCTTGGGCCTGATCCTATGTAGGCGGCAACTGGTCTGACACAGGGGGCAGGACAGAGGGTCAACTGTTACGCAACTTGGCATAACGCACGTGCTGGCCAAGACATTGCCGCGCCCTACCCTCGCCTTGCCAACAGGTCGCTTGGTCCCTCGCAATGACTTTGGTTCCGGCGCGAACACCGGGGCCGGCGGTCGTTGCGTGGCCGCAGTGCGATCCGGGCAACAGTTTCAAGCGCCTTCACGGCACCTGGATCTGGGCTGGCTTTCCCAGCTCGGTCCCCGAGCCCGGTACAATAACGAGATAGCGGCGGGGCGTATCGGCTTCGCCCTGAACGACCTGGCGGATGGGGCCGATAGCATTCACGACCGCCGAGCCGGCCGGGTTCGTCATGAAGCTGGTCAGCCCCTCGAGCGCGCCGGAGCCATCCGCGCGACTTGCCAGTGCGAGCACATAGGGGCGCATCGGTTCGAGTCCGGTGACCGAAGCCTCCAGAACCTGGACCAGGCCCTGATCAAACAGCGTCACGCTGGTCGGCGCTTGGGCGCTCCCCACCGCACCGCTGCCCGCAGGCATCATCGTGAAGTGGGCTGCCTGGCCGGCGATGCCAAGCGGCTGCAGCCCCGCGGTTCCGGCGCCCGCGGGAACGACATCCGCCATGGTCATCGCAGTGTTGCCGATGCTGCTCAAGGCCGGCACGGCGTCTGGCACATAGTTCACGGCCTGCGCAGCCTGGCCGATCGGCACGGTCGCGATCACCGTGTTCGTCAGCGTGTCAATCGCCAGCAACTTGTCATCGTTCTCCAATCCGACATAAACGCGCGAGCCATCGCCAGATGGCCAAATTCCATGCGGCAGATTGCCGACCTTGATCGTGGCAACCTTGGCGAAATCCTCGGTGCGGAAAACCTGCACCTGGTTCAAGCCGCCAACCGTGACATAGGCGAACTGACCTAGCGCGTTGCGCACGATGTTGACATGGTTGGTAATCGGGCCAGTATCGAGCGTCTTGAGCGGTGAGAAGGGTGGCCGGGCGTCAAAGACTTGCGCCTTCCCGGTATCCTTCAATGTGAACCACACCTGCGCGCCATCAGGCGTCGCGGCAATGTTTGGGCAGAACGGACTTGCCTGCTGCACTTTCCCGACAATCTGGTGGTCAGCCACAGTGATAACGTCGGTCTCGGGATTGAAGGACGAACACACGTAGCCGTATTTCCCGTCGGGTGAGAAAATCTGCATGCCTGGGCCATTGGGCAGAATGATCCGCGTCTTCTCTGCGTACGTCGTTCCGTCCAGTACGGCGACGTAGTTTTCACCGCGCACCGTAACCCATACCTCCTTGCCATCCGGTGTGAAGAAGGCCTCGTGCGGCGAACGGCCGACATAGGTGATGTGCTTGACGGTATTGGTTGCTGTATCGATGAATGTGACCGAGTTCGACCCGATCGACACGACTGCGATGGTACTGTGGTCGGGCGAGAAGCCCATGCCGTGCACCAGGAGTTGCCCCTTGTACAGCGGGCTGAAGTTCGTCGGGACTGGCTCGCCCAGCCGAATGACTCCGAGCAGCTTGTTGTCTGCCGGGTCGGTGACCGATACGGTGTTGGAGAACTGCTCCGCCGCATAAACGCGATCACGGTGGCTCACCGGAATGTCAGGGGCGGATGCCGGACCCGGCACTTGGCCGGCCCATGCGGACATGTCCAACACCAATGCGGCGCTGCCGATAAGGACGACGGCCAAGATCCTGTGCATGGCTATGGCTCCTTCGGCATGTTCATCTGCGGCATTGCGATCGGACCGGGTTTTGCCGCCGATCGGGCCGGTGACTGCGTCGGTGCCGCGGCAGACGGGGGCAGCGGCTGGCCGAGTGCCAGCCGCATCGCGGCAATCTCTTGTTGCTGCTCGACGACGATTTCCTGTGCTATCCGACGCAATCGCTCGTTGCGTCCATAGCGCAGCTCCGCGAGCGCCATGTCTATCGCACCCTGGTGGTGCGGGATCATCATCGCCGCGAAGTCCTGATCCACGTTGCCCGACGGCCTGATGCTCATGCCCGCCATCATCTTGTCCATGGCAACCTGGTTCTCGGCCAGGAACGGCGCCTCCGGACTGGCTGACGGCGACACCGCAGAGGCAGTTACGGCCATGCCGAATGCGAGATGCAGAGAGACCGCGGTGGCAACCCATCGCCTGAGTGCAAGCGGCAGCATGTGATCTCCTTTCATGCGACGTCTTGATCCAACGGCCCGGTCTCCTGTGCACGCCGGCGATGACGGCCGTTGGACAGGCGTCCCGGGAGAGATCACCACCCGAGCATATTGCGACCCAGCCATCGCTGCACTGGCCAGCCAGCCGACCTTCAAACCGACCGACCACCCCCGACCAGCCGACGCACCGCCATCAGCCGCGCCAACGTGCCGGCATCCGCCTCGCCGGTAATCGCCTCCGGCCGCCAATGGCGCTGGAATGCCCGCAATACCGCGTCCAATGCCCGATCGAAGCCGCCTTCCCGCGCCACGCGATAGCCGATTTCCCCCAGCGCCGCCCGCACATTGCGCAGCGACGGGGCGTCGCGGCGCGCGCCCGTGTTTCCGAGGTCCGGCACCTCCTCTGGCCACAGGCCGACGCCGTTCTGCGCCAGGCCCTGCCAGTCGAACAGTTCGCCCGGATCCTCCTTGCGGTCCGGCGCGACATCGCTGTGCGCAACGATGTTGCGCGCGGGGATCGCATGGCGCGACAGGATCTCGAGGCACAGGTCGCACACCACGGCCATTTGCAGCGCGGGATAGTCGCGATATCCGAACTCGTGCCCGGGATTGACCATCTCGATGCCGATCGAGCGCGCGTTCAACGCCGAATGCCCACGCCAGTACGATACGCCGGCATGCCAGGCCTGCCGCTCCTCGGGCACCAGCCGCAGCACGCCGCCATCCTCCTCCACGACATAGTGCGACGATACGCGCGCCACGGGATCGCGCAGCCGGTCGATCGCCGCCTGCGCGGTTTGCATACCGGTGTAATGCAGGATCAGCATGTCGATTGGCATCCCCACCGGCCGGTCATCCTGGTTCGGGCTTGGCAGTTCCCGAATGTGCAGCGTCACCAGCCGCGCTCGCGCTTGATCCGGTCCCAGGCGGCATTGATTCGTGCCACCTTGTCATTGGCGCGCTCGACGAATTCGGCTGGCACGCCGCGCGAGGCCAGGCTGTCCGGATGGTTCTCCCGCATCAGCCGCTTCCAGGTCGCCCGGATTTCCTCGACGCTCGCCGATCGCGCCACGCCGAGTACCCCGTATGCATCCGGTTCGTCGCTCATCGGCTGACGCGGTATGGCGCCACGTGCCCGGTCCCAGGACATCTGGTCGAGGCCGAGCCCGCGATGCGTGCGGGACAGGTAGTCGAGTTCCCGGCCGTTCACCGGCCCGTCTGCCCGCGCGATCACGAACAGTGCGGCGAGCACGTCCTCCAGCACGCCGCGGTTGTCGGCGAATGCCTCGCCGAGCTGCAAGGCATAGGCTTCGAAGCCATCGGCGCTGTCACGCGCCTGGTCGAACAGGCGGCCGATGTCGCGCACCGCCTCCGGCGGAATGCGGAACTGGCGCCGGAATGCGTCGATCTCCTCGCGGTTCACCATGCCATCGCATTTGGCGAGCTTCGCCGACAGCACGACGACACAGATCGCGAAAAGCTGGTCGCGCCGATTGAACATCGCGGCAACGCGTGCCGGATTCCAGCCCAGCTGCGGCCCGAACTGCGCGCGCAGATTCGGCACCGCGCCGGAATCGGCCGCGTGGCCGAGTGCCGCGCCCACCACGGCGCCGACCGGGCCGCCCATGGCGAAGCCGGCGACCCCGCCGATGATCTTGCCCCAGTATCCCATCACCCGCCCATACCACGCGCTGGTTTACGCGAGCAAAACACCAGCGCGAGGCAGCGGGCTTATCGGTGCAGCAAGGAGCGGTCCTGCACCGTGGTGTCCTGGCCAACCACCGGATCGGCAATCGCCGCTTCCAGGCTGGTCGCACCCTTCCATTCCTCGGCCGGACGCACGCGGCCGTCGCTGCCGACCTGGTCGATGTCCCAATAGATTTCCAGGTTGTGGCCGTCCGGATCGGTGAACTCCACGGCAAGCTGGCAGCCGGCGCGGCGGCGGCCCTCGAAGTGAACTGGCACGTCGTGGCGGCGCAGGTGGTCGCGGGCGCGCAGCACCTCGTCCAGTGAGGAGACCTCGAACGCCATGTGGTGGAATGCGCCGTGTGGCGGCTGGCCCTCGGGCAGCTTGAACAGCGCGACGCCGTGGTGGTCGGCGCTGCAGCGCAGGAACACCGCGCCGCCGGGCATCATGCCGCTGCCATAGGCGTCGGAGATCGAGAAGCCCATGACCTCGGTGTAGAACTTCGCCGAACGCTGAAGGTCCTTCACGTACAGCGCGACGTGGCCGATCTTGTTGCAGCGGAACGGCATGCCGCTCGGGCGGTGCATTTTGGCGACTGCTTCAACGTCCATGATGACACCTGACTGGTTGGTGGTTTTCCGGTGCAGGTTATTCGCTTTGGGAGCGCGGCGAAAGCGGTTTGGGGTCGGGGCTCTTGGCGGGCAACAATGCAAGTGTTTGGCACAGAGTACCCAGAATCGGGTGAACGAAGAAATGGCGCGGACATTGCCGCCACGCCCCCTCTCCCGCGCAGCGGGGGAGGGCTGGGGTGGGGGTGAATGGACCGTTGCATGTGGTGACTCCCCCTCCCCAACCGCTGCGCGGGAGAGGGGGCGTGGCGGTAACGTCCGTGCTGAGCGGTATTCACCCGATCGCCCTGGGCGTCGCGCCAATCATTTCCTGGCGGACAAAATGAACTCCCGCATGGCCTGAATCCGGTCACTCGCCATCCCGACGCTGGCCCGGCGTGATGACCTTCTGGATGGCGCCGTCCACAGCAGCGGCTGAACGCCAGCTACTCTGCCATCATTAGCTCTGCATGCGGGCTGATGATGGCCGTCCACACGGCCTGGGCAGGCCAGCACGAAAGGGGCCGCCCACCACGGCGGCCTTCCAAATCCAGACGCCAATTTGATCGAGCTAGGCGATCACGGGGCTAATTAGCCTTCGCACGTCGGCGATATCGGGCAAAGCCGAGGCCGGCAATGCCCACAACCATCATGGCCCAGGTCGAGGGCTCGGGGACCGCTGCAAAAGTCAGGTTGCTCAACGACGCAGGACCATCCCAGTCGCTGTTCCCTGGATATGGATCCTGATAGTCGAGAATCGCGGACGTACTGGCGACCGCGGCGCCGTAGATCGTATTGCCCGTGCCGCCATCGCTCCAGATGTCGAGCACGTCGCCATTCGAAAGCGTCACCATCATGCCGTAATTGTCGAGAAGACCCCCGGCGGGCACGCCGGTGCAGGTCACCGGGGCCCCTGGGCCTTGGTAAAACAAATTGTCGTAGGAGAGGAGCGTCGCTGCATAAGCCCCAGGGAAACCAGCTCCCGTCCACCAGCTGAAGCTGTACGGGATAGTCGGATCGGGAGCAAAATGCGGCAGGTAGTTGTTCGCGACCACGCCGGTGATCGACACGCCCGAAATGCCGATATTCAAGTCAGAAAATGTCCCGGAGGCGCCCGTGATCGTCAGGGCGTTGGTCGGGTCGGCGAGTCCCACAAAGCCGGGACCGGAAGGCGTCGGTGTACCCCCGAATGCCGCACCGGCATGTGAGTCCGGACCGACGGTAAACGTCCCGCTCGCGCTCATGCCGTCGCCGCTGAGAGTGAAAGTGTAGGCTTGTGCTTGCGAGGCAATGGCAAGCGCCCCGATCAACGGAAGCGCGGACCAGATTTTACGTCTCATGCGATGTTCTCCCCCGAACCGAAGCTCGCCAGGTTTCGCATGACGGAAGGCCGCCAGACATCCCCTAGACCAGCGTCGTACATTGTATGCAGGGGTCGTTAGGCAATCACCGTGCCAAGTCTTTTAATGATTTAGAATCAATCACTTGGTGTCGCCGCGAATTACGTGTGCGTGCATGGTGTAAAGAATTCCGACACTATCCCGGCCCCGCTGAACGACGAGATCGACACCGCGCGGGCCGAGGTCCGGAAGCGGCTCAGGGCGGCGTGGCGGGGGTAGGATGGCGGTCGTTTGCCCAGCCGAGGCAATCCGGCCAGCGCAGTGAAGCGCGGAAGGAATCGCCGCATTACACGGCGGCAACCGCCTGTTCGTGCATCACCGGCGCGGGCACCCGCGCAAGGTCGAAATGGTCGCGCAAGGTCGTGCCCTGGTACTCACGGCGGAACAGCCCGCGGCGCTGCAACTCCGGTACCACGCGATCGACGAACTCGGCGAATGCACCGGGGAAATGCGCCGGCAGGATGTTGTACCCGTCGGCCGCACGCTCGACGAACCATTGTTCCAGCGTATCGGCGATCCCTTGCGGCGTGCCGCAGACCACCCAATGTCCCCGCGCCGCCGCGGTCAGATTATACAGATCGCGCAACGTCATGTTCTCGCCCCGCGCCATCTCGTACAGCACGCTGGCGAACGTGCGGCTGTTCAACGCTGGCGGCGGCGCCGGCACCGGTCCGTCGAGCGGATGCCCCGACACGTCGTAGCCGATCCGGCTGGCGACCAGCGTCGTGGCATTGGTCGGGCTGATCCAACTTTGCAGCTTCGCCAGTTTCTCCCGCGCCTCGGCATCGCTGTCGCCGACGATCGTCATCACGCCAGGCAGCACCGCGAGTTCGTCCGGCGCGCGCCCGTATTTCGCCATCCGCCCCTTCAGATCCGCATAGGCGGCCTTGGCGGACGCCAGTTCCTGCACCACCGAGAACACCACGTCCGCGGTTCGCGCCGCCAACTCCAGCCCCGAGGGCGAGCCGCCGGCCTGGATGATCACCGGATGCCCCTGCGGGCAGCGCGCCATGTTAACCGGCCCGCGCACCTTGAAGAACCGCCCCCTGTGGTTGAGCGGCCGCACCTTCGCCGCGTCGATGTACCGGCCGGTGGCCTTGTCGGCGATGATCGCGCCGTCCTCCCAGCAATCCCACAGTCCGCGCACGACATCGACGAACTCGTTGGCGCGCTCATAGCGCAGTTCGTGCTCGATGTGCTCGTCCAGGTTGAAGTTCAGCGCCGCCTTGGGGTTGGAGCTGGTCACCACGTTCCACGCCGCACGCCCGCCGCTGATGTGGTCGATCGAGCCGAACACGCGTGCGACGTTGAACGGCTCGGAGAAGCTGGTCGAGACAGTGGCGCCAAGCCCGACATGCGTGGTGACGGCGGCGAGCGCGGTGATCAGCGTGGTCGGCTCGAAGCGGCACAGGAACGAGGGATGGTCGGTGGGATCCATCGACATCGAGTCGGAGATGAACAGCAGATCAAATTTCCCCCGTTCCGCGATGCGCGCGATTTCCTGCATCGCCGGCAGTTCCATGTGCGTGGTGAACGCGCCCTCGGTGCGCCAGCCGGCCATGTGGTTGCCGGTGCCGAGTACGAAGACGCCCAGATGCATCTGGCGATTGGCCGTGGTCATGGTGCGCAGGGCTCCTGGTGAGTGCGATTGAGTATACGGCGCGGGGATGATGCAACGATAGCGCTGGCCGTGCCAGTGGATAGCATCTGACGCTTGGTAGCCACACGGGCGACCGCGCCCGGCCCAAAGCGGTACTGGCGACGAGACTGATGGGACCGCCGGAGAGACAGGGTGGTCCTGTCGCCGCAACGCTGTCAGCATCCGGAGACCGTTCGCGACAATTGTTCCTTCCACGAGGGCAGCAGATGACAGACCACGAACCAGCCCGTTTCGTTGGACGCTCAATGCCGCGGCGCGAGGATCAGCGCCTGCTGACCGGGCAGGGACAGTTCGTTGCCGATCTCGCGCTTCCACGGATGCTGCATGCGATATTTGTCAGGAGCCAGGTCGCACATGCCCGCATCCAAACGGTCGATGTTGCGCGCGCCGCAGCGATGCCCGGCGTCGTGAAGGTGCTCACCGGTGCTGATCTCCTGCGCATTGCGCCGCCTGTTCCGGGCGCGCAGTTGTCGCTCCCGAGCAAGTGGCGAACCCAGGTGCAGCACACAATCCACCTGCCGCAGCAGCCACTGCTGGCCGTCGACAAGGTGCGGCACGTCGGCGAGGCAGTTGCAGTGATTGTGGCGGAAAGCCGCTACGAGGCTCAGGACGCCGCCGAACTGGTGACGGTCGATCTCGAATCCTTACCAGCGGTCGTTGACGCCCGGGTGGCTTTGGAGCCCGGAACCGCGCTCATACATGAGCAATTCCAGACCAACCTGATCGGCGAATTCGTCATCCAAAAGGGCGATGCCGCCGCCGCAATGGCCGGCTCCCCGAACAGATTGCACCGCTTCTTCTATACGCATCGGTACGCCGGGATGCCGATGGAATGCCGTGGTGTGATCAGCGCTTACGACGCGAGGACAAATTCCGTCACGATCTGGTCCTCCACGCAGGTGGTGCACTGGGTGCGTCGCGAGGCAGCCGCGATCCTGCGTTTGCCGGAGGCGCGCGTGCGCTGCGTGGCTCTCGATGTCGGTGGTGGCTTTGGTACCAAGGGCCACGTGTATCCCGAGGACATGTTGATCCCGTTCCTGGCCCGCCTGGTCGGGAGGCCGGTCCGCTGGATTGAGGAGCGGCAGGAACATTTCGTGTGCTCATGTCATTCGCGGGACCAGTTGCATGACGTCGAGGTTGGGTTTGATGAGGAGGGTCGCATTATCGCATTTCACGATGACTTCCTTGTCGATTGTGGCGCATGGAATCCAGTTGGTGCCGGGATCGCCTACAACACCGCCGTCCATTTGCTCGGCCCCTATAAGATAGCGAACTTCGCGGCGACAGCCCGTATCGCTGCGACCAACAAAGTGCCGACTGCACCGTATAGAGGCGCCGGCCGCCCGGAGGCCGCGTTCGCAATGGAACGCACCATGGATTTGATCGCGGGAGTGCTCGGACTTGAACCAGCCGAGATCAGACGACGCAACATGATCCGCGCTGAGGAAATGCCATACCCTATGGGTGTCCCTTATCGCGACGGCGAGCCGATCGTTTACGATAGCGGAGACTTCCCCGGCGCCCTGGAGAAGGTGCTCGATGCTATCGGCGGCATTCCTGCGTTTCGTACACGCCAGCGCGAGGCACAGGCTCAGAGCCGTTATCTTGGTCTCGGCATCGCGAGTTACGTCGAGGGCACAGGTGTCGGGCCGTTCGAAAGTGCGACCGTGCGCATAGAACCGACTGGCACGATCTATGTCACCTCGGGCGCTTGTCCCCAGGGACAGGGTATGGAGACGATCTTCGCACAGGTGGCGGCCGACACCTGGTCGGTCGAACCCCACGATGTCGTCATATCACTCGCCGACACATCCCTGATCGCGATCGGGTTCGGCACGATCGCGAGCCGCAGCACCGTTACGTTGTCCGCGGCCGTCCACTACGCGAGCGAGCGGCTCCGCACCAAGGTGTTCGCGATAGCTGCAAACATGATGGAATGTGCTCCGGCTGACCTCGAGCTGCGCAATGGCAAGGTTGGTGTTGTTGGCGTGCCGGGGTTGGAGGTAACACTCGCCAGTGTAGCACAGGCGGCTCGCCCCGGCTGGGACCATCGTCGCCCCGAAGGCATCGATGCGGGCCTCGAGGAAAGCTTCTACTGGGAACCGCCAACTGTCACTTGGTCCAACGCCACTCATCTCGCGCTGGTCGAGGTGGATGTCACGTCCGGGCGGATCGGGATTGAGAAATATGTCGTGGCGCATGACTGCGGCGTGGTGATCAATCCGATGCTGGTGGAGGGGCAGATCGTCGGAGGCTCAGTTCAGGGTCTGGGCGGCGCTCTTCTCGAGGAGTTCGTCTACGATCAACAGGGGCAGCTCGTCACTGGATCGCTGATGGATTATGCGCTGCCACGAGCGAGCGACAGCCCGAGCATGGAATTGCGTCACCAGCAATCCCCGTCTCCGCTCAATCCTTTGGGTGTCAAGGGGGTTGGCGAAGGCGGTGCCGTTGCACCGCCTGCGGCCATTGCGAATGCAATTTCCGACGCGCTTGCCATGTTCCGCGCCGAGTTCAATGCGACGCCCATCAAGCCTGAGCACATCGTCAAGGCGGTAGCAGGAAGCTATGATCCGAAGCAGAAGGTTTAGCGCCGGGCATCGAGACAGATGCCCCATCTTTGCATCCGACGCTTCGCGTCATGGCCAGGTTGTCCCCATGATGTCGGCTGCTTCCATTACGAGGACCAATTGTCGCAGCGTGTCGCAATCGTCGCATGCGGCGCCACCGATCGAAGCCATCGCGCGGTGGGGTAGTCCACTATCGCGCCGTCGCAAGCGACCGCGAGGCAATACTTCAGGTCATCCGAGGCGAACATCGCGGCAGCATGCATCTTTGCGAGACCGTCCCGCAATCTTGCGCCTGCCCTGGCGCCTTGGACAGGGTAGAACTTCCACAACGATCCGCGTGGACGGAGGGATGCTGTGGCGACAGTCCTGTCAACGACGTGCAGTGCCGCGATGGACACCGTCAGGGGGAGAAACCAAATTGCGTCGCAGCCCTGGTCCAGGCTGCGCGCGAGCTGGCGCCAACAATCGACGCTGCGCGCGAAGCCATTGAACGCGACCGCGGACTTCCCCCGGTTCTCGTCGACGCCATGGGCGCGGCGGGCATGTTTTCCCTGTGGCTGCCGAAGTCGTTGGGTGGACCTGAACTCAACGCGGCAGACTTTGTGCGGGTGATCGAGGAGCTGTCCCGGATGGACGGTTCCGTCGGTTGGTGCGCATCGGTGGCTTCTGCCTACAGTTGCCTGGCTGGCTATCTGCAGCCCGATGTCGCCAGGCGGATCTACGGCGGAGGCCGAACGGTCGTCGCCGGCGCCGTCAGACCGAGCGGCAAGGCATTCATCGCCGATGGCGGCTATCGGGTCACGGGTCATTGGGCATATGGCAGCGGGATTTGCCATAGCACATGGACGTTGGGCGATTGCGTCGTGCACGATCCCGGCCGCCCGAGGAAAGGGCCTGATGGCGCTCCGGAAACCCGTCTGGTCATGTTCCCGACCAGCGACGCCGAAGTGATCGATACTTGGCGCGTGAGCGGCCTTCGCGGCACGGGCAGTCACGATTACCGTGTCGCCGATCTGTTCGTTCCTGGGGATCACACGATCCCGTACCCTGCTCCGCCTGCGGTACAGAGAGGTTTGCTTTATGCGGCGCCGCTGATATCCGGGTTGGCCGTCGCCATCGCTGCGGTTCCGCTCGGGATCGCACGCGCGGCGATCGATGCGGTTATCGCGTTGGCAACGGCGAAGACCCCGCATGGATCACAGACCCTGTTGCGCGACAAGCCAACCATCCAGGCCGACGTGGCGCGCGCCGAAGTCCTTTTGGCTGCGGCCCGTTCATGTCTCCTCGCGACGATTGACGAATTATGGGAGGAGGTTGCGCGCGGCGCGACCGCGTCACTGCAGCGGCGTGTCATGGTGCGGCTTGCGTGCACTTATGCGGCGCAGGCGTGCGCGGAAGCTGTTGACCTCATGTACAATGCTGCCGGTGGCACGGCACTCTACGAGACCAGCCGATTGGAGCGATGTTTCCGCGACGTGCATGCCTGCACCCAGCACATAGCGACATCGACCAGCAACTATGAGACGGGAGGGCGCGTGCTCCTAGGTCTGGAGCTGGCAACGGCGCGGTTCTGACTATACCGCCTCAATGCGCGAACCCAAACAACTCCTGAGCATTGTGGTGCAATATCCGATCCACATCATCCACTGGCAGTCCCAGCTGCCCGATATACGCGAACGTCTCGCGGTACGCCTCATAGTCCTGCAGCACCGGATAATCGCTGCCGGTTACCAACTTTGCCGCGCCGAACGCCTCGCACGCGCAGGTGAACGCCGCCTTCGATCCGTAGCATACCGTGTCGTACCAGAACCGCCGCGCCGTCACGCTTGGCAGTTCCGCCAGACCGCCCAGATCGCGCACGCCCTGCTTGTCCAGCCGGTTCAGCAGCATCGGGATCGAGCCGCCCAGATGTGGTACGATGAACCGGATGTTCGGGTAGCGATGCGGAATTTGCCGCGCGATCATGTGTGCCACGAACATCGCATCTTCCACCGAGTTGCCAATCGCCGCGCGAAACCCCCAGTCGTTGATCACCGGTGAACAAACGCCGGTCACCGAAGGATGCACAAACAGTATCGCCCCGCGCCGGTTCATCTCGGCGTACACCGGCTCGAAATCCGCCTCCGCCACCGATCGCCCAAGGCACGAGATATTCATGTTGA
The DNA here is from genome assembly GCA_963696645.1 of uncultured Alphaproteobacteria bacterium. Lineage (GTDB taxonomy): Bacteria > Pseudomonadota > Alphaproteobacteria > Acetobacterales > Acetobacteraceae > JAMXLO01. The sequence continues at coordinate 295,826 of CAVOKY010000007.1, forward strand.
CCCCGACGCAGCCAAGCTGATCGAGGCCCCGCGCCATCTCGCGCAGCGACGCATCGATATGCGGCAACGGCAGCATGACGTACGACGCAATGCGGCCCGGATACCGCGCCGCCAGCTCGGCATAGCCATCATTCAGCAGGCGCACTGCCTGTACGCATTCGGCTTCATCGGGCAGATACGGCGGCCGGTGCGGCGACAAAATCTGCGTCTCGACGCCGGCAGCATCCATCAGTTCCAGCCGCCCCTGGATGTCGGTAGGCGAATCCGAAACCGAATGCTTCGCGATGCCGGTTCGCTCCGGCACCCCGACACGCGGTGAGAATCGATCCCCCATGAAGTCGCTGAACGCCTTGGTGACGTAGTGCGCGTGCACATCGCAGATCATGACAGTTTTCGCTCCCGCGACAGGGCCGTTTCAATCTCCTGCCCAATTCCGCACAACAGCGAGTGGACCCGGTTGTCAACGGATTGGCGTCGGATACGCTGTCCCGCCCGATTGCGACGGTCAAGATAGCCAAGGTTGACAGTCGCCCGCGTCAAATCCGACGACAGGCACCTATTTCTCCTGCATATGATCGACTGCGCGGGTCATCGGCGCGGACGATATCGCGAGCACGCCGGTGAATGGACTGTCCATTTCCAGGATCAGAAAAACCGAACCGCCAATCGCCAGAGAACAAACGAGAAAGGCCCCGATTACCGTTCCGTTTCGCGGCGCGTTGAGTCCGAAGCTCGCGAAAATGACCACAATCCAGGTGACGAGTATCAGGAGCACGACTGGCCGTACCGACGATCCCTGTTGCTCGATCATCTGCCATCGTTGCCGCAACAACGACATATGGGTCTGCAACGCCTGATCCTGCAACCATTTCGCCGGTTCGTCCGCCGGAACAAGCGCACGGATGTGCTCACGCACGCGCTCCAGCATTTCTCCGGTCACTCGGTCCTCGATCGTCGGTGACCGACGATCATCGGTCGGCCACATATCGTGCATCATCTGCACGGTGTAATCGCGCAGCAGCTTGCGTGATTCAGCCGCGGAGTTGCCAAAGTCGCGCAAGGTCTCATCGAGCAGGATCAGGTCCGCAGCATAGGCGCGCACCGCGTGGTCGGTCGCATCCCATGTTGCCTTGGTCGATGCAATCAGGAGGCCGAGTACGAGCGACGACAGCACGGACAACATCGCGATACCCAGTCGCACCGTCTCCTGCGTCTCCTTGCTCCGGTGCGATGGCGGCAGCAGCTGATGGCCATATAATCCACCAAGCCCTGCCGCGAAGACACAGGCGGATACAAGCAATGCGACAATGATGGCGTTCAATAAAATTCCTCAGCGTATGTGGCGTCTGCCAAGCGACAGTTTCAACCGGCCGCAAATGGAAGTCGAGTGACGCCTCGGCGTTCCGTGCAACAATCAGGGATGAGGAACGTGCTCGCTGCAAGCGAGTCAATAGCCTGAACCGTGAAATATGATCCGGCGATGGCTTGCGCGTCCCGTGGCCGTGCGGCGCTGACGAACCGCGGAATGGTGTGGCTCTCGACCCTCACAATCCTTGAGGCGAAATGACAACTGACCTTTATGTCGTCGCATGGGACCGGAAATTGCGGGATTGCCGTCATCGGCGCATGCCCCTTGATACGGGACCAATCCCATCAATTCACGCCGCCTCGGCCAGCACCAGCCGCCGCCGCGGCACGGCCTTCACCGGCATGGCGGCGTAGATGTCCTTCACCGCCTCGGTGATCGTCACGCCGGCAAAGCCGGTCAGCAACCGCCGCCCCGTCCGTTCCATCAGCGGCGATCCCCGCAACACCAGCCGCCAGTTCGATGGCGGTAGATACAGCGCCGTGTCGCGCCGCTCGACGCGATACAGCGAGGCAGCCAGCAGCCGGCCGATCTGACCGAACGAATAGGGTTGCCCGTGGCCGAACGGCGTGCTTTCCGAGTACGCCCACATGCCGCTCCGGTTGGGCGCGACGACCAGCAGCCGGCCGTCATCCTTCAGCACCCGCCAAGTCTCGCGCAGCAGCCGCCGGGCGCTTTCCGCGGCCTCGAGTCCGTGCACCAGCAGCACCCGATCGAACATCAGGTCCGGGAACGGCAGCGCGTCCTCTTCCGCGGTGCACGACAGGTTCGCCTCGCCGACCGGCCAGCGCGCCGCCCCCATCTGCGCCGGCGTCAGCGCAATGCAGCGCGTCGCCTGTTCGCGCCAAAGCCGCAGGTAGGGTGCGGCAAAACCGATGCCGAGTACCGACTGGCCGGTCAGGTCGGGCCACATCACGGTCAGCCGCTCGCGCAGCAATCGGGCGGTCACGGTCCCGCGAGCCGTGCCGTAGAAATCCGCCGCCGCATGTGCGTCCGCCGCCATGACCTGTCTCTATAGCACACCCGACGGTTTGCCGCGGCCCCCGGGCCTGCTAGCATCCGGTGCATGACAATCACAGCACAACCCGTCCCCATCCTGTCCGACAACTATGCCTGGATGCTGCGCGACAGCGGCACCGGAGCGGTTGCCATCTGCGACCCGGCCGACGCCAAGCCGGTGATCGCCGCGCTGGAGCGTGCGGGAGGCAGGCTCGACCTGATCCTGCTGACGCATCACCACGCGGACCACATCGCCGGCGTGGACGAGGTGCGCGCGCGGTTCGGCGCCAAGGTGGTCGGTGCGGCCGCCGATGCGCATCGTCTGCCGAAGCTGGACCAGGCGGTGAGGGAAGGCGACACCGTGGCATTCGGCAGTGCGTCGGCCCGCGTGATCGACACGCCGGGCCATACGCGGGGCCAGATCAACTACTTCTTCCCCGATGGCGAAATCCTGCTGTCCGGCGACACGCTCTTCAGCCTCGGCTGCGGCCGGCTGATCGAGGGCACGGCGGCGGAGATGTTCGCCTCGCTGCGCAAACTGGCCGCGCTGCCCGGTGGCACCCAGGTGTGCTGCGGCCACGAATATACCGAGAGCAACGCGCGTTTCGCGCTCAGCGTCGAGCCGAACAACGCGGCGCTGAAGGCGCGCACCGAGCAGGCGCACCAGCAGCGCGCGGCGGGCCGGCCGACGCTGCCTTCGCTGATGTCGGACGAACTTGCCGCCAATCCGTTTCTGCGCGCGCCCGATGTCGCGACATTCGCGGATTATCGCGCCAGGAAGGACAAGTTCTGAGGAAACGCATCCGTGAAACTGTGCTTCTCGCCCACCAGCCCATATGTGCGAAAGGTCCGGGCCTGCGCCATCGCGCGTGACATCGATGGCCAGATCGAACTCGTGCCGACCGACGCCAATGCCTCGCGCCCGGAATTCGTCGCAGTCAATCCGCTGTCGAAGGTGCCCGCGCTGGTGACTGACGATGGCGTGGCGCTATTCGACAGTCCGGTGATCTGCGAATATCTCGACAGTGTCGGCGATGCGCTGCCGATGTTCCCGACGCATGGCGCCGCACGCTGGCGAGCGCTGAAGTTGCAGGCGATGGGCGACGGCATTCTGGACGCATCGGTGCCGCGCCGCGGCGAGATGCAGAAGCCGCAGGACGAGGGTCGGATGGCGTGGATCGCGCGGCAGAAGGCGGCGGTGGACCGTACGCTGGACGCACTGGAAGCCGATCCGCCGCATCGCACGGTCGATATCGGCTCGATCACCGTCGCCTGTGCCTTGGGCTATCTCGACTTCCGCTACGCCGCGCAGCCATGGCGGGCGACGCATCCGAAACTCGCCGCATGGTTCGAGGCGTTTGCGCAGAATCCCGCCATCGCCAACACCTTGCCGAAGGATGGTGGCTGATCGCGTGATGCTCGCCGCATCAGCGGAACGCGGCCGGGCCGGAGTCCGATGATCGGCTCGATGCGGCCGTTGAGTTTGACGGTTCCGCCGCCTCTGCCGGATGACCCACATAGCGATCGAGGAATGCCTTCACCCGGACGAAACTGTCCACGGCCGCGGCGCGGTCGTATTCCAGCGCGTGGCCCTCATTGAATGTCCTGCCCCAAAGGCGCCGATTGTCAAACGAATGGACCACGCCGGGATAGGTGTACAGCTCAAACGGCTGGTCGGATGCCAACCGTCCGCCAAAGTCGCGGCAACTCGATGCAGGATGACCCCAGTCGTCGGCTTCACCGGCAAGTGCCAGCAATGGCACGGTGCCGTGTGACGCCGGCAAACCGCACGGACCATAATAGTCGACTGATGCCTTCAACAGCCCAGGATATAATTGCTCATACCGTCGTTCGGTGACCCATGATGCGGTGAACCCTCCGTGCGAGTTGCCTAGTACGCCAATCCTCGCCCCGTCGATGTCGGGCTGAGTGCGCAACCACAGCGCGGCACTGATCACATCGCCAGCCCGGTCCTGCGGTGTGACCAACGGCTGGTTGCCCGGCGCGCAGACGCTGACCACGTTGCGCGGAGCGAAGCTGTCAGGGATCAATGCCGCATAGCCCCACGCGTTCAACCGAGCACCCCAGTCCTCTTGCAGCGGTGCACGTCCGCCGCAGGTGTGCAACACGATGACGGCCGGGAACGGCCCGCTACCCTCCGGCAGCATCAGAACAGCGGGCAGCGGCCGCGTGGGCATGCGAGATCCGGGCACGTTCTGCACAGGAATTGAAACGGCTTCGTTTTGCCCAACGGCGCATCCAGCCAGGCCGGCAAGCAGCAGCAGCACACGCAGACACCGTCTCGAACGGCCACCCATAGGCGCAACATCCTGCGGCCCCTGCCCAGGATGCAGGATTATCAGTTGTGTGCGATGCCTTCCAGCGGTTGCTGGCCGGCCGCGACCAGATCCATCGTCGCCCAGCCGAACCAGTTGGTCTGAAAGCCGATGCGCACCGGCACGGGTGGCGCGCCGGGCAGCATCGGCGCCAGCCAAGCGGAGCCATGCAGCGGCTTGCGGTGCGCGGCGTTGTCCTCGCCCAACAGGAAGCCCGCGAGTTGGCTGCCTTCGAAGTCGCAGCGCAGTGCCGGACCGCTGTAGATCGAGCGGCGGTCCGGTGCGAGTTGCTCGATGCCGACGGTGTGCGCAACAATCTCTACCAGGCGCCGGCTATCGTAGGTTCGCACCGTGGTCTCGCATGAGTGGTACAGTTCCACCTTGCGCATGATCTGCGCCAACGCGCTGAGCGTATCCATGGTGTGAAGCCGCAGCGCGCGCGGCACCGGTTCGCGTTCGGTTTCCTGCGGTGGTTGCAGGTCTTCGACCACTGGTTCGCCGTCATCGTAATCGATCACCGTTCGGCGCTGCCGACCGCGCCAGATGCCTTCGGCAAGGAACTCCAGCGGCGTCGCGTGATCATCGTGCCAGATGCCGTGCACCATGTTGGCCTGATGACCGTGATACAGCACGCTGGCAATTCCCGTGGTGTGATAGTCGATGTCGATGCGATAGTCCCATACGCCAAGATCGAAATAGGCGTGCACTTGCATCATCCGGAGGCCGGCGGCGTAGGTATCATAGGTCAGATGCACACGCACCACCTGCTGCGCTGCTGCTGGCGTGGCGATGAGCGACAGGAGGAGGGGTACGACGGTACAGCGCATCGCCGCAATCTTGCTGCGTGTCGGGCCGATCACAAGGGCAGCACGGCTTGACACCGCGAAGCGACGCCGCCTAATTCAGGCCGCGATGGGTGCGTAGCTCAGCGGCAGAGCACCGTCTTCACACGGCGGGGGTCACTGGTTCAATCCCAGTCGCACCCACCATCATTTCAAGCACTTAGGTTCAAAGTGCTACGAACACAAGACCTGCCGGAAGCGCTACGGCAGCAAGCGAATTCGGGTCCGCTGGCGACAATAGCGACCAAACCCAGCCGGGCCCGTGCTTTGCTCGGGCGTTCGGGGAGTCGCGCCTTGGTAGCCCGGGGAGGGCACCACACCTACCTCGACGAGGCTGCCCACGCAGGGGGCTGGCTGCTAATGGGGGCGTGCCCATTCCGTTGTCGATCCGCGGCTGCGATCACTGGCACCGGGACTGACACCGAGGTCGGTGCTCGACAAGATGGCGGCGATCCAGATGGTCGATGTGCGCCAGCCGACGACGGATGGTCGGACCGTCATACTCTTGCGCTACACCGAACCAGAGCCGGACCAGGCCAGTATGCTCCAACAACTGAAGATCAACCTGCCCGCTCAGCTGCCGCCCAGGATGATCTCGGGCTGACGTTCCATATGCGGCATGATCCGTCGTCCTGTGGTGCCGACCTTGGCCCCCTAGCAGCCTGTCGGACTTAACGCGACGCGGAAGCGGGCGGTAGAATTGGCGCACACGATTGGCACTGCCGGACCCCCGTCTCATGAGCAACTTCCGCCCGACCAACCGCGACATGGACGTCCTGATGCCGCCATCGGTCGATGAGTGGCTGCCGCAACGCCACCTCGCGCGGTTCGTTGTGGAAGTGATCGAGGGACTGGACCTGCGGGCAATGACCGGCAGCTACCGGGGCTCGGGCGAGGCATCCTACCACCCTCGGCTGCTGTTGGGCCTTATCATCTACGGCTACGCGACCGGGGTGTTTTCCAGCCGCAACCTGGAACGGGCGACGCATGATTCGGTGGCGTTCCGCTTCATCGCCGCCAACGAGCATCCCGACCACGACACCATCGCCACGTTCCGCCGCCGCTTCCTGCCGCAGATCGAGGCGCTGTTCGTGCAGGTGCTCGGTGTGGCCCGCGAGATGGGGGTGTTGAAGCTCGGCACGGTGGCGCTGGATGGCACCAAGATCCACGCCAACGCCAGCCGCCACAGCGCGCTGTCGTACGAGCACGCCAGCAAGATCGAGGCACAGTTGAAGGCCGAAGTGGCTGATCTGCTGGGTAAGGCGGAGGCGGCTGATCAGGCGGATGTGCCGGACGGGATGCAGGTTCCCGAGGAACTGGCGCGGCGCGAGAAGCGGCTGGCCGGGATCGCTCGCGCCAAGGCGGTGATCGAGGCGCGGGCGAAGGAACGCCATGCGCGCGAGCGAGCCGAATTTGAGGCCAGGATGGCGGAGCGTGAGGCGAAGGTGACGCAGACAGGCAAGAAGCCCCGCGGTCGCGTACCGCAGCCGCCGATCGAGGGCCCGCTGCCGACCGATCAGGTCAATCTGACGGACGAGGAATCGCGGATCATGCCGGTGGCCGGCGGAGGGTTCGAGCAGTGCTACAACGCCCAGGCAGCGGTGGCAGCGGACAGCCTACTGGTGGTGGCCGCCGATGTGGTGCAGGCGCCGAACGACAAACAGCAGCTTGAGCCGATGCTGGGCAAGCTGGCCGCACTGCCCGGCGAACTGGGCAAGGTTGGCGCGTTGCTTGCCGACAACGGGTATTTCAGCGAGGGCAACGTGAACGCCTGTGCCGACGCCGGGATCGAGCCGGTGATCGCGATGGGGCGTGAAGCGCATCATCCTGCGCTGGCTGAACGTTTCGCAGACGATCCTGCGGCGCCGGTAGACCCCACGCCGGTTGAGGCAATGGGCCATCGGCTCCAGACGAAAGAGGGCAAGAAGCTCTACGCGCTGCGTAAACAGACTCCCGAACCTGTGTTCGGGATCATCAAGTCGGTGCTCGGGTTCCGCCAGTTCCTGCTGCGCGGACTGGACAAGGTGCACGGCGAATGGAACCTCGTGACCATGGCGTGGAACGTGAAACGGATGTTCGCCCTGGCAGGGGCGAACTGAGCCGCATCGCGCCAATCGTGATCCATTTCGGCGTGTTCGCGCGCGGCCAACCTTGCGTTGGAATGGCCCGCGTGAAGTCAAGCGTGAAAGTCGAATCCCTGCTCCGCGTCAAGCGGCGTAGTGGCTGGAAATGCAACGCGCCGACGATGATTTCCTAATTTCCGGCAAATCAACTCCGACAGGCTGCTAGGCAACGGAAAATCAAACGTTTGGGTGAATCGAAGCCGAAAGTGGCGAAAGTCGGGTTAATCCAGCTCATGCAAGCGCAGGCCACCGGTCGTTTCGATGAACGCGGCGATCTCGGCAACGCCGGTACCGGCGCGGATATTGGCGAACACGAACGGCCGATCGCCGCGCATCTTGCGGGCGTCGCGGTCCATCACCTCGAGGCTGGCGCCGACGAACGGCGCGAGGTCGATCTTGTTGATCACCAGCAGATCGCTGCGCGTGATGCCGGGTCCGCCCTTGCGCGGGATCTTGTCGCCGGCGGAGACGTCGATCACGTAGATCGTCAGATCGGCGAGTTCCGGGCTGAAGGTTGCGGCAAGATTGTCGCCGCCGATTTCGATCAGGATCAGGTCGAGATCCGGGAAAGCGGCGATTGCAGGTCGGCGACGCCGGCCAGGTTGATCGACGCGTCCTCGCGGATCGCGGTGTGCGGACAGCCGCCGGTCTCGATGCCGAGGATGCGTTCGGGCGGCAGCGAGCCGGCGCGGGTCAGGAACTCGGCGTCTTCCTTGGTGTAGATGTCGTTGGTGATGGCGGCGATGTCGTAGCAGGTCGCGGAAACGCTTGCACAGCGCATCCATCAGCGCGGTCTTGCCGGTGCCGACCGGGCCGCCGATGCCGACGCGCAGCGGGCCGTTTGGGGATACGGTCATGAGCGGAACAGCCTCGTGTACTGGGTTTCGTGGCGCATGGCGGCGAGGTCGGAGCGGAAGGCGCAGCCGCCGAGATCGTCCAGCGTGGCGATGCTGCGTAGCTTCGGCGACGTGCAGGATGACGGGCTCCAGTGCGGCGAGCACGCGCAGGCCGGTGCGTCTGGCCGAGCGGCACCAGACGTACCGCGGCGGAGATCAGGTTTGCGGCGAAGGCCTGCAGGTAGGCAGCGGCGGTGGCGTCTTCGTCGATGCCGTGCATGCCGGCGAGGGCGCCGACTGCGACCGGATAGGCAACGCGAGCGCGGCAAGCTGTGGCGGATGCCATGCCGCGGCGGCAGCGATGAAGGCGGTGCCCTGATCCAGCGTTTCGCATGCGGCGTTCGCGCGACGGCGCGATGGCGGCAGCAAGGTCCGCGATGTCGCGCAGTGTGGTGGCGTCCCTGCTGGCGCGGTGCGCGTGGCGCAGCAGGATGGCATCGTTGCGGCCGGAGCCATGTGCCAGAACGTCGGCGAGCCAGGCACGCAGCGTGGCTTCGTCGGTTACGTCGCCGGCTTCGACCGCCCATTCCAGGCCATGCGAATAGGCGAAGGCGCCGGTGGGAAACGCGGGCGACAGCCACGCCAGCAGACGGAGCAGAGGCGCGATGTGTAGTGCCCCCTCCCCGAACCCCCTGCCGCAAGGGAGGGGAATTCCTGCCTCTATTCGTGCCAGCATCCCGGGCGCAGTTGTAATGACGGCGTCATTCATCATGGTGATGGTCGTGGCGGTGATGGCCGCCGGCATAGGCGCCTGCCTCCGGATCGAACGGCGCCTCGATGCTCATCGACGTGGCCGCCCAGGCCTTCGACCATGTCCCTGATCACGTGATCCGCACGGATGCGGATCCGGTCGCCCAGCAACTGCACCGGCAGATGGCGGTTGCCGAGATGCCAGGCGATGCGCACCAGCTCGCCCTCGTCATGCGCGTGAATTTCCAGCAGCGGCTCGGGTCGGCGCAGACGCGCACGACGCCGCCCGTGTCCAGCGCCAGTCCGTCGCCATGGCGCAGCCGCACCGCCTGCGGCAGATCGAGCAGCACTTCCCTGCCCTGCTCGGTGTCGCAGCAGGATGCGGCGGCGGTGGCGACGATCGAAGTCGATCAGCACGCGGTCGATTTCGCTCGCCGCGTCCCAGGTGCCGGCCGGCAGGACGGTTTCGGCGCGCATCAGAACAGGAAGTAGCGCTGCGCCATCGGCAGCACCGTTGCCGGTTCGCAGGTCAGCAGCACGCCGTCGGCGCGCACCTCGTAGGTTTCCGCATCGACCTCGATCACCGGCGTGGCGTCGTTGTGGATCATCGATCGCTTGCCGATGCCGCCGCGCGTGTTGGCAACCGGCGACGAGGCGGCGTTGCAGCTTCAGCGCATGGTGCCGATGCCGGCATCCAGCGCCGCCGCAGAAACGAAGGTGACGCAGTGTTCCGCCAGCGCGCGGCCGAATAGCACCGAACATCGGGCGATAGTGCACCGGCTGCGGCGTCGGGATCGAGGCGTTGGGATCGCCCATCGGCGCGCAGGCGATGCTGCCGCCCTTGATCACCAGATCGGGCTTCACGCCGAAGAACGCCGGCGACCACAGCACGAGATCGGCCAGCTTGCCCGCCTCGATCGAGCCGATCTCGCTCGCCATGCCCTGCGCGATCGCCGGATTGATGGTGTATTTCGCGATGTAGCGCTTCACCCGCGCATTGTCGTTGCCGTCGCCGTCGCCGGGCAACGCGCCGCGCTGCTGCTTCATCTTGTGCGCGGTCTGCCAGGTGCGGATGATCACCTCGCCGACGCGGCCCATCGCCTGGCTGTCCGACGACATCATCGAAAGCGCGCCGAGGTCGTGCAGGATGTCCTCGGCGGCGATGGTCTCCTTGCGGATGCGGCTTTCCGCGAACGCGACGTCCTCCGGGATGGAGCTGTCCAGGTGATGGCACACCATCAGCATGTCGAGATGTTCGTCGAGCGTGTTCGCCGTGTAGGGCCGCGTCGGATTGGTGGAACTCGGCAGCACGTTGGGCAGGCCGGCGACCTTGATGATGTCGGGCGCGTGGCCGCCGCCGGCGCCTTCGGTGTGGAAGGCGTGGATGGTGCGGCCCTTGAACGCGGCGATGGTGTCCTCGACGAAGCCGGATTCGTTCAGCGTGTCGGTGTGGATCATCACCTGCACGTCGAACCGATCCGCCACCGACAGCGCGCAATCGATCGCCGCCGGCGTGGTGCCCCAGTCCTCGTGCAGCTTCAGGCAGGATGCGCCGGCGCGGATCATTTCCTCCAGCGCGGCGGGGCGCGACGCGTTGCCCTTGCCGGCGAACGCGAGGTTGACCGGCAGTCCCTCGGCCGCCTGCAGCATGCGCGCGAGATGCCACGGGCCCAGGCGTGCAGGTGGTCGCGGCGGTGCCGGTGGCCGGACCGGTGCCGCCGCCGATCAGCGTGGTGATGCCGGAGGCGATCGCGTCCTCCACCTGTTGCGGACAGATGAAATGGATGTGGCTGTCGATGCCGCCGGCGGTGAGGATCTTGCCCTCGCCGGCGATGATCTCGGTGCCCGGCCCGATGATGATGTCGACGTTGGGCTGCACGTCGGGATTGCCGGCCTTGCCGATCTTGCGCGATGCGGCCGTTGGTGATGGCGACATCGGCCTTGACGATGCCCCAGTGGTCGATGATCAGCGCGTTGGTGATCACCGTATCGACCGCGCCTTCCGCCTGCGATGCCTGCGACTGGCCCATGCCGTCGCGGATCACCTTGCCGCCGCCGAACTTCACTTCCTCGCCGTAGGTGGTGAGGTCGCGTTCGACCTCGACGATCAGATCGGTATCGGCGAGGCGCACGCGATCGCCGGTGGTGGGGCCGAACATGTCGGCATAGGCGCGGCGGGTGATGCGGGCCATCAGTCGAGCGCTCCCATGACGGCGCCGCGGAAGCCCTGCACGACGCGCTTGCCGCGATACGGCACCAGCGTGACTTCGCGCGTCTGGCCTGGCTCGAAACGCACCGCGGTGCCGGCGGCGATGTCCAGCCGCTGGCCGCGCGCCGCGGCGCGGTCGAACGACAGCGCCGGGTTGGTTTCGGCGAAGTGGTAGTGGCTGCCGACCTGGATCGGCCGGTCGCCGGTGTTGGCGACGGTCAGCGTGGTGCGGGCAAGGCCGGCGTTGAGTTCGATGTCGCCGGAAGCTGGGAGGATTTCGCCGGGGATCATGCACCTACCTCCACTGTCATTGCGATGATGCGGCGACGCAGCAATCTCTAACCATGCGTGTGCCGAGATTCTTCCCGCTCCCTCGCAATGCCAGCTTCCACTCGTCCGTCATCGGATCGGCTCGTGCACGGTCACCAGTTTGGTGCCGTCGGGGAACGTCGCTTCCACCTGCACGTCGTGGATCATCTCGGCGACACCCTCCATCACCTGCGCGCGGGTCATCACCTTGCGCGCCCGCCTCCATCAGGTCGGCGACGCTGCGGCCGTCGCGCGCGCCCTCGACGACGAAATCGGTGATCAGCGCCACCGCTTCCGGATGGTTCAGCTTCACCCCGCGTTCCAGCCGCCGGCGCGCCACCATCGCGGCCATGCTGATCAGCAGCTTGTCCTTCTCTCGCGGCGTCAGGTTCATCCGATCGTTCCTCTCAGCACAGCCAGACCCGCGGCAGCGGCGCGATCATCGCGCAGCACCGCGCAGCGCCGCAATCACCGTGCGGCGCAGCGCGGCGCCGTCGGCCGCAAGGATGCGCGCGACCAGCATGCCGTTCCAGGCACTGGCGCCGCGCTTCGGCAGGCATCGGCAGCGCGCACGCACCGCGTCCAGCGCGCGCTTCCGCGTCCGGCGCGACATGCACCAACGTCGCCACGGCGCGCGCGCCGCCGGCGATCGCTGCGCGCTGCAATGTCGCGTCGACCTCGCCGTCCAGCCGGATCGCGTCATGCAGCAGCCAGCGACCGCCGCGCCGCACTGGATCAGGTCGCGCAGCCAGGCGCGTGCGACCACACGCTCACCCATCGCCGCGCGGCCGAACACCAGCGCTCTCGACGCCGAGGAACCAGGCGTCCGTCCGCAAGCTCGACCTCCAGCCGGCGATCCAGCGCACAGCGATCGAACAGGATCGTCTCCTGCGGCAGCCATTCCACCGCGGCCGCCCGCCGCCACCACGATCCGTGTCCGCACGCGCGACGGCGCGCTGCCAGGCAGCGCACGATAGAACCGTTCCGCCGCCTGCGCCGCGATCGTCGCGCGCGCGCCGGCGCGCAACTCGAACGCACTGTCCAGCCGATCGCCGCCGGCGATCCCACCGGACGTGTTCAGCGTGACCGACGCTGGCCCAATCCATCTCGGCACCGGCGCGGGGAAACCGCGCCTTCAGGCAGCCGGCCTGGCGCAGATCCGTCCAGCACCGTCAGGTCGCCATCGCGCGCGCGCAGACCGACGCGCAGCTCGCCGACCGCGCGTTGCAGCGACCGGGGCGTCAGACAGAGAGGCGGCGTCGTACATCCGCTTCGTCCAGCTCCTCCCGCCGCCCGGACAGCACGATGTCGCCGCGATCCATCACCACGATCGTCTGGGCCAGCTCCTGGGCGAAATCGAAATACTGCTCGACCAGCAGGATGGCCATGTCGCCCTGCGACCGCAACAGCGCGATCACCCGGCCGATGTCCTTGATGATGCTGGGCTGGATGCCCTCGGTCGGTTCGTCCAGCACCAGCAGCCGCGGCTTCATCACCAGCGCGCGCGCGATCGCAAGCTGCTGCTGCTGCCCGCCCGACAGATCGCCGCCGCGCCGCCGCAGCATCGTCTTCAGCACCGGGAACAGCTCGAAGATCTCGTCGGGCACGCGGCGCTCGCCGCGCGGCAGCACGGCAAACCCGGTCTCCAGATTTTCCCGCACTGTCAGCAGCGGGAAGATGTCGCGGCCCTGCGGCACCCAGGCGATGCCGCGCCGCGCGCGCTCATAGGTCGGCAGGCGGCGTGATGTCCTCGCCTTCCCAGCGGATCGCGCCGGCGCGTGATCGGATGCGCGCCGATGATCGCCCGCAGCAGGATGGTCTTGCCGACGCCGTTGCGTCCCAGCAGGCAGGTCACCGCGCCGACCTCCGCGGTCAGCGACACCTGCCGCAGCGCGATCGCCGCGCCGTAGTGCAGATCGACGTGTTCGACTTCAAGCATTCATCGCCCGAGATACACTTCGATCACGCGCGGATCGTCGCTGACGTGGTCGATCGAGCCCTCCGACAGCACCGACCCTTCGTGCAGCACCGTCACCTTCACGTCCAGCGCGCGCACGAACGCCATGTCGTGCTCCACCACCACCACGCTGCGCGTCCGGTTGATCTCGCGCAGCAGTTCGGCGGTCTGCTCGGTTTCCGCATCGGTCATGCCGGCCACCGGCTCATCGACCAGCAGCAGCTGCGGCTCCTGCGCCAGCAGCATGCCGATCTCCAGCCACTGCTTCTGGCCGTGCGACAGGTCGGCGGCGCGGCCGGTGGCGCTGATCGGTCAGCCGCGTGGTCTCCAGGATCTCCTCGATCCGCTCGCGTCTCCGCGCGGCGTCTCGCGCGCCCACAGCGTGAAGCGCGGCCGCCGATCCTCGGCCAGCGACAGCAGCAGATTGTCCCAGACGGTGTGCGGCTCGAACACGGTCGGCTTCTGGAACTTGCGCCCGATGCCCAGGGCGGCGATCGCCGGTTCGTCCAGCCGGGTCAGGTCGGTGTCCGTGCCGAACACCACCTTGCCGGTGTCCGGCCGCGTCTTGCCGGTGATCACATCCATCATCGTCGTCTTGCCGGCGCCGTTCGGGCCGATCACCGCGCGCATCTCGCCGGCTTCCAGCACCAGCGACAGCGCGTTCAGCGCGCGGAATCCATCGAAGCTGACGGTCACGCCATCGAGATACAGCAGCGTATCGTGCAGCGCCGCGCTGATGCCGCTCATCCGGTGACCTCGCGCGCCGCGGCCTGCGGCCGGGGCTCGGTTCCGCCGCATCGCTCGGCCTGCGCGCGCGCGGAACAGGCCCATCAATGCCGCGCGGCAGGAACAGCGTGACGAAGATGAACAGCGCGCCCAGCGCGATACAGCCAGAACTCCGGCAGCGCGCTGGTGAACCAGGTCTTGCCGAGATTGACCAGCACCGCGCCGAGGATCGCGCCGACCAGCGTGCCGCGGCCGCCGACCGCGACCCAGATCACCGCCTCGATCGAGTTGGCCGGCGCGAACTCCGTCGGGTTGATGATGCCGACCTGCGGCACGTACAGCGCGCCGCCGATGCCGGCCATCACCGCGGACAGCACCCAGACCACCAGCTTGTAGGATTCCGGCCGGTAGCCGAGGAAGCGCGTGCGCGACTTCGGTGTCGCGCACCGCGATCAGCACCTTGCCGAAGCGCGACGTCACCACGATAGCGCGCGACCAGGAACTGCGCGCACAGGAACAGCGCGGTGATCACCAGCAACGCGCAGCGCGTGCGCCTCCGCCTGCACCGGAAAGCCCAGAATGTCCTTGAAGTCGGTCATGCCGTTGTTGCCGCCGAAGCCCATGTCGTTGCGGAAGAACGCCAGCAGCAGCGCATAGGTCAGCGCCTGGGTGATGATCGACAGATACACGCCGGTGACGCGCGAGCGGAACGCCAGCCAGCCGAACACCAGCGCCAGCAGGCCCGGCACCAGCACCACCATCAGCGCGGCGAAGCCGAACCAGTCGAAGCCGTACCAGTACCAGGGCAGTTGGTTCCAGCCCAGGAACACCATGAAGTCGGGCAGGATCGGATTGCCGTAGACGCCGCGCGCGCCGATCTGGCGCATCAGGTACATGCCCATCGCGTAGCCGCCCAGCGCGAAGAACGCCGCATGGCCAAGCGACAGGATGCCGGCAAATCCCCACACCAGATCGACCGCCAGCGCCAGCATCGCGTAGCACAGATATTTGCCGGCCAGCGCCATCGACGTAGGTCGAGCACATGCAGCGCGGCGAGTCGGCGGCGTGGCAAGGTTCAGCACCGCCAGCAGCAACGCGCCGCCCAGCACCAGGGCCAGCGTGATCGGCGATGTGCGGTCGAGCTGTCATGCCTCCGCCGCCCGTCCCTTGAGCGGGAACATGCCGCGCGGCCGGCGCTGGATGAACAGGATCAGCAGGACCAGCACGACGATCTTGCCCAGCACCGCGCCGGCCACCGGCTCGAGGAACTTGTTGACGATGCCCAGCGTCAGCGCGCCGACCACGGTGCCCCACAGATTGCCGACGCCGCCGAACACCACCACCATGAAGCTGTCGATGATGTAGCTCTGGCCGAGGTTGGGCGAGACGTTGTCGATCTGGCTCAGCGCCACGCCGGCCATGCCGGCGACGCCGGAGCCCAGGCCGAACGTCAGCGCGTCGATCCACGGCGTGCGGATGCCCATCGCCGCCGCCATCTGCCGGTTCTGCGTCACCGCGCGCATGCGCAGGCCGAGCGACGTGAAGCGCAGCGCCGCCATCAGCGCGGCCAGCACCAGCACCGCGAACAGGATGATGTACAGCCGGTTGCAGGTCAGCGTCAGGCCGCCGAGCTGCGTGGCGCCGCTCATCCAGTCGGGCGTGCCGACATCCCGGTTGTTGGCGCCGAAGATCGAGCGCACCGCCTGTTGCAGCACCAGCGACAGCCCCCAGGTCGCCAGCAGCGTTTCCAGCGGCCGGCCGTACAGCCAGCGGATCAGCGTGCGCTCGATGGCGATGCCGATCAGGCCCGGCGACGATGAAGGCCAGCGGCACGGCGATCAGCAGGCTGCCGCCGAACAATCCCGGTGCGGCCTGGCGGATCACCTGCTGCACCACGAAGGTGACATAGGCGCCGATCATCACCATCTCGCCATGCGCCATGTTGATGACGCCCATGACGCCGAAGGTGATGGCCAGCCCGGCGGCGGCCAGCAGCAGCACGGAACCGAGGCTCAAGCCGTAATAGACGCTCTGCAGCAACGCTCCAGAGTTGCAGCACGCGATCGATCGCCGCGACCGCGGCTGCGGCTGCCGTCGCGACCGCCGGCGGCTGACCGGTCAGGCCGTCGAGCAGTGCTGCGGCTGTCGAGATCGCCGCGCGCGCGCAGCACTGCCACCGCGGCCAGCCGATCGTGCTCCGTCGCATCTCGGATCGAGACAGCAGCGCCGCCGCACGCGCCTGCTCCATGCGCAGCTTCACCGCGGCATCGGTCTCCTTGCGCGAGCGCCTTGTCCAGCGCCGGCAGCGCCGCGGGATCGTGCGAATGGAACACCGCCTCGGCCGCGGCCAGCCGTGTCGCCGCGTCCGGCGCGAACAGACGCAGGCTGCCCAGCGCAGCCTCGACCGCGCCGCGCACCGGGTTGTTCATGCGCACCTGCTTCAGGCCGCTCGCCATCACGTCGGGCGCCGCCTTGCCGGTTGCCGCATCGGCGAACGCTGCCGTCAGCGGCCTTGATGAACAGCGCGTGGTCGGTCGTGCGCGCGTAAAGCGTGCCGGCCTGCAATCGCTGACATGATCGGCGGCAGCACGCGGATCGCCGGAGAACGCCAGCAGTTCGACGCCGTGACGGATCGTGTCGAAGCTAGGCGACGCCAGATCGGCCAGCGCTTCGTCGGCCGACTGCGCACGCGCAACTGCCGGCGCAAGCAACAGGACAACGGTGAGCAGGAGCCAGGCGAGACGTTGCATCCGTGCCCTTTCAGGAAACCGACGGGGGTGACCCGGGGAGGAGACGGGCCGCCCCCATGGAGGCATGCAGTTCAGGCCATCAGGCCTTCTTGCCGCCGCCCGCTCCGCACTTGCCGGTCTTCACGTTGAACGCGCCGCAGTGACAACGGTGCGCGCCAGTCGCCGATCAGGTCCTTGGTGTCGGCGACGTACGGCGACCATTCCTGCGCCACAACCAGACCGGGCGTCTGCGAAACGATGTTGAACTGGCCGTCGTCCTGGATCTCGCCGATCAGCACCGGCTTGGTGATGTGGTGGTTCGGCATCATGCGCCGAGTAGCCGCCGGACAGGTTCGGCACCGGCGACGCCGATCAGCGCGTCGATCACCGCGTCCGGGGCGGTGGTGCCGGCCTTCTCCACGCCCTTCACCCACATGTTGAAGCCGATGTAGTGCGCCTCCATCGGATCGTTGGTGGTGCGTTTGTCGTTCTTGGTGAACTTGTGCCAGGCGTCGATGAACGCCTTGTTGTCGGGATTGTCGACGCTCTCGAAGTAGTTCCACGCGGCGAGGTGGCCGACCAGCGGCTTGGTGTCGAGGCCGGCAAGTTCTTCCTCGCCGACGCTGAACGCCACCACCGGGATGTCGGTCGCCTTGATGCCCTGGTTGCCGAGTTCCTTGTAGAACGGCACGTTGGCGTCGCCGTTGATGGTGGAGACGACCGCGGTCTTCTTGCCGGCGGAGCCGAACTTCTTGATCGACGCCACGATGTTCTGCCAGTCGGAATGACCGAACGGCGTGTAGTTGATCATGATGTCGTCCGGCTTGACGCCCTTCACCTTGAGGTACGCTTCAAGGATCTGGTTCGTGGTGCGCGGATAAACGTAGTCGGTGCCGGCCAGCACCCAGCGCTCCACCTTTTCCTCGCTCATCAGGTAGTCGACCGCCGGGATCGCCTGCTGGTTCGGCGCCGCGCCGGTGTAGAACACGTTGCGGCTGCACTCCTGGCCTTCGTACTGCACCGGATAGAACAGGATGCCGTTGAGTTCCTCGAACACCGGCAGCACGGACTTGCGCGACACCGAGGTCCAGCAGCCGAACACCGCGGCGACACTTGTCAACGGACAACAGGCTGACGCGCCTTCTCGGCGAACAGCGGCCAGTTGGAGGCCGGATCGACCACCACCGCTTCCAGCTTCTGGCCAAGCACGCCGCCCTTGGCATTCTGCTGCTCGATCAGCATCAGCATGACGTCCTTCAGCGTGGTCTCGCTGATCGCCATGGTGCCGGAGAGCGAATGCAGGATGCCGACCTTGATCGGTCCGGCGTCCTGCGCCTCGGCCGGTGCAACCAAGCTGTTGGCGGCGCCAAGCGCAGCCACCGTGACGGCGGCGGCGCCGAGGCCGCCGAAGCCACGCCGGGTGAGCATGGGAGTGGTTGGTGCCATGAGTCTGTTCCCTGTCCGTTCTGTTTCGTGGCGAGACCCGCGCCTCGCATCACCAGTTCGGGAGGTGCAACCCTCATGCCACAAGGCTGTGAGGCGACGACAGCAATTATTCGCACCCGCCCCCAGCCGGTGCGGATTATCCAGGCAGTGCGGGAGGTCGTGACCAAATTTTAGTCAGGTGGCCAGCGCTTGCCGAAACGCTCGGTCTGGGGTCGGATAGCTCGACTGCACGAATCACCGCACCGAGGGAGCAGCGACCAATGATCCACGTACTCGCCATCATCACCGCCAAGCCAGGCATGCGCGGCGCGATCCTCAAGGAATTTCACGCCAACATCCCGGCGGTACACGCCGAGAACGGTTGCATCGAGTACGGGCCCGCGGTGGATGCCCAGGGCTCCCCGACCAAATTCGGCGACGATGCCTTCGTTGTGATCGAGAAGTGGGAAAGCCCGGAGGCGCTCAAGGCGCATGCCGCGTCGCCGCACATGGCGGCCTATGGGGCGAAGACGCGCGAGATGGTCGCCAGCCGCGTTATCCACGTGCTGTCGCCTGGCTGAAGTACTGGCGGGGCTTCGCCCCGAGCCCCACCAGAGTGCGCTGCCCTCTGGACTCCCGCCGAGGGCGCCGCCCTTGGAACCGTTCGTTTTCGACCTGTGCGCTGCCGGTCAAACATGTACGAGTGGGCAGGCCCCCTCGCCCAGGGACCGGAACGCCTGCTCGGCGGGCGTCGTCGCCATGAGTTTGTACAAGTCCCAATCGTGTCTGCTTTCGGCCGGTGACTTCACCTCGAACAGATAGGCGGGGTGCAGCGCCCGTCCATCTTCGCGGATTGTCCCTGGCCCAAAACAATCGTCGTCCGTCGGCATCGACTTCATGCGGGCGACCACAGCACCTCCGTCAGCTTTCGCCGCCGTGACGCCCATGTCGGCGACCGCCTTGAGATAGTGCAGGGGGGCGGCGTAATCTCCAGCCTGGATCATGCTGGGCCAGTTGTCGGGGGTCTTTGGCCGAATACGGTCCGTGAATGCCCGAGTCCGATCGTTCAGGTCCCAGTAAAAGGTTTCTGTCAGATACATCCCCTGGGCTATGGGCAATCCGACAGCACGTACGATCTGCGTGAAGATCAGCAAGCCGGCGACCCGCATCTTCCGGTGCAGTCCGAACTCATTCGCCTGTTTGAGGCTGCTGACGAGATCATTGCCGCCATTGCACAACCCAAGTACCTGCGCCCCTGATCCCTGCGCCTGCGCGAGCAGGCCGGAAAAGTCGGTGGTGTCGGGGAACGGGTACATGACGCTGCCCAGCACGGTACCGCCGCCTGCGACGACAGCGTGGGCCGTGTCCCCCGCCAGCGAATGGCCGAAGGCATAGTCAGGAGCAATGAGGAACCAGGTCTTCCCACCAGCCTGCAAGGTCTTGCTGCCAGTCGAATGGGCCAGCATCCACGTATCATATGTCCAGTGCACGGTATTCGGGCTGCACTGCTTGCCGGTCACCGCCGATACTGCGGCCCCCGTGACAAGGGCCACCTTGTTCTTTTCGCGCGCGACGTTGGACACGGCGAGGGCGACGGCCGAGTTCGTCAGGTCGACGATGGCATCAACACTGTCCTGGTCGAACCATTGCCGCGCGATGGCGGCGCCGACATCCGGCTTTTCCTGGAAATCCGCCGTCAGCACCTCGACATTAAGGTCCCTGCCCGCCGTGAACTCCTGAATCGCCTGCCGTACGCACGCTATCCCGGTTGGGCCGCTAATGTCTCGATACGTGCCGGACAGATCGGTCAGCACACCGATACGGATGGTGTTCGCGTTCTTGCCCGATTGCGCCCGAAGCGGCTTTGCAATCAATGCCGCGATTGCTCCCCCAACGATCCCTCGCCGCGTCGTGTTCATGGTGCTCTCCCTCGTTCCCGCTGTATTGCGGGGATGTGCTCGAGAGCGACGCTAGGGTGTTCGGGCGACCGCCCCTAGTGCAGATTCTGGAGTCTTTTCTCGCGATTCGCCGCGCTTCGCTGAGCGCTCAGGTCACCGGGGTTGGATTGTCATCGGCGAACTTGCTGCGGGGAAACCATGTCGGCAGAGAGCTTACGAGTTCTTTCGAACCGTGCACCTCAACCTTGCCGATACCACGAGCGCGCGGGAGTGAAATATCGCCGATATAGATCTGTGTGAGCGTCCGCAGATCGGCGTACAGGCTGACGTCGACATCGCGACCCGGATCGTCCCAGCAGAGATCAACAGAGTCGTGCGTGATGATGAACCACCAGGTCGGCAGACGTTTCGCATCGGTGATCTCGATGTACAGCACGAGCCTGTCTTGCGGCATGTTGGCGAGGATGAAGTGGCGGTGCATGGTCCACATCAGCCGTCCGGGATCGATCTCGTCAGGCGTCAACTTGCTGCGCACCCAGGTCTGTCCCCAATGGCCGATCGCATCGACAATTGGTCTGAGCTCTTCGCCCGCCGGGGTCAGGTGATATTCCCAATGGCCGTGTCCTGCGCTGGGCTTGCGCACGACGAGCCCCGCCTGTTCCAGCGTTTGCAGGCGGGTGGAGAGCAGCGTCGGTGACATCAGCGGCACCCCCCGGCGCAGATCGCTGAAGCGGCGCGATCCGTAGAGCAGGTCTCGCAGTACGAGCAACGTCCAGCGCTCGGTCAGGATCTCACCGGCTTTGGCGATGGGGCAGAATTGGCCGTAACCCTTCATACGCGACAGCATAACACAGTGCAGTACCTGCCCCAGTCCAGTTTCTGGACTACTGGCTGATCATGAGCGAGATCGGGCCGGCGCGTTGTCAATGGCGGCTGCCAGGGAAGCCCCACCGGTCGAAAACGATTGGATTGAAAAGGCGACTGCCGGAGCCTGCACTCGGGCACTTGACCTGAGGGATGGAGGTCCAGGAGGCAAAGCCGGCCTGCCCCTCAGGCTTGACCCGAGGGGCAGGTTTCAGGGCGGAGCCTTGACCTCCTATCGTGCCGGCCACACCGGCTCGTGGTAACCCAGCGGCACCGAAGGTCGCGCCCAGAACGGCGGCGTCTCTGACAACTGCACCACCGGCTTCAGGTGGCGCAGCCGTCCCGACGGCGTATCGGTTGTGGTTGCCCAGCGCTCCAACTCTGCCGGGGTGAATTCGGCCGGCGTATCCCGCGCCTCGTTGGCCGGCACCTCGCCGAGATCGACGATCCACTTGCCCACCTGCGCCAGCGAGATCCGCACCAGCCAGCTGCCGCCTTCCCGCGCGCGGCGGGCGAGCGCGACCATGGCACCGAACGCCATCAGATAGCCGGTGCAGTAGTCGATCGCGGAGACCGGATAGAACTGCGGCCCGGGCGTCTTGCCCGGCACAATCTCAGCCTGCCGTGAGGTGATGCCGCTGACCGTCTGGATCACCGTGTCGAAGCCGCGACGCGACGCCCAGGGTCCGGCATGGCTGAACGCGCACAGCGACACATACACCAGCCCCGGCCGGATCGCCGCCAGTTCCTCAGGCGACAGGCCGCGACCACCGAGCGTGCCAGGCCGATAGCCCTGCGAGAACACGTCGGCCTCGCGCACCAGGCCGCGGAGGATATCGACATCCCGCTGCTCGCGCAGATCGAGTTGGGCCGACAGCTTGCCGTGGCCGGTGTCGAATTCCTGATAGCCCAGGTTCGGCAGATGCGCGCCGGTGATCTTCAGCACCTCCGCGCCATGCTCGGCCAAGGTGCGTGCGCAGGTTGGACCGGCCAGCACGCGCGTCAGGTCGAGCACGCGGATGCCCGACAGCGGACGGTTGCCGGCAGGCAGCGCTTCGGGCGGACTGTCGCCGATCCGCACGATCTCCATCAGCGGCAGATCGGCAATCGCGGCGGCCTGCGGATGCTGCGCCCATTCCGCGTGCGTGCGCACCATGCCGCCGGCGCCCTTGGCGGCGATGATCGCCTCTTCGAGATCGGCGGCATTCCAGTTCAGCACCGCGCGCGACACGGCCTCGTGATCTTCCTGCACGCCCAGCACACTCAGCGCGGCGGCGCGATGGTTCGGGAAGTTGCAGTGCAGGTAGCTCCAGCGGCCATCCTTGGTGGGATACACGCCCATGATCGAGTTGCGCCGCGTCGACACCTCGCCCTCGCCTAGCTTCATGTAATGGCCGCTGCGCAACGATGCCGTGGCTTGGCGCACGTCGATGGCCACCGACTGGCGACGCCCGGAGCGGATCTCCCACAATTCGGCCGCGGCCAAGCCGGTCGCCGCCAGGGTTGACGCACCGGCAGCAGCGATGCGGAACGGCGTCGGCAGCACTGGGTCGGTGGCATCGGTGATGGACACCGTGTCCGCGCGCTCCGCGGGCCAACCGGCGATGGGCAGGATTGATCGCAGGGCTTCGCGTGGCATGGCGTGACCTCCTGGTCTTATTTGTGCGAGCACCATCATGACCTGTTCACGGGTCGCCGCAAAGCGACGCAGGCCGGTGCGCGGAGAGCAAAGCGGATGCAGCGGTTCGAGCCGGGAGATCGGGTGAAGCGGTGGCGTCTTCTGATCAGCCTTCAGGCAGGTTCCTCACGGCGCCCCAATGAGAATCCACGGAGCGCCTCTGAGAAACACCGGACGGCACTTCGCCCGCAACGCAGCCGCCAGTGTTTGTTTGGCGACAATGCGAAGGCTCCGCCAAAGAACGGAGTTGTCCAAGATGCAAAGCACTAAATCCTCGAGGTTCAACACGGCGCACGCTGGGCTGACGAAGACAACGATATCAACCAAATTCTGGCCGCGCTCCGGAAAAAGCACGGCACGCCTCCAAATATCATCCATATCATGTGGGATGACATTGCAGTTGGTGAGGTCGGAATTCCTGCCATCCAGAAGGTGCGCGGTTTTGAAACACCGAACATCGATCGCCTGGCCGCAGAAGGCATCGACCTCATGCGTTCGTGCTGCCGTTACGCGGGCAAATCAGCCGGCGGCCGCGCCACCGCTTGCCCTTCAGCTTTTGGCTCGAGCCGGTGGCGATCGGCACGTGGAGCCAGCACACGCACCGCGCAGTGGGCGCGCGGTTCGCTTGCAGCAGCAGGCAAGGTGCAGTCGTTCGATCGCCGGCGGGCGCGTCGCTGGGTGACCCCGCCCGTGCCGACTTCCCCGACAATCTTGTTACTCCACGGCCCAGTGCTAAATGGCTAGGGTGGAAGCATGAACAGATCAGCAGCCGAGATCCTCCGTGAGTATGGACCCTTTCCGGGTGTCAACAGCGTGCACGGGGTCACATATGACGGTCAGCACGTTTGGTTTGCTTCCGGAGACAAGCTGAACGCCTTCGATCCCGCGAGCGGACAGGCGGCGCGTTCAATCGATGTCGCCGCGCACGCCGGAACGGCCTTCG
Organism: uncultured Alphaproteobacteria bacterium; assembly: GCA_963696645.1. GTDB lineage: Bacteria > Pseudomonadota > Alphaproteobacteria > Acetobacterales > Acetobacteraceae > JAMXLO01. The sequence continues at coordinate 319,816 of CAVOKY010000007.1, forward strand.
ACGGTCAGCACCTGTTTCAGATCGCCGAGGATCGCATCCAGAAGATCGATCCGGCGACCGGCCGTGTGCTAGCGACGATCCCGGCGCCCGGCGGCGGCGGTGACTCGGGGCTCGCGTGGGCCGAAGGGACGCTCTGGGTGGGGCAGCATCGGGGCAGGAAGATCCATCAGGTCGATCCCCAAACAGGGGCGATTCTTCGCACCATCGAGTCCAACCGCTTCGTCACCGGGGTCACCTGGATCGACGGCGAACTCTGGCACGGCACCTGGGAAGGTGACGAGAGTGATGTGCGGCGAGTCGATCCCGGAACGGGAGAGATCCGGGAAAGCGTCGCGATGCCGCAAGGAGTTGGCGTGTCGGGGCTCGAATCCGATGGCGGCAATCAGTTCTTTTGCGGAGGCGGAAGCAGCGGAAAGATAAGAACCATCCGCCGGCCCGGGAGAATCTCGTCGATTGCCACCGGCACACGTTGATACGGATTCTAAGCGAGTTCCGCCTAAAATGGTCATCGACACCGACAATCCGTGATACCGTTGATGCGCCTGCTGATCGCGCAGCAGGATGCTTTCCTGGCGGAAAGCCAGGAGGTACTGCGCACCGCTTTGCGAACGACACCCGGGATCTCAGTGGATAACACAGGTGCGCATTATGCTGGCAGGTACGGGTACTGTACGCACATCGGCGGCGACGAATCCGCCTGAATCGGCACACGGACTAGCAAAAGCCGGTTGAACTTCCTGGACCACCGGATCAAGTCGGGTGACAAGCATGCTGCGTGCCGGCCACACCGACGACATCGTCAACGAAGCCGCTCTGAATTATATGCGGGGGCGAGCCGTTGCGGCGCCAGTCATCAGCCAGTTGGCCGCACATCAGCAGACGCGGTTTGCCGATCAGGCTGTCTGGCAGACGTATCTCGACCGCGTCTGCACCAGTGCGCTGCGGGTCACGTCGGACCCCGTGTGATCGCACAATGGCTCCGAGCGGGACATCCGCCTTTGGATTCCAAGATACGGGCTTGAACTTGAAAGCCCCAGAATGATCTTCGGACGCCCGGCTTCCAGTCCACCGGCTGGAAGTCGCGGCCACTGCCATTGACAGGCACCTCTCAAGACGAAACCCTTGTCGCGGTCACGGCAACTCGGCGATGTCTAATGGCTATCGCACGCTGAAGCTGATGGACCAGATACGGAGCCCGTTGTGAGATGCGCCGATGACCAACCCAATTGGCCAATCACAGGAACTGCATGTGTTACCGACGGCGAACGAACTGCTGAAGCTGGGCAGCCGCCCAGCGCAGGTCATTGAACATCCGTCCTGGAACGAGGCACGCGACAGAGTCATATCGTTGGTCACCGGCAGTCCGAGCCTGATAGCCGTGCTCGGGCCACCTGGGTCCGGCAAGACGACACTGTTGCACGATCTTGGCAGCAAGCTGGGCAAACTCGGCTATGCTGCCCGCCTGCTGGAGTTCGCTGACAACTCACTTGAGGTTGAGCCCACAGAGATCGTGCTGATCGACGAAGCGGATCGCATAAGCTCGACGTGGCTCGAAGCCCTCTGCCGGGGCGGTGCTGCCACCATCGTCCTTGCCGCTCTACCCGCATTCGCTGAACACCTGGAGGACCACTACCCCGACGTCGCCATCGTGCCGCTCACAGCACTGCCGGCGGACGAGGCACTTGCATTCCTGGCTGAGCGACTGGCGCAGTTCGGATTGCCGATGACCTGCCTCACCGAAGCGGCATGGGCACAGCTCATCGTACATGGCAACGGTGTACCCCGGCTGCTTTTCGCATTGCTCAAACTTACGCTTCTCATCGCCGCGGAAAAACATGCCGAGCGCGCCACCGGAGTTCATGTAAAGCTGGCCGTCGAGGTTCGGAACGGTACCGCAGGAGGGACCGAATTTGAGCCCACTGCCACGAACTCCGACATTGCCGAACCGGATGCGCCAGGGAGGATTCCGGGGCCGGCCGTGTCCTCCGATGCCGGAGCGGACGCTGGCAAACGGACGCGACATTCCTCGCGCGGCCCAGTGGCGGGAGCGGTATGTCTCGTCGCCGCGGCGGCACTGCTGATCTGGTGGCAGACGAATGAGACTGCATCGTCCGGGCCCAATGCGTCGCCGGTTTCCGTCGGGGGGATACGGGCGGAGAATGCCGATGCTGCCGGAGCGCTTGCGTCCACCGCGTTACGACCGTCCGCCCCCGCTGGAATCAACGAGAGCAAAGCCGCGGTGCAAGCCACCATTGCACCTGTTCAGTCGTCGATGGCAACCACTGGAACGGTTCGCGTGCCCGCGGCCACTATGTCGAGTAATGCAGCGCCCAGCGTTGCCGAGGTGTCCCATCAGCCCGCCACGGCGGCAGCCGGTACGACCCAGGACCTCCCAGCAAATGCCCTGGTCCACGTCGTGCTGACCTATCCGCGTGGCGATATGGCCGCGGCGGAACGTGCGGCGGAACTGGCGCGGGTGTTACGGACGGGCGGTCTCGGGGTGGGCGATCCCTTTCCGGTCGCGCCACGAACCTCAAAGAAGAGCATCAGCTATTACTTCACCCAGGATGCGTCTGCTGCGACGGACATTGGCCAGCGCCTGCGCGGTGAATATGGCGAGGCCAAACTGGTCAGGCTTCCCCGGGCCGCCGGCCAACCCCGGCCGGGCACGATCGAAATTGCCCTGGGGTCCGAGTGAGGCGGTAACCTGTTGCCCGGACTGACCCATTTCGCACCCATCCTGCTGGCCCTCGCTTGCGCGACAGCACTGCTCGTAGGGCCGTGTCGCGCCATGTCCGAACCCGGACTGGTACCCGCGCGTCCAACTGCGCCGCCGGATGGCGCCATGATCGAGCCAAAGATCACCCCACTTGACGTCAAGCTGGCATGGGACGCGCCGCACGAACCCGTGCCCGTCCATTTCTTTGTTGAGGTCGTGGCGGTCGAACAGAGCGGACTGCACGAGGTTTTTGCCGGCTACGTAGGTCACTCGTACGCTGTTGTGACGCTGGCCTCCACGAACGCCGAGTACGCGTGGCGCGTCTATACCGTCGGCCTCGATGATCCAGTATATATCGTGAGTGGATGGCAACGCTTCTCTGTCCTGGCCCCGAAATGATCCCGCCGCAGCCGCCATCGGCTGCCAGGTCGGATGTTAGATTGGCGATCCGCGCTCAATTGGTGATCACGCTTCTAACAGTATTGATTGGGTGCCAAGCCCCACCGCCTGCACCACCGCCCCAAGCTCCGCCGCCAGCGCCGCCACCACCCGTCGAGCCTTCCGTGCCGAACCCGGTAGGCGCCCGCTGGTCATTCACGGTTACCGAAGCCGCCTGCATCGCCCACGCGTCAAATCCCGAAGTGTCTCTCACCGTCCGCGTCGGCAATAGCGAGGCTGTGCTGAGCGTGACGGCGTCGACTATGAAATCCTCCAGGGCGATTGCAAACACGCATGCACGTCTGCGATTTAGGGGAACCGAGGGATCGTGGACATTGCCGGCACGGATCGATTCCCACCACGCAGTTGTGACATACCTGCATCTGGACGACACAGCGGTGAACAACGTCCTTTTGCTGCTGGGGGGAGGACGTCTCCAAACGGACGTCGCGAAGGTCATGGTACCCACGCTGCGCATCCCCGATTCCGATGTATCCGGCCGCGAGTGGTTCGATTGCGTGCATAGGGAGCTCGGCCACTTGACTTCGGGGCGCTAACCGCTAGGTCCGCCTGCTCACAAGTATCCCGCGTCTGAGGTTCGCTTTAGCCGCGCATCACCCGGGCAGCCGGATGATGCGGCCCACGCCGCTGGACGACCTGCAGCGGCTCACCAAAGTGCTGCGCAGTGACTGGTGTGCCGGTCATGGCAGCAGTGCAACCCGGTCCGCCGCGATCGAATGTACCGACTTGTACGCCGCCATCGCCTTGTCCAACGGATAACAGGCGGTGCTCACCAGTTGAAATGGCCGGAGCCGCCTGCTGGCGAAGCCGGGCAGCAACTCCCGCAGCAGCGCAGCCGAGGCACTGGCATCCAGCGCCAGCGAGTCGACGCCAACGAAGCTGTGCCGGCCGCGATAGAACGTGAATATGTCGAACGACACCGAACGCTCGACGGTCGAGATCAGGATCTGACGGCCGCCATGCGCCATCGCCTGGTTGGCGGCGGCAAAATACGGACTGCCCACCGTATTGTAGACGATGTCGGCGCCGTGACCGTCCGTCTCGTCGCGCACCACCGTAGCGACATCGGCACTGCGCGAGTCGATCACGCGCACCGGACAATGCGTGTGTGGGAAGGGCTCGGCGCGCCGCGTGACACCGAACACGCGCGCGCCAAGCATGGCCGCGATCTGCGCGGCCGCCTGACCGACCATCCCGTTCACCGCCGTCACCAGCACGACATCGCCAGGCTTCGGCATGCCGGACCGATGGTAGCCCTCCTGCGCGGTGACGAATGGCACGCCAAGTATGCCGGCCTCTTCGAGTGTCATTGTGGCGGGCTTCTGCACTGCGGCATCACGATGCACAACGAGGTGGGTGGCGTGCGTGCCGTCTCGGGTAATGCCGAGATCGCCACCAGTGCCAAAAACTTCGCAACCTATCAGGTCCGACGGTCCCTCGATCACCACGCCGGCCCAGTCACGGCCCGGCGTGCGCGGCCAGACCGCCTGTGGCATGCGGCCGAGGGTAGCTGCGACGTCGCTGCGGTTCACGCCTGCCGTGCGCACCGCCACCAGCACCTCATCCGGTGCGCGGGTCGGCGGATCGCAGCGCTCCAGCCGCAGGTCGAGTTCATCGACCGTGCCGGCCTGTCGCAGCACGCGTAGACGTTGCATGGAACCTCCTTGTCTGCCCTATCCTGGTAGCGACAGTTTCGGAGGCTCGCAATGAACACCCCGCTGGCAGGCATCACTGTGCTCGACTTCGGCCAGATCTTCCAAGGCCCCTACGCCACGCTGTTGATGGCCAAGGCCGGCGCCAATGTGATCAAGATCGAGCCGCCACATGGCGAGCCGGCCCGCCGCCGCGCCCCGCCTGGCAAGCACACGACACTGCCGGTGGCGATGCTGAATTCCAACAAACGGGCGATCACGCTGAACCTGAAGTCGGACCGTGGCCGCGCTCTGCTGCGCCAGATGGTCGAGCGCGCCGATGTGCTGCTGGAGAATTTCTCGCCCGGCACGATGGATGAACTGGGTGTCGGCTACGAGGTGCTGAAGGCGACCAATCCACGGCTGATCTACGCCACCGGATCCGGCTTTGGCATCACCGGGCCGGACCGCGATAATCTGGCGATGGATTTCACCATCCAGGCGCAGTCCGGCATCATGAGCGTGACAGGCTTTCCCGAGGGTCCGCCGGTCAAGGCCGGTCCGACGCTGGTCGATTTCATGGGCGGCATCCATCTCTATGCCGCCGTCCTCACGGCACTGTTCCAGCGTGAGCACACCGGCGTTGGCCAACTGGTCGAAGTGGCGATGCAGGAGACGGTATATTCGTCGCTCGCTTCGAGCATGGAGTACCACGTGCGCACCGGCGAAATCCCGCCGCGCACCGGCAACCGCCAGTCGGCCCTGGCGAGTGCACCGTACAATGCGTTTCCCACCAATGATGGCTGGGTGGCGATTCACGTGGTTACCGAAGGACACTGGCAGAATCTGCTGAAGGCGATGGGCCGCGAGGACCTGTCGCAGGACCCGCGTTACGCCACCAACGCCGCCCGGGTGGCGAACCTCAAGGCGGTTGACGCTGTCGTCACCGAATGGACCGGCCGGCATGGCAAGATGGAGGTGTTCGCAGCGGCTCGTCAGTACCGCATCCCGTGCGCGCCGGTGCGCACCGTGCCCGAAGTGATGAACGATCCGCACATGCATGGCCGCGGGATGCTGGAGCACATCGATCACCCAGACCTTGGCAATATCGTCGTGCCGACCACGCCGTTGCGCCTGCATGGCGCCGACAAGGTGCCGACCGTGCCAAGCCCGATGGTAGGGCAGCATAATCCGGAGATCTATGGCGACTGGCTTGGGCTGTCGTCTGATGAGATAGTGGCGTTGCAACAGCAGGGCGTCATCTGACGTCGGCCGGGGGTTCGTTGCATGTCGGCAAGAGTGATCCAGGGATCCTTCGTCGGTGGCCGGCCTTGTCTGCCGAACACACCGGCATTGCCCAAAATCCAATCGAGCCTGTCGGGTCGTACCACTGCGGGATTCGTGCCGCGCGCGACTGTCGCGCAGCCACGTCCATTCGTGCAGACGCGCCGAGTAGGTGAAGCGCTACCGGTCGACCCGGCACAGATTGGCCTCGTGAGTGCCGGCGGAAGAATGCTGCCGGAAGCGGTGCGGAGCAAAATGGAGACAGCACTGCGCGCCGATTTCTCAGCTGTTCGGGTGCATATCGGGCCGCAGGCGCAGCGGATCGGCGCCGTCGCATTCACCATCGGCTCCGACATCTATTTCGCCCCTGGCCGTTTTCAGCCCGATACAATCCATGGCCAGCAGTTGCTTGGCCACGAACTGGCGCACGTGGTGCAGCAACGTCAAGGACGAGCGCGCAATCCGGCGGGCGCAGGCGTGGTGGTGGTGCAGGACCGATTGCTAGAGGCCGAAGCCGATCGCCTCGGATATCTTGCCGCCGCCCAGCGGACAACCGCATCTGCCTCGCTGCCAGCTCGGTTGCCACCGCCGCGCCCGCGGGGTGCGGTACAGCGCATGGAGCAGATGAGCGTCGACAAGGAACCAGCGTCACCGGAGCCGCAAGAACCGGCAATGAACTTCTTCCTGCTGCCGCCCTCAGTGCGGAACCAGATCATCGGCTACGTCAAGCACGAGGAGCCAAACCTCGACACACCGCGACGCGTATCGAAGGAGTTCCTCGCGGAGACAGAACGGGTACGTGCGATATCCGATCCGAGCGTGTGGGAGCTGGAAGTTGATCCTGGCGAGGATCCGGGCTTGGCGCCGGAGCAGAAGGCCGATCACTATGTTGCGCAAATGCTCCTGATGGAGCAGCGGGCTGAGATCTCCTATAGTCACATGCGCGAGATGGTCAAATCCAAGAACAAGTTGGGTGAACTCGACCACGGCAAACATGAGGAGGATAAGCTTGCTGTGCGGCTGCTCCAGAACGTTCCAAAGCAGGCGCAGAATAATTGCGCCGCGGTCGTGCTGCGTCGGACCGCGTCGCCGGTGGTCGCCTATAACGAGCCGCTGAAGCACAAGACGACGAAGAAGCGGTCGGGCGAAGTCGTCAAGAACATATTTTATGCTCAGCTCGACGAGGTATTCGGCGAAGGTGCGAACAAGTATGAGCTGATCACCTCGAACGTGCCGTATCAGCACGCCGAGACGCGGTTGTGGGAGCATTTCGCCGCGGACCCGTCGGTGGTCTATATCGGCATCTGGCAGCCCTGCTGCCTGTTCTGCGCGGCGCAACTGATCGCCGCCGGCTTCAGTGGGTTCGGCGGCTGCCATGGCAATGTCTATGGCCAGTATGTGTTCTCGCGTCGGATCCTCGGCGACCCGTTCCGGCGCGCCCGGTTCCTTGGCACAGAAAATGCCGTTTGGTTCGAGACCGCATCGGCGCGCGACCGATTGCTGTTCCTGCATGCGCTGGCTGCCCTGGGGAAGAACCCGCGCTTCAAAGAGAGGAAGGCGCCGAAGGAGAAGAAAGGACCGACCAAGAAAGCAAGGAAGTGAGTGATATGGGACTCACGTCCGTCTTGGACCTTTGCTTGCGCCGCGGTCGCATGCGTTCCAGGCTGATATTCGGACAGGGAGACAGACATGACCAAGGTAGCAGTGCTGGACGACTGGCAGGGCGTGGCGAAGACCAGCGCGGACTGGTCGCCGTTGCAGGCGCGCGCCGAGGTGGTGTTCTTCGCCAAGGCATTCGACAACGAGGACGACGCCGCGCGGCAACTGGCCGACTTCGACATCGTGCTGTCGATGCGCGAGCGCACGCCGCTGCCGGGCTCGCTGATCAATCGCCTTCCGAAGCTGCGCATGCTGGGGATGACCGGCGCGCGCAATGCTTCGTTGGATACTGCGGCGTGTACCGCGCGAGGCATCGTGGTGTGCAACACCGCCGGCGGCGGCAACAGCGAGGCCGCGACGGCGGAACTGGCACTCGGACTGCTGATCGCCGCGGCGCGCGCGATCGCGGTCGGTGACGCCAACATCCGCGCGGGAAAGTTCCAGGAAGGCGTGCCGGTCGGCTACGCGTTGCAGGGCAAGACGATGGGCATCATCGGCCTGGGCCGGCTTGGCTCGCACATGGCGCGCTACTGCAAGGCGCTGAACATGAACCTGCTGGCCTGGAGCCAGAACATGACGCCGGACAAGGCGCAGGCGGCTGGCGCCACGATGGTATCGAAAGACGAACTGCTGTCGCGTTCCGACGCGGTCAGCATTCACCTGGTGCTGTCCGATCGCACCCGCGGCCTGATCGGTGCGTCGGACATCGCGCGCATGAAATCCGGCGCAATCCTGGTGAACACGTCGCGCGGCCCAATCATCGATGAGAAGGCGCTGATCGAGGCGGTGCAGGCGCGCCGCATCGTCGCCGCGCTGGATGTGTTCGACCGCGAGCCGCTGCCGGCGAACCATCCGCTTCGGACCGCGCCCAACACGGTGATGACGCCGCATCTGGGCTACGGCGTGCACGAGACCTGGCAGGGCTTCTATCCGCAGAGCGCGGAGAACGCCATGGCTTTCCTCGATGGCAAGCCGGTGCGAGTGACCAATCCGGAGGCGGTGGGAAAGGGGGGCTGATTAGGCACGGGACGTTTTCGGGCGGTCGTCCCTATGAGGGTAATGACCAATGGCTTTCGCCACTGACTTTCGCCCTCGCAGCGTGGCGTTTGACTGGCGATTTAGGTGAGTGTTGAGCATGGATATCAGGCACGCCATCGTCGAAGTCGGTACCCAAGCGGTCAACCATTATCGGCAGCGGCCAGCAATCGAGGACGAGACAAGGATACCAGAAAATGCTCTTAGTCTTTTCATGGCATCGGAACTCATAACACAATACAATCTACATGCCCGCGTTGAAGTGCCTTACCCGAGGATCCTAAATAGTCTCGGCATCACAGGCTCCGACGTAACGCCAAAATTCGGTGGCCAACGTGCCGACATTGCTGTGTACAAGGAGAAGAGGCCTGTCGCAGTTGTCGAGGTCAAGATCGTCGATGAGGGGCGAAAGCTAAGTGGCGTCGTTGGAGATTGGGGCAAGATCCGACTTTTGCAGCAGTATGTAGCAGACAAGGCGGGCATGCCCCTTGACGGCTATGTTGCGGCAGTGGTTTGCGACACGAACAAGCCCGCGGAGCAGACGATAGTCGAGATGGAACAAGCGCTGGGCAGCAAAACGATCGAAAGCGGACAAAAAACCGCCACGCTGGCCGGCGGGTGGGGATGGCGATTCGTCTGCGTCAAGCTGGCCTAGTCCGCGGAGGCGAACAGGCGCCGGTCCCACCAGACTGGCTGGTGCAGCGTGTGGGTAATGCGTGGGAATTCGATGTGCTCGGGATTGATGAGGACGTTGAGTTCCATGCGCGCGACGATGCTGGGGACGAGCAGCAGGAGAGAGCGGCGCGACGTTTGCCATGTTTCGCCGTACGTTTGGCTTGCTGTGCGCGACTGGGCATCCCATCCCGGCAGATGCGCCGGATTTAGCATCTCGTAGGTGGTACCGTTGGGAATGGTGATCTCGATGAAGTGCTGGTTCGGCGGCAGCTCGCCACTCGAGCGGACCAATTTTTCTAGCATCGCCGTCGAATAATGTTGCGACGCATAGATCATCGGGCTTGCAGCGGTGTTCCAACGGCCGGGCGAAAGGGTGGATCCCGTTGCGTCGAATATTGCATAGGCGCCGTCGGGATCGCCGATGCGGTATGCGGACAGAACGCGGTCGAGGAACTGCGCTGTCACACACCAGTGCCGTATTTGAGGCCGCCGAGGATATTCTCGACCAAAGGTCGACCGAACTCGCTCGCCAGTACGACCTCTACCGGCCGGCGGTTCTCCAGCATCATATGTGGTGCGAATAGCCATCTCCGTGCGGCTTCATCGCTCTTCCACACGTCTTTGGCGAAGGCCCAGACCGCGGCAAGCCGGGCAACTCGAGCACTTTCCTCCGGGGTCAGGCGCGGTGAGTGCTGCGATCGGCGCCGGGCCAGCGTTGCGCGCGGTACCAGTCGGTAGGCAAAGCTGGTATCGTCGGGAGCAACGGCATGGGCCATCCGGTCGAGGGCAGACAGGGGCAGGCCCTTTTCAAGGTCGCTCATAATGCCGAGTGCAGAATTGGTGCGTGCGGGATTTTTGCGCAGCCCCAGCAGGTCGGGAACAGAGGCGGTGGCGCTGGCGGACATCGGAATCCCTCGGATCAATCGACACAGAAGATGGTCTCAATTGGACAACGCTGCAAGACGCGCTCTTGACCCGGCCCCGCCAAGCGTTATCCATCAGCCGCATCAAAGACAGGAGACCCCCATGCGCGCCTGGGCCGTGGTCGAGAATGGCAAGCCGCTACAGGAGCTCGAACTGCCGACACCGGAACCGAAAGGCACCGAGGTGCTGATCGAGGTCACCCATTGCGGCGTCTGCCATTCCGACCTGCACATATGGGACGGCTATTATGATGTCGGGGGCGGCAAGATCATGTCGCTGAAGGACCGCGGCGTGGTGCTGCCGCTCGCCATGGGGCACGAGATCGTCGGCCGCGTCGCGAAGTTCGGCCCCGATGCCAAGAGCGTGAAGGTCGGCGATCTACGCATCGTGTTCCCCTGGCTCGGCTGCGGCACCTGCGAGAAATGCCTGGCCGAAGAAGACAACATGTGCCTCACGCCCCGCAGCCTCGGCGTCTATGCCAATGGCGGCTACGGCACGCACGTCGTTGCGCCGCATCCGCGGCACCTGGTCGATCCCGGCACCATCGATCCGGCGGTGGCCGCGACCTACGCCTGCTCCGGCATCACGGTCTATTCGGCGATCCGCAAGGCGATGCCGATCCCACCCACCGAGGCCATCGTCGTGGTCGGCGCCGGTGGGCTCGGCCTGAATGCGATCGCTGTACTGAAGGCGCTGAAGCACCAAAACATCGTGGTGGTCGATATCAGCCCGGAGAAGCGCGACGCGGCGCTGAAAGCCGGCGCGCACAAGGTGGTAGACGGCACCGGCGCGGGTGTGACGCAGCGCATCATCGAGGCTGCCGGTGGCCCGGTGCTGGCAGTGATCGACCTGGTCAACGGCACGCAGACAGCGCGCTTCGCGTTCGAGGCGCTGCGCAAGGGCGGCAAGCTGGTGCAGGTCGGCCTGTTCGGTGGCGAGTTGATGTTGCCGCTGCCGGTGATGGCGATCCGCGCACTGACCGTGCAAGGCAGCTACGTCGGCAATCCGAAAGAACTGCGCGAACTCGTCAAGCTGGCGCAGGACGGTACGCTACCCGCGCTGCCGGTCGCCATGGTACCGCAAAGCCAGGCCAATGATGCGCTGATGCGCCTGCGCGACGGCCGCGTGACGGGGCGACTGGTGCTGCGGTCCGATGCCGCCTGACTCTGACTGACCGCAGGGACGTGCCGAGGGAATCAGGCAGGCGCTGAGGCGGTCTGCCGCCGTTCCTCGATGCTGGCGGTCGCGAGCGAATGGGCGATCGCACGCTCAATGTTCGATTCGTCGTCGGGTCGCGGCTTCGCGTCACGGCAGTCGAACAGCACGCGGGTGCGGCCACTTGGCTGAATCAGGATATCAATGACGGCCATGATGCTATCCTTTCAGACACGCCGCATAACACACTGGCGCCTGTACGCCGGTTGCGCCCGGTGCGCAGCGCCGATACGCCTTAATGCAGTCCGGGCCACACCGAGACCATGCCGAACCAGGTCAGCAGCAACGCGGTGATCAGGCCGAGCGTGGCGAGGACTGCGGTCGGTTGCCGTGCTTCGGCCTGCCGGGCGACGACCAGGGCGCGCGGACCGGCAGCGCGACGGTGGGAAGCGGCGGTGGAACGCATGGGGCGATCTCCTGTCCTCGGCGTGGACAGACAGCAGCACACACCGGCCCTGTGGCGAAATTGGGGAATCCCCGTACGGAAATCGACGTGACCGCTGAGCTGGCGCAGTATCGCTTCCTCATTCCCCTTTCCCCGTTCCGGAGCCTGAGATGAGCCAGAATTCCACGACCCGCCGCTCCGTCGTGCTGAAGCGCCGCCCCAATGGCAGCCCGCGCCGCGAGGACTTCGAGGTCCGCGAAGACGCCATCCCCAGCCCAGGACCAGGGGAAGTCGTCACACGCACGATCTGGCTCTCCATCGATCCGTATATGCGCGGCCGCCTGCGCGAACAGCAGACTTACGCCCAGCCGATCAATCCCGGCGAAGTGATGACCGGCGAGACGGTGGGCGAGGTGATTGCCTCCGCCGATCCTGGCATCGTAATGGGCGATTTGGTGGTGGGCGCGCGCGGCTGGCAGACACATTCGGTGTCCGCCGGCGATCGGCTGACCAAGCTGGATCGCCACGGTGCGCCGCTGTCCGCGTATCTCGGCGTGCTCGGGATGCCGGGCGCCACCGCATTCCGCGGCGTTTCGGAAATCCTCCAGCCGAAGCCGGGCGAGGCCGTCGTGATTTCGGCTGCCTCCGGCGCGGTCGGCTCGGTCGCCGGTCAGCTTGCCAAGCGTGCCGGTGCCCGCGTTATCGGCGTTGCCGGAGGCGCCGAGAAGTGCCTGTGGGTGCAGGACAGCCTGGGTTTCGATGATTGCGTCGATCATCGATCGCTCGATCTGCGCGCCGAATTGCTGGCCGCGTGCCCGAACGGCATCGACGCGTATTTCGAGAATGTCGGCGGCGCCGTGCAAGCCGCGGTGTTCGACCTGCTGAACCCGTTCGCGCGCGTGGCGATGTGCGGGATGGTGTCGCAATACAACGAGGCAGAGTTCCCGCCTGGACCCAACCTCGGTTTCGTGGTCGGAAAGCGCGTGCTGATTCAGGGCTTCATCGTGTCGGACAAGCCCGAGAAGCTGGCGGAGTGGCGCAAGTTGGCAACACCCTGGGTGGCCGACGGCAGCCTGGTGTATCGCGAGGATGTGCTGGACGGGCTGGATCACGCACCAGATGCGCTCGCCGGCATCCTAGGTGGCCGCAATTTCGGCAAGCTGCTGGTGCGGGTCGGCCACGACCCGGCCTAAAGCGCAGCCTTCCCCTCCCGCAACGGGAGGGGAAGGTCACTAAGCGTCAGTTCCGATGCGCTTGATAATAGCCGTTGCGCACCACGCGCCCCGGCAACGCGCCGGTGTGCTTGCCGTCTTCCAGCAGCACCTGGCCGTTGACGATGGTCATGTGGATGCCGATGGCCGGTTCCTTGATGCGCCAGCCGCCGGCGGGGAAGTCGTGCACCACGCTCTCCGGCCCCGGCTTCACCGTGTCGGGGTCGAACAGCACGATGTCGGCGGCCAACCCTTCGCGCAGCAACCCGCGATCGTTGATGCCGAACAGCGACGCCGACTCGAACGTGAGCCGCCGCACCGCCTGCTCCAGCGTCATCGCGTGCTTCTCGCGCACCCACTCGCCGAGCAGCCGTGTCGTATAGCCGTAGCCGCCGTGGAACTGCACGTGCGCACCGCCATCGCCTAATCCGATGAACGCATTCGGATAGGTCAGGATGGTCTTCACCGCCTCGTCGTCGATGTTGTTCTCGGCCTGCAGGAAGCGGGTCTCCAGCTTCTCCTCGACCACCAGGTCGAGGAACGCGTCGATCACGCGCTTATTCTGCAGCTTGGCGATCTCGCCGATGGTCTTGAACTGCAGCGGCTTGTTTTTCTCCAGTGCCGGTTCGTTCACCCACATGTAGTCCCACCAGGTCTTGGAGAACCCGATAGCGCCCGAGATCGGCACCGACCGTTCCACCGCCTCGGCGTGCAGCTTGTCGCGCACCTGTGGGTCGGCATAGGCGCGCATCTTCTCCTCATCGGTCGAGATCAGGATCGGATGCCAGGTCGGCAGCCCGCGGAACACCTGGCAGTTCTTCATGGTGAAGTCCTGCGTCACGCGGTTCGGACTGCACATCGGATAGGCGCGGATGCCGGCGCGCGCGGTCTCGTCGACACGGGCGATATGCTGCTTCCACTTGTCGCCGGTGCGCACGGTCTGGCTCAGGCTGTTGTAGATCACCGGCCGGCCGGAAGCCTCGGCCAGGCGGGCCATCATCCCGTCGGCGAGTTCGGGATCGACGCCGCCGCCCATCTGCACCGTGCCGGTGCCAAGTTCGCGCAGCACGTCGCAGAGCGCGAACACCTCCTTCTCGTCAGCCCAAAGCGCCGGGATCGGCACGCCCTGCGGATCGAAGTGCCCCTTCTGGCGCGAACCGGAGAAGCCGATCGCGCCCGCCTTCATGCCGTCGCGCACCAGCTGTTGCATGGTCTTGATCTCATCGTCGGTGGCGGTGCGCTTCTGGCACTCCTCGCCCATCGCATAGAAGCGCACGGCAGTGTGGCCGATCAGCGTGCCGGCATTGACGCCGAGGCCCTTATCCAGCCGGTCCATGTATTGCGGGAACGTCTCCCAATTGACGTCGACGGTGCGCAGCACCTCCATCGGGATGGCTTCGACGTAGGACAGGAACTCTGCCATGCGTTCCTCGTTGCCGCGCCGCACCGGTGCGAGCGACAGCGAACAGTTGCCGAAAATCACGGTGGTCGCGCCGTGCTGCGGCGAGAAGGTGCACAGCGGGTCCCACGTCACCTGCGCATCGTAATGGCAGTGGTTGTCGATGAAACCAGGCGACACGACGAGACCGTCGGCATCGACGGTGCGCTCCGCGGCGCCATTGATTTTGCCGATTTCGACGATGATGCCGTCCTTGACGGCAATGTCGCCACGAAATGCCGGCATGCCGGAGCCATCGACGATGCGGCCGTTACGGATCAGCAGGTCATACGTCACTGTGGTCGTCCTCCTCCTAATGGGCCGCCCGCGGCGACCCTTCCGTGCTCTTTGGATGAAGCTTGGCACTGTCGGAGGGTGGAGGGAAGTGGCGGGAGAACGGGGCATGGGAGGCTCGGTTTGGCTGGTGTCCACAAGACCGCGTCAACTTGACATGTGGTATCAGTAGCAGCCACGAGATGCCGCCCGGCCGCGAAAGTCGGAATGTCCAATAGTCTGCCGCCTGGAATAAGGCCCACCATCGATCCGACATGATTTAGAGACCGCATCACACCATGAACCTCGAACAAGCCCTTTACGATCTGACCCACGCCTTGGACGAATTGACCGAGCCGAATGCCGAGAAACGCATTCGGTCAGCCCGCCAGGTGCTTGTCGTCCGCGGCGCCGAGGCACTTGGCATCGAGCAGCCAATCGGTCTCTCGCTGCACGATATCATCAGGATTGGCGTGAACACGTCATCTCGATCGGCCCGCCAGGCATTCGCCGTGCTTCTGGTTCACGCGCTCGGGTTCGAGGGGCTGGTGGCAGCCAGGTCACACCGTGGTCAATTTGACCGCGATCTCTGTGCTTTCATGGAACACGCCCTACCGACCGTGCTGCAACGATCAGGCTATCCGTTTGGCGGTGAGATTTACCAACGGCGTCGCTCGCTGGATCGGTTGCACGCGATGATCCACGACCTTTTGAAACCCTTGGAACCGACATTTCCCCCGACGGTGCAAGGACTATACGCCGGATAGGAGTGTTGACCTTTTGCGTCAAAAGTATATATCGGCAACTTTCCAAACTTCAAATGGAGACAACGTTGCCTCGCAAATCCAATTTCGCAAGCTATCTTCGGGACGCTCGAATCCGGCGTGGGCTATCGGTTGCTGACGTGGCCGAGCAAGTTGGCGTGAGCCAGTCCAGCATCTATTTCTGGGAAACGGATCACTGTCGGCCGCGCGCAGAGAACTTGCATGCGCTGTGCAAGGCGCTGCGGTTGCCGATCAAGGCGACCAAGGCGATGGTGGCTGGCTAACCGGTAGCTTACGGCTTGGCTACGGCCAGGGAATCACCGTCGAAGCTGGTCCGCGCCAGGGCTGCACGCGGCGTTGGCAGGGAGCCTCGATCAGGTCACGGCTGACGTGCCAGCAGTGCCGCCACCACACTCAGGCAGGACAGCACGAAGAAGCAGCGCAACGATAGATTGTAGCTGCCCGACCAGTCGCGTAGCACGCCCGACAGCAGCGGCCCTGCCGCCTGCGCCAGCACCTGCACCGACAGCGCTATGCCACGGATCGCGCCGAAGCTGGCGCGCCCATAATAATCCGCCCAGGCGATCGGCAGCAGGGTCAGCAGTCCGCCGATCCCGATGCCGAAGATCGCCGCGGCAACATAGCCGTCGCGCGGCGCGTGGATCCCCAACATCGCAAAGGTGCCAATGCTGAGCGCGACGCCGGATAGCGTCAGCGCATATCGAATCGGCAGTGACCGCGGAAAGAAGCCAAATCCAAGACTGCCAACTCCCGACATCAACGAAAAGGTGCTGACGATGGTGGCCGCGATCGCCGGACTGATGCCGCGCTCGATCAGGTAAGGTGCCTGATGCAGACTGACGCCGGCCTGCGCCGGATAGGCGAACAGCGCGAACAGCGACAACATCCAGAACGCCTGTGTTCGCAGCGCCTGGCTGCGCGAGAACTGCCGTTCCGCTGGCCGCGCCGGCGCCGATGCGATGGATGGCACCGCGCGACGGTCTGTGGCAAGGCCGACATCCTCCGGTCGTCGCACCATCAGCAGCCAGTTTGGAATGAATCCGATCACCAGCACGGCAGCGCCGACCGCGAACCAACCGGCGCGCCAGCCGCCATGCAGGATCGCACCTTGCGCGATCAGCGGCAGCGCGACCAGTCCCACCATTTGCGCAACGGTGGCAATCGCCGTGGCCACCGCGCGATGCACCACGAACCAGTTGTTCACCGCGCCGTAAATGCCCAGGTCGAACGGTCCGGCAAAGTTCAGCCGCGCCACGCAGAACAGCAGGTAGAACATCAGCAGCGAACTGGTGAGCGACAGCAGCATGTCCGCAGTTCCGGTCAGCAGCACCGCCACGCACAACACGAGTCGCGCGCCATGGCGATCCAGGCCACGCCCGAGCGCAGGTGACGCCAAAGCCGCCAGCAGCCCACCCAACGACACCGCGCCCGACAACGCGGTACGCGACCAGCCGAAATCGTGCGTCATCGGCTCGACGAAGATCGACAGTGTGGCCACTGCGCCACCCTGCCGGGAGAAGCCGGCGCAGCACGCGCAGGCCAGCACGACCCAGCCGTAGAAGAACGGCAGGCGGCGGATCAGCAGACGTGGCAGAGTGCCGGTCAGGTCCTGGCCAAGGGGCGACGTTTCATTCGGACCGTTCCTCACGGCTCGCCATTGTCTTACAGCATGCACTTCTCGATCCGGCAAGCCGGGCAATCAGTGGTGATGCACGTGCACGCTGGCGGTGATCGCGAGCGGACGGGCGGCAATGTCGCGGATTTTCGCCTCGAGCAAACGCGGATCCGTCCAGTCATCCGGATCCCCCGGCCGCCATGCGGCGCGCAGCCAATGGTTCTGGTCGACCAGGATTTGCGAGCCGGCCAATGCATCAGGCGAAACGCCAAGCAGGATGGCAAACGCGTTCCAGGTTTCCGATTCGCTGGCGACACAGGCGGATGGTGTCGGTCTTACCGTGCGGTTGCGCACGACAAAGATGGTGGTGAGGTTGTCACCGGCCAACCCGATCGGCGCCGCCTGTTCCTCGCCTGACGCGGCGATGATGCGCAGCATGCGACCGCCCAGATCGTCCAGGTCGATCGTCCTGCTGCCGGCGCAGTCGGCATCGAACTGCGGTACCGGCACGGGATGTGTCCATTTGCCCGAGGTGCGCATGCTCACGCCGGCGTTATGCGCGCGCAGATAGTCGATCACGTCCCAGCGGGCCTCGCTCGAAAGCACGCCGGAGAATCCGGGCATCGCGACGCCGCCATCCGGGGCTTCGAAGCCGTGGGAGATGAACCAGTACAATTCGCCGTCGCTGTGTGCCCAAAAGTGTTCGGCGGTCAGATCGGCGGGCCGCAGCGGCAGTGACTGCGCGGCGGGTCCGTCTCCGCGCGCGTTCATGCCGTGGCAGAGGGTACAATTCGCGGCAAACAGCTTCTGACCGTGCACAATCGCCGAGGCGGCGAACTCGGTGGGCGAGGTGTAAAAGCTTGAGGGATGGGCCGGGACAAACAGCAGATCGAGATGCGGCACCGACAAGGCAAGGACCACAAGCGACACTGCCAACGCCGGCCAGCGCATCCGCCGCCACAGCAAACCAACGCCGCCGATGACCACCGCACCGATGGCAGCAATCAGCGCCGGGATCGCTTCCAGCCGCAGGCTCGGGTCATACAGCGCGATCAGGCTAGGGCGCCAGGCGAACGGCCAGACCGGCTGTTCGTGCGTCGCCGGCGTTTGCGAGGCGAGAAAACCAGCGGTGATGACAACGAGAATGCCCAGCACCGCCTCGATCGCGATCGACACGCGCATGTGCCGGCGCGCGGCAAGCGACGAGGTGCCCGCCAGGCGATCGGTGAACACCAGCCGATTGATGGCCGCAAGCGTAAGCAGCACGACAAACAGCAATAGCTTCACCAGGGCGACACGGCCGTACGTCGTGCCGAACAATCCCGGCAGGCCGCCCATGAATTCCGCCGTCTGCACGACGGCAGTGCCCGCCAATATCAGCACCGCTGACAGGCCGATGGGTGTGAAGTTGCGACAGGCCGTTGCCGCTGGTTCGTGTGGCAGGATGCCGATCGCGATGAACAGCGGCAGCAGGGCGCCCAGCCATGCACCGGCTGCCAACAGATGCAGTGCTTCCGATGCAATCAATTCGGTACCGACGCCGCCACCGATCGCGCCGGCATGGCCAAGCAGCGGCTGCACCGAGAGTGTGAGACCGGCTAGTGCGGTGGCGGCGACGAGACCGCGACGCGGCAGCCAAAGCAGCGCCAGCACCGCTGCAAGCAGGCCGAACCGCAGCATCAGCCACTGCCCGAACTGGGTGTGCAGCGCGACCACGGGCAATGCCTGCAGCGTCATCGCCATGCTGTCCGATCCGGCGATCACGCCGCTTTCGAACGTCAGCCACACCAGTCCGACGATCAGGGCGCATGCCGCACTGATGCGCGCCAGGCGCAGCAGCACGCGGCGAACGTGCGCGGCAGCTGTGGCGGCGTCCGCTAGCGCTGAAGGTGCAACCACCACCAGGAAGACCAGCGTGCCGAACAGTGACACCAACGCGGCAACGTGCACGCCGCGCAGCAGAGCCACGACTATGTCCTGGCTGCTCATGCTCTATTTGCGCATGAAGCGGCACACCAGCCGCGCGAGGTTCGGGGCGGTCGTCGGCCGGCGAAGGCGTGGGTCGTACCCGGCGAACCGGCGATCGTTCTCGGCCAGGCAGATGCGGATCAGTTCGCCCACGTTGATGTCTTCGTCGCTGATCTGTTTGCTGCCGGTGACGGTAAAGTTGTTGTCCTGCCCTGCCTGTTTGCCGTTCTCATCAACGCTTCTCGCGAGGCCAATTCGCTCCCAGACCAGGAATGCCCAAACCGCCGCCACCCGCAATTCGAACCAGGGTCGCTGCCACCAGTGCAATCTGCGCCGATGCCACGCCAGCCAGTTCGCGAACAGCAGGATGTGTCGCGCCTCCTCCTGGATCACCGGCTCGAAGGTATCGACCAGTTCGGGCGGGAAATACCCCGATCGTCGCGCCAGTTTGAACAGGCCGAACGCGAAGAAGCTGTCGATGCATTCGCTGAAGCCGGTCACCAGATACGCCCATTCGGGATCGCGCGGCACGATGTACTTGGGCTCAGGCGACAGCGCGATACCATAGGCCAGCACCAGGTTGGACAGCACCTCCTTGTGCCGTCCTTCCTCCCACCCGTTCAGCGCGATGGCATCGCGCCACGCTTCGTCCTGCAGGCTGGACGCGTAGCTCAGCATGCGCAGCCGCGCTTTGCCCTCGGTCTGCACGGCAATATTCCAGATCCGCAGGCTGGTCAGCCGCTCGAGTGCCGCAGGCTCCAGCATCGGCCAATCGATCACCGAAGGCTTATAGGGATTGAATGTCTCGCGGAACATCCGGCATGCGGCCTGCTTGTGCTGCTCGCTGCCGGTGCGGAGGGGACCCGGCGCGGTGAAACGCCAATGGCGCGCGGCATGGTCGGCAGCTTCAATCTGACTGTGTGACATCACGATTGTGGCCTGATGGTGAATTGATAGTTGCCTTCGGTCTTGTGCGTATCCACCGAAGTGACATGCCAGATAACCTTGTAGGTACCGGGCGGCAGTTTCGGCAATTCAACCACAAGCCGCCGGTCATTGTCGGGAGCCAGGTGCGGTTTGCCAGTGGTGACAGCGGCACCGTTGGCATCCTGCACCTCGATGGCGCTGAACAACGGCTCAACGCCTTCGGTGAAGGTGATGTACAGCTCTGGCGGCGAAGCGGCCAATTCGCTGCCCACCGGCGGACTGGCGCGCTCCAGGAACGCGTGGGCGAATGCCGGCGATGCCGACAGCAACATCGCCAGCGTGAGTTCGGCGGCGCGGCGCATCAGTTCCACCAGTTCACGATCGGCTTGCCGAGGCTGTTCGGGAACAGGTCGTCGAAATACAGGTGGAACTGCGCAATCACGCCTACGTGCGAACCGGTCTGCTTGTTGCCGGGAATCAGCGCCTCGACGCTGACCGCGTAGGTCTGCGCCGTGTAGTTGATGCCCGGCGCGATCAGGTATTGCGTGCTGCCCTGGTTCGGCTGACTGGCCGGCGACGACCACGCGACCTCGACCAGCGGCGTCAGTTGGTTGACCCATTCCGGCAGGCCGTAATCCTTCACCTGTGATTGCAGATAGCGGATGCTGTATTGCAGTGACAAACCGCCGTTCCACTGGTTCCACGTGCCGTTGTTGAAGTCGCCGGCGCTGTCGATGACCTTCAGTTTCGTGTCGGCAATCTGGTAACTAAGCTCGCCGGTGATGGCGAAGGCGCGTGCCCAGCCAATCGGCAGATCGCCGAATCCTTTGCCGAAGTAGAAGGTCGGTGCGGTGGAACTGCTGTCGTCGTTGCCCAGCGTTGCACCGTTCTCGCCGTTCGCACCGGAGCGCCCGAAGTTGCGTACCACGCCGACCGACATCATGAACTCGTGCTCGGCGTTGACATAAGGCTTGTATTTCAGCGTGCCGGAGAAATTCTCCCAGCCGTTGGCGGTCTTCGTGCCTGGCCTGGTAAGCCACTCGTATCCGCCGTTGATGGCAAAGCCGAAGTTCTCGGTGATGCGCTTGTCGAACTCGAAATTCGCCGCGAAGAGATTTGACACCAATCCGCCGTCGCTCGGCTGCGGCTGGTACGACAGGGTCGGCAGTGAGGCTTCATCGGCCACGTTGGGATCGTCGATGATCAGCGTGCTGACGAACATGTGCGGCCCGGCGAAGCCGTGCGCGAAGGCAGATTCGCTGGCAAGCAAACTCGCGCCGGCGAGTGTAGCGAGCAGAGCTGAACGGTGCATGACTGGTGGCTCCACTGATGTGAGTTGGCAACAGCGGTGCCGTGGCATCGCTGCGGAAAGGCCAGACTCAGATCAGCGACGGTGGTCCTCGCGGTTGCGCGGCGGCGACCACGCGGACCGGTGGCGCGCGCGGTTGTGCTGTGTCGAGCCGCACGGTGGTGACCAATTGCCGGGCCGGCAGTGCCGCAGGCGACGACGGCACAGCGGCAGACCACACATGCGACTGACAGAGCACGCACAGCACACAGTCATGGCTTTGGTGACCAGGCTTTGTCGGCGCCGGTTGTCCGGAGTTGCCATCCGCCCCCGCATGGCAGATCGGAACACCGCCAAGCGGGCCGGCGCCGATCGCCAGCGGCCACAGCGGCATCGTGGCGATCAGGACGACCTGACACCAGGCCGCAAGCCATGACGCTGCGATCCCGATCAAACGACTGTGAACGAAAGGCGATCCGCCGATCATCTCAATCCACCAGGGCCGAACCAGTAGCCGCGCGGCCTCTGGCTGGCAACCTGCCAGCCAGCACCGCAACCATATATACGCCGCCACTGAGCGATGTAATCCAGAAGCTGGTCGGCCAATCCGTATAGAACGCCAGCACCAGACCCAACCACGCTTCGCTCAAGGCTATCGCGACCGACAGCGCGATGCCCGGCCAGAATCCGGTGGTCAGACGTTGTGCCGCCGCGGCCGGCCCGACCATCAGTGCGAACACCAGGAGCACGCCGACGATCTGCGCGCATTCGGCGACGCCGAGGGCGACGATCGCCAGGAACAGCACCGACACCAGGCGCAGCGATACGCCCTTCGCTTCGGCCAGTTCGGGCTGCAGGCTGGCGAACAGCAACGGCCGTGCGATTGCGGCAAGCGCGACCATGGCAAGAATGCCGAGTACCAGCAGGGTCCAGACCGTTGCGGCATCGACACCGAGAATGTTGCCGAACAACAGGGCAGTCGCCTGCGTGGCGTAGGCGGTGAAGAAATGCAGGAACAGCAATCCGAGGCCGAGCGACATGGCGAGCACGATGCCGATCGCCACGTCGCGCTGATGCAGCCGTTCGCCCAGCAGTCCCATGCCGATGCCGGCCGCCAGCGTCAGCACGATAAGGCCCCACAGCGGTGCCACACCGAACAGCACCGCGCCGGTGGCTCCGGCGAAGCCGACGTGCGACAGCGCATGGCCGGCGAAGGTCTGTGCGCGCAATACCAGGAAGAATCCAACGAGGCCGGACACCACGGCGACGATGCCGGCGGCGGCGAACGCGTTCTGCATGAAGTCATACGTGAACATGATGCTCGCCATGGTCGTGCTGGTGGGCATCGCGTTCGACATCATAGCCGCCCGACATCACGAAGATGCGGCCGTTCACTCTCACCACATCGATCGCGGAACCATAGAGCCGCGACAGCACCGGAGTGGTGATGATCTCCTCGACGGTGCCGAGTACGGCATGTCCGCCGCCGAGATACAGCACGCGATCGAGCGCGCCGAGCAGCGGATTGATCTCGTGCGCGCTGAACAGCACCGCAATGCGGAGCTCCTGCTGCAACGCGCGCGTCAGTTCGACCACGGCGCGTTGGTGATGGGGATCGAGGCTAATCAGCGGTTCGTCGAGCAACAGGAGTCGCGGGCGCCCCAGCAGTGCCTGTGCGAGAAGCAGTCGTTGTCGTTCGCCGCCGGAGGTTTCAGCCAACGGCCGACCCGCGAGCTGCGTTGCGTTGACCATGTCGAGCGCCCACTGAACGTCGCGCCGTGCCGCAGAGCCCAGCAACGGCAGGCCCCAGCGATGGCCGCTGGCGCCGCTGGCAACGAAGTCCCAGCCGCTGAGCCGCAGGTTGTCAAGTGCGCCGCGCGTTTGCGGCATGTAGCCGACCGCCGGATTGCCGCGCGCCACGGGCCGGCCCAACACGCGGATCGTGCCGCTGCGTGGCGGCAGCAGGCCGAGGATAGCGCGCATCAATGTGGTCTTGCCCGATCCGTTCGGGCCGAGTACGCCGACGAATTCGCTGTCGCGTATCGCAAGATCGATGCCCGACAGGACCGTCCTGGCAGCGAAGCCCAGCGTCACGCCGGCGAGTTCGACGGCGCTCACGATGGCGGCTTTGCCAGTGCCTGCGCGACCGCGTCGAGCTCGCCCATTATCCAGGTCTGCCAGGCCTTGCCGGCCGGTTCCGTTTCCGTCACGCCCACGACAGGGATGTTCGACTGCCGGGCGATCGTGACGAGACGCTGCGCCGCGGGATCGGTTGCCTGGCTGTTGTAGAACAGCAGCCGGACTGCGCGCTTTCGCAAGTCGTTCTCAAACGCCGCCACATCCGAAACGCGCGGCTCGGTGTCGTTCATCACTGCGAGCTGGAAGCGTTCGTTGCGCATCGTGAAGCCGAGTACCGTTGCCATATATCCGAACACCGGCTCGGTCGCGGTGACCGGCGTTCCGCTGTATTTGGCATGCAGTTCGGCGATCTTTGCGTTTATCGGTTGCAGAGAGGCGAGAAAATCGCTCAGTCGTTGTTGATAGTCGGCCTGATGCACCGGATCGATCTCGGCCAGCGTTGCGGCGATTGATTTGGCGTACGCTGGCATCGTCGGCGGGTCATACCATAGATGCGGATTGTCGCCGGGTTTCTTGTGCACGAGATCCGCCACGACGATCACCTCGCGGTTTGGCGATGGTGAGGCGGCGATCAGCTTGGTCATCCAGGGATCGTAATCCGCACCATTGTAGATGACGATCGCGGCGCCTGAGAGCAGTCGGGCTACCGAGGGGCTTACCTCGAACAGATGGGGATCCTGGTCGGGGTTGCTGAGGATACTGGTCACGCTGGCGTGCGTGCCGGCGAGCTGTTCTGCCACGTCGCCATAGAAGTTTTCCGCCGCCACGATGCTGGTGGTCGCAGGAGCGGGGGGCACAGGTTGCGCGGCTGCCGGACTGGCCAGCAGGAGCGCGATCGCCATGATCAGGCCGAGCTTAGCCACCTGGGTCACCTCGCTGCGTATGATAGTACGGTCTGTAATGCTATAACGTATGCTACGCAACCGCGCCTCGATCAGGCATGCTACGCTGCGTTGCCGGCTGAGGAGCGCGAATGGCGGCGGAGTTCTCACGACGGACCGAACACCTGCTCGATCGGGCGGAGGCGATCTGCGAACACCGCGGCGCGAAGCTGACGGAACTGCGCCGGCATCTTCTTGGCTTGATTCTCGATGCCGCCTCGCCGACCGGGGCGTACGAACTGCTCGACCGGCTGCGCCAGAGCCGCCGCGGCGCAGCGCCGCCAACCGTCTATCGCACGCTCGATTTCCTGCTCGAACATGGCCTGATCCATCGGGTGGAGAGGCTGGCGGCGTTCGTCGGCTGCGTCGCCGGCTGCACCGCCGACCCAGATGGCGAAAGCCACACGCATGCGGCGCAGTTCCTGATCTGCCGCGAGTGCGGCAGGGTGGTCGAGATGCAGGATCACCACGTCTCGATGGTGCTCGCGCGCGCTGCGAAGGATGCCGGTTTCAGCATCAACAGCGCGACGATTGAGGCCGAGGGGCTATGCGCCACCTGCCGGACCGCCTCGGTGGAACGGGAACGGGCGCACTGACCGGTCGGATCACCGTTCCAGCGTATAGTGGATCTGCAACGTCACGGTGACCTTCGCCTGGTCCATGCCAGGTGGGAACGCCGGCAGATGGGCGCCCCGCAGCAGGCGATCGACTGCCGAATCGAGAATCGCCGAGCCTGTGGCTGAAAGAACCCGAAGCTCCTGGACGTGGCCGTCGTGGCCGACGGTGAACCGCACGGTGGCACTACCCTGGTCGCCGCGTTGCCTGGCTTCGTCCGGATAGGTCTTGTGCGCCTGCAGCCAGTTACTAAGGGCGCTCCGCCATTCCGGACTAATTATATTCTGGGCTGCCCGCGCAGTAGGTGCCGGCACAGCACCAGCGGGAGCCGTACGCAAGGCCGCAGGCGCCGGCGCGGTGGTCAAATCTCCAGTTGGGTGTGGTAGCTCGTTGTGTGGTCGCGGCGGTGGCCGGAGGACACTCGGCGGAGGCGTCGGTGGGGCCGGTGCGACGGGCGGCGGCGGCAGCGGCAGCGAACGATCGGGTCCGGCCAGTGGCACCGATTCCGGCCCCGGCTCCGGCGGCGGCTCTACAGGCGAGCCGGCGGCTACTGGCTCTGGGGGCACCGAATTCATAGCCGGTACGGACGCCAGTTCTGGTTCAGGCAGGGGTTGCACAGGCGCGGCGGTGGCAGGCGCCTCAAGTGGTGAGGGCTTCGCCGACTGTCCTGACACCGGTATCGTCGGCTGAAACATCAGTGTGACCATCTCCGGCTCTGGCTCGATCCGTGGGACCGCCCGGCCGGCAAACCAGTCAAATCCGATCGCGATCGCTACGTGCGCTGCGATCGAGGCGACCAGCGACCGGCAAACCCTCGGCCAGTCGTCGCCGTCCACCACACGCACCCGGTGCGTGCCTGGCAAGCCTGGGATCGGCCGCTCAGCCGACGCGGCTGGCGGATCTCTGGACCGAAATACTGTTATGTTATATCGTATCATGTAGCGGCGATTTTCGCACCATCTTGCCAAGGTTTAAAGCGGGAGATCGGCATGGCGGCGATCCGGACCCGGTTCATGCAGGCGAGCATGTACTTGCTTGCTGCGGCTGCGACGCCGGTACTGGCTGCTGATCCACCATCGCTCACCACGCCAACCGGTGGTGCCGGAGTGTCCATGGATCTCGACGTCGTGGCCAAAAGCCTCGACATTGCGCGGCAACAGATCCAGCCGAGCCTGGGTGCCAGCGTCTACAACTTCAGTCCGGACGCACTGCAAGCCATCCCGCAAGGCGAGAATGCACCGCTCAATCAGGTGCTGCTGCAAGCACCCGGAGTGGTGCAGGACAGCTTCGGCCAGATCCACCTGCGCGGCGAGCACGCCAACGTGCAGTACCGGTTGAACGGCGTGGAGCTGCCTGAGGGGTTGCAGGTATTCGGACAGGCGCTCGAGTCACGGTTCGCGCATAGCATGTCGCTGATCACCGGCGCGCTGCCGGCCCAGTACGGGTTCCAGACGGCCGGTGTTGTCGATATCCAGACCAAGACCGGTGTCACCGATCCTGGTGCGGAAGTGACGATATACGGCGGGCAGCAGGGCTGGCTGCAGCCAGCCATCTCCGATGGTGGCCGCGCCGGCCCGGTCGATTGGTACGTCACCGGCGACTTCCTGCACAACAACGTCGGCATCGAGAATCCGACTGTGGGCTACAACGCGATCCATGACACCACCAACCAATTCCATGGCCTTGCCTATGTCGCCGGCATCATCGATCCGAATACACGAATCAGCCTGATCCTCGGCGGCTTCACAGGCCAATTCCAGATCCCCAACAATCCTGGCCAACCGACACTCGGTTTCGCGGTCAACGGCTTCAGCAACTTCAACAGCGCGCAATTGAACGAGACACAACAGGAATCTGCCCAGTTCGCCATCCTTTCGCTGCAAAAGCACGTCGACGACATCGATGTGCAAATCTCCGCTTTCACCCGGCGCAGCACTCTGTATTTTTCACCCGATTGGCTTGGTGACCTGCTGTTCAACGGCATCGCCCAGCAGGCCAATCGAATCGATTGGGCGAATGGCGTTCAGACCGACGGTAGTTGGCGCGTGAATGACATTCACACGCTCCGCGCCGGCTTCCTGGTGCAGGGCGAGCAGGGCAGCGTAAGCACGCAATCGAGCGTGCTGCCGGTCGATGCGACCGGCGCGCCGACCACCGACCAGCCGCTGCTCATTGTCAACGGTCAGAATAACATCGGCGAACTTTATGGCATATATATACAGGATGAGTGGCACATCATGCCTGCCGTGACGCTGAATTACGGGCTGCGCTTCGATGCGGTCGAGGAGTTCACACATGAGAGCCAGGTCAGCCCGCGCGTCAATCTCGTCTGGCAGCCGACGTCAGCGACAACGCTGCATGCCGGATATTCGCGCTATTTCGTGCCGCCGCCCTATGAGGCGCTGACGCCTGCAACGATCGCCAGTTTCCTGGGTACCACCGCGGCACCGGCGGTGACGCAGGACGACGTCGTACGCGCGGAACGATCGAACTACTTCGACGTCGGGGCCAGCCAGGTGGTAATTCCCGGTCTGACCATCGGCGTCGATTACTACTACAAGCAGTCGAACAACCTGATCGACGAGGGCCAGTTCGGCGCGCCGATCATTCTCACCGCGTTCAACTATGCCAACGGACTGCAGACTGGCGTGCAGGGCACCGCGAGTTACGACCACGGACCGTGGTCGCTGTATGCCAACGTCGCCTGGTCACGTGCAATGGGCAGCAACATCAATTCCGCACAGTTCAACTTCCAGCCCGATGAACTGGCGTTCATCGCCAGCAACTTCATTCACCTCGACCATGACCAGACCTGGACCGCATCGGCTGGCGCAGCCTACACGCTGAACATGGGCACCAACCATCCAACTCTTTTCTCCGTGGCCGGTTTCGTGCAAAGCGGCCTGCGCGCCAGCACTGCAACGATTCCCAATGGGCTGGCACTGCCGACCTACGGTGTGGTCAATCTTTCCGTGGTGCAGAAGCTCGGCACGGGCGTCGGGAACGGCACCGAGTTGCGGCTGGATGTGTTGAATGTGGGCGACACGGTGTACGAAATCCGCAATGGCACAGGTGTCGGGGTCGGCGCGCCCCAGTATGGCTTGCGTCGCACCGTCCTGGCCGGGCTGACCCAGCGGTTCTGAGCCACAGTTCGCAGCCGCAGCAAAAACCGCTTTCCGTTTGCGCGGCCATCGCCGTAACATGCAGGCAGACTATTCCGGCCAGTGAAGGTGTGCGGCAACCTGATGAACCGACGATTCCTCCGAACCGAAGCAGCGTGGTGCGCCTGCCTGGCGGCGGAGCTTCGTCTAGTGCACGAAGCTGCCCGCGCCTTCTTTATCGTGCCCGTTGTTGCTGCGCGCGACCCGATATCGCTTTTTGTCCTGGCACCGATGCGACTGGTCGCCTGATTGCCCCGGATTCCCAGAAATCGACCGAAGCGCGAGACGCGCCCAGCGGCGCATGCCAGCGCCATGCCGGTCAAGGGCTATCCCTACGCGTTCCATATCGCGCTCGACGGCAACGGCGTCAACGGGCTCGAAGGCATGGCCGGAGTCTGTCTATTGCTGTTCGACCCCGACGGGAATCGTTACGCGTACAAGATAGTGTATTACGACGGGATCGCCGCCGGGCACGCCGTATCGGTCAATCCGTCCGGCACTGTCGGCTATCTTGGCAATGCCGG
This sequence comes from uncultured Alphaproteobacteria bacterium, assembly GCA_963696645.1. Lineage (GTDB taxonomy): Bacteria > Pseudomonadota > Alphaproteobacteria > Acetobacterales > Acetobacteraceae > JAMXLO01. The sequence goes on from CAVOKY010000007.1 coordinate 348,627, forward strand.
CCAGCACCTTTTGTTCTACGACGCGCAGACACTGAGCGAAATCAGCCGCATCTCGACCTTGCGCTTCGAGACGGCGCGCACATCGCTGCAAGGCAGCACGCATGTTGTCTGGCTGTCCGATGACGAAATCGTCACTGCGATTGGCGACCATTTCTATGCATTCAAGCTTGGCAATCTGGAGAAGCCGCGGCGTCTGGTTCGGCATGGCGTCAAGCTGCCGCACGGCATGAAGCGGACGGCGTCCGGTCGCTATATCGTCTATGGCTCGATGGACAATCCGGCCGATGGCGAGGCTGGCGAGGCGCGCCATGTCGGCATCTGGGACCGCGCCAACAACAAGGTCACGGTGCTGCAATTGCCCGCCACCTGCTGGCATGTCGCGGTGCATCCGAAAGAGGACATCTTCTATGCGGTGTCATTTCGCGTCGCGCCGCAGGATTATCGCGACTACCACGAGTGGGGCATGGCATTCCTCAAGGAGTATGCCTTCGAGATCGACGCCAGGCAGCAGCGCGTGCGCCGTCATTGGGCGGCCGGCCGCGATATCCCCGCGCACATCAATTCCGACGTGACGCTGTCGGACCGCGAGTTGATCTTCTGCAACGGCGGCAGCCAGACGATCATCGCGATCGAATTGGACAATTTTGCCCGCTTTCGCATCATTGACGAAAAGCCCGATCTCGCCGCGCATTTGGCGCGTCCGCGCGAAGTTGCAACCCAGGTCTACGATGTTTTCGCACGCGGGAATTTCGCCACGAACAGCCGGCATTTCCTCGGCGCGCTGCGTGTGAGCCGATTCAGCCTGCTGGATTCGGTTTATGCCTGTCAGCTTTCGGCCGATCAGTCGCTGCTGTTCACCGCCAATCGCGGGCTCAACTGCATCACAATTTATGATTATCCCGCGGGCGAAGTGCGTATCCGCATCCCTATGCCGGAATTGCAGAGCTATCTGCCGTGGCTGTCCCAACTCGCCGATCCGCGGCTGGGCTTTCACCACAGTGTGCTGGTCGGGTAGGCGCCGCACGATCCATTGCCACCGACTACTTTGGTAGATCGAACGCGGCGGCTGCCTCGACCACGGCGCGCAGGTTGCGCGGGATGACAGTGGTCACAATCAACTCGATGAAGCCGGACAACAATTTCTCGACGCCGCCCAGCGATCCGCCAAGCATGCCCTGCTTGAGGTCGAGACCACCCTCAAACGTCACCCTGGTACCATGCCCGGCCATCGCCGCTACGAAAATCGTCTGCCCCGAACAGGCGATATACTCCTTCAGGAAGTTCGGTTCGATCGCCCAGGAACAGGTGTAGGTGCTGGCATCCCAACTGTTCCGATCGATCCAGCTCAGTTCATCGGTCTTCAGTACACCGCGAACCATGGCCGGCACCTGTTGCCGAACGCGCCATTCGTTCACGATGTGCACCACCCCATCGGCGTCCACCGTGCGGTCGATCTGGCGAATCTCCTCGATGTCGGCGATGTGCTCGGAGAAGTCGACCAGATGGTCGCGCATGTTCGTCCAGAGTTCTGCATGCGGACGCTTCAGGACGACAAGACTGCGGAAAGTCTTCACTGTTTTCCTCTCTCGGCGGCGGTAGTGGCGCGGAAGCGATAGATGTCCCCGGTCAGGTGCATTCCGGCCCTGACTTCGCGGGAAATGTGCGGTGAGGCGGCGAGCCAGGATATAGTTTCGATCAGTGCCTCATGCGCCGCTGATGGTGCATAACCGTGTGCAGCAGCCTTGGCATGCGAATACCAATAGTATCGTCCTACCATTACTGCCTGTTCACGCGTCGACAACGCCGGGTATCCGTTCAGGGCAGCTCGCAGCTCGTCCGCCGCTGCGGCCAGATATGCTGCGGTATGATTGAGTTGCAGCCGTGGTGGCGCGACACCCGCCAATTCGGCGATCATCGTGTGGATCTGCCGCCATGTCAGGTTCTGTGATCCGAGCAGATAGCTTTCACCAGCGGTGCCATGCTCCGCGATCAGCCGATGCCCGGTCGCAACGTCCCGTGCTGACACCAGATTGCAGCCTCCGGGAAAGGTGCAACTGAAAGGATCGGCGAGATACGCCACGATCAGTCCGTTGCTGGGCCCCAGCCGAGTACCTGCCGGTCCTAGCGTCATTGTCGGGCAGGCCAGCCGAACATCCAGTTGCAGGCGTTCGCCAAGCTCGAGCGCACGTCGGTGCTGGGCAATTTTCGCAGCGACATAGGGCGACTCGGCGTTGCCGCCGGCGATGCCTACGCGTTCGTCGATGCTCGTGGCATGATCATTGTAGCCAAATACCACGGACGACGACGTCACGACTATCCTGGAAACGCCCACCCTTGCGCCGGCTTGCAGCATATTGCCGGTTCCGGTTACCGCCGTGTCGTGCAGCACGGCTGAACTGAAGCCGGTGTAAGCGAAGTGCGCCGCGGCGTGAAACACAATATCGCAGTCCGCGCACGCCGCGTCGAGTTGACGGTCGGCTCGCAGCACATCGCCAACTACACGCGTCACGGGAAACTCGGCGAGCCCATCAAGTTGACTGGTCTCACGCACCAGCGCGCGAACGTCGTACCCCTGGCGCAGCAGATCATGCACGATATGCGCGCCGATCAGGCCAGACGCCCCGGTGACCAGCGCCCTCATCCGCCCTGGCTGAACCGTGTCAGGTCTCGCTGTGCTGCGTTCCGGAAGCCTTCGATGAACCGTGCAATCTCCGTCATCCATCGGTCCAGGTCCGGCGCGGTCGATTGCATGACTGGTGCCGGCGACGCAGGCGTTATGTGGATGAACCCGTCGCTATCGACCCGACGGGCATCACCGGTCACGGCTGGTCTCGATCCCTGTGCCATCTGCTGCAGCATGGGCATCGCGATTTCGCCGATACTCTGCAGCAATGCCATGAGCTGTTCCGCCGCGGGAAGTTCGGGTTCATCCACCGACCGGCCAATACGGATCTCCCGCTGTTCAACCAAGGCCTCGAAATTCGCCATGGTCCGGTCGAAGAAGGTGGTGTAGGCGTGGGTGACCAGCCTCGATTTGATGTCGGGGATCAGATTCAGATCGAATACTTGCCAGAACAATGGCAAGGTGAATAGTTGACGACCCATGATGGTAACGCGTGTGCCGCTGGCCGCGCGATCGAATGCAGCGATGCCGTCGTCGTACGTGGCGGAGCCGTTCTCACTGCCGATGGTTTTCCAGAACAACCGGTGGCGGTCCGCGCCATACTCGACAACTTCCAGCTTGCTGACGTCGATCGGCTTGCCCTCATAAAGCACGAGGTAATTCGGTTGCGGCAGATAGATGTTGCGTTCCGCCTGCCTGACGGGACGGCCGGCCTCGTCATGGGTGAGTGGAACAACCACGCCGCCGAGATAGTCATTCATGAACTGGATCGTCCGAGCGATATCCACCCGCTCCACGAACAGATCATAGCCGATCGGCAGCGTTCGGCTATATCTGAATACAACGGCGCCATCGACATATCGCCAGCACAGATCATCCGAAACCTGGGGAGCGTTCGCGGCGATCGGCTCCAGTTGCAACAGTTCCATCACCAGGGCTTCGAACGCGGCGTCCGCCACGCTACCGACGTCGATGCCAAGTGGTACGGAATGCCGGCGCAGCGCATCCTTGTTGAACAGCGTCCGATATGAGTTGATTGCGTAGCCGATCAACCCAAGCAGCATGTTCGCCAGCATCAGCAGCCATTGGCCACTGCGATGCGTTTCGGCACCCGTGACAGAGCCTGCGAGCGCTGCGTTGAGCCGTGCATCAATTGGATGCTTCAGCGGAAACAGTTCCGGATCGAGCCGCTGGAGCCACGGCTCGATCAGGCGATCTAGTCCACCTGCGCGCTGGCGAATTTTTGCGCTGTGCAACAGCAGTGCTGGCACGCTTTCCCAGTCCGCATAGGGTGCTGTCGTACCCGTAATAGTGTAGCGCGCCGGCACAGAGTGCGTGTGCTGAACACGGGCAAAGATCGGTGATGTCGCCGGATCGGTTCCCATCTTCAGCGCACCGATATAATCAGCCAGCACCGCATCGGTTGCGGCGATCAGCGTGGCCGTCTTGATCGGTTCGGGGGCGCGTCGTCCACCTGCGCCGTGACCGCTGACGATGGCATCGATCAGACAGAACTGTACCGGTGCCGCTGTCAGCAACGCGGCGACGACGTCGCCGGGGTGTCGGCGTCGGCGATAGTGCAGATCCTTGTCGGGCAGCGGCAACACGCCAATCAGCGTGTCGAGGCAAAGCGCATAGCCTGTCGCTTCGTCCGTTCGGTTCTTGGTAAAGACGATGCGGAGGTCGGCGTCGAGCCAGGCTCGCGAAATCCCGCTGCCGTGCAGGATGCTATCGGCCGGGAACGCGGCTTGGTCCGGTGCGTCGGCCAGATCGATGATGTCGTAGGAACGGCCGTTTGGGGTTATGAACCGGTAGCCAAGCAGGTCGCTCAATGCATAGACGTCGCGATTCGCCGCCCATAACGTGCTGCTGTCCGAGGCACCGACCACGGCTACACTGGTGAAATCGCGGTCATGCAGCAGGTCGATCAAGGCCTCGACCAGCACGGGGTCAGTGCTCGATGGTGACGCGACGGTGAACCCCCCAAGTTCAGGCTTGATGACGATGTCAAGGCTGGACGGCTTCCGGCCCGCCTTCGCCCGCGCCAGTATTTCCCACAGTCCACCGCGATCGAGTGCCGCCGACAGTTGTTCGACAGGCGACAGACCTTCGTCGTCGATGATGGCGACCTTGGGAATTCGTTGTCCGGAGTTGCTCAGCGCCGACCCCGCCGCGACGGCTTGCTTGCTGGCGCTGCAGCCGGTTCCGCCGCAGGTTCCGGGTGGCGCTGCTTCGTACCGACTGTTGACAGCATCCAGACGTATACGTTCAGGTCTGCGCGGGCCAGACTCCAGAACGTTTGTTCCGCGCCCTTGAAATAGCTGTCGCCCGTAGCCCTGCACAGCTCCGTCAAGTCGATCTCGTTCGCGCCGTAGCGCTGCAGGGCTTCACCGTAGGTGCAATGTGCGCGGCCCTGGAGCATTGCAAGTTCTCGCAATACCCGGGTCGCTTCGTCCAGCAAAGAGTTGGCCGAGCCCGGCATGGCCTGCCTCATCCCCTACGGCGCCTGTTGAGCCTAGCAAGTCCGGTGCGGCACATCCAGCGGTCGGTGAGAAAATTGCCGCCGCGCGACCGGTACCGTAGAAACCCGCTGTCGCCTTGCCGCGGCAAATCCATGAGGACCAACCCAATGATCAGAACCGGTGCGCAGTATCTGGATTCCTTGCGTGATGGCCGCCAGGTCTGGATCAACGGTGAGCGTGTTGCCGACGTAACCACACATCCCGCATTCCGGCCGATCGTTTCGTTACGCGCGAGGCTGTACGACATGGCGCACGACGTGCAGCACAGTGCGGCAATGTCCTATGTCGACGACGCCAGCGGACAACGTTGCAATCTTGCGCTGAAGTTGCCGAGAACCCAGCAGGACTGGCAGGACAAGCGTGCCTACGTCGACGCGCAGCTCAACGAGGTTGGCGGAGTTGTCGTGCGCGTCGGCGACGAAACAATCGGCGAGCTGTGGTCACTGTGGGACGGCAAGGACGTGCTTGACGAAATTGATCCGAGGTTCAGCCAGAATGTCGAGCGCCATATCATGCGGGCGCTGGTCGCCGATCCGTTCCATGTCTCAGCGAACACCGACCCGAAAGGCGATCGTTCGAAACGGCCGCAGGACCAGGATCCGGACATGCTGCTCCACGTGGTGAAGGAGACGGATGCGGGAATCGTGGTGCGCGGTGCGAAATACGAGACGGCGGCAGCCTATGCCAATCAGGCCTTCGTCAAACCAACCATCGCCAATTGGGGCGACGACAAGCTGTCCGACTACGCCGTTGGGTTCATCGCCGACATGGGCTGGCCCGGCATCAAGCACATCTGCCGCACCGGTTTCGCCGGCCGCACGCCGCTCGAGGACTATCCGTTGTCGAACCGCTTCGACGAAGTGGACACGCTGATCGTGTTCGACGATGTGTTGGTGCCATGGGAAAATGTGCTGTTCTATCGCCATACCCGCGCCGCGACGTTCATTCGCTCGACACTGCATCGTTATTCCGCGCTCCCTTACACCCAGCGTATCCTGTATCTCGCCGACATGCTGATCGGTGCGGCGCTGTTAAACGCGCGGCAGACCGGGTTGGACAAGCAGCAGGCGGTGCGGGAGAAGCTGGCGGAACTCGCGTGCTATCGCGAAGGGATCAACGCGCACCTGACCGCCGCGATCGCCACAGCGCAGCCGAGCCCCGCCGGGCTACTGATGCCGAACCAGTCACTGCTGTTCACCGGTCGTGTACATGCGTGCACGAAACTGCCGGCAATGATGCATCTGGCGCGCGAACTGTGCGGCGGACAGATCTGCGTCACGCCGGACTACGCGTCGTTCGTCGATCCGGAAACCAGGCCCTGGCTGGAGAAGTTCTACACCATCAACGATGCGTGGAGCGCGGACGATCGCCGCCGCCTGCTGGCATTCGCGCGCGACCTGCTGAATTCCGATTATGCCGGCCACCGCCTCACGTTCGAATTGTTTGCCCAGTCACCACCCTACGCGCACCTGAACGCGGTTTACATGAACTTCGATTTCGATGCCCCGTTGCGCTTCGTGAAGCACGCGGCAGGGTTGAGTGACCGGGTGATGTAGCCGAACCGGCCTTCAGATCAATGCGGCCGGTCGCCGTTGTTGGTGCGCCGATCGCCGGCGAGCCAACGGGCCAACTCGGAATGTGCGTCCTGCCGCCGCATCGCCGCAATCTTCTCGGCATCCGCCGCATCGACGGTGAATTCCAGGCGCAGCCCATCCGGCGTCTTCAGGTACATCGAAACGCAATACCCGTGATCGATCTTACGCACCGGCACGCCTGCCGCGTTCACGCGTTGCATCAGCTCATCGAACGCCGCCTGCGTCACCTTGAACGCGACGTGCCATGAACCGCCGACCTCCTGCTGGATCGCCCGGTTCTTCTGCCACGCCTCCTCGTCTGCGAACTGGAAGAACGCCAATGCCCCGCCATCGGCCATCTCGTAGAATGTGTGGCAATAGTCCACCTCGCGGCCGACCTCGGGGCGGAATACGCGCTCGCACCATGTGGCGACCAGCGGAATTCCCAGGATGTCCTCGATGAAGTGCCGGTTGACCTCCTGATCCTTCACCGCATAGGCGTGGTGATGCAGTCGCAACGGCAATTCCGCCAATAACCTTGTTTCACCCTGACCTTGTGGTTGATCCACCATGTCGGCCTCCCGCTTCTCTTCGCAGCAGTATACTATATCGCTTGCATCCAGTCGATTTTCCGCTCTTGATCGCGCCATTGCGAAGGGGAGGTTACTTGCCCAAACGACACATCCTGATCGCCGGTGCCGGCATCGGCGGCATCGTCGCGGCGCTGGCCCTGTTGCAACGCGGCTTCACGGTCACGCTGTACGAGCAGGCAGCCGAACTGCGCGAATTGGGCGCCGGCGTGCAGATCTCTCCGAACGGCTCGCGTGTCTTGTGCGAACTTGGCCTGCAACCGGCGCTGGAAGCCATCGCGTCGGTTCCAACCGCCAAGGAAATGCGGCTGTTCAATACCGGCCAGGCTTGGCGGGTGCAGGATCTCGGCGCCAATGCCGTCACCCGTTATGGCTCACCCTATTGGTTGGTACATCGCGGCGATTTCCATCATGCGCTGGTCGACGCGCTCGCTCAGCGCGCCCCCGGTGCAGTGCATGTCGGCGCGCGCTGCATAGGGTTCGAACAGGACTCCGCCGGCGTGACGCTGAAGCTGGAGAACGGCGAAACCGTACGGGGCGACGCGTTGATCGGCGCCGATGGCGTGCATTCACGGATACGGGAAATTCTGTTCGGCGGCTCGCACGCCACGTTCACTGGCTTCATGGCATGGCGCGCCGTCGTGCCGATGGAACGCCTGCCCGCCCGCCTGCGGCAGCAATTCGGCATGACCTGGATTGGCCCGTATGGCCACGTGGTGACCTACCCGCTGCGCCGCGGCGAACTGCTGAATTTCGTCACCGCCATCCAGCGCGATGACTGGCTGATCGAAAGCTGGTCGGAGGCCGGCACCGTTGCCGAATGCCGCCGCGACTTCGCGAACTGGAATGCAGACGTGCTCGCGATCGTCGATGCCATGGACATCCCGTACAAGTGGGCGATGCTTGGGCGCGAACCGCTGGAACATTGGTCGGTCGGACGCGTCAGCCTGCTAGGCGACGCATGCCATCCAACCCTGCCGTTCCTTGCGCAAGGCGCCAACATGGCGATAGAGGACGGCATGGTCCTGGCACGTTGCGTGGAAGCTTGCACCGACATCGCCGAGGCATTGCGCCGCTACGAAGCCGTGCGGCTCGACCGCACATCGCGTATCGTGCGCGGTTCGCTGGAAAACGTCTCGCGCTACCACAACCCGCAACTCGCCGACCCTGTCCAGGCGCAGGAATTCATGCAACGCGAGTTCGCGCCACGCGCAATGGGCGCGCGTTACGACTGGCTGTATGACTACGATGCGCGGACCGTGCCGATCGACGGTTGATCTGTCCGAAGGAATCAGTTCATGAAATTCGGCGTATTCTACGAACACCAGCTTCCCCGCCCCTGGACCGAAACCAGCGAATACGACCTGTTGCAGCAGTCGCTCGACCAGTTCCAGTTTGCGGACCAGCTTGGCTACGACTACGCCTGGGTGGTCGAGCATCACTTCCTGGAAGAGTATTCTCATTCATCCGCACCGGAAGTGTTTCTCGGCGCGGCGAGCCAGCGCACCAAAAATATCCGGCTCGGACATGGCGTAATCCAGCTGACCACCAACCAGCCACAGCGCGTAGCCGAGAAAGTCGCCACGCTCGACCTGCTGTCCGGCGGACGCGTGGACCTCGGGATGGGAGAGGCCGCAGGCCCCGCGGAGCTGCATCCGTTCGGCGTACGCGTGCGCGACAAGCGCGAGCGCTGGGAAGAAGCGGTGCGCGCCATCATCCCGATGTTCACCCGCGACAACTGGGAATTCCACGGCCAGTACTATGACTTTCCCGCGCGCAACGTGATTCCCAAACCGCTGCAGAAGCCGCATCCGCCGCTGTGGGTTGCCTGCTCTAACATCCGCACCATTGGCGATGCCGGCCAATGGGGCATGGGCGCGCTAGGCTTCAGCTTCGTCTCACCGGACGCGGCGCGCGCCTGGGTGCACCGCTACTACAACAACCTGCTGCACCGTCCGAACCGTCTTGCCGAGTACGCCATCAACCCCAACATCGCGATCGTCAACGGCTTCATGTGCGCACCGACTGATGAGGAAGCGATCGAAGCAGCCTCGGGCTGGACGTTCTTCATCTTCGCGCTGAGCTATTACGGACGGAAGGGCATCGACGCACCGGGCGCCGGCAATCTCTGGCGCGAGTACCAGGACTGGCGGCAGACCGACAAGGCAAAGCAGGCGCTGCGCAACGGCTTGATCGGTTCACCTGAAACCATCCGCAAGCGGCTGCGCCAGTTCGAGGACGCGCATGTCGATCAGGTGATCCTGCTCAACCAGGCGGGCCGCACCAGCCACCAGGCGATCTGCCACAGCCTCGACCTGTTCGCGCGCGAGGTGATGCCGGAATTTCATGCGCGCCAGCCGGCGCAGGACGCATGGAAGGCGGATGTGCTGGCCGGTCGCATCGTGCTGGAGGAACTCGAAACCGAAGGCTACGACCTCTACGCGCACCAGAACGAGGACATCGTCCGCCTGACGCCCGAACAGCTCAAGCAGCGCATGGCAGAGAAGGAAAAAGCCGCGCAGGGCGCATGAACAAGGAGGCGCGTGTGTGGCGCTGGTTCTGTTGCCTTGTGTTGCTGGCGCTCCCGTCGCTGACGCGCGCTGCGGATCTGCCCGGCGCATGGGTCGAACTCACGTCAGATGGCGGGCTCGACGTGCGCGCCATCACCATGCCGAATGCGCCATGCCCGCAGGTGGTGGCTGACGGCGCCATGCTTCCCAGCAAGCCGCGCGGCACGCCGGATGGCGCATACCCGATTCAGGTCTGCGTCGCCCATGCCGCTGCCACGATCCGCAGCCTCACCGTGGCCGGGCTGCCGGCCCCTGTGCTGGCACGCTCGATCAAACGGATCGTGGTGTTCGGCGACACCGGCTGCCGACTCAAGGGCGACTTCGTGCAGGACTGCAACAATCCGGAAAAGTGGCCGTTTGCCACCATCGCCCGCCTGGCAGCCGCGCGTCATCCCGATCTGGTCATTCATGTCGGTGACTACCATTACCGCGAAACGCCATGTCCACCCGATCGCACCGGTTGTGCCGGCAGTCCGTACGGCGACAACTGGGCGGTCTGGCAGAAGGACTTCTTCGATCCGGCCGCACCGCTGCTTGCCGCCGCCCCATGGCTCCTGGTGCGCGGCAATCATGAAGTATGCGATCGCGGCGGCCATGGCTGGTTTCGGTTGCTGGATCCGCATCCGGACGCGGTCGAATGCACTGCGACCACCGCACCCTACGCGCTGAACCTCGAACCGCTGCATCTGCTGGTGTTCGACAGCGCCGATGCGGACGATGCCAAGCCGGACGCAGCCAAAGTCGCGCTGTATCGCAACCAGTTGCGGTCCCTGTTGGCCGACGCGCCGGCGCATTCCTGGTTGCTGACGCACCGTCCGGTCTGGGCGCTTGCGCAGGGCACCGATGCTAAGCCGGGCGCGACATTGAACGCAACGGAACAGGCGGCCATCCGCGATCTCGTGCCGCCTGGTCTGGACATGGTTCTGTCGGGTCACATGCATGACTTCACCAGCTACGATTTCGGCTCGGGTCATCCGGCGCAACTCGTCACCGGCGAGGGTGGCGACAGCAACGACGCAATCACTCAGCCACTCAAGTCCGGCACGGTCATCGACGGGGCGACGCTGCGCCGCGGCTTCGGCATCGCGGATTACGGCTACGTCCTGCTGCACCGCACCGGCGCCGGGTGGAGCGGCACGGTCTATTCGGTGACCGACGAGGTGCTGGCGCGTTGCCGCCTGCACGGACGCGCGCTGACCTGCCTCGGCAATACGCCGTGACGCGCGGTGATGTCCGACCCGACACGCGAGGCTGCGTTCGACCTGCTGACAATCGGTGCTCGACGAGCGCCGCCCGCTCGAGGAAGCGCTGGATGCACTGCCCGATATTGCCGCCGAGCGACCGCGCCGCCGCGCATCGGCTGGCCGCCGCGGTGCTGCGCCGGATGGGAACGCTGGATGCGGTGCTGGAGCCGTTCCTGCGCAAGGCGCCGCCGGATCCGGTGCGCCATGTTCTGCGCATCGGCGCGGCGGGGCTGCTGCTGCTGGACACGCCGAGCCATGCCGCGGTCGCGACCGCGGTCGCACTGGCGCGTGCGCGGCGGCTGATCGCCGTTCGCCGGGCTGGTGAATGCCGTGCTGCGGCGGGTGGCCGAAGGCGGCGCTGCGCTGCTTGGCGGAACTCGACGGGCCGCGCCTGGATACACCGGCCTGGCTGTGGGCGTCCTGGGGCGAACAGGCCCGGGCGATCGCCCTGGCGCATCAGCACGAGGCGCCGCTCGATGTCACGCTCCGACCAGGTGCGGCGGCGCCGGAAGGTGGCGAGGTGCTGCCGACCGGATCGGTGCGGTTTCCCGCCGGGCACTCGCGTTGACCGAAATCCCGGGCTTCGACGCCGGGCGACTTCTGGGTGCAGGATGCCGCCGCCGCCCTGCCCGCGCGGCTGCTTGCGGCGCGGCCTGGCGAGCGCGTGGCCGATCTCTGCGCCGCGCCGGGCGGCAAGACGGCGCAACTTGCCGCCGCCGGCGCCATCGTCACCGCGTTGGAGCGCGATCCCGCCCGGATGCTGCGCCTGCGCGAGAACCTCCGCCACTGGCGGCTCGCCGCGGAAATGGTGCAGGCCGATGCGCACCGCTGGATGCCGCCTGTGCCGTTCGATGCGGTGCTGCTGGATGCGCCGTGCAGCGCCACCGGCACGATCCGCCGCCATCCCGATGTGCCTCGCATCAAGCGGCCGCAGCGATGTTCAGCGCCTTGACCGAGACGCAGGACAGGCTGCTGGCCGCGGCCCTGGCCATGCTGCGTCCGGGCGGGCGGCTGGTTTACTCGGTGTGTTCGTTGCAGCCGGAGGAGGGTGCCGAACGCATCGAGGCGGCGCTGGCCCGCGGCGGTGTGCGGCACGATCCGTTCAACCCGAGCGAACTCGCCGCGCTGCCGGAAGCGCTGACCGCGGATGGCTTCCTGCGCACGCATGCCGTGCACTGTGGGCGGAGCGCGGCGGCATGGACGGTTTCTTCGCCGCGCGCCTGATCAAGACATGACCCCGCCGGCTTGTGTTCCGGCGAAGCGCCTGTCTACATCGCGTCGCATGTCCGCATCGCGACCCGGTCGAGTCACCATTGCACCGAGCCTGCTCGCCGCCGATTTCGCCCGCCTGCGCGACGAAGTGGCGGCGATCGAGGCGGCGGGCGCGGACTGGCTGCATCTCGACGTCATGGACGGGCATTTCGTGCCGAACATCAGCTTCGGCCCGCCGATTCTGAAAAGCCTGCGCCCGCACACACACGCTGCCGTTCGACGTGCATCTGATGATCGCGCCGGTCGATCCCTACGTCGCCGCGTTCGCCGATGCCGGCGCCGACCACATGCTGGTGCATCCGGAGGCCGGGCCGCATCTGCATCGCACGCTGCAACTCATCCGCTCGCACGGCAAACGTGCCGGCGTGGTGCTGAATCCCGGCGACGCCGGTGGAAAGCATTGCGTGGGTGCTCGATCTGGTCGACATCATCCTGGTGATGACGGTCAATCCCGGATTCGGCGGCCAGGCATTCCTGCCCTCGCAACTGCCGAAGATCGCGGCATTGCGCCGGATGATCGACGCGTCCGGCCGCCCGATCGCGTTGTCGGTGGATGGCGGCATCACGCCCGACGACGGCGCCGAGCGTGATCGCGGCGGGCGCCGACACGCTGGTCGCCGGCACCGCGGTGTTCGGCGCCACCGACTATGCCGCGGCGATCGGGGCGCTGCGCGGCGAAGGCCATCCCGGATGAGCGCCAGCGATCCGCGCCGCTGGCTGCGCGACGCGCGCCGGGTGATCGCGCGCCTGCCCAGCCTGCGCATGAGCCGCGTGCCCGACGCGCCCGCCTTGCCGGTGCGCGATCCCTGGCCGGGCGATCCTGGCCGCGGCGCCCGGCTGCTGAAGGGCGAGCTGGAAATCGGCGGCGGCGTGCGCTCTGTTGCGGCCCGGTGGCTGGGGCGAGGCCTCGCCGGTCCGCGGTCGCTGGATGCCGCCGCGCACGGCTTCACCTGGCTGCGCGACCTGCGCGCGCTCGGCACCGATGCGGCGCGGCTGCGCGCCCGGGCGCTGGTCGCCGAATGGATCGCATGCGCCGCCCGGCGAGCCGCTGGCGCACCGGCCGGACGTGGCCGGCGCGCGCATCACCGCCTGGCTCGGCCACTACGACTTCTTCGCCGCCACCGCCGACGATGCGTTCCGCCAGCGGCTGATGGCCCGGCTGGTGTCCGACGCGCGCAGCCTGTCGGCCGCGCTGCCGGCCGAGGAACTGGACGCCCGCGCGCTGACCGCGCTGAAGGGCCTGATCGCCGCCGCGGTCGCGCTGCCGGAGCACGCCGGGTTCCTGACCCGCGCGCTGCGCTTCCTGCCGCAGGAGATCGCCCGCCAGGTGCTGCCGGACGGCTGCCACGCCGAACGCAGCCCGGCGGCGCAGCTTGCCGCGTTGCAGGACCTGACCGAAATCCGCGCCCTGCTGCAGGCGGCGCAGACGCAGCCGCCGCCCGCCCTGACCAGCGCGATCGAGCGCATGGCGCCGGCCCTGCGGGTGATGCGCCACGGCGACGGCGGGCTGGCGCTGTTCAACGGCAGCAAGGAAGAGAGCAGCAGCCTGATCGACATCGCGCTGACCCAGGCCGGGCGCGGCGGGCGGGGTCCGTCGTCGCTGACCGATGGCGGCTTCCAGCGCCTGCAGGCCGGCCGCAGCGTGCTGATCGTCGATTGCGGCGCGCCGCCGCCGCCGGGCGTGGACCGCTATGCCCATGCCGGCACGCTGTCGATGGAGCTGTCCGTCGGCCGCGACCGGATGATCGTGAACTGCGGCGCGTTCCCCGCCGGCGATCCGGAATGGCGCGACGCCACCCGCGCGACCGCCGCGCACTCCACCCTGGTGATCGCCGATGTCAGTTCGTCCGAACTGAAGCCGGACGGGTCTCGGCCGCCGCCCGGTCGTGGTGGAGGCGCAGCGCCAGGAGGCGAACGGCGCGCACTGGCTGGAGGCCAGCCACGACGGCTGGAAGAAGCCGTTCGGCGCGGTGCATCGCCGGCGGCTGTATCTGGCGGAAAGCGGCGAGGACATGCGCGGCGAGGATGCGGTCGAGGCGCCGACGCCGCAGCCGTTCACGCTGCGCTTCCACCTGCATCCGGACGTGAATGCCAGCCTGCAGCAGGACGGCGAGGCGGTGCTGCTGCGGCTGCGCTCCGGCGGCGGCTGGCGGCTGCGCGCCGATGGCGCGCGGATGAGCCTGGAGGAGAGCGTCTATCTCGGCGGCGCTGGAGCCGCGCCGCAGCGAGCAGGTGGTGCTGACCGGCTTCGCCGACGGCCCGCAGCAGGTGAAATGGGCGATCAGCAAGGTCGGATAGCATGTTCCTTTTTGAAAAAAAGAACCAAAAAACTTTCGATTACTTGGGCGGTTGCCCTGACCAGGCACCGGAGCCAGTGAATAAGAGTTTTTTGCTACTTTTTGCAAAAAAGTAGCGCTGGCTTCTTGCTAGCCTTGTTCGGTGATCGCGTCACGGACCACTGATGAAGATCATCGAAATCACCAACGTCGATTTCTCGCTGCGGCAGTTCCTGCTGCCGTTGATGCGCGGCATTCGTGCGCGCGGGCACGAGGTCATCGGCGTCTGCGCCGAGGGCCGACTGCTGGACGGTGTCCGCGCCGAGGGGTTCCGCGTGGTCGCCGTGCCGTTCGAGCGTCGGCTGTCGCCGCTGGCGCATGTGGCGGGCATTCCGCGACTGGTGCGGCTGTTCCGGGCGGAGCGGCCCGATCTGGTGCATGCCCACATGCCGATCAGCGGCTTCCTTGCCCGGCTGGCGGCGCGGGTCGCGGGCGTGCCGCGCGTCGCCTATACCTGCCACGGCTTCCTGTTCAACCAGCAGGGATCCTGGCTCCGCCGGTCCGCCGGCTTTGTCGATGGAATGGATCGGCGGCCGCTTCACCGACGTGTTCCTGACCGTCTCAGCCAGCGAGGCGGTGGACGCGCGGCGGCTGCGCATCTTCCGCGGCGCCCAGCGCAATCGGCAACGGCCGCGACCCGGCGGTGTTCCATCCGGACCCACGTCGCGCGCGCGCGCATCCGCGCCGCACTCGGCACGCCGGCCGATCGCGTGGTGGTCGTGGCGGTGTCCCGCCTGGTGCGCGTCAAGGGCTATCCGGAACTGGCCGCCGCGATGCGCGAACGTGCCCGACGCCGAGCTCTGGGTGGTTGGCGAACGGCTCGAATCGGATCGCGGCGACGATATGCCGGGCATTGCTGACAGGCGCCGGCCTTGGCGAGCGGCTGCGATTGCTGGGCTATCGCGACGATGTCGCCGCGGTGCTGGCGGCCGCCGACATCTTCGCCCTGCCGAGCTATTTCGAGGGCCTGCCGATGTCGGTGATCGAGGCGATGCTGACCGGTCTGCCGGTGGTCGCCAGCGACATCGAAGGTCCGCGTGAGCAGGTGGTGCCCGAGGTGACCGGACTGCTGGTGCCGCCGCGCCAGGTCGCGCCATTGGCCGCGGCGCTGCGCCGCCTGGCGGCCGATCCGGCGCTGCGTGCGGCGATGGGCGGAGCGGGCAGGTCGCGCGCGTTGCAACTCTATGACGAGGCGAAGGTGGTGGCGCGGACGCTGGACCTGCTCGGGCTGTGAACCTGCGCCGGACGCAGTGGATTTCCGTCGGAACGCCGGTCCCGCCGGCTTTTGCATGGTGCGGGCGCGGCGTTGGAAAGCTGGGTTGGGTCTGGCGCGCACGCCGTAAGGGCTATCCGGCGCCATGGCAGCAGCCGGGAACCGCCATGACCGATATCGTCGCTATTCGCCGCGCGTTGATCTCGGTGTCCGACAAGGCCGGGCTGGTGCCGTTCGCCTCGGCGCTGGCGGCGCGCGGCGTCGCAGATCCTGTCCACCGGAGGTTCGGCGCGAGCGTTGCGCGACGCCGGCATGCCGGTGACCGAGGTGTCCGAACACACCGGCTTTCCCGAAATCCTCGACGGGCGGGTGAAGACGCTGGTGCCGCAGATCCACGGCGGCATCCTCGGGCGGCGCGATGTGCCGGAACATGTGGCACAGATGGCGGAGCATGGCATCGCGCCGATCGATCTGGTCGCGGTGAACCTGTATCCGTTCGAGGCGACGGTGGCGAAGGGCGCCGCCGATGACGAATGCGTCGAGAACATCGACATCGGCGGACCGGCGCTGATCCGCGCCGCGGCGAAGAACCACGACTTCGTCACGGTGCTGACGGAACCGGATCAATACGCCGCGGTGCTGGAAGAGCTCGCCGCGGCATGGCGGCACCACGCTGGCGTTGCGCCGCCGTCTCGCCGGCGAGGCGTACGCGCGGACGGCCGCGTACGATGCGGCGATCGCCGCGTGGTTCGCCGAACGTCGCGGTGACGTGTTGCCGCGACGCTTTGCGATTGCCGGTACGCTGCGCCAGACGCTGCGCTACGGCGAGAACCCGCACCAGGCGGCGGCGTTCTATGTCAACGGCGCAGCGTCGCGGCGTTGCGACCGCGCGTGCAGGTGCAGGGCAAGGAGCTGTCGTACAACAACCTGGCCGACACCGATGCGGCATTCGAATGCGTCGCTGAGTTCGACGCACCGACGGTCGCGATCATCAAGCACGCTAATCCCTGCGGCGTGGCGTCGGCCGGCGACGCTGGCAGAAGCCTGGGACCTGGCATTCCGCTGCGATCCGGTCTCGCCGTTCGGCGGCATCGTTGCGGTGAACCGAACGCTCGATGCGCCGGCGGCCGAGAAGATCGCGGCGATCCTCACCGAGGTCATCGTCGCGCCGGACGCGGACGAAGCGGCCAAGTCTGCCGTGGCGCGACGGAAGAACCTGCGGCTGCTGCTGACCGGCGGGCTGCCCGATCCCGCTGCCCCGGGTATGACCTTCCGCAGTCTGGCCGGCGGCTTTCTGGCGCAGACTCGCGACGCTGGGCGCATCGGTGCGACGGACCTGCGTGTGGTGACGCGGCGCGCGCCCACCGACGCGGAACTGGCCGATCTGCTGTTCGCGTTCCGCGTCTGCAAGCACGTGAAGTCGAACGCCATCGTCTATGCCAGGGACGGCGCAACGGTCGGCATCGGTGCCGGTCAGCCGAGCCGTGTGGACAGCGCGCGCATCGCGGCGTGGAAGAGCGCCGAGGTCGGCGAAGGCGGCCGGCTTGGCCGAGCCGTTGACGCGAGGCAGCGTGGTGGCGTCGGATGCGTTCTTTCCGTTCGCCGATGGGCTGGAGGCTGCGATCGCCGCCGGTGCGACAGCGGTGATTCAGCCTGGCGGTTCGCTACGCGACAAGGAGGTGATCGCGGCGGCGGACGCTGCCGGTGTCGCCATGGTGTTCACCGGCATGCGCCACTTCAGGCACTGAGGCGGCTCACCCGTCATCATCGGCGCGGCTCACCTGTCATCGCGAGCCGCGGACGAAGCTAGGTTATTCAGCCTTGCTGTACGGGTAAACGATGTTCCCCGTCTTCAAAGCGGGCGGCCAGAGGATCACTTCGGTGCTCGGATCCTTGAACTGATCAACGTCGTTCGCCTTAACGTTCTGGAACTGCACCTCCAGAACGCGGGCCTCGGCCCATTCGCCATCGGGTCCGAACTTCACGTCGCCGACCACGGTCTTGAATGTATGGGACCGCAGATAGTCGGCAAGTTTGTCCTGATCCAGGCTCTTAGTCCCCTCCACCGCCTGCTGCAGCACCTGCATATCGCCATAGGCGAACGGCGGCAGATAGTAACCCAGCGGGTCGACCCCTGCCGATGGCGCCTTCGCCTGGTACTGCGCCAGGAATGCCTTGGCTTCGGGTGAGGCAAGGCCTGACCACGGCAGCCAGAAGTCGTAGTCGACGATGCCGTTCAGCAGCGGGCCAAGCTGCGTCTTGATGGCGGTGCTCTGCAACCCGACCATGCCGCCGCCGAACAATTTGGCCTTGAGCCCGACTTCATGCGCGGCACGAATCATGCCGACGGTATCCGGCGGGTAGGAGCAGACTAGCACGAGATCGGGATTGGTCGCCTGGATGGCACGCACGATCGGCGTGTAATCGGTCGTCGGCGGAGGATAGGTCTTGTCGTAGACAATCGTCAGCCCGTCCTGCTTTGCCAGTGCCCGCGCGCCGTCCATCGCATTGTGCGGAAACTCCGCATCGGCGCCGACGATCGCCAGCGTCTTCGGTTTCGGGTTCTGCGCCATCGCCGTCGCGAAAAAGCCGGCAGCGAAACTCTGTTTGGGTTCCGGCCCGCCCGTCGGCGTGAAGGAGAAGTAATTCGGGTAGTGGAATTCGCTGTTCACCGCGAGGCCAAGCAGACTGAGGAAGGTCCGGTTGTGCTGCATGATGATCGGCATCGCCGGCGCGATCATGTTGGTGGCGTAGCCGCTGACCACCAGGTCCACTTTGTCGACGTCGAGCAGCTTGGTGTAGATGCCGGGGATCGTTGCCGGATTGGACTGGTCGTCATAATAGACCAGCTTCACCGGCCGGCCGAGCAGACCGCCCTTCGCGTTGATGTTGTCCTGCCAGATCTGCATCGCCAGCAGCGCGGCCTTGCCATTGGGCGCCAGCCCGCCAGTGAGCGCCATGCCGAAGCCGATGGTGATCGGGTTCTGCGCCTGCGCGTACGTGATCCTCGGGCCGAGCCCAAGGAACGCAAGGACGGCGACAGCCGTCAGTACAAGGCGCGTGGGCAGCATACGAATTTCCTCCCCGGTTGATTCGTTGCCGGCATCCTATGGCGCGCCGAGGCCGTGCGCCAGAGGGCGGGTCGCGCGCGCGGTCCGCTTGCCTTATGCTGGCACCCAGCAGACAGAGGAGCGTCCCATGCAGGACCTGGACGAAAACACCGTCACCGAAGCCGCCCTGGCGCAGATGGCGAATACGCCCGATCCGCGCCTGAAGGAGATCATGGATGCGGCGGTTCGCCACCTGCACGCCTTCGCCCGCGAGGTGCAGCTTACCCCGGCGGAGTGGCTGGCCGGCATCCAGTTCTTCACCGCGGTGGGCCAGGCCTGCACGCCGTTCCGCCAGGAGTTCATCCTGCTGGCCGATGTTCTGGGGCTCAGCGCGCTGGTCAACGCGATGCACGACAGGAAGGCGCGCGAACTGGGCAGCCAGAGCAGCCTGCTAGGGCCGTTCTATCGGGAGGGCGCGCCGGAACTGCCGCTCGGCGCCAGCATCGTGGCAAAGCCGACCGCGCCGGAGATCGTGGTGTATGGCCAGGTGACCGACAACGCCGGCAAGCCTGTTCCGCATGCCTATGTGCAGGTGTGGCAGACCAGCGAGTTCGGGCTGTACGACCTTCAGGCCGAGAATGCCGCCGATATGATGGACCTGCGGGCGAACTTCCACGCCGACGCCGACGGCCGCTATCATTTCCGCACCGTGCGTCCGCTGGGCTATTCCATTCCGATGGATGGACCGGTCGGCGACATGGTGAAGGCACAGAACCGACACGGCTTCCGGCCCTCGCACATTCATTTCCTGATCGGCGGCGAAGGTTATCGCGAACTGGTCACCGCGCTGTATTTCGGCGATGACGAGCATATCGATTCGGACACGGTGTTCGGCGTGTCGGGTTCGCTGGTGGTCGGTGCGAAGGACGATCCGGCCTCGCCGATTCCGGGCATGAAGGCGGTGCACTACGATTTCCGTCTGGCGCATGCGCAGCCGGGCGAGACCGGACGCGTCGGCGCCGATCCGTCGAAGCTGATGAAGGCGGCGGAATAGGGGGGAGGTACGATGCCGCGCCGGCTGATCGACATTTCGGTGCCGCTGAAGGCGGGGATCAAGAGCGATCCTCCACATTCGCTGCCGAAGATCGAATACATGGACCACCACATGACCGCACCCGCGATGGCGGAGTACATGGGGGTGCGGGTCGATCAGTTGCCGGACGGCGAATATGCCGCGGTGGAGCGTGCCACGATCAGCACGCACAACGGCACGCATCTGGACGCGCCGTACCACTATTTCTCCACGATGAACCACCGGCTGAAACCGGGTGGCGAGCCGTCGTGGCGGATCGACGAGGTGCCGCTGGAGTGGTGCTTCCAGGCGGGCGTCAAGCTGGATTTCCGGCATTTCGACGATGGCTATGTCGCGACTCCCGGCGATGTCGAGGCGGAGCTGAAGCGCATCGGCCACGCGCTGAAGCCGCTCGACATTGTCGTGGTGAATACCTCGGCCGGCGCGAAATATGGCGATGATGACTATGTGGATTCAGGCTGCGGCATGGGCAAGGCGGCAACGCTGTGGCTGCTGGAGCGCGGCGTGCGGCTGGTCGGCACCGACGGATGGAGCTGGGATGCGCCGTTCTCCCACACCCGACGCAAGGTCGCCGAAACGGGCGACGCCGAATTGATCTGGGAAGGCCATCGCGCCGGGCGCGAGATCGGTTATTCGCATTTGGAGAAGCTGCATAATCTGGAGATATTGCCGGCCGACGGGTTCGATGTCGTATGTTTTCCGGTGAAGGTGCATCGGGCTTCGGCGGGATGGACCCGCGCGGTGGCGATCCTGCACGACTAGCGCGGTCACATTGTCATCGCGCCGGTTATCGATGCCGGCGAAATCCCTGTCGCCGTGTCGCCAGGCTTGCACTGCCCTGGTCTTGTCCAGGAGGCATGCTCGCGCGATGCAAACTGTCTCGCCACGAGCTGGGGCATTGATCGAGAGCAATGATCCTGGTGATCTGACCGGGACCATCCGCGCGCGCCCGGCTGCACCATCCAGGTCAGAACCGTGGTCCGACGCTTCACTCGCCGGAGCGCAACACCACATCGCCGACCACATACGCGACGTTGCCGCGTATCGACCTGCCAATCAGGCACTCATCGCGCGCCGCGACGGCAGCCTTTTCATAGGCATTTCGCCGCAGCGTATCCGCGCCGCGAATGATCGGGTTAACCGTCACGCGGGCGAATTGCGTTCTGCCACGCTCGCTGGCGATGACGCCTTCGGCGCGCACCGCAATGCCGGATTGCGGCAAGGACGCGGCGCGCAGCGTGTCGGACAGGATGATGCTGTAGCAGGAGGATATCGCAGCGATCAGCAGGGTCTCGGGGCCTGGAGCCTCGCGGCGGCGGTCGGTTTCGCCGAGTCGCGCATATGGCAGATTCCCAGTCGGGGTCGTTATGCTGCCGACATTGTCGGTGCTGTGCCATTCCAGGTCGATATTGTAATGGATATCCATGCTTTTGACCGTGTCCCAATTCGGCGGGCAGGCGCCGCAACTCAGGGTGCTCCTTGCGACAGGATCGCCGCCACTATAGCGAGGCGTGGCACAAGAGCTACCATCTGGCGCATTGATGCAGATCAATGCACGGCCTTGCTCTCGTCATCCGTTCCGATTTAGTCTAACCGCGTGTTGTGCCATCGCCGCGGCTGAGCGATGGTCCTGGGCGACCGGTACCGAGGTTTCAACATGGCTCAAGAAGCAGTGTTGCTCGCGTTGCCGACCTCTCCTGCGGCGGTGTTCCCGTTGGTGGAGAAGCTGAGACCTTACCTGACGCTGTCCGACGCCGAGGTCGAATTCCTTGGCGGACTGCACGAGCCCAAGCGAAAATTTGCCAGACACAGAGAGATCATCGTCGCTGGGCGGCGTTACGATCATTTTTTTATCCTCTGTAGCGGCGTCGTGTCCCGCTACAAGGTGCTATCAGATGGCAAGCGCCAGATTCTGGATCTCGGCCTGCCCGGCGACTTCATCGGCTTTCCGTCCTGCCTGTTCGATGTCGCGGTGAATTCGGTGTCATCGCTGACGGATGTTGAGATCTCGCCGGTATCGTTCGCGAAGCTGATAAGCCTGTTCGCTCGGTTCCCGCGTATCGGGACCGCCCTGTTCTGTTCCTCGGCATGTGAGCTCGCCATGTACGGCGAACATCTGGTTGATCTCGGGCGTCGCTCGGCATACGAGCGGCTGGCTCATTTGATCCTTGAACTTCTGGTCCGGCTGCGCGCCGCATGCCTTGCCGACGAACTGTCTTACACGCTTCCGCTGACGCAGGAATTGATGGCGGATGTGCTTGGACTCAGTGGACCGCATATCAACCGAATGGTGCGGTGCCTTCGCGACGAAGGTCTGGCGACCATCGAGGGACAGCGGGTTGTCATTCACGACATTGCATCGTTGTCGACACTCGCCGGATTTCGAGGAGCACTACCTCACGCGCCGACCGATCCCGGGCCTGCTCTAGCGGCGATCCCGCGACATATCGGGCTCGCCACCGACTACAACCTGACCGCCGATTTGTCAGGCGAGTTCAGGGACAACCTCGGTGAAGGTTTCGAGGTTGCCGAGGGTTTCCCTGCCGAAGACCAGCGGGACACAGGCGCCGATGGCAACCACGGCGACCATCGTGCCGAAGAATATACCCGGCGATCCGGTATGCGAGGCCATCAGGAACGGCGCGATCACGCCAGCGAAGACGCGCGCGAACAACTCGCCGAAGAAGTGTCCGCGCCCTCGCAGTGCGGTCGGGAACTGCTCGGAGAGATACATCCGCACCGCCGGGAAGCAGGACAGCACGGTGAAGCCGGTGATGACCGTTCCAGCCTCGAAGGCCAGGGTTCCCATCGAGCCCATTTGATGCGCGGTCATCATGAGCAGCAGACCTGGTATCGCCAGTACGAACGAGCCTGTGATTGTCCAGCGCCGCCCGACGATTTCCATGATGTAGCCGTTGAACAACTTGCCGGGAATGCTTGCCGCGAACACCAGCGAACTCAATCCGAAGCTTACGGCAACGGCAGCGCCCTGATCGACCAATGCCTTCGGCAGCAGGATTGCGATCAGGTAGTAGGCGGTGCCGCCGCAGATTCCGCACAGAATGCCCACAGCGGTCCAGCGAATCTGGCCGCGGGCGAACAGTTTCCGGAACGGCGGCAGTTGCTCGCGCGGCACAGCAGAATTCGCCGTGAGTTCAGCCACCGTCATCGGCGGCATTGCGTTGCCGCATCGCCGGATCATCAGGTTGACGGTATCAACCGCTTCCTGGGTTCTGCCGCGTCGCAGCAGCCAGCGCGGACTCTCCGGGATCAGCAACCAGATCAGGATGGGCGCGATGAACAACGTCACGCCGCCGGGCAATCCCACCAGGCGGAAGCCATTCGGGTGGTCGGTCAGCATGAAGCCGACGAACGGCAGCAAGGTGAAGGCGCTTGCCAGCATGACCTCGTAGATTGCCGCGTAGGTCCGCCGATGTTGTGCCGGCATCAGCTCGGCGGCGATCGGGAACGGCGCCGAGATCGTGAAGCCGAGCCCGATGCCGGTCACCAGACGCAGGATCAGCAACTGTTCGAAATTCTGCGCGAGCAGGATCAGCAGTGTGCACAAGGTGCTCAGGATCACGCCGATCTGCATCACGACCAGCCGGCTGATCCGGTCCGACATCGCTGCCGCCGCAAAGCCGCCCAGTACCACGACAAACGTCGGCCACACGGCAAGCGCGCGAACTTCGTCCGCACTGAGTTGCAACGGCTGTTTCGCCAGCACGAGCAGTGAGCCGCTGAGCGCCAGGTCGTAGCCCTCGATGAAGCCGACGAACCCGAGCACGACGATGAGCACAACGTGATAGGCACTGAAGGGAATGCTGTCGAGCTTGCGTCCGAGGGTGTGGCCAGCCGGGGTCGTTGCCCCGAACACGGCAGGCGCTGCTGTCATGGCTATTTCCTCCCTTCGTGACTTGACGAATGTGCAGTCGGGCAACGCCCTTGAATTCTGCCTGAACGCTTGAACGGTTGGTTCCGTGTGCGCCGTCGTGATCGTCGTCAATTCCTTCGGAAGGCTGACGCTATCCGGCTCGCAGTCCGGTGTCTTTCATCCAGATATATGATCCAGGTTAATGCTTGGCGGCACATTGATCTGCTTAAATGATCTGCCTGAATGCAGCGCTTCCCGACGGCGTGCGACATTGAAGACGGGCAGCTCATCAGGGCATTCGGCTCGGCCGGCTCGCGCCGCCAAACGTCAAACTCTACGTCAAGATCGAGGCGTTCAATCCGCTCGGATCGGTCAAGGACCGCCTCGCACTCGGTGTCATCGAAGACGCGGAGCGCAGCGGAAATCTCAAACCCGGGCAAACCGTTATCGAGGCAACCAGCGGCAACACCGGCATCGGCCTGGCATGGTTTGCGCGCAGAAGGGCTACACGCTCGTGATCACCATGCCTGAGAGCTTCAGTATCGAGCGCCGGCGACTGATGCGCTTCCTCGGCGCCAAGGTCGTGCTGACGCCCGCAGCCGACCGCAGCATGGGGATGGTGAAGAAGGCGAATGAGCTTGCCGCGCGCCATGACTGGTTCCTCACCCGACAGTTCGAGAACGAGGCCAATGCCGACATGCACTCACGCACCACCGCGCGCGAGATCATCGACGATTTCGCGGGTGAGAGGCTGGACTACTGGGTCACCGGCTATGGCACCGGCGGTACGCTGAAGGGCGTCGCCCGGGTGCTCGCAAAGGAGCGGCCGGAAACCAGGATCGTGGTATGCGAGCCGGAGGACGCTTCGCTGCTCACCAGCGGCGTTCCGCAGCAGCGCAATGACGACGGTTCACCGGCGGCTGCACATCCGGCATTCAAGTCCCATCCGGTGCAGGGCTGGGCTCCGGATTTCATCCCCAAGCTGACAGCGGACGCATTCGGTTCCGGCGTGGTCCATCGCATCGTGCGTGTCACCGGTTCCGATGCGTTGCGTTACAGCCGGGCATTGGCGCAGCAGGAGGGAATTCTTGTCGGTATTTCTGCCGGCGCAACCTTTGCCGGTGCACTGCGGGTCTGCTCGGATGCAGCGACGGGCACCACTGTCCTCTGCATGCTTCCCGACACCGGCGAGCGCTATCTGAGCACCGGTCTGTTTGCCGACGTCCCGGCAGACATGACGGAGGAAGAACAGGCGATCTCACGCTCCACACCGAACTTCCAGATGCCGCCGTAGCGGCCGGCAACGGCGCATCCCGACGACTATCTCGAAGGGATGATCGAGCTCGTGACACGGGCAAACGTTGCACACATCCCCATCGTCTCGCCCGAGGATGGCCGCCTGGTCGGCTATCTCGGATGGCAGGACCTGATAAACGTTCGCGCCAGTCTGCTGGCGAAGGAGCGCGACCGGGTGGTGCTGTACCGCGTGCGGTGATCGTGGTTTTTCATCGGCGTGCCGGATGAGTGCTTTCAGTTTGCGCGGGCGGCACGCAGGGCTGCGACCTGCTTGCGCAATTCACGCAGTTCCTCGAACGAGCTGGTCGCATCGCGCATGATCGCTGCGATCCCGGTCATCTGTCCGCTCGCGTCGGTGAACGGCACGATGGTGAATTCGACCGATATTCGTGCGCCGTCCTTGCGTACAGCGGGCACTGACAGCAACTGGCCATCGCCATAACGGGTCAGCCCCGTGCGCATCGTCTCGCGATAGCCCTGCCAGTGCCGCTCGCGCAGATTGGCGGGAATGATGATGTCCAGCGATCGTCCCACCGCCTCGGCTTCGGCGAAGCCAAAGATGCGAACCGCGCCGCGGTTCCACGCCCGGATCGTGCCGTCCGCGTCGGCATACACGAGCGCATCCGACATCCCGGCAACCAGGGCGGCGGCGAACAGTTTCGGGTCCATCATGCGATCAGCGGCGGCAGCAGCGCCAAAGTGTGTTTGGCGTCGTACGGCAGGGTCGCAAGATCCAGGATCGTCGTGGCGAGCATCGCATACTCCTGCTGACAGTCGGCCGCGCGCTTTGAGCTGGACTGTACTCACCCGCAGCGAAGGCCGGCAAGGACGCCGGGGCTGGCCCAAGGAGGACCGCCCCGGCGTCTCACCGTCGTTCATACGCCAGCGTATTCGGTTGAAATGTCCTTGCTGGTGTAGTCGGTCAACAGAGCCGTCGCCACAATGCCGATGACGGCACAGATCGCGATGTAGATGGCGATCGGCAGGCTCGAATGGTAGGTGGCGAACAGCCATGTCGCGATGAACGGCGATGGGCCGCCCGCGATGATCGAAGCAAGCTGGTAGCCGAGCGAACTGCCGCTATAGCGCAGCCGTGGCGTGAAGCTTTCCGCGATCAATGCCGCCTCCGGTCCGTACTGGGTCATCACTGGCAGCAGCGACAGCGCGATGGCGATGAAGATTACCACCGGGTTCCCGGTATCGAGCATGGCGAAGTAGATGAAACCGAAGATCCCCATGGACAGGGCGCCGAGCATGAACATGTTCTTGCGGCCTATGCGGTCGGACAGATGCCCGGCGACAACAACCCACAGGAAGCCGAGTACGGTCTGCGTGATGACAGCAATCAGCAGAAAGTTGCGCGACATTCCGAGCGCCGTCGTGCCGTAGCTGAAGATGAATGCGCCGACGATGTAGCCCGGCGCCTGTTCGGGCATGCGCAGCAGGGCGGTCAGGGCGACCTGCTTCGGCTGGCGCTTCAGCACCTCCCACACCGGCACGCGTTCGACGCGCTGATCCTCGACCACCTTGCGGAAGACGGGGGTTTCGAGAATCCCAAGCCGGATCCACAACCCGACGGCGACCATGATCAGGCTGAGCAGGAATGGAATCCGCCAGCCCCAGGTATAGAACTGATCGCCCGAGAACCAACTGAACGCCAGCACTGCCACGTTGGCGAGGAACAACCCGGCCGGCGCGCCGAATTGCGGCCACGCCGAGAGGAAGCCTCGGTTGTTGTTCGTGCGCGCCCATTCCATTGCCAGCAGGACCGACCCGCCCCACTCGCCGCCAACCCCGATGCCCTGGATCAAACGGATCACCGTCAGCAGCACAGCACCCCAGATGCCGATGCTGTTGTAGCCTGGGATGAGACCGATGGCTGCCGTTGCGATGCCGGTCACCAGCAGCGTGACGATCAGCGTGGCCTTGCGGCCGATCCGGTCGCCCCAATGGCCGAAGATGGCGGCCCCGATCGGCCGTCCGACAAAACCGACGAAGAATACGCCGAACAATTCGAGGATGCCGATGATCGGCTCGGATTTCGGAAAGAACAGCTTGCCGAAGACCAATGCGGCCATCGTGCCGTAGAGCAGAAAATCGTACCACTCGATCGTCGTGCCGACCGTGCTGGCGATGACGGCGCGTCGCAGTTGCGCACGATGCTCGTCGGGCGACAGGTCGGTCAGGCGATTATTGTCGGTTGTCATGGTCCTCCCTCCGTATGATGGTCTTGGACGGCGGCAACGCCGGTCCGTCATTGCGTGGAATTGTCAACGCCTAGTGCGACATCAGCACCGGCACCGTCATGTGCTGCAGCAGCTCACGGCTGACCCCGCCAGTCAGCGCTTCACGCAGCGGCGAATGGTGGTATGCGCCGGCAACGATCAGATCGGCGGAGATGTCCATCGCCGCGGACAGCAGCACGTCGGACACGGCGTCGCCGCTGCGCAGCAGATGATCGGCGCGCGCAGAAATGTCGTGCCGCGCCAGATGACGAACGACACGTTGGACCGCCTCGCGATCGCGCCGCAGATCCTCGCCGCGGAAGTGGACCGTCATCACGGTGACGTTTGTCGCGTCGCGGATCACCGGCAACGCGTCGTTGAGCGCGCGCGCTGCTTCGCGGGATCCATCCCAGGCGACAAGCACGCGGTGTCCAAGCCCGGCAAACGTGCCGATATAGGGCACCACGAGGACCGGACATCCACAGTTGAGCAGGATCTCGTCAGGTCGACATGGCGGCCCCGGCCGCACGTTGCGGCAGTTCTGACCAACGATGATGAGGTCGGCGGTTCTCGTGAAGGCGATCAGGCTGGCAACGCGGCTCTCGTCGACATCGTGCCAACTGCCGTCGCCACCGAACCAGCGCAGACAGTCGCGCAACCGCTGCTCGAATCCGTCGGCCGCATCTGTGATTCGGCGCGCTCCAGCCAGCCCCGGCATGAACTGGCTTACCAGCCCATGCCCCACGCCAATGCCAGGCGCTTCAACAGCGGCATGGCCCTGGTGCACGAATACGGCATTCAGGTGCGCGCCATGATCCCGGGCGGTGCGGGTCGCCAGCCGCATGCGCTCCTCGCTGGCGGGCAACGCGTCAAGCACGACCATGATGTCTCTCAGGCTCATCTGCCCCTCTCCGCCAGCCGCCGATCGCCAACCGATCTGCGCAATGGAAGTGCAGCGCCTGGACAGGACACGCAGCCATCAGCCGCCAGGAACCGAATCTTTGATTGCGCACGACGCCCGGACCCGGACATTCGGCGCAAGTCCGGCGATATTCCGCGAAGCTTACGAACCGGGCCACAATCTGCGGCATTGATCTGGATCAACAAGCCAGCTTGCATTGCAGGCCACGGCCACACGATCGTTGCGCGGCACTGTCGCTGTGTTGTGCCCGCTATTCGCTATTGCCAGCCACCTGCCGCCAGGGCCAGGGCCGAGATGTCGGCCGGGCTCAGCAGCAGCTCCGCTGAGGTACCGCAATCCTCCGCATCGTCGCTGGTGCGCGGGCCTGCCCAGTGGGCGTGGTAGCTGAGGGCAGGTTCCAGTTGGGTGAAATCTATCACCAGGCTGCCGCCCGATGCCCGCATGATGCTCGGTTCCAGAGTGCAGAACGAGGCCGGCGAACCGCCGACCTTGACGACGACCATCGGCGAACGGTCAGCGTTCGCGGCATACTTTGCCGGGTCGAACGATATGATGTCACCGGTTCGCGGTCGTAGTTCGTCCGCCAACCGCAGCGCACAGCCGATCACCACCACTGCCAGAATGGACGCCACCACACTCCCGCATATCTTGGCGCCCAGATCGCCCGAGTTTCCGTCGAAGGTTGATCCCATCGCGACCGTCCTCCGTGGTGCTTGACGCTCCCTGCTGCAATCCGGCCCGGACGGTCAGGTGACGACCAGGTCGGGGACAAGAATCTTGCCCTTCGTCTCCGGACCGCACAGCACCGCAAGGATGAAACTTATCAATCCGCCAATGGTCCCGATCAGCATCGGGATTGCCAGGCTCACATCGTACGCGCCCGCAAAATACACCAGCACCGGGGTCGTGAAGCCGCCGCCCCAGATTGCTCCCTGATGGCGGCAGAATGCACTGGCAGTGGCTCGCACTTCCGTGGGGAAACGCTCCGACAGGCAGCGCGGATTCTGCGCATAGGAGTGATCAGCAGGAAGGTGGTGAAATAGAAGGCGTCGAGCGTCCAGCCCAGCCAGGCGGCCACGTAAACCATCCACTGGTCCTTTGAAGGCTCTTTCGACCAAGGCATCGCATCGCCGCCAGAGTAGCCAGAGATCGGCGTCGTCATGGTCAACCCTCCCTATCGCGGTTGCGATGTATGGCATTCTTGGTTTGCCAGCACTCTCTCGGGAGGGTGGAATGTCGCAGAACGGCTGGAGCAGCGCCCTCAACTGGATCATTGATCCAGATCAATGATCCGGCTCGTAACGGATCATCGCGTTGGGGCAGGAATAGGTGGCACACTGATAAATTGTTGACTCTATGCCAGCCCTCGATTCGCGTACCGGCGGCAGCCATGGAAGACACGACGACCGATTGTGCCGAGATCGCCGAGGTGTTTGTGTTTCTGAGCTATTTCACAGATCTGCAATACCCGCGCCAACAGGGCAAGGTGACTTACTCGCTCGACGAGATCCTGCTCTTGTGACCGCGCGCAGCGCTGGCCGGTACCGAGGCTGTTACCGATATCGCCTTGTTCGGCTGCAAGAAACGCGAGCTTTTGCGCCGTTTCCGCCTGTTCAAACACGGCACGCCGGCGCACGACCATCCCGGCGACACTCTGGCGGTGCTCGACGCCGAGCGATTCCAGCGCTGCGTCGTCGCCTGGGTCGCTGCACTGACCGGAGCGCCTGAGGGGGTGATTGCCATCGATAGCCTGGCCCTGCGAAGGCCGGGGGCAAGACATCACGACGATCCGGCCGAAAGAAGGACGGCGCCACGGCAATCCACATGGTGTCGGCCTTCGCGGCCCACCAGCGCCTCGTGCCGGATCAGGTCAAGGTCGTGGAAAAGTCCAACGAAATCGTCGCTATTCCCAAACTGCTGGACATGCTGGCGATCGAGGGTGCGATCGTGACCATCTATCATGGGCTGCTAGCTGGGATGACGACTTCCTCGCAGAGCTGATCGCGCGGTCGATTGCTTCACCCGATTCCCCTGCGGTCCGAGGTGGTCAGGTGCTTTCCACGACGGCAACAGATCAGGATGGGGGCGCGGCCAGGGCAAGCGGGCTGGCGCACCGTCAACGATTATTGCTTGATTGGAGATGGCATACGCTACCCGGAATCGACACGTCGTCCAGTAACAATCCACGCTTTTCCCCAGACATGGCTGTGGAAAAGTGGCCCCTGCGGGGCAGTTCCGCCGCGTCAAAACCCTTGCCACTGACCAGTGTACCGTCGGTGGTCGGTATGCTCGTCTCGGATGGACATCGGAGTTCGGCAGTACGCCGAGGGAGCGGGCCATGACCGACGGACTGAGCGAGCTCTATCAAGAGCTGCTGAGCGGCAGCTACGATTGCGTGGACCGCATCGTTCTGAACGCTTACTTCGGCATGGGTCATAGCCCTGGTGGTTTCCGCGTGTGGTGGCGGGCGCTCACTGGATCAGACGACACTCTGGACAACGCCCATCTGATGCGATTGGCCGGCGGTTCAGCCGGCGCGAGCGAGGCTACGCCAAAGCGCACGACATCCCGGTCATCGATTGTGTGGCAGGAGAGCGCAAGCATCACGTGGCCGACCAGTATCTGGCCAAGACAATGGTGATCGAGGGTTTGTTTCTGGTGCTGGTTGGTCGCGCCCAGGCACCGGTGTGGCACGTCGAGTCGAATTCCCACCTTGAGCGGAAGAAGCCTTATGTGAACCACTACTCGTTCCATATTCTCGACCGTGACTGCGGCCATGTCACCATCGCGATCAGCGGGCATCCACCGTTGCCTGCCCAGGTGATCTTGAATGGCCATGAATACGTCGCCTGCCAGCCTCGCAAGGCCGGCATCGGGTTTATCAAAGACGGCAACTGTTCCACCGCCATCGGTGACACGTCCGGTTTTCGCGAAGATCGCAGAGACCTTGTCCGAGCAACGGGCTATAGGGCGATTGAGCGAGGTCTGTGAGCGGTGGATTTACCGCTGCTGCTTGTGCTTTGCGCTCGACTTTGAGAAGCAGAAACGCAGCGGGTTCCGGTATCACTTCTCCAACTATCAAATGGAGTACAGCCGAAACCTGATATTCCTGGTTGGCGGACGCACGGAGCAAGTCTTCCAGGCCCGGATCGATCGCAGCCGGGCGCCGTTGGACCTGAAGACGATAAAGACCATCCTCGGCGACAAGGGCCGGCCGAAATACCGTCCACGAGGTTTTGAGTTGCATCCATCAATGCTTCATTGGCGATGAGATGCTCGAGCGTCTGCCGTTGGCGTCACGGATTGGTAAAACCGTGGTCGGGGGAATCGATCTCAACAAGCCGCGCCTGCGTCACGTCGCTGAGGCTGTCATCGCGTTGTCAGCCTCAGCTGATGGCTTCACCGCCTCGGCACTGGCCGATCAGGTCCGCGCGTTCCAAAATCATAGCGCACCGCTCTACGGCCCCCGCCAGGCCGCGTACGATCTGAAGAAACTCCGCGGCAAACGGATCGTCCAGCGGATCGGCGCGACGCGTCGCCACGAGGCGATGCCGACCGGTCTGCGCGCTATCACGGCTCTACTCGTGCTCCGAGAGAAAGCCCTCAAGCCACTCCTCGCGGCCGCTCAAGACATCAGCTCCACCCGAGGAGGACAAAACCCACGCGCCATCGATCGCCACTACCAGGACCTGCGACTCGCCATGAACGGCGTCCTTCGCGAACTCGGCATCGCTGCCTGACCATCGACAAATTTTTTGTCGGGCTTCGCCCTTAAGCGCCTATTGACTCATATGCCCGAGCGCGTCCCGCATCGCATGGCTGGAGAGCGCGATCAAGCCGGAGAATGGCGTATCCAGGTCGGTGATGATGAACAGACAGGAGGCGAGTGCAAGCGAGCATATGAAGAAGGCGATGATCACCGTCATGTTGAGGGCGCATTGTAGCCGAAACTCACGAAGATCAGGACGATCCAGGTGATCAGAATGACCAGGTAGACGGGCTGGATCGAGCTTTCGGCGCGTTCGATCATCAGCCATCGCGTCTGCAGCACGGTGTCCATCAACCTCAGCGCACTGCCGCGCAAGGCCTGGTGGTCGGGATCGATCGTCGGCAACTCAGCGATCGCCCGGCGCGTGTCGTCCAATATCTGCCCGGATCTGGTGTCCTCCATTTGCACAGACTGGTCACTCTCCTGCGGCCATTGGTCCTCGATCGCCCGCGCGGTGTAATCGCGCAGCAGCTTCTGCGACTTGCCTGTCTCCGGTCCATAATCACTGAGCGTTTGGTTCAGTAGGATCAGGTTGGCGGCGAATGTGCGTGTCTGCCCGTCTGTGGTGTCGAACGAGTTCTTGACGCTGGCGGTCAGCAATCCGAGGACCAGCGAGGCCAGTACGGAAATCATTCCCGTGCCGAGCTTGATGGCGTCATGCGAGGCCGGCGATCGGTGTGCGTCCGGCAGCCATGCGTTCAAGCAAAGCCCGACCAGCGAACCAGCAAACACGCAGGCAAAGGCGATCGATGCTATCAGATAGGCATTCATGTCGTTCGATCACCGGAGATTTTCTGCCGTCAGTCTCTGATGAGAGTTGGATGGCGTCCATCCGTAGAGTTACATACGGGCGGCTACATATCCTGGCGTGCAGCATTCGAGGATCAGCGCATCATTGAAGCGAGCGATAGCATTTCCGAGGTAACCTGCCAGCCGTGAATTTCATCACCGATTTCGCCGATCAGGCTGTTATCCTGCCGCTGGTATTCGCGGTCGGCGTCGCGTTGCTGTTGCAGGGCTGGCGACGCGGTGCGGCGGCCTGGTTGCTGGCGGTGATTGCGACCTTCGCGACGATGCTGGTGCTCAAGCTGGTGTTCCTGGCCTGCGCGACGAATATTGGCATCCCCAGTATCCACACACCGAGTGGTCATGTCGCCGCCGCCACGGTGGTTACCGGCGGCCTCACCACGGTGCTGCGACGCCGGCGTGGCGCGGTGGTGCCGTTGGCCTTGGTTGCGGCGGTGCTGGTCGGTGCTTCGCGCCTTGCGCTCGGGGTGCATTCGCTGCCGGAGGTTATTCTCGGCGCGCTGGTAGGGCTGGCCGGCGCGCGCTTACTGGTACGGTTGGCGGGTCCGCCACCACCGGCCATCAATGGCTGGCGCATCGCGGCGATTGCAATGGTGACGGTGGCAGTGTTTCACGGGCTGCACATGCCGGCCGAGGCGCATATCCGCGCCACTGCGTTCCGGGTGGCGAAAATGCTGTCGGTGTGTCAGATCCGACGGACTTGCGGTTGTAGACGTCGTCGAACCGCACGATGTCGTCCTCGCCGAGATAGGCGCCCGACTGCACCTCGATCAGGGTCAGCGGGATTTTGCCGGGATTCTCCAGCCGGTGCTCGCAGCCGAGTGGCAGGTAGATGCTTTCGTTCTCGCGGATCAGCAGCGTTTCGTCGTCGCGCGTGACCAGGGCGCTGCCGTTCACCACCACCCAGTGCTCGGCGCGATGGAAGTGCTTTTGCAACGACAGCTTGTGGCCGGGTGTGACCATCATGCGCTTCACCTGGAAGCGGTCGCCCAAAATCAGGGTTTCGAAGAACCCCCACGGACGATACACCCGGTTGTGCGCCACGGCCTCGTGCCGGCCGGCAGCCTTGAGCCGGTCCACCACCGTCTTCACGTCCTGGGCGTGGCCGCGGTGCATAGCCAGCACCGCGTCCTCGGTTACCACGACGACGGCATCCTGCAGGCCGACCACCGCGGCCAGCATGCCGTCGCTGCGGACGTAGCAGTTGCGGGCGGCTTCCAACAGCACGTCGCCGACCGCGACGTTGCCGGCGGCGTCCTTGGGGCCGAGCTCCCACAGGGCGCCCCAGCTTCCCACGTCTGACCAGCCGAGGTCGGCGGGCACCACGGCGGCGCGATCGGTGCGCTCGGCGACCGCGTAGTCGAGGCTGATGGACGGGCAGGCGGTGAAGGCCTCGGCGCCGAGGCGGATGAAGTCGAGGTCGGTCTGCCGGGCGGCGACCGCATCGCGGACCGCGCGAAGGACTTCGGGGACGTACCGGTCGAGTTCATCGAGCAGGGTTCGCGCGGTGAACACGAACATGCCCGAGTTCCATAGGTGCCGGCCATCGGCGGCCAGGCGCGCGGCGGTCGCGGCGTCGGGCTTTTCCACGAAACGGGCTACCGTGTAGGCGCCCGGCGCGTCCCGGAGTTCGGCGCCTTGCTCCATATAACCGTAGCCGGTTTCCGGGCTGGTGGGGCGCATGCCGAAGGTCACCACTCGGCCGGCGCGGGCGGCAGCGGCTGCGGTGACGAGGCTGGCGTGCAGCGCGGCGGTGTCGGCGATCGAGGCATCGGCGGCCATCATCCAGAGCACCGCGTCCGGGTCGGTTTCCGCGACCAATATGGCGGCGGCGGCAATCGCCGGGGCACTATTGCGACCGACCGGTTCCAGCAGAATGCGGGCGTCTGGGATGTTCACGGCGCGAAGCTGCTCGGCGATCAGGAAGCGATGCTCCTGGTTGCAGACCACGATGGGTGGGGCGAAGCCGTCGCCGCGGGCGCGCAGCGCGGTCTGTTGGAGCAGGGTGGCGTCCGCCACCAGTGGCCAGAGCTGCTTCGGGAAGCTTTCGCGCGAAACCGGCCAAAGGCGGGTGCCGGAGCCGCCGGACAGGATGACGGGGGTGATGCGCTGGTTGGTCATGGGATGGAGTTTGCCTGAAGCCGGCCTTCGTGTCGCCGGCCGCATGTGGTAACGTTGGGCGGTTGTTTCGGCAAGGAGTCGTGGTGGCATGCAGGTCGAGATCGAATACTGCGGAATGTGAGGATATGAGCCGCGCGCCCGTGCGGCGCGGGACATGATCCTGAAGACCCGGCCTGGCGCCCAGGTGAATCTGCGGAAGAGCGGCGGCGGCGTTTTCGAGGTGACGGTGGACGGCAGGCTGGCCTATTCGAAGAAGGCGACCGGCCGGTTCCCGACAGACGAGGAAGTGCTGAGCGGCCTCGGCTAATCCACTGGGTTGGCTTGCTGGGATATGTCCCGAAACGGGGCTCTCGGAACGAGTCCGAGGGCAGGCGCGGTGCCTACCGTGTGACGGTGGCGGTACTTGTGGGGTTTTGGGTTGCCATGGCGCAGGGGAGTACCGCCGACGGGTTTGCGACGCGTGCGCTGGTGTGGCGGGCCTCGCAGCGTCGGCAGCGCCTACGCCTCCACCCGGTGCACGATCCGCGTCGGCGAGTTGTGGATGCCGAGCAGCCGCAGCGTGCCATCGCCTGCATTGCGGAACACGTGCGGGACGCCGGCGGGCAGGGCGATCATGTCGCCGACCTCGAGGCGCACGGGTTGGTTTTCCTGGCCGTCCAGCCACGCCTCCATCGCGCCCTCGATGATGAACAGGCACTCGACATAAGGGTGCCAGTGCAACGGCGTCTGATAACCCGGCTTGCACGTCTGCACGCCGGTGAATATCGACAAACCATCGTCGCCGGTCAGCTTGTTGTAGTGCGCCAGCGGTCCGAACGACACCGTCTCGGATTCCGACAAACGCGCGACCTTCGCTTCGACTCCTGCTCCCATGGTGGCGTCAGGATAGCAGTGTTGCTAGGCTGGCGC
Organism: uncultured Alphaproteobacteria bacterium; assembly: GCA_963696645.1. Taxonomy (GTDB): domain Bacteria; phylum Pseudomonadota; class Alphaproteobacteria; order Acetobacterales; family Acetobacteraceae; genus JAMXLO01. Next base: position 384,637 of record CAVOKY010000007.1, read on the forward strand.
CAACAAGCAGGAGGGAACCCATGTCAATTTTCGTCATCGGCGGAACCGGATTCATCGGCACGCGGGTGATCCGCCTGCTGGCGGCGCGTGGCGAGGAAATCGTCTGCATGGACATCAATCCGGGCGCCGCCTCGTTTGAGGACCTCGGCAAACAGGTGCGCGTGATGCGCGGCGACGTCACGCAGTTCGATGACGTCATGGCGGCGACCATTAGTGCAAAGCCCAACCGGATCATCAACCTGTCGTATTTCCTTGGCAGTGAGCATCCGCCGCACATTGCGACAAAGCTGAACATCGTCGGGATGGACAACTGCTTCGAAGCCGCTCGGCTCGCCGGCGTGCAGCGCGTGGTATTCGCCAGTTCGCTCGCGGTGAACGGCATGCAGAAACACTACGGCGAGCGCATGGTCACCGAGGACGATTTCCGCCACGGCGAAGTCCAGTACGCCATGCACAAGATCTTCAACGAATGGCAGGCGCAGGACTACAACGAGAAATACGGCATGGTGATCACCGCGGTCCGTCCGGCAAACGTGACGGGGCCCGACAAGGTGCGCGGCTCGGTGGACCACGTGAACATCATCACGCAGCCGGCGCAGGGCAAGCCGATCTCGTTCCCGCACCAGGATGCGATGCGCTGTCCGATTCATGTCGACGACATCGCCGAGGTGTTCACCCGCGTGCTGCTGGCCGACAAGCCGCGACATGCGGTGTACAATTCGGGTGGGGTCGCGATAAGCCTGGGCGAGATCGCCGACATCGTGCGCGAGTTCCTGCCCGATGTGCGCATCAGCTTCGAGCACGAAACCGGGGGCCGTGCGAACTCCGGCAACTACCTGATCGACAACACACGCCTGGTGCAGGAGTTCGGCGTGCAGTACCTGCCCTATCGCCAGCGCGTGCTGCAGATCATCAACGACATCCGCCGGCAGGTCGGACTGAATTTGGTTTCAGGCTGAGCGGATTGAGGGAATTTGCGTGGTGGGCGTCTCTCGGCTGGCGTGGCCCATCCGTAGTGGCAAGCTGCCTGTAGTGATTGCCGGGACAAGCCCGGCCATGACGGTAAGGGGACGGTGACGCGCCTGTGGTGGCTTCGGCAGCCGATGCCTTACGCCGACATCTTGATCGGCGGTTCCAGGTCGTTCGGCAGGGGACACACGTACGGATTGCGTGCCACACGCGCCTGGTGATCCGCCTTTGCCCGCGCCAGCAGCGTCTCGTCGCAAATCACGTCGATCGCAGTCCCAGCCATCACCTTTGCCACATGCACCAGGCCCTTGTGCGCTGCCGGCAACTTGCCCTGCGCGGTGAGCTGCCATGAATGACCCGGCGTGCCGATCGCATAGGTTGCGCCGCGCGCCTGTACCGTCGGCACCACCCAGCTCACGTCGCCGACATCGGTCGATCCCATCATCGGCGCACTCTTGGCATCCAGCGTCACGATCTGATCGCACAGCGACACATTTGGCTGCATCGGCAGGCCGACGCGACGATACGCCGATTCGATGTCCTCATCGGTCAATGTCGCCTGGATCTTCGCCGCGAATGCGCGGTCAGCATCGTCGAACGGCGGCGGTCCTAGGCGCTGGAGGTTGTCGTGCATCGCACGCTCCAGCGGCGTGTTGGCGAGCAGGTTCGACACCGCGCTGACCACCTGCAATTCCACGCGCGTCTCGGTCATCAGCGCCGCGCCTTCGGCGATCTTGCGCACGCGCTCGATCAGCCGCGTCAGTTCGGGCAGCACGCGCGCACGGATCAGGTAACGCACCTTCGCACGCGCCTGCACCACGTTGGGCGCGATGCCGCCGGCGTCCAGCACCGCATAGTGAACGCGCGCGTCGGACGGCATGTGCTCGCGCATGTAGTTGACGCCAACGTTCATCAGCTCCATCGCATCCAGCGCGCTGCGGCCGAGATGCGGTGCCGCGGCGGCATGCGACGCTCGGCCATGGAACGTGAAGTCGATGCGCGTGTTGGCCAGCGACACCGCCTCGTTCACACCGGAAAACGACGCCGGGTGCCAGGAGATCGCCACATCGACATCACTGAACGTGCCGGCGCGCGCCATGAAGCCCTTCGCCGCACCGCCTTCTTCCGCGGGGCAGCCGTAGTAGCGAACGCGGCCCTTGATGCCATGCGCGGCGAGGTAGTCCTTCACCGCGGTCGCCGCCAACAGCGATGCCGAGCCCAGCATGTTGTGGCCGCAGCCGTGGCCGAAGCCGTCGCCGTGCAGTGGCTTCGGCTCCGCCACGCCGGCTTCCTGGCTCAGTCCCGGCAGTGCGTCGTACTCACCAAGGATGGCGATGACCGGACCGTCTTCGCCGCTTTCACCCATTACCGCGGTAGGAATGCCCGCGACGCTAGTCGTCACGCGGAAGCCTTGCTGCTCCAGCATCGCGGTGTGTTCTGCACAGGAACGGAACTCGCCGTAGCACAGCTCCGGCATGCCCCACACGCGATCGCTGAGCGCCTCGAAATCGGCTTTCTTCGCATCCACCAGGCGCCAGATTTCTTCAGTGTTCTGCATGACTTGACTCCTCGTATCTGAAGCAATGGACCAGATGGTCGTTGACCATGCCGGTCGCCTGCATGAAGGCATAGCATATGGTCGATCCGACGAAACGAAAACCGCGCTTTTTCAATGCCCTGCTCATCCGGTCGGAAATGTCCGACGTTGCCGGCACGTGGCTAGCCGACTGATGGTGATTGACGACCGGTGTGCCACCGACAAACGACCACAAATATCTATCCAGGCTGCCGAGCTCCTTGATCACGCCAAGTGCCGTGCGTGCGTTGTCGCGCACCGAGAACACCTTCAGCCGATTGCGGATGATGCCGGACTGCGCCAGCAGTTTCTCGAGCGCCGCATCGCTCATTCTGGCGACGCGCGCGATGTCGAAGTCATGGTACGCCCGGCGGTACTCATCCCGCCGTGCCAGGATGGTGCGCCAGGACAAGCCCGCCTGCGCGCCTTCCAGCGTCAGCAGCTCGAACAGGGCCCGATCGTCGTGGTGCGGCACGCCCCATTCGCGATCGTGGTAGGCGAGCATTGCCGCATCGCTCCCTTCCGCCCAGGTGCAGCGCTGTGTCATTCAGCCGGATGCACGTTGACGAGATGTAGATCCTCGCCGACCGTCGGCACATAGGTGAAACCGCTGCGTGTCGCCCAAATGTTCTTCTGGATGTGCAGCGGAATGATCGCCACGTCGTCGAACGCAACCTTCTGCGCCTGCTGCAACAGCTTCTCGCGGGCCGCATCGTCGGCGGTGCCGAGCGCCTGCTCGATCAGCGCGTCCAGCGCGGAATTGGAATAGCGGCCGCGATTGGCGGCACCCCAGCCTTTGGCGGGATTGAACGTGGCGTTCTGCGCGATCAGCGGGTCTGAAGCCTCCGCGGTGGCACTGCCCCAACCGAACAGGAATGCGGAGAACGCTTGCTTGTTGGCCTGCCCGACGAAGCTGGTCCAGGGCAGCGGATCGACCTCGGTCTGCACGCCGATGCGCGTCCACATCTGGCCGACCGCCTGGATGATCCTCGCATCGTTCACGTAACGGTCGTTCGGACCGTGCAGGGCAATGCGCAGGCCGTTCGGGTAGCCGGCATCGGCCAGCAGCTTTTTTGCCTCGGCCGGGTCGTAGGGCGGCGGCTTGATGTCCGGCGCGTAACTGTAGACGCCCGAGGGCAGGTATTGGCCAGTGGGAACCGCGGCTCCTTCCATCACCCGGTCGACGATCGCCAGGCGGTTGATGGCGATCGACAACGCCAGCCGCACGCGGCGATCCTTCAGCGGGTTCTTGTCGAGCTTCTCACCGTTCGGGCCGAACACGAACGGGCTCGGACCGTCGCGCGACTGGTCGAGGCCGATAAAGATAAGACGCAGACCTAAGCTTTCCCACAGCTTCACGTGCGCGTCCTGGCGCAGCTTCGCGATATCCTCGGTGGGAACGAAGTCGATGAAGTCCACATCGCCGGCGAGCAACGCTGCGGTGCGCGACGCGTCATTGGCGATGAAGCGATAGTCGATATGCTGCCACGGCGGCTTGGGGCCCCAGTAGCTGTCGTTGCGCTCGAGCTCGATACGGTCGCCGGGCTTGTAGGAAACGAAGCGGAACGGACCGGTGCCGATCGCTGCCTTGCCGCTATTGAAGTCCTCGGTTGTCATGCCCTGGTCGGTCTGGCGATTGATGATGAAGAACAGCGCCAGATAGGTCGGCAGCAACGGGAACGCCCCATTGGTACGCAGCCGGATGGTGTGCGGATCGACCACCTCGGTGCTCACCACCGGCTTGGTGTAGGCGGCGAAGTTGCTGGGGCTGTTGGGCACCTTGGGGATGCGTTCCATCGAGAACACGACATCGTCGGCGGTGAACGCGTTGCCGTTCTGGAACTTCGCGTCGCGCAGAGTGAGTTCCCACGTGTCGGGAGCGACCAGCTGCCACGATGTTGCGAGCCCCGGCACGAGATGGGCATGCTCGTCCATCTCAATCAGCCGGTTGTAGATCTGGCTCGCCAGCGAGTTGTTGGGGGCGAGGTTGTGGTAATGCGGATCGATGCTGGTCACCGGCGAGCTAACAGCGACCCGCAGGGTCTGGCCCATGACCGGTGTTGCACATACCGCCAGCGCCGCGCACAGCGCGATACGCGCGCCAAACGTCATGAATGCCTCCGCCAACCGTTCAGGTCAGCGGGGTTATAGCGGCAAGCGCTTCTTTTTTGCAAAAAAGAACAAGAATTGTCATGCCCAATGGCCAGGCAGTCAATGCCAGCCGTTGTAATGGGCAGGTACCCAACCGCCGCCGGCGTGACCGTAATAGCCTGGCCCTGGCACCACGACACACGCCGACAGTGATGCGATGCACAGAGCGAGCATCAACATGCCGCCGATCCGTTTGATCATCGCAGGTTCCTCCTTGCGGTGGGCGCACGATGTCGCAGCAACATTGCTGGCCTGTTGCGCCGTTGTATCGCTGTGTCTCCGGCGGGGGCAAGGCTCGCGCCGGCGGCGCCCCGCGGCTACATATTGCGGACATGAACATCCTCTCCATCCAATCCTGGGTCGCCTATGGTCATGTCGGCAACGCCAGCGCGGTGTTCCCGCTGCAGCGCCTGGGCGCCGAGGTCTGGTCGATCAACACGGTGCAGTTCTCCAACCACACCGGCTACGGACACTGGACCGGCCAAGTCTATAGCGGTGAGGCCGTGCGCGAACTGGTGGACGGCATCGCCGCGCGCGACGTGTTGCGGCACTGCGATGCGGTGCTGTCGGGATATATGGGTGATGCCGCGATCGGCGAGGCGATCCTGCATGCGGTCGCGCGGGTGCGGCAGGAGAATCCACGCGGGATCTATTGTTGCGATCCGGTGATCGGCGATGTCGAGGAGGGTGTCTATGTGCGCGAGGGCATCGAGGAATTCCTGCGTGACCATGCACTGCCGCAGGCCGACATCGCCACACCCAACCGGTTCGAACTGGAGCGACTGACCGGGATCGACTGCGGCACGCTCAGCGACGCGAAGGATGCGGTGACACGGCTTGCTGCGACGTTGCGGCCTGATGGATTGCGCTGCGTGCTGCTGACCAGCTTGGAGACCGAACAGACGCCGGGCGATCATCTCGATCTGCTGGTGGGGGAGGGCGGACAATTCCACCTGCTGCGCACGCCGCGGCTGCCGGTATCGGTGAACGGTGCCGGCGACGCGATCGCTGCGCTGTTCCTGTTCCACCGGCTCAGCACCGGGAGTGCGGTCGCGGCCCTGGAGGCGGCGGGCTCGGCGGTTTACGGACTGCTGCGGCGCACTGCGGAGGCCGGGTCGCGCGAGATCCTCATGGTGGCGGCGCAGGACGAGTTCGTTGCGCCAGCGACGCGCTTTGTCGCACATCCCTGCTGAATGGCGAAGCGCGTCTCCTGCGGCGTGATCGTTACCGATGGCGATCGCATCCTGCTTGGCCATGCGACGCGGTCTCCGCGCTGGGACATACCCAAGGGCGTGGCCGAGCCGGGTGAGTCCTTCGTGGCGGCGGCCGTGCGGGAGTTGTTCGAGGAGACCGGGCTGACTGTTGCGGCGGGTGAACTGCGCGACCTTGGCGTGCATAGCTATCTGCGCGACAAGGACCTTGCGTTGTTCTGCTGGATGCCTGAGATGATGCCGGCGGTCGATCAGCTCGCATGCCGGTCCACGTTCGCCGGACCGGGTGGTGCATTGCTGCCGGAATTCGATCGGTTTGCGCTGGAGGCTTGGGGCGTTGCGATCGTCAAGGTCGGCAGGAGCATGGCGCGTGTGCTGGCGGAGGTGTGGGAGGCCGGTGGGTTTCGCGGTGCTCAACCCACCCTGCGGTCGTGACGTCATGGGTGAGTATTACCAGGTCGCTCAACGCTTGACCCTCTGGCAAACCTCGCCGCACGGGGCACCACACGACCTGTACAAAACCTGCACGCCAGGCGGTACAGCGACAAATCACTCATTGTAGGGATTCGTCATCATCAGTCACCCCCATTGATTTTAGAGATGACCACACGGGTGTCCGCACTGTCCGGCCGTTGGTCGCAGATGGCGCAGCTAATCAGGCACCCGCTGGGCCAAGCGCTCCGCGGGGCTATTGGGCAGCAGAGTAGGGTGTCGATGCGAGGATGAAGTTCTTCACGTTCGCGATGATCTGCCCATTTTCCATCATTCTTGCTCGCGCCGCGATCCAATCGGGGTCCGCCTGGAAGTTGGTCCACTTTTTCTCGCGATCCGCCAAGGACTCCCAGGCCAGCATGTAATAGAGAGTTTGGTTCGACTCGCCGATCAATGTGGTCCAGAAACCAGTCTGTTTAATGCCGTGCTTTTCGAACTGTGCCAAGACGATGGTGGAAAAGGCCTTGTTGAGGTCCGGCAGGCGTCCGGGTATGCACTCGTATATACGAAGTTCGTACAACATTGGCACCCTCCCCTGATCAAGCTGGTGCAATCTAGGCCATTTGGTTCGATAGGGGAATCAGAATATTCTTCCCGGCCGTGACGAGATCACGACAGGTGCAATAAATCAGTGATTTCACCGCACGGTATGAGTGTGGCGAAAGCCAGCATCATGACATGCCCTGTGCGCGCAGCGCCAGGGCGAGTTCGCGGTCAGCACCATCGACATGGCGCAACAGCCACTCCTGCAAATAGCGCAGGATCAGGCTGACGCTGAGACCGTCACGCTCCAGCCCGAGATTGCGGATGTCGTCGAGCAACTGGCGATGCGTGTCCCGATGCTGCGCCGAATCCGCGTAGCTGAATTGCGCCATCAGCCGTTCCTCGCTGGCGAAGTGGAAACCGGCATAGCGAATGATCTCGTGAAGAATCGCGGTATAATCCGCGCCATTTGTCAGAGCGATGGCCAGATCGTTCAGCAGCGATGCGAGCCTGGCATGCTGCTCATCGATCTCCCGGATGCCGACCTCGTGCGCAGCATTCCACAGCAGCGGCGGCAGACCGGCATGGGTGACCGTTGGCGGCGAAGCCCAGGCGTAGCGGTTGCGTCCCAGCCGCTTTGCCTCGTAGAGTGCCGTGTCGGCCGCGGCGAGCAGAAGATCGACCGCCGTGGCGTGTTCGGGAAACAGTGCGATACCGACGCTGGTCCCCATCTGGATAGCGTGGCCAGCCAGAATGATCGGTTGCCGAGCGGTCACGATCAGCCGACTGGCAATCGCGGCGGCATCGGTTGGCTGGTTCAAATTCGACGACAGTACGGCAAACTCGTCGCCACCAAGTCGTGCGACAGTGTCGCTGTCCCGCATACATGCTGCGAACCTGTTTGCGACCTCCCGCAGCAGGCGATCTCCGGCGTCATGCCCGTGGTGATCGTTCACCGCCTTGAAGTCATCGAGGTCCAGCATCATCAGTGCGAACATCTGTCCGGATCGTCGCGCGCTCAGCGCGATCTGCCGCAGCCGGTCCGCGAACATTGCGCGGTTCGCCAGGCCGGTAAGCGGATCGGAGTAGGCCAGCAAGCCGAGTTGCGCCTCGGTCCGGCGCCGTTCGGTGACGTCCTGCGCGAATACCGCCACGAAAGCCTGACCTTCGTGGGTTACCTCAGCCAACCGCAACGCAGCATCAAATACCGAACCGGCGGCGTGTGCCACGCTTACGATACAATCCACCGAGGCCGTGCCAACCGATTGCAGTGCCTCTGTCAGCCGGTCCCAATGTGTCGGAATGACAAGCTCCGATAGGGGAATGCCGACAAGGTCGTCCGAGCGTCCGACCAGCGCGCGAAAGGCGCCGTTGGCAAACAGAAGACGGCCATTTCTTGCCACAGCCAGCGCGATCAGGTCGCTTTCGACGAGCAGACTTGCCAGTGCGACCATGTCGGCCTGCTGGCCTTCAGTCGGGGCGAATGATCCCACCTGTGCTGCCTCGATCGACGCGATTGCCGCATGCATTGCCCTTGAGGAGCGGGCACTACGGCACGAGATCGTTGCTGTTTGGCACAGCAGTCTTTCCACAGGGTTAACCGATGCGAAAAGGTCGGCATCAAGTGTCCCGACGCTTGTCGCCTTGCGCGATTGCGATTGTTGATCAAGATCAGCAGCGGCTGCTGCATTGCCAGAATGATATCGGGCGGCGAAAAATCGGGCTCGCCGCAACCCTTGCATGGCCGGAGTCGTTCCGGCCCTCAGTCGGGGCACACTGCCGGTGATGATGGCCGGGACAAGCCCTGCCATGACGGGGACAGCGGGCCAGCGCGAACCATAGGACGCTTATTTTGCCAGAAGCACCACCATTGCCGCGAATCATCGGACTCGCGTCCCGTCGGAAGACAACGACAAAGTCCTGGCCGGTCCATTCCCCGGTGCTCAATCTTTCGTTGTCGGGTCCTCCGCGAATGTTCAGATCATGGTCAAGGACTCAAAGAAATACGCCGCGACGGGCGGTTGGGGGTTCGCTGACTTCACGGACGGCAAACCTGGACGAGTCTGTGGCGGCCATGGCTCCTGACCACACTATGGGCGCAATGACCGTAGAGTCGCTTCATGCCTCGCTGGGATCGATCCAGCCAATATTGCCGTCGCTGCGGCGGTAGACGACGTTCAGCTCCCCGGTGGTACTGTTGCGGAACATCAGTACCGGCTGGTCGGCGAGATCCATCCGCATCACCGCCTCGCTGACCGACAGCAGGCTGATCTCGGTGACCTGCTCGGCAATGACGGTGGCGTAAGTGGCCGTCTCGCTCCCGCCGTTGGCGGCAGATGCCGTGCCGGCATCTTCCTGCTGCAGGATATACTGCCGTGCTGCCTCCGGACGCTCGCGGTTGGCGCATGTCGCGGGCATGTTCGTTGACGCGCCGGCGGTAGCGCCGCAAGCGCTTTGCGATATGCTCCGCCGCATCGTCGAATGCGCCGTTGGCGTCAGCCGCCTCGCCTTCGCCGCGCAGGCGCAGGCCGCGGCCGGCATGCACATTGATGTCGCAGATGAAGAAGCTCCGCGCCCGGCTGAAGGTGACCTGCGCCTCCAGCGCATGATCGAAATACTTGGTGGCGATGACATCGAGGTGATCCGACACGCGCACCCGCAACGCATCGGACAATTCGACCTGCTTGCCGGAAACCGTGATCTGCATCATGCCTCTCCCCGAGAACGTGAACGCTGCGGGCCCGACGCCTGACCGGCCTACCTCAGGCCGGCACGGCTTTCTCCCGCCGGCGCTGCACGGAATTGGGGATGTGCAGCGCCTCGCGGTATTTGGCCACGGTCCGGCGGGCAATGTCCACGCCCTCGTCCCGCAGCGCCGCCACAATCGCGTCATCCGACAGGATATCGTCCGTTCGCCTCTGCCTCGATCAGCCCACGAATGCGATAGCGCACCGCCTCCGCGCTATGGCTCTCGCCGCCCTCGGTACCTGCGATCGCCGTGGTGAAGAAATACTTAAGCTCGAACGTGCCGCGCGGCGTGGCGATGTATTTGTTCGCCGTTACCCGACTGACGGTGCTTTCGTGCATTTCCACCGCCTCGGCGATGTCGCGCAGGATCAGCGGCCGAAGATGTGCGACGCCGTGGCGCAGGAAGCCGTCCTGCTGGCGGATGATTTCCGCGGATACCTTCAGGATTGTCTGCGCACGCTGTTGCAGCGAGCGCACCAGCCAGTTCGCGCTCGCCAGATGCTCGGCCAGGAACAGCCGATCCTCCTTGCGCGCGCGTGGCGCGACGCGCGCATAGAACCGTTGGTTCACCAGCAGTCGCGGCATGGTGTCGGGGTTGAGCTCGATAATCCAGCCTTCGCCGGGGCTCGGACGCATCAGGATGTCAGGCACCACGAGCTGGATCGGCGCCGCTTCGTAGCTTGCCGCCGGTTTGGGGTCGAGCGAGCGGATCTCTGCGATCATGTCCGCGAGATCATCGGCATCGACACCACAGATCGCCATCAGGCGTCGCAGTTCGCGCCTCGCCAGCAGGTCGAGGTTATCCAGCAGCGCCGCCATCGCCGGATCGAGGCGGTTGCGCTCGGCAAGCTGTGCGGCCAGGCATTCCTGTCAGATTGCGGGCGAACAGACCCGACGGGATCGAAGCGCATCATGCGCGCGCGCACCGCCTCGATACGTTCGAGCGGGATCGCCATCGCATCGGCGATCGCAGCGGGTTCGGCGGTCAATCGTCCGGCCGGACACAGCAGCGCGATCAGATGCGCGCCGATCATGCGGTCCACGGGATCCTCGAACGACAGCCGAAGCTGTTCGCCGAGATATTCGCGCAGCGGACGGCGGTCATCGGCGACATCGTCGATGCCGCGTTCGTCGGTCTCGAAGTCGTGGGTGCCGCCCGATCCGCCGCTCGATGACGACAGCGGCGCGCCATCGGCCACACCGCCGGTATCGTAGGTATCGCTGAAATCGGCATCGAGCGGTGCCGCGGCATCGGACGGCAGTGTGTCCGATTGCGCCAATTGAGCCAGGTCGGTGCTGTCGTTGGCCTGCTCGGGTAGCTGGTCCGGTGCGGCACGCTCGGCCGGGGGATTGTCGCCGCTGTCGTCGCGTTCGAGCAGCGGATTGCGCTCCAGTTCCTCCTCGACGAAGGCCGGCGACCTCGATGTTGGAATACTGCAGCAGCTTGATGGCCTGACGCAGTTGCGGCGTCATGACCAGTGTCTGGGTCTGGCGGAGATCGAGACGTGGCCCTAGCGCCATGGCGACGACGTGGTCCTTCAGCCTTCAGCAGTGTGCTGTGCAGACCGAGATGCTAGGGCCCCGGCACCAACAAATCGTTCACAGGCGCAGCAATATGCCGCTGGTATCGTCATGGCCTCGAACACGTCCGGTCATGGCAGGACATCGGGTTCACAGGCTGAACCTCTCGCCGAGATAGACGCGGCGGACGTCCTCGTGGGCCACCACTTCATCTGGCGATCCCTCCATCAGCAACTGGCCGTCATGCATGATGTAGGCGCGGTCGATGATTGCCAGCGTCTCGCGCACGTTGTGGTCGGTGATCAGCACACCGATGCCGCGATCCTTCAGATGCCCCACGAGGTCGCGGATTTCGTTGACCGCGATCGGGTCGATCCCGGCCAGCGGTTCGTCGAGCAGGATGTAGGCGGGCTGCGTGGCCAGCGCGCGTGCGATCTCGACACGACGCCGCTCGCCACCGGACAGCGCCAGCGCCGGCGTGCGGCGCAGATGGCCGATGCCGAATTCGCCCAGCAGTTCGTCCAGCATCAGGTCGCGCTTGTCGGGATCGGGCTCGACCACTTCGAGCGCCGCCATCACGTTCTGCTCGACGTTGAGGCCGCGGAACACGCTGGCCTCCTGCGGCAGATAGCCGATGCCGAGGCGCGCGCGGCGATACATCGGCAGGCTGGTGATGTCGGTGCCGTCGAGGCTGATCGAGCCGGTATCCGGCCGCACCAGGCCGACGATCATGTAGAAGGTCGTCGTTTTGCCGGCGCCGTTCGGGCCCAGCAGTCCGACCGCCTCACCGCGGCGCAGCTCGATCGAGACGTTCCGCACCACCGGGCGCTTCTTGTAGGTCTTGCCGACACCGTGCGCCGCCAGTCCGGCGCCGCCATGAATGACGCGGAGCTCGGCTGTCGGTCGGGGTTCCGGCCGCAGGGCGTTCATTTGGGTGCTCCGGTTGGTTTGGCGGCTTGCGGGGTGCCCACGGCGGCTGCCGGTGGACCTGGCGGAACCTGTCCGGTCAATTGCTGGTTGGTGGCGTCGTTCGGCAGCACGAGGCCCTGAACCCGCCCCCCGGTTCCCGCCAGCAGACGAGAAATGCCGGTCTTCATGTCGACTTCGGCCTCGGAGCCGTCCAGCTGGTTCTGACCGCGCGTGATACGAACATTCCCGGCCAGCCTGGCGATGCCGGTGTCCGGCACGTAGACGGCGCGGTCGCCGATGGCGGTATCGGTGGGCGTGCGAACCGACACATGGCCGAAGGCGTCAACCTTCTTGAGCTTGCCGGATGCGCCAAGAGGGTCGTCGGCGGCGGGCTGCCCCGGCTTGGCGGCAACCTGTGTCGCCGGCGGCGGCGCGGTGCCCGGCTGCGGCTGCGGCGTTCCCTCGGTGGTGTAGGCGACCAGGGTGTCCGCCGCCAGCCGGCGGCCGTCATTGGTCACCACCACGGCATCGCCGCGCGCTACCGCCATGTGCTTCTGCGACCAGTATTCGAGGCTGTCGCGCGCGGTGATCACATCGTTCGGCGTGGTCAGCTTCAGATCGTGCCCGGTCAGGACCAGAACGGCCTGGTCGATGTCGTAGATCGCCCGATCGCCCCACGCCTGGTCGGTGGCGGTGAAGATATGGACGTGCCCCTCGGCCTCCACGCGAAAGATCTCGTTGCCGCCGGTGTCTTCCGTGTCGTTCATCATGTTCTGCGCCGGTTGTGGCGGCGGTGCTGGCTGCCCGGGCGTGGCGCCGGCCTTCGGGCGGTAGTAGGCAATCAGCCGATCGCCTGTCACCGTGACGTTCCCCCGCACCGCCCGCGCGTTGCCAAGCGCCAGCACCTCGCGCTGCTGCTGGCGCCACTCGATCCCGTTGCTCGCCGTGATGTCGATCGGTCCGCCATGGGCCAGGTCAAGCTGCTGCGCCCATGCGGTGGCGGATGGTCCGAGGGTCAGGGCGATCACGGCGACGGTATGCGCGACACAGCAGCGAAGACCGGCGGCCATCATGGCGATGTGCCGTTCAGGACGAGATGCGCAGGGCCGATGAACTCGATAGCGGCACCTTTGTCGGTGAGGGTGAAGCCCTGGGAATCGAGGGTGCCGAACGGCCCCTCCGCGTGGGTGGGCTCGGCGCTGGCGGCGGCACCGTTCTTCATGTCGACCGAGGCGCTGGCGGTCACCATGGTAGTTCCGTCGTCGCGGTAGAGGGTCACGTCTTGCGACATGTCGAGCTGGCTGGTGTGCTGCAGGAAGACCCCCTTCTTGGAATGCACCATCAGCCAGGTACCGTTGCTGAGCGTGATGTCGCCCTTCGGGGTGGTCAGGTTGATACGATCAGGGCCGTCCTGTTGAGCGGTCGCGGCGGTGAGGGTGTAAGGCCGCCCCTGATTGTCCACGCCGCGATAGCGGGCATTGACCACGGTGGCACCGCCCATCTCGTCGGTCACGCGTTTGAAAGCGATGAGGGTTGAATCCTGCATGCGGTCGATTTCGGGCCATAGCGCGATGGTGGCGAGCAGCAGCAGTGCGGCGGTCGGCAGGAACCATTTGGTCAGAGTGATCACAAGCCGCCGGCGCGCGAGTTTGCCAGGGCTCGGGGGACGGCGAATGCGGGCGGCCGTGGCCCCAACAAGCTGCTGACTCGCCCGCCGATCCTGGTGGGGCGGCTGGATGGACATGCGCCGTACGCTCACGCGATACCCGCGCGGAGCAGATCGTGGACATGCAAGATGCCCAGTGGCCGCCTGTCCCGATCGACCACGAACAGCGTCGTGATCGGGCGATCCACCGAATTCATCGCGTGCAACGCCTCGACCGCCAGGGCGTCCGGGGCAATCGTGCGCGGCGATCGGGTCATGATGTCCGCCACCCGGCGTGACAGCAGGTCCGGGCCCATGGCACGGCGCAGGTCGCCATCGGTGACGATGCCGGTCAGCCGTCCGACGACATCGATGACGCCGAGACAGCCGAAGCGCTTTTCGGTGATCAGCAGCAGGGCGCGGTCCATAACGGTGTCAGGCAGGGCGAGCGGCACGGCCTCGCCGGTGTGCATCAAGTCGCGAACGCGCTTGAGCCGCGTGCCGAGGCGTCCACCGGGATGAAACTGGTGGAAGTCGGCCTCGGTGAAGCCACGCCGGGTCAACAGCGCTACTGCCAGTCCGTCGCCGAGTGCCATCTGCATGGTGGTGGATGTGGTGGGCGCCAAGCCCATCGGACAGGCCTCGGCCGCGGCAGGCAGGGTCAACGCGACATCGGCGGCCAGAGCCAGCGCGGAAGCGGCATGTGCGGTGATCGCCACGAGCGGCAGGCCGAAGCGGCGCGAATGCGCCACGAGGTCGGCCAGTTCGACGGTCTCGCCGGAGTTGGACAGACCCAGAACGGCGTCACCGGGCACGATCATCCCGAGGTCGCCGTGCGACGCTTCGGCGGGATGGACAAACAGGGCCGGCGTGCCGGTGGAAGCCAGGGTGGCGGCGATCTTGCGCGCGACGTGGCCGGACTTGCCCATGCCGGAGACCACGACGCGGCCGCTAACGCTGGCCAGCAGGTCGACCGCGCGGCCGAAATTGCCGTCCAAGCCGGCGGCAAGCGCCTGGAGGCCGGCTGCCTCGGTGCGCAATACGGCTCGGGCGACCTGGAGAGCGTCCTGGCCTTCTGGCCGGTCGGCTGCTGCCCTTTTGGCGGCGATTGCGGCAGTCATCGGTCGGCAGTGTCCTGAAACGTGATCCGTGGCTCTGTTTTGACGGTCCAAGAGGACTGGGTCAATCTAAATGGCCGTTCACCGACAGATCGCCGACAAGAATCGTGCCAATTAGCCGATTTCGGCGGGGTCAATGCGCAAAAATATCGGGTTGCTCGTAGCCAAGCAAGTCGAGTCGTGCCCTGGCAGGCAGAAAGGCGAAGCACGCCTCGGCCAGATCGCGGCGTCCTTCGCGGACAAGCAGCGCATCCAGCTTCGCCCACAGGGCATGCAGGTGCAGCACATCCGAGGCGGCGTAGGCCAGTTGCTCGGCGGTCAGTTCGACCGCACCCCAATCCGAGGTCTGCTGCTGCTTGGACAGATCGACCCCGAGAAGCTCCTTGCACAGGTCCTTCAGACCATGGCGGTCGGTGAAGGTGCGGATCAGCCGGGCGGCGATCTTGGTGCAGCGGACCGGCGCGACGGTGATGTCGAGGAAGTGCTGCAGCATGGCCACGTCGAAGCGGGCGAAGTGCATCAGTTTTACAGTGGTGGGATCGGCGAGCAGGCGGCGGAGATTGGGGCAGTCATAGCCGTGGCCGCCGAGTACGGGCGGGATAAGCTGCACTAGGTGGGCATGGCCATCGCCGGCGGACATCTGCACCAGGCAGAGCCGGTCGCGATGCGGGTTCAGCCCCATGGTCTCGGTATCCACCGCAACCATCGGTCCGAGTGTCAGACCCTCCGGCAGATCGTGCCGATGAAGATGAATGGTGCCGCCAGGCATGAATTGCGTGCTGCTCATTTCCTATGGTGCCCAGGAGAAGACTCGAACTTCCACGACCTTGCGGCCACAGGTACCTGAAACCTGCGCGTCTACCAATTCCGCCACCTGGGCAATCGGGGGACCCGCGACGGTTGCGGGTGCAGCGGTAGGGCGCGCGATGTAGCCCCGGCGGGTGGGCGCGTCAACCGCGTGCGCGGACGCCATGGTGTCCCACGCGGGGACTTAACGCTTTCCTAGTGATGGCCTGACTACATGGCTCGGTGATCCAGAAACGTTTCCTCTGCGATGCCCCGTGGCCGGCCTGCCGACGATGCCGCCGCGATGCCTGGCACAGCCGGTGAACCCGAACCGGGAATTCTGGCAGGGCCGGCGTGTGCTGGTGCTTGGCCATACCGGCTTCAAGGGCTCATGGCTCAGCCTGTGGCTGCATCGGCTGGGGGCCCGTGTCGCCGGCCTGTCATTGCCGCCGCCCACCGAACCCAGCCTGTTCGCGCTGGCCGGGCTGCACGGCGTGGTGCCGACGACTTATGGCGATATCCGCGACCTGAGCACGGTGACCGAGGCGCTGCGCGTCTGGCAGCCGGAGGTCGTGTTTCACCTGGCGGCGCAGGCACTGGTGCGGGTGTCGTATCGGCATCCGGTCGAGACCTACGCGACCAATGTCATGGGCACGGTACACGTGCTTGAGGCGGTTCGCGCGACACCGTCCGTGCGCGGTGTGATCGTGGTGACCAGCGATAAATGTTACGAGAACCGGGAATGGCTCTGGCCGTATCGCGAGACCGAGCCAATGGGCGGCCACGATCCTTACAGTTCATCCAAGGGTTGCGCCGAACTGGTCGCATCGGCGTATCGGCGATCGTTCTTCACCATGCCGGGCGGTCGCGCGGTGGGTGTCGCCACTGCGCGCGCCGGCAATGTGATCGGTGGCGGCGACTGGGCCGAGGATCGGCTGTTGCCCGACTGCATGAAGGCGTTGTCCGCCGGACGGGGCATCGCGATCCGCAATCCACACGCCGTCCGCCCATGGCAGCACGTGCTGGAACCACTCCGCGGCTACCTGTTGCTGGCCGAACGTCTGGACGCGGACGCGGCGGCATTCGGCGATGCGTGGAACTTCGGCCCCGCCAGCGGCGATGCCCGTTCGGTGGCGTGGATCGTGTCGCGCGTGGTGGAGCAATGGGGGGAGGGCGCGACGTGGTCGCCGTCATCGGATCCTGCGCCGCATGAAACCAATTGGCTGACGGTGGATGCATCGCGCGCGCGTAAGATGCTGGGCTGGACGCCGCGGCTGACGCTGGCCGAGGCACTGGCGTGGACTGTGGCATGGCATCGGTGCCTGGGTACCGGCGCGTCGGCGCGCTCGCTGTCCGAGGCGCAGCTCATCCGGTATTGCGAGATGGAGGCGGCTGGGCAATGACTACGACGGCATGCCGGTTCTGCGGTGCGGCATTGACGCGAACCTTCGTCGATCTTGGACGGTCGCCGCTGTCGAATGCGTTCCTTGCGGCCGATCAGTTGCGCGAGATGGAGCCGCATTATCCGCTGCATGTTTATGTCTGCGAGAGTTGCCTGCTGGTGCAGCTCGAGGCGTTCACGACGCCAGAACACATCTTTGGCGACTATCTGTATTTTTCTTCGTTTTCCGAGCAGTGGCTGCGCCATGCCGAAGCCTATGCGGCGCGGATGACCGCGGAGCTTGAGCTGGGCTCCGATTCGCTGGTCGTCGAGGTGGCCAGCAATGACGGCTACCTGCTGCAGTATTTCCAGCAACGCGGCGTTGGCGTGCTGGGGGTCGAGCCGGCCGCCAATATTGCCAGGGTCGCCGAGGCTAAGGGCGTGCCCACCGACGCTGCATTCTTCGGCGTGGCGACCGCACGGCGCCTGGTCGCCGCGGGCAAGGCCGCCGACCTGATCTGCGCCAACAACGTGCTGGCCCACGTGCCGGATCTCAACGACTTCGTCGCGGGGCTCGGGTTGCTGCTGAAGCCTGGCGGCATCGTCACGGTAGAGTTTCCGCACCTGCTCCGGCTGATCGCGGAATGCCAGTTCGACACGGTCTATCATGAGCACTTTTCGTACTTTTCGCTGCTGGTGGTCGACAAGGTGTTCGCGTGTCATGGCCTGTCGGTATTCGACGTCGATCGTCTGCCGACGCATGGCGGTTCGCTGCGCATCCATGCCTGTCACGCGGGGGATGGTGCGCGACGGCACACTGCACGACTGCATGATGTGCTGGACGAGGAACTGGCAGCCGGGCTGGCGGAGCTGGCGATCTACGACGGGTTCGCCGACAGGGTGATCGACGTGAAGTGCCAGGTGCTGGAGTTCCTCATCACCGCGCGACGCGAGCGAAAGCTGGTTGCCGGTTACGGCGCGCCGGCGAAGGGCAGCACGCTGTTGAATTACTGCGGCGTGGGGCCTGAACTGATCCGCTTCACCGTCGATCGCAGTCCGCACAAGCAGGGGCGCTATCTGCCCGGGGTGCAGATTCCCATTCACGCGCCCGAGCGGATGTTGGAGTGCCGGCCGGATTATGTGTTCATTCTGCCGTGGAACCTTCAGGACGAGATCGTCGAACAAATGGCAGCGGTGCGCGATTGGGGCGGCCGCTTTGTCGTGCCGATACCGAGCATACGGATCGTCTGATGCAATTCACCGAGCTCGCTCTGCCCGGCGCATGGATCGTTGCGCCGGAACGCCGCCACGATCAGCGCGGCTGGTTTGCGCGCACCTTCTGTCGCGACGAATTCGCCAGGCATGGACTGGTCGGCGACTTCGTCCAGTGCAGCACGTCGTTCAATGCACGTCGCGGCACGCTGCGGGGGATGCATTGGCAACGCGCGCCGCATGCGGAGGTGAAGCTGGTTCGGTGCACCCGGGGTGCGGTGCTCGATGTGCTGATCGATCTGCGGATGGACCACGCCACGTTCTGCCAGTGGCGGGCGATCGGGCTGACGCAGGACAACGGTCTGGCGGTCTACATTCCTGGAGGCTTCGCCCATGGTTTCCAGACGCTGGCCGATGACACGGAGGTGCTCTACCAGATGGCGGAGCCGTACTGGCCGGAAGCGGCTGACGGCATTCGTTGGGATGACCCCGCATTCGCCATCGACTGGCCGATCAGCCGGCCTATCATATCCGACAGGGATGCGGCCTACCCGGATTTCCGATCACGGGTGGCAGAAAGTTACCGATGAAACTTTCCAGCCAGTGTCATGACCGAGCCTGTCCCGGCCATCCGTTGCGGCACCACGCTGGTGGTGATGGCCGGGACTTGCCCGGCCATGACAACAAAGCGGCCATGACGATTGAGAGCGGCGTCAGCGCGGCGGGGCGGGCGGCGGCGTCACCGGCCTGCGCGGCCCGATTTCGGCGGCGCGCATGTTGCTCAGATCGAGCTCAGGCATCGGGACCGGCATGGTGCGCAGCACTGCGTTGGCGAGTTCGCTGTAGCGGTCGAAGGCGCGGCGCAGCCGGGCACGCCAGATCGGCATGCCGCCGTTGGCATGCAGCTCGAAAGACAATTCGCGCGCGTCCAGGGCGGACGACACGTGATCCCACGCCATCTGCAGCAATGCGGCGCGTTGCAACGCGCTGTAGCCGCCGCCGCCGAATGATTCCTCGAGCCCTGCGGCGACCTCGGGTGCGGCGAGGTCATGGTCCGTCGGCGCCACCACCAGTGATGAACCGGGAATCATGCGCAGCAGTTCGCTCATGCGCTGGCGCGCCTTCAGCATGGCGATGCTGCCGGCGGCGAGATGCTGGTGGTTTGGGTAGCAGTAGCCCTCGGGCGTGAAGCGCGGGTCGCGTTCGGCAGCGGTCTGGCAACTGCGCACCGTCTGTACGTCGGTCACCAGATCCATCAGGTAGCCGATGGTGGTTTCGTGTTCCATCAGACCCATGGCGTGGGTGCATGCGAGCGCCAGGCCGAGGGTGAATTCAGCCTTGGACAACCAGCAGTAAAGTTGATGCCAGACCAGCCAGCGCGCGATCGGTTCGGGCGAGGCATCGAGCAGGAAGATGCGCTCCCATGGGATGAACACATCTTCCAGCCACATCTGGCCGTCGAGTTCGTCGAAGCGGCTGGACAGCGGGGCGGCGAACGGGTTGGCATCGCGCACCGAGATCTTGCGGCACATCGTGGTGACGCCTGGTGCGCCGACCGGCACGATAAACGTCGCGCGATGACCACCCATTTCAATGCCGGTCTGGCCGCCGATGAACACATCCTCAGCGTAGGCGGGACTGGTGTGCATGCCGATCTTGCCGCTGATCACGAGTCCGGCGTCGGTTTCGCGCACGATGCGGAACGCGGCGCGGTCCTGCGGGTTCGCGCGCATGCGGTAGCCGATCGTGGCGCCGCCGCCGGAAAAGGTTGTGAAGCGCTCGGTGCGCGCGATCAGTTCGCGATACGCGGCGGCATCGGCGATCTGCTTTGGCGAGACGTTGCGTTCCTGCACCGCGGCGAGAATGCCGAGTGCGATCAGGTGGCCGTAGGCGGGGGTGTGGGTGATGTTGCCGGCGCTGAGGAACGTCGTGGCGGTGAACGACTTGCCCATGTCGACAAGATCGTCGGCACTGGTCGGCAGCAGGTAGGCGAGAGGGACGCCGTCGGACGCGTGAAGTCGGTCTATCCAGGCAGGATCGGCATGGCGGTCGTACCAGGCGACGTATTCGTCCACCATGGCGCGCGTTGCCGGATGCGTCGTGACATCGTCGATCAGGCCTTCGCCCATCACCCATACGCGACGTCCGTCGCGGAGTGCCTGCCGGTACTCGGCTCCTGTTCGCATCGCGTTGCGTCTCCCGCTGGCTTGTTGATGGGAGGATACCATGGAGGTTATTGACGGCAGTCAAGGTGGTTGAGGTGACGTCGGCTGAGCGTTGGCCAGCTGCTCCTTGCAGCGACGTGGACGGCTCAACGTGACTGGACCGAACGGTGTCATGGGCGTCCTTCCGGTGTCGAACTCGCAATGACAGCCTTATGGGGCAATGCGCTGCGGAATGGGCTACACCTTGTCAACGCTCCACATTACCGGCGCAGAACCCTTCAGCATGCCTGTTACATTGGATCGCCACGCTGCCTGCGGCAGGTACTGCCCGAGCGGAATGGTGGGCACATAGTTGAACGCCGCAGTCTGGAACTCCGCTTCGTATGTGTGGCGGTCAGAATCGGTCGGCGCGTCGATCCACGCTTCATAGGCCGCCTCGATCTTCGGATCGTCCGGCCAGCCGAACCAGGCCTTTGCGCCAGGACTGCGCAGCGTGTTGGACAGCATCGGATCGACCCACTCCGGTCCCGGCGCGCCGGCGGGGAAGAGCGACCAGCCGCCCTTGTCCACCGTCGCCTTGTTGGTACGGCGCTGCACGATGGTGCCCCAGTCCATCATCTGTTCGTCGATGTTCAAACCGACCTTGCGGAACGAATCCGCCACCACGGTGATGAACGCGTTGTAGATGATCTGGTCGGTCGGATGCAGCAGCACGATGCGCTCGCCGCCGTAGCCGGCCTTGTCGAGCATCGCCTTTACCTCATCGATGCTCCAGTGCTTGCGGCGGTAGTCCATGCCCGCATCGTTGGCGGCGGGGGAGCCTGGCAGAAAGAAGCCCATTGGCGCGCGCCATGACGATTCGTCCTCGCCCATCGCGGCAATCATTGCCTCCCGCGGATCGACGGCCGCCATCATCGCGCGCCGTACGCCGATATTGCTGGTCGGCGCGATGCTGCTGTTCGGCCGCAGGATCGCCACGGTGCCATAGATGTCGAGCAATCCCGTTGTCACGCCGGAGGCGCGTTTCAGCATCGGGATCAGATCGGGCTGCGGCAGCTCCAGCCAATCGACTTCGCCGGCGACCAGCGCATTCGCCGCGGTGGCCGGGTCCGGAATCACGCGCCATTCGACACGATCGAGCAGCACCTTGTGGCCGCCCGCGGTATAGGATGCCGGTTCCTGGCGCGGGGTGTATTTGTCGAAGCGGGCGAACGCGGCATGGCTGCCGGAGACGAATTCGTCCGGCAGGAAGCGGAACGGGCCGCAGCCGACGATCTCGGTGAGCTGCTTGAATGGGTCGGTGGTGGCGAGGCGCGCCGGCACGATCACTGGCTGTGGTTGCACCTTCGAGAGGAAATGCGCGAGCAGGGGGAATGGCTTCTTCAGACGCCAAACCAACGTTCTGTCGTCCGGCGTCTCGATCGCATCGACGCGCGGATTGATTGTCTCGCTGACTGCATCGCGTTTCAGCCAGCGCTGTAGCGAGGCGACGCAATCGCGTGCCAGTACGGGCGTGCCGTCGTGGAACAGCAGGCCTTCGCGCAGGCGCATCGTCCAGCGCTTGCCGTCATCGTCGATGGTGTGGCCTTCCACCATCTGCGGGCGTGGATTGAACGCCTGGTCGCGGCCGTACAGCGTTTCATAGACCATCAGCGCGAAATTGCGGGTGACGGTCGCCGTGGTCCACACCGGATCGAGGCTTGTCAGATTGGCTTGCGGCACGAAGATCAGTGTTTTTGTGTTCGCGCCGTTGGCGGGGCGGGCAAGCGGCAAGGCGGCAGCGGCCGTTGCCCCGGCGATGAAGTCGCGTCGTTTCATGTTCCGTTTTCCTATGTTTCCGTCACACCACCGGGGTGTTCGGTGGACCGCCCTTTTCCCACACGTTGAATGTCGCATCCCATAGCGAGATGCGACCATCGCGCACGAGCCAAATTTCTGTGCCGCGGCCCAGCATCGACTTGCCGGTCTGCGCATCCTGCCAACTGGCATCCCAGGTATTGGCAAGTACATCGCCCATCAGGCAATGCAGCGTCTTCTTCAACCGGTAGTCAGTCGTGCGGGCAAAGCGTGCGCGCAGGAATTGCATGATTGCGTCGCGCCCGCGCATCTCGGGGAAATCGGCAAACCGGGTAACAGCGTCTTCGGTGAAGCCCTGTTCGATGCGCGCGAGGTCGGCGGCGCCGAATGCATCCTCCACATCCTGTACCAGGCGTTTCGCAGCATCCCAGGTCAGTGAGTCGGCCATCGGTTCATCCCTCCGGGCGGACGATCAATACGGTGCCATCGACGCTTTCGACCCGAAGTCTGGCGCCGCTGGCGGGTTCGGCTACATCGGCTGGCACGCGGGCGGCCCAATCACTGTCACCGACCCGTACGCGACCCTCGCGGCCGCGGAACATCAGGGCAGTGGCGGAGCGGCCGGCCAATCCAGCCTGCTGAGTGTTCAACCTGACCACGGAGCGGTGGCGAAAGCGTAACCCGATGCCAAGCGACAGCGCCGCCAGCACGCCGAACGTCACCACCTGCAATTCGAAGCCGATGCCGCTGGCAAGAATGATGATCCCGGTACCGCAGGCCGCCAGGCCGAGCCACATCATGAAGGCGCCCGGCGTATGGATTTCCAACATCAGCAGCGCCATGCCGCCGACCAGCCAGATGATCCAGTCCATCATCCGGTTGTGCCTGTGCCCCACGGATTGGCGGCAGGCGCGGCAGCGAATGGCGGCATCGCCGGCGGAACGATCGGCGGCGGTGCCGGTGGCTGTGGCGACGTCGGTGGCCCTGGCGGCATTGGCGGTGCGCCGGGGCCCAACGGGCCATCGCCGCCGCGCAGCAGTTCCAGTGCCTGGGTGATGCCGCCGGCGAGTGCGGTAGATTCCATCGGCACCACGACGAGCCGCGTGTTGGGTGCAGAGGCCAGTGCCTGGAATGCGCGCACATAGCGGTCGGCAATGAAGTAGCGCAGTCCCGCCTGGCCGTGTGTCGCCGCCGCGTCGGACACCATCTGCGTCGCCACCGCCTCGGCCCGGGCGAGTGCCACGCGTGCTTCGGCGTCGCGGTTGGCGGCCTCCTGGCGGCCCTCGGCGGACAGGATCAACGACTGCTTCTCACCCTCGGCACGCAGGATTGCCGCCTGGCGTTCGCCCTCGGCGCGGGCGACCGCCGCGCGTCGTTCGCGCTCCGCGGTCATCTGCAGGTTCATCGCGCGGATCAGGTTTTCCGGTGGCTCGATTTTCCTGATCTCGACGCGACTGACCTTCACACCCCACGGCATCGTCGCGCCGTCCAGGATAACAAGCAGCGCGGTGTTGATGCGCTCACGCGACGACAGCGAGGCGTCCAGTTCCATCTCGCCTATCACCGCGCGGATGTTGGTCATCGCCAGCGTGGTCAGTGCGAGCGTCAGGTTGGCGACCTGATACGCCGCCTTCTCCGGCTCCATCACGCGATAATAGATGATGCCATCCACCGCGACGGAGGCGTTGTCGCGGGTGATGACGCTCTGTTCCGGAATCTCGACGACCTGTTCCTGTACGTTCAGCTTGCGGCCGACCTGGTCGATATAGGGCATCACGAAATTCAGGCCAGGCTGCAACAGGCGCGTGTAGGCGCCGAAACGTTCGACCGTCCAGACCTGGCCTTGTGAAACGGTCTTCACGCCGGCGAACAGTGTGACCACGACGAGGATCAGCAGGACGATCCAGACGACGATGACGACGGTCACACCGCGGTGCCCTTCCATTGCAGGATGTAGAGGCCTGCGTCGTAGTCGGTGGCGTAGATCAGCCCGTCCTGCGAAACGAACACATCGGCCGTATGACGGATCTTGGCGCGGCCGCGCATCGGTTCCGCCCAATGCGTCGGCTGCGGGGGCACGAAATAGCCGATCTCCTGCGGCCGGTACGCGTCGGAGATGTCGAACACGCGCACACCGGCACTCTGCCAGGTCGCAAAGATCGTTGTGGAGGACTGGAAAGAACCGGGGCGGTTCTCGTGCAGGTTATGCGGCCCGAACTGGCCGCCCATCTTGACGTAGTCCTGATCGGACGGCGTCGGCAGCGTGGCGATGGACACCGGATTGCTCTTTTCGCGGATGTCGAACACCCAGGTGCGCTTGTGCTGTCCCTCCTGGTCGATGTTCAGCACCGCCTCGTCCGCCACCACACACAGACCACGGTCGTGCAGCGGCAGCGCGTTGTGCGTGCCGCCGCCGTACGGCGGGCACCAGTTGCGGTGTGAGATCAGCTTCGGCGCGGACTTGTCCTTCACGTCCAGGATGGTCAGTCCGCCGTCGCGCCAGGAGCCGTAGGCGAAGTCGTCCACCACCACGGCGTGATGCAGCGCGTAGCGGTTCTTCCAGGTCGGCGTCTCGCCGGCGGCGGCATTCATGCCGGGGATCCACCAGCGGCCGACCTCCTGCGGCTTTGTGGGGTCCGCCATGTCGATGACCATCAGGATGTGGTCGGTGAAGCCGTCGAGCAACGCCGACGCGTACGCGTAGCGGCCGCCGACGTACCAGATGCGGTGCAGGCCGAGACCTGGCACCTCCATCGCGCCGATCTTTCGGGGATTGGCCGGATCGGCGATGTCGTAGACATTCATGCCTGCCGCGTAGTCTTCGCCGCGCTTGCCGAAGCGGCTGCTGTCGACCTTGCCGGAGCCGCCGTAATATTCCTGCTGCGTCAGCAGTGCGCGCTGATCGGCCTCTTGGATCCCCAGCAGCAGGTTATCGGCGGCCTGGAGATGCATGCTGACGGATTTCGGGTGCGTCGGCACGAAGTTCACCGGCCTGGGGTTCCGGGGGTCGCGCACGTCGGTGACCATGATGCCGCGGCTGACGCGCGTGCCAACGTATGCGTGGCCGCCGGCGACCATGACCTGGACACCGTCGCCGCGGCCTCCCTGGTCGGTATGGCCGAGAAATTCGATGTTACGAGCGCCCTCGGGTACAATCATGGCTTGCTTCCCTCCCTGATCGGTCGTCAGCTTAGGCCGGGTTACAAGAACTGAGTAGGAGGGAATGGCCATGCCGACCTATGTCATGCTCGCCAACTGGACCGAACAAGGCATGCGCTCCATCAACGACAGTCCGAAGCGCATCGATACGGCGAAGAAGACGCTGGAGGAAATGGGCGGTCAGTTCCGCTCGGTCTATATGACGATGGGGGCGCATGACCTGGTGATGATCTACGATGCGCCGGATGATGCGGTGGCGGCGCGGTTCACCTTGATGCTGGGCAAGCTGGGCAACGTGCGGACGACGTCGCTGAAGGCGTTTCCCGAGGAAGCGTACCGGCAGATTATCAATACGCTGCGGTAGGGCGGCGGAGGCAGCTTGCTACCCACACTGGTTGGGGAATGCCGCGTCGCTGCGTTCCTCGCAATGACAAGGAAACGCAGGGGGTGATCTGCACATGATGACCAGGGCTCGCACGCCACTCACTGTGGACCTGTCGGACAGGCGCGTGGCGATCACTGCCGGTGCCAACGGCATTGGCAAGGTGATGGCCGACAGCTTCGTTGCGTGTGGCGCGAGCGTGTTCGTATCCGATGTCGATGCGGCGGCGCTGACAGCGTGCGGCCATCCTGGCATGCGCGCCGATGCCGGTGTCCCTGCCGACAACGACGCGTTCATCGATGCCGCGGTGAAGCACCTCGGCGGTCTGGATGTACTGGTGAACAACGCCGGCATCGCCGGACCGACCGCATTGGTGGAGAACGTCACCCCCGAGGAACTCGATGCCACGTTGCGGATCGATCTTGCCAGCATGTTCCATTGCGCGCGGCGGGCCATTCCGGCGCTGCGCGATGCCGGCGGTGGGGCGATCATCAACCTGTCGTCGGCGGCGGGTCGTTTCGGCTTTCCGCTGCGCGCACCGTATTCGGCGGCGAAGTGGGGCGTGGTCGGCTTCACCAAGTCGCTGTCGATCGAACTTGGCCCGGATGGCATTCGCGTCAACGCCATTCTCCCCGGACCGGTCGACGGGCCGCGCATTCGGGCGGTGATCAAGGCGAAAGCCGCGGCTGCCGGCATTTCCGAGAATGAAATGACGGAGCGCACGGTGGCGACCACCAGCCTGCGTTGTTTTGTCACGCAGCAGGATATCGCCAACATGGCGCTGTATCTGGCCAGCCCGTTCGGCGCGACCATCAGCGGTCAGGCGATCAGCGTCGATGCCGACATGCAGACCACGATGTGAGGCGGTGCTATGCGCCTTGCAACATGTACCACCAGATCGGCAGCGTCAGGAATGCGATGACGCTACCGATGCCGACCATCAGCGTTACCAGCGGCGGATCGAGGCCGTACTGGGTCGCGACGATAGCACCGCCGATCTGTGGTCCCATGGCGGACTCGAACAGCGTGACGCGTGCGACGCTGCCGGTCTGCCTGAACAGTTCCAGGTAGATGATCGCCAGCAGCAATGGCGCCAGCAGCAGCTTGACGCCGAGGCCGAGCGCCAGCGGGCTCAGCCTGCCGCGCAGCACGCCGATGCGGAGTTGCAGGCCGACGGACACCAGGGCGAGCGGTGCGAGCGTGCCGCCGAGACGCTGCAGGATGTCGCTGACGATGGGTGGATAGGTGACCGGCATCAGCAGCAATGCCAGCATGAGCGCGATCAGCGGTGGAAACGTGGCGACGCGGTGCGCCATCTCGCGCACCGACGCCGTGCCACGCGAACAGATGCAGGCGATGGCGATGCCCAATGTGCTGAGCACCAGATATGTGCCGAGTTGATCGATCAACAGACCGATCGACATGTAGGATGCGCCGTAGAACGATTCGATCATCGGCACGCCGACGAAAGACGTGTTGGCCAGGCCGGCGGTCAGGATAAGCGCGCCGGTGGTGGCGATCGCCAGTCCCAGCCTGCGGCCGATCAGCCACATGGATGCGCTGACGCCGACGAACATCAGCCAGGGCATCAGGATCGGAAACACCAGATTGCTGTGCAGATGGATGCCGTGGATCTGCTGGAGCGTGAGCGCCGGCAGGGCGACGTTGATGATGAAGCCATTGATCGCCTGGTGCGCATTGTCCGGCACGCGACCAGATGCGCGCAGTGCGACCCCCGCCGCCAGGCACACGAAGAGCAGCAGTACGTTGCTCATGGTTCACCTCGCCAGACAGGCAGTCTACCGCGGTCCGGTTTCCATTGCTGTGACCCAGATCACGGGGTGGTGCGCGACGTCGGCCCCGGGTGATTGGCTTCAACCTGTATCGCGTGCTATCGCCGGGTCGGGACGATGGGGCGATGCATGATTGCAGCGATCAGCCTGATGTGCCGGCGGGCCGATGTGGCACTTGCGACATTTCGCAGGCATTGGCTCGACATCCATGGGCCGCTGGTGTGCAGGTTTGCCGGCCTGCGTCATTATGTGCAGCACCATGTGATCGAATTGCCGGCGATGAATGCGTCGGCGCGCGGCATGAGGATCGATGGGTTCCCGATTCTGATGTTCGACAGCGATGCCGATCGAAGCAGGGCGCACGGTTCGTCGGAAATGGCTGCCTGCAATGTGGATTCACGCGCGTTCATCGGCGCCGTGTCGCGCGTGATCTGCGAACGGCATGTCGTGCTGCCCGCAGCACCGGATGCCGGTCGTATCAGGCTGCTGACGTTGCTGCCGGGCGATGCGGCGGACGATGCGGCGCTGGATCGCTGTGTTGCGGATGTACGGTCCTGCCCGGGGTTGCGTGGTCTGGTGGCATATCGCGTGCTGCAGCAAGGTGCCGCGCCAAACAGCACGATCCCGCACCTTCCGGTGAGTGTGGCCGGCATCGCGGAACTGTCGTTCGCGTCATTGGTCGATCTGGAATGTGCGATGGCGGGCGGTGATACAGCGGCCGCGCATTTCGTCGTCGAGGAACATCGGCTGGTGTGATGCATGCCACCGGCTGATGATCTGCTGAACAAGGGCTTCATCGTCAATCTCGGCGAGCAGCATTCCGGCAACGCAGGGCGTACCGTCATTGTCACCGGCCTGCTGCGCTCCGGCACCAGCCTGGTTGCTTGCATGCTGTTGCAGGCCGGGCTTTTCATCGGCAGCGAGATCAATGATATCGTTTACGAAGACGAGGAAATTGCCAGGGCGCTGACGTCCGGTGACATTGCGGCGTTGCAGCGGAGCATCAGCGAGCGGAACGCAAATTACCGCAGTTGGGGATTCAAGCTGCCGATGCTGTTCCGCTATCTGGAGCCGGCACAGCTTGCGTTGTTCAACAACCCGCATGTCATCGTGATGTTCAGGGACCCGGTGTCGATTTCGGTGAGAATGGCGGTTTCGGAGTATCGGGAGCCAATGCATGCTCTGCACGAGGCAGCGACCGATCTGCATGCATTGATGGCGTTCATTGGCGATCTGCGATGTCCGCATCTGCTGTTGAGTTATGAAAAGGCGTTGACACTGCCGCACGATTTTGTCGATGCCATCATGCGATTTTGCGACATCCCGGCGAATGATGCACTGCGCGAGCGGCTGATCGGCGTGATCGAGCCCGGCCGGCCGCGCTACATCGCCGGTGCGCGGCGGCGCTACGAGGGGAGGATCGAGGGGATTTCGGATGGCCGTCTGTACGGCTGGTGCCGCCTGACGCACTCGACTGATCCGGTCGCGCTCGAGGTGCTGGTCGATGACAAGCCGGTGCTCGGGCTGATGGCGGACGTGTTTCGCCAGGACCTGCTGGATGCCGGGATCGGTGAGGGCAGCCACGGGTACCTCATTGCGCTGGATGCACTGCGGGCGGGGCCCGACGCGGTGATTCGCATCAGGGTCGCGTTGCACTGGGTCGAACTGGAGAACAGCGGGCGGCTTCTGCGGGAGTTTGGTTTCCCGGCTTGAGAACATCCAGGCATGGGGCCAGACTTGGTGCGACATTCGAAGGGAGGAGACGGCAATGCCAATCGGATTCATTGGTCTCGGCATGATGGGCGCCGGCATGGCGAGCAATTTGCAGAAGGCGGGCCACAAGCTGGTGGTGCACGATCTGCGGCGGCAGTCGGCATCGCATCATCTTGCCGCCGGCGCCGAGTGGGCGGACAGCCCGCGCGCGGTCGCCGAGGCGTGCGATGTGGTGTTCACCTCGCTGCCGGCGCCACCCGATGTGGAAGCCGTGTGCTTCGGCGAGAACGGCATGGTGCAAGGCTTCCGCAAGGGTTCGGTGTGGTTCGATCTGTCCACCAATTCGGTCAGCCTGGTGCGCGAGATGCATGCGAAGTTGGCCGAACAGGGCATCGCTTTGCTGGATGCGCCGGTCAGTGGTGGGCCGCGCGGGGCGAATTCCGGCAGGCTGGCGATCTGGGTCGGCGGTGACGAGGCGCTGTTCCACAAGCACAAAGCGGTGCTCGACGCGATGGGTGACCAGGCGCGGTACATCGGTGCGATCGGCGCTGGTTCGGTCGCCAAGCTGGTGCATAATCTGTCGGGTGCGGCGGTGAATGTGGCACTCGCCGAGGCGTTCACCATGGGGGTAAAGGCGGGTATCGAGCCACTGGCGCTATGGGCAGCGATCCGGCAGGGCGCGGGCGGCCGAGCGCGTATGTTCGATCGTATGGGCGATAAGTTCCTGACGGGACGCTACGATCCGCCGGACTTCGCGTTGCGCCTGCTGTACAAGGATGTGTCGCTGGCGTGTCAGCTCGGACGCGAGGTCGGCGTGCCCATGCGCATGTCGCACCTGGCGCTGG
This sequence comes from uncultured Alphaproteobacteria bacterium, assembly GCA_963696645.1. Taxonomy (GTDB): domain Bacteria; phylum Pseudomonadota; class Alphaproteobacteria; order Acetobacterales; family Acetobacteraceae; genus JAMXLO01. The sequence goes on from CAVOKY010000007.1 coordinate 414,693, forward strand.
CGGAGCTGAACGAGGCGCTGAACCGCGGGTGGAGCGAGCGCGACAGCCGGGTTGGGATGAAGCTGCAGGAGGAGCGGTCGGGGATTGCGCCTCTGGCGGTCGATCCGGCGCGGGTCAAGGAGGTGCTGGAACGCGACGGGTAGGGCGTGTTGTTGCGAGACGCGGCGCGACGAAGAGCGGGTACTGGACCGAGATTGCTTCGTCGCTGCGCTCCTCGCAATGACAGTGGGGGCGCTGTGCTCATCGCAACGACAGATTCAGGCGAAGATCTCGCCCAATCGCTTGATGCTGCCTAGCGCCTTGCGGAACTCCAGGCCGGGCCAGTGGCAGCGCATCATGAAGTGGTCGATGCCGAGTACCTCGCGGTAGCGGGCAATTTCCTCCTTGACGAACACCGCATCACCGATGATGAAGCGATCGCGTGCCAGCTCTTCGAACGTCGGGGTCTTACGCGACGTCAGACCCCACGACGCATAAGCATCGTATTTGTATTGCAGCGCCGCGCGGCATTCTTCGACGGCGTTCTTGTGATTCGCGCCGACATAACATTCGCGGACCATCGGAAAACAGTCAGGCGTGCGACCATTGAGTGCGGCGCGATACACCCGCATCTGCGCGGTGAGTTCGCCCAGCGTCGTGCTGGGGACGATCATCCAGGCATCGGCCATCCGGGCGGCACGCTGGATGGCAGCATCCGCGCTTCCCGCCATCCAGATTGGCGGCCCGCCGATGCGCAACGGTTTCAGGCCGATGGCGTGGTCGTTGACCTGATAGAAGCGGCCCTGGTGCGTGACCTTGTCGCCGGTCCACAGCTTGCGCATTAGGGTGATGCTTTCCTCCAGCCGCGGCGCGCGTTCCTTCAGGGTCATGTTGAACGCCGTGAATTCGCCCTCGCGATAGCCGAGCCCGACGCCGAGTACGTAGTTGCCTCCGGTCAGCACGTCGAGCGTGGCGGATTCTTCGGCGACGTGCACGGGGTTCAGCAATGGCAGGATGAGGATGTTGGGGCCGATCTGCATGCCCTGCGCGTGCTGCGCGAGATACGCCATCATCGGCACAATCTGCAGCATCTGGAGCGGCCCGGTGAGATAGTGGTGCGGGAACCACAGCGAGGCGAACCCTGCATCGCGTGCGGCACGAGCCTGCGCCGCCAGGTCAGGAAGGTACGCGGCTACCGATTCGCCGGGCTGGAACTGTGTGTTGATGAACAGTCCGACCTTCATTCTGCAGTCTCCCTGGTTCGTCGTGCCATCTTGAACCCGCCGGGCAAACGCGCCAACTGTCGCGCATCATGAGCGATCGTCTGCCGCCCGAACTCGACATGCTGCCCGACGGAAGCCTGCGCCCGCGGCAGCCGCCGCTTGCGGCTCGCGTGTTCCGCTGGGCGGTGATCATCGCGTTGCTCGCCGGCGCGCTGGCCATTGCCGCAGTGGCGCTTTGGTTCGCGCTGGTGCTGATTCCGGTCGCGATCGCGGCAGGGGTGATCGCCTGGCTGGCATTCCGCTACCAGGTCTGGAAGGCGGGTCGTTCTGCGGGTGCGCGGAACGTTTGGCGGCGGTAGTTGGGCGGCTCAGCGGCTGATCGGATTGGTTCGTCTCTTTGGCTGTAAGGTTGCGGCGATCCGGGTCAGCCATTCGACAGCGCCGGGCGTGCGGCGCCAGGCCGGTCCGAAATCGGCCACATAATAACTTGCCTCGTCCGCACCACCTACCGTTAGGTAGCCGCTGTCGGTGGCGATCGGTCGTTTGGTGCCGGCCAGGATGGCGGGCACATGCTCGTTTGCCGACCAAGCTTCCTTCACCAGTGCGGCGGCTCGCGTTTCGCCGCTACTGCCTTCGCGGAAGGCGAGGAGGGCGCGTGTATAGAGCCACTGCGCGCTGGCTTCGTCTTCGTAGGCAGCGAGTAAAGCCTTGAGCTCTGTTTCATTGTCCTGCCGCAGCAGGATCGCCGCCAACTCGTAGCGGATTCCCTGATTATCATTTGGGTTCAGCTTCAGCATTTCGGTGTAGTGGCTGGCGGCGGCATTTTCATCGCCAAGCTTCAGCAGGGCAGCAGCGAGGCCGGCTCTGGCGCGCATATAGGGGCGGGTTTCAAGAAACCCCCAGAAATGGCCAGCGTATTCCTCGAAGCCGTCAGGTCCGAGCGCCAGCTCCCCTGCTTCGACGCCTTTGGCGTATAGATCGCGGGCTTCGTTGAGCGACGACGCCTCTTCCGCCAACAGATTGTACGCATCTGCGCACAGCGGGGAGATGCCGAGTGCCTTGCGCGCGAGTAAAATCCGAGAACGCGAAGTAGTCTGTTCCCACGCGCCGTACATGACATCTTGCGCTTTCGCGAGCGTTTCGTCGCGACCGCGGCCGGCGATCGACGCCAGGAAGCTTTCCATAAAGCGCCGATCCGGCAACGTGCCGGCAGTTTCGATCTTTCGCTGGGTCTTTGGCGTAGCCTTTTTGCGAGGTTTCTTCGAGACTGGCATTCGTGCTCCTCAGCGGTCGCCAAATGTTACGGCGTGATCTTGCCGTTCTGGATCACCAAGCGGGTCGGCCTTACCTCGACGCGCTGCCAGACATTCGCCTTGGTGTAAGGGTCGCTGTTGATTAGCGTATCGACATCGGCACGCGTCGCGCATTCCACCAGCAGGAACGAACCGATCGGGTTTTGCGCGTCATCGAACACCGGGCCGCCGAACACCAGCTTGCCATTGGCAACATTGCCCTTCAGCCCTTCCAGATGCGCCGGACGCGCGGCCTGGCGGCGTGCCGGAGCCTCGGCGTCGATGCCGTCGTACAAGGTCACCAGGAACTGCGGCATGCGATGTCTCCCTTATTCAGCGGCCAGTGGAATCTGCGCCTGCAAGGCAAACTCCTGCGCTAGCAATGCGTAGGAACGGCGCCGCGCTTCCGGATCGTGCAGCGTGGTGAGGATGGCGATCTCTTCCACACCATGTTCCGTTGCCAGCGCGCGCAGCTTGTCCGCGACGACCGGGGCCGTGCCGTACAGCGCGCGCGAACGCAGTCGCTCAATGCGCTGCTGTTCGGCTGGGGAGTATTGGTACGCCGCGGCTTCGTCGGGCGAGGGCAATGCCGCAAAGACACCGCGGTCGCGGCCGAGCCGCCACATCTCGCGCGAGGTGAACAGCCGGGAGGCCTCGGCTTCGGTTTCCGCCGCCATCGCCCAGACGCACAATGCGGCGTGCGGCGTGGGATGGCGCTCGCTTGGCCGATAGCCTTCGCGATACACCGCCATCGCCTGCTCCACGCCGCGGCCATCGGTAATGAAATGCGCGAAGCAGAACGGCAAGCCGAAATATGCCGCGACCTGCGGGCCGTAGTCAGAGCTGCCGAGTACCCAGACCTCGGGCATGGTCGGACCGCCGGGCTGGGCGATGATGTCGCGGAACGGATGGCCTTCGACCAATTTTTCGCCGGCCAGCCAGGCTAGCAGATCCCGCACCTGCGCCGGGAAATGGTCAGCCGCGGTTTCCGCCAGCGGGTTGAGCGCGAAGGCGGTGCGGCCATCGGATCCCGGGGCGCGGCCGAGACCCAGGTCGATGCGGCCTGGTGCGATCGCTTCGAGCAGGCGGAACTGTTCGGCCACCTTCAGGCTGGAATAGTGGGGCAGCATCACGCCCGCGGAACCGACCCGGATGCGTGTGGTGGTGGCGGCGATCGCGCTGATCAGGATTTCCGGCGCGGTGCCGGCCTGGCTGGCGGAGTTGTGGTGTTCGGCGCACCAGTAGCGCGCGTATCCCAGGGCTTCGCAATGCTTCGCCAGCGCGAGGCTCTCGCGTATCGAGGTATCCGGCGAACGGCCTGTCACCACGGTAGACTGGTCGAGTACGGACAGTCGCAGCATCAGTGGCGTTCTACGAGGACTGCACGAGCGACGCCAGATCGCGCAATGAACGTCAGTCGCTCGCTGCAACGCCGGAACGGCGTAACGCTCACCCGCTCTGCTTCTGTCCGCAATGTCACTGTCACCATGGCCCTGTTCCGTGACCCCGATCAGAGGCTGCCAGCATAGCGGGGCAGTGACAATTCCGTCGAACCAGCTGCTTTGCAGGGGACGCTTCGCTTGTCGTTGAAATAGCCGGGCGGGTCGCGCGACATCCGTCACACCCGATGCCACTCTGTCACATTACATGGCGCGAAACATCAGGCCGGCGTGTCTTTGTCGGGCGGGTATGTGGCCGACATGGAATCCCACTTCAGTTTGACAGTAAACAATGTAGGATCGTCGGGATGCATGTAGGGCACCGGAGCCTGCACGCTGGTGCAGTCACCCGCAATGTCGTAGCCCTGGTCTCGACCCCATTGCACTTTTCCTTGCAGGATATCCGTCGACCCCTGTTGTCCCAGCCGAGTACTAAAGTGAGCCTCGGTTCCGAGGGATGCAGGCAAGCAAACGCTGCCGCCAGTCTTTTCCGTCAGTGTGATCTGCGCTGTACTCGCGAGCAGATTGACGGTCAATGTTGGATGGCTCTGGTCTTGCGAGCCAAGGACTGCAATACCGCCCCATGTCCCCAGGACCGTCATTCCAGCAGCGCCAGGAGGCAGATCGCCCTCACCCTGCCATTCCAGAGAGTAATTACCTCCGCAATAGGTGCCACCACACGTGTAGTGGCCGGGGTTGGCAGCATCGTTTGCCATAAAAATGGGTTTGGGCCATGCGACAATCGGCCCGTGAGGTTTGTCGCGAAAATCATGCACATCGCCGCGCAGGAAAGGTTGCCATGTTATGGTACCAACCGCTGCATCCGCCCCACCTCCGGGCTTGGAGAGGGTATAGGTGAACTTGCCGTGCCAGGCGGTGAGCGGCACCGGGTTGCTCGGTACGAGCCGTCCGTTGCCATAGTCACGAGCGACCACGACGTAACCGCCCGAGCCCTTGCCGGTCACGGGCAGGTCATTGCAGACGATTGTTCCGGCATCCTGAGATGGATTGAAACTTAATTCAAAGCCAGCAATTTGCTTTGGAAACTGCTGCTCCATGACGATTACCTTTAATGCAGACTGGTCGGTACCGAACAGACCTTTGATAGTAAGTGTTTTCTTGATTTCGTCGACTTGCATTCTGCGAATGCTCGGGGCAAGCGTACCCAAGTCACCGAGGCCGCGGCGTTCAAATTGCAGCTTGGTAACGGACGTTGGCTTCCCTGGATCGATGACGTTTTCAGTATCGTATCCGAGTTCGGACATTCTTGCTGTTATTGCATTGAGATCGAACGGCCGCTGCGGCGGATTCTCCTGAATATCCTGATAGGCATTGGTGCCGAGGAGGCGGTCAAACAGGTAGAGATTATGCGACTCGCAATTGGCCGTATTGCCTCCAGTCCAACCACCCAAAAGGGTAGCGTTGCATTCATTGACGATGATGTCATGGATGCTATCTTTGCCGAGTGTCGTATCGAAGGCGACTTCGCAGCCGTTGATGAAGACGAGGCAGTTGTCCGGGAAATGCCAGTTTCTCCTGATAAATTCACTCATGATAGCTATGTTAGTGTCGGTCCACGTGACCAGGCCGGCATCAAAGTCGCTTTGAAGATTCGGGTAAGCGTCTTTTTTGGTGCCTGTTTCTAGAGCAATCCAAACTGCCTTGCCATTCTTGTCCTTCGTATAAACGCCATGTGTGTTGAAGTAGAAGATGGCACAATTTTTCGGAATATTTGCCAGGTCTGCGACGGTTGCATCGAGCTTCGTAGCGACGTCATAACCTTTCGCTTCGAAGTAGCCTGCCAGTCTATTTATCGTGTCTTCGCCGCCGGCCTTTCCAATCGAGTAAAGACAGACGAGACTGCTGCCGGGCAGGCCGAGATTGGCGGAGGGATCTGACATCGTACTCTCCATTGTTCTGTCGCTGTTCGGATCAGCCGCATCATCTGGCCCGTGCGGTATATGGCGGCAAGATCCAAATTGCCGAGGCGTGGGTTGTGTCGATCGACAGGACTTCCATTTGGCAGGTCGCTCGCAAAGGCCGACAATGGAAGGTCGATCCATTGCAAGTTTCCAAACCATGTCTGCCCTACGATAGCGATATGTCAGATAGGGTCCTTGATCTGGATCAACTGACGACGCGAGTTGGCCGTACTGACCCGCGATTGCTTCGTCGCTATGCCACCGAGGAGCAACCGGCCTTTTTCAATGCGTTATGGAGGGGCCTGTCCTGGCCATCTTCCGCGGCATACTGCGGGTGGCGATGGCCGGAACTGCGCCCGGCCATGACTACCCCTTCTATATTGATTGTTATCAGGCGGTGGCGTTGCGCAGTCGGGCATGTGCCAGTTCGAATTCGTCCTGCCACGGGCAGGCCGATGCCATGGCGATCTTGATCCGCCGCACGCTGACCCGAACCAAGGCGCCCAGCTTCAGCAACTTCAAGCGTATGGTGCCACAGGTTGCCTCGGCGAACTGCGTGTGCGCCAGCCCGATGCGGCGCAAGCCGCACAGCAGCACGTAGGCCATCGAGGCAAACCACAGACGAAGCTGGTTGGCCTGCATCGTCGCCGTCGAGGTGCGGTCGGCGAACAGGTCGAGCTGGCACTCCTTGATGCGGTTCTCCATGTCGCCGCGCGCGCAGTAGATCTTCTCGTAGAGCTGCCGCGCAGCTGCCTCGCTCCGCTTCAGCGAGGTAACGACAAAGCGCGGATTAGCCTCCCCGCCGGTTACCTCGGCCTTGCCGATGACCCGGCGTGCGCGGCTCCAACTGTCCAGCGTGGTGTAGCGGAAGTCCTTGAAGCGGCGTGCCGTCTTGCCGGTGCGGATGCTGTCGATCGTCGCCGTGAGCAGTTCGGGGATGATCGCCTTCTCCAGCCGGTCGTTGCGGGCCAGGCCGAACACGTAGTCCACGCGGTTGGCCTCGCACCACGCCATCAAGGGTTCCCGGGTGAAGCCGGAATCGCCGCGCAGCAGAATGCACACACGCGGCCAGCGGCGGCGGATCTGCGCCACGATCCGCGCGACTTCCTCCACCGCCCCGGCCGCACCATCGATGTTGGAGCGACGCAGCTTGGCGCCCAGCAGGTGGCGGCCGCAGAAGATGTAGAGCGGCAGGTAGCAATAGCAGTCGTAATAGCCATGGAAGAACTTGCCCTCCTGGTTGCCATGCAGCGGATCGTCGGTGGCATCGAGGTCGAGGATGATCTGCTTCGGCGCCTTCTGGTGGGCGTCGAGGAAGAGATCGACGAACAAGCTTTCGATCGCCGCCGGGTCGTGGCTGACTTTGTGATAGCGGGTTGGCTCGGCGCGGCTCAGCTCCAGCCGGTTCAGCGTCGATTTGCCGGCCAGCGGCGCACAGTCCGAGCGCTGCGCCGCCAGCTTGCTGGCCAGCACCGCCAGCACCGGGTCACGCCGCAGCTCGTCGTGGTCGTTCAGGTCCTCGTAACCCAGGGCGATGCCGACGACGCGTTGCATCACCAGGGTCTCCACCTGGTGTTCAACCAGCCCGGCGGTGCGCGTGTCGGCGAAGCAGGCCGCGAACCGTTCGGTCAGCCGGATCGCCCGGTCGGTTTGGCCCAGTAGCAGGGCTCCGGCATCCGAGGTGATTGCGCCACCGTCGAACGAGGCCACCACGCGGCGGCCTTCGACGGCTGGAAATTCAAACAAGGCGCGGTTACAGTCTGTCGGCATTGGGGCCTCCTATGGATTCGAGAAAAACCGTGGTCGCAACACGATTCTCTCAAAATCCGCGCCCCAATGCACCTGATTGGTGAGAAATGCGGGCTAACCTTGTCAAAGGCGCCAACGACAATTGGTTACTGTAGAACCTGCGATGGCGGTGTTCGGGTTCACGCCGCGGGCTTCATATGCCCGCTTGGCGTTGACAGCGAGATTTTCTGCTCTTCTTCCGTCATGTCCGCCGGAATGTCGGCGAACAGCGGCGTGCTGAGGTAGCGCTCGCCGGTGTCGGGCAGCATGGCCAGGATGTTGGATCCCTTCGGCGCTTCGGCACACACCTGCAATGCACCGGCGAGCGTGCCGCCGGCCGTGATGCCGACGAAGATGCCTTCCTTCTGCGCAAGCTCGCGGCTGTAGCGCAGCGCGTCCGGTCCCGCAATGAGCAGGATCTTGTGGATCACGTGCGCGTCGACGACGTCGCCAAGCAGCTTTGGAATGAAGTCCGGTGCCCAGCCCTGCATCGGGTGCGGCTTGAACGCCGGGTGCGCTGCCGCCGGCGAGCCATCGGGCTTGCGCTCCTGGCCGGTGCCGCTGGTCAGCATCGACGCGTCAGCCGGCTCGCAAACGACAATCTTGGTGTTCGGCATCTCTTTCGCCAGCACGCGGGAGACGCCCTTCAACGTGCCGCCGGTACCGTAGCCGGTGACCCAGTAGTCGAGGTGGGTGTCGCGAAAATCCTCGACAATCTCGCGTGCGGTGGTGCGCGAGTGGAAATCGGCATTGGCCTCGTTTTCGAACTGGCGCGTCAGGAACCAGCCATTCGCTTCGGCGAGTTCTGTCGCCTTGTTGACCATGCCCATGCCGCGTTCCGCTGCCGGCGTCAGCACAACCTTGGCGCCCAGGAAGCGCATCAGCTTGCGGCGTTCGACGCTGAAGGTTTCCGCCATGGTTATGACCAGGGGGTAGCCTTTCTGGGCGCAGACCATCGCGAGGCCGATGCCAGTGTTGCCGCTGGTCGCCTCGACCACCGTTTGGCCGGGCTTCAACAGGCCCTTGCGTTCGGCGTCCTCGATCACGCCGAGAGCGAGGCGGTCCTTCACGGAGCCTAACGGATTGAACGCCTCGATCTTCACGAACAGGTTCACATCGGCGGGCGCCAGCTTGTTGATCCGAACGACAGGCGTGTTGCCGACCGTCTCGAGGATGTTGGCGTACCTGCGGCCCATGTGTTCCTCCGTGTGATGCAACGCAACGAATGGCAGTTTGCACGCATTTCCGTGCAGCGGGAACCCGCGGCGGAGCGCATGCGTGCTCCGCTGGCCTACCCGATCGGCGTGTAAGACCTGCTTCAGGCCGGCTCGATCGCGCCGCCTCCCGCGACCCAGTCCCTGAGGCCGCCAAGGTTGCGAACATCAGTGAAGCCCATGTCGCGCAGGGTCTTGCCCGCCAACGCGGCACGACCGCCGCCGGCACAGTACAGGATGACCGGGCGATCCTTGCGGAAGGCGGGATTGTGGTTGGGCGAGTCAGGGTCCGCTCGGGATTCGAGCGAGCCGCGGGGCACCGCCATTGCGCCTTTCGCCTTGCCACTGGCAGCGACCTCGGTGCCATCGCGGACATCGACGATCAGGGCGCCCGACTTTTCGACCAGATTGGCCGCATCGGCCGCGCTGATCTTCGGGACGGCAGCGTGTGCGGCGGCGAGCAGTTCCTTGTAGCTGGTGGGCATCGCAGTGTCCTCCCGTTTGACTGGTGTGCGGTGTATGCCGGTTGGGCAGAGCTTCAGCCAAGCCGCGCGGCTCGTCCAGTGCGGGCCGGTGGTCGCCACGCCGTCAAGAGCTGACGTGGCCGAACGTGGCCTGGAGCAGCCAGTAGAGCAGGCCGCCGACCAGGAACCCCACCAGCGTGCCGTTTACCCGGACGTATTGCAGGTCCTTGCCGACGCGCAGTTCGAGGCGCTCGACGATGGTGTTGGTATCCCAGTTGGCGACGACCTGGGCGATGAAGTCGGACAGGCGTGTCTGGGCGGTTGGCAGCAGGCTCGCGACGACTGCCTGCACCGCGGCATGCAGGCGCGCCCTGGCAACGGGGTCGGCTTCCAGCATGGCGCCCAGGTTGGCCAGGGCACCTTCGATGTAGGCGACAGTGTGACCGGACGGCTGGCCCGCATCGGTTTCCAGCGCCATGCGCAGGCGGGCCCAGACGTCCCACAGCCAGGCTTGCACCGTGTCGTGCGCGACCACGCGGCGGATCGCCAGGCCCAGTTCGGCGGCGCGGGCCGGATCGTCTTCGAGACGGGTGATTTCGCGGCGGACCCACTCGTCGAATGCGGCGCGCAGTTCGGAGCCGTCCGGGCTCATCTTGTCGAGTTCGCCGTTCACCGTGGCCAGCACGCGGCGGGCGATGGAGGCGCCAAGAGCCCAGCCGACCAGGCGGCCGCCCTGTTCTCGGACGCGTTCCTCGATGGCGGCACGGAGGGTTTCCTCCTTGCTGGCGAGCAGCGTGCGGAGCTGGCCCAATACGAAGCCGAACACCTCTTGATGCCGGCCGCCTTCGACCAGCGTGTGAAGGGCGCGGGCAACCACACGGCCGGCGCCAGGGCCGCCCAGGATACGGGGGACGATGCGGGCGACGAGGCGGCGGGCTCGGCCGTCCTCGACGGTGGAGAGGATGCGGGGAAGCATGGCTGCGAACGCAATCGCGGCGGGTCGTGCGGCGGTCGGGTCGGCCAGAAAACGGTGCAGGATGCCGGGGAGGTCGAGGCGTGAGAGGACGCCGGCCACTTCATCGGCGGTAAACACGTGGGTGGCGACGAAGCGCCCGAGTGCGGCACCGAGACGCTGCTTCTGGTTGGGGATGATGGCGGTGTGGGGGATCGGGATGCCTAGCGGGTGGCGGAAAAGGGCGGTGACCGCGAACCAATCCGCAATGCCGCCGACAAAGCCGGCCTTGGCGGCGGCTTGGAGGAGGTCCGTGGCGGTGGAGGAAGGCAGGGCGTATGTGGCGAGGGTAAGGGCCGCCATCAGGACGAGCAGGGCAGTGGCGAAAGCTCGATGACGGTGCAGGGTGCGGCGGGCCTCGGCGTCCGGGTCTGGACTTTGGTGTGTAGGCGAAGGGGACATGCGGGCGGAGCGTTTGGGCTGGGCCGCGGCGGTTGGCAATAGCCCGCGCGCCGCAAGGTGGGGCGAGCGCCTTTGGCCGAGTCGCCAGCCAGTCTGCGGGGGAGGCGTGGCTGCAGCGGGCCGGGTTACTGGCGGACCGCCTCCGGGGGCTTCTGCCGAGCATCATCGACAGCGTTGCTATACGATGAAGCTTGCGCTTCCTGTCCCGCTCAGCGGCAACGCCGGATATGGCGACACCGCCGGTTTCCTGGCGCTGCAAGGGTTGTTCACGGCACATGGCACCGGCAATTTTGTCACGGTCGATGCGGACGAACGTCCGACATTGTGACATCTGCATATCGGGTCAGGAACGAAGCGGCCTTCGGGTTGGCCCCCGAATGCCGCTACGCTCCCCGCAATGATGAAGGCTGAGCCCTATCGTGCGTCAGAAGGCAGGCTCCGCGAGCGGTTCCCTGCTTGTCTCGGTGACCAATTCGAGCTGGCCGACGGTTTCTTTGCCGAACAGCAGCGGGATGCAGGCGCCGACTGCCACCACCACGGCGATCGTGCCGAAGAAGATGGTGGCGGAACCGGTGTACGGCTCCAGGAAGAACGGTGTCACCACGCCGGAGAAGATCCGCCCGGTCGCCTCGCCGAAAAAGTGGCCGCGGCCCCGCAGCGCCGTGGGGAACTGTTCGGAGAGATAGACCCGCACCGCCGGGAATGACGACAGCACGGTGAAGCCGGTGATGATCGCTCCCGCGGTCATTGCCACCGTCGCATACTCACCGAGGCTGTGCGCCATCGCCATCAATATCAGGCCAGGCACCGAGCCGCCGAGGCAATACGTGATGGACCAGCGGCGGCCGATGACCTCCATGATGTAGCCGTTGAAGAACTTGCCCGGGATCGTCACCATGAACAGCAACGTTCCGAGGCCGAAGCTCAGGCCCACGGCGGAACCCTGGTCCACCAGCGCCTTGGGCAGCAGGATGGCCGAACAGTAATACGCGGTTGTTGCAGCAGCGTAGCAAAGAATCCCCACCACCGTCCAGCGCAGTTGGCCAGCGGTGAACAGCGCGGAAAACGGCGGAAGTGCCTCAACCGCATCGGCGAGATTCGGTCCGAGTTCGGCAACGGTCAGCTTCGGCACACGGTTGCCGGCGCGCGCGATCATGCGGTTGACGGTTTCCACCGCCGCCTGCGGATCGCCCCGGCGCAGATACCATCGGGCGCTCTCGGGCAGGCCAAAATGCACCAGCAGCGGCACGATCCCCAACGCCAGGCCGCCCGGCAGCGCGATCAGCCGAAAGGCGTCCGGATTGCCGGCGAGCAGGAAGCCGACGAACGGCAGCAGCGTGAAAGCGCTCGCCAGCATGACTTCGAATACCGCGCCGTAGGTTCGCCGATGCTGCTTCGGCATCAGTTCGGCGGCGATAGGGAACGGCGCCGAGATGGCGAAGCCCAGTCCGATGCCGGTGAGCAGGCGGATGATGATCAATTGCGTTCCGCTCTGTGCGAACGGGATCAGCAAGGTCATTCCGGTGCTGATGATCACGCCGATCTGCATTACGGTCTTGCGGCTGATTCGGTCGGACATGGCAGATGCCGCGAAGCCGCCGACGACGACGACGAATGTGGGAGCGACCGCCAGCCAGCGGATCTGCTCGCTGGTGAGTTGTAACGGCGCCTTGGCCAAGACCAGCAGCGAACCGCCCAGCGCCAGGTCATAGCCCTCGATGAAGCCGACTGCACCGAGGACCAGGATGATCATCAGGTGGTAGGCGCTGAAGGGAATGCTATCGAGTTTGCGGCCAAGTATGTGGCTGGCCGGAACTGACGGCCTGCCGGCGAAACCGGTACTGCTCATTTCGTTCTCCCAGAGTGTCCAATCCGGTATCGGCTAGGCCGAGTCGGGAGAGCGCCAGTGTTTCACTGGTTTTGCGTACGTCGCTCGATGTCGAGACTAAATTTGCGTTGCTGCCTCGCAGTTTGCCTGATCGCGTCGCCGGGAACCGGGTATGGACGTTTGCGTTTATCGTTTGACGGCAAGTTCGGCCGGAATTTCCATCATCGATGGGACCGTTTGTCCGGCCGAAGGCAGGTTAGCCGTCGTCGCGCGCAACTTTCAACGATGAATTCGCGCGCGTTGTCATTGTGGTGCTCCACCGGTTTCCGGGCGGCGTCAGCCGGTCGCACCTATGGCTGCGGTGTCACCGTCACGGTGTAATCCTGCCCGAGCCACTGCCCACTCACCAGGTTCTTCCAGGTAAAGACGATGCTGCGGCCGGGCACGATCCCGTCCGTCGGGATTTCCACGGTGTGGGCGCCGAGCCCGGTGTCTCGCGTTCGCAGGTCGCTGCGCGTCTGCCAGCCGTCCGCGCTCCAGTGCACCAGCGCGGGTTCAGCCAGGTCCAGTCGCAACGCCTGGCCAACCTGCACCGACGGCGGGCGCCAGTCGGGACGCCAGGTCCGCAGACGAGGCTTCCGCTTCTCGCGCAGATAGCGGCGGACGGTCTGGGGCGGTCGATCGAATACCGCGCCGTCAGCCAGCGAACGCAGCAGCTTGATGTGTTCGGCGTGCGCCCAGACCAGCGGCATCGCGGAGCCGCTGGGCTTGCCGGGTTCGAGTTCCAGGGCCGGCAGCGGCGGGCCGTCCCAGACCTGCTCGGGTAGCAGTTTTCCGGGGCTGGCGCCGGCTTCCATCGCCGCCAGCAGGCGTTCGGCCTGGTCGCGCCGGCCCGCTGCCAACTCGTAATGCGCCCGCTCGCCGGCGAGCAGTGGCCAGACGCGGCCCACGCCGGTGCCGTTATAGGGGCTGCCGTCGTCGTGCTCGCCGTAGCCATCGCCGTTGTAGCGTCGCCAGCCGGGACCATACGGCAGATCCACGCGCAGCACGTGATCGATCACCTTGACGGTGTCGATGATGCGCGGATCGTCCGCCGCGCGCAGTCCGAAGCGCACCAGGGCCAGCGCGTCCGTACTGACCAGTTCATCCGTGGCGATATGCGAGGCTGGGCCGAACCGGTTGCGCACCTCAATCATGCCGCGCCGCTCCGCACGGGCCTCGCCAGGCACCTCAGGCGCGATACGGATGTAATACCCGGGCACGCCGACCTCGCGGGCAAGTGGCGTGTCCGTGACATAGATCCAGTCTTCGATCTGGTCGTTCCAGGCATCCGCGGTGTCGCGCAGGTACTCCGCGACGCTGTCGATGTCGCAGACCTCCGCCAATTCGGCGGCGGCGAGCAGGGCGGCGACCAGCACCGCAAGGGTGAATGGCGTGTAGCCGGAATTCTCCTCCCAGCGGTCCTGGCCGGTGCGCGGACCGTGACACACCACGAAGCCGGCAGCACGGGCCACCATCGGCCAATATGCGGCAAGTGTCGGTCGTGACATCGCGCCTTCGCGCAATGCCATGTCCAGCAGCAGCATCGGAAAAGCGCATTCGTCGAGCTGCATGCCATGCCAGTACGGCGTGCCATCCAGCCAGCAGTTCTGCGGCCAGGAACCGTCGTCCTCCTGGACGGCGCGGAGATAGCGCACCACGCGCATCACCTCGTCGTGGGCGCCAGAGGCGAGGAACGCGCCAGCTGTCTGTGACAGATCGCGCGGCCAGACCAGGTGATAGCCGCCCAGGTCATCGTCGCCCTTGCTGCCGCCCCAGGGGATCGACAGGCTGGCGATCAGGCCGCCTGGAAACGTCGGGCTCTCGTGGCAGCGCAGCACCGCGGTGCTGACACGATACACGTTGTGCCCGTCGACCTTGCGGTCCAGCGAGCGCAGTCGTGCCTGCCAGGCTCGCCAGCCGGTGGCATATTCCTCGAGCTGCGTCTCGGGCGGGGTCTGCAGGCTGGCGCGCACACGGAACGCCGCCTCGGCCGCGCTGCGGCCGAAGCCTACCGCGAGGCGGAACTCGGTCTGCGGGTCGGGGATTTCGGCGCTGAGGGCGACATTGCCGTTCGCGGCGCGGTCGTACTCGTCGGTCAGCCTGCCATGTGCGTGCAGCATCTGCCAGCCGTCGCTGGCGCCGACAAAGCCCACCGAACTGGCGAGGAACGGCCGCGAGCAGCCGAGCGCCAGGTACGTGCCGTCGCCTTCGGCAAACAGCAGGCGATGGCCCTTGTACGTCGTCGATCCAGGCCGTGTTCTGCGCACCGCCGTTGACCAGGTGCGGCGCAAGCAGCGCGAACAGGCGCAACGTCGGGCCGCTCAGCACTTCGAGCCGGATACGCTGCACGATCACGTCGGCGCGCGGATCGGCGAGGATGTGCTTGATGATGCGGAACCGGCTGCCAACGTGGGTGTTGGTCAGTTCGAATGCCGGCACGCCGTCCTGCAGGCCCGCCATCTCGAAGCTGCAATCGCGCTTTTCCTCGGCGAAGAAGCCGTCATCGGCGGTGACGATGAGGCCGAAGTCGCGCGTGCAGGCCTGGTCCACGCGAGGGTAATAGATTTCGTCGAGGATGCCGTGGCTGATGGTGAACCAGACGCGGCTGACGTCAGACAGCGCGGTGCCGACGCCGCTCTTAGCGCTGGATGTCCAGCGGGGTGGTATGCCTGGCCAGCCGGGTGCGTCGGTCACACGGAACTCCTGGTTCATCGCTTGTTAACCGAAGATGGGGCGGGACGCGACCACGTGAATTGGCTCGCGTTGTCGTGAATTGTTTTGACGCGGAACGGCGTGCTGAACAGAATAGCAACATGAGCAAATCCGGAGAAGACGATACGCCGCGGCATTTCGACACGGTCGAAGTACCTTTCATCTGGATACCCGAGGACCATGGCGGCCCGCGACCCGGCTATCCGTGGTTCGAAGCGGGTCAGATGATGTTTGGCGCGGCGGAAGCCGCTGCAAAGCCGGGAGTCGATCGGCAGTCACTGTCGGGCGCATCTGGCGGCGGGCAGGGTGGTACGTTATCCGACGGACAAGCCGACCCGGGCGCCTCGGCTGTGCCCGCGAACGCCGCAGCCGCTGATATGGCGGGGGATACGGCTTCGGGTACCCAGGCCGTCCAGGCGGAGTCGCTCACGAGCACATCGCCGCCGCCGCGTTCATATGGCGATGCCGGCGCCGGGGCAGTGCGCGCGGCGATCCAGGCGTTGAAGGCTTTGTCCGACTCTGGCGTGACGTCACGGGCGCTTGACGCGCTTTCACCGCCAAACGCGGCAGCATGGTTCGCGCCGCCGGATCGGTTTGCGGGCGTCAACCCTATCGGGCCGAACGAGCCACCGAACGGTGTGCCAGCCAGCGGACTGCAAGCTTATGCCGAAGACCTCAGCAACCTTCGTGGTAAGTCTGCCGATATCGAGGCCGGGGGCGTGGCCACGGATGATGGAAAGTAGGTGCCGATGTCATTCTCACCCGCCGCATATTTTGCAAGCGAGCCTCAGCTTCGATACGGATCGCCTCGTGCCGACAACGCGTATGATGGGTTCCTGTTGCGATCACTTCAGCTGGTCTAACCTGCGGCTGATCGAGCACTGACAACTGACCACTGAACCATGGCCGGACACTCCCAGTTCAAGAACATCATGCACCGCAAGGGCGCGCAGGACGCGCGCCGCGGCCGGCAGTTTGCCAAGCTGATCCGTGAAATCACGGTTTCGGCGCGCCAGGGCCTGCCCGATCCCGCCGCCAACCCTCGGCTGCGCGCGGCGATGGTGGCGGCGCGCCAGGCCAATATGCCGAAGGACACGGTGGACCGCGCGATCAAGAAGGCAACCGGCGGGGCGGCGGGCGAGGACTATGCCGAGGTCCGGTATGAGGGTTACGGGCCGGCCGGCGTTGCGATCATCGTCGAGGCGCTGACCGACAACCGCAATCGCACCGCCTCGGATATCCGGTCGGCGTTCGCCAAGCATGGCGGGGCGCTGGGTGAGACCAATTCCGTCAGCTTCCTGTTCAGCCGGCTCGGAGTGATCCGCTATCCGGCGTCCGCTGCGTCCGCCGATGACATGCTGGAGGCGGCGATCGAGGCGGGCGCGGAGAATGTCGAGAGCGATGCCGAGGGACACGAGATCACCGCCGCGGTGGATGACTTCTTCGCCGTGCGTGACGCGCTGGAGGCGCGGTTCGGTGCGCCGGAGAGCGCGCGGCTGGACTGGCGTCCGACCACGAGTGTGACGCTGGACGAGGATCGCGCGGCGTCGCTGCTGAAGCTGCTGGACGTGCTGGAGGAAAGCGACGACGTGCAGAATGTTTACGCGAACTTCGATATCCCGGATGCGGTGATGCAGAAGCTGTCGGCGTAGCGGCGCGCAGCCGGCACGCAATTCGCGCTGCGGTGCTGCGTCGGTGCGGGCGTCAGCGGGATTGTTGCAGTCGACCGGCAAGAAATGCGCCGGCGATGGATGCGATGTAGACGGCCATGATGGCTTCGCGCCACGGCAACAGCGCCGCGGCACGCGACATCGTAACGGTGCCCGCAGTACTGCCGATTGTTGAGACGGAGCGGCTCATCTCGAGGAATCCGATTGCCGAGAGCAATGGCACGACGATGACAAATCCGATCAGTGCCGATCTGATGCGGCGCATCAATGCGAAGCGCCGAAGACTGATCCACAGTCCGAGACAGCCGTGCACCCAGCCGGGTGCCAGAAGGGCAAGCTGCCAGCCTTGCGTGCCCGACCGCAACAGCGATGCAACGACGACATGATAGCTTGGCTCAACGTGATAGAATGTGGTCGCAAGCCGCGTCGTCACGACGTGTCCGATCAGCAGCAACGGCAGGCTGAAGCCGGCCCAGAGGCGCACCCATTCAACGAGCGGCAGATCCCAGTTCCGGCGTTCATAGATGGTGCGGCAGGCCAGCGAAAAATGGATCGCAGCCGATCCATACAGCAACGCGGTCCCGGGCGGGCTCTGCCACAGCACAATTGACCAGTTCAGGCCACGCTCGGCCAGGTCGAGGGACCAGATGCCAAGCGCATGGTTGGCCATGTGCAGGGAAATATACGCGAGCAGCACGAGCCCCGAGCCGAGTCGCAGGTGACGCATGGTCAGGTGCATGATCAGATCGTCTCCGCGAGATTTCCGCGTTTGTCAGCGAAGGGTGCCATGATATCGTTGGAAACTGGCGCGCGGCGGTGCTTATTCCACAGGAGTTTCACTGCATGAGCCGGGAGGCCGAATGCCGCCGTTGCCGTCGGGCGCGGCAGCCCGGGCATCGGCGCGGCCGTGTGCGGCGCAGAACACACCTCATCGTGCAGCGCATGCACTGCACGCAGCATCAGTGCATCGCTTAGTGCGGCGAGCTATGTCTTCGGTGCCAGCGCGTCGTCGATCTGTCTCGCGCGCACCGCGGCCGGGCGTGCCGTCAGGCGACCGACATAGTCCACGAACGCGGGGCGCTTTTCGATCATGCCGAACTGCAGGCCGAAGCCGAGCTGTGAACCGACGTAGAGGTCGGCGGCGGTGAAGCTGCCGTCCACCAGATAGGGCCCTTGGGATACCGCGGCTTCGAGCACGCGCAACACCGCGGCGAAGCTGCCGTAGCCGGCCATCCGCTCGCGCTCGGGCGGGATGGTGAAGCCCAGCGCCTGGTTGGTCCATGCCGCCTCCAGCGGACCGGCGGCGAAGAACAGCCAGCGATAATAAGGACCGCGCAAGAGGTGAGCGGGCGGCGGCGCAAGGCCGGCCGCGGGGAACGCGTCGGCGAGGTAGGCGCAGATTGCGGCAGACTCGGTAACGACAGTATCGCCGTGTCGCAACGCCGGGACTTTGCCCATCGGGTTGATCGCCAGGTACTCAGGCGCCTTCATCGTCGTGGCATAGTCGAGCAGTTCGGTGCGGTACGGCTGGCCGATTTCCTCCAGCATCCAACGGACGATCCGTCCGCGCGACATCGGGTTGGTGTAGAAAACCAGTTCGTGGCTCATGACAGATTGTCTCCTGTGTTATTGCACTGGAACCACGACATCGATCCCAGGTTCCCGCGACGCGGCAGCCAGTCGACGATCGAGCGCGACGAGTTGAAATTCCAGCCTCCGACAGATCACAGTATGCAGCCCGTCTGGCGCGGCCCGCTACAGGTCGAAGCCGCGGAATTAGGGCCCGCCGGGAAATAATCGCTGCGGTTCGGATGCTGCGCCATCGCATCGTCATGGCGGGCGGAGGCCCGCCATCCACGGCTTCTCTTGATCGGCACTGCAAGTCGTGGACGGTGCGCCCTCGCGCACCATGACGTGTGGGGGCGGTGCGTCATCTCGACTGATTCCGTTATTTCCCCGCGAACCCCTAGGGGCCGGAGCCGGTCCTCAACGGACAGCCGTCGTCAGGCTCAACGGCCCAGACACGGGGCGCATTGCGGTCCGTCTGCCGTGGAGCCGGGTTTGTCATGGGTCTCTTCAGGCTGCGGCTTAACGATTTGTTACCTGTTGCCGCCTACTCCGAGCTTGGAATTTTCATCCGACCAATGGTGCTGCGACCTTGCCGGCCAACGCCGCCGTCATCACGTGTGGGGATTCCAATCCGTGGAGAGCCCGTCATGAGTTGTCGCCCCAAAGTTGCGCCGCCACTTCTCGCCAAGCTGGCGAAGTGCCCCACTGGAATTCGTGGCCTGGATACCATCACTGATGGCGGTCTTCCACGTGGCCGGCCAACCCTGGTCTGCGGTGGCTCCGGCAGCGGGAAGACGCTGCTTGGCATGGAGTTCCTGGTGCGTGGCATCCAGGAGCACGACGAGCCCGGCGTCTTCATGTGCTTCGAGGAGCGCTCCGAGGACCTGGCGCAGAATGTCGGCTCGCTCGGCTTCGATCTGCCAAACCTGATCGCCAGCAAGAAACTCGTGGTCGACGCGGTGACGATCGACAGCGACGAGATCATCGAGTCTGGGGAATTCGATCTTGATGGCCTGTTCGTCCGCCTGAACACAGCCATCGACGCGGTGGGCGCCAAGCGCGTTGTGCTGGACACCATCGAGGCTCTGTTCGCTGCGCTCAGCAACGTTCATATCCTCCGCTCGGAGCTTCGCCGCCTGTTTGGCTGGCTCAAGGAGAAAGGTGTTACCGCTGTTGTCACCGGCGAGCGGGGCGATGGATCATTCACCCGCCACGGCCTGGAGGAATATGTCTCCGACTGCGTGATCCTGCTGGACTCGCGGGTCACTGACCAGATTGCCACCCGCCGCCTCCGCGTCGTCAAGTATCGTGGCTCCGCGCACGGCAGCAACGAATACCCGTTCCTGATCGACGAGCAGGGTTTCACAGTGCTTCCCATCACCGGGATCGACCTGAATTACGCGGTGTCGCGTGAGACCATCTCCACCGGCATTCCCAACCTAGACGCGATGTTCGCCGCCAAGGGCTACTTCCGGGGCGGCAGCCTGCTGGTCTCCGGCGCCGCCGGAACCGGCAAGACCAGCATCGCCGCGCAATTCATCGAAGCAGCCTGCCGGCGCGGCGAACGCTGCATCTATTTCGCCTTCGAGGAGTCGCCCGACCAGATCGTGCGCGACATGCACTCGATCGGCATCGATCTGGGCGAGTGGGTCACCAAAGGCGCTCTGCGTTTTGCCGCCGCACGCCCGATGAGCCTCGGGCTGGAGGTACATCTGAGTACCGATGATCGGGCTGGTGGATCAGTTCAAACCCCAGGTCGTCGTCCTCGATCCGGTGTCCAGTTTCGAGTCTGCCGGCACGGAACTCGATGCCCGGTCAATGCTGATACGCTTGGTCGATCTGCTGAAGACGCGGCAGATCACGGCCTTGTTCACCAGCCTCACGGGTGCCGGCCGGTCGGCTGAGCAGAGCGAGGTCAGCATCGCCTCGCTGATCGACTCCTGGCTGGTGTTGCACAATCACATGCTGGCAGGAGAGCGCACCCGCACGGTGTCCGTCGTCAAGTCCCGTGGCATGAAGCATTCGAACCAGGCGCGCGAGCTTGTGCTGACCGACCACGGGGTTGAACTGGCAGAGATCTTCGTCGGGCCGGATGGCGCGATCCTGACAGGTTCCGCGCGTGTGGCGCAGGAAGCGAGGGATCGAGCTACCTCCGCCGCGCTGAAACAGGATATCGCCCGCAAACAGGCCACAATGGCGCGCAAGACGAAAGCTCTGGAGGCGAGGATCGCCGAGATGCAGGCCGAACTGGCGGTGGAAGCCGAGGATGTCGGCTTGACGATCTCGCAACAGGAATTGACCGCATCGGACCTGCTGACCGCCCGCATCGCGCAGGCACAGCAGCGCGAACAGGCAGGCGGTGCGCAGACCCGCCGCACCAATGGCGGCATCAGATGATGTCGAACAACAACGCGCCCGCACAGGCAGCCAAGCCGAACGCGAAGTGGGAACTGCGTCTCTATGTCGTCGACCAGAGCCCGCGATCAGTTGCAGCGCTCACCAATCTGAAGAAGCTGTGCGAGACGCACCTGGCCGGTATGTACCGCATTGAGGTGGTCGATCTCTTGCAACACCCGCAACTCGCCAGAGATGACGAGATCGTGGCGATACCGACTCTGGTACGCACACTGCCTGAACCGATCAGAAAAATCATCGGCGATCTGTCCAATACCGAGCGCACGCTGGTGGGGCTGCAACTGAGGCCGGTCCCATTGCAGGACGCGAGGTCGTCATGAAAAAGCCAACAGCGACAGAGACGCATGGCGGGGATAAGCCGACCGCCCCCGGCAGGTACCGGTTGCGTCTTTTCATCAGCGGCGCGTCACCGCGCTCGCAACAGGCCATAGCCAGCATCAAGGAGATTGGCGAGCAGCGACTGCACGGCGATTACGACCTGGAGGTGATCGACGCCTACCAGCAGGCCGAATTGGTCCGTGACCAACAGATCGTCGCGCTTCCCACCCTGATAAAGCAACTTCCTCTCCCGTTGCGCCGAATGGTCGGAGACCTGTCGGACGAGGAAAAAGTCATGCTCGGCCTCGGCCTGATACCCGAGGAACCTACTGACACAGAACCATCCGATAATGCCGCCTGAGCCGCTCCTCGATAGCACCGACAACGACCTTCGCCAGGAAGTCGCGGAACTCCGCGCGAAGTTGGAGGTTTCCGAGGAGACGTTGCGCGCAATCCACTCGGGCGAGGTGGACGCCATCACAGTAGACACGCCGATGGGATTGCGGATCTTCACGCTGAAAGGCGCGGACCAGCCCTACCGTACAATGGTCGAAACCATGAGCGAGGGCGCCGTCACGGTAACAACGAGCGGCGTGATCCTGTATTGCAATCGGCGTTTTGCCCAAATGGCCAACAGCGACCTTGACACGATAATCGGGTCACGCCTGCTGGAATTCTTCGGCGACGGAGACAGGGCAAGGGTCGAAGCTGCACTGGGTCAGAGTCAGGTCCGAGTAGAGCGCATACAGGCGGTTCTGCTGGCATCCGATGGCCAGAAGGTTCCCGTGAACATGACGATGCACGGCGTGACCGATGGCGAAGCGCACGATGTCGCGGCCGTTGTGACCGACCTGTCCGAGATCATGGCCGCACAGGCGGCGATGACGGAACTGAATCGCGAGCTTCAACGCCAATTGGCCGAGAGCCGACAGAAGGCCGTCCTGCTTGATCAGGCGCACGACGCAATCTTCGTGTGCGATATGGAGGATCGTGTCCAGTATTGGAACCACGGCGCCGAGAAGACGTACGACATTTCCGCCGGCTCCGCATTGGGACATAACAGGCACCAGTTGCTGAACACCGAGTTCCCCGAACCCCTCGCACAGATCGAGGCTGAGTTGCTGCGCAGCGGGGCGTGGCAAGGCGAACTTGGGCATACGGCGGGAAACGGGCGCAAGGTGACAGTCGCCAGCCGATGGTCGCTGCAACGCGGACCAGACGGACAGCCGATTGCTGTCTTGCAGATCAACCGTGACATCACTGCCGAAAAGGCGGCGCAGATGCTACTGCAAGCCGCTGTGGGCTACACACGCAGCCTGATCGAAGCAAGCCTCGATCCGCTGGTCACGATCAGCGCCGGCGGCAAGATCACTGATGTCAACAAGGCGACGGTGGCCGTCACCGGTATTTCGCGCGAGGGTCTGGTCGGCAGCGATTTTTCCGATTACTTCACCGAGCCCGAGAAGGCGCGTGCGGGATATCGTCAGGTTTTCGCCGACGGGACCGTCACCGATTATGAACTGGCGATCCGCCACAGGTCGGGGCGTGTCACGGACGTGCTCTACAACGCCAGCATATACCACGACGAGGACGGCAATGTTGCTGGAGTCTTCGCAGCGGCACGCGATGTCACCGAGCGGAAAAGGATTGAGGCAGAACTGGCGCGACACCGCCAACACCTTGAGGAATTGGTATCGGTCCGGACTGAAGAATTGGCGAACGCCAACAAGGGACTGGAGTCATTCGCCTATTCGGTATCGCACGATCTGCGCGCGCCGCTACGCGCAATCGACGGGTTTTCGAGTATTCTTCTGGAGAATTACAGGGACAGGCTGGACGCAGAGGGAAAACGGCTTTTGCAGGTGGTGCGGGATGGCGTCACCAGGATGGGACTTCTGATCGACCATATCCTCGCGTTCTCACGCATTGGCCGTCAGGAGCTGGCCGTGTCGGATACTGACATGGGGGCGCTGGTTCAGGACACGTTGCGAGAGCTTGCCCCCACCATGGCTGATCGTGGCATCGAGATGAAGGTCGGCCCGCTGCCGCATGTGCGTGGCGATCCACAGATGCTTCAGCGTGTTTGGACGAACCTGCTGAGCAATGCCATCAAGTACACCGGTCGGAAACCGAACGCGATGATCGAGGTCGGCGCCCGTGCAGAGGGCGATGAGATTGTGTTCTTTCGTCAAGGACAACGGGGCCGGCTTCGATATGCAATATGCTGAAAAGTTATTCGGCGTGTTCCAGCGCCTGCACAGCGAGGAGCAGTTCTCGGGATGGGTATCGGTCTGGCGATCGTGAAGCGGATCGTGACCAGGCACGGTGGCCGTGTCTGGGCGGAGGGCAAGGTCGGCGAAGGGGCGACGTTCTATTTCACATTGCCCGCATCGGAGACAGGTCATGTCCAGTGAGTTCGGCGGGGTGCAAATCCTGTTGGTGGAGGACAATCCCACCGACGCGGAGTTATGCATCCGCGCGTTGCGAAAGCACAATCTCGCCAATGAGCTTGTCTGGGTAAAGGATGGGGCAGAGGCGCTGGATTTCCTGTTTCGTCAGGGGGCTTACGCCAGCCGCAGTGATCGGGACACATTGAAGGTCGTTCTGCTCGATCTTCGGCTGCCGAAAATCGACGGTCTGGAAGTGCTGCGCCGGGTGAGGGCCGACAGTCGTACCAAGTGCCTCCCGGTGGTGGTCCTGACGTCCTCGAAGGAGGACCCCGACGTAGCTCGAAAGCTATAGCCTTGGCGCTAACAGCTTCATCAGCAAGCCCGTCAACTTCGATGAGTTCTCCGATATCGTGGCGCAACTCGGACTGTACTGGTTGGTGGTCAACCGGCCACCGAATGGTGGTTGATGGTGTCAGGGCCGGACATGCCTGAAATGCGGTTGCTGATTCTGGAGGACGTACCGGAGGATGCGGAACTCGAAGAGCGCGCCTTGCGCGGTGCCGGCATTTCCTTCGAGTCGCGCAGGGTCGCCACGCATGCCGACTTCCTGGAAGCACTGAACTCGTTCCATGCCGATCTGATCATCGCCGATTACAATCTCCCGGACATCGATGGCCTGACGGCAGTCAGGCTGGTCAGGCAGCGAGACTCCGCGTTGCCTGTTCTGCTGGTCACCGGTGTGCTGGACGACGAAGCGGCGGCAGCAGTGGTCAAGGCCGGCGCGACCGACTATGTGCGCAAGGATCGCCTTGCCAGACTGCCGATGGCGGTCGAAGGCGCTCTCGCCGCCGCGACCACTCAGCGGGCATTGCAGCAGTCGCAACACGAAATTGCGGACCTCTACAACAACGCGCCCTGCGGCTATCATTCGACAACTCGCGACCTGACCATCGTCTCGATGAATGACACCGAGCTTGCCTGGCTTGGGTACGACGCGACGAAGTCGTCGGCAAGTTGCGCATCGTTGATCTGCTGACACCGAGCAGTGCAACGAAAATTGTCCAGGAAGCATTTCCGCGCCTCCTCGCGACTGGGTCGGTCCGCGACGTGGAACTCGATATGGTTTGCAAGGATGGTGCGATACTTCCGACGCTATTCAGTGCCACTTCCGTCACCGATCCTGACGGCAGCTTTGTCCGAAGCAGAACAACCGTCTATGACACCAGCCGGCTCAAGGAAGCCGAGCAGCGCGAACGTAACCTTCGATCCGAACTGGATCAATCCAGACGGCTGGAGGCACTCGGCCAACTTACCGCCGGGGTCGCGCACGACTTTAACAACCTCCTGCAAGGGATTATGGCCAACCTGGAATTGGTGGACGACGATATTGGGGTCCCCCTCTCGACACTCGAATATGTCGCTTCCGCGGTGCGTCTCGCTGAGCAGGCCGGCGAGTTGACCCATAACTTGCTGTCGTGTGCGCGAAAGCAGTTGCTGTCACCCAACGAGGTTGCTCTGGGTGATTTCCTGAACCAGTTCCAGCGTCTGCTGTCTCACACTCTTGATCCACGCATCAGGATCGATCTGGTCACCGAGCCCATCCTGGCACCGGTCTGGGTTGATCCAGATTCCTTCAGACCGCACTGTTGAACCTCGCACTCAACGCACGTGACGCAATGCCATCAGGCGGCAATCTGACTATAGAAGCGGTCGGGGACCCCGCCGCCGCGGCGGATAATTGGGCAGGTAGTGACACCCAGGCCGCAGGCTTCCCGCGCAAGGGTGACGGGCGCCGGGACCGTTGTGCCGTCATCCGCGTCCGCGATACCGGTACCGGCATATCGCCCGAGAATTTGGCCCGCGTCTGCGAGCCGTTTTTTACAACCAAGGGGCTAAAGGGCACCGGGCTGGGTTTGTCAATGGTATACGGATTTGTCAAGCAGTCGGGTGGTGAGATGCGCATAACAAGTGGACTTGGCAAAGGTACCTGCGTCGAGGTCCGATTGCCGCTGATGGACGCTAAGGTAACCCCGACCGAACTGCGGCAGTGACTAAAATTCGGCCGATCGTTATTTCGGAAGGGTTGCTGATCGCCAAGCGCCTCGGGCAATTCCGATCCTGAGGGCGAGCGCCAGGACGCATCGTTGGCGTTTGTCAGGTGTTGGCCAGCCGCCAATCGGGGGCGCTCATATCACCGGCACGGGTGACCAGGAACCCCCCATGGCAGCAGTGGTCTGTGCGACAACAACCGTCGGCACCAGGACACTGGCGCCCAGATAAAAGCTGCCTCCTCGCCCTCGATCGCCTTGTCGATCAGGGCCGGCAGGCGGTTCTTCGCCTCGGCGACGCTGTAGCGTGCTCATGGCCATGCCTCCGTGCGATTACGGCTATCGATATAGCCATAATTCCGATGCAGCGTCGATGCTCAGGATGCGGCCGACGCCAGCCCGTCGTATACTGGCACAAGACAGGAACGGGACCCGATTCGCCAATGGCCAGGCTGCTCGGCATAGATCCGGGCCTGCGCTTCACCGGCTGGGGGATGATCGAGGCCGACGGCAACCGTCTGCGCCACATCGCCGACGGCGTCATCGCGACCGACAGCGCGACCAGTCGTGCCGGAGCGGCTGAAGGTGCTGCACGACGCGCTGGTGGCGCTGATGGCACAGCACCGGCCGGACGAGGCGGCGATCGAGGAGACCTATGTGAACCGCAACGGCAGCGCCACGCTGAAGCTGGGTTATGCGCGCGGCGTCGCGCTGCTGGCGCCGGCGCTGGTCGGCATTCCGGTCACCGAGTATGGCGCCAAGTCGGTGAAGCTGTCGGTGGTGGGCACCGGCGGGGCGGAGAAGGCGCAGGTGCAGATGATGGTGCGCCGGCTGCTGCCGGGTGCCGCGATCCGTCGCGCGGACGCCGCCGATGCGCTGGCGGTGGCGATCTGCCACGCGCATCACCGCGCCAGCCGGCTGGCGTGGACAGACACGGGCCAGGATCGGCGTGATCGCCCAGCTCACCGGCCGCGTCGAGGCGCTGGAGGAGGGCCGCTGCATCATCGACGTGAACGGCGTCGGCTATCTGGTGCAGGCGTCCACGCGCACGCTCGCCGCGCTGCCCGCGCCGCCCGCAGTCTGCGCGGCTGCTGGTGGAGACGCATGTGCGGGAGGACGCCATCCTGCTCTACGGCTTCGTCGATTCCGCGGAACGCGACTGGTTCCGGCTGCTGACCACGGTGCAGGGGGTCGGCGGCCGGGTGGCGCTGTCGGTGCTGTCGGCGCTGTCGCCGCGCGATCTGGTGTCCGCCATCGCCGCCGGCGACCGCGCCAGCCTGACGCGCGCGCCCGGCGTCGGTGCGCGGCTGGCGGTGCGGCTGCTGACGGAGCTGCGCGACAAGGCGGGCGCGATGCCGTCGGCGCCGGGCTATCGCCGTGCCGCGAAGTCGAGTGCGCCCGGCGTGGCGGAGGATGCGATCTCGGCGCTGGTCAATCTCGGCTATCGCCGGCCGGAGGCGCAGCCGGTCGTGGCGCGCGTGATCGAGCGGCTCGGCGGTGAGGCGGCGCTGGATGCGGTGATCCGCGAGAGCCTGAAGGAACTGGCGCAGAGGGTGGCGGATGAGCGGTCGGATGCCGCAAGTGACTCGACGCCCGCCCCCTCCCCAACCCCCTCGCAAGGGGAGGTGAGGACGCCGCGCACCGTCTCGCCGGTCCGGCGCGAGGAGGACGCCGCCGAAGCGTCGCTCCGGCCGCAGACGCTGGCGGAATTCGTCGGCCAGCAGGCCAGCCGGGAAAACCTGGCGGTGTTCATCCAGGCCGCGCGCGACCGCGGCGAAGCGCTGGACCACGTGCTGCTGCACGGCCCGCCCGGTCTCGGCAAGACCACGCTGGCGCAGATCGTCGCTCGCGAGCTGGGCGTGGGCTTCCGCGCCACCTCGGGGCCGGTGATCCAGCGCGCCGGCGACCTCGCCGCAATCCTGACAAACCTCCAACCCAGGGATGTCCTGTTCATCGACGAAATCCACCGGTTGCAGCCCGCGATCGAGGAAGTGCTCTACCCGGCGATGGAAGACTTCCAGCTCGACCTGATCATCGGCGAGGGACCGGCGGCGCGCTCCGTGCGCATCGACCTGGCGCCGTTCACGCTGGTCGGCGCCACCACGCGCGCCGGCCTGCTGGCAACGCCGCTGCGCGACCGCTTCGGCATCCCGCTGCGCCTGGTGTTCTACACGCCGGCGGAACTGGAACTGATCGTCCGGCGCGGCGCAGAGAAGCTCGGCGTGCCGCTGACCCGCGATGGCGCCGCGGAGATCGCCCGCCGCTCACGCGGCACGCCGCGCATCGCCGGCCGCCTGCTGCGCCGGGTGCGCGACTTCGCCGCGGTCGCCGGCACCACGGAGATCGACCGCAAGGCCGCCGATGCCGCGCTGAACCGGCTGGAGGTGGACCGGCTCGGGCCTGGATGCGATGGACCGCCGCTACCTGCTGCGTATCGCCGAACACCACGCCGGCGGACCGGTCGGCGTGGAGACGCTGGCCGCCGCGCTGGCTGAGGCGCGCGACACGCTGGAAGACGTGATCGAGCCGTTCCTGATCCAGGAGGGCCTGGTGCTGCGCACCAGCCGCGGCCGCATGCTCGGGCGAACCGGGCTGGCGGCATCTTGATCTGCCGCCGCCGCCGCGTGCGCCCGATCAGCTCGACCTGCTGCGCGGGGCCGCGCAGCCGGGCGCTGCCCCGGACACGATCCGGGAACCTGAATGAATGGCAATCCGCCCTCCATTCCGTCGGATGGCCGGCATCGTTATGCCGTGCGCGTCTATTACGAGGATACCGATGCCGGCGGGGTCGTCTATCACGCCAGCTATCTGCGCTTTGCCGAACGCGCCCGCACCGAGGCGCTGCGCGATCTGGGCATTCCGCATGCGGAACTGCTCCGCAACGTTTCACCTTGATGTTCATGGTGCGGCGCATCGAAGTGGACTATCTCCGTCCGGCCCGGCTCGACAATTCGCTGACCGTGGTGACCGAGCCGCTTGCGGTGGGGGGAGCGTCGGTGCTGCTGCGCCAGGATGTGCGCGGGCCTGAGGGGTCCTGCGCCGTGCTGACGGTGCGGCTTGCCTGCGTGAAGCCAGGGGATGGCAAGCCGGGACGGCTGCCGCAACGGTGGCGAGCGGTGTCTGACCGAACATGTGCAAGGCGCGGCCCGGGTCGTAGTTCGGGCCAGGCTGAACAGAACTGGGGGTAACAGGTGGATCGGGCAGTCGATGCGGCGAATCTCGCCACGCCGGGCGCGGACCTGTCGCTGTGGGGCCTCTTCCTCGAGGCCGACATCGTCGTGAAGATCGTCATGCTCGGCCTGCTCGCGGCGAGCGTCTGGGTGTGGGCCGTGGTGTTCGAGAAATGGTCCAGCCTGCGCAAGGTGAACCGCGAGGCGGATGGCTTCGAGGACCGGTTCTGGTCGGGCGGCAGCCTCGAGGACCTGTTCGAGCAGGAGGCAACCAGTCCGGCGCATCCGATGGCCGCGGTGTTCGGCGCCGCGATGGGCGAATGGCGCCGCTCGGTGCGGGTCGCCGGCGCCGATATCAGCCGCAGTTCGGTGCGCGAACGGGTGGATCGCGCGATCACCGTGACCGTGCAGCGCGAAATGGACCGGCTGGAGCGCTGGATGATCTTTCTCGCCTCGGTTGGCGCCACCGCGCCGTTCATCGGCCTGTTCGGCACGGTTTGGGGCATCATGCACTCGTTCTCGGCCATTGCGGCGATGCACAACACCAACCTGGCAGTGGTGGCGCCGGGCATCGCCGAGGCGTTGTTCGCCACCGCGATCGGTCTGGTGGCGGCGATCCCGGCAGTGCTGGCCTACAACAAGATCAGCAACGACCTGGCGCGCTTTGCGTCGCGGCTGGAGGGCTTCGGCGCCGAGTTCAGCGCCATCCTGTCGCGGCAGAGCGAGGAGCGCGCGTGATGCGACACCGCAGGAAGCATCCCCATCCGCCGCGGGACGGGGTTGGGGGATTGCTTTAGCCATGCCAGCCGCGTTCAACAGCAGGTCACAGCAGCGCGGCCGGTATCGGCCGTTGTCCGAGATCAACGTCACGCCGCTGGTCGACGTGATGCTGGTGCTGCTGATCATCTTCATGGTCACCGCGCCGCTGATGACGTCTGGCGTGTCGGTCGATCTGCCGAAGACCGATGCCAAGCCGCTCAACACGGACAGTCAGCCGCTGACCGTGTCGGTCGATGCCACGGGGAAGATCTTTCTGCAGGACCAGGAGGTGCAATTGCCCGAATTGGTCACGAAGCTGCAGGCGATCGCGCAGAACAACCAGGACCGCCGCATCTTCGTGCGGGGCGACAAGGATATCGCCTACGGGCGGATCATGGAGGTGATGGGCACGATCACCCAGGGAGGCTTCACCAAGGTGGCGCTGCTGGCACAGCAGCCGACCACGCCGATCGCCGCACCGCCAGCGACGCCGGCTCCCGCCGCCGCGCCTGCCGCCCCGGCTGCGGGTGCCTCTGGCAATACCCCCGGCAACACGCCTGGCAACGCCAGCCATCCAAAGGCCAATTGAGGGGCACGCGTGCTGCAACGCGTCCTGCGTGGGGCTGACCAACTGGGACGTTCGACCCAGCCGATGAATCCTGCGCTGCGTCGGGGCGCGATCGTCTCCGCGGTGATCCATGCGGTGATTCTGCTCCTGCTGCTGGTTGGTCTGCCGACTGCCACGCCGCCGGAAGAGCCGCAGGAAACCGCGGTTTCCATGGTGTTCACCGGCACCGCCGCGACGTCAGCGAAGGCTCCGACACCGGCGGCGATCCCGGCGCCCTCCACCGCACCGCAGTCCACCCCGGCGCCAGCGACGCAACAGGAACCGAAGCCGCAACCGATCGAGGCGCCACCACCACCACCGCCGCCGCCTCCGCCACCCCCGCCGCGTCCACCGCAGGCGGCGGCACCGCCCTTGCCGACGCCACCGACACCGGAACCGCCGCCGACCCCGTCGCCGGCTCCGACCACCGCGCCACCGCCGCCGGCAGCGCCGCCGAGCACACCGCAGGTGCAACCGCCGCAGCCGCAGCCGCCACTGCCGTTGCCGCCACCGCCCGCGCCGCCACCGCCCAGCCCGCAAAGCGCAACATCACAGCCGAACCCGACGAAGAACGCAGCGCCACAGAGCAATGCGCTGGAGAACACGCTGGAGAGGCTCCGCAGCCTGCAGCAGCAGACCCAGCCACCGAAGGCGCGCTACAATCCGCAGGCGGGCGGCGTCCCTAACAGCGGCGGCAATCCGCAAAGTGATGACACATCGGCGCTCACGTTCGCCCAGCGCGGTGCAATCGGCGACTATGTCCGCCGCTGCTGGACCGACGATCCAGAAGCGCTCGACCTGGACAAGATGCAGGTGCTGCTGACGGTTACCACCGACAGCGGGGGCGTGGTCCGCAGGGCAATTGTCGCGCCGGAGGATGTCGGGCGCGTCAGCGGTGACATGCGGCTGCGGGTGTTCTCCGAGCGCGCGATCCGCGCCGTTCTGGACCCCGCGTGCGCGAGCCTGCCGCTGCCGCCGGCGATGCTCGGTCAGACGCGCGAGTTCACCTTCCGGTTCCGACCGTAAGAACAGTCACTTGAAGGAAGTCTTTGCCATGACAGGATTGCCGATCTTTCCGCTCAGCCGGCGCTCACTTCTGGCCGGTGGCGCCAGTTCGGCTGCGTTGTTGGCGACGTCGGCCGCGGTGCGTGCACAGACGATGGCGCCGCCGCCCGCGGGTGCCCCGGCGAATGCCCCGAGCGCGGTGATCGATGTGAATCGCGCGCGTGCGGCCCCGATCCCGATCGCGATCCCGTCGCTTGCCGGCGCTGACGGCAACTCTGCCCAGCTTGGTCAGGACATCGCGGGCGTCATCACCAACGACCTGGCGAACAGCGGACTGTTCCGCCCGATCGCTCCGGCTGCCTACATCCAGGCGAGCGCGACCCAGAGCGAGGTGCCGAACTTCGACAACTGGAAGTCGATCGGCGCGCAGGCGCTGGTGACGGGACGGGCCGAAGCGCAGGGCGGCGGGCAGATCCGCGTCGAGTTCCGACTGTGGGACGTGCTGCCGCAGCAGCAGATCCAGGGCACCGCCTATACCACGACGCAGGCCAACTGGCGGCGTATCGCGCACATCATTGCCGACGTGATCTATGAGCGGCTGCTCGGCGAGAAGGGCTATTTCGACACCCGGATTGCGTATATCGCCGCCACCGGTCCGCGCGACCGACGCACCAAGCGGCTCGCCATCATGGACCAGGACAGCGAGAACAATCGCTTCCTGACCGACGGCTCCTGGCTGGTGTTGACGCCTCGGTTCCATCCGACGCGCGACGAGATCGCTTTCATGAGCTACGCCAACAATCGTCCGCGTGTGTATACATTCGACCTGGGCACCGGCCAGCAGCGAGTGCTGGGGGATTTCGCGGGCATGACCTTCGCGCCGCGGTTCTCGCCCGACGGCAACAGCGTCATCATGTCGGTCTCCGTGGGTGGCGGGTCTGACATCGTCGTGGTCGATCTCGGGAGCCGCGCAACACGGCGGCTGACCAATTCCGGCGCGATCGATGTGAGCCCGTGCTACAGCCCTGATGGCAGCCAGATCACTTTCAACTCTGACCGCGGCGGCGACCAGCAACTGTATGTGATGGGTGCTGATGGCGGCGGGGTAAAACGCATCAGCTTCGGCTCCGGCCGCTATGCCACGCCGGTGTGGTCGCCGCGCGGAGACCTGATTGCCTACACCCGGTTCGGCGGCGAGTTTGGCAACTTCGCGATCGGCGTCATGCATCCGGACGGCAGCGGCGAGCGCATCCTGTCGGAGAGTTTCTCGGTGGAGGGGCCGACCTTTGCGCCGAACGGGCGCGTCCTGATGTTCTGGCGGCAGACCGCCGCGCGCGATAATCGCGGCGCCGGGTTTTCGTCACGCTTGGCGTCCATCGATATTACCGGTTTCAACGAACGGGCCATCGTGACGCCGACCGACGCTTCGGATCCGGCCTGGTCGCCGTTGGCGGGGTAGGTGCCGGGCTGGGGCGCCTGACCAGGGGTCTATCAAAATTCTCTGCCAGAATGCATGATTGCCAGGCGGCAGGTCCCGGTTCTCGCGAACTTGACCGGATTCGGTGCAACCAGCTAATCGCCTTGAGCGACGGAACGGATTACCGTTACGCCCCGCTTGCCTTTCCTCCGACGCGTCAGCCTTATCCCGTCACCCTCAATCAGGGACGAACAGAAATGAACATCAAGATTCTCGGCACCTTGGCCGCCGTCGCCCTGTTGTCAGCCTGCGCGAACCACACCACGACCGCCTCGACCGGGTCCGGTGCGGCGGCTGCGACGTCCGGACCCGCTCCCGGAAGCCAGGAGGATCTCGTTGCCAACGTAGGCGATCGCGTCTTCTTCGACTTCGATCGCTCGAGCCTGAAGCCTGACGCACAGGCAACGCTGTCCCGGCAGGCCGATTGGCTTGCCAAGTATCCGCAGGTCAACGTGCAGGTCGCCGGCAATACTGACGACCGAGGCACCGAGGAATACAATCTCGCGCTCGGTCAGCGCCGCGCCAACTCCAGCCGCGATTTCCTGGTTGCGAAAGGCGTGCCCGCCTCGCGGATCACCACGATCAGCTACGGCAAGGACCGTCCGACCGCGATGGGTGACAACGAGGAGGCCTGGGCGCAGAACCGCAACACGATCACGTCGGTCCGCTGACGGCATTCTGGCGTGACCACTGAGCCGGCGGCTCGCTCGGCCGCCGGTTTCGCTTGTACGGTGTCTGCCATATCACTGCCAGTGTCTGCCATCATAAGCCGATCCCGGAGTCCCGTCGCTGCACCGCGGCGAGAGGAGTGACAGTATGAGCATCGTATCGGCGAAACGTCTGATCGCGGGACTGGTCCTGCTGCTTGCCCTGGTTACGTTGCACCAGCCGGCATGGGCCCAGTTGGAGAGCCGGGAAGCGATCGCGTTGCAGAACGAGATCATGGAGTTGCGCCAGCAGATGCAGACCCTGCGGGACCAGTCGGGACAGTCCGGCGGCCCGACGTATCTGGGTCGCGGCGCCTACCCGCCACCGACCACAGGGGGAAATGACATCGTCGCGCAACTGCTGGCGCGGGTCGATGCGCTGGAGGACCAGGTACGGCAACTGCGTGGCCAGATCGACGAGACGCAAAACCAGGTGCAGCGTCAGGGTGCCGACCTTGGCAAACGCATCGATGACCTGGCATTCCAGGTGAACCCGCAGGGGGGGAAGTCACCAGCCACCGCGTCTGCGACCATGTCGCCGCAACCGGGCCCCATGGGTCTGGCGCCGCCGCCGACCACCTACGGCGCACCACCGGCGCAGGTGCCGACGACTTTCACCGCCCCGCCGGCACCGCCAACGGGACCAGTACACCGCACGCCGGAACTGGCCATCCAGGAAGGCAATGCCGCGCTTGCCCGGCGCGACTACCAGACCGCAGAGGCGGCGGCGCGGGAGGTGCTGTCGGGAAACCGCACCTCGCCGCGGGCCTACGACGCGCAATTCCTGCTGGCCCAGGCGCTGATGGGCCAGCATCAATACTCGCAGGCCGCGATCGCCTACGACGACAGCTACAACCGTGCGAGGAAGGGCGCGCATTCCCAGGACGCCCTGCTGGGTCTGGCCAATGCACTCGCCGCCATCAACGAAAGGAAGGCGGCTTGCGATACGCTGGCGAAGCTGCACGCTGAATACCCGACGCCTCGCCCTGATCTGCGGGAGGCTATTGCCGTATCGGCGCAGCATTCCGGATGTCGCTAGGCGGTGAGCAGGACCAATGCCTGCCGCCATGGATCGTCCGTCCGTGCTATTCCCCTGCCAGCCGAGCCGGCATCAACGGAGCCGCCAGGCGCATCAGGTTGGCGACATCGGCGGTCGTGTCGATCGCCAGAACGGCATCGGCCAACCGCGCCGCGCGGTCCGCACCCAGAACCGCATCGGCCAACCCGGCGAACTTGCCGCGTAACTCGTCCTCGGTGAGGAAGTTGGTGGGCTCGCCCTTCGGCACGACGATTTTCCGGCTGAAGCTTTGGCCGCGCGCGGCGATGGTCAACTTGCCGGACATGTTGGCGGGGAATTCCGCCTCGATCTCCGGATCGACCTCGCAGCGCACCTTCGGCAACAGGCTGCGCACGGTGGTGTCCCGCAGCAACTGGTAGCTGTCCCAACCCATTGCGCCGGTCGCCAGCGCGGCGGAAATCACGAACGGGCCGCTGAACTGGCCGTCCACGACGTTTTGCGGATCAGATTTCTTGCCGGGCGGATCGCCGATCAGCATCATGCCGGCGCGTGGCAAGCCGAGTGTCACGGCGGTGATGTCGGCCGGCTTCAGGTCGTTGGCGGCGCGCAGGGCGATTGCGGCGTCGATGCCCGCGTGGCCGTAGCGGCAGGAAGGATATGGTTTTACCGCAGTGTGCATCAATTCGTATATACTCCCGAGATCCTGCACGGCGCGGGCTGGATTGGGGTTGGGAGCGTAGGCGTGGAGGAAACCGTGGCGGCCCTCCAGCGCCTCGATGGCTCCCTTGAAGCCTTCGCGCACCAGAGTGGCCGCCATCAGGCCGTTGCAGGCCGCCCAGCCGACCTGGAAGCGCTTGGTCCAGGCGCCATTCACCAAAAACTGCAGGCTGCCGGCACACTGGCTCAGCACAGTGCCAAGTGCGCCTTCCGTTTGTTCCGTGGACAGGCCGAATACACGCGCCGCCGCGGCCACTGCGCCGAAAGCGCCACAGGTGGCGGTGGGGTGGAAGCCCCGATCGTAATGCTCGCCGGCGGGCAGCGCGAGGGCAACACGGCAGGTGATCTCGTAGCCCGCGATGATTGCTGCGAGTACATCGGCACCGGATGCCCCGACCATCTCGCCGGCCGCCAATGCCGCAGGAATCACGGGCGCGCCGGGATGCAGCGAGCCGGCGGCGTGCGTGTCATCGAAGTCCAGCGAATGGGCCAGCGCACCGTTGAGGAAGGCGGCGCCGGCCGGTGTGTAGCGCGCCGCATCGGCGAACACGCCGGAGTTGCCGGCAGCCATGCCCATGGCGCGCGCGGCAGCGAGGAACGATGGCGTGCTCTCCGCGTCATGGCGTGCGCGGACGATGTTGCCCACGAGGTCGAGCACCAGGAAGCGCGCGCGGCGTACCACATCGGGCGGCAGGCGATCGAGGCGGATGTCGGCGGTGAATTGCGCGAGGTCTGTGGTGATGCCCATGGTTCGGGGTCCTCCGGTCGTTGCGGCGAGTGTGGCGGAAAAGCGCCGCCCGGGCCAGGAGGAGAAGTCGGGCGGCTTGGCGAAAGCGACTACACAGGGGCACAATCAGCCGTTTGCTGAGAGCGTCCAGGAAAATGCCGTCCGCCGTTCGTCCCTGCCGGGGCCTGTTCTGACCCGATGTCCGGCACCACACAGAGGGTTCCCCACCGCACACTGATCACGCTCTGCGTGATGATGGGCAATCTGATGCAATCACTGGATGCATCGATCGCGAACGTTTCGCTGCCCTACATGCAGGGCACGCTGTCTACCAGTGCCGATGAAATCACCTGGGTGCTGACTTCCTATGTGATCGCCGCCGCGATCATGACCGCGCCGGTCGGCTGGCTGGCGGTGCGGTTCGGGCGCAAGAACCTGCATGTCACCTGCATGACCGGCTTCGTTGTGGCCTCCATGCTGTGCGGCACCGCCGACACGCTCGAGCAGATGGTGTTATTCCGTTTCCTGCAAGGCATGTGCGGGGCGGCCCTGGTGCCGTTGTCGCAGGCGACGATGCTGGACATCTATCCGTTCGAACGCCGGGCCCAGGCGATGGCGATCTTCGGCATGGGTGTCATGGTCGGCCCGATCACCGGCCCAACACTCGGCGGCTACCTGACCGAGGTGTACAACTGGCGCTATGTGTTCTACGTCAACCTGCCGTTCGGCGTGCTGGCGATCGCCGGCCTGCTGATCTTCCTGCCGAAGGCGGCGCCACGCTCCGAGCTGCGGTTCGATTGGACCGGCTTTGCCGTACTGGCGATGGGTGTCGGTGCGTTGCAGCTCATGTTGGACCGCGGGCAGAAGCTGGACTGGTTCTCCTCGCGCGAGATCATCGTGGAGGCAGTGCTGGCGGGGCTCGGGCTGTACCTGTTTGTGGTGCACATGTTCACCGCCGAAAGGCCGTTCCTGCCACCAGGGTTGTTCAAGGACAGGAACTTCGTCTGCGGCGTCTCGATGGTGTTCTGTACCGCCACGGTGATGCTGGCGAGTTCCGCGCTAATGGCGCCGTACCTGGAGAGCCTGGCCGGTTATCCGGTGGAGATTGCCGGCCTGTCGATGGCGCCGCGCGGCATCGGCACGATGATCGGCATGCAGGCGGCGAGTCGGCTGTCGAACCTGGTGGATCATCGCAAGTTGATGGCGTGCGGTTTGCTGACGCTTGGCTTTGCACTGTATTCGATGAGCTACTGGACGCCTGACGTGTCGCAGAATCAGATGATGGTGACGCTGATGCTGCAGGGTTTCGGCATTGGTTTCGTGTTCAATCCGATGACGGTGATGGCGTTCACCACGCTGCCTCCGGCATTACGCGGCTACGCGACTTCGTTGCAGGCGCTGTCTCGCAACATTGGCCAGGCGGTGGGGGTGTCGGTCACCTCGCTGATGCTGGTGCGGAATGTGCAGACCTCGCACGCCGACATCGCCGCGGTGATCACGCCATTCGACCGGGTGCTGCAAGGCAACGATGCAGTGTCACACATGCTGGATCCCGCGACGCGCCACGGCGCCGCAGCGTTGGACCAGATGATCAACCACCAGGCGCAGATCATCGCATACAACAACGATTTTCGCATGATGACGCTGGTGGTCGTGCCGCCCCTGCTGCTGTTGCTGGTGATGCGGCGGCACGAGCGAAAGCCCGTGGTGGTGTCGCCGGCGGCGGGCGATTGAGCGGCAGAGGCCGGTCAGGGTCTGCTGCGCAGGGTGGGGCAGCGAACTGCCCGACGCTTTCAATAAATGGTGAACGAGGCGCCGGATACGCTGACTGATATGCCAGCTCATTCCTGTTGCAGAGCAGCATTGCTCGGCCGGGACGATATGCCAGTCATGCAGTCTTGCTGATCTGATCAGGGGATTTCTGGTCGCGATTGTCGTTACGGAATGGTACAAGCGTGCGGTGCTTGATACAAGCGCTAGTGTCCAGCGATCACGCCCGCCTCCGTCAAACAGGTGGACGCCGCCCGGTTCCGGAAAATAAAACTGAGTGGAACGAGCGCAGACTCCCAGGAGCTTTCCCATGAACGATCACACTGCCGTTAGCGGCCAGCCAACGGATCGGACCGGCGGCACAGCCATGGGGGATGCTCTCCGTGCAGATGCGGGCCTGAACGGCGGAACGGAGCATGCCAACGGGGGGGCCAATGGCCACCTGAACGGCCACTCGTTCGGCATGCACGAACTGCTGCACGCCTTGCAGGCGATGCGGATCGGCGACTTCTCGGTGCGTCTGCCGAGTGACCAGACCGGGATCGAGGGCAAGATTGCCGATACGTTCAACGAGATCGCCGCGGCCAATGAGCGGATGGCCTCGGAACTGGCGCATGTCGGCAAGATCGTGGGCCGTGAGGGCAAGACCCGCACCCGGGTGAAGTTCGGGCTGCAAAGCGGCTCATGGGCGTCGATGGAGACCTCGGTCAACGATCTGATCGACGACCTGCTGTGGCCCACCACGGCGGTGACGCATGCTATTACCGCTGTGGCGCAGGGCGATTTGCTGCAGACGGTGCGGCTGGATGTCGATGGCCGGCCGCTGCAAGGCGAGTTCCTGCGGCTGGCCACCATCGTGAACACGATGATCAAGCAATTGTCCGTGTTCACCTCGGAAGTGACGCGTGTGGCGCGCGAGGTCGGTACCGACGGCAAGCTGGGTGGCCAGGCGCAAGTGCGAGAGGTGACCGGCGTGTGGAAGGACCTGACTGAGTCGGTGAACTCCATGGCGTCCAACCTGACCGCGCAGGTGCGCAACATCGCCGATGTGACGATCGCGGTGGCGAACGGCGACCTGTCGAAGAAGATCACTGTGGATGTGCGTGGCGAGATTCTGCAACTCAAGGAAGCCATCAACACGATGGTGGATCAATTGCGGTCGTTTGCGTCGGAAGTCACTCGCGTGGCGCGCGAGGTTGGCACCGAGGGCAAGCTGGGTGGACAGGCGGTCGTGCCTGGCGTCGCCGGCACGTGGAAGGACCTGACGGATTCGGTGAACGCGATGTGCGGCAACCTGACCGACCAGGTGCGCAACATCGCGCAGGTGACAACAGCCGTGGCGCGCGGTGACCTGTCGCGCAAGATCACGGTGGACGTGCGCGGCGAAATTCTGGAGCTGAAGGAAACCATCAACACGATGGTCGATCAGCTCAACGCGTTCGCCTCCGAGGTGACACGTGTCGCGCGCGAGGTCGGCACCGACGGCAAGCTGGGCGGCCAGGCGATGGTGCCCGGCGTCGGCGGCACGTGGAAGGATCTGACCGACAACGTGAACTCCATGGCGTCGAATCTGACGGCGCAGGTGCGCAACATTGCCGAGGTGGCAACGGCGATTGCGGGCGGCGACTTGTCGAAGAAGATCACGGTGAACGTGTCCGGCGAAATCCTGCAGTTGAAGGAGACCATCAACACGATGGTCGATCAGCTCAATGCATTCGCCGGCGAAGTGACGCGCGTGGCGCGCGAAGTGGGCACCGACGGTAGGTTGGGTGGTCAGGCCAATGTGCTTGGCGTTGCCGGCACCTGGAAGGATCTGACTGAGTCGGTGAACTCGATGGCGTCCAACCTGACTGGCCAGGTGCGCAACATCGCCGAGGTGTCGACAGCTATTGCGAATGGCGACTTGTCGAAGAAGATCACGGTGAACGTGTCCGGCGAAATTCTGCAGTTGAAAGAGACCATCAATACGATGGTCGATCAGCTCAACCGCTTTGCCGGCGAGGTGACACGCGTGGCGCGCGAGGTGGGCACCGAAGGGCGATTGGGCGGGCAGGCGCAGGTATCCGGCGTGGCCGGCACGTGGAAGGACCTGACAGACTCAGTGAATTCGATGGCGTCCAACCTGACCGGCCAGGTGCGCAACATCGCCGAAGTGGCGACCGCGGTGGCGCAGGGCGATCTGTCGAAGAAGATTACGGTGAACGTCTCGGGCGAAATCCTGCAGTTGAAGGAGACCATCAACACGATGGTCGATCAGCTCAACGCGTTTGCCGGCGAAGTGACGCGCGTGGCGCGCGAAGTGGGCACCGAAGGGCGGTTGGGCGGACAGGCGAACGTGCCAGGCGTGGCCGGCACCTGGAAGGACCTGACCGACAACGTGAACTCGATGGCGTCCAACCTGACGGGTCAGGTGCGTAACATCGCCGAAGTGGCGACCGCCATTGCCAACGGCGACCTGTCCCGCAAGATCACGGTCGATGTGCGCGGCGAGATCCTTCAGTTGAAGGAAACGCTGAACACGATGGTCGATCAGCTCAACCGCTTCGCCGGTGAGGTGACGCGTGTTGCGCGCGAAGTCGGCACCGAAGGGCGACTGGGCGGACAGGCGCAGGTGCCTGGTGTGGCCGGCACGTGGAAGGACCTGACCGACAACGTGAATTCGATGGCGTCGAACCTGACGGGTCAGGTGCGCAACATCGCTGAAGTGACCACGGCGGTGGCGCGTGGCGACCTTGGGCGCAAGATCACCGTGGACGTGAAAGGCGAAATTTTGGAGTTGAAAAACACCATCAACACGATGGTGGATCAGCTCAACGCATTTGCATCGGAAGTGACGCGCGTCGCGCGCGAGGTCGGCACCGAGGGCAAGCTGGGTGGGCAGGCCGCGGTGCCGGGTGTGGCCGGCACGTGGAAGGACTTGACTGACAACGTCAACTTCATGGCATCGAACCTGACCGGCCAGGTGCGCAACATCGCGGAAGTGGCGACCGCCATCGCCAATGGTGACTTGTCGAAGAAGATCACCGTGGACGTGCGCGGCGAGATCATGCTGCTGAAGGAAACGCTGAACACCATGGTGGATCAGCTTCGTTCGTTTGCCGCCGAAGTGACGCGTGTGGCGCGCGAGGTGGGCACCGAAGGCCGGCTGGGCGGTCAGGCGGTGGTGCCTGGCGTTGGCGGCACGTGGAAGGACCTGACCGACAACGTCAACCTGCTGGCGGCGAACCTGACGACGCAGGTGCGCAATATCGCCGAGGTCACCACCGCAGTGGCGCGCGGCGACCTATCCCGGAAAATCACGGTAGACGTGAAGGGCGAAATCCTGGAGCTGAAGAACACCATCAACACGATGGTCGATCAGCTCAACGGCTTTGCCTCGGAAGTGACGCGCGTGGCGCGCGAGGTGGGCACCGACGGCAAGCTGGGCGGACAGGCGCAGGTGCCTGGCGTGGCCGGCACGTGGAAGGATTTGACCGACACCGTCAACGTCATGGCGGCCAACCTGACCGAGCAGGTGCGCGGCATCGTCAAGGTGGTGACCGCGGTGGCCAACGGCGACCTGAAGCAGAACCTGGCGATGGCATCGAAGGGCGAGGTTGCGGCGCTGGCCGAAACCATCAACAACATGACCAATACGTTGGCCACGTTTGCCGACGAAGTAACGACCGTGGCGCGCGAAGTGGGCGTGGAAGGGCGCCTGGGCGGGCAGGCGAACGTGCCGGGCGCCACTGGAACCTGGAAGGACCTGACCGGCAACGTGAACCTGCTGGCCGCCAACCTGACGACCCAGGTGCGTGCGATTGCCGAGGTGGCTACCGCGGTGACCAAGGGCGATTTGACGCGGTCGATTCAGGTTGAGGCGCTCGGCGAGGTGGCCGAGTTGAAGGACAACCTCAACACCATGATCGACAACCTGCGTCTGACCACAGACCGCAACACCGAGCAGGACTGGCTGAAGACCAACCTGGCGCGGTTCACCAACATGCTGCAGGGACAGCGCGACCTTGCCACCGTCGGGCAGATGCTGCTGTCCGAACTGGCACCGCTGGTCGGCGCGCAGAACAGCGTGATCTACCTGGTGGACCAGGAGGCAACGCCGAATTTGAAGCTGCTTGCGGGGTACGCGGACGACGGCACGCTGGGCCATCCGGAGCAGCTGCAAATGGGGCAGGGGCTAATCGGCCAGTGTGCCGCGGACGGCAAGCGCATGCTGATCACCGAGATGCCGCCAAACGTCGTGCCGATCCGCTCCGGCCTGTTCCAAACTACACCGAGCAGCGTCGTCGTGTTGCCGGTGCTGTACGAAGGTCAGGTGAAGGCGGTGATCGAGTTGGCCTCGGTCGGCGCGTTCACCGATCTGCAGATGGCGTTCCTCGAGCAGCTCACCGCCGGTATCGGCATCGTGCTGAACTCGATCGAGGCCACGATGCAGACGGAAGGCCTGCTGAAGCAGTCGCAGCAGTTGGCGACCGAACTTCAGACACGGCAGCGCGAATTGCAGCAGACCAATGAGCAGTTGGAGCAGAAGGCGCAACAGCTTGCCGAACAGAACGTGGAAGTGGAGCGGAAGAACCAGGAAATCGAGCAGGCACGCCGAGCGGTGGAAGAAAAGGCCGCCGAACTGGCGCTGACCTCTAAATACAAGTCCGAATTTCTGGCCAACATGTCGCACGAACTGCGCACGCCGCTGAACTCGATCCTGATCCTGGGTCAGCAGCTCGGCGACAACCCGGATGGCAACCTGACGTCGCGCCAGGTCGAGTTCGCGCGCACCATCCACGGCGCCGGCACCGATCTGCTGAACCTGATCAGCGACATTCTCGACCTGTCGAAGATTGAGTCCGGCACCATGTCGGTGGACGCGGAGGAATTGTTCCTGCCGAACCTGCAGGACACCGTGACACGGCCGTTCCGTCACGAGGCTGAAAGCCGCGGTCTGTCGTTCGACGTGCAGGTCGATCCGTCACTGCGCAGCATCACCACGGACAGCAAGCGGTTGCAGCAGGTGCTGAAGAACCTGCTGTCCAACGCGTTCAAGTTCACCGAGCATGGCGGTGTGCGGCTGAGCATTTCCGCAGTCACCGGCGGTTGGTCCTCGGATCATCCGGTGCTGAACCACGCGCCGACCGTGGTGGCGTTCGAGGTGTCGGATACTGGCATCGGCATCCAGCCTGAAAAGCAGCGAATCATCTTCGAGGCGTTCCAGCAGGCCGACGCCTCCACCAGCCGAAAGTATGGCGGCACAGGGCTCGGACTCGCGATCAGCCGCGAGCTGTCCAACCTGCTTGGCGGTGAGATCCAGTTGCGCAGCAAGCCCGGTGTCGGCAGCACGTTCACACTGTATCTGCCGCTTACCTACATCGGGCCGGCGTCGGCCAACCGGCCGGTGGCTGCAGAACCCACGCCGCAGGTTGACATCACGCTGCCCAGCCCCGTGCGACTGGTCGAGCGTCCAATCGAGTCGATGGTAGACGACCGGCAGAGCATCGAGCCTGGGGATACCGTGCTGCTGATTGTCGAGGACGATCCACACTATGCGCGCGTCCTGGTCGATCTGGCGCATGACCATGGGTTGAAGGTGCTGGTCGCCATGCACGGCGCCGATGCGCTGGCGCTGGCGCGCGACTACCAGCCAACGGCGGTATCGCTCGACGTGTTCCTGCCTGACATGCTCGGCTGGACCGTGCTGAGCCAGCTTAAGCAGAACCCGATCACGCGGCACATCCCGGTGCAGATCGTTACGCTAGACGAGGATCGGCAGCATGGGCTGGCACGCGGTGCGTTCTCGTTCATGACCAAGCCGACGACCACCGAAGGTCTGCTGGAGGCGCTCAGCAAGATCACCGACTATGTGAAGCCGCGCCGCAAGCGCCTGCTGGTAGTGGAGGACAACGCGGCCGAGCGGCTGTCCATCACCGAACTGCTTGGCCACGATGACATCGATATCGCCACCGTGGAAACTGGTGCCGGGGCGATCGGGGCGTTGCGCGAGGATCCGGCGGATTGCGTGGTGCTCGATCTGCGCCTGCCCGACATGTCGGGCTTCGAGGTGCTGGAGAAGATCCGCGATGACGCGACGCTGGCCAACGTGCCGGTCGTGGTGTTCACCGGCCGCGAGCTATCGCCGGAGGAGGACGCGCAGCTTCACACGATGGCTCGCAGCGTCGTGGTCAAGGGTGTCGAATCACCCGAGCGCCTGCTCGATGAGACGGCACTGTTCCTGCACCGCGTGATGGCCGATCTGCCGCGCGAAAAGCAGATCATGCTGGAGCGGCTGCACAGCTCGGACGAGAACCTGGTCGGACAGAAGGTGCTGCTGGTGGACGACGATGCACGCAACATCTTCGCCCTCAGCAGCGTGCTGGAACGGCGCGGCATGGAGGTGCTGACCGCCACCACCGGCAGCGAGGCGATCGAAATGCTGGAATCGACCCCCGGGGTCGCGATCTGCCTGATGGACATCATGATGCCGGAGATGGACGGCTACCAGACGATGGAGGTGATCCGTGCCAATCCGGCGTTCCGCCGCCTGCCGATCATTGCGCTGACCGCCAAGGCAATGAAGGGCGACCGGGAGAAGTGCCTCGAGGCGGGTGCCTCCGACTACCTCGCCAAGCCGGTGAACACCGAGCAGTTGCTGTCGGCGCTGCGTATCTGGCTGCATCGCTGAGGGTGGAGTCGCAACCGTGAGTCCCGGCGAGAAGGTCAACATCCTGCTGGTCGACGACCAGCCGGCCAAGTTGATGAGTTACGAGGTGATCCTCTCGGAACTTGGGGAAAACCTTATCAAGGCCAGCTCGGCCAACGAGGCGTTGCAGCAACTGCTGCGAAAGGACATTGCCGTCGTCCTGGTCGACGTGGTGATGCCCGATCTGGACGGCTTCGAACTAGCGGCCATGATACGGGAGCATCCGCGCTTCCAGCGCACCGCGATCATTTTCGTCTCCGCCGTTCAGATCGGTGAACTCGATCTGCTGCGTGGTTACAAGGCTGGTGCGGTGGATTACGTGCCGGTGCCCGTGGTTCCGGAGCTGCTGCGCGCAAAAGTGCGGGTGTTTGCCGACCTGTATCGCAAGACGCGCCAGCTCGAACAGCTCAACGGCGAGCTCGAGCGGCGGGTCGAGGCCCGCACGGCCGAGCTGGCGGAGACCAATGCTGAACTGGAGCGGCGCGTCGAGCAGCGC
The DNA here is from genome assembly GCA_963696645.1 of uncultured Alphaproteobacteria bacterium. GTDB lineage: Bacteria > Pseudomonadota > Alphaproteobacteria > Acetobacterales > Acetobacteraceae > JAMXLO01. Next base: position 459,561 of record CAVOKY010000007.1, read on the forward strand.
ACGCGCGAACGCGAGGCGGCATTGGCGCAGGTGCACGAGATGCAGAAGCTGGAGAGTCTCGGCCAGCTTACCGGCGGCGTCGCCCACGACTTCAACAACCTGCTGATGGTGATCCTCGGTAACCTGCAACTGTTGCGCAAGCGCCTGCCTGACGATGCGCGGCTGCTGCGGCTGGTTGACGGCGCTATGCAGGGTGCCGATCGCGGCGCCACGCTGACCAAGCGCATGCTCGCCTTTGCCCGCCGCCAGGAACTGCGGCCGGAGGCGGTGGACGTGCCGCGTCTGGTCGACGGCATGGAAGAGATGCTGCGTCGCACGCTTGGTCCAGGCATCCAGATCGCCACCGATTATCGTCCGGATCTGCCGCCAACACGCGTCGATCCCAATCAGCTCGAACTGGCCCTGCTGAATCTCGCGCTCAACGCGCGCGACGCGATGCCGTTTGGCGGGCGGCTACAGATCGGCGGGCGCGCCGTAGGGACCGGTCCGGAGCGTCCGGCGGAACTGGAACCTGGCCAGTATGTCTGCATCGCTGTGTCGGACACCGGCTGTGGGATGGACGAGGACACTCTGAAGCGCGCGGCGGAGCCGTTCTTCACGACCAAAGGGGCCGGCAAGGGCACCGGACTGGGGCTCTCGATGGTGCACGGGCTCGCAGCGCAATCCGGCGGCGCCATGCGGATGAAGAGCCGGCCGGGCGAAGGCACCACCATCGAGTTATGGCTGCCGGTGTCGCGCGAGGTCGTGGTGGCGGAGTCGTCGACACTGACCAGGCAGTTCGGCGGCACGACGCGTCTATGCCGCGTGCTGGTGGTGGACGATGATCCGCTGGTCACCGCGAGCACCGCAGCCATGCTGGAAGACCTCGGTCATTCGGTGATCGAGGCCCTGTCGGGTCAACGGGCGCTGGACATGCTGCGGCTTGACGCCAATGTCGATGTCGTGGTGACCGATCACGCCATGCCGGGAATGACGGGAACCGAGCTGGCGCGGCAGATCAGGCAATTGTGGCCGAGCCTGCCGATCATTCTGGCGACCGGCTACGCGGAACTTCCGAATGGCGAGGATCCGGGGTTGCCGCGGCTGGGCAAACCCTACGTGCAGGCGGAGTTGGCGGCGCAGATCGCCACGGTGGTCAACGAGACGTCTGCGAAGGTCATCTCACTGGACAGCGCCCGCCGTGCCTGACCACGCCGAAGGTTTCGCCCGAAACGGACTAGCCACGGCTCGATAGCTCGGCCACAGTGCCGGGCATAATGGAAATGTCCCTGGATCTCCTGGGCAACGCTATCGTGTCCGGGCTGTTGCTTGGCGGCTTCTACGCGGCGGTGACGATCGGCGTGACGATCTCGTTCGGCATGCTGGACATCGTCAATATCGCCCATCCCGCGTTCATCATCCTGGGCTCGTACATCGCCTACATCGCCAACTCGACGTTCGGGATCGATCCGATCCTGGCGGCCGTCATCGCGCTGCCGGCATTCTACCTGCTCGGAGCGGCTGTCTATCAGGTCTACTACCTGGCATTCGAGCGGCGCGGCGAGGAAGCGTTGCGCGGGCTCGCGTTCTTCTTCGGGCTGCTGTTCATCACCGAGGTCATGCTCGTGCTGGTGTTCGGCGTGGACTACCGGCTGGTGGATGCACCGTATATCGGACCCAGCCTGCATCTCGGAATTGTCGAACTGCCGCTGCGGCTGCTGGTGCCCTGCCTGGTCGCGCTGGTCATGGTCGGCGGCCTGCAGCTTTTCATGTCGCGCACCTTCCTGGGGCGCGCGATCCTTGCCGTGGCGCAGGACCAGCTTGCGCTGCGGCTGATGGCGGCGAACCCGACGCGGATCAAGCGCATCGCGTTCGGCCTGTCGATCGCCACTGCTTCAATCGCCGGCGCGGTGCTGATCGTGATCCAGCCGGTCGAACCATCGATCGGCCGCGACTACATCGGCCGGGTGTTCGCGATCTGCGTGTTGGGCGGCATGGGCAGTTTCGCCGGCACCGTGGTCGCGGCGATGACACTCGGCATTGTGGAGAGCCTGACTGCCACGTTTTATGGGCCGTCCTGGGCACCGGCAGTGGCGTTCGGCTTCCTGCTGGTCACCTTGGCGGTGCGCCCCGCCGGCATCTTCGGGCGCTAGCGCGTGAACGGTGCGAAATTCGTGCTGTTGCTGGTGATTGCTGCCGCCGCCGTATTTGGTGCGGCACGCCTGATCAACAATGACTACGTGTTCTTCGCCGGCTATGTCGGTACTGCAATACATCGCGTTGGCCAGCGCGTGGAACATCCTGGGCGGCTACACCGGCTACGTGAATTTCGGCACCGCGGCGTTCTTCGCGCTGGGTGCCTACACCACCGTGGTGCTGCACAAGCTCACTTCGCTGCCACTGCCGCTGATGATGCCGATCGGCGGGATCGTCTCCGGCATCATCGGACTCGGAACCGGTTATCTGACGTTGCGCCTGCGCGGCGCATTCTTCTCCATCGCGACTCTGGCGTTGGCGGTTGTGGTGCAAACGCTTATTACCAACTGGGACTTTGTCGGCGGCTCGCGCGGCGCCTACATCGTGCGGCCCGCGAAGACGCCGTTGCTTGGCATCGATTACATCGAATACCTGTTCCTGATCATGCTGGCACTGGTGGTAATCGTGCTGACGACCGCGCGTTCCATCGAACGATCGCGATTGGGCTATGGGTTCGCCACCATCCGCGATGATGAGGTGGCGGCGGAGGCGTCGGGCGTACCGACGTTGCGGCTGAAGCTGCTGGCGACGACGTTGTCCGGCATGTTCATGGGCATGGCCGGGGCTCCGTTGCCGTATTATGTGACGTATCTCGACCCCACGTCAGGGTTCAGCCTGGCTTACGCGGTCAATGCTGTGGCGATGCCGCTGGTCGGCGGGACGTCGAGCTGGCTGGGGCCGGCGATCGGCGCGATCCTGCTGGGGACGCTGCAACAGGTTGCCACGGTCACCATTTCATCGGCGCTCAATCTGCTGATCGTCGGGCTAATGCTGGTCGCCTTCGTTATCGTCGCGCCGAACGGGATTCTTGGGTTGCTCCGGTTGCGTTCCAGTCGGGGGCGTCGATGACCGAAGCGGCATTGCTCGAAATTTCCGACCTCGGCAAACGCTTCGGCGGCTTCATCGCGCTGGAGGCGATCGAACTTGCGGTGCAACAGGGCGAGCGCGTCGGCCTGATCGGTCCCAATGGCTCCGGCAAAAGCACGCTGGTGAACTGCATGTGCGGCACGCTGCGTAATGAGGCGGGCAGTGTCCACTTTGCCGGCCGTTCACTGGAAGGATTGTCCGCTCACGAGCGCACGCGTCTCGGTTTGTCGCGCAGCTTCCAACTGCCACGGCCGTTCAATACATTGTCGCTGGCTGAGAATCTGCGGATTCCGCTGCTCTACACCGTCAATACGCGGCGCGGCCAGACGCTGGGTGGGCGCGCGCTCGATGAGCGATGTGCCGACCTGCTGCACATGGTCGGGCTTGCGGACAAGGCGGCACATCTGCCGCGCGATCTGACGCAGATCGAGATGCGCAAACTGGAACTGGCGCGCGCCATGGCGGCCGATCCGCGTCTGCTGATTGCCGACGAAGCGATGGCGGGCCTGTCGCACACCGAGGTGGACGACATCCTGGCATTGCTGATCCGGTTGAACGAACAGGGCGTGACCGTCATTCTCATCGAACACATCATGCGTGCGGTGATGCACTTCTCGCAGCGGCTGGTCGTGCTGGTTGCCGGGCGCAAGATCGCCGATGGCGATCCGGCCGATGTGGTGCGCGATCCAGATGTCGTACGGGCATATCTTGGCGAGTAGTCTCACCATCTCGGGGATCGATGCCGGCTACGGCGCGGTGCACATCCTGCATGACGTGTCGCTGTCAGTGGACGCCGGCGAAACGGTGGTGCTTCTCGGTACCAACGGCAATGGCAAGAGTACGCTGCTGAAATGCGTAATGGGGATCGTGCGGCCGTCCGCCGGCAGCATCGTCGCCGAGATCGACGGCACGCGCCATGAACTGATCGGCCTGGCGACCGAGGCGATCGTCGATCTCGGCATTGCGTTCGTGCCAGAGGGGCGCAGGCTTTTTCCCAGACTATCGGTCACTGAGAACCTGCTGCTTGGGGCATTCCGCAAGTCGGCGCGTGCCGCGATCGCGCACAATCTGGAGTTCTGCTTCGAGACGTTTCCGCGATTGAAGGAGCGCAGCCGACAATTGGCCGGCAGCATGAGCGGCGGCGAACAGCAGATGCTGGCGTTGGCACGCGCACTGATGTCGGCGCCACGTATCTTGCTGATCGATGAGCCGTCGGTTGGGTTGGCACCGCTGCTGGTTGCCCGGACGATCGACAAGATCAAGGAGCTGAAGGATGGGTTTCAGCTCACGGTGTTGATGGCGGAGCAGAATTTCACCCAGGCGATTCGGATTGCCGATAGAGGCTACGTGATCGTGCACGGCCGGATCGAGTTCGCCGGTGGTTCCGCAGCCGACCTCAACGACAACGAACTGATTCGGCAGTTCTACCTGGGGACCTGAGCAAGCGCTTCTTTTTTGCAAAAAAGAAGCAAAAAACTCTTGTTCATTTAGCTCAGGCATTTCGTGGGCAGCGGTCAGCGTGAGCGAAAGTTTTTTGGTTCTTTTTTTCAAAAAAGAACATCTGTTCTCAATGCGCGAAGCGCGCACGCAGGCGAAACGTTGGTGGATGATCCGGTTGCGTGGTCACGATGGCGACCGGCATCGGCGGGGGCTCGTCCAGCGATACCTCAAACGCGCGAATTATCGCGGCCAGTACCAATGTCGCCTCGGTTAGTGCGAACTGCGCGCCGACGCAGATACGGGGGCCTGCACCGAATGGCATATACGCAAAGCGCGGGATCTCCGGCGCGCCAGGTAGGAAGCGCGATGGATCGAATGCGTCCGGATCGCGCCATAGCTGACGATGACGCCCCAGTACCCACGGAGCGATCATCAGCAACGCGCCACGCGGGATGTCGATCGTGCCGGCGCGATCCGCATCGATCGCCTGCCGCACGATGGTGAACGCGGGCGGATACAGCCGAAGCGTTTCGCTGACCACAGCGCGCGTGTGAACCAGGCGCGGCAGAATGTCCATCGCCGTGTCAGGCGCGAGGTCGAATTGCCGAACCTCTTCGGCCACACGCTGCTGCTCGTTCGGTGCACCACAGAGCAGCACCAGCGACCAGAACAGCGCCACTGCGGTGGTTTCGTGTCCGGCCAGGATCATCGTCGCGACCTGGTCGCGCAACTCCGTCGGCGAAAATCCCTGACCGGACTCCGGATCGCGCGCGGCGAGCAGCAAATCGAACAGGTCGCGCGGCGCGTCCGTGGGTGATGCGGACTGCCGGGTTTGCATGATCTGTTCGATCAACCCCATCCACTCGCGCTGGAAGCGTCGGCGGCCGACATCACGCAGCGTTGGAATTGATGATGGCAGCAGCATGTCGAACAGATGTGGCCGCGCGTAGTGGGCATATTCATTCAGCAGCCGGCGCAATGCAGCACCGTGCTGCCGCATCTCGAGCGAGAACATCGAGCGCCCTGCGATGTGGAGCGCCAGGTTCTGCATGGCCGCGAGCAGGTCGGCCGGCTGATCCGCCTGCGCCGCAAGCATGCCGACCGCCTCCTGAGTGCAGCTCACGATGTGGCGTGCCAGCAGCGGCAAGTTGCGAGGCGCGAGCGCCGGTGCGATGGTGCGGCGTTGGAGACGCCAGTCTTCACCTTCGCTGAGCAGCAGGCCCTTGCCGGTGATCGGGCGCAGGATGCGGATTGAGGCGGGCGAGCGTCGGTAATTGCCCGGGTTGTCAACCAGCACGCGGTGGATCGCCCCTGGTGCGTTGAGCAGGATGTTACTGCGGCCGAGGAAATGCCGAACCACGACGTCGTCATGGTAGGCAGCCTCAGTCCACATGGTCAGAGCATTGGTGCGGATGGCGCGGAGGAAGGCGAGGAACGGCAGCGGCGCCATGGGTGGCGGCGGATGCGGTGGGATGAAGTGCGTGGGAGCGACAGCGTCCATGCCCGCAAGCTAGCGCACTTCGCTTGCGGGCGTCATGGTCGGGCTTGCCGCTTGCATCGGCTCATGCGCGGCCGTTGGCGCTGAAGCGCCGTTACGATCCCGACGGTCTGTTCACCACGCATCATGGCGTGGGCAGCGAGCAATGGAGCCAGGACGGATTCACCTGGATTCAGCGCCGATCGGACCACGCTGGCGCCCAGGCTACTGATCGGTATACTCGCTCCCATCGTTCGCAAGGGAGAGGGACGCATGAGTTTGAAAGGGGCAGGCTACATCGTTGGGGCATTCGAGCACCCGACGCGCAAGGCACCAGACAAGTCGGTGACGCTGCTGCATGCCGAATGCGCCAAGGGCGCATTGGACGATGCCGGCCTGACCAAGGACGATATCGACGGCTACTTCTGCGCCGGCGACGCGCCTGGCCTCGGCCCGCTGTCGATGGTCGACTACATGAACCTGAAGTGCCGGCACGTGGACAGCACCGACGTCGGCGGTTCGTCGTACCAGGTCGCGGTCGGCCACGCGCTGGAATCCATCGCCGCCGGACGCTGCAGCATCGCACTGATCACGTTGGCCGGCCGGCCGCGCAGCGAAGGCATGGCGACCGGCACCGCGCCGCGCGCCGGCAGTCCCGCGCAGCCCGAGGTGCAGTTCGAATTCCCGTACGGCCCGGCCACAGCGAACATGTACGCCATGTGCGCCGCGCGTCACATGCATGAGTACGGCACCACCAGCGAACAGCTCGCCTGGATCAAGGTCGCCGCATCGCATCACGCACAGCACAACCCGCACGCCATGCTGCGCGACGTCGTGACAGTGGAGGACGTGGTGAAATCGCCGATGGTCGCCACGCCGCTGCATCGGCTGGATTGCTGCGTGATCAGCGATGGCGGCGGCGCGTTGATCGTCACCAGGCCGGAGATCGCGAAAAGTCTCAAGCGGCCGCAGGTGAAAGTGATCGGCGTCGGTGAATCGCCGAAGCACCAGGCGGGCGGCGAGATCGATCTGACGTTTTCCGCGGCGCGCTGGTCGGGACCGCCGGCGTGGGAGATGGCGGGCATCAAGCCGTCCGACATCAAATACGCCTCGATCTACGACAGCTTCACCATCACCGTGCTGATGCAGTTGGAGGATCTGGGGTTCTGCGAGAAGGGGCACGGAGGAAGGTTTGTTTCCGACGGCAACCTGATCTCCGGCGTTGGCAAGCTGCCATTCAATACCGACGGCGGCGGCCTGTGCAGCAACCATCCCGCGAACCGTGGCGGCATCACCAAGATCATCGAGGCGGTGCGGCAGTTGCGCGGCGAAGCACATCCGGCGGTGCAGGTGAAGAATTGCAACCTCGCGATCGCGCATGGCACGGGCGGCTCGCTCGGCACGCGGCACTGCGGCAGCACTGTGATTCTGGAGCGGGAGTGATCGACATGGCTTACGTTCAACGCAAGGTTCCGTTCGTCGGCACGCCCGATACCAATCCGGAAACCAAGCCGTTCTGGGATGGCTGTGCCGCTGGCAAGCTGGTGCTGCCGCGCTGCAAGGACACCGGAAAGTTCATCTGGTATCCGCGCGCGATCTCGCCGTTCACCTTCGGCCCTGTGGAGTGGGTGGAGGTTTCCGGCAAGGGCAAGATCTACACGCTCAGTATCATGGCGCGCGCCGAGGTGCCGTATGCGATCGCATATGTGACGCTGGATGAAGGGCCGTCGATGATGACCAACATTGTTGATTGCGACTTCAATACGCTGAAGATCGGCCAGGCCGTGAAGCTGAAGTTCGTGCCTAGCGAGAACGGTCCGCCGATCCCGATGTTTGCCCCTGCGTAGGGGGAATCTGGCGGTGCAATGTTCTCCCCCTCCCCTTGTGGGAAGGGGCTGGGGGAGAGCCTTTTGCATACATCACTTTCGTGCAGCGATAGCCTTGCGCAAGTCCGTCGCGCGATTGACGAATGCCTTGCCAGGATTATTGCCATGAGGTGGCGACGTGCGGCTCCCTCCAGCCTTCCTGGCGAGGGCGCGCTGGTCACGGAGATGGCGGTCAACGGCAGAACGAATGTTGCCCTGGACGAGCGGCGGGATCGGTATCTTGTCGTCGCTGTGACTACGACCGCTGAACCAGGCACGATGCCACCACTCGCGTAACGCCGGGTCGTACCAGGTCAGATAGCCGCCCTTGATCACCTGGCGCGGTTTGGTGATCGACCCCGCAAAGCTGTATCGCACGCTGGTTGTCGGGACGGGATCGAAGAAATTCGGCGTATAGAAGTCGGATACCGCGATGCCGTTCACGTTGTAGGTGGCATTGGAGCAAGGGTCGCAGACCTCGACAAGGAACTTCACGCGATCGCGGGGATTGCGCGGCGATTGGCTTGCCACGAGATGCCGGCCCCACGGATCTGCCAGCAATTCCAGCGTCTCATGGCTTGCAGTGATGCTCCAGTCATCGGTGGCCATCACCAGCGCACTCGGTTCCCCCGAAAGGTCCTCGTGATATCCGGCGGCTCCGGGGCGATCGAGCGTGTCCCTAATGATGACGGGCCAATAGTCGAGCGGAACGTCCTCCAGGCTATCAAAGGCCGCGACGTTGGCCTGAACGCCCCAGATGGGGCCGAAGTCGCGCGTCACCTGCTTTTGGATAGCCGCGGCCACGCCAGCGAGGTCGGCCATCTTGACCTTCTTCGTCTCACTCACCAGCGCGACGTAGCGACTGAGCATGCTGTGACTCCTGCGGTGAATACGGCATCAAGCGGGGGGAGCCAGTTGCGAGCCCAGCTCCCGGGCAGAGATAAAATCGGCCAAGGCATTACCCTCGCTCGTCCGTGAGAGAACCTCTGCCAACACACGATGTGCCGCGTCGTCCCGGCCCTGGCTTTGCAGCAATCTTGCCAGGTCAGTGGCGGCACGCATTTCCCACAACATGGCGCCCTGCTCGCGCGCGAGCGAGAGACTTGTCTCGAGCAGCTTGGCCGCTGCTGCCGGGTCGCTTGTCAGGCGCGCGCGCAACCGTGGGATCTCGGCCTCGCACCAGCGCTCGTTGGTTTTATCCACGAGCTCCGCGGCTCGGCCCAGCAACACATTGGCAGCGTCGCGGTCGCCGTGTGCTTCCATCAGCTCGGCTGCGGCAAGCACGAAGAATGCGAGCAGGTTCCAGTGCCGCCTGCTCTCGAGGCCTTCGAGCGTGGTGCGCAGACGCTTGCGCAGTGTCGGGTCACGGTCGGTCTGCAACTGCGCCCAGGTTACAAAGAAAACGCCTTCCCGGCTGCTGTGGAAGGTCTCGTACTGGGCATGATTTTCCAGCAGCCGGTTGGACAGCTCCATGACCTGCGCCGCATCGCGTCGCAGCAGCCCTTGTACGCATGCCCGTCTGATGCTGAGATTTAGGCTGATCGGATGCGAGATCAATTCGGCATGGCGGAGTCCTGCGAGACTTATTGCAAGGCCGGAATCGGGCAGGCCGAGTACGGTCATGCAAATGCCCAGTGCGGCGCACACCGACACCTTGGGATCGCGCGTGACAGGATTTCTCCCGGTATATTGCGAGAGCGCCTGCTCAAGGTCGTTGCGGGCTTCGCGCAGCCGGCCGAGATACAGCTTGGCGTGGCCACTGGATCGATGTCCCAGGACCATTGCGTCGATATTGCCGGTTCGTCTGCCAACCTCGAGCGCGCGTTCGCCGTACTCCACAACCTTGTCGAGTTCGGAATGCGCCAGATGATAGTTTGCCAGGCCGTCATGCACGCGCAGCAGTTCTTCGGTCCCGCCAAGAATCATGCACAGCTCGTGGGCGCGCTCGAACGACGTACGCACCTCCGGGTTGCCACCGCCACGCTGTTCCCACAACGCCTGCCCAAGCGCCAGCTGCAGCGCGAGTTCGCTTTGCTGCGTCGCCGGCGTAATCGCCAGGTTCGCAAGTTGAACGAGTCCCTTGCGTAGATACCCGACGATCTCAGTCAGTGCGAAACGGCCGGTCGCGCGTGCGGCGGCCTTCAGATAGTAGTCAACCGCCTTCTCGGCATTTCCTGCCATCGCGAAGTGCGAGGCCAGCAGCTCCGGGGCGGTGGCAGCCGGACCCGTTGGATCTCTTTCCAGTGCTTGCGCGTATCGCAGATGAATGCTGCGGCGGCGGTCCCGCAGCATCGACGCATATGCCGCCTCCTGTATCAGCATATGGTGGAACACATAGGTCGCGTCAGGCGGGTGTCCCTGCGATACGATCAACCCCGCTTCCTCGAGCTCATCCAGTGCCAGTTCGAGACGTGCGGACGGCAAGCCCGAGACGGCCTGCAACATCTCGAAGGAAAACTCGCGGCCAATGACGGAGCTCGCCTGCGCCACTTCCCTCCCGGCACCAAGCTGATCCAGCCTGGCCATCAGCAGCGCGTTCAACGTCGTCGGAACCGCGTCGTCGGGAGGCGACAGAACATTCTCGATGCGGTCGCCATCGCCGTTCACCGGGCCGGCGGTCAAAAGGCTGCGGGTGAGTTCTTCGAGGAACAGCGGAACACCTTCGGCACGCTTGACAATGCGCCGGACAATCTCGTCCGACATCGCCTGCTCGCCGGCGACCTGCCGTACCAGCATTGCCGCCTGGTTCCGGTCGAGCCGATTCAACAGTTGCGTCGTCACCTGCGGATACAGTGACAACAGCAAAGCCCGCTCCGGCCGGGTTGAGACGATGAGCAGTGCCGGGAGACGTTCCAACTGTTGCACGACAGAATCGATAAGCTCGAGCGTTGTCGGGTCTGCCCAGTGGAGATCCTCAACATTGGCGAGCAAGGGCGCCTGAGCGGCGAGAGCCTCCATGTGCCGAATGACCGCCCTGAAGGTCAGGTCCTTGGTATGCTGCGCCGTACGCTGCGTCAGCGTATCGACATGCGCCGGAATTGACAGAAGGTCTGCCAGCCAAGAAATTTCTTCCTCATCGAGCCCAGAGGTATTTTCCAGTAGGCTTTGCAGCTTGCTGAACTTGAGCGTCGGCGAGTCCGTGCGTTGGATACCGGCCGCCGTCTCGAAATACCTGATCAGCGGATAGAGCGGCGTTTCCTGGTAGTTCGGCGAGCAGGGCAGGCGCAACACCGTCCGCCGCGTGCCGTCGAGTCGCTCCTCGAACTCAGCGATCAGGCGGGACTTGCCAACGCCGGGCTCACCGACCAGCACCACGGCATGGCCGGTGCCCGTCTGGGCCTTCGCCCAGCGGCGTTGCAGCAGGTCGGTCTCCTCGATGCGGTTGACCAGCGGCAGTTGACCGGTGCGCAAGGCCTCGAACCGGCTCTCGATGGAACTTTCGCGCAGAACCGCCCAGGGCTCCACCGGGGTCGGAATGCCCTTCAATTCCGTTGGGCCGAGGCTGGCGTATTCGAACATCCCGCCGGTGAGGCGACGGGTCACGTCGTCGATCACCACCGTCCCGGGCTCCGCGAGTGTCTGCAGGCGAGCCGCGAGATTCGGCGTCTCGCCAACGACGGAATATTCCAGCGAGGATCCGGCGCCGATCAGGTCGCCGACAATCACCAGCCCGGTGGCGAGGCCCACGCGCATGGTGAGTGTCCCAGGCGGCCCTGCGACCGTCCGAAGCTGTCCAACCGCCTCGATGATCGCCAGGCCCGCGCGCACGGCCCGTTCCGCATCGGCTTCATGCGCGCGCGGATAACCGAAGATCGCCAGGTTCCCATCGCCCATGTAGCGGGTTACGAGACCGCCATATCGAGATATCAGGCCGGTGACGCAGGCCCGCCACGCGTCCATCGTGTCCCGCAGGTCTTCCGGGTCAAGCCGGGCGCTCAACGCCGTGGAACCGACCATGTCGGCGAACATGATTGTCAGATGGCGTCTCTCGGCGTCCGACGACGCCGGCGTGGGATCTGCGCCCGACGTTGACGCGCCGTCGGACTGTGCCGCTCGAGCCACGCCGCAATGCCCGCAGAACCGATTGTTCGGCGGATTTTCGCGGCCGCACGTTTGGCAGGACCAGGGAAGCGCGGTACCGCAGTGGCTGCAGAACGCCATGCTGCGCGCGACCTGTTCCCCGCACAACGGGCAATTCATGCACTTCCTCCCAACAGGAGAGCGGCGATCACGCTGCATATCCCTTGGAATGGTGCAAGAGAAAAATGCCCCTCCGGCTGGGCTGGGTCACCGGAACGCGGGGCGGCTGCCGTGCGAAGCGTGCGCGTATTGCTGCCGCGCGCTTGACCCGTGTCCGGGAAAGTTGTTGCCTGGGTGGGCAACATTCTGCCTGTTCCGCCAGAGTCGCGAGTCGAATACCAGGGTTGCCGATCGGCAACGTCTAAACAGGAGGCATCATGCGACCGTTGCCGACAGATTTGCCGCAAGGCAAGCAACACGGGGTTATCAAAAGCGTTCGTGTCAGCAAGGCAAACCTCGACGATATTGCCCAGTCGCTGAAAATAACGGGGAAGGCAAAGAAACGCTTGCGCCCCGGAGACCAGGTTCACCTGGTGCGCGAAGCGGCGGACAGTGAAATGAAGCAGGATTAGCCAAAGCGCTCGCTGAGGGCGGCGCGGGTGACCCGATGACCGGGGGAATACTGCCCGCCAATTACAAGACGTTGTCGGTACTGCGGCGCGTCGGCGAACTCGGTCGAGCACGATGGTCGCCAGAGCCGGGAATCGAGGGCCGCGTTGGTGTGTTCCGCTTCCCCGCGGACGCGACGCCTATCGTCGTCGAAGCGGTGTCCGGCCGCAGCATGGCAATAACGCCAGGGGATGTTTTCCTCGCGACGCCCGGACATCGCGAATCGGTGCGTTGGGTGGTCGGCGGGGTGCCCGAGGGTGGCTTGGTTCCGGGTCAGGACTACTGGGTGCTGTCCGAAAGCGGGGTCATGGGCGCACTGGTCGGCGATTCGCCGCTGCCGAAACGACACCTCGGGAAGGCGACATATCTCGGTGCGGTGCTCGGCACGGATGGGCAGTTGCTTGGTCTGCGCGACTTCATGGCCCGTGCTGCTCCGGGCGCAACCGACGCCGGCGCGCCGGTTTATCTTCTACTCGGCACATCGTCGGAGGTTGGCAAGACAACGGCCGGCCTGACGCTGCTGAGGACGCTGCTGTCCAAGGGCCATGACAACATCCTCGTGCTGAAGGCGACCGGTACGTGTTCAGTCACTGAGTTGGCGACCTACCAGGATTTTGGCGCTGCCGGCGTGTTCGACTTCGTCGACTTCGGCGTGCCGACGACTTGTCCGGCCAACCGGACCGATGCGCCGGAGGTATTCGGGCGGGCGCTCGATCTGTGCCTGTCGCTTCCCGCCGATGCGCTGGTGATCGAATGCGGCGGCGATCTGCTGGGAACATGCGTGCCGGAGTTCATCCAGTGTCTGCGGGGTCGGCGGTCAAGCCTGACCACGATCCTGGTGGCATGGGACCCGTCCGGCGCACTCGGTGCAAAGCACGCCCTGGACGGGATGGGCGTGACTGTAGATCTGATCACCGGTCCCTGCACCGACACGCTGACCTCGCTGGAGCGCACCGCGGCGATTTGCGCTGTGCCGGCCAGGAGCATGCGGGCAGAAGCGCCGTTGGCGCGGTAGGACCCGTGCCGGCAGGGTGCAACGTCGGCATCTCGCGGTGCCACCCAAACTCTGGGCGTCGCTCCCTCTATCCCTTGAACTGAGCGGAGCGCCACTTGACAGCAGCCGGTACCCCTTCCGTCTTTGCGATCTCGCGAAACCGCGTTCCGTGTTCGGTTGCGGTCGCGTAAAGTGGTCCGACGACATCGAGGCCGGCGTAGAGCGCGGTGCGAAACCCGGTTGCGTCAGCGACGCGGTTGACTGCGCGCTTCGTCGCATAGAGTGCCTCCGGCGAGATCAGCGACAGGCGCTTTGCGTAGGTGAGACTTGCCCCGGGCAATTCGGCGAGCGGTACGATGCGATTGATCATGCCGATGTCGAGCGCGGTTTGCGCATCGATCTGATCGCCGAAGTAGAGGAGTTCGCGCGCCTTTTTGTACCCGATGATCATCGGCATCACGATCGCCGGGCCGACCGCCGAAAACCGCACTTCTGGTTCGCCGAAGGTCGCGTTGTCGGCAGCGATCGTCAGGTCACAAAGCATGGCGATCTCGCACCCGCCGCCGAGTACATGGCCTTGCACCGACGCGATCACTGGCTTCTTCATCAGCCAGGGCGCCATCTCGAATTCGAGCTGTGGTTGTAGATGCGCGTGCGCCTTCGTCGGATCGCTGCGCCACTCGTCGGCGTCAGGACCCTTGGCGCCGATGTCGTAGCCGGCGCAGAAGCTGCGGCCCTCGGCGCGCAACAGTACGACGCTCGTCGCAGGATCAGCATCGGCGCACACGAAGGCCTCGGTCAGCGCCTGCCTCAGTTCGTGACTGATCGCGTTGAGCTTGTCCGGCCGATTGAGGGTAATGATGCCGACTTTATCGTCAACGTCGTAAAGGACTAACGTGTCTGCCAAGGCCACCTCCTCACCCAGCGTTGGATGTCGATCGATCGCACCCGACCCATCGAGGTTGCTGCTGACCTCGATGAGGCCAACATAGCAGACGACTTCAGCTTTTGCTCGCCGCCGTTCCATCTGGGTACCCGGCGGCCCTTACGGGACGTCGTGGATCACTATCTTTTCGGGGAGGGGTTTTTTGAGTTGGACAGTGGTCTGCTCAGGCCTTGGGGGGTGTCCCGCGCGATAGGCCCTGCGTGCGGGCCTGTAGGATAATTGCGGATCTGCACAACTGAGCGTGAGAGAGCCAGCAGCTTGACCCCGAGGACGGGTAGTCGTCGAGTATCTTCGTCGCGGAATTCTTCACTTTGTTCGCTTCAGAAGGCTGGGTGGGAGGAAACAATGTCAACGTTCAAGCCATCACGGCAGATGCGGCGCATGCAGATCGTCGCCCTGCTGCTGTTGGTCGCCAGCGGCATCGTCAACTACCTGGACCGCTCTGCGCTTTCCATTGCCAATATTGAAGTTCGCCAGGAGCTGGGCCTTAGCGCGACAGCGATGGGCGTACTGCTGTCGGCATTCCTCATGAGCTATGCTTTTTCGCAGCTGCCCGCTGGAATTCTGGTCGACAGGGTGGGCCCGCGCATCTTGCTCGGTGCAGGCCTGGTCATTTGGTCTCTGGCGCAGGGAGCGGCGGGCTTCGTCACAAGCTACGCCCAGTTTTTCGCTGCGCGCATCGGCGCTTGGTATTGGGGAATCGCCACAGTTTCCGACCGGCGCCCGGGTCGTCAGCAACTGGTTTCACGTCAAGGAACGCGGCTTCCCCACGGGCATCTTCAACGCGGCGCCCAGCATCGGCACGGCGCTCGCGCCGCCCATTCTGACCTGGCTGATGCTGGCCTACGGCTGGCGCGTGATGTTCATTGTCATGGGCGCCATCGGACTTATTGTCGCAATCGCGTGGTTCGTATTCTACCGGGACGCGCATCAGCACGGAACCGACGAGGACAGAAGTTATATCCGTTCGGGGGACACCGCCCGCACATCGTCGCCGGTTGGTCTCAAGCAATGGGGACGTCTGTTCAAATGCCGAACCACATGGGGCATGATCATCGGGAATTTCGGTAGCGGCTATCTCTCTTGGGTCTACTACGCATGGCTGCCGGGTTTTCTCGAAATCCAGCACCATATGAGTATCGCACGTACCGGCATCTTTGCTGCGATTCCACCAGTGTTCGGAATCGTAGGGTCATTGTTTGGCGGTTATGCATCCGATTGGCTGGCGGCGCGCGGCTTCACGCCGCTGAACAGTCGCAAGATCCCGATCATCTGCGGCCTACTCGGGACCGCTGCTCTGACTATCGCGACGGCGTACGCGGCCAGCGAGACGGCAGTCATGAGCTACGTCTCGCTCGCCTATCTCCTGAGTGGAGTTGCATCCGCTTCGATATGGGCCCTCGTCACCGCCGCGGCACCGCCCGACTATATTGCATCAAGCGGCAGCATTCAGAATTTTGGCGGCTACGTTGGCGGTACGTGTTCTCCGATCGTGACCGGCATCATCGTCGATGTTACAGGCTCTTTCGTGCTCGCGCTGCTTATCGGCGCCGGGATGGCTGTTCTTGGAGCATTGGTCTACCTGCTGGTGGTAACGAACCCGATCAGTGGCACGGAATTGGAGAGCCCGTCGGGCAGGATGACACCGCGACCGGCTGCCGGGTAGCCGGCGCCGATCGGCGGGACAGGTGGAAGAGTGTGACCCCACCTTCAGAACCAAATGTCGAGTGTCGCTCGGGCAAAGCGCGTGAACGAGGCGATATGACTCTACCGCGTTGATTGATGAGGAGGCAGAGGTTCCAACGGGACGTCCTTTATGGTGCGCCAACTCTCGTTGCCAACGAACGCCCGCGCTACGATGAACCCGCCGCCGCAGCCTGCCACCGCGCCGCGGCGGCATCGTCGGCGTCGCGCGCCTCGACCCAGGCCGCGCCGCCCTGAACAAACTCCTCCTTCTTCCAAAACGGCGCCTTGGTCTTCAGCCAGTCGATCAGGAATGCCGTAGCATCGAGTGCCGGCTGGCGATGTGCCGCGGCGGCCAGCACCAGCACGATGT
Organism: uncultured Alphaproteobacteria bacterium; assembly: GCA_963696645.1. Lineage (GTDB taxonomy): Bacteria > Pseudomonadota > Alphaproteobacteria > Acetobacterales > Acetobacteraceae > JAMXLO01. The sequence goes on from CAVOKY010000007.1 coordinate 476,130, forward strand.
TGTCGCCGGCCACCAGGCGGCCCACGCGATGGATCACTGTGCAGCCCAGCAGCGACCAGCGCCGTTCCGCTTCCTCGGTGATACGGGCGATGGCACGTTCGGTCATTGCCGGGTAGTGCTCCAGCGTCATCGCGGCGACGCGCTGGTCCAGCGCGTTGTTGCGCACCGTGCCAACGAAGCAGCCGATGCCGCCGATGTCGGTGCGACCGGCGGTCAGTGCGGCGAACTCCGCACCGATGTCGAAATCCCCGGTCTGCACCTTGATTGTCGCCATCCCGTCAGCCGCCCGTCACCGGCGGAAAGAATGCCACCTCGTCGCCGGGGTGCACCAGCGTGGCGGGGTCGGCGAAGTCCTGGTTCACCGCGCAGCGCACCGTGCGGCGGTTGGCGAAGGCGCTGGCATGGCCAGGACTGCGCTGCATCAGCCACGCGATCAGGTCGCCGACCGTGCTGACGCCGGCGGGCGGTGTCACGCTCTCCTGCGACGTGCCGGTGCGCTCGCGCAGCCAGGCGAAGTACAGAATGGTCAGCGGGGCTCCGATATCGGCCATGGCAGCTCAGCGAGGTGTGGGCACCGTCTCGATCGTGCCGTCTGAATGTATGATCGTGCTGGTGCCATTGCCATTGGGCACGATGATGGATGAGCCGCCGCCGGGCGTCGTGGTGGTCTGGTAACCACCGGTCCCGCCGTTGGTCACCGCCGGCCCGCCCGGCGTCTGGTAGACCTGACCGGCCGGATTGCGCGCCGGCGGCGGCACCGGATTGGTGGCCTGTGGCACCGCCGGGTTCGGCAGCGGTTGCAGCCCGGGCTGGTTTGAGCCAGGTGGCGTGGAACTGCCGCGTCGCGCCGGCGGCGGCGGAAGGTTCGGTGGCTGGTTGCGAAAGTCCGGCGATCCAGGCACCGGCTGCTCGGTCTGAGGCTGTTCGCCCTGCTGCTCGAAAGTCTGCAACGTCGGTTCCTGGGGGAGCGGACCTGGCCAGACGTCGCCCGGCTCCGTCGTCAGGACCGGAGCGTTGACCTGTTCGCCCAGCACGCGGCGCAGGTTCTCGCTGTCGCCGGCCGGGAAGTTCGGGTTGCTGCCGGTGGTGAAGGGTGGGTTCCACCAAGTGTTGTAGCCGCATCCCGACAGCGCCAGACACAGGCAAGACAGAGCGATGCGCCGCATGAAGGAGGGCTCCTACCGGAACGGAACGTCGGATCGACGGGCCAGACGGGGCCAGCCGCGGCGGACTGTGCCCGTGTCGCACGCCGTGCTCAAGGGTCCGCACATCATGCTCCGGTGACCGCGGAACAGGCCAGCAGCCAGGCGATGACCCGTTCAGGCTGATTCAACGGCAGCAGCGTGCGGTCGCATTCCACCGGTGCGTCGGTGGCGACCGCGACGATATCGGGCTGATCGGGCCAGATCGGCGGCTTGCCCAGTGCGGGTCGGTGCACCTCGAGCTTGGGGAACGGGTGCGACTTGAAGCCTTCCACCAGTACGAAGTCCACCGGTGTCATGCGGGCAAGCAGGTCCGGGAGGGTGGGTTCCGGCCCGGTGACCTCATGCAGCAGGGCCCAGCGGGTGCCCCCCGTGACCAGCACCTCATGCGCGCCGGCCTCGCGGTGGCGGTACGTGTCCTTGCCTGGCCGGTCCATGTCGAAACCATGGTGTGTGTGCTTCACCGTCGATACGGTGAGGCCGGCGGCGCGCAGCAGTGGAAGCAGCGCGGTGAGCAGCGTGGTTTTGCCGCTGCCGGACCAGCCGACGATGCCGAGTACCTTCAAGCGGCGGTCACATGGGTTGCTGGTTTTTGGGCAGGCCGCCGGTCTGCGGGCTGGAGGCATGGCGCAGGCCGGCGGTGAGGTAGTCCCAGCCCGTCCACAGCGTCAGTACCGCGGCGACCCACAGCATGGCTTCGCCGATCATGCCGACCGGAACGAACGACAGGTGCAGCAGTTGGGCCGAGGAATTGCCCGCCAGCAGGGTGCCCAGCGCACCCATTTGAAAGCCGGTTTTCCATTTGGCCAGGCTGGTGACCGGCAGGCCGATGCGGATGCCCGCGAGGTATTCGCGCAGGCCGCTCACCAGGATCTCGCGCAGCATGATGACGATCGCGGGATACAGCCCCCAGGGGGACAGGCGACCCAGGCCGACCAGCATCATCAGCGCGGCGCCGACCAGCAGCTTGTCGGCAATCGGGTCGAGCATGCGGCCGAGATCCGATTGCTGCCGGCGGACGCGGGCGAGCTTGCCGTCGAAATAATCGGTGATCGCCGCACTGCTGAACAGCACGCATGCGGCGAGGTCGGTGGCGGGATTGCGGAGCGCGACCAACACGACCAGCAGCGGGATCGCCGCGATGCGCGAGAGCGTCAGTAGGTTTGGCAGGTCGGTCAGCATCGGCGTTCAGCCTACTCGTTCGCTCCGGTTTGGGGGAGAGGGAAGCGTGACCGCGGCGCACCAAGGGGATGTGGTGCGGTGGGCGGGTTTTCAAAGGTGGCGTGGGACGCCGGCCGTGGCGCGCCGTGTCGGGCTCACTTCGTGGGCGGCTGCAATCGGATGCCGAGCATATGTTCCGCGGCCTTGGCGACCGCTGGATCGAGCGGCCTGGGCTCCAGCGTCACGTCCTTCGACAATCGGTCGGCGATCACCCGCAGCGCTGCCAGCCGGCCGTACGGCTTGTTGTTCGCCGGCAGCAGATGCCATGGGGAGTGGCGCGTCGATGTCCGTTCCATCATATCCTCGATTGCGCCCTCGTAGTCCTGCCAATGCTGACGGTTGCGGAAATCCTCATACGACAGCTTCCAGCGCTTCAGTGGATCGGTCAGCCGGTTGCGGAAGCGGCGCATCTGCTCGTCGGGCGAGATATGCAGGAACAGCTTCACCAGCCGCGTGCCGTCAGTCAGCAACATGCGCTCGAAGTCGTTGATCTCGGCATAGGCGCGGTGCCATTCGGCTGGGGTGGCGAAGGCTTCGACGCGCTCCACCATCACCCGGCCGTACCAGGAACGGTCGAACACGACGATCTGGCCGTGTTGCGGCAACCGCTCCCAGAAGCGCTGCAGGTAGTGCAATGATTTTTCGCGCCCGCTTGGTGCGGCGATGGCATGCACCTTGAAGCTGCGCGGGTCGAGCGCCCAGCCCAGCCGGCGCACCACGCCGCCCTTGCCCGCGGTGTCCCAGCCTTCCAGCAGGATGACCGCACGATGCGGGGTGCCCAGATAGGCCTGCTGCACAAGCTGGAGGGTGTCCTGGAGCGTGCTCAGGCGGCGCTCATAGTCGGCGTATTCCACCACCGGGAAGTGCTTGATCGCGGCAAGGTGGGGGCGGCCTTTGACGACGAAGTCGGCGGCTCTCATCTTGCGCAAACCGTCGCTGTGCCGTTTGTGGGTCTTTGCGGCTTTTGCAGTCCGTGCACCGTCCAGTCTCATCGCGACTAGACCGCAACGGTCAGTACATCGCCGAGCTTGTCAAGCAGATAGTCCAGATCCTCCTGTGGCAGGTCCTCGAATTGCGTAAGGATGCGGGTGATCACCCGCGAGCGGTAGCGTTCGCGGTCACGCTCGCCGCCATCGAATTCCGTGCCGCGCACGACTTCGACCGCGACGCGCACCGCGTTCAACAGGCGCGGCGGCATGCCGGACTTCTCGTACAGCGACGTCAGGCCCTTCGAGCCGGCGTCATGGATCAGGATGCGCGCGTTCAGCACCGGCACTTTCGCCATCACCGCCATGGCAATCTCGAAGAATGCCATGTCGCCCAGGCACAGTGCGCGCAGCACCAGGAACGACGTGAGCCGCTGGTTGCGGTACATCTGCCGGATCAGCCGTTCCAGCTCCTGCTCGTTCGAGCCGAGGCTGAGATGCAGCGTGGCGCGTTCGCGGCTTTGCAGGATGATGTCGGTGGCCAGCGAGGCTGGTAGCTCGTGATGGCTGACGAGATGTGCCTGGAGCCTGTCCGACACCATGACGACGAGCCTCTCGGCGATGGTGACCGGCAGGGTCGCACGATGCACCATGCCTGCCTTGACGCGATTGCTGCCAGCAAAGCGATCGACCGCCTTGCCGAGACTCGCTTCGTCGATGCGGGCGGCGGCATTGGTCATCAGCGTAGCGACCGCCGCTTCGTCGCCGGTGTTCACCAGCGCATCCGCGACCGGCTCGGACACATCGGGACGTCCGGCGATGGCTGCCTGCTTGGTTGCGGTGCCGTGCCGGACCAGTTCGAGCAGATCGGTTTCCGTCAGGTACCTGGTGATTCCGTCAGGATCGGCAGTGCCACCGCCTCGACGTCGTTGGCGAGCCGAATTGCCACGTCGTGCGGCAGGTGCGCTGCGCTGCGCAGGCTGTGCGACAGGGACCGCCGTACCGCCAGTTCGACGTCCCGGGCCATGGCACGAACGATATCGTGGGCGATCGCCAACTCGGCTGGGGTCAGCAGCGTGTTGTCGATCTCATCTGCGAGCTTGGCCGCCACCTCGGCGCGCACCAAGGCGGACGGTTCCGACAGCAGACGCACGACGTCGGCCTGCGTAAGGGATGGCGCCATGGCGTGCAGGTTGGCGCCGAAACCGTTGAGGCGCGGTTAATGCGCGCGGCATTAGTGTGAGGCGCCGCCAATGCGAGGAGCGCAGCGGCGCGGTAATTTCAGGCACGTCAGACGACACCGGCCCAGGATTGCCTCGTCGCCGCGCCTCTCGCGATGACGGGGATCGTCGCGCGGGAGCTTTTACAGCGTCAGCGACGCCGCCGCGTCAACCAGCGCCTGATGCGCCTTGTCGGCTGCGGCGGTGGCTTGCTCGATCGCCTGATTGAGCTGGTCGAGTTTCGTCTCGTCGGCGTCGAGCGCGCGGGTCAGCCTGGCATGCAGTGCATCGTTGGCTGCGACGACACCGAGATTTTGCCGAATGCGATCCTCATCCTGCAGGATCGCGTCCTGTTGCGCCTTGAGCTGGTTCACCGTTGTCTGTTTCGCCGCCTCGTCCTGCCGCAGTGCGACAAGGCGTTGCAATGCCGCGCGCGCCGGCGGGGCCAGGTTCTGTTCGTTCAGCAGCCGCACCACCACCAACGCATCGTCGGCCAGGGAGATCTCCTCCCGTACCAAACGATCGGCATTGACGGTAAGCTTGCGAAGCTCGCCCGCCGGCAATGTGACTGGGATGCGCCAGGCGGTTGCAGTTTCCTCGGTACCCGCAATCGGGCCACCTTCGACCGACAGCGTGCGATCGCCATCCTTGGGAATTTCGAGCAGGACCGTGCGCGGCGCATTCGCCGGCGCGGCGATGGTGAACCGCAGCACCTCGCGTTGCCGCGTCGCGATGTGCAGTACACCGTTGGCGGCGGTCAGCGAGGCCAGGGTCGTCTCGCCGCTGCTGTCGCGCTCGACCGTGGTGCGCAGGTCCTGGGCAAACGACAGCAGACGCCTCTCGCCCGTCGGCAGACCGCCAAGCCTGGCGTCGCCGGCGAAGGTCGCAGCGCCCGCGGCGTCGTACAGCGTCAGCACGCCGGCGGGCAGCGAGGTGCCGCTGTCGTTGGTGATGCGGATGGCGGACAGCGGATGCGGATCGCTGCCGGCGGCGAGATCGACGCGCGTGGCGGGCACCGTGCGGTCGATGATCGGCACGCTGGCAGAATGGCCGGCGGGCAGCGAAACCGGCGTCGGGATCTGGAAGATCGTTTCCTCCGCGGCCTCCGCAGCCTGCACCGGCTCGGACGGCGTCGCCATCGTCTCGGCCTGCGACTGTGCCGCCGCCATCGGCGCCGGCGCGACACCGAGTGCTGGCACGAAGCCACGGCCGCTGGGCGCGGGGGGCGCCTTCGCCGCCAACTCCGCCGGACGCGCGCGGGTATCCACGTCGGGCAGGATGCGGCCGAGAATTTCCACCGGCACCTCCGGCCGCTGCACGAAATAGCTGCGATAGATTGCCTGCCGAAAGGTGACGGGATTGCCGTATTGCAAGGTCAGCGCCACGCCGTTCCAGTCGGCACCGGACTGGTTCTCCAATACCGCCCAGCCTTGCAGGCGCGCGGGATCACCGTCCTTTGACGGCAGCACGAGGCGGTACGTCGCCTTCCACAGCGGCGCCGCGGCGACATAGCCGACGCGCACCGTTCGGTGGCCGCTGCCGGTGCTGTGCAGCGTGATGTGGCGCATGTCCTGCCCGGCCTCACGACGGAGCGATTCCAGCGCACGCATGACCCGATCGCGCAAATCCGGATTGGTGACCTGGATGCTGTCGGCATCCTCCAGCACGAACTGACGCATTCCGTCCGCGCCTAGCAGGGTGACGCGTGTTCGCTGCACGGTTGCCGGCGGCTGGCCTGGTGTTGCCGGCAACACTTCGGTCACGCGGTCGGCATGCACGATGCGGCCGGTCATCGGGCGTGGGCCCTGCACCGTGATCTCGACGCCTTGCAGGCTGTTCAGCGTGTCAATCGGCGAACGCAATGCGTCGGGGCCGAACGGCAGATCGGCAAAACGCGCACGCGTGTTGTCGCGGCCGGGCAATTCCACAGTTCCCACGCCGCCGGTGCTGTCGAACACCACCAGCGAGTTCAGCACATCGTCCACTTCGTCGAGCGGCACATCCAAGCCAAGTGTGGCCGTGCCATCGACATCGGCCTCGTATTCGAAATAGCCGACGCCGGCGGACGACAGCATGATGCGTTTGAGCGCAAGATCCGCCGCGAATGCCGGGCAGATGCTGCCGAGCAGAAACGCCAGTGTCAGCAGCCGCATCGCTTCGCCTCCGCCCGATTGCACGTCCGATCCGGGGCGCGCAGCTTTACCAGAGCGGCGGAAGGAAGGGGAGGATTGTGGCGCTATTCGGTACGGTGAGCAGTGATGCGATACGGATGGCGCAGATCATCACCGGAGCCGCGATGGCGCTATTTATCGGCATCGGCGTGGTGCCCGGCCTGAGGCCTCATGCAGCCAGGCTGCGGCGGGTGCTGCTGGTGGCCTATCTGACGGCGTGCGGCGTGTTCGTTATGTGGCTGCTGCTGCGATCGTGACGGCGTGCAGCTTCCTTGACCGAATTGCTTTGACCGCTTTGGGGTGCCCGACGGCGGCAAGCGGACGCTTGGTCATGGGAATTGCCAACGGCTCTCGGCGACCGCGACTTTGTAGAAAAAACAATTTGCGCCGGATGGCGCGCAGAAGCTTCGAAGCTGATGTGGGGCAGCACGCGCTCTGCTCGGCCAGATTGGTCGGATCCGTTGCCATCGATCAGCCTGCCGAATCAGGCCGACAATCGTTCTGCGTGAACCCACCGCGATTGATTTCGCCCACGCGGCATCATCGCGTACGATCCCGCGGCACCCGCTGGGCACGCGGCGGTGGAAAACGTTCCTCCACCGCGTCTTTGAGTAGAGCAGGCAGGCGCGTCAACGGCTCGTCCGACCCGAGGCTCTGAGAAGCGATCCGGGCGCCTTCGCACAACAGAAATGCCTCCTCGGCAAACCCTGCGGGGTCATTCAGTCCGGCATCGCGGCACAGATCAGCCAACCGTTGGCGGACCGCGGACTTGTGTTCTCTGATGACCCGCCTGGCGGGGTGGTCGTTGTCAGGGAGTTCGACGGCCGCGTTGGCAAGCGCACATCCCCTCCCGGCCTCGCGAGCCAACCAATCGCTAATGTGCTGCAGCCATGCCAGCAACTGGCCTCTGGGGTCGCCTGGATGCGCAGCGGCAATCGCATCCCAGTCTGCGTCCATCTCACGCACGACCTCCCGCAGGCATGCGGCAACAAGCTCGTCTTTGGAGGCAAAGTGCCGGTAGAGGGTCATTTTGTTGGTGCCTGCCGCCTCAGCGATGGCGTCAACACCGACGGCATGGATGCCGCGACGATAGAACAGTTCGCGTGCCACGGTGAGGATGCGCTCGCGGGGCGGCGGCGCTGCGGGCTGCGATACGGCGGCGGACCTGGCAGCCGGCGCAATCATGGTGAGCCCTCCCGAATATGTTACCGACCGGTCAGTCCCGTTCGGGGTGTTACCGATCAGTCCCGTCCTATCTAGGGCTGGTCCGAACGATTGCCCACCCGGATTGCAAGGGAACTCCCCGGATGGTGAACTTTTTCATCCATCGCCCGATTTTCGCGGCGTCCATCGCCATCATCATGGTGCTCGCGGGGGCGGTTGCCTACCAGTTCCTGTCGGTGGCGCAGCTCCCGGATGTCACGCCGCCGCAGGTGGTGGTGACCGCGACCTATCCTGGCGCCAGTGCCGACGTCGCCGCCAACACTGTGACCACGCCGCTCGAGGAGCAGATAAATGGCGTGAAGGGCATGGCTTACATGTCCTCGGTCAGTGCCAATGATGGCAGCTCGACCATCACCATTACCTTCAACGGCGGCTATCCGATCGACATTGCCGCAGTCGATGTGCAGAACCGTGTTGCACAGGCACAGGGAGACCTGCCTTCGATCGTCAATCAGGCGGGCGTCACCGTCAGCAAGAAGAACCCCAATATCCTCTTGGGTGTGACGCTGTATTCGCCGGACAATTCGGTCGATCTGCTGGATATCAGCAACTACGCGTATCTGCAGGTGGTGGACCCGCTGAAGCGGCTGCCTGGGGTCGGCGACGTGACCATATTCGGCGAGCGCCGGTACTCGATGCGGATCTGGCTCGATCCCGACAAGCTGGCCGAACTCGGCATCACCGCGACCGATGTGCAGCAGGCCATCCAGGAGCAGAACGTGCAGGTCGTGGCCGGCAAGCTGGGACAGTCGCCGGCGCCGCCGGGCACCAAGTTCGAATATCAGGTGAACGCGCTAGGCCGGCTGAGCGACCCAGCGGAGTTTGGCAACATCGTCATCCGGGCCGGGACCGGAAGCGAGGCCGTGGTTCGCCTGCGCGATGTCGCGCGCATCGAGCTTGGAGCTTTGCAATACACCTCAAGTTCGCGGCTGAACACCAAGCCCACCGTGTTCGTCGCCGTCTATCAGACACCCGGATCGAACGCGTTGCAGGTGGCGCGCGAAGTGCGTACCGAGATGGCGGCGCGCAGCAAGCGCTTTCCTCCGGGTCTCACCTGGCGGATCCCCTATGACACGACGATGTTCGTGTCAGCCTCCATGCATGACGTGATGGTGACGTTTGCCGAGGCGCTCGCGCTGGTGATCGGAGTGGTGTTTCTGTTCCTGCAAAGCTGGCGGACCACGATCATTCCCACGATCGCCATTCCGGTTTCGCTGGTTTTCACACTGGCCTTGATGCTGGCGGCAGGGTTCTCGCTCAACCTGGTCAGCATGCTCGGCATGGTGCTGGCGATCGGATTGGTGGTGGATGATGCGATCGTGGTGGTCGAGAACGTGGAACGCCAGCTCGAACGGGGGCTTTCGCCGATCGATGCCGCAGTGACCGCGATGAAGGAGGTTACCGGGCCGATCATCGCCACCACGGCGGTGCTGATGGCAGTCTTCGTGCCGGTTGCATTTCTGCCCGGCGTCACCGGCCGGCTGTATAACCAGTTTGCGCTGACCATCGCCATCTCAGTCGCGATCTCTGCGTTCAATTCGCTTACCCTCAGCCCTGCTTTGGCGGCTGTGCTGCTGCGCCATCGCCCACCCTCCGGATTTTTCCTGTTTCGCGCGTTCAATGCGGGCTTCACACGAGCGTCGGAGGCATATGCACGTGCCGTACGCTGGGTGATAGGCGCGCGTTGGGGTGTGCTTGCTGCATTTGTCGGTCTGCTGGTCGTCACCTACGGTCTGGATTCCCGCATTCCCACCGGCTTCCTGCCGGTCGAGGATCAGGGCTACTTCTTCGCGGTAATCCAGCTTCCGCCTGGCGCATCGTTGCAACGGACGGATGCGGTGGCGGAGAAGGTACGGAAGATCCTGGCGGCCCAACCAGGCGTGCAGGATGTCGTCCCGGTCACCGGCCTGAACTTCCTGACCGGCGCCAATCAGGCGAACGCGGCGGCGGAATTCGCCATCCTGAAACCATGGAATGAGCGGGGCGCCAGGCTGGATGCCGCGAACATCATCGCCGCCGTACGCCCAAAGCTGCTGGCGTTGCCAGAGGCGATCGCGCTCAGCTTTGACCCGCCGTCGATTCCGGGAATTTCCACCACCGGCGGCTTTGAATTCGAATTGGAAGACCTGACCGGACAGGGGCCGCAAGCCTTGAACGATGCAGCCCAGGCGTTGTTGGCAGCCGCCCGTAAACAGCCTGAGCTCGATCCACGTCAGGTTTTCACTACGTTCAACACCTCGACCCCCAACTATCAGTACAACCTTGACCGAACCAAGGTGAAGCTGCTTGGACTCAACCTGTCAGATGTCTTCAATACACTGCAGATTTATCTTGGCTCGCTTTACATAAACGACTTCAATTTGTTCGGCCGAACGTTCCGGGTGACGATACAGGCCGAGCGGGGGGCGCGAGCCGATGCCAGGGATCTGTCGCGCCTCTATGTGCGCAATTCGAACGGGCAGATGATTCCCCTGGACACGCTCGGCAGGCTGACCCCTACGGCCGGGCCGGAATATGTCTCGCATTACAACGTCTATGGTTCTGCCCTGATCAATGGCGCGCCCGCACCTGGTTACAGCTCGGGGCAGGCGATCGCAGCGATGGAGCGTGCGGCGGCGGAGACGCTGCCAGCCGGGTTCGGTTACGAATGGACCGGCATTGCCTACCAGGAGCTCAAGGCAAGCTCGACAGCCACGCTCGTGTTCCTGCTGGCCATGGTGTTCGTGTTCCTGGTGCTGGCGGCGCAGTACCAGAGCTGGTCGATGCCGTTCATGGTCATCCTGTCAGTGCCGCTCGCGCTGTTCGGTGCAGTGCTGGCGGTGTGGCTGCGAGGAATGGAGTTCGACGTCTACTCGCAGATCGGCATGGTCATGCTGATCGGGCTGTCAGCGAAGAACGCGATCCTGATCGTGGAGTTCGCCAAGCAGTTACGCGAGCGCGGCGCCGGCATCGTGGAGGCAGCAATGGAAGCAGGGCGGCTTCGGCTGCGACCTATCCTGATGACTGCCTTCGCCTTCATCCTCGGTACCTTGCCGCTGATGGTGGCAACCGGTGCCGGGGCAGGCAGCCGGCATTCGATAGGCACCACGGTTGTCGGCGGCATGCTGGCGGCGACGATTTTCGGGCTTGCACTGGTGCCGGTGTTCTACGCGGTGATCGAGCGGCTCCGCGAAGGCCGGACGGCCGAGGCCGGGCAAGCTGGTGATCTGCATCTGCTCGACCCCGCCGTGGGCGAATGAGTCCAGGAGGACAACAGCAATGCGTTTCTCCGTGAAAAACCTTGGCCTGGCAGCCTTTGGTGCTGCGCTGACCGCTACGGGGTTCGTGCTGCTGGACAGCTCCAGCCATGGTGCCGCACTGGCACCGGCAGCGAACATGCCGGCCATGCCCGTGCCGATAGTCCCGGTGGCTCAGCGGACAGTGCCGGTTTATCTCGATTTCGTCGGCACGACCGAGGCGATCCGCAGTATCACACTCGAGGCACAGGTCACCGGATTTCTTGATTCCCAGGATGTTCCCGACGGGGCCGATGTGCGCCAGGGCCAATTGGTGTACCAGATCGACCCACGCAACTACCAAGCGGCGGTTGACCAGGCGGCGGCGCAGGCTCGCCGCGACGCCGCCGCGTTTTCATACGCGCAGGCCAGCGACCGCCGGAATACGACGCTCAACAAACAAGGTTGGGTATCGAACGACACATTCGACCAGTCGACAAGTTCGTTCCGTCAATCGCAGGCGTCACTCGCCGCCGATGCAGCGGCAGTCGAGACGGCGAAGCTCAATCTGGGATGGACTGAAATCACCGCCCCGTTTGCGGGCCGCCTTGGGCGAAGTCTCGTGCATGAAGGCACGCTGATCAGTGCGGCGGGGACGCAACTGAATACGCTGGTTCAGCTCGACCCGATCTATGCCACCTTCAATCCAAGCGAAACCGATCTCGCGCTCCTCGGTAAATTCCGTGCAGGAAAAACGATCCCGGCGGAGGTGACGGTCCCGGATGATGGCGGGAAGGCATACAAGGGGCAGCTTACGTTTCTGAACAATACGGTAGACGGGAGTACCGGCACCATCGTGGCGCGTGCCACCATCGCCAATCCTGACAACACCCTGCTGCCTGGCGAGTTCGTCCATGTGCGTTTGCTCGTGGCGGATCGGCCTGACACGCTGCTGGTCCCGCAGGTGGCGCTGGGTTCAAGCCAGTTCGGCAAATATGTTTATGTGGCCGAACAGGGCAAGGTTGTGCAGCGGATGGTTTCGACCGGCGAGACGTATGGCGATCTGGTCGTTATCAACAAGGGCGTGACGGCGCATAATGCGGTGATTGTCGGCAATCTGCAGAAGATCGCTCCGGGCGCCCCGGTGCAGCCGGTTAGCGGACACGCGAAGGTAAGCAGCGGAACATCGCCTGATGATCCAGGTTGAAACAGCGGACGCTCCGGCTTGGCCATGACCACCCCCGAGGACAATGTCCGGATTTCGAGCGGTGCGCCGGATAGAGGATAGCCGGCTCACCACGGGAACAGCTGTGGAAACATTCAAGCGCACGTCTGCGTTCGAATTACCGCAAGCCGGCCTAAAACGCACGTTATGGGCGCGGACCAGCCGGCGCCACACGGTGCCGGGCGTCCGCTGCAGGGATGTTCCGAAAGGCCACCTATTCTCTGGTTGGGTCGCGAGCGGCTGTTCCATAGTCATGCAGAGACAGGCTCTAACTGCGCCGCATCGCAGCCGACTTGCCCGGTCGCAGCTGGCGTCGCTTGCCGAGCAATCTGGCGAGCGCGTCATCGGCCAGCGCAAGATCGCTTGCCGTGTGCGTGCCGAGCTTGCAGGCCCAGCAATACCAGCCTGGCTGATCGAGCGACGCGCGCCGGCCAGCAATCACAATTTCGACAGCAACGATCTCACGCTCCATGAGTTCGCCGCAGGATTCGCACTGCATGCTCGAGTCCTCTGCTGCGTGGGCTTGCCTGGTACCACCAATGATCGAGTCGCGTCAGGCGGCGGTTCACGGCCTTCGCCCGCCGTGAACCGCGCAAGCCGCGACAGCCACCGCTAGGCGGCGATTTTCGGTGATGCCGTCGCGTCGATCACGGGCAGAGACGGAACGGCGACGCCAGGCACCGCGGAACTCTTCGCGTAGCGCCGCGCAAGCCAGGCGCAGACCACGAGCTGCATCGGGTGATAGAGCATGATCGGCAACACGATCACCCCGAGCGTCGGACCGGAGAACAGCACGCTGGCGATAGGGATGCCGGCGACCAGTGATTTCTGCGACCCGCAGAACACCGTGGCAACCTCATCGGCGTGACTGAATCCGCACGCACGGGCAGTGATCCGGGTGATCAGCAGCCCGCTGACCAGCAGCGTCGCGACGATCAGTGCCAGTGAGCCGAGTACCGCCGGCGGCAACTGCTGCCAGATGCCGTGCACCACGGCGGCACTGAACGCGGCGTACACCACCAGAAGGATCGAACCGCGGTCGGTGATTGCCAGCAGGGCCCGGTTGCGCGCCGCCCATGCGCCGAGCCATGGGCGCAGTAGATGACCCACGATGAACGGCAGCAGCAACTCGGCGAACACCAGCCACATGCTCGACAGGTCGACACCGCCACCGCCGCGCACGTGGGACATGAAGCCGAATATCAGCGGCGTCAGCAGCAGTCCGATCAGGCTGGATGCCGTCGCCGCGCAGACTGCACCTGCGACGTTGCCCTGGGCGATCGAGGTCAGCGCGATGGAGGACTGCACGGTGGATGGCAGCGCGCACAGGAACAGCACGCCAAGCACCAGCGTGCGGTTCATCCCATGCGGCAGCAGTTCGGTGAACAGCGTACCGATGATGGGATACAGCGCGAAGGTGGTGCAGGCGATGGCGCAATGCAGTCGCCAGTTGGTCAATCCTGCGACGATTGCCTCGCGTGACAGCCGCGCGCCTTGCAGGAAGAACAGCGATCCGATCGCGAACGTTGCAAGCCAGCTGATCAGCCGGGCGCCGACCCCCTGGCATGGCAGCAAGGTGGCCAGCGACACGGTACCGATCAGGGCCATGACGAATACGTCGGGCCGCAGGCGTCGGATGCGTTGGTCAATCCGAATCGCTGGAACCATGTGCCATTCCTCGCAGTACTCTGTCTGGCGTGGTTGTCACTCGCAGAGCGGTCCGGCGCTGTATTATCTGCGGTCAGCCGCGGCGTGCTCAGTCGTGGCGATCGATGCTGGCGAAAATCCGCGGATCGACCGGACAGACGCGGTTGCTCGCCCGCGTCACCGCATGATCGGAGGTTTCCAGCACCAGCGCCCTGGCGAGCGAAGCGGCGCAGGTCTGGTCGATCCCATGTGCGCTGCGACAGAGAAACAGCGCCTTCGACATGGCCGTTGAGGAGGGGTTGGCTGGCGCGGGGGCCGGCTGCGCGGTCAGCGGCAGGATCGCCGCCCAGAGTGCGATCAGTCCAATTGCCATCGCGGCTGCTATGAGAAACTGACGCATGACTGCTGCTCCTCGATCACGCCGGGCGGAAAAGTCTTGCCCGATGTCAGGTCCACAAGGCCACTCTGCGGCAATCTGCGAGTGGCCCCTATGAACCGTGTCACAGGTTCAGTACCAGTGGCCGGGCACCCAGTAGCCGTTCTGCCAATGCGCGGGGATCCAGGCTCGCTGCGGCGGCGCGTAGTACGCCGGAGCCCGGTAGTAGACAGGAGGCGGCGCAACGACGATCGGCGGCACGACGACGCCAACACCCCAGCAGCAGGGATGGCCGTACCCCCAGCCGTAGCCGTGCCACCAGGCGTTGGCGGGCTTCGGTGCGGTGACGAGGCCGATCGTGGCGAGGCCGAGTACGCCACAGGTGGCGGCGATGCGCGTGCCGAGAGTGCTGCGTTTGGCTGAGGAGGTCATTTTCGTCTCCGCCAGGTTGGTTGTTCGGCGGGGCCTCGGGCCTTGTTATGTGGCTCTTGCCTTGCGCCGTGACTGCACCCTAGGCAGGCGAATTGGCGACCGATACAGGAGAGAACGTCCGGTGGTTTTGGCCGAACCCCGCATGCGGGAGTCCGGGAAAAAGGGCGGGGATTTTTCCGCTGCGCGGCCCGGTATCACATGGGTTTTGGCGGCGCGGATTTTTCCGCGGTACTTGTCGTGGCCTGGAGCGTATCGCCGTGTTTCTGTTACCGACGGCTACGTCTTTTCAGAGCGTGGCTTCCTCCATCGCACGACGATAGCGATATGCCGTATCTTTCTTGTCGATCAGCACATCGTCCCAGGTGACGCACTGCCCCATGGATACATCCTTCAGGAGCTTCACGTGGTTCGCCAGGCCGATCGGCAGACCGCCAATCTTCAGGCTGGCGTGCGCCGGTAGCAGCTTGCCCCAGACGCAGCCGCCGCCTTCGCCATCCAGTATCTCGCCGGCGCGCAGATCGCGCTTCGCCGTGGAAACCACGTCGCCGCGGAATCCCGTCGGCGCGCCGGTTGCCTCGCCGCGCAATGCCGCCGACAGGATCGAGATGTTCAGTTCCAGTCCGATCAGATGGAACGGCCGGTACAACGCCGACCGCCGGCCAGACGCATCGGTCACCACACCGTATTCGCTGAAGCAACGCGCGGTGTAATCGTTCGGCGCCTCGAACAGCACGTAGACTCCCCAGCGCAGATCGTTCGCCACCTGTGATCCGTCGCGGTGCAGGCTGGAGACCACTTCAACCTCGCCGGCGGGATGCAACACCTGCGCCATCTCATGCGTGCCGCACGGCGGAAATCCCAACCCGTCGGGAGGCGGTGCCAGACCGGTGGCGTTCGCCACCGCTGCCATCTCGATGGCCGATTTCGTGCCATCGAGGAACGAGTTGAACATCTGCGGATTCATGCCGCCGATCCGCGCCTGTTCCTCGGTCAGTCCGTAATAGCCCCACACCGTCGCCGGCGTGGAGACGTGGTACTCCGGCAGATATTTCGTGCCTTTCCCCGCGGCGATCACCCGGAAGCCACATGCGCGCGCCCAGTCCACCAGTTCGCAGATCAGCGCCGGCTGGTCGCCATAGGCCAGCGAATACACCACGCCAGCGCGCGCCGCCTCGTGTGCCAGAGCAACGCCCGCCAGCACATCCGCCTCGACATTCACCATCACGATGTGCTTGCCCTCGGCGATCGCGCGGCGTGCATGAGCGATGCCGGCGGGGGCGTGACCGGTGGCTTCCACCACCACCTCGATCTCCGGTCGCGCCAGCATCGACGCCGTGTCGTCGGTGAAACGTGTGGCGGCGGTGCGCTCCCCGGTCCAGCCGACGCGCCGGCAGGCCTCGCGCGCACGATCCGGTGCCAGATCGGCGATCGCGGCGATCTCGATGCCCGGGGTGGCCGGCACCTGCGACAGGAACATCGAGCCGAATTTACCCGCACCGATCAGCCCGACCCGCACCGGACGCCCCGCTTCCAAACGCTTGCCCAGCAGTCGATGCAAATTCATCTGCGCCTCCCTTTTCCCGCGTGAGGTTTCGTGGCCCATTGCTACGCCAGGACAGGGATATTTGCGATGGCAGGAGCCGGCGTGGATCAGTTGGAGGCAATCTCCGCGACGCTGGCGCAAAAGCCGCGCAACGCGGGACTGTGGCAATTGCCATGGGATCCTGACAGAGTGGAGCCGGCTTCATGCTGTCATCGCGAGGAGCGCAGCGACGCAGCAATCTCCGACCAGTTGTGCGCGCAATGCTGGCCGGAGATTGCTTCGTCGCTGCGCTCCTCGCGATGACAATGGGACCGAAGGAGCGTTGATGCCCACTGGCAAATGGCAATTCTGGATCGATCGCGGCGGCACGTTCACCGATATCGTGGCGCGCGATCCGACGGGGCGGCTTTCCACACATAAACTGCTGAGCGAAAACCCCAGCCGCTACCGCGATGCCGCGATTGCCGGCATCAAGACGGTACTCGGCATCGCCCTCGATGCGCCGATTCCCGCCGGCGTGGTGGATGCGGTGAAGATGGGCACCACCGTCGCCACCAACGCGCTGCTGGAACGCAAGGGCGACCGCACGCTGTTGGTGGTGAACCGCGGTTTCGCTGATGCACTGCGCATCGGCAACCAGGCGCGACCTCGACTGTTCGACCTGGCGATCACCTTGCCGTCGATGCTGTATGA
This sequence comes from uncultured Alphaproteobacteria bacterium, assembly GCA_963696645.1. Taxonomy (GTDB): domain Bacteria; phylum Pseudomonadota; class Alphaproteobacteria; order Acetobacterales; family Acetobacteraceae; genus JAMXLO01. Next base: position 493,225 of record CAVOKY010000007.1, read on the forward strand.
GGACGTGGTGGAGATCGCCGGTCGCGTCGGCGTCGATGGCGAGGAAATCGAAACGCTGGACGAGTACGCCGCGCGGAACGCGTTTGCGCATGCGCGCGCCAAAGGGATTGCCGCCTGCGCAATCGTGCTGATCCACGCCTGGAAATATCCCGAGCATGAACGCCGGCTGGCGGAGTTGGCGCGCGATGCGGGGTTCACGCAGGTCTCCGCCAGTCACGCGGTCAGCCCGCTGCTGCGGCTGGTGCCGCGCGGCGACACCACGGTGGTGGATGCGTATCTATCGCCCATCCTGAGCCGCTATGTCGGCCATGTGGCGGCGGAACTCGAAGGCGTGCGGCTGTTCTTCATGCAGTCGAACGGTGGGTTGGCGGATGCCGGCGCGTTTCATGGCAAGGATGCGATCCTGTCCGGCCCGGCCGGCGGCATAGTCGGCGCGGCGCGCACTGCGGCGATGGCCGGGCTCGATCGCATCATCGGCTTCGACATGGGCGGCACATCGACCGACGTCGCGCTGTACGCGGGCGGCTTCGAGCGCGCGTTCGAGACCGCGGTGGCCGGTGTTCGCATGCGCGCACCGATGATGGCGATCAACACGGTGGCGGCGGGCGGCGGTTCGATCCTGCATTTCGACGGCACGCGATTTCGCGTCGGTCCGGATTCCGCCGGCGCCGATCCGGGTCCCGCGTGCTACCGCAATGGCGGCCCATTGACGGTGACCGATGCCAATGTCTGTGTAGGGAAAATCCAGTCGCGGCATTTCCCTGCGATCTTCGGTCCCACCGGTGACCAGCCGCTCGACGTCGATGTGGTGACGGCAAAATTCGCAGCTCTGGCCAACCAGATTGCGCAGGCGACTAGCCAGCCGCGCACGCCGCAGCAGGTGGCCGAAGGTTTCTTGCAGATCGCCATCGCGAACATGGCGAATGCCATCAAGCAGGTGTCGGTGCAGAAGGGCCACGACGCCACGCGTTTCGCGCTGCAATGCTTTGGCGGGGCCGGCGGCCAGCATGCCTGCCTGGTCGCCGATGCACTCGGCATGGAGACGGTGTTCATCCATCCCTATGCCGGCGTGCTGTCCGCGTATGGCATGGGCCTTGCTGATCAGACGGTCATGCGCGAGCGCGCCGTCGAAATTCCGCTTGAAGCGCACGCCATGGCCGAGTTGTCCGACGTTGCCGATCGGCTTGCGGACGCGGCGACCGCGGCGCTCGTGGCGCAAGGCGCGGACCCGGCGCGCATCACCGCGCAGCGCAACCTGCATCTGCGTTATGCCGGCACCGAGGCCGCCCTGATCATCCCGCTGCGCACCGAGCAGGAGATCGTCGCGGACTTCACCGCGGCGCATCGTGGGCGCTTCGGCTTTGCCACGCCGGATCGGCAACTGGTGGTGGAAGCGGTCGCCGTCGAAGCGATTTCGCCGGGCGAGACGGTGCAGGAGGCGGCCCTGTCGGTGCGCACCAGCGGCGCACCGCAAACCATCGACACCGTCCAGATGTTCACCGGCAATGCGGAACACACCGCGCCGGTGTTCGATCGCACCGCGCTGCTGGCCGGCGATCGCATCACGGGTCCGGCGCTGATCCGCGAAGCCAACGCTACTACCGTGGTGGAACCTGGCTGGACGGCGGAAATCACCAGGCTCGACCACATGACACTGCATCGCACCGCGCCGCTCGCGACGCGCGTGCCGGCTGGCAGCGACCGGCCCGACCCGGTGCTGCTCGAGCTGTTCAACAACCTGTTCATGAATGTCGCGGAACAGACCGGGGCAGTTCTGCAGAACACGTCGATGAGTGTCAACATCAAGGAACGGCTGGATTTCTCCTGCGCAATCTTCGACGCAGAGGGATTCCTGGTGGCGAATGCGCCGCATGTACCGGTGCATCTTGGCGCGATGGGCGAGAGTGTGCGCACCGTGCTGAACAACCGGCGCGACACGCTGAAGACCGGCGACGTGGTGGTGCTGAACAACCCGTTCAACGGCGGCACGCACCTGCCCGACGTTACCGTCATCACGCCGGTGTTCGACACCGCCGGACAGAACACCCTGTTCTTTGTCGGCAGCCGTGGCCATCACGCAGATATCGGCGGCATCACGCCGGGTTCCACGCCTCCCATGTCGCATACCCTGGAAGAGGAAGGCGTGGTGATCGACGATTTTCTCCTCGTCGATGGCGGACACTTCCGCGAAGCCGAACTGCGCGAAGTGCTGGCCGGTGCGAAATATCCCGCACGCAGCCCGGACGTGAACGTTGCCGACATCAAGGCGCAGGTTGCCGCGAACGAGAAGGGCGTGCAGGAATTGCAGCGGGTCGTCGCACTGCACGGCTGGCCCACGGTCAGCGCCTATATGCGCCACGTGATGGACAATGCGGAAGAATCCGTGCGCCGGGTGATCGACCGGTTGGGCAGCGGCGAGTTCGAATACACCATGGACAGCGGTCTGCCGCTGTGCGTCGCGGTCAGCGTCGATCGCGCCAGCCGCAGCGCGACGGTGGACTTCACCGGCACCGGTCTTCAAAGCGAGGGCAATTTCAATTCGCCGCCCGCGGTGACGCGCGCCGCGGTGCTGTATGTGTTCCGCACCCTGGTGGCTGACGACATTCCGCTGAACGACGGCTGCCTGAAGCCGCTGCGCCTGATCATCCCGCCTGGCACGTTCCTCTCGCCGCAACCTGGTGCTGCGGTGGTGGCCGGCAACACCGAGGTCTCGCAAGCCACCTGTAACGCGCTGTTCGGTGCGCTGAAACCGATCGCCTGTTCGCAAGCGACGATGAACAATTTCCTGTTCGGTGACGCGCACCGGCAGTACTACGAAACCATCTGCGGCGGCACCGGCGCAGGCCCGGGATTCCATGGCACATCGGCGATCCACTCGCACATGACCAACACGCGGATGACTGATCCCGAGGTACTGGAGCTGCGCTACCCGGTGCGGTTGGAGCGCTTCGCCATTCGCCGCGGCTCCGGCGGCGACGGCAAGTGGCGCGGCGGTGACGGTGCGATCCGCCGCGTACGCTTCCTCGAACCTATGACCGCGGTGATTGTCTCGTCGCGCCGCAACGTCGCACCGTTTGGACTGGAAGGCGGCGACGATGGTGCGGTCGGCCGGCAGTGGGTGGAACGCGCCGACGGCACGCATGAAGTGCTGACTGGCACTGACAGCGCCGAGCTGAAGCCGGGCGATGTATTCGTGATCGAAACGCCAGGTGGCGGCGGCTACGGAACAGCCGCCTGACGTGACACGCCTGCGCATCTTGCTGGTGGCACCGGCGTTGGCCGCGTCATTGGCGTTGCTTGCGGTCTGGCAGGCGCCGCAATGGCTCGACTGGACGCCCTATCGCGCCACCATCGAGGTAATGGCGTCCGCGACGCTTGGCCAGCCCGTCACCATCGAGGGCCCGATCTCGCTGACGCTGCTGCCCCAGCCGGTGCTGACCGCGGCGCAGGTCAGCGTTGGCGAACCCGGCGACACCGCTCTGTCGATCCGCGTCGACGCGCTGCGGCTGCGCGTTGCGCTGTGGCCGCTGGTCCGAGGCCGGGTCGATGCGCGCGAACTGGTGCTGCGCGGAGCCGATCTGCACATTCCGCGTCTGGCCGAATCCAGCGGGCTGCTGGTGCGTCCGCCGACTTGGCTCGCAGCGGCGCGCATCGAGAACGGGAGGGCGACGGTCGGGCGGCTTGTGTTCACCGGTATCGATGCGACGCTTGCGACGATGGAAACCGGCGCGCTGATAGCTTCCGGGACAGCGCGATTCGGCGGCTATGGCTGGAATTTCACCGCGCGGATGACATCGGTTGGGGCCGATGGCGCGGCCGGACTGAATGCCACGCTGGATGGAGAAGGCAAGGCCAACGGGCTCGGCGCCAGCTTCAGCGGCCAGTTGGCGGCCGACGGTTCCCTGGCGGGTAGCATCGCCAGCCGCGGACCGGACCTCGCAGTGCTGCTGCCTGCGCCGCCGGTGGCATTTCGGACAGATGGCCGGCTTACCGTCGGCGGCGGCCTGGCGGCGATCCATGATCTTTCGCTGGAGATTGGCGGGTCGCCGGGCAGCGGCTCGGTGACTCTGCGGCTTGCGCCCAGGCAAAGGCTCGACATCACGCTGTCGGCCAGCCGGTTCGATCTGGATGCCTGGCTGCCAGTGCTGATGGACGCCGGGACGACGATCACCGGGCTCGATCTGCCGATCGGGCTGGATGTCTCGGCCGATGCCGCGCCGCTGGCCGGCGGCACGCTGGAACATCTGCGGGCCGCGTTGGACCTGGGCAGCCGGAGCCTGACTGTGCGCCACGCCAGCACACTGCTGCCGGGTAACGGCACGCTGGAGATTACCGGAAACGTAGCTCTGAACGATGCGGCGCATGCGCGCTTCGAGGGCGACGCGAGGCTGGATGCCCCGGTGTTGCGAACCACTCTGCGCTGGCTGGAGGGCGTCGCACCCCGTGTGCTGCCGGCCAAAGGGGTGGCCCACCTGCCGGATGACGTCTTGCAGCGGGCGACCCTCGCGGCGCATGTGGTGGCCGGCGACGATACGTTGACGCTGCGCCAGCTTGACGGCAGCGTGGATGATGCGTCGATTGCCGGCAGCATCAGCCTCAGGCACGGCGAACCGTCGTCCATCAGCGCCAACCTGACCTTGGATCACCTGCTGCTGGATTCCTGGCTGCCGACGCTGCCACCGGCACCAATCGCGCTGGCGCGGCTTGCCGGCGGCCTCAATGCCGATCTGCGGCTGGGCATCCGCGAGGCAACGCTGGCTGGTGCCGTGATGCAGGGGATTTCGGTGGATGCGGCGATGCAGGCGGGGAGTTTTACGCTGCACCGCCTAGCGGGCAATCTGAACGGGATGCATGTGGTCGCCGCGGGGTCACTCGACCCTGCCGGTCAACTCAGCGATGGATCGCTCAGCGTGGCGACCATCGATGCAACACCGCTTTCAGACTTGGTGCCTGCCCCCTGGCGTGCCACGCCTGCGCTCTGGCAGGGGCCGGCAAAACTCGAGGTGAAGGCGGCCGGACCGCCGACCGCACTGGCCCTGGGCATCAAGCTGTCGCTGGCAGATGCCAGGCTCGATGCGGACCCGACCATCGACCTGCACTCGGGCACATGGGGCGGCACCGTGACGCTGCGCCATCCGGGGGCTCGTCGATTGCTGTCGACCCTCGGTCTGCCGGCGCTGGCGGGCTTGCCGGAATTGCCGGCATGGCTGGGCGATGGGTCGCTATCGCTTGTTGCACAGGTCGCCGGCGCGCCTGGCAGGCTCAACGCCGAGAGCTTTGACGTCACCGCGGCGACGCTGCACAGCAGCGGCAGACTGGTATTCGACGACAGTGGCAGCAAGCCGCACCTGAGCGGGCACATCGGTGTCGATACATTGCCTCTGCCGATGCTCGATGGAGGGTCGGAGGTGTCGCTGCCGGTCGGCCTGTTGCATGGCTGGCGTGGCGATGTGCACGTCGACATCGGACAGGTGCTGGCCGGGTCGCAGCCGGTGGGAAACCATGCGTCAGCGTCCGTCGTGGTGGCGAATGGCGCGCTGCGGATCGAGCAGTTTGCCGGCGAGCTTGGCGGCGGCACGCTGACGGGCAGGTTTTCGTTCGACGGTACGGGCGAGCCGCCTGCGCTTTCCCTGCAAGCCCGGCTGACCAACGCCACCATCACCGGCCCCTTGGCCGACACGCCGTTGGATCTGCTATCGGGCCAGGTGTCTGGCAGCGTCGAACTGAGCGCCGGCGGCTACAGCCCGGCAACCATCCTGGCGACATTGGGCGGACATCTGACGCTGACGTCGACCGACGGTGCGGTGGGTGGCTTCGATCTGTCCCGGGCGAAGCTGGCAGCCGAGAATCCTGACCCGGTGGCGGCCCAAACCGATGCGGCGGCCGCGCTGGGGTTCGGGGCGACCGCGTTCGATCGGCTGGATATAGCGGCAAGCGTGGCACACGGCGAACTGACGTTGGATGCTGCGCGGCTGCACGGCAACGCCGGCGATGTGGACCTCAGCGGCAGTATGGATCTGCCAAGCCAGACGCTTGATCTGCGGCTGGAACTACGGCCGGCGCTGCCGAACCCGCCTGCGATCGCCATTCGGCTGGCTGGCCCGCTGGACCGAGCGACCCGGACGCCGGAACTGGCCAGTCTGGCGCGATTTGTCGCTGAACGCGCGCATTGAGCGGCCGAAAGGGGTACGGGACAGAACTTTACATCGCCGCAGGCACCGAGTGGTTTACGTTCTGGAGGAAGCTTTCCTCGATATGCTCCGCCAGCGCGTCGGTCACCGGCTGATGCGGGTGTTCGCCCTTCAGCATCAGGATGCCGAATTCCGGCAGCCTCGGCAGGCCCTCGTCCGGGCGCATCGGACGCAACCCTTCCGGCAGCCATGACAGCGTTGACACGGTAACCGCCAGCCCTGCCAGCACCGGTGCATGCGTGCCAATCTGCGAGGCCGAAGTGTAGGCGATGCGGTAGCGCCGGCCGGCTTTTTCCAGCGCACGCACAGCGGCGCCGGCCCATTCGCAATCCGCCCCGCGCGCGAGGAATGGCTCACGATCGGCCAGCGCCAGCGGCAGCGGATCCTGCCGATGTGGCGCATAGCGCGTGGACGTCACCCACACGAGTGGCGCACGCCAGAGTTGCACCGAGGACCAACCTGCCGGCTGGTGCCCGTCGGATGCCAGCGTCAGATCGATCTCCTCGCCCTGTAATCGGCGAATCAATTCGGATGAGGGTGCACACAGCACGTCCACCTGGACGGCTGGATGCGATTCGGCGAAGCGCTTCAGGATCGTTGGCAGATAGGCGAAGGCGTAGTCATCCGGCGTGCCCAAGCGGACCGTTCCAGCGATCTGCGGTGCACGGAATGTCGTCAGCACCTCGTCGTTCAGCGCCAGGATCTGCCGCGCACGGCTCAGCAGAAACTGGCCGTGCGGCGTCAGTTCCACGCCGCCGCCCTTGCCGCGGCTCAGTACCGGTTGGCCGAGCGCGTCCTCCAGCCGCTTCACCTGCATCGAGATGGCGGACTGCGTCCGTCCCACGCGGGCAGCGGTCTGGGTGAAGCTATGTCCCTCGGCAATCAGCACGAAGGCGCGCAGCAGGTCGGTATCCAATGCCTGGAGTGGATGCATGCCCATGAATTTACCTGATAACTGTCATAAGGGCAATTCGTTTTACTGATCCATCGCATCGACGCATCCTGCTGGCCAACGCCGGGGAGCAACCAGGAGTATGCAATGTCCAATCGTTTGCTGATCGGGCGGGCCGCGCTTGCCGAGCCGGACGAATGGCTGCCGGCACGCCGGCAGCCACGGCGGGGCCTGCCGTTGTGGACCGAGGTTCGCGCCGCGTGGCGGCGTCATCGCTCGCGACAGTCGATCGCGGGGCTCGACGATCATCTGCTGAAAGACATCGGCGTCAGTTTCGCCGAGGCCGAGGCGGAGGCCAACAAATCGTTCTGGCGGGCGTGACTGTCGCGGATGGGCCGGCGTGTCACGTCAATGCCGTTCGGCGCATCCGCGACAACGCGGTCCGAATGAGTTCGAGGCCAAATGGGATTGGGCCGACGCGGTAGACTGCCGGCGGCTGCATTGGCGAGCACGTCAGGTGCCATCAGCACCACAAGCGCTGGCGCAGCAGTCCGCGATCAGGTCGTCAAGGTGCGCATAGGCTTGGCGTGCGCGCGCGTCGGAGAGCCGCGGAGGCTGCCCGGACGATCGTCCGCATCGTTCTCCTGTTCGATGCCGAACCGCAGCATGTAGCCGCGGAATTTCTCGCGTTCCTCGCCGCTGTCCAGCCCATGATCCTCGAAGCGATAGTCGCGTGGTCCGTAGCCGCCGTTCGGCCGTTGCTTGGCATACGTCCCGATTGACGCGGCAACCGAGGGGGACAGCGTGAGGCCGAAATGCCGATACAGCGCCCTAACGGTCGCTATGGGATCCGCCACCAGGTCCCTGTGATGCACATGACAGATCGGTTCCGGCAGACCGGCGTTGTCGCCGGCTGCCATCATCCGCCGGGTGCCATCGAGCCAACGGTCGCTCTCCTGTTCGCCGATCTCATGCCGGTCGATCCTGCGCGTGAAGGGACGCCGCACCACCTCGGTCAGCTTGGCGACCGACAGCAGCACCTTCACCGGATCGCGGTGCACGAACACCAGCCGCGCGTCGGGATACACGATGCGGATCGCGTCCAGCGCGAACAGGTGGTCGGGGCACTTCACCACCCACCGATTGGCAGTCTGATCACCGGCGGCATGCTCACGATCGGCCTGATGCTGCAAATGCTGGAGGAAGCGCTTGTGGAACGCGTAGGCCGGCAGATGGCTGTCGGCGTCCAGCCAGTCGCGATATGTGGGGATGCGGTAGGTCGTGTCGAAGCGCAGGCTGCGGAACACGTGCGCGGTGATCTCGCTGCACTCCTGCGGCGACGTGGCATCGAGTGGATGCAGTCCGCGGAACTCGGGCGCCAGCTTTTCGAACGTGCGCAACTGGCGTCTTACGCGCTGCGGGCGTGCATCGTGGCCGCCACGGGCAGATTGCGCCAGCGGATACGGATAGATGGTTTGCCAGACCCGCGGGGCGCGATTGGCCGGGTCCTCCAGCAGCAATCGGTGCAGGAACGTGGTGCCGCTGCGCGGCAGGCCGGTGATGAAGATCGGCCGCTCAATTGGCTGGTCGACGATCGTCGGATCGCGCTGCTGCGCGGCCTGGAATTGCAGCAGGTTGATCAGAAACCGCAGCACATCCCAGCGTGTGGCCATGCGCCCGACGAGGCTGAGCGTTGCCTCGGTATCGCAACAGGCCAGCAGCAGGCGGAGCGGCTCGGTGAACGACGTGTCGCCGAAATCCAGCAGCCCGCTGCGCCGTTGGGCCAGTGCGACCAGCGCATCGGCGTCCAGCGGACGATGCAGCAGGCCAACCGCACCCGCCACACCGTCCGCCACCTTCAGAACCGAGTTGTAGACCGGCACCCGGTGCTCCTCTTCATGACACGACCACGGATAGTTGCTTCCAGTAACTCAATGATGTCGCAGAGGGCACCAGATTGTGAATAAATCGACCACGTGGCAACCGATCCGGCACCCCACGCCAGACATTCCAGCTTTTGCCTGGGCTGTGTTGACCACGAACTCCACCACGGGATAAGCGTTGTGGTTCCATCCGGCGTCCAGGGTGGTTCTCGCGATATCGCTGAGACGGGGAGAGATCATGCCGTTCGCCACGATTGGCCGCCGGCGCTTGATGCAGGCTGCCGTGGCATGGGCCGGCGGCATGGTGATCGGGCTGCGTCAGGCGACTGCCGATCCAGCCGCGGTCGTCCCGATCAGTGCCTTATGCGACGGGTTGCTGCGCGTCATGCGTGCCGGCAGGGCCGCGCCATTCGCGCAGCGCTTTGGAATGCTGGCGCCGGTGATTGATCAGGCATTCGATCTCCCGGCGATCCTGCAGGTTTCCGTCGGTCTGATCTGGTCGAGCCTGTCGCCGGACCAGCGCGGCGCGTTGCTGATCGCGTTCCGCCGCTACACCGTGGCAAGCTACGTCGACAACTTCGATAGCTTCGACGGCCAGCGTTTCGATATTCAGCCGGATACCAGGCCTCTGCCAAATGGAGAGCAGTTGGTGCAGACGCGGATCGTCTCGCCCTCGGGCGAGTCGCACGAACTAGACTACGTGATGCGCCAGGAGGGTGGCTCCTGGAAGGCCGTGGATGTGCTGGCCGATGGCTCGATCAGCCGGGTTGCCGTGCAGCGCTCCGACTTCCGCCGGCTGGTGGCGACCGGCGGCGCTCAGGGGCTGATCGACAGCCTCAACCGGAAGACCGCCGACCTGGCACACGGCGCTCCCCTGCCGTAGCGTTACACCGTCGCAACCGGCGTCGCCGGCGATCCAACGGCGCCGGGCAGGCGAAGCGGCGGGCCGGTGAACAGGAACCGGTTGCGATCGTTGGCACGCAGCCAATCGGCGAGTTCCGTCAGGTAGAACATCTCGCCGAGATAGCAGCCGAGCTTGAACAGACAGTGCGCGTGCAGCGGGAGCGTGGCGCAGACATCATCCATGCAGGGCCGCGCCGGCATCGCTTCCACGGCGAAATTGTCGGAGATCAGCGCGACGGCGCCGCTGTCGGTCACCCATTGCTGAAGCTTCGGATCGCGGCCGTCGAGGCCGATGGTGCTGGCGAACAGCTTCTCCCGGTCAGGCTGCTTGTTCATCTCCAGCAGCATCTCGGCGAAGCCGGTGCGGAACAGCACGAAGTCGCCGGGTTCGACGACGACGTTGTCCTTGCGCATGATCTCCATCAGCTCGGCGTAGCTGACGATGTGGCCGGTGCGGCCGAAATGCGCCTCGAGGTCGATCATCACGCCGCGGCCCTGCATGCAGGCCTCCGCCATGTTCTGCACGCCGAGATGGCGCGCGCCTTGCGGTTCGTCGCACGGCGTCATGTTGCCCTGCGCGTCGTAGTAGGCCGGGCCGATGATGTCGCGGCCGGCGCGGTAGCCGTTGTAGAACACGTCCTCCGGCTTGCCGTCGCCGTCGGCGTCGAACATCTGGCCGACATGCGCCAGACTGTCCCATTGCGTCGAGTATTGCAGCGTCAGGATCACCTGGTCGTCGCACACGATGTCGGTCGCGGTGGGATCGTCGCAGCGCAGCGGGTAGTTCATATTAGGCTTGTCGCCGCGCATGGTAGGCTTCAGCACCGGCGGATGGCGCCGCGGCGAGAGGATCGCGCCGCCGGGATAATCCAGCGGCAACGACAGGCAGAAGGTTTTTCCGACTTTCACCTCGGCGATGCCTTGCAGCACCTTCTGCGGGGTGAGCAGGTTCAGCCGGCCGCGTTCATCGTCGGCGCCGAAATCGCCCCAGGTGGAGCCAGCGGGACGGTTGGTCCAGCGTGGGTTGTCGGCCATCGGTGTTTCCCCTTGCATTGATGCTGCGGAACGTGCGGCGGGCGCGCATTTCTGTCGAGAGCACGCATCACGAGCGCCCTCTTTCGGCGTGCTGACGCGCGAACAGGGGCGAGACTATGAGGATTTGATTGTTATCACGCCAGCAAACCGCGTGCTCGTGATTGGCATGGCAGCCGCCAATTCGCCACAACGCTTCCGGCTTGCGACAGCAACAGGCGCGTGCATGATTGGCTCACATGATGATGGATCAGCTCAGGGTTGGACCACCGGCCCCACGCGATCAGCCTGATCGGCAAGTAGCGCTAACCGAGGTCTCCATTGACGATGCACGACGGCTGCCATTGGTGGTGCTCTGCGCCCTGGCGCTGGTTGTCGGGATCGTCACCGGCATTGGCGCTGTGGTGTTCCGCGCCCTGATCGGGCTGGTGCACAACCTGCTGTTCCTCGGCCAGTTGTCCTTCAACTACGATTCCAGCCTGTTCACGCCGCCATCGCCGTGGGGACCGCTGGTGATCCTTGTGCCGGTGCTGGGCAGTATCGGCGTCACCTTCATCGTCAGCACCTTCGCGCCCGAGGCGAAGGGCCATGGCGTGCCGGAAGTCATGGACGCGATCTACTACAATCGCGGCATCATCCGACCCGTCGTCGCGGTTGCCAAGTCGTTGGCTTCGGCGCTGGCGATCGGCAGCGGCGCCGCGGTCGGGCGCGAAGGTCCGATCATTCAGATCGGCTCAGCACTCGGCTCGACCTTCGGCCAGATCATCCGCATGTCGATGGGCCAACGCATCATCCTGGTTGCCGCCGGCGCCGGAGCCGGCATCGCCGCAACCTTCAACACGCCGATCGGTGGTGTGCTGTTTGCCACCGAACTGATGATGCCGGAGATCAGCGTCAACACGTTTCTGCCGGTGGCACTGTCAACCGGGACGGCGACGTTCGTCGGGAGACTGTTCTTCGGCGCCAGGCCAGCGTTCGAAATTCCCACCAATCTGGCACCATTGCCTGCCGAACCAAGCAGCGCGCTGATCCTGCTGCTGTACGTTGCGCTCGGCGCGGTCGTCGGCGTGGCGGCGGCATTGTTCGTGCGTGGCCTGCACTGGCTGGAGGATCTGTTCGACCAGGTGCCAGGCCGCTACGTCCGCCATGCGGTAGGCATGCTGCTCGTCGGCGTGCTGATTTTTGCGCTGATGCGCTGGGGCGGCCACTACTACGTCGAAGGTGTCGGCTACGCGACGATCCAGGCGACACTCAGCGGACAGCTTTCCATCGCCTGGTTCCTGCTGCTGCTTTACGTGTGCAAACTGTTCGCCACATCGGTGAGCCTTGGTTCGGGCTCATCGGGCGGCATCTTCTCGCCTTCCCTGTTCATGGGTGCGACCCTTGGCGGCGCGTTCGCCGGCCTGGTCACTGCCTTCTTTCCGAGCCTGCCGATCAGCATGCCCGCCTTTGCCATGGTCGGCATGGGCGCGATGGTCGGCAGCGGGACCGGAGCGGCGCTGACCGCGGTGGCTATGGTGTTCGAGATGACGCGCGATTACGACATCGTGCTGCCGATGATCCTGGCGGTCGCAGTCGCATTGGGCGTGCGTCGCATGCTGTCGCGCGAGAACCTCTACACGGCAAAGCTGATCCGCCGCGGGCATCCGATCCCACGCGCACTGCACGCCAACATGTTTCTGGTGCGCAGCGCGCGCGACGTGATGGAAAAGAACGTCGTGATGGTCGATGAGGCCACCGCCTTCGATGATTTCCTGCGTCAGGCAGGAGAGTCAGGCGGCATGCTCCATGTGGTGATCACGCGCGGCAAACTGATCGTCGGAGTGCTGCGGGTCAACACGAGCCTGCGGCAGACAGTCGGCACAGCGGCCCACGACGTGCGGATGGGTGCGCTGGCACAGCGCAACTACACGGTCGTGCGGGCGGATGCGGCGGTGTTCGACGTGATCACCCGGCTGAGCCGGCGCGGCGCGGTCATGGGGATCGTGGTCGATGGATCAGGTCGCCCGCGTGCCGACAATGTGCTCGGCGTGATCACCCGCGAACAGATCGCCGACGAAGTGGCGAGTAGCGTGCGGATGTATCCACGGTAACCCATCAACGGTCGGCCAGTTCCCGGAAGCCTAGGTGATCGACGGCAACTTCGGCAGCCGTAAGCGATGCTGCGACACATGCCTGTCGATGAGCCGTCACTGCCTGCGCGTCACGACGAACCGCCGGCGCGGCCAAGCAGGCCTTCGTAGTGGGCCAGGTCTCGCGCGATGCGTGGATCGTTTGGGAACCGGGCGATTGTGGCGCGGCACTGCGCCAGGGCGCGCTCCGCCAGCGCTCGTGCGTCCTCGCGCTTGCCCTGTTTCAGCAATGTGTCGGCGATCCGACCAAGGCTGACCGATAGGTCGCGCTGCCAGTCAGTGTTGCCGGCATCGCGCGCCGCCAGCTTCTCCGTGATCGCGAGGTCCGTGCGATACGCCGCCAGCGCACCCGCGATGTCGCCCTGCGCCACCAGCACATCGCCGATCCTGTTGTGGCTGACCGACAGGTCGCGCTGCCAGCCCGTGTTGCCGGCATCGCGCGCCGCCAGCGTCTCCCTGATCGCGAGGCCCGTGCGATACGCCGCCAGCGCCCCCGCCAGGTCGCCCTGCGCCACCAGCACACCGCCGAGCTTCTCGTGGCTGACCGATAGGTCGCGCTGCCAGTCAGTGTTGCCGGCATCGCGCGCCGCCAGCGTCTCCGTGATCGCGAGGTCCGTGCGATACGCCGCCAGCGCACCCGCGATGTCGCCCTGCGCCACCAGCACATCGCCGATCCTCTCGTGGCTGACCGACAGGTCGCGCTGCCACTGCGTGTTGCCGGCATCGCGCGCCGCCAGCGTCTCCGTGATCGCGAGGTCCGTGCGATACGCCGCCAGCGCACCCGCGATGTCGCCCTGCGCCACCAGCACATCGCCGAGCTTCTCGTGGCTGACCGACAGGTCGCGCTGCCAGCCCGTGTTGCCGGCATCGCGCGCCGCCAGCGTCTCCCTGATCGCGAGGCCCGTGCGATACGCCGCCAGCGCACCCGCGATGTCGCCCTGCGCCACCAGCACATCGCCGAGCTTGTTGTGGCTGACCGACAGGTCGCGCTGCCAGCTCGTGTTGCCGGCATCGCGCGCCGCCAGCGTCTCGGCGATCGCGAGGCCCGTGCGATACGCCGCCAGCGCCCCCGCCAGGTCGCCCTGCGCCACCAGCACACCGCCGAGCTTCTCGTGGCTGACCGAGAGGTCGCGCTGCCATTGCGTGTTGCCGGCATCGCGCGCCGCCAGCGTCTCCCTGATCGCGAGGTCCGTGCGATACGCCGCCAGCGCACCCGCGATGTCGCCCTGCGCCACCAGCACATCGCCGATCCTCTCGTGGCTGACCGACAGGTCGCGCTGCCAGCCCGTGTTGCCGGCATCGCGCGCCGCCAGCTTCTCCGTGATCGCGAGGTCCGTGCGATACGCCGCCAGCGCACCCGCGAGGTCGCCCTGCGCCACCAGCACATCGCCGATCCTCTCGTGGCTGACCGACAGGTCGCGCTGCCAGCCCGTGTTGCCGGCATCGCGCGCCGCCAGCGTCTCGCTGATCGCGAGGCCCGTGCGATACGCCGCCAGCGCCCCCGCCAGGTCGCCCTGCGCCACCAGCACATCGCCGATCCTGTTGTGGCTGACCGACAGGTCGCGCTGCCACTGCGTGTTGCCGGCATCGCGCGCCGCCAGCGTCTCCATGATCGCGAGTCCCGTGCGATACGCCGCCAGCGCACCCGCGATGTCGCCCTGCGCCACCAGCACATCGCCGATCCTGTTGTGGCTGACCGACAGGTCGCGCTGCCAGCCCGTGTTGCCGGCATCGCGCGCCGCCAGCGTCTCCCTGATCGCGAGGCCCGTGCGATACGCCGCCAGCGCCCCCGCGAGGTCGCCCTGCGCCACCAGCACATCGCCGATCCTCTCGTGGCTGACCGACAGGTCGCGCTGCCAGCCCGTGTTGCCGGCATCGCGCGCCGCCAGCGTCTCCCTGATCGCGAGGCCCGTGCGATACGCCGCCAGCGCACCCGCGAGGTCGCCCTGCGCCACCAGCACATCGCCGATCCTCTCGTGGCTGACCGACAGGTCGCGCTGCCACTGCGTGTTGCCGGCATCGCGCGCCGCCAGCGTCTCCGTGATCGCGAGGTCCGTGCGATACGCCGCCAGCGCACCCGCGATGTCGCCCTGCGCCACCAGCACATCGCCGATCCTGTTGTGGCTGACCGACAGGTCGCGCTGCCACTGCGTGTTGCCGGCATCGCGCGCCGCCAGCGTCTCCCTGATCGCGAGTCCCGTGCGATACGCCGCCAGCGCCCCCGCGAGGTCGCCCTGCGCCACCAGCACATCGCCGATCCTGTTGTGGCTGACCGACAGGTCGCGCTGCCAGCCCGTGTTGCCGGCATCGCGCGCCGCCAGCGTCTCCCTGATCGCGAGGCCCGTGCGATACGCCGCCAGCGCACCCGCGAGGTCGCCCTGCGCCACCAGCACATCGCCGATCGAGGTGTGGCTCACCGCAAGCTCGCGCTGATCTCCACCACGCCGGGCTGCGGCCTGTGCCGATTGAAAACTGCCGAGAGCGTTGGCCAGCGATCCAGTGGTAAGCCACTCTTCGCCGAGGTCGATCCACGCCCACATATCGTCGGGCGCAAGCCGCGCAATCTCGCCAAGGGTCACTATCGCCGCAGCATGATCGAACGCCAGGCGTTCGATCGCCGCGCGCTCCTTCAGCAGAGGCAGCATCCGCGCGCGTCGCGCGACTTCCTCCTCCTCGATTTTCGCCTGCAGCAAGCTGCGCGCTCCGGCCACGTCGAGCGTGCCGATCTTGTCGCGCGCCGCACCGATCACGGCATCGATGTCGGCGCCCTCGTTCGATTGCCGGACCGCTTCTGCGCCACGGGCCCGCGCGGCCTCGACGAACTGCAGCAGACGCTCGGGATAGTCCGCCACCGGCACGTCAGCGGCGCCGATCGCATCGAGGATCGGCTGCAACCGGGCAGCAGGAATCTTCTCGCGCTCTGCCACCTTTCTCACGTTGGCAAGCGCGTCGACATAGCGCCGGATGATCGTGCCGGGCACTACGAATGCCTCGTGGAGCGAGCTTTCGCCGGACCGCTTGCCGGTCTCGGACAGGCTGATGATCCCGGCCAGTTGCTCGCCGCTGTCGAGAAACACCGGCGAACCGCTCGAACCCCGATCGGTCCAGTAGCCTTGCTGATTGGCTCCGGTGAACTGGCGGCGCCGGTCGCTGCGCAACGTGGCGGGGATCACTCCGGGAACGTTCACCTCCTGGATCGCCGCATCGCGTCCCGGCAGGCCGGCATAGACGTAGCCGGGGCCGGTTTCGAACCGCTCCAGGCTGGCCGGGCTCACCCGGGCCACAGTGTGCGGGATCGCGTCCGGCTGCAGCAGCACGAGGTCAGGCTCCGGTCCGTTCGGCTCGGCGCGGCACGGATCGGCCAGCGACACGCCGCTCGTCACGTGCGCGCCGTCCTGCCAGCCATGCGGGAATTCGACCTCCGCCGTCTTCTCGTGGTCCGCGGCATCGCCGAGCCCCGCGGTCGCATCGCGCCACACGTGCCGGCACGTCGCGATGATGTCCGCCGCTCACGACCACACCGCAGCCGACGAATGCCTTCGTCGGTGTTGTTCGATGGATGTATACCAGCGACGTTTCGACCATGACGCGCAGGAGATCATGATGCCCGCACCGATGGTAGTGGAATTTCCCAACGGCAACAAAATAATCCTCGGCCGCGGCGGTGCTCGTCATCGGCCTGTCCGAGGTGTCATTGGTCGGCGACGTCGCCAAAGCGACCGCTGACGGCTTCAAGTCAGCGCTGGGGACACTTGGCGATCTCGTTGCGATGATGGAGGAAAAGGTCGGCCGCATGCCGCATCGACCGGAGAAGGTCGAGATGGAATTCCGTGCCTCGATCAGCGGCGAATGTGATCTGTGGATCGTGTCGGGCGACGGCGAGGCGGAATTCAAGGTGACCCTCACCTGGGGCAAGGATGCATAGGCGGAACTACGCCGCCTGCGCCACCGTCATCGCATCACCGGCAACCGTGGTGCGGCGCATGTCGCGCACTTGCGTCTCATCGAACCGCGTCACCCGATGCATGGTCTGGCGGTTGTCCCATATCACCAGGTCCCACTGCCGCCATTTGTGCGAATAGACGAACTGCGCGCTGCGTCGCGTGCTCCGCCAGGTCGCGCAGGAACGCGCGCGCCTCCGGCACCGGCCAGCCGACGATGCCGCCGGCATGCGCCGACAGGAACAGCGATTTCCGTCCTGTCACCGGATGCGTGCGCACCAGGCGCTGGCGCACCGGCCGGAACATTTTGCGTTCCTCTCGCGGACAGCTCGGTGAACCCCAGCGCCCCGCGCGAGAACATCAGCGAATGTTCGCAGACCAGGGCTTCGATCTCGGCCTTCGTCGTCGTCATCCAGCGCATCGTAGGCGGCGCGCATGTCGGCGAATTCGGTGTGGCCGCCGTGGTCCACGACAATGCGTCCCGACAGCAGCGAATACTTCGCCGGCACCGCGCGATAGGAACTGTCCGAATGCCACAGCCGGTTGCCGAGGTTGAACATCCGCCGCCGGTCGTCACGGGCGAACGGCTGCTGGTCCTTGTCGAGATTGGACGCGTCCTGCATGTCGAGCGGCAGGCGGCGTTCGGCGGCGGTTGCGATATGTCCGCCGGGTGATGACTCCAACATGCCGAAGTTGCGGGTGAACGCCCGCTGCGCATCATCGGTCAGGTGCTGGTCGTGGAACACCAGCACGGCGTAGCGATCCATGCCCGCCTCGATCGCCGCCACGTCCTCGCGCGACAACGGCTGCGTGATGTCCACGCCGGACACCTCGCCGGCGAACACCGGCGTGATCTGGCGGATAGCGATGGTCAAGCCCGCATCCTCCCGGATGTCATTCGGCGGCGAGGGCTTCCTGCGCCACGGTCATTTCGGTGCCGCCAACCGTGGTGCGGCGCATGTCGCGCACCTTGGTATCGTCGAACCGGCGCACGCGATGCATCACCTGGCGATTGTCCCACATCACCAGATCCCACTGCCGCCACTTGTGCGCATAGACGAACTGCGGCTGCGTCGCGTGCTCCATCAGGTCGCGGATGAAGGCGCGCGCCTCCGGCACCGGCCAGCCGACGATGGTGCCGATATGCGCAGCCAGGAACAGCGATTTCCGCCCGGTGACCGGATGCGTGCGCACCAGGCGCTGGCGCACCGGCCGCATCGCCTCGCGTTCATCGGCGGAGAATTCGGTGAATCCCAACTGCTCGCGCGAATACATCAGCGAGTGTTCGCAGACCAGGTCCTCGATTTCGGCCTTGGTCGCCGCATCCAGCGCATCATAGGCGGCGCGCAGGTCGGCGAATTCGGTCTCACCGCCCTTGTCCACCACGATGCGTCCCGACAGCAGCGAATAGGTCGCCGGAATGGCACGGAACGAACTGTCGGAATGCCACAGCCGATTGCCCAGCGCATACAGCCGCCGCCGGTTGTCGCGCGCCAGCGGCCTGTGGTTCTTGTCGAGGTTGGACACGTCGGCGAACGCCGGATCGAGGCGCAGCTCCTCCGGCTTGGTGATGGCGTTGCCGCGCGTGTGCTCCAGATCGCCGAAGTTCAGCGTGAACGCCAGTTGCGTCTCGTCGGTGAAGCGCTGGTCGCGGAACACCAGCACGGCGTAGCGATCCATGCCCGCCTCGATCGCCGCGACATCGTCGCGCGAGATCGGCTGCGTGATGTCCACGCCTGACACCTCGCCGACGAACGTCGGGGCGATCTGTCGGATGGCAATCGTCATGGTCGGCTATTCCGCCGCCTGCGCGGGTACCTGCTCCACCATCAGGCCGGTGCCCTTGATCGATGTGCGCCGCAGATCGCGCACTTCCTTCAGGTCGTCGAAACGGCGCGCGCGATGCATGACGGTGCGGTTGTCCCACATCACCAGGTCGCCGACCCGCCAGTGATGCGCATAGACGAACTGGCGCTGCGTGGCGTGTTCCATCAGGTCGCGGATGAAGGCGCGCGCCTCCGGCATCGGCCAGCCGACGATGCCGCCGATATGCGACGACAGATACAGCGATTTGCGCCCGGTGATCGGATGCGTGATCACCAGCCGATGCTGCACCGGGCGGAGCCTGTCCTCGTTGCCCTCGGCATAGTCGGAAAAGCCGATCTGCTCGCGCGAATAGACGATCGAGTGTTCGGTGATCAGGTCCTCGACCTCCGCCTTGGTCGCATCGTCCAGCGCGTCGTAGGCGGCGCGCATGTCGGCGAATTCGGTGTTGGCGCCCTTGCTCGGGACGATGCGGCCGTGCAGCAGCGTGTAGCCGGCGCCGACGGCGCGGAACGATGCATCGGAGTGCCACAGCCGGTTGGCCAGCGCATACATCCGGCTCCTGTCGTCGCGCGCGCGCAGTTCATTGCGCGCAGTGAGGTTGGAGATGTCGCCGAGCTCCAGCCGGTCGCCGAGACGGCGATCTTCCGGCTTGGCCATCTGACCGGCGAGGGTGACCTCCAGTTCGCCGAAATTGCGGCTGAATTCGAGCTGCTGTTCGTCGGTCAGGGGCTGGTCGGGAAACACCAGGACGGCATGGCGGTCCATGCCCGCTTCGATCGCCGCCACCTGGTCGCGCGCGAGCGGGCGCGTGATGTCGATGCCGGAGACCTCGCCGACGAAGACCGGATGCACCTGACGGATGCTGATGTTCATCGTTGAACGCTCCTGCCTGAAGTCACTGCCAGTATAGCGTCCGGCCGTCGCATCTTGCCAATGCCTGCACCACCCCAGTCCTCCGCGGCGTGGCCGGGGACGGTTGGGTGGTGATCACCCGCGCAGATCCGCCTCGAACCGGTCGCGCCAGGCATCCAGGCTGTTGCGCCGCATCACCTGCAACATCGCCGCGTGACGCTCGCGCCGTCTCGTCGCGCTGCATCGCCAGCCCGCGATCCAGCGCCGCAGCAACTCCCGCCTCGTCGTACGGATTGACTATCAGCGCCGCGTCCAGTTCGCGCGCCGCACCGGCGAATTGCGACAGCACCAGCACGCCGGGATTGTCCGGATCCTGCGCGGCGACGTATTCCTTCGCCACCAGGTTCATCCCGTCGCGCAGCGGCGTCACCAACCCGATCTGCGCCTCGGCGTACAGCGGCATCAGTGCGTTGCGCGCGAAGCCGCGGTTCAGATAGCGCAGCGGCATCCAGTCCACTTCGGCGAAGCGACCGTTGATCCGTCCGGCCTCGGCCTCCAGTTCGCGGCGGATTTCGCGATAGGTCTGCGATATCGCCGCGCGACGGCGGCGCGATCTGCATGAACACCACCTGTCCCTGGTGATGCGGATGGTGCTCGAGGAACCGCTCGAAAGCCGTGAAGCGCTGGCGCAGGCCCTTGGAGTAGTCCAGCCGATCGACGCTGAGGATCAGCGGCCGCCCAAGCAGGCTGGTGCGCAGCCGCGACGCATAGCGTTGGTGGGCCGGGGCCTCGGCCTGCTCGCGCACCTCGTCGACATGCACGCCGATCGGATAGACCCCGGTCTTCACCGTGCGACCAAACGCAGCCAGCTGCCCATCGTCCAGCGACGTTGCCGCCGGCCTCGCGCAACAGGTAGTCGGCGAAGGCAAGCGCGGTCGGCCTCGGTCTGGAAACCCAGCAGATCGAAGTGGCACATCGCGCGGATCAGTTCGACGTGCGCCGGTACGGTCATGAACACCGCGGGTGCGGGAAACGGCGTGTGCAGGAACAGCCCGATGCGGTTGCGCAGCCCCGCTGCCCGCAGCGCCTCGGCCAGACACAGCAGATGGTAGTCGTGCGCCCAGATCAGATCGTCCGGCCGCACCAGCTTCGCCAACGCCTGCGCGAACAGCTCGTTCACGCGGCGATAGCCGGCGAACTCCGTCCAGTCGAACTGCGCATGGCCGACCTGGTAATGCAGCGTCGGCCACAGCGTGCCGTTGGCGAAGCCGCGATAGAATTCATCGTAGTCGCGGCGCGACAGATCGACCGTGTACAGCGTGATCGGCCCGACGGTGCGCTCGCGCGTTCGCCGCCGAGGCCACATCGTCGGTGATCTCGCCGCTCCAGCCGAACCAGATGCCGCCCTTCTGCTTCAGCGCATCCAGCACGCCGGCCGCCAGACCGCCGGCGGTCGGTTCACCTTCCGTGATCGGCGCCACCCGGTTGGAGACGACGACCAGGCGGGGCACTCAGGCCGCTTCCGCTATCGGTTCGAGCAACTGCTGCTTGCGCAGCAGGTCGCGATACGGACCGGGCCGCACCGCCAGCACATCGGGCGAGCCATCGTCGATGATGTGGCCTTGATCCATCACGATGATCCGGTCGAAGCGCTTCAACGTGGACAGCCGATGCGCGATGGCGATCACCGTGCGTCCGTGCATCAGCCGGTCGAGCGCGTCCTGGATCGCCCGTTCGCTTTCGCTGTCCAGCGCACTGGTGGCTTCATCGAGCAGCAGGATCGGCGCGTCCTTCAGCAGGGCGCGGGCAATCGCCAGACGCTGCCGCTGCCCGCCGGACAGCTTCACGCCGCGATCGCCGACCATGGTGGCGAAGCCATCGGGCAGTGCCTCGATGAACTCGCGGCAGTTTGCCATATCGGCGGCGGCCAGCACGTCTTCTTCGGGCGCGTCGGGCCGGGCGTAGCGGATGTTCTCCTGCACGGTGCGGTGGAACAGGCTGATGTCCTGCGGGACGATCGCCATCGTGGCACGCAGGCTCTCCTGCGTCACGTCGCGGATGTCCTGGCCGTCGATCAGGATGCGGCCGCGCTCGACGTCGTAGAAACGTTGCAGCAGTGCGAGCACAGTGGATTTGCCGGCGCCCGAGAAACCTACCAGGCCGACACGCTGTCCCGGCTCGATGGTCAGGTCGAATTCGCGCAGCACCGCAGCGCGGCCGGGGTAGGCAAAGCGGACATGGTCGAACACAACCTGGCCGGCGCCCGGCAGCAACGCGGTGGCGCCCGGCCGGTCGGGCAGTTCATGCTCGATCAGCAGCGCGGCGATAGCCTCCTCGAGCCGTGCGAGGTGCTGGGTCAGATCGACCAGCGCCACCGCCAGATCACGCGTGCTGTGCAGGATGCCGAACGACAGCGCGGTGATCAGCACGAGGTCGCCGACCGTGGCCTGTCCGTGCTGCCAAAGCAGGATGCCCCAGGCGACCACGCCGGCGATCAGGACAGCCGTGATCACGGCATGGATCAACCGCAGCTTCTCAAGATAGAGAAGGCTGGCGCGGCGCGCGCCCATCTCGACGCCGATCGTGGCGCCAATCCGCTTCTGCTCGCGGAACGTGGCGCCGAACGCCCGCACCACGCCCATGTTGCCGATCACGTCCACCAGTTCGCCGTCCACCGCCGCCGCCTTGGTGGCGAAGCTGCGATGCAATGGCGTCCCGCGGCGCGCGAGGTGGAAGATGAGCGCGCCAAGTCCCGCCGCCACACCGACCAGCGCGGCCGCCATCGTCGGGTTGACGAAGCCGATGAAGATGATGGCGCAGATCACGCCGACGCAGGGCGGCAGCACGTTCCAGGAGCCGGTATTCTCGGTGGTGAACGCAGCGTTGGAGGTTGCCGTGATCCGGCTGGCCAGCGCGCCCGGCAGACGCTCGGCGAAGTAGCTGGGTGAGTGGCCCGACAGATGCGCGAACAGGTCCCGCCTGATGTCGCCGGTCACCGCCACAAATGTGTAGGCCGCGGCCCAGCCGCCGACGCGCCACAGCAGGTTGTCGGCGGCGACCAGCACGCACAGCAGGGAGAACGCCCACCAGATGCCACCGTCATGGGCGGGGCCCGCGGCGACAATGTCGATCAGGTGCTTCAGTCCGTATTGTGTCGAAACGGCGCAAATAACCGCCACCAGCACGGAAAGAAAAACGCAGGCGTGGCCCCAGGGGTGGCGGCGCACGTAATGCCAGAGGAAGCCCAGCGGGCGCGCACGAAGGCGCGACAAGCCGCCCACGTCCTGCCCCAATTTCG
This sequence comes from uncultured Alphaproteobacteria bacterium, assembly GCA_963696645.1. Taxonomy (GTDB): domain Bacteria; phylum Pseudomonadota; class Alphaproteobacteria; order Acetobacterales; family Acetobacteraceae; genus JAMXLO01. The sequence continues at coordinate 516,176 of CAVOKY010000007.1, forward strand.
CCGCAATCTCCATCATTTCACCCAGCCAACTGGCTTATTCCCGACAGGCACCTGCCGATTTTTCGCCACATTCCCGATCTATAACGACAATGTGATAAGCGCAGCCCCTACGCCAAGTCAAGCGATAGTAAAGCAGCGCTGATTACTGGTCAACACATAGAACAACCGGGGCTCGCCTCCCATGCGCATTGCACAAATATCTCCGCTTTTCGAAGCGGTGCCACCCAAGCTGTACGGTGGCACTGAACGTGTCGTCTACTCCCTGACCGAGGAACTGGTCGCGATGGGGCACGACGTGACCCTGTTCGCCAGCGGTGACTTCGATCACCTCCGCGAAGCTGGCGCCGATGCGCGACCAGGCGCTGCGGCTCGATCCCACCGTGGTCGACTGGATCGCCATCTACATGCGGATGATGGAGCTGATCTATCGCCGCGCCGACGAATTCGACGTGCTGCACTTCCACACCGACTATTTCCCGCTGTCGCTGTTCAGCCGCCAGAAGACGCCGTTCCTCACCACGCTGCACGGCCGGCTCGACATCCCGGAGTTCAAGGACATCTACGAGCTGTTCGACGCGCCGTTCGTGTCGATCTCCGACAGCCAGCGCCGGCCGATCCCGCGGCTGAACTGGGTCCGCACGGTGCATCACGGCATGCCGGCGAACCTGCTGACGCCGCAGCCGGTGAAGCAGGATTACCTGGCGTTTCTCGGCCGCATCTCGCCGGAAAAGGGCGTGGACAAGGCGATCCGTATCGCCGGCGCGGCCGGAATGAAGCTAAAGATCGCCGCCAAGGTCGATAACGCCGACAAGAAATACTACAATAATGAGATCGCACCGCTGATCGCGCGCAGCCCATGGGTCGAGTTCATCGGCGAGATCAACGACAGCCAGAAGCCGGCGTTCCTGTCAGGTGCGCACGCGCTGCTGTTCCCGATCGACTGGCCGGAGCCGTTCGGCCTGGTGATGATCGAGAGCATGGCCTGCGGCACGCCGGTGGTCGCGTTCAACCGCGGCTCGGTGCCCGAGGTGATCGACGATGGGCTGACCGGTTTCATCGTGCACGACGAGGTGACGGCAATCCAGGCGGTGGGCCGGCTGGACGCGTTGGACCGGACGCTGGTGCGCCAGCAGTTCGATCGCCGCTTCACTGCGCGCCGGATGGCCGAGGACTACCTCGATCTTTATACCGAGCTGTGCGAGCCGGAACTGCCGCTGCTGCGCGCTGTCGGCGATTGACGGCAGTGCGAACCGTCGCGTGAATCGGGCCGGGCAACGCGTTTGCCCGGCCCTTCTCTTTCCGCGGAGGCGCTGTCATTGCAGGGAGCGCAGCGACGCGGCAATGTCCGGCCACGTGGCCGGCATCGGCTCGCCGCGCTGCTCGCAACGACAGTGGGATGGCGTCGATCAATCCATGTTGTCCCTCCGCTGCGCGATCGGCCTCAATGCACTCAACCTGTTCATCGCTGCCGTGCAGACCGGCTTCGGACCGTTCTTCTCGGTTTATCTGACGGAACAGGGCTGGAGTCAGGTCGATATCGGCTTCGCGCTCAGCATCGGCACCGCCGCCGTGCTGGCGCTGCAGCTTCCCTCCGGCGCCCTCGTCGACCTGATCCACCGCAAGCGCTTCGCAAATGCCCTGGGCCTTTTGCTGCTCGGCGTCAGCGCGCTGATGCTGGTCGCCACGCCGCAGCCTGAACCGGTCTGGGCGGCGCAGATCATGCATTCCGCTGGCAGCTGCATCCTGAACCCGGCGATCGCAGCGCTGACGCTGGTGCTGTGTGGCCAGGCGGCGTTCAGCGAGCGGTTGGGAGTCAACGCGCGCTATGCCTCTATCGGCAATGCGGCGGCGGCCGCACTGTTGGGCGCCCTGGCGTACTACGTCTCGAACCGTGCGGTATTCATCGCGACCGCCGCACTGGTTCTGCCGGCGTTGGCGACACTGCGGCTGTTCCGCCAGCGCGATCGTATCGCCGACGACGACCATCCGGCGCTGCTTCACCCGAAGGAGCGCAGGCGACAGAACCGGCGCCACTGGCACATCTATCGTGAACCCGGCCTGCATATCTTCGCAGTGGCCGCGGTACTGTTCCAGTTTGCCAACGCCGCGATGCTGCCGCTGGCGCTGAACGAGCTCACGAAGCGCTCCGGCCATTCAGGCTTCGTGGTATCGGCGGCGATCATCGTGCCGCAGATCGTGGTGGCGTTGTTCTCGCCAATGATCGGCCGGCTGGCCGAGAGCTACGGTCGTCGCCCGCTGCTGCTGATCGGATTGGCCGCATTGCCGCTGCGCGGCCTGATGTTCATCAGCCTGCCGAGCGCCGTTCCGCTGGTGGCAATGGAGGTGTTCGATGGTGTTAGCGGTGCGGTGTTCGGGTTGATGGTGCCGCTGATCGCCGCCGACGTGACGCGACGCTCGGGGTTCCTCAACTTTGCCATCAGTTCGTTGGCGTTGGCCGGTGGCCTGGGAGCCACGATCAGCACGACGGCAGCGGGTTGGGTGGCCGACACGCTGGGTGCGCCGGCTGCATTCCTCTTTCTGGCGCTGGTCGGGCTGGCGGCGTTGCTGGTGATCTGGCTGTTCATGCCGGAAACCCGGCCGGCCAGGCCGATCGCGCACAGGCCTGCCGTCGCCGCTGCCTGAGACATGCTGCGCGCCGGGCATCAGCTTCGTTGCTGACTGCCCTCTTGCGGTCCGACTGCCATAGGGGCCTGATGGCAGTATCCGAAGAGGGGGAGAGACCGATGCCCGACGCGCCGCACTTGACCGAGCTGACCGGCGACTATCAATGCCTGCATGAATTCATCCCCGCCGCACGGGCGAAGGTCGACAGCAAAGTCTGGGGCTATCTGATCGGCGCCACCGAGAGCGAGACGACGTTGCGGCGCAATCGCGCGGCGCTGGATGCGATCGCGCTGCGTCCGCGCGTGCTGCGCGACGTCTCCAAGGTGGATACGACCACGAACTTCCTCGGCATGAAGCTGCGGCTGCCCGTGATGCTGGCGCCGGTCGGCTCGCTGGAATCGTTCCACCCGGGCGGTGCTGCGACCGCCGGCCGTGGCGCATCCGAATTCGGTGTGCCGATCATCGTCAGTTCGGTGACGAAGCCGGGGCTGGAGGAAGCCGCCAAGGCAGCGACCGGCCCCAAAATCTTCCAGCTTTATGTGCGCGGCGATGATGCCTGGGTGGACGATGTCGTGCGGCGTGCGGTGGATGCCGGGTACAATGCGTTCGCCATCACGATCGACACCGCGGCCTACAGCCGGCGCGAGCGCGACATCGCGGCGCGCTTCGTCAAGCCGTGGCGCGCGGCGGCCACCGGGCATTCGCACCAGGCCAGCTTCACCTGGGACAACGTGAAGCGCTTCAAGGACAAGCACAAAATTCCGCTGATCCTGAAGGGCATCGGTACTGGCGAGGATGCGGCGATCGCCTGCGAGCATGGCGTCGATGTGGTCTATGTGTCGAACCATGGCGGGCGGCAGCTCGATCACGGGCGTGGTTCGATGGATGTGCTGCCCGAGGTGATGGACGCGGTGCGCGGCCGAGCCCGCGTGATGGTCGACGGCAGCTTCGCCCGCGGCACCGACGTCGTGAAGGCAATCGCGCTGGGTGCCGATGCGATCGCGGTGGGGCGGCTCTACTGCTACGCGCTCGCCGCGGAGGGTGATGCAGGCGTGCATCGGCTGCTGGAGATCCTGGAGCAGGAGGTCGCGGTCGCGATGGCGCTGGCAGGTGCACGGAGCCTGGCGGAACTCAACCGCTCGTTCCTGCATTTCGGCGCGCCGCTGGTCACCCAGCCGCATGTGCACAGCGCGTTCCCGCTGCTGTTCCCGACGCCCGAGGCGCCACGGTAGCGCCCGAGCCCCGGCGCGATGATGCGGCGCCAGGCGCGGGCGATCTACAGCCCGTGCTGCTTCAGGCGGAGCTTCAGGAGCTGCACGAGCTCGTCGGCGGTTTCCGCCTGTCGCTCGGGCGGAATATGCCGGGCGACCATGTGGGCCGCGCCCTCGAGCAGGACGCCGAGTACCACGTATGGGTCTGCCTCGCTTGCGCCGATCATGCTGATGACCTCGGCGAGGATGTGCGTCGGGTCGGGCCGGTCCTTGGCAACGCGCTGGACCCGGCGGATCAGTGCCTCGACGGCGGGGAAGGGACGGTCTGGCATGACGCCAGCATGCCGGGTCTGGCGGTGGGGAGGCAAGGGTGTCTGTGAGGTTGTTCTTGCTTTGTTCGACCGTTGCGGCTAGGCTGTCGAGATGACGGATGATCCTGCCGGGCTTACTCCCGCCGATCCCGATGAATTGCGGCTTGCCTTGAGCCTTGCGCTGCAACGCGACGGCCGCCGCCGGTTTCGCCATGGCGACGAACTGATGGCGAAGATCGTGGCGGATCATCTGGTGCAGTATCTCGAGGCACGGAACTATGTCGTGATGCGCAGGCCGCCGCAGCCGGGACATAGCACGTCGGGCGGCAGGCCGGCGGAGCGGGATTAGCGAGCGGCACCGTACGTACGGGGCAAGCTCGCCAATGCATGCATGAGGGCACCCAGGAGACGATCATTCAGAGTGGTCGAAAAGCTCAGGCATCGTGCTCAGGTCATGCAGCGGGAACGTCGGCTTTCGATGCGGCCAGCCTTGCGGTCTCAGTGGTGGCGGGCGCGTACGATGGTTATGTACAATCCACAATGCCGCACGATCTGGTGCGATGACATACACCGCCGTCGGGATCGCGTGACTGCTTGCCCATTGTCTTACGATGTGTATCTCTCCAGACCTGCTGCTGGAGCTTCCGGAGCTCCGCACTCAATCTTTCCAGGTGCTTAACTCGTTCCCCTATCCCAAGATGCTCGACCGCATCCCTAAGCAGTGGGTATCCGGATTTATATTCAGAGGTGCCGCTGCCGCCGAAATACCTGAAGTCGTCACTCAACAAAACCGTCGCCCTACGATATTCCGGGTGAGTCCCGAGGTCATGTGTCAAGTCACCCTCTTTCTCATGATAACTCGCGTTCTTGCGTCTTTCGAAGTGGTCGTTTCGCCATTGGTAAATGCAATCCGGACGTCTCGTGAATTTGGTGTCCTTGTAATACTCCCCATAGCATACTCTCTTGGAGATGCGGGCGATGTAGATGAGGCGGTTGTCCGAATAGAGAGATTTGGCTGCGAACCCAAAGATGAGATCATTCGGCTGCGCCGTCATGCGAATCTTCGGCTTGCAGATTGCAAGAGAAAGGAGGCCATCCTGCACACACGGTGCGCCACCGTTGTCGGCTGTGAGCTTGTAGAAGTAAATTCGTGCCATCAGGGCCTCAATTGTTTGCAGGCATAAAGATCGGCCTCTGCATCGTCAACCAGTGCAGAAAGCGCGGCGTATCGAGAAGACGTGGCAATCTGGCGCTACGCTGCAAGTAGCCGTCTTTGACAGAGATGCCGCCCCATGCTTCTAACAAATCTTGCCGGACACGGTATGCTCGATCCCGATACTCACCAATTTGCAAACAACATTCTAGGCGACCTGACACGGTTGGTCGTGCGCACACAATCAAATCTGTAGCGTCGGGCTTCAGGATTCGCCGCGAGTGGGCATTGATGTCGCGCTGTGGTGACGAAACTTTGGCCGCAACGATAAATTCGTCGACGACGAAAAGTCCTATAAGCGCATAGACAAGTTGAGGGCTACCTCTGATGTCGGCGAGACCGGCATAGAACACGATAAGGTCGCCCGGCTCTAGATTGGCACGCAACTGTTTCGCGCGCTCGCCTTGATCGCCGTATGTCAGGTGCCCGAAATCAGGGTCTAGGTGCATATGGCGAAGTGCAAGGTGGCTCGGCAATTTCACGTCGAACTGTGCCAGAGCAGGGGTGAGCGCTTGATACGGCTTCTCTAGACCGGGATGGATCGGTGCGGTTTCTGGAATTGCGACATAGACGAATTTGCCCGTCGTTACATCGACAGGGCCGTTCCACGATCCTCCGCCCACACTGCGGTCTACGCCGACGCGGACAAGCAATGTATTCATTTGGTCGACCGCGAAATCGTGCTGCCGTGCAGCACGTTGTAGTTGTGGGCATTTTTGGGCACCGGTTCGTCCGCGTCGCGCCTCTGGTGAGCATCCGTTCTGATTAGCGTCCCGTCTTGGCAGGACGGCAACGGGTCCGTCGAAACGTCACGCATCGGCTTACTGTGGCAAACTCTGGACGGGGACGCAACGGACTGGATGTGGGCCTCCAGGATGCGAAAGCCAGCAGACAGAGGATTATGCCGCAGGTTGCAGGCGTGCCAGCGTCCTGCGCACTGCCATCGCGGTCCGTGCGCCAGCGTCGCGTGGTGTGGCTGCACCGCGTTCTGTCAGGGCGCTTGCGATGCCTGCCAGCGATGTAACGCCCAAGTCGAGCAAAGCTTACTGATCATCAGCAGGCGCGATTGGTGCCACCCAGCGGACCTGTGTATCCATCTGTGCGTCCCCGTGGCAAAGCACTGCAAGCTCTTGGCAAGACTTCGATAGGACGGGAAAAAATGAGTAAGCTGACCGGAACCATCATCCCCGTAACGCCCTTCCAGCAGAACTGCGCGATTCTGTGGGACGACGCCAGCAGACAGGCGGTGGTGGTGGATCCGGGTGGCGACGTGGATCGCATCATCGCCGCAATCGACCAGTCCAATGCATTGGTCGAGCGGATCTGGCTGACGCACGGCCACCTCGACCACGCCGGTGGCGCCGCCGAATTGCGGGAGACACTCCGCCAGCGTGCCGGCGATCCGCAGGCCGTGCCGATCGAAGGACCGGATCAGCGCGACGAGTTCCTGCTGCAAGGCCTCGCGGACCAGGGCCGAGGCTATGGCTTCGCGACGCGCAACGTCATGCCGGACCGCTGGCTTCGCGAGGGCGACAGCGTCTCACTCGGCTCGCATCGCTTCGATGTGCTGCATTGTCCCGGCCACACGCCGGGCCACGTGGTGTTCGTCAATCACGCCGCGCGCTTCGCACTGGTGGGCGATGTGCTGTTCCAGGGCTCGATCGGCCGCACCGATTTCCCCTATGGCGACCACGCCGCGCTGATCGGCGCCATCACCGACAAGCTGCTGCCGCTCGGTGACGATTTTTCGTTCCTGTGCGGCCATGGACCCGGATCGACGATCGGCGCGGAGCGTGCGGCCAATCCGTTCCTCAGGTGAAAAAACATTCAGTTGGTCGAAACACAATTGCAACTGCGCCTGGGTTAGACACTGTCCCGTCATCGCGCTTCGGTGCCCCATCGCTTCCCCGAGCGATCCAGCCAAGCCTGGGCACGATGACCCGGACCCTGATTGCAGTCCGGCAAGCCGCCGCGCCGCTCGCCCTTTGTGTTGGGCACACCAGACCAGGCGGCCGGCGGCTTCTCTTCCAACGAGAAGTCCCGGCGGCGCGCTGCGTTATGCTGCGCGCAGCAACTCCACCTTGCCGGCTGCTTCGCCATCGAGTACCGCAGCCGCGGCATGCACCACCGCCGCAATACGTACCGCCGACTGCACCTGTTCGGCTGTCAGACCGTGCTGTCGCACCGCACGCCGATGGCTCTCCATGCACGCACCACAGCCGTTCACCGCCGACACCGCGAGCGATCACAGTTCGAATGTCGCCTTGTCCACGCCCGGGCGCGCCATGACGTTCATCCGCAGTTTTGCCGGCATGTTCGGATAGTCGCCGCCCACCAGATGAGTGAACCGGTAGTACACGTTGTTCATCGCCATGATCGCGGCCGCCGCCTTCGCCGCCTCCAGCGCCTCGGCGGAAAGCTGCGATGCGAATTCGTCCAGGATTGCCGCGGTTACCTCGGCATTGCGCGACGCCAGGGCGGTGGCAATGAACGTTCCGGCACGCTGCTCCGGCGTCAAACCCGGCTCGCCGGCGAGCGAGCCGAGGTTGAGGCGAATATCCTTGGCGTAATCCGGCAGCATGTCCTTCAGGGTTTCGATCGACATGATTTGTCTCCTCAGGCCGCCGGCCGCAGGACCTGCTCGCCCTTGTTCCAGTTGCACGGGCAGAGCTCGTCGGTCTGCGATGCATCCAGCACCCGCAACACCTCGGCCGGATTGCGGCCCACCGACAGGTCGTTCACCGCGGCATAGCGGATGATGCCGTCCGGATCGACCACATAGGTGGCCCGCAACGCCACGTCCTCGTTGTGGTCCAGCACGCCGCAGCCGGCGGCCAGTTCGCGCTTCACGTCGGCCAACATGGGGATCGGCAGGTTGCGCAGGTCAGCGTGATCCAGGCGCCAGTTCATGTGCACGAACTCGCTGTCGATCGACACGCCGTAAGCGACCGCATCGCGGTCGGCGAAATCGCGTGCCAGCTTGCCGAACGCCACGATCTCGGTCGGACAGACGAAGGTGAAATCCTTCGGCCAGAAGAACACGATCTTCCACTTGCCCGCATTGGAAGCGTCGGTGATGGTGGTGAAAGCCGTGTTCAGGTTGAGCCCATCCGCCCCCGGCTTCACGGCTTTCAGGGAGAAATTGGGGAAACGGTCGCCAACGGTCAGCATGTGTGGTCCTCGACTGGTTCACGGTGTAGAGAACCGCTATATGGTGCACTGCACCATATAGCGCGAATGGATTAAATTGGAGAACTTGATCGAGCAAGTCGATGATAGGCCTGCCCAGCCCGCAGCAGCTTCGCTACCTGACCGCCCTGGCCGAAAGCCGCCATTTCGGCCGCGCCGCGCTGGCTTGTTCGGTGACCCAGTCGACACTGTCGGCCGGTATCCTAGCGCTCGAGAGACAGCTCGATGCGGCCATCCTGGATCGCACCGCCGGCAAGCACGTGGTGTTCACGCCGCTCGGGCTGGAGGTGGTGGCGCGTGCCGGCACAGCCTTGGCCGCGCTGGAGGCCGTCACGGAGGCTGCCCAGGCCGCTCGCGCACCGCTGAGCGGACCGCTGCGCCTGGGCGTGATCCCGACGATCGGCCCGTTTCTGCTGCCGCGCCTGATGCCGGTGCTGCGCGAAGCCTTCCCGCGACTGCGCCTTTACCTGCGGGAGGACACCACGGCGCGCCTGGTCGAGCGGCTGGAAACCACCCGCCTGGATGTTCTGCTGCTGGCACTGCCGTGCGACTGCGGCAGTGCCGATGCGTCGCCAGTGGCGCGCGACGAATTCCTGGTGGCGCTGCCGCATGGCCACCGGCTGGCAACGCAGGAGCGCATTCCGGTCGCCGCCCTCGCGAGCGAGCGCCTGCTGCTGCTGGAGGATGGTCACTGCCTGCGCGACCAGGCGCTGGCGGTTTGCGGCCTGCTGGCAGGGGACCGCGAGGCGCAGGACAGTTTCGCCGCCACCAGCCTGCATACCTTGGTGCAGATGGTGGCCGGCGGCCTTGGGGTGACGCTGCTGCCGCGGCTGGCGGTTGCTGCAGGTGTGACGGCGGGGACCGATATCGAACTGCGGCCGGTGGCAGGCGCCGGTGCGTGGCGCACACTTGGCCTCGCCTGGCGTCCCAATTCGCCGCGCGCATCGGATTATCGGGCACTGGTGTCGCTGGTGGCGGACCTCTGCCGCGAGGTGCTGTCTTCGCCGGCGGCCGTGCCAAGCGCAAAGTGAGCCGATGAGCAACAGCCCTTATCTGTTCCCAGCGGCCTCCCACCCGCTGCATGCGGTTTCCGACCGGTTGACGGTGCGGGAAGCGATTTCCAGCTTTGGCATTGCGCTGCGCTACCAGGAACGCGCGCCCGATCCGCCTGGAGCACCAGAGCCGGCATGGTGCGAGACCGGCCATTCGATATTCGTCCTGGCAGGGCGCATCAGCTACACATTCGACCACCACACCGTGGAGGCGGGGCCCGGCGACATGCTGCACATTCCGCCCGGGCCTGAGCATCGTCACAAACCGCGCGTAATCGGTGACGAGGTTGTGCGCTATGTACTGACCGAGTTCGGGTAGCGCCTCAACCCTTCCTCAACTGTTTCGTCCCAACCTGACACGCGGAGGTGTGGCGACATGCTGCTCGACGGCGTGCTGAACCTGTTAGGCTGGCACGCACCACCTGCGGCCGAGGTGCCGGGAGCATCTGGCGAACCCGCGCTGTCGCCGGCCCCTGACGCCGCACTGGCGGAGGACGACGATCCGGTCTGGCCGAGTGCCCGGATCAGCGTGGCGGAGTTGCTGTGGGGCGAAGGCTTCCTGTTCCCCGGCGGTGCCTACGAAACCATGCACTTGGCCAAACCGATGGGACTGACCGCCGCATCGAGCCTGCTGCTGGTCGGCGCCGGCACCGGTGGCGCACCGCGATGCGTCGCCACGGAGCTAGGTGTCTGGGTGACCGGCTACGAGGCCAATCCTTGTCTTGTCGCCCTGGCCAATGAGCGCAGCCACCGTGCCGGGCTCGGGCGTCGTGCCCAGGTTGAGCTTTGGGACCCGACCGCCCCGAAATTCCCGGCGCACTACTACCACCACGGCATGGCAATCGAGCCGTTGCGGGGTGTCCGACCGGAGCCGACGCTGGCCGCAATATCAGTTGCTCTGAAGCCCGCCGGCCAGCTCGTACTGGTGGAAACGGTCGCGGACCTGCCGCTGGACCCCGCCGATCCGACGGTTGCTGCCTGGGCCAGGCTTGACCATCGCCCCGCCGCCGCGTCCAGCGAATTGGCCATCACCCGGGTACTCGGCAGGCTTGGCTTCGACGTGCGCATTGTCGAGGATATTTCCCGTCGTCACATGCATCAGGCGATGCTGGGTTGGCGCGGAGCCGTGCAGGCCATGGCGGACGGCCATCCGACGACGCGGCAGGTCGCCCTGGTGGTCCACGAGGCCGAGCTGTGGATGGCGCGCTTTCGCCTGATGCGTGCCGGCAAGCTGAGGCTGGTGCGCTGGCACGCGATCGGCCGCGGCGGGATCGAGCCGCCACCGGGTTGACAGGCGAACGCGTCACCCGTATCCACCGCGCCTCTTCACGAGGCGCCACCATGAGAGTTCGCAACAGCCTGAAAGCCGCCAAGATCCGCGACAAGAACTGCCGCGTGGTGCGCCGGCGCGGGCGCGTCTACGTGATCAACAAGAAGAACCCACGGATGAAGGCCCGCCAAGGCTAGACCGCGAGCGCCATGCGCTGCCGCGTGTGACGCTCCATGGTGTTGCTCGCGCGGCTGAGGCCGTAGCAGGTCTGGAAGAGCACCACTGCCAGCGTCGAGTAGAGCAGGATCGGGTCCGGGTCGCGCTCGGTGATCATGTTGATTCGCCCAGCCGCCTCTGTTGTCCAGAGTGTCGTCTGATCCAGTGAGCGCCCGCCACCACACGCGGAAACCACCAGGGCTATGACCCATCCCGAAGTAAGCGTTCAGAACGATGCGGTCCACGCAATCGTAGCTGCCGCTCAGCAGCTCTTGATAGAGCCCGCTCAGTCCGTCGGTCATGGCCCGCTCCCTCGGCATACTGCCGAACTCCGATGTCCATCCGAGACGAGCATACCGACCACCGACGGCATATTGGCCAGTGGCAAGGCTTTTGATGCGGCGGCACTGCCCCGCAGGGGCCACTTTTCCACAGCCATGTCTGGGGAAAAGGTTACTGCCTAGGTAGCCGAACGGGTCAACCCACGCGCAGATCGGCGATCAAATGGCCGGGTTCGCTGGTCAGAGCCATGAGCATGTCCCAACCCTGCTTCCTTGCGGTTGAGAGGAGCGAGCGTATCACGGCGAACTCGTTGGCGCCTTGCTCGGAACGGAATCCGCCGGAGATCTTCTGGCGCAATTTCATCATCCGCCCGTCGCGCTCGGCGAGGTTGTTGGTAAAGGGCACCAACGGATCGATGAGAAAGCGGAGCACGTCCCGCTTACGGGTGCTGAGGCGCAGCAGGAGGTTGTGGCCAACCCGCCGGGGCCGGCGGCCACGACGCCTGGCCTTGACCTCGGCAGGGATCAGTGTGGGCTGTGCCTCATGGAACACAAAGCCTTGCGCGAGGATCAGGTCGTAACGACGCTCGATCAGCCCAATCAGACCCGGCTTCAGTGCGACGCCCCGCTCGCGCGCGAGGTTCGTTGCGTGGCAGGCGCGTCGTAACAGGCGTTGCATCTTGTGCGCCCAGTCTTCCTTCTCGATCTCGACCAGCGCCTTCAGTTCGCGCAGATGATGCGCGTTGCACAACGCGTGCAGCACGCCTTTCAGGGTGTAGTACGGCTTCCAGTGGTCGTGCACGACAATGCCCGTGACATGTGCCAGCAGGCTGCCACGCCGCGGCGAGACACGGTAGAAAGTGAGCCAGATGGTCGAGGCGATGTGCAGCCACTGCGTCTTGCCGCCAATCCGGAAGCCGGTTTCGTCCATGTGCTTGACAGGTGCCGCCGCGACGTGGTCGCGCACGGCATCGGCAAAGCCCTGGAATCGCCCCGCACAATCCTGGCTGATCCGGGCGATGGTCGCGGTGACCAGATGCACACCGAAGAGATGTGCCATGAGTTCGGCCAGACGCTTCTCGGGCAGCAACTGGTAGTGCAGCAGATAGAGCACAAATGCGCCGATCCGCTTGCCATATTGCGCCGGCGCGGCAACGCCCTCGGGAAATGCCGCCCGCGTCTGCGTGCCGCAGGCCGCGCAACGGCAGCAATAGGCGCGGTGCTCGGTAACGAGCAGCGGCCTCGGTTCCGGCAGATCGAACACCTGCCGGGAAACATGGCCGCTCGCCATCGCCGTGGTCAAAGGCTCACCGCACGCAGCGCAGGCTTCTGGATAATGCTCGATCGTGGCATCGGGCTTTTCAACCCGGCAAAGCGTCGTGCCAGGATGCCCCTTCTGGCCGCCGGTCTTCTTGCCTGACGGTTCGCGCAGGCTGCTGACCCGCGGCGGCTTTTTCAGCCCGTCGCTCGACGGTGGCTTGCCGCTGTTGCTGCTGTTCAGCCCAAGACGGCGCTCCAATTCCGTCAGCCGCTTCGTCAGGGCCGAATTCTCAGCGCGAAGCACGGTTATCTCCGCCTGCAATGCGGCAATGACTGCATCGCCGCCAGCCGCAGGCGTGGCGTAATCTCGGCCGGACGGGTCGGCGGGCGGTGCCATCGACACGTTGAACTCGTACTCACCCGTGACCTGTCAACAGCTCCCTTCGCGAGGATGACCTGGGCTGTTACCAAAAAAGAACCAAAAAACTTTCGGTCTTTCAGGCTGATGCCCCCCTGACCAAGCACCAAGGCCAAAGGAATAAGATTTTTGCCCCTCGCCGCGTGCATAGCGCAGGTCGGCCAAAGGCCGCTGTGGAACTCGCGACGACACCGAAGCCATCAATCCAGTGGCACAGGTCCAGTGTATTTCACGATATCCAGCCCGCCGCTCAGCCGATCGTTGGCATAGATCAGGCCGTTCTCATCGACGTAGATGTCGTTGATCTGGATCGTGTGCGTCGCATTGCCCGGCGGCGCCGCTTCCACCAGATAGCCGATCTCCACCGGATGGAATGGATCGGCGAACGAATAGGCGCGGATGCCGCCGGCAAAAAAACTGCCGACCATCGTCTTGCTCAGCGTACGCGCGGTGGCGACCGGCTGGTTCAGATTGACGTTATGCGCGCCGAACCGTCCGCCCGCTTTGCACAGCGCGGCAAAATCCGCTGGCGGTGGCATCGGCGCGAGCGGCACCGGAGACTGTTCGTTGCTGATGTCCCAAACCCAATCGCGTTTAGGCCAGTCCTTGCAGTTGCTCGCGGTCGCCTCTTCGCTCTGGATCATCAGATTGCGCGATGGAATCGCCACCAGCGTATGGGCGAAGCCGTTGCCGAGTGATTGCCACGAGCGGTGCATCAGCAGCTTCGGATGGGCCTTGTCGGAAATATCCAGGATCACCAGACCGCCATCGATCCAGCCGATATAGACACGGTTGGGCCGATCCGGCGTCAGCGTCGGCGTGTGCATGCGGATGCCCGAATCGAACGGCGAGACGCGTGGCGGCGGCGGCTCCTTGTCGCCCTCACGCGTGCCTGGCAGCCACCAGCGGCCGGCCTCCTTCGGATGCGCCGGATCACGCAAATCGACGATCATCAGGAACTGGTCATCCTTGTCGTTGCGCGGAATGAAGTCCTTCGCCCCGGTGGACAGATAGGCGTACTGGCCGTCGGTGAACCACAGATAGTGCACGCCGCGCGAGTGCGGACCCGAGGTGTCGAAATGCGATAGCTTCTTCGGGTGCGCCGGATCCGCGACGTCGTAAACATCCATGCCGGCGTTGGGCTGGCCCACCTTCTCGACCTGGTGCGCCACAGCCAGCGTGGTACCGGACAAGCCGAGGGAGTTGCAGCGCGCCGAGGCGGACTCCACCGGGATCTGGGTGATGACCTTGGGATCCTCGGGCTTCGTCACGTCGATCACGCTGAAACACATCGGCGCCGATTCATGCGCCAGGAACAGCACGCGCTGGCCGTTCGGGTACTGATGCAGCGCCAGTCCCTCGCCGCCCTTGCCCGCACCGTTCAGATCGCTGTGGCCGATGATCTGCATGTTGCTGGCTTCCGCCACCGGCGGAATGGTGTCGGCATGTGCGCACGGGACTGCCGACACCAGCAGGCTGGCCGCCAGCGCAAGGCACGGCCAAGTGGATCGTCGCATGCAGTCCCTCCGTCACGATCTGATCGCCGCCACGACGGCGACCTGCCCATCATCGTTTGCCGGTGTCTGTGGCTGTAGGGTGCCGCGCGCGGCTGCGAAGATTCCCGCTAGGTCGCGGGCCTCCGCGCGATTGACCAGTTCATTCATTTGGTATTGCCCGAGTTCACGATAGCTCTCGAACTGACTTTCGCTGAACCATTGATCCAGCGTCGACTCGTGCGGAAACAGCTCGTGTTCGGCTCCGTAGGAGCGCACGTCGGTAGGCACACTTGGAAGAAAGCTAGGTTTGATATAGAGCAGATGACCAGTATGCCACTTGCTGTACACGATGTCACCATAAGCGAAGCCGAGTGCCTCGGGGATCTGGTTCTTCTTTGATTTCAAATGCTTCTTAGATTCAAGCTTATCACGAGGATAAATCCGGATGTCGCGCATCTTGACGCCAACACCCAGGTCAATTCCGACCTTGCGAATTGCGTTCCCCAGATCGACAAGCGTGCATTTATCGTCGGCGCCTGCATCTACGACCACGATCCAGCTGCAGCGACGGCGAAACATCTCGTAGAGGCCGAGGTTCTCGAAATGTCCTCCGTCCGACAAGTAGATCGCCTGGCTCTCGTCGGTTGTTTCGCCGAGCATCTCGTCAATCAACGCCATGAGCGAATTGCTCGGCCGCGCCAGCCGAAGTTCGTCGGCTGTCGCCTTTGACGGATTGGGTAGCCAGACTCCCAGCCTGACGTTGAACAGCGTCATCAGAAACGCCGTAATGCGCGAGGAATGATAACCCCAACTTGGGCTCACCGCCGCACCAGAGACGGTCAGCACGCTGCCGAGACCTGGACCGGTTTCGGTTGGCTTGGTCGGATGCGCTTTGAGCGTTTCCAGCCCGGCAAACCGGTCTGTGGGTACAAAGGCGCCACAGGGATCGATCTCCGAGGCATCTTGTCCCGGATGACGCAGCGCCTCGGAACCGCAGGCAAGCGGTGTGAAAATGAATGACGCCGCCTTGCGCTCCGCCCACTCGGCGTTATTGCCCGTGGCGATGTTCAATGTCGTATTGACAACGGGAAACAGGCTGTTGGCTACCTGCCGCAGCAGCGACAGCGGCACATTATCTTTGGGATCGAAACCGGTGAACGGGTCATGTTCGCGCCAGTTTCGCGCCGAACCCAGAAACGCACGCATCAGCCTGTTTCGATAGACGGCATGCATGGAGAACCGGTTGACATTGACATGCCGGAACGTCAGCACGCCGATGATCACAGGCACAGCGAACAGCACCTGCATAAACAGCGGCAACCAACTTGGCTGATCCGCTACTTTACCGCTGGTCGACGCCTGGTCGAAGATGTGGACCAGCACGAAGTCGCCCCAGTCAGCCTGAAGCCAGGCCAGCACAAAGTTGGCCACGCCACCGAACGCCACCAGCAGTCCGAAGCCGAACACCACGCCGAGCGCCGTGGGCAGGTAAGTCCGCATGAAGTCCCAGGCTCCTGGCCTGTCGACAAACTTTTCGATCGACGGCCAGATCTTGCCGAGCCAGGCGCCCGCCGCGCCAATAAGCACGGTGATCCCGCCAACGCTCGATATGACGCCAGCGCTCCACGTAGATAAATCGGGGCTCTTAGAGTTCGGTCCATTGAGATAGATTAGTTGGGGAAGAATCAGGCAGCCGAGGGAGAGCACGCACCATCCCGCGGCGAGACGCAGGATCATTGCGTTGACCCGAGCAAGCCATTCGCGGTCAAGATCCGCCAGTTCAGTTTCCCGACGCAACCCAATATATAGTGAGGTCTGCAGCACGTGAACCACCGCCAGTCCCAGCGGTGCGAACACGGCCAAAACAGTCGCGGTATCGATGGACGTAGGCGACTTTTCCGTCGGCGGGACCGGTTCCAGCGGCAGCACTGTAGCGACGATGCTCAGCATGACCCAGGTTAGCAAAGCCGCGCCAGTGCTGGCCGCGACCCATCGCCAGAAATTTGCGCGGAACAGTTGGATACCTGGATCGGCTCGGCCCAGCTGCCAACACCAGGCGAGACCATAGCCTACGGTCATCAGAGCGACATAAATGGCCGGAACGATCCAGCACGCACCGTGCGCCAGCCACGAGTTCAAATGTTTGTCCCTGATCAACGGGCCATCAGCGAAGTCGAGGAGCCATGGGATCAGCAGCGTCCAGCCAAGCGCGGGATACACAATTCTCCAGCGGATACTGCTGGTAGACGCATAGCGAGGCTGCGAATCAGTCAGTGGCTGCGGCGGTCGATGGCTCGGAATCAGGCTGCACACGCTGACAATTCCATACAGCAGGGCGCCGCCAGCGCTGACCAGCAGCGCAAGATTGATCCTATCGCTGCCACTGCACGCCCAAATCGTTGTCTTGTAAACAATTGGTATCAGCACCAGCAGCAGGAACAGCGGCACGAATACCGCCCAATTGATCAGCAGATTGCGCAGATAGATGACGATGCCTGCCCATGTGTCGGTGGACAGCGGCCCGGTCTGCGGCGTCAGATAATTGGTGTAGGCGCGCAGTCGTCGCAGTGCACTTGGTCGCTGCTGGTTCATGGCGCTCTCGGCATGGCTGACGCCGCCGGACTCGCGGATCAAAACCTGCAGCCACCCACCGATAAAGCCCCCACCGGACACGGTGGAAAGATAATCGAATTGGCCGAGCAAGTGTTTCGATGCCAGGCTCTGGAGGATCCCCAGACAGAAGGCAGCGCTGCGGATGCCGCCGCCCGACAGGCACAGCGCACTCAGTTCCAGACGTCGCACAGCCTCTTCGTGTGTTTCGGCTTCGTTAAATAGCGCCTCACCGGCAAAGTCAGTACGCTGACAGCGCCGTGCGACGATTTCATTGAGTTCTTGGCATAGTATGTCCTGCGAATTAAGGATGTTGGAATCTGCCACTTGCGCCTCCCCCCATGCGAGTCTGCTTCTTCCGGCCGTCCCGCTCTGTCTGCCCCGGGGCCGTTTAAGCTACTATCATGAACACAACAGTCCGGATACTGCAACAAAAAAACTGCAACCGCCTATGGCGATCGAATAGCCGATCGTAAGGAATGGTTGTTCTCGTCGGGGGTGCCGCTACTCTGTTTTCGCCACTTCCAGCACATGGTCCGCCAACGCCAGCGACGCGGTCAGCCCCGGGCTTTCGATGCCGAACAGATTGATCAACCCCGGCACACCGTGCGTCTGCGGTCCCTGCACGACAAAGTCCTGCGCCGGCGCACCACGCGGCACGATCTTGGGACGGATGCCGGCATAACCCGGCTGCAGCGCGCCGTCCTTCAGCGCCGGCCAGTACTTGCGCACCGCGGCATAGAAGCTGTCGGCGCGCGCCGGGTCCACCGTATAGTCAATCGTATCGATCCATTGCACGTCCGGCCCGAATCGCGCCTGGCCGCCGAGATCGACCGTCAGATGCACGCCAAGCCCGCCGGGCACCGGCACCGGATAGATCAGGCGCGAGAATGGCGAGCGACCCGACAATGTGAAGTAGTTGCCCTTCGCGTAATGCGCCGGCGGAATGCGCTCCGGCGGCATGCCGACAATGCGCGAAGCGACACCCGGCGCGTGCAGGCCGGTGGAATTCACCAGCAGCCGGCAGCGCAGCGTCATCGGATCGGTGCCGCCGACATCGATCTCCATGCCGCCTTGCACAACCCGCCCGCCGGTGACGGGGCTGAAGAACACCGGCACTGCGCCGGCATTTTCCGCATCGCCCTGCAGCGCCAACATGAACGCGTGACTGTCGACGATGCCGGTGACCGGCGAATACAGCGCACCGGTGCATGAAAGATTCGGTTCCAGCGCGATCGCCTCGGTCGCGGTGAGCACACGCATGCCCGCCACACCGTTCGCCTCGGCGCGGCGCTTGATGCCGGCCAGCAAGGCGTCCTCTTCGGCGTTGGTCGCGACGATCAGCTTGCCGCAATTAATGTGCGGCACGCCCTTTTCCGCGCAATAGGCATACAGCGCCTGGCGACCGGCGACACAGAACCGCGCCATGAAACTACCCGCGGGATAGTAGATGCCGGCGTGGATCACCTCGCTGTTGCGCGAGGATGTTTCTGTGCCGATACCTTCCGCGGCTTCCAGGATGATCACCTCGCGTCCGGCCAACGCGAGCGCACGCGCCACTGCCAGACCGACGACCCCGGCACCCGCCACGACGCAATCCACCCACTCCACGTATCGCTTCCTATGGTTGGCGGCCCCCCTTTACGCTGCCCGCGGGACCGGCGCTAGGCTGCCGGACGCAACGGAGAACGGCGTATGCTGAGACTGGAGATGGGCCAATCCTCGGTGGTCGTGATGCCGGAATCCGGTGGCGCCATCCTTGGATGGATGCACGACCGCACTCATGTGCTGCGCCATGCACTGCCGGATGCGGTCATCACCGGCAACGTCCGCGGCATGGGCTGCTTCCCGCTGGTGCCGTTCTGCAATCGGATCGCTTATGGCCGCTTTACCTGGCAGGGTGTCAGCTACCAGATCGAACGCAATTTCGGCGATCATCCCCACGCGATTCACGGCGTGGGCTGGCAGCGTCGCTGGCAGGTGGAGAATGCCTCGGACGTCTCCGCCGCTTTCACGCTGCATCACGACGCGAGTGGCGAGCATGCGCGGCAATGGCCGTTCTCGTTCATGGCTGGACTGTCCTTTCTCGCCCTGCCGCGCAAGCTCGTTGTCGAACTGACGGTGGCCAATATGCATAGCGGGCCGGCACCGGTCGGCATCGGGCTGCATCCGTATTTCCCCAGGCATTCTGGCGCAACGTTGCAATTCAAGGCCGGTGGGGTGTGGATCAACGGCAGGGATTCGCTGCTTTCGCAGCACACCAGGGTGCCGCGCGAGTGGGACCACGGCACTGCACGATCGGTCGGCAGCGTACAGCTGGACAATTGCTTCACCGCCTGGAACCGGCGCGCGCAGATCGCGGGTATCGCCGGCGGGATCACCATCGAGGCGGAGAACGCGTTCCGCCATCTACAGGTCTATGCGCCGCGCGGCGCGGACTTCTTCTGCGTCGAACCGGTGAGCCATGTGCCGGATGCGATCAATCGACAGGAGCTACCATCCGGTCAGGGCATGCACGTGCTGCAGCCGGAGGAGACGCTGTCCGGATCCGTTACGATCGCACTGCCCAACACATTCCGGCATTTGTAGCGCAATCGGCGCGCCACCGCTCAGCCGCCCAGAATGAACCGCAGAAGCGACAATGCGGCGATCAGCCAGACCGCGCCGGCGATCGCGCCGATACGTCCGGCTGCCGCCTTGACCACGACATAGACGATGAAGCCAAGGCCGATCCCGGCGGCGATCGAGAATGTGAACGGGATGCCGATCGCTACCGTCACCGCCGGCACGTACTCGGTGGTGTCGTCCCAGTCGATGTCGCGCAGCGCGCGCGCCATCAGGCAGGCGACGAACACGAGTGCCGGCGCGGTGGCAAAGGCAGGAATAGCGGTGGCGATCGGTGCGAAGGACAGGGTCAGCAGGAACAACACGGCGACGGTGACGGCGGTAAGCCCGGTGCGGCCGCCCGCCTGGATGCCGGCGGCGCTCTCGATGTAGCTCGTGGTGGTGCTGGTGCCGAGCACAGCGCCGATGATCGCGCCGCCGCTATCGGCGAGCAGCGCCTCGCGCAGGCGTGGCAGCGTGCCGTCCGGACGCATCAGTCCGGCGCGTTGGGTGGTGGCGATCAAGGTGCCGGCGTTGTCGAGCACATCGACAAGGAAAAACGTCAGCACCACGGTTGTCACGCCGAGTGACAGCGCTCCAGCGATGTCGAGTTTCAGGAATGTGGGCGCCAGGGAGGGTGGTGTTGACACGACACCGTGCAATTCGGTCAGGCCGAACGGAATGCCCAGTGCGGCGGTGACCAGGATGCCGACCAGGATGGCGCCGGTCATGCCACGCGCGGACAACCCCGCCATGATGAGGAACCCAACGCACGCCAGCAGCGTTGCCGGCAAGCCGAGATGGCCAAGCGTCACAAGAGTTTCGGGATTGCCGGTGACGACGCCCATCTCGTGCAGACCGATCAGGCCAAGGAACAGGCCGATGCCTGCGCCGATGCCGAGTTTCAACGACATCGGAATGGCGTTGATCAGCCACTCGCGGATGCGCAGCAGGCTGATGATGAAAAACAGCACGCCGGACAGGAACACTGCGCCGAGTGCAACCTGCCAGTGCACGCCCATGCCTTTCACCACCGTGAAGGTGAAGTAGGCGTTGAGCCCCATGCCTGGTGCTAGTGCCAGCGGCAGATCCGCCAGCAGTCCCATCGCGGCGGAACAGATGGCCGCGGCGATGCAGGTGGCGACGAACGCGGCGCCCTGGTCGATCCCTGCCTGCGCCAGGATCGAGGGATTTACCACGACGATGTAGGCCATCGTCAGGTAGGTGGTGAGACCTGCCAGCAGTTCCGTGCGGACCGATGTCCCCTGTCCACGCAGATCGAACATTGGTGGATGCTAGCCGCCGAGTGCGCCTTGCGTGTTCACATATATCGCGTAGAGGCCGTGACTCGCAGCCATGAACAGGCGGTTGCGCCAGCGCCCGCCAAAGCAGAGGTTGGCACAGCGTTCCGGCAGCGAGATGTGGCCGATCGGCTCGGCTGCCGGATTGAAGATGCGCACACCGTCGAGGCCGTCCTCGCCCATGCCCCAGCCGCACCACAGATTGCCGTCGATGTCGACTCGAAAGCCGTCCGGCGTGCCGGGGTCGGCGTCGATGAACATCCTGCTGGCACCAAGCGTGCTGCCGTTGACGTCGAACACGCGGAGTTTGCGCGACGGCATGGCGCGGGATTCGACAACGTAGAGTTTGGTTTCATCAGGCGAGAAGGCGAGACCGTTCGGGCCCTGCACATCGTCGGCGACGACGGTGACCGCGCCGGTCTGGCCATCGACACGGTAGACATTGGCGGGAAGCTCCGGTTCGTTCTTCTCGCCTTCGTAGTACCCAAGCAGGCCGAAGGGTGGGTCGGTGAACCAGATCGAGCCGTCGGACTTCACCACCACGTCGTTGGGTGAGTTCAGCCGTTTGCCCTGATAGCTGTCGGCCAACACGGTGATGGCGCCGTCATATTCGGTGCGGATGACGCGACGGCCGCGATGTTCGCAGGTGACCAGGCGGCCCTGGCGATCGCGCGTGTTGCCGTTGGCGTTGTTGGAGGATTTTCGGTAGACGCTGACCACGCCGGTTTCTTCCTCCCATTTCAGGATGCGGTCGTTGGGGATGTCGCTCCACAGCACATAGCGGCCATCGCCGAAATACACCGGGCCTTCCGACCAGCGACAACCGGTGGCGAGACGTTCCACGGATGCAAGCGGTAGGCGATAGCTATTGAAGCTGGCGTCGATGACCTGCACGGCCGGGTCGGGATAACGTTCGCTCGGTTGCCACATGGTGCTGTTTCCCCAGTTGTTGCGCTCATGATGCTGGGGGCGCGCGCCTATCGCAAGCCGGCACGGTGCCGGTGCGGTGAAGGGCTGATCCGAGGGCCTGCCTCTGAATGGCACCGGAACGGAACCGCTTAAGACGGCTGCGACTTTGGTAGTCTGCTGCCTGTCCGCTTCGCGGTGGGGCGCGCCGAAGTCGGACATTCGGTTCATGGCAGTGTCTGGCCGAATCCGGAACGGTCGCTCTTGAGCAGGCTACGGTAACAAGCAGGCCTCCATTCATAGGGATTGCGAAGCGGGCGGACGAACGCCGCAGTGAATATCCCTTCTTTGGATAGATCAGCAGTTCTGGCCGTGCCCGCTTGGATCATACTGAATGCGATGGACACTATAAGTGATCGCAATTGCACCAGCCCTCTCCGCGCGCGCAAGCCACTGGCGTCACCTCCATGCACATCCCTGGTCAACAGCGCGGGGAAACTGGCGTCTGGTCGACCCAGAAGACCCCCAGGCTACATCATCATCACCGTAAACTGATGCCGAAATCAGCTGGACGGAGAGCTGGCCTTGACGTTTCCCTGATGTTCAGGCGCCGCCGGCGATCACCACCTTCTGCTTCGGAAATTGTGCCACTGCCGCCTCTGTCATGTTCAGGTTGTTGCCGAGTACGTGTCGTGGCACCTTGGCGATCCAGTCCGACAGCGAGCTGTCCTGATAAATTCCGTCATCCAGCGATGACACGATCTCGCTCGGCTCGGTCCCCAGCACTTCGAACGAATGGCCCCAGCCCTGCGGGAAGTAGCCGCAGTCGCCAATACCCAGATCCGCCACCGCCATCCGCTTGTCGGCACCGAACAGCGTTGCGCGCACCCGGCCCTTCGAAATGTAAAACCACTCGTTCGCGTTGGGATGCCAATGCAGCTCTTGCATTGCTCCCGGCTGCAGCCGAATGATCAGTCCGGTCATGGTGGCCGACATCGGGAACTCCCTTGCGGAGGCGAGGTGCAGCGTGCCGCCAGGGAAGCTGCGCCACGGTTTCTGGGCCATCAGCCGGTAGCGATGGCTCTGCGACGGCGGCAGTTCCTGCACGTCACGCGCGGCGGGGCTGTCGAGCGGGATCACCTCGCCCTGGTTGATGTACGTCTCGCCCTGCGGGAAAGTCGGTATGCTCGCTGGAGGAACTCCAAAGTTGCGCGCGAGTGTCGCCGCGTCAAACCGGCTGATCCAGTCGCTGATGCCGAACGTACCGCGCTCGGAGAACAGGCCATCGGCGAAGGTCAGGACCGCGTGGCAGGGTGCGTCACCCAAGGTTGAGATTGCGTGCGCATGACCCTTCGGGAAGAACCAGATATCACCCGGGCCCAGGTTAGTGACATCGAGTGCACCGTCGGGGTCCAGCACGATGATCTGGCACCGGCCCGTCAGAATGTATGCCCACTCGGCCGCTGTCGCGTGCCAGTGCATCTCACGTGAGCCGCCGGGGTTCATGAACAGGTGCGCTCCGGCAATACCGCTCGCCAGCGGGAGGTGACGGGCATTCACTTCGCGCGCCCAGCCGCCGGACGTTGCTTTCACCGGATTGTAGTCGAGTGACAAGCTGAAAGAGACCGGGGCGCCCGATTTGCGCGGCACCGTCTTCATGAACTCATCGGCAGGCGCGGCGTCATAGCCAAGAACGTGGCCATCGCCGGCCGCCGCTGCGCCGGATCGGCTTGCCCCGAGTGCGGCGGCACTCAGCGCGATGCCACCAAGGAAACGACGGCGTGCGGTAGCAGACAGGTCCTGGGCCATGGTGTCCCCTCCAGAATATCAGGACGCGCTTGTTTTCTGTTTGAGCCACTGCGGGTAACGCCGGCGTCGCAGCCGACACGAAGGTCCCACCGACGCATTTGCGTGATCTCACCCTTATGGCACCGGGGTGCAGTGGGTCGGCACACGCTGTTGCCAACAGAGACGGCAGCGCCCTATAACGCATGTTGACTGGATAGTCTAGAACGAATATTCTAATCTGATGGGCCGCGCCAAATTCAGCCGAATGGACTTTCTCGCCGCGGCGCTGGCGATCGTTGCCGCAGATGGGCCGACCGCCGTTACGGTTGCTTCGATCACAGCGCAGCTCAAGGCACCCACCGGGTCGTTCTACCACCGCTTTGCCTCGCGTAATGTATTGCTCGGCGCACTGTGGCTCCGGACGGTGTTCGACTTTCAGGCGGGGGTCAGTGATGCCCTCGATGCCGGCGACGGGATGCGGGCAGCGTTGCATACGCCCGCCTGGGCGCGCACGAATCTGGATAAGGCATGCCTGCTCCTGCTGTATGATCGGGAAGACTTCGTTCAGGGTGAATGGCCGGAAGAACTGCGCGAGCGGGTCGCCGAGATGACGCAGCGTATGCAGACTGGATCGCTGCGGGCAGCGCGGGTCATCTTTGGACAGGATGGGCCAGAGGAAGTGCGTCTCGCACAATTCCTGATCGCCGAGATTCCGGTCGCCGCCGTGCGTCAGCACCTCGCCCGCCACGAACCGCCGCCGCCGCTCGTTGACCGGTTGATTCGCACCACCTATCGCGCTGTGGTCGCAGATTACCGTGCGCGAAAACGCAAGTCCGGCCTTGTTGAACGAGCCGTCTGACTTTCGAACCGCGAACGGGGGGAAATCGTGGACACCAATGACCTGCTGCAAGTCGCGAGGGAGATTATCGCGAAGGTTCCAGCCTGTATGGCGATCACCGTCGACCGGAACGGCGAAGCAAACGCCCGCGTGGTGAACCCGAAACCGCTGTCAGACGCGTGGACGGTGCGTTTCGCGACCGATCGAAGATCCAGAAAATCCTCGGAAATCGAGCGATCGGGCCGGTTGACCCTGGCCTACCAATATGATCCCGGGAACGCCTACGTGACGCTCGTTGGACGCGCGGTGATCAACGATGATGTCGCAGCCAAGACGGCCAATTGGCGACCCGAGTCCTATCGGTGGCATCCAGGCGGCCCGTCCGACCCGAACGTGGTGTACATCGATTTCACTGCCGAGCGTATCGAACTTTGGAGTTCTTCCAACGGCGTGGTGCCCGACCCTGTGATAGGGCTTTGGGCTGCCGTGCTGGTTCGTGATTCCACAGGCTGGCGCCAGAGCACGACGTTTCCTGCTAACCGGCTGGAGCTCAAGCGGTGCGGTGATGCCGGATTCAGTTGCATCGCTTGACGGCGGGGTTATGGCTGCGGCACGCCTCATCACACCAAAGCTTTTGGAAGACCTACGTTGCTGAAGGTGACGATCCTCTTGCTGATATTTCGCTTAGCTCTGAGCATGGCGCAAGCTGCGGAGGCACCCAAGCCGGATCTGATGGAAGGCGACGGCCGGGTCTCCAGCTTCTACACCTGGGCAGGACCGATACCTGAGATGCCGGGGACCATGCTTCGGCAGGCGACACTCGAGAAAACACTTGGGCTGTCGAATGCTGCCGCACAATTCCGCATCCTGTATAGTTCGACAGATGGGATCGACGGACACACGCCCACGGCGGTGTCGGGCCTGTTCTTCACCCCAAAGGGCGAGCCGCCCAATGGTGGATGGCCCCTTCTGGCATGGGCACACGAGACAGCAGGCATGGCCGACATGTGTGCCCCATCCTGGACCGGTTACTCCGTGGAGATCGAGGCGTTTCTGAACGCCTGGCTTACTCACGGATTCGCTGTCGTCGCGACAGACTATCAGGGCCTCGGTACACCAGGCCCGCACCCGTACATGGCCGTCCGCCCCGCTGCCTATGACGTGCTGGACAGCATCCGTGCGGTGGAGCGTTCCTTTGCCGGCCTGAGTGGGAAGGTGCTGCTTGCCGGCTACTCGCAAGGCGCTGGAGCAGTCTTTGGTGCCGCTGCCTTGCAATCAACCTATGCCTCCAACATCGACATCATAGGCACCATAACAACCGGAATTCCTTATTCACCGCAGGCAACTGCCGCAGCCAGGGAGAGCACCGCGACGCAGGTTTCTTCCACCCTTATCTACGCTCTGTACATCGGATTGCTGGCGCAACAGACGGACCCTACGCTGAAACCATCGGACATGTTCTCGACGCAGGCGCTTCCACTGTTCGAACTGGCGCGACGGACCTGCGTATGGCAACTCATTCTGGAAGTTTCAATCTCGGGTGTTACTCGTGCAGAGGGCGTCAAGCCCGGGTATCACAAAGCGCTTGATGATACCGCAGCTCTGCTCGAATACCCTTCAATGAAGTTGCCACGGCCTCTCTTCATCGGGATCGGCGAGGCTGATCGCGATGCGCCGGCTCGTCTGGAGCTCGAGCTGACGAAACAGGCTTGTGTCGCTGGAACAACAGTAGAGGCCCATCTCTACGCCGGGATGCCGCATTATGCCGCAGTGAACCGGTCGTTGCCCGATGCCATCCGGTTTGCCGAGGAGATGTTGGGCGGGGAACCGATTAGTTCTGCCTGCAGCCCCGAAGCTGAATGAATAAGAACTCTTGACGCGTGGGCGGGGAGAACATAACCGCACAATGTCACAGGCAGTGATGTAGTGCATAAGCCTTCCGGCGGCGCCGGTCTTCTTCACCAAAATTCATCCATTGCGGCCGGTTAGGCCTCGGAGGATTGGCTTCCATCCGATAGTGAAGGGACGGCGCGGCAGCCAACGGGCCAGCGGCGCGGCGTGGCCTACATCCTCCCCGCGTCCACCACCCACAATTGCGCGGTGCACATCCGGCTGTCGTCGGATGCCAGCCACAGCACGACGCGCGTCACATCCGCTGGCGCCAGCTTTTCCTTCAGACACTGGCTGCGGATTAGGTTTTCCTCCGCCTCGGGCGTCAGCCACAATTTGATCTGCCGCTCGGTCATGATCCAGCCAGGGATCACCGTGTTCACCCGGATGCGGTCCGGCCCCAGGTCGCGCGCCATGCCACGCGTCAGCCCTTCGACACCGGCCTTCGAAGTCGTGTAGGCCGGCATGCCGCCCTGCGCCGCGTGCCAACTCACGGAGCCAAAGTTGATGATCGAACCGCCGCCCGCCGACCGCATCATCGGAGCCACCGCCTGAATGGCAAAGAACTGATGGCGCAGGTTGGTCGCCAGCCGTTCATCCCAGTATTCGACGGTCACATCCTCAAACCTGTGCCGCTGATCGTTCGCCGTGTTGTTCACCAGCACGGTGATCGGCCCGAGCCGCTTCGCCACTTCGGCGATTGCCGACTTGAGAGCTGCGATGTCCTTCAGGTCGCAGTGCTGATAGAACGGTGCAGCCTGGCCCGCCGTTTCCAGTTTGGCGACCAGTTCGTGCGCTGCGTCATCGGCGATGTCGACGAACGCCACCTTGGCACCCTGCGCCGCGAACTGCGTCACGTGCTCGGCACCTATGCCGCTGGCGCCGCCGGTGATGAACACGACGCGATCACGCAGGCTCGGATAGACCGCGAACTGCTCACTCATCCCGTGCGCTCCTTCAGCTTCCTGACGACATCGTCGACAATTTCGTCCGGCGGCGGCTCGATCGACACGACAATCGGATGTTCATCAGCGGTGGGTTCCTCCAACGTGGCGAACTGGCTGTCGAGCAGGGACGGTGGCATGAAATGTCCCTTGCGTGCCGCCATGCGTTTGCCGATGAGCTCCTTCGACCCCTTCAGGTACACGAGCGCAACGTTGGGTCGGCCATCGATCAGGATGTCGCGATAGGCACGCTTCAATGCCGAGCTGGTCACCACCGCCGATTCGCCGCGGCCGCGTATCGCATCGATCTCATGCGCGATGGCGCGCAGCCACGGCCAACGGTCTTCATCGACCAGCGGTGTCCCGGACTTCATCTTCGCGACATTCGACGCCGGGTGGAAATCATCGCCCTCCACCAGCCGCCATCCCTCGCGTTCGGCGACACCTTTTGCGATGGTCGTCTTACCGCTGCCGGAAACGCCCATCATCACCGCGACGGTCATGGCTTTGGCGCCGGCGGCTCCACATGGCCACCGAATCCGAACCGCATGGCGGACAGTATCTTCTCGGCGAACGTGTGTTCCTGACGTGAACGGAAGCGCACGAACAACGACGCCGCAAGCACTTCCGCCGGCACTGCTTCCTCGATCGCCGCCTCGATCGTCCAGCGGCCTTCGCCGGAATCCTCGACGGTACCGGAGAAGTGTTCAAGCGTCGCGTCCTTCGCCAAGGCGTCGGCGGTCAGGTCGAGCAGCCAGGACGTCACCACGCTGCCGCGCCGCCAAACCTCGGCGATGTCGGCAACATTCAAATCGAAACGCTCGCCCGCCGGCAGCTTGTCGGAGCCGCGATTGCGCAGGATGTCGAAACCTTCCGCCATCGCCTGCATCATGCCGTATTCGATGCCGTTATGGATCATCTTCACGAAGTGCCCGGCGCCGCACGGGCCGGCATGGATATAGCCACGTTCCGCGCGCGGATCGAGACCCTCGCGCCCCGGCGTGCGTTCGATTGTGCCGATGCCAGGCGCCAGCGCGGAGAAAATCGGATCGAGATGGTCCACCGCGGCCTTCTCGCCGCCGATCATCAGGCAGTAGCCGCGCTCCAACCCCCACACGCCGCCCGAGGTGCCACAATCGATGTAGCGGATGCCCTTGGGCGCCAGTTCCTGCGCGCGCCGCACATCGTCCTTATAGAAGGTGTTGCCGCCATCGATGATGATGTCGCCCGACTGCATCATACCGCCAAGCTCCGCGATTGTCTGCTCGGTGATGTGGCCCGACGGCAGCATCACCCACACCGCACGCGGTGGCTGCAATGCCTGCACGACATCGTTCAGCGAATTCGACACCCTTGGCTCCTTCCTTGCCGAGACCCTTCACGGCGGATGCGTTAGCGTCCCACACCACGCAGGAATGTCCGGCGCGCATCAAACGTCGCGAAATATTGGCGCCCATGCGTCCCAGACCTATCACACCGATCTGCATCATCGTTCCTCCGTTGTCAGCCGTGCCACCAGCGCCCGCCGAGTACGATGCCCCGGCACGCCAATCTTTGCTCCGCGTTCAGCGTCTCGCCGAGTACGTCCTCGAACACGAAGCGTCCCTGCTCCAAGGTCAGCACGGAGGCATCGCCGAGCAGTCCGGGCTGCAACGTACCGCGATCCTCCAGCCGAACGGCACGCGCGGGATTGATCGTGGTGGCGCGGATCACTTCCGACAAGGGTACGCCGAGCGCCAGGAACTTCGACATCGTGGTCAACAGGTCATAGGCGGGACCGTCGATCGAAACGACATGGATGTCAGACGAGATGACGTCCGGCATGAAGCCCCGCTGGAGCATCGCCATTGCCGTCTCGTAGCCGAAGGAACCCTTGCCGTGACCGATATCGAAGATCACGCCGCGCTCGCGCGCCGCCAGCACGTCCTCGCGCACGGCACCATCCGGGGCCACCGGCGTGTTGGGGAACGGGCGGAAGCAATGCGTCAGGATGTCGCCCTTGCGCAGCCGCGGCATTACGTCGGAGCGATACGGTGGCGGCGCATCGAGATGCGTCATCAGCGGCAGCCCGGCATGTTCCGCAACCTCCAGCGCCATCTCCATCGGCGCGATACCGGAGGCTCCGGATGCGTTGCCGCCGACGCGAACCTTGATGCCGACCACCAGATCGGCATCCGCCTTGGCCACTTGCAGGCAAACGCGCGGATTCAGTAGAGCGAGATCACGGCACTCACCGACATTGATCTCCTTCGACAAGGCAAAGATGCCGGCGAAGGAGATGTTGAGGAAAGGCAGGATACGCACTTCGGACCGCTCGATGACATGCCGGCGGAAACCCTTCAGATTGCCTGGCCCCGCCGAGCCCGCATCGATCAGTGTGGTGAGTCCGCTGGACTTTGCATAAGGGTCCGGATCAACGCCCAGAGATGTGCCACCCCAATAGACATGGGTGTGCAGATCGATCAGCCCGGGCACCACGATCAGGCCGGAGACATCGCGCGTCTGCCTGCCACCAACCAGGTCGGGTCCGAGTTCCGCCACCTTGCCTTCAGCAAACGCCACATCCAGCCTGGCGTCCAAATCCTGCGCCGGATCGACAACCCGGCCGCCCTTCAGCACCAGATCGAACACGTATCGCCCTCCCTCACGGCAACCCTGCCACAGCGGGACAGCATGCGAAACCGGCGGCGTTCGCTGGCCCTGGCTGCGCGGGATCGCGTAACCGATCACCTGCGAGGCTGGAAAGGCGGCTTCTACACGGCCAACGCGGATTGGCGCATACCTGCCGACACAATCATGGGGCGTCTGGAAATCGCCCTTGGACAATTGCGTGAGACCGCGGAATAAGCCAACGAATTGTCAGACTGCTCGTGATAGCGGCAGTATGGCACGCATCGCCGTCAACGAGGCCGGACCATGAATGATGTCGCCGCAGACCTGCGCAGCAACTCCCGTATCATCGCCGCTTATCGCGAGCGGACGCCGGGTTCGGCGGCGTTGGCGAAGGAGGCTGGCGAACTGTTCCCCAGCGGCATCACCCACGATGCGCGCCACGTGGACCCGTATGGCGTGTTCATCCAGCATGCCGACGGTCCGCACAAATGGGACGTCGATGGCAATCGCTATATCGACTACTTCGGCGGCCACGGCGCGCTGCTGCTGGGCCATCGTCATCCGGCGGTGACAGCGGCGGTCAGCGAGGCGTTCAACGAAGGTACCCAGTTCGGGGCGTCCCACCCGCGCGAGGTGCAATGGGCGCACGCCATCCAACGCCTGGTGCCGACGGCCGAGCGGATGCGCTTCACCTCGTCAGGTACCGAGGCGACATTGATGGCGGTGCGACTGGCGCGCGCGTTCACCGGGCGGCAGACGCTGATGCGGTTCAAGGGGCATTTCCACGGTTGGCACGACCAGATGGCCAGCGGCTACACGAACCATTTCGATGGCTCGCCGACACCGGGTGTGCTGCCTGGCGTTACGGAGAAGTCGATCCTGCTGAATCCGGGCGACATCGGCGCGGTGCGCGATGCGTTCGCAAGCAACAGCGACATTGCGGCGGTGATCTACGAGCCGACCGGTTCGTCGTTCGGACAGGTGCCGCTGGGCGCTGAGTTCTGCCAGGAACTGCGGCGAATCACCGAGCAGTACAGCGCGCTGTTGATTCTCGATGAGGTGGTCACCGGGTTCCGTGCCACGCGGGGCGGGGCGCAGATGGCATTCGGCGTGCGGCCCGACCTGTCGAGTTTCGCCAAGATCGTTGCCGGCGGATTGCCGGGGGCGTGCGTGGCAGGGCGCAAGGACATCCTCGACCTGCTCGACTTCGCGGTGGCGGAGCGCGCGGGCCGCGAGAAGATCTCGCATCCCGGCACGTTCAACGCCAACCCGGTGTCGGCCGCGGCGGGCACGGCGGCACTGACGGTGATCGCCGAAACCGATGCTTCCGATCGTGCGTCCGCAACCGCCGCGGAACTGCGCGAGGCACTGAACGCGGTGCTGGATGCGGAGCGCGTGAAGTGGGCGGTGTATGGCACTTACTCCGGGTTCCATCTGTTCGTGAACCCGAGCGGGGCGGACATCGGGCCATATCGTTTCGATCCGACCAGGATGCCGCTCGAGGACATGAAGAACCAACCGAAGTCGCTGGTGAACCGGTTGCGGCTGGCGATGCTGGTCAATGGCGTGGACCTCAATCCGCGTGGCGGAGGGCTGCTGTCGTGCACGCATACCGCGGACGATGTGGCGAATACCGCGGCGGCGTTCCGCGAGGCGATCCGCATGCTGAAGCAGGAAGGCGAACTGCCGGTCTAAGCAGAATCTGGCTGCTTGACCAACGCTTGGTGGATTGATTCCCTGCGGCACCGATTCGCAGGTGCCGACGATGACAGGCCGATCACCGCTTGTAGCTACCGACGACCAACGTGCCGCGTTGGCTGCGCTTGCCGGCTCGCGTGATCGCGGCGAGGCGGACCGGGCGCGTGCTGTGTTGCTGACGCTGGCCGGTTGGACGAGCCCGCGCATCGCCGAGGCATTTGGTGTGCGTGAGGACACGGTCCGCCTGTGGCGCAGCGACTTCATGCGCGGCGGTGCGATGGCGCTGAAGGCCAATGTGGCGCCCGGCCCGGTGCCGGTGAAGAGTGAAGCGGCGCTGCGTGTGGCTACCCCACTGCTGGAAGCGCCGGTGGCGGACCGGCGCAATTGGACGATCTCCCGGCTGCGTGCCGAGATCGAAGCGCGGGCAGGCGTCTGCATTAGCCGTTCGCAACTGTCCAAGGCGTTGCACAAAAAAAGTTCCGCTGGCGGCGGCCGCGCCACACGCTGAACGGACGCCAGAGCGCCACCGAGATCGAACGGGTCGGTCTGCGCCTGCAATTGCGCAAGCAACAGGCCGAGGCCGGCGACATCGTGCTGCTCTACGGTGATGAGAGCGAGGCACTGACGCATCCTTATCTCGCGCGGGCATGGGCCAAGGCGGGGGCGGACCTGCGTGTGCCGGCGCCGGGGCAGGCGAAGAAGGTCGCCATGCTGGGTTCGTTCGATCACGTCACACGCCAGCTCATCGTGCACACCAGCCCGACCAAGCGCAGCAGCGACTTCCTCGCCCATCTCGAGCAACTCGACCGGCTCTATGGCCCGAAGCCCGGGCAACCCATTAAGCCGGTGGTGCTGGTCGAGGACAATGGGCCGATCCATACTAGCAAGCTCTCGCTGGCAGCGCTGGCTACCCGCGCCCACTGGCTGACCGTCGAGTGGCTGCCGAAATATGCGCCCGAACTGAACGACATCGAACGCGTCTGGCATGATCTCAAAGCGCATCATCTCGCGCATCAGACCTTCGCTGACCCGGACGCGCTCGACCGAGTGATCCACCAGGCGGTGGGCGCGCTCAATGCCGAGCGCTCCCCGCTTCCGTTGGCCGGGCTACGAATCTCTGCTTAGGCCGCGGCGTCTCACACCCCAGCCGGCTCGGCGTCAGATCCTTCGATCTGCTCCTGGTCGAAGGTTATTCCGACCGCGACGCGGAATGGGATCCGCACTTCCGCGCCCTGCAAGGTTACGCGCAAATATCCGTGCTGCCAGATACGCTTCCACCTCACCACAATCGTCAGTTTCGTTCACCGATCGACGTTGCAGGTGACCTGCTCTGAGTAGGTCTCTTTCGCCTCATGCGTGACACCGTAGGTGGTGCGCAGCTTCTCTTCCGACGACACCTTGAGGGCGGCTGCATCCTTTATGCCCAGGCTGAACTCACCGCCCGCGCCCACGGCTTTCTCAGTCTGGACGTCGCAGGTCTTGGTCCATACCTTGGTGAAGGTGAATGTGCGAGTCAGTGATCCGGAACTGCGCGTGTTATCGATGACGCGATGGTCGTCGCCAAACGGCTCCTCGCTACGGTCCGTCTCAACGATCTCCATGGTCGCATCGCCGGGAGGTGGCGCCGCGACTGCGCTGTCATAGACCTTCCAGCGGTGGCTGCACTTCGGGCATTCAGCAGTATCGCCGCGCACCGCGCCACCCGCGATAAGCGCGAGCTTCTTTCCCTCAGCGGAATAAGAATTTGTGGTGAGCATCCCAAGAAGACTGGTATTGGAAGCATTACAGCTTGGACAACGATAGCCGGATGACAGAAACTTCCTATGCTCGTCCGAGATGCCGAAAGCACCCATGACGGCGGCACCCATTATCCCAGGCACGCTCATCAACGGATTCCGCATGTATTACCTGCCTGGTGCAGACGTGCCATATATGGCTCCGCTGCCGACGTGCGGGAACGCAGTTGTCAAGCTGCCTCCGCCAACTGGCGCGGCAGATAGATCGCGGTGTGGGTAACACGAGCTAGCGGCGTGCGTTCATTCGCCAACACCAGCGCATCGACCTCGACAAACTTGTGACCCTTATGCACGTAGTTCTGCGTGACGCGGGCACGTGCACTCAGTGTGTCACCGATGTGCGCGATACCGAGGTTCTGCACCTTGCTACCGACATGCATCCACGCGGGCAGCACCACGTTGTGCGACAGCACCCAATTGCAGCAACGCAGAATGGTGCCGGGATGCACGATGCCTTCCGCCGCGTACAGCGGATCGGTCTCGCGCGTGTCGCTCAGATCCTGCGCATGAAATTCCGCTGTAACCAGCAGCGGATTCATGCCGAGCCACGAATCAACAGCGAGCGAACGCTCATCCGCGGGCAGGCGCGAGTCATGCGCAGGCGGCGTCGCTAACCGGAACTCCGTCAGCGACGGCGCGGCGACGGCGGACGGCAATCCTGCAGCCCCGGTGGCGCACAGCACGTCGTGGCTGCGCACTGTCAGTGCCAGACCATCCGCCGTTTCCTCGGCGGTCATCTCGGCGATGTCGCCCTCATACACGGGCTTGCTGAACTTGCAGTCGCCGGTACCGCGCTCCAGCCAGGCGCGACCCCAGTGAGCGACGGGCAGATGCGTCATGTAGGCGTAGACGTGCACACCGCCGACCAGCCCGCCCGTGAAGCCGAACTTCCGTGCTGTCGCGTCGTCGTGGATCTTGTTCTCCGACGCCTTCGCGGTGTTATACGCCGACACGTGGTAGGCTGCTGGAGCAGACATTTCAACGATCCCTGTACTTGCCGTGGATCGCAGCGTAGAGGTACGGCCACGGTTTCGATCAGCGAGGAAAGCCGTGGGTGGCCGGGCAAGGCCCGGCCACGTCGCACGGTCTGATTACGCCAGCGCCCAGACGCCGACCTCATATCCCGGCACGAAGTTGCGGTTGGTCATGTCCGGATTGCGGTTGACGTACACGCGATTGAACATCGGATGACGCATGCTGCGCGTCTCGTGCTCGATGCGGAACAGCGGCTTGTTGGTGTCCACATCGACGATGTCGAGGAAGCGATACTGATGCTGATCGCTCTCCTCGCAGATCAGTCCGCGCTCCACCAGCTTCTTGTGCGGGCCGGAGAAGTCGGCGAGTGTGATTTGGATGTGGTGCCCGTCGTACTCGGGCTGCTTCTTCTTGGTTTCGCGGAACGTCACCTTGCTGTCAGCCGACGTGTTGGCCCAGGCATATTCGCCGCGCTCGTCCTTCGCCACACCGGCGATGCCGCCGAGAATGTCGGTGTAGAATCGCGCGATGCCCTTGAGGTCGGTGCCGGCGGGCACGTCGAACTCGACGTACGGCATGCCGAGACGAAGCTGGCCGAAGCGTGCCGCATCGGGTGCATGAACGCGGATGCGGTTGCCCCACGGACAGGTGGTTTCCACCACGTCACCGACCTGCTTATAGCTGAATTTGCTACCTTCGAGGTACTTCTTCGCATTGTGCAGCCGCTTCAGCAGCGCCTCAAGGTCGGGCATCACCAACGCTGTAGTGCCGCGCACCACCTGCGCCGGCTCGCGCGACGGCAGATGGAACTGGCCGCGGCCGACATTCACCCACATGTTGTCCAGCCCCGCCATCAAATACGGATCACGGGTCAGGCCGAGGCCCATCAGGTAATAGGCCGTCGCCTTGGTCTGGTCGGGTATAGTCACGTTGACGTGCCCGAGTTCGACAATATTGCCGAGGTCCTCGACAGTCCGATCGAATGTCGGCTTGGTAGCCATCGTGTCGTTCATTTCCAGGGATCCCCTCTGCCGGTCTTGCGTCCGATAGCGCATAATAATGCCGGGCGGCGCCTCTGGTCCATGGGGTGCCGCCGGCTCGAAGGGAGCAGCGACCAATGGTGGCCGAACCGCGCCTCGCATCGGTACAGAAACCGGGCGTGCGCGCACTGATCTCTGCGCCCGGCTTCCTGCGCCTTTGGGCGATCGGCGGCTGTGTCAACACGATGCGCTGGTTCGAGGTGCTGACCGCCGCGCTGTTCACGCTCGACGCCACGGGATCGGGGCTGGCGGTCGCCGTGGTGTCGGCTGCACGCACCCTGCCGATGCTGCTGCTGGGCGCCTTCGCGGGCGTGATGTCAGAGGCGGTGAATCGCAAGCGCGTCGTGCTGATCGGTCAGATCGTTTCCGGTCTGGCATCGGCAACGATCGCCCTGCTGGCGGTATTCGGCGCGGCGCGGCCGTGGCATGTCGGTGTCGCCGCACTGGTGTCCGGCACCGTCTGGTCCACCGAAATGTCCACCCGCCGGCGCATGATCGGCGAGTGCGTCGAAGGCGCGCTGGTGTCGCGTGCGCTGGCGCTCGACACGGTGACCAATTCCACCACCAGGCTGATCGGGCCGATCGCAGCGGGCGCCGCCTATCAGGCGACGGGCCTCGCCGGCGCCTACAGTGTTTCTGCGTGCGTCTATCTGGTGGCGGTGATCCTGGTCGCCGGACTCGCTTACCAACAAAGCAGCCGCCGGATCATCCTGTCGGACGTGCCGCGCGATCTGGCCGAGGCGGTCGACTTTGCGCGTCGTCATCTGATCATCGGCGGCGTGCTCGCTGTCACCATTGCGATGAACTTGTTGGGCTTCTGTTACTCGGCGCTGGTGGCGCCGATCGGGCGGCAGGTCTTCATGGTCTCGCCGACGCTGACTGGCATGCTGGCCGGCGCAGAGTCGTTCGGGGCACTGCTTGGCGGGCTGTGGTTGACCGGCCGCGGTCCACGCTTGAGCGGGCGCACGCTCATGGTCGGCGGATCGCTGTTGTTCCTGGTCTGCGTCAGCCTGATGCCGTTCGCGCCGGCATTCCCGCTGGCGTGGGCGCTGCTGGTGATCGGCGGCTTCGGTTCCGCGGCGTTCGCCAACATGCAGACCTCGCTGATCGTGCTGCATGCGCCGCCGCATATCCGCTCGCGGCTGATGGGGCTGCTGACCGTGTGCATCGGCATGGGTCCATTGGGTATATTGCTGATCGGCGTGCTGGCCGACCGTTACGGGCCCATGCTCGCGGTGGACATCATGTCGGTCAGCGGGCTCGTCGCGGTCAGTGTCATCGGGTTGGTCTGGCGGCAGAATGATCTGCGGCGGCCTGCCGGCAGCGGGAAACCTGGGCTGGCGACCGAGGACTGACCGCTGCTCGCCTTGGATCGCGCCCTGTGCCAAGCTAACGGCAATCAACGCCACCCTTTGGGAGGACCATGATCATGCCAGACGTCAGCGTAGACCTACAGTTTCTCTCCGGTATCCGTGTCGTCGATTTCACCCAGTTCGAGGCAGGGCCTTCCTGTACCGAGGCGCTGGCCTGGCTCGGCGCCGAAGTGGTGAAGATCGAAAATCCGAAGACCGGCGATCCCGGCCGGCGGCTACGGCCTGGTCAACCGGATGACGACCCGTACTATTTCCATATGTTCAACGCGAACAAGAAGTCGATCACCGTCAACCTGAAATCACCGCGCGGACTGGACCTGGTGAAGGACATGCTGCGCAAGGCGGATGTCTGCGTCGAGAACATGGCGCCCGGCACGATCGAGCGGCTGGGCCTGGGTTACGACGTGGTGCGCGAGCTGAACCCCGGCATCATCTATTGCCAGGTGAAGGGCTTCGGCACCGGCAGCCCGTACGAAAAGAACCTGGCGTTCGACATGATCGCGCAGGCGACCGGCGGCACCATCAGCGTGACCGGCGAAAAGGGCCGCACGCCGGTGAAGCCCGGACTGTCGCTCGGCGACACCGGCACCGGGATGACGATGGCGATCACCATCCTCGGCGCGCTGTTCCGTCGCGCACAGACCGGCGAAGGCCACCGGCTCCAGGTGGCGATGCAGGATGCGATGCTGCACTACATGCGCACCAACTTCTCCACCCAGGCGCGTACCGGCAAGGCGGTGGAGCGTGACGGCACGCACTCCGGCGGCGGCAGCAACGCGCCGTCAGGACTGTACCCGTGCGCGCCGGGCGGGCCGAACGACTACGTGTGGATCATGACAAGTCGGGCAAATCCGGAGCATTGGGCTCGGCTGTGCAAGGTGATGGGGCGTGAGGAGCTGATCAATGATCCGCGCTTCGCCACGCCGCGCGATCGCGTGAAGAACGATGCGGTGCTGGACGCGATGATCATCGAATGGACGCGCACGCGCACCAAACACCAGGCGATGGAACAGGTCGGCAGCGCCGGCATCCCTGCCGGGGCGGTGCTCGATACGATGGAATTGCAGAACGAGCCGACATTCGAGCAGCGCGGCATCATGCAGGTGATGCAGCATCCGGTGCACCAGCCGTTCAAGATGCCGTCGTGGCCGGTGCGCGTGGATGGCAAGCCGCCGCGGGTAAAGGCGTCACCGGTGCTGGGACAGCATACCGACGACGTGCTGACCAGTTGGCTCGGGCTGAGCGACGCGGAAGTGAAGGCGCTGCACGGCGAAGGGGTGGTGTAGCTACGGCTGTCATTGCGCTGAGTGAGGCGAAGCGATCCGGTGGACCAACTGGCCGGAGATTGCTTCGCTTCGCTCGCAATGACAGGCGGTCGCCGCAGCGCTGAAAGTCAGGCCGCCGCCTTGATGTTGCCGAACATGCCGCCGAGCTTCGCCAGAGTCGCGAGATGTGTGTCCGCATCGCCGAACAGCATGTCGATCATTGTCATGCGCTTGAAGTAATGGCCGACCTTGTACTCCATCGTCATGCCGATGCCGCCGTGCAACTGGATCGCCTCCTGACCGATATGCTTGCCTGACCGGCCGATCTGCACCTTCGCTGCCGCCATCGCGCGGCGGCGTTCCGTGGCATCCTCCTCGCCTGCCATGACGGCAGCGAACATCGCCATGCTGCGTGCCTGTTCGAGTGCCACCAGCATGTCCACCGAGCGGTGCTGCAGCACTTGGAACTGGCCGATCGGCCGGCCGAACTGCTGGCGGGTCTTCAGGTATTCCAACGTGGTCTCGTGCATCACCTGCATTGCGCCGACCGCCTCGGCACACAGCGCGGCGATCGCCTCGTCCACCACGAGCTCGATCGCGGACAGCGCGTTGCCTGCATCACCCAGCACATCATCCGGCGGAATGCGTACACCCGACAGCGTGATCTCGGCGGCACGCAGCCCGTCCTGCGTCGGATAACCGCGCCGCGTCACGCCGGCAGCGGACGGATCCACCAGGAACAAGCCAACTCCCATGCGGTCGCGACGATCGCCAGAAACCCGCGCGGTCACCAGCAGGCGATCGGCGCAGTCACCGTGCAGCACGACGCTTTTGGCGCCGTCCAACACCCACACCGCGCCATCCTGGCGGGCGGTGGTGGCGACATCGGTAAGGTCATAGCGCGACTGACGCTCGACATGCGCGAACGCCAGTTTCAGCCTGCCCTGGGTGATTTCCGGAATCAGTGCCTGCTGCTGCGTCTGCGTGCCGGCTCTGCGCAGCAGCCCGCCGCCAAGGATCACTGTGGCGAAGTAAGGCTCCAGCACCAGGCCACGTCCGAAGGCTTCCATCACGATCATGGTCTCGACCGGCCCCCCGCCGAAGCCGCCATGCGCTTCGGTGAACGGCAGGCCCAGCAGGCCGAGATCGGCGTACTGCTGCCAAGCTTCGCGGCTCCAGCCATCCGGTTGGGCCAGGTACTTCTTGCGCTGTTCGAACTGGTACTGATCGGCGATGAACCGATCGACACTGTCCTTCAGCAGGCGCTGTTCGTCCGTCAGGTCGAAGTCCATGCGCTATAACCCCAATATCGCTTTGGCGACGATGTTGCGCTGAATCTCATTGGAACCGCCGTAGATCGAGACCTTGCGATAGTTGAAGTACATCGGTGCGGCTTCGGTTGCGTAGTCGGGACCGATCACCGGCTCGTTGCGGCCATCGAAATCCCGCTGATACGGCATTGCGTATGGACCGACCACTTCCATCACCAATTCGGTCAATTGCTGCTGGATCTGCGAGCCTTTCAACTTCAGGATCGATGAGGCTGGATTCGGTCGTCCCTTCTCACGACCGCGTTCATCGGCGACGACGCGCAACTGCGTCATCTCCAGCGCTTTGAGTTCAATTTCCACCGCGGCGAGCTTTTCACGGAAGCGCGGGTCATCGATCAGCGGCCGATCGCCGATACGTTCCATCGACGCCAGCTCCTTGATCCGCGCCACCTTGGCCTTGGATGCGCCGACCCGCGCGATGCCGGTACGTTCGTTGCCGAGTAGGAACTTCGCGTAGTCCCAGCCTTTGTTCTCCTGGCCGACCAGATTCTGGGCCGGAACCTCGACATTGTCGAAGAACACCTCGTTCACCTCCCGCCCACCGTCGATGGTGATGATCGGACGCACGGTGATGCCGGGGGTCTTCATGTCCACTAGGATGAACGAAATACCTTCCTGCTTCTTCGCCGTCGGATCGGTGCGGACCAGGCAGAAGATCCAGTCGGCGTATTGTGCCAGAGTGGTCCAGATCTTCTGGCCATTGATGATGTACTTGTGGCCCTTGCGTTCAGCGCGCGTGCGCAGTGAGGCGAGATCG
Source organism: uncultured Alphaproteobacteria bacterium (assembly GCA_963696645.1). Lineage (GTDB taxonomy): Bacteria > Pseudomonadota > Alphaproteobacteria > Acetobacterales > Acetobacteraceae > JAMXLO01. Next base: position 556,447 of record CAVOKY010000007.1, read on the forward strand.
GATCCCGAGCCTGGCTCGGAGAATCCCTGGCACCAGAAGATGTCGGCATTGGCGGTCTTCGGCAGGAACTGCTGCTTCTGTGCGTCGCTGCCGAACTGCGCGATTACAGGGCCGACCATGGTCACGTTGAAGCCGATCGGAGTCGGCACGTTGGCCTGCTGCATTTCGTCCTGGTACATATAGACCTGCACCGGCGACCAGGCCTGACCGCCCCACGCCACCGGCCAGTTCACCGTCGCCCAGCCGCGCGCGTTGAGGGTGCGCTGCGAGGTGACCATGTCGTCCTTGGTCAGGCCCTCGCCTTCCGCGACCTTGTCGCGAATGGACTGCGGGATCTCGGTGCGGAAGAAGCGACGCGCCTCGTCGCGAAAGGCGAGTTCTTCTGCGGTGAAGTTCAGGTCCATGTCCGATTTCCTGACCCTGTCATTGGGCTGACGTTGCCTGGTGCGCGAAGGCTGTCATCGCGGCACTGAGCGCGTTGACCGCCTGTTGCGTTTCGCCGCCGAGCCCGTGCCTGGCGGCAATCCACACCGGATCGTTGTAGGTGAGATACGTGGCGCCGTCGACGCCTTGCCAGATCAGCGCCTTGAGCGGCAGGTCGATGCCGGCAGTCTGCACAGCCTGCATCAACGGCGTGCCCGCGGCGGGATTGCCGAAGATGACCAGCGTTGTCGGCCGCAGTTGCTGACCGACGCCGACAGCACCCGCAGCATGATCGATGCGCGCGAAGATTGTGACGCCCTTGGCATCGAGCACCGCGGTCAGTCGCGCGAGTGTTGTCGCCGCGTCGTGCGCGCTTGACAGCGTGACAAGTCCATTATCAGCCATGGCTATTCGGCTGCGGCGCGCTTCAACCGGTCGGCAAACGTCTTGCGGAATTTTGCCACCTTCGGCGCCACCACCGCCTGGCAATAGCCGGTCCACGGATTGCGCGCGAAGTAGTCGTGGTGTTCCGGTTCGGCTTCGTAGAACGCCTGCAACGGCTCGATTTGCGTCACGATCGGCGCGGGCCAGATCTTTGCGTCGGTGATTTCCTTGATCACCGTCTGCGCGGTCTGCCGCTGCGCATCCGAATGGGTCAGGATGATCGAGCGGTACTGCGGGCCGACATCGTGTCCCTGCCGATCCTTCGTCGTCGGATCATGGATGGTGAAGAACACGCGCAGCAGGTCGGCATAGGACACTTCGGCAGGGTCGAATCTCACCTGCACGACTTCGGCGTGGCCGGTCGTTCCGGAGCACACGGCCTTGTAGCTGGGGTTGGATACATGGCCGCCGGCGTAGCCCGACATCACGCTGTTGACGCCGCGCAGGTCCTTGTAGACGGCCTCGAGACACCAGAAACATCCGCCGCCGAGGGTGGCGATCTCTTCGCTCATGCTTGCCGCTCCCTTGTTTGGTCGTCCGCATCATAGCGCTACCCCGCGTCCAGTCACCCCCAATGACCAGTGGGGATGAATACGGCCAAGCGGCTCCGCTTTGTCATTGCAGAGAGCATAGCGACGAAGCAATCTCGTGACCCGCGAGGCTTGATTGGCGGGAGATTGCCGCGTCGCTGCGCTCCTCGCAATGACAGGGTGATACGGCCCCGCATCAATGCATCACACGGTGTTCCTGCCGCCGTAGCGCCGCACCCGCAGGTCGGCCTGCTCCTTGTGCGCGACGAAATTCTCGATGGCGCACAGCCGCGAACAGGTACTCGCCGATCATCGCGGTAGCTTCCGGGCTGACCTCCTGATAGGTGACGGTCTTCAGGAACTTGCCTACCCAAAGACCGCCAGTATAGCGCGCCGCCCGTTTGGTCGGCAAAGTGTGGTTGGTGCCGATCACCTTGTCGCCGTACGCGACGTTGGTTTCCTTGCCGAGGAACAGCGAGCCGTAGTTGGTCATCCGCTCAAGGAACCAGCGCGGCTCACGCGTTAGCACCTGCACGTGTTCCGATGCGATGCGGTCGGCCTCGGCCACCATCTCCTCGTCCGTGTCGCACAGGATGACCTGGCCATGATCACGCCACGCCACGCCGGCGATGTCGGCGGTGACCAGATGCGCGAGCTGGCGATCGATCTCGGTCTGGATCTCGCCCGCGATCTTCGCTGATGTGGTCAGCAGAATTGCCGGCGATGTCGGCCCGTGCTCGGCCTGGCCAAGCAGGTCGGTGGCGCACATCTCGGCATCCGCGGTGTCGTCGGCGATAATCAGCGTTTCGGTCGGGCCCGCCAGCAGATCGATGCCGACGCGACCGAACAACTGCCGCTTGGCCTCGGCGACGAATGCGTTACCGGGTCCGACCAGCATATCAACGGCGGGAATGCTCGACGTGCCGAGCGCCATGGCCGCGACCGCCTGGATGCCGCCCAGCAAGTAGATCTCGTCCGCGCCGCCGAGCGACATTGCTGCGACAGTGGCAGCAGGCGGCACACCGTGCAGCGGCGGGGTGCAGGCGGCGATGCGCTTCACGCCTGCGACCTTCGCGGTCAGCACGCTCATATGCGCGGAGGCCACCATCGGATAGCGGCCTCCCGGCACATAGCAGCCGACACTTGCGACAGGAATGTTCTTGTGGCCAAGGCGAACGCCCGGCAGCGTTTCCACCTCCACGTCGCGGAGCGCGTCGCGCTGCACCTCGGCGAAGCGGCGGATCTGAGCCTGGGCAAACTTGATGTCGTCGATCACCTGTGCCGGCAGACTGTCGATCAGCGCCTGGATTTCCGATGGTGACAGGCGAAACGATTTCGGCTCCCACTTGTCGAATTTCGCCGACAATTCGCGCACAGCAGCGTCGCCGCGCTGCATGATGTCATCGAGAATACCCTCGACCGTCTGGCGCACCTTACGGTCCGCTGCGAACTTGTCGGCGTCCGACGCGCCCTGCTTCAGGTAGCGGATCATCGCGTGGGTCCTTCCTTGGGTATCACCGGTGGTCAGCCGCGTTCCGTGCCACGCGGTTGAGCATAGCCGACGGCGGGGCGCCAATGAAGCAGACCGCGATCGCGGCGGCCGTGCCCAACATGAGCGTTCCCGCGATGAAGGCATCGGCAATGCCGAACGACCCCGCGGCCATCATGCCTCCGAACAGCGCGACGCCGATGGCGCCACCGGCCTGGCGCACCGAGTTCAGCACGCCGGAGGCGACGCCGGCGCGCAGGCGAGGAACTGTCGCGAGCAGTGCGGAGGTCATGACAGGTACTGCGAAGCCGATGCCAAACGGCAGCAGGATCAGGCCCGGCAGCATGACGCCGTACGGGGTCGCTGCATCGATGTTTCGCAACAGCCAGATGCCGAACGAGGCAACCAACAACCCGGCGGTCATCATCGCGCGCGGGCTGGCGATCGCGGCAAGCCGTCCGGCGGCGATGTTGGCAAGGAAGATGGCCGTCGCGAACGGCAGCAGAGCAATGCCACTCTGCACCGGCGACCAGTGACCGATCTGCTGGAAATACAGCCCGAGTACAAACAATGACCCGTACGCGGTCAGGTTCAGCAGGAAGCCCACGAGTGTCGCGACAGCGAAGGTGGGATGGCGGAAGAACCCAAGCGGCAGTATCGGTTGCTCGCCACGATGCTCGACGGCGATGAAGCCGCAGAAGCCAAGTGCCGCGAGCGCGAGACCCGCGAGCACGAGCGGCGAGGACCAGCCGAACGGTGCAGCCTCGATCACCGTGCCGGTCAGGCAGAACAGCGTCAGAATGGCGAGCAACTGGCCAGTTAGATCGGCACCACCCGGATACGTGGGCGCTTCGTCAACGAAGCGGTAGGTGAGCCACACACACGCGGCGCCGATCGGCAAATTGACGAAGAACACGCTGCGCCAGCCCAACGCGCTGACCAGAGCGCCGCCGAGAACCGGTCCGGCCGCAAGACCAATGCTGCCCGCCGCGGTCCACAGGCTGATGGCACGCGCACGCACAGTGGCATCGTCGCGGCAGGTGTGGTTCAGCAGCGCGAGCGAGCAGGGCACCAGGGTCGAGGCGCCGACGCCTTGCAGCACACGTGCGGCAATCAGCGCGGCGGCGTTTGGTGCGAGCGCACAGCCAAGCGATGCGGTTGCGAACAGCGACAGGCCGGCGACGAAGGCACGACGCGCGCCGATCCGGTCACCCAGGGCGCCTGCTGACAGCAGCAGCGAGGCGAAGGTGAGCGCGTAGGAATCGACGACCCATTGCAGGCCGGTCACGCCGGTGTGAATGTTGGTTGCAATGTTGGCCAGCGCGACATTGACGATGGAGACGTCGAGCTGGACCAGCAGGAAGCCAAGACTCATCGTGATCGTGGTGAGGGCAAGTTTAGTGCGCATGAACAGTGTCTCCTGCAGCATGCCGGAGACAATGGTGCGGCGATCGCGCCAGATCGCCTGAAAGCAGTTCGTCCGCGACCGAAGCGTTATACCGTGCGATTTCGCTGTGTGCGCCTTAGATGTCCGTCGTGTTCAACGACAGGAGGATGACATGCAGACGAACCAGAGCAGGCTCGCATTCACCGTGATGTGGCAGGTCCGCGACAGCGAGGCAGAGGCGGCCGCCGACATCATTGCGCGCTTTGCACCCGAAGCGCGCAAGGAGCCGGGACTGGAACTGCTGATGGTGAACCGCAGCGCGACGAATCCGTCGGAGTTTCTGTTCTACGAGGTGTTCAAGGATGCGGCAGCGTTCGAAGCACACCAGCAGACGCGGCACTTCAAGACGATGATTCTGGAGGAGGCACTGCCGCTGCTCGACAAGCGCGAGCGTGTGCAGTGGGAACCGCTAACATCCGTGTTGGAATGATCGAAGCGCGCTAACGCCGGACGGCAACCTCTCCCGCGCGACACGCGGGAGAGGTTGTCTCATTCCGCCGTCCAGCCGCCATCCACCACCAGCGCGGTGCCAGTCACCAGGGCTGCCGCGTCGGACGCGAGAAACACCACCGCGCCCATCAGGTCTTCCACCGTCCCGAGACGGCCAAGTTTTATCCGATGCAGAACGTCGTCGTGGAACGCCTTGTCGTCCCAGAATGGGCGGGTCAGCGGCGTATCGATGAACGTAGGGCCAATCGTGTTGACGCGGATGCCATGCGGCGCGAGATCGATCGCCATTGCCTTGGTCAGGCCTTCGATGCCGTGCTTGCTCATGCAATACACCGTGCGCCGTGCGCCGCCGACGTGGCCCATCTGCGACGAGATGTGGATGATCGAGCCTTTCCTGGCCGCTGTGACCATGCGTCGCGCGACCGCCTGGGCGACGAAGAACGCGGCACGCTGGTTCAAGTTGGTGATCGCGTCGTAATCCTGCTCGGTCACATCGAGGAACTTTGCCGGACGATTGGTGCCGGCGTTGTTCACTAGCACATCGAACGGCGCGTGCGCTTCGATCGCTGCGCGCACTGCTGGCAGGTCCGTGACATCGAGCACCAGCGGTTCGGCGCTGCCGCCATCATTGCGCATCTGAGCAGCCGCGGCCTCGATCTCCGACGCGGTGCGCGCCGCCAGCACGACATGCGCGCCCGCCTGCGCGAGCGCCGCCGCGGCCGCGAGACCGATGCCGCGACCGGCGCCGGTCACCAGCGCGCGCTTGCCGTCGAGGCGTAATGACGGGGTCTTCGGCAGGTTCATCGCACCCTCTGCAGTTTGGCGCGGCGAACTATCGGGCGGATGCCAACCGGCGGCAACACGTCAGGTCGGCAGCGTCTCGTCCAGATGCCATTCCTCCGCCGAGGCACCTGCCAGTGCCTGGATGCGCTCCTCGTCCGCACCGAGTTCCGCCGCAAGCCCGGTATAGACGATCTGGCCGTTCTCGATCACATACGCATCGTCAGCGACTTCCAGCGCGACCCGCACGTTCTGCTCGACCAGCAGCACGGAAATCCCCTCGGTGCGCATCTGCGCGACGATGCGGAACACCTCGCGCACGATCAGCGGCGCCAGCCCCTGCGATGGTTCATCAAGGATCAACAGCCGTGGATTGAGCAGCAGCGCTCGCGCGATCGACAGCATCTCCTGCTCACCGCCGGACAACTGACGGCCGCGGTTCTGCTTGCGCTCGGCCAGGCGCGGAAAGAGCTGATAGATGCGCGGAATGGTAAACGGCCCCGGCCGCTCCAGTGGAACCTGAAGGTTCTCGTCGACCGTCAGATTGGCGAAGATGCGGCGGCCCTCCGGCACGTAGCCAACGCCCAACGCGGCAATGCGATAGGTCGGCAGCCTGGTGGTCTCCTGGCCGAACACCCGAATGTGCCCGCTACGCGGCGGAGTCAGCCCGACAAGGCTGCGCAAGGTCGTACTCTTGCCTGCACCGTTCCGCCCCAACAACGTGGTGATGCGGCCCTCGGCCACGGTCAATCCAACATCGTGCAGGATGTGGCTCTTGCCGTAGAAGGTGTTCAGGCCCTCGGCCTCCAGCGCGTTCATTCGGCCTTCCCCAGATACGCCGCCTGCACGTGTGGATCCGCGGCGATCTCCTGCGGTGTGCCATCGGCCAAGGTCTTGCCCTCGGCCAGCACCGTGATGCGATCCGCCAGGTTGAACACCACCCGCATGTCATGCTCGATCAATACAATCGTATAGTTGCTGTCCTTGTGCAACCGACGGATCAGCCCGGCGACACGATAGGTCTCCTGTTCGCCCATGCCGGCGGTCGGTTCGTCCAGCAACAGAAGGCGCGGTCGCAGCGCCAGCGCCATGGCGATCTCGGCGGCGCGCTGATCACCATGCGACAGCTCGCCGACCAGACGATCCGCCTTGCCGTCAAGCCCGGTCACCGTCATCAGCTCGTCCACCTCCCGCATCACGCGCGCGGTCTCGGCACGACTGACCCACATGTGGAGGCGGTAGCCATCAGCGGATTCCTGCGCAATACGGACGTTCTCGCGCACCGAGAGTTCGGGAAAGATCTCGGTGATCTGGAACGTGCGTGCCATACCGGAGGCGACCCGTGCGGCGACCGTCTGTTTGGTGACGACCTCGCCATCGAACACGATGTCGCCCTTGGTCGGCGGGAAATAGCCGGAGATCATGTTGAAGAACGTGGTCTTGCCGGCGCCGTTGGGGCCAATGATGGCGCGCAGCTCGCCCTTCGCAACGGTCAGCGATACGTCCTGCACCGCGACAAGGCTGCCAAAGTGCTTTGATACGTTGCGGACCTCCAGCATCGCGCTCATGCCGCATCCCTCCGTTGCAGCATGCCCAGCAGACCGCGCGGGAAGAACAGCACGACCAGCACGAAGATCAGGCCGACAAAGCTCATCCAGTTCACCGTCATCGACGAGATGTAGTCCTGCAGCACCACGAACACCGCTGCGCCGACCAGAGGCCCCCAGAAAGCGCGCATGCCGCCCATCACTGCCATGATGACGATCTCGCCGGACAGCGAATAATGCATCGCCATCGGGTCGGCGAAGTTGTTGAGCAGCGCGTAGAGCGAACCGGCCAGCGCGGTAAAGAAACAGGATACGGTGAACGACAGCCAGATATGCCGTTCGATCGGAATGCCGAGAAAGCGGGCTCGGCGTTCGTTTTCGCGGATCGCTAGCAGCGTGCGGCCGAACGGCGATGCCAGCATGAATGCCTGCGCCCCAACGGCGAGCGCAAAGACGAACAGCAGGAAATAGTAGAACAGCGTGCCGTTGTTGGTGATGTCGATGGTGGCGAAGCCGAGATGCAGCGGCTCGCGCTGGAAACCGCGCAGTCCATCATAGCCGCCGGTCAGGTCGTTCCACGTATAGGCAATGTAGAAGCCGATCTGCCCGAAGGCGACGGTGGCCATGGCGAAATACACGCCGCGCCGGCGCACGATGAACAGGCCGACGATCGCGCCTGCGACGCCGCCGAGCAGAGTGCCCATCAGCATCGCCAGCGGTGTCGAGGCTGCGAGGAACTTCAGCGTCAGGCCCGCACCATAGGCGCCGAGCCCGAAATACGCCGCATGACCGAAGCTCATCACGCCGGTGAAGCCAAGCAGCAAATTGAACGACATCGCGGCCAGGCCGAGTACCAGCACGCGCCCCGCCAACGCGGTATAGCCGCCGAGCAGTGGCAGCCATAGCGGCACAGTGAGCAGCGCCGCCCAGATGATCAGCAGCTTGGTCCAGCGTGAGTCGAAGGTACGGCGGCCGAATGCGATCGTGTCGGTGGTCGCACTGGTCATGACAGCATACCTTCCTCGCCTAACAGACCGCGCGGGCGAACGATCAGCACCACGGCCATGATCATGTAGATCACCGCCTCGCTGCCGGATGGCCAGAACACCGTAGTGAGTGCCGCGGCAAGTCCGATCAACAGGCCGCCGATCAGCGTGCCGGTCAGACTGCCGACGCCGCCAACGATGATGGCGATGAAGCTCGGCATCAGCAGGTCGTCACCCATGTTGGGGTTCAGACCGATCTGCCCGCCGGCCAACACGCCTGCCAGGCCTGCCAGCAGACAGCCGAGACCGAAGTTGAAGCTGCGCAGCATCCCCACGTTGACGCCGAGGGCGGAGACGGTTTCCAGATCCAGCGTGCCGGCGCGGATGCGCACGCCGACCCTTGTGTAGCGCAGGAAGGCGAACAGCGCGGCGACCGCGATAACGACGACCGTCACGTTGAAGATGCGGTACCAGGTGATGAAGAACAGATCGGCGCTAAGCGGTGCGGCCATGGCATCGGGCACGCTGAGCGGCAATCCGTTCGGCCCAAAGACGTAACGGCAGGCATCCTGGATGATGAAGGCGAGGCCGAACGTCAGTAGCAGGCTGTACACCGGATCGCGACTATATACCCGGCGGATCATCAGGCGCTCGACGATCAGGCCCAGCGCCGCGGTGATGATCGGCGACACCAGCAACGCGCCCCAGAAGCCGATATAGGGGGTGAGTACGAAGGCGGTGTAACCGCCCAGCGCGAGGAAATTGCCGTGCGCGAAGTTGATTACGTTGCTGAGGTTCAGGATCAGCGAGAGGCCAAGCGCCATCAGTACATAGAATGCACCGATGATCAGGCCGTTGGTGACGTTGAACAGGACGACTTGCAGCATGTGCCGGCTTTCTCGCGATGGCGTTGCTTCGGCTGGCGCGACGTGTGGCAGTGTGCAGGCAGCGATTCCCTCCCCCACAATCGGGGGAGGGCGTTGCTTTGCCAGGCTATACCGGCGGCGGCTGCATCTTGCAGCCGGTGTCTTCCACCGACCCGGCGGCCTGTTCGCCGGGCACCAGCGCTTCCACGGTGAACACGTTGTCCGGGTTGCCTTCCGGCGGATGCACCTGGCCCACGAATATATTCGGCATCAATTCGTGATCGCCCTTGCGATAGCGGACGGTGCTGGGCTGCAACGCCACGTCGGGCGGCAGTTCCATGTCTTCCATCGCAACCGACAGTTTCGGACCCTCCATCGACTTCGCCTTATCGGCGGCGAGCCGCACGGAGTTCACCGCGACATAGCCGAACCAGTGACGAGCAGTCGGCGTTTTGTTCATCGCCTTGCGGAATGCGGCGACGAAGATTCCAACCTCCGGCACCTTCGGTTGGTCCCACCACCACTCCATGTCCCACCAGCCGGTCTGCGCATCCTTGGGCACCGACTTGACGCTTTCCAGTTCGAACAACGCGCCGCCGAGCGCCATGTCCTTCTGCATGCCGAACTGCACGAACTGCTTCATGCAGTCGATCTGCGCCAGGCCGCCCATGTTGTTCAGCAGCACGTTCGGCTTGTAGGCTTTGGCCTTGATCAAGGTGGCTGAGAATTCGGTGTTGGCGATCGGCAGCATGTCGCCTTCGAACTCGCCGCCGGCCTTCTTCAGGTTCTTGACGAAGGCGTCCTGCAAAGTGTGGCCATAGGCATAGTCGGGCGTGATGAAGAACCACCGCTTGCCAAACCGCTTGATGAGTTCAGGCGTGATCGCCGCCGCGTCCATCGAGGTGGTGTTGCAGATACGGAACACGTTCCACTTGCAGTTGGTACCGGTGATGGGATCGGTGTGGCCGCCCGGCACGATGTGAAACACCTTCTTCTCGGCGGTGACCTGCGACATCGCATAGGCAATGCCGGAGTTCACATCGCCGAGTATCACGTCGACCTTGTCGCGATCGATCAGCTTGTTGGTCTTCTGCACGCCGGTGCCGACGTCGTTTGCGGAGTCCTCGACCAGCAGTTCGACCTGACGTCCCAGGATGCCGTTCTTCGTGTTGATCTCGTCGACGGCGTATTTGGCGCCCTCGACCTCGGTCTGCGCCAGTGCCGACAGGCTGCCGGTCAGCGGATCGACCATGCCGATCTTGATCGTCCCCTCGCCACGCACCTTGATGATGAACGGCGAGGCCAGTTGCAGCGCGCCAAGCGTGGCGCCAGCGCCAATCAACGTGCGGCGGCTCACTCCAGAAGATTGCCGGATTGTCATGTTTCAACTCCCATCCAACCGCACGGGCGGTGTCTTCATTGCTCACCGACTGTCCAAGTGTCGGCGGCGCGCCCGTACTACCCTTCTGGCAGAAGATCAATCCTCCGTCCCGCCGCTTCGTCGCGCATGCGATGAAATCAGGCACGTCACATCTGCAATTTCCTCCAGGCCGTCTACCATTGCAATCATTCGGTCCGCTGCCGGGGCGGCAACGGGTTCCTTTGCGAAGTCCAGACAGCGGAGGAATTTCGCAAGTTGTTGCTGCCGAACTATTTTTCGGCCTGGACTGGCCAGCATCGTGTCGCATCGCCATGACAGCTCAACATCGTTGTTTAGCGCAACATTGACGCTCTGCGGCGCCAGCGCATTGGGGTCCGGATTGTCATCGGCTTCGAGGTTGACGCGCTGCGCCACCGCGTATGTCGCCAGATCGGCGAGAGCATCGCCGCGGAAATGTGCGAGATCCAATTCTGAGTGCAGCAGCACCTTGGTAACGGCGTAACCGAGACAAAGCCGGGCATAACTCGCGCCGGGGTCGCGTGCGGCCGGACGACCCACCAGTCGCACGATCAGGCTTGGCGCGATAACGTGGACTACGGCCACATCGGCAGCGGTGAACGCGTGCTGCTTTCGCAGGGCCGCAACACCTTCGATGCCAGCATGCGTCGCACGACCCGCGGGGAACGGTTTGTGGCTGCATTCGGCAATCCGCCAGATGCGGCCGAGATCGTCGAGTACCCGCGCCAGATCCCACTCGCCTTCGAACAATGGCAGGTAACCGTATGGACCTTCGAACACTTCGACGGCCGGCGTGAAACCGAGCGTTGCCAATTCGCATGATTGCAGCGCCGCGCGCGCATTGAACCCGACCTGCACCGGCAGGATCGGGCTGCCCGCGCGATGGGCCTGCATGGTGCCGCTCGACTGCGCGAGTTGCCAGGCGAAAGCGGCCGCCAGGGTTTCGCTGTCGAGATCGAGGATGCGAGCGGCGGCAGCGACCGCGCCGCCACCGCCGGCGGTGGCGGGGCGGAAGAAGTGGAAGCCGGCGCGCGACGCCAGAACCGGAGTCCGCGGCGATATCGACACCCATTGCCACCGCGGCGATCAGTTGCCTGCCGCTGATTCCGCCACGCTTCTCGGCGGTCGCGAGCACTGCCGGCAGCACGCTGGCCATGGCATGAACCACCGCCGGTTCGTGCAGGCAGTCGAACTCCTGGTTGTGCATTCGCCAGGTATTGAGGAATGCCGCGGCCGGCGCGGACAGGCGCACCGAGCGGCCCCAGATCTGCGCCTCCTGCCGCTCGCCCCAGACGGCGGCAACGCGCAGCAATCCATCGGATCCATCGACCGACGAACCGGCGATGCCGACGCCGATGCCGTCGAGGATAAAGACCTTCGCCTGCGCCAAGGCAGCGTCCGGCAGATCTTCGAAACGCGTGTCGATTGTGTGTCGGGCAAAACGTTGCGCTGCGGCCATGGTAGCAGGCCCCCGGTCCATCGCTCTATCCATCCGCTCGCGCCACCGTCTATATTACAGCGATTGCAACCCCCCGATAACCAACCAAGTCGAGCAGCACTCCGCACCAATGGACGACATGGACGTTCCCTCGCATCTTGCCGATCATCAGAAGCTTGCTGAGCCGAGCCGCTATGCCGCGGTGGTGGTCGCCCACATACTCGACCGCTGGATTGAGGCGAAAACCGTGCTCGACCTTGGCTGCGGCACAGGTACCTGGCTGCGTGGCTTTGCTGCCGGCGGCCGTCGGGAGGTGCTCGGTGTCGAAGGTGAATTGTTGGACCCGCAATACTTGGAGATCGATGCCGACCTGATCCTGCATGCCGACCTCGCACAGCCGCTCAATCTGCACCGGCGTTTCGATCTGGTCATCTGCCTGGAAGTGGCAGAGCACATCGCAGCTGATGCCGCCGGTACCGTCGTGGAGAATTGCATCCGACACGGCGACATCGTTCTGTTTTCAGCGGCGCTTCCCGGGCAGCAGGGACGCCACCACATCAACGAACAGCTGCCAGAATACTGGGTCACATTGTTCCGCGAGCGTGGCTACGTCGCATTGGACCTGATCCGCCCGCGGATCTGGAACGACAAGAACATTCCCTTCTGGTATCGCCAGAATACGCTGCTGTTTGTTCGACGCGACATTCCGATTCTGGCGCGATTGCAGATCGAGGCCGGGCGCGCGGTCGCTGCGGCACCATTGAACCGGGTGCATCCGGATCTGCTCGTCTGGGTCTCGCATGAAGCGGAACTGGCGAAGCTTGCCAATGCCGAGGCAACCAGCACGAACCTGGTGTTGCGGCGTTCTCTGGCCGAAAGCAATGCAAAACTGACGTCGACCAATGCAAAGCTGACGTCCGCCAAAGCCGAATTGGAGCGCACGGCAAATTCCGTCGCGTCGCTCCAACAGGAACGCGAGGTCATCCTCAATTCCACTCTCTGGCGAATGACCGGACCACTGCGCCGCGCCGGCCAGGCGTTGCCGACACCGGTCAGGCGGACGCTGCGACGCGTGCTTCACCAGGCTGCCGGAAGCGCCAGGAGGCTCCGTCCGCCGAAACAAATCGCCGCGGCACCCCATGCAGCACGCCGCACAGATTCCCGCCACACAACCGGAACCTGGCGGATCGTCATCATTTCAGGCGAGCCGCATATCCCCGGACATCTGTACAGGGTGGTGCGATTTGCCGACGCCGCAACGGCACTCGGTGCAACGGTACTGTCCATCACGATGGATGAGGCGGCCGCTCACCGTCGCGACGTCACGGACGCGGATTTCGTGATCATCTGGCGCGCGGCCAACACGCCGGAGGTCGCGGCAACGATCGCGGCCGTGCGTGATGGCAGCGGCAAATTGCTGGTGGACATCGACGATCTGATGTTCGTGCCGGAACTGGCGACCGAGGATATCATCGACGGTATCCGCACCCAGGATCTCGATCCCGTTGGAGTTTCCGACTTCTTTCAGCGTGTTCGCGACGTAATGGCCCAGGGAGATGCCTGCATCTGCACCACGAACGCGCTGGCGAAGCATGTGCGGCAACTTGGCAAAACCACGTTCGTGCTGCCCAACGGCTTCGATGCGAAGAACCATGCCGCATCCCGGCTCGCCGTTCGTCGTCGCCGTGCCCGACAGGACGATGGTCTGATACGCATCGGCTATGCCACCGGCACGCGCACCCATCAGCGCGACTTCCAGCCGGCCGCGGATTCACTCGCCCGCATCCTGCTACAGTATCCGGCCTGTCGGTTGGTCCTGTTCCAGGACCCTGCCACGCTTCGCCCGCTGCTGGACCTGAAAGAGTTCCCCGCGCTCGAAATGCAGTCTGCGCAGATCGAATGGCGCGATCTGGTCCCGCTCGACGCACTGCCCGACGAGCTTGCCCGCTTCGATGTCAACATCGCGCCCTTGGAATCCGGCAACCCATTCTGCGAGGCGAAGAGCGAACTGAAATATTTCGAGGCGGCGTTGGCCGGGATTTGCACGGTGGCCTCGCCCACTGATCCGATGAGGGGTGCGATCCGCCACGGCGAGACCGGATTGCTGGCCGATGGGCCAGACGGGTGGTACGAAGCCCTGCGTTCGCTGGTCGAGAATGCCGATTTGCGCCGCCGGCTCGCTCATGCCGCGTATCTCGACGTGCTGCGGCGATTTGGTCCTCATCGACGCGCCGAACAGGTGCAATCGCTGCTCGCCCAACTAACCGGAGGCCAGGACGCTGCACGAGCCTTCGAACTCGAGTTCATGCGGGGCACCACGCCCGCAGCAGCGCCTCCCAACATCGTATCGTCGGACCTGGTCTTTTGCCACGACGCATTGGGCACGGTGGAGGTCAGCGTGGTCGTTCCGCTGTACAACTACGCCGACTATGTGACCGAAGCGTTGGAATCGGTTCGTGCCCAGACCCTTGAGCCGCTGGATCTGATCGTGGTGGATGACCGATCCACCGATGATTCTCTAAAGGTTGTGCACAACTGGGCCGAACAACAGGCGCAGACCGGGCGGTTCAATCGCATTGTCATCATGTGCAACCGCACCAATTCCGGCCTGGCCCGCACGCGGAACGTCGCCTTCGATGCGGCGGAGACCGAATATGTCGTACCGCTCGATGCGGACAACCGGTTATTACCGAAATTCTGTGCCAGAACGCTGCAGGCGCTGCGCTGTTCACACGCTGCATTCGCCTATTCGAAGATCCAATGCTTTGGCGGACATGACCATGTCATCGGCACGGAACCTTTCTCGCCGATGCAGTTCGCACAGGCCAACTATGTCGATGCTATGGCGCTGGTCGCAAAGTGGGCATGGGCGACAGTCGGCGGCTATACACATATAGAACATGGGTGGGAAGACTACGATTTCTGGTGCTCCTGCGTCGAGCATGGGATCTGGGGCATCCACCTACCGGAGATCCTTGCGGAGTATCGCTTTCATGAGGCATCGATGCTCCGCACGATCACCGACGTCAAACCCAACAAGGTGGAGGTGGTGCAGCAATTGGAATCGCGCCACCGGTGGCTGACCATCGTTGATCGTGGCTGACGTGGGCGCGAGGGGGCGGGAAGGCTCAAGCTCCGTTCGGACCGCACACCCTTCGCCAACCTGCTGCTGATTCATGCGGCAACCCAGTCGGCCATTGCCAGCACGCTCTGAGGTCCTGATTGTTGTTTGTGGTGAATCGCTACCAATGGGGACCCGGCTTTGCGAAATGTGGCGCGGCAATCATGAAGACGTTGCTTGATCGGCTGCTGCACCTGCTTCCCGTCTCGGTCCGACCGGTCAGCTAGCCCGCGATAGAGGCCATTAAATCGCCGCCGGCAACCGGGTTCACCGCGCACAACATCGGCGACCTATCCGGCGGCCGGCTGGCTGATGAGCGAGAACGGCATATTTCAGGCCGCGCACCGATTGCTCGACCTGATTTACCCACAAGGCCTGCAAGGCCGGAGCATCGTCGATATCGGTTGTCTCGAAGGTGGTATCGCGACCGAATTCGCGCGCCTCGGCATGAACGCCACCAGCATCGAGGTACGGGAGAGCAACTACCGCAATTGCCTTCGGGCAAATGCGGGAACCAATCTGCCGAATTTCGACTTCGTCAAGGATGACGCGACCAACATCGGCATTTACGGACCGTTCGATGCGGCGTTCGTATGCGGTCTGTTGTATCATCTGGACAGGCCGCGACAGTTCCTGTCCGATGTTGCCCGCATCTGCCGGCGCGTGCTGTTTCTCGAGACCCATGTCGCATGTGCCGAACTGACCGCGGCGATAGACATCTATAAAGCTGTCGGATGTCATGGAAAATGATGGACTGCAGTGTCGCTGGTATCCCGAATATGACGCAGTCACGCCGGAACAAGTGGATCAGCAGAAATGGGCTTCCTGGTACAACAACAGGTCCTTCCGGGTCCAGAAGGAGTATCTGCTGCAACTGCTGAACGATCTGGGTTTCGACGTCGTATTGGAACAGTTTGACTGTGACAACGACATCGTCAGTCAACTGAGGACGGGCTGGCGAAGAACGCATGCCCGGGCATTACTGGTTGGTGTCAAGTCCGCCGATAAGCCGTGACCTTGCCGCAGCTGCCGACATGTCTCAGCCTCGAAGGGGGAGTAGGGTAGGTCTTCACTACAGCCGTTGTAAGCCGTTGCCGCACGATACTTCGCACAGCTATCAGATACTGTAACTGCCCAGGTATCGCGGTAGCGGTCAGACGACACGGAGTTCCGCGATCATGCGCACGGGGTCGCCGTTCAGCGTCTGGAGGATATCCCACCCTTGCTTGCGCGCTGTCGAGAGCACCGAGCGGATCACGCCAACCCCCGTCGCGCCATCCTCGGAGCGGAATCTGCCGGAGATCTTCTGGCGCAACTTCATCATCCGCCCATCGCGTTCAGCCAGATTGTTGGAGAACGGCACCAGAGGATCGACGGGAAAGCGCAGCACGTCCTGTTTGCGGGTGCTGAGGCGCAGTAGCAGGTTGTGGCCAACCCGTCGCGGCGAACGGCCGCGACGTTTGGCCTTCACGTCGGCCGAGATCAATGCGGGCTGTTCCTGATGGAACGCCAAGCCTTCCGCGAGGATCGCGTCGTAGCATCGCTCGATCAGCGCGATCAGGCCGGGCTGCAGCCTGATGCCCTGCTCGCGTGCGAGATTTGTCGCATGGCAGGCACGACGCAATAACCGCTGCATCTTGCGCGCCCAGTCTTCTTTCTCGATCTCGACGAGTGCCTTGAGTTCGCGCAGATGATGCGCGTTGCACAGCGCGTGCAGCACGTCATTCATGGTGTAGTAGGGCGCCCAGTGGTCGTGCACGACAGTGCCGATGACACCCGCCAGCAGGCTGCCGCGCTTGGATGAGACGCGGTAGAACGTGAGCCAGATCGTCGAGGCGATGTGCAGCCACTGCGTCTTGCCGCCGCTCCGGAAGCCGGTTTCGTCCATGTGCTTGACCGGGACCGCCGCCACGTGGTCACCCACAGCATCAGCGAAGGACTGGAAGCGCTGGGCACAGTCCTGGCTGATCCGCGCGATCGTCGCGGTGACGAGATGTGCGCCGAATAGATCAGCCATCGCCTCGGACAGACGCTTCTCGGGCAGCAACTGGTAGTGCAGCAGATACAACACCACGGCGTTGATCCGCTTGCCATACTGCAGAGCCTGCCCCCGGACTTGATCCCATAGGCGCTAAAAATTCCACTTGAATTCCGGAATCGCCTGCGATTTGAAGAATCGGATGAGACAATCCGATTCGCTGTTGAACGAGGATTGGGCGGCAACTGTCGCCCGATTGGGTGGAGCCGACGCGCTTGGTGTGAGTGCGCGTGTGACCAAGGCCTTCGCGAGGGGTCGCAAGGTGCCGAACGCGGTCGCGCTGTTACGCGTGGTGCTGGCGTATTGCCTGGGTGAGTGGGGCCTGCGCTCAACCGCGGCATGGTCCACTGCGATCGGACTGGCCGACCTGTCCAACGTCGCCCTGCTCGATCGATTGCGCCAGTGCGGCGACTGGTTCGCCATGCTGGTTGGTCAGGTGTTGGCCTCGGCGGCGCCGCGTGCAAGTCAGGGTCGTCTCATACGGCTCCTCGATGGCACGACCGTCCCGCAAGCCGGTCGCGAAGCCAGACAACATAACCGGTTGTGGCGCATTCACAGTGCGTTCGATCTTCCGTCCGAGCGATTTGGAGACTTCGTCGTCACCGATGAGCACGGCGGCGAACAACTGGATCGGATCCCCGTGGTCAAAGGCGAGATCCGCGTTGCCGATCGCGCTTTTCTGCAACCCGACCGCATCGCGCATGTGCTGGAAGACGGCGGTGACGTGGTGGTGCAGGCCTCACTCATCCCCTCATTTTCCTTGAGACATGAAAGAATCGGTCGGCCATAAGGACGATTCCGGAAAGAATCGCATGAGCAGCGACGGCGGCATATCCTTGCGAATCCGCCATGGCCAGTTTTGCAGTCGCGTGAAGCAACAAATCTCCCGCCCAGCAACGGCAGGTCGGGGGATACGATGGTCATCGGGCAGCAGCAGTTCTCCATCGACCAGGTCAGGCAGGTTCTTGGCGGCGTGCTTGGCCATGATCTTCACGCCAAGCGCGTCGGCTCGCTCTGCGATGCCACCCTCGGCGTGCTGCGCGGCGCCTCCCTGGCGGTCTGCACGATCGGCCAGGGGCTCGCTGCCGCACGTGGCCTGAACCCCAAGCATGCGACCAAGTAGGTCGACCGCCTGCTGTCCAACCGGAATATCAACGTCGATGACATCCTCACCCGCTGGGTGCCCTACATCATCGGCACACGCAACGCCATCGTGGTGGCATTGGACTGGACCGACTTCGAGGCCGACAAGCAGGCCACAATCATGTTGTCGCTGATCACCGATCACGGTCGTGCCACACCGCTGGTATGGCTGACGGTCGACACGTGCACGACTCAAGGACAACCGCAGCCTCTACGAGCATCGGGTACTGGTGCGGTTGGCCGAATTGCTGCCGGCCGACATCGCGGTGTGCGTGATCGCCGACCGCGGCTTCGGCGACCAGAAACTCTACCGGATGCTGACCGAAGAGCTGTGCTTCGACTACGTCATCCGCTTCCGTGGCAACATCGCTGTGACCACCACCACCGGCGAAACCCGCACCGCTGCCGCCTGGGTGCGACCCGGCGGACGCGCCCGTGTGCTGCGCGGCGCCGCGGTCACCGCCGACCGCTATGCGGTGGGGACCGTGGTCTGCGTGCAGGACCCCGACATGAAGCAGGCCTGGTGCCTGGCGGCCAGCAGTGCCGATGCCACGGCCAAGCATCTGACCGGATACTACGGTCGTCGCTGGGGCATCGAGTGCGCGCTACGCGATACCAAGGATCTGCGCTTCGGCATGGGGATGGGCGCGATGCATGTCAAAACTCCCGAGCGGCGCGATCGGTTGTGGCTGATCAACGCTTTCGCCGTGGTGCTGCTGACGCTCCTCGGTGCCGCCGGCGAGGCACTGGGCTATGACCGGATGCTCAAGACCAACACCGCCAAACGCCGCGTCCATTCGTTGTTCCGCCAGGGCTGCATGCTCTACGACCTGATCCCGATGATGCCAGAAGCTAGGCTGCGTCCGCTGATGCAGCGCTTCTCCCGCATGCTGCAGGAGCAGCCGCTATTCGCAGACGTTTTCGGGCCGGTCTGACAAATGAGGGGAGTTGTGAGGGTGCAGGCCGGTTGGCGGAACGCCTGCTGGCTCGATGCGGAAGGCGAGCGGGTTGATCTGCAGGACGCATTCCGCAAGGCAGTGGACGGCCTTATCGATCGGCCGATCTGGATCCGGCGCAAAAGCGGCCCGGCCATCGCACTTCGGCTGATTGCGCTCCGCAAGTCCGCTGCCGACGCTGCCGAAGCAAGGCGCAAGGCTCGTCGCCAGGCGCGCAAGGAAGGCTATCAGCTCTCCGACGAAGGGCTTGCCGCTGCGGATTGGATGATCCTGGTGACCTCGCTCAAGACCGCGGCATTCCCGACCAATGACGTGCTGGCACTGTATCGCCTGCGATGGCGGGTTGAACTGGCCTTCAAACGGCTGAACAGCCTGGTCGGGCTGAAAGGGCCGCCAGGGCGGCACGAAGCCTCTGCCAGGCCCTACGTGCTCGCCCATTTGCTCATGATCCTATTGCTCGAGCCGCTCATCGATGCGCTCGAGGGCTCTCCCCACTGGGCCACAGCCGCCTGACACGACCCGGGCTCTGGCGTCTGTCGCTCCAATTGCTCGCCTCGTTGCTGCAGGCCATCATGCCGCAGCCAACCCTCCATGACGTGCGACGAACCGCGCCGCAACTCAGACGAAATCTGCACGAACCGCCCCGGCAAAAACGACTATACCAGCGCATGACGCGGAATTTTTAGCGCCTATGGGGACAAGCCCGGGGGGCGCGGCGACGCCCTCGGGAAACGCCGCTCGTGTCTGCACGCCGCAGGCAGCGCAACGACAGCCGTGCGCACGGTGTTCGGTGACGATCAGCGGTTGCGGTTCGGGTAGGTCGAACACCTGCCGGGCGACATGATCCGTCGCCATCGCCGCGCTCAACGCCGCGCCGCACGCCGTGCACGCAGGCGGATAATGCGCGATGATGGCATCGGGTGTCTCGATCCGGCGTAGCGTCTCGCCTGGATGGCCCTTCTGCCCACCGCTCTTCTTGTCAGACGGTTGCCGCAGGCGGCTGACGCGGACCGGCTTCTTCAGCCGTCACTGGACGGCGGCTTGCCGCTGTTGCTGCTGTTCAGCCCAAGCCGGCGTTCCAGCTCGGCAATGCGCGCCATAAGTAACGTGATCTCGCAGCGCAGCAGTGCATTCTCGCCCTGCAGTGCGGCTATAACCGCCTCGCTACCAGCCGCCGATGCGTCCTCGCGGGAGAAAGGGTCTGCGGACCGTGCCATCGTCACGTCGACTCGTACCAGACCGTGACCTGTCAAGGCCCCCCATCGTGACGCCTACCTGGGAAGTAACCAGATACTTACCCAGAGCCAGCGTAATAGGAGCAAAACCCCGGGCAAGGATGCATTTTTCGTTTGCCTCGGCTCGGGCGACTCGGATTCAAGCTATGTGTGAGCCCGCCGGACAACGTTGATGGCCTGTCGTCTGCCGCGTTGCTGGATCTGGTTTGCCGTCTGCTGGCGAAGGTCACCGAACTGGAGCGGACAGTTGCCGAGCAGCGCGAGGAGATCCCACGGCTGAAGGGCCTGAAAGGCCCGCCTGACATCAAACCGAGCGGCATGGACAAAGCCACCGATCCGGCCAAGCCCGGCCGGCACGAGCAGCGACGAGGCCGCGGCAAGGTCAGGCCGCGTGTCAGCGTCGAGGATCGGGTGCTGAAGGTTGCCGCGCCGGCCGGCTCACGCTTCAGGGGCTACGACAGTTATCTAGTCCAGGAGCTGCTGCTAACGGTGCATGCGATCCGCTACCGGCGCGAACGCTGGGTCACCCCGGACGGCCAGACGATCATCGCGCCGCTGCCGGAGGGGATCGAGGGACATTTTGGCCCTGACCTGCGCCGCTTTGTGCTGATGCAGTATTATCAAGGCCAATCCACGTTGCCGCGTCTGACCGCCCTGTTGCAGTCGGTCGGCCTGTCGATCTCCAAGCGCGAGGTAGAGCGCCTGCTGACCGAGAAGCATGATGACTTCCTTGCCGAAGCCCGCGATGTGCTGCGCGCCGGATTGCAGACATCGCCCTGGATATCGGTCGATGACACCGGCGCACGCCACAAGGTGGCGAACGGCTTCTGCACGCAGATCGGCAACGACCGGTTCACCTGGTTCGGCACACGGCCGTCGAAGAGCCGGTTGAACTTCCTCGATCTATTGCGCGCAGGCCATACTGACTTCGTGTTGAATGACGCGGCGTTCGATTACATGCGCGACCATGCTCTGTCCGCAGCCCTGATCGGCCGGCTGGCCGAACAACCACAGACGGCGTTTGCCGATCAGGCCGCCTGGCAGGCGCATCTCGACCGGCTTGGCTTCACCGGCCTGACGATCGCACCCAATCCGGTGCAGATCGCCACCGAAGGGGCGATCTGGGGCAGCATCCACGCGCACGACTTCCTGCGCGATGGCGTGGTGCTGAGCGATGATGCCGGGCAGTTCGCCGTCGGCCGTCACGCGCTGTGCTGGGTGCATGCCGAACGGCTGGTGCACAAGCTGGACGCCTTCACCGACCACAATCGTGCCGCCCAGCAGCGGGTACGCACGCTGATCTGGAACTTCTACGCCGCTCTCAAGGCGTACCGCGCCAGCCCCGAGAACAGCCGCCGCCTCGCACTGCGGACGCGCTTCGATCGCATCTTCCGCCGCCGCACCGGCTTCGTCACCCTCGATCGCTTGCTCGCGCGGTTGCACGCCAACAAGGCCGAGCTGCTGACCGTGCTCGACCGCCCCGAGACGCCGCTGAATACAAATGGCTCCGAGAACGACATCCGCTGTCAGGTTACCCGCCGCAAGCTCAGTGCCGGAACCCGCAGTGACCTCGGTCGCGATTGCCGCGATGCCTTCCTGGGCCTTACCAAGACCTGCACCAAACTCGGTGTCGCATTCTGGGACTATCTCGGCAGCCGACTTCGAGTTACCGGCCAACGCCTCATTCCACCCTTGCCCGAACTTGTCCGCTGTCGCGGTCACCCCGCCTGACAAGGTGGCCGCCCGGGGTTTTGCCGCTATTACGCGCCAGCCGGCAAAAAATGGCTCTTCAGCGGCGCGAATCCGCGAAGACAGGCTAAATTCAGCGATTCAGTGATTGCCAAGCGTGGCCGAATCGGCGGATTTGGCGACAATGAGCACAGAAACGAAAGATCTGGCGGTGCACCCGGCGGGCGGACACCCCGAATTTGGACCGTGGTCGCCGATGGCGGACACGTTCGCCGGTCGGGTCCACGTCGAATGGGACGGGACGGCGCCAGCGATGCCGTTCAGGCAACTGCTATTCTTCATCGACTATCTGAAGCAGGCGGGGCCGTTTGACGCCTAGGTGGCGGACTGTCCGTTGTGGCTGACCAGCCCGAATAGACCGCGCGAGCGAGACCTGCTCGGCACCGTGCTCTTGTCGGTGTTGGCGGGTCATCATCGCTACGCTCTGATGTCCGCTTTCAAGGGGCAAGACGCGTTTTTTCTATCCCGCTCCGTCGCGCGAGTTTTCCCGATAGCGATGTAGCTGTGCAAGGCAGGAGACGGGACCGCTGGACGTCGGTTGACCTGCTCTGATGCGCGGGTTGGATACCGCATTTCCGGTTTCCGTCCGGGGCTGGTCCCTGTCTTACAACGGGCATCGGCTCGTAGCCGGCCGCCAAGCGGAGCTCGGGAGTTCCCCACCGTGGTCCCGCCCCCAGCCTTGCACAACGGGTCTTCGTTCTTTGCTGGCGTTAATCTCTTTGCATAACGTGCAGCGCTCAGGAGCGGCGGTATTACATCGTATGTGGTGTGATCGGTGCAGGTTCGACCTCGCGCGCGATGGCCCAGAGGAAGGCCGCAATTTCCCGCGCAATCGCAGTGATTACCACAGTGTTGCGCTTCCCCTTCGCGGTCAGTCGTCGATAACGGGCGCACAACCGGCTCTGCGCCTTCCAGGCAATCTCGCGCACTCGTTGCGGCAGCAACTGCTGCCGTCGCTGGTGTGTGGTTCCCACGCCGGCAGAATGTCGATAGGTCCACGCCGCTTCGACCAGTGCCTTCCGTGCGCTGCTGTTGCCCGTCTTGGTGATCCCGCCCTGCCGCCTTGTGTCGCCCGTGGAGCGTTCGGATGGTACCAGGCCGAGGAACGCCATCAGCTGACGAGGATGCTCGAAGCGGCGGAGGTCCCCGGCTTCGGCAACGACTGCCGTCGCAGTTAGAAAGCCGACGCCACGCATGGCCTGGAACGCCGCAACCACAGGTGCCATCGTCCAGGCAGGCACAATTTCCACCAGCGCAGCATCCAACCTGTCGATCCGTTCAACGGCCGCTCGCATCGCGTTCAGCATCTCCTGAAACGCGAACCGTTGGGCGGCATGAACGAAACTCTGTCCGTCCAGCCAGCGCAGATGTCGTCCTCGCCAAGTCGTGCCTCCTTCGTAGACACGGCCATGCCGCAGCAGGAACGAGCTGATGTGCTGGCGCTTGCGACGGTAATCCTCGATCGCCATTGCCCGGGTGCGCACCAGATCGCGAACCGCCTCATGCGTCTCGTCAGGTACCCAGACCGCCGTCAGCTCTGCTGCGCGCAGCAACCGCGGAACGTGTCAACGACTTTGATACAGCCGGGATCGGCATTTAGGCTCGGATGATTGACGTTGCCTGTGGTTGATTGATCCAAGCTGCGGTTGGTTTGGCAGGTGGTGTTGGTGGCCTGTTGACGAAGCGCGCGGGGTTTTCGTGGAACGCACGATCGAGTGTGAGCTGACGGGCGGTATAGACGGCGTCGGTCTGGCCATAATGCACCTGATCTGGGGTCATCAGGCCGATCCCGACGTGATGATGATCCTGGTTGTACCAGTCGAAGAAGCGTCGGCAGAAGCTTCTGGCGTCCTCGATGCAGCCGAAGCGTTGGGGGAACCGTGGCTGATACTTCAAGGTCTTGAAGTGGCTTTCGGAGAATGGGTTGTCGTTCGATGTGTGTGGCCGATTGTGCGAGCGGGTCACGCCGAGATCAGCGAGCAGCAGCGCGGTGGCCTTGGCCTTCATCGGTCCGCCACGGTCGGCATGCAGGGCGAGCTGGCCGGGCGGCACATCATGTTTCGTGATCGCGTCATCGAACAGTGGCTTGAATTGCGCGGCACTTTCCGCATCGGCGACACACCAACCAACCACCCGGCGGCTGAAGATGTCGAGGATGACGTAGAGATAGAAGTAGGTCCACTTGGCGGGTCCCATCAGCTTGGTGATGTCCCAGGACCACACCTCATTCGGACGTTCCGCCAGCAGTTCGGGTTTTTGATAGGCTGGATGCCGCAACTGCTCGCGGCGTTCGCGGACTTCGCCGTGCTGGCCGAGGATGCGGTACATGGTGCGGATCGAGCAATGATAGACGCCTTCATCGAGCAGACTGGCGTAGATCTCGGCGGGCGCCTGGTCGGCAAAGCGCGGCGCGTGCAGCAGATCCAGCACCAGCTGTTGTTGCGGGATGCTCAGCGCTCGGGGCGGCCTCGGTCGCGGACGGACGATCGCCGGCGGCGCGGCCAGGCGGGCGCGCCTGCGCTGTACGCTGGCGCGTGAGACCCCGAGCGCGGCACAGGCCGCGGCGGTCATGCCGCTGTCCGGCGCGAATGCGATCACGGCATCCGTCAAGGCTCGTCGTCGCTGGACGCCAACGGGATGCCCAGCAACGCCGCAACTTTTTTTTGGATGTCGATAATGGCTTCGGCGCGCGTCAGGCGCAGCGCAAGACGCGCATTGTCCCGTTGCAGGCGCGCCACTTCGGCTGACAGCGGGTTGGCTTCGGCGGTCTTTCGACCACGTTTGCCGGGAACCAGTGCGTTGAAGGCCCCGGCGTCGCGCTGCCTTCGCCAGTCCGTGAGGGCCGATGAGTAAAGCCCCTCGCGACGCAGGATCGCGCCGATGCCACCGGTCTCGGCGCGATCGGTCTCGGCCAGGATGCGTAGCTTATCCTGCGCAGTGAATGTCCGGCGGCGCGGGCGGTCCGATAATTCGGGCGATGCCGAGGCCGGCGCTGCCACGATCCTCGGCCTACGGCCTCCGCTCGTGGCAGCGCCGGCCTCGGCATCGATCAGTGTCTGCTGCATGGGCATGTGCGAGATGATCCTTCCGCGCCCTCAAGTCTAATTTCCCGGCGAGGCGATGTCTCATCTTCATTGGCACGGAGGGCCGGGCCAGAGACAGCGCGTCGCGTCGGTTGGTCTTCACCCGCTCGCCAGGTCGACGCGGAATCAGCGATGGCGCAACCACCGTGCAGCTATGTCCCATTGCAACGATCTGTCGATACAGCCCATAGCCCGTAGGTCCCGCTTCGTAGCAAAAATGTAACGTCTCGTAGCGGTCAGCGAGCTTGCGAACCAGTTTGGCAACGGCATCCGGTGTATTGGCAAACTCACCGAGATATCGAATCTCTCCTTGCCGACCGGCCTCGGCGATCGCAACTGCGTTCTTCGCCTTGGCGGTATCGATCCCGACAAATACTTCCCCACATCTCCTCATGGCTCGTCCCCTGTGCGTTGAGGATCGGCCCGGACCATCCGGGCAACCCTCGCCTATTTCCGCACATGCGGGGCGAGCCACCTCAAGCGCTCAGCGGACATGCGGTCTTACATCACCGCGCTGCGGTGCGATCCGGTGAACCCGCCGTTGCTTGGGATGACAAAGGTGGTCAGTGAGGATGCGGTGCGCTGCAGCCTCAAGGAGATGAACGAAGCGAAAGGGCCGCGCTGGCTGCAACATCACCCGGACTATTGCACCACACCGTTGCTAGGCCAGCGGCGGGTGCTCGGCATGGACAGCACGGTAAAGACTTCATATGGCCATCGGGAAGGCGCCGAGGTCGGTTACGATCCACACGAACCGGCTGACCGTCGCACGCCCATCATACCTACATGCTGTCCAGCCCGCGGCTGGTGCTGCAGGCCGCGATGACCGATGACAAGATTGGCCTTCAGGACCTTTTGGAGAAGTCCTCCGACGCAAGCTTGCTGCGCGAGATGATCGGCTTTGCCGCGCAGCGGCTGATGGCGCTGGAGACCGATGCGCTGTGCGGTGCCGGCCATGGCTAACGCACCGCGGATCGCATCAACCAATGCAATGATTTCCGTGACCGGGACTGGGAGACCCGCGCCGGCACCGTCGAGCTGCGGATCCCAAAGATTCGCAAGGGCAGCTACTTCCCTGGCTTTCTTGAACCACGGCACATGGCCGAAAAGGCGCTGACCGCGGTGATCCAGGAAGCCGGAGCCTGCCCTCGGGCTTGACCCGAGGGTGCACGGCATCTTGACATGCAGCATCGACAATCTCGTGCGGGCCATCGGCTGCTCCGGCGTCTCGAAGAGCCAGGTATCACGTTTGTGCGCCGACATCGACGAACGCGTGCAGGCGTTCCTGCAGCGGCCGATCGAAGGTGACCGGCCGTATGTCTGGTTTTACGCAACGTACGTGAAGCTGCGCCAGAACGGCCGCATCATCTCGGTGGCGGTGATCATCGCCGCGGGTGTGAACAATGATGGTCGCCGCGAAGTGCTCGGCATGACGGTCGGCGTCAGCGAGGCAAGCACCAGCCCGACATGCCCGAGACCGACTTCCGCAACCAGCCGCCCCTCCACCGTCGCACCGGACCGGCCGAGATCGTCGTCGATCACCACGATCGCCCCGCGTTCAGCCATACTACAGAGCCCGATCGACCAGCGCATATTGCAGCCGAGTTCGACTCCTGGTGGCGCTCGACCTGCTGCATGGCGGACTGGCGGATGTAGACGATCGCCGGTCGCTCCTGATGCCACCGAACGATCTTCCCGAATTGCCGACCGGGTGTAAGCGTCCGGCCTGCGGCGTGTTGCGCCGAAGTGCGCATCGTCTGCAGAGTTGGCCCCTGACGGGGGTCCTTCTGGAGGGCTCCAGAAGGAGGCTGTGTGACGGGATCAGAGATCATCACGCGTCGGCGGAAGTGGCAGCCGGCGGAGAAGGCTGCGCTGCTGGCTGAGGTTGAAGCCGAAGGTGGCAAGGTCGCGGTGGTGGCGCGGCGGCGCGGTATCTCGGAGAGTTCTACTATATAATTGGCGGTCGGCGTGGAAGGCGACGGCGTCTGCGATGCGTGCGGCGGCACCGGTGGACTTTGTGCCTCTTGGGATAATCGAACCGGATGTGGAAGGGGAGCGGCAGCCGCTGCTGGCGCCGCCGGAATGCGAACGATCGCAACAGCAGCAGGCCGGCAGAGATGACGCGGGACTGATCGAGATCGCGTTGCCGAACGGTGCTCGTGTTTGCGTCGATGCTTCGGTGAACGAGAAGGCGCTTTCGCGGGTGCTGCGCGCAATGCGGAACGCGCTATGATCAGCTTGGCACCTGGCACGAAGGTCTTCCTTGCCTGTCAGCCGGTCGACCTTCGCAACGGGTTTGACGGTCTGGCTGCGAAGGCACACCAGGTGATTGGTAGTGATCCTTTCAGCGGTCACCTGTTCATCTTTCGCGGCAAGCGCAGCGACTATTTCAAGGGCCTGTATTGGGATGGCAGCGGGATGTGGCTGATCGCCAAGCGTCTTGAGAAGGGTCGTTTCGTATGGCCGCCGATCGTTGATGGCGCGATGACGCCCGCGCAGTTTTCCGTCCTGGTCGAGGCGATGGATTGGCGTCGAACCGTAGCGCCACCTGCTCCGATTCGACCAATGCTGATCTGACAAAGCACCGATTCGCATTTGACTGCGGTGCTGTGAGAGGAAGGTTTGATAGATTTAGTCATGTCGCTCGCCACCGCCGAACTGCCTAGTGATCTCCCCGCATTGCGTGCCTTCGCGCTGGCCTGTCAGGGCGAACTGAAGGCGGCCGAGCTTGCGGTGCAGTACAAGGCCCTGGAGATCGAGAAGCTCAAGTTCCAGATCGCCAAGTTGCGCCGCATGCAGTTCGGCCGGTCATCGGAGCGGATCAATCACCAGATTGCCCAGCTTGAGCTCCGGCTGGAGGAGCTGGAGGCCGGCATGGCCGAAGACGCCACCCGCGCCGAAGCCAAGGCCGAAGCCGCCGAACCCGCGGCACCGATCCGCGAGCGTAGCAAGCCAAAGCGGCGGCCACTGCCCGATCATCTGCCGAGGCAAGAGGTCGTGCATCAGCCTGCTGATGACGGTGCGTGCACCTGCCCTGATTGCGGCAGGGGAATGGCCAGGCTCGGCGAGGACGTGACCGAGGTGCTGGACTACGTGCCAGGTCCGATCACCGAAGTTGCCTGCTGGGCGCACTGCCGCCGCAAGATCTTCGACGTTTGGGACGCGACGAAATCGCCGGTTGCCAAGGAGGCGCTCGATCGGATCGCCGCGATCTATGTGATCGAGGACAAGGCCCGGTTTGCCCCGTTGCCGAGCGGGTTGAACACCGCAAGGAGACGGCGCCGCTGATCGAGGCGTTCTTCGAATGGGCCAAAGCCACCGAGGCCAAGCTGTCGGCCAAGTCGGCGCTCGCCGGGGCGTTCCGCTACACGATCAAGCGGCGTGAAGCACTCACCCGCTTCGTTACCGACGGACGGCTCGAGGCAGACAACAACATCGCCGAGAACGCGATGCGTAAAATTGCGCTCGGAAGACGCAACTATCTCTTCGCCGGTTCGGATAGTGGCGGCGAGCGGGCAGCATCGATCTACACGCTCGTGGCTTCGGCGAAGCTTAACGGCATCAACCCGCAGACCTACCTCAAGGAGATCCTGACACGGATCGCCGAGGGGCATCCAATCAACCGGATCGATGACTTGATGCCGTGGCGGATGACCTCAATGACCGCGCCGCAACCGCCCTGACCAGCGAACTGCCTGTCCGCCTCGTTTGCCTCCTTTTGTAGCTCAAAAAGGAGACTGCGGCGAGATCACAAAACCACACGGGCCAGCGATCTCGGTCACAAACGGGGTACGTTGCAGCCCGTGCGCTTACGGACGTTGCCTTGATGCAGCAGCAGATCCCCGTCCATCATTGGCTATCTCCTAGCAGCCTGTCGGACTTATACCAGAAGCTGGAAGTCCCGACTTTTCGGAGGGATTCCCGAATTGGCGGAACTCTGACTCCTGGTACCCTGAAGTTCTTTTGGGGGGTCACGGCATGGGCAAGGCGATCGAGATCACGCGCTTGGACCGGTCCGCTGCTGAGCTGCGCGGCGTTGCCATTAAAACCCAGGATGCCGCCGTTACGCGACGCCTGCTGGGCATCGCGCTTTTGCTGGACGGTTGGTCGCGTGGCGAGGCTGCTACGGCCAGTGGGATGGACCGGCAGACGCTATGCGACTGGGTGCATCGCTACAACGCGTCTGACGTTTCCGGCCTGGCAACCGGCAGGCGCTCTGGACGCCCTTCGGCGCTGAACGAGGCGCAAATGGCTGAACTGAAGGAGATAGTGATCAAAGGGCCTGATCCGGAGAAAGACGGCGTTGTGCGGTGGCGCTGCGTTGATCTGCGCGCGAAGATCGCCAGCCACTTCGCGGTTACGTTCCACAAGCGCAGCGTGGCCAAGCTGCTCTGCAAGCTCAAGCTGACGCGGTTGCAGCCGCGCCCCTACCATCCGAAGAAGGACGCAGCGGCGCAGGAGAGTTTCAAAATAAACTTCGCCAGCCTGATGAACGAAGTCCTGCCAGTATCCGCGACGGGCAAACCTGTGGAGGTGTGGTTCCAAGATGAAGCCAGAGTAGGCCAGAAGGGATGGCTCCCGTACCAGTGGGCGCCGATTGGTTCCCGGCCACCCGCAGTACGGGATAACCGCCACGATTCGGTCTATCTGTTTGGTGCGATCTGCCCCGCTCGTGAGGTCGGCGCCGCGGTCATCATGCCCGCCGCCAATACCGAGGCAATGAACGAGCATCTGAAGGAAATCAGCACGCAGGTGCAGCCCGGTGCGCACGCCGTCCTGATCTGCGACGGCGCCGGCTGGCATCAGCGCGGCAAGAAGCTGAAAGTCCCAGTCAACATCACGCTAATCTCACTGCCACCCTATTCGCCGGAACTCAACTCGATGGAGAACGTCTGGCACTACCTCCGGGCCAACAAGCTGAGCCTGTTGGTATGGGACAGCTACGAGGCCATCGTCACAGCTTGCAAGGATGCGTGGCATTTTCTGATCAGCGACCCCGATCGCATCAGATCCATCGGAACTCGCGCTTGGGCGTGCGTCATGACTTAGGGCTTCTGGTATTAACGCGACGCGGAAGCGGGCGGTAGAATCGGCGCACACGATTGGCACTGCCGGCCCCCCGTCTCATGAGCAACTTCCGCCCGACCAACCGCGACATGGACTTCCTGATGCCGCCATCGGTCGATGAGTGGCTGCCGCAACGCCACCTCGCGCGGTTCGTTGTGGAAGTGATCGAGGGACTGGACCTGCGGGCAATGACCGGCAGCTACCGGGGCTCGGGCGAGGCATCCTACCACCCTCGGCTGCTGTTGGGCCTTATCATCTACGGCTACGCGACCGGGGTGTTTTCCAGCCGCAACCTGGAACGGGCGACGCATGATTCGGTGGCGTTCCGCTTCATCGCCGCCAACGAGCATCCCGACCACGACACCATCGCCACGTTCCGCCGCCGCTTCCTGCCGCAGATCGAGGCGCTGTTCGTGCAGGTGCTCGGTGTGGCCCGCGAGATGGGGGTGTTGAAGCTCGGCACGGTGGCGCTGGATGGCACCAAGATCCACGCCAACGCCAGCCGCCACAGCGCGCTGTCGTACGAGCACGCCAGCAAGATCGAGGCACAGTTGAAGGCCGAAGTGGCTGATCTGCTGGGTAAGGCGGAGGCGGCTGATCAGGCGGATGTGCCGGACGGGATGCAGGGTCCCGAGGAACTGGCGCGGCGCGAGAAGCGGCTGGCCGGGATCGCTCGCGCCAAGGCGGTGATCGAGGCGCGGGCGAAGGAACGCCATGCGCGCGAGCGAGCCGAATTTGAGGCCAGGATGGCGGAGCGTGAGGCGAAGGTGACGCAGACAGGCAAGAAGCCCCGCGGTCGCGTACCGCAGCCGCCGATCGAGGGCCCGCTGCCGACCGATCAGGTCAATCTGACGGACGAGGAATTGCGGATCATGCCGGTGGCCGGCGGAGGGTTCGAGCAGTGCTACAACGCCCAGGCAGCGGTGGCAGCGGACAGCCTACTGGTGGTGGCCGCCGATGTGGTGCGGGCGCCGAACGACAAACAGCAGCTTGAGCCGATGCTGGGCAAGCTGGCCGCACTGCCCGGCGAACTGGGCAAGGTTGGCGCGTTGCTTGCCGACAACGGGTATTTCAGCGAGGGCAACGTGAACGCCTGTGCCGACGCCGGGATCGAGCCGGTGATCGCGATGGGGCGTGAAGCGCATCATCCTGCGCTGGCTGAACGTTTCGCAGACGATCCTGCGGCGCCGGTAGACCCCACGCCGGTTGAGGCAATGGGCCATCGGCTCCAGACGAAAGAGGGCAAGAAGCTCTACGCGCTGCGTAAACAGACTCCCGAACCTGTGTTCGGGATCATCAAGTCGGTGCTCGGGTTCCGCCAGTTCCTGCTGCGCGGACTGGACAAGGTGCACGGCGAATGGAACCTCGTGACCATGGCGTGGAACGTGAAACGGATGTTCGCCCTGGCAGGGGCGAACTGAGCCGCATCGCGCCAATCGTGATCCATTTCGGCGTGTTCGCGCGCGGCCAACCTTGCGTTGGAATGGCCCGCGTGAAGTCAAGCGTGAAAGTCGAATCCCTGCTCCGCGTCAAGCGGCGTAGTGGCTGGAAATGCAACGCGCCGACGATGATTTCCTAATTTCCGGCAAATCAACTCCGACAGGCTGCTAGGCGCCTAACGCGCTCCGGATCTGCCGCAGGGCCATCTGCCCGAGCACCAACAATACCCCCCGCCGCCGTTCCGCACGCAGCGTCTCCCAGATCGGCGGGGTCCGGCACTCGCTTATCGCGGGATCCAAGCCAACGCACCAGGGCGTTCAGCGCCTGGAAACCAACTCCCAGCATGGCACCTAGTCCCGTCAACTTATCAGCGGCAGGCTCTATGGGATATCGAGAACGTGATCGACGAACTGAAAAACCGATGGGGCTGGGGCGGGTTCACCACACGAGACCTGACGCGCTGCCGGTTGCTCGCCGGCATGATTGCGCTGATCCACAACTGGCGGAGCCTGTTCGTCCGTCTGGCCGACCCGGAAGATCACAGCGAGGCGATCACAAGCCGCCCCTGCTGCTTGTCGGCGATCGGCCGGCGCACCCACCATGCCGGCCAAGTGACGCTGACCGTCAGCAGCAAGCATGTCATGCAACACAAGGCACTCCGCGTCTGTATCTGCATTGCCGGCTTCCTGGCTGAACCGCGGAAAACTGCGGTGCAGCTGGACATAATGCAACGGTGGTATCGAATCCTCAGTGAGGCACTGCGGCACTTCCTCAAGGGCGCCAACTCGAACCGCACCGCGATTAAACCCAGCCTAACCCTGCCGCCTGTTGTGATCCACCGCAGATCGTCGGCTGAAAAGGGCAACTGCCGGATTTACGGTCAATCGTCTTGTCGCCGACACAATGCTTGGCAAACCGACCGCGACGGTAGGAACAGGCCGTCTCACCGTATGAGGCAGCCCGTCGCAAATCCTCCAACGATTGTCGGGGTGCGATCAGGTGCTGTGAATGTTCGTGGTGCTCAGGCTGGAAACGCTGAGGAAGGTGATCCTGGTGGCGTCCGCCAGCTGGATGGTGGATGAGCCGCCACTGACTGTTGCGGAGGCGATCGCAGCAGCAGCCGCGCCGGTACCATAGCCCTCCAAATTGGCCGTGTCGCTTGAATTGAAGTCGGTGATAAGGTCGGCACCACCAGCATGGCCGCTGACGAAGTTGAAGATATTCGTGCCGGCGCCGCCCGTCATGGTATCGGCGCCAGTGCCAGCCCAGAACAGGTCGTTGCCGGATCCGCCCAAGAGGCTGTCGGCCCCGGAGCCGCCCGCGAGGGTGTTATTTGAGCTCGACGGCGCCGCCGTGAGGGTTTCATTGCCCGCATAGGCGGACATGATAGCGCCCGGCGTGCTGACGTTCGCGTAGGTGAGGGTTGACCCAGCGCCGCCGGACACGGAAGTGATTGAACTGGTGCTGCCGACCACGGTCGAGCCGCCGGATCCGCCGATAAACGTAATTCCGGCCGAATTGTTGCCGAACACGAGATCGCCGCTCGCTCCGAATATAGTCTCCATACCGGCGCCGGCAGAGACCGTCGAATTTGGCGCCAGCCCAGCCAGCAGGGTGCCCGATCCGCCGAAGATCAGATCATTGCTGCCATAGGACGCCACAGTATCGGCACCCACGCCTGCTACAACCGTATCGCCCGTGCCGTCGGAGATGATGTAGTTTGGCGCGGGGTCTGCGGGGTTACCCGCCCACAGCAGGTTCGCACCGGCGCCGCCACCAATGGTACCCCCACCGTTGTTGTAGATTGTGTCGTTCCCGCTACCAGCGACCAGCTGATACGTGCCGCCACTCTGCCCGACGATAAGGTTGTTTCCGCCAGTTGCCGCAACGGTGCTGTTGCCGCTGACCCAGAACGAGCCACCAACGGTCCCGGACAGCATGGCCACATTCGTGCCGCCGATCGAGGCGGGTGAGGTGTTGTCGTTGATGACGTAACTAAAGCCATTGGTGTTGTTGGCGCCGCCGCCACCGGTAATGATCAGTTGGTTAGTTGACCCGGGAGTGGTCGGCGGAGTTGCACCGCCACTGCTAACTGAAGTGACCGCCAAAGACGACGCTGCAGCGATCGCGTTTGCGATCTGCTGCGCCATAAACGAACTGAAGCCACTCGTTTCCGGTACCGAAATTGGCGAGCCACTGGGGCCTGGGACAGTAACCGAAGGCATTATGTTCTCCGTTGTCGCGAACCGGACGGCCCTTGAAGCCCAGCCACCAGAGCGAGTGAATTATGGACGGCCGTGAGTATTTTGCAACCCATTTCTTAGCTGTTGATTGTGCCCCAGACTTCGACACGAAAGTTGGCGTGACAGCGCTGGAGGCACATCCATTATGTCTAGCGTGTCCAATGCCGACTGCCAACCATTCCGTGGATCAGGCGCCACGATCCGACCTTCGCGCCGGAGGCAGCTCGCCGTCATCTTCAGGACCGAGAACATCGCCATATTCCTCACCGTATCCTAAGGGTACAAATGTCTCGAGGCGAGACGTGATTTAGCATGCAATTCTGTGAATTTAGTATTAATGCTAGCCTCCCCGCAGGGACATCGCATTTGGAAAATTTCTGACATGCCGTTTGGCGCTGACCCTGTGCGTCGCCGACGGAGTGTCGTTTCTACTTTGTGCGCCGCGTAAATTTCTGACATGCCGTTTGGCGCTGACCCTGTGCGTCGCCGACGGAGTGTCGTTTCTACTTTGTGCGCCGCGTGCCATTTCTATCTAGGGGAATTGGGTGAAGCAACCTAGCGAGCGATCAATCCGGCGAGGAAGTCATCATCCCAACCGGCGGTCTTGCGCTTGAGCCGCAGTGAAGCCTTGCCTGGCGCCTTTCGGATCAGGTTTTGAGCCATGTGCTTGATCGTGGTGAAGTTGGCCGGGGCGTGATCGGTCCGGACGCGGCATTCGTCATCACGGAAGACCATGTCCAAGACCCAATGCAGGCTGTTCTCGATCGCCCAGTGGCTGCGGATGATCGGACCCAGCAGGTGCGCGAGCAGCACCAGCGATGTGATGTAGAAGCGTGTCTCCAGCTCGATCTTTCCGGCGATCTCGCGCGAGCTCTCGACCATGACGACGGCCTTCAGGCCGGGCCAGTCGTGGCGTTCCTGCAGCCAGGCGATGTCATGGATGACGGTCGTGGTCCTGGTCTCGATGCGACCGTGATCGCCGTCGATCGTCTGGTCGCGGCTGATCGCGGTGTGCTTGAAGCCTGCGGCCTGTTGCTCGGCGACGAACAGCTCAACGTCCCCGCGCAGCGATCCCTGATTGCCTTTCAGTGCCAGAACATAGTCGGCCTTCTTGTCCAACACCTTCTGAGCGATGTCGCGCTGGCAGCCCATGGCATCGATGGTGATGATCGCCCCGTCGATCGCCAGCATGTCCAGCAGCTTAGGGATAGCGATGATTTCGTTGGACTTTTCCGCGACTTTGACCTGCCCCAGCACGAGCCGCTGGCGTGCTGCGAAGGCCGAGACCATGTGGATCGCCGGGGCGCCATCCTTCTTGCGGCCAGACCGTCGCGCGGTCTTGCCATCGATCGCGATCACCCCCTCCGGCGCTCCGGTCAGCGCCGCCACCCAGGCGACAAAACATCTCTGGAATTGCGCCGCGTCGAGAGCGGCCAGGATGTCGCCGAGATGATCGTGCGCCGGTGTGCCGTTTTTGAACGGTCGAAAGCGGCGCAAAAGATCGAGCTTCTTGCAGCCGAACAGAGCGATATCAACGAAGGTCTCGGCCCCGGCCAGCACAGCCAGCAGGCAGAGCAGCAGGATCTCGTCGAGCGGGTAGGTTATCTTGCCTTGCTGGCGAGGGTCGTTCAGGTCCTTGAAATAGCTAAGAAATACCACCGCCTCATCGAATGCGGCACAACTCGTCGTCAAGTCGTCCATGGCTGCCCCCGCTCAGCGAATTGAGGGGTGTCATGGATTCAGCACTTTATCGGTTTGTCACCTACTCATTCACCCGATTGCCCTGCATTTCTATCTTGCGCCGACACCGGGCACTGTGCATCGCGGCAACCTGTTGCCGTACTCGTGCGTGACGCCTGCACAGGCCGCGCGGCCGCGAAACTGCTTACCAGCCCGCCATCTCGCCGCATGCCTAGTGTTCTGATCCTGACGGAAGATTCCCAATCCTGCCAAGCCATGCGAATCTGCCGACATGAGGAAGACAGAAGCATGCATCTGGCTGTCGCCTGGGGACCGGGCGACGCTGGAAGGGTGGGTTTCCGGTCGGAACACGCCGCAGAAGGTGGTCTGGCGGTCGCGGATCGTGCTGCTATCGGCAGACCGGGTTGGCGTGATGGCGATCACGCGGGCGGTCGGGATGAGCAACGTGACAGTCAGCCGCTGGCAGGAGCGCTACCTCGCCAAAGGTATTGCGGGTCTGCGGCGCGACGGCACCCGACCGGGACGCAAGCCGCCGCTGACTGGCGAGACGATCCAGCAGGTCGTACACAAGACCTTGCACGAGAAGCCGAAGGCCGGAACCCATTGGAGCATCCGCAAGATGGCGGCGGCCACCGGGCTCAGCTACACCAGCGTCCAGCGCATCTGGAAGGCGCACGAGCTCAAGCCGCACCGTGTGAAGACATTCAAGCTGTCGAACGACAAGCGGTTTGTCGAGACGGTGCAGGACATTGTTGGCCTCTACCTCGATCCGCCGGACCAGGCGCTGGTATTCTCGGTGGACGAAAAGAGCCAGATCCAGGCGCTCGACCGCACCCAGCCCGGCCTGCCGCTCAAGAAAGGCCGTTGCGGCACCATGACGCACGACTACAAGCGTCACGGCACCACCACCTTGTTCGCCGCTCTCGACGTGGCCACTGGCAAGGTGATCGGCCAGTGCATGCCGCGGCATCGCCACCAGGAGTGGCTCAAGTTCTTGCGCCGGATCGACGCCGAGACGCCGAAGCACCTCGACCTGCACCTGATCGCCGACAACTACGCCACGCACAAGCACGCCAAGGTCCAGGCGTGGCTAAGGCGGCACCCGCGGTTCCACATGCACTTCACGCCGACCTCCGCATCCTGGATCAACCAGGTCGAGCGCTTCTTCGGCCTGATCACCGAGGACCGCATCCGCCGTGGCGTGTTCAAGAGTGTCGTCGAGCTGGATGCCGCTATTCAGGAATACATCGAGCAGTACAATGCCGCCTCCAAACCTTTCGTCTGGACTGCATCGGTCACCGCGATCCTGGAAAAGGTCGCCCGGGGGCGACAAGAGTTAAAGTCGGTACACTAGCAGCATCCATCGCCTGGGCAATCTGGGGACCGCCCCCTGCCCTCGCCTACGCGCTGATTGCCGCCGTGTCAGTGGGCATCATCGCCTGCCCGTGCGCGCTCGGCTTGGCGACGCCTATGTCCATTATGGTCGGCGTCGGCAAGGGAGCCGGTGCCGGCCTGCTGATCCGCTCCGCCGAAGCGGTGGACCGCCTGGAGAAGGTGGACACGCTTGTGGTCGACAAGACAGGCACGCTGACCGAGGGCAAGCCGCGCGTCACGCAATCGTGCCGGATGGCGCCTGGGCGGAGGCCGATCTTCTGTCATTGGCGGCGGGGGTGGAGAAGCCCAGTGAGCACCCGTTGGCAGCCGCCATCATCACGGCGGCGCGGGAGCGCGGGCTGGCCATCCCAGGATCGGCCGATTTCCAGTCGATCACCGGCAAGGGCGTGATCGGAACCGTAGAACGCCAGTCGATGGCGTTTGGCAATCGCATGCTGATGCAGGATCTTGGCGTTGCTTGCGACGGGCAGGAAGCGCGTGCCGAAGCATTGCGTCAGGACGGAGCCACCACGGTCCTTGTCGGGATCGACGGCCGCTTCGCTGGCGTGATCGCCGTTGCCACACCATCAAACCCACAACACCCGAGGCGCTCGACAGGTTGCGCGTGCATGGCATTCGCATCGTGATGCTTACTGGCGACGCCGGGAGCGCGGCTGAGGCAGTTGCGCGAAGGCTCGGTATCGCGCAGGTCGAGGCAGAGGTGCTGCCGGCCGATAAGCACGCCGTCATTCGCCGTCTGAAGTTCGCAGGCCACGTCGTCGCCATGGCCGGCGACGGCATCAACGACGCGCCCGCCCTCGACGCGGCTGACGTCGGTATTGCGATGGGGACTGGCGCCGAAATCGCCATGGC
The DNA here is from genome assembly GCA_963696645.1 of uncultured Alphaproteobacteria bacterium. Taxonomy (GTDB): domain Bacteria; phylum Pseudomonadota; class Alphaproteobacteria; order Acetobacterales; family Acetobacteraceae; genus JAMXLO01. The sequence goes on from CAVOKY010000007.1 coordinate 594,269, forward strand.
GAGACCTGGCATCACGCGGGTGAAAGGCGACCTTCTCGGCATCGTCCGAGCGATCGCGCTGAGCCTGGCCACTATGCGGAACATTCGTCAGCGCCACGCGCGACTCTGAAAGCTCGAAATCGCTGCTGCAACCCGCCTGCCGCTAATTATGGCAGCATGTCGCGGGAGCACTTTGCAGAGTGCAAGCTGGTCCCGCTCGGAGCGCTGGTGCTTCACCCGAGCGTACTGGCGCCGAACTCGGCAACGCCGAGGTGACCTCGCGCGACTTCCCCGGCGAACGTCTGGTGGTTTGCCGCAATCCTCTGCTTGCCATCGAACGCGCCCGAAAACGACAGGACCTGCTGGCCGCCACCGCAGCCGACCTGCGCAAGGTGGCCAAAGCTGTCGCACGCAAGACCAAGCCGCTGCGCGGTGCCGACAAGATCGGCCTCGTCGCCGGTGCCGTGCTCAACCGCCATAAGGCTTGCCCCCGGGCGCTTGACCCGGGGGACCGTCGACCTCGAGATCCGACCGATCCACCATCGCCTGGCCGATCGGGTCCGTGCCCATGTGCTGCTCTGCTTGCTCGCCTATTATCTCGAGTGGCACATGCGCCAGGCGCTCGCGCCGATCCTGTTCGACGATCACCAGCGCGTCGAGGCTACCGCTGCACGGTCATCCATCGTCGCACCCGCGCAGCGCTCAAAGGCGGCTCACCGCAAGGCTGCGAGCAAGCGCACCGATGACGGCCTGCCGGTCCACAGCTTCCAGTCCCTGCTCGCCGAACTCGCCACCTTCATCCGCAACGCCGTGGCGATGGCGGCCGCACCACACGACACATTCCTGCTCTACCCGCAACCGACACCAACACCGCGTCGCGCCTTCGAACTCCTCACCGTGCAGCCGATCGTGTCCCGTGACGTGGTGTAGGAGCGATGTGATGTTGACCCGGTTTCGTGGACACCGGACCGTTTGCGTCCAAGGAGTCCATTATGGCCAAGACAAGATTGCCCTACACACATGAGTTCCGTCGCCAGATGGTGGCACTGGTGCACGCCGGCCGTACGCCGGAGGATCTGGCGGCGCAGTTTGAACCGACAGCGCAGTCGATCAGGAACTGGGTTGCGCAGTCGGACCGCAATGCGGGGCGTGGCGACGGCGGCCTGACGACCGTGGAGCGCGAGGAGCTTAACCGGCTGAGACGGGAGAACCGCCAACTCCGGGTTGAGCGTGAGATACTCTCAAAGACGGCGGCCTGGTTCGCTCGGGAGACGAACGCGATCCCAGCGAAGGATTCCGGTTCGTGAACGATCACCAGGCGAGATGCCCGATCGTCACCATGTGCAAGCTGCTGGGTGTCTCCTCCAGCGGCTACTATGCGTGGGTGAAGCGGCGGCCATCGCGGCGGGCAGAGACGGACGACACACTGATCGCGGAGATCCGTGCGGCGCATGGAGCCTCGCACGGTATCTGCGGCGCGGCGCGCATCCATGCCGAACTGACGGCTAAGGGCATTCAGGTCGGCCGCAAGCGCGTCGCACGGTTGATGTCGCGAGCCGGTCTTGCCGGTATGTGCCGACGCAGGTTCGTCGTCACCACGGTCAAGGGTGACAGCCGTCAGGCACCAGACCTGGTCGAACGCAATTTCGTGGCGGATGCGCCTGAGCTGCTGTGGGTGGCCGATATCACCTATATTCCGACATGGGCCGGCTTTCTCTACCTGGCTGTCGTACTCGATGCGTATAGTCGCCGCATTGTCGGCTGGTCGATGGCCACCACGCTAGGCACCCAACTGGTGCTTGACGCTCTGAACATGGGGCTGGCGACACGGCGGCCCACGGGCGTGATCCATCACTCCGACCAGGGTTCGCAATACAGGTCAATCGAGCTCGGCCACCGCTGCCGTGACACGGGCGTGCGCCCCTCGATGGGCTCGGTCGGCGACGCATATGACAATGCCATGTGCGAGAGCTTCTTCGCCACGCTCGAGTGCGAGCTTCTCGCTCGTTGCCGGTTCAAGACACAGGCCTAGGCGCGCAATGCGACCTTCGCCTTCATCGAAGGCTTCTATACCCTGCCTCCGGGAGAAGCCGAAAATCGCGCTTGCCAAATGGCCGGAACGCGATTCTACCGTCCGCATGATCCGACGCGGCTTCCTGGACGGCGAATCGCGCAAAGACCTGATTGAGTTGGCTCGGGACGGGTCGGCCGCGCATCGCTTGGCGCGGCGAGCGAACGCGCTGGTGCTGCTGGACCAGGGGATGAACTGCGAAGCCATCGCGAAAGTCCTGTTGCTGGACGACGACACGATCCGCAGCTGGTATCGGCTGTACCAGGAAGACGGGATCGAGGGCCTGGCGAGCTTCGGCTATGAGGGCGGCGCCTGCCGCCTGAACGAAGAGCAGCGGGACAAGCTGAAGGCCTGGATCAGCGATACGCTGCCGCGGACCACGCGCGAGGTGGGCGCCTGGATCGAGAAGGAGTGCGGCATCGAATACCAGGGCCGGTCTGGCCTGATCGCGCTGTTGCACCGCCTTGGCATGGAACATCGCAAACCAAAAACGGTGTCGCGCAAGCTCGATCCAGAGAAACAGGCTGCATTCATCAAGGCGTATGAGGAGTTGCTGAACCGCCTGGACGCGGATGAGGTGGTGTTGTTCGCCGACGCGGTGCATCCGACGCATGCGGTACGGCCGGTGGGATGCTGGGCGCCGAAGGACACGCCGATCGCGGTGGCGCAGACCAGCGGGCGGCAACGCCTGAACATTCATGGCGCGATCAACCTGGAGACCGGCCACACCCAGATGCTGGAGGTGGAGACGGTTGATGCAGCCAGCACGATCAGACTGATGATCGCGCTGCTGAGCATGTACCCGCGCAAGCGGGTGATTCATCTGTTCCTGGACAACGCCAGGTACCACCACGCGAAGTTGGTGCAGGCTTGGTTGACGCGGCCGGGTTGCCGGATCAGGCTCCACTTCATCCCGACCTACTGCCCGCATCTCGACCCGATCGAACAACTCTGGGGCTTGATGCACAAGCACATCACCCACAACACGTGTCATGAAACCTTCCGAGACTTCAGCGGCGCGATCCTGACGTTCCTGCGAGAGGAGGTGCCCAGGAACTGGCGCCTCTACTGCGACCAGGTCACAGACAACTTCCGCATCATCTCGCACGAGGATTTTCGGATTCTGGCGTGAGCGGGGTATACAATCCGCGCCGTCGCCATTCTTCGATCGGATATCTCTCACCGATCGACTATGAGCGCCGGCATTATGTGCTGATGGTCGCCCCCGACGCAGACCAGCCTGCCGTCGTGCTCGCGACCGTCAAGGACAAGCCCTCCGGGCGCCCCCAAGATGGGGCCGTCCTTGACCGCCGCTGCGCGCGACAGCCGCACCATCGTGCGGGTCGGGACGCCGTGCTGACCGGCGCCGTTCCGGCGACCAAGGCGTTTGCAGGTTTCGCCAGCCCGGTCATCATCATCATCATCGCATCGGTACTGGTGATCAGCCGAGCGGTTGCCGTCTCTGGCGTGATCGACACACCCATGCGCCGGCTGCTCCGCATGCTTGGTTCGACCACGCTCCCGGTCGGCACGCTGACCGCCGCGGTGACCTTCATGTCGGCGTTCGTCAAGAATGTCGGCGCACTTGGCGTGTTCATGCCAGTCGCAATCCAGGCTGCCGAGAGACGCGACCGACCGGTTTCACAATACCTGATGCCGCTCGCTTTCGGTTCGCTCATCGGCGGCACGATCACCCAGATCGGCACCTCGCCCAATGTACTGATTTCGCAGGTGCGCCAGGAGATACTCGGAAAGCCGTACCACCTGTTCGATTTCACGCCCGTTGGGCTGCCGCTGTCGATCGCGGCCGTCGCGTTCCTCAGCATCGGCTGGAGGCTGTTGCCGGTGAACCGACGTGGCCAGCCAACGCCGGATAAGCGCTTTGCCATCGAGGCTTACACCAGTGAGGCGCTGCTCTCCGAGCAATCGCCAATGGTCGGCAAGACCGTCGCCGATCTCGAAGCGCTCGGCGAGGGCGACGTGGCTATCTCGGCGATCATTCGCGAACATTCGCATCGCTACGTGCCGCGACCGCACTGGACGCTGTACCCAAGGGACATTCTGGTACTGCAGGGTGATCCGACAGCGCTTCAACCGGTTGTCGATCAGGCAAAGCTCAACCTGTTGGGCGCAGAAGAAACCGCCGCGCTGAAACCGCGCAACAAGGATGATGTTCTGGAGACCGCCGAGGCTGTTGTTGCACCGCTCACTCATCCCCTCATTTTCCTTGAGACATGAAAGAATCGGTCGGCCATAAGGACGATTCCGGAAAGAATCGCATGAGCAGCGACGGCGGCATATCCTTGCGAATCCGCCATGGCCAGTTTTGCAGTCGCGTGAAGCAACAAATCTCCCGCCCAGCAACGGCAGGTCGGGGGATACGATGGTCATCGGGCAGCAGCAGTTCTCCATCGACCAGGTCAGGCAGGTTCTTGGCGGCGTGCTTGGCCATGATCTTCACGCCAAGCGCGTCGGCTCGCTCTGCGATGCCACCCTCGGCGTGCTGCGCGGCGCCTCCCTGGCGGTCTGCACGATCGGCCAGGGGCTCGCTGCCGCACGTGGCCTGAACCCCAAGCATGCGACCAAGCAGGTCGACCGCCTGCTGTCCAACCGGAATATCAACGTCGATGACATCCTCACCCGCTGGGTGCCCTACATCATCGGCACACGCAACGCCATCGTGGTGGCATTGGACTGGACCGACTTCGAGGCCGACAAGCAGGCCACAATCATGTTGTCGCTGATCACCGATCACGGTCGTGCCACACCGCTGGTATGGCTCACGGTCGACACGTGCACACTCAAGGACAACCGCAGCCTCTACGAGCATCGGGTACTGGTGCGGTTGGCCGAATTGCTGCCGGCCGACATCGCGGTGTGCGTGATCGCCGACCGCGGCTTCGGCGACCAGAAACTCTACCGGATGCTGACCGAAGAGCTGTGCTTCGACTACGTCATCCGCTTCCGCGGCAACATCGCTGTGACCACCACCACCGGCGAAACCCGCACCACTGCCGCCTGGGTGCGACCCGGCGGACGCGCCCGTGTGCTGCGTGGCGCCGCGGTCACCGCCGACCGCTATGCAGTGGGGACCGTGGTCTGCGTTCAGGACCCCGACATGAAGCAGGCCTGGTGCCTGGCGGCCAGCAGTGCCGATGCCACGGCCAAGCATCTGACCGGATACTACGGTCGTCGCTGGGGCATCGAGTGCGCGCTACGCGATACCAAGGATCTGCGCTTCGGCATGGGGATGGGCGCGATGCATGTCAAAACTCCCGAGCGGCGCGATCGGTTGTGGCTGATCAACGCTTTCGCCGTGGTGCTGCTGACGCTCCTCGGCGCCGCCGGCGAGGCACTGGGCTATGACCGGATGCTCAAGACCAACACCGCCAAACGCCGCGTCCATTCGTTGTTCCGCCAGGGCTGCATGCTCTACGACCTGATCCCGATGATGCCAGAAGCCAGGCTGCGTCCGCTGATGCAGCGCTTCTCCCGCATGCTGCAGGAGCAGCCGCTATTCGCAGACGTTTTCGGGCCGGTCTGACAAATGAGGGGAGTCGTGAGGTTGCACCGACCTCATCGCTGATCGGCCGCACACCACAGGATCTGCATTTGCGACAGAACCACGAGGTCAACCTGGTCGCGCTCAGCCGAGCCGGACAGCAGACCACCGCGCGACTGCGGCAGAGCCGGTTCGAATCGGGTGATATCGTCGTCCTGCAAGGTCGGCAGACGCCATTGGCCGACGCCCTGACGAAACTTGGCCTGCTGCCGCTCGCGGAACGCAACCTTTCCATCGGGCGACCACGCTGGCGTTATGTGCCGATTCTCATCCTGCTCGCCGCGATGCTCGCCATCGCGACAGGTGTTGTGCAGGTAGAGGTCGGCTTCTTCGTCGCCGCGACGCTGATCGTGCTGCTGCGGCTGGTCACTCCGCGTGAGGAGTACGACGCGGTGGACTGGCCGATCATCGTTATGCTCGGTTGCCTCATCCCGGTGGGCGAGGCACTCAAGGACACCGGCGCCGCTGGGTTGCTGGCCAACACGCTGACAATTCTCGCCGCGCAATTGCCGGTGTCACTCGCTGTCGGGTTGATCATGGTCGTATCGATGTTGGTGACTCCCATGCTTCACCACGCGGCAGCGGTGCTGGTGATGGGGCCGGTGGCGGCGGCAGTCGCGAAGAATCTCGGCCTTGGCCCGGATGCATTCCTGATGGCTGTGGCATTCGGTGCGGCGTGCGACTTCCTCACGCCGATCGGGCATCAGAACAGCACGCTGGTGATGGGACCGGGCGGCTATAGGTTCAGCGATTACTGGCGGTTAGGCCTGCCGCTATCCATCATGGTCGTTGTCGCCGGCAACTGGCTCATCCTGATCGAGCGGCCACTGAAGTAGGCATACGCCGCAGAGCACGCAGCGGTCCGTGCTCATTGCAGCATGCTGCCCGATTGCGCCCGAGTTGCACGGAACCTCCAACCGGTCGCACGCTGCGTACCGCAGTCAATGCTCATGACCGCGCAAACCAATAATGTGGAGGAAACGACGATGCGACATGCCCGTCCTATTGGCATCATCTTGACAATCTTCATGGTCGTCGCTGGGCTGTTACCCGGAGTGGCGTGGGCGCAGGGGGGCACTCAACCCAGCATCGACCTTCCCGACCCATACGGCGCGGCCACCTCATTCGGCCAACTTCCAGCGGGGCGCACCTGGGGTGGAACGACGGCAGTCGCAGTCGATCGCGACGGCAAGAGCGTGTGGGTCTTCGAGCGCTGCGGTGCCGAGAGTTGTGCCAACTCCAAGCTGGCGCCGATCCTGCATTTCGATCCGTCCGGCAAGTTGCTGGCGAGTTTTGGCGCCGGCATGTTCGTGTTTCCGCATGGCATCACGGTCGACCGCGACGGCAACGTATGGGTCGCCGATGCCGATGGCACGAATGGCAAGGGTCAGCAGGTCGTCAAGTTCAGCCCGACCGGCAAGGTGCTGATGACTTTGGGCAAGGCGGGCATGCCCGGCGACGCTCCAGGGTTCTTCAACCGGCCAACCGAGGTGGCGATCGCACGTAATGGCGACATCTTCGTCGCAGATGGCCATGGCGGCGATTCCAATGCACGGATCGTCAAGTTCTCGAAAGCCGGAAAGTTCGTCACCGCGTGGGGCAAAAAGGGCAGCGCACCGGGTGAGTTCGATACGCCGCATGCGATCGAGGTGGATTCACAAGAGCGCGTCTATGTCGCCGACCGGTCGAACAACCGCATTCAGGTGTTCGATGCGAACGGGAAATTCCTCGCTGATTGGCGTCAGTTCGGTCGCCCAAGCGGCGTCTATATCGATGCGAACGACGTGATCTACGTCGCCGATTCACAGACCACGGATAAGACAGGCTGCACCACGGATCCTGGCTGCCGGCACGGCATCCGCATCGGTAATGCCGCGGACGGTACGGTCAAATACTTCATTCCACGTCCGGTTGGTGACCTGGTCGGGCCTGAGGGCGTATCCGTTGACGCAGCCGGCACAATTTACGGCGCATCGAATGAAGGCAAGCGGATCGACCAATTCGTCAGGAACAACTGACACCTGACAGGCATCAGCGCATTCCGCCGGCCATCGCGGCGGAATGCGCTGCGCTCATTCGCCCTGCAGCGGATTACAGCGAACCCATGTAGTCGCGCTTGCCGACCTCAACGCCGTTGTGGCGGATGATGTTGTAGGCGGTGGTGCAGTGGAAGAAGAAGTGCGGGAAGCAGAAATGCAGCAGGTAGGCCTGCCCCTTGAACGACATGGTCCGCTCGCCGGCCTTCCAACTGATCTCCTTCTCTTCCGTGCCGTCGATCTGCGCCGGGGTGAAGCCCTTGACGAAATCGATCGACTTGGCGATCCGCGCCTTCGCCTCGGCGAACGAGGCATCGGCGTCGGGGAATGTCGGCAATGTCACGCCGGCCAGGCGCCCCGGCGCGTTGCGGCCGAAATCGGTCGCCTGGCGGATCTGCCGGCCGAGCGGGAACATGTCCGGGAACAGCCGCAACTGCAGGAAGGCCTGCTCGTCGTATTTCTTTTCCGCGACATGCGCGGCAGCCTTGTCGACCACGCCCGACAGGCCATTCAGCAACTGCGTAATGACCGGCACGCAGGCCTGGAACATTGAAAGCGCCATGAAGCAATCCTCCTTGTTGGTTGCAACTCAGTGTCGGGCCAGCAGCGGTCCCAGCACGTCCTCTACGCCGGTGATCAGGATCTGCACGCCGATGCAGAGCAGCAGGAAGGCCGACAGCCGGGTGATGGTGCGGCTGCCCGCCGGCCCAAGCAGGCGTGAGATGCGATCGCTGGAACGGTAGGTGATCCAGACCACCAGCGCCAGTGCGAGCGCAGCGGCCGACATGCCGAAGAAGAACCCGGCGAACCCATCGAGTGTGCGCGGGCGGCTGGCGCTGAGCGCCACGGCGACCGACATGGTCCCGGGTCCCGTGGTGATCGGGATCGTCAATGGAAACAGCGCGACATCGTCCGATCCGACAGCCGGCTCTGCCTGCTGCTGCTTGTGCTCCTCATGATGTTCCGGACTGTTCAGCAGTCCCCACCCGGTCAGCGCGACCACCAGGCCGCCGGCGACGCGCAACGCGGCCAGCGTGATGCCGAAGAATGCCAGGACGAACGAACCGGCCCACAGCGCAACGAGCATGACCAGCAGCGAGTAGAACGCCACCTGCCACGCCAGCTTTTGCCGCGTCCCGAGCGGCCGGTCCTCGGTGACCGCGCCGAATATAAAGGTCCCGCTGATCGGGTTGACGATCGAGAACAGTGCCGGAAAGGCGAGCAGGAACGCATTGATCGCTTCGGACATGCCGCCCTTCAGCCGAGCTTCGGCCGTTTGTCCGCCCAGGGCTGCACCTGTTCGAATGCGGCCGACGCCTGCAGCACGCCGAGGTCATCGAACCGTCGGCCGACAATCTGCAAGCCGACCGGCAGGCCTTCGGCCGTGAAGCCGCATGGCACGCTGGCCGCGGGATTCCACGACATGTTGAACGGGTAGGAAAACTCCGCCCAGGAAAGCCAGTCCCAGTCGTGCTGCGGCCAGTGCTTCGGCATCAGCAGTTCCGCCGGGAACGCGGCCACGGACACCGATGGGGTCAGCAGGAAATCCCAGTTCTCGAACCAGCGATGGATCGCGGCGATGTATGCCATCTTTCGATCGCGCATCATTTGATATTCCGCAACCGAGTACTCGCGTGCCGCCATCATGCACGCGACGAGGCCAGGGTCCATTTTGGCCTCCCACTTCGCCAGATGCGGCTGGAGGCGCGTCAAGTGTGCGGCCCAGAAAAAGCGGACCATCTCCGGCCCCTCTGCGGCCCAAGGCGTCTGTACTTCCTCGACCGCCGCGCCCAGTTCACCAAAGCGTGCAACCGCGGCCTGCACCAGCGCGGCCACGTCCGCGTCGACACGCGCAACACCCAGATCAGGGCTGTAGGCAATGCGCTTGCCGCGAATGCCTTCATGCAGTCGCCCGAGATAATCCGCCGGCCCAGCCTCGCAAGAAGTGTGGTCGAGCGGGTGCGGCCCCGCCATCACCTGCAGCATCAGCGCGCTGTCGGCCACCGTTCGCGTCATCGGCCCCATGTGCGAGGTGTAGTCACCGCTGCCGACCGGATAGTACGGCACACGCCCGAACGTCGGCTTCAATCCGAACACGCCACAGAAATGCGACGGCATGCGGATCGATCCGGCACCATCGCTACCCTGATGCAGCGGTCCAAAGCCGGCTGCCGCGGCGGCACCGGCACCCGCCGATGATGCGCCAGCGTTGTAGCCGTGCTTCCATGGATTGTGCGTGATGCCGGTCAGCGGGCTGTGGCTGACGCCGGTCCAGCCGAATTCCGAGGTCGTCGTCTTGCCAAGGATGATCGCGCCTTCCGCCTTCAGCCGCGGCACCACTGGCGTGTCCTCGGACGGCTGATTGCCGGCGAAGATATTGCTGCCCATTTGCGTCGGCATATCCTTGGTGATCGCCAGGTCCTTGATCGTCGCCGGGATGCCGTGCAGCCGGCCGATCCGCTCGTCCCGCATCAGCGCGGTTTCCGCGTGTTTCGCGGCGTCCATAGCGGCATCGGCGGCGAGATGGGCGAACGCATTCACCCGCGGGTTCAATGCATCGATCCGTTGCAGCAGGGCACTCATGAGTTCGACAGGCGACAGCTTCTTCTGCCGGATCAATCCGGCAAGCTCGACGGCGGGCGTGAAGGCGAGCAATTCGCTGTCCATGATGATTTTCCTCAGTATGTCGCGCGGCCACCGGAGACGTCGAACACCGCTCCGGTGGAAAAGCTGCATTCCTCGCTCGCCAGCCAGCACACCAGCGAGGTCACCTCGTCAATGCCGCCGAACCGGCCGATCGGAATCTTCGACAACATCCAGTCGATCTGCTGCGGCGTCATCTGGTCGAAGATCGGCGTGCGGACCGCGGCAGGTGTGACACAGTTCACCCGGATTTCCGACGCCGCCAACTCCTTGCCGAGCGATTTCGTCAGCCCGATCACGCCGGCTTTCGACGCGGAATAGGCCGCGGCGTTGGGATTGCCTTCCTTGCCTGCGATCGACGCGATGTTGACGATGCGGCCATAGCCATTGCGCTGCATGTGCGGCACGACGGCGCGATTACAATAGAATACGCCATTCAGGTTGACGTCGATCACGCGATCCCATTCATTGACCGGATACTCCCACACCGTGGCATTGGGTCCGGTGATGCCGGCACACGCGATCAGAATGTCGATCTTGCCGAGTACGCGCGCCGTCTCATCGGCTGCGCGCTGCACCGCGGCAGCGTCGGTGACGTCGAGTGTAACCTTGTGCGGCGCGTCTGCCTTCGCCAGCGCGGCCGCGTCGTGATCCCACAAGCTGACACGGGCGCCTTCGCCGCCGAGCCCCGCGGCGATGCCCGCACCGATCCCCGACACGCCGCCGGTGACTATCGCGTTGCGTCCGGCGAAACGTTCCGCCATGCGAGCCTCCCCTTTTCTATCGCTGCTATCAAAGGCCGCAGTGGGCCGGTACCGCAAGCTGGGTGTATTCTCCGGCTGAGCAGGGGGCAGGATGACCAGATACATCGGCGCCATCGACCAGGGAACGACGAGCAGCCGCTTCATAGTGTTCGACCGTGCCGGCGAGACGATCGCCACGGCGCAGATCGAGCACAGACAGATATTCCCGAAGCCAGGCTGGGTGGAACACGACCCGCTGGAGATCTGGCATAACACCCAGACGGTGATTGCCGAGGCGCTGAACGGCGCCGGGCTCACGCCGAGCGACCTCGCCGCGGTCGGCATCACCAATCAGCGCGAGACCACGTTGCTGTGGGATCGCGCGACCGGCCAGCCGGTGCACAATGCGCTGGTCTGGCAGGACACCCGCGTCGATCCGCTGGTGGCCGAATACATGGCAAATGGCGGCCAGGACCGCTACCGTGCTCAGACCGGCCTGCCGCTGTCGAATTACTTCAGCGCACTCAAGCTGCGCTGGCTGTTGGACAACATCCCGCATGCGCGACTGCGTGCGGCGGCCGGCGATCTGCTGTTCGGCACCATCGATAGTTGGCTGCTGTGGCACCTGACCGGCCTGCACGTGACGGACGTGACCAATGCCAGCCGCACGCAACTGATGAACCTGCAGACGCTCGACTGGGACGACGCGCTGCTTACGGCATTCGACATCCCGCGCAGCGTGCTGCCGCGCATCGGTGCGTCATCGGCGGTGTACGGCACGGCGCGCGGCGTGCTGGATGGCGTGCCGATCGCCGGCATACTCGGTGACCAGCAGGCGGCTCTCGTGGGGCAGACCTGCCTGCATCCGGGTGAAGCGAAGAGCACCTACGGCACCGGCTGCTTCCTGCTGATGAATACCGGCCTGTCACCGATGCCCTCGACCAGCGGCCTGCTGACCACTGTCGCCTATCAGTTTGGCAATCGGCCGGCCTGCTATGCGCTCGAGGGGTCCATCGCCATCACCGGCGCGCTGGTGCAGTGGCTGCGCGACAATCTCGGTATCATCAGGACTACCGAGGAAGTCGAGCGGCTTGCCGCATCGGTGCCGGACAATGGCGATGTCTACTTCGTGCCGGCGTTCTCGGGGCTCTATGCGCCCTATTGGCGAACCGACGCCCGCGGCGTCATCGCGGGGCTGACGCGCTACGCCACCGCCGGACATATCGCCCGCGCCGCGCTGGAGGCCACCACGTACCAGACCTTCGATGTGGTCGAGGCAATGCAGCGCGATTCCGGCATCGCCATCCGCACCCTGCGCGTCGATGGCGCGATGGTGCAGAACGAATTGCTCATGCAGTTCCACGCCGACATCCTCAACGTGCCGGTGGTTCGCCAGAAGTCGATGGAGGCGACGGCGCTCGGGGCGGCCTATGCCGCGGGCCTCGCCGTCGGCTACTGGCACAGCGCCGAGGACCTGCTGCGCAACTGGGAAGTGACCCGCACATGGACGCCGCAGATGCGCGACGATCAGCGCGCGAAGCTGACAACCGCATGGCGCAAGGCCGTTACACGAACCTTCGACTGGGCGTAGCTACATCCCGATCGAATACCCGCCATCCACCGGGATCGCCGTCCCAGTAACGAAATCCGAAGCCGGACTGGCGAGAAATGCGGCAATTCCCGACATGTCGGCCGGCACGCCCCACCGACCCGTCGGCGTGCGGTCCTCCACGCGCTGATGCAGCCCCTGCACCTGCTCGCGCGCGCGACGCGTCAGATCGGTGTCGATCCAGCCCGGCAGCACCGCATTCACCTGGATGTTGTCCTTCGCCCAGGCCGTCGCCATGGCACGCGTCATCTGCACGATGCCGCCCTTGCTCGATGCGTACGGCGTCGCATAGGGCGCGCCGAACAGCGACATCATCGAGCCGATGTTGATCATCTTGCCGCCGCCGGCCGCCTTCATCGGCCCATAGGCCGCCTGCGAGCACAGGAATGCACTGGTCAGGTTGGTGTCCAGCACCTGGTGCCATTCGTCCTCGGTATAGTCCTGCGGCATCTTCCTGATCGCGGTGCCGGCATTGTTCACCAGGATGTCCAACCGGCCGAATTGCCCGACCGTATCCGCCACCAGCTTCACGCACTCCGTTTTCTTCGTGACATCCGCCGCCAGGAACACCGATGTCACGCCGTAGTCCCGCAGTTCCGCCAGCGCCGACTTCGCCTTCTCCATGTTGCGCCCGGCGATCACAATGGTTGCGCCGCACGACGCCATGCCCTGCGCCATCCCCAGCCCGATGCCGCCATTGCCGCCGGTGACGATCGCCACCTTGCCTGTGAGGTCGAACAGTTTCATCGCTAGGCCGCTCCGCGCTTCACGTCGGCGCGCGTCTCCGCCAGATGATCGAATTTTCGACGGTATGTTCCCAGTCCCAACGTCTGCGAGCGAAGTTCGATGATCAGGTCATGCAGCTCGGCTTCCGGCACCAGCGCCACCACATCGTCCCAGCCGGACCAGCCTTCCTTTTCGGAGAACCCGAGGATCTGCCCGCGGCGTCCGCTCAGCAACCGCTGCGCCCGCGGCGTGAACTCGCTCGGCACGCTGATCGTGACGTGATCGACCGGTTCCAGCAGCACGGGATCGGCCTTCGCCATGCCCTCCTTCATCGCCAGGCTCGTCGCGGTCTTGAACGCCATGTCGGAACTGTCGACCGAATGGAATCCGCCATCCACCAGCGTCACGGAGATGTCCACCACCGGGAAGCCGAACGGCCCCTTCTTCGCCGATTCCTCGGCCGCCTCACCAACCGCGGGGATGAAGTTGCGCGGCACCGCACCACCGACGATCTTGTCAATGAACTGGAAGCCCTCGCCACGCGGGCGCGGAGCGATGTCGATCTTCACATCGGCAAATTGGCCGTGTCCACCGCTCTGCTTTTTCAGACGGCCATGCTCGTGCACCGCGCGGCGGATGGTTTCCTTGAACGCGACCTGCGGCTTGTGCGTCGTCACCTTCAGCCCGTAATCCTTCGACAACCGCTCGACAGTGGAAATCAGGTGCATCTCGCCCTGCCCGTGCAGCACCGTCTCGCTGGTGTCCTGCTGCTGCTCCATCGACAGGGTCGGGTCCGCCTCCCGCTGCTTCTGCAATGCGCCGCTGAGCTTCGCGTCGTCCTTGTGATCGGACGTGGCGATTGCCAGCGAATAGACCGGCGGTGGCGCCTCGGGGAACGGCAACTGCTCCGGCGTCGCACCCGGCGAAATCGTGGCGCCCGTCGGCACGCCGTCGAGCCGTCCCAACGCGACCACATCGCCCTTGGCCGCTTCGCCAACCTTGGCAAGTTCGCCGCCCGGCATACGGTAGATGCCGCCGAGACGTGTACCGCCGAGCGTCACGCCATCCTTGATTGTGCCGCGCCAGATGCGCGCATAGGACAACTTACCTGTGTGGCCCGCATGCACCGTCTTGAACACCTGTGCCAGCGGCGGGCCGTCGGTCGCAATGCGTTTGCGAACCGCCGTCTCCTGCGCCATCGGCGTATCATGCCGCAGCGCCTTCCACAGGCGCCGCACGCCACCATTGTTCTCCGCCGACCCGAGCAGCACCTCGATGACTGCGCCGGCGGCCAGGTCCTTACGCAGGTCATTGTAGATTTCCGCAGTGGTGGGCTTTACATCCTCCAGCACCTTCTCCAGCAGCACATCGTCGCGATCAGCCAGCACTTCCACCAGCTTGTTCAACGCATCCTGCTCGTCATCCTGCACTTCCGACGGCACCTGCATCAGTTCCGATGCCTGGCCCTTGCGATAGCGATACGCGCGTTCACTCACCACATCGACATAGCCGCTGACCACCTCACCATCGATGATCGGCACCTGCCGCAGTACCAGCGGCGATCGTGCGAAACCCTGCAGCGCGGCAAGCGTATCGCTCACGCTGCCTTCCAGCGTGTCGATCTTGTTGATGAACAGCATGTGCGGAATGCCCTGGTCCGCAAGCAGCTTGAGCAGCGGCGCCACGGTCAGCGCACGCGCGGCCGCTGGCTCGCACACAACCACGGCGAGATCGACCATGGCGAGCGCGCAACTGGTTTCATATGCGAATTCGATCGAGCCAGGGCAGTCCAACACGGACCATGCATCGCCCAGATACGAGCAATGCCCCAACCGGACCTCGGTGGTCGCTGGCCGGTTGCGCGGGTCGGCCGGTCGCTTCACTGGCGCGCCTGCCGCCTCCATCAACGCCTCGAACAGCGTCGACTTGCCGCTGCTGTACGGCCCGACCAGCGCCACCGAGCGGGGACTTCTGCCGTTTTCTGATCCTGACATGCGAGCGCCTCCCTAATGCTGCGTCCCGGCGCCTGCCGGGCCAGTGCCCAGGGCGCGCTTGGTGGGCCGATCCTAGCGAAGTTTTTGTGACAGGCGAGTCCGACCCGTCCCCGGTCAATCGACCGTCGCCCCTTCATTGGCGCCTTCGAATTCCTGGACGTGGGCATTGAGCTTGTCGAGCGCCTTCAGCAGGGCGTTCCATTCCGTTCGAACTCATTCCTTCGGCTATCTGCCCTTCCAACTCGCACGCCAGTGGCACCATGCCGTCGCGCACCGCCATGCCCTTGCGCGTGAGGCGCAGCAACCGCCCGCGCCCATCGCTCGGATCCTGCGTCTGCCGCAGCATGCCGCGCGCCACCAGACTCGCGGCAGCACGACTCACCTTCACCTTGTCCATCGCCGTCCACTCGCCTACCGCACTCGGCGACAGCGTGCCGAACCGTCCGACCATCGCCAGCACGCGCCATTCCGGGATGCCCAACCCATATGACTCGGAATAGCGACGAGCGAACAGCCGCGAGACCCGATTCGCGGCAACCGACAGCCGGTACGGCAGGAAGTCTTCCAGCCTGAATGCCTCGTCGTCCAGCTTCGGCATTTCGCCGTGCTTGCGCATTTCTGATTTCATTGGAAACTATCCTCCCTAGTCAAGCCACTCCTGGTATATCGCGAATGCGCCGCGCTGCATACCGGGCAGGCAACAGCCACCTGCCGCACGGCTGACGCCTTGACCCGATGCGCGCTAGGCTGCCATTCAACCAGGGAGGCACTTATGCAACTATACACCTACTTCCGGTCCTCCGCGGCATGGCGTGTCCGCATCGCGCTGGCACTGAAGGGCATTGCGACGACATATGAATTCATCCATCTGCTGAAGGATGGCGGCCAGCAGAAAACCGCGGCGTACCGGCGCAAGAACCCGATGGGCGTGGTCCCGGTGCTCGAACTGGATGACGGCACGCTGCTCACCCAGTCACTTGCCATCATCGAATACCTGGACGAGACCCATCCGGATCCGGCCTTGTTGCCCACCGACCCTGTGCGCCGCGCCAAGGTCCGCGCCTTCGCGCTCGCGATTGCCTGCGACATACATCCGTTGATCAATCTGCGCGTGCTGCAGTACCTGGAGCATGCGTTGGGTCAGGGCAGCGAAGCGCGCGATGCATGGTATCATCACTGGATCTCCGAGGGCCTGACGGCTCTGGAAACCCTGCTGGACGGCACGGGATCCGGCCCGTTCTGCTTCGGTGCCAAACCCGGTCTCGCCGATATCTGCCTCGTGCCGCAAATGGCCAATGCGCGCCGATACGGGTGTCCGCTCGACACTTATCCGACCCTGCTGCGCGCCGAGGCCGCCGCGCTGGCATTGCCGGCGTTCCGCGATTCGGCACCGGACAAACAGCCCGATGCAGCCTGTGGCCCAACTGCAGCGCGACTACGACACCTGCTGGCACGGCATCCGCAATCAATTCAACGGAGCACGCTCATGACCGACGCGACCCACGATCCGGCTCGCACCAGTTGGGTCAGCACGGCCAACGGTCATCCGGAATTTCCCATCCAGAACCTGCCGTTTGGCGTGTTCAGCACACATGGCGGAAATCCGCGCGGCGGTGTGGCGATCGGCGATTCGATTCTTGACCTCGCAGTTGCTTTGGAAGCCGGCCTGTTCTCCGGCCTCGCACGCGATGCAGCCGAGGCCGCTGCGGGGCCCACGCTGAATCCGCTGCTTGCATTGCGCCCGATCGCGCGCACGGCGCTGCGTCAGCGCCTTTCCGACATTCTCAATGCCAATAGCGGCGAGCGCAGCAAACTCCAGCCACTCAGCGCGAACCTGCTGCACAATGCCGCGGATTGCACATTGCATCAGCCGGCCGCGGTCGGCGACTACACCGACTTCTTTGCCGGCATTCATCACGCCAGAAAAGGCGGCCAGATTTCCCGACCGGAAAATCCGCTGATGCCGAACTACAAATACGTTCCCGTGGCCTATCATAGCCGGGCCTCGTCGGTGAGGCCGTCGGACGAGGACGTGCGGCGGCCGAATGGTCAGCGCAAGCTCCCTGATCAGGCAGCGCCGGATTTCGGACCGTGCCGCAACCTGGACTACGAACTTGAACTCGGTGTGTGGATTGGCCCCGGCAATCATCTCGGCGATCCAATCCCAATCGCCGAGGCCGCACAACATGTCGCCGGATTTTGCTTGCTGAATGACTGGTCCGCGCGCGACATCCAGTCCTGGGAATCACAGCCGCTTGGCCCCTTCCTGGCGAAGAGTTTCCGAACCTCGGTGTCGCCATGGACCATCACCGCCGAGGCATTGGAACCGTTTCGCGGACCGCAACCCGCGCGGCCGGACGGCGACCCTCAGCCGCTGCCCCATCTCTACGATGCCGCCGACCAGGCGCACGGCGCACTCGACATCGAGTGTGAGGTGTTGCTGTCCACTCCGACGATGCGTGCCGCCGGCAGCGAAACGCATCGTCTTTGCCGGTCCAACACGCGAGACCTGTACTGGACCGTTGCGCAGATGGTCGCCCATCACACGTCCGGTGGTTGCAACCTCCAACCGGGCGACCTTTTCGGCAGCGGTACGATTTCCGGAACCGACGCAACCAGCATAGGCTGCCTGCTGGAAATGACGTTCGGCGGTCGCAACGCGATCACCCTCGGCAACGGCGAAACCCGCCGCTATCTGGAAGACGGCGACGAAGTAATCTTCCGCGCGCACTGCCGGCGCACGGGCACCGCAACAATCGGTTTCGGCGAATGCCGCGGCCGCATCATCCCGGCCCATCGCGCGAACTGACCAGGGCAAGCCTGTCGTCAGAGTGCCCGGCTATTTCAGATGGCGATCCCACATGGCGAAAATCTTCGCCCATGTCGTTTCGGATGCCAGCGTGTCGTATACCGCGCGTTCAGGGAAACAGAACCCGTGATGTGTGCCGGGAAATACTTCGACAGTCGCCTTTACGTCTGTCTTGTTCAGCGCCGCCTTCAGGTCAGGAATCACGTTCGCCGGCACTGACTGGTCATGCTCCGCAAAGGCGTAATACAGCTCGCCCTTGATCTTGCCCAGCGACAAATGCGGCGAGTCTTCTTTGTCGGTGACGATGCCAACGCCGTACAGCGATGCAGCCGCCGTCATGCGATGCGGAAACGCCGCAGCCACAGAGGTAATGTAGCGACCGCTCATGCAGTGCCCAACGCACCCCACCGGCCCAGGCGTCACGCGGTCATCGGCGTCGAACCATGCGAGCATCGCCGCCGTGTCGTCGTTGATGTAGGGTATGGTCAGGCTGTTCATCGACGCACGGATCACCCCCGACATGCCATCATCCCGGCGCGGAATGTCGAAGCGCACGGTGCCCAGGCGGTAGTACATGTCAGGCAGCAGGCAGACGTAGCCGTGCTTGGCGATACGCCGGGCCATGTTGCGCAGTTCTTCCCGGATGCCTGGCGCGTCCATGTAGAAGATGATGCCGGGATGCTGCTCCGGCCCGTCCGGCGCGGCCATGAAAGTCGGCATCCTGCCATGCTTCGTGGTAACAATGATTTCGCCTTCGATCATTCTGGCGTCTCCCTTGGTGCCGCTTTGGCCTCGCGGCCATTGTTGCCCCGCTGGCCAGCCGGCGCAACACCACGGCATACTATGTCGCCCGGATTGGAGGACGCCGTATGACCACCGCCGATATCGATGCATTGCTGAGCGATGCGGCCGGCTCCGGCCGGGTGACCGGGGTCGTTGCGCTCGCGGCAGGACAGGACGGCGCGCTCTACCAGGGCGCGTTTGGCAGGCGCAGTCTGGCGGACGACACGCCGATGACGCTGGATACCGTATTCTGGATCGCTTCGATGACCAAGGCGGTCACCGGTGTCGCCGCCATGCAATGCGTCGAGCATGGCAAGCTGGCACTCGATCAGCCTGCCGGCGAGGTCATCCCGGAACTGGCCGAACCGAAGGTCCTCGAGGGCTTCGATACCGACGGCAAGCCCCTCCTGCGGCCTGCCCGGCGCAAGATCACTCTTCGAATGCTGCTGACCCACACTGCGGGCTTTGTCTACGACGTTTGGAACGCCAAGTTGAACCGCTACGTCCAGACCACTGGTTTTCCCCCCGCGCGGTCGGGCACACTTGCCTCGCTGAATGCACCGCTGGCCTTCGAGCCTGGCGAGCGCTGGGAATACGGCATCAACATCGACTGGGCTGGCCGCATGGTCGAGGCGGTCAGCGGGCAGGATCTCGACACCTATATGCGCGACCACATCTTCACACCTCTCGGCATGCGTAACACCGGTTTCATGCCGAGTACCGAACAGTCTGCCCGCACTGCTCAGACGCATAGGCGCCTGCCGAACGGATCGCTCGAACCGACCCCGCCCGCGATGCCAGCGAAACGTGAGTTCTTTGGCGGCGGTGGCGCGCTGTTTTCCACCGGACCGGACTATCTGGCATTCCTCCGGATGCTACTCAGCGGAGGAACCCTTCACGGTACGCGCATCCTCGCGCCGGAAACGATTGCCATGATGGCACAGAACCACATCGGCGACCTGCACGTGCAGCCGATGATAACCGAGAGCCCGACCGTATCGAACGACGCCGAGTTCTTTCCTGGCATGGCGAAGAAGTGGGGGCTGACGTGGCTGATCAACACCGAGGACGTGCCGGGCCGGCGCAGCGCAGGCAGCCTTGCCTGGGCAGGATTGTTCAATACCTATTACTGGCTCGATCCGAAACGGCAGATTACCGGCGTCCTGCTGACCCAGGTATTGCCGTTTGCCGATCCAACCGTCCTGCGACTGCTCGATGATTTCGAGACCGCCGTATACCGAACAGCAATGGAGCCTACCTCCCATGGTTGAGCGCACCGAGAGCAACGCCAATCCCTATCTGGCCCTTGGCGTGCGACCGTTCATCAACTGCTGCAGCGTTCGGACCATGCATGGCGGCAGCCTGATGCTGCGGCAGGTCCGCGCCGCGATGGACCAGGCGTCGCGTCAGTTCGTCAATCTGGACGAACTGATGGAGGCGGCCGGACAACGGTTGGCTGAACTAACCGGCGCGGAGTGGGGCATCGTCACCTGCGGCAGCGCTGCCGCCGTGGCTCTTGCCTCGGCCGCGTGCATCGCCGGCAACGATCCAGTGCGCATGCTGCGCCTGCCATTCACCGACGGCTGGGTGAACCGTGTGATCCTGCCGCGCAACCAGCGCTTCGCATACGACCAGGCAATCCGCATGGTCGGCGCGCACATCGTGGAAATCGATTCGCTTGCCGACCTCGATGCCGCGCTGAACCAGCCGGTAGCGATGGTGGCAATCCTGGGAACCAATGAAGAAAAGTCGAGTGTGCGCCTGGAGGAAATCGCCGCGCGTGTCAAACCGCTCGGCATCCCCATCCTGGTCGACGCGGCGTCCGAACATCTGCAACGCCCGAGTCCGTGGCTCACGCGTGGCGCGGATATGGTGATATACAGCGGAGGAAAATGCCTGCGCGGACCACAGACCAGCGGGCTGCTGCTCGGCAACAAGAACCTGGTGCAGGCGGCATGGCGCAACGCATCGCCACATCAGGCGTTCGGTCGACCGATGAAGGTGTCGAAGGAAGACGTGATCGGTGTCCTGGCCGCTGTCGAGTACTGGTTCAACGAGCGCGACGAAGCCGCCGAATTGCAGCACTGGCATAACGATCTGCAACAGATCGCCCAGCACGTCGCACAAGTGCCCGGCGTCAGCAGCGAATTGCTCGAGCCTTCCGGCGTGGTGCGCGTTCCGGTGCTCCACGTGCGCTGGGACGGCATCGTCCTGAACGGCATGGGCCTGCGCCAACGCCTGCTCGACGGCACGCCGCGCATCATGATCGACGACACGACGGCAACGGCAAATTCGGTGACCATCGATCCGTTCCAGTTCCAGCCTGGCGAAGCGGCGGACGTCGGCAAGGCAATCGCTGCCACGCTGACCGCGGCACGTTCGCTGACACCTGTCGAAGAACCTCCGCCAGTGATCGATCTGTCGGGTGATTGGTCCGTGCACGTACAATTCCTGCACGGCGAGCGGCTCCATAAGCTGCGCCTCCAGCAGCGCGGCAGTGAACTCGTCGGCAGCCAGGAATCCGAGCAGTTCGCCAGCAACGTAATTGGCAAACTGACCGCGCAGCAGATCCACATGGAATTCGAGGCGCGGCACGAGGGCAGCGCGATCGCCTATTGTTTCGAAGGCAATGTCGACGCCGACCGCATGGCGGGCAAAGTGGTACTTGGCAGTGCCACCGACAGTCACCGCGGACCGGTCAACCTCAGCCAGTTCGGCAGCGGCCATTGGCAAACACAGCGCGCACCGTGACGGAAGGGAGCCAGTCATGAACGATCATGCATCAACCGGCGACGCACTTCTCGACGCTGACAGGCGCTACCTGATCCATCCGCTGCACCATCCGAAAGATCATGCCCAGGCCCGCATCTTCGTCGAAGGCCACGGTGCCATGCTGCGCACCGCCGATGGAGCCGAATACATCGATGGGCTGTCGGCGCTGTGGAACGTCAACGTCGGCCACGGCCGCAAGGAACTCGCCGATGTCGCCGCGGCTCAGATGGCGAAGCTGGCATACGCCTCGGCCTATGCCGGCTTCTCGAATGAACCGGCAATCCACCTGGCGCAACGCATCGTCGGCCTTGCGTATTCAAACATGGCCGCCGCCTACTTCACCACCGGAGGCGCGGAATCCAATGAAAGCGCCTTCAAGATAGCCCGCTACTACTGGAAGCGAATGGGCAAGCCCAACAAGGTGAAGATCATTTCGCGCCAATACGGCTATCACGGCGTCACGCTGGCTGCGATGAGTGCCACCAGCCTGCCCGGCTATCAGAAGATGTTCGGTCCGCTGGTGCCGGAATTCCTCCAGGTGGCGCCACCCTACCCATATCGCTGGCACGGCAACGGCGACGCAGGTATCGAGGCCGCCGATGCGGTGGAAGCGGCGATCGAGGCACACGGCGCGGAAACCATCGCCGCAGTGATCGCCGAACCGGTGATGGGCGCAGGCGGCGTCATCGTCCCTCCGCCGACGTATTTCCCCCGCCTGCGCCAGATCTGCGATCGCCACAACGTGCTGTTGATCGCGGACGAAGTGATCACCGGCTTCGGCCGCACTGGACGCTGGTTCGCACTGGGCCATTGGGACGTGGAGCCAGACCTGGTGTCGTTCGCCAAGGGAGTCACCAGTGGCTACCTGCCACTCGGCGGCGTCATCGTGTCGAAGCGGGTGCACCAGACGATGGAAGATGCGCCGATGGACGAACGGTTCATGCATGCGGCGACGTATTCCGGGCATCCCGTGTGCTGTGCGGTCGGCTTGCGCAACATCGATATCATCGAACAGGAGGCCCTGCCGGAACGCGCCGCGGTGATGGGCAAACGTTTGCTCGCTGGGCTGGAATCGCTGCGCAGCCTGCCCGCGGTAGGCGACGTGCGCGGACTGGGGATGATGTGCGGCGTCGAACTGGTGGAGGACCAGGCCACCCGCAAGCCTGCGATCGGTCCGGGCGGACGCGTGGTGGCCGAGGCAATGAAACGCGGCCTGATCATCCGCCAGCGCGGTGGCGGCGGCGCGCCGGTCAGCGGTGATTCACTGTGCATCGCACCGCCGTTAATGACGCCCGAGGCGACATTGGATCGGATCGTGAGCATCGTCGGCGAGTCGATTCAGGCCGCGATGTAACGGCATGTCGGCAGCCCCGCAGGGGCACTTTCGCGTGAACGGCCAACCCGCGCCTGTCGCGGCAGTTGCGGTTGGCATCACTCGCGAAGGACAACTGCCATGTTCATTCATCGACCCGACCCACTGCATCAGGTGCGCGTGGACACGCCCGATCCGGTGTTCGCCGAAAAGCTGCTCGAGCAGTTCGGCGGCGCAACCGGCGAGCTGTCTGCGGCGCTCACCTACTTCACCCAGTCCTTTCACACCGAGGAACAGGGCATCCGCGACATGCTGCAGAACGTCGCCACCGAGGAGTTCGGCCATCTGGAAATGGTGGCGCTGATGATCGAGCAGCACACCAAACGCGCGAAGCAGGGCGCGCAGGAGAAGGCGTTCAACAGCACGCTGTTCGCCGTGCGCGGCTACGGGCCGCATCTGGTGGATTCGCGCGGCTCGACCTGGGATTCGCGTTATGTGAACGAGGGCGCCAGCGTGGTGCGTGATCTGCGTGCCGACATCGCAGCCGAGGCCGGTGCGCTGGCCACGTATGAAGCGCTGATCAGGATTTCGCCGGACGAAGGCTCGCGCGAGGCACTGCGTCATCTTGCGACGCGCGAGATCGCCCATGCGCGCATGTTCATGAAGGCGCTGGAGGCGATGAACAAGCTGGACGATCCGAGCTTCGGCGATATCAAGCCGGACGACACGGTGGATGTTTACTTCAACCTGACCGCGGGTCCGGAGGCCGACCACCGTGGTCCCTGGAACAGCGAACCCACTTTCCACATCCGCGATCTCGTCCCGCAGGCGGCACAGGGTGGCGGGATGGGCGCCGAGCATCGCGTCCGGCACGCACCGCCCAAGAAGTAGCGAAGCAACACTCCCCCACTCCCCCACTCCCCCACGTCATGCCCGGCCTCGTGCCGGCCATCCACGTCTTCGTCGCACGCAATGACAGAGCAGCTGATGCACGCTACGGTTCCCCCCCGATCACCTGGGGGGACCCGACATGGAATTCGGCGCCGCGATGTTCTTCACCGACTATTCGATGGCACCCGGTGAACTGGGGCGCGCATTGGAAGAGCGTGGCTTCGAGTCGCTCTGGGCGCCCGAGCATTCGCATATTCCGCTGTCGCGCGCTTCGCCTTTCCCAAACGGTGGCGACCTGCCCAAGCAGTACTACGACGTGATGGACCCCTTCGTCACCTTGACCGCTGCCGCCGCCGCGACGAAAACGCTGAAGGTCGGCACTGGGGTTTGCCTGGTGCAGCAGCGCGATCCGATCCAAACGGCAAAGCTGGTGGCGTCGATCGATCAGGTCTCCTGCGGTCGATTCCTGTTCGGCGTCGGCTCCGGATGGAATGCCGAGGAAATGGCAGACCACGGCACGGGGTTCAAGATGCGGCACAAGGTGGCGCGCGAACGCATTGAGGCGATGAAACTGATCTGGACCGAGACAAAACCGGAGTACCACGGCGAATTCGTGAATTTCGATTCGATGATGACCTGGCCTAAGCCGGTACAGAAACCCCACCCTCCAGTCATTGTCGGCGGTGCGTTCCCCTACGGCGCTCGGCGAGCGATTCGTTACGGTGATGGTTGGGTACCGCATGCCTCGCGACCGGAATACGGTGATGTCAGCGATTTCCTGCCGCAGTTTCGTCAGATGGCAACCGAGGCTGGCCGTAACCCCGCGTTACTGCCAGTCACCATGTTCCGTGTGGTGGAGGAACTCGATCGCCTGCGCCATTACCGCGATATCGGTATCGCGCGCGTTGTGATCACCCTGCCTTCGGCAATGGCAGATGAAGTGTTGCCGATCCTGGACCGCTGGGCAGAATTGATAAGACGAGTGTGAGGCGAGCCAACCAGAACCCTCTATCCATCCTGCGTCGAATAACTGGCGCGCCCGATCGCCACCAGACTCCCCGCCGCGTCGGTCACGTCAACATCCACCACGCCGACACTGCGGCCCGCACGACGCACCCGCGCGGTGGCGGTCAGCGCCGTGTTTACCGCCGGTCGCAGATAGTCCACACGGAAATTGATCGTCGGCAGCGGGCGGCCAAGACTCATCACCAATGCATAGTCGCCCACCGTATCGATCACCGCGGCGATCGGACCACCATGCCACTGACCGCTGCCGGCGATGCGTTCGAACTCCGATCGCATCGACAGCGTCATCGTGACAAGCTGACGCGTCGGATCAGCTTCGGTGACGGTCAATCCCAAAAAACGGATGAACGGCGATGCAGCGAGCTTTTCCTGCAACTCCGCCGCAGTCAGTGCCTGACTCACGGCACCACCACGATCTTGCCGAACACTTTCCGACTCTCGATCACACTCAGCGCCTCGGCGGCTTCCGACAGCCCGTACGTGCGCTCCACCAGCGTGTTCAATCTCCCCTGCCGCACCATGTGCAACAACGCTTCGATGTCGCTGCGCTGCCAACCATTGGAACCACGTATCTCCAGCTCAAACGTCCAAATGAAGCGAATGTCCTCCTTCGGATCGTAACCGGCGGTGGCACCGCACGTCAGCAATCGTCCGCCAACCTTCAGGCAGCGCATCGACTTCACCCAGGTATCGCCGCCGGTAAAGTTCACCACGACATCGAGCCCGTTGCCGACATTGGCGCCTCGGCGCGAGGGCTTGCCATACAGCGCATAGATTTCCTGCACAAAGTCGCGTTCGCTGTAATTGATCAGGTGATTTGCGCCCAGCGCGCGCAGCCGTTCCAACTTGTCCGCAGTGCTGGCGCACGCCACCACTTCCGTCCCTGCCTGGCTCGCAAGCTGCACGCAACACACGCCAACGCCGCCGCTGGCACCCAGAATCATCACCCTTTCGTCCTGGTGCACGTTGCCCTTGGAGACCAGCATGCGATGCGCCGTACCGTACGCAACGGGCAGCGCCGCCGCATCGATGAAGCTGACGTCATCGGGTATCCGAACAAGCTGATGCGCGCGCACCCGGCACAACTCGGCAAGGCCGCCATGCACCGTCTCGCCCATCAACCCGCCTTCCACGCGGTTGATCGGATCGACCAGCACGCGCTCGCCGATTGACCAGCCTTCGACTCCCGGCCCAATCGCCGTGATCTCGCCGGAAATGTCGAGGCCCATGATCAGCGGCATTGGAATCCTGATGCCAGGCATGCCGCGACGTGTGAATACATCGTGGTAATTCAGCGATGCCGCACGCACGCGGATCAATACGTCGCCTTCGCCGATCGTCGGATCGGGAAAGTCGGACACATACTCCATAACCTCAGGTCCGCCATGCTGGCGGACGACCACCGCTCTCATACGGCCTCCGTCATGTCTGCGCCATCGCCTTCTCGGCCAGGTGCTTGCGATCGATCTTGTTGGTACTGGCGAGCGGCAGTTCATCGAGAAACCACACGCGCCGAGGATGCTGATATGCGGGGGCGTTGGCCAGGGCGAACTGCTTCAGCTCATCCTCACTGACGGCCGCACCGGCACGCGGCACGATAAACGCCACAGGCTTGTGCGCTTTCAGTTCATCCGGCACGGGCACAACGCAAGCCTGGTGCACGGCCGGATGCCGCTCCAGCATCTGCTCCACGTCACCGGGATAGATGTTCTCGCCGCCGCTGACGAACATGTCGTCCGCGCGGCCGACAAAGTAATGGAGCCCGTCAGCGTCACGTCGAAACACGTCGCCCGTGATGTAATATCCATCCTGCGTCATCGCCTTCCGCGTCACGTCAGGCAACTTGTGGTAGCCGTTCATCACGGCGGGGCAGCGCATTTCCAGCACACCCTCATCCGTCACCACAACACCGTCGCGCACCAGGCGCAGATCAACCGCGGGGTGCGCGACACCAACCGACAGCGGCGTCCGCTCCACCCCATCCGGATGTGGACCGAACACAATGGGCCCTGCTTCGGTGGTGCCATAGCCATGCAGGATGCGTGCAAGGGGAAAAGCCCGGCGCATCTGCTCGATCAATTGTCCGGACAGCGGTGCCGACCCGACACGCAGGCTCTGCACCGACGAAAGTTCGGCCGTCGCCATGAGTTCGCGCTCCCGCAGCATCATCGCGACCATCGTCGGCACCCCGGTCAGCGAATGCACCTGATAACGCGATGCGGCATCGATAAAGGCCGGTGCCGTGAACGTCGGCAGCAACACGATCGTGCCGCCGTTGTTGAGCGTCACCTGGCATATCGACAATGCATTCATGTGATACAGCGGCGCGGCGACCAGCACGCGCTGACCAGCCGGCGGCGTCGGACTCGCGCGCATCTCCAGCACCCAGAGATGGCTCTGGTGCGACAGCACCACACCCTTCGGCCGCCCGGTCGACCCCGACGTATACAGGAACATTGCCGGCTCGCCGATCTCCACTGCCACCGGAACGAACTGCCCTTCGTCCAGCAGCGCAGCGAATCCATCGTCGATGACGATCCGCGGCACCTCGGCGCGCAGCAATCCGCACCGGGCCGTATCGTACAGCACCAGCCGGGTGTCGGCATCCTCGATAATGAAGTTCACCATGGCCGCCGGCAACCTGTGGTTCACCGGCACTGACACCAGCCCCGCGCGCATGGTCCCCAGGAACGCCACCAGGTACTCGGTGCGATTCGCCGCAAGGATCGCGACGCGATCACCGCGCCGCAAGCCACGGCGCAGCAGTCCACGCGCAAACGCATCGCTGAGCCGTTGGATGTCCCCAAAGGAAAACCAGCGTGGCTCCGCACCGCCGAGATCGATCACCGCCACGGCCGACGGATCGATCGCCGCAGCAATGGCGCTGCCAAGATTCACCGGCATAGCGTCACATCCGGAACTCAAGCGTCACGCCGAATGCCTCGGCCGCCGGCACGACAATACAGCCGGCTGAACGCTTGACTCCCTTGATCCCGCCTGCTTCCAACACTGATGCCGCGCGGTCCAGCGAACGCGTCCGGACGGTCAATGCCGCCATGAATTCGTCACGTCCACCAGGCTCCGGCGCCGCGTCATCGAATTCGCGCATCAGTTGTTCGAATGCAATCACGTCGAATTGCGAAAGGCCAACCACCAGCGTGTAACCGGCTGCCGTTCGCCGCACCGCATCCGCGCCGAACATGCGCGCAAACAGCGCGCCAAGCACCGAAGGATCGCGCGCCGCGATCACGGCACGTGCGATACCGACCGCGCCGTTTGCGTGTTGCCGCCATTCATCACGCCAAACCAGATCGCGATTGAAGTGATGACAGAAATAGATGCGCCCCGCCGGCACAGTTCCCGGCACAAGTCGCACAGTGCGGAACGTCGCATCCCGCGCCCCATCAGCAAGTTCCACGGGACGGGAGAATTCCAACGGCGGCTCGACCGGCACGCCGGCCGCGCGCAAGGCACCGAACACCGCCGCGGAATCCTCGGTGCCGAACACCAGCCCGTTCAATCCATACGGCGCGGCGAGAATTTCCGCCCGTCGTGTCTCGCCAGACGGTGCAGCGATCAGTTCGAGGTATTCCGTGCCAAAAATCGCCAGATGGTTCATTGATCCCAAAGTGTGATAGCCGCGTGGGGTCATGCTGAAGCCAAGCCGGCGATAGGTTTCCAGCCCCGCTTCGATACGATCCCGCACATTGACCACCACGTGATCGAGCGTCGGCATCGGCAGTATTGCGACCATTGCTTTCGGCCCCTCCTCGCGTTGCCGCGATGCTATGGCGGAGACCGGTCTGGAGCCAACCCCGGGCGGAAACCGACAAAAAAATGACGGCACCACGGAGGGTACCGCCAAGTTTGGGGGGGAAACGTCACGCAGCGAGATGACCAAAGGCCATCCGCTACTCCCTAGACATTGGTTATCTTCCGGTCATGTCAATATCACACTTACGCGTGGGTGATCACGGTCGCCCACCGACCTCGACGAGATGCAACAAATGGCCTGCGGGATCCTGCTAAACCCGCGCGGCACCGGCACGTTCCGGCCCCACCTGTCGGCAACCGCCCGACCATGACATTTATGCTTCACGCCCGCCGCCTGGGTTTCGCTGCGTTGACTATCACCGTCCTGCCCGAGCGCGGCGCGCCCCGCCTCTGCGGCTTCGGCGCAACCGCCAGATCCGGCAGCCGTTGGTGGGCGGAAGCAAACCCTTCCCACGGGTCGCCGCGCAAACGAGCCAGGCGATCGGGGATAGTCCGCAATGTGAATTTCGCTGGGTCGAGCTTGCCATTCACCTCGTCCCACGTCAGCGGAGTGGCCACGGTTGCCCCCGGCCGCGCGCGAGGACAGAACGACGCGACAGCCGTCGCTCCCAACCCGTTTCGCAGCCAGTCGATCAGTATCTTGCCGCGCCTATCCACCTTCTTCAGCGTTGGCAGATAGCGGTCTGGCTGTTCCTGACTCATCGTCTCCGCAAATGCGCGGCAGAACGGCTTCACCTCATCCCAATGCGCAACGGGTTCCAACGGCACCACGACGTGCAGTCCCTTGCCACCGGTGGTGCGACAGAATGACTCCAGCGCCAGCCGACGCAGTCGATCGCGCACCTCGATGGCTGCCTTCACCACGTCGCTGAATGCCACACCCTCACCCGGATCGAGGTCGAACACGATCAGATCGGGATGCAGCGGGTCGGCCTCGGTCGCCCCCCAGACATGCAGCTCAATCGCCGAAATCTGCGCCATCGCGATCAGTCCATCGGCATCGTCGATCGCGAGATATGGCGAACCTGCAGCCTCACCCTGACGAATTGCCGCGGGCAATGCGCCATGACCATGCTTCTGGAAGAAGTGTTCGCCCCCAATGCCTTCCGGGCAGCGCACGATAGCGAGCGGCCGCTGGGCAAGCCCCGGCAGTGCATGGCCGGCAAGCGCCTGCCAATATTCCGCCAGATCCAACTTTGTAATGCCCGGCCACAACGCACGATCGGGATGCGTCAACGTGACGCCGCCAACAGTCGCGCCACGCTGCTTCGGTGCGTGCGCCGTCACGATGTTGCTGCTTTGCTTCGATTCCGCCGCGTACTGCCGGCCTTTTCTCCGTGGCGGCACGGCGACCACCTGCCCGCGCTTCGTTGCACTTGCATCACCGGATGCCTGACGTGGATTGACCATCTTCCTCTCCACTCCGGGATCGGCAGGTTCGCGTACCACCTCCGATGCCGGCTTGTCTTCGCGCAGGCCGAGATAGACCGCGTGGCGCACACGACCTGATCCGGACCATGACGTGAACTGCACCTCCGCCACCAGATCCGGCCTCACCCAGCTAATATCCTTGGGCAGCGGGTCGCCCGCGACAAGCAAAGATTTCGGCGTATCGGACGCTACACCGGCAAGCCGCTTGCGCAAGAATGTGAGCTCGTCTTCAGAAAAACCTGAACCGACACCGCCCGCATAGTGCAGCCTGCCCTGCGGATCGTAATAACCCAGGTGCAGTGATCCGAGGCCGATCCGACTGCCACCCGGTGGCGTCCAGCCCACCACGACGAACTCCTCGCGGCCGAGGCACTTCACCTTCAGCCAACCGCGCCCACGCCCCGCGCGATACGGCGCTTCAGCCTGCTTGCACACGATGCCTTCTAGGCCCAGCCGGCACGCCTCACGCCGCATGCTCCCGACGTTGCCAGCATGATGGTCGCTGTAGCGCAGCATCCCGCGCCAGTCCGACAGCTCAGCCAACACGCGCTTGCGATCGATCAGCCGACAGGGACGCAAATCCCAACCATCCAGATACAGCAGGTCGAACAGATAGAACGTGAGCGTCTCGTCCTTACCGGCAGAAAGTGCCGCCTGCAACGATGGGAAACTCGATACGCCGGCCTTGTTGAGCGACACCAGTTCGCCATCCACGATCGCCGTGTCCACCTCCAACTTTGCGACTTCACGCGCGACCGCCGGCAGCCGGTCCGTCCAGTCCAGCCCATTCCGCGTCATCACGCGCACCGTTCCATGGTCGATCCAGCACAGCAGGCGATAGCCGTCGAACTTGATTTCGCTGACCCATCCTTCGCCTTCCGGCGGGTCCTCTGCCAGCGAGGCGAGTTGCGGCGCCCGGCGCTGCGGCAGCTTCGCCCGCACAGCGCCCTCCGCGGGCGCCGAACTGCGCTGCTTGTGTGGCTTCGCGCCAGCAGGCTTCAACTTCGGGGCCGCCACATCGAGCTCGATCGCCGTCGCGTCCGCGCCGGCTCGCTCGGCCTCATCGTGGCCCTTGATCAGCAGCCAGTTGTCCTGCCTGCTGCGCTGATCAGGCCGCGGTTTCAATCGAACCAATGTGAAGCGGCCATTCAATCGTTTGCCATGCAGGACGAATTTGATTTCGCCCTTGCGCATCCCTGCCGCGGGATCGTCCAGCGCTTCCCACGTGCCGCGATCCCATGTCTCAACTTTGCCGGCACCATACTGGCCATCAGGGATCGTCCCCTGGAATTCAGCATAGTCCAGCGGATGATCCTCGACATGCACGGCAATCCGCTTGTCGACGGGATCCAGCGAGGGGCCTTTGCGCACAGCCCAGCTCCACAGCACGCCATCATGCTCCAGTCGGAAATCCCAGTGCAGACCGGCTCGATGGGCCTGGTGTTTCTGCACGACGAAGATCGGCGCATCCGACGCTTCGCCACCTGTGTGGGGCGCAGATGCGCTGGCGACGGGGAAGTCGCGCTTCGCTCGATAGGTCCGGATCGACGTGTTGCTGACCATGGCAGTGTGAACCATGTGGAATAAGCCTGCCGGCACGACGAGGCTTCAGCCGTTACACAATCAATTGATCCGGCCCATGCCGTGTCCCGCCGACCGTTCGCACCCGGACAGGCGACGTAGCGCAGCGGCAGGACTGGCCGGGCATCCCAGCGATTGCGGAAAGGCTACGCCGTCAATGTCTTGCGCAGGAAACCGGTGCGCTGCGTCGCGCTCGCCATCAGGAACGCCGCATCGGCACCCGACAAAATGAAGCGCGCGCCCATCGCGATGTAGCGCTGCATGATCGGCTCGTTGTAGATGCCGGCCATGCCTGGAAACTTGCCGTGCTTCTTGCTGGCAGCGATCATTGTCTGATACGCGTCCGCCACGCGGTCGTTGCCGAAGTCTCCCGGGATGCCCATCTCCGCACACAAATCGTTGGTGCCGATCAGCAGCACATCGACACCGGGAACGGCAGCGATCTCGTCCGCATTGGCGATAGCCGTGGGCGTTTCCAGCATCACCACCGTCAGGTTCGCCGCGTTCAGCGCCTTCGCGGCATCACCGGTACTGGCGGTTCGCAGGCTGTAATGCGGGCCGATGCCACCCATCGAACGATGCCCGATTGGTGGATACTTCAGCTTCTGCACCACCTCGCGTGCCTCGGCCGCCGTATCGACGTGCGGCATGACGATCCCGAGGGCACCGTTGTCCAGCACCCGCGTCGCCATGGAATATTCACCGTTCGGCACGCGAACCAACGGAGCGATACCGGCATCCACCGCGGCGACGGCGATCTGCGCAGCCGCGTCGATCGACATGGTGCCATGCTCGAGATCGAGAAACAGCCAATCGAAGCCTGCGGTTTTCATGGCAATGGCAATTTCCACGCTTCGCGTCAGGCGCACGCCGGTACCGAGAGAGAGTTCGCCCGCTTCAAGCTTCTCGCGGGCGACATTGAGGATGGATGGCATGGCAGTCTCCTTCACGATGGCCAGCGTGCAGTCAGGGCAGTCGCGATCACACGGTTGAGTGCCGTAAGGTCCATCGGATGGTCCGCCTCGTTCGTCACGGCCACCGCCAGCCGATGCTGCCGGAATGCGTCGGGGTCAGCGCATAGTCCACCCAACCCTTCGGCGGCCCGTCCGCGTACATCGGACGCGTCGCATCGAAGTTGGAATCCGGCACTACAGGCAGAATGTCGGCAGCCTTGTCGTTCACTTCGCAACTTCCGGCTGGCGCGCCGCAATCGGCAGATCGAAGTATCGGCTCTTCATGCCCTTCTGGTTCTCGTAGAGCGAACCTTGCAACTTCGCCGGCGGCAACGGCAGACGAACCGGCACGTGTTCGAGCCGAGGCTCGCGGTGCTCGCCGCAGACCATCAGCTCCTTGAATGCCTCGATACCGGCGGAAAAGCCGAGTAAGGGCCATGCATCGGCGGTGCGGAACTGGAACAGCAACAGGCGGCGGTCGTTGTCGGAGACATTCGGCGCCGACCCATGCACCGCGCGCACATGATGTACGGTGATGGAACCGGCCTTGCCGGTCAACGGGATCGCCTTGGCGTAATCCACGTCGTGTTTGTCAGGATCCATCGCGCCGCAGAACACACCATCCGCATGGTGGTCGTAGATCGGTCCGCGGTGGCTGCCGGGCGCGATCATCAGCGGGCCGTTCGCCAGTTCCATGTCGTCGAACATCACGCCGACGGCGGCCAGGTCGTCATTGGTGTGTGGATAGAACGCCCAGTCCTGATGCCATTCCACTGGCGCGCCGAAACCCGCCGACTTCAGGTTCAGCTTCGCGGTGTCGAACCGGATGTCTGGTCCCCACAGGTCCTGAAGCACCGCGATGATCTTCGGATGGCGCACCAGACGGCCATATTCCGGGTGATGCTTATGCGCGGTCTTGATGCGACGAACGCGCGGATTCTCCGGCGTATGGCTGTCCTCGAGGTCGTAGATCTCATTGTGCGCCGTGACGGCACGCGCGCGCTCGACGAACTCATCGGTCACACGGCGCAGCCGCCGCACCTCGTCCTCCGTCAGCACATCGGGCACGACGATGGCGCCGATCGCGTGGTATTCTTCGATCTGGGTCCTGCTCAGCATGGCAACCTCCCGCTGGCACCAAGGTTAGCGCGGATCGGTCCGGCTGTCATTGCGAGCAGTCCTGCGACACGGCAATCTCGCCCCATGCCTGCGCTCCCGGCAACGACAATATAACGGTGTAAATATGAAACATGTCATGATTACCGGCGCGGGCAGCGGGCTTGGTCGCGCCACGGCGATTGCCCTGGCGCAACGCGGCTGCCATGTCGCCATCGTCGATATCGATGCGGCCGCCGCCGACGCTGTTGCACGTGAATGTGGCCATGCGCATGCCATCGTCCAGGACCTCACCGCGCCAGGTGGCGCCGAAGCGGCCGTTACGCGCAGCACCGCAGCCCTTGGCGCGCTCGACATCGTGGTCAACAACGCCGGCTACGGCGCGGGCGAAGCATTCCTCGAGATGCGCGAAGCAACCTGGGACCGTACACTGGATCTCAACCTGAAGGCGGTGGCGCTGATCTGTGCCGCCGCGGGGCGCCATATGCGCGAGCATGGCGGCGGGCGCATCATCAACGTGACGTCGCCGGCCTCGCGCATGGCCCTACCGAACTATCTCGCCTATGCCTCGAGCAAGGCCGGCGTGGATGCGGTCACGCGCGCCGCCGCGGTGGCGTTGGCGCCGTTCGGCATCACGGTGAACAGCGTCGCGCCCGGCATGATGGACACCCCGATGCAGCGCATCACCGAGCAGCAGCTTGCCGCCATCGAAGGCCGCAGCGACATCGAAGCGTTCCTGAACGAGCGCACCCGTCGCATTCCATTGGGGCGCCGCACTGACTGCGAGACCGTGGCCGGCACGATCGTCTGGCTTGCGCTCGACGCGCCCGACTACATCACCGCAGAGCGTTTGAACGCGTCGGGAGGACTCGACAAGGACTGAGATCCGCTATCGCCGCTGCACCAGTTCCACCATGACCCCTTCGGGCCCACGAATAAACGCCAGCCGAGTACCAGGATCGCGCGTCAACGGCCCAATGGCGATGTCGGCACCCTTGCCGCGCAACTCATCGCACGCGGCGTCCACATCATCCACCGTCAGCCCGATGTGTTCCAGCCCGTAATAGGGAAACCGCGGCGCATCGCCCATCGGGTCGTGCGGATGCGTCGGTGCTATCAGCACCTTCTGCCCGCCCACCCGCATCGTCACCCGAAGCTTCCCGGGATACAGCGTTCCCGGCGGATAAGTGCTGCGCGTCACCTCCGCGCCGAACATGGTTTCAAAGAACCGCGCCGTCGCGTCCGGATCGGGGCTGCGCAGATGGATGTGGTCGTACTGATAGTCTCGCATTGTGTCGTTGCCTCGCCGCTGCCGATTGCCGCACCCTACCGCACAAACGTGTAACGGAACCGCTCGCCGTCCGCCGTGACCCGCCCCACCGTCGGTGACGGGAAATGGATCGGCAGGATCAGCATGCTGGTATCCGCCACCTCGCTGAGGAACTTGCGACGCGACGCCGCGGCCTCCTTCGCGTCCCAGTCGAAGATCGTCGACCATTCCGGTTCGCGGCATTGCAGCGCGTGGTGCATCATGTCGCCGGTCACCGACGCGCGCTGCCCGCCCGACTTGATGTTGACGCAGCAATGGCACGGCGAATGCCCCGGCGTCGGCGTCAGCCACACCGTGTCGTCAAGCGTGTAGTCGTCATCCACCAGCAGCGCCTGTCCCGCCGCGACGATCGGCTCGCAGTTGAAGCGCCAAACATTGCCCGGAGGCTGATCGCCCCGCCTCGTCGCCTCCTCCCACGCCGCGTATTCGCGCTTATGGAAGATGTATTTCGCCTTCGGGAAGGTCGGCACCCAACGACCATCGCGCAGCACCGTGTTCCACCCGCAGTGGTCGATGTGCAGATGGGTGCAGAACACGTAGTCGATCGTCGTCGAAGCTCAGCCCCGCGGCGTGGAACCCGTCCAGCCAGGGCTGCTTGGGGAAATCCATCGGTGCCGGATAGCCTTTGTCCTCGCCGGTGCAGGTATCCACCAGGATCGTGTGATGCGGCGTGCGCACCACGAAGGTCTGATAGGTGATCACCATCCGGTTGGACGCGGCATCATACACCACCGGATCCATCTCCGAGAGATAGCGCCGTCCAACAACCGGATCATACGCCGGGAACATATCCTCCGGTTGCCGCCACGGCCCGTCGCGTTCGATGATGCTGGTGATGGTGACATCGCCAATCTTCAGGGTCTGCATGGTCAGATCTCCAGCCGATAGAACCGTGCCGCGGCGCCACTGAACAGATCAGTCTTCTCCGCCGCGCCCGCCCCGCGCGCCAGGATCTTGCACGCGTTCCAGAACGGCGCGTATGCGTACGATCCCTTGTCCACCGGAAAATTGCTCTCGAACATGCCGCGCGACGCGCCGAACGCCTCGATGCAGGTCTCGACATAGGGTCGCCACGCCGCGGCCAGCGCTTCCGACGACGGCGGATCGGCCTTCTCGTGGAAGTCGAAGCCATTGATCCGCATCGCCATGCCGCCCAGCTTGACGAACACGTTCGGGCATTTCGCCAACGCGCGGATGGCAGCCGACCACTTCGCGAAAACCTCGTCGCGCTTCCCCGCATAAACGCCGATCGCCAGCGGCCCACCCACATGGTTCAGCACGATGCGCGTATCGGGAAACGCCTGCGCCAACGCGGTCAATTCATCGATCTGCGGATGATACAGCCACGCATCGAATGTCAGGTTCAGCGGCGCCAGACGGGCAAACCCATCGCGAAACGTCGCGTCCGCCATCAGCCCAGGCGGCGGCGCATACGCCGGGTTCATCAGCTCCTTGTCAGCATCCCAAGCGGTGATATGGCGGATGCCGCGGAACCGCCCGCCGCCGGCGCGGATATGCGCCTCCAGCACCGCCTGCACCCGCGCGCCCAGCCGCAAGATCCGCATGCCCGACGATCCCTGCGCAGATCTTGGTCTTGCCATACCCGCCGGACGCGCTCATCGCCGCCACGCCATTGACGAACTCCGTCTCGCCGACCGGCCGCATCTCCTCCGGTCCGCTCGCACGATGCATCGAGCGGCACTGCACGAACACCGTGGCAACGATATTGTGGCCGCTGTTGGTGTCGGCCAGCAGGTCGTCCAGCATGTAGCGCCAGCCCGGCCGCTCCCACAGATGATGGTGCGGATCGACGATCGGCAGTTCAGGCTCCAGGATCGCCTCGGTGCGCCGCGCCAGCCAGTCGTCGCGGACCGGCAGATAGGGGCTGCTCGCGGCAGTCTGCGTCGTCGTGCTCATGGCCATTTTCTCCCCGATAACGGGCAGATATTAGCCCGGAACCCGCCCGACCGGCAGGCCCGTCACGCCGCCGCCTGCAACTCCGCTGTGGCGCGCTGCATCTGTCTGCGCGGCCTGGCCGTGGGCACGGCCGGGCGCTGCATCGACTGCCCCAACAAACGTCGATACAGCGCCTCGTATTCCGCCGCGGCACCCGACCAATGGAACACGCGCGCCATCGCCGCCTGGCGCATCTCGCTCAGCACCTCGGCATCGTCGAACGCCTCGAACGCGCGTTGGCAGGCCGAGAACAGCCCCTCGCCGGACAGCTCGGAGAACAGGAAGCCGGTCTCGCCATCGTCGATCGTGTCGGCCAGCCCGCCCGTCGCGTGGGCAATCGGCAGCGAGCCGTAGCGCTGCGCCTGCATCTGTGTCAGCCCGCACGGCTCGAACCGTGACGGCATCAGGCAGAAATCGCTGGCGGCGACGATCCGCCGCGCCATCGGCTCGTTGAAGCCGATCAGCAGGCCGATGTTGTCGCGATGGCTGCGCGCCAGCTTGCTCAGCATATGCTCGGTCTCAGGATCGCCCAGCCCAAGGATGGCGATCTGCCCGCCGGCGTCGACGATGTCTCGCGCGGTGTCGGCGATTATGTCGAGACCTTTCTGATGCACCAGCCGCGATACCACACCGAACAGCGGCCCTTCGGACTGCGACAGGCACAGCCCGGTGCGCACAAGGTCCGCAATGTGCTGCTTGCCCGAAAGATCATCCGCCTCGAAATGATGCGGCAGATGCGGGTCACGGGTCGGGTCCCAACTCTCGTCGATCCCGTTGACGATACCTGACAGCCGGCCCTCCGCCGCGATCCCGCGGGTCAGCCCGTGCAACCCGGCGCCATACGCTTCCGTGGTGATCTGGCGTGCATAGGTCGGACTGACGGTCGACACCAGGTCCGCATAATACAGTCCGGCCTTCATGAATGAGACGCGGTTGTGAAACTCGACGCCATTGATATGAAACGCGTGCTCCGGAATGCCGAGCAGCTTCATGCGATCCTGGGCGAACAAGCCCTGATAGGCGATGTTGTGGATGGTCAGGACTGTCGGCATACGCACGCCCCGCCAGCGCAGGTAGGCAGGCGCCAGGCCACCGGGCCAGTCGTTGACATGCAGGATATCCGGCTGCCAGTTCATGCCGGCCCGACCGGCGGCGATTTCCGCGGCTGCCAGCGACAAACGCGCGAAACGGAGATCATTGTCCGGCCAGTCGATGCCTTCTGGCGCGGCGTAAGGAGTTCCGGTGCGCTGATAAAGTGACGGCTCAAGAACCAAGTATAACACCAAGCCATCGACCGTGCGGGTTTCACCGATGCAGCAGGGATCGATGCCCGCATGGCCAGCCAGGTGCGCCACAATGGTAATTTCGCTGGCCTTGGCAATCACTTCCGGATAGGCCGGCATCAGCACGCGAACATCGATCTCGCGATGCTTCAGCGCCCGAGGCAGACCTGCGGACACGTCTCCCAGTCCGCCCGCTTTCGCAAAGTCGGCAAACTCGCTGGTTGCGAACAATACCTTCATGATGCTCCGGCGGGCTGGCGGCTCAGGTTTGTGCGGTTGTGCTGGTTAAAACAACCTTAATTAAGCCCCGCCACGAAATCTTGACGATTCCAATTCACTAATTGCCTATTCCATTCACGAATGAGTGCCGCACGGCGCGGTGAGGCGCGAGCGGAGAATTTACCGTAAATGTGCCGCCAAACAAACGACTGGCGTGGTCGGGCGTGGTCCAACTACCCCATGACGCCGCCGCAGCGGCTCAAATCTGTAGCACCCCGCGGATCGCCGTCTCGTATTGCGCGCGGCCATTTTCGTTGCGCACACGTTGCAGCGCGTTGTCGCGCAGCGTCTGCCAGAGCGCCATATCACGGTACAACAGCACGATGGCGCGCGCGAACGCCGCCGGATCGCCGACCTCAACCGACAGCAGATCGCAGCCGCTCACCCAGCCAAGCTGCTGTCGCAACAATTCGGTCGCCACCACGGGAACCCCATACGACGCCGCCTCGTGAACCTTGTAAGGTACCCCGGCCGCATAGCGCGTGGGAGCAACAAAGATCCGATGCGCGTCATACAATGCTTCCAAGTCCGCCACCGTACCCCGCAGCGTGATGCGCGGATGCGCGCGGAACTGCTCGAGCGATACCTGCGCATCGACGTAGCCCGCCACAGTCAGTCTCGTCTCCCAGCCCAGCGCCTGTTCGACCAAGGGCAGGACCTCACGAGCGAACCAGACCAGGCCTTCATAATTCGGGCTGTCCACGCGATGCATCGCACCGACGAACAGCAGCCCCGCCCGCTCGGCGAAGCTTCGCGGCGTCGGCCGAGCTTCGCACAGATGGCCGATCACCGTGACATCGGAAAATCCCAGGTCACGCAGCTTTTGCGCCTCGTCCGAATTGACCGCGATGATGCTCTGGCAGAGATGCGCATTGGCAAATTCCCGCAAGATCGCCGCATCGACATCGAACGGCGCTTCGCCCGAAAGCACGGCGCGCGCGGCTTCACGCACGCTGGCGATCGCCTCGCTATCCAGCACGATGCGCGGCGGCCTGCCGCTGCCCGATGTCGTACGCTCGATGATCGGCCTGATCCGATCCAGATTGTGCGTGCGTGCAATCCAGATCGCGTCATAGTAGCCCTGCCGCGCCGTCAGGAAATTCGCCAGGCTGTCGAACCCACGATCATGCATCACCTCGACCGTGTCGGGCATGTCGGCATAGATGCTCGCCAGGCCGAAGCGGGATGAATTGACCGGAAACACTGTAATCCGCAAACCGAGTGATGCCATCACGTGAAGCATGTCGTTGGAACGGACGAAGCCGGACCCGATCATGCGCAATGGAAGCGTGTCGTCGATGAACAGCACGCGCTTGCCGGCATCGCTCGAACGGGCAAACACCTGCACACGGTGATCGGCAATGTGGCGAAATCGCAGATGGTTGATATGCTTGCGGACGAACAACTGGTGCGAACGATCGATCTCGGATTGGCCGAGGATCCCGCTGCCGGCACGGACGTCACCGTGATGATAGATCATCACGGCGGGATCATAAACCACTCGATGACCCGCCTCCGCAATTCGTACGCAGAGATCGGCATCGTCGTACCCGCCCGGCGCCAGCGCATCGTCGAAACCCTCAAGCTCACGCAGCAGCGCGGTGCGAGCCAGCAGGAACACGCTCGAACAGCAATCGACGTCGCGGACGAAATTCGCTTCCGGCGCCAGAGGCGAAGCACCATTCAGGTAGCTCACAGACATCCCATCGCGCCAGATGATGCAGCCCGCCTCCTGCAATCCGCCGTTGCCCCGGATGATCTTGCCGCCGACTGCGCCGATGCGCTCATCGGACGCAAGCCGGCGCAGCGCCGAGGCGATCGCACCCGGCGCCATTTCGAGCTCGTTGCTCAGGAACAGCACCGCATCCGCGGTCACACAATTCAGCCCGGCGTTGCGCGCACGCACCAAGCCGATATCGCTGTCGAAGTGCATCACCCTGGCACCATGCACGTAACGGCCGATAAGTCCCGCTTCGTCGACGGAACCGGAATCGATCAGCACAAGATCGATGTCGCCGGCGTAGTGCGCACGCAGCGCGGTCAGCATCATCAGGTTCTGTGGAAACCGGTCATGCAGTACCAGGATGACGCTGACCGACGGCGTGTCGGTGCAGGTGAAATCGACCGGAACGCGACCGGCTGTCGGCAGTAGGTTGCCGGCCTTGCGGCGGAACAGCGCAGTCGCCTGTTGCTCGGAGACCTGCTCCTCGGGCGGTGGTGCCGGCTGCAGTCCCTGCGTGCGCCCAATTGCCAGATAATGCGCCAGCGCGTCGCGTGCGCGGCCCTGCTCAAGGTCGGCCCGCACCGACGCGTGCGTGCTCAAATAGTACTGCAAATCGATCCACCGGTTCGGTGAACGCTGCTCGAGCACACCGAAATTGAGGAAGTGCTCGTAGCCGTTGCGCCAGCCCTTCGTCTCCACCGCCCCCGCGATGTCCCGATATCGTCCGACGTAGTATTCCTCAGAGAATTCCACTATCGGATCGAATATCGTTGGCATGTCGTTGCACAGATAGTGATGCAGGGCGCATAGCCAGTCGCCTTGCGCGATCGCCTGCACCACATCGGGATATCGTTCCAGGTACCAGATCGGATCGAAATACAGCGATGTCCTGATCTCGGGCCGATGTGCCGCAATCCGTCGCAGATAGTGCGCAAACGGTCCAAGTGCCGCTGCTTCCGGTCTCTCGGCCTGGTCGAGCTGGGCAAGATACACCGCCGGATCGAACAGCAGGTGCCCGATCCGGTCTTCCCGACTGCCGTGCTTCAGGTAGTGGTCATAGCCATTGGCGATGCCGTCGGCCTGCAACACGTTGTCGCGCAAATCCGGATAACGCTGGCGATATAGCAGCTCGTTGAACAGCCAGTGCGGTGAGCGAACACGAAATCCGTCGCTGCAGTAGGTATCGAATCCCGACTGTGCATGACCGTCGCGCACCGCCGATGCAGCACCCGGGTAGCGTTTGATGTGCCACGCTTCGTCGAAATACAGGTTCGGCGAGTGACCGCTCTTCTGGCCATGGTCCAGGTAAAACGTCAGCAGCGCCGCGGCATCGGCATCGCCAAGTTCGGCGCGAACCTCGGGATACGTTGCCAGATACCAATCCGCATCGAACACCGCCCACGCAGTCGCCGTCTCACCTGGCAGCATCAACATCTTGCGTGCCGGCAAAGCGATGGATGGCATCCCGCTCCTGCTTCTTGGTAATCGCCGCCCGGCTATTTTCGCCGCTTGGTGTGCAGCACGCCGTCGCGCTCCAACGTTGCAATTTCGTCAGCCGAGTAACCGTGCTGCGCCAGCACATCGGCGCCATCCTGCGCGAATTTCGGCGGGGGCCGGCGCGTGCCGCCCGGTGTGCGCGACAGCTTGATCGGCGTGCCGATACCGCGATACCAATCCAGCTCCGTCACCATCTCCCGGTGCGCTGTGTGCGGCGCGGCGGTCGCTTCGTCGACCGGCAGAACCGGCCCCGCGGGAACGCCGCCGCGGATCAGCCGCAGCGCCAACTCGTTGCCATCAGACTCGCGGAACGCCGCGCCCAATGCCTCGGTCAACGCGGCGCGATTGACGTTGCGCTTGCCGTTGTCGGCGAACCGTGGGTCATCCGCCAGTTCCGGCCGGCCGATCAGTTCGGCCATCCGGCGGAATTGCCCGTTGTTGCCGCTTGCGATGAAGATGTCGCATGTCCTGGTGGGGAATTTGTCGTACGGCACCAGATTCGGATGCGGGTTGCCGGTGCCCGCCGGCCGCTTCCCATTGAGGAAGAAGTTCGCCGCCTGCGGATGCAGCAACGCCATCCCGCAGTCGTACAGCGTCATGTCGAGGTACTGGCCGTGGCCAGACCGTTCGCGCTCGTGCAGCGCCATAAGGATGCCGATCGTCGAATACAGCCCGGTGCCCATATCGACGATGGCGGTACCAAGACGCATCGGTCCGGTCGTTGCATCGCCGTTGACGCTCATCAGGCCGGTCATCGCCTGCAGGATCGCATCATAGCCCGGCAATCCGCCCAATGGTCCGTCTGGACCGAACCCGGAGATCCGGCAATGGATCAGCCGCGGGAAGCGCTTCGACAGATCGTCATAGCCGATGCCCCATTTTTCCATCGAGCCCGGCTTGAAGTTCTCGATCAGGATATCGGCACCCTCCAGCAGCCGCAGCAGCACCGCCCTGCCGTCAGGCTTGCCGATATCGAGCGCGATCGCACGCTTGTTGCGATTGATGCCGATGAAATAGCTGGCGTCGTCCTCGTGGAACGGCGGCCCCCAGTCACGCACCTCGTCGCCCTGTGGCGGTTCGACCTTGATCACGTCCGCGCCGTGATCCGACAGGATCATGGTGCAGTACGGCCCGCCCAGCACGCGCGTGAGGTCTACCACTTTCAACCCGGCCAACGCGCCCGGAGATTGCGCCAGACCCTTACCCTTGGCTGCCGGCTTGATCGTTCCATCCATAAAATTTCTCTCTCGTTGTAGTCGCCTGCAATTCAGCACGCCGCGCCAGCCCGCGCCAGACCTCCACTATACCGTCGCCGTCTCCCGCACCTGTGTCGGGCGCGCCGCATCGACCAGTTGCGCCACTGCCGGGTAGTCCACCTTGCCTGTCGCCAGCAGTGGCATGGACCGTACCGCCAGCACCGCTCGTGGCACCATGATTTCGGGCACGCCCCGCTCGCGTGCCATGGCCAGTATTTCCCGAACCTCCGCCCCGGCGCGCGTGGTGACGAGCAACAGCGACTCGCCCTTGCGCGGATCCGGCAGACTGATCACGGCGTGCTGCGCATCCGGCCACAACGCAGTCACCAGCGCTTCCGCGGCGGCCATCGAAACCATTTCGCCGCCGATCTTGGCAAACCGCTTCGCCCGCCCCACGATCGTGACGAATCCCGCATCATCCACCGACACAATGTCGCCGGTATCGTACCAGCCGTCCTCCGGCGCTTCCAGTTCGCCAGGCGCGGTGTCACGCAGATATCCCAGCATCACGTTGGGCCCGCGCACGAACAGCCGGCCACCCGTAGCGATGCCGGCGACAGGCTCCAGCCGCCATGCGATTCCCGGCAGGAAGCGCCCCACCGTGCCGGGACGACCGTGCATTGCGGTGTTCAGCGCAAGCACCGGAGACGTTTCGGTG
This sequence comes from uncultured Alphaproteobacteria bacterium, assembly GCA_963696645.1. GTDB lineage: Bacteria > Pseudomonadota > Alphaproteobacteria > Acetobacterales > Acetobacteraceae > JAMXLO01. The sequence goes on from CAVOKY010000007.1 coordinate 638,062, forward strand.
GCGCCGTAGCCTTCCAGGATGCGCACGCCGAACCGGTCGGCGAACAGCCGCCTGGTTTCGTCGCGCAGCTTTTCCGCGCCGGCGAATATGTATCGCATGGCATAGAAGTCGTACGGGTTGGCATAATGCGCCCAGCCGGTCAGGAACGTATCGGTGCCGAAGCAGATCGTCGCGTCGGTGTCGTAGATCAGCGCGGGCACGATGCGATAGTGCAGCGGGCTGGGGTAATGGAACGTGCGCACGCCCGACACCAGCGGCAGGATCGTGCCACCAGTCAGCCCGAACGCATGGAACATCGGCATGGCGTTGAACACGATGTCGCCGCCATGGAAGTCGATCACGGACGCAAGCTGCGCGCAGTTGGCCAGCAGGTTGCGATGGCTCAGCACGACACCCTTCGGCGCGCCCTCCGAGCCACTGGTGTACAGCACGACCGCCGGGGCATCGGGATCGGTGGACGCACCCGGCAGACGGCGCGCGCGCCATGCATCCAACCTGCCACACAGTTTTGCACGCAGGCCAATCGAAGATCGCATATCCTCCAGCCAGATGAAGCGAACATCGTCGGACATGCGCTGCACGACACGGTCAAGTCGCGCCTTTCCCACAAAGGTGCGACTCGACACTACGGTGCGGACCCCCGCGGCGTGGCAGGCAGACAGCATCGCAGCGGCACCGGCGGAAATGTTCAGCAGGCAAGGCACCACGCCGAATGCCTGCAACCCCATGAACGCCACCAGCGACGCAATGGCGTTGGGCAGCAGCAATGCAACATGCGTTTCGCCCGGCGCAACGGCAGTCAGCGAACGCCCGAGCACCGCGGCCCCCACCACCACCCGGTCGTAACTGATCGGCGCGCGCTGAATGTCCTCTGCGATCAGCGTACGTGCGCCATGCAAGGTGCGCGCCTCCAGCAGCGCCGCGAACAGGCTCTTGCCGGTCTCCTTCGAGCAGAACACCGCGTCCACCATCACGTCCTGCAATGCGCGACCGGTCACTTCGCGACGCTGGCGCGGCGTGAGTTGTTCAACGCCCTCCGGCGCCAGCGTCACCGCAGGCAGAATGTTCAGCCGCAACTCCGGAAACCAGCGCAGGTGCAGCCTGCCGCGCATCCGGCCAAAGTGGCTGAATTGCAGACCATCGATGCTGATCGGCACGACCTTCGCATGTGATTTGTCGGCGACCATGGCGGCGCCTTCATAGATCTTCATCAGCGACCCGGTGCGAGTCATGCGGCCCTCGGGGAAGATCATCAGCTTGCGGCCATGATCACGCACAGCCTCGACCATGCGCTTCACCGAATAGGGCGACTGCACGTCCACCGGGAACGTATCCACCGCGGCCAGGAACGGCTTGAAATACCATTTCGCGGCCTGCGCCGTGTGAATGGCGAAACTCGGACTGTCAGGCAGGTAGGCGGCGATCAGGCAGGCGTCCAGGTAGGACTGGTGATTCGCGACAATGACCACGCGATCGCCGGCCGCGCGATAATTCTCCAGACCGCGCACCTGCACGTGGTGAAACCGACAGAAGTACCAGCGGAGCAACGCGCTATAGACATCGTGCGGCAGGATACGAACGATCCAGCACGCAACAAGAAGATTGGCGACCGCGGCGATGCGCAGCACGGCGGGTGCGGCAAGGCCCATGCCCGCCAGCGCGGCGGCAGCGCCCGCACCAGCCACCATGAACAGCGCGTTCATGATATTGTTCGCAGCGATCATGCGTGAACGCTCGTACGCGGCCGCCGTGTCCTGTATGATCGCGTACAGCGGAACCGAAAACACGCCGCCACAGGCCGCCAGCAGGAACAGGTCGGCGATCATCCGCCAGCCTCCGAATGACGTCAGCACAACAACCGCGTTGGCCAGACCGCCCGCCGCGCCGGCGGCGGCGGACGCTGAGGCAAAATCCCAGCAGAACAGCGAAATGCCGAGTGCGGCGAACGGCACCAGCCGCGCCGACACCTCGCCTTTCAGCAACCGCGCGCACTGTATCGAGCCCACACCGACACCGATGGCGAACACCGACAGCAGCAGCGTCATCACGGTGCCATCGGAATGCAGCGTGTCACGCGCCACCACCGGGAATTCCGTCATCAGCGTCGCGCCCATGGTCCAGAACCAGGACAGGCCGAGTACGCAGAGCCAGATCGGCCGGATCGCTGCCGCGTGGCAAACCACGCGCCAGCTCTCGGCCAACAGATTCGGCGAAATTCGCAGCGACGGGTCAGCCGCCGGCGCGGCCGGTATCATTACGGCAGCCGATACACCCACCACGGCAAGTGCAAAACCGGCGGCACTGACGACGACAGTGCCATGGTTCAACAACACGAGTGCACCGCCGGCGACTGTGCCGCACACGATGGCCAGAAATGTGGTTGCCTCGATCACCCCGTTGCCGGCAACCAGTTCGTCCTCGGCCAGATGTTCCGGCAACAGACCGTATTTCACCGGCCCGAACAATGCAGACTGCACGCCCAGTCCGGCGAGCACGGCCAGCAAACCGGCAATGCTCTCAGTCAGGAAGGCTGCCGCCGCGGCAATCGACAGCAGCACCTCGGCCGCCTTGCAGACCACGATCACGCGCGGCTTGGGGAACCGGTCGGCAAGCTTTCCCGCAGTGGCCGACAGCAGAATATACGGTGCGATGAACAGCGCGCCGGCCAGTGCCGACAACCCAGCGCCGCCGATCCCAAGCTGGAAGATCGCGAGCACCACCATCGCGTTCTTCACCAGGTTGTCGTTGAGCGCTCCGCACGACTGTGCCAGCGTGAGCGGCCAAAGCCGACGCGTCTTCAGCAGGCCAAGCGGCGAATCAGGCATGCATCTGTCTCTCTCGCGATCGCCCAGAATTGCCGCACCCCACTGTTATTCCGAGGAGTGCAGCGGCCGCGGGCCGACCGGCCCTGGATGAAACCGTAATGCCCGTTTCCGCGGCGTCATGGCCGGGCTTGTCCCGGCCATCAGTAGCGGCACAGTGCCACGACGCATGGCCGGGACAAGTCCTACCAGATGCACACATCTCGTTCGCCATCCGGACCAATCGCGCCGGCAAAATTCCATGGCGAGTGTTTTCAATGTGTTGCCGGGGATGCGGTACGAAAACCTGATAACAATCATTCCGCAATGGATCCAAGAGGCCCGGCCCAACATATTGAAATATCTGTGCTTTTCGAGATGTGTGAATCCAGTAGGGACAAGCCCGGCCATGACGAAAAAATGTGCGTCGCTCTCTTGTTAGGAGCGCAGCGGTGACCGGACTTGCTCCGATTGCCGTGTTGCCACTGTCGCCGCAATGACAGGACGCGACGGCATACTTACTCCAGCGCCACATCATGCCGTGGCCGCCCCCAATCCGCGGCCGCTTCGGCACAACGGGCGACATCTTCCTCCAGCATCAGCCCCTGCGCCACGAGCTCGCGCGCAGCCGATGTGATCGCCGCCACATACGCCGCCTTGTCGGGATAGCGCTCCAGGATCGACAGACGCGGATCACCGGTCATCTGCCGTTCCTCCGGTGTTTCCGCCAGCGGAATGTAGCTGCCTTCGAAACGCAACTGCGCGCCGTGGCCGTGACCCCGCGCTCGCAAACTCCAGCCGGTATAGGTGCCAAGTGGCGCCGCCACCATCGGCGCTCGCACACCCGGCACGTCGTTGCCGTCGCGATCCACCGACGGAACCTGCACCGTATAGTGCTTGCCCGGCACCAGATCCGGCGGCTCCTTCAGGATGCCGCGCTCCACGTCGGGCCCGAAATCCAGCAGCGGCAGCGGGTTCGGCGCACGCGGCGTGGCGACGCCAGGAATCGCGGGGAACTGCCGACGCCATTCGTCCACGCCGACCAGCGTACCATCGGCGCGCATCGGAATGCGGCTAGGCGGCGGCGCCACGCCGTCTGTCGCCCAGCGATCCATCGCATCCAGATTGGCGCGAAAGAACATCGACGTCGAAACGTTGTTGGAGTACTGCTGGCCGATGCCACGCTTCGGGGGCGTGTGCATTGGATTGGCGAAATGCTGCGAACTCGACCAGCACTGTACACGCACGGTGTCGGGCTGCTGCAAATCGTTGCCCTGCGTGTCGGTGTGCACCAGCGAGCCGCGCCGCACCCAGTATTCCGTCGCGGTCTGTGTATGGATCACCAGCGGATCGGTATCCGGCCGCCGCAATATCGCGTCCTGCTTGCCGGTCAGGTGGTCCGTGCTCCACGCATATGAAAACGGAAAACTGTCGGCGATGTTGAAATGGTCCTCATACGTCTGCCCGCCAGACACGATCGGACTGGCGAAGCGATGGTTCAGCCATTTGCGTCCGGCGCCGGCAACGTGTGGCATCACCCCATCGAACACGCGCCGTCCCTGTGCATCGGCATTGAACCCGCGATAGACGAAATCGCGCAAACACCGCCCGGTCTGCGAACGGCCCCAGCCATAGGCCTTCTCGACGCCGCGCAGCGGATTGGCGTCGGATCGGTCGTATTTCAGGAAGCTGATGAAGTCGCGCACCGCGACATGGCCGAGGCCGTGCACCAGCGGGTCCTTCGCCGTATAGACCAGTTCATAGAGCCACCCGGGTTTGAATCCGCCCGGCAGATGGATGTGGCGCTCGGACGGCACCACAGCGTGCTCCAGCGATTGCATCTCTCCGCCGACATCAGCTTCCACGCTGGCGAAACGCCATTGGTCGGGCGGGATCGCCTGCGGCGGGTCGTACGGGTAACGCCGCCGCGTCAGCACCGCCTCGCGCGTGTCCATCGACGCAGTGGCATAGCTGTGCGCCGCAATCCGCCCGCTCAGCGGGAAGCACGTAACGCCCTCTGTCTCGGCGATATACTCGACGCGGATGCGGCCGGTGATCGGCGTGCCGTTGTCGGACGCCACCGGCAAATCGAGCACCATGCGGCCGTCCCCGGGCAGCAGGTCGCCTTCCCATGCGAGCCATGCCACCGCATAGCCTCGGCGCATGAAGAAGCCGTTGCCGGCGTGCGCCAGCGTGACCGGCATGTTGCTGTGCGCCGCGTCGTTGAAGAATTGCAGCGCGCGTTTGTGGCCGCGATTGCCATAGTCATAGAACGCACGCCGGTTGCCACGTTCCATCTCGCGCGGTTTGAGGATCATGAAGTCGGCGGCGAAGTGTACCAGGCCGCGCTTGTCCACCGGCGCCTTGTCGAGATCGACCACGGTGGCCTGTGCTGCGGCTCGCGGATCGACCACGAAATGCGCGCGCCCGGTCAGGCGTTCATAGGCGCCGACGTCGCCGAACGCGTGCCCGTCGGCGAACGCAACGCGCTCGGCGATTTGCAATGTGAGCTGGTTGGTCATGCACGCCTCCTGGTCTGGCAACGGCACTGTGGAGGGGCGCGGCCGCGGCGACAAGGGCCGCGGAGAATGTGAGAGCGCAATTGTGATTACTCGCCCCAAGGCCTTAATATCGACATTGTAGATTGACAGCGACAGGACAGGATGCGGATGACGCAAGCCCCAATCAAAGCACAAGGAGCCGAGGACCATAGAACAGGTGTAGCTCCAAGGGCAGATATTATACGAACGGTACAGAACCCGCTCGGCTTCTTCGTCCTCGTCGTATTGGTTGTCGAGGCGATCATGGGCGGCCTAGCTAGTCTGAGCAGGTACTGATCGACTAACGATCGTTTGGATTATGGCTTCTCTCATTACCTTGCTTGTCGTGGTGGTAGCTGGTTTGGCTGTCCTTGATAGGAACGTGCTCTTAGGACAGCTCGCTCCTTCGAGACCCAATTCTCCTCAAGTCGGGGACGCCTCACTTGTTGCGATGGGACTTTATGGGTCGGGAATTTTGGTTCCTGACGGCCTATCCAAGGTTCCGGTCCGGTGCTCAATATCTGGACTAATACGGATCGAATTCAAAGATCGCTTCCTTCTGGTTTGCGGAAACCGAATCCCTCACCAATTTCAATCCGTTCGAGGCGTCTATAAGCGATACCCTCCGTCCCTACCGGTTCTACGACATCTGCGAGTTGAGGACGACGACAAGATACCGATAGATTCAGATAGCCAGGGCGACCTCCAAGTCCGCGTTCCCGGGGGGAATATTCGGGAGTTTCTCGAGTGGCTTCAGTCACGCACCGGGAGAGAGACCGACCCATGGCGTGAATTCGATGAGGAACTCATAAGCAACGGCGTTGTTAACCAAGCCGCCTTCCCGTACATCTCTTGCAGTTTTGAGAAGACACTCATTAGCCCGCATTTCTCACCGAATCAGGTGCATTGGGGCGCGGATTCTGAGAGAATCGTGTTGCGACCACGGTTTTTCTCGAATCCATAGGAGGCCCCAATGCCGACAGACTGTAACCGCGCCTTGTTTGAATTTCCAGCCGTCGAAGGCCGCCGCGTGGTGGCCTCGTTCGACGGTGGCGCAATCACCTCGGATGCCGGAGCCCTGCTACTGGGCCAAACCGACCGGGCGATCCGGCTGACCGAACGGTTCGCGGCCTGCTTCGCCGACACGCGCACCGCCGGGCTGGTTGAACACCAGGTGGAGACCCTGGTGATGCAACGCGTCGTCGGCATCGCCCTGGGTTACGAGGACCTGAACGACCACGACGAGCTGCGGCGTGACCCGGTGCTGGCGGTGCTGGCCAGCAAGCTGGCGGCGCAGCGCTCGGACTGTGCGCCGCTGGCCGGCAAATCGACGCTGAACCGGCTGGAGCTGAGCCGCGCCGAGCCAACCCGCTATCACAAAGTCAGCCACGACCCGGCGGCGATCGAAAGCTTGTTCGTCGATCTCTTCCTCGACGCCCACCAGAAGGCGCCGAAGCAGATCATCCTCGACCTCGATGCCACCGACGATCCGCTGCATGGCAACCAGGAGGGCAAGTTCTTCCATGGCTATTACGACTGCTATTGCTACCTGCCGCTCTACATCTTCTGCGGCCGCCACCTGCTGGGCGCCAAGCTGCGTCGCTCCAACATCGATGGTGCGGCCGGGGCGGTGGAGGAAGTCGCGCGGATCGTGGCGCAGATCCGCCGCCGCTGGCCGCGTGTGTGCATTCTGCTGCGCGGCGATTCCGGCTTCACCCGGGAACCCTTGATGGCGTGGTGCGAGGCCAACCGCGTGGACTACGTGTTCGGCCTGGCCCGCAACGACCGGCTGGAGAAGGCGATCATCCCCGAACTGCTCACGGCGACGATCGACAGCATCCGCACCGGCAAGACGGCACGCCGCTTCAAGGACTTCCGCTACACCACGCTGGACAGTTGGAGCCGCGCACGCCGGGTCATCGGCAAGGCCGAGGTAACCGGCGGGGAGGCTAATCCGCGCTTTGTCGTTACCTCGCTGAAGCGGAGCGAGGCAGCTGCGCGGCAGCTCTACGAGAAGATCTACTGCGCGCGCGGCGACATGGAGAACCGCATCAAGGAGTGCCAGCTCGACCTGTTCGCCGACCGCACCTCGACGGCGACGATGCAGGCCAACCAGCTTCGTCTGTGGTTTGCCTCGATGGCCTACGTGCTGCTGTGCGGCTTGCGCCGCATCGGGCTGGCGCACACGCAGTTCGCCGAGGCAACCTGTGGCACCATACGCTTGAAGTTGCTGAAGCTGGGCGCCTTGGTTCGGGTCAGCGTGCGGCGGATCAAGATCGCCATGGCATCGGCCTGCCCGTGGCAGGACGAATTCGAACTGGCACATGCCCGACTGCGCAACGCCACCGCCTGATACGAACCAGACAGCGCATAGGCACCATGCTGTCTCGCCAACGCCGCCGAGATCGCGGTGGCGGCGGAGCTTGGCCGGAATTAGGAGTTCTCCCATGGTGGCGTCGGACGGCTCCGGGATTCAGTCCGTAACAGAAACATAAATCCCAGCGCTACTCACCAGTATGAGAAATGCGGGATTAGCGGCATTCAATGGTCAGAGTTTTTCCAATGTCATGAATTACTGATTGCCGATATATTCGTTCTTCATCCCACTCCAAATCAGGAAGCCGAGTTTGAGAGGATGCAACAAGTGAATAGTGACTATTACATATGGGCCACACATACGGAGATTCTGAACCGCGGCTTATCTTCTGGGTTTGTAACCATTTCTCTAACAGCTGCATGGTTATTTTGAGAGAGGTATCAGGCCCATATCCTCACGACTCCCCTCATTTGTCAGACCGGCCCGAAAACGTCTGCGAATAGCGGCTGCTCCTGCAGCATGCGGGAGAAGCGCTGCATCAGCGGACGCAGCCTGGCTTCTGGCATCGTCGGGATCAGGTCGTAGAGCATGCAGCCCTGGCGGAACAACGAATGGACGCGGCGTTTGGCGGTGTTGGTCTTGAGCATCCGGTCATAGCCCAGTGCCTCGCCGACGGCACCGAGGAGCGTCAGCAGCACCACGGCGAAAGCGTTGATCAGCCACAACCGATCGCGCCGCTCGGGAGTTTTGACATGCATCGCGCCCATCCCCATGCCGAAGCGCAGATCCTTGGTATCGCGTAGCGCGCACTCGATGCCCCAGCGACGACCGTAGTATCCGGTCAGATGCTTGGCCGTGGCATCGGCACTGCTGGCCGCCAGGCACCAGGCCTGCTTCATGTCGGGGTCCTGAACGCAGACCACGGTCCCCACTGCATAGCGGTCGGCGGTGACCGCGGCGCCACGCAGCACACGGGCGCGTCCGCCGGGTCGCACCCAGGCGGCAGCGGTGCGGGTTTCGCCGGCGGTGGTGGTCACAGCGATGTTGCCGCGGAAGCGGATGACGTAGTCGAAGCACAGCTCTTCGGTCAGCATCCGGTAGAGTTTCTGGTCGCCGAAGCCGCGGTCGGCGATCACGCACACCGCGATGTCGGCCGGCAGCAATTCGGCCAACCGCACCAGTACCCGATGCTCGTAGAGGCTGCGGTTGTCCTTGAGTGTGCACGTGTCGACCGTGAGCCATACCAGCGGTGTGGCACGACCGTGATCGGTGATCAGCGACAACATGATTGTGGCCTGCTTGTCGGCCTCGAAGTCGGTCCAGTCCAATGCCACCACGATGGCGTTGCGTGTGCCGATGATGTAGGGCACCCAGCGGGTGAGGATGTCATCGACGTTGATATTCCGGTTGGACAGCAGGCGGTCGACCTGCTTGGTCGCATGCTTGGGGTTCAGGCCACGTGCGGCAGCGAGCCCCTGGCCGATCGTGCAGACCGCCAGGGAGGCGCCGCGCAGCACGCCGAGGGTGCCATCGCAGAGCGAGCCGACGCGCTTGGCGTGAAGATCATGGCCAAGCACGCCGCCAAGAACCTGCCTGACCTGGTCGATGGAGAACTGCTGCTGCCCGATGACCATCGTATCCCCCGACCTGCCGTTGCTGGGCGGGAGATCTGTTGCTTCACGCGACTGCAAAACTGGCCATGGCGGATTCGCAAGGATATGCCGCCGTCGCTGCTCATGCGATTCTTTCCGGAATCGTCCTTATGGCCGACCGATTCTTTCATGTCTCAAGGAAAATGAGGGGATGAGTGAGGCCCATATCGGCTTTCCTCGTATGGCCCTGTGTACTGGATAGTGACGATGACCTTCCGACGCGCCATCCGCGCAAATCCATGAGCCGGACGTGAAATTGCAATCGAGGCAATCGCCCAAACTGTCGACGCCCACTTCGCCACGCGCATTGACCGGCGCGCAGTCACGCCAGAGACTTTCCCCCCATCGGGAGGACAAACACATGCAAGCCAATCCCATGCGTGCCGCCCTTGAGCGTGGCGAACTGCAGATCGGCACCTGGGTCAACCTGGTGCGCAATCCGGCCATTCTGACATTGCTGAAGTCCGCCGGCCTGGACTTCGCGCGCGTCGACATGGAGCACACCTCGGCCTCGATGGCGACCATCGCGCACATGGCGCTGTTGTCGCGCGCGCTGAACTTCCCCATCGCCGTGCGTCCACCGAAAGCCAATCGCGAATGGATCACGCGGCTGCTCGACGCTGGAGTGTGGAACCTGCACTGCCCGCAGGTCGAAAACGCCGCGCACGCCGCCGAAATCGTTGCCGCCTCGCGCTATGCGCCGCGCGGCCTGCGCGGCAACGCCGGGCTTGTCCCCATAGGCGCTAAAAATTCCGCGTCATGCGCTGGTATAGTCGTTTTTGCCGGGGCGGTTCGTGCAGATTTCGTCTGAGTTGCGGCGCGGTTCGTCGCACGTCATGGAGGGTTGGCTGCGGCATGATGGCCTGCAGCAACGAGGCGAGCAATTGGAGCGACAGACGCCAGAGCCCGGGTCGTGTCAGGCGGCTGTGGCCCAGTGGGGAGAGCCCTCGAGCGCATCGATGAGCGGCTCGAGCAATAGGATCATGAGCAAATGGGCGAGCACGTAGGGCCTGGCAGGCTTCGTGCCGCCCTGGCGGCCCTTTCAGCCCGACCAGGCTGTTCAGCCGTTTGAAGGCCAGTTCAACCCGCCATCGCAGGCGATACAGTGCCAGCACGTCATTGGTCGGGAATGCCGCGGTCTTGAGCGAGGTCACCAGGATCATCCAATCCGCAGCGGCAAGCCCTTCGTCGGAGAGCTGATAGCCTTCCTTGCGCGCCTGGCGACGAGCCTTGCGCCTTGCTTCGGCAGCGTCGGCAGCGGACTTGCGGAGCGCAATCAGCCGAAGTGCGATGGCCGGGCCGCTTTTGCGCCGGATCCAGATCGGCCGATCGATAAGGCCGTCCACTGCCTTGCGGAATGCGTCCTGCAGATCAACCCGCTCGCCTTCCGCATCGAGCCAGCAGGCGTTCCGCCAACCGGCCTGCACCACCACGTCACCGCCGTCTTCCAGCACATGCGCGATGCGGTCGGGTTGCAGAAAAGCGCGATCGGCAACGCGGATCTCGCCTTTGACCACGGGGATCCGATCCAGTTGTTCGCCGCCGTGCTCATCGGTGACGACGAAGTCTCCAAATCGCTCGGACGGAAGATCGAACGCACTGTGAATGCGCCACAACCGGTTATGTTGTCTGGCTTCGCGACCGGCTTGCGGGACGGTCGTGCCATCGAGGAGCCGTATGAGACGACCCTGACTTGCACGCGGCGCCGCCGAGGCCAACACCTGACCAACCAGCATGGCGAACCAGTCGCCGCACTGGCGCAATCGATCGAGCAGGGCGACGTTGGACAGGTCGGCCAGTCCGATCGCAGTGGACCATGCCGCGGTTGAGCGCAGGCCCCACTCACCCAGGCAATACGCCAGCACCACGCGTAACAGCGCGACCGCGTTCGGCACCTTGCGACCCCTCGCGAAGGCCTTGGTCACACGCGCACTCACACCAAGCGCGTCGGCTCCACCCAATCGGGCGACAGTTGCCGCCCAATCCTCGTTCAACAGCGAATCGGATTGTCTCATCCGATTCTCTGAATCGCAGGCGATTCCGGAATTCAAGTGGAATTTTTAGCGCCTATGGGATCAAGTCCGGGGGCAGGCTCTGCAGTATGGCAAGCGGATCAACGCCGTGGTGTTGTATCTGCTGCACTACCAGTTGCTGCCCGAGAAGCGTCTGTCCGAGGCGATGGCTGATCTATTCGGCGCACATCTCGTCACCGCGACGATCGCGCGGATCAGCCAGGACTGTGCCCAGCGCTTCCAGTCCTTCGCTGATGCTGTGGGTGACCACGTGGCGGCGGTCCCGGTCAAGCACATGGACGAAACCGGCTTCCGGAGCGGCGGCAAGACGCAGTGGCTGCACATCGCCTCGACGATCTGGCTCACGTTCTACCGCGTCTCATCCAAGCGCGGCAGCCTGCTGGCGGGTGTCATCGGCACTGTCGTGCACGACCACTGGGCGCCCTACTACACCATGAATGACGTGCTGCACGCGCTGTGCAACGCGCATCATCTGCGCGAACTCAAGGCACTCGTCGAGATCGAGAAAGAAGACTGGGCGCGCAAGATGCAGCGGTTATTGCGTCGTGCCTGCCATGCGACAAATCTCGCACGCGAGCAGGGCATCAGGCTGCAGCCCGGCCTGATCGCGCTGATCGAGCGATGCTACGACGCGATCCTCGCGGAAGGCTTGGCGTTCCATCAGGAACAGCCCGCATTGATCTCGGCCGACGTGAAGGCCAAACGTCGCGGCCGTTCGCCGCGACGGGTTGGCCACAACCTGCTACTGCGCCTCAGCACCCGCAAACAGGACGTGCTGCGCTTTCCCGTCGATCCTCTGGTGCCGTTCTCCAACAATCTGGCTGAACGCGATGGGCGGATGATGAAGTTGCGCCAGAAGATCTCCGGCAGATTCCGCTCCGAGGATGGCGCGACGGGGGTTGGCGTGATCCGCTCGGTGCTCTCGACAGCGCGCAAGCAAGGGTGGGATATCCTCCAGACGCTGAACGGCGACCCCGTGCGCATGATCGCGGAACTCCGTGTCGTCTGACCGCTACCGCGATACCTGGGCAGTAACGTTAAACCGAGCCTTACCGTGCCGCGATGGATGGCCGCACCCCCTCGCCCGATAGCTCAGAAAATCCCGAACAGCCCGCGCAGGAAACCCGGCGTCAGCGCGGTCAGCGGATTGATCGACACCTGCGGATCATTCAGCGCCCCACTGAGCCCGTAGCTCGCCGCGAACAGGCCGCCACCGCGCTCCGGGCTGAACAGCTTGCCCACCAGCGGGATATTGCCAAGCAGCGAATTGAAAAAATACGCCGGAACGATAGTGCCCTGCATGTCGATCCGCTGCGCGGCAAGATCGATCCGCCCCTTCGCCGTCAGCCCCAGAGATGAACTGAACGCGCGCACATCCGACAGGTCCAGTGCATCGTCGGTCAGCCGGAACGGCGCAACCAGCCGGCTGAAGCCGAGACCCGAGCCCTGCATGACCTCCACCAGTCCGTACAACGTCATGGCCTGCAACAGCTTGCCTAGTACCGGTGCGTTGTGCATCCGGAACTCCTCGATCTCGGCGCTCCCGTTCAGCGGCCGCCCCGCCGCCGCATCATCGTAGCGCCCCTCCACCGACAGTCGTCCGCCCTGCATCGTTTGCAGGACATCGAGGCCACGCAGCAACCAGCCGGTGTCGCCGGCACTGGCGGTGACCTGCCGCCCGCCCTTGTCCGGCGTGATCTGCACGACAAATGGCGCGTGCGATCCGGTCTGGCCTGCGAGATGCAGCCGCTGAACCACGCGGCCATCGGTACTCGGCACTGAGCGCCGGCTGGCTGATCGCCAGGTCATGCGCCAGCAGCGCGCGATCGAACCGGGCCTCGATCGTCCACGGCGGTCCCGGCGGCGGCTCCGCCGTGGACAGCGTCGGCGTCCGCGCCGGCACATGGCGCTCCAGCCGCTGTGACAGATCGAGCGTCGTGCCGCTGACGCTGGCCACGATCGGACCCTGCCCGGGCGTCGCGGGCAGGCGTACGCTGCCCTCTGCAATGGTGCGCCCGAGCGCGAGCCGATCCACCTTGAGTGCCGCGATCCTGCCGTCCCGGAATTCGACCTGGCCGCGCAGTGCCAGGTCGTCGCCATGGAGCTGCACGTTGTCGATCGCGGTCAGTCGGTCATGATCCAGCACCAGTCGTGCCGAACCCTTGGCAGTCACATTGGCTGCCTTGCGCCACGCCACCGGCGCAACAGTTAGCTCCGCCGGTGTCAGATCGGCTGCAACCGCTACCTCGCCCTGACCGTTTCGCCGCTCGGTCAGCGTCGCTTGCAATTGCGTCGGCCCGGACAGCACCGCGGTCGCGTCGAGCCCTGCCGCGGCGAGCTGTCTGGCGTCCGGGCGGCCCGATACGGTAAGGCTTTGCACCACCTGCGTCGGTGGTCCGCTCCGGAAGTCCATCGTCGCGTCCAGCTTCACCGGGATCGACGCCAACTGCGCCTGCCCATTCAGCTTCAGCCCATCAGCCGTCACATCCAAATCGAGCACGCCCTGGTCGAGATTGCGCCCCGCGACCACGCGGCTGAGATGCACGCCCTCCAGCTGCGCCTGAGCATGGACGGTGACGTCATTCATCGTCAGGTCGTTCGCCAGCGGCAGGCCGATGGCGAGCTTCACCGTTACCTGGCCGGCGGGATCATTCAGCTCGATCGGTTGCTGATCGAGCAATGCCAGGCGCGGCTCACGCAGCAGCGCCAGCGTGTCGGGCAGCGATCCGGTGATTTCCGCATCGATCGTACTGGTCTGATCGCGCTGCATGAGCCCGGTGATGCGCATCCGCCCGCTGCGGATCTGCAGTCCGCCATTGCCCGGGGCTTTTTGATCGCGCAGTCTCTGCCGGCCGGACGCGACAACGATCTCCAACGTGTCCGGGTCGACGATGCGCAACTGTGCCCGCCCGTTGTCGATCGGCGGGATCGGGCGCAGCCAGTACACCTGCAACCCGTCGCCGTCGATCGAGCCGCTGGCGCGGGTCAGCACCATAGATGACAGATCGGTGGGCGCCGCAAGTCCGATATCGATATGCCCGTTGCGCGCCATGCCCGCTGGAATGTTCTGCACGAGCCAGGAACGGGCATCCCGCGCCACGGCCGCCGGCCAGAAGTGCGCCAGATCGGCGAAGTCCAACTGGTCGAGATCGATGGATGCCGCGGCGTTCAGTTGGCCGCCATCGCGTTGCATCGTCCCACGCATCTCCACCAGTGTTTCCGGCCCATTGCCATGTCCGGGCAAGTGTACGCGCAGGGCCTGCAAGGTGACGGCATCGGCGGTGCCGGATACGACCAGCGCGGCGTCGACGATCGGCACGGCGCTCTGGGCGATCCGGACCTGTCCGGCACCCGCCGTGAGGGTGATCTGCGCCCGCTGCACGGCCAGCGTGCGATCGAGATCGACATCAGCCTCGACGCCCACAGGTGCATCCACCGCCGACAGTACGGCCAGCTCCGGCCCGGCGCGGGCGAGCACGGCCGGACTGACCGGTGTGAGCCGCGTGCGCAGATGGGTTTCGGTCGCACCCGCTGCGAGTGTCGCGGACGCGGTCAGCCGGGCCTGCTGTTCGCCGAATACCAGCGAGAGATCGGCGGTGCCGTCAACGCCGCCCTCGGGCTGGCGGCGGAAGTCGATTTCCGCCTGTGGCGCGTGCCAGGTCACACCGAGCTGACTGTCCACCACGGCGACGCGCGCGTCGCGAATGCGCAGCTCCCGAAGCTGGCTGAACAGCGAATGGTCGGCGTGGTCGCGATCGCCGACTGGCGGCCGTGCCAGTTCCGCCAGCAGCCTGGCGATCGGGGTCGCTTCCGCGTCTGTCAGCCCGGCAGGTACCGCTGCGCGACCATTCGCCGGCTCGGTGAGGTTGCCGAGATCGACGCTGAGCGTACCATCGGCCGCGCGCAGCACCGTCAACTGCGCCCTGTCAACGGTCACCGCGCGCGGCGCGATCCGTCCGAACAGCAGCTCATACAGCGACAGCGATACCTCGGCGCGCGGGATCGTCATGCGCCGGCCGCCGGCCTCGTCGCTCACCATTACATTCGTCACCCGCAGATCGAGCGGATGGTCTACGCCGAGGCGGAAACCTTCCCACGCCAACGCGACCGAGCCGATCGCCAATCGTGTGGGTCCGCCGTTGGCGTTTGCCGCATCCTCGAGCCGGCCGGCGAGCCATTGCAGATCGACCGGTGCCTGCGACAACCGCCAGGCCATGGCAGCCAGTCCAACGCCCAGCAGAACAGCCAGCGTGATCGCCAGCGTCCCCAGCCAGTGCAGCAGCATGGCAGCGCCGACAGCGGCTTGACCCGGCAGACGCCTCACGCCCAGCTTTCCCGCGAATGACCCGCGCACCGTTCCGCCTGCCGACAAGTTGGCCGCAACCGCATGACACTGGCGCGGCGGAGCGGCTGATCGAGCGCTTCGCCGCGCTGGGCCGCGCCGAGGCGCGCCTCGCAGCCAGGCCGCCGGTGATCGCGCTGCTGCGTTCTCTCGGCGGCAACAGCCCTTATCTCGCCGATCTCGCGGTGCGCGAATCCGCCAGCCTGCGCGCCCTGATCACCAACGGACCGGATGCGGTGATCGCGGTGGCGCTGAACGAACTGGCGGCCGTCGTGCCGCAGGGCCGCCGCGACCGCGTCGCCGCCGCCTTGCGCCGCGCCAAGCGGGTGATCGCCCTGACCACCGCCGTCGCGGACATCGGCGGCATCTGGCCGCTGGAACGCATCACCGCGACACTGAGCGATCTGGCCGAAGCCACCCTGTCGCTCGCCATGGCGCACCTCCTGCGTGCCGCGCATGACGCGGGCGACCTGAGACTGCCTGATCCACGCGATCCGGGCAGCGGCGGGGGGTTCACGGTACTCGGCATGGGCAAGCTCGGTGCCCGTGAACTGAACTATTCGTCCGATGTGGACCTCGTGCTGCTCTACGATCCGGCGGCGCCAATATACACCGAACGCACCCAGGACCACGCGATGGGCGGCTTCACCTCGCGGATCGCCCGCGGCTTGGTGTCGCTGATGGAGGCGCGTGACGCCGATGGCTACGTGTTCCGCACCGACCTGCGCCTGCGCCCCGATCCCTCGGTGACGCCGCCCGCCGTCGCCCTGCCCGCCGCCATCTCCTACTACGAGAGCATGGGTCAGAACTGGGAACGCGCCGCCATGATCAAGGCCCGTCCGGTGGCCGGCGACCTCGGCCTCGGCATGGCATTCCTCGAGGCGATCCGACCTTTCGTCTGGCGCCGCGGCCTCGACTTCGCCGCAGTCGCCGACATCCACGCCATGAAGCGCCGCATCGACGAACATCGCGGCGGAGCGCTGGCGGACGCCCCGGACCCGGTATCACGCATCGCCGGCCACAACGTGAAGCTTGGCGAAGGCGGCATCCGCGAGATCGAGTTCCTGGCGCAGACGCTCCAGCTTGTCTGGGGCGGCCGCGACCCCACCTTGCGCGTCCCCACCACACTCGGCGCGCTGCGGCTGCTTGAGCGGGCTGGCCACATACCCCGCCATGCTGCGCGCGAACTGTCGACCGCCTATCGCTTCCTCCGCCGGGTCGAGCATCGTTTGCAGATGACCGCCGACCGGCAGATCCACGAACTGCCGCAACGCGCGGTGGAACTGGAGCGCTTCGCGACCTTCATGGGCTACCAGGACGCGACCAGCTTCGCCACCGAACTGCTGCGCCACCTGCGCCAGGTGCGCATTCGCTACGCCGAGGTGTTCGAACTGGTGCCGGATTTGCTGGAACCCAGCACGCTGGGTCTGCAACTGGACTTCAGCGGCGTCGGTGTCGCGCCCGAGGGCACCACCGAGGCTCTGCGCGCCCTCGGCTTCGGCAACCCCGAGCGCATCGTCGCCGCGGTGCGCGGCTGGCAGGCCGGCCACGTCCGCGCGCTGCGGTCGGAACGAGCGCGCGAACTGCTGGCCCAGATGCTGCCCCGCGTGCTGGCGGCGCTCGCCAGCCAGCCGCAACCCGACACCGTGTTCAACCGGTTCGACGGTTTCCTGGCCCGCCAGCCCGCCGGCGTGCAGCTTCTGTCGCTGTTCCAGCGCAATCCCGGGCTGCTCGACCGGATCGCCGCGGTGCTGGGCGCCGCGCCATCGCTGGCCGACCATCTCGCCAGGCACCCGGCCGCGCTGGACGGCCTGCTCACCCCGGAAGAGAACCCGGATCCCGCGCGCTTGCTGCGCGCTCGCCTGCGCGACGCGCGGCTGCTGGAGGACGCCATCGAGATCATCCGTCGCACCGTGCGCGAGGAGGATTTCACCGTATCGGTCGCCACCATGGAGGGCAGGCTGGACGCCGATGCCGCCGGCCTGCATCGCACCGCGATCGCCGATGCCGCGCTGAACGCCCTGCTCGCACCGGTGCTGGCGGATTTTGCCTCGCGCTTCGGCCGGGTCCGCGGCGGCGCGATGGCGGTGGTTGCCTTGGGTAAGGCCGGCGGCCGCGAGATGATGGCGGGCTCGGATCTCGATCTGATGCTGATCTACGATCACCCCGAAGGCGTCAGCGAAAGCCGCGGCGAGCGGCACATGCCGGTGAGCCAGTGGTTCGTTCGCGCCGCCCACGCGTACGTCGCGGCGGTGACCGCGCCCGGCGTGGATGGCCAGTTGTACGAGGTGGACATGCGGCTGCGACCGTCGGGCAACAAAGGCCCGGTCGCGGTGTCGCTCGCGTCGTTCCGCCGCTACCACGCCGAATTCCGCCTGGACCTGGGAACACATGGCGCTGACCCGCGCGCGGGTGGTGGCCGGATCGCCGGCCCTGCGCGCACGCATCGAGACCGCGATCGCCGAAGCCCTGGCTGGCACGGACGACGCCGACCGCGTGCGCGCCGACGCCGCGGCGATGCGTGCCCGCATGCTGCGCGACCTGCCGCCCGATGGCCCGTGGGACGTGAAACTGCGCGCCGGCGGTCAGATCGAGGTGGAGTTCATCGCCCAGGTCCTGCAGCTCATCCACGCGCGACAGGCGACGGAGTTGTGTTCGCCGACCACGCGCGTCGCGCTGCACCGGTTGGCCAAAGCCGGGCTCCTGCCGGCCGGCGATGCCGATCTGCTGATCCGCGCCGACCATGTATGGCGCACCGTGCAGGGGATGTTGCGCATCACCGTCGGTCGCAACGCGCACGAGGACCTGCCCGATGCCTCCGCGCGCGCGCTGCTTCGCGCCGTGGCGTTCCCACTCGATCTGACCGGGCCGATTGACTTGGCCGAATTGCGCGCCACGCTGGATACCCTGGCGCAACAGGTCCGCGCCGCGTTCGTTCGACACATAGGGGAGATCCGGCCATGAGCGTTCAGGAAGGCGACGCCGCACCCGACTTCGAGCTGCCGGCGAGCGGCGGCCGCACCGTCAGCAGCAAGGCGCTGCGCGGCAAGCCGTTCGTGCTGTACTTCTACCCCAAGGCCGACACGCCGGGCTGCACCAAGGAAGCCTGCGCGTTCCAGGAAGCGCTGCCGCAACTCGGCAAGATCGGCATCGACGTGATCGGCGTGTCGCCCGACAAGATGAAGCCGATCGAGCGGTTTGCCGAGAAATACGGACTGCGCTTTCCGCTCGCGTCAGACGAGACGCATGCGGTGGCTGAGAAGTACGGCACCTGGGTCGAGAAGTCGATGTATGGACGCAAGTATATGGGCATCGAGCGCAGCACGTTCCTGATCGACAAGTCGGGCAGGATTGCCAAGGCGTGGCGCAAGGTCAGCGTCACCAATCACGCGGTCGACGTGCTGGCGGCGGCGAAAGCCTTGGGCTGATCGACCGGCGTCAGCCGGGGTGCAGCAGTCGCTTTGCTGGCAGTGCACCTGCCCACCCGTACCATGATCGAACTCCGCCTCGTCAAGATAGCCATGTCAGCCTCGCTGGCGCTGTTCACCTTTCTCGTCACCTTCGACAACATCACAGACTACGCCACGAACTTTGCCTTCGTCCGGCACGTGCTCAGCATGGACACCACGTTCCCAGGCAACGCGCTGATGTGGCGCGCAATCACCACCCCGACGCTATGGCACGCAGCCTATTGGCTGATCATTCTCGGCGAAGCCCTGACATGCGCCGCCTACACCATCGCCACCGGATCATTGATCGCGGCACTGCATTCCACCGGCGCCGCATTCAACCGCGCCAAGCGGTTTCTCTATGTAGCGACCGGCCTTGGCTTCCTCGTCTGGTTCACCGGCTTCATGGTGATCGGCGGCGAGTGGTTCGCCATGTGGCAGTCGCCCACGTGGAATGGACAGCAGGCGGCATTCCGCTTCTACACGGCGTTGCTCGGCGTGGCGATCTTCGTCGCTCTCGACGATGGCGATCTGCCCGGTTGAGAATCGACCGAACGCGCGACTATGCTGCTTCGAGTTCGAAGGGAGCAGTCATCCAATGAAAGCCGCCGTTCTAGCCATTCCCCTGCTGATCCTCGCCGCATCCGCGCAGGCACGCGACGTCAAGTCCGACATCGACGCCGCAAACGCCAAGTTCGTCGACGCCTTCAACAAGGGCGATGCAGCCGCCGTCGCGCAGCTCTATGTCGAGAACGCGACCGCCCTGCCGCCAGGCGCGCCGATGGCCAAGGGCCGCGACGCCATCCAGGCGTTCTGGCAGGGTGCGATCAAGGCGGGTTTAAAGAATATTTCGTTGAAGGCGCTGCAGATCGATCAGTTCGGCCGCGCCGCACGCGAGATCGGCCAGTTCAGTCTCGATGCGCCCAACGCGCAGCAGCAGATACAGCATGTCGAAGGCAAGTATGTCGTGCTGTGGCGCCGCATCGGCGGCAGTTGGAAGCTCGACACCGATATCTGGAACATGAACCAGTAGCGCCTGGCGCCGCACCCCCCTGTCATTGCGAGGGACGCAACGACGAAGCAATCTCCAACCCGTCGCTGAAGATGGTCGCGTCGCTTCGCTCCTACGCCAACCGACAAGAAATCGCTACGTTCTCCATGGCGCGTGGCACGCACCCATCATGGCCGGTCCACGCCCGGCCATGATGGGCGCGGCAGACCGCCCCATCGTTTCATCCAGTCCCGGTCAGCCAAAGCATCAGGCCGGCACGGTCGGCAACCGCACAGTGAACACCGTGCCACCGCTTGCGCCGGGCGACGTCGTCAACTGCCCGCCATGCGCCTCGACAATCTCGCGGCAGATCGACAACCCGAGCCCCAACCCGGACGCCTTCGACGTCACGAACGGCTGGAACAGCCGGTCCGCCACTTCAGGCGCGATGCCAGATCCGCTGTCGGTCACCGTGATATCCACCGATCCGTCATCCCGGTGCGTGGCAACGATCAGTTCGCGACGCTCGCTCGTCTCCATCGCCTCCACCGCATTGCGCACCAGGTTGATCATCACCTGGCCAATCTGGATGCTGTCGATCATCGCCGTGCCGACCGCCTCGTCGAATTGCAGCAGCGTCCGCACGCCCTGATGCCGCGTGCCGATCAATCCCAGATCCACAGCCTCCTTGACCACTGCGTTGACGTCTTCTTGCCGCCGCGTCGTGCCCCGCTTGGCGACATGGTCGCGCAGTCGTCGGATCACCTCGCCCGCGCGGCTCGTCTGCTGACGAATTCGTTCGACGGTTTCGCGCACCCGACCCGGATTGGCATTGTCGCCCGCCAACAGTCTGTTGAGTGCACCGGCATAGTTGCTGACCGCGGTCAGCGGCTGGTTGAGTTCGTGTGCGATCGCCGAAGCCATCTGCCCCATCGTGGACAGCCGCGCGACATGCACCAGTTCGGCCTGCAATTCCTCGATGCGCGACTGGCTGCGCCGCTCCTGCGTGATGTCGCGTACGATCTTCGAGGCGCCGATGATTTGCCCCGACGAGTTCAGAATGGGTGAGATGCTCAGCGAGACGGCGATCTCGCTGCCGTCCTTGCGCAGCCGTACTGTCTCGTAGTGCCTGAGCCGCTGCCCATTCCTCAGCCGTTCCAGGATCATGGCTGCTTCGTGCCGACGGTCCGGCGGATGCAGCACGGAGATCGGGTGGCCAATGATTTCATCTGCGGCATGACCGAACATCCGTTCAGCCGCCTGGTTCCACGTCCTGACGATGCCATCCAGCGTCTTGCCGATGATCGCGTCATCCGACGACTCGACGATGCTCGCCAGGTAAAGCCGCGCCTCGCGGCCACGCCGTTCCTCGGTGATGTCGTTGTTGACCTCGGTCACTAACCGCACGTTGGCAACAGTGTCGCGCCGCAGCGACTGGTGGCTGACCACGACAACGGCCTCCCCACCGCGCCCGCGATGCTGCAGCTCGCCGGTCCACTCGTTACGCTCGAGCAGCTCCCGTTCAACCTCCTGTTGCGTCACGGGGAACTCAGTTCGCAGCAACTGATGCGATACCCGGCCGATCGCTTCGTCGGCAGTGAAGCCGTAGAGCCGTTCCATGCCGCGCGACCAGTAGCGGATTTCGCCCTCGAAGCTGCGCGTCATGAATTGCGCCATCCCGAGCCCGGTCGCCAACGCCTCCAGCGAGCTGACACGGTCCCGCAATGTCTTGATCTGCTGGTCCCGGTCCGATCGTCCGGCCCGCCCGCTCATCTGTGATGCCTCACAATTGGGTGAGACATAGCACGAATGGCTCGATCGGTGCCATCCGGCGGTCAGATCGTATTACCTCTGCTTGACGAATAACTTATGCGCGACGGCTACGCCCAGTACGCTCAGCAAATGGTGTCCGCACGGGCCGAAACCCACTCACACGGCGGCTCTCCACCACCCACGCTGTCGTCGGATGGCAGGCTTGCGACCCCCAGCAACGTCTCGACCAATTGCATCAGCCGTCGTCCGGTTTCCGGATCAGGCGTTGTCCTGGCGATTTCGGCGATGGTGTACGCCAGCTCAACAGGGTCGATTTTATCGGTCATGATTGGCCTCTCCGCCGAGGATCACGCCCTTTCCTATAACCCGCCGCACACAGCCGCATTGATACAGATCAATCCGGAATGACAGTCGAGTTGAGTTCGCTTCCCGCTTGGCTGGCGCGACTGTTTGCCACGGCCCGTTGACCTGCATTTGCATGTCGCGCTCGAGCATCATCGGTCTGCTGATACCGGCAGGCTGGGTAATCCATGTCGGTCACGTTGTGTCGGACCGATCTCGCAGCCGATCGCCGACATGACAACCCGCGCCTATCGGCCCGGCGACTGTGCTCCCAATGTCGCCGGGTAACAGAAATTTCAGCATTTCGTGCGCGGACTGCTAGCATGATGCTGATGAAAAACGGCCGCCCACCAGCGCCGCGTGACTTGAAATGGCGGCCGCTGTCCGACCGCCCTGTCGGCGAGATTCGTCGGGAAGCCGCCAAATATCGCGCCATGGCCGAGACCGCGACGACGCCCCCCGTTGTGGCCAGCTTGCGAAAGATCGCCGATCGCCTCGACGAACTTGCCGTTCGGAAGGAGCAAGCGAGCCTCACCCAGGATCGCAGTCAACGCTCGCCCATCGCCAGCAATGACGACATGAAGCGCGACCTGCCGACAACGGAGTGAGTCGGGCTGCCGCGGAACACGCGCCCGCATCGGCACCGTAACCGTGTCGTCAAGCACCGGCAGCCCCCGCGTCGGCGATGCCCGCTCCGGCCGCGGCCGGAAACGCGCAAACCAGCCCATCTTCAACCGCCGGATTTTGCTTCGATGCCTCAGCCTGCCTAGGGTTGTCGCGACAATTCGGGAGGATGCGCGATGGCCGAGGAATTGCCTCCACGGGAGGCAATGGAGTTCGACGTGGTGATCGTGGGCGGCGGCCCGTCCGGCTTGGCCGCCGCGATCCGGCTGAAGCAGTTGGCACCCGACGCGGCGATCTGCCTGGTGGAGAAAGGCGGCGAGATCGGCGCGCACATCCTGTCCGGCGCCGTGCTGGAACCGCGCGCGCTCAACGAGCTGCTTCCCGACTGGCGCGACAACGGCGCGCCGCTCGATACACCCGCCGCCGATGATCGCTTCCTGTATCTGACCGCCACCCGCGCCTTCCGACTGCCGACACCGCCGCAGATGCACAACGCCGGCAACTACATCGTGTCCCTCGGCAACGTATGCCGCTGGCTGGCAACCCAGGCGGAGGCGCTGGGCGTCGAGCTGTATCCCGGTTTCGCCGCCGCCGAATTGCTGGAGGAGGATGGCCGCATCGTCGGCATCGCCACCGGCGACATGGGCATCGGCAAGGACGGCCAGCCGACCGCGAGTTTTCAGCGCGGCATGGAACTGCGCGCGCGCTACACACTGTTCGCCGAGGGATGCCGCGGCTCGCTGTCGAAGCAGTTGATCCAGCGGTTCCACCTGCGCGATGGCCACGACCCGCAGACCTACGCCATCGGCATCAAGGAACTGTGGGAAATCCCGGCTGCCAACCACAGGCCTGGCCTGGTCGAACACACCGTAGGCTGGCCGCTCGATGCCGGCACCTATGGCGGCTCGTTCCTCTATCATTTCGGCGACAACCTGATTTCCTACGGCTTCGTCATCGGCCTCGACTACCGCAATCCGTGGCTGTCGCCGTTCGACGAGATGCAGCGCTTCAAGACCCACCCGGAGGTGCGCAAACACTTCGAGGGCGGCCGCAAATCAGCTACGGCGCGCGCGCGCTGAACGAGGGGGGGCTGCAGTCGATCCCGCGCCTGACCTTCCCCGGCGGCGCGCTGATCGGCGACGCCGCCGGGTTCGTCAACGTGCCGAAGATCAAGGGCACGCATACCTCGATGAAGTCCGGCATGCTGGCGGCCGAAACGGCGGCCGAAGCCCTGGCCGCAGGCGGCACGGCCGAACTCGCCGGCTACGAGGAGAAGCTGCGCGCAAGCTGGGTGTGGCAAGAGTTGTCACAGGTCAGGAACATCCGGCCCGCGTTCGCGAAGTTCGGTCTGTGGGGCGGACTGACCTATTCCGCACTCGACACTTACCTGCTGCGCGGCAAGGCACCATGGACCTTCCACCATCCGCACCCTGACAACACGACCCTGCTGGAAGCTGATGCCGCGCCGCGCATCGAGTACCCCAGGCCGGACGGCGTGCTGACCTTCGACAAGCTGTCCTCGGTGTTCATCAGCAATACCAACCACGAGGAAAATCAGCCACCGCATCTGCGGCTGGCCAATCCCAAGGTGGCGATCGACGTCAACTGGCAGCGCTACCGCAGCCCGGAAACCCGCTATTGTCCTGCGTCGGTGTATGAAATCGTCGGTGCGGAGGAGGGCCATCCGCGCCTGCAGATCAACGCGCAGAACTGCGTGCACTGCAAGACCTGCGACATCAAGGACCCGACCCAGAACATCAACTGGGTGACGCCGGAGGGCGGCGGCGGTCCGAACTATCCCGGCGGCATGTGACGCCAGGACGCGCGGCAGTGACCACCGATCGCCTGACCCTTGACGGCCTGGCCGACCCGGACCGGCAGCCGGGTCGAGCCGGCTGCACGAATTCCCAGTCGCGCTGTAACGATTCTTAACCTGAGTGTGGCATTCATGGCCGGACGTCCGATCAAATCCGCATGACTCTCACGGCAGCTTGAAGTAGATTGTGCAGATGCAGCATGTCCGTAGCGTGCCTCGAGCACTCCTTCTCGCCCTGTCCCTGCTGTCAGCCTGCGCCGCAGCCGAACCCTCCTCCGGCAAACTCGCAAGCCACGCCGGCCCCGCCACCGCGTCCGGTGTGTACGGCGATTTCCTGACCGGCCGCTTCGCGCTGAGCCAGGACGATCCGCAAGCCGCCGCCAATCAGTTCCTGCGCGCCCTCGCGGCCCGCCCCGACGATGTCGACCTGCTCCAGCAGGCCTTCGTCGCCTGTTTGATCGCCGGCCGTCCCGAAGCGGTGCAGCTCGCCCGTGAGTTGCCGGACAGCCAGGCCGGGCAGTTGCTGCTTGGCGATGTCGATGTGCGCACCGGCCATTGGCAGGCTGCCGAGCATGACTTCGGCAACCTGCCGCGTCACGGCCTGACCCAGCTTCTCCAGCCGCTGTTGATCGCCTGGTCGCAGCAGGGCGCCGGACACACTGATGCCGCTCTCGCCACCCTGCGCCCCCTGCTGGACGGCCAACGGTTCCGTGGCGTTTACGCCATGCACTCCGCGCTGATCGCGGATCAGGCCGGCCGCACCGCGGATGCCGCGCAACTCTATCAGGTCGCGCAAACTGAATTTGGCGGCGTGAACCTGCGGCTGGCGCAGATATTGGCAAGCTGGGACGTGCGGCACGGCCATTCCGCGGACGCGCAGCGCACTTTGGCGGCGATGGTTAGCAATGCACCCGACATGGCCATCGCCGTGCCTGGTTTGCTGTCCAGCGCCCGGACGCCGCCGGTTCCCCGGGCGGCCGACGGGATTGCCGAGGCCTACCTGGGCTTGGCTGCCGCCTTGCGCCAGCAGGATGCCGGTGACTTTGCCATGATGCTGCTTCGCCTCGCAATCGATCTGCGGCCGGATTTCACCGCCGCGCGGCTGCTGGCTGCCGACATACTCGACAGCCAGGATCACTCCCAGAACGCCTTGCAGATGCTCGCCGCGGTCACCAACGACGACCCGCTGCTGCCGTTGGTCCGCCTGCAGCGCGCCGACCTCGCCGAGCGTCTTGGTCACACCGATGAGGCCATGCGCGAAATGCAGCAGATCGAGCATGACTATCCCGACAGCCCGGTCCCCGCCATGCGGGAGGGCGATATGCTGCGCGGCGAGGAACGCTTCACCGACGCCATCGTCGTCTATGACCGCGCAATCGCGCGCATCGGCAAACCGCAGTCATCCGACTGGCTGGCATTCTACGATCGCGGCATCTGTTACGAGCGTTCCCACCAGTGGCCCAAGGGAGAGGCCGATTTCCGCCATGCCCTGGCGCTCGCACCAGACCAGCCCTTCGTCCTGAACTATCTCGGCTACTCCTGGGCGGACATGGGTGTGCATCTGCCGCAGGCGCGTGAAATGATCGACAAGGCTGTCGAGCAGCGGCCGAACGACGGCGCCATCGTTGACAGTCTCGGTTGGGTGATGCTGCGCCAGGGCCAGGCGGCGGATGCTGTGAAGACGCTCGAGCGCGCGGTCGAGATGGAGCCGGAGGACGCGTCGATCAACGGACACCTGGGCGACGCCTACTGGGCGGTCGGCCGCAAATTGGAAGCTGCCTACCAATGGCGTCGGGCCCTGACCTTCAATCCCGAGCCTGACGACGTCGCGAAGCTGGAAGCCAAGCTGCAGGACGGCGGCCGTCAGGCGACCGTGGTGAGCGGCCAATAGGATTTGTGCCCGAGGATCTGTGCCAGGCAGCCTGACTGAGTTCGCGCCCGCCAAGGTCAATCTGTTCCTGCATGTGATCGGCCGCCGGGCAGACGGCTATCATCTGCTCGACAGCCTCGCGGTGTTCACCGAGGCAGCCGATGAACTGCGTGCCGAACCAGCGCCGGCGCTCACGCTGCTCCTGGATGGCCCGTTCGCCGCCGGCCTGGCCGCCGAACCCGACAATCTGGTGCTGCGTGCCGCACGCGCGGTGGCCGCCGAAACAGGCGTCGCCACGCGGGCTCGCCTGAGCCTGCACAAGAACCTGCCCGTGGCGTCCGGCATCGGCGGGGGCTCGGCCGATGCGGCGGCGGCACTGCGGTTGCTCTGCCGGTTGTGGCAGGTGGCGCCCGACCCCGCTGCACTCGCGAGGATCGCGATCGGGTTGGGCGCGGATGTGCCTGTCTGTCTGGCCGGACGCGCCAGCCGCATGGGCGGCATCGGCGAACGCATCGAGCCGGCGCCGACCCTGCCGGCGCACGGCATCGTGCTGGTCAATCCCGGTGTCGCCGTCGCGACTGCCGAGGTGTTCCGCAACCGGCAGGGAGCGTGGTCCTCGGTCGCGTCGTTGCCCGAATCCTGGGCCGACGCCGCGGCGATGGCGGCTGACCTACGTACCCTGCGCAACGACCTCCAGCCCGCCGCCGTGGCGCTTCAGCCAGTGATCGGTGAGGTACTGTCGGCGTTGGCCGGCATACCGGACTGCCTGCTGGCCCGCATGAGCGGCTCCGGCGCTACCTGTTTCGGCTTGTTTCCCGATGTGGCGGCGGCGCAGCGGGCCGCCGCACGATTGGCGCGCCCAGGCTGGTGGTGCTGGGCCGGATCGCCGCGCCACCGGTGAGCAGGCTTTACCTTGCGCGGCGCGCGACCTATGCACGCCTCGCCGGATGGGGCGTCGCCAAGTGGTAAGGCAACGGATTTTGATTCCGTCATGCGGAGGTTCGAATCCTCCCGCCCCAGCCAGCGGATTTCCTGCGAGCGCAGCGAATCAGGAAATCCGCCGTCCCGGCGAAGGCCGGGACCTACGTCTGGCTTTGCTGCAGCTACCGCGCAGCCTGCCGCAGTTCGCAAATCCCCGCATGGATCTGCTGCCACAGATCGAGCCCCGCCGCGTCGCCCTGTTGACGCATTTCCGCGACGCGTTCCAACGCGATGGCCTGCGCCCGCAAGCCATGCAACTGGATCATCCTGAGCGCAGTCTCCTGGGCGTCCTGGCGGAAATCCTGTGCATGCATGATCAATGCTCCTCGGTTATCGACCAGCCGGCATATGAGGAGTGGCCGACGGGCGCGCCAATCGCGCCTGTGTCAACAGGATGAAATTGCCGCCATCAACCCGCGACGGTGGTCAACGCTGCCCTGAGCCAAACCCCAGGAAGCCGGCGCTCGGCACCGGCGAGCCGCCATCACCGCTGAACAGGCGTGCGGTTTCGGACGGCGCCGGCTGCTGCGCCGACGCCATCGCCCGCGACCGTGCCACCGGCATGTACTCGTCCAGCCGACTGCTTCGCCTGCCTGGTCGGCGCTGGCTTGGCGGCCGTCGCCGGCGAAGCCTGGCGGCCGTTGCCATCGTCGGCGCCGCGCAGCGACAGCAACAGGAACGAAATGTTGTTGCGGCCAAGGTCAACCGACAGTTCCATCGGGGTCATGCCGAGGATGTTCCGCGCATGCAGGTCGGCGCCGCGGCTGATCGCATCCCGTGCGGCCTCGATGTCGCCGCGATTGATCGCATCGAACAACGCGTCATTGGGCTCCATGTCCAACGGAGATTTAGCGGCAGGCGCGACCGCGTCGGCGTTCGGCGTGGCGCCCGGCAGGGCCGGCGGCGGAGCCGCCTTGGGCGCCTGCGGGGCTGCCTGACCGCCATGGGCCAAAGGGTTGCTGGAGGAAAGACCGCTTTGCCCGGTGAGCGCGTTGAACGCCTGAGCCCAAGCTGTCGACGGGCTCGCCGCAAGCAGGGCCGACGCGATTGCCACCTGTGCGCGTGATATGCCGATTCTCATGCCTGGGAGCTTAGCTCAGATCGCGTTAAGCCACCAGAAGCCCGCTGTCAGATACGTCAGGTATCCTGTCCAGACGAAATACGGCGCCAACAGCCAGGAGGCGGGCCGGCACAGCCGGGCGAAGGCCTGCGCGGTGAAAGCGATCTGCGCCAGCAGCACCAGGTTCACCGCAAGCGCCAGCACCGGGCTGCGCATGGTGAAGAACGCCGGTGCCCAGAGCACGTTGGTCGCCAGCAGCCATCCCCAGAAGCGAAGCGGCCGGGTAACGGTGGAACGCCGCCACACCAGCCAACCTGCGACACCCATCATGACATAGACGCCCAACGACATCAGGCCGAACAGCCAGTTCGGCGGCGTGCCCGGCGGCTCGATCAGCGACAGATACCAACCCCGCTGCGCTTCGGCGATGATCGCGCTGTCCGCGGCGCCAACCAGCAGGCACAGGCCAACGAACCCGACAAGCGCGAGCACCGGAGAGACCGGCGCGGAGGATCCCGGATAGGACCCCCATTCGTGGGGATTGGAATTCTGGAAGACACAAACCCTTTCGCAGCGGCGCTTCAGGCCAGATACCGATGTAAGTCCAACGCGACACAAACGGAAGGGTCGTCGCGCAGTACCTACCAACCATTTACCCGCGACCAGATCGCGACAACCTCGTCGCCGCCATCCACCACGTGGTAGCGATCATGCGCCGCGGCCGTCATGCAGGTGTGGTTCGGCGCAATCCGCAGCTTCGCACCGATCGGCAGGTCGAGCGCATGGTCTGGCGCAAATTCCACCACGCCGTGTTCCTGGTACGCCCGTCGCACGATCGTCTCGCCGTAACTGCGATTGCCATGAATATCGAGCACCAATCCAAAGCCGTAATCCTTTGGTGCGGATTCCGTGCTGCGGTCCTTGGAAAGTGCGAGGCCACCGGCATCCATCAGCACCTGTCCCGGCCGCCGCCCGATTACGCTCGCCAGTACCGTCAGCGCAATGGCCTCGATCGCGTGGGTGCCGATCTCGGCCTGGAACAGGTCGCCGAACATGTAGACGCCGGCGCGCACCTCGGTCACGCCGGCGAGACTTTCGGCATGCAGTGCGGTGGGCGAACTGCCCATCGAAACGATCCCCACGGCATGACCGGCCGCACGCAGCCGTTCCGCAGCGTGCACCACGCCGGTGCGCTCCGCCTCGGCGATGCGCACCATGTCGTCCAGACTGCGCCCGGCATAGGAATGTCCGGCATGCGTCATCACGCCGGCCAGGCAGCCTCCCAGCCGCGCCGCGAGCGCCAGCAGCAGGTCATCGTCGGGTGCCACGCCGCCGCGTCCCTCGCCGGTATCGATCTCGATCAGGGCGCGCGGCGGCCGCTGATGCGCGGCGATTGCCCCTGCCACGTCGAGTTCATCCGTCAGCACCATGACAGCGCCGCCCGCGCCGTTCAGCTTGGCGACCTGATCCAGCTTCTGCGGCGTGATGCCGACAGCGTACAGAACGTCGTTCATGCCGTGGCCGACGAAATACTCCGCCTCCGCCAGGGTGGATACCGTGATTCCGCCGGGCTGCCCCATGGTCGCCAGCCGGGCGACCTCGATCGACTTCGCCGTTTTCATGTGCGGCCGCAGCGGCACGCCATGCCTGGCCAGCACATGCGCCATCGCCCCGATGTTGCGCAGCAGAATGCCACGGTCGAGCACCAGGCACGGCGTAGGCAGGTCGCTGAGTTTCATGCTGCCTCCGGTGACCAGCTTGCCGTCGCGTCGATCGGCAGCACCGGCCGTGGCATATGCCGCCACGCAAAGCGCGACAGGATCGGGCTGGTCAGGCCCGGGGCGTCCACCTCGATCACCTGTTCGTGGCGGAAGTACTCGTCGAAGCCGCCGCGGAAGTGGCCGCGCGACTTCACCACAACGACCCGCGCCCGCCCGATATCGAGATCGAACGCCTCGAAGAACGCCGGATCGGCGCATTGGAAGCGGTTCGAGATCACCACGACGGTGATGCCGTCCAACTGCAACGCGGCGGACGGTCCGGTATCCAGCGTATTGTTGGCGTAGATGCCGCGCCTGCCCCGCAGCGTCGCATCGCGCAGCTTGTGAACCACGGACGGCGCGCTGAACGGCCTGGAGAACTCATCGCCGCCGCCGCCACGGTTGAAGCGCGCCATGAAGCCGGCGCCTTCGCCGCGTTGGTGTGCATCCGCCGCCAGCGCCGGGTCGTGGATCACGCCGACCAGTGCGTCTCTCGCGCCGGCCTTATGGAATGCCTCGAGCAGCCACATCGTGTTACCCCGCCCGCCGCCACCCGGATTGTCCGCGACATCAGCGAAGATCAGCGCCGGCCTGGCGCGATCCTGTGTGCCCAACGCCAGCCGTACGGCGTCGTCCAGCGACGTGAGCGTGGCGCGGAAGCGATCCCGCCGAGCCCAGCCTGCCTCGGCGATCTCGCGTGCCAGTCCGTGTGCCGCCGCGGCATCGGTCGCGGTTACCACCACGGTGAGCCCATTGAACGGCGTGTCGGCGTAGGCGAAGCCGCCCATTACCGAGACATTCAGCACCCGCCCCACATACGGTGGTTCGCGCATGCGCTGCTGGCCGAGATCGATCAGCTCGCCGTACGGCCGTTCGTGCGCGTCCTGGCCGGTCAGCATGCTGACGGTGGGCGGCACGATCGGCAGGCGGAGGCGCGCAAGATGCGTCCGCGTACCCGACAGCAGCCGGCGCAGCACCTGCGCCGATTCCGCGCCGCGTTCACGCATGTCGAGATGCGGGTTGGTGCGGTAGCCGATAAAGCCGTTCACCAGATCGACGTTGGCGGCGGAGACGTTGGCGTGCAGGTCGTAGCTGGCGACCACCGGCACGTCTGGACCGACAACGCGGCGTACCAGCGCCAGGATGCTGCCCTCCGGGTCATGATCACCGGTGGTGAGCCCGGCGCCGTGCAGCACGCAGTACACACCATCGAGCCGTCCTGCCGCGCGTAGTCCACTGTCCCATTCCGCCATCATGCGGCCGAAGAAGGCCTGCTCCACCGGTCCGTTCGGTTCCGCCATCGCCAGCAGGATCGGCACCGGCTCCCAGACGCCGGCGGCATCCATGTCGGCGACGAAGCCGGGCAGTTCGCCCAGCATGCGCGGCGCGGTCGACCGCGCATCGTCCACCATCGCGTTGCCGCGCATCAGCGTGCGTCCGGCGAAGTCGGTCTCCGTCGCAACCGGCGCGAAGCGGTTGCATTCGATGGAAAAGCCCAACAGCGCGATGCGCGGACCGGTCATGGCAGGCCGCAGAATACTGCGGCGATCTCGCCTTCGACCGTCATGGCCGGGCTTGTCCCGGCCATCACCACCGGCAGTGTGCCGCGACGATTGCGGCCAACGCGAGGACCCAGCCGTACACTCGATGCTTCTCCGATCACAGCGCCACCCCCAACAGTTCGGCAATGCGCGGCGTCGCCTTCAGGCCGCTGCCGGTCAACACCAGCACCGTGGTCTGCTCCGGCGTGATCGTATCGGCGGCGAGCAGTTTGGCAAACGCCGCGGAAACCTGCGCTGATGTCGGCTCGACATAAATCCCCATCCGCGCCAGATCGAGCGTCGCGGCGCCGATCTCCGCCTCGCTCAGCATCACCGCCCCGCCGCGTGTCTCGCGGAGCACCCCGAGCACCTCCGTCAGCCGGATCGGCTGCGCGATCGCGGTGCCTTCCGCGATGGTGGGCCTGATCTCGCTGGCGACCGCCGTATCGCTGCCGGCGATGAACGCCGCGGCGATCGGTCCGCAATTCGCCGGCTGGGCGGCGAAGATGCGCGGCATCGTGTCGATCTCGCCCGCACGCAGCAGTTCGGCGTAGCCGATCTCGCAGCCGAGTACGTTCGAACCGGCACCGCACGGCACGATGATGTTGTCCGGTGCGCGAAAGCCCAGATCCTCCCACAGTTCGTAGGCCAGGGTCTTGGTGCCTTGCAGGAAGAACGGATGCCAGTTGTGGCTGGCGTAGAAGATGTCCGCGGAGCGCCGGATGGCGGCATCGGCCGTGGCCTGCCGGGGACCGGGGATCAGTTCCACCGCGGCGCCATGTGCGCGCATCTGCACAGTCTTCGCCGGACTGGTGGAGTCAGGAGCCATGATGGTGGCATGCATCCCGCCCGCCGCGGCGTAGGCCGACACCGCTGCGCCGCCGTTGCCGGAACTGTCCTCCAGCACGTCGCGCACGCCCTGCGCGCGCAGCAGCGACAGCATGACGCTCGCGCCGCGATCCTTGAAGCTGGCGGTGGGCATGAACCACTCGCATTTCAGCAGCGCCGGCGCGCCATGCAGCGTGCGGCGGATCAACGGCGTGCAGCCTTCGCCCATGGTGATCGGATCGTCCGGCTGCCATGGCAATGCAGCGCGGTAGCGCCACAGGCTGCGCGTGGCGGTATCGATCTGCCCGCGCGTGATGCCAGGCAGCCCAGTCAGCAGCAGCGGCGTATGGTTCGGCCCGCACCAGCGTGGCTGGTCGAGCGGGAAGGTCTGGCCGGTACGCGGATCGAGGTAAGCAGGCGACATGGATCGGAGTGTGCCCGTTCCACGGCCAACAGGGGAGGGTGGGCTGGGGGACAAATACGGACATTCAGCGGTCCCGATGACATTTTCCTGTCGGAAAGGGCGCGGCATTTGTGCGGCAGGCGCAGCGCAGGTTCGCATGACCGGAAAATCGTGGTCTGGAAAACCTGGGCTCCGTGTGCCACGGTGAGGCCGAAATAACCGGAGGTGTGCCATGAGCCAGCTCGAGCTCGCCGACAACAACGTTGCGGCGGAAACGGAGAGAGCTTCGTCGGCCTATGTGCCGACGCTCCAGCGCACGGCAGGGCAGCCGCCGCCCATCGCGGCGAACGGCGGCCTGTCCTACATGTCGTTCGACCGGGACGGCGATGCGGGAACCGCCACGGCGATCCAGGACGCGCTCGCCGAGATCGCCGAGGGCGAGGGCCAGCGCGTTACCGACATGATCAACAACGCGCCACCGGGGGCCCCGATCAAGACAAAGTGGGGCTTCGGGTTCCGGAAATACGACGAGTGCCTGGACTACATACGCCGGAACAACGCCATCAAGGCCCCCGAAGGCGGCGTGGCGGTGCCGCTGCCCTATACGGTCTACGAGCGGCCGACCTAGTCCGTCGTCCCGTCCAACGCTGTCTGGCGCGACCCGGCGCGCGCCGACGTGGCGGCGATCCTGCGCAAGAACGAGCAGGACAACCGGAAGCGGGACCTCTGGTTCCCGCAGGTGATGCGCGACGCGCGGCGCATCGGCGAGTACTACCCGGGCCTCTCGCCCGACAGCCCCGAATGCATGGACCGGCTCGGCGTCTCGCTGGCGCACCTCGAGTCCAAATGCACGAACTTCTACGATGCGGCGGAGGTGGAGCGGGTGTTCTACCCCGAGATCGAGAAGCTGCTGCTCGAGTTCTTCCCGGGCGCGACCGATGCGCTGGTCTACAACCACGACGTCTTCGACAAGGACTACGCGGGCGACCGCACGGAAGACCAGGACAACAAGAACCCGGGTGTGAACGCCCGTTACGCCACCCTTGTGCACAACGACCTGAACGACAACAGCGGCCGCGTGCGCTGCCGCGAGCTGCTCACCAAGAACCTGCGGAACTTCGGCCGCGAGCAGCACTACACGGAGGAAGAGGCCGACAAGAAGATGTCGCGGCGGTTCATGTCGCTCAATCTCGCCAAGCCGATGGAGACGGTCGAGCAGTTTCCCTTCATTCTCTGCGCCTGGCCCTCCTTCGCCGACCAGCCGTACATCACCAACTACCGGATCTACGACGACCGCGTCGGCGAGACCACCCGCTTCACCTACCGTCCCGACCACGAGTGGTACTGGTTTCCCCGGCAGCAGCCCAACGAGGTCTCGATGCTCAAATGCTATGACTCGGAGACCGACGGCTCCGTCTCGCGCTGGTCTTTCCATACCGCCTGTATCGACCCGACCGCGCCCGCCGACGCCCCTTGCCGCAAGAACGTCGTGGTCCGGTCGTTTGTCTTCTTCTAGAGGCCAGGAAGAGGCAGCGCATAGAGATAGCCGACATCGGTGTCGTGATAACCTGACGACCGGATGATCGCTTAGGGTTCGCAGGGAAATAACCGAATCAGTCGAGATGACGCACCGACCGCCCCGCGTCATGGTGCGCGAAGGCGCACCATCCACGACTTGCAGTGCCGATCAAAGAGAAGTCGTGGATGGCGGGCCTGCGCCCGCCATGACGATGCGATGGCGCAGCGTCCGAACCGCAGCGATTATTCCCCGGCAAGCCCTTAGCGCGCCAAGGCGCCGGCGAATGGCCTTCGCGAACTTCCGCTTCCGGGCCATCTGAACGGCTGCTGATGTCCGCCTTGGGTCGGGCGCAGCGGGCCGGATGGACCGCTGCCGGCGCTCTCAAAAAATCTGCGAGTCCCTGTCGGACTGGCAGAGCCTCGCTCGTCATCGGAGCATGGATCGGCAATTCATGGAAGCAAGGGCCATGTCGCAACCAGCCGCAACCGCGGAATCCGAGATCAAGGCACTCATCGAAGCATGGGCGGACGCCGTCCGGAAGCGTGACCTGCCGGCCATATTGGCGCATCACGATGAAGAAATCGTCATGTTCGACGTGCCACCGCCGTTGCAGTCGCGCGGCCTGGCTGAATACAGGAAAACCTGGGATCTGTTCTTCGCCCATCACAAACCCGGGCAAGCCTTCGACGTTGAAGAGCTGCAGATCTGTGTCGGCGACACCATCGCCTTTGCCGTCGCCATCATGCGTTGCGGGTCGGCCACAATCGGTGGCCCTCCCGAACCGGGTGGCTTCCAGTTTCGGCTGACCATCGGCCTCCGCAAGGTCGACGGCGCCTGGCGCATCCAGCACGAGCACCATTCGGTGCCGGCGACAGATTAGAAGAACCGCAGCAGCGATCGCCGGCAGCGTCCGTTCCGTCAATTCGAAAGGACAAGCCAACATGCCCAACACCGTACGCCTGCACCGCGTTCTGGCAACCAGCCCAGAGAAGGTCTATCGCGCGTTCCTCGAGGCGGACGCGCTCGCCAAATGGCTTCCGCCCAACGGCTTTGCCTGCACTGTGCATCATCTGGAACCGAAAGTCGGCGGCACCTTCAAAATGTCCTTCCGGAACTTCACAACGGGCAAAAGTCACGTCTTTGGCGGCGAATATGTAGAGCTCGTTCCGGGCGAACGCCTGCGCTATACGGACAAATTCGACGATCCCAATTTACCCGGCGAGATCGAGGTGACGGTGGCGTTGAAGAAAGTATCAGTCGGCACCGAGCTGGATATCGTGCAGGCAGGCCTGCCGGATGTCATTCCACCCGAAGCCTGTTATCTCGGTTGGCAAGAGTCGCTGCGAAACCTGGCAAGGCTCGTCGAGCCCGAGATCAATCAATAACGCATCAAGCGCGAGCAAACGAGATATGTCGTCAAGCCTAGCGAGGGAATTTCTATGAGCGGAAAAATCGTCACCTGTCTGTGGTTCGATCATGGCGAGGCGCGGAATGCCGCGGAATTCTACGCGGCCACTTTTCCTGACAGCCATGTCGGTCAGGCGCTTCAAGCTGCATCCGACTACCCTGGCGGTAAGCAGGGTAGCGAGTTGACCGTCGAGTTCACTGTACTCGGCCAGGCCTTCGTCGGTCTGAATGGTGGCTCCGCGTTTAGGCCGAACGAGGCGGTGAGCTTCCAGGTGATGACCGACGACCAGGCAGAAACCGACCGCTATTGGAATGCGATCATCGAGAATGGCGGCAGCGAAAGCCAGTGCAGTTGGTGCAAGGACCGCTGGGGCTTTTCCTGGCAGATCGTGCCGCGAGCCTTGATTGCCGCGATGAAGGATCCGGATCGCGCCGCCGCGAAGCGGGCGATGGACGCCATGATGACCATGCGCCGGATCGACATCGCCAAGATTGAAGCTGCACGAGCGGGCCAGGCGACAGCCTGAACCGCCAGCCCGGCAAAAAAGCGAAAGGTGCATCGATGCAATACGGTAGTCCCCTGCCAATCACCGCATTCCCCGATGTCGCCGCGGTGCAGGCCTATGCCACCGCGCTGGACGAGGCGGGATTCGATTTCACCTCGACCAGCGGCCACGTCATGGCGCAGCCGCCAGGCACCAATCCGCAACGGCCAGACCGCCAATATGTCGGACCGTTCTACGACCCGATCGTCACGTTCGCCTACCTCGCAGCGTTCACCCAGCGCCTGCGCTTCATCACTGGCATCCTGATCCTGCCGGCCTGGCCGACGGTGTTGGTGGCCAAGCAGACAGCCGAGCTCGCGCTGTTCAGCGGCGGCCGCTTCGAGCTCGGCGTCGGCTTGAGCTGGAATGCGGCAGAGTACCAGGCGCTTGGCCAGCCCCACTTAAATCGGGCACGTCGCATCGAGGAGCAGGTCGAAGTGCTGCGCCTGCTATGGTCGCAGCCCTACGTGACGTTCGACGGCCGCTACCACAAGCTCGACAACGTAGGCCTCAACCGCGCCGCGTTGCCCCGCATACCGATCTGGTTCGGCACCGAATCAGGCGAACCGGCGCTGCGTCGTGTCGCCCGGCTGGCGGATGGCTGGATGTCCCTCGGCGACCCGACCGCGGATCTGCCGAGACTGCACCAGTACATGCGCGAGGTCGGTCGCGACCCGCGGCAGTTGATGGTGCGAGGTCCGCTGGCGGCGAGTAACGGCGGCAAGCCGGCATGGCTCGAGGCCGGCCGCAAACTGCAAGCCGCCGGCGTGACGCACATCAACATAACCGCTCCGCTCGATCTCGCCCCGGCGGAGGCACTGCCGCGGATCATCGAGGTGCGAAACGTCCTGGCGGAGGCGCTGACATAACCGAGGTTGAATTCACACCGCGCCACCTCACCGCAATGGCCGGCGCCTACGCGGTAGCTTCGGAGCGCACTCCGCCACAGTGCGCAGTGCAGGCGGCGCGCATGATGGCCGCAACTCGTCGCCCGCCCGTGCCGCCTGCCGCCTGCCGCCTGATCATCCGCGGCACGGCCGGCAATCCAACCGTGGTGGCGCTTGGCCCAGGGTCGCCGCAATCACCCCGCGACAGCAGCCGACGTCAGCTCTCCAGCTCGCTGTCCCAGTGCAGATAGTCGCGCGAACTCTGGTGCAGGTAGTTGGGAGGAAAGCCGCGGCCGTTGTCCTGCAGTTCCCAGGTCGTCGGCTGGCGCGGGTGGCTGCGCGGGAACATGTGGCACTCTTTCGGCAATCGGGATCCCTTGCGCAGATTGCACTCGCCACACACCGTAACGACGTTCTCCCACGTCGTGCGTCCGCCGTGGCTGCGCGGCACCACGCGGTCGAGCGTCAGGTCATGCGCCGGCCGCCGATCACTGCAGAACTGGCAGTTGCTGCTGGTCAGCAAACCGATCGACGGCAAATCAGCCACGCACGCCAACGGCACGATCGGCTTCACTAGGCCGAGCCCGGAACAAGCCGACGCCCGGCACAAGGTCGGGGTCGCGAACGGCGGCACTGCGATCGAGGATCCACCCGGCATTCGCCGGGGCGGCGCCGGTCCGATGTATCTGGCTTACCTGCGCGACCCTAACGCCAACAAGCTGTGCGCGCTTCGCCGCATGCCGGCAGCCTGAACTATCGCGACAGGGAGGCAAAAGAGCCGCCAATTCCGGCGGTCCTCGCGCGCCACCGATAAATTGAAAACCCCTCGTCGGCCGAACGAGGGGGTTTCCATCTATGATCAGAATGACCCGGTGCGCACCGGGGGGATGCCATCGCATCCCAAGCAATGGGTTCTGCTGAGTTTTACACCGTCAGGTCAGGTGGGAGTTTTACACCGGCTCCACGAGGTGGGAGTTTGACACCGTCTCCAGGTGGTGACGTTCGTTCGGGGTCTCCTCACGACCACCCATCCCTTTCGTGGTGGCACGTTGGTTATGTCCTCAACATCACGTTGGTTATGTCCTCAAATTGAGGACGACCACCACCACTGCAAGCAACACCTGCAGCTCGGCGCAAACCGTCTGAGCTATGATGAACGGCTCCATAGCTCGCCTCCTATATGCTTGGGTTATCCCCAACCTGGCCAGGAGGTACACCAACACACGTGGTGCGCGCGATAACCTGGTAACCGGGCATATCGCTGCAAGTCCGCACCGACCTGGATCCTTCACGATCTCGTCAACCACAAGGGGCCGGTGACGCGGAATGCGTCGTCGTTGGACAATAACGGCAAACTGCCTGACCTCATTCGGTTTGCAAGCCATCCCTCGCCCGTGCTCAGGGCACGGCGCCCGGATCGCCGGTATGTCGGAGCGTTCTACAAACCGTTCGTCACGTCGCCTGTCGCGCAGACTTGCGACAGCTCAACGTACTGTCCGATGAAAACCAGCGAAGCCGATACCCGCAAGGCCCAGAATCATCATGCTCCAGGTAGCCGGCTCGGGGATCGCGGTGATGTCACCCGTCAGTCCAAACACGACCGGCCCCGCGTGGGAAGTGAATTCACCTTGGTCAATTTCGATGAAGTCATGTCCGATGAGTGGATTGGACTGATCAGTCGGAAAGATGAAATAAATAAACCCCGAATCGCCAATCGAGTTGCTTACATTCAATGCATATAGCAGGCCCGTCGGATTCGGTGATGTATACTGGCTGTCTATAATATTCAAAGGTGCAAATGTCGGAATGACAAGATTGGATGCTGTAATGCTACCGGTCGTCACATCGATGGTAAGAGTGCCACTCAAAGGAACCGGCGGAGGCAACGGCGTTATTAGGAACTCATCAGCTCCGAACGATCCCGCGACATTGAAAACGGTAATCGTATCGGCATTCGCGGCGCCTACCGACGAGAAACCTCCTATCGCCACGCCGGCGATGAGACCCAGCAATTTCATTCCCATGCCAACCTCCGTGACCTGAAGCACCCCATAAAGCGTCTTCGTGTCGTGGCCGGCTGTCAATATTTATTTCAGATGACGACCAGAAACAGGCGAATTGGATGATCCTTCCAGTCTGCACTGGATCATTTGCTGGCTCACACGAACCCCAAATGATCAGCGTCGGCGCAATCGGCCGTTACAGTCGCGTTCAAAAAACGCCGCACTTCTTCCTTTGCACCTGTCCGCACCTAAATTGACTTATGTTCACTATTTGTTCATCAATTCCATGCATACTGCCGCAGTCGCAACCGCGCGCCCCCACCACGCAAGAAGGCGTCCAACGGATTGGCCATCATTCTGCCCCACCTCGCCTTCTTCCTCGACCACGTGATCGCAGTGCTCGCCAGCGTGTGGCCCTCCTACGGCTCGCCCGGCGAGAAGCGCGACGCCGCGCGCGCCACTATCGAGGGCTTCAAACCACGCGACGCCATCGAGACCATGCTCGCCGCCCGTATGATCGCCACCCACCACGCCGGCATCGAGAGCTACCTGCGCGCCGCGCAGCCCGGCGTCAGCAACACCGACTTCGCCCGCCTGAACGCCGCAGCCGCCGTCCCCGGACGCTCGTTCGACTCCGCGCTGCGCACCTTCGAAAAGCGCCGCGCCATGCCGCCAAGCTGGCAAATCCAGCCAAACGCGGCGTGGAACCCGAACGCTACATGACCCCGGACGACAGCCTGGTCGGCTTCACGCCAGAGGAAATCGCCGAAGCGGTATACGCCATCGAGAACGACCCGATCGAGCTGGCGCGCCAGGAACTCGCCGAGCGCACCCCTCTGCATCGCCGCCACGACATGACGATGGAAGAGCGCCGCATCGCCTGGCACGAGCAATCCGACAGGACTTCCGCGCAACTGGCAGTCATGGCCTGGCGCGCGACCGCCTCTATCCGCCAGCACCACGCAAACCTAAGCCTCACCTATCCGGAGAACGAACAACCCCCGCCCGCGACGCGCTTCCTGTCACCGCGAGAGCGCAACCACCCACTGTCCTGACGCAACGGTCATCCAGAGCGCGCAGCACCCACTGTCATCACGAACACGCAACGTTGTCATTGCGAGAAGCGCAGCGACGAAGCAATCCCTGCCTCGTACCCACCACCCGCGTGCACCACTCACGCGCGCGCACGGGCCAACTCAGCTCTCCAGTTCGCTATCCCAGTACAGATAGTCGCGCCAGCTCTGATGCAGATAGTTGGGCGGAAACCCGCGCCCATTATCCTGCAACTCCCAGGTCGTCGGCTGGCGCGGGTGGCTGCGCGGGAACATGTGGCACTCGCGCGGCAACCGGGATCCCTTGCGCAGATTGCATTCGCCACACGCCGTGACGACGTTCTCCCACGTCGTGCGCCCGCCGCGGCTGCGCGGCACCACGTGATCGAACGTCAGGTCGTGCGCCGGCCGGCGATCGCTGCAGTACTGGCAGATGAACGCGTCGCGCAGGAACACGTTGAACCGGGTGAACGCCGGCCGCCGTGCTGACGGAATGTAATCCTTCAGCGCGATCACGCTCGGCAGCTTCATGGTCAATGACGGCGACCGTACTTCGGTCTCGTACTCGGACAGCACCGAGACGCGATCCAGGAATACCGCCTTCACCGCGTCCTGCCACGCCCACAACGACAGCGGGAAATACGACAGCGGCCGGAAATCAGCGTTCAGCACCAGTGCGGGATAGAATTGGCCACCGTCAGGCACGCGCCGCTCCCTTGCGTGCGGAGCGCAACACCTTGGGCAGAACTCGTTGCCGACCCGCCAGATATTGTGCGCCGCCGAGAACCTGAGCGTTTATCGCAGAGCCCGCTGCGGGCCGCAAGCCGAACCGGCGGCGGTTTCACGCCACCGTCATGCACCCGCGAACCCCTTCTGCAACGCCAGCGCGCCCATCGCCAGGCCGGTATCGTCGATGCCATGGCCGAGCCGCGGCACATACACCGCCTCCACCGGCACGCCTGCGGCGCGCAATGCCGCTTCGGCATCGTGCGAGCGCTGCGCCGGAACCACATCGTCCGCCTCGCCGTGCACCAGCAGCACCGGTGCGCGGTTGGTCAGTTCCGCCGCCAGCCGATCCGGGGCGATCAGCGCGCCGGAGAATGCCAGGATAGCGCGCGGCGCGGTGGCACGACGCAATCCGATGAACAGCACGGTCATCGCGCCCTGGCTGAACCCCATCAGCGCGTACGCATTGGCCGGCAGTCCGAGCCGCGCCAATTCCGCATCGATGAACGCATCGAGGAAACCGGCCGCGCGTCGCACCCCCGCCTCCATCACCGCGGGCGTGCGATCGGCGACGCTCCACCATTGCCGGCCGAATCCGGAATCGTGCGGAAACGGCGCATCCACCGAGACGAACAGCGCATCGGGCAACG
Source organism: uncultured Alphaproteobacteria bacterium (assembly GCA_963696645.1). Classification (GTDB taxonomy): domain Bacteria; phylum Pseudomonadota; class Alphaproteobacteria; order Acetobacterales; family Acetobacteraceae; genus JAMXLO01. The sequence continues at coordinate 679,974 of CAVOKY010000007.1, forward strand.
CGTGCGACCATGTCGGCGCGAGATCGATCAGGTCATGCCCGTCCGCGCCCACCCCGTGGCACAGCACGACAAGCTGCTTCGCCGTCCCCTTCGAGGCAGGCCCCCAACGCGGCCCATCGAGTTCAGCCATGCTTCTCTCCCTCCGCCGACCGGATGATGCAAAGCTGTCATCGCGAGCGGAGCGAAGCAATCGCGTGGGTCCACCAGCGATCGTGCCATTCGCCGAAGCCGTCGCATCAGGGGGATGTATGCCCACTGGCCCAGGCCCACATTCAGCTTGTTCCCGAGATCGTCTTGCCTGCTCAGCGGGGGCCAGTTCCGCAACAAGGCGTACCAATCCATCATGGCCGACCAGCAACCGCCACGGGCTGTCTATCCCCTGGTGAACCCGGGTTCGGCGCTGGCGACGTTGGCCGTCGGCGTCATTGTCGTCGCGGCGCTGTATTTCGCACGCGAAATATTTGTGCCGCTTGCATTGGCGATCCTGCTGAGTTTCGCGCTCGGACCGCTGGTCCTGCTGCTTCGCCGATGGCACTTCGGCCGCATACCATCGGTCATCGCCGCGGTCCTGCTGGCATTTCTTGTGATCTTCGGCGTTGGCACCGTGATCGGCGGACAACTCGCGCGCCTGGCCGATAACCTGCCGGAATATCAGATCAACATCACAGACAAGATCGACTCGCTGCGCGGTTCGGCCGCCGGCAGCGGTATCGTGGGACGCGCGTCGGGCATGATCAAGGATCTCTCCACCGAGATCACCAAGACATTGCCACCAGCGGACAGCAAGCCCGCGCCCCCGACCACCAAGGCATCGCGAGTCGCGAGGCCGCCGCCGATTCCAGTTGAGATCCACCAGCCCGATTCCACGGCGCTCCAGATCATCGAGGCCATCGTCGGCCCTCTGGTTCAACCGCTTGCCACCACCGGCATCGTCGTTGTCTTCGTCGTTTTTTTCCTGCTTCAGCGCGAGGATATTCGCGACCGGTTCATTCGCCTCGCCGGCGCGCACGACCTTCAGCGCACGACAGTGGGTCTGGACGACGCTGCCCGGCGTCTCAGCCGCTACCTCCTCGCGCAGACCGCGCTCAATGCCAGCTTTGGCGTGCTGATCGGCGGCGGGCTGTGGTGCATCGGCGTGCCCAATCCGCTGCTCTGGGGCATTGTCGCGATGCTGCTGCGTTTCGTCCCGTACATCGGACCGGTGATCGCGGCGATCTTTCCCGCGGCACTTGCACTGGCGGTCGATCCTGGCTGGTCGATGCTGCTGTGGACCGTCGCGCTGTTCGTGGTCGTCGAGCCCATCATGGGTCAGGTCATCGAGCCATTCGTCTACGGCCACAGCACCGGATTGTCGCCCGTTGCCGTCGTCATGGCAGCCGCGTTCTGGACCTGGCTGTGGGGACCGGTGGGTCTATTGCTATCAACGCCGCTGACGCTTTGCCTGGTCGTACTCGGCCGCTACGTGGAGCGATTGAAATTCCTCGACATCATTCTCGGCAATCGGCCAGCGCTGACCCCGCAGGAGAATTTCTACCAACGCATGCTGGCGAACGACCCGGACGAGGCGGCGCGGCAAGCCGAGGACATACTGAAAGATAAGCCGCTGGTGGAATATTACGACGAGGTAGCGATTGGTGGGCTGGCGCTGGCGCAATTGGACGTCAATCGGGGCGTGCTGGAGCACGACCGCCGCGCACGCATCAAGCAGGCGGTCCTCGGCGTCATCGACGATCTGTCGGATCACGCCGACGAACCGCCGCCGCCGCCGAAAGTTGTATCGACAGTCGAAACCGCTACGTCGGCGCATGACAACATTGTGATGTGCATCGCCGGTCGCGGCTCGCTGGACGAGGCTGCCGCGGCGATGCTGGTGCAACTCCTGCAACAGCGGGGCACTGCGGCGCGCGTCGTGCCGAGCGAAGCTGTCGCGACGGAGCATCTGTTCCGGCTCGACGTGACGAATGTAGATACCGTCGTCCTGTCCTATCTGGAGCCCGGCAGCTTCACCAACGCCCGCTACCTGGTGCGCCGTCTGCGGCGCAGATTGTCGAATGTGCGGATAACCGTGGGGTTCTGGACGCTGAGCGACGATGAGGCGCGGCAGGTCCACGCACTGCGGGAGACTGGCGCCGATGTCGTCGTCACCTCGCTTCGCCAGGCAGTTGAACAGGTCACCATGGCAAAGGACAGCGCTGGCGAGGCAATCACGGCGCAGGCGTATCCGCAAATTGCGTCAGCGGCGGAATAGTGACGATGCCGCGAAAGACCTTGACGTATCGCCCTCGGGCGCCGAGCGTGGCCCAGCCATCCACGACATTGCTGCGGCAGACACCGCAGTACGTGGATAGCCAGACCTAGCAGCCTGTCGGACTTAACGCGACGCGGAAGCGGGCGGTAGAATCGGCGCACACGATTGGCACTGCCGGACCCCCGTCTCATGAGCAACTTCCGCCCGACCAACCGCGACATGGACTTCCTGATGCCGCCATCGGTCGATGAGTGGCTGCCGCAACGCCACCTCGCGCGGTTCGTTGTGGAAGTGATCGAGGGACTGGACCTGCGGGCAATGACCGGCAGCTACCGGGGCTCGGGCGAGGCATCCTACCACCCTCGGCTGCTGTTGGGCCTTATCATCTACGGCTACGCGACCGGGGTGTTTTCCAGCCGCAACCTGGAACGGGCGACGCATGATTCGGTGGCGTTCCGCTTCATCGCCGCCAACGAGCATCCCGACCACGACACCATCGCCACGTTCCGCCGCCGCTTCCTGCCGCAGATCGAGGCGCTGTTCGTGCAGGTGCTCGGTGTGGCCCGCGAGATGGGGGTGTTGAAGCTCGGCACGGTGGCGCTGGATGGCACCAAGATCCACGCCAACGCCAGCCGCCACAGCGCGCTGTCGTACGAGCACGCCAGCAAGATCGAGGCACAGTTGAAGGCCGAAGTGGCTGATCTGCTGGGTAAGGCGGGGGCGGCTGATCAGGCGGATGTGCCGGACGGGATGCAGGGTCCCGAGGAACTGGCGCGGCGCGAGAAGCGGCTGGCCGGGATCGCTCGCGCCAAGGCGGTGATCGAGGCGCGGGCGAAGGAACGCCATGCGCGCGAGCGAGCCGAATTTGAGGCCAGGATGGCGGAGCGTGAGGCGAAGGTGACGCAGACAGGCAAGAAGCCCCGCGGTCGCGTACCGCAGCCGCCGATCGAGGGCCCGCTGCCGACCGATCAGGTCAATCTGACGGACGAGGAATCGCGGATCATGCCGGTGGCCGGCGGAGGGTTCGAGCAGTGCTACAACGCCCAGGCAGCGGTGGCAGCGGACAGCCTACTGGTGGTGGCCGCCGATGTGGTGCGGGCGCCGAACGACAAACAGCAGCTTGAGCCGATGCTGGGCAAGCTGGCCGCACTGCCCGGCGAACTGGGCAAGGTTGGCGCGTTGCTTGCCGACAACGGGTATTTCAGCGAGGGCAACGTGAACGCCTGTGCCGACGCCGGGATCGAGCCGGTGATCGCGATGGGGCGTGAAGCGCATCATCCTGCGCTGGCTGAACGTTTCGCAGACGATCCTGCGGCGCCGGTAGACCCCACGCCGGTTGAGGCAATGGGCCATCGGCTCCAGACGAAAGAGGGCAAGAAGCTCTACGCGCTGCGTAAACAGACTCCCGAACCTGTGTTCGGGATCATCAAGTCGGTGCTCGGGTTCCGCCAGTTCCTGCTGCGCGGACTGGACAAGGTGCACGGCGAATGGAACCTCGTGACCATGGCGTGGAACGTGAAACGGATGTTCGCCCTGGCAGGGGCGAACTGAGCCGCATCGCGCCAATCGTGATCCATTTCGGCGTGTTCGCGCGCGGCCAACCTTGCGTTGGAATGGCCCGCGTGAAGTCAAGCGTGAAAGTCGAATCCCTGCTCCGCGTCAAGCGGCGTAGTGGCTGGAAATGCAACGCGCCGACGATGATTTCCTAATTTCCGGCAAATCAACTCCGACAGGCTGCTAGTCGAAACGCCGACTACGGGTTCAACCGATAGCCGCTGTGCTCGGTGACCAGCAGCGTGGGCGCACCGGGATCGGCCTCGATCTTCTGCCGCAGACGATACACGTGCGTCTCCAGGGTGTGCGTCGAGACCGCGGCGTTGTAACCCCAGACCTCGGTCAGCAGCACCTTGCGATCCACCGGATGCGCACCGGCGCGATACAGGAATTTAAGGATCGCCGTCTCCTTGTCGGTCAGCCGGATACGGGCCTTCTTCGATGGTTCCATGAGCTGCTTGGCCGCCGGGCGGAACGTGTAGGGCCCGATGTCGAACACCGCATCTTCGCTGTTCTCGAACATGCGAAGCTGCGCGCGAATGCGGGCGAGCAGTTCGCTGGAGCGGAACGGCTTGGCGATATAGTCGCTGGCCCCGGCTTCCAGGCCGCGCACGATATCTTCTTCGGTGTCCCAGCCGGTCAGCATGATAACCGGCATCGTGTGTCCAAGCCCGCGCAGCCTGGCGCAGAAGTCGATCCCGCTGCCGTCCGGCAGGCCGACGTCCAGGATCACCGCGTCGAAGCGCTTCTCCTTGGAGAACAGGTTGGCGCTGGCATCTTCCAGCGTCCCAGCGCCAACCGCGGTGAAGCCGGCGTCCGGCGCCGCCAGACGCTCCGAAAGCGCGTCCCGCAGCTCAACATCATCCTCAACGATCAGTATCGGTCGTTCTGTCGACATAGGCTTATTCTCCCCCTTGCGACAGCAGAGTGGATCGCTCCGCATCGTGAGCGACATCGCTTCGGATCATGGCCAAAATGAGCCACAATCATTCGCTTTTGTGTGAGCGGATTTCCGACGCCTGCTGCGTTCGCAGGTACAGGCTCTCCAGTGCCAAGATTTAGTCCGCTCGCTCGCGTCCCCGCGTGGCCGCTCGTCACAAAGTGATGAGTATTTCGTCCAGGCGCGAGCATGACAGCGAGCGTGGTCAGGATCGGGAACTGGCGGCTTCGATCGTGCCATTCGCCGCCTTGCGGTCACCGCCTCATTCGCCACCGGTTGTGGTGGGCTGGTTACATCCGGGTGGGATCGCCGACCAGTCATACGCAACGCAGCGCAGCATTGAGCGCCCTGCCCCACCCGGGCAAACTCCCGCCAATAACCCGGGGAGACCGCCATGAGCCGCCTGTTCGGACCACTTCGCCAGATGGGCTACGTCGTGCCGGACGTCGAAGCCGCCATGCGCCACTGGATCGAGGTGTGCGGCGTCGGTCCCTGGTTCTACGCCGACCGCCTGCCGCTGACCGCGTTCAGCTACGGCGGGAAGCGCTACGATGACATCCATATGTCGATAGGGCTGGCCAACTCGGGCGACGTGCAGATCGAACTCATCCAGCAGCGCTCCGACCATCCCAGCCTGGGGCGCGACTTCCTCGCGGCTCACCCGGCCGGCGGCCTGCAGCATTGGTCGAGTTGGCCGGAGAACTATGACGAACTCTACCAGCGCGCGCTCGCCAACGGTTACCAGGTGGCACAGGAGGGCGACGCACCACGCGGCCGCTTTGTATATTTCCGCAACGAGGGCCATCCCGGCACCGTCATCGAGATGTCGCACGCCACGCCCACCCGCAAACGCATCTTCGATGCGGTGCGCGAGGCGGCGGTGGGGTGGGATGGGCGTGATCCGATCCGCACCGGCTGGCCGACGTGATCGCCACCGACGACCGTCGGTCGGGCTGACCAAGCATTCGCAGGCCCGTGGCAGGGGAAGCAGGTGTTCTGCAATGCCTCATCGTGCTTGGCACGATTACCCTCGAACTCACTGGTGCCCACCTCGTCACGCGACGTACCTCGCTCGCCGCATGTTGGCGAATGGTACCAGCAGCACGCTGAACAGCAGCGCAGCCACCGCCATCCACAGCATCGCCATCAGCACGCCGTGTCCACCGAAGTGCACCAGCAACACCGCGCCAGCCGATGGCGCCGCTGCCTGACCGATCAGCATCGGGAACGCGAGCCGGCCCATCAGGCTGGCGTAGCCCGCCGCGCCGAACAGCGCCAGCGGCAACGTGCCGCGCACGATCGAGCGCAAGCCGATGCCGCCGCCGTACAGCACCAGCCCCGTCAGCACCGCATTATGGCTCGTCGACAGCAGCGCCAGTCCCAGCACCACGAAGACACCCGACAGTACCGCTTCCCACATCGGGTGAACGCGCTGTCCCGCCAGCAGGTCGATCAGTCGGGCGCCGACCTGGCACGGCCCGACGATCGCCCCCAGCGCCACCGCGGTGCCGAGCGGCACCCCGCGCTGCTGGAGAATGGTGAGCAGGTGTACCGACATCATTGAAGCGATGATGGAGGCGAGCGTCATGCTCACGGCCACCAGGCAGAACAGCAGCCGATACAAGGCGGTGTCAGGCAGCGATGTGGCGTCGGCCGCGGCCTGCCGACCCTGGCGCCCCCAGGACCGCCATGACCTTGGCGACCAACGTGCCGGCCGGCGTGGCACGACAGCACGCGCCGCCTCGGTTGGCAGACCGAAGCTGTAAAGCGGCAGTACCAGCAACAGATTGATGGCAGCATACGCCAGGCATGTACCGCGCCAGCCCACATGCTCCAGCAGCAGCGCACTGAGTGGCCAGCAAACCGTGGAGGCAAAGCCGCCGATCAGCGTCAGCGAGGTGATCACCGTGCGCGCCTCGTGGCCATACAGCCGGCCAAGTGTGGCGAAGGCGGGGTCGTACAGCCCGGCGCCCATGGCGACGCCCAACACCAGCCAGGCAGCGGTGAACACCAACAGGTTCGGTGCCACTGCCAGCCCAAGCAGGCCGACCGCCATCAGGGCCGCGCTCGCCATTAGCACCGGCCGGCCGCCGTGACGCTCGATCAGGTTGCCGACCTTGGGCGATACCAGGCCGGAAACCAGCAAGCCGAGTGACAGCGCGCCGATCACCCATGACAGCGGCCAGCCGGTGGCATCGGCGGTCGGCTTCGCCAACACCGCCGGCAGATAATAGGACGACCCCCATACCAGCACCTGGCCGATGCCGAGTACCACGATGACGACGCGGCGGGACGCGGTCGGCGGGGGTTCAGCCACCGGCGCAGCGCAGCGACGTGCGGGGCGCGCCGGTCATTGTTGCATCTCCATGACACGGCAGGCTGCCACCGTTGTGCCATCGCCCAAAGAATATTTTTGCTACACGGCGCATCAGCATAAGTTTTGCCGTATGCGCGCTCCCACGCTTCGTCAGTTGCACAGCTTCGTCGCCGCGGTGGAAACCGGCAGTCTGTCGGCGGCCGCCCGCACCCTGCTGATTACCCAGCCGGCGGCGAGCCAGCAGATCAAGGAACTGGAACGCACGCTTTCGGTCAGGCTGCTGCAACGTGGCGCGGGCGCGGTGCGCCCGACCGCCGCGGGCGAGGCTGTAATGGCGCAGGCGCGGCTGGTGCAGGCGGCGGTGGACAATCTGCTGGCCGCCGCGGCGGCGTTCCGCGGCGGCGAAGTGGGCAAGGTGCGGCTGGGCACCGGCGCCACCGCCTGCATCCATCTGCTGCCGCCGCTCCTGGCACGCATGAAGCGGCGTATGCCGGGGCTCGAGATCATCATCGCCACTGGCAACACGTCGGATATGCTCGGGCGGGTGCTGGCGGGCGGACTGGACCTCGCGCTTGTCACGCTGGCCGGCACGCTGAACCGATCACTGGAGGCACGGCGGCTGATGCTTGAACCACTGGTCGCCTACGCGCCCACCGCGATGCTGCCCGCGACGGCAACTCTGCGCCCGGCACAACTCGCTGCCGTGCCGCTGATCCTCTACGAGAGCGGTGGCGCAACGCGCGGCGTGGTGGATGCCTGGTTCCGTCGCGCCGGCCTTGCGCCGCGCCCGATCATGGAACTGGGCAGTGTCGAGGCGATCAATGTTCTCGCCGAGAGCGGCCTCGGCGCGACCATCCTGCCGCGAACCGCGCTGCAAGCGCCCGCCGACGGAATGACGGTGCGGGCGCTACGTCCCGCCGCCTCGCGCTGTCTTGCGATCGTGCTGCGGCGGGACAAGCTGCGCGACCGCAGCCTGCGCGTTTGCCTGGAAGAACTCGAAGCCGCTGCCTCGCCAGCGCCCAGGACCGCGCCGGACCAGGATGCATAGCCACCACCTCTGGCCGGCCGCCGCAAGGTCCAAGGCGCCGGCGTTCAGTGCACCTGCGCCGGCACCATCTCGTGCTGCATGATGGCGGCAATCGCCACATCACGGTTATCGGCCAACGCCATCGGCGTCCCGTCGGCGGCGTGGATCGCGAAGCAATGCTCGCCGTTGGCGACGACCGGCTTCACATAGGCAATCTGCTGCAAGCCCAGTTGCGCAAGCTGCGCCGTCGAAAGATGGCGAATGTCAACGATTGCTGCCACTGATGCCTGATCGTCCGCTTGCTGAATGCTGTTCGTGTTCATCGTCTTGCTCCTATCCTGCGGCGGACCGTCACAGCGGCTCCGTCGCCTTTTGCTGGTGCGGCCCGCGTTTTGCGGCACCGTTCAGTCCGGCCAGATCGGCCCTACTCCTGCTCCGGCTCGCTCTCGACCATCGTCGTCACGCCACTGCCGTTGCCGGTCGCGCGGTTGATCTGGATCGTCTTCACGCGCGCTTCGGGCTGCGGGCGGACCAGGTCGATGTGCAGCAGCCCGTTGTCGAGCCATGCACCCTTCACCTCGATCCCCTCCGCGAGCACGAAGGCCCGCTGGAACTGCCGTGCCGCGATTCCGCGATGCAGGAATACGCGTCCCTGGCTGTCGTCATTCTGACGGCCCCGTATTACCAACTGGTTGTCTTCCTGCGTGATTTGCAGGTCGTCCATGGTAAATCCGGCAACCGCGAGCGTGATCCGCAGTCCCGAGGGGCCGGTCTGCTCGATGTTGTAGGGCGGATAGCCGTCGGATGACGTCTTGGATGCCCGCTCGAGCATCTGCTCGAGATGGTCGAATCCCAGAAACAGCGGTGACGTGAACATCCTGGTGGTCATGGCCCCCTCCTTAGAGCGAAGCGTCACCGGAACCCGTTGCGGCATTCCGGCACGCGGAAATCTTGGCACCCGGAGCACCGGTTGCAAGGGGGTCAACGGCCAGCCCGTTGATCGCGCCGACCGGCACCGCTACATGCCCGCCATGACCGATTCGATCGAGCCGCTGCCGATCCTGGTCGTGCCGGAGCCGATCCTGAAGGCACGTGCCCGCCCGGTGGCGGCCGGCGACATGGCACAGGTGCGCAGGCGCTGCTGCCGCGGATGTTCGCCACCATGTACCGCGCCCCCGGCATCGGCCTGGCCGCGCCGCAGGTCGGCGTCGGCCTGCGCTTCGCGGTGATCGACCTGATGCCGGACGACAAGCCGACGCCGATCGTGCTGATCAATCCCGAGGTCGTGGCGCGCAGCGAGGAACTGGCGACCCGCGAGGAAGGCTGCCTGTCGCTGCCGGGCCAGTATGCCGAGGTGACGCGCCCGGCGCGGGTGACGGTGCGCTATCACGGACGCCAAGGGGGCGAAGCAGCAGCTCGAGGCCGAAGGGCTGCTGTCCGCCTGCATGCAGCACGAGATCGACCACCTGGACGGCGTGCTGTTCGTCGATCACCTGTCGGCGCTGAAGCGCAACATGATCCTGCGCCGGCTGGCCAAGGAACTGCGCCAGAAGCGGGCCGAGGCGATGTAGCCATGCGCCTCGCCTTCATGGGCAGCCCGGACTTCGCCGTGCCGGCGCTGCGCGGCGCTGCACGCGGCGGGGCATCACGATCGCCGCGGTGTATTGCCAGCCGCCCAAGCCGGCGGGGCGCGGCTATGCGGTGCGGGCGTGCCCGGTGCAGCTCGCGGCGGAGACGCTCGGCCTGGAGGTGCGCACGCCGGCGCGGCTTGCGCAGCGATCCGGCGGCGCAGGCGGCATTCGCCGCGCTGGGGCTGGATGCGGCGGTGGTGGCCGCCTACGGGCTGATCCTGCCGCCGGCGATGCTGGATGCGCCGCGGCGCGGCTGCCTGAACATCCATGCCAGCCTGCTGCCGCGCTGGCGCGGCGCCGCGCCGATCCAGGCGGCGAGTCCTGGCCGGCGATGCGGAGACCGGCGTGACCATCATGCAGATGGATGCCGGGCTGGACACCGGCCCGATGCTGCTGCGCGAGGCGGTGCCGATCACCGCGACCACAACCGCGGCGACGCTGCACGACAGCGCTGGCCGGACTGGGTGCGCGGCTGATCCTGCGCGCCCTGGCGGAGGCGCCGCGGCCGGTGCCGCAGCCGGAAGAGGGCGCGACCTACGCGCCGAAGCTGACGCGTGATGACGGGCGGATCGACTGGACCCGCAGATGCGGCGGCGATCGAGCGGCAGGTGCGCGCCTTCGATCCGTGGCCGGGCACTTTCACCACGCTGCGCGGCGCGGTGCTGAAGGTGCTGGCGGTGGCCCCGGCAGACGGCAGCGGCCCGCCGGGCACGTCGCTGGACGATCGGCTGACAGTCGCCTGCGGCACCGGCGCGCTGCGGCTGACGCGCGTGCAATTGGCCGGCCGGCCCGCGATGGCGGCGGATGCGTTCCTGCGCGGGCATCCGGTGCCCCCAGGGACGATGTTGGGCCAGTAGATGGTCGCCAAGCCACTAGCCCGACCCTTCCCTGATCCACGCGAAAGGGGATTTGTTCCGCCTCCCAGGAACAGCAACTCACCGCTCCTTCAAGCGTCATGGCTCCGTCAAATGACCATCCCCTCTCCCGCGGAGCGGCGCAGGGCTGGGATCGAGGCATGACCCGCTGGGCACTGCTGCTGGAATACGACGGTGCATCCTTCGTCGGCTGGCAGCGCCAGGCGGCCGGCCTGTCCGTGCAGCAGGTGCTGGAAACCGCCGCCGCCAAGCTGACCCATGGCGAACACGTCGCCAGCATCGTCGCCGGCCGCACCGACGCCGGCGTGCATGCCGAGGGGCAGGTGGCGCAGCTCGATCTGCCCGACGCGCTGCCGGCGCAGAAGGTCCGCGATGCGCTGAACTTCCACATGAAACCGCATCCGGTGGTCGTGCTGCAGGCCGCCCCCGCACCCGACGATTGGAACGCCCGCTTCTCGGCGATCGGTCGCTGCTATCGCTACCGCATCCTGAACCGCCGCGTGCGTCCTGCCCTGCGCGCCGGCCGCGTCTGGCACGTCGCCGCGGAACTGGATGCCGCCGCGATGCATCAGGCGGCGCAGACCCTGCTCGGCCGGCACGATTTCACCTCGTTCCGTGCCGCCGCCTGCCAGGCGAAAAGCCCGCTCCGCACGCTCGACCGGCTGGACGTCCGCCGCGACGGCGAGCTGATCGAGATCGTCGCCGAGGCCCGCAGCTTCCTGCACCACCAGGTGCGCAACATGGTCGGCACGCTGAAACTGGTCGGCGAAGGCAGTTGGCCGGTGGAACGCGTCGCGGCCGCGCTCGCCGCGCATGATCGCGCCGCCGCCGGCCCCACCGCGCCCGCCGAGGGGCTATGCCTGACCGGCGTACGCTATCCGGTCGCGCTGTTCGGCGAACAAACTCAGCCGTTGCGGAACGTGTAGCTATAGCCGTTCAGCGCCGGCGCTCCGCCCAGGTGCGCGTAGAGCACCGTCGATCCCGCCGGAAAGAATCCCTTGCGGATCAGGTCGATCAGCCCCTGCATAGATTTTCCCTCATAGACCGGATCGGTGATCATGCCCTCCAGGCGCGCGGAAAGGCGGATCGCTGCCAGCGTCTCGGCCGACGGCACGCCATAGCGGGGATACGCATAGTCCTCCAGCAGCACGATATCGTCCGGCTCGATCTCCTTGCCGCCGACCAGCGCCGCGGTGTTGCGCGCGATGTCGAGCACCTGCGCCCTCGTCTGCGCCGGCGTGGCGGAGGCGTCGATGCCGATCACGTTGCGCGCGCGGCCGTCCGCGGCGAAGCCCACCACCATGCCGGCATGCGTCGAGCCGGTGACCGTGCATACAATTATATAGTCGAAGCGCAGCCCCATCGCGACTTCCTGCGCCCGCACCTCCTCGGCGAACCCGACATAGCCGAGACCGCCGAACTTGTGCACCGAAGCGCCGGCCGGAATGGCGTAGGGCTTGCCGCCCCTGGCTTTGACTTCTTCCAACGCCGCGGTCCAACTTGCACGGATGCCGATGTCGAAGCCTTCGTCAACCAGCCGGGTTTCGGCGCCCATGATGCGCGACAGCATGATGTTGCCGACCCGGTCGTACACCGCGTCCTCGTGCGGCACCCAGCTTTCCTGGATCAGCAGGCACTTCATGCCGAGTTTCGCCGCCACCGCCGCAACCATCCGCGTGTGGTTGGATTGCACGCCGCCGATGGAGACCAGCGTATCGGCGTTGGAAGCGATCGCGTCAGGCACGATGTACTCCAGCTTGCGCAGCTTGTTGCCGCCGAACGCCAGCCCGGAGTTGCAGTCCTCGCGCTTGGCGTAGATCTCCACCGCACCGCCGAGGTGTTTGGTGAGGCGGGACAGGTGCTCGATCGGGGTGGGGCCGAAGGTCAGGGGGTAGCGGGCGAAGCGCGAGAGCATGGCGGTCATCCAGGAATGGGGGTAACGGACCTTAGCAGGGCAGCACACGCGAAACTCAACGTCACGCTGGCTCGCCCCACGCCATGTTGACGAAGATCACCATCCACGGCTTCCTTCGGTGCTGTGCGAAAGTTGCGTGCCGACGCCCCCGGATTGCCATCAACTACTTCGAAACCAGACATGAAAGCGGCATAACAATGCGCAAGATCCATATCGTCACTCTGATCGCAGTGCTGGCCTGCGGCTCGGCGCTGGCCCAGCCTGCAACGCAGCAATCTCCGCCATCGTCCCAGAAACCTGTGGATCATGGTCCCTTCACCCCGGAGGCCAACAGCGCCTTCATGGGTGGCGGGATGATCTTGCAGGGAGCACCTGGCGCACCACCGCCCAGGCCCCAACCGACACCCCCAGGGCAAATACCGGCCAACATGGTCAAGCCCTGACAGTCGCTGGGCCGCCTGCGCCTTTGCGCGTCAGCTGCACGATAACATCAACGAACAGCACGCTGCTCGCGGCAACGGAAGCTGGCGGCATCCGTTGACACTCGCAGTTTGCGCGAAATACCGTCCGCAAAGCAGCGACGCAATGTGGCACCAAGTCCAAGGCTGCAACAAAGTAAAACCGGGAGGGTTCGGATGACCGCGCCAACACAGCCAGCCGCGCGATCTGCGCGCGCCGCCACACGACGCACGGTGTTGCAGGGCATCGGCATCACCGCCGCCACAGAGTCCCTGCCGCGCCGCAGCTTCGGCCAGGCCAAGGCGCCGGTCCAACTCGGCTTCTGGACCTTCGACAACCCGCAACAGCGCCCCTGGTTGCAGAAGCGCGTCAAACTTTACACCGAGCAGAACCCCAACGTCACAGTGGACTTCCAGTGGTTCCCGTTCGGCGATCTCGGCAAGAAGATCAGCATCGGCTTCGCCACCGGAACCGCGCCGGAGGGCTTCGTCAGCCAGGACTGGTTTATGCCGCTATGGCTCGACAAGGACCTGATCGCGCCGCTCGACGTCCAGCGCCTCGGCTATGCCTCGCTCGACAAGTTCCAAGGCGATTTCGCGCCCGCCTTTGTTTCCGGCGCCATCAAGGACGGCAAGGCGTTCGGCTACCCGCTGTGGTTCTACGGCTACCCCAACTACCTGAACACCAAGCAGTTCAAGGAAGTCGGCCTCGATCCCGACAAAGATGCGCCAGCCACCTGGGACCAACTGGGCGAGGTGGCGCAGAAGCTGACCATCCGCCAGGGCGACAAGTTCGTCCGCCAGGGCTTCAAGTTTGCCATGCACGCCGCCGCCTGGACAGTAATCCAGTTCAACCCGATCCTGATCGGCGCCGGCGCGCAATGGTTCGATGCCAACGGCAAATGCACGGTGAACAGCGACGCCGGCGTCAAGGCGATGACGACACGCGCCTCGATCGCACTCAAGTACCACGCCGAGGATCCCACCGACAGCATCGCAACCAATCCGCTGCCTCAGCTCGACTGGCTGAAGGAGCGCTGCTCGATGTTCTTCCAGCCGCCGCTGCCGCCGGTACTGGTCGAGAAAGAAAATCCCGAGATGGCGGCAGGCAATTATTATCGGCCGGTGCAGTATCCCGGCTACGTCGCCGGCAAGGGCAATTCCTCGACCTACGGCTTCAACCTGGTGATCAACGCGCGTGCGCCAAAGGAAAAGCAGGAGGTGCTGCACGACCTCTATCGCTTCATTCTGAGCGATCCGGTGGACGCCTGGAAAGCGGCCGCACCGTTCCCGCTCGCCCTGAAGGGCGGCTGGACCGACGATCCCCTGGTGAAGAAGTTTCCTCACGTCGAGGAAATCCTCAAGGCACGCGACAACGGCGTGCCGCTGCCGCGGTGCCTGGTCTACAATGAGATGGCTGATGCCATGCACCGGGCGGTGCAGCGCATCCTGCTCGAGAAGGCCGACATCAAGGCCTCGCTCGACACCGCAGCGGCCGAGATCGACCGCGCCAGCGAGGCCTATCGCAAGACCTGAAGCCGCTGCCGGATCTCGCCGATGTCCGATCTCTCCAGGCGCGTGGCCCCATCCGCCTCGCGTCTCGCCATGCGCGCCGCCATGCACACAAGGCGACGGTCACGACTGCGCCAGCAGACCCGCATCCGGCTGTGGGGCATCGCCTTCATCCTGCCGTCCATGCTGTTCTTCGCGATGCTCAAGTATGGCCCGATGCTGTGGGCGATCGGCCTCAGCTTCACGTCCTACGACATGGTGTCGCCACCGCACTACATCGGCATCGAAAACTACCGGAGCCTCGTCGGCGATCCCGTGTTCCGCGAGACCTTGGTCAATACACTTGTCTATATCGGCGGCTCGACCGCGCTGATCACCGTGGTCGGGCTCGCACTGGCGCTGGCAATCAACACGCGGGTGCCTGGCGCGCGATACTGCATGACCATCATGTTCCTCACCAACCTGATGCCGATCATCGCCGTCTGCCTCGTCTGGCGGTTTCTGTTCCACCCGTACGGTCTGGTGAATCAGTTGCTGCATTTTGTCGGAGTAGGACGCATCGACTGGCTTACCAGTTCCGCCACCGCGATGCCGGCGATCATCATTGTCACCGTGTGGCGGTTCGCGCCATACTTCATGGTGGTGTTCCTGGCCGGGCTGCTCGCCATCCCGGCTGATTATTACGAAGCGGCGCAGATCGACGGCGCCAACGCCATGCAGCGCTTCTGGCATATCACGCTGCCGCAGCTCAGTCCGATCGTCTACTTCGTGATCGTCGTCTCAGGCCTGCTGTGCGCCCGCATCTTCCTGATGCCGTACATCATCACCGACGGCGGGCCAGGCAACGCCACCCGGGTGCTGTCGATGCTGGTCTACGAAACCGGCTTCTCCTACCTCAAGATGGGCCGCGCGGCAGCCATCTCGGTGGTGCTGTTCGCCATTTCCCTGCTGTTCACGGTGGGCCAGATGCACCTGTTCGCGCGCAGCGAGAACACCTTCGAATGACCCCGCCCCGTGCCATCACCGGCGCGCTGCCCGGCCTGTTCAGGCTGGCACCGCTCGCCGCCCTGACCTTCCTTTTCCTGCTGCCGATCCTGTGGATGACCACCACGTCGTTCCAGGCAGGCGACAAGATGTTCAGGCTCGATACCGAATGGATTCCCTCGGTGTGGCATCCGGAGAATTATTCCAACGCCCTCGCTGCCGCGCCGTTCGCGCGTTATTTCCTTAACAGCATGATCGTGTCCGCCGCGATCATGCTGGGCAACGTGGTATTCGGCACGCTGGCGGGCTACGGGCTGGCAAAATTCCGCTTCCCGGGCGACCGCATCGTCCTGCTCGCCATCCTCGCCACGCTGATGCTGCCGCTCGAAGTCACACTGGTGCCGACCTTCCTCGTCATACACGAGCTTGGCTGGCTCAACACCTATCAGGGGATCGCCGGACCATTGGTCATCGATGCATTCGGCATATTCCTGATGCGCCAGTCGATCATCTCGATCCCATCGGACTACATCGAAGCCGCGCGCATCGACGGTGCCGGCGAACTGCGCATCCTGTGGCGCGTCATCCTGCCGCAGTGCCGCCCGGCGCTGGCAATCCTGGCGATATTTTCGTTCCGCGACAGTTGGGACCAATATCTCTGGCCGCTGACCATCGTCTCGGTCGATCGTTTGCGCACCTATCCGCTCGGCCTGGTCCAATTCGGCCAGGACTACGGCAATCCACCGACCGAACAGATGGCTGTCGCAGTGATGGCGACCGTCCCGGTCTTCCTGCTGTTCGCCGTCCTGCAACGCTCGATCCGCCGCGGCTTCGGCCTGAGCGGCTTGAAGTAGCGCGACTACCCCGGCAAAGACGCCAGTCTGACCGGCGGATCGCCTCCCGCACCAAGCGTGCAGGGAAGATATGTTTGCTACGGCACCGCCATTAATGCGATGGTGTGCACGATCTCGATACGCAGGGAAGCCTGGCAGGAAGCCATGCCAACATCGCAAACAGGGAATGCCTTCCGTCTTTGGCCTGCTGACACACTTGGCATCACGATTGCGGCCAACATCATTAATACCGGTATCCTGGGAATCGATGCGTGCTTCCCAGACAGCGTCGCTGGCTTCACGCCCGGCCCTCTGGTGAACAGAGCGCACGTGAAAGCAGCGCTAGATCTTCTTCGTGGCGGTATCGAACGGCTTGCACCGCAACTCGCGCAAAAGAATATCAACTTGGACGTTCTTGAGGGGTTACCTATTCCAGTGCCTCCCCTTGCTCTACAAGCTAATTTTGCAGAGCCCGCCCTCCGTGCCAATGAAGATGAGACATCGCCTCGCCGGGAAATTAGACTTGAGGGCGCGGAAGGATCATCTCGCACATGCCCATGCAGCAGACACTGATCGATGCCGAGGCCGGCGCTGCCACGAGCGGAGGCCGTAGGCCGAGGATCGTGGCAGCGCCGGCCTCGGCATCGCCCGAATTATCGGACCGCCCGCGCCGCCGGACATTCACTGCGCAGGATAAGCTACGCATCCTGGCCGAGACCGATCGCGCCGAGACCGGTGGCATCGGCGCGATCCTGCGTCGCGAGGGGCTTTACTCATCGGCCCTCACGGACTGGCGAAGGCAGCGCGACGCCGGGGCCTTCAACGCACTGGTTCCCGGCAAACGTGGTCGAAAGACCGCCGAAGCCAACCCGCTGTCAGCCGAAGTGGCGCGCCTGCAACGGGACAATGCGCGTCTTGCGCTGCGCCTGACGCGCGCCGAAGCCATTATCGACATCCAAAAAAAAGTTGCGGCGTTGCTGGGCATCCCGTTGGCGTCCAGCGACGACGAGCCTTGACGGATGCCGTGATCGCATTCGCGCCGGACAGCGGCATGACCGCCGCGGCCTGTGCCGCGCTCGGGGTCTCACGCGCCAGCGTACAGCGCAGGCGCGCCCGCCTGGCCGCGCCGCCGGCGATCGTCCGTCCGCGACCGAGGCCGCCCCGAGCGCTGAGCATCCCGCAACAACAGCTGGTGCTGGATCTGCTGCACGCGCCGCGCTTTGCCGACCAGGCGCCCGCCGAGATCTACGCCAGTCTGCTCGATGAAGGCGTCTATCATTGCTCGATCCGCACCATGTACCGCATCCTCGGCCAGCACGGCGAAGTCCGCGAACGCCGCGAGCAGTTGCGGCATCCAGCCTATCAAAAACCCGAACTGCTGGCGGAACGTCCGAATGAGGTGTGGTCCTGGGACATCACCAAGCTGATGGGACCCGCCAAGTGGACCTACTTCTATCTCTACGTCATCCTCGACATCTTCAGCCGCCGGGTGGTTGGTTGGTGTGTCGCCGATGCGGAAAGTGCCGCGCAATTCAAGCCACTGTTCGATGACGCGATCACGAAACATGATGTGCCGCCCGGCCAGCTCGCCCTGCATGCCGACCGTGGCGGACCGATGAAGGCCAAGGCCACCGCGCTGCTGCTCGCTGATCTCGGCGTGACCCGCTCGCACAATCGGCCACACACATCGAACGACAACCCATTCTCCGAAAGCCACTTCAAGACCTTGAAGTATCAGCCACGGTTCCCCCAACGCTTCGGCTGCATCGAGGACGCCAGAAGCTTCTGCCGACGCTTCTTCGACTGGTACAACCAGGATCATCATCACGTCGGGATCGGCCTGATGACCCCAGATCAGGTGCATTATGGCCAGACCGACGCCGTCTATACCGCCCGTCAGCTCACACTCGATCGTGCGTTCCACGAAAACCCCGCGCGCTTCGTCAACAGGCCACCAACACCACCTGCCAAACCAACCGCAGCTTGGATCAATCAACCACAGGCAACGTCAATCATCCGAGCCTAAATGCCGATCCCGGCTGTATCAAAGTCGTTGACACGTTCCGCCGCCGAATTCATCTTGATCGTCGAGCGACGGCACACGGAAGCCTCCGATCATTCCGAGGCGATATCAGCCTCCCTATCCGTCCGTCTACTCGCCTGACCAACCATGGCACGGTCCCCTCGCCCGCAACGCGCGACGACCGAGGACAGCGCCACCCTCCTCGCGACGCTGACAGCGCTGCTGACCGCCGAAAAGACGCTCGCCACTCCGATTGTTTGGGTCGACGACGATGTGGCGATCTTCGCTTCACCGCCTCCCTCGACATCGATGGCGTCACCGAACCGCGCCTGACGCTGTTCGGCCGAGCCACCGCCGCACTGCCGGATCGCAAGGTGACGCTGGGTTTGCGCTGGCAAGATGAAAGCGGTCGCGGCGGCAATTTCGATCGTCTGGAATGGCGACCGGTCAAGGCCCACATAAACCGTGCGAACGCGCCACCCGATCTGCGGCTTCGCGTTATCGAGGGCAGCCATCGCCATCCGCTCGCACTCAACGCCGCGCTCGACATGGGCTTGATCCAGGCAATGCAGGAGAATCTGCCGACCGCCCTGCCACTCTCGCCAGAGCCATCGGACTGGCCAGCGCTGCTACGCGTGGCTGCCGCGCTGTGGCGGATCAGCGGATTGGTTCACGCGCCGATCCCACCGTGGCAGTATGGCTTGCTGCCACTGACCACCAACCCACCACAAGGAGGAAGACCGTGAGCGAGGCGATCACCCGCACCGGCTTGGCCGACCTGGCGGAACAGGTGGCACGCGGTCTGGGCAAGGCCGACGTACTCGATGGCCGCGCCTTCATCCGCACCCCCGTCCTGTTCCCCTCGGGTGCCACCGTCGTGGTGGTGATCGAGGACGAAGGCGGCGGCCGCTACCGCCTGAGCGACTTCGGCCAGGGCCGCGACGAGGCCGAACTGCTTGGCATCGCCGGCGCCTACCGGCACCAGGCGCAAGAGGTGGCTCGGCTTTCCGGCGTGACACTGGAGGGTAACGCCCTGGTGTTGCCCGGTGTTCTCACCACGCAACTCGTCGCGGCCACAATGACGGTCGCCAACGCCGCGGCGCGCGCCTTGGAACGCGCCGCGCTGCGAGCCGCTCCCCGCCCGCGCGAGGACACGATCGACAGGCTGGTCAACCGCCTCGTCACTTTATTCCCCAAAGCACAGGTGAAACGTGGCGAGGAACTACGCGGCGCCTCGACCCATGCGTGGCAGGTAGATGCGGTGGTCACCACCGACCACCATCGCGCGGTGTTCGATGTGGTCACGGCGAACCCAGCATCAGTTGTGTGGGCCAGCGCCAAGTTCCACGACTTCGCCCGCCTGGAAGAACCGCCGATGCGGGTTGCGGTGGTTCACCGCAAGACGAGCCTCGGCGACCTGCTGGCCGTGCTGTCGCAGGCGGCGCGGGTGGTGGAGGAAGACGCTCCAGACAAGACATTAGCCCGCGCTGCTCTGGCTGCTTAAGCCAGCCGTCCTACCCCACCGTAAGCGCCCCACCGACCGCCGCCAGCACCACGCCGATCGCCACATCCAGCGCCACCAGCCCTGCGGCGGGGAACACGCCGATCCCCAGCGTCAGCCGGAACGCGAACCATTCCAGCCACAGCGCCCACCCCAGCGCGAAAAGCTGCAGCGCCTCATCCAATAAGCCCGGCGCACCAAGCAGGCCCGGGATGCTGAACACCACCAGCAGCAGGTACTGCACGACGTTGCACCAGTTCCACAGCGCGATGCAGCGCGGCCAGCGCGCCGCCAGGCCCATCGACCCGACCAGCCGATGCGACAGCACGGCAAAGCCGATCCAGCCGGCGCCATAGCTCAGCAGATCCATCGCGAAGACATGTGCGGCGTGTGGCGGTGCGCCTTCCGCCAGCCAGGCGAGCAGACGGAGACAGACGAACGCGGGCAGGCAGATCGCCATCGCCCAGAAACTGCGCGCGGCGCCTGCCATGTCGTCCTCGACATAGCGCACGCCGTCAGCCCGCCCGCGTGCCAGCATGAACGCGCCCTGCAGCCCGGACGTGACGGCGGCTGCGAGGCTCATTTGCCGCCAAGCCCTCCCACATCACCTGCGGCCAGCGACAGCACGCGCGGCCCCACCACGATCAGGACGGTGCCAAGGTTCACCCCGAGCACCAGCAGGGCAGCGCGCATCGCTGACAGAACCAGGCCGTGGCGCGCCACGAACCAGTGCAGCCACAACGCATAGGACACCAGACCCAGAACGACGATCCAGCGCGCGATCTGCTGCGGCAGGCCCAGTTCGGCCATCATGCTGACCACCATGATCAGCAGGCTTCCCAACAACGGAATCACCCATTGGCACCAATTGAACGCGGTGGCGAAGCGCAGCCAGGACGCCTCCCTGCCCCACAGCCGCGCCACCTCGAACGACAGCACCGGCGGTGCCATCAGCGCGCATAGCGTCGCCAGCAGATCGGACAGCGCGGGAAGCCCGCCGCCACCCAACAGCATCAGCGCACCGCCAACCAACGGGAACGCGACCAGGGGCGCCAGGCTCGCCAGGAACGCCTCGCGTGTCGCGCCGAACTGCTGGAGGCCATCGGCGCGACCGCGCGCCAGACGGACGATGCCGACCACAATGCTGCCGGCCGGCGGCCGCCGGCCGCTCGCCTGTCCGCTCATGGCAGAAAGGCAGCCAGGATGCCGCGGTAAATACGCGCCAGGTCGCGCAACTCGGCGACCGGGACGCGTTCATCGGCCTGGTGCATCGTCGCGCCCACCAGGCCGAATTCCGCCACCGGACAATAGCGTGCAATGAAACGCGCATCCGACGTCCCGCCGCCGGTGTCGAGCTTCGGCTCCACGCCGGATACGTCGACGATTGCCCGGCGCAGCGTATCCACCAGCGCGCCTGGCTGGGTCAGGAACAACTCGCCGCTGATCGCGATATCCAGATCGAACCGGTCGGCATGCTGCGCCACCACCGCACGCAGCCAGGCAGACAGCGCGGCACCGGTATGGTCGCTGTTGAAGCGGATGTTCAGCATCGCGCTGGCCGAGGCGGGGATCACGTTGGTCACCGGGTTGCCGACGTCGATGCTGGTGAATTGCAGGCTGGATGGCTCGAACCAGTCGTTGCCGGCGTCCAGCGGCGCAGCGGTCAGCGCGGCGGCCGCGCGCAACAGCCGGTGCACCGGATTATCGGCACGATGCGGATAGGCCACGTGGCCCTGCGTGCCGTGCACCGTGATCTTCGCATTCAGGCTCCCGCGCCGGCCTATCTTCACCATGTCGCCGAGTTTCACCGGACAGGTCGGTTCACCCACGATGCAGAAATCCGGCACCTGGCCGTTGGCCGTCATCCACTCCAGCACGCGCACCGTGCCGTCCACCGCGGGACCTTCCTCGTCGCCGGTGATCAGCAGGCTGATCGACCCACGCGGCGGACCCTCCGCCAGATGCTGCGCGGCGGCGGCCACGAATGCCGCAATGCCACCCTTCATGTCGCATGCACCTCGGCCGTACAGCACGCCGTTGCGGACCTCGGCGGCGAACGGGCCGGTCTGCCAGTTCGCCGCGCCTACCGGCACCACATCGGTATGTCCGGCGAAGCAGATGTGCGGCGATCCGCTGCCGATGCGCGCGAACAGATTATCGATCTCGCCATAGCGCAGCAGCGTGACGGTAAAGCCGAGTTGCCGCAGCGCATCGCCCAGTACCGATTGAGCGCCAGCATCGGCAGGCGTCACCGATGCGCAGCGGATCAGTGCCTGTGCCAGCGGAAGAGGGTCGTGGAAGCTGTCGGTCATGGAGTGCTCTGGGAGGTGCCGTTATTCCCGCGGACATGGAAACCCGGGCGTTCGCCCCGCCGACACCAACCGGGTTGCCACTTCCCAGGGAATGGCAGGGATGGGTTCAATCGCGCAGCAGCTCGTTGATCGACGTCTTGGCGCGTGTCTGTTCGTCCACGGTCTTGACGATCACCGCGCAATACAGCGACGGACCCGGTAAACCGTCCGGCAACGGACGCCCCGCCAGCGACCCAGGCACCACCACTGAATAGGCCGGCACCCGGCCGATATGAATTTCGCCGGTGGCACGATCCACCACCTTGGTGGACGCACCGATGAACACCCCCATCGACAGCACGCTGCCCCGCTCGACCACCACTCCCTCGGCCACCTCGGAACGCGCGCCGACGAAGCAGTCGTCCTCGATGATCACCGGATTGGCTTGCAGCGGCTCCAGCACGCCGCCGATGCCGACACCGCCCGACAGATGACAGTTGGCGCCGATCTGCGCGCAGCTACCCACCGTCGCCCAGGTATCCACCATGGTATTGCGCCCAACCCAGGCGCCGACATTGACAAAACTCGGCATCAGCACCGCACCGGGCGCAATATAGGCCGAGCGCCGCACCACCGCGCCCGGCACGGCCCGAAAACCGGCATCGCGAAACCGATTGGCGCCCCAGCCGGCGAATTTCAGTGGCACCTTGTCAAACACCGGCGTGCCCCCCGGCCCCTCCATCGGCGCCGAATCCGTCAGCCTGAATGACAGCAGCACCGCCTTTTTAAGCCACTGATTGACCTGCCAGCCGGACGCTGTCGGTTCCGCCACCCGCTGCGCCCCGGAATCCAACAGATCGAGCGCCGCCTCCACCGCGGCCCGCGCCTGGCCACCGGTCGCCGAGGAAAGCGATTCGCGATCCTCCCAGAGCTGTTCAATCGGCGGCTGCAGTGCGTGCTGGCTCATGCGGCAGGGTCCTCGATCTTCGTGGCGTGGCGGCCGGACCATGCGCAGAGGCCCCTGGCCTGTCAACGCGATGATCGTGACCGGCAGCAACGCTTCGTTAGTCCTGATGGTGTTCAATGACCGGCGTGATACCAGCGGCCGAACCAGTGACCCTCGCCAACACTGCACGCCATCGTCACGACTGGGCTTGCCGGGGCCATCGCCACGCGCCGGCCGGCCGGCAGCGGCCCAGCCGTAACGCGAAACAGGCGACGGCAAGGTCCGCTGCCACTGTCCAGGAAGTCCTGTCATGAACGATGGCATCGTCGGCGACCGTCCGCGTGCCGCCATCCAGTCTGGCGACACCCTGCGCTATGCACTGCTCGACAGCCGCCAGCGTTGGCAGGACCTGGTGATGATGGCCGCTGACCTCGCGTACGAGACCGACGCGTTGGGGCGGTTCGTCTTGGTCGTGCCTAATCCCGCATTGGGGTGGCACGCCGACACATTGATCGGCCAGCCGGCCGACCTATTGCTCGCCGGCGGCGCCGAGGCCAACGGGTTCAATCCGTTCCGCGTCACCCAGCCGATCCGCCGACGGCGAGCCTGGCTCAAGCGGGCGTGCGGCGACGCCGTGGTACTGTCGTTTTCGGCAGCCCCGCTGCTGGATGCCGAAGGATCCATCGCGGGCTGCCGCGGCATCGGCGTGGACTGGACCGAATACGATGAGCAGCAGGGCCGTGT
The DNA here is from genome assembly GCA_963696645.1 of uncultured Alphaproteobacteria bacterium. Classification (GTDB taxonomy): domain Bacteria; phylum Pseudomonadota; class Alphaproteobacteria; order Acetobacterales; family Acetobacteraceae; genus JAMXLO01. The sequence continues at coordinate 703,773 of CAVOKY010000007.1, forward strand.
CGCCGCAGCACTGCGCCGTGGCGAGATACTGGACCATATACTTTGGCGGGTGGGCCAGGAGGTGCTGGCTCCGCGCATGATGCAGGCCGCGCTCGATGCGCTGATGAACGCTTTGGGTGCCGAGGGCTCGGCGGTAATCGACCTCCACGTCTCGGACAAACCGGTCCTGGTGCACCAGGCCGGCGGCTGCAGTGAAGGAGTTTTGCTGGCCGCCGCCGCGTTGCTCAACGAGGCGGACGGGGCCGTCCTTGGTGACAGCCCCGTCGGCAGGCCAATCCTGGCGGCGTTGTGCAAGACCCGGTTCGGCGCGCATGCCGGTTTGGCACTTTGGCGCGCCCCAGGCTCGCGCGGCTGGGACAACGAGGACAAGCTGCTGATCACCGCCGCTGCCAGTATTATCCGGATGGTGCTGGAACATGAGGCGATCCAACAGGAGATGGGACGCCAGGCACGCACCGATCCACTGACCGGGCTGCTGAACCGGCGTGCCTTCCTGGAAGAAATTGCCCGGCACATGGAGCGCCTGGATCGCGAGAATCAGCCTGGAACCCTGCTGTTCGCCGATCTGGACTACTTCAAGCCGGTGAATGACCGGCTGGGACACGAAGTCGGCGACCAGGTGTTGCTGCGCACCGCCAATATGCTGCGCAACGCGGTGCGGCCGAGCGATCTGATCGCTCGGCTGGGCGGCGATGAATTTGCCGTCTGGATGAACGGCGTTGACCACATGACGGCGGCCGAACGCGCCGAATGGCTTACCGTCGAGGTGCCGAATGACCTGCGCCCGATCGCCGGCGACGATGGGCCGACGCCGACCGTGTCGATCGGCATTGCGACCCGCATCGCCGGCAGCGGCGAACCGATCGACAGTCTGATGCGGCGCGCCGACCGCGCCATGTACCTGGTCAAGCGGACCGGGCGCGGCCACTGGCGCGTTTCGCATGGGGAGGAAGCGTGACCAGCGCGCGGCCGCCCGAAATGCAGCTTACCCGCGGTGGTCCGCCGGACTCGGGCTGTACCGCGGCGCCGGACGAAGCAGCGCGCGTCCGCCTGGGTGCCAGTATAGCCACCGAGCCAGCCATGTTGCAGAACCTGGCGGATGACCCTTCGGTCACCGTTCGCGCTGCACTGGCGCTCAATCCAGCGGCGCCGACGGGCGCCAACCAGTCGTTGGCGCGCGACCCCGATGAGCGGGTACGCATCCTGCTTGCACGCCGACTGGCGAGATTGGCGCCCAGCCTGTCACCAACCGATCAGGCACGACTGCACCGCGATACCTGGGCAACGTTGAGCGAGCTCGTAGCGGACGAAGCGGAACGCGTTCGCGGCGCGATCGCGGAAGCGATCAAGGATATGCCGAACGCACCGCACGCGCTGATCCTGCGCCTGGCGCAAGATGCCGTTCTGTCGGTATCCGAGCCGGTGCTCCGGCTGTCGCCGCTGCTGACCACCGAGGACCTGCTTGGCTTGGTGGCGAACGCGCCGGCCCCGGGCACCGTGCTCGCCGTGGCGCGCCGACCGCAGGTCCCGGAAGCGCTGTCCGATGCAATCGCGGCAACCGCGGACAGTGCCGCGATCCGTGCACTGCTCATCAATCCGTCGGCGCAGATCCGCGAGGCGACACTCGACGCCCTGGTGGCGCGCGCGGCCGCCTACCCCGACTGGCATGAGCCGCTGGTGCGGCACCCGTCGCTGTCGGCACAGTCTGCTCGATTGCTGACCGACTTTGTTGCCACCCACCTGCTCGAGGTTCTGGCGAGCCGCGCCGACCTTGCGGCGCCGCTGGCCGAGGAGCTGCGTCAGCGCATTGCGGCCCGGCTGGCCCCGGCCGCGTTGGCGGCGCCAGCCCAGGCCGACATAACGGCGGAGCAGGCGCTGGCAAGGGCACGCGAACTGGCGGCGCGCGGCAAGCTGGTCGAGGAGTTGGTGCTGGAGGCCGTTCGCCGTGGCGAAGTGCGCTATGCGACAGCGCTGCTCGCGGTGGCCTCCGGCATGACGGTTTCGGTGGTCGATCGCGCGGCGTCGCTGCGCAGTGCCAAGGGGCTGGTCAGCCTGGTCTGGAAGGCCGGCTTCACCATGCGTGCCGCGATCGCGCTACAGGGTCTGCTGGCCCGCCTCGCACCGGACACGGTGCTGATCGGCGGAGCCGGCGGCAGCTTCCCGCTGGCCGTCGAGGAAATGCGCTGGCAGTTGGATTTTCTCACGCGCATGGGGCGGTAACGGCGACAAACATTTGACTCGCCGTACCCCGTTTGCCCCGTCATCGCCGGGCTTGTCAGGTCGTGGCAACCGGTACTGTGCCCGACGGATGACCGCAACGACCATCGAAGCGCCACGCTGCCCCTCGAGCAAAAATCGCCGGAAGCAACGAGCAAAGCGAAACCCGTCGAATTGCATCGCTACGGCCGAATGATCGTCCCCGGCCCCGCCTCGGTGAACAGCTCGAGCAGACACGCGTGCGGCACACGTCCATCCAGGATGACCGCGCCCTTGGCCCCGCCACGCACCGCATCGACGCAGTTTTCCACCTTGGGGATCATCCCGCCGGTGATCATGCCGCTGGCAATGCCGGCCTCGACATCGGCAATGCTCAGTTCGGCAATCAGCCGCTTGTCGTTGTCGAGCACGCCGGCGACGTCGGTCAGCATCAGAAGCCGCGTTGCACCCAGCGCAGCGGCGATCGCACCGGCCACGGTGTCCGCATTGATGTTGTAGGTCTGCCCGTCCGCGCCCACGCCGACCGGCGCGATCACCGGTACCAGCCCCGCGCCGGTCAGTGCATGGATCACGCGCACATCGACATGCTCCGGTTCGCCGACAAAGCCCAGGTCCAGCACGCGCTCGATGTTGCTGTCGGGATCCTTCTTCGTTCGCGTCAGCTTGCGCGCGCGGATCATGCCGCCGTCCTTGCCACAGACGCCAACGGCAAGCGCGCCGGCCCGCGTGATCAGGCTGGCAACGTGTTTGTTGACGGTGCCGGCAAGCACCATCTCCACCACTTCGACCATCGCCACATCCGTCACGCGCAGGCCGTCCACGAAGGTCGACTGGATTGCGAGCCGCTTCAGCATGGCGTTGATCTGCGGACCGCCACCGTGCACGACGACGGGGTTGACGCCGACCTGTTTCAGCAATGCGATGTCGCTGCCGAACTGCTCGGCAAGCTGCTCCTCACCCATGGCATGGCCGCCATATTTCACCACGATGGTGGCGCCGGCGTAACGCCGCAGGAACGGCAGCGCCTGCGCGAGCACGCGCGCCCGTTCGGTAGGATCGCTGAGGAGGCTGTCCGAGGATGCGTTCATGCCGCGCGTGTAGGGTGGGGCGCGCGAAGGGTCAAGTTGGCGGCGGTTGTCCGTCAACCACGGTGCGTGCCCTGGCTTTGCGCCCTCCAAGGCTCAACTGAATGTTACCGAATTGTCACGCAACGCGGGGAATTGCCACCCCGGGCAGGCGTCCATGGACTCGAGTTCGCGCATCATCCAGGGGAGGCAATCCATGCGCACGGATCGTGTGTTCTCGCGTACGCCGTCGGCCGACCACGCGACGTTCCGTCGCGTCGCCCGTGGTGCCACGCTCGCTGTCGCTTTGTCCCTCGCGGCAGCATCGGCCCAGGCAACAGTCTTTTTTCAGACCAACCTGGTGTCGGACGGCTTCGTGCCTGCCGCAAACATCGACCCCGATCTGATCAATCCGTGGGGCGTATCATTCAACGCAACCAGTCCGTTCTGGGTGTCGGATAACGGCGCAGGCGTCACCACGTTATACAACGGCCTTGGCCGGCCAAAGACGCTGTTCGCCGGCACGCCCGCGGCCGAGACAAACGTTATTATAGCAACGCCAACCGGGCAGACCCCGGGAACTGCAGCCCCAACAGGACAGGTGTTCAACCTGGCGCCGGGTGGCTTCAAGGTGTCCAGCGGCGGCGTCAGCGGATCGTCCACATTCATCTTCGCCACCGAGGACGGCACGATATCCGGCTGGGCGCCCAGCGTCGATAAGGCCCACTCCATTCTCGCCGTGGACAACTCGGGGGGCGGCACGGGTGCCGTCTACAAGAGCCTGACAATAGCCGCCAACTCCGGCAATCCCTTGCTGTACGCTGCGAACTTCCGAGCGGGCACAGTCGAGGTCTACGATCAGAATTTCCATCTCGTCAACACCATCACCGACCCCACAGTTCCGGCCGGCTATGCTCCGTTCAACGCGCAGGTGCTCAACAACAAGCTCTATGTCACGTTCGCCTTGCAGGATGCGGCCAAGCACGACGATGTGGCGGGCCCCGGCAACGGGTTCGTCGATTCCTTCAACCTCGACGGCAGCGGCATGCAGCGTCTGGTCTCGAACGGCGTGCTGAATTCTCCGTGGGGCCTCGACATCGCGCCCGCGAAATTCGGCCAGTTCGCCAACGACCTGCTGGTCGGGAATTTCGGGGACGGCACGATCAACGTGTTCGATCCCAATACCGGCACGTTCCTCGGCACCTTGGACGGCGTCGGCGGGCAACCGCTCGTGGACGGCGACCTGTGGGCTATCGTCAACGGCAACAACGGCTTCGGCAGCAATCCCAACGATATCTACCTGACGGCGGGCATTGTGGACGAAGCGCATGGGCTGTTCGCCAGCGTTGCCGCACCGGAACCCGCATCACTCGCGATGTTGCTGACAGGCATCGGCATGTTCGGCTGGCTGCGTCGCCGCAGCGGCTGAACGCTGCGCCCTCTCCGCCGCGACCTCACCCGCGCCGCGGAGAGGGCCAGTCTTCCCTCCGGTAAATCAGACCGACAACAAGCCGCTGTTCCTCTGCACGTGGTTGGCGTTCCGAACGCAACCGATGTCCGCGGTAATGCAAACGACAGCCAAGAGTCGCTGACACGGCAAGCAACGATGAGTTGCGCGCGAGTTGCCTTGCTTCGTTTCTTGCCATCCCTCCCCCGTGACCTTGCACCGAATGCAATCGGCCTGTGCTGTCGCCGCGGCACGGCCGGGCTATGTTAGCGGCGCATGTGGCCACCACGGGAGGCGGGTTGATGTTGGAACTCAGTGCAAAAACGGCGATCGTCACCGGTGCGGCGTCCGGGATCGGGCTTGGGATCGCCAAGGCGCTAGCCGGCGCGGGGATGAACCTGGTGCTGGCCGATCTGCGGCCAGGACCGCTGGAGACTGCACGCCGCGACATCGAGGCTCTCGGGGCCAAGGCGATCGGCGTGGTCGTGGACGTGTCGGACGCGGCATCGGTCGCCGCCGCCGGACGTGCGGCGGAACAGGCATTCGGCAAGCTGCATGTCGCCGTGAACAATGCCGGCGTCGCGATGCATGGCACGCGCGTGGAGGAGGTCACCCCAGACGAGTGGAACTGGGTGATCGGCGTCAACGTACTCGGCGTGATCAACGGCATCCGCACCTTCGTGCCGCTGATCCGTCGCCACGGTGAAGGCGGACACGTGGTGAACACCGCATCGATCTCCGGCTTCTTCGTCCGCAAGGGCCGCAACCAGGGCGCCTACTCGATGACGAAATACGCCGTGGTCGCGCTGTCCGAGGCATTGGAACAGGAGGTGGAAGGCGCCGGGATCGGCGTATCGGTGCTATGTCCCGGCGCGGTGGAGACGCAGATCTTCGCCTCCGCGGCCACCCGGCCCGAACGCTTCGGCGGCCCTTACGTGCGACCGCAGCAGGAAGCGCTGCGCGGTGCGGCGGGGCGAGGCCTGGCCCCGGAGGTGGCGGGTCAACGCGTGCTGCAAGCCATCCAGCACAACGAGTTCTACGTGCTGACGCATGCCGGCGAGCGCGACGCGGTGAAGGCGCGCCATGCACGCATCGAGGCGGCATTCGATCGCGCCGCAGCGTGGGAGAGCGGCCGATGAGCGGCTCCGGGATCGCGCCATTGGACAGCGCTGTACTGCCCGTCGGCATCCGCTCGCGCTTCGTGCCCGACATCAACGGATTGCGCGTCCACATGCTGGAGGCTGGGTTCGAATCCGCCAATCGGCCCTGCGTGCTGCTGCTGCACGGCTTCCCGGAACTGGCATATTCTTGGCGCAGGCTGATGCCGCTGCTGGCCGCGGCCGGCTACCATGTCGTGGCGCCTGATCTGCGGGGTTATGGCCGCACCACCGGCTGGCACGCCGACTACGACAACGCTGGCGACCTGGCATCGTTCCGCTTGCTGAATGCGGTGCGCGACGCATTGGGTCTTGTCTCCGCGCTGGGATATCGATCCGTGGCCGCGGTGGTCGGGCACGATTTCGGCTCGCCGGTGGCGGCATGGTGCGCACTGGTGCGGCCGGATGTGTTCCGCTCCTTGGCGCTGATGAGCGCGCCGTTCGCCGGGCCGCCAGCCTTGCCGTTCAACACTGCCAACGATCCACCGCAGACCGGAGCCTCCGATCCCAGCATACACGATGCTCTGGCGGAACTGGATCGGCCGCGCAAACACTATCAGTGGTACTATTCCACACGGCCGGCGAATGCTGACATGTTGAATTGCAGTCAGGGCGTGCATGCATTCCTGCGCGCCTATTACCACCACAAGAGCGCCGACTGGCGGCAGAACAAGCCGTTCCGCGCTCCAGGGCTGGACCGCCGAGGAACTGGCGAAGATGCCAACCTACTACATCATGGATCTTGGCGAGACGATGCCGGAGACCGTCGCGCACGAAATGCCTTCCGCCGCCGACATTGCCGCATGCCGCTGGCTGCCCGACAGCGAACTGGCGGTCTACGCCGGCGAATATCAGCGCACCGGCTTCCCGGGCGGTCTGCAATGGTATCGCCGTGGCACCGGCGAGCTTGACACGGCCGAGTTGCAACTGTTCTCCGGGCAGAACGATCGACGTGCCGTCGATCTTCATCGCCGGCAGCAGCGACTGGGGCAGCTATCAACGTCCCGGCGCATTCGAGCGCATGCAGGACAACTGCGTGCACGCGGATGCTGGGCTGTCACCTGATCGATGGCGCCGGGCATTGGGTGCAGCAGGAACAGCCCGAACGCGTCAGCGAACTGCTGCTGCAATTCCTGCGCCATTGACTTTCATTGCGAGGGGCGATCGTACTCCACCCTGGACGTCCCCGCAGCACCGCACTAGGAATGCACCAGCCCGGATAACCGGGCATGGGAGGACGCTACCACATGCATGCCAAGCTTCGTCGCCGTACATTCCTCGCGACTGCCGCTGCCGCTGCTTTGCCGATGCCGGCCATCGCGCAGAACAAGCCGATCCGCATCGGCCTGCTCACGGTGAAGACCGGTCCGCTGGCGCAGGGCGGCATCCAGATGGAGCAGGGCACCAATCTGTTCCTGAAGGATCGCAACAACATGCTGGCCGGCCGCAAGGTCGAGCTGATGGTCGGCGACACCGGCGGCAATCCCGCGGGCACCAAGACCAAGGCGCAGGAACTGATCGAGCGCGACAACGTCGATATGATCTTCGGTCCGCTCGCCGCGTTCGAACTGCTGGCGATCTCCGACTACGTCGCCGCGCACAAGACGCCGATCCTCAGCCTGGCCGCCGCCGAGGACATGTCGCAGCGCAAGCCCAACCCGTATTTCGTGCGCGCCTCCGGCACCTCGGCGCAGAACATGCAGCCGCTGGCCGACTACGCCGCGAAGGAGCTGAAATACAAGAGCGTCGATCACCATCAGCGAGGATTTCGCCTTCGGCTACGAGCAGATGGGCGGCTTCCAGCGCGTGTTCGAGGACGCCGGCGGTCGCGTGGTGAAGAAGCTGTGGCCGCCGATCGTGACGCCGGACTACACGCCCTACATCGCGCAGCTCAGCGGCGTGGATGCGGTGGTGCAGGGCTTCGCCGGCTCCAATCCGCTGAAGTTCATGAAGCAGTACAAGGATGCCGGCCTGACGCTGCCGGTGCTCGGCGGCGGCACCGCGGGCGACGATGCGCTGCTGAAGAGTTTCGGCGACGAGGCGATCGGGCTGGTCACCGCGTCCGCCTACACGTCCGACCTCGACACGCCGAGCAACAAGCAGTTCGTCGCGGGCATGGTGCGCGATACCGGCGCCATTCCCGGCCTGTATGCCGCCGGCATGTACATCAACGGCATGGTCGCCGAGGCCGCGCTGAAGAGCACCGGCGGCAAGACCGACGACAAGGAGGCGCTGATCAAGGCGATGCGCGCGGTGTCGCTGACCGACTCGCCGCGCGGGCCGTTCCACTTCGACCATTTCGGCAACGTGGTCGGCAACGTCTATATCCGCCGCGTGGTGAAGCAGGACGGCAAGCTGGCGCAGCACACGATCAAGACCTATCCGAACGTCAGCCAGTTCTGGACCTTCGACGAGAAGTGGTTTCTTGCGCAACCGGTCTACTCGCGCGACTATCCGCCGCTGAAGAGCTGATGACACCGGCCCCCGGACAATCGATGAACCTGTGGCTGATCCTCGCCGTCAACAGCGTCACGCTGGGCGGCCTGCTGTTCCTGCTGTCCGCCGGCTTCTCGCTGATCTTCGGGCTGATGCGCATTCCCAACCTGACGCACGGCTCGATGTTCATGCTCGGCGCCTATTTCGGCGTGACGCCTGATCGCCGCTGGGGCACCGGCTTCTGGCTCGCGGCGCTGCTCGCGGGCCTCGGCGTCGCGCTGTTCGGCGCGCATCATCGAGCGCTTCGTGCTGCGCCGTCTGGTCGGCGCCGAACTGGCGCAGGTGCTGGTGACGCTCGGCCTGTCCTTCATGGTCGCCGATGTCTGCCTGATGCAATGGGGCGGCGATCCGATCTCGGTGGAAACGCCCAGCTGCGCTGCGTGGCGCAACCGCGGTGTTCGGGCATGGCGTTCCCGACCTACCGGCTGGCCATCATCGTGATCGCCGTGGCGATCGCCGCCGCGCTGTGGGGTCTGCTGGACCGCACACGGCTCGGTGCGATGATCCGCGCCGCGGTGGACGATCCGGCGATGGCGCGCGTCGTCGGCATCCGCGTGTCGCATCTGTTCACCATCGTGTTTTCGCTGGGCGCCGGCCTGGCCGGGTTCGCCGGCGTGATCGGCGGGCCGATCCTGTCGGTGTATCCCGGCCTCGACCAGGACATGCTGCCGCTCGCGCTGGTCGTGGTGATCCTCGGCGGCACCGGCAGCCTGCTGGGTTCGCTGGTCGGCAGCTTCGTGGTCGGCTTCCTGTACAATTTCGGCCAGGCACTGTTCCCGAGCTGGCCTACGTCGTTCTGTTCCTGCCGATGCTGATCGTGCTGGTGGTACGGCCGCAGGGTCTGTTCGGCCGGGTCACGCTGTGAAGCGGCTCGCGCTCGCCGTCGCCCTGCTGTTGCTGGCGACGCTGCCGTTCTGGGTCGGCAACAGCTACTACGTCAACATCGCCACCCAGATCCTGATCTTCGCCGTGCTGGCACTCGGGCTGAACGTGCTGGTGGGCTACGCCGGACTGGTCACGCTCGGTCATGCCGGACTGTTCGGCATCGCCGCCTATGCCGGCGCGACGCTGATCAACGCCGGCCACGGCTCCATCGTCGTCGCGATCGGCGCCAGCATCGCGACACTGGCGGCGACCGCGATATTCGCGGTGCTGGCATTGCGCGGCACCGGCCTTGGCTTCGTCATGATCACCGTCGCACTCGGCCAGATCGTCTGGGGCATCGCCTATCGCTGGATCAGCCTGACCAACGGCGACAACGGCATCTCGATCACCGCGCGCCCCGCGCCGTTCGGCCTGTCGCTCGACCTCAGCGCCAGCATTCTACTGGGCGACGCTCGTCGTGTTCCTGATCGCCGTCGGCGCCATGGCGGTGTTCGTCGCATCGCCGTTCGGCGCCGCGGTGCGCGGCACGCGCGACCAGCCGCGGCGCATGACCGCGCTCGGCTACAATGTCTGGCTGACGCGCTTCCTCGCCTTCCTGTTCTCCGGCTTCTGGAGCGGCGTCGCCGGCCTGCTGTATCTCTACTACAACCAGTTCGTCAGTCCGCAGACCGTGGCACTGAGCGCATCGGCCGAGGCACTGCTGATGGTGATCGCCGGCGGCACCGCCACGCTGCTCGGACCGATCGTCGGCGCGGCGCTGGTCATCATCATGAAGGACGTCGCCAGCGCCTACATCGAGCGCTGGAACTTCGTGCTCGGCGCGATCTTCGTGCTGATCGTCGTGTTCATGCCGGAGGGGTTGGTGCCCGGCTCGGTGCGCCTCTGGCGCTGGGCGATCGCCTCGCTTCGGCCGCGCGCGCGCGCGCCGGCAATCCGCCGGGAGAGCGAACCATGACCGCGCTCGAAGTGCACGATCTGAACAAGTCGTTCGGCGGGTTGCGCGTCACCGCCACGGTGAACCTCGCAGTCGACCCCGGCGAGCGCCGCCTGATCATCGGCCCGAACGGCGCCGGCAAGACGACGCTGTTCAATCTGGTCACCGGCGAACTGCGGCCCGATTCCGGCGCGATCACGCTGTTCGGCCACGACATCACCAACGTGGCGACCCGACGGCGCGCGCATCTGGGGCTGGCGCGCACCTACCAGATCATCACGCTGTTTCCCGGCGAGACCCTGCTGCGCAACGTGACGCTGTCGCTGCTCGGTCTGTCGCCGCTGCGCTGGAATCCGATCGTCCGGCTGGATCGGCAGCGCGAACTGTTGCTGAAGGCGCGCGAAGCACTGACCCGTGTCGGCCTCGACCATCTCGCCGATCGCCCCGTGGCACAGACCTCGTACGGCGAGCGCCGCCGTGTCGAGATCGCCATGGCACTGGCGCAGCACCCAAAGGTGCTGCTGCTGGACGAACCGTTCGCCGGCCTGTCGGTCGAGGAGCGGCGCGACGTGCTGACCCTGATCGGCAACATCCCGCGCGACGTGACCATCGTGATGATCGAGCACGACATGGACGTGGCGCTGGAATTCGCCGAGCGCATCACCGTGCTGCATTTCGGCCGGGTCATCGTCGAGGGCACGCGCGCCGAGGTCGTCAACCACCCGCGCACCAGGGAGATCTACCTTGGCGAATGACGCGCTGCTGCTGAGCGACATCGACGCCTACTACGGCGACAGCCACGTGCTGCACCGCGTGTCGCTGCGTCTTGGCGAGGGCCGTCTGCTCGGATTGCTGGGGCGCAACGGCGCCGGCAAATCGACCTGCATGAGCGTCGCGGTCGGCTGGCTGCCGCCGCGCCGCGGCACGGTCGCGGTCTACGGCACATCGGTCGCCGGCCGCTCGCCCGAGGCGATCGCCGCGCAGGGCGTCGCTCTGGTGCCGCAGGGCCGCCGCGTGTTCCGCAGCCTGACCGTGCGGGAGAACCTGGCGGTCGCCGCGCGCAAGCCGCGTGACCGCACCGCCACGCCATGGAACTTCGAGCGCGTTTGCGCGACGTTCCCGCGCCTCAGCGAGCGGCGCGACCAGTACGCCGGCTATCTGTCGGGCGGCGAGCAGCAGATGCTGGCGATCGCGCGCGCGCTGATGTCGAACCCGCGCGTGCTGCTGATGGACGAACCGTCCGAGGGTCTGGCGCCGCAGATCGTTGCCGAGGTGATGGCGACGATCCGGCAGCTCAAGGAACACGGGCTGTCGATCGTGCTGGTGGAGCAGAATGCCAAGCTGGTGTTCGACGTCGCCGACGACATCGTGATTCTGAACAGCGGCCGCGTCGTGGTGGACGACACCGTGGCGGCTCTGAAGCGCGACGGTGTAGACCTGCACCAGCATCTGGGGATTTATTGAGGCAACGCGGCGCGTGCTGCACTGTCATTGCGAGGAGCGAAGCGACGTGGCAATCCCCGGCCAGTGCGGCACTGGCGGTGGATTGCCGCGACGCCTGGTGTCCTAACAGGAAAGCGGTGCACTTTTGTCGTCATGGGCGGCCTCGTCCCGGCCATCCGTCGTGACACTGTGCCGCACCACCGTCACCCCACCACCATGGCAATCGCCGCCCGCAGCGCCCCGATCCACCGCCCCGTCTCGCTGCAGGTAACCAGCATGTCTGGACGTGCCGCCGCGCAGGCGCAGCCAAAAACGGGGAGTGAACCATTGGTGGGATTTCTGGGGGAGCACGGCCAGCCGAGGCCCTCTAATAGCCCGAGATGCAGAATCCCCCCGGATCGTTGCCGATCCGGGGGTAATCCTTCTGAGTGGTCTTGAAAACCACCTTGCCGTGGCTTTCCTACCGATTTCCCGGCTATCATTTCGCCGTAACTATCGCGCTGTGTCAACAGTGATAGTGCCGCGGCGGAGAAAAAAGCCATGCGCATATTTGGGATCGACGGCGGCATAGCGTCGATCGGCTGGGCGGTGCTGGATATCGACGAAGAGGCCGCCAGCATCGTCGCGGCTGGTGTTCGCACTTTCGACGCTCCGGAAACCGACAAGGAGCGCACCCCGACAAATGCAATACGGCGCCTGCACCGCGGCCAGCGGCGGGTGATCCGCCGACGGCGGCAGCGCATGACTGCGTTACGATTGCTATTCCAGCAGCACAAGTTGATGGCGGACGCTCGGCGCGATGCATTGAAACAACCGGGCCTCGACCCGTGGCGGCTGCGGGCCGAGGGGCTGGAACGGTGTCTGTCCGGGCTCGAAATGGCAGTGGCCCTCGGCCATATCGCGCGGCATCGGGGCTTCCGCTCCAACGCGAAGCGCGAGGCCGGCGCCAACGCCGCTGACGAAACCTCAAAGATGAAAAAGGCCATCGTGGCGACGCAGGAGCGGCTTGGCGGACGAACTGTCGGGCAGATGTTCGCCCGTGATCCTGCCTATGCCGATCGCAAACACAACCGCGGCCTGAATTTCGACCGGTCGATCCTACGCCACGACCACGAGGACGAAGTCCGCATGCTGTTTGCCGCACAGCGCCGGCTGGGCAACCCGTTGGCGACAGAGGTGTTGCAGAACGCTTATGCCGACAAGGCTTTTTCCCAGCTTCCGTTGGCCGACAGTGAGCACATGGTGCGGCGCTGTCCGTTCGAACCCGAGGAAATGTGCACCGCCCGCCGGTCCTATGCGTTTGAGATGTTCCGCCAGCTGTCGCGGCTCGCGAACCTACGGCTGACCGCACGCGGCGAGGAATGGCCGCTGACCGCCGAGCAGATCACCAAGGTCGCGGCGGATTTCGGCAAGCAAAAGAAGATCAGCTTCAGGTCGGTCCGCAAGACACTGGACCTTGACCCACGTGTACGCTTTGCCGGCGTCACCGAGAAGGATGAGATACACGACGTGGCTGCACGTACGGGCAATGCGGCGGAAGGCAGCAACACGCTGCGCAACGCGGTTGGGGACGCCGGCTGGCGGGTGCTGATGCACAACCCTGTTCAACGCGATCGCATCGCTGAGGTACTGACCTTCCGCGAGGACCCGGCCTCTATCCGCATCGGACTGGAGGAAGCCGGCGTCGAAGGGCTGCTGCTCGATGCCATCATGGCCGGCGTGGAAAGCGGTGCGTACCACGCGTTCAAGGGTGCAGGACATATCTCGGCCAAAGCTGCCCGCGCGCTCATTCCACCGCTGGGACGCGGGTTGGTTTATTCCGATGCCTGCAAGGAGGTCGGTTACGACCACTCGGCACGCGTCGAGGTAAAGCTCGAAGACGTGCGCAATCCGGTGGCACGGAAGGCCGTCACCGAGATGCTGAAGCAGGTCCGCGCTCTGATAAAGGAATTCGGCCTGCCGGACTTCATTCACGTCGAACTGGCTCGCGATATCGGCAAGAGTGCCGAAGAACGTGACAAGATCAGCAAGGGTATCGAGGACCGCAACAAGCAGCGTGACAAGCTGAGGAATGAGCTGGCGGAAATTCTGGCGCGACAACCGAACCTCGAAGAGCTGATCCGCTACGAATTATGGAAGGAGCAGAACGGTCGCTGCCTGTACACAGATGACCAAATAAGCCCGGACTGGATAGCCGCAGACGACAACCGGGTCCAGATCGATCATATCCTGCCCTGGAGCCGGTTCGGTGACGATAGTTTCATGAACAAGACGCTGTGCATGGCTCATGCCAACCAGGCAAAACACGGGCGCACGCCGTTCGAATGGTTCAGCCAGGACGGACGCGATTGGGCCGCTTTCGCCGCGCGCGTGGAAGGCTGCAAGGAAATGAAGGGACGAAAGAAGGGCAGCTTCTACTTGCGAAAAAATGCACAGGAGGTGGAGGAGCGATTCCGGAATCGCAACCTCGGCGACACGCGCTACGCGACGCGGCTGCTGCTCGACATGCTGGCACGCATTTATCCCGTAGACGGCAAGAGGCATGTGCTGGCGCGGCCAGGTGCATTGACCGCGAAGCTGCGACGCGCGTGGGGCGTCGAGGATCTGAAGAAGGACGCCAGCGGCAAGCGGTTGGAGGACGACCGGCACCATGCGCTCGACGCGATCGTGCTCGCCGCGACCAGCGAGGCGCGTTTGCAGGAACTGACCAAGGCCGCGCAGGAGGCCGAACGCCAGGGCAAGGCGCGGGGTTTCGATTTCGAGCACGTCCCCTCCCCGCCTGGATTCCGTGACGCGGTACGGACGGCGGTGGCGAACGTCTTCGTGTCTCGGGCCGAGCGGCACCGTGCGCGCGGCGAGTCCCATGCGGCGACGGTCAAGCAGGTACGCGAGGTCGATGGCGCGTCTGTCGTATTCGAGCGAAAGGCAGTCGAGAAGCTTACGCTGGCGGATCTGGATAACATTCCGGTACCGGCGCCGTACGGCAGGATCGGCGATCCGAAGAAGCTGCGCGACGAGATGGTGGACGAACTGCGCCGCTGGATCGAGACGGGGCGGCCAAAAGATGCTGTGCCTCGCTCACCGAAAGGCGATATCATCCGCAAAGTGCGCGTGCGCAGCAAGGACAAAACTGCGGTCATGGTACGCGGCGGCACAGCGGATCGCGGCGACATGGTTCGTGTGGATGCATTCGCCAAGGCTGACAAACGGGGGCGGCGCCTCTACCACCTGATTCCAATCTACCCGCATCAGGTCGCGGATCAGGAGGCATTCCCACTGCCGCCCAACAGAGCGGTAGTCGCGTTCAAACCGGAGACCGAGTGGACCGTGGTTGATGGGAGCTTCGAGTTCCTGTTTAGCATCCATCCCAACGATCTGATCGAAGTAACCAAGCCCGCCGGAGAAATTATCCGCGGATACTTCAAAGGCATGGATCGACAGGGCGCGCAAATTCACCTGGCTCTCCACCAAAGTCAGCGCAACCTCATTCGTGGGATTGGGAGCAAGACCCTCATTGAGTTAAGAAAAATGTCCGTTGATCGGCTGGGGCGTGTTTCGAACATCAAACGCGAGAGACGCACATGGCATGGCGAGGCGTGCACATAACGCAGCCCTCGCGGCTGTCACTGGCAGACGGGCAGATCGTCGTCGCGCGCGATGATGGCGACGTGCGATTGCCGATCGAGGATGTCGCCTGGATGGTGATCGATACGCCTCAGGTCGTGCTATCCACCGCGCTGATTTCAGCCTGCATGGACGCCGGCATGGTGATTATCACCACCGATCGCACGCACACACCAAGCGGATTGATCCTGCCGTTCCACCGCCACTATCGTCAGGCCGAGATCGCCGCAATTCAGATCGCGATTTCCGCGCCGCTAAAAAAGCGCCTGTGGCAGATTATCGTCCAGGCGAAGATCGCCAACCAGGCAGCGGCGCTGATTGGTTGTGGTCAGGACGCATCACCTTTGCTGGCGATGACGCGTCTGGTCGGATCGGGCGACCCCGACAACACAGAGGCGCGTGCCGCGCGCGCCTATTGGCCTCGGCTGTTCATCAACTTCGTGCGGGAGGATGGCACAGACAAACGCAACGCCCTGCTGAACTACGGCTATGCGGTAGTGCGCTCCGCGGTGGCACGCGCGCTCGTGGCATCGGGACTGCTGCCAGCGTTCGGCGTCAACCATGCCAGCGGAACGAACGCATTCAATCTGGCTGACGACATGGTCGAGCCGTTCCGACCGTTTGTCGATCGTCTGGTGTGGCGCATGACCGAAGCCGGCCACATCCGCGACGGTGAGACGACAGTGGAGGAACGTCGCACATTGGCGGCCTCCCTGCTCGAAGAGGCGCTCTTCGACGCCGAGAGTGTCACGTTGCTGGTCGCCACCGAGCGCGCGGCGGAAAGCATGGTACGCGCGATGGAGGCCAACAGCGCGGCGTTGCTTCTCCTGCCACGGCTCGCTGCCTAATGCCGGCGGCTGAGGCGCGGTTCGTGTGGCTCTTCGTCTTTTTCGACCTGCCGGTGGGTAGCAAGGCGCAACGGCGCAACGCAACTCGGTTCCGAAACTTCCTCAAGGACGATGGCTATATGATGCTGCAGTATTCGGTTTATGCACGTGTCTGTAGAGGCGAAGATGGTGCGATGAAACATGTCGCGCGAGTCACTCGAAACCTGCCTGGAGAAGGCAGCGTCAGAGCATTGCAAGTGACCGATCGCCAGTATGCACGCATGCGGTTACTGCTCGGTGAGGCGACGAAAACCGAGTCGCTTGGCTCCCGGCAGATGGTGCTGCTGTGATTTTTCGCCCGGCAAGAAGCGAAAAATCACAGCAGAGCCCGAGAGTTGTTGCGAAGGCAGCCTACCACGGGGAAATCGGTAGGGAAGCCACGGCTTCTCGGCCTGCCGGGTAGCTGGTCGCCGGCAAGCCTACCACGGGGAAATCGGTAGGGAAGCCACGGCGCCTCGATCGGCGTCGTGCCACGGCTGGCGAGCCTACCACGGGGAAATCGGTAGGGAAGCCACGGCCGTCGAGTTGCTGTCCGCCGAGCGTGGTCGTAGCCTACCACGGGGAAATCGGTAGGGAAGCCACGGCCTGCAGTTGCAGCCACCAGCGTGAGCCTACCACGGGGAAATCGGTAGGGAAGCCACGGCCATCGACGTCGCAAGCAGTCCGAAGCCTACCACGGGGAAATCGGTAGGGAAGCCACGGCCGGTCCAACCTTCATGACGAGGGGCGCGCGGGACCTGTGCTGTCGGTTCGACCGATGCCGCCCCTCGCCATGAAGATCGGAGGGGCTGCGCCCCATGCTCACGAAGTCATCGGCCTAAACCGCTCGCGCCCAACCCACCCTCACCCCATCACCATCGCAATCGCCGCCCTCAGCGCCTCGATCCCCTGCCCGGTCTCGCTGCTGGTCACCAGCACGTCCGGATGCGCCGCCGGATGCCGTCGCGCCAACGCCGCCACCTCCAACACCTTGCGCTCCAGTGCCGCCGGCTTCACTCCATCCGCCTTGGTCAGCACCAGCTGGAACGTCACCGCCGCGCGATCCAGCAGTTCCATCACCGCCTCATCGGCATCCTTCATCTCGATGCGCGCATCCAGCAGCAGCATCACCCGGCGCAGCGTGGGCCGCCCGCGCAGGTACTCGAACATCAGCCCCTGCCAGTCCTGCTTCACCGCCCGGCCGGCGCGCGCATACCCATACCCCGGCATGTCAACCAGCGTCAGCCGCCCGCCAAGGTCGAAAAAATTGAGCTGCCGGGTGCGCCCGGGTTCGCCCGACACCCGCGCCAGCGCACGCCGCCCGGTCAGCGCATTCAGCAGTGACGACTTGCCAACATTCGACCGCCCTGCAAAGGCCACCTCCGGCCCCGCCACCGGCGGCAACTGGTCCAGCCGCTGTGCTGCGTAAACGAACCGGCATTCGGCGGCGAACAGCGTCCGCCCCGCCTCGATCGCCGCTGCTTCCTCGTCGGTCAGGTGCGCGCGAGCCCCGGCCGCGCCAGGCGCGTCCGCCGCATGATCAGCCACTGCTGCGCGATGGAAAGCGTGTTGTTCCAGCTCCAGTAGATCACCAGCCCCGCCGGGAACCGCGCCAGCATGAAGGTGAAGATGATCGGCATGAACTGGAACATCCGCGCCTGCACCGGGTCAGGCGGTGGCGGATTCAGCTTCTGCTGGAGAAACATTGTCAGGCCCATGATCAGCGGCCACGCCCCCAGGTGCAGGAACGGTGAGATCACCGTCGGATCGAATGGCAGCAGCCCGAACAGGTTGAACACGTTGGTCGGATCGACCTGTGACAGATCGTGGATCCACCCGAAGAACGGCGCCTGGCGCATCTCGATGGTGACGAAGATCACCTTGTACAGCGAGAAGAACACCGGAATCTGCACCACCATCGGCAGGCAGCCCGACGCCGGATTCACCTTCTCGGTCCGGTACATCGCCATCATCTCTTGCTGCATCCGCTGCGGTTCGTCCTTGTACCGTTCGCGCAGCGCCTGCATCTTCGGCGCCAGCAGCTTCATCTTGCTCATCGACCGATAGGAATAGTTGGCCAGCGGGAAGAACAGCGCCTTGGCAAACACGGTGAACACCATGATCGCCAGCCCGAAATTCCCCAGCACCGAGTTCAGCCAGTCGATCGCCAGGAAGATCGGCCGCGTCAGGAACCAGAAATAACCCCAGTCCACCGCATAATCGAACCGCGGGATCCCCAGGCGTTCCTCGTACGAGTGCAGCAGCGACACAACCTTGGCGCCGGTGAATACATGCGAGGACACTGTCGCCGTGCTGCCCGGCGCGACGATCTTCGGGTCCTGCGCGACGTAGTCCACCTGATAGTGGTCGCCATTCTCCTCGATGTGGCGGAAGTTCACCGTGGTCGCGACAGACTGGTCCGGAACCATCGCCGTCAACCAGTATTTGTCGGTGATCCCCGCCCAGCCGCCGGTCGAGGTCGCGTTGTAGGCGATGCCGTTATTCTTGGTGCCCTCGCTCTTCGCCTTGGCGTAGGTGCTCTCCTGCAGCGTGTTGTCCACCACGCCCAGCAGGCCTTCGAACAGGATGTAATAGCCCGCCACCTCCGGCGTGTAGTCGCGGCGGATGCGTGACCAGGGGAACAGCTTGACCGGCGCGGCGGTCGCGTTCTTCACCGACTGCTGCACGCTGAACATGTAGTCGTCATCGACCGACAGCGCGATTTGGAAGGTCACGCCGGCGCCATTGTCCCACGACAGGGTGACCGGATGGCCCGGACTAAGCGTGTCGGCCGATGCGCTCCACACCGTGTCGTTGTCGGGCACTTTCACCTGCTCGCCAGGTGCGGCCGTCCAGCCATACTGCACGTAATACGGATGCGTCTCGGAACGCGGCTCGAGCAGGCGGACATTCGGCGAATTCGGCTCCAGCGTCTCGCGATAGTCGGTCAGCACCACATCGTCGATCCGCGCACCGAGCAGGCTGATCGACCCCTGCACGCGCGGTGCGGCAATCGTCACGCGCGGCACGTTCTTCGGCACCGTCGGAACGGCAGCCTGTGCCGCCGCGCCCGGCGACCCCTCTGGCGGCGTGGCCGCCGATGGCGGCGGCACGCTGCCATTGCTGGCAGTCTGCTGAACCGGATGCGGCGGTTGCGGCAGATGCGGTGCGATCAGCAACTGAAAGCCGAGCAGAATGGCAACCGAGATCGCAATCGCCATGAACAGGCGCTTCTGGTCCATCACGCCCCCGTTCGGCAATCGCAGGCGGGGACCGGATCGTAGCCGCCCTCATGCCATGGATTGCAGCGCAGGATGCGCCGCGCCGCGAGGCTGCCTCCCTGGACAGCGCCGTGGCTGCGGAACGCTTCCACAGCATAGTCGCTACAGCTTGGGAAGAACCGGCAGTTGGCGCCGATCACCGGCCGGATAGTCCATTGGTAGGCACGCACGGCGCCGACGGCGAGATGCGCGGCCGGCGTCATGCCACGCCCGCCTTCACCAAAGCCCGGCGCAGATCCTCCTGCAACGCCGCGAAGCTCCGTCTTCGCGTGGCTTCGCGGCCGACCAGCACCAGGTCGACGCCGGACACCGGCTGCTCCGCCATCACCAGTCTGGCGGCTTCCTTCAGGCGACGGCGGGTGCGGTTCCGGATCACGGCGTTGCCGATCTTCTTCGTCACGGTGAAACCCAGCCGCGCAGGACCCTCGTCCTCACGCGGCAGTGCCTGCACGACCACGCCCGGCATCGGCGCCTTGCGGCCCTTGGCGGCGGCACGCAGGAACTCGGCGCGGCGCGTCAGGCGGCCGGGTACAGCCAAGCCCGGCGCCTATCAGGCCGACAGGCGCTTGCGGCCCTTGGCGCGCCGGTTGGCCAGCACCTTGCGGCCTCCGACAGTGGCCATGCGGGCGCGGAACCCATGCCGCCGCTTGCGGACCAGCTTCGACGGTTGATAGGTACGCTTCACGGTCTGTTCTCCGATGGTGCGTGGGCTACCCGCACGCCAGCGGGCATCGGCGCCAAAGCCGGCGCCCTGCGCAGGCGGCGGCTTATAGGGGGCCGGTCATACGCCGTCAATCACGCCGGCTGATCGGTCAGACGGATCGCCACGCGCCACCCAGGCGCCGCAGCGAGCGCAACGGCGCAGTCAGCCGGTACGGCCGGCTGGCACGCAGCCACGCGCTTTCGAGCCGTGCTGCATCTCGCTCGGCCACAACGGTCGCGATGTCGCAACGCAGCCTGTGCAGCATCAGCCTGGGCGGCAGATGTTTCGGAGCCGGCAGCCTCGCCGGGCGGATCCGGTGGACGGGCGAGCAGGCGGGCGTTTTCCAGAGAGAGCTCCGCGCGGCAAGCTTCATCGGACCGGATCCTATCCGCTCGCGCGAAACAGTAGGACGGGTGGCGCGGCAGGCTCAATGCAGACCGTGCGGCGCAGGCGTCAGTTCGTTGTCACGCGACAGCGTGGCCAATGTCTCGCTACATGGGCCCCACTATGCGAATCCTGCATCGATTCTGGCCGATCATCCTGCTGCTTGCCGCGCTCATTGCCGCCTGGACCCTGGGTCTGACGCAGCAGATCGGCTGGGCAGAGCTTGCCCGCAATCAGGCAGCGCTGGCCGCCTGGGTCGCCGCGCATCCGATCGCCGCGCCGCTGATGTACACGCTGATCTACGCCGTGGTGGTACTGCTCTCGCTGCCGGAATCGGCGGTGCTCACGGTGGCCGGCGGATTGCTGTTCGGCACCCTGTCAGGCGGCGTGTTGGCCGTGCTGGGCTCCACCGTCGGTGCCATCCTGCTGTTCCTCGCCGTGCGCTACCATTTGGCCGAAGCAATCGCCGCCCGCGGCGGCCGATTCCTCGATCGCATCCGCCCCGGCCTGGAACGCGACGGCTTCAGCTATCTGCTGGCGATCCGCCTGGTGCCCGCCTTCCCGTTCTGGCTGGTCAATCTCGCCGCCGGACTGAGCGGCATGCGGCTGCTGCCCTATGCCGCCGCCACGGTGCTCGGGGTCATGCCAGCCACCTTCATCTATGCCTCGATCGGCGCCGGCCTGAGCGAGGTGCTGGCGGCGGGCGGCAAGCCTGACCTGGCGATCATCTTCTCGCCCCACATCCTCGGCCCGCTGGTCGCCCTTGCGGCGCTCTCGCTGCTGCCGATCGCTTGGCGGTACTGGAAACGCTCCGATGCCTGAGTTCGATCTGGCGGTGATCGGCGCGGGCGCCGCCGGCCTTTCGATCACCGCGGTCGCCGCACAACTCGGCTTGCGCGTCGCACTCATCGAGCGCGACAGGATGGGCGGCGACTGCCTGAACTACGGCTGCGTGCCAAGCAAGGCGCTACTCGCCGCATCCCACACGGCCCAGGCAGCCCGCGGCGCCGCCCGGTTCGGCCTGCGCCTGCCCGAACCGGAGATCGACTGGCCCGCTGTGCGCGACCATGTGCAGGGCGTCATCGCCGCGCTCACCCCCACCGATTCCGAGGCCCGGTTTCGCGCCCTTGGCGCCACCGTGATACGCGGCGAGGCGCGTTTCGTGGCGCCCGACGCGTTGGCGGTGGATGGCGGACGGATCACCGCCCGCCGCATCGTCGTTGCGGCCGGCAGCACCGCAGCCGTGCCGCCCATCCCCGGCCTGGACCGCGTCCCCTACCTCACCAACACCACGATATTCGACGTCGCGGATCGCCCCGACCACCTGCTGATCCTGGGCGGTGGCCCGGTCGGCCTGGAGATGGCCGATGCCTTCGCGGGGCTGGGCAGCCGCGTCAGCCTGGTCGAGGCTGCCACCATCGCCGGCAAGGAAGACCCCGAACTGGCGGCCGGCCTGCGCGATGCACTGTCCGTGCGCGGGGTGGTACTGCTTGAAGGCGCCATGGTGACGGCCATCGAGCCCGGGCCGACCCTCCGTCTCGCCGATGACCGACGGATAGCCGGCAGCCACCTGCTGGTCGCCGTCGGCCGGCGCCCCAACCTGGACGCGCTCGATCTTCCGGCCGGCAACGTGCAGACCACCCCATCCGGCGTCGCCACCGATAGCGGCCTGCGCAGCCTGACCAACCGGCATGTCTTCGCCGTGGGCGACATCGCCGACCCACGGGGCATCGGCCCGCGCGCCTTCACCCATGTCGGCTCCTACCACGCCGGCATCGTCATCCGCCGCGCACTGTTCCGTCTGCCGGCGCACCTGGATTATGCCGCGCTGCCCCGCGTCACCTACACCCACCCGGAACTTGCTCAGGCCGGCCTGACCGAGGCCGAAGCCCGCGCCGCCGGCCATACTTTGCAGATCCTGCGCTGGCCCCTGGCCGACAACGATCGCGCCGTGGCCGACCGCGACCCAGCCGGCCTGGTGAAGCTTGTCATCGCCGGCAAACGCGTGCTGGGTGCCGGCATCCTGGCGCCAAACGCGGGCGAGATGATCGGGCTGTGGACCCTGGCGATCGCGCAACGCGTGAAACTCGACGCCCTGGCATCACTGATCATTCCGTATCCGACGCGCTCCGAAGCCGGCAAACGCGCCGCCATCAGCTTTTTCGCTCCGCGCCTGTTCGCGCCACGCACGAAGTCGCTGGTTCGGCTGCTGGCACGGTTGCCGTGAGCGGCCGCTTCACCCACTTTGCAGCCCATGACGGAAGCATCCGCCAAGGTGCCGCGCGTCAGACCGCGGCAGAGCCTGTCAGGTCGCCTGTGGCTCCTGACCACGCTTGCCGTGCTGCTGAGCGAGATCGTGGTGTTCCTGCCCTACATCGCCCACGAACGCTCCAACTGGCTGTCCGGTCGCGTCGAGGATGCGTCGATCGCGACACTCGCGGCAGCCGGTGGTCCACTGGATGCGGCGCAGGGCGCCGAATTGCTGCATTTGTCGGGCGCCGTGGCAATCAGACTGGTCGGGGCAAACGGCACGGTGACCACCGTCGGCGACACGGCGGCCGAGCCGCAGGCGTCAATCGATCTGCGGCGGGAGGATCTGTTCACCAGGATCCACCGTGCGCTGGGTGCCATCACCTTCCCGCAGGATCGGCTGCTCAGCGTGACGGCGAACAGCCCGTACCGCCGGGTAACCGAGGTCCAGGTGCTGCTGCACGAAGCCGGACTGAGCCGAGCATTGCGGCAGTTCGCCGGCGACTTTGCCGTGCTGTCGCTGCTGATCGCTGGAGTGACCGGCGGGCTGGTCTATCTCGCGGTACTCGTCCTGCTGGTCCGCCCGATGCGCCGGATCACGCGCAGCATCGTCGCCTTCCGCGCCAACCCCGAGCACACCATGCCGCTCGATCCGGACAACGTCACGGTGCTGCCGAATGACGAGATGGCCGTGGCGGGGCGCGAACTGGCGGCCATGCAGCACGAATTGCGCGCCGCACTCTGGCGCAACGCCCGGCTGGCCGCGCTTGGCACGGTGGTCGCCAAGGTCAGCCACGACCTGCGCGGCATCCTGACCCCCGCGCTGCTGACAGCGGAACGGCTGCAGCTCAACACGGATGTCAAGGTGCAGCGCGCGGGCGAGACGCTGATGCAAGCCGTTGATCGGGCGACCGACCTGGTCCGCACCACGCTGGACTACGCGCGCGAGGGTCCACCGCCGCTCGAACTCATCCCGGTCGAGTTGACACGCCTGGCCGACGATGCAGCCGAAACGGCGCGGCCGCGTGGCAGTGCCTTCTCCCTGGACAATGCGGTCGACCCGGCGGTCCTGGTACGGGCGGACCGCATCCAGTTGTTCCGCGTATTGGTCAACCTGCTGAAAAATGCCGCCGAAGCCGGCGCTCGCGGCGCACGGATCACCGCGCGCCATGCCAGCCCGATCGTGGTGATCGAGATCGCCGACGATGGCCCGGGCCTGCCCGAACCGGTGCGTGCGGAACTGTTCCGGCCGTTCGCCAGCAGCGGGCGGCGCGGCGGCACCGGTCTCGGCCTGGCGATCGCCCGCGATCTGATGGTAGCGCACGGCGGCACCATCGAACTGGTGGCGACCGGGCAGGACGGCACGATTTTTCGTCTGACGCTGCGGATGGCCGAACCGGCAGCATCCGCCCCCGCCCCACAGCCCGGCGTGCGGATTGCTCCCGTGGCGTAGCCGGACGTATAGGACGCCGATGCAACGGTATAGAGGGAGGTGAACGTGGCAATCGGCGAATGGTTCGTGCTCGCGGTGGCCTGCGCGGTTGCCGTCGTTGGCCTGATGGTCGCCGCGGCGGGCACTGGCGGGTCCACCTACTGCATCGGCATGAGTTTGTTCGTGGTCGCCGTCGCCTACGCATTCATCCTCGTCAAGCGGTATTTCGATCGCACCGACGCGGCGCGCCACTGACATGGCACGCACCGCCGCAGTGTGGGATCCCGCGCAGTATCTTCGCTTCGCCGGTGAGCGGCTGCGTCCGGCGCTCGATCTGCTGGCACAGGTGCCGCTCGATGCGCCGGCGCACGTCGTCGATCTGGGGTGCGGCGCCGGCAACGTCACCGCGATCCTCAAACAACGCTATCCGGACGCTGACATCGTCGGCGTGGACGGCTCCGCATCGATGCTCGAGAAGGCACGCGATACGGTCCCCAACTGCCGGTTCGAGCAGGGCGACTTCTTCCAGTGGCAGCCGCGCGAGGCGCCGGATCTGATCTACTCGAATGCCGCGCTGCATTGGGTGGACCGCCATCCCGTGCTGTTCCCGCGCCTGCTGTCATTGCTGGCGCCCGGCGGCGTGCTGGCCGTGCAGATGCCGATGATGCACGACACGCCGCTGCGCAAACTGCCGCTGGAGATTGCCGCGTCCGGCCCGTGGGCTGAACATCTGCGCGGCATCGTGTCCGCACCGGATGTTCTGACGCCGGAGCAATACTGGGATCTGCTGCGGCCCGTCGTCGCGGTGCTCGACATGTGGCAGACCACCTACATGCACGTGCTGTCCGGCGAGCACGCGGTGTTGGAATGGGCATCCGGCAGCAGCCTGCGCCCGTTCCTTGACAAGCTGCCCGATGACCTGAAGCGGACGTTCGGGCAGGCATACTCCGAAGCCACGCGTCCGCATTATCCGCGGCGCCCCGACGGCACCACGCTGCTGCCGTTCCAGCGGTTGTTCATGGTGGCACGGAAGGAATGAGACATGCCGGCTGAAACCGCCACGCGGCGCGCCCCGAACATCGTGTTCATCATGGCCGACGACCTCGGCTACGCGGATATCGGCTGTTACGGCCGCCGCGAGCTGTCCACGCCGAACATCGATCGCATCGCCGCGCGCGGCGTGCGTCTGCGCCACGCCTACGCCAACTCGGCGGTCTGTTCGGCGACGCGTCTCGCCTTGGTCACCGGGCGATACCAGTATCGCCTGCCGCTCGGCCTCGAGGAGCCGCTGGCAGGCAACCGCGATATCGGCTTGCCACCGGAACACCCAACGCTGCCGTCACTGCTGAAACAGGCCGGCTACCGTACCAGCCTGATCGGCAAATGGCATCTCGGCTATCCGCCGAAATTCGGCCCGCTGCGCAGCGGCTACGATCGATTTTTCGGCATCCGCAGCGGCACGGCGGACTACTACACGCACGAAAACACCCGCAAGGAGCACGACCTTTGGGACGGTGACGAGCCCGCCCGGCGCAGCGGCTACCTGACCGACGTACTCGGCGATCATGCTGTCGATACCGTCAACGAGTACGCCGCCGGCGGCCAGCCGTTCCTGCTCAGCCTGCATTTCAACGCGCCGCACTGGCCCTGGGTGGCGCCGGGCGACACCGCCGAATCCGAACGCCTGCGTGGCAGCACTCTGCGCCATTTCGACGGCGGCACCCAGCGCACCTATCACCGCATGATCGAGGCGATGGATCTACAGATCGGCCGCGTGCTCCAGGCCTTGGACGCCAATGGCCTGTCCGACAACACCATCGTCATATTCACCAGCGACAACGGCGGCGAGCGCTTCTCCGATACCTGGCCGTTCACCGGCATCAAGACCGACCTGCTGGAAGGCGGCATTCGCATCCCTGCGTTGATCTGTTGGCCGGCGCACGTCCCCGCGGGCCAGATCAGCGACCAGGTGACGATCACGATGGACTGGTTCGCCACGCTGCTGGCCGCGGCGGGCACCGCGCCGCATCGCGACTATCCCACCGACGGCATGGACCTGCTGCCGATCCTGATGCGCCACGCCGATCCGGTGCGCCGTACACTGTTCTGGCGCTACCGGACGAAGGCGCAGCGCGCCATGCGCGATGGTGACTTCAAGTACCTCAAGATCGAAGGAAACACGTTCCTGTTCGATGTGGTCAGCGATCCACGGGAACGCGGCAACCTGATGGCACGGCGCAACGATTTGTTCGACCGCATGGTGGCGGATTGGGAAGCATGGAACGCGACGATGCTGCCGGAGAACGCGGACAGCTTTGGTGAGACCTATACCGCCGCGCAACTGGCCGATCACTTCGGCGCTCGATAGGTGTCCGTCGTGCGTCAGGCCTGGGGCGGTGAGCAATTACGGATTCACAGCGCCGGCAGGGGCACCTTCATCTCGGTTGAACCAGGCAAACTGTCGTCATCGCAACGCGTCACCATATCCCCGGTCATCGACATCGTTCGCATGAGATCGACCACCCGATAACCGGGTACCGGCCGGCTGAACAAATAGCCTTGGACTTCGGTGCAGCCGGCGCGCTCAAGCGTCTCGAGCTGTTGCGGTGTCTCTACACCTTCGGCTGTGATGGCCATGCCAAGGTCGTTGCCAAGAGTGGCCACCGCACGCACGATTGCCATGCAATCCGTCTGCTTGCCCAGCTCACGGACAAACGACTGGTCGATCTTGACCCGATCAAACGGAAAAAGCCTGAGATAGCTCAACGACGAATACCCGGTACCGAAATCGTCCATCGCGATGCGGATGCCCAATTCCTGCAATCGATGCAGTGTGGTGACGGTGCTGTCGGTCTCGTGCAGCATCACGGTCTCGGTGATCTCGAGTTCGAGCCGGCTTGGATGCAGACCGCTTTCGTGCAGCGAAGCCACGATGGTGGCGACCAGATCATGGTTCCTGAACTGTACCGCCGACAGATTGACCGCGACCTTCAGGTCGCCCTGCCAGCCGGCAGCGGTGGCGCAGGCCTGCCGCAGCACCCACCCGCCGATCTGCACGATCATGCCGGTCTCTTCGCAAAGTGGAATGAATCGGTCGGGCGAAATGAGACCTTTTGTCGGATGTCGCCATCGCAACAGCGCCTCGAAGCCGGCAACCCGCTTGGACCGCAAATCAACCAGTGGCTGGTAGCCCGACTTTCGCAACTGGACCACGATTTCGGGAATTTTGTGCCTGCGTGGCACCGGTAAGCCTCTGAAAATACTGGCATCTGCGTACAAGGATCAGCGAAAACCGCATGCGGTGCCGACCAAGTCCCTTGCGAAACGGCCTCGGGCTTTGAAAGCCTGCGGCCATGTTTCTGCGCCACAAGGTTCGCCGCAAGGACGGCAAGCAGCACCGCTACTGGAGCATCGTGGAGAACCGCCGAGTATCGGGCGGCCGAACGATGCAGCGCCATGTGCTGTATCTCGGCGAGATCAATGATGCGCAAAGAGCGGCCTGGTGCCAGACGATCGAGGCATTTGACGAGGACGGCCAGCAGGCCAGACAGATCGCGTTGTTCCCCGAGGATCGGCAAGCACCGGCGCTGAACTGCGATGTAGTGCATGTCCGACTGAGCGGTCTACGGCTGCGTCGGCCGCGGCAATGGGGCGCCTGCTGGCTGGCCTGCCATGTGTGGGACCAGCTGCGGCTGGATGACTTCTGGTCGCCACGGCTACCCATGTCGCGGGAAGGAACACGCTGGCTGGACGTGCTGAAGACGTTGGCCGTCTATCGCCTGATTGATCCCGGCAGCGAATGGCGGCTGCACCGGCAATGGTACGAGCGAAGTGCGATGGGGGATCTGCTGGGTGCCGACTTCGCGCTGGCACACAAGGACAATCTGTATCGCTGCCTCGACAAGTTGCTGGTGCACAAGACGGATCTGTTCAGCTTCCTGCAACACCGCTGGAAGACGTTGTTTGGGGCGGACTTCGAGGTGCTGCTCTACGATCTGACCAGCACCTATTTCGAATGCGATCCGCCGGCGGCGGGCAAGCGGCGCTTTGGTTACAGCCGGGACAAGCGGTCGGATTGTGTCCAGGTGGTGATCGCGTTGATCGTGACGCCGGACGGCCTGCCGCTGGCCTACGAGGTGATGGCGGGCAACACCTCGGACAAGACGACGCTGCGCGACTTTCTCAAGCGGATTGAGACCCAATATGGCAGCGCCAAGCGCACCTGGGTGATGGACCGCGGCATCCCAACGGAGGCGGTGCTGGCCGAGATGCGGGCATCGGAAACGCCCATCCAATATCTCGTGGGCACGCCGCGCGGACGTCTCGGCCAGCTGGAGCAGGACTTCCTGAGCAAACCCTGGACCGATGTTCGCGACACTGTTCAGGTGAAACTCGTTGAGCAGGACAACGGACTTTATGTCCTGGCACGCAGCGGTGCACGCCGGGACAAGGAACAGGCGATGCGGCGGCGGCGGCTCAAGAAGCTGATCAAGCGCCTGCACGAGCTGCGACAGCAGAAGCTGACCCGGGATCAGTTGCTCATCAAGCTGGGGGCGGCCAGGAAGGAGGCTGGGCCGGCAGCCTGGCGGATCATCGACATCCAGCTGCCCGACAAGGATCAGGCCGTCACGCCCGATACGTTCAGCTTCAGACTGAACTGGCCGAAGCTGCGCGAGGCGCGCCGTCGGGAAGGCAGTTACCTGTTGCGGTCGAATGTGACGGGCGGCGATCCGGCGCAGCTCTGGGCGTTCTACCTGCAACTGGTCGAAGTGGAGCAGGCGTTCAAGGAACTTAAGGGAGACTTGGCGATCCGCCCGATCTACCACCAGACCGACGAGCGCATCGAGGCGCACATCTTTGTCGCCTTCCTGGCCTACTGCCTGCAGGTCACGCTGAAGCAGCGGCTGCGATCACTGGCACCGGGACTGACACCGCGGTCGGTGCTGGACAAGATGGCAGCGATCCAGATGGTCGATGTGCAACTGCCGACCACGGATGGCCGCACCGTCATACTGTCTCGCTACACCGAACCGGAGGTGGATCAGGCCATTCTGCTCCAACGGCTGAAGATCAGCCTGCCCGCCCAGTCGCCGCCGAGGGTCATCGCGGCTGACGTTCCACGATCAGTATGACCGCCCGCACTGTGGTGCCGACCTTGGCCGCTCCTACTACGGAAAATCAGCGCTCTGGACAATTCTCGCCGTCGAGTAGCGAAAGTCGGGCTAGAACAGTTCAAACTGTCCGTCCCGCAGCGCACCACGGAGATCGAGCTCCAGGGCACGGCGCGCCTGCATCGATGCGTCCATGTCGGCATGAAACAGCCGGTAGATGCCGCGGCCATCGACCTTGGCACGATACAGGGCCAGATCGGCGCACTTCAACAACTGGTCGGCGTCCAGCCCATCGTGCGGCGCGAATGCAATACCGATGCTGGTACCAATGACAATCTGATTCCCGTCGATTTCGAACGGCGCCTCAATCAGTGCGATCAATTTGTCCGCCAGCCGAGAGGCATCCGTGGGCGACCCGATCGCGGTTTGCACAATGGCGAATTCGTCACCGCCAAGTCGCGCAACTGTATCGGTCTCACGCAGATGCCCGAGCAGTCTCCCGGCAACCGCCTGCAGCAGGCGATCGCCAATCGGATGCCCGAGCGTGTCGTTCACTGTCTTGAACTGATCGAGGTCAAGGCAATGCAGTGCCAGGAGATGGCCGCGGCGCGCATACGTGAGACCATGTTCCAGCCTTTCATGAAACAGCATGCGGTTGGCCAGATCCGTCAGTGCATCATGATTGGCAAGATGCGCGATCCTTGCCGCGGTCTTGCGGTGCTCGGTGATGTCCTCGTAGGTGCTTAGCCAACCGCCCTCCATTGCCTGGTGAGTCACCGTGAATGCGCGGCCATCAGATACCTCCCAGGTGGCCGTTGCCGCCTCATTTCCGCTGATGAGCTTTGCCCGGGTTTCGCGATAACGGCGCATGTCCCGTTCGGTGATGTTACCGAGCTCGACGATTCGTCCGGTCACTTCCGCATAGCTCATGCCTGCGATAAGTGCATCAGGTTCCAGGCCGAATAGCCGACAGAATGGCCGATTCACCACCAGCAATCGGCCAACATCATCGAACATCATCAGGCCTTGCTGCATATTGCGGAGCGCCAGTTCGAAGCGCATCGCCTGCGTGTTGAGCGCCTGCTCGCTGCGTTTGCTCTCCTCTGCGTGCCGCAACTTCAGATCGGCAAGCACCAGATTGGATTCGGCGAGCATACGTGCCTTGTCCGACGCGAGTTTCTCGGTGGCGCCAGCGGCAAGCAGTTGTTGGGCGCGCATCTGGCGAATGCTGAGCACGATCAGGCCGCAAAGGAAAAGCTCCAGCAGGACGCCACTGACGACGATCAGCAATGACTGGTCGCGCCAACCGCCCATCGCCTGCTGGGATGTCGTACCGGCGATGACAAGAATTGGATAGTGGCTGAGGCCGCGTGGTGCCAGCAGCCTGTCCTGGCCGTCGAGCATGCTGCGGATGTGCACGATGCCATGGTCCGTTGCGGCGATGAGTCGCTGAAAGTTGCCGGTCTGTGCCGTCGAGCGTCCGTTGCTGCCTGGAATCGGCGGGTAGCGCGCCAGCAGCACTCCGTCCCGCCGCTGCAATGAGATCGATGCGGCTGAGTCGTGCGACATCTTCGAGAAGATCTGCTCAAAGTAGGTCGGCTCGATCGCGACGACGACGAGACCGATGAAGGCCCCGTCAGGCGCACTGAACCTGTGGACAATGTAGAATGTCGAGGCGCCGGTACTGCGACTCTCGACTGGCGCGCTGATGAAGGAGGTTGGCGGATCATTGCCGCTGAGAGCCTGAAAGTAATCCCTGTCGGCAACATTGATGTCAGGAAGCGGCCGGTCACGTGAGAAATTGAGCAACCTGCCGTTCCGATCGATCAGGCTCAGCGCTTCCACCTGTGGCACACCCACGATGCGGTCCCGCAGGCTCGATTGCACATCCCGCGGCGACATCTGTCGGACAAATTCCTCTGGCGTGTCGATACCGAGCTGCCGCATGTGTTCAATCAGGCTGAGCTCTACGGTTTCTACCGCCTGGAAGCCATGATCGGTTTGCTCGGCAACTGCGAGCGACATGTTGGAAAGTTCGCGCTCGGCGGCCGCAAGGGCATTCTGATGCATCTGCCGGATGACAACGACGGTACCCCCGGCCAGCACAAGCCCGACCAGCACGCCGCAGGCGATCAGCAGAAATCGAGCGCGTGCATGCCAGAGGAACGCCACGACATTTCTGATGGGAGATGCCATGGCATTCCTTCAGGTCAATGTCCGGACTCTGCGCCCAGACGACTGAACCCTTGGTTAACTCGATGCCTGGCCCCGCCTCCCGTGGCGCTCGCGCCACCTCGTGGATCAGCTTATATGGGCCACCGCGAAACCCATCGTTCCAGTTATCCCGATGTTGCTCTAGTAACGTCTGCGATTGACCGTCGGAGGGAGACCCGGCCGTTGCCTGCATTTGCCATCGCGACCGGCGCCGACGCCGACTACTTCCATCTGGTGCAGGAACTGGTCGCCTCGATCGCCCATGCGGCGCCCGATCTCCGAATCCCTGTAGCCGTGATCAACGCCGGCCTGAACGCCGACCAGCTCACCTGGCTGTCCGGCAACGGCATCATCGTCATCCCACCCTCGGCACACGACGCGGTGGCCACCGCCGTGCGCAAACGCCCGGCGCTCGCGGTCAATCTCGGCAAGCTGTGGCTCGACACCTACCTGCCCAATTACGACACCATCATCTGGCTCGACGCCGATACCTGGGTGCAGGACTGGGCCGCGGTCCAACTGCTGATCGACGCGGCGCAGACCGGAGCACTGGCGGTGGTCCCGGGTGCCGGACGCTTCCACGACCGCGTCATCACCATCCGCTGGTTCCTCGCTGGCATCGGCCAGGTGCGTTCGTTCAACTACAAGAACGCGCGCAACGCGTGGCTGCCGCTGGCGATCTGCCGCGATCTCGGCACGCGCGCGCAACTGAATGCCGGCGCGTTCGCCCTGCGCACCGACGCGCCACACTGGCAGGCCATGCGACGCTGGCAGCAACGCATCCTGCGCCACGGCAAACCGTTCACCTCGGATCAGCTTGCCATGGCGCTGGCGACCTACACCGACGGTCTGCCACTCGAACTGATGCCGACCCGGTGCAACACCATTGTGCCGCGACGCGTCGACACGAAGCGCATCGAACTGCTGGAACTGTACTACCCCTACCGCCCGATCGGCATCGTTCATCTGGCGGCACAGAAAATGCGCAGGGATGAGCACGCGACAGTGCCGGTACTCGGCGACGACGGCCGAACCTACCACGTCAACCTGCGCTACGGGATCTTCCAGCGCATGATGCGCGAGGCGACAGCAGCCAGAGCCGAGCCCGCCGGCGCGGGTGCAGGATAACCACCGCACGCTGCCGGAAACGCGCGGCAATCGGGATGACCCGCCGAGGCTCCGCGGCAACCAGCAGCATCGCCTCGCGCCAGTGTCGCAGCGATCCGTCGGCATTCAGCACCACGAACCGCCGCAGATGCTGGCGCATGCGCCGCATCATGCGATGGTTCCAGCCCTCCGGCATGCGTCGCGACAACGGGTTCCAGGCGGTGACCAGGACGGCAACCCGGGCACCGACCGCATCGAACAGCTCACCCGGCACACACCGGCCGATACGAACCGTGATCCCGCCGACGCGGTAATCGGTTTGCCGATAGGCCCGCAGCAGGAGCGGCGGAATCGCCCGTTCGGATGTCGCGCCATGCACCATTCGTGGCGAAAGCTCGCACCAAACCAGCTTCGTCATGGCGGGATTTGGCCAGCCGGCATCCACTCCGTCCAGCACTACGCTCCGTTGCGCGCCGCAAACTCCACGTCGCGGTGCACGTGCACCGACATCAGCAAGCCGAAGCCGATCATCACGGTGATCATCGCCGAACCGCCATGCGAGACCAGCGGCAGCGGCACGCCACCGACCGGGATCACCCCCATCACCATGGCGATGTTGACGAACACATACAGGAAGAAATTGGTGGCGATGCCGAGCGCCACCAGCCGGCCGAACTGGTGGCGGCAGCGCAGCGCGATCAGCCATGCCGCCCAGCACGATCAGGCACAGCAGCGCCATCACCGCCAGCGCCGCCGACCAGGCCGAACTCCTCGCCGATCATGGTGAAGATGAAGTCGGTCTGCTTCTCCGGCAGGAAATCCAGATGCCCCTGCGTGCCCTGCAGGAACCCCTGGCCCCACATGCCGCCCGAACCCAGCGCGATCTTCGACTGGATGATGTTGTAGCCGGCGCCGAGCGGATCGCTCTCCGGATGCAGGAACGTGTCGATCCGCGCGCGCTGGTAGTCGTGCAGATGCGCGTAGACGATGCGCGCGAGCGAACGGCATCGGCAGCGCGACCAGCACGAACTTCCACCAGCGCACCCCGGCGGCGAAGAACATCGACGCCGCCCAGCGCAGCGATGATCACCGCGGTGCCGAGGTTGGGCTCCTTCAGGATCAGCCCCACCGGCACCAGCACGGCGATCACCGGCGGGATCAGGAACAGCGGATTGCCGATCCGCTCCCACGAGGCGCGGTGGAACCACGACGCCAGCGCCAGCACCAGCGCGATCTTCATCAGCTCGGACGGCTGCAGCTGCAGTCCGCCGAACTCGATCCAGCGCTGCGCGCCCTTGCCGACATGGCCGTAGCGCGCCACCACCACCAGCAGCGCCAGGGACACGACATAAGCCGGCCAGGCCAGGCGCGCGATGAAGCGGATGTCCACCAGCGCGATGCCGATCATCAGCACAAGGCCGGCGGCGAAGCGCAGCACGTGGCGCGAGGCATAGGGTTCCGGCGAACCGCCGGCGGCGCTGTACAGCGCGGCATAGCCGACGCCGGCCAGCGCGCACAGCAGCAGCACGTACAGCCAGTTGACCTGCCAGAGCTTGCCGCCGAGGCCGAACGAGGTCTCGCGCCACAGCCGGTCTTCCCTCATGTGCGCGTTCGGGCGGCAGCCCGACCTTCTGGCGTCATGCCGGGCTTGTTCCGGCCATCATGTATGGCTGCGGCGGCTGCCCGACCTTCGATCTCATGGCCGGACCTCGTTCTCAGCGACCTGCGCCCCTGGCAGTGCGTCGCGCCCGGCGGATCGCGCTGCAGCGTGTCGGTCATGATGTCGCGCGCGATCGGTCCCGCCGCGGCGGCGCCGGCATTGCCATGCTCCACCACCACCGACAGCGCGTAGCGCGGCGCATCGTACGGCGCGTAGGCGACGAACAGCGCGTGCGGGCGGTACTTCCCAGGGCAGCTTCGAGCTGTCGAAATTGCCGTCCTCGCGCTGCTCGCGCGATACCCGGCGCACCTGCGCCGAGCCGGTCTTGCCGGCCATCTGCCAGCGCGGATCGGCCAGCTTCGCCTGCGGCGCGGTGCCGCCCGGCTCGTTCACCACCGCCCACATGCCCTCGCGCACCACATGCAGGAAGCGCTCGGACAGATCGCAGCGCCGGCCAGTCCTCCGGCTGCGACGCCCGGCTGCAGCTCGCCCGCCAGCTTGCGCGTCAGGTGCGGCTCCACCTGCGCCCGGTCGCCACCCGCGCGGCATAGGTGGCGAGCTGCAACGGCGTCACCTGGATGTAGCCCTGGCCGATGCCGCGACGACGGTGTCGCCGAGGTTCCACGGATGGCCCTGCGCCAATGCGCCACTCGCGCGTCGGGATCAGGCCGATCGCGCGCGCCCGGCAGATCGATCGTCCAGCTCGCGTGCCCAGGCCGAAGCGGTGCGCCATCGCCGCGATCCGGTCGATGCCGGTGCGCCTGCGCCATCTCGTAGAAGAACACGTCGCAACTGTTCTTCAGCCCGCCGCGCAGGTCGAGCGTGCCGTGGCCGCCCTTGCGCCAGCAATGGAACCGCGCGTCGCCAAGATCGAGATAGCCGGGGCAATTCGACCGTGTCGCTCGGCGTGACGGCGTCGCGCCTCCAGCGCCGCCATCGCCACCGCCATCTTGAAGGTCGAGCCCGGCGCATACAGCCCGCGCGTCGCCTTGTTGATCAGCGGCGTCGCGCTTGTCCTGCGTCCACTCCGCCCACTGCGCCTGCGACACGCCGGAATTGAACAGCGAGGGATCGAACGACGGATTGGTGGCCATCGCCAGCACCTCGCCGTTGCGGCAATCCAGCACCACGGCGCTGGCGCTCTCGTCGCCCAGGCGGCCCAGCACCGCCTGCTGCAATCCGGCATCGATGGTCAGGCCGACCTCCTCGCCCGGCATGCCCTCCTGGCGGTCCAGTTCGCGGATCACCCGGCCGAGCGCGTTCACCTCGAGCTGCACCGCGCCGGCGCGGCCGCGCAGGTCGAGGTCGTGCTGCTTCTCCAGCCCGGCGCGGCCGACCCGGATGCCGGGCAGCGCCAGCATCCGGGTCGTCGGCGACGTCCGCCTCGGTCGGCGGCGCGACATAGCCCACCACATGCGCGAGCTGTTCGCCGAACGGATACATGCCGCGTGGTGCCGACATCGACCATGATGCCGGGCAGGTCGGGCGCATTCACCTCGATCGCGCGCCATCTCGTCCCAGTTCAGGAACTCGCGCACCATGATCGGGATGAAGCGGCGATGGCGGTGCACCTCGCGCTCGATCCGCGCGCGCTCGTGTCGGCCAGCGGCACGATGCGGGCGAAGGTGTCGAGCGTCGCCCCGACGTCGTTGGTCTGCTCGGCGATCAGCAGAGCGCGCCAGTTGAGCTTGTTGCCGGCGACGACGGTGCCGAACCGGTCGAGGATGCGTCCCGCGCGGCGGCGCGATCATCCGCGCGCTGATGCGGTTTTCCTCGGCCAGCGTGGCATAGCGGCGCGCCCTCGACCACCTGCACCTGGTAAAGCCGCGCCGCCAGGCCGCCCAGCAGCGCCACCTGGCCGCCCATCAGCAGCAGCGCGCGGCGGGTGAAGACGCCGGTGCGGCGCGTGTCGCGCTTCATCTCAGGCGCGCTCCGGATCGGCGATGGTGCGGTGGGCGCGGATGAACAGGATGGCGAGCGCCGGATACAGCGCGGCGGTCAGCACCGCCTGGAACAGCGCCGGAGCCGGCGGCAGCAGGCGGAACGACAGCACCGCCGTCAGCGCCCAGGTGAGCGCCGCGGCACCGGCGGCAAATCCGGCGAACGCCAGCCAGACCGCCAGGAACCCCTGCCGGGTCAGCACACCGCGCCAGCGCAGCGCAAGGCCGTGCACCGCCAGCAGGGTCAGCACACCGACGCCGAGCGGCAGATAGCCCAGCAGGTCGAGCAGCAGGCCGATCAGGAACACCACCGGCGGCGGCATCGCGGCGGGACGGAACAGCGACCAGAAATACACGCAGGCCAGCGTCACCGCCGGCAGCAGCGCGGCCTGGTCGGCGATGCCGAGCGGCGTCTCGGTCAGCAGCATCAGCAGGATCGTGCAGGTCGCGGGAAATGCCTGCCGCGCGGCGATGTCGAGCCGCCGGCCCAGCGTGGCACGCGGCCGGATGCCGGGCATCTGGTCGGTGCGTGCCATCAGTGGTCCCGCCGTTCCGGCGGACGCCGCGGCGGCTTCGGGCGCCACGATGCCGCCCAGGCCGTAGTCGAAGATGCGCACGACCTCGAGCCGGTCCAGCATCGCCGTCGGGCACCACCTCGGGGACGTTGGCGCTGGTGTAATGCACCGTGCCGACCGGCAGGTTGGCCGGGAACGCGCCGGCCTCGGCGCTGGTCACCACCCGCTCGCCCTCCTGCGGCATGGTGCCTTCCGGCCAGTAGAGCAGCCGCGGCCGCGGTCCGTTGGTGCCGACCAGGATGGCGTGTGCGCCCGAGTTCTCCAGGATCACCGGAATCCGGCTGTTCAGGTCGGTGATCAGCAGCACCCGCGCGGTGCGCGCGCCGACCTCGGTGACCCGCCCGACCAGGCCGCGTTCGTCCAGCGCGATCTCGCCCTTGCGGATGCAGTGGTTCGGGCCGACCGACAGCAGCACGGCCTTGGCATAGACGCCGCCGGCATCGGCCACCACGCGGGCGGTGACGTAGGACGGTGCCGGATCGGGGATCCAGTGCAGATTGGCCTTCAGCCGCTGGTTCTCCGCATCCAGCGCCAGTGCGACGGACTGCCAGCGGCGCAGGCGCTCATTCTCCTCGCGCAGCCGGGCGTTGTCGGCACGCAGGTCCCACAGGTCGGTCGCACCGGTGATGGTGTCGCGCACATCGGCCAGCGGTTCGGCCAGCGCGACATAGATCGGCGCCAGCGCATCGGCCAGATGCCATCCGGGCGCGCTCGGCCATCAGCGTGTCGGCCTTGCCGAGCAGCATCAGGCCGAACGCCGCCGCGATCAGCACCGGCAGCGTCAGCTTCGCCAGCGCCTGGCGGGCCTGGATGGAGAGACGGATCATGGCGGCGGCAGGTTACTGCGACTGGTGTGCTCGCGCGACGGCTGCGATGCAACACCCGCGGATAAAATGGCGCTTCCGGCCCAGGACGCCCCAGGCGGCAGCACGTCTGACCTTCCGCCATGTCACGTTGCCCCGTCATCGCTGGGCTTGTCGCGTCCATCACCACCGCTATTGTGCCACGACCGATGATCGGGGCCGGCCCGGCCATGACGGCTGAGCCCGGAGCGCCCCGATTCTGCGGCGGAATCGAAGGGGTGCCATGACCGACACGCTGGAAGGTGGCTGCGCCTGCGGACGGCTGCGCTATCGGATGCGCGGCGCTCCGATGTTCGTCCATTGCTGCCACTGCAAGGACTGCCAGCGCCAGACCGGCACAGCCTTCGTGCTCAACGCACTGATCGAGACGGATCGGATCGACCTGCTGTCCGGCGACCCGGCGCCATATGCCATGCCCACCGACAGCGGCCGGCCGCACACCGTGTTCCGCTGCCCCGACTGCGGCACTGCAACGTGGAGCGAATATGGCGGGCTCAAGACGCTGCGCTTCGTGCGGGTCGGCACGCTCGATGAGCCCCGGGCGCTGCCGCCCGACGTCCACATCTACGTCCGCTCGAAGCTGCCCTGGATCACGCTGCCCGCGGACGTGCCTGCTTTCGAGGGGTATTACGATTCGAAGGCATTATGGCCGGCAGCGAGCCTGCAACGCCGCCGGGCGGTACTCGGCTGACAGCAGGCGGAGGCTTCCCGGCGACGGATTTCCTCGCCGCCGCCCCGGCCACCGCCTTCCTGGGAACAGTCTGCTTGGCAACCACCTTCGCCGCGCGCTTCGCAACCTTGCGCTTCACGTCGCCGGCGGCCTCGGCCGGGCTATCCGCACCCGCCATGTCCAGACCGAACATGGCCGACAGGTCGTCCACCTCCAGCACCTTGCCGGTGGCCGGCCCGGTCTTGGACATCGGCAGCGCCTCGTCGATGCCGGCAATCAGCTCATTCTCGTCCACCGCGCGCAGGCGGAACAGCAGTTCCGGTTGCGCGTCCAGTCGCGCGCCGACGCCGTACAGCACCGCGGCCACGTGCTTGCACATCGAAGCGTGGTCCGGACAACTGCACGAAAAGCGGATGTCGGAGGGCCGCGGAAACAATCCGCCCTCCTGGCGGCAGATGCGCTCCATCACACCCTTCGAAAACCGTCCCTGCAAAAGCTCCACCAATGAATCAATACCGCCCGCGCAGTCCTTGCGGATCGACGCCCATTGCGCCGGCTTCAGCTCGCCGATGCTCACCGTGACCTTATAAACCGACGATCCGCTGACCATCGCGGTCACCTCGCGTGGCGCGATTTGCAGATCGACCACCGACCCGTTGCGCACATAGGTGCGGCCGCGCGGCAGGCGGTTCTCGTAGTCGCGATAACCCTCCAGATTGTCGCACCACGCCTTGCCCCAGAAGGTCGAGGCGATGGCGCGTCCGGTGATCACCACCGGCGCCACCGGATGCCCCTTCTTGCGCAGCTTTTCCATTTCGCGCGCCGCTTTGGCGCGGCGTTGCGCCACTGAAACGTAGGGCGCCCAGCCGCCGTAATCGTAATAACGCGACATGGCCCTCAATCCCTCATGGCAGCGTTCAGATCCAGTGCGACCATCCGCAGCAGTTCGGCATCCTGCATCTCGGTCAGGTTGATCTCGCCGGCACCCGACAGCAGTTCATCAGACACACCTTGCTTCGAGTTCGATCAAGGCGTCGATTTTTTCCTCGACCGTCCCGCGACAGACGAACTTGTGCACCAGGACATTGCGCTTTTGCCCAATGCGGAAGGCGCGATCGGTCGCCTGGTTCTCCACCGCGGGGTTCCACCAGCGATCGAAATGCACAACATGCGAGGCCGCGGTCAGCGTCAGTCCCGAACCGCCAGCCTTCAGCGACAGCACGAAGAACGGCACGGTCTCATCCTCCTGGAACGTCTGCACCAGGGCGCGCCGGTTCTTCACCGCGGTCTCGCCGTGCAGCACCAGGCCGGAACGTCCGAAAATGCCGCCCAGGAATGTCGCCAGGGGCGCCGTCATCTCGCGGAACTGCGTGAACACCAGCATCTTCTCCTGTCGCGACGCCACCACTTCGGCAATCTCGCGCAGCCGGGCCAGTTTGCCACTGTCCATCTCGGCCCAGGCGTTGTCGTTCAGCCACTGCGACGGGTGATTGCAGATCTGCTTGAGCCGCATCAGCATCGCCAGCACGACGCCTTTGCGCGCAATGCCATCCGCGTCTTCCAGGCGCTTTTCCAGGTCCTGCACCGCCTGTTCGTACAGCGCCGCCTGTTTGCGGCTGAGGCCGCAGTACGCCTTCAGCTCGGTCTTGTCCGGCAGATCGCTGATGATCGCCTTGTCGGTCTTCATGCGACGCAGGATGTACGGCCGCACCAGCTCGCGCAGCGGGCCGTACGGATTGACCTCGCGTTCGGCCAGGCTCTTGGCGTAGCGGCTGAACTGCCTGGCGCTTCCCAGCAGGCCCGGATTGATGAAATCGAAGATCGACCAAAGATCGCCGAGTTGGTTCTCCACCGGCGTCCCGGTCAACGCGATGCGCGCGGTTGCCTTCAGTGCCTTCGCGGCGCGCGTCTGCTTGGCGTTCGGGTTCTTGATCGCCTGCGCCTCATCCAGGATGATGAAGCACCATTCGGTTTCCGCCAGCGCCGGCATGCGCAACAACGACCCGTAGCTGGTGATTGCCAGGTCGAGTTCCGCCGCCCGTGCCGGCGTGAATTGCCTGATCTGTTCCGCGGTCATCGCCGATGGATGCACGATCGCGGCATTCAGTTCGGGCGCGAATTTTTCGATCTCCGCCGCCCAGTTCGCCAGCAACGACGCAGGCGCCACCAGCAGACTTGGCCGTTTGACCACCCCATGCCGCTTCTGTGCCAGCAGCAGTGCCAGCACCTGGATGGTCTTGCCCAGGCCCATGTCGTCGGCCAGGCAGGCACCGAGGCCGAGGCCGGACAGCAGATGCAGCCATTGCACACCGGCGCGCTGATACGGCCGCAATATCCCGTGCAACGCCGGACCGGCATCCACGCCCGCACCATCCGGCCCGCGCAGCTTTTGCAGTGTTTCCGCCAGCCACGGCCCAGCCGTCACGCTCGCCCAATCGGCGACCGCGACATCCGACGCATCATCCGCAACCGCCGCGCCCGATAGCATCCGCATCGCCTCGGCGAACGTCAGGCCATCCCGCTCAGCCAGCCTCTCGGCGTCGTGGAACTGCTGCATCGCGCGTTGCAGTCGCTCGCGATCGACCTCGACCCATTGTCCGCGCAGCAGCACCAGCGAGTCGGTGCCCGCAAGCAACGTCGCGATTTCCCGTTCGCTCAGCGTTTTGCCATCGAGCGTAACCGCCATGCGGAAATCCAGCACGCCTTCCAGGCCGAGCGCCGACGGCGCGCGTGTCCCGACCGTTCCGGTCACCTTCGGCCGCGCCGGCCGGTTCGCACGCCACGACGACGGCATGCGCACCACGACGCCGGCACTTTCCAAATCGGGCGTGCTTGCCAGCAGCCGTGAGGCTTCCGCGGGAGTCCAGCGCAACGGATGAAAGATCTCGCCGGCCTCGATGATCGGCCTGAGCCATGTGCATGTCTCGGCAGCGCGCTGCACCGGCACCAGCAGCGACAGCAGCTTCGGCCGGTTCGCCGCGCCCGCGTACTCCCGCAGCGCCTGGCCGAGCGGCAGATGCTGCGCCTTGGCCTGTGCCGAGAGCCGCGTCGTATAGGTCGCCATGAAGGCAAACGGCGCATCCTCGTCGCGGCGGTTCTCGGCCAGGTTGAAGTGCACCCGCCCGACCAGGTTCCACGCGGGATTGCTTACCTTCAGGAAGCTCTGCAGGTCCGTCTTCGCCGCGCTCAGCGACTGCGTCAGCGCCGCCGCGATGCCCTGCCACAGCGTGCGCAGCGCGTCGGTCGTCAGATATTCGGCGCCCGCCATCATCGGCGCGGTCAGCACGAGAGTTGCCAGCTCCGCCTCGTTCGGCGCGGCGATCTCCGGCACATCGCCGGACGATTGCAGACAGACAGCCGCCACATAGCGCGCGGCAAATCCGCGCCACCATAGCAAGACCGGCGGGAGCGGCTGGCCTACCTCACCCGCGCCAAGTTGCAGCAGTCCATGGCCGGCACCGAGTCCGAACGCGTCGCTCAGCCGGCGAGCGATGCGGTCGTCGAGTTCCGGCGCATCGTCGGAATGCTCGAGGATGAGGTGCCCATGCGGGGTAAGGCGCAGACTCGGACGCGGCATCCATGAAGTACGCTGGATCGCCGCACGCTGGTCAAGCGCAGGCGCCGTCTCATTCTCTGAGCCGGTGGTCGGTCGGGGCAAGTTCGGCGTTATAATCTTGACGTCTGACAAAACCCATCAGCATTTATCTAGAATCGCGGAGACGGGATTCAATATTAGATGCCGTTCCGCATCTTCCTGTATAAATCGATCTGCCAGCCGCAACAGGCATTGATCGATAGTGGCGGCAGTATTAGACAGCATGGCATGCGAGTTGGGTTGCAAACGCCGCAGAACGTGGCATCCGCGCCACAAACCGGGGCAACTTCTCAGGCCGAGGCGGAAGCCGTTGATAGATGGTTGCATTTCGAATCCAGTCATCAACGGCAACCACAACAGCGGGATTTGGGGAGCCGAAGCAGATGGGTCAACATGATCCCGTACTCGCGCGGGCAATCGAAAACGTCCGCATGCGTTATTCTGTAGAGCGTTGGTTGGTATTGACGCCGACCGAGCAAACCCAGGCGATCTACGCCGAGCTCCGCCGCCTTGATCTGGCACGCCTGAAGGCGGCCGTCTCTCAGACCGGACGGAAAGAAAAACGGCCGACCTACGAAGTAGCCTGACCAGCCGATCCGGCGTTCGCCGTCGCGAACAGCGCCGCGTGGCGCCATCTGCAGGAAGCGGCGATTGTATTGCCGATCCTTGCCGATGAAGATCGTCTCGGCCGCCGTCTTCATGTTGTCGTAGATGCCGCGCGTGCAGGCGCCCTTGAACAGCGCGAAGGCGCGCTCGTGGGCGTCGAAAACCATCTCCTGCGTCTCGCGCGGACAGGCGTGGACGAATATCATGCGGCTATGACACAGTCGGACACGCGTGACTGCCGTAGGCACGAAATCACCGCCATGCATCCTTTCACTTGGCGGCCGGCTGACCCGCATGCGATAGCGCAGCCTCGATGATCTGCACGGCTCGCACCCGGTCGCCCTGTCCCAGTGCCCGCAATGCCTGTTCGATCTCGCCGACCAGCGGATCCTGGATCCGCACATCGGTCTTGAACAGCGGCACCGAACGGTCGAGCGCCCTTGTCTCCGCCATCTCCAACGCCTGTTGCGCCTCGCCGGTATGGTCGAGCACCAGTGCGGCGCGCGCCGCCAGCAGATAGTCACGCGGCGAGGCGTTTTCTCCGATCGCCGGTGAAGGCAGGTTCGGTGCCAGCGCCGACTTGGTATCTTCCGGTACGATATTGCCGGCCTTGTCCGACAGCGGCAGCGATGAACCGGTGCCGATATCGTTGCCTGGCCGTGCGCCGGTATCCGGATCGGCGCCGTGCGGCACGGACTGCAACAATGCAGGTGGCGCCGGCTGGGCAACCGCAGCCGACGTCAGGTACGACAGCCACCAACTCAAGCAATATTCGCATTGCCCTCATGTTCACGCCTCGCCGTTGATCGACCGATTCGCCGGCACAGTCGCGCAGCGCCACTGCGATCGCCCGTCTTCTCCGTCAGTGCAAAGAGTGCGGCAACCCCCCGCTTTCCCAACCCCCGCCTTTCCCCGTCACCGCCAAGACCTCAGCACCACGGCAATCCCCGCCGCCCCCCTGTCATTGCGAGGAGCGCAGCGACGAAGCAATCCCCCACCCATTGGGTCGCCGCCGCTCCCACACCTCCCAACCGCCATCCCACATAACACTTGACAGTTATCACCCATAACGCCATACACGCCGCCATGGACAGCTTCCCCAACCACCCCCTCGACCTCTCCCTGCAACTCCCCAGGGACACATTCCACCAGGTCATCCACACCCTGTGTGCCGCGCTGCCGCCCCCGGTCAGCGACTCCCCCGAGGACCTGATCCGCCGCGACAACGACGCCATCGCCCGCGTCGCGTCCATGCTGCCGGCCAACGCCGATGAGGCCCACCTCGCCGTGCAGTGCATCGCAGCCCAAGCCCAGGCCACCGACTGCATCCGCCTGGCCCGCCGCCACGACATCGACACCGCGATGGTGCTGCAATGCAACACCCTGTCCCTCGCCATGATGCGCCAGGCCTCCGCCGCCCGTCGCCTGCTGCTGCGTGTCCAGGCGATCCGCCAGAAGCGGGAGGCCAACAACGCCACGCTCGATCAGGCCGCCTGGACCGAGCATGCCGCCATGGGCCTGATGGCCAGCGCGCTGGGCCGCACCCCGCCCGCGCCGATCGCCCAGCCTGCACCGCCCGAGCCGCCACCATCATCGGACGCCGAACCAATCGCCGACCTGGCCGCCGAGGCCGAGCAGTACGCCATCATCCACCCCCGCCGCGCCGCCTTGATCCGCGCCGCCGGCGGCCTGC
Source organism: uncultured Alphaproteobacteria bacterium (assembly GCA_963696645.1). GTDB lineage: Bacteria > Pseudomonadota > Alphaproteobacteria > Acetobacterales > Acetobacteraceae > JAMXLO01. Next base: position 747,990 of record CAVOKY010000007.1, read on the forward strand.
CGGCCAACTGCGACTTCGGCCCACCGCCGCCCGACCTGCTGCCCCTCATCGCCCACGGCACCTCCGCGCACCTCCGCGCCCTCGACGATCCGGCGAAAGCCACCGCCGCAACCTGACACGCCCGCCCCATGTCATGCCGACGCAGGCCGGCCAAACCGCACCAGCACGGCGCAAGCAAGCAAGTATTCGGCACAGATTACACAGGTCAAGCAGAGGAATGCACAGAAAGCAAAAGGCACTGCGCGCGGAGCGCAAATAACCAATCCTTATCGGTGAAATCCCTGATTTAATCTGTGTAATATGTGAAAGAGGCCTACTTTCTTACTTGACGCCCGTTTCGCCAGCACCCCCAAAAGCTCTCCATCGCCGATGAGTCGCCGATGTCTGCCGCACTGGCAGCAAGCCCAGCCCGTGCTGGCCCGCGGGCCATGCCCCACACTCGATCCAGATGGCATCCGCGATGGCAAATTCGCCGCGCCGTTCATCCCTGCTCCGGTCTGCGCGCACCAACCATGCATCGGCGGCTGCAATGCCTGCTTGGACCTCTTCCAACCGCCCCCTCCCCCACACCTCTGTCTCATCACGCGGGCAACCAGACGCAGGTGAGAACCGAGACCGGCCCTCCCCTGCCAGCACCCGCCAAGCCTCGCGTTCTGCCGATGTGTCCGCATACACTGGCAGTCCCAACGCAAAGGCCATGGCAATGCCCACGAACACCTACATCAGACCGACCGCTTCCATCCCGCCGCCAAATCCGCCCCTCCCCATCCCGCAGCCGGCGATCGCGCCATTGCTGCCTCCGGTGCATGTGGTCGATCTGATGACCACCGCCGGATCGGCGGCGTTCGGCGCGCGCTGGAAGGCACACGAGGCAAAGCTCGTCGAGTGCCCGGCACTGTCCGACGCCATGCACGAATATCGCACCACCTACGACGTCGACCCGCACGCCGAGCTCAGCGGCTTCGACGATTCGGATTGGCAGGAGGTCGCCTCGACCGACCTTGGTGCGCGGCGCGGCGGCGGCATGGTATCGTTCGTCTGGTTCCGCACCACACTGACGATACCCGCCTCTGTTGCAAACTTCGCCACCGCCGGCGCGAAAGCTGTACTGACGGTGAACGTCGACGACTACGCCGAGATCTGGGTCAACGGCGCGCTGCCGCGTGCGGCGGGACGGCCCAGCCCCGCAACGATCCAAGGGTTCAACATGCCCAATCGCCTGGTACTGTGCGATGTCGTCGCCCCAGGCGAGCGGTTCGAGATCGCGGTGTTCGCCATCAATGGGCCGATCTCGGCGGCACCGGCAAATTTCCTGTGGTTCCGCGAGGCCAAGGTCGAATTCTTCCGGTAGTCTTCACCGCACCGCAGCGAGTGAATTTGCCCGGCAGCCTCGCGGCAGGGTTTGCGGCGTCGCATCGCCGTGCCATATGCCATCATGCTGCGCCGCAACAAAGCTGGAGACCAGGAATGCCGCTGAGCCCGCCACAGGAGCGCGAATTGCTGCATTCGCGCGACATCGTCCTGCGCGGCTATCGCCGAACCGATGGGCTGTACGACATCGAGGCGCAGCTTACCGACACCAAGAGCTACGGGTCGGCCAACCGGGATCGCGGTTTCATCGAGGCCGGCGAACCGGTGCACGGCATGTGGCTCCGCCTGACGGTGGACGATGAGCGGTGCATCATCGCCTGCGAGGCGTCCAGCGATTACACCCCCTATGCCATCTGCCCGACCGCCACGCCGAATTTCTCGCGACTTGCCGGCCTGCGCATCAAGCCCGGATTTTTGAAGGAGGCGGCAAGGCGGGTCGGTGGCACCGCCGGCTGCACGCATCTGCGTGAATTGCTCCAGCAGATGGCGACCACCGCCTACCAGACAATCGATCCGGCACGCGCCCGGCGCGAGGCTGCGGCAGCCGGCGAAGTCGATCAGCCGGGCAGCGATCGGCTCGACGTGCGGATCGCCGCCAAGATGGGCGGCGTGCCAGCCATTCTGAACACCTGCATCGCCTACGGCACCGACAGCCCGGTGGTGCAACGGCGTTGGCCGCATCTGTACGCCGGATCGGCGAGAGACACCGCGCCGGCCGCGATAGACGAACCCGGCGACTAGGCGGCCTGCTGCCGGTAGCGCTCCGACTGCACGCGATCCAATACGCCGTGATTGACTGCCTCGTGGCCGGATTCGCTGGCTGCCGATCGGAAATATTGCATCACGAATACCCGCACCGAACTGGTGCGGCCTCCGCTGGCGCCCTCCGCCTCGATCTGGCGAACCAGGTGGCTGACATCCTGGTGCTCACGCTGACAGATCTCCATCAGCGCGTCCCATAACTCGGGCTCCAGTCGCATGCTGGTCCGGCCGCGCCCTGCGACGACGTTGCGATTGATCAAACGACTGCCCGGCACCGCTGCCCCCCTGTCTGGTCTCACCGACAGAAGACCATGATCGTCCTAAGAAATGGTTGTCGGCCGGGCGGTTTGTTCAGATCGGCAGCGGTGCCGCCTTCAGACGCTCCATGGAAAACCGGCTGGTAACGTTGCGCAGCGGCACGGCAGCGATCAGCCGGCGGTAGAATTCGTCGTAGGCGGCGATATCCGGCACGACCACGTGCAACAGGTAGTCGACATCGCCGCTCATCCGCCAGGCATCGACAATCTCCGGCATGCCACCCACCACCTCGGCGAAGCGCCGCAGCCAGTTGCTGGAGTGATCGGCAGTCTCGACCGCGACGAACACCGATACCGGAAGACCGATCTTGACCGGGTCGATCGTCGCCACCCGACCGAGGATAACCCCGTCCTGCTCCATGCGGCGAATGCGCTTCCAGCAAGGCGTGGCGGTCAGGCCGACCTTGCTGGCCATGTCGGCCAGCGAAAGCGAGGCATCGGCGGCGAGCAGTCGCAGGATCTCGCGATCTACCCGGTCCAGGCCCTTATCTGCGGCCATCTCCTGTGCCTCCTGAAAGACGCACTTCGTTAGCAGAATCTTGCACAAGTATCGTCCCTAACAGCACTACACAGAATAAAATTCTCACGGACGACCAACTCGGGATGCCGCCGGCCGCTGCCGGCGCGCGATCAATCCGCCGCGCCGGCGCAGTACGTGTCGTAAGCAGGGCGTCCGCTGCTACGCTGAATCGGCACCCTCCGCCGCCGCTTCCTCCGGCGTCCGCAGCACCAGCGACAGCGCGTGCATGCCGCCGGTGAACTCCGCGGCCAGCGCCGCGTGCACCGCGCGTGAGCGGGCCACCCGGTTCATGCCGCGGAACGCCTCGGACACCAGCAGCACGCTGTAGTGGGTCTCGCCGCCCGGCTGCGCACCGGCGTGCCCGGCGTGACGCGCGCTGTCGTCCAGCACGCGGAGCTGCGTCGGCGAAAACGCGCTGGTCAGGACTGTCTCCAGCCTTGCAGCACGCGACTGCATTACCGACATATCCGCCACCTCCCCATCACCGCAAGTGCCAGTTGCCAAGCACCCGTCAAGCTGCCCATAACGGCACCATGAGCCGTCGTATGCCCAGACCGAGGCACTTCGCACCCGACCCGGCCGCGCCCGGCCGGACCTGCGACTCGCCCGGCTGCACCGCCATGGGCGAATACCGCGCGCCGAAATCGCCGCGCAATCTCAGCGACTACTGGTGGTTCTGCCTGGAACATGTGCGGGCCTACAACTCGACCTGGGACTATTACAAGGGCATGTCGCCGGCCCAGATCGAGGCGCAGCTTCGCTCCGACACGTCCTGGCAGCGTCCATCCTGGCCACTCGGCCGGCTGGGCAGCGCGTCCGCCTGGGATGAGGAACTGGTGCGCGACCCGCTGCATCTGCTGGCCGCCGGCCGCGTCAAGCGCGGCACCAACCGCACGCCGCAGCAGGCGCCGCCTGAATTGCGCGAGCCGCTGGCGACGTTGGGGCTGTCCTGGCCGACCACGCTGGACATCGTGAAGACGCGCTACAAGGAACTCGCCAAGCGCCACCACCCGGACGCCAACGGCGGCGATCGGGCTGCCGAGGAACGCCTGAAGACGATCAACCTCGCCTATGCCGCGATACGCTCCCGCCTGGTCGCCGCGCCCGCCGTGGCGGCAGCGGGGTGAACCGGACCCGCCGTTTTCCCACCCCCCGCACTTGCGCGCGCTTGTGCCGGGATTAGACTTTTCCAGGACTCAGACAGGACACACTGGCCGATGAACAACGTTGCCGCCCTCGCCGAAATGCGCCCCACCTCAGCGATCGACTTGCCGGACACCAAGGTGAACGCGCGCGAGGCGTTCGAGATTGAAACGGATATGGTCGTTCCGGCGTTCTCGGTGCGCACCGAGCATGTCCCCGACATCGACACCGCCTACAAGTTCGATCGCGAGACGACACTCGCCATCCTCGCGGGCTTCTCGTTCAATCGCCGCACGATGATCCAGGGCTACCACGGCACCGGCAAATCGACCCACATCGAGCAGGTTGCGGCGCGGCTGAACTGGCCGTGCATCCGCGTCAACCTCGACAGCCACATCAGCCGCATCGATCTGATCGGCAAGGACGCCATCGTGCTGAAGGATGGCAAGCAGGTCACCGAGTTCCGCGAGGGCATCCTGCCGTGGTGCCTGCAGCACGCCTGCGCCCTCGTGTTCGACGAGTACGATGCCGGCCGACCCGACGTGATGTTCGTGATCCAGCGCGTGCTGGAGGTCGAGGGCAAACTGACGCTGCTCGACCAGAACCGCGTGATCCGCCCGCATCCTTCGTTCCGGCTGTTCTCCACCGCCAACACCGTGGGCCTGGGCGACACCACCGGCCTGTATCACGGCACCCAGCAGATCAATCAGGGCCAGATGGATCGCTGGAACATCGTCGCCACGCTCAACTATCTGCCGCACGCGATGGAAACCTCCATCGTGATCGCCAAACTGGGGGCGGATTCGAAGGACGCAGCGATAAAGAAGCGCATCGAGGCGATGGTGGCGCTCGCCGACCTGACGCGCGCCGGCTTCATCAACGGCGATATCTCGACTGTCATGTCGCCACGCACGGTGATCACCTGGGCGGAGAACACGCGCATCTTCGGCGATGTCGGGTTCGCGTTCCGCGTCACGTTCCTGAACAAGTGTGACGAAGCCGAGCGCGCAACGGTGGGCGAGTACTATCAGCGCTGCTTCAACGAGGAAATCCCAACAGGCGGTTTCACCACCCGCAAGTTCGCCTAACCCCCTACCCCCTCTACCCCCTCTCCCGCGAAGCGGGGGAGGGTTGGGGTGGGGGTGTCCTCGCCGCACGTTGCCGACAAGCCTCTTGGATCAGGAAGATGACCCCGTCTGTGTTGGCCAGAATCTCGTTGTTCCAGAAGCGCATCACCAACCAGCCGCGCGCCTCGAGAAACCGCTCACGCCTGTCGTGCTCTCCCGGCTCGGCGTGCTGCCCGCCATCAGCCTCGATCGCAATTCCAAGTGCCGGACACGCAAAGTCGAGCACGAACGGCGGTTCGGGATGCTGACGCCGGAAGTGCCAGCCAACCCCATGGCGCCGCAGTCGAGACCACAGGCGGCGTTCGGCGTCCGTTGGCGATCGGCGGGCGCTGCGGGCCATTTCGATTTCGAGCCTCGCTGGCAACACCCCCTCCCTAACCCTCCCCCGCGCAAAGCACGGGAGAGGGAATTATTGCGCGAGGCCGGTTGCCAAATGTTTGACGGGACAGTGGCTAAATGAGCACCACCAACAAGGACAACACGCGAGCGGAAGAATTCAAGCGCGCCACCGCGGGGGTGCTGCGAGCGATCGCAGAAATCCCCGACGTGCAGGTGGCGTTTCAGCCAGGCCCGTCGGGGCTGTCCGGCAAGCGGGCTCGGCTGCCCTTGCCGACGCGCGCCTTGCCGCCGGCCGAGATGGCCAGGCTGCGCGGTTCATCGGATGCCATTGCGCTGCGGTTGCGCCATCACGACGATGCGCTGCACGCGGCCCGCATGCCGGCGCGCCGCGAGGCGAAGGACGTATACGACGCGCTGGAGCAGGCGCGCGTCGAGGTGGTCGGCTCGCGACACATGGCCGGCGTGGCGGCGAACCTGCAATCGAAGCTGGCCGAGGAATGCGAGGCCGAAGGCTACGACCGCATGACGCGCAAGGATCAGTTGCCAATCCAGGCGGCGCTGTCGTTGCTGGCGCGCGAGCAGATGTCGGGGGAAAAGTCGCCGCCGGCTGCGCGGCGCATTCTGGACATGTGGCGAGACACGCTGGGCGAGACGGCCGATCAGGCGCTGGTAGAGATGAACCGCAGCCAGGACGACCAGCGGGCCTACGCGCGCGCGGCGCGGAAGCTGCTGGCGGCCCTGGATCTGGCCGAAGCCGAAAGCGAAGCGGACCCCGAGGACAACACCGAGGAAGGCGAGGAAGGCGGCGAACAGTCCGGCGAGCAGGACGATCAGCAGGATGGTTCGGGACAGAGCGAGTCCGAACAGGACAGCATGCTGGGCGCCAACCCCGAGGAGATGGAAGGCGAAGCGGCGGACGATGAGGGCACCGAATCGGACGAAGACGCCGCGATAGCCGAGGGCGATGATCGGCCCGGCGGCCCGCAGCCTCGGCGCGAGCGGCCGAACCCCGACCACGAGGCGGTGTATCGTGCATACACGCGTCTACACGACGAAGAGATCGACGCGGAGGAATTGTGCGATCCGGACGAGTTGTCGCGGCTGCGCCAGCAACTCGATCAGCAGTTGCAGCATCTGCAGGGCGTGATCTCGAAGCTGGCCAACCGCCTGCAGCGGCGGCTGCTGGCGCAGCAGACGCGGGCCTGGGAGTTCGATCTGGACGAAGGTCTGCTTGACGCCGGACGGCTGTCGCGCGTGGTTGTCAACCCGATGCAGGCGCTGTCGTACAAGCGCGAGCTCGACATGGAGTTCCGCGATACCTGCGTCACGCTGCTGATCGACAATTCCGGTTCGATGCGCGGGCGCCCGATCACGGTGGCGGCGATGTGCGGCGACATCCTGGCGCGTACGCTGGAACGCTGCGCGGTGAAGGTCGAGGTGCTTGGCTTCACCACGCGCGCCTGGAAGGGCGGGCAGAGCCGGGAGAAATGGGTGCAGGAGGGCAAGCCGCGCAATCCTGGGCGGCTCAACGATCTGCGCCACATCGTCTACAAGGCCGCCGATTCGCCCTGGCGGCGCGCGCGCAAGAATCTCGGGCTGATGCTGCGCGAGGGACTGCTCAAGGAGAACATCGACGGCGAGGCGCTGCTGTGGGCGTATCGACGATTGTTGATACGCCCGGAGCACCGTCGCATCCTGATGGTGATCAGCGACGGGGCGCCGGTGGATGACTCGACGCTGTCGGTGAACCCCGGGAACTACCTGGAGAAGCATCTGCGCGAGGTGATCCGCGACATCGAGAACCGCGACCAGGTCGAACTGATCGCCATCGGCATCGGCCATGATGTGACCCGCTACTATCGCCGCGCCGTGACCATCGTGGATGCCGAGGAACTCGGCGGCACGATGATGAAGAAGCTGACGGAACTGTTCGATGAGGACATGGACGCGGCCTGGGCGCGTGCCGCGTCGGAGCGGGCGGCGCTGGTGGTGTAAGAGAGAAACGTTCGGCCACTCGGATCTGGTGCCCCAGGCGCTAATTCGTCGAAGGCTCGTCGAGCAGCCCGGCTATGCGGTCGAATATCGGTTCTGACCGATAGCGCGTGACCAGGGCGCGCAACTCCGCCAGCAGCGCGCCGCGCCGCGCCAGGTCGTCCTCCGCCATGGCGTGGCACAGCGTGTTGAACAGCCCCTTCGCCAGCCACTCCCGCACCGTGGCGTCGGCAGCGTGCGCCGCGGCCAGGGCGCGCAACTCCGCCAGCAGCGCGTCTCGCCGCGCCAGATCGTCCTCCGCCTTGGCGTCGTTCAGCGTGTTGAACAGCCCCCTCGCCACCAGTTCCCGCACCGCGGCGTCGTCAGCGTGCGGCGCGGCCAGGGCGCGCAACTCCGCCAGCAGCGCGTCTCGCCGCGCCAGGTCGTCCCCCGCCTTGGCGTCGTTCAGCGTGTTGAACAGCCCTTTCGCCGACCACTCTCGCACCGCGGCGTCGGCAGCGTGCGCCGCGGCCAGGGCGCGCAACTCCGCCAGCAGCGAGTCTCGCCGCGCCAGATCGTCCTCCGCCTTGGCGTGGCTCAGCGTGTTGAACAGCCCGGCGGCCAACTCTTCCCGCACCGCGGCGTCCGCAGCGTGCGCCGCGGCCAGGGCGCGCAACTCCGCCAGCAGCGCGTCGCGCCGCGCCAGGTCGTCCTCCGCCTTGGCGTCGATCAGCGTGTTGAACAGCCCCTTCGCCAACTCTTCCCGCACCGCGGCGTCGTCGGCGTGCGCCGCGGCCAGGGCGCGCAACTCCGCCAGCAGCACGTCTCGCCGCGCCAGGTCGTCCTCCGCCTTGGCGTGGTTCAGCGTGTTGAACAGCCCCATCGCCAAATTTTCCCGCACTGCGGCGTCGTCAGGGTGCGCCGCAGCCAGGGCGCGCAACTCCGCCAGCAGCATGTCTCGCCGCGCTAGGTCGTCCTTCGCCTTGGCGTCGTTCAGCGTGTTGGCCAGCCCCTTCGCCAGCCACTCCCGCACCGCGGCGTCGTCGGCGTGCGCCGCGGCCAGGGCGCGCAACTCCGCCAGCAGCGCGTCTCGCCGCGCCAGGTCGTCCTCCGCCTTGGCGTGGTTCAGCGTGTTGAACAGCCCGATTGCGAGCACGAAGAGGACGCCAGGATCAGGCGGGGCGGCCTCACGGGCGTCCGCGAACAGCGGCGGCGGCGGCGCCAACCGCTCACCAAACATCATTGCCACGCATTCGCACAAGACCCGGGGCAGGGCGCCGAGTTCGCTGGTGACTGCGATGGTCAGCAGGGCGTGCAAGGCGGTTGCGGGGTAGCGCGTCGTTTCGTCGATCCGCCGGATCGCTCCGGCCAATCCGAGGATGAGCCGCTCCGCTTCGCCTGCCACAGTGGCGCCGTTCCAGTCCCGGAGCCGGCGCAGCGCCGCCTCGGCCCGCTTGGCGTGGCCGAACCCAGGGGGGTTGACGCTCTGCAGAACGCTCGCCCGCCGGAGCCGATCGAGCACGTCCGCTGGCAAGCCAGCCAGAACGCACTTGCGCAGTGCGAACCACGCGTTGCTGTCCTGCACCATCGGCAGCAGAGCGATCCGCACCGCCGCCTGCAGGCGGTCGCCCTCCAGCACGCCAAGCAGCTTCTCGAGCTCGGGGAAGCTGAGGTCCTGCGCCTCGCGGGCCGCGGCGGTCAGATCCTCGTGGCTCTGCATCCGCTCCGCGGTGTCGCCGCTGGTCCACCGGTAGAGCACGCCAGGATAGCCCTCCACCAGGGCGGAGATGTCGGCATCCGTGATGTCCCACACCACTGGCAGCCTGCCACGCACGAAGCCGCCGAGCCGCCGCTGCTCCGCATCATCGATCACCATCTCGGTCAGCTCGACGATGGCGGCATAGCCGGGATAGGTCTCGGCCAGCCTGCGCACCGCCGCGACGGCCTGGGCGTTCTGCGTGCTGGTGGCGATGATGATGTGGCAGGCGGGCCAGGCCTCTGCGTCGCGCAGCAACTGGCGCAGCGGCAGCGCCTCCGCCTCGGTATTGGGAACAACCTCCCATTGGTCCATCATCAGGACGAGTGGACGGCCGGATATCGTGGCCACCGAGGTCAGCAGCTCGCGCGCCTGATCGTAGGGCAACGGAGGCAGCGACAAACCGCCTGATTGCAGCGTATCGCGCACCGCGACCAGACCCTTCAGGGCCTCGTCGATGGCTGCGCCGGCCGGCTTTGGCAAGCCTGGGACATCCTTGGCCAGCTTGCCGATGAAGCCCATGAACGCCGGCAGAAGCCGATCCCTCTGCTGCGTCCAGGCCATGCGCACCTTCTGCCATCCGCTGTCGTCTGCCAGCCAGCGCTGGTACAGGTCGCTGACTGCCCGCAGCAGGCTGTCCGGATTGCCGAAGGAGCGGGAAAAGCCCACGAGATAGTACGGCTCGATGTCGGCGGCGAGGCGGCGGGCGGCTTCCTCCAGCAACCAGCTCTTGCCCATCATCGGGCGACCGACGACCGCGGTCAGGCCGGTCCGTCGGACCCGCGCGCACAGCCGCTCGATATCGGCGGCGCGGCCAAATAGCTGGTGGGTTCGATCTTCGAGTTCGAAGACGGCCATGGCGCTGGGCAGACTATCGGATCATGCGGAAACGATCCAAGCATAGTGCCGCTCGCGCACCATTCAGCCGTCTGTTGGTACGTCCCGCGCACCGTCGCGAGGTGATCCGCGACATCGAGAACCGCGACCAGGTCGAACTGATCGCCATCGGCATCGGCCATGATGTGACCCGCGACTATCGCCGTGCCGTCACCATCGTGGATGCCGACGAACTCGGCGGCACGATGATGAAGAAGCTGACCGAGCTATTCGACGAGGACATGAACGCCGCGTGGGCGCGCGCCGCGTCGGAGCGTGCGGCGCTGGTGGTGTAGCCGCCCAGGCCGGGCAGCAACTGGCCAGCCCCCTGGCCGTCCTGATCGAATCCACATCGATGTTCTTTCGACACCACTTGACCGCACCCATCGCGATATGCGCTAAATTCGTCACGTTTCATTACATACGAACCGGGCGATCATCCGATGGTTGGGACCAACCAACCGCGGAACGAGCGCTCGGGTTGCGGCAGGGGGCGAGTCATGTCGGGAACCACGACGTTCAGTGTCGCGACCGCGGCTGAACTGAATGCGGCAATCGCCGCGATCGATGTCGGCGGGACATCATCCGCGCCCAACACCGCCTATACCATCCTCATCGCCACGGATCTCTCGCTCGGCTCCAGTATTCCGGCGATCAATCTGGCGGCGGGCGACACCCTGACAATCCAGGGCGACAATCCCGACAACACCGACCTGTCAGCGGTCATCGATGGCGGCGGCAGCCGCGGCTTCGTCGTCAACAGCGGCTCCGTCGACATCTCCGATCTATCGCTGGTGGCGATGAACGCGCCAGGTGGAACCGGGGGCCTGCCCGGCGGCGGCGGCGCGCTCTACATCGCCGCGGGCGCAACCGTCACAACCAGCGCGGTCAACTTCAACGGTGACAGCGTCCATGGTGGAACCGCCGCCGGTGGCGCCGTGTTCGTAGCACAGGGCAGCACCTTCAGCGCGAGCGGAGGCTCGCTGGATGGCTCCGGCAGTGCCGCCGGCAATGGCCTGTTCATCCAAGGCAACAACGCCGTCACCCTGACCAACGAGACGGTCACCGGTGCAATCGGCGACCAGACCGGCTCACACCTCGGCAGCGGAACCGGTTCGATCATCACGCAGGGCACCGTCACCCTTGGCGGCGCGAGCACCTATACCGGCGGCACCCAGATCAACGGCACACTGACACTCACCGCGGCAACCGGGGCCGGCAGCGGCGCCATCACCTTCGGCGCAACGACGGGCGATGCGTTGGTGATTACCGCGGCCGCCCCGGCGAACCATATCGATGGGTTCGTTGCGAACCTCGCCTCGCCCAGCGACACGATCGACCTCCAGAGCGTCGGGATCGTCACAGGCTGCACGCTTTCGTCCGGCAACCAGCTCACCGTCGGGACCGCGACACTTAATCTGGATCCGTTGCAGAGCTATGCCGCTGACAGCTTCGTTCTGGGGGCGGATGCGGCCGGTACCGGGACGACCGTCAGTCTGGTGCAATCCTCCTACCTGGTCGCCACCGAAGCCGACCTGAATGCCGCACTGGCGCAGATCGATCTCACTGGCAATTCCTCGGCGCCGAATATCGGCTACACGATCAACTTCACCGCCAGCTTTACGCTGACCACCGATCTTTACGCGATCAACCTCGCCGGCGGCAGCACGGTGACGATCAATGGCACCGGCTTCACCCTGGATGGCGGCGGCGCGTATCGCGGGTTCTTCGACTATGCCGGCGGGCTGACGCTGGAGAACCTCACCATCCAGAACACAATTGCCACCGGCGGCGCCGGCGGCTCGGGCGCGGAACCTGGCGGCGGCGGCGGCGGCCTCGGTGGCGGGCTGTTCGTTGCCAGCGGTGCATCGGCGACGCTGTCGAACGTCACATTCCTCGGCGATCGGGCGGTCGGCGGTGCGGGCGGTTCGTCCGGCGTCGCCGTCGGCGGCGGCGGTGGCCTGGGCGGCACTGGTGGCGCCGGAACCGGTGGCGGGACCCTTCTCCAGAACGGCGGCGGAGGCGGTGTCGGCCTGGCCGCGAATGGTGGTAGCGGAGGCAGCGGAGGCGCCGGGATCATCCTCGGCGCGGCCGGCGGCAATTCCGGCACCGGCAATAAGCCTGTGGGGGGCGCGGGCGGCGCCGATGGCGGCGGCGGCGGCGGCGCGGGCATCATCGTCTCGCACGGCAGCGGCCGCGGCGGCGGCGGCACGCACTATTCGCCGGGCGTCGCCGGCAGTGGCGGCGTGGGTGGCTCGTTCGGCGGTGGCGCGGCGGGCGGTGGACCCGCCGGGTTTGGCGGCGGAGGCGCCAATTCGGCCGGTGGCTGGGGCGGCGGCGGCAGCCTGAACGTCGGCGGTTTCGGCGGCGGGGCCGGCGGCAGCGGGGCCGGTGGCGGCCTCGGCGCCGGCGGCGACGTGTTCGTCCAGCAAGGCGGCTCACTCACCATCCTGACCGGGTCCTTGTCGGGCGGCAGCGTGACCGGCGGTGCAGGCGGCGACGGCGGCAGTGCCGGGTCAGCCTTCGGTTCCGGCCTGTTCATTCAAGGCGGGAATAACCTGACCTTGGCGCCAGCGGCCGGACAGACGCTGACCATTGCCGATGCGATCGCCGATGAAGCCGGCTCAGGCGGCAGTGCCATCGGCGGCCTGATCCTGAGCGGCGCCGGCACCGTCGTACTCTCCGCCGCCAACAGCTTCACCGGCGGCACGGTGCTGCAAGGCAACGGTACGCTGTCGCTGCAGGCACCAGGCGCGGCCGGCAGCGGCAAGATCACTTTCGCCTACAGCACCTCGGACACGCTGGACGTCGGCGCCGGTGATGTATCCGGCAACCTCATCAGCGGCTTCTTGCCCGGCGATGTCATCGATCTGCAAGGCATTGGCACCGCAACCGGCGCGACGCTCAACCCAATCACCGACGTTCTGACGATATCTGGCGGCACGACACGGGTGCAGCTGAACCTCGATCCCGCGCAGAACTTCACCGGCGAGACCTTCCACGTCGCGACCGACACCCACGGCGGATCACTGCTGACCGCGACGGACGTTGCCAATGATTTTCCACCCTCCGTCTCGGGCACCGGCACTGTCGCTGGCGACGACCACACGGCGCTGAGCCCGCTCGCCGGTGTGAAGGTATCGGACCTCAATACCACGGCGACGGAAACCGCCACGCTGACACTGTCCTCGACACTGAACGGGAACCTCAGCAACCTCGCCGGCGGCAGCTACAACGCATCAACGGGCGTCTATACAATCAGTGGCAGCGCCGCAACCTTGACGACGGCGTTGGACGGCCTGGTGTTCACGCCGACGCCCTATGAGGTGGCGCCGGGCCAGGTCGTCAGCACGAACTTCAAGCTGTCGGTCACCGACGGACGAATGACCTCGGCCGCCGCTTCCAGCACCGTCAACATCACGGCGCAGAACGACGCGCCGGTGTTCGCCGGCATGCCGCCCAGCTATGTCGAGGGCTACTGGAACGTTCCGTTCAATCCGTTCCCGACCGCAGCCATCGCCGATCCCGACTTCGGCGCCACCGAGACGGTGACGTTTGGGATCTCCAGCAACTGGTACAACCCCAACGGCAACGGCACGCTGTCGCTGTCGACGCCAGTGCCAGGCGTCACGCTGACATCGACCGGGGCCGGCAGCTACAGCCTGTCCGCCGGCACCCCGGTGCAGATATCGGCGGCACTCGATGCGCTGCAGTATACCGCGGTGCCGAACCCCAACGTTCCGGGCTACACCATCACATACATCGGCATGACGGTGTCCGACGGCATCGCGCCCGCGGTCACCACGCAGGTCCAGGTGCTGGCCGGGCTGCCGATATTCAGCGGTATTGTGGCGAACCAGAGCGTGATGGACGGCAGCACCGTAGCCCCCTTCAGCACGCTGTCGGTGACCGATTCGGCCGGCCTGACCATCCAGGGAATGACCATCACCCTGTATGACTCCAGCAGCGGTTTCGGCACCTCCACCGATGCCAACGGCTTCCTGTCGGGCCCGAACCTGACCAAGGTCGGTGTCGGCACCTATACCGTCACGCCAGGCACCACGGCCGCCGTCTCAGCGGAACTCGAGGCGCTGACATTCACGCCGGGTTACAGCGGTATTGCCGTCACTACCGACTTCACGCTGTCGGCGTTCGATGGGGCCACTACGGCAGACAACTCCGACATCGCGGTCACCGCCACTCCGAGTACCACTGGCCCGACCATCTTGTTGGCTCCGGTGGAGGGCGACAACACGGTCAACGCCGGCAATGTGCTGTCCGGCTTCACCATCAGCGGCACGACCATCGGCGCAGAAGACGGCCAGGTTGTGTCGATCGCGATCCACGACGCGAGCAATGTGGTCGTCGACAGCTACACCGCGACCGTGAAGGGCGGCACATGGTCGGCCAATGTCACGCCGGCACAGGCCAATGCATTGGCTGACGGCGTCTATTCCGTCACTGCCGATGTCTCGAACAAGGCCGGCGTCGCAGCGCCGGAAGCGTCGGAATCTGTAACCGTGAACCTTGCGGGCATCGTGCCGGCGCTGCCGATCCTGAGCACGACCACGATCTCGTTCGGCGCTGCACGTGTCGGCGATCCGATCCTGTCACGGATCATTTCGATCGACGACGGCAGTTCCGCCAATCCCGACCAGGCCAGCCTGTCCTACGGGCTTGGTACGTTGCCCGCTGAATTCACCAGCGATGCGACGGCGAGCGGGACTGTGGCGTCCGGGCAAACCACGCCGATCGACCTGACCCTGACGACGACCACGGCCGGCAACTTCACTGGCACGACGGCGCCGGTGACGCTCACCTCGCTGGGCGGCGGCACGACCGGTCTGTCCAACGTGTCGTTGACGCCGATCACCCTGACCCTGAACGGCAAGGTCTACACCCCTGCCGTGGCGCAGCTTTCGACCTCGAGCATCAACTTCGGCATCGTCCATGTCGGCGACGTCGTGTCGCGCACGATCACTCTGAGTAATGCCGCGTCTGGCGCACTGACCGACACGCTGACCGGCACGCTTGGAATTGCCACCGGGGCGTTCAGCGACAGCGGCTCGCTCGGCACGGGGCTCGCCGCCAGCCAATCCGCGACGCTGACATTCAAGATCGCAACCACCTCGGTTGGCAGCTTCAGCGGCAGCGCGCCATTGACGTTGGCCAGCCATGACAGCGACCTCGCCAATCTTGCGATTGCCGCCGGCCCGATCACACTTTCCGCGGTGGTACAGAACTACGCGGTCGCGGCACTGGAGGAAGTGTCGGGCCCAGGTACGCGGACACATGTCGGCACCAGCTACACCATCAACCTTGGTTCGGTGATGGCAGGTACCGCCGCTCTCAAGGTGAACATCGGTGCGCTGAACGCTGCGACGGGGCCCGCCGATCTGCTGTCCGGCTCGTTCACCCTTGCCGGTTCGAGCGCGTTCACCAATGCAGGCTTTGCTGCATTTTCCGCTCTCGCCGCCCGTCAGGCCGATACCGCGCCGACGATCACTCTCTCCACCAACACGGCCGGAACATTCAGCGAGACCATCACGCTGGATGCGACCGACAGCAACGCCAGCGGCTATTCTAAGGCCCTGCCGATCGAGACGCTGACGATCACCGGTACGATCACGCCATCCATCTTCACCCTCACCACCGGCGCCGATTCGTTCAGCGGCACCGCGGTGAACGACACGATCGTCGCGGGGACCAACACGCTGTCCCTAGGCGATGTCATCGACGGCGGCGGCGGAACCAACACTCTGCAACTGAACGGCGGCGGAACCTTCAATCTCGCGGCGCCCACGACTCTCGCCAACATCCAGACCATCACGGCGGAGGAAGGATCCGGCGCGGCAGCGCAGACGGTCACGTTGCGTGGAGGCCTCAATGCGACGGTCAAGGTCGCATCGCTCGCCGGCGGCGGCATCACGATCATCGGCGCGACGAACAGCGATACCATCGAACTCGGCAATGGCATCGATACCGTGACACTGGGTGCAGGCGAGACGGTATATGGCGGGTCGGGCAACGACACGTTCAACGTCACCGCCGCCACGATCAAGTCGGTGATCCACGGCGGTTCCGGGGTCAACAACCTGGTGGTGCAGGGCGGTGGCACGGTCGCGATGGGCAGCGGGATCACCGGGATGGCCAGCGTTGATCTCGTCAACACCACGACCTTTACCGCCAACGCAACGGCGGCGCTTCAGATCACCGGCAGCGCCACCGGCGGCGACGTCATCACGCTTGGCGCCGCAGGCCAGTCTGTGATTGGAGGCGGCCCGAATGAACGCGTGAAGGCATCCGCCGCCAACGCCGGTTCCGGCGTATCAGGCCTGGGCACCAACAGCATCCTGGAGATCACCACCGGGGGCACCGTCGCCCTGAATGCTGCAATAAGTGTCGCAACGGTTCGGCTCGATGCCGCCTCGACGCTGAACCTGAACGGCGTGGCGTTCATCACCGCCATCGGCAGTGCCGGCAACGACACGATCACCGCGGGCGGCATTCACCAGAGGTTGAACGGCGGGGCTGGACTGGATACCCTGGTTGGGTATTCCGGCGGTCAGGATGTATTCAGTGACACGGCATCCGGCATCAATGGCGACACGATCAAGGCTTTCCTGCCGAGTGACTCAATCGACATCGCCGACCTTGGCTTCACTGCAGCGTCGCTGACCGTGACGGCGAGCGGATCGAACACCGTGATTGCGGCCGCGTCCGGCACCACAAATGCGTCGTTCACGCTCGCGGGCGTCTTCTCGGCCAGCGGTTTCGCGCTGGCGTCAGATGGTCACACCGGGACGATCATTACACACACGTGATGCAATGGCGCAGGCTATGCGTGCGCTACCGGTCCCGATGGTGCAGTCGCAGGGGTCGAAGGCGCGGAACTGGTGCTCACCGTGTCACGGAGCTGATCGAGTCCGAAGCCCAGCATGAAGGACGACAAGTAGTCGGACCAGGTAACCATATCGGGGATGTTCTGCGCATAGTGCGCGCCGAAAGCCGTGACGACAGCGATCGCCGTGACGACGGTGAAGCTTGCCAGTTCCATGGGTTCGAACCGCCACCAGGCGCCCATGACGCGTCGTGGCCTGATCTGTGCAGGCGATATGGTGACTACAGCCGCGTCGGTGAATGGCACCTGGACCTTCAGCGAGACTGTGCGGACCACCTCCTGCGCCGCGGGCTGCCATGGCCACCGCCAGCCGATCCCGGGCCGCCGGAAATAGTGCCGGAAGCGATCGACGTTCGGCGGCGGGTTGGTTTCGTCGTCGATCTGCCAAAAATAGTTCAGCAGCCGCCGCGCCGAAACGACGTCGTTGAGCGATGGGTCCGTGAAGACAAAGCTGATGTTGACAGTCTCAAGGTACTTCGGCCGCGGATCGCATTCGATCCTGGCTTCGCCACGCGCCAGCGCCTCGGCTATCTCGTCCGGTGTGGTATTGCTGCGAACCAGGTTCAGCAGCACCTGCGCGTGCTCCGATTTAGGATTTCGCAGCAGGCAATCGAGCAGCGCGTTGGACAGATCGACAAATGCAGCCAGTTGGCCGGCCAGCTTAGGATCCGCCAACAGATCCAGCCTGTCCTCGACGTATTCCGTCCAGATATTGGCCACGTAGTAGTCGCGCTCGATATCGAGGATTTCCTGCGCTGACAGTGACTGCAAATCGGAATTGTCGCGATTGAGCTGATCGACAATGGCGCGGATGCGCCGATGGCGATTTTCCGGTTGGTTGAGTTGCTGCTGTGTGGCGGCGCCACCCGCCTGGTTCTGCTGCGCTGCCTGATCCTGGACGATGGCAGCGAGCTTGCCCCTCTCTCGCAACAGCCTGGGCAGATCGTCCGCAAGCGAAGCGCGCAGGCCGCGCTGCGCCACGTCGCCGAGCGCCTCGGTCAGTTTTGCCTGCGCCTCGGTGAGCCGATCGGTTGCCGCGGCAACGTCGCCACCCAGCAGCGCCTCCTCCGCGTCACGCAGTTTGCCGCAAATCACCGCGTGCGTAGCGATCGACAGGATCGCGCCATCCACCGTGGATCGCATATGGCTGATCTGCTGTGTCAGCTTCGATGCCGCGACGAGCGACGCAACGCCATGCTGCGCCTCCTGCATCGCGACCAGCTTATTGGCGTCATATGAGCGAACCTGCTGCAAAGACAGTCGCAACCGCATTGCCTCCGCCGCCAGACCATCCATCAGGGCAGGACTGGCATTGACACAGTCGCGAAGAACGTCGTCCGCGCGATGCAGATCGTTCCGCAGCCCGTTCTTGAGGCGATTGACCGGGAAAATACTGTTCAGCAGCACCGAGATGATTGAACCGAGGACGACAAAGCCGAACAGGACGAACTGGCGTCTGGCGGCCGGCTGATGCCGGGTCAGAGCAATCACGGTCTGGTTCCAGAATTCCTGCCTGTCAGCGTCGGCGGTCTTCAACGTGACGAAGCGCGTCTTTCCGGTTTTGAGGCACTGCGCCACCGTGGCGATCACCGTCTGCGAACTGCCGGGCTGCAGGCGAAACTGTGACGGTGCAAAGCTGATGTCCGCGGATGAAGCGCAGTCCGGGTCGGCTGGTTCGGCGGACAAGAGGATATTCTGCGGCGGCGATCCGGCGGGATTCTGCACGGACAGCAGAAAGCTATCCTCCGAGGTTGCGTCGAACACGAGACGCCCATCCTTCATGGCCTCGCTGGTGATGACCGGCCTGAAGGCGATCGTCTGGCGAACCGCCGAGATCGGCGTCTCACCGACTTTGCCGCGCGGAGTATAGGCACTGATGCTGCCTTGGTACGTGCCGGTGGCCCAGGCGTCGTGCACCTCGTAGTCGATGTCGCATTCGTTGCCCGCCGGGCATTTGCCCTTGAGGCCGATCAGATCCTGGTTCGAGTCTGGGAACCGCACAAACGCATAGCTGTCGCCAAGCGTCAGCGGAGCGGCGCGCAGCGTGACGTCAGCGGGATCGACGCCGTTGAACGTCACGTGCAGCCGGCCGTCGGCTTTACCGTCAAGTGGCTGAATCGCCAGCGTAGCGCGATCGGGAGTCAGCGTGACGCTGGCAGGCGGTGTCTGGCCATGGACGTGCACCGGCAACAGCCAACAGATCGCCAGGAGCAGCAGAAGCCGGCGCACCGCATCGCCGGGCATTGTTCAGTCCAACAACCACGGCGCCGCGCTCGCCTGGGCAATCTGCCGCACCTGATTGAGCAGTCCAGGACCAACCGGAATGCCCTCGGCCATCCGCTTCGCCGCATTGTTCCATTGCGGATCGCCGGCGACCATCACCGGCTGTGCCGGATCGACCGGCGTCGTCGCGCGCAGGTCGTTGCAAAACCGTGCCACATCGCCCTGGAATTCGTCCTGCTCGCGGAACAGCCCTGGATTGATCGCCATGAAGAAGTGGCCGATGTCCATGCCCTGCGGCTTCTTCGTATGTTGCGGATCGGTGATCAGCGTCGCCCCCGACAGACACGACCCCAGGATGTTCACCATCGCCGCCAGCCCGTAGCCCTTGTAGCTGGAATTTTCCGGCGAGCCGCCAAGTGACGTCAGGAAGCCACCCTTCTCGCGTGCCTCCAGCGGATCGGTACTCGGCAGGCCGTCCTTGTTCAGTACCCAGCCAGGCGGCGTCGGCAGCCCCTCGTTCGCCTTGTTGCGAATGCGCCCTGCCGCCACCGTTGTCGTTGCCATGTCGAGCAGGAATGGTTTCGTATCGTCACCGGTCGGGGCGGCAAACGACCACGGATCGGTGCCGAGCTTCGCCTGTTTGCCGAAGGTCGGCGCGACCTGGATGCTGGACGCGGATGTGCACGCCATGCCGATCAGTCCGGCCTTCGCCGCCATCAGCGTGTAATAGCCGGTGGCGCCGAAATGCGCCGAGTTCCGCACTGCCGCGATCGCCATGCCGGACTGCTTCGCCTTGTCGATCGCCACCTGCATGGCGAAATGCGCCGGCACGTGGCCCAGTCCGCCACCGCCATCGATCAGCGCGGAAATTGCCGTTTCCTTCACGATACTCGGGCGCGCATCCATCTTGGCGCGGCCGTTCCGGCGCATCCGGTCATAGCCTGGCAGCATCGACATGCCATGGCTGTCCACGCCGTGCAGATCGGCCCAGGACAGGATATCGGCGGTCGGTTCGGCGTTTTCCTCCGGCATGCCCCATGCGGTCAGGATGGCTTTGATCTGAGCGCGATGCGTCGCATACGGTGCTGGCATTTCGGTTTCCTCCGTGCTGTCGCGCAGCCTTGCGCGACAGTGGCATTCCGGCAAGGGTGCCCTTTCAACGCTCCCTCTCCCGCGAAGCGGGGGAGGGTGGGGAGGGGGTGTGCATTCCGGCGAATGCCCCCCTCCCTGCCCTCCCCCGCTTCGCGGGAGAGGAGTACCGCTGCGTTTGCTCGGAAGGAGAGCCTGATGGATGGCGCGGAGCTTTTGCAGGCGCGGTTCGGGATCGATCTGCCTGATGTGAAGGTGCCGCCGGAAGTGGCGCCGCTGCTGGATAGGCGCGTGACGCGCCGTTATACCGACCAGCCGGTGCCCGATGCGCTGCTCGATGCGCTGCTGGCGGCGGCACAGTCAGCACCTACCAAGTCTGATCTGCAACAGTACTCCGTGGTGGTGATGCGTGACCCCGCGCGCATCAAACAGATCGCCGACTGGATCGGCACCATGGACTGGATCGCATCGGCGCCGGTGTTCCTGGTGTGGTGCGGCGACATGCGGCGCAACCAGCGCCTGTGCGAACTGCACGGCATGCCGCACGCCAACAACAACCTCGACACGTTCCTCAACACTGCGGTGGACTGCACGCTTGCGATGGGCCAGTTCATTGCCGCAGCCGAGGCCATCGGGCTAGGCACCTGTCCGATCAGCTATGTGCGCAGCCATATCGAGCGTGTCACGCCGCTGCTGTCGCTGCCGCCCGGCGTTTACCCGGTGGCGGGGCTGTCGGTGGGTTGGCCGGTGTTCCGCCGCCCTGTGTCGATGCGTCTGCCGCCATCGGTGGTGGTGCATCGCGAACGCTACGACGACAGCAAGCAGGACGCCGAAATCCGCGCCTATGACGAACGCCGTCGTGCCCGCGAACCGGTCGCACCTGGCAGCCTGAAGAACAACGACGTCTACCCGCCGCGCGAAGGCGTCGGCTGGAGCGAGAACGTCGCGCGCCAGCTTTCAGTGCCGGAGCGGTTCGGTTTCGCCGCCTACCTCAGGACGCGAGGGTTCGATCTTGCCTGAAGACCACGTCCGCCACGCGCCGCTGATCGACCAGCAGTCGCCGCCGCGCCCGCGCGCCGTCCGGCCGCGGCACGCCGCCAGTCTCCTGGTCTATCGCGGCACCGGCGACGATGTGTCGGTGTTGATGGGCATGCGCGGCGCGAAGCACCGGTTCATGCCCAACCGCCTGGTGTTTCCGGGCGGAGCTGTCGATCGCGCCGATCTCGATGCACCATACGCCACGCCGCTGTCTGCCCAGACCGAACATCTGCTGCGCAAGAGCGCCAACGCGCGGCTGGCGCATGGCCTCGGCATCGCCGCCGCGCGCGAGTTGCACGAGGAGACCGGCCTCAATCTCGGCACGCCGCCCCACCTGCATGTGCTGCATCTGCTGGCGCGCGCCGTCACGCCACCGCCCAGCCCGATCCGCTTCAACGCGCGCTTCTTCGCGGTGGACGCGCGCCATGTGTCGGGCACGCTCGGCGGCGACGGCGAACTCGAAGGCCTGCGCTACTATGCCATGCAGGAAGCGCTGGCACTCGACCTTGCCATGCCTACCCGACGAGTACTGGAACGCCTGCGCCTATGGCTAGGCCTCAGCGAGGCGGAACGCGCAGCGCAGACCCACACGCCGGTGATGCATCGCGATCGCGGCTGGCGGATGGAGTAGCAACGACTGTTCTTTTTTGAAAAAAAGAACCAAAAAACTTTCAATCCATTTGGACTATTGACCTGACCAAACACCAGGGCCAATGGATAAGAGTTTTTTGCTTCTTTTTTGCAAAAAAGAAGTGCTTGCCTTGCCTCGCTCCGTAGCTACGCCGCGCGCCACATCTCGCCGTCGCGCTGCACCTTGCCTTCGGCCTCCAGCTTCAGCAGATGCGCCAGCACGTTGCGCTCGGCGGCGCGACGCAGGCGTGGATGCACCTGTGAATACAGCGTATCCATCAGCGCATAGGTGCCGGACGCGCCGCCGGCCAGAGCCGTCTCGATCGCCTGCTCGCGCGCCCTGCGATGGGTCAGCATCTCGCGCACCAGCTTGCGCGGTTCGGGCAGCATCGGGCCATGGCCCGGCAGGAACACATCGTCGGTCCGGTCCAGCAGCAGATGCAGACTGGCGAAATAGTCCGCCATGTTGCCGCCGGGCGGGCTGACCACGCTGGTGGACCACGACATCACGTGATCGGCGCTGAACAGCACCGTGGTGCCATCCTTCGCAGGCAACGCGAAGCACAGGTGATCCGACGCGTGACCCGGCGTGTGGACCGCCTGCATGCCGGCGATCATGTCGCCATCGGCCAGCTTGATGTCAGCGGTGAAGGTGTCGAGGCCACTGTCGCGGAAGCCGACGGTCGGCGCGCCGGTGGCGTCCTGCAATGCCGGCACCGCACCGACATGATCGTGATGCGTGTGGCTGACCAGGATCAGCGCGACGTTGGGACCGGTGGCGCGCAGGATCGCCGCGACATGCTCCGGATGCTCCTCCGGCCCGGGATCCAGCACGACGATGCCGTCGGGCGTATCGATCAGATACGTATTGGTACCGTAATAGGTCATCGGTCCGGGGTTGCCGGCGACGATGCGCGAGATGCCGGGCATCACCGGCTGGAGTTCATCGCGCTGCGGCTCGGGTTCGGTCAGGAAGGGCATCGCGTCCTCGTTGCGGTCGGCCTGCGTTCATGCAGCAAAGCCGCGGGGCTGGCAACGTAGCGGCACGGCATGCCAGGATCGCGGCAAGCGAAACCGGGAAGGAGCGTGCCATGGCCAAGGGGCTGCTGTTCGCGTCGTTCGATTTCTCCACCGCGCATGAGGATGAATTCCACGATTGGTACGATCTGGAACACATCCCCGAGCGGCTGCGCGTGCCGGGCTTCCTCAACGCCGAACGCTGGATCAGCGATGAGAACCCGAAGGTTGCCGCTGCCACCTACGATCTTGATAGCCTCGGCGTACTTCAGAGCGCGCCATATCGCGCCATCGGCTACCAGAATGCCTCGGTCTGGACCAAGCGCGTCACGGCGATGGCGCATCGCATCCTGCGCTTCACCGGCGAGCAGATGGTGCCGGGTGACCTTGCGGCGCCGGCCGGCGCGGGCGGCCTGCTGGTCGCGTCGATGAATGTCGATCCGGCGGCGGAACCGGAATTCAACGAGTGGTACAACGCCGAGCACCTGCCGCAGTTGGGGGCGGTGCCAGGCGTGCTGTGCGCCCGGCGTTATCAGTCCGACGAAGCGGACCGCGAGCGCAAGTATCTGGCGTTGTATCACATGACCGGACCGGAGGTGGCGAAATCGGCGGCGTGGACCAAGGCCGCGGATACCGAATGGACCCATCGCATCCGCCCGCATTTCCGCGACCTGCTGGTTCTGCGCTGCCGGCGTTATCAGCGGCAGTAGCGGTCACGCCACCGCCGCCGCGCGTTCCTCCGCCCGGCGTATCCGCTCGCGATAGATGTTGTAGCTGCCTGCTGCCGCCACCACGACA
Organism: uncultured Alphaproteobacteria bacterium; assembly: GCA_963696645.1. Classification (GTDB taxonomy): domain Bacteria; phylum Pseudomonadota; class Alphaproteobacteria; order Acetobacterales; family Acetobacteraceae; genus JAMXLO01. The sequence continues at coordinate 771,868 of CAVOKY010000007.1, forward strand.
GCGCCGAGTACCGTGCTCCATGACGGCAGATCGCTGAACAGCAGGAAGCCGAACAGGATGCCGAACGGCAGCATGGTGTATTCATATGGCGCCAGCGCGGAGACCGGCGCCAGCGCGTAGCTACGGGCGAATACGCAATGCGCCAGGCCACTCGACAGGCCGAGGAACATCAGCGCCAGCCAGACCATCGGCGTGATCGGGCCGGGCGACGGCCAGGCCCGCAATAGCAGCAGCCCGGTCAGCATGTGGCAGATCAGCAGCCAGAACGCCTGACATTCCGGCGTCTCGGTGGTGGTCAACTGGCGCGTCATGATCCGGGTGAACGCCATGACCAGAGTGCCAAGCAGCAGCAGCACGACAACCGGTGTCCACAGATCGCCGCCTGGCCGCAACATGATCAGCACGCCGGCGAACCCCACCAGCGTGGACAGGGCGCGCCGCCAGCGGATGCGTTCACCGAGCATCGGCACAGCGAGCACCGTCATGATCAACGGCGCGGTGAAGCCGACCGCATAGGTATCGGCGAGGCTCATCGATTGCCAGGAAATGTACCAGGTCACCGACACGAATGATGACAGCACACTACGCAGCAACACCCTGCGCCAACGCACCGGGATAATCAGCCGCCAGCCTGACCGGCCTGGCCGCGCGATGGTCACCGCCAGCACGGTCAGCGCACCGAACACGCCGCGCCATAGCATCGCGCCGGCCACGCCGACGGTCGGCAGCGTCAGCTTCGCGGTCGCGTCGCCCAGCGTCCAGATCAGGTAGGCCAGTAGCGCAAGCGCAATACCGCGCACCGTGTCGGATGCATTGTCGGTGAGTACACGCGGTACAGCCACGGCCCGTGGCACGACGTCGGCCAAGTCAGGTTCCCCCCGCGTTCATCAGGCTTCGTTGCTGTGCGACCATAGCATCGGCGGATCGTTGGCGATGCGGCAAACATCCTTGCGGCCGCGCCTGCCGGATGGCAAGCGACGCGGCGGGCTGGATACGACACTGCGCGCATGACACAGTTGGAGGGTCGCGCTCCGGAGTACCCATGAACCACCACGGCAATCTGCTGCACCGCTTGCCGGATGCGTCGGTGACGTATCGCGATGCCATAGCCGATAGCGCAGCAGCGTGACATTCTACTGGATCACGCTGTTTGCCGCGATCGCCACCAGCATGGCCGGCCAGACGCTGCTGAAGGCAGGTGCCGGGGCCGTCGATTTCGTTACGCAGTTGCTGGATTGGCGGACTCTGCTCGGGTTCGTTCTGTACGGCGGGGCGGCGGTGCTCTATATCATTGCGCTGCGTCGTATACCGATGTCGCGCGCCTTGCCCTGCACGGCGGTTTCCTATGTCGCGGCGGCGCTGATCGGGCATTACGCGTTTGCTGAACCCCTGGGGTTCTTCCATATCGGTGCGATCGCATTGATCTGTTGCGGGGTGGTGCTGTTGGCCTTTGCCTGACTGACAGGCAAGGGTTCACACCGGCGCCGAGGGTGGCGCCGCACCGAACAACCCCAGCCGATCCGCACGCACCCGTCGCTCATCACCGATGCGCACAGTCACGCCTGCTCGATCGAAGAACTCCAGGATCTGGATGGCGACCTTCCTGCCATTCTCCAACCGGTCGCGGAATGCTGCCGCGGTGAGTGTTCCCGCCTGCTCGGCATCGGCGAGCGAGGCAGCAATCGTCGCCATCTCGGCCACCGTCTCGCTGAGGAAGAACTGATCCGGCGCGACCTCGATCAGCCGTCCCATGCGCTGCACGCGCTTCAGCGTGGTCCGCATGGCCGTCTCCGGCAGCGCCAGTTCACGCGCCAGGTCCCGTGTGCGCGGCGGGCGAAAGCGATCGGCAGCGATCAGGTCCCGCGCCTCCCGCCATATCCTCTCATCCTGCGCCGATAACGTTGCGCGGTGCGTCGCAAGTCGCAGCCACGGGCCATCCTGCGCGATCCTGCCGCTGCGAAACAGCGTTTCGATGATGGCACGAAATGCCCCCATCGACGGCCGGCCCGGTGTCGCGAGCCGCAGGCGTTCGAGTTGCAGCCCCGGCTGGTCAGGTGCCGCCGCGTGATGCGTGGTCAGACGCTGCACTGCACCGGTGCGCAATGTGTCCAGCGTCGCCGGTGTCATCAGCAATTCCGCAACCGCAACGGCGGGCGCCGCCGACATCACCGACTGCTGCACCGTGGGCGGCATGTTGTGTGACCGGAAGAAATTGGCACGGTCGGTCCAGTGTGGCGGCAACGCCAGGAGTTCGCGCAACGTATCAACCGGATCGGGCTGTTCCAGAGCAGCCAACTGCGCCAGTCGCTCAGGCGTGCGCCGGCCCCGCCTGGGCGGCATCGGATCGAGTCACGACGCCGCCACCGATGGTGCGGGTTGCCGTCGCATCGCGCAGCACCAGACGGTCGCCGGCGAGCGCGCCGATCGCATGATCCAGCGTCAGTCGCGCCAGCAGGCTGGCACCTGGCTCGATGCGGTCGGCGGTCAGCGGGGCAACGCGCGCGGTGACATGGGCCGCACCAAGATGCAGATGTGCCGGCGCATCGGCCCGCAGCGCCCGCGCCTCCTCGGCCAGCAGTCGCACGCGGACGTCGAAACGCGCGGTCGGCGCGTGCACGTCGGGATGCAGCACCCAGTCGCCGCGCGTCACCGCATCCTTCGACAATCGGGGCCCGACCACATTGAGGGCGACGCGCTGTCCCGCCACGGCATGATCCGCTGGCCGGTTCTGCGCATGCAGTCCACGCACGCGGAGTTCGATGCCCGGTGGCGACAGCATCAGCCGGTCGTCGGTGTGGACGCGCCCGGCGACAAGCGTGCCGGTAACCACCAGGCCTGCACCGGCGAGGATAAAGGCACGGTCCACCGCCAGCCGCGGATATCCATCGCTGTCGCGCCGACGCGGGCCGAGCGCGAGCAGTGCTTCGCGCAGTTCCTCGATCCCGTCACCGGTCAGCGCCGATACCGGCAGCAGCGGCGCCGATGCGAGACCGGTGCCGGCCAACAACGACTGCACCTCCGTGCCGACATCCGCCACGCGGTCGGGCGCCAGATCGGCCTTGGTCAGCGCGACCACACCGCGATCGATGCCGAGCAGTTCCAGGATCTGCACATGCTCGCGCGTCTGCGGCATCACGCCATCATCGAGCCCCACGACCAGCAGCGCCGCATCGATGCCGCTGGCACCTGCCAGCATCGTGTGCACGAAGCGCTCGTGCCCGGGGACATCGACAAAGCCGAGCGTGCCGTTGCGCGTATCGGTATAGGCGTAGCCCAGATCGATGGTGATGCCGCGCCGCTTCTCTTCCGCCAGGCGGTCGGCATCGATGCCGGTCAGCGCCTTGACCAGCGCCGTCTTGCCGTGGTCGACGTGACCTGCCGTGCCGATGATCATGCAGCCAGATTACGCCAGACGCGGAACGCTGCCATCCGCTCTTGACTCGCCCACGCCGCCTCGTTTGTGGTGCTGGCATGACCCGCAAGCCCGCCAACCTGCAATACGGCGTCGACGATGTACCGCCGGCGTCCGTCATCATCGTCAACGCATTGCAATATGTCGCGGTGCTGGCGGGCTTCCTGGTGTTTCCGCTGATCATGACGCGCGAGGCGCATGTCTCGCCCGAAATCGCCGACAGCGTGCTGAGCTGGTCGATGATCATGCTGGCGATCGGCACCACGCTCCAGGCACTGCCGAAAGGGCCGGTCGGCAGCGGCTATCTCGCGCCGAGCGTGATGACCGCGGTCTATGTCAGTCCGTCGCTGGAAGCGGTCCGGCTGGGCGGCCTGGCGCTGATGGGCGGCATGACGATATTCGGCGGCGCGGTGGAGGCGCTGCTGTCGCGCTCCATGCACCGGCTGCGCTCGCTGCTGCCGCCGGAGCTGGCGGGCGTGGTCATCCTGCTGGTGGCCATCGGCAACGGCATGGTGGGCTATCGCTATCTGCTGTCGCCTGGCACCGAACAGGCCGATCTGCGGCATTGGACCGTGGCGATGATCACTCTGCTGGTCACCGTCGCGCTGAACGTCTGGGGCAAGGGCATCGTCCGCGCCTCCTGCGCGCTGATCGGCATGATCGTCGGATACGCCGCGGCGGTGCCGGCAGGGCTGGTGCCGCATGATGAGCTGGCGCAGCTTGCCGACCTGCCGCCGGTGCAATTGCCGCGGGTCGACTACTTCGCCTGGTCGTTCGATGCGGTGCTGATCGCGCCCTTCCTGATCGCCGCGCTGGCCAACACGCTGAAGGCCGCGGCGCTGCTGACCGCGGCGGAGAAGTTCGCCGACGCCGACTGGGTGCGACCCAACCTGAAGAAGATCGGCGGCGGCGTGCTGGCGGATGGCATCACCACTGCACTGTCCGGCGCGTTCTGCGTGTTCGGCGTGAATGTCAGCGCATCGTCGGTCGGGCTCAGCGAGGCAACCGGCGTTGCGTCGCGGGTCGTGGCCTATGCGATCAGCGCGATCTTCGTGGTGATGGCGTTCATCCCCGGCCTGATGCGCTTCTTCACGCTGATGCCGGCCGCGGTGATCGGCGCCACCTTCATCTTCACCTCCTGCGCCATCATCAAGGGCGGCATCGAGACGATCGCCTCGCGCATGCTGGATGCGCGCCGCACGCTGGTGGTGGGGCTGGCGCTGATGACCGGACTGGCGGTCGAAGCGTTCCCGCGCTTCTTCCACGCAGCACCGCCTTCCATCGAGCCGCTGATCGGTTCGCCGCTGGTGCTCGGCACCTTCGTCGGCTTCGCGCCTGAATGCGGTGTTCCGCATCGGCACGCGCCGCCGCGCGGTGCTGACCATCGACCCGCAGGCGATCGACTTCGATGCGATCCACAGCTTCGTGGAGGGACGCGGCGGACTGTGGGGCGCGCGGCGCGACGTCATCGCGCGTGCGAGCTATGCGGCGCAGCAACTGATCGAGGTGATCGCCGACAACTGCGAACCGCGCGGGCCGATCATGCTGTCGGGCAGCTTCAATGAATTCGACCTCGTGCTGGAGGCGCGATACGCCGGCGACCTGCTGGAACTGCCGGAACGCCGGCCGACACATGACGAGATCCGCGACCAGCGAGGATGGCGTCAGGTTGCTCGCCGGTTTCCTGCTGCGCCACAATGCCGACCGCTCGTCGGCGAGCGCGGCGTGGCGATGACTGCATCGTGCGGTTCCAGTTCCACCACTGACAATGTGAAGCGGGTCACAGGTGCCGGGTGAACAGGGAGGTTAGTGTCATCGCAGCGATAGCTCAGGAGACAGGTGGCGAGATGGTGCTGACCGAGGAATCCGCCGCCGGCGTGACCATCGTCGCCATCGCCGGCCGGCTGGACACACAGACCGTCCACCGCTTCAGCGATCGGTTGACCGAACTGCTGCGGTCCGGTCGGCCGCATCTGCTGATCGAGGCATCGCGGTTGAAATATATCAGCAGCATGGGGTTCCGTGCCCTGCTGGTCGCTGCGAAGAGTGCCGCCGCGAACGGCGGGTGTCTTGCGATGTGCAGCCTGACCGCACCGGTCCAGCGCGTGACTGCACTGGCCGGCCTGTCGGACATCATCGATACCTATGTGTCGCGTGAGGATGCCCTGGCGAAACTGTCACCGGGCTGAACCATTCTGGCACACGTGCAGGCACGCGACCGGCGCGCCACTATCCGGCAGTCGACGGTTTGATTGTGCAGCGTTGGTGTGCCGGCACCGCAATGGTCCCGGTGCTGCCTGGGTTTGCCGGATCAGGGAAACTCAACACAGGCCGCCCATTGGCCGGGTCTCCCAGCACGTCAACCGATGCAGCGCCTTCCAGCCCGGTACCGCCGCTACAGGTAACCGACAGGGTTGTTGACGGCTTGCTGCCGCCACAACCAGCGAGCGGCAGCAGGAGAGCCAGCCAGACCAGTCTGCGCATGAGGTATCCTCCGGGCGTAACGCTGCGTCGAAACTGTGCCGTGACGAATTGGCCGGTGTCCACTGGCCGTAGAGCGGGGCTTCGCCCCGAACCCCACAAGAGGGCGCTGCCCTCTGGACTCCCGCCAAGGGCGACGCCCTTGGAACCTTTCACTTTCGACCGGTGGCGGTGGGGGTGGCTGAGCCCGAGCATGGCAGTGGCCATGCTCGGGCTCAGCCACCCCCACCGCCACCGGTCGAAAAGGATTGGATTGCAAAGGCGACTGCCTTTGCTGGAGGTCCAGGAGGCAAAGCCTCCTGGCGGCTTTCAGGGCAGAGCCCTGATCCTGCCACCTACATCGTGACCGGATTACCGCGACCTTCGCCGATCAGTGCGAATGGCGCCCAGAAGAACGGATGCGCCAGATTGGCCGGCAGATCCTTGCCGGCCCGCCCAATCATACCGAGTTGCGCGGCACGCAGCGCGCCCGCCAGTCCGCCAGCCTTGTCATCGGTCAGCCGGCGCAGCGTGTCGGCGACCAGAAATGCCGAGGTCTGGTCGTTGATCGACCAATGGGTGACCAGCATCGAGCGCGCACCGGCAAAGAAGAACGCGCGCGCCAAGCCGGACAGGCTATCGCCGGAGGTGCTGTTGCCGGGACCACCGGTATTGCAGGCCGACAGGATCACCGTATCGGCATCGAGGTCGAGCCCGGTGATGTCGCCCGCCGTGAGCAGTGCGCCTGAAGCGCTGTGCGCCTGCGGTGGAGCGGATGTGACGATGGCGGGCTGGTCCTCGCAGCGCAATTCGGCCGGCAACAGCGCATGCGTGGCGAAATGCAGGATGCGATATTGCTTCAACGAGGCATGCCGAACCGCATCGGCAGTGAACGCAGCATTGAGCATCTCATCGGACGGCGCGGCGTGCAGCAGTTCGCGTGCCGCCCCCAGCTCGCGCTGTGCGAATGGCAGCGGCGGCAGCGAAGCGAACAGTTTGGCGCTCTCCCGGCAAGTGGCACCGGGGAAGCTTGCCTCCGCCTGCGCCAGGGTTACCGGTTGGAAGCCGCCGAAGCCGAACCACGGCTGCGACGCGCGCGAACTGCCGGCCTTGCGCAAGGCGACGAAATTGGCGGCCGATGGCACGTGCGCGATCGTCATCTGGCGGATCAGCCACGGCGCGCCGGACAGATCTGCCGGGTTGGCGGGAGCGGTCAGCAGCAAGGCAAACGGCAGCGACAGCAGCGGGCCCGACGGTACCACCACCAGCGCCTTGGCACCCGCGAACTGCGCCGCGAGCGGCGCCAGCGTCGCGGCATAGATCGCCTGCGCCGACTGCGTATCGAACGCCGGCAGCATGCCGTTCGGTGATTCGATGCTCGCCCGCACATGCTTCACCAGCGCGGTCATCGCGGCGACGCCATCCTTGATCGGTGCGACGTGGATTTGACCGTTCCGTAGCAGGAACGTCCAGCCGCTGTCCTGGGTCAGCACGATGGCCGCCAGCGCCTCGTCCGGCGCCAGAGCAGCCAGCACATCGCTTGCCGGAACGACCTGCTGCACGAGTTGGCCGTAATTCGGTGCGGCGACCTGCAACGCTGCATCGGCATCTGCCATATTGGCCTGCGCGGCGGCGATGGCCTTGTCGAGGTCAGCCGGATTGCTTGGCGCGTTGGGCGGCAGGCTGCCCGGCAGCGGATGCACGGCCAGCGCGTCGCGTTCGCGATACAGTTCCGCGAGGTTGTCGGCGGCATCCTGGCGGCGGCGGATTGCCTGCGCCACCTTGGGATCGCGCGTATTGGCCGCCAAGCGCGCTGCTGCCTCGTCGATCTCCCGGCTCGTCACGCTGTCCTGTGCCAACTCCGCGGTTTCGAACATCTCCGCCAGCAGGTGCTGGCGCTCGCCGGGGTGCTTCAGCGCTTCGGCATCGAACGACGCGAGGCACGGCTGCAGCAGTGCAGGGTCGGTGCCGGATCGCAGTTCGCGCAGCAGATCGGTTGCCGGACGGCAAAGCTCGATGGCCTGCGCTGTATCGCCGCGACCGGCGGCGACGCCAGCCTGGAGCAGTCCGGTTTCCGCCACCGGACGGGTTTGCGGCACGACCTGGATGAAATCCTGCCGCGATGTCGCAAGCCCCGCCTCCGCCGCACCCGAAGCGCCGCTGAGATCCTCGGCGGCCGCATCGGTTCGCGTCAGACGCGCTTCGACCAGCGGAACGACCATGCGGTTTGCCTGCGCCAGCGCTTCGGCCGAAGCAATTGCCGCCGCACTGTCAGCCGGCCTGCCCAACCGGCGCAGCACGATGGATCGATAGCGGCGAACCTCGATCAGGCCGAGCAACGCCGACTGCGCGGTTGGATCGATCATCAGTTGCTGATCGGGCATGTCCGGCAGCGCGCCCACATCGCCCGCGGCGGCCAGTTGCATGCGCGGCGCACCGGCCGCTTGCAGCGCCTCGCGCGGTACCAACGCGGCATAGCCCGCGTCGGCCTTATCGAGCAGCGCCAATGCCTGCGCCAGGTGCCCCTGATTGAGTGCGTTCAATGCCTCGTAGTGCAGCAATCGGGGAACCGCTGCCTTGTCGCTGGCATGCGGCGCCAGTTTGTCAGCCTGCCGGAACAGCGCATCGGCCTCGGCAAAACGCTCCTGGTCGGACACCTGCAACGCAAGGTGCATCAGTGCGGTGACGGTATCGGGATCGTCGCGGCCGAGTGTGCGCTGCTGCAGGGCATACGCCGCGCGATACGCGGTCTCCGCGGCGGCGAAGTTCTCGGCCAGGTTGGCGCGCGCACCGAGAGCCATCAGCCGTTCGTATTCACCCACGTCGCCGGCACTGAATGCATGTGCGGCCAGGCTGGCGGCGAGCAGCGAATCGACCGCGGATGGCGGCAGAGCGGTGGCAGTGGCGCTGATGCGGCCCGACAACACACCGATCGATCGTTCGATCACTGGCAGCGTTGGCAGGATGCCGTCCGCGAGATAGCTGCGGCCGCCAACCGCCGCGACCAGCGCGACCTGCGGCCAGCCGCCGATACGCCGCGTGCATTGCAACACCACGGCCGGCTCGCCGCCGAGTACCGATGTGGTCGTTGGCGCATTGCAGGCAAAGCGCAGATCGATCGCCTCCCGCCATGGCCCCGATGTTGCCACGCTCATCAACGATGCGGCGTTCTCCGGCCCGCCGGTGCGCACACGCGCTGCAGGTTGCTGCCAGGTGCCGCAGAATATGTCGACCGTGTCCGGCGCGCCGGATGACAACTGGTTGCAACTTTCGCCACTGGCATTTGTCCCCAGGCTGACGGCATTGCCGCCCGATGCGGTCAGCTTCGTGCCGCCGGCATAAGCGGTTGGCGGCGGCTGCGTGCAGGCGGCCAGGCAAAGCACCGTCAGTGCCGCAAGCAGCGCGCGCATCGTCAGTAATCCAGGTACGAGATGTTGGGCGGCACGACATCCGGATCGGTGAGCCGCGGTGCCGCAGCGGGAAGCATCGGCAGTGCGACGATCACGAGGTTTGGCAGGTTGATCAGCGGCGGCGGTCCACCGGACAGGAACGGGTACAATCCGCCGAGGGCCGATGTCTGGGCGCCGGCAGGGATGCCGGCAATCGGTGGCAAGATCAGCGCAGGCGGCGGAAGCGTCGGCAAGGATACCGACACGATCGGTGTCGGTGGTGGTATCGGTGTCGGCGGCACCGGAGAACCGCACGTTGCAGCCTCGATGATGCAGCCGTTGAACAGATAGTTCCCGTTGATCGCCGGCTCTATGAAGCCAACCGCCGCGGCGGGTCCGCCCGCGATGCCGGCGATCGTGCCGGTCAGGTTGGCGCTGCCCGATACCGTGTAGGAGACATCGAGTGCGTTGACGAACACGTTGCCGGCGGCCGAACCGCTGCCGAGGTCCAGAATCAGCCACGACCCTGTCGCCGCGAGGCCGGAAGTCGGTCCGCTGCTCGCGAACAACGCGCTGCCGGTCACCGAGATTTGCAGCGTTGCCGGTCCGCCCGACGTGCCAAGCACTGTGCTGAGCCCCGATTGCACGAAATTCGCGGCCTGAAGATAGGCGCCCGGCGCGCCGTTGGCCGGCTCGAGTGCCGGCTGGATCGGTCCTGGCGGACGCAATGTGCCACCGGTGGCGATGGTGCCGGTATTGCCGAGGGTGATCTGACTGGTCGCTGCGCTGATCAGGATATTTGGCGCGACCACCGGTCCGGTGATCAACAGATTGGTGGTGTCGTTCATCGTGAAACTACTGGCGCTCACCACGCCAAGCCCGGCGATCTGGTTGGGGCCGGTGAGAGCGGTCGCACCAGGCGAGGCACTCGACAGGGTGCCCGCGATCAGCGTGCCGGTCGCGGTGATGCCGCCGGTCGTGGCGATCAGCAGAACGGTGCCGGCGGGACCGTCGCTGACCAGCCCCGGGATCGCCATGCTGTCACCCACCAGGCTGATAGCGGTGGCCGTCACCGCGCCGCCGATGGTAAGTGCCCCGATCTGATCGGCGATCGCCACAGTGGTTCCACCGACGACCGTTCCGGTGACGTCAAGACTGGTCCCGTCGCTCAGGGCGAATCCGGCCGCGCTGAAGTTACCCAGCGTCGCGATGTGATTGGTCGCCGGCGTGCTGCCGGGAAGGTCCGTCGCACCGACCGAGCCGCCCGACAGCGTGCCGGCAATCAGCGTGCCGATGTCGGTGATCGTGCCGGCAGTGGCGACGAGGCTGGTGGTGCCGGCACCGCCATCACTCAGCAACCCGGCGATGTCGATGTTGCCCGCGGTCAACCCGATGGCCGTGGCAGTGAGCGTGCCGCCCGTGGCGATCGTCAGCGCGGCGGGATCGGTGATCGTTGCATCGACGCCGGCCGCCACCGTGCCGTTGACCGACAGGTTCGTGCTGTCGGCGAGCGCCAGGCTCGTGGCCGTGACATTGCCCAGCGTCCCGATCGCGTTGCCAGCATTGGTGAGTGTCCACGCCGCACCGGTGCCCTCCAGGTTGCCGACGGTGATCGGACCGCCCGACTGGGTGATGCCGCCAGTCGCATCGAGCCGAAGCGTCGAGGCGGAGCTGGTCAGATTGAACGCGCCGCCAACGTTGACCGAGGACGCCGATGCGGCGGGTGTGGTCGCGCCGGCAGGAACATTGGTGAAGCCGCCGACATCCAGCGTGCCGCCGCCGGTCTGCACGATCGACAGCATCGCGGGATCCACGAGGAGGCCGCTGCCGCTGAGAATGCTGGTGGCAAGTGCCGAGAACGGCGCCAGCTCGATCGCCCCGGCGCTTGTCGTGACCGAGCTCTTGGCGTTCACGACCGCGTAATTGTCCGCCACCAGAGAAATGCGGCCGCCGGTTCCGGCAAGCAGCGTCGCCTGTGCCGGCGGGCGGAGGGATCCCAGCAACAGTATGCCGCCGGGATTGGCGACCTCGAAGAACAGGTTGTTCGCGCTTTGCGTACCGGCCAGCGTGAGGTTGCTGTGGTCGACCACCGTGAGATCGCCGCCGGTGACCGGGAACCCGGTGACGACGTTGATGGCATTGCCAGTGCCGAGCAGACTGGCGGTGCCGGCGACGCCACCGCTGCTGCCGAGCGTGCCGGTGGTGATGATGCTGCCCGGTGCCTCGCCGACGGGGCCGGTGGAGGTGACGTCGACGGAGCCGCCGGGCGTTCCTAGCGCGGCGCTGCCGGTCAGCGCAACGCCGCCGATGCCGCTGTTGAGTGCGATGGTCGCGGCAGAAACCGTACCGCCGGTGCCGAGGTTGATGGTGCCGCCGGTGCCTGACAACAGGCTGATCGTCCCGCCGGAGGTGACCGCACCGGATATCGAGATGAGCGGCGCGGGCAGGCCAGGAGGCGGCGAAGAGGGGCCGGCGCCGCCGGTCGCCAGGATGATGTCGCCGTTTGCGCTCACAGCGAACCCGGAGTTGATGGTCAGCGTGCCGCCGGCCTCCAGCGTCAGGTTCTGTCCCGACAAAGTGAGGTTGATGTTCGCGGCCACAGTGAGCGTGTTCAGCGCCTGTAACAGCACGCTGGCCGACGTGCCGTTGATGATGCCGTTGCTGATCGTATCGGGCGTTAAGGTCCCGCCGTCGCTGGCAAACACGGTGCCGAAGTTGGTCAGGAAGTTGCCGTCTTCACTGCCGGAGGGCGGCGGCCCGCTTATGATATTGAGAAAGATCGGGTCGAGCAGCAAAGTCCCCAAGGTTCCGTTGGGCGCGGACAGATCGACCGAACCGGTCATGCCCAGCGTGTCACCGGATACCTCGACGAAGCCTCCGTTGCCGGACTGCGTACCACCCTTCGCGATGATCAGGCCGTCCATCTGCGTGTTGTTCGACGACAGCACCGTCACGTGCCCGCCGTCGCCGTTGGTGATCGCATCGTCCGCTATCGTGGCGCCCGCCTGCATGGCGACGTTCTTCGCCGTGACCGTCGGCGTGACGCCAGGCCCACCCTTCGCCCGCGCCAGTGTCGTGCCGATCGCCACCGTGCCGCCGCCGGCCTTGCCGGACACGTTGATCCTCGCCGTGGACGCCAGCGTGACGTTGCCGTCAGAGGCAACCTCGACGCTGCCGCCCGCGGCACCCGGCGCGTAGCCCGGCGCGGCAAGCTGACCCTCAACCACGATCGAGCCGCCAACGCCATTCAACGCGACAGTACCGGTCTGCCCGCCAACCGTTGCGGCGCGGATCCGGCCTCCCGCCTGCACCAGGTTCTGCACGATGCCGTCGGCCGCCCGCGCGGTAAGCTGCACCGTGCCGCCATCGGCGATGATGACCCCGGTGTTGGTCACCAGCGCGGTCGCACCCGCCGGCGCCTGCGTCACCTGGTTGCTCACGTCGAGCGACAGCAGGCCGTCGCCATAGAGGTCGAGCGTCGCAGTCTTCGCCCCGGCCAGCACGACATGGCCAAGCTTCGCGGTGATCACCCCGGAATTGGCCACCTGCGGCGCCACCAGCGCGGCAAGCCCCGCTTGCCTGACGGTGATGCTGCCCTGGTTGTCGATCCTGGCGTTCGGGTTGCCCGGCTGGTCGAAAATCATGGCCCCGGCCATGAAGTTCCGGTTGCTGATGCCGGCGGCGGTGACCATCAGGCCATTCACGTTGACCTGGGCGCCCTTGTAGAAGGTCACGCCCGACTGGTTCACCAGCACGATCTGACCGTTGGCGTCGATCCGTCCGGCGATCTGCGAGGGATCCGGCCCGGTGACGCGGTTCAGCGTCATCGCACTGGCGCTGGGCTGGTTGAACGTGACGCTCTGCTGGCTGCCGACGTTGAAGCTCTTCCAGTTCACCGCGGCGCGCTGGCTGGACTGGTTGATCGCGGTGTTGCTGGCGGTCTGGCTGATCGCGGCGGAACCCGCCACCACAGCGCCACCGGTCGGCCGGGCATTCGGCGCAGGCTGCGCCATGGCCGGCGTCGCCAGCACCAGCGCGACCGTCGCCTGCAGTGCGGTGCTCATCAGCAGCGCGGAGCGGCGATTGACAGACATTTCCCGCCATTCTTATTGCACGCGTCACGATAGACGACCGGATCGGTCGCCGTCGCTAACACGTACCGTTGGCGCATTCACATTCGTGCGACCAGTGCATGCAGGTCGGCAAATCCGTTGCCGGTTCTGCATCCGCTGCCGCTCGCGTTCCAACCGGAACCTGTTAGCATCGAACAAGTTCGTACGGAGGGAACCAGCGTGACGGCGCCATCACTGGCCAGCGGCTTGACCCGCGAGATCACCGAGCTTGAACGACAGACCATGACCCGCGTGGCCCGCAGGCTGCTGCCGCTGCTGATCGCGTGCTATTTCGTTGCGTATCTCGATCGCGTCAATGTCGGATTCGCCTCCCTCACGATGAACCATGCATTGGGCTTCACGTCGGCGGTCTATGGCTTCGGCGGCGGCATTTTCTTCATCGGATATTTCATCTTCGAAGTTCCCAGCAACATCCTGTTGAGCAGGATCGGTGCACGCGTGTGGATCGCGCGCATCCTGATCACCTGGGGAATCATTTCGGCCTGCACCGCCTTCATCGTCGGGCCAAAGTCCTTTTACACGGTCCGCTTCCTGCTCGGTGTCGCTGAGGCAGGCTTCTTCCCTGGCATCATCCTTTATCTGACGTGGTGGTTTCCCTCATACTATCGGTCACGCATCGTCGGGGTGTTCATGGCGGCGATTCCGCTTTCGAACATCCTCGGCTCCCTGGTGTCCGGCTTCCTGCTCGATCTCGATGGCTGGCTCGGTATCGCCGGCTGGCAGTGGCTGTTCATTCTGGAGGCTGCGCCCGCCGTCGTGCTTGGCCTCGCGTTCTGGCTGTTCATGACCGACTGGCCATCGCAGGCGCACTGGCTGACCCAGGTGCAGCGCGATTGGCTGATCAATCGGTTGGATTCCGAACAGGCGCAGCGCGAGGCGGTGCGCGCCTACAGCCTGAAGGAAGCCTTGCTGGACAAGCGTGTTCTGCTGCTCAGCCTGGTGTATTTCGGCGGCACGTTCTCAGGCTACGGAATTGTCCTGTTTCAGCCACAGATCGTGCATCGTTTGGCGGCGGGTTACGGCATGACCGGGATCATCAATGCGATCCCCTATCTGTTTGCCGCCTGCGCCATGGTGCTGTGGGGCCGGCATTCCGACCATACCGGTGAACGCCCATGGCATATCGCGATTGCCTACGCGGTTGGCGCCGTGGGTCTGATCGCCACCGCGCTAATGACCGATCCGGTGCTGACCATGCTCATGTTGGTGATTGCCGCGATGGGCCAATCCTCTACCGGTCCGACATTCTGGACATTGCCGACCGCAATGCTGACCGGCACAGCGGCGGCGGGTGGCATTGCGCTGATCAACGCATTGGGCAACCTGGGTGGATTCTTCGGCCCGTATCTGTTCGGCCTGATCAAGGACGCAACTGGCGGCAGCTTCATGTTCGCGCTGATGCTGCTCGCCCTGGGTCCGATCATGTCGGCAGCCATCGTGCTGGTCCTGGGACACGATCGCCGCCTGGAGCACATTCCGACCGCCCAGGCATCGGCGGGGCGATGACCAGGATCAGCGGGCGTTCGATGCAGAATGCATCCCTCAGTCGCAGCAGACCAACGACGCGCGTTCAACGCTGGTCGTTGCGCCTGTCGTGGTCATCCTGCATCGCCGCTTGATTCTCGCGCTCGTCTTTCCGGGCCTCATGACGCTTGTAGGCGCCGACCGCGCATCCCGCGGTGGCCCCGGCCAACGCATGCCCGCTGCCCACGAAGTGACCAGCGACGGCACCGCCAGCGCCATACTTCGCGCAACCACCCTCTTCTGCGGATGCCGCGCCCATGGTCAGCGCGAGTGCAGCGACGGTGATCGTGATGAGCGGAATTCTCATTTGCCTGTTCTTTCAGTTCGGGTCGGGCTGAGTGGCCAGCCCAACACAAACACCGCGCAGGCGCCGGCGTTCGATCACGATGCGCTGTTGGGCGGACTGGAGCGATGAGCATCCGCGGCCGCGCCCGGCAAATTCAGGATCGGCAAACTCATGAACCCTTCCACTCAGCCGCGCCGCCATAGCTATGCCCGTCCGTTAGAGGCGTGCTGCAACCTCAGTCAGGAAATCGCGCTCGATCTTGTATGAGGGCTGGCAGGTGACCGCGACACCGAGGTTCTGGGTATCCGCCGAACCACTGTTGAAGTTCCACTCCACAACCTTCGCCACGGTGCCGTAACCGGTAGGTCGATAGCCCGACAAGTCGGTACTGGCTGTTGAAATGCACAGCAGTCCGCCTCGGTCCCTCGGAGCGGATGGTGATGTTGGCGGTACCCGTAAGTTCGACGGCCGCAAGCCCCAGCGCGCCCCGGGCCGGCGTCGCCTGCTGCGTCGTGCTGTTCTGCGCCGTCCCGCAATCGGTGATCCGCGAGCGTATCATGCCGGACTGGCGCGGGTGCGGGCGGAGGGCAAGAAGCAACTTGGCCCCCCAGGGTCGACACGTCGTCTCGGGCACCGAACGAAATGCCCGTCGATTGCGAGCCTGTGCGGATGGAGTAGGTTCGCCTGGTCGTGTCCGCTTGCTGTCCCGGATCGCTTAGTGTCACCAACAGGAGGACCAGCCATGTCCTTTGACATTATACCGACCGATGCCGTGATCGGCGCCGAGATCCGCGGCGTCGATCTGGCGGAGCCCCTCGACCATGTGACGTTCTCCGTGATCGAGCAGGCATTTGACGCTCATGGCGTCATCTTCTTCCGCGACCAGCGAATTACGCCCCAACAGCAGGTCGCCTTCACCCGTCGCTTCGGTGAGATCGAATTCAACGTCTTCGGCGAGCGGTGGAGCGTCCCCGGCAGCCCGGAGATTGTAGTGGTTTCCAACGCAACAGAGGACGGCCGCCCGATCGGCGTCCGTCGCGCCGGCGAGAACTGGCACAGCGACATGTGCTACACGGCTCGACCGCCACGCGGAACCATGCTTTACGCTCTCGAAATCCCCACCCTGTTCGGCCTCACCCTCGGCGACACCGAATTCGCCAGCGCCGCGGCGGCGTGGGATGCCTTGCCCGAGCCAATCAAGCAGCGACTCGACGGACGGCGCGCCGTATTCGATTTCTGCGGCCGCAAGCGGGCCTTTCCACCCACCCGAGCGGAAATCGATCGCTTTCCGCCGGTCAGGCATCCAATCATCCGGGTGCATCCCCATACCAGGCGCAAATGCCTGTACGTGATGCGCGACGATTGCACTGGCATCGAGGGCCTGGAGGCGGAGGAAGCGGACGCGCTGATCGCCGCACTTGCGGATCATATCGTCAAGCCTGCCTTCATCTATCGCCACCAATGGCTCCCCGGGGACCTGCTGATGTGGGACAATTGCACGGTGCAGCACCGGGCCATCCAGGATTACGACCTACCGCAACGGCGGCTCATGCATCGCACGACCATGGGCGGCATGGTCCCAAACTAGCGAGCACCTGACGCACCAGACAGCGACTGGGCACGCGGGTGATCCGCCGCGACCTTTGAGCGGGCACAACTCCTGGCAGGAACGTTCAAGACATTGAACGAGTCCGAGCGCCACATCGTCCCCAAGCGTCGGCTCCAGGACAGACCGACGTCGCCCTAAGCATTGGCGCGGGCATTGCGCCCGAGCGGAAGCGGCAGACCGAAGTGCGAGCATTCGAACAACTCCAGAAGAGGATGGCGGGCTATGCGACGGTTCATGGCGGTTGCTGCACTGGCGATTGGTTTGGTGACTTCATGGGCGGCGATCCTGCCGCTGGTCGCACAGCCGGTATCCGGCACGGCGTCTCCAGCTATGTCGGGAGCTCTGTTCCTTTGCCGTTCGCAGCGCGGCATCGATCGGACATGCGCCGAGGCGCTGGCGAGGGCACTGATCATTGAGCCGGCGAAGCGCGACGCGACGTCCACTACTGATCGCACCTGCCATCCCAACCGGCCAGAGCTTCGGCGGATCGGCGCCGGAGGCTGAAAGCGGGGGTATGTTCTCCTCAGCGCGTCGTTGGCATCTCTCGGTCCGTGCGAAAGGGTACCTTTGCAGCGTTGCCGCATCCGTCGGCCGGTGCGGCAGACCGCGCTGTCCTGAGATCGTTACGCCTGGGGCGTGCCAGGCTTATTGCCGCGGCATTGCAGGCAAAGGCCCTTCCTTGCGGAGGCCGTGCCAAGCCAGCAATCCATCGACGATGAAACAGCCCAGCGCAGCGACTGTGGAGCCCAGTGACGAACCGAACAGCAGAAGCAACACAAAGGCAGTGTTGGCGTTCCGCGTCGCACCGACGAACAACGTGAATGCGGCGCCGCACGTGGTGGCCCCGCCGAGCGCCGCCAATACGATTGCGGCATCCAGTGCCACGACACGGCTCCGCAGCCGCCGAATATGCCTCCGCATCAGTGCTGCATCCGCGCTTTGCGGGTCGCCTGCCAGCAGGTCGAAGGTATGCGAGACATGGTCGGAGACGCGTGCCAGCCGCGTGTTGAACACGTTGAGCAGAGCACCGATGCCCGACAGCAGGAACACCGGCGTCAGCGCCACCTGGATGACGTGAGCGATGCTGTCCAGTGGCACGGCGTCAAGGGAGCCCGGCATAGCAACAGATCCGATATGGCGGCGACGCGATCGCGCCTGGGCGCGGCTGGTTGGCATGCTAGCGTCGCCGAACCCGAAGCAGAAGGCTTCGCCGCCTCGGCGCAGACGGGATCGGTGCCGAACTGGTCGGATCTCACCATATCGGCATTGCGCTTATTGCACGAGCCAGCATGGCGCGACAAACTCAAGTGCAGGATCGTTCCAGTCGGCGGCAGTCCTCCGGTACTCGGCGGCCTGCGCGGGTCGGCGGCATCGCCCGTAACGCCATCCGCGTGGCTGCAAGCCGCAGCAATCGCCACCACCCTGCAGGGAGGGATCGCCTATCGGCCGTACTGGGCTGGAGACGCCGAACTGGCCGCGGCCGCGCTGCTCGGCCGTACCCGTGTCGGCATCGCGACCGGCGTGGCGATCGTTGGTGGCGTCGGTGGTGGCCGCAAACTTAACTACACCGCGCCCGGAAATGCCATGAACGCCGCCGCACTGCTCGCCAGTCAACTCGTCGGCGAGCCGATCACTTTGAACCTGATCCTTGCACTGACCGCCGCATTCGCCCGTATCTGCAGCGCGACAAGCGAACCACGCCGTCGCAGCGCGCAATGTGCGACGACAAAAGCGCCGGCGCGACGGCTTCGATCGCTATTTCGCCTTCTGCTGCCACATACCAAGCGTAGCACCGCTCGGATCGCGGATGATCGAGAGCGATCCCTCGCCCATCACCTCCATCACGTCGCGTATCACCGTCGCGCCGAGTGACTTCGCCTTTGCCGTCGCTGCCACGATGTCATCAACCAGCACGTACGGCAGCCACATCGACGGCTCGTTCGGCATCGGGTGCTGCATCATACCGCCACCGGTACCATCGCCGACATTGATCATGGTGTAGATCATGCCACCACCCATATCCACGTCCTTCAGAGTCCAGGCGAACATCGACCGGTAGAACGACTTGGCCTTGGCGACGTCCTGCGTGTTCAGCTCGACATGAACGAACTGATTGGGCATGGGCTGCTCCTCCTGCGTTGCGGATGTCAGAGGCGACAGAAGGGTATCGGACCGCTATGTTCAAGCGCAGAGTGAGTTCACACTGACAATTCATCGATCACGGGAAAGAGACCGCGCACATGCCCACCGTCGTCCTCTGCCGTCCGCTGCATGCCAGCGGCATGGCGCTGCTGGAAGCCCGCCACGACGTCACCCTCCGCACGCTGAACCGTCCGTCGCAATCCGAACTTGCCGCCGCCATGCCGGGTGCACACGCCGTGCTTGTGGGGCTGGAAGTGGTGGATGAGGCACTGCTGGGCCGTGCGCCCGAACTCAAGATCGTCTCGCGCTTCGGCGTGGGCTACGACACGGTGGATATACCGGCCTGCACGCGTCGTGGCGTGGTGGTCGGCGTCACCAATGGCGGTAACGATCTTTCGGTTGCCGAACACACGATGATGCTGCTGCTCGCAGTCGCGCGGCGCACCATCGAGATGGACACCTCGGTGCGCGCCGGCAAATGGATGCTGCGCGAGGGCCGGCCGATGGGTGAACTCGCCGGCCGAACCATCCTGGTTGTGGGCTATGGCCGCATCGGCACGCGCGTCGCGCGGCTGTGCTCGGCGTTCGGCATGAAGGTGATGGTGTGCGATCCCGCCTTCCCAGTGCCGCGCATCGCCGCCGATGGCTACACGCCGGTCACCGATATCGCCGCGGCGCTTCCCGAGGTCGACGTGCTCACGCTGCACTGCCCGCTCGGCGAGGACACGCGGCACATGATCAACCGAGAGATGCTCGGCCTGATGAAGCGGACGGCCTGGCTGATCAATGCCGCGCGCGGCCCGCTGGTGGACGAAGCGGCGGTGGTCGAGGCGCTGTCGTCCGGCAGGCTGGAGGCGGCGGGCCTCGATGTGCAACTGCACGAGCCGCCGGATCCCGCCAATCCGCTGCTGAAGCTGCCCAACGTGGTGCTGAGTCCACACAATGCCGCCGCGCCGATCGAGTGCAACGAGAAGATGTCGATCCGCGCAGCGAAGAACATGCTGGAGCTGTTCGACGGCGTGCTCGACCCCGGCTACGTCGTTAATCCGGAGACGCTGCCGAACCGTCGCAACGTTTGATCCGGATCAATGCGGCACGGCGACTGACCGGCCATGCTTGTTCCGTCACAGGGAGAGCAGGTCATGGCAGGCATCACGCTATCGATGGACGAAATCCGTGCCGCACCACCGGAGGTGCGACGTTGGCTCCAGCAGGAGATCGTCCGCGCGATCGGCGCGGCACCGGCGTCGCCGCCACAACCGGCTATCAATCTCGTCGGCTGCAACGTCGACGAAGTTCGGGAAATGCTTGCCCTGGTGCAGAACATGCTTCCGGTGGTCGGTGTGTTCTTCGAGTTGGGGCGCGAGGCGACCAGCGTGCCGGCTCACGGCATGCGCGCGTTCCGCATTGCCGATATCCTGAGCCACACCCGGCTGCACACGCCGGATCAGGTGTTGGAATGCCTCAACGTACTCACCCAGGCGCTGCAACGGGTGCGCGGCGATGCGCAGGCGATGTTCCATGTGCTGGACGACCAGGGACATTGCCTGGTGGCGGAAACCACCATGCACAGCATCCTGAAGCTGTGGCAGGAAATCGTCGCAGAACGCGGCTTGCAAAGCGAGATACGACAGCCGAACGACCTCGCCGTGGCGTAGGTTGCCCCGCCGGGTCGGGTAGGCGTTCACGCTTCACCGTGTTGCAGTCAACGAAGACGTGGACGCCGATCCGTCGGCATGAGTTTGGGCAATGATCGGCCCCCTACCCTGCCACCACCTGCGCAACTTCCTCCGGCGACCGGCGCACCAGCGCGTCATAGCCCTTCAGCAATGTCTCGGTGATCCGCGTCGGCGTGAAGCGCTGCCCCGCGATCTCGCGCACCGGGGTTACCTCGGCGGCTGTCCCCGCCAGGAACACTTCCGTTGCCCGGCGTATGTCGGAAAACTCGATTGGCCGCTCCACCACCTTCATCTGCTGCCGCCGCGCAAGGCTCATCACCGACCGTCGCGTGATGCCATCCAGGAACCCCTCCGGCGTCGGCGTGTGGATCTCCCCGTCCAGGACGAAGAAGATGTTGGCGCTCGTCGATTCGGCCACCAATCCGCGCCAATCCAGCATCAGTGCATCGGCGAAGCCCTCCGCCTCTGCCCTATGCTTGGACAATGTGCCGATCGTGTAGAGACCGGTCGCCTTCGCCATGGTCGGCGCCGTCTCCGGCGACGGCCGCTTCCATTCCGCCAGACCAAGCCTGATCCCGCCCATCCGGTCGTCGCCGAAATAGCTCGGCCACGGCCAGGCGGCGATCGCCAGATGGATCCTGGTTTCCTGCGCGGCGACCGCCAGCATCTCCGAACCTCGCCACGCGATCGGGCGGACGTAGGCCTCGGTCAGATCGTTGGCCGCCAGCACCTGCTTGCAGGCTGCGTCGATCTCGTCCGGCGTGTAGGGGATTTCGAACCCCAGGATGCGCCCGGAGTTGATCAGCCGGTCGGTATGGTCGCGCAGCCGGAAGATATTTCCGGCGTATGCCCGTTCGCCTTCGAACACAGCACTGGCATAGTGCAGCCCATGGGTCAGAACGTGCAGCCTGGCGTCGCGCCAGGGCACCAGGGCGCCGTCCCACCAGATCCAGCCGTCCCGGTCGTCGAAAGGAACTAGCGCCATGGCCGCAGCCTCCGCAATATTGTTGCTTCAGGTGCCCCGAACTTATAATGCACGACGATTTAAGTCAATATTGCTGTCATAAATTACCCCACTTCCCGAGGAATGTCTGCCATGTCCGAACCGAAGGTCGAGGTCCGCGTAACGCCGAGCCCCGCCCGCGGCGA
Source organism: uncultured Alphaproteobacteria bacterium (assembly GCA_963696645.1). Taxonomy (GTDB): domain Bacteria; phylum Pseudomonadota; class Alphaproteobacteria; order Acetobacterales; family Acetobacteraceae; genus JAMXLO01. The sequence continues at coordinate 793,651 of CAVOKY010000007.1, forward strand.
ACCCCGACAAACCGGACCGGACAGCAGTAATCTGTCATCCCCGCGCGAAACGGATATGCGCATGGCGCAGGATTTGTTGTTTTTTGCCTATCGTGATTTCACCAATGCCGCCGACGTCATCCTGGCGGAGCTGGGTCTCGGCCGAGCTCACCATCGCGCGCTGCACTTCATCGGCCGCAACCCGGGGATCACCGTTTCCGATCTTCTCGGCATCCTCCGCATCACCAAGCAGTCGCTCGCGCGTGTGCTGAGCGCGCTGATGGAACTCGGCTATGTCGGGCAGGCGCCGGGCCGCCTGGACCGGCGGCAGCGCCTGCTCAGCCTGACACCGGCGGGTGCGGCGCTGGAGCGGCGGCTGTTCGAAAGCCAGCGCGAGCGGCTGAGCGCAGCCTATCGGGAGGCCGGCGGCGACGCGGTGGATGGATTCTGCGAGGTGATGCGCGGCATCATGGATGAGGCAGCGCGTGGTTATATCGACAGCCACGATATCGCCAAGGCGGAGGAATGATGACGGAGGACGCCCACATCCTGGTGGTGGACGACGACGCGCGGCTTCGCTCGCTGCTGTCGCGCTACCTGATGGGCGAGGGCTTCCGCGTCACCACCGCGGAGACCGTCGGCGACGCGCGCGCCAAGCTCCGTGCCATCAATCCGGACATGATGGTGCTCGACGTCATGATGCCTGGCGAAAGCGGCCTGTCGCTCACCGAATCGCTGCGCCGCGACCACGGCAACGAGGTGCCCGTCCTGCTGCTGACCGCACGCGGCGCCCCGGAGGACCGCATCGCGGGCTTCGAGGCCGGTGCCGATGACTACCTGGGCAAGCCTTTCGAGCCGCGCGAACTGCTGCTGCGCATCCGCGCCATGTTGCGGCGGGCACCGTCGCCGGCTGCCAACGCACCGCCCGGCCCGGTGCAGCTCGGTGCGGCGGAATTCGATCTCGATCGTGGCGAATTGCGCGGCCCGTCAGGCATCATCCGGCTGACCGGTGGCGAAGTGGCACTGCTAACCGCGCTGGCCCGCAAGCGGAACGAGGTCCTGTCGCGCGAGGACATCGCCGCGGCACTCGGCACGGACGAGGCCGGCGAACGGGCGATCGATGTGCAGGTGACGCGCCTGCGCCGAAAGATCGAAGCTGATCCACGCGAGCCACGCTTTCTGCACACTGTGCGCGGCCGCGGCTACGTGCTCAAGCCTGGAAGCTGAGAATGGCAACCCGGTTCAGGCTCAATGGCTTGGTCAAACGGGTGCTGCCGCGCTCCCTGCTCGGGCGCAACCTGCTGATGATCCTGCTGCCACTGGTACTGCTCCAGGTGGTTGCATTGCAGATCTTCTACGGCAGTCACCTCGACCTGGTGTCACGCCGGCTGTCCGCCACGGTCGTTGGCGAGATCGCCAACACGCTCGCACTGATGCAACGTTTCCCCGGCGAGGCGAATCGAACCTGGATTTTACAGGACGCCCACCACCAGTTCGACCTGATCTTCCGGTTTCAGCCCAGCGCCGTGCTGCCGAACACACCCGCCGTCAACATTCTGGGGCCGATGGACGACGACCTCGCGGCGGCGCTGCGGGACAAATTCGGCATGGCGTTCACCACCGACTGGCTCTCCGACGCAAACTTCGTGCTGATCCACCTGCAACTGCCGGACAGCGTGGTAACGATTTTCGTACCCCGCAAGCGGCTCTATGCCGGCACGATCTACATCTTCCTGGTCTGGCTGGTCGGCACCGCGGCACTGGTGTTCGCCATCTCTGCATTGTTCATGCGCAACCAGGTGCGCGCGATCCGGCGCCTTGCGGCGGCGGCCGAGGCATTTGGCATGGGTCGCGACATCGGCCCGATCAGGCCGGAAGGCGCGACCGAGGTACGCCGAGCGGCCACTGCCTTCAACCGGATGCAAGAGCGCGTCCGCCGGTTCCTGGTGCAACGCACCGAGATGCTGGCCGGCGTATCGCACGACCTGCGCACGCCGCTGACCCGCCTGCGGCTGGCGCTGGAGATGATGCCGCCGCGCGAGGAGCTGCGTCAGGACGTCGGGGAGATGACCGCCGATGTCGAGGAGATGGAGCGGATGATCAGCGGCTATCTCGCATTCGCGCGCGGCGAGGGCGCTGAACAGGCCGAACCGATCGATCTGTCGGCGGTGCTGGAGGAGGTTGCGGCGGGTGCCAGACGATCCGGCGCCGCGGTGGAGGTCGATGTGCCGCCGACACTCATGCTGTCGCTGCGGGCCAACGCGGTGCGGCGCGCGATCACCAATCTGGTGGACAATGCGCGCCGCCATGCGCATCGCGTGGCACTGGCGGCGATGCCGCAGGGACGCATGGTGTTCGTGACGGTGGACGATGACGGCCCGGGCATTCCGCCCGAACGGCGCGAGAGCGTGTTCCGCCCGTTCGAGAGCGACAGCACCGGCGGCACCGGTCTGGGCCTGACGATCGCCCGCGACATCGTCCGCGCACAGGGCGGCGAGATCGTGCTGGAGGACAGTCCGCTGGGCGGCCTGCGCGCGCGAATCAGGCTGCCGTTTTGACGATCATTGGGCAAGCCCAACGCCGTGCGCCGCGATGCGGCAGAGCGACGAGGGCGGCTGAAACGGGCGTGGGATGCATGCCGGGTGGGCAACGAGCGATGAAACTGCTGCTGGTCAATGGCAACACGACGCAGGCGGTGACCGACCGCGTGGTGGCTGAGGCGACGCGCTGCGCGGCACCTGGCACCGCGATTACCGGGGTCACTGCACGGTTCGGCGTTAGCATCGTCTCGACCGAACCCGAGAACGAAATCGCCGGGCATGCCGTGCTCGATGCACTGGCGGCGAATTTCACCGGACACGACGCCGCCATCCTGGCAATCTCCTTCGATACGGCGCTGCTGGGGGCGCGACAGATCGTCCCTGTTCCGGTGGTCGGCATGACCGAAGCCAGCCTGCTGACGGCCTGTCTGCTGGGGCGCCGGTTCGGCCTGATCAGCTTCGGACAAAGCAGCCGCTTGATGTATCTGGATCTCGTCCAGCGTGCCGGATTGTCGCACCGGATGGCCGGATTCGAGACGATCGAGCCAGCCAACTCGGCCGCCTATTTGCAGGAGGGTGGACAGGATGCGGCCGTCATCGACGCATCGGACCGGCTCATCGCAGCCGGCGCCGATGCGGTAGTCGTGGCGGGGGCGGCGGTCGCCGGCATCGCGCACCGGCTGCGCGCTCATGTCTCCGTGCCGTTGCTGGATGGGATCGCATGCGCGGTAGGCCAGGCGGAAACGCTCGTGCGGCTTGGGTTGCGCCAGCGGGTCGCCGTGCCTCCGCTGAAAGGTCGCAGCGCCGCGATCGGCATCGACCCGTCGCTGAGCCAGCTCCTTTCGCGCTGAGCACATGCATCGGCGGGTTGATTTGCGCCCGCTATTCGCGCACATCCGGCCGTCAGCAGACAACCTCCCGCGACACCCATGGCAGCAACGCCCACCGACCTCTTTGCGCTGTTCGACCGGCTGGGCATCGAGCACAGCACGATCGAGCATCCGCCGTTCTTCACGGTGGAGGAAGGCCGGCCCTGGCACGACAAGATCCCCGGCCTGCACTGCAAGAACCTGTTCATCAAGGACCGCAGGGGCGGCATCTGGCTGGTTGTCATGCCGGCCGACAAGCGCGCTGATATTGGACGGCTTGAAAAGGCCCTGGGCGCGCCCCGCTTCTCTTTCGCCCGCCCCGACGTGCTGCAGGACGTGCTGGCGCTGACGCCCGGGTCGGTGACGCCGTTCGGTCTGATCAACGATACCCAACGCCGCGTCACAGTGATCCTCGATGAGGAGGTGCTCGAGAGCAAGTGGGTGAACTTCCACCCGCTGCACAATGCGGCCTCGACCACGCTACGCTCCGCCGACCTGCTGCGGTTCGTTCGGGCGCTCGGCTATGAGCCGATCGTTGTACGATTGCCGGAGGCGCCGGCGGGCGAATAGCTGTGTCGATATCATCAACTGCGCCGCCTTCAGCGTCGGCAGTGCGAGATCAATCCGGGTCGCCGTCGTTCCGCTGATCAATGCACAGCGGCCAACCCGGCAACGGGAATGCCCGATGCGCCTGGACGCCGCGCGCGCAGCAGTCGGCGTGCGGCATCCAGACGGTCCACGTTGAGATAGGCCTTCAACAGGGTGAACCGCACCAGGTCAAGCTGCGCGTGGCTGCCGCCGATACGTTCGAGGTCGTCAGCAATCGGTTCAAGCGCATCGATCGCGGCGGAGAAATCGCGCCGTTCGAAAGCGGCGAAGGCGCGCGAAACCACTGGAACGAAGCGCGCCGGATGGATAACGACCCTGGCGCGCGAGCTCGTCCATCTGCCGGTCGCGCGCCTCCAGCGCCGCGTCATCGCCCGCCACGACCTGCGCGAGCGCGATATGCATGTCGGAAAAGGCCGCGCCGGCACGCGGAAACGCGCCGTTCGCGAACTCGTGCATCACGCGCCATGCTTCGGTGTCACGCGGATGCCCGGCGAGTTCCCAACGCCACAGAAACGAAACCGCATCGTTCACCTTCCCCCGCGGCGGTCCGCTGTGCACATCGGGCGAGAAGGCCTCCGTGAAAAGCCGGAACGCCGCCGCCACATCGCCGGCCTCAAGGTCGCCGAACGCGAGATGCCAACTCAGGTGACTATATAACAAGCCGTCGCGCGGATAGGTGGTGAGCCAGCACGCGAGGAACGCACGAGCCGCGTTCGCATCGCCCTCCTCGTAGCAAAGATGCGCGCGAGCATGCGCTGCCCAGGGATTGCTCGGGTTTTGCGCGAGCGATCGATCGATCTTCGGGCGTGCGGCATCTCGCTGTCCATTCTCTGACAGCGCCATGCCATGATGGGCCGTGAACCACCAATCGTCGCCGTAGCACGGGGCAAGCCTGTCCAGCAGATCCAGCAGCGCGCGTTTCTGCCCGGCGCGGCCGGAACTGCCGATCAGTCCGTTGGTGAATGCCGTGGTGCCGAGTACCAGGGCGTCGCGCGGCCAGGCGTTCAAATGCGCGGGCAACGCGGCAAGGGCGGCTTCGGCGTCGCCCGCCGCAAGCAGGTCGAAGAACGCGATATGGCTGGCCTCACGCGTGGACAGACCGGCGGCGAGGCGCTTGGCCGCCGCCATCGACTCGCGTGCCGCCGTTGCGTCGCCGCGTTCCAGCAGCACGTGCGCCCTGGCGGCATGGGCGAGGGCAAAGCCGGGATCCGCGGCGATGGCACGATCGAACGCCTCGATCGCGCCGGGGTACATGGTCAGCTTCGACAGGCATCCCTCGACGTAGGCGTCCCGCGCGGCGGACGAGGTGGTGGACAAGGGAAGGTCATATCGGTCCGTCAACATGATCGATCCTCGACGCGGCATTTACCGGAAACCATACAATTCGCCTTGGCGCACACGGAAGGGGGTTGCGGGCTGCGCGACCTTGGCGGCGGAGATTGGCGGATTCACGGCACAAGTGTTCGCGTCTGGCACCGCCGCCTCTTGCCCGAGCGATCGCAGTTGGAATGGCGCCTAGCCCAATGCGAGCTCACGGTAGCCGTTCGCCGCAACCGCATCGCAGTGCTCGCGATAAACGGGATAGCCACCACTGTAACGCATGATCCTGCGGGTCTGCTTGCCCTCGACATTGCGGTTGATGCCGGTCATCCACGAGTCGACTTCGTTGGCCAGCAGCCCTTCGCCCATAGCCTTGACATGTTCAGTCCACAGGGCTGTCCCGGCCTGGGTGGCCTCGATCCGCGTCAGGCCGTGGTCGCGCGCATGGCGGATCAGACCGGTCACCCATTCGACGCTGTATTCGGCGGCGCGTGGAAAGTTGCCAAGCCCGGCATGCGGCCCCATCGCCATCAGCATGTTTGGGAAGCCTTCGACCAGGACGCCGAGATAGGTTTGCGGCCCCGCATTCCACTCGTCCTTGAGCCGGCGTCCATCGACGCCCCTGATATCGATACGATCGAAACTACCGGTGATCGCATCGAAGCCGGTCGCGTAGATGATGAGGTCGAATTCGTACTCGGCATCACTGGTCCTGATGCCGACCGGCGTGATGCGTTCGATCGGCGTTACGTTGATGTCGATCAGCCTGACGTTGGGCTGGTTGTAGACCTCGTAATACTGCGTCTCGAGCGGCAGGCGCCGGGTGCCGAAGCCATGGTTCTTCGGGATCAATTTCTCGGCCACGGCGGGGTCCTTCACCCGCTGGCGGATTTTGCGCGCAACGAATTCCGAGATCAGCGCATTGGCCTCGCGATCCACCAGGATGTCGCAGAAGTTGGCTTGCCAGATGCCGAAACCTGGTTCGCCGTAGAGCTTCTCGAAGAATGCCTCGCGTTCCTCATGTGTTATACCAGAAGCCCTAAGTCATGACGCACGCCCAAGCGCGAGTTCCGATGGATCTGATGCGATCGGGGTCGCTGATCAGAAAATGCCACGCATCCTTGCAAGCTGTGACGATGGCCTCGTAGCTGTCCCATACCAACAGGCTCAGCTTGTTGGCCCGGAGGTAGTGCCAGACGTTCTCCATCGAGTTGAGTTCCGGCGAATAGGGTGGCAGTGAGATTAGCGTGATGTTGACTGGGACTTTCAGCTTCTTGCCGCGCTGATGCCAGCCGGCGCCGTCGCAGATCAGGACGGCGTGCGCACCGGGCTGCACCTGCGTGCTGATTTCCTTCAGATGCTCGTTCATTGCCTCGGTATTGGCGGCGGGCATGATGACCGCGGCGCCGACCTCACGAGCGGGGCAGATCGCACCAAACAGATAGACCGAATCGTGGCGGTTATCCCGTACTGCGGGTGGCCGGGAACCAATCGGCGCCCACTGGTACGGGAGCCATCCCTTCTGGCCTACTCTGGCTTCATCTTGGAACCACACCTCCACAGGTTTGCCCGTCGCGGATACTGGCAGGACTTCGTTCATCAGGCTGGCGAAGTTTATTTTGAAACTCTCCTGCGCCGCTGCGTCCTTCTTCGGATGGTAGGGGCGCGGCTGCAACCGCGTCAGCTTGAGCTTGCAGAGCAGCTTGGCCACGCTGCGCTTGTGGAACGTAACCGCGAAGTGGCTGGCGATCTTCGCGCGCAGATCAACGCAGCGCCACCGCACAACGCCGTCTTTCTCCGGATCAGGCCCTTTGATCACTATCTCCTTCAGTTCAGCCATTTGCGCCTTGTTCAGCGCCGAAGGGCGTCCAGAGCGCCTGCCGGTTGCCAGGCCGGAAACGTCAGACGCGTTGTAGCGATGCACCCAGTCGCATAGCGTCTGCCGGTCCATCCCACTGGCCGTAGCAGCCTCGCCACGCGACCAACCGTCCAGCAAAAGCGCGATGCCCAGCAGGCGTCGCGTAACGGCGGCATCCTGGGTTTTAATGGCAACGCCGCGCAGCTCAGCAGCGGACCGGTCCAAGCGCGTGATCTCGATCGCCTTGCCCATGCCGTGACCCCCCAAAAGAACTTCAGGGTACAAGGAGTCAGAGTTCCGCCGATTCGGGAATCCCTCCGAAGAGTCGGGACTTCCAGCTTCTGGTATTACCTCGAGGGCGGAGCGCGGATCGGGGCTATGGATGAAACAACCAGGGGTCTCGTGGCAGCGCGCGAAGATCTCGGGATAGCGGGCCCGTATCCGGCGCATCTCCTCCTCGGTGATCCTGGAGTTGTGCAACGGTGCGCACCAGTTGGGTGTGCGCTGGAACACGGTCAGGTGACCGACTTCCCTGGCGATTGTCTGGATGGTCTGCACGGCGGTCGCGCCGGTGCCGATCACCGCAACGCGCTTGCCCGCGAGGTTCACCGGTTCCTTGGGCCAGTGCGCGGTGTGGCACGACTGGCCCTTGAACGTCTCGACGCCCGCGATGCGCGGCATGGTCGGCGCCGAAAGCACGCCGATGGCGGTAATCAGGAAACGTGTGGAATAGTGTCTGCCATCCTCCAGCGTGACGTCCCAGGTACGCGTCTCCTCCTGGTAGTGCGCGGCGGTCACGCAGCTCTTGCACTGGATGTCGCGGCGCAGGTCAAACTTGTCTGCAACGTAGTTGAGATAGCGCTCGGTCTCCGGTTGTGACGCGAAGTGCTCGGCCCAGTTCCATTCTTGCAATAACTCATCGGAAAACGAATAGCCGTAGGTCCAGCTTTCGGAATCGAACCGCGCACCGGGGTAGCGGTTCCAGTACCAGGTGCCGCCGACATTGGTGCCGGTCTCGAGCACCCGCACCTTCAGGCCGAGTTCGCGCAGCCGGTAGAGCTGGTAGAGGCCGGATACGCCCGCGCCGATGATGATCGCGTCAAAATCCTCGGCAGCATCCGACTTGGCTTTGTGTGCGACTGAATTGGGGGCAACCATGCGCTCTTTCCTGAAGCGAGGTAACCTACGTCTTGTGATTGACCGGGGTAGGGATTGTACGCCTTCCCGCAGCTTCCGCAAAGCGCCGTCGCCCCATGCGCCCGGCGGCGGGTTCAGGTGGCTTGCGCTTCACGATTGGCTTGACAATCGCTCAGGCTTGCATTTGCAGCCACGCGACATGGTGGCACTATGATGCGCAAGAACAAGCGGTGAGGAACGACAGAATGACGATGCGCATTCTCTGGCCAAACATTCCGCCCGAATTCGAGCAGTTCGCCCGCGACGCGATCGGCGCGGGCTTCGAGACCGATTTCTGTGCCAGGTTCTCCGATGTGACCGACGAGCAATGGGCCAACGCGGACGCCATCGTCGGCTCGTGTCCCCCGCCTCAGTACATCGATAAGTTACGCAAGTGCCGGATCTTCGTGAAGCTGGGGGTCGGCTACGACGACGTCGACATCGAGCGCTTCGGCAAGATGGGCATCGCCGTCTGCAACACGCCAGACTACGGCACGCGCGAGGTCGCCGACCACGCCATCGCTCTGATGATGACGCTGGCCAAGAGCATCGCCTATCACGACGACCAGTTGCGTGCCGACCTCAAGACCAACTGGCGTCCCGCGCACAACCCGTTCGGCCGGCGGCTGTCGGTCTGCACCTTCGGCGTGGTCGGCATGGGTCGCATCGGCACGGCCGCGGCCCGTCGAGCCAAGGCCTTCGACATGGATGTCGTCTTCCACGATCCCTACCAGCCGAACGGCTATGAGCTCGCCATCGGCGTCCGCCGCGCTGACTCATTGGCCGAGCTAATGGGCCAGTGCGATTTCGTCAGCATCCACGCGCCGCTCAGCGCCGAGACGCGCAATCTGATCGGGGCCGATGCCTTCGCAGCCGCGAAGCGCGGCCTGATCCTGATCAACACCGCACGTGGGCCGATCGTTGATATCGATGCGCTCTACGACGCCATGCAGGATGGCACGGTGCTCGCCGCCGGCCTCGACGTGCTGCCGGATGAGCCGGCCAACCCACAGTCGCGCCTCATCGCCGCCTGGCAGCGCAACGAGGAATGGATCCGCCACCGCCTGCTGTTGACGCCGCACTCGGCCTTCTACACGCCCGAGAGCATGCGCGATAATCGCGCCTTCTCGTCCCGCACGGCGGCGCGTTACCTGCGCGACGGGCGCCTCGAGAATTGTGTCAACCGGCAGTTCCTTGCTGCACGCAGCTAAGGGATCGGAGATGTCGGGTTCCTGAACGACCTATCGTGTGATCCACTATCAAGCTACGCGCGCACGTAGTTTCGGCACACGATACGCAGCCGATCGCTGATCTGATCGCGAACCCGCTGAGGCATCGCGGTTGACCCGCTCGCCTGCTTCCATTCCGGTGAGTCCACCACGCCGGGTGATGCGAGATGATACAGCGCCACGTATTTCGGGCCGCCGCCGCTGGTCCGAAAACGGCGCGCGCACAGCACGCCGGGGACACTGGCAAGGGCGGGGACGTGCTCGGTGTCATACCACGCGTTGAACGCGGTCTCGACCTGCGGCCCAGGGGTCATACCGACCAACAGGAGCCCGCCGGCACCGGCCGGCGCTGTCGCATCGCCCGGGAGGATCTGCTCGCCCTCATAGCGCAGCAGCCGCTCTACCTTCGCCGTCACACGCTTCGACCACGGCGACAGATTCTCGCCCCCGATCGCGCGGTAGCCTGGGCTGCGTAGCACCTCAATGTTCTGGAGGTCATAGGTCGCGACCGACTGTCGCGGGTTCTCTGCACCAATCCATCGCTGGAGGGTCAGAAAGCCCGGCACTCGCTGCCGTTCGGGGATGTGCTCGGTATCGTACCAATCGTTGAACTCGCCGGAATCGACAGCCGAGAAATCCATCGCCGCGATCAGCACACCTTTCGCCATGGCGTTCCTCATTTCTTCACAATTGGCGGATTTCGACGCAAGTGACGGCGCGCCGTGCATCCAATGGACACATTCAACGGCTGCGAACAATATGCCAACAGAGCCAGAACCCAAAGGGGGGTGCAACAATCGGGCATTGCCAGAGCCACCGATCGTAGCCGTCCATCGAGTGAGCCGATGATGCCTGGCCACAGCTCGAATGCCGATTATCCCTGAGGCGAATACTGCTTCGTTGCGGTCCGCACCGACGAGAGGTCACCGGCTGAGGCGAGATCACAACGGCGACCGCAATCACCAATCGCGCCGTCACGTGTATCAACAGCCAGTTCAACACACTTCATGTTGGCGAGGGTCCGACGCAGATCACAACGTGAGGTTCGATGGCTGAACCTGCCTCAGAGCCCGTCTCTGAATGATACCGAAATAGCCGCTGCCGACCCAAAGGGAACCTTCCGCCGAATGTGCCGGCCGACGCATGCTCGGGCCATCACCAAGGTGCTGGAGTCATCGTTTGCTCCGGTCATATCTTCCGAACACCGCAATCGGCTCAAGGAATACGGGAATCGCAGCCATCCACGAGCTGCAATTCCCGCGCTATTGACCGGCTTTTCGGTCGTGGCTTTCGGAAATCGCAACCCGTTGAAAACACTAGGTCGAGCAGAGACTCCAAAAGTCTTGAATTTCGGTTCGTGACCAATCCCGCCGGACGTCCGTAAGCGGCTGCGGTTGAGCTATTCCGTTCCGGCTACTACGCTCAGAGACAGGCTCTCAGCGGTGTCGGCCGTGCGGCGCTTTGACAACGGTGATCCCGTCATCCGACGACGCCCAGACCGCTGTAGCTCTTGCCGCGAAAGAAGATCAGCGGGTCGCCATCTGCCCGCGAGGCAACCGCGACAACCTTGCCGATGATGATCGAGACGTCATCGCGTTGCAGTATCTCGTCAACGGTGCAATCGAACACGCCGAGAGCGTCGCGGAAAACGGGGGCTCCGGTCGACAGGACGCGCCACTCGCCGGCGGCGAAACGGGCCGCGCCCGAAAGGCCGGTCTTTCCCGCGAAGGCATCGGCAACCCTGGCAGCGTTTGCGGGCAGGAAATTCACCGCGAAGTGACGGCGCGATAAGATGCCGGCCAGCGCACTGGTTTTGCGATCGACCGAGACCAGCATGGTGGGCGGGTTGGCGGTCACGTGGGCCGCGGACAGTCCGAGAAAGCCGGTGGGGCCGTCGTCACTGTCCGCAGTGACAACCGTCAAACCGGTCGCCCGTTGCCCGAGCGTCGTCCAAAATGCCCTGGCGTCGATTGCCTCGCCGGATGTCACCGTCAAGCCTGTCATGTCACCGTCTCCATTGCCGAACCGTCCTGCGGGGCAATTCCGGGAACGATGCCCGTTGCCGCGTCCCAGCCTGCGCGTGTTGGCTTGCAAAGCATATCCAATAGCGGATGATGCCGCCATTCGGGCGCTCAGGGCTCAGGCGGGAAAGCAGCAGAAGTCGAAAGAGGCAGCCATGAACAAGGATCCAGCCTGGGCGTTGGCGGAGCACATCTGCGGCAGTGGATTCGCGGACCTTCCGACCGCCACGCGGGTTGCCACATGCAACGACATCCTTGACACGTTCGGCTGCCTGCTCGGCGGCAGCGGCGCACCCGGCATCGCGGAACTCGCCCGCATCATCGGCGGCTGGGGCGGTACTCCGCAGAGCCAGGTCATGCTATGGCAGCGGCGATTGCCGGCGCCACAGGCCGCCATGATGAATGCCAGCATGGCGCATGCGCTCGACTTCGACGATACGCTCGATCATGGCGGTTCGATCCATCCGGGCGCATCGGTGCTCGCCGCCAGCCTTGCCGTGTCTGACATGCTTGGCGGCGTGTCGGGCCAGAGGCTACTACTGGCGATCACGCTAGGGCTCGATGTTTCCTGCCGCGTCGCCCTCGCCTCAACCGTCGATCGCGGTTGGCATCGCACTGCGGCAATGGGCGTGTTCGGCGCCGCGGCGGCGTCCGGCAAGCTGCTTGGCTTGAACCCGGAGCAGATGGTGAATGCGCTGGGGATCGCATTCAGCCAGTCCGCCGGCAACCGCCAGTGCATTGTGGATGGCGCGCTGACCAAGCGACTGCAGGCCGGCCAGGCCGCCAGTAGCGGCGTATTGGCCGCAATCCTGGCCGCCGAGGGTTTCACCGGCGCCCACAACATCTTCCTCGGCCGGTTCGGCTTCTTCGAGCTGTACCAGCCCAACGGTCATGATCCGGCGAAACTCCTCGAAGATCTGGGCACGCAATTCCGCGGCGATCAATTGAGCTTCAAACCCTATGCCTGCGGCCGCCCGCAACATGCCATGCTCGATGCGGCCATTGCCGTACGGGACCAGCTCGGACTGGGAACCACAGTCGATCTTGCCGAGATTGCCGATGTTCGGGTGGCTGCCGCCGCCGCAACCATCGCCGACAATTTCACTGGCGCCCCGCACAAACGCCGACCCACACAGATTGTCGAGGCGCAGTTCGCGCTGCCGTATCTCATCGCTGCGGCTTTGGTGCACGGCCGCGTCGGCATCTCGGAAGTTGCCGATATCCATCATACGCAGGTCCTGCAAATTGCCGAGCGCATGGAGGGCGTTGACGCGGACCATGCAAGGAGCGGCGTAACCGTGCGCCTGGGCAACGGTCGCGTGGCCAGTGTCAACATAGCAGCGCCTCTCGGCTCACCGGAGAACCGCCTCAGCATTGAGCAACTCAAGGCGAAATTCGCGGATTGCGCGCGCAATGCCGTGCGTCCGTTGGCGGACGATGCGGTGCAAGAGGCTGCAAACATGATCCTTCGCCTGGAAGAAGTGCAGGACGTCAGCGGACTGATGCGGAACTTTGCTTAAGGAGACCACATGATGACCGCACCTAAGATGCGGCTCGGCATGTCGATCCGCGGCTATGGCTACCACCCGGCTGCCTGGCGCCATCCGGATGTGCCGGCCGATGGCACGCTGCATGTCGAACATTATGTGCGCAACACGCAGGTCGGCGAGAGTGGCAAGCTCGATATGATCTTCTTTGCCGACGGCGCGGGCATCCGCCAGGGCGACAATCCTCCCGGTGCGCTGTGTCGCACCGGTACGGACATGGTCGAGATGGAGCCAACGACGTTGCTGCCGGCGCTTGCCATGGTGACTAATCGTATCGGTCTGGTGACAACCGCATCCACGACCTACAACGAGCCATACAACCTGGCGCGCAGGTTCGCCACACTGGATCTGATCAGCAACGGCCGTGCCGGCTGGAACGTCGTCGCATCATGGTCGGAACACGAGGCGCAGAATTTCGGCCTGGAGACGACGCTCGACTACGACACGCGCTATGCCCGCTCGGCCGAGTTTGTCGAAGTGGTCAAGGGACTGTGGGACAGTTGGGAGGTTGGCGCCCTGCTGTTCGACAAAACCACGGGCCGCTACTTCGACGAAGCGAAAATGCACGTGCTCAACCACAAGGGCCGGTTCTTCAATGTGCGCGGCCCTTTGAATGTTGCGGGCATGCCGCAGGGTCACCCGGTCATCGTGCAGGCCGGTGCCTCCGATCAGGGGCGAGAACTTGGCGCCGCGACCGCGGACGTGATCTATGCGATTCATGACTCCCTGGAGCGCGCGCAAAGCTACTATGTGGACGTGAAAGGGCGCATGGCGAAATACGGGCGCGAGCCCGACGACCTGAAGATCATGCCGGCGATCTGCCCGGTTGTGGGTCGCACGCGGGCGGAAGCGCAGGCGAAGTTCGATCAGTTGCAGGCGATGATCGATCCGTTGGTTGGCCTGGGCCGCCTCTATAGCTCGTTCGGCGACCTGTCGGACTATCCGCTCGACGGTCCGGTACCAGAGGATGCGCTAGGCAAGCAGGAGTTGCGCAGCCTGAGTGTTCAGTTGGTGGAACGCGTGCGGAAGGAGAAGCCGACGATCCGCGAATTGTACATGCGCTCCGGCATCACCGGATCAGCGAAGATTGGCACGCCCGCCGACATAGCCGACATCATGCAAGCATGGTTCGAAGGTGCTGCATGCGACGGTTTCAACGTCACGCCCGCCACCTTGCCTGGCGGCGGCGAAGACTTTGTCACGATGGTTGTGCCCGAACTCCAGCGCCGCGGCCTGTTCCGCACCGAGTATGAAGGCAAGACGCTGCGCGAAAACCTTGGTCTGCGGCCGGTGATCAACCGCTACACCGAACATCGTCGGGCCGCCGAGTGAAAGCCCAACAGGGAGGACGCAATGGCTGAGATTCTGGCGCTTGGTATATCGCACTACCCACCGCTAAGCGGTCACGATGACCGTATGGCGACGATCCTTCGACGCATGCTGCAGAACCCGGATCTGCCGCCGCATCTGCGAACACCGGAAGGATGGCCGGAGGGCATGCGGGCGGAATGGGGCGAGGACCAGGGCACCACGTCTGCTGCGGCGCATCGGGCTGCGCTGGTGGGCTGGATGGAGCGGACAAGGGCCGCTTTGGATGAGTTCCAGCCGGATTTCGTTCTGCTCTGGGGCGACGACCAGTACCGAGAACTTCCGCGAGGATATCATCCCGCCCTACTGCATCGCCGCCCATGAGAAGTTCACCTTCTCGCCGCGTCCCGACAATGTCTGGGGTGAGACGGACAAGGTTTTTGAACTGCCGGGAAATCGTGATGCGGCCAAGCTGCTTGCGACCGGCCTGATCGAGCAGGGCTTCGACACAGCATATGCGTACAAGCCGCTGCATCATCCGCTCGGACACGCCTTCACCAACGCGATCTTCTACCTCGATTATAACCGCAAGGGCTTCCATTATCCCATCGTGCCGTTCGCGGTGAACTGTTATGGACGCAAAGTGGTCTCTCAGCGCGGCGGGGTTCCGGCGTTCGACAAGCCGCAGACCGACATCGATTATGACCCACCGGCGCCCGCGCCGTGGCGGTTGTTCGACCTTGGCGCTGCGACAGCCCGAATCCTGACCGAATCACCGTATCGCGTTGCGCTGCTGGCCTCATCCGGGTGGTCGCACGCATTCCTGACAGCCAAGAATCACTATCTCTATCCCGATCGCACGGCAGATCGGCTCATGTACGAACACTTGCGGGATGGCGATTACGACGCGTGGCGGAAATATCCGTCACAGTCTGTCGAGGACAGCGGCCAGCAGGAAATCCTCAACTGGATGTGCCTGGTCGGTGCACTGAGCGCCCTCGAACGGAAGCCACTGGAAACCGGTTTCGTCGACACGTGGATTTTCAATTCATCGAAGGCATTCCTGATCGCGCCGCCGCGCTGATGGATGTCGAGACGGCAACCTATGATGTGATCGTCGCGGGCGCCGGTCCGGTCGGTTTGACCCTTGCCATCGATCTTGGCCGACGCGGCGTCCGCTGTCTGATCATGGAGCGCCATCCGACAACCTTGCCATATCCGAAGATGGATCGCTCCAACGCGCGGACCATGGAGTTCTACCGGCGGCTCGGCATCGCTGATCGCGTGCGCGCGTTGGGCTACCCACCCGACAATCCGATGGATGTGTTCCTGACGACCAGACTGAGTGATCCGCCGATCGCGGTGCTGAAATATCCGTCGGTGGCGGAGCGCCGGAAGCAGATCGCCGAATCGCCCAACGGCGACTGGCTGCTTGAGCCGTATCAGCTGGTTTCCCAGAACCAGCTTGAGCCGCTGTTGAAGGAGGTCGCCGAAGCGACCCCGAACGTCACAGTCAGGTACGGTTGCGAACTGGTCGATTTCTCGCAGGACGCAAACGGCGTCACCGTCACGACACGCCTTGCCGATGGCAACGAAGAGCTGTTGCGCTGCGCCTATCTGGCGGGCTGTGACGGCGGCACCAGCACGGTGCGCAAGAAACTCGGCATCAGGCTGCAAGGCCGTGGCGGCATTCGCCGCCTGGTCCAGGTGATCTTCCGGTCGGAGGACCTCTATGAGCGGATCGTGACCGGCAAGGGACGCCACTATCAGTTCGCGGATGCCGCCGGATCGAGCATGGTGGCACAGGGAACCCGCAAGGAGTTCACCCTGCATTCCTCGCTGCCGCCCGACACGGACTTTCGTCCGGTCATCCAAAATCTGATCGGCTTTCCCTGTGACTTTGAAATCCGCCATGTGATTCCCTGGCAGCATCATCTTCTGGTGGCCGAACACTACCGCGATGCCCGCGTCTTCCTGGCCGGCGATGCGGTGCACCTGGTCATCCCGTCCGGCGGCCTCGGCATGAACACCGGAGTCGGCGACGCCTTCGACCTGTCATGGAAGCTGGCGGGTACGATCAAAGGCTGGGGTGGCCCCGGTTTGCTCGATGGCTATGAGCAGGAGCGCCGGCCGATCGGTATCCGTAACGTCGCCGCGGCTGGCTGGGCCGCGGAGGGTGTGCCGCTCTGGCGCGCGCTGGTGACGCCGGCGGTGTATGACGCGACACCGGAAGGCGAAGCAAAGCGGCGCGAACTGGCAGCGTCGTTCGATATCAATCACCGCCGCATGCATGGAATGGTCGGTGTCGAGGCCGGCTATTCCTATGCTGGCTCGCCGTTGATCGCGGACGAACCAGGCAACGTCGCGGAATGGGAAACCAGCAGATACGTACCGCACGCACGTCCCGGCGTCCGCATTCCGCATATGTGGCTGAGGGATGGGCGCGCACTCCAGGACGTGCTTGGCAATGACTACACGCTGCTCGACTTGCGTGGCGACTGCGATGCGAGGCCACTGGTTCAGGCATTTCAGTCGCTGGGCGCACCGCTCGACATTCTCCATCTGGATGAGGAACGGGTGCGCTCAGTATATGGGGCTGCCGTGTTCCTGCTCCGTCCCGACCTCCACATCGTCTGGCGCGGCGAGGCTCCACCATCGGATCCCGCAACCCTGGCAGCATTGGCAACCGGGCGAAACAACGGTCATCACCTCATGAACGAGCGGCAAACAACGAGACATGCCGGATGACGGGCGCTGATCTCGTTGAATTGTCATTGCGAGGAGCGAAGCGACGAAGCAATCTCCCGCCAGTGAGGGCAAGGCCGCTCTGGCGGTAGATCGCTTCGTCGCCTCGCTCCGCACAACGGAGCGCTGTGCCCGATAACGCAACAGCCTTGTCGCATATACATCCGCCCAGGAGGACATCATGGCGCAACAGAATGCCGATTGGCTCGGTCTCAGGGGTCGCGTCTGCGTCGTAACCGGCGCTGGTGGTGGCATTGGAAGCGCCGTCGCGCTCGGCATGGCCGAGGCCGGCGCGTCGGTTGTGCTGCTCGACAGGGACACAGAGAGGTGTCAGGCGACAGCCGAGCTGCTGCGTCCAACCGGCGCAAGAACACTGGCGCTCGCCTGCGACATCGCCAACCCGCAAAGCGTCGCAGCCGCGGAACACGCATCACGCGCCATCGGGCCTTGCGACATTCTGGTCAACAACGCCGGCATGCTGCTCCCGGGATCGCTGGCAACCGTGCCGCTCGACGAGTGGAACCTGCTGCTGTCGGTCAACCTGACGGGCTACCTGCTCTGTGCGCAGGCGTTCGGCAAGGCGATGATCGAGCGTGGCCGCGGTGCTATCGTCCACACGGCGTCCATCGCAGGCAGCAATGCGCAGGGATTCTCCGGCGCCTACAGCGTCAGCAAGGCCGGCGTTCTGATGCTCTCGCGCCAGCTCGCGGTGGAGTGGGGGCCGCACGGCGTGCGGAGCAACGTAATGAGCCCGGGCCTCGTGCGGACACCGATGAGCGAGAGTTTCTATCAGGCTCCCCGCGTCGCAGAGCGCAGGGCTGCCGCCATTCCGATCGGGCGCATCGGCACGCCCGAGGATATGGCCCAGGTGGTGTTGTTCCTCGCAAGTGACCGCGCCGCGTTCGTGAATGGCCAGGAGATCATTGTTGACGGCGGTTTCGAGCACATGCTGATGAGCCTCGTCCCGCGCCCGGGCTTCGAACGCGGGAACTGAGCAACGTCGATGCTGACAGGTATCAGCGCGGTCACGTTGGCGACGCATGACATGGCTCGCGCAGTTGCGTTCTACCAGGCTCTGGGGTTCGTACTGAAGTACGGTGGCCCGGGCGCGCCATTCGTCAGCTTCCATGTCGGTAGCGGATACCTCAACCTGATGTTGATGCCGTTGGAACGGAAGTGGAGCTGGTGGGGCCGCGTGATAATCCATGTTGCGGACGTCGACGCGCTGCATGCGCAGGCTGTATCGGCCGGCCTCGCGCCCGAGTTCTCCCCGCAGGATGGGGCATGGGGCGAGCGTTATTTCCACATCGTCGATCCAGACGGACACGAACTCAGCTTCGCGCGGCCGATCTGACGCGCTAGTATCGACCGGAACCCGGTGATGGCGAGGCTCCAGGAAGAGCCCAGAGAGGATGACATGGCAGACGGACTGATCTCGTGCGACGATCATATGGATCTCGGACAGCTGCCCGCAGACCTGTGGGAAACCCGGTTGCCGGTCGCGTTGCGCGACCGCGCGCCGCACGTCGAGGAACGCGACGGCCAAGCTATGTGGATCTGCGACGGCAAGGTCTGGGGCCGCTGGGATGGCAAGCCGCCTGCCACCGGATCCGCAAGGCCGATCAAGCCGATCTACACCGCGCTCGACCGTGCCGGCATTCACGACAACAGCGCGCGGCGGCCGGCCAACGCCAAATTGCGTCTCGCGGACATGGATCGCGACGGGGTGCAGTCGCAGCTGATCTTTGGCCCGATCTTTCAAATATCGACCGACGACCCGGTACTGCGCGCCGCGTGCTATCAGGTATTCAACGATTGGCTCCTGGATTTTTGCACCGCAGCACCCGACCGCTTGATCGGCGTGCCGATGTTGCCGGAAAACCCCGACGGCGCGCTGAAGGAACTCTCGCGGCTAACGGCCAGAGGCGGGGTACGTCAGGTCAACCTGATGATCGCCAACATCAATCCGAAACTCGATGACCCCGCATGGGAGCCTTTATGGACCGCGCTCGAATTGAGCGGCATCATTCTCGCGTGGCACATTACGGTGTTCGTTGGCCGTCCCGGCGACCGCGCCGCCGGCAAGGCGGCGAGCGTGTTCGAAAACACCAAGTTCTTCCTGGGCAATTTCCTCGAACCGTTCGTCGACCTGTTCGCCTGGGGCATCCTCGAGCGGCATCCGAAGTTGCGCATCGTGATGGCCGAGGCCGGGACCGGTTGGCTCCCCTGGCTGGTCCAGGAACTGGATTATCGCCATTGGCGGTTGTGGGAGGCGAAGGAATTCTGGGCCGACAAGGGCGGCAGCGCGCTGGTGACGAAGCCCAGTGAGTTGTTCCAGCGGCAGATCTACGCGACATTCCAGGAAGACTACGTGGCGCTGTCGCTGCTGCCGTTCTTTGGCGAGGGGCATCTGTTGTGGGCGTCGGACTATCCGCATCCGGACAGCGTGTGGCCGAATTCGCGGGACGCCATTGAGCGGCAGATGCGCACCCTCACGCCGGAGATGCGCCGTGCTCTCACCCATGACAATGCTGCGGCGTTATATGGACTGGTGTAATTCAAAGCGTCAGAATGACTGAGGGTCCGCATCATTGACCACCGTCATGGCGGGCGAAGGCCCGCCATCCACGTCTTTGCTGATCGCAGCAGCATATGGACTTGGCTGCCGACCTTCGTGGGCATGACGAATGGGGACGACGTGTGAGTCAATCAGGCTGGCTCTCGCGAGCTGAGCCAGCACCGCGGCCGATTATATTGCAGCCACGCTGATCGCATTGCCGCGACGGTTCATGCGATCATTGTTTGTACGACGGGTCGATCCGGTCGAGCTTGCGGAGTAGGGCCAACCATTCAAACCCGGCCCGATCATCGCGGCCGCCGCCGATCATCCGGTTCCTGGTATTGGTATATGCCGCGCTGACAACCGCATCGCCAATCGGGTTGAATTCAGCGCCCGATTGCTGGAAAGCGAGCTGCATCGCGCAAGCCCGCTCCATGCGGTACGTCGTGACAAACGCCTCGGCGACGCTCGTCCCGACAATGAGCAGGCCATGATTGCGCAGGACCAGGATGTGGCGATCGCCGAGATCCGCGAGAAGGCGCGCGCGTTCCTCAGGGTTTCGCCCCGTGCCTTCGTAGTCGTGATAGGCGACATCGCCGATCACCTGTAGCGCATGCTGATTGAGCGGCAGCAGCCCGCCCTTTTGCATCGACACGGCGCAACCGCCGATCGTGTGGCTATGGAGCACACAAGACACCTCCGTCCGAGCCATATGTATTGCGCTGGGTATCGCGAAGCCGGCGCCATTGATCTCGCACGCCGAGGGCTCGACCTTGTTGCCCGTGGCATCGATCTTGACCAGTGACGACGCGGTCACCTCTTCGAACAGGAGGCCGTAGGGATTGATGAGGAAATGATCGTCGCTTCCCGGCACGCGCGCCGTGATGCGGGTATTGATCAGGTCTGACCATCCGAACATATCGACAAGCCGATAGCAGGCAGCAAGGTCGCACCGGGTCTGCCATTCGTCGCCGGGTGTCCGCGCGGAATTTGCCGTCGCCATTGATGCCATTGCTTCCTCCCGTGCGAGCGATCACGCGACGGAATTCAGCGCATACGCCTCAATCCGGTGTCAAGCCGTCCGTGGTGCGGCAAGTGCCGGAGCGCGGGTTACCGCCCTCCCGACCTGTCTCGCCTGCGGATTGCCCGGCGCTGAACGTGAGTATTACGATCATGCCGGAACAGCGATTGGGAAGTGAGCCGTGGGCCCCCTATATCGTGTCGCTATGGACTGCACGGACAGACCTGCCGGCCAACAGAGGGATCGCAATTCCTCGCCTGTTCGCCGTTCCGGTCAGCATAGGGGGTCATCGTGGAATATGTGAAGCTCGGCCGCACGGGCCTAGACGTCTCGCGCATCTGCCTCGGCTGTATGAGCTACGGTGGGTCCAATCGCGGCAACCACGCTTGGTCGCTCGACGAGGCAGCAAGCCGCCCGTTCATCAGGCGCGCGCTTAAATCCGGCATCAATTTTTTCGACACGGCGAACCGCTATTCGCTCGGCAGCAGCGAAGAGATCCTTGGCCGGGCGATCAAGGATTTCGCGCGTCGCGAGGAGGTCGTGATCGCCACCAAGGTCTATGGCCGGATGCGCCCCGGCCCGAATGGCGCCGGCCTGTCGCGCAAGGCGATCATGGCTGAGATCGATGCCAGCCTGCAACGCCTCGGCACCGATTATGTCGATCTCTACCAGATCCATCGCTGGGACTATGACACCCCGATCGAGGAGACTCTCGAAGCACTGCACGACGTCGTCAAGGCGGGCAAGGCCCGCTATATCGGCGCCTCCTCTATGCACGCCTGGCAGTTCGCCCGCGCCCTCGGCATCGCCGAGCGTCGCGGCTGGACCCGCTTCGTCAGCATGCAGAACCTGGTCAACCTGCTGTATCGGGAGGAGGAACGCGAGATGCTGCCGCTCTGTGCCGCCGAAGGTATCGCAGTCATCCCGTGGAGTCCGCAGGCGCGCGGCCGGCTGACCCGCGATTGGGATTACACCAGCATCCGCACCGAGACCGACGAGGCAATCGGACGGCTGTTCGCAAAAACCGAAGATGCCGACAGGAAAGTCGTCGATCGGGTCGCGCAGATAGCGACAGCCCGCGGGATTTCTCGTGCACAGGTGGCCCTGGCCTGGCTGCTGACCAAGCCTGGCATCACTGCGCCGATTGTCGGCGCCACCAGGCTTGCGCATCTCGACGATGCTCTCGCATCGGTCAACGTGAAGCTGTCGGCGGACGAAGTCGCAGCCCTGGAGGAACCTTACGTCCCGCACGCGGTTGTTGGCTTTGTCTGAACGTTCTGGTCCTTGGTGTCGAATTGGTACGACACCGGTCTGCGCACTGGCCGCGATCGGTCGTGACCGCGACGCACCAGCACGCTGTAACAATTCCGTTTCATGGAGACCAAGCATGACCGAAACCACCAAACCGAAACTGGTAGGCATCAACCACGTCGCAATCGAGGTCGGCGACATCGATGCAGCGCTCGAATGGTATGGCAAACTGTTCGCGTTCACCCTGCGAGGCAAGGGCGAGCGTAACGCCTTCATCGACATGGGCGATCAGTTCATCAACCTGACGCTGGTGCCAGGCCCGACGGGACAGGAAGTTGAGCGACGCCACATCGGCCTCGTCGTCGACGACCGTTCGCGCATCATCGAGCTCGCGGAAGCCGCCGGCGCGCGCATGGTTGATGGCCCGTTCCTCGACTTCCTCGACCCATGGGGCAACCGGCTCGAGATCGTCGAATACGCCAACATCCAGTTCACCAAGGCCCCGCACGTCCTTCGCGGCATGGGACTTGACCTCGACAAGAACGAGAAGGCGAGACGCGAACTGGCTGAGAAGGGCATGCAGGAGTAACGCGGGCGATCAAGCTGTACCTGATCGTTCGCGGCCAGTATCCGCCCGGCGAAACGGTTCAGCACCTGCGCGACAATTTGGAAGACCACACTCAGCGGTGATCAGCCAGTGCAGGTGATGTCCCGCCCGGTCATGCGTCCCTCTGCTTGTGCAGGTGCAGGTATTGGCTTGAGCGGCGCCAACACGGTACACCGTTCCTGCCGTAGCCAGTCCAATCATCGCCTCGGTTCCTGCCGTGCCGGAACTGTTCAGCGGTGTTCCACCACCATTGCCTGAAGTCCGCGCATCGTTGCTGACGTCACGCTCCGTGGCACTTGAGTTTGGCAAGAGGGACGCGAAGGTCGCGGCGTGTGAAGGTCCATCCGAATGGTCCTGCCGCTGGTCGGCAGCGGTTCGGGATCCTGACCGGCACGGACAGAACATTGCAGCTTGGTTATCGCCCGTGCCTCGATCTGCCGGACCCGTTCGCGGGAGATGCCGTAGTGTTGTGACAGGTCACTCAAGGTCGTCGGGCTCTCCCTAAGACGACGCTCGACCACAATATGGCGTTCCCGCGGCGTCAGCTCCCTCAGCGCGGAGGGCAGGAGCGACTTCCGGCGCGCGGTCTCTTCGCACGCCGCCAACACCGTCTCCTGATCATCGCTCTCGTCCACCAGCCAGGCCTGCCATTCGTCCTGGCTGCCCGCGCTGATTGGCTCGTTGAGACTGCGATCAGGGCCGGCCATCCGCTGGTTCATGCTGATGACCTCGTGCTCCGGCACTCGTAGAACGTCGGCAATTCTGCTGACGTTCTCCGATTCCAGTGCGCCGTCGTTCAATTCCTGTAACCGGCTGCGCATACGTCGAAGGTTGAAGAACAATTTCTTCTGCGATGCTGTGGTGCCCAACTTTACCAGCGACCAGTTGTGCAGGATGTACTCCTGGATCGCTGCACGGATCCACCAGATCGCGTAGGTGGACAAGCGTGCTCCGCGATCCGGATCGAACCGGCAGATCGCGCGCATCAGCCCGACATGGCCTTCACCAATCAGCTCTTCCGATGGCAGACCATAGCCTCGATACCTCATGGCGGCCGCGACGACGAGGCGCAGGTGACTGCCGGCCAGTTGATGCGCGGCGGAGATATCGTGATGCTCACTCCAGCGGCGGCACAGCGCCTGCTCTGCCTCGGCGCTGAGCATCGGAAATTTGCGGATTTCGCGGATGTACCGCGACAGATTATCGCCTGTGTTGACGAATTGTCGACTGTGTTCCATGCGTGAACTCCCTTTCATCAGCGACCAGCCACGTCTCGCTGAATGCTCCCAACCTGGTGATTGACCCCGACTTTCACTGAATGCCGCGCTCTGGCCGCCGCCGACACAACGCTGCGACTTGGGATGCGACGGTCACGACGGCACCGTCGAAAGTGTTTTCATTCCACACCTCGCATACAGGTCTCCGGGATCATCAGCGGCCCGTCCGTCCGCGTCATCGAGCTCAGAACTAACCCTAGCCGAGATGGGCGCGAAGGCACGAAATTCGGCAGACACTTTTGCGCGCTGTGATCGAGTGACGGTGCCGTGTCTGTCCAGGTCCTTTGCCAGACGGGCAAAGTGGCTGCGAAGCCGAGGCACCGCAAAGTCCACAAAAGCACGGACCTTCGGCAACGAGAGCCGACCGTTCGGCAAAATCAAATGCACGGGCAGTGGCGGCTCTTCGTCGCCCGTGAGCACAATTTCCAACTCTCCTTCGCGCACGTGCTCGGCGATCTGGCACGAGAACACGCGCGTGACACCTCGCCCTTCTATGGCGGAGGCCACCGCGCCTCGGACGCTGTTGATCACAAGCTGTGGCGCGAAATGCACTGTGCGTGGCACAGACGAGCCTGGCGAAGGCGGAAAGCTCCAGGAGTCGAGGCCAACGTGGGTAAATGCAATGATCCGGTGCTTGACGAGATCACCTGGTTCCTCGATGCGGGGATGGCGCGCAAGGTACCGCGGCGCCGCAGCCACCACCCGACGCACTTCGCCTACCCGGATCGCGACCAATGTCGAGTCAGGCAGGTGGCCCATGCGAAGCGCGACGTCGATACCCTCGTCAATCAGTTTCATCGGCCTGTCGAGCAGGTAAAGCCGCGCGGACACGGCCGGGTAAGCGTCCATGAATGCGTCGAGGATCGGCCGCAGCACCGCTTCTCCTGGAGTTTCGGGTGCCGTCAACGTGAGGTTGCCGCGCGGGGCGGATTGCTCGCCGGCTGCCATGACCTCCGCCGCCTCCAGCTCCGTCAGGACCCGACGGCAGGCGCCCGCATACTGCTCGCCTGCAATGCTCATTTTGATCGATCGCGTCGTCCGATGCAGCAGTTCGGCGCCGACGCGCGCCTCGAGAAATGCGATTGCGCGGCTGACCGCCGCAGGGGAACGGCCGAGCTTTCGACTGGCGCCGGCAAGGCTGCCTTCATCGAGGGCCGTGACGAAGACCTTCATTGCATCGATGCGGTCCACGGTTTTTCCCCTGCAAGAACTAGCGAGCGCAATCAGCCAGACTATTGACTGGTTCCACGTGCCGACCATTGGCTGATCGCACACGGTCACCTGTCTTCGAATATTGCTGCGCGACAGCCGATATGATTTTGCGTGCAACGAGCAGGATGTGGCCGGCAATCTCGGCGAGGGCATTATGACCGGCGGGCAACTCGCTCATAGGAATATCTCCCCGTTTCATTCGTCCGCCGGTCTCAGATGTTCTGTTGAACGAACCGCGGTGTATATTGCATCGATGTCACTGTCCTCGCGGCTGGTCTATTGGACGATGGTATCGTCGATACTTTGGTATCAACCGGCTCGATAATCGCATTTCACCGGCCCACCCGCTCCCAAAGGCGTGTGCGGCGTTTTTTTGGCGAATGTGATGAACGCCCTGGCGCTCGACGCGCTGCCGCCGACATCGGAGGCAAACCAACACCAAAGTATAATGGACGTTTGCTTCATGACGGCGCATCTTCATGTGACGGGACCGGCACGAACTGACCGGACCGATGCGAATACGCCGGCCCTGGTGTCGAGGAAGCCTGTGATTGGTGTCCACGGCGACGGCTGTGCGGATCAGGGGAGGGCACAGACCGGTCGTCTCCCGCCGAACAGGCCGCTTGCGTCGACGAGGCCGCGACAGGATGATCAACTTCGTGAACCCCTCAGCGGGCTGCGATAGTGCGGACGCCCGCGTCGCAGGAGATCAAGGCGAGAGACAGTTATCATGAAGAAGGTCGCTGCACCCATTCCCTTTGCCGGCTCTCAACTCAGCACATCGCGCCACGTGTGTGCATTCTTCAACAGCGACGACGAAGCGTATCGCGTGCTGCTCCCGTTCATTCAGGGCGGGTTCGAATGTGGCGACAAGGCCGTTCATGTCGTCAATCCTGATCAACGCGACAACCATCTGGAACGGCTGGCCGCGGTCGGCATCGACGCAATGGCCGCCGAGCAGACCGGGCAACTCGAACTCCGGACCAATGTGGAAGCCTACCTTCGCGACGGACATTTCGATCCGGATCGGATGCTGGAGGTGTTCGAACAGCTGGCGAGCGACGGCGCCGAGAGCGCATTTCCTCTGAGTCGCATCGTCTGCCAGATGGACTGGGCGGCCGAAGGTGAGTCGCACATTGACAGCCTTATCCAGTTCGAATCGCGTGTGAATGATGTGTGGGATCGTCACGACGATGCGGTCATATGCGTGTACGATCTCAGGAAATTTGGCGGCGATACGGTAATCGATATCATGCGGACGCACCCGATGGTTATCATCGGCGGCATCCTCCAGCAGAATCCCTTCTTTGTACCGCCGCAAGAGTTTCTGCGTGAGTTCCGCGAACGGCGAGCCGGGTAGACTGCGTTCCTTCGGACGATGGCCTGACATGGAAATGCAATTCGAAAAACCCGGCGAGGAGATCAAGCGCCTTCAGCGCTGCATCAATGATCTGGTCAGTCTCCTTGCGCTGCCTGCCATCTGGAGTGGTGGCGATCCACCGCGGATCGCCCGTACCTTGCTCGATGTGCTCATGAGCATGCTTCACCTGGATCTCGCCTATGTGCGGTTGAATGATCCGCTTGGCGAGGCTCCAATGGAGATTGTCCGGGTCGGTCAACCGCAAACACACACGCTCCGGCCGGAACAGATTGGCGAGGAGTTCAGCCGCTGGCTGGAAGAGGACCCTCGGCAATGGCCTCCCCTGATACGGAACCCGGTTAGCGACGGAGACCTGTCGGTTCTGCCCATACCACTGGGGCTGCAAGGTGAAATCGGGATCATCGTGGCAGGCTCTCAGCGAACGGACTTCCCGCGGGAGACCGAGAAGCTTCTGCTCAATGTCGCGGCGAACCAGGCGGCGATCGGACTGCAAGAGGTACGGCTTCTCGACGAAGAGAAGCGGGGCGCCAACGAACTCGATCAGCGGGTTGCGCAGCGAACCAGGGAACTCGTCGCCGCCAACGATGAACTGAAAAGTCAAATTGTCGAACGCCGGCTGGCGGAAGAGAGGCTGCGTCAGGAGGAGATGGAACTGAAGCGCAGCGAGGCGCACAAGGCCGCAATCCTCGACTCGGTGCTCGACTGCATTGTGACGATCGATCACGAAGGCCGCATCACCGAGTTCAATCCTGCCGCGGAGCACACGTTCGGCTACCGGCGGGACGAGGTCATAGGCAGATCACTGGCTGAGGTGATGATCCCGCCACCACTCCGGGAGAAGCATCGCCAGGGATTGGCCCGCCATCTGGCCACGGGTGAGGCGCAGGTCATCGGGAAGCGGATCGAAATAACGGCGATGCGTGCCGACGGAAGCGAATTTCCCGTCGAGCTCGCGATCAGCCGCATTCCATCGGACGGCCCGCCGAGCTTCACCGGCTATCTGCGCGACATCACGCAGCGCAAACGGTCGGAAGAGGAATTACGGCGCAGCCAGGCATTTCTGGCAGAGACCCGGCGCCTCAGTTCAACCGGCGGCTTTTACAAACGTATCGCGACCGGCGAAATCATCTGGTCCGAGGAGGTCTATCGCATATTCGAACTTGACCCGGCTGTGCCCCTGACGCTCGAACGGATCCTGACCCGGGTTCACCCGGACGACATCCACTCTTTCAATGAAATGCTCGATCGGCAGCAGCGCGGCGCCGACTATGAGCACGATTACCGGCTGCTGATGCCCGACAACTCGATCAAGTACCTGCACGTGGTCGCTCATGCGGCCCGCGACCAGGATGGTCAACCGGAGTATATGGCCGCGGTGCAGGACGTGACGCAGCGCCGCCTCTCGGAAGAGGCGCTCGCGAAGGCCCGATCGGAGCTCGCGCACGTGGCCAGGGTGACGACCCTCGGAGCATTGACGGCGTCGATCGCACACGAGGTCAACCAGCCGCTGGCGGGCATCATCACCAACGCCAGCACCTGCCTGCGGATGCTGGCTGCGGATCCTCCCAACGTAGACGGCGCGCGCGAAACCGCGCGGCGCACGATCCGCGATGGCAACCGCGCGTCCGAAGTGATCACGCGATTACGCGCGCTGTTCAGCAAGAAGAATGCCTCGACCGAGATGGTGGATCTGAACGAGGCTGCTCGCGAGGTGATTGCTCTGTCGCTCAGCGAACTCCAAAGAAACCAGGTGGTTCTGCGGCAGGAGCTTGCCGAGTACCTTCCGACTGTCACGGGTGATCGTGTCCAGCTTCAGCAGGTCATCCTGAACCTGCTGCTGAACGCCGCGGATGCAATGCACGGCATCGACGACCGTCCGCGGTTGTTGGTGATCAGGACTGAACGTGACGCGGACAATCATATACGCCTGTCCGTGCAGGATGCCGGCGTCGGTTTCGAGCCTCAGGCCGTCGCCAAGCTGTTCGATGCGTTCTACACCACCAAGAGCGGTGGCATGGGAATAGGCCTTTCGGTCAGCCGTTCCATCATCGAAAGTCATCATGGCCGACTGTGGGCGGCGCCGAATGACGGCCCGGGAGCCACGTTCTCATTTTCCATCCCTCGGCGGTCCGAGGATGTGTTCAGTGACCCAAGTCTTGGCGCAATTTGGACGTCTGCTGTGACGGATACGCAGCAGGCCGAGGGGAATCGGTGATGACTGTACGTTCACTCGTGTCGGTCGTCGATGACGACGAGTTGGTTCGCGAGTCGCTGCCCGACCTGCTCCGGGAGTTCGGCTTCGCAGCCCAGGCCTTCGCATCGGCGGAGGAGTTCCTTGCGTCCGATTATGTCGGCCAGACCAGATGTCTGATCCTCGATATTGCCATGCCCGGCATGTCCGGACCCGTTCTCCAGCAGGAATTGACGCATCGGGGGCAAGCGATCCCTATCGTCTTTATCACCGCTCACGGAGATGAGAGCGTGCGGCCACGCCTGCTCGAGCAGGGTGCAGTCGAGTGCCTGTTCAAGCCGTTCAGCGACACGGCCTTGCTTGGAGCGCTCAATGCTGCACTGAAGTGAGCTGAGCGATCGAGTATGTCGGATTTTTCCACTCAGCAAAAAAGCGCTATAGGCTATGGACATGTGTAACTGACCACGAGCCAAGGTCGTCGTTCATGTCGCATGGCCAACCAATCGTGTTCATCGTCGACGACGACGTTTCAGTGCGCGAATCGCTGGAGCTTCTGGTCAGCAGCTCGGGCTGGAAGCCAGAGACATTCGTGTCCGCGCAGGAATTCCTCTCTCGCCCACCGGCCCTTGCTCCCAGCTGCCTGATTCTCGACGTCAACCTGCCTGACCTTAGCGGCCTCGAACTCCAGAAGCGCGTCGCTGCCGACCGGAGCGATATGCCCATCATTTTCATCACGGGCTACGGTGACGTGCCGATGACGGTCCGGGCGATGAAGGCGGGCGCCGTCGAGTTCCTGACGAAGCCATTCAGCGACGACGTATTGTTGGGCGCCATCCGGCTGGCCATCGAGCGCAGCCAGTCATCACTGGATCGCGAAGCAGACATACGGGAACTCAGAGACCATTACGCGTCACTCAGCCGCCGCGAACGGGAAGTCATGGCGTTGGTGGTCTCTGGCCTTTTGAACAAACAGATCGGCGGCGAACTCGGCATAAGCGAGATCACGGTGAAGGCGCACCGTGGCCAGGTGATGCGAAAGATGCAGGCCGGCTCTCTCGCTGACCTGGTGAATATGAGTGCGAAACTCAGCTCCCGGTCGGGTTCAGTTCCGTCCTCATAGCCTCAGTCCTGTCGTCACGCCTCGCGAAGGTGGAAGCCCGGGACCTGTGGCCGCATTCAACTGCGCAGCGGAAGAGTGTCTGCCGAATGGCGGCTATTCGCTCCGCGCCGATCATGCATACCTCCACGGCCATCGACATCACACGGCCCGATCGCGCGCGTTCGACCGACGCGCCAGAACCGCCAAAGAGGCTTGTCATGGGCATCGAACAGAAAGTCGCCGTCATTACCGGAGCGTCGCAGGGCATTGGGGCTGCCCTTGTCAAGGCATACCGCGCTCGCAACTACCGGATCGTCGCCACCGCGCGCTCGATAAGACCTTCGAGCGACGATGACATCGTCACCGTGTCCGGCGACATCGCAGATCGCAAGACAGCCGAGCGTGCGATCTCCGAAGGTATGACACGGTTCGGCCGGATCGACACACTCGTCAACAATGCCGGCATCTTCATCGGCAAGCCGTTCACCGAGTACACCGAGGCCGACTACACAGCGATCCTGGGGGTCAACACCAGCGGGTTCTTTCACACCACCCAACTTGCCATCGCCGAGATGGAGAAGCAGGGCAGCGGCCATGTCGTGCAGATCACGACAAGCATGGTCGACCACGCGATGGCCAGCGTGCCGGCGGTGCTCGCGTCGTTGACAAAGGGCGGCCTGAATGCCGCGACCAAATCGCTCGCGATCGAATATGCAAAGCGCGGTATACGGGTGAACGCGGTCGCCCTGGGGGTCATCAAGACGCCGATGAACCCCGCCGAGACGTATGCGCAGCTCGGTTCGCTGCACCCGGTGGGTCACATCGGCGAGATCTCCGACGTCGTCGAGGCGATCCTCTATCTAGAGTCGGCCGGCTTCGTGACGGGCGAAATACTTCACGTCGACGGCGGCCAGAGTGCCGGCCACTGAACTGAATGAGGCGAGTTGTACCGCAGCCAGCATGCATCCCCGGCAGTTGCCGTTCGCTTCAAAAGCCGCCCACGCCATCGAGGACGGGTCGGACCAGCATCAAGCGTTGCGTTTCTCCAGCCGCGGACCGGCGGCATCTTGAACAAAGCGACACGACCGAAGAGCAGCCTTCAATCCCAATTGGGCAAGCTCGGCAGGCATCGCCAGAACATGTCGCACATGCCCAGGGCGTGCGCGCATTGTCGGTCGCAGCGTAATCCCGCTGTCGCCAGGCAGTCTGACGGCACGACTCTCAACAGCAGCAACAATATTGCCGTTCTCGTCAACCAAAAGCTCCACCTCCATCCGCACTTCTCCTGCTCATCCCGCAAAGAATGAAGGCTGGCGTATCAAAAGTACAAGGACTGCACGACCAGGAAGACTTCGACATAGGCTCCCGCCTCCGCGGGCGCGTTGTTGGTTACATTGAGGTAGTACTGTGTCAGCGTCGGGGAAACCTCAGTATCGGGGCCTTCGGTGTACATGGCGGTGTTTTCAATGACGAACCACGTATTCAATGCAGTGTTGGTCTGTAAGGTCGCGAAGCTGGCAAGCTGGCCTCCAGGTTCGTAATACCAACCCAACCCGGCGGGTTCACCCGGAGCAATGTAGTACGGCCCCAGTAACTGCAGCGATTGGCTATAGTTGAGATCGGACATGCGCGCCTCCAAGGGCAAAACGGCGTCAGGTCAGTCATCGGACCATAATATACCCGCATCTCCAAAGGAGCGGCAAACCGGCGCCTGGCAATTCCCCACTAATACAGCGTCCCGGGCTTGAAGCACTGCACCCTGCCGCGCCAGAGCCACAACAGCGCGTGGCCGGTGATATTGTCGCGTGTCCTGGTGAGGGCCCAATCGGGAACCGCCTGCCAATGGCCATCGACGCGGACCTCGTAGCCGCCCAGATTCGCGGTGCGCCACTCGTCATCGTCGAGCATCAGCGTATCCTCGCCGTCGCAGCACATGCCGTTGTTCTGGTTCTGCTGCATCATGAGCCAGTCGGCCCACTCCGGGTGAGCGGGAACATGCGCGCCCGCCGCCCCGACCCCGAGCCATGGTGTGCACAGCAGCCCCGTGAGCAGGCAGGATCTGAAGCCGCCAGGCGCCATCTACGCCTCCACGAGATGCGCGTTCCGGCACGCCATCGTGCAGTACCAGAGAACGCGGCGATTGCCGTGATCGCCGATGACCCGGGCGACGGCATTGTTGTGCCGTCTCGCGCAGATCGAATTCTCGCATTTCATCGGGTCGGGCGCTTTCCCGAATTTCGGCGCAGCGACCTCGCCGTGTGCGATCAGCTCCTCGATGGTCACGTTGTTGCCGAACAGATTGTGCGGCCAGGCCAGGTCGCGCAGCGGCGCATCGAGCAGCCAGTGCAGTTCCCTGCCCTGCACTACGAAGCGAGGATGGTCGAAGCCATCACGCTCCGGGATACCTTGAGCCCTCCGGCGCGCACGGAAATATTCCGCAGTGTGTGCCATGGATGCCCCCCCGTTTGAGACCCGTCCATGCTTCACGCTACCGCCGCAATTGTGCCGAAGCTGTGAGCTTGGACACACGTTGCTCAATTCCTGACGGCTCGTTCATTCCTGGCCGCCGCCAAACGCGGTGACCTCCGCCAGGTCGGTCTGTACCGGCGTGATTCGGCCGATGCGAAGCAGCGCGGTCGCGTCCGGAACGGATAATGGTCTGGCAAAATAGAAACCCTGCACGATCCGGCTGCCCCAGGCCCGCAGCAGTTCAAGCTGCGCCGCGGTCTCCACACCCTCAACAACCACCTCGATGTTCAGCTCGCGCGCAAGGCTCAGGGCGGCCTTCACAATGGCATCGTTTCCCGATTCGATGCCGATGTCTGCTATGAACGTCTGGGCGATCTTGATCCGATCCACCGGATATCGGCGCAAATAGTCGAGCGACGAATAGCCGCTCCCGAAATCATCGATCGCGATGCGATGCCCCTTCTTGCGAAGGCGGAGAAGAACATCGTTGTGACCACGCGACGCGTCCATCAGGACGCTCTCGGTCAGTTCAAGTTCGAGAATCTGCGGCGGCAGACCCAGCTCGGACATGATCGCCGCGATATCCCGCTCCAACTCGAGCGGCAGCTTGAATTGGATTGCCGACAGGTTGACCGCAATCAACGGTGGCGCAACGCCGACATCGAGCCATCGCTTGGCCTGGCGGCATGCCTCGTCCATGACCCAGTGTCCCAGTGCGACGATCAGGCCATGTCGCTCTGCCGCCGGAATGAATTGGCCAGGCCCCACGACACCCAACGTCGGATGCTGCCAGCGCACCAAAGCCTCCAGGCCGACGATTCGCCCGGTGTCGATATCGACCTGGGGCTGGTACATAAGAAATAATTGCTCCAGTGCGATGCCATCGCGGAGCTGCGCGCTCATGCTGACACGTGCTCTGACCTCCACGTCCATGCCATCGGTAAAGAAGCGATAAGTCCCCCGCCGTTCCACTTTTGCCTGATACAGCGCCACATCCGCATGCGACAGCATCGTCTCGGCATCCAATGAACCCGGACCATAGATTGCAATACCCACGGACGCGCCCGAGTGGATTCGATTCGCCTCGATCGTGATCGGCTCCGTCACCGCCCTCACGATCTTATCTGCCACATCGGCAGCAACAGCTGCTGCCTCCGCCTGGATTGCGGATGGCTCACCGATCGCGCCAAGAATTCGCTCGGAGACGGCCGCCGCGCTCGCTGGTTCCGCAATATTGTTGAGGATGACAGCAAATTCGTCGCCGCCGAACCGCGCGACAGTGTCGTCTGCGCGAACGTTCGCCCGAAGCCGCTCGGCTACCTTGATAAGCAGAATATCGCCGACGGGGTGTCCGAGCGTGTCATTGACATCCTTGAAATGATCGAGATCAAGATACAACACCGCGAAGCTTGTGACACCCCGGCGCGCCCGAGCGATCGCCTGCTCGAGGTCCTCGACGAAGACACGCCGGTTCGGCAGGCCTGTCAGACTATCATAGCGCGCCATCCTCGCAATCTGCTCTTCCGCCCGTTTGCGATTGGTAATATCGCGGGCAAAGCACAGGAACTGACCTGTGGCACGCAGGAAGGACACGCTGCATTCGACGTCGATCACGGCGCCATCTTTCCGCCGGTGCTGCGATTCGAAGCGGTCGAAGCCCCTGTCTACAATCGCCGCCGTGAGACGATTGGCCGCATTGGCCAATTCTATAGCTGCGATATCCAGCTTCAGCAGTTCCTCGCGCGAATAACCGATCATCCGGCAATAAGCCTCGTTCACCGTAAGAAATCTGCCATTTCGGTCGAGCAGCCCGAACCCATCGGAGGTGGTAGCCAGCATGGTCGCATACTGTTCGGCTTGGAGCCGGATGGTTTGCGTGGCCCGTTCGCGCTCGGTGATGTCCCAATTGACGCCGATCATTCTTGTGGCACGACCATCGGCCGCACGCTGCACCAAGGCGTGAGCTTCAATGTTGCGCACCTCACCGTTGGGCCATACGACGCGGAACTCGATGTTGAAATCATTAGCCCCTTCGATTGCAGCGGCAATCGCGGCGTTTCCCCGGGCCACGTCATCTGGGTGCAGACCTGCTAGCCAAGCATCGTAGGCGCCACTGAAATCTTGCTCGCGGATGCCATAAAGCTGGTACATGCGGGCGTCCCAAACCAACTTGTTGGCGATCACATCCCAATCCCAGATTCCGCTGCGTGCAGCTTCCGTGGCCAGAGTGAGACTCTCCTGACTTTTTCGCAGTGCCTCGTCAATCCGCCTGTGTTCGGTGATGTCCTCGACGGTAAACAGACAGCCGCCGTCGTCCGTCAGCGACCGTAGCGCTACCGACACAAGCCGATCGCCACGCGCCTCGTCGAAGGATACGCTTGCCGTGTTCGCAGCCCAGAGGCCGCGTCGCTCAGCGTAGACCTCGTCGAGCGTACGGCCGGAGAAATGTCCGACCGACGCATAGACCTCGAGCGTTTCCCGCAGCGTCATCCCGGTCCGCAAGCTGCCGGCCGGCACGCCCTCCACTTCGCAAAGACGGGCGTTGCTGACCACGAGCCGCTCCTCGGCATCGTACATCGCCAAGCCTTGCGACATGTTGCTCAGGGCGGCGTCAAAACGCATGTTGGTCTGTCGCAAGGCGAGGGCATTCTCACGAAACACCTCGATCGCGGTCGCCATGGCGCCGATCTCGTCGTGCCGTCCGCGCTCGGGGACGATGGCCGCGACGTCACCGCTCGCGAGACGGGTGACCGTCGCCGTCAGGCGCTCCACCGGCAGCACCAGACGGCGCATCAGCACCAACAGTGCGCCGGCCGCCAGCGCAAGCAGGCCGAGCGCCGAGACAGCGGCGACGGCGAGGTGTACCTCCGCCTGGAAGGCCACCGCGTTGCCGTAGTTGAGCGCTTCGACTATGGCCGCATCGCGCGCGATCAGCGTGCCCCCGAGTGCTTCGACGGTCCACCGCCGCCACGTGGCCATGGCTTCGGGCCGCGCACCGCCCGCCCGCGCAATCGCCAGATCTTCCCGATAGCGCGGCTCCGCCAACCGGAAGAAGCCGTCGTGCGTCGCGATGATGGCTGCCGCCAGCCGCGGCGGATTGCCGACGATCAGCACCTGGCGCTGCAGGCGGTCCCACGCGTGCTGCACCTGGCCGGTCATGTACATGGCCTCGTCGAGCTGGCTTGGTGTCAGGACGCGCCCGCCAAACCAAGCGGTCAGGTTGGAGCTGCGCCAGCCGGCGGCGGCGCGCATCTCGACCGAGAGGCTGCCGATCGCAACCAGCGCGCCGACCCTGGCGTCAGCCTGCGCCGCCTCGCGCTCGGCCAGTGCCACGGATTCCTGGACTGCGTTGAGACGCGCGTAGAGCTGTGCCATGATTTCAGGCGCCAGGCCCGGGTCCCGCTCGGTCACCGGATGAACCACGGCATCAGCGACCTGGCGACGCAGTTTTACCAGTATGTCCCGCGATTGCGTCACTGCATCGTCCGGCAGGCCCGCCCGCCGCATGCTGCGCTGCGCGCGATCGAGCAGGGCATCGTTCTCTGCCGCCCTCTCGGCCGGGTTCCCGGTGATCGGTCCGTCTGACAGGGCGCGTTCCTGCAAGACACCGCGCTCGAGCGACAAGGCTTCGATGAGCTGCAACGCGTCGCCCATCGCCTCCGCCTTTCCGACGGCAGAAGCGGCATCGGACCACTCCGACTGGGCGTTTATCGCGATCCAGACCGACCATCCAACCGCGGGGAGACAGGCGACAGCGAAGCAGAGAAGGAACACGGTCTTGAGGCTCATATATCAGCCGTTCCGAACCTCCAGCACGTCAGAACGGCGACACTACGCCGCAACCGTTAACAGGTTTCTCAACGCTGCAGTGCTACTTCAGACGCCTTTGGCGACTTATGCTTGGCGTCAAAATGACTAACTCGCGCACAAGCAGCGTCTGTCGTGGCGGGCGAAGGCCCGCCATTCACGTCTTTGCTGATCGCAGCAGCATACAGACGTGGATGCCGACCTTCGTCGGCATAACGGGGTGGGGGCGACCCGCGGGTGAATCATCATTGGTATTACTTCCGTGGCGCATCCGGATCCGGTGTATTCGCACCGTGGCGATACACATGGTCAAAGCAAACACCTCGTCTGCATCATTGCAAACCCGCAGCACAACATCGCGTAAAATCCTCGCGCCGTATCGAGCGCCGAGCGGGCACCAGCTCCCCGTTCAAATCAGTTCGTTAATCAATTGCAAGTCTCTCTGTGTGACAATCAAATCTGGCTGCGGTGACACTCGCGTGTATCTGGCTTTTGACCCGCAGCTCGACCGAGATTGTTTGACTAACCGGCATCCGATCGATGGAGGCCACAATTACCAGGCTGCCCGGTTCACTGCTGCTGCTATTGCTCGTCGCAGGCTGTGACACCCGCCCTGGCCCCTCGCAGCAGGTGGTGTCTGACTGTCGGTTCCCCGATCATACCATGTGCTTGATACTCAATTCGGTTGGCACCAGTAGATCGGAGTTGCAGGCTGAGAATCGCCCGCTGCAATTGCCCCGTTCCGAACAGGTCCGACTGGACGTTGCCGCGATCATCAATGGTATGCAGGCGGCGAAGACGCACCTGTAGAAAGCCGGACGGCACTATGTTTGGAACCGTGCGGGATGATCGGCCATGAACGGGATACCGGTGCTGCTTTAGGCCCGCCCGATTGCCCTGGCGTGTCCTCCGCCCCCGCCACGAATTAGAATCCTCCCCGGCACGGTGCCCCACCTTCGCACTTGGCACGAACATCGTCGTCCGGTCGCCTGAATGTTCCTGTCGACGCGGTCAGCAGACCGGCCCAGTAGTTGTATTAACTCTTGACAGTGAACATAACTAACTGCAATACTCCTCGCCATGCCCAACATTGACCATCAGGACCTCACCTACCAGCTTCCGCGGGATGTCTATTACCAGGTCATCCACACCCTACGCGCCTGCCTTCCTCCACCCGTCACCGACAGCCCCGAAGACGAAGCGCATCGTGACAACGACACGATCTCCCAGGTCGCCTGCCTGCTGCCGGCCAACGCTGATGAGGCCGGCCTCGCCGCCATGTACATCGCCGCCAAAGCCCAGGCGCTCGACTGCATGCGCCTCGCCCGCGACCACGCGGCGGATGCCGCGCTGGTCCTGAAATGCACCGCCCAGACCGCCAACATGATGCGTCAGGCCCGAGGCGCCCGCTCGCTGCTGCTACGTGTTCAGGCGGTGCGTCAGAAGCGCGAGGCGAACAATGCCTCTCTCGACCAGGCCGGCTGGATCGAGCATGCCGCCATCGGCCTGATGGCCGAAGCGCTGGGACGCCAATCGCGCGCGCCGATGGCCGACCCGTCACCCCCGCCGCCAGAGCCAATCCCGCAGGACGACGCCGAACCCCAGCCCGATCCGGCCGTCGAGGCCGACCACTATGCGATCATCTACCCTCGCCGCGCTGCGCAGATCCGCCGCCACGGTGGCCTGCCGCCCGACTGTGATTTCGGCCCGCCCCTGCCCTATGTGGTGCGCGCCGTCGCCACCGGCACCAGCCCGATCCTGTGCGCCCTCGACGCCCAGGCCGCCGCCACGGCCTGACCGCCACCCCCGCATCGCCGCGCTTCAAATCGCTGTTCCGAACGGGTCTTTCGCCGAGGTCGCAGCAGCGTCCCCGGTCATGCCTCCGCATCCACCATCATGGTCATCCGCCGTCAAGTCAGGGCCGGCGAACCGCGGACCGGTGCAACCGCCTTATCTGCATGCATTCGCGTGCATCTGCGATTGAAATTGCTTGCTCGTTTGTCACCCCGACCGGCAAGCAGCAGGCGACTACCGCCAGGCCACCAATTTCACGCCTATCGGACCCGTTCCGGTTTGCGTCGGCGGCTGCAACCTCTACCGCCAACGTCTCACCAGCAGCGAAACGAGACGCCCCCGAGACGCCTTACCCGAACACCCGCGCAAAAATCCGATCCACCTGCGCCAGATGCAGCTTCGCGTCCATCGCCGCGGCCAGTTCCGCCGCTGAAACCCGCCGCGCGACCACCGGATCATCCAGCAGATTGTCGCGGAAAGACCGCCCCTCCGGCGTCCCCAGCCTCTCCCACGTCGCCATCGCACACCGCTGCACGATCGCGTAAGCGTCCTCCCGCGAAATCCCCGCCCGCGTCAGCGCCAGCAGCACCTCGCCGGAATGCACCACCCCCCCGAGGCTCTCCAGGTTCGCCGCCATCCGTTCCGGATGCACCATTAGCCGCTGCATCATCCCCGCCAGCCGCATCAGGGCGAAATCCAGCGCCAGCGTCGCATCCGGCGCAATCACCCGCTCCACCGACGAATGCGAGATGTCGCGCTCGTGCCACAGTGCCACGTTCTCCAGCGCCGGCACCACAGCGGCGCGCACTAACCGCGCCAGCCCCGTGATATTCTCGCTCAGCACCGGGTTCCGCTTATGGGGCATCGACGAGGACCCCTTCTGCCCAGGATGGAAGAACTCCTCCGCCTCGCGCACCTCGCTGCGCTGCAGGTGTCGCACCTCGGTCGCCAGCCGCTCGATACCCGACGCGATCACCGCCAGCGTGGCGAAGAACACCGCATGCCGGTCGCGCGGGATCACCTGCGTCGAGACCGGCTCGACCGCCAGCCCCAGCTTCGCCGCGACATGCGCCTCCACCCGCGGATCGATATGCGCGAACGTCCCGACCGCCCCCGAGATCGCCGCCACCGCCACCTCAGCCCGCGCCGCCGCCAGCCGCGCCCGATCGCGCGCGAACTCGGCGTAATGCCCAGCCAGCTTCAGCCCGAACGTCGTCGGCTCGGCGTGAATCCCATGGCTGCGGCCGATCGTCAGCGTGTACTTGTGCTCGAACGCCCGCGCCTTCAGCGCCGCCAGCACCGCATCGAGGTCGGCCAGCAGCAGATCCGCCGCCTCGGTAAGCTGCACCGACAAACATGTATCCAGCACATCCGAACTGGTCATCCCCTGATGCACGAACCGGCTGTCCTCGCCGATCGCCTCGGCCAGCCACGTCAGGAACGCGATCACGTCGTGCCGCGTCTCACGCTCGATCGCATCGATCCGCTCGATATCCGCCTGGCTGATCGCCTTGATCTTTGCCCCGCCCTTCTCGCGGATGTTGCGCGCCGCGCTGGCCGGAATCACGCCCAGCTCAGCCATCGCCTCCGCCGCCAGCGCCTCGATCTCGAACCAGATGCGAAAGCGGTTGGCCGGCGCCCAGATGGCTTCCATCTCGGGTCTGGTGTAACGGGGAACCATCGCTGTCCTGTCCCGGCTGGTGGGATGTCAGCTAGACCGCCACGCCGGTGCCTGACAAGTGCCGGATGCGCAACCCACCGAGACCGCGTCACAGCATGGATCTTATCGCCCCGACCCATGATCTCGCCGCCCTGGCGCAGGTGGTGCTGATCGACATCACGCTGGCCGGCGACAACGCGGTGGTGGTCGGCATGGCGGTCGCCGGCCTGCCTGCCAGGCATAAACGCCGCGCCATCGTTCTCGGGATCGGCGGGGCGACGGCGATCCGCATCGCGCTCGGCGCCATCGCACTGCAACTGCTGGCGATCATCGGCCTGCTGCTGGCCGGCGGGATCCTGCTGCTATGGGTCTGCTGGAAGATGTACCGCGAGCTGCGCCGCCCGCATCGCCGCTTCGGCGCCGGCCGCAGCCGCAAGACGCTGACCCAGGCGATGACCCAGATCGTGCTGGCCGACCTGTCGATGAGCCTCGACAATGTTCTGGCCGTGGCCGGCGCAGCCAGCGGCAGCACCTGGGTGCTGATGCTCGGCCTGCTGCTGTCTGTGGTGCTGATGGGCGTGGCGGCGAACCTGCTCGCCGCGGTGCTGGAACGCCAGCGCTGGATCGCCTGGGCCGGCCTGCTGATCGTGCTCTATGTCGCGGTGTCGATGATCTGGGACGGCTGGGGCGAAGTCGCAGTTGCCCTGCACCGATAGCCGCGCGTGTTACGACCCCATCACCGCCTTGCGCAGCATGTCGTTGGCCCGGCTCTGCCAGCCGCGGCCGGATGCGCGCAACCGCTCCACCACATCGCGCTCCAACCGTAGCGACACCAATACCTTGGTCGGTGCCTTCTGCGCACCGCGTTTGCGCCGCAGCCAGTCCGCGACGATATCGGGAACGACCTCGATCGCCGGACGCATCCGTGCGAAGTCCTCCTCGGTCAATTCCGGGTTGTCTGGATCCTCTGCGATTCCGCGGTTGATCGCAGCCTCTTCTTCGGGGGTGTTGCGCCTAAGACGTCTCTTCATATTCGGCGATCTCCTTGTCGTTCGCCTTCCGAAGGCTGATCACCCGAATTCGCGAACCGCGATAGGTG
The DNA here is from genome assembly GCA_963696645.1 of uncultured Alphaproteobacteria bacterium. Lineage (GTDB taxonomy): Bacteria > Pseudomonadota > Alphaproteobacteria > Acetobacterales > Acetobacteraceae > JAMXLO01. Next base: position 834,280 of record CAVOKY010000007.1, read on the forward strand.
AAAACCAGGATGTGCAGTCGATGAGAAATGAAACCTGACGCTATCAGTCGCAGCTCTCCATAGTGGCGCCGGCGATCGAGGTAGGCGGTTGATGTCTGCCACTCAAACGCCACAACCCGCGCGAAATCCACGCCGTGCTTGCGCAGGTTGGCAAACCGCTTCGCCTCGTCCCATTCGAATTCCACTCGGCCACCAGCAGAATGTAGCTACAATAAGGGCTATTGCAACCCGCCACCCTGACACTCTGCCGCTTTCGTCCTATCTTCCGGTTAAGCCCAGGCAAGGAGGAACCCGCCATGCTGAACCCCACCTCTCCGCTGCCCCTGAGGGACCCCACGCTGTTCCGTCAGGCCAACTGCATCGACGGCAAGTGGGTGCAGGCCGACAGCGGCCGCACGCTCATCGTGAAGAACCCCGCCACCGGCGAAGCGATCGGCGAGGTCCCCGCCCTCGGCGCCGCCGAGACCCGCCGCGCCATCGAGGCGGCCCACCGCGCGCAAGGTCCCTGGCGCGCCATGCTGGCCAAGGAGCGCGCCGCGATCCTGCGCAAGCTGAACGACCTGATGCTGGAGAACACCGAAGACCTCGCGATGATCATGACCGCCGAACAGGGCAAGCCGCTATCCGAAAGCAAGGGCGAGATTGCCTATGCCGCCAGCTTCATCGAGTGGTTCGCGGAGGAAGGCAAACGGATCTACGGCGACACCATCCCGCAGAACGCCAAGGGCCGCCGCATCCTGGTGCTGAAGGAGCCGATCGGCGTGTTCGCCGCGATCACGCCGTGGAACTTCCCCGCCGCGATGATCACCCGCAAGGCCGGTCCCGGCTGGGCCGCCGGCTGCACCGGCGTGATCCGCCCCGCCAGCCAGACGCCGTTCTCCGCGCTCGCGCTCGCGGTGCTGGCGGAACGTGCCGGCATGCCACCGGGCGTGTGCAACATCATCACCGGACCGTCGGGCGAAACCGGCGCCGAACTCACGTCGAACCCGCTGGTACGCAAGCTGACCTTTACCGGCTCCACCGAGGTGGGCGCCAAGCTGCTCGCGCAATGTGCCCCGACGATCAAGAAGACCAGCATGGAGCTCGGCGGCAACGCGCCGTTCATCGTGTTCGACGATGCGGACCTCGATGCCGCGGTCGCCGGCGCGATGGCCAGCAAGTACCGCAACACCGGCCAGACCTGCGTCTGCGCCAACCGCATCCTGGTGCAGGACGGCGTGTACGACGCATTCTCCGCCAGGCTGAAGACCGCGGTGGAAGCGATGAAGGTCGGCAACGGCATGGAGCCCGGCGTGTCGCAAGGCCCGCTGATCAACGCCGACGCGGTGAAGAAGGTCGAAGAGCACATCGCCGATGCGGTGAAGCGCGGCGCCACCGTGGTGACTGGCGGCCATCGGCACAAACTGGGTGGCACATTCTTCGAACCGACCATCCTCGCCAACGTACCGAGCGATGCGATGATCTTCCACGAGGAGACCTTCGGCCCGGTCGCGCCACTGTTCCGCTTCAAGACCGAGGAAGAAGCCATCCGGCTCGCCAACGACACCGAGTTCGGCCTAGCGTCGTACTTCTATTCACGCGACGTCGGGCGGATCTTCCGCGTTGCCGAAGCGCTGGAATACGGCATCATCGGCGTCAACGAGGGGATCATCTCCACCGAGGTCGCGCCGTTCGGCGGCATGAAGTCGTCCGGACTTGGACGTGAGGGATCGAAATACGGCATCGAGGACTATCTGGAAATCAAGTACCTCGCGCTGGGTGGCATCGGCACCTGATCACACAGCCACCGCGGGGTCAGCCGACGCCGCACACGCGGTCATTGCGAGGAGCGAAGCGACGCGGCAATCTCCAGCCGTTGAACACTGGCCACGCGATTGTCGCGCTCGCAATGACTGTCGAACGCTGCCCGTATCGTTACAAGATCCACTAACCTGGCCCAAGACCAACCATCGGGGAGACGGCGGATGCGATTCCTGGCCTTCATCGGCGCCCTTGCCATCATTGTGGCCATTGCCGCCGCGGTGTTCTTCCTCGGCGGCTTCTACAGCATCGCCGCGACCGACCAGGACCCCGCCCCTGTGGCCTGGCTCCTCATCCACGTCCGCTCAGCCTCGATCGAGCACCACGCCACCGATAAGCCACCGGAATTGCTGAACGACCCCGCAACGATACAAGCCGGAGCCCGCGCCTTCGCCCAGCGTGGCTGCGTCTATTGCCACGGCGGGCCTGGCGCGCCATGGGCAAAATTCTCCGAGGGTCTCAACCCCGGCCCGCCCGACCTCAAGGATGTTGTGGGAGGACTGACACCTGCCGAGTTGTTCTGGGTCGTTAAACACGGCATCCGGATGACCGGCATGCCTAGCTTCGCCGCGGCCGGCGTGGCTGATCCGGAAATCTGGTCGATCGTCGCGTTCCTGAAGAAGCTGCCGACCGTTTCGGACGCGGACTACAAGGCATGGAGCACGCCGGCGCAGTGACGCCGGGACAATTGCCCCGGTTGCCGGGAAGGCACGTCATGGCTTGAAAAGGCGCGTGCCTATTTAGCCTGCAATGTCCCCAAATCCGCGCGTGCCGGCCCGGGCCTCGAGCCCTTCGCCGAAGCCTTGACGTTCATTTGCCATTCCCTGGCCATGGATCCCCTGGCCGCCGGGCAACGGTTTATTAAGCCACATGTGGCAAAACCGACGTCGCCCCGGCACGCCTGTCACCTGCCTCATAAAACACGGAGTTCCTTCGTCCAACTGCAACCCCGAACCTGGCCGGCTTCCTGTTTGACCGCCATGGCCGGGTCTGTATCCGGCCATGGCGGTCAAAGGAGCGGTGCGGCGCGTTAATCTTCTCGTCGCCTGGCATTGGCCGTCTGCGGCGCCCGACGACGCTCGCGGCAGATTGGCCACGGATCAGATATGCGGAGATCGAGGGTGATTGCTGCGATGCCGTCGAAGTCATTCCCCAGCGCGATCCGGCGTCTGATGCCAGACCAACGGCATTCGCAACCACTCGGCGACCGCCGCATGCCGGTCATGCCGACGTGAGCAAGACGATCCTCACCGTCGATGATTCCGCCAGTGTGCTGCAGATGATCAAGCTGACCCTGGTCGGCGCCGGGTACCAGGTCATGCAGGCTGCCAACGGAGCGGAGGGTCTTGCCAAGGCGCGCTCGAACGCAGTCGACATGGTGTTGACCGATCTGAACATGCCCGTCATGGACGGGCTCACGCTGATCCGCGAATTGCGCAAACTGCCCGCACTCAGGGGGGTGCCGATCGTGTTCCTCACCACTGAATCGGACGCCGCAATAAAGCAGCAGGCCAAGGCAGCGGGCGCCACCGGCTGGATCACCAAGCCGTTCCAGCAGGATCAACTGGTCGCGGTGGCGCGCAAGGTGCTGGGTGCATGAACCACGACCGATCAGCCGACTTCGATCTTGTTGCGCCACCTCGAAACAACGTTTTCCTCAGCCCATGCGCGATATTCTGCGCGCCCACGCCAACCATGGTGAATACCATCCTCGGCTCGTGCGTCTCGGTGTGTCTGTGGGACATGCACCTGCGCATCGGCGGCATGAACCATTACCTGCTGCCGCGCAGACTGGAGGATCATCGCAGTCCGCGGTTCGGTGATGCGGCTATCGATCGGCTCCTCGATGGCATGAAGCGGCTCGGCTGTCGCATCGAAAGTCTGCGGGCAAGGATCTTCGGCGGCGCGGAGGTGCTGCCGTTCGGTGCGGGTGGCGATACCATAGGCGAACAGAATGTGCGGATCGCACTCGAACGGATGCGGCACCATGGCATACCGATCCTGAGCCGCCGTACCGGTGGTCATGTCGGAATACTGATCCGGCTGTATACCGATACCGGTGACGTGCAGGTGCGTCGGCTGGCGATTGCCCCCAGAATGCCGGCGAATCCCGCGGCGATCGCAGCCGGCCTCCTTCTCGCTCCGTGTGGTGAGCGGTGACGGGCGCCGTTAACATGGCCCGTCGGAATGATTCAAAACAGCACGTCGGCCAGATCCGCCTCAGCCTGCGGCGGTGATGGCCGAGTCGAGGGCCCGCCGAACCTTGTATGCACCTCGCGTTCGCGCGCCATCGTATAGACTGTGGCGAACCCTGCGAGCAGGTGTTGCGTTGCCGCCATATCCGTCGGCGCCGGACCGCCTTGCAGCGCGGCAATCCGACCAAGTTCATCGGCGCTGCCGTGCAGAACCTCCCCGAGGTCATGCCGCACCGAGAAGTCGCGCGCAGCCTGCTGCAGCAGTTCGGAGGCAGCCGCGCTTTCGTCGTCCAATTCGGCAAGCGCGCCCGACAATGCGCGTCCGGTGGCGCCAAGCAGTTCCACTGCGCCAAGCAGTCTGCGCGTGAAATCGCCACCGCTCGCGCCAGGCGCCTCCTCGCGGCTCGCGCTGAATGTGCTGGCGACGTCGGCAAGCCAATTCAGGTCTGCCAGCGCGGCATCGGCATGGCTCGCCGTGCGGCCGCCGCAGTCGCGCAGGGCCTGCGCGATGACGCTGAGCGGTCGCCCGAGCAAGCCCAGGCGGCCGCACTTCAATGTGGTGTTAAGACCCATGATGCGGATATCAGCCTCGAGCCCACACAGCGTGTCGATGTTCTCGGTCAGCCGGTGCGCAACCGTCAGAACGTTGCCGATCCGGCGATCGGTGTCGGCGCGCGCGGCACGCAGATCTTCGAACAGGGTTTCGGTGTCACGCAGCTCCACTTCCAGCTCTGCCATGAATCCGTGGTGATGCTGATCCGCGCCGCCATACGCCTGCTCGCCAAGACGACTGATATCCCGCGCCGCGGCGGCGAGGCGGCTGAGACCGTTGGCGACGCGTTCGGCCTCCCTGTCGAGTTCGCCGGCGGTGTCTTGCAACTGCGCCGCCACCAGCGTGCAGCCAGTGCGGAGCAGGCCGGCGACCTCACCGGCGGGCTGCGTTCGCCATTCGCTCTGCGCGATCGCCGCCGGCGAGGCGAGGCACAGCAGGGTGCGGGCCACATCCTGCATGTGCTCGATCCGCTGGCGTGTGATGTCGCCAAGCTGGAGTTCGACGATCATGCCGCCGACCTGGCGGTGGACGTCAGCGGTATGCCCCGCAACGGCGGCGGCAGCCGCATCGGCAAGGCGATCGTGCGCCGCGATCGTGGCCACCGCGACGGACAGCCGCTGCGGGATCGTCCGCAACGTGACGCCATGCCGGTCGGCATACGCCATGACGCCGCCGCGCGCCGCTTCAAGCTGCCGCCCGACATCGCTCAGTTCCTGGCCGATCCGTTCCAGACTGACTTGTACCTGTGCGGCCGATTTGCGAATTTCGGCGGCGAAGCTCAGGAAATCGGCACCAGCCTGCCCCATGCCGGCGGCGATGAGCCGCGCATTGATCCCCAGGATATCCACGTCACGGCCGATCTGGCGCATTGCGTTGATTCGGGTGCTGATCGCCGCCGTCATATCGCCCAGACGCTCGAGCATGGCAGCCTCGCTGTATGGCGCATCGGCAAGCCTGCCAGCCTCGTCGGCCGCCAACGCGATTGCCTGCCTGGCCTGCACCACCGCGTCGCTGCGCATTTCCTGCAACAACGCCTCGAACGTTGCGGCTAGACGGGCAAGGATCGCCACTGCGCGCTCGACGCGATCGCCGATCGCAAGGAACTTCCGCTCGGTCAGCACGCTGATCGCGCCAAGTGCTTCCGTCGTCTGCTGGATGCGCTCGGCGATCGAGGCACCGCTGCCGCGCGTCGCCACCGCGCTCGTCGGCAAAGCCATCATGACATGTAGCGGTCGGTGCTGCTGCGCACTCCGCCGTAGCCCAATACTATGGGACCGGCCAGGCCGCACACCGCGTCATGCCGCCATTAGCCGGCGCGCACCGGTTCGCCGAGCCACGATCGCGGTCTCGTCGGCTTTGGCACCGCGGATGATCCCGACCAGATCTAGAATCAGCGCCACATTGCCATCGCCGGTGATCGTTGCGCCGGAAATGCAGTCGGCCCTTCGGTACACCTTGCCAAGCGATTTGATGACCGTCTGATGATTGCCGATCACCTGGTCCACCGCGAGGCCCACACGGAGGTCGGCAACGTTGACCACGACCGCCTGCTCCAGGACCGGACGCGGATCGGGCAGACTGAAAATGTCCCGCAGGCGCACCAAGGGCACCGGCGATCCACGCACCTGGATGACGTTGCGCTCACTGGTGGTGGCGAAGCGATCCGGCGTCAGCTCCATGCATTCCTCGACGGCAGACAGCGGAATCACGTAACTGTCCTCTGCGACATGGACCAGCAGTCCCTCGATGATCGCCAGGGTCAGTGGCAGCGACAAATCAATTCGGGTGCCAAGGCCGGGCTCGCTGTGCACGTCGATCGAACCGCGCAGTGCATCGACCCCCCGCCGGACCACGTCCATGCCGACGCCGCGCCCCGAGACATCGGTGACCTTGGCGGCGGTGGAAAAGCCCGGCAGGAAAATCAGTTCGAAGATCTCACGGTCCGAGAGCTCGGCATCGCCGGCCACGAGGCCTCTTTCCTTGGCCTTTGCCAGGATGGCGGCGGTGTCCAGTCCCGCGCCATCGTCGATCACGGAGATGACCACGTTGGCCCCTTGGTGGGCAGCACGCAACGTAATGGTGCCGCGTGCCGGCTTGCCCGACCGGGCACGTTCGTCGGGAGCCTCGATGCCGTGATCGATGCAATTGCGGATCAGGTGTACCAGCGGATCACCGAGACGGTCGATCACCGTCTTGTCCAGCTCGGTTTCGGCGCCATCGGTGGCCAGTTCGATCTGTTTGTGCAGTTCTCCCGACAGATCGCGGACCAACCGCTTGAACCGGCTGAACGTCGCGCCAATGGGCATCATCCGGACGGTAAGCACGATGTCGCGGAGTTCGTCGGTCAGCCGTTCCGCCTCCTCCACTGGCGCCTGTAGCGCCATGTTCCCCGCGTTGCGTGCGACCTCGCTGAGACGGGCCTGGTTGGTCACCAATTCGCCAACCAGGTTGATCAGCGCATCGAGCTTGTCGGACGGAACCCGAACGCTGTCGGTCTTCGCCGCAGTCTGCTGCGCGACAATCGACTGCTGTTCGGTCAGCGCCGACGACACCCTGGCCTGGGACACCCGGCCGCTGTCCACCAGCAGTTCGCCCAACCTGCTCTGACTACCAAGCGCAGCGTGCAGCTCATCGGCCGAAACATCCCCGCGCTGCACCAGGATGTCGCCGAGGCGTGGCAGCGGTGCATCCGGATCGCGAACAAAATCGCTGGAAATGTCCGTGATTTCGATGACGCTGATATCCTCGACAAAGGCGAAGACATCCTTGATGCCGGCAAGACCGGCCGTCGTGGTCAGCAGAATATCCCAGGCGAGATAGCAACTCTCCGGATCGGCATCCTCCAGCCTGGGCACCTCATCGACGTGAGCGATCACCACGCATTCGCCAAGTCCGCGCAGTTCATCCAGCAGCAGTGCCGGTTCAGTTCCACTCAGGAACAGCGGGGCCTGCGGCGCGAAGCGGATACGATAGGCAACACCGGTGCCAGCAGGCTGCGGGGCGGACTCCGGCTGACCTTGCGACGGCGGTGCGACGACGACCGCCCCAGATGACACCAACATCGCCGCAAGCCGCCGTTTGACGTCCTCGACGCGCTCCACGTCCACGGCACCACCGCCATCGCCGGCATGCAGCATGATCGCCACCTGGTCGCGATAGGCCAGCGTCAGATCGATCAGTTCGCGACCCACGGCCAACTGTTTGCTGCGAACCTTGTCGAGTACGGACTCCAGACCATGCGAGAAGTTTGCGATGTCGGTCAGGCCGAACATCGCGCCCGACCCCTTCAGCGTGTGCACCGCGCGGAACAGACGATTGATGGCATCGTCATCCTCGGGGTTTTCCTCGACGAGAAGAATGACGGCCTCGATTTCGCCGATCAGCTCATCCGCTTCCACCCGAAACGTCTGCTGGTACAGGTCGGCCGGGTCCATGACAGTTCTCCTGGTCAACCACGTTCATTGCAACGGTCTGCCGAATGCAGGCCGCATCATCCGCCGGCATGATTGTCCAGGCCGTCTCCGGTTGCTGGTGCGCATTCCAGAAACTCGACAGGGATACCAGCCCGGTCGAGCGCTGCCCGAAATGCGGCCGTATGGCCGAGAGTCATGAACCGCTTGCCATTGGCGCGCGCGCTGGCACAGGCCATCAGCAGAAGCTGAATGCCCGCAGTATCGCATTGCCCCAACCCGCTGAGATCGACCTGCACATTGCCGCTCGCCGCCAAGGGCGCGACAAACTCCGGTTTGGCGTCGGCCACCGTTGCGATGCGCAACTCGCCTTCGATCTTGAGCACCGATTTGCCGTCCACGTGCGTGGTCGTGATCTTCATGGCGTTTGCATCACGCGCATGCGCGGAGAATTTCACCGGCAATCGCGCCGAGTGGCACGACCTTTCCGGCAGCCCCAAGCTTGATGGCTTCGTTTGGCATGCCGAATACGACACAGCTTTCCTCGTCCTGCGCGAAGGTCTTTGCCTTGGCCTCCCTGAGCTCGAGCAGGCCGCGGGCGCCGTCATCGCCCATGCCGGTCATGATCACGCCGACCGCGTTGCTGCCGGCATACCGCGCCGCCGACCGGAACAGCACATCGACGGAAGGCCGGTGGCGCGACACCAGCGGCCCGTCGCGAATTTCGACGTAATAGCGGGCACCGCTGCGCTTCAGCAGCGTGTGCTTGTTCCCGGGAGCGATCAGCGCGGTGCCGCGAATCACCGTATCGTTGTTTTCGGCTTCCTTGACCGTCATGCTGCATTCCCGATCCAGCGCGGCGGCGAACGAGGCCGTGAACTTCTCCGGCATGTGCTGCACGATCACGATGCCCGGCGCATCGGCAGGCAACACCGTCAGGACTTCCCTGATCGCCGTGGTGCCGCCTGTCGAGGCACCTATGACGGCCACCCGCTCGGTGGTTTGGATCATCGAGCGGTTGGCCGCTTTCGCCAGCACCACATCGGCACTCAGCTTGCGTTCCGGCGATCTTGGTTGCGCACTCAGCAGGCGCGGCCTGACGCTGGCGGCAGCCTTCACAGCGTCGCAGATCGTGATGCGGGATTCCTCCAGAAACGACTTCACACCCATTTTCGGCTTGGTGATAATGCTCACCGCACCGTATTCCATGGCGCGCAGGGCGGTGGCGCAGCCTTCATCGGTCAGGCTGGAACACATCACCACGGGAATTGGATGCTGCGACATGATTTTCTTGAGGAAGGTCAGTCCATCCATCCGAGGCATTTCGACGTCCAGCGTGATGACGTCCGGTATCTCGACTTCCATTGCTTCGGCCGCAATGAAGGGATCGGCGGCGACTCCCATCACCGCGATGTCCGCATCGGATTGCAGGATCTCTGACAGCACCTGCCTTACCAATGCGGAATCATCGACAATAAGCACTCTGATCTTCTTGCCGGCCATGCTGTCACCTACCGTCGCACGGCGTAGACGGTCGGTTTGACCTGGACGAGCCCCAGGCCACGGTCGATGCCACCCAATGTTTCGGAATGACCGATGAACAGGTAGCCGTCGGCCTTGAGGTGCCGCCGAAATTCCGTGACGACCCTGCCGCGCGTTTTCGGATCGAAATAGATCATCACATTGCGGCAGAAGACGATGTCCATGGCACACGGAACCTGCCAGTCCGGTGCAATCAGGTTGACTCGGTCGAAGGTCACTCGCTTGCGCAATTCTGGCACGATACGGAAACGTCCGACCTGCGAGCCGTGGCCCGTCAGGGTATATTTCTGTCGAAGGCCGAACGGAATGGATGCCCCCAGGGCATTGGAATACACGGCCTGGCGAGCAGTCCGCAGTGCCTGGGTCGAAAGATCACTGGCAAAGATGGTAAAGTTATGGGTGTTGCCGAAATATTCCGCCAGCACCATTGCCAGGCTGTAAGGCTCTTCCCCGGTCGAACAGCCCGCGCACCAGAAATTCAGACTTGTCCAGTCCGATACCGGAATGCCTGGCAGAATCGACGAAACCAGAAAATCGAAGTGTTGATGTTCGCGGAAGAATTCGGTCTTGTTCGTCGTGATCTCATCGATCATCGTAACAATCTCGGCATCATTCTCCGGCGAATTTTGCAGATAATCCAGGTATCTACGGAACGAACGCAGCCCCAATCTCCTTAGGCGCTTGTTGAGACGCGACGATATCAGGCTCTTCTTGTCGCGGGTCAGGACAATGCCCGACTGCTGGTAGATCAGGGCGATAAGATCGCGCGCCTCGGAATCCTTCAGCTCGATCCCGCCCAACACCCCGCCGCCGCTCGCGCGCCGCCCGATACTGTCCGCCGGCTGCCGCGCTTCGTCGGAGCAAGCCGACCAGCCGGCAGCAGCGTGGTCGGTGTCGGGAGACAGCATCATCTGCACGGCCGCAAAAGCCCTCTGTCACTTGTGCCGGATCGTTTCCAGGAAGGTTGACCGCACAAATTGGTCAACGCATCCGATCCATCCATCGGCCGGGGTGCGGCGCATCCGGCATTCGCGTCGGGTTGCTCATGCAGCGGCGCGCGGCGCGGGTGCCATCTTCGCAGCTTCCACACTGGCCATTTCGTCACTCGACAACACCTCGTCGATGTTGAGGATGATGAAGAATCCCTCTCCCCGCTTGCCCATGCCGCGAATGAATTCCGTGTTCAGCATGCTGCCGAGTTTGGGTGGCGGATCGATCTGGCTGGGGTCGAAGTCGATCACCTCCTGCACCGAATCCGCGAGCATGCCGAGGTGCAGGGATTCGCCATCCATGCTCACTTCCGCGATGATGATGCAGGTGTCCACGGTTTTCTCGATGCTCGGCATGTTCAGGATGAGTCGCAGGTCGATCACCGGAACGACACTGCCCCGCAGGTTGATCACGCCCCGCAGAAACACCGGCATACGTGGCACGCGGGTCAGGTGAACGTAGTCGATCACTTCACGAACCTTGACGATCTCGATTGCGAAGGTTTCCTCGGCAAGAGTGAAGGTCAGATACTGGTCTGCCTGGACGATATCGCCGGCTTGGTCCATCGTACGCCTCCAATTGGCTGATATTTCAGGCCCGCGCGAACTCGCTGTCGTCGACTTCGTCTCCCATGCTCAATTTCATCCCATTGCCGTTATGTGCTTTGGACGCAGGCCGCTGCCTGGCAGTGTCCCTGACGGGGGCCTTCGCCTGGACGCTCGGCCGACGCTCCGGCATGGGGCTCGCCCGGCCGTTGCCGGTAACCGACGCTCGTCCGTTGCCGCCCTGGGCAGCGGCGGCCCGGCCATTGCCGCCAGCCAACGCTCGTTGCGGCACCCGTCCGCGGTCGCCATCGACATGGAAGAACGACGCGGCGGTCAACAGCTGCTCGGCCTGATCCGACAGCATTTCGCTGGCGGTCGACATTTCCTCGGTCGATGCGCTGCTTTGCTGGATGACCTGGTCGAGCTGTTGGATCGCGGTGGTGACCTGCTCGACCCCTTGGGCCTGCTCGTTGCAGGACGAGTTGATTTCCTGCACCAGGCTGGAGGTCTTCTGAATGCCGGGCACGATATCCCCCAGCAGCTTGCCGGCACGTTCTGCGATCTCCACGCTGGAGATCGACACCGAGCTGATTTCCTTCGCCGCGGTCTGGCTGCGTTCGGCCAGCTTGCGCACCTCGGCCGCCACGACGGCGAAGCCTTTGCCATGCTCGCCGGCACGCGCCGCCTCGATCGCCGCGTTGAGCGCCAGCATGTTGGTCTGCCGGGCAATTTCCTCGATGATGCCAATCTTTTCCGCGATGCTCTTCATCGCCTTGACGGTATCGGCGACCGCATTCCCGCCATTCTCGCCGTCCTGGGAGGATTTGTTGGAGATCGATGCGGTCTGCTGGGCGTTGTCGGCGTTCTGCTTGACCGCGCTGCTCATCTCCTCCATCGAACTGGAGATTTCCTCGACGCTGGATGCCTGTTCGGTCGCCCCCTGTGCCAGGGATTGCGCCGCTGAGCTGAGCTCATTGCTGCTGGTCGCCACGCGTTCAGCCGCCTCCTGCACTTCAAGCACGAAATGACTGAGGTTCTCGATCAGCGTGTTCAGGCTGTTCTTTATGGTGTTGTAGTCACCGCTGTAGCTGTCAGTGATCTTGGGCGGGACGTCGCCTTTGGACATGCGGTCGATATGCGTTGCCGCCATGTTCAACGGCCCGACCACCGCTTCCAGCGTGTTGTTGAGCCCCTCGACGATCTTACGATACTCGCCGTGGTGATTGCCCGCATCGGCACGCACCGACAGCTTGCCGTCCAGCGCCGCCCTTACCAGGCTGTCGGCATCAGTGACCACGCCGGCAATATTTGCCTTCAGCATCATCAGCCACTCATGGATCTGATCGTCGGCCGATGCCTTGTTCATCTTGGCGTTCATGTCGCCATTGGCGATGGCGGTGACGTAGGTGATCAGTTCCTGCAACCAGGAATGTACCCCGTTGATCGCGTCCTTCATACGCTGGTGGTCGCCCTTGCAGTCGATGGTGACCTGCTCTCGCAGATTGCCCCCGCTGATCTGCCGTAGTATGCGGTTGCCTTCGCCGATCGGCAGCAGGATCGCGTCGAGCATCTGGTTGATGCCGTTGATGACCTCGCTGAATACGCCTTGGAAGCCGTTGGTTTCGCCGCGCTTCTCCAACTGTCCCTGCTTGCTGTAATCGATCAGCTTGGTCAGCTCGCTCTGAAAGCGCTGCATCACGAGGGCGATGTTGTTGACGTTCTGCTTCATCTTCTCGTGGTCGCCCTGGTAGGTCTGGGCGATCAATTCATCGACCCTGCCGGAAGCGACCTGGCTGAGGATGCGGTTGCCCTCGCCGATCGGCAGCAGAATCGCGTCGAGCATCTGGTTGATGCCCTTGATGATGTCGGAGTAGCACCCTTCGAACGCCGAGGAATCGCCGCGTTGTTCAAGCTGGCCTTTGTGGCTGTAATCGATCAGTTTGGTCAGTTCCGCCTGGAACCGCTGCAATACCAGCGCGATCCCGTTGACGTTCTGTTTCATCTTTTCATGATCACCCTGGTAGGTTTCGATGATCAGTTCGTTGACCTTGCCGTGCGCCACCTGATCGAGGATGCGGTTGCCCTCGCCGATCGGCAGCAGAATGACATCCATCAGCTCGTTGACGTTGGAAAGGACTTCCTTGAAGTCGCCGCTTGCCACGCTGGCATTGGCACGCTCGGTCAGCCGCCCCTGCCTGACAGATCTGATCAGGCGGGTGATTTCATCCATGGCAGCCCGCTGCGGATCGATACCAGCATCTGTGGCTTCGGTCATTGGTTCCATATCTCCTTGTTCGTCGGTTCCACTGCGGCGGGGTCGGCGGTCGTGCTGCATCGCTGCCGACCGTTGGCGGCCGATAGACCGGCGCGCTGTCATAATCGCTGGGGGTTAACAGATACTTGCCATGCTCGCGTCATGCCGCTTCGGCTGACAACCGAACTGTACGGGGTCCGTCCACTGCCACGACCCGACGCCGCTGTGCGGCGGCAAGGATTTCGGTGTTACCTGCCCATCAACCGTTGGCGTAGAGTTGATCCCGAGGCAGCGGGCGCCGCAATCGCGACCGTCACGCAGGCGGACGTTGCCAGCGTGGCATCCGGCTCGTGCGGGCCGTCATACGCAGGCGTGGACCAGCCCGCTGGAGCCGCGTTCCCCGCGAGCACACGGCAACTGGCCAGCACTGCAGCCGGCGGAGCCCGGACCGACACGCAAGCGCCGCAGTCCGGCAGTATGTCAGGCTTGCTGATACCATCGGCTTCGGCACAATCGGTGGGACGCGCACGATCCTTCCACCCGACAGTCATGCTCCACCAGCAAGCGACCTGGCGCCGTTGCCGAATGGGCGCCCAATACGCTACTATGCCACTGCTCCGCACTCGCGGGTTGTTGTTCCACAGTTCTTCGACAGCCTGCGGCGTGGTTTCAGCGCGTTGTTTCGGGGCTAACCGACATACTCCTGATCGGCGGACACCATGGACGACACACCGGTCCACACTTGGTTGCGGCCTCGCCTCGCCGCTCTCGTTCGGCAAGCGGAACTGGCTGGTTTCGAACGGCAGACGGTTGTGGCAGTCATCACCGACCTGATCACGGCGCCACCGTTCAACGAACCATTCGAGTCACCGACGCTTTTGCCCGAGACCAATGACATTGCGCAGTGCGCGGAGCCCGTATCATACCGGCCAACAGCGGGTTCCGCGCTGACTCCACTTTCTCCGCCCGACTCGCATTCTTTTGATCCGCCAATGCGCACCGGCGCGTCCAACTCCACATCCTGATTTGTGCTGCCGGTGTGCTAGCTTCGAACCTGGGCGACGACCAATCAATCATCAACCGCCTGGGAGGAGACGCCGTGATGTTCAGAGGGATCGTGTTGGGTGCCCTGCTGACAATTGCCGCCGGCCTTGTTGGTATCTACCTGGTCGTCCGCACCGGCATCATTCCGGCGAATGCCGACGCAACGCCAGGCTGGCTGGAAACCTGGGCAGCGCACACATCGCTGGACGCAACCCTTCGCAGGGAGGCACCCGAGGTAGCCAATCCCGTCCCGATGACCGACGACAATCTGATCGCCGGCATCAAGCTTTTTGCCCAGCATTGCGCGATCTGCCACGGCACGGCGAATGGCGACGCATCGGCCTCGCCGGTGGCGAAAGGCCTCTATCCACAGCCACCGCAATTGGCGACGGACGGCGTAGAGGACGATCCCGAGGGCGTCACATTCTGGAAAGTCGAGCACGGAATTCGTTGGACCGGCATGCCCTCGTGGAAGGGCGCCCTGACCGACCAACAGATCTGGACGCTCGCTCTGTTCCTGAAGCACATGGACAAGCTCCCGCCTGCCGCGCAGCAGGCGTGGCGGAATGTCGAAAACTGAGCCGATGGCGATAAGATCAGCTTGCCGCCTCTCTCAGGCATTCTGCTGCCCGCGTCCGATGGCGAACTGCATCGGTTCACAGCCAATGGCACAGTCCCATCGCGCTCGCCGCGATGGCACGTCAGCGCCATGACGCGCCTGTCATACCGGCAGATGGATTCCGCAACAGGTTGGGGGGTTGATAACCCACCGCTTCACATATCTTCAAACCGCAGTACATGAGCCCGGCCGAGGATGCCTGAGTCGCCATTCAGTCGGCGGCAGTTTCTCACACTGACCGGCGTGGCAACGCTGGCCGCCTGTGCCACCGTACCCAACGCAAACGAGCTAATCGGACCCAACGCGTCGGAGGCAGCAGCCGGCAGCCCCGACATTCTGCAGCGTCAATTGGCCCTCCAGCAGGCGCTGTCCGACAGTTCACTCGTCGCCGGAAATCGGGTGCACCTGCTGCCGACCGGCCTGGAAGCGCATCAGGCAATGTTCGACGCCATGCACAAGGCACGCGATCACATCAACCTGGAATACTACGTCTTCGAAGATGTCCAGGTCGGCGGCTGGCAACTGTCCGAGCTCCTGATCGACAAGATTGCCGCCGGCGTCGCGGTCAACATCATCTATGACGCCTATGGTTCCTCGGCCACCGCTGCGTCGCTGTTCGATCAACTTCGCAGTGCGGGGGCCCGCGTGATCGAATTCAATCCGATCAATCCGCTCGCCGCACTGACTGGGCATTCGCCGAACGATCGTGATCATCGCAAGGTCATGGTGGTGGATGGCGGGGTTGGGTTCGTCGGCGGCGTCAACCTCGCACGGGTCTACGAGAATCCCCCTGCCGATGGTTTTCCCGCCGACGGCAACGTCAATCATGCCTATTGGCGCGACAGCACGGCGGAAATCCGCGGACCCGTGGCGGCCGAATTGCAGCGATTGTTCTTCGATACATGGACCAAACAGAAAGGCGATGCGGTACAGCCTGCCCGCTACTTTCCGCCCCTCAAGCCACAGGGCGTGCAGACGGTGCGCATCATCGGCAGCGCGCCCGGTGACGAACATCCCCTGTATTACGTCTCGCTCGAGACCGCGGTCCGCTCGGCTGCGCACCGCGTCTGGCTATCGACGGGCTATTTCGTGCCGCCACACCAGGAGCGTGAGGATCTTGGCAAGGCGGCGCGGCGCGGTGTCGATCTGCGCATGGTGGTGCCCAGTCACACCGACGTCCAGGACGCCGTCTACGCCGGCCGGGCCGCCTACGGCGACCTGCTGGAATCCGGCGCCCGGATCTACGAAGTGCAGAACGCGGTGCTGCATTCCAAGATCGCCACGGTCGACGGTGTCTGGACGGCGATTGGTTCCTCCAACCTCGATCGCCGCAGCGTGGTGTTCAACAACGAGGTCGATGCCATCGTACTGGGTATCGAGACCGCCGCACAGGTCGAGACGATGCTGCAAGCCGATATGGCGAACTCCAGGCTGATCACCCTGCAGGGATGGCAACAACGATCGTTCGATGAGCACCTGCGCGAGATCGGCGCACGGATCTGGCAGTACCTGGATGTAGCCGCCGGCGTCAGGTCACCACGCGCAAAGCGGGCCGCGCCTTCACCGCCAGCCGATGATACAGCGACACATATTCCTCGGCCATTCTCCGCGCAGTGAACCGGCGCTCGAAGCGTTGCCTGATGGCTGAGCGTGACAGGCGACCAAGCCTGCCAACCGCCGCGACCGCTTCCGCCTCATCCTCGACAATGAAGCCGGTAACGCCGTGTTCGATGATCTCGGGCACTGATCCCCGGTTGAATGCAACCACCGGAGTACCACAGGCCGTTGCCTCGATCATCACCAGGCCGAACGGCTCCGGCCAGTCGATCGGAACCAGCAGTCCCACGGCGCCGCTGAGGAAATCCGGCTTCTCGGCATCACTGATTTCGCCGATTAATTCGACATTCGTGCCGTCGATCATCGGTTTGATCGTTTCGCGGAAATAATCCTCGTCCACGCGATCGATCTTTGCCGCGATCTTCAACGGAATGCCGGCCCGCTGAGCAATGCGGATCGCGCGGTCGGGCCGCTTCTCCGGGCAAATGCGGCCGAGAAACGCCAGATAGCGCGGCGTAACGGGCCGTGGCGTCAACAGATCAGCGGGCAGACCGTGATACACCGTCTCGACGAAGTTCGCCTCCGGCAGGGGCAGCCGCTGCGCATCGGAGATCGACACCAGCGGCACTGTCGGGAAGCAATCGAACAGCGGCACCAGTTCGGGCAAATCCAGCCGGCCATGCAGTGTCGTCATGAACGGCGTTGCCTGACGTCCGAACAGCGAGAACGACCAGTAGTCCAAATGAAAATGCAGCACGTCGAATTCCGCCGCCTGTCGGTAGACCTGCTCCATCATCAGCATATGGGGCGCATTGGCGTCGCGGATCGAGGCATCGAACCGCAAGGCACACGGCCATGCCGGCACCAGATCGGCGCTGGTACGCGAATCGCCACTGGCAAACAGCGTCACGTCATGACCCATGGCGACCAGTTCCTCGGTGAGGAACGAGACCACCCGTTCGGTCCCACCATACAAGCGCGGCGGCACCAACTCGGTCAGCGGCGCGATCTGGGCAATTCGCATGTTCTTGATGACCTCCGGCCTTAATGCTCTCCCGGAAACGATCACACAACCGGGATCGGGTTTTTTTGCGGCAGGGCTGCCCCCGACCTGCCAATTTGGGCTTGAACGGAGGCATATCACGGCGATGTTACGTAAAGGCGGCGATCTGCGCTGTATCGTTGCGCGTTGACGACATGCAGCGCCCGGCTGAATCGGCCTCGGATCATTGTCGCCTGCGAGCGGCCGTGCAGCCGCCCGCAAGCAAGGAGGGGACTGTGGCGCGGCTCGTGATCGTGTCCAACCGCGTGCCGTTGCCTTCCGAGCGAGGGCCGCAGGCCGGCGGCTTGGCGGTTGCCTTGGCGGACGCCCTGCAACCCGGGTCCCTGTGGTTCGGTTGGAGCGGCAGGCGTTCAGGCTTTGCGCCACTTGTCCCGAAGCTGCAGCGGGCCAACGGCATCACTTATGCGACAATCGACTTCACTGAGGCCGACTATCGCGCCTTCTATGTCGGCTTTTCCAACAGCGCGCTATGGCCGCTGTTGCATTTTCGCCTCGGCCTGGTGAACTTCAAGCGCGAGGATTACGAAGGCTATCGCAGCGTCAACCGCCAGTACGCCGAAGCGTTGGCGCCACTGCTGCAGCCTGACGATCTGGTCTGGGTGCACGATTACCACCTGTTCCCGCTAGCCGCGGAACTGCGACGCCTCGGCGTGGCCAATCGGCTCGGTTTCTTCCTGCATACGCCGTTCGTGCCGCCCGCGCTTCTGCACGTTCTGCCGCGCGCGGCAGAATTGCTGCGCGCAATGTGCAGCTATGACGTCGTCGGTTTCCACACCCACACCTATCGTCAGGCCTTCCTGGATTGCGTGACCGAAATCCTCGGTGCGCCAAGCCAGAGTGATGGCACCGTCACTTACGAAGGCAGGCGCGTGATGGCAATCGTCGATCCCATCGGCATCGACGCAGACAGCTTCGCCGACGACGCGGCGCGCGCCGGGTCCAGCCCCGAGGCCGTGCGGTTGCGCGAAAGCCTCTCTGGCCGGGCGCTCGCCATCGGCGTTGACCGGCTCGACTATTCGAAGGGGCTGGTCAACCGCTTTGAGGCTTTCGCCCGGCTGCTTGGCAAGTACCCCCAGCATCGGCGGCACGTCAGCTTTCTGCAGATCGCGGCGCGATCGCGCGAGGAATCCGGGGCCTATCAGCGCCTGCGGCGTGAACTGGACCGGCTTGTCGGCGACACCAACGGGCGCTTCTCGGAGTTCGATTGGGTGCCGCTGCGCTACATGACCCGCGCGGTTCGGCGGCAGACGCTGGCTGGATTCTACCGGGTCGCCAGGCTCGCCCTGGTGACGCCACTGCGCGACGGCATGAACCTGGTGGCAAAGGAATATATCGCGGCACAGGATCCGCGCGATCCCGGTGTCATGATTCTGTCACGCTTCGCCGGCGCGGCGGAGGACTTGACCGATGCCCTGATCGTCAACCCGTTCGATGCCGACGAAATTGCCGACGCGATGCACGAGGCACTGTCCCTGCCGCTCACCGAGCGGCTGCGCCGTTACCGTGCCTTGCGCGAACGCGTATGGGACACCACCGCCAGCAAATATTGCGCGACTTTCCTGTCGCATCTGGCGCAGGGCCACATTCCCACGCAGCAGTCACTGATGCTGGCAGCGTCCTAGCGAACGACCGCGCGCCTGCTCGATGGTGCAACTCACTCATTCGTGATCAAGCGCCCGTCGTCACGACAATCGAGTGCCATGATCGCCTGCTCCAATCGGACCGTGTTGCAGAGGAGAATGCAATGTACCTGTTCCGAGCAGCATCTGCGGTGCTGGCCGTCACTGCTGTGATGGCGGTCACCTCGGTCGCTTCACCGGCCAAGGCGGATTGGGACCATCGCGGCTGGCATCATGGCTGGCATCATGGCTGGCATCGGCCATGGTGGGGCTGGGGCGCGCCGGCATTTTATTATCGCCCGCCGGTTTACTATGCGCCGCCGCCGGTTGTGTATGCACCGCCACCTCCACCGGTGTATTATTCACCGGGCGTGTCGATCGGCTTGAACATTCGATAGGTCGCAGCCGCATCGGCACACCAAAGGGAGATTACCGTATCATGCAGCGATTGATTGCACCGGCCGCAGCCGCGCTCGGCATTGCCCTGGCGTTGTCGGCATGCACCGACCCGTATGATCCGGGCCAGCGCGCGGTTGGGGGCGGGTTGATCGGCGCCGGCGCCGGTGCCGCCATCGGCGGGCTTGCCGGCGGCGGTCGCGGCGCCGCGGCCGGCGCGTTGATCGGCGGCGCTGTCGGCGCGGTCGGCGGCGCCGCCACCACGCCACGGCCTCCGCAGCCGGCGTATTACGCCCCGCCGCCGCCGCCCGGCTACTACCAGCAATCGCCGCCGGGCAGCAGCTACTGAACCGACGCGCTGTTCGGGCGGGACACTATCGCAGGCTTGTCACGCCCCCGCATTGACAGTGATGGCCGAGCTGGTTCCGGCTGTCGAGCGGGAGTGATACGTCGTGCGTGCATCCGTCGACCAGTTGGAACGTTGCCGTGGCTGCGTCTCGCCGACCTCCGCGTTGGATGAGTCAGCCGCCGGCGTAACGTACCGCTGTCAACTCCGCCGAATGTTCCAGAACACCGGGCTTCCCGGCAACACGCCAGTCAAATTCGACTGATATGCAGTTGGCTGGAAGTATTGCCCAAGCGGGATATACGGCACGTCCTGCAATGCCTGAAGTTGCAGCGAGCGAGCCAGCGCCTGTTGCGCGGCAGGGTCGGGCGCCTTGAACCAGGCATCGCGCAATTCCTCGATCTTCGTACTCGTGGGCCAGCCCGGTGCCGCGGCCTTGCCGTTGCCGCGCAGGAAGACGTGGCCAGCCGGATTGATCATGTCCAGACCGCTCCAGCTTGTATGGAAGATGCTCCAGCCGCCCTGCTCCACCGGGCTCGTCTTCACGCGGCGTCCCACCAGCGTCGCCCAGTCCATCGCCTGCGCATCGACGTTCATGCCCACGTGGCGCAGCGCATCGGCAGTGATGTCAGCCAGTGCCTTGGCCGAGGCGATGTCGGTCGGCGTCAGCACCACCACCTTCTCGCCCTTGTAGCCGGCGGCATCGAGGTCGCGCTTCACCTTCGCCAGATCGCGCTCGCCGGTGAACACGTCCATGCCGGCATCGGTGGCGAGCGGCGTGTTGGGCGTGAAGATGCCGCACGGCACGTGCCACATATTTTGCTCGGTGCCGACCATGCCGATCATGTAATCGGACTGCTGCACCATGCCGAGTAACGCGCGGCGGATCGCGGGATTGTCGAACGGCGGATTGAGCTGATTGAATCGCATGGTGGCGATGAAGCCGGTGGGAATGTGATTCTCGACCTTCACGTTGCGCTGCTTGCGCAGCAGCGGCAGCAGGTCGGCGTCCGGCACCAGCCACCAGTCGATCTCACCGTTCTGCACCGCGGCGGCGACCGTGCCCGGATCGGGAATGATGTGCCACTCGATGCGGTCGATGTAGCCGACCTTCGGGCCCGCGGTGCCATCCGATGTGCCATTCGGCCGCGGGACATATTTCGTATTTCGCTCATACACGACCAACGAGCCGGCAACGCGTTCGTCGACCTTGTAGCGATACGGCCCGCTGCCGACCATTTCGGTGATCTGCTTGTACGGATCGGTTGTCGCCAGCCGTTCCGGCATGATCGGACACATGCTGGGCGGCGTCTTGGCCAATGCATCCGGCAACAGCGGGAACGGATACTTCAGGCGAAACACGATGGTCTTGTCGTCGGGTGCGCTGATCTCATCGGTGGCGGCCATCAGCGCCTGACCGAAGCCGTCGCGCGCCCCCCAGCGACGGATGCTCGCGGCGCAATCGCGGGCCAGCACCTTGGTGCCGTCGTGGAACATCAGGTCGGGCCGCAGTGTGATGCGCCAGGTCTTGCCGGCATCCTCGCTGGCCGCGCCATCCGCCATCTGCGGCGAGGCCTTGAAGTTACTGTCCAGGCCGAACAGCGTGTCGAACACCAGAAAGCCATGGTCGCGCGTCTGGTAAGTGGTGGTCCACACCGGATCGAGCACCGCGAGGTCAGCCTGCGGAACGAACTTCAGGACGCTGGAGGCTGCGCCGCGGGCGATCGCCGGCATGCCGAGCGTAACGCCGGCTGAGATCAGAAAGCTGCGTCGACGCATCGTGTCACACTCCTTGCAGGCAAATAGACGGCTGCTCGCATTGTTGGCCGCTCATCGTCGCCGCGAACAAGCCGCCATCGACAGCGCGCTGTTGTCATACCTGATCGTAATCGATCACCACCCTATCGGTCACCGGGTGCGACTGACACGTAAGGATGTAGCCGGCATCGGTCTCCCACGGCTCCAAGGAATAATTGACCGTCATTTCGACCCTGCCCTCCAATAGTCTGGCACGACAGGTGCAGCACATGCCGCCTTTGCAGGAATACGGCAAATTGCGTCCGGCGCGGATTGCCGCATCGATGATTGCCTCGCCTTCCGCCACCGGGATATCGACGCGCACGCCCTCGCTGATCACTGTCGCGATCGCCTTCGGTCTGGCGGCCTCTGGCACCACAACAGCACGCGGCCGGCCGCCAATGCCAGGCGTAAACCGCTCGACATGGATGCGCGCGCGCTGCAAGCCGAGATCGGCGAGTGCCTTCTCCAAGCCTTCGATCATCGGCTGCGGCCCGCAGACGAAAGCCTGGTCCACCTCGCCGATCGGCACGATCGTTCGCATCAGCAGTTGCAGTTTCTCCGCATCGAGGTGCCCATTCAGCACCGCGATATCCTGTTGCTCGCGCGACAGCACATGGAACACCGAAAGTCGCGCCATGTAGCGATCCTTCAGATCTTCCAACTGCTCGCGAAAGATGATGCTGTCGGTGGTGCGGTTGCCATAGAACAGGAAGCACCGTCCCGCCTCGTGCCGCAGCGCGGTCTTCAGGATCGCCATCACCGGCGTGATGCCCGAACCTGCGGCGAATGCGACCAGCGTGCGCCTCGATCCGGGTTCGATCGCCACGCCGAAGCGCCCCCCCGGCGTCATCACCGCCAGCTTGTCGCCCCGACGCAGGCGTTCGTTCGCCCAACCCGAGAATGCCCCCGCTTCCACGCGTTTGATCACCACCCGGAGTTCGCCGTCATCCAGCCCGGAACAGATCGAATAGGACCGCCGCACATCCTCGCCATCGATCGTGGCACGCAGCGTGAGGTATTGGCCGGGTGTATAGCGATAGTCCTCGCGCAATCGATCCGGCACGGAGAAGGCGAGCGATATCGCATCCGCTGTCTCGCGACGCAGATCGGCAATCGTCAGGCTGTGGAAACGCGGTGCCGCCATGCGCCCGTCTTGCGCCATGGCCCTGCCGCACACAAGTCCGCCGGACGCCGCACGCGTCGGTGTGTTCGCCGGATAGGCCTTGCGCTTGCCACACCTCGACCGAACGGCTTCACTGGACGCCCCGACCAACAAATCCGAGGAATTGATGCCTTCTGCTCGACTTGCCGTCGACATCGGCGGCACCTTTACCGATCTCGCGCTCGAGCAGGACGGCAGGCGTACCACCATCAAGGTTCTCACCACGCCGGCAGCGCCGGACCAAGGCGTGATGGCGGGCGTGCGCGAGATCCTGCAATCCTCCGACGTCGCTGCCACCGACATCGGCATCGTCATCCACGGCACCACGCTCGCAACCAACGCAGTGATCGAACGTAAGGGTGCGCGCACTGCGCTGCTGACCACGCAGGGCTTTCGCGACGTGATCGCGATGGGCAACGAAAGCCGTTACGATCAGTATGACCTCAACATCGTGCTGCCCGAGCCGCTTGTGCCGCGCCATCTGCGCCTGGCGGTTCCGGAACGGCTGGACAACGAAGGCAACGTGCTGCTGCCCCTCGATGTCGCGGCGGTGCGCGCCCTGGTGCCGCTGCTGCAACGCGAGCAGATCGAATCCATCGCAGTCGGTCTGCTGCACGCGTTCGTCAATCCTGCGCACGAACGCCGCGTGCGCGACGTGCTGGCCGAGGCGCTGCCCGATATCCCCGTATCGCTGTCCAGCGAGGTCTCGCCGGAGATGCGCGAGTGGGAGCGTTTCTCCACCACGGTCGCCAATGCCTATGTGCAGCCGCTGATGGCAAGCTATCTGCGCGGGCTGGCCGATGGGCTGCGCGACCTGGGCGTGCCGGGTCCGGTATTCCTGATGCTGTCCGGCGGTGGCCTGACCACGATCGAGACCGCCTGCCGCTTCCCGATCCGTCTGGTGGAAAGCGGCCCCGCCGGCGGCGCGATCTTCTCCGCCGCCATCGCCCGGCAATGCGACATCGCCAACGTGCTGTCGTTCGACATGGGCGGCACCACGGCGAAGATCTGCCTGATCGACAACGGCAAGCCGCAGACCGCGCGCGCTTTCGAAATCGCCCGGGTCGGACGCTTCCGCAAAGGCTCTGGTCTGCCACTGCGGATTCCGGTGATCGAGATGGTGGAGATCGGCGCCGGCGGCGGTTCCATCGCGCATGTCGACACCATGGGCCGCATCGCGGTCGGTCCGGAAAGCGCCGGCGCCGATCCTGGTCCCGCCTGTTACGGACGTGGCGGCACGGAGCCGGCGGTGACCGATGCCAACCTGGTACTCGGCCGTTACGACGCCGCGCGCTTCGCCGGTGGCACGATGAAGCTCGATGCAGCCGCGGCACACGACGCACTGCTGGCACGCGTCGGTGGAGCGCTGGGCCTGACCGCGGAAATGGCCGCGCTCGGCGTGGTGGAAATGGTCGACGAGAACATGGCCAACGCCGCGCGCGTGCATGCGATCGAATCTGGCAAGACATATGAGGGCCGCACGCTGATCGCCTTCGGCGGCGGCGGGCCTGTGCATGCCTGCCGCGTCGCAGAGAAGGTCGGCATCCAGCGCGTGCTGGTGCCATCCGGCGCTGGTGTCGGCAGCGCGATCGGCTTTCTGCGCGCGCCCGTTGGCTACGAGGTTGTTCGCAGTCTGTATCAGCGCTTTTCGTCGTTCGACGTGATGGCAGTGAACACGCTGCTCGCCGATATGGCAGCCGAGGCGATGGACGTCGTGGCACAAGGCAGCTTCGGCGCGCCGGTCACGCAACATCGCGTCGCCTATATGCGCTACGTCGGTCAGGGCCACGAAATTCCTGTCCCGCTGCCGCCCCGCGCCTTGGGTGACGAAGACGTGCCGGAAATCCGTGCCGCCTATGACGCCGAATATACCAAATTCTACGACCGTCCCGTTCCCGGCTCCGACGTGGAGATCATGAGCTATGCCGTCGTCGTGGCGACCATCCCGAGCCAGGAGCCGGACATGCCGGTCGTCGGTGACGATGCCATCTTCGTGCCGGAAGCCACACCATCGCGAACCCAGCTTGTGCGCGACACGACCACCGGCGAAGTCGCCCCATGGTCGGTGTATGATCGCGCCGCGCTCGCACCCGGCGTGCAAATCGCCGGCCCGGCGATCATCGCCGAAGACGAAACCTCGACACTCGTGAGCCAAGGCTGGTCCGCAACGGTGAACGACCTCGGCTACATCGAACTGACCCTGGAGAATGCCTGATGTCGAAAGAGACCGGTGCACTGGCGCAGATCCATCGCCAGATCATGTGGAATCGCCTGATCGCCGTCGTGGAAGAGCAGGCGCAGACCATGATCCGCACGGCATTCTCCACCACGGTGCGCGAGGCCGGCGATCTCTCCGCCGGCATTTTTGACCTCGCCGGACGCATGATGGCGCAGGCGGTCACCGGTACGCCCGGCCACGTCAACTCGATGGCGGAAAGCGTCGGCCATTTCCTGCGTAAGTTCCCCGCCGATATCATGCAGCCAGGCGATCACTACATCACCAACGATCCCTGGCTGGGCACCGGTCATCTGCACGACCTCACCGTCGTCACGCCGGCCTTTCACAACGGCGCCATCGTCGGATTGTTCGCCAACACAGCGCATGTCATCGATGTCGGTGGTCTCGGTATGGGACCGGAAGGCCGCTCCGTGTTCGAGGAGGGCATGTACATCCCGATCGTCAAATGCTTCGACCAGGGCAAGCCCAACGAAACCTTCTTCGACATCATCCGCGCCGGTTCGCGCCTGCCGGTCGAACTGGAGGGCGATGTCTACTCGCTGTGTGCCTGCAACGACGCCGGCGTGCACCGCCTGGTCGAGATGATGGACGAGTTCGAGATGGACAGCCTCGATCCGCTCGCCAACTTCATCTTCGAGAGCTCGCACCGCGCCACGCTGGCGGAAATCGCTCGCATCCCGAAGGGCACCTACCGCGCCGAAATCAACTCCGACGGCTACGAGGCGCCGGTCACGCTGAAAGCCGAGATGACCATCCTGGATGACGGCATCGAGGTGGACTACGCCGGCACAACGGGCCTCTCTTCGCGCGGCATCAATGTGCCCCCGGCCTATTGCCGCGCCTATTCCTGCTTCGGCATCAAATGCGTCGTCGCGCCTGACATCCCGAACAACTGGGCAAGCCTTTCGCCGTTCCGCATGAAGATCCCTGATGGCTGCATCCTGAACGCACCGCGTCCCTATCCGGTGTCGGTACGCCACGTCATCGGCCACCTGCTGCCCGATCTGATGATGGGCTGCCTGCATCAGGCTGTGCCGGAACGCGTCACCGCGGAAGGTGCATCGGCGCTGTGGAACCTGCCCCTGCGCGGCGGCGGCTCGGTGTCCGGCCAGGCGCGCGGCAATCGTCCGGTGGTGCCCGATTTTGAAATCATCACCTTCAACTCCGGCGGCACCGGCGCGCGTCCCACCAGCGACGGGCTGAACGCCACGGCCTTCCCGTCAGGCGTGCGCACGATGCCGGTTGAAGCCACGGAGAACGTCGCGCCGATCGTGTTCTGGCGAAAGGAGCTGCGGCCGGATTCCGGCGGCGCGGGGCGCACGCGCGGCGGCACCGCGCAGATCATGGAGGTCGCCACCAAGGGCGATCTGGAATTCGCGGTGAACGCCGTCTACGACCGCATCGCCAATGCGCCAAAGGGCCGTGAGGGCGGGCTGGATGGCGCGGCCGGCGTGATCGCCCTGAAATCGGGCCCGACGCTGCGCACCAAAGGCTTCCAGGTAGTTCCCGATGGCGACCGGTTGATCCTGAAACTGCCCGGTGGCGCCGGCATGGGCGACCCCGACGACGCGCGATCCCGCGCTGGTGGCGCGCGACGTGCGCGACGGCCTGGTGTCGGCGGAAAATGCCCGCGCGCTCTACAAGGTGGCGATCGCGGATGATGGGGATGTGGACGAGAAATCCACCGAGGCGCTGCGACGATGATTTGGTTTCCGGCGCAACGGCTGCAATAATTCGATTGCTTAACGGGGCGAGCCCGGTCTAAAATAGGCGCTAGAGTATCCAAAATAACGCCCATGTGCGCCGACCATCGGCCGCCATCGGCCGCACTGGGAGAGTCATGTGGACGACGTCCTCGAGAAATCCGCGATGCGCAAGATCTATATGCGCCTGCTGCCATTCGCGATCTTCACCTATTTTCTCGCCTATATCGATCGGATCAACGTGAGTTTCGCCGGGCTGACCATGCGCGGCGACCTCGGCCTGTCCGCCACGGCCTTCGGCTTCGCCGCAGGCACTTTCTACTGGGGCTATTTCATCTTCGAAGTCCCCAGCAACGTGGTTCTGGAAAAGGTCGGCGCGCGCATCTGGATCGCGCGGATCATGATCACCTGGGGCATCTTTGCCGGCCTCACCGCGTTGGTCGTCGGTGCCAACAGCTTCGCCCTCGTGCGCTTCCTGCTTGGGCGCAGCCGAGGCCGGCTTCTTCCCGGGCATCGTCCTGTATTTCACCTACTGGTTCCCGGCCCATCATCACGCGCGTATCGTCTCGGGATTCCTCATCGGTCTGCCGATTGCGGTCGCCGCCGGCGCACCGGTTTCCACGGCGCTTCTCGGGCTCGAAGGCGTAATGGGCCTGCACGGCTGGCAGTGGATGTACATCGCCGAAGGCGTGCCGACCGTGATCATTGGTGTGGTCACGTTCTTCGTGCTGACCGATCGCCCGGAACAGGCGTCATTCCTCACCGCCGAGGAGAAGCACTGGCTCAGCGCAAAACTGCTGTCTGAACGCGAGGCCAAGGAAGCGGTCCGCACCTTCAGCATGCTGCAGGGGATGTTCAATGCCAAGGTGCTGCTGCTGGCGCTGAACTACTTCGGCATCGTTGTCGCCAGTCTCGGCGTGCTGATCTTCGTTCCGCAGATGATCAAATCGCTCGGCAACCTCAGCAACATGGCCGTCGGCTGGCTGACCATGATCCCTTACGTCACCGGCGGCATTGGTCTGGTGGTATGGGGCCGTATATCCGATCGTATGCATGAGCGCCGCTGGAACCTGCTCGGTGCGTGCCTGGTTTCGACGATCGGGCTGATTATCACCGGCATGACCATGGGCACCTGGTGGGCGATGGTGGGGCTGTGCATTGCAACGTTCGGATTCTACGGCTCGAAGGGGCCGTTCTGGGCCATGCCGCCGATGTTCCTGACCGGCACCGCGGCGGCGGCTTCCATCGCGTGGATCAACTCGATCGGCAACCTCGGCGGATTCTTCGGGCCCTGGTATGTCGGCGCGATCAAGGACTGGACCGGCAGCTTTTCCGGTGGCCTCTACGGGCTGGCCTTCCTGTGTCTGATCTCCTCGATCGTCTGCGCATTCTTCCTGCATATCCCGAACCCTGTGCTCGTCAAGACGGAGGCCGTCGCCGCACACGCTGACTGATCGGATCCAACCGACTGCCGGCGCCATGCTCGTCTGGGCATCGCGCCGGCATCGCGCTAAATGGCCGGCCTGACCTGCAAGGACCTGCCCCGATGAGCCTGCGCTGCGACCTGATCATCCGCGATGCCACGGTGTTCGACGGCACTGGCGCCCCACGCTTCACGGCCGATGTCGGCGTCACCGGCGATCGCATCGCCGCCGTCGGCGACCTCGGCGCCGCAACCGCCGATCGCGAGGTGATTGCCACGCGGCAAGGCCCTCGCTCCCGGCTTCATCGATGCGCACACGCACGACGACCGCGCGGTGCTGTGCGGTCCGGAATGCATGCTGTGCAAGATGTCGCAGGGCGTGACCACCGTGGTCGTCGGCAACTGCGGCATCAGCCTGTCGCCGGTGCGCATGAGGTCGCGGCCGGTGCCGCCGCTCGATCTGCTCGGCGACGAATCCTGGTGGACGTTCGACAGTTTCGGCGATTACGCCGACCGCCTGGCGCGCGACCCGTCGCCGGTGAACACCGTTGCGCTGATCGGACACATGTCGCTGCGCGTGGAGGCCATGCACGGCGACACGCAGCGCGCCGCCACCGACAAGGAGGCGGCGCACATGCAGCGCCGCCTTGCCGAGGCGCTGGCGCAGGGCGCGTCGGGCTTTTCCACCGGCCTCTATTACCCGCCGAACATGATGGCGCCGACCGACGAGGTCATCGCGGTCGCCGAGGCACTGCGCGACGGCGGCGGGCTATACGTCACGCACATGCGCGACGAAGCGAACGACGTGCTGCTTTCGATCGAGGAAACGCTGCGGATCGGCCGCGCGGTCAACGCGCCGGTGGTGATCAGCCACCACAAATGCTCGATGCCGGAAAACTACGGCCGCTCCGTCGAAACACTGCCGCGGATCGAAGCCGCGGCCACCGCACAACGTGTCGACTTCGATGTCTACCCCTACGCCGCCGGCTCCACCGTGCTGATGCCGGAACGCCTGCGCCCGGACGTTCCGGTGCAGATCACCTGGTCGGTGCCGCATCCGGAATGTGCCGGCCGCATGCTGGACGACATCGCGCGCGACTGGAACACGACAGCCGCGCGCGGCCGCCGAAGCAACTGCTTCCCGCCGGCGCGATCTTCTTCCAGATGGATGAGCAGGACGTGCAGCGCATCCTGGCGCACCGGCTGGCGATGATCGGCAGCGACGGCTTGCCGCACGATGCGTTTCCGCATCCTCGCCTGTGGGGCACCTTCCCGCGCGTGCTCGGCCATTACGCGCGCGATCTCGGCCTGTTCAGCATGGAAGCACGCGGTGCACAAGATGACCGGCCACACCGCTGACGTGTTCGGCCTGCCCGATCGCGGCGTGATCCGCGCCGGCGCCTATGCCGATCTCGTGCTGTTCGATCCCGCCACCGTGCGCGACGCCTCGACATATGCGGAGCCCACCAGGCCGGCCGAAGGCATCCTGCGAAACCTGGGTCAACGGCCAGTCAGCCTATGTGCACGGCGAGGGCGCGACGCCGGCGCGGGCCGGCCGCCTGCTCACCCGTGGGCGCAATTAGCCCCTGCGCTCCGCCGCCTCGGTCGCCGGATAGACCAGCGGCACCGCTGCCTGTGGCGATTGCAGCCAGAACGTGAAGCTCTCCTCGATATACAGCCGCACACGTTCCGCGTCGTGATCGAGATAGCCGATCGAGAAGTCCTGCCCGACGGTCAATTCAAAATCCTCGCCGCGCATCGATAGCACGACAGCGCCCTCCAGGCCGGGCGCCCAAACCAGCGGCCCGTCGATCAGCCGCTGCACGTGCTCCAGCACCGGATAACCCACCTGCGTCGCCTCGGTGAGATTGGCGTAGCACCGTTCGCTCAACGCCACGGCGTACGGCCCGAGAACCCCCTCGTCACGCAGCCTGGTCAGCGCGTTGGCCACCATGACCGGATAGCTCTCGGTGTCGTCGCTCAGTTGCACCGCGGCGTCCGCACGAGCCTCGCAGATCCCGCGAATGCCGGCCGCCGGATAGCCATGGAACACCGCGCGATCCTCCGCGATGGCGATGCTGCGCGCCGCCTGCGATGACCGGATCGGTGTCCGGATCCTTCGCACCACGATCGATCGCGTCCAGTTCGCTGCGGACGCATCTCGAACGGCACACGCAGCTCGACCAGCGGCAGCACCTCGCGCAGCCGCGTCTGGACCGTGCTGCGGGCCGGCGGATCGACCTGCCTGACCCGGCCGATGCCGACTGCCGATGCCTCCCACCCTTCCGGCCCGACGAAATCGACCAGCTTGCGCGCTGCGAGCGTCGTCTTCAGCGTGCGCTGCGCCTCCTTCTCGATCTCCTCCCACCCGGCCTCGGAGATCGGTGCGAGTTCGCGATGCAGATGGTTCATGGCTCAGTCCCTCAGGCGCGCAAACTGCCGATACCGAGCGAGCCATCGCCACCCGTGCCGCCGCCGGCATCGCTCTCCGAACGGGCGGGCACGTCGCGGATCGGCCCCTGCCTGAACAGATAAGTCCGGAGATGCCCGTCAAACTCGCCGTCATGCCGACGCAGCCATTCGAGCAGCATCGATGCATGCTCCTTTTCCTCATTGCGGTTATGCAGCAGGACCGATTGCAGCTCCGGATTGCTGCTTGCCTTGATGCGCTGGTCGTACCAGTCGATCGCCTCGAGCTCCTCCATGATTGTCGAGATCGCCCGATGCCTGTCCAGTATTTCCGGACCAAGCTGCTCCCGTTCCTCATGCAAGGTCTCGCCCGCCATCGTCACACCTCGTGCGGTTATTGCTGTGGCATCATGTTACCGCACAGACGGTCCTGCAACAGACCGACCACGCGAACGTGAGTTGGATCGCGATGCAGAGGGGCTTCGACGGTCCGTTGCGTATGAACGACAGCTATGCTGTCCTATGACGGCATGGACAGCATGCTGCTCTCGCTGCTCGGCTTTTCGGTGGCGATGTACATCACGCCGGGTCCGAACAACGTGATGGTCGCCGCATCGGCGGCGAATTACGGCATGCGCGCGACCGTGCCGCACATGTTCGGCATCGCCATCGGCTTCTCGGTGCATGCTGGCCCTGGTGTGCGCCGGTCTCGGCTCCGCGCTGGTGAATTTGCCGCTGCTGCTGCCGCTGTTCCGCTGGGGCGGCGCCGCGTGGCTGGCTGTGGCTCGCCTGGCAGATCGCCAACGCCGCCGCCGCCAGGCGAAGGCGGCCGCGGGCGCGTGCTCGGATTCTTCGGTGCCGTCGCGTTCCAATGGATCAATCCCAAGGCGTGGCTGATCGCCGTCGGCGCGGCCGGCGAATATCTCTCGCCCGACCAGCCGCTGCTCCTGCAGCTCGCCCGCATCTTCCTGATCTTCCTCGCCGTCGGCATGCCGTGCCTGATGGTCTGGGCATTGCTGGGCAGCGGCGCCGGCCGCCTGCTGCATTCGCCGGCACGGTTGCGCGCGTTCAACGTCGCGATGGCGGTGCTGCTTGTCCTATCGGTGCTGCCGGTGTTGATTGAGGGCTGACCACCGGGGGATGTCCGCCATGAAGATCACGCGCATCGATGCGTTCCAGGTGAGCTGGTCGCCGAACGACAAGCCGTCGCAGCGCAGCGCCTTCGTGCGCATCTTCACCGACGCACGGCATCGACGGCATTGGCGAGGCCTCACCGATGCAGGGCGGCCTCGCCTCGCTCGGCATCATCAAGCACGACCTGGCACCGACGCTGATCGGCAAGGATCCGCTGGACCACGCCGTGCTGCTGGATACGCTGATGCACACCATGCGTGAAGCTCGGGCCGGAGGGCGCGCTGACCGGCGCGCTTGCCGCGCTCGACATCGCGATGTGGGACATCAAGGGCAAGCTGACCGGCCTGCCGATCTACAAGCTGCTCGGCGGCGCCTGGCGCACCGCGCTGCCGTTCTATGCCTCGATCGGCGGCAACGGCGACCGCAAGCTGGACGATGTACTGCGCGTGGTCGAGGCGCGTCTGAAGGACAAGCCGTCGGCGATCAAGATCCGCTTCGACAACCCGCGCACCGAACTGGATCGCGACATTCCCGGCGACATCGCCAAGGCGCGCGCGGTGCGCAAGCTGGTCGGCGACGACTTCCCGCTGGCGTTCGATGCCAACAACGGCTTCACCACCGGCGGCGCGATCCGCGTCGGCCGCGCGCTGGAGGAGCTTGGCTACTGGTGGTTCGAGGAGCCGGTGCAGCACTATCACATCAAGGCGATGGGCGAGGTGGCACGCGCGCTGGACATCACCGTGTCGGCCGGCGAGCAGACCTATACGCTGGCCGCGCTCGCCGACCTGATCGAGGCCGGCGTGCGCATGGTGCAGCCGGACATCGTCAAGATGGGCGGCATCACCGGCCTGGTGCGCTGCGCCGCGCTGGCGCATGCGCACGGTGTCGAACTGGTGTCGCACCAGACGCAGCCGATGATCGGCCACACCGCGAACATGCACGTCGCTGGCCGCGCAATTGCAGGCAAGCAAGCCGATCGAATGGAACGACCCGTCAACCCGCACGCACGCAGTGTTTCGAAAATCCGCCGAGGCCGTCGATGGGCTGTTCCATTTGCCGGAAGGGCCGGGGCTAGGACTGCGGCTGGATGAACCGGCGCTGACGGCGCGCAGAGTGGATCTTTGAGGCTCCGTCTCTGAACAGTTACGGAATGAGATACATCGCGACAGCCGCTTTGGGTGGTGAGCGGTCGTTCGCCTAGCCGAACACAAACGGCGAGGTAGCGCCGAAAGCGGTCGTCGGGGAAGCTCCCTCCGGCCAGCCGCTGGCAACCTCAACCGGAAACGCCCCGGGCCCTTACGCAAAAAATGGATGAGGTGGCCCGTGCGCTCCCCTCAGCTCAGCATTGGCCAGGGCAGTCTGCAAATCTTGGTCGGATAACGCGATCCCAAACCGGTCGCGCAATACGGTTTGATACTCATTTTCTGTCTCGAGCGTCTGCCGCTCCACTTTCCCTGAGGCGTATCGCACATTGAACCGGGCGTTGAACAGGGTGAGCCGGGTGCCGTTTGGACCCGGTAATGCCGCAATCATGTTGTTGAGATACGGACTTTGCGGATGCGTTCCGGTGAACCAATTGCACATCTGGTACTCGGCATCAAATCGAGGAAGAAGCACGACCCGGTAGATGTGCTCCCAGCGGTCTCCGAGGCGGGATTGCAGCGTCAACTCTTCGCCCATCTCAATGAAGCGCATGACTTCGTGCGGAGTGTCTTGCTCCACAAGCGGTGATAGCCGAAGCGGCGCAGTGGGTGCGAGGTTCCCAAAGCCCACATCGGCCAGAAACGACCCCTGCGGAAGATCGATGCGGAGGACCATGTGAAGCATGGGGCGAGGCGCATCGATTTCGAGTCCACGCACCACGCGCGCCTGAAGACTAGTTACCTCATACCCGAGCGATCGCAGCCCGCCGCGAAATAGCATGTTCTGCTCGAAGCAGTACCCGCCACGTCCGCCGGCAATCATTTTGTCCTGAAGCGATCGGAGGTCTAATTTCGGCGGCCGGTCCAGCAGGACGTCGATGCTCTCGTAGGCAATCGCGGAAGAATGAGCAGAGATAACCGCCTGGAGAGTTTCGAGGCTGGGCGCAAGGGATCCGCGGTAACCGATGCGCGCCAACCAGGCGGCTTGATCGAAATCTTCGTCCGACATTCTGAGAGCCCCAACGATGCGCTACAGATCATCTCACCGCTTCGAACTGCCGCAATCAAACCTCGGGTCTGCTCCGGTAGCCCTCGCAAAAGTGACGGTTCCGGGGGTTTACGCCGGAACCGTCCCGCGGCAGGCCCACGCAACACAGGCGAAGGAGCGAGGACCGTCAGGCAGTTCAGAGAGGTAGGCTTTTCGTGCATGTTCGGTCAGGGCCGCTCTGGCGGTCTCGGACAAGCTCGCGAGTAACTGCCCCGGTGGCCCTTCGCCTTTCGTGAACGGGAGCCAATAGTCGTCGAACGACGAGAAATCCATGCGGATCAGCAGGCTGGTTTGCTCAACGTTGACCAGACCAAGCTCCCGCCACACATCGGCCATTTCGTTCGGTTTGCTCAGGGGTCGAAAGAAATGCCGCTTGATCGTGAGATCGAGGGTGGCGGCGATGTCAAATACGAGACGAACGTGCGGAAGACCGCTGTACGCGTCCCATACCGCAGCTGTTACAGTGCCACCGGGACGGACAACACGTTCCACCTCTGCCACGGCTCGCGGCGCGTCAGGGATGAAGTGCAGCACCAGCATTGAGAATGCCCGGTCGAAGGCGTTGTCGTCGAACGGCAGAGCACGGGCGTCGCATTGCTGGAAGCTGAGGCGCCGGTCGGTGTTCCGCGAAGAGGCGAACGCGACGAAGCCTGGGATCAGGTCGATGCCCGTGACATCGGATACATTTGCGAGTTCGGGCACCGTGAAGGTCAGACTGCCGGTTCCGCAACCGACATCGAGGACTCGATCGCCATCTGACAATCCGCCGAAGCGGATCAGCAATGGCGCGAGGCGTTGGCTCCAACGCCCCATAATCTTCTCGTAGGCTTCGGCGTTTTGGAATCCAGCTGCTGCGGCCGTGTTCGCGTTCGACGGATTGTCGCTCATGGAAAGCACTCCAGGCTCACCCGACCCCATCCGAGTTCCTCGGGTGGACCAGTGTGCGCCCCGTAATGAGCCGAAGGCAACGGGCATCAGTATACCCTGGGGTTTCCGGACGGACCTCACAATCGCTGATGTTATGACCGCCTGCAGCAAGTTCTATTTCCGCTGACGTTAAGGGTTATCGGACGCCCTGTACGCCTGCCGTCCAGACCCCTCGCTCGGTCCCTGCCCGGCAGGCGTCCAGGGCGTCCGATAACCCTTTACCCAAGCGGTCGTTTCGTGGTCATTCAGAGACAGGTTCTGCAATCTCCCCCTGCGCGCGCCCACCGATCACCCGTTGGCTTCCAGCGGCTCGGCGCCCAGCGAAACCTCCCCGATCACGCCGCGTGACAGCACCAGCGTGACGGTCGCGCCTATGAGCGCCAGCACACCGGCCGCAATGAAGGCGCTGCTGAAGCTGCCGCTCGCCTGCACGAGATATCCGGTGACGATCGGCGCCAGCAGGCCAAAGACATTCCCGCCAAGCACCAGGAACGCGAACGCGCGACCCGCATCGGCCGGCGATCGCAGCAGATCGCTGGTCAGCGTGGCATTGGCCGCGGGACCGGTATTGGCGAACGAGACCGTGATCGATACCAGGATGATGACGGCCGTCAGCGACTGCACATAGGGAATGATCAGCCCGGCGGCGGTCAGGAACAGGCAAAGCGCCACGAGATAACGGCGCATTCCGCTCCGCACCGCATGAACGCTCAACGCCCGGTCGCCAATCCAGTTGACGACGATGTTCACCGCTGTCGCGATGAAGAACGGCACCGACGTATAGAGCCCGGCGTCGACCAGCGACAGACCGCGCGCCGTCTGCAGATAATTCGGCAGCCAACTCAGGTACAGATAAAGCGAGTAGACGAGGCAGCCCTGCGAGACGAACAGGCCCCACATCGCCGGACACCGAAGCAGCGCGAGATAGCCGATGCCGTCGTGGTCGGGTACCGCGATGCCCGCCTCTCGCTCGGCCAAAATCCGCCGGCGTTCAGGCTCGGGCAGCCATCTGGTCTTCTCCGGCGTCGATACCACGAGCAGCCAGACCACAACCCAAACGAAACCGAGCGCACCGGTGATCACGAAGGACCAGCGCCACGACAGGGATTGGATGACCCAGGCGACAAACGGCGCGCCGATCGCCGGACCGAGGCTGCCGCCCGCGCTGATCAGGGCGGTGGCTGTGCCGCGTTCGGAATAGGGCGCCCATGCGCGGACGCTGCGATATACCACCGGGGAGAACGGCGCCTCGCCCACGCCAAGACCCAGGCGGGCCAACAGCATCGACGTGACGCCCACGGCGGCGCCGGTCGCCATCTGCGCGATCGACCATACGACTGTCGATACGCCTGCAATCACATGTGCGCCCCAGCGGTCGATCAGGCGGCCGCCCGGCAGCATCATGAGGACGTAGGCCCACAGGAACGAGGAGAACAGGTAGCCGAGCATGATCGGCGACAGCCCGAGCTCCTGTGCGATGGGCTTTCCCGCGACCGACATGTTCACGCGGTCGACGTAGGCGATCCCACTGAACACAAGCAACAGGATGTAGACCAGGTATCTTCGTCGGGTGGTTCGCATGGTAACGTTTCCTGCCTGATTTGTTTTTTACTGCCGAACAAACCGGCGCCTTGTCGCCGGTGCAAGAGCGCACCCAGTTGATCAGTCTTCGCCTGCCTCGGCAATCGTCACGCCATATTCCGTCCGCGCCGCTTCACGGCTGACGTACTGCAAACGCACATCGCGCCACACCGCATTCGGATCGCGTTCCTTCGCCGGCCCCATGCCACCGCCGCCCGGCATCTCCACCACCAGCCTCTCGCCCGGCGGCACCACGGCCAGTCCCTTCGGCTTCAGCTCGACACCCGAGGCCAGCGACAACCGCCCAGCCAGCCCGGCCCCGCCACCATGCCGGCCGCGCGCCGGATACTTCACGCGTTCGAAACGAGCAAAAATACCGAACGCCGCATCCTCGCGCGACGCAATCTCCATCACCTGCCCGAGCCCGCCGCGCTGGCGTCCAACCCCACCGGAATCCTGACGCAACTCCTTGCGCCAGATCACCAATGGCGTGATCGCCTCAGTCGCTTCCACCGGCACGTTGCGCACACCGGATGGAAATGGTGTCGCCGACAGCCCGTCCTGTGACGGCCGCGCGCCCGCGCCGCCCGAATGAAAACTGTTGACCATGAACGCAGTGCCCGCAGCACGCCCGATCCCGGTCAGCCCATGGCCCGCTATCAAATTCAGCGTCCAGAGATTCGACGTGCCCTCCGCCGGCACGCGCCCCGGCAAAGCCTGGTCCAGACAGCCATACACAACGTCCGGCAGCATGTGCCCCATCACCGAGCGCGCATACACCGCGGCCGGATGCACGGCACTCAGGATAGTGCCCTCCGGTGCCGTCACGCGCACCGCATCCAATGTGCCGGTGTTGTTGGGAATATGTGGCGCCACCACGCAGTTAACGCCAAAGGTCGTATATGCCTCCGTATAACACAGTGGGCAGTTGATCGCGTACGACGACATGCCCGACGTGCCGGTATAATCCACGTGAATCGCGTCGCGACCGATGGTCAGCGTGCCGACCAGATCGATCGGCGCCTCATAGCCATCGATGCGCATCGCCGATGTCCAGGTGCCCTGCGGCAGCTTGCCGATGGCCTCCGCCATGCCACGGCGGCTGCGGCTGATGATCGCCTCGCCCAGCATGTCGAGATCGCCCAGCACGAATTCGCGCATCATTGCCACCAATCGCCGGCTGCCGATTTCGTTGCAGGCAATCAGCGCATAGACGTCGCCGATCACCTGCACCGGCTCGCGTACATTGGCGCGGATCATCGCCAGCAGGTCCTCGTTCATCTCGCCAGCGCTCGCCAGACGCAGCAATGGGATGAACAGGCCCTCGTGGTAGATCTGCCGGCCCTCCGGCGTCTGCCCGACACCGCCCATGTCCACCAGATGCGTCGTGCAGGCGAACAGCGCGACGATGCGGCCATCCATGAAGGTCGGCGACACGAC
This sequence comes from uncultured Alphaproteobacteria bacterium, assembly GCA_963696645.1. Lineage (GTDB taxonomy): Bacteria > Pseudomonadota > Alphaproteobacteria > Acetobacterales > Acetobacteraceae > JAMXLO01. The sequence continues at coordinate 872,221 of CAVOKY010000007.1, forward strand.
CACCAGGTCATAGAGATGCCCGGTACCCTTCCACGGATCGTTGGTGACGTAGACGTCGCCGTCCTTCATCTGCGCGACCGGGAACACGTCCAGGAAATGCCCGACCGAACGCGCCATGGTGTTGATGTGGCCTGGCGTGCCGGTGACGGCCTGCGCCAACATCCGCCCTTCGAGATCGAACACACCCGCGGATATATCTCCCGCCTCGCGCGCCGACGTGCTGAACGCGGTGCGCACCAAGGTCTGCGCCTGTTCCTCCACCACGGACAGCAGCCGGTTCCACATGATCTGCAGTTCGATCTCGGAAATGTTCCTGCGCGTCACGCTGCAATCTCCTCGATCACGATGTCATCGCCGGCATCGACCCGCGCCATGTAGTCGCTTGGCACGATGGTCGAGGTGCCGTCTTCGACGATCACGGCCGGTCCTGTCAGCCACGCGCCCTTCGCCAGTTCGCCGCGGACGTACAACGCCGCATCGACCGTCTCGCCGCTGGCGGTCTCCACGATGCGGCATCGGCCGGATGGCGTCGCAGCGCCAGCATCCGGTGGCAAGTCCTGTCGTGCCGGCAGGTCATGCGGCTCGGACAGCGAAAGTGTCCAGGTGACAGCCTCCACTTCCAAACGCGGGATGACGCGGCCATAGACACGGGCATAAGTGCCATCGAATGCCGCACGCAGCGCCGTGGGATCCAGCGCACCGTCAGGCAGCGGGACGGCGACCTCATGGCCCTGGCCGCGATAGCGCATGTAGCCCGTGCGCGTTTCAACCAGCACGCCGCGCGGCACGCCGAGACGCACCACCGCTTCCGCCTCGGCGCGCATCCCTGCGAACAGCGCATCGATGGTGCTATGCTCCAGCAGGTCAAGCCGCACCAGCAGGGTGCGCACGACCTCATACGCGATCGGCGCACCAAGAAAGCCGAGTGCCGAACCGACGCCGGCATCCGGCGGCACGACGACGCGTCGAATGCCCAGTTTCTGCGCCAGCCGCACGGCGTGCAGCGGCGCCGCGCCACCAAATGCGATCAGCGTGCGGTCGGATGTATCCTTGCCGTTCTCCACCGCGTGCACGCGCGCCGCGCTTGCCATCGTCTCATCGACGATCTCGGCAATGCCACGCGCCGCTTCCTGCACCGGCATCGCCAATGGCGCAGCAATGGTTTCGGTCACTGCCCGCAGTGCGCGCGCCGGATCGAGCGCGATCTTGCCGCCGGCGAAGCGCGCCAGATCGATGCGTCCCAGCACGACGTCGGCGTCGGTCACCGTCGGTTGAGTGCCGCTCCTGCCGTAACAGGCCGGCCCAGGATTCGCGCCCGCGCTGTCCGGTCCGACAACGATCCGCCGCAGCGCATCGACGCGTGCAATCGAACCCCCGCCGGCGCCGATCTCCACCATGTCGATCACCGGAATGCGCACGGGAAAGCCGCTGCCCTTGGCGAAGCGCGCGGTCCGCGCAACTTCGAAATGCCGCGACTGCTGCGGCGTGAAATCGTCGATCAGCGTGAGTTTCGCCGTCGTGCCACCCATGTCGAACGAGATCGCCCGATCGTAGCCGCCGCGCGCTGCGACATGGCGTGCCAGAATGGCGCCGCCTGCCGGTCCGCTTTCCACCAGCCGCACCGGAAACCGTCGCGCCGTTTCAACCGTGCAAATGCCGCCTGAGGACATCATCAGCAACAATGGACACGCTGCGCCGATGCGCCGCAATCCATCCTGCATGCGCGCCAGATAGCGCTCCATCATCGGCAGCACATAGGCGTTCGCCACCACGGTGGAGGTCCGTTCGTATTCGCGTATCTCCCGACACACTTCCGACGAAATGGTGACCGCCATCCCCGGCAATGCATGCGCAATAACGTCGCGCGCGCGCTCTTCATGCGCCGGATTGATGTAGGAATGCAGGAAGCTGATCGCCAACGCCTCGATGTCATGCCGCCGCAGCAACGGCACCAGTCGTTCCAACGCCGCCTCATCCATTTCCAGCAGCACCGACCCATCCGCCGCAAGCCGTTCCGGCACCTCCAGCCGCAGGTCGCGCGAGATCAGCGGCTCCGGCCGTTCCATATACAGATCGTACTGTTCGAACCGATGCTCGTAGGCAATCTCCAGCGAATCACGAAATCCCGCCGTGGTTATCAGCGCACTTCGCGCTCCCTTGCGCTCGATCAGTGCATTGGTCGCCAGCGTCGTGCCATGAATCACCAGGTCGAGCGACGATGCCGCAATCCCCGCCTCCCGCAAGATCCCCTGCGTTCCCTCGATCACCGCCTCGTCCGGCGCTTCATGCGTGGTCAGCAGCTTTGCCGACAGCGTGCGCTCAGGCATCTCCAGCACAACGTCGGTGAACGTACCGCCGATATCGACGGCAAGCCTGGTTCGCGCGTTCCGCTGCATCAGTCCGCCGCCGCGCCATATTTCGCCTGCTTCCGCGCTGCCGTCAGGAAACGCTGCGTCTTGCTGGACATCGGGTCATTCCTCGCAACCATTGTCGTCATCGTAAGGCCGGCACTTGCGGTCGGTCCATCGGCGGTCATCATCAACATATCGATTGACTGTCAACCACAGTATTGATAATAGCCGCGCATGGCCCGTCCGGCACTCCGCCCTGTCGAAGCCGATGAAGACGCCGAGCAGGCGTTGCTCGACGGGGCGTTCTTCGCGCTGTCCGATCCGGTCCGGCGCGCCATCCTGCTACGTCTGGACGAAGGTGCGCTGTTGGTGTCCGAGCTTGCAGCCCCATTCGACGATCTCGTTGCAGGCAGTCTCGCGGCACATCCAGGTCCTGGTCCGCGCCGGCCTGGTGCGCCAGGAACGCACCGGACGCATCAGCCGCTGCAGCCTTGTTGCCGGACCGATCTTCGCGGCCGCGCTCTGGCTCAATCGCTACAGCAAATACTGGCAGAGCCAGTTCGATCTGCTCGCGGCATCGTTGGCCGAAATCGACAAGCCGCAACCTCGCAAACGCCATTGCACCAAGGAGACAAGACGATGATCGACAATCACCCGGTTGTTTCCCACGAAGCGTGGATCGAATCGCGCAAACAACTCCTCGCCAAGGAAAAGGAGTTCAATCGCCTGCGCGACCAGTTGAGCGCCGAACGTCGCTCGCTGCCGTGGGAGCGCGTTGACAAGCCATACGTCTTCGAAGGCCCGGACGGGCGCGAGACGCTCGGCGATCTGTTTGCCGGACGCTCGCAGCTTATCGTCTACCATTTCATGTTGGGTCCCGGCTGGAAAGAAGGCTGCAAAAGCTGCTCCTTCTGGGCGGACAACATGAACGGCATCGACATCCATCTTGCGCATCGCGATGTGACAATGCTCCTGATATCGTCGGCTCCGTTGGACGAAATCAACGAATTCCGCCAGCGCATGGGCTGGAGCCTGAAATGGGTCTCTTCTGCCGGCAGTGACTTCAACAGGGACTATCAGGTGACTTCCACACGTGATGAACTGGAGCAGGGCGAGGTGTTCTATAATTACGCCTGGATCAAGTCCTCGCTCAACGAACGGCCTGGCATCAGCGTGTTCCACAAGGCTGCTGATGGTACAATATATCATACCTATTCCACCTACGCGCGCGGCCTCGATATGCTGAACGGTGCCTACCACTACCTGGATCTGGTGCCGAAAGGCCGCGACGAGGTAGAAATGCGACCGCGTATGCAATGGGTACGCTGGCACGACAAGTACGAGGATTAAACGCGCCATGAACTACCGCGACACCGCCGTGACGCTCGCCGCCTATCGCACCCAGATCGCCGAACTGCGGCAGAAGATGCGCGACGCACAGTCTTCGGTCGAACCCGAGCCTGTGCGCGACTACGAATTCTCCACGATCGAGGGTCCGGTGCGCCTTTTGCAGTTGTTCGGCGCGAAGCGCGATCTCTTCGTGATCCACAACATGGGCCGCTCCTGCCCGCATTGCACATTGTGGGCAGACGGCTTCAACGGCATCTATCAGCATATCGCCGACCGTGCCGCATTCGTTCTCGCCAGTCCCGATCCACCCGACGTCCAGCAAAGCTTTTCCGCCGGCCGCTTCTGGCGTTTCCCGATGGTCAGCCATCAGGGCAGCAGTTTCGCCGCGGACATGGGCTATCGCGCTCGCGATGGCGGTTGGCTGCCAGGCGTGTCCGTATTACGACGCGACGGCGACCGAATCCTGCGCGTCGCCGATACCGGATTCGAACCGACCGACGACTTCTGTACGCTCTGGCACCTGTTCGATCTGCTACCGGAAGGGACGGCCGGCTGGCGCGCGAAGTTCAGTTACGCCTGAACCTTGTTTTTCTTCTTCTTCGGTAACAGCCCAGGTCATCCTCGCGAAGGGAGCTGTTGACAGGTCACGGGTGAGTACCAAGTCAACGTGTCGATGGCACCGCCCGCCGACCCGTCCGGCCGAGATTACGCCACGCCTGCGGCTGGCGGCGATGCAGTCATTGCCGCATTGCAGGCGGAGATAACCGTGCTTCGCGCTGAGAATTCGGCCCTGACGAAGCGGCTGACGGAATTGGAGCGCCGTCTTGGGCTGAACAGCAGCAACAGCGGCAAGCCACCGTCGAGCGACGGGCTGAAAAAGCCGCCGCGGGTCAGCAGCCTGCGCGAACCGTCAGGCAAGAAGACCGGCGGCCAGAAGGGGCATCCTGGCACGACGCTTTGCCGGGTTGAAAAGCCCGATGCCACGATCGAGCATTATCCAGAAGCCTGCGCTGCGTGCGGTGAGCCTTTGACCACGGCGATGGCGAGCGGCCATGTTTCCCGGCAGGTGTTCGATCTGCCGGAACCGAGGCCGCTGCTCGTTACCGAGCACCGCGCCTATTGCTGCCGTTGCGCGGCCTGCGGCACGCAGACGCGGGCGGCATTTCCCGAGGGCGTTGCCGCGCCGGCGCAATATGGCAAGCGGATCGGCGCATTTGTGCTCTATCTGCTGCACTACCAGTTGCTGCCCGAGAAGCGTCTGGCCGAACTCATGGCACATCTCTTCGGTGTGCATCTGGTCACCGCGACCATCGCCCGGATCAGCCAGGATTGTGCGGGGCGATTCCAGGGCTTTGCCGATGCCGTGCGCGACCACGTCGCGGCGGCACCTGTCAAGCACATGGACGAAACCGGCTTCCGGATTGGCGGCAAGACGCAGTGGCTGCACATCGCCTCGACCATCTGGCTCACTTTCTACCGTGTCTCGCCGCGGCGTGGCAGCCTGCTGGCACATGTCACGGGCATTGTCGTGCACGACCACTGGAAGCCGGTACTACACCCTGAAAGGCGTGCTGCACGCGTTGTGCAACGCGCATCATCTGCGCGAACTGAAGGCGCTGGTCGAGATCGAGAAGGAAGACTGGGCGCACAAGATGCAACGCCTGTTACGACGCGCCTGCCACGCAACGAACCTCGCGCGCGAGCGGGGCGTCGCACTGAAGCCGGGTCTGATTGGGCTGATCGAGCGTCGTTACGACCTGATCCTCGCGCAAGGCTTTGTGTTCCATGAGGCACAGCCCACACTGATCCCTGCCGAGGTCAAGGCCAGGCGTCGTGGCCGCCGGCCCCGACGGGTTGGCCACAACCTCCTGCTGCGCCTCAGCACCCGTAAGCGGGACGTGCTCCGCTTTCTCATCGATCCGTTGGTGCCCTTTACCAACAACCTCGCCGAGCGCGACGGGCGGATGATGAAATTGCGCCAGAAGATCTCCGGCGGATTCCGTTCCGAGCAAGGCGCCAACGAGTTCGCCGTGATACGCTCGCTCCTCTCAACCGCAAGGAAGCAGGGTTGGGACATGCTCATGGCTCTGACCAGCGAACCCGGCCATTTGATCGCCGATCTGCGCGTGGGTTGACCCGTTCGGCTACCTAGCAGCCTGTCGGAGTTGATTTGCCGGAAATTAGGAAATCATCGTCGGCGCGTTGCATTTCCAGCCACTACGCCGCTTGACGCGGAGCAGGGATTCGACTTTCACGCTTGACTTCACGCGGGCCATTCCAACGCAAGGTTGGCCGCGCGCGAACACGCCGAAATGGATCACGATTGGCGCGATGCGGCTCAGTTCGCCCCTGCCAGGGCGAACATCCGTTTCACGTTCCACGCCATGGTCACGAGGTTCCATTCGCCGTGCACCTTGTCCAGTCCGCGCAGCAGGAACTGGCGGAACCCGAGCACCGACTTGATGATCCCGAACACAGGTTCGGGAGTCTGTTTACGCAGCGCGTAGAGCTTCTTGCCCTCTTTCGTCTGGAGCCGATGGCCCATTGCCTCAACCGGCGTGGGGTCTACCGGCGCCGCAGGATCGTCTGCGAAACGTTCAGCCAGCGCAGGATGATGCGCTTCACGCCCCATCGCGATCACCGGCTCGATCCCGGCGTCGGCACAGGCGTTCACGTTGCCCTCGCTGAAATACCCGTTGTCGGCAAGCAACGCGCCAACCTTGCCCAGTTCGCCGGGCAGTGCGGCCAGCTTGCCCAGCATCGGCTCAAGCTGCTGTTTGTCGTTCGGCGCCTGCACCACATCGGCGGCCACCACCAGTAGGCTGTCCGCTGCCACCGCTGCCTGGGCGTTGTAGCACTGCTCGAACCCTCCGCCGGCCACCGGCATGATCCGCAATTCCTCGTCCGTCAGATTGACCTGATCGGTCGGCAGCGGGCCCTCGATCGGCGGCTGCGGTACGCGACCGCGGGGCTTCTTGCCTGTCTGCGTCACCTTCGCCTCACGCTCCGCCATCCTGGCCTCAAATTCGGCTCGCTCGCGCGCATGGCGTTCCTTCGCCCGCGCCTCGATCACCGCCTTGGCGCGAGCGATCCCGGCCAGCCGCTTCTCGCGCCGCGCCAGTTCCTCGGGAACCTGCATCCCGTCCGGCACATCCGCCTGATCAGCCGCCCCCGCCTTACCCAGCAGATCAGCCACTTCGGCCTTCAACTGTGCCTCGATCTTGCTGGCGTGCTCGTACGACAGCGCGCTGTGGCGGCTGGCGTTGGCGTGGATCTTGGTGCCATCCAGCGCCACCGTGCCGAGCTTCAACACCCCCATCTCGCGGGCCACACCGAGCACCTGCACGAACAGCGCCTCGATCTGCGGCAGGAAGCGGCGGCGGAACGTGGCGATGGTGTCGTGGTCGGGATGCTCGTTGGCGGCGATGAAGCGGAACGCCACCAAATCATGCGTCGCCCGTTCCAGGTTGCGGCTGGAAAACACCCCGGTCGCGTAGCCGTAGATGATAAGGCCCAACAGCAGCCGAGGGTGGTAGGATGCCTCGCCCGAGCCCCGGTAGCTGCCGGTCATTGCCCGCAGGTCCAGTCCCTCGATCACTTCCACAACGAACCGCGCGAGGTGGCGTTGCGGCAGCCACTCATCGACCGATGGCGGCATCAGGACGTCCATGTCGCGGTTGGTCGGGCGGAAGTTGCTCATGAGACGGGGGGCCGGCAGTGCCAATCGTGTGCGCCAATTCTACCGCCCGCTTCCGCGTCGCGTTAAGTCCGACAGGCTGCTAGGCAGTAACCTTCTTCGTACTCTTCTGCTTCCCGCCGGCCTCTGCCGCCAGCCCGCGATAGAACCTTGCCCGGTCGATCGAGCCGGACACGATGAAGCTGTGATCATTGCCCGACGTGATAAAGCGCGATCCCATGGCGATGTACCGCCGCGCATTCACATCGTCGTTGATCCCTCCCATACCCAACGCCTTGCCGTGCTTGCGGCAGGCATCGGCAACCGCCTGGTACGCGTCGATCAGCTTCTGATGTCCCATCTGCCCGGCAATCCCCATTTCCGATGTCAGATCGAAACTGCCGATCAGCAGCACATCGATGCCGTCCACCGACGCGATGTCATCGGCATTCTTGATCGCCTCAGGGCTTTCCAGCATCACGACGCTCAGTATCTCGTCGTTGATCGCCTTCTGCGCATCCGCCACGTGCGGCGCCATATAACCGTAGATCGGCGGCGGCCCGCCCCAGCTTCGGGTGCCCATCGGCGGATAGTGGAATGCGTCCGCGATGCGCTGCGCCTGCTTCTTCGTATCCACATGTGGCACCACAATGCCAAGCGCGCCATTGTCCAACAGTCGTGTTGCCTCATCCAGCGCCCCGGCGCAGACCCGCACAACGGGAGCGATGCCGACACCCAGCGCCGCAAGGCAGATCTGCGTCGCCTCCTGCACGGTGAAGGCACCGTGCTCCATGTCCATGAACAGGTAGTCGTGCTGCCCGGCCATTGCCAGCATCGGTGCCGCACTGCTGCGCAGATGATGCAGTCCGAAGCCCAGTGCGATGTCACCCTGCTGCAGCTTCCGCTTGGCGGCGTTATGCACCAGTGCCATGACGTACCCCCTATTTTGTTGAGTCAGTCCATCGCCCGATTCTTCTTTCTCGACGCCGCGCCGGCCGCCGCCGGCAGGCCGTTGAAGAACGCGCTGCGCGCATCGGCGCCCATCAGGACATAGCTGTGATCGGAACCGGTCAGCACGAACAGCGCACCCATGCCGACATAACGCGACGCATTCTCCTCGTCGTACACGCCGCCCATGCCGAGTACCTTGCCGTGCTTCTTGCAAGCCGCCCCGACTGTTGCATAGGCGTCGACCAGCTTCGGATGGCCCATCTGACCGGCGATGCCCAGCTCCGACGATAGATCCGATGTGCCGATCAGCAGCACATCGATCCCGTCCACCGCGGCGATGTCGGCAGCATTCTTCACCGCCTCGGGACTTTCAATCATCACCACCGTCATTATTTCGTCGTTGATCGCCTTCTGCGCTTCGGCCATCGCCGGCGGACGATAGCCGTAGATCGCCGGCGGACCACCCCAACTACGCGTGCCCTGTGGTGGATAACGGAACGCCTCGGCGATCCGCCGCGCCTGCTTGGCGGTATCGACATGCGGCATGACGATGCCGAGCGCACCATTGTCGAGCGCGCGCGTCGCCTCGTCGATCGCATTGGCGCAGACACGCACCAGTGGTGTGACTCCGGTAGGCAGCGAAGCGATGCAGAGCTGTGCGATCTCATGCACCGAGAACGAGCCGTGTTCGTTGTCCAGAAACAGCCAGTCATGGCCACTGGCGGCAGCAAGCACAGGTGCGGCGGCAGTGCGCATATGGTGCACGCCGAATCCAAGTGCCACCTCGCCCGCCTGCATCTTGCGCTTGGTGTGGTTCTGCACCAACGGCATCGCCCGTCCTCCCCAATTGATTGCGGAGGCAGAGCGCAGCACGCGGCCGGGATGCGGTCAATCGGCAGCAGCTTCCGACGGCCGGTTCTCCACAAGTGCCATCAGGCTTTCCAATCGATCCGCTTCGGCCGCCGGCTTGTCGGTGCGGATCCGCGCGATGCGTGGAAACCGCAGTGCCACACCCGACTTATGGCGGTTCGATAGTTGCGCCGCGTCGAATGCAACCTCCAGCACCAAAGCCTTCTCCACCTCCCGCACCGGTCCAAACCGCGCCGTGGTGTGGTTGCGAATCCACCGATCCAGGAATGCCAGCTCCTGATCGGTAAAGCCGAAATATGCCTTCCCCACCGGAACCAGCTCATCGTCCCGCCACAGACCGAACGTGTAATCGGAGTAGTAGCTGCTACGCTTGCCGTGCCCTCGCTGCGCGTACATCAGCACCGCATCGATGGTCAGCGGGTCGCGCTTCCACTTCCACCACAACCCCTTCACACGGCCCGGCACATAGGCGCTGTCGCCGCGCTTCAGCATCAGCCCCTCGATCGAGGCGGCACGTGCACCGTCGCGCAACGCCATCAACTCATCCAGCGACGCGAACCGTATCAGATCCGACAGATCCATCCGCGCCGGCCGCGTGCGCGCATACCACGCCTCCAGCCGCGCGCGCCGCACATCGAACGGCAGCGCGCGAACGTCGTCGGTTCCCTCGAACAGCATGTCATAGAGCCGGATGCCAACCGGATAATCCGCCATCATCCGCGCGCTCACACCCTTGCGGTTCAGACGCTGCTGCAGATCGGCGAACGGCGCAGCCTGACCATCGCGCACCACCAGAAGCTCGCCGTCCAGCACGGCATGAAAATCCATCGCCTCGACGATTTCCGGGAACGCACCGGAAATGTCATCGGCACCGCGCGAATAGAGCCGCCTGCCGCCTTCAGTGCCGACAAGCTGCACGCGGATCCCGTCCCATTTCCACTCCGCGCGCCAATCCGCCGGTTGCAGGCCGGCGATATCCACCGCGTCCAGCGGATGCGCCAGCATCGGCGGACGAAACACCGGCGCATCGGCTGGATCGGGACGCGGGCCTCGCTTCTCCAACCAGGCGAACAGCGCCAGATACGGTGGCGCCAGGCCGTGCCACACCTCCTCGACCTCATCGGGCTCGATGCCGCCGATCTCCGCCAGCGCGATCTTCGCCAGCCGCGCCGACACGCCGACACGCAAGCCGCCAGTGATCAGCTTCAACAATGCCAGCCGCGTCGACGCATCCGAGGCATCCAGCCACCCGGCAACGATGCCAGGCAATGCAGCCTTTGGGGCGGTCTCCAACGCCTCCACCACCTCAGCCAGTCGGGGCGGTGGCGCGTCGGTCGCCGCGGCCGGCCACATCAATGCGACCGTCTCGGCCAGATCGCCGACATAGTCGTACGACCAGCCAAACAACACCGGGTCGGTGCGCGTCGCGGCAAGCTCGCGGATCAGTCCGGGCTTGGCGGCGGTGAACGACAATTCGCCGGTGATCGCCGCCAGTCCGATGCCGCGATCCGGGTCAGGCTGGGTCGCGAAATATCGCCGCAGCAACGCGATCTTCGCGTTGCGCGACGGGGTGAAGACCAGCCGCTCCAGCAGCTCGGCGAAAGCGATCATGCTGCGCTATGTTGGCGCGATTTGCCGCGGACGCCCAGGGGAATCGGGTGAAGCAACCTAGCGAGCGATCAATCCGGCGAGGAAGTCATCATCCCAACCGGCGGTCTTGCGCTTGAGCCGCAGTGAAGCCTTGCCTGGCGCCTTTCGGATCAGGTTTTGAGCCATGTGCTTGATCGTGGTGAAGTTGGCCGGGGCGTGATCGGTCCGGACGCGGCATTCGTCATCACGGAAGACCATGTCCAAGACCCAATGCAGGCTGTTCTCGATCGCCCAGTGGCTGCGGATGATCGGACCCAGCAGGTGCGCGAGCAGCACCAGCGATGTGATGTAGAAGCGTGTCTCCAGCTCGATCTTTCCGGCGATCTCGCGCGAGCTCTCGACCATGACGACGGCCTTCAGGCCGGGCCAGTCGTGGCGTTCCTGCAGCCAGGCGATGTCATGGATGACGGTCGTGGTCCTGGTCTCGATGCGACCGTGATCGCCGTCGATCGTCTGGTCGCGGCTGATCGCGGTGTGCTTGAAGCCTGCGGCCTGTTGCTCGGCGACGAACAGCTCAACGTCCCCGCGCAGCGATCCCTGATTGCCTTTCAGTGCCAGAACATAGTCGGCCTTCTTGTCCAACACCTTCTGAGCGATGTCGCGCTGGCAGCCCATGGCATCGATGGTGATGATCGCCCCGTCGATCGCCAGCATGTCCAGCAGCTTAGGGATAGCGATGATTTCGTTGGACTTTTCCGCGACTTTGACCTGCCCCAGCACGAGCCGCTGGCGTGCTGCGAAGGCCGAGACCATGTGGATCGCCGGGGCGCCATCCTTCTTGCGGCCAGACCGTCGCGCGGTCTTGCCATCGATCGCGATCACCCCCTCCGGCGCTCCGGTCAGCGCCGCCACCCAGGCGACAAAACATCTCTGGAATTGCGCCGCGTCGAGAGCGGCCAGGATGTCGCCGAGATGATCGTGCGCCGGTGTGCCGTTTTTGAACGGTCGAAAGCGGCGCAAAAGATCGAGCTTCTTGCAGCCGAACAGAGCGATATCAACGAAGGTCTCGGCCCCGGCCAGCACAGCCAGCAGGCAGAGCAGCAGGATCTCGTCGAGCGGGTAGGTTATCTTGCCTTGCTGGCGAGGGTCGTTCAGGTCCTTGAAATAGCTAAGAAATACCACCGCCTCATCGAATGCGGCACAACTCGTCGTCAAGTCGTCCATGGCTGCCCCCGCTCAGCGAATCGAGGGGTGTCATGGATTCAGCACTTTATCGGTTTGTCACCTACTCATTCACCCGATTGCCCTGCGCGGACGCCAGTGCCCCATTCCCTGCAACCCGTGCTTGTCCTATCCTTCGCGCGGCATCTGCACTGGGGAGAACGAACATGATCGTCGAAATGCGCACCTACACGCTGCAGCCGGGCACACTGGCCGAGGTGGAGAAGCGCTTCGGGGAATCGCTGCCGAACCGCCAGAAGCACTCGAAACTGGCAGCCTTCTGGCACACTGAGGTTGGGCCGCTGAACCAGATCATCCACGTCTGGGCATACGATAGCTTCGAGCACCGCGCCTCAGTACGCGCCGCCGCAATGAAGGAGGAAGGTTGGCCGCCGCCGATCCGCGACTTCGTCGTCAATCAGCAGAGCGAGGTGTTCCATCCGGCGCCGTTCTGCCCGCCGCTCGAGCCGCGCGCAATTGGTCCGCTGTTCGAAATCCGCCAGTACACGCTGATCCCCGGAGCGATTCCCGGTCTGATCGAGCGCTGGTCGGAAAAGATCGAGGGTCGCCAGAAATTCTCGCCGCTGGTCGCCGGCATGTATTCGGAGTTCGGTGCGCTGAACAAGTGGGTGCACATCTGGGCCTACAAGGACGCCAATGAACGCAACAGCGTACGTGCCACCGCGTCGGCGACAGGCCAATGGCCGGCACGCAATCCGCCGGGTGTGGTGGTGAAGCAGGAGAATGCCTTCGTGCTGCCGGCGGCATTTTCCCCGATCCGGTAGTGCGCACGGCGTTGCGCCGCAGTCTCGTTGCGGTCGCGTGGGCGGTCGGTGCATTCGCCCCGTCCGCGAATGCACAACTGCTCACGCACCGCGATCTGTCCTATGCGATGGCAACGACGATCGCGGAGGCGGCAATCGAAAGCTGTGGCGCAAAAGGCTATGCCGTTTCTGCCGTGGTGGTGGATCGCGCCGGCGAAACGATGGTTGCGATGCGGGCCGACAATGCCGGCCCACACACCATGGAGAACGCACGCCGCAAGGCCTATACTGCACTCAGTTTCCGCACACCGACATCCGCCTACGCGAAGCGCTACGCCGATAACAACCCGGTCGTACATCAGCAGGTAACTCTGCCCAATGTGATCGCAATACCGGGCGGTCTGCCGGTGAAGATTGGCGAGGATGTGATTGGCGGCGTCGGCGTGTCAGGCTCGCCAGGCGTGGACGAGCCCTGCGTGCAGGCCGGGATCGACAAGGTAGCCGATCAACTCAAGTGATCGGCTACCCCTCCCACGCCGCCTTCTCCACATGCATGCCGTGCGCGCCACCATACGCCGCCACGTCAGGCGACTTCCAACCATCGAGCAGCCGCGTATCCAGCGCGTAGACTTCCACGCCCAGTGGCCGGCATACGTCGATCGGGTCGCGCGCCTCGGGTCCCCACAGCGGCACCGACAGATCGCCGCCGGGACACGCAGAGAGCGCGCACAGCAGATCGATCTCCGCGAAAAACTCCAGATGGTCGCCCGGCTTCGCCGGACACTCCCTCATAAAGTACTTGTCGTCAGAATTCAGGCCGGTGACCTGAAACACGTTCAGCACGTCGTGCACGTCGAATTCCGTCAGGCCATGAGGCGCCACCGCGCGCACCAGATTCGAATGACAATGGAAGTTGAAGTCCTCGCCGGTCAGCAGACGATTCACATAGGGATCGCAGCGCGTGCCGAGCAGGTCATGCACGCGCCCACCCACTTCATCCACGCCATAGCCCGCCAGCGTGTCGTCGGTGATCGTCACCAGCGGCCGCAGGTACGGCAGGTTCGACCAAAGTCGGTCGAACGTACTGACATGCGCCGCCTGAAGTTGTCGCGAGCGCGACGCCCACATGCGCTCCCGCGGATTGTGATAGTTCCAGATGTTCAGATCGCCGACCTGCGGGCCGTCGACGGTGAGGACGCGGAACACGTGACCCGCCGGCACGCGCCACGCGCGGCCCGAACGGATCGGCACGACCAGCTTGTCGATCAGCCTGCGCGCTCCCTGCTCCTCTGCGATGCGGCGATAGAACGCCCTGTCAACGTCCAGCGGTGAGCCTCTGCTGGCCTGATAGGCCGGTGCGACATTCGCCATCTGCTCAATCCTTCACGCCAGGAACGCTCTAACCACCGCCGGCCAGTGCCGGCTTCACCTCCGTCGCAAACAGGTCGAGCGAACGCCGTGCCTCCTCGCTCGTCAGATCGCCCCATTGAAACGCGCCGCACAGATAGTTGTGCCTGGGCCCCACCGCCGCCAGATAACGCCGCAACGCGTCGCGCACAGTGGCCACGGAGCCCGCCAGCACCTGCCCCGCCTCGCGCATCGTGTCGAAGTTGGTGCCGCCCGGCATCACCAACGCAGCGGGACTCGCGGTGGCCGGGAGCCGCGGATCGGTGCAATAGAAATGCTCGGCGTAGGCGACGAACGCGCGGCGTGCGAGCGCAACTGCCTCGGCATCGCTTTCGGCAATCACGACATGGCGCGTCGAGCCGACCAGCGGGTCATCGCCCAGGAAACGAGCATCGTTGCGGGCGCGCCCGGCCTGCCAAATTCGCCAGTATTCGTCGATCTGGTCGCGCGTCGCCCGACCGAGCCCGTTCATCCCCTGCTCGGCCGCACGTGCCAGATTGCCGGCATACCAGAAGCGCGGATACGGCTTCTGCACCATCTCGAAATGCACCGGCTCGTCGTCGTACTGGAATCGCTTGCCGTGATGCTTGATGCGCCCCGTGCTCAGACCCTGTTGCAGGATCGCCAGCACCTCTTCGTACGTCTCCCGCATCGTCGCGAGTTCGCTACCGAACAACTCGTGCTCCGGGTCGCGCACGCCGCGGCCGACGCCTGGCATGAACCGGCCATGCGACAACTGATCCACCATGCAGAGCTCCTGGATCAGCCGCGTCGGATGATACAGTGGCAGACACAGCACCATGGTGCCCAGCCGGATCCTAGAAGTGCGTCGCGCCACCGCGGCGAGAAACACGATCGGCGAGGGTGCCATGTCGAGCGTCGTGAAGTGGTGTTCGGCGATATGATAGCCGTAGAACCCAAGTTCCTCCGCATGCCGGATCAGCTCGATGCGTTCATCGTACTGCTGCCACAGCGGAATATCGGAGCGTTGCTCGAAGTGATCCCACCAGCCGAATTGCAATGCCATGCCTGACTCCTTCAATCAGCACCCGAGCCCACGCCGCGGTGCCGAAATTCCCTACGCCACCATGGCCCATGCCTGGGTCGCCGCGAATCCTCGCCTCGAATGCCAGGTGAACCCAACGGTCTCCGCCGGACGCCTATCGTTCGCGAGCTTGCTCGGCAACTCGGCGGGCTGTCATGCATGCCCACTGCCGATCAACATTTCCACGCTCAGGACCAGCCTGCCGTCAACTTCAAAGCGTGAAAGCCGCCGCTTGACTTCTTCGCGCACCCTACGGCGATCCGCTTCGGAAAGGGTCAGGTATATTTGTGGTATGGAGCCCACTCCACTCTCGATCGGCTCCCAATAGGCGTCGAAGTTCTCCACCGCGTCGCGTCGTTCCACGCGCTCTATGACGATATTCCGGAAGCCGGCGCCGGCGAACAAGTCGTGCAGGCGGCTCTGATCGGCGAGAGCGAACGATAGATTGAGCACTGGTCGCTGCGCGGGAAGCCGCCGCCCGAGTTCCTCGGCCAGAATGCCCCACAACGGCGCCTTGTCAGGCGTCGAGATGACGCACACGCCCACGCTCGCACCCGGTCGGAGGACACGTCGGAATTCTGCGAGTCCGCGGGCGGGGTCCGGGAAAAATTGCAAGCCAAGTTGGCACACGACAGCATCGAAGCTTGCGTCCTTGAAAGGCAATAGCTGTCCGTCCGCTGCGACCGGCCAGAATGATGGATCGGTCAATCGTTCTCGCGCGCAAGTCAACATCGCCGGGGCGATATCCACCCCAATCACCACGCCGGATGCGCCAATGGCCTGCAGAGCGAATAGGGCTGCCTCTCCGGTTCCGGTGGAGACGTCGAGAATCCGATCACCCGGTGCAACCTGGGCCGCCGCGACCACCATCGGAACGAACATCCGCGACCACCGGCCGGTCCACCGGTCGTAAGCCAGTCTGTCCACCGGCTTTCCGGCTGCCGCATGAAACCCCGGACCTAAACTGGCGCCCATGCCAACCTCCATGCTGTCTCCGCCACGCATTCCACCGCTCCATGGCAGTATGTTGCGAGGTGTCACGCTTCAGCAGGCGGCTTTTTCCGGCCGCTTTCAGTTGCAGTGCATCGGCGACATCGCCTTCCTTGATGGAAACCGCCGTGATGGTTTTGCTCCCAGCGATTCCGTGCGCTTTGGAGCAGAGTCGAATGGCCAGACCGACGTATCGCCGAAGCAAGGTTGACCCACCCCCCTGTCGTGACGATGCTGCCGCCAACCCGAGGAGGCGTCCATGCCCTTGATTTCACTCCCCGCCGTGTTCATGCGAGGCGGCACCAGCCGCGCCATCATGTTCCACGCGCGTGACCTGCCGGAGCGCGCCGAATGGGACCCGATCTTCCTCGCCGCGATGGGCAGCCCCGATCCGAACGGGCGCCAGCTCAACGGCATGGGCGGCGGCATCTCGTCGTTGTCGAAGGTCTGCATCCTCGCGCCGTCGGATCGTGCCGATGCCGATATCGACTACACCTTCGCCCAGGTGCAGATCCGCGACCCGCGCGTGGACTACCGCAGCAACTGCGGCAACATGAGCTCCGCCGTCGGGCCATTCGCGGTCGACGAAGGCATCGTCCATCCGAACGGCGACACCGCGGTCGTGCGCATCTTCAACACCAACACGCGGAAGATCATCCGCTCCACTTTTCCGCTCGACGAGGGCGGCTGTGCCGCGACGGACGGCGATCTCGCGATCCCCGGCGTGGCCGGCACCGGCGCACCTGTACGCCTGGACTTCCTCGCCCCCGGCGGCGCCACCACCGGCAAGCTGCTGCCGACCGGAAACCCGACCGACCGCCTCGACCTGCCCGGCAACGGCCCGATCGAAGTCTCCATGGTCGATGCTGCCAATGCCTGCGTGTTCGTCCGCGCCTGCGACCTCGGCCTGACCGGCCGCGAACTGCCGGAGGAACTGGAACGCGACCCGGCACTGCTGGAAAAGCTGCAGGTGATCAGGCGTCAGGCCTCGCTCGCCATGGGCATCGCCAAGGATGATGCCGAGGCGCGCACAGTCGCCGCCGTGCCGATCATCGGCTTCGTCGCGCCGCCGATGGACGCCCCCTCCCTGTCAGGCGATCCGATTGCTGCGGCGCAGGTGGACCTCACGGTGCGGTTCCTGTCGAACGGCCAACCGCACCGCGCGCTGCCGCTGACTGCCTCGCTGTGCACCGCGGTCGCGGCCAACATAACCGGGACGCTGGTGGCGGAAGCCCTGACGCCCGGGGCCGGCGCGCAGGTCCGTATCGGCATGCCATCCGGCATCCTGACCGTCGGCGCCGAGGTCGATCAGGACGCGGCGGGGCGCTGGGTCGCGCACAGCGGCGCGTTCTACCGCACTGCCCGTCGGCTGTTCGACGGCCGCATCTACGTGCCGCGGTAGCGCTACCCGGAAGCTTGCTGCAACCAGCGGTTGGTTGCCCATAGGTCAGCCAGTTCCCGCTCCTCCATGCTAACCTCCGCCGTCCAGTCAGCGCCATTGATCCACGCTGCCTGGACGCCGTGCGCATTCACCTGGCCGCCGTAATCGGGGTCGGTTGCTACCGCTTCGAGAGCCTGCCGCAATTGCGTGGCCGAGGCGTCCGACAGACCGGCTGGCGCCGCCAGTCCGCGCCGGATGACGGCGGTCAGTGGAATGCCGCAGTCGCGCAGCGGCGGCATGTCCGGGAACAACTCGGCACGGTTGTCGTCCGCGATCCCAAGTCCCCTCAGACGCCCACCGCGCAAATCATCGAGCACGTGCGACAAACCGAGCGCCGCGGCAGCCACCTTGCCGGACGCCGCGGCCTGCCGCGCGGCCTCGGCCGAGGGGAACGTGACGATGTTGAGCCTGCTCCCGGCCATCGACTGCAGTCGCAGCGTCGCCAGGTGTGGCGCGCTGCCCGTCTGCGGCGTGCCAAACGCGCTTGCACCGGCGTCGCCCGCTGCGCCGTCGATGATATCCTGCACCGAACCAACCGGCGTCGCGATCGGCGAGACATACGCGATCGGCTCCCGCTGAACCGCCCCCAGCAGGCGGATGCGACGCATCAGGTCGCCGCCACCGTGGTCGATCACTCGTGCCGGCAGGTTCGGCGTCACGACCCATCCCAGCGTGGAGCCCGACGCAGGCACCTTGACCAGTGCGGTCACCGCGGCCAGGCCGTCGCCCGTCTCGATGTTCCGCACATCGATGGGAGTCAGCTTCAGGGCACGCGCCAGGAATGGCAGGCAGAGGCGCGCCATCGTGTCCGCGGTCGAACCGGCCGCGGCGCCGATCAGCACGCTCAGCGACTGAGCGGCGTAGGTCGGCATGGTCAGGCCAAGCGTTGCGGCACCGGCCAGGAGATGACGCCGCCCGATCACGGCCGCGCAGCCGTCTTGGCCTTCGGTACGGCCACAGGCGCGGCTTCTCGTCGCAGGCGATTTTCTCCCAGGAACAACAGGATCGGCGCGGCAATGAAGATCGACGACGAGGTGCCGACGACGATGCCGAACAGCATCACCCAGGCGAAGCCCGAGATCGACTCGCCGCCGAACAGCGCCAGCGGCAGGCTGGCGAGGAACACCGTCATCGACGTGCCCAGGGTCCGGTTCAGCGTCTCGTTGATCGACAGGTCGATCAGGTCGCGCAGCGGCATCGTCTTGTATTTGCGCAGGTTCTCCCGCACCCGGTCGTACACCACCACCTTGTCGTTGGTGGAATAGCCGAGGATGGTCAGGATCGCCGCGACCATCACCAGGTCGAACTCGATCCGCGTCAGCGCCAGGAAGCCGATCGCCTTGGTGACGTCCAGGATCAGCGTCACCACCGCGCCGACCGCGAACTGCCACTCGAAGCGGAACCAGATGTAGACCAGGATCATCACGCAGGCTGATGCCCAGCGCCAGCAGGCCGTTGCGGAACAGCTCGGCGCGACACCGAGGCGCCCACCGCGTCGGTGCGCAGGATCTTGACGCCCGGGCACCGCCTTGCTCCAGCGCCGGCGCGCACCTGGTCACCGCCTGCTGCGTCGCCTGCCTCGGTCGGCTGGGCTGCCCAGCCGGATCAGCACCTCGGACGGATCGCCGAACCGCTGCACGCCCTGCTGCGGAATATGCTCGCGCTGCCAGCGCCGCGCGGATCTGGGTGAAGTCGGCCGGCCCGGGCGTGCGCACCTCCATCACGATGCCGCCGGAGAAGTCGATGCCCAGGTTCAGGCCGGGATAGAAGAACAGCACCACCGAGGCGGTGGACAGGATCGCCGACACGATCAGCCCCATGAAGCGGCCCGCGCATGAACTGGATGCGGGTGTTGTCGGGGACAAGGCGGAACATGGGACGCAGGAAGAACATGGCGACTCAGACCGGCAGCAGCTGCGGGCGCGTGGCGATATACCAGCGCGAGACCAGCAGCCGCGTCAGCATCCAGGCGGTGAACAGCGACGTGGCGATGCCGACGGTGATGGTCACCGCGAACCCCTTCACCGGCCCGGAGCCGA
Organism: uncultured Alphaproteobacteria bacterium; assembly: GCA_963696645.1. Classification (GTDB taxonomy): domain Bacteria; phylum Pseudomonadota; class Alphaproteobacteria; order Acetobacterales; family Acetobacteraceae; genus JAMXLO01. The sequence goes on from CAVOKY010000007.1 coordinate 891,916, forward strand.
ACACGAACAGCATGACGTGCGCCAGGAACGCGGTCGCGTTGCTGTCGAAGATCGTGTTGTAGGCCCTTGTGAACCCGTGCTCCAGCGCCGACAGCGGCGGCCGGCCGTTGCGCTGCTCCTCGCGGATGCGCTCGTTGATCAGGATGTTGGCGTCCACCGCCATGCCCAGCGTCAGCAGGATGCCCGCCATGCCCGGCAGCGTCAGCGTCGCCTGCAACAGCGACATGACGCCCAGCATCAGCACCAGGTTGACCACCAGGCAGACAGGTTCGCGAACCAGCCGAACAGGCCGTAGAACACCGCCATGAACGCGATCACCAGCACGAAGCCCGACGGCCAGCGAGATCGCCCCGGCGCGGATGCTGTCGGCGCCCAGTTCCGGCCCGACGCTGCGTTCCTCCACCACCGTCAGCGGCGCCGGCAGCGCGCCGGCGCGCAGCAGCACCGCCAGGTCGTTGGCCGAGGCCGCGGTGAAGTTGCCGCTGATCTGGCCGCGCCCGCCGGTGATCGGCTCGCGGATCACCGGGGCGCTGATCACCTTGCCGTCCAGCACGATGGCGAACCGATGGTTGACGTTGGCCCGGGTGATATCGGCGAACCGCCGCGCGCCGAGCGAGTTGAAGGTGAAGTTGACCACCCACTGCGCCGGTCTGCGGATTGGTGCCGGCGCGCGCGTCGGTCAGGTCGCCGCCATCGACGTCCACCCGCTTGCGCACCGCGATCTTCTCGCTCGGGTTGTCCTGCATCGGCAGGAAATCGACGCCGGGCGGCGGCGGTCCGCCGGCGTTGGCGTTCGCCGTCTCGTCGACCAACTGGAACGTCATGTGCGCGGTCTTGCCCAGCAACTCCTTGATCCGGTCGGGATCGCCGATGCCGGGCAACTGCACGACGATGCGGTCGTTGCCCTGCTGGGTGATCTGCGGATCGACCACGCCGGTCTCGTCGATGCGCCGGCGCACGATCTCGATCGACTGCTGCACCGCGCCCGGTGGCGCGCGCGTTCAGCGCCACCGGCGACAGGGTCAGCGTGATGGTGCCGTCCGGCGTGCTGGCGATGTCGAGGTCCGGCGTCCCGGTCGGACCTTCCGGCGCTGATCAGCGGCTGGAGCGCCGCCATCGGCCGCGTCCAGCTTCGTCGGCGTCGCGCAGCCGCAGCAGCACGCGGTTCTGGTCGGGCTGCGCCTCCAGCGTCTGGTAGAAGATCGACCCCGGCCGCAGCGCCTGGCGCACGCCATCGACCAGGCTGTCCAGCCGCTCCTTGATCACCGCCTTCATGTCGACCTCGAGCAGCAGGTAGGAGCCGCCGCGCAGGTCGAGGCCGAGATGCACGGTGCGCCACGGCAGCCAGGGCGCCGGCGCGGGGAACAGGTTGGGGATGCACAGGATGGCGCCGAGCAGGCAGACGCCGAGGATGACCGCGGTCTTCAGGGGCTGAAATACATCATCGGGGGCGGACGCGGATTCCTCTGGCGGAGGGCGCCCCTATGCGCCAGCGCTGGTTCAAGGTCCAGAGTCGAGCATGGTCGAGGGCATTTCGGCCAAGGCGGCCACGCACTCGATCAGCAATGTGGTTTGCCCAAGCGCCAAGCCCGCACTACTGTGAGTTGGTGAAGAATGCCGGCCACGGCTTCTCCCTCCGCCGCGCTGCATAGCCGCTATCGTATATACTGTTGCAATAGGCACTGCACCATCATTGCGAAAGTCGGCGAAGCGCGAGCGAGAGAACGAAGTATATTCAACCGCAGATGCACGCAGATGGACGCAGATCAGGGCGGTGCCGCAGGCAGCAGCATTTCTTATTTGCGTGCATTTGCGTGCATCTGCGGTTGAAATTCCCTGCCTGCTTGAAGCTTGCGCCCGCCTCCGCGTCCTGACCCGGCCATCGCCACCGGTAGTGAGCCGCGGCGGATGGCCGGACAAGCCTCGCCATGCCGGCCAACGAGAGGTACGGCGAGGCGAGTCAATCTTTTCACCGCCTGCTATCGCGTATCCGATCACGGGTTCCGCCGTGGGTATCCACCGCCGTCGTGCACCGGGCTTGCTCGAGTCCATTTACGAACACTACCGTCCCACGAATTGGACGGCGCCAGGATGCCGCACATCTGCCGGGCGCCCTGCCTGTCCAATCCAATAGGAACGGCACCGCGCCGCCACCGAGGTGATCCTCGGGATCAAATCGGTCGATGCCGACCCTGCTTCACGAAACGCCGGTTCTCACGTATCTTGGGGCCTCAGGTTGCCGGATAGGCCTGCTGCTCAACTTCAACACGGCGTCACTGACTGACGGCTGCCTTGGTGCGTTCGCTGAGCCGCCCTCTCGACCCGGCAGCACTGATCGCCTAACCTTAGGACCTTCCCGCCTGGACCGGCATTGTGCCCGGGCCGGCCAACTCGCGCAGACATCGGGAGCAAGAATGCCAACGCTCAATTACGCCGCACCCTCGACGGTCGATGAGGCCGTCAAACTGTTGGCCGGGTCTTCCGGTCTGGCAAAGGTCCTCTCGGGCGGGACCGACCTGCTGGTTCAGTTGCGCTCCGGGCGGCTGAAGCCCGAGCTGATCGTCGATACCAAGAAGATCCCCGGCATCATCGGCATCCGCGAGGAAGGCGGCGGCTTCGTCGATCGGCGCCGCCACGCCAGGCGCGATGGTCGAGGCGCATGCCGGCATGAACAAGGCCTGGCCGGGCGTGGTCGAGGCGCTCGATCTGATCGGTTCGACGCAGATCCAGGGCCGCTGCTCGCTGGCCGGCAACCTGTGCAACGCCTCGCCGGCCGCCGACAGCGTGCCGGCGCTGTACGCCGCCGGCGCGATCGCCGTGGTGGTCGGCGGCAAGGGACGCCGCGAGGTTCCGGTGGAGCAGATTCCCACCGCGCCAGGCCGCACCTCGCTCGCCAAGGACGAATTCATCCTGGAGTTCAAGCTCCCGCCACGGCCGCCGCATTCGGGCGATGCCTATCTGCGGTTCATTCCGCGCACGGAAATGGATATCGCGGTGGTCGGCGTTGGCATCAGCGTGACGCTGGACGACAAGGGCGTGTGCACCGCGGCGCGCGTCGGGCCTGGGCGCGGTGGCGCCGACGGTGCTGCTGGTGAAGGACGCCGCCGATGCGCTGATCGGGCACACGCTCGACGACGCAACGCTGGCGAAACTGGATGCGGCGGCGCGCGCGGCGTGCAAGCCGATCAACGACAAGCGCGGAACGATCGAATACCGCACCAAGGTGGCGGGCGTGCTGGCGCGCCGTGTGGCCGCCATCGCCTTCGATCGCGCCATGGGCAAAACGCAAGGGAAGACGCACTGATGAGCAAGCATCACGTAACCACCACGATCAACGGCGAGCCGACGGAATTCCTCTGCGAGACGCAGCAGACGCTGCTCGATGCGCTGCGCGACGTGCTGGGACTGACCGGCAGCAAGGAAGGCTGTGCGTCGGGCGACTGCGGCGCGTGCACCGTCATCATGGACGGCAGGCTGGTCTGCTCCTGCCTGGTGCTGGGCGTCGAGGCCGAGGGCAAGACGATCACCACGGTGGAGGGCATCGCCGCACGGCGATCATCTGCATCCGGTGCAGCAGAAGTTCCTGGAACATGCGGCGCTGCAATGCGGCTTCTGCACGCCGGGCTTCATCGTCGCGGCGAAGGCGCTACTCGACGAAAACCCCAACCCGACCGAGACCGAGGCGCGCTACTGGCTGGCCGGCAACCTTTGCCGCTGCACAGGCTACGACAAGATCATCCGCGCCGTGATGGATGCCGCTGCTGAAATGCGAGGAGCCGCACGATGAACTATGTCCCATCTGATCTGAAGGTTGTCGGCACGCGTCCGATCCGTCCGGATGGCGTGGACAAGGTCACCGGCCGCGCAATGTTCGGCGCCGACATGGTGCTGCCGGGCATGCTGTGGGGCAAGGTGAAGCGCTCGCCGCACGCGCATGCGAAGATCGTCTCGATCGACGCCAGCAAGGCGCTGAAGCTGCCCGGTGTGCGCGCAGTGGTCACCGCCGACGATTTTCCGAACATCGCGTCGGAAGAGGCGTTCGTCGGCGAAGGTCCGATGAATTTTCGTGACCTGTCGCGCAACTGCATGGCACGCGGCAAGGCGCTGTACGAGGGTCACGCGGTGGCGGCAGTGGCAGCGATCACGCAGGCGATCGCCGAACAGGCGCTCGAACTGATCGATGTGAAATACGAAGTGCTGCCGTACGTCATCGACGTCGAGGCAGCGATGGCGGACGACGCGCCGATCCTGCACGACGATCTGTTCACCGCCGGTGTGGAGCCGAAGCCGACCAAGCCGTCGAACATTGCCAAGAAGGTGTATTATCACAAGGGCAACATCGACGGCGGGCTTCAAGGACGCCGAGGTGATCGTTGAGGGCCGCTACACCACCGAGCCGGTGCACCAAGCCTATATCGAGCCGCACGCCTGCCTGTGCTCGTACAATGCCGATGGCCAGAGCACGATCTTCAGTTCGTCGCAGGGCCAATTCATGACGCGGGCCTATGTGGCCAAGCTGCTGGGCATGGACATCGCCAATATCCGCGCCACGGCGGCGGAGATCGGCGGCGGGTTCGGTGGCAAGACACTGGTCTATCTGGAGCCGCTGGCGCTCGCGCTGTCGAAGAAGTGCGGCCGGCCGGTGAAGATGCAGATGACGCGGGAAGAAGTGTTCCGCGCATCCGGCCCGACATCCGGCGCCACCATGGAAGTGAAGCTGGGCGCCAAGAAGGACGGCACCATCGTCGCGGCGCAAGCACGTGCTGAAGTACCAGGCCGGCGCCTTCCCCGGTTCGCCGATCGGCCCCGGCTGCATGTGCGGTTTCGCGATGTACGACATCCCGAACATCGAGGTCATCGGCTACGACGTGGTGAGCAACCGCCCGAAGGTGGCGGCGTACCGTGCACCCGGCGCGCCGATAGCGTCGTACGCGGTGGAAAGCGCGATGGACGATCTGGCGCGCAAGCTTGGCAAGGATCCGATTGCGCTGCGTGAGCAGAACGGTGCGCGCAACGGCACCAAGACGCATTACGGTCCGACGCACCAGAACATCGGCTTTCTGGCGACACTGGAGGCGGCGAAGTCCAGCGCGCACTGGAAATCGCCGTTGAAGCCGGGCCAGGGACGCGGCATCGCTTGCGGCTTCTGGTTCAACATCGGCGGCGAATCCAGCGCGGCGGTGCATGTCGCCGAGGACGGATCGGTCAATGCGGTGTCGGGCAGCCCCGACATCGGCGGATCGCGCGCGTCCATCGGCATGATGGTCGCCGAGGTGCTGCAGATTCCGGCGGAACGGGTGCGCACGATCGTCGGCGATACCAGTTCGATCGGCTTCACCCATGTCACCGGCGGCAGCGCGGGTGACGTTCGCCACCGGCATGGCGGCGACGATGGCGGCCGAAAAGGTGGTGGACCAGCTGAAGAACCGCGCGGCGGCGATCTGGGACATCACGCCGGATGCGGTGGACTGGCGCGACGGCCAGGCGTTCCCGGCCGGCAGCAACGCCGGCGCGTTCGAGCCGCTGTCGCTCGCCGATATCGCGCTGAAGGCGGCGCGGACCGGCGGGCCGATCACGCTCTGAAGTGTCGGTGAACGCGCAGGGTGCCGGGCCTGGTTTCGGTGCGCATATCTGCGACGTGACGGTGGACAAGGAGACTGGCCACGTCACCATCGACCGCTACACCGCGGTGCAGGATGTCGGCCGGGCGATCCATCCGAGCTACGTGGAGGGCCAGATCCAGGGCGGCGCCGCGCAGGGCATCGGCTGGGCGCTGAACGAGGAGTACATCTACGACAAGAACGGCAAGATGGATAACCCCGGGTTCCTCGACTACCGCTGCCCGGTGGCGTCCGATTTGCCGCTGATCGAGGCGATCATGGTGGAAGTGCCGAACCCGCGCCATCCGTTCGGTGCGCGCGGCGTCGGCGAGGTGCCGATCGTGCCGCCCATGGCCGCAGTGGGCAATGCGATCCGCGACGCGATCGGGCTGCGGATGCAGAACCTGCCGATGTCGCCGCCGAAGGTGCGGAAAGCGCTGGACGTGGCGAACGGCGACGATTGATGCCGAAAGTCGTGATCTCGGGTTCGTCCTGCCAACGGTTCACCGGCGGCAAGACGGACTTCGAGGTGGCGGCGACCAATTTTCGTCGACTCGTGCTGGAACTGGAGGAGCGGTTTCCTGGTCTGGGCAAGCAGGTCGAGGAGGGGATGGCGGTTGCCATCGATGGCGAGATCTTTCAGGACGCGTATTCGGCGGTGCTGAGGCCGGAGAGCGAGATCGTACTGATCCCGAAGATCGGCGGGGGATAGCGGCCGTTTGAAACTGTTTGGCCGCCCGAACCTGTCTTAGCGTCATCCGCTCCACCGACATGCGGCGCACCATCGCTGCACGCCGCCGAAGCCGTACGTGCCGACGGTGACGCAGCCGAGGAACAGGCCACGCAACGTCGGCGGGGCTGGCGGGAATGTCCCGATTAATGTTGAAATAAGCACAGCGGCGTTGCTTGCCCCGAGCCCGTAGGCTCCGGGTGTCGATTCCTTGAGGGAAAGCAACGCCATGACGAAAACTACCATATCACGGACGCTCGCCGTCACTCCCCGCATGGAAGAAGCGTGGCAAGCTGTGGACGCGTGCTTCGGACGCTTCTGTCTGACCGCCAGCGTCGAAGCGCTGCAAGCCATGATGGCCGCCGATGTCGAGGACCTGTGCAGTCGGCGACATGCGCGGAGCCCAGAGCGGCGTGGTCATCGCTGGGGCCGCACGCGCGGCAAGATCGGCTATCAGGGCGGCAAGGTCGATATCGTCCGCCCCCGAGTACGCGGTGCCGACGGCTAGCAGATGCCATTGCCGAGCTGGACGGCGGCGGCAACCGAGGACTGCCTTGGCAAGACGGCCATGAACTTGATGCTGATCGGTGTCGCCACCCGCAAGATCGGGCGCGCTGTCCGGCTGCCGGCGGGACCACTCCCGCGCGTCGACGGCGACCGGACGTCAAAGTCAGCCGTCTCGCGCCGGTTCGTGGCGCTGTCAGAGCAGCGACTGGAGGAATGGCTCGCCAGCGACATATCCCAGCTCGATCTGCTCGTCATTCAGATCGACGGCCTGCACGTGGCCGAGGACATCGTTCTCATCGGCGCCATCGGCATCGATGGGAAAGGCGACAAGCACATCCTCGGGCTGGTCGAGGGTGCCACCGAGAACGCGTCGTCGGCCCAAGCCTTGCTCGACAATCTCATCGATCGCGGGCTCGATCCCAAGGTGCCGCGCCTGTTCATTCTCGATGGAGCGAAGGCGCTCTCGAAGGCGGTACGCGCCACATTCGGTCGGCAAACGCTGATCCAGCGCTGTCAGGTGCACAAGGCGCGCAATATCGCCGAGCGCTGCCCGAAGAAGCACGTTGCCAGCGTCCCCCGGACATTGCGCAAGGCGTGGGAGCTGGATGATGCCGCCGAAGCAGAGCGCCTGATCCGGGATCTGGCCCGACGCATGGAGAAGGAAGCGCCCGGCGTATCAGGCAGTATCTTGGAAGGCCTCGACGAGATGCTCACCGTCAATCGTCCTCGCCGCGTTGACTTGCCGGGCTAGCTTGCCCGCCTTGCCCGTACCCATGGCACGTGCGACTGTCCGCTGGTCCTCTGGGACCAGCCGAACGGTCGATTCGTGCTTGGGGCCAAGTGCTGTCGCACTCAAACTCGGAAGATCTGACTACGTGTGATTTGTGTGCATGCGATCACACGGGGTGCGGAGCAATAGCTGCCGCAGCGCACCATGAGGCTTGGTGTGTCGGAGCTATCGCGACGCGGTCGTCGCATCGAGGCGCGGACGGTCGGCAGCGGATGCAGTCCCGATGGTGCAACCATTGTACGACGGCGCGATGTCCTATCATTGTATCGTTTCCTATACGCAACGGTCTGCAGGATCGCGGTGCAGGATACATTCATCCTGGATGTTGATCCGCTCACTAATAACGAACGGCTCGTTGTCGCCTCGCACCACTGATCCGAACCAGATACTCGATCCGGAGCCGACGACCACATTTCCTATGATCGTTGCACACGGCGCAATCCAGCACGACGGGTCGATGTCAGGAAAAAACTGATCAAGTTGGTAGGCGGGCATGATGCGCCCCCTTGTTATCGAGGAGCACCGCTTGCTCCTTCACCGTCGGTTGTGCGAAAATCTGTTTCAACGAAAAGCGGACGCCGAAGCGCTGATCAATCTTGGCCGCAGCCATCTCGGCTCGGAGCGGATCTGCGCCGAACTCGAAAACGTTGTCTGTGATGCCGATGTCATCGCGTTGGATAATCTCCAGCCAAATTGCCAGTAGTATCTGCTCGGTGGGTTGGGTCGCCGCTATCCGAACGGGCGCCAGCTGTTTCGCCAATAGGGACGGCACATCGCGCCGCATCACCTTCCCGATAGCATTGCGGGGTATTGCTTCAACTACGAGAATTCGCGTCGGAATTTTATAGCCGCTCAAGACCTCGGCAGCACTTTCACGGATGCTTGACGGAAGTACAACGGAACCTGCTTTCGGCACTATGGCAGCGAGAACGTCCTCGCCGAGGGTCGGGTGAGGGATCGAAAACGTCACCGCCTCGGCGACAGCCGGATGATCCAGCAATGCGTTGTCTATCTCCAGCGGAAAGACTGAGTGCCCGCCTCTCTTGATGACCTCTTTCAATCGACCAACGATGTACAAATAACCGTCTCCGTCGACGCGTCCGATGTCGCCGGTTCGCAAGTAGCCGTCGGTAAACGCGTCCGCCGGCTGAGTTCCGACGTACTCGCTGATTACACCGGGACCTCGCAAGATCACCTCGCCGTCCTGGCCCGCAGGTAACTCACGCCCCTCCGGATCGACGATTCTCAAGTCTGCGCTAATTGCTTGTCCAACCGAGCCGGGCTTGCGCTTCCCTGGAGGCAGTCGATTCGAGCACAAGGTTGAGGCGGTCTCGGTGAGCCCATACGTTTCCAGCAGCGGCGCGGCGTACAGCTCTTCCAAACGCGCTATCGATGCAGGCGGAAGCGGTGCGGACGATGAGCGAAAGCATCGCAGGGTACGAATACTCGGCGTTGAATTTTGTCCCGCATAGTAGTCGCTCATAGCGATGTGCAGCGCGGGCGCTGCCGTAAGCCAGGTCGGCGCGTGGTCCCGTAATGCCTGATCGAACGATCGAGGCGTGAACGTTTCGCAGCAATGGATCGATGAGCCGGCAGAGAGCGCTGAAAGGGCTGCCGCTATCAACCCATGCACGTGATGCAATGGCATCGGCGTAATACAAACATCGCTTTCGGTGAGTTCGAACGCGATCCGCATCGTGTCTGTCGCAGCCAGAACATTGGCATGCGTAAGCCCGACGAGCTTGGGCTGTGCTGTCGTCCCGGATGTGCGCATCAGAACGGCCGGCGCTTCTCCCGACGTCAAGGTCATGAGACGATCAGCACGCCGCACGTTTTTGGCGGGCTTCACGTCGGTGATGCGGCAGTTCTCGTGATCCGAGGAAACCTCGTAGATGACAATGGCTATGCCTGCGGCAGCGGCTACTTTCACGCCTATCGATTGAGGTTCGATGCTCAGCACGACATCCGGCAATAGGACCGAGTAAGCCTCGTCAAACTCGTTTTGCCTGAGCTTTCCGTCCAGTGGACAGCAGGTACCGCACTCGATTGCGCCTAGAAACCCATAGAGCGCAGACGAGCCGCGAGGCATTGGAAAGCACACCCGAGGACTTGATGCGCCTGACGCAGATTTCAACGCTTGGGAAATGACAGTAGCGTTCTCGTTCATCTGGCTATAGCTGCAGAATTGATCGGGGGCGAACCAGACTGCGGGAGTACCGCCACGACGCTCGACATGGCGCCGTATGCGCTGCTGTATCGTCTCGTTATCAGATCGACCGAGGTTGGCAGCGCCACCCCAAAGTGATTTGAACCAATTCATCTCGATACGCCCGCCTCGAACTTGCATGAACGCGATTGGAGCAACTCATCGTCCCCGAAAAGGCCGCGGCATACGTTTATCGAGGTGCGCTGCGAGCGCTTCGCGAAAGTCTTCTGTCAGATAAAGCTTCATCGGATCGGTAATCGCCATCGCCGCTCGCTCGGCTTGATCCATGAACCAGCGGCGTGCTCGTACGGTTGCTTGCACGCTTAGAGGCGGATTGGCTGCGATCTGGCGGGCGAGAGCTGTAGCTGTCTCGACGACCGAACCGGGCGCAGCAATAGAACCGACGATCCCCACCGCGGCCGCTTCCGCAGCCGAAAAAAAGCGCCCGGTGAGCGCCACTTCCGTCGCGAAGCTGCCTCCGCCGCAGAAATGGAGCAAAGCCCAGAAGCGAGCACCGCCGAGCCCGCGCGGTGTTTCGGTGATCTGAAAACGTGTCTGGCTATCGGCAACGACCAACTCGCACTCGAAAGCGACACCTATACCCAGCCCCATCACGACCCCGTGTACGGCTGCAACAATCGGCTTCGACTTCGGCAGTCGAGCGAGAAGATCGGCCGTGTGAGCATCCGGCTCTTGTGGACCGCCAAGTCGATCGAACTCCGCAACGGATCGGATCTGTCGTTCGCCGACGTCGGCCCCGCTCGAAAAACAGGGCCCTGAGCCGGTCAGAACGGCGACGAATGCATCATCATCGGCCTCAAACCGAAGCAGTGCAGCCCTTAGTTCTTTGACAAGCTCCGCGTTGAATGCGTTGCGCTTCTCGGACCGATTGAGCGTGATCGTGACCACGTGCTCGTCCCGGCTGTAGAGCACAAGTTCGTGCTGCGCGGCGGTCATGCGGACACGTCCTCTACAGCCAATAGCTCATATGAACGATGATCCAACGCCCACCTTGATGTCAATCGGCCGATGCTTCGTCGGCGCCCTTCATGGCCCAAGTGACAAGGCGAACGCTAAGGTCTCTGTGGTCAACTGGAATTCCGGAATACGCATGGCGCCATCAAGCAAATATCGCAGCGCACAACGTTACGCGCCAGCTACCGCCGCCCCGCGCAACACAAGTGTTGCGCACAGGCACTGAGTCCGCTTTGGGTCAAGAAGGACGGTTCGCGACCGCGCCGCTTCTCCTCCTCTGCCCTCGATAGCTGCCGTCCGCCGGCACGAATGGAGAACATGAGGTAGGGCCTGCGACTGCCCCTCAGACTTGCTGCCGCGCGCCATCATGAATATCGTGATCAATGAGCGGCGACCTCGGCTCCAAGTTCAACAGAGTTCGGAACATCCCCCGGGGCTGGGCGCATCGGCCATACCGGCTGGATACTTCGCACTTTGCCATGGGACAAATCCTGCCGCGCATCGGCGCACTGCTCATCTGCCTGCTCGCCGGTGTGGCCGCTGCGCATGCGGCCTGCCGGATCGAGCAGCGTGGCGTGGCGCCGGTCGAACTGAGTGATGGCCATCTGCTGGCGACGGTGCTGGTGAACGGCACGCCGGCGACGTTCATTCTCGATACGGGTGCAGATCGGACCCTGATGAGCGAGCAGGCTGTGCATCAGCTTGGCGTGGCGCGCAGCGGATGGGTGGCGACGACAGTGATGGGACTTGGCGGCTACGAAGAACACCCGGATGCGCTGCCGCAATCGCTGCGTCTCGGTGGCGTCGCACTGCGGCGCAGGACGCTAGCCGCCGATACCAGCGTAACGGTCGGACCTCTGCCGGTAACCGAGGTCGCTGGACATCCGATTGCCGGTCTGCTCGGCCGCGATTTTCTGGCGCCGTTCGATTTGGACATGAATCTGCCGATGCGCACGCTGACGCTGTACGACGTGCACGGCTGCGGCACGGGCTTCCTGCCGTGGACGACGCCCTATGCGGCGATCCCGGCCATGATGCCGATGGATACTGCGATGGTTGTGTGGGTGCTGGTCGACGGCCGTCCGCTGCGCGCACTGATCGATACCGGCGCGAGTGCCAGCCTGATCGCGGCGCCGGGCATGTTCCGGCTGGGCCTGACGGCGGAGTCACTGGCGCACGATCCCGGCGGCAATGGTTCCGGCGTCGGACCGAACCCGGTATTCATGCGCCAGCATCGCTTTGCCGAATTGCGCGTCGGTCCGGTGGTGACGCGTGATCCGATGCTGTGGGTCGCACCGGCGCACGTGGTGCCGATTGTCGACATGCTGCTCGGCGCCGACTGGCTGCGATCGCGGCATGTGTGGCTCTCGTTCGCGACCAGGCAGATCTTCGTGGCACAGCCGTAGGTGCCCTGACATAGGGCAAAATCAAAGTCAGGGCTGCGCCCTCCCCGTCATGGCCGGGACTGCGCCCGGCCATGACGGGGAAAGATGCGGCGGTGCGTCACTTCACCGCGGAGAACGCCGTCGGCGCGAGGATGAAGTTCTTCACGTTGGCGACGATCGGGCCGTTCTCCTCGGTCTTCGCGCGCGCGCTGTGCCAGTCAGGATCGGCGCCGAATGCAGCCCATTTCTTCTCGCGTTCGGCGAGCAATTCCCACTTCACGAAGTAATACAGCGTCTGGCTGGATTCACCAATTACCGTGGTCCAGAAACCTGCCTGGTGGATGCCGTGCTTTTCCCACAGCTTTAGCGTGATCGTATCGAACCGCTTCAGCAGATCGGGCAGCTTGCCGGGCACACACTCATAGATCCGCAGTTCATACAGCATGGTTTACTCCTCCCGTTTGGTGGTCGGACAGCAGTGTGCGGCTAGAGGCGCAGACGGGCAAGGATGGGGCTTCGCCCCGAACCCCATCAGAGGGCGCTGCCCTCTGAACTCCCGCCAAGGGCGACGCCCTTGGAACCTTTCACTTTCGACCAGTGGGGTGGGGGATGGCTGAGCCTGAGCATGGCCGATGCCATGCTCAGGCTCCGCCATCCCCCACCCCCACCGGTCGAAAACGATTGGATTGCAAAGGCGACTGCCTTTGCTGGAGGTCCAGGAGGCAAAGCCTCCTGGCGGGTTTCAGGGCAGCGCCCTGAGCTTGCGGCGGCGCGATCGCGGCGGCAGGTCGAGCAGCAGCACCGAATGATCCGACAGTCTCGCCAGGCGTTCGTCGTGCGAATACCGCACCGCCCCCGCGCGATTGGCAAGCTTCGGCGACAGGAACGCATGATCGATGCGGAAGCCGTTGCCGCGATGACTGTACCAGGAATATTCGCGTCCGTCCGGATTGCGATACCGCCAGAGATCGCGGAAACCGACTGCCTCGACGCTGTCCATGAAATGTGCCGTAGAATCGATCGCGCCGGGCTCATCGACGAATGCGCGGCAGGTGTTGAAGTCGCCGATCGCCAGCGTGTCGTCGTCCACCCGCAAGGCGAACGCTGCCACCAGCGCCTGCCAGTACGGCACCTTCTTCAGCAGATTCGGCATATAGACGCCCGTCAGCCGCACCGCGCCGAGATCAACATCGACCAGACGGTACGGCTCGGGAACGTTCTCGCAGAGCACGCCGTGCGTTGCGAAGCCACGGCGCGCGGCGACCAGTACGCCGGTGCGCTGCGGCGGCGGCACCAGTTCGCTGACATGGCGATAGCCGGCCGCCGCCAGCGCCGCACGCAGCCGATCCGCAAAATCGCCACCGCGGTATTCCGACAGGATGAGCACATCGGCATCATGGCGCGCCAACGCCGCCACGATGCCCGCCAACCGCGACCCACCGCCCTGCCGGATGTTCCAGGCGAGCAGCCGCACGCGCGCGCTGTCAGCCGGTCACATACTCGCACTTGAACCCGTCGCCCCAGCGCTTCACATGGCCGCGCGACGGCGACGGGAAATGCGCAAAGCAGCACAAGGTGCCGGTGTCGCAGTAGGTCTCCAGGAATTTCCGTCGCGTGTCCGCCCCCTGTTGCGGGTCGTAATCCACGCGCATCGCCAACTCGGGATAGCGCGCCTGCAGCGGCGTATGGATCAGATCGCCGGTGATCACCGCGTCCTTGCCGCCACGGCCCAGCTTCACCGCGTAGTGGTCGATCGTGTGGCCTGGCGTCGGCAGCAGGCTGACCGTGTCGTCCAACGCGTGATCGCTGGTGATCAGGTCGCAGCGCTTTGCCTCGACGATCGGGATGACGCTGTCGACGATCGGCGGCAGCGCTGCCTTGTCGTTCTCCGCCAGCCAGTAGTCGAGCTCCTTCTTGGCGAACAGGTAACGCGCCTTGGGAAACGTCGGCACCCAGCGGCCGTTCTCCAGCCGAGTGTTCCAGCCGACATGATCGACGTGGAGATGCGTGCACATGACGTAGTCGATGTCGTTCACCGTGAGGCCCGCGGCGGCCAGGCCGCGCATGAAGGTGTCGTCCTTCTTCTGGTGCCACAGCGGACGCGCGGTGCGATCCTTGTCGTTGCCGATGCAACTATCCACCAGGATCGTGTGGCGCGGCGTCTTCACGATGTAGGACTGGAAGCACAGGATCAGGTTGCCATCCGCATCGAGTGCCGATGGCGCCAGCCACGACTTGTTCTCCTCCAACACCTCGGACTTCAGGCCGGGTAGGAATTCCAATGCGGGGGTGAAGCCGCACTCCATCTCGACGATCCGGTGGACCGTCATGTCGCCGACGCGGAAGGTGTTGCTCATTCGCCCACTCCCTTGGATGATTTGTCGGGATGATGTTAGCTAGCCTCCTGGCCCGCGACAAATCCGGCCACCGGTCCCTTGGGAGGCCCCGATGAACGACGCAACGACCGCCGCGCTGAATCCGGAGACCGTGCTGCAGCACATGAAGCTGGCAGGCGTCACGGACGTGGTGTGGCTGCCGGACAGTGAAACGAACTGGCTGTATATGCTGATGCAGGCCGAACCGTCGCTGCGCCTGGTGGGGGTGACGCGCGAGGGCCACGCCTGCTCGATTGCAGCCGGTCTCCATCTCGGCGGGCACAAGCCGCTGATCCTGATCCAGAACACTGGCATGATGGAGTCAGGCGATTCAATCCGCGGCTGGCTGCACGGGCTGCACATTCCGGTCGTGCTGATGGTCGGCTATCGCGGTTATACGCGCCACGGGGTGAACAGCGATACCGCTGCGACCTATACTGAACGTTTCCTGAACGCGTTCGATCTGAATTTCTATCTCGTGGAAAATGATGCTGATGCGCCACGCATCGCCATCGCCTTCGAGGAAGCTGAACGCACGCAGCGTCCCGTCGTCGTGCTGGTGGGCGATGAGTACCACGGGTTCAACCGGTAAGGGGCACGGGACATGATGCACACTGCCGAAGCACTGAATGTGTTCGCCGAATACCGTGGCGATGCGATCGTCGTGCCGGGCCGCGGCGGGCGGCACTGGGTAAAGCTGTCGGCGCACGAGACGCTCGACGTGCCGCTGGGCGATCCGGCGATGGGTGGGCACGCCGGCTTCGCGCTCGGTCTGGCACTGGCGCAGCCGCACCGAAAGGTCGTGCTGTTCGATTCCGAGGGCGACATCCTGATGAGCCTTGGCATGCTGGCCACTGTCGCCGAACAGGCGCCGGCGAATTTCTATCATTTCCTGTTGGACAATGAGGTTTATGCGACCACCGGCGGCCAGCCGGTGCCGAATGCGAAAAACGTTGCCTATGACGTGCTGGCGCGCGGGGCAGGCTATCCGCGGGCTTTCGCGTACACCGACGTCACCGAGTTTGCACGCGGACTGCCGGGCATTCTTGGCGAACCGGGGCCCGTGTTCGTGGCGCTGAAGGTGCTGCCGGAAGTGGAGAACTCGCCAATCGGCCGGCGCACGCGCTGGCAGACTCGAACACGCGACAAGGTGCTGCAAGACTTTCGCCGTGAACTGCGCATCGAAGGCGCGTGACAATGAACCAGCCGATGATCGATCGTCGTGGGCTCCTTGCACTCGGGAGCGCGGCGGCACTGGGCGCAGGTTGGCCGGAGCGGGCGCGAGCGGCGGCCGGCAAGAATTTCGTCACCGCCAACAACAGTGCCTACGACACCCTCGATCCGCACACCGTGTTCGACATCGGCCGCATCGGCTCGCGGCTGAATATGTACGACTGCCTGGTGCGCTGGGTGGGCAATCCGCCGAAGCTGCAATTGTGGCTCGCCGACAAGATCGACATTTCGCCGGATGGCATCACCTACACCGTCGCGATGAAGCCGGGCGCCATGTTCCACGACGGCACTCCGATCACCGCGGACGATGTCGTGTTCTCGATGGAACGTATCCTTGCGCTCAAGCAGGGCGCTTACGGCCTGTACAAGGGCGTCATCGACCCAGGCAAGACCAAGACGCTCGACGCCCACACGGTACAGTTCACGCTCAATCAGCCGTATGCCGTGTTCAGTGCTACACTGTCGGAACTCTGGGTGGTCAACAGCAAGCTGCTGCGGCAGCACGACAAGTCGGGCGACATGGGCGCCGGTTGGCTGGCGCGCAACGAGGCAGGCTCGGGCGGTTTCATGTTGCACCGGTATGATCCGGCGATCGGGTTTCAGGCAGAACGGTTCGAGCAACACTTCGCCGGCTTCGGCAAGTCCAATATCACGTCCATGGAATTTCGCGTGGTGCTGGAGACGGCGAGCCGCGCACTCGGCCTGGAGAAGGGCGAGTTCAACACGACCGACGGCTATCTGCCGCAGGACCAGATCAAGCGGCTGCGTCAGGTGCCCACCGTACAGGTACTCGAGGCCAATTCCCTGCGGACAATGTACTTTATCATCCACAACGGGCGCCCGCCACTGACCGATATCAATCTGCGCAAGGCGCTGTGCTACGCGTTCGACTACGATGGGTTCATCAACAACATCCTGAGCGGATCGGTTGCCCGCAATGCGGGGATCATTCCGGACAATCTGTGGGGTGCGCCAAAGGATCTGAAGGGCTACACGTTCGACCTGGCGAAGGCCAAGGAACACCTGGCGATGGTGAAGACGCCGATGCGACCGCTGGAGATCGGCGTGCTGGCAGGGTTCGACCAGAGCGAGGCGGCAGCGCAACTGTTGCAGGCTGGTGCTGCGAAGATCGGCATCGACATCAAGCTGAATACCGAGCCCTGGCCGGTGATTTCCGGCAAGCTCGGCGATCCGGACAAGACGCACGACCTGGTGCCGCTGTGGCGCAGCGCATACTTTGCCGATCCGCACAATTGGACCGGATACCTGTACAACAGCCGCAACATCGGTGCCGGTAATTCGAGCTTCTACAAGAATGCAAAGTTCGATGAACTGACGGACAAGGCACTGGTGATCACGGATCAGGCGCAGCGGCAGCCATTGTATGAGGAAGCATCGCGGATATTGGTGGACGATGCGGCCGGGTTGTTCATCTACAATACGAAGTGGTTCGGACCGTTCACCAGGAACGTGCAGGACGTGCGCTTCTGCCCGATCGGCGATGCGCAGGACATTCGCTGGATGTCGATGACGTAATATCGCTTTTGCGAATCGGCCTCATAATGGCATGGGAGATTCTCAAGACTTGTGACAAGTCCTGCGGAGAGAGCCAATATGAGCGAGGACGAAGAACGGCCGCACGCTCAGACGCTAGCCATGCGTGCTGGTGGCCGGAAGAAGACAGCCAAGAAGGCTGGACGTAAGTCTGCGGCGAAGAAGAAGGCTGCAGCGAAGAAGAAGACGGCAGCAAAGAAGAAGACGGCAGCAAAGAAGGCTGGCCGTAAGGCTGCTCCAAAGAAGAAGGCGGCCGCGCGAAAAAAGGTGGGCGGGCGCAAGAAAGCCGCTGCGCGGAACGGGTCGCAGGATTGGCCGTAGGCTGATCGGTGGAGTTTACGCTTCAAGGATTCCTGATAGCCGCGCTCGGCATCCTGCCGGGTTTCGTTCCGTCATTTGTCAGTACGGCGCTGTCGAACCAGTCTGAGGAGCTGGAGACGGATCGATGGATAGCGACCAGCATCATCGCGAGTATAGTTCTCAATGCAATCGTTGCGATGTTGTTCTTGGTATGGCTCCTTCCCATTCCTCTCAATACCGACATAAGCAAGTTCATTGACGAACTACAGAAGCTGCCGGTCAATGTGCTCATTCTGTATGGTGGATTACTTTATGCGGTGGCCGCGTTATTCGGTCTCCTCCGGGCACTCGCTCCGAAACTTCGCGTGGGCGCACTTGCCCATCGTTGGCGATTGACGCCGATATCACCAGTGCAGAATGTCTTCTGCGCGACACTGGATGTCGCATTTCGGACCAAGGAAAATCTTCGCCTTCATGGTCAGCCGGAGCAGATCGTGCCGTGGCTTCGCCTTACCCGAGACGGGACCACGATCCTTGGGCAGCTCCGGCGCAGTAGCGTAAAGTTCGACGGCGATAAGCCGATTGAGGCATTCCTATCGCCTGCCTATACAAGCAACGCGAGGGAGGCCGCACTCGTCGAGCCTCCCGACGGGCTATATCTCCGGATCGAGGCAAGTGAAACCGTGGCAATATTATCAATGCCGGCGGGTGCAAGGCCAGAGTTCTGATCAGGACGCAAAGTGACATGCTACTCTCACGTTGTCTGCGACTAGCCGCAGTTCCGGTTCCTCCGCCGCACACCGCGCCTCAGCGTGTGGACACCGCGTGCGAAACCGACATCCTGTCGGCAGATCGCCAGGACTTGGCGGCTCGCCCTCCAGCCAGAAATCGTCCGTCACGCGACGACCACCGACAACCGGAACCGCGGCCAGCAGCGACTGCGTGTAGGGATGGCGCGGTGCCGCGAATACCGCCTCCGTCGCGCCGGTTTCGACCACGCGGCCGAGATACATCACCACGACGCGGTGCGACACCAGACGCACCACTGCGAGGTCGTGGCTGATGAACAGATACGTCAGGTCGAACCGTTCGCGCAGTTCCAGCAACAGCCGCAGCACGGTCGCCTGCACTGAAACATCCAGGCCTGATGTGGGCTCATCCAGAATCACCAGACTCGGCCGCAGCATCAGGATGCGTGCCAGGCCGACACGGCGCTGCTGACCGCCGCTGATTTCGTGCGGATACAGATCGAGATGGCCCTCCGGCAAACCCACGGCGGCCAGCACCTCGCGCACACGCGCGCGCCGTTCGGCCGTCGGCAGCCCGGTGTGAATCACCAGCGGTTCTTCCAGCGCGCGTCCGAGCTTCCAATGCGGATCGAGCGAGGCGCCAGGATCCTGGTAGCAATACTGCAAGGTCCGTCGCAGTGCTCGTCCGTCACTCGGCGACAATGCGCCAATCGCGTTGCCCTCGAACAGGATTTCCCCACTGCTCACGCGGTGGATGCCAACGATCGCCTTGCCCAACGTGGTCTTGCCACAGCCGGATTTGCCTACCACACCGAGGATTTCGCCGCGCGCCACCGACAGCGACACGCCATCCACCGCATGCAGCCATCCCGTGCGCGTGCCCCACGCATTGCGGATCGGGAAGCGCATGTGCACATCCCGCAGCGTCAGCAACGCCGCGTTCATGCAGCCACGCTGCCGACTGGCCGAAGCTGCGGGTGATGACAGCGAACCTGATGCCCGTGCTCAGGTTCCTGCGCGGCTGGATGTTCGGCGCGACACGCTTCGCTTGCGCGCGGGCAACGCGGATGGAAACGACAACCCGACGGGGGCGCGATCAGGCTGGGTACGTCGCCAACGATGCCACGCAGCGGCGAATCGCCGGATGGCAGGCTGTCCAGCAACAATCGTGTATACGGCACCATCGGCGCACGAAAAAACTCGGCGATCGGCGCGGTCTCCAGTTCCTGGCCGGCGTACATCACCGTCACGCGATCGCAGATTTCCCAGGCGGTGCCGAGGTCGTGGGTGGCGAACAGCACCGACACGCCACGCTCGGTTGCCAGGCTCCGCAGCAGCTTCAGGATCTGCGCCTGGATCGTTACATCCAATGCCGTGGTCGGTTCGTCGGCGATCACCAGCTTGGGTTCCGGCAACAGTGCCATGGCGATCATCACGCGTTGCCGCTGGCCGCCGGACAACTCGTGCGGATATTTGCGCAGCAGCCGCTCAGGATCCGGAAGCTGCACGCTGCGCAACATCGCCAACGCCCGGTCGCGATCGGCACGGCGCCGGCTGCGCGAATAGCTGCGTTCGCGCGATCGTCTTTCCGGCGACTTCCAGTGAAGCAACTCCATGATCTGGTCGCCAACGGTGAACAGCGGGTTGAATGAACTGTAGGGATCCTGTGGCACAAAGGTGATCGCCCGGCCACGCACCTGGTCGGCTACCATCGAAGGTGCAAGCGCCAGCAGGTCGCGCCCGTCGAACAGCAACGCCCCGCCGCGCACATTTGCGTTTGACGGCAGCGCGCCGAGGATGGCGCGCGCCAGCGTCGTCTTGCCGCAGCCGGATTCGCCCACCAGTCCCATGATCTCGCCGGGCGCCAGCGACAGGCTGACCGCGTCCAGCACGCGCGCCTCGCCGCCTTCGGTGACGAACGACACCGAGAGGTCGCGCACCGACAGCAGATCAGCGTGCATTGGCGCCATCGCGGCGCAGGCGCGGATCGAGCACATCGCGCAGGCCGTCGCCCAGCAGGTTGAAGCCCATCACCACCAGCAGGATCGCCACGCCGGGTGCCGCGGCGTACCACCAGGCCTGCGGCAGGAATTCGCGACTTTCGGCAATCATGCGGCCCCATTCCGGTGTGGGAGGCGGTGGGCCCAGACCGAGAAATCCGAGCGCAGCGGCGACCAGAATGGTGCCGCCCATGCCGATCGTGGTGCGCACGATGAGCGATGACGCGATCGACGGCAGCACATGCAGCGCCATCACACGCAACGGCGAGGCGCCGAGTGCGATCGCTGCTTCGATGAAAACCTCGTTGCGCAGACTGCGTGTTTCCGCATAGACGAGGCGCGCCCAGAACGGCCAGTAGGTGATGGAGAGTGCCAGGATCACGTTCTGGATCGCGGAACCCAGGGTCTGTGCGATGGCGATGGCGAGCACGATCTGCGGCACTGCCAGGAACACGTCGGAGATGCGCATCAGCAGGTCGCTGAAGCGGTTGGTGTAGTAGCCGGCGACCAGGCCGACAGGCACGCCGATCAGTACAGCGAGCGACGTTGCCACCACCGCAATCATGATGGTGATGCGCGCGCCGAACAGCAGCCGGCTGTAGATGTCGCCACCCATGCGATCGGTGCCGAGCCAGTAGATGCTGTCGGGCGGAAGCAAGCGGTGCGGCGGGTCGTAGCTGGTGACGTCCTGCGGGAAGGTCGCGAGCGGCCAGGCAAATATCGCGGCCAATACCAAAGCGGCGATGATGATCAGGCCAAGCAATGCGGAGCGGTCGCGGATCAGGCGGCGCAGGGTTCTCATTTATCAGTCCAATGGACTTGGAGTGAGTTGCGCCCCCTCCCCCTACCCCCTCCCGCAAGGGGAGGGGAATTTCCTGGTTTTTGCTCCGTTATCATCTGCCGCGCGGGTCCAGGACTGCCTGTGCCACGTCGACCAGCAGGTTCACCAGAATGAATACCACGCCGACGAACAGGGTGAAGCTCATGATCGCGTTGTAGTCCGACTGCAAAATCGAACTGACCGCGTAACTTCCCAGGCCCGGCCAGTCGAACACCGTCTCGACCACCACTGCGTCGGCAATCAGAGTGCCGAAGATCAGGCCGATCTGCGTCAGCGTGCCGATCAGCGCACTGCGCAGGATGTATTTCCATACGATCCGCCGCCGCGGAATGCCCATCGCCGTCTGATAGAAAACGAAGTTCGACGACATCACGTTCAGCACGCCGGCGCGGGTGAAGCGCACGATCGTCGCCATCGCCGGCAGCGCCAAGGTCAACACCGGAAGCGCGAGATAGCGCAGTGCCTGGCCCAGCG
This sequence comes from uncultured Alphaproteobacteria bacterium, assembly GCA_963696645.1. Lineage (GTDB taxonomy): Bacteria > Pseudomonadota > Alphaproteobacteria > Acetobacterales > Acetobacteraceae > JAMXLO01. The sequence continues at coordinate 913,635 of CAVOKY010000007.1, forward strand.
TTTCCCAATCGCCGCGCAGCAGGGCATCGATGCGTGTAGAAGCCGGTGATCGGATCGGGTCCCCAGCCATCGATCCTGCCCTGCACCGGCGTCAGCCCCAGCCACATCGAGAACAGCAGTTGCAGCAGGATCGCCAGCCAGAACGCCGCCATGGCGAGACCGGTCACCGTCACCACGCGCACCAGATGATCGAGCGGCGAGTTGCGTCGCAGCGCCGCCACCACGCCCAGCGGCACGCCGACCACCACGGCAATCACGATGGCATACAGCGCCAGTTCCAACGTCGCCGGCAGGCGCGACCACAGATCATCGGCGACCGGACGCTGGGTGAACAGGCTGGTCCCCAGGTTGCCGGTCGCGACGTCGCCGACGTAGTGCGCGAACTGCTGCGGCAGCGGCAGATCGAGGCCGTACTTGTGACGCAGCGTGGCCACCTGCTCCGGCGGCGCGTTCTCGCCGGCCATGACGCGCGCGGGGTCGGATGGAATGATGTGCGAGATCGCGAACACGATCAGCACCAGTCCGAGCAGCGTCGGCGGCATCCATACGATCCGTCGCGCGACCATCGCGAGCAGCCTCATCGTCGCACCGGCCTCAGGCCACCGGGGCGCGCGCTTCGTCGATCGCCGCCTCGATCTGATCGCGCAGATCGCTGATGCGGAACGGCTTGCGCACCAGACGTCCGGGCAGTTCGCTGTCATGGCCCTCGGGATCGGCGTAACCCGAGATGAAGATGATCGGCAGCGACGGGCGCGACGCGCGCACCTGGCGCGCCAGGGCCGGACCGCTCATGCCGGGCATCACGACGTCGGTAAGCAGCACGTCGATGGCGCTGTCGGCATCCAGCAGGTCCAGCGCCTCCGCGCCGTCCGCCGCCTGTATCACCCGGTAGCCGAGGCCGCTCAGCACGTCGGCCGTCGTACCACGCACCGCGTCATCGTCGTCCACGATCAGCACGACGGCGCGGCCCGATCGTGCCTCGGTCATGCCGGGTTGCGGGATGGCCGGACGCTCCGCCGGCGTTGCGGCGCGCGGCAGGAACACCGATACCGATGTGCCCTTGCCCGGCGTGCTGTCGATGTGCACGTCACCGCCGGACTGGCGGGCGGTGCCGAATACCTGCGACAGTCCCAGGCCGGATCCGGAGCCCGGTCTTCTTGGTGGTAAAGAACGGCTCGAACGCCTTGGCCTGCACCTCGGGCGTCATGCCGCTTCCGGTATCGCGCACGGTCACCACCACGTAGTCGCCCTCGGCCGGTTCCCCTGGCCGTTGCGACGGTCCGCGATGGCGATTGTCCGTCTCGATGGTCACCATGCCGCCATCCGGCATGGCATCACGCGCATTGATCGCAAGGTTGAGGATGACCAGCTCGATCTGCGTCGGATCGACCATCGCCGGCCACAACGCATCGGCCAGGCGCATCGTCATCTGCACGCGCCGGCCAAGCGCGCTTTGCAAGCAGATCCTGCATGCCGATCAGCCACGGCATTGAGATCCACCGCGCGAGGCAACAGCGGCTGGCGTCGCGCAAAGGCCAGCAGATGACCGGTCAGCGTCGCGCCACGTGCCGCCGCGGCCCGCATCGCCGTAAGCCGTTCGTTCATGCGCGGATCGAGCCCGTTCGTGGACTGGATCAGATCGATATTGCCGATCAGCACCGTGAGCAGATTGTTGAAGTCGTGCGCCACGCCGCCGGTCAACTGGCCGACCGCTTCGATCCGCTGAGCCTGGCGTAATGCAGCCTCCGCGCGCTCACGCTCCGCCATCTGTTCCAGCGCCTGCTTCGTGCGCTTGTTCGGCGACGTCCTTTGCGACGCGAAACTCACCGACCAGACCCTCGACCTGACGCGATCGCCGTGCCAGCAGCAGCAACAGCCCGACGACCAGCGCGGTGGCGAAGACCGCGGCTATGACGAAGCCCCAAGCCTGCTTGCGCCAATCGGTGAGCAACCTGCCTTCCTCGACCGACACCATCACCGCCAACGGAAACGCCCGCAGCGCGCGGATCGCCGTCACCCGGATGCTGCCGTCGATCGGGCTTTCCATCAGCAGCGTGCCGGCCATTTCGTGCGACAGTACGTCCTTGAATGGCGGCGTATTGGCGAAGCTGGTGCCGATGGCGGAATCGACGTGCGGAAAGCGCGCCAGCACCGTGCCGTCGCGCAGGTGCAGGATGATGGAGCCGTTTTCGCTCAGATCCACCGCCCGATAGAAGTCCTCGAAATACGCCAGGTTGAGCGAGGCGATGGCCATGCCGATTACTCTGCCGTCCGCACCCGTGATGCCGCGCGTGATCAATGCGGTCCATTTGCCGTCTGCGTCATGAAACGGCGGGCTGAACCGCAAGCCTGACTGCGGGTTGGCAATGTGGAACGCCAAAGCTGCCACGCCCTTGCGGCGGCAGTGCTTCAGACGCGTGATGCGCCGAGTAGATCACATCGCCCGATGCGTTGGTGATCGCCAGGTCGCTCAGTTGACGGACGCCCTCAATGCGCCGGGCAAGCAGCGGGTCGAATGTGGCGGCGGGTGGTGGGCTGTCGACGCCATCGGCCTGCAACGTCTCGATGGCATTGCGCAGGATGAAGTCCACGGTCTCGATGGCGCGGCCGGTCTGTTCGGCGAACACCATGTCGAGCCGCGCCATCTGGCGCGCGGTGTCGCCAACGATGGCGGACCGCAGTGTCATCAGTTGATGCACCGTGGCGCCGACGATCAGCAGCAGCACCACCGCAGCCACCACCTGCAGGGCGCGACTGACGGAGACGATGCCGCCGTAGCGCAGCCGTACTTCCGTGCCAGGCGCCTGCCTCTCTGTCATGGCCGTCCCATCAGCCCATGTCCGATTACGCGGACGACGCTAACCCGTGGCGCGGCCGGGAGACAGCAAAATCCGGCACCCGGATTATCTGTGCTCGCCGACGAACCCCTGCTGCAGTTCGGTCAGGCGCGCGATCGCGGCCGGCGACAGCGGGCCTTTGTTGACCGCCGCCAGCGCCTGCTCGAACTCCGCCGGCGTCGCCATGCCGACCAGGATCGTGCCCATCGCCGGATGCGAAATGGCGAAGCGAATCGCCGCTTCCGGCAGACTGCCGGCGTGGCCTTGCTGCACCAGCGGCGACAGACGCCGAGCCCGCTGCATGTCCGCGTCGTAGGAGTGTGCCGAACCGATAGGCTCGGGCGGCGGACTGGCAATCGGATGACGCTCCGCCGCACCGCTCAGCGCGCCACCGGCGAGCACGCGGATGCCGACCACGCCGACGCCGGCGGACTGCGTGTGATCGAACATCCTGCCGTAGTCCTGCGCCGGGTAACCGGGTGGAAGTGCCGAGCCCGCGCTGGGGTTCAGCATGTTGTAGCTGACCTGTGCGCTGTCGAAGACGCGGGCATCGATCACCTGATGCAGCGCCGCGGTGTCGCCGACCGCGGTGATGCCGAGGAAGCGCGTCTTGCCCTGCTGGCGGAGCTTTTCGAATGCCGGGACCACGTCTTCCAGCACCGTCTTCCCCGACAGCGATTCGCTGCCGCCGTTGGTGGTGATCGCGTTGTGCAGATGGAAGATATCCACCTGCTCGCGGCCCATGCGCGTCAGACTGGCCTCGAGCGATTCGGCGACCGCGGCGGCGATGCGGCCGAAATCCGCGGACCTGATGCGCACCTTGGTGCCGACGATGACGTTGGGCTTCAGCTTCGCGAGCACGCGGCCAAGGTTCTTCTCGGACTCGCCGTTGCCGTACATCGCGGCGGTGTCGAAGTAGTTCACACCCACTTCCAGTGCGCGCGCGACGGCGCGTTCCTGATCCTCCGGCGCGCCGCGCACCATCAGGCCGCCCACCGCACCGCAACCGAAGCCCAGGATCGAGACCCGCAGGCCCGTTCGGCCAAATGTCCGCATTTCCATGTCGTCTTCTCCCGCAGCGTTTATCGCGGATATAGTCCGGCGGCGCGCGCCCTTACCTTGGCCAGAGCCACCACCAGGTCGAGCGTCAGCGTCGCGACGCCGGCCATGCGCGCAAGCTCCAACGGCGCGTCGAAGATGCCGTCTATCTCCATCGGCCGCCCGAGTTCCAGGTCCTGCAATATGCTCGGCTTGTGATCCAGGCTGCGACCGTGCGCGATCCGCTTCTCATGATCCGGATCGACCTTCGCGCCCACCGCCGTGGCAACCGCCGCCGCCTCCTGCATGATGCGTCGGGCCGCATCGACACAGACCGGTTCCTGGAACAGGTCGCGGATGCTCACCTGGGTCAGCACGGCCATCGGCGCGTTGCCGAGATTTCCCAGCAGCTTCTGCCAGATTTCATCACGGATCGCCGGCGTCACCTCGGCGGTGATGCCGCCGGTGCGCAGCGGTGCGGCGAACGCCTCCACGCGCTCCGACATGCGGCCGTCAGGTTCGCCGAACACCACGCGGGCATTGGGGTTCTCCAGTTCGATCACGCCCGGTGCGATCACCGCGCTGGCTGCGTATACCACGCCGCCGATCGCGCGCCGCGGACCGACCGCGCGCCACATCGCGTCATCCGGATCGATGCGCGGCAGGCGGCGACCTTCCAGCGGGCCGGGCAACGCATGGAAATACCACCAGGGAATGCCGTTCATCACGAAGGCAACGGCCGTATCGGGTCCGAGCAGCGGTGCGATGCCGGCGGCGACGGCCGGCAGCGCCGGTGCCTTCACCGTCACCAACACGGCATCCTGCGGCCCGAGCGCCGCCGGATCGTCGCTCGCCCGCACCCGCGCACGAAGTTCGCCGTTGCTTGTGTGTACCGTCAGTCCGTCGCGCTGGATCGCCGCCAGGTGCGGACCCCGCGCCAACACCGACACCTCGGCGCCGCCGCGCGAATAGCGCACCGCCAGGTGGCCGCCGATCGCGCCGGCGCCATAGACGCAAATCCGCATGGAGGACCCCTCATGTTTGGTGCGGGGCAGCATCCTGGCGACAGCCCCGGTGCGGCGTCAACCAACCATGACCATCAGGTGCTTGGCTGCTTCATCCAGCAGCAGTTGCCCGACTCGGTCCGGCCGCTTCGAGGCGGCGTGGCACGGTCGGAACCGCAGGGCCGGTCTATCATTGTTGGCGCCATCCGATTATTTGACGGTTATCTCGCCTGTCATGCCGTCCCAGTCGTGGTCGGCACAGACCAAATCATAGGTGCCCGGCTTGAGCGGCTCGAGATCGACATCGGCGGTAGCGCCTGGCTGCACGACGATCTCCTTGCCGCCGTTCGCCAGGAGACCTTGATCGCGCACGATGGATGAGGCGAAAAATTCAGGCGCGGTGAACTCGTGCAGATCCTTGCCGTGGTTTTCCAGATGCAACCTGTATGGCACGCCATGGCTGAAGGTCAGATGATCCGGCACGAACCGGTCATCGATCAGCATCACGTTCATCGGCTGCGCCTTCGACCAGTCAACGCTGGCCGCCGGCTGCGCGCGGCCAGCCCAACATGCTGCAAGCAGCATGGCGAAGGCCGCTATCGCTCGCGAAGGGATTGCTGTCATGGATTGGCGGCTCTGTTGGGCGAGGCATCATTGGGCGGCCCGGGCGCCTGGAGTGGAGCGGACATGGCTTCGGCCGTGCGAGCGCGCACGGTTGACCGCCGGCCGTGATGAACGTCGCGGACCGATGCACTGAGGAGCGTTGCGATACACAGTACGGATTGTCTCGGATCGACCATAGGTCAATGCCGGCAAGCAGACAACCGCAATGGATCCCATCGTTGGACGCATAGCTCCGGCGCAGGCCGGAAAACGCGCTGGGCGATCATCCGATCAGCGTGACTGTTGCGGTGCAGCAGTCGTGCCGCGTAGGCAATCCGCCATCGTGATGTGGCGATTGGAAACGTCACCGAAATCTTTAAAACGTGAGTTGCATGAGTTCCACGTCACCTGTTGTCTATTGCGAATAACAGTCAATCAAGTGCTGAAGACAGCGTTCGGTCAGCGTTAACAGGGGCATCAAGGTAACATTACCTACTGGTTGATGGAGTGTTTCCCGAGAGGGAAGCAGCCTGTCGCCATGTCCAAGCTCGGCGTCGGGACTACGGCTACCATCGGACCTAATCAACAACGATCTTGTGGAGGAACTGAGACATGCGACGCGTTCACTCAGTGGCGTTGGCCGGCCTGCTGGCAACTACGGCAGCAGCAGGCCCGGCGGCCGCGGCTCCAATGCTGCAGCTCCTGAAGTATATTCCGGTCCCGGCGGACACAGCGAATGTACAGCCTGGCGGGGCATTCTCTGCGTTCGACATCAGTTACGCCGACCCGGTGACCGGAGACGTCTTTATCGCCGACCGGTCCAACGCCGCTGTCGATATCTTTTCGGGGTCCAGCGGGGCATTTCTCGGCCGGGCGACCGGATTTACCGGGCAGCAGGCAACCACGTCGGTTTCCGGCCCGGATGGCGTTGTGACGGTCACCTCGGGAGGGGTCACCACCCTTTATGGTGGTAACGGCGACAGCACGCTCAGGGTCTACAACGCGACAAATCCAGCGTCTCCGACCTTTGTGAGTGCGATCTCGACCGGCGGCGCGTTCCGGGTCGACGAAATGGCCTACTCGCCCTTAACGGGCCAGATCCTCGCCGCCAACAATGCCGATACACCGGCATACGGAAATCTCTTCACCACGACAGGCGGACACCCGCCGGTCGCCCTCAGCGTTACCCCCATTACTATCCCCTCAACCATGGGCGGGATCGCGGCCGGCGGCATGGAGCAGTCGGCCTGGGATCCGAAGACCGGGACGTTCTTTGTCTCCATTCCGGTGTTGAGCACGGGAGGAGCCACTGACCCAGGTGGGGTCGCCGAGGTCGACACTACCGGCAAAGTCCTGCGGGTGATCAGTCTCTTTAACCTGGGCATCTCATCATGCTCGCCCTCGGGCCTCGCCGTTGGCGGCAGCGGCAACCTGATGGTTGGCTGCGGCAGCACCGTCGCCAGCGGCGCGGGAGCAATCCTGCTCAATCCCACGGGCGCGGGCTCGATCGTCAAGACATTCGCCGGCCTCGCCGGTACGGACGAGCTATGGTACGATCCAAAGACAAACAAGTACTACGTGACCGGTAATGATGGCAGCAACACGACGCGGTTCTTCGACGTTGTCACCGACGCCGGCGCTGGGAGCACCATTGTCCAGACCGTCGATCTGCCGGACACCACGAGTGCTCATTCGATCACGGTAGATCCGTTCGACGGCGAAGTTTTCGTGGCGCTTGCCGGCACCTTCGGCCCCACGGGCATAGACCCCTGCCCGGCGAGCTTCGCAAATCCGGGCTGCATCGCGGTATTCGGCGTGCCAGAGCCGGGCAGTCTGCCGATCCTGGTGGTCGGATTGGCCGGCCTGATGGGTCTCGCAGTGCGCCGCAAGATCCATTAACGGCATAGGGAGAGGCAAAGCCGGCCTGGACGAACGAGCAAGTCCAGGCCGGCTTTTCTATGCCTTCGGCGCCACGTCCAGGCGCACGACGATCCCCTCCAGTTCCGGCTTCGGCGGTGGATAGCGGCGCATCACCTCCGGATCGTGCCCCGGCACGATGTGCTGCGGCGACGGCGCATGAGCACGCAACGTGTCGTAGGCATCCAGCATCTCGCCGATGTGGAACGCCGTGGTGAACGGACGTCCGGTCTCCATGTTTTCGTAGAAGTGCGTGACGTCGGACGCCAGCACGACAACGCCTCGCCTGGTGTTCACCTTGACGAACTGCAGGCCAGCAGAGTGCCCGCCAGTCGGCACCACGGAAATACCCGGCACGATCTCGCCAGGCCCGGTGCGGTAGACCACGCGGCCGTCGAAGTTCAGCCGCACCACGCCGCACACATCGTCCGGCTCGAAGCTCCTGGCCAACTGCCTGTGCTTCATGTAGCGGCCAACCGCGTAGTGCATCTCCGGCTCCTGCAAATGGAACCGCGCCACCGGAAACTTATGGAAATTACCGACGTGGTCGTAGTGCATGTGTGTCAGGATCACGTCCTTCACCTCGGCCGCATCGACCCCGACCAGCGCCAGTGAATCGATCGGATCGCGCGCCAGCTTCCGCCCACGCTTGCCGCCGCTCTCGGCGGTGAAGCCGATGTCGATCACCACCGCGCGGTCGGCGTTCTTTGCCACCCAGACGAAGTAGTCCATCGGCATCGGCCCATCATGCGGGTCGCCGCCGATGAAATGCTCGGCCCGCCGCGCCTCGCGCGTCGCATAGCGAATGGCGAAGACCTCGTATTCCGGCTGCATCAGGCATCCTCCCGGGCTGGCGTGATCGCGGGCTTCACATGCCGCGCGAACAATTGCACCGACTGCATCGCCTCGTCGCAGGTGATGTCGCCGAATGCGAAGCGGCACAGCAGATAATTCAGCCCGCCCTCATCGATCGAGCTCTGCAAGAAATCCCGCACATGCTCGGCGGTCCCGGCGATGGCGCGCCCTTGTGCCTCGGCTTCCTCGAACTGCTCCGGGAACAGCGCGTTCGGATTGGGGAGCTGCATGTTGTGCTTGCGCCAAAGCATCAGAAAACTGTCGCGCCACTTCTGATATCCGCGTTTGGCAATCTCCAGTGCCTCCCTGCGGGTTTCGGCAATCACGATATGCCGGCTGACACCCATCAGCGGCAGCGTGCCGGGCGGCTCGCCCAACGCCGCCCATTCGGCACGATAACGGTCGGTGATCGCGCGCATGCCCTTGCCGCCGAGATTGGCGACGACATTCACCCGGTGCTGCGCCGCCCAGGGCACGCCATCGGGCCGGCCGATGCCGTACCACAGCGGCGGATATGGCTTCTGCAACGGCTCCAGTTCCATCGGCACCTTGTCGTACCGGTAGTAGGTCCCCGCGAAGCTCAGCTCCTTGCTGGTCATGCCGCGCAGGATCACTTCCAGTGCTTCGGCATACATCGCCGGCGCAATCTCCGGATCGATCCCGTAATAGCGCAGCTCGATCGGCGAAATGCCTCGCCCGACGCCAAGCATGAACCGGCCGCCACTCATCTGGTCGAGCATGCAGATCTCTTCCAGCAGCTTCAGCGGATGATACAGCGGCAGCAGATACACCAGCGGACCGAACCGCAACCGCTTGGTGCGTTCTGCCACCGCGGCAAGCCACACGCCCGGCGACGGCGCCACGCCAAGCGGCGTCGCATGGTGCTCCGCGACATGATAGCCGTAGAAGCCGGTGCGGTCGTACTCCTCCACCAGTCGCAGCCGGTCCGCGTAAAGCCGGTCGAGCGTGGTCTGCCCGCGATCCATATGATCGAAAACGCCGAATTGCATTGGACCTGCCTCCCTGTCGGCCAAACGTGCCGCATCGACATGGTCTGGTCGAGTCCCGGAAATTTGGTCTGGCAGGCCGGCAATGCGGTCACCATTCATCCGATCGCGATCACCCTGTCATGGAGACCAGACATGCAGCCTCGCATCGATACCACGCGCGTGAGCCCGAATGCCTACAAGGCGATGGCCGCGCTACAGAGCTCTGTCGATGCGTCGGGACTGGACCAGCGCCTGCGGGGCCTGGTGACGATCCGCGCGTCACAGATCAATGGCTGTGCGTTCTGCCTGCACATGCATCTGCGCGATGCGCGCAAGGCCGGTGAATTACAGGAACGGCTGGATCTGCTTGCGGTCTGGCGCGAGGCGCCGCTGTTCACCGACCGCGAGCGCGCCGCATTGGCATGGGCGGAGGCAGTCACGCTGGTGGCAGACAGCCACGTGCCAGACGACGACTACGAGGCGGCGCGCGCGCAATTCAGCGAACAGGAACTGGTCGATCTCACCATGGCGGTGGTGGCGATCAACGGCTGGAACCGGTTGATGGTGGCATTCCGCATTCCGCCCGCCGTCGCACGCCAAAAGCCCGGGAGCCAATGAATAAGAGTTTTTTGCTGCCTTTTTTGCAAAAAAGAAGCGCTTGCCTTTATCAGACTGCTCAGTGCCGCGGCTCCGATGCCATCTGCTGCAGTCCCTCGTTGTTGCGGATCTCGACCCGGCTGCGCTCGATCGCAATCGTGCCGTCACGCCGCAGATGCGCCAGGATGCGGCACACCGTCTCGATCGTCAGGCCGAGATGGTCGGCCATGTCGGTGCGGCTCATCGGCAGGTCCAGGACACCGTCGCGCACCTGTGGCAGCCGCTCCACCATCTCCAGCAGGAACGTGGCGATCCGCTCCGACGCGGTCTTGCGCCCCAGCAGCATCAGCCGCGTATGCGCCGTGCGCAGGCTTACCGAGGTCAGGTCACGCAGCCGCCGCGCCAGGACGACGTTGCTCTCGGCCAGTGCGTCGACCATACGCCGCGGATAGCGCCGCAGCACGACATCGGAGACCGCCTCGGCGGCGAAATCATGGGTGTCCAGTGCATCGAAACCGAACAGGTCGCCGGCCATCAGGAACTCGCCGACCTGCCGACGCCCGTCCTCCATCAGCTTGACCAGGCGCACGCAGCCACTCAGAATCCGGAAGCAGGAACCCGCCTGTTCCCCCTGGCCATGGATTTCGTGCTCGCGCTGCACCGACACGGTGAACCCGAACTGTTCCAGCAGATCGAGCGCATCGCGTGGCGCCGGTTGCCCAAAGGACTGGATGATTGCCCGTCCGCTGGTGTTGCGGGTGCGGCGTTCCATTGTCTGCATCGTGGCCTGCATTGCGCCCTCCATGACCGATTCCGCGTTTCGCTGCGGCCGGTGTATCGGGGCGCGACAGCGCCGGTAATTCGGAAACGGACGTACGGGATGCTACGTATCGCGCTTCGTTAGATCGGTGCCTGGGAGGGCCTGATGGCTGAAGCACCCCTGGTTCATGTGGTGGATGATGATGAGGCGGTGCGCGATTCGCTGGCATTGCTGCTCGAGACGGCCGGATTCTCGGTGCGGACCTACGCTTCGGCGCCGGCGCTGCTGAAGGCTCTGGCAAACCAGGCAACCGGATGCGTGTTGACCGATGTGCGCATGCCCGAACTGGACGGACTGGCGTTGCAACGGCGTCTGACGGAGCTTGGCATCCGGCTGCCGGTGATCGTCATGACCGGTCATGGCGACGTGCCGATCGCGGTCGAGGCGCTGAAGGCCGGCGCCACGGACTTCCTGGAGAAGCCGTTCGACGATGCGCAGTTGCTGGCGGCGGTCTCCGGTGCCCTCGCGGTCAGCCGGCGGGTCAGCGAGGCAGCCAGCGCGGTAGCGGAGATCAGCGCGCGACTTGCCAGCCTGACGCCGCGCGAGCGCGAGGTGCTGGACCGGCTGGTGGAGGGCCACCCCAACAAGACGATCGCCTACGACCTGGGCTCCAGCCCGCGCACCGTTGAAGTGCATCGCGCGCGGGTCATGGAAAAGATGGGCGCGCGCAGCCTGCCTGAGTTGGTGCGCATGGTCATCGCCGCGACGCAGGAGCGGCTGCCGGGAGAAGTTCCGCGACGTTGACCTAGGTCAAGGCGCACGCCTGGCAATTCGGCGAGACTGCCAGGGCTAACCCAGCGGCGCCTGCCAGCCAGGGCAATGGAGCGAGCGAGATGCATAACGGATCCCACCCGATGGTCGCGGTGGTTGACGACGATGATGCGGTGCGTGAGTTCGCTCCAATTCCTGCTGGAGACCGCAGGGTTTTCCGTTGCGGCCTTCAACTCCGCCGCCCAGTTCCTGAACGAAGCCAAGACCGCGGAATTGGCGTGCCTGGTGGTGGATCAGCACATGCCGGACCAAACCGGGCTGCAACTGGTCGGCCGTCTGCGCGGCGACGGGTTCACCCTGCCGATTGCGCTGATCACGGGCTCCCCCTCGCCCGACCTGATCCGGCTGGCACGCCAGCTTGGCGTGGAGCAGGTGCTGGAAAAGCCGCTGGACGACGAAGTCCTGCTCGACTTCATCACGCAAGCCGGGGCCTGATACCACGGGTTCCGCACAGCCAGGCCTTGCCCGGCGCGACGGGTGGGGTATTTGATGCCATTCCATGGATCAGCCAGACCCCGTGCCGGAACCGGACACGCATGCACGCGAATCGGCGCTGCTACGCTCAATCCTCGAGACCGTGCCGGATGCGATGGTGGTGATCGACCACCGCGGCATCGTGCAGTCGTTCAGCCGAGCCGCGGAACGGTTGTTCGGCTACAGCCCGGCGGAGGTCTGTGGCCAGAACGTCAGGATGCTGATGCCATCGCCGTATCGCGAGCAGCACGACGGATACCTGGAACGTTACCTCGCCACCGGCGAGCGTCGCATCATCGGCATTGGCCGCGTCGTGGTCGGGCTGCGCAAGGATGGCAGCACCTTCCCGATGGAGCTCACGGTCGGCGAGGTGAACCAGAACGGTCGCACGCTGTTCACCGGTTTCGTCCGCGACCTGACGGAGCGCCAGCAGACCGACCGGCGGTTGCAGGAACTGCAAGACGGGCTGCTGCACGTCTCGCGCCTGCGCTCGATGGGCCAGATGGCGGCGGCGCTGGCGCATGAGCTCAACCAGCCGCTGACCGCCACGTCCAATTATGTCCGCGCGGCACTGCGCCTGCTCGAAGCGCCGCAACCCGATCTGCCCCGGGTCCGCCAGGCCATCGACCTCGCGGCGCGACAGACGCTGCGCAGCGGCGAGATCATCCGCCGGCTGCGCGCGTTCGTGGCGCGCGGCGAAGTGGCAAGGCGCCCGGAAAGCGTTGCCAAGCTGATCGAGGAGGCAAGCGCACTCGCCCTGGTCGGCGCGAAGGAGCATGGCATCAAGGTGCTCATCACCATCGATCCGGACCTGCCGAGCGCCGTGGTGGATCGCGTGCAGGTTCAGCAGGTGCTGCTCAATCTGATCCGTAACGCGGTGGAGGCGATGGAGGGGCAGCCGCTGCGCGAGCTATCGGTCGGCACTGTGGTGGAAAACGGTGTCGTTGAGGTCAGCGTGGCCGACACCGGCAGCGGGATCTCACCGGAGATCGAGGCGAGGTTGTTCCAACCTTTCGTCACAACCAAGATCAACGGCATGGGCATCGGCCTGTCGGTCTGCCGTACCATCGTGGAGGCGCATGGCGGCAGGTTGTGGGTCGAACCGAACGCCGGCGGCGGCAGCATTTTCCGCTTCACCCTGCCGGCAGGCGACTGAAGCCGCCGCCCGACAATAATCTAGCGGTGGCGGTCCGTGGTTCGCCAGCTACCGCCGGTGGGGGATACGTCAACCGTTTCTTAACTTATTTGAGATAATCGGAGCGTCCGTTCGACACCCGAAGGTATCGTGATGTCGCTTGCTGCCAATAGTGTCGTCTCGGGCGTCGTGACTGGCACGGCACCGCGACGAGCGCCCGGCAAGGCCGGCTATGGCGATGGACTTGCGGTGCTGACAAGGGTCGGCTGCCTACCGTCGGGCCGAGACGGAGCATTTCCAGGGAACCACGCTGTGTCGCTTTTGCCTCCGAAGAGTCTGCACCACGTGCCACTCTCCATGCGTTGCTCGGTACGAGCTCCGGATGAGGGCCGACGAACTCGCACAGATGGCCGCGACAGCGTCAACCGCAGACGTCAGAATTGCCCTGGAGAGCCTGGCGCGACGATTTGCTGTGCTGGCAACCAAACGCGAGGCCGCCGAAGCCCAGGAAATTTCCCGGCAACCGGAAAATCACCTATCCGAGCCGACGCAATCAGCGTCCAGGACGCCCGTTCTGTCGGGCGAATAGCGCCTGCCGGCGACGGGCTGCTATTCAGCTGACGGCTCTCGGTCTTGTCCACGCCTGCGCTTCCCCGTCACGGCCGGGCGCAATCCCGGTTATCCGTCGCGGCATATTGCCGGCGGTGATGGCCGGGACCAGTCCGGCCATGACGAAGTAGCTCTTGGGATCAGCGGGTAAAGCGCTGCGCGCTGTACGGCGTCGGATCGATGCCGGGCGGCTGCCCGGTAATCAGTCGCGCCAGCAGCCGGCCGCTTGGTGGCCCGCCACTCATGCCGAAGTGACCATGCCCGAACGCGAAATAAAGCCCGGAATGCCCCGTCACCGGTCCGAGGATCGGCAGGCTGTCGGGGGTCGACGGCCGAAAGCCCATCCAGTAGCGCACATCGCTCGCCTCCAGTTCGGGAAACAGCCGGCGCGCATGTTCCACCAGGATCGCCGCGCGGCGTTCGTCCGGCGGCGCATCGAGGCCGGCAATCTCCACCGTGCCGGCAACGCGCAGTCCGTCCTCCATCGGCGTCAGGAAGACGGCGCGCGTTTTGCTGCTGATGGGGATCTGCGGTTGTACACTCGGCGAGAACAGCATCGCGTGATACCCGCGTTCCGTCTCCAACGGCACGCGAACACCGAGCGGCGCGAGCAGCCGGCCCGACCATGCACCCGCGGCGACCACCACATGATCTACGCTGCGGTGGGCCGTATTGGTCATCGCCATGTATCCGCCGCCACCGCGCGGGATCAGCTTCATGACCCGTTCGGCTATGATCTCGCCGCCCGACGCGCGGAACAATTCGGCCAGCGCGTGCACAATGCGCTGCGGACTGACCGTGTGACCGTTGCCTGGCACATGCAGGCCGCGCCTGATGGTGCGTGCGATGCCGGGAAACATCTGCCGCAGGTCATCGGCGGTCAGTACGTGCGCCTCGATGCCGTGCCGTTCGCGAATTTGCTGTTCGATAGCCTCGGTCGGGCTTGAGTCATCGTCCTCCCACACCTGCACCTGACCGGACGGGCGGATCAGATCGTGGTACAGCGCATCGCCGAGCAGTTCACGCCAGCAGGCCAGCGTGTCGCGGTGCAGAGCGCGCATGGCATCGGACACCGCCAGCACGCGCTCGAGCCGGCCGGCCTTCACCCATTGCATCAGCCAGGGCAGCGCGCGCGGAAAATACGACGGCCGCACCGCCAGCGGACCCAACGGATCGCGCAGCCACCCCGGGACCTTGCGCAGCATGCCGGGCATGGCGATCGGCGTCGCAGTGTCGGGGCTGAGCATGCCGGCATTGCCGAAGGATGCGCCACCGGCAGGCCCCAGCGGATCGATCACTGCGACGTGCATGCCGGCACGCTGCAGATAGAGCGCCGTCGACAGCCCGACCACGCCGGCTCCGATGACAAGTGCCGGATGCCGTGCAATCGTCACGCGTGCCTATCCTTCACTTGGCACGCGGGCAATGCGCCGCGGATCGATCTCCAGCCAGACCATGTCGTCGGTTTCGTAAACCGTCTGCGGCGAGGCACTGACGCGCAGTCGCAGTTCCGATTCCATCGGCCGCACGACATATTCCCAGTACTCGCCGAGATAGGCCCGCTCGGTGATGCGGCCCTTGACCCACCAGCCGGCATTGGCAGTCCGCAGGCGCGGCTGCGGTGAATGCCGATGGTCTGCGGCCGCACTGAGAAACTGACCGCGTCCGTTCATGCCCGCCTCCGGGGCCATGCCGACCGGCACCGAAAAGCCGGGAAAGCCGATCGTGCCGCCATCCACCGTGCCATCGAGGAAATTGGTCCGCCCGATGAAGCCGGCAACAAAGCGCGTCTTCGGTCGGTTGTACAGCGACACGGGATCATCCACCTGTTCGATCCGCCCATGGTTCATCACCACGATGCGATCGGAGGTCACCATCGCCTCGGCCTGGTCGTGCGTCACATAGACCGTGGTGATGCGGAACGCGTCGTGCAGGCGGCGGATTTCCGAACGCATCTCCTCGCGCAGATTGGCATCCAGGTTGGACAGCGGTTCATCGAGCAGCAGCACCTCCGGCTCGATCACGATGGCGCGCGCCAGCGCCACGCGCTGTTGCTGGCCGCCAGACAATTCCGCCGGATAGCGGTCGCTGCAGATGCCCAAGCTGCACGACGTCGAGCATGCGATCGAGCCGCGCCGCGCAATTCGTCGGCCGGCAGCTTGCGCAGCTTCAGGCCGAACGCGACGTTCTGCGCCACCGTCATGTTCGGCCAGATCGCATAGCTCTGGAAGATCATCGACATGCCGCGCTTTTCCGGCGCGCACCACACGGTTGGGCGACGGACAGCAGCGCGCCGTTCATCTCGATCGTGCCGGCGGTCGGGCTGATGAATCCGGCGATCATGCGCAGCGTGGTGGTCTTGCCGCAGCCGGACGGCCCGAGCAGCGAAACGAATTCGCCTTCGCTGCAACGTCAGGCTTACGTCCTGCACCGCCGGCATCGTGCCGAAGCTCTTGCCCAGTCCGCTCAATACCAGCTTGCTCATCCGCGCTCCCGCCGCAGCATGAAGTCACGCCCCATGCAGGCTGGAGGCCAGGACCACGATGACGAGCGTCGAGGCCAGCAGCAGGAAGCCGAGCGCCGCGAGGTTTTCGAAATTGCCCTCCTCGCTCATGTCCATCAGCATCACCGACATGGTGCGTGTCTTCGGTCCGTAGAGGAACATCGCGGTGGACAGTTCGCGCGTCGCGGGGATGAACACCAGCAGCCACGCGCCGATCAGGCTGCGCTGCATCAGCGGCGCCAGCACCCGGCGGATTGCCAGCAGTCGGCCACCGCCGAGGATGCGCACCGCCTCCTCCATTTCCGGGATTGATGCTGCGGATCGCCGCATCGGCGTTGGCATAGCCGATCGGCAGGAAGCGCGTTGCGAATGCCAGGATCAGGATCGTGGCGGTGCCGTACAGCGCCAGCGGCGGCGGTGCGTAGGCGGCATAGAATGCGATCGCCAGCACGATGCCGGGCACCACGAATGGCGCCATGGCGACGAAGCTCAGCACGCCGGCCCATGGCAGCAGGCGCCGGCTGACGATATAGGCGATCGCCAATGCCAAGGTCATGGCGATGCAGGCAGCCGCCGCGGCGTAGGTGAAGCTGTTGATCACCGATTGCGCCGCGGTGTCATGCTGGAACAGCAGGTAGTAGAAATTGTGCAACGTCAGATTGTCCAGGCTGAGCCCGCGGCCCCACGCCTTCGACAGCGCCGCCTGCGCCAGCACCGAGTAGGGCAGCAGGACCGCCAGCGACAGCAGCAGCATGGTGTAGCCGAGCATCACCCAGCGCCACGGACCCAGCGCGATGATGCGCCGCTCGCCGCCCTTGCCGGTCAGCGCGACGAAGCCGCGCCGCCGCACCAGCCAGCGTTGCACGCCGAACAGCGCGACGGTGATCAGCAGCAGCGGAATTGCGTAGGCTGCGGCCACCTCGGCACGGATCGGCTGGCTGAAGAATTGCAGCAACTGTGTCGTCACGACGTTGAAGCGCGCCGGAATGGCGATCAGCGCCGGCGCGCCGAACAGCGCGATGGCTTCCAGGAAAGTGATGATGGCGCCGCCCATGATCGCCGGCAGCACCATCGGCAGAGTGATGCTGCAATGTGGTGCGCAGCGTCCCGGCGCCGAGGATGTTGGCCGCGTCCTCCATCTCCGACGACACCACGTCAAGCGCCGCGGTGGTGAAGATGAACAGGTACGGGAACGAATAGAGCGCGATGTTGAAGGCGAGGCCGGTGAACGAATAGATGTTGAACAGGCCCTCGTGCGCGCCGGTCAGCGCCATCCACATGCGGTTGAGCCAGCCGGAATTCGGTCCGGCCAGCAGTATCCAGGCGATCGAGCCCAGATAGGGCGGCGTAACGAAGGCACCCAGCACCAGCAGGCGGATCGCGCCCTTGCCCGGCATGTCGGTGCGCGACACCGCCCAGGCGACCGGTACCGCGAACAGCAGGCACAGCACGGTGACCCAGAAGCCGAGTGCCAGCGAATTCCAGGTTGCCTCCAGGTAGCGCGGCCGGCTGTACGCGGCGACGTAGTTCATCAGAGTGAAGGCGCCGGTGTCGCTGTCCTGCATGCTGAGCTGCACCAGGCGGAACAGCGGGTTCACCACCAGGAAGATCAACACGACCGCCAGCACGATCCATAGCAGCAACAACGGATCGAAGGTGCGCCTGCGCGGCGCGGCCACCGTCGTGGCGCGTGTCAGTTCAGCCTGGCTCATGCCGCCCCGCCGTCATTGCGCGCCCAGTGTCATTGCGAGGAGCGCAGCGACGCGGCAATCCCCAACCGGTTCCGCACCGTGCTGGAGATTGCTTCGTCGCTTCGCTTCTCGCAATGACAGTGGTGGGGGGCGACCGGCGAGCCGCCGCGTGATCGTCATGGTCATGCGATAGTCTATCCTCCTGTCATGCAACGTTAGGCTGGGCTGCGGTTGATTGGCCAGCCCGTCTCAACTGCCGAACGTGTCGCGCCAGGATTCGATCACCTCAGGCACGCCCTTGCGAATTTCCGCCACGCTGAGCTCGATCACCTTGACCTGATCGATCGTCTTGCGCCCCGGCTTCGGCGCCAGCCCGGCACGCAGCGCTTCGCTGCCGCGCTCGACCGAAAGTCGGGAATACGTGTCGCTGAGCATCCACTCCAGGAACAACCGGCCCGCATTGGGATGCGGCGCACTGGCCGGCACCGCGGACGGCGTGACACAGATGCTGCATCCGTCGCTCGGGTAGACGACGCCGATCGGATTGCCCTTCGCGATCGCCGGAAATGCATTCAGCGCCGGCCCAGGTCCCACCTCGCATTCGCCCGCGGTCAGCAGCGTGATCGGATCGCCAAATGAGCGGCCGATGCGCGGGTTGTTCTTGGCGAGTTTGTCGAAATAGTCCCAGCCGTACAGCTTGCGCAGTCCCAATGCCCAGACGCCGGCGCAGCCGCTGAATGCCGGATGCGGCAAGGCGATCTGATTCTTCCATTTCGGATCCAGCAGATCGGTCCAGCTTCGTGGCGCCGCGTCCGAATGTACCTTGTCCGTGTTGTAAACCAGGAAGTGATTGGTGGCGCCGGTCACGTAGTAATAGCCGTCATCCGACAGGCTCTTGAACTGCGGCAGCAGGCCGGCGGCATCCTCCGGCACATAATGCGCCAGCGCGTTGCGCTCCTTCAGCGCGGGCATGTGCGCGATGTCGGTGGTGCTGAACACATCACATTGCGGCGCGTCGTTCTTCAGGTCGAGCAGCAGGCGTTGATAGGCGACCTGCCCGGTGGTGCGAATCACCGCCACGCTGATCCCCGGATACTGCGCGGTGAACGCGCGGCCGAGCGCCTCGGCGGACTCACTGTCGACCTGCGCCATGTACCAGGTCAACGTGCCTTCCTTGCGCGCCGCCGCCTCGAGCGCCGCCAGATCGGCACGCGCGAGGCGCGGCAACAACGCACCCGCACCGAGCGCGGCGATGCCGAACGCGGCGGTCCGGCGTGTGATGATCGACATGACGTCAGCTCCCAAACGTATCGCGCCACTGCTCGATCACCTCGGGCACGCCCTTGGCAATTTCGGCAACGGAAAGCTGCAGCAGCGGCACCTGGTCCATCGGTTTCTGCCCGGAGGTCAGCGCGACACCGGGATGCACGGGGTCGCCATGATTGGCGACCGAAAGCCGCGAGTAGTAGTCGCTCAGCAGCCACTCCATGAACAGCCGTGCCGCATTCGGATGCGGCGCGCTCGCCATCACCGCGGACGGACCGACGCACAGTGTCGCACCGTCTGTCGGATACACCGGTTGGATCGGATTGCCCTTGTCGACATTCTGGAATGCGGTACTGGCCGGCGCCGGACCGACCAGGCACTCGCCGGCATTGATCAAGGTCAAGGGATCGTTGCCGGACCGGCCGATGCGCGGATTGTTCTTGGCCAACTTTTCGAAGTACTCCCAGCCATAGGTCTTGCGCAGCGCCAGCACCCAGATCCCCGTGCAGCCGGAGAACGCCGGGTGCCCTGTAGCAACCCTGCCCTGCCACTTCGGATCAAGCAGATCCGGCCAGGTCTTCGGTGCGTCCGCGGGTGCAACCTTCTGCTTGTGGTAAACCAGCAGATGCGACGTGGCGGCCGCCGGATAGTAGAATCCCGGATCGGCCAGTTTGGCGAACGCCGGCAGCAACGTGGCCGCGCCCTGCGGCGTGAACTGTGCCAATGCGTTGCGCTGCTTCAGCGCGGGATATTGCGCGATATCGGTGGAGCTGAACACGTCGCACTGCGGCGCATCGTTCTTAAGGTCCTGCAGCAACCTCTCATAGGCTACCTGACCCGTTGTGCGAATCACCGCGACCTTGATGTCGGGGTAAATCGCTGTGAACGCGCGGCCCATATGTTCGGCGGTTTCGGTGTCCACCTGGGCGATGTACCAGGTCAGCGTGCCTTCCTTGCGTGCCGCCACCTCGATCGCCACGGTGTCGGCCCGAGAGAAACCTGACAGCGCCGCGGTTCCGGCAATGCTCGCCAGGCCGGCCGCGAAGTGCCGGCGGGTCATCATGGGCATTTGGTCTGCTCCCGAAAGTGTCGTGTCGGATTGTTGTTGGTTTCAGCGCGCCATCAGTTCCGGAAAATCCTCTTCGCGGAATTCCCCTGTGGCACGCAGGCTTTCCTTGGCGCGGGCCGCTTCCTCCTGGCGCAGTTCCACGCGGCGGATCTTGCCCGATATGGTTTTCGGCAGATCGGTGAACTCCAACCGGCGCACCCGCTTGTACGGCGCCACCGCCTCGCGCATGTGGCGGAAGATCGCCAGTGCGGTGTTGCGATCCGCCGGCACGCCGGCGGCGAGCGTGACGTATGCCTTGGGCACCGCGGTGCGCGTGGGATCGGGCGCCGGCACCACCGCAGCCTCCGCCACCGACGCGTGCTCGATCAGCGCACTTTCCAGTTCGAACGGGCTGATCCGGTAGTCGGACGCCTTGAATACATCATCCGCGCGACCGACGAATGTGAGATAGCCGTCGGCATCCTGCGTTGCGACGTCGCCGGTGCGGTACACCGCGTCTCCAAGCGGCGCGAAGCTGCCGTCGTCCTGCTGGTAGCCACGCATCAACGCGGTTGGTGGCGGATCGAGCGCGATGCACACCTCGCCCTCCTTGGCATCGCGGTCGTCGGGGTCCAGCAGACGGATGCGGTAGCCCGGCATCGGCAGGCCCATCGAACCGGGCTTCACCATCAGGCCCGGCGGATTGCCGACCTGCGTGGTGGTTTCGGTCTGGCCATAGAAGTCGCGCACGGTCAGTCCCCAGGCGGCGCGCACCTGCTCGATCACCTCCGGGTTCAACGGTTCGCCGGCGGAACAGACTTCCCGCAACGAGGTCTTCCAGGATTTCAGATCCTCCTGCACGAACATTCGCCACACCGTGGGCGGCGCGCAGATCGTGGTGACGCCATTCGCCACGATTGCATCCAGCATGCCGCGCGTGTTGAACCGCGGCTGATTGAGGATGAACACGGTCGCGCCAACGATCCACGGCGCGAAGAAGCAGCTATAGGCGTGCTTCGCCCAGCCCGGCGATGAGATGTTCAGATGCACGTCGCTGGCCTGAAGGCCGAGTACATACATCGTCGTCAGATGGCCGACCGGATAACTCTGATGACTGTGCAGCACCAGCTTCGGTTTCGCCGTGGTGCCAGATGTGAAATATAGCAGCAGCGGATCAGTCGCGTTGGTCGGACCGTCCGGCGTAAATTCGGCTGGACCGGTCGCTAGCGATTCGTAGCCATGCCAACCGCTGGGCGGCGCGCCGACCGCAATTCGTGTCACGCTAGGATCCAGTCCGTCGAACTTCGCCGCGTCCGCGGCAGTGGTGATCACATGGCGCACCCGGCCGCGCGCGAAGCGATCGCGCAGGTCCGCGGTGGTCAGCAATGTAGTCGCGGGGATCACCACCGCGCCAAGCTTCATCGCCGCCAGCATGGTCTCCCACAGCGGCACGATATTGCCGAGCATGAGCAGGATGCGGTCGCCGCGTTTCACCCCAAGCGCACGCAGGCCATTGGCCAATCGGTTGGTCCGTTGCGACAACTCGGCGAAACTCAACGAAGCAGCGCCGTCGCCGACGATGGTCAGCGCGGGACGATCGGCGAGCGCACCGTGCGCCAATTCGACGTCGAACCAATCAAGCGCGAAGTTGAAGTGCCCCAGCTCGGGCCAGCGAAATTCGCGGCATGCGGCGGCGTGATCGGTGCGGTGTGCGAGCAGCAGGTCGCGTGCAACCTTGAATGTTTCGGCCCCCATTGTCGCCCCCTTATTTTCGTTCTTGCGATGCCAGCCAGCGGAACACGACGGAAAAATCCTTGCCGCCGTCGCCGGCATCGACGACCGACTGGTAGAACGACATGGCATGCGCCCCAAGCGGGGTCGGCGAGCCGGTCGCATTCGCCGCCGCCTGCGACAGCTTCACGTCCTTCAGCATCAGTGCCGCGGTGAAACCCGCTGCGTAGTCGCGATTGGATGGTGCGGCGGGAACCGGTCCTGGCGCGGGACAGTAGCTGGTCAGCGCCCAGGACTGCCCTGATGCGGTCGAGGCGATCTGAAACAGCTTGTCCCAGTCCAGCCCGAGCTTTTGCGCCAGCAGAAATCCTTCCGATACGCCAACCATGTTGATGGCGAGCATCATGTTGTTGCAGATCTTCGCCGCCTGCCCTGCCCCAGGTCCGCCCGCGTGCACGATGTTCTTGCCCATCGCCTGCAACACCGGCAGTCCGCGGGCGAACGCGGTCTCGCTGCCGCCGACCATGAAGGTGAGCGTCCCCGCCGTGGCGCCGCCGACGCCACCCGACACCGGCGCATCCAGCATTTCGAAGCCGGCAACGCGCGCCGCCCCGCTGACCACGCGCGCACTTTCCACATCGATCGTGGAGCAGTCGATCAGCAGCGGCGTACGTCCCTTCACCGCCTCGATCAGTCCGCCCTGATGCAGCCACACCTCGCGCACATGCTCGCCGGCGGGCAGCATGGTGATCACCACATCCGCGCCGCGCGCCGCTTCCGTGGCACTCCCCGCCGCCTGTCCACCGGCGCCAACAAGCGCCTGCACCGCGTTTGCATTGATGTCGTAGCCGATCACGCGATGCCCGGCCTTGACCAGGTTGGCCGCCATCGGCGCGCCCATGTTGCCGAGCCCGATGAAGCCGACGGTGGCCATCTCACAGCACCTCGAAGATGTCGTAGATCGGACCTTCCGGCGGACGCGCCCCGGTGCCCACCGCGATAATTCGATTCAGCCAGTCGTACTTCGCCGCCGCTGTCTCGAACGCGATCGCCGTGCGGAAGTAATACTCGGACGCATCGACATCGTCACCGCGGTTCAGCCGCTCCATCACCGCCGCGGGCCCGTGACGCATGCCACGATACGTCATGCCGACCAGCGCCTTGTCGTCGGTTTCCAGTACCAGGCGCACGTCCAGCGTGGTAGAACCATCCGCACGCGCCACGATCCAATCCGCGCCACCCGGCAGCACGGTGCCACGCAACCGCTCGCCCTGGAACGTGCCGCCGGCGACCAGGCCAATGCGCCGGTTGCCGTTCGGGGTCGCACCGATCGCCTGCATGCCCGCAACCGTGAGCGTCATCGTCATCAGATGCACGGTGCGAATTTCGGCCATGCCGTCCTCCTGGTTATCGTTGCGCCGGATCACACCCGATCCACCGGTTGGCCGCAAGCGGCAGCCGGCGTAGCATCCACGCCTGCCAAATGTGAGGAGATGTGTCCATGCCCGGCAAATATCCGCTGCCATCCAGTGATCCCGCGAGCCTCGGCTTTGCTGCGAAGCCGCTCGATCATCTCGACCGGCTGATCAAGCAGCACATCGAGGAAGGCCGCTATCCCGGTGCGCAGATTGCCCTCGCCCGCAATGGCCAGCTTGCGTTGTTCCGCACTTATGGCAATGCGAAGACCGAACCCAACACGGTGCCGGCGACCAACGACAATCTTTTTCTCCTGTTCAGCCAGACCAAGGTGCTGACCAGTTCAGCAGTATGGACGCTGGTGGAAGAGGGAAAACTGTCCTTCATGGACAAGATCGCCGACCACCTGCCGGAATTCGCCGCACGCGGCAAGGCGGACATCACACTGCAACAGGTGATGACGCATCAGGGCGGCTTCCCGTCCAACAATGTCACCAAGGCGACGTGGACCGATCATGCCCGGATGCGCGCCGAGGTGTGCGACTTCGCGCTCGACTGGACGCCGGGATCGAAGCTGCAATATCACGGCCAGGCGGCACATCTGGTGCAGGCGATGGTGATCGAGGCGGTCACCCGCCAGGACTATCGCGACGTGATCCGCGACAAGGTGATCGCGCCGCTCGGGCTTGGCGACGACATCATGGTCGGCGTGCCGACGCAACTACAATCACGCTGCGCCGACACCTATGCGCCGGAACCGCGCGACAACTCGGCCGAGTTCCGTGCGGCAGGATTGCCGAGTGGCGGCGGATTTGCCACCGCACGCGGCATGGCGGCGTTCTATCAAATGCTGCTGGGCAAAGGCCGGTTGGGAAATGTGCGGCTATTCTCGCCGCGACTGATCGCCTACGTGTCGCGCAACCACACCGGCGAACGCGGCGACGAGCAGATGAACGGCATCCCGATGCATCGCGGCCTCGGCCCGCACGTGCGCGGCGAGAGCGACCGCATACGCGGGCTCGGCACACTTGGCGCGCCGTCAACGTTCGGACACGGCGGTGTCGGTTCGTCGTACTCCTGGGCCGATCCGGAAAGCGGCGTGTCGTTCACCTATCTCACCAACTTCGTCTCGCCGGATCCGTGGCATTCGGCACGGCTGGACCGCGTGGCGAACCTGGTGCACGCGGCGATCGATTGAGCACGCGCGGTGCCGTATGGTCAGCGCAGACCATACGGCACATTTTTCGCTGACAGCACATGCCTTACGCATACAACGATGAACTGCCGCCCGCGGTGCGCAATCATCTGCCGCCGCACGCGCAAGACATTTTCCGCGAGGCGTTCAACCATGCCTGGGAACAGCATGGCGGCGACGAGCAGACCGCGTTCCGCATCGCCTGGGCCGCCGTGAAGCGCCACTACCGCAAACGCGGCCGCGTCTGGATGCCGATCGAGAACTGACCTGCTGATCGGCGTCAGACCGCGGCGATACGTTCCCAGGTGAGTTCGCGCTGCTCGGGCCCGGTGGCGCCCTGGCGCGGCGGCGGACGCAGCACCATTCGATCGCCCTCGAAGCGCACCTCGCGCACCTGGTCCGTGCCGATGCGCGTGGGATCCGAGGCCGCATCGACCCGGGTGACCAGTCGGCTGCCGTCGAACGTGTAGTTGCCGCAGTACCGACGAGTAGTCGCGCGGCGTGCCAGGCGGCAGACTTGGGCGGCCGTCGCACAGCACCGCCATCATGCGGCCGTCGGCGTTGAACACCACGCGTCCCATCGCTTTCGGCCCAAATGGTGCAGCAAGCACGTTGCCCGCGGCATCACGCGCGATGCCGGCAACCAGCCGCCATGTGCCAACAATGTCCGGCATGGTGCCTCTCAGCGCTTGGCCTGCTGTGCATCGACGAACGCGCGCAGCACGGCGTTCATGCGGGTCTGGTAGCCGGGACCGCCATCGCGGAACCAGTCGAGGATGTCCTGGTCGATGCGCAGCGAAATCGCCTGCTTCGGCTGCGGCCAGTTGACCTGGACGTTGCCCCATTCCGTTCGCTTGGAGCGCGACGCAGGCGAGGCGGAGCGGCTGGTGCCTGACGTCTTGCCCTTGGACGTCTTGCGGGTTTGCCTGGTTGAATGGGCCATGCTTCCTCCTGTCGGAGCAATGGCAATGTCCATACGGACGTATCGGACGAATGGCAAGAGTGGTTGCTTCGGCCGGAGAGGCCGGTGCCGGTCGCGGCAAGAAGCTTCCACGCAAAGTGCGCCAAGAACGCAAAGCTCGCGAAGAATAAATAAGTCAGGCTTCGACGGCAGATGGTTCCAATGACTACGCTATCTTATTGCCTGCGGCGCTGGGCCACACGACCACCGCGCGAAGCGCCCAAAAACCTTCCTTCGCGAGCTTTGCGTTCTTGGGGAACTTTGTGTGGAAACTTCTGTCTCCCGCCGACAGGCTCCGCAACACCCAGAATTAAGCCTTCGGCGACCAGCAAGCCCATAGACCAAGCAACATGCGGTTCTCCCCATGCGACGAGGATCCAAGCAACCGGATCATCGGCCTTGCCATCAAGGTGCACAGGAAACTTGGCCCCGGCCTCCTGGAATCCGTCTACGAGGAATGTCTCTGCTGGGAACTCGCACACGCCGACCTGGCATTCCAACGCCAGGTGCCTCTGCCGGTCGTATATGAGGGCGACCGCCTACCCGCCGGCTACTTCGCCGACATCATCGTCGAACAGTCGGTACTCATCGAACTCAAGTCAGTCGAACGCATCCTGCCGGTGCACGAGGCGCAGACTCTGACCTATCTCCGCCTGAGCAACTGCAAGATCGGTCTGTTGATGAATTTCAATACCACCCTGCTGAAGGATGGCCTGCGCCGGTTCATTCCGTAGCGCCGGCACCTCAGTCGCCGCCCAGCGCCGCCTCTGCCGCCCGCACCGCCGCCAGCGGCACCGCGCCGCGACCCACCACTTGGCCGCCGACGCAGGCCAGCCACCCCGCGCCATCAGGGGGCGTGGTCGGGCGCAGCTCGATCACCTTGGCCTCATCGTCCAGCGCCACGGCGCGGTAGGACCGCCAGCCAGCCCACACAGGCCCCAAAATGCGAACGACGCGGGCGATGGCCTCACCCGCGTCGTCGCGTCCGATCCATTCGAGGGTCCGGTGGACACCGGGCCCCTCCTCCTGCCGTCCCCGCATCCAGTGGAGGCGGGGGCTTCGCACCTAGGCTGCCCCCGTCATCAGCGACCTACCTTCATGCGGTCTTCGCCATGATTTCGTCCGCGATCGCCCGCGGCACCGGGTCGTAGTGATGGAACTGCATGGTGAACGAGG
Source organism: uncultured Alphaproteobacteria bacterium (assembly GCA_963696645.1). Lineage (GTDB taxonomy): Bacteria > Pseudomonadota > Alphaproteobacteria > Acetobacterales > Acetobacteraceae > JAMXLO01. The sequence continues at coordinate 940,271 of CAVOKY010000007.1, forward strand.
CGCGCCCCTTGGTCATGCTTCTCAGATCTGAAATATAACCGAACATTTCCTTCAAGGGAACATGCGCCCGGACGATGATCGTGGACCCGGCGCTGTCCTGATTCTGGATCATCCCGCGGCGGCGGTTCAGATCGCCCACCACGTCGCCGACATGGTCGGATGGCGTGGTGACCTCCACGTCCATGACCGGCTCGAGGATGATCGGCGCGGCCCTCTTCATGCCGTCGCGGAAGCAGGACTTCGCCGCGATCTCGAACGCCAGTGCCGATGAATCCACGTCGTGGTACTTGCCATCCAGCAGGATGTATTTGAAATCCACCGTCGGGAAGCCCGCCAGCACGCCGGTCTCGGCCTGCTGCTTGATCCCCTTCTCGACCGCCGGAATGTACTCCTTCGGCACCGACCCGCCGACGACCTTGTTCTCGAACTGCACGCCCTCATTGCGGGCCAGCGGCTCGAACGCGATCTTCACTTCGGCATACTGGCCGGAACCGCCGGTCTGCTTCTTGTGCGTGTAGATCTCGGTGTGCGGCCGGGTGATCGTCTCGCGATACGCCACCTGCGGCGCGCCGATGTTGGCCTCGACGTTGTACTCGCGCCGCAGCCGATCGATGATGATCTCGAGATGCAGTTCGCCCATGCCCGACAGAATGGTCTGGCCGGTCTCCTGATCAGTGCGCAGTCGCAGCGACGGGTCTTCAGCCGTCAGCTTCTGCAGGCCGAGCGACATCTTCTCTACCGCTTCCTTGGTGCGCGGCTCGACCGAGATGTCGATCACCGGCACCGGGAACGCCATCCGTTCCAGCACCACCGGGTCCTGCTGCGACGCCAACGTGTCGCCGGTGCCGGTGTCCTTCAGGCCAACGAACGCGGCAATATCGCCGGCATGCACCTCCTTGATCTCGGCGCGCTTGTCGGCATGCATCTGGAACATTCGCCCGATGCGCTCGCGATGATCCTTGGTGGTGTTCATCACCGTGTCGCCGGACTTCAACGTGCCGGCATAGACGCGAACGAAGGTCAGCGTGCCGTACTTGTCGTTGATGATCTTGAACGCCAGGCCGGCGAACGGCGCGTCCGGATCGGCCTTGATGCGGCGGCGATCGGAATGCTCGCCATCCTCCTCGCCCTCGCCGGCGGCGACGCTGATGCCAGGCACATCGACCGGCGACGGCAGGTAGTCCACCACCGCGTCCAGCAGCGGCTGCACGCCCTTGTTCTTGAACGCGGTGCCGCACAGCACCGGACGGAACGCGCCGGATATCGTGCCCGCCTTGATGCAGCGCTTCAGCGTCGCGACCTCGACATCGCCCTTCTCGAAATATTCCTCCATCGCCGCGTCATCGACCGACAGCGCGGTGTCCAGCAGAAGCTGACGATATTCCTTCGCCTGCTCCACCAGGTCGGCGGGGATCGACTCATCGTGGTACCTGGCGCCGAGCTCGCCACCTTCCCAGATGATCGCCTTCATCTCGACCAGGTCCACCACGCCGGCGAACCTGTCCTCGATGCCGATCGGCAGTTGCAGCGGCAGCGCAACGATATCCAGCTTCTCCTTCAGCGTGCCGAACGCACGGAAGAAGTCGGCCCCGGTGCGGTCCAGCTTGTTGATGAAGATGATGCGCGGAACATTGTAGCGGTCCGCCAGGCGCCAGTTGGTTTCCGACTGCGGCTGGACGCCGGCCACACCCTCGATGATGAAGATCGCGCCGTCCAGCACGCGCAGGCTGCGGTTCACCTCGATGTTGAAATCGATGTGGCCCGGCGTGTCGATGATGTTGATCCGGTGGTCATGCCACTCGCAGGTCACCGCGGCCGAGGTGATGGTGATCCCCCGCTCGCGCTCCTGCTCCATGTAATCGGTCGTGGTGTTGCCATCGTGCACCTCGCCGATCCTGTGTGACATTCCGGTGTAATACAGGATCCGCTCGGTCGTCGTCGTTTTGCCCGCGTCGATATGCGCGGTGATGCCGATGTTGCGGATTCTGTCGAGCGGCGTGCCAGGCACGGTAAACCTCCATACCACGACGGGCGCCTCGAGACCCCTGCCCCGCGCGCCCGCATGCTAACCCGGCTGATGCCAACCGGCTATGTCGATCCTCAGATGCTGCACCGCCGCGTGATTTGCAAGGATTATCGGTCCCTAGCCCCGCAAATTACGCATGCGTTGATCACGTGCGGCCATCCGCTCACCGTTTGTCACGCTACGACACACGGTTTCGGCTTAGCATTTCTGTCATGGACCTGCGCACCGCACAGGCACTGATACGCTTCGGCCTGGGACGCAAAGGCGATGAACCGTTGCCCGCGGACCCATCGGCATGGCTGCGGCAGCAACTCGGCCAGCCCGACCAAAGCCTTATCCAGCCCAGGCCCAGTACGGCGAACGGCCTCGCCGCCTTGCGCGACGATCGCCAGACCAAGCCGCTGCCCGCCGAATCGCCCGCTCACGCCGTCTTCCAGGCCGAGTCGCGTGCGGAACTGGAGAACGCGTTGGTCACGCCAGCGCCATTCCGCGAGCGCCTTGTGTGGTTCTGGACCAATCACTTCACCGTCGCGGCACGCGGCGGCGCGGCACCGGTCGCCGGCGCGTTCGTCGAGGAGGCGATCCGCCCGCACATCACCGGGCGTTTCGAAGCCATGCTGTTCGCCGTGATGCACCACCCGGCAATGCTGATCTATCTGAACAATGCCGGCTCGGTCGGCCCGCATAGCCCGGCCGGGATGCGCGGCCATCGCGGCCTGAACGAGAACCTCGCCCGCGAATGTCTGGAACTCCACACGGTCAGCCCGGCCGCCGGCTACACCCAGGCTGACGTCACCAGTTTTGCCAGGCTGCTGACCGGCTGGTCGATCGACCTGAAGAGCGATCCACCGGGCTTCCGCTTCCGCCCGATGGCACACGAACCGGGCGAGCAGACCGTCATGGGCCATGTGTTCCCCCCAGGCGAGGAGGGTGGCGATGCGGCATTGCATTTCCTCGCCAACCATCCGGCGACGCATCGTTTCCTGGCGACAAAGATGGTGCGGCATTTTGTCGCCGACGACGCCCCGACTGATGCCGTGCGCCGCATTGAGGGCGTGCTGCGCGACACCGGCGGCAATCTCGGCTCTGCCGCCGTTGCGCTGACCGCGCTGGATGCCGCGTGGCAGCCCGCCACCAAGCTGCGCACACCGCAGGATTTCGTCATCGCCAGTCTCCGTGCTCTCGACCTGCCGCCGGAGCAACGCACCGGGATAAATCTGCCCGGTATTCTGGCGAGCATGGGCCAGCCGTTCTGGAACGCTCCCCAACCGAACGGCTGGCCCGACCGCGCGATCGACTGGGCCGCGCCGGAAGCCATGATGCGCCGGATCGATTGGGTATACGGCGTGTCCGGCCGCGTCACTGCGCAGCAGAACGGCCATGACGCCGCCGAACTGGCAGAGACCACGCTCGGACCGCTGCTCAGCGATGCCACGCTTCAGGCTGTGCACCGTGCCGGCTCCCGGCGCGATGCGATGACCTTGTTGCTGTCCTCCCCGGAATTTCAGAGGCGATGATGTTGCCGCTCAGCCGCCGCTCGGCCCTGCTCGGATTGACGTCGGCGCTCACCCTGGGGCGCGCCTCGCTCGCATGGGCAACGGCGTCCACCGAACAGCGCTTCGTGGTGGTGATCCTGCGCGGCGCGCTGGATGGCCTGTCGGCCGTGGTGCCGTATGGCGACCCCGCACTCGCCGGCTTGCGCGGCGCGCTGCTGCCCCCGCTCCCAGGTCAACCGGACGGCCTGCTGGACCTCGGCGGCTTCTACGGCTTGCACCCGTCGCTGGCCGGACTGCATGCGATGTATCAGGCGGGCGAGCTGCTGCCGATCCATGCCGTCGCCGGCCCCACGCGGGTCCGCAGCCACTTCGAGGCCCAGGACTGCCTGGAAAGCGGCGCCGACCACCGCATGACCAGCGGATGGCTCAACCGCGCCGTCACCGCCATGCCGGGTGGCGCAAGCGGCCACCCGGAGGGTGATGCACTGGCGATCGGCGTCGCGGTGCCGCTGCTGCTCCGCGGCCCGGCGCTGGTGGGAAGCTGGGCGCCGCACGGTTTCGCCACGCCGGATCAGGATCTCTACGCGCGCATCGCGGCGCTCTGTCAGGGCGACAGGCTACTCGGCCCGGCCATCGCCGAAGGGCTGCGTGAGCGCGCCTTCAGCAACACGGTGATCGGCGACGATGCGCCCGGGCCGAACCGCTACGCGTTTCCTGCCCTGGCCAGGGCGGCCGGGGAAATGCTGCACGCCGCGGATGGACCACGCGTCGCCGCGCTGGAGATCGGCGGCTGGGACACCCATGCGGCGCAGACCCGCCGCCTCACCGGCGTACTGCGTCAGCTCGATGCAGGGCTCACCGCGCTGAAGGCCGGGCTTGGTGAGACGTGGCGGCAGACCGCAGTGCTGGCGATGACCGAATTCGGCCGCACCGTGCGGGTGAACGGCACCAACGGCACGGACCACGGCACCGGCACGGTCGCCTTCGTGCTCGGTGGCGCGGTAGCCGGCGGACGTGTCGCGGCGAATTGGCCCGGTCTCGGTCCCGGCCGTCTGCTGGAGGACCGCGACCTGCAGCCCACCAGCGATCTGCGTTCCGTCGCGAAGGGCCTGCTGGTCCAGCATCTCGGGCTCGGCTCGCCAGCGCTGGCGCAGGTGTTTCCCGCCAGCGATGGGGCGCGGACCATGCGCGGGCTGATCCGCAACTGACCGCATGGCCTGGCCAGGATGATGACTGTCGGCAGTGGAGCTGTCTGCAACTACAGGGCCGGCAGCGGTTCACGCTCGACCGCTGGTTCGGTCATGGCGCACTCAGCGGAAGACGGCCACCCATCCGCGCTGAAGGGTTGGGTCCTCAGCAGCGTATTCAGCGCGGCAGCAGAAACGGCCCGGCTGAACAGATAGCCCTGAACTTCAGTGCAGCCTGCCCGCTCCAGCGTGTTTAGCTGCTGCCGTGTCTCCACACCCTCGGCGGTGATGGCCATGCCGAGGTCGGCGCCAAGCGTGGCCACTGCGCGCACGATCGCGATGCAATCTGCCTGCGTGCCAAGTTCACGAACGAACGATTGGTCGATCTTGATCCGGTCGAAGGGAAACTTCCTGAGATAGCTCAGCGACGAATAGCCGGTGCCGAAGTCGTCCATCGCGATTTGGATACCCAGATCGCGGAGTTTATGCAGCGTCTCCAGCGTGAGATCGGTGTCATGCAGCAACACCGTTTCGGTTATCTCGAGCTCGAGCCGGCTGGGCCGCAGTCCCAACTCGCTTAGCGCCGCCGCGACGGTTTGGACCAGATGGTGGCTCCTGAACTGCACCGGCGACAGATTGACCGCGACCTTCATCGGTTCCGGCCAGGTGGACGCAACAGCACAGGCCTGCCGCAGCACCCATTCGCCCATCGGCACGATCATGCCGGTCTCCTCAGCCAGCGCGATAAATCGGTCGGGTCGCACCAGCCCCTTCGTCGGATGTCGCCAGCGCAGCAGCGCTTCACACCCGGCGATCGCTCGCGCGCGAACATCGATCAGCGGCTGAAAGAACACTTCCAGTTGCCCGGCGGGCAGCGCGTTACGGAGGTCGAGTTCGAGGATGCGGCGCGCCTGCATGGCGGCGTCCATTTCTGCCTGGAACAGCCGATACATGCCGCGCCCGTCAACTTTTGCGCGGTATAGAGCGAGGTCGGCGCATTTCGACAGTTGATCGGCATCCAGCCCGTCCTGCGGCGCGAAGGCGATCCCGACACTGGTGCCGATCACGATCTGGTGGCCTGCCACGTCGAACGGCGTCTCGAGCATCTCGATCAACCGCTCGGCAAGTGCGGCGGCTTCGGTCGGTTCGTCGATCGGTGTCTGGATGATGGCGAATTCGTCGCCACCGAGCCGTGCGATCGTATCCGTTTCCCGTGTCTGTTGCGACAGCCGCTCCGCTACCGATTGCAGCAGCACATCACCGACGGAATGACCCAGCGTGTCGTTGACCATCTTGAACTGATCGAGGTCGAGAAAGAGCAGCGCCAGGCCATGCCCCCGTCGCGCATGGCTCAAAGCCGCCTCGAGATTCTCTTGGAACAGCACACGGTTTGGCAGGTCGGTCAGCGCATCATGGTGCGCCAGATGGGAGATCCTGGCCTCGGCCTCGCGATGTTCGGTGACGTCCTCGTAGGTGGCGAGCCAGCCCTCGCCCGTCGGCTGGTTCGTGATCATGAAGACGCGGCCGTCCTCCAGCTCGAAGGCGAAGTGCTGACGGGCACGCCCACCGAGCGTTTCGACCCGCCGCTGCTGCAGGCCTTCCACGTCCCGGCGTCCCACGTTGCCAGCCTTGACCGCCCGTTCCGCCAGCTCTGCACAGGTCATACCCGGGACTATGTCATCTGCTGACAAACCGAGCAGTTCGGCGAAACGATGGTTCGCCACCAATACGCGGCTGGCATGATCACACATCAGGAGACCCTGCACCATGTTGCTTACAGCTGTGTCGAAGCGGACCAATTGGGCATTCAGGTCGTGCGCGGCCTGTTCGCGCTGCCCCGCCAGGGCGAGCTGTGCCTCGGCCATCATACGCGCTGCATCCGCCGATCTGGCCTTTTCGAAGCTTCGCAGATCGCGCACGCCGAGTACTACCATCCCGGCAATTCCCAACTCGGCCAGCAGGCTCACCGTGATGAGCGGCAGTACTTCAGCGTGCCACTGACTGAGAATATCATCGAACGCCAGGGTGGCATTGATGAGCAGCGGGTAGTGCGCAATGCGGTAAGGTACGACCAGGCGGATCTTGCCGTCGAACAGGCTTCGCTGGTGGATGACTTCGCCATCGCGCGCCGCAAGCCGCTGCTGGAAGCCCTCGTCCTGCCGATATGAGGGTTGGGCCGCCGGGTCCACGTGCGGGCGGCGCGCTATGACCGTTCCGTCATCACGGAACAGGCTGAACGAAGCGTTGCCTGCGAGCGCGAACCGCGCGAAAGACCGTTCGAAGTAGCCGAGATCAATTGCTGCGATGACAAAGCCGCGAACCTGACCTGCTGCGCCGTCAATACGGCGCGTGAAATACATCACCCAGGTACCAGTGTCGGGATCGCGCACCGGTGCGCTGATGAAGGCTTCTGCTGTGTCGGAATGGACTGCGTCCGCGTAGGCCGGTTGTGCGATCGCCATCGGTGGCGCCGGCCAGAATCTGCTGGAACTGAGCAACTGGCCGGATTGATTGACGACAGCGAGAAGGGCGATCTGCGTCAGGCCGGAGATTCGGGACTTGAGGTCTGTATATGATTCCTCGGCAAGCGCACCCTGCTCGAAGCCATACTCTGTCGCGAGGCCAGATGGTTGCAATCGCTCGACCACGCCGGTCTCGACACGATCGATCGCCGTAAGGCTCCCGTCGATCTCCTCGGACAGCACCATTGAGACGTTTCGGAGTTCTCTTTCGTTGTCTGCAACGTCGGCACGCCACAACCTGTACCCCACGACGCCGGTGGCTGCGGCGATGGCGAGGCCAAACAATATAGCGCAGCCAACCAGAAGAAGCCGCGCGCGCGCCTGACCGAGATAGCCGGCGAGCCCGGCAATGCGAGACCGCACCGGCGTGTCCTCGAATGCTTGCCGCTATCTGGTCATATAGCTTTGAAATTCTGGTTAATGCCGCGCGAACCGGCGCCGTTCACGCGTCTCCAGCCGCATGAGCAGCACCACGATCATCACGCGGTACGCGGCCACGCAGATAGGGCAGATACACCAAGGTCAGCACAACCCTTGGCACACGCCGCGAGTCCCTTGGAATAACGGCTATTATTCATGCGCTTAGTGCATCACGTCGCCGCCGTTCGGCGACAGGCAGGCACCGACATAGAACCCGCCATCCGGTCCAGCCAACAGCAGCGCCGTCGCGGCGATTTCCTCGGGACGGCCGAAGCGCCCGACCGGCAGCGCCGCCTTGAATGCCGCGCGGTCCACATCGGTCATCGTCGCTGTCAGGTCGGTGTCGATCGGCCCCGGCGCGATCGCGTTGACCCGCACCCCGTGCGGCGCGGCCTCCCAGCACAACGAACGGGTGAACCCGATGATCGCTGCCTTCGCCGCCGAATAGGGCGCCGAGTTCACCGCACCCTTCAGCCCGCGCTGCGAGGCGACGTTGATGATGCAGCCGCAGCCCCGTGCGATCATCGCCGGATAGACCGCCTGCGCCATGAAGAACATGCCCTTCATGTGCACATCCATGATCCGGTCGTACTCCGCCTCGCTGTAGTCCTCGAACCGCTTGCGGATGTTCATGCCGGCGTTATTGAACAGGATGTCGATCGGCCCGAGTTCGCCGGCGGCATACTGCGCGAACGCGCGGCTCGCGGCTATGTCCGCAACATCGACCGAATGATGCAGCGCGCGTCGTCCAAACGCGCGGATCTCGGCTGCCGTCGCCTCGGCCTTCGCGCCATCGTCCAGATGACAGAACGCGATATCGGCGCCCTCGGCCGCGAAAGCGAGTGCGGTCGCCCGGCCGATGCCGCGCGATCCGCCGGTCACCAGCGCCACCTGTCCCCGCAGTTTCATTTCGCTTCTCCACGCTTTCCGGCGCGATGTTGCACCGCGACGGCGTCGCGACCAAGTTGCCATCCATGATGATCGCCCGCACACTCCCGGAGTTGCGTGCCGGCTGTGCCTCGCTGCACACGGCGCACGGCGCACTGGCCCTGGTGCCAACGATGGGTGCCCTGCACGACGGGCATCGCGCGCTGATCCGCGCGGCGCTGGCCAGCGATGCCGGTGTCGTTGCCTCGGTGTTCGTCAATCCGCTGCAGTTCGGTGCCAGTGAGGATCTGTCGCGTTATCCGCGCGACGAGCCGGGCGATCTGGCGGCGCTCGAAGCGTGCGGCTGCGAGCTTGCCTGGCTGCCCGACGTGTCAGACATGTATCCCCCCGACGACGCCACCACAATTGTCGTGACGGGCCCCGCTGACCGCTGGGAGGGTGACGCGCGGCCGGGACATTTCCGCGGGGTCGCCACGGTGTGCGCCAAGCTGTTTGGCCAGGTGCGACCGGACCGGGCGTATTTCGGCGAGAAGGATTGGCAGCAGTTGCAGGTGGTGCGCCGCATGGTCGCCGATCTGCACCTGCCGCTGGCGATCATCGGTGTGCCGACTGTGCGCGAACCGGATGGTCTGGCGTTGTCGTCGCGCAACCGGTTCCTGACGGCAGAGGAGCGGAAACGGGCGCCGCGGTTGCACGCTGTGCTCAGCGCTACAGCACGTGCGCTTGCCGCAGGCGCCGCGCCAGAGCAGCCGCTCGCCGATGCGAGAGACGCACTGATGCAGGCGGGTTTTCTTTTCGATTATCTGGCACTGGTGGATGGTCCGACGCTTGCTCCGCTCGCGATGGCCGTGCCAGGTGCCCGTCTGATCACGGCTGCGCGACTTGGCTCGGTCAGGCTGATCGACAACGTAGCGGTCACATAGTGTAGGAAGGTCGCGGTCGTGGGGGGGCGGCGCCGACTGTCGGGCGGCAGAACGCGGCGCAATCTCCTGGCATTGTGCGGTGCGCAAAATAGGTTGCGTTCTTTTACCGTGCCCGCAGCGAACGTCACAAACCGGGCACCCGGTTCGAGGCTCGTTGGATCAGATTGGGGTCCGTCTCTCAACAAAACTCGGATGTATTACATTCCTGACGACCGCATTTGGCTTGGCAACCGCTTGCGCGGCAAGAAGCCATCGAAATCAGAAGAAAAGGTTGAGCTTGACCGATGTTTTTAGAGTTCCGGTCATATCTTTTGAAAACCGTAACCTGTTGATAATGTTGGTTTGGACTCAGCTTGCAGAAATCCTCCCGGAGATTCAGAAGGTCAGGCAAGAGTGGAGACGCTTCGCGTTGCTTTGAACCGTTGAGCGCTTCCCGTGACGCGTCCGACGCAGAAACGGGCAGTCTCCGTCTCTTGCCTGATCCGTCCCGGACTTACGCCTTGGCGGCGTTCCGCGCAGCCGCGAAGACGTCACGTGCGGACGTCGTACCCGCTATATGCTCCGTACCCTCGGCTCCGAGGTCCATCCATCCCGCGTTCACGGCCTCAAACATTTCTTCGGCAGGTCCGGTGTGGCCCTTCGGGATGCCGAATTGTTCGAACGCTTCCGCCCACCCTGCGCGCGGGACCGCAAAGGCTTTCACGTCGAGCTTCAGGACTTCACCCAATTGCTCCGCGACTTCATCCGCGCTGACCATCGAACCAAGCTCGACGACGCGCTGCCCCGACCACACTGGCCCGGTCAAAAGGGTTGCGACCTCCGTGCCGATGTCGTTCGTCGCGACCATGGTCGATTTCCGGTTTGTCGGATTGTAGTAGACCGGTAGCGTTCCGCCTTGGGCGATCTGCAAGCCGTAGAGGAAGTTTTCGAAGAATCCACCTGCGCGCACAAATGCGATTGGCGATATCAGGTCGCGAAAACCTTGCTCCAGAAGCGACAAGGCCGTGATCATCCCAAGCCCGCTCGTCCTGTTCGCACCCATCGACGAAAGCACAACCACCCGCGGCGGCGCTGCCTTGGTGAGCGCCTCGACATAGTTCGCAATCACGCCCTTGGCTTCTTTGTAGTCGGGCGAGGGCGCCCAGACAGCCGGCAACATGACGAACGCGCCTTCGACGCCTTTGAGCGCTTGCTCGATGGCTGCCGAAATCATTCCAATCGCCGTCAACCAGTTCCACGCCCTGGTTCGCCCAGTTAGCCGCCTTCTCGCGATTGCGGACCAGCGCGCGTACTTCCTTGCCGTGCGCCAACAGATGTTCTGCCGTTGCGCCACCCACTTTCCCCGTGATTCCCATTACTAAAAACATGTGTCTTCTCCTGATCTTGAGGGACAGAGCACTGCCCCCGTTGGTTCAACGGATGAGCGGCAGAATGGCCCGGATACGGGAATCGCGCGCGTAGAGGCCGCCCCATGTCATCGCGCCCAGAAGCAGGGAAATGATTTCCGGCGGCGACCCCAACTCACCAATGCGGACATGAGCGCAGATGGCACCTCCCAAAAAGCCCGTCACCAGGATCGCGCCGAGGACGGCGGTGGCCGGGATGGCGTAAAGGATGGCGCAGGCGAGTATGATCGGACCCACGACACGGGTCAGGTCCATCGCGAACCCGGTTTCCTGCAACATGTTCGCGATCTGTGCTGGCACGAAAAGCTGAATAGTCCCGTCTGCCACCAGAGCGATAACGACAATCGCGCTCATTACCCGGCCGGCCCACAGGCTGCGATGCAAGGTCATAGATTCAGGCATGTGATGCAGGTTCATGGTTTCGGACACTTGTCATTCTCCGATGGGGTGGATCCCCATATTCAGAAGCTTACTGTGTCTCTTAGGTATGATAAACACCGAGGAAGTGAACTCACTGTTCTCTCTTTGGTGAACAATACCGAGGCACGTAAATGCAGAATCTCGAACCCATCCTTATATTCATAACGGTAGCGGAAATGGGGAGCTTCACCAACGCGGCCGATAGCCTGGGCATCCAAAAGGGGAGGGCCTCAACGGCGGTCCGGAAGCTGGAAGAGGATGTCGGTGCCAGGCTCCTGCACCGGACGACGCGCCGCGTGCAGTTGACCGAGGACGGCCGCGCGTTTCATACCCGCGCCCGCGATCTGCTGGCCGAAGTCGATGACCTGCACTCGATGTTCGCGGGCGATCGCGTGGCACTTCGCGGGCGTCTGCGGGTCGATCTTCCGACTGAGGTGGCGCGCACAACGATCGTGCCGGCCTTGCCGGATTTCATGGCGACTCACCCCGAGTTGGAGCTGGAGGTGTCGAGTACAGGATCGGCAAGTCGATCTGGTTCAAGAGGGGTTCGACTGCGTATTGCGGCTTGGACCCATACGGGACGAGACGTTGATTGCCCGCCCGCTGGGCCTGTTGCGCATGGTCAACGCTGCCAGTCCCGCCTATCTGGCGCGCCATGGCGTCCCTCGATCGCTAGAAGATCTCCAGCGTCAGGAACATCGGACAATTCATTTTTCGACTATGCTGGGCGCAAGACCCATTGGATGGGAATATCCGGACGGCGACAGCTACGCGACGCTTCAGTTGCCAGGTGCGCTACACGTCAACAGCGCGCTGACCTACGACGCCGCTGCCCTCGCTGGCCTTGGCCTGATTCAGGCGCCACTCTTGGGGATTGGCCAATACTTAAAGAGTGGAGCGCTTGTGGAGATCATACCCGATTTTCGTCGCCGGGCGATCGCCGTGTCCCTCGTCGTAGCACATCGGAGCAATCTGTCGCGCCGGGTCCGCGCATTCATGAAATGGATCGAAGATGTGCTGACGCCGTATCTGGAATAGCGAGAAGAACATCTTCGTTCGGCCTTGAAATCAACATTCTGAATTATGTCTGCCGGTCGGCGGCCCGGCGGTCCAACAGAACGCGACACTGAAACCGGCGACCTTTGAAGTCCGACGTGAGATATCCTCAAACTTTTCCGCCTTCTGTCTCCCCCACGCCGTGCCAGTGCAACAGAACCATTCCGTATCAGGTTCGGAGATACCCGGCTACTCGCAACCTTATCCGGGGCCGCCCGTCGATCTCCTTAGGGCCCGCCGAGGAATAACTGCTTCAAGGCGGTTGTTGGTTAGGTGAGATGGTGTAATTCCATTCACCGTGGAATTCATCGTGTGAGATGTTGATCGCGTGCATCTCGCGGTCGGTCACCTTGAGGCCTTTCGGGTAGAGGTTGGCGTCGATCTCGCAGCAGACCTTGAGGCCGGTGTCGGTCGTCGTGGCGCCGATGAGTTGGACGATGACCTGATGACTGACCAGCGGTTTGCCACGCCAGTTCATGGTGATGAAGGCGAACAGGCGATGTTCGATCTTGTTCCATTTGCTGGTGCCAGGGGGCAGGTGCGTCACGGTTATCCTCAGGCCAGCCTCATTGGCGAAGCGCTGCAATTCGCGCTTCCATAGCCTTACCTGTGGCCCGTTGCTGCCGCCGCAGTCCGCGGTGATGGTGAGACACTTGGCGTTCGGGTCACGCGGTTGGCCGAGTTTCCACCACCAGCGCCGGATACTCTCAACGGCGAATGCTCCGGTATCGGCATCGATGCCGACACTGACCCAGCCATGATTGGCGGCAATGTCATAGACCCCGTATGGCGCGACCTTGCCGAGTTCCGGTATCTTGAAGTCGTGCACCCGGACCGGCTCCGGATCGCCCTTGCGGCGTAGCTCGCGACCATGGTTCTTGAAATCGCCAACAAGCTCCTTCTTCTTCGTATCGACCGAGATCGCCGGCTCGCCGGCCGCGATCGCGGCCTTCACCGTCGCATTGATGTGAGCGAACTGGGCATCACGATCGGGGTGATTGCCCCCCTCTCGCGTCTTGCGGTTGGCCTGACAACTGTAGTTCTGCTCCCGCAGCAGGTTTGCCACCACGCGTTGGCTCGCCTTGAAGCCGTGCGCGGCCAATGCCTTGACGAGGTGACGCAGACTGCGGCTCACCCAGCGCAGCGGTGAGCACGGATCGCCGCGGATGGCGTCCTCGATCAGCGTTTCAAGTGCCGCCGGCAAATCCGGCTGGCGCACCACGGCGCTCTTGCGTCCGCCGCCAGCACGGCGGACCCGGCTGCCGATCTCGTTGCGGCCCAATCGCAGTTCGCGAATGCCGCGATTGATGGTGCTCCGCGCCAGGCCAGTCGCCTTCGCAACTGCCGAGACGCCGCCATAGCCGTGCGCCAGGGCCTCATTCGCCGCCAACAGCCGTCGGCCGCGCTCGTCGAGAAATGTCTCGGCCTGCCGCCAGCGCAAACGAATGTCGTCAACGTCGATCACCCCGCCACGGTAGCTGCCCGCATCCGCGTCGCGGGTCGCAAATCTGCAATTCTATCGCTGCGTTCTTCGGGCTATCTTGATTCGTTTGTTTCTCGGCAAATCCTTAAGGCAGCAAACGGGCAATCGGAACGAATGGCCGCTTTCGGGACGGCTCACTTTGCCCAGGAACGGCGAGGATGGGCGCAGTCCTGCCGGTGAGACAGCGCGGCGAACGTCTGATGTCGTGCCTGGCTCGGTAACAGCCCAATGACAAACGTGGGTCGCGAGCGGCCGTTCCGTAGTCGTTCAGAGAACGCTCCTAAGTGAATTCCTGTTGCCTTGGTCGCCCCGAGGAGACGACCCTGACTGCACGATCACCGAACACCGGAGTTTCCCGGCAAGAACCAGCGATGGCAGGAGGTGCTAATGAAAGTGACCGGCGGGTGCCATTGCGGGCACATCACGTACGAGGCCGAGGTGGACCCGGGGACGGTCAGGGTCTGTCACTGCACCGATTGCCAGACGTTGACCGGGACGGCGTATCGCGCTGCCATCCCAAGCCTGCCGGGGACGTTCGTGATCAAAACCGGCACGCCGAAAATTTACATCAAGACCGCGGAGAGCGGGAACAAGCGCCGCCACGCGTTCTGCCCCGAATGCGGCACGCCGATCTACGCCACCTCGCCCGAGCCAAACCCGGCGATTTACGGATTACGCTTCGGCACGATCGACCAGCGCGCTCAGCTCGCTCCGCCGACGCGTCAGCAATGGTGCCGCTCGGCCCTGCCCTGGTCGATGGACCTGACGCAGGTTGAACGAGTCGAGCGGCAATAGCTGCCAATAACCGAAAATACTGCATCGCGATGCATGGTATCTGACGTCTCTGCGGACGGCTGACGCCGCGACAGCACTCTTCCACACAAATACGTGGGCGACGGCGTTCGCCATCATTTTGCCCTCTGCGATCGCTTTACCGGTCGCCATGCGCGGAACCTGGCTCCCCAGTCTCGCCGTGATCACACTCGCCGGCTGCACCACTGCCCAGGAGCAAGCGAGCGTTCTGCCGCCACCGCCGCCATGCATGCAGACCGGACTGGCGTCCTGGTATCACCCTGCCGCCGGGAACAAAGCCACCAGCGACGGCAGCCATCCGTCGCCCGATGCACTCACCGCCGCACACGCATCGCTGCCATTCGGCACCAAGCTGCTGGTCACCGATGTCGCATCGGGCCGGTCAGTCGTCGTGCGCGTCACTGATCGAGGCCCGTTCAAGCCGGACCGCATCGTCGATCTGTCGGCGCAAGCCGCGCAGACCATCGGCATGAAACAGGATGGCGTCACGCAGGTACGCCTGGAGATCGACCAGCCACCCGGCGATGCCGCCCCGGACAACCGCTGCCTGTTCACCCAAGTCGCGGCGTCGTAGCGCCTCCGCTACGCGCCGGGCGTGAACGCTCAGCCGCCCAATGCGAGCTTTGCCACGCTGGCGAGATACCCCGCCGCAGCCGGCAGGATCGCATCATTGTAATCGTAGCTCGAATTGTGCAGCGCGCGGCCGCCATCGGCGGGGCCGTTGCCGATCCAGACGAACGCGCCAGGCCGATGCTGCAGATACCAGGCGAAATCCTCGCCGGTCATCGCGGGCGCCATGTCGCGCCGCACCGGCAATCCCGCCGCAACCACGGCATCCGCCGCCAGGTCCCGTTCCGCCGGCGTGTTCATCGTTACCGGGTTGCCCCGACGCAGCGCGACCTCGATCTGCACGTCGCAACTCAGCGCCACGCCGGCGCAGACGCGGCGGATCGCCGCCTCCACCGCGTCGCAGGTCTCGTTGCGCAGGGTGCGCATGGTGCCGCGCATGATCGCCTCGCCGGAGATCTGATTGGCCGCGGTGCCCGCCTCCATCGTGGCGACCGAGATCACCACGGAATCCAGCGGATCGACATTGCGCGATACGATCGTCTGCAAGCCCAACAGCAGATGTGCCGACGCCACCATCGGGTCGCGCGTCAGGTGCGGCAGAGCGGCGTGACCTGACACGCCCTTCACGCGGAACTCCAGCCGTCCGCCGGATGCCATGACCGCGGCGTCGTGCACCGCCACTGTGCCCGCATCCAGGCCAGGCCAGTTGTGGTAGCCGAAGATGCGTTCCATCGGAAACCGTTCGAACAGGCCCTCCGCGATCATGCTCTTCGCACCGCCGCCGCCTTCCTCGGCTGGCTGGAACACCAGATGCACAGTGCCGGTCCAAGACGTGTCCTGGTGCAGCAGCGCGGCGGCGCCGAGCAGCGACGTCGTGTGGCCATCATGACCGCAGGCATGCATGACGCCGGGATTGCCCGATGCGTACGCCAGATCGGTGGTCTCGGTGATCGGCAGCGCGTCCATGTCGGCGCGCAGGCCGACACTGCGATCGGACTGGCCGCGGCTGATCGTCGCGACCACGCCGTGGCCACCGACGCCGGCAACGAACGGCACGTTCAGTTCCCGCAGCTTGGCGCAGACGAAGTTGGCAGTCTCCCGCTCGTGCAAGGTGAGTTCGGGATGCGCATGCAGGTGGCGCCGCCAGCCGGTCAGAGTTTCGGCGAGGGTTTTGTCCATGCCGTTGCGTAGCCGGTTTCGCCCGGCCGCCGCAACTGTGCGACGGTTAGCGGCCGGGTGAGGGCCACTTGGAGGGAAGGCAGACTTGGGCGCACACTCCCCGGCGAGCTACCCACCACAGATGAGGAGCGCAAGGAACGCCATGCATTACCGTCGAATTTCGGCCGACTGCCATCTCGATATGCCGTGGATGCCGCCGGACCTGTTCACCTCGGAAGCCTCGAGCGAGTTGCGCGACCGCATGCCGTACGTCGCCGACGGCCCGGACGGCCCGCAATGGGTCACCAAGGCCGGCGCCACGTTCGGCCTGAAGAACGGCGTCGGACCGTCGGGCGCCAAGCTGGTGCCCGGCCAGAACCGCCGGGTGGACATCATGGCCGAGACCGGCCTGTTCGCCGACGGCAAGAAGGACATCCGCCGGGTCAGCGACCCGCATCTGCGGCTGAAGGACATGGAGCGCGACGGCGTCGACGCCGAGGTGATCTTCGGCATCCTGGGGTCCGCGTCCAAACTGCAGGATCACGCGGCGGCGGCGGAGATGTTCCGCATTTATAATGACTGGCTGAAGGATTTCTGCAGCCACTACCCAGATCGCCACATCGGCCTCGCCTGCCTGCCGTACGGGGACATCGAGTGGGCGGTGGCGGAAGTGTATCGCACCGCGAAGATGGGGCTGCGAGGGCTGGAGCTGTCGTGCTCGTGGGACATGGAGCCGATGTGGCACCCGTGCTGGGAGCCGCTGTGGCAGGCGGTGAGCGATGTGCAATTGCCGCTGCACTTTCATACGTTCCCGACCACGCCGCCGCGCGCCCGCGAGATGACGTCCGGACAGGTGCGGCGCGCGGCGATGTTCACCGGTGTGTCGGCGTTCCAGATGGGGCTGATCCATATCCTGGCGGCGATGATCGGCGCCGGCGTGTTCGAACGCTATCCGCGCCTACGCGTGTCGTTCGGCGAGAGCGGCATCGGCTGGATTCCGTATGCGCTGGATCGCATGGACTTCGAGTTCGAGGATCGCTTCCGCGATCTGATGAAACTGAAGCCCTCCGAGTACTGGCAGCGCCAGTGCAAGGCGACGTTCCAGTTCGATCCGATCGGGCCGAAGCTGCTCAACGTGAACAACCTGATGACGACGGACACACTGATGTGGGGTTCGGATTACCCGCACACCGACGGGATCTGGCCCGAGTCGACGAAGTATATCGAGGAGCAGTTCCAGGGCCTGTCAGCCGAGGACGTGCACAAGATCACCTGCGAGAATGCGGCGAAGTTCTACAATCTGACCAACTGAGGGTACTCAAGCAACTCCCCCGCAACGCGGGGGAGTAGGCTACATACCAGCACTATGCGCGCACGGAGAGGCTATCGGGCCTCCGGAGGGGCTGCTTGCTGAACAGGCCTCAGCGTCGGTTCCCGAAGGTATAACTCGTCCAAGAGTGCTTGAAAAAAGTCGGTCCCCTTGGCATCCATGTCGAGCGCATCAAATATTCTCTTAGCCTGCTCGCGTCGACTGTCGATGCGAACAAGCCAGGCTGCTTCGATCAAGCCCTGGTTCCAGAGTGGTGCGCGGCGAATGGCAATTCGCTTCAGATTGGCCTCAAAGTGGTCACTCCACGTTCCTTTACCATCTCTCCGAGTAGAATCTTCTGCCTCGTCCATGACCACAACGTAGCCAATTACAATCTCAGGCGAGAGTTGCTGGACGTTAGCAGCTTCTCCCATGAGGTCGTCGAGGCGATTAGGCACTGTACCGGCCAAGTTTTTGAGAGTGGACTTCAGCGAGATCAAAAGCCGGGGCTTGCCGGCGAGCACATAGGCGAGGTCCCAATCCTTTTGGCGTCCTAGCAGCCTGTCGGAGTTGATTTGCCGGAAATTAGGAAATCATCGTCGGCGCGTTGCATTTCCAGCCACTACGCCGCTTGACGCGGAGCAGGGATTCGACTTTCACGCTTGACTTCACGCGGGCCATTCCAACGCAAGGTTGGCCGCGCGCGAACACGCCGAAATGGATCACGATTGGCGCGATGCGGCTCAGTTCGCCCCTGCCAGGGCGAACATCCGTTTCACGTTCCACGCCATGGTCACGAGGTTCCATTCGCCGTGCACCTTGTCCAGTCCGCGCAGCAGGAACTGGCGGAACCCGAGCACCGACTTGATGATCCCGAACACAGGTTCGGGAGTTTGTTTACGCAGCGCGTAGAGCTTCTTGCCCTCTTTCGTCTGGAGCCGATGGCCCATTGCCTCAACCGGCGTGGGGTCTACCGGCGCCGCAGGATCGTCTGCGAAACGTTCAGCCAGCGCAGGATGATGCGCTTCACGCCCCATCGCGATCACCGGCTCGATCCCGGCGTCGGCACAGGCGTTCACGTTGCCCTCGCTGAAATACCCGTTGTCGGCAAGCAACGCGCCAACCTTGCCCAGTTCGCCGGGCAGTGCGGCCAGCTTGCCCAGCATCGGCTCAAGCTGCTGTTTGTCGTTCGGCGCCTGCACCACATCGGCGGCCACCACCAGTAGGCTGTCCGCTGCCACCGCTGCCTGGGCGTTGTAGCACTGCTCGAACCCTCCGCCGGCCACCGGCATGATCCGCAATTCCTCGTCCGTCAGATTGACCTGATCGGTCGGCAGCGGGCCCTCGATCGGCGGCTGCGGTACGCGACCGCGGGGCTTCTTGCCTGTCTGCGTCACCTTCGCCTCACGCTCCGCCATCCTGGCCTCAAATTCGGCTCGCTCGCGCGCATGGCGTTCCTTCGCCCGCGCCTCGATCACCGCCTTGGCGCGAGCGATCCCGGCCAGCCGCTTCTCGCGCCGCGCCAGTTCCTCGGGAACCTGCATCCCGTCCGGCACATCCGCCTGATCAGCCGCCTCCGCCTTACCCAGCAGATCAGCCACTTCGGCCTTCAACTGTGCCTCGATCTTGCTGGCGTGCTCGTACGACAGCGCGCTGTGGCGGCTGGCGTTGGCGTGGATCTTGGTGCCATCCAGCGCCACCGTGCCGAGCTTCAACACCCCCATCTCGCGGGCCACACCGAGCACCTGCACGAACAGCGCCTCGATCTGCGGCAGGAAGCGGCGGCGGAACGTGGCGATGGTGTCGTGTCGGGATGCTCGTTGGCGGCGATGAAGCGGAACGCCACCGAATCATGCGTCGCCCGTTCCAGGTTGCGGCTGGAAAACACCCCGGTCGCGTAGCCGTAGATGATAAGGCCCAACAGCAGCCGAGGGTGGTAGGATGCCTCGCCCGAGCCCCGGTAGCTGCCGGTCATTGCCCGCAGGTCCAGTCCCTCGATCACTTCCACAACGAACCGCGCGAGGTGGCGTTGCGGCAGCCACTCATCGACCGATGGCGGCATCAGGACGTCCATGTCGCGGTTGGTCGGGCGGAAGTTGCTCATGAGACGGGGGTCCGGCAGTGCCAATCGTGTGCGCCAATTCTACCGCCCGCTTCCGCGTCGCGTTAAGTCCGACAGGCTGCTAGGCCTCGTATGCCGACCTCATCTGCTTGTCCGCCTCTGACTCCGCTCAGTCCATGACGCTCGAACTCACTAATGCAAAACCGTGCGAGCTCGTTTAAACGGCCAGGGTCCTGCGTCCGTCGCTTCAGCAAGTCGTCCACCGCCGCAGAGAGAGATGTTCCTAGTACCCCCCAGTCATTGATTCCCCGGTGGATTTCCGAATCGATGGCTCCGCAATGGCGGAGATGCATCGTGACCGCGAAACAAGCTGCCGTGAAGAGATATGTGGTGAAGCTGAGCGATGATGAGCGGGAGCGGCTCGGAGCGCTGATACATGCCGGCAAACACTCTGCCCGGCTGCTGACCAAGGCACGCATCCTGTTAAAGGCCGACGCCTCGGAAGCCGGCGAAGGATGGAGTGACAGCCGGATTGCGGCGGCGCTCGATACCAGCATCGACACGGTGGCGCGGACCCGCCAGCAGCTGGTGGAAGAAGGGTTCGAGGCGGTCCTGGTCCGCAAGCATTCGCCGGCTTCGGCCAGGCCACGCATCTTTGACGGGGCAGCTGAGGCGAAGTTGATCGCGTTGGCCTGTTCCCGACCGCCCAAAGGCCGCAAGCGGTGGACGTTGCAGTTGCTGGAGGAGGCCGTCGTGGAACTGAATATCGTCGAGCGCGCCAGCGACAACACCATTGGGCGCACGCTAAAAAAAACACGCTCAAACCCCACCTGCAAAGACAATGGGGCATCCCTCCGGATGCCAATGCGGCGTTCGTAGCCAACATGGAAGATGTGCTGGAGGTTTATCATCGGCCGCACGATCCAGAGTACCCGTGGTCTGCGTGGACGAGACATCAAAGCAACTGATCAGCGAAACGCGTGTGCCGATCAAGCTGAAGCCAGGACAGCCTGCGCGGCATGACTATGAGTATGAGCGGAATGGTACCGCCAACCTGTTCATGATGTTCGCGCCTTTGGAGGGCTGGCGGCACGTCGCAGTAACCGATCGCCACACCGCTGTGGATTTCGCCCACATGCTCAAGGATCTGTCCGATACACATTTCCCCGCAGCCAAGAGGATTGTGCTCATGGAGGACAACCTCAACACCCACAAACCAGCGTCACTCTACGAAGCCTTCCCCACAGCCGAAGCCCGTCGTCTCGTCGAGCGGTTCGAATGGCACTACACCCCGAAACACGGCAGTTGGCTCAATATGGCCGAAGCCGAGCTCAGCGTGTTATCCGGTCAATGTCTCGATCGCAGGATCCCCGACAAGCTCAGCCTCATCGAGGAGGTCGCCGCCTGGGAACATAGCCGCAACCACAAGCAGGTCAGAGCAGATTGGCAATTCACCACCGCCGACGCCCGCGTAAAGCTGAACAGGTTATACCCGGCATTATGAGCAACTCGGGGTACTAGCACAGCAGCGTAGCCTGAGCACCGAACATCCGCGAAATTGCCACTTCCTCCTTCAGCCGATCCCTCGCCAGACGCAGATAAACCGGGTCTATTTCCACCCCAATTGAGTGCCGCCCCGTCCGAATCGCAGCGACAGTTGTTGAAGCGGTTCCAGCGAACGGATCTAGCACTAAGTCTCCGGCGAACGAGAACATCCGAATGAGCCTATCGGCGATTTCTACCGGGTAAGGAGCGGGATGCCCTGACCGCGTCGATGCTCCCCTGACGTCCGACCAGAATGATCGGAACCAGCACTGCATTTCCTCTTTAGAGAGCATAGAAAGCGCTTTTGCAACGACGTCGTCTTTCTGTATTCCCCCCGCTTTCTCATGAAAAGTATGTACTCTATGTCGTTTTTGACAACTGCGCCTGGCTGATACGGCTTTCCGTAGAAGCCTGCCCCGTTGCCCTGCGCCTCGGTCACTCCGTTGGCGATTTTGTGCCACATGATCGGCGTGAGGCAGTCCATTCCAAGGGACCGAGCGCGCACCTGAATATCTGCGTGTAGGGGCATTATCCTATGCCTGCCGTCGCGCTTTCTCGGAATGCAAACATCACCAACGATGCAACAAATACGACCCCCTTCGACTAGGATTCGCTCGCAGTGGCGCCAGACCTTGTCTAGTTCATCCAAGAATTTGTCATAGTCCTTTATGTCCCCCATTTGGCCCTCGCGGGAACCATATTTTTTCAATGTCCAGTATGGGGGAGATGTAACCACAAGGTGCACCGAATTATCGCGTATCCACGAAAGCTCTCTGGCATCTCCCTGGTGCAAGTGATGTTTGGTCAGGTCGAATGGGCTGGGCCACGGCGCACGCCTGTAAAAGTGATTCGCCGCCTGGAGCATTGCGAGACCTTCAGGCGTGTTGTCGCTCAACGGAAGTTCGGGTTCTCGACGGAGGGTCGATACAGACTGAGAACCGGTCGAACCGACTCCGTGAAGTTCCTCGGACCACAGCTTAGCCTGCCGCCGTTGGGAACGCTTTGCCGTCTGCATGTGTGATCTTCCCTGTTTGCGCATCGGGAGGATATTCTTGTGATTCGTCAAGAGCCTTCGGGCAGCTCCGATCCGGCTATTCACTCGCGGGCTGGGCGGAGTACCTGCTGTCATCGGCGCGGAACCGTAGGCCGGCATATACTACGTCCTTGCCTTCTGCCTCCTTAACGGGGCCAAACATCCGGCCATGGGCGGTCCAGGGCGAGGCGCCGCAACACAATCATCGGGCGACGTGAAGCTGAAGCCCTCCGATTACTGGCAGCGCCAGTGCAAGGCGACGTTCCAGTTCGATCCGATCGGGCCGAAGCTGCTCAACGTGAACAACCTGATGACGAAGGACACACTGATGTGGGGTTCGGATTACCCGCACACCGACGGGATCTGGCCGGAGTCGACGAAGTATATCGAGGAGCAGTTCCAGGGCCTGTCGGCCGAGGACGTGCACAAGATCACCTGCGAGAATGCGGCGAAGTTCTACAATCTGACCAACTGACCGCTGCATTACCCGACCGATTCCGGTAGGGCGCAGCCGGGCCATACGCGGCCGGCTGCGCCTCGCCGCGGAAACGAGGCGACCACGGCACCCGCAACAGGGTGAGACGGAACGAGGGTCTGCGCGAGGCCGGACTCGAACCGGCAAGGAGTTTCCTCCGGGGGTTTTTGAGACCCCTGCGGTTACCATTTCGCCACTCGCGCATGGGCAGGACCGGCGTGCGCAACCTATGCCATCGGCACGACCGGCCGCAACCGGCTCGGCACGAAGGAAGAGACCTCGGCGAACGGAGCGCCCTTCGGCACGGTGCAGCCTGCATAGCCGCCGTCCGCGTCGTGATACAACGCCCGGTGCGCCTCCAGCGACGTCCACTGCAGCCCGACCTGATGGTAGTGGAACTGCAGCGCCCGCCGCCGGCGGTCGGACCGGTTCGCGGCGGTGTAGTGGTGGATCAGGCTGTGGAAGATCAGCACGTCGCCGGGATCCATCGGCAGCGCCACGCGGTCAGCCAGCCGCACCAGATCGGGCCGGATGGTGCAGAGGTTGATGTCTTCGGCCGGTACGTGGGGCGCCGGACCGCGCAGGTGCGAGCCGGGGATCACCTCCATGCAGCCATTCTCCGGCGTCGCCGGATCGAGCGCGATCCACACGCCGACCATCAGCCCGGGATCGCTGCCGCGGAAATATGCCGCGTCCTGGTGCCACGGCTTGTCGCCGCTGACCCTGGGCGGCTTCACCAGCGCCATCTCCTGCAACAGCACCCTGCCCTGCCCCATCAGCGCGTCCAGGACGGCGTGAAACCGGACCGACATCGCGGCGCGCAGCAGCGCCGGCGAGGCGTCGGTGAAGTCGCCGAACTTGCGGATCAGGTCGGCGCGCGCTGCGGTATCGACAGGACCGCGATCGGCGGCCGGCTCGAGCGCGATGAACGCGCCCGTGCCGTCGCGGCGTCCAGGTTCGAGCGCCGGATCGGCGGCCAGCGCGGCGAGCGCGGACAGGCACTCCTCGACGTGATCGCGTGACAGGACCTGGCGCACGACCAGGTAGCCGTCGCGGCGGTAGCGGGCGATCGCGTCGATATCCAGCGGCGATTCGATCACGTGGACGTCCATTCCGGTCTCCTGGCGAGCGGCCAAGCTTGCCACGACGGATCACATGGCGCCACGTTGACCCGGCCATGACGGCCGACTAGATAGCCCGGCTGGTACTGTTCGGGCGTAGCTCAGCGGTAGAGCAATCGGCTGTTAACCGATTGGTCGTAGGTTCGAATCCTACCGCCCGAGCCAGCCATCTTTGCTTGTCAGCCACGCCTCCCACCGGAGGCACGCCGATCCACCCATTCGGTTGTCGGTCAATGCGTCCAGTTCTCGATCCGGCCGTAGCGGAAATTGTCGGCATACGCCTTGGGCCGCACCCGTCTCGGCTGCGCCAGCTCCAGGTCATATTCGATGCCTTCCCGCTTCGCGTAGGCCACCGCCTCCTCGCGCGTCGGAAAACTCAACCGCACCTGCGTCTGCGTGTCGGCACTGCCGATCCAGCCCATCAAGGGATCGGGCCGGCGTGGCGAGGATGGCTCGAACTCCAACACCCATTCCAGGGTGCCCGCCCAACCGGACTGCATCGCGTTCTTCGGCGGCTGATAGATGCGGGCCCGCATGATACCTCTCATCGCAACTGGTCGGGGCGGCGGGATTTGAACCCACGACCTCCTGTACCCAAAACAGGCGCGCTGACCAGGCTGCGCCACGCCCCGCCTGTTAGTTTCTCAATGGTTTGAGCGGTTTATGGCTTTCGCTCCATTTGCCCATCGCCCCTTAGTCTCTTCCTAGTCGCTTCCCGCCTCACAGCAGGTGGCCCGTTCTACCGGGCCTCCCATGGGCTGTCCACGGATCACCTGATGGTGACGTTCAAAGCCGGAACAAGCCCTGGAAAATCCTCCGCAATCAGTCGTACGCGGGCGTGACGATCCAGACGACCCGACCGGAGGGCGCTCGCCGCTGCCTCCAGTATCTTGCCGCGATGATCCTTGAAGAGCTTCTGGCAGGTGGTGTCCGGCTGGCTCCTGGTAAAGCGTCCAAGGTCTTGCACCACCTCGGACGCTACGAACGCCGTGACCTCCCGCCCCTGCCACTCCACCGCGAAGTGGAGCCCGTCATGGAGGGTCATGACAGCTTGTCTGGCTACGCGCGGCCGACCGGCTACGAACCTCACGCCTGGGCCACCGTCCGCCAGCTCCGGGAACGAAAACCACCCCCCCCCCTCATTTTCCAACACTCTGCGGATCTCGCGCATCGCCGCTGTCTCGGCTGGGCGTCGTTCACTCTCGATATCGCGCACGGTCGTAATTCCTATGTTGGCCCTTTCCGCCAATTCGGCCTGTGACCAATCAAGCAATGCGCGAGCCGCCCTTACCTGCGCGGCGATTGTGACTTCCTGTGGCACCCGAATGACCCTTCGGAAATCGCCTGCGTTAGCTGAAGTGTGAACTACCTCACATAAGACTTGGCCCTGGATCACTACAATTTCGTGGTGGCGCCTTCTGCAAGAAGGCTCCGGAACAGCACATCGGAGAGGAAGAATCCGGTTGCGTGATCACACCAAAAAAAATCCCGCTCCAGGGCAAGCGGATCACCCGATCTTGTTGCAGATCTGGCGAATCGTAGCCCATCAGACCGTTCAACCGGTAGATACATCGCGCCCGATCAGGACATTGCTGTGACGTTTCTTTAACCAGGCTCCAGGAGGAGACAGTTCCAATGACCGTCACAAATGCGACCCAGCGATCAGTCGAATCTCTTCCAGTGTATCGGGTGACTCGAACCGGGTTCGACGAAGGGCAGGCCACGAGGCTCGCAGAAGCGTTTGGGGTCCCCGCAGGCAAGATCGCCCTGCGCGACGGCGTCGTCAGCTATGTTGATCCTCATCGATATCTAAGGGTGCCAATGACGGACGTCAGCGACCCGGATGATGCAGAAATGTTGCGCGGGATGAGTGCCGCGGCGCGTCCAAACACGCGCTTGCGTTTGCAAAGGCTCGACTTCGATGCGTTGAGGCAGCTGTCGTCACTGGACCATGACGCGGCTTTGCGAAGGACCAGCGAGGCGTTGGAGGTGGCCGGGCTGACATTCGCGAACGCAAGGCGCGTTGCCGGAAACACGAAGATGACCACCAGTTTCGTTGACGGAGGCCGCAACGACAGGCCGATCATCTGCTCACTGCAAACCTGGGTCAGGCATGAGTTCAGCGACGGCAATGGGCATCCTATGATTGGGCCGGGCGCACAGGCGCACGTGACGTATGACGGCGAAGGCAATGTCACGCATTTCCATTTTGCAACTCGTGAAATCGAAGAAGGCCCTAGCAGCCTGTCGGAGTTGATTTGCCGGAAATTAGGAAATCATCGTCGGCGCGTTGCATTTCCAGCCACTACGCCGCTTGACGCGGAGCAGGGATTCGACTTTCACGCTTGACTTCACGCGGGCCATTCCAACGCAAGGTTGGCCGCGCGCGAACACGCCGAAATGGATCACGATTGGCGCGATGCGGCTCAGTTCGCCCCTGCCAGGGCGAACATCCGTTTCACGTTCCACGCCATGGTCACGAGGTTCCATTCGCCGTGCACCTTGTCCAGTCCGCGCAGCAGGAACTGGCGGAACCCGAGCACCGACTTGATGATCCCGAACACAGGTTCGGGAGTTTGTTTACGCAGCGCGTAGAGCTTCTTGCCCTCTTTCGTCTGGAGCCGATGGCCCATTGCCTCAACCGGCGTGGGGTCTACCGGCGCCGCAGGATCGTCTGCGAAACGTTCAGCCAGCGCAGGATGATGCGCTTCACGCCCCATCGCGATCACCGGCTCGATCCCGGCGTCGGCACAGGCGTTCACGTTGCCCTCGCTGAAATACCCGTTGTCGGCAAGCAACGCGCCAACCTTGCCCAGTTCGCCGGGCAGTGCGGCCAGCTTGCCCAGCATCGGCTCAAGCTGCTGTTTGTCGTTCGGCGCCCGCACCACATCGGCGGCCACCACCAGTAGGCTGTCCGCTGCCACCGCTGCCTGGGCGTTGTAGCACTGCTCGAACCCTCCGCCGGCCACCGGCATGATCCGCGATTCCTCGTCCGTCAGATTGACCTGATCGGTCGGCAGCGGGCCCTCGATCGGCGGCTGCGGTACGCGACCGCGGGGCTTCTTGCCTGTCTGCGTCACCTTCGCCTCACGCTCCGCCATCCTGGCCTCAAATTCGGCTCGCTCGCGCGCATGGCGTTCCTTCGCCCGCGCCTCGATCACCGCCTTGGCGCGAGCGATCCCGGCCAGCCGCTTCTCGCGCCGCGCCAGTTCCTCGGGAACCTGCATCCCGTCCGGCACATCCGCCTGATCAGCCGCCTCCGCCTTACCCAGCAGATCAGCCACTTCGGCCTTCAACTGTGCCTCGATCTTGCTGGCGTGCTCGTACGACAGCGCGCTGTGGCGGCTGGCGTTGGCGTGGATCTTGGTGCCATCCAGCGCCACCGTGCCGAGCTTCAACACCCCCATCTCGCGGGCCACACCGAGCACCTGCACGAACAGCGCCTCGATCTGCGGCAGGAAGCGGCGGCGGAACGTGGCGATGGTGTCGTGTCGGGATGCTCGTTGGCGGCGATGAAGCGGAACGCCACCGAATCATGCGTCGCCCGTTCCAGGTTGCGGCTGGAAAACACCCCGGTCGCGTAGCCGTAGATGATAAGGCCCAACAGCAGCCGAGGGTGGTAGGATGCCTCGCCCGAGCCCCGGTAGCTGCCGGTCATTGCCCGCAGGTCCAGTCCCTCGATCACTTCCACAACGAACCGCGCGAGGTGGCGTTGCGGCAGCCACTCATCGACCGATGGCGGCATCAGGACGTCCATGTCGCGGTTGGTCGGGCGGAAGTTGCTCATGAGACGGGGGTCCGGCAGTGCCAATCGTGTGCGCCGATTCTACCGCCCGCTTCCGCGTCGCGTTAAGTCCGACAGGCTGCTAGTGTTCGGATATTCTCGGAGGAGGAAGCCCGAATCAGAGTGGCCCATAAGTTTTCGCGTGACGCCAGGATCAATCTGTGGCTGGTCTATTGGTGCCCGTCCCTGCGCCGCGCGCCCGGTCGCGACACGCCCATTGCGCCAGAGCACATCATACCTTGTTATGCCTATAACAGTGTTGTCCGGGTGGCCGAACCGCGCCGCGGCGGCCCGTCGGAGAGGCGGACAAAGATCGAGCTGATGCCCGCGACCGATGATCCGAGGTTCGTGCCCGCTGTGACATTGAGGTTGTCTGGACGAGAGCGCGTGGAGGCGGAAGCCGAGGTGCACGGCGGGCGAGAGCCCTACTCGTTTGTATGGTCGGGGTCGAACCCGGAAGTTTCAGGCCAGTGGAATCGAACTATAAGTTATGCGCCACTCTCGCGTGGACCGACGCCTGGAAACCCGAGCTCTCACGAACGAGTCGAGAGGAGAGAGACAGTCGGGGTAACCGTCGTCGATGGAAACGGCGTGATGATGCAGCAGAGTGGATCGATCAACGTCATTGCCCGGCTTGTACCCAAGGGGAAGGGAGGCGGTCCGTCAGCAAGCTGCGGTACTGAAAGCCCACGGGAGCCCGAATTCGCTGTCGACCGGCAAGGATGGCAAACAGGGATGGCGACGCCGGGTGGCGGCGTCCAACGTTTCGCGTGGCTTGTCGATTCGGCGTGGCCCGGTGACTTCATCGAGCCCAACCCACCCGATACGTTAACATCGACGCCTTGGATAAACGGAGACGCCGACTACTCGAATTGGGGGATAAACACCGCTGCTATTGTCCTCAACAATACGGACGGCTGGGCGACGGGCTTTTGTTCCAGCGAGCCTGGCGCCACGGATGCCGAATACCCAACGGCGGAGCTCAACTATCCGTCGGACTCAAGCGGGACAGTGGTGACGAATCTACTCAACTGGAACGCCACCGCGACGACCCAGGTACTCAAACATCAACGAGGTCGGATCGTGGGGCCCCGTTGGCCCGAACGACCAACTGCTGTGGCTGGTCATGGATTGCTGTGATGCCCTCGACGCGAATTCCTCGTCTGGCACGCCTCAAGAAAGATGGGGGCCGGCGTTTGGAGGACTTCACATTCTCTTTGGGTTCAACTCGGAAGAACAGGTCGGAGATGGAAGTTTCGAACAAGACTTTGCCGAACACATGCTGTCAGGCGAGATGACGATTTTCCAGGCCTGGTTCGCTGCCGGCGCTACGGCCGGCGTTGGTCCTCCCCCTAATCACGGCGTGCCCGCAGCGCTGGGACCAAATGCATGGAACGGCGCTTGCGACATCAACGACTACTATCTCGGCAAGGGTACGCAGGGACCGACGATACTTCCCGGATCCATCGGGTCGTGGTGGTACGTGTCTGACTGAGTCAATTGATAACAACGCAGGGTGGGCTTCGGCCCACCATTGCGAATCTATATGCGCTCGCCGGTTGCGGCTGATCCGCAATCGGCGATGCCCATTACAACGGAGCGCCCACGCGCGAACTGCGCCGCGCTTCGTGGTCAGGTGCGGAGTCAGCCGCGACCAATTTCGCCTCCGTGAGAACCCTTCTCAACTACCCCGCGTTGCCAAGAATCCGCTGCTGCACCTTGTCACCCACGCGAATATTCAGCCGCGCCGTGGTGCCGGCGGCCAACTCCAATGTAGCCCGCACCGGCCCGTGGCTGTCGATGATCGCCAGGCTCTCCGGCACGGTATTTTCCGCGATCGAGTGGATCGTCCCGTCAGCGTCAATGAACACCATGTCGAGCGGCGCGATCGTGTTGCGCATCCACATCTGCGACTCCCGAGGCGTGCCCCAGTCGAACAGCATCCCGCTGTCCGCCGGCACGCTGGGCCGGAACATCAACCCGACGGTCTGCTGCTCCGGCGTCATCGCCATCTCGACATTGAACACATGCGACACGCCGTCGCGCGTGACGATGACCAGCTTCTCCTTCGGCAACTCGGGCTGTGGTGCGGTCGGATTGTCCGATTGCGCGCTGACCGGCAACGGCGCCATGACCAACAGGGCAAGCAGTGCACGACGCTTCATGCAGGCAATCCTTCCTCGAAAGCACGTTCGGCGAGTTCGCGCACCAGCGGCCGCACCGGCCCCTCGCGTGGTGCGTCACGCAGCGTGGTGAACCAGTGCTCAGGTGGGTTGCGTCCCGCAGCACGATCGAACCGCAAAGCCCGCAGCACCCGTTCCGCCGCCGCCGGCAACCGCTGCGGCAGGGGCAGATCGTTCAGCGCGCCCCAGATGGCGGCCCAACAGCGACCGACTGCCCATGGGTTGTAGCCGCCGCCACCCAGCACGACCAGCCGCGGCGCGAGACGTTTCACCGCGGCGACCACCGCCAGATAAGAATTGTTCGACAGCGACAGCTTCGCCAGCGGATCTTCCTCCAGCCCATCCGCGCCGGCCTGCAGCATGATCGCCTGGGGTTGCCGCGCTTCGATCAGCGGCACGACGGCATGATCCAGCAGCCAGCGGAACTCGCTGTCGTTGCAGCCCTGTGGCACGGGGAAGTTGCGCGCCAAGCCCCCTGCCCTGTCGTGAGCTTCGCCGGTGAATGGCCAGCGTCCGGCTTCATGCACGCTGATGGTCAGCACGCGGTCATCGTCGTGGAACGCATCCTGCACGCCGTCGCCGTGGTGCGCGTCGATATCCAGATAGACGATGTTGCTCAGCGCCAGATCGAGCCAGGTCAGCAGCCCCAGCACCGGGTCGTTCAGGAAGCAGAAGCCCGACGCGCGATCCGCACGGCCGTGATGCGTGCCACCGCCGGGACAGTGCACGATACCGCCGTCGATCGTCAGCCGCGCCGCCAGCATCACGCCACCGGCGGAGATCGCCGGCCGGCGAAACACGTCGCGATACACCGGGTTGCCGTCCGCCCCAATGCGAAACCGCGCGCGATCCGCATCCGACACCGATTGCGCCGCCTCGGCGCGCTGCAACGCGTCGATGTACTGCGGATTGTGGAACCGCGTCAGATCGGCCACGCTTGCCATCGGCGCATCCAGATATGCGGCGTCAGGCAGCCAGCCCAGCGCGCGACAAAGATCGGTGCAGGTGGAAACGCGCGGCACCGCCAGCGGATGCTTCGGGCCATAACTGGACCGGCGGTAGATCTCGCTGCCGATGTAGCGGGCCGTGCTCACGGACGCTGCGGCATCCCCTCGGGGATCACCGTCGTCACGATGCTCGCGTCGAGCGCTTCGTAGTCGTGATAGCCGATCGCGGCATACAATTCGGCGCGTGTCTGCATGCGCTCCACCATTCTCTGAGTTCCGCCATCACGCCGGATCGCCGCGTACAGCTCCGCCTGCGCCTTGTTCGCGATACGCAGCGAGCTGACCGGCCAGATCACCATCTTGTAGCCCATGTCCTGAAACTCGGCCGCGGTGAAGAACGGCGTGCGGCCGAATTCGGTCATGTTGGCGAGCAGCGGTGCATCGACGCGCGAGGCGAATATCCGAAACATCTCGGCGGTGATCAGTGCCTCGGGGAAGATCGCATCGGCACCGGCATCCAGATATAGTTTGGCACGCGCCACTGCGCCGTCCATGCCCTCGCTGGCCGCGGCATCAGTGCGCGCCACGATGAACAGATGCCGGCGCGCGCGGCGGGCGGCGGCGATCTTGGCCGCCATGTCATGCGCATCGGCCAGCTTCTTGTCGTTCAGGTGGCCGCATTTCTTCGGCAGCAACTGATCCTCGATATGCACCGCTGCGGCGCCGGCATCCTCGAAGCAGCGCACCATGTGCATCACGTTGAGCGCCTCGCCGTAGCCGGTGTCGCCATCGACCAGCAGCGGCAGGCCCGTCGCGCGCGCGATCTGCCGCGACGAAGAAGCACACCTCGTCCACCGTGATCATGCCGAGGTCGGGAATGCCCATCGATGCCGTCATCGCCGCGCCGGAGAGATACAGCGCCTCGAACCCGGCAGCCTTGGCCTGCAAGCCCGCCATGCCGTTGTGCGCGCCGGGCATTTGCAGGATCCCCGGCCGGCTCAGCAAGGCACGGAAACGCTCGCCCGCGGGCGCGGCGGGAAGGTCGGCAGCAACCAGGTAGGTCATGGCGCGGGCTCCGAAGCTGGGTGTCGCACGGCATAGCTGAAGGCTCGGCGGAAAAACAGGCGCCAGGCTCAATCAGACCGCGCAACAATTGAATGCGAGGCGCACAGCCACACCCTCATTGCGATGAGCGAAGCGACGCGGCAATCGCCCGCCAGCATGAGATCACTGCACACTCCGGCGGGCTTGGCCCGCTGGCCGCTGTGTTTCTCGCAACGCCAGTGACTACGCGAAGAACAACACACCGACCACCGCCAGCACCGGCAGCAGCAGCGCGCTGCTCAGCAGCATGAAGCCGAAGAACCCCGGCATCCTCACGCCGCGATGCGCCGCGATCGCACGCAGCATCATGTTAGGCGCGTTGCCAATATACGTCAGTCCGCCGAAGAACACCGCGCCGGCCGAGATGGCCGCGAGCACGACACTGTCGCCGCCGGACATCGTCGCAGGCTTCAGCCCAGCAAGTTCGAAGAACACCAGATAGGTCGGCGCATTATCCAGAAACGCCGACAGCAGACCGGCAAGCCAGAAATAGGCCATCGGGCTGGGCTGGCCGGCCGCATCCAGGGCAAGCCGCAGCAGCGGCGCCAACGGGCCGGCCATGCCCGCCTGCAGCATCTCGATCACCGGACCGATGGTGATGAAGATGGCGGCGAACAGCATCGCCACCTCTGCCATCGGGTGCCAGGTGAAGTCGTTGGCCTGCCGGACTGCGCGCGGCGTTACCCGGATCGACACCAGCGTGGCGATGGCGAACAACGTAATGCCTGCCAGCCGCCCGATGCCGACCGGCTGACCGAGCAAGCACCACGTCGCGCGGTTGCCCCATGCTTTGCAGCATCACGATCAGCACCACCAGGGCGATCAGCCCGACATTGCCCCAGCCGCGTATCCTGAACGGCACCGGCCTCGGCGGCGGTGGTTCGCCGGCCGCCAGCTTGCGATCGATCAGGTAGAACGCTGCCAGCAGCAATCCGGCAAGCACGAGCAGCGGCAGGATCAGGTGGCGCGCCGGCCAGAAGAACGGCACCCCGCGCAGCAACCCGATATACAGCGGCGGATTGCCGAGCGGCGTGAGTGCGCCCGACCGCGTTCGCCACCAGCACGATCAGGAACAGCACCAGATGCACCTTCCGGCGCCGATGCGCGTTGGCATGCAGCAGCGGCTGGATCAGCACCATGGCCGCCGCGGTGGTGCCCATCACCACGCCCATCACCATCCCCAGCGCCAGCATCGCCGTGTTGCCGGCCGGCGTGCCGCCAGGCCCGCCGCGCAGCAGCACCCCGCCGCCGGCGGTGTACAGCGCCAGCAGCAGCGTCACGAACGGCAGGTATTCGATCAGCACTGCGTGCCAGGCCGCCGCCGCGGCTGCCCGACACCGATGATCACGGCCTCCTGCACCAGCAGCACCGCACTCCAGGCCAGCGCCACGGAGCCCATCTGCCGGTGCCAGAAGCGCGGCGCCAGGATGGGGAACAGTGCGATCGACGCAGCAGCCCGAGGAAGGGCACGCCCCACGCCAGGGCCGGCGGGCTTGGTTGCATGCCCACCGACCCTGCAAGTAACGTCCGCCGCGCACAACGGGAACCAGTCGGATGGACATGACAGGCGAGCGGCGCATCGCCGCGCCGCGCCAGAGCCGTATGGCAGGCGCTGAACGACCCGGAGGTGCTCAAGGCCAGCATCCCGGCTGCGAGAGCCTGGAAAAGCTGTCCGATACCGACGATGAAGGCCACCGCCGCGGTGAAGATCGGGCCGATCGTCGGCGCGCTTCACCGGCAACGTGCAGCTGTCCGACATCGATCCGCCGAACGGCTACACGATCACCGGCGAGGGCCAGGGCGGCGTCGCCGGCTTCGCCAAGGGCGGCGCCAAGGTGCGCCTGGACGACGACGACGGCGGCACGCTGCTGCGCTACGAGGTGCACGCCCAGGTCGGCGGCAAGATCGCCCAGCTCGGCGCGCGGCTGATCGACGCCACGCGCCAAGCAGATGGCGGACGCAGTTCTTCGACCGGTTCAGCGCCCACGTCGCCCCGGCCGCACCCGTCGTGACCGCAACACAGATGCCCGCACCCGCCGATCGCTGGCAGCTCGACACCTTGCCGGCAGCGCCGCCCTCGGCGATCAGCCTGTTCGCGCTGGTGCCGCGCGAGCCGTTCGGCCTGCCGCTGGTCGCCTGGATCGGCGGCGTCGATCTACCTGTTCATGCTGCTCCTGATCATCGGAAGCCTGCTGTAGTGGCCGAACTGCCTGCGACCGTCGCCGACACCGCGAAGCTGCTGGCCGACCAGGGCTACATCGCCGACCAGGAACTGGCGACGACGGTGCATCTGGCGCTGGCGATGCGCCGCCCGCTGTTCCTGGAAGGCGAGCCGGGCACCGGCAAGACCGAGATCGCCAAGGTGCTGGCCGCCGGCCTGCGACCGCCGGCTGGTGCGGCTGCAATGCTACGACGGCATGGACCTCTCCGCCGCCGCCTACGAGTGGGACCACGCGCGCCAGCTCATGGCGATCCGCCTGGCCGAGGCCGCCGGCCAGACCGACCCCGACGAGCTGTCGCAGCGACATCTACACCCGCAAGTACCTGCTGGCCCGCCCGCTGCTGTCGGCGATCGACCCGGACCTGCCGCCGGCGGTGCTGCTGATCGACGAACTGGATCGCGCCGACGAACCGTTCGAGGCGTTCCTGCTGGAGCTGCTGGCGGACTTCCAGATCACCGTGCCGGAGTTCGGCACCGTGCGCGCGAAGACGCATGCCGGCGGTGGTGATGACCTCGAACCGCACGCGCGAGGTGCACGACGCGATCCGCCGCCGCTGCCTGTATCACTGGGTGGATTACCCGGACGCCGCGCGCGAGCGGGCGATCCTGGCGGCGAAGGCGCCCGGCGTGCCGGCGGCACTGTCGGCCCAGGTGGTGGACTTCGTGCAGCGGCTGCGCGGCGAGGAGCTGTTCAAGCTGCCCGGCGTGGCGGAGACGATCGACTGGGCGCAGGCGCTGACCTACCTGAACCAGAAGGAGCTGGCGCCGGCGGCGGTGGATGAGACGCTGGGCGTGCTGCTGAAATACCAGGACGACATCGCCAAGGTGCGCGGCGCCGAGGCGGCTCGGCTGGTGGCCGAGGCGCAGCAGGCGGCGGAGTGACCGGTTGCACCGGATAGAGGCCGGTCGTGGATCGGCCGGACGACAACGTGAGCATCACCCGCGAGGGCCTGCGCGACGGCTCGCTGCTCGCCGAGCCCGCCTGCGGATGCCGCCAGGCACTGCGCTGCTGTCGGATGCCGAGATCGAGGCCGATCTCGATGCCGCGCTGGCGCGCCATCCGCCCGACGAGGATGTCTGGCTGTTCGGCTACGGCTCGCTGATGTGGAACCCGGCGATCGAATACGCCGAGCGCCGCGCCGGCAGCGGTGCACGGCTGGCACCGCCGGTTCTGCCTGTGGCTGCACGATGGGCCGCGGCTCGCCCGACAATCCCGGGCTGATGCTGGCGCTCGACCGGGGCGGCCGCTGCGCCGGCATGCTGTTCCGCATCCCCGCCGCCGAGGCCCGCGCCGAACTGCTGCTCGCCTGGCGGCGCGAGCTGTTCACCGGCGCCTACCATTCGCGCTGGGTGACCGCGATGACAGATGGCGGCCCGGTGCGCGCCGCCACCTTCGTCGCCAACCGCGCGCACTCGCGCTACGCGGGACGGCTCGATGAACCGCTGGTCGCCGCGCGGCTGGCCTCCGCCACCGGCTCGCTCGGCAGTTGCGCGTCGTACCTGGCGGAGACCTTGGGCGCGTTGCGCTCGGTCGGGCTGCGCGACCGCGCGCTGGAACGGTTGCAGCGGCTGGTACGCGGGCCCTCGCGGGCGGGTGTCGACCCAGCATAGTAGCGACACCCAATCGAAACGGAGAGTTGCAAGTGGCGATAGCCGCCGCAATCTTTATTGGCAGATAATTTCTGCCTGGGAACCCCACGATGCCGCTCAACATCAAGGATCGTGCGTCTGAGCAATCTGTGCGTGAACTTGCAGCACCCACCGGCGAAACCGTCACGGCCGCTGTCCGCCGAACTGCCGAGGAACGCCTGCACCGCATCAGGCGATCGCGGGTTTCGGGCAGTCTCGCGACGGAGTTGCTGGAGATCGGGTGACGCTGCTCGGTTCTGCCTGATCTGGTGAGGATCGCCGCTGTCTAAACCTCTTGCATGGTTGCTCCCCAAAAACCGGCCCTCAGTCAATGGCCTCGCTTCGGTCATGGCTACGCCGCCCTGACGCCCGCCACGAAGGTATTCACTGCGCCGGATAGTTGCTCGGCCCGCTTCGACACGTCGGATGCAGCGGTCAAGACCTGACCGGCCGCCGCACCGGTTTCGCTCGCTGCTTGGCTCACGCCGCTGATGCCAGCAGTCACCTCCTGTGCAGCCTGGGTGGTCTGCTGCACATTGCGGGCAATCTCCGATGTGGCCGCGCTCTGCTCCTCAACGGCCGCCGCAATGGTGGTTGCGATAGCGCTGACTTCCTCAATGGTGGCCGAGATACCTTGGATCGCTTCAACAGCCTCCTTGGTCGCAGCCTGAATTTGGGTGATCTGTGTGTCAATTTCCTCCGTCGCCTTGGCTGTCTGATTGGCAAGGCTCTTAACTTCAGACGCCACCACGGCAAAGCCTTTCCCTGCATCACCGGCACGGGCTGCCTCAATGGTGGCGTTCAGAGCCAGAAGATTGGTCTGGCTCGCAATGTTGGTGATCAAGTCCACGACAGCGCCGATCTTCTCGGCACCCTGGGCAAGAGCGTGCACTATGGCATCAGTGCGCTTGGCGTCACCCACCGCTTTGGCTGTGATCTTCGACGACTGTGCGACTTGACGGCTGATCTCGCCGATGGACGCCGTCAGTTCCTCAGCGGCCGAAGCCACGGTCTGCAAGCCGGTGCTTGCCTCTTCCGCCGCAGATGCAACAGCAGTGGCCTGCTGGTTGCTTTGGTCCGCTGTGCCGGTCATCGACTGCGCGGTGGCTTCCAACTCAGTGGAACTGGAAGAGAGCATCCCAACCAGATTGCCGACGTTGCTCTCGAATTCACCCGCCATCTGGTGCAGGGCCGCCTTCTGTTCGGCTGCCGCCTTGAGCTTGATTTCCGTCTCCTCGGCTCGCAAACGCTCCGTCTCAATCATGCTGTCCTTGAACACCAGCACCGTAGCAGCCATGCCGCCGACCTCGTCGCGCCGGTCCACGCCAGGGACCACTGTGGTAAGGTCCCCTTTCGCCAACTGATCCATCGCAGCCTTCAAACTATCGATCGGGACTGTAATGTCGCGGTTGACCCTCCATCCCACGACCAGCGTGACGAGCAAAATTGCGCCACCGATCAAACTGAGCCTTAGCAAGGTGGTATGGAATGCGGCATCCAGATCATCGACGTATGCACCGGCTCCGAATACCAGGTCCCATGGCGCGAAGCGGGCTACGTAGGTGACCTTTGGTAGCTGTTCTGTCTGCCCCGGCTTGGCAAACAAATAGGTGACCGTACCGTCGTCACTGTTCCGCAGCGCATCACGGATCAGGTCGGTCAGCGGTCTGCCGTTCTCGTTGACAACTGATGACGGCTTGCCCTCCAAGGTCGGATTGGCACCATGCAGCACAAAGATATTATCCAACGTCTGGGCAAAAACGTAGCCATCGCCGTTATCGAACCGCAACGCGTGCACGTCGTCACGGAGCATCGCCATCGCCTGCTCTCGGGTAAGAGCATTTGCAGCAACTCGGTTGTCCAGCGATTGAGCGATCGAGATCGCTGACTGCACGACCGCACGGAGCATGGCTATTCGGTCGTCAAACATCCGCTGGTGCATCAAAAATGCCGCCGCGCCGATCGACACGACGACCGCCATGGCCGATAGGCCGAGTAGCATAATCAGCTTGCTACGAATTCGGATGCGGCTAAGGATTTGCATACGTCATTCCCTGACGCCGCGTTGCGGACTATTGGTTTTCACTCATTCCCAAAGTGGACCAGGCAATATTAACGAATGATAAAAATCTGGCACGCCGATTGCAGCAAGCATTTGGTCAAGGTGATTCTTTGGATCAGGACATCGGAGAGACCGTTGCGACACTTAGCAGCGAACGCGCGCCGGTCGCATCGAGACTCTGACCGAAGAACTCAGCGATTGACGGATTGGTGATCCCGTGAGACTCCGGCCGCGTCCGTTGCCAAAGGGCACAACAGGCATAGTCCTGGCTGGAGCGATCCAGAGTCTATGCCGGGTGGACATCTCGTGGATACTTCAACTCGAAGGTCCCTATAACAGAACGCCATGGCGCACTGCATCAACATCGGCACCTTCGTCAAACGCATTTCCGCGAACATTCCTGGTTAGAAGTTCGTGCGACAAAAAATTGGCGCGGTGGACTGAGGCATGACCACGGAGCACCAGATGGAGACACATACCCCAGCAGGATCGGCAGGTCGCCGGCGTCGAGCCAATGCCGGTTCTTGTCTGATAGATGGGTGGTTGGTGCTGCCAACCAATTCGTCGCTGCTACCCTCGAACCGGGCGGCCGTGTTTTGCGCCCCAGCGACCTCGGCCTGACCACTGACATCAGTCAGTGCCTGCGCCGATCAGATCTGTTCAGAAATCCCCGCGCTGGCCATCGTTGAAAGTTGGTTTTTCGACCGTGGTTCTCGGGGGCGTGCCGACCGTACCCCACCCCTCGTGACCTGCACGGGAGCCTCGGTGCCTTCACCCGCACCCCTTGCGTCCGTCCCGCACCCGCGTTCTTCTCCCCACGCACCATGACCACGCCACCCCTTAGATGCGCGGCCCCCACCCTCGCCGCCAACGTCATGCACTTCGCGCGCCTGCTGCGCCGCGCCGGCCTGCCCGTCGGCCCGGCCGAGACGCTCGCCGCCCAGCAGGCGCTGTCGCCTGATCGACCTCGGCAACAAGCACCGAGGCCCGCACCGCGCTGCGCACCGCGATGATCCACCGCCACGAGCACCAGGAGGTGTTCGACCAGGCCTTCGCCCTGTTCTGGCGCGACCCCACCGCCGCCGAACAGGCCGCCGCCATGGCGCTGCTGGAGGCGCAGAAGGAGAAGAAGCCGGAACGCCCGCCGCCCGGCCGCCGCCGCGTCGCCGAGGCCATGGCCCAGCCGCGCGACCCGAAGCCGCCGCGCCGAGGACGAACCGCCGGTGCAGGACGCCGTGCTGACCGTGTCCGACCAGCGAACGCCTGCAGCGGATGGACTTCGAGGCGATGAGCGCCGAGGAGATCGCCGCCGCCAAGCGCGAGATCCGCCGCCTGACGCTGCCGCTCGACCTGCGCCGCACGCGCCGGCTGCGCGCCCGATCCGCTGGGGCCGGTCACCGACCTGCGCCGCACCATCCGCGCACAGCCTGCGCCAGGGCGGCGAGATCCTGACCATCGCGCGCAACCGCCAGGTCGACCCGCCCGCCGCCGCTGGTCGTGCTGTGCGACATCTCCGGCTCGATGTGCGCGCTACGCGCAGATCCTGCTGCATTTCCTGCACGCGGTGACCAACGACCGCGACCGCGTGCACGTGTTCCTGTTCGGCACGCGGCTGACCAACATCACCCGCCAGCTGCGCCACCGCGATCCGGAGGTGGCGTTCCAGATGGTCTCGCACGTCGTGCCCGACTGGTCCGGCGGCACGCGCATCGGCGAGGCGCTGGAGGCGTTCAACCGCCTCTGGGCGCGCCGCGTGCTGGGCCAGGGCGCGGTCGTGCTGCTGATCACCGACGGGCTCGACCGCGACGGCGCGCAGGGGCCTGGCGGAGAACATGGATCGGCTGCATCGCTCCTGCCGGCGGCTGATCTGGCTCAATCCGCTGTTGCGCTGGGCGGGGTTCGAGCCAAAATCACAGGGCATCCGCGCGATGCTGCCGCACGTGGACGAGTTCCGCCCCGTGCACAACCTGGCCAGCCTGCGCGCGCTGGTCGATCTGCTGTCCCGCCCGGCGCCGCAGCGATCGCCGTTGGCACGTGTCGGCGAACCCGAAAGGATGGCGTCATGAGCATCGCAGAAACCGAAGACGTGCTGGGCACCGCCGCCGCGTGGCGCGCCGCCGGCGAGCAGGTGGCGGTCGCGACGGTGACCGAAACCTGGGGCAGTTCGCCGCGTCCCGCCGGCAGCCAGATGGCGGTGACCAAGTCGGGCAAGATGGCCGGCTCGGTGTCCGGCGGCTGCATCGAGGGCGCGGTCGCCGACGCCGCGATGAAGACGATCGAAACCGGCACGCCGCAACTGCTGGATTTCGGCGTGACGCAACGAGCGCGCCTGGGAGGTCGGCCTGGCCTGCGGCGGCAAGGTGAAGGTGTTCGTGGAGAAGCTGTCGTGACTGGCACCCCCACTGCGGCACCCGCGTTACGCACCCCCACCCCAACCCTCCCCGGCTGTCGCGGGAGAGGGGGCGCTGAACTCCCTCTCCCGCGAAGCGGCGGGAGCGGTTGGGGTGGGAGTGCATCCCAATGACCCCCGAAATCCTCGCCGCCCTGGAAGCGGCGAAGCGCGACAAGCGCCCGGTCGTGCTGGCAACCCGCCTGCCCGACGGCGAACAGCGCCTGCTGCCCGACCCCGCCGCCCCGGCCGAACTGAACGCCGCCGCCGACACACGCCCTGCGCGACGACGAAAGCGGCACGGTGAAGCTCGACGGCACCGACTGGTTCCTGCACGCCTACAACCCGCCGCTGCGCCTCATCGTGGTCGGCGCGGTGCATATCGCCCAGGCGCTGGTGCCGTTCGCCGACGCAATGCGGCTTCGCCGTCACCGTGGTCGATCCGCGCCGCTCCTTCGCCTCGGACGAGCGCTTCCCCAACGTCACCGTCTCCACCGCGTGGCCCGACGAGGCGATGGACGAACTGCGCCCCGACACGCCGCACCGCCGTGGTGACCCTGACGCACGATCCGAAGCTGGACGACCCGGCGCTGGACCGCGCGCTGAAATCGCCGGCGTTCTACATCGGCTCGCTCGGCTCCCGCCGCACCCACGCCGCGCGCCTGAAGCGGCTGCGCGAACTCGGCCACAACGACGACGCGCTGGCGCGCATCCAGGGCCCGGTCGGCCTGAACATCGAAGCGGTCACCGCGCCGGAAATCGCGCTCTCCATCATCGCCGAGATCGTCGCCGTCCGCCGCGGCGCGCCCTGTGCCGCAGAAGCGCCGCTGGCGCATGAAGTTCGGCCCGGTCCCGCTGGACGAAGCCCGCGGCGCCATCATGGCGCACTCGCCAGCGCGTCGGCGACCGGATGATCCGCAAGGGCTCGGTGCTGGACGAAGCCGCCGATCGCCGCGCTGCGCGACGCCGGCCGCGACCGAGGTGATCGTGCGCCCGGCTGGAACCCGGCGACGTGCCGGAGGACATCGCCGCCGACCGCCTGGCCACGCCGCTGGTCTCGCCGCTGCTCGCCCGCACCCGCGCCGCCACCGGACGGGTCAACCTGGCCGCCGAGGTGCCGGGCCTGCTGCGCGTCGACACCGCGAAGATCGACCGGCTGAACACGATCGACGAGTCGCTCACCATCGGCACCCTGCCCGACTACGCGGTGGTGGCGCCGAAGGACCTGGTCGCGACGGTCAAGATCATCCCGTTCTCGGTGCCCGGCAACGTGCTCGCGGTGGCCGAGGCGCTGGTGCGGCAGGGCGGCTCGCCGCTCACGCTGCATCCGTTCCACCACCTGAAGGTCGGCCTGGTCGTCACCGAACTGCCCGGCCTGAAGGACAGCGTCACCGAGAAGACCATCGCCGCGACCGAGCAGCGGGTGACCCAGCTGACCGGCTCGCTGCTGCCGCCGCTGCGCTGCGCCGCACGAGGAAGCGCCGATCGCCAAGGCGCTGGAAGCGCTGATCGCGCAGGGCGCCGATCTGCTGCTGGTGGTCGGCGCCTCGGCGGTGGTGGACCGGCGCGACGTCGGCCCGCCGGGCATCGTGCGGGCCGGCGGCGAGATCCTGCATTTCGGCATGCCGGTCGATCCCGGCAACCTGATCTGCCTCGGCCGCATCGGCACGCGGCCGGCGCTGGTGCTGCCCGGCTGCGCGCGCAGCCCGAAGCTGAACGGCATCGACTTCGTGCTGACCCGGCTGTTCGCCGGCCTGCCGGTGGCGCCGGCCGAGATGATGCGGATGGGCGTCGGCGGCCTGCTGAAGGAGATCGACACGCCGCCCGCTGCCGCGCGAGAAGGCGCCGGCCACGCCGCGCACCGGCGATCGCTCCGCGCAGCGCGCCGACCATCGCC
Organism: uncultured Alphaproteobacteria bacterium; assembly: GCA_963696645.1. Taxonomy (GTDB): domain Bacteria; phylum Pseudomonadota; class Alphaproteobacteria; order Acetobacterales; family Acetobacteraceae; genus JAMXLO01. The sequence continues at coordinate 982,400 of CAVOKY010000007.1, forward strand.
GCCGTGGTGCTGGCGCGCCGGCCGGTCGCGCCGCATGGCGCCGCACAACAAGCTGCTGGTCGCCGACCGCACCGGCAAGCCGATGATCGCCCGCGTGGTGGACAACGTGCTGTCGTCCAACGCGCGGCCGGTGCTGGTGGTGACCGGCCACCAGGCCGAGCAGGTCGCAGCACGCGCTGGGCGGCCGGCCGGTGCGTTACGTCCACGCGCCCGACTACGCCGAGGGCCTGTCCGCCAGCCTGAAGGCCGGCATCGCCGCCGTGCCGGCGGAATGCGCCGCCGCGCTGGTCTGCCTCGGCGACATGCCGCTGGTGACCGGCCGGATGATCGACCGGCTGCTGTCCGCCTACGACCCGGACGAGGGCCGGCTGATCGTGCTGCCGACGTTCCGCGGCAAGCAGGGCAACCCGATGCTGTGGGACCGGCGGTTCTTCCCGGAAATCCTGCAAATCAGCGGCGATTCCGGCGCGCGCTTCCTGCTCGGCAAGCACCTGGAGGCGGTGGCCGAGGTGGAGATGGCCGACGATGCGGTGCTGCGCGACTTCGACACCACGGAATCGCTGGCCACGCTGCCGCAGCGGCTGCGGCCCGAGCCGATCGGGTGAGACGCCGACGTGCCATGCCGATCTGCGAGGCCGATCCCTGGCGCTTCCAGTATTTCGAAAACGTCGAGTGTCCGGACGCACATCCGCATCTCCACCGAGGATCCGGATTCCTGGGAATGGTTCCCGCAACACCGCTGGATCTACGACAAACTGGCGGTCGCGCTGTCGCAGGGACTGCAGGCCGCGCCGCACGGCGTGATGCCGCCGTCGTTCCCGGTGTTCTCCAAGCCGATCATGAACCTGCGCGGCATGGGCACCGGCAGCCAGGTCGATCGCACTCCGCCGAGGAATACCGCGCGGCGCTGACCGCCGGTCATTTCTGGTGCACGCTGCTGACCGGCGCGCATGTCAGCACCGACGTGGCGCTGGTGGACGGCGAGCCGCGCTGGTGGCGCCATACCACCGGCGCCACCGCGCCGGGCGGCACCTTCGATCACTGGCTGATCCACGCCGAACCGATGCCGGAGATCGAGGACTGGTGCGGCGCCTGGGCCCGCAAGCATCTGCGCGGCTACACCGGCATGGCGAACTTCGAGACCATCGGCGGGCGCATCATCGAGGCGCATCTGCGCTTCGCCGACCAATGGCCTGATCTTTATGGCGCCGGCTGGGTCGAGGCGGTGGTGCGCCTGCACGTCACCGGCGAATGGTACCTACCCCGACACCGACCGCGCCGACGGCTACAGCGTGGTGCTGTTCGGTCCGCACGGTCCGCACTATCGCCACCCGCCTGCCGCGCTGGTGGACGAGGTGCGCGCCATGCCGGGCGTCTCCAGCGTGCAGATCACCTTCCACGAGGACAAGGCACCCGAGCACCACGCCATGCCGCCGGGTGGTTTCCGCCTGGCGATCGTCAACGCGCGATCGCTGGAGGCTGGTCGGGCGGGACGCGAGAAGCTGCGGCGGGTTCTGGCGCCATAGCGCCGCGCACCGCTAGATCCATCGGCGCCCCGGCCTTCCGCCGCTTTCGCGGCGCGCGCTGACAGCCGCTGGCGGAGGGTTCCCCGAGTGCGCATATGCGCGCAATGAACCTCCTCAGCTCCACCCCGTGACGCGTCGCCCCACCCGGACCCTCCGTCGGCCGCCCAGCGCGCAACTGCCGGAAGCCATGACAGTCGTGGTCACCGGGACGGATCCTGATGGCGACGCCGTTGCCCGGCCCGCCGTATGGGACAACGCCGATGGCCCGCCGCCGGCGATCTTCATGGCGGCAGAACCACGCGGCCGACCGGCCCTGGCACCCGGCGAACGGGTTCTCGCCAGTCTGACGCCAGCCGGGCCCGGCCGCTACCAGGGCCGCACCGTCCGCCGCCTCACCGATGCACCCGGCCGTGTAATCGGCGTTTACCGCCCTGGCAGCGCAAGCGGCCCGCACGGTCGGCCGCCGGTGGCAGGCCGCATTGTCCCCACCGACCGCCGCGCCAAGGCTGAATGGGTCGTACCACCAGGCGAGGACGGCGGTGCCGCCGCGGGCGAGATTGTGCTCGCCGAACCATTGCCCCACCACAAACTCGGCCTCAAACCCGCGCGCATCATCGAACGTCTCGGCGCGATGGGCGACGCGCGCTCGGTCAGCCTGATCGCCATCCACACGCACGACATTCCGCAGGACTTCCCCGCCCCTGCACTGGCGGAAGCCGACAGCGCGGGCGCCACACCGCTCGGCCAACGCACGGATCTGCGCCACATCCCGCTGGTCACCATCGACGGCGAGGACGCCCGCGATTTCGACGATGCGGTGTTCGCCGAACCCGACGCGGCCAGTTCCCCTGGGGGCTTCCGCCTGATCGTCGCCATCGCTGATGTCGCGCACTATGTCAGCCCCGGTTCGGCGCTGGACCACGCAGCGCGCACGCGCGGCAACAGCGTGTATTTCCCCGATCGCGTCGTGCCGATGCTGCCCGAGGCGCTGTCCAACGGCTGGTGCAGCCTGCGGCCGGACGAAGACCGCGGCTGCCTGTTCGTCGAACTGCACATCGATCAGCAAGGCCGCACGACGTCGCACCATTTCGGCCGCGGCCTGATGCGCAGTGCGGCGCGCCTCACATACGAACAGGTACAGCGCTCACAGGATGCCGGCGATGCGACTTTCGCCAGTCTGTATGCCGCCTTTCGCGCCCTGCTCGCCGCCCGCATCGCGCGCGGCACGCTCGATCTCGAACTGCCGGAGCGCAAGGTCGTGCTGGACCACCATGGCCGGGTCGCCAGCGTTGCCCCGCGTCCGCGACTCGACAGTCACCGGCTGATCGAGGAATTCATGGTGCTCGCCAACGTCGCTGCCGCCGAGGAACTGGAACGCCGCCACCAACCGGCGATCTACCGTAACCACGCACCGCCCTCGCGGGATAAGCTCGCCTCGCTGCGTGACTTCCTGCACGGGCTTGGCATTTCCCTGCCGCCCGGCGATCAGGTGCATCCGCGCGATCTGGACCGCGTGCTGCGCCGCGTCGCCGGCACGCCGGAAGCGCCGCTGGTCAACGAGGTGATGCTGCGCTCGCAGTCACAGGCGGAATACAGTCCCGACAACATCGGCCATTTCGGGCTGGCCCTGCCGCGCTATGCGCATTTCACCAGTCCGATCCGACGCTACGCCGACCTGCTGGTGCATCGCGCGCTGATCCGCGGCCTCAAACTCGGCGACGGCGCGCTGGCCTCGGATGAGGCGAAAGGCTTTCCCGACGCCGCTTTGCATATCACCGCAACCGAGCGTCGGGCCCAGTTGGCCGAGCGTGACGCCATCGACCGTTACCTCGCTGCATTCATGGCGGACAAAGTTGATACGAATTTCGCTGCGCGAATTTCCGGTGTGACGCGCTTCGGACTTTTCGTCACAGTCGCCGAAAGCGGTGCGAGTGGGATCGTGCCGGTACGCTCGCTGCCGGACGATTTCTGGCAACACGATGAAAGGGAGCAGACGCTGACTGGACGCCGATCCCGGCTCGCGTTCCGCCTGGCACAGAAGGTCGAGGTGCGACTTGCGGAAGCCAGCCCGGTCACCGGCAGTCTGGTCTTCCACATTCTGCAAGGCGCGCCCGACCGCCCGAGCGGCAGGTGGCAAACGGGGAAACGGCCCAGATCCAGGTGATCCGCATCGGCGCCCTGCTGTTGATGCTGCTGATCGCGCCCGCGCACGCCCAACCTGTCGCCGCCGCCGGCGGCTTTGACCCGCACCTCGTTACGAACGTTTACGCCACCGCGCTCGCCTTCATGGCGCCGCGCACCCTGGAGCCCGTGCCGGTATCACAGCTCACCATCTGGGGGCTGCATGGGTTGTCCGCGCTCGATCCGGATCTGAACGCAGGACTGAGCGGCGGCCAGCTTCAACTCGCTGCGAAGGATCACATCCTGTTGACCCAGCCGCCGCCCGCGGACAACGACGTGGACGGCTGGGCTGCCGCGGCGGCGCGAATGGCCAGCGTGGCGGTGGCTGTTTCCGTGCCGGTGCGCCGAGCCAGTACGCAGGGCGTGGTGCAGAGCTTCTTCGACGAGTTGTTCAACCATCTCGACCCATATTCGCGCTACGTGCCACCGGGCGACGCGGCCGAGGACCGCGAACGGCGTTCCGGTGACGCCGGTGCAGGCCTGCGCCTGGTGCAGCGCGGGTCTGCGATCATCGTTGCCGAAGCTATCACGGATGGCCCGGGCGCGCTCGCCGGCATCCGCCCCGGCGATAGCATCGTCGCGGTGGATGGCCAGCCCGCCCGCGGCGTGGACGCACCCACCGTGATGAGCTGGATCGCCGGCCCAGACGGAACCAGCGTCGTGGTGGCTTGGCGCGACCGCGGCGGGCGTGTGCGGTCGGCCGAACTTGAGCGTGCGATGGTGCCGCCGGAAACCGTGGTGTCCCAGCGTGTCGGCGACCTGCTGCTGATCCAGATATCCGCCTTCAACCACAGCACCGACGATCATCTGGCGCGTGCGATCGAGCTTGGCATTGCCGGTACGCATCCGCCGGACGGTATCGTGCTCGACCTGCGCGGCAACCGAGGCGGCCTGCTGGGCCAAGCGGTGGCAGCGGCCGACATGCTGCTGCAACCCGGCATTGTCGCGATCACCGCCGGACGCGACCCCGAGGCGACACGGATCTGGCGCTCCGGCACAGCAGAACTGGCGCAGGACATGCCGGTTGTCGTGCTGGTTGACGGCCGGTCGGCCAGCGCGGCGGAAATCCTCGCCGCGGCGCTGGCCGACCGTGGCCGCGGCGTGGTGGTCGGCAGCTCGACACTTGGCAAGGGCTTGGTGCAGACCATCGCCCCGCTGCCCGACGGCGGCGAGCTGTTCGTAACCTGGAGCCGTGTGCTGGCGCCGCGGGGCTGGCCGATCCAGGGCCTGGGCGTCCTGCCGCAGGTCTGCACCAGTCTTGGGCAGAACAACCTGCGTATGCAGCTCGCATCGCTGGCGAACGGCGAGCAGCCGATGGCGGAGGCGCTGGCTATCGAGCGAGCCGCCCGGGCGCCCCTGCCGCCGGCGCAGGTCCTCGCCATACGCAGTGCCTGCCCGGCCGCCGAGGGCCGCGAACTGGACCTCGACACGGCGCGCACACTGATCCACGACCCCGCCGCCTACGCCGCGGCGCTGTTGCCGACGATCAGGGACAGCGGTCAGTTATCGGCGGTCAGCAGTCCGACTGCCAAACGGTGATGGCAACGCACATCGAAGGCGCAGTGCTTGACCGGCGCTCCGACGACCGAGGCGCCATCCGCCGCGCCGTCAGCCGCGCAACCAACTGTCAACTACGGCCCCGAACACCCAAGCTCCACTACGACGGTCAAATGAGACATTGCCGAAGGTCACACATCAGCACTTCTCATTTTGCCTCAACCCCGTAACGAAGGGGCAGCTTCCCTGCCCCGGCCCGATGATGTTGTTCACGGCCCGAGTGGAGGAGGTCTGGTGAACGCCAGGGTGCCTAGCAGGTGGTGCCATGACGGGAACACCAGATAGGTGGTGATTGCCCGGAGATGCTGGAAGAACCCCTGACGCGTTCCGGCGGTGCGCATGGCGGCACGCCAGGCCTGTCCTGCCAGTTCGCAGACGGTGTGGCAGGCGAAGGCCAGCAGGTTGAGTGTGGCGAGCACGGTTGAAAGGTTCTGCCGGCCGTGCCCGAAATTGTGTTCCAGGTGGTAGCCCTTGGTCTTCAGGGTGTTGAACGCCTCGTTTTCGATTTTCCAGCGCGCCCTGCCGCAGGCGGCCAGTTCGGCTACGCTGTCGCGGCCCACCGCCAGGTCGGTGATGAAGCTGTTTCGGTAGGTTGCCTTGCCGGCGGGATCGAGGATCTCGATCATGAACCAGTTGACCTTCAAGGCGTCGCCGCCGTCGCGCATTGGCACATCGGACAGCCACCGATAGCGATGACGGCCCCATTTGCCGCGGACCTTGACCCGGGTTGTCAGTTCCTCCAGCGCGACGCCGCTGCGGTATTCCTCAATGGTCTGGTGCGACGCGGGCTTGCAGACGAAGATGAAGTGCGCGCTCGCATCGAGCACCGCCTGGCAGGTCGGCTGGCGCGAGTACAGATCATCGCCCAGATACACCGGGTTGAGCCGGGCATAGCAGGCGCCATGCGCTGTCAGCCAGCGCCGCATGGCGCGGCTCTCGCAGTCCTGTTTGTCGTGACCATCCTGCGGGACGATGAATTCCGGCTCCAGCGGCACCGCATGGTTGTGGCCGGGACAGACCAGTGTCGCGGCCAGCAGGGCGTGATGGTATTCCTCCGTGCCGTTGCCGCGTTTGCGGGTTGAGCAATTCGGACAATGCAGTTCGGTCGAGCAGTAATACTCGGAGCCATCCAGCGCGATCAGCATGTGGTCTTTGAGGACACGCAGTTGGTCGATCGCGCCGGACTGCTCCAGTTCGGCGAGCGCGGCGGCGAAGGCAGGGTGGAATTGCTCCGGCTCAACCGGATCGAGCATGGCGCGGATCTGATTGTCGCAGGGGATCCGATCCATCCCGAACAGGGTCTGGCAGTTGGAGCGCCCCTGACCCGCCGCCAGATGCCGCTGATGCGCCAGAAACGACGGGCTCTGCATGAAGAACGCGGCGAACGCGGCCATGCCGAAATCGGCCATGGCGTAGGTCGTATTCTGCCCCTGCCGCTTGTCCGGAAGCGCCAGGCAGCAGCCACGAACGGCAGCGATCAGGTGGTCCGTCGTGCTCACCCCGCCAACGAATCGACAAAGCCGTCGCGCCGGAAGCCGTCATCCGTCTATCGCCGGCGATTTGACCGGCACTGTTGCATTCCAAACTCAGTCCGGCGCCGTCAGGCTCGCAGCCAACCCGCTGCCATGACCCGATTGAGCCCTCGCATCCACCATGCTCGGGGCAAAATGAGAAGTGCTGGTCACACATTCTGCCGCTTGCCATTATATGCTGGCTTCCACATGTCCATCGTCACCCGCTTCGCCCCCAGCCCAACCGGCTACCTCCACCTCGGCCACGCATTCAGCGCTCTGTTCGCCTGGCATCGCGCGCCCCCCGCTGGCGGACGGTTCCTGCTGCGAATCGAAGACATCGACCCCGGACGCTGCCGCCCGGAATTCGCCGCCGCGATCCGGCAGGATCTGGCATGGCTGGGCCTCGACTGGGATGGCGAGGTTCGCGTGCAGTCGCAACACCTGGCGGAGTATCGCGCGGTGCTGAACACGCTATCGGCGCGCGGTCTGCTATATCCGTGCTTCTGCACCCGCGCCGACATCCAGCGCGAAATCCAGCAATCGGCTGGCGCCCCGCACGCACCGGACGGAGCGCCGCTGTATCCCGGCACCTGCCGAGCCCTGTCGCCGGACCAACGCGCATCGCGTATCGCAGCAGGGGAGCGCTGCGCACTACGGCTCGACATGCGGCACGCGCTCGCCGATGTGGGCCACGCGCTGAGCTTCGAGGAGGTTGGCGAAGGAACGGTGGCATGTCGGCCGGAACAGTTCGGTGACGTGGTGCTGGCGCGCAAGGATGCGCCGGCCAGCTATCATCTGTGCGTGACGCACGACGATGCGGTGCAGGACGTGACCCTGGTGACGCGCGCGGTGGACCTGAAACCCGCGACCCATCTTCACCGGCTGTTGCAGACGCTGATGGGCTGGCCGGCACCCGCGTATGCGCACCACAGGCTGCTCACCGACGCGACCGGCCGTCGCCTGGCGAAGCGCGACCGTGCAGCGACCTTGCGCGATCTGCGCGCCGAGGGACGCTCGCCGGCGGAGGTGCGTGAACTGGCGCTCAAAGCAGCCGGCTGAACCAGCCCTTCTTCTGCGGCGAAGTCAGCGGCGTATAGCCGGGTGGCGGCGCCCAGTTCATCAACGCATCGACGAAGCCCGGCGAGGCCGACAGCATCCCGGAACTCTCGTTGATCAGCGTGCGGATATGTTCCGTCGCGGGCGGCCCGGCCTCGTCCACCAGGGCATCCTGACCCGGGCTGCCCGCTGCCTGGTCCGGCTGCTGTCCAACCGCGGGGCGCGCCAACACGCCGGGAAGCGTGGGCCGCAACCCCAGGTCGGGCGGCGCGGAGAGCGGCATCCGCGAAGCCGCGATGGTCTGCGCCGCATCGCGGTCGAGCCCGAAATTACGGCTCAAGCCGTTGTCAGTGGAGCAGGCCGCCAGCAGCAGGGCGATCATTGGCAGGCAGCAGCGCATTCAGTCCTCCCGGTTTGGTGCGAGCTTCTGCCAGAGCGGGGAAATCCTGTCACGCCGAACCCAGGCGCGGCAGGACCCGCAGCGCGTTTGCACGATCGATCGCCTTCAGGTCGTCGGCGCCGAAATGGGCGGCAAGACCTTTCGCGGTTTCCGCCCCGGTGCGGTACGGATAATCGGTACCGAACACGATCTGCGAGGTAGGCACCAGCTCCGCCAACGCCCGAATCGTTACCGCATTGGCGACTTGCGCGGTATCGTAATAGAAACGCCGCAGCTGACCATCGACCATTTCGCGGGTGAATTTCCCCTTGTAGGGCGGCGTGTTCACCATCTGGATCTCAAGCCGTTCGGCGACTGCGGTCAGCACACCACCACCGTGCGAGAAGATGAAGTTGATGTCGCCATAGCGTTGCGCGGCGCCGCTGAAGATCAGGCTGACGATGCTGCGCGTTGTGTCGGCGCCATATTCCACCGGCGCATCCGACACACCCTGCACCAGATTGACGCAGCAATTGGCTACGGTCGGGTGGGTATACACAGTCGCCTTGCGCCGGTTCAGTTCGTCGAACACCGGCGTGAACTGCGGATAACCGAGCCATTTGTCGCCGTAGCTGGTCATCATGCCTATGCCGTCAACCTTCAGCGTGTCCAACACGTAGTCGATTTCCTTCAGGCTTTCGTCGATGTACGGCATCGGCAGCATGGCGAACACGCCGAAACGCCCCGGATGATCGTTCGCAAGCTGCCTGGCGTATTCGTTCGACTCGCGCGCGACGCGGGCCGCCTCGGCGGCGGGCAGGAAGCCAACCTGCGGCGTGGTCGGTGAGACAACGGCGGTGGCGATGCCGCCCTGATCCATATCCTCGATTGAACGTTGCGGCGTCCAGGCCAACAGCGGCGGGTTATCGAGCTTTGCTCGCTTCAGTGCGGCGAGCCATACCGGCGGAACGATGTGATGATGCACGTCGATGCGGTGCGGCGGCGCGTCCTCGGCGCGCACACTGGTCGTCGCAAGTACCGCCGCTGTGCCGGCAAGGAATCCGCGGCGGCTCAGGGCAATCGGGTCGCAGCAGTGGCACCGAGCGACAAGGCTGCGGCGATTGCGTATGTGCATCATGGCGTTTCCCCTATCGTGTATCATTTTTGTGCATGAATCCGGGCCCGGACCAGCCGGGCCATCACGGCGGAGGTGATGGGCAAATCGAACAGGATCATCGTGTCGCGCCTACGGCACGGCTGCGGAATACGGATAGATCAGTTTGCCCGACCTGAACGCGTCCGGCAGCAGCACGACTTCGGTCGCGGGATCCTTGAACTGCGCGAGATCGTTCCCCTTGATCCCCTGGAACTGCGTCCAGATGATCCTTGGCGCCGCCCACTCGCCATTCTTGCCAAACGCCACATCACCGATGATCGTCTTGAAGGTGTGGCTACGGAAGTAATCCGCCAGCTTGTCGTCATCGATGCTCTTGGTACCCTCAATCGCCTCGGCCAGAAGCTGCATCCGCGCGTAAGCCCATGGCGGCAGGAAGTAGCCCAACGGATCCACGCCCGCGGCCTGCGCTTTCGCCTGATAGCGACTGAGGAATTCCAATACGCCGGGAAACTGCAGAGTCGGTGCCGGCACCCAGTTCTCATTGGTGACGATGCCATTCAGCAACGGCCCAAGCTGCGTCTTCAGCGCGGTGGTCTGCACCCCGACCATGCTGCCGCCGAACAGCTTCGCGGTCAGACCGATTTCATGCACCGCCCTCAGGATGCCGGCGGTATCGGGCGGATACGACGCGATATAGATGACATCGGGATCGGTCGCGCGCACCGCACGCACGATTGGCGAGTAGTCAGTCGTGGTCGGCGGATAGGTGCCGTCATAGACAATCCTGAGCCCGGCCGCCTTGGCGTTGTCACGCGCGCCATCCGAGGCATTGCGCGCGAATTCCGCATCGGCCGCGACAATGGCGATGGTCTGGGGTTTTGGGCTCTGCGCCATCGCAAGGTCGAAATAGCCCTGCGAGAACGCGTGCTTCGGATCAGGCCCGGTCGGCAGCATGGAGAAGTAGCGCGGATAGTGAAACTCGCTGTTGACCGCCAGGCAGAACAGGCTGACGAACAGCTTGTTGTGGGCCATGGCGACGGGCATCGCCGGCGCGACCATATTCGTCGAATAGCCCGACATGATCAGGTCGACATGATCGACATCGAGCAGCTTGGTGTAGATACCGGGCACGTTCGCGGCATTGCTCTGGTTGTCATAGAATACCAGATTCACCGGCCGGCCCAGCAGTCCGCCCTTGGCATTAACCTCGTCCGCCCAGATCTGTTCCGCCACCAGCCCCGACTTGCCCACCACGGCGAGCCCGCCGGTCAGCGCTTCGGCGAAGCCGATGGTGACCGGTTCCGCGGCGCGTACTGCTGCTGGCAAGCCGGCAAGCAGCGCCGCCGCAAGCAGCGCAACCGTTCCTGGACGCATTGTTGTTTCCCCCTCGCCTCGCGTGGCACAGTCCATCCTATCCAACCGATCGAGGTCACACCATGGCGAATGGCATGCATTGGGTCGGCACCTGGGCCACGGCTCCCGCACCTGCCGAAGGCGCTGCGTTCAGCAATCAGACTTTGCGCATGAACGTCCGCATCAGCATTGGCGGCGACACGCTGCGCGTGCGTCTCTCGAACGCCTACGGTACTCGGCCGCTGGTTATCGGCTCGGCGCAGATCGACCGGCGAGCAAGCGGCGCAGGCATCGTGCCCGGCGCCGGACGAGCGCTGACGTTCGGCGGCGAAAGCACCGCCAGCATCGCCGCTGGCGCCTTGGCGGTCAGCGACCCGGTTGACATGCGCGTGGCGCCGCTGACGGATGTGACAATCAGCATTTATCTTCCCGGCGACGTGCCGGTGAGTTTCGGCATTACCGGCCGTTATGCGCGCCAGACAAACTACGTGTCACCGCCTGGGGACTTCACCTGGTCGGATGTAATGCCGGTCGGCCGGCTGACCGACGATTGGTACTTCGTCAACGGCATCGACGTTGCATCGCCTGCCAGCACCGGTGGTATCGTTGCACTTGGCGACTCATTGACCGATGCAAACATCTCCACCCACGATGCGTTCTGCCGCTGGCCCGATCAGCTTGCGCGTCGGTTATGCGCACGCGCCGGAGGTCGCGCCCTGGGTGTGATGAACCAGGGGCTCGGTGGCAACCGCATCCTGCACGATATCCGCGGCGACAGCGGCCTGCGCCGGTTCGATCGCGACGTCCTGGCACAGCCCGGCGTCACCCATGTCATCGTGATGCTGGGCACCAACGACCTGCGCAACCGCTGGGCCAAGCCGGAGGAGGAAGTGACCGCCGAACAGATGATTGCCGGCCTGAAGCAGATGGCGGTGCGCGCGCACACACGTGGCATCAAGATCTTTGGCGCCACTCTGACACCGTTCGAGAATGAGACGTTCCTGGTGGGCGCCTGGACGCCGGCACGCGAGGCGGTGCGCCAGGCGGTGAACACGTGGATCAGGAACGGCGGCGCGTTCGATGCGGTGATTGATTTCGACAAGGGCCTGCGAGATCCGGAGCATCCCACCAGCATGCTGCCAATCTACGATTGCGGCGATCACCTGCACCCCAGCGATCTAGGCTACAACCGGATGGGCGACGTCATCGACCTGTCGCTGTTCGACTAGGCAACGCACAGCGACGGCAGATTGAACGGAGGACGCATGTTCGCGGTCATCTTCGAGGTACAGCCGAAAGCGGACCGATGGGACGACTACCTCGGACTGGCAAGGCAGTTGCGACCGGAGCTCGAACAGATCACGGGCTTCATCGACAACGAGCGCTACAAGAGCCAACGAACCGAGGGACGCCTGCTGTCGCTGTCCACCTGGGAGGGTGAAAAATCGGTGATCCGCTGGCGCACCCATGCAATGCATCACGGCGTGCAGGAGAAGGGCCGCTTCGAGGTCTTCGAGGACTACCATCTGCGCGTCGGCGAGATCATCGCGGACACCGCCGTTCCGCCCGGACAATCACTCCAGCAGCTTCGGTTCGACGCCACCGAGGTAGGGGCGGCGAAGGTCGTGAGCATATCGGAAATGGACCCCGGCCCCGGCGCGCAGCCGTCGGACGTGGCGACGCTGCGAGAACGGCTGCGATTGCCGCAGATCGGCCATGACGGCGTGCACGACATGGAGCTGTTCGGCAGCATCTATACGGCGGGCAAACAGCTCCTGCTGACGTCGTGGCGCGACACCGCCGCGGCCGACGCGTGGAGTCCGCCTGTCGCGCTGCCCGATAGCGGCGCCATTCGGCACCGGCGCGTGCGTGTGATCAGGGACTACGGGATGATGGACCGGCGCGAGGCACCGCAATTCTACCCTGACGTGGCGCCACACGGCGTCCACGGCTAGAATTGCCGCCGACCAGCCTGACGAGGGAGAGAACCATGAGTGTCCTGCGTGGCAACAACGGTCCGCGCTACAAGCACAGCACGGATGACTCCGCGCCGTACGACACGATCACGGTGGACAAGCTGACGCCAATCATCGGCGCAGAGATCGGCGGTGTCGATCTGTCGCAGCCATTGGGTAACCGGACGTTCGAGGAGATCCATCGCGCGTTGGCCGAGAACCTGGTGATCTTCTTCCGTGACCAGAATATCACCGACGAACAGCACCTGGCGTTCGGCCGTAGCTTCGGCAAGCTGCATGTCCATCCCGCGGCGCCGCACGAACCCGGTCACCCGGAGCTGATGATCATCCACGCCGACAAGGATTCGCCGCGCGCCAACGGCGAAGGCTGGCACAGCGATGTTTCGTGCGACGAGGAACCGCCGATGGGCAGCATCCTGTACATCCGCACCTGCCCGCCGCGCGGTGGCGATACGCTGTTCGCGTCGATGTACGCCGCTTACGAGGCGCTGTCGGATCGCATGAAGCGCTACCTCGAAGGCCTCACCGCGATCCATGACGGCGAGGATTCGTATCGCGGCACCTACGCGAATTTCGGTGTTGCCGACAAGCCAAGCTATCCGCGCGCGGAACATCCGGTGGTCCGCACGCATCCGGTGACCGGCAAGAAGGCACTCTACGTGAACCGCGGCTTTACCAAACGCATCGTCGGCGTGCCGCGTGACGAGAGCTCGGCCATCCTGCACTACCTGTGGGACCACGCTGAGAATCCGCTGTTCCAGTGCCGCTTCCGCTGGCAGGAAAACTCCATCGCGTTCTGGGACAATCGCTGCGCACAGCATCGTGCCATGTGGGACTACTGGCCGCACACCCGCTCCGGCCATCGCGTCACGGTGCAGGGCGACAGGCCGGTCTGATCATGGCAAATGCACCCAAATCACCACTCGGCACCTACCTTGAACATCTCGGGAAGGGCGAACTGGCTTACCAGTTCAGCCCCGAAGCCAACGCCGCGGTGTTCTATCCGCGCGTGATCTGTCCGTTCACCGGCAGCGACCGGCTGGAGTGGCGCGTCAGCAAGGGCATGGGCACGGTGCACGCCACCACGGTGGTGTATCCACAGCAGGGCGCACCGTACAACGTCGCGCTGATCGATATTGACGAAGGCTTCCGCATGATGAGCCGCGTCGAGGACATCGCACCGCTCGATGTGCGCATCGGCATGCGGGTGAAGTTCCGCGTGCACCAGGCTGAAGGCGACGAACCGCCCTGCCCCGTGTTCACGCCAGCGGAGGGCACGCCATGAACGGCCTGGTGCGCGGCAGCGCCGCGATCGTCGGCGCCGCGGAGTCCGATATCGGCGCGGTCGCCGCCAACATGAGTCCGCTCGATCTCATGGCGCAGGGCATCCATCGCGCACTGGCCGATTGCGGGTTGAAGCTGAAGGACATCGACGGCCTGTTCTGCGCCACGACTCAGGCGCGCACCTCCGCGATGTCGCTCTGCGAGTATCTGCGGCTGCCCTCGGCATATACCGACTCCACCATCGTCGGCGGTTCGTCCTTCGAAGTGCATGTCGCGCATGCGCAGGCCGCGCTGGCTGCCGGATTATGTTCGGTGGCCGTGATCGCCTATGGCAGCACACAGCGCACCGTCGGCCGACGAGCGGCTTCGCAGCGCGAATACAATCCTTACGAGACACCGTTTCGCCCCTTCCTGCCATCGACCGCCTATGCGCTCGCTGCGTCGCGCCACATGCACGAGTTCGGCACCACGCGCGAGCAGCTTGCCGAGGTCGCGGTGGCGGCGCGCGAATGGGCGTTGTTGAATCCGGTGGCGTGGGAGAAGAAGCCGCTGAGCATCGCGGACGTTCTGTCGGCGCGGCCAGTCAGCTATCCGTTCACAGTGCGCGACTGCTGCCTGATCACCGACGGCGGCGGCGCCATCGTTATGATGTCGGCCGATCGCGCACGCGGACTGGCGAAACCGCCGGTCTATGTACTCGGCTGCGGCCAGGCGATCACGCATGCCTCGATCTCATCGATGCCCGACCTTACGCTGACGGGTGCGCGCGAGTCAGGTGCCGCCGCGTATCGTATGGCGCGCATGCGCGAGACCGACATCGATGTGCTCGAGCTGTATGACGCCTTCACCATCAACACGATCCTGTTCCTGGAGGATCTGGGATTCTGCCCGAAGGGCGAAGGCGGGCGCTTCGTCAGCGGCGGACGTATCGGGCCGAAGGGCAGCCTGCCGGTGAACACCAATGGCGGCGGATTGTCGTACTGCCATCCCGGAATGTACGGGCTGTTCCTGCTGATCGAGGCGGTGCGCCAGTTGCGCGGCGAATGCGGCGCCCGGCAGGTGGCGCAGGCGGAAACCGCACTGGTGCATGGCAATGGCGGCGTGCTGTCGGCGCAGGCGACAGTGATCCTGGGGACGCAGGCAGCGCTGTAGTTGCGTCGCCGAGCGTCAGCCCCAGACCTCCTGCGCCGTTTCGACGACCAGTCGCAGCTTGGCCATCTGCTGGGCTTCCGTCAGCACATTGCCCTCGTGTGTCGATGAGAACCCGCATTGCGGCGACAGACAAATTTGCGCCAACGGCACATATTTCGCTGCCTCATCGATGCGCCGTTTCAGTTCGTCCTTGCTCTCAAGTTCCGGCCGCTTGGTCGTCACCAGGCCAAGCACGACCATCTTGCCCTGCGGTATGAAGCGCAGCGGCTCGAACCCGCCGGAGCGCGCATCGTCGTATTCCAGGAAGAAGCCATCGACCGCGAGTTGAGAGAACAGCGGCTCTGCCACGAAGTCATAGGCACCCGATGCAAACCAGGCCGAACGATAATTCCCGCGACAGGTATGCGTGCAGATCGTCATGCCTGGCGGCCGGCCGCGCAGCGCGCGGTTGACCAGATCGATGTAGGTCAGATGGCGCGTGTCTGCATCACGACCGCCCTTTGCATAGGCAGCGCGACCGGCAGGATCGCACAGTCCGGCGAACGTCGTGTCGTCCAATTGCAGATAGGTGCAGCCCAGCGCCGCCAGTCGTGCGAGTTCGTCACGATACGCCGCTGCGAGATCGGCGATCAGGTCCTCGCCGCGCGGATATACCTTGGCATAGGCGGCAGGTCCGGACACCCGGGTCATCGTGCCGTGCAGCACGCTGGGCGATGGAATGGTAAGCTTCGGTGTTGCTGACGCTACCGACTTGAGGAATGTGAAGTCCTCACCGAAGATCGTACCGGTCAAACGCACTTTGTCATCGATGCCCACAGCATCGGCAGAGAATTCCAGGTCTTCGTCGCCACGATGAAACGGCACCCGCACCTTTTCCGGCAACTTGCCAACGCCGGCAATCTGATAAAAGAAGTCCATGTGCCAGGACGTGCGGCGGATTTCGCCGTCGGTTACACCCTGGAGACCGATGTCCTCCTGCTGCTTCACCAGGCGCCGAATCGCCGCATCCTCGATCGTGCGCAACTGCCCGGCAGTGATCCGACCGCCCCGATGATCCTCGCGCGCCTGGCGGACCTCGGCCGGACGCAACAGGCTGCCGACATGATCGGCCCGAAACGGCGGCTGCTTGCTGGTTTGCATGGCGTCCTCCCGGTTTGAGTTTGATCCGCCTGACTGTCATTGCGAAGTGCGCAAGTGCACGTCAATCTCATCCGTGCACGGGAGATTGCCGCGTTGCTGCGCTCCTTTCAATGACAGTCGGTCAGCCGGCATCCATTGACGCATGGATCCACTCCGCTGTGCGGCGAACGCCACCGAATGTGAAGACGTGCAGACCGTCGATCGGTGCGTTGCCATCCTCGCCGGCGACCATCTCCGTGATCAGTGCATCCGGGCCGGCCTCCACCATGATCCGCGCAAACGCGGTGTGTCCACGTGCCAGAGCACGCAGCGACGCACCAATGCCGCAACGGATAGCGAACTTCGCCAATGTCGCGACACTCGCGGGTCCGGCGATACCGATGTGCACCGGGCACCGAATCCCTGCTGCGCGAACCGATGCAATCCAGCTTAGTATCGGTCCGGCCTCAAAGCCGAACTGCGTGACCAGCGACGCGTCCAGCCCGCGCTGGATCGCAAGCGCCACCTTGGCCTGCAGCGCGGCATCCAATGTGCGCACATCAATAGCAGGATGACCCTCGGGATAGCCGGCAAATGCGATCTCGCGGATGCCGTGACGCTCCACCACCCCGGTTGCCAGCAGGTCCAGGCTGGCGCGGAACGGACCGGCCGGACTGTCATCGCCGGCAATGAGCAGCACACGCTCAACCCCTGCTTCCACCGAGGCGCGGTGCAGGAAATCACTGGCCTGCGTGAAGCTCGCGAGACGCCGCGCCGCCACATGTGGCAGCGGAATGAATCCGGCGCGCTGCAGCCGGATGCAGGCGGCGACGATATCGTGATGCGTCACGCTGGGAGGATGGTTCACGAACACCGTCCTGCCCGGATCGAGCAGCCTGCGCAGTGCATCGCCGGCAAATTCGTCGCGCGGTGAAAGCTCGATCGAGCATGCGCGAAGCAGATCAGCTACGCGGCGCCGTTGGGAAGCGGTCTGCGAATGCGCGTCCATCAACCGGAATCCCGCTTGCGCGAGATCACGTAGGACTCGTCGCAGAACCACAGGCCGCCATGGTCGCGCAGCACCGCTTTGGTCGCATCCAGATAGGCGCCACTGCTGATCGCCTCGGATAAGCGCTGGTCCTCGATCTGTGCGACGTAGACTGCTGCATTCCAGGCGGCGAACAGCGTGGACGTGCCGATCGTCTCGCTGATCTCGCTCGGCAAGGTGTGCATATCGTAGCGGAACAACGAACGCGCATCGGCATAGGCACCAAAATTGAGATCGCGGCCGGCACTGCCAAGCTCCGCCTTGGTCGCACGCAGCAACGCATGGCGATCGGTGGTGAATGGATTCTCGTCCGGCCAGATGCGCTGGATTATCTCCAACCCCGGATCATGGCCATGCGAATGGATTGCGATCAGCCGGCCGCCCGGCGCCAGCGCGCGCGCCAGCGGAGCCACCACGCGGCGCGCCTTGAACTCGAGCGAGGCGCGGGCGCGATAGGGTTGCGATGCGATGACCAGGTCGTATTCCGCCTCGGTGAAGCCACGGCGCGGGCGCACCTGATCGAGCAGGAACTTGTGGTCCTCGCGATAGATCACCAGCACGATCGGCTTCTCGTATACCGGGTTGCCGCTGCTACGGCTCATGCGGGCGCGCCAGTGCTCGGCTAGAAACGGGCCGAGATCGGTGATTTGCGCTTCGAAGTCGTGCGCGGTATTGCCGGTCAATGACAGCTCGTGCCAGACCAGACTGGTTGCAGATGTAACGGAGTTGGGCTTCAGCCACGGCGCCTCGGAGTAGTACATGTTGGTCATCACCAGCACGGTCGCCGGATGCTCGAACAATCGGTCGGGCATCTTCTCCATCACCAGCCGCACATCCTCGAGGCTGATCTCCTTGCCGACGATGTAGAATGGCATGGTCGGGAAGCGATGGTGCATGGCGCGCATCGTGCGGGCCAGCACCGTGCCGTCGCCCATACCGGCGTCGAACACACGAAGCGCCGGCGGGCGCGGATGGAGATTCGCGAGTTCCATTCCGACACGCTGGGCGATGAACCATTTCTCGCTGCACGTGGTGACGAACAGCAGGTATTTCTGGCGGTTGTCGTAGAAACGAAAATTATGCGCGGTGGCGGCGGCAGGTTGCGGCAATGCAGTATTTGCAAGAGCGGGCGTGCCATTCACCGCACGTGGGGGTCCACCGGCGATGAAGGAGTGCACGCGGTCCACCGTGTCGGTGGTAACGCGGCCACCGAGGCGCAGTCGGCTCACCAGTTTGCCGTCGTTTACCGCCAGCCGCCCGAAGGTGGATTCGGCCATGCGGGCTCGGCGGCAGAAAGCGGCGATGTCGCGCAGGAGCGTTTCGCTCAACGGACGACCTCCCGGTAAATTGCCGGGAAGTGAAGAGCGCCGGCGCCGGCGCGTCAACCACAATCCTGCCCACCCGGAAAGTGGGCAGACGGATGGGCATCATCCCACGATCGACGGTGCCGCTGCGATCGCGGCCCATACCCGCCCGCTGGTCGCCGGCATATCAAGCCCGCGCACGCCCAGCGGCGCCAATGCGTCCAGCACCGCATTCATCACTGCCGGCAGCGCGCCAACGGTGCCGGCCTCGCCCGCGCCCTTGGCACCGAGCGGGTTGAGCGCAGTGGGAACCGCGTTGCTCACCACCGCGATGTCGCAGGTCGTATCGGCGCGCGGCATTGCGTAGTCCATGAAACTGCCAGACAGCAACTGGCCCGAATCCGGATCGTAGACTACCTGCTCCATCAGCACCTGACCGAGTCCCTGCGCGATGCCGCCATGGATCTGGCCTTTCAGCCCCAGCGGATTGATCACCGTGCCGACATCGTCCGACACCGCGTAACGCAGCAGCGCGACCTCGCCGGTATCCGGATCGATCTCCACCTCGCAAATGTGGCAGCCGTTGGGGAACGTATCCTGCTTCGGCGTGAAGGTTCCGGTCTCGTACAGTCCGGGCTCCAGTCCCGGCGGCAGTCGCGCCGGCTGGAATGCCGACATCGCCACCTGCTTCAGCGTCAGCGCGCGGTCCGTCCCCGCAACGCTGAAGCGGCCGTCGGCAAATTCAATGTCGGCCTCCGCCGCTTCCATCAGATGCGCGGCGATCTTCTTTGCCTTGGCTACCACCTTGCCTGCGGCAACGGTCAGCGCGGTGCCACCGATCACCGTGGAGCGCGAACCCATGGTGCCAATACCGAACGCCACACGATCGGTGTCGCCGTCGATATACTGCACCTCGGCCGGATCGAGCCCGAGCTTCTCGTTGACGATCTGCTTGAACATCGTCTCGTGGCCCTGGCCCTGGTTCTTGCTGCCCATCAGCACCATCGCCGAACCGCCAGGATTGAAGCGGATCTCGGCGAATTCCAGACCAGGCGAAGCCGCGCGCTCGATCGCGTTGACGATGCCGATGCCGCGCAGCTTGCCGCTGTTGCGGGACGTCTCGCGCCGGGTCGCAAAGCCGGTGTAATCGGCAAGCTGCAAGGCCGCATCCATGCCACGTTCGAACGCGCCGCAATCGTAGTTCACGCCGAACGCATTGCGGTACGGCATTGCGCTCTCGGGCACCAGGTTCATCCGGCGCAGCGCAACCCGATCGAAGCCGAGCTCGCGCGCCGCCTCGTCGATCAGCCGTTCGATGACGTAGGTCGCTTCGGGGCGGCCCGCGCCGCGATAGGGCGCGGTCGGATTGCTGTTGGAAAACGCCACCGACACATGTGTGTACGCGGCTGGTATCGCATAGACCCCGCTCAGCGTTGCAACGTTGCTGAACGTGGACAGCAGGTTGCGTTCAGCCGAGATGTAGGCGCCGACATTGCAGATCGTGCTGGCGCGCAGACCGAGAAAGCGTCCGTCCGCATCCAGCGCGAGTTCCGCCTCGGTGATGTTGTCGCGCGCATGTTCATCCGCCTGGATCGCCTCGCTGCGCGTGCTCGACCATTTTACCGGCCGGCCCAGTCGTCGCGCCGCCCACAGCACCAGCCGATGCTCGGCGTACTGCCAGCCCTTGGTGCCGAACCCGCCGCCGACATCGCCGGCGATGACGCGGATCTTGCTCTCCGGCACCTTGAAGATGTTGCGCGCCAACGCGTCGCGCACGCGATGCGGATACTGCACATCGGCATACAGCGTGTAGCGTTCGTCGCCAGGATCGTAGCTTCCGATCGCCCCGCGTGGCTCCATGAACTGCGCATAGACGCGGCTGATCACGAAGCGCCGGCGCACGACATGCGCTGCGCCTGTAATCGCAGTTTCGGTTGCTGCACGGTTGCCGGATTCGAAGATGTGCGACAGGTTGTCGGGACAGTCCGGCCAGACCGCCGGCGCACCGGATGACAGCACCTGCGCCGTGTCGGTTACCGACGGCAATGGATTGTACTGGATGTTGACCAGTTCGGCCGCATCACGCGCGGCGTTCAGCGTCTCGGCGATGACCATTGCCACCGGATCGCCGACATAGCGCACGTGCCCACGCGCCAGACCAGGATGCGGCGAATAGAACATCGGCGCGCCATCCGGTCGTTTGCGCGTCAGGTTCACCCGCATCGTGCCCAGTCCATCGGCCGCAAGGTCCGCTTCGGTGAACACCGCCAGCACGCCGGGCGACGCTAGCGCGGCCGCCGCATCGACCGAGACGATGCGCGCGTGTGCGTGCGGGCTGCGCAGAATGATCGCGTGCGCCTGACCCGACAGGTTGATATCGTTGATGAAGTGCCCTTGACCGCGCAGCAGCCGAGGATCCTCGAACCGGGTGACCGGTTGGCCGATGCCGTATTTCGCCATGTGTGTTGTTCAGCCAGCCGAGAAATCGATAAGCTGCCGCACCATCGCGCCTGACTTCATGGTCGCGAAGCCTTCGTTGATCTCGGCCAATTTGATGTGGCCGGATATCATGTGGTCCAGCTTCAGCTTGCCTTGCGTGTAGAGTTCGAGCAGGCGCGGCATATCGACGCGAAACCGGTTGCCGCCCATCGAGGTGCCCTGGATCTTGCGGTCGCGCAGGAAGTCCGCGCCATGCAGTTCGATCTTCACGCCGAGAGGGACCATGCCGATGATCGTCGCGGTGCCGCCCGGACGCAGCATCTGGAACGACTGTTCCGCCGTCGTCTTGGTGCCGATCGCCTCGAAGGAGTACGGCACGCCGCCGCCGGTCATCTCCTTCACCATCTCCACCGGATCGGCATTCGATGCGTTGATCGTATCGGTGGCACCCATTGCTCGCGCGACCTCCAGCTTGGAGGCCACGGTATCGATCGCGATGATGCGCGATGCACCCGCCATCGCCGCGCCGTTCACCGCGGACAGGCCGATGCCGCCGCAGCCGATCACCGCAACGGTGGCGCCCGGCTCGACCTTCGCGGCATGGAACACGGCGCCAACGCCGGTCATCACACCGCAGCCGACCAATGCGCAGCGATCCAGCGGCACATCGTCGCGCACCTTCACCACGGCATGCTCGTGCACCAGCATGTACTCGGCGAAGGCGGAAAGGTTGAACGCCTGATTGAGCACCTCGCCTTTCCAGGTCAACCGCCGCGCGGCTCCCGGCAGCAGCTTCACCTCGGTGTTCTCGCAGAGATTGGGATGGCCGGTCATGCATTGTGCGCATTCGCCGCAGAACACCGACAGGCAGCTGATCACGTGGTCGCCCGGCTTCACGTAGGTGACGTCGTCGCCGACCGCTTCGATCACGCCCGCCGCCTCGTGGCCGAGTACGCAGGGCGTTGGGTACGGATACAGGCCTTCCATGAAATGCAGGTCGGAATGGCACAGCCCGGCGAACGCGGTGCGCACCAGCACTTCGCGACGCTTCAGTGGCGCGTGCTGCACATCCTCGATGGTCAGCGGCTGATGCGGCTCGTGGAAAACGGCTGCCTTCATGATTCCCTCCTGCGCCTTATGGGGCGTACGCTCAAGGCGGGCAGAGGAATGGAAAGCTCGCCAACCCCCTGTCATTGCGAGGAGCGCAGCGACGAAGCAATCTCCCGCCAGTGAGGCTCAACTGGCGGGGGATTGCTTCGTCGCTGCGCTCCTCGCAATGACAATAGGCGTACGTCTGGCCCTGCCCTGCTGAATTACCGGCGATTGCGGCACCGCCGATCGCTGGGGCCAGTCCCCGGTGCATGAGCGAGACATCACAACACCATTTGGGTTTGCGTCACCTTCGCCACCAGCCGACCCTCGGCATTGGTCAGCCGCGTTTCCCACACCTGGGTGCGCCTGCCGCGGTGCAGCGGCGTCGATTCGGCGATCAACTTCGCCCCGATCGAGGAACCGGCGAAGAAGTTCGTCTTGCTCTCGATCGTAGTGGTTCCCTGGCCTTCCCGCAGATTGACCACCGTGCCGAGCGCTCCGATCGTGTCGGCGAACGCCATGATGGCGCCGCCGTGAAGGATCTCGCCGCTGGTGCAGAGTTCCTCCCGCACCGTGAGCTCGGCGACTACCCGTTCGGGTGTGGCAAGCGTGACGGTGATGCCCAGCCACCGCGGAAACGGCGGCAGTTCCTGCTGCAAACGCGCCACCAGATCCATGTCGGTACCTCCCTGTCTTGCCCGTGGCCCCTGCCTCGTTCAATACCGTGCCGAAGCAAAGAGGACCGACATGGCATGAGCCAGCATCCAGAGTCGATTATCCGAGAGGTCATGGCCAGCGACGTCTATCGCAAGGCGCTAGCCACGTTGACCGCAGAGCATGACCGCACGGTCGATGATATCATCGCGCTCACCCAGGTCCCGGCGCCGTCGTTCCAGGAAACCGAGCGTGCCCGTGCCTTCCTGGCGATGGCCGAGGCGCATGGGCTCAAGCACCTGGAGATTGACGCCGAAGGCAATGTGACCGGGCTGCGACCTGGCGCCGGCAACGGGCCGCTGATCTGCATCGCCGCGCATCTCGACACGGTGTTTCCCGCAGGCACCGACCTGACCGTGCGCCGCGAGGGCACGCGGCTGCTGGCCCCAGGCGTCGGCGATGATACGCGCTCGCTGGCGGTGCTGCTGGCGTGGCTTCGCGCGATGGATGCCGCGGGCGTGCGCACGCGCGCCGATCTGCTGTTCGTCGCGGATGTCGGCGAGGAAGGGCTGGGCGATCTGCGCGGCATGCGATATCTGTTCCAGCAGGGCCGGTACAAGGATCGCATCAGCGCCTTCATCACTGTGGACAGCCCGGATATGAACCACATCGCCGTGGGCGGCGTCGGTTCGAAGCGCTACCGCGTCACGTTCCAGGGCCCGGGCGGGCACAGCTACGGCGCATTCGGCCTGGTGAACCCAATGTATGCGATGGCGGATGCGATCACCCGACTGGGTCGCATCGAGGTGCCGGCAAGCCCCAGGACCACCTACAGCGCCAGCGTCACGGGCGGCGGCACATCGATCAATTCCATTCCCAACAACGTGTGGACCGAGTTCGACCTGCGGTCAGAAGCGCCAGAGGAACTGGCCAGGCTGGAGACGCGCTTCCTCGACCTGATTGGCCAGTCGGTCGACGCGGAGAATGCCGCGCGCTCGACGCGAAGCGGACCGATCGTGGCGGAGATCCTGAAGATTGGCGACCGTCCGGCGGGCCGCACCGACGAGACCAGCGAAATCGTCCGCCTGGCGCAGGCGGCGATCGGCGCGCACGGATTTCATCCGAGGTTCGAATTCACCTCGACCGACGCCAACATTCCGATGAGTCTGGGGATTCCGGCGATCAAGATCGGCTCAGGCGGAACCGGAGGCCGCGGTCACTCGCTCGAGGAGTGGATCGACGTGGCGCCCGAGCCCTCGATCCGCGGCATGGCCGCGGGCCTCACCACGGTGCTCGCGCTGGCGGAGATGGTCTGACCTCAGAATGGGTAGGGCGCAGCGAAAACCATCATCCGACTGGGGCGCTATCCACACAGCGGGAGCAGCGCATCGCGCAGCGCATCGGACGCACGATACAGCGGCACCTGGCCGCGCAGCAGGATCTGTGTGCTGCGGCGATACGCCGCCTTGCGAACTTCCAGCCCAGACGTTGCCAACCGCGCCTCGATCGTTGCTTCGAGTAAGCCGGCCGGGTTCTCGATGCCGACATCGACCTCGCTGAACCCGGCACCGGCCGAGGGCAGACCACGCGCGACACCATGCGCGATGGAACCGGGAATTAGTGCGGCCGCGGCGAGGCAGCAGCCGCCTGACACCGCCATCGAGCGATGCCCCGCCTGCGGGGTGAAATAGCGCACGGCGATGTGGCCCGTCCCCTGCGGCGGCCCGACGATGCAGATCTTCGGGATGGTCTCGCTCTGCGCCAGTTCATCCGCGGTCATCAGTTGACCACCCGCGCCCTTCAGCGCCATGCGCAGACCGGCTGCCACCCACACCGTGCGCAGCGTCTCCATGAAGCCGCGATCAGCCTCCAACTGCTCGATCTTCTCATGCGCCGTCTTGCCGAAATCCGCGGCACGCGCGATCACCATGGGCACCGCGACATCGACGCAGGAGACGGCATAGCCTGCCACATCATCCACTGCGTGGCCGGTCGGCAGCAGACGTCCAGTCTTGGCGCCCACCGGATTGGCGAGGAACAGATCGACCCCGGGGAAACTGCCGTCCACACCAGGGATTTCGGCGCCGACAAACCTGCCGTCCGCAGCGAACCGCATGCGCGCACCCGCGGTCACGCCGGTGTTGGTGTTGAAGATGTCGATCTCGAGCGCGCCACCGGCATCGGCGGGATCGACCTGGCCGGTATCCAGCGCCCAGAGCGGCAAGGCGGCGGTCATGTTGCCGCAGTTCACGCTCCAGTCCACGGCTGCCTTGTCGGCCGCGAGCTGTGCGAACGTGCTGACGATGCGGCGTTGGTTGCCGGTGGTTTCCAGCCGGGCGAAGAACACCTTGTTTCCGGTCGGCACGATACGGCCGAGGCCGGTGATCTGCTTGTTGCCGGGGCGCGTCCCGTCCAACGGCAGACCCATCAGGTGGCGCAGCAATTCCTCACGCAGCTCCCGCTCGGGCGGCGCCCAATGTTCGCCGATCACCAGACCGGTGGATGTGCCGCCACGCACATGGTGGACGGGAAACTCGATGCAGCCGCCACGCAGCAGCGGCGGTGGATCGAGCGGGTTCACCTGCCGGTCGATTTGCATGGCCAACAGCCCCGGTTGTTACGGTGCTCCAGCTATCGCTTTGCGGCAGCGAAGTCCATCGGCGGTTCGAGCAAATTCCGGGGCTGGCTATTCAGGGCGTCGTTTGAATGAAGCGAGGTCAAGGCTCCGCCCTGAAACCCGCCCGGGGGCTTTGCCCCCAGGACCCCCAGCAAAGGCATCACCTTTGCGATCCAATCGTTTTCGTCCAGTCGGGCGGTGATGGCTTAGCCCCCCCGCTCCACCGAACGAAAGTGGCAGAACGCGAGCAAAACCTCGCGCTCGTGCTCGTCCAATTGCGCAGTCGCCGGCCTTCCGGGCGGGCGCGAGCCGTTGTCATCGTGCCGCATCGGTGGTCCGATAGCTGCATGCGCACGCCAGATCCGATCACCGAGGAATTGTTCCGCAACGCCATCGCCGCTCTGGGCGACGAGATGGTGCTGACGATCTACCGTACCGGCCTATTCCGGGGTTCTGAAGAATATAATGGATTACAGTGCCGCCCTATGCGACGCGCAGGGACGGCTGGCGGCGCAGGGTCTCGCCCTGCCAGGGCATCTCTGCTCCATCCCAGTGGCACTGCAGGCGGTGCTGCGGCATTTCGGCGACGACATCGCCGAGGGCGACATCCTGATCAACAACGACCCCTACGACGGCGGAATGCACCTGCCGGATATCTTCATCTTCAGACCGCTGTACGCGCCCGGCGTCCATGGCCGCAAGCCGATCGCCTACGCCGCCACGATCTGCCATCACACCGACGTAGGCGGTCGGGTGCCGGGTTCGAACGCCTCCGACAGCACCGAGATCTACGCCGAGGGACTGCGCATCCCACCGCTGAAACTTTATGAGCGCGGCAAGCCGAACACGACGCTGTTCCGCATGATCGATCGCAACGTGCGGGTACCGGGCCGGGTGCTGGGCGACATCCGCAGCCAGCT
Organism: uncultured Alphaproteobacteria bacterium; assembly: GCA_963696645.1. GTDB lineage: Bacteria > Pseudomonadota > Alphaproteobacteria > Acetobacterales > Acetobacteraceae > JAMXLO01. The sequence continues at coordinate 1,008,688 of CAVOKY010000007.1, forward strand.
TGCAGCCTGCGAGATCGCCGCGCGCGGCATGACCGACCTGGTGGCGCGCTACGGCGCCGACGGTGTCGTCGCGCTGATGGCCGCGACGATGGATTACTCCGAGCGCCTGACGCGGCATTGCTTATCCGAACTGCCGGATGGCGAAGCAACCTTCACCGACTGGATCGACGACGACCAGATCGATGCCGGCAAGCCGATCCCGCTGGTCTGCACGGTGCGCAAGCACGGCGATGCAATGGAGGTGGACTGGACCGGCAGCGCGCCGCAGGTGAAGGGCGCCATCAACAACACCTGGAGCTACACCGCGGCGATGAGCTTCACGGCGGTGAAGTCGGTACTGTCGATCAACATGCCGAACAACGACGGCGTGTTCCGTCCGATCAAGGTGATCGCGCCGGCGGGCACTATCACACATGGCAAACTGCCGGCGGCGTGTGCGGCGCGCGGGCTTACCGGATTCCGGGGCGTCGATTGCTGCTTCGGCGCGCTGGCGCAACTGTATCCCGACCTGGTGTACGCAGCGTCCGACGGCGGCAACACCGGCATCACGATCGGCGGCTACGACAAGGAATTGCGGCCGTTCATTTACGTCGATTTCATCTCGGGATGCTGGGGTGCGCGGCCGTGGGCGGACGGGCTCGATGGCAACACGTCGATGTTCGCCAACATGGCGAGCTTCTCGGTCGAGGTGATCGAGGCGGAGAACCCGCTGGAGGTGCTGGACTACGAGTTTGTGCCCGACACCGGTGGGGCGGGGCGGTTTCGTGGCGGCATGTCACAGCGCAAGACGTGGCGAATGCTGGCGGATGAAGGGATTCTCCAGGTGCGCGCCGATCGGCAGACGCATCAACCGTACGGGTTGTACGGCGGCGGCCCAGGCTCGGCGGGGCGCAACGTACTCGACCCAGGTCTGCCGACTGAGGAGAAGCTGCACGGCAAGCTGACGATGACTCTGCGCAAGGGACAGGTGTTCCGTCATGAACTGCCGGGCGCCGGCGCGTGGGGCGATGCGCTGATACGCGAACTATCGGCGGTGGCGAAGGATCTGCGCGACGGACTGGTGACGGTCGCGGCGGCGGCACGCGACTATGGCGTCGTGGCGGACGGTGATCCGCCAGTGATCGACGCGGCGGCGACCGAGACCTTGCGGGCGAGATTGCGCGCGACACGGAAGCCATTGCCGGACGTGGCCTGGCATCCGGCGGAAGCGGCAGTGGATTGGGGTTCGGGTCGGTAGCATGACCCTGCGCATCGGCATCGATATTGGCGGCACCTTCACCGACCTTGTCGCGATCGCGGCGGACGGACGCGTCCTCACCCACAAGACCGCGTCCACGCCGAACGACTACGGTGAAGGCATCATCGAAGGGCTGCGCGCACTGCTTGCGACCGAGGGCGAGCCTGGCGGCGGACGCGATGCTGTGGTCAGCGAGGTGCTGCACGGCACCACCATCGGGTCCAACACGGTGCTCGAAGGCAAGGGCGCGCGCACGGCGCTGATCACCACGCGCGGCTTTCGCGACATCCTGGAAATCCGCGACCTGCGCATGCCGGTGCTGTACGATCTGCACTGGACGAAACCCCGCGCTCTGGTCGAGCGTCGGCTGCGTCTGGAAGTCATCGAGAAGCTGCGCCCCGATGGTTCCGTGGCGACGCCGTTGGATCGCGCGAGCATCGATGCAGCGATCGACATGCTGCGCTCCGAACAGGTGGAAAGCCTCGCGATCTGCCTGCTGCACTCCTACGCGAATCCGGCGCATGAACGCGCGGTGGCCGATGCGGTGCGGGCCGCGCTGCCGGATTTGGCGATCTCGGTCAGCCATGAGATCCTGCCGGAAATCAAGGAGTACCCGCGCACCAGCACGACGGTGATCAATGCCTACGTTCAGCCCGTGGTGCGTGCCTACGTCACCTCCCTGGCCGCGCGACTGCGCGCGCTTGGGATCGCGGCGCCGCTGCAACTGATGCAGTCGAACGGCGGCCTTGCATCCGCGGAGTTCGCCGCGATCGCGCCGGCACATATCATCGAAAGCGGCCCTGCCGCCGGCGTGGTGGGTGGCGCAGCATTGGCGATCAGGCTGGACGAACCGCGCATCATTACGTTCGACATGGGCGGCACCACGGCGAAGGCGGGCCTGGTGGAGAACGGCGAGGTGCTGCGATCCGAGGCATTGGAGGTCGGCGGCGGTGTGATGGCGGGATCACGACTGCTGGTCGGCGCCGGGTATCTGCTGAAGCTGCCGGCGATCGACCTGGCAGAGGTCGGCGCCGGCGGCGGATCGGTCTGCCGGCTGGACGCGGCGGGCGCCCCGAAGGTCGGACCGGACAGCGCCGGCGCCGAGCCCGGCCCGGTGTGCTACGGCCGCGGCGGCAGCGAACCCACGATCACCGATTGCAATCTGGTACTGGGCTATCTCGATCCGGCGGGTCTGGTCGGCGGCGCGTTGAAGCTGGATGTGGGCGCCGCGCGCGCGGCAATTCAGCGGAGCCTCGCGGAGCCGCTGCACAGATCGGTGGAGGAAGCGGCATACGGCATGCTGCGCCTGGCGTCGGCATCCATGATGCGCGCGATCCGTGCGGTATCGGTGGAACGCGGGCGCGACCCTCGGCAATTCTCTCTGCTGGCGTTCGGTGGCAATGGCCCGCTGTTTGCCGCCGCGATCGCCACGGAGCTTGGGATCCGCCAGATCATCGTGCCACCGCTACCGGGCGTGTTCAGCGCCTTCGGCCTGCTGGTCGCCGATGCCGAGCACCATGCGACACGCAGCCTGCGCATGCGGCTGGATGAGGCCGATCCGGTGCAGGTCGCGGCAGTGCTGGATGGGTTGATCGCCGCGGGCACGGATCGGCTGGCGCACGATGGCTTCCCACCGGAACGCCAAATTGTCCGGCGTGCGGCACTTGCCCGCTACGTCGGGCAGTCGAGCGAAATCGAGGTGCGGCTGCCCGAAGGCGATGTGCTGGCGCGTCTCGCCGCGCTGTTCGGCGAGGAACACGAACGGACGTATGGGTTCCACGCGCCCCCGGACGAGCCCGTCGAATTGATGGGACTTTCCGTAATCGCGCGCGGGATACCGGAACGGCGGCGGCTGCCTGACGCGATTCCACCCGTTCGATCGAGCGTACCAGCAAGCCGGCGGGCATGGTTTCCCCACGTCGGCTGGGAGGCAATTCCGGTGGTGGACCGCGCGGGATTGACGGCAACGCCGCGCACCGGACCAATTATCGTGCAGGAATACGATGCGACCTGCCTTGCGCCGCACGGTGTTACCGCCGCGGTGGATTCGTTCGGCAATATCCGCCTCGCGCTGAACGCCTGACCCATCGCGGCCGGATGGCACGAATGAAAGCCTGACGACCGTTTGAGCCAACGGAAATGCAGTTGCCTGGGGGTTTCCGGGCGTGCCGATGGACGCTTGACGCTGACGGCTGCTAGTTTCCGGCGGCCGGAGGGATGGCCGAGCGGCTTAAGGCGCACGCTTGGAAAGCGTGTGTGCGTGAAAGCGTACCGTGGGTTCGAATCCCACTCCCTCCGCCAGAACCCCTTCCAGCACAGTCCACCACAGTCCGAAAAATGGCGGTTTTCTGCCGTTTTTCTTGTTGGTGGTGTCCACCGTGATCCGCTAAAATTCACGCCTACCCACCAGCGGTTTGTGGGTGAATTTGTGGGTTTAGGCGGAAGCAATTATGGCAAAGCTCACTGCGTCGGGGGTGGCGAACAAGCGCGAGCCTGGGCGCTATGGCGACGGTGACGGGCTGTGGCTCGAGGTGGCGACACCCCAGCGGCGGGCCTGGTTCCTGCGCTACATGCGGAACGGCAAGGCTCGCACGATGGGGTTGGGGGACGCGGACCGCGTCAGCCTGAAGCAGGCGCGGGAGAAGGCGGCGGACGCCCGCAAGCTGCTGGGCCAGGGGCTCGACCCGATCGACCAGCGGCGCGCCGGTAAAGAGGCTGAGACTGCGGCTCAGGCGAAGCGGACCACGTTTGGCGAGGCGGCCCAGCAATACATTGCCAGCCACGAACCTGGCTGGCGCAATCCGAAGCACCGGCAGCAGTGGCGGAACACGCTTTCGACCTATGCCGAACCGGTCATCGGCAATTTGCCGGTCGGGGCTGTCACCACCGAGCAGGTGCTGGAAGTCCTCAACCCGATTTGGCGCACCAGGCCGGAAACCGCGACCCGTGTCCGTGGCAGGATCGAGCAGGTGTTGTCCTACTCCATCGCACGCGGCTGGCGTGATGGCCCCAACCCGGCGATTTGGCGCGGCCACCTCCAGCTCATGCTGCCGGCGAAGGGCAAGGTCCGAGCCGTAGAGCACCATGCGGCGCTGGATTGGCGCGAGGCGCCCGCGTTTATGGTCGAGTTGCGGAAGCGCAACAGCTTCGGCGCGCGAGCGCTGGAGTTCCTGATCCTGACGGCCGTCCGTAGTGGCGAGGTGCGCGGCGCCACCTGGGACGAATTCGACCTGGCTACTCGCACCTGGATCATCCCGGCGGCGCGGATGAAGGCAGCCCGGCCGCACCGCGTCCCTCTGTCCGAGTTGGCACTCGGGATCCTTCGGGCTATGGCAAAAGTGAAGGACGGCAGCGGATTGGTATTCCTCGGCCAGAAACATGGAACGCCGCTGTCTGACATGACACTCACCGCAGTATTGCGCCGCATGGGGCGCAACGACCTGACGGCCCACGGGTTCCGATCGACGTTCCGGGACTGGGCGGCCGAGAACACGCATCATCCCAACCACGTGGTGGAACTCGCGCTGGCGCACGCGATCGGCGACAAGGTGGAGGCGGCCTACTGGCGCGGTGACCTATTCGAGAAGCGCCAGGCGTTGATGGCCGACTGGGCGGCCTACCTGGAAGCCTCAACCGGCTGAACGCGCGATGCTGCCGCAGGAGCCGGAGGACGATCCCGATTTCCGTCCCTTCATTTACGAGTTCGTCCGAGGATCAAACAGACGACGGTCAGCCGACGCCGCCAATCGAAGCAGCCGAACCGACCCTGCCGGTTACCGACAAGCGCCGTCTCGGCGATCTGCGGCGGATGGCGGAAGCACTCCAGAACCCGCGCGGCGATACCAAGCTCGCCAAGTGCACCGAACTGGTATCGGAACTGCTGCAAGAAGGGTTCAGCCCGATCCTGTGGTGCCGCTACATCGCGACGGCGGAATACGTCGCGAAAGGCCTGCATCAAGCGTTGCGGCGTCGCTTCCCAGGTTTACAGGTCGTCTCGATCACCAGCCAGGACGGCGATGACGAGGTGCGCTCCGCCAAGCTCGCTCAGATCACGACGGACGCACAACGCGTGTTGGTCGCAACCGACTGTCTGAGCGAAGGCATCAACCTCCAGGACAAGTTCAACGCCGCCATTCACTACGACCTCCCGTGGAACCCGAACCGGCTGGAACAGCGCGAGGGCCGCGTCGATCGCTACGGGCAAAACGCAGCGGTGGTGAAGACTATTCGCTACTTCAGTCCAGACAGCGCTATCGATGGCATTGTGCTGGATGTCCTGCTGAACAAGGCGCGCGAGATACACAAGGCTCTCGGCACCTACGTGCCGGTGCCAGAAGAAAGTGAGACCGTTACCGAGGCGCTGTTGCAGGCGCTGTTCCTGCGCAATCGCCGGCCAGGTGCGGAGGTCCGGCAACTCGAGCTGGGTCTGGAGCTGCCGCAGCAGGTGCGCGACGTGCATGCACGATGGGACCGCGATGCGGAGCGGGAACGCATCAATCGCTCGCGCTTCGCCCAGCGCCGGTTGCGACCAGCGGAAGTGCGCGCCGAGCTCGAAGCCACCGACGCGGTCCTGGGCGATCCCTCCGCTGTCGTCAGCTTCGTCATTGACGCGGCGCAGCGGCTCAATTTGCCGATCGCACGCGACAAGGCGGCCGATATGTTCCGCGTCTCGGTCGGCGCCGATGCGACCGCCGGTCTGCCAGAACCTGTCCGCTTCGTGCTGCCGGCGAGCAAGACCGGTCAATGGCGCATCAGCTTCGTATCGCCGACACCCGAAGGTGCCGAGTACCTCGGCCGCAACCATCCCTTCGTCGCCGGCCTCGCGCGCTTCCTGATGGAACAGGCGCTGACGAAAGGCGGCGATGCGCACGCCACAAGATGCGGCGTCATCCGCACCCACGCCATCCCACGCCTGACGACGATCATGCTGCTGCGCGTGCGCTACCTGCTGGAATAGCCTGACCGTCCACCGCTGCTATCGGAAGAAGTCGTCACCAAGGCATTCACGCCGCAAGCCGATGGCAACTGGCAATGGCTCAGCGATGATGACGCACTGCAATTACTCGGCAGCGCGAAGCCCGATGCGAATGTGCCAATGAACGAGAAGCGCGACATGGTGCAATCGGCGCTGCAACAATGGGAAGCGGTCGAGGCCGCGTTGGTGGAACCGATCAAGCAGCGCGCCGCAACACTGGAGCAGAGTTATCGGCGCGTGCGGCAGACGGCTCGCCTTGGCGTGCGTGGCCTGTCGCTGAAACCGCAACTGCCGCCCGATCTGCTCGGGCTGCTCGTGTTGCAGCCGGTCGTCTGAGCATGGCGGCGCTCTCCGCGGTGCGCATCGAGGGCGGGCTGCTCGCCCCCGATCTGTTCGATCAGCTTCTGGCCGGCGAGCTGCCCGGCCAGAAGCTGGCCGACTTCGGCGTGGAAGGGCGCCGCGACCTGCTGGACGAGATCGCCGCAGTGTTCGCCGATGCGCGGGCGCTGTGGGGCGTGTTCCAGCACCGGTTGGAGCGGCTGGCGGAGACCGACATCGCCACCACGGCCACGCGCGATGCCTGGATGATCCCGTTCCTCAACCTGCTGGGCTACGAGCTGCGCTACAACCAGCGCGCTTACGAGGTGGACGGGCTGTCCTTCGCCATCTCCCACCGCGCCGGCGAAGCCGATGATGCGCCGGTGATCCACATCGTCGGCGCGCGGCAGGAGCTGGGGCGCGTGCCGGAATCGGGCCGGCCTCGCCTGGCGCCACACGCGCTGGTGCAGGAATACCTCAATCGCACGGAGCAACTCTGGAGCATCGTCACCAACGGCACGACGCTGCGTCTGCTGCGCAACAGCACCTTCGTGCGCCGGCAGGCCTATGTCGAGTTCGACCTGCGCGCCATCCTGGAAGACCAGCGGCGCCAGGATTTCGTTGCGCTGTACCGGCTGCTGCATCGCACCCGCCTGCCGGCCTCGGGGCCAGGCAACGAATGCTGGCTCAGCCAGTATTACGACCGCTCGGTCGAGCAGGGCGGCCGGGTGCGCGAGCACCTGCGCGACGGCGTGGAAGAGTGCATCCGTCAACTTGCCGCCGGCTTCCTCAACCATCCCGACAACGCGACGCTGCGCCGCCGGGTCGGGCGCGACTACGCGGGGCACGATCGGCTCCGCGCCGAGGACCTGTACCGGCAGCTTCTGAAGCTGATCTATCGCCTGCTGTTCCTGCTGGTTGCCGAGGACCGCGGTCTGCTCTCGCCTGATCCGATCTATCGCGAGCACTACGGCATCGCGCGCCTGCGCCGGCTGGTCGATGTGCGTGCGGCGTTCAACGACTACGACGATTTGTGGCAGTCGCTGCGTGTGCTGTGGCGCGTGCTGACGAAGGAGGAGCTGGCCGCGCAGCTTCACCTCGCGCCGCTGAACGGCGAGCTGTTCGCGCCGGTGGACTTGGACGACGCCACCATCACCAACCAGGACCTGCTGCGCGCCTTGTGGCACCTGGTCTATTACCAGGAACGCTCGGCACCGCCGCGTCGCGTCAACTACGCCGCGCTGGACGTGGAAGAACTCGGCTCGGTCTATGAGAGCCTGCTGGAGTTCCATCCGGCGATCGATCCTGATCCCTCGGGGCGCTCGGTGTTCGCGCTGCTCGCCGGGTCGGAGCGCAAGACCACCGGCTCCTACTACACGCCGCCGGAGCTGGTGGCTGAGCTGATCAAGTCGGCGCTGGAACCGGTGCTGGCCGAGCGCCTCGCCGCCGTGCCGCCGCAGCAGCGGGAGGCGGCGCTGCTGGCGATCAAGGTGTGCGACCCGGCCTGTGGCTCCGGCCATTTCCTCCTGGCCGCGGCACGGCGTCTGGGCAAGGAGTTAGCTCGGCTGCGCACCGACGCGGACGAACCAGCGCCGGAACGGGTGCGTGAGGCGATCCGCGATGTGATCGGCCATTGTATCTACGGCGTGGACAAGAACCCACTCGCTGTGGATTTGTGCCGGGTGGCGCTGTGGCTGGAAAGTCATGTCGGCGAGCGGCCCCTCACATTTTTGGATCGGCGTATCCGGGTGGGCGACTCGCTGGTGGGCGTGTTCGATCTGAAGACGCTCGCACGCGGCATTCCGGATGAGGCGTTCAAGCCGTTGGAAGGCGATCACAAGGAAACTGCCCGCATGCTGGCGCGGCGCAATCGTCACGAACGCGGCGGACAGCGCGACCTGCTGGCCTGGCGGCCGGACGTGACGCTGGAGGCATTCAGCCAGGCCAGCGCCCGCATCGAGGCAATCAGTGACGACACGCCGGAAGCGGTGCGGCGGAAAGGTGACCTGTTCCGTGCAAGGTTCGATGATCCGGAATGGGTGCGAGAGAAGGAAGCCTGCGATCTGTGGACCGCGGCGTTCTTCCAGCCGCTAAGCCTCGGTACGCCGGCAATTACGACGGATGCCGTGCTGGACCTGTTGCAGGGGAGGGCGGCACCGCCGCAGGCGTTGGCCATCGCTATTGAGCTAGAATCCGAGAACCAGTTCTTCCATTGGCCACTGGAGTTCCCAGAGGTCTTTGCCGCAGGTGGATTTGATGTGGTGCTGCTCACGACTCCCCTCATTTGTCAGACCGGCCCGAAAACGTCTGCGAATAGCGGCTGCTCCTGCAGCATGCGGGAGAAGCGCTGCATCAGCGGACGCAGCCTGTCTTCTGGCATCATCGGGATCAGGTCGTAGAGCATGCAGCCCTGGCGGAACAACGAATGGACGCGGCGTTTGGCGGTGTTGGTCTTGAGCATCCGGTCATAGCCCAGTGCCTCGCCGGCGGCACCGAGGAGCGTCAGCAGCACCACGGCGAAAGCGTTGATCAGCCACAACCGATCGCGCCGCTCGGGAGTTTTGACATGCATCGCGCCCATCCCCATGCCGAAGCGCAGATCCTTGGTATCGCGTAGCGCGCACTCGATGCCCCAGCGACGACCGTAGTATCCGGTCAGATGCTTGGCCGTGGCATCGGCACTGCTGGCCGCCAGGCACCAGGCCTGCTTCATGTCGGGGTCCTGAACGCAGACCACGGTCCCCACTGCATAGCGGTCGGCGGTGACCGCGGCGCCACGCAGCACACGGGCGCGTCCGCCGGGTCGCACCCAGGCGGCAGCGGTGCGGGTTTCGCCGGTGGTGGTGGTCACAGCGATGTTGCCGCGGAAGCGGATGACGTAGTCGAAGCACAGCTCTTCGGTCAGCATCCGGTAGAGTTTCTGGTCGCCGAAGCCGCGGTCGGCGATCACGCACACCGCGATGTCGGCCGGCAGCAATTCGGCCAACCGCACCAGTACCCGATGCTCGTAGAGGCTGCGGTTGTCCTTGAGTGTGCACGTGTCGACCGTGAGCCATACCAGCGGTGTGGCACGACCGTGATCGGTGATCAGCGACAACATGATTGTGGCCTGCTTGTCGGCCTCGAAGTCGGTCCAGTCCAATGCCACCACGATGGCGTTGCGTGTGCCGATGATGTAGGGCACCCAGCGGGTGAGGATGTCATCGACGTTGATATTCCGGTTGGACAGCAGGCGGTCGACCTGCTTGGTCGCATGCTTGGGGTTCAGGCCACGTGCGGCAGCGAGCCCCTGGCCGATCGTGCAGACCGCCAGGGAGGCGCCGCGCAGCACGCCGAGGGTGGCATCGCAGAGCGAGCCGACGCGCTTGGCGTGAAGATCATGGCCAAGCACGCCGCCAAGAACCTGCCTGACCTGGTCGATGGAGAACTGCTGCTGCCCGATGACCATCGTATCCCCCGACCTGCCGTTGCTGGGCGGGAGATTTGTTGCTTCACGCGACTGCAAAACTGGCCATGGCGGATTCGCAAGGATATGCCGCCGTCGCTGCTCATGCGATTCTTTCCGGAATCGTCCTTATGGCCGACCGATTCTTTCATGTCTCAAGGAAAATGAGGGGATGAGTGAGGAGTAGCGGGCATAACGGCTTTTGCTGTAAAGGTGAACCTGGTGGAATTACCCGAATACTGACATCCAAAGAAATTGGGGCGAGATGCGTGACGTTGCAGTACGGAAGAGCGGATTGCATCTGGCACAGACTGCTGGCTGTCCGGCCGTGAAGCAGAGACTGCTGCACAATCAGCCGGCGATGCAGGTTCTGGAGCAGACATCTGCCTCGCTGAAAACCGATCCGAATTTTCTCACTGGTCTGTGCGCGCTCGAGACAGGATGGCTCAATTCGTTTTCACAGCAAATCAAGAATCTGTTCGGTATCAGCCGAAACGAGGTGCCGGAAAGGTTTGCGAGCTACGATGACTGCGCGCGTGCCTGGGTGGGGTATTTCGGTGGTTATGTGTCAAGTGCGAGTTCTCCCAAGGATTTTGTCGATGGGCTGCGCAAGGCTCACTACAATACGATCAATCTGTTCTATTACCCGAGCCTGACCAAACTGATCCTCGCGATGCCGCAAGCTAAAAAGAATTGCGGGGTGGGTCCATAAGATGAAATCCAGCATCGGACGCCGAACCGTTCTGTTGGGGTCGCTGCTTGCACTGTCGCCGGTCGTCGTGAAGGCGGACGAACCATACTCGAACGCGCAATATGGATTTGCCGTTATTGTACCCGACGGCTGGGAGATCCGGAAGCCGGAATCACCGACGCCCCAGCACGGAGTTCTGCTTGTCCGAGCAGGCCGAACGATCGCCATCGGCGCCAACTATGACGCGCTTCTGCTTGGCTCGGCCGAGGCCGCAATGCGGGAGTTCCTGGAGGACAATCCGCTCCCTCAAGGCGGTGAGCTTTCCGCGCCGCAGCTTACGGAACTGGGTGATCTGCAAGGGGAACGTGTGCAACTGACGTTGGGCCAGCGCATCGACGTGTTCGTCATTGCCTATCGAGCCTCGCCCGACGCTGATGATACCGGCATCATCTATTCGCTTGGTCTGCGGAGTGATCACGAAAACCGCGAGCGTGACACGGAGAGTTTTGATCGAGTTGCCAGGAGCTTCAAAACGCTGGCGCTGGGACCCCGCGGATAGGCTGACGCCACCGGATAAGCGGTCGTACGAGCAGCATCACCGAAGCGGCCGTTGCGACGGCCGGCGCCCGAACTCAGGCACCATGCCAAATGATTGAAAGTTTTTTGGTTCTTTTTTGCAAAAAAGAACATTCTTCCTTTTGTCTTCCAATATGGTGCGGAATGGCCGCGGCCGGCGCATCCGTGTCAAACTGCGGGCGTCGAGGAAATCGGGGACAGCCCATGGACACCATGCCCGCCTCCAGGCTCACCGACATCGAGACCACCGGCGCGCGCACTCGTCTGCGACGGCAGCGGCGGTCCGCCGCTACTGACGTTGCACGGCAGACCTGCCGATGGCTACCGACAGCGCAGTTCGTCGCCATGTACAAATTCCTCGAACATGCAGGGGGATCCCCGTTGTCATGAACGATCAACTCACCGCGCGAGAACCGCCCGTGGCACGCGAGGCCGACACGGCGATCGTACCGCCGCCGCGTCAGGTCCCTCGCCACTCCGTCGCATGGGGCGGCATCGGGATCAGGCTGTTCATTTTGCTGCTTGCCTGCGGCCTTGTCGCCTTCGTCGCGACGCAATGGGACTGGTGGGTCGGGTCGGCACGGTGGCAGACCACCGATGACGCTTATCTCACCGCCGACCTGACGCCACTCGCCGCGAAGGTGCCAGGCTATGTGCGCCGCGTCGTCGTGCAGGACTTCCAGCGCGTGAAGGCCGGCGATCTGCTGGTGGAGATCGTCGATGACGACTACCGCGCCGAGGTCGAGCAGGCCGAGGGAAATGTAGCCGCGGCCCTGGCCACGATCGAGACCATCGAGCAGCAGGAACTGGCGCAGGACGCAGCGATCGCCGAGGCCGAGGCAACCATCCAGGCGAGCGAGGCGGATCTCACCCGTTATCATCTGGAAACGGTGCGTCAGCAGGACCTGCTCGCCACCAGGATCGCCGGCACGCGCCAGCTCGTCGAGCAGGCGGTCGACAACGAGCAACGGACGGCGGCGACGCTGGCGGTCAATCGGGCGCAGCTGTCCCAGCAGCGTGAGCAGTTCAATGTGCTGGGCAGCCAGGAGAAGCAGGCGCGCGCGGCGCTCACGGTGCAAAAAGCGGCACTTGAGCTCGCGCGGATCAATCTTGGCTATACCCGCATCACCGCCCCGGTCGATGGCATGGTCGGTCAGCGGCAGGTTCAGGCGGGCCAATATCTCAATGTCGGGACCCAGGTGATTTCGATCGTCCCGCTGCCGCATGTCTGGGTCATCGCCAACTACAAGGAAACGCAGATGACCCACGTCCGCGTTGGCCAGCCGGCGCGCGTCACTGTGGATACCTTCCCGGGCGTCGTGCTGCACGGCCACGTCGAGAGTTGGTCCCCGGCCACCGGTGCGGATTTCTCGCTATTGCCGCCGGACAATGCGACCGGCAACTTCACCAAGGTGGTGCAGCGGATTCCGGTCAAGATCGTGCTCGATCCAGATCCGGCGGTGGATGATCTGCTGCGGCCCGGCATGTCTGTGATCCCGACAATCGACACGCGATGACCGTCGTTCGCGACGCGTTGCATTGGATTGGCTGGCGTGGCGGGCCCCGGGCCGCCGATTCGCTGTGTCATCCAGATGACAAGGCAGCGCACCCACGGCCGATCATCAGCCCGCGGCCGTATATCGGCGTCCTTGCGGTGCTGCTGGGCTCGATCATATCGACGCTCAATTCCCGCATCAGCACGTTCGGGCTTGCCGATGTACGAGGTGCTGTGCACGCCAGCTTCGACGACGGTGCCTGGGTCACCACCGCGCTCACCGTTGGCCAAATGCTCATCGGGCCGGTATCGCCGTGGCTTGGCGCGGTGTTTGGCGTTCGCCGCGTATTGATGATTTCCGCAACCGTCTTCGCGATCTCGAACCTGCTGCTGCCATTTTCACCCAGTGTCGGGTGGGTGCTGGCATTCCAAATGATCAGCGGCATCGCGTCCGGCACGTTCATTCCGCTGACCATCGGGTTCGTGGTGCTGAATCTGCCGCCCACTATGGTGATCTACGGGGTCGCGGCCTATGCGATGAATCTTGAACTGTCGCTCAATATCGCTGCCTCGATCGAGGGCTGGTTCTGCGACAACTGGTCGTGGCACTGGATCTTCTGGGACACGGCGGCCATGGCACCGCTGATGCTGCTATGCATTCATTTCGGCATGCCGCGCCAGCCGATCAACCGAGAATTGCTCAGGAACGCCGATTGGGCCGGTATGCTCTATGCCGCGCTTGGGTTCAGTTTACTGTACGCCGCCCTCGACCAGGGCAACCGGCTCGACTGGCTGAACTCCGGATTGATCAACGCATTGCTGGTCGGCGGTGGCGTGCTGCTCATCGCCTTCGTCATCCAGGAACTGACCTCCCCCCGTCCGTGGATAAACCTGCGCTACGCCAGCCGAGGAAACATTCCGCTATTGTTCCTTTTGGTCACCTTCTTTCGTTTCGCCATCCTTTCCACCGCCTTCCTGATCCCGCAATTTTTGACGACGGTGCAGAATTTTCGCGCGATCGAGGTCGGCGGCGTGCTGAAGTGGATCGCCCTGCCGCAGTTCGTGCTCGCACCGATCGTCGCGACCGTCCTGCGCTTCGTGGAGCCTCGCCTGCCCCTGGCCTTCAGCTTCGCGCTGATCGGCGTTGCCTGTTTCATGGCCGGACAGCTCACGCAGGTCTGGGTGGGCGACGACTTCCTGCCCTCACAGATTGTTCAGGCGATTGGACAGTCGTTCGGCCTGACCTCGCTGGTCTGGTTTTTCCTGCATCACCTGGAGCCGAGTGAAGTGCTGACGTTCGGTGCGGTTTTGCAAACCGGACGTTTGTTCGGGGCGCAACTCGGGTCCGCTTTCGTGCAGACCTTTGTGCGCGTGCAGGAGCAAGTTTACTCGAACCTGATCGGGCAACATGTCACCGTGGGTTCAACCGCCACCGTCCAGCGCCTTCAGGACTATGCATCGGCGGTGATCGCCCGCTCGGTTGGGCAGACCGGGGCCAACGCACGCGCGACCGCGTTGCTGGCCCGCGCGGTGCAGACACAGTCCAACGTGTTGGCCTATATCGACGGCTTCATGGTGATCGGGTTTGCCGCGATCGGCGTGCTGCTGCTGATGCTGTTGTTACGCAAGCCGCCGGGGCTGCCGATGCTGGCCTCCGTACCTCCGACGTGACCTGGCGGCCTTATCACACGAAGCGCCATCAACGGCACACGCTGCGACCGCACGAATTCCGCCACTTTCCGCCGCGGAAGCGCGCGACAAAGCGGACTTGAAGCGGTCACGCGGTCGGCATCAGAATCCGATCACGCCGAGATTTCCACGTAGCTTTGGACGGAGCACTGGCATGGACCCGATCAAGCGGCCGACGCGTTACGAAGACCTGGCAGATCCTCAGGCGCGGCCGCGCTACACCGGCATACCCGCGTTCTTCCGCGCACTGCACAGCGAGTCGCTGGCAGAGGTCGACATCGGCGTCATCGGGGTGCCGTTCGATGGTGGCGTGACCAATCGCACCGGTGCACGCCACGGTCCGCGCGCCGTACGCGACCAATCCTCGCTGCTGCGGCGAATTCACCCGACGACCCTGTTGCGACCGTTCGAGGCAGCCCGCGTGCGCGATCTCGGCGACTGCTGGATCGAGCAGCCGTTTGCCCTGGAGGGCGCGTTGGCGGAGATCGCGGGTTTCTATCGCACGATCGTCGACGCCGGCATCGTGCCGCTGTCGGTCGGCGGCGATCATTCGATCAGCCTGCCCATCCTGCGCGCGGTTGCTGCCGGGCGTCCTGTCGGCATGATCCATATCGACGCGCACTGCGACACCGGCGACGATTACCTGGGTTCGCGATTCCATCACGGCGCACCGTTCCGCCGCGCGACGGAGGAAGGGTTGCTCGATCCGCAGCGGGTGATCCAGATCGGCATTCGCGGCACGGTCAACGATCCCGACATGTGGGGCTTCAGCACGCGAAGCGGCATGCGGGTTCTGCCGATGGATGAATTCCACGACAAGGGCTGGCGGTTCGCGGCCGAGGAAGCGCGGCGGATTGCGGGCAGCGGACCAACCTATCTGTCATTCGACATCGACAGCCTCGACCCCTCGCAGGCGCCGGGTACCGGCACGCCCGAGGCCGGCGGCATCACCGCGCTGGAGGCACTCCGCCTGTTGCGTGCGCTGCGTGGCATCGACTTCGTAGGCGGTGATCTGGTCGAAGTCTCGCCACCGTTCGACGTCGGCACCATCACGTCATTCAACGGCGCCTCCATCCTGTTCGAAATCCTTTGCCTGCTGGTCGAATCCTGGCAGTCACGCAAGTAGGACCAGCGAACTCGGGGCGGTCGGAAGAGGACGTGGATCAGGCAGTCGTCGCCGATATTGTGGCGGGTCAGCGCCCGTGGCGGGTTTCACTCCGCCGCGGACGCCGCCTGGGCCCCGTTCTGCTGATCTCGCTGTGGCTGCATCTGACACTGCTGTTGCTGTGCCTGGTGACCGTCCGTTTCGAGCGCCCCGAAGAGGAATTGCCGCCGCCCTCCACCGTGGCGATGGTGTTCGAGGGTGGCCAACCGCAAGGCCCGGCGGTGCCGAAGCAGCAACTGCTGGTTCCAGCGCCCACATCGCCGCCAGCTTCGCCGCCAGCGCCGCCAACACCGCCGCGCGCCACTGCCGAGGCGCCGCCGCTGCCGCCCACGCCACCTGCACCCGCGCCGCAAGCGCCGACACCGGTTCCAGCCGTCCCGGCACCCGCGGCACCGCCGCCTGTGCCGCAGCCGGGGCCCCAGGCCAACACCGAGGTGCCACCACCGCCTGCGCCCTCGCCTCCCGCCCCGACGGAATTGCCGTTGCCGCCGCCGCCGCCGCCGAAGCTTGCAATGGTGGTGCCGCGGCCGGTCCTGCCAACGCCGCGTCCCGAGCAACGTCCGACAGCCCCGCCGCGGCCGGAGCGGCAACCTGCATTCCCGGCACCGATGAACTTCTCGTTCAACGCCGCGCCGGCACTGACGCGTCCACAGCCCCGGACGTCGTCACGCGGCGCCCCGGCAACAATGGATTTCTCGCTCGCGCCAAGGGTGGGCGCCACCGACAACACGCCGTTCTCGCTTGTGGCGGGCGCGCATGTCGGACCGGACTGGCGCAACCAACTGAGCTCATGGGTGCGGGCTCATGCCTATTATCCGCCACAGGCAGTGATGAACGGCGAGGACGGGACCGCCATGGTGCAGGTCGTTGCCAATCCCGACGGCCGGGTCACATCGGTCGAATTGGAGAGCAAGTCAGGATCCATGTGGCTGGACCTGGCATTGCAGGCGCTGTTCCGCGACGCCCATCTGCCTCCGCTACAGGGTGAAACCGAGCCGATCACATTCGACTTCACCATGCACTACATCCTGATCCGGGAGCCGTGACGTCACGGTCGGGTCAGCCAGACCTGGGCAAGGGGCCCGGCCGGCCGAGCAACCAGCCCTGGCCGAACGTGCTGCCGAGCTCCTGCATCAGTTTGGCCTGCTCGTTGGTCTCGATCATCTCAGCGATTAAATCGGCACCCACCGAGCGTGCGAGCGACAGCATAGATGTGACAAGCTCCCGCTCCCGCCTGCTGTGCACCGCGGCCTGAACATAGGCGCCGTCGATCTTGAGGTAGTCCATGTGGAAGTCCCGCAGATAGCGAAACGCCGCAGCGCCGGCGCCGAAATCATCGATGCAAAGGCTGATGTTGGAAGCACGCAGGCGGCCAAGCGTGATTGCCGCGGCCTCCACATCCTGGATCTCCGCGGTTTCGGTCAGTTCGATCAACAGCCGCCGATATGAGCCACTGGGCAGGACACGCAACAGGCGCTCGCGGAAGCCCTTGCTCTGCATGGACAGGCCGGAGACGTTCGCCGCAATAGAGCAGTTCGCTTCACGGTCAAGCACCGCGATGACCTGTTGCAATACGGCAATATCCAGCTCCTCGGCCAGGCCCATGGCTTCGGCACAGGTGACGAAATCCTGCGTGTTTCGCCAGAGCGTGCCGTCCACGGCAATGGGACGCAACAACGCCTCGTAGTGATGAACGGTGTGATTGATCAGGTGTACGATGGGCTGAAACACCAGACTGAAATGGTGTCCGGTGATGACATCCCGCAATGCATTCTCCTGTCCCCTGGCCTGAGCGATGAAGCCGGCGAGACCTGCGGCAAATCCGCTGGCAGCGATGACACCGCACCCGCCGTCTGCGAATTTCGACAGGGCAAACCGCAGGGCCCTGACCGCCTGCGCCGGTTCCAGTCCCGGTTCTGCCAAACCGATCGCGCTGCTCTCGACCGACACTGAGCAACCAGTCGGCTTACCGTTGATCAGCGCCTCGATGCCCGAGGCCAGCGTGGTCGCGTCGAACTGCTGCCGGCCTACCACGCCAAAACGGCCTTCAGCGAGTTGCCCAACCGTCGTGCCAAGACCGACCACACTGACGAGAGCTTCGCCAATTTCATCGCGCAGCATGCCGCATCCCCCTGCGTTCAGCGAGGCGGTCGCTTCCGTCCAGCCTTTCACATCCAGCAAGCCGAGCATTGCCGCCTGGCCAGTCCGCAATCGGGCTTCCGCCTCGCGAGCAAACAATGGCGCGGGCTGTGCGCCAGCTGATTTGGGCGGGGGTGGGGCGGGCAGCGGGCCGAGCGTGACGCAAAGACGCGGCCGATCACCGGGCAGCTTCAAGGCGGCGAATGCACAGGGGCTCGCCGTCGCATCGTTCAGATGCAGCACGACCGGTGGTGTGTGGCCGCGCATTGCGACGCCAACGAGAGTGCGAGCCAATGCTTCATGGTCGGCGGGAGCGATCAGGCTGGCGATCTTGCTGCCCACGAAACTGTCCGCCGGCTGGCCGAAGCGTGACTGGAAGGCGCCTGCCGCCCAGGTGATCGTGTCGTTCGGCGCGATCTCGATCAGCAGGTCCGTGCCAGCGAAGGCGAAGGCCAGAAATCGGTCGCGTGACGCGGCCCGGCCGGGCGGAGCGATGTCTGACATTGATGTGTCCTGCACGAATTGGCAGTTTCCTCCCGGCAGGTTGACAGGGGGTGAATTGCCTCGTTCTTCCCGCGATCCGTCTGGATCTGCGAGGTGATCATTGTGGCCCGGTGGATGTCGACGATCCCGTTTGCATGTGCCAGCTTGGGTTTGCTGGTCGCCTGCACAGGGCCGGCCATCCCGCCCGACGCAGCCGTGCCAATGGGCAGTGCGACGATCTACGTCGTCGGTCGCGGATGGCATACCGACATCGGGCTGCCGGTGGACGAAATCACCGGTCCGCTTGCCGTCCTTGAGGGCGATTTTCCTGGTGTGCAATTCCTGGTGTTCGGCTTTGGTGAGCGTGCCT
Organism: uncultured Alphaproteobacteria bacterium; assembly: GCA_963696645.1. Taxonomy (GTDB): domain Bacteria; phylum Pseudomonadota; class Alphaproteobacteria; order Acetobacterales; family Acetobacteraceae; genus JAMXLO01. The sequence continues at coordinate 1,027,271 of CAVOKY010000007.1, forward strand.
ACCTGATGGATCGGCACGGCGGGTCGGGCGACATGCTTGGCGCAATGTTCCCGAGCAAGAGCGCGATCCTGATGACGGCACTCCACGCACCACCCACGGAAGCGTTTGCCGATCAACAGGTGGTGACGCTGCGCTCGACGCCGGGAGGTGTCGACAGGATCGCGACCATGATCTGGCAGGCACTGGACAAGACCGCAGACGGATCGGTGATTCGCCTCGCTGACGGTCCCTATGTCGGCAGCGCCTTCTATGCCTCACACGAAACCTACGATGCGTTCCACACATGCAACACGTGGACCGCCGTGCTGCTGCACGACGGCGGCTTTCCGGTGGATGCGCGCGGCGTGCTGCTGGCCGGTCAGGTCATGCGGCAGGTGGTGCAGATCGCGACAGAGCAGGCTGCGCGGGACCGATGATCAGCATGGCGGCTGGCTGCCGTTGGGGCAGACCACCGTCGATCCCGGCGGCACAACGACGGTGGTATGCGAGGGCGGCGGGGGATTGCTGCTGCTGAAACTCAGGCATCCGCCGAGCAGGAGGGGCAGGAACAAGGCCAACAGGCAACGGCGCATGGTGGGCATCCTCACGAAGTCGTGGAGGGATATCGGCCGGGATCGGCTGTACCGCTAATAGGGCGCGCAGGTGCCGGCAGCCAATCACCACCGCGTCACAACGCCGTGCGGCAATCAGCGCGCTTCCACTTTCACATGCGGCGTGCCTGGCCCACGCAGAAGGTCTTGCACCGGCGGTCCCAGCGGGTCGCCGGGCTCACCGCGCAGGATATCGGACGGTGGCGGCGAAGCGTCCCGACACGCCATGCCGGGCGCATTCAACGGTACGGCGACGTCGGCCTGTCCGGTCACACCGGCCGGAACGCCGGGCCGGCCGGTCAGATCGAGCGATAGGGGCAACGTGGGACCGTCCGACGGCTCGGCGGGGCAATCCGCCCCCTGTGCGACGGCTACGCGAGATGCAGTCAGCAGCAGCAGGATACCAATGACCAGAAGACGCATGGCGCCAGCATGCGCGCCATCGGTTAACGGCTGGTTCGCGCGTGAACGCTCGACAGCAAGGCCGGGACAAATACCAGGCTGGCCAATAGCGTGCAGGCAAGGCTGATCAGCAGCAGCTTTCCCATGCTGGCGGTGCCGGGATGCGCAGATAGCGCGAGCGAGCCGAACGCCGTGCCGGTGGTCAGTGCCGAGAATACGATTGCCCTCGCCGTCGCCGAACCGAGAATTGCATGGCGCCCCGCTCGCCAGTTCATCACGAAATAGATGTTGAACGAGACGCCGACACCGAGCAGCAGCGGTAGCGCGATGATGTTGGCGAAGTTGAGCGGCAGCGGCAGCAGCACGGCCACCAGCAATGTCAGCAATGACGACAGTATGAGTGGCGCCAGGACCAGGCACATATCCAGCACACGTCGCAAGGCCAGGAACAGGATGATCGTGATCGCCACCAATGCGGTGATTGCCGCGTCACGGAAGGCATTCACGATGGTGTCGCTGGTGGCCACGATGGTCACAGCCGAACCACCCGCATCCGGCGCGACGGCGGTCACCTGTTCGACGAACTGCCGCAGACCTTTGCTGCTGCGTGCCTGCGGTGTCGACAGCACCTGTGTGCGCGCCCGCCCGTCGGGCAGCAGCCAGTCGCGCGAGATATCCGGCGGAATAGAAGCCAGCGTCACCGGTTCGGCGCTCAACGCCAGGCGCAGGTTATCGAGCTGTTCAGGCAGGAACCGCGTCAGCGCCTGATTCGTCACGAGCAGCACATCGTCGTTTGCGGTCTGCAACCGGCGGAGGTCGGCAGCGATTTCGGCTAGCGGGTAGTCCTTCGGTAGTTTCTCCAATGCCGGATCGATCTGCGCCAAAGCGGATTGCGCCGCCAGCCTGATCTGCCCTGGTGTGATCGGCGCGGCGGCTTCGTGCGGCAGCAAGGTCGGCGCCAAAATCGAATTGGCGTCGGCGATGATGGCAAGCTTCGCCTGCTGGTCATCCGGCACGAAGCTCTCGATGTTGAGCACCTTCGAGACGGTGGGGAGCTTCAGCAGCTTCGGCTTCAGCGCGGCGGCGTCAGCCACGGTCGGGGACAGGATGTCGATGGTGTAGGGATTGGTGAGCGGATTGTTCATCAGATCGTACAGCGTCCGCATCGCTTCGGTGTTGGGATTTTTGGTGTGTAGCGGATCGGAGTCGAACTGGAGCCGCGGCGCAACCGCGATCGCCAGCACGGCCAGTCCGGCGAAAACCGCAAGAATCGGCCGTCGATGGAGTGCAACAACCGGATCGAGCGGCGCGAGCCAGGTGAAGCCGACGACCGCCTGTTCGCCCGGTGGTCGACACAGCGTGATGATGGCCGGCAGGAATCCCAGCGTGCAGATAAAGGCGATCAGCATGCCGACTCCGGCGATCAGGCCCAGCTCCGCTACACCGGAGAAAGCTGTTGGCACGAAACCCAGGAAGCCTGCCGAAGTAGCTACCGCCGCGACGAGTATCTGAAGCCCGGTGCGCGCGGCGTTCTGCCGTAATGCCTCCGCCGGGTCGGGATACTCGAAGCGCCGTTCGCGGTAACGCACCGAGAACTGGATGGCGAAGTCGACCGCGATACCGACGAACAAAATGCCGAAGCCGACCGACACCAGATTGAGTGTGCCGACGGCTGCGGCGGCAAACAGCAGTGTCAGCATCAGGCCGAGGCCCAGTGTTGCGAGAATCGGCACGATCAGCCGCCAGGTTCGCACGGCGAGGAACAGCCACAGCGTGATCAGCACGACGCTGCCCGCCAGTCCGACCACCGCTCCCTGCGCGACAGTGGCGAATTCCTCGTCCGCGAGTGCCACCTGGCCGGTGATTCGCACACGTGCCTGGCTCGCCTTGACGAATTGCAGGCCGGCGATGACCTGACGCATGGCTTTCGTCGCCTCGCCGCCGGGTTCCAGCGCGCCAAAATCCAGTTTTGGCTGTACCAGCACGAACTTGTATTGGCCGGCGAGATCATTCAGACCGCCGCTCAGCAGCAACTGCCAGGACAGCGGTTGTGCATGGCCGGCCAGCGCATCCGCCATTGCCCGGTGAAAGGCTTCCAGCGACGCGAGATAGGGATTGAGATCGGCGTCCCCCTTGTTCACGCCCATGCCGAGCAGCGCAAGCGCGGAAAACAGTCCTCGCGCGGTCGGATCGGCGACGAGTTGACCCAGGAACGGCTGCGCATCGATGGTGCGGTTCATCAGGTTGGTCAATTGCTTCGTGTCGAGAAACAGCAGTCCTTCCTTGCGCAAAAAAGGCGAGTCATCCGGCCGGCGGACGGTATTGAAATGCTGGTGATCCTTCATCAAGGCGTCGGCCAGCGACGCGGCGGTGGCGTCAGCCTCTTCCGGCTCCTGGGCGTCAATCACCGCGACCAGCAGACCGCTGAATTGGGGAAAGTCCTTGTTGAACTCCTCGGCGCGCTGTCGCCATGGCAGGCTCTCGGCGAACATACGATCGGTGTCGGTGCTGACGCTGAGATGGTGTGCCGCGTAGAAGCCGGAGAACGCCATGAGCAGGAGTCCGCACAGCGCCACGACGAGCGCGTGGCGTTGGCTGAATTCGACCAGTCCGACCAGCAGGCGGTTGAGCATCATCCGAATCGTGTCAGTTTTGTCGCACTCGGCTGAACGCGAGCGGCGTGTGATAGTCGGTCAGCCGCCCGCGGTCCATGGCGCCCCCTGGGGGCGCATCCGGATGTTTTCACGCGGCCGCGCAGGCGGTAGGAGATATGGCAGAAGACCAGGAGGTTGAATCCCATGTCGATGGCGAGTGCAACACAAGACCGTGTCGGGCCGCGCAGTCGGCCGCCATTTCGCGCCGATCATGTGGGAAGCCTGCTGCGACCGCGCGAATTGGCGGAAGCCCGTGCGGCACACAAGACAGGTACGCTTGCAGCGGAAGCACTGCGCGCGATCGAAGATCGCTGCATCGAGGCGGCGATCCGCAAGCAGGAGGAAGTGGGGCTGCGAGCGGCGACCGACGGCGAGTATCGCCGCGCGTTCTGGCACTATGATTTCGTTTCCGGGCTGGATGGCGTCGAGCTGTACGAGCCGGAGCAGAAGATCCTGTTCAAGGGTGGCCTTCCATTGCCGCTTGCGCTGCGCGTCACCGGCAAGATCGGTTGGGGCAAGCCGGTCATGGTGGACGACTACCGGTTCGTGGCGAGCCATGTTCGTGGCGCGATGCCGAAGATGACGATCCCGTCACCATCGGTGGTGCATTTCCGTGGCGGACGACGGGCGATCGATGCGAAGACCTATCCGGACCTCGACGGGTTCTTCGTAGATCTGGGTGAGGCGTACAACAAGGCGGTGGCGGCGTTCGGTGCGGCCGGCTGCCGTTATCTGCAACTCGATGAAGTCAACATCGCCTATCTGTGCGACCCTGAGCAGATCGCCGGCCTGAAGGCGCGCGGCGAGCATGTGGACAATTTGTTGCAGATCTACGCCACGTTGTTGAATCGCGCGATCGAAGGACGGCCGGATGGCATGACGATCAGCATGCATCTGTGCCGCGGCAATTTCCGCTCCACGTGGGTAGCGTCGGGCGGTTATGAGCCGGTGGCCGATGTGCTGTTCAACCAGATCAATTCGGACGCTTATTTCATGGAGTACGACAGCGACCGCGCTGGTGGCTTTGAGCCGCTGCGTTTCGTGCCGCGTGGTCACAAGGTGGTGGCACTTGGGCTGATCACCAGCAAGTCGGGTGCACTGGAGACCAAGGATGAGCTGAAGCGGCGGATCGATCAGGCAGCGAAATACCTGCCGCTTGAACAGCTTGCGCTGTCGCCGCAATGCGGTTTCGCCAGTACCGAGGAAGGCAATCTGCTCACCGAGGACGAGCAGTGGGCCAAGCTGCGCCTGTGCGTCGATGTGGCGCGCGAGGTGTGGGGTGGGGTGTAACGTGCGTCACTGTTGAACATGACCGCTGCTGAGCGGGGGCTCCCGGAGGAGCCCCCTGCGCATCAGCCGTCAGCCTTCGCCACCAGCCTCACTGTTCTGGTACTGCCAGTTGTTCTGCGGCGCTGCCGCGTTGGCAGGGGTCATCAGAGCGGTGGTTCCCAGGACGATGCCGAGTACCGCGAAGGCCGCCAATACCATCTTCTTCATGTCACTCTCTCCTTCATGTTCCGCCCCGTTGGCGGAGGTCGGTTTAGTTTCGTCAGTCTGCCGCTGGGCTTCTGACGCGACGAGAGATAGCGACATGTGCAGGTTCGGAGAATGCCGGATCAGCGAATAACATTCATGCGCATGATGATGGAGACGCGGCTGACAGTGCACGGCCAAAATGTCATTCTGATCATCAGATGAAACTGGCAATCCGCGGCAAGGGGCAAGCTACCTGGGGATTGCCATTTTGTTTCTATACCGATATAACAGACAATTAACCGACGGGACTGCCCTGCTTGGCCGGCAGGGCCGCTACGGTGGCAACCGCATCTGCTGGTTCCATGCGGATGTAGATGCGGGGGTCCACCCTCGCCAGCACGATCCGTCGATCGGGTGCAACGACGAAACCTGCCGGAATCGGCAGCCGCCAATCGCCGGTACCGTTTATGTCGGGAATATTGTGACCTAGACGGGCGTATAGGGGTCGCAGGTCCGCTCGCAACTCCTGCGTCAGGCGCCAGTCATCGGCCACGGCGTTGTTGGCGTCGTGCAGCAATGGGAAGCCCAGCCCGTTCCGTTCGGTGGTCGCCCGCATGTGGACCGGCAGTTCGGGAGAAACCCCGATTACCCGCGCCCCCAGCGCACGCAGCCTCGGCATCACACGCTGCAAGGCGCGCAACGACAGAGTGCAGAATGGACACCAGCCGCCACGGTAGAACACCAGCACGACCGGCCCTTCGTCCAGCATGGAGTAAAGCCGCAAAGGCGAACCGTTCGCGTCCGACAGCGAGAAGTCCGGCGCCACTCCGCCCTCCCGTGGCGCCATCTGCCCGGCGTCGTTCGCCAACAGTTCCGCTTCGGCGCTGGCGAACGTGGCCGCCATGCCGCGGTCGATCCGATGCATCAGGCTTGACCGGAAAGCCTCCAACTCCTTCGCCAGCGTCGCCACACCATCCTCCCTTCGAGGGCAAGCCCGTTATCGGGTCGTCTCCCCTGCGCCAACAGAATATTGTCTTTCGGGCGGGAATCACCATTTGCGCCGCCGCGATAAGGATCATGCCGAAAAGTATGAAGCAATGGATCTGCTGGCTGCTTTGCACGCGTTCAGCCGGGTAGCCGAGAGCGGCTCGTTCTCCGCGGTAGCGCGGGAAATGGGCACCACGCAGCCCGCCGTTTCGCGTCAGGTTGCCGCCCTTGAAGAGCATCTGGGGGCTCGGTTGCTGCATCGCTCGACGCGCGCGCTGGCGCTGACCGAGGATGGCAAGGACCTGCTGGCGCACGCCACGCGTGTGCTGGAGGCGGTGGAGGAGGCACAGGCCGCCATCGGCCACCGGCGCAGTTCGCCGGCCGGACTGGTTCGGCTAGGTTGCTCGGTGGGATTTGGCCGACTCTTCATCGCGCCCCGGATGCGCACCCTGCTGGAGCGCCATCCGGAGTTGTCGATCGATCTGGCACTGAGCGACGGTATCCAGGACCTGGTCAGCGAGGGGCTGGACCTGGCGGTGCGCATTGGCGAGACCGACGACACGGCTCTGGTCGCCCGTCGCATCGGTTCCACGGACCGGCTGGTGTTGGCTTCAGCCGAATACCTGGAGCGTTGCGGGGAGCCGCAGCATCCCACGGAGCTCGCCAATCACACATGCGTGATCTTCAACCGGTTTGCGTCGCCGTTGGACTGGCAGTTCACGGGACCGGATGGCTCGCTGACGGTGCATGTGAGCGGACGGTTCCAGAGCAACAGCGGCGAGGCGATGCGCGAGGCGGTACTCGCCGGGCTCGGGATCTGCTACCTGCCGGCCTGGGTGTTCCGCGCGGAACTGGTGTCCGGCGAGGTGCGGCCGGTCCTGCGCGACTGGCATTCGGCGCGCACGCCGATCCACGCAGTATACCCCTCGCGCCGCTACCTGGCCCCACGCACCCGCGCCGTGATCGACTTCCTGGTGGACGAATTCCGCGTCGATCCGATCATCTCGACCTACGGCGAGACGTGATGGCGTTCGGCAATGGCGCTCGCGCGTCATGGGCGGCGAAGGCCTGGCATCCGATTATTCCATCGCGCCTCGCATAACTGTTAGCTGCCGGCCGGCAATTCTTCCGGGCAGCCGTCGTCGCTATTTGCCGGTCGTCGACGGGATTGGAGGGCATTCGGATGTTTGGAGCATTGCTGGTTGGGCTCAGCGCCTTGAGCATTGCCCTGGTTGCCGGTGCGCTGCTCGATACCGCGGTTCGGCAGCCGCAGCCGTCGGCCGGACAGAACGAACTGCGCAGGAGTTCGCTGCAACTCGATCCGGTCCCGCGCTGCTGTAGCTGAAGTTGATCTCCGACCAGGCGCGGAGCTTGCGCCTGACGGGCTTTTGCGTTGTCTGCGCCGACCATGCGGATCGACCCATCCAGCCGGCCTGCCATCGACGTCGACCGGGCGATCCTGCTGCTGATCGTTGGGACGACGGCAGTGCGCGTCGTATTCGGCGCGACGCTCGGGCTGGGTGTGGACGAAAGCTACATGGTCTCCGCCGGTCGCGTGCTGAGCCCGGGGTATTACGACCATCCGCCGGTTTCCTGGTGGCTCGCCTGGGGTGCCGCACATCTGGCTGGCAGCGAAGTCCCCATCGTCGTGCGTCTGCCGTTCATCGCGCTGTTCGCGCTGTCCACCTGGCTGATGGTCCGGCTCGGAGCGGCGATCGCCGATCGGCGCGCTGGGCTGTGGGCTGCGGTGTTGCTGAACCTTTCGCCGGTGTTTGGCGTCACCACCGGCACGTGGGTGCTGCCCGACGGGCCGCTCGATTGTGCCCTGCTGGGCGCCGCACTCTGCCTGGTCCGCGCCTTTCAGCATGGCACATTGACGTGGTGGCTGGCCGCCGGCCTGTGCGCCGGGCTGGCACTGTTCTCGAAATACTCCGCAATCCTGACGGTCGCCGGCGCGACACTGTTCCTGCTGTCGAGCCGGAAACACCGGCCATGGCTGTCGCGACCGGGACCGTGGCTAGCGGCAGTCATCGCGGCTCTGGTGTTCTCGCCGGTGCTGCTCTGGAACGCGGAACACGGTTGGGTCTCGTTCGCCTTCCAGGGTGACCGCGCCGCCATCGGTCACTTCCGGCCGCTTGCTCCATTCGTGACGCTGGCCGGTGAGGCGCTGTTCGTGCTGCCGTGGATCTGGCTGCCGATGATGGCGGTCTTTGTCGCTGCCGTCCGACGCGGGCCGAGCGAATGGCGTTCCTGGCTGCTCTGCTGCCTTGCCGCGCCGCCGATCGTTGTGTTCGCACTGATATCCGCCTGGTCCGGTCAGCGCGTGCTGTTCCACTGGGCCGCACCCGGCTACCTGATGCTATTCCCATTGCTCGGCGCGGCCGTTGCGGAGCGACTGAATCAGCCTCCGGTACGCCGCCTGCTATTGGGAACCGCGATGTTCGTCGTCGTGGCCGTGGCAATCGTTGCCACGCAGGTTCGCTGGGGCTGGCTGCATCCGGTCATCGCCCAGGCTTCGCGCCGGGATCCCACCATCGAGGCGATCGACTGGACCTCGCTGCGCGACGATCTGACCGAGCGCGGCGTGCTGCGGCCTGGAATCATCGTCGGCGTGCCCAACTGGCGCGACGCCGGCAAGGTCGCCTACGCGCTGGGGCCGGCCGTGACCACGGTATGCCTCAATCGCGACTGCCGACAGTTCGGCCTGTCTTATCCGTCCGCCCGTTTCATTGGCAACGATCTGCTGATTCTGGCGCCTGAGCATGGTGGGCAAGTGCCGGCCGAGCTCGGACGATCGTTCGCCAGCCTTGCACGGTTACCCGATAGCGCGATACGCCATGCCGGCTCGACGCTGCAGCCAGTTGCGGTTTTCGACGCGCGGCACCTGCTCGCGTGGCCGCCGCCGTGACTGGTGGCGTGTGACTTGCATACGGATTTGGCCATGACCTTGGTGTCCGATCGGGCGCTCGGCCCCACGGAATTGCGCGCTCTGTCCGGCAGGACGAATGCGGACGGAGCCGTGCGCCTTGCCGTCCACTGCTCACTGCTGGCCGGCAGCGGCTGGCTGGTCGCCGTCGCCGGACCCTGGACGCTGTTGCCGGCCATGCTGGTACTCGGCGTCGTGCAGGTGGCGCTGTTCGCGCCGGCGCATGAGACGATGCATCAGACCGCTTTTGCCGCGCGGCGTGCCAATGCGATTGTGGGATGGCTGACGTCGTGCCCGTCGCTGCTGAATGCGCAGTTCTATGCGGCGTTCCACCTGGCGCATCATCGCCACACGCAGGTGCCTGGCCTCGATCCCGAGCTCGACACGCAGCAGGTTCCGACCAGTATCGCTGCGTATGTTCGCCGCGTGCTGGGTATCCCGTACTGGCGGCTGCGATTGCGCGTAATCGCCGACTGCAGGCGCGGCGACCTGGGCGACTATTCCTATATTGGCGAGGCGGTGCGCGACCGGATCATCGTCAGCGTACGCGCCATGAGCCTGACGATGGTGGGCGGATCGGTGATCTCCGCGGTGCTGTTCGGCTGGGCAACGCCTTTCGAATTCTGGATCGTGCCGCAGCTTATCGGCCAGCCCATCCTGCGCGCCTATCTGCTGGCCGAACACACCGGCTGCACGCTGGACCGCAACGGGCTGACCAACACACGCACCACGCTGAACAACGCGGTGGTGCGGCTGCTGATGTGGAACATGCCGTTCCACGCCGAGCATCATCTGTATCCGTCGATTCCGTTCCACCGGTTGCCGGATACGCACGAGATGCTGCGCGACCGGCTGGGCTTCGTGCAGCCCGGCTATGTGCGGTGGAACAGGGATTTCGTGCGTGGCCTGGTGGCGCGGGACGCCGGATAGCGGGTCCGGCGTCCCGTCACGCCATCACTCGGCTGCGGCGGCAACCTCTTTCGCACGCATCGACGCAATTTTCGCCTGGGCGCGGGCACGCCGGTCGTCGAACTTCGCCAGGCGGCGCTGCGGATTCGGGTGCACGACGTTGTCCTCGGCGCCCGGGTTCTTCTGCGAACCGGCCCAGCCATGGGCGGCGATATCGAAGATAATGCCCGACAGATCGGTGTGCTTCACCTCGTAGCCATCCGGATTGTTCGGATCGCCCATGATCCAGGTGGCGCCGGCGTTACGGGCGATCTTGCCCTGCTCCACCACGTCATCGACCCAGAAGCCGATGTGATGGATGCCGACGTAATCCTTGCCGGTGCCTTGCGCCGCTTCGTCGGACTTGAAGTGCAGAATGGCGAGGTTGACCACCCCGTCGGTCAGGAACACGCCCTCGGCAAGCGGGCCGTCGAGCTCGGTGACTTCCTGCAGGCCCACCGCCTGCTTGTAGAATTCGGCGGTCTCCCAGGGATCCTCGACGCTCAGGGCGACGTGGCGGATGCGGCCTTTGGTCTTCGCGGTCATGGACAACTCCCATTGCTTTTGGCGGCTGAGGAGGAGTGTAGCGGGAAATCAGACGGTTAGCCTAGAGCGGGGGCGGAGCATGACGGCGTGGGGCCGCTCAGACGCGATAGGGGATCCGCACGCCGGGATCGTCTGCCCGGCAGTCCCTGACGTCGCGGGTGACAAACAGCATCGCGTGCACCTGGGCGGACGCCCAGACGATCGCGTCCGGCAGCTTGATGTGATGCGCGCGGCGCAGCGTCACCGCGCGTTCGGCGACCCGCCGGTCGATCTCGATCACCGCGAAGCCGTCCAGGAAGACCTGGGTACCACGCTGAGCGGCGGGTGACGCGCCGACCATCACCTCCATCCAGGTAATGATGCTGATCGCCTTTTCCTGATGGCGCCCAAATTCCTCGCGTGCCGCTGGGATGCCACGCAGATGATCGATCAGAATGTTGGTGTCGAACAGCGCCTTCACCATTCGGCGCGGGCCTTTTTCTGGTATTTCAGCCCATCAGCGGCTGCCGGACCCCACAGGCCGAACGCGTCGCCGGTGCCCGCCGGTCGATGGTTGGCCAGGTATTCGGCGATCGCTGCGCGAATAATTGCGGCCCGCGGCCGGTTGGACTGCTCGCAGAGTTCCGCGAGGGCGCGGATTTGCTGATCTGGGATATCGACGAGAGTGCGCATGGCGGTTCTTGATACGTGATATCGTTTATGTATATCATCGTGAGCCGGAAACAAGATGATATCTCCTGCGCCTCCGCCTGGCTCGTCGCGCCTGGCATCCGGGATGCAGTCCTGTGCCCTGATCTTCGATCTCGGCCAGATGCGGCGCTCAGTGCGGGAAGAGCACGGAGGCGATGGCGAAGGCCAGGTAGATCGCCCACATGTGCTGGTGCCAAAAACGCGCGATGGCGGCCGCAAAAAGGTACAGTAACGTTGAATGATCGATGCGACGCTTGGCGATGACGGTCGCGCAGTCGGCCGGTGCAATTTGGAACAGGTCTGGCGTGCGAAGGCTCCCGTGATTGAGGAGCCGACTAACTAGACCAGGAAAATCGTAAGTGGGCGCGGCAGATCGGGAAGGATTCGGGGAAATCGTGATGGCATTACGAAAGCAGGATCGGTCCGAACTTCTGCCGCATCGGTAGCATCTCGCCGGACTGATCGATCTTGCCGTCGATCAAGGGCAGGCAACGAGCAAATACGCTGGACCAATGAGGCATTTGGCATGGTGGTCGGAGCCCATGAATCAACAACACTGGCTAGACAGCAGCATCGGGTGCGGGGCTGCTCACCGGTCCTCACAACGACCTGGGCCGCATCGCCCCGGCCGTGACGACAGTGGTCACATCGTCGCGCCGAGTACCCACGGCGCAAACTCCGCCGCGCCGAAGTCGAACTGCTCGCTCTTGGTGCGTTCCCCGCTCGCCACGCGCAGCATCAGCTCGAAGATGCGCTGACCGCATTCCTGCACGCTTTCCTCGCCGTCCAGGATGGTACCGCAGTTCACATCCATGTCGTCTGCCATCCGAAGGTACATGGGAGTGTTGGTCGCCAGCTTGATCGACGGCGACGGTTTGCAGCCGAACACGCTGCCGCGGCCGGTGGTAAAGCACACAAGATTGGCACCACCCGCGACCTGGCCGGTCGCCGCCACAGGATCGTAGCCGGGCGTATCCATGAACACGAAGCCCTTCGCCGTCACCGCCTCGGCATATTGCACGACATCGACGAGGTTCGTGCTGCCCGCCTTCGCCATCGCGCCGAGTGACTTTTCCAAAATCGTCGTCAGCCCGCCCGCCTTGTTGCCCGGCGACGGATTGGCATTCATCTCGGCGCCTTCGCGTTTGGTATAATCCTCCCACCACCGCATCAGCGCGACCAGCTTCTCACCCACCTCGGGCGACACTGCTCGTCGCGTCAGTAGGTGTTCAGCGCCATAGGTTTCCGGCGTCTCCGACAGGATCACCGTGCCGCCATGCCGCACCAGCAGATCGCTCGCCGCGCCCAGCGCCGGGTTGGCGGACACGCCGGAATAGCCATCAGAGCCGCCACATTGCAGCGCCACCATCAGTTCGCTTGCCGGCACCGGTTCGCGGTGCACATGGTTCGCCTCGGCCAGCACCTCCTTCACAAACGCCACGCCGGCTTCAACTGTCTTGCGCGTGCCGCCCATGGTCTGGATGTCCATGTTACGGATGCGATCTGACAGTCGCTGCTCCTCCATCAACCCGCGGATCTGGTTCACCTCGCAGCCAAGACCCAGCACGACCACGTGCGAGAAATTCACATGCCGCGCGTAGCCCGCCAGCGTGCGACGCAACACACGCAACGGCTCGGCTTCCGTCATGCCGCAGCCGCTCTTGTGCGTCAGCGCCACCACGCCATCGACGTTTGGATAATCCGCCAGCGGATCGTCACCCCTGAACGGATTACGCCGGAACATGTCGGCGACCAGTCCGGCGACATGCGCCGAGCAGTTCACCGACGTCAGGATGCCAATGTAGTTACGCGTCGCCACGCGGCCATCCGGCCGGCGAATGCCGTCGAACATTGCCGGGGTATTGGCGTAGTCGGTCGGCCTGACATCAACGCAGTAGCCGTAGTCCTTGGCGAAATCGCCCATCTCGCAGTTCTGCACATGCACATGCCGGCCCGGCTCGATCGCCGTCGACGCAAAGCCGATGATCTGGCCGTAGCGCCGCACCGGTTCGCCGGCCGCAATCGGCCGCACCGCGACCTTGTGGCCGGCGGGGATACGCTCCAGCGTGACCACGCCATCCTTGACAGGCGTTCCAGGCAGCAGCGTCGTACGCGCGATCACCACGCCATCGTCGGGATGGAGCCTGATCACAGGTGGTGGCGCCATGACTATCACCCCTTATCGAATCAAGACGGCCGCGAGCCATCAGGTCCGCGGCCGTCGTTCAGGCACAATCAGCTTGCGACGTCGCCTGCGGCCTTGCGGGTCGCAGTCACCGCCTCACGTGCGGCGCGCGCCATCAGGCCGCTGTCGTTGGCGATGGTGACAAAGCGGAAGCCCATGCCGATCATCCGCGCTGCATAGGCGGGGGTGGCGTTGTGGATGCCGGCGAACTTGCCGTGCCGCTTGCAGGAGGCCAGCAGCTTTTCGTAGATGCCAAGGATCAGCGGCTCCTCGCGATCCAGCGTGGGGATCAGGCCGAGTGAAAATCCCATGTCGGACGGGCCGATGTAGATGCCGCTGATGCCAGGCACCGACAAGATCTCGTCGATGTTGTCGATGCCGTCCTGTGTCTCGATCATCGGGATCACCAGCACTTCATCATTGGCGATCTTCTGGTAGTTGGACGCCTCGCCGTACATCGCTGCGCGGATCGGTCCGTTGCTGCGCTTGCCCACCGGCGGATACAGACTGTAGGTTGCCAAGGCCTGCGCCTCGGCCCGGTTATTCACCATCGGGCAGATGATGCCCCAGGCGCCGCCGTCCAATGCCTTGCCGATGATGCCGGGTTCGTTCCATGGCACGCGAACCAGCGGCGTGATCGGATGCGCGGTCATCGCCTGGAAACATTGCACCATCGACTGGTAGTCCTGCACGCCGTGCTGCATGTCGACGGTGATGCTGTCCCAGCCGCATTGCGCCATCACCTCAGCCGAGAAGCCAGACGGTATGGCGAGCCAGCCATTGACGCACGCCTTGCCCGCCGCAAGCCGCGCCTTGAGTTTGTTTGCCATCTGGAGGTTTCCCCGCTGTAAAAGAGAGCCGCACGCTAGGCGCGGTGCATCGGTGCGTCAACGCGCCGAATGGTTAATGCGCAACACCGCAGCACCCTGCAAGCGGCCGGCGCGCAGGTCATCCAGTGCCTGGTTTGCCTGTTCCAGCGGATATGGCAACGGTCGCGTCTTTACCGGAACTTTCGGTGCGAGAGACAGAAACTCGTCGCCGTCGCGCCGTGTCAGATTGGCAACGGATCGTACGATGCGTTCACCCCACAGGATGTCGTACGGAAAGCTTGGGATCGGACTCATGTGGATGCCGGCACAAACCACTGTGCCGCCACGCTCCACCGCACGCAATGCGGCGGGCACCAACGGACCGACCGGCGCGAAAATGATGGCCGCGTCCAGCATCTCGGGCGGTGTCTCGTTCGAACTGCCGGTCCAAACTGCGCCGAGTTCGCGAGCAAACGCCTGCGCCTCGGTGTCGCCAGGACTGGTGAAGGCGTAAACGTCCCGACCCTGCCAGCGTGCCACCTGCGCGATGATATGTGCCGCTGCGCCGAACCCGTACAGGCCGAGCCGGCGCCCCTCGCCCGCCATGCGCAGCGAACGGTAGCCGATCAGACCAGCGCAGAGCAGCGGCGCCGCTTCCACATCGCCGTAAACGGCGGGGAGCGCGAAGCAGAAGCGTTGATCGGCGACAGTGTACTCGGCGTAGCCACCGTCGATCTGGTAGCCGGTGAAGCGTGCCTGCGCACATAGATTCTCGCGGCCCGTGTGGCAGAAATCGCACACGCCGCATGTCCAGCCCAGCCAGGGCACGCCTACCCGGTCACCAACGGCGAACCGGTCCACTCCCGCACCGAGCGCCGCGACGACACCAACAATTTCGTGCCCTGGCACGAGAGGAAGTTTGGGCTGCGTAAGCTCCCCATCGACGACATGAAGATCGGTCCGGCACACGGCGCAGGCATGCACGCGGATCAGCACCTGGCCTGGGCCGGGCGAAGGGACAACCACCGTCGCAAGGCGCAATGGAACCTTCGCAGCATCCATGACCATGCAGTGCATGGCTTGCGAAGTCATTGCGGTCGCCCTGCAAAATCGCTGTGCCCAGGGTAACCCCGCGACGCCAGAATGGCCAGGATCCGACAAATCATGCACCACATGCGCTCGATATAGCAGAATATTAGCGGATTTTAACGCCGTGATCCGATTTGGTTCACGCAGATGCCGTCTTGAGATGCTAAGCGCCGCATGTATAAGTGTGTGGGAGGAGATGGGTGGCCATTTTGACAGTTGGGCCGGGGAAGCAATATGCGACCTTAGCCGCGGCCATTGCGGCGTCCCACGATGGGGACGTTATCCAGGTGCGAGCGGGCGCCTATACCAATGATTTCGCAACGATCAATACGAAGATCACCATCGAGGGCGTCGGTGGCATGGCCAATCTGGTGGCCACTGTGCCGCCGCCGAACGGCAAGGCAATTCTGGTCACCAACACCGATGTCACGCTGGACAACCTGACATTTTCCGGCGCCGAGGTGGCTGACGGCAATGGCGCGGGCATCCGCTATCAGGCCGGCAACCTGACGATCAACGACTGCTATTTCCACAACAATCAGGATGGACTGCTGGCGGCGAACAATCCCGCCGGCAGCATCACGATCAACAATTCCGAATTCGCCTACAACGGCATCGGTGACGGTTATACGCACAACCTTTACGTCGGTGAAGTCGGCACTCTCACCATCAACGGCAGCTACTTCCATGACGCCAACGTGGGCCATGAAATCAAGAGCCGCGCGCTGAACACGATCATCGAGAACAGCCGCATCTTCGATGGTCCCACCGGCACAGCCAGCTACAGCATCGACCTGCCGGACGGCGGCAATGTCATCATCAAAAACAACATCATTGAACAGGGGCCGGAATCGCAGAACCCTGCGATCATCCACGTTGGCGGTCCCGCGTATGCCGGCACGAATATACAGATTACCGGCAATACCATTCTCAACGACCTGCACAGCGGCAGTGCCGTCGCTGTACTGAATCAACTGGCCACTCCGGTCAGCTTCACCAACAACAATGTGTATGGCCTGACCTCAAGCGAGATTGCCAAAGGTCCGGCGAGCGTTTCCGGCACCACGTTCCTTACGACGGAGCCGCCGCTGTACACGACGCACCCATGGCAGGTGGGCACCGTGCCGCCGGACCAGCTGGTCGCCTATCTGTCGGAGAGTACCGCGCCAGGCAACGCGCAATTCATCGTCAGCGTCGATGGCAAGCAGCTCGGCGCGGCACAGACCGTCACCGCCTCGCAGCCGGCAAGCCGGGCCGAGACGTTCAGCTTCTCCGGATCATTCGGACCGGGCAGCCACACGATTGCCATCGATTTTTCCGGCGACACCGGTACAGCCGCGCAGAACCTCTACGTCGGAGGGATCGATTACGACGGGCAGCACAACGCCGCTGACACGGCAATGCTGGTCAAGGGGGGAATCGCAACATTCTCCGTGGGCGACTCCAGCAGCCCGGTTCCTGGACCAGGTTCGGCTGGACACAACTAGCCGGCCAGTTCAGCAACAGCCCCTGAACCGTCCCTTGCCGATCGCGTAGCGTGCCTCCTGCCGTTCGCGGAAAAACTCCTCGTAGGTCATCACCGGCTTGTCAGGATGCAAAGTCTGCCGATGCGTGACGTAGGTGGGATAATCCGGTACGCCGACCATCAGGCGCGCGGTCCGAGTGACGACCTCGCAGACCAGGCGTAGTCTAGTCCGAGCTTCCTGGATGCGAAACGCACAAAGCACTGAATTGGCGGCACAATTCGTATCTGGCGAGCTGTGTTACTGGCTACGGTGGGACACCGAGTAGGGCGAATGCCTTGTGCTGGATCGGTGTTGGTCTGGTCAGCACGGTGAGTGGATAACGCGGTGTGATTGCGGTGATGATGGTATTGCGCACCAAGGTTGCGAGGTCGGCCAGCAGCGAGTGGAAGCTGTGCACCGGCAACCCGTCCTCAGTGAGGCCTGTGGTCTGCTTGGCGACAGCGGCCGGTGAGCGCTGCGCCTGCGCCACGATACTTGTGCGCAGCGCTTCGGCGGCATCCTTGTCGGTGTCGTCGAACAGCATTGGTGCCAGGCGCTGCCGCATGTGCCATTCGAGGTAATAGGCCAGCATGCAGAGGAAGACGTGGGCGCGGACCCGGCCGGCCAACCGGTGATAGACAGGGCGGACGTGCAGATCGACGGTTTTGATGCAGCGAAAGGCTCGTTCCACCAAGGCGAGTGACTTGTAGCTACGCACTGTTGCCGTGTCGTCGGAGGCCTCCGCCGGCAGGCTGGTGCGGATGACATAGATGCCGTCGGTCGCCGCCTCGGCGGCAATCTCGGCGGTCTTGCGTGCAAAGCTGAAGGCGGCATCGGCGATGTCGAGATCGAAGTGCTTGGCCATCTTATGCTTGTTGATCACCTTGCCGACCGCGAGTGCGATCTCGGCGGTGCCGCGCAGCGGATCGCGCTTGCGGACGACGGCCGCCTGGATGCGGGCAAGGTCACGCTCAGTGGCGGCGAGCAGGTCTTCGCGCTTGCGGGTGCGCTCGGCGGCGAGATCGGGATTGCGGCAGACCACCAGGCGCTCGCCGGGGAATTCCGGTGCGGTGATGCTCGCCATGTCACGCTGATCGAACAGTGAGAGCTGTAACGCGCCGCTTTCTACCAGCGCCTTGATCGCCGGCGCGCGCAATGCGGTGATCCAGTCCAGGCCTGCCGATTTGATGTCCTCGGTGATGCGTGTCTGGGTGATCATGCCGCGATCGCCGACCAGCACGACATGGTCAAGTTGGAAGCGCCGCTTGAGCTTCTCAACCTGGGTCGCCAGCGTCATCGGGTCGGCGGTGTTGCCGTCGAACACCTCGATGGCAATCGGACAGCCGTCGGCAGCGCACAACAGGCCGTAGACAATCTGCAGCGTGCCCTTCTTGCCATCGCGGCTATAGCCACGTTTGGCAAGCGGGCAGCAGCGCCCTTCCATGTAACTCGATGACACGTCGTACAACACCAGCGTGCCATGGGTGAGATGGCGTTTGGCCAGTGTGGCCTCAATCGCGGGTTGGCGCTCCAGCAGCCAATCGAGTGCGGCGTAGAGTTCGTCCTCATCGACCTCGCCGAGGCCGAGCAGTTCGCCGAGACTCGATGCCGCGGTGGCGGGTGACAGCGCACGGGCGGCCGCGAGCTTGGACGCGGGATCGACGATGCGACTGACCAGCAGGGCGAGGACAAGGTCGCGGCAGCGATCGCCAGCAGGACCGAGGATGCGGTCGAGGCCGATCTTACGCGCGGTGCCGAGCGCGGCGGCGGCGTGGCCGTGCGGCAGGCTGCGGATGACGGTGAAGGCATCACGCTCGGCAGGGATGACCGTGCCGCCCTTTAACACGCCGCGCAGGCCTTCGATGTAGGCTGTGGGCCAGTCGGAAAGGTTGCACAGTGTCCGCTTACAAACTTTGCCACCTTCGCGGTAGCTTTCGCGCAGTAGGATCGCGGGCGGCGAGTTCCGATTCGGAACGGCTTCGATGTACATGGCAGAGCATGCGCATATCTGACAGCGTGGTACAAGTCTCAAATATGATATTACATGGCTACGATTTGGACCTCCTCAGCCGATATTGCGAGTCCTTTCAACAACTTCATCGCAAATGCACGAGGAAGCTCCGTCTAGTCATCGCCTACTCCCATCGCGATGCCGGTCGCGCTGATCTCCAGTGCCGTGTTGCGTGGATTGCCCATGGCCCGGATGCACGCGAATATACCGTAGACCACCATGACAACCACAATCGCGGCGAACAGCGCGGCGAGACCTGCGTCGACATAGTCGTTGAACACGATCTGGTTCATCTGCTGCACCGTCTTGGCCGGTGCAAGGATGGTCCCCGCAGTGACGGCTGTGGAGAACTTCGCCGCATGGCTGAGAAAGCCGATCGCTGGATTGGCGCTGAACACCTTCTGCAACCCCGCCGTCACGGTGCATGCGACGAGCCACGCCGTCGGCGCGATCGTCACCCATGCGTAGCGCTGACGCTTCATCTTGAACAGCACCACGGTGCACAACGTCAATGCGATGGCCGCCAGCATCTGATTGGCGGTGCCGAACAGCGGCCAGAGCGTCCAGATACCGCCGAACGGATCGATCACACCCTGGTAGAGAAAGTATCCCCACAACACGCATGCCAGCGCCGAACCGATCAGGTTGTTCGCCCAGGATTCGGTAGCCTTGAAGGCGGGCACCACGTTGCCAACCAAGTCCTAAATCATGAAACGGCACACGCGTGTTCCAGCATCCACCGTTGTCAGGATGAACAACGCTTCGAACAGAATCGCGAAGTGATACCAGATGCCCATCAGCAGCTTGCCACCGATCAGCCCTGACAGGATGCTGGCCATGCCGACTGCGAGCGTCGGCGCTCCACCGGTGCGCGACAGGATGCTGGTCTCTCCCACGTCATGGGCGATCTGCGTCAACATGTCCGGCGTTACGGTGAACCCCCAGCCCGTGACCACCTGGGCGGCATGCACGGCGTCGGTGCCGATCAGTCCGGCGCCACTGTTCATGGCGAAATAAACGCCAGGATGGATCACCGTGGCCGCGATCATCGCCATGATGGCGACGAATGACTCCATCAGCATCGCGCCGTAGCCGATGAGTCGAATCTGCAACTCGTTCTCGATCATCTTCGGTGTCGTGCCCGACGCGATCAATGCGTGCCAGCCAGATACGGCGCCGCAGGCGATGGTAATGAAGAGGAACGGGAACAGTCCGCCGGCCCACACTGGCCCACTACCGTCGACGAAGCGTGTCACGGCCGCCATCTGCAAATCCGGCCGCACCACCATGATGCCGATCGCCAGCAGCAGGATGGTGCCGACCTTGAGGAACGTGGAGAGATAGTCGCGCGGCGCCAGCAGCAGCCACACCGGCAGGACGGAGGCGACGAAGCCATAGCCGATGATGATCAATGCGAGCGTGCTGCCCGGCAGATTGAAGAACGCCGCGAGAGCCGGCGTCTCGGAGATCGTCCGGCCGCCGATCAGTGCCGCGAGCAGCAGAATGGCGCCGAGAGCCGACATCTCGGCAAGCCGGCCCGGCCGCAGGAAGCGGCTGTAGACGCCCATCAGCAACGCGATCGGGATGGTGCAGAACACCGTGAACGTACCCCAGGGGCTGCCGATCAGCGCGTTGACCACAACGAGCGCCAGCACCGACAGCACGATGACGCAGATCAGCAGGATGCCGATGCCCGCGATGCCGCCGGCGATCGGCCCCATCTCGGCGCGGATCATATCGCCGAGAGAACGACCGTCGCGACGGGTAGACAGGAACAGCACAGTCATGTCCTGCACCGCGCCAGCGAATACCACGCCGGCAAGAATCCAAAGCGTGCCCGGCAGGTAGCCCATCTGTGCCGCCAGAACGGGCCCTACCAGCGGACCGGCCCCAGCGATTGCTGCGAAATGGTGGCCGAACAACACGATGCGATTGGTCGGCACGTAGTCTAGGCCGTCGTTGTGGCGGAAGGCCGGCGTCTGTCGCGTGCGATCGACGCGAAGCGCGTTGCCGGTGATGTAATACCAGAAGCTGGAAGTCCCGACTCTTCGGAGGGATTCCCGAATCGGCGGAACTCTGACTCCTTGTACCCTGAAGTTCTTTTGGGGGGTCACGGCATGGGCAAGGCGATCGAGATCACGCGCTTGGACCGGTCCGCTGCTGAGCTGCGCGGCGTTGCCATTAAAACCCAGGATGCCGCCGTTACGCGACGCCTGCTGGGCATCGCGCTTTTGCTGGACGGTTGGTCGCGTGGCGAGGCTGCTACGGCCAGTGGGATGGACCGGCAGACGCTATGCGACTGGGTGCATCGCTACAACGCGTCTGACGTTTCCGGCCTGGCAACCGGCAGGCGCTCTGGACGCCCTTCGGCGCTGAACGAGGCGCAAATGGCTGAACTGAAGGAGATAGTGATCAAAGGGCCTGATCCGGAGAAAGACGGCGTTGTGCGGTGGCGCTGCGTTGATCTGCGCGCGAAGATCGCCAGCCACTTCGCGGTTACGTTCCACAAGCGCAGCGTGGCCAAGCTGCTCTGCAAGCTCAAGCTGACGCGGTTGCAGCCGCGCCCCTACCATCCGAAGAAGGACGCAGCGGCGCAGGAGAGTTTCAAAATAAACTTCGCCAGCCTGATGAACGAAGTCCTGCCAGTATCCGCGACGGGCAAACCTGTGGAGGTGTGGTTCCAAGATGAAGCCAGAGTAGGCCAGAAGGGATGGCTCCCGTACCAGTGGGCGCCGATTGGTTCCCGGCCACCCGCAGTACGGGATAACCGCCACGATTCGGTCTATCTGTTTGGTGCGATCTGCCCCGCTCGTGAGGTCGGCGCCGCGGTCATCATGCCCGCCGCCAATACCGAGGCAATGAACGAGCATCTGAAGGAAATCAGCACGCAGGTGCAGCCCGGTGCGCACGCCGTCCTGATCTGCGACGGCGCCGGCTGGCATCAGCGCGGCAAGAAGCTGAAAGTCCCAGTCAACATCACGCTAATCTCACTGCCACCCTATTCGCCGGAACTCAACTCGATGGAGAACGTCTGGCACTACCTCCGGGCCAACAAGCTGAGCCTGTTGGTATGGGACAGCTACGAGGCCATCGTCACAGCTTGCAAGGATGCGTGGCATTTTCTGATCAGCGACCCCGATCGCATCAGATCCATCGGAACTCGCGCTTGGGCGTGCGTCATGACTTAGGGCTTCTGGTATAAAGCGCATAGAATCTGTAGGCGATGAAGTAGATACACACTGCGGCAACGACGAGCCAGGTAGCGTTGACCGGTTCGTTCCTGGTCAGTGCGACGATACCGAATGAAATCGTACCGAGCAGGATGACACCCGCCCAGATCAGCTTGTCGCGCATCGACATTTCGTCCCTCGCTTCAGGCGGTCCGAGTGTATGGACCAGCGTAATAATTAAGACTGAGCTAACGGAGGGACGCATTGATCTGGATCAAGCCAGATTCTTACTGTTATGGCCGACCTTCTCAGATGATCTGTGGGCTGTCCTACCCAGCCAGATCCAGCACCGCATCCAGCAGGACCTGCGCGCCACGTGCCACCTGCTCCGGTGTGGAATATTCGCGCGGGTTGTGGGTGATGCCGTCGACGCTGGGGATGAACAACATGGCGCTCGGGCAGAGTGGCGCAATCAGCACCGAATCGTGGCCGGCAGCAGCAATCATGTCCCGCGTCGTGAGCTGGCGCGTCTCCGCCTTGCGGCGCAGCAGGTTGCCAAGGGACTGGTCGAAGGCGATGGGACCAAATGTGGTGTAAGGATCGACGTCGATCGCCACGCGGCGACGCATCGCTATGTCATCGAGCGCCTGGTGCAGTGTGGCCTCCAGGGCGATTGCACGCTGCGCCCGCTCGTGCCGCACATCGCAGTGCAGGCGCGTGATGTTGGCCACATTGCCGCGCGCATTGGGATAATTCTCGATCCAGGAAGCGGAGGCACGACCATGCGGTTCCGCCGACAGCGCGATGCGTTCGATCGCCAGGATGATTTCCGCGGTCGCGGCCAGACTGTCACGCCGCAGCTCCATCGCGGTGGGACCCACATGACTTGGCTCGCCGGTGATCGTCAGTTGGAAATAGCGCGCGTGAACGGTGCCGGTGACGATGCCGATATCGGCGCCGGTCGCCTCCATGATCGGTCCCTGTTCGATGTGCGCCTCCAGCCAACATGCCCAGCCACGTGGCGACGGCGTCAGGGCGCCGGCCTGACCACTGGCCTGCAGCGCCTGCCGCACGGTGGTGCCCCGGTCATCGGTGATCGCGAGCGCGTCTTCCAACGTCATGTCGGCAGCGTGCACGCGGCTGCCCATCATGGCGGGGCGGAAGCGGCTGCCTTCCTCGTTGGTCCAGTTCACCAACTCCAGCGGCGCACGCGTCCGGATGCCCGCGTCTTCCAGTGCTCGCATGACCTCGAGGCCCGCGAGCACGCCAAACACGCCATCGAACCGGCCGCCGGTTGGCACGGTGTCGAGATGACTGCCAAAGGCGACGGCGTGCGCGGGGGCATCCTTGCCCTCACGGCGGAGGAACATATTGCCGATCGCGTCCTGCTCGAAGCGCAGGTTGAGCGGCTTGCACCACTCCAGCAGCAGGGCGCGGGCCTGGGCATCCTCCGGTGAAAGGGCGAGACGACAACTGCCCCCTTCCTGTGTGGGCCCGATTGCCGCCATGTGCATGATCGACTGCTACAGGCGGTCTGCATTGATCGATGGTGTCATGCGTTCTCCCGCGGATGGTGCAAGGCCGGATTGTTGATGCGATCGCTATCGGTCGCACGGCCCCAGGGCACGACGGTAATTTCCGGCCAGATCGTCTTCGCACGCTGCGCCTTGCTGGTGTGGGACGTGGCGTTGTCGAGCACGCGATTGGGCCGCACGATCATGCCAAAGAGGTCCTCGAGACCGAACGGCGCGGCCACGTCGAACCGATCATCCTCCTCCAGTCGTATACCGATGGCATGGACGACCGAGGCGTATCGCTGCAGCGCCTCGTCGGCCGAAGCCAGCGTATCGTAGCGGACACCGAAACGAGCCGCGAACCAACGATGCACCCGGGCCTGATTGCGCACCTCGACCGGCCCCACGCATCCCCGGGTGGCCGCGCCCACCCGTCGAATGATGGCGTCCTCCGCTTCCCACGAGAGATCGTCCGCGTCGAAGTAGGTCAGGTCGTAGTCCTTGATTCCGGTTCCACGTGGTCGGCCGGTGAGATGATTCCACACCGTCTGATACAGGCAGCCGGCGACAAGCCGCCATTGCGGCAAGCCGACCGATCGGAGCCGCACGAGCAGAAGCATCAGGTCAGGATCGGCCCGGATGATCGTCTCGAACCGATGTTGCAGGTTCTCGGTTGCATCGTCCGTCGGCGCGGCAGGAGAGGAGCCCGGCTGTGTGGCGCTGCCGCCCGCAGCCGAAAGGCCGGCCGCATCGCGCCCGCCATCCCCAATCACGCGCGTGCCATCGACAGGATTGCAGTCCGTCTCCACACCGAGACCAATATGCGTTGAAGCCAACTTGCCAGCCCGGCCGCGCAGTCGCAAACCTGCGGGCGACATCTGAGGATCAGCGATGCCCGAAGCCGCCGATACCGTGATCGCCGCCGCCCGCGACTTCCTTGGCGACCGCATCACCACCAACGCCACACTTCGAGAACACCACTCGCACGGCCAGGACACCCAGCCGCCGGTCCTTCCGGACGCCGTCGCGTTCATCGAGACGTCCGACGAGGCCGCCCACTTGTTGGCGCTCTGCTATGCTAACCACGTCCCGGTGGTAGCCTGGGGCGCGGGCACGTCGCTGGAGGGCCACGTGACGCCGGTGCGTGGCGGCATCACGCTCGACCTGTCGCGCATGACCCGCATCATCGAGGTCAGCCAGCCCGACATGGACTGCCGCGTCGAGGCTGGCGTCACGCGCGACCAACTCAACGCGCATCTGCGCGACCAGGGGCTGTTCTTCCCGGTCGATCCCGGCACCGCGCTTTGCACCCTGGGTGGCATGTGCGCCACCCGCGCCTCCGGCACCAACGCCGTGCGCTATGGGACGATCCGCGAAAACGTGCTGGGCCTGACAGTGGCGATGGCCGATGGCCGGCTGGTCCGCACCGGCGGCCGCGTGCGCAAGTCGGCCACCGGCTACGACCTGACCCGGCTGTTCATCGGCTCCGAGGGCACCCTCGGCGTCATCACGGAAATCCAGCTTCGCCTGCACGGCATACCAGAGGCCGTGTCATCCGCGACCTGTCAGTTCCCCACATTGCGCGGCGCGGTTGAGACGGTGATCGCCATCATGCAGATGGGCATCCCGGTGGCACGCATGGAGTTGCTGGACGAGGTGCAGATGGCGGCATGCATTGCCTATTCGAAGCTGGAAGGCCTGGAGCCACTGCCCAGCCTGTTCTTCGAATTCCACGGCACGACGGCGGCGGTGGCGGAACAGGCCCAGCAGGCGGAGGAAATCGCCGCGGATAATAATGGCCAGGGCTTCCGCTGGGCCACCGACGCTGCGGAGCGTGGCAAGCTGTGGCAGGCGAGGCATGACGCATACTGGGCCTGCCTGGCGCTGAAGCCCGGCCATCAGGGCATCGCTACCGATGCGATTGTCCCCATTTCGATGCTTGACGCGGCGATTCTCGGCGCCAAGGAGGACATCGCCGCGTCGCGTCTGACCGCGCCGATCGTGGGCCATGTCGGCGATGGCAACTTCCACACGGTGATCCTGGTGCCGCCGGAACCCGATGGGCTGCAACGTGCCTGGGACCTCGACAAGAAGATCGTCGCGCGGGCGCTGGCGCTGGGTGGTTCGTGCAGCGGCGAGCATGGGGTGGGGATCGGCAAGCGCGAGTTCCTCGAACAGGAGCACGGGGCCGAGGCACTGGCGGTGATGCGCTCCGTCAAGCAGGCGCTGGATCCGAGGGGTATTCTGAATCCCGGGAAGCTGTTCCTGAATTGACATCATCGCTCGGCTCATACCGATCGGAACCGCACCTCCCCAATCATGGCGGATCAGGCCCGCGATGCCGCCGGCCGTGATCGCGTCGTTCCGTGTGCCGATAATGTAATTCATGTGGTTGGCCGCTTGACCGCGGCAACGACGCTGCATTGGAATGCCTGAACCGCGCATCCACGAGCCGATGGGGCGAGCGCCCGTGCCCAACATACAGCCAGACCTGTTTTCCGGATCGGGACTCCCTGCGGCGCCATTCGCATCGTCGACCGGTAAGCTCCCGTGCCCCGCGCCAGCTGATCTCGACGATGCCGCCTTGCTTGCGGCAATCCCGTCCTCTGGCATCTCCGACGGCCCCAAGCTGGCAGCCGAGGCGGGACGCCGCCGGCTCGCCACGGCCATCCCGGTTCTGATGGACTATTGCCGCCGCTTTGCCGGCTTCGGCGTTCAGCACGCGCTGCCGGAGCAGATTGCCGCGCTGAATGCGCTCGGCACGATTGGCGGCCTTGACGCGGCGCACGCTGTCGCGCAGATTATCAGCAGTGCCTGGGTGCAAGGGCCAACGCTGGCGAGCGCGGCAGCGGTCGCCGCGCGGCTCCAGGCACGCCTGCCCGCCAACGTCGTGCTGACGCTGCTACGCCATGCCGATCCCGCGATTCGAGCCAACGCCTGCCGCCTGGCACGCCCCGGCCCCGACATCACCGAGACCCTGATCGACCTGCTCGGCGACCTGCATCCTGAAGTCAATATGGCAGCAGCCTGCACACTTGGACGCATGGGCCGCCAGGAGGCCAGACCACTGCTCATGCGGGCGTTGCGCCAGGCGCCGTCACTCTCAGTGGTTGAGGCCGTGCCTCAGGTCGCGGACGAAGACTGCGTCGTCTTGCTGGGCCGGATCGCGCGCACTTCACCCGATCTCGCCACCGCGGCGCGCGATGCCATCGAAGCCAGCGAACACCCGATCGCCGCGAGGGTTCTGGCGGGGCTGGGCGGACCGTAACGGAGTTGGCGCCCCATCAACCGTCGCCACCAGCTTGGCGCTGGACCGACAGCGAACCCCGTCCCCTGCTCCAACGCGCGCTGGTCGACTTGCCTGCGCGGCGTTGCCGTGCCGCACCTTCGATGTCATTTCAATGCGCCGGTGGTAAGCCCCGCCACGATCTTGCGTTGCAGCAGCAGGAATAGGATGAGGACGGGGAACGCGAAGACCGAGGCGAATGCCATCACCCGATCCCAGTCAGCGTACTCCGCGCCGATAAAACTGTAGATGCCGACGGTCGTGGGTTGCAATTCCTGCTTGCTCAGCAGCGTCAGCGGATAGACGAATTGCCCGTACGCCTGCACGAAGCTCAACACGCCCACGACGATGAGCGGCACGCGCATGATCGGCAACACGATCCGCCAGAACGTCTGGAACGTCTTGCAGTCGTCGACGCGTGACGTTTCCTCGACCTCCATCAGTGGTCGTCGGCATCTATTTCGCGCTTCGCTGGTCATTGTCGCTGCTGCGCATCAGGTTGGCATAGCGCCTGCTGTGTTCTTGATGGAAGGTGGCAGCGATAGCCAATTCTTCTCTGCCGATCGCCATGCCGAACACGATCAACGTTGAAAGGTGACGTTGTTGATCATCCTGTCCCGGAACAAGACCTAGCAATAATCACACCCCGGCGGCGGTGATTCATTTCGCGCGAAATCGCACGACGCTAACTATGCTCCAGCGGGCTTGGGTCCTCTGACGCCCAAGCTCGTGTCCAGGTCGTGCTCTCCTGGATGCCCCGCATCGAGGCGGAGATCGATCTGATCGGATGCGATCCTACTGGGCGGCTGTCGCCATGGATTGCGCCGCTGCCACCGGCCGATACGCCCGTAGGAATGTGCGGATGTGGCGCACCGCCAGCGGAATCTTGTCCTTGGTGTCTTTCCACGGATAGAGGCTCACTTGCGCGTTCGGCGCGAGATGCACCGTTTCCATGGCAACGACATACGGATGCCCCGGCACATCGTCCGGCAACACCAGGATCGGCGTTTTGCAGTTGCGCACGAAATCGCGCGTCACGGTGTACACGAAGTCGGAGCGGGCGCGATACATGTTGGTCAGGAAGGCGTCGACCATCGCCATCGTGATGTCGGGCCGGCGGGCGCATAGCTCCGGACCCCAGCCCTTCATGTTGTTGTTGTAGGAGAGATCGGGCATCTCAGGGCGGTAACCGCTGGGCTGCGCCGGCACGGCCGCGATGACGCGGTCGCCGGCGCGCTTCAGCAGATTCCAGATGAAGGGGCCGCCGATGCAGAAACCGAGTACCATGAAATTACGGATGCCGAGGTGATCCATCAGGCCGATGTGATCGTCGGTATAGGCGTCCCACGGACGGTCGGTCTCGAGTGGACCTGAGGACTCGCCACCCTTGGCGTTGCGCAGATCCGCGGCGATGACGCGGAATTCGTCCTTGAACTCGTCGAACGGATTGAACGGGTGGCTCGAGGTCGCCAGGCCCGCGACTGTCGAGTTCAGCCCGCCGCCGGGGATGACCAGCAGCGGGAAGCCGGAGCCGGCCTCTTCGTAATGGATGCGGACGTTGCCTTTTTCGTAGAACGGCATGGCAGTCTCTCCTTGGTCCACTGTGATGTCCCGCGCAAGTGTGTGCTTCGGCCAGCCAGTCGCGCGTCTCGGCGTTCTAACTCCAGACTTGCACGGAATTACACCAGGCTGTGTATTTCAAGACTTCAGCAGTTTAGACCAATGTTCATATTTGCCCTACCCCTCCCGCCCGTCAATCGGTTGAAACGATCCGACGCCCTCCTGCGAGCCGTCGCTCGGCTCCTTGTCGGCTCAATCGACACCTGACGCCACCGAACGCGGATCCTCGACATCGATCCGCAGGTGTTCAGTCGGCTGAGGCGTCGCTGTCACTACACACACCCCATCAGGCGCCTCAAACTGATGCCAGGTGTTCTGCGGCACGATCGCGGTCATCCCGGCGCTCAGCGCCAGGGACTGCTTCCCGTCGCCGGTCATCAGATGCAGCGTCGTCGCCCCATCGAAGATTTGCACAATCTCGTCGCCCACAGGATGCCGTTCCCAGGCGCTCGTGCCAGCGAATTTCGCCGCGAAAATCGCCCCGTCGCGATAGGGTGCCAGCCTGGCGAATGCCCCCTCACGCTCAGCCTCAGATGACGCTGGGGTGCGTCCCTCAAGCATCTTCAGCCTCCCGAACTCGGCCTTGAAATCAATGATGGCAACCATTCCTTCCTCCACGCATTTCAGTCGACGTCGCTGCTCGGCTATGGTCACACGGCCACTTGGCGAACCGCGACGTGCCGTGGACCGGTTGCCATCACCAGCACCGCCGCAATCGCCGTTGTGATGGCGATGAAATACAGCCCGCCGGCGAAACTGTGTGTCCTATCCTTCAGCACACCAACCGCGATTGGACCGATCACACCGCCGAGATTGCCCACTGAGTTGATGAGCGCGATTCCGGCGGCGGCACCGCTACGGCTGAGGAACATCGACGGCAACGACCAAAACGTCGGCCGCGACGCCTCCATGAAGAACGCCATCAGTGAGGCGGGCAGCAACACCCACCAGCTCGAGCCAACCCAGCCGACCCCGGCCACGCCTACTGCGGCGACCAGCAGGACGGCACCGCACAGAAGCCGTTTTTCCGATGAGCGGTCGCAGAACCAGCCAACCGTGACCATGCCGACCACGCCGACGAACGCTGGGATCGCGGTAACGAACCCAGTGGCAAACACGGTAAGGCCGATTCCTCTGATGATCTGTGGCAGGAAGTACGCCACACCGTAGCTGATCGTGCCGGAGCCAATGTAAACTACGCAGAGTGCCAGCACCTTGGGTTCGATCATCGCCCGCCAGGCGGAGAATGTTCCGTGCACCGCTTCAATCTCGTCGCGCTCATCGGCGATGGTCTGTTCCAGCCAGTCGCGCTCTTCCGGGCGCAGCCAGCGCGCTTTGCTCGGCCGGTCGGTGAGATACCACAGCGCGACGATGCCGATCAGCACCGAGGGGATGCCCTCCAGCATGAACAGCCACTGCCAGCCTTTCAGGCCCCAGCCTTCGATCTGCATCAACGAGGTGGCCAGCGGCGCGCCGAATGCGCTGGTGAGTGGCACCGAAATCAGAAACGCGGCGATGACGCGGGCGCGATACGCGCGCGGAAACCAATAGGTCAGGTACACTATCACGCCGGGAAAGAACCCCGCCTCGGCGAGGCCCAACAGAACGCGCAGTGTGCAGAAGCCATAAATGCCCGAGATGAACGCCGTGCTGGATGAGATGATGCCCCATGTGATCATGATTCGCGCCAGCCAGATGCGGGCACCGTAGCGTTCCAACAGCAGATTGCTTGGCACCTCGAAGGTGCAATAGCCCAGGAAGAAGATGCTGGCTCCCAGACTGTACATGGTCGAGGTGAAACCGAGGTCGGCATTCATAGTAAGAGCGGCGAAGGCGAGGTTCACCCGATCGATCAGGCACCAGATGAACATCAGGAACAGGAATGGCAGCAGGCGCCACGCGACTTTGCGAATGGTCAGCTGCTCCAGCGTGTCAGCCATGGTCGTCCCTCCTCGGCCCATCTTGGGGACCGTTATCGTTGGACAAGGCATGGGCGGCGCCGGAATGGGCGCGTGACGCCCGACGGAACAGATTAGGGCGGATCACCTAAAGCGACAACAGCGCCGCGCCCGGGCGAAGGGCTCGACGGCCTCCCCGTAGTTGACGACAGCGAACGCGCGCGTCCAGTCCTTGCCCCACAAACAGCGATCGAAACCCCAGGCATCGAACATGGGGGACAGTCGTCGCCTGACATCTGCGCGTGCTGATCGCTTGACTATGGCGTCCGGCCCATTGGTAATCGATCCCGACCGCGCTTTAGTGAAGCAGGAGACACACCATGCCGACCGTCCATCCGCAGATCCAGAAGGCTCGCGACCTCATGCCCCTGATCGCCGCGGCCTCGGACGAGAACGACGAAATCCGGGAACTTACCAAACCAGTCGTCAAAGCCCTGATCGATGGCGGGTTCTTCACCATGCTGAAGACGAAATCCGTGGGCGGAATGGAGCTGAAACCGTCGATCTTCGCCCAGGTGACCGAAGCGCTCGCCAGCGCGGATGGTTCGACCGGGTGGGTGGTGTGCCAAAGCAACGGTTGCTCAACCACGAGCGCGTATCTCGACCCGCACATTGCTGAGGATATTTTCGGCAGGCCAAACGGGATCGTCGCCTGGGGACCGCCCGGTTCGCCATACGAGGCCACGCCGGTCGAAGGCGGCTACCGCATCACCGGCAAATGGCGCTTCATGAGCGGCAGTCAGAACGCTACCTGGCTTGGTGCGCATCTGCGGGTGGCGGGCACAAAGGAAACCAAGACCTTCCTGTATCCCAAATCGAGCGCCACATTCCACGATATCTGGCACACACTGGGACTGCGCGGCACGGCCAGCAACGAGTATTCCGTCGACAATCTGTTCATTCCGCACAAGCGTGCCATCTATCGCGACGATCCGCGCGACCGCCGAAGCGACAGCCCATTGTATCGTTTCACCAGCAACCAGCTCTATTCTATCGGATTCGGCGGCGTAGCACTTGGTATCGCCCGGGGCACGATGGACGCGTTTCTGGCCCTGCCGCGAGAAAAGACCCGCCGCGGCGCGGGCAAACCGATGGTGGAGAACAACGTCGTCCAGTCACACGTGGCGCAGTCCGAGGCGAGGTGGCGGTCCGCGCGCTATTTCCTGCACGCTGCGGCGGATGAGGCTTTGGCGACGATCGAGGAACAGGGCGCGATGGACCTGGATCAGCGCACCCGCCTGCGCCTCGCCTCGACCTGGGCCATTCAGTCGTCACGGGAGATCGTCAACACACTGTTTCACGACTGCGGTTCGATGTCAGTGTTCGAGGAGAATCCGTTCGAGCGACGTCTGCGCGACATTGACACGGTCGCGCAACAGGGCCAGGGGCGGATACTGCACTACGAGACGGTTGGTCAGGTCATGCTTGGACTGGCACCGGAGAACATCTTCTGACGGCGGACGCCGCTGGCGCCGCTCACTTTGGGCGATCCGGTGGCGATTTCGGACAACGGGTCAAACAGACAGGAGGATCGCCATGCCGATCATTGACGTACAGGTCCATCCCTTCGATCGCAATCATCCCGGTCGGCCGTGGGCCAGTCCCTCGCATGGACTGTCCTCTGCGACGGGCAAAGAAATGGTCGCCGCCATGAACAGTGTCGGCGTCGACGGCGCGATCATGGTGTCGTCGTTCAGCGCCTATGAGTACGATCCGAGTTACGCGCTCGAGGTTTACCATACCTATCCGGACAAATTCCGGGTGGTCACGCCGGTCGACGCGACCGATCCGGCGATTGACGATGTCGTGGCGAAATGGGCGGCGACGCGGGGCGCACGCGGCATTCGCATCCGCATGCGCGAGGGCCTGCCGATGGACGCCGACCATCCCGGCCTGAACCGCGCTTTCGCCGCCGCCGGCAAACATGGTTTGCCTGTCAATTTGCTTTGCTGGGGCATCCTGGACAAAGGCCTGCCGCACATCCAGCGACACCCCGATACGGTTATCGTGATCGATCATCTCGGCATGCTGCAACCCGCTCGTCCGCCGGTTCCCCTCGACGTCTGGGCCGATCTGCCGAAGCTGCTCGCCTTGGCGCAATACGCGAACGTAAGGGTGAAGATCAGCGGCGCCTGCACGATGTCGCACCAACCGTTCCCGTACGACGACATCTGGGAGCCGGTCCTGCGGATCATCGATGCGTTCGGGCTGGATCGTTGCATGTGGGGCACCGACTGGACGCGGACGATCGGCATGCTGACCTATGAGCAGGGCGTCGCGCCGTTCCGCGATACCAAACGACTGTCCGCGAGCGACAAGGCGAAGCTCATGGGAGGAACATTGCAGAAAGTCTACAAGTGGTGATGCGACGATGCGGCCGTAGCGACAATCTTCGCGACGTGACGGCACCCGTTCAGATGTGGATGGGCTGACCCAGCGTCTTCAGTGCCGCTTCCAGCATCGCTTCGCTCAGCGTCGGGTGGGCGAAGATCGTGCCGGCGACGTCCTCGAGCCTCGCGCCCATCTCGATGGCAAGGCTGAACGCCGCCGACAGTTCGGAAATTCCCGCGCCGACGCCCTGAATGCCGAGCAGGAGGTGATTGTCGGCCCGCGCGACAACGCGGATGAATCCGGTATCGGATGCGAGTGTCATCGCGCGACCGTTCGCCCGGAATGGGAATGCATCGGTGACGATCTCGATATTGGCGGCCCTGGCGGTCTCGGGGGTCAGCCCGGCAACGACGATCTCGGGGTCCGTGAAGCATACTGCGGGGATGCATGCTCGGTCCCAGGCGCGCCGCTTCCCGGCGACGATCTCGGCCACCATCTCGCCCTGCGCCGACGCCCGGTGTGCCAGCATCGGTTCGCCGGTCACGTCGCCGATCGCGTAGACCCCACGCATCGAGGTGCGGCATCGGTCATCGACGTCGATGAACGGACCATCCATGTCGAGGTCGATCGCTTCCAGGTCCCAGCCTTCGGTTGCGGGTTTGCGGCCAACCGCGACAAGGATCCTGTCGGCCTCGATCGTGACGAATGAACCGTCGGATCGTTCGACGACAAGCCCGTCCTTCGCCCGCGTAAGTTCCTTTGCTTTGGCACCGGTCAGCACAGTGATGCCAAGCTCGTGCAGGCGCTCGCCGACCGGGCGCGTCAGTTCCGCGTCGTATTGCGGCAGGATGCGCGGCAGCGCCTCGATCACGGTCACCGCGGCACCCATCTTGGCAAATGCGGTGCCCAGTTCCAGCCCGATATAGCCGGCACCGACAACGACGAGACGCCGCGGCACCGCCTTCAGCGACAGCGCCTCGGTGGACGAGATCACCGGGCCTCCGAACGGCAGCGCTGGGAGTTCCACGGACTTCGACCCAGTGGCGATCACCGCTTGTTCAGCGCGGATGACCTGAACGCCGATTTCGGTTTCAACCTCCACCGTCTTGCCGTCGAGGAACCGCGCCCAGCCTTCGACGATTTTGACGTTGGCCTTCTTCAGCAGCGCGGAGACGCCGCCGGTCAGGCGACCGACAACGCCGTCCTTCCACTGCATCGTCCTGGCAAGGTCGAATTGCGGCGCGGTGAGCGAAATGCCGAGCGGGCTTTCACCCGATGCGAACTGCGCGACCCGCGCGAATTCATCGGCGGCATGAATCAGCGCCTTGGATGGAATGCAGCCGATGTTGAGGCAGGTGCCGCCCAGTTTGTTTGCCTCGACCAGCACGGTATCAACGCCGAGTTGCGCCGCCCTGATCGTGCAGACATAGCCGCCGGGTCCTGCGCCGATCACCAGAAGTTTGCACGATATGTCCCGCATGACGTCAATCGTTCATGAAGATCAGCGTTGGCGTCTCCAGCAGTTCCTTGATGTGCTGCACGAAGGTCGCCGCGTCCCAGCCGTCGATGACCCGATGATCGAAGCTCGACGACAGGTTCATCATCTTGCGTGGGATGAAATTCGAGCCGTCCCAGACCGGACGCATCATGATCTTGTTCACGCCCACGATCGCCACCTCGGGATGATTGATGATCGGCGTCGAGACCACGCCGCCCAAGGCGCCGAGCGACGTGATCGTGATAGTCGAACCTGACAGCTCCTCGCGCGTCGCGGTGCCCGTGCGCGCGGCTTCGGCGAGCCGTGCGACCTCGGCAGCGCAGTCCCACAGATCGAGCGATTCGGCGTGTCGCACGACCGGCACCAACAGCCCGGCGGGTGTCTGCGTCGCGACGCCGATATGGACGCCCGCATGCTGGTGAATGACCCCCGCCTCGTCGTCGAACAGCGCATTCAGCCGCGGCTGCTTCACGATCGCCGAGACCATCGCGCGCATCAGGAATGGCAACAGCGTAAGCCTCGGTTGCTCCTTGCGCTTTCGCCGGTTCAGCGTCTCGCGCAACTCCTCCAATGCCGTGACATCGACCTCTTCGACGTAGGTGATATGCGGGATGCGCGCGTGCGCCACCGCCATCTGCTCGGCAATCCTGCGCCTCAGCCCGATCACCCTGACGTCTTCGACGGCGCTCTTCGGCTGAAGCGCCTGCGATCGCACCACGCGAGGATCGCGGGCGGCGAAGGCGTCGAGATCTTCGTGCGTGATGCGGCCGGCCGGCCCAGTGCCCGGTACCTGACGCAGGTCGATGCCCGCCTCGCGCGCCCGCAGGCGCACCGCCGGTGACGCGACCGGCCTGGCCGCACCGGCGCGTGCCGTTGCCCGCAGGGCCGGCCGCGGCTCGATGGGCTGTGCCGGACGCGGCGTAGGCGTCGGGGACATGGCACGGCTGGTGCCGCCCTCCTCGCTGTCGGCCGCGTTGGGCTTCACCGCAGGTGCCGGCTTCGGCGCTTCGGCGGCCACGGAGCGGGGTTGCGTTTGCACCACGCTCGCCGTGTCCCGTTCGCCGGGAATCTTCAGGCGGACCAGATCAGACCCGACCGAGACCTTGTCGCCGATCTCGCCCCCCAGCCAGATGATTTCGCCATCCACCGGCGAGGGGATCTCGACCGTCGCCTTGTCGGTCATCACGGCGGCAAGGCTCGCATCCGCGCGCACCAGGTCGCC
Organism: uncultured Alphaproteobacteria bacterium; assembly: GCA_963696645.1. Classification (GTDB taxonomy): domain Bacteria; phylum Pseudomonadota; class Alphaproteobacteria; order Acetobacterales; family Acetobacteraceae; genus JAMXLO01. The sequence goes on from CAVOKY010000007.1 coordinate 1,062,688, forward strand.
GACCTTGACGTGCCACTCGACGAGTTCGGCTTCGGCGATGCCCTCGCCGACGTCGGGCAGCCTGATCACGTGCTCCGCCATCTCACGCCGCCATGGTCTCGAGCAACGCCCGGCCGACGCGGACCGGATCGGGGAAGTAATCCCACTCCTGCGCATGCGGATAAGGCGTGTCCCAGCCGGCGACACGCACGACGGGCGCTTCGAGATGATAGAAGCAGGTCTCCTGCACCAGCGCCGACAGTTCCGCGCCGAAGCCCGAGGTCAGCGTTGCCTCGTGCACGATCACGCAGCGGCCGGTTTTGCGCACCGATGCCTGGATCGTATCCAGGTCGAGCGGCACCAGGGTGCGAAGGTCGATGATCTCGGCATCGACGCCGGTTTCTACCGCCGCGGCCATTGCGACGTGCACCATGGTCCCGTAGGCAAGGATCGTCAGCGCCGCGCCCTCGCGCCGAATGGCGCTTGTCCCCAGCGGTATGGCGTAGTGGCCGTCGGGGACCTCGCCGAGTACGTGGTTGGACCAGGGCGTCACAGGCCTGTCGTGGTGGCCGTCGAACGGCCCGTTGTACAGCCGCTTCGGCTCCAGGAAGATCACCGGATCGGGGTCTTCGATCGCAGCGATCAGCAATCCCTTGGCATCGGCCGGATTGGAGGGGACCACCGTCTTGAGCCCGCACACATGGGTGAACAGCGCCTCGGGACTTTGGCTGTGTGTCTGCCCGCCGAAGATGCCGCCGCCGGTCGGCATGCGCACGACGAGCGGGCAGGTGAATTGCCCATTCGACCGATAGCGCAGCCGTGCCGCCTCGGAGACGATCTGGTCGTAGCCCGGATACATGTAGTCGGCGAACTGGATTTCGACACAGGGCCGCAGCCCGTACGCCGCCATGCCGACGGCGGCACCGACGATGCCGAGTTCGCTGATCGGCGTATCGAAGCAGCGCCGCGTGCCGTATTTCGCCTGCAGGCCCTGCGTGGCGCGGAACACGCCGCCGAAGAAGCCCACGTCCTCGCCGAACACGACGACGTCGTCATCGCGCTCCATCATCACGTCCATGGCATCGCGGATCGCCTCGATCATGGTCTTGCGCGGCATGGCTCAGACTCCTGCCGCCTGGCGCTGGCGGCGCAGATGTGGCGGCATCTTCGCATATACGCCTTCGAACATGTCGCGCATCGAAGGACGGCCGCCGGCGTGCAGCGTGCCGTGGCTTTCCGCTTCCCGCTGCGCCGCCATGACCGTGTCCATGATCTCCGCTTCCGCCTGCCGGTGGCGTTGCTCCGACCAGACGCCGCGCAGTGTCAGATGGTTCCGTAGCCGGATCACCGGGTCGCCGAGCGGCCAGGCATCGGATTCGGTCTTGGGCCGGTAGGCGGCGGGATCGTCGGATGTTGAATGAGCACCGACCCGGTAGGTGACGTGTTCGATGAGCGTGGGGCCCAGGTTGCGCCGCGCGCGCTCGGCCGCCCAGCAGGCCACGGCATGGACAGCGAGATAGTCGTTGCCGTCCACCCGGAGCGCAGGGATGCCGAAGCCGAGACCGCGCGCGGCGAACGTGCCGGAGCCACCGCGCGCGATGCCCTGGAAGGTCGAGATCGCCCACTGGTTGTTGACGATGTTGAGCACCACCGGCGCCTTGTAGGTGGAGGCGAAGACCAGCCCGGCGTGAAAGTCCGATTCGGCGGTCGAGCCGTCGCCGATCCAGGCCGCGGCGATCTTTGTATCGCCCTTGATCGCCGATGCCATGGCCCAGCCGACTGCCTGGATGTACTGCGTCGCCAGGTTGCCGGAGACCGAGAAGAACCCGTCCTCCTTCGAGGAGTACAGCACCGGAAGTTGTCGGCCTTTCAGCGGATCCTGCTCGTTCGAATAGATCTGGCACATCATGTCGACCAAGGAGTGGCCGGCCGCGATCAGCAGTCCTGCCTGGCGATAGGTCGGAAAGTTCATGTCGCCCGGTAGCAGCGCCTTGCGGAAGGCGCAGCTCACCGCCTCTTCGCCCATGTGCTGCATGTAGAACGACGTCTTGCCCTGGCGCTGCGCCATCAGCATGCGCGAGTCGAAGGCGCGCAGCGTCATCATGTCGCGCAACCCGGCCAGCGACGCCTCATCGCTCAAGAGACCGGCCCAGGGGCCGACCGCCTCGCCGTCCCGGTTGAGCACGCGGATGATGGAATAGGCTAGGTCGCGGATGGCTTCGGGATCGGCGTCCACTGGGGGACGCGCGACCGAGCCAGCCCGCGGGATCTGCACGCTCGAGAAGTCCGGGGTGCCACCAGGGCGGACCGCCGGTTCCGGCACGTGCAACTTCAATGGGCCATATCCGGTCATCTGGTTGCCCTCTTCCCACTCGTCCTGTCTCGTTCGCGGTGCCGGTCGCATGATGCAACCGCAGGAAGGTGGATTTATTATCGGGAATCAAGGCGACGCCAATGTGCCGGATTGATGTCCGCCCGTCGGACGCACGCCGGATCGGACGTTGCACGTGGCGCGGTAAACCCCCATCGTTACACATTCCGATCTTGCTGCTGAAGTCCATAAGCTTGAGACACGGCTGCACTTGTGTACAGCTGGGTCGGCGCGGCCTCGGTTGATTCAGACGCGTGTTTCAGATTGATAGAGTGTAATCCGTTCGTGGGATCGATGAACAACGCCAGAGGTGGGACCATGCGAGCGAACAAGATCAAGCAGATGTGGCGTGACGGGCGATGCGTGACGCTGGGCTGGCTCTCCGTGTCGCATGGGTTCACGGCCGAGGTCATGGCGCGTCAGGGATTCGATGCCCTGTGCGTCGACCTGCAGCACGGCACCGCTGAAATGAAAGACGTCGGGCCCATGCTGCAGGCGATCTCGCAGACCGACACGGTGCCCGTCGTGCGGGTTGCGTGGAACGAGCCGGCGGCCATCATGAAGGCCCTGGACCTTGGCGCCTACGGCATCATTGTGCCGCTGGTGAATACCGCCGAGGAAGCCGCGAAGGCGGTGGCTGCGTGCCGCTATCCGCCCGTCGGCATGCGCTCGAATGGGCCCGTGCGCGCCATACACTATAGTGGCGCCGACTACGTGGCCAACGCCAACGACGAGATCGTCATCATGGCCATGATCGAGACGAAGGAAGGCCTCGCCAACCTCGATGCCATCTGCGCCACGCCTGGTGTTGATGCGGTGTATATCGGGCCAGCCGACCTGTCGTTCGCATTGGGTTTGGCTCCGCGCGGCGATAACCCTGATCCGCTGCATATCGCCACTTGCGACAAGATCCGCGAGGCAGCGCATAAGCACGGCATCAAGTGCGTCATGCACTGTGCCAGCGCGGCGTTCGCGGCGGGGGCGGTGAAACGCGGTTTCGACATGGTGATGCTGACGTCCGATCTATCGTGCATGATCGCGGGTGCGAGGGCGCAGCTTGACGAGCTGAAATCCAAGACGGCCTGAGGCTGGCTCCTGGCATCTGTATGCGCCTCGCGACCACGCGGCTCGCGCCCGCCAACGCCTTCAAGGCAGCCAGAAACGACGCCGACACCGCGAACCCGCGCGAGTGGATCCCGTTGAAATTTGCCCGCGTCTCCGCCCATCACCGGCATCGGTGCAACCTTGACGTTCATGTCGGCTTCCGAAGCCTGAGCTCTTGAGGCCGACTGACCGGCATAGGCGCGCAACTGCTCGTGGAGCGGTCCCCCGGACGCAACATCGGGAATCCGCCCTTCTCTTACACCTCCGTCTGCTCGGCGAGATCGACATTCAAAAATGCCAGTTCTCGGCATCGATCGAAACCGGTCAGGGTCATGACGATCAATGCAGCAATGGCATCCCTCGCATCGAGTGCAGCTATCAGGTCTGTCTGAAAAACCGGTTGGGGTTCTCCCATAGCAATTTGCGCTGCCGTTCCGCGCCAAGGCTCTTCCAGGCCAGGATGTTCGCAACCGAGTCAGGGAACTGGCACTCGGAATGCGGATAATCGGATGCGTACATAAGCAGGTCGTCCCCCAGGAAACGGGTGACGAACTCAAGCATGTCCTCGCCCTCATGATGCTCGATGCTACAGAAGAACCGCCCGCTCATCATGTATTCGGAGGGCTTCATCTTCAAAGGCGCTGTGCCGCCCACGTAGATCGCCTGCTCGTCCATGCGTCTGGCCCAGAACGGCAACCAGCCGAAGCCGCATTCGAGCACGCCCATCCGCAGCTTCGGATAACGGTCGAACAGACCGGCCCCGATGAATGCCGCAGCGAAGCGCATGGCTCCCCAGGGATGTGCGGCGAGCCGGCCGAGGAAGATGTTGTCGTAGAGATCGCGATAGCCCGGATAGTAAGGCGGGGTCCAGGTGAAGCTGTGGTTGGCGATCGGCAGGTCGTATTCCTGCGCTTCCCGCCAGATCGGCTCGAGGCTCGGATGATCCGCGGGCAACCCCTCAGCGAGCAGCGGCATCACCGCCACCGCCCACTTGGCCCTGCCCCACTCCCTGATCTCGCGCACTGCCTCGTCGACGCAGCGTGTCGACGCAACAATCGGCCCCTTGAGGCGATCCGGATACTGCCCACAGAACTCCGCCATGTGCCGATGATAGGCGCGGGTCATTGCAACTTCGATCGAAGTATCGTCGACGCCGACCAGGCTGAGCCACGAGGTCGGAATCAGGAAATGGACGTCGGTTCCTTCGTCATCCATGTCCCGAACACGATTCTCGGCATTGTCATCCTGGATGCCCGGCCGCGGCCGCTTGCTGCCCATCCACTTGGATTCCCGGCCGGTGAATGTCTCGCGTGGCGCTTCCTCACCCAGGATCCGCCTGTAGTATTTCGTACCAGCGCGGTAGGTGTGCATCTCACTTCGCCCCTCGACCGCCTGTCCGATCGAGCCGCGGTAAGGCGCCAGTTCGGGCAGGCGAGCCCGAAAGTCGGGGTCGACATATTTGTCCAGCACCTCAGCGGCAGGATTGATGTGAGTGTCGGTATCATAAATACGGAAGCCGTCTTTCATTGCTTCTCTCCCTGGCTGCATCACCGTTGGGGCCACCCGTTGGCCGGGCTGGCTCTCGTTCAAGTATTTGGAGAAGGGTAGTGGAAGCCGCCCCGGTTTGTCGACGATCATGGCCTGCCCGACGCGGCCGCGACGCCACGATCACCTTATCTTGCGCGCAATACCGCCCAACACTCTCCAAGTGTTCAGTGTGAGCCAAGGGCGACGCGTGGACGCCAGGACGCTGTGACGTCCGAGGCAACCACTCAGCGTGACGGTCGGGGTCCCTGAGATGATTGCGCGACCGCAGCGCCTGGCTCTCTTGCCCGGAAGTGCGGGATCACCTGCTCGCCGAACAGACGAAGGGTATGCAGAACCTCGCTGTGCTGCGCCGGTCCGATGGCACACAGCAGGAATACTTCGTCGATACCAAGAGCTTCGTACAGTTCGATGAAACGAATGCAGTCGGCTGGTGTGCCGACGCAGAATGACGTACCCTGCTCACGCACCTGCTGGGGCGTTGGCTCCCCAGGATGCGGCCCACTGGCAAGGCGCTGATCGCGCGCGTAGTAACCCTGATAGTCCGGAGGCACCGTGCTCGGATCGTAGTCGCGCCAGACCAGGCGGGCGCGCTCGCGTTGCTGCTCGAGATACCAGCCCACAAGTTCGGTGCCCCGTTCGGCCACGACGCGCGGATCCTCATGGCAAAAGCCAGCCGTCATCAGCGCCGCGCGTGGGGCCGGGCCGCTTCCATAGCCCGGGGCCGTCCGCAACGCGTCCCGATACAACGCCATGAGTTGTTGGACTCGGTCCGGCCCGCCTTCGCTGCCGAACAGTCCGCCCATCCCGAGGCTGCCGGTCAGCCGCGCCGTCTCGTCGCTGCCGCACGCGGACCACAGCGGAGGATGCGGACGTTGCACCGGCTTCGGCAGCACCTCCCGCGGCGGAATTTGAAAATAGGTCCCCTGGTAGGCGACGGTCTCCTGTGTCCAGATGCGCGGCAGCACATCGGCAAACTCCAGCCACATCCCGCGCGTGTCGTGCAGATCTGTCCCGAATGGAGTGAGCTGATAGGGATAACCGGTCCGGCCCAGACCCACGTCCACGCGACCGCGGCTCAGGATATCGAGCGTCGCCATGCGTGCCGCGACGTGCAGCGGGTGGTGGATCGGCGCCAGCACCACTCCGATGCCAAGGCGGATATGGCTGGTACGCTGACTGACCGCCGCGAGCGTCAGATCGGGGGCGCTGTTGTGCGACCACACGGGGCGGAAGTGGTGCTCTGAAAACCACACGCTCGCGAACCCCTGTTCCTCGGCAAACGGAATCTGTTCGAGTGCCTCATGGATGCGCTGCGATTCACTGGATGCTGTCCAGGGCTTGGGAACCTGGATCTGGTAGAACAGGCCAATGCGCATGGGACCGTCTCCTGTAGAGCGCGCCGCAGTTGTCGGATGCAGGGTATGCGTCGCCGCCCGCGTGCGCCACTTTGCCCATACGCCGCCTGGAGCGAGCTGTCGAAGGTCACCGGTCGGGCCGCCGCCTGGCGCAATCTGAAGAGCTCCGGTGCAACACGGGGCCTCAATCAAATGCGACAGCCCTGCGTAGGCGGATGAGCTTGCGGCACAGATCCGGCCGGTCGAGTGTATGGGAAAAGAAGAAGCGCAGCGCGGCCACGGTGCTGTTCATCGCCGGGGCGTGCATCCCGACCTCCAACTGATGAACCTGGAACCGGCGAATGTCCTCGGCCGTGGCGGTGTCCGGCGAGCGGCCGAGGAACGCCGCGAAGCCGGCGACGATGCGGATGTAATGGCGGCGGGTCCTCCCGGAGAACTCGCGCATCGTCATGTCTTTTACGAAACGTTGGCACAGAGCACTGCCTTGTGGCAGGAGAAACAGGCTGGTTCATGGGGGGCTCCTCTTGGTTGAAGGGAACCCCGATGTTGAAAACATGCCGTCCGCAGCCGCTGGCCTATCCCACAGGGGACGACGGCACGATGAGGATCGCTGATCTCTCCGTGCCGTTGGGAACCGATGCGCGTCTGCGCTTCGTGGGAGTCCTGGCGTCGCCACGGGCCGCTGTACATTATTTTATTGACCGAGGTCGGGGCACGGCTCCTGTCCGACCTCGCGCCTGGCTAGCTGATGGCTTGGCGTCCCGGCGGAGCAGGCGAGACGGGTCACGCGCCCACTGCGGCTCCGCGCTTCTGGTATGCTATCCGTGCTCCACCGTTGGTTGATAGAATGGGAAAGGCAAGGTCTCGGCGACGGTCGACACCGAGGCCTCCAAAGCCGCCAACTGACAAGGATCACCGGAACCCATGAACGAGACTGCAGCACTCGCAAGGGTCGTACCGCAGGCGAGCGAAGACTTCGACGTGCTGATCGTCGGGGCAGGAATCTCCGGCGTGGGTGGCGCGTATCATCTCACCAGGCAGTGCCCGGGGACGCGCTTCGTCGTTCTGGAAACCCAGGAGAGCTTTGGCGGCACCTGGCTGACCCACCGGTATCCGGGCATCCGCTCCGACAGCGACCTCTACACTTTCGGCTACCGCTTCAAACCATGGACCGGCGCGCCGATCGCGACGGCTGCGGAGATCCTCAGCTACATGGGCGAAGTCATCGATGAGAACGACCTCGCCCGGCACATCCGCTACCGTCACATGATCTCCTCTGCCAGTTGGTCAAGCAGCGACAATCGCTGGACGATCGAGGCCACGCGCTTGGACACCGGTGAGACCGTCCATTTCACCGCGAACTTCCTGTGGATGTGCCAGGGCTATTACAGGCATGCGCACGGCTACCAGCCCGAGTGGGATGGCATGGATCGCTTCAAGGGCCGGATCGTTCACCCGCAGACCTGGCCGGCGGACCTGGACTACGCGGGCAAGAAGGTCATCGTCATCGGCTCTGGTGCCACGGCGGCGACGCTCATTCCGGCGATTGCGGCAGATTGCGACCACGTGACAATGCTGCAGCGCTCGCCCACCTTCTTCAGGACGGGACGCAACGCTATCGAGATCGCCGACGAATTGCGTGAACTCGGGATCGACGAGACCTGGATCCACGAAATCGTCCGCCGGAAAATCCTGCACGACCAGGCGGTGTTCACCAGCCGCTCGTTCAGCGAGCCGGAGACGGTGAAGCAGGAACTGCTGTCGGCAGTGCGTGCCTACCTGGGACCCGACTACGATGTGGCGAAGCATTTCACGCCACGCTACCGGCCCTGGCGACAGCGCATCGCCTTCATCCCGGACGGCGATCTGTTCGAAGGGATCCGGGCAGGCAAGGCCTCGGTTGTTACCGACGAGATCGAGCGGTTCACGGAGACCGGCATCCTGCTCAAATCCGGCACGCTGCTCGAAGCCGACATCATCGTCACTGCGACGGGCTTCCATCTCAGCGTGCTGGGCGACATCGATTTCAGCATTGACGGCAAGCCGCTCGTGTTCGCCGATACGGTTACCTATCGCGGGATGATGTTCACCGGCGTGCCCAACATGGCGTGGGTCTTCGGTTACTTCCGCGCCAGTTGGACGTTGCGGTCCGACCTGGTCGCCGACTTCGTTTGCCGGCTGCTCAATCACATGAAGTCGAAGGGTGCGCGGCGGGTCACATTGGCGCTGCGCCCCGAGGACCAGGACATGGCATTGCTGCCATGGATCGATCCGGAGAACTTCAATCCCGGGTATCTCATGCGCGGCATGGATCTACTGCCGAAACGCGGTGACAAGCCCGAATGGCAGCACACTCAGGACTACTGGGCCGAGAAGGACGAACTGCCGGCCATCGACCTTGATGACAGCGCATTCGTCTATGGGTAGCTGCGACGGCGCCGCCCGAAATGACCGCGGCTGAGAGTGGTCACGCAGCTCGAACCAAGCTCGCTACAGCGCCCTTGCCCCGCACTTCCGCCTCCTCATATTCGGCCGCGGCTATCGCGCGGTCGAGAGCGGCGCGCAGTTCCTTGGCCGTCTCCAGCGTCAGCTCGATCCCTGCCCGCGCACCGGCGTCGAGGTCCGTGTTGTAGAAGTCGAGCGTGATGACATCGCCCAGAGGCGCATGGCGCGCGTGATCATAGGCGACCACTGACCGCGATAGCGGGAACCATTGGTCCCCGCGTTTCGCCATGCCCTCCGCGCGCGCGATCTCGATGATCGACGTGCACATATCCGGCCCTCCTACTTCGCCAGGTACTTGCCGAAGAATGCCCATATCTTGTTCCAGCCATCCATCGCCTGCTCCGGCCGATAGAGCGGCCGGTGCCAATAGAAGAAGCCGTGGCCGGCGCCGTCGTAGCGGTGGAACTCATAGTTCTTGCCGTAATTCTTCAGCTCGGCTTCGTGCTGGTTCACCTGCTCCGGGCTCGGCGCGCGATCGTCGTTGCCGAACAGGCCGAGCAGCGGACAGCTCAGGTCCTTCGTCATGTCGATCGGCGCGACGGGCTTTTTCGCGTTGAGCTCCTCCTTGCCCATCACCACGCCGCCGCCCCACTGTTCGACGCAGGCATCGATGTCCTTCTTCTGGCAGGCGTAGATGAAGGCGTGGCGGCCGCCCGAACAGGAGCCGATGAGACCGACCTTGCCGTTGTTGTCGGGCTGCGCGCGCATCCATTTCACGGCGGCTTCGGTGTCGCCCACCATCTGGGAGTCGGCGATGCCGCCCTCGGCGCGCACCTTCGCGGCGACGTCGTCAGGGTTGCCGTCGCTGCCGCCACCCTCGCGCTCGTACAGGTTGGCGCAGATTGCCATATAGCCGTGATGCGCGAACCGGCGCGTCGTCTCGATGTAGAGCTCGCTCCAGCCCGGGAGATGGTGGATGAGCACGACGCCCGGAAACGGGCCGGGACCCGATGGCCTGGCCACGTAAGCGGTTATCGGCGTTCCTTTGTCGCCTTTGATGGTCACGTTCTCGCAGGTCATGCCTCGGTAGAATGACATTGTTCTTCCTCCGCTTGGATCTTGGGACTCCATCGGGCCATCGGGACGCTGCGAGGTCATCGACAAGCCGGTGAACCCGCTTCGCTGCGCGACGGCGTCGCACGGTCAGTATTCGACAATCGCATGCAGGGCGCAACAAGGGGGGTATCGGACGCGATCTGCAGGCTGCTGGGCGGTTGTCACCGGACATCACCGAGCGGATGCGGTGGAACAGCCACATGGTCTCGGTCAAACACGTGGCCTGTAAAGCGCCAAAATCACCTTTTCGTCTGCATGACTTCGTCGGTTCAGCCCCTCAGGTACATGTTCGACCAATCCAGTGTGCGCTGCCAGCCTTCTTTGGCTGCGGCTTCGTCGTAACGTGGGGTCGTGTCATTGTGGAAGCCGTGGTTGGCAGCCTTGTAGATGTGCCCCTCGTGCGGCACCTGCGCCTGCGTCAACGCAGCGTCGAAGGCCGGCCATCCTCCGGTTATCCTCGTATCGAGTTCAGCGTATTGCGCATTGATCGGCGCCTTGATCCTGGCCGTGTCGACCGCGCTCGGTTGAACCCCGTAGAATGGGACGGCGGCAGCAAGATCCGAACCCATGCGCACTGCAAGCTGGTTGACAACCCCGCCCCCGAAACAGAAGCCGACGGCGCCGACTTTGCCGGTGCTGTCCGGGCGGGATTTCAGCCACATGGCCGCGGCGAAGAAATCCTCCCGCATTTTCGCGGCATCGACCTGGCGGAACAGCACGGCGGCTTTCTCGCCATCGCCGGGATAGCCGCCCACCGAGGTCAGACCATCGGGCGCAAATGCGATGAAATTCGCGATTGCCAGCCGTCGTGCCACGTCTTCGGTGTAAGGATTGAGGCCGCGGTTCTCGTGAACGACCAGGACAGCGGGCAATCTGTCGGTATTCGCCGGCCGAACGAGGTAGCCCTTGATGCTGCCGTTGCCCTGCGGCGACGGAACGGTGACGTACTCCGCCCTGATGCGCTTGTAGTCGGCCGCAACCTGTGTGGCCCAGGCATAATTCGGCCTGAGCATTTCGAACAACATCGTCGCGGTCAGACTGGCCGTCGCAAATCCCTGTGCGCCATCCAGGAATTGGCGTCGGCTCATCGCCGTGCACGTACCCATCGAACAGGTTCAGGAGTTCCTGCGGGAAGTCTGATGCTGGTTCTCGTTTCATGTCCGTTCCATCGCTCGGGGTCGGCGCCCAAAACCAATGCGCATCGTCCTGCCTGTCAATAGATCCCCGATGGTCGATCTGACGCGGGCCGAAACTGCGCGTTCGGTCGAACGCGGAATGTTCCGAATGGTCGCAAAACACCCAGCGCGGTGATTCGCCATCGATCCGACGTCGCCACCCCTTTCGTCTGGCGGTGCATTACCGGTTCGTCGCTGGCTCCGTCTCCACACCCCTTCATCGGTAGGGTCGATGTGCTGCCTTGACCGGCTGTCGGCCCTTGTCGAGACGTATGTGGAGCCGGGCGCATCCACGACCCACGACCGCCGGCCTGAGTTCCAGCGTATGATCGCAGCGGGGCGGCCAAGGCGGCTTCGTTCGACGTGATTTTTGTTCACTCGTTCAGCCGCCTTTGCCGCGATCATTTTGAGCTTGAATTCTATGTGCGCAAGCTCGCCAAGAACGGCGTCAGGCTCGTCTACATTACCTAGGAAATGGGCGACAACCGCATGCACGTCATGATGCTCCAGATCTTCTTCGCGCCCCTGAAAGAGAGTGCACGTCAAAACGGGCGTCGCCGATCTGGACGACCTGGCGCTGAAGGCGCGTATTACGGGCCTCAAGGCCATTTGGTATCCGGCCCAGGCCGATCCCGAATGCACCCGGGCCATGCTTGATAGTTGGGGCCAGCAGACCACCGCCATGGTCAGGAAGTTCGCCAGAACTGCCCGTGAGCGGATCAGGCTCGGCGGCGGCGGCAATCGCCGCGATCACCTACGGGCGCTGGCCCAGCGGGTCGAGGTAGCGGAGGATGAAGTCCGCATCATGGGATCGACGGGCGACCCGCTCAGGATCCTCGCCGCCGCCTTGGGCGTGAAATCGGCGGCCGGCGGCGTTCACAGTTCCGTTCTGAGTTGGCGGAGGGGATGAGATTCGAACTCACGATAGAGGTTGACCCCCTATAACGGTTTAGCAAACCGCCGCCTTCAGCCACTCGGCCACCCCTCCGCCGGGGACACGGCGTATGCGCTGCGGTATCTAGGGCCTCCCCGAAGGAGCGTCAAACATTGAGTCGGCGTGCTAAACAGCAGGCGTTGATGAGCCTAAGCTGCGCCTCGATGCACCCAATTGTACTCCGGTCGCTGTTCCTCGCCTTCGTCTCCCTCGTCGGGATGCTGCCTTTGGCCGCCCGGGCGGCAGACGACGTGCCGGCGGCAGACGTTGCCGCCAAGGTCAGTCAGCTGCGCGACCTGCTCGCGACCGACCGCGGCGCCGCAATCCTCGACCTGCTGGGCGATCCGCGAGTCCGCCAGGCGATCCTTCAGGATCCGGGGACGCTGCCTCCGGCGCGCGCCAGTGGCGCGACAGCCGGCGAAATGATGGACACGACGCTGAGCCGGACCCGCTCGCGGCTATGGGACATAGGGGCGGAGCTTGGCCATATCCCGACCCAGCTGACACGTGTCCGCGACCGGACGCAGGTGCTGTTGCCTGGTGCAGATTTGCTTCGGCTGGTTGCGTTCCTTATCGTGTTTTTGGCCGGCGGCATCGGCGCGCAACTTCTGTTCTTCCATCTCGCACGACCATGGCGCGCGCATTTCGGCACGTTGACGCTCGCGACGCCACGCCAGCGCCTTTCGGCGGTGTGTGAGCGGCTGGCATTCGCCCTCCTGATAATCTCGGTCTCCGCGGCCGGCAGCATGGGGACATTCCTGCTGTTCGCATGGCCTCCGCTGACCGGCTCGATCATTCTCGGCTACCTGCTCGCCTTCCTCGCAATACGGCTCGGCAAGACGGTGATCCGCTTCTTCCTCGCCCCGACCGCCGAGCGCCTGCGTCTGGTGAACGTCTGCACCGATACCGCCTGGTATTGGCACAGATGGGTGGCATGGCTCGTCGGCGTCGCTGCTATCGGCTGGCAGACGGTACTGACGCTGCAGTCGCTTGGCATGGCAGACGAGGGAAGCGACGTGCTGAAGCAGCTTCTGCTGTTGGTCCTGACGGCAATGGGCGTCTGGATTGTTTGGCGCGTTCCCACGGCGCACCAGGAGACCACCCCCTCCAGGCGCGATCCGGTGGTGCGCCTCTTGGTGTCGCTGGGGCTGGTGTTCGACTGGCTGCTGTTCGTGATGGCTGCATCCGCGCTCGCCTGGACGCTGCTGATCCTGGCCGCGATCCCGGTCACGACGCTCATCCTGGGCCAGTCCATCTCGAAGGTCGTGCTTGGCCGATGGCCGGAGCCGAACACCGAACCATCCGCGCATGTGGCGATCGCCCGTCGCACCATGCAGACCCTCGTCATCATCGTCGCCGTCGTAGCGTTGGTGCATGTATGGCACATCGACATGACGAAGATGTCGAATATGGACACGCCGATGACACGCGTCATTCGCGGCCTGCTGGAGGCGTTGGTGATCCTGGTGATCGCAGATCTGCTCTGGCAGGTGGTGCGCGTGCTGATCGATGAACGCCTGGCGGGCGACCAGCCGCCGATCGATGCGCTGGATGACGCTGAACTGCGCCGGCAGGCGCGGCTGCGAACACTGCTGCCGGTGCTGCGCAACTTCGCCTTCTTCATCGTGCTGGTCATGGCCTCGTTGAGCGCGCTGGCAGCGATGGGGTTGCAGATCGGCCCGTTGCTGGCCGGTGCCGGCGTGGTCGGCATCGCCGTGGGGTTCGGCGCTCAGACCCTGGTTCGCGATATCCTCTCCGGCGTGTTCTTCCTGCTGGACGACGCATTCCGGGTCGGCGAACAGATCGAGAGCGGCGACATTCGCGGTACGGTGGAGAGCTTCTCACTGCGCTCAGTCAAGCTGCGCCACATCAATGGCCAGTTGCACACTGTGCCATTTGGCGACCTTAAGGCGATCACCAACTATTCGCGCGATTGGGTGGTGGAGGATCTCCACGTCGTGGTGACCTACGACACCGACCTCGATCTGTTGGAGAACGTCGTCGAGACGGTGAGCGATCGGCTGATGGCGAACCCCTTGATGGCGACGGAGCTTATCGAGCCGCTGCGATCGCTCGGCGTGCAGGCGATGATCGACACCGGCATGCAGATTGGGTTGATGTTCAAGACCCGGCCGGGTCGGCAGTTCGCCGTGCGGCGCGCGGTGTTCGGTCAGATCAGGACCGAATTTGCGGCACACGGCATTCGCTTCGCGACCGCCATCGCACTGCCGTTGGTAGGGGCGGCGGCAGGCTGATGGTCAGCTCAGCGCGACCTCGAAGCCGCGCTTCGTGCCCGGCCGCGCCATCATCGTTTCATACCAGCGCTTGACGTTGGGGAAGTCGGCCAGGTCGACCTTGTGGCGTTCGTGCCGCCACGCCCAACCCAGTATGGCAAAGTCGGCGATCGACACGGGACCGCCGACGAACTCCGCCCCCGACAGCCGCTTGTCGAGCACGCCGTACAGCCGCCGCGTCTCCTTCATGTAGCGGTCGAGCCCATAGCGGCGGTCCTGCTCGTTCTCCACCTGAAGGAAGTGGTGTACCTGGCCGGGCATCGGGCCGAAGCCGCCCATCTGCCACATCAGCCATTCCAGCACCGGAACCTGTGCGCGCAGATCCGTCGGATAGAATTTTCCGGTTTTCACGCCGAGGTAGATCAGGATCGCCCCCGATTCGAATATGCTGATCGGTGCGCCGCCCGGACCTTCGGGATCGACGATGGCGGGGATGCGGTTGTTCGGGCTGATCTTCAGGAAGTCCGGATTGAACTGCTCGCCCTTGCCGATGTTCACCGGATGAACATTGTACGGCAGCCCCATTTCTTCCAGCGCCACACTGATCTTGCGGCCGTTCGGCGTGTTCCACGTATACAATTCGATGGGCATGGCGACCTCTCTCGGCATGGACAGTAGCGGTGGATTGTCACCGACAGCGCGCGCCACCGCAACTGGCGCGGCGCGCACGCCGATTGCGATGCGGGCATGCCGTCAGCTTGTTTGCCCATTTCACGAGCAGGCAGGCCCGCTGCAAGCCGACCCCGCGTGGCCCACTGCTTGCTACACGCTGCGGGACAAAAGCATCTGGAGGGCCAGCCAGTGAGCGATTCCGCCACGACGATACCCGTGCCGCTCGGCCGTGCTTCGACCCGCTGGGTGCAATTGGGGCTGGGCCTGATCTGCATGATGGCGATCTCCAGCCCGCAATATGTCTGGACGCTGTTTACCAAGCCTCTCGCCGGCGCACTCGGTGTGACGCCGGCTGCGTTGCAGGTGACGTTCTCGCTGCTGATCGTGCTGCAAACGTTCTTCTCGCCGTTCCAGGGCTATCTGGTCGATCGCTTTGGACCGCGCCGGCTTATTGGGCTGGGAGCAGTTCTCACCGGACTGTCCTGGGTGCTCGCCGCGCACGCCACCTCGCTGAGCATGCTGTATCTGACCTACGGCATCATCGGCGGGCTGGGTACCGGTATCGTCTACGTCGGCGTCGTCGGACAGATGATGGGATGGTTTCCAGACCGGCGCGGCTTTGCCGCCGGCGTCGTGGCGGCGGGCTACGGCATGGGCGCGATCGTCACAACATTCCCGATCGCCAATTCGCTTGCCAGTGCGGGCTATCAGGGGACACTGCAGCAGTTCGGGGTGATCTTCGGCATTGTCGGATGCGTCGCGGCACTCGGACTGAAGGCCCCGCCGGCAACGGGCAGCGACGCCCCGACCGGCGTGTTCACGCCCACCGGGGACACACTGAAGTCGCCGATCTTCTGGCTGATGTTCGTGATGATGAGTTTGATGTCCACCTCGGGACTGATGGTGACGTCACAGATAGCAGCGTTCGGAGCAGACTTCGGCATCACGCAGGCGGTGGTGTTCGGTATGGCCGCGCTGCCGCTCGCGCTGACAGTTGACCGCTTCACCAATGGACTGACGCGACCGTTCTTCGGCTGGCTGTCCGACCAAATCGGCCGCGAGAACACCATGTGTCTCGCGTTCGCACTGGAAGGCGTCGCCATGACGCTTTGGCTGGTCACGCGCGGCGACGCGCTGCTGTTCGTGCTGCTGTCAGGTTGGTGTTCTTCGGCTGGGGCGAAATCTTCTCGCTGTTTCCTTCGACGCTCACCGACACGTTCGGCGCACGCAATGCGACGCGTAACTATGGATGTCTCTACATGGCCCAGGGCATCGGCGCAATCTTCGGTGGCCCCCTGGCATCGCTTCTGCATCAGGCGACCGGCAACTGGACCAGCGTATTCGGCGCAGCGATCGCCGCAGATCTGCTCACCGCGCTGCTGGCGATCGCCGCGCTGAAGCCGCTGCGGGCAGCGTACCTGCGGCGCGGCGCATAGCGGCAAAGCCAGCTGCTGCTATATCGGCACTTCGCCCTTCAGCATCAGGCGGTACAGGTAGCGCCGCTCGTTCATGTCATAGTCCGGATTGGCCTGGTGCATGACACTGCGATTGTCCCAGATCACCATGTCGCCGCGACGCCACTGGTGACGGTACTGGTACTTTTTCTGCGTGGCATGTGCCATCAGGTCCGCGATCAACGCCAGCGCCGCCTCGTCGTCCATGCCCGGGATGGATTCCATGCGCACCGGATTCAGGTAGAGCGCCTTGCGGCCATTGTCGGGATGCGTGCGGACCAGAGGGTGGATGCCGGGCGGGGGCAGCGCGTTACGGCTTTCCTCGGACAGGACACCCAGCGAGCGCGGACTGTACTTGCTAAGATAGACATGCATCGCCTTCAGGCCATCGATACTGCGTTTCGTCGATTCCGGCAGGTCGTCATAGGCATTGTGCATGTTGACGTATTGCGTGTCGCCGCCGGTACTCGGCAATGACACCGCGAACAGCGTGGTGGCCTTTGGCGGCGCCGGGTGATTCGAGTGATCGGTATGGAAGCTCTCGCCGGGTATGATGCGCTTGCCGTTCACGATCTGATCGTTGGAAACGTAATAGACGTCGGGGTGGCCCGGAACATGCGTCTCCTTCTTGTCGTGCGGCTGCAATTCGCCGAACGCCTGGGCTGCCTTCTTGAATTCAGGCGGTGTCAGGCTCCGATCGCGAATGACCAGCACATGGTGAGTTGCGAAGGCGCGATTGAGTTCGGCACGAACGTCGGGGGCGATGTCGCCGGCGAGATTCAGCCCGCGCACTTCCGCACCGGTGTGCTCCGTCAGAGGCGTGATGGTATATGACAATAGCCTGCTCCCTTCATCGGCTCTTGCATGCCAGCAGGACGCTATGACTGGCTGGTCGAAGCGCATCCCCCCTGTCATTGCGAGGAGCGAAGCGACGCGGCAATCTCCCGCCAGCAGACCCAACTGGTTGGAGGTTGCCGCGTCGCTGCGCTCCTCGCAATGACAGGGGGGTCAGGCCGACAACTTTCGCTTCAGTGTCTCGTTTACCAGTGCCGGATTGCCCTTGCCCGCCATCGCGCGCATCACCTGACCAACCAAGGCACCAAAGACCTTATCCTTCCCGGCTTTGTATTGTGCGACCAGCTCCCGATTGGCCTCAAGGACGCTGCCTACTGCCGCATCGATCATGCCCGGATCGGTGACCTGACGCAGCCCCTTTTCCTCGACGATGGCGGTGGGATCCTTGCCGGTCTCAACCATCGCCTCGAACACGTCCTTGGCGATGCGACCGCTGATGGTCTTGTCGGCCAGCAGATCGAGCAGCCGGCCGAGCGATGCGGCGGACACCGGACTGTCGGCAATCGTGCGTCCGGCACGGTTCAGCGCGGCAAACAGATCGCCGGTCACCCAGTTTGCGGCGATCTTCGCATCGCGCCTGCGCGCGACCGTCTCGTAGTAATCGGCCGTCGCCTGTTCGGCCACCAGCACGCCGGCATCGTACGCCGACAGCCCGTAGTCATCGATGAACCGCCGCTGCTTCGCATCCGGCAGTTCAGGCAGACGCGACTTCAGTTCCGCCACCCATGCTTCGTCAAGTACCAGCGGCAGCAGATCCGGATCGGGGAAATAACGATAATCGTGCGCGTCCTCCTTGGACCGCATCGATCGCGTCGCGCCGCGACCGCTGTCGAACAGCCGCGTTTCCTGCTCGACCGTGCCACCGCTCTCCCAGACCTCGACCTGCCGCTTCGCCTCCGCCTCGATCGCCTGCATGACGAAGCGGATCGAATTGACGTTCTTCACCTCGCAGCGCGTGCGATACGGGTCGCCATGCTTTCGCACCGACACATTCACGTCGGCGCGCATGGAGCCTTCCTCCATGTTGCCGTCGCAGGTGCCGAGATAGCGCAGGATGCTGCGCAGCTTGCGCAGATACGCGCCAGCTTCCTCGGGCGAGCGCAGATCGGGCTCCGACACGATCTCCATCAGCGCCACGCCGGAGCGGTTCAGATCGATGTATGACTTCGTTGGATGCTGATCATGCAGCGACTTGCCCGCATCCTGCTCGAGATGCAGCCGCGTGATGCCGATATCGCGCGTCGAACCGTCGGCCAGTTCGATCTCGACCCTGCCCTCGCCGACGATCGGATGCTGGTACTGGCTGATCTGATAACCGGCCGGCAGATCGGCATAAAAGTAGTTCTTGCGGTCGAAGCGGCTCACCATGTGGATGTGCGCATTCAATCCGAGCCCTGTACGCACCGCCTGTGCCACGCATTCGCGGTTGATCACCGGCAGCATGCCGGGAAATGCCGCATCGACGAAGCTCACCTGCGTGTTGGGCGGCGCGCCGAAATCGGTCGCCGCTCCCGAGAACAGTTTTGCCCGGCTGATCACCTGTGCGTGGACCTCGAGCCCGACCACCACTTCCCACGTGCCGGTGGATCCTTCGATTGCATAGCTCATGGCGCGGCCCCTGCCCTGATCTGCGGCATCGCATCGAACCCTGCCGCGCGCTCCAACGCTGCACCCACTGCCAATACCGTCTCCTCGTCGAACGGCTTGCCGATCACCTGCAACCCCAGCGGCAAACCATTGGCGTCCAGTCCCGCGGGCACCGACATCCCCGGCACGCCCGCCATGTTGGCTGGCACGGTGAACACGTCGTTCAGATACATCTTGATCGGATCGTCCATGTTGTCGCCGTGCGCGAAAGCCGCCGATGGCGCGGTCGGCGTCACCAGCGCATCGACCCGGGAAAACACCTCGGTGAAGTCGCGCAGGATCAGCGCACGCACCTTCTGCGCTCGCAAATAGTACGCATCATAGTAGCCGGCGGAAAGCACGTAGGTGCCGATCAGCACGCGACGTCGCACTTCTGCCCCAAACCCTGCGGCACGCGTGCGTTCATACAGATCGCGCAAGTCCTCACCGTCCTCGCGCAGACCAAAGCGCACGCCGTCATAGCGCGCCAGATTCGACGAGGCCTCGGCTGGCGCCACGATATAATACGTGGTCAGGCCGTACTTCGTGTGCGGCAGCGACACGTCGATGATCTGCGCACCGGCATCGCGCAGCCATTCAAGACCCTGCTGCC
The DNA here is from genome assembly GCA_963696645.1 of uncultured Alphaproteobacteria bacterium. Taxonomy (GTDB): domain Bacteria; phylum Pseudomonadota; class Alphaproteobacteria; order Acetobacterales; family Acetobacteraceae; genus JAMXLO01. The sequence goes on from CAVOKY010000007.1 coordinate 1,082,169, forward strand.
ACAGGCGCTCGATGTCGTCCGGCATCCCGTCCATGCGATACTCGCGCGGCACGCCGATGCGCAGGCCCTTTACATCGCGTCGGCACGCCGCCTCGAAGTCGGGCACCGGAATGTCGGCGCTGGTGGAATCCTTTGGATCGTGCCCGGCCATCGAACCAAGCAGGATCGCGCAATCATTCACCGTGCGCGCGAATGGCCCGGGATGATCAAGCGATGAGGCAAAAGCCACCACCCCCCAGCGCGAGCATCGGCCATAGGTCGGCTTCACGCCGGCGATGCCGCAGAACGACGCTGGCTGGCGGATCGAACCGCCGGTGTCGGTACCAGTTGCACCCATGGCGAGTCGCGCCGACACGGCGGCCGCGGAGCCACCGGATGAACCGCCAGGCACCAATGCCGCTGTCCGGTCCTGCCGCCGCTGCCAGGGATTCGTCACCGCGCCGTAGCCCGATGTCATGTTCGACGAGCCCATGGCGAATTCGTCCATATTGGCCTTGCCGAGAAATACCGCGCCGTCGCGCAGCAGATTGGCACTAACGGTGCTTTCATAAGGCGGGATGAACGGCGCCAGGATGCGGCTGCCCGCCGTGGTGCGCACGCCGTCGGTACAGAACAGGTCCTTGATGGCCAGCGGAATGCCGGTGAGCGGCGCGAATTCGCCGCGCGCCAGCGCCGCATCGGCGACGTCGGCCTGCGCAAGCGCGCGCGCTCCGGTCACGGTGATGAACGCATTGAGCCGCGGATTCAGCGCATCGATCGCCGCCAGGTGCGCCTCGGTGAGTTCCCGCGCGGTGAACTGCCGGGACCGCAGTCCATCGCGTGCTGCGCTGATTGTGAGATCGGTCAGGCTCACTCGACCACCTTGGGAACGACGAAGAAGTCCCCGGCACGTTCCGGCGCATTGGCCAGGATCCTGTCGGGATAGCCGCCATCCGTCACCGCGTCCTCGCGCATCTTCAGCGCCATCTGCGCGGCGCCGGCGAGAGGTTCGACGTCGTCGACATTCACCTCGTTGAGCTGCTCGATCCAGCCCAAGATGCCGTTCAGCTCCGCCGCCAGCGTGACGAGTTCGCTGTCCTCGACGCGGATGCGCGCGAGCGTGGCGATGCGGCGGATGGTCGCGGTGTCGAGCGACATGACGAGCATTATCCAGTTGCGGAAGGAGCCCTGGACCATACCGGCGGTGATGGCAGGGTTCAACCAGCGCGAGCCTTTTACCTACCCGCCAAGACGGGTGTGAGCGAACAGCGACGACGTCGCGATATTGACTGCATCGGGTTCGATCAACCTCGCGGCACTGCTTGCGCATTCCATCATGTCGCGCGGCACGATGCCGCGGGCGAGAGGATTGCACCGCGGACACGGAGAACCGCAAAGCTGGCGAGTGCCGCGAGCCTCGTGATCGCAGACGTACCGCTTGCTCGGGGACTTGCGGCGCAATGTTCCTAACCGCTCCTGATCATGGCGCTTTGCCTGTCCCGCCCGGCATCGCGATATTGGCTGCATGCCACTCCTCAGCATGCAGGCGTTGCGCGCCACCCTTGGCCGAGACCAGCGACTGGTCGGGCTCGATCCAGGCAGCAGGGTGATCGGCGTCGCGCTGTCCGACGTGCGTCTGTCGCTTGCCTCGCCCTATGACAGCATCCGGCGCGGCAAGCTGCGCGACAATGCGGCCGAGATTTCCGCGATCGCTCGGACGGAGGGCGCGGGGGGTCTGGTGGTGGGGCTGCCGCTGTCGATGGATGGCTCGGTGGGACCGGCGGCGCAGGCGGCGCGCGACTGGGCGCTGGCGCTGTCGGAGGCCACCGGTCTGCCCGCCGCATTATGGGACGAGCGGCTGTCGTCGGCAGCGGTCAACCGGTTCCTGGTTGATCAGGCCGATCTCAGCCGCAGCAAGCGCGGCAAGGCGGTGGACCGGATGGCGGCCGCCTGGATGTTGCAGGCGGCCCTCGATGCCAGCCGGTGATTCCCCGCAGTTACGGCCGCTGCACAAGCTCAATCATGTAGCCGTCCGGATCCTTGACGAACGCGATGATCGTGGTGCCGAACTTCACCGGCCCGGCCGGACGGGTGACGGTGCCGCCAGCCTTGGCTGCGACGTCGCACGCCGCCGCAACGTCCGGCACGCCGATCGCCAGATGGCCGAACGCGCCGCCCATCTCGTATTTTTCCACGCCGTAATTGTAGGTCAGCTCGATCGCCGTGTTGCTGTCCTCGTCGCCGAAGCCGACGAACGCCAGGGTGTATTTCCCGTCCGGCACGTCGCGCCGGCGCAACTCCTTCATGCCGAACGCCTTGGAGTAGAAAGCAATGCTGCGATCCAGGTCGCCGACGCGCAGCATGGTATGCAGATAACGGCTCATGTGTTCACTCCCCTCTCGTCGAAACTGTCCGGGTCCATGCCCAGCAGAAAAACTCCGGCCGTGTCCGCCACGGCGATCGAGGCCTGACGGTCGGCTAGAATGGTGCCTCCCGCCTCGAACGCAACCCCGCGCAGCCCTGCGCCGGCCACCGCGCGGATCGTTTCGGGCCCGATGGTCGGCAGGTCGGCACGGCGATCCTGCCCGGGCTTGACCAGCTTCACCAGCACGCCGCCGCGGCCCGGCCGCGCCAATCCGCCACAGCGGGACAGCATCGCATCGGTACCTTCGGCTGCCTCGACCGCCAGCACGACGCCTTGCTGCACCACGCAGGCCTGGCCCACGTCCACCGCACCCAACGCGCGCACCACAATGACACCGCGGCGGATGTCCGCCATTGCCACCGCATCGGGCGCCGATTGCGATAGCAGCCCGGCGGGCCCCAGCGCCTCGCTGAGAATTTCGTGCGCACCGATGACGCGAAACCCCTCCTCGCTCAGGATCTTCACCACCGCCGCAAGCAGTCCGTCATCGCCGGCAAAGGCAGCGCGTCCGATGCGGGCCAACATGCGGGCACCCTCCGCGTCGGGACGCAGATCGAGCAGCGACGGTCGCCGAACCGGTCCGATCAGCACCAGGTCCTGGCAGCCATGGGCACGTAAGGCGGCAAGGATTCGCGCGACGGCAAGCATCCGCACCACCTCGTGCGGCCAGGGCGCAAGTACATCGGGTTCGGCGAAGCCTTCCAGTCCGACCATGAATACGGACCGCCCAGCGGCGCGCGCCGCCGCGGCGACCTGACCGGGCAGCCGCCCGCCGCCGGCCAGAATGCCCAGCGTGCGCGGCGTGGCCTCAGTATCACGTGTCATGGACATCACGTGTCATGGACGAAACAGCACACATTATGGCGAACCGAGACGCTATCCGCAGAGCCACATCGCTTCGTCAGGACGTCTTCGATGACATTAGATCAAAGGTGACGCTCTTAGGCGTACTGGCCAGTTTCGGGTCGGTCGCCGAGAAGCTGAAATTGACCGTCTGAAAGCTGAAGCTGAAGGTCTCGACCGGGATCCCTTCCGGGTCGGCCGAGACCCCGTAGCTGCTGATCGCGCAGTTGGTGAATTTGTAGGCCATATATGTCGTCACCTTGTTCACCGCCGTGGTGGTGAACCTGCATTCGAGGTTGCCGATGAGCGTCCGGTTCAGACCGAACTGGGTGAGGTCGACGGAAGCCTGTTCCGCCTTCATCGTCAGCGTAAACTCGTGCACGGCGACATCCCGGTACACGCTGGAACCCTGGCCCTGGGCGTTGGTAGCCGCGTAACCCCAACGGAAGCTGTCCAATTCGACCCACCCTTCCAGGCCGGTCGTGGTGACGGCTCCCTTGATCGATCCGAACTTCGCGTAAATGGCCACGATGTGCCCTCCGCCTCGCGACTGACGAGATCTCGCGATAAACTATCCGCAACGTCGCAAGTCTGTCGATTATTGTGAGGGTGCCGGCTATTCCGCGCGGATCAGGCCGCGGTGGCTCGGCGCGTCGATGAAGGACAGCACTTCGGAGACCAAGGCCTGCTCGCCATAGCGTACGCGGGTCGTGGCCAATCGCTGAGCGAACACGCCCTCGTGGCGGAACAGATCGCGAAACGCGTTGTGCAGCAACTGGATCTGCGTCTTGTCAAAGCCGCGGCGCTTGAGGCCGATGACATTCAACCCGACCAGCCGGGCGCGGTTGCCGAGTCACGCTGCCGAACGGGATCACGTCGGCCTCCACGCCGGACACGCCGCCGATCATCGCCGCGCGGCCGATGCGGACGAATTGATGGATTGCCGCCGCGCCACCGATCACCGCATGGTCGCCGATGCTGACATGGCCGCCCATCACCGCGTTGTTGGCGATGATGACGTGATCGCCCACCGTGCAATCGTGCGCGACGTGGGCCACCGCCATCAACAGGCAATCGGTGCCGACCTTGGTGATGCCCTTGCCGGTGACCGTGCCGCGATGGATCGTGCAGTGCTCGCGTACCTGCGTGCGGGCGCCGATATCGCAGCGTGTCGGCTGGCCCTGGTATTTCAGGTCCTGCGGCGCGAGACCCACGGTGCAGAAGGGATACAGCACCACATCCGGACCGATGCGCGTATGACCATCGACGACAACATGAGACACGAGTTCAGCGCGGTCCTCGATCACGGCATTCGGACCCACCGTGCAATAGGGACCGATATGCACGTCGATTCCCAGCTCGGCACCGCGGGCAACTATGGCGGTCGGATGTATGACGGCGCCGGTTGTCTTCAGCACAATCGTGTCGGTCATGGCATCCATTCTGGCGCTGCTTCCCCGTGAGCAAACGATCGGACGGAACAATAGTGAAGGCTAGGCTCGAGCCGGCCGGCGACCAACTCAATCATTATTGCCATATATTTCCACGAACACCCTGTAACCGATTGTTTCAACGCGAATTTTGGCGATTTTGCGGCGCAGCATTCAGGCTGACCCGGCACGGTCCCTGATCATCGCCGCATAGGTTGCTTCCGCCACCGACACACCATCCACCCGGGCGATTGCATTGAACTTCCAGACGTTGCCGCGGTTGCGTTCCTTCGTCACATGGATGCGAAGCTGGTCGCCCGGGACTACAGGACGGCGAAACTTCGCCCCTTCGATCGACATGAAGTAGACCACCTTGCCGGCAGCATCCGGACCCAGTGTCTCGACCACCAGCACCGCCGCGGTCTGCGCCATGCTCTCGATGATCAGCACGCCCGGCATCACCGGATGGTTGGGAAAATGTCCCTGGAAGAACGATTCGTTGACCGAGACGTTCTTGATGCCGATAGCCGAATGGTTGCGCACGACGTCCACCACCCGGTCGATCATCAGGAACGGATAGCGATGCGGGATCGCGTGCATGATGCGCGCGATATCGACCACCTCGCTCGTGGTTCCGACCAGAACTGACTCGGCGGCGGGGGAATCCATCACGTCCTGTCCGTATCTTTCTCCGTTTCCTGCGCCGCAGCCCGGCCTTTGTGCCGCTTGCCGGTCGCATCCCGCACGAGTCGCCGCAGCACGGCTACATGGCGAAAGAACTCACGTGCCGGCTGGGCCGGGCTGCCCACCACGTCGGCCCCGGCCGGCACATCCGACATCACCCCCGCCTGCGCCCCGATCCGTGCGCGGCGCCCGATCCTGAGATGACCTGTCAGCCCTGCCTGGCCCGCGACCATGACGTGGTCTTCCAGCACCGTGGAACCGGAAATGCCGGCTTGTGAGACGATCACGCAACCGCGACCAAGGCGGACGTTGTGCCCGATCTGCACAAGGTTGTCGAGGCGCGAGCCGGCGCCGATGCAGGTATCGTGCAACGAACCACGATCGATCGTGGTGTTCGCGCCGACCTCTACATCATCCTCGAGCACCACGCGGCCGAGCTGCGGCACGCTGACGAACTCCACGCCGTCGACCGCGAAGCCGAAACCGTCCTGGCCGATGCGAGCGCCGGGGAACACGATCACCCGATCGCCAAGCAGCGCGTGGCTGATCGAGGCGTGGGCGCCGATGCGGCAATCGGCACCCAGCACGACACCGTCCCCGATAATCGCGCCGGGACCGATGCGGCAGCGCGGGCCGATTTCGGCACGGCTGCCGATCACCGCGAGCGGGCCGATCTCCGCACTGGCGTCGATGGCGGAATCCGGTGCAACGACGGCCGACGGATGCACGCCGGGCCGCGCAGGCGGAACGGGATGGAACAGCGCGGCGACCCGCGCCCAGGCGACATAGGGTTCATTGCTAATGATCGTAACCGCGGTCGGCGGAACGCGGTCCGCCATGTCGGGATGCACGATCACCGCGCCGGCACGCGTTTGGGCCAGCGCCGCGGCGTATTTGCGATTGTCGAGGAAGCTGACCTCGCCGGGTTCGGCGGTCTGCAACGGGGCAACACCCGTCAGCATCAGGCGTCGCGGCGGAACATCGACCTCCGCGGCGTCGGCAACCGCCGCCAGGCTATGGGGGCCGCTCCGATGGAAGAAGCGGGGATCACCGGCAATCGGCAGCCGATCCATCTGTCCGCACCGTTAATCGGCTCAATGGTGCTGTGCCTGCGCGGCCGGCGGCTTCGCGGACGCTTTGGTCGGACCTGCCTGCGGCCCGGCGACTGGCTTCGCCTCGGCGGCAGGCGTTCCGGACGGGGGCAGCTTCAGATCCACCGGCGAAACGCCATCGGGCGGTATCACCACCTTCGGCAGCACCTTGTTCAGATCCTCCACCACGGCGGCCGTCATGTCGAAGTCGCTCGTCGTTCCGAGCATCTGCGCCCGGTTCAGCACCAGATTAATGCCGCGGCTGATCGCCACCTGCTGGGTCACCATCTCGACGGCGCGGTCGATCTGCGCCATCACGTACTGGCTGGCTTCCTGAATGATGCGGTTGCGGTCGCCGAAGGTGCGGCGTGAGTCGGTGATGCGGTCCTGCAGCTCCTTCTCGCGCGCCCGGATCTGCTCAGGCGTGAGCTTGGCGCGGTCGTTCGCGAGCGTCTGGCCAAGATCGCGCAGTGCGACCTGCTCCTTCTGCGCATCCTCATTCAGCTTCTGCCGGCGTGCCAGGAATTCCTTGTCGGCCGCCTGGAACGCGGTGGAGGAGCGCATCACGTCTGGCACCGACAGGACGCCGACGATCGCCGCCGGCGGCGTCGGACCCTTCGGCAACGGCGCAACGTCCGGCGGTGCCGGCAGCTTCACCTCGAGCGGGGGCGCCTGGCCCTCGGCACCGGGCGGCACGCCCTCCGGCACCAGGGTGGGCTCGGCAGCCCCAGGCGCGGCCTGCGCGGGCGTCGCGGCGGGACGGCCTGGCGGACGCGCCACGACGGGGGGGCGCTGCTGGCCTGGTACAAACCAATCCTGGTTCTGCTGCTGTTGTGCCGCGGCAGGCATTGCACTGGCGGACATGAAGCCGGCCACCAGGAAGGAGGCCGTGAAAAGGCGAAACTGGTGCACTTAGAACCTCGTACCAAAGCCGAATCGGAAGATCTGTGTCTGGTCGCCCGGTTGCTTCAACACGAAAGGCGCCAAGTCAACGTTTAGCAGACCGAACGAGGTATGCCACGACAAGCCAACGCCGGCGCCGAGGCGCGGAACGGCCGAGGCTTCGATCACGCACGGCGTGCCGTTGTATTCGACACAGGTGGTGCTGGACTGGAAGCTGGCCTGCGTCAGGTCGCCGATATCGACGAAGGCGCGGCCGGTCAGGCCGATGTCGGGCGGGATCGGCAGCGGGAAGTGCAGTTCGGTCGATTGGGTCCAGATGAAGCGCCCACCCAGCGGATCGCCGGTCAGCTGATCGTGCGGGCCGGCGCCGCCGATCTGGAAGCCGCGCAGGTTGTCGCCACCCAGGTAGAAGCGGTCGATGATCTGCTCCTGCTGGCCTTCATTCCACAGGTAGCCGAAGTTGCCGGTCAGCGCGATGTCCCAGTCACTGTTGCCGGTGAACCGGTCCAGCGGAATGAAATACTGACCGGTGATGTTGCTGCGGACGAAGTGGGCATTGCCGCCCAGGCCGGCGATGTCCGTGCCGATCGAGGCCAGGTACCCGGTGTGGGGATCGACCTTGCTGTCGCGCCGGTCGTAGCTGATGGCCTGGCTGACCTGCGACAGCAGGGTGTAGCCCTGCAACTGCGTGATGAAGAAGCTGGCATTCGGCGCAACGTTGTAGACGGTGCGGCCGACCAGCGAATAGGTCCAGACCTGACGCAGATAATCATTGAAATCGTAGCCCGCGCGCACATCGAAGCCGACGCGCTTTTCGTCATAGGGCTCGGTGCCGAGGTTGTTCGTCTGGATCAGGAACACATCGGCGCCGGTCACCAGATTGCGGTCAAGGAAATACGGATCGGTGACCGAGGCCGTGATCGAACTGCGTCTCTGTGCCAGCATGCCATTGATCCCGGCATTGATGCCGGTGCCGACCAGGTTCCGTTCGCTCAGACCGATATCGACCAAGGCCCCGGCGTCGGTTGAATAGCCGCCGCCAAGCGTGAGCTCACCGGTCGACTTCTCGTCAATCGTGGTGGTGAGAATTGCCTTGTCGGGTGCCGAACCCGGCGAGGTGGCGATATCGACGCCATTGAAGTAATTGAGGTCCTGCAGTCGCTGCCGCGAACGGCGTACCGCCTCGGCGTTGAACGCGTCGCCCTCGGCCAGGCGAAACTCACGGCGGATCACCTTATCCTCGGTGCGCGTATTGCCGACGATGTCGATGCGCTCGACATAGACCCGTGGGCCTTCGCCGACGTCGAACGCGAGATCCACAGTGTGCTTGGCAACGTCGCGCGTGATGCGCGGTTTCACGTCGACGAAGGCATAGCCGCGATTGCGCACGTCGCGTTCCATCGCATCGGCGCTGCGACTGACGGCGTCGCCGTCGTACCAGTCGCCTTCGTCGAGCTGAAGGTCCTTGCGCAGAACGTCGCCGTTCAGGTTGCGGAGCTGCGAGTTGATGGTGACCTTGCCGACCCGATAGCGATCACCCTCACTGACGGTGAAGGTGAGAAAAAAACCCGTCCGATCGGGTGACAGCTCCGCCTTTGCGTCAAGAATCTCGAAATCGATGTGACCCTGGTGCAGGTAGAACCGCCGCAGCAGCTCCTTGTCAAAGGCCAGCCGGTCCGGGTCGTACTCATCGGAACTCGACAGGAACCGCCACCAGCGTTCTTCGCGGCTGTTGATCACTTCGGACAAGCGGTCTTCGCTGTAGGCATGATTGCCGACGAAGGCGATACTGGCGATCAGGGTCGACGGACCATCGCTGATCTTGAACACCACATCGACCCGGTTCTGATCGAGTCGAATGATCTGCGGATCGACCCGCGCGTCGTAGTAGCCTTTCCTGGCATAGAGATCGAGGATGTGCTGGCGGTCGGTTTCGGCCAGCGCCGGCGTGAACACCGCACGTGGCTTGAGCTGCATTTCCGGGCGGAGCTGATCGTCGCTCAGCTTGTGGTTGCCCTCGAAGGCGACGCGATTGACCAGCGGGTTCTCAACCACGTGAACGACAAGTGTACCGCCCTCGCGATTGAGCCGCACATCCTGGAACAGACCGGTGGCGTAAAGGGTTTTGAGGCTGCGGTCCAGCCGATCAGGGTCGAATGGATCGCCGGGCTGCACGAGGATATAGGACAGGATGGTGCCGGTCTCGATGCGCTCATTACCCTCGACCTTGATGCTCTCGATCGTGCTGCCGGTGCGAGCCGGGCCAGACGCGGCAGCAGGCCGCACCACCGCAGTGGGCGCCGCGCGTTGCGGCACCGGTAGCGCGGCAGCATTCTGGGCGACGGCCGTGCCGACGAGCCACACAGCCAGCAGACAAGCGGCAACAAGGCGGGCGGCGCAGGTGCGAATCAATCGGCTTCCCTCCTCATTGAAGCGCCATACCAGGATCGCGCCGCAGCTGCCTATGCCGGCTTGCCGGTGGCCGGAGAATACCTGTCGCCTCCGGCGGATACTAGATCGCCTCTGGTGACCGGCGGTCGGCCCCACGTCAAGTGGCATGCCCTCAGGGTCCTCAGGGCCGTCGATATGATGCGCGAATTAATCCAGACGGCGCACACCAGGACATCGCTGGCCCGCGGGTTGCGAACCGACGGCAACTCTCCCAGGATAGGCGGGACCCGCGCCCCGGCCGGGACGCAGGCGAACGGAGAATGCGAATGTCAGCAGCGCTGAAGCTGCCCAAGACCGAGATGACCGACGCCGAGTGGCAGACCCGTTGCGAACTCGCCGCGCTGTATCACGTGGTCAATCACCTCGGCTGGACCGACCTGATCAACACCCACATGTCGGCGCGCATTCCCGACGCGCCCAACATGTTCCTGATCAACAACTACGGCGAGATGTTCGACGAGATTACCGCGTCCAGCCTGGTCAAGATGGACATGGACGGCAAGGTCTACAGCGACAGCGGCAGGTTCAACAACGCCGGCTTCACCATCCACAGCGGCGTCTACAAGGCGCGCCCGGACGCGATGTGCGTGATGCACACGCATACCCGCGCCGGCGCCGGTATCTCGCTGCTGAAGCACGGCATCCGACCGATCAGCCAGGACGCGCTGCAGATCTTCGACGACATCGCATACCACGAATACGGCGTGCCGGCGTCGCCCGAGGAATGCGAGGCGCTCGGCCGCACCTGCAAGAACGGCTCCTGCGTCGTGCTGCTCAACCACGGACTGCTGACGCTGGGTCCGACGATCCACGGCACGCTGTTTCGGATGTACTGTCTGGAACGCGCCTGCGAGTTGGAACTGATCGCCCGCACGCTGGGCGAACCGCCGGTGCAGATCGACGACTTCGTCATCGGCAAGGCAGCCGAGCGGATGCGCAAACGGCGTGACACGCCGGAGTACGGGCTGGCGGAATGGCGCGGCCTGGTCCGCACGGTGGATCGGGCTGGCGCCGACTACGGTCGCTGACGCGCACGGTCGGACGGCGACGGAACGAGGAAGGAAATTCGCATGCCCTTCGACGCACTTGTTGCCCCTGTCCGGCCGCCATCGCTGCCCGATGTGCTCGAACAACAGGGCATCACCACGGTGCCCTGGACAGTGCTGGAAGCCCACAAGCAGGCGCAGCTCGACAAATTCCCGCCGGGCTTCTGGTATCACCATCAGACGTTGCTGCCGGTCGGGCTGCTGGGTTCGGTCGGCTGTATGGCGGCGAGCGGTGGGCTGGCACATGGGATGCTGCCGATCGGCTCGGTGTTCCCGTCGTTCATCACGCTGCTTTGGCTTGGCGTGGTGACCATGCTCATCGTGCTGGGCGTGTTCCGCGCACATGGCGGATCGCGCTGGGAAGAACGCTGGGTGACGACGCACTGGCTGGAGCAGATCGGTGTGCCGAAGCCGATCGCCATGATGGCGCGCGCGCTGCACCGGGAGTTGCCGGGCTCATCGCTGATCCTCGGCGAACTGCTGCGCGAGGAGGTGGTGCTGGACCCCTACCTGCTGCTCGAGCACGATGGCGGGCTGGTGTGCCTGGGCATCTGGGAGGGCGAGCGGATCATCGCCGCGGCGGAGTAGGCCGGACTGACGGAACGCGGTCTGCCGCCTGGTATGCCTCTCTGACGATGGAGGTGCACGTTCGTCCCAGCCGGTCCGGTTGTTCCGGTCGGCCCTTGGACCTATCGGCGCAGAGTCGTGGGTGCCCGCGCCAGGCGCGAGCATCACGGTGCGGGACTCGGCGTCAGATCATCAATGGAACATGCCAAGATGCGACAGATCGTTCCAGGTGGCCAGGATGAACACGCCTGCCAAGAACGCCAGCCCCGCGCGGAAGCCATATTCCTGGGCGCGCGCCGGCAACGGGCGACCGCGGATCCACTCGGCCAGGTAGAACAGCAGATGGCCGCCATCCAGCACCGGGATGGGGAACAGGTTGATCAGGCCCAGATTCACTGACAGCACGGCGATGAACGACACCAGGCTTGCCAGTCCCAGTTCCGCCACCTGTCCGGAGAGCTCGGCGATCCGCAGCGGCCCGCCGAGATCCTCGGTGCCGCGGCGCCCGGCGATCATCTGGCCCACGCCGATAATGGTTTCCGACGTTACCTGCCAGGTCTGCGTCACGCCGCCCACCAGCGCCTCAGGCAGGCTCAGTTGCTGATATTCCACCTTGCCGCCGCGAATCCCCAGCATGCCGACCTTCTCGCTACCCACGGTCCGCGATTCGGTGACCACCGGCAGGTCGAGCATGGAGTGACCGCGCCGGACCGAAATGGTCAGCTTTTCGTCCGGGTGGGCGGAAATGATGCGCTGGATGTCCTCGAAGGTGGCGGTTGGCGTACCGTTGATGGCCTCGATCCGATCGTCTTTCTGCACGCCCGCCCGTGCGGCTGCGCTGTTGGCCAGCACCTCGCCGGCGACTGGAAGGATGACCGGACGTCCGGCAGTGGCGAACAGCAGGGAGAACAGAACTATCGCCAGCAGGAAGTTGGCGATCGGGCCTGCCGCGACGACGATGGCGCGCGCGCCGACCGACTTTTCGTGGAAGATGCGGCCCGGTATCCAGACCTTTGGCGCATCCTCCACCACGTCGGCCGTCACTTCGACTGGCTCGGGAGCGACAGCTGTGCGTCCCAGGCCGGCACGTTCACGCCAGTCGGCAATAGCCAGTCCGGCGCGGCTTGGACCGAGCGGTTCGGGAGGAACCTGTTGCGGCCGTTCCTGGCCATGCAGCTTGACGTAGCCGCCGAACGGCAGCCAGGCGAGCTTCCAGACCGTGCCGACACGGTCCGTCCAGGTGACAATTGCCGGGCCGAAGCCGATCGAGAACACCTCGACATGCACGCCGACCCATCGCGCCGCGAGGTAGTGGCCCAGCTCGTGCACAAAAACCAGCACCCCGAGCACGACGAGAAAGGCGAGGCCGGTGTGGAGGACGTCGGGCATTGTCTGAAGACTCTCAGTTCTTACGCGTTACAAAATCAGCGGCCCGCGCGGTGGCGAGGCGCTCCGCACTGCGCCGGGCAGTCGCGTCGAGCGCGATCACCTCGTCGAGCGTATCGGCTGATTGGGTTCCCATCGCGTCCAGCACCTCAGCCACGGTGCGGGCGATGTCCAGGAAACCTATCCTGCGCTGCATGAAGGCTTCAACCGCTATCTCGTTCGCTGCGTTCAATATAGCCGGGGCGCCGCCGCCGGCGCGCAGCGCGTCGCGCGCCAGACGCAGCGCCGGGAAGCGCACGGTGTCCGGCTCCATGAAGTCCAGCGTGGCCAGGCTGGCAAGGTCGAGACGAGGCGATGGCGTGGTCATACGCGCCGGCCAGGCGAGTGTATGGGCGATGGGAATGCGCATGTCGGGCGAGCCAAGCTGCGCCAGCACGCTGCCATCCTGGTAGAATACCAAGCCGTGGATCACCGACTGGGGATGCACGAGAACGCCGATCTGTGGCTCGCTCAGACCGAACAGCCGCGCCGCCTCGATGAGCTCGAGGCCCTTGTTCATCAGCGTGGCCGAATCGATGCTGATCTTCGCCCCCATCGACCAGACCGGGTGCTTGCGCGCCACGTCCGGCGTGGCGACGGCCATCTCGTCCAGACTGGCGGTACGGAACGGACCACCCGACGCAGTGAGCACGATCTTCTCGACCGCGCCACGATTGGCGGATTCGAGGGCCTGGAAGATGGCGTTGTGTTCGCTGTCGACCGGCAGCAGCGTGGCGCCGGCGTCGCGCACCGCGCGCAGCATCACCTCGCCGGCGCAGACCAGCGCCTCCTTGTTGGCGAGGGCGACGAAGGCGCCGCGACGGATAGCGGCCAGGGTTGCGGCGAGGCCGGCGGCGCCGGTGATCGCGGCCATGGTCCAGTCGGCCGGCAGCGCAGCGGCCTCGACCACCGCCTCGGGGCCGGCGGCGGTGTCGATGCCAGTCCCGGCAAGGGCCTGGCGCAGATCGGCGTAACCGGATGGGTCGGCGATGACCGCGAGGCGTGCCTTCAGGGCGATAGCCTGCTGGGCCAGCAGAGCGGCGTTGCGGCCGGCGACCAGGGCACAAATCTCGAACCGATCGGGCGCGCCAGCCAGCAGATCGACCGTCTGGGTGCCGACGCTGCCGGTGCTGCCCAGGACAGTGACGGTGCGCGGTGCCTGCTTCATTGCCACAGCACTACTCCACGTCCGAGGGCGAGCGCCAGCATGGCCGCCACCGGCGCCGCGGCCAGAACGCCATCGAGACGATCGAACAGGCCGCCGTGGCCGGGTATGAGATGGCCCGAATCCTTCACCTCGAGACGCCGCTTGACAAAGCTTTCCAACAGATCGCCGGCTTGCGCAACGACGCCGAGGGCGCCGGCAAGCAAAATAACTTGCCAGGCCATGGCATCCGACAGGAGATGGGCGACGATCAAGCCAACTGCAATCGTGGCCAGCAAGCCGCCCAGCGCACCGGACCAGGTTTTGCCGGGTGAGATACGCGGCGCCAGGCGGGGGCCACCGAGCCACCGGCCAACGAGGTAGGCGCCGATGTCGCCGGCCCAGACGATGAGCAGCAGGAACAGCACATCGGCCCGGCCAGCCACCGGATCGTCACGCAGCCACAGCAGGGCCGCACCGGCCACACCGACGTAGGCTAACCCGGCCGGATAGAGCAAGGCGACGTTGGTTCGGGCGGCTGGCTGACGGCACAGCGTCAGCCACTCGATGATGAGCCCGAGCACGATGGCGGCGACAAGCAGTGTGAAGGCGATGCCGCCCAGCCAGACACACGCCAGAGCGATTGGTGCAAGCACGCACGCGGAGAGGACGCGAATGCTGAAGTCGGCCCAGCGACTGGCTGGGTGTTCAGGCACGTGCTGTGGGATGGCAGGTTGCGAGGACGTTACGGAATGTACCGCGATCCTTCCCCTCCCCTTGCGGCGGGGAGCAAGGGGAGGGCTTGCCTGGACCTGGGACATCGGGCGGAAACACCCCTCCCCCTACCCGCTCCCGCATGGGAAGAGGGAGAATTTGGCGGCATTCATGCGTCCTGCAAGACCACGGATATTACCCCTCATCCCGGTGCTCACGCGGCCTCAGCCGGGCCGAGCACCGAAGCGCCGCTCCCGCCGGGCGTACTCGCTGAGTGCGGCAGCGAAGTGCTCCGGGCCGAAGTCCGGCCACAGTACATCCAGGAACACCAGTTCGGCGTAAGCGGCCTGCCAGAGCAGAAAGTTGGACAGCCGCTGCTCGCCGGATGTGCGGATGATCAGGTCGGGATCCGGGATGCCGGCGGTAGCCAGTGAGCTCGCAACGACCGCCTCATCGATCCTGGCCGCATCGAGCCGGCCGTCGCGAACCGCTTCGGCGACCGCACGGACAGCCGCAACGATTTCGGCCCGCGCGCCATACGACAGCGCGACCGTCAGGTTCAGCCGCGTGTTGGCCGCCGTGTCGCGCTCCGCAGCGGCGAGGTCGCCCTGGATGTCCGCATCGAACCGCGTCCGATCGCCGATGAAGCGCAGCCGCACGCCGTTCGACTTCAACTCGGCGATTTCGCTCTTCAGGTACTGGCGCAGCAGCCCGGTCAGGTCGAGCACCTCGCCCGCGGGCCGCCGCCAGTTCTCGCTGCTGAAGGCATAGATCGTCAGCCAGCCGACGCCGCTTTCGATGGCGGCGCGAATCGCACGCCGCAGTGCGCGGGCGCCTTCCCGATGGCCGGCAATCTTCGGCAGATGCCGCGAGGCAGCCCACCGGCCGTTGCCGTCCATGATGATCGCGACATGGGCCGGACAGGCGGCGGCGCCCGGCTGGGTTTCCTGTCTGACGGCGGTGCTGGACATCGGCGCGTTTCAGACCTGGCGGATGTCCTTTTCCTTCGCCGCCAGGTCATCATCGACGCGCTTGATGTACTGATCGGTGAGCTTCTGCACCTCGGTGTGCCAGTCCTTTGCCATGTCCTCGCCGATCTCGTGCTTCTTCTCGTGGGTCTTGATCTGCTCCATGCCGTCGCGCCGCACCGCACGCACCGCGACGCGCGCACCCTCGGCATATTTATGCGCGGTCTTCGCCAGCTCGGTGCGGCGCTCGGTGGTGAGTTGCGGAATCGGCACCCGCACCAACTGGCCGTCGGAAGCAGGGTTCAGCCCGAGGCCGGCATCGCGGATCGCCCTCTCGACTGCGCCGACCAGGCTGCGGTCCCACACCTGCACGGTAAGCATGCGCGGCTCCGGCGCACCGACGGTGCCGACCTGATTGAGCGGGGTCTCCGAACCGTAGGCCGGCACCTTCACCGGCTCCAACAGACCAGGGTGCGCCCGGCCGGTGCGCAGTCCCGCGAACTCGCGCTTGAGTGTGTCAAGCGCACCATCCATGCGGCGCGTCAGATCCTGTTTCAGCTTGTTGAGATCGGCTTGTGCCATGGCGCTCTCCCAGACGTATCCCAGGCGTGTTCCCCGGGCGATTTTAGGCGACGACGCGAATTAATCGAGTCAGGTGGCTTCGGGATGTCGACCCTTGTTGTCATTCCCGCGAAAGCCGGTCCCCGGTTGCGGCCTAGGTTCTCGCTTTCGCGGGGATGATGGCGCTTTTGCAGGGATGACAACAGAGGAAGAAGCCCTCGACACAACTGGCGCTGCTAATTCTCGGCGAAGCCTTATTGCTGTTCGATGATCCTGGTGAACCTGCCCTCGCCGCGGACCACGGCGGCGAAGGCGCCCGGCGCGTGGATGTTGAACACCACGATCGGCAGCGCATTCTCCCGCGCCAGGCTGATCGCGGCCGCATCCATCACGCCGAGGTCGTTGGCGAGCACGTCGAGATAGGTGAGTTGCTCGTAGCGCCGCGCGTCGGAGACCTTGCGCGGATCGGCTGAATAGACGCCGTCCACCTGGGTGCCCTTGAACAGCGCGTCGCAGTGCATCTCGGCGGCCCGAAGTGCGGCGGCGGTATCGGTGGTGAAGAACGGATTGCCGGTGCCGGCGGCGAAGATGACCACCCTACCCTTCTCCATGTGCCGCTCCGCACGGCGGCGGATGTAGGGCTCGCAGACGGTGGACATCGGGATCGCGGACTGCACGCGGGTTGGGACGCCGGATTTCTCCAGCGCCGACTGCATGCCGAGCGCGTTCATCACGGTGGCAAGCATGCCCATGTAGTCCGCCTGGGCGCGCTCCATGCCGGCGGCGGCGCCAGAGATGCCACGGAAGATGTTACCGCCGCCGATCACGATGCAGACCTGCACGCCCATGGCGACCACATCGCCGACGTCGGTGGCGATGGCACGGACGGTGTCGTTGTCGAGCCCGTAGTCGCGCCTTCCCATCAGGGCCTCGCCTGACAGCTTCAGCAGGACGCGCTGATAGACCGGCTGGACTGGCATGCGGAGCAAGTCCTTGAAGTTCGCCGGCGCACCCTAATGGGAGGGGCCGGAGTGAACAAGGTTGAGAGCAGTTCGCGGGCGACTGCTCCCGCGCTTTACGCCCATATGGGTTGGCCGTACTGTCCACCGATCGGGAACGGGCGCGAGCGATCGCGGCGCAATGGGCCGATTGCCAACAAGGGAGAGGGATCGTGAAACCCAGAAAGGCGGCGCTGCTCGCGAGGTTGTTCGCAAGCTCGGTCATTGCCTTAGCCGCGGCAGGCAGCTTCATGGCCCACGCCGCCACGCCGCCGAAGCCGGCGATCAGCGAGGAGGCGAGCGCTGCGCTTGCCAGCATGGGCAAGACACTGCAGGCCACGGCGTTTTCCTTTCAGGCGCACACCATCAGGGTGTACGCGAACGAGAACGGCGAGTTGTTGCATATCGCCCACACATTCAAGGTTTTCGTACGACGACCTGACCGGCTGCTGGTCGAAGCGACGGGCGACGACGGACCACGAAAACTGGTTTACGACGGCAAGACCGCCATGTTGGTCCTGGACGATGGCAAGAAGTATGCGAGCCTGCCGGTGCCGCCCACGATTGAAGGAATGATGCAGGTGGTCGTGGGCCGTTTCGGCGTGGACTTTCCGCTCGCAGATTTTCTCACCGATGCGCCCGACAAGGCTTTCCTGACCGGCGTCACCGCCGGCCGGCAGGTCAACATCGTCACGATCGATGGCGTGCCATGTCGCCACCTGGTGTTTTCGCAGCCACCCGGGATTGAGCTGGAGCTCTGGCTTGAGGACAATGACAAGGCATTGCCCCGTCGGTTGATCGTGACGTACCGTTCGCTGCCCGGCGAACCGAATTTCATTGCGGAAATGTCCGACTGGGATTTCACGATTCATCCGTCCGACGCGGACTTCAAGGTCGAGCCGCCGCAAGGCGCGGAACGACTGCATTTTGGTGCCGCGCTCGGACAATCGACAGGAGCCAGGCAATGATCCGCGTTGCCACGTTCGGTCTCACTGCATTGCTGGCACTGACGATCGCATCGAACGCCTTTGGCTGGGGGGCCGTGAGTGGCCCCCGCGGCGGGGCCGCTTACCGAGGGCCTGCGGGCGGGGCCGCGGTCCGCGGTCCGAATGGCGGCACTGCGGTGCGCGGCCCGTACGGCGCTGGTGTGGCGCACGGACCGAACGGCGCCGCCGCGGTGCGCGGCCCTTACGGAGGCGCCGCGGCGCGCGGCCCTGCTGGCGCCGTCGCCGTGCGCCCTGGGTATGGTGGGTATGGTGGCGTGGCGTATGTCGGCGGTTACCGGCCGTGGGTGCGGGCACCGTATTACGGCGCCGTTGTCGCCGGCGTGACAATCGGCACGCTCATCGCGGTCACTGCGCCACCACCGGCACCATCGCCGGAACTGTGCTGGTATTGGTCCAGCCCCGCGGAGAACCAGGGTTATTGGGACTATTGTTCCTGACCCGGTCTGAACGAGGCCGGCAGCGCGTCAGCCTCAGGCGGCGACCTCTTCAAGCGTCGAGGCGGCATCCAGCGTTGTCGCGCGGCGCAGATCGCGCGGCTGCGACTCATCGTGCGGCCGGCCGCGATGCATGGTGCAGCGGTTGTCCCAGATCACCAGGTCGCCAAGCTGCCAGGCGTGGCTGTAGACGAACTGGCGCTGCGTCGCGTGCGCTGTCAGGTCCCATAGCAGCAGGCGGCCGTCGGCAACCGGCCAGCCGACGATGTGCGACGCGTGGGCGGAGAGGTACAGCGTCTTGCGCTTCGAGCCTGGATGCAGCCTTACGAGGCGCTGCGGCGACGGCGGGTACTGTTCGCGCTCGCCTGGCGGGAATTCGGTGAAGCCAATCTGGCCGCGCGACCAGAAGATGTCGTGCTCCACCACCAGCTTGTCGATCGCGGCCTTGGTCGTGTCGGGCAGCGCGTAGTAGGCGGCACGCATGTCGGCGAATTCCGTCTCACCGTTGCCGAACGGCGAGGGCGGCGGCAGCGCAACGGCGTGCAGCATGCCGAGTACCACAGGAACCGGCATATACGACGCGTCGGTATGCCACAGTCGGTTCCCGAGGCTGTCCAGGCGGCGACGGTCATCAAGGCGACGGACGTTGTTGTCCTCGTCCAGATTGGAGATGTCGCCGATCTGCGGGATCGCCAGGCGGCGCCGGCCGGGGCGCGCGGCGGCGCGACCAATCTCCAGCGGGCCGAAGCGTGCCGCGAAGTCGCGGAGTTGCGCGTCGGTCAGACGCTGGTCGCGGAAGACCACGACGGCGTAGTGGTCAATGGCGGCCCAGATCGCGTCGATCGCAGTGGCATCGATCGGCTCCGCGAGGTCTATGTTGGTCAGTTCGGCGGCGAAGTTTGGTGTGAGTGGGTGGGTCTCGATGGGCATTAGAGGACTCACTGATCGCTGAACGTTGGCGGTAAGCCTATGGGTTCAGACAGCCGCGAACAAGCGGCTAGGTCAAGGTGCCGGACAGCTCATCTGATGCGGTCATAAAGATCATGAGGCCCAATGCGGTGCATCTCAAACAGATCAGGCTCCACAGTTGCTCGCAGAATAATTCGATCGCCTCGGCTAAATCGGATCGAATACAGCCGGCCGTGCCCGCGAAGCTTCTCGAAATGGAGACTTGGGTGCCTGGGGTCCAAGACGAAGAGACGCAACGCTCGTTGAACCCGATCGCGTTGGGTGGCATCGAGCGCCCTCAGCTCCTTCTCGAAGTGGGCGCCAGCGCGGAGCCGCATTATCCGGCGGGTGGCAAGGACCGAAAGTAAGCATCGACATCGGACGCATTCACAAGAACTGGACCATCCGCATCCGGCGCCCCCTCGGCTTGACGCGCCATGATGTCCCAACGCACATCGCGCAGAAATCTCAGATAGGGGCGATACCAACTCTCCGCAGCGCCGGTGATTTGTCGAACCAACGGGTATATTGCAGGCCGGAGATGGCGGGCCCTGGATTCCAGTTTGCGACACAGTCGCGCCGTCTGGTCCCACGCTTCCCGCAACACCTGCTCGTGCCGCAACAATTGTTCGACAGCCAGATCGATTTCCGCGTCGCTGGACCTTGCGACGATCCCCGGGAGAATATGCGCCATACGACGGTGCTCCGTCAGATCATGCTCGATCCGACGAACATGTGCACGCATAGTGACAGCGATGCGGCGTAACTCCACAACATTGTCGGTCAAGGCCGTGTCGGCAAGCGAGTTCGACACCGCCTGCATATCGCGAAAGTCTGGCCTCTGAGTGGTCGAGAAACCCATCATTGCCATCGCCCCGCAATTGGCCGCTACACCCCCGCGGTCGCCGCTACCTCGGAGGCGAAATCAGGGCCCTGCGGTTTGTCGATGCCTTCGCCCAACTTGAAGCGGGCGAAGCCGGCGAGCTTCACGCCGGCCTTGGCCAGCACCGCCTTCACGCGGCTTTCGCCGTCATGCACCCAGACCTGCTCGAGCAGCACGACCTCCTCGTAGAACTTGCGGATGCGGCCTTCGACCATCTTCTCGATGATGTTGTCAGGACGGCCGGACGCTCGGGCCTGCTCGATCAGGACCGACTTCTCGCGCTCCAGCGCGGCGGGATCGACGCCGTCGATGTCGATCGCCTCGGGGCTGGCTGGCGGCGATGTGCATGCCGACCTGGCGGCCAAGCGTCTCGAGCGCCGCCATCTCGCCGGTGCCCTCGATGGCGACCAGCACGCCGATCTTGCCCAGGCCGGGCCGCAGCGTGTTGTGCACGTAGGTCGCGACCACGCCGTTGCCGACGCTCAGCACGCGGGCGCGGCGCAGGTTCATGTTCTCGCCGATGGTGGCGACGAGCTGGGTCAGTTCTTCCGCCACGGTGCGGCCGGTGCCGGGGAATGGCGCCGCCTTGATCGCGTCGAGGTCCTCGCCGACGGTCAGCGCGATCTTCGCCACCGCCTCGACGAAGGCCTGGAAGGTCTCGTTGCGGGCGACGAAGTCGGTCTCGGCGTTGACCTCGACCATGGCAGCGCGGCCAGGCGCGGAGACCACGCCGACCAGGCCCTCGGCGGCGACGCGGCCGGATTTCTTCGCGGCGGCGGCCAGGCCCTTCGTGCGCAGCCAGTCCACCGCGGCTTCGATATCGCCGGCGGTCTCGGTCAGCGCCTGCTTGCAGTCCATCATGCCTGCGCCGGTCTTCTCGCGCAGGTCCTTCACCAGGGCGGCGGTGATGTCAGGCATCTGTTCGTCTCCGTCAGGCGTTGGCGTGTTCGGCGGGGACCTCGACATCCGGCATGGCTTCCGGCGGCAGGTTCTCGACCGCGCCGAGATCCTGACCCGAGGCCGCCATCTCGGCACTGATGCCGTCCAGCACCGCACCCGAAACCAGGTCGCAGTACAGCGTGATGGCGCGGATCGCATCGTCGTTGCCGGGCACCGGGTAGGTCACGCCGGTCGGGTCGGAGTTGCTGTCGAGGATCGCCACCACCGGGATGTGCAGCTTGTTGGCCTCCTCGACCGCAAGCTTCTCCTTGTTGGTGTCGATGATGAACAGGATGTCGGGCAGGCCGCCCATCTCCTTGATGCCGCCGAGCGCGCGTTCGAGCTTCTCCTGGTCGCGGGTGATCTCGAGCACTTCCTTCTTGGTGAGGCCCTCGATGTTGCCGCCCAGCATTTCCTCGATCTGGCGCAGCCGCTTGATCGAGCCGGTGATGGTCTTCCAGTTGGTCAGCGTGCCGCCGAGCCAGCGGTGGTTGACGTAGGTACCTGGCCGCAGCGCTTGGCAGCATCGGCGACGTATTCGGCGGCGGCGCGCTTGGTGCCGACCAGCAGGACGCGGCCGCCGGCGGCGGTGGTGTCACGGACGGCGCGCAGCGCGCGGTCCAGCAGCGGGACGGTCTGCTGCAGGTCGATGATGTGCACCTGGTTGCGCACGCCATACAGGTACGGCCCCATGCTGGGGTTCCAGCGGCGGGTGTGGTGGCCGAAATGGACGCCGGCTTCGAGAAGCTGGCGCAGGGTGAATTCGGGCATCGCCATGGGGG
The DNA here is from genome assembly GCA_963696645.1 of uncultured Alphaproteobacteria bacterium. Classification (GTDB taxonomy): domain Bacteria; phylum Pseudomonadota; class Alphaproteobacteria; order Acetobacterales; family Acetobacteraceae; genus JAMXLO01. The sequence continues at coordinate 1,104,391 of CAVOKY010000007.1, forward strand.
CGGGTCCTTTCGAGCGTCCGGTTGTGCCTCCGCAGGGGTTGTCTTGCGACACCGGACCTGGCGAGCCAGGAAAGGCGCCCCGCGTGTGAATTACCGGCGGTGGGCCGCCGGCGAGCGGGATATGGCCGGTTTGCGGGGTTTTCGCAAGAAGCGAGGTGGAGAGCGGGGCTCCGCCAAGGGCATTGGCCGCAGAACCCATTGGCTTGGCAAGGTTGCGGCGGTGTCTCTGCGGCGTCTCATTGTGTCGTTATTGGGGCCGGCGCGATCAATCACGAGCTTCCGAGGGGTGCTTTTCACGTCGCATGGGGTCTCGCCTGGCCGCATTGGACGGCCGCGACGTTCGGCCCCGTGGAGCGGCTCGATCGACGTTTGCTGGCGGCGCCTGGTCCGCCCGAGCATCGGACACTGACCACTATGTTCGGGCAGCCGCGCGGTTGAGGATCTCGTCCGGCGTCGACGAGACAACTTTGACGTATTTGGGAATGAACCGGCCGCCCTCGATCAGCTTGATGAACTCGGGCTTTAGCTCGTTCGCAAGGATCTTGCGGATGCGGGCGTGCTCCTCGATGTCCGCCCACTCCGCGATGAGAAAGAAACGCGAGGGGTCCTCGGTGTCGCGGCAAAGCACGCCGTCCTTCACCTGGGCGGCTGATTTGTGCATCGGATTGCCGTCCGAATAATCGAACTCCTCGAACAGGCGGATGAATTCATCTTCCCGGCCGGGGGTTACCCGGAAGTCGTAGATGTGGAGATAGTTGCCGGAGGTAGCCAATGGTTCCTGAGCCATCGTGATGTCCGCCTGTTCGCCTGGATGCGGGACGCTAGGATTGCGGCCGGAGGCGTGCAAGAGGTGCAGCGAGGGGGCCGGTGGGACGCAGGGCGTTTCTCACGGAGGTCACCGAGATTCAAAGCCATGGAGGGCCACGGAGAAAGCAAGCAGAATGGCGCCTCGCGCGAAGCGCTTTGATGAATCTCTGCGGTCCTCTGTGGCTTTAAATCTCCGTGACCTCTGTGAGAAACGCTTGCGCGTTGCAGGCCACCTGGATCGGCTGCATGCTGACGTCCCCGAGAAGGTGAACGATGGATATTTCGGCCGAACTGCAGCGCAACGATATCGCGCCCCGCCACTATGTGTGGCCGGATGACGACTGCAACCACGTTCCTGACTGGGTCTACACCGACCAGTGGGTGTACGAACGCGAGGTGGCGCGCATCTTCCATAGTCGCACCTGGAACTACGTCGCGCTGGAAGCGGAAATCCCCAACCCGGGCGACTTCATCCGCAGCAACGTCGGACCGACACCGGTCGTCATTGCGCGCGGCAATGACGGCTCGATCGCGGTGTTCGAGAACCGTTGCTCGCACCGCGCAGCGGAGTTCTGCCGCGAGCTGACCGGCCATGTGACGGCCTTTGTCTGCCCCTATCATCAATGGACCTACGACCTGACGGGAAAGCTGCAAGCGGTGCCGTTCCGTCGTGGCGTGGCCGGTAAAGGCGGCATGGCGCAGGACTTCAACATTGCGGAGCACAATGCGCGCAGCCTGACAGTGACGACGCATCGTGGCGTGGTGTTCGCCAGCTATGCGACAGACATGGAGAGCGTGCAGGCGTATCTGGGACCGGACGTGCTGCGCGAGTTCGAGGCGACGTTCGATGGCCGGAAACTGACGGTGCTCGGGCATTATCGTCACAGCCTGCCGGGAAACTGGAAACTCTATCATGAGAACCTGAAGGACCCGTACCACGCCACGCTGCTGCATACGTTCCTGGTGACGTTCGGGCTGCTGGTGGCCGGCAACAAATCCCTGATGCTGTCGGACCCGAGCGGGCGTCATGGCGTGATGTGCAGCGCCAAGAGCGACGCCAGCAAAATATCGGCCGAGAGCAAGGCGGAGATGCGCGCCTACAAGGAAGGCATGCGACTGGCTGATCCGCGCATGATGGAGTTTGTCGAAGAGTTCGACAGCCCATGGTCGGTCACCATGGCGACGATCTGGCCCAACCTGATCGTGCAGCGCGAGATGAACACGCTCGGCATTCGCCAGTTGGTGCCCACGGGTCCGAACGAGTTCGTGATGAAGTGGACGATGTTCGGGTTCGAAGGCGACAGCGAGGAGATGACCCGTCATCGGCTGCGCCAGGGCAACCTGATGGGACCAGCAGGGTTCCTGGGTCTTGAGGACAACGAGGCCATCAAGTTCGTGCAGGACGGCATGCTTCGCGTGCCCGGTGGCCGGCATCTGGTGGCGCTGGACCCGGCGACGCCGTTCGGCACCTCGGACACGCTGATCTCGGAAGCCGCAATCCGCGGCATGTACCGCCACTGGCGGCAGGTCATGGCGTTGTGAGCCGCATGCAGGACCCTCGGCTTGAAGCATTGCTGTTGCGCGCGGAGATCGAGGCGTTCAACGCCGAATACGGCGCGTTGCTGGATCGTCAGGATCTGACTGGCTGGACAAAGTGTTTCAGCGAGGATGCATTCTACGTGGTGATCAGCCGCGAGAATTTTGAGCGCAATCACCCGGTTGGCCTGATCTATTGCGAAGGCCGGGCGATGATCGAGGATCGCGCTTTCGCCCTGCTGAAGACCGCGATGTTCGGGCCGCGATATTTGCGCCATTTGATCTCCAACCTCAGCGTCACACCGCAGCCGGATGGTCGCGTGCAGGCGCGGGCGAACTTCGTGGTGTTCGAAGTGCTGACGGATCGGCCCGAGGCTCGGGTGCTGCAGGTGGGCGAATATCGCGACGTCTTTGTTCGCCAGGGTGAGGCGCTGAAGTTGGAGGAGCGACGCTGCGTTTATGACAATCTGCTGATACCCACCGCGCTTTGCATGCCTGTCTGATGGACGGTCCGGATCACGCGACGGCGGGGGATGGCATTGGCGCCCGGGTGCGCCGCAAGGAGGATGCGCGGCATCTGGCCGGGCACGGCCAATTCGTCGGCGATATCCGCATTGCCGGGATGCGCGACGTGGCATTCTTCCGCAGCCCGGTGGCGCATGCACGCATCAAGTCACGCGCCAAACCCGTCGGTGCCGAACGCGACGTGTTCTTCCTTGCGGACCTTGTCGGCGTGCGGCCGATCGTCACGCGCTCCGCCATTCCCGGATACAAGCTGTCGGAATGGCCGGCAATGGCGGCTGAACGCGTCCGCTTCGTCGGTGAGATCGTCGCCATGTGCGTCGCGGAAACCCGCGCGCGTGCGGAGGATCTTGCCGAGCGGGTCGCGGTAGAGTTTGCCGAACTGCCGGCGATCACCAACTGCCGGCAAGGCCTCGCACCAGGTGCTGTGCTGCTGCATGAGCAGTGGGGCGACAATCTGTTCCTGCAGACTGCGTTCGATTCCGGCATTGAGAAGGCGGTGGCAAGCGCTCCGGTGAAGGTGGAGCTTGAGCTTTCCTGCGCGCGCCAGACGATGCACCCGATGGAAGGCAAGGGCGTGGTGGCCTGGTGGGATCATCGGGCGGCCCAGTTGGTCGTGCACAGCTCCACCCAGGTGCCGCATCTGATCCGTGCCGGGTTGGCCGAGGTGCTGGATATACCGCAGGCCATGGTGCGCGTCGCACCACCGGACGTGGGCGGCGGCTTCGGCTACAAATGCCTGTTGCAGCCTGAGGAAATCTGCGTCGCCTGGCTGGCGTTGACGCGCAAGGCAGCGTTCCGCTGGGTGGAGGACCGCCGCGAACATCTCACGGCGGGCGCCAACGCACGTCAGCACCATTACAAACTGACAGCCTATGCGGACCCGCGTGGCAGGTTGCTGGGCCTGGATGCCGAGGTCTCTGTGGACACCGGTGCTTATTCGGTGTGGCCCTTCACGGCGGTGCTTGAAGCGGCGCAGGCCGGCGGCAACCTGCCGGGTCCGTATGACTTGCCGGCGTATCGCTGCAAGGTTTTCTCGGTGGCGACAAACAAGCCGCCGTTCGCGCCATATCGCGGCGTCGCGCGACCGGGCGTGTGCTTTGCGATCGAACTGACGATCGACGCGATCGCCAAGGCGGTCGGGCGCGAGGCTGCGGATGTGCGGGCGGAGAACCTGGTGGCTGGTGCAGCCATGCCCTATGTCAATATCACCAACAAGCATTACGACACTGGCGATTACCCCGCATCGCTCGCCACCGTGCGCGAGATGATCGGGCTCGATGAATTCCGCGCTGCGCCGCGGCGGGATGAATGCGGACGCTATCTCGGCATTGGTTTCGCCACCTACGCCGAACAATCGGCGCACGGTACGAAGGTATTTGCCGCGTGGGGATTGCCATTGGTGCCAGGCTACGACCAGGCGCATGTCAAGCTGACGCCTGATGGCGCGTTGGAGGTCGAGGCCGGCATTCCCACAATCGGGCAAGGGTTGGAAACCACACTGGCGCAGATCGCCCATCAGATGACCGGCGTGCCGTTCGCGGATATCCGTGTCACGCTGGGCGATACGGCAACCACGCCGTTCTCCACCGGCGCCTATGCGTCGCGCGGCATTGTCATGGCGGGTGGTGCGGTATCGCGCGCATCGGACGTTGTGGCCACGCGTATCAAGGCGATCGCAGCCCATCTGATGCAGGCCGATCCGGCGGGCGTGACCTTTGCCGACGGGCGCATCCATGCCGGTGCGTCGAGCATTGCGTACGCCGATGTCGGGCGCGCCTGGTACATGCGGCCGGACCAGTTGCCGGACGGCGTGGACACCACCGGGCTGGAAGCGACCGAAGGCTACAAGCCGGCCACCGACAACGGCGTTTTCTCGTTTGCCAGTCATGCCGCCAAGGTCGCGGTGGATGCTGAGACAGGACTGGTGGAAATCCTCGATTACTGCATCGCCGAGGATTGTGGCCGCATGGTGAACCCCATCATCGTCGAGGGGCAGACGTATGGCGGTGCCGCACAAGGTGTGGGCACTGCGCTATTCGAGGAAAGCCCGTACAACGCGAACGGGCAACCTTTGGCCTCGACACTGATGGATTATCTGTTGCCTGGACCGGTCGAACTGCCGCACTTCCGGATCCGTCATACCGAAACGCCGTCGCCGCACACGGCGCACGGCATCAAGGGCGTCGGAGAGGGCGGTGCGATCGCGCCAGCCGGTGCCATCGTCAATGCGATCAACGATGCGCTGGCGCCGCTGGGTACTCGGCTCAACGACATCCCCGCGTCGCCGGAACGCATACTGGCCGCTTTGGCCAAGGCGCGTGCGGATTGAAGCCCGCTGCTTTCGATTATATCCGGGCACGTAACGTTGCCGAGGCAGCCGCTCTGCTGGCGGAGGGCGCGGGTACGACACGGCTGCTGGCGGGCGGGCAGTCGCTTGGTCCGACGCTGAACCTGCGACTGGCGCGACCGCGACGTCTGGTGGATGTGAAGCGCGCCGACGGGATGCGGACGCTTGTCGCCGATCATGCAGTGTTCAGCCTGGGCGCAGGCTGGACGCACGCGGAAATCGAGGATGGTGCGATGGAAGACCCGACGCGCGGCCTGCTGCGTCATGTGGCGCGCGGCATCGCGTATCGAGCGGTGCGCAATCGCGGCACCATCGGTGGCAGCCTGGCGCATGCCGACCCTGCGGCGGACTGGGTTTCCACCGTGGTGGCGCTCGGCGCAACGCTGGCGGTGGAAGGTCCCGGCGGTCGGGAGCGGCGCATTGCGTCGGAGGGATTCATCCGCGGTGCGTTTGCGACCGCCCTGGCCGACGACGAAGTCCTGGTTGCGGTGGAACTGCCGCGGCTGAGTGCGCAGGCGCGGTGGGGCTACTGCAAGCTGTGCCGCAAAACCGGAGAATTCGCCAAGGCGATCGGCGTGGCGGTGCTGGATCCCTCGCGCGGATTGGCGTGGGTGGTGGCTGGTGCCGTCGAAGGCGCCCCGGTGCCGCTGCCGGACAGTGCGGCACGGCTGCGCGACGCCGGTGTGCAGTCAGCGAATGCAATGTTGGGCAAGGAAGCCGAGGTGAAACTGGCGCACCTGTCGCCGCAGGAACGGGCATTGCGGGTGGTCGCAGTCCGACGAGCGCTGCTGCAATTGGCGGATGGCTGAGCGATGGATGGAATGCCAGCGCCAACACATCGAACCGTCACACTGGCGGTGAACGGCGAGCCGAATACGCTGCTGGTCGAACCGCGGACGCATCTGGCGGATGCGCTGCGGGAGCAATTGAACCTGACTGGCACGCATCTGGGATGCGAGCAGGGTGTGTGCGGCGCCTGCACTGTGCTGATCGACGACATGCCGCAACGGTCGTGCATCGCCTACGCGGTGGATTGCGAAGGATCGCGCATCACCACGATAGAGGGTTTCGACGCAGACCCCGTCATGGCGGAACTGCGCGAGGCGTTTTCCGTCCACCACGCGCTGCAATGCGGCTTCTGCACGGCGGGGATGCTGATAACCGCCCGCGACATCGTGCTGCGGCTTGGGGAGGTGCCGGAGGCGCGCATCCGCGAGGAGCTGGCAGGCAATCTGTGCCGGTGCACGGGGTATATGGGCATCGTCAGCGCGGTGCGGGCGGTGTCGGAGGGACGCGCGCCGCAGGCCGGTTCAACGGCTGCCATGTCCCCAGCGGTGGTCGTGCAGCGCAGCGAATCAGTTGCAGCAGAAACCATGCCGGCAGCGCCCGGCGAGCAGTCCCAGGTCGGTCTGCCTGGTGGAGCGATGCTGGAGGAGCGGGTGCGCCTGGCGGCTTCACCTGAAATGACGTGGGCCGTGCTGTCCGATTTGCGGCGCGTGGCTGGGTGCCTGCCGGGGGCGCAATTGGAGACGCTCGAGGGCGACCGCGTGACCGGGCGTGTGGTGGTTGCGCTGGGCCCGGTGCGGGCGAGTTTTGCTGGAACAGGCCGAGTGAGCCTGGATGAGAAGGCGCGCAGGGGTCATCTGCAGGGCCGGGGACGCGATGCAAACAACAGCGCCGAGGGTGACGTCCATTGGCGTGTCGTACCCGCTGAAGGTGACGGCAGCGATATCCTGGTGCAGTTATCCTGGCGCCTGACCGGTCCATTGGCGCAGTTCGGACGTGGCGTTCTGGTACAGGATCTCGTCCGCCGTCTGGCGCAGGACTTTGCACATAACCTTGACGCGATGGTGGCCGGCCAGGCGCCACAGCCGAACCGTCCTATCGGCCTGGTAGGGTTGCTGTGGCGAAAGCTGATGGACCTGTTGCGCGGCCACTGACACGGAGCGCTTGCACTGGCTATCAGGCGGTCGTCTCACTCGCCGCGGCGACGCGAAGCAGCCAGTCACGAAAAATCCTTAGCCAGGGCAAGGTCTGTTTCGACTTCGGGTAGATCAGATGATACGCCATATTCGTGGTCAGCGACGCCGCATGCGGCACGATCAGCCTGCCGCTGCGGATATCGCCCATCACCAGAAAATCGGGAACCAGCAGGATGCCGAGGCCGGCCATCGCGGCCTCGATGGCCATCGCGAAGTGTTCGAAGCGCGGTCCATGAATGCCGACCTGACGTCGGACTCCGGCGACCTGCAACCACTCGCCCCAGGCGTCCGGCAGCGGCATGAGCTGCAGCAACGGGAAACGCACCAGGGAATCCGGGGTCAACCGATTGGCATGTCCGTTCAGCAGCCCGGGTGCGCAAACCGGAATGAGTCTCTCGCCAAGCAGCCGGTGCGCGATGACGTCCGTCCAGACGGCCGGGCCGAAATGGATAGCCGCATCGACGCGTTCGTACGCAACATGCAGCCGCGCCTTGCCCACCGTTCCTGCCCCAGTCGCATCGACATGGAGAAATTCGACCTGGATGCACCGTTTCCTGACGTGCACACGAACGCATCGAGGTCGATGTTTCAGCTCCTCACCACGGGCACGGGTGCGGCAACGCTGCGCGACATGCTGGTTGATGCCAGCAGTGGCGGCGTCGATTTTGTCGGCACGCCCGATAGTGTCGCGGCCCGAGTGGAGGACGCGATGCAGGAGATTGGCGATGATGGCTTCACGATGACTGAGGCGCTGACACGGCGCGGAATCAGCGAGATCACCGATGGCCTGGCGCCCACTCGGAAGCAGCGGGGTCTGATCCGATCATCGTACAGTCACATGCTGTTCCGCGACAACCTGCTGGCGCTCTTAGGCTACACATCTGGTATGAGCCAGAAGACCGATGGTCTCGCAGGCCCTTGCCGTCATGGCCAATCCCGCGCTGAGTTGCCTACATTTTGCCCTTGATGCGTATAGTTTCACCAGACAAAGAAATGCTCTTGCCAAATTGCCCGCAATCTGGCCATGCTGAGGCGCACCAAAGGGGGAGGCGCCGCCACCGCGTGAGCCAACACGCGTCACTAGCAACTCGGGGCGCGAAGGGGCTTACGGATGAAGGCACAGCAGGGAAAGGCGACCGGCACAACACGTCGGACCGTATTGCGTGGCGCGGGCGCGGCACTCGGACTGGCCGCGGGATCGGGGGCCATCGGCGGCTTCCCAATGATCTGGGCGCAAAACATCAAGGACGTGGTGTTGAATCACGCCGGTCCACCGGTGACCGCAATCCCCGCCATCGCCGAACAGGCCAGCAAGGATCTCGGATTCACCGTGCATATGCAGGCCTCGGAGAATGCCGATCTGCTGAACCGCTTCCTGTCGCAGTCAAGCGCGATCGATTGCGCCGACGTCAGCCTAGTGTACATGCGTTACCTGATCGGCCGCAACGTGCTGCAGGCGATCCCGCTCAGCAAATTCAAATACTGGGACAAAACGATACCGCTGTTGACCAAGGGCGAGTATCCCGACGGGAGGAAGGCGCCGCAGCAGGGCATCACGCCGACCATGATCCTGTACGCCACCGGTCCGGACGGGCAGAAGGTCACCGGCGGCCCGCCGACCGAGTTCGTTACTGGGATCCCGACAGTAACGAACGGCGACACACTCGGCATCAGGCCGGACCTCGTCGGTCGTGAGATCGATAGCTGGGCGGATCTGCTGTCGCCCGATTTCAAAGGCCGTGCTGCGCTTCAGGACAATCCAACAATCGGTATCATCGATGTCGCGATGGCGGTGGAGGCGCGAGGCGACATCAAATACGGCAACAAGGGCAACATGACGAAAGAGGAGATCGACAAGACGATCGATCTCATGCTGGCGATCAAACACGGCGGCCAGTTCCGTTCGTTCTGGAGTTCGTTCGACCAGTCTGTGAACCTGATGGCTTCCGGCGAGGTGGTGATCCAGTCGATGTGGTCGCCCGCCGTCGCGGCAGTGCGGTCTCGAGGAATTCCCTGCGCGTTCCAGCCGCTGCAACAAGGTTATCGCGGCTGGGGCTATACGCTCGGGGTGATGAAACACGTCGATGGTCTGAAGCTCGACTGCTTCCATGAATACATGAACTGGTACACTGGCGGGTTCCAGGGTGCGTTCATTGCCCGCCAAGGCTACTATTCAGCACAGCCAGAAAATGCGCGCAAGTTCCTCACGCAGGCGGAGTGGGATTACTGGTACGGCGGCAAGCCCGCTGCCACGGACATTCTGAGCCCGTTCGGCAAGCTGATGGAGAAGGCGGGCAACGTGCGCGACGGTGGCGGCATCTGGCAGCGGCTCGGCAACATCGCAGTGTGGAACTCGGTGATGGACGAGGACCGGTACCTCACGCGGCGCTGGAACGAGTTCATCACGGCGTAACGGAGGCTGCGATGAAACTCGGTGTGTTCATCCCCATCGGCAACAATGGCTGGCTGATTTCCACCACCTCGCCGCAATACAAGCCAAGCTTCGACCTGAACCGCACGATCGTGGACAAGGCCGAGCGTTTTGGTTTCGACTTCGCGCTATCGATGATCAAGCTGCACGGCTTCGGCGGACCGTCTGAATACTGGGACTACAATCTGAAATCGTTCACGCTGATGGCGGGGCTGGCGGCGGTCACCAACCGCATCCAGCTGTTTGCCACATGCGCCGTGTTGACCATGCCTCCGCCGATCGCGGCGCGCATGGCAGTCACGATCAACTCGATTTCGCGTGGCCGCTTCGGCATCAACATCATCTCCGGCTGGCAGCGCCGCGAATACACGCAGATGGGCATTTGGCCTGGCGCCGAGCACTACCGTCGCCGCTACGACTACTGCGCCGAATACGTCACGATCATGAACGAGCTGTGGACAACCGGGCGTTCAGACTTCAAGGGCGATTTCTTCCAGATGGACGACTGCCGTTGCCTGCCGTTGCCGACTGCCAAGATTCCGATCATCTGCGCCGCGCAGAGCGACAACGGCACGCGCTACGCCGCGCGATACGCCGACTATAATTTCTGCGGCAGCGGTGGGGTGAACGAACCAACAAGGGTGGCGCCGAGCATTGCCAGGCTGGTTGCCGCCACGCGTGAGAGCGGACGCCAGTGCGGCGCCCTGGTGCTGCAGATGGTGATCGCCGATGAGACCGACGAAGCGGCCATGGCAAAATGGGAACACTACAAGGCCGGCACCGATGTCGAGGCACTGGCGTATCGTGACGCGCAGGCCGAGGACGATCCGAACCCGGATCCGTATTCGCAGGCACATAAGCGCCGCACCCTCGGCGTCGACAAGCTGCCGACCAATCAGGGCGTGTTGGTCGGGTCCTATGCCTCCATCGCCCGCATGCTCGATGAGGTGTCCACCGTACCTGGCGTGGAAGGCGTCATGCTGACATTCGATGATTTCGTCATCGGCATGGAGCAGTTCGGCACGCGCGTCTTGCCGCTGATGCGGTGCCGAAACGAGGTGAGGCAGGCGGCATAATGGATGGCGATACAGTCCGGACAATCGGCACCGGCCATGCTCCCTGCGTCGCCCCCTCAACAAGTCCGGGGACAGCTGTCACCCACTTCGCAGGCGGGGTTTTGCTCAGGCACCGCCGACTTCCCCCTTGGCTTGTCTCCTGGCTCCAGGTCGGACCGCTTGCACTGATCCTGTTCACGCTGTTCGCCCTGCCCACCGTGCTGTTCCTGGTGGTCAGCTTCTTCGACTACGATCGCGTCGGCATCTATCCGGCATTCATCCTGGACAACTATCGCGACCTGCTGACAACGCCGGCGACGCTGCGCGTCTATATCAGTTCGTTGAAGTTTGCCGTCATCGTCTGGGCAATCACGCTGTTCCTGGGTTTCAATATCGCCTACTTCCTGATCTTCCACGTGCGCAGCGCGGCCGTCCGTACCGTACTGTTTCTGCTATGCGCCATTCCATTCTGGACTTCCGGCATCATTCGTACCATCGCCTGGATCCCATTCCTTGGTCGTAACGGAGCATTCAATACGATCCTGCTGGACCTGCATATCATCTCGCAGCCACTGACCTTCCTGCTGTTCTCCAACTTCGCCGTCATCATCACCTATGTGCACCTGTTCACCTTGCTGATGATCGGGCCGATCGCCAATTCCCTGGCGAAGATCGACCCAGCGCTGCTGGAGGCTGCGCGCGATGCCGGTGCCAGTCGCTGGCGCACCATGACCGATGTGGTGATCCCGTTGTCAAAGACCGGCATCGCCCTTGGTTCGATCCTGGTCTTTACCCAGGTCATGGGCGACTACTTCGTGGTGAAGCAGATGAGTGGCGGACAGAGCGCCTCGATCGTGTCCATGCTGTCAACCCAGATCCAGGCCATGGAGTACCCACCGGCTTCGGCGAATGCGATGGTGCTTGTGGTGTTCGTTGCAATTATGGTCGCCGGAATGATGCGTATCGTCGATGTTCGCAAGGAACTGGTGAAATAGCGTCATGATGGTGGGCGGCACCTCGCGGGCGAATGGCCCGAGCAACTCCAGGCCGTGGACGTTCTACGCTCTGGTCGCATTGTTCGGCGCTTATCTGCTGTTTCTCTACGGACCTATGCTGGTGATCTATGTGCTGTCGTTCCAGGGACCTAATGGCGGTGTTACCTTCCCCATGGTCGGCACCTCGCTCACCTGGTTCCACGACGTGTTCAAGCCTGAGCAGATGGCGAACATTCCCGTGTCCTTCGCTCGCTCGGTCGAACTCGCCTCGACGGTCAGTCTGCTGACGGTGGTGTTCGCCGTGGCCGCCGCACTCGGCTTTCGCCGACGCTTTCCCGGTTCCGGCTTGATCTTCTACTTCGCGGTCGCCAGCCTGGTGATGCCGAGTCTGCTGGTGGGTTTCGGCATTGGCCTCGGCTTCCAGATGCTTGGCTGGCAGACTGGCCTGTTCAGCTCGGCACTCGGCGCCCAGCTCACATGGACGCTGCCGTTCGGGTTGTTCGCCATGTTCGCCGTGGTGAACCGCTTCAATCGTGCCTACGAAGAGGCAGCCAGCGATCTCGGCGCAAGCGCCTGGCAACGGCTACGATATGTGACGCTACCGATCCTGCTCCCCGGAATAATCGGCGTGGCGATGGGTGCGTTCACACTGTCTTATGACGAGTACGCCCGGACCACACTCGCCATCGGCAGCAGCAACACGCTGCCGCTGGAAATCTACGCACTGATCTCCAGTGCCACCTCGCCCGTCCTGTTCGCCATCGGCACGCTGACGACGTCCGTGTCATTTCTGCTCATTGCAATAACCCTTGTCGTGGTATGGCGCGTGCAGCGCCGCCGCGGCGGATCCCGACCAACCTGAAGCCAGGACGACCGGCGATGGACCCCCGCTTTGATGTCGAACTTGTCGCAGTGACCAAGCGCTTCGGCGCAACCGTCGCGGTGGACCGGGTATCGCTGCGGATTCCCACTGCGAGCTATTGCTGTCTGCTGGGACCGAGTGGCTGTGGCAAGACTACAACCCTGCGGATGATCGCCGGGCACGAGGCGGCGACCGAGGGTGATATCCTGATCGACGGCTGCAATGTCACCGATTTCCCGCCGATCAGGCGCGGCACAGCGATGATGTTTCAGAACTACGCGCTGTTTCCGCATCTCAATTGCCTGGACAACGTGGCGTTCAGTTTGAAGATGCATGGCATGGCGAAGGCGGAGCGGCACAAGACCGCGCGTGAATTCCTGGCACTGGTGCACATGGAACCACTCGCCGAGCGCCTGCCATCGCAGCTCTCGGGCGGGCAGCAGCAGCGTGTGGCACTGGCCCGTGCACTGATCACCCGCCCACGCGTCCTGTTGCTGGACGAACCGCTGTCGGCTCTCGATCCGTTCCTGCGCACGCGCGTGCGCGAGGAGCTGAAGCGGCTGCAGCGCGAGCTGGGCATCACGTTCATTCATGTGACGCACAGCCAGGATGAGGCGATGGCGATGGCGGACCTGATGGTGGTGATGGAGGACGGCGAAATTCGTCAGGCTGGCCCGCCGCGCGATGTGTTCGAACGGCCGGCCAATGCCTTCATCGCGCGCTTCATCGGCGGCCACAATGTGCTGACGGACCGGCGCGGGCAGATCGCGGTACGCGCGGATCGTTGCCGGCTAAGCGTGGCGCCTGGTACCGATACGGGCCCACAGTTCTCGGGGTCTGTCGCCTCCGTTGAATATCAAGGTCCGATGGTGCGTGTCGCGCTTGCGACGGACCGCGGTGAGGAAGCTTCGGCGCTGGTGCCGGACGGCGAATTCTACGAGCACCCCGTGCAGCCGGGCGACAAGGCAACCCTGGTCTGGTCGGAACGCGATGTGCATGTCCTGGCGGAGGCGTGAGGCGCGAAACGTTTAATCTGGATCAAAGCCAGATAGCGAGGGGATTCCATAGGCTACGACCGTAGGCATCTCGGGAGGGTCGCAAGCCGAATACAGAAACCTTGCTCGCCGATTCGGATCTGCTGGCCGTCGCCACGGCGGGCCACGACAACAGCGTGCTGATGGAACGCATGATGCGGGAGCACGGCCTCGACCCGGATCAGTTGTGGCGCGCATTCGTTACGTTGACGCGTGACGTGGAACGTGTCTACGCACGATGCCGTTCCACGGGACGATGCCGCCGCGAGCTGAACACCGGAACAGCAGTGGTGCATTGCCATCAACACTGGCACATTCTACGACCTTGCCGCGATCTAATTGCTGCGGACACTCTTGTGTAGGGTTGCGGCACGGCTGACAATCCCTGCGGTCGGTCAGGGGCGCAGAGCAATGGGTCCAACGGTCATAACGGGAGGCTTGGTGCTGGCGGCAGGGGTTAGCCACGCCGCACCGGCAGATATTCTGCTGAACGACGATGTGATTGCGGCGATAGCACCGGCCGGAAGTGTGACGTCTGAATCGGTGCAGCGGATTAATGCCGCGGACCGGCTGATCATTCCCGGTCTGATCAACGCGCATACCCACAGCCACGGCGGACTCGCCAAGGGCGCCGGGGACCGCTGGTCTTTGGAACTGCTGCTTAATGCCGGACCTTGGCTCAATGGGCGCCGCAATGACGATGATCGTTATTTGTCCGCTCTGCTAACGGCGGTCGAGATTCTGCGCAAGGGGTGCACGGCCTGTTACGACCTCGCGGCGATGTTGCCGCTGCCGACGATGGAAGGGCTGCACAGCGTTGCGCAGGCCTATGCCGACGTTGGCATTCGAGCGGTCATTGCGCCGATGATCGCCGATCGCAGTTTCTATCAGGCGATTCCCGGTTTGCTCGATGCATTGCCGGTGGAATTGCGTGGTGTCGCCGAGACGATGCGGACTGCGCCGGGTGAGGCGGCACTGGCTGCCGTGCGTGCCGTGGCCGCGTCATGGCCGCATTCCAGCGATCGCATCCGGCTTGGCATAGCACCAACCATCCCGCTGCATAGTTCGGACGAATTCATGTGCGGGTGTCGGGATATTGCGGCGGAGTACGGCTTGCCTCTGCAGACGCATCTGGCGGAGTCCAGCGTTCAGCGCGCCGGTGCCGTGCGCCGTTACGGGACCACTTTGACGCAGCATCTCGATCAGCTCGGCGTGCTTGGTCCGCGGTTCAGTGCGGCGCACGCGATCTGGATCGATGCCGAGGAGATCGAGCTGCTTGCGAAGCATGGCGGTGCGATCGCGCATAATCCCGGATCCAATCTGCGGCTGGGCAATGGCATTGCCGATATGCGTGCTGCGATTGCGCACGGCGTGCGTGTTGGCGTGGGAACCGACGGGTCGTCATCCGCCGATAACCAGAACATGTTCGAAGCGATGCGGCTGGCGGCGTTTGTCTCGCGTGTGTTCGACCGTCCGCCAGAGGCGTGGATAGGTGCTGTGGAGGCGCTGCAACTCGCCACCGAGGGGAGTGCGGCGGTGCTTGGGATGGCAGACCTGATCGGGCGGATCGCACCGGGATACAAGGCGGATCTGGTGTTTCTCGATCTGGATCACGTCAACCTGGTGCCGCTGAACAACGCGCCGCAGCAACTGGTGAATGGCGAGGATGGCTCTGCTGTGCGCGATGTGATGGTAGGTGGGCGGTTTGTGCTGCGCGACGGGGTGATGCCGGGGATCGATTGGCCGCGCATTGTCGCGCGCGCACGCGATGCCGCGGCGCGGCTGGCGGAGGCCAATGCCGAAACGCGCGCGGCATCGGAGCGGCTGGCGCCGGTGATCAATCAGTTCTGCATCGGGCTTGGGCGTTGTGGGTACGATGTGCCGCGCAAGGTGTTGGGAACTGCAGCGGGATAGTGGAGAGCAGTCGGGGCCGGCCATCACGGCGCCAGTTTGCCGCGTCGCTATGCTCCTCGCAATGACAGGTGCTTCCAGTCAGCCCGACGGGTCGCCGTGCGGTATTATCGCGCCGCGGGTGCGCTGCGTCGTCGAAGGATTTGCGCGCCGCCCAGCAATAGCGCCGTCAGCAGGATAGTCAGCGTAGACACCGCGGCGATTGTCGGGTCGATGGCGAAACGTAGATCGTCCCACATCCGTCGTGGCAGGGTGACTGCTCCGGAACCTGATAGAAACAGGGCGACAATCAGTTCGTCGAAGGAGGTAATGAAGGCGAACAAGGCACCGACCAAAACGCCGGAGCGGATCAGCGGCAGTGTCACCTGGCGGAACGTGCCCCATGGCGTCGCGCCGAGGCTGAGTGCGGCCTGCTCCAGGCGGCGATCGAAACCTGCCAGGCTGGCGCTGACGCTGGTGACGACGAAGGGGACTGCGAGGCAGGTGTGGGCGAGTATCAGCCCGATCGGTGTTCCTACCAGATGATAGCGCGAAAATGCATAGTAGATGCCGATTGCAGCGACGATGCCTGGCACGATCAGCGGCGATAGGATCAGTGCGGCCACTATCGCGCGTAGTGTTCGCGGCAACCTCGCGAGTCCCAGCGCCGCAAGCGTACCAAGGATGGTGGCCAGTACGACAACGCTGCCGGCAATCGCCAGGCTGAGCCAGGTGGACGCGAGCCATTCGCGGCTGCCCAGATAGGCTTGGTACCAGCGGATACCGAAGGCCGGCGGTGGAAATGTCAGATAGCTGGCGGAGGAGAATGACAGCAGCGCGACGATCACGATCGGCAGCGCGAGAAACAGCAGCACACATACCCACAGCGTGGTGAAGGCGAGGCGACCGATCGTCATCGGACCGCCGTCCTGAAGACGTCGCGCACGCCGGGCAGCCGCTGGAACAGAGCGATGATCACCAGCGTCGCGACCAGCAATGTCGTGGAGAGACAGGCGGCGTACGGCCAGTTCAACAGGTCCACCTGCTGCGCGATCAGCATCGACAGCGTCAGGTCACGCGGACCGCCAACCAAAACTGGCGTGATGTAAAATCCCAGCGACAGGACAAAGACAAGCAGAACACCGGCCGCGACGCCGGGCATCGACAGGGGGAGAACAATCTGGGCAAACGCCCGCCACGGCGATGCGCCAAGGCCAGACGCGGCACGCGGCAAGTCCTCGTCGATCTGCCGCAGCACACTGGCGATCGGCAGAATCATGTACGGCAGCAGGATGTGGATCATGGCGATGCGCACGGCAAATGCGGTGTTCAGCAGCCGCAGCGGCGTGTCGATCAAGCCGGCCGCTGTCAGTGCTTCATCAACCAGGCCGTGGCGTTCCAGCAGCACCATCCAGGCGTAGCTCCGCACCAACACGCTGGTCCAAAACGGCAACAGGACGATGATCAGAATCGATCTGGCTGCTCCGCCTTGCAGGCGCGACAGCACGAAGGCGACGGGATAGCCAAGCAGCAGGCTGCCAACGGTAACGATCAATGCGGTTTGAAGTGTCGTGCGGAAGACCTCCTGGAAGACCGTGTCGCCCATCAGCCGCCGATAATTCGTCAGCGTCCAGGTCGGATCATCGACACTGCGCAGCAGCATGGATGCCAGCGGCAGCGCGTAGAACAGCAACATGTAGAGCACGAGTGGGGTGACCAGCAGGACGGGCCCCATGCGACGCCAGCCCATCCGATCGATCCCGGGAAGCGGCAGAGTGGCCACCGTCGCAGCAATCTCCATTGTCTAGACGACGACGGTGTCGGCGACCGGCCAGACGATCTCCACACGTTCGCCCGTGATGCGGCGACGGATCGTGGCGCTGGACGGCTGCTTGACGACGATGGACACACCGCCGTCGCTTTGGCACAGATAGCGGTGCCGCTCACCGGCGAACACCGTCTCGGTCACCGTTACCCAGGTGCGGTTGTGCGGACCGTCGGTTGGCGCGGCATCAGCGAATCGCACGCGTTCGGGGCGGATGGTCAGCATCACGGCCTCGCCGGTTGGAGGCGCCGTCGCTGCCATCGCGCGCATGATGGTGCCACCGCAATCGACGATGACCGTGCCATCTGCCATGCCACGAACAATGCCTGGCAGAAAATTGGACTCGCCGATAAAGGACGCAACAAACCGATTGCGTGGCCTGTCGTAGAGATCCTCCGGTGTGCCGATCTGTGCGACGCGACCGTCGTGCATCACCGCCACGCGGTCCGACATCGTCAGCGCTTCTTCCTGGTCGTGCGTGACGTAGATGAAGGTGATGCCGAGGTCGGCATGCAGCCGTCGCATTTCGAGTTGCAGGCTTTCACGCAGTTGCTTGTCGAGCGCGCCGAGCGGCTCATCCATCAACAGGAGATGTGGACGAAAGACGATCGCCCTGGCCAGCGCTACGCGCTGTTGCTGACCGCCCGAAAGCTGGCGCGGATAGCGTGTCTCGTAGCCGGGCAGGCGCACCATCTCCAGGCTTTCCGCAACCAGCCGAGCGCGCGTGGCGCGATCGACGCCGCGCTGCTTGAGCGGGAATCCGATGTTCTCTGCAACGGTCAGATGCGGAAACAGCGCGTAGTTCTGGAACACCATGCCGATGTTCCGCTTGTACGGCGGCAGAGCAATGACCGAACGGCCGTCGATTGCGATGTCTCCCAGGGTCGGCGTTTCGAAGCCAGCGATCATCATCAGTGTGGTGGTCTTGCCTGATCCGCTTGGGCCGAGCAGCGTGAGGAACTCGCCGGAGAGTATTTCGAGGGAAATGCCGCATACGGCGGCGACATCAGCGAAACGCTTTTCAACTCCCGTCAGCACGACGGAGGCGCCCTGGAAGGCGTCCGATTTTCCAACGCCGATCAGGGCGGCTCCGTCCATGATGCGGACGCGCTGCTCAGGCCAGAATCCACTTGTTCCACCGCCCGATGACAGTGTCGCGATTGTCCACCCACCAATCGTAGTTGTAGGTTAGAAGCTGCGACTTGATCGCCGGCGCACTGGGCAGTTGTGCCAGTTGGTTCGGCGGCACGTATTCCGCAGCCTTGCTGTTGGAGAAGCCGTAGGGGATCAGCGTTGAAAGACGCGCCTGGGGGATTGGCAGCGTGCTGAATGCGATGAACTTCATCGCATTGGCCTTGATTCGGCGAACCCTTCGGCACCGCCCAGGCGTCGCGCTTCAACAGTCCCTGGTTCCAGCTTATCGCTGCCGGCACGCCGGCCGCCTGAATCGCGGCCATGCGGCCATTCCACACCGAGGTGAGCACCACCTCGCGGTCGGTGAGCAACTGCACCGGCACGGCGCCGGTTTCCCACCACTTCACCACGCTGGTCTTGATCTTGTCGTAGCTGGCGAACGCCTTGTCGATGTCGATCGGATAGATCTTGTCGGGCGGCACGCCGGCGGCCATCAGCGCGAATTCGAGCTCCGGCGTACTCGGGCCGGCGCCACCCAGCGCGCGGTCGCCTGGGAATTTCTTCGCGTCCCAGAAGTCCGCCCAACCGTTCGGCACGGCGCCTTTGAACGCATCGGTGCGGTACGCCATCACCTCGGACCAGACCAGCATGTCGAGCGCGTAGTCGTAGCGATACACCGGATCGATGTTCGCGGTGTCCACCAGGTCGTAGTCGATCTTTTCGAAGTAGTCGCCCTTCTTCATCAGGTTCCTCACGGTTGAGCGGCTGAGCTGGACCACGTCCCATTCGACGTTGCCGGTCTCGACCATCGCCTTGACCTTGTTGATGTCGGCGCCCGCAAAGTCGCGTGTCTTGATGCCGCTGAGCTTCTCGAACGGTTCGAAATATGCCTTGCGTTCAGCGTCCTGGGCAGTGCCCCCGTAGGCCGCGATGCGAACCTCGCCAGTGCCCTTCAGCTTTTCCGGGATGGTGTTGATCTCGACAAGATTCGTGGTCTGCGCTCGCAACGGTCGCGTGCCAAGGAAAGGCGCCGTGGCACCAATCGCGCTCAGCGCAAGGAAACGACGGCCGCTTTGGTCAGGCGTGTCGTTTGGTCTGGTCATGACTGCGCTCCCGATCAGAATGTCTGTCATGGCGTTGCATGCAGGGCGATCGCTCAGAATTCCAGCAGGTTGTCGCGAAACTGGGAATACGTGTAGGCGGCACGCACCAGCCCGCGATCCTGCAAGGCGGGTACCAGCCCATCTTCTACTTCGGCGAGAGTGCGTCGGCTGACATTTGGCATGGAGAACAGGAAGCCATCGCCGCCGGCCTCCTCCATCACCTCGGCCATTCGCGCGGCAACTGAATCCGGCGTGCCGATCAGTTCGACCGAGAGTTCCGTTGCGTTGTGGTCCGCCATCGCCTCGCGCAGCGTCCTGCCGGCAGCCTTGGCGCGGAACTCATCCAGCGTCTGCTGGTGGCCGTTGGTGGTGACATCGGCCGGGAGCGGCTTGTCGAGATCGAATTTGCCGAAGTCGATGTTCGTTACTTTGCCGAGATGGGCGAGGCGTTGCGGGATCTGCGCCGCCGCCCGCGCGGCGCGCGCTCGCTTCTTGTCCTGTGCCTCGGCTTCGGTTTCGCCGATGATCGGCGCGACCAGGAACAGCACCTTGCAGGTGTCCGGATCACGACCATTCGCGACCATGCGTGTGCGGACGTCGTCGCGATACGCCTTCATCGCAGCGATGCCCTTGGTGTGCGCGACGATGGTGTCGGCGTAACGCGATGCGAACTGTCGTCCGCGCGGCGAACCGCCGGCCTGCGCGATCACCGGCTGGCCTTGCGGGCACGGCCCGGAGTTCAGCGGGCCGCGCGTCTTGAAAAGCGGCCTTCGAATTTGACCGCGTGCACCTTGGTATGGTCGACAAGTATGCCGCCGTGGCGGTCGGCGATGATTGCGCCAGGTTCCCATGAGGCCCATAGCGCCGGCAGACTTCCATGTATTCGTCTGCCATGTCGTAGCGCAGGTCATGTTCCGGCATACCGGGCATGCCGAAGTTCATTGCGGCGAAGTCTGAACTGCCGGTGACCGCATTCCAGCCAATGCGCCCGGACGAGACCTGATCAAGCGTTGCAACCAGGCGTGCCAGCAGATAGGGCGGATAGGCATAGGTGCCGAATGTCGGGACGATGCCGATGCGCGACGTCGCCTGCGATCATCAGCGAGGCGACCACCGATGGGTCCTGCCGCGGCACGGCGATGCCGTTCTTCAGATAGAGTCTCGGTCGAGCCGCCGTAACTTTCGCCGACATAGGATAAATCCTCGATCAGCAGATAGTCGAAGCAGGCGCGTTCGAGGCAGCGCGCCATGTCGATGAACAGGTCCGGCACCATCCAGGTGTTGCCGATATGGCCGGTCCAGGGTTCACCCCACGCCTGGACGCTGGAGCCTTGGAGGAACCAACCGAGGTGAAAGGGCGTGGCAGCCATCCATCCGCTCCATCGTGGTCCGGGATGCTGTTTTACATGCAAATGACATGCCGTGCCACGTCTGATCGCCGGCGTTATCGGGCAGCACCTGGTGCATGAATGCGACGCAGGAACTCGCGCGCCCTCGGATGCTCAGGCCGTGCAAAGAACGCCGCGGGTGCTGCGTCTTCCAGGATGCGCCCGCTGTCCATGAACAGCACGCGTGTGCCTACCTCGCGCGCGAACTGCATCTCGTGCGTCACCACCAGCATGGTCATGCCGTCCTGCGCCAAGGCACGGATCACCTCCAGCACCTCGCCTACAAGCTCGGGATCGAGCGCGGAGGTGGGTTCATCGAACAGCATGAGCAGCGGGCGCATCGCCATGGCGCGCGCGATTGCCACGCGTTGCTGCTGACCGCCAGACAATTGCGCCGGCCGCTTCGACGCGTGGTCCGACAGTTTCACCCGTGCCAGTTGTTCGGCCGCAAGTTCGCGCGCCGCGGCGAGCTTCATGCCCAGAACGCGGCGCGGTCCGATCGCCACGTTGTCCAGCGCGGTGAGATGAGCAAACAGGTTGAAGCGCTGGAACACCATGCCGATGTGCCGGCGCTTCTGTGCAGTCACCGTCGGGCGATCGGGAACCAGCCGACCGTTGCGCATTTCGCCCGCCATGTTGATGCCGTCGAGTATGATGCCGCCTTCCGATGGGATCTCGATGCGGTTCACGCAGCGCAATAACGTTGATTTTCCCGCGCCGCTTGGGCCGATCACCATGACGATCTCACCCGCGGCGATCGCGAGGTCGATCCGATCAACAACGGGGATGTCGCCGAAGATCTTGGACAGGCCGTGAATTTCCAGCAGCGGCCTTGCCGTCATGCCAGTCGTTTCTCAACGAATTCGGAGAACCAGGCGAGGACCGAGATGATCACCAGATAGTAAACCGCCAGTTCCGCATAGAGCTCGAACGGGGTGAATCGTTCGGCGATGATCACCTGGGCGGAGCGGGTGAGTTCGGTAATCGAGATCACCGACAGCAGCGACGAACTCTTCACCAGCGTGATCACCTCGTTGGTCAGTGGGGGCGTGATCCGGCGCAATGATTGCGGCAGCAGGATGAACAGGATGGACTGACGATTGGTCATGCCGATCGACAACGCAGCCTCCGTCTGTCCGGCGTCGATCGATTGCAGGCCGGCGCGGACGATCTCGGAGATGAATCCCCCGGAGTTGAACGCCAGCGCCATGACACCGCTCCAGAACGCCGACAGCTCAAATCCGATGCGTGGCAGGGCGAAATAGATCAGGAAGATCTGTACCAGAGCGGGCGTCCCGCGCACAAAATACACATAACTTCGGACAATCGCTTTCGGCAGGCGCAGGTCTGAGACGCTGATCAGCCCGCAGACGATGCCGACGACGGTGCCGAACGCCATCGCCCAGAACGAGATTTCCAGTGTGACCACCGCCCCTTGCAGCATGTAGGGGACGGCATACCAGATGACGGACCAATCGAAGCCGACCATGTCGGCACAGTGTCAGGGCGATGTCAGGGCAATACGGCGGGCACCGCGTTCGGTGTTTCCATCGTGCCGCCGAACCATTTCACCTGCAGCTTCGCCAATTCGCCGCTCGACTTCATGTCGGCGAGCTGCGCGTTGACGAAGGACTGCAACGCGACGTCCTCCTTGCGGAACGCCATGCTGAAATAGGCCGTGATGTCCGACACACCGCCGATCATCTTGACCTGCCCGGGTGCGTCGCGCATCACCACCATCATGGTGGATTTCGAATTGACCACGCCATCTACACGCTTGTTGATCAGATCCTGGTACGCCTCCGGATAGTGCTCGGTACTGTTTCACATCGGCGTAGCCGGGCTTGCCCTCGGCTTTCAGCTTGGCCTCGAACACCTTGATGATGCCGGCTGCGGCGCTGCCGATCTGCACACCGATGATCTTGCCGGACAGATCGTCCGCGGTCTTGATGCGATCCTCGTTGGCCCGCAGCAGGATGACGTTGCTGGCGTCGGCATAGGGCATCGAGAACAGCACTTTCTCCGCGCGTTCCTTGGTGATGGTCATCGCCGACACAATGATGTCGAACTTCTTGGCATACAGCGCCGGGATGATGCCGTTCCAGGCGGTATCGACCAGTTGCGCCTTCACGCCGAGCTTGCCAACCATGAGGTCGATGATGTCGGGGTCATAGCCGATGATCTTGCCGTCCTTGAAGAATTCGTAGGGCACGTAGGCCGCTTCCATGCCGACGACGAGAGTGCCGCGCTGCTTTACGTCATCCAGCGTATCGGCGCGGGCCTGGCGGGTGGTTGTCAGGCCAAGCAGAGCGGTAGCGCCGGCGCCGGCCAGGAGTGTGCGTCGTTCCATGAAACGTTCCCCGGTTTGTGTCCGACCGCCTATACGAAGCAACCGGCATGCCAGCGGGATGGCTGGCCCGGATTTTGCTGTTGATTCAGGAGCACCCGGGCAGGAGATTTTGCCAATGGCAAGCAAGCGGCTGCATCTGGGCTGGTTCATGAACTTCACCCCAGGCGAGTGGGATCATCCGCTCGCCACCGGCGGGTCGCACTGGAACGGCAGGTTCTACGTCGACATGGCGCAGGCCTTGGAACGGGCCTGTTTCGATTATATCATGATCGAGGACACGCTGATGGTGTCCGAAGCCTATGGTGACAGTGCGGAAGCAGCGTTGAAGCACGCGCTGCAGGTTCCCAAGCACGACCCCTCGCCGCTCGCCGCCCTGATCAGCGCGGCAACCACGCGGCTCGGCGTTGTGGCGACGCTGTCCACGCTGGCCTATCCGCCGTTCATGCTGGCGCGTCTCTGTTGCACGCTGGACCACATCGCCGGCGGGCGCTTCGGCTGGAATATTGTCACCTCGGGAGAGGATGCCGCGGCACAGAACTTCGGCCTGGATAAGCTGCCGCCGCGCGAGCAGCGCTACGAGATGGCCGACGAATACGTCGATCTGGTTTGCAGGTTGTTCAACTCGTGGGATCCCGACGCCGTGGTGATGGACCACGAGACCGGAACCTATGCCGATTCCACGAAGGTCCGGCCAATCCACTTCGAGGGCAAATACTTCAAGTGCCGTGGGCCGCTGAACACCGTGCGTTCACCGCAGGGAAGACCGGTTTTCGTGCAGGCCGGCGGGTCACCACGCGGCCGTGCGTTTGCGGCCAAGCACGCGGATTCCATCATCGCCACTGCGACCGGCATTACAGGGATGAAGCAATATCGCGACGACGTACGGCGCTATGCGGTGTCGTTTGGCCGCAACCCCGATGACATCAAAGTGCTGTTCCTGGTCTATCCGATCCTGGGCGAGACGGATGCGGAGGCATATGCCAAGCGGGAACGAATGGTTTCCTCGCCGCACTTCATCGAACGCGCTTTGGCAAGCACGGCCACTGTCACCGACATAGATTTTTCCAAATACGATCTGGACCAGCCGCTGCCGCGGCTGACCACCAATGGCGAGCAGGGCTCGCTCGACAAATTCGCCCAGTGGGGCAGCGGCAAGACATTGCGCCAGCTGGCGATGGAGCGGTTCGGCACGGTGCCGTCAGACGTTGAGTTCATCGGCTCGCCGGACACGATTGCCGAACGCATGGGCAACGCTGCGGAGGCAATCGGTGGCGACGGGTTCCTGATCAGTACGCCGTTCCAGCGCACCAGCCGCCGCTTCATTACCGAGGTTACCGAGGGACTTGTGCCGGCCCTGCAGCGACGAGGTCTGATGCGCACCGCCTATACCGGGACGACCCTGCGCGAGGTGCTGACTGAGTACCTGACGCCACGGGCAGACCGCCCAATTTTTGACCGGGCCTTGCATATCGGTTGGGCATATTGTCAGTGTGCTGACGATGTAGATGACCGGGCGGGCGGGGCACGATGGACGAAGACATTGCAATTGATCTGAACGGCAAGTTGACACTGCCACTCCGGCTGGTGCGGTCGGTGGTAATTGCGGCACGCACCGGCTGGTCCGACCGTCTGGAGGCTGGGCAATTCCTCAAGATCGTCGATCCGAATGGCAAGCAGGCGGGCGACTTTTGGGCATTCAATGCCGCAAACCCGGCGGAGCATCTGTCGGCGATGCATACCCGCGTTTGGATCAGCCGGCTGTGCCCTCGGCCTGGCGAGTCGTTCCACACTAATCACCGCCGCCCCATCCTGCAGCTTGTACAGGACACCTGTGGCGTGCATGACCTGTTGACCGCGCCGTGCGATGACCACCGCTACCGGCTGTATGGCGTGCAGGGCGACCACGCGAGCTGCGTCGGCAATTTCCGGCAAGTGATGGCGCCGTATTTGGGTGTCGCGCCGTTCATTCCGCAGCCGGTCAATCTGTTCATGAATGTCGAGGTGTTTCCGGACGGCAGGGTCGAGACCGGCGACAATCCGTCGAAGCCTGGCGACTGCGTCGTGTTCAAGGCGTGGATCGACTGTGTATTTGCACTGTCGGCGTGTCCGCAGGAGTTCAATCCGGTGGCCGGGTGGTATCCGACCGACCTGCATGTTGGGATCTACGAAGTCGCGTGATTATGCACCGCCGTAAAGGGAGGCGCAGCGAGCAAGCGAGCGTGGCGGAGCGGGGTCGATAACTGGACGGGGATTACTTCGTCGCCCTGCTCCTCGCAATGACAGGGGTGCCGCTCATGCCAGGCGCAGTGGGGCGCGGCCCAGACCGTTGCCGGCTTCCACCAGCCTGACCAGGGCATCGACGAAGGCCGCACGCTCCGTCGGCGGCAGTGGTGCGATGGTTCGCTCGTGCGCCTGTTGCGCATGCCGATCCATGCGCAACAACAGGCGGCGGCCGGCGATCGTCGCATGTACCAGTTTCAGCCTGGCGTCGCGTGTAGCGCGGCTACGACGGACCAATCCACGCCGCTCCAGCCGCGCCAGCACATCGGCGACGGTGGCACGATCGATGCCGACCTCGCTTGCCAGTGCCGCCTGATCTAGCCCTGGCTGCGTCGCGGCGACGGTCAGGATGCTGTACTGCACCGGTGTCACGCCAAATGCACCACAGGATTCGGCGAACAGCGCGAGATGGATCTGATGCAGGCGGCGGATGAGGAATCCGGGACGGCGCGCAAGCACGCGATAGTTTTCGAGTGCGATCCCGCCAGCCATATTCTGCATTCGCCCTGACGGTTGCACGCCTGTTCAGCCTGGGCTTACCAGCGTGCGCAACCGACGCCAAATGGCGCGGATCGTTGGGCCGCTCACCGGCGACGGCGTCGACACAGCCGCCAGAGCGGGCAGCGGTACAGGCGTCGCGGTCGGCAGCACCACGCGCTCGGCCAATACACGTGCGATGGCACGCACGATGCCGGCGTAGCCGGTGCATCGGCAGAGATTTCCCGCAAGCTCGAGGCGAATGCGCGCTTCGTCTGCATCGGACACTCGCTGCACGATGTCGCGCGCAGTCATCAGCATGCCGGGCGTGCAATAGCCGCATTGCAGCGCATGTTCCGCGGTGAACGCAGCACGCAGGCGGTCGATCACCGGATCGTCTTCAAGTCCTTCGATGGTTCGGATGTCGGCACCATCGCAGGCAACGGCGTACGCGATGCACGAGCGTGCCGGCGCGCCATCGATCAGCAGCGTGCACGCACCGCACACGCCATGCTCGCATCCGAGATGCGTGCCGGTCAGCAGCCGGCCCTCCCGCAGGAAATCCGCGAGATGGGTGCGCGGTTCGACATCGGCGGTCACAGCGGCGCCGTTCACCGTGAGCGTGACACGGCTCATGCGCCTGCCTCGGCCCGCGCGCGACGGAGCGTGGTCAGCTGCATTTGACGCTGCACCTGGTCCACACCATCCATCGCCTGTAGCGCGTGGATCGCGCCGTCGACCGACGCGGCTGCGCCTTCCAGCAGCAGAGGCTTGCCGCCGAGTGCGCCGATCACCACGCGACAGGTTTGCGCGGTGAGCAGTGCCGCCGCCATCGCGTGGGCGAAATCACCCGGCTTGCGACACGCCTTGACATAGCCCCAGCGCGCATCGGATGGCAGACGTGGCACGCGCACCGCGAGCAGTATCTCGCCCGGCAACAGTGCCGTGCAGAATGCACCCTGCACGAAGTCCGTCAGTCGCATGCCGCGCGCACCGCCTGGGCCGTACAGCATAGCAACTGCATCCAGCGCGGTCAGCACTGTCACCCAGTCGGCGGCGGGATCCGCATGGCACAGGCTGCCGCCGATCGTGCCGCGATTACGCACGGCGCGGTAAGCGATGTTGTCGGCCACTCGGGCGAGCACATTGCCGCCGATGTCCGGAACTTTGCCATCGGCGATCGATGCGTGCGTCACGCAGGCACCGATCGTTACTGCATCGGCATCGATGGCGACACCGGCGAGCTCCGGCAATCGATCGACCTGCACCAGCAGACGCGGCTGCGCCAGCCGCAGGTTCAACATCGGCCCCAGCGACTGTCCGCCGGCCAGCACGCGCGCCGTACCTGCTTGCGCTGCCAGCAGCGAGATTGCCTCGGTCAGACTCGCCGGGCGCGCATGTTCGAACGGTGCGGCCTTCATTGGTCAACGCGCGCCAGCAGCGCGGCAAGCACGCGGCGTGGTGTGATCGGCAGTTCGGTCAGCTCCACGCCGAACGGCGATAACGCGTCGTTCACCGCGTTGGCGATGGCGGCCGGCGGTCCGATTGCGCCACCTTCGCCGATGCCCTTCTGGCCGAACATCGACAACGGCGACGGCGTCTTCATGTGTTCGATGCGCGGCTCCGGCACTTCGGTGGCGCCGGGCAGCAGATAGTCCGCCAAGGTTGAACCAAGCGGCTGGCCGGCATCGTCGAACGGCATCTGTTCATACAGTGCGGTGCCAATGCCCTGCGCCGTGCCGCCGATCACCTGACCATCGACAATCATCGGATTGACCAGTGTTCCACCATCTTCGCAGATCGCGTAATCGAGGATGCGGATGTCGCCGAGTTCGGTATCGACTGAAACCAACGCGGCGTGCGCGGCGTAGCTGAACGTTCCGCTGTCGCGCAGCGTCTTGTAGCCGGCAGTCACTTCCAATCCGCCGGGCGCGACGCCGTTCGGCAGATCCTGCGGCCGGAGATACCACGTGCGCGCCACCTCGGCGATCGGCACGCTGCCGGCCGGTCCAGTCACCATGGCGTTGCTAACGCGCACTGATTCGACTGGTGCCTGCAACAGGTGCGCGCCGATGCTTGCGATGCGCTCCGCCAGTTCACGGCACGCGGTGCCAACCGCACCGCCGGCCATTACCATGCAACGCGAGCCCCAGGTTCCGGTGGAATATGGCGTCAATGCGGTGTCGCCATGCACGACCCGGATCGCGGCGAGCGGAATCCCCAGCACCTCGTGCGCCACCTGTGCCAGCGTGGTTTCCAACCCCTGACCGTGACTCTGGATGCCGACGCGCAGCTCGAGCCCGCCATCCGGCGTCATGCGTGCCACTGCCTGTTCGAAGCTGGGCACCATGGGGATGCCCCAGCCAGCGTACACCGACGTGCCGTGCGCGGCCTGCTCGCAGAAGATCGTGCAGCCGACGCCGATGCGCAGTGGGCCGGTCATGTCCGCCTGGCGACGGCGGACCGCTGGAATGTCGATCGCAGCGACCGCGCGACGCAGGCATTCCGGATAGTCGCCGCTATCGAAATGCTTGGCGGTGATGTTGTCGAACGGCATTGCATCGGGGGGAACCAGATTGCGCGACCGCACTTCGTGGGGTTCCAACCCGGCCTGGCGTGCCACTGCGTCCAGTGTTACCTCCAAAGCGAAGCACACACCGGCCCGCGCCACGCCGCGATACGGCAGGATCGGCGGCTTGTTGGTTGCCGCGGAAAATGTGCGGCAACGATAAGCCTGCATCACATAGGGACCCGGCAGGATCGAGGCCACCTGTGCTGCTTCGAGACATGCGGAGAACGGGTAGGCGGAATATGCGCCGGCATCGACCACGGCGTCGCCATCAATGCCGATCAGCCTGCCATCGGCCTCGGCGTACACGGTAATATCGTAGTCGTGCTCACGACAGTTGGCATTGCCGGTGAGTTGTTCACGGCGATCTTCGATCCAGCGGACTGGATGGCCAAGCTTGCGCGCAAGCCACGCCGCGCACACCTCTTCCGGCAGCAGGATCCCTTTGTAGCCGAAGCCACCGCCAACATCGGGTGCGACGACGCGAATGCGTCCCTGGTCGAGACCAAGGCAGCCGGCAAGTCCGGTGCGTACGGTGTGCGGCAATTGGGTGGACGTGTAGAGCAGCAGTTGCTCCATCCGTCGATCCCATGTCGCGACCACGCCGCGGCCTTCCAGCGGCGACATGCATTGCCGAGCAGTGCGTAACCGCCGCCGCACGACGATGGGTGCGGGGCGCACAAAACGCTCCGGCGCAACTTCGACGAAGGTTTCCAGGAAGATGTTGTCGCCCCAGTGCTCATGCAGCCTGGCCCCGCTGGTGAGTGCCGCTCGCATATCGACCACCGCCGGCAACTCCTCGAACTCCACATCCACTGACACGGCCAGGTCCTCGGCGGCGGCACGGCTTTCCGCCACGCAGACAGCGATCGCCTCACCGATGTGGCGCACCTTGTCGTCGGCCAGTACCGGCTGAACCGATGGCTTGAAACCGGGAAGACCGGACGCCGCGACTATCGGCCGCACCCCAACGAGGTCGGCGGCAGTGTATACCATCGTTTCCGCGCCTCGTGGTTTGCGCACGGCACGGATGCGTGCATGCGCGAGGGGGCTGCGCACGAAGGCGAGATCACACATGCCCGCCAGGCGGATATCGGCGATGAACTCACCCTTGCCACGCAGGTACCGATCGTCTTCGAGCCGGGGAACGGAGATGCCGATGCCTTCGCCCTTTGCCTGCCGCATGCAGATACCTTCCCGCTTGCACGCTGTGCGCAACCGTCAGCATACTGACGATACGGCTGCGCCGGCAAATCATCACGGAGGAACCGATGGACGCGCAATTCGACGTGCTGCTCCGTGGCGGCCGGGTGATCGATCCGGCATCGGGGCGCGATGGTATCGCCGATGTCGGCATTTGCGACAACATGATCGCGGCAATCGAACCCACACTCCCTGTCGGCGCGGCGCGCCAGGTGCTGGACGTTGCGGGCAAGATCGTCACTGCCGGCATGATCGACACGCACGCCCATGTTTACCAGCATGTGACCGGCCGCTTCGGTCTGAATGCGGACATGGTTGGCGTGCGTTCCGGCGTCACCACCCTGGTGGACCAAGGCGGCCCAAGCTGCATGACCATTCCAGGATTCCGTCATTTCATCGTCGAACCGGCGGAAAGCCGAGTACTGTGCTTCATCTCGATGTACCTGGTCGGCGGCATGGAAGGCCATCTCTACCCGTCGCTGTACGGGCCGGAGCAGGTGGACGTGAAGGCGACAGTGCGTGCTGGACGCGCCAACGCCGACATCGTGCGCGGCGTGAAGGCACATGCGGAAATCGGTGGTGCCTCGCGTTGGGGGTTGAAGGTGGTGAAGCTTGGCAAGCGCATCGCCAGCGAATTGGGCGTGCCACTGTATATCCACCTTGGTCAGCTCTGGCCGGTGAAGGACGGCGTGACGATCGACCCCGACGAAGTGGTGCGCGCGCTGATGCCGATCATGGAGCCTGGCGATGTGCTGGCGCATCCGTTTACCCGCCATCCCGGCGGTTTCGTGTCGACCGAGACGGGCGAAGTGCATCCGGTGGTTTGGGCGGCGCTGGAACGTGGCGTGACCGTGGATGTCGGTCATGGTTCCCATTTCAGCTTCGAAATGGCGCGCCGCACCATTGGTGCTGGGATCCGTCCGCACACGTTGGGTGCCGATATGCACGGCTACAATGTGCGTCCGCCCGGTGTTGGCAATGACCCGGCGCGCCAGGAGAACCCGTTCTTCGGTGTCGCGCCGTTCAATCTGACCCACGCGATGACCGAGCTGCTGATGCTGGGCATCAGTCTGCCGGACGTCATCGCGACGGTCACCAGCAATCCGGCGCGCATGGTGAAGATGCAGGACGCGCTTGGTACATTGGCGGTGGGAAGGGAAGCCGACATTTCGGTACTCGACCTGCTATGCGGGCGGTTCACCTTGGCCGACAACAGCGGTGAGAAGGTCATCGCGGACCAGATGCTGACGCCGGCCCTTGCGCTACGCGCTGGCAAGCAGGTGATGGCGGATAGCCCACTGATACCGCGGGCTTCGCTGTTGGCTGCTTGATGCGATGCGCGGTAGCGCGCGCACTGCCGGGTGAAATATCGCGGCAGACGACCCCGGCGGGCGGCCGTTTCTCCGTTCGACCGAATATCGGCGATCGCCTGCGCATCGTCGATATGCACGGGCAGCAGGCGGTGGATTTCTTGTGTTACTCGGCTGGGTTGCCAGCGGATCGCTAAAATGCCGCCAGCACGATGAAGATCAACGCCAACATCTACCTCGGCAAGGGCACCAGGCTGTATTCGGATCGCGCGCAGGTGCTGATGCGCATCATGGAGGACACCTGCGGGCGGCACGACACGATTGGCGGCCGTTACAGCGCTGGAGTTCACACTGCGACAGGATGGTCGTGGCGATCGAGGTGACTGTTCGGCGCTGAAATCCGGGCGGGTGAGGAGACGAGTGTTGCGCTACGGTCCGATCAGCTTTGGACTGACACCAAATCCGCCCGCCGTGTTCGCCAATTTCTGGAGATCGGCGCGCGATATAATCAGATCGGCTGCCGTGCCACAGTCATTTCCAACGTTGCTTGTGTGTGCGCCCGCCCAGTGCACGCGATAGATCGGCGGGCTGCTCATCTGCCGCGCCTCGACGACAAGACTGCCACCGCCATTCGCCATGCTGGCGGGGCTGAGGACACAGACCCGGCTGATGGGCGGGCCGGCGGGGTCACTGCGTACTGAGGTTACGTCGATCTGCCAAAGCTCCATGCTCTGCGCGCCCGATTTGAATGCGACGATGGCACCTACCGCAGGATCGAAGTCCGCGAGCTGCTGGAGGAACATGATTCCCAGGCAGGCTGTGAGCAGGACGGAGACCACGAGCGTGAGGGCTGGTACCCAGATGGCATCACGCGCCGTGTCAGAGGTTCGGTGCCGTTGTCCGCGCCATTGCATTCGGGTTTTCCTGTTCGCTCCTGCAATCATTGGGACGACGCAGCGTGGACCCAGATTACGCCAAAATGCAAGGCAAAATTTCCAGCGTGGCCAATGAAATATCATTTCACGGTCAAATTTCGATCGAAAAATAGGCAACTATCGCTGGGCCTTCACTATATGAACATATAATGGGCACCCCGCAAACGCGCCGACGCCCGCGGGCACGGAGGGCCTTCACGCTCGATGGAAACAGTTTCGAGTTGCTGAAAAACCCAGTGTGGAGCGGGACTTCAAAGATGAGTAGGCGATCACCGGGCGCCTACTACGACGAATGCGCCGCCATCATGCGCGTCGTGACCGGTGCCGCGCGTGTACTGGTGTTCGACCACACATTGCGTGGCCCAGATCAACCGCGCGATCCGGTGATGCGGGTGCATAACGACTACACGGAAAACTTAGCGCCCCAGCGCGTCCACGATCTGGTGCCGCACGAAGCCGAGGCGCACCTCACGCGCTGCTACGTCTTTATCAATGTCTGGCGTCCGATCGGTCAAACCGTGATCGATACGCCCCTGACGCTGTGCGACGCATGCAGATTCACTGATGACGATCTGATCATGACGGATCTGGTCCATAAGGATCGCCTCGGAGAAACAGCCTCCGTTCGCCACGCCCCCCCGCATCGCTGGGTGTTCTTTTCCCGCATGACCAAATCCCAGTCCTGGGCGCAGATCGCGGCTGCGACGAGCGGGTCACTGGTGGTGCGCGTTGTATGGGCGCGGCAGAACGAACAGCCACACGCCCGAAGCCGGACTTCCTGGGCGGACGTGACAGACAAGGGTGAGCCGGAGGCTTCCACAATGGCAACCGCATTCGTGGATCATCGGCCACCCTCCACCGGATAGGACTTGCCGGGCGGATACTCTGGATATCGGGGCACCGCGGCGTCCACGGGCTCCCAGGGTTGCGCGCTTTTGACAAATATATCGGCTTCCGGACGAAACCATCCGGGATCGTCAAGCGTGCAGACGCGCAGCCCGACCACATCGGGGCGGGTCGTCACCTGGACATAGAGCGGCGTCCCGCAGTCACCGCAAAATGCGCGTGCGATTTCGTTGCCGCTATCCGCCTGCGCGACAAAGCGTTTTGGCGTGCCCTTGGTGACGTGAAACCGTGCGGCAGGTACTCGGATCGCCGCCACAGATGCGGCACCACTTTGGCGTTGGCAATCGCGGCAATGGCAGCGCAATGCGAACATGACGTCGCCATCGCTCTCGTAACGGATCGCGCCGCACAGACAACCGCCGGTTCTTGGAGTGGCCATGTGAACGAGTTCCCTGGTTTGCGGGAATTGTGGGCGGGTTCGACGGGTGTGGGCAAGCTATCGCTCTGGATCAGCCATATGAGGCACCGCTGCGGTGTAAGACTTGATATCACGCCTGATCCGGAGCCTTATCCCGACCGACAGCGGGTGCGTTAAGCAGCCCGAGGGATGACAGGCGGAAGGTTGGGACAACGATGGCGGACGTTACGGCGGAAGTCGCGAGCAACAACTCCAACCAGGCCACCGAACTCGACGCACTGGTGATCGGCGCAGGTTTCGCGGGCCTCTACCAGCTCCTGTGCCTGCGCGACCGTCTTGGCCTGTCGGTGAAGGCGTTGGAAGCAGGCGGTGGTGTGGGTGGCACGTGGTATTGGAACCGCTACCCCGGCGCGCGGTGCGATTCAGAAAGTCACGTTTACTGGTACACCTTCTCACCCGAGTTGATGCGCGAGTGGGAGTGGTCCGAGCGCTATCCTGGTCAGCCGGAAATCATGCGTTACCTTAACCATGTCGCGGACCGTTTCGATCTGAAGCGGGACATCCTGTTCAACGCTCGTGTCGCGGCGGCGCATTACGACGAGACCACCAATCGCTGGCGTGTCCGGACCGAACGCGGCGAAACCTTCACCGCAAAGTTCCTGATCACCGCCGTCGGTTGCCTGTCCACGGCGAACGTCCCGAAATTCGTGGGATTGGAGAGTTTTGCCGGCGATTGGTACCACACCGGACAATGGCCGCACGAAGGCGTCGATTTCACCGGCAAGCGGGTCGGGATGATCGGCACCGGCTCCACCGGCATTCAGGCGGCGCCGGTGATCGCCGCGGTGGCAAAGCACCTGACTGTGTTCCAGCGCACGGCAAACTACTCGGTACCAGCACGTAACGCACCGCTGACACCGCAGTTCCAGCGCTACATCAAGGAAAACCCCGGTGAGATCAGGGCGATAACACGAGAGACAATAAACGGGATGGCGTTCCGGATCGAAGAACGCCTGGCTGTCGAGACCCCGCCGGAGGAGCGCGAGGCGATTTACGAAGCCGCGTGGGAGCGCGGCGGATTGCAGTTCCGCGCCGCGTTCAAAGACATGATGGTGGATAAGGCGGCGAACGATACTGCGGCGGACTTCGTTAAGCGCAAGATCCGCTCGATCGTGAAGGACCCGAAGACGGCGGCGATCTCTGTCGAATATCGATC
This sequence comes from uncultured Alphaproteobacteria bacterium, assembly GCA_963696645.1. GTDB lineage: Bacteria > Pseudomonadota > Alphaproteobacteria > Acetobacterales > Acetobacteraceae > JAMXLO01. The sequence continues at coordinate 1,138,909 of CAVOKY010000007.1, forward strand.
ATCCGTACGCTGCCAAGCGGCCGCCAATCGACACCAATTACTTCGAAACGTTCAACCGGGCGAACGTTACATTGGTGGATGTGAAGGCGGCACCGATCGAGCGGATCAGTCCGGCGGGCGTCTGCACCACGGAAGCGGAGTATCCGCTGGATATCATCGTTTTCGCGACAGGCTTCGATGCCATGACCGGCCCGATGCTGCGGATGGATATTCGTGGGCGCGACGGCGTCGCGTTGAAGGACGTGTGGGAAGCGGGTCCGCGCAATTACCTCGGCCTGCAGATCGCGGGCTTTCCCAATCTGTTCACGATCACCGGCCCAGGCAGCCCGTCCGTGCTGTGCAACATGCCTGTGGCGATCGAGCAGCACGCGGATTGGATCGCCGATTGCATCGCGCACATGCGCGCGAATGGCCTGGAACGGATAGAAGCGCGGCCCGATGCAGTTGATAAATGGGTGGCCGAGGTCAACGACGCCGCCGGCAAGACGCTGCTGCCGCTGGCGAAGCATTCCTGGTATCTGGGCGCCAACATTCCGGGCAAGCCCAGAGTGTTCATGCCGTACGCGGGTGGAATGGTACGATACCGGGAGATTTGTAATGACGTCGTCACCCGCGGCTATGAAGGGTTCAGCCTGGCGTAAAGCGGTCTCTTTCGCCTCTGAACAACCGTCTTGGAGACGCGTGACGTCAGTTACGCCGGCCGGGGGCGATGTCTACCAGCATGCCGCCATCCACGGGCAATGACACGCCTGTGATGAAATCAGCTTCGTCGGAGGCGAGGAACAACGCTGCGTTGGCGACATCCCAGGCAGTGCCCTGCCGGCCTCGCAGGGGTACGCGGGCATCTCGCTCACGCATGATCTCATCACGAGGCTTGTTGATGGCCCGGGCACGCACATCGATGGCCATCGGTGTCGCCATCAGACCCGGCAGGATGGCATTGGCGCGGATGCCATATTCAGCGTTGCGGATCGCCAGTTGCTGAGTGAAGGCGATCATACCGGCTTTCGTCACCTTGTAGGCGACGTTTGGATAGTTCTCCCACGCGGAGATGGACGAGATCATCAGGATCACGCCGGCTTTCTGCTCGCGCATGATCGGCAGCGCATGCTTGCACGCCATGACTGCCCCACGGAGGTTCACGGCACTGATCAGATCGAACGCATCCTCGGTGATCTCCGTCACAGGCGCGTCGCCGCCCGCCACCGAGATGCCGACATTGTAGTGCAGGATGTCGATACGGCCGAAGCGCTTATGAGCGGCTTCGACGGCGGCCTTGAGCTCGGACTCATGCACCACGTCGGCCCGGGCGGTTTCGCATTCACCGCCCTCGGCGCGGGCGAGGGCCGCGGTCTCATCGGCGGAATCGAGATCGCGGTCCACCGCGAAGATTCTCGCGCCTTCCTGTGCGAACCGCAGCACGGTGGCACGGCCATTGCCGAGCGTCTCTCCCGCGCTTTGTCCGGCACCAATGATGACGGCGACTTTGTCCTTGAGACGCATGGCTTCACTCCAACTCGCGTGGGCACCGTCTTCGTTACTTGAGCCAGCGCCAACCACCACTCAACCAAGTCCACATTCTACTTCCGGTAGTCTATTGATGATACGAGACGTTTCCTCATTTCACGCTGAGCCGCCGATGCGTCGTCACGTTGAAGTGCCGCAGTGTGTCACACCCGCGGCATACCGAGGCCACGCTCGGCGACAATGTTGCGCTGGATTTCATTCGTCCCGCCGGCGATCGTGCCGGAGAACGCACTCAGGAAATCGAACATTGGGCTGCCGAATGGTTCCTCCGCGAGCATGGCGAATTCCTGGCCATCGACGCCCGCGATCCGGGTCATGAAGGAGCAAATTCGTTGCCGCAGCACCGTACCTGACAGCTTGACGATCGACGGCAGGACACTGGCCGAGGCTTCGGGCGATTCACTCTCCTCCAGCACGCGCCGCAACAGCCGCCGCCCCGCCTGCATCTCCGCGAGGAAGCCCATGAATTCGCGGCGGAGCTGATCGTCCCGCAGCCAGGCCGCGCCGCTCTCCAGCGCCTGGCGGTAGAACGCTTCGATCTCATGGCGTTGCCGCTCGGCGCCTTCGAACGCGATCACGCCACGCTCCGATGCCAGCGTCGCCTGCGCGACCCGCCAGCCGTTGTTCTCGCGCCCCGATCATGTTCTCGGCGGGAATCCGGACATTCGTCAGGAAGATCTCGCCGAACTCGGAGCGGCCGTTGGCCTGTCGGATCGGCCGCACCTCGACGCCAGGCGACCGCATATCCATGATGAAATAGCTGATGCCGCGATGCTTTTGCGCATCCGGATCGGTCCGGGTCAGCAATATGCAGTGGTCGGCGTACATCGAATACGACGACCAGATCTTCTGCCCGTTGATCACGTAATGATCGCCATCGCGAACCGCCCGGCTGCGCAACGACGCGAGGTCGGATCCCGAGTTCGGCTCCGAGAACCCCTGGCACCAGACATCGCCCTTCGCCACGCCCGCCAGATAGCGGCGCTTCTGCGCCTCGGTCCCGTGCGGGAACAGCGTGCCGGGCAGATGGATCAGCGAAATGGTGAACATACGCGCCTGCGGTGCATCCGCCCGCGCCATCTCATCGGCGATGACGATCAGGTGCTGTAACGTCAGCCCGGCGCCGCCGTACTCCTTCGGCCAGTGTGGAATGGCGAGGCCAACCTTGCTCCGTTCCCCCATCCACCAGCGTTGGAAGGCGATGAACTCCTCATTGGAGGCCCGTATCATGCGGGCCTTCCAGTCGGCCGGCACCACCTCGGCCAACCAGTCGCGAATCGCCCCGCGGAACGCCGGCAGATCGTCTTGTGCGTCGAGAATTGTCATAGGCCCAGCTCCAACGCGGAACGCCCGGCGCGTGTCACCGCGGCCAGCCCAGCGGCGGCCCGATCGCGCAAGGCAGTATTCGCCATGACCAGCACTTCGTTCAGGCGCGCGCGCTTGAGGAAAATCTGCGGATCGTAGTCCCAGGTGAAACCAACGCCGCCGTGCAGTTGCACGCAGTCGGTGGCGATGAAGACAAAGGTCTCGGTCACTTCGGCCTTGGCGAGCGAAGCCCAGATATCGGCGTCTGGCTCGTCCGCGGCGGTCCTGTGGACGGCGTGCGCAATCATCTCATCCATCACCGCCAGCTTTGTGGCGAGGTCGGCGGCGCGATGCTTCAGCGCCTGGAACCCGGCGATCGGCTGTCCGAACTGCTCCCGCGTCTTCATATAGGCGATGGTCCGCTCTGTGATGGAACGGGCCGCGCCGCAGCTGTCCGCCGCCGTTGCCAGTGCCATGGCTCGAACCAGCGCCCCGCTGGTGCCCTCGCGATCCTCCAGAATGGCGGAGGGCTTCGCATCCTGAAGGCGAATATCGATCACCTCCCGCGTCCGGTCCCACATCGGCGATCGCGCTCACTCCGGCCCCGGCCAGTTCGACAATGACCCAGGCATCGCCGGTGGGCGCGAGCATGAACGTGGCGTCGCGCGCACCCAGGCAGCGCAGCGTGCCTGACACGCCCGCGCCGGACCATGTCAGGAACGTCGTGCCCGGGGTGGCCGGGACGGCGGCGTTAATTTCACCGGACGCGATGCGCGGCAGCCACGCCTCCCGGGCCGCTGCTGTGCCATGTTCGACAATCGCCTGAGCGGCCGAGAGCGTGGCAATGTACGGTCCGGGCGCGGCCTGCCGTCCAAGCTCGGTGTGCAGGATGGCGAGGCCGTGGGCGCCCAGACCGAGCCCGCCGTACTGCTCCGGAACGCCGAAACCAAGCCACCCGAGGGAAGCGGCCTGTGACCACAGTTCCCGATCGAGCGAATTCTTGCCGTCGATGAACGCGTGCACGGCCGTGCTGCCGCTTTGCTCTGCCAGCACGCCGGCAACGCCTTCACGCAAGGCGTCGAGCGTCGCCTGATCCAGTGAGCCTGCCGTCTCGATCGTTGTCGTCGCCATGCGGTCTCCTATTGCTCGCAACGTCTCACGGTGTTCGCCCGTACCGGTCCGGCACGTCGGGTGTACGCCAAGGTGATGCAACGCATGCCGCGGTTGGTCGGCGTTTGCAATGGCGCACCCGTCCGTATTGGCAGCTATTCCTTCATCGTAGTCGGCCTGCACCACCTAATTATTGCAATTCTCCTGGCCCACTCCCCACCCGGGGCGATCATGTGGTTATACTCGGTGCCCCAAGACGAATAACGTGCGTTGCCGAAGAACGGATTTCAGATACCTTGGACCCGTCAACATGAGGAGGGAAACGTCATGAAGGTGGTCACGCTGCGAGACATACCGAATGTTCCGGTGGAAGGCGCTGACCGGATCACCGGGTGGACAGGGCCGGTTTCCCGGTCACGTCAGACCATCATCGAACCCGGGGATTCCGCGAACTACAACTGCAGTGTGGTGAACTTCAGCCAAGGCTGCACGACAGGGTGGCATACGCACACCTGCGATCAGATCCTGATCGTGACCTCGGGCTCCGGCATGGTGGCAACCGAGCAGGAGCAACACGAGATCAACGTGGGTGACGTCGTGCATATCAAGGCCGGTGAACGCCACTGGCATGGCGCGAAAGCCGCTACGACAATGGGCCACATCACCATTACGGCCGTCGGCGGTCAGGCCACCTGGGGATAGCAGGGATCACGACGCCATGTCTCAGCCGCGCGCACTGGAAAACATTCGCGTAGTGGACTTCAGCTGGGTGCGGGCCGGGCCATGGGCCACGCGATGGCTCGGCGCGTTCGGCGCCGAGATCATCAAGATTGAGTGGCCGGAGAGTGAGCGCGGCAGGCTGCCGAGTACCACCACGCCGCAGAATCTCGACGTCAATCTGAACACCTCGGGAAACTTCGCGGACACCAACGTCAACAAGAAGAGTCTCAGTCTGAACGTACGGAGCACCAAAGGCCTGGAGATCGTGAAGCGGCTGATCGGCATCGCCGATATCGTGATCGAAAACTTCAGCTCCCGGGTACTGCGGAACTGGGGGCTCGGATATGAGGAGCTGTGCAGGATCAAGCCCGACATCGTCTATGTGTCGATGTCGGGCTACGGCCATATCGGGCGGAACCATCACTACACCACGTTCGGACCTGTCGCGCAGGCCGCCGCGGGGCTAACGCATCTCTCCGGCCTGCCCGACAAACCGCCGGCTGGCTGGGGATGGTCGTATATGGACGACACCGGCGGCATGTACGGGGCGATGTGCGCCCTCACCGGCCTCTACCATCGCAACATGACGGGGCGAGGCCAGCACATCGATCTGTCTCAGATGGTATCGAGCGTTCCGCTCAATGGTCCGGCGCTGCTGGACTTCACGGTGAACGGACGAGGGTCGCGCCGACCTGGGTTTCCTCCTGGCAACCGCGCGCACTGGCCGGGTACGACTCTGGTCGACAACTACCGTGGGCCGACGGTTGCGCCCCATAATGCTTATCGTACGCATCCCGGCGGGTACAACGACTGGTGCGTGATTGTGTGCCACTCCGACGATGAATGGCAGCGACTGGTGCAGGTGATGGACGCTCCGTCATGGGCCAGTTCGGAGAATTTTGCCGCGGTTACCGGACGCCTGCGGCACCAGAAGGAACTGGACGAGTACATCGAAGCGTGGAGCATGACGCTGGGGAAGTACGAGCTGACGGAACGCTGCCAGGCCGCCGGTGTTCGCGCGCTTCCCGTACAAAGTGCCGAAGACCGCGTGGAGCACGATCCTCAGTTACGTCATCGGCAGATGTATATGGCGATGGAGCATCCGGCGCTCGGATTGCACAAGGTGCAGAACAGCCCGTTCAAACTCTCGGAAACCCCGGCGTCGAATCACCTGCCTGCTCCGCTGATCGGCCAACACACGCGTGAGATTGTCGAAGACTTGTTGGGCTATAGCCGTGAAGAGCTGCGCGCAGGTTTCGCCGACGGCACGTTCTGGCCCACGAAGCGGCCGCGATTTCCGTACATGGAGGAGATGCTCGCGTGACCGGTGTGCAGGGCCCATTGGCCGGGCTGAGAGTCCTGGAGCTCGCGGATGAAAAGGGCCAGTTCTGCGGCAAGCTGCTCGGCGACCTCGGGGCTGACGTGGTAAAGATCGAACCCCCAGGTGGCGAGCTCTGCCGCCACCTCGGGCCATTCCTCGACGACATCCCGCACCCGGAGCGCAGTCTGTCCTTCTGGTACTACAACACCTCCAAACGCGGCATTACCCTCAGTCTGGAAACCGTAGACGGGCGCCGGCTTTTCGCACGTTTGGCGGCAGCGTCGGACGTCGTTCTGGAATCCTTCCGCCCAGGCTTCCTGGCGTCCCTGGGGCTCGGTCATGAGGCTCTTCGCGAACAGAACTCCCGGCTGATCATGTGCTCGCTGACCCCGTTCGGCCAGACCGGCCCGTGGCGGGACTTCCTTTCGACCGACCTGCTCCACATGGCAGCGGGTGGCGAGATGGCCTCCTGTGGCTATGACGATGCAGACGTGCAAAATGCGCCGCCCATCGCGCCAGGTGGTGGCAACGCGTGGCACATGGGCTGCCATTTCGCTTACATGGCCATCATGGCTGCTCTGGTCTACCGAACGGTTTCAGGGCAAGGGCAATATATCGATGCTTCCATACACGAGGCCTGTGCGCTGACCACCGAGGCGGCCATCGCAAACTATGTCTATCGGGGCGAAGTGCTGCGACGCCAGACGGGTCGCCATCATGCGGCCGGTCGCACGCCTCGTACCCAGTTCCGCGCCAAGGATGGCAACTACGTCTGCGCGCTGGTAGGCGGTCGGCTGAACCCGAAATTCGTCAGGGAACTGGCGGAGCTGCTGGACAGCTACGGCATGGCCGGTGACCTCAAGGACGCCAAATACCAGGACCAGGCGGTCATCACTGAGAACACGTCCCACATCATCGATGATCTGATCGCCAACTTTATTGCCAGCCTGCCGGCGGAAGAGGCCTACCATGCCGCGCAGGAACGCGGCTTCACCTGGGGCGCGGTACGTGCCCCTGAGGCGCTGCTCGATGACGCCCACCTGCATGACCGCGGCTTCTGGAAGCAGGTGGAACACGAGGAACTTGGTCGCAGCTTCATCTATCCGGGTGAGGCGGCGATCTATAATGGCTCCCCCTGGCGGATTTCCCGGCGGCCGCCGCTGATCGGCGAGCACAACGCGGAAATCTTCTGCGGCGAATTGGGATTGTCTCGCGGCGAGCTGTCCGTCCTTGCGGAAAGCCGGGTGATTTAACTGCGTGGTTATGAAGGCGCGGCGAACAATTTACGAGGTGTCACCGCACGATTTGGACAAGACGTGGATCCCGACAGCCAAATGGGCCGCTGGCCAATGACCTATGCCTGGCAGCAATGGAGGCGCTGATGGCCGATGCCAAGGGTGCGCGCGTGACGGCCGGTGGCGAGCGCATCGGCAATCGTGGCTATTTCTTCCCGCTGACCGTGTTGGCGGATGTGCCGGATGATGCGCGTGCGATGCGCGAGGAGCCGTTCGGGCCGCGCGCCCTGCTGAGCCGGGTACGCAACATCGACGAGGCGATCAAACAGGCCAACTCGGTGCCATATGGGCTCGTCGCTTATGCCTTCGCCAATTCCGCGCGCAACGTGGATCGGCTGGCGGAAGGCATCGAGGTGGCAATCTGTCGATCAACCACTTCGTCGCATCGAGCGTCGAGACGCAGTTCGGTGGTGTGAAGGACAGTGGCTTCCGCCGCGAGGGCGGCACCGAAGGGCTGCAGTGCTATACGGTGGTCAAAAACCTCTCAACCCTGTCTGCGGAACGATATGAGCTATATCTTGGCGGCTGCGCGCTTCGATGAGCCTCGCTCGGCTGCAATTTCGACGAGGTCGCCGTGAGGAAGCTCGGGAGGATCTTGCTGAAACCTACGCTCGTTTCAGCGAGGGATTCGACACGGCAGATCTGAAGGCTGCCGAACGCCTATTGGCAACACTCGGCTAATTTCAGCTCGGCGTGCTCCGCCGCGCCACGTTACGTCCGGATCAGCCACCCAATCGCGGATGTTCTTCGGGAAGGGGTTTTCGCCATCGCGTGCGGTTACCGGTGCGGTTCACGGGTCCCGACAATCATGGATAAGATGGGTTTGCCGAATGACCATTGGAGACAAACGAGTGTCCGTCCGCACGTTGATCATGACCGTCTTGTTGGCCGCGGCGTTTCCGGCGCTGGCGCAAGAGACGCCAACAAAGCCGACCACCGATTGGCCCGGCTATCAGGAAGGCGATTACATCGTCGGCAATTACAAATTCACCAGTGGCGAGAGCATGCCGGAGGTGAAATTGCATTACCGCACGATCGGCACGGCAAAACGCAACGCGAACGGCATGGCGGTCAACGCCGTGCTGCTGTTGCAGGGTAATACCGGCACGGGCGCCAACTGGTTTCGCGCGAGTTTGGCTGACGAGCTGTTCAAGCCGGGCCAGCCGCTCGACCCGGCGAAATACTACATCATCATGCCCGACGCGCTGGGCCGCGGCGGCTCGTCGAAGCCGTCCGATGGTCTGAAGGCCGGATTCCCGCACTACCGATACCACGACATGGTCGACCTGACGCACCGGCTGGTCACGGACGGGCTGAAGGTCGCCCACTTGCGGCTGATCATCGGTAGCTCACTGGGCTGCATGCAGCAATTTCTGTGGGCTGAATGGTATCCCGACTTGATGGACGGCACGGTCGGGATGTCGTGCCAGCCGATCGAGATCAGCGGCCGCAACTACATGCTGCGCCACGCCGCCGCCGAGCTGATCCGGCACGACCCGGCCTGGCATGATGGCAACTACGACAAGACCCCGACTCTCTACATGTACGCGGCGGCCGGCAACGACCTGACCGAAAGCCCAGTACACATTCAGGAAGCAGCGCCAACCATGCAGGCGGCCAAGGCACTCTACGACAGGCGCCTGGCAGCGCTGATAAAGAACGGCGATGCCAATAATACGCTCTACGAGCTGGAATCGATCTACGACTACAGCCCCGAGGCCGACCTGCCGAAGATCAAGGCACATGTGATGCTGATAAACAATGTCGAGGATTTCGCCGACCCGCCGACGCTCGGCACGGTCGAGAGTGCGTTCAAGAAGATCGCGCACGGCACCTACGTGTTGACCCCCTACGGCAAGGACACGCACGGACATTTCACCCATTACTACGCGGCCGTCTGGAAGCCGTATCTGGTGAAATTCATGTCCGGTCTGCCGCCGGCGGTGCGATGACAGCGATCTATCTGCGGCTTTCGCCGCGTGGGATGCGGGAAGAATTGGCAACATTCGAAGTGCAGAGGCGCGTCTAGCGCCGCGCCGCCACCGCCCGGCCGCGCCGGCACAACTGGCGCAGCGACAGCACGTGCAGCAGGATCGAGCTTGGTACCACGAAAGCGGGGGTCAGCACATTCGGATAAACGCCGGCGTTGATGCTCGGCAAATTCGGAACGATCAGCTGGAACCGACCGGGCGTGGTGAGCATCCCCAAGGTGATCGCGACGGCAAAGTCGGCCAGGCCGAAGATATTCCAGATCATCGCGGCCCTTCGGCCCTGCGTCGTGCCGGTCGCCACGGCGATCGCCGCCGGCACGGCGAACAGACCGGTCAGCACATCGCCAATTCCCGCCGGCAACGCGAACACGCCGGCCAGCGTCCCATGCAGCCAGGCGGCGAGAGCCCAGCTGCCGAATACGCGGTAAAGCTGAAGAGCGACGAGCCAGGTCGCCGGCATCGCGTCGAGCACCTGCCCCACACGCTTCGACAACACCAGCAGCGGCGCGCCGATGATCACCGGCAGGAAGATCGCCAACGGCAGCAACGGTACGGGTGTGGCGCCCGTGATGAAAACGCCATTGATCGCCGCGCTCCAGGCGACAGCAAACCAAAGAGTGTATGGGACCATGACCGCCAGCCAGGTCGTGCGGCGTTGGCTCGGCGTCAGGTCGGTGCTTTCGAGGCCGAGCCACAAACCGACCGCGATGACCCCATGGGCAATCAATTGGTGTGCCGAGGTCGGAACGCCGCTCGCCGGGATGAACGGCTGCCAGTAGATCAATACAATCCACAGGATCGTCAGCGGGATGAGCCAACGCAGGCTGCGCCAGGCGGGGTGCGGCGGGACGAAGCCGGCGGGAACAGCGGCGGCAGTCATCAGCAGTCCTCCATGCGTAACGACAAATTCGCATGCAAGACTTATGACCGCTTTCGGTGAGCGACTATCCGCGATAATATTGATGGGCTATGAAGCAGAACTTCACGGTCAGGCAAGGCGCGCTGGACGGCGTAGAGGCCTTCCTGAGCGTTGCCCATCACCGCAGTTTTCGCAAAGCGGCCGCGGCGCTCGGGGTGACACCATCGGCGATCAGCCAGGCGGTGCGCGCACTTGAGGCGCGCGTCGGCGCAGCACTTTTCATCCGCACGACGCGCAGTGTCGGCCTGAGCGAAGCCGGCGAGCGATTTCACATGCGTGCAAAGCCCGCATTCGAGGAGCTTGTCGCCGCAAGCGAGGTTGCGCGTGACCTTGGGCAGCGGCCTGCCGGACTGTTGCGCCTCACGGTGCCGCGGGCGGTGGTGCCGATCCTGCTGGAGCCGCTAATCGCGTCGTTTTGCAAAGCCTATCCCGAGGTCGAGGTGGAGATCGCCGCAAGCGCGGATCTGGTCGATATCGCTGCCGAAGGATTTGACGCCGGCATCCGGCTCGGCCAGTTCATCGAGGCCGATATGATCGCGGTGCGTTTGGCGCCGCCGCACGCGCTGACTGTGGTCGGCAGCCCCGACTATCTGCGCCGGCGGCAGCGGCCGGAACTCATCGACGATCTGCGCCGGCACGCTTGCCTGCGCATGCGGCGCTCAAACGGGTCGATCGCGCCGTGGTCCTTTGTCAACGGCAACCAGGCACTCGAAGTCATCGTTTCAGGACCTTTTATCGCCAACGACATGCCCACAGTGCTTGGCGCGGCCGTCGAAGGACTGGGCCTTGCGCAGGTGCCCGAGCCGATCGCAGCCGGCGCGGTGAAAGCGGGAAAACTGGTGCGTGTGCTGGAACCCTTGGCGCCCATGGCACCAGGTGTGTTTCTCTACTATCCCGGCAACCGGCAAATGATGCCGAAGTTGCGAGCCTTCATCGATCACGTGAAGAAACGCTCGGGTGCTACCAGCAAAACCCGAAGTCACATTGATGACAAGCGAACACGCGGGATGAAAATGCGCTGACGTGGGAAGCGCGGACCGGAATATAGATGAAGCCTCATTGCCATTTCCTCTGCGCCGTGGACTCGCCCGGATCGGGGCACCCATAGCGACGCGCGGCCGCCGACTCAGGCGGCTCGCCCCGTCCGACGTTAGATCGGCGCGCGCTTGAGGCGTGCGCTGATCCCTGTCAGACCGCTCAGTCGCGAAGTGACCTGAATCCCGCGCGAACCTCGTCTGCAAAGAGCTGCGGCTGTTCCCAGGCCGCAAAGTGCCCGCCCTTGTCGAGCTTGTTGTAATGGATGAGTTTGGGATACGCGCGCTCTGCCCAACTCTTCGGGGCTTGATAGAGTTCATCAGGAAAGACGCTCACGGCCGCCGGGACGGAGACGCCTTTAACACCGAAAAATGAAATCCTGTTCGCGAAACACTCCCAATAGAGGCGCGCCCCGGAAACAAACGTGTTCGTCAACCAGGTGAGCGTGACGTTGTCGAGGACATCATCCCGTGTCAGGCCTTCGGACTGTCCGTCAAACGCCCGAGAGATGAGCGCCAAACTGGCCGCGTCATGGTCGAGGAAGTAACCGGCGACGCCGACGGGAGAATCGGCAACGCCGTAAAGCGCCTGCGGCCGCAATCCCATCTGGAAGCCGTAGCCGATGCCCTTCGCGTATTCCAAGGCCAACTGCTCGTAGGCGTGTCTCTCGTCCGCGGAGAGACCGGACGGCGCAGGAGCGCCCGTAAGGGTGGCCTTGTCGATGTCGGGCGAAAACACGCCGGGCATGTTGGTGTGAATGCCGAGCAGCTCCGGATGCCCCTGGGCTCCCATCAGATCCGTGATGATCGCGCCCCAATCGCCCCCTTGTGCCACGAATTTCCTGTATCCGAGGCGCTTCATCAGCACGACCCAAGCGCGCGCAATGTGGGCCGGATCCCAGCCCGTCATGGTCGGCTTGCCCGAGAACCCGTAGCCCGGCATCGAGGGAATCACCAGATCGAAGGCGTCTGCCGCGTTCGCGCCATGTGCGGTCGGATTGGTCAGCGGATCGACAATCTTCAGTTGCTCGATGATCGACCCTGGCCAGCCGTGCGTGACGATGAGCGGCAACGCGTTCCGGTGTTTTGAGCGAACGTGAATGAAGTGGATGTCCAGCCCATCGATCATGGTCACGAAATTCGGCAGGGCGTTCAGCTTCGCCTCGACTTTGCGCCAGTCGTACTCCGTCACCCAATAGCGCGCGAGCTTTTGCAGCGTCGCGAGCTGGGGGCCTTGCGATTGATCCGTGACTGTTTCCCGGTCGGGCCACCGGGTCGCGCTTATGCGCCGGCGCATTTCGGCCAGTTCGGCGTCCGAGAAGTTCACATGGAATGGATGAATGGCGTCGCTGGCCGCGGCGCTGACCAATCGGCGATCCTGATCAACTGCTTCGAGGTTCTCAGTCGTATCCATTGCTTTCTCCTCTGGTCGATTGTTCCTCTTGGGGCGCTTGCGTGCTGCCGACACCTACGCCCGGAGGCTGGAAGGGTGAAGTTGACCCGGTTTCGTGGACACTGGACGATTTGTGTTGGAGGGGTCCACGATGTCGAGAACGAGACGAGGTTACCCGCCTGAATTTCGTCGGCAAATGGTTGAACTGGTGCGTGCCGGCCGCTCGCCCGAGGAGCTCGCGCGCGAGTTCGAACCGACGGCGCAATCGATCAGGAACTGGCTTGCCCAATCCGAGCGCAATGCGGGCCGCGGTGATGGTGGCCTGACAACAGCGGAGCGCGAGGAGCTGAGCCGTCTGCGACGGGAGAACCGCCATCTTCGGCTGGAGCGGGGTATACTCTCAAAGGCGGCGGCCTGGTTCGCTCGGGAGACGAACGCGATCCCTGCGAAGGGTTCCGGTTCGTGAGCGATCACCAGGCCGAGTATCCGATAGCCACAATGTGCCGGCTGCTGGGCGTCTCCTCCAGCGGCTATCATGCGTGGGTAAAGCGGCGGCCGTCGCGGCGGTCGGAGAGCGACGTGGCGCTGACTGCAGAGATCCGTGTCGCCCATGAGGCTTCGGGCGGCACCTACGGCGTGCCACGGGTTCATGCCGAGCTTGCGGCCAAAGGCATCCATGCTGGCCGCAAACGCGTCGCGCGATTGATGACGCAGGCCGGTCTTGCCGGTGTGTGTCGGCGCAAATTCGTCACAACCACGATCAGGGACGGTGGTCGTCAGGCGCCGGATCTTGTCGAGCGCAACTTCACGGCGGCAGCACCCGATCGGCTGTGGGTCGCCGACATCACCTACGTCCCGACCTGGGCGGGCTTTCTCTATCTCGCCGTGGTACTCGATGCGTACAGCCGTCGCATCGTCGGCTGGGCGATGGCAACGACACTCGCCAAACAACTGGTGCTCGATGCGCTGAACATGGCGCTGGCGACGCGACGGCCACGGGGTGTGATCCATCACTCCGACCAGGGTTCACAATACACCTCGATCGAGTTCGGTCAGCGCTGCCGCGATGCAGATGTTCGCCCCTCTATGGGCTCGCTCGGAGACGCTTACGACAACGCTATGTGCGAGAGTTTCTTCGCAACCCTCGAATGTGAATTGCTGGCACGCTGCCGGTTGAAGACGCCGGCCGAGGCGTGCAGCGTCATCTTCCAGTTCATTGAAGGCTTCTACAATCCGCGCCGCCGTCACTCGTCTATCGGATACCTCTCGCCGATCGACTATGAGCGTCGGCATCAGGCAATGGCAGTCGATTCCGACGCACAGCAACGTGCCGCCGCGCTCGCGGCCGTCAAGGACAAGCCCTGCGGGCGGCCCCAAGAGGGGCCGTCCTTGACTGCCGCTGTGCGCGACGGCCGCACCATTGTGCGGGTCGGGACGGAAGAATGGCTCCGCCAGGGGTCGAACCAAAGAATGGCCAAACAGGAGGACACTTTGCCGTCAGATCAGATAGGCTGAACACAAGCTCACAACTCTCCACGAAACCGGGGCAAGTCCAGGGCCTGTTTTGGTATCCGTATCATCGTCGTCCGCCCGCCCGAGCGCAGGGAGGTATCGGCCGAAGTTCAATTCGAAGTCGCTCGGAACGCCGTAACCGATATTGCGGACCTTGGCGCGGCGCGCCTGCGCACGAGGCCGGGCCAGGGTTGCGAAGAACATGTCGTTGCTCGACTGAAGCTCGGTAGCTGTCGGCGTCCCGAACCGATTGATCTGGGCCTTCGCCGCGGCCAGCGTTTCACGGTCGAACGAGGCCAGACGCCGGACGAGCGTATCGACAAACGAGTCGAGGTCGTCATCGTCCAGCGTGCGGTTCACCCAGCCATAGCGCTCGGCGACATCCGCATCGAAATCGTCGCCGCTGAGGGCGATCTCAAGTGCCCGCGAGCGGCCGACCAAGCGCGGGAGCCATTCCAGCGCTCCGCCGCCAGGCACCAGTCCGACGCCAATCTCGGGATTGCCGAACAGGGCGCTTTGCCGGCTGGCGAAGCGCATGTCGCAGGCCAGCACGAACTCATTACCGATGCCGCGCGTGCGGCCGCGAATCTTGGCGATGCTCACGACTGACGCCGACGAGAGGCGCAGCACGAAGTCGCGCCAAAGGACCAGCACCTCCGGCCGTTCAGCTGCCTTGGATACGTCGAGATGGGCGATGAAAAAATCGGGATTCGCCGACTGGAACACTACGACCCTCACGGACGAGTCCGCCTCGAAGTCGGTCATCAGCGCTCCCAATTCAACGATCGTTGTGGGAACAAACATGTTGATCGGCGCGTTGCTGAAGGTGACCGTCCACCGGCCCGGACAGGTGCGGTCGGTGTTGAACTGCGAAGGATCAGGCATAGCGCATCTCCTACGTCGATTGGCAGATCAGTCTTGCGTTCAAGCGGACCTCGGGACAATGTAGCTTGCAGATCGGGCGCCTCGACCGCCCAAAGGATCTTCGGCCATCACGGCGGGTGACTTCAATTGTGCCATGGTATCGGTCGATACAGATGTATCGGTTGCCTGGCGCTGGTGTGCTCAACACGTGTTCAGTGTGCCCGCAATATCGGTCGGCGGATTGTTTGGTTTTGCGCACTTTTGTTCTTTTGTGCGGTGATACGTGATCGAGAAGCGAACCGGACCCCACCGCTAGCTAGCTCGCTATGTCCGAGACGCTGCGGTCGGCCGATTGGTGGATCGAGGGAACAGGTTTATTGGCGGGCCGCAGCGAAACCTTGGGCTAGTACCCCCCGTCATTGATTCCCCGGTGGATTTCCGAATCGATGGCTCCGCAATGGCGGAGATGCATCGTGACCGCGAAACAAGCTGCCGTGAAGAGATATGTGGTGAAGCTGAGCGATGATGAGCGGGAGCGGCTCGGAGCGCTGATACATGCCGGCAAACACTCTGCCCGGCTGCTGACCAAGGCACGCATCCTGTTGAAGGCCGACGCCTCGGAAGCCGGCGAAGGATGGAGTGACAGCCGGATTGCGGCGGCGCTCGATACCAGCATCGACACGGTGGCGCGGACCCGCCAGCAGCTGGTGGAAGAAGGGTTCGAGGCGGTCCTGGTCCGCAAGCATTCGCCGGCTTCGGCCAGGCCACGCATCTTTGACGGGGCAGCTGAGGCGAAGTTGATCGCGTTGGCCTGTTCCCGACCGCCCAAAGGCCGCAAGCGGTGGACGTTGCAGTTGCTGGAGGAGGCCGTCGTGGAACTGAATATCGTCGAGCGCGCCAGCGACAACACCATTGGGCGCACGCTAAAAAAAACACGCTCAAACCCCACCTGCAAAGACAATGGGTCATCCCTCCGGATGCCAATGCGGCGTTCGTAGCCAACATGGAAGATGTGCTGGAGGTTTATCATCGGCCGCACGATCCAGAGTACCCCGTGGTCTGCGTGGACGAGACATCAAAGCAACTGATCAGCGAAACGCGTGTGCCGATCAAGCTGAAGCCAGGACAGCCCGCACGGCATGACTATGAGTATGAGCGGAATGGAACCGCCAACCTGTTCATGATGTTCGCGCCTTTGGAGGGCTGGCGGCACGTCGCAGTAACCGATCGCCACACCGCTGTGGATTTCGCCCACATGCTCAAGGATCTGTCCGATACACATTTCCCCGCAGCCAAGAGGATTGTGCTCATGGAGGACAACCTCAACACCCACAAACCAGCGTCACTCTACGAAGCCTTCCCCGCAGCCGAAGCCCGTCGTCTCGTCGAGCGGTTCGAATGGCACTACACCCCGAAACACGGCAGTTGGCTCAATATGGCCGAAGCCGAGCTCAGCGTGTTATCCGGTCAATGTCTCGATCGCAGGATCCCCGACAAGCTCAGCCTCATCGAGGAGGTCGCCGCCTGGGAACATAGCCGCAACCACAAGCAGGTCAGAGCAGATTGGCAATTCACCACCGCCGACGCCCGCGTAAAGCTGAACAGGTTATACCCGGCATTATGAGCGACTCGGGGTAGTAGCCTACCTGTCGGGCCGAATTCGCAGGCCCGTGGGAGCAACAACCACACCGATTGCCGGAAGTTCCCACGCGCCAACGTATTTGGTGTCGATCAGCTGAACCCGATCCGTCCACTGCGTTATGCTCGCACATGCGATGGCCCTATCGGCTGAGAACAAAGTGTGTGGCGTGTTCGGTCGCCTGATGTTCGGTAACGCAGTAGCCGAGCGCCGGCAGGTCGATCCCGGCGAACATCGTTTCGCCTTGCCCGAGCACGACTGGGGATAATGCGAAATGCAGCTCGTCGATCAGCCCGGCGCAAAGATATTGACGCACCGTCTCGACGCCACCGCCGATCTTCACGTCACGACCATTGGCGGCAAGTTTCGCCTGATCCAGTGCCGCCTCGATGCCCTTGGTCACGAAGATGAAGGTGGTGCCCCCTTCCATCTCGATCGGATCGCGCTGATGGTGGGTCAGGATGAAGGTCGGCGCGTGATAAGGGGGGTTCGTACCCCACCAGCCCTTCCAAGTTTCATCCGGCCAGGGACCGCGGATTGGTCCGAACATGTTGCGACCGAGGATGAAGGCGCCAAACCCGGCCATCGAACGATGCGCGTAGGCTTCATCAACACCATCGGAACCGCCACCTTTACCAATCATTGTCCGGAACATGCGCGTACCGAAAAGCCACTGGTGCAACTCCAGCCCGCGCTTGCCGAGGGGATTTTCAAGGTTTTGCTCCGGCCCTGCTCCGAAACCGTCGAGCGACACCGAAAAGCCTCCAACGCGGACTTTCGTCATAACGCCTCCACCGCACTATCCGATTGAACGACCCCAACCTGGTGAGACATGGGGCGTCGAAGCTGTTTTCGCTTGCGCTTACCGCATGTGCACCGCGGGCCTTGACTGCGCGGCGCGAGGTACGGCATCCCCGAGGGGAATGAGCGAGAGGCTCGAATAATCAACAAGGAAAGCGGGTGCATGATCCAGATGTCCAACACCTATCAAGAATTATCGACAACGGTCGGAGAGTCCCGCCCCGCAATCCTATCCCTGACTATGCCAGACCTACCCTTTCCTGCGCTCCGTCATTCCCACTCGATCGTCCCGGGCGGCTTGCTGGTGATGTCATAGGTCACCCGGTTGATGCCGCGCACCTCGTTGACGATCCGCCCCGCAACGCGTGTCAAAAACCCCGCATCGAACGGATAGACATCCGCCGTCATCCCGTCGGTACTCGTCACCGCCCGCAGCGCGCACGCATGATCGTAGGTCCGCCCATCTCCCATCACACCCACGGTCCGCACCGGCAGCAGCACGGCAAACGCCTGCCAGATCGCATCGTACAGCCCGGCCGAACGGATCTCCTCCAGGAAGATCGCATCCGCACGCCGCAGCAGTTCCAGCTTTTCCCGAGTGATCGCCCCAGGAATGCGTATCGCCAGTCCCGGCCCGGGAAACGGGTGCCGCCCCACGATGCTTTCCGGAATTCCCAATTCGCGCCCCAACGCCCGCACCTCGTCCTTGAACAACTCGCGCAGCGGCTCGATCAGCTTCAGCTTCATCCGCTCCGGCAGTCCGCCGACATTGTGGTGCGACTTGATCGTCACCGAAGGCCCGCCGGTGAAGCTGACGCTCTCGATCACATCCGGATACAGCGTGCCCTGCGCCAGATAATCTGCGCCGCCCAGCTTGCGCGCCTCCTCGTCGAACACTTCGATGAAGAGCCGTCCGATCGTCTTGCGCTTCACCTCCGGATCAACCACCCCATCCAGCGCATCGATAAACAGATCCGCCGCGTCGCAATGCACCAGGCGGATGTTGAACCGGTCACGAAACGTGCTGACCACCTCCTCCGCCTCGCCCTGCCGCAGCAACCCGTGATCGACAAAGATGCACGTCAACTGGTCGCCGATCGCTTCATGGATCAGCACCGCCGCCACCGAAGAATCCACGCCGCCGGACAGCCCGCAGATCACCCTCCCCTGCCCCACCTCTGCACGGATGCGGGCGATCTCGGTGGCGCGGAACCCGGCCATGGTCCAGGTGCCCGAAAGACCCAGCACGCCATGGGTGAAATTGCGCAGCAGCGCGGCGCCATGCGGCGTGTGCACCACCTCCGGATGAAACTGCACGCCATAGAACCGTCGCTCGTCATCGGCGATCGCGGCGAACGGCGCGCCATCGCTGACGCCGACGACGCGGAACCCCGGCGGCAGCCGTGTCACCCGATCGCCATGGCTCATCCACACCTGCTCGCGCGCGCCCTTCGGCCAGACGCCGTGGAACAGCGCGCAGTCGTCGGTCACGTCGATGAACGCGCGGCCGAACTCGCGGTGATCCGAGCCCAGCACCTCGCCGCCAAGCTGCTGGCACAGCAGTTGTTCGCCATAGCAGATGCCCAGAATCGGCACGCCAATGGCAAACACTTCGTTGGGGGCCAGAGGCGCCGCGGCCTCATGCACCGAGGCCGGCCCGCCCGACAGGATGATCCCGCGTGGGCGCCACGCCGCGATCCGCGACGGGGCGGCATTGAATGGCCAGATTTCGCAATATACGCCGGACTCGCGCAGTCGCCGCGCAATCAGCTGAGTGACCTGGCTGCCGAAATCCAGGATCAGCACGCGTTCGCCGGCGAGTGCGGCGGTGGCAGCGGGATCAGGCAGGGAATCGGGCATTTGGTTCGCACACCATGCTTGATCCCGGCGCTTGGACCACGACGCCACGCGACTGGCAAGCGGCAGGATCAGGGCTCCGCCCTGAAACCCGCCAGGAGGCGTTGCCTCCTGGACCTCCAGCAAAGGCAGTCGCCTTTGCAATCCAATCCTTTTCCCCCGGTGGGGTGGGGGAAAGTGAAAGGTTCCAAGGGCGACGCCCTTGGCGGGAGTCCAGAGGGCAGAGCCCTCTGGCCTGTTCACGCCGCGCGCAGGATCATGTCGGCGCCCTTCTCGCCGATCATAATGGCGGTGGCGTTGGTGTTGCCCGACACAACCCTCGGCATGATCGACGCATCGATCACCCGCAGCCGCTCCATGCCCTTCACCTGCAGTGACGCATCCACCACCGCCATCGGTCCCGGCCCCATCATGCACGTGCTGGTCTGGTGGAACGTCGTGCCGGCCGTCGCGCGCACGTGGTTCAGCAGGTCATCGTCCGTCGTCGCCTGCGGGCCCGGCAGGTATTCCTCGGTGACATACTTGCGCATCGCCGGCGTCGCGAAGATGCGGCGCGACACGTTCAAACCCGCCACCATGGTGTCCTTGTCGCGCTGCGTCGCCAGGTAGTTCGGCTGAATCGCCGGCGGCTTCGCCGGATCCGGCGAGGCAATCCGCAGCCAGCCGCGGCTTTCCGGCCGGCACGGGATGGCAACCAGCGTGCAACCGGGAAACCGATGCATCGCATCGCCGGTCTTCTCCGCGCTGCCAGCGAGAAACTGATACTGCACATCGGGCGACGCCAGCTCCGGCCGCGTGCGGACAAACAACCCCATAGGCCCCGCGCCGGTCATCAGCGCGCCCTTCATCGACAGCACGTATTGCATGCCGTGCTGAATGCGCCGCAGCCAGTTGTGATAGATCTCGTTCATCGTGCAGACGCTGGGCGCGCAGCGATAGATGATCCGCCCGCCGCAATGGTCCTGCAGGTTCTCCCCGACACCAGGCAGTTCGTGCACCACGTCGATGCCATGCTCCTGCAGCAGCGCCCCTGGCCCGATGCCGGAGAGCTGCAACAACTGCGGCGAGTTGATTGCGCCGCCCGCCAGCAGCACTTCCCGCCGCGCGCTCACCTGGTGGATGATCCCGTCGCGGCAGTATTCGACGCCCACCGCGCGCCTGCCCACCGTCATCACGCGATGCGCCAGCGCACGGATCTCGACCGCCAGGTTGGCTCGCTTCATAACCGGCTTCAGGTAGCCGGCCGCGGCCGAACAGCGGCGGCGGTTGCGCACGGTAAGCTGCAGCGGTCCGACGCCTTCCTGCTCCGCTCCATTGAAGTCCGGATTGTACGGATATCCCGCCTGTTTCGCGCCCTCGACGAACGCGTCGTGCAGCGGATGGTCGGTGCGCAGGTCGGACACCGCGAGCGGCCCGCCCTTGCCGTGGAATTCGTTCGCCCCGTGCTCCTGGTCCTCGGACTTGCGGAAATACGGCAGCACGTCGTCGTACGACCAGCCGGTGTTGCCGAGCTGACGCCACAGATCGAAGTCCTGCTTCTGGCCGCGGATGTAGATCAACCCGTTGATCGACGATGACCCACCCAGCACCTTGCCGCGCGGCAATGGAATGCGGCGATTGTTGAACTCCGGCACCGGCTCGGATTCGTAATACCAGGCCACCTTCGGGTTGTAGATGTTGCGATAGAAGCCGGCGGGGATGTGAATCCACGGATCGCGGTCCTTGCCGCCGGCCTCCAGCAGCAGGACCGTACTCTTGCCATCCTCGGTCAGCCGGTTGGCCAGGACGCAGCCAGCCGACCCGGCGCCGACAATGATGAAGTCGAACTCCTGACCGATGGTCACGACGTTCCCCCATTCATTATTATTTCGACACAATACAAATCAACAAGTGGTGATGCCTATGCCGTGAGCGCCGGGCAATCAAGGTACGGCCCCCACTATTCGGGTCCTGACCGCGGTCGCCCTCCCACGTTCGAGCCCTTCAATGCCCGCGCCAGCCACCACCGGCGTCGGTGACCGGCAATTTCTCTGACTCTTATACCAGCGGCCCTAATGATTGACCGATGCCCAGGAGCGATGAGCGATGGATTGAATGCGCTCCAGATCGCCGATGAGGAAGTCCCAAGCATCCTTGCAGGCGGCGACAATGGCCTCGTAGCTGTCCCAGACGAGCCTGCTGAGCTTATTGCCGCGGAGATAGTCCCAGATATTTTCCATTGGGTTGAGTTCCGGTGAGGAGGGTGGCAGTCGAAGGAGAGTGATGTTGTGGGGCGTGCGCAGACGCTTGCCCTGCTGATGCCAGCCGGCACCGTCGCAGACCAGCACGGCATGTGCGCCTGGCGAGACCTGTGTGCTGATCTCTTTCAGGTGCTCATTCATCGCCTCGGTGTTGGTGGTCGGCATGATGATTGCCGCGCCGACACCACGCGCGTGACAAATCGCGCCGAACAGATAGACCGAGTCATGGCGATTATCGCGCACCATAGGCGGACGTGAGCCCACCGGCGCCCAGATATACTCCAGCGATCCCTTCTGCCCGACCCTGGCTTCGTCTTGGAACCAGATCTCGATCGGCTTGCCGGCAGCCGAGGCCGGCAAGGCCTCGGTTACCAGGCCAGCGAAGTTTTTTTAAAAGCCTCCTGGGCTGCTGCGTCTTTCTTCGGATGACAGGGCCGCGGTTGCAGCCGGGTCATGCGAAGCCGGCGCAGCAGCTTGCCGACCGTACGCTCGGCCACGCTGACAGACCAACGAGACGCGATCTCCTCCCGCAGATCGGCGCAGCGCCAGCGTCCCACCTTGTTGCGCTCGAGGTCCGGACCTTCCAGCACCATCGTCCGAAGCTCCTCCATCTGGGCCTCGTTCAGTGCCGCAGGGCGTCCCGGGCTGCGACGCGAACGCAATCCGGCCACGCCTTCCGCATTGTAGCGCAGCACCCAGTCGCGCAACGTCTGCCGATCCATGCCGTTGAGCTCCGCAGCCACCTCGCGTGGATGGCCCTCCAGGACCAGAGCTATTGCCAGCAGACGTCGCACCACCGTGCCGTCCTGGGTCTGCGCCGCCAGCTCCCTCAGCTCGCTCGCCGAAAGGTCAAAACGCGTGATCTCGATCGGCCTGCTCATTTGGCTCCCCTCTCGGCGAATTGCAGTGACGCGCAGAGGGAATCGTACTCAGGCCGATTCGGGAATCGGCCCCCGGACAAGAGTCGATCTTTTCGGCGGCTGGTATTAATTCGCATCCGCCGGCACGCGAGGCCATTCCTGCCTGGTGAACCCAAATCAGGCTACACCCGAACTCGCCCACGCCCAGGCAGGCGGGGGAGACACGAGCGCGGACTCTTCGTGCTGTCCGCGACGCTGTACATCTTGATCCACGCCTTCGACGCGCCGGTCCGCTACGGCCTGCACACCGTGGGCATGGACGCGGCAATCTATCTCCGCGACGGGCTGCTGGCTGGGCCGTTGCTGCTGCTGTTCGCACGCCAATGCATGCGCGGGACCGTGCATCCGGCATACTGGGTGTTCGCCATCATCATCGCATCGAGCGGCCGCCGCTCACCATGGCGCGTGGCCGTCGCGCGCCCCTCCACCGGTCACGGCGTCACCGGCGCGCCGGCGATGCAGAAGGCCGGCTAGCGTCTCGCATCAGAACAGCCGCTCCGACGCAATCCGCGCCCCCTCGCCCAACGCGGCAAGTTTCGCCCACGCAACATCCTCGGCCACGCGACGTTGCCCGGCCGACGTATCGAACCCGCAGTCGGTACCGGCCAGCACACGCCGCGGATCGCCCACCGCCTCGGCCACGCACTCGATTCGATCGGCGATCGTCTTCGGATGCTCGATGAAGTTGGTGACGGAATCGATCACCCCCGCGACAATCACCTGATCCGCATCCAGCGGAAAATCCTTCAGCACCGCATATTCGTGCGCGTGGCGCGGATTGGCGAACGGCAGCACGAACCCGCCTACATTCAGCTTGCGCAGGTTGGGCATGATCTCCTGCAATTCGACGTCGCAGTCGTGCGGGCCCTCGTAGTTGCCCCAGCAAGCATGCAGCCGGACGCGATCGCGCGGAACATTGATCAGCGCCGCGTTGATCGTCGCCACCACGCGATCGACAAACCCAAGAAAATCACCCAGTGGTCGATGCTGATACGAAATGTGCCGCTCCATCGCCAGGTCCGGACAGTCGAGCTGCAACAGGAACCCATGCCGCACGATCGCCTCGTATTCCACCCGCAGCGCCTCGCCCAGCGCCTCAAGATACGCCGTCTCGCTCGGATAATAGTCGTTGCGCAGCGCGGCAGCGACGATCCCGGGTGATGGCGCGGTCAGGAACGGCTCCACGAACGGGTTGTCCTGCGCGTCGAGCACGGCGCGGAAATCGCTGCATTCGCTCTCGATCGCGGCGCGATCCAGATAGTGCACGTCGCCGATCGCCGTCGGTATTTCCGCACGGCTGGACACCTGTTGTGCGTGCTGCTGCTCGCGCGCCATGGCATCGCGGTAATCAGGATAGCGTTCCACATCGGCGCGCGGCATCCGTGTCCACGCGCCGCCGAACCCGCTCATGCGCGACCGCACGTACAGGAAGAACGCCTCGCGCTGCTGCTCACCATTGTTGCCGACATCGATGCCGGCCTCTCGCTGCTTGCGCACCACGCGATCCAACGCAGCGCGCCCCGCCTCTGCCAACTCTGCATCCACCGCCTCGCCGCGGTTCATCCGCATGTACAGGTCCACCAACGCCCGCGGCCGCGGCAGGCTGCCGGTGTGCGTCGTCAGGATGCGTGTCTGGCTGAGTTGCATGGCGTTTCCCCTCGGTTGCCGACCGGCCGCCAACCAATGCGAGCAGTGTAGCGACGCAGCGAACTGGGCGTAATGTGCGCCGGACGATGTAATCGTGGAAACTGGCACGCCGTCCCGGCACTGGCCAGAAACGTCGATCGCTCAGATCGCCATGCGACCGACCGCGATGGGAAGCCATGCGGTCGGGACGCGAGCGCACGGCTCCCGCGCCGGGATCAGGTGTCCGGAAGCCCGCTATGCGGTCAGCGATACGCCAGCACGTCGGGTGCCAAGCCCATCGCGGTGATGGTCGCCGGATTAGGCTGCCCGTTGGGCTGCAGGCCGTTAGCCTGCTGATAGCGAAGAATTGCTCCCTCCGTCGCGGAACCCCAAACGCCGTCGACCATGTCATTATAAAAGCCGAGCGCGCGCAGCCGCGCCTGAATGGCCTGCACAGATGCCGGGCGGAGCTGGTCTGCCGGCGGCAATGGCGGTGTGGCGACGGGCACCGTCAGCAGGGCGTTCGGGTCAACATTGAGCGTGGCCGCAGTCGCCTGATTGAGCTGGCCGGTGACCTGCAATTGATGCGACTGCTGGAAACGCTCCAGCGCCGCCTGGCTATCGGCGCCCCAGACGCCATCGATGCGACCGTTGTAGGCGCCGGCCTGACGAAGCCTGTCCTGCACCGTCTGCACCGCCTGTGGCGGCAGAGGCTGGACATACGCCAGTGGCGGCGCGGTCTGCGCTGCCGCTGGAAGGCCGGAAAAAGTGGCGGCAAGCAGACTGCCGGCCAGGATGACGGGATACCGCATGCGCGTTCTCCTGTTAGCCGTTGAGCAGCTAAAACGTGGGAGAAGCCAAACGGTTTTCAGGACTCCTGCGGGGACGCCGTGAGCAGGCTCTCGATCGGATCCCACACGAACGCAGTCTGCGGCACCCTCTGGCCCGCGACCTGCGTCATCGCCTCAGCCACCGCCTTGCCGCCGAGGCGCTGATAGAACCACCGGCTCGGGTTGTCGCGCAGCACCCAGACGAAGCACGACCGGCAGCCAGTCTCCGCCAAATGCGCCGCCGCGACGCGCATCAGCTTGCGGCCCACCCCGCGTTCGCGCCAGTCGTCCAGCACGTACAGCGTCTCCACCTCGCCCTCCGCCAGGCGGCGGCCGGCGATCTCGCCGATGCGCGAACGCCCCGCGGTGGCGAAGCCCACGATGCGCGAGCCGCTGCCCGGCGGCACGTCATTGCCCGACGCGGACGCCACGAACACCGCGGTCGAGGACCGGATCGCCGCATCGTAGTGTGCCGCCTGCCGAGGCACCGAAAGCCGCGCCAGGAAGCCGTCCGGCAGAATACCCGGGTAAGTGCTGCGCCACGCCGCGACGTGCACGGCGCCGATCGAAATGGCGTCCGACGGCCGCGCGCGACGGATCGAGATCATGGAAGCTTCCGGGCGTCAGCCGGTCCTTGCGGGCCTGCCACCGGGCTTGTCCCGGTGGTCATGGCCGGGCTCGACCCCGCCGTCATGCGCGCCGCTCCAGCACAGCGGCAAAGAACCCGTCGGTGCCATGGCGCGCTGGCGTCAGCGACAGGTAGTCGCCGGTGTTGGGCGGCACGCCCGGCCAGGCGCGCACCAGCGGTATCAGGGCAAACCCTGGGTGGCGAGCGAGGAATGCGGTCACCTGGTTCTCGTTCTCCTCGGAGAGCAGGGAACAGGTAGCGTAGACCAAACGTCCGCCGATGCGAACCAGGGGCGCCGCCTGATCGACAATCCCCGCCTGTTTCGCCAGCAGCTCATCCAGATCGGCCTCGGTCAGCCGCAGCCGGGCATCGGGGTTGCGCCGCCAGGTGCCGGTGCCGGTGCACGGCGCATCCACCAGCACGCGATCGAAACTGCCACCGCGGCGTTTGGCCCATTTGTCGCCGGGTTCGATCAGGTGGCGCTCGACGTTGTGCACCCCCGCCCGCCGCAGTCGCCGCACCGCACCGTCCAGCCGCACACCAGACACATCGCAGGCCAGCAGTTGCCCGCGGTTCTGCATCATCATCGCCAACGCCAGCGTCTTGCCGCCGGCGCCGGCGCACCAATCGGCCACACGCATCCCGGGCCGCGCCCCGACCAGCAATGCGACAAGCTGGCTTCCCTCGTCCTGGATCTCCACGAGGCCAGCGCGAAACGCTGGCCCAGTGGTGACCTGTTTGCGCCCCGCGATGCGCAGCCCCCAGGGAGAGAACTCCGTCGGCACCGACTCCAGACCTTCGCCGGCAAGCGCGGCGCGCGCCTCCTCGCGCGTGGCCTTCAACAGGTTGACTCGCAGATCGAGCGGCGCGGGTTGTATCAGCGCCGCGAGTTCCGCTGCGTCGGAGCGAGGGGTGAGACGCGGCAACAGCCAGTCCGGCAATTCCAGCCGTACCGCATCGGGCATCGACGCGTGCTCCAGCGAGCGCCCCTGAAGCCGGCGCAGCGTCGCCTGCTCCGACGGCGCCAGCGCAGTGGGAGCGAATTGCCCGCCCGTGTATACCGACGAGATATCCGCCATCCCGCCGCCCTCCAGCAGCAGCGAAGCCGCAACCAGCAGCCGAGGCGTTGGTTTGTCTGCCAGCCACCAGCTCAGCCGACGATAGGTCCGCAGCACACGCCAGACGAGATCAGACACCGCACGGCGATCGCCACCACCAATGAACCGTCGCCCGCGGAAGTAGTCGTTGGCCACCGCGTCAGCGGGCCGCGACGGCGCGCCATCGATCGCGCCCAGCAATTCGATCGCGGCGGCGATCCGTCCGGCGGGGGTCACGCGAGCGCGTCGAGCACGGACGAAAGGTCCGCCAGCTCCACCACCCTGCCGTGCAAGCCGTATTCGTCCGGCTGCCGCGTGCGATTGACCCAGAACACCCGAAATCCGAACGCCAACGCGCCGAACGCGTCCCACGGGTTTGACGAGAAGAACCCAACCGCCTCAGCGGGCAACCCAAACCGATCGACAACCAGCCGGTACACCCGCGGGTCCGGCTTGAACACGCGCACCGCCTCGACGCTCAGTACATCGTCCAGCAATTCCGCGATACCCGCGGACCGCACCGCATCGGCAAGCATGCCCGGTTCGCCGTTGGACAGGATGGCACGCGCCACGCCCCGATCGCGCAGCGCCGCCAGCATTGCGGGCACCTCCGGATACGCGTCCAGCACGCGATAAGCCGCAAGCACGTCAGCCAGCAGCGCGGAATCCACAACACCGTGGCGCTGCGCCACGTGCGCCAGCGCCTCCTGGG
The DNA here is from genome assembly GCA_963696645.1 of uncultured Alphaproteobacteria bacterium. Lineage (GTDB taxonomy): Bacteria > Pseudomonadota > Alphaproteobacteria > Acetobacterales > Acetobacteraceae > JAMXLO01. Next base: position 1,166,250 of record CAVOKY010000007.1, read on the forward strand.
TCAGCGTCCAGAAGTCGCGGTGATGCACCGGACCGGCCAGGCTCCGCACCCAGGTGTATTCGATCTGCTTGGTGCGCCAGTCCGCACTCATGCGCTGCCAGTCCGGCCCCAGGCGTCCCGCATACCGCGCCATCGCCGCGTGCACATCCAGCAACGTGCCATACGCGTCGAACACCGCGGCGCGGATCGCGGGCAGGGTTCAGGCTGTCCGTGCGTCGGCAAGGAAGGCCAGGGGCTCTGCCCCGTGGACCCCCGCTAAGGGCATTGCCCTTAGAACCCTTTCGTTTGCCGTTGGGAGGGGGGCGACACGAACCTCAGCGAGGTTCATGTCGCCCCCCTCCCAACGGCAAACGATTGGATTCTAAAGGCTACGCCTTTGGTGGGGTCCAGGGGCAAAGCCCCTGGCCTTCATTGCCCACATGCGAACACCTCAGTCCTGCCGGTAATTCGGTGCCTCGCGGCTGATCGCCACGTCGTGCACGTGGCTTTCGCGCAGGCCGGCGCCAGTGACACGGCGGAAGCGGGCCTTGGTTTGCAGGTCAGCGATATCGCGGCTGCCGGTGTAGCCCATGCCGGCGCGCAGCCCGCCGACCAGTTGGTGGATCGCCTGGGCGACCGGCCCCTTATACGGGACCATGCCCTCCACGCCTTCGGGCACCAGCTTGAACTGGTCCTTGATGTCCTGCTGGAAGTAGCGATCCGCCGAGCCGCGTGCCATGGCGCCGATGCTGCCCATGCCGCGATACGACTTGTAGGACCGCCCCTGGTACAGGAACACCTCGCCAGGCGCCTCATCCGTGCCGGCCAGCAACGAGCCGATCATCACCGCGTCCGCCCCCGCCGCGATCGCTTTCACGATGTCGCCCGAGGTGCGCATCCCGCCGTCGGCGATCGCCGGAACACCCGCCTCGCGGCACGCCGCGGCGCATTCCAGTACCGCGGTGAACTGCGGCACGCCGACACCGGCGACGACCCGGGTAGTGCAGATCGACCCCGGCCCGATGCCGATCTTCACGCCATCGGCGCCGGCCTCGATCAGCGCCAGCGCGCCCTCGGGAGTGGCGACATTCCCGGCGATCACCTGCACCGCATTGGAGAACTTCTTGATGTTGGCCACCGCCTCCAGCACCCCGCGCGAGTGCCCGTGTGCGGTGTCTACCACGATCACGTCCACCTCGGCCTCGATCAGCGCGCGCGAGCGAAGGTGGCCGGCCTCGCCCACCCCGGTGGCGGCGGCAACGCGCAGCCGGCCAAGCTCGTCCTTGTTGGCGAGCGGGTGGGTCTCCGCCTTGTCCATGTCTTTGACGGTGATCAGCCCAACGCAGCGGTAAGCATCGTCCACCACCAGCAGCTTCTCGATGCGGTGACGGTGCAGCAACCGCCGGGCCTCGTCCGGCGCCACGCCGTTGGTGACGGTGACCAGGTTCTCCCGGGTCATCAGTTCGTAGACCTTCAGCGTGGGGTCCGTGGCGAAGCGGACGTCGCGGTTGGTGACAATGCCGACCAGGCGGTTGGTGTCGCGCTCCACCACCGGGATGCCGCTGATGCGGTTGGTGGTCATCAGGGCGCGGACATCGGCGAGCGTCTGGTCCGGGTGGATGGTGAGCGGGTTCACCACCATGCCGGACTCGAACTTCTTGACGCGGCGGACCTGGGCGGCCTGTTCGGCGGGTTCCAGGTTCTTGTGGATCACGGCGATGCCGCCCTGCTGGGCCATGGCGATGGCCATGGGCGCCTCGCTGACGGTGTCCATGGCGGCGGAGATGATGGGGATGTTGAGCGGGATGGTGCGGGTGAATCGGGTGCGCGTGTCGGTGGCCGACGGCAGCACCTGGGAGTAGGCGGGGACGACGAGTACGTCGTCGAAGGCGAGGGCTTCCTCGACGCGCGCTCGCGGATCGGGCGGTTGGCCCGAGGGGGTGCGGCTTTCCGGGTGGGGGGTGTCAAACGCCATGGGCGGGGGCCTTTCCGCTACCTTGGCGGCGCCTTGTAGGCGGGGCGGTGGGGGGAGCGCAAGGGCGGGGTGACTGTCGTGTATCTAGAGGTTATCCTGGATACGCATCGATCATCGACCATCCATTTGGACATCTCGATGAACCTCGGCGATGCTGTAACGCGTCCGGCAATGCGCAGGGACGAACATTGTGGAGCGAACCGATGTTCCGATTCGGTATGAAGAACCTTAGACGCCTGAAGGACGTTCCACTTGTGGAAATTCGTCCCATTACGCTCCTCGTCGGGAGAAACAGTAGTGGTAAGAGCACTTTTCTTCGGTCATTTCCGCTCCTTCGACAGTCGATCACTAGGCGGATACGGTACCCAATACTATGGTACGGTGAGTCAGTGGACTATGGAGACTTCAAGGGCTCCGTATACCTGAATGACGACAATCTGCCGATATGCTTCAAATTCGGTGTAGATCAAGTAAGCATCGACAGGAATATGTTCCTTTTACAGTCCTTTGCCCCATCTGGTCAAGACCGAAGCCCAATTATCGTAAAGGATATAGAGTTAGAGATTTACATCACCATGGAGGGCGACATCACAAGTATAAGCAATATAAAGCTGAAGATAGGTGAGCATGCTGACGAGGTGGTAATTCAGACTGATCAAAGCCAAGCCTTGACGTCGATGTCGGTAAACGGACGCGACGCCCTACCCTACTTTGCAGATTACTATGTGGGGATCCGAGGTGGAACGGCCGTACCGGATGTACTCATGCATCAGAGGAGAAAAGAAAGTAATTGCTCACCCTGGTCTAGCCGGTAGCGTCTCGGGAGTTTTTGCTGCCAGCACGAACCGGAGGACGCCGAGCACTGAAGCGCGGTTGGCCTTAGCGGTGCTGACGAGTGAGCGGAAGGCGGCATAGGTTTCGGCGCCCCACTCGCAGCGGAAACCGTTGGTCACCTTGCGGAAGATCACGCTGGGACGGAGATGTCGCTCGGAGACGTTGTTGGTATACGGTACATCGCGATTGGTGATGAACACGAACAAGTGCTCGCGGTTGGCGGCGATGCGCTTGCGCAGCTTGCGTCCTGGCTCGCCGCTCGGAACGGCTGCCATGATGCGGTCGAGCCGGCGATCCAGATCGGCAAGATACTGCTTCAGCGTGCTGTCCTTCAGTTCATCGCGGCGTCGCCCGATGGCGATCGCACGCAGCAACAGTCGCTTGAACGCAGCGCTGAAGGCTGTGTCGCCGCATTCGATCGCGTATGTCGCATCGCGCAGCAGATGCGCCAGGCACACCTGCCATTCGACGGCGTGGCCGCGTTGGCTGCCCAACATATCGGACACCCAGACCATCGGCCTGATCTCGCCGAACCGGGCCTGAACCACGGCCTTGCCACGGCTGGGGCGGATCACGTGCAGCACCGCCAGGCTGCCGATGAACACCCACTCCCACCAGTTCTTGCCGCTCACCCGCGCGGAGGTCTCATCGGAACACACCACCGGACTGGCCAGCACCGTCGCGCGGATCGTTGACGCCGCCGCAAGCAGCGGTTCACGTGCGCGAGCCCTCACTCATCCCCTCATTTTCCTTGAGACATGAAAGAATCGGTCGGCCATAAGGACAATTCCGGAAAGAATCGCATGAGCAGCGACGGCGGCATATCCTTGCGAATCCGCCATGGCCAGTTTTGCAGTCGCGTGAAGCAACAGATCTCCCGCCCAGCAACGGCAGGTCGGGGGATACGATGGTCATCGGGCAGCAGCAGTTCTCCATCGACCAGGTCAGGCAGGTTCTTGGCGGCGTGCTTGGCCATGATCTTCACGCCAAGCGCGTCGGCTCGCTCTGCGATGGCACCCTCGGCGTGCTGCGCGGCGCCTCCCTGGCGGTCTGCACGATCGGCCAGGGGCTCGCTGCCGCACGTGGCCTGAACCCCAAGCATGCGACCAAGCAGGTCGACCGCCTGCTGTCCAACCGGAATATCAACGTCGATGACATCCTCACCCGCTGGGTGCCCTACATCATCGGCACACGCAACGCCATCGTGGTGGCATTGGACTGGACCGACTTCGAGGCCGACAAGCAGGCCACAATCATGTTGTCGCTGATCACCGATCACGGTCGTGCCACACCGCTGGTATGGCTCACGGTCGACACGTGCACACTCAAGGACAACCGCAGCCTCTACGAGCATCGGGTACTGGTGCGGTTGGCCGAATTGCTGCCGGCCGACATCGCGGTGTGCGTGATCGCCGACCGCGGCTTCGGCGACCAGAAACTCTACCGGATGCTGACCGAAGAGCTGTGCTTCGACTACGTCATCCGCTTCCGCGGCAACATCGCTGTGACCACCACCACCGGCGAAACCCGCACCGCTGCCGCCTGGGTGCGACCCGGCGGACGCGCCCGTGTGCTGCGTGGCGCCGCGGTCACCGCCGACCGCTATGCAGTGGGGACCGTGGTCTGCGTTCAGGACCCCGACATGAAGCAGGCCTGGTGCCTGGCGGCCAGCAGTGCCGATGCCACGGCCAAGCATCTGACCGGATACTACGGTCGTCGCTGGGGCATCGAGTGCGCGCTACGCGATACCAAGGATCTGCGCTTCGGCATGGGGATGGGCGCGATGCATGTCAAAACTCCCGAGCGGCGCGATCGGTTGTGGCTGATCAACGCTTTCGCCGTGGTGCTGCTGACGCTCCTCGGTGCCGCCGGCGAGGCACTGGGCTATGACCGGATGCTCAAGACCAACACCGCCAAACGCCGCGTCCATTCGTTGTTCCGCCAGGGCTGCATGCTCTACGACCTGATCCCGATGATGCCAGAAGCCAGGCTGCGTCCGCTGATGCAGCGCTTCTCCCGCATGCTGCAGGAGCAGCCGCTATTCGCAGACGTTTTCGGGCCGGTCTGACAAATGAGGGGAGTCGTGAGGCGCGAGCCAGCATGTTGCTGATCGCCCCTTCGCTGATGCTCAGCGAGAAGATCTCGTCCATCAGCGTGGCCAGCCGCTCCATGCCAATGGCATGCGCGTAGTGCAGGTAGACCACCAAGGCAGCGATCGACTGACCGAACGGCGAACCGGGTTCCAGCCCGGCCGGCGCGACCGCGACCACGCGCTCGCCGCAGCAGGCACAGCGACCGCCGAACAGGCGCACCTGCGTCACGTCCGGCTTGATCGGCGGTAGCTCGATGCGTTCGTAGACCTGCTGCGGGGTTTGGGTGGTCTGCGGAAATGCCGCCTGGCACTTCGGACAGGCGGTCAGCCTGGCGTCGATTACACGATCCGGGTTCGGGTGCAGCGTCCGTCCGAACCCCGGGCGGCTCTTGCGCGGCGGCTGGTCGCCCATGGGACGAGCGGGCTTTTGCCCTTTCGACGGTGGCAGGGAGGAATTGTCCGGCGTCTTGGCAGGGCGCTCGAACCTGGCCAGCCGCTTCTCAAGTTCACCGATACGCGCCAGCGCCGCTTCCAATTGCCCGACCAGCGACAGGATGAGGTCATCCTTCTCCGCGTGGCTTAGCGTGCTGAGGTCGATACCCTGCGTCACACAGAGCTTGAATCGAGTCGCCCGTCACCGCGTCAACCATCATGTTCAGCCCCAAACCCGATACGCCACCGCGCATCGCATCGTCGTCCTGCTACCCAGGTGAACCCAGGTGAGCAATTACAAAAGAAAGCACCCCAGGCGAACAGTACATATGGGATATGACGAACGTGCTGCAGAGTCGCCTAGTCGCTCTCCTCACAGGGCGCGCCAGGATAAGCAAGGAGCGTGTCAATTTACTGGCGCACCGGCTAATGGGCCAGTGGCCGCCCTCTCTAGACGCCATTGTTAAGCGCCTGCGCGATACGCCAACGAAACGCTTTCAGCAATTAGCCAACGAGATCGAACAACAGCCAACCGGTGACTTCGCGACTCGACTCAGGACCCTGCTCCTTGCAAATCTGACGCCCAGCCTTATTGATGCATTGTCAGACAGCATAACGAGTGTCCTATCGAGCACGACGTACATGAGCCCAGCGAGAGCTTCGAGCGAGAGATACTATCGGTACCAGGATTTGTCCGTCTCAGAGATTGACCCCGACGGCAAGAATTTTCCGATGTTTCTCAACTCTCTAAGCCGAAGGCAACAGAATGACTTATCGAACTGGATCGACGGCCTATTCGGTTATGGTTTGGTCGTAAATCCGACTCCGGGCCACATCAGTATCGAGATCGTCTCAGAAAAAAGCAAAACTAATATCGTTGATACAGGCTACGGAATCTCACAGATTCTACTAGTCTTGGGTCAAATCTGGTGGGCCTCAAATCGACCGCCGGGGCCGCCGCAACGACGGTCGGACATCGCGCTCCTGACCATCGAACAGCCCGAATTGCACCTTCACCCAGCCCATCAAGCTCTCCTAGCGGACGCTTTCGTCGGCGGGAGAGCCTACGGTCGGTCAACTTCAGGCTCTCGGAAGCTGCCCGAGGTCCACTATGTTATAGAAACGCACAGCGAAACACTCGTGAACCGTCTCGGTGAACTGATTGCAAACGGAAGCATACCTGCCGAGGACGTTCAGATTCTGATATTTGACCTGGACGAAGCGCTCGCCCGCACAACGAATGTCAAAGTTGCCACCTTCAGCAAGGAAGGGGCTCTCATTAATTGGCCATACGGCTTCTTCCAGGCGGACCGATAATGCTCATTCACTTTGCGGTTACGCCCGAGCGGATGGCGAGTTTGCCGGGAAGCGAACTTGACAGGCCCGTCAGTGAACTCTGCAGATCCCACAGGGAAGGTTATCATCTGATCGTAATTGACCGCACGACGGCAACCTGGATATTGCAAAAGGCGACACTCAATCGCGCTGATAGTGCGATGGTTTCTCGACTTCACGGGGAAGCTACGCAATCTCTCGATCTGATCAATAGGGCGCAGCGCTACATAAGGATCGTGGACAACGCCCGTAGCTCATTTCGTCAGGTTGGAAATGCTATCGAAATGTCACTTTCGGATGTAAAAAATATAGACGTTTTTGGTAAGTCTCTTCTATTAGTAGAGGATTCCCAGTCTGACGGCAGACTTTACGAGCTGCTGATGTCCTCGGCACGCGATTCACGGAAATTCCCTAATATATCGACAGAGATTGTGCATGGCGGCGGAGATCGACCGTCCGATCTTCTGGCGGATAAAATCAAGGAGAAGCGTATTATTTGTGTCGTCGATGACTCCGACTGCTCGTGGCCTGGGTAAAAAACCAGGTACAAGGAGAAGCGTCTAAAAGGAACCCTTGCTCGCAATCCGTGGCCGCTGGCATTTTTTGATAAGCCCGCCGTGCCGTGAGGCAGAGAACTTGATTCCTCAAGATATCGTCTGCTCCTCAAGGTACCTTGAAAACATTGGCAGCATCGACAGCCTGACTAAGATTCATCGTCGGGAGGTGACGGTAGGTTGCCCGCTGGATGAGCGCTATTGGCTGCACTTTGACGTTAAGGAGGGACATAGGCCAGCTAAATATGTCGGATTACAGGACCATAGGGCTGCCTCCTGGACAGCATCGAAATTTGCAATGATCGGGCTTGATCCCACCGTGCACGCACTGGAAGGTTTTGGGAACTCGGTGATCCAGATCGTTCTGGATGATCAGGTTTCATCAGCGCACCTCCGCAGTCGCATTCGCAGCACGGAGTGGCTGACTGTTTTCGGAGATTTTGTCGAGGAGGTATTGTGCGTCTTCGCTGGTGGAAAGCGGGTGATCACCTAACGGCTGGCCGGGAGTCCCTGATGCTGCAGTAAAGCGACACACGTCGGCGCACGGCATCCCCTATACCCGCTTCATCCGGGAGGCTGTCGAGCACGCGCAAGCGAACCCTGGAGAGTCGTGGTGACACACTTGGGGTTGTTCTGACCGCTGCTCGGGCAATACCCATCTATTCGTGCTATTCCGCTTCGGGAGGTAGGGACCAGGCCATGGCCTTGCGTAAGGAACTCCACCGCCGCCTCGACACGTTGCACCAAATTGCCGCGCGGCATTGTGCGTCGAACCTACGCTTGTTCGGCTCGGTGGCCCGGGGCGGAGAACGCCCTGACAGCGATGCCGATCTGGCAAGGATCGCGGCTTCGGCGACTACCTCGCCTTGGCCGAGGAACTCGAGACCCTGCTGCACCGCATGGTTTATCTCGTGCTGGCCCGCTGCCTCAGCACACACTTCCGGCCATATATCGAGGCCGACGCCACGCCGCTGTGAAATCCGATCGTCCCTACCTGGCGCACATCGCCGACGCCATCGCCGCGATTGATTATGACACCTACGTTACCGGCGGCCGCGAGACGTTTCTGCGTGAGCGATTGATACAGAATGCAGGACCTGCGGAATTTCGAGATCATCGGCGAGGCCGCCAGCCGTCCGTCCCCTTCCCTACGGAGGACAGCGCCGTCCCCGGGGCCAGGATCATCGCATTCCGCAACCGACTCATCCACGGCTACTGGAGTATCGACCTGCATCTGGTTTGGAACGTGAGCGAGCACGAACTGCCAGCGTTGAAGACGGTTGTGGGCCGGCTACTCGCTGATCCAGAGCCCAACCCATAAGACACCTCGAATGCCGCCGCCTTACCCCGCCCCAATCGGCTCAAACAAAATCCGCAGCCGCATCCCTGTCGCCTCCGCGAACCGCTCCAGCGTGCGCGTCGAAGGCTTCGTGCGACCGCTCTCTAGCCGAGCGATCACCGCCTGCGTGGTGCCCATGCGCCGCGCGAGCTGCGCCTGGGTCAGATGAGCATGGCCGCGCGCCTGGATCATCGCCTCGATCAGCGCGAACTCCGGTTCCAGCGCCTGGTACTCGCGACGGTAGGCTGGATCGGTCCGCATCCACCTGTCGTGCAGCGCGCGGGCCCGGATCTCCTTCACCGGACTTCCCTGGCCCGCAGCCGTGCGAGTTCCAGTTCGCGGCGCGGCGTCCGCTGCGTCTTCTTGATGAACGCCCGCACCACCACGACGCGCATTCCGCTGGCCGTCACGTAAATTGCCCTCGCGATCCCGTCGCGACCGATCATGCGCATTTCCCAAAGTCGGCCCTCCAGATGTTTCACGTGCGGCTCGCGCATCTTCTCCAGCCCCTGGGTCTCGATCAGCGCGACGATCCGCCCGAACCGCGCCCGAATGTCCGCCGGCAGCGCTTCAAGCTCGGCTTCCACGGTCGGACTTTGCACTATGACGGTCCACGGCATATCGGATATACCAAAAATGCGTTATCAGGGCAATATCGGCGGAGGGCGAGATGGTAACGCCTCGATCAGCGGCCTCATCTGCCTGGCGGTCAGCTAAACTGCCAGTGAGTTAAAAATTTGTGGCCGCCCGTTGGGGGAGCTGACCAAATCGCGGTAAGGGGCGGTCAAGCCCTTACTGAGGCAATACCCGCCAATTCCTGCGATACGTCAGCGGGACATGGTGAACGACCATGGCCTTGCGCGATGACCTTCAGCTCCGCCGCGACACGTTGCACCAAATTGCCACACGACATGGCGCGTCGGACCTGCGCCTGTTCGGCTCGGCGGCCCGGGGCGAGAAACGCCCTGACAGCGATATCGATCTGCTGGTCTACCTCGCGGAGGACCGCGGCTTCGGCGACTACCTCGCCCTGGCCGAGGAACTGGAAACCTTGCTGCGCCGCCATTACCGTGATTGCTCCGGCGGATGCCGGAACGGATCGAGCGTCCGCGCCCCCAGCCCGGCGAAATCGCCCACTTTCCTTGTCACCACGATCAGCCCGTGCACCTCCGCTGTCGCAGCGATCATCGCGTCCTCCAGCAACACCCGCGACCGCCGATGCATCAGACGAGCCCAGACGCGGAATGTCGCCGCGTCCATCGGCAGCACATTGTAGCTGTCCGCCACGCGCCCGACCCAGGCCTCGATCTCCGCCGCCTTCGTTGCATCCTGCTCGCGGGTGATCTCCACCCCGGCCTGCAACTCGCCGATCGTCACTGCCGACAGGTGAACATCGGCGTCGGCCACGCCGCGAAGCCACGCCACCACCGCACCGTGGGGCCGCAGCCGGCGCAGCTCTGATACGACATTCGTGTCGAGCAGATACATGATCCGCGTCAGGTCATTGCGCGCGGCGCGCGCCGGCGGAGGCCGCCACGCGGCGGAACAGGGATCTCCGCCCTTGCATCGTCGGTGAGCAGCAGCTCCTTCAATGAAGGCCGGGCGGCTTCGCGCAGGCGCTGCCATTCGCGCATCGGCACCAGCACGGCAGCCTCCGCGCCGCGCTTGGTCACCAACTGCGGGCCTTCGCTCAGACAAGCATCCAGCAGCTCGCTGAAACGGGCCTTCGCATCCTGCACCGGCCAGGTCTTCATTGCGTGCTGTCCTTGCTGAAGAATCTGGTCAGATAACTAGTCATCCCACGGGCGACACACAAGCCGCCACATCAGTTGCCATACTGCCGGCGCACACGGACTATTGTCGCAATCCGGCGCCGGGACGCGCCAGACAACGATACGGCGGGGAAACATGGCCATGAACCCAGTGGGCGCCTACGACACCATCATCGTCGGCGCCGGATCGGCCGGCTGCGTGCTGGCCAACCGCCTTACCGAGGACACCAACGTCCGCGTCCTGCTGCTGGAAGCCGGCGGCAGCGACCGGCATCCTTACATCCAGATCCCGCTCGGCCTGGGCAAGCTCTGGCAACAGCGCATGTTCGACTGGGGCTACGATACCGAACCGGAACCGCACCTGGACAATCGCCGCGTGCCGGTGCGGCGCGGCAAGGTGCTGGGCGGCAGTTCCTCGGTCAACGTCATGGTCTACACACGCGGCCATCGCGGCGATTTCGACCGCTGGGCACGCCAGGGTGCCATCGGCTGGTCGTACGCCGATGCGCTGCCCTACTTCAAACGCAGCGAATCGTGGGAAGGCGGCGAGGACCCGTGGCGCGGCGGCAGCGGTCCGCTGGGCACGCAACCAACGCGGATGCATGACCCGATCCACGATGCCTGGCGCGAGGCGGCGCGACGCGCTGGCTGGCCCGAGACCAGCGATGGCAACGGCGCCGACGGCGTTGGCGTCAGCTCATCACAATTCACCATCCGGGCGGGACGCCGCGCCTCGGCGGCCAACGCGTATCTCAAACCCGTGCTGCAACGACCCAACCTCGCGTTACGCACGGGGGCGCTTGCCGCGCGCGTCGCGTTGCGTGGCGGACGCGCGGTGGGCGTGCATTTCATCGAACGGGGTGAGGAACGTTACGTCGAAGCAACGCGCGAAGTGGTGTTGTGCGGCGGCGTGTTCAACTCGCCGCAGCTTCTGATGCTGTCCGGCATCGGACCGGCAGACCATCTGCGGGAGGTCGGGATCGCGCCGCTGGTCGATCTGCCGGTGGGACGCAACCTGCGCGATCATCTGGCAGTGTCGCTTCGCTGGAAGCGGAATGGACCAGGCCCGTTCCAACGCCAGATGCGGCTGGATCGCATCGCGTTCGCCATGGCGCGGGCGTGGCTGCTGCGCGATGGGCCCGCCACGACGCTGCCGCTCGGCCTCATCGCATTCATCAAATCCGCGCCTGATCTGGAGGCGCCGGATTTCGAATTCATGTTTGGCGCGCCGCCGTTCGAGGCGAAGCCCTGGCTGCCGGGATGGAGGCCGCCGCTGATTGACCAGATGGGCATCCGGCCGGTGCTGCTGCATCCACGCAGCCAGGGCATGGTGACGCTGCGGTCAGCCGATCCGACGGCGCCGGTGCGCATCAGCAACAACTTCCTCTCGGAACCCGACGACCTTGCGACACTGCGCCGCGGTTTTCATCTCGCACGCGCGCTTGCCCACGAGCCGCCACTGGACCGGTTCCGCGGCGAACTCATGGCGCCCGGGCCTGAGGTGCGCACCGATGCCGAGATCGACGCCTGGATTCGCGCCACGGTGATCACCGTCAACCACCCGCTGGGCACTTGTGCGATGGGCAGCGGAGACGACGCGGTGCTGGACCCCGAACTGCGAGTACGCGGCGTGGACGGGCTGCGGGTGGTCGATGCCTCGGCTCTGCCCGACATGCCATCGGCGCATATCAATGCGATCGTCATGATGCTGGCGGAACGTGCCTCGGACCTGATTCGCGGACGCCCGACTTTGGCGCCCGCGAACGTCTAATTCCAGGCGCTGACCGCGCGCGAAGGGCTACTCGGCTGGCACGCCAACGCGTCCGCGCAGCGGCACCTGGCGCGGGATATGCAGTGCGAACGCGGCGATCAGCGCAGCCACGCCGGTGAACGCCGCGAGGCCGTAAAGACCGCCTGAATAGCTGCCGGTGACCTCCTTGATCCAGCCGACGATCGTCGGGCCGAAGAAGCCGCCGGCGTTGCCGATGGAATTGATCCAGGCGATGCCACCTGCCGCCGCAGTGCCGGTCAACAGCATCGACGGCATCGACCAGAACGGACCCTTCGTGCCGTAGAACCCCGCGGTGGCGATGCACAGGCCGGCCAGCGCCCACCAGCTTCCCATCGTCAGGCCGGCGATCACCAAACCAATCGTTGCGACAACGCAGGCCCAGAACAGGTTCCACCGCCGCTCGCCCATGCGGTCGGAGACCCAGCCCCACACCACCATACTGACGGCGCCGCAGATGTACGCCAGCATGGTCGCAAATCCGGTACCCATGTTGGTGGCACCGAGCGATTTGATCATCTGTGGGATGAACAGCACGATGCCGAGGCTGGCCGTCACGATGCCAAGATAGTTGGCTGACAGCAGCAGCACCTTTGGATCGACCATTGCCTGCCAGACGCTGAACTTGCGCTTGGCCTCGACTGCGCGCCGTTCGGATTCCAGCGTGCTGATCAGCCACTGCTTCTCCTCTGCGGTCAGCCACTTTGCCTGTGCCGGCTTGTCGGTCAGATAGAACAGCACGCCTATGCCGAGGAGCACGGTGGGTATGCCTTCGAGGATGTAGATCCACTTCCAGCCGGCGATGCCGAGTACGCCGTCCATGCCGAGGATCGCAGTCGAGATCGGTGCGCCGAGTGCGACGGACACCGGCAACGCCAGCGTGAACCCGGAAATGATCCGCGCGCGATGGTGGTCGGGGAACCAGTAGGTGAACAGCAGGACAATGCCGGGAAACAGTCCGGCTTCAGCGACACCGAGCAGGAAGCGAACCGTGAGGAAACTGGTCGGTCCAACGACAAATGCCGTTGCGGCCGAGGCGAAGCCCCAGGTGACCATGATGCGCGCGATCCAGATGCGCGCGCCGACCTTGTCGAGGATGATGTTGCTGGGGACTTCGAACAAACAGTAGCCAAGGTAGAAGGCACCGGCGCTCATGCCGAACGCCGCCGCACCCAGGCCGATGTCCTTGTTCATTGTCAGCGCGGCGAAACCCACATTGATGCGATCCAGATAGCAGAAGAAATACACCACAATGGCGAACGGCAGCAGGCGCAGGTAGAGCTTCCGCATGGTAGCCTGCTCGACGGAACGGGCCATTTCGACTTCCCAATGTCCTGTTGTTGCACGAGCCTACCAAGCACGCGCGGGCGAAGGCAAATCGTGCGTCAAGCGTTGCGTGCAGCGCCGGTCCATACCTCGCGATACAGCGCGATGATTTCCGATTTGTCGGGCACGCGCGGGTTGTTCGCCGGACTGCCGGACGCCAGCGCCTGTTCGGCCATCAGCGTCATCTTGCCGTTCCACGCGGCCGCGTCGATGCCGTACTCGGCCGGAGTCGGAACCGAAAGTTCCTTGTTCAGCACTTCCAGTCCGGCGACCAGCTTGGCTGCGGCAGATGGGTCGGCGTCGCGATCATCAGCCATCCCGATACGGCGCGCGGCCTCGGCATAGCGCGCTTCGGCCGCGCCAACCGAAAAGCGCGTGATCGCCGGCAGCAGCATGGCATTCGACAGACCGTGCGGCACGTGGAAATGCGCGCCGATCGGTCGCGACATGCCGTGCACCAGCGCGACAGATGCGTTGGAGAAGGCAAGGCCAGCCTGGGTTGCGCCCAGCATCATTCCCTCGCGCGCTGCCGCATTGCGTGGCTCGGCATAGGCGGTGCGGATGTGCCGGCCGATCAACGCCATCGCCGAAACGGCAAGCGCATCGGAGAACGGATTGGCGCGCTTCGAAACGAACGCCTCCAATGCGTGCGTCAGGCTGTCCACGCCGGTGTCGGCGGTGGTGCGTGCGGGAACGCTGAAGGTCAGTTCGTAATCCACGATGGCCGCGAGAGGCAGTGCACCCAGTCCGGCAATCAGCATCTTCTCGTCGCGTTCGGTGTCGGTGATGACGGTGAATCGCGTGCACTCGCTGCCGGTGCCCGCGGTGGTGGGAATGGCAATCACCGGTAGCGCGCCGCGATCGGCTTGCACCGGAACCTTATAGTCGCGCATCTTGCCGCCGCCTGCAGCGAGGATCGCCATCGCCTTCGCCGTGTCGATCGGCGAGCCGCCACCGAAGCCGATCAGGCAATCGTAGGTGCCACGCTGAAGTTCAGCGACGCCGGCTTCGATCACCGTGTCGGTCGGATCGGGCACCGTATCGCTGAACACGGTAACGGCGATGCCGGCGGCGGCAAGCGGTTCCAGGCAGCGCTGAACGTGGTGCGACGACACCATGAAGGGGTCGGTCACCAGCAGCGGACGCGACAGCCCGAACTTGCCAAGTAACTCGGCAATCTGGCGCACCGCGCCGCCACCGACCTGCAGCATGCGTGGTGCGGCGATGTTGGCATTCACTGCGGTCATGATGCGATCCTCCCCGATGGCTGGACGCAAGGATGCACCACAAAGACACGAAGATACAAAGCGGAGAGGACCTTATGTCGCCTGTCATTACGAGGAGCGCCGCGACGCGGCAATCTCCTGCCAGTTTAGCAGGCGGAAACAAGATTGCCGCGTCGCTTTCTTGTTAGTCCTACTGTGTCACTCATTCCGCACCCGTGATCTCGCGCGGCTGCGTCCGCAGCAGGGACATCGCGGCAGCGAACGGAGCAGGATCCGTGCCAGGCGAATGCGCAGCGTCGCGATGGAGTGTGGCATGTGGCGTTGCGAGCGTAGCGGCAGCACGTCTGGGTCGGTAACCAGTGGGAACGGCAGGTTGCGCGCGGCGCCAGGCCCGGGCAGGTCCTGAGGAGGGAAGCGTCTCCTTTTCGGAGATCAGGTATCCGTAGGCGGCGATGCAGAGCGTGGCGTGATGGTGGAAGCCTCGCCAGCCGCGTCCTTCGTAGTGTCCGAGCCCGACCTCCTGTTTGAGTTCGAGATAATCGCGCTCAATCCGCCAGCCATGCCCTTGCGAAGGCGAGGGGTGGCTTGGCCAGATCGACCAGGCGTGCAAACGGGATATCGACCGGCAGGGTGGACAGCCAGTAGTGGTCCGGTTCAGCCTCGCCCTCCGGCCATTCGATCATCAGCCACTCTTCGGCGGCAGGATCGCTGCCTTTGCGACGATCATGCGCCGGGCGCAGCCGCAGCCGGGCAAACCGCGAGGTGAGCACTGTGTTGCTGCCCTCCCGCCAAGTGATCGTCTGCCAGGCACCCGGGGCAAGTTGCTTGGCCAGCGCCTTGACCTGGACCGGACGAGGGCGCTTGGCCTGACCGGCCGGTTTGTCTCGCCGGGCGCGGCCGGGACCCGATGCCGGCGGGACCGGTGCTTCACCGGGGCGCCAGACCAGCATGCTGGAGAACACGCCAACCGCGTAGGGCAGGCCAAGCTCGGTAATCTCGGCGCGGAACTTGCCGTCGTTGCCATACGCCGGATCGGCCAGCACCACGGCCGGCGACACGCCGGCAGCCAGCATCTCGCGCATCTGCCGCAAAGCGATCGCCGGCTTGGTCTGGAACACCACGTCCGCGGGCACGCCGGCCTTGGCGCGCCGAACCGGATCCTCCGCCCACTCCTGCGGCAGGTAGAGCTGATAGGCGATCGGCAGACTGGCCCGGTGGGTCGCCACCGATAAGCTCACCGCAACCTGGCAATTGTCCTGCTTGCCCCGCTCGCCGCAATACTGCCGTGCCACTCCCACCGAGTGCGTCCCCTTCTTCGGGTAGCTGGTGTCATCCACGATCAAGGCCTGGATCGGTTCCTCGCGGGTTATGCTTGGCAGCACAAGTTCGCGCACCCGCGTCAGCATCGCCTGATCGGACCATGGCGCCTGCGCCACCAGATGCAGCAGCGATTGATGCTGTGCAGCAGTGCGCTCCGGCGCGGTTGCCGCCGCCAGCGGTTCAACGCTTTTGCAGCCTTCGGCCGAGAGCAGCCCAACGCAGTAGTCCTCGAACGGCCTGACCCGGTCGGCGTGTCCCAGAACCGATGCCAGGGTCGCCGCGTAGGCGCGGAAGCGGGCTTCCGTGCCGCTGTCATCCTGAAGATCCACTTCCGCCCTCCACGAAAGGTTGGAATCTTCATCGCTACCAAACCGCCGCCGTGTCGGGGAAACACAATTCTCCACGCTCTGGGGTTTGCGACTCAGTAGGACTAACAAGAAACCCTTCGGTGCGAGGCCGATGCCAGTCCCGTCATGCCGACGAAGGTCGGCATCCACGTCTGTCTTTTGACGGAGCGTGGCAAAGACGTGGATGCCGACCTTCGTCGGCATGACGGCCAGAGAATGGCGTACATCAGTTTCGTCCAGGGCCGGTCGGCCGACGGCCGGTACGGAACTCGCAATGACGCGGGCAAGACACAGCACTTCAGCCCGCGGCCGCAGCGCTGACCTCCGCGCGCCGCTGCGCATATAGCGCCAGGCGCTTCGCTGCCATCGGTGCGACGTGGCCGGGCTCGATCACTTCACCCACGGGCGGCAAGTCCGCTGCGCGATGGCATGCAGTGAAATGGCCTTCGTTCCACCTGCCTAACACCGGCATCTCCACGCGGCAGCGATCGATGACGAACGGACAGCGCGTATGGAAACGACAGCCAGGCGGCGGGTTCATCGGGCTTGGCACGTCGCCACCGGGCAGTTGCCGCGCGGTGTGCCGATGCGGATCGGGACGCGGAATCGCTGTCAGCAGCGTGCGGGTGTAAGGATGCCGCGGCTCGGAGAACAGCACGTCCTTCGGAGCGATCTCGACGATCTGGCCGAGATACATCACCGCAACGCGGTCGGCCATGTGCTTTACCACGGCAAGATCGTGCGCGATGAACAGATAGGACAGACCAAGCCGCGACTGCAGATCCTTCAGCAGGTTCACCACCTGTGCCTGGATGGACACGTCCAGTGCAGAGACCGGCTCATCGCACACCACCAGTGCCGGTTCCACCGCGAGCGCCCGCGCAATGCCGATGCGCTGCCGCTGACCGCCAGAGAATTCGTGCGGATAGCGTTGCGCGTGGTATGCAGCGAGGCCGACCAGATCAAGCAACTGGTTCACCCGCGCGCGGCGTTCGGTTCGGTCACCGATCGCGTGCACGATCAGCGGTTCCTCCACGATTTCACCCACCGTCATGCGGGGGTTGAGTGAGGCGAACGGATCCTGGAACACAATCTGCATGCGCCGGCGCAGCTTGCGCAGATGATCTCCGGTCAGCGTGGTGATGTCGGCGCCCTCGAAACGGATCGTGCCGCCGGTGGGATCGATCAGCCGCAGCACGAGTCGTGCCGTGGTGGACTTTCCGCAGCCGGATTCACCGACCAGCGCCAAGGTTTCGCCTCGGTCGATACTGAAGGAGATCCCGTCCACCGCACGCACCACACCCACGGTCTTGGATAGGATCAAACCGCGTTTGACAGTAAAGTGCCTGGTCAGGTCTGCAACTTCGAGCAATACGCTCATGCCACCCGCGCCTCGATCGGGGCGCGGATGCAGGCGACGCGGTGATTGCAACCCAGCGATCGCAAATCGGGATTCTGCATTGTGCAGGCGACATCCGCGAACACGCAACGTGGATGGAAGCGGCAGCCTTGCGGGAGATCGAACGGCGCGGGCACTGTGCCTTCGATCGCCAGCAGTCGATCGCGGTTTTCCTCGATCTTCGGAATGCTGCCGAGCAAGCCAAGCGTGTACGGATGCTGCGGATCGTCGAAGATCGCGGCGCCGGTCGCACGTTCCACCACGCGACCGGCGTACATCACCGCGACCTCGTTGGCCATTTCGGCAACAATGCCGAGGTCGTGGGTGATCAGGATGATGGCCATGCCGGTCTGCTGCTGGAGTTCGCGCAACAGGTCGAGAATCTGCGCCTGCACCGTGACGTCGAGCGCGGTGGTGGGTTCATCGGCGATCAGCAGATCGGGCTCGCAGGCCAGCGCCATGGCGATCATCACGCGCTGCCGCATGCCGCCGGACATCTGATGCGGGTATTCATCGAAGCGGCGTTCGGGCGCCGGAATGCGCACGCGGTGCAGCGCGGCGATGGCGCGGCTGCGCAGCGCAGCGGCGGAGGCGGTGCGGTCATGCGCGCGCATCGCCTCGGTGATCTGATCGCCGGCGGTGAACACCGGGTTCAGGCTGGTCATCGGCTCCTGGAAAATCATCGCGATGCGGTTGCCGCGGATGTCGCGCATGTGCGCCGGCGTTAGTTTCAACAAGTCCCTGCCATCGAATTCTATGTGCCCAGCGTCGATGCGGCCAGGGTCGGGAACCAAGCGCATCACCGACAGCGACAGCACCGACTTGCCGCAGCCGGACTCGCCGACGATGCCGAGAGTGCGGCCGCGATCGACGGAAATATCAACTCCGTCAACTGCGGCAACATCGCCATTCCCGGTGCGGAATACGGTGCGCAGGCCGGTGACGGAGAGCAGCGTCATACGGACAGGACGCCCTCCCCCCTTGCGGGGGAGGGTTGGGGAGAGGGGTCCATCGCGTGCCGCTGTGTCCCCCTCCCCCCAACCCCCTCCCACAGGGGGAGGGGTACACTCCTTCGTTGTTTGCCAGCTTCGCTCACGACGTCCGGAATGTCAGCGGCGCGATCTGTTCCGCCGACCGATGGTCCCAGTCCAGGTTCGGCACGTTCGCCTTCACACGCTTCTGCGCTTCGTGCAACGCGGCGGCCGCCGCAGGATAGTCCATCGTCAATACGCGGCCGCCCTCGACCACCTTTTGACCATCAACGTACACAGTGTGCACTGCACGATCGCCGGCCGCGTAGATCAGGCTACGCACGGGATCATGCGCTGGCCGCATCATCGGGTGCGCGATGTCGACCAGCACGATATCGGCACGGCAACCCGGCGCCAGACGGCCGATATCGTCGCGGCCAAGCGCACGCGCGCCGCCAATGGTCGCCGCTTCGAACAGATCGGTGCTGTTCAGCGTACGCGGATTGCCCGCCTGGGTGCGCGCCAGGTATGAAACCAAGCGTAATTCATCCAGCATGTTGTGCGGATAGGTGTCGGTGCCGATACCCATGTTCACGCCGGCCCGGCGATAGCGGCCGAAATCCCGGAGAGAAATACCGCGGCGGGCGAACACCGTGGGACAATGCGCCACAGTCGTACCGGTCTCCGCCAGGCGTTTCATGTCGGTGTCGGTATGCCAGCGCGTCGATGGGTGATCGTCCAGGAAGATGCCATGGCCGATGATCGAACGCTCGGACAGCAACCCCAAATGATCCAGCCAGCCGATCGGCGTGTAGCCGTGCCGGCGGGTGATCTCGTGGAACTCCGACACCGACTGCGCCGCGTGGATCTGCCACGACACGCCGTGCGCTTTCGCCTCGGCGAACAAGTCACGCAGCAGATCTTCGGTGCAGGTGTCGATTTGTGCCGGCACCACCATGCCAAACAAGCGCCCCGACGGATGTTGTTCGGCGCGTTCGATCAGCGACAGCGCCTCGGTCATCGCCTTCTCGCCGGCCGTTTCGTCCCAGGCGTATTCCACCATGTGCCCGTTCTTGGTGTACCAGCGCCCGGAGCGGAACATCGGCGCGATACATACGCGCATGCCGGCTTCCGCCAGCAGATCCAGCCAGCCCGGATGCGCCATCGACAGATCAGCCAGCGTGGTCACACCCGACAGCAACAGTTCCGACAACGCCACACGCACGCAATACGGGATCGCCTCCGCATCGGCGCGAAAGATCGGCAGGTATTCATAGAGCGAGGAATTGTAGAAGCCAGGACTGCCGATTTCGTCGATCAGCCCCTTGTTCATCGGCTCGCTCGACGGGTGCGAGTGGATGTTCACCAGCCCTGGCATCACCATCATGCCGGAGCCGGAGATCACATCATCCACCGGGCCGTCATAGCCACGACCGACAAACCGCAGCACGCCGCCTTCGAACACCACATCCGCAGCCGGCATGTAGACATGGGATTTCGCGGCCGCATCCCAGGCGACCACCACGTCGGCATTGCGGATGACGCTGAGCGGCATCAGCTCCGGTAATCCGGCCGGTCATTCTCGATCAGCCGCAGTGCAGAATCCCACATCCAGGCGTAATGCTCGTCGTTTTCCTGCGTGCGGAACTGCTCGGCGGTATGGCGGCAGACATCCTCGGGCGGATACACCAGTGCCTGGCCACCTGCCTGCGCGGCAATCTGCGCGGCACAGGCGCGTTCCAGCATGTAGGTCATGTGGAATGCCTCGGGGATCGACGTGCCGCCCATCAGCAGCCCGTGATTGCGCAGGATCATTGCCTTGTGCTCGCCAAGGTCGCGCACCAGCCGCTCGCGTTCATCGGTGTCGAGCGCGATCCCTTCGTAGCCGTGATACGCCAGACGTCCATAGAACTTCAGCGCATGCTGTGAGATCGGCAGCAATCCCGCCTGCTGCGCGGACACCGCGATGCCGGCCTGGGTGTGCGTGTGCACCACGCACATCAGGTCCTCGCGCGCCATGTGGATCGCCGAGTGAATGGTGAAGCCTGCCGCGTTCACCCGACGGCTTTGCCCGCTTTCCTCCACCACGTTGCCGTGCAGGTCGATCTTGACCAGGTCGGACGCGCGCATTTCGTGGAACAGCACGCCGTACTGGTTGATCAGGAAGTGATGGTGCGGCCCCGGCAGCCGAGCGCTGATATGCGTGTAGACGAAGTCGGTCCAGCGATGGTGGGCGACCAGCCGATACAGCGCGGCCAGGTCGCACCGGATGCGCCATTCCTCATCCGACACGCCGGCAAGCGAGGCCGGCAACGTAGCGATATTCATGGTACCATCCTTGCCGATCAGTGGATCTCGCCCGAACGCTTCAGCGCATCGCGCAACTTCGCCGGCGTGAACCCGGGCGCGCGGCAAACGTCCAGAATGACCTTCTCGCGCCGCGAAATCAGGTCGATCGCCGCCGGCAGCTTCTTCACCGCATCGGCGGGGATCACCACCGCGCCGTGGAAATCCGCATGGATCACGTCGTCATGCCCCACCTGCATGCCGAAGATGTTCACCGGCTGGCCGAACGTGACCATGTGGACGTGCGCATGACTCGGCCCAATGCGGCCGCCGATCATCTGGTAGCCGGGTGCCCACATATCCAGATCACGAAACGATCCGTTGGTGACACAGCCGATCGAACCAAGCGCCTTGTGAACGGTGGACTGCACCTCTCCCCAATAGGCGCCGTAGCCGGGCCGGTCATCGATGTCCTGGATCACCGCGATGGTCGGGAAATCCGTGGCGTGGACATAGTCATACCAGTCCGCCCGGTCGGTCACCTTGCCGCGCGGCGGTTCGGTGGAACGGATCATGCCCACCCGTGCGAGTCCGACAATCGGCTTGGCCTTCGCGTCGATGCACACCATGGGCTCGACGGTGTAGCCGAACCGGCGACGCTCCGGGTTGGTGATCTCCAGGCCATTGCAGATCGTCGGCGTGTCCCACTCCGCCAGTACATTCAGGTCAGCCTGCGTGAATGGCCGCTCGGGCATTGCTTTCTCCTGTCGATCGAATGGTGCATGCTGTCACCATGCAGGTCATAGCGAAAGGCGGCAAGGCGATCTACGGCGCCCCGCTCGGAATCCTGATGCTGGAGGCACGCTTCCCCCGCATCCCCGGCGACATGGGCAACGCCAGCACCTGGCCGTTCCCGGTGCTGTACCGCGTGGTGCGCGGCGCCACGCCGGAACGCGTGGTGCTGAACGCCGCCACCGGGTTGCTGGACGACTTCCTGGCCGCGGCCGCGGAACTGGTGCACGACGGCGCAGAGGCAATCACCACCAACTGCGGATTCCTGTCGCTGTTCCAGGCGGAACTGGCGGCGCGCGTGCGCGTGCCGGTCGCTACCAGTGCGCTGATCCAGGTGCCCTGGGTGCAGGCCATGCTGCCACCCGGCAAGCGCGTCGGGATCATTACGGTATCCGCCGGCTCATTGACGCCGTCGACACCTGGCGGCTGCCGGCGTTCCGTTAGACACGCCATTCGTCGGCACCGAGGACGGCCGCGAATTCTTCCGCGTGCTGATCCGCGGCGAGAAGCACGACATGGACATCGCGCTGGCCGCCGCAGACATTCTGGACGCCGGTCGCACGCTGGTTGCGCGGCACCCCGACATCGGCGCCATCGTGCTGGAATGCACCAACATGCCGCCCTACGCGTTCGCGCTGCGTGAGGCGCTGGGCCTGCCGATCTACGATATCTATTCGCTGATCACCTGGCTGCATGCCGGGCTGCGTCCGCGCGAGTTCGGTCCACCCGCCGATTGGGCGACCTGTCTGGGAGATGCACGCTGATGGCCCTGACCCGCAAGCGCGTGCTGGTGACCGGCGGCGCCGGTTTCCTCGGCTCGCATCTCTGCGAACGCCTGATGCGTGATGGCGACGATGTCCTGTGCGTAGACAACTACTTCACCGGTCGCAAGGACAACATCGCGCACCTGATGGGCGATCCGCATTTCGAGGCGATGCGTCACGACATCACCTTCCCGCTGTATGTCGAGGTCGACGAAATCTATAACCTGGCCTGCCCGGCGTCGCCGGTGCACTACCAATACGATCCGGTGCAGACCACCAAGACCAGCGTGATCGGTGCGATCAACATGCTGGGTCTGGCCAAGCGGGTCGGCGCCAAGATCCTGCAGGCCTCCACCAGCGAGGTTTACGGCGATCCGACCGTGCATCCGCAGACCGAGGACTACCGCGGCAACGTCAATCCGCTGGGCCCCCGCGCCTGCTACGATGAAGGCAAGCGCTGCGCCGAGACGCTGTTCTTCGATTATTTCCGCCAGCACAAGACGCGCATCAAGGTGGCGCGCATCTTCAACACCTATGGCCCGCGCATGCATCCGAACGACGGCCGCGTGGTTTCGAACTTCATCGTCCAGGCGCTGCGCGGCGAGGAGATCACGCTGTACGGCAATGGCAGCCAGACGCGGGCATTCTGCTATGTTGATGACCTGGTCGACGGTTTTGTGCGCCTGATGGCGACGACCGACGCGACGACAGGGCCGATCAATCTCGGCAATCCGCAGGAGATTCCGGTGAGCGAACTGGCCGATCGCGTGATCCGGCTGACCAACTCGCGGTCCCGCATCGTCTATCGTGAGTTGCCGCAGGACGATCCGCTGCAGCGCTGCCCGGACATCACGCTCGCTCGCCGCGAACTGGGATGGGAGCCGCGCGTCGCGCTGGATGATGGCCTGGCGCGCACCATCGCTTATTTCGACCGCATGCTGTCGGAGCGCGGCGAGAGACACATGGCGGCGGTCTGAGCGTTTATCGGCAGTCGCGCGCCCAAAGCCAGCGCGCGGCGGCGGCTGGATCGAGACGGTAGAAATCATCCGAGATGCGACGCGCCTCAACATTGATGCGGCCAAGCGGACGCGGCGGACGCAACGCGCCGTCGATCGTGCGATTGATAATTGCATCGCTGGTGAACACCAGCTTCATGCCGGCCGCCTGCGTCCCGGCGATGACCCTGTCATCGTAGCGTCCATGCGGGCAGCCAAGCGCAGTGGTGATCGCGGTGCCGCCCGAGAACGTTGCAATCGCCTGCTTAGCGCGTGTCAGTTCCGCCTCGACATTGGCGACCATCGTTAGTGGCGCGTGGGAGTAGCCATGCAGACCGACGTCGATGCCGAAAGCCGCAAGCTGCGGCACCTCATCGGGAGTCAGCATCATGCGCGCATGGCATGGGCTTACGGGGATCATAGCAAGAATACGCGCCCGATCATCGGGTTCCATTGGGACTAGGCGCGCGACCAGATCGAGCGGCGATTCCGCTTCGGGAAGGTCACCGGTACGGCCGGCGGCAAACACCTGCTCCTGCCACCATCGGTCGGCAGGAGACAGGATCGCATCGGGCACCGCGAATACCACGGCAGGCAGTCCGCGTGCCTTCAATAGCGGTGCGGCATAGCGAAGATTGTCCGCCCAGCCATCGTCGAACGTGATCAGCAATGCATGCTTCGGCAGGGTACACGCACCGTCGCTGGCGTTCATCACGTCGCGCAGGTTGACCACCGCATAGTGATCGCGCAGGAATTCCAGCAATTGCTCGAACAGCGGCGCGGACAGCGTGTAAGTCGGGTCGGAGCGGGCGAAATCCGGATCGGCCGGATCGATCACACGATGCAGCATGAGCACGGTCAGTGCATGACGCAGCTTGCTTCGCGCCAGTGACAGCGCGCCCGATCGGTAGGCGACATCGCGCAGGAATGGGCGCAGCGCAGTCATTGTACCAACGACCCTACACCACCATGCGCAGGCTCGGCAGAGCGCGGTTTCGAAACCAGCGACGCGCGGAACTGCGTTGGTGTCATCGTGATGCCGCCGACTTCCCCGATGAAGTAGTGCAGGTACTCGTCGATTGTGCCGATCATCCTGTCGAGGTCGTCGCGCGTCCGAACGTATGGCGTATATCCCGGCAGCAATGATGAGCTGTGATAGTTGAAGGTGAACACCCGCCGGCCCCTATGCAGCAGAATCCGTGTCAGCCGTTTCAGTTCCTGGATCGACATGCCTTCCGGAGTCAGCGTAATCCGCTCCAGCAGACCCAGGCGCGCGAAAATACCTGGCAGATGCCACCTGGTCGCTTCGGGATGCGAGATCGCGGTGTAGACCGATGCATCGAACACCTGCGGATCGGTACCCCAGGCAAGCATGCCGGAAAATCCTGTGGTCAATGGAATTTCCAGCAGCTTGCGATCAGGCCCGAACCAATAGGGCTGGCTGAATGCGCGCCGGAAATCCGGGCCATGGCGATGGCGGAGGTCATGACCAGGAAGCACGCTGACATCGATCAGATAACCGAGCGAATCGAGGATCCAAGCAATTTCGTCACCGACCCCATAGCGTCCCGCCCGGTACGCGGTCGGCCGGAGGCCAAAATTGCTGATGATGGCACCCGTGAGCCGTTCCAACTTCTCCTTCTGCAGCCAGGCCGGAAGATTGTGGTTGAACGAAGTTCGGACGCTAGGATCCTCGGCAAACGGCGGATTTTCCCATGGCTGTAGATGTGCACCGATCTCACAGCGATCGGATTGCAGCAGTTCACGGATCGGCTCGTACCCCTCCGGTTGCGTCGCCACGGCATAGTCGACGAGGTAGGTCGGGCGAACATTGAGCCGATCGAATACG
The DNA here is from genome assembly GCA_963696645.1 of uncultured Alphaproteobacteria bacterium. Classification (GTDB taxonomy): domain Bacteria; phylum Pseudomonadota; class Alphaproteobacteria; order Acetobacterales; family Acetobacteraceae; genus JAMXLO01. Next base: position 1,191,626 of record CAVOKY010000007.1, read on the forward strand.
TCGTGCGCGATAACCTGCTGGCTGAGATTGCGGACATTGACCAAGGTACGCAGGAACGGTCCGTTCCAATCGAATTCCGCCTCCGCATCCACCATGACGATCAGAATTGGCGGCCCCGGTGGCAGTGCGACCAGGTCCTGCTTGTCCGGATGCAGCAGCCCGGCAACGGACGGCGCCGGCAGGGCGTTATCCTCCCGCGGAGGAGCGCCATTGCGACGGATCATTTTCTTTACCGCCCTGGCCGGCGGCGAGGCGGCCGCGAGATACCAGAGATTCTCGCCCACATGGTGGCCGAGCGCCATACCGCGCAGCATAAGTGCCGCGCCGCGAACCAGCGATCCGGTCATGTAGAGGTTGCGACCCACCGAGGTATAGCGCGCGCCAAGGATGGCCTTCACCTGTTCGTCCGAAAGCCGGTCGTCCTGTTGACTGATATGGCGCCGGATCATTGGCAGCACATACTTGTCGACCTTGTCGGCGTAGACCTTGGTTAGACTGCGCGGCTCATCGTGCACCAGGGTGAGGTATTCAGGCACGAACTCGACCTCGCCCGTCATAGACAGCCGGATCCACATGTTCTGGTCTTCGGCGACCGGCAGGTCGATATCGAAGGGGCCGACGGCACGCAACGCAGCGACGCGTGCGACGACGCAAGGCTTGGCGATGAATGTCGCCGAGAGCAGCGACCGCCACACCTCCGCCTTGTCGATCCCAGGCGGCGGCATGCCAAATTCGCGGAAAACATTGCCCTCGCCATCGACGAAGCGGCACCCACAGGTCGCCATGACTGCTTTCGGATTACGCTGCAGCACCTCGATCTGCTTGGCGAGTTTGGTCGGCAGCCATTCGTCATCGGCATCAAGAAAGGCGATGAATTCGCCCTTTGCGGCCGCGACGCCTTCGTTGACGGCACCACTGGCGCCCTGGTTGCTGGGAAGGCGGATCAGCCTGACGTCGTTACGAGCGTAAGAGGCAACTATCTCCGATGTCGTATCGCGGCTGCCGTCGTCGACCACCACGACTTCCAGGTTTTGATAGGTCTGCGCCAGCGCGGAATCGATCGCGCGCCGGATCGTCGCGGCGGCGTTGAATGCCGGGATCAGGACGGTCACAAAAGGAGGCGTTACTGGCATTGTGCATCATACATCATTTGTTGCCACTAGCTTGCGCATCCTCAGAGATCGTTCGCGGAGTCGCCACTCGGCGGACTGGTAAGCACGGGCAATCAACGACCGGACATTTCCGGCGGACCACATAGCGCGGCCCAATTTCATCGTTCCTGTGCTGAACTGTCGCTTATATTGTGCCTCGCCCTCCCCAAAGTCGATCAACCGAATGCCGTCGTCCGCCGCCTGGCGGATGATGAACCAGAGGAGCAACCGCCCAGGCGACACAGCCTGAACGTCCGGGTCATATACCGGAAACCACCAACTCAGGACACCGTTGTGCTGAAGTCCGAGGTGCTGAGCCAATGGACGGCCGCCAGCCTCCAGCCTTGCGAGCACGAGTCTGCACTCAGGCGTGGGAGTGTCATTGATGGCCTCAATGAGACGCAGAGGCAAGGGCGAATCAAATGGGTCGCCAACCTGTGTCCGGCGATATTGCAGGCGTTTCGCACTGATTGTGGCAGCAAGCGCTGTATCGGGAATCCGATCCCCGCTGTACAGTACCAGGGGACCATAGTCCTTGGTAACCTTGCGCACGCGTCGCTCCGTATCGCGAACCAAATCACGGTTGCCCGCCGCCAGATCAGCGAAATAGGCTTCGGGCCCAGTGCCTAGATCGCTAAGGTAGCTGATCTGCGACCAGTTGATGGTCAGACCCAACATATCCTGCCCCTCCATCAGATGGCTCAGGTGCAGCGAAGCCAGTCCACTGAGGCGAAGCAGCGACGAACTGTCTATCCTGAAGTCCGGCCATGCAATCAGGCCGGCGTTGTCTGACATGTTCCCGCCGATACGTTCGGCCAGCCCAATTCGCTGATGCCAGGTGCTTTTGAACTGAAACGGTAAAAAACCACGCACCGTGGCTCCAGAATGCAGCACCGCGACCAAGGCGCGACCCGTCGCCCGTTCGCAGGCGAGTGCGAAAGCCGGCGTGAGAAAAGCCCGTTGCAGTGAAGGCGATGCCCTTAGCATCCGGTGCCAGGCCTCAATCTCACTCGCGCCCAGCGCGGATGGCCGCATCACTTCCCCCCGTAATCCAGGTTCGATCACGGCGGGGTGTCCATCAGAAGCATTGTCAGGTCTGGCGCCAAAGAGTATCGTTTCATGGAAGGCTCATTGCGCGGTTCCTTATCACGAAATTGCAGACTTATGGTTGAAAATTCGCCTTTTTTTATCATCGGCGCCGGGCGGTCGGGGACCACATTGCTGCGGTTGATCCTGGCCGGCCATTCGCGAATCCACATTCCGCCCGAGACCTGGTTCGTTCGCCCCCTCGTCCAGACGCTCCCATTGACCGACCCTCTGAGCCCCGCCCAGGTCGAGTGGGCGGTCGACACCATGACGAGCGACTATCGCTGGCCCGACATGGGGATTGCGGCGGATGACCTGCGGCGATGGACGATGGCACTGGAACACCCCAGACTGGTCGATGTCATCAACCTGGTCTACCGGCGACATCTTGCAGACAGTGGCAAGCAACGCTTCGGCGATAAGACACCGGTCTATTTCGAGATCGTACCACAATTGCTCGCCCTCTACCCCGGCGCCAAGTTCATCCACCTCATTCGGGACGGCCGTGACGTCGCTATCTCATGGATCGATGTCGGTTGGGAACGTTATTATCAGCGCGACAAATTTGAATGGGTCCATGCAATGCAGCGCCGGCAAATACATCTCAAATCGGCTTACGCAGAGCGAATTCTCGACGTTAAATACGAAGATCTGATCAGGGATCTGGAAGTCACCGTACGGCACATCTGTAGCTTTCTCGGTGAGGAATTCGAACCTGGGATGCTCAATTGGCAGCGCTTGACGGAACTTGTGCCCGCCCGCGAGCGACACATCCATGGCAAACTCACCCAACCCGTGTCCGATGATGCCATCGCTGTTTGGCGGAAAAAGCTGACCGCCGGCGAGTGCTTCGCCATGGAAGCCTGTATGCATAGGGATCTTCGACGGCTTGGCTATGAATTGAAGTTCTCTGCAACGGCATGGCGCCCTCTGCTGGATGCCACCGGCTGGCTGCTCTCCGCGACCGCGCCACTGCTGAGGCGAGGCATACCTTTTCTGCAGCGGCGCAGTTTGTTCCCGAAGAAGTTCTACATCTGAGCGGGCGTTGGCCGATCATCTGATCTAAGCGCGAGCTCCCCTTGTCTCATTCGCGCCGAGCAATCGAAACAGCCATCGGAACAAAGCGCGCCACTCCTTCTTGCGATGTTCAGAAATCAATCCAAACAAGAAGAGACTGACCGATACAAGTGCCAACAGCGTGACGATGCTGCCAATCGAATGGGGATCGTGCCGGATGACAAGCGACCAGAAATCCATGAGTGGGATATGGCCAAGATAGATTGCAAACGTGAACGACGCCGCATAAGCAATTGCATTCCTGACCGCTGGGACCGTGAGGACGGGCAAATCACAATAACGAATCGCGTAGAAGTTGATCGCCACTATGCATCCAACAAGGTAGTGTATCGGGAAGTGCATGGAATTATGCAAATGCGCGAAGGGCCAGCCTCCGAGTAACGCATTTACGCCTTCGTCCATCGTGTCGTCCATCCCGGTGACGCGCAGCATGAGAAAAGCCGCGATCGACAGCAGCGATATGACACGCGCCCACGGCTTGGGCAGGCTTGTTCGGCGGTGAAGAAGGTAGACGGCGCCCCCCAGAAGCCAAACTGGAAAATACAGCAGTACAGGGATGCCAAGAACAACCACGCTCAAGGGCAGCAGGATGGCGCGTCGCCATCCCCCCAAATAAACCGCGGCCGCGAAAGTGATATAGTACCAAACTTCGTACGAAAGTGACCAGAACGGCCCATCGTTGAGCACTGCAACGTGAAGCGTCCCGATCTCGCTGCTGAACGTGAGAAATACAGGCAGATATTTCCACAGGGCTCGATATTCGTACATCGGTACAGAGCCGCCGCCTCCCGATGCAACCAGGATCATATCGATAGCGACGGTGAGGATGAGGGCGGGAATTGCCACAGAATAAATGCGGGCACACCGGCTCAAAGCGAAATCGGTAAGGGTTGCTTCCTTCTCACACGATACAAACGCAATAACGTAGCCCGACAGCACGAAAAACACTGTAACCGCCGAACTGGCGAGCGCGCCCTGGTAGGGGACGATCCCTCCGGTGAATTGTGGGAACGTAAAATGACATATTACAACCGTGACGGCTGCGAGGAACCTCACCGCATCGAGATATGTTGAAAGTGCCTTTGTCATTGCGTTGCAAGATTGGAGAGAAATCCGTTGTGAGTTCTAGCCTGCAGAAGATTGTCGAGGTATCTGTCACAACTCAGCGGAGATGTCACACGAAACCACATGCCACAACGAAAGCCCAAAAATCAGTGTCATAAGGATTCTTTATGTATAAAATTTAGCACACGTCGTCAACATTTGCAAGCTGCGATCCGGCGTTCGGGCCTGCTGCAAGCTGCGCGTCGCAAGTATTCGAAGATAGGCTCTTTGCCCTATTCCGCCACGATGACCTATCAACAGGACTACCTGTCTCGCGCCCGTCAGAACCGCCCGGCCGCATACGGCGCCGGATCGATCGCCGGCTGCCGCCCAGCCACCAGATCCGCCACCAGTCGCCCGGTCGCGGCACCGGCCGTCAGCCCGACATGCCCATGCCCGAAGGCATGCACCACATCGGCACAGCCGCTCGCCGGGCCAATGCACGGCAGTCCATCCGGCATCGAGGGCCGGTGGCCCATCCACACCTTAATCTGGTCCTCCGGTAGCTCACCCGGCAGGTCGGGAAACACCTGCCGCGCGAAATCGCGCAGTATCGCGGCGCGCTGCCAGTTCGGCGCCGCATCAAGCCCGGCGAGTTCCACCTGCCCCGCCAGGCGCAGTCCTTGCGGCGTCATGACACAGGCCATCTTCCCGTCGCTCGGCATCACCGGATAGCGCGGCGCAATGCCCGGCCGCGTGATGACGGCGTGATAGCCGCGCTCGGTCTCCAGTGGCACACGATCGCCTGCTGCCGCGGCCAGCACATTCGACCATGCTCCGGCCGCGATCACCGCCTTATCGGCTGCGATCTCGCCCGCATCGGTGCGCACCGCGCGCAGCCGCCGGTCCTCGATGCGAAAGCCGAGCACCCTGCCCTGCACCAACCGCGCGCCGAGCGCCTGCGCGTGACGCACCAGCGCCGCAACGTACGCGCCGGGGTCGTGGCACTGGCCGTTCTCCTCCACCAGAAGTCCGAACGTGTAGCGACGATCCAGGCCCGGTTCGCGTTGGCGCAATTCATCGGCCGACAGTTCCAGCCATTGCACGCCGGTCTCCCGGCGCAGCTTCCACGCCAGTTCCTCGGCGGCGAAATCGGCGCGGGTCGGGAACACGTACAGCACGCCCTGGCGTGTGATCAGTTCGCCCACGCCGGCCTCATCCGCCAACCGGCGATGCTGCTCCGGCGCGTCCACCAGCAATGGCCGCAACGCCCGGGCGGTCGCCGCCAGCTTCGCTTCGGTGGCGCCGGCGCGCACGAAGCGAATCAGCCACGGCAGCAGCCGCGGCAGATAACGCCATCGTATGGCCAGCGGACCAAGCGGATCGGCGAGCCATCCGGGCACCTTGCGCCAGATGCCCGGGCTGGACATCGGAATGACCGAGCTTGGATTGAGCAGCGTGCCGTTGCCGTAGCTGGCTGCATGCTCGCCGCCTGGCTCACCCGGCTCCACGATCGTTACGCGATGGCCGTCACGCAGCAGCTCGATCGCACTGGCAGCGCCGACAATGCCAGCCCCGATGACGACGACGTGGTGCGTCACGCAGGGGGCACCGGCGCTAGGCGTTCTTCTTCACACCGTAGAACTGTGGCCAGCCGTCGCGAACATCCTGCATATAGTTGTGGAACGCCGTCGGCTGGAAATACATGCCCAGCGGGGCATATGGCGGGCTCTGCCAGAATTCCACCTGCATCTGCTCGCAGATCTTGTTCTGAGCGGCGGCATCGGGCGCATCGAACCACGCCCTCCGCAGTTCCTCCATCTTCGGATCGCTCGGCCAGCCAAACCAGCTTCCCTTGGTACCGCTGCTCTGGATCGGGATGGCCGGCGCCGGCGAGATGTTCCCGAAGCCACCCAGATAGGTATAGAAAATGTTCCAGCCCCCCTTGTCGATCGGCTCCTGGCTGGCACGGCGTGCCACCACGGTGCCCCACTCCAGTGCCTGGAAGTCGGTATTCATGCCGATCTTCTTCAGCGTATCAGACGCCACCTGCGCCTCGGCCCAGATGGTCGGAATCGTCGATGCGGCGAGGATCACAACCTTTTCGCCCTTGTATCCGGCGGCGATCAGATCCTGCTTCAGCTTGTTGTAGTCTTTCGGACCGCGCGTGATCTCCACACCCACCGGTACTCGCCATGGGCGTGCCCGGAACGAAGATACCCACGTCGGTCTTGATCAGGCTCGGGTCGGCGCCTGCGACTGCTTCCATGACTTCCTTCTGGTCCATCGCCGCGAGCACGACGCGGCGGATCGCGGCATTGTCGAATGGTGGATACAGATGGTTGAAGCGCAAACAGCCGATTTCGCCCGTGCGGTCCTTTACCGCCAGCGTCAGGTCACTGTCGCGCTGCAATTGCGGAACCAGATCGATGGTCGGATTCTCCCACCAGTCGATCTCTTTTTGTGTCAGCGCAGCCGAGGCGGTGGCCGGGTCCGGAATGAAGTTCCACACCACGCGATCGACGTAAACGATCTTCGGGCCCGCATTGAAGCTCGGCTTGCCGTCCTTGCGCGGGATGTACTTTGCGTTCTTCTCATAGACCACGCGCTGGCCGGGAATGCGTTCGGACGCGATGAACTTGAATGGCCCGCTGCCCACGGCTTCGGTGACCTGCTGCATTGCGTCGGTCTTCGCCAGTCGCTGCGGCATGATCGCGCAATAGACCTGCGCCAGCGCGTTGGGCAGCAGTGCGAAAGGCTGCTTGAGCTTGAAACGGATCACCTTGTCGGACGGCGCGGATATTTCATCTGTACGCGCCATCAGCGCGCCGCCGAACGGATCGCGCTTGGCGAATCGCTGGATGGTTGCAACACAATCCTTTGCCAGCACCGGCGTGCCATCGTGGAACGCAAGCCCGTCACGCAGCGTCAGCTCCCACTGCTTGCCGTCGTTCTCCACCACATGGCCTTCGACCATCTGCGGCTGAACGGTGAAGCTCGCATCGTAGCCGTAGAGCGTGTCGTAAACGGCCAGCGAGAAGTTTCGCGTGATGTCCGCCGTGGTCCACACCGGATCAAGCGAGGCAAGGTCGGCGTGCGGCGTAAAGTTGATGGTTTTCGCATCCTCCGCGTGCACGATGCGCGGCGCCGCCAACGCCGCGGCACCTGCAACAGCGGACTTCAGTACATCACGGCGTTTCATCAGCTGAGACCCCCAGGAAAAGTCGCCGGATGCTAATGCAGGGTCTGACCGCCAGCAATCGGCTAACGCGAAGGCTCCGACGCGTGCAGCGCCGCTGCGACGACCGGTGCGGCGGCGACCGACATACGCTCACCATCATGCCCGACGTCGGGAACGTTGATCACCGTCCAGGCGCACCGCGTCCACAAGGCTTCCGCCCTCGCATGTCCGGCGCGGACGTAGTTGTGTGCGCGCTCGTGCCGGTGAGCGCCCTGCCGCATGGAGCGTGGTCCCTTTGGGAAATACCGCCCCGTCGTCTTGATGTCCTGCATGCCGGTCATCACAGTGATGGGGAACTCAAGCAGTTGGCGCAGCGCATCTTCGTCGATGCCGATTTCCCCCAGCCCGAAAGGCCACGGCGTGCCCAGGTCCGGCATCGCGTAAGTGCCGGCATTGGCGCTGACCGCAACAGCAACGCGGTCGCGGAAGCCGAACGACAGCATGCGATGCACGAACTGCCCGCCGGCGGAGTGGCCGAACAACCCATAGCGCTGCCGGCCGGTCAGACCCTGCTCTCGCAACGCCGCAAACAATCTCTCGTCGATGCCGTAAGTCCACTGATCGCGCGGATTCGGCGTGCCGCCTTCGCTGTGCAGATTGCCGAAGTGATACCAGAGATAGTCGGGGAAATACGCTTCGGAAAACTCGATCGCGATCGCCAGGATACCGGCATCTTCGACAAGCGGCAGCCAATAGTCGCGATAATCCGCGCCATTGCGACCGACTCCATGATGCACCAGCAGTACCGGCGTGTCGGCATGGAACGCGCGCGGCCGAGCACTGTGCAGCAGGAGGGTGCGGTCGGGAAATGCCGGATCGACATAGGACATCGAATGCGCACCGGCTGTCTCGACCAGACACGACAGGTCGCTCACAGATGAACACCCCGCTCCAGGATCTCGAGCGTGTATCGGCGATACGTCATGCCCAGCGCCTCGGCGCGGGCCAGGCGGCGCAACGCAATCTCGCGCGGCGGCGTCTTCCAGGCACGTTTCACCGCGCGCTTCCAGCACCAGTGGCGCCAGGACTCGTGCGGATCGATCTCCGGATCGAGCGGGGGACCGCCGTTGTCGCCAATCCCCCGCATCGTGCGATCAGTGCGCGCGCGCCACGGCACGCCGCGCGATCACGCCCACCAGATGGGCGCGGTACTCGGCGCTGGCATGGATGTCGCTGTTCATCCCGTCGTCCGGCGTCGCGATGTTGGCGATCGCATCGGGCGAGTAGTTCGCGCTCAGAGCCTGCTCCATCGCGGTCTGACGGAACACGCCATTCTGCCCCGCGCCGGTCACCGCCACGCGCACGCCACCCGCGGTCTTCGCCACGTAGACGCCGACGATGGCATAGCGCGATGCCGGATTGCGGAACTTCTCGTAACCGGATTTCTCCGGGATCGGGAATTCGACGGCGGTGATGAGCTCGCCCTGTTCCAGCGCAGTCGTGAACATTCCCTGGAAGAAATCATCCGCCTTGATCGAACGGCGATCCGTCCTGATCGTTGCGCCAAGCGCCAGCGCCGCAGCCGGATAGTCCGCCGCCGGATCGTTATTCGCCAGGCTGCCGCCGATCGTACCGCGATGCCGCACCGCCTCGTCGCCGATCATCCCCGCGAGTTCCGCCAGCCCGGGTAGCTTCGCCTTCACCTCGGCATTGTTCGCCACCGCGCCATGCGTCGTCATCCCGCCGATGATGATGATGGCGTTGTTGACCGACACGCCGGTCAGCCCGAGCTTCGCCAGATCGACCACGACGCTGGGCTTGTTCAGTCGCTGCTTCAGCACCGGAATCAAGGTCATGCCCCCGGCGAGCGCCTTCGCATCAGCGTCGGCTTGCAGCGCCTTCACCGCATCGGCGAGGCTCGATGGCTTTTGATATGCGAAATCGTACATCGTGCTGTTCCCTCGTTCCCGATTATTCCGCGGCCATCCGTGGCTGTCCGGCCTGGATGATGGACCAGATCTTCTGCGGCGATGCCGGCATGTCGATATGCCGCACGCCGAATTCCTTCAGAGCGTCGATGACCGCACCGATGATCGCCGGCGGCGAACCGATCGCACCCACCTCGCCACAGCCCTTCACGCCCAATGGATTGTGCGTGCAGAGCGTGGTTTCGGTGGCAACTTTGATGTTCGGCAGATTGTCGGCGCGCGGCATGGTGTAGTCCATCATCGACCCGGACAGCAGTTGGCCGCCCTTGTCGTAGACCGCATTCTCCAGCAGCGCCTGGCCGATGCCCTGCGCCACGCCACCCTGCACCTGGCCCTCGACGATCATCGGATTGATCACTCGTCCGACATCGTCCACCGCGACGAAGTTCACCACCTCGACCGTGCCGGTGTTGCGATCGATCTCCACCTCCGCGATGTGGCAGCCGGCCGGGAAGGTGAAGTTCTTCGGGTCGTAGAACGAGGTCTCCTCAAGACCCGGTTCCAACTCATCGATCGGATAGTTGTGCGGCACGTAGGCCGCCAGCGAAATGTCGGTCAGCGACTTCACCTTGTCGGTGCCCGCCACGGTGAACTTGTTGTCCTTGAACTCGATGTCGTCGACCGATGCTTCCATCAGATGCGCGGCGATCTTCTTGCCCTTCGCGATGATCTTGTCCATCGCCTTGACCATCGCGCTGCCACCCACGGCGAGGCTCCGGCTGCCATAGGTGCCCATGCCGAACGGGATCTTCGCGGTGTCGCCATGCACCACCTCGACCTGATCCATCGGCACGCCAAGCTGCTCGCAGACAAGCTGCGCCAGCGTGGTTTCGTGCCCCTGGCCGTGGCTGTGCGTGCCGGTGAACACCGTGACGCTGCCGGTCGGATGCACCCTGATGTTCGCCACCTCGTAAAGCCCGGCGCGTGCACCGAGTGAACCCACCACCGCCGATGGCGCAATGCCACAGGCCTCGATGTAGGTGGAGATGCCGATGCCGCGCAGCTTGCCGCGCGCGGCGGCGGCACCCCGACGAGATTCGAAACCGGCATGATCGGCCGCCTTCAGGCAGGCATCCAGCGTCGCCTGGTAGTTGCCGCTGTCGTATTGCAGGGCCACGGGAGTTTGGTACGGGAAGGCATCCGCAGCGATGAAGTTCTTCCGGCGGATGGCGACCCGGTCCATCCCGGTGTCGTGCGCGCAGGCATCCACCAGGCGCTCCAGCAGGAACGTCGCCTCCGGTCGGCCTGCGCCCCGATACGCATCGACCGGCACGGTGTTGGTGAATACCGCCTTCACTTCGCAGTAGATCACCGGCGTCTTGTAAACGCCGGCCAGCAGCGTCGCGTACAGATACGTGGGAATGCATGGGGCGAACGTAGACAGGTACGCACCCATATTGGCCAGTGTGGAAATCCGCAGCGCGAGGAAATTGCCATCCGCGTCCAGCGCCATCTCGGCCGTGCTGTCATGGTCCCGGCCATGCGCGTCCGACATGAAGCTTTCGGACCGTTCGGCGGTCCACTTCACCGGCCGTCTCACCTTGCCGGCAGCCCAGGTAACAATCGCCTCCTCGGCATAATGGTAGATCTTCGAGCCGAACCCGCCGCCGACATCGGGCGCCACGACACGCAGCCTGTTCTCCGGGATGTGCAGCACGAACGCACCCATCAGCAGGCGGATCACATGCGGGTTCTGGCTGGTGGTGTACAGCGTGAAGTCGCCGCTGTTGACGTCGTATTCGCCCACCGCGGCGCGCGGTTCCATCGCGTTGGGGATCAGCCGGTTGTTGGTGAGCTCCAGCTTCACCACCTTGGCCGCCTTGGCAAACGCCGCATCGACGATCGCTTTGTCGCCGATGTGCCAATCGTAGCAGATGTTGCCCGGCACCTCGTCGTGCACCGTCGGCGCGCCAGCCGCGATCGCGTCACGCAGTGACGCCGCCGCCGGCAGGTCCTGGTAATCGATGACGATCTGCTCGGCCGCGTCCTTCGCCGCCTGTTTTGTTTCGGCGATCACCACCGCAACGGGATCCCCGACATGGCGCACCTTGCCGACCGCAAGCACCGGATGCGGCGGCTCGGCCATCGGCGAGCCGTCCTTGTTGTGGATCTGCCAACCGCACGGCAGACCACCTACGCTGTCAGCCGCCAAGTCGGCGCCGGTGAACACCGCCACCACGCCGGGCGCCTTCGCCGCAGCCGACGTGTCGATGCCCTTGATCGTCGCATGCGGCCGGTCGGCGCGCCGGATGAACGCATGAAGCTGACCGGGACGGTTGATGTCGTCGGTATAGTTGCCGCGTCCGTTCAGAAAGCGTGCGTCCTCCTTGCGGCGAACGGAGGCTCCAATTCCCTCGAAAGGCATCGACGTCTCCCTTTGGCTCGCCTTATTCGGCGGCGGCGGCTTTGCCGTGCATCAGCGGCCACGCGGCCGCGATCGCCTTGACGATGTTATGGTACCCGGTGCAGCGGCACAGGTTGCCTTCCAGGCCTTCGCGGATCTGCTTCTCGGTCAGCCCACCGGGATGCGAGTTCACCAGGTCGATGGCGCTCATCACCATGCCCGGCGTGCAGAAGCCGCATTGCAGCGCGTGATGCTCGCGAAACATCTCCTGCATCGGATGCAGCGTGCCGTCGGCCGCGGCCAGCCCCTCGATTGTAATGACGTCGGTGCCGTCCGCCTGGAGCGCCAGCATGGTACATGATTTCGCCGACACGCCATCGACATGCACGACGCAGGCGCCGCATTGGCTGGTGTCACATCCAACATGGGTGCCGGTGAGGCTAAGCTTTTCGCGCAGCAGCTCCACCAGCAGCGTGCGGTTCTCGACCTCGACCGTATGCTGCTTGCCGTTCACCGTCAGGGTCACCTGAGGCATCGCGCAATCCCTCCCTTGTCGCCGTCTCGCCATGGTTCTGGCCGCCAGAGCCTCGCGGCCAGACGCCTGGGCAGAGTGTGGTCGCGCGGCCGGGATGTGGTCAAGCGGGTGTGACGATTGCCGGAACAATATCCGTTCGCGCGAAGTCGCCGCCCTTGAACAGGAGAGGCAGCCCGCGCTGCTTTGCCAAAGCATAGGAGGCGCAGTCGCCGCAGTTCAGCCGCGCGGGATGGCGACCCTTGCCGAAACGGAGGAACGCCAGACGCCCGATCTCCGCCAGTTCACGATCATACGCGACGACCTCGATCGGGACATCCTTGATCAACTCGTCAAGCTCCTGCCAAGCCGTCTCGTCACTAAGTCGGCCGGCCATGACCATCGAGGCCTCTTGCAGGCTGACAGCGGACAGGCAGACAGGCTCCTGCGAGATACGATGGCGAAAGGCGTCGCCTTCAGTCTCGCCAAACAGAATGGCGATCAGCGCGGACGTATCGACCGCTATCACACCGGTAAACCATTATCATCATAGAGATCATCCTCGGTGAATGGCGGGGCATCCTTGAATCGGGCCGCACTACGCTCGGCAATGGCCTTGATCCGTTGATACCGCGCCTCAATTTCTTCGGGCGTCCAGGCACGGTGCCGTACGCCGCGCTCCACGAATTCAGCACCCGCTGCTTCCAATGCCCGCTGAACCTCGTCGAAAGTTCCCGGCGCGACCTTGCTTAGCCCGTCAGGCGCTTCCAGTCGGCGAACCGTTACGACGGAGACGTTGGCGCGACGCGCCAGATCGTCCTGATCAAGACGCAACAGGGCACGGGCGGCACGGATCTGTGCGGGGGTGATCAGCATGATCACAATATATCATGCGAGTTATCCGCCCTTCAACCCGCAATCGGCACCACCTGCCCGCCCGGCACATGATCCAGATGGCACGCCGACACGTGCCCATCCCCCACCGCCCGCAGCACCGGCTCCTCCACCCGACACCGCTCGAACGCGAACGGACACCGCGTATGGAACCGGCACCCCGACGGCGGATTGATCGGGCTCGGCACATCGCCGGTCAGAATGATGCGCTGGCGCTTCGCGGTCGGGTCCGGTACCGGCACCGCCGAGAGCAGCGCGCGCGTGTACGGATGATGCGAACTGGCAAATAGCGAACGTCGATCCGCCACCTCGACAATCTTGCCAAGATACATCACCGCCACCCGATGCGTCAGATGCTCGACGATCGCAAGGTCGTGGCTGATGAACAGCAGCGCCAGCCCCAACTCGTCTTGCAGGTCCACCAGCAGGTTGATGATCTGCGCCTTCACCGACACATCCAGCGCGGATACGGCCTCGTCGCAGATGATCAGGTCTGCACCTGGCGCCAGCGCACGAGCAATGCCGATACGCTGGCGCTGGCCACCGGAAAATTCGTGCGGATAACGGCCGATCGCATCGCGCGGCAACTGCACCTTGTCCATCAGCAGTTCGACACGCTCGGTCAGTTCACGGCGGCCATGGACGATGCCGAAATTAATCAGCGGCTCGGCCAGTATGTCGCGCACCTTCATACGGGGGTTGAGCGACGAGAACGGGTCCTGGAACACCACCTGCACGCGCCGCCGCAGCGGGCGCAGCTTGCCGGGCGGCAGGTTGTCGATGCGTTCGCCGTCCAGCCAGACCTCACCCTCGGTGATCGGATACAGCCGCAGTATCGACTTGCCGACGGTGGACTTGCCGCAACCGGACTCACCAACCAGTGACAGCGTCTCGCCCCGGTCGATGGCGAACGATACGCCGTCCACCGCGTAGACCTTTGCCGTTTCGAGGCCCATCACGCCGCCACGGATCGGGAAGTGCTTTTTCAGGTCACGCACTTCAAGCAGCGGACGATTGGCCGTCATCGGCGAACCATACTCACAACCATCAAGGTGACGCTTCTCACGCCGCCATCCGCCGTTCGGCGTAGTGGCACGCCACCACGTGATCCGGCGCCTTGGTCTCGATCGCCGGCGTGACGCGGCTGCACAATTCCGTCGCCAACGGACAGCGTCCGGCAAACGCGCAGCCGACGATCTTCTGCCGCAGACTTGGCACCAGCCCAGCGATTTCCGCCAGCTTGCCGCGCCCGCCGTCGCTCAACGACGAACCCAGCTTCGGCACCGACCCGAGCAGCCCGCGCGTGTAAGGATGCAGCGGGCGCGCGAAGATTTCAGCCACCGGTGCTTCCTCGACCTTGCGCCCGGCATACATCACCACGACGCGCTCGCACATCTCGGCCACCACGCCGAGGTCGTGCGTGATCAGCATGATCGCCGACCCCAACCGGTTCTTCAGATCGCGCATCAGGTCGAGAATCTGCGCCTGTATCGTCACGTCCAGCGCCGTCGTCGGCTCGTCCGCGATCAACAGCTTCGGATTGCACGCCAGCGCCATGGCAATCATCACGCGCTGGCGCATGCCGCCCGAAAGTTGGTGCGGATATTCGCGCACCCGCCGCTGCGGCGCGGGAATGCCGACCAGCACCAGCATGTCGATCGCCTTGCGCTCGGCGTCCCGCGCAGACAACCCCTGATGCAGTTGCAGGGTCTCGCCGATCTGCCGCCCCACCGTCAGTACCGGGTTGAGGCTCGTCATCGGCTCCTGGAAGATCATCGAGATGTCGTTGCCGCGGATGTCCCGCATCTCTGGCTCCGACAATTCCAGCAGGTTGCGTCCTTGGAAGCGGATCGAGCCGGCGATCTTGCCGGGCGGTTCCTGGATCAACCGCAGGATCGACATCGCAGTGACAGACTTGCCGCAACCGGACTCGCCCACGATGCCCAACGTCTCACCGGCGTCGATCTGGAAGGAAACCCCCTCCACGGCACGCACCACGCCATCGATCGTCGCGAAATGCGTTTGCAGGCTTTCGACTTCCAGCAGCGCCATGCGTTTCAGATCCGCTTGGCCAGTCGCGGGTCGAGCGCATCGCGCAATCCGTCGCCAAGCAGGTTCACCGCCAGCACGGTGACGCACAGGAACACCGCGGGGAAGAACACGATATATGGCTTCACCTGCCAGAGCGCCCTGCCCTCCGCCATGATGTTGCCCCAGCTTGGAATGATCGGCGGCGTGCCGGCGCCGATGAACGACAGCGCCGCTTCGGTGATCATCGCCGAGGCGCAGATGAACGTGGCATTCACCATGAGCGGCGCCAGTGTGTTCGGCAGGATGTGCTTGATGATGATCATCGGCACGCGCGTGCCCGACGCGGTTGCCGCCTCCACGAACGGCTGCTCGCGCAGGCTGAGCACGACGCCGCGGATCAGCCGCGAGACACGGGGAAATTCGGCGAAAGCGATGGCAATGATCACGTTCTGCACCGAAGCACGCGTCAGCGCCATCAGCGCGATCGCCAGCAGGATCGACGGGATTGACATCAGCCCGTCCATTACCCGCATGATGATGGCATCGAGTATGCGGATGTATCCGGAAACCAGGCCGATGAACGTGCCGATCACCGAGGCGATCGCCGCGACCGAGAAACCCACGATCAGCGAGATGCGCGTGCCATAGATCACGCGCGAATACACATCGCGGCCCAGCATGTCGGTGCCGAACCAGTAGAGCTCCGATGGCTCACGCGTGCGCTTTGCCGGCGCCAACGCTGTCGGGTCCACCGTGCCGAGGTAGGGTGCGAGAATTGCGATCATGATCATGATCAGCAGCAGCATCCCGCCGAACACGATGGTCGGATGGCGGCGGACGAAGGTCGTGACCCTGCCGCGCTGTTTCACCGGCGGCAACACATCGCCCAGCGTCGGTGCGGCCGCGTATGGTGTGGTGGTTGCAGTGCTCATCGCAGGAACCTCATCACCCCGTCATGGCCGGGCTGGTCCCGGCCATCACCACAGGCAGTGTGCCGCGACTGATGGCCGGGACAAGCCCGCCCATGACGGGAACGGGGGTGAATGCAAGCCCAATCGCGCCCGTGCGGCGTGTCCCGGTCATCAATAGCGGATCCTCGGATCGAACAGCGTGTAGAGCAGATCGACAACAAGGTTCACCAGGACGTAGACGAAGCTGAACAGCAGAATGACACCCTGGATCACCGGGTAGTCCCGCCGCAGGATCGCATCGACCGTGAGACGGCCGAGGCCGGGAATGGCGAACACGCTCTCGGTGATGACCGCGCCGCCAATCAGCAGTGCGACGCCGATGCCCAGCACGGTAATGATCGGCACCGCGGCATTTTTCAACGCGTGCACGAACAGCACCGAGCGCTGATCGACGCCCTTTGCCTTGGCGGTGCGCACGTAGTCCTGGCTGAGCACTTCGAGCATCGTCGCGCGGGTGATGCGTGCGAGCAGCGCCACGAACACCAGCCCCAGCGCGACGGTCGGCAGGATCATGTGGCGCAGGAACTGCCACAGCCCGTCACTGATCGGGCTGAATCCCTGCACCGGCAGCCAGTCGAGCTGCAGCGCGAATATGTAGGCCAGCACATAGCCGATAACGAACACAGGCACAGAGAAGCCGAACACCGCCAGCATCATCACGCCGCGGTCGATCCAGGAGCCATGCTTCCACGCCGCCAGCACGCCGAGAGGGATCGCCACCACGATGGAAAACGTGATCGTCAGCACCATAAGCGAAAGCGTGGGTTCGATGCGCTGCGCGATCATGTGGCTGACCGGCAGGTTGGTGAAGATCGAGGTGCCGAGATCGCCGTGCATGATCTGCCACAGCCATTCGCCGAAGCGCACCACGAAGGGACGGTCCAATCCCAGCGAGGCGCGGATGCGTTCCACGTCCTCGGGTGACGCCTGATCGCCGGCGATGATGGCAGCCGGGTCACCGGGAGCAATATACAGCAGGCTGAACACAAAGAACGCGACGACCAGCATCACCGGAATGGTGGCGAGGACGCGTCGTGCAGCGTAGGCAAGCATTCGGGATCGTCTCCGTTCAGCTCTTGGTCACGTCCCACACCACGGGGAACGGCGCCTTCACGACGCCACTGACATTCGAGCGCCAGGACTGGTAGCCCTTGAAGAAGCCGGTCGGGACAAAGGTGACGAAATCCATCGACGCCTTGTTGATCTCGCGCACCGCCTGCTGTTCCGCGGCGAGATCCGGCGCGGCAAACCATGCGTCGATCTTGCCCTGCACCTCGTCCGACTTCGGCCAGCCGAACCAGGCCTTGTCGCCAGTGGTATAGAACGCGGGTTGCGCGCCCGGATTCACACAGTCCACACCAGCATGCCAGGTATGGAAAACGTTCCAGCCGCCCTTGTCGATCGGCTCCTTGCTGGCGCGCCGGGCGCCTACCGTGCCCCAATCCGTCGCAACATAATCGACCGCAAGGCCGATCTTGGACAGCATATCGGCGGTCACGTCGCCCTGCGCCTTCACGATCGGCACGTCGGTGCCGATGACCATCACCACCTTGGTGCCCTTGTGCCCGGCATCGGCAATCATCTTACGGGCGGCATCGAGGTCGTGGCGCTTCAGGTTATCGCCGCCGTAGTCGGTGTAGAGTGGCGTGCCGGGGGTGAAGAAGCTGGCGCTCGCCTGCCAAAGATTTGTGTCGCCGCCGACGATCGCCTCCATGTAGTCGGGCTGGCTGGTGGCAATCAGCACCGCCTGGCGGACGCGCTGGTCGTTGAACGGCGGATACAGGTGGTTCATGCGCAGATCGCCGATGTTGCCCAACGGGTCGGCGATATCGACGGCGATGTTGCTGTTCTTCTTCAGCAGCGGCACGACGTCGGGGATCGGCGACTCCCACCAATCGACCTCGCCCGCCTGCAGCGCGGCAGCGGCAGTGGCGGAATCCGGAATGATCTTCCATTCAACGCGGTCGAAATTCACCCGCTTGCCGCCCGACAGCCAATCCGATTTCTCGTCGCGCGGGACGTAGCCGGCGAACTTCTCGAATACCGCGGACGCGCCCGGCACCCATTGGTCCTTCCGGAAGACGAACGGACCGGAACCGACGTACTCGCCGATCTGCTTGAACGGATCGGTCTTGGCGATGCGCTCCGGCATGATGAAAGCGCACGGTGTGCCGCATTTTCCCAGCGCATAGAGCAGCTTCGGGAATGGCTGCTTCAGGCGCAGCCGGAACGTGCGGTCATCGACCGCCTCCATCGCATCCATCCGGGCCTTGATCATCTGGCCCATGTTGTCGCGCACCATCCAGCGCCCCAGGCTGGCGATGCAGTCGGCCGACCGCACCGGCTCGTTGTCGTGGAACTTCAGGCCGTCGCGCAGCTTGAAGGTCCAGATCAGGCCGTCGGCCGAAACGTCCGAGCCCTCGCACATCTGCGGTTTCGGCACGAGGTTGCTGTCCACGCCGTACAGCGTGTCGTAGAACAGCACCGAGGCATTGCGCACCACATAGAGTGTGGTCCAGATCGGGTCGAGATTGGCAAGGTTCGCCTGCGGAATGAACCGCAGCACCTTGCTGTCGGCCGCCAGAGACAGCCGCGGCGCAGCCAACCCTCCCGCCGCCGCCAGTGCACCCGCAGCAGCAGCCTGCAAGAATCCCCGACGATGCATGTTCGTGTGAGCCTCCAAGTCCGATTTTGTGCGGGTTTGCCAGTCCCTGTCCTGGCGACCCCTAGCCTGCCCCAGCCTTACGGGAAAAGCCAGCGGGGATCGTAGCGCACTTGACCTGCCGTCATGGCCATCATGGTGGCAGACCCGCTCATGTCGGCTCGCCAATAGCCAGACGCAGACCGGACAGCAACAGCTCACGGTCGTCGGCGTTCCGCATATGGCTGAGGTCCGGCATCACCTCTGGCACGATCGCCCGTAGCCGCCGGACGATGCCCCGCGCCTCGTCCAGCCGTCCCATATGTGCGTAACAGGCGGCGAGACCACGGTATGCCTGGGGGTAGCTTGGATCCTCCTGGATCATAAGGAGGTGCACTGGAACAGCCTCGTCAAGGCGGCCGCTATACAACAGTCCGGCGGCTATGATGTTGAGCGACGCGCCCAGCCGGGCGCGCGGGCTGAGGCGAAATGCCACCTTGGTGTGCTCGACCGCAATCTCGGGCTGACCCGCCCAGATCCTGATCACGCCGCTGACATGCCAGCCGCGTGCGAAACTCGGGTTCAGTGCCAGCGCCCGATCGATCAGCGCGATCATGGCGCCGATGTCCTCGCCGAGATAGGTCAATGCATAAGCAGCATTCACCAGCACAGCCGGGTCGTCGTTGGCGACGTCCATGGCTCGCCTGGCGAATTGTTCCGACCGCACACGATCCGTCGCGCGATCCTCGCTGCGCTGTTCCCGAATCAGCCGCACGCAGCACACCGCGGCCCAGGCGAGCGCGGGGCCATAGCACGGGTCGCGCGCGATCGCCTGTCCGATGAGACGCAATGCCTCCGGTATGCGCGCCGACGACGTCACTGTCAGCGCATACGCCCGTAGATAGAGGTCGTAGGCAGTCTGGTCGTCGGTTGGACGTGCAGCGGAACGGGTGGCCTCGACTGCCTGCAACGTCGGTTCGATGGTACCGGCTACACTCGACGCCACCTTGTCCTGAAAGTCGAAAATGTCGTCGAGCATGCCGTCGAACCGATCGGCCCATAGATGCGCCCCGGTCGCCGCATCGATCGACTGCCCGGTGATCCGCACCCGTTGGCCGGCCTTGCGCACTGACCCTTCCAGCACATAGCGGACGCCCAGTTCGTGCCCGACACGCTTCACGTCGATCGCGTGCCCCTTGTAGGTGAAGCTCGATGTACGGGCGATGACGAACAGCCAGTGGATGCGGGATAGCGCGGTGATGATCTCCTCGACCATCCCGTCAACGAAATACTCCTGCTCGGGGTCGCCGCTCAGATTGGCGAACGGCAGCACCGCGATCGACGGCTTGTTGGGCAGTTCGAGCGATATCTCGATCGCCGCCGGCTTCTCGCCACCGTCGCGCACCTCGGCGACAAAGCGGACGCCCTTGCGCGGTATGGTGCGGATCACCTGCTGCGTCGTGCCATCGTCACCGACCGCCTTGCGGGCGCCGTTGATGCGGGTGGTCACCGTGGAGTCCGAAACGATCCGACCGCCCCACACGTTCGCGATCAGGTCGTCCTTGCTGACCACGCGCTCACGGTTGCGGATGAGATGGACGAGAAGATCGAAGACCTGCGGTTCGAGCGCAACCGGCTCCCCGCCGCGACGCAGCTCACGGCGCTCGACATCGAGTATCTGGTCGCCGAACGCAAAGGGCACCGGCGCTCCCCCCACCCGGCCAGGCCAGGCGCTTCTCAAGCAAAACAGAAGCGCATCTTAAGCCGAAATCAAGGCGGGGAAAAAGTTCCCCGGTGCGGGTTGCGACAGTGTCCCCTAGCTCGACGCCGGCCCAAGTGCTGTGAACCAGTTCACAGCGCCGCTCGGCCAATCGGCCTAAGGCAGAAGAGATCCCGATCGACTGGATACTGCTAAAGGTGAACCGATGTTTGCGCCTGTCCTGGCAGCCGTCTTTCCCGTCCTTGCGGTCATCCTCGTAGGGTTCATCTGGGTTCGTTCCGGGCAGCAGCTCGAAAACGCGATGCTGACACCGCTGGTGGTGGACATCGGAACACCATGTCTGATTCTGGCGACGTTCCTGAAGATACGCATCGCACCGGCGAGTTTCGCAGCGATCTCTCTGGCTACGGTCGCGGCGCTCGCCGTGTTCGCCGCCGTGGGCTATCTCTTGCTGAGATTGCTGGGGCTCCGGGTCCGGACATTCCTGCCCTCGCTGACATTTCCCAACAACGGCAACCTGGGCCTGCCCCTCGCCGCCTATGCTTTCGGCTCCGAAGGGCTCGGTTATGCCATCGTGTTCTACGCGATCTGCATGATCGGCCAGTTCACGGTCGGCCAGGCGATTGCCGCCGGCAGCACCAACTGGCGTGGCGTGTTCCGGCTGCCGTTGCTGTATGCCACCGTGCTCGGTGTGCTGGTGTCCGTGTCGCACGCCGCTCCTCCCGCTTGGCTGGTCAACACCATCGCGCTGGTCGGCGGCATGACGATCCCGCTGATGCTCCTGATGCTGGGTGCGTCGCTGGCACGACTGCGCATCCAGGCAGCCGGCAATGCACTGCTGCTGTCCGCCATACGGATCGTGACCGGCGCCGCGATCGGCTATGCCATCACCTTGATGCTCGAACTGCATGGTGCGGCGCAGTCCGTCCTGATCATGCAATGCGCCATGCCAGTCGCGGTCTACAACTATCTGTTTGCCCAGAAGTGGAACAACCAGCCTGAGGAGGTCGCGGGACTGGTCGTTGTCTCGACGTTGGCCTCAATCGTCAGCGTTCCTGCTCTGCTTTTTATCCTGATCAGGTGAAGGCGCCACGCACATGAAAATTCCGGCGACCAAGATCGACTCGATCGTCGACGCGGTGACAACGATCGATGGCCAGCATATTGCGCTTCGCCTGCGTGATGTCGACGCGCAGGAATTCATCCTGGGAATTCCGATCACGCAGGTCGAACGGCTGATTGAACTCGGTGCGCGGGCGCTGACCGACCGCGCCCGCGAAGGACATGACACTGAGAGCAAGCTGCTCGGCAGCACGGCCGCCTTCCCTGTCGTCTTCCTGCATCTCGGTCCTGCGGCGGACTGCGGCGCCATTCTCGGCTTGACGCTGCAAAGCGGCGGGATTCTGGCGTTCCGGCTCTCGCCGCCGATGGTTGCCGCGTTGCAGGAGACAGCGTTCGTGCAGTCGCAGGCCGCTCCGACCAGAGCACCGCATCCCGCCATCTTTGCCTGAACACGGCAGAATGCTAAACGATCTGGGGAAGTAGCCAATTCCCTGCCCTGCCGCGCCGGGTGCATCTCAAGCAAAACAGAAGTTCCTCTCAAGCGGAAATCAACGCCGGGAGAAAGTTCTCCCGTAGCGGGTCAGGGCAATCTCCCCATCCCGACTGCGCAGCAGGCGCAATCGGTTGTGTCCGATAGAGCCGCGTCAGCGGCCCGGACCGAACAGGGAGGCGGACAATGAACACCTGTCGACTGACCCGACGCTCGGCGATGAAGACAATCGGCGCAGGCACTGCTGGCCTGTTCGCCGCTTCGGTCACACCGCGCAGGTCCTCCGCGCAAACCGCGCCGAAAATCGTGCTGGGGACGCAGGCGATCAGTCCGGCGCTCGCGTCCTACATCGGCGAGGTCGACTTCTTCAAGGACGAAGCCCTCACCGTCGAAACGACACGTTTCAACAGCTTCGCCCCGATCCTGCAAGGCATGGCGGCCGGCAGCATCGTCGCGGGCGAGATCGGCGTGGCGCCCAGCATCATCGGCCTGGCACGCGGCCTGCCGTTGCTGGTGCCGTTTCTCGGTGGCTTCGTCACGCCGAACCATCCGCTCGAGCGGATCATGGTGCTGCCGAACTCGTCGATCAGAACGCTCGACGATTTGAAGGGCAAGAAGCTCGCCTTCCTGGGTCCCGGCACGGTCCCCGACATGATGCTCGATGCGCTGCCCAGGAAGAGCGGGATCAGCAAATCGGACATACGGCTTGTGCCGATGCCACCGCCGAACATGCCCGATGCGCTCGGGCAAGGGCTGGTCGATGCCATATTTGCCATCCCGCCAGGCGACACCGTCGCCGAGCGCAAGTACGCGGCTCGCACCGTCGCCAATGCCACCGAGCTGGTACCCTACGTCGGTTTGAGCACCCTCGCGGTCAGGCGCGACTTCGCCGAGGCATATCCGGACGCCACCACGAAGCTGTACCGCGCGTGCATACGCCTCACCCGATGGATCGGCGACAACCCCGTCGATGCCCGCAAGGTCATGGCAAAGAACTGCGGACTGCCGGAGGATCTTGCGGCGCAGACGCGCATTCCCCTGTTCGCTCGCAACGGTCTGCCGGTGATGCCCAATGTGTGGAACCTCTACGAAATGATCGTGCAGGCGAAGACGATCGATCCTTCCGCGGATCCGGCGAAACTGTTCAACGAGACGATCGTCGAGCCGACCAAACGGTTCACGCTTCCCGCCGTCGAGCAGCTTGGTCTCCAGCCGGATGCCGATATCGAAAGCATGCTGAGGGGCGATTACCCGTTCCTGCCGAAGCCGGTGGCGACCTACTACGCCGACTGGGAACATCGCCTGCTCAAGACCTAGCCGGAGCCCGCGGTGAGCGATGGCCCAGGCGAGGAGATTCTCCGTCTCGAGCGGGTGACGCTCACCTATCCCGGCGGCTCCGGTCGCGATCCTGTCGACGTGATCCGCCATGTCGATCTCACCGTGAGCGCCGGCGAGTTCGTCGCCATCATCGGGCCGAGCGGCTGCGGCAAGAGCACCCTGCTGTCGCTGCTCGCCGGCTATATGATGCCCAGTGCCGGCAACGTGCTGTTCCGCGGCAGGCCTATTTCGGGTCCGGGACGCGAGCGCGTGATGGTGTTCCAGCAACCGGCACTGTTTTCCTGGCTGACCACCGCCGAAAACATCGCTTACGGCCTGCGCATGAAGGCCAGCCGCGCCAATGACCACGACATCGCGGCGACGGTCTCGGCACTGCTCCGGCTCGTGCAGCTCGACGGCTTTGCCAGGCATTACCCGAGCGACCTGTCCGGGGGCATGCGGCAGCGGCTCGAGATCGCCCGCGCGCTTGCGGTCGGTCCGCGGGTGCTGCTGATGGACGAACCTCTGGCGGCGCTCGACGCGTCGACACGGCGGCGGATGCAGCGCGAGGTCCTGCGCATCTGGCAGCAGACCCGCAAGACGATCGTCTTTGTCACGCACGACATCGATGAGGCGGTGATCATGGCCGACCGCGTCGTCGTCATGGCGCAACGGCCAAGCTTGGTCGTCGAAATCGAGGCGGTTGCGTTGCCCCGGCCACGCTCGCGCGAAGACGCCGCAGTCGGCACCATCGCGCGGCGGCTGTCCTCCCTGCTGGAATGACCTGCGTCACGCCGCCTCGGTGGGCACGACGCCTGATCGCTCCGTTGACCTTCCTGGCTGCCTGGGAACTTGCCGCGCGCCTCGGGCTGGTGAACACCCTGCTGTTTCCGCCGCCCAGCAGCGCATTTGCCGACCTGATGGTGATTACCGCGAGCGGCTACCTGTGGAAGGCGCTCTACGCCAGCCTGTTTCGCGTCATCTGCGGCTTCATAATCGCGGTCGTGGTCGGTTCCGTACTCGGCATGGCGATGCCACGCGTCCGCCTGGTGAACGATATCTTTGACCCATTGGTCGAGCTGTTGCGGCCGATTTCGGCGCTCGCACTGTTCCCGCTCGCCATCCTGTGGTTCGGCATCGGCGACGCCTCGAAGATCTTCCTGATCGCGCTGGCGTCGTCGTTTCCCGTCATCCTCAACACCTATGCCGGCGCGCGCAGCATCGACAGCAACCTGATCCGCGCCGCGCGCTCACTTGGCGCGACGGAATTCGAAATCTTCAAGGGCGTTGTTTTGCCCGCCAGCCTGCCCCACATCTTCACCGGCGTCCGCCTGGCCTGGGGAATTTCCCTGATTGTCATCATCGCAGCCGAGATGATCGGGGCAACTGTCGGCATAGGCTACATGATACTCGAAGCCCAGCAGACGTTTCGCACCGAGCGTGTCCTGGCCGGCATTTTCGTCATCGGCGTCATCGGCTTCACGACCGACCTCGGCTTCCGGCGCCTGCGCCAATGGCTGTTGCCGTGGTACCGCGAGACCGAAAGCTGATGCAATTTGATCGTCATGGCCGGGACTGGGCCCGGCCATGACGGGCAAACGCCTGCCATTAGTCCACTGCGACAGGATGCAACCAGCCGGGCCGACGAACGCGGGCGGTCGTCGGCCCGACCAGTGAACCGCGTCTAGGCGGTCAGCCCGGGCACCGCCGTCGTCGACGGCAGGCTGGCGTAGGCCTGCAATGCCTGTGCGATGTCGGCTGCGAAGGCCTGCGACACTGCCTGATCGCTGCTCGACATCGACGTACCGGATGATGTCGAGGTGCTCGCCACGGTGCTCGAGGTGGCATCGCCGCCCGGAAGGCTGCCGCCTTCATGGTGATGGTGATGATGATGCGGGTGAACCTCGCCGACACCTTCCTGACCCGCGGTAGCGGTCTGCGCGGTCGTGCCGTTGCCGGCCTGACCACTCTGCAACTGTGCCAGCATCGCCTGCACGTCGGTCGCCAGTTGCTGTTCGGGACTGACGGCCGTGGTGCCGCCTGTCGCAGTTGCCGCAGAGGTCGCGGCGGTCGAGGCGGCCGGCGCGGCGGTCCCACTCTGCGCCTGGACCAGCATCGCCTGGATGTCAGCAGCCAGTTGCTGGAACGGATTCGTGGTTCCGGTGCTGGATATGCTGGTTGCCGACGCGGTGTTGCCGGCCTCGGTGGCCGGTGGGGCAAAATCACCGCACGCCGATCCGAGGACGGATCGCGGCGCGTAGGGCGAGGTCCAGGTATTGGACGAAATACTGCCGACAGACATGATGCCTGGCTCCTGTTCGTTGATGCGCCATCGCTTTGTGGCGGGCCGGGCGCTGCAATCCCGATGCCGGCACGAAAACCGCGATGATCCGCCAGCTTCCGCGAGCGTACGCCAGGCAGATAATGCCCAGCGGTGAGCGGGGGTCGGTAAAGTCTGCCGCCTGCCAGGCGTTGTCCGTCGATGACAACATTTCGTCGCCGCATTCGCCGCCGGCGTCCGCGGTCGGTTGTTTCGATACGCGAAGCCTACGCTTCGCGCCTGACGTTCCAGAACATCACGAAGCCGTCCAGCACGCCGCGGATGTCCTGGCGGAACGACGTGGGGGCGAAGCTCTGGCCAAGCGGCACATAAGGCACATCGATCAGTGCCTGTCGCTGGAGATCTTCGGCCAGCTTCTTCTGTGCCGTCAGGTCGGGCGCGGCGATCCACTGGCTGCGCAGCGTCTCGATCTTCGGCGCCGTCGGCCAGCCGATCACGCCGTCCTTGCCATTGCCGCGCAGGAACACATGCCCCACCGGGTTCGACTGGTCGAGCCCCGCCCAGAACGTGTGGAACACGCTCCAGCCGCCCTTGTCCGGCGGGTCCATCTTGGCGCGACGCTGCACCACGGTGCCCCAGTCCATCGCTTGATAATCCACGCTGAGCCCGATCTTTCGCATCACGTCGGAGCCGACATCCGCTTCGGCCTTCAGGATCGGGAAGTCGGTCGGCGCCAGCACCACCACCTTCTCGCCCTTGTAGCCCGCCGCCTCGATGTCACGCTTCGCACCAGCGTAGTCGCGTGGCCCGGTGAACACCTCGAGCCCGACATCGCTGGCCATCGGCGTGCCGGGACAGAAGATGCCGGTCGGCACGTGCCACAGCATCGGATCCGTGCCGGCGACCGCGATCATGAAGTCGGACTGGTTCACCGCCTTCAGCAAGGCACGCCGGATCGCAGGATTGTCGAACGGCGGATGCAGTTCGTTGAGCCGCATACAGGCCATCAACCCGGTCGGATCGGTGATCTCGACCTGCAGCTTGGCCTGGCGCAGCAGCGGCAGCATGTCGGAGGTGGGATTTTCCCACCAGTCCATCTCGCGCGACTGCATCGCTGCCGCGGCGGTTCCGGTATCGGGAATCACATGCCACTCGACACGGTCGAAGTTGACGATCTTCGGCCCGGAGGTCCACTCCGCCGCGCCGCCTTGCCGAGGCACGTAGTCGGCGTTGCGCACGTAGACCACCTGCGAGCCGACCACTCGTTCGTCCGCCTTGAATTTGAACGGCCCGCTGCCGACCATATCGGTGATCTGCGTGAAGGCATCGGTCTTCGCCAGGCGCTCGGGCATCATCGCGCAGAAATTGCTGCCCGGCTTGCCCAGAGCATCCGGCAGCAAAGCGAAGGGCCGCTTCAGTTTGAATACGATGGTCTTGTCGTCGGCCGCGGTGAGTTCAGCGGCGAACTGCAGCAGCGTCTGGCCGAACGGATCGCGCTTGCCCCAGCGCAGGATCGAAGCGACACAGTCGCGTGCCAGGACCCGCTCGCCGTCATGCCATTTCAGGCCGTCGCGCAGCGTGAGGCGCCAGACCGTGCCGTCGTTCTCGACGGTGTGGCCCGCGACCATCTGCGGCTGGGCGCGGTACTGGTTGTCGATGCCGTAGAGCGTGTCGAAGATCATGAACCCGTGGTTGCGCGTGACATAGGCGGTGGTCCAGATCGGATCGAGGATCGTCACGTCGGACTGCGGGATGAATTTGAGCACCCGGCTGCCCTGAGCTCGCGCGATGGCCGGCATCGCCAGGGTGGCGGCCGAGCCAGCCAGGAAATGGCGCCGCTGCATCGGGTGTCCCCTTCGGGCTGGAGCGAAGCTACCCATAGCCATTTCTTGTGCACTGCGCCAATAACGGCCCATGCGTGCCCTGCTGCTCCGCCTGGCCACCCAACTGCCACCGCCCGCGCGGCATCTGGCCACCGAGGCGCGCGTGGCGACGCTGGTGCAGTTCCTGATGTTCGGCACCGTCGGAACCGTTGGCTTCCTGGCCGACACGGCGACAGTCTATACGTTCCGCTATTCGCTTGGACTGTATGGCGCGGGCGCGGTCGCCTACGGGGTGGCCGCCAGCGTCACCTGGCTGCTCAACCGGCTGTGGACTTTCCGCGGCCTGGGCAGCGGCCCGGCACATCGCCAATGGGCCCGCTTCCTCATGGTAAATCTTGTCGGCTTCGTGTTGAATCGCGGGACCTACGCAGCGCTGGTCACTTTCGTGCCGCTCTGCGCCGCCGAACCGGTCTATGCGGTGGCCGCCGGCGCGCTTGCCGGCATGTTCCTGAATTTCAGCCTATCCCGCACCATGGTATTCCGCTGACACTGGGGTATGCCGCTGGCACCGGTCAATTGGTTGCATTCGTAACCGGATCTTTGCGTTAGACGACCCCAAGCCATGCACGTCGTGCGATCGAGGTGTTAACCGGTCGGTCAAGCATTCGGTTCATAAAGTGCAACTCCTAGCTGTCTGGGTATTCGAATAACAACCATACGCGACGATCACGGCACGCCCCATGTACCAGTCAAGCAGCCACACGATCGGCAAATCTCGCCTCGCTTTCCTCTCGCCCCTGCCAGCACGATCATCCTATGCCGCCGGTTTGCAGTGGCCGCACAGCGACTGGCGATGTGCGACGAAGCGGACCATGGATGTCGTCATTGCCCTGCTGCTGCTCACCGCGTTCGCCGGCGTCATGCTGTTGCTGGCTTTGGCGATCAGACTGGACAGTCCAGGCCCGATCCTGTTCCGTCAGCGCCGCATCGGACTGGGCAATACCGGCTTTGAGATATGGAAGTTCCGCACGATGCAGCACCACGCACCGGAGTGGGGCAGGCTGACGCAGACCACGCGGCACGACCCCAGAATCACGCGACTCGGTAGCTTCCTTCGGCGAACCTCGCTCGACGAATTGCCGCAGCTATTCAATGTCCTGCACGGCGATATGTCGATCGTCGGGCCACGGCCGCATGCCCCAGGCACCTGTGCAGGCGGCAAGCCGTTCGAACAGGTGACGCCACACTACTCGGCGCGCCATCGCGTGCGGCCCGGCATCACCGGACTGGCACAGGTCCGCGGCTGGCGCGGCGAAACCGACACCGAATTCAAGCTGTTGCGCCGTGTCGAGGCCGATCTTGAATACATCGACAACTGGTCTCTCAGCCTCGATTTCGCCATCCTGGCGCGGACCGCCGTGTCGGTGATCGCCATGCGCAATGCCTACTGAGCGGACGTCCTGGAAATCGGCGTGCCAGTCATGTTGCAAACCCTGGCAACCCGCAGCCCTCCAGGTAGCCCGCACGAGAAGCTGAGCCGGCGCGTGCTCAGCCGCCCCGATATCGCCGTGCTGATACCTTGCTACAATGAAGAATCCGCGGTCGCCAAGGTGGTTGCAGGTTTCCGCGCCAGTCTGCCCGACGCGACCATCCACGTATACGACAACAATTCATCCGACCGCACCCGGAGCATCGCACGGGAGGCTGGCGCCACTGTCCACAGCGAAAGCCTGCAGGGCAAGGGACACGTGGTGCGGCGCATGTTCGCCGATCTGGAGGCAGACATCTATGTGTTGGTCGATGGTGATGACACCTACGATCCCCACGCCGCACCGGCCATGGTGCGCTGCCTGATCCAGAACCAACTCGATATGGTGACCGCGATCCGCCTGCCCGCACAGCAGGATGCCTACCGGCTCGGCCATCGGATCGGCAATCGGGCACTCAACTTCCTGGTTTGCCGGCTGTTCGGCAATCGCGTGAGCGACGTTCTCTCGGGCTACCGCGTGTTCAGCCGGCGTTTCGTCAAGTCGTTTCCCGCACTCGCGTCGGGGTTCGAAACCGAGACGGAATTCACCATCCACGCTCTGGGGTTGAAGATGCCGATTGGCGAACTGGCCACGTCCTATCGCGGCCGCACCGTCGGCTCGAATTCCAAGCTGCATACCTACTATGACGGCTGGCGGATCCTGCACACCATCATGATGCTGGTGAAGCAGGAGCGCCCGCTGCAATCCTTCGGCCTG
The DNA here is from genome assembly GCA_963696645.1 of uncultured Alphaproteobacteria bacterium. Classification (GTDB taxonomy): domain Bacteria; phylum Pseudomonadota; class Alphaproteobacteria; order Acetobacterales; family Acetobacteraceae; genus JAMXLO01. The sequence continues at coordinate 1,221,484 of CAVOKY010000007.1, forward strand.
ACCGCAGCCGTGTTGCTGACCACAGGGCTTGCCGCGGGATTGCCGGTTGTACTGGAATTCCTGCACACCGGCCTGGTGCCGCGACTGCCCACGGCGTTGCTGGCAACCGGACTCGTGCTGGCGTCTTCGGTCGCCTTCATATGCGGCCTGGTGCTCGATCAGGTCGCGCTTGGGCGGAAGGAACTGAAGCGATTGGCCTATCTGTCGATTCCGGCGATCGGCAACGAACCATGACCATGCGCCACGTCGCCGGCGCCGCAGGCGCGCCTGAAGGCGAATACGACGCCGATGTGGTGATCCTGTCACTGGATCGTGCCACCGAAACAGCCGCAGCGATCCGGTCGGCCCTGGCGCAGAGCGGCGTATCGCGCCACGTGTTCATCGTCGATCAGGGATCGCGGCCGGAAGCGCTGGCGCTTCTCGCAGGAGTCGTTGCTGAGAGGCAGGATGCCACCCTGGTGGCACTGGACCACAACTTCGGCGTTGCCGGCGGACGCAACCGCGGATCGGCGCTCGGCCATGGCCGCGTCATATTCGGCCTCGATAACGACGCGGAGCTTGCCGAAAGCACCACGCTGGCAACAGCCGTTGCCGCGCTTGATGACGATCCGACAATCGCGGCGATCGGCTGCCGCATATTGTTGCACACGAGTGGCGACGACGACCTGTCGTCCTGGGGCTATCCCGCGAGCCTGCTGCCGCACGCCGGCGACGCGTTCGACGTCGTCACCTTCGTCGGAGCCGGCCATGCCATTCGCCGCCCCGCCTGGGATGAATGCGGCGGATACGACGATGCCCTGCACTTCTGTTGGGAAGAATTCGATTTCTGCCTGCGCGCCATCGCTCGGGGCTGGCACATTCGCTACCGCGGCGACATCGTGGTCCGGCACAAGGTCAGCTCCGAACGACGCTTGGCGTGGTCCGGCACTCGCTGGTTCTATTTCGTCCGCAACCGGCTCTATATCGGGCGGAAATGGCAGGCAGGCTGGTTATCGCTCGCCCCGCGCTTCGCAGGCTATCTCCTGAAGGGTGCGCGCAATGGCGTTCTGCGCCAGACATTGCGCGCATTGCCCGCGGCCGTGCGGCTGGCATCGGAGGCGACGACACAGCAGCCATCCCCGACGATGCAGGCTTACCTGCGTACCAATGATCTGCGGCACCGCGGTTGGTGGCTGACCAGGCCGTGGCGTGAAGGCACGCGCGTGCTGCCCGGTCGGGGTAGTGGATTGCGCCAAACGTGGATGCCAAATCGTTCCCGCAGCAGCAACGGGATGATCGCGGGATCGTCAAACAGGTAGCGCCGCGCCAATCGCAACGGATGACGGCTCAGCCGATGCAGCCACTCCAGTCCCGCACGCTGCATCCAGACTGGCGCGCGACACTGCACACCGGCGATGAACTCAAGACTTGCGCCAATGCAAAGCCCGACACCGCTGGCGCGTCCCGTCGCACGAATCGCCGCCGCCAGCATCTCCTGCCGCGGCGAACCCAACGCGAGGAACACGAAGCGCGCCGGGTGTGACAGCACGAACTGCACCGCAGTCCGCATCGCCGCCGCATCGTGTTCGAACCCTAGCGGCGGATCAAGGTGCGCCGGCGCAGCAATGCCGCAGCGCGCAACCAATGCCGGCAGACAATGTGCGGCCAACCCCACGATGGTGATCGCCTCGTCCGGCGGAAGATGACGAGTCAACAACAGCGCGGTCAGGTCGCTGCCCGGCGCAACCCTGGGCGCTGTCAGCCCGACCAGCCGAGCCAGCCGTGCGACAACACGAGAATCCAGCAGTCGCAGCATGGCATCCTGGTAAAGCGGCAGCAGGTCCGGGCGCCGGCTCAGCCGTACAAGATGGTCGGCGTTCGGCGTCGTGACATAGCCGAATGGCTCAGTGGCGGCGCGCCGCGCAATGCAATCCGCCGCAGCCTCGGCGTCCATGTCGGCGAACTTCAACCCCAGCAGCCGCAAGCTGCGCACACGTTGTGCCTCCGACGAACCGCGTCATGCGTCGGCGCTCATGCTGCGACCACGGCCGCCAACACCTCCGCCGCATGCCGGCATTGTGTCACATCGACGTTAAGATGTGTTACCGCGCGCACTGTTCGGGTGGCGAATGCCGAAACCAGCACGCCCTGCTCCTGCGCGCGCCGCACCACGGTCGCCGCGTCGGGCAATGGCGCCGGTACGCGGAAGATGACAATGTTGGTCTGCACCGTCGCCAGATCGATCTCCACGCGCGTATCTGCCAGACGCTCCGCCAGGATCCGCGCATTCGCATGGTCCTCGGCCAGCCGCGCCAGATTGTGGTCCAGCGCATACAGCCCGGCAGCGGCCAGAATGCCGGATTGTCGCATGGCGCCCCCAAACATCCGCCGCGCCCGCACCGCGCGCACCATGGCGTCAGCACCCCCCGCAATCACGCTCCCCACCGGACAACCGAGCCCTTTCGACAGCGCCACCGACACCACGTCGAACGGCGCCGACAGTTCGGCCAGCGAAATTCCGCTCGCCACCGCCGTGTTGAACAGCCGGGCACCATCCAGATAGCTCGCCATGCCGAGCTCGCGCGCGGCGGCGCAGATCGCCTCCGCCTCCGCCTGAGGGAACACCACACCGCCGCCGCGATTATGCGTGTTCTCAACCGCCACCAGCGTGGTCGGCGGAAAGATGATGTGCCCCGGCGGTTTGAATGCGGCACGCAGATCGGCCGCGGTAAACAATCCGCCGCGTCCCACCACGGTGAACTGCACGCCCGAGTTCGCCGCCGCCGCACCCAACTCGTGCCAGACGATGTGCGCCTCGTCGCCCACCACCACATCATCGCCTGGGCGTGTCAGCAGCTTCAGGCCGATCTGGTTCGCCATCGTCCCGCTCGGCACGAACAGCGCCGCCTCCTTGCCGAGCAGAGCGGCGATCCTTTCCTGCAGTGCGCGCGTGGTTGGATCCTCGCCATACTGGTCATCGCCGACCGGCGCATTCGCCATGGCCGCGCGCATCGGACTGGACGGCAGCGTCACCGTGTCCGAACGCAGATCGATCCGTTCCATTCTCGGTTCCTCCAGTGATGCGCTGTGACCCTGAGGCTGCCGTCACTCCGCCGCGGCCACGTACAATTCCGCTTCATCGCCGCGCAGAAAACCGCGCGACATGCGTCCCAGCCCATAGGCGAACACCGCGCTGAACAGCAGCGGCACCGCGGCAACGTAGAAAAGCTGATACGCCGGCAGATGCATGCGCAACAGCACGCCGCCAAGTACCGGCCCGGAGATCGAGCCGATCTTCGCTACCGCCAGCGCCCAGCCCTCGGCATTGGCGCGATACGACGTCGGATAGAACACCGGCGCGATCGCCGTGCACGCGAACTGCGCGCCGACGACGAAAAAGCCTTGCGCGAACACCAACGCTTCCAGCAATGCCACCGACATCGGCAGGCCGACCGCCATGCTGATCGCTGCGCCGGCAAGCGGCAGGATCGCCACGGCGGTGAGCCCCAGCCGATCGATGATCTGCCCAGTCACCAGGCCGCCGATCGTGCCACCCAGCGAATACACCGACGTGGTCAGCGCCGCGTCCGTCGCCGACAGACCGATGCCCTGGATCAGCACCGGCATCCAGCTCTGCATGAAGAACACCGCTACCGAGTTGAAGATGTAGAACAGCCAGAGCAGCGGCGTGATGAACAGCAGCCTGCCGACAAACAGCAGCGCCGGTGTGAAGGCCTGTCGCGGCGCATGCTCGCGGATGATGAACTGCGCGTTCGCCGGCACCGTGAAGCTGGGCCGCATGCGGGCGAGCAGACGTGCCAGGGCGTCCCAACGTTCCTCGCGCAGGGTCAGGAAACGCACCAACTCCGGCAACGCGACCCACAGACATACGGAGATCACGAACGGCAGCACGCCGCCGATCACGAACATCGCCTGCCAGCCGAAGCGCGGGATCAGGCTTGCCGCGGCTAGTCCGGCCATCACTGCGCCGATAGTGAAGCCGGTGAACATCAGCACCACCCAGGTGGCACGCAGCCGCCTTGGCGCGAATTCGCTGACCAGCACAATGGCATTGGGCACCGCGGCATACAGGCCGACACCGGCCAGGAAGCGCAGCCACATCAGCACGCTGACCGACGGCGCCCAGATCGACGCCAGCGTGAAGCCGCCGAACAGCCAGCATCCCAGGATGATCGTCTTCTTGCGGCCGATCCTGTCGCCCAGCCAGCCGAAGATGATCGAGCCGACCATCAGCCCGAACACGCCGATGCCGAGTACCGAGCCGAAATTGCCCACCTCGACATGCCATTCGCGCGCCATCGCGGGCACCACGAACGAGATGCCGGCGAAATCGAAGCCATCAATCAGCATGCAGAGAAACATCCAGCCAAGCAGGTTCCAGGCAAACCTGCCGACACGCTGCCCCTCGATGACCGCGGTCACATCGACGATTGGCCGCTGCATGCACCCCTGCCCCTGGTTTCGCCGGCATCATCCGGCCATATCATCAGGCAGCCAGTCCGCCATGCCCTCGCTGTGCCCGCAAGTGGCCTTGCAGGGCGGCCGCCCCATAGGCGCTAGGATAAGTGGCGTACACAGATGAATTCTTCCCCCTCCCCTTGCGGGAGGGGGTAGGGGGAGGGGTTGAACGCCGACAGATGGAGGTGTGGGAAGCCCTTCCCCTGCCCCTCCCACAAGGGGAAGAGATTTGGCATCACCACTGCTTATCCTAGCGCCCATGGGATCACTGCGTCTCCGTTCTTTGGACCGAGGCGGTGGTCATCGCCGTCAGGTTGCCGCCTGGCCCACTCGTGCAGCCTCAATCTTGGCAATGTCGATCCGCCGCGTGGTCATCATGGCAACAAAGTTGGGAGAGTTCGTGAAGCCCAAACGCTGGAGAAGCAAATTCGCGATGAGCTGCAATATCTGCCGTCTGCTGGGCTAATCCACAACCGCGATGCCGCCGTAACCTTCGATCCGATCCACTGCTTGCTTCCGCGTACTTTTCCTTGGAGTCCGTCCGGAGACTCTGGCAGGGATTGCAGAGCTTTCGTTGCATGAGGCGGATGGACGCGAGCTTGCGGAACGCGGGCGCATCGGGCTCATGGACGCTCCAGGAACCGCAAGTAGAACGCCGCGAACACCAAGACGATCCCGACGTTCACCATCAGCCGCTCCCAGAACCGGCTCCTGAAGAACAGGACGTCCACGCTGACCACGACGGCTGCCAGCGCGAGCACGTAAAGCGCGATGGCTGACTGTCTTCCCATCCATCCTTTTTACTACGTGCGGCCGACCGACACCATCGCAACCCCGGAACCCCTCATCCCACCCACTGAGTGCCACCACCTTGCCTAACCGATTCTCGCGACTCGCAAACTCTCCCCACGGGAAGGCGAAGCCCGAGAAAATCTTCTGCCGGTCTACGAGCGCTTCACGGAAGGCATTGCCACGTCGGATATGCGTGCTGCTCGCACAATGCTCGATATGATGTCAGAACTCACTCGCTGACGGGCGTCACCGACGCGATCACCACGGGCGTGCCGATTGATACCCGATCGCGCCAAAGCCAGGCGCGTCGTCGAAGCGTTGTTCAAGACGGAAAAGTTCGCCATCGCGGGATTGGAGGCTGCAGCCACAGGCTGAACATCTGTTTGGCCGTTCGCCATCACACTTGGCGAGCCCGCCCCCACACCTATTCGCGATGTCTCTCCAGGAAGTCGATCATCAGCCGCGCGATCTCGTCGACCTTCTCGTCCAATGCAAAATGTCCCGCATCGAGCAGACGGATCTCTGCAAGCGGCAGATCCCGCTTGTACGCCTCCGCGCCCGGCACGATGAATGAAGGGTCGTAGCGTCCCCAAACGACCAGTGTCGGCGGCCGGTGGTCGCGTAGCCACGCCTGCCATGCCGGGTAAGAGGCGACGTTTGTGCGATAGTCATAGAGCAGATCGGCCTGGATCTCACGCTCGCCAGGTCGCGACAGGATTGCGTACTCGTCGGTCCAGGTATCGGGATTGTAGCGTTCGGGATTGGGGCTGTTGGCGATGTGACGCTGCCTGGTCCCATCCAGGGACGTGAAGGCGTCAACCTGCTCCGGATGCGCCTCTGGGTCCGCCCAATATTGCGCGATCCCGGTCCACTTGGGCCCAAGCCCTTCCTCGTAGGCGTTGGCGTTTTGAACCACCAGGGAACGTATCCGTTCCGGGTGTGTCGCCATGATGCGGAAGCCGACTGGGCCACCGTAGTCCTGTAGATAAAGGACGTAGCGGTCGATCTTGATCTGCTCAAGCAGAGCATTCATCGTCTCGGCGAGATGATCAAATGTGTACGCATAACGTGAGGGGGGTGGCACTTCGCTTTGACCAAAGCCCGGATAATCGGGAGCAATCAGATGATAGCGGCCGGCCAGCAAGGGGATCAGCGCATCGAACATCCGCGAGGACGAAGAATAGCCATGCAGCAGCACGATCGTCGGCGCTTCCTTCGATCCAGCCTCCCGGTAGAAAATGCTCAGACCGTCAACCTGGGCGCGATGATAGGTGGTGGTCGCCGAGGTCGATGGCATTGTCTGGACGGGCGTACTTTGAGCCGCAGCGAGAACAGTGGGCGCAGCTACGGATGTAGATGTGTTCATTTCCGTCATCTCCTTCATTCGTTAGCGATGACACTGCTATCGAGGCGCTTCTTCATGCGAGTTCTGTGCAGGCCAGGGATGAAACCGTCATGCTCGCTTCCCCGCCGTCATGGCCGGCCTTGTCCCGGCCATCAGTAGCGGCACAGTGTCACGACGGATGGCCGGCACAAGCCCGGCCATGACGACGAAATGTGCGTCGCATGTGTCATCGCCTGTCCCTCGGTGTCGGTAGCATGACATGGTCAATCGCCAGCTCAGCGGCACCGGTTGTTTCCAATACCAGCGATCGCTGATACGGATAATTACCGCAAGTTTAGCCGATCGCCCGCATGATTGCCCGATCGCACGGCGAAAGAGTGTCTGCCGCATGACGAATATTAACCCGGGGACCGACCGATCTCACTTCGATCCCAGGCGGTCACGGAGAATGATCATGTCCGCACCACACGCCGCATCCGCCGAAATCAGGCCGAGCACCTGAGCCTCCCAACCACGACCCTCCACGCTGCCAGCATAACCACGCGGCCCACTGTTCACCGACCAAGCAAGGGAACGCATTATGAAAGTCCTGATGGTTCTTACCTCCCACGACCAGCTCGGCAACACCGGGCGCAAGACTGGCTTTTGGCTGGAGGAACTGGCGGCGCCTTACTATGTCTTCAAGGATGCCGGCGCCCAGATAACCCTAGCATCGCCCAAGGGCGGGCGCCCGCCGCTCGATCCCAAGAGCAGCGAGCCGAACTTCCAGACCGATATCACCCGTCGGTTCGAGAAGGATGCCGACGCCAACGCCCAGCTCGACAGGACGGTGCGCCTCGATGGCGTCAGGCAGGAAGACTACGATACCGTCTTCTACCCCGGTGGTCATGGGCCGATGTGGGATCTCGCCGATGACAAGAACTCGGTCAGGCTGCTGGAATCCTTCCTGTCCGCCGGCAAGACCTTCGCGGTGGTCTGCCACTCAACTGGCGCGCTGCGACATGTCAAGACGCCGCACGGCAAGCTGCTCGTCGAGGGCAAGACAGTGACCGGCTTCACCAATGGCGAGGAAGCAGCGGTGGAATTGACGAAGGTGGTGCCGTTCCTCGTCGAGGACGAAATGATGAGGCTTGGTGCCATCTTTTCAAAAGTCAAGGACTGGGGCGTTCACACAGTCGCCGATGGCCAGTTGATCACCGGCCAGAATCCGGCCTCGTCGGGGCCGGCTGCCAGGCTTCTGATCGAGACACTGAAGAAGACGGCGAAATAGTCAGGCGCACTCATCTCGGGGAGGCGCGGCATGCGCCCCCCTCAAATGATTTTGCCTGGAGTTGCGTGGCTCCGTATCATCTGAAAGCAATCCCCCATGGCCGTCTGCATATTCCGGGCCGACCCGTCGCCTGCCTCAGAGCCTGTCTCTGAATGATAGCAAAACAGCCGCTATCGATCCAACCAAGTCATTTGAGAGCGTGTTACGGCCACCCACAGCGGACATCGAAGAAACCTAGGAATCGGTGTCAATTTCACGCCGGCTCTTCATCCGGTGTCAGCGGTCCAAATCGATCCCTCGGGCGAGTCTCTCGTTTCGCTGAGCGATTCGTTCGCAGGCCATAGGCGCACGGTGACTTGTATGTCCGGTTATCGTGGGCACAAACTGGAGCTCTCCATATTCGAAGAACATATGGGAATTGCAAGATGCTCGATGGTTATATCATTTGTGCGACCCCGCGCAGCGGCAGCACGCTCCTGTGCAACCTTCTCGCATCCACCAAGAAGACCGGCAATCCTGACTCCTATTACCATAGGGCCGAGATTGTGTGCGATTGGGCGGCGGAATGGAACCTGCCAGGCCGTGATACGATGTCCGAAAAGGATTTCAGTATTGCCTATCTTGAGGCTGCAATCAGGGCAGGAAGGGGTGAAACGAACGTCTTCGGTCTTCGTCTGATGAGGGAATACCTAGAAGGCCTATCGACTTCGCTTGACCGGATATTTCCTGGTCTTTCATCCGATGTTCAGCGCCTCGAACGTGCATTTGGCAATATCCTTTACATTCACCTCACACGTGAGAATAAGCTTGCGCAAGCCGTGTCTCTGGTCAAAGCAGAGCAAGGCGGCCTCTGGCATATAGCGCCTGATGGAACAGAGATTGAGCGTCTCGGCGTGCCCCAGGACCCCGAGTATGATTTCAACCTGATTCGGCGGGAACTAACCAATCTTGAGGCGCACGATGCCGCCTGGAACGAGTGGTTTGAACAACAAGGTATCACCCCGCTGCGTGTGCAGTATGAGTTACTGTCCGAAGACCCGGCCGGAACATTAAATCAAATCTGCGAAGCTCTGGGAGTCGAGTCCCCGAAAGCTGAGACCGTAAAACCCGGTGTAGCGAAGCTCGCAGATGAGATCAGTCTTGACTGGATGCGCCGCTTTCATGCCGATCTCAATTCCGCTATGCAATCATCCCGCTAAGCTTAGGATCGGATATCCGGTTTCGACGCATCCTGGCTGGCAAGCGGACCGGCGGGTAACCACCCGAAGCCGTCGCGACGTATTTCATTCCGTAATCGTTCAGAGACACGCCTCAGCCCAGCACGCCTGCCGCCGCCGCCGCTGCGATCTCTTCCGGCCTCACGCCCCACTCCGCTAGCACAGCGCGAGGCTCCGCCGCGCCCGCCGTTTCCGGCGCTGTCGGCTGCTCCAACGGCGTCCGGCTGAACCGCGGCGCCGGCGCAGGCTGTGCCACGCCGTCCAACGCAATGAACGCGTCGCGCGCGCGGTTATGCGGATGGCCCGGCGCCTCGTCCATCGACAGCACCGGCGCGAAGCACGCATCGCTGCCCTCCAGCAGCCTGCACCACTCGTCGCGTGTCCGGCTGCGGAAACGTTCGGCCAACCGTGCCTTCGCCTCCGGCCATCGCTCGCGATCCAACTGCGGCGGCATCGTTTCCGGATCGATCTCCAGCAGCCGCAGCAGTTCCGCGTGGAACTTCGCCTCGATCGCCGCCACCGACACATAGCGGCCATCGGCGCACTCGTACACCTCGTAGAAATACGCACCCAAGTCCGTCATGTTGCCGCCACGCCCGCCATCCATCCGGCCGGCCGCCTTGGCGCCATATACCGAGGTCATCAGCGACGACGCGCCATCGACCATCGCCGCATCCACCACCTGCCCCTTGCCGGACTGCCGCGCCTCGATGATCGCGGCCAGCACACCCACCACCAGGTACAGCGCGCCACCGCCGAAGTCGCCGACCAGATTGAGCGGCGGCGTCGGCGGCGCCCCCTTGCGCCCGATCGCGTCCAGCGCACCGGTCAATGCGATGTAATTCAGGTCATGCCCCGCCGCGTGCGCCAGCGGCCCCTCCTGACCCCAGCCCGTCACCCTGCCGAACACCAGGCGCGGATTGCGCGCCAGGCAAACGTCGGGACCAAGCCCCAGCCGTTCCATCACCTTCGGACGGAAGCCCTCGATCAGCGCATCGGCCTGCCCGATCAGCCGCAGCGTCAGGTCGATGGCCTCCGGCCGCTTCAGATCGAGCTGAATGACGTGGCGACTTCGCTTCAACAATTCGAACTTCGTGGCGAGCGGAATGCCAAGCCCGCTGTCGGTCACGCGGTCGATGCGCAGCACCGTGGCGCCCATCTCGGCCAGCATCATCGCCGCCATCGGGCAAGGACCGATGCCGGCGAATTCGATCACCTTGATGCCTGAGAGCGGGCCCATCACGCCGCCCTGCCATGATCGTGATGATGGTGGTGGTGGTGGTGGTGCCCCGCGCCTGGATGCGAATGGGTGTGCTGCGCATAGTGCTGGCGCAGCAGGTCCTTGCCGTAGTCGTTGCCGTTCGGCGTGCGCACCACCGTGTGGATATGGTCGCGTGACGGCGTGTCGTTGTCGTAGACAATGCCGGACTGGTGATCGAACTCGACGAGGATGACCGGGCTCAGGATGCGATAGTAGAACGGGCTCGCATCGTCGAACGGGCCGACCCAGGCGAACCGCGTCTCGCCAAGATGACGCTTCGCCTCGGCATACCGCACATTGGCGTGTCCCGGCCGCAAGCGGCCCGTATAGAGTCCAAGCAGCGCTTCCAGACGCTCGCGCCCCTCCGCCGGCAGGTCGTCATGGCGGATCCCAACCGCATCAATCCTCTGATTGTCGCGGAACGCGGCCGTGAACAGCTCCGAGGGAAGGTCCTTGCCCACCGTCACGCGCCGGCGCTCATCGTCAGACAGCGCGCGCATCAATGCATGCCCCTGCTCCTCTTCCGCGGCGAACACACGCGTGCCGGCATATTTGCCGAAACGCGCGAGCACCGGCTCCGAACCCATGAACGCGGGCGTCAGCACAAGCTGATCGCCGAGTACGAAGCAGTTGAGGTTGAGGTGGTGGCCGTCGATCTGCCAGCCCCATGGCTCATCCGGCGATGGATCTCCGAAGATGCTGACCCAGTAGAACCATTCGCTGTATTCCTCGGGCTTGCCGGTGATCTCCAGCGCGTGCTCGTTGAGCCGCATCACGTCGCGCGCGCTGCGGTATCCCGCCTCGCTCATGCTTTCCCGCAGCAACGTCAGCGCGGCCTCGCGCTGATCATGCCCCAGATCGGCAAGGCAGACACCGTGCCGCATCACCCACGGATGGATGTTGCACCACATCCGCCACGCCTCGTCGCCGATGGCAAACGACGCTGCTGTGCGTTGCGCCGCGCTGAGCGTCGCGAGGAACGCACGCGCCGCCTCCATTACGGGCGCGAGCGAAATTCCGGTCTTCTCGATCGAGAACACACCGGACGCGAGCTTGCCGTCGGGCGCAATGCCATGGAACGGTTCGGCAAGCCCCGACTTCGCCCGCTCCCCCATCGCCTGCAGCCGCTGCGGCAATTCGAATGGCCGGTTCGCCGGTGTCGGCGCCCTGTGCCGCAAGCCGAAATGCGCTGACTCACCTGCCATTGTTGGGTCCTCCATCTGTCTTTGCCTTTTGGCGGCCGCCGGCGCCCGGCATGCGATCAACTGATCGAGTGACGCCCCGCCATGCTGTGCCGCAACGATTGCAGCATGCGCGAGATCGCTGCTAGGAGCAATCAGCGGGCGCTCACTAACAGATAATCTCGGAGATTGCGGTCCTGAGTTCCGCCTGATTCATTGGTTGCAACGTGCCAAGCTGGCGTATGATGAGCCGCTGCTCAATCGTGGCAAATACCGGTTTGATGGCGGACGGCTTCAACAAACCAGCCTGCTGCCATTGGCTGACCCAAACTTCACCCAATGCCGGCACGGAACGTATTTGGCTGGTTATTGCCATCACCACGACGTCCGGTCTGGCAGTATTGTAGGCGAGACTGCTAACGATCACCGCAGGTCGCTTCTTGAGCGTCCCCTGGTTGGTGAATGGGAACGGCACAAGGACGACGATGCCGAATTCAAAGGGCATCGTAGACGTCGTCTTCCGGGTTGTTCCAAACCGCAGCGAAGGCATCCGCACTGGCAGCAGCGGCATCACGGGTCAATGTGCGCTGCTGGTCGCGCAACCGGATGAAGTCTACGAAGTCCTCGACTTCGTTCAGCCGTTCTTCCGGTAAGGCCTGGATTTTCTCTATCAAAATCTGAGCATGGGTGGGCATGGCGGCGGCTCCTTTCACCTCACAAGATACATCATCGGATGATATAGGTCGTGGCGATGGCCGTATCAATTGAGGCTTGACGGTGAGCGCGTTGGGGCTCCTTACCGAAATGGGAGTCTGGTAAAGACATCCTGGCTTCTCATCACGGGCATTCGCCTCAAGACCAGCCCAAGCCCACTCTTGAATGAAGCAGCGCGGTGGCAGCACTATCCAGCCGTCAGTATCACCTACCGCCGTAAAGTCATCAGCCGCAACGGCAAGTCCAGTAAGAGCACAGACGAGAGCTGCCCGCTCGTCATGATTTCTGACGTCGCTGAATGATAGATCGATTACATGTTCGGGCAATAAATAGCTGAGCAGTTCCTGCAATATTCCAGTCGTTGCGAGATGTTCAAAGAACTTGTCCGAACGATCCGCCCGGCGCGCAGCGATTGCTTCAGGGTCCTCAAGCATCACGCCAAGAAAGCTGCTCGGAAATGCTTCTACGACAGCTAATTCATCGATCCGTACAGCGTGCGCGGCCATCCCAAGCCGACACCGTTCCAGAACCACTCTAGCACAAGCATTCGCCGCGGCATTGAGCTTCTTGCCGACTGGCGCGTTCGACTGTCCGGGCTTGCCGATCCGTGGTCCGAGAGGTCGACGGGTCAGCACGTGCTCGGCAACACGGTAGCGTGCGATAACCTGCGCCTGGTGCGTGACCATCTGGTCCAGCAGCATCGCGCCATGCCGCGTCTCCGGGTTCAGCATCCGCTCCACCGTGTCGTGCCCTTGCAGCACCCGATCGAACGGCGTAATCCCCGCGACGATATCGGCATGCGTCGTCTGGATGCCGCGCGTCAGGCTGAACGAGGTGACCGATATCCCGATCGCGGACCCGATATTCCGCGCCAGCGACTGCATCGACATCGCCTCACCGCGCAGCGACGCCGGCAGCGTGGTATAGGCCGTCACCGTCATCGGGTTGAACACCAGCCCCACGGTGAAGCCCTGCAGGATCATCGTGAACATCATCTCGCCCGCGGTCAGGTCGGGCGTCCAGTTGCTCATGGTGTAGAGCACCCAGCCAAGCCCCAGCAGGCCGACCGCCATGATCTTGCGTTGGTCCACCCGCATGCCCATGCGCGCGGCGAGGAACATCGAGGCGATGATGCCGATCCCGCGCGGCGCCATCACCCAGCCGGCGGTATACACCGGATAGCCCGCCAGGTTCTGCAGGTAGGGCGCCAGCAGTGCCGATGTCGACAACATCAGCGACGATACGCAGAAGATCATGATGATGGCCGAGGCGAAGTTGCGGTCCTTGAACAGACCCGGCGGCAGGAACGGCTTCTCCGCGGTGAACATGTGCACGACGAACAGGCGCCAGGCGCGAGGCCAGTTGCCGCACCAACTGCACCGCGCGCCATCGATGCCGCGGTGCGCCGGCGACACTCCCAGGAACTGCGTCGCTTCGCCGTTCTCCCGCGCGGACGCGCGGCGCTCCAGTTCCGCGATCATTGGCGCAACTGCGATAGCACCTCAGGATCCGGCGCCGTGCTGGCAAAAGCCCGCAGGCAAGCCGCCATGGCGCACAGCCCCTCGGCGGTATTCCGAGCCACCGACAAACTCAGGACAAGGTCGAGAGGTTTCCCTTATTACTTTACCGTTACGTAATCTTCAAGTGTGCCGCACGTACACGTGCCGCGTCACGCCGCCTGGGTAATCGCTGGCGTGAATTCGAACCGCTGACCGGCCGCCTCCCCTGCCGCAAAGGCGTCGGAGAGAACGCGCCTGCCCCGCCCCATCTCGCGTGTTTGCAGATCAAGGCCGAGCTTGGCCACCTCCTCATCCACCATTGCCGCTTTCACCGGCACGAGATCGCGGCCGGCGGCGCTGCGCTGGTTGGCGTAGCGCGCTGTTCGCATCGCCTGCAGCTTATCGCTGATCCCTCGGCCGAGGCCGATCTGGAACGAATTGGTGGCACTGCGCCGCTCACCCGCCATCCGGGCATAGAGGCCGCTCGCACGGAACGCCTCCGTCTCGGTCTCGAACGCCCGCTCGACCATTTCATAGAGGTATTGCGCCGCAGCTACATCGCCACGCAGACCGAAGAACACGTAGCGCAGCGCCTTGCCCTTCGCCTGCTCCAGCCAGACACGGCAGTCAAAGAACGCGGCAATGCCCGGGACGCAACTGTCAATCGGGGCGAAGCGACGACGGTTGGTCTGGATGCCCACGCCATCGCAAGGCTGCGCACGAAAATCCAGTTCACCGAGTGACAGGCCGTAGCGGTCCAGCAGTTCCGCCACCTTCTCCGCTGCTGCCAGAGCCTCCTGTTCGGTGCAACCCTGTGCAACCGTCTTGGCCCGCAGCCCCTGGATGCGCTGCACCAGACGCTCAAGTGCCGGGTCGCCGGCACGACGCGCGCCGATGCCGCCGGCGAGCCGCTGCTGCAGGGTCCTGAACAGCGTGCACGCGTCGGGCGGCAGCCGGCCCGCCGCAATGGCGTTGTCCAGCGCACGCCCGACCGCGCCCAAGGTCAGCGTGCCCGAGCCAACGCGTTCGCGGCGCAGTACCGTTTCCATCTGCACCAGGAGCAACCGCTCGATCGCGATCGCCATCCCTTCCTCTCCGGCATCCCGTGCCAATGCCGCCGCGGCGAGCGCCTCGAGCATGGTCGGCAGGTCGGCAAGCTGGCGTGTGCGCTGCAGCAACGACGTGTCCGGAGCCCTATCCGCCAATGCCGCCCACGCCATTGCCAACATGAGCAGCGGGCCGTCCTCGCTCTCGAAGAAGTCGTCCGGGGAGTCGAGATCGCTGGATGGCCGGTTCAGCCCGGGCACGTCCAGCGTGCCATGTCGCACCACGTGGCCATACACCGCCTCTGCCCAGCGCGCACCGGCAGTGACGCCAGCAGCACCGGCGGCCGGATGGCCGCGAGCGACCGCGAATGCGGCCGGATCGAGCGGCGTGATCGCGCCGGGCAGGCAGCAGAGATCGCCATCCAGCATCACCACGCGACCGAACAGCACCGTTCCGGCAGCCAGCGGCGGCAGTTCCGCACCGACGACGTGTAACAGCTGGTCCGTCACGACATCACGCATCATGACCTCGCGCATCTGGCCCTCTGGTTCCAGCCGCAGCAGCCGGAATTGGGCCTTGCGAAGAGCGGCGATGACCGCTGCCTCCGCCGGCGGAGCATTGGCGCGGCTCCTGGCGAGGCGGTCGAACGCGGTCGTGCCGCTTGCGGCAGGCTGCGAGAGCAGCAGGTCCATAGACAGCAACGTCGCGTCCGCCGCCATGGCGATCATCCGTTCCTCCGACATTCCTTCTATGTCGCGTCGGGTAAGCCATTTGCGGATCACCGCCTCGCCGCGGTCGGCCGGCACAAACTGGATGGCCGAAGCCAGCAGTGCGGCAGTCTGGCGGCAGGCGTCCTGCGATGACGGTTTGGCGGCGGCAGCGTGCGGCATGGTCGGTTCCTTTCAGACCATGCTTGCATAGCAATTGGCCATCGAGTCGCGTGCACGCCATCCCGCAGCCTTACTGACCAGCCTGTCGACGTCCGACGGGGCAGGCTCGCTCACACTTGCCGGGCCGATAAGATCGGGCCGTGACCGGTTATGGGAATGGACGCGCCAGAGGCGAACCGGGGGCATCTCTGCCACCTATTTACGCCGCCGCACGCGCTGCGGCCGCAGCGTCACGGCTCCAGCGAAACCCGCCGCCATCTGCCCACATGCGATGCATGATCACCGCAAGCCTGCGCACGACTGCCACCGTCGCACGGCGCAATCCCCGTCGCTTGGCGATCGGCATGCCCCACGCTTTCAGCGCCGACCCACGGGTGAGACGTATCAGCAACGTGCGCCACCAGGAACAACGCTTCCCACGCCAGCCGATCGCCGCTCTTGCTGATCCTGCCGTTACCGTCGGTCTCGCCGGATGCGCATTTGCGCGGCGTCAGTCGGAGGTGGGCACCGGCATCGCGCGAGCGGCCGAACCGCGCTGGATCGTCGATCGGCTTTGCAAGTCCACGACACAGATGGCCGTTTCCTCAAGTGAGACATCCAGACCAACAAGGCATGTCACGAGCGCCTCCGCCTCAGCAACGGCGCCACCTCGCACCTAATCCCCCGCCGCCACGGCCGGCCGCTCGTGCTTCCGCATCAGCAACAGCAACAACAGCGGTGGAATGACCGTCAGCATCATCAGGCGGAAGTCGTTGTTGTAGGCGATGATCTGCGCCTGGTGCGTCACCATCTGGTCCAGCAGCATCGCGCCATGCCGCGTCTCCGGGTTCAGCATCCGCTCCACCGTGTCGTGCCCTTGCAGCACCCGATCGAACGGCGTAATCCCCGCGACGATATCGGCATGCGTCGTCTGGATGCCGCGCGTCAGGCTGAACGAGGTGACCGATATCCCGATCGCGGACCCGATATTCCGCGCCAGCGACTGCATCGACGTCGCCTCACCGCGCAGCGACGCCGGCAGCGTGGTATAGGCCATCACCGTCATCGGGTTGAACACCAGCCCCACGGTGAAGCCCTGCAGGATCATGGTGAACATCATCTCGCCCGCGGTCACGTCGGGCGTCCAGTTGCTCATGGTGTAGAGCACCCAGCCAAGCCCCAGCAGGCCGACCGCCATGATCTTGCGTTGGTCCACCCGCATGCCCATGCGCGCGGCGAGGAACATCGAGGCGATGATGCCTATCCCGCGCGGCGCCATCACCCAACCGGCGGTATACACCGGATAGCCCGCCAGGTTCTGCAGATAGGGCGCCAGCAGCGCCGATGTCGACAGCATCAGCGACGATACGCAGAAGATCATGATGATGGCCGAGGCGAAGTTGCGGTCCTTGAACAGACCCGGCGGCAGGAACGGCTTCTCCGCGGTGAACATGTGCACGACGAACAGATAGAACGCGAGACCCGCGATCACCGCCTCCACGATGATCTCGCGTGAGCCGAACCAGTCGAGTTCCTGGCCGCGATCCAGCAGCATCTGCAAACAACCGGCGGCGATTCCCAGCATCGCAAAGCCATACCAGGAGAAGCTGAGCTGCGGCCGCGCCGGCGTCTCGCGCATGAACAGCATGATGCCGATCAACGCGAGGATGCCGAACGGCAGGTTGACGTAGAACACCCAGCGCCAGGAGTAGAGATCGGTCAGGTAGCCGCCCAGTGTCGGTCCGATCATCGGTCCCATGGTGACGCCCATGGAGAAGATCGCCATCGCCTGCGCGCGACGCGAGAACGGGTAGATGTCGAGCATCGTGGCCTGCGACAACGGCGCCAGAGCAGCACCGAACATGCCTTGCAGTAGGCGGAAGCCCACCAGTTGCTGCAGCGTCTGCGCCGCGCCGCACAGCATGGAGGCGGCAGTGAAGCCGATGATGCAGAGCATGAACAGCCGCTTGCGGCCGAAGCGGACGGCCAGCCATCCGACCGGTGCGGTCATGATGGCGGCGGCGATCACGTAGGAAGTCAGCACCCAGGTGATCTCGTCGTAGGAGGCCGACATGCTGCCCTGCATGTACGGCAGCGCCACGTTGGCGATGGTGGAGTCCAGCGTCTGCATGAACATGGCCAGCATGGCCGAGGCCGTGAGCAGACCGCGATGGGGAACCCGGGTGGTTTCAGACATTTCCTGGACGTTTATCCGTAGCCGCCTCCATTGTGCCCCCGCCTGCCCGCCAGCGCAAAATCAGGGCAGGTCAGGGCTCCGCCCTGAAACCCGCCAGGAGGCTTTACCTCCTGGACCTCCAGCAAAGGCAGTCGCCTTTGCAATCCAATCCTTTTCGACCGGTGGGGGCGGGGTAGCAGAGCCTGGCATTGGCCAGGCTCTGCTACCCCCGCCCCCACCGGTCGAAAGTGAAAGGTTCCAAGGGCGTCGCCCTTGGCGGGAGTCCAGAGGGCAAAGCCCTCTGGTGGGGTCAGGCTCAAAGCCTCGCCCCGCATCCGTCCGTCTCCGCATTGACGCCGCAGCGCCGCCCTCCCTAAGCTCCTCCCGGGGTGGCTTGACGAAGCATAATCAGAACAGGGGGAATGCCATGTTCCGACAGGGACTGGTCCGCGCGCTCCGCGGACTTGTGGCCGGCGCGCTGCTCTGCGCGGCCGCGGGCGCCGCGCACGCGGACGACGCCAACAAGACCATCAAGATCGGCGTGATCTACGACCTCACCGGCCCGTTCGCCGGTGGCGGTTCCGAACTGCACTACCTCGGCGCCAAGATCATGATCGACTGGTTCAATGCGCACGGCGGCATCGACGGCTACAAGGTCGACGCAGTCTATGCCGATGCGCAGAGCAAGCCCGACGTCGCAATCAACGAAGCGGTCCGCCTGATCGAGCAGGAAAAGGTCGACATGCTGCTCGGCTTCTACTCCTCAGCCGAGTGCGTACCCGCCGCCGCGCGCATCGAGGAATTCAAGAAGTTCATGTGGATCACCACCTGCATCGCCTCACCGGTGCTGCGGGACCGCCACCTGAAATACGTGTTCCGCCCACAGCCTTACGGCACCCAGTGGGGCCTCGCCTCCACCGCGATGGTTGCTGACTATTCCAAGGCACAGTTGGGCAAGGACCCGCGTGATCTGCGAGTCGCCATCATCCACGAGGATGGCCCCTACGGCACCGACGTCGGCAAGGGCAACGAGGCAGGCGCACAAAAGGCCGGCATGCAGGTCGTGGTCGATGAAGGCTACTCGATCTCCTCGCCCGATCTGTCCTCGCTGATCACCAAGCTGAAGCGCGCCCGCCCGGACGTGATCCTGCACACCGGCTACAATCCGGACATCAGCCTGTTTCTGCGCCAGGCGCGCGAACTCGGTTTGCGGTTCGATGCCCTGGTGGGCCATGGCGCCGGCTACACCGACTACAACAAGATCAAGCAGTCGGTCGGCACCGACGCGAACTACTTCTTCGACGTCGATCCGATCTCGATCTGGGAGACCAACCAGAAGGCGCTGAAGCCCGAGCTGCCGCCGCTGATCGCAATGATCGGCGACGCCTACATGAAGGCCAAGCCCGACACGGTCATCAAGTCGCCCCATCTCGGCATGGCCGCATCTAACACCTACGTCTTCCTCTACGACATCCTGCCGCGCGCCATCACCAAATACGGCGGCATCACCGCCGATGATCTGCGCCAGGCCGCGCTCGACACCGACATTGCGGACGGCGGCACCATGCTTGGCTTCGGCGTGAAATTCGAAGGCACCGATGCGCCAATGGCCGGCCAGAACGACCGCGCCTATCCGGTCGTCATCCAATACATCGACGACAAGAGCTACGTGGTGTGGCCGAAGTCGCAGCAGCAGCGCGAGCCCGTGCTGAAGTTGCCGCCCAGTTCGCCCTACGCAGCACCGTAACGGCGCTTCCGTGCTGGAAGTCGCCGGACTGATCAAGCGCTTCGGCGGCTTCACGGCCGTGAGCAACGTATCGTTCCGGGTCGATCAAGGCGAGATACTCGGCTTGATCGGCCCGAACGGCTCCGGCAAGAGCACCATCTTCAACATGCTGTCCGGCACCTTCGCGCCGACCGCCGGCTCGATCCGCTTCCAGGACCGCGAAATCGCCGGCATGAAACCGCACCGCATCATCCACCAGGGTATTGGCCGCACGTTCCAGATTCCGCGGCCATTTCGCCGGCTGTCGATCTTCGAGAATGTCGTACTGGCGGGTTTCTACGGCAGCGACGACACCACCAAAGCCAGCGCATTCGAAGCCGCCGAAAGCGCGCTGGAACTCGTCGGCCTTGCATCCGACCGGGTCGCGCCGGTCAGCAGCCTGGGCGCCGCCGGATTGAAGAAGCTCGAGCTCGCCAAGGCGCTGGCAACGCGGCCGAAGCTGCTGCTGGCGGACGAAAGCCTAGGCGGGCTCGACGAAACCGAAATGCAGCAGGCCGCCGACATGCTGCATCGAATCCGCAACGAACTCGGCGTCACGATCATATGGGTCGAGCACATCATGGGCGTGCTGATGCGCGTGGTGGATCGCGTCATGGTGCTGGATCATGGCGAGAAGATCGCCGAGGGCCTGCCAGGTGAAGTTGCCGCCGATCCGCGCGTGATCGAGGTCTATCTCGGCACCGACGCCGCCGCGACGCAGGCGTTCGCGGCCGAACGCGTATGAACCGCGCACACTGTCATTGCGAGCCACAGGCGAAGCAATCTCGGTCCAGTTGGGCACCGCGAGAGAGTTCGCACCATCGCCACGCCGCTTGCCATCAGAGCAGACGCACCTGATGCTGCAACTCCGATCTGTCGATGCCGGCTACAGCAGCTTCCAGGCGCTGTTCGGCGTCTCGCTCGAAGTGAACGCTGGCGAAGCCGTCGCCGTCATCGGCCCGAACGGCGCCGGCAAGACCACGCTCATGCGGGCGATCTCCGGCCTGATCCGCCCAACCGGCGGCACCATGCACATGGCGGGCATCGATCTGTCAACGACGCCGTCCCACCGCATCGTTGAACTCGGCATCGCGCATGTGCCGGAAAACCGCCGCCTGTTCGCGCGCATGACGGTCGAGGACAATTTGCGCATGGGCGCCTATACCCCCGCGGCACGCCCGAAATTCCGTGAGCGCCTGGAATTCGTTTACCAACTCTTCCCCCGCCTGCTCGAACGCCGCCACCAGTTCGCCGGAACCATGTCGGGCGGCGAACAACAGATGTGCGCGATCGGCCGCGCGCTGATGTCGGAACCCAGGCTGCTGCTGCTCGACGAACCGTCCGCTGGCCTCGCACCGGTGATCGTGCAGCAGGTGTTCGGCTTGGTGGAACGCATTCGCGCCAGCGGCCTCACCGTGCTCATCGTCGAGCAGAATGTCCGCCAGGTGCTGCGCGTGGTGGATCGCGCCTACGTGCTCGAAGCAGGCAGCCTGCGCGCATCCGGTTCCGCCGGCGAGCTTCTGCAAAGCGCCGCGATCCGCGAAGCCTACCTGGGGGTCTGAAGCATGTTCGGCATCTTCGACATCTACCTGCTGGAGGCGCTGATCAATGGTGTGCTGCTCGGCGGCGTGCTGGCCCTGCTGGCGCTCGGCCTCAACCTGATCTTCGGCGTCATCGACGTGGTGTGGATCTGCTACGCCGAACTGATCATGCTCGGCATGTACGGCATGTATTACCTGTTCTCGATCTACCACGTGCCATACCTGATCGACGCGGTGATCTGCATCATCGGCGTCGGCGTACTCGGCATCCTGCTGCACGTGCTGGTGATTGCGCCCCTGCTAGGCGCCGCGCCGATCAACCAGTTGCTCGCCACCGGCGGCGTGCTGTTCCTGCTGCAGAGCGTCGCCACCGTCGCGTTCGGCATCGACTTCCACAATCTTGGCATCCGGCTGCCGGTGCTGGAGGTCTCCGGCATGTACATCAGCTACGCCCGCCTTCTGGCGTTCGGCTCGGCACTGATCGGCATGCTGCTGCTCTACTTCTTCCTCGCGCGCACCTACATCGGCACCGCGATCCGCGCCATTGCGCAGGATCGCCAGATCATGCCGCTGATGGGCGTCGATGCGCGCCGCGTCTACATCATCACCTCGGCCATCGGCGGCGCATTGGCCGGCCTCGCGTCTTGCCTGCTGGTGTTGCAATACGACGTGCAGCCCTTCATCGGCCTGACCTTCGGACCCACGACATTCATGATCTGCGTACTCGGCGGGCTCGGCAACATGGTCGGCGGCTTCGTTGCCTCGTTCGTGTTCGCCGAGATCATCTCGGTGAGCGGACTCTACATGGACCTCGAGTGGGGCTACGTGTTCGCCTTCGTCTTCTTCATCGTCATGATGTTCGCCCGCCCGCAGGGCCTGCTGGCGCGCCGCACATGAGCAAGTTTGCCCCGTGGTTCGCCGGGCTGGCACTGGTGGTGCTGCCATTCGTCTATCACGAGCCCTACCCGCTGCACATTCTGGTCATCGTGCTGATCTGGTCGTTCATGTATACGTCCTGGTCGGTGATGGGACGGTTCGGCCTGGTCTCGCTCGGTCACGGCGGCTTCATGGGGATCGGCGCCTACACCACCGCCCTGCTGTGGAACTACTTCCAACTCACCCCGTGGCTTGGCATTCCGGTGGCAATGCTGGCGGTCATGCTCACCGCGCTGCTGATCGCCTATCCTTGCTTCCGTTTCCGCATCATCGGCCATTACTTCGCCCTGGTGACCCTCGCGCTCAGTGCGATCGTGCTCCAGGTCATCACCGCCACCCGCGACATCACCGGCGGCTCACTCGGCTTCACGCCGAACCGCTACCACGACGGCAACTCGATCTACGCGCTGCAGTTCACCGACAAGACGACATGGTACCTGATCGCACTCGGCGTATGGGCGGTCGGGCTGTTCATCCGCTATCGCGTCGATCGCAGCATGCTGCGCTACGCGCTTGAGGCGATCGCCGAGGATGAGGATGCGGCGGCGGCCGCCGGCGTGGACGTGACCTGGGAGAAACTGAAGATAACACTGCTCAGCGCGGCAATGACCGGGTTCGCCGGCGCGCTGTATTGCCAGTACCAGATGTTCATCGCGCCCGACACGGTCAGCGGAATTTCCGTGTCGCTGCAGATGGTCTTCGCCGCGGTGGTGGGTGGGATCTATGTGCTGCTCGGCCCGACGGTGGGCGCCTTCATCACCATCCTGCTCGCCGAAACGCTGCGCATCTGGTTCGGCACCGGCGCGGTGGGATGGGACAACATCATCTACGGCACGCTGCTGGTCGTGTTCATCATCTTCCTGCCGCAAGGCCTGGTGGGGACGCTGCAGGCACGCTTCGCTCGCCTCCGCCCAGCATAGCCGACGGACCGCCCCCTTCCCTGTCATTGCGAGGAGCGTAGCGGTGCCCGGACTTGATCCGGGCAAGCAATCTCCCGGTCCACAACGCCCCTGATATTGCCCGCGCCTTTGCAAGCCGAGCCTGCCGCTCCGCTTGCGACGACAGCAAGCACCGCACCGACGAACCTTCCCATTCGTGCCCTGTCGTCTAACCCTTACTGGTAAGACTAAGAATCTGGACATGTGCATCACATCGAAGGGTCAGGTAACCATCCCGGTGAAAATCCGCGAACAAGCCGGCCTGCCGCCAAACACCGAGGTTGATTTCCAATTCGACGGCAAGGTCGCGCGGACCGTCCCGGCCGCCTCACGGACCGGCAAGAGTCGAGGCGCCCGTCTCGTGGCGCATCTGCGGGGGCGCGGCGATGTTGCGATGACCACCGACGCCATCATGGCGCTGACGCGGGCCCGATGAATGACCACGGTTCTGGTCGACAGTAACATCCTGCTCGACCTCATGACGGAAGATCCCCGGTGGTACTCGTGGTCGGCGTCAGCGGTGGAAAGCGAGGCCAATACGTTTCGCCTCGTCAACGCGATCATCTACGCCGAGGTCTCAGAGCCCGTCTTAGAACGGTGTCGGAACGGAACCGCTGGGCTAACGGCCGCTTTGGGTGGCGAGCAGCCGGTCTGCTTGCGGTCCGCCGGTGAGAGAAGCGGACGTTCCGCTGATGACTTGGGCTGGCCGAAGAACGAACCCGCTGCGCGGGAGGGGTGCGGGTTATTGATGGACGAGTAGTGGCCCAACTGGTGTGGCTCGATTGAGCACGGCCCGGTGCGGGCGGAGCGTTTCGGCTTCCTTCAACCGAGAGGAGCCGACCGATGCATCAGTCCATTCCCGCCCCTGCGATCAGCCCTCTGCGCCAACGTCTGATCGACGACATGAACATGCGCCGATTCTCGTGCGAGACGCAGCGCAACTACATTCGCGATGTCGGACGCTTCGCAACGTTCCTGCGGCGCTCACCTGATACTGCGACGGCGGATGACGTGCGCCGGTTCCAGATCGAGCAGCGCGATGCCGGTGTGCCGACGCCGACGATGAACAGCATCGTCTCGGCGTTGCGGTTCTTCTTCACGCACACGATCGATCGGCCTGACCTGGCACGCAAGGTGATCCGGGTGGCGCATCCGCGTACTCTGCCCGTGGTACTGAGCCGGGACGAGGTTGCACGACTGCTCCCATCGCGTCGTCGTCGAGGCGGCCCAGGCCGCTGAGATCACCAAGCGGGTCGGACCGCACACACTGCGGCACAGCTTTGCCACCCATCTCCTCGAGGACGGCGTCGATATCCGCGTCATCCAGGTCTTGCTCGGGCATGCGAAGCTGGACAACACCGCCTTCTACACCAAGGTCGCTACCCGAACGGTGCGCACCGTGACCAGCCCGCTCGACAAGCTCGGCATGTTCCGGGCCGGAGAGATCGCACCCACGGGCTGAGGCGGTGCGCGCCTCTCTCGAGGTCGCCGACATCTTCCGTGCCGCCGGCCCCACTTATCGGGCCACCCATGCCGGACACCTGAGCCTTCATCAGCTCAAAGTCATGTCGGCGATCGAGCAATGCCGCACCGCAGCCCTGGGTGGTCATGTCGAGGCTTGCGAGGACTGCGGCCACTGGCGGATCGCCTACAACAGCTGCCGCAACCGGCACTGCCCCAAGTGCCAGGGTGCCGCCGCACGCACCTGGCTGGCCGAGCGCGAGGCCGACCTGCTGCCGGTCGGATACTTCCACGTCGTCTTCACCCTGCCGACCGAGGTCGCCGACATCGCGTTCCACAACAAGGCTGTCGTCTATGACCTGCTGTTCCACGCGGCGTCCGAGACGATGCTGACGATCGCCGCCGATCCCCGTCACCTGGGCGCACGGATTGGCATCACCGCCGTGCTCCACACCTGGGGATCGGCACTGACGCATCATCCCCATGTGCACATGATTGTGCCGGGCGGCGGCATCGCACTCGATGGAGAGCGCTGGATCTCTTCACGACCGGCGTTCCTCCTGCCGGTGCGCGTCCTGGGCAAGTTGTTCCGCCGCCTGTTCCTCACCAGACTGATCGCACTCCACGACGCCGGCAGGCTGGCCTTCTTCGGTAACCTCGCACCACTCGCCGACCGTCGGGCCTTCCAGCGCCACCTCTCGCCGGTCCGCCATAAACGCTGGGTGGTCTACGCCAAGCCGCCCTTCGCCGGTCCCGAAGCCGTACTTGCGTATCTCTCGCGCTATACCCATCGCGTCGCCATCTCGAACCGGCGGCTGCTTGCTTTCGACGAGACCGGCGTCACCTTCCACTACAAGGATTATCGCCGCAATGGCGCGGACCGCCAGCAGGTCATGACGCTCGGCGTCGACGAGTTCATCCGCCGCTTCCTGCTTCACGTCCTGCCGCGCGGGTTCCACCGCATTCGTCACTACGGCCTGCTCGCCAGTTCGGCGCGCAAGGTCAGCCTCGCACGCGCCCGCGAATTACTCGCCGTCGCGCCGCCGCCCGATGACGACGTGCCGGACAAGCCGCTCGATGTGCGCCCACCATGCCCATGCTGTGGTGGGCACATGATCATCATCGAGACGTTTGAGCGCTGGCGTCAGCCCCGCGCACCACCGCACTGCACTACGCCAACCGCGAGAACTTCGCCGTGACCCGGCATGGCCTCACACAGTTCCCACCCGCAGCACCCCCGTTGCGGCCAACGCCCGAGTTCGTGCAATCCCTCGTCAGCGACGCCCCGAAGCTCCCTCCTCCCAGTGACTCCCACCGGCAACGCCATCAGATCCAGCAACAATTCGGACAGATCGCGTCATGTCCCACGCTTCCCACTGTCGGTCGTGACTTCGTCACGCTCAGCCGAAAACAGAAATACCCATAGACCATCATCTGCAACCACCCGCGGGTTCGTTCCTCGGGGACTTTCGTACGCCAAGCGGGCGTCCGAAACTCTTCACGGAGGCTGCCAGACCGCTCTAGCTGATCGCCCGGATGTCGCGAGCGATGCACAAACCTTTGGGCAGCTCGGTGCGGTCGTAACGGCCGCGTCGTCGTTGGCCAGTCAATTCGAAATCTGTCCTGAGTCAGTGGGTTATAGAACCGGCCAGTTATGGGTTCAGCCTGTCATCCAATGGCCTTTCGCCGAAATTCTTGCTCCTAAATCCTCCACGGCGGTGTGCCCGAGTAGTGATGTGGGCTTAGAAACCCTGTTGCCGTACGATTTTGCACAAATCGTCTGCTGATCCCTTCATGGATGCGTTACCACCGTGGACTGTTCCCGCTGCCAGACAAGCTTGGTCACCATCAGCCGTTCCTTGAACTGGGGTAGGGTATGGTCGGGCGATCGGATCATCAGGCGATCGCCTTCGAGCGTGTAGAATCGTAGCACCTCGCGGCTCGCGGCCGGCTTCCAGACGAGATCAACTGTCGTGACAAAGCGTCCCGGACCGTCCGACCGAACCAAGCCGGTGTAGGCAATCATTTCATCGAACAGGACCGCCCGGTCGGCATCATTCGCGGGGGGTTGCCGGTCTGGCTTCATGAACAGGAACATGATCCGGCCGCCCGGTTCCAACACCATCCAGCCAGCGGGATTCGGGCCGTAGGGTTCAATGTGTTCCTTGGTGTCAGAGAAGACTG
This sequence comes from uncultured Alphaproteobacteria bacterium, assembly GCA_963696645.1. Lineage (GTDB taxonomy): Bacteria > Pseudomonadota > Alphaproteobacteria > Acetobacterales > Acetobacteraceae > JAMXLO01. The sequence continues at coordinate 1,248,138 of CAVOKY010000007.1, forward strand.
ATCGCACTGACAGCAACCGCCAGCTTCCAACTAGCTGAGCGGGCGCGGGGTCCGGCGCTTTCGGCATGGGAGCCTCCCAACGCTCAATCCGTCGAATGGGTCGCACCGACCCAGGGATCGCTGCGCGTTTTTCATGGTCAGGCGACCGCCGCGGCATGGCCGGCGCCAGACGCCGGTTCGGTACCATCCGAGGTCGTCACGCGCCGCAGGTCGCGGGGGGATCGCTCGTCGAACGGCAGCCCGCGATGCAGGCTACGGCGGTTATCCCACATCACCAGATCGCCGACCTGCCACTCGTGGCGATAGGTTGGACTGGCATAGGTTGCCCGCTCAATCAGATCCATCAGCAGCAGCCGCCCATCAGCCAGTTCCATATCCAGAATGTGCGAGGCATGGGAGGCGATATAGATCGATTTCCTGCCGGTGCGCGGATCCGTAAGGACCAGAGGTTGCACCACTGGTGGCAGCGCCGCCCGCTCCTCGGGTGCGAAATCGGTGAAGCCGAGTACGGCGCGTGAATGCATCAGGCTATGTTCCGCCCGTAATCCCTCCAACCATGACCGGCGCTCCGGCGCGAGAAACTCATAGGCGGCGCAGGTGTCGGCGAACTCCGTTTCACCGGCACCGAGCGGCCCAGGTGGCGGCACGACGTGGGCGTAAAGCAGAGAGAAGCCGCCCCGCGGCAGCCGGAAGGAACTGTCGGTATGCCACAGTCGGTTGCCGAGATTGACCATTCGATGCCTTGCCGCGCCCGTCTGTGGCTTGCCGGTGGTGGCGTCGAGATTGGAGATGTCCACCATCTCCGGTCCCGCCAACCGCAACCTGGCGTCCCTACCGTAGGAAAATACGTAACGTTCCGGCTGGCCGAAGTTCTTGGTGAAAGCGATCTGCTCGCCATCGGTCAGCGTCTGGCCACGAAAGACCAGCACCGCATGCTCATCGATAGCTTCCCACAATACTGACATTGCCTCCGCGGGTACCGGCAGGGAGATATCGATTCCGCCGATCTCTGCCACAAAGCCCGGTCGGATGGTTTCCACGCGAATGCTCATGGTTCTCCTCCCTCACTGTCAGTCATCCCGTTAGAACTGATTTGTTGGGCATCGAGACTGCCAAGGATGGTTCTCGGGCACGTTTCCGCTGATCAGAGTGTTGGATGGATCGGCATGGAGAGGCCAGCGCAAGCGACGGCTGATGCCGAAATAAGCGGGACGGAAATAAACCCGGTGGATACGGCCCGTGTTGCAGGATTTCCAACTTCAGCGGAACAGGATTGCCGAGCCACAGCGCATTGGCAGTGTGATCGTCGAATTCATCATCGCCCAGCGGATGAATCAGGATGTCGAGTCCCTGTCGATTGAACATCAGCCAGGGGGCAACCTCAGCAAACGCGGATGTTCCTGAAGATGACCTGCCTCTGCACGATGAGATGCTGGCCGGCGATGCCGCAGTTGTTCCCCAGTTCAACCGGAAACCGCGCAGCGAGGCCGTTACATATCTTATCAGCAATGGGCGAGCGGCTGTCATCTCCGTAATGGATATGTGCGTGATAGCCGTGAAGTTCGGCCGTAGGTCATTCCTCCCTCCTTCGATTTCTCGCTGGTGGCAGTCTTCGACCTAACCTCCCTTACGCGTCAGGCAGTCACTGCGTATCGTCCGGCAGAGACGTCCTTTCAACCGCAAAGCGAGAGTCCGAGAGACGCGCTTACGGCCGCCATCCTATATGTGCGTTCCATCTCTTTCCACCTATTTGTGGCTCTCCCAGCCCTGTTCCCTTCCGCGGGCAGGGCGCCAGTGTCGGCGCATCGGTGGCCAATGACTTCCCGACAACGAGCCATCGATCGATGGCTCGTTCGGGCCAGTGATGGCTTCGATTCCGGGGGAAGCCGCCGCAGGTCGCAGCAGGCGGGTCTCCCCGTTGCTGAATGTCCGCTTCCTGGTTGGCCCGACCGGTCTGCCAATGGCCAAGCTGGGTCGATAGCGGATGTTTCGTTATCATTTAGAGACAGGCTCTCAGTCCGATACTCGCGCATCGAGCAACTCGATGCAGCGCTGCCAAAGGACATGATCGAACGTGAGGCAATTCCATACGGAGCCGGCTTTCTCGCGGGGAAGGGATTCCCGGCCTACCGACGGCGAGGCGGGACGAAATGCTTACCTCTGCCGGATTTCTTCATCGGCGCCTAAGCCGCGGTTGCCGGATATCGCCTGTTGACCCGTGATGCAGCACGTTACCGCACCCATTTCCCGCGCCCCCAATTGATTGCTCCCTGAACCTGCTCGCAGCACCGCAGCACCGCGCGTCAGCTCCCAGAAACCCCGCGGTACGACCGGAACGGACCGTGCAGCCCCGCCGGCACCAACCCGATAGCGCAAGCGGCAGCCAGCAGCGCGACACGCTTGGCGCTCGGGCTGCCGCGCACCGACCGGCGCAGCCACGCGCGTCCCTCTGCAGCCTTGTCGTGCCGGATCATTTCCCGCCCGATGATCCAGGCATTCTCCGCCTCGGCACGCCGGTGGATCGCCGCCAGCCGCCCGGCATCAAAACGCGCCTGCAACGCCGGGTTGCCGAAGATCGCATCCATGCAGGGCCCGAAGGCTGAAGGATCGGCGGCGCACCGCTGGTAGGCGCCACCCGCGTGCTGGCGGACACACAGAACCGGCGATTTGCCCATCACCGCAACGAATCCCCCTTGCAGTGCCAGGCGGATCCAGAATTCCCAGTCCTCGCCATAGGCAATGTCGGTGCGAAAACCTCCCATGGCCCGCACCACGGTGGCGCGAATCAGCAGATGCCCGCCATTGGCGAACAGGTTACGGACGAGCAGGCGTTCCAGGATGTCGCGGGACGGCGCGGCGCGGACCCGGGTCGTATGCGCGAATCTATACGCCCCGGCCGCGGCAACAGCCTCGGGGGCACCATCGAGCGCAGTGATCAGTCGCGACAGTGCATCCGGTGCCAGCCAGTCATCGGCGTCAAGGAACAACAGCGCCTCCACGCCCCGCTCCCCGCCGAACAGCGCCGCCACGCCGCGATTGCGCGCCGCCGACACGCCGGCATTCACCTGCCGGACCAAATCAATACGCGGATCGGCAAACCCCGCGGCCACGCTCGCCGTCGCATCCGTCGATCCATCATCGACCACGACCAGCACCCAGTCGCGATGCGACTGCGCGATCACCGAAGCGATCGCGTCACCGATCCACGGGGCAGCGTTGAATGCCGGAACAACGATTCCGATGCGCATGGTTCAACCCTGCGCATCGGTCACCAATATTGGATTAACACCCGGGGTTGGCAGCCGGCGCGTCGCCGGCCCGGCTTACGCCTCGGTCTTGTGCTCGACGCCCTTCTCGGCCAGCAGCGTCTCCAGCTCGCCCGACTGGAACATCTCGGTCACGATATCGCAGCCGCCGACGAACTCGCCCTTGACATAAAGCTGAGGCACCGTCGGCCACTGCGAGAACTGCTTGACCCCCTCGCGCAGCTCATCGTCTTCCAGCACGTTTGCCGTCTTGAACGGCACACCCATGTGCGTGAGGATCTGCACCACGCGCGCCGAAAACCCGCATTGCGGGAACATCGCCGTGCCCTTCATGTAGAGCATCACCGGTGCTTCGTTGATCTCACTCTGGATGCGTTCAAACACTTCGTTGGCCATCCTCGGGAACTCCTGGCGAAGATTATTGATCTGGGGCGGACGTTTGCAACGCGAGGGCGTGCAGCTCGCCCCCCATGCGGCCGCGCAGCGCGGCATAGACAATCTGGTGCTGCTTCACCCGCGGCATGCCGCGGAACTGCTCGGACACCACTGTCGCGGCGTAGTGGTCGCCATCGCCGGCAAGGTCCTCCACGGTGATGCGCGCGTCCGGGATCGCCGCCTTGATCAGCGCCTCGATCTCGCTCGCCGCCATCGCCATGTGCGTCCCCCGGTTCAGTTCTCCCCGTCCATCCAGGACGGGAAGAAGCGTTCATGCGCCGCGCGCAACGCTCGCACTGATATTGTGCCACCGTCGGGCAGTGTCAAATCCTGTCCACCGGATGTGCCGATCCGGACCGCCGCCAGCCCGGCCGTCTCGGCGGCGCGGATCATCGCAGCGGCATCCGGCACCGCCAGCACATAGCGGCCCTGGTCCTCGCCGTACCAGTAGGCATGGCTGGGGATTTCCCGTGGGCTGGTGGACAGGCGAACGCCGGTCAGACCCGCCATCGCCATCTCCGCCACCGCCACCAGCACCCCGCCATCGGACACGTCGTGGCAGGCACGCACATTGCCGGCGAGGATCTGGCCGCGCACGAAATCCCCCGCGGTCCGTTCGGCCACCAGGTCCACCGGAGGCGGCGCTCCCTCCTCCCGGCCGGCGATCTCGCGCAGCCACAGCGACTGGCCGAGCCAGCCCTTGGTGGCGCCGACCAACACGATGTCGAGCCACGGGCCGATGGCGATCCCGACCGCCTTCGCCGCGTCATCCAGCACGCCAAGGCCGCCGATCGCCGGCGTCGGCAGGATGGCGCGCACCGCACCCGATGGATCGCGCGTCTCGTTGTACAGGCTGACATTGCCGGACACGACCGGGAAATCCAGCGCCTCGCACGCCGCCGCCATGCCGCGGATGACGGCGGCGAACTGGCCCATGATCTCCGGCCGCTCCGGGTTGCCGAAGTTCATGTTGTCGGTCAGCGCCAACGGTCGCGCCCCCACCGCCGTCAGATTGCGCCACGCCTCGGCCACCGCCTGCGCGCCGCCGGCTTCCGGATCGGCGGCGCAATAGCGCGGCGTGCAGTCGGTGGTCAGCGCCAGCGCGCGCGTCAGCCCCTCCAGCTTCACCACCGCCGCATCGGCCGCACCAGGCCGCTTCACCGTCTGCCCACCGACCGTGCTGTCGTACTGGTCCCAAACCCACGCACGCGATGCCAGATCCGGGCAGGCGACCAGCTTCCACAGCGCGGCGGTCAGACCAACGCGGTCCTCCACCTTCACCGGATTGATCTGCGGCAGCTTCTGTGTCTCCGCGGTAGGCCGCGTATACAGCGGCGCCTGCTCGTTCAGCGGCGCCAGCGGAATGTCGGCCTCGACCTGCCCCTGATGCCGCACGGTGATGCGCCCGGTGTCTGTCAGGTGGCCGATGACTGCAAAGTCCAGTTCCCATTTGTCGAAAATCGCGCGTGCCTCGGCCTCGCGCTCCGGGCGCAGCACCATCAGCATCCGCTCCTGGCTTTCCGACAGCATGAACTCGTAGGCCGTCATGCCGGTCTCGCGCGCCGGCACCTGGTCCAGGTCGAGTTCGATGCCGACACCGCCCTTGGCCGCCATCTCGACCGACGAACTGGTCAGACCGGCCGCGCCCATGTCCTGGATCGCGACAATCGCGTCGGTCGCCATCAGTTCCAGGCACGCCTCGATCAGCAATTTCTCGGTGAACGGATCGCCGACCTGCACCGTCGGTCGCTTCTCCTCCGCATCCGCGGCGAATTCGGCTGATGCCATGGTGGCGCCGTGGATGCCGTCGCGTCCGGTCTTCGAGCCGACATACACCACCGGATTCCCCACGCCCGCCGCAGCCGACAGAAAGATCCGGTCGCGCGGCGCGATCCCCACCGTCATCGCGTTGACCAGCGGATTGCCGTCATACGCGGCATGGAAATTGATCTCGCCGCCGACGGTCGGCACACCGACGCAGTTGCCATACCCGCCGATACCGCGCACCACGCCATCGACAATGCGTTTCGTCATCGGGTTGTCCGGCCGCCCGAACCGCAGCGCGTTCAGGTTGGCGATCGGCCGAGCGCCCATGGTGAACACATCCCGCAGAATGCCGCCCACGCCAGTGGCCGCGCCCTGGTACGGTTCGATGAAGCTCGGGTGGTTATGGCTTTCCATCTTGAACACGGCGGCCAGGCCGTCGCCGATATCCACCACTCCGGCGTTCTCGCCAGGCCCGTGGATCACCCACGGCGCCTTGGTCGGCAACTGCCGCAGCCACACGCGCGAGGACTTGTAGCTGCAATGCTCCGACCACATCACGCTGAACACGCCGAGTTCTGTCAGCGTCGGCGTGCGGCTCATGATCTCCAGGACCCGGGCGTACTCATCGGCGCTCAGGCCGAATTCGCGGGCGAGCTCCTGGTTGACTTCACGCGGCATCACGCGGCGGCTAACGCGTCGAACAATGGCTTGCCGTCGATGCCGCCCATCAGCGGATCGACCAGGTCCTCCGGATGCGGCATCAGGCCGAGTACCCGCAGATTGGGGCCAAGGATGCCGGCAATATTGCGTGCACTGCCGTTGCGGTTGGCCCCCGCCATCGTCTCGCCGCCCAGCGTGGCATAGCGCAGCGCCACCAGCCCCTCGCCCTCCAGCCGATCCAATGTCGCCTCATCGGCGAAGTAGTTGCCGTCGCCGTGCGCCATCACGCTGCGAAATGTCTGGCCGCGCTGATATTGGCTGGTAAACACGGTATCGGTCCGTTCGACGCGCAGATGGCAGTCCATCGACAGGAAACGCAACGAGGCATTGCGCAGCAGTGCGCCAGGCAGGATGGCGGCCTCGGTGAGGATCTGAAAGCCGTTGCAAACCCCCAATAGATAGCCGCCGCGCGCCACGTGCTCGCGCACCGCCGTCATCACCGGCGAATGTGCCGCCATCGCGCCGCAGCGCAGGTAGTCGCCATGCGAGAAACCGCCAGGGATCACCACCAGATCGAGGCCGGACAGCTCGGTCTCCTGGTGCCAGATCATCCGCGGCGCAGCCCCCGAGCGGGTCAACGCGATCGCCATATCGCGTTCGCGGTTGATGCCTGGAAACACGATGACGCCAGCCTTCATCGCCGCAATCCGCCGACGAGATTGACGCGCACACCCGCCCCCCTGTCATAGCGCGTGCCTGCACCCCTGTCATTGCGCGCGCCCGCGCCCCTGTCACTGGGCGCACCTACACCCCCGTCATTGCGAGGAGCAAAGCGACGAAGCAATCTCGAACCCGTTGCTCGCGCACCTATGGTTCGCGATTGCTTCGTCCCTACGCTCCCCGCGATGTCAGCCCTACCCATCCACACTCACCTGGTAACTCTCGATAACCATATTCGCCAGCAGCTTCCGCGCCATCTCCTCCGCCGCGGCCCGCGCCCGATCCGGATCGCTCTCCGCGAGTTCCAGTTCGATCACCTTCCCCGCCCGCACCTCGCCCACGCCGGCAAATCCCAGCGTATGCAGCGCGTGGCCGATCGCCTTGCCCTGCGGATCGAGCACGCCCGCCTTCAGCATCACCGTCACCGTCGCCTTCACTGCATCAGCTCCGGGCCCTTCAAATCGCGCACCCCCGCCTCCGGCAGGATGCCCAGCCGCTTGGCAACCTCCTGATACGCCTCTTCCACCTTCCCTAGGTCCCGCCGGAAGCGATCCTTGTCCATCTTCTCATTGGTTTTGGAGTCCCACAGACGGCAATTGTCCGGGCTGATCTCGTCAGCCAGCACAATCCGCATCTCCTCGTTCTCCCACAGCCGGCCAAATTCCAGCTTGAAATCCACCAGCGTGATGCCGACGCCCAGGAACAGCCCGGTGAGAAAATCGTTGATCCGCAAGGTCAGCGCGACGATGTCGTCCAGGTCCGCCGTATTGGCCCAGCCGAAGCAGGTGATGTGCTCCTCGGACACCATCGGGTCCTCGAGCGCGTCGTTCTTGTAGTAATATTCGATGATCGACCGCGGCAGCCGCGTCCCCTCCTGAATGCCCAGCCGTTTCGACAGACTGCCGGCGGCCACATTGCGCACCACCACCTCCAGCGGGATGATCTCCACCTCCCGGATGAGTTGTTCGCGCATGTTCAGCCGCCGCACGAAATGCGTCGGCACGCCGATCTCCGCCAGCCGCAGCATCAGGTACTCGCTGATGCGGTTGTTCAGCACGCCCTTCCCCGTGATCACGCCCTTCTTCTGGGCATTGAACGCGGTGGCATCGTCCTTGAAATACTGCACCAGGGTACCCGGCTCCGGTCCCTCGAACAGGATCTTCGCTTTCCCCTCATAGAGCTGGCGGCGACGTGCCATCACGATCCCCTTTTGGGCGGTTCGCCGTCCCGGCCCGCCGGGCGAGGATGGCTGCCCCGGATATAGCAGTGCCCGCGCCGCGCCGCCACGCCCCGGCCCCAACCAGAGGGCGCTGCCCTCTGGACACCCGCCAAGGGCGACGCCCTTGGAACCTTTCACTTTCGCCCGGTGGGGGTGGGGGTATCAGGGACTGGCGAGCGCCAGTCCCTGATACCCCCACCCCCACCGGGCGAAAAAACGATTGGATTGCAAAGGCGACTGCCTTTGCTGGAGGTCCAGGAGGCAAAGCCTCCTGGCGCGTTTCAGGGCGGAGCCCTAACCTGCACAAACGGCGCCTCGTGCGGTGCCCCGGCCGCGAACAGCCACACCGGCGGCCCGGCCTGCGGCAGCGCCAGCAGCGACGAGCAGACGGTGCCGAACCCGCCACGCGGCACAACGTTGATCTGCTCGCCGGACGGCCCAGAGCGGTCGGCGAGGATGTCCTGCCAGCCACGCCAGTCGCCAGGAACCGGCTCCGGCGCGGCCCGGAAGCGCGCCAAATGCCGGGCGACGCGCGGACTGTCCGGATCGTCCGGGTCGTGTGCCGTCACCATGTGCAGGCCGGCCGAAAGAACCTGCACGTCCGGATGGCCGTGCCCGAGGCCGCGCACGAACACCGCGCCGTCGCGATCCGCCACCACAAGATTGAAACTGCGCCAGCCGGAGGCATCCAGGCCAGCGATGGCGCGCGCCGCCGCGCCGGCAGATGCGTGCTCCAGCGCCAGCAGCGGGAGTTCGCCGCGGCTGCGCTTGCCGGCCGCCGGTCCGAGGCTGCCTTGCCGGTTCAGCACCGCTGCCACGACGCCCTGGCGGTTCACCCCCATCCAGGTCCCACCAACCGCGCGATCCCGCCCGGCAATTACCCCCGGCTGGTCCGGCCAGTGGGCGGCAGGCGGATCCCAGGCACGCGCGAGCATCTCGTCCCGGTTGGCCGCAAGCACGAGCGGCCACGCATGGCCGGGACGCATCAGCAGGACGACGGTGCACATAGGGTGCGGGCTTATCCGAGGCTGGCACGAATTGACAATCGCCCGGTCGGCGGCCTATCGCGGATGTTCCGGGATGAACCCGCGCGCCGCGACCTCGATCGTCTCCGCCGGATGGTCGCGCCAGACCGGAATGAATTGATCCGCCGGCACGCATTCCAGATGCCTGAATTTGAACGGCAGGATCGATTCTTTACCACGAGCGCCATGGCTCGGGCGCGAACTACCGGAAAGGCGGCCCCACGAAATCAGCTAAGGGTTCGCGGGGAAATAACCGAATCAGTCGAGATGACGCACCGACCGCCCCGCGTCATGGTGCGCGAAGGCGCACCATCCACGACTTGCAGTGCCGATCAAAGAGAAGTCGTGGATGGCGGGCCTCCGTCCGCCATGACGATGCAATGGCGCACGTCCGAACCGCAGCGATTATTCCCCGGCGGGCCCTAACCCGCGAATGCGGGGCAACATCCAGCGCCAGGCCTTCTCGATTGATATGAGGGCGATGTCAGCCCGGCAGTCTCTGATCGGTTCATCCAAGAGGCAGCAGCGCCATTCAATATCGCTATCGACGCAGGAACCACCTGCGACAGGGGTGTCGCATATCGTGCACGCAGGTGGCGAGACCTAGGTTGCAGGCGGGGTCCGAGACGTCTCTCCGCCCCCCGCATCGGGCACAGTGGGAGTATCGAGATGTCTTCGAATAGCGCCTATCGCAGCCGCTGGGTGCAGCTTGTTCCCATCGCCTTCATTACCTACAGCCTGGCTTACGTGGACCGGGCAAACTACAGCATTGGCTCGGCAGCGGGCCTGACCAAGGATCTCGGCATCACGGGCCAGGCTGGCGCACTGCTCGGTGCACTGTTTTTCCTTGGCTATTTCCTGTTCCAAATCCCCGCCGCCTGGTACGCGGAAGAGCGTAGTGCCAAGCGCCTCATGTTCTGGAGCCTGCTGCTCTGGGGAGTATTGGCGACACTCACCGGCGTGATCCGCAACATCGGCCTGCTCTATGTCGATCGGTTCCTCCTCGGCGTGGCGGAGAGCGTAGTGCTGCCCGGCATGTTGGTGTTCCTGAGCCACTGGTTCACCAGCGCAGAGCGATCGCGCGCCAATGCATTTTTGATCATCGGCAATCCGGTCACCGTCCTGTGGATGTCGATCGTCTCGGGATATCTGGTTCACGCGCTCGGATGGCGCGGCATGTTCATCGTCGAGGGCCTGCCAGCGATCGTCTGGGCGTTTCTGTGGCTGCGCCTGGTGCAGGACCAGCCCGCACAGGCAAGCTGGCTGGATCCGAAGGAGCTGGAATGGCTCAACCGCCAGCTCAGTGACGAGCAGCGCATGCTGAAGCCGGTGGCCAATTACCGCGAGGCCTTCAAATCACCCATCGTCATCGCCTTGTCGATCCAATATTTCTGCTGGAGCATCGGCGTCTACGGATTTGTCATCTGGCTGCCGTCAATACTCAAGCTCGGCAGCAAACTCGGCATCGTTCAATTGGGCTGGCTGTCGGCTGCTCCCTATCTTCTCGCAACAATACTGATGATCGGCGCCTCATACCTGTCCGATCGATCCGGGCGCCGCAAGCCATTCGTCTGGCCATTTCTTATCGTCGGCGCGATCGCATTCGCTGCCTCGTACGCGGTCGGTGAATCAAGCTTCTGGCTGAGTTTCATATTGTTGGTGATTGCCGGGGGTGCCATGTACGCACCATATGGCCCCTTCTTCGCATGGTTTCCCGAGACCCTGCCACGCAATGTCGCCGGAGGAGCGATCGCCTTGATCAACAGTTTCGGTGCATTCGGCGGGTTTGTGGGCGCCTACATGGTAGGCTGGTTGGATGTGGCGACCGGCAGCCCCGCAGTGTCCTACCTGGTGATGGCCTGCGCCCTCCTTCTCAGCGGCCTGATCACGCTGATGGTCAGCGGACCGACCCGGGAACAGATGATCGCGCGGGATGCGGTCGTGCAGCGCTCGGCAGCCGATTGATCGTTGCAGGCAAGCATGGACAGGAGACAGGCGATGAAGCCGGACGTGCTGATGGTTGAACCAATAACGCCAGACGCGGAGGCGAAACTCGATGCGGCATATCAGGTCCATCGGCTGTTCGAGACCAACGAGCCCGCGGCGTTCATCAGGCCGATAGCCAAGCAGGTGCGGGCCGTTGTCACGGGGGGCCGCTTGGGCGTGAGCAATACATTGATGGATGCGTTGCCCGCGCTGGAGATCATTGCGATCAACGGGATCGGTACCGACGCGGTCGACCTGGAGCGGGCGCGCGCACGCTCGGTGCGGGTCACGACGACGCCGGACGTGCTGACCGATGACGTGGCCGACATGGCGTGGGCATTGTTGCTGGCGACAGCCCGCAGAATCTGCATCGGCGACCGTTTTGTGCGCGCCGGCCGCTGGCCGGGTGGAAGTCCTCCACTTGCTGCCAAGGTGAGCGGCAAGCGGCTTGGCATTCTCGGTCTCGGTCGGGTCGGCCTGGCCATCGCACGTCGTGCCGAGGGTTTCGACATGTCGATCGCCTACAACAATCTCCATCCGCTTGAGGGCGTCGCTTACCGCTACCATCCAACGCTTGGGGGGTTGGCTGGAGCGTCGGATTTCCTCATCGTCGCCGTGTCCGGCGGTCGGCAGACACGCGGCATTGTAGACCGACCGGTGCTTGAAGCACTGGGTCCTGCGGGCATACTGATCAACGTTGCGCGGGGCAGCGTGATCGACGAACCGGCACTGGTCGCGGCTCTTGTTGAAGGACGTCTTGGCGGCGCCGGGCTCGACGTTTTCGCTCATGAGCCGGAGGTGCCTCAGGCGCTATGGACCATGGACAATGTCATGCTCCAGCCTCACCGGGCGAGTGCGACGGTGGAAACCCGTCGCGCCATGGCCGACCTGGTCCTCGCGAATCTTGCCGCTCACTTTGCTGGGCGCGAACCGCTCACACCGGTGGTCTAACCGCAGTCAACGACGGGTCCCGTCAGGCCTCCTCGCACTTCGCAGCTATCGTCGCCGGCTCCGACATCATCATTTCGGTGCAAAATCAGTAGTTGGCGCGCCAGCCATCAGAATGTGAGCCCTATATGGGTGCCGAACACCCATGCATTGGGCACATGTTTATAGGAAAATGCGCCAGGGTTGCCGATAAACTGCACGTTTGGGTGGATCTGCATCCAGGGTGTGACCTGCAAGCCGTAAGCGAGCTCCACGATGTTTTCCCCCAGTTCCAGTCCCGGATTCAACACGCCCTGTGCCGCCAGCACGGCGTTCTGCTGGCTGATGGCATTGCTGTTGACTGTATCGCGGACATAACCGATCGCTATGAAGTCGTGCGGCCGAGCGGCAAACGGCCCCTGTGCCACCAGCGCCGCCGTAAAGTAGGTCGGTATCTGCGAGGTTCTCTTGTCCGATATCGTTGCGTTTGCCACCACGATCAGACCGCGACCGGTGCCGGGCTCAAAGCTCCAAACCATTTGGTCGGCCAGAATGTAAGCGCCGTATCGGCCTCTGTAGTTGATACTTGGGTTTGTGATATCGGGAGCCCACGAGCTGTCGTAGTAGGCACCTATCTTGTAATGCCCAGGCATGGCGGCCGGCCCCAGGCTGACCGTCTTGCCGAATTCAACCGGGACCAGCACACCGGTCGAAGCCTGCAGGCTCAGCTTGAAACCATTGTCGTGATCCGCATAGGTCGGGTTCACTTCGAAGACGCCGGTTTCGGCATAGCTGTCATCGGGGAGATTGACCCGAACACGACCGCCCCATTTTCCCGCCGGATAGTCGGACCATCCGCTGTTGGTCGGGAGGGAATTCGGATGAGCACAGAACGCGTCATTCTCGAAGTCGCACAGGATTGGCGTCTTGCCAAAGTCATCGCCCATGACAACGAAGCCAGCCTTCAGGTCGAGGGATTTGTTGAACAGCACCTGTTGATAGCTGAGCTCAGCGAGGCGGAAATTCTCGCCGTCGCCGTAGATCTCCTGCACGGCAATCTTGTTCCCGATGAAGTCGGCTGTGGTGCTGCGGCCCTCCCGCACATTGAGACTGACGTGAAAGGTTCCACCTGTAAGACCGGCCACTTTGCCCATATCCACATCGGCCCCAAAAGCGAATTGCTGAGCATAGTCGCCGCCGATGCGCTTGCCGCCGGAGAAGTTATAAGCATATTCGCCAATATAAGACGCCCGGAAGTCGAAACCATATTGGCTCAATCTGGTACGCAGTCCACCCCAGTCGCCCGTCATGGTCGGTTGCGTCAGCCAGTTTTTCAAGGATTGCCCCAACGAGACTGTGGCCTCGGGCCCGCTCGGAGGATCAACCGCAACGGTCGGCACTGCCTGGGACTGGGCATTCGCGGGTTGGCTGGCGCAAATCAGCACTGCCAGCATAAGAATGCGCAGCACAAGACTGCAACCCCTCTTAACATGAACACGGCCGACCGAGCGGCGAAGTCCGATCCGGTGTCGCATGATGGTCGTCATTGTGCGAAGCCACATTTCGTCGACACCAAATCCACCCCACGTTATCAGAATTGGGCTCTCCGGAGTGTCTGTTCTTGGTCAAAGATTTCGAGATTTGGAAAAACGAGCGCACACAGGAAAGGCTTGCACAGCGAAGCTTTCCTGAACTCGAAGTTATGGCTGAGCCACGCCGACACGCGACAGATCGACAAATACGTTGGTCCGGCGCCGACACGACCGGATGGGCGGATTTTACCGTCTGCAAGGCGTCTGCCGCCAGCATACGTATGGTGTCGATCGCGAGTCGGTCCGTATCGGAACGTCCCGCCATCGCCCGGCCCCAGATATGGGCGCCGCATTTGCACATTTGTACTATTGGCTTGTCGAAGCCGAACGTGAAACCTCGAACACCGGCCGCCTGCGATGAACCTGGCCAAGCGACGCTTTCAGTTATTTTGAGCACGCTGCGTCCGGCGAATCGCTGACTGCGCGTCAATATCAAAGTGCTTCGCGGGTTGGCGGCAGCTAAGGCGATGGTCGACAGAAGTCCCTGGCGACCAATATCTTCGGCGCCAGGTACCCGGACTATCCCCAACGATCTTGCGGAACATACGTGACAGATGCGCCTGATCCGACAGGCCGCACCTCAGTGCGATCTCTGCCAGCGGTATTGGGTCGTCCAGCAACATGAGGCGTTTGGCTCTTTCAGCCCGCCGGATCATGACATAGGCGTGAGGAGGCCGCCCGAAACTTATCCTGAAGGCTCGGGAGAAATGGCTGACGCTCAGCCGCGTCATCGCCGCCAGGTCAGCTACCCGGAGCGGTGTCTCAAGGTTTGCCTCGACGTGTGCCCGAACACGAGCTGCCTGCCATGTAGCAAGGCCGCCGTACGGTAGGTGATTTCGGAATGGGCGGATCCAACGGAACGAGTGCCATTGTTCGCATCTCCGAGGCTTTATCCTTCAATCGCCTGTCCATGATAAACCTCGGGTTGCCTGTTGGGTCTTCAACGACGCCGATGAACCAGTGCTTCGAAATTAATATCAGTACAAGTGGAGCGAATACTCGCTATCCGGCAGACACTCTTCCGCGCTGCGATTAACCCGGATCGGCTGCGGGTAAAGCAGAGCGGTGTCGTGGGGGCTCCCGCCATGGCCATGGTGTCGCGGGCGAAGGTGCCGGGTTCGGTGAGCAGGGACTGGAACCTCTGGACCGGCAGGCCGTCATCGGTGCGCTTGGTGGCGACCTTGGAGCACCCAACCACCCCGCCTGCCAACCAACCTGCCGTGCTGTGATGGCGGGAGCATCGGCCGGCGCACTTGGCGTGGGTGAGCCGACACTCCCGACCACTGGCTCGCGGCCCGATTGCACACCACGCGGCATTCCGCTATAGTCCCACCATGTTCTGTGGCATGCGCCTCGCCTGTCGTACCGTCCGCGCCGTCGCGCGCGGTTCCGCATGCCTGCTGGCCATCGGCCTCCTCCTTCGACTTAGCCGCCCCTGAGCGTCGCGCCGGGTCGCTGAATGCCGGCATCGCTCAGGGGTCACCCTGAGGCTAATGTCGTGCAACCACCCCGAGGAACCACTCCAATGAGCATCGACCATCCCAGCTTCGGCAAGCTGGACGACGACCGCATCATCATCTTCGACACCACGCTGCGCGACGGCGAGCAGTCGCCCGGCTTCTCCATGAACCTCAACGAGAAGATCCGCATGGCCGAGGCGCTGACCGAGATCGGCGTGGACGTGCTCGAGGCCGGCTTCGCCATCGCCTCGCCCGGCGATTTCGAGAGCGTCAAGGCGATCTCCGAAACCATCGGCCAGCGCGACAACACGCCGGTGCTCGCCAGCCTGGCGCGCGCCGGCCAGATGGACGTGCTGCGCGCCGCCGAAGCACTGCGGTCGGCCAAGCGCAAGCGCATCCACATCGTGATCGCCACCTCCGACCTGCACATGAAATACAAGCTGCGGCTGACGCCGGACGAGGTAATCGCGGCGACCGTGGAATCGGTCACGCTGGCATGCCAGCACGCCGATGACGTCGAGTGGTCGGCCGAAGACGCCACGCGCAGCGATCCGGATTTCCTGTGCCGTGTGATCGAGGCGGCGATCGGCGCCGGCGCTACCACGATCAACCTGCCCGACACGGTGGGCTACGCGCTGCCGGAGGACATGGAGCGCATGTACAGCAACGTCCGTTCGCGCGTGCCGGGAATCGAGAAGGTCGTGCTGTCTACGCATAATCACAACGATCTCGGTCTGGGCGTCGCCAACACCATCGCCGCGATCCGCGCCGGCGCACGTCAGGTGGAGTGCACGATCAACGGCATCGGTGAACGCGCCGGCAATGCGTCGCTGGAAGAGATTGTGATGGCCGTGCGCACGCGGCAGGACGCGATCCCCTTCGCCAACCGGATTGTCACCCAACAGTTGCTGCGGATTTCCAAACTGCTCGCCACCATCACCGGTTTCGACGTGCAGCCCAACAAGGCGATCGTCGGCCGCAACGCCTTCGCGCATGAGGCCGGCATCCACCAGGACGGCGTACTGAAGCACGCCGGCACCTACGAGATCATGACACCGGAGAGCGTCGGCTGGGCGAAGAATAGCCTGGTACTCGGCAAGCACTCAGGACGCGCCGCGTTCCGCGACAAGCTGACGACGCTCGGCTACCAGATCGGCGACAATCAGCTCAATGACGCGTTCCGCCGCTTCAAAGACCTCGCCGACCGCAAGAAGGTGGTGTTCGACGAGGACATCGTGGCGCTGGTGGACGACGAGGTGATGCGCGACCACGAACGCATCCGCTTCGTCTCGCTCGACCTGCACGCCGGCTCGAAGTCGCCGCCACGCGCCGAGATGGAACTAGAAGTGGACGGCGTAGTGAAGTCCGCCACCGCGACCGGCGATGGCCCGGTGGATGCGACGTTCAAGGCGATCCAACAGATCTTCCCGCATACCGCCAACCTCGTGCTGTTCTCGGTCGGCGCGGTGACCGAGGGCACGGACGCGCAGGCCAAGACCACGGTGCGGCTGGAAGAAAACGGCAAGATGGTCGATGGCCAGGGCGCCGATACCGACACCATCGTCGCCTCGGCGCGCGCCTACGTGCATGCGCTCAACAAGCTGATGGTGAAGCGGGTGCGCACGGAACCGCAGGCGCTGTCGGCATAGCCTGCCACGCGGCAGAGGTCCGGCGGAACGCGGTGAGCCGCGTCCGCCGGGACCCTAAACAAAGGCAAGCACTTCTTTTTTGCAAAAAAGAAGCAAAAAACTCTTGTTCATTGGCCGCGGTGCTTGATCGGCCACCAGCCTAAAGGATCGAAAGTTTTTTGGTTCTTTTTTGCAAAAAAGAACACTAATTGTAATTGAAGAAGTGCCCATTGCCGCCGCCGATCGGCACAATGCTGGGACCATATCCCGTAGTGGCCGGCACACCAGGCAAGCCGATCGTGCTGTCGTCGCTCACCGGAGGTGGCGTCGGCGGCGCGGGGCCGGTGATGCCAAGCGAGGCAGGCGATTCCGTGCATCCGGCCGCGCCGAGCAGCAAGCACAACACCACAAGGCCACGCATCGGCATCCGTCCCATCCAACACTGTGCCCATCATATGCCAGAGCAAGCGACGTATCGGAAGCCTAAGAAACCTGGCGGGGACTTCTCGATATGCCGCCACTCAGTATCAGTGGGATCCCCGGGGTAGCGCAGCGTGTCACGGCCATGGCGGTGGCAAATCTCCGTCGTCCACATCTGCCACCTCGTGCATTGGCACCGGCACCGAATCACGGCCGATCGAGCCGCTTCAAATGCTCCGCGTGACAGCCGGCAACCGGTACAAATGCCTCGAAAGCCCCCGGACGGCCACTTAGGCTCGGCGCCGGCGGATCACGCCGAGACCGGCAAGACCGGCGCCGAGGAGGGCAAGTGTCGCTGGTTCCGGGACGGTGGCACCGCTGGTGAAGGTGACTTCGCTCAGGAAATCCCAGTCGCTGGCGGCGCCCGGATTGTGGTTCGGCGTGACAGTGATCGTCCCGCCGGTCAGCGACAGCCCGGATACCGTCAGCAGTTCCGAGGTCGCCGACAGCGCCGAGATCACCGGCAGATAAGCGGTCCCGTCGATGGTCAGACTGAGCGGAGCGACGACGCCACCGACGTTGCTAGCATCCACGGCCACCGCGACCGAGCCCACGGTCGGGGTGCCGGCAAAATGGAAGGTGATGGTGGGATCGCCGTCCATCCGCCACTGCCAGCCGACGTAGGGACCGGTGCCGGAAAGGTTCGACACGGAGTACCACGGTGCCAGTTCGACGTGGCCATCGGTGAGTACGCCCACGCCACCGCTCAGGGGCGCATTGTCCACAGTCCGCGAACCCGAGCCAGTGTACGTCCCATCCCAGTAGTTATAGGTGCCGCCGGCGGCATTGCCGTCCCCGTTGGGCATGTCGTAGCTGGTGACGGTGAGCACGCCGGCCTGGGCCGAGCCACCCGCAAACGACAGGGCAGCGGCAAGTGCAGCCCCGGCCAGTGTGATGTGCCTTGTGGCCATGTGAGCGCCCTTCCTACTAGTTGATAATTTCCTTACAGCAATTTTCAGGCCACCTAAAAAGATCGTACGATTCTAATATTTTAGGAGACGTGGCCGCCCGCCGCCGTTCGAAAGTGTAAGATTCTCCAACTCCGTCCGACGATCGTTGCTTGCTCGTCCAGGTGCCGTTCTCGCGCCCGCGGAGCAGTTAGGCCTCCACCCGCGCGGCACGATGCTGAGCGCGGTGATGACAAGGGAAGGACTGGCGCGTTCGGCCAGATGGTTGGCATGCTACCACATCAACTCCGTCTGGATCGCGCCGTGCCGCTCCGCTGTCGGGCGCCTCGGCACCGGCGCGCCATCCATCAATTGCCACCGCCGGCCGGGCACGTCGTCAGCATCCCAGACCAGGAATTCATCGGCCGCCCGAGATGATACGACCCACTTCGACTCCCGCTTGCGCGGGGCATGACGGTCAACGGGCAGTCTACTCAGTCACCAAAGGAATTCTTCGGACGGATATTAAGGTTCGCCCGGCCTCTTCTCCCGCTGCTGTTGGGGTTCCGGTCGCGGCGCCGGCGCCGGTGCGTGCACAGCGGGCGGTGGCGGTGCAGGCCGCGCGGCGGGCTGGGGCGCCGGCGGATGGTAGGCAGGCGCGGTCGGTTCGTGCGTCACGGGTGGCGCAGTGGGGTGAAACACGGCCGGCGGTGGTGGCGCGTGGACGACTGGCTCCGGCGTATGCACCACCTGGGGCGCTGGCGCGTGGACAACTGGTTCCGGCGTATGCACCACCTGGGGCGCCGGCGGATGATAGACGGCCGCAGGATGCGCCGCCTCCGGTGCCGGAGCACGCGTGACCGGCGGCGCCACAGGGCGGATGGCGGCCGGTTCCGGCGCACCGTGCTGCACCGGCGGCACCGTCACGGGATGGACAGCTTCAGGCACCGGTCGCGCCACGGCGCCGGGTGCAACATGCGGCGCCGGATGAAGCCCGGCCGCCGGCGCTCCGACCGCGGGCCCGTGCTCGATGGATGGCGGCTCGACGCGCCCCGGCGCCACCGGCTGACGCAACGCCGGCAATCCTGTCGGGTTCGCCGCGCCTGGGCGCGCTTCCGGCGTCGCCGGCCCATGCAGCGCCGGCAGGCCGGTCGGCGTTGCGCCACCCGGACGAGTCCCCGGGGGCACGACTGCCGGTAGCGGATGGACGGTAGCTGGGAACGCCGCCGTCGGCCCTGCCGGGTTGTGCAAGGGCGGAACGCCCGGCCGCGTCACGGCTCCGGGCACCACGCCGACCGGCCGGATCGCCGGCCCTGGCGCGACAGGACGCGCCGCCACGGCACCTGGCGTCGGGGTAAGGCGGAGCTGGCGCGCCACTGCCGGCGTCACCCCCGCCGTCGCCAGGGTCGGGCGCACCGGCTCCTGGCCGAACACCGGCCGCGCCTGGGCAAGCTGTGCTGGATCGACCCGCTGCGCCACCGTCCGCACAGGGCGGGAGCCAGCCATCGCACTGGCCGGGACCGCGACCGCCGCGCCCCGGTTGACGAAATTGTTGATCGTCACATTGCGATTGATTTCGGTCATGTTGGTGACATGGCCGACGTTGACCTGCTGCAAATAGCGGTTGCTCGCGTGGTACCAGGGCCGGTAGGCTTCGTGCGGCCCCAGCGGGAACCAGCCGACCCGGCCGCCGGCAAGCGCCGCACCGATGCCGACGCCCACCGCGGCGCCCACGCCAAAGAAGGCCACCAGTGCCGGCGCATAGACCGGCCGCGGCTCGCCCCCCGGCACCCAGCCCCAGCGCCCGCCGAATTGCGCCCAGCGGCCGTAGTGGAACGGCGCAAAGCCCCACGGGTCGCTATCCACCCAGGTCCAGCCCCACGGACCGACATACGACCAGTAGCCGTCGGTATAAGGTACCCAGCCCGACGTCACCTGCGGATACCAGACCTCGCCATAATCCGGACTATCCGACCATGACCCGTATTCGCTGAGGTCCTGTCCGCCAGGCATGTCCGCAACCACCGCCGGGACCTGCGCAGCCTGTGGCTGAGCCGATCGGTTCAGCATGGACGTGACGAACGGGTCGGGTTGCGCCGGCCCCATCGTCGCCTGGAAGTTATCCGTACCGGTGATCGTCACCGCCTGGCCAGGCCCAACCTGGGCCGACGCGCCAGGGCCGGTGATCTGCGCGGACCCGTCGATCACGGTGACAATGGTTGGGGTCTGGGTATCGCCGGCGGCGACACCGTAGCGGCCCGGGACAGCGAGGCTGACCAGCCCGCGCGGCGTCTGCATGGCATAGGTCTCGCCAGGCGCTGCGGCGCGCATGTCCAGAAAAGTCTCGCCCTGGGGCAGTGTCGCCTGGAACGACGTATCGTCCAGCGCGGTGACGTCGACCTCGGTCGCGGGGGCCATCGCAATTCGGCTGGCGGAGACCTCGATCGAGGCCTGCGCGCCGGGCTGCGTCCAGAAGGAATCGCCTGCGGTGACCGGATAATTCACCGCGGCCGGGCTCCACTGGGTCTCGTCCACTGTATGGAACGAGACTGTTCCGGACAGGAGAGCCAGCCTGCCGACCCGCGTGGGCGGATCGCCGGCCGACTGCTGCACCGGTGAGCCGAGCGCAGGCTGCGGTGCCGGCTGCGCGGCGGCAGGCGATGGCCGCATCTGGGCCAGCACAAGCCCGGTGGCGGCGATCACGGCAGTGAGGCGGAAAACTCGATTTTGCGTGTGCATCGTTGCCGCTGCTCCCAGGCCCAAACATTTAGGCTGACCCCTTGTGGCCCGGCAAAATGGCGAAAACGCGTCCCGAATTGAAACAGTGGCGACACAAACGGGCCTGGTCACCACGAGGAGACAAGGGTTCGTCGCTTCACTGTCACCAAAAGGCCGTGATGCATCCCCATAGTGTGCCGTTAGGCGTCATAGACAGGAGAGAGAACGATGCTTGGCGCACTGAGAAAGCGTGCACTGCTGCCGCTGGCAGCATTGGCGTTCGCGGCCTTGCTGGGTGGCTGCGTCGCCTATCCGGCGTATCCCGGCTATGGCTACGGCGGGTATTATGGAGGCCCCTACTATGCCGGCCCGACGGTAGCCATCGGTGGTGGCTGGGGCTGGGGCTGGCACGGCGGCGGCGGGGGCGGCTGGCACGGCGGCGGGGGCGACTGGCACCACTGATCACCGGTCCTGCGATCGCGCAGCCACCGCTCGTGGGGGTGACGGGCGGACGCCTGGCAGGCACACTGTCCACCCGGGATGGGAAGCGGGGCACGCCATGGGCGACACGGAATTGCGCAACGCCGACATCGACACGGCGCTGACCGAGGCCAAGGAAGCCTACATCGCGCGCAATCCGAAGAGTTTTGCCCGCTTTGTCGAAGCAACCGCGGTGATGCCCGGCGGCAACACGCGCACCGTGCTGCACTACGCGCCATTCCCGATCGGCATTGCCCGCGGCGAGGGCTGTCGGCTATGGGACCTGGACGGCGCCGAATACATCGACTTCCTCGGCGAATACACCGCCGGCATCTACGGCCATTCGCATCCGGTGATCCGCGCCGCGGTGGATCGTGCGCTGGACGCCGGCATCAACTTCGGCGGCACCAACCTGATCGAGGCGAAATTCGCCCGCGCCGTGTGCGACCGCTTCGACCTCGAGCGCGTGCGTTTCACCAACTCCGGCACCGAAGCAAACCTGCTGGCAATCACGGTCGCCCGCATCTTCACCAGACGCTCGAAAGTGATGGTGTTCGATGGCGGCTACCACGGCGCGGTCTTCGGCTTCGCCGGCGGCGGTTCGCCGATCAACGCGCCGTTCGACTACGTGCTGGCGCCGTACAACGACATCGCAGCAACGCGCGCGCTCATCGAGCATCACGCGGCGGACCTCGCGCTGGTGATACTGGAGCCGATGATCGGCAGCGGCGGCTGCATCGCCGCCTCGCCGGAATTCCTGGCCATGTTGCGCGAGGCCACCACCCGCGTTGGTGCGCTGCTGATCCTGGACGAGGTGATGACCTCGCGCCTGTCCCCCGGTGGCTTGCAGCAGGTGCGCGGCATCAGGCCGGACCTGACCACCTTCGGCAAATACATCGGCGGCGGCATGTCGTTCGGCGCGTTCGGTGGCCGCGCCGACATCATGGACCTGTTCGATCCGCGCCGCTCTGATGCCCTGCCGCATGCCGGCACCTTCAACAACAACGTGCTGACCATGTCGGCCGGGCTGGTCGGCCTGACCGAAATCTACACGCCCGATGCAGCGCATACGCTGAACGCGCGCGGCGACGCGTTGCGCGAGCGGCTGAACGCAATATGCCGGCAACACGATGCGCCCATGCAGTTCACCGGCATCGGCTCGATGTTTGCCGTCCATTTCACCCGCGAACCGGTGCGCTCGCCGGCCGACGCGGCAAAGGGCGATCAGCAGCTGAAAGAACTGTTCTTCTTCGACATGCTGGCGCAGGGTATCTGGCTGGCACGCCGCGGCATGTTCACGCTCTGTCTGCCGATCGGCGATGTGGAGTGCGACAAACTCTCCGGTGCGGTGGAGGAGTTCCTCTCCAGCCGCCGGTCGCTGTTGGCACAGGACGGCGGCTGAGGGTGCTTCATCGAAGCGTCATGATATCGTAACAGCTCGGCAACGCGGCGCCGTTACGCCGCCACCAACCGAATAGGGGAGAGACCATGAAGCGTCGCACATTGCTTGCCGGCTCGGCTGCGCTGGCCACGCTGCCCGCGATCGTTCGCGCCGCCGACAAGACGAAGATCGTCTGGTGGCATGCCCTGACTTCGGCTATCGCGGACGAGACAAATCACATTGTTGATACGTTCAACAAGAGCCAGGATGCCGTCGAGGTGACGGCGATCTACAAGGGCACCTACCCCGATACGATGACCGCGACGATTGCCGCGTTCCGCGCCGGTCAGGCGCCGCATCTGGCGCAGATCTTCGACGTCGGCACCGGGACCATGCTTGCCGCCGGAAAGGCAACCAAACAGGTCTGGGAGCTTGCCAAGGAGACCGGAGTACCCCTCGATCCGAAGGCATACATTCCCGCGGTGCGCAGCTATTACAGCCTGCCGGATGGGCGGCTGGCGTCGATGCCGTTCAACTCCTCGACCGCGCTGATGTGGTACAGCAAGGACGCGTTCCGCAAGGCAGCCCTCGACCCGGAAAAGCCGCCGGCGACGTGGCAGGCGGTCGCCGTGGCCGCCAAGGCGATCAAGGACAAGAATGCCGCGACGGTGCCGATGACGACGGCCTGGATGACGTGGGTACAGCTCGAACAATACAGTGCGCTGCATAATATTCCGTTCGCCAGCGAGGCCGACGGTTTCAACGGACTGAATGCGCAGCTTGAGATCAACAGCAAGCCGCACGTGAAGCACATGCAGCGCTTGCTCGACATGGCGAAGGACGGCACGTTCAAATACACCGGTCGTGACAGCGCTCCCGAGCAGTTGCTGATCTCCGGCGATGCAGGCATTTGCTTCACGTCCTCGGCGGCGCGCGGCAACATGGTGAAGAATGCCAAGTATGACTGGGGCATGGCGTATCTCCCCTACGATCCCGAGATCATCAAGACGCCGCTGAACTCGATCATCGGCGGTGCCAGCATATGGGCAATGACCGCGCCCGGACGAACTTCCGCCGAATACAAGGCGACGGCGACGTTCTTGCAATTCCTCGGCCGGCCGGAAATCGACGCCGAGTGGTCGCAGACCACCGGCTATGTGCCGGTCACGTTCGCGGGGTTCGAACTGTCGCAGAAGCAGGGCTATTACCAGAAGAACCCCGGTGCTGATCTGGCCGTGAAGCAGCTCGCTCGGGGCACGCTCACCGAGAATTCGAAGGGTATTCGGCTCGGACGCCTGCTGGAAATCCGCAACATCATCTACGAGGAAATGGAAAAGGCGTTCCAGGGCGGCCAGACCGGCCAGCAGGCCATGGACAACGCGGTGGAGCGCGGCAACAAGGTGCTGCGCGAATTCGAGAAGTCGGTGAAGGCTTGAAAGCTAGTTCTTTTTTGAAAAAAAGAACCAAAAAACTTTCGTTCCTTTGGGCCGGTGCCCCGATCAAACACCGGTGCCAAATGGGTAAGAGTTTTTTGCTGCTTTTTTGCAAAAAAGCAGTGCTTGCCTAACTTCGTCAAATGGAACGTCGCACCATCTTCGACGGCTGGTTCCTGCCAATGGTGCTGGTGCTGCCACAGCTTCTGCTGACCGTGTTCTTCTTTCTCTGGCCTGCCGCGGAAGCCATCTGGTGGAGCACGACACAGCAGGATCCGTTCGGCCTGGGCTCCACCTTCGTCGGATTCTCCAACTTTACCGACCTGTTCAGTGATCCACTCTACATCGACACCATCATCCGCACCCTGGTGTTCTGCGCAGCGGTCTGCCTGCTGTCGATGAGCGCCGCGTTGCTGCTGGCGGTATTCGCCGATCATGAGATCCGCGGTCGCGCGATCTATCGCACGCTGCTGATCTGGCCCTACGCCATCGCACCGGCGATGTCCGCCGTGCTGTGGCTGTTCATCCTGAACCCGCAGGTCGGTCTGCTCGGGCGCTGGCTGAATGCGCACGGCATTCCGTGGGACTACACCATCAACGGCGGCCAGGCGATGCTGATGGTGATTCTCGCCAGCGCGTGGAAGCAGGTCAGCTACAACTTCATCTTCTTCCTGGCCGGCCTGCAATCGATCCCGCGCGCGGTAACCGAGGCGGCACGGATGGACGGCGCCAAGGGTTGGCGCCGGTTCCGCACCATGACGTTCCCGCTGCTCGCACCGACCACGTTCTTCCTCATCGTGGTCAACCTGGTCTACGCCGCATTCGACACATTCGGCACGATCTATGCGCTGACGCACGGCGGTCCCGGCAAGGACACCGAGACGCTGGTGATCAAGGTGTATCGCGATGGCGTGATAAATCTCGATCTCGGCTCGTCGTCGGCACAGTCGGTGGTGCTGATGGTCGGCGTGATTGCCCTGACCTCGATCCAGTTCCGCTTCATGGGCCGGCGGAGCAACCCATGAGCACAACGCCAAACCCCCTCTCCCGCAAAGCGGGGGAGGGTTGGGGTGGGGGCCGCCCCGATTGGCTGGCGCACATCGTACTGGGCATCGGCGTACTGCTGTTCGCATTGCCGGTCTGGCTGGTGCTCGCCGGATCGACCCAGGATTCCGGCGCCATCACCCGCGGCGAGCTATCGCTGATGCCGCACCTCGGCGGCCTCGCGGTCTACCGACGCGTACTGCTGGAAGGCACCATGGGCACCGAGCCGGTCTGGCATATGCTGCTTGTCTCCGGCGGCATGGCACTCGGCATCGCCTGCGGCAAGATCGTTATTTCTGTCCTCTCGGCCTACGCGGTGGTGTTCTTCCGCTTCCCGTTCCGCCGCACCGCATTCTGGCTGATCTTCATCACGCTGATGCTGCCGGTCGAGGTGCGCATCATTCCCACCTACGCAGTGATGTCGGATTTCGGCCTGATCAACAGCTTCACCGGCCTCACCGTTCCGCTGATCGCATCGGCCACCGCCACGCTGCTGTTCCGCCAGATCTTCGTTGCCATCCCCGACGAATTGGTGGAGGCCGCACGCATGGACGGCGCCGGCCCGCTGCGCTTCCTGCGCGACATCCTGATCCCGGTGTCGGCAGCCAACATCGCCGCGCTGTTCGTCATCCTGTTCGTGTACGGCTGGAACCAGTATCTCTGGCCGCTGCTGGTCGCCACCGATCCAGGGCTCGACACGATTGTCATCGGCATCGTCAAGATGATCGGCGTGGAGACGCAGACCGACTGGAGCGCGGTAATGGCAACCGCCGTGCTGGCGCTGCTGCCGCCGGTCGCCGTGGTCATCCTGATGCAGCGCTGGTTCGTCTCGGGACTGACGGAAGGGGAGAAGTAGCGCCCCTCGTCGGCTGGTGCGAACTTCATCCCAGACGGCGAAAAGACACACTCACCGGACCCTCGTTGCACCGTCATGGCCGCGCCCCCTCCCGGCCATCACCACCGGCAGTGTGCCGCGACAGATGGCGGGGATAAGTCCCGGCCATGACGGTGCAACGAGAGCTGGCCAAGGGTCGACATTCTGCCGGCTGGTATTATGCTGCTTGGACCGCACATAGCTGGTCGGGTGCATTTTCTGGCTGTCTACGCGACCAGCACCGCGTCAGGCAGGCCTGCGCGCTCAACGACTACGACCGCCTGCAAGTGGCAAGCGCTCGTACTCGTGAAGCGAGTCGTCCTTCTTCTGCCTGTCGTCACGCAGAGACGATTGCGGTGCGGCTCGGGGCGGACACGGTGGAGTATCGCGATCTGCGCACGACATCCTCGTCGATATGGGCATGGCGAGTTGGCCTTCGCGGCACCGTCGCCAAAGCAGAGAGCGCGATCGATTTCCAGCTGACAGTGAACAAGGATCGCGCGGCGGCCTTGCGGTTCCGACGCAAGGCGACCAACAATTACGACGTTCCTACGAAGGTCACCATCGACGACAGTGGCGCTAACGCCACGGCAATCATCCACAACGCGAAGCACAATGCAAACCTTGAGACCCGCCAAGCCAAATATCTGAACAACATCGTCGAACGGGAGCACCGAGCGATCAAGCGTCCAGTGCGACCTATAATGGGGTTAAAGTCCTTCTGGTCGGGAGCAGCGATCCGCGCTGGCATTGCGCGCATGCACATGATCCGCAAAGCTCAGCTGATGGCCGCGGGACGACTGTCGCCTGCGTCGCCTCCTCAGCCTGCAGCCTTTTGGATTTCAATTTCGTTCTGGCAGCACTGAGTTACAGGGTACGGACCTTGAGACAATATGGGCAGTGGCCGCATAGATGGAGCGCGACCCTGTCCTGTTCGCCACGATGGTCGGCAGCCCGAGATGCGCAGTTGCGGTCTTCAATGCTCTGATTTATAAGAACAAGAAATAGAGACTTAAGGCGCAAATCCGCACGGCCGGCGAGCGCCCATCAAACTGCCGACTGCGCATGAATAAGCGCAGCTTCGGAACCGAGTCGTTGTGATTACCCTCGCACTGCGTCGGCGTCGTCCCGATCCATCGCTGCCCGCCTGACCAGCGGATCGAGTGACAGCCCGACAGTGGCTTTGTGCCCAGGGACGCGTAGGCTGCCCTCGCAACTATGAGCCTACGACAACAGTGCTACCGACAGCTCAAACATCGACCGAGGAGGAACCAATGCGAACCATACTTGCGGCCAGCCTTCTGGCAGCCATTTTCGTTGGCCCCGCGTTAGCCGACAATCCTCCAAGGAAGGGGAGTGATGCCGACGAGGCGTTCATGACAGGGATCCGTAAGCTTGGCGTGATGTCCGGCGAGGCTTACGCCTGTTCCAGCGAAGCTGATCAACCGCAAGTCGGCCAGGGCGCTATCGACCTCGCAACTCAGGTGGCTCTGCATTTCGGACTGCAGGCTGCGTTCGTTTACAGCGGCTCGTTCGGCTATGGCACGGCGCATGATTTCGATCATAAGAATTGCTCGCAGGCGATCGCGGACTTCAAGGGACTTCAAGCCAAGTATCTGGGGCGGTAAAATGCACAAGAGAGCCACATTGTTGTTCGCGACCGCCATGGCGTTCGTGGGCAGCGCCATGGCGGCACCAGTTGCGCCATTCGCGCCGGATAGCGTTTCGCAACGCTTCAACACGCTTGTCCAGCCTGATGAACATGGACTGATCCTCGTGCAGAATCGCGGGCGCGGCGGCGGCGGCGGTCAGCGGTCTGGGGGCGGTGGTGGGCAGCGCGCCGGCGGCGGCGCGAACCGGACCGCCGGCGGCGGCAATCGCGGCGGCAGTTTCAACAGCAACGACTTCCATCGGGACGCGGCAAACACCGGCAACAGGAACGTCAACACGAACCGGTCTGCGAACGTCAACACGAACCGCAACGTGAACGTCAATGGCGGAGGTGGCGGCTGCTGCTACGGCAACTACAACAGCGGACCGAACTGGGGCGGCGTCGCGGCGGGTGTCGCGGTCGGTGCCGTTGTTGGCGCGGCCGCGAATTCCGCGGCCCAGTCCCCCACCTATGCAGCTCCTCCGGCGACCTATCCGCCTGGCTACGTCGAGCCGCCGCCAGAGTAGCGTGAACAGAGGGAGCATGCAGCAAACGGCCCACTGAGCCGGAATAACGGAACGCTCGGCTGGCACGCGTAAGCAGACAAGTTATGAACACCGACTGCCTGTGCGAGGCTGTCGGGTGCAGTCCTGAACGGTGCCAAGCCGTCGCGGTTTTCGGCGGTCTGCTCCAGTGCCGCCCAAATGTAGGGCGGGCGCAGGATACCCCAACAAAGGCCGTGCCGGCCAAGCCGAGACCGAGGAATGCCAGCACGATGCGACTGTCGAACCGGTCGGAGAGGCGACCGACCAACTGGCATGGCCCTATCGCGACCTAAAGGGGGATATGTCGCCCGCAGCCACCAGGTCGCCCCTCACCGCCCCATCGCCCCGGCCACCACCCCGAAGAGCCTCCGCACTCCCGCCCATTGCTGGCGCAGATACGAACCGGTCGCCAGCGCCTCCTCCCCGGTAGGATCCCCCGTCGCCACATAGTCGCGGGAAAAATCCGCGGTGCCGAACAGCATGTCCCACCACGGCAGCACCGCGCCGTAATTGCAGCTCCGCTCCCCCGCCGCCAGCAGCCCATGATGCGCGCGATGGAATCGCGGCGAGATCAGCAGCCGCTCGCCCAACCACCCGAACGACACCCGCGCGTTGGCGTGCGACAGGCTCTCCAGAAACCGCAGCACCAGCACAAGCAGCGGAAACTGCAGCGGTGGCACGCCGATCGCCAGCGCGATCACGCCGAACCACAACGCGCTGATCAGGTCATCCAGCACGTGATTGCGGTCATCCGACCAGAACGTCATCTGCCGCTGCGCA
Organism: uncultured Alphaproteobacteria bacterium; assembly: GCA_963696645.1. Lineage (GTDB taxonomy): Bacteria > Pseudomonadota > Alphaproteobacteria > Acetobacterales > Acetobacteraceae > JAMXLO01. Next base: position 1,277,096 of record CAVOKY010000007.1, read on the forward strand.
TGATGCAGCGAGTGCAGCGCCCACCACCAGCCCAACCGATGCGACAACCGATGCCGCCAGTAGTCCGCGCAGTCCAGGATGATCGCGTAGCAGATGAACGTCAGCACCGGCCAGCCGAGCAGGAACGGCAGCACGCGCTCCAGCATCGGTGGCACCCAACCGTTGTCCGTCAGGAACCCGTTCAGCGCCACCTGTGCGCGGTAGAACAGCACGAAGGTGAACAGCGGCAGGACGCCAACCCGGGAAATCACGGTGTACAACACATCCACCCACACCGCCCGCGCATCCGGCCAGCGCTCCACCGGCCGCCAGCGTTCCAGCGGCACGCAGACGGCAAACGTGATTGCCACCTGGCACGCGCCGTACACCGCGAACAGCGCCCAGCCGTACGACACGTCCTCCCACTGCATCATCTCCGCCCAGTACAGCAGCGGGATCAGCAGGTGCCCCTGCAACCAGCCGGCCGCGAGGTCGAACGGATCGCCCATGTCTTCAGCGCGCCGCCACGCTCGCCGCCGCGTTGCCCTTGGGGCTGAGGAAGATGCCGTGCGGCGACCGGCCGACGTCGATCGTCTGGTAATCGCCGGTCGTCGGATCGAGCACCGCCACCTTCTCCGCCCACCGCCGCGTGATCCACAACCTGCCGTCCGGCGCAAAGGCGATATCGTCCGGACCGCCTGGAATGGCGTAGCTGCGGATCGGCGTCAGCGTGGCCGCATCGAGCGATATCGTCGTGCCGGCGACACGGTTGTTCACCCAGATGATCTTGCCATCCGGCGACATGAACAAATTGTGCGCCCCCTTGCCGGTGTGGATGCGGTTGATCACCCGCCCGTCGCCCGGGTCCACCACCGCGACATAATCGGCACCCATGTCGGCGACCAGCACCTTGCCGTCATGCCACAACACGCCGGCCGGAGTATGGCCCACGTTCTGCTTCCACAGGATTTCCAGCCTGTTGAGGTCGATCGCCACCAGGCTGTCGGTGCCTTGCAGGCTGACAAACACGCGGCCCGAATCCGGTGCGTAAGCCAGATGGCTCGGCATCGACGCGATCGGGAAGCGTTTCAGCAATTGCATGGTCGCGGCGTCGTACACATCGACCTGATTGCGCGCCAGCCCGTTGACCACCAGAAACCGCCCGTTCGGACTGAAGCCAAGCTGATAAGGGTCCGCAATCGTCATGCGCTTCTGGATCGCCGCGGTCAGCGGGTCGATGAACAACATCTGGTTGCCCACCGTGTCGCCGACCAGCAGGCTCTTGCCGTCGGGACTCAATGCCACGTGGTGCGGTTCGCGCAGCACCGGAATGCGGCGCAACTCTTTCTCGCTGGACATATCCACCACGCTGATCGAGGCGCCACCCGAGTTGACCACGAACGCGATGCCGGACGCTGCGGCCAGCTTCGCGCCGAGCATCAACATCGGCAGCAAGTATGCCAAGGCACGAGGTAATCGCATGAGGCTTGGCTCCGGCTGGAATAGTCGCGTGCCTACGCCACCTCGCCCGCGTCCAGCAAGCATGCCAAGGGGCTTTGCCCCTTGGATCCCCAGCAAAGGCAGTCGCCTTTGCAATCCATTCCGTTTGGCACCGGTGGGGGGTGTGCGACCTCGCCCGTGCGAGGTCGCACACCCCCCACCGGTGCCAAACGAACGGGTTCTAAGGGCTACGCCCTTAGCGGAGTTCCAAGAGGCAGAGCCTCTTGGCGGGGTCCGGGGCGGAGCCCCGATGCCGCGCCGCTTGCGAACACCGCGGTCGCGAACGCAAAGAATACGCAGCCGGTCGTCGCGATCAGCACATTGTCGGTATAGGCATGCGCGGCGAACGCCAGGAACACCAGCCGCATGATCACCTTGTCGGTCCGGCACAGATTCCGCGTGTGCCGGGTCACCCACAGCACGAACATGCCGATGAGCAGAGCCCGGCCAAGCTGCCCGCCCTCCACCTGGATGCGCAGATACTCATTGTGCGCCGCCCAGGTCTGGATCAGCTGCGCCAGCGGACTGTCCGGCGGGATGATGGCATTACCGGCGCCCACCCCCCAGCCGAACCACGGCGATGCCGCGGCCGCCTGCTCGAATGGCGGCCACAGCAGGTCGCGGCCACTGAGATTGCCAGCCTGGTTGAGCAGCACGTTGAACAGCCGGACGTCCGGCAATTCGTGTGCCAGCACCACCAGCACCGGCAACAGGCATGCCGCGAGCAGCACCGGCAGCATCCGGCACCGGCGCGGGAAAATGCCGGATCGGAGGAATACCAGCGTGAGCCCGGTAACCGCGACCGCGTAGGCCAGCGGCGCGCGTGCGCCGGTCAGCACAAGGATCAGGAAGTTCAACGCCAGCAGCATCAGCCAGCGGGACAGTCCCTCGCGATACAGCAGGATGAGGCAGGCGTAGATCGCCGCCAGGCAGAAGCCCGCAAGGAAGGCCGGATGGCCCAGCCCAGCCAGCCGCTCGCCGCCGCTGTCGAAGAACAGCGGGCGCACGCCGACAATGTCCAGCGACGCTCCGCCCAATAGCGTCAGCGGGGGTATGCACGCCGTCATGCGAACCATCGCCTCGCCCCACCGCCGCGACAGCCGGCTGAAGGCGAAGGCGAACGGCGCCACCGAGCCGATCAGCGAGCGCAGGCTATCGACCGGCGTCAGGTCGGGGTGCAGGCCATGGACAAACCCCACCACGAACATCGCCACGAACGCGAGGCCCGGGTTGAACACGTCAGCCCGCGGGCCGTAGCGCACGATGCACAGCAGCGCGAGGCCCAGCTCCGCTGCCTTCACCGCCGCGATCGTGGGCTGATACGCGGCGGGGCCGAGCAGATCGGCCAGGGTCATTTCCAGCGTGCTGCCGACGATCAGCAGCCACGCAACGCAAAATGCCGTCGTATGCCGGAATGCCAGGACAGCGACCCCGGCCGCGGCGGCGATTGCCAGCGGTATCCAGCACCACAGCGGTGCCAGCACGGCGCATGCGGCAGCCGCGCCGAAGACGCCGCACGCGGCCAGGGTCACCAGCGAGGTCAGGTCGCCCTGCGAGGACCATGGCGTCGACAACGGCTGGCGGGATGCGAACAGCATGGCTCCCATGGCAACACAAAATCCCTACCAAACCGCTTTTCCTGCCCGACGGATCGGCTAGGTTGGCCGCAAAGGTCGGGGGAACGGACAAATGAGCGAATTGCGGGTCGTGGCGACCGGGCTGTGCTTCCCGGAAGGGCCTGTCGCCATGCGGGACGGCTCGGTCGTCCTGGTCGAGATCGAGCGCCAGACCGTCAGCCGCGTGCTGCCCGATGGCACGGTCCATGTCGTGGCGCACACCGGCGGCGGGCCGAACGGCCTGGCGGTGGGCCCCGACGGCGCATTCTACGTCTGCAACAATGGCGGCTTCGCCTGGCGGCTGGAGGACAACCTGTTCCGCCCCGCCATGGTCGCATCCGACTACGTCAGCGGCCGCATCGAGCGCGTCGATCCGGACACCGGCGCCGTCAGCGTGCTGTACGACCGCTGCGGCACGCAGAAGCTGAACGGCCCGAACGACATCGTGTTCGACGCGCATGGCGGGTTCTATTTCACCGATCTCGGCAAGACCCGCGCGCGCGACCGCGACCACGGCGTGATCTATTACGCGCTGGCGGACGGCTCGAAGATCGTCGAGGTGGCGTTTCCCTGCCTGACGCCGAACGGCATCGGGCTGTCGCCGGATGGGCGTGTGCTCTACGTCGCCGAGACCGAGCCGGCGCGGCTTTGGGCGTTCGACATCACCGAGCCGGGCGTGGTGCGGAAACAGGGCTGGCCGTCGCCGAATGGCGGCCGGCTGGTGGCCGGGTTGGGCGGGTTCCAACGCTTCGACAGCCTGGCGGTGGAGGCCGGCGGCAATGTCTGCGTCGCGACGCTGGTCACTGGCTGCATCAGCGTGTTCGCTCCGGACGGCAGGCTGGTGCGGCAGGTCGCGATGCCGGATCCGGTGACCACCAACATCTGCTTCGGTGGCGCGGATTTGCGGACGGCTTACGTGACGCTGTCGGGCACCGGGCAGTTGGTTGCGATGGATTGGGCCGAGGCAGGGCTGAAACTGGGCTACGAGCGATGACGCAACCTTCGGGTACTGTGGGCGAAAAAGCGCAGTGTATTCCGAAGGAACTCGGCTGCGACGAAGACGAAGCCGCGTTCCGTGACAAGCTGCGGGTGATCGCGAAGCAGAAGCCGAAGGAGGAAGCCCCAAAGCCAAAGGAGGAGGTGGCTCGTTAGACCGAGCAACACACTGGTTCAGACAGCCACCCGGTTGGCACGTCTCCCCCACCATCCTCGTGATCAGGCGGAGATAATCCAGCCTCCGCCAAGAGCCGTTCGACAATCTTCATCAGCCGCATACCTGTTGCAGGGTCACTGGTTGTCTTGGCGATCTCGGCCAGTTCGTCGGCTAGTTCAACGATATTTGTTTTGTCTGTCATGGCGGCCCCTCCACGATGGGCGCGAAGAGACTTTAGCCCGAGAGATTTATCCCGGCATTGATCTAGATCAGTGACATCGCCATCCTTGCCGGGGAAAGTGCATTCGATGGAAAGCAACGAATTCAGGCCGGGCGAGCCGGTGCCACGCTATAGCCTTTACCAGGAACTAAATGCATTTGGTGCGTCAACTGGAAGGGTGATTATTGTGGTTCCTGGAGAAACATTCCCAGGTGCACCACGTGGCTTCCGTTGGCGCCCACTCGCTGAATTATCTGTGGCGGAGCTTCGCGCAAAAGCAACTCAGTACCGCGCGATGGCTTCGACTGCGACGACAAAGGACGTGCGAGAACTCACTGCTTAAACTCGCCGAGCGGTTTGATGCGATGGCCGATCAGCGGGAATCAGGAGGGCTGCGGTCCTAAGGTGAGCCGTGTATCTGCGAACTACATAATCGCCCACCAGAAAGGGGACGGGCAGTAGACCACCCGTTGCACACATTCAGTTGCTCTGATGCCCGCACGGAGCCCTGAGGGCACCAGCGCCGCCCGCGACCTCTCCATGCCTGGCGCTGCGGGAATATTTTCCTTGACACGACCCCTCATTCCGTGTTCATGTTCCGTTCATGTCGGCCGCCACCCACTCCCCGACCGAGCCCACCGACCCCGTTCCACCCCCGGCCGCTCCACCCTTGCCCACCGCCCTCAACCGCGTCCTCAGCCTCGTCCGCAGACTGATCGACTTCGGCCAGCAACTCATCGCCACAGCCCACCAACGCGCCGCCGCCCCAGATTTCTCCCTCTTTGCCAAACCCTTCGGCACCGCCGACCTCGCCATCATCCTCGCCCGCATCACCGCCGGCCTGCGTCGCGCCGCCGCCCTCGAAATCGCACTGTGCCAGCGCGCCGCGCGTGGCCAGGACGTCACGCCGTCGCCCAGCCGCATGCCCGCCGCACGCAAGCCGCACGCCGAACGCCAGGTCGCGCCCCCGGCAGCCCAGCCCGAACCCGCGCCCGAACCCACCCCCGCCCAGGGCCCGCGCCTCGCGCGCCTCCCCACCGCAGCGGCAATCGCCGCCGAAATCCGTCGCCGCCCCATCGGCGCCGTCATCGTCAGCATCTGCGAGGATCTCGGCCTCACCCCCGGCCAGCTCGACCGGGCCTTCTGGGACGAACTCTGCCACGCCATCATCGCCTACGGCGGCAGCCTCTCGGGCTTCCTCGGCAGACTGAACAAGCGGCTGTTCCGCGTCAGCCCCGACGAACCCGCCAACCCCACGCCCTTCCTATGGCCCGAGCCACCGCCGCAACAACTCGCCCCCGCCACCGGCCCGCCCTGAAAGCCGCCGCTGGCCCCACACGCCCCGCCCCCGGTCGCGCGCTGCGCGCCGTCCGCGATGGCGCACCCTCGTCGGCACGGGCCAATGAACTCTTCCCCTCCCCTTGTGGGAGGGGGCCGGGGGAGGGGTCAAACGCCACGGATGATGCGTATGATCACCCCGCCCACGCCCAACCCCCTGAGGGTGGAGCGACTTCAGCCCGCCCGCACCAGCCGATGCTGCTTGCGCCCGGCCGACAGCTTGATCGCATCGCCGTGCAGGTCCGCCGCCGTCACCGCCCGCCCCTCGTCCTTCACCGGCACGTCGTTGATGCGCGCACCGCCGCCGCGGATCAGCCGGCGCGCCTCCCCATTGCTCGCCGCCAGCCCGGCAATCGCGAATAAGCGGAACGCCGGAATGCCAACCTCCAGATCGCCCCGAGGCACATCGACCCCCGGCAGCGTGTCCGCCGCCTCGCCCTCCTCGAACGCCAGCCGCGCCGTCTCCGCCGCATCGGCCGCTGCCGTTGCGCCATGCGCCAGCCGCGTCGCCTCGGTCGCCAGCACCTTCTTCGCCTCGTTGATGTCCGCCCCGCCCAGCACTTCGAGCCGCGCAATCTCGGCCAGCGGCAGATCGGTGAACAGGCGCAGGAACCGCCCGATATCCTCGTCCTCGCTGTTGCGCCAGAACTGCCAGTATTCATAGGGCGACAGCCGGTCGGCGGTCAGCCACACCGCACCCTGCGCGGTCTTGCCCATCTTGGTGCCGGACGCCGTGGTGATCAGCGGCGTGGTCAGCCCATGCACCGCCTTGCCGTCGGTCCGCCGCGTCAGCTCCATGCCGCAGACGATGTTCCCCCACTGGTCCGACCCGCCGATCTGCAACGTCACGCCATGCCGACGGTTCAGCTCGCGGAAATCGTAACTCTGCAGGATCATGTAGTTGAATTCGAGGAACGTCAGCGGGTGCTCGCGCTCCAGCCGTATCCGCACCGAATCGAACGTCAGCATGCGGTTGACGGTGAAATGCGTGCCGACATCGCGCAGCAGCGGGATATAGCCGAGCGCGTCCAGCCAGTCGGCGTTGTTCGCCATGATCGCGTCGGACGGACCGTCACCGAACCGCAGGAACGGATCGAAGCAGCGCCGGATGCCGGCCATGTTGCCGGCGATCTGCTCGTCCGTCAGCAACTGCCGCGATTCGTCCTTGCCCGAGGGATCGCCGATCCGCGTGGTCCCGCCGCCCATCAGCACCAGCGGCCGATGGCCATGGCGCTGCAAAAGTCGGAGAATCATGATCTGCACCAGGCTGCCGACATGCAGGCTGTCCGCGGTGCAGTCGAAGCCGATATACGCGGTCACGGTGCCCGCGCGCAGCGCGGCGTCGAGCGCCTCGGTGTCGGTACACTGGAAGACGAAGCCGCGTTCGGTGGCTTCCTGGAGGAATTCGCTTTTGACCATGGCGTGCGTGGGCTAGCACAGACGCGGGCGAGGGAAAATGCTGCGCACGATCGGACTGATGAGCGGAACCTCGCTGGACGGTGTCGATGCCGCCTGGCTCACCACCGATGGCGAACGCATCGGCGAGTTCGGCCCCACCCTGACGCTGCCATACGATGACCGCCTGCGCGCGGACCTGCGTCGCATCCTGGACCACGCGCCGACGCTGACCCCGGGCGATCGCCGGTTGAAAACCGCGACGGCCCGCCTGACCGATTATCATGTACGTGCCGTGGCGGCACTGGCGCGCGAGGCGGACCTCATCGGCTTTCACGGCCAGACCATCCTGCACCAGCCGGACCAGCGGCGGACCTGGCAGATCGGCGATGCCGCGGAACTCGCGTGGCGCACCGGCGTGCCGGTGGCGTGGGATTTCCGCTCGGCCGATGTCGCGTCCGGCGGCCAGGGTGCGCCGCTCGCCCCGGTGTACCATGCCGCGCTGGCGCGAGGCATGCCGGCGCCGCTCGCCGTGCTGAACATCGGCGGCGTGGCGAACGTGACCTGGATCGGCGCCGACGGCACCCTGCTCGCATTCGACACCGGCCCCGGCAACGGTCCGCTGGACGACTGGATCGCGCGTCGGGTCGGCGCGGCGTTCGACCGGGACGGCGCCACCGCACGCTCCGGCCGGGTCGATCGCCAGGTGCTGCACCGTTTGCTGGCCGACCCCTACTTCGCCCGCCCTCCGCCGAAATCGCTGGACCGGCTGGACTTTGCTGCATCGCTCGCCGCCAGCGGCCTCGACACCCTGTCGGCCGCCGATGGCGCAGCCACCCTCGTGGCATTCACCACCGGCGCCATCGCGGCAGCCCCGCTGCCGGCACCCCCGTTGCGCTGGCTGGTCACCGGCGGCGGCAGGCACAATCCGGCGATCATGGCCGCCTTGTGCGATCGTCTGGCGGCTCCGGTCGATCCGGTGGAGGCGCTGGGATGGGACGGCGACGCGCTCGAAGCCCAGTGCTTTGGCTTTCTGGCAGCGCGCACACGGCTCGGCCTGCCGATCAGCTTCCCGGGCACCACCGGCGTGCCGCAACCGCTGGCCGGCGGACGGATGGCGCTGCCGGCGTCCGCCTGACGTCGCCGCCGAACCCGATGCCCGCACCCCGGCCGCCCGCGAAGATCTGGCTGGTCACCGTCATCATGCTGGCGGTCATCCTGTATGGTTCGTTCTATCCCTTCGAGTTCCGCATCCCGCCCCACGGGATCGGTCCGCTCGCAACCTTCCTGGCATGCTGGAGCGAGCGCCCTGGCCGCGGCGATTTCATCGCCAACATCCTGCTCTATCTGCCGTTCGGCTTCTTCTTCGTGCTTGGCTTTCCGCCCGGCAGGCACACCAGGCGTGCACTGTTCCTCGCGGTGCTGGCCGGCGCTGTGATGTCGCTGTCTGTCGAGCTGGCCCAGTACTACGATGCAGGCCGCGTCACTTCGTTCAGCGACTTCTACACCAATACACTCGGCACCTTGTTGGGCGCCCTCGCGGCGCGCGCAGCAGGCGCCACTTTTCGGTTGCCCTACATCGGCGAGATTTCCGCCCGCCCGGCCCCAATACTGTTGATCCTCGCCTGGCTCGCCTACCGCATGTATCCGTACGTGCCGACCATCGACCTGCACAAATACTGGAATGCATTGAAGCCGATCGTTCTGACGCCGTCCCTCACCGGTTACGACCTGTTCCGCCAGACGACGATATGGCTGACCGTTTACGCCTTGATCGAGGCTGTCGTCGGCCGGCGCCGGTCAGCCTGGCTCGCTTTGTTGTTCGCCATCGTCACCCTGTGCGCCAAGGTGCTGATCATCAGCACGGTGCTGCGCGTCGCTGAACTGGCCGGCGCCGGTATGGCGTTCGCCGTCTGGCTGATCCTGCTGACCCTGCCCCGACGCCTGCGGTCCGGCATCGTCGGCATCGCGCTGTGCATCTACGTGGTCGCGCTGCGGCTCGAGCCGTTCCACTTCCTGCAATTCGCGCGGCCGTTCATCTGGATCCCGTTCCATGCGCTGATGTACGGCTCGTTGCAGGTGGACGCGCTGTCGTTCCTCGAGAAGTTCTTCCTGTATGGCAGCATGCTTTTCCTGTTGGGCGATGCATTCGTCCGCAGGCTGCCGGTGGCCATGTCGGTCACCGTGCTGCTGTTCGCAACGAGCTGGGCGGAGACCTGGCTGCCGAACCGGTCGGCCGAGATTACCGATGCGCTGATGGCAGCCATGATCGCGGTGGTCTTCGCATTGCTGCCAACCAGGGCAGAGTCCCAGTCCGTGGCCGCCGCCCCGCGACTGTCGGCAAGCGGACGCCGGCTGCGCGATTGGCAGCGCGAGCAGGCCCGATCGCTCGGCGTGAATCTGGAGTGATGACGACCACCCGCGAGCCATCACCAGGCAAACTGGCGCTGCACGGCATCACACTCAGTCTGCTGGCAATGGTGGTGGTGAGCGGAGCCGGCTTGTGGTGGTCCGGTATCCTGACGCAGCCGCTGTGGTCGCATCAGCTCGCTCGTCAGACCGCGGTTCTTCTGGGATTGGCGTTGGTTGCGACGGTGGTTGGTGTCCGCGTCATACCCGTTGGCTCGCTGCGCGGCTGGCCTTTTCTGGCCGCGACGGCTGCGGTGTGCGGTGTGGCGCTTTGCGGCGCGGGCAGCGCGATGACGGCTGGACTGATCGCCGCCTGCTGCTTCGTCGCCGGTCATGCCGTGTTCTTCGCGGCCGGTGTGCGCAGCCGAGTGGACCCGATGCTGTGTCTGGTGGTTGGCCTCGGCGTCATCGTACTGCTGCTGGTCGCGGTCGGGTTATCGCAGGTGCCGATGCTGCCGGCCTTCTGGCTGGTGCTTGGCGTTTCCGCGGCGCTCTTGCTGTCCCGGCGCCTGCGCCGCCAGATGGCACTGAGCGTTTGCCGTCGGGAGGCGCCCGCCGAGTACTGGGGATGGCCGCGGGCTGGGTGCGCCTGGCTGATCCTGTTCGCTCTGCTGTTCTATCTGGCCCAGTCCGCGTTGCCGGAGCGGTTCTGGGATCCGTTGGCGATGCACCTGCTGATCGCCAGCCAGGTACTCGTGTTCGGGCACTGGGGGTACGATCCGAACCAGTTTGCCTTCGCCTTCTTCCCGCTGGGCGCCGACTACCTGTTTGCCTTCGCGCTCGCCCTCGGCGGCGAAGCATCGGCAAAGCTTGTCAACGTCCTTGCTCTGGTGGCGATGCTTTTGCTGCTGGCCGACATCGTGCGGTCATCCTGCCGTGACGCATACGCGGAGCTTGGCATGCTGCTGCTGCTCAGCCTGCCGGTGACATTGCTGTGCACCGCATCGACGATGGTCGAAAACCTGCTCTGCCTGCTGATTCTGGGTGCGGTGCGCGCGTTGTTGCTGATGGACGAGGCGCCGCGGCGCGTGCCGTTGATCGCGCTCTGCGTCCTGTTGCCGGCGATGGCGGCGGTCAAGCTGCATGGCGCGGTGGCCGCCGTGTCCTGTGCGGCGATTTGCCTGATGCAGCTGCGCTATCGAGATCTGAGCCGATCGGACTGGTCGGTGATCGCCGTTGTCGCGCTGATGGCAGGCTCACTGGGAATCTCACAGTACGCCTACGCCTGGTACGCCACCGGCAATCCGGTGTTTCCGATGATGAATGACGTGTTCCGTTCGCCGCTTTGGCCGGCAACAGCTTTCGAGGATGCTCGCTGGCAGGGTCACCTCACCTGGGACCTGCTTTACCGGATGACGTTTCACAGCAGGGAATTCATGGAATGCTACCCCGGCGCCACAGGCTTTGCGTTCATGGCCTTGCTGCTGCCGGGGATTGTGGCAACCGTCATTGTGCCGCGCACCGCACCTGTCGTGTCCTTGGCGGTTGCCGCGGCTTATCTGGCAATCGTGCTCCCGCAGATCCAGTACATCCGCTATCTGTATCCGGTCATGCCGTTGCTGCTGGTGCCGTGCGTGCATGGACTTGCAGTCTTCGGCGAGTGGACGTGGCACCGGCGCGCCGGTGCTGCGATCGCCGCCGCGGCAGCGCTGCTCGGGCTATTCGTGCTGCCGTCCGGCGCCTGGACATTGAAAGCAGCGAACCTGCGCGCGGCCTACGATCCCGTTGCGCGTCACGCGATGCTGGCCGAGCAGGTTCCGACGCGGCTGGCGACCGCAACCGTCAATGTCATCAGCGCCGGCCTTCCCAGGGTGATCTACGGCGGCGAACCGTATGGCGCATTGCTGCGTGGCACGCCGATCTACACGAACTGGTACAACCGCTCCCTGCAATCGGCTCTTGCGGGAGCCGCGGACATGGACGCCGTCACGGCGGCGCTGGACCGGCAACGGCCAGACTTCGTGGTGGCACAGCCCGCATCGGCTGACCCGACGGAACGGCGCGTAGCCAATTATGCGGCACGTCGCGGCAGGCCTGTGGCGACATTCGGGCCTTTGGTCCTATGGCAAATCGCTCCGCTCCATTGACAACGGATGGGCGACACCGGCTACCCCGAAGCGCCGCTGGAGAGGCGTTTCGGGGCGGTTGGCAATGTCGACACCGATCGCCGCCAGCAGGAACTGCACGCCGACGATGAACGGCACCACGGCAAGCATCACTGTGCCGGTCGATGCCAGTTGCCCGGTTGTCACCGATTCGATCCAATGCCAGATGCCGAAGACGATACCGAATACCAGCAGGGGGAGACCCACGAGCGTTTCGACGGAACCCATGTTGAAATCGCGCAGCAGGTAGAGATAGCAGAATCGCTTGATGATCCGGACGGCGAAATGCCCCGGGAACTCCAGCAGGACGCGTGAGATCCTCAGATTGCTCGTCTCGTCCGCATAGATCGTCGGCATTGCCACATCCGCCACCACGGCACGGATCGTGGCCAGCCGGAACAGCATGTCGCACTCGAAGAAATAGCGCCGATCGAGCAGATCGAGCGGCAGGCGCGACAGTGCGACGCAGTGGATCGCGGTGTAGCCATTGGTGGGATCCATGATGTCCCAATAGCCGCTTGCCAACTTCATGATGAATGACAGCACTGAATTTCCTGCCAGCCGGACAGCAGGCATTGTGGACAATGAATACACGTCGAAGAAGCGATTGCCTTTTGCGTAGTCCGCCTGCCCAAGCACCAAGGGGGCTACCAGCGCCGACAGATGGTCCGGGTCCATCTGGTTGTCGCCGTCCAGCTTCACGATGATCTCGTAGCCGTCGGCCAAGGCACGGCGATATCCGGCGAGCACCGCTCCACCGACGCCCTGATTTTCCGCAAGGAACAACACTGTGACGTCGATATCCCATGGAGTTTCCTGCACCAGGCGGCCGGTTTGCTCGGGGCAGCAATCATCGACCACGTAGACATGCTGGACGCGGCCAACGAGCCCGGTCAGGACCGTCGCAATATGCCGCCTGACCTTGTAGCACGGGATGACCACAGCGATCGGCAACAGTGCTTCACCACGGCCCTGCATTCACAATGCATAGCGGAGCCGTAATTCCGGACGCAACAAGGGGCAGGGCGTCGGCGTCCCCGCGGAGTCGCCAACACTGACCCCGATCGTCGACGGATACGTTAGGTGCCCAGCCGGAAAACCGCCCGGCCGGGCTCAGCCTTCGTCAGTCAGGCAGGTGTGGTCAGTCCGCCGCCAGCGCCATCTGCCGGCGGGCGATCGCCTTGCCGCAGTGGTCCTCGACCGCCTCGGACACCTTCGTCGGCGTGGTCGGCGAACACGTGGTCGGCGCCCTCGAAGATCCGGTAGTCGACGCTGCACGCCCTTCTGGGTGTTCAGCTTGTCCACCAGCTTCCGCACCGCGATCTCGGGCACCAGCTCGTCGGTGTCGCCGTGGATCATCAGCCCGCCGCACGGGCAGGGCGCCAGGAAGCCGAAATCGTAGTGGTTCGCCGGCGGCGCGACGCTGACCCAGCCGGAAATCTCCGGCCGGCGCATCAGCAACTGCATGCCGATGAACGCGCCGAACGAGTACCCGGCGATCCACAGACCGCCATGGTTCGGGTTGACCGCCTGCATCCAGTCGAGCGCCGCGGCGGCGTCGCCGATCTCGCCAATGCCGCCGTCATAGCGGCCCTGGCTGCGACCGACCCCGCGGAAGTTGAACCGCATCACCGAGCAGCCCAGCCGCTGGAACGACTGGTACATCGAGTAGCGTGATCCGATTGTTCATCGTCCCGCCGTGCAGCGGATGCGGATGAAGGATCAACGCGACCGGCGCACCGGTCTCCTTCGAATGGTGGTAGCGACCCTCAAGCCGGCCGTCAGGGCCGGCAAACATCACCTCTGGCATGGCGTCCCGAAACCGCTTTCCTAACGTTGCCGGACGGCATCTGACCGGATGCCCTATTGACCTCCAGCCGCCACCAGTCCCCAAAGAAACCTGTAACCCCTCGCCCACGTCCGAATCGGGCTACCACACTAGAATAGGAACGCATTCCCCGCTTTTCAGTTCCGCGTGAATTCTTGACCTGTGCGGTCGGAATATCTAGCCTTCGCGGAGCGGCGCTGGTGCCGCAGGGATCTGCTTCCTCCACCCATCATGTTCGGCCCCCCGACCGGCCGTGCCCCAGGAGTGGGCTCCAGGTCCCAGGGTCTGCATACTATAGGGTAGATGGGGCGATCTTTCATAACGGAATTGTCGCATGGCTTTCATGTTCTTGCGTGAGACTATCCGGACATATCGGGAACGCGACCCGGCGGCACGGTCGTCGCTCGAGGTCCTGCTGTGCTACCCGGGCCTGCACGCCGTCATGTGGCACGGCTGTCGCACTGGCTGTGGCGAGCACGAGCTGTACCTGCTGGGCCGGTTTTCCTCGCATATCGCCCGCTGGCTGACCGGGATCGAGATCCATCCGGCCGCCAAGCTCGGCCGGCGGCTGGTGATCGACCACGGCATGGGCGTGGTGATCGGCGAAACCGCCGAGGTCGGCGACGACTGCTATTTTTACCACCAGGTGACCCTCGGCGTGGCCCGCACCATGGGCGGCAAGCGCCACCCGACGGTCGGCAACAACGTGATCATCGGCGCCGGCGCCAAGGTGCTGGGGCCGATCACCGTCGGCGACAACGCCCGGGTCGGCGCCAACGCCGTGGTGCTGGACGATGTGCCGGCCGACACCACCGTGGTCGGGCATCCCGGCCCGCCCGGTGGATCGCAAGCCGTCGCGCGACCGGTCGCGACCGGCGTTCGACCCCTACGGCATGCCCTGCGACGACAGCCTCGATCCGCTGCTGCGCGACCTCGACCAGATGCACTGCGAGCTGGCCGAGCTGGAGGCGCGGGTGGCGCGGATCGCCGAGGCAGCAGATGCAGCAGCGCCAGGCCGCGGCGGAGTAGCGGCGATGCAGCTCTCCACCCGCGGCCGCTATGCCGTGATGGCGATGGTGGATCTGGCCACCCGCCAGACGCTCGGCTGCGAGTGCGGCCCGATCTGCCTGGCCGAGATCGCCGCGCGGCAGAAGCTGAGCCAGGCCTACCTGGAGCAGCTGTTCGGCAAGCTGCGCCGCGCCGGGCTGGTGGCCTCGGCGCGCGGCCCCGGCGGCGGCTACCGGCTGGCGCGCGCGTCCGACACGATCGCCATCGCCGACATCATCGCCGCGGTGGACGAGCCGATCCGCGCGACGCGCTGCGAGGACGGCGGTCCCGGCTGCCTGGAGGGCGCCAGACTGCACCGGGACGGGCCAGCTGCCAGACCCACGATCTGTGGGACGAGCTCGGCCGGCAGATCCAGTATTTCCTGTGCGGGATCACGCTGGCCGACGTGGTGGCCGGCCGGGTGCTCGGCCGCGCAGTGCAGCTTGCCGACACGCCCGACGCAACGGCTGGCGGCCGAGTAGCCATGCACTACCTGGACGCCAACGCCACCGAGCCGCTGCGCCCCGAGGCGCGCGCCGCGATGCTGGCGGCGCTGGAGGTGACCGGCAATCCGTCCTCGGTGCACGCGCGCGGGCCGGGCGGCGCGGCGGATCCTGGAGGACGCGCGCGAGTCGCTGGCGGCCCGGTTCGGCGTGCCGACCGGCACGATCTGGTGTTCACCTCGGGCGGCACCGAGGCGGACGCGCTGGCGATCCACGCCCTCGGCGCCGGCCGGCGGGTGATCGTCGGCGCCACCGAGCATGACGCGGTGCGCGCCGCGGCGCCTGGCGCGGTCATCGCTGCCGGTGGACCGCAACGGGGTGGCCGATCTCGACGCCCTGGCGGCGCTGCTGGCGGACCGGCCGCCGGCGCTGGTCTGCCTGATGCTGGCGAACAACGAGACCGGCACCATCCAGCCGGTCGCCGAGGCCGCCGCATCTGTGCCGCCGGCATGGCGCCTTGCTGCATGTCGATGCGGTGCAGGCGGCCGGACGGATGGCTGTCGATCTCGCGGCGCTCGGCGCGCACAGCCTGGCGATCTCGTCGCACAAGCTGGGCGGGCCGACAGGCGCCGGCGCGCTGCTGCTGGCGCCCGAGGTCGCCGTCGATCGCGCCGCTGATCGCCGGCGGCGGCCAGGAGCGCGGCCGGCGGGGCGGCACCCCTCCCGTGCCCGCGATCGCCGGCTTCGCCGCCGCGGCCCGCGTCGCAGTGACGCGCCGACATCTGGCGCCGCTGCGCGACGCGATCGAGGCAGCGGCCTGCGGCCGACGGCGCCATCGTGTGCGGCGGCGGCGCGCCGCGGCTGGCCAACACCACCTGCCTCGCGCTGCCCGGCGTGCGGGCGGACGCGCAGGTGATCGCGCTCGACCTGGACGGGATCGCCGTCAGCGCCGGCGCGGCCTGCAGCTCCGGCAAGGTGACGGCGAGCCACGTGCTGGCGGCGATGGGCCTCGGCCCGCTCGCCGGCCAGGCGATCCGCGTCTCGCTGCCGTGGAACGCGACCGCCGACGATGTCGCGGCCTTCGCCGCCGCATACGCGCGCATGGCGGACCGGCTGCGCGATGCGCTGGCGTCGCGCGCCGCCTGATCCCACATTGCGCGGCATGAGCAGTCCCGCTCCGCCCCCGCGGCCGAACCGCCCGGTCTATCTCGACAACCAGGCGACCACGCGCTGCGACCCGCGCGTCGTCGCGGCGATGCTGCCCTGGTTCACCGAGCACTACGGCAACCCGCACAGCGTCGAGCACGTGATGGGCACCGAGGCGGAAGCCGCGGTGGAGGATGCGCGCGCCCATGTCGCCGCGCTGATCGGCGCCGACGCGAAGGAGCTGGTGTTCACCTCCGGCGCGACCGAGAGCAACAACATCGCGATCAAGGGCGCCGCCCGCTATGCGCTGCGCGTCCGGCAACGAACGCCGGCGCATCGTCACCGTGGCGACCGAGCACAAATGCGTCCTGGAGTCGGTGGCCGATCTCGCCGCGGAAGGCTTCGAGCCGGTGTTCCTGCCGGTGCGCCCCGATGGGCTGCTGGATCCCGACGCGCTGCGCGAGGCCCTGGCCGTGCCGACCCTGCTGGTCAGCGTCATGGCGGTGAACAACGAGATCGGCGTGGTCCAGGACATCCCGGCGCTGGCCGCGATCGCCAAGCAGGCCGGCGCGCTGTTCCACACCGATATCGCCCAGGCGACCGGCAAGATCCCGCTCGACCTGACCGCGCTGGAAGGTCGATCTGGCCTCGATCAGCGGCCACAAGATCTACGGGCCGAAGGGCGTCGGCGCGCTGTATGTCCGGCGCCGGCCGCGCGTGCGGCTGGCGCCGCTGTTCTCCGGCGGCGGCCAGGAGCGCGGGCTGCGCTCCGGCACCCTGCCCGCGCCGCTGATCGTCGGTCTCGGCGAGGCCTGCCGGCTGGCGCAGGCCGAAATGGCGGAGGAGGCGAAGCGGCTCGCCGCCGTTGCGCGACCGCCTGCTGGACCGGCTGCGCGCGGCGATCCCGGACATTGCGGTCAACGGCAGCATGGACGCCCGCATTGCCGGCAACCTGAACCTGACCTTCCCCGGCGCCACCGCCGCCGACCTGATGGCGCGCGTGCCGGACCTGTGCGTCTCCACCGGCTCGGCCTGCTCGTCGGCCGCGATCGAGCCGTCCTACGTGCTGCGCGCGCTCGGGCTGTCCGACGAAGCGGCGTCGCGCACCTTGCGTATCGGGATCGGACGCTTTACCTCGGCCGCCGATATCGACTATGCGGCAGCGGCGCTGGCGGCGGCGCATGCCGGGGCGCCGGCCCCCGGCGTCGAGCGGTTTGCCCAGGCCTGAACGGAAGCCATTGCCCAGATGCCGAAGATGACCTTCATCGAGCGCGACGGCACGCGCCGCGAAGTCGATGCGCCGCTCGGCCTGTCGGTGCTGGAGATCGCGCACAAGCACGGCGTGGATATCGAAGGCGCCTGCGAGGGCTCGCTCGCCTGCTCCACCTGCCACGTGATCGTCGACGCCGCCTGGTTCCGCAAGCTCGCCGAACCGACCGAGGACGAGGAGGACATGCTGGACCTGGCGTTCGGCCTGACCGAGACCTCGCGGCTGGGCTGCCAGATCGTGATGACCGAGGCGCTGGACGGGCTGGTGGTGAAGCTGCCCGCCGGCACCCGCAACATGCTGAACGACTAGCGCGATGCGCATCCTCGTCGCGATGTCGGGCGGCGTGGACAGCAGCACCGTCGCCGGGCTGTTGCACGAGGCCGGCCACGAGGTGATCGGCGTCACGCTGCAACTCTACGACCATGGCGCGGCGACCGGCCGCAAGGGCGCCTGCTGCGCCGGGCAGGACATCCACGACGCGCGCCGCGTGGCCGACCATCTCGGCATTCCGCATTACGTCATCGACGCCGAGCAGCGCTTCGCCGATGCGGTGATCGGCGACTTCGCCGACAGCTACGCGGCGGGCGAGACGCCGGTGCCGTGCGTGCGCTGCAACCAGACGGTGAAGTTCGCCGATCTGACCGCGCTGGCGCGCGGCCTCGGCGCGGAGCGGCTGGCGACCGGACATTATGTGCGGCGGATCGACGGGCCGGCGGGTCCGGAGCTGCATCGCGCCGCCGATCTGGCGCGCGACCAGAGCTGGTTCCTGTTCGCCACCACGCGCGAGCAGCTTGGCGTTCGCGCTGTTCCCGCTGGGCGACATGCCGGACAAGGCGGCGGTGCGCGCGCGAGGCCGAGCGGCTCGGCCTGCCGGTCGCCGCGAAGCCGGACAGCCAGGACATCTGCTTCGTCGCCTCGGGGCACTACGCCGATATCGGTGGTGCGGCTGCGGCCGGATGCCGGCGAGCCGGGCGACATCGTCAGCCGCGATGGCCGCGTGCTGGCCGGCATGACGGCATCGCCCGCTACACCGTCGGCCAGGGCAAGCGGCTGGGCGCCGGCGTGCCATGGATCGCGGCGAGCGGCAGGTGGTGGTGGCGCTGGATCCGGCGAGGCGGCGCGTGGTGGTCGGGCCCGCGCGATGCGGGCACGCCGCAGTGGTGCGCCTGCGCGAGGTGAACTGGCTGGTGCCGGCGCCGGCTGAGCCGCTGCGCTGCCAGGTGAAGCTGCGCGCGCGCGAGGCGCCGCAGCCGGCGGCGGTGCACGGTCATGGCAGGTGGCGCCGAGGTGCGGCTGGACGCGCCCGCCCTGCCGGCGCCCGGGCAGGCCTGCGTGTTCTACGACGGCGAGCGCGTGCTGGGCGGCGGCTTCATCTGCCGGCCGGACGCGGCGCGATGGTTGACGCGGCGGGCGACGCGGGGCTATCTCCCGCCGCCTCGCGGATCGGATGGCGGCGTAGCTCAGCGGTAGAGCAGGGGAATCATAATCCCTTGGTCGGTGGTTCAAATCCGCCCGCCGCTACCACTTAACACCGTGAAATTGCTGTAATATTTGGCCGCTGGATGAAATTGGCCGCAGGTGCCACATCCCTCGACAGGACATTGACAGGACACGGGGGCAAGAAACTCTCGCCTATCTTGATGACCTCAACCGTGATCCGGTCATACATAGGGAATGTCCCGTAGCTTGTTGAAATAGCGAAGTCGGCGTTGCCCGCCTTGAGCCTGTAGGCTCGGGGTGTCGACTCCACAAAGAAAGGCAACGCCATGAAGAAAAATAGCACAACGACTGGGACGATTGCGACGGGCCTTGAAGCGGCGTGGGAGAATGTGGCTGCAAGCTTCGAGCGGTTCTGCCTGACGGCCGGGGTCGCGACACTGGCTGAGATGATGGAACAGGACGCGGCGGCGCTGTGCGGACCGCGGCATGGTCGGCGCGTCGATCGGCGCGGTTATCGCTGGGGCCGGACGGCGGGCAAGCTCGGCTTCCACGGCGGCAAGGTGGCGATCGAGCGGCCGCGCGTGCGTGCCCGCGAGGACGGAGCGAGGTGGCGCTGCCGAGCTGGGAGGCGGCACAGGCCGAGGACTGGCTCGGGCGCTGGGCGATGAACCTGATGCTGATCAACGTCTCGACGCGCCGCTTCGGGCGCGCGGTGCGCCTGCCGGAGGGCGACATCGCGGCCCCGCCCGGTGCCGGTGTGTCGAAGTCGGCGGTGTCGCGCCGGTTCGTGGCGTTGTCGGCGGAGCGGATGAGCGAATGGATGGCGGCGGACCTGTCGCAGCTTGATCTGCTGGCGATCCAGATCGATGGCATGCATGTCACCGGTGAGCTGACCCTGCTCGCGGCGATCGGCATCGATGGCGAAGGTGCCAAGCACCCGCTCGGCCTGCTGGAAGGCGCCACCGAGAATGCCGCCGTGGTGCAGGCGCTGTTGGACAATCTGATCGGGCGCGGGCTGGATCCGAACGTTGCCGCCTGTTCATCGTCGATGGTTCGAAGGCGCTGATCAAGGCGATCCGCCGCACCTTCGGTCGCCACACGCCGATCCAACGCTGCCAGGTCCATAAGGCGCGCAACATCATCGAACGGCTGCCCAAGCATCTGCACGCCGCGGTGCGCGCGGCGTTGCGCCAGGCCTGGGAACTGGATGACGCGGAGAAGGCCGAGCGGCTGATCCGCAACCTGGCGCGCCGGCTGGAACAGGTGGCGCCAGGCGTCGCGGCCTCCATTCTGGAAGGCCTCGACGAGATGCTGACGGTGATCCGGCTGGGCCTGCCGCTGTCGCTCCGCCGCTCGCTGGCCTGCACCAACATCATCGAGAACATGATGGGCACCATTCGGCGTGTCTGCCGCAACGTCAAACACTGGCGCGATGCATCGATGGCATTGCGCTGGACGGCTGCTGCCATGCAGGAGGCCGCCAAGGGCTTCCGGCGATTGAAGGCATGCAAGCAGCTGCCAATGCTCCGTGCCGCGCTTGCTGCACATCACCACAAGCACACAACTGAGAGCAAGCTTGAACCCCATGCCCTAGCCGCTTAACCTTGCAACCCGGCAGCGCCCACCTCGCCTTTTTCAACAGCGAACGGGACATCCCCCATACATACCTTGACCTACAAAATCAGCGAGGCAACTTGATAGGAGTTGATCCCTGGAAACGCTGTACTCTCATGTTCGCCGTTTCAAGCTGCAGGCACAGAAATTCCTTGCTTGTCCTTCAAGCTGTTCAGCATGGCCGCCACTGGGCAAGGCAGGAGGCACGATCATGAAACGACGGTTGATCATGCTCTGATGCGCGGGTTGGTTACCGCCGGACCGTGATGCGTCGCGGAGCTTCCTCGGTCTAGTGGCCAGCGTCGGATGAGATCCGGCTGATAGTACCCTCGAGGGTTCTCCTGGCCGTGACCGTGCCTCCAGCCTTGCTCAGCATTGGATGTGTAGTTGCGTGTGGCGACTTCCCTTGAAGTGCAACGTTACCGGTCTTCTTCCTTCAGGAAGCCGCGGACTGTACCTGTTTGGCGATCGCCCAGATGAAGCCCGCCAGCTCACGCGCAATCGCGGCAGTGATCACCGTCGGCAGCTTTCCGGCCCGGGCGAGCGCGCGATAGCGTCGGCACAACCGTTCCTGAGCCTTCCATGCAATGTCGCGGATCGGCTTGGCCAGACGCTCCTGCCGCAACAGCTGCTCTCGGCTGATCCGCGCAGGAAAGCGATAGCTCCATGCCGCCTCGATCAGCATGCGTCGTGCCGCGCCGTTACCGGCCTTGGTAATCCCGCCCTGGCGGCGTGTGCGGCCGCTGGAATGCTCGGACGGCACCAGGCCGAGATACGCCATGAGCTGGCGGGGATTGGTGAAGCGGGTGATGTCGCCGAGCTCAGCCATCAACGTGGCCGCGGCCACCAGACCGCACGCCGCGCAGCGCTTGCAGCGCTTGCACCACCGGTGCGAGAGACCACTCCGGCAACGCGGCTTCGATATGTGCCTCCAGCCGGTCGCGCCGTGCCGTCGCCGCCTCGATGGCCGCGATACAATCCTCCAGCACGATATGATGCACCGCTTGGTCGAACTTCAGGCTGGCCAGCCAGCGCCGGTGCAACAACGTCCACGCCGGGCGGTGGTAGTGCTGGCCGTGGCGCAGCAGGAAGCCGGACAATTGCTGGCGGGCTTGACGAAGGGTGCGGACCGCCGCCTGGCGCGCACGGACGAGATCACGGATCGCCTCGTGCGCCTGATCCGGCACCCAGACCGGGGTCAGTTCACCGGCGCGGTGCAGCTTGGCAAGGTTGATCGCATCGCGCCGGTCCGTTTTGATCCGCTCGCCTGGCTTGCGAGGGATCAGCGATGGAGCGACCACGGCACAATCGTGCCCAATGCGCGCTGAGTTGTCGTTGGATGCCATAGCCGCACGGTCCGGCCTCGTAGCAAAACCGCAGCTCTCTTCCTCACCGGCCAGCTTCACGGTCAACGCCTTCAAGGCGGCAGGTGTATTGGGGATCTTTCCGTGCTCGCGCACTTCTCCCCGCAAGCCCGCTTCGGCCAACGCGACCGCTATCGTATCCTTATGCACGTCAAGGCCGACATAGATGATACACTGTCCCATGACCCGTCTCCTATGCATGAGGCTCGGCGCCGGACCATCCGGCACAATCCTCGAAAGCCTGCATACTGTGAGACGGGTCGCCCCTATCTCAGGCGAACATCTGGTCTAGTGTTGCTTCCGGCGCTCTACGTGGCGTGGTTCCGGATCCAGAGCCCCAACGCGGCCACGAGGAAAGCGTCGATCTCGCGCACACCGTCACTGTCACCCACTGACCCGAACGGCGCCAGCACAACATCGGGGATTTTACACAGCAGCACTCCACGGAGGCGACTTTGCACATTGATCCAACTCTCCTGGGCCCGATATCAGCGCTATTGGGGGCGCTCATAGGCGGCAGCACCTCACTGATCGCCGCGATCTACTCCCAACGCGTGCACGATCGTCATCAGCGCATGGTAGGTGAGGTCGCGAAGCGGGAGGCTGTCTACGCTGATTTCGTAATGAGTGCGTCGAATATGCTGTTGAACGCCTTCATAAAGGACGAGATCTTGCTTGGCGGCGATGAGCAGCGTTTGATCGGGCTTATCAACCGTATGAGGCTGTTCGCTTCACCGAATGTTGTCAGTGGAGCGGAGGCGGTGCTCAGAGCTATAGTCGAGATCGCGCTGAAGCCGAGTATTGAGCTCAGGCAACTCGCGAAAGAGGCGTTGTCCAAGAGCCTTGACCCCGATCCGCTTTTGGCATTCAGCAAGATCTGCCGGGCTGACCTGGATCATGTGCGTAGGACGGGCATGTAATGGACGCTGGCCTCGGGTCGGCCACGCAGTTTGACACCACACCAGGAGCAACAGGCGTTCCGTTGGATCAATGGTCGCGATCCGCGTCAGTATGGCCTGGACTTTGGATTGTGGGCGCGGTCGGTGGTGGTCAAGTTGATCGAACGGAAATTCGCCATTCGGCTTGGTGTAACGGCGGTGGGAGAACTGCTCGCCAAGTTGGGACTGACCCCGCAAAAGCCGCTGCAACGCGCTTATCAGCGCGATCCTGAAGCGATTGAGCCGTGGCAGCGCGAACGGTATCCTGCCATTGCCAGACAGGCAAAAACCTCAGGCGGTGAGGTGTATTTCTGGGATGAGTTCGGGCTTTCGTGCCGACAGCGTGCATGGCAAGACCTGGGGCAAGAAGGGTCAGACGCCTGTGGTTGAACGCCCTGGCCAGCGGCAATCGATCAGTGCTGCCTCCGCGGTGAACGCACGGGGTGGCTTCTGGTACTGCACTTACCAGGGCGGCCTGAACGCCGAGTTGTTTGTCTCGCTGCTACGACGGATGATGCGGCGTCGTGCGAAGCCGGTGCACTTGGTGCTGGATGGGCTTCCCGCGCACAAGACCACACTGGTGAAGACTTACGTTGCGTCCACGAAGGGCATGCTGACGCTGCATTTTCTTCCCGGCTATGGGCTTGATGAGTCCATGCGGATCACGCCGTCATGATCGACCGTCATGAAAGAGAACGTCGGGTCGACCATCCGATTCACCACGACGATGTCGAGCTTGTAGACGGAGTTGATTGGCTCCCAGTAATGCACGGCGGCCCCCCGAGGGGATCCACATCCAGCTTCAGTTCGGCGGCCCGGATGACGTCCATATCGATGACGTTGCGGAGGTCCCTGGGGGAACAGTACATCCCGCCCGATACCGCGAAGCATCCGCTTCTGGCGGACCAGGTGGAATGGCTGGCGGCTCTACAGTGTGCTTACGGCAAGCTCGCCGAAGTGGTCGATCGCATGCAGGCGCGCGCGGCTGAGCTGCCGGTCAGCAAAGCTCGCTGACAAGCGCTTCGATAAACGTCAGTCGATGCGTTGGACACCTCAGGCCCCTGACCGAAGATCACGTTCGATGTCGGCGGCGACCCGCCCGGCCAGGTCGTCGACAGCCCGCGACATTGCCGCCACGAGCGCGTCATCGCCCTTGCCCTCGATCGCTTCGACCAGAGACGCTTGTTCTGCGGTCAGCACTTGGCGAGTGGCGCCATCCAAAATGGTCCAGCGGGCGACAAGAACGACTTGGTGGTCCGGTCTCGCTTCAAAGGCAGCCACATCGAGCAGGATCTGCCTCACCGGACGCCCCACCGGCGTTGCGGTCACCATCAGGTGGGGCAGCCGGGTGGCAAGCGAGGCGATGAGAGCTCGGGCCATACCAACCGACAGCCGTTCGCCCCAACGGCTGGTCGAGCTCGGGACGAGCTGATTGCCTCTGCGCTCCAGTATATTGGTTGTGTCGAGATAGTCGGGAACCTGAATGCGCTTGACTTCGACGACCGGCAGTCCTGTTTGCGGACAGCGTTGTCGCTGACGCCACTGGCATGGCCCCGAGCACATACTCCGCGGGAGGTGGTCCCGACAGACTGCACGCGGTAATTCCGCACATCGCAGCGCCGAAGAACGCGAGGACCGCGACCCAAAAGAACCGCGTCCCCGGGGATGAGCGAGCGGCAGCCTGCTTCATCGGCTGCCTCGACCCATGAGGAGGGCGTTCGGGTTCCGCTCGATCGTTTCCGCGAAGCTGCGCAGGGAGCTGGCGCTGGCGGCGAGATCGCGTACGGTGGCTTCGAGATCGCCGCGGAATGGCGAGCGAGGCTCGGCAAGACCATTTAGCGAGTTCGATCAGAGTCTCCGCGTGGCGTAGCGTGCGATCGGCTGTCGTAAGAGCGCGACTGAGCTCACCACCGCGCGCGCCAAGCTGACCGTGAGCATCGACGATCAGAGAATCCAGGTCGCGCAGCGTAGTGGAGGCGTCGGCCTGCACCCGACGCACCGCCTCGTTCGTTGTTTGCAGCGTCTGCGTGGCGGCGTCGAGGGTACGGTGCGCGCTCTGGGCCAGGGGATCGAGCGTCGCATCAAGGTGATCCGAGAGGTGCCCCACTGAGGCAAAAGCCCGTTGCGCGGTGTCGGCAAGCTCACGTAGCCGCAATTGTGTCAGCTCGTTCCGTAGTTGGCCGAGCTCCGACGGCAGCGCTGGAATCTCCGGTACGCCCGGGGCCGCGCCGACCAGTTGTGCCGGCGTGCCGGGCCGGACATCGAGATCTACGCGGAGCTGACCGGTGACGAAGCTCTGCAGCGCCAGTTGGGCTCGCAGTCCTGCGCGAACGAGTTGCTCGAAATCTGGCTCATAGCGGTTCAACCTCGTCCCTTCCAAGATTACCTTGTTCCGCTCCAGTTCCAGGAAGACGGGAGTTCGCGCAGTCATGGTTTCAGTGGAGTAGACCAGGGCCATGCTCTGGACCGACCCGACGCGCACGCCGTGGAACGTTACCGGTGAGCCAACGTCAAGTCCCGCGAGCGACTCGCTAAAGAACACGACGACGCGCGTGCTCGTGGCGAAGAGCCGCATACCTCCGAAGAACAAGATACCGGCAACACCGAGAGCAAGGGCGCCAAGGATGAAGCCTCCGACAACGGCGGGTCTGGAGGTCATGGCTGACTTTCCCGGGCTCGGACGGGGTCTACTCGTCCTCGCTCCATGAAGGCGCGGACGGTTGGGTGATCGCACGCGTCACGCAATGTCCGCGGCGAGCCGTGCGCGATCGCTGTTCTGGTGTCCGCGTCCAAAAAGATACCGTCATCGCAGATTGCAAAGAGGCTCGGCAGTTCATGGCTCACGATAACGACGGTGGCGCCGAGACCCCTGCTCAATTCGAGAATCAGTTCATCGAGCCGCTCGGATGTAATCGGATCGAGGCCTGCGGATGGCTCGTCAAAGAACAGGATTTCGGGGTCGAGGGCGAGAGCGCGCGCGAGGGCTGCGCGCTTGCGCATGCCCCCCGAAAGCTCGGCCGGCATCCTGCCAGCGGCCGCTGCCAGCCCAACGAACGAGAGCTTGAGCTGGACAAGGACGGCGATTGCATCGGCGGCCAGGCCAGTGAACATTTGCAGCGGAAGCGCCACGTTCTCGGCCACTGTCATCGAGCTCCACAGCGCGCCGCTCTGGAACAGTACACCAAAGCGACGGCTGATCGCCGCGCGTCGCGCTTCAGTGGCGGCCCAGTAATTCTCGCCGTCCACTGCTATCGTCCCGGAGGACGGACGCAACAAGCCGATCATCGCTTTCAGCACAGTGCTCTTGCCGCAGCCACTGCCGCCCATGATCGCGAAGATCGAGCCTTGACGAACCGAAAAACTCAACTCGCCTTGAATCACGCGCGTGCCGAACGCGACCGTAAGATTTTTGCCTCGTCAGAAAAATCTGTGGGCCACTTCTGGCTCCGGCAGTTTGCCAAGTGCATGGTACAGCGCGGTTTCCGTGACGTGAAACGTGCGGAACCCATAGGATTTTCGCATGGTCAGTTTGGCCTTGTTGTTGAGACCCTCGACCACGCCGCTGGAGAACTGCTTCCTGGCGCGGAAGTAGTTCAGGATCAGCGCCCGATGCGAGCGTAGCGTCCTGGCGATCTTCTTCATCGGCTCGATACGCGAGCGCATGACCTGACCGCACCACTCATCGAGGAACTTGCCGGCCCAACTCGGTGAACTGGTACTCCCAAAATTGCTGGAAGTCCTCCTTCAGCAGATAGGCCCGTGCGGTCCGCAAATTGTAGCGCAGCAGATCGCGCAGACGGAACCGCTGTTGCCTGGTCAGATTCGCCTTGCGTTTCAGCACGCACCATCGGGTCTTCTTCAACACCGGCTCATAGCCGTCGCGCGCCAGCCGACGAGCCTCGCCGGCACGCACCTGGTCCAGCGCGGCGTTCATCTTGGCGACAATGTGGAAGCGATCGAGAATGTGGATGGCTTGGCTGCCGCGTGCAATGCTGCTCGATCTGATAGACCAGCGTCAGGTATTTGTGGCCCTTGGCATACTGGATCTCATCGACGCCGATCGCCGCGATCGGACCCAGTTGCCGGTGCTCGATCCCCCACTGCACGACATACTCCACCGACTGGCAGACCTTGTCCCAGGTGGTACGAAACGACACCGCGGTTTCCTGCCAGGACAGCTTCCGTGCCCAGTGTGCCAGGAACAGCATATACGCCTTGGTCAATTGATGCTTGCCGATGCCCCAGGGCACCGCTTCGACCCGCACCCCACAGGCACGGCAATCGACCCGTCGCATGCAATAGAGCAATAGCACCATGCATCCCCACAGCGGCACGAACTCGAACCGGCGCAGACTCAGGTGATCATAGGCCGGGGCCGGCTTATGACAGCCGGAACACACCGGTCGCGAGCCGCGACGTGGCCGCACCGAGATCTCGATTGTCCGGCTTGCTGCGCAATGTCGCGCACGCTCGTACACAAATCCGGGAAAGTGCTGGTAGTGGTTCAGCAGGGAGATCAGCCGCATGACCGTAGAACCCAAGGGAGTTGCCGGGATGCTTGACACCCTACTGGCGCAACAGGCCGACGCCGATCCCTTGCAGAATTTCTGTCCGGATCTCGATCAATGGCCGGACAGCTGGGCGTATGAGGCAGGCGACATTCCGTACGGCCTGCGGATTGTGGACTGCTTCAAGCCGTTCCTGTGCGAGTTGTTGGCGCTGTCTCTGTCGCGCAAAACCTTGCGTCGGCACCGCGACAACATTTGGGTGCTCGGCGGTGAGATCATACGCCAGGTACAGACGGACAGTGATCTCCGCAGGCGGCCGGTCGAGCAGGTCGTCCTCGACCTCATTGGTGACGACGGCGGGCCGTTGCTATCCCATGGCCAGTCCGAAGCCGAGCAACGCTTCCTCGATGCAACCTGCCGCAAGCTCTTTCGCTTCCTGACAGCCCCCAAGACCAGCGGCCGCAGCTCTACCACGACGACGAACCGATCGCGTCATTGACGGCACCAATGCCGAATTCTCGGCCACGCGTGTCGCGGTCAAGCCCCGCAGCCGCGGAGCGGTGCGCCGAAGGCGCAGGGCTTGACGGCAATCCGCATGGCCGAGGTAAAATTGGCCGTGCCGTCCGGTGAGGCGCCACCAACCAAAACCCCGCTACGTCGTTGCAGCCCGCCGCTGCCGCTCATGTGATTCTATATCGCCCTGAGCCACCCACAGTTTCCGCCGGGGAACCAGATTTTTCACCGCGATTCGTTCTTCGGCATTCCGCTGCGGTGCCATGGCTTCATATCCCCAGCGCATTGGTGCAGACGGCAAATACCGCATCGAGGGCTATTACCCCGACAATTCCTGTCACGACTGCTTCTGTCGCGGCATGGCCCACATCCTCGGCACTGCGTCCGGCTTGCAACCCGATGTGGCAGCCTGCCAGCGCGACGAGGGCACCGAATGCGACGCTCTTGGCAAGACCGATTGCGAACTGCGTGCCGGCCACCGCGCCGCGAAGTTCCTGCAGGAAATTCGCCGATGTGAGGTCCAACGTCGCAATGCTGACGAGGTATCCGCCAAAGTTCCCGACAGCGCAGCCATAGAGGTACAGCAATGGCATCATCGTAACGAGTGCCGCAATCCGCGGCAGCACGAGGAAGTCGAAGACCGGGATGCCAAGCGCGTTCAGAGCGTCGATCTCCTCGTTCCCTTGCATGGTGGCAAGCTGCGCGGCATATGCACCGCCCGTGCGTCCCGCCATCACGATGGCGGTTACGAGCGCTGCCAACTCACGTACTACGGCAATGCCGACGAGATCCGCGATGTAAATTCCGGCGCCGAAGCGCTGCAACTGCACCGCGCCGACGAAAGCGATAATCCCGCCGACGAGTCCGTTGACAAGCGCGACGATACCGAGCGCCCCGGACCCGGCTTCGCGCACGCATTGCAACACATCAACGGCGCGCGTGCGCGTGCGGCGGGCGAGGGCCGCAGCGCCCCGCAGTGCGGTTTCTCCGACAAGCGCCGCAACGCCCACGGTTCTGGACCACGCATCGAAATACGCCTCGCCGACACGCGTCGCCAAGGGAGGATGGGTCACCTTGGTTCCGGCGGCCGGAGGCGCGTCCGCGGATGCCAGACCGAGCAGTCGTCGTGCAGCGTCTGGAAGGCTCGAATCGTCGATCGGTACCGGCCGAGGTCGCCCTATTCCGGCTGAACTCGTGGAGCATCTTCAGGAAAGCGATGAGAGCGCTATCCCACTGACCGAGGCTGCTGACGTCTACACGCAGTGTCGCCTCATCAGCTTGATCAAGGATGCGGCGTACCTCGCTGGGACTGCGAATGCCCGTCTCGCAAGCGATCCAGTCGCCTGTCAGCAGCAGATGTGCCATCATTCCATGCTGTTCCAGACGCCATTCCGGCGGGCGCGAATTTGCGGGGCTCATCTACAAATCCATATCCCTGCGGCAGGCTTCGCTGAACGGCCGAAGTACGTCGAGATCGCGCCTAATCCTGCTCTCTGATCGCAGCATGCGTGTCCCTTTCCCTACTCATAAGCCTCGACGATTCGCCGCGTGACCGGCTCGTCAGCCACCGCTTCGGGCGCTTTCGCATGACTGACTTACCCGAACGTGGAGGCTTCATAGAAGTGCAATGTCGGCGACAAAACTCTATTCGCCGAACGCGGACCACACATTGATCCAGATCAAACAGCCACAGCCCGATGATGCTCAATGACACCAGGCCCAGAGGAGGCGCCAGGTCGCGCGGAGAATGGGTGACTGGTTGGCAGGATTGATTGATTCAGATCAATGTCAACGCAAAACCGACGACTAATATAACCACAATTTCGGGGCCTTGGATCGGGACAACTATGAACATGGCTGGAGCCACGCTGGCTAGGCATTGGCCCAGGGTGCTGTTCGCATCGTCCGAGGCTTACCCGCTTGCAAAGACGGGCGGCCTCGGCGATGTGGCGGGTGCTCACCCCATCTCGCTTGCGGGTCTAGGCATCGACATCCGGTTGATCGTGCCAGGCTATCTATGCGCGCTCGATATTGCCGTGAATAAGCGGACGCTTTCACCCTTGCGAAACGGCGGTTGCCTGATTCCAGGGAGCATGCCGGGCAGTGGCCTACCGGTCTACCTGGTCGATCGGCCTGGTCTCTACCGTCGCAAAGGGGGACTATATCAGGACAACGAAAAATGTGATTGGCCGGACAACCACGTTCGGTTTGCAGCCTTCTGTGATGCAGTGGCCCAAGTCGCGCGACATGGGGACGGTCAAGCGAATACGGGCACGCCGACGCGATCGCCATGAAAAGCGTGGTGGTCGACCCCACCGCTTACGATTGGGAGGGCGACGCGCCGCTGCGTCGGAGTTTCGCGTCGACCGTCATCTACGAGATGCACGTCGCCGGCTTCACGCGTCATCCCAGCTCCGGAGTTGCGGCGGAGCTGAGAGGGACATATGCCGGCATGATCGAGAAGATCCCGTACCTCCGGGAACTCGGGATCACCGCGGTGGAGCTGCTGCCGATATTCCAGTTCGACCTACAGGACTGCCCGCCGGGCTTGGTCAATTATTGGGGATATTCGCCGGTATCGTTCTTCGCTCCTCATGCCGGCTACAGTTCGCGGCAGGACGCCCTCGGGCCCGTCGATGAGTTCCGCGATCTCGTCAAGGCGCTGCACCGCGCCGGCATCGAAGTGATACTCGACGTCGTCTATAACCACACCGCCGAGGGGAACGAGGCTGGACCCACTCTCTGCTTCCGCGGTCTCGCGAACGAGGTGTACTACATCCTCGACCAGGACCGGGCGCGCTACGCCAATTACAGCGGCACCGGGAACACGCTGAACGCCAATCAGGCGATCGTGCGCCGCATGATTCTCGACAGCCTGCGGGTACTGGGTCGCGGAAATGCATGTCGACGGGTTCCGCTTCGACCTCGCCGCGATCCTGTCCCGCGACGAGAGCGGTCGCCCGCTCGAAAATCCGCCGGCGCCGTGGGACATCGAGTCGGATCCGATCCTCGCCGGCACCAAGCTGATTGCAGAGGCCTGGGACGCCGCTGGTCTCTATCAGGTCGGCAGCTTTATCGGCGACAGCTGGAAGGAATGGAACGGCCGCTTCCGCGACGACGTGCGCGGTTTTGTCAAGGGCGACAGAGGCACGGTGCGGATGATGGCGCAACGCGTGCTCGGCAGCCCCGACATCTTCGGATACCGGGAACGGGAACCCGAGCAAAGCCTCAACTTCGTGACCTGCCATGACGGTTTCACGCTGAACGATCTGGTTTCCTACAACAGCAAACACAATGAAGCGAACGGCGAAGGGAACCGGGACGGAATGGACGACAATCTGTCCTGGAATTGCGGGATCGAGGGGCCGAGCGATGATGAAGCGGTCGAACGGCTGCGATGCCGCCAAGTCAAGAACTTCATCGTCTCGCTGCTGACTTCGCTCGGCACCCCGATGCTGCTGATGGGTGACGAAATGCGCCGCACCCAGCGCGGAAACAACAACGCCTATTGCCAGGACAACGAGATTAGCTGGCTCGACTGGAGCCTGCTCGACCGGCACCGGGATCTTTATCGGTTCGTGCGGATGCTGATCTCCCATCGCCTCCGAGGGATTGAGATGCGCGGCGGGGAGAGCTTCGGACTGAGCCTCAACGAGGTGCTGCGCCGCGCCGAGATCGACTGGCACGGAGTCCGGCTCGGTTGCCCGGACTGGTCCGACGACTCGCATAGCATTGCCTGTACCGTGCGGCCGGGCGCGCATCGCATTCCGTTCTGGCTGCACCTGATGTGCAACGCCTACTGGGAGGATCTCGACTTCGAACTGCCGTCAGTGCCGGAGACAGCCGTTGCCGGTTGGCAGCGATGGATCGATACGGCGCGGGAGTCGCCAGAGGACATCATCGACCCGCCTGCTGCGCCACCAGTGACGGGGACGCGATATCGCGTCATGCCGCGCTCCGTGACGGCGCTGTACGCGCGCGTCGACGCCCGCTCCGGGCCGGCGCTCGAGATCGAAGACAAGACATCATAACGAACTCTATGAACATACGACGGCTCGTCCGACCCCACGCGAAATGTCTGCGACCATTTGATCTAGATCAATGCAAGTGGCGGTTTCGACGCTAGTGTCGCCGCCCAGCAGTGACCGGGAGGAATTATGGGCCGGCACCACTCGTGCGTATCGGCGCCCGTTCCGGACCGGTGTTCGAGCTCGAAGAGAAAGTATCGGAAGGACCTCTGAAGAACCTGACGGGTTGTCCCACACCAGGAGCACAAGCGACATGAGCGCTTCACACCGCACTCTCTTAGCGCCTCAATCTGACACATCACTCTCCGCATACGGCACGGCGCGCTCAACGATCGAGGGGGAACCACTCAGTCCCGATGAGCTGCAGAATATCGACGCGTATTGGAGGGCCAGCCTCTATCTGTGCATGGGGATGCTGTATCTGAAGGCGAACCCCTTGCTGCGAGAGCCGTTGAGCCTGGAGCACATCAAGTCGCGGCTGCTCGGCCATTGGGGGTCGGATGCCGGCCAGTGCTTCACCTACATCCACTTCAACCGGCTGATCAAAAAATACGACCTGAACGCGATCTTTATCAGCGGCCCTGGGCACGGGGCGCCGGCGGTCCTGTCACAGGCGTATCTCGAAGGCACGTATTCCGAGGTCTATCCGGACAAGAGCGAAGATTTGGCGGGGATGCAGCACTTGTTCAAGCAGTTCTCCTTCCCGGGCGGCATTGGCAGCCACGCCACTCCGGAAACGCCCGGCAGCATCCACGAGGGCGGCGAACTCGGCTACAGCCTCTCGCACGCCTATGGGACGGTCTACGACAACCCGGACCTGATCACCCTGGTGATGGTGGGCGATGGGGAGGCCGAGACTGGACCGCTGGCGACCAGCTGGCACAGCAACAAGTTCCTCAACCCGATCACCGATGGGGCGGTGCTGCCGGTCCTGCACCTCAACGGCTATAAGATCAACAATCCGACCATCCTGGCGCGCATCGGCCACGACGAGTTGACGGGGCTGTTCACCGGTTACGGGTACACCCCGTATTTCGTTGAGGGCAGCGATCCGCCCAGCATGCATCAGGCGATGGCGGCGACCCTGGAGCATTGCGTCCTGGAGATCCGCAAAGTCCAGGAAGAAGCGCGCCGCACCGGCCGAGCTTTCGGCCGCGCTGGCCCGTGGTCATCCTGCGCAGTCCCAAAGGCTGGACAGCCCCGCGAGAAGTGGACGGGCATTACCTCGAAGGCTTCTGGCGCGCCCATCAGGTCCCACTTCCGGACGTTGCCACCAACCCTGGCCAATTGCAGCTGCTGGAAAAATGGATGCGCAGCTACAAGCCCGAAAAGCTCTTCGACGACGAGGGGAGGCTGCTACCCGAGTTGAAGGCCCTCGCCCCTGTGGGAAACCGGCGAATGAGCGCCAATCCGGTCGCCAATGGCGGATTGTTGCGTAAGCCCTTATCGATGCCCGAATTCCGCGCGTCCGCCGTCGAGGTCGAGAAGCCCGGCGCGACCTATGTCGGGAAACGTGCCTGTCCTCGGCAATTTCCTGCGCGAGGTCATGCAGCTGAACATGCAGAACTTCCGCGTGTTCGGGCCGGACGAGACGCAGTCCAACCGGCTGCAGGCCCTCTACGACGTCACCAAGAAGGCATGGATGGGAGAGTACTTTCCGGAGGATGCGGACGGCGGCAATCTCGCCCCGGACGGCCGCGTGATGGAGATGCTCAGCGAGCACACGGTGGAAGGGTGGCTGGAGGGCTACATCCTGAGCGGCCGGCACGGCCTTCTGAACAGTTACGAGTTGTTCATCCACGTCATCGACTCGATGGTCAACCAGCACGCCAAGTGGCTCGGAAAGTGCAATGAGCTGCCGTGGCGGGCCGACGTGTCGTCGCTCAACCTGCTGATCACCGCGCTGGTCTGGCGCCAGGACCACAACGGCTTCACGCACCAGGACCCCGGGTTCCTCGATCTTGTCGTCAACAAGAGTCCGAGCGTGGTGCGCGTCTATCTGCCACCCGATGCGAACTCCCTGCTGTCGGTCGCCGATCATTGCCTACGCAGCGCCAACTACATCAACGTCATCGTCGCGGACAAGCAGGTGCATCTGCAATACCTCGACATCGACGCTGCAATCGCCCACTGCACGAAGGGCGCCGGCATCTGGACCTGGGCGAGCAATGACGAGGGTGCCGAGCCCGACATCGTCATGGCGAGTTGTGGCGACGTGCCGACAATGGAATCACTGGCGGCCACGACCCTGCTCCGTCAGCACCTGCCCGACGTCAAGGTTCGGTTCGTGAATGTGGTGGACCTGGCCAAACTGGTGCCGAACACCGAGCATCCGCACGGCCTGACAGACCGCGAGTTCGAAGCTCTTTTCACCCCGGACAAGCCGGTGGTCTTCAACTTCCATGGCTATCCTTGGTTGATCCACCGCCTCACTTACCGTCGGCTTGGCCAGCACAACATTCACGTGCGCGGCTATAAGGAGCATGGCAACATCAATACCCCTTTGGAATTGGCGATCCGCAACCAGACCGACCGTTTCAGCCTCGCTATCGACGCGATCGACCGCATGCAGCGCTTCCACGTCACTGGGTCGAGCGCTCGCGAGGCTCTGCTCAACCAGCAGATCGCATGCCAGAATCACGCGTACGAGTTCGGCATCGACCCGCCCGAAATCACCAATTGGCAGTGGCCGTTCTAAGGTTTTGCACGATGACCGATGATCTCGAGGACATCGCTTTGACGCTGGTCGCGGACGGGAAGGGGATCCTCGCAGCCGACGAAACCGTTCACACATTGACAAAGCGTTTCGACACGCTCGGCATCCAGTCGACGGACAGGAGTTGATGCACCTACCGTGAAATGCCTTTTACTGCGGGCATGGCCGAGTTCATCAGCGGCGTTATCATGCAGGATGAGACGATCCGCCAGAAGAGCTCCGACGGCACGCCGCTCATCCAGGTTCTTTCGAAACAGGGTATCCTACCGGGGATCAAGGTCGACACAGGTGTACAACCGCTCGCCGGGACCCCAGGCGAGACAGTGACCGAGGGTCTCGACGGGCTCCGGGATCGTCTTTCGGCGTACCGCAATATGGGGGCCCGTTTCGCGAAGTGGCGCGCGGTAATCTACATCAGCGACACTCTGCCGAGCTACGCCTGTATCAGCGCTAATGCGCACGCGCTGGCGCGGTACGCGGCCCTTTGTCAAGAAGAGAACCTGGTTCCGATCGTTGAGCTGGAAGTGCTGATGGACGGTTCGCATTCGATTGAACGCTGCGAAGAGATCACCTGCGCAGTCCTTCACGCCGTCTTCTCTGCGCTCCATGATCAACGGGTTTGGCTGGAGCGGATGGTGCTGAAGCCCAGCATGGTGATTGCCGGAAAAGACTGGCGTCATCCGGCGTCGGTTCAGCAAGTCGCCACCGCCACCTTGCGCTGTTTGCGTTGCCACGTCCCTGCCGCAGTGCCGGGCATCGTGTTCTTGTCGGGCGGCCAGGACGATCGGGCGGCTACGGTCCATTTGGACGCAATCAATCGACTCCCCGAGAAGAAGCCGTGGAAGATCAGTTTTTCTTACGGCCGCGCGCTTCAGGACCATGCGCTGGAGACGTGGGATGGCCGGGACGAGAATCTGGTCGCTGGTCGGCAAGCACTGTATCTACGCGTCCGCTGTAACAGTGCTGCCAGTCTCGGCAGGTACACAAATGAAATGGAGGATACCTCGGTCAGCATCGCCAGTCCGGCGCATCGCCGCGAATGGCACGACGACTGATCGAGGCGACAGCCCACTTGAGTTAGACGGAAGCCGAGCGAAGTCTGAGACCGGAGTAGGATCGTGGACGTGTTCGTGATGCGACACCGCGAGACGGCGTGGAGCGTGAGTGGCAGGCATACCAGCACCACGGATCTCCCTTTAACCGATAACGGGCGTCGGACCGCGGAGAGGTTACGACCCGTGCTGGCAAGAGAAGCGTTCGCGCGCGTTTTCGTCAGCCCAACGCCGCGCGCGCGTGAGACCTGCGAGTTGGCGGGTCTCGGCAACGCAGCCGTCATCGACCTCGAGCTGGCCGAATGGAGCTACGGCGAATACGAGGGCTTCACACCCGAGCAGATCCACGAGAAGGCACCCGGCTGGCTGATTTTCCGCGACGGTTGTCCGGGCGGCGAAATGCCAGAGCAAGTGGGTGCGAGGGTGGATCGGGTCATCGCCCGGGTCCGCGCTTTTGAAGGCAATGTCGCTTTGTTTGCGCACGGACACGTACTCCGCGTCCTGGTGGCGCGGTGGATCGGGCTCCCGGCGGGCGCCGGACGGCATTTCCTGCTCGACACGGGCAGTTTGTGCGTTTTGTCGTACTACTACGAGATACCCGCGGTCAGGGTCTGGAACGGACCCCTGCCGACACAGGATCAGCCGCAATGAATGAAGCAGCGCAATCCGTACCTGACCAGGAGCTTCTCACGCGTTACGGGTGTGGCCCAATCCGGTTCTCCGGCAACAACGACGCGTTGTATGAGCGGCACCTGCTTTTCGACGACGTAGTCGCTCCGGAAGCCGCCGGGCCGCGCGAGCGCTTCGAGGCAGCCGCGCGTTCGGTGCGGGATGTGCTGTCGCAACGCTGGATTCTGACTGACAGCACCTATGACCGGGAGAACCCCAAGCGGATTTACTATCTGTCGATCGAGTTTCTGATTGGGCGGTCGCTCTCGAATAATATTACCAATCTACTGCTCGGTCCCTTTGCGAAGGAAATGGCTGCCCGGGACAAGCTCGACCCGCTCGACCTCATCGAACAAGAACCCGATGCCGGTTTGGGAAACGGCGGGCTCGGCCGCCTGGCTGCCTGTTTTCTCGACTCAATGGCGACGATGCAGCTCCCGGCAATGGGCTACGGGCTGCGTTACGAATACGGCATGTTCAAACAGACCATCCAGGACGGCTGGCAGCACGAAGAGCCGGACAACTGGCTGCGCCGCCAGGACCCGTGGGAGGTCCCCCGCCCGAACGAGGCCGTCGAAGTCAGACTGAACTGCTCGTTCTCGATGCAAGACGGGCGCTTGCGCCCCGTGGCGGGCGGATCCTGTTCGCTGATCGGCATGCCATTCGATCGACCAATCGTTGGTTATGGCGGCAAGACGATCAATACATTGCGCCTGTGGGCCGCCGCTGCGCCGGACTATTTCAACTTTCAGGAATTCAGCAGCGGCGATTTTGTCGGTGCGCTGGCTGGGACTCTCGCGGCCGAGTCGCTGACTCGAGTGCTCTATCCAGACGATTCCACCGACATGGGGCAGGGCCTGCGCTTCGTGCAGGAGTATTTCCTCGTCGCCTGCTCATTGGCCGATCTCGTCCGGCGCTTCCGCCGCAGCAATGCCGATTGGAACACGTTTCCGGACAAGATCGCGATTCAGCTCAACGACACGCATCCGACGATGGCGGTATCGGAGTTGATGCGGATCCTGCTCGACGAGGCGCATCTCGGCTGGGACCAAGCCTGGGATCTGACGCAGAGGACGTTGGCTTACACCAATCACACCCTGCTGCCCGAAGCGCTCGAAAAATGGCCGCTAGCCTGGTTCGAGATATTGCTCCCGCGACACTTGGAAATCATCTTCGAGATCAATCGGCGTTTTCTCGACGCTGTCCGGATCCGCCATCCCGGCGACGAGGAGCGGGTTCGGCGCATGAGCCTGGTCGAGGAAGGGACCCCGCGCAAAATCCGCATGGCCAACCTCGCCATCGTCGGCTCGCACAGCACCAATGGTGTCTCGGCAATTCACACCAAGTTGCTGCGAACGACAACGGTCAAAGACCTGGCCGAAATGTTTCCGGAGCGCTTCAACAACAAGACCAACGGGATCACGCCGCGAAGATGGCTGTTGCTCGCGAACCCAGCACTCGCCGGCGTCATCACTGCGGCCATCGGCGATAGCTGGGTGACCGATCTCGGCCGATTGCGCCAACTCGCGCCTCTTGCCGAGGACAAATCCTTTCGCGAGGCGTTCCGCAAAGCCGCGCATGAGGCCAAATCTCGTTTTGCCAATTGGCTCGAGGCGGCGACCGGCCAGATCGTCGATCCCGCCAGCATCTTCGACTGTCAGATCAAGCGAATTCATGAATACAAACGGCAGCTGCTAAATGCATTGCGCATCGTCGTGCTGTACAACCGGCTGCGCGAGAACCCCGGCCTCGAGCTGACGCCGCGCACGTTCTTCTTCGCCGGCAAGGCAGCGCCGGCCTACCGGCTGGCCAAGCTGATCATAAAATTCATCAACAACCTCGCAGCCACGATCGACAGTGATCCGATCACGCAAGGCCGCCTCAGGGTCGTGTTCCTCCCCGATTATGGCGTTTCTCTCGCCGAGAGGCTGATCCCGGCCGCCGACGTCTCCAACCAGATCTCGACCGCCGGGTATGAAGCGAGCGGCACGAGCAACATGAAGTTCATGATGAACGGCGCGCTGACGATCGGCACGCGCGACGGCGCGACAATCGAAATGGCCGAAGAAGCCGGTGAAGAGAACTTCTTCCTGTTCGGATTGACGGCCGATCAGGTGGCCGACAGCCGCAGTTGGTACAACCCGCACTGGCATTACGACAACGAGCCGGAGACCCGAGCCGCGTTGGACCTGATCTTCTCCGATTATTTTAGCCGCTACGAGCCCGGCATCTTTGCTCCGCTGCGCGACGCGCTGCTGACGCAGGGAGACCACTACATGCACCTGGCCGACCTCAAATCCTATCTCGAGGCGGACCAGAGGCTGACCGCGCTGTACGCCGACGGCCACGCCTGGGCGCGAAAGGCCATCCTGAACGTGGCCGGCTGCGGAAAATTCTCCAGTGACCACACGATCGCCCAATATGCCGCCGAGATCTGGCAAGCAAAGCCGTGTCCGGTGCCATGAAAAGAATCGGCGCATGATCAGGCCAACACGGTGCAACGCGCCGGCTCGACGGAGGCAGACAATGTCTGAACAGGCAACACCTTTGCCGCATGTGTGTGCCCGGCGACGCACGCTGGCGGGAGCAATCTTTGATGTAGATGGCGTGCTGGTGGCCTCGCCGCACGAGCAAGCCTGGCGGGAGGCGCTGGCTGGCTACGCGGATCCCGCCCGGTTCACAACCGAGTTCTACCAGGCGCATGTTGCCGGGAAGCCACGGCTGGACGGGGCTCGCGCTACGCTCGAGGGCCTGGGCGTCACCGAGGCCGCCGCACGCGCGCCCGAGTATGCCAGGAAGAAACAGGCGCTCATCGACCTGCTGATCTCCGCAGGCAGCTTCGAAGCCTTTCCGGACGCGGTGCGCTTCGCGGATGGCCTGCGCGCGGCCGGCCTGCGGCTGGCCTTGGCATCCTCATCGAAGAACGTGGCTGCCATGCTGCGCCGCCTGAGCCTGCCCGATGGCCGCCCGCTGCTGTCGATCTTCGATGCAGATCTGAGCGGCACAGACGTGCCGCGTGGCAAGCCAGATCCTGCACTGTTCCTGCTGGCGGCGAAGGCTCTGAAAGTGCTGCCGGCGCAGTGCGTGGTTGTCGAGGACGCGCCGGCCGGCATTGCCGCAGCGCGCGCCGGAGGTATGGCCTCGGTCGGCATCGCGCGGCTGGGCGACGAAGCCTTGCTGCAACGCTGCCGGGGCCGACCTCGTCGTCACCAGCCTCGACCAGGTCGATACGGCCGCCGTCCTCCATGGCACATTGCGCACTCGTTCGGAAACGGAGACGCCCGCTCATGCATGAGGCCATGCAGCCGACATCTGACCCAGATTGGGTTCTGACCCACGAAGGCTACAACGTGTTGACCGAGAACGCAGTGGAATCCCGTTTTGCGCTCGGCAACGGGTTTCTGGGCATGCGGGCCTCGCGCCCGGTCAGCCGCGGCCCGACCTGGGTGAGTTGGTTGGGCTATATCAGGTGGGCATCGTGGCCGCGCTGCTATGTCGCCGGCCTGTTCGACAACCCAAACACCGTGCCGCCGGTGCCTGCACTGGTACCGGTCGCGGACTGGTCGCGCCTGAGAATCGTGTTGGACGACAAACCGCAAATGCTGCTGGACGGAGAGTTCCTCGCGAGTGTGCGCCAGCTCGACCTTCGCCGCGGGCTGCACCTCGGGGAAATGTCCTATCGGGCGCACGCCGGGATCACCTTGACTGGCAGCGAGCTGCGCCTCGTGTCATTGGCGGACCGCGCGATGGCATTGCAGCTCGCGTGGTTCTCGCTGGACCGCGACGGAATCGACGTGACGCTGGAGGCCAACTTCGCAATGGCCGGTATGGGGATGGAGCCACTACAGCTCGACCGGGACGTCTGTGCCTGGCGCACGGAAGGCTCCGGCAAGGGTGTCGCGATGGCGGGCAGCGCCACATTGCGCGCCGACGGCAAGCCGCTCGTCCCGGAGCGGTCCTTCTCACTGCGCTGGATCTGGCGCTGGCGTTCCGTTGCCGGACAGGTGGTCGAACTCGCCCGTCTCGTCACGGTGGCGCGCTCGGACAATTTGGCGGACGACCCGTCCCTGGTTGCCGTCGATGCGCTGGCGCGCAGCCGCGCGCTTGGTTGGCGCGGCGTGCTGGCAGCGCACGAGGCGGCGTGGCAGGAGCGTTGGGACGCAAGCGACGTCATCATCGAGGGTGACGATGAGGCGCAGAAGGCGCTCCGCTTCGCCGTCTATCATCTGACCAGCGCTGCCAACCCGGAAGACGAAACTGTCTCCGTCGGCGCGCGCGGCCTGACCGGGGATGCCTATTTCGGCCACGTGTTCTGGGACACCGAGATCTATCTGCTGCCCTTCTATACGGCGGTGTGGCCGGAGGCGGCGCGGGCGATGCTGATGTATCGCTATCACACGCTGCGCGGCGCACGCGAGAAGGCAGCCGCGATGGGTTACAAGGGCGCGATGTACGCGTGGGAATCGGCTGACACCGGCGAGGAGGCGACGCCTGAGCGTGTGGCGGGTCCCGACGGCGCGATGATTGACATCCTGACCGGCAGGATGGAGCAGCATATCAGCGCCGATATCGCCTATGCGGTGTGGCAGTACTGGCGTGCCACGGGCGATGATGCGTTCTTCATCGATGCAGGAGCGGAGATCCTGCTCGAGACCGCGCGTTTCTGGGCGTCGCGCGCCGTGGCTGAGGCTGATGGCAAGCGGCATATCCGCCACGTGATCGGGCCGGACGAGTACCACGAGGACGTGGACGACAACGCCTTTACGAACGTGATGGCGCGCTGGAATGTCGCACGAGGGCTTGAGGCCATCGAAGTGATGCGCGCGCGCTGGCCGGAGCGCGTGGCCGCGCTGAGCGAGCGGCTTGCGCTGGGCGAGGTTGAACTTATCGACTGGCGCGACGCGGTCGGACGCATCGTTACCGGTCTCGATCCCTCCACCGGGCTGTACGAGCAGTTCGCCGGATACCATCAGCTCGAGCCGCTGGATCTTTCGCTGTATGCCGACCGCAAGGTGCCCATCGACGTGGTGATCGGCCATGAGAGAACGCTGCGGTCGCAGGTCGTCAAACAGGCCGATGTGGTGGCGCTGCTCGCCCTTTTGCCGGACGAGTTCCCGGGCGCGGCAGCGAAAGCGAATTTCCGCTACTACGAGCCACGCTGTGCTCATGGCAGCTCCTTGAGCGCAGGGATTCACGCGCTGGTCGCAGCACGGCTCGGCGAGACCGAAACCGCCCTGCGTTTGCTGCGCCAGGCTGCGGCCGCAGATCTTGAACTCGACCCGAACAGTGCTGGCGGCATACGGATCGCCGGACTGGGGGGTGTGTGGCAGGCGATAGTACTCGGCTTCGCCGGCCTGGACCTGGGCGGCGACGCGATCTCCCTTGCTCCGCGGCTGCCGCCGGAATGGCGCAGCATGTCCTTTGCGGTGCGTTGGCGTGGGCGGCCGGTTCAGGTGCGGATTGCGGACGATAACGTGCGGGTGGCGATCGCTGATGGCGACCCGGTGCAGATCCGCGTCGGCGGCCAGACCCATAACGTGCCGGGAGGGAGCGCGCTGGAGGTGCGCTGCGAGGCCCGGGCCGTGGCGCAGGAGTAAGGTCGCATTCAACAACCGATGGATGGTCCGCCGGGACGCTCGGTCGCGACGGCAAGCCCGAGCAGTCGCGGGCTCGACGGAGTCAACTTCTTCGTTGCGGCGGTGCAGACTGGCTTCGGCTCCTTCGTCACCGTCTATCTGGTAAAAAACCAGTGGCCACCGGACGCGATCGGCTTTGTACTGACCATCGCCACGCTGTGCAGCCTGTTCAGCCAGATCCCCGCTGGCGCCGCGCTCGACAGCATGCGCAAGAAGCGCCCGGTAGTGCTGCTTGGCATCGCCGGCGTGGGGCTTGCGGCTTTGCTGTTGTGCGTGACCACGGCCCGACCCGCAGTCTATCTCGCGCTGGCGGTACAAGGCCTGGCGAGTTCACTGATTGGTCCCGGTATCGCAGCGATCAGCCTGGCGCTGGTTGGGCGAGCGGCCTTGAGCGAGCGGATCGGCCGTAACGCGCGCTTTGCTTCCATCGGCAATGGGCTGGCTGCGGCGGCGATGGGCATCTCCGGCGCTTATTTGCCGCCGGTGTCGGTGTTTCTCATGTCAGCATTGCTGGCTCTGCCCGCACTGCTGTCGTTGTCCCTGATCAGCGAGGCTTCGGAGCCGGCAACCGCACTGTCGGGCCCGATCCGTGGGAACAGGCAGGCCGATACGCGCATTACCTGGCAAGGCATGAAGTCGCTACTCCTGGACAGGCGGCTGTCGATCTTTGCGGCGTGTGTCGTGTTGTTCTTCGCCGCGAGCGCCGCGATGGGTCCCGGTGTCGCGCTACACGTAACCGAACGCTGGCCTGCATTCGCCACACTTATTGTCGCGGCAACCATCCTGGTGCCGCAGGCAATCGTGGCCGCGATTTCTCCGTGGGTCGGCCGGCGCGCCGAAACTTCCGGCCGAAGGCCGCTACTGCTGGTCGGGTGGGGACTGATCCCGCTCCAGGCGTTGGTGTATGCGACGCTGCCCGATGAGTTTGCGCTGGTGTTCGGCAACCTGCTGAATGCGTTCAGCGCCGCAATATTCGGAGTGGCCATGACTGTCGTCGCCGCCGACCTCACCCGACGGACCGGGTGTTTCAATCTGACACTCGGTGCACTCGGCGTTGCGGTTTCCCTCGGTGCGTCGCTGAGCACATTTTGCACCGGCATCTCGGCTGCCCTGTTCGGCGACAGAGCGGCAGCAGGTGGGCTTGGCTCTGGTGGGCCTCTGCGGACTGCTGCTGCTATGGATAGGGATGCCCGAGACGCGGCTGCCCCAGAAAGTGCCAGAAGGAATGGTGGCAGCCGATTGAGTATTATGTTGTCGATCGGACCAACTCATCGATCACCGCCGTTATCGGTGCGCCCCTCATAGGGGAAGGGTTTAGCTGAATGTGTCTGCCTGGCGGCGGCAGGAACGCGCTTTATGCCAATCCGGCGGAGTTACGGGCCGCAGGTTCCGCGTCGAAGTCGAGGACTATATGATCGAACCAGCATGATCCAACCAGGCAGTGTGGCTTATGATCGCTACAACGTGATCACCATGCGACCGTCAACGCGGCCTGCTTTCAGATCACTGAAGATCTGATTGATGTCCTCAAGTTTCGCCTGGTGAATATGCGCGCGCACCTTGCCCTCGCTGGCAAATGCAATCGCCTCGGCAAGGTCCTCGCGCGTACCTACGATCGAGCCGCGAATGGTAATGCGCTTCAGCACAACATCAAAGATGGGAGTCGGAAATTCGCCAGGCGGAAGGCCAACGAGGCTTACCGTTCCGCGGCGCCTTGCAAGACTCAGCGCTTGCGCGAATGCCGCGGGCGACACAGCCGTCACAAGCACGCCATGCGCGCCGCCGCTAGTCGCCTTCAGCACCTGTTCCACAGCGTCCGGCGATTTTGCGTTGACTGTGACCTCGGCGCCGAGGTCACGGGCCAGGGCCAACTTGTCGTCGGCCACATCAAGTGCGACAACATGCAGGCCCATTGCCTTGGCGTACTGCACGGCGATATGGCCGAGACCGCCAAGACCGGATATCGCCACCCACTCGCCGGGTCGCGCCTCGGTCTCCTTCAAACCCTTATACGTTGTGACGCCGGCACACAGAATTGGTGCGAGGGCAGCGAAGTCCGTTCTCTCCGGCAGCCGGGCAACGTAAGCTGCCGCGCCGATTGCATATTCGGCGAAACTGCCATTCACGCTATAGCCGCTGTTGTGCTGTGCTCCGCAGAGGGTCTCCCATCCTGTTATGCAGTACTCGCAAAGCCCGCACGCATCATGCAGCCACGCGATGCCAACTGGATCGCCTTCCTTCAGGTTGGTCACGCCCGCGCCGACTGCCGCGACAATGCCGGCACCCTCGTGGCCGGGAATAAATGGTGGGGTGGGCTTGACTGGCCAGTCACCATCGGCGGCATGGAGATCAGTGTGGCAAACCCCGGTCGCGACGATCTTCACCAGTACCTCCCCCGGACCCGGGGCCGGTATGGGGACCTCCTCGATAGCAAGTGATTTGCCGAACGCGCGCACAACTGCGGCTTTCATGGTCTTCGCCATGGGGGCTCTCCTGCCAAGCTTGATGCCGAATACCATGCGCGCAGTGTCGGCTCATTGAGCTAGATCAACCGGGCCGATGTTTTTTCACCTCCCGTACGCAGGTGCGGCTAGTCGCCCGATTCACTCAGATTGAAGGGTATAGGTGTTTGAGTTTGATGCCGGGTTCCCGTTTGGGCCATCCCGACAAACGAGGAGCAAACGATCGCTCGCCAGACGATCAAGGTACTCAGAACACGAACTCCGAATCGTTCATCCGCGGCCCCGGGGTCGTAACATTCCGTCGACGGGAACAGACATGATCAATCTCCCGCAGAAACCGCTCGGCGAAGCGCGCCAATTTCGCTCGGCCTCTCCAGCCAGGTTTTGCAACGGCTCGCGGCGAATCGAAAACCTTCCGTTCTCATCCATCGGCGTCCGCGGCCCGAGGCGAGCGGATGGTCTCCAGAAACGCCATCACCACCGACATGAGCTCGGTCTCCAGCCGAGCGTCTCCCGGCGCGCGCAGCCAATATTCAACCGACCCGTTGACCAAGAAAGTCAGCGCGCGTCCC
This sequence comes from uncultured Alphaproteobacteria bacterium, assembly GCA_963696645.1. Classification (GTDB taxonomy): domain Bacteria; phylum Pseudomonadota; class Alphaproteobacteria; order Acetobacterales; family Acetobacteraceae; genus JAMXLO01. The sequence goes on from CAVOKY010000007.1 coordinate 1,322,057, forward strand.
GCTATCCGGGGCGACTGCCCGGGCGCCAACCAGCGTCGGGCGGCGGCCAGCGCAATTGCGTCGACGAAGAGCTGCTGCATCGTCGCATCAGCGCGTTGCCGACGCTCCAGGGCAGGCAGCATCTCGCCGACATATTCGCAGCGCAGCCACAGGATCGTAAGAATGCGGCAGCGTTCGGTATCGGCTTCGAACGCCCGCACCCCCTGACGGATCGTGTCCGCCAACTCGTCCAGCGGATCCAGGTCGGGGCCGGCGGCGAGGCGCGCCCTCAAGCGGTTGCCGAATGCCTCGTTCGGCAGATCGGCCCGTCGTTCCAGGGCATAGAAGATCTCCAGTTTATTGCTGAAATGCCAGTAAATGGCGCCGCGTGTGACACCGGCGGTCCGGGCTATCTCATCGAAGGTGGCACGGGAGAAGCCACGGTCCAAAAAGACAGTAACGGCCGCCGCTATGATGGCGTCGCGGGTCTGCTCTGCTTCGACTTTGGTGCGTCTCATGGCCCTTACTCGCAATGGATGCTTTACATACATCCTAGTACGTATATATTCAATGCAAGGCCGCCGCCTATAGGGGCCGGGGCAACAGGCTCACGAGGTCTCCGATGCAATACGCCGCCACTCTTACCTGGCCGAGTCCGGCTTTGGCCGGACTCGACCCACGATCGCGTTGGCCCTCATGGGCAAACCAGCGATTGATCGAGATCAATGTTGCATGTCCTTTTCGGCGCTACGCATGTCGTACCGGCATCTGACGATGATCGGACAATACCAGTGCCAGTGATCAGAGACTGACGATGACAACGCCTAACCCGGCCAGCATGTCGTTGCATCCTCCGGCCGATCCTGTCTCGGAGTATGTGTCGATGCATTTCAACGGGCGGTGCTGCTTGTTGATGTGCTGCGCCAGCGCGGCAACAATTTCTTCGAACGAAACGCCGCCGAGGCACCGCATGTCCTGACCTTCGACACCGAGCTGTTGATCGACGGAAGGACGCTGGAACGGCCCGTCAACTATGGCCTGGCGCGGATCATCCCGCCCCCCAACATGCAAGTTGACGAAAATAAGCGTCCCTTCATTGTCCTCGATCCGCGTGCCGGCCACGGGCCAGGCATCGGCGGCATGAAGCAGGACAGTGAGATCGGCGAAGCCCTGGTAGCAGGCCACCCGTGCTATTTCGTGGGCTTCCTGCCGAAACCCGTGCCTGGCCAGACCGTGGAAGATGTGTGCCGTGCGGAAGCCCATTTCATCGAAACGGTCGCGGCCCGCCACCCGAAATCCGGCGGCAAGCCGGCGTTGATCGGCAATTGCCAGGCCGGGTGGCAGGTCATGATGGCGTGCGCAATGCGTCCGGACCTGCTGGGCCCGATCCTCCTCGCCGGCTCGCCGCTTTCATATTGGGCCGGCATCCATGGCAAGGCGCCGATGCGCTATCTGGGCGGGCTTCTCGGTGGAACTTGGCTAACCGCCCTTGCCGGCGATCTTGGCGATGGCCTGTTCGACGGCGCCAGCCTCATCGCGAATTTCGAGTCGATGCATCCCGACAATGCGCTATGGAAAAAGCTCTACCACGTCTACGCAAACATCGACACCGAACCGCCGCGGTTCCTTGAATTCGAAAAATGGTGGGGATGTCCGGTTCTGACAAATGCCGACGAAATGCAGTACATCGTCGATAATCTGTTCGTCGGCAACAAGCTCTCCACCGGCCAGCTCCGTACGTCCGACGGGCTGCGTATCGACCTGCGCAATATCACCTCGCCGATCATCGTCTTCTGCTCTTGGGGCGATGACATCACCCCACCGCCTCAGGCACTCGACTGGGTTCTCGACCTCTACGACCATGAAGATGAAATCGTCGCCAATGGCCAGACAATCGTATACACAGTGCACCAGACCATTGGTCACCTGGGCATCTTCGTCTCCGGACAAGTGGCCACGAAGGAGGATGCCGAGTTGGTCCAGTGCATGGACCTGATCGATCTCCTGCCGCCAGGGCTATATGAGGCAGTGATTACCGAGGCCGATCAATCCGTGGACGATTCGAAGATTGTGCAAGGCCGCTATCACTTTGCTTTGGAAAAGCGGACCTTGAACGACATCCGCGCGCTCGGCTGCAACGATGCCGAGGATGACCACCGATTTGCCACAGCCGCAAGAGTGTCAGAGGTGAACGAAAGCCTGTACCAGACCTTCGTCCGCGCGGCCGTCACGCCGGCAATTGCCGATGCCATCCGCGAGATGCATCCGAACCGGTTCGGCTTCGGCTTCTTCTCCGACCGCAACCCGTTTGTGGCAGCGATCGCGCCGCTCGCCGAAGCCATCCGGCGGGATCGGCGTCCCGCCGCGCAGGACAATCCCCTGTTTGCAGTCGAGAACCTGGCGTCCAACTGGATAGAAACGAGCTGGAAGCTATGGGCGCAAGCGCGCGATGCGCTGGTGGAGCATTACTTTCTGGCCTTTACGGCTCCCCCCTGCTGCAATCGATGGTGGGCCTCAATGCGGAGAATGCCAACTTGCACCGGCGTATCGAGCACGATGTCACACGTGAGGCCACTGCCAATCGTCTTCGTGCGGAGATGGAAAGCGCCATCGACCGTGGTGGCGTCGTCGAGGCGTTTGTGCGCGCCCTCGCTTACATTCTCGAGCCAGTAGGAGAAGTGGATGACCGCGGTTTTCGCTGCCTTGAAGGAAGTCAGCCGCATGGTGCCGCCGGAATATCATCCTGACTTCGCACAGTTCCGCGAAATCGTTCGCCAGCAATTCCTCATCGTGCGTCTCCACGAGGCACGTGCGATCAAGGCTCTGCCGAAACTCGCTGCCACCGCTGAGAACCGGCGGCTCGTGCTTGAGAGCCTGCACCGCATCAGAGGGCTCCGGCAGCCTAAGCTCACTGAAGAACAAGAGCGCAGGCTTTCCCGGGTGCAAAAGCTGTTGGCCGAGCCGCCATCGCGCACCGCCCGCCGCGAAAGCATTGCTGCAATGAGATAGCGCCGTCGCGCCCTGGCCAACAGCGTGAGGTCTCCTATGAAACCCGTTTCCGTTCTTGCCTCCCTGAGTCTCGCACTGCTCCTGACGGGCGGCGCATCTCCCCCTCCGCCGGACGTCCGACCGGTCCGGACCATTGTCGTCGCCCCCCGTGCAGAGGGGGAGTCGGTGTCGCTCACCGGCCATATTCGGGCGCGCACGGAGGAAAGCCTCGCCTTCCGCATCGACGGCAGGATGATCACGCGGAAGGTCGATGTGGGGGCGGTTGTCAAGCCAGGCGACCTCGTCGCCGAACTCGACCCGCAGCCGAAGCAGGACGCCTTGCGTTCCGCGCAGGCCGCGCTTGCCGCGGCGATGGCCTCCCTCCACGAAGCTGCGAACAACCTGGAGCGCCAGCGGACGCTGGTTGGCCAGGGTTGGTCCACCCGGGTCCAGTACGATGCCACGGAGAAGGCGTTTCTCAGCGCGAAGGCCGCGGTCGATTCCGACGCGGCCCAGTTGCACTCGGCCGAAGACCAGCTCGGCTACACGAAGCTGCTGGCGGATTCGCAGGGCGCCGTAATTGCCACTGGCGCGGAGGCCGGCGAGGTCGTGCGGGCCGGCCAGATGATCGTCACGGTCGCGCACGACGACGGCGCCGACGCGGTATTCGACGTGCCCGCCACCCTCTTCCGCCAAGTATCGCCGGACGCCCTGATCAGCATCGCGCTGACCGACGATCCGACCGTCCACACGGTCGGTCAGGTGCGGGAGGTGGCGCCGCAGGCGGACCCGGTGACGAACAGCTACCGGGTCAAGGTCGGGCTGAGCGACTGGCCGCAAGCCATGCGGCTGGGCGCGACGGTCACCGGGCAGACGCGCATGGTGGCACCGGGCGGCATCGAGCTGCCGGCAACTGCGCTGACCATGGTGGACAACAAGCCGGCCGTCTGGGTGGTCGATCGCGCAACTCAGCTTGTGTCGCTGCAACCCGTCGAACTGCAACGCCAGGACTCCTCCACCATCGTCGTGACGCGCGGGCTGGAAGGCGGCGAAGTGGTGGTGACGGCCGGCGTGCATGCGTTGCGGCCCGGCCAGAAGGTGCGCCTGGCGGGAGACATAGCCATGAACCGCTTCAACTTGTCCGCCTGGGCGATCGCGCACCGTTCGATCGTCTACTTCCTGATGCTGGCGATCGTCGTCGTCGGCATCGCCTCCTACTTGCGATTGGGGCGCAACGAAGACCCCACCTTCACCATCAAGACCATGGTGGTGCAGGCGCAATGGCCGGGTGCGACGCTGGAGGATACGCTGCTTCAGGTCACCGAACGGATCGAGCGCAAGCTGCAGGAGACGCCTCACCTCGACTACCTGAAGAGCTACACCAAGGCGGGCCAATCGACGGTCTTCGTGTATCTCAAGGGATCGACCGGGCCAACGGCGGTGTCAGGACACCTGGTACCAGGTTCGCAAGAAGGTGCATGACATCGAACCGACCTTGCCGTTGGGTGTGCCACCTCCTGTCTGCGACGACGAGTTCGGCGACACCTATGGCATCGTCTACGGCTTCACCGCGGACGGGTTCACGCATCGCCAGTTGCGCGACTATGTCGAGGATATCCGCTCGCGGCTGCTGCAGGTGCCCGACGTCGCCAAGGTGAACCTGATCGGCGCCCAGCCGGAGCGCATCTACATCCAATTCTCGCCCGCGAAGCTGGCCGGCTACGGCCTCACGCCTGCGGCGCTGATGGCGGCGCTGCAGGCGCAGAACATCGTCGTCCCGTCCGGCGACATCACCACCGAACGCGGAAACAATCAAACTGCGGGTCAGCGGAGCACTCAAGTCCGAGAAGGACATTCTCGCCGTCAACTTCGCCGTGGGCGACACGGATCATCCGACTGGCCGACATCGCCGAGGTGCGTGCGGGAGGACGCCGACCCGCCGGAGCCGATATTCCGCATCAACGGCAAGCCCGGCCTGGGTCTGGCGATCTCCATGCAAGACGGCGGTGACGTGCTCGCGCTGGGTCGCAACATCGAGCAGACCATGCAGGAGCTGAAGGCCAACCTGCCGATCGGCATCGAGCCGATCATGGTGGCGAACCAGCCGGAGACGGTCAGCAAATCGATCAATGAATTCATGGAAGCGCTATGGGAGTCGATCGCCATCGTCCTTGCGGTGAGCGTGGTGAGCCTCGGTCTGCGCGCGGGCGCCATCGTCATCGTCTCGATTCCGCTGGTGCTGGCGGTCGTATTCGGGGCGATGCAGGCCCTCGGCATCGACCTTCAGCGCATCTCTCTCGGCGCGCTCATCATCTCGCTCGGCCTGCTGGTGGATGATGCCATGATCACCATCGAGAGCATGGTGTTCCGCCTGGAACGTGGCGACAACAAGCAGCAGGCTGCGGTCTTTGCCTATGCCTCCACCGCGTATCCGCGGCTCACCGGAACGCTGGTCACCATCGCGGGGTTCCTGCCCGTGGGCCTCGCCCGCAGCGATGCTGGCGAATACACCTTTTCGTTGTTCGCCGTGGTGGCCCTGGCGCTGCTTGTCCTCCTGGGTGGTCTCCGGCCTGTTTGCACCGGTTGTCGGCCTGGCGCTGCTGCGCCCCCCAAAGCATCCGCATGGCGAGACCCTGGGCGCGCCGATGCGCCTGTTCCGGCGCTGCCTGTTGGCGGCGATGCGGGCCAAGTGGATCACCATCGCGGTCACGGTTGCCCTGTTCGCCGCGGCGCTCGCCGGCACCCGTCTTGTGCCGGAGCAGTTCTTTCCCGCTTCCGACCGCCCCGAGCTTCTGGTGGATTTGAAACTGCAGGACAACGCCTCGATCCTGGCGACACGCGACGTTGCCGAGCGGGTCGACCAATTGCTCGCGGCCGACCCGGATATCGAGCGTTTCTCCACCTATGTCGGCCAGGGCGCCATCCGCTTCTATCTGCCGATCGACGTCGCCTTGCCCAACGACTTCTTCGCCCAGTCTGTCGTGGTGACCAAGGGGCTCAAGCAGCGTGACCAGGTGCGCGCGCGCCTTGAGCAGGCCCTGGCCGACGCGCTTCCCGGAGGTGGTCGCGCGCATCTATCCGCTGGAACTTGGACCCCCGGTTGGTTGGCCGGTGAAGTACCGCGTCAGCGGGCCGGACCCGCAGGGCGTGCGCTCGATCGCCTTGCAGGTCGCCGATCTGCTGGGCGCGACGGCGGGCGTGCGCAATGTCAACTTCGATTGGGTCGAGCCGGCGCGCGTCATGCGCATCCGCATTGACCAGGACCAGGCGAGGCAGCTTGGCCTCAGTTCGCAGGACGTGGCACTGGCGCTGAACGGTGTGGTGACCGGCACCACGGTAACGCAGGTGCGCGACAGCATCTACCTGATCGACGTGGTCGCGCGGGCCGAACAGGTGCAGCGGACCTCGCTCGAATCGCTCCGCTCGCTGCAGATCCCGTTGTCCAACGGTAGGGTGGTTCCGCTGCGGCAGATCGCCACCTTCGAGTACGACCGGGAATATCCGATCGTCTGGCGGCGCAACCGCGTCCCGACCCTGACGGTGCAGGCCGATGTGGTGCCGGGCGTGCTGCCGGCGACGGCGGTTCAGGCCGCGCAGCCTCACATCGACAAGCTCGCGGCGACCCTGCCGAACGGCTATCGGATCGCGACCGGCGGCTCGGTGGAGGAGAGCGGCAAGGCGAAGGCTTCGGTGCTGGCCGTCGTTCCTGCGATGATGCTGGTGGTGCTCATCATCCTGATCTTCCAGTTGCAGAGCTTCCAGCGCGTGCTGCTGGTGCTGAGCGTGGCGCCGCTCGGGCTCATCGGCGTGGTGGCAGCCTTGCTGCTCGCGCAGGCTCCGCTTGGCTTTGTCGCGATCCTGGGCGTGCTGGCGCTGGGCGGCATGATCGCGCGGAACTCGGTCATCCTGATCGACCAGATCGAGCACGAAAGGGCGGCGGGCATGCATCCATGGGACGCGGTCGTCACCGCCGCGATCCACCGCACCCGTCCCATCCTGCTCACCGCGTCCGCCGCCACACTCGGCATGATCCCGATCGCGCCGACCGTCTTCTGGGGACCCATGGCGTTCGCGATCATCGGCGGGCTGGCCGTGGCGACGGTGCTGACCCTGATTTTCCTGCCCGCCCTGTATGTCGCCTGGTTCCGGATCGCGGAGCCCGCACCCGGCGCCACGCCAGTCCAGCCGGTTGAGGTCGCGGCACATGCGTAGGGGACAAGAGCGGGCCCAGTTCGTCATTGATGTGGATCAAGGCGCTGACGCGCTGAGTGGGCAATTGTCATCCAACATGCGGATCGTGAAAGGAAATGTTATGCCAGAGGCATCAGAGGACCTGACGGTCGCTGGACTTTTCGCAGAGCGCGACGCGCGGCGGCGCCGCGATCAGGAAGCAGCTGAGCGGCTCCAGCGCCGAAAAGAAGAAGAGCTGGCCACGTTCAAGCAGCGGCTCGAGGACTTCCATTTGGCGGACGAGATGATTCCGTCCCAGCTGAACCGCCTCAAGCACGCCTTCGAGCAGGGAGAGAGCGAGTTGATGTTGGCCTCGTTCCCCTGCGAATTCTGCACTGATGGTGGCCGCGCGGTGTTCAATGCCGGCGAGCCGCCGATCAACAAGCCGACCAAGGAAGAAGAGGCCAGGCAGGCAGAGCAGCCCGACTGGCTGCTGACCATGCCAGCCGGGATTCGCAGAGCCCACGAATACTGGAAACAGCACCTGAAGCCAGGCGGGTTTGGTTTCACCGCACGCGTTGTCAGTTATCCTGGCGGCAAGCCCGGCGATATCGGCGTATTCATCACCTGGCCGAGGAGCGCCGCCGAAGTGTAGGCCGCGTGGCCATCGCCATTTCGGGGAATGCCGGGTAGTCGTCCGAACCTCGGACAACCTGCGGTCTCGAGCTGGGCTTATCAACCAGGTCGAAGCGGGACGCAGTCCGTTCCGCTCTCCCTGCGTAGGTCCTACGAGTGCCCACCCGCGACGATCCGGGATATAGATGGCACTCCCCTCTGCTGTGGCGTTAACACGACGCTCTGCCAGCAATGAGGAATACGCGTGGACGCCCATAATGTTTCAGGCGAGACGATGCCCAAAGCGCGTCGCGGCGAGTCCCGGGATTCAATTGTCGAAGCCGCGCAACGCCTGTTCCTAGAGCGCGGCTTCGGCTCGGTGAGCATGGACGAACTGGCCGAAGCCGCGGACGTGGCCCGCCGAACGCTCTACAACCAGTTCGCCCGCAAAGAGGACATCTTCCGGGAGGCGCTCCTCAAGATGTCCCGTCAGCTCCAGGACGCGTTCCCGACCGGCATCGAAACCCAGGGCGACGTGGAGGCAGTGCTGCGTGTCATCGCTCGAGGCATACTGAACCTCCACAAGAAACCTGACTATCTCGGGTTTCTCCGTATGGTGGTGGCCGATAGTCGCCACTTCCCATGGATCGCCGAGGAATTTGCGGTCGTCACGGACCGTCAGACGGAGCGACTCATTCGCTTCCTCACCCATCTGAACGCCGTGGGCATCTTGGACTGCCGCGACCCGACGCTGGCGGCTCAGCAGTTCATGGGGTTGCTCAACGCCTTCTCGCTGTGGCCGTGTATAATGGGGCGCGCAAGCGTACCCGTCTCCGGCAAGGACGCAATCGGAGAAACGATCCGGATGTTCCTGTCGCGTTATGGGCGCCCCTGACCAAAGAAGCTGCCGCCCCCAGCTGACAGACTTATACCGGCCAGGCATGGATACCAGAATCATGCGCTTCCTATGGCTCTGACGGGGGCTTGCGCAGCTCAAGGACCGCTTGTGCGTAAGAGGCTGCCAACAGGTTGCACTGGTTGACGGTCTGCCCAGTCGCCATGCAGTCGCGGCGCCATTCGTCCAATTGCAGCCAACACTGTTCCATTAGACGGAGGGCGGAGATACCACCATCTGACGCCGTGTAGGTTCCCTTCGTTGCCTCCGATGACAAGCAGGCTTCATAGGCTTGCCTGGTTTGTCGGTCAGTTTTGACCTCGGCGCTCACAATTGTCGTCCCCGAGATGAAACTAACGGCCATCGCAGCCCCTATGAGATAGCGAGTCATCGCTTGCCTCTCAGGCAGAAAGTCTAACCACCTTTTTGATGCAAATTTTGGGATCTGAGTGCTACCGCTTGATGAATAGGTCTGCCCCCGTGGCGAAGCGGCATAGCACTGGCACCTGCCCAGTTGAGAGGCGTAGGATTCATCCTCCTCATCACCGCCTTCAGTGTATTTCAGAATACCTACAAATTATGCCATCCGTCACTGAAGGTTGGCAAGGCTTTGCGGTACCAGCTGCAGGGCAATCGCAGCCATCGCCCCGCCGAGGTCGGATAGGATGTCATAAGCCGCCGTTTGCTTTGCCGGGTCACTGGTCGCACCGACCATCGCATTCCAAAAGCGGAACAGCGCATGTTGCACGAGCGGCAGCGCCGACGGATTGTCGAGCCTTGGCGGACCAGTTGATCAATAACGGCCTCTGGTAGCTCCAGTCCACGTAACGCCGCCGGTTTCCGGATGGCATCCGCCAATTCGTCCGCAGCCATCGCGGGAACCAATTCATGGCTTTTGCTGATCGCGGCGCTGACGTCGGCATGCTCGGAGACGGCGCCATAGAAGTCACTGCGTAGCGTGAGGACGACGAAGACGCCGGTGTCGGGTTCGCTCGCGGCCTGCAGCAGTGTCCGTACAAAAGCGGACCGCTCGTCTTTCGCTGCTTTGAGGGCGGCTTCGTCCTTCTCATCGGTAGCCCTGACAAGGGTGTGGACCTCCTCGAACTGATCGACGACGACGATCAACTGCGCCTGAAGAGTGCCGCGCGCCCGTGCGATGCGGGCCAGACCATCATGCGTTCCTCCCGTTGCCCCATCGCGGATCACCGCCTCGAACTCTGAGGTCTTCGCCACTGGGGCCAAGTCGCGTGTGATGACCCTGGCGAGGACTGCTGCCAGCGCCTCCACCGGTCGACGGCCAGGTTGGATGATCGCGACCTCCGCCCCCTGCAACTTGCGAACGTCAGAGTGCGCAATCGCCGGAATGAGGCCGGCCCGAACGACCGACGATTTGCCGCTACCGGATGGCCCCATGACCGCCAGAAGCCTCGGTGGAGGCCCGGTCCGCCGCCACAACAGCCGGGGTCTGCGGCTTTAGACACCCTGGGTTCTTGCAGTAGTCTTTGGGGTCATACTGGGAAACTGCTACAGCCTAACCGTAATGCTCTGGGGACATGGGCGCAGAGCATCGGGCCAGAGTCAGGGACACGTGAACAGCCTTTTCGCAATCCAGGTCCTCTTAGCCCTGACCCCCATTAACGTATTGGTATGGTGCGTGGTACACTATGAATATTGTTATTTATTTTTAGGTGCAATCATGGGAAGCCTGCTGGGATATTTCCCATTCATGATGTTATCATCAACTAGAACGCCCCTTGGGGTATCGCTGTTCATCCTAAGTGTCCTGATGTGGTCCGGCAATATTGCCTTAATATTCTTCAATCCCGAGACCTTTGCGGTCCATCTGGCGAATTGATCGGACAACTTATTTACTAAGACTCTGGAACGGTGCTAAGCTAACGGTTCGCGCCGATGATGCTTCGATTGACGTCACACTGCCAGCGCCCGCCCGGCCAAGGGCATGAACAGTGGATGCGGCGCATCGTTGAGCTGCACAAGCTGCGTTGCGCGCGTCGCGTCCTGATACAGCCGATAGGCCAGCGCCAATGCCGGCGGCGCCGCTGGCCGCGCGTAGCCGACAAGCTGCGGAAGCTGCTGCGCCCGTAGCGTCAAGTCCTGCAACCCGACCGATGCCGGCGCCTGCCACGCCGCGAACAGCGCATCCTGACCCGCCGCCGCTGCCGCCAGCGTCCGATCATCGATCAGGCTCGCCAGTTGGTCGCGCGCCACCGCCGCCGCGTTCGCGCTGGTCCAGTCGGTGCCTGCATAGACCTCGGCCACCCCCGCGACCGCAGCGCCGCGCACCAGGTCGACCGTCGCGCGCGCGTTCGCCGCCCGCAAGGCGAGCGTCGGTGTGCTGCCACTGTTCGCCGCGAGGATGTCGGCGCCCCAATTCGCCAGATCGGCCAGCCCTCCCGACGGATCACTGGTGAGCGGCACCGTCCCGTCAACGATCGCCTGAGCGTAGGCGCCCGTCACGCCGACGATTGCGCCCGCCGTGGCAGCGGGATCTGACGGCATGCCGACAATGCCGGGCAACAGCGACGAAAGGCTGTAGGTTGACGCCAGCGGCAGCGCCGTGAGCGAGCCGACAAGCCCCGTAACCCAGCCGGTGAACGATGACAGCAGCGCCGCCGGAGCCTGGATTAGCGCAATGCCGATCATAAAGGCCGACTGCACCTCGGCGATGACGCTTTCGACCTGTTTCAGCACCGAAAGCGCGGTGTTGATGAACGATGACGGCCCCGGTTCCTCGCCTGCCTCAACGAACAGCAGTTCGAAGTTGGCAATCTGGCCGTTGTCCTTGTCCTCTGACACCTCGTAATCGACGCACCGCACCTGCAACGGGCCGAGATACGGATGCACCAGCGTTCCGACCGTGGCGGAGTCCTCGCACGCCGACACCAACGCGTCGCGCGAGACTTCCCACAGCGGGCCGATGACGTGGCCACGCATGCGATACTGCCGGATTTTGCGCCCCAGGTCCTCGGTGAACGGATCATCGCGCGTCGGGAACTCATGGATGGCGACGCGACGGCCGCCACGCAACGAATACTCGCCGAACCGGAAGGCGATGCCGCGCCAGATGACCGGCAGGGCGATGAAACCGAACATCAGGCGAAGCCCAGCCGCTCGAAGCCGAACGCATAGCCGACCTCGGGCCGCGGCACGCGCACGCTGCCGGTGCTTTGCGTGTCAACCTCGATACCCGGCGGTGCATCGGCGAACCGCACATTGACGTCGACCGCGCCTTGCTGGCCTGGCAGCCCCGGCGCGCCCGTCTGCGCGTAGAGATTGGGCAGGGCCGGGCCACGATCGGCCTGCGGCATGACGCCGCTCGGCCGCGCGTCCGGCAACGCTGCCGGCCAGCCCGACAGGTCCGGCAAAATCTTCAGCGTCGGAATGGCGCCCGCCGGCCGCTGGCCTGGCAGCGGCACGAGCTGCGGGCCGAACGGGATGCCGCCGCCGCCACCCGCGCTTGGCGGGGGCGTGCCTGCCGGCGGCGTGCGCATGTTCCGCCAGGCATCGCCGCGTCGGTCGGCGTAGCCAGCTCCCCGATCCCCGCTACCCGGCGGGTGAAGTTTGCGGATTTCCTCCTGTTGCTCCGGCGTCAGTGCATGGAAATCGCGCGAGCCTGGTGGTGTGTTCTGCGGCGTTACCGGCGTGCCCTGCATCGTCTTGTCATACGCGCCAAGGTCAGCGCGAGCATGCGAAACACCGGCAGCGCCATCGTGGACCTGTTGAATGCAAGCATGGCCTCGCCGGCGATGCGGATTGCCGCAACAAGCGTTGTGCTGAACGCTAAAGCCAGTCTTGCCACCGCTGCGCCGATCTCAGCAGTCCGGCAATAACCGGGCTGAAGGTGATACAGGCCGATGCCGATCATTGCAGCCCTTGACACCGCCCAACTTGTCGAACAGACTCGCCAGCACCGCGCACGAAGCTGCGCATCTGCTCGCCGATGCTTTGCCAATCGAGCTGCTGTAGCCAAGTGACGAACTCGCCGACCTTCTCGGTGATCTGCGTTGCAATCCATTCCCGGTTGTTGGCGATCCAGTCGCGGAACTGTGCCACCACCGGCTCAAGCACCGGCGCGAGTTTGGCGCCGAGCATGTTCATAAAGCCGCCGACGGCCGTTTCCAGACCGATCCAGGTCTGCCGGAACCGAGTCAGGTTCTCGTCATCGACCTCGGTGAACTTGTAGCCGAGACGATCAAGTTGCGTGATCCACGCGCGCAACTGCGCCGGCGTCTGCTGAAGCATGACCTTCATCGACTGCCCGGCCCTGCCAAACAGCGCAACGGCCATCGCCGCCTTGAGCGTGTCGCTTTCCGTGGCACGGAACGCACCGGCGATCTTGGGCAGGATGGTGGCAGCGTTGCCGCTGCGCAACTCCTCCATCGTCACGCCCATGCGCTTGAACAGTTCCAGCGCGCTCTTGTTCTTCCCGCGTGCCGCATCGCCCATGACGCGATTAAGTTTCGTCATGCCGGTCTGCATGCCCTCGACGTTCGTTCCGGTCATGCGGGCGATGAAGTTGAGCCGGGCAAGCTGCGGCGCGCCGACGCCGATGGTTTCGGCCATGTGGCGCAGTTCTTCGCGCGCCTCGGCCACGTGCTGCACCAAACCAAAGATGCCAGCGAGCGACGTGCCCGCACCGAGCGCGGCCAGTGGCGGCATCAGCGAAGTGAGGGCGGAAAATGCGCCGCCGATATGACCGCGCAGGCTGGCGAACGCGCCGCCTAAGCCGGTGACCGCGCCATGCAATCGCCCAGCGGCACAAGGGCGAGGCGTTGCGTCGACACCTGGGCGCGCATCGCCGCGCCGGACAGCCCTTCAATGTTGCGCTTGATCGTGGCGAGCGCCGGCGACGAACGATCGAGCGTCGTTACGATCGCCTGGAAAACAGGACTGGGCATGTCAGTGCTTTACCGAGTCGCGGATGCGCTTGGCCTGCCGCAAATACAGCAGCAGTTCCGACACCGTGAGCTGCATCACGTGCTCTATGTTGCCCCAGAAGGCGGCGGCGTCGAAGTAGCAGGCGAGGATGTGTTCTGGGTCGCAGTGCTGGAGCCGGACCCGTCCAAAAAACCTTGGATGACACTCCAACACGCGAACCAATCCGCCGCCGCCAGTTGGTCGACGCTGCTGATCGGGATTGCCGCCAGTTCCGAGATCATCGCCGATACCGCCTGCGAGTCGACAATGCCCTCCTCGCCCTGCCGGCCGATGCGATACGGCGCGCCGCAGATACGCAAATCCTTGCCGGTCAGCGGGCGCAAGGTGAGCGATGTCACGTCGCGATTGTGCGCCTTGATCGGCTGCGACAACTGCACCGGGATCGGCTGCTGCCGCCCGTTCATCTGTGCGCCGCTCACGACGCCAGTTCCTCATACGCGGTCAGCGCCTCGAACTTGACGCCGATCTGCCCCTCGCCGGTGTCGAGTTCGGCGAGGCCGGAATACCAAGCCTGTTGATAGATGTAGGTTTTCCCGTTGTCCAACTCGACCGTGACGGTTTCGTCCACCATCGCCGCAAGGTCCTGCAACGATAGCGTTCCGTCATCGGAAACATTGGCCTCGACGGTCGGAATGACAGGCACGCGCTTGCGGCCGTGTATGCCGTCCTGCCCCGCCACGCCTTCCCACTGGAAGTTGTTGGGCTGCACCTTGAAGTCACCTTTGACGCGGAGTTGCCGGCCGCCGGCCCAGAAATAGGCCACGCCGCCGACTGTCGGGATTGCTGGCATCGGTTGATCTCCATTAACAGAACACTCATCAGGTCTTATGTAGGAGTTTGGAGCAGATTGGCGCCGTGCGGCAAAGGAGGCGAGAATGAAGTTGGATGAGGCAGACCAGGAGTTCACGATTGAACTGTCGTATTCCTGGAAGTCTCATGCGGGCATGGAGACGCGGCAGAGGACAAATCCTTCCGAACACGAACGCGCAGTATCGGAAGAGGCAGCGCAGTTCATGGGGCTTATGGATGCCTTTCAAGCTGCCGCAATGCCAATCGCGAGTGAGTGTAAACGTCTTGAGTTCACTTTCAACCCAAAGCATGCACTTTACTTTGACGGGAGTATTGATACCGCCCACTTAATTAATGTGACCGCTGCCCGCGCGAGTGCAGTACCACTCTCGCTTATCATCAAGGCAGCACGTGATGTGCTTGTGAAATGGTTGGACAAGCGGCGGACCGGGATCAGCGTGAAACTTGGTGCAGGTCGCGCGATAGATGTCCGAAGCACGGCTGAGTTGGACGAAGTTCTGACGCGATTGGATAAAACGGAATTCGTCAGGAAAGTGCACAAGTCTACGGCCAAAGCGGCGCCTAAACGGCAGAACGCAACCTCCAGGGTTATCACTGCAAAAGCAAAGGCAAAGGCTTCGTCGAAGAGGAAGTAGCGCAACCCACCGTGACTTACGGCTGGGGGCGCTCGAACTAAAACGCGGAGCCGTAAATGATCGGTATCACTGGCGATCTCGCTCACGCTGCCGTCCCAATCTGCACTATTACGTCGTTGCCTCGGCCGACAGCAAGCGGAACTGATTGAGCAGTGCGACGATTCGCAAGCCACTGACCAGGTAGGGCGCCCACAGAACGTCGAGCCGGCTTGGATCGCGCGCGTTGCGCTCAACGATGGTGGCTTTCGCCATCGCGTCGGCATCTTCGACCAGGCCGTCGAACTCCATCTGCCGATACTGCGAGATGATCTCCGCCTTGTAGATCGACGGCGTCACGACAGGCTGGCCAGGTCCGAACCGTGTTCCGTCATCCGCCAGCTTGGCACGCGGGAACTTCCGCGTTGTCGCTGCCTTCAGCCGCCGCGTGATCTCCGCCAGCGTCGCCAGCGTCTCATAGTCCAGATGGGACTGATCGGGCGTGCCGTAGCGGTTCACCTGGTAGGTGGTGACGCACCGCATGATGGCCACGCTGCCATCCTGGCCAACCAACGGCAGCGCAATGCCGTTGGACAAGAGCGCCTGGTTATTGTCCCACGCGAACAGCTTTTCCTCGGGCGGGCCAAGCACGCCGAGGATGGGGATGGTCTGCACTGGCCGCGCGGGATCTGCCTTGATCGGCGGCGCGACCGCGCCAGCAAACGCCGCTGCCCAGACATAATCCGGCGTCGGGCTGCCATAGGTGCCCAACACTGACAGGTGCGGATCGTTCAAGGTGTTGCCGAACGCCAGCAGGTTCGCCGCCGTGTCCTGCTTCGCAGTGAACACGTGACCATAGAGCGCCGCCTTGTAGGACCAGCGCCCCGACGTGTCGTTCATCATGGCCGTTGTCACCGCCAACTCGGCGGCCGATGTCCACGGCGACACGATGAAGTCGAAGTCCATCGCCGCGATTGCCGCCGCCAGCCCCGACAGGTCGGGATCGCCACTCCCGCCTGACATCGCAGTGATGGTGTAGGTCAGGCCAGGCGGCATCACCTCGCCGCCGCGCGCGCCGTAGTAAGCCATCGAGATCGGGATCGAATTGCCCAGCGTGCCCTTGTTCGCCGCGGTCAGCGTCAACATGCCGCTGCTGCCCGTGGGGGCGACCGGCAGGCTCGGTGTCGCCTGCATGGTGGCGAGGACCTTGGCCGCTGCCGCCGCGGCCGTGTCGCCTGCCGCGATCGTCGTGGCGACGGACACGCCACCGACGCGCAACGGGATGACGCCGGGCGCCGTGGCCGTGCCTGCGAACGCCACCGAACCGGACGCCGCGACCGATGCCGCCGCGTCGGCGTAGGGCATGGTCCACAGCTCGGTTGCCGGATCGTTGGCGCGATAGGCTGCCACCTCGGCCGCGAGTTGCGACGCCGCGCCGAACTGCGACGCTGCCGCCGCCGGCGAGGACACCCAGACCGGCGACGGTGTGCCACCGCCCGCACCGATCGCCTGGCCGAAAATCAGCGCGCGCTGATTGGGCAGGTTGGCGCCCGCCATGCTGTTGTCGAACTCGGCATAGAACAGCGGGATCTTTAGGTCGGGCGGGATGGTGGAAAACGATACGGTCATGGTTGCCCCCTATGGCACATGCAGACTGATCTCCGGGTCCACCGGCGCCGGCTCCGGCGGCTGCGGCGGCTCTGCCCACGGCTTCACCGCCATAACGATGCGCTTCAGTTCGTCCGGCAGCGCAGGCGGGTATTCGTCGCGATAGGTGACGGTCAGCGACACGAACCCCTTGCCGATGAAGGTTTCGCCGTCGCCGTCGATCTGGCTTCTGACGATGATCTCTGTGACGTATTCGATCGGCCAAGCCTTGCTTGTGCGCATGAAGTCTGGATTGCAGAGCAACGCGATCTGCGCCTGGTCGATCAGCACGTCGAGATCGGTCACCACCTTGCCCGGATCGGCATTCGCAACGCGCGCCTCAACGTGCAATGTGAGCGCGGCGCTGAACAGCGGTGCGCCGCCTTGGCTGATCGATGTCTTGTGTTCCGCCGGGACATAGACGGCGAGGATCGGCAGACTGTCCGCCGGCGTCGGCACAGCCGGTTCCTTGCCGACGCGATCGCCCGCTATGGTGTCCGCTTCCTTCAGCATGGCGATCGCGCCATCCCGCAGGACCTGCCGGAAGCTTGCCCTTGGGCTTGACCTGGGGGTCATGGCGTCGCCGGCGCTAGCCCCAGCGGGAACGCAACGCCGCCCTCGCCGTCCGGGTTCGCGTCGCGGATCGCGTAGAGCCTGCCACGGATGACGAACAGCTCACCTTGCACCGGCATGCGTGGGAAGTAGCTCGCCCGGCAGGCGACCAGCGGATGCGTCGTTGACACCATCGCCTCGGTGGCCGGATCGAACCGCACGAATCGGAACGCATCGAAAAAGATGCCGGGGATGTTCTTGATCGGCGGGCCGTCGCCTGGCCGGTATTCGACAGGCTCGCCGAATGCTTCATCGCATGCGGCGAGGACGGTTAAATCAATGTCAATCATCGTCTGCTTGCGTCCGTATTGCCAATGATGTCGGTCGGTTTAGCGGAGGCTTTGACCGACCAGCCTCTGGCGGAGCAGGACTATCCGAGTGCATTTGCCGCGCGACGCGACTTCGACTAGAGAACGATTTCAACATCGCGGCGCTCATTTTCCGAGTGCAGTGTTTTTCGCGCGGCATTCCACGTTCTTGGCGAGCCAACGTCCCCGCCAGATGTTGATCCGTCCCTATACCAGATCCCCTACGACGTCAGAGATTTTATGCCCGAGATATACTGCGACTTCATCGACAGCAGTGATATCAACGCGATGGCATGCATTTATAATGGGCATGAACTAGTGGCATTGTTACGGGCTTGGTGAATTTTAT
Source organism: uncultured Alphaproteobacteria bacterium (assembly GCA_963696645.1). Lineage (GTDB taxonomy): Bacteria > Pseudomonadota > Alphaproteobacteria > Acetobacterales > Acetobacteraceae > JAMXLO01. The sequence continues at coordinate 1,340,000 of CAVOKY010000007.1, forward strand.
CATTCCGTCACTATGCCACACTTTTTTCGGACCCAATGATGTTCACCGACATTGGAGACGCGACGAACGAAGACATTGGACTCAATCTAGAGGCTCGTAGAACTCTGCCCGACTCGCCCTTCTCGCTACTGCCGCGTTGTCCAATCCGAACGGCGGCGGTCAAACACCTGTTTTGGTGCTCCCACATGTGGCTTCACGCGCATGAGGTTGGTCATATAATCCAAGGCCACCTAGACCTCATGGATGAAGAGTTTGGGCTCTCGGTATACGAAGAGATACCGTCAGTTCGAGTTTCCGAGGAGGAAGGGGCGCTAAGAAAGGCCTTAGAACTCCAAGCAGATCAGAGTGCATCACTTACGAGCTTGTATCTATTCAGAAGGCGCCTAAAGAATGACCCGCTTGCAGACAAGCTCAACGCGGATTTGCTCTGGTCGATCGCGATTGAGATGTTACTGATATTGCTCGATCTCGTTTCTGCAAAACGAGGGAGGCCGCTCTCTCACACACACCCTAATCGGAGCTTCCCGCTGCCTTTGCGATGAAGTTGTTGAAAGGACTTCGCAATATCGGCTGAGGCGGTCCAAATCGTAGCCATGTAATATCATATTTGAGACTTGTACCACGCTGCCGGATGTGCGCATGCTTCGCCATGTACATCGAAGCCGTTCCGAATCGGAACTCGCCGCCCGCGATCCTGCTGCGCGAGAGCTACCGCGAAGGCGGCAAGGTGCGTAAGCGCACACTGTGCAATCTTTCCGACTGGCCCACCGCCCACATCGAGGGTCTGCGCGGCGTGCTCAAGGGCGGCACGGTCATCCCCGCCGAGCGTGATGCCTTCACCGTCATCCGCAGCCTGCCGCACGGCCACGTCGCCGCCGCGCTCGGCACCGCGCGCAACATCGGCCTCGACCGCATCCTCGGCCCTGCTGGCGATCGCTGCCGCGACCTTGTCCTCGCCCTGCTGGTCAGTCGCATCCTCGATCCCGCATCCAAGCTCGCCGCCGCCCGTGCGCTGTCGCCCGCCACCGCCGCATCGAGCCTCGGCGAACTGCTCGGCCTCGGCGAGGTCGATGAGGACGAACTCTACGCCGCGCTGGACTGGCTGCTGGAGCGCCAGCCCGCGATCGAGGCCACGCTGGCCAAACGCCATCTCACCAACGGCACGCTGGTGCTGTACGACGTGTCGTCGAGCTACATGGAGGGGCGATGCTGCCCGCTCGCCAAGCGTGGCTACAGCCGCGACGGCAAGAAGGGCACGCTGCAGATTGTCTACGGCCTGCTCTGCGCCCCCGACGGTTGTCCGGTTGCCATCGAGGTGTTCGACGGCAACACCGCCGATCCGATGACGCTGGCAACACAGGTCGAGAAGCTCAAGCAGCGCTTCCATCTCGACCATGTCGTGCTGGTCGGCGACCGCGGCATGATCACCCAGGCGCGCATCACCGAGGACATCAAATCGGCAGGCCTGGACTGGATCTCCTCGCTGCGCGCGCCGGCGATCAAGGCGCTGGTGGAAAGCGGTGCCTTGCAGCTCTCGCTGTTCGATCAGCGCGACATGGCCTCCATCACCGCGCCCGAATTCCCCGGCGAGCGCCTGGTGGTCTGCCGCAACCCCGATCTCGCCGCCGAGCGCACCCGCAAGCGCGAAGAACTGCTTGCCGCCACTGAGCGCGACCTTGCCCGCATCCAGGCCGCCGTCGCCCGCAAGCGCGATCCGCTGCGCGGCACCGCCGAGATCGCGCTCGCGGTCGGCAAGGTGATCAACAAGCATAAGATGGCCAAGCATTTCGATCTCGACATCACCGATGCCACCTTCAGCTTCGCACGCAAGACCGCCGAGATTGCCGCCGAGGCGGCGACCGACGGCGTCTATGTCATCCGCACCAGCCTGCCAGCGGAGACCTTCGACGACGCAGAAACAGTGCGCAGCTACAAGTCCCTCGCCCTGGTGGAACGGGCCTTTCGCTGCATCAAAACCGTCGATCTGCACGTCCGCCCGGTCTATCACCGATTGGCCGATCGGGTCCGCGCGCATGTCTTCCTCTGCATGCTGGCCTATTACCTCGAATGGCACATGCGTCAGCGCCTGGCACCGATGCTGTTCGACGACACCGACAAGGAGGCCGCCGAAGCAATGCGCTCGAGCGTGGTGGCAAAGGCGCAGCGCTCACCGGCCGCTGTCGCCAAGCAGACCACAGGCCTGACCGAGGACGGCCTGCCGGTGCACAGCTTCCACTCGCTGCTGGCCGATCTCGCGACCTTGGTGCGCAATACTGTCATCACCGCGATCACACCGAATTATCCACTCACCGTGCTGACCAGACCGACACCGATCCAGCACAAGGCATTCGACCTCCTCGGTATCACGCTGTAGCCAGTAACACAGCTCGCCGCGACGCATTCTGCCGACAATTCAAGACCTTGCGCGTGTTCGCATTCAGGAAGCTCGGACTAGGAGATGGAACAGGGCGTAATAGGCTGCCGACACTGCACGGCGCAGACTGGCCTGCTTCGGTTTCTTGGTTTCGCGCGTCGCTAGGTGCGATGCCTGATCCAGCAGATCGTGATGGAGCGTCACTCGGTCACGATCTCAACGTAGGGCCATCGCTCGGTATCGCTGCGGAGGATTTCCGCCCGCACTTCGCTGGTAATCCTTTGAAGGTCTGCAATCTTCTCCTTTGAAGGTTTGAGATCATCGCTGGCGACGAAGGTAATCCACACGGCAGGCGCTCCCTCAGAATCCTCTCCGAAGTGAAATTCCACCCGTAGAACGCCGGACGGTAGACCGCCCAGTTTTCGAACGATGTCGTGGACGAGCCGAGCCTCCTCACCAGTCGCGGCGCCCGTCGGGACCTCCTCATCATGTCCCGTGTTCGGGGTGTCAACCATGCGTTACTTTAGCTGATTGGCGGCCCAAACGAAACCCGCCTCTGCTGAGTGTGGCTGGGCTTAGCTAGTGCGGGTGTAAGTTGTGTTGCCTGAGCGGGTAGAGACCGTGGTTCTGGGCTTCTTGCCAGCACCACTCGTGCGAGTGACGGTCGTGTTCCCCGATTTAGTTCGCGTCGTTAATCGGGTCCCGCTCTTGGTGGACCGAACGGTGTAGTGTGTCCCACCAGACTTCTTGGCCACGGCTTTGTCTCCTACGTATTGCTCTGACAATATTACCGATCCGGCCCGGATGAGTGCAACCAAATTGGCCGGGCGAAATGGGGCGTGGCGGCGGGCCGCCCCAAGCGCCCGGCGCGCAAGGACTTTTCACCAGAATTCAAGAATTATGCAAAGTTTGCTGGCCATTGATATGATTAGCCTTTTCCTTTGCATAAATTAGCGCCATAAGTAGGGCATGATTTACGGGTATGCGCGGGTATCGACGGACGGCCAGAGCGTGGCGGCGCAGGTCGCCGCCTTGCAGGCTGCCGGCGCGGGCAAGGTGTTCCGGGAAGTGGCGAGCGGAGCCAAGACCGACCGGGCGCAACTTCGAAAGGCGATTGCCGCCCTCCATGCCGGTGACGTGTTGATGGTGACGCGGCTCGACCGACTGGCTCGGTCCACCCGAGACCTGCTGAACACGCTGGCAGCGATCACCGACAGCAAAGCCGGTTTCCGCTCGCTGGGCGACACATGGGCCGACACCACGACGGCGCATGGGCGGCTGATGCTCACGGTGCTCGGAGGGCTAGCGGAGTTCGAGCGCGAGCTCATTCGCGCCCGCACTGGCGAAGGCCGGGCCCGGGCCGTCGCCCGGGGCCAGAAAATGGGGCGCCCGCCCAAGCTCACCCCGCACCAGCAGCGCGAGGCGTTTAAGCGCCGTGACCACGGCGGAGAATCGCTCGCTGACATCGGCCGCAGCTACAACGTCAGCGGGGCGACGATTTCCCGGCTGATGCCGTAGTAACCACGGAACCAGGTCACTGGGTGGCGGCGCCAGAACATGCCATGTCAGTCTGACGGTGTGGCATAGGCCGCAACTACGGCATCTTCAGTAAGCTGCCCATTCGAGTGCGCTCGCAATTGGCAAACCCGAACAGTGTACCGCCTAGTGCATCGCTCGCTTGCTCGATGGCGCGCTGGTTGCCCTGCTCTACAAACACTAACCGGACTTCTCGTGGCACAGCGCGCTCAACCTCGGACGACGGCATCTGCCTCTGCCGTCTGATCCCCTCGATCGCGTCGCCCCCCATCCGGTGGAACTTTTCCGCCAACGGCAACAGCGTTTCGCGTAACCGGATCACATGCTCTTCGGCAGCCAGTCCATGAATATCCTCCGGTCTGGCGCCGAATTGCTTCTTCCACCTGGCTCGAAGCGTCGGCTGCCCGAACATCTCGCTTTCGATGATCAGCGCCGTGTTGCCGATGATCGATTGGATCCGCATCGCGTTGGCGAAAGCGATCACCGCCATGTCGATGAGCACATAGTCCGCCATCGATACCGCCTTCACCTCCTCGATCAGGCCACGGCGGATCGCGAGGAGCATACCTGTAAGGGCAGGATCGATCAGCCGGTCGGCCCCAAGGTGGTCCATCAGCGACCGACCAGACCGATAGTCGTCCAGGGATCGGTCGATCATGTCCTCCCACTTTCCTGGATCCCCGAACAGCGGCGAGTTACGCATTGAGCGGGCGCACGACTGAGCGTCCTGGCGAAGCGCTGCGTGGACACGGTTCCAGTAATCGCGGCGTTCGTGTGCACGGGCCTCGATAGCTGCGACTTCCTCTGCTGTCAGGGCCGGGAAGGGGTCATCGGAGGGCGTTCCCAAACTCGGCTCAGGACCGACGGATTGCTGTTGTCGCATCACGCATCCTCTTCCACCATTTTCCTCGCCTCGCGCAGCAGCACCCGGACTGCCTTGCGTTGGGCGTTCGCCTCGTTCGTCGCTCCGCCGTGACGCCAGGCGCCGTTGCGCTGTCCCGAAGGAGCGCCCGCGCGCCCACCGTGCAGAATGCACCTGCCGTTCCGGGCGTTGCCGATCCGCCGGCAAGGTGCACCTGACCGGGTCTTTGCTCCACACCGCGGCATGGTGGCGAAAGGATTCGTCGGCGCGGTGGTCGACGACACTCCTTCGTCCCGATCCGCCGGATTGGCCTCCGAAATGTTGCTCACCCCCTACCCCCCTGCCGTGCATCGACGGCAATCACGGCCTGTGCGCCCGGCTCTACGGTCAGTCGCTCGACCACCACGCGCTGGGTCGTAACCTTGCCTCGCCCGATGTCGAGGCTCTGCTTGAGCTGCGCAAAAGCCCTCGTCGCTTTCATTGAAAGACCCAGATACATTGCTCGGCCGCCTGGGCTCTGTGCCGGGTGCATCGCGCGACGGGCGCAATCATGTGCAGCGTGGTGCGTAGCAGCCATTAGTGTCGCCGTCATCGCCTCGATGGTATCTTTGGGGCCGATGCCGCGGATGAAGCCTAACGCCTCATTGATCAACGCTGGATCGATCGGTTGCGAGGTATCGGGCTGGATTGCGCCGAGAAGCTGGCTCAGTAGGCGGGCGGCGACGGCCGGATCTGTGACCCCGAACACGGCACAAAGGTCCGACGGCTCAATCTCCAGCGCGACCTGCCCTTTGATGTACCGCGGGTGTGCGACCTTTGGTGTGGGGGCTTTGATTGGGGGAGACTCAATTTCCGTCATGGCCCTCCATCCCATCGAACCACGGTCGGCCCTGCATGACTGGTCCATCAGCGGTGCCAACAAAAATAGGAGACGTGCAGAGACGGCGCAGGCGGGTGCAGCATGCATCGCCTTCTCTGGGTGTGGGCGCGCACTTGCGGTGTGCGCCCACACCCCCGTAGGGGGGCGAAATTCCCTCAACTCCTCAACTTCGTTTTTTCCAATCAGATCAGTCGCTTGGCAAGTTGAGGAAGTTGAGGAGGAAGTTGCGGTGCCCTCAACTTCCACAAGTCGCAACCCATTGAATTGACATGCAATAAGTTGAGGGAAGTTGGGGAGTTGAGGAAGTTGAGGAACCTCAACATGTAAGTTGAGGTCCGCCTCGAAGGGCAATGATCGGTGGGTCATGCCTGACCCTCCCCGTCCGCGTAGACCCACAAGTTGGGGTTCTCGACCACCACGCGCTGGGTCGTAACCTTGCCTCGCCCGATGTCGAGGCTCTGCTTGAGCTGCGCAAAAGCCCTCGTCGCTTTCATTGAAAGACCCAGATACATTGCTCGGCCGCCTGGGCTCTGTGCCGGGTGCATCGCGCGACGGGCGCAATCATGTGCAGCGTGGTGCGTAGCAGCCATTAGTGTCGCCGTCATCGCCTCGATGGTATCTTTGGGGCCGATGCCGCGGATGAAGCCTAACGCCTCATTGATCAACGCTGGATCGATCGGTTGCGAGGTATCGGGCTGGATTGCGCCGAGAAGCTGGCTCAGTAGGCGGGCGGCGACGGCCGGATCTGTGACCCCGAACACGGCACAAAGGTCCGACGGCTCAATCTCCAGCGCGACCTGCCCTTTGATGTACCGCGGGTGTGCGACCTTTGGTGTGGGGGCTTTGATTGGGGGAGATCAATTTCCGTCATGGCCCTCCATCCCATCGAACCACGGTCGGCCCTGCATGACTGGTCCATCAGCGGTGCCAACAAAAATAGGAGACGTGCAGAGACGGCGCAGGCGGGTGCAGCATGCATCGCCTTCTCTGGGTGTGGGCGCGCACTTGCGGTGTGCGCCCACACCCCCCGTAGGGGGGCGAAATTCCCTCAACTCCTCAACTTCGTTTTTTCCAATCAGATCAGTCGCTTGGCAAGTTGAGGAAGTTGAGGAGGAAGTTGCGGTGCCCTCAACTTCCACGAGTCGCAACCCATTGAATTGACATGCAATAAGTTGAGGGAAGTTGGGGAGTTGAGGAAGTTGAGGAACCTCAACATGTAAGTTGAGGTCCGCCTCGAAGGGCAATGATCGGTGGGTCATGCCTGACCCTCCCCGTCCGCGTAGACCCACAAGTTGGGGTTCTCGACCGGCAAGCACACGCCATTTCGGGAGCACTTGTAGTGGCTCGGCAGAACCCGCCGGACCGTGGTCTCGATCTCCCCGGTCTCGGGAGAGATCGTTTCAACAGGTGGCCCGAACTGCATCCCCTCGACACATAGATAGCCGAACGGTGATCGGCTCGCGGAGTAGCCAAATGCCCGTGCGTCTCGGATAAACTTGACATAGCCCTTGGTGGCAAGCACTCCGATGCGCTCACGAATCGTGTGCATGCCGCCTAGCCCGGCATGATTCTCGAATTGTTCGGCAAAGTGCAGCGCGGTGTACAGCTTGCTGGCCAGAGCCTCGTCGTAGATCAGTTGGAGGATGGCGTCGTGCTTGCGCCTCCGCTCGGCATCCAGCCGCGCGCCGAAGTCCTTGCGTACGAGTCGTTCGCCGCTGCGGTCCAGTTGGACCCAGTGACCGGCCACCTTGTCGATGATCATGGGATCGAGACCTGGGCCGTTGCGAAGTTCGATGTGCAGTTCGCGTTCCGGTCGCTTCTCGTCAGGCCGAAACATGACCAGGCCAGATGTATAGAAGCTCCGGAGCGTGCTCGCTCCAGACAGAGCCATGAAAGGGTCCTCCGCCAGTTCCTTCTTGCTCATTTTCTTTGTGTGGTGACAGAGAATGAGACCGCATTCCGGCGCGACTTCATCACGAAGAGCCTCAATCCGCGCTTGCAGGAAGAACAGCATTGCTGTGTTGCTATTCTCACCCTCACCGCTGGGACCACCATCGAATAGGTTGCGGAGCGGATCGATGGCGATGATGTCGGGCGGCTGGTCGCCGCAACGCGCCCGGATCACGACAGTGACAGCGGCCAGGCCTTTTTCGTCCAACAGGAGGCGCAGCCGAGGCGTGACGACCAGATTGTCTCGTGCTGCGGCCAGGGTTGCCGTGTCTAGTTGCATGCCCTGCAGTCGCTCGCGCAGGTAGTGGTACTGGATTTCAGCTTGCAGGTAGAACACGCGCAGCGGCCGTGGTGGTGTGTAACCGAGAAACGGCACGCCGGCGGCGGCATGGACAAGCAGATGGATCAGGAAGTCGCTCTTTCCGACCTTCGGCGCGCCGCCAAGCACGAGCAGTCCGCCGGGCGTAAGAAGCCGCGGCGCGATGAGATCGTCAGGCATCGGGCTCGCGTCATCTAGCAGCTCACCCAGCGTGTAGGCAGGCAATGCTGCTCTGGTGGGCTCAGCTGACGGCTCTGACGCGTGCGAATGTTTGCTACTGGTCTCAGGTGCATTGGACTCGACGGTCAAGAATTTCGGATCGGTGAGATCGGGGATCTTCAGCCAGCCCCGCTCCAGCATCAACCTGGGGAACAGCAGCCTGTCCCTCCCGTCGCAATGCGCGTGCCGACAGTGATACACGAAGCCTTTGTTGTTCGCCTCGCTGGCGTTGATGACGAAGGTCGCACGGTCGGTGCCGGTGGTGGTGTGTGCGTCTTCGTTCACGCATCGGATGTGGTGGTGTGTGCCATCGGCGACGTACCCGACGAAGATATCTGGCGTGCGTGCCTTCAACGCTTTGACGATTTCGAATCGTTTGCCGTGCGCCTTTGCCCATTGGCGGAGATCGATGATCTCCCCGGTTTTGGGATCGGTATAATTGCCGGTGTCCGCGCTGGTGTTGGGCATCGTTCCGAACAGTCCACCAGACTGCGTCGGCTTTTCGGGCGACGGCAAAGCCCAGATATCGCATTCAGTGCCTTCGATAACGCTGGCAACAGGTCTCCGGCCATCACCCGGATGTCGGGGGAGATAGAAAAGCCGCGATGTGTCGGTGCAGCTTTGGTCATGTGACAGCCCCAACGCCTCTGCTAGGGCTTCTACGCGTTCCCTCCATACCGCGTTGGCCGTGTTCTGATCTGCAAAGTCTGCCGCTCGCCATGGGCGCGCGAGACGCAGGAGGATCCGGAACTTCGGGCAGGCGGCGTGCTCGAAGGCAACCTCTGTGTCGGTGACGTTGGAGACGCGCGCACCTTCGGCGACCCGTGGCAAATACCCCTTGTCGATCAGGAAGAGCCGCTCGGCGTCCGTCAAATGAATGGAAGAGAACTTGTCCCAGGCGGTCCTCTTTGCCACCGTCGTCGTGGTCAGATGTGAGTGCGTTGAATGAATGATTGCCGCCCACCCACACGCCCGAACTGCAGCGTCGATCTCCTCCAGCGTGTGCCCGCAATCCGAGTCAAGCACTACGACGTCGATCTGATCAGCGTCGGCCTTGTGTCTGCGTGTGCCGCGAAAGATCGCTGGGACGATGCACGAACCTTCCTTCGGACCGACTTCGTGCTTGGTCAATTTCTCGGCCAGCTCCGGCCACGTGACCGTGCGGCGGTCTGTCCAAATTCTCTGTGTCGATGCCTTGCCGAAGGTCAATGCAAGAACGGACCGGGCAGTGCTGGCAGGTTCAACGGCACCCGGCAGCGCCTCGCGCGGAAGAGCGTTCACTACGCACAGTTCCGGGGCGACTGTGCGTTCATATCGCCCTGTCCCGTACACCCGCCGCCAATGCTGCGAGCTGGCCATCGGTCTCGTACCAGTCGAGTGCATCCATGACGGTGACCTGGCCGTTCCGCGCAACTCGCCTCCCAGTGACGGCAATTGAGTATTGTCCACTCCGAGCCCGGTGTATCGGCCTCAACGACGACGCCGGGCCTCCGGTGTTCCTTAACACCAGACTTCGTCTTGGGATGGGTCGCAGTTGCCATGGCCGACGGAACCGCGGCTTGCCGTTCCCGTCGGATTTCGCCGCCGCGTGGGCGGTATCCATCCTAGGCGGCAGACTGATGCGTCTGGCTACGCCTGCCGCCCATTATTACGGGCGCGGCGACCAGCTTCTCATAAGCGACCGCAAGCAGCGCGATAGTGGGAGTTACGGCCTTGCCGTTCACGTGCTGCCACGGTAGCGGCCACGCTTCCAAGCTGCGATGGCTCACTGGGATGACATGTTGCCTAACCAAGTCGGCCCCGGCACGACGTTCCGAGTACACCGGCGCGGTCGCCAGCACATCCCTAAGGCGCTCGGGCAGCGCGTCAACCAGCGCTCTCAGATGCGGCGGCAGGGCGGCTGCCACTTCGGCAAGGTGGGGCGGCAGGGCTACCGTTCCAGCATTCAGCGTTTCGCGTAATGACATGATTACCGTGTACCTCCGCAACGCGACGTCACGCCGCGGAAGTAGCGCGTCCGGTCCGTACTTTCATCAAAAAGCCTTGCGCGAGTTTGGGCACTAATTCGTGCCAGTCATCGCGCAGCGGAGGCAGCCTGCTTCTTCCAGTCGCGCCAGCCTCTATCAAGAAGATCGCCGATGCGCCTGTCGGACAGGTCGGCGAGGCCTCTGAAACGGACGACGTAGGGCGCAGCTATCGCGCGGGCTTGAGCGACGTACTGCGCTTCCTGGGAGGCATCTGTGTCTTCGTTGATTCGGAACGGCGCAGGGTATGGAGAAGCCTCAATCGCATCAGCTGCGTGACGTATGATCGACCGCGCCCAGGCGATCGAACCACCAATCGAGTCGCCAGTCTTGCCACGCGTGACGGGCTTGCACTCGAATATCGCCTCGTGCGCGCCGGCGAGAGCTTTGAATAATTCACGTCCAACGAGGTCGGATTGGCTTGTGAAGCCGCTAGGCTGTTGCTTCAGTTTCTGTTCTTGCCAATTGGCCATCGCGCCCAGCAATGCCAGCGTCCGAGGCAATCGATCGATCAAGAACGAAGCTCGCGCGCGGTATTGGCAATATCCTTCTGCATCAATCCCATCTCCTTCAGCGTGAGCGCCGGCCTCCTCCCAGGCGACTCGCGAAAGCCTATCAAGTTCATCAGGCAATCCCGGGCGCCTGCGGGCCATGACATCCAGAAATCCTCGAAACTCTGCAATTGCCGGTAGATAAAATCCCTCTCTCAGTGGTTTCGTTGTATCAAGGCACTCCTCTGGGTTCAGATTGAGGACTTCCAGCAGGCCGTCAGCGTGCCGCGCAACTTGCTCGTACCACCTCCGCACGCGCTGTGGTTCTGCTCTCCATTTCTGCATGTGGTCGCACTGTACAGCCCAATCGAATGCGTGGCGGAGGTGCTGGGCGATGCGCGTCAGCTCCAGATCAGTTGCTGGCTTAACTCGAAGGCGACGGTCTAGTCCCGCCGTCTCGTCACTCAACCTCCGTACGTCGTCCAGGCTAAACAGCCATATTGGGACTATTGCGGCCATCCGATAGTCGGGAACGCGCCCGGCGCGGCTACGACTGCCTTGGCTGTTCACGGCGCGATGGCGGACGTTGGTTTCGCGGTCAGCAGGGCCATTCGTCATATTAGCGCAACCTTTTCGATGAGCAGTCAGGCCACTGTAAGCATCCGTAATCGTAATCACGCGCCCGAAAGGGGACGGTATGCTCGACGAGCTGCGCAAACACTGCGCGACACACACATCGCCTCAGACCTTCTTCTCCAAGCCAAGCTGCCCAACGCACGCTTCTCGCGTGGTCTGGATATCCGACTTGGGATTCGAAGCAGTCCCACCGACCTCTGAAGCGGGCAGGAGAGCCCCACGGCAGGTTGCGTCCGCGGCAATCACGTGCGGTGCGCACCACGCGCGCGGTGTAGGCGGAGTTATGCCGTTGCAGCCCGACCATCCTTAGGTGCGCCTCCCACTGCGAAGCCTCGCCGTCCGGTCCAGTATCCCTTGCGCCACCCGGAACAGCTCATCCGTCTCGATGTGCGCGCGTCCATTGACCACCATCACCCCAACCGGCCAGCGCTCCAGCGTCCGTGGACTTAACTCGAAAAAAGTATCGCGTCACCAGCGCAGCCGCTTCCGCGCGTGGGACTCGCGTCGGCAGAGATGCAATCAAATTGTCTGCCTTCTCCGGCATGGCATCCTCAAGCAGCGCCCGCGAGGATTCCCGCAAACACGCGAGCCGGGCAAGAAATTCGGCGCTGCGATGGTGGCGGCCATGGAGGGTCGCGGCGCAGTGGAGACGCCTGTGTCGCGTCACTGAGTGGCACCGACGGTGGCTTCACATCCGCTTGCGCTCGAGGTGCCACACGTTGGACGCGAGACTGCCTAGGCGCTCGCCGAGCACGAGCCGCCGGTGCTCGCCGGGCGACGCCGTTGTGCAGCTCGGCGTCAATCCGGCGGGCGGATGCCGGATCATAGGAGGCAACTTCACAACCGGCCCGCGTCCGGCGAATTGCCCCCCGCCTGCACCGCGGAGCACCATCGGGCTGGCTTCTGCGCCGGAGGATCGATGGCGCCACAATGGGGCGAAGCGCCCGACCACGATCATCTGAGCCGTCCGCTGCCCGTTTGGCACCGCTGCCGCTTCGTTGCCGGCGGCGATGTCTTCCTCATGAACCGGCAGTCCGGGGATTCCCCTCGACGGCCGGTATTCACGCCCGCTTCCGACCACGACCATTGTCGGCCGGGCCGATCCACTCTGGACCGACCATGAGCACTGACAATGCCCCAATCCTGCTTCCGGCAAGGCGCTACGCCGCAACGACCTCGGCTCCATTTCTTCTCCTTCCCGGTCCGATCGCCCGCCGCTCGCTGTGCAGCGATGCCACAGCGCCGGTGCCGCGCGGCGCTCCTTCCTTTGGGGCAGCGTCGCGTCGCTACTGCTGGTCGTCGTCGTCGCTCATGCCGAACCTGTCGCCAGCGAGCAGCACAGCGTCGCCACGACGGCCGATCCAATCGCCGCCATCGTCGCCGAAGCGTCGCGGCGGTTCAGTATTCCGGCGTCGCGGATTCGCGCCGTCATGCAGGTCGAAAGCTTCGGCGACGTGCGTGCTCTGTTGCCCTAGGGGGCAATGGGCCTGATGCAAATCATGCCGGAAGCGTGGGCTGCTTCTGCGTTCCCGCTACGGCCTGGGCGCCGATCCATATGATGCGCACGACGACATCCTGGCCGGTGCGGCGTATCTCTCCGAGCTGCTGGATCGTTTGGATCCCGGGGTTTCTGGCTGCCTACAATGCCGGGCCAGCCCGCTATGAGGACCATCTCGCGACTGGCCGGGTGCTGACCGCGGTGACACAGGTCTACGTGACCGACCTCGCTCCGGTGATCGGCGGGGGGGCGATTGACGACGCCACGGTTGTCAATGCGGTCGTGCGTTCGTGGACAGAAGCGCCCCTGTTCGTCGTGCCTGCGGAGAGCAGCCCGAAGAAGTCTCCGGCGTCATCCGATCCGCGTTAGGGCCGGCGATCGACCGACAGTCCAGCGCAGGATTGGACTGGGCTCGCGCCGCAATCGCTGGGTCTGTTCGTCAGCATATTCTCATGGAATTCGGCAGCCATGAAGCGGGTCGCGCCTGATCGTAGGCTGGCGGGCCATGGCGGACGTTTGAGTGTCGGAAGGAGAAAGCCCAGGAACCCGACCAACAGACGGCAAGATAAAAACGCCGACTGCGGTCGGGCGTATGTGGTTGTTTGTACAGCGCGTTTCGGTCATCTCTTGCCAGAGAGGGGCTGGCGGTTTCGGCAATTTCGCTAGCAATTTCAAAGCTCCAACCGCCATCCACCACAGGCCATTGCGGAGGCGCCGTGATCGCCGCGCGTGCCAACGAGCTGCGGATTCGGACGGGGCGCATGCAGCGCGGACAACCGCGGCGCCAAGCGTCCAGCGACTTTCAGGGCGACGCAATTACGGTGCGAAGAAAGCTTGGCATCGGCAAGACCTGCGACGGTCCGTCATTTACGAGGGGCGTTCCACCGTCGGCCGCGGCCGCCGCCCCGCCCTTATGCGGGGAGAACCGCCCCGGCGTGGTCGATCAGCCGGTGCGAGCCTGCAACGGCACAACCTCCGCTCCGGCTTCCCGTCCCTCGATGGCAGCGGCAAGTAGCCGTCCCCACAGTTCCATTGCCTTGACCTGCTCGGGCCACCGGCTTGCACGCTGGTAGACGCCCAGGACCCCGCCGCGCGTCGCGGACTGCCGATGGTTCAGCACCGCATCGGCTACGGCCTCGGGGATGCCGGCCTCGCCCAGCGCGGTGGCGAACGATCGACGGAAGTCGTGCCAGGTCCAACCCTTCAGTCCAGTGGCTTCGTCGAGTTCCGTCTTGATGTCGCTGAACGTGTCCACCGCCCGCCCCGAAACTGGCGCTGGGAAGACTCAGCCCCTTGCCGCCAGTCGACTTGTGACGCTCGCGCAGCACTTCCAGCGCCAGCGGATGCAGGTGCAGCCTGTGCGCATCGCGGTTCTTAGTCATGTGGCCCGGTTGGCGCCACTCGGCCGCGGCCAGATCAAGGTGCGACCAATCCAGCCGCGCTGCCTCGTTCCGCGCGGCACGGCACCACGATCAGGAACCGGGCGAGGTCGCGCCAGACATGCTCCCTCAGCGCGCCAGCGGCTACCCATAGCCGCGCAAGCTCGGCCGGGGTCAGATAGTGCGAGCGGGCCTGCGGCGCCTTGGGGCGGCGCGAACGGGCGATCAGGGCGCACGGGTTGGCCTGGATATGCCCGGCGTCCTGGCACCAATCCAGAAAGCGCGACAGGGCACCGAACCGCTTGCGTGCGGTCGTAACACCACCGGCCACGCCCAACAGGGTGCGCACTTCCGTATCAGTGAGGTTGGCCGCGGGCATGTCCTCGGCTTTCATGTCGGCGAGTGCTTGCCGCGTGTGCGCCACCTCATCGGCAACATACCCAAGGGAGGGCAGGCCGCTGCCGCGCATCTTGGGCCGGCGAGGCAGTCCGCGCGCGTAGTCGGCCAACAGGCGTCGCAGTGTGGACCCACGCTTGCGCTGTTCATCCGCCGCCCGCGCCTTCCTCTCGGCAGCCGGATCGCCGCCAGCGACAGCCTGACCCTTGATCCGATTGGCCTCGGCACGCGCATCGTCGGGCGAGTGCGAGGCCGGATTGCCCAGCGTGACTGTCCTGTTCGGCCAGCGGCGGCCTGTCACGGGATCGGTCCCACGCGGCCGGTAGGCATAGATCCACGTCATCGTGGTCGGATTGATGATCAGGGCGAGGCCCCGGCAATCTTTGTCGCGCACGATAAGCCGGTGGTCCGGCTTCTTCCGCCGCCACGCCGCGTCGATCGTCGCCTTGGTGATCTTCGTCGGGGCTTCGCTGATGACCTTCATGGCTGTCCTGTTTGCGTCCTGTCAGGTCGGTCTCTCTGACAGGACATTGACAGGACACATGGCGCGGAGGCAAGCGCAAAGTTGCGGGGAGGCGCGGAGGTTAAACTCTGGACTTATGGTGCATTGTTGTCGATTTTTGTGAGATAAACGGAACGCTGCGGGAGCTAGCGGGAGCGATGACCCGGGGAATCATAATCCCTTGGTCGGTGGTTCAAATCCGCCCGCCGCTACCACCGAAATCAATGGATCAGGACCGATCTGGCGGGTCACTGACCTCTCGCACAAACAACCCCCGTCATGGCGGGCGAAGGCCCGCCATCCACGTCTTTGCTGATCGCAGCAGTATACAGACGTTGATACCGACCCTCGTCGGCATGATGAATGGGGACGACCTGTGGGTCATTCATTACGGCACCCGGTGTAAGGAGGCAGACATGCTCGATCTGGTCATCGAAGGCACGCGCAAGGACCTCGGCGGCGGCTTGGAGGTTGGCCGGGTGTTGCCTTTCGCGCGACGTCGCATGGTGGGTCCGTTCATCTTTCTCGACCACATGGGGCCGGCCGATTTCCGCTCCGGCGAGGGGATCGATGTCAGGCCGCATCCGCATATCGGCCTGTCGACGGTCACCTATCTGTTCGATGGCGAAATCCATCACCGTGACAATTTGGGTGTCAGCCAGAAGATCCTCCCGGGCGAGGTCAATTGGATGACAGCCGGTTCCGGCATCGTGCATTCCGAGCGCACCGACCCGTCCCGGCGATCGAGCGGTGGATTGATGCACGGCATGCAGGCCTGGGTGGCGCTTCCGCGGGAAGACGAGGAGGTCGATGCGGCGTTTGCCCATCACGCAGTCGATGCACTACCGGAACTGTCGGATGGCGGCGTCTGGGCGCGCCTGATCGCCGGCTCCGCCTATGGCATGACCAACGCTGTGCGGACATTTTCGCCGCTGTTCTATTTGCACGCCGAACTTGCCGTCGGTGCCAGCATCGCCATGCCGACCGGTCACGCTGAACGCGCGGCGTATGTGGTGTCCGGCAGCGTGGTGCATGACGGTGTGCGGCATGAGGCCGGACGAATGCTGGTTTTCGCGGAAGGCGGTGAACCCGTGATCACCGCAGAGGATGCGCCGGCGCGCGTGATGCTGCTCGGTGGCGCGAACATCGGCCCGCGCTTCATTTGGTGGAACCTGGTCTCCTCACGCAGTGAACGGATCGAGCAGGCAAAGGCCGACTGGCAATCTGGGCGCATGACATTGCCGCCCGACGATAATCGTGAATTTATTCCGTTGCCGGACTATCCGCCGCCGTCGCCTGAACCCGCACATCCCGTGTGATGACAATCGTCAGCTTCGCTCATGGCGCCTTGGTCATTGCATTTGGCCGGCAGGAATTTGATCGGCTCGCCCTGCTACATCGGGCTATCGTTGACTTGTTTTCCCATTGCTCCACCGATGAGGCGGCCCAACTGATAGGCGAGCTGCTTGTTATCGACAGGCTGGATCGTGCACTGCACCGTCGCAATCCAGGCCGCAACACCTGCTCCCGTTGGACGCACCTCCGCGCGCAGAAATAGCAACGCTGACTGTACAGCCGGCTTCGGCGAAAATAACGTGTATGATGGGATTCCCGGCAGTGCTGCCGTTTCACCACCTTGCAACCATGGGGCATTACTGCCTGACCAGTTGCTCCATCCTGCGGCGTTACCACCCGCGAAGGTACCGCCGCCGCCATTCCCGGTACCACCTTGTCCAGTGACGCTCCAGCTCAATGTCAAGATCGCGTTCGCCGGACCTTGCATCTGCTGGCCGGCTTCCTGCATCCCTCGCGTGAATGCCTGGGCGAGGTCTGGACTTGTGATGGTGCTGCCCGACAGATCGAGCGAAACCAACGCTGGTGTCGGCAGCGGGCTGAGCGCCGCTGCTGAATATTGCCCGATGCAGGACTCCATTGCCGCAGCGGGCATGGTTTGTCCGATACCGACGCTCGTCAACGCGATCATCACGCTGCAACGCCAAGACGCATTCATGGCAGCCATCCCCTCCTGCTCGCGTGGTGCCAGGAATCCAGACTGGGTCGGCGACGTGAGCGAGCGCCCAGGCAACGTAAAACACAAATAGTCAACGCCCCCAGCCGCCATCCGGCAAGGCCCTCCCGCAACGTCATGCGCATCGTACAGACGTTCCGCATGCAGCATGAACAGGAACCTGCTTGCACGATCCCAGGCACGGAGCAAGGCGGCGTGTTCAAATGCGGCGCTGCTACCTCGACATGGTCTGACCTTGCTGGCGCTTGGAGCGATGGCGCGCAGCGACTCGGGGCCGCCGCTGCCATCGGCATCGTGCCCAGGCCGCACGGCCCCAGTGTTGGACCAACACATCAGTCGCGCCGGTCGTCAATGCAGCGCCGGTCGATCGCGAGGTAATCAAAAATCAGCGTTGTGTCTCAAAGACAATACGTCGGACGGCTGTGTAGTGTCTCATCGGGCGGCACGTGAACCGAAGGCCTCGGCTCGGTCTCCGCGTTTCATGCGAACATTCACAAACGTGAGCGAAAGCGCTATGTTGCGCGCCGCAACGGACAAGCCAAGACCCGATCCTGCTTGGTAGCGGGGCTGGTAGGCCGAGGCGAAGTCTTTCTGTCACCAGGAGAAGAACACACAAATGTCCGGCCATAAGCTCATCATTTGTCTATCGGCGCTTGCTCTGACCGCAAGTCCCGCGTTCGCGCAGACTGCCGCCCCGGCTGCGCCCGCCCAGGGCACCGTGCAGCCGCGTCACGTGACGCACCCGGCGCCGGCCCACAAGATGCCCCAAATGACCGCCGTGCATCCCGACCAGAGCGCAGACCAGCTCAATGCGAAGGAGCTGGCTTCGATCCAGCACGGCTCGCCCGCGCCGACACCCCCGCCGGCCGCGCCGACCAAGACGCAGTGAGGGTTTGACCTGTTGTGACCGCGCCCCGGTGCGGTCACCCTCGTCAGTGCCAGCGCGCTTGCGGAGCATCCGGGGCAGTGCATGGGAAGATGCATGCTCCGGGCAAACTACGCCCCACGATCACCCATTACCCTGCTCCCGGGAGCGTCTTGGCGTGCATGCGCGCAACGACTGCACCAACTCGTTCAAGCGTTGCAAGATCCGGGCTTCCGTTTGGAGGACCGCGCAACCGGCTTTGGCGTTATCCGTTTGCTGCTCGCAACAGCGAAAATGCAAGGTTGGAATGTGCTGCATACCCTGACCGCCAATCCAAACTGCCTGATCGCGGAACTACAGGTAGCCTGATCCTCCCGCAAAACCTGGGCAGTTACGTTTGATTTGGATCAATGCGACCGTTACTATGCCCGGTCATGACTAGTGTGGCGACACTTCCGCCGGCATGTAACAACGAATGGAGACGACGATGAGGCCCACAGTAGCTGCAGCTATGGGCCGCCGGCACATGCTTGCCGGTGTTGGAACGTTGGCTTCGCCGTCTGCCGGCGCCACCGCCGCACGCGCGCAGACCGCGCAAGAAAGCGCAGTCACCGCCATCGACATCGCGCTCGAGCCGGACGACATCATGATCAAGCATGCCCAGGCGGCAAACGCTCGCCTGCGGCAGGATTTCCCGAACGGCTTCGCGCTGGACGCAACGCATAATCCCCACGTCACGCTGCTGCAGCAATTCGTGCGCACGGCGGACCTCGAACAGCTTTATGCCGCGGCCGGGAGCGTCTTCGGAGAGGAAGCACCGCTAAGTCTCACGACTCCCCTCATTTGTCAGACCGGCCCGAAAACGTCTGCGAATAGCGGCTGCTCCTGCAGCATGCGGGAGAAGCGCTGCATCAGCGGACGCAGCCTGGCTTCTGGCATCGTCGGGATCAGGTCGTAGAGCATGCAGCCCTGGCGGAACAACGAATGGACGCGGCGTTTGGCGGTGTTGGTCTTGAGCATCCGGTCATAGCCCAGTGCCTCGCCGGCGGCACCGAGGAGCGTCAGCAGCACCACGGCGAAAGCGTTGATCAGCCACAACCGATCGCGCCGCTCGGGAGTTTTGACATGCATCGCGCCCATCCCCATGCCGAAGCGCAGATCCTTGGTATCGCGTAGCGCGCACTCGATGCCCCAGCGACGACCGTAGTATCCGGTCAGATGCTTGGCCGTGGCATCGGCACTGCTGGCCGCCAGGCACCAGGCCTGCTTCATGTCGGGGTCCTGAACGCAGACCACGGTCCCCACTGCATAGCGGTCGGCGGTGACCGCGGCGCCACGCAGCACACGGGCGCGTCCGCCGGGTCGCACCCAGGCGGCAGCGGTGCGGGTTTCGCCGGTGGTGGTGGTCACAGCGATGTTGCCGCGGAAGCGGATGACGTAGTCGAAGCACAGCTCTTCGGTCAGCATCCGGTAGAGTTTCTGGTCGCCGAAGCCGCGGTCGGCGATCACGCACACCGCGATGTCGGCCGGCAGCAATTCGGCCAACCGCACCAGTACCCGATGCTCGTAGAGGCTGCGGTTGTCCTTGAGTGTGCACGTGTCGACCGTGAGCCATACCAGCGGTGTGGCACGACCGTGATCGGTGATCAGCGACAACATGATTGTGGCCTGCTTGTCGGCCTCGAAGTCGGTCCAGTCCAATGCCACCACGATGGCGTTGCGTGTGCCGATGATGTAGGGCACCCAGCGGGTGAGGATGTCATCGACGTTGATATTCCGGTTGGACAGCAGGCGGTCGACCTGCTTGGTCGCATGCTTGGGGTTCAGGCCACGTGCGGCAGCGAGCCCCTGGCCGATCGTGCAGACCGCCAGGGAGGCGCTGCGCAGCACGCCGAGGGTGGCATCGCAGAGCGAGCCGACGCGCTTGGCGTGAAGATCATGGCCAAGCACGCCGCCAAGAACCTGCCTGACCTGGTCGATGGAGAACTGCTGCTGCCCGATGACCATCGTATCCCCCGACCTGCCGTTGCTGGGCGGGAGATCTGTTGCTTCACGCGACTGCAAAACTGGCCATGGCGGATTCGCAAGGATATGCCGCCGTCGCTGCTCATGCAATTCTTTCCGGAATCGTCCTTATGGCCGACCGATTCTTTCATGTCTCAAGGAAAATGAGGGGATGAGTGAGCCGCTGAGCTGGAAGCTGAAGGCATTCAAATATTACTACATCCCGTCGCCACCGTTCGGCCTCGCAGGCATCGTCGTCGAGCCGACGCCCGATTTGCTGCGCCTGCAGCAGAAGCTCATCGCGGCGGTCACCCCCTTCACCATGCAGGACGGCACGCAGGCCGCATTCATGAGCACTGAGGACGCCGCGACATACAGGCCTTCCTGATCGACTATGTCGCGGACTTCGTGAAGATCGCAGCCGGACCAAAATTCAATCCGCACGTCACTACCGGAGTCGGCACCGAAACCTATCTGAACAAGCTGCTGGCAGAGCCGTTCGACGCGTTCACGTTCTCGCCGGTGGGCGCCTCGGTCTATCAGCTCGGCAGCTTCGGCACGGCGCGCAAGGAGCTGAAGGCGCTGCCACTGAAATCCTGAACCCGGCGCTGCCGTTGAGGCGACGGCTTCCGCCGGCGCGTTCGTCTCGGCCGCGAAACTCAAGGATTACTCAGCGCCCGGCTCCGCGAAGCAAACACCTGACCGTTGTGCAAGCCCATTGCGCAATGCCCAAGATAGGGTTTGATGCAGACATCAGCAATGCGGCAAGGCCGAAGCTGGACGGTACCAGCGGTCATCTGCGATCCTGACGCGAGACCCACGCATGCAACCATCCATCACCCTTCTCGGCACCGGCGGCCCTCGCCCCGACGTATCCCGCGGCGCCACATCGCTGCTGATCGAGGCCGATGAGGATGCGATCCTGATCGACGCCGGCCGCGGCGTGGTGCGGCAGCTTGCCGCGCTGGAGATTCCGCTGTCGCGGATCGATCCGGTGCTGATCACCCACCACCACTACGACCACATCGGCGAACTGCACGATGTCATCCTGTCCTCCTGGCTGACGGGCCGCACCTGGCCTCTCCGCCTGTTCGGCCCACCGGAAACGCGGCGCATCGTCGATACGCTGCTGCATCAGGTCTACGACAAGGATATCGAGTTCCGCGTCCACGAAGCCGGCAACGTGCCGTGGCAGCCGGTCCTGGCCACCGACATCCTCGCCGGTCCGGTATGCGAAGGCGTCGGCTGGCAAGTCACCGCGGAGATCGTCGACCATGGCAGCCGGCTCGACTTTCCCGACGCGTTCCGCCAACGCTGGGTGTGTCTCGGCTATCGGTTCGAATGCCCCCAGGGCGTGATCGCATTCAGTGGCGACACCGTCGATTGTCCGGGCCTGCGCCGGCTGGCGGCGGGCGCCGACATCCTGGTGCAGTGCTGCTACCTCGCACGCAGCGAGATCGCCACTCCGCACACGCAGCGTCTGGCCAAGTACACCCTGGCCTGTGCCGATACCGTGGGACGCATCGCAGCCGAGGCGGAAGTCGGTACGCTTGTGTTGACCCACCACCGCCAGAAGTCCGACGAACTTCTGGAACAGTTGCGGCAGGATGTGGCAAAGGATTTCTCCGGCCGGGTGCTGCTGGGGCGAGATGGGCTACGTGTAACTTTGTCGTCGTGATGGTGCAGCGCACAATTCAAAGTTGTGCCTCACCGCTGGATCGTTGCTTAAATTTACTGTTATCATTGCCCCGCCATAGTCCCGACCAGCCATACCGATAACCAAGCAGGAGCCACACCATTGACGCTTGCCGCCGATATTTCGCACATCAAGCATAGGAACTGGCGGAACGTCGCCACGGAGGCGCTGGCCGGCACCGGCGTCCATGCATCACGCCCGGTGCATGCCAACCTCGCCGCGCCCGCGCTGGTCGCCGAGGCATTGCGCCGCGACGAGGGCAGGCTGTCGGTCGATGGCGCCCTGGTGGTGGCGACCGGCGTGCACACCGGGCGGTCGGCGCAGGACAAGTTCGTGGTCGACGAACCGTCGGTCAGCGATGGGGTCTGGTGGGGCAAGGTGAACCAGCGCCTGGCTCCCGAGAAATTCGCGGTGCTGAAGGCGCGCGTGCAGGCATACCTGCAAGGCCAGGAGCTGTTCACCCAGGACCTCTATGCCGGCGCCGATCCCGCGCACCGCGTGCGGGTCCGTATGGTCAGCACGGGCGCCTGGCAGACGCTGTTCTCGCGGAACATCTTCATCAGACCGCGGCCGGAGGAACTGGCCGATTTCCAGCCGGATTACGTCATCCTGCACGCGCCGCACTTCCAGGCCGATCCGGCGATCGACGGCGTGCGCAGCGGCACCGTCGTGGCACTGTCGTTCGAGCAGCGGGTCATCGTGATCGTCGGCACCGAGTACGCCGGTGAAGTGAAGAAGTCGATCTTCACCGTGATGAACTGGATCCTGCCGGAGCGCGGCGTGCTGCCGATGCATTGCAGCGCGAACATCGGCGGCGACGGCGACGTGGCGCTGTTCTTTGGCCTGTCAGGCACCGGCAAGACCACACTGTCATCCGATCCGCATCGCAAGCTGATCGGCGACGATGAGCACGGCTGGGGCGACGGCGGCGTGTTCAACTTCGAGGGCGGCTGCTACGCCAAGGTCATCAACCTGTCGGCCGAACATGAGCCGGAAATCTGGGCAGCGAGCCACCGGTTTGGCACAGTGCTGGAGAATGTCGTGGCGGATGCTTACGGCAGGCTCGACCTCACCGACCAGTCGCTGACCGAAAACACGCGTTCCGCGTATCCGGTCGAGTACATCCCGAATATCGAGCTGTCGCTGCGCGGTGGCCAGCCACGCAACGTGGTGATGCTGACCTGCGACGCGTTCGGCGTGATGCCGCCGATCGCCAGGCTGACGCCGGCGCAGGCGATGTATCACTTCCTGTCCGGATACACCGCGCTGGTGGCGGGAACTGAGAAGGGGCTGGGTGCGGAACCGCAGGCGACCTTCAGCACCTGCTTCGGCGCGCCGTTCCTGCCGCGTCGACCGGAGGTGTATGGCCAAATGCTGGCCGACCTCATCGCTCGGCACGAAGCGGACTGCTGGCTGGTCAACACCGGCTGGAGCGGCGGCCAGTACGGCGTCGGCCAGCGCATGAGTATCCGCCACACGCGCGCGCTGCTGCGGGCCGCGCTGGACGGCAGCCTGGCGCGCACGAAGTTCCGCAAGGACCGGTTCTTTGGCCTCTCGATCCCCGAACATGTCCCCGGCGTGCCGCCCGAGGTGCTCGATCCGCGCAAGTCGTGGGCCGATAAGGCCGCCTACGACCGTATGGCACGGGAGTTGATCGAGCGGTTCGAGAAGAATTTCGTCGCGTTCGAGGCTGGAGTGGGTGACGAGGTCAGGGCGGCGGCGATCCGGGCAGCGGCGTAGCGATTGGACTGATCCGACGATCCATCCGGGGTCCTTCCAGGCGAACCGATTTTCCGCAATTCTGGCGACGACCTGCCAGGAGGACCCGCATTGTACGTTCCACCGCTGTTCAAGGAAGACCGCATCGACGTGCTGCATGCGGCGATCCGCCGTACCGGGCTGGCGACGCTGGTCACTTTGGGCACGGACGGACTGGTCGCCAGCCACGTACCGATGTTGCTCGATGCCGAGCCGGCGCCCTATGGCACGCTGCTCGGCCACGTCGCCAGGCCGAATCCGCAGGCTCGCGGTGCGGTGCCCGGCGTGCAGGCGCTCGCGATCTTCCAGGGACCGGACGCCTACATCACGCCGTCCTGGTATGCGACGAAGCGGGAAACCGGCAAGGTCGTGCCCACCTGGAACTATGTGGCGATCCACGCCTACGGGCCGGTCGAATTCTTCAACGACACGGAGCGGTTGCGCGCCATCGTCACACGGCTGACGGACCGCCAGGAATCGACCCGGGCCAAGCCCTGGGCGGTGACCGACGCACCGGCGGAGTTTACCGATGTCATGCTGAAGGGCATCGTCGGCTTCGCTCTGCCGATCGCACGGCTGGAAGGCAAGTGGAAGATGAGCCAGAATCGTCCGGCGCCGGATCGCGCCGGGGTGGTCGACGGATTGGCGGAGCAGGGCCGCGACGACGTGGCGGCGCTGATCCCGCGTTAGCAGTGCGCAGATCGGGGCTTCGCCCCGGACCCCACCCGAGGGCGCTGCCCTCCGGGCTCCCGCCAAGGGCGACGCCCTTGGAACCTTTCACTTTCGACCGGTGGGGGTGGGGGATGGCTGAGCCTGAGCATGGCCAATGCCATGCTCAGGCTCAGCCATCCCCCACCCCCACCGGTCGAAAAGGATTGGATCCCAAAGGCAATGCCTTTGGTGGGGGTCCTGGGGGCAAAGCCCCCAGGCGCGGGGCCGGTTGCGCGAATGCCCGCGCCATGGCCATATCCACCGGAAACGTCCTCAATCCTTGCGCGAGATGAACAGCATATTCCAAGGCGATGTCACCACCGCCCGCGGCCGTGCGCTTGCCTGGCTCGATGCGCTGGTCATCGACCACGCGGTGTTCCGCCTGGTGTGGAGCAACTTCGCCGCGGTCGCGCCAGGGCAGTTGTATCGCTGCAACCACCCCACCCCGCAGCGCCTGGCAGCGCTGACCCGCCGCTACGGGCTGAAGACGCTGATCAACCTGCGCGGCCAGACGCGCAACGGCACGGATGCGCTCAGCCGGGCCGCCGCCACGCATCTGGGCCTCGACTTCGTCGACATGCCGTTGGAGAGCCGCGGTGCGCCACAGCGCGACCGGATACTGCGGCTGCACGACATCTTCCGTGACATGCGTGTCCCCGCGCTGATGCACTGCAAGTCGGGCGCGGACCGCGCCGGGCTCGCCGCCGGCCTGTTCGTGCTGTTCCAGGGCGGCACCGCGCGCGAGGCATTGCAGCAGCTTTCGTTGCGGTTCGGCCACATCCGGCAGGCACGAACCGGCATCCTCGACGCGTTCTTCCATCACTACGCGCGTGAGGCCGAGGGTCGGAAGCCCTTCCTGGACTGGGTGCGGGAGGACTACGATGAAGCCGCCCTGCGGCGGGATTTCCACGCCAACGGGCTGGCCAGCTTCATCAACGACTGGGTATTGGTGCACGAGTGACAATGGATAGGCGCGACGTCATCGCACAACTGCCGATCACGGAATGGCACGGCCCGTTCGACGCGGCGCTGCGCACCCAGGCGATCGATGCGCTGGAAGCCGGCCGCGTGCTGATGCTGCCGCAACTGCCATTCCAGGTCGTTGCCGATGAAACCTTCTTGCTGGCGCCCAGAATCATGGGCAGCGAGCGGAAGAACATCAGCCTGGATCCCGTCACCGGCGCGGTCGGCAATATCGCGCTCGATGCGGCCGGGACGGCGAAACTGGCCGGCATGATGCAGCGTTTTGGCGACTCCGCCGAACGGATGCTGCGCGATCTGCTGCCGGACTATGCAGCGACCTTGGAGCGCGCGCGCACCAGCTTCCGCCCCGCCGAAATCGCCGGCCGCGAATACTCCCCTCGGCACGACGACCGGCTGCTGCATGTCGATGCCTTCCCCAGCCGTCCGATGCGCGGGCATCGCATCCTGCGCCTGTTCTGCAACGTCGCGCTCGACGGTGCACCGCGAGCCTGGCGCGTGGGCGAGCCGTTCGCCGATTTCGCGCAGCAGTTCCTGCCGCGAACCGGCGGCGCGCTGCCGGGCATTGCGTTACTGCTCGAGCAACTCGGGATCACCAAGGGACGCCGCAGCGAATATGACCGGATCATGCTGCGACTGCACGACACCGGAAAGCTGGACGCTGCCTACCAGTCCAGCGCGCCCAAAACCGATGTGATGTTCGCCGCCGGCACGACCTGGCTCTGCTTCACTGACCAGGTGCTGCATGCCGCCCTCGCCGGCCATTGCGCGTTGGAGCAGACCTTCCACCTGCCGGTTGCCGCGATGGCGCATCCGGAACGTTCGCCGCTGCGTATTCTGGAGCGTCTCGCCGGGCGTGACTTGGCGTAGCGCGCCCTTCTGTTCTGCTGGCGATCGGGTTAATCTGCGCGGCGTCATGTCTGAATTCATCATCCAACTCGAAGGTCGGCTTGAATCCGCTGGGGCACCGGTATTCGAACACCGGCTGCTGGAGGCGAGCCTGCTCGGCAACGAACGGCTGCTGATCGATCTGTCACGCGTAAGCTTCATCGGCAGCGCGGCGCTGCGCGCAATTCTGGTCGCCGCAAAGCGCGTGGCGGGATCTGGCGGACGGTTGTCGATCTTTGCACTGCCACCGATTGCGCAAGTGTTCTCAGTAGCCGGATTGGACGCCGTTCTGCCGGTGCGCCTCTCGCTCGCGCAAGCACAGGAAGCACTCGCGGGCTGAACGGGGCCCACGCGGATGCCGACCCTGCTGATCGTGTTCCATTCGCGCACCGGCGGTACTCGGCAGATGGCCGAAGCTGCGGCACACGGCGCCGGCAGCGAGCCGATCGTGCAGGTGCGTCTGCTGACCGCGTCGGCGGCGCAGGCCTCGGACGTGCTGGCAGCCGATGGCTACATCTTCGCCACACCCGAGAACCTCGCCGCACTGGCTGGACAGATGAAGGAGTTCTTCGACCGGACGTATTACGACGTGTTGGAATGCATCAACGGCCGGCCCTATGCGATGCTGATTTGCGCCGGCAGCGACGGCGAGAACGCGGTCCGCCAGATTGCCCGCATTGCCACCGGCTGGCGGCTCCGCCCCGTTGCCGATCCGCTGGTCATTTGCACGAACGCGCAAACGCCCGAGGCGATACTTGCGCCGAAGATCATCGCCCCCGCTGATCTCGACCGTTGCCGTGATCTGGGTGCGGCTCTGGCGATGGGAATGGCGGCGGGTATTTTCTGACGCCAGGGTGCGTTTGAGCGCTGACCGGGTGACGGACCGTTGGTGAGCATGACGGGTCCGAGTCCAAACGCCAGGTAGCGGGGTGCGGCTTCAGCGCGCCAGTTCAGCGTCCGCATGCGACGGCAGCAACACCGTTTCTTTGGTATCTGCCGCGCCGGTGACTCTAAAAAGCCGGAACGCTTCCACCACCGTCGTGCCCTGTCTGCGGTCGGCCTGGCCGATTTCAGTCACGCTTGACCACGGCGTCCGATCGACGTCATCGCCGCCGCTATGGACCAGAATTCCGGTCCGGCCCGCAACCGGCGCGGTCGGCAGATTGAACAGCGACCAGCGCGGCTCGACACCGATCACCGCGACGCTTGCGGGAAGCGCGCGCGCGAGTTTGGCCGCCGCCGCGTACTGGTCGGCAGCGACGAAGCTGGCACCTGATTGCTGGCGCACCGCATTCACCTCCGCGGCGAGCGTGTGCCAACCCGCCAGGCGCAGCGCGATCGGGTCGAACCGCACGGGGACCGGCAACAAGCCGGTGGCCGCCTGCAGATACACCAGCAGCGTGATGGCCAGGCCGAGTACGACAGCCGGCACATGCAGCCGTTGCCATGCCGGCGCCTGCAATCCGGCAGCGGCGATGGCAGCAGCCGGGTAGATGATGGCGGGCCAATTACCCTGCACCCGATCGGCGAGCGTGTGCTGCATGAACAAGATCGCTCCGGGCAACGTCAACGCTGTCAACAGCGACCACGCCGTATCGCGTGTCTGCCAGGCCTGCCGCACAGCAACGACGACACCGGCGACGCACAGCACGAACACCAGCGGCGTTGCCAGTCCGAACTGCCCCGCGATCAACTCGGTCATGAAGCGAAACGCGTTCGCGGGATGCCATGCATCGATGCGACCGCCTTGCCTGGCGAAGCTCGTCCAGTGATGGGCGGCGTTCCACAGCACCACCGGCATGAAAACTGCGCAGCCGGCCACCGCACCCAGCCACGGTCCCGGCCGCTTCAACCAAATCAGCATGGATGGTGTCGCCAGCAACCAGATACCAATGCCGAACCAGAGCAGCGCGGCAGTATATTTGCTGGCCATCGCCAGCCCGGCGAACAGGCCGATCGCCAGCCACCACCTGGGATTTCCATCGCGCAGCAGTCGCGCCAGCGCCCAGAGGCAGCAGGTCCAGAAGAACAGCAGCGGCGTATCGGGCGTCATGATCACCGCGCCGATGCCAAGCAGCAGCGTGGCGTTGAGCAGCGCCGCGGCGCGCAATCCAGCGCGGTGTCCCGGCAGCAGGAGATCTCCGGCGTCCGCCAGCAGCCACGAGGCAGCCGCAACCGATAACGGACCCAACAGGCGGACACCCAACGCGCCATCGCCCGCTAACAGCGTGCCAAGACGGATCCACAGCGCCACCATCGGCGGATGATCGGGATAGCCCGGCGCCAGCGCGCGCGACCACACCCAGTAATATGCCTCGTCCGGCGCCAACGGTGTCGTCGCAGCGATCACCAGCCGCAGCAGCGTCAGCGCCGCAAGGGCGCCGGCCCACGGTGTCACCGGGTGCGCCAGACCAGCGTGGCTGAAACCGCGTAATTCCACACCACGCCGATCACCGCGCCGATCGCGCCGGCGATGCTCCACGCGGTGTGGCTGTCATACAGTGCTTTGGCGATGCCGACATTGGCGACGGCGCCGACGCTGCAAACCAGCATGAACAGCAGCAGCCCGCGCCACAGGCGTGGCCCACGCAGCCGCTGGTCGCGGTAGGTGATCTCGTTGTTGACCTGGAAGTTGAAGATCATCGCGACGACGGTGGCAGTGGCCTGCGCGGTCTCGAACCCGAACCCGGCCCATTTCAGGCCAGCTGTCAGCACCGCCAGATGCACCACCACGCCGATCGCCCCCACCAGCGCGAATGAAATGAAGCGCAGCGGCAACAACCCGCCGAACACCTTGTCCAGCAGCAGGCCGGCGAACTGCATCAGCACCAGTGCATCGAGCTTGCTCTCGCCGGCCACTCGCTCGTGGAACACACAGGGGATTTCGATCACCCGCAGCGGCGCCGGCGAACTCAGCGCGAGATCCAGCAGTATCTTGAAGCCCTGGCCGGTCAGCGTTGTCGCCAACTGTTCGAACAATGGGCGCGGCAGCATGAAGAAGCCGCTCATCGGGTCTGTCAGCCGCACCGGCAGGAAAAGTTGTGCCAGCCGGATGCCGCCGTCCGACAGTGCATGGCGCCAGCGACCGGCCAGGCCCGAAGCATCGCCACCCTCGACGTGACGACTGCCGACGGCGAGATCGTAACGACCGGTCTTCAGTGCCGCGAGCATCTCCGGCAGCCTGGTCTCGTCGTGCTGCAGGTCGCCGTCGATCACCGCAACGTATTGTGCCGATGACGACAGCGCGCCCTCTATCACCGCCGATGACAGCCCACGCCGGCCGATACGGCGAATGCAGCGCACGCGCGGATCGGTCTGCGCGATGCGCCGGACTTCGGCGGTCGTGCCATCCGGACTGTTGTCGTCGACGTACACCACTTCCCAGGCGATGCCGAACAGCGCCGCGTCCAGCCTTGCAATCAACGGCGCGACATTGGCCCGTTCGTTGTAGCAGGGGACCACGACGGTGAGCACAGGTGTGCCACGCGCCGCCGCGGGTTCTGGCACTTCAGTCAGGGACGTCGATTCAGACATTTGCCGTGTTGAATGACCACGCCCAGCCTGATAGCGGGCGGCACGGCGCGGTCAAGGGCTGCTACAGGGGAACGCCCGCCAGGTGGCGGCTGGTACGAATCGTCTGCAAGGTCTGCACGCGGCTGACCGTGGGCGATCCCGTCAGCCGTTGGGTAAGCTGGTTCTCGTGCGAGGTATCCCGCGCCACCAATTTCAGCAGGAAATCCCCGCCGCCGCGGATCATGTGGCACTCACGAACCTCCGGCCAGCCACCCACAAGCTGCTCGAAGGCCGACAGTACGGCTTCCTTCTGGCTGTCGAGGCCGACTATGACGAAGAAGGTGATTTCCCAGCCAAGTTTCTGCGGGTCCGAATCGGCGTGGTAACCCAGGATGATGCCCGCCTCCTCGAGGCGACGCACGCGGCGCAGACAGGGCGGCGCTGATATACCGGCGCGGCGCGCCAGCTCGACGTTGGTCATCCGGCCATCGGCCTGAAGCTCTGCCAGGATGCGGCGGTCGATGGCGTCCAGGACGGGCGGGTCGCCTAGGGGGCTTTTCATTCGCGCATGATACCAGACGCTGTGCGTTGGGTTTGGACTGTGACGTTTCCGTGGGTGGCTGGATAGGCGCAATAATATTGCACGCCGCAATACCCGCAAGGCCCCGCCTCTCCCTGTCCGGGCGATCAATTCAGCCTGCGAAGCAAGCAGGCGTTCACATGCTTCGCTGGCTCCTGTTGCCTCGCGCCAGATAAAGCTTCCTTGTTTGGCAGCGGCGGAGGCCGATATGGTCAGCGCCTTGCTGCACTGGAATCGACGATGCCCGAGACGCACCACACCCGTGTCCTGATCATTGGCGCCGGGCCGGCCGGCTATACCGCCGCGATCTATGCCGCGCGCGCGGGCCTGGCACCGACGCTGGTCGCCGGCCTGGAACCGGGCGGCCAACTGATGATCACCACCGATGTCGAGAACTACCCGGGATTCGCCGACGTCATCCAGGGACCCTGGCTGATGGAACAGATGGCCGCGCAGGCCGAACATGTCGGCACGCGCATCGTCCACGACCTGGTCACGCGGGTGGATTTCGCGACGCATCCGTTTCGCTGCGAAGCCAACTCGGGCGACGTGTTCCTGGCCGACGCCGTGGTGATCGCGACCGGCGCGCAGGCCCGCTGGCTCGGGATCGAGTCCGAGCAGCGACTGCAAGGCCGCGGTGTCTCCGCCTGCGCCACCTGCGACGGGTTCTTCTATCGCGGCAAGAGCGTCGCCGTGGTCGGCGGCGGCAATACGGCGGTGGAGGAGGCGCTTTACCTGACCCACCACGCCGACAGCGTCACGCTGATCCATCGCCGCGACGCACTGCGGGCGGAGAAGATCCTCCAGGCCAGGCTGTTCGCGCATCCCAAGATCAAGGTGATCTGGGACAGCGTGGTCGAGCAAATCGAAGGTGGCGGCACCCCGGAGGTGGTCACCGGCGTCCGGCTGTGCAACGTGAAGACCGGCCGGATCGATACGCTGCCGGTTGACGGCGTGTTCATTGCCATCGGCCATACGCCGAACACGGCGATTTTTGCCGGCCAGGTTGCCATGGACAGCGAAGGATACATCGAGACCCGGCCAGGCAGCACGCGTACCACGGTGGATGGGGTGTTTGCCGCCGGCGACGTGCAGGACAGGATCTTCCGCCAGGCGGTCACCGCCGCCGGGACCGGCTGCATGGCGGCGCTGGAAGCGGAGAAGTGGCTGGCGCAACTGATTCCCGGATCACGTCCAGGGACCGCGCTAGCCGCGGATTGACCGGATTTCCACGAAGCGGTCCAACTGAATTCGCCGGAATCGTGGAAATTCGTTTAAGATGCCGTCGGCCGGGCCTGTAACGAGCGGCCGGGACATGATGTCAGGGCAGGTTTCATGGACACCGCCAGGCGCTCAGCCTGGTGGATGGGAGAAGCCGAGTGATCGACTGGGACAAGCTGCGCGTGTTCCACGCGGTGGCCGAGGCCGGCAGCTTCACGCATGCCGGCGACACGCTGAACCTCAGCCAATCTGCCGTCTCGCGGCAGATTTCGGCGCTCGAGGAAGCGCTTCAGGTGCCGCTGTTCCACCGCCACGCGCGTGGCCTGATCCTGACCGAGCAGGGCGAGGCGCTGAACCGCACCGTGCGCGAGGTATTCGCCAAGCTGGCGATCACCGAGGCGCTGCTCACCGAAAGCAAGGAGAAGCCGGCGGGGCGGTTGAAGGTCACCACCACGATGGGTTTCGGTTCCACGTGGCTGGCGCCTCGGCTGCACGAGTTCCTGGCGACGTATCCCGACATCTCCGTGTCGCTGCTGCTGGACGACGCGGAACTCGATCTGGCGATGCGCGAGGCGGACGTCGCGATCCGCATGCATCCGCCGAAGCAGCCCGACCTGGTGCAACGCCACCTGATGACCATGCAGTGGCATATCTGTGCCTCGCCCGAATACCTGAAGCAGCACGGCGTGCCGCAGCGGCCGGAAGACCTCGACGCGCACAAGCTGATCCTGTTCGGCAACCACCATCCGCCGGTGCCCGACATCAACTGGCTGGCCGATGCCGGACGTCGGCCTGGCAATCCGCGTCGCGCGCTGCTGGAGGTTAACAGCGGCTATGCCGTGTTGCTGGCGATCCGCTCGGGGCTGGGGATCGGTGCGCTACCGGATTATGTCGTCAATGAAAGTCCGGACCTGGTGCAGATCCTGCCAGAGTTGAAGGGACCCAAGGTGGACGTGTTCTTCGTCTATCCGGAGGAGTTGCGGAATTCGAAACGAGTTGCGGTGTTCCGTGATTTCCTGCTGGCGCAGTTGGCGGAGCGGCATTAGCGCGCTGCGTGAATTCTCCCCTTGATACGGGCCGTTGAAATCTGTCTGCATGGTCGCGTTTTCGTGATCGCCTGCCTCGCATTCCGGTAAGATATGTAACGGTATCAGGCCGACCAATGCCCATAACCGTTACTTAGGTCAGGGGGCATGCACTAAGCACATGGCCGCGTCCGGCTTTTGGCGTTGGAAATCGGGCCAACGGCCCGTTACAGTCTAGTCATCGAATACGGCGGCACTTCCGCCAGTTTTCCGGCTCGGTTGAGTCGGAAGGGGGTCGATGACCCCTGCGTCTCCCAGACGTGAAGCCTCCCTGTTTACTTGCCCCCGGTCATTGACCGGGGGCTTTTTCTTTTTGCTGATTTTTGACAGCACGATAACGGCGCGTGACTGACTGATCGGCGGTTCGCCAATTCTTGCCGCTACTTATCCTAAATCCGGGGCTTGCGCCGGCTCGCACCGGCCCGTCAACATCTGGCGATGATCTTCGCGCTGGTCATGATCCCGATCGCCCTCTTCATCGGTCTGGTCGTTGCCGTCCTGGCCGGGCAGCGCCGGCCGCGTCACGATCGGAGACCGCGCCGGAGACGCGCGCATCTGTAACGCCGGCACATCACGAAGGGTGCTTGTCGCCTCCGTGACAGCACAGCGGCCCCGAGAGCGATCGGGAAGAGCGCTGCAGAACGGTTGTTATCGAGCCCTAGATCGTTACGGTCGTGTGATGTAACCAACCCGCATCTTCACCCACGCGGACCGCTACATATGGCCCCCGAGGAAGAGGACGCCGGACCTGTGAAAGCATGGCTGAGCCCAAAACGAGTACTAATTACCAACTGTGCGGCGTCCCTGGTAAACATGATACCACAAGCAATGGGGAGCGCGTGATATGGCGGGCGTGAACTGGACCAATCCCGGCACCTCAGGCAAGTGGAGCGTCGCAAAGAACTGGACGGGGCTAGTTGGCGAGAGCTTCCCCGGACAGGTTCCTGCCGCCGGGGACATCGTGACGATCGGGGGGACCAACGGCGCTTACGTCGTCACCTTCGATGTCTCGAGTGCGACCGTCAGCTCCCTCACCATCGAGGGAGGGAACGGTTCGTCGCAGGTGACGACCCTGCGGATGACCGCCGGTGATACGCTGAACATCCAGGGCGGCGTCACACTCCTCAAGAAGGGCTCTCCTGCCGCCATCGATGGCGCCGGAACCATTTCGGCGAGCGGCGGGATCACCGCTACTGGCGGGACCCCCACTGAGGGGACAATCACAGCCGGCACGGGCACGACCGGCGGCGTTCTGGACCTGACCGGCACTGGTTTCATCACTAGCCCGTTTGTGTTTGCTATTGGCACTGCTGCGCCAAGCACGTTGGAATTCAACCTGGCGGGCGGTGTCGTTGCGACGGCCGCGATCACAATCAACAACGCCAATCAGACGCTCGAGGTCGGACCCTTGGGCACACTGGCCATTGGCGCCGCACAGAACGTCACCAAGGGCAAGATCCTGATGGCTGGCGGCATTCTCACGGACACTTCGGGCGTTTCGCTTGGCAACAGCACATCCAACGGCGCGCTGAGTGGCTTCGGAACGGTTGCAGCAAATTTGACACGGTCGGGCAGCGGCACTGCTGACACCGTGACCGCGTCGGGCGGAACTCTCGATCTGACGGGAACATTCGGTGCCGGGCTTGTCGCCGCGATCAGTGCGGGGGCGGTTTCCGATCTGAAATTCGACAATACTGCAACGTCGAATGCCGCGATCGCCATCACATCGGGCAATCAGACGTTGGAGATCGGCAGTGCCGGTGAGCTTACTGTCGGCGCAGACCAGAACGTCACGCGCGGCACGATCAAGCTGGACGGTGGCACCATCATTGACCTTGGTGCAGGGGGCATCTCGTTTGGCGCCGGCGCGTCCAGTGGTTCGCTGAGCGGCTTCGGTTTCGTTGTCGCCGACCAATTGACAAGATCCGGTTCCGGCACAGCCGACACTATCACCGCGACCGGCGGCCAACTCACGCTGTTCACGACCATCGGCGCCAACTCGGGGCTCGTGTTCGACATCGGCAACAGCTCCGCATCTTCCCTGCAACTCGACATTGCCCCAGGGACCGGCAACGCGTTCACGTTCCTTGGCTCGGCCGGCAACCTCGCACTGCCCGGCTTCGAGACGGACAATGTTGGCGTGGTCGGCCTCAATGTCGGCAGCACTAAAACGCCGACCAATTTCGTCGATATTGTCGGCACCAACGTCACTGTCACATCCGGGCAGGCCGGCACGGGCACCAGCGGCACCGTCACCCTTTCCAATGGCGATACCTTTAATCTGATCGGTATCACCAACGCCTCTGCACCCTGGCATGTGCTCACCACGCCGGACGGTGCTGGAGGCACCGACGTGTTCCTCAGCAGTGTCTGCTTTGCGGCGGGAACGCACATCCTGACCGCCACCGGCGAGCGGGCCATCGAGAGCCTGTTGCAGGGGGACATCGTCCTCACCCTGTCGGACGGCGAACTGAAGGCGCGGCCAGTCAAATGGGTCGGCCATCGGCGTATCGATTTGACCAGACATCCGCGACCAGAAACCATGGCGCCGATCCGCATCGAACGCGACGCCTTCGGCGACAACATGCCACACACCGACCTACTGTTGTCGCCGGATCACGCGGTCTTCGTCGATGACATGTTGATCTGCATACGGCAACTGGTGAATGGGTCCACGATCCGAGCAGAGCGCGGGTGGACAGCGGTCGATTACTACCACGTGGAACTGAACGACCACGCAATCCTGCTGGCCGAGGGGCTGCCGGCGGAGAGCTATCTCGACACGGGCAATCGCGGCTTCTTTGCAAATTCCGGTGCGCCCCTGACGCTCCACCCCAATATGACCGACGAGACCGACTACCCGACGCGCGAAGCCGGCTCCTGTGCCCCATTCGTATGGGATGAGGCGAGCGTGCAGCCGGTATGGCAGCGCCTAGCCGATCGGTCTACCGCGATCGGGCGACCGGTGTCGCAGCGCGCGACGACAACGGATGGCGACCTGCGACTGCTCGCCGATCTGCGCCCTGTCAAACCGGTCATCAGCGACAATAATCGCGTCATTTTCGTTCTGCCGCGCGGCGCCCGCGAGGTGCGGTTGGTCTCGCGTGCACAGTCGCCGACTGAGGCGCGTCCCTGGTTGGAGGATCGTCGCCGGCTTGGCGTGCGCGTGAAGCGCGTT
Source organism: uncultured Alphaproteobacteria bacterium (assembly GCA_963696645.1). Classification (GTDB taxonomy): domain Bacteria; phylum Pseudomonadota; class Alphaproteobacteria; order Acetobacterales; family Acetobacteraceae; genus JAMXLO01. Next base: position 1,375,575 of record CAVOKY010000007.1, read on the forward strand.
GTGCTGCGTGGCGCCGATGAGCTGCGGGAGGTCCCGGTGGATCACCCCGATCTCACCCGAGGTTGGTGGGCCGTCGAGAGAGACGGGCAGGTGATCAGCCGATGGACAGATGGAGACGCGGCGTTTCCGCTGCCGGTGATGCGCGGCGACGTCATGCTGGAAATCCAATTGGCTGGTACCATGGTATACGCGGTGGATGCTGCGCCCGAGGACGGGACCGAGCGGCGCGCTGCTGCTTGAAAGCTTCGACTGAATGCGCCCGCCGGCGCACGCTCAGGAAGACCATTTATCGGCGGCTCCCTCGCCGTTGGATCGACTGGCAACCAGGACGGAAGCCCACTTCTATTTGGGCGCGCATCCAAGCGTAACTGCCGGCAGCTCACCAAACGCCAACTTATACCAGAAGCTGGAAGTCCCGACTCTTCGGAGGGATTCCCGAATTGGCGGAACTCTGACTCCTTGTACCCTGAAGTTCTTTTGGGGGGTCACGGCATGGGCAAGGCGATCGAGATCACGCGCTTGGACCGGTCCGCTGCTGAGCTGCGCGGCGTTGCCATTAAAACCCAGGATGCCGCCGTTACGCGACGCCTGCTGGGCATCGCGCTTTTGCTGGACGGTTGGTCGCGTGGCGAGGCTGCTACGGCCAGTGGGATGGACCGGCAGACGCTATGCGACTGGGTGCATCGCTACAACGCGTCTGACGTTTCCGGCCTGGCAACCGGCAGGCGCTCTGGACGCCCTTCGGCGCTGAACGAGGCGCAAATGGCTGAACTGAAGGAGATAGTGATCAAAGGGCCTGATCCGGAGAAAGACGGCGTTGTGCGGTGGCGCTGCGTTGATCTGCGCGCGAAGATCGCCAGCCACTTCGCGGTTACGTTCCACAAGCGCAGCGTGGCCAAGCTGCTCTGCAAGCTCAAGCTGACGCGGTTGCAGCCGCGCCCCTACCATCCGAAGAAGGACGCAGCGGCGCAGGAGAGTTTCAAAATAAACTTCGCCAGCCTGATGAACGAAGTCCTGCCAGTATCCGCGACGGGCAAACCTGTGGAGGTGTGGTTCCAAGATGAAGCCAGAGTAGGCCAGAAGGGATGGCTCCCGTACCAGTGGGCGCCGATTGGTTCCCGGCCACCCGCAGTACGGGATAACCGCCACGATTCGGTCTATCTGTTTGGTGCGATCTGCCCCGCTCGTGAGGTCGGCGCCGCGGTCATCATGCCCGCCGCCAATACCGAGGCAATGAACGAGCATCTGAAGGAAATCAGCACGCAGGTGCAGCCCGGTGCGCACGCCGTCCTGATCTGCGACGGCGCCGGCTGGCATCAGCGCGGCAAGAAGCTGAAAGTCCCAGTCAACATCACGCTAATCTCACTGCCACCCTATTCGCCGGAACTCAACTCGATGGAGAACGTCTGGCACTACCTCCGGGCCAACAAGCTGAGCCTGTTGGTATGGGACAGCTACGAGGCCATCGTCACAGCTTGCAAGGATGCGTGGCATTTTCTGATCAGCGACCCCGATCGCATCAGATCCATCGGAACTCGCGCTTGGGCGTGCGTCATGACTTAGGGCTTCTGGTATTATCTGCACTCGCGAAGCGGCCGAAGTGCCAAAAGCCATAAGTCGCGGCGATCTCTCTCACTGTTGTCGAAGACGGCACGGCCCTTCTCAAATCCCGTCGCGCGAAATGCATGCGCCGCATCAACAAATAGTGCTTGGGGCCCATTCCGAGGTGCTCCCGGCAACAGGTTCGTACAGTTCGTCCCGAGATCCCCGGTCGCTGTGCACACCTCCGGGACGTACAAAGCCCGATCCGGATGTCCCTCTATCATCCGAAGGAACCGCCGCATGATGAGCGCGTGTCGGCGTTGTGCTGACAAATCATCAGTCGTGCCCTCGGATGTGAAACAGCCCGCCATCGCTTCGATGAGTGCCTGCACCAGTCCGCGGGCAGCCTGGGGATGAGCAATGATACTTATCGGTCAGCCGCATCGATCAGCCCCAGACTGCGCAAAATGGCCGGATCAAGCCGACGCGACCCGCCCGGTGGTCGCAACGCAAATCCCATCGAGTCGTCATAGCCCCACAGCGCCCAGCCAATCCCCTGCCGCTCGCAAGCCTCGCGCACCGCGGACAGCCAGGCCAGGCGTGCCGGCTGGTTCAGCCGTTGCGTTGCCCCGAATTCTCCTGCCAGCACGGACGCACGGTTCCGCCGCCCCCAATCGCCCGCCGCGGCGACCATCGCCGCCAGCTTCGCCACGTTCCACTCTTGCGCGCAGTAGAAGCGCATCAGGTCCGCGGTGGGCGGGTCACTGGTGGCAGCCGCCGTGGCCCGGCAGGCGGCGGGATCCGCGACCGGAAACGGCAATCGCGTCATCGCCGCGGCATCGAGTCCTGCTCGGTAGGCGCCCAGCGAGGTCAGCTCAGCCGGTTCGTAGAGGTGGAAGCTGTACACCACGTTGGTGTCATGCTCCGGAGCCAGTGCCAGCAAGCCGGCGACGCCGCCCCAGTTGGCGCCGGTGAGTACCACAGTGTCCGCCGGCAGGATCCCACGGATTGTCGTCAGGACCTGATGCTGCAGCGTGGCCCAGGCGTCAGGCGCATCGGCAAACACCGGCTCGTTCAGGACTTCGGGGAATGTCAGCGCCGGATTGAATCGCCGCAGCATCAAAGCCGTCGAGCGCCAGAACGCCACCAGCCTCTCGCGATCAGCCGGTTCGGTTTCGAGATGCCAGTCGGTGGGATGCGGCACGACGATGACCGCGAGCCCATTCCGTTCCAGCCGTGCCACCGCGTCGGCGAGCGCGGCGGTGACGCCCGGGTATGCCAGCAATATAGGCTGTACCGGCAGGCGAACGAAGCTGAAGCCGGCGCGCCGCAGATCGCGCATCGCCACATCGCCGAGGTAGCCGCGCAATGCTGCCGGATCGGAGTTTGGCGGGAAACGGAACCAGTTGGTGATGTTGATCCCACGCCGCAGGACCGCCGGCGGCTCCGCGTTGGCGCACACGGAACCGAGCAGGAGGACGAAGGCCAACAGTGCCGCAAGGACGCGGGTCATGGCAGGCGGTCCCGGTAACCAATCGTTGGTGTCCAACTGCTAGCGGTAGACCGCACTTCCGCTAACGTCCGGTGAACAAGGGCACATTTCTGTGCGCAGCCGCTCGATCTTCCCCATCCTGGTCGTTGCGGCCGCAGTGCTCACTGCCACCGCATGGCTGCGCAGCGCCGAATACGACGAGCAGTACACGCTGTTCATCGTTGGGGGACCGACGCGCCCGGTTTGGCCCACGCGTGCTTTCACAGCGGGCGAGGTGCGCACCTTGCAGGCCGGACACGCCGGCTTCGCGGCCATCGCCCGCGAACTGCGCCAAACCGATGTGCATCCGCCGCTGTATTTCTGGGTCGTGGCGGCATGGCGTCGTCTGGCGGGCGAGGGCTTGTTCACCCTGCGCCTCGCTTCGGTGCTGTTCAGCATTGCGACACTTTGCGTGGTGGCGCTGATCGCCCGGATGACCACCGTTCCCGCCGGGCTGGCGATGCTGCTGACGCTTGGCTGCTATGGCTTCACCTACACCGGAACGATCGCGCGCGGCTTCGCGCTGGCCCAGTTGCTTACGCTTTCGGGCGTTGCGCTGTTGATGCTGGCCGAACGGCAGCGGCGCGCGCTGCTGGCGTTCGCCGCCGGCGCGCTGCTCGGCGCAGCAACATTCACCTACTATCTCGCTGCATTCGTTGGTGCGAGCGCGCTGCTGTGGCTTGTCGCGCGCGCCGCGAAGCCGGCAGGCCCCCTCCCCGACCCGCCCCCGCGAAACAGGCGCGAGTTCAGGGAGGGACCTCGTCGCAGTGACGGCCTGCATCGGCTTCACAATGTGGCTGCCGGCCGATCTGTGGTTCTTCCTGGCGGAACGCCACAGCCGGGTGGGCCAATTCCCGCCGTTCGATGTGGCGTCCAGCACCTTGCGGCTTGCTCGGTATGCTGCGGCGAACCTGCTCGGAGGACTGCCGCTCTATGTCGAAAACCCGGCCCGAACGATCTCGGCCATCGCACTGGTCGCTGTAATGTTGGGGCTTCTCGCGCTGACGATCCGGCAATGGCGGCAGATCGCAACGCCCGCGGCGCGCCTGCTGTTCGTCATGGCAGCCGCCGCACCGGCGGTCGGCCTGCTGCTGCTCGGCTTCGTCTTCAACAACACGCCGATCGAGTTGCGTTATGTTGCCTGCGCGACACCTTTCATCGGCCTGCTGCTGGCTGGCGCATTTGCGGCGCTGCCACGACGTACGGGACTGATTTGTAGCGGCTCGCTGCTGGCGATCCAGGCTCTGGCACTGATCGGCCTGATGACCAGCGCGGCAACGATGCAGCCGGCGCGCGCGACAGCCGCGGCAGCGGCATCGCTGGCACCGGACGGCGTCGTCCTGCTACCGCGCGGCAACGATGGCGTCGGCATCATCGGTGCCTTCGCCATCGAGGCACCGCCGACAATGCGGCTGCTGGTGATCAGCCGCAACGAATCACCGGCGGAAATTCGCGCGCGCGCCGCCATGTTTCCGCGCGTCGTGCTGGCGTTGCTCGACCAGGACGCCGACAGTCGGGAGACACTGCCCGCGATGCGCCAGGCATTCACCGACCCGTGCTGGCGCGCCGCGGGTGAAGGGTTCAACGTACTCGTCTTCAAGCAGATTTGCGGGGAGTCGTGCCCATGTTCTTCGATGGCTTCACACTGACCGAGGTTGCAGTGCCCGGCGGCGCCATGCGGTTGCGCCATGGCGGCTCCGGCCCGCCACTGCTGCTGTTGCACGGCAACCCGCAGACCCACGTGATGTGGCACCGCGTCGCGCCCACCCTGGCGCAGCGCTTCACTCTGATCTGTCCCGACCTGCGCGGCTATGGCTTCTCGCACAAGCCGCCGGCAACCGAGGACCACATGCCATACTCCAAGCGCGAGATGGCAAAGGACATGATCGCGGTGATGGACCATTTCGGTCACCGCCGTTTCCGCCTGGCCGGCCACGATCGCGGCGCGCGACTGTCGCACCGTATCGCGCTGGATAATCCCGACCGCGTGGAGCAGCTGGCGACGCTCGATATCATCCCGACGATCGAGCACTTCGAGCGCGCCAACATGGAATTCGGCTTGCGGCAGTATCACTGGTTCTGGTTCGCCCAGAAGCATCCGTTTCCGGAATGGCTGATCAACAAGGCACCTGAGGAATGGTGGCGCCAGCACACCAACCGCAATCCCGATAAGCCCGACCTGTTCCATCCCGACGCGCTCGCCGACTACCTCGCCGCGGTGCGACAGCCCGAGATGGTGCGCGGCATGTGCGAGGACTACCGCGCTGCCGCCGGCATCGACCTGGTGCATGACCGCGAGAGCCGATCCGCCGGCGTGAAGGTGCAATGTCCGATGCTGGTGCTGTGGGGCTCGCGGGGAACCGTCGCCCGCGGCTACGATGCTATGGCGATCTGGCGGCAGTACTGCGCCGCAGAAGTGATGGGCGGCGCAATCGAGTCCAGCCATTACATCGCGGAGGAAAACCCTGCGGCGCTGCTGGAGTGGTTCGCGAAGTTCTTCTGACGCACACGCGCGGTCATGGTCGGTGAAGGCCGACCATGACCGTCGGGAATGGCGTCAGTAACTCATCGCCTGCGTGGACACCGGCACCCACCGCCCGTTGTGCACCACTGCGAGGAACGCACTGGTGGAACCGTGATGCTGGTTCGGCCCGAAGCTGAAGGTGTTGCCGAAGATGTCGTGGAAGTCGTGGATGCTTTCCATTGCTGTAGTGAAGGTATCCACATTCAGGTTACGCCCCGCGCGCTGCAGCGCCTCCAGCACGATCTGCGCCGACGTGTAGCCGGTCTCACCGAGGAAATTCGGCTCGATGCCGAACTTCGCCTTGTAGCGGCGGGCGAAATCCTGCACCGCAGGCCGCGGATCATCCGGATACGCATACAGCGCCGGCGTCATCGAATAGAAGCCTTCGGCCACGTTGCCCGGCGCTTCCGCGACTGCTGTATCGTAAGACGCAACCTGGCCGAGCAAATCGACGTTCCAGCCCATCTTGCGGGCAGTGGAAATGATCAGCGTGCTGTCGCGGACGATCGTGCCCATCGTGATCAGGTCGCATTTCGCGTCGCGCAGCTTGGTCAGGTCCGCAGTGAAATCGGTGTCGGTCGGCTTGTGTGCCGTCGTCGCCACCAGCTTCATCTTTTCGGCATCGAGCTGCGCTGTGACACCGGCCAGCACGTCCTTGCCGAAGTCGGTGTCCTGGTACATGGCGCAGACCATCTTGCGGCCCTTCTGCTCGGTGAAGTACTTCACGCCGGCCCGCATCTGGTCGTAATACGACGCGAACTGGCTCCACTTCAGCTTGTTGTATGGCTCGAACATCGAGCGCGCAGCGGTCAGCGGCAAAACGTTGGGCACACCCTTCTCGAACATCATCGGCATCATCGCGTTGTTCATCGGCGTGCCACCGTTGGCCAGCGTGAAGAACACGCGGTCTTCGTTCAGCAGCTTGTTGATCGCCTGCACCGCACGCGGCACCTGATACTGGCTGTCCTCGACGATATAGTGGATTTTGCGACCATTGACGCCGCCCTTCGCGTTCGCCTCGTCGAACGCGAGGCGGATCGAATTCGAGTTGTTGACGCCCTGTACCGCGGTCACGCCCGACAGATCGGTCACCGTCCCGATGACGATCTCGGTGTTGGTGACGCCTTGCGACGTTTGCGCCATGGCACTGGCCGCCACCAGACTTAGCGCGGCGGTCGCCAAAATAGTTCGGACAATTGACACTGCGGTCATTACGCTCTCCTCCCTTCGAAACGTGCGGACGATTTTTCCGTACGGCGCCCGCACAGCACGAGGATAGCGTCGTGCCGTGGCGTGCGCCAGTTTCGACGGCGTTTCAGCCGGAGCGCCGACGCAGACCTGCCAAGGCTGCAGGCTGGTGGCGATCAGGCCGCCGCAGGCACCACCAGGAACAGGTCGGTATCCCCCGTGTCCTGACCGTACGCGGTGAGCAGCGCATGCGCCTGACCGCGATGGTGCGTCTGGTGATTGAAGAAATGCGCGACCAATGGTCCCTTCTTCGCCCGCATGTTCTTCTGCGCGGCGCCGCTGAACCACTCCAGGTCCGCAGCCAGCCAGGCATCATCCACACGGCTGGCCCAGTCGATGATGTCGGCGTCCGCCTTTACGCGTCGGGTGCGCAGCGCGTCGAAGTCGTCGATCATGGCAGCACTTTGCTTGATCGGCACGTCGGGCTTTGGCCAGTTGTCGAAGCGCGACATCCACTGGGTGTCGCCCCACAGGATGTGGGTCAGCGTGCCATGGATCGACTTCCAGAATGCGCCGCGATCGGCCGTGCGCTCCGGATCGGCGAGCAGCGCGGCAGCGGCGTAGAGCCGGCGGTTCATCTCGGCGTTGTAATCCGCCATCAGGCGCACATAGGCAGGTGTGATCATGCGGGTTGCCTCCTGTTGGATTATTCGCCTGCTGGCGGCTTGCGCAGGGAGCGTCAAGCTTGATCAGGCGAATCAACCTGTCGCCAGAAGAAGATCGTGTCGCACGGCGTGCGGTCGGCATTCAGCGCATAGCCTGGGATCCGGCCCGCCTCCTGCCAACCCATCGCGCGATAAAGCTGTTCCGCCGCATCGCCTGCCCGTGTATCGAGCGTCAACAGCGTGCGTCCGGCACGCCGCGCTTCCTGCTCGGCGCGCAGCATCAACGTGCGTGCCAGTCCGCGGCGGCGCGCCGAGGGATGCACCAGCAGCTTCTGCACTTCAGCGCGATGCGGCTGGTTCGGGGCTGATGCGCACTCCAGCATGACGGTGCCGACCAGCACGCCGTCATCCCAGGCGGCAAGCAGGACGCGCGTGCCGGCAGCGACTTCGGCGGCGGCGCGTTTCCAGAAGCCGCGCGCGACGTCGGGTGCCAGCGGCGGCAGATACGAGACCGACGCGCCGGCATCGACACAGGCGCACAGCACGTCCGCCAGTCGCCGTTCAGCCGATGCGACGGCTGCTACGTCCAACAGGTCGATGCCGGTGACCGGCTTGGCGTAGCCGAATTCCAGCGAGTTGGAGATGTCGTGCAGCACGCGGATCGGTCCTTGCCGCACGTAGCTGTGCTTCTCGTAGAAGCGGTGTGCGCGATCGAAGCGCGTGTCGCTCCACAGCACGAGTCGCGTCGCGCCTGCCGCGCGCGCATGGGCTTCCGCCTGGTTCAGCAGTCGATGGCCCAGGCCGCTGCCGTGCAGCGACGGCTGCGTATAGACGCGACAGATCTCCCAGGTGCCGGCGTCATACGGCACGGTCGCCACCATGCCGACAACGCGGCCATCCGTTTCCGCCGTCCACAACGCACCGCGCTTGCTGGCGTAGTACGACGCAAGCGTCCGCAGTTCCGGCATCTCGCCATCCACGTCGAGCACGATGCCCGGGTATTGGCCCCAGCACGCACCGATCAGCGCGATAAACCCTGCTGCATCGGAATCGCGGCCAGAACGGATGCTGCTCCGAGGGGTATGCATTATAACCGGTCCCCTGTCATTGCGAGGAGCGTAGCGACGCGGCAATCTCCCGCCCGTTATGCTCGGACGAGATTGCCGCGTCGCTACGCTCCTCGCAATGACAGGAACAGTCGGCGTGCACCCCGCCGTGAAGCAGTTGCCCTCGCGCCCGATCAGTGCAGCCCTTCGCAGAACCGCGCGATGCGCCGGCAGCCTTCGGCGAGCGACGCGTCATCCGTCGCAGTGCTGACGCGCAGATACGGGCTCATGCCGTACGCCGCACCATGCACCGTTGCTACATGCGCTTCTTCCAACAACGCCATGCACACGTCCTGGTCGGTTGCCAACCTGCGCCCAGCCGCTGTGGTCTTGCCGATGCAGCCCGCCACGTTGGGAAACACGTAGAACGCACCTTCCGGTTTGTGGCAGTTGATGCCGCGGCAGGCGTTCAGCATCTCCACCGCCATGTCGCGCCGGTTGCGATACGCGACGATCTGCTCTGCCACGCCATCCTGCGGCCCATCCAGCGCCGCCGCCGCCGCCGCCTGCCCCACCGACGATACGCCCGCCGTCGCCTGGCCCTGCATGTTGACCATCGCGCGGATCAAATTCTTCGGCCCACCGGCATAGCCGATCCGCCACCCCGTCATCGCGTATGCCTTCGACGCCCCGCTGATCGTCACCGTGCGATCGCGCAGTTCCGGCGCCACTTCGGCCATCGTTGCGTGCTTGAACCCGTCGAACACCAGATGCTCGTACATATCATCCGACATGATCCAGACATGCGGATGCTTCAGCATCACATCGGCAATGGCGCGCAGTTCGGCGGCCGAGCAGCAGGCGCCGGTGGGATTGTTCGGGTTGTTCAGCACCAGCCATTTCGTCTTCGGCGTGATCGCCGCATCGATATCCTCGGCCCGTGGCTTGAAGCCGTTGTTCTGCGGGCACGCCACGAACACCGGTTCGCCCCCGAACAGCTTCGTCATCAGCGAATAGGCACTCCACGACGGCACCGGGATCACCGCCTCATCGCCCGGATTCACCGTCGCCATCAGCGCATTGAAGATCGCCTGTTTGGCGCCGTTGGTCACGCAGATCTCGTCCAGCGCGAAATCCAGCCCGTTGTCGCGCTTGAACTTGCGCTGGACCGCCTGCTTCAGCGCCGGCGTGCCGTCCTGCGGCGGATACTTCGTCTCACCGCGCAGTGCCGCCTGGTACGCCGCGTCGATCGCATGGCGCGGGCTGGCGAAATCCGGCTCGCCAATGGTGAGCTGGATGATGTCCACGCCTTGCGCGCGCAGTTCGCGCGCGCGGATCGTCATTTGCACCGAGGCGGCAACCTGTACGCGGCTGAGCCGTTCGGCAAATTCCGGCATCACTGCAGTCCCTGGCAGAATTGCTGGATGCGCGTGCAGGCGTCGCGCAGCTCCTCCGTCGCATTGGCATACGCGATGCGGAAATGTCCCGGATAGCAGAATGCCGCTCCGTGCACCGCCGCTACGCCGGTTTCCTCCAGCAGTGCCAGAACAAAATCCTCATCGGTGACGATCTTCTTGCCGCCACGCGAGGTCTTGCCGATGCAGCCATGGATCGCCGGATAGACATAGAAGGCCCCCTCCGGCTTGTGGCAGTTGATGCCCGGCGCCTTGTTCAGCATCTCCACCACCAGGTTGCGCCGCTCCTCGAACGTCTTGCGCATCGCCTCGATCGATTCCTGCGGCCCGGTCAGCGCCTCTACCGCCGCGGCCTGCGCGATCGAGTTGGTGTTGGAGGTGGACTGGCTCTGCAGCTTGTCCATCGCCTTGATCAGCGCCACCGGTGCGCCGGCGAAGCCGATACGCCAGCCGGTCATCGCATAGGATTTGGAGCAGCCGTTCATCGTCAGCGTGCGGTCACGCAGCTTCGGCTCGACCTGCACGATGGTCGCCGGCTTGAAGCCGTCGTAGGCCAGCTTCTCGTAGATGTCGTCGGTGAAGATCCACACGTTCGGGTGGCGCAGCAGCACGTCGCAGATCGGCCGCAGATCCTCGGCCGAATAAGCCGCCCCCGTCGGGTTGCACGGATTGTTCAGCATGAACCACTTGGTCCGCGGCGTGATCGCCGCTTCCAGCGCCTCGGCGCGCAGCTTGAAGCCGTGGTTCTGCTCGCACGGCACGAACACCGGCTTGCCGTCGGCCACTGAAACGATATCCGGATAGCTCACCCAGCACGGGCTCGGAATGATCACTTCGTCGCCGGCATCCAGCGTCGCCAGCATGGCATTGAAGATCACCTGCTTGCCGCCGGTCGAGATGATGACCTCCTCCGGCTTGTAGTCGATCCCGCTGTCCCGCTTGAACTTCGCCGCAACCGCCTTGCGCAGCGCCGGCGTGCCGGACGACGTCGGTGTACTTCGTCTCGCCGGCCTCGATGGCGCGGATCGCCGCGTCCTTGATGTTGCGCGGCGTCTCGAAGTCCGGCTCGCCCTGCGACAGCGAGATGACGTTCTTCCCCTCGGCGATCATGTGCCGCGCCTTGGTCGCGATCGCGATCGTGAGGCTCGGTTGGATACGGTCGAGGCGTTCGGCGGTGAGATGCATGGCGGATTCCCGGGAAAACGGCGGCCGGACCCTATCGGAGCGGCGGCGGGGGGGCAACGGGCCACGACGATTGGTTTGCCGGCAGATCGCGTTGTGGATCGAGCGCGATCACCTTGCGGTCCGGCGCGTCATTCCAGCGCCAGAGCACGAGATTGGTGCCACCGGCGAGTCGCGTTGAAGGCACCAGGATACCGATGACGCCGTCTGCGATCAGTCGGCCGGCGACATCCCAAGAGGGCGGCGTCCGGCCCTCGATCAACAGAGCCGTCTTCCATGGCGCCAATCGAGCAGCACCGTCGATCCCGCAGGCGGCCAACACATCGCTCTGGCGGAGGTCGAGAACGTCCGCCACATCTACGTCATAGGCACAAAAGGTCCCAGGCCGGATGCCGAGGTCCTGTTCATACTCGGCCACCGCCGTTATCAGCTCGGCTGACATATAAAGCGCGGGCACATCTCGGGGATTCCAGCGTCCGCCAAATCGAGCCGCACCGGCCCCGCCTAGGGGTTCATGCGCCCAGCGTGGCGCGAGCACCCGCCAGAACCGGGCACGGACGGTGATCGCGAGGGACAACGGGACGGGCGTCGCGATCTGGAGATCCGGGCTGGCGGTCGTTGATGAGACGCGTGCTCATGCGTAGTTGCCCTGACGCAGCATGGCGAGGTGCGTTAGTACCGCCGCAGCGTGGCCGGCGGTAACGAGTTCTTCGGCCGTTTGACCGTCGAAACCGGCGAGCGGCTGGTGGCAAAACCAGAGCGCGGCCTTCCCGACATCGTCACCCAGCAAGTCTGCTGCATCGGTGAGGATGCGCATGACCTCGCCTAGCCTCGCCTGCACCTTCGCCGAGGCAGGCGCCCGGGCCAGCGTGTTACGATGCACGTCCGCAATTCGGGCAACCTCAGCCAGCGAAATATGCAGCGTCGCCGCCACCTTCTCCGGCGAAATGCCGCTAAGGCTAGGATCGTAGACGGCTTCGAGCGGTATAGACAGCATGGGATGACATGATGGGAGCAGCGGCCGCTACAATCAAGCAGCATTCATGCACCCTTCTGCGCCCGCCACACACCCAGCAGGATCACGGCGACCCCCGCCACGATCACCGTAGCCAGGGCATAAAGCTCCGGCGTAGGGCCCAGCTTGATCGAGGAGAACACCACCATCGGGAGGGTGGAGGCGCCAGGGCCGGAGGTGAAACTGGCCACCACCACGTCGTCCAGCGACAGGGTGAAGGCCAGCAGCCAGCCGGAGACCAGCGCGGGGGCCAGCAGCGGCAGGGTGATCAGGGCGAAGGCACGCCAGGGCGGCGCGTAGAGGTCCATCGCCGCCTCCTCCAGGTCCGCCGGCGTGTCGGCCAGCCTGGCGTGCACCACCACCGCCACATAGGCGACCGATACCGAGGCGTGCGCCAGCGTAATCGTGCCGGCCCCGCGGCCGGCCGGCCAGCCGATGGCCTGCTGCAAGGTGACGAACAACAGCAGCAGCGACAGGCCGGTGATCACCTCGGGCAAAACCAGCGGCGCGGCGAGCGCGGCGGCAAATGCTCCGCGCGCCGGAAACCGCCCAAAGCGGGCCAACGCATAGCCGGCGAGCGTGCCGACGATGAGTGCCAGCGTCGCGGAGACGGCTGCAATGCGCAGCGACAACAGCGCAGCGTCGATCAGCGGCTGGTCACGCCAAAGTACGGCATACCAGCGGAACGAAAATCCGGCCCAGACGGTGACAAGTCGGGAGTTGTTGAAGCTCAGCGCCACCAGGAAGCCGATCGGCGCATACAGGAACGCGTAGCAGACGACCAGCCAGACCAATAGGGATGGCGGACGGTTCACGCAGTCTGGTCACCGATTGTGCCTGCACGCCGTTTCCCCACGACGATCGCTTCCCCATAATGGTCGACCCCCATACGCATTCATATGCGTACAGGGGTCTATTCAAAAGGGCGGCGGCGACCAAACCAGAACAAGTACGGCGCCGTTCGCGACGGGAGCGGGTTAACGGTCTGGTGGGTGCTCTTCGTGCTCCCACTGATATGCGGTCTCCGTGGCATGCCGCTCGTCCGTCGGCGTCCCCTTCGGCCGCGTATCCTCGTCTCGCTCGTGGGGCGGCTGCCGTCGTGCGCGGTGCGGGTGTGGCATACGAGGTCCGGTCACGCCGCTGGTCGCTGGCGGATCGCTCGCCGGAAAGCTGTCCTCCACCGTCCGATCCAGCTTCTCGTCAGCTTGCCGCTGCATTGCGCGCACTCCCTGATTGCCTAGGCCGCCTGCTGCACAGCCTGCTGGTTAATGCTCTTCCTGGCGAGCCCGTTCAGCAGCGTGTCGGCCTGCTTCTCTTCCTCCAGGGTCTCTTGCATCAGTTTCGCGACCTCCTGCTGGCCGCACGCCTTCGCCCAGGCGATGATCGTGCCATAGCGCGCCATCTCGTAGTGCTCGACGGCCTGTGCATTGGCCAGGATGCCGGCATCGCGCACGACGCCCTCCGGAAACTCCTCGATACCTTCCTCGCCTTCCTCGATCAGGCCGTTGATCGCCTCACAGGTTTTGCCCTGCGCCCGCTTGCCCATCGCCTCGAATGCCTTCTGGAGGCGTTCCACCTGGCCCTGCGTTTCTTCACGATGGTGCATCAGCGCCTGCTTCAGCTCCTCGTTCTGCGCGGCTTTTGCCATCTTGGGCAGCGCCTTCAGAATCTGGCGTTCCGCATAATAAACGTCCTGCATGAATGCCAGCATGAGGTCGTTCAAATTCTTCTTCGTCGTCGGCATGGTCAATCCCCGGGTTGTTTGCTGCACCGCTGCTTAAACTGCTCTTGTCGCCGCTGCGTCGCATGGGCTGCACAGCAAATACCCGTGCGCATACCGCACACACGGTCCTACACGACCTCCAACGCGGTCGCGCCCGCCGCTCGCAGAATTGCTTCCGCATCGGCGCGCTTTGCCATGGTCATGGCGCGCACCGTGAGGATCAACGTCCCGGCCGCAGCTTTGCGTTCGCGATCATGCTGCTCGCCTTCATTCGCCACACTGCTGACGGCATAGGCGGCGGCGCCGGCCAGGCCGCCGCCAATCACCGCGGCCGCCACGGCGGGGGCCGCGGCACCACCTGTTCCAATCACCACGCCGGCTGCTGCCAAGGCTGCCGCGGCCGCGGCACCGCTGGTGTGCAGCGTGCGCGTTTGGCGGGCATCCTCCTCGGTATCCGCGGGTTTGGCACCGCTTTCCGGCGTGGCCCGTTCGATCGGCGGTGCCACCTCCGGCAGACTCAGATCCGCCCGATCGAAACCGGACACCTCCAACTGTTCCACTGCATTATGCAATGCATCGGGATTGGAAAACCTGGCCCGTACTTCATGGATTGCGCCGATCGCTGGGCTTCGCTCGGCGTGCGCCACATTCGACATCGCTCGCTCCTTCATTTGCTTTTGCGCATGAACGCACCCGCGGACCTGACGTTCCATCGCGCCAGCCGCATCGACGGTGGCAAACGCCGATGTCAGCGCGGAATGGTGGGCGCATTGTCCGGTGGACGGCGGTTCTCATCGGCTTGTGGATCCACTGGAAGCTGACCGAGAGCGCCTTCCGGCAGGTCGTTCCGTTCACCGGGCAAGCTGTCCCGCGCGGACGCTATGCGCCGCTCGACACGACGCTTGCGAACGTTGCTCGCAACAGTTTCTCGATTCTCGTCGGGCATTGATCACTCCTGCTTCGAAGCGGAACGGGCCGCCCAGCATTTGCTGGACGACCCGCACGAGATCAACTGAAACCAATCCCAATGGAGATCGGCCTTGGCCGATCCCCAGCCGGCTCAGTGCCGATTGCCCTCGCTGTGCTGGCCGCTCTGTTGGCCGCCCTTGCGGCCAGCCTCGGAGGCACGCTCGCGATCCTGGGCGAAGTTGCCGCGATTGTTGTCGGCACCACCGCCACCATGGCTGTTCTCGCCGCCCTTGCGTCCCGCTTCGGCCGCCCGCTCCCGGTCGCTGGCGAAATTGCCGGAGCCCGGCTGCCCACCGCCCTGACCCGCTCGCGCTGGCTTATCGCGGTTCTGGTCGGGGTCACTGGGATTACCCGTGTGTCGCTGTTCGGCCATTGCTCGTATCCTTCTTTCAGTCTGCGACGGGCTCGCCCGTCCGAACTTCAACGACCGCAATGGCGCCGGGTTGTGTTCACGATTGCCGTGAGAATTCCTGCATGAATGTAATCATCCGCCGCGCATCTACCGACGCTCGCGATGATCGGCACGCGCGTGCCATGCCATGGTTGCGTCGCGAACGTGCATCTACAGATACGTTCTGTGAACGATACAATGCTCTGCGATTCGTCTATGTGCAGATGTCATCACTGCGCGTCAGCCTGACGAAACCGACACGGTGCCTAGGCGATCACCAATCGTTGACTGGTCGTCCCCCGGCCGACCCACGGAAGCTCGCCAACGCCGGCCGCAGCATCTGGTGCTGGCGCAGCACAAGCGACCCGACCAGGACAAGATTGACCAGATTGAACACGATCCCAGTGGCGAATGCCGCACCGTAAAAGCCGTAATGATCGTAGATCACGCCGGCAAGCCAGCCGCCAGCCGCCATCCCGGAACCACTGAACAGCAGCAATGTCGGCACGCGCCATGCCGCCTCGGACGCCGGGAACAGTTCACGCACGGCCAGCACATAGGCGGGGATCATGCCGCTGAACCCCAGTCCGAAGACGCTCGCCACAGCGAACAGCCCGGCCTCGTTTCGCGTCAGGAGGAAGCCGACCATCGCGACGATCTGGCATGACGAGCCCGCCAGTACCGTGCGAAGTCCACCGATCCGGTCCGATATCCAACCCCAGAACTGACGGCTGACGAAGGCACAGCAAAGCAACACCGACAACATGGCGGCGCCGTGCGCGGGCGAGATGCCCAGGTCGGAGCACAACGCAACAAGATGGGCCTGTGGCATCGCCATCGGTACGCAGCACATGAACGCCGCCATGGCGAGCAGCGCCAGTGCAAGATTGGCCGGCATCCCGAGCACCCGCGCGTCCCCGTGCTCACCGTGCGCAGCGACCGCGGGGTGCGACGTCTCGGGTGGGGCGCGCAGAATCAGGAGGGCCAGCGGCACGACCGACACGACCTCGAGGACGGCGAATATCGTCATTGTCCCGCGCCAGCCGAACATCGTGATGCCGCGTTCGAACACTGACGGCCAGATGGCGCCGGCGACATATTGTCCGCTGGAGATCAGCGCCAGCGCGGCGCCCCGCCTGCGGTCGAACCAGCGGCTGACATAGATGTACAGCGGCGCATTGATGCCGGCATTGCCGAGCAAGCCGATGAACAGGCCATGCCCCACCCAGAGCCGCCATGCGCTGTGCCCGGTGGAAAATACCAGACCGATGCCGATCATCACCGCGCCGAATGCCACGGTCCATCGCACGCCGACGCGATCTGCGATGCGTCCCATCGCGATGCCGCCGACCGCCGCGCCCAGCCAGGCCAGCGAATAGGCCGCCGCAGGAACCGAGCGCGCGCTGCCCAGTTCGCCGGCGATCTGCTTCAGTGCCACCACTGCAACGAACGGCGCGCCATAGGCGATCGACATCACGCCGAGTGCGGTGAACGCAACCACCCACGACGTGCGCGTTTCAATGCTGGTCATCGTGCCGGTTGCCTCGCCGTCCTGGTCCCCGCAACCACTGTGTCACTGCCACAGCAGCGGGCGTCAAGTCAGCCGGCACCGCAGGGCAATCGGGTGAATAGTGGAAGGTCAGGGCTCCGCCCTTGGCGGGAGTCCAGAGGGCAGCGCCCTCTGGGTGGAGTGCGGGGCGAAGTCCAGCACCGATGGGGCCGCACCGAGAGCGCCACAAAGTGGGTTCTCGATGCTCTCTGTGTGGACCCGGGCTTGCTTGCTGAATTACTGCCGGGTCACGCCGCCGTGCCGCGCCGGCGCATTCCGCAGCGCACGCTCCAACCGCACCGCCAGGTCGGACATGCGGTAGGGCTTGTGGATCATGTCCTCGCCCTCCAGGCCGTCATGGTAGGCCCGCAGATCCGGATAGCCTGTCGCGAACAGCACCGGCACCTGGCCGCGTCGCTCCCGCACCGCGCGCGCAACGTCGACGCCACTGAGCCCAGGCATAGCAACATCGGCCAGCAGCAGATCGAACGATTCGCCACGATCCAGCACATCCATCGCCGCACGCCCATCCTCAGCTGCGACCACCCGATAGCCGAGCTCGTCGAGCATCATCACCACCAACTCGCGCACATCGACATCGTCATCAACGACGAAGATTGTCGCACGCTCGCTCGCACCCACTGGCGTGTCGGAGATTTCATGGTCCGGCTGCACGACCATGCCGCTGGCCCGCGGCAGGTAAACACGAACGATCGTGCCTTCTCCCGGAGCACTCTGCAGTCTGACGGTTCCACCGGACTGCTTGGCGAAGCCGTACACCTGCGACAGCCCGAGCCCAGTACCTTTCCCCAAATCCTTCGTGGTAAAGAATGGCTCGAATGCGCGCGCCTGGATCTCCGGCGACATGCCCGTGCCGTTGTCGGCCACCGCAATGACCACGTATGCGCCATCCATCAATTCATCGCGCAACTCCGGCCTCACATGCGGCAACGACTGCGTCTCGACGCTCAGCGTGCCATCGTTCGCCATCGCGTCCCGCGCGTTGATCGCGAGATTGAGGATCACCAGTTCGAGCTGCGTTGGGTCGACAAAGGCCGGCGGCACGTCGTCCGCCAGGCGCGTCGTCACCTGAACCGTTGCGCCGATCGTTCGCACCAGCAGGTCCTGCATGCCAGAGACGAGCCGGTTGATATCCACCGGCTCCGGCGCAAGCCGCTGACGCCGTGAGAACGCCAGTAGCTGCTGCGTGAGGCGAGCGCCTCGTTCGGCTGCATGCCTTGCGTTCACCACGAAGCGCAGCAGGCGTTCGTCGGACGTGCGCTGGGAAATCATTTCCACACTCGCCAGCACCGCAGTCAGCAGATTGTTGAAGTCGTGCGCGACACCGCCGGTAAGCTGGCCCACCGCCTCCATCTTCTGCGCCTGCGCCAGGGCTGCCTCAGCCTTCTCGCGCTCCAGCATCTCGCGCTGGAGCCACGCCGTACGCTCCACGACTAGCCGCTCCAGCTCCTCGCGGCTTTTCGCCAGCGTCTCACGCGCCATCACGCTGTCGTGGATATCCGTGCAACTACCGAACCAGCGAATGATGCGACCGGTTCTCTCATCGCGCACCGGCAGGGCTCGGCAGGCGAACCAGCGATGCCCATTGACCGCGGAGCGCAGGCGAAACTCCGCGTGGAATGGCGCGCCGGTGCGCAACGATCGCTGCCACTGCGATAGAGCGGCCTCGCGATCATCCGCATGCAACAACCCGGCCCAGCCGTCCGTCGTTTCTTCTGCCGGAGACACGCCGGTGACCGCCTGCCAACGCGCATTGAAATAGTCGTGCACGCCATCCGCGCGCGTCGACCAGACCGGCTGCGGCATTCCCTCGGCGATGGCGCGGAACTTGGCCTCGCTTTCGTAGACTGCGGCGGCGGCACGCTCCCGCTCGATCAGGAACGCCTCGGCCTCGCGCTGCCTGCGACGAGCTCGAAACGCGGCGCGGACCGCACTGACCAGAGTCACCGGGTGCAACGGTCGCTCAAGCACCGTGACATTGCCGAGTAGTTCGGCAAGCCGGCTGACAAGCTGTGTATCACCGCGATAACCGCGGTTACGGAACGCCAGCAGGACGAACGGAAAGTCGGACCACGGCGGCTGCGCTTCGATCCATTGCGACAGCCCACGTGTGTCGACGCTGAGCAATGCCTCCTGCGCAATGATCGCACTGGTCCCCGCCTGCAATTCGAGCGCACGCACCAGCGCCGGCAGACTGCTGCATACCGCCGCGCCGATCCCCGCCTTTTCCAGCATCAGTGATATCACCGAGGTGTCGCGCCCGGCGGGTGCGAGCACCAGTACGC
The DNA here is from genome assembly GCA_963696645.1 of uncultured Alphaproteobacteria bacterium. Taxonomy (GTDB): domain Bacteria; phylum Pseudomonadota; class Alphaproteobacteria; order Acetobacterales; family Acetobacteraceae; genus JAMXLO01. Next base: position 1,394,621 of record CAVOKY010000007.1, read on the forward strand.
GGTCGCCTTCCACGCCTTCACTCATCGATGCGCCCGATGCAGACACATCATTGGCCGTCGACACGTGAGCGCAACAGGCTCGACGACGCACCCGAAAAAGTCGGCACACCTGTCAACACGCCGTGGAACTCCGTGAGCGGCTGGCCGATTCGGATGCCCTTGCTGTCGATGCGGTATTCGCGGATCAGCGCCTCGTGCCTGCCGGTGCGCTTCTTCAGGACCGATACCGCGCGACGTATGCAGCCTTCGGTCTCGAAGAAGCGCAGCAAAATCACCGTGTCGCTGACATATGTCAGTTCGACCGGGCTTTGCAGCGGACCGACCAGACCTTGCTGCGCGAGCACCAGAAGCGTGATCACGCCGCGTTGATTGAGATAGGTCAGCAGTTCGTGAATTTGCAGGATCATGAAGCTTTCTTCAGGCATGGCACTCTGGTAGCCGTTCAGGCTGTCCAGCACGACCAGCTTGACGCCTTCCTGTTCGACATAGCGTCGCACCAGCGCTGACAACTCTCCTGGTGGAAACTCTGCCGGATCGACCTGCTCGATCACCAGTTTTTCCGTCGCGATGTGCGGCACCAGATCCATGCCGATGCCGGCCGCACGCCGCAACATGACGTGCCGCGCCTCATCGAACACCACGACCAGTGCCTTGTGTGCGTCCTGCACGAACTTGGTGACGTATTGCAGGGTCATCGCCGACTTGCCGCACCCCGATGGGCCCATGATCAAGGTGCCGGTACCGTAGTCGAGTCCCCCGCCCAACAGGTCATCGAGTTCTGCGACGCCGCTCCTGGCCGAAGCGTCGGGAATGCCGTCGCCGCGATAATCTGCGGCCACCAGGCGAGGGAACAGCCTGATGCCGCCCTTGCGGATCACGAAATCATGAAACCCGCCGCGAAAGTGCCGGCCCCGCATCTTGGAGATACGCAGCCGCCGGCGTTCCGTGCCGTATTGCGCGGCGAGTTGCTCCAACCGGATCACACCATGCACCAGGCTGGGAAGACTGAGCTCCTCCTCCGACCTGGTCAGATCGTCCAGCAGCAGGGCGGTTGAATCGTGCATGGCGAAGTAATGCTTCAACGCCAGTATCTGCCGCCGGTAACGCAGCGCGCCCTGCGCCAGCAGACGAATTTCCGCCAGGCTGTCGAACACCACGCGCGACGGTCGGTATGCCTCGATTTCCGCCATCACCATGCTGATGGTCTCGCCCAGCTCCAGATCTGCGCTGTAAACCACGGATTGCTCCTGCTCGCGATCGAGGCTGAGCTCGGGCGGAATCAGCTCGCAGATCTTTATCGCGTCCAGCGACCAGCCATGCGTCGAGGCGACATGCAGCAGCTCATTCTTGCTTTCCGACAGCGTAACGTAGAGGCAGCGCTCGCCGTTGACGCAGCCCTGCAACAGGAACTGCAGTGCGAGAGTGGTCTTGCCGGTGCCGGGTTGTCCCTCGACCAGGTGAATGCGGTTGCCGGCGTAACCACCCGCCAGAATGTCATCGAGGCCATCCACGCCGGTGCTCACTTCCGTTGCGCCGGCCATCGGTTTGGTTGCAGTGTCCATCGGTTCTCCTGCAGCAATTCACCGACAGCCCGCTAAGCGGAAATCCGGGCGAATTCGTGTCTTGCACCCAATGGTTCGGCGTTGCCGGCGGGGGTGCCAATTCATAACCCGTTGAGCCCGCCGTGGGCGCAGGAGTGTGCCTTAGCGTCGGGCCACGGTCGTGGTAGAATCACGCTTTCGCGACCACTGAAAGGGCCGCAGCCATGCTCGATCATCCCGCCCCACCCGGCAACGCCAGCCTGTCCGCGCGCGACATCGCCTACCACATGCACCCATTCACCAACATGCGGCGGCTCGAGAGCGAAGGTCCCTTCGTCATCATACGCGGCGACGGCATTCGTGTGTTCGATGAAGCCGGCCGCGACTACATCGACGCAATGGCGGGCCTGTGGTGTACCAGCCTCGGCTTCAGCGAGAAGCGCCTGGCCGAAGCGGCCTACCGGCAGATGCTGGAACTGCCCTACGCGTCCACTTTCGGCCAACGCTCGCATCCCACGGTGATCGAACTGGCGGAGCGGCTGATCTCGCTCATGCCGGTGCCGATGTCGAAGGTGTTCTTCAACAACTCCGGCTCCGAGGCGAACGACACTGCGGCGAAGCTGGTCTGGTATTACAACAATGCGATCGGCCGCCCGCGCAAGAAGAAGATCATCGGCCGGATGAAGGGCTATCACGGTGTGACGATCGGCGCCGGCAGCCTGTGCGGATTGCCCTATGTGCACCAAGACTTCGACCTGCCGATCCCCAACGTCCGCCACACCGACTGCCCGCATTACTGGCGTTACGGCAAGCCGGGCGAGACCGAGGAGGATTTCGCTACGCGCATGGCGGACAACCTGGACTCGCTGATCCAGCGCGAAGGTCCGGATACCGTCGCCGCGTTCATTGCCGAACCAGTGCAAGGCGCCGGCGGTGTCGTGATCCCGCCGCGCACCTACTTCGCCAAAGTGCAGGACGTGCTACGTCGTTACGACGTTCTGTTCATCGCGGACGAGGTGATCTGCGGGTTCGGACGCACCGGCAATATGTTCGGCTGTGAGACCTTCGGCATCGACCCCGACATCCTGACCTGCGCCAAGGCGCTATCGTCGTCATACCTGCCGATCTCCGCCACGGTGATCAACGAAAAGCTGTACCAGGGCCTGGCAACGCAGGCCGACAAGAACGGCAGCTTCATCCATGGCTTCACCTATTCCGGCCATCCGGTCTGCGCCGCAGTCGCACTGGAGACACTGAAGATCTACGAGGAGCGCGACATCGTCGGTCACGTGCGTGCGATCTCGCCGCAGTTCCTGTCGGGTGTGCGCCGCTTCGCCGATCATCCGTTGGTCGGCGAGGTGCGCGCCATCGGCCTGATGGCCGGCATCGAACTGGTGCGCGACAAGTCAACCAAGCAGCCGTTCGACGCCAAGGCCGGCGTTGGCATATTCTTCGAAACGCAAGCGCGCGAGGCGGGGTTGTTGATGCGCGGCCGCGGCGAGCAATTGGTGCTGAGCCCGCCACTGATCATTACGCCGGCGGAGATCGACGACCTGCTGGGCCGACTGGCGGGTGCGCTGGACGCGACAGCGAAGTTCGCCGCTACGCTGTCGTGACGCGACTGCCGGCGCCGCCGAGCCTGTACGCCGAGACGGCGCGGCCCGCTGCCGATACGCCGCCGCTGGATGGCGACCGGCGGGTCGATGTGTGTGTGATCGGCGGCGGGTTCACCGGGCTATCCGCCGCGTTGCATCTTGCTGAGCAAGGCGTCGATGTCGCGGTGCTGGAGGCGCACGAGCCAGGCTGGGGTGCGTCGGGCCGCAATGGGGGGCAGGTCAATCCGGGGTTGAAGCACGATCCCGATCAGGTGGTGGCGGATTTCGGCGCTGATCTCGGCGGCCGTATGGTCGCGCTGTCCGGCGATGCACCGAACGTGGTGTTCCGGCTGATCGAGCGCCACCAGATCGAATGCGACGCGCTGCAATCAGGCACGTTGCGTGCCGCGCTGGGCGCGCGCGATGCCGTGGGGGTTCGCGCATCAGCGACGCAGTGGGTGCGTCGTGGCATGCCGGTTGAATTGCTGGAGGGCGATGCGGCGCGGCAGGCAACCGGCACCGGCCGTTATGTCTGTGCCATGCTGGACCGTCGTGGCGGACAGGTGAATCCACTCGGCTATGCGCGCGGTCTCGCACAGGCAGCGATGCAGATGGGCGCTGCGGTTTGTGGCAGCACGCCGGCACTGTCAGCGCAGCGTATTGGCGGCGTGTGGCAGGTGCGGACGCCGACCGGCACCGTGCGCGCCGAAAAGCTGATTCTGGCGACCAACGGCTACACCGATGGTCTGTGGCCCGGGCTGCGACGCAGCATCGTACCGGTGTTCAGCGCGATCGTTGCCAGTGAACCAATGCCAGGCGCGACCATGCCGACGCGATCGGCACTGTACGAGATGGGCCAGGTAACCGTGTATTACCGCGTTGATGGCGGCAACCGTATGCTGATGGGCGGTCGCAGTCACCAGCGCGACATCGGCGAACCGCACGAACTGCAATACCTGATCGACTACGCGGTGCGACTGTGGCCGGCACTTCGCGATGCGCGGTGGACGCATGGGTGGAGCGGCCAGCTCGCCATCACGCCGGACCACTACCCCCACGTGCATGAACCCGACGAGTCGGTGCTGGTGTGTCTTGGCTACAACGGCCGCGGCGTGGCGATGAGTACCGCGATGGGCCCGCAACTGGCGCGCCGCGTGCAGGGGGGCGACATCGACATGCCGATCACCACGCTGAAGGAAATCCCGTTCCACGGCTTATGGCGGTCAGCAGTGAAGGCGCGCATCGTCTACGGCCGCATTCGGGATTATCTCGGACTGTGAGCGCAGTCAGAACAGCGAATATCCGCCATCGATCACGAACGTATCACCCGTGTGGTATCGCGACGCAGAACTCATCAGGTACACCGCGATCCCGCCGAAATCATCGCCGCGCCCCCAGCGCCGCATGGGAATGCGCGGCATGACATTCCCACGGAACTTATCGTTCGTGGTAAGGCGCTGCGTCATGTCGGTCTCGATCCACCCAGGCAGGATCGCATGGGCCCGCACATTGTGGCGCGCGAACTCCACCGCGAGCCCGCGCACCATGGATATCATGCCGCCCTTGGTCGCCGCGTAGTGCTCGCTGCGCGGCGAGCCTTCGACCGCAGCAAGCGACGCCGTACCGACCAGCACTCCGTCGCCGCCGCGTTCCACCATGTGCCGTGCCGCCGCGCGAAATGTATAGAATGCACCATCAAGGTTGACCCGTAGCACGCGATGCCACTGCTCGCTGGTCATCGCCAGGAACGACGTGGCCCCGCCGCCGCCGACACCGGCATTGGCGAAGCAGCCATCGACCCGTCCCAGGGCGCCCAGTGTGTGCGCAAACGCCGCATCTACCGCCGCCTCGTCCCCCACATCGCATTGCAGGGCCACCACTTTGCGACCGGTCTTCGCCAGCTCCGCTTGTGCAGCCGCGTTCTTCGCTGCATTGGTGCCCCAGATCGCTATATCGGCGCCGGCCTCGGCCACGGCTTTTGCAATGCCGAGCCCGATACCGCCATTGCCGCCGGTCACCAACGCGACCTTGCCGGTCAGATCGAACGGTTGAAATGCCACGCGTTTTCTCCGCTTGCGGGGCGGCCATCATAGCGGTGCGGGTCCGATGGTCTAGCGCCGGCCGATACAATCGGCCCTGCAAAGACACGATCCATGGTGTAGCATCAAACCGGTACGACCAGGAGAAACCAAAGTGGCTGCCATCGAACGAGCCAGCGTCTGCACCTTCGACTGCCCCGACACGTGCAGTCTCAATGTCACGGTGGAGTCGGGTCAGATCATCAAGGTCCGCGGCTCCGAGTCGGCGCCGTTCACCGCCGGGGTCATCTGCAACAAGGTGGCGCAGGACATGGCGGCTTTCGTGCACGGTCCGCAGCGCCTGCTGCATCCATTGCGCCGCACCGGACCCAAGGGCTCCGGACAATTCGAACAGATTTCGTGGGAAGCGGCGCTGAATGAGATCCATGCCCGTATCAGCACGGTGATCGATCGCTGGGGGCCGCAGGCGGTGACGCCGCTGAACTATGCCGGACCGCACGGCTTCCTGGCCGGCGAAAGCATGTCGGCGCGGTTCTTCCACAAGCTCGGCGCTACGCAACTTTACCGACGCTCCATGTGCGGCGGCGTGCGCAGCGAGGCATGGGCAGGGACCTATGGCGCCGTGCCCGGCTGCCCGCCGGAGTTTGCCGAACACGCCAAACTCAATGTCGTATGGGGCAACAACGCAACGGTTACCAACCTGCACGTCGTTCGCTGCGTACGTCAGGCAAAACGCAAGGGTGGCCGGCTCGTGGTGGTCGATCCGCTGCGCACCAAGATCGCCGAACAGGCCGATCTGCATCTGCAATTGCTGCCGGGAACCGACACGCTGCTGGCCTGGTCAGTGGCGGCGGAACTCGAACGCATGGGCGCGTTGGATACTGCGTTCATCGCCGAACACATACTGGGCGTCGATGAGTTCATGACACAGGCACGCGAATGGCCGGCCGCGCGAGCAGCGTCAGCCTGTGGCTTGCGCGACAGCGATATCATGGCCTTCGCACAATGGCTGGCGGAAGCCGATCCGCTGGTGTTTGCGCCAGGCAACGGACTGGAGCGTGGACGCCACGGCGGCAGCGCTATTCGTGCCTTGATCGCGCTGCCGGCGCTGCTCGGCAAGCTGGGCAACGGCAGTGGCATTATCCTTGGCGCCAGCAACGCTTTTCCGAAGACGCCAGCCAGGTTGCAGCGTCCAGACCTGGCGCCAGCGGGCACACGCACGATGAACCTGCTCGATGTCGGGCGGCATCTGGCCGACGACGATCTCGAGCCGCCGCTGCGTGCGGTGTTCATCTACAACCACAACCCGATCGTCGTGCATCCGGATCAGAACCGCATGCGCCGCGGTCTGTCGCGCGACGACGTGTTCGCGATCGGGATCGACGTGGCGATGACCGAGAGCATGGCGTATTGCGATGTGGTGCTGCCCGCGGCGACGCATTTCGAATATGCCGATCTGTATCCGTCGTACGGACATCACTGGCTGCAACGTGCAGAGGCGGTGATAGCGCCGTTGGGCGAAGCGCTGCCGAATACCGAAATCTTCCGGCGTCTTGCGGCGCGTTTCGGCTTCGACGATGCGTGCTTCAAGTCCTCGGACGAGGAACTGATGGACGATGCGATTGATCCGGCGGATCCGCGGCTGGGTGGTGTACGACCGAGTCAGATTTCGACGGACAGTGCGCTGCAGATGAAGGGGGCCGATGGCAAGCCGCTGGTGCTGTTCGAGAACGTCTTTCCAGCCACACCTTCGGGCAGAATCGAACTGAAGTCGGAGGCGCTTGCGAAGCGATGGGGGGCTGCGGCGCTAATGCCGTCATGGCGCGAACGCCCAGCCGATTACCCCTTGATGCTGATTTCTCCAGCGTCCGACAAGAGAATTACCTCGACGCTGGGTGACCTTCCCGGGTCGCGCAGGCCGCCACGTTTGCTGATGAACCCGCGCGATGCCGGCACACGCGGCCTGATGTCTGGCGGCGAGGTGCGCGTGTGGAATGAGCTTGGCGAGGTGATCCTGCCGCTCGAGGTCACCGATGACGTTCCGCCTGGCGTCGTTGCCAGCGAGAAGGGGACCTGGCTGTGCACCAGCCGGACCGGTCAGACGATATCGGCGCTGGTGTCCGCCGACATGCGCGCCGATCTCGCAGAAGGCGCGTGTTACAACGATACGCGGGTAGATGTCGGCAGTGTGTGAGTACCGTCATTGCGAGAAGCGCAGCGGTGCGGGCCGACCGGCCCTGGATGAAATCGTCATGCTCGCTTCCCATGCGTCATGGCCGGGCTTGTCCCGGCCATCAGTAGCGGCACAGTGTCACGACGGATGGCCGGGACGGGGCCCGGCCATGACGACAAAATGTGCGTCGCTTTCTTGTTAGGCGCGCAGGCGACGAAGCAATCTCGCGCCAGTCAGGGCCCAATTGGCCCAAGTTTGCTTCGTCGCTGCGCTTAGGGCAATGACAGCGGATCGTTACCGCGGCAGCGCGCTGCTTCCCATCAGGTACTCATCCACCGCGCGCGCACACTGCCGACCCTCGCGGATCGCCCAGACCACCAGCGACTGGCCGCGGCGCATATCCCCGGCGGCAAACACCTTGTCGACCGACGTGCGATAATCATTGGTATTCGCCAGCACATTGCCGCGCGGGTCGAGCGCGACGCGCGCCTGCTCCACCATCCCCGGCTTGCGCGGTCCCAGGAACCCCATGGCCAGCAGCACCAGATCAGCCTTCAACTGAAACTGGCTGCCCGGCACTTCCACCATCGCCATCCGACCGTCCGCACCCTTGGTGAACTCGACGCGCAAACACTCCAGCGCCTCGACCTGACCGCTCAGCCCGATAGCGCGCTTGGTCAGCACCGCCCAATCACGATCCGTGCCTTCCTCGTGCGCGTGCGACGACCGCAGCTTCAAAGGCCAATCCGGCCACACCAGCGCCTTGTTCTCGCGCTCCGGGGGCTTTGGCAGAATCTCCAACTGGATGATCGAAGCAGCACCCTGCCGCGCCGACGTGCCGATGCAATCGGAGCCCGTGTCGCCGCCGCCGATCACCACGACATGCTTGCCCTTGGCGGTGATCGTGCCGCGCCCCACTGTCGCGCGCGCTTCGTCGTCACCGGCGATGCGCTTGTTCTGCTGCATCAGGAAATCCATCGCAAAATGGATGCCGTCCAGCCCGCGCCCCGGCACTTCCAGATCGCGCGGCCACTCGGCGCCACCCGACAGCACCACCGCATCGAATTCACGCAGCAGCGCATCCATCGGCAGCGTTACGCCGATCTCAATACCTGTGCGAAAACCGACCCCCTCGGCCGTCATCTGCTCGATGCGCCGATCGACCAGGTGCTTCTCCATCTTGAAGTCGGGAATGCCGTATCGCAGCAGCCCGCCGATGCGGTCCTGTCTCTCGAACAGCGTCACCGTATGCCCGGCGCGCGCAAGTTGCTGCGAGCACGCCATCCCCGCCGGCCCCGACCCCACCACCGCGACGCGCTTGCCGGTGCGATGGGATGCCAGGTGCGGCGTGATCCAGCCTTCCTCCCATCCGCGATCGACAATGGCGCACTCGATCGTCTTGATCGTCACCGGGTTGTCGTCGATGTTCAGCGTGCAGGCCGCCTCGCACGGCGCGGGGCAGATGCGGCCGGTGAATTCCGGAAAGTTGTTGGTGGAATGCAGCGTGCGCAACGCCGACTGCCATTGATGGCGATAAACCAGATTGTTCCAGTCCGGGATCAGATTGTTGACCGGACAGCCGTTGTGACAGAACGGAATGCCGCAATCCATGCAGCGCGCAGCCTGCTCGGCCAGTTCCGGCTCCGGCAGCGGCTTCAGGAACTCCTTCCACGACTTCTTCCGCACGTCGGGCTTTTCATAACCGCGATCATGCCGCTCGATCTCGAGGAACCCGGTTGGCTTGCCCATGGAAATACTCAGTCGGCAGCAGCGGCTTTCGCCGCCTGATGTTCGGCGCGCAGATCGATCAAGGCGCGACGGTAATCCATCGGCATCACCTTCACGAAGTTCGCCAGTGCACTATCCCAATCCTCCAGCAACTCGCGAGCACGCGCGCTGCCGGTGAACAGCAGATGCTTCTCCACCAGCACGCGCAGCCGTTCGGCGTCGAACCGCAGCAGATCACCCATGCCGCTGTCCTCGACCGACACCGCGCGCTGACGCGGGCGCTCCGGATCATCCGCCGCAGCCGGATCAGCCGGAATGATCGGTTCCAGTTCCACGCCGGCGAAATTGCACAGGCTCTCGAAGCGGCGCTGTGGATCGTAGACATAGGCGACACCGCCCGACATGCCCGCGGCAAAGTTGCGCCCGGTCTCGCCCAGCACCACGACCACACCGCCGGTCATGTATTCGCAGCCATGATCGCCGCAGCCTTCCACCACTGCCAGCGCACCGGAGTTGCGCACCGCGAAGCGCTCGCCGGCGACGCCCTCGAAATACGCCTCGCCGGCAATCGCGCCGTACAGCACGGTGTTGCCGATGATGATGTTCTCTGTCGGCTCGCGGTCCACTGCGGGATGCCGCACAATCACGCGCCCCCCGGACAAGCCCTTGCCGACATAGTCGTTGGCATCGCCAGTCAATTCCAGCGTCACGCCGCGCGCCAGAAACGCACCAAAGCTGCCGCCGGCATTGCCGTGCAGGCTGATCCAGATGTTGTCTTCCGGCAGCCCGGCATGACCGTACTTCTTCGCCACTTCGCCCGACAGCATTGCGCCGACAGTGCGATGCACATTGCGGATCTCGCGCGAGATTCGCACCGGTTCGCCGCGCTGGATCGCTGGCTGCGCCAGTTCGATCAACTCATTGTCCATCGCGCGATCAAGGTGATGGTCTTGCTGCTCGCAATTGTAGATCGCCACGCCAGGCCGAGCCGGTGCGTGATACAGGATGCGGCTGAGATCGACGCCCTTCGCCTTCCAATGATCAACGGCACGGCGCATGTCGAGTTTCTCGGTCTGCCCCACCATCTCGTTGAACGTACGGAACCCCAGCTTCGCCATCAGCTCGCGCACTTCCTCGGCGATGAAGAAGAAGAAATTGATGACGTGCTCCGGCTGGCCGGTGAAGCGCTTCCGCAGCACCGGGTCCTGTGTGGCGATGCCCACCGGACAGGTGTTCAGGTGGCACTTGCGCATCATGATGCAGCCGGCGGCGATCAGCGGCGCAGTGGAAAAGCCAAACTCGTCCGCGCCCAACAATGCGCCGATCACGACGTCCCGTCCGGTGCGCAATCCTCCATCCACCTGTACCGCGATGCGGCCTCGCAGCCCGTTCAGCACGAGCGTCTGCTGCGTCTCGGCCAGTCCGATTTCCCACGGCGATCCGGCATGCGTCAGCGACGTCAGTGGCGACGCACCAGTGCCGCCCTCGAACCCCGCGATCGTCACATGATCGGATCGTGCCTTGGCAACGCCGGCGGCCACGGTGCCGACGCCGACCTCCGACACCAGCTTCACCGAAATCCGCGCTTTGGGATTGGCATTCTTAAGATCGGCGATGAGCTGAGCCAGGTCCTCGATCGAATAGATGTCGTGATGCGGCGGTGGTGAGATCAGCCCGACGCCTGGTGTCGAATAGCGGACGCGGGCGATGTTCTTGTCCACCTTGCGACCGGGCAACTGCCCGCCCTCGCCGGGCTTGGCGCCCTGCGCCATCTTGATCTGCAGGTCGTCGGCGTTCACCAGATACTCGATGGTGACGCCGAACCGCCCCGACGCGACCTGCTTGATCGCAGACCGCATGGAATCGCCGTTTGGCAGCAGCTTGTAGCGATCGGATTCCTCGCCGCCTTCGCCGGTGTTCGACTTGCCGCCGATCCGGTTCATCGCTATCGCCAGCGTGGTATGCGCCTCGCGGGAGATCGACCCGAAGCTCATCGCCCCGGTCGCAAACCGCCGTACGATGGACGCAGCGGGTTCGACCTCCTCCAGGGGAACGGGTGGGTCCGCGAACTTCATCTCCATCAGACCGCGCAACGTCAAATGCCGCGTGCTCTGGTCGTTGATCATCCGCGTGAACGCGCGGAAATCCTCCAGCGAATTGCCGCGCGCCGCGTGCTGCAGCTTGGCCACCGAATCCGGCGTCCACGCATGGTCCTCGCCACGCAACCGGAACGCATAATCCCCACCGGCATCCAGCATTCCGTCGTACAGCGGGTTCTCGCCATACGCATTGGCGTGACGCTGCACTGCCTCGCGCGCGATCTCCTCGAATCCCGCGCCTTCGATCGTGCTGGCAGTCCCGGTGAAGCACTTCTCCACGAAGTCGGTGGACAGCCCCACCGCGTCGAAGATCTGCGCGCCGCAATAGGACTGATAGGTGGAGATGCCCATCTTGGACATCACCTTCAAAATTCCCTTGCCCACCGCCTTCAGGTAGTTCTTCTGCACCTCATACGGCTTGAGCTTCCACTCGTTCTGTTCGCGGATCTGCTCCAGCACCTCGAACGCCAGATACGGATTGATCGCCTCGGCGCCATAGCCGGCCAGCACGCAGAAATGGTGCACCTCACGCGCCTCGCCGGTCTCCACGACAAGGCCAGTGCTGGTGCGCAGGCCGCGGCGAATAAGATGATGATGCACCGCAGCCGTCGCCAACAGAGCCGGCATTGGAATGCGCGTCGCCGACACCGCGCGATCCGACAGGATCAAGATGTTGAAGCCATCCAGCACTGCGTCAGTCGCCTCGCGGCAGATGCGATCCACCGCCAGCGCCATACCGGCAACGCCCTCGCTCGCCGGCCAGGTCACGTCGATCGTCCTGGTGCGGAATGCATCTCCCACCAGCGACGAAATCGCCCGCACCTTCTCCAGATCGGGATTCGTCAGGATCGGCTGCGCCACCTCCAGTCGGTAGTGCGATCCCGCATGGTGCCCCAGCAGATTCGGCCGCGGCCCGATCATCGAAACCAGCGACATCACCAGCGCCTCGCGGATCGAATCGATCGGCGGATTGGTAACCTGCGCAAAGTTCTGCTTGAAGTAGTTGTACAGCAGCTTCGGCTTGCTCGACAGCACCGCGATCGGCGTATCGGTACCCATCGAGCCGAGCGGATCATCGCCCTCCTGCGCCATCGGCTCCAGGAAAAACTGAATGTCCTCCTGCGTGTAACCAAATGCCTGCTGCTGATGCAGCAGCGCGGTCGCATCGTTCGGCCGCGGCGGCGGCATCTCCGGCAATGGCGCCGGTGTCTCCGACGGTTCCGGCAATTCCTCAAGTTGCACCTGAGTCGCCTTCAGCCACTCCGCATACGGATGCTCGCCCGCCAGCTTCTGCTTGATCTCGGCATCGTCGATGATGCGGCCTTCATCCAGATCGATCAGCAGCATCTTGCCCGGCTGCAGTCGCCACTTGCGCACAATGCGCTCCTCCGGCACCGGCAGCACGCCGGCCTCGGATGCCATGATCACGTGGTCATCGTCCGTGATGATATAACGTGCCGGACGCAGACCGTTGCGGTCCAACGTGGCGCCGATCTGGCGACCGTCGGTGAATGCGATCGCCGCCGGCCCGTCCCACGGCTCCATCAGCGCCGCATAATATTCGTAGAAGGCGCGACGCTGCGGATCCATCAGGTGGTTTTCCGACCACGCCTCCGGGATCAGCATCATCATGGCATGCGCCAGCGAGTAACCACCGGCGACCAGGATTTCCAGCGCGTTGTCGATGCATGCGGTGTCCGACTGGCCGTGCGGAATCAGCGGCCACATCTTGTCGAGATCGGGCCCGATCAGTTCGGACGCCATCGAGCGTCGCCGAGCGTACATCCAGTTGACGTTGCCGCGGACCGTGTTGATCTCGCCGTTATGCGCCAGGAAGCGGTACGGATGCGCCAGCCGCCACGACGGGAACGTGTTGGTCGAGAAACGCTGATGCACCAGCGCCAGCGCAGACTGGGTCAGCGGGTTGCGCAGGTCTTCATAGAAGGTGCCGACCTGCGGCGCCAGCAGCAGCCCCTTGTAGACCACGGTGCGCGTGGAAACCGACGGCATGTAGAGTTCGCTCAGCCCCGGCAGCTCCCGCTTGTTGGCGAGGTCGCGCACGTTGTTCAGCGTCTGCTTGCGGATGGTGAGGATCTTCCGCTCAAATGCGTCCTGATCCTTGATCTTGGGGTTGGCGACGACGATCGCCTGGCGGATCACCGGCATCGTCTCGATGACCCGCTCGCCCAGCCCGGTCAGATCCGTCGGCACCTCGCGCCAGCCAAGCAACGACTGGCCCTCGGCGACGACATAGTGTTCCAGTAAACGGATGGCAAAGTCGCGCGCGTTGCCATCGCGTGGCAGGAAGCACATGAACACCGCATAGCGACCCGGCGCCGGCAGTTTCAGGTCATGTTCGCCCGCCCACGCGCGAAGCAACGCGTCCGGCATCTGGATCAGACACCCGGCGCCGTCGCCCACCAGCGGGTCGGCGCCGACCGCGCCCCGATGGTCCAGATTCACCAGGATCTGAAGCCCGCGCTGGATGATGTCGTGCGACTTTCGGCCCTTGATGTTGACGACGAATCCAACGCCGCATGAGTCATGCTCGTTGCGGGGATCGTACAATCCTGGTCCCGTCGGGGAGCCCATCATGGTACCTTCATTCGCCTCCGGTGGCCGGTTGAAGCAGAGTATTCACTATCCGCCCGGGCAAGCACAGATGCCAGACCGGACAAGATTGCTGCCCTAATTTAGCCGCAGCTTTGCTGCGCTGCAACGATGAACGTCCAGGGCCGGCGCGGCAAGCTAAAAACCCAGCCGATCCATGCCATAGAACGCAGCGACCTGGGCCACACGCTCCTGGTCCGGCGCCGCGTTGAACCAGCCGTGGCGGCTGTGGGTGATGCCGGTGGCCCGCCGCAGGTCGACCATCAGCTCGGCCATTTTCATGGTGCAGGCCAGGCTGTCGATCAGCGGCACGTCGTCCACCCGGCTGATCCCGTTGCTCGCCAGGAGCAGGTTCATCGGCACCTCACCTGGAATGACCACGTCCGCCCCTGTCTCCCGGACGATCCGCCGGATGGCCTCCTGCAGGCGGGGCAGCACCGGCGTGGGATCGGCGAACCCGGCCAGGATGTCCTGGAACCCCAGGCCGGAGGCGCGAATGCCGGCGCAACGACCGGCCAAACCGTACAGCCGCATCTGCTCGTGATAGAGCGGCGCCATCCGATCGATGAACAGCATGATAGCAAAACGTTGGCCGAACATGGTGGCGAGGTGGCAGCTTGCCTCGCCGAGCCCGATCACCGGAATATCGAGCAGCGAGCGGAGTTCCCGCAGCATCGGGTTGGGCAGCGTTCACATCGCATAGGCGTCGAAGCCGTCCCGTTGCGCAGCACGGCCCGCGGCCAGCCATTGATTGCCATGCATTGAATACAAACTGGAATAAGCGATGTCGTCGCCCGGATAGTTTCCGGGATACGTGCCGGCGAACTGACCATGAAACAAAACTTCCGTGTCGCTGCGCAACACTTTTGATAAATGCCGCCGCATGGCGTCTTCGTAGCCGGGGAGATCGCCGAGTACCGTGAAGCTCTGATGCCAGATGCGCATGCCATACCTTCTTTTCGTTCACAACCGGCATTGATGCCGGCGTTTCACTCATTCGTGAGGTTGAACACGAAAATTCTTATGCAATTGTGCCGCGCCATCCAGCCCGGGACTGGCTTCCGCGATATTCGACGGGAAAACCCGATGCCGACAATCCTGCTGGTCGAGGACGATCCCGCGGTCAGTCATGTCATCGAGGAGCATCTCGTTGAGGCAGGCTTCAACGTGATCGCCGCACCAAGTACCAAGCTGGCGATGGGTGTGTTCGGCCGCCAGCAAAACGTTGACCTGCTGCTGGTGGACCTGGTCATGCCTAGCGACGAACCCGATGGGCTGGCATTCGCGCATCAGGCAAGGGCGACAGTACCCGAGGTGTCCGTCATCTTCATCACCGGATACTATGGTTTCGTTGCGAAGTCTGGCGGACTACCCGGCCCGGTGCTGTACAAGCCGATCGACCTTGAGATGCTGACGCGAGAGATCGATCTTCAGCTCAATACTTGATCGGCGGCAAATTCTACCCCCCGCGCGCGCGCCTGGCGCGCATCGGGGGTTTGCCACGACGTTTGGCCACCGGTTTGGCGGCAGGCTTGCCAGCCGGCGGCATTGCCTTGCGGCCAAGGCCGATCTTCTTCGCCAGCGACGAACGCACCTTGGCATAATTGGGCGCCACCATCGGGTAATCCGCCGACAAGCCCCAGCGAGTACGGTATTGCGCGGGCGTCATCTTGTATGACGTCATAAGATGCCGCTTCAGCATCTTGAGCTTCTTGCCATCCTCGAGACAGACGATGAAGTCGGGCCTGACAGATTGCTTGATCGGGACGGCGGGCACCGGCTTGTCCGCTTCGACGGGTGCCTGACCCACACCACGGAGCGTTTGATACACGCGCTCGATCAGGGCGGGCAGCGCTTCGGCCTGCACGGAATTATGCTCAACATGGGCAGAAACAATCTGGGCGGTAAGCCTCAGGACCGTTTCCGACGAGCCGCTCTCGACCATCGCAACTGCCTCGAATAATGCCATTCCAGCTTCTCACTACAGCAATATTACGGATTTTGCCAGTTGTTCGTGCGCCAGGGGAACCTGTGCTTGCAAGTAACGCAGAAATCTGGTCCGAGCGCGTCGCCGCACCCTGCTTCACACCGGCTGCGAGGTCTTGCGTCGCGCCGCGTCGCCGTCCTGCGCCAGCCCCAGAGCGGCGCGCAATGTCTCGGTCAACGTGCGCGTGAGGAATGGTTTCATCAGCACCCATCGCTCGCCGGCGATCACCGCGCCGTCGCCGCCGGTAAAGAACACCACGGGGACCGACGATCGCCGTATGCGCACGGCCTGTGCGAGTTCGACACCATTCATGCCGGGCATGGCGTAATCCACCAGCAGCAGATCAAAATCCAGGCCACGATCGACCAGCCGTAGCGCTTCGCTGCCGCCATCGGCCATGGCAACCGCGAAGCCGTTCGCCGCCAGCATTGCGGCGATCGTCTCGCGGCACTCCACTTCATCGTCCACCACCAGGATCGTGCGATGCCATTGCGCGGCCGCCACCTGCTGCGGCTGCGGCTCGGGCTGAGCGGCATCCCCAATGCTCGATCCATCGTTCGCTGCCGGCGCCGCAGCAACCGCCGCGCGCGGGAACATCACACTTACCGTGGTGCCCGTGCCGATTGCGCTATCGAGCTGCAAACCGCCGCCGGACTGGCTGGCAACACCATAGACCTGGCTCAATCCAAGTCCTGACCCCTGCCCCGGCGGCTTGGTGGTGTAGAACGGCTCGAACGCATTGCGCATAACCTCCTCGGTCATTCCAGTGCCGGTGTCGGTCACCGCGACGACGACATAGTCACCCGATGGCAGATCGGCGGTGCGGCCGTGCGGCCCCACGGTCGTGTTGGACGTTGTGATGGTCAGCGTACCTCCTTGCGGCATTGCGTCACGTGCGTTGATGGCCAGGTTCAGGATCACATGCTCGATCTGCACCGGATCGATCAGTGCCGGCCAAAGCTCACGGTCGAGTTTCGTTGTCACCCGGATTGTGCGGCCGAGTGTTGCACGCAGCAGATCGCCGATGCCGCGCACCACCTTATTGAGGTCCACCAGTACCCATTCCAGCGTCTGCTTGCGTGAGAATGCCAGCAACTGACGTACCAGATCGGCACCGCGACCGGCGGCCTGCAGGATCACCGCGAGACGGCGCGCATGCGTGGGATGCTCGGCCAATTGGTTGTGCAACATCTCGGCGTTGCCGCTGATCGACACCAGCAGATTGTTGAAATCATGCGCGACGCCCGATGTCAGCCGTCCGACCGCCGCCATGGTCTGTGCCTGACGCAGCCGTTCCTCGGTCTGGTGACGCGCCGTAACGTCGGTATACAGCGTGACAAAGCCGCCGCCTGGCAGCGGATTGCGGCGTATCTCCAGTTGCCGTCCGGTCGGACGCGGGCGCTCGATCGTCCCCATCGCCGCGCCGGCGCGCAGCAGTACCATGCGCCGTGCCACCTCCGCCTCGACATCGACCGGACCGAATTCGCCAGACCTGGCCTGCGCGCGCAGAATGTCCTCCATCGGCAGGCCGACACGCAGAATTTCCTCCGGCACCCCGGTGAATTCCGGGAAGTGCTGGTTCCACGCCATCAGACCCAGATTGCCATCGACCATCATGATGCCGTCGCTCATTCCGGTCAGCGTCGCTTCCAGAATGGCCCGCTCGCGCGTCAGCGATTCGTGCCGTCGCCGCGCCGCATGCTGCTCACGCAGCAGTAAGGCCGCCATGAGCAGCACAACCAGCATAATGCCGCCGGAGAACAGCAGCGCATTGCGCTCCCACGCCACCGATGCGCTCATTGCCTCGGCACGATCGATGCCGGCCACTACCCTCAGTTGTCTATCCGGAACAGTCGTGAAAGCATAGACGCGGTCTGCGTTGTCCGGTCCGAACGGCCCCTCCCAACTGCCTTCGGCCGAGGACTGCATCGCCGCGAACATTGGCGTGTGAGCGATGTTGACCACGGTTGCCGATTGTGTCGGACCGGGCAGTGTCCATGCCTCGCCGTCCGGCACGCTGACCACGGCGATCATGCCATGCGTGCCCAGATCCACCTCCCGATAGAAACGCGCGAATGAGTTCGTGTCGTACGAAGCAGCGATCACGCCGGCAAATGAACCATCCGGATTGTCCAGTCGGCGAACCAGGTTGATCTGCCACAGGCGGGTAACCTGACCTTGCGTCAGGGAACCGACGAACATCTTGCCCTCGTCCGTGGGCAAGGATGCTTCATGGCGGAAATAATCACGGCTGCTGACATCGGTGCCGATGATCTCAGGACGAGTACTGGCGCGCACGGTTCCTTTCGAGTCTGCAATGAAGAGTTGCAGCGAAACATCATTGAGCACGACCGCCTGCCTGGACCGTGCCGCCAGATCGAAGCGCGCCGGATCACGCTGCCATTCGTATTCGAGAATGCGCAGGGTCTGTTCGAGTGACAGCAGTTCCCGCCGCACCTGTTCCTCGAACCCACGTGCTTTGCCAAGCACCTCCGCCTGCACGCGCGCATGCGCCTCGGTGCGATGCGCGCGAATGGCGTCTCGCGCACCGTCCCAGACAAGTGCGATCAGTAGCAGCGCGGCGATGATGATCGCGGCCTGGCCGAGACGGCGATAACCGTGGCCCGGGTCAGGTATTCCCCCGCGACCGTCGCCACGGATGTGACGGCTCTGGACGATTTAGCCCTCCTTATTAGGGTGCCCGCCACCCCCCAATCAGTGCCGAGCCCCGGATTCCTTCCACTGATTTATCCCAAATCAATACGAAGCAGGGAAAAAACAATCGATCGAAAAGTCGCCCGTCCGTCGGGATCGTGCTACGTGGGCGACCAGCACTGCGGGAGGCGTCGCATGACAGAAAATCGGCCGGCGACACGCTTCGGGCGGATCTATGCGCCCGATGACGCATGGCTGGCGAAGGCGCCACAGGAACCGGTTCTCGATCCGGCGCTGCCGATTATTGATACGCATCATCACCTGTGGGATCGTCCAGATCATCGTTACTTGTTGCACGAATTGCTCGCAGACCTGCGAACTGGTCACAATGTGGTCGCCACCGTGTTTCTGCAGTGTCATTCGATGTATCGCGCCCATGGTCCCGAGGAACTGCGGCCGATCGGTGAAACCGAGTTCGTAGCCGGCATCGCCGCGATGAGCGACAGCGGCGGCTATGGCGCCCCGCGCATTGCCGCAGGGATCGTCGGCTACGCGGATCTGACGCTGGGCGACCGCGTGGAGGCGGTGCTCGAAGCGCAGATCAGAGCCGGCGGCGGACGGTTCCGCGGCGTGCGCCACTCCGGCAACTGGGACGCTGATCCAATCATCGGCAATGGCGCGCCGGGACCGGACATCTATCGCCGCGCCGATTTCCGTGCCGGTTTGACACGTCTGAGCGCGCTCGGCCTATCGCTGGATGCATGGGTGTTTCATACACAACTTGTGGATGTAATAGATCTGGCGCGCGCGTTCCCCGGCACAAACATCATCATGGGCCATGTCGGCGGAGTACTGGGTTACGGTCCGTATGCCGGCGCGCGCGACGAGGTGTTCGCGTCGTGGAAGGCGTCGGTGACGGAACTGGCGAAATGTCCGAACGTGACGATGAAACTGGGCGGCATGATGATGCGGGCTGCATTGTTCGACTACAAGGCAGCGGAACGTCCACCCTCGTCCGAGGAGCTTGCCAATTGGTGGCGGCCCTACATGGAAACCTGCATCGAGTTGTTCGGCGCTGACCGATGCATGTTCGAGAGCAACTTTCCGGTGGAAAAGATGGGCATTGGCTGGGCGACCTTGTGGAACGCGTTCAAGCACATTGCCGCGGGCGCATCGGCGGATGAGAAGCTCGCAATGTTCAGCGGTACAGCGCGGCAAATCTATCGGTTGGAGTAACACAGCGATGAGCGACGCAGGCCACCAGGAACGTATCCTGGATCAGTTCACCCGCCAGGCGATGCCGTTCAGCACGGCAAACACCATCACCGATGCCAATGCGCTGCGCATGATCGTGGCGGCGGCAGCACCGAGACCGAGCGACACCGTGCTTGACGTTGCCTGCGGTGGCGGCATCGTCGTGTGTGCCTTTGCGCCCGAGGTGAAGCATGCGACCGGGATCGACATGACACCCGCCATGCTGGACCGCGCGCGTGCGCTTGCCGCCGAGAGGAGCATTACGAATGTATCGTGGGATCGCGGCGATGTCGGATCCCTGCCCTATGCGGACGGCACGTTCGATGTCGTGGTGACGCGGTTTTCCATGCACCATTTCCTCGATCCGATCGCGGTGCTGCGCGAGATGGTGCGGGTGTGCAAGCCGGGCGGTCGTGTGGTCGTGGTGGACATGTACGCATCGGGGGATCCCGCGAAGGCTGCGGAATGGAACCGCCTGGAGAAGCTGCGCGATCCGTCGCATGTGCGATGCCTGACGTTGACCGAGCTCAAGGGACTGTTCGGACGCGTGGGATTGCCGGAGGCGCGGGCGAGCCATTACGAACTGCGCGACGAAGTGCAAAACCTGCTGCGCCGTTCGTTCCCGAATCCCGGTGACGACTTGAAGATCATCGAGATGTTCGCTGCATCGGCCGAGGATGGCCGGCTGGGCATTCCGGTGCGCCGCGATGGAGATCAGCTCAACTACGCGTATCAGGTCGCCATTCTGGCTGCGCCGCGGCAGTAATTACGGATCATGCCGGTCACCGCAGCAGGCGCATTACCTGGGAGATCTTGCAGGATGACAGCAGAAGCCCCGAACGCGAACGAGGCCATGCGGCACTACTGGAACACGGTTGCCGGCCCACGTTGGGTCGCCAGCCCCGGATTCAGGGAGCGGCGCAATCACGAAAGTCTCGCGCTGCTGCTCGCTTGTCTGAGGCTCACCGGGGGTGAGCGCGTGCTCGAAATCGGCTGCGGCACCGGCGCGGTAACCGTGCCTCTGGCACATGCGGTCGGTGAGCGTGGTCGCGTCGTCGCTGTCGACATCGCCGAGCCGATGCTCGCGGCCTGTCAGCAGCGGGTCGGCGAGAGCGGGTTGCACAATGTCACGCTGCTGCTCGGAGACGTGCAGGTGATGACGTTCGAGCGCGCCACATTCGATATCGCGACGTCGCGCATGGGCGTCATGTTCTTCGCCGACCCGGTGGCGGCCTTTCGCAACATCGGCGACGCGCTGAAACCGGGCGGTCGCATGATCTTCGCCTGCTGGGCACCGCTGGCGGAGAACCGGCACTGGCTGATCTCCTACGACATCGCGCTCCGCCACTTGGGGCAGCCGGCACCGTCAACCGATCACGAACCTGGGCCACTCGCCTTTGCAGACCCCGACTACATAAATCGGATTCTATCGGCGGCTGGGTTCGCCGACATCACGGTCGAGCGGGCACATCCGACAATCATCGGCGGCAGCCCAGAGGAAGAAGCACGACAGGCGCTGATGATGGGACCGACGGCCAGGCTTATCGAAGCGAAGCAGCCCACTGAGACGATCCGTCAATTGATCGCCGATGAGATTGCAGCAGCGTTCGCTGCCGAAGCCAGTTCCGGCCCGATCCGCCTGCCGGCCACCATCTTTCTGGTCACCGCTCGCCGTCCGGCCCGTTGAGCCGCCATCGGGCGGCCCGACAAAGATCTGACCCATGCGGTAGCATCACCCGCGTCAGAGACAGAGGGAGGCAAACATGACCTTGGAA
Source organism: uncultured Alphaproteobacteria bacterium (assembly GCA_963696645.1). Lineage (GTDB taxonomy): Bacteria > Pseudomonadota > Alphaproteobacteria > Acetobacterales > Acetobacteraceae > JAMXLO01. The sequence continues at coordinate 1,416,077 of CAVOKY010000007.1, forward strand.
GTGCGCCGGATCGTCACGGGCCATGATGCGGCTGGCAAAGCCATTGTCGCATCGGATGAGCAAATGATCGGTACCGTCCGACCCGGACGCGCAGGGATTGCGCGCTGCGAGATCTGGTCCACGGACCGGATGCCGGTGGACAACTCCGATGCGGCCGTCGCCGAGCAGCGGCGCGGGTTCGTAGTCCGGCACAATTACGTCGGGTCCGGTCAGGGGACGGTGGTGCGCATCACTGAATTTGCGCCAGGTTCACCCAAGTTCATGCATCGCACAGAGACGCTGGATTATGCCATCCTGCTGTCAGGCGAATGCGACCTGGAACTGGATGACGGCGCCACGGTTCACCTCGTGCAAGGCGATATTGTGGTGCAGCGCGGCACCATGCATGCGTGGGTCAACAACGGCACGCAGCCCTGCGTGTTTGCGTTCGTGCTGATCGACGCCGAACCGGCAGAGGCAGGTGGGCAGAGTCTGCGGACGCACTATCCGACGTGAGCGCGGCCAGGCATGATTGTGTCCCCTGCGATACACGCTGCGTGCAGCGCTATCCCAGATAAGCCCGTCGCACCCGCTCGTCGTCCAGCAGCTCACGACCCGGACCGTCCAGCACGATTCGGCCGCTCTCCAGCACGTAGCCATGATCGGCGATGCCCAGCGCCATCGGCGCATTCTGCTCCACCAGCAGTATCGTCACACCCTGCGCGTTGATGCTGCGGATCGTTTCGAACACCTGCTGCACCAGCATCGGGGCAAGCCCCATGCTCGGTTCGTCCATCAGCAAAACGCGCGGCCTCGCCATCAGCGCGCGCGCGGCGGCCAGCATCTGCTGCTCGCCGCCCGACAGCGTCCCCGCTACCTGCTTCAGCCGCTCCCTCAATCGCGGAAACAGCGTCATCATCTGCTCCTTGTCATCCGCGATCGCGCGGCGGTCGTGCCGCGTGAAAGCACCCATCTCCAGATTCTCGTCCACCGTCAAGCGGCCGAAAATACGTCGGCCCTCCGGCACATGCACCACGCCGATCGCCGCGATTTCATGCGCGCCGAGGCCAGCGAGCGGCCGACCGTCAAACCGGATCGCACCTTGGCGCGGGTGCAACAGTCCGCTGATCGCGCGCAACGTGGTGGACTTGCCGGCGCCATTGCCGCCGACCAGCGTAACGATCTGCCGCTCCTGTACGGCGAGTGAAATGCCCTTCAGCGCTTCGATCTTGTCGTAGAATACATGGATATCGTCGATTTCCAGCAGCGCCATCGCCCGCCTCACGCCGCCGCCGGCTTTGCCGATTTGCCGAGATAGGCTTCGATCACCGCGGGATCCTGCTGCACCAACTCGGGCTTGTCGTCGGCGATCTTCACGCCGTGATCCAGTACCGTCACCTGGTCCGACATCGACATCACCACGCGCATCTGGTGCTCGATCAGCATGATGGTGATGCCGAATCGTGCGCGCACCTGCTGGATAAATTCCATCATCTCGGATGTTTCGTGCGGATTCATGCCTGCGGTCGGTTCATCGAGCAGCAGCAGTTTCGGCCTGGTGGCCAGCGCACGACCGATCTCCAGCCGACGCTGTTCGCCATAGGCGAGATTGCGCGCCAGCATGTCACCGCGCCCGCGCAGGCCGACGAACTGCAGCAGGCGAAGTGCCTCTTCGTGCGCCGCCCGTTCGTCCCGCATGGTGTGCGGCGTGCGCAATACCGCACCCCACCAGGTGGAGCGCAAATGCAGATGCATCCCTACCAGCAGGTTCTCCAGCGCCGTTATGTTGCGGAACAGCCGGATGTTCTGATAGGTGCGGCTGATCCCGGCAGCCGCCACGCGATCCGGCGTCAGCCCGTCGACCCGCTGGCCGGCAAACCACACCTCGCCATCTGACGGCCGCAGGTTCTGCGTGATGCAGTTGAACACTGTGGTTTTGCCGGCGCCGTTGGGACCGATCACGCTGTGGATGCTGCCCTCCTGCACCGTCAGTTCCAGATCCGCGATTGCCACCAGCCCGCCGAAACGCATGGTCAGGTGATTGCATTGCAACAGCGGAACCTCTGCCATTGGCGTGCCTAGCATTGCTGTGCAGGCACGGCGTCCGCACCCACATCAAGCGCCAGCGTTTCGTCGGCCGCATGCAGTTCGCGCTGCCGCACGTCGGACGGCCAAAGTCCCTCTGGCCGCAGCCGCATCATCACGATCAGCACCGCGCCATAGAACAGATAGCGATACTCGCCGAACTCGCGGAGCAGTTCCGGCAGCCCGATAAGTACAATGGAGCCAAGCACCACGCCTGGCAGGCTGCCCATACCGCCAACGATGATCAGCGCCAGGACATTGATCGAAATCAGCAGTTGGAAACTCGACGGATAGACCGATGTCAGCATGGTGGCGAAGATCGACCCCGCAAGCCCGGCAAACCCCGCGCCGAGGCCGTATGCCAGCAGCTTTGATCGGATCAGGTTGATGCCGAGTGCCTGCGCCACATCCTCGTCATCGCGCAGCGCCATCCAGGCGCGGCCGAGGCGCGAATTTTCCAGCCTCCAGGCAACGAACGCCGCGATCGCGGATGCGACCAGCGTCAGATAGAACAGCGAAACCGGACTGCCCAGCACGAAGGATCCCAGACGGGGCTTGGGGATTTGCAGAATGCCCTGGGCACCGCCAAGCAATGGGGCGGCAAAATCCGATTGCACGATGACGCGCACGATCTCGCCCAGTCCCATCGTCGCCACCGCAAGGTAGTCGCCGCGCACCCCAAGCACAGGAAGGCCGAACAGCACGCCAACCAGGATCGAAAGCACCACCGCGACGGGCATCGCCTCCCAGTACGAGAGATGCGCCAACGCATGCGATGCATCGGCGGTGAGCAATGCCGTGGTGTACGCACCGACGGCGAAGAACGCCACGAACCCAAGATCGAGCAGTCCGGCCAGCCCCACCTCGAGATTCAGCCCCATGCCCATCAGGATATACAGCCCCACCAGCATCAGCACCTGGCCGACGTACGAACCGGCCAGCGCCGGCAGCAACACCAGGCCCAGCAACGCGAGTCCGGCCCAGATCATGCGTTCGCGCCTTAGGTCGCGCACCGGCCAGCGCGCGATGCGGTGGCGCTGTGCAAACCCGGCGACCTCGCTGCACAGCGCGACAAAGATGAAGACGGAGACTGCGCCTTCCGGCGTCAGACCCTCCCAGGTGTAGAGAAAGTCGCGAATCACGCCGATCACGCCCTCATATTGCTGCAACATGAGTTGGATCAGTTCCTGGAACACCCCGGCCACCAGCACCGCCACCGCGCCCGGAATGATAGCGCGCCGCACCATGGGTGAACTGGAGCGCAAAGCCGCACCCACCAGTCCGGCAACGGCACCGCCGCCGATCAGAAGGGCGACGCCGACCAACGGACCTAGGCCAAGCGTCAGCATATTCAGCAGGTCCGGCGACAACGCGATGAAGATCGATTGCAGCGGCACCGTCGACATCGCCACGGTCAGCGTAGCGATCGGCACACCGGCCATGGCGCCGGCCAGCACACCCGACAGTGGGCGCCCCGCCATGGCGCCGGCGCCGCCGGCGATCACCACCAGCACGGCCTGACCGAGGCTCACCGTGTCGACTACGATCCAGCGCTGATGCAGCATCAGCAGCACGCCCACAACCGCCAGATGCAGCGCGCCGGCGCCGAATGCCAGCCCGACCAGCGCTGCCCGGCGCAGCGCAGGCATCATGCGCGTTTCTTCGCCATGCGTTCGCCCAACAGACCCTGCGGACGGAAGATCAGCACCATGATCAGCAGCGTGAAGGCGATCAGGTCACGCAACTGATACGGCGCGCGGATGCCGATGCCATCCAGGAACAGTGTCGGGCCGACCGATTCCACCATGCCGAGGAAGAAACCACCCAGCATCGCACCCGGAATGTTGCCGATGCCGCCCAGCACCGCGGCCCCGAACGCCTTGATGCCGGGCGTGAAGCCCATGAAGAAATATACCTGCTTGTAGAGAAAAGCGTAGAACACCCCAGCGATTCCGGCCATCGCGCCACCCAGTACAAAGGTGAACACAACGACCCTGTTCACGTCGATGCCCATCAGCGCGGCGGCCTCGCCATCCTCGGCCACCGCGCGCATCGCGGTGCCCATGCGCGTGCGCTGCACGATCAGGTACAGCGCTCCCATGAACAGCAATGCCAGCCCGATCACCAGCACATCGATGCGTGGCACGTTGAAGCCCATCACCTGGAACGTCGCGCGCTGCCATTCCGGATCGGGATACGACTTCACCGCGGACCCGAACATGCCGCGGAACGTCTGCTCCAGGAAGAACGACACGCCGATTGCACAGATCAGCGGCGCCAGGCCGACCACGCGACGGAATGGGCGGTATGCGATGCGTTCGGTCAGCACCGCAATGGTGACCGACGTCGTCATGGCCACAGCGAGGATCGCCGCCATCGCCACCACCGGATGACTGTCCAGATAGCCGGAGCGATCCAGCGGCGTGGCAATGAAATAGCCGGCAAACGCGCCGGTCATCACGATGTCGCCGTGCGCGAAGTTGATCAGCCGCAGCACGCCGTAGACCATCGTGTAGCCCAGCGCGATCTGCGCGTAGATGCTGCCTATGGTCAGGCCGAACATCACGAAGTCGAACCACTGCGCCGCGGTGTAGCGGTCCTTGACCAGCGTGCCGATGGTGCCGACGACGACCACCAGCACGACCCCGATGCGCAGCGCCCACAGAACCACATCGACCGCATTGAAACGGGCCATGGCACGTTGCCATGGCCCGATGTCGGTGGGCGCGTCAGCCACCTACGGCCAGATTTTCTTCGGGTTCGTGCCGATCCCGAACGTCTTCGGATCAGCCGACGTGAACTCCAGCACCGATGGCTTGAACTGCGAGCACTCGCCGTATGGATCGCAGGCGATCGGTCCGCTGATGCCGTCGAATTTCGTGGCGAACACCGCGTCACGCAGCGCCTTCTTGCCGATATACAGGTTGCCGGAACTGTCTGTCTTGGCGACCTTCTCGATCGCCTTGATAGCGAGCATCGCACCGTCATAAGCATTGGCGTGGTAACCCGAAATCGGCGCCTCACTGTAATCCTTCTTGTACTCTTCTACGAACTTCGGATAGTTCTTGCCCATCGCTTCCGGCGAAAGGTCAGGATAGCCGATACGGAAACCGACCACCGCGGGGCCGGCGGCCTCGATGAAGTCAGCCGACAGCAACGAACCGCCGCCCATCAGTGCGGTCTTCTCCAGCCCAGGCGTTTCCTTCGCCTGGCGCAGGATCTGCGCCGCAGCCGCGGTGAATACCGGAAAATAGATCAGGTCCGGCTTCTCGCTGGCGACGCGCGTCAGCAGCGGATGCATATCGACATCGGTCGGCGCGATCGCTTCCTGCGACAGCACCTTGCCGCCCAGCGTCTTGAAGTTGTCGGCGAACACCTGCTGAAGCTGTTGCGCGTACGGACTGCCGTCGTGGATGGTGACGACCGACTGTGCCTTGACGACGTTGTGCACATAGGTGGCGTCGGCCTTGCCCTGCTCGCTGTCGCTGAACACGGTGCGTGCAAACCCGGCATACTCCGGCTTGCGATCCGGCGCCGTCAGTGCGGGCGCCGTGCAGGCCGTGCAGATATCGACGATGCCGGCCTGCCACAGGATCGGCGCACCCGGCGTCGCGGCGGACGAACAGGCGGGGCCAAGCACGATCACGGTCTGCGGATTAGCCGCGAGCTTGGTCGCCGCCGTCTGCCCGCCCTCCGCGTTGCAGGTATCGTCCTCGGCATCGAGCTTCAGCGGGTGGCCGAGTACCTTGCCACCGACATCCTTGAAGGCGATCTCGACGCCGCGCTTTTCATCCAGTCCCAGCGCGGTATCGGCGCCCGACAGCACCCAGTAGGCGCCAATCTGAATCGGGGCTCCCTTGGCAATGCGAATCACCCCGAGCTCGTCCGTGACCGGACCGACGGTTGCCGCCATTGCGACGTGCGCTGCTGTCAGCAGTGCCCCCGCTGCGCACAATGTCACCAGTGCACGGCTGAATTGTTTGAGGATTGTGCTCAACTTCCCCTCCTGCTCGTTACGGGCGGTGAACAGCGGCGTCGTGATGGTGGATCGGTGAAGGCGGCAAACTCTGCGGCCCCGCTGCGCGCGAAGTCAACACTCGCGGCTGAATGCCGAAGTCGCGGCGGCAGCGTGGCCGCCTGGCGGGGCAACGCGGCGCGCGATCGTACCATGCTGCGCGTGCGATCGGCGACGTTGGTGGCCGCAGTAGGACTCGAACCTTGGACCCGCTGATCAAGAAAAATGGCATTTGCCAATGATTTCAATGGTCAGTTTCCGATTGATGGGGAAAGGTAGCCGATAGTGTCCGGTGGTGTCGGCGCGTTCCGGAAACCTGCGGTTTCCTGACGTCTCTCCACCGGAGGAGGACGCCAGCACTGCGGCGTTTTTTCTCGCGTTGACCGGGCGGCGGCTCCATATTCCACGGCTAGGAGCAGAAAATGCTGACGATCGACACCGAGCAAGAAGACGACGGCCGATGGGTCGCCGAGATTACCGCTCTACCGGGCGTAATGGCGTACGGGACCACTGAGACAGAGGCGCGGCAGAGAGCCGCGGCGCTCGCGTTCCGGGTGATTGCAGACCGCCTTGAGCATGGCGAACCTGTGCCCGACGAGGCGCGCAGTCTCTTCGCGTTGGCGTGACGGATTGGCCCTCATCGAGAGCGGGTGTGGTTCTGCGTGCGCTTCATCGCATCGGTTGGGCGGTCAAACGTCAGTCCGGTTCCCATCGTCTGCTCACGCGGCCCGGCTGGCCGGACTACGTATTTGCCTTCCACGACAGGGAGGAGATTGGGCCCCGTATGCTGGCACGTATCGCCAAACAAACTGGACTGGAGCCGAATGACTTGTAGCGCGGGAAGTGCCACAGTGGCCTGCGGGTTCCATGACCCACTTACTCATGGAATTGGTGGGCGCAGTAGGACTCGAACCTACGGCCCGCTGATTAAGAGTCAGCTGCTCTACCAACTGAGCTATGCGCCCGCCTGCCGGCAAGGCCGCGGCCTATAGCAAGTGCAGGGGAGCTTGGAAAGGCCCCTACGCCCCCGCGAGGATCGCGTCCGCGCACTTTTCGGCTGTCATCAGTACCGGGAAATTCGTGTTCGCGCACGGCACCACCGGGAAGATCGACGCGTCAACCACACGCAGCCCCTCCACCGCCCGCACCCTTCCCGCCGGGTCAGTTACCGCCATCGGATCGTACTCGGCCCCCATCCGGCACGTGCAGGAGGCATGCCACACCCCCACCGCCGCCTTGCGCACGAATGCCTCCAACTGTTCGTCGTCGCGCAGCAGATCCTCCAACGTGACCCCCTCCATGATCAGCGTGCGGATCAGATAGCTGCGCAGCGCCGCCGGCCCATCCAGTGCCTTGGCCAGCGCATCCGTCAGCCACTTGTTCTTCTTGCTCACCAGCCCGACCTGGCGGACCTTGTCGCTGTAGCTGGCGGGGAACGGATCGGTGGTCACCGTCTGCATCGTCGGCGTCAGATGCATCTCGCCGAAACGTCTCACCCCATCCATCATCCGCTCCAGGTCGCGCGGATCGGACAGCAGGTTGAAATCCACCATCGGCTCGTCGCGCCAATTCGGCGATGCCAGCTTCACCTCGCCGGTCTCGGAGTACGTCTTGTAAACCGTGATGATGAACGAGCCGATCTGCTCGCCCACCGCATGCCACGACGTCTTGTTGGTCACCACGGTGAACATGTCGCCAGCCGGTATGCCGTCCAGACCTGACGAATAGCGCAGCGCGGTATAGATATGCCGCCGCGTGTAGTCGTTGACGATCCGCGCGTGGGGTTTGATGAACGCTGCGACCGCCACTGCCGGATGATCCTGCAGTCGCTGACCCACGCCAGGCACGTTGGCCCGCACTTCAATCCCCAGATCGCGCAGATGCCCAGCCGGCCCGATGCCGGCACGCAACAGATGCGCCGGTGAATGAATCGCGCCGGACGACAGGATGACCTCCCGCCCGCGGAATTCCGTCTCGCGTCCGCTTACCAGCGCCTTGACCCCGACGCAGCGCAGCCCCTCGAACAGCAATGCGCTGGCCTGGGTATCGGTGGAGATCGTCAGGTTCTCGCGCAGCCGCGTGCCGGGATCGAGATAGCCGATCGCCGCCGAAACCCGCCGCTCGTATACGTTCGAGATGGTGATCGGAAAATACCCGTCGCGGAATTCCGCGTTCTGATCCATCAGGAAGTCGTAGCCGGCAGCCTTGAAGGTTTCGCCCGCCGCCTTGGCATGTTCCGGCCACAGATCGGGAAAGATCCGCCGCACCGGAATGCGGCCTTCGTTGCCGTGCCATGGACCGTCGAAGTCCATGTCGCGCTCGACCTTCTTGAAGAACGGCAGAACGTTATCCCAGTTCCACCCCACCGCACCGCGCGCGTGCCACTCATCGTAATCGGTGGGCGCGCCGCGATTGGCAAGCTGGCCATTGATCGACGAACCGCCGCCCAGCACGCGCGCCTGCTCATAGGTGCGCAGCTTCGGCCGGGGTTCGTCGGGCCGGTTGTGTGGAATGACCTCCGTAGTGACCTTGAGCGCGGACCAGGTGTACGCCGGGTTCAGATACGCGGTGCCGGGATACGAATCGAGAATCGCCGCCGGCACCTTGCCGTGCGGCGTGTCCTGGCCCGCCTCCAGCAACAGCACGTTGTTCGCCGACCGCGCCGAAAGCCGGTTCGCCAGCACTGACCCGGCAGAACCGCCACCGACAATGATGTAATCGTACTCCATGAACCGTGCTCAGTGCGTTTCGGTGTGGAACGTCTTCGACACGATCCGCCAGCCCTCGGCCAACTTCACGAATGTCAGGTAGTCGGTGAAATAGCGCGGTGGGATCTGGCAATGCACCTTGGCGAACGCCGTGGTCGGGCTGGAGCGGTCGATCTGCACCACCCAGTCGCGCCGCGGCAGGTCCTGACTCTGCGCGGATTTGCGGCTGCGCACCAGGTCGAACCATTGCTCGCGCGACATGTTGGCCAGCTTACCATCGGTCACGCTGAACAGATGTGCGACGTCGTGGAACACGCTGGCAAGTTTCGCGGTGTCGCCTTCGTACAGACCATCGAAATAGGTCTGCAACGCCTGTTCGAGATCAATCAGATCGGATGGCATCGTTTCCCTCCGGTTCCCCTGTCATTGCGATGGTCAATGCGACGAAACGAGCTCGGCCAAGTACCGACGTCACACGCCCAGCTTCGTCGCCAGATCCTCGATATCCGCCGCCACCACGTCCCAGTCCTGCTCGGCTGAATAATCGCGCTTCTGGTGCGGGCCATATTCCTTTGGCCGCGGAAAGAACGCCGTCATCAACCCGCAGCCGCGAGCCTTCCCCAGGTCGCCGTTGTGCGCCGCCGCCATCATCACCTGCCCCGGCTCAACATCGAGCAGCTTCACCACACCAAGATACGTCTCCGGATCGGGCTTGAAATGCCCGAACAGATCGGAACCGAACACCATGTCCCACGGCAGCCCGCCGTATTTCGCCATGTTGGTCAGAAGCGACACATTGCCGTTGGACAACGGCCCGATGATGAACTTCCGTTTCAGGCGCGTGAGCCCGGGCACCGAATCCGGCCACGGATTCAGCCGATGCCAGCCGCGGTTGATGTGTCGCAGATCATCCTCGCTCAATCCGGCAATGCCGAACTGCTTCACCAGCATGTCGAGCGACGACCGATGCAGGCCGTCCAGCGTTGTCCAAGGCTGCTCGCCCTTGCGCACGCGGTCCATCGACGGGTGGTATGCCGCGCGCCAGGCGTCCACCAGCGCGGTCCAGTCCGCGTTGATGCCACGCTCCCGCCCGAACGCGGTCAGTTCGGCGATCAGGCTGCTTCGCCAATCCACCACTGTGCCGAACGTATCGAACACGATCGCGACCGGTTGCTTGCTTGCCATGGTGTCCTCCCGCTGATTGTCGCCACCAGCCAAGCGGTGCGCGCCGCCGCGGTCAAGCCATGCCCCTTGGCCGGCAACTCGGCATCCTGCTAACTGCACCGGCGGATTGGACCGGGCACCCTGCGGCCGGCAGATGAGACGCGACAACGCTTGCTTATTGCATTGCTCATCTAAAGCAACACTTCAGCGATCGCGATGCCGCTCTCGCCGGCCACGGAGTAGAGCAGATAGACACGCCCGCTTTCCTCGAAGACGGCTGGATCGCGCAGTTGATTGACCTGTCCGTACGCCGTGCTGCGGACCGATGGCGTGAGCGGCGCGTCGGCGCCTTCCCAGCTCCTTTCGGGACGCAGAACTTCGACTGGCACACCGTCTTTCCATCGGCGCCAGTCGCCGGACAGATCGATGCGGCTCAACAGGATGCGCTCGGGCGCGTCGCCGACCTGTGTCCAGAACACAAAGAGCACCTCGTCGCGCTTCAACAGAGCCGCGTGGCGCATATTCGGGTTGAATAGCATCGCGCCAGGTTCGAATCCCTGGAAACCATCCGCCGAGCGGTAGAGTTGCCCAGGCATGGCGAGCCCGTAGGTCACGCCGTCGTGCCGAAAGACACGGAAATAGGAACGGCCAAGAATCTCCGGCCGCGCGCTGAAATCGAGACCATTGCGCGACGTGGCCACGCGCGTGACTTGGTTGCCGATGCTCTCCAGCCCATGAAAATACATGACGATCTGCCGACCGATCGGATCGACATGCACGTCCGGCGAGGCGATGTGCGGCGTCGTGATCTCCGACAGCACATCATGCAAAATCGCCATCCCACTCTGCCGGTAGCGTGTCTCGAACGCCGCCAGCTCTTCTGGCGAGGGCTCCGGTGGCTCGGTCAGAAAACCGGACTTGGCCAGATGCAGGCTACCCGGCGGATGTACCCGCCATGGCCCGCTTAGCGTGTCAGCGTACGCGAGGCGAATGTAGCTGCCTTTGTGGTCCGCAAAGTAAAGGTAATACGCACCCAGCGGTTCCTCGACCCAGTCGGGCGCGCGGATCAGCGACGGTCCCTGAATGTTGACGCCGATGCTCGGATGGAGGTCCGGCGAGATGATCGGGCCGTCAAGTAGCCTGGAGACGCGAACGCTCATCTGTCAGCCCTTTGCCGCAAAAACTCCTGGGGCGCGTCACTCCACATCTTTGAACGTGGCGCGGCAAGTCGAGCGCCAACCAGTCGCCCTGTTCCAGCGTCTGCCCCTTTGGGAACGGTGCGCATTGCTCCAGGCCATGATGCTGGTCCTGCCGGAGACCTTGCGGATTGATTTCGCGATAAGTCGCCCTCTCATCTTGTCCCGAACCGCTTCCGGATCATGAGCCAAATACTCCAGTCTCACCGCGCGTTCGTCGCGTGGTTCGCCAGCCACTTCGCTTCGCCAACGCCGGCCCAGGCCCTGTCCTGGCCGGCAATCCAGGCTGGTCGATCCGTGCAATGCACATTGTCGCTTACTCGATCTTTTCCGACCGGATCAGCCCGCTCACGTGTAACATCCGAGGGGGCTGCACCACCGCGGGCAGCAACATGGCAAGTGGCCGCTCACGACAAAGACCAGAGAGAACACGACGCAAGGTGCGTGCGGGCAGCAGAACACCGCCTATTATCTGCACCGCGATTTTCCCGTAGCAAACAGCCGCCGTGCATGCGGCACGCTCACGGCAGCTTCCTTGCACGCGGGGTGGCGCTTGCGGCGAGCCTTCGGCCACGGCCGCCAGCCGCGCGACTGTTTGGCCGGCCCACCGGCGGTGGCTCGCCGACATCGAGCAGCCTGAGCAACTGGTCAACCATGGGTTTTGTCGCCTTGCTCAAATTCTCCGGCCGGCGATACAGCAGCCATGTAATGATCATGTGCGTAATGCTGCCCATCAGAATGGTTGCTGTCCGATAAGGATCCAGTCGCGCATCCCATTCGCCACGCCGGCTGCCTTCGCGCAGCATCTCCACGACGATGCGGCCGAAATCATCCACCGCACGTCGGACGCGCGCCTCTTCGATCAGAACGCTCGGCCAGATTTCGAGGTAAAGCAGCCGAGCCCAGTCCGGATTCCGTCGGGCGTACTCGGCAGCCATCGACAGGAACTGATGCAGGTGGTCGCGCATCGTCGCGCGTAACGACGTCTGCGCCGCAAATTCGGTGTAGAATTCGGCCAGACGCTGTATTGGAATTTCATACGCCAGATCCTCCTTGCTGGGATAGTAGTCGTAGATCGATGACACCGGGATGCCGGCTTCCGATGCGATATCCGCCATCTTTGCCTTTGCGATGCCGTCGCGTGCAAAAACCCGAGTGGCTGCCTCGAGCAAATCCTGCCGACGGCGTCGGCTTCTGTCCTGCTTGGGATCGCGCGTGCCGTCGAAGTAGCCCTTGGCCGCCTGTTCCAGAATCGCAAACCAGCGCTCCTTGGCTGGCGTCGTGGTTCCATCCGGCATCGCCTGCCTTGGTTCCTTGTCAAAGTCCGGCGCCGAGGCTGCCGGGGGTTCCTGCTGTCATTTGGCTACCTGGATGTAGCGCGTAATCGAACACGTGCGCTTGACAGCCTAAAGGCATTCCCCATGAAAAGCGAATATAATTCGGAAACGGGGCGACGGTTTGGGCCGGGTGACCGGAGGACTTGCGTGGCGGATCGAATTGCAAGCGCACTGCCCGCGAATGCGCCCTATAGCCGGACACTGGCCGACCTCGTGTTCGAGCCGGCAGAGCGTTACGGCCAGAGGCCCGCAGTGATCTGCGGTGATCGCCTCGTGTGCTATGCCGAACTCGCGCGTCGTGCAGCTTGCATTGCCGCTGTGCTGCGCAGTCGAGGCATTGCGCGCGGTGGTGGCATTCAGCACATGGTCCAGCCGTGACGAGCCGCCGATCTATGCGCGCTGGTGCCGGAGGCGGGAACGCAGGACGGCTGGCAGTCAGTACGCTACCCCGCATTGCGCGAGATCGTCCTGCTCGACTACGCCGGTGACGCCGCTTATTTGAATTACCATGCATTTGCCGACATAGCGCCTGCACCGCGCCTGCCACCCGGCGAGGCCCCGAGCGTATCCGACGATGCCATCATCACCTACACGTCAGGCTCGAGCAGCCGACCGAAATCGGTGCCGCTCTCGCACCGGGGCATCATCGAGAACGGCTTCAATATCGGCGAGCGGCAGGGCTATCGACCGCACGATCGCGTCCTGCTCGCACCGCCGCCGTTCTGGTCATATGGCTGCGCCGAACCGGCAGTCTACTCGTCGCGTCCGACGTTGTCGAACAGTGTGATCTGTCGGGCGATCTCGTCGGCCCGATAATGCACCACCTCGGTCGGCGCCCGGCCACGTGCCGGCGCGCGCAGGTTCTCGAACGCAAGCTGCGGTTCGTTGGTGACGACCCACGATAGGGCGTCGGCATCGCCGGCAGCATGCGTGGCTGGCTCGCCGCCAGGCAGAACGAACAGATCACCGGCATTCCAGTCTATTTGTTCGTCGCCGCAGCGCGTGTTGCCGCTGCCGTCTATGACATAGGCGATCACGCGGCTGGCGACGAAGTTCGTCATCAATGTTTCGCCAGCACTTAGCTTCGCATAATGCGCCAGCACCAGTGGCGTCGTGGCCGGAAACGGGCAATCCAGTTCGCTCGAAATGTCGCACGCGATCAGGCCGGTGGGCGTCGCCGGATCCAGCGCCTTGCGTGGCTCGACGATGAAGCTGCGATCGGCAACTGGCGGCAACTGCACGTTGAACGCGTTGCCGGCGTTGAAGAAACGGCCGCGGGCCTCGGCGCGCGTGGCGAGTCGCGCGGCAACCTGGGCCGGCATTTCGGCGATGCTGAGCGGGCGTGCATCAACCGGCATTCGACATGTTCCCCGAAGGTGCCAGCACCCACATGGGCTGCATTGCTGTCAAACGAAACCGAACCATATTCGGATAATCTGTCCACCGGAGATGGTCAGATCGGGTCCCAGGGAAACGCCTGCTCCGAGGTGTCGAGCGGCATGAAGGCGGCCTGCATTGCCGGTGCCGCGTGCGCTGCGATGGTCTCCGGTGTCCAGCCGTCGGCGCGATGCACAATCCGGACTGGACGCGGCGAACTGAACAGGTAGATTTCGTTCATCCGCGCCCCGAACACCTGCCCGGTGATGTCTTTGGCCGCGTCCGAGGACAGGAACACGGCAAGTGGTGCATTCTTGTCCGGTGTCATGCGCTGCAACTTCGCCACCGCGGCCTGCTGTTCCGACGTGGTCGCCGGTATGGAACTGGTCATGCGGCTCCACGCCCACGGCGAAAGGCAGTTGGACCGCACGTTGTAGCGTTTCATGTCGAGTGCGATCGACTTCGATAACGCCGTGATCCCGAGCTTCGCCGCCGCGTAGTTCGCCTGCCCGAGATTGCCGATCAGGCCGGAGGTGCTGGTAATGTGCACGAACGATCCGCTCTCCTGCTTGCGGTAATGTTCGGCCGCGGCCCGGCTGACAAAGAAGCTGCCGTTCAGATGCACCGAGATCACCGCCAGCCAGTCATCCGCGCTCATCCGATGGAAAATGCCGTCGCGCAGAATTCCGGCATTGTTCACGACGGCATCGATCTGGCCGAAATGATCGAGCGCCGCCTGAATGATCTTTTGTGCGGATCCCCATTCGGCGACGGAATCGGTACTGATTTCGGCCGCTCCGCCGCGTTGCCGGATCAACTCCCTGGTCTGCTGTGCCGGTGACTCGGAGCCGCCGCCGCCGCCGAGCGAAGCACCCACATCGTTGATGATCACCTTGGCGCCCGCCTCGGCCATCATAACCGCAATTGCCCGGCCGATGCCACCGCCCGCACCGGTGACCACGACCACCTTACCGTCCATCATGCCTGCCACGTCATGGTCTCCCTGATGCTTCACTCGCCGCAGTCTCGCTGCATCGACATTGACAGGCCAGCCGTCCGGTCGCAACGTCGAATCTGAACGGAATTCGGATTTTATTCCGAGTGCGGCGTTGGCGACAGGAGGCATCTAGCCATGCTGGGGTCGGCCCTCGATTATCCGCTGCAGCTTTCGACCGTGATCGAGCACGCCGCGGCAACTTTCGGCGATACGCAGGTGATCTCGTGCAACGAGAAAGAAATCGTCCGCATGGACTACCGCTCAGAGGCCGCACGCGCCCGGCGGCTTGCATCGTCATTGCGCCGGCTCGCCCTGGGACCTGACGACTTCGTAGGATCACTTGCCTGGAACACGCATCGGCATTTCGAACTGTTCTATGGCGTGACCGGAGTAGGCAGCGTGCTGCATACCGCGAACCCTCGGCTGCCACCGGAACAGATCCTCTACACGATCAATTTTACCGGCTACCGCACGCTGTTCATCGACGAATACACGGTGGCGCTGGCGGCGCAGCTTGCGCCGCGGTTGGACCATGTCGACCGGTTCATCGTGATGGCGGGGCGCGACAATATGCCATCGACCAACCTGCCGAACGTAGAATGCTACGAGGACCTGATCGACGCCGGCGATGAAGCGTTTGCGTGGCCGGCATTGGATGAGCGTTCCGCCTGCGTGCTGTGCTTCACCTCCGGCACCACCGGCCAGCCGAAGGGCGTGCTGTATTCGCATCGCGGCACTGTGCTGTCTGCGATGTCCACCGGGGGCGGCAACGGCTGGGCCCTGTCGGCTGACGACACGGTCATCGCCATTCCCGGCTTCTTCCATTGCAATGGCTGGGCGGTGCCGTTCCTGGCACCGATGTACGGCGCCAGGCTCGTACTGCCCGGGCGCCGAGCAGACACCGAGTGGTTGCATCCGTTGATCGTTGAGGAAGCCGTGACAGTGGCGCCCGGTGTGCCGACGATTTGGCTATCGATGCTGGAGTATTGCCGCCAGACCGGGAAGGGGCTGGGCAGCCTCGGTCGCATATTCTCCGGCGGCACCGCGCCGCCCGCTGCGATGATTGAGGCTTATCTTCGGGACTACTCCGTTCGGACCCTGCATGGTTGGGGCATGACCGAGACGACGCACGGGGCAACGATCTCGTTCGCAGCACGGAACCTGCCGCATGGCGCCGCGCTGGAGGCGATGCGGACGCAAGGCAGGGCGTTGTATGGCAACGAGGTTCGTATCGTGGACGAGTACGGCGAGACGCTGGCGCGCGACGGCGTCACACCTGGGAATCTGCAATGTCGGGGCCATTGGGTCGCCGGCAGCTACTTTCGCCAACCTGACGTGGACTTGCGAACCGCTGATGGCTGGATGCGAACCGGTGATGTCGCCGTGATCGATGCAGACGGCACCCTGCACATTGTCGATCGCGCGAAGGATGTGATCAAGTCCGGCGGCGAATGGATCAGTTCGCAAGCCCTGGAAGAAGCGGCGATGCGTCATCCCGCGGTGCTGGAGGCTGCCGTCGTTGCGGTGCCGCATCCACGCTGGCAGGAGCGACCCTTGCTGATCGTCGTGAAACAGCCGGACATGGAGGTTTCTGGGGAGGAGATGCGCACGCATCTGACCGCGCTCGTGCCCAAATGGTGGCTGCCGGAGTCGATTACGTTCGTGCGGGAATTGCCGCACGGCCCGACCGGGAAGTTGCAGAAGGAGGTACTGCGGCGCTGGCTCAGCGAAGGAATGATTGTGCCTTGAGCGCACCGCGCCGGTCACCGCGATGGCCAGCGTTACAGGAAACCCGAGCCCCGAACCGCCCGAGATCGCTGCGTGGCGAACCAGCCGAAGTCTGGCATTCCCGCCGATAATCGAATGTTAACGCCTGCATCGCCTGTGTTGCGCGACGGGTTGGCAGACTGCCCGCCCACTGCGGAGACACATCGTGAACCAGAATGGCGATTGGATGCCGTCGCGGCGCCGTTCAGCCCTCCCATTGCAGATGCTGGCTGGAATGCTTTTGGGGCTGATTGTTGGCCTCATGTGGCCATCGATCGGCAAGACCTTGCAGCCGATCGGTACTGCATTCATCCAGGCGATCCAGATGATCGTCATCCCGCTGATCTTTTCAGCGGTAACTCTCGGCGTGTATCGCATGGGCGAAAATACGCGGCTGCTTGGCCGTGTGGCCATCATTGCGTTCGTCTGGTTCTACATCGCCACGCTGTTCGCCGTCCTGGTCGCGCTTGGTCTGAATGGCCTGTTCCATCCCGGTGCCGGTGCAAATCTGGTTCCTACCGGCAATGTGCCAGCCAATGTTGCTCTGTCCGTTGATTGGACAAAGTACCTGCTCGATCTCATCCCCACCAACATCGTCGCGGCCATGGCAGCGCAGCGCGTGTTGCCGACCCTTGTGTTCGCCGTCCTGTTCGGCCTCGGTCTTGCGCGCATTGGCAATGCCATGGCGCGGCCGGTCGTCATGTTGCTGGAGGCTGTCCTGGCGACGATGTTCCGCATCACCGGCTGGATCATCGGTCTCGCGCCGGTGGCCATCTTCGCCATCATGGCCTGGCTGATCGCCACGCAGGGGCTGTCCACCATCGTCGCGCTCGCCCGGCTGATCGGGCTGATGTACCTCGGGCTGCTGATCATGGTGATATGCTGCTGGGTGGTGCTGGCGCTGCTGCGGGAACAGCCGTTTGCCATCACGCGGCGTGTCATGGAGCCGGTGTTGCTGGCTTTCACCACGCGCTCCTCCGAGGTCACCCTGCCGGTTCATATGGAAGCACTGGAAAGGATGGGCGTGCCGAACAAGGTGGTCGCGCTGGTCCTGCCCCTCGGCTACAGTTTCAACCTTGACGGCAGCACGCTCTATATCGCGCTCGCTGTGACGTTCCTGGCCGAGGCCTACCACATTGAGCTGACCTGGTCGGCGGAACTGACAATCCTGGTCACCGCGCTGATCGCCAGCAAAGGCATTGCCAATGTTCCCTCCGGCGGACTGGTCGCGCTGGCGACGGTGGTGACCGCGATCGGCCTGCCGGTAGAGGCGATTGCAATCATCGCCGGTGTCGACGCGTTCATGGATATGGGCCGCACGGCGGTGAACGTGTTCGGCAATACCGTAGCGGTGAAACTCGTACAGAAGCTTGGCGGATCGGCGCTGGAGGAGATTGATCTGCCGGCGGAGGTGGCGGCGGAGCCCGTGATATAGGTCTGGCTTGCCGGTCCGGGGGGTCGACACCGAAATAGAAATTTCCTCATAGCGCCTGCCGACAGATGCCCGGACCACCATCAGGGCGGCCAACGGATGGCGGCCTCATCGCCGCTCCTGTGGCGCGACCGTCGGGCGCTTTTTGTAATTGTCGAAGAGGGCGGTAGATTTGCAACAAAATCGCCCAGGAGGATCCACCATGCTGGCGGACCGATACGACCTTCCCTTGTCGACTTCCTCCGCCTCTGCGCAGGACGCCTACGTTCGGGGCTGCGATCTGGCGCTAACCCTGTACCCTGGTGCGGTCGAGGCATTCGATCGCGCCATCGCCGCCGACGCCGGTTTCGCCCTGGCTCATGCCGGCAAGGCCCAGGTACTGATGCGGGAGGGTAACGTGGCTGCGGCCCTGGCGGCCCTGGCAGCGGCCAGAGACGTCGCCGCTGGTTTGCCGGCGCGCGAGGCCAGTCACATCGCGTTCTTCGACCTCGTCTTCGCAGGCCGGACCGACGCCGCGATCGACGCTTTGCACGCGCATCTGACGGCATGGCCGCGCGACGCGTTGGTGCTCGCTACTGCTGCGAACCCTAACGGCCTGATTGGCGCCTCCGGTCGCATCGGGCAGAAGCACCAGATCGCGGCGCTGATGGACAGCCTTGCGCCACATTACGGCGAGGATTTTTGGTTCCTGGCCCATCATGCCATGGCGCTGTCCGAGGATGGCCAGCTTGCTGCCGCCCGGCCAAAGATCGAACGATCCGTGGCGGCAAACCCGAACAATGCACATGGCGCGCACGGCTTCGCGCATGTTTGTTATGAGAGTGGCGAGCGGGACACGGCCCGCGCCTACCTGTCATCCTGGCTCACCACCTATCCGCGTGATGGATTTTTCCACGGCCATCTGAGTTGGCATCTCTCGCTCTGCGAACTCGAGGCCGGCAATTGGTCTGAGGCGCAGCGGCTGTATCGGGACGCCATGGCGCTCGACCGGCACAGCGGCGGGCCGCAGCAGAAAATGTCGGATGGGGCGGCATTTTTGTGGCGGTCCGAACTCGCCGGCCATCCGCGCGACGCCGCTGCCTGGCGCGCGATGAACGAGTATGCGAACAGCGCGCTGTCGCGGCCGGGCAGCGGGCTCGCCGACCTGCATGTCATTCTGGCACAGGTTGTCATGGGCGATGACGTAGCGCTCGATGTCCGTGCCCGTCAGATGGAGTATCTGGCGCACGAAGGGCGATACCCGTCCGGCGCTTATCTTCCGGCGCTGTCGCGTGGCTTCGCTGCATTCGAACGCGGGGATTTTTCCACCGCGATCGAGGCGCTCGCCCCGCTGGCCGGGGAAAGCGAACGCATCGGCGGCAGCCGCGCACAGCACGACCTGATCGAGTTCACGCTGTTGAAGGCCTATCTCGATGCCGGGCGGTTGGAGGAGGCACAGTGCCTGCTCAGCGCGAGACGGCCTGGTGCTTCCGGCATTCCCGTCACTGGGGCAGCGGCGATGCATTGACCAACGGAGCAGCCGTGACCCATGCGCCGCACCGGCGTGATGGCCGGGCATGTCCCAGCGATCCGTCGTGACAAGGTGCCGCTACTGATGGCCGGCAACAGGCCCGGCCACGACGTTTGAATGAGCCTTGCGGCGGCAATCATGGCCGGCCTCAAGCGTGACGCAGTCCGGCCTCGCGCATCAGCGGGATCACCTCACGGCCGAAGAATTCCAGGTCGGGCAGATAGTCGAAGAAGTTGACCTGCACGCCGTCGCAGCCGGCGGTATGCAACCTGCCAAACCAATCCACGATCTGTTGCGGCGTGCCGACCAGGTGAACGTTGCCGCCGACCACCCACTGTGCCCGGGTGTGGCCACGCCATGACGCGGTGTCGCCACTTTGGAAGGTGCGCACGAAGTTGTCGGCGGCGACGGTATCCTCGTTCTCCAATATGGCCGAGTAGGCTGCGCGTGCTTGTTGTTCCGTGGCTCGGCAGATCACGTGCGGGTTGATGATTGTCTTGACCTCGCGTCCGTGGTTGCGCGCGAGAGCCTTGATCCGCGCATTATGCGCCGGCAGCGCTTCGCAGGCCTTGGCCGGATCGGCGCCGGCGGGGCTGGTGATGAAGATCAGATCCGAGTGCTTCGCCGCGTAGTCGAGTCCGGCGCCGGACGACGCGGCATTGACCAGGAACGGGCGCCGCGGTCCCGGCTTGGGCGCGAGGAATGCGCGCTCGGTCCGCCAGAACTGGCCATTGAAGCTGAGTTCCTCGTCCTCGATCCACAACCGTTCCATGATGGTGGTGAATTCGTCGGCCATCACATAGCGGTGGTCGTGCTCGATCGGTTCGAGCCCGAACATGCGATATTCACTCGGCTTGTAACCGGTGACGACGTTGATGCCCCAGCGTCCGCCGCTGATGTGGTCCATGGCAGCGCCAAATTTGGCCAGGTGCAGCGGGTGCCACGCGTACAGCACGTGCACGGTGTTGATCAGCACAATCGATTTGGTCAACGCGGCGAGCCCGGCATTGGCGATGATCGGATCGACTTCGTGCTCGCGAAAGTGCATTTCGCCGCCATAGCCCCCCTTGCCGAGCCATTGCGCGAGGCCGAACACCAGGTCGAAACCGAGTGCTTCCGCCATCGTCGTGCAGCGGGCGATGTAGTCGAACGTCCACGAGGTGGAGCGCGGCGCCTGCGACGGGCTCCACGCGCCCTGCTGCATCGGCAGGAACAGACCCAGCAGCAGCTTATGGTCGGGCAGCCGACCGAGGGGCGATGGGGCCTGCGGCACGCGGCGTCGCGCTAGCCGTCCCAGACCTGGCTTGGCATCGGCAGGTCGGCGAAATCGGCAGCGCCAGGCGGGCGATCGGCGATGATCCCTGCCATGCCGAGCAGCATGTTCCATTGGCGCACGTGCTGGCCGACATGCCAGGTGCTGCGTTCGAGATATTCGTGCAGCAACTGCGGGCCGTAATAAGTCTGCACGATCTCGCGCGCCGACTTGTCAGGCCTGGCGTCCCACCATGCGGCGAGCCGCTGGCGAACGGTGCTGCCGTAGGCGGCGATGTCGGCCGTGGTATTCATGCCTTCAGGCGGGCGGGAGGTCAGGTTTTCGTAGAGCAGGGTCTCGCCGTTGGCCACCTCCAGGAAGGTCTCGGCAATGCGGAAGATGTGATGGCCCAGCACGCGATAGCTGCGCGGACGGTTCGGCACTTCGGTCGTCAGTTTGTCGTCCGGCATCTGCGGGATCATGCGGATCGCGGCGCCGAGAAAGCCGTCCAGCCGCGTCATCAGCTGGGTGGGCGAGAGCACCGGGCCGGTCTTCTCGTCCAGCCCGAGAAACTTCACCACGTGGCCGATGTTCTGCGCGAACACGTAGTCGTCGCCGCGCGACAGCACGGGAACGGAGCGGGCGCCTAGACGCCGGAGCTCATCGAGCCCGGTAGGGTCTTCCAGCACATTGATGGATTGGAACTCGATCGCACGGACCGAGAGAAACTCTTTGAGTTTCAGGCAGCTGGTTCATCCAGGCTGCCAGAACACCTTCAGTGGCACGGCGGTTGACACGGTGACCTCACATTGGACCTGGGGAGAGCTTCCTCCGCGATGGGCGTGTCGTCAATCCTTCCTCCTGTCGTTGCGAGGAGCGCAGCGGCGCGGCAATCTCAGGCCAGAAGGCTCCTACCGGCCGGAGATTGCCGCAGCCTGCTCCCGGGCTTGATCCGAAGGCCGCGGCGCTACTCGCAATGACGCGGCCCAGTGTTTGAGGTGAACTACCAATGATGTTCGAACTGCCACCCGCCGCGCACGAGTTGCAAGCCGCCGCACGCCGTCTCGCTGATGATGTGATCGCGCCGCGCGCGGCCAAGGTGGATCGCGCGGAGGCCTACCCCTGGGACAACGTCGCCGCGCTGCGCGAAGCCGGCCTGCTCGGCTACACCATCCCGACGCAGTACGGCGGTGCCGGCGGCAGCTTCCTCGACGCCGTCGTCATCATCGAGGAAATGGCGCGCGTCTGCGGCGTCACCGGACGCATCGCGGTCGAAACCAACATGGGGGCGATCTCGGCCGTCATGCAGTACGGCAGCGAGGCGCAGAAGCAGCTTGCGGCGCGCCTCGTGCTGGATGGCGACAAGCCGGCGATCTGCATCACCGAACCTGAAGCGGGTTCCGCCGCGACCGACATGACCACGCGCGCCGACCGGCGCAACGGCTACTGGCTGATCAACGGCCGCAAGCACTGGATCACCGGCGGCGGCGTGTCGAAGCTGCATCTGATCTTCGCGCGCGTGTTCGACGAGGCGGGGCGGGCGCGCGGGATCGGCGGGTTCCTCGCGGTGCGCGACGATGCGAAGGGGCTGATCGTCGGAAAACGCGAACCGACGATGGGGCTGCGCGGCATTCCGGAAACCGAGATCCGGTTCGAGAATCTCGAGGTGCCGGACGAGATGGTATTGCAGTCTGCGGATGGAGGCCTGCATGGGTTCGCCGACCTGATGAATGCCTACAACAGCCAGCGCGTGGGTGCCGCGACGGTGGCGTTGGGTTTGGCGCAGGGCGCGTTCGAGGCGGCGGTCGCATTTGCCAAGGAGCGGCACCAGTTCGGCCGGCCGATCGGCGAGTTCCAGGGTTTGCAGTGGATGCTCGCCGACATGGCGATCCAGCTCAATGCGGCACGGCTAAGCGCATATCGCGCCGCGGCGAGCGCCGATCCGTTTCCCGATCCGCTGCTGGCGGCCGAAGCGAAGGTGTTCGCCTCGGAGATGGCGATCAAGGTGACAAACGACGCACTGCAAATGTTCGGCGCGCGCGGCTATTCGCGCGATTACCCGATGGAGCGGATGGCCCGCGATGCGCGCATGTTCACCATCGGCGGCGGAACGGCGCAGGTGTTGCGGAACTTCGTTGCGGGACAGGTGCTGGGGTGGAAGCTGCCGCAGACGCGGGATGGGTATATGGAGCGGCGGTGAGGCGCCCTACTCCTCAAACATCTCGCGCAGTACGGCGAGTGCGAGATTCAGCGTCGTCCCGTCGATGGCACCAAGGCGACGCACCAGCCGCAGCTTGTCGAGCGTGCGAAGCTGATCGAGCAGAATCAGGCCGTCCTTGCGCCGAAAACGCAGCGGAATGCGGTATGGCGCGGGATGACTTCCGGTCGTCATCGGCGCGACGGTGACTGTGCGTAGGTAATCGTGCATGTCCGGTGGCGACACGATGACGCATGGCCGAGTCTTCTGAATTTCGCTACCAACCGTCGGATCAAGGACAGCGAGCCAAACGTCACCGCGACAGATGGCTGACGGTCGCATCACCACGTAACATCGGCATCACCTACATTACCGAATTCCGGCCATGACGGAGCGTCGCCACCACTTTCGGCAATCGCGCGCGATGCCTCGGCCCACCCGGTTCGCCTGGGTCGCCGGACAGGCGCCAGGACCAGACGGCCGCGCTCCAACCGCATGTCGACCTCATCGCCCGCCGCCAGACCCAGTTCGTCCAGCAGCGTTTTGGGGATAATGACTCCCGCCGAATTGCCGAGTTTGCGAACCGCCGACTGCATGTGGCTACCTCAGACGATCAATATAGGTCATGGGGCGGGATGTTACAACAAAGTTGATACGACCAATCCCGAGCCCGTCAGCGCTCGAAATCCCGCATCACCTTCAGCCCCTGTTCGAGATCCGCGACCAGGTCAGCGACATCCTCGAGGCCGATGTGCAGCCGGACCACCGGGCCTGCAAATTTGCCCGAACCAGCGGTGCGGCTGACGAAACCCGTCGTCGGCACGGCGAGACTTTCGAAGCCGCCCCATGACGCGCCGATGCCGAACAGTTCCAGCGCCTCGACGAACGCGTGCGAGCTTTCTACGGAATACTCCAGCCCGAATTCGACGCCGAACAGGCTGCAGGCGCCGGTGAAATCGCGCTTCCACAGCGCATGACCCGGCGCGCCTGGCAGCGCCGGATGCAGCACCTGGTTCACTTCGGGGCGCCTACTCAGCCAGTGCGCCACCTCGATGCCGCTGTCCATCTGCTGCGCCAGTCGCACACCCATCGTGCGCATGCCGCGCAAGGTCAACCAGCAGTCGTCGGGGCTGGCATACTGGCCCAGGCCGCGCGACGTGGCATGCAGCGTCTGCCAGTCGGCATCGGAATTCACCGTGATGCTGCCGATCAGAATGTCCGAGTGACCGGCTGGATATTTCGTCGCCGCCTGGATCGACACATCGACACCATGCTTGAACGGCTGGAAGTGATGGATGCCCCAGGTGTTGTCCATCAGCACCTTTGCGCCATGCGCATGCGCCGCCCGCGCGATCGCCGGAACGTCCTGCACTTCGAAGGTGTGGCTGCCGGGGCTCTCGGTATATACAACCGTGGTGTTCGGGCGCATCAGGCCGGCAATCCCTGCCTCGTCGATCACCGGATCATAGTACGTGGTCTCGACGCCGAAACGCCGCAGCACGCCGTCACAGAAATTGCGCGCCGGCCCGTACACGCTGTCCGGCATCAGGCAATGATCGCCGGTCTTGAGGAATGCCAGCAGCGGCGTGGTCACCGCGGCCAGGCCCGAGCACACGATCGCGCAGCGCGTGCCGCCTTCGACCTCGGCGATCACGTCCTCCAACGCCCAGTGCGTTTCCGATCCGCCCAATCCATAGGTCAGCACGTGCTCGCCGCGTCGTGCGGCCGCCGCGCGGCGTTCGGCGACCGTGGGATACAGCACGGTGGAACCGCGCAGCAGCGGCGGATTGACGAAGCCATGCACGCGCTTGCCGGCGCGCCCAGTGTGCGACAGCCGTGTGCGGAAGCCGCGCTTCGTCTCATCGGCCATGGTCAGTCGGTCTCCACCGGTGTGTCGGAGCGACCGCCCCATTCGGTCCAGGAACCGTCGTACACGCTGCCCTCCGGCAATCCCGCGAGACGCAATCCAAGCGTCAGGATGCATGCCGTCACGCCGGAACCGCAGCTTGTCACAATCGGGCGCGAACCATCGACACCCGCCTGCGCGAAGCGCGCGCGCACGGCATCCGCGGAGCAGAACGTGCCATCGGCATTCAGCAGATCTGTGTAGGGCAGGTTTGCCGACCCTGGAATGTGTCCGCTGCGCATGCCGGCCCGCGGCTCTGGCACTTCCGCGGTGAAGCGGCCGGCGGCGCGGGCATCGAGCAGCAGTTCCGACTGAGTCTGCACGTTGCGCAGCACATCGCCGACACCGCGCAGGCGTGACGCGCGATAGTCGGGGCGGAATGCGACAGGCCGCGGCGGTGGCGTTTCGCCGTCCTCCGTCTTGCGTCCCTCGCGCACCCATTTTGGCAACCCGCCGTCGAGCACTGCGGCGTTGTCATGGCCGAACAGCCCCATGAGCCACCAGCCGCGCGCGGCCGAGGCCAGGCCTTTCTGGTCGTAGAACACCACGCGGGATGTATTCGACACGCCGAGCCAGCCGATCAGCTTGGCGAAGCGGCCTGGCGTGGGGACCATATGCGGCAGATCGGTGTCGGGGTCGGCGATCACGTCGATATCGAAGTAATGCGCGCCTGGTATGTGGGCGCGGAGGAATTCCGCCTGCCCGTCCTTGTTCTCGTTGGGCAAATATTTCGTGGCGTCGAACACCACGAGGTCCGGCTTGCCAAGTTCAGCGGCGAGCCAGTCAGTTGTCACCAGTGAATCCATCGTTTCCCCCAGCGTCGTAAAAGGTGTCTGTCATGACGAAGCGCATAGTCACCCTCCGATCAAGCCGAAAGGGACGCGCGACGATCTCGTCCGTGCGCACTGGGTGCGAGATTGCTTCGCCGCTGCGCTCCTAACAAGAAACCCTTGTCGTGGCGATGGTCCATCCCGCTGATGATTGTTTTGGGGGCGCATCAGGCGGCTTCGGCGAGAGGTTCGAGTTTCACCGCGAAACCGAGGCTTGAAAGCCGCGCAACCAGACGTCTGGCTTTTGCGTCAGGCGAACGGCGATCGAAGTAGTCGGCGCCGAGATCGTGGTGTAGCGTGCCGTTGTTCAGCATATGGTAGATGGCGGTAAGGATCGAGGCGGCGACGGCGCAGATCGCCTTCTGCGGTCCCCGGCGGCTTTTCAACCGATTGAACTGGGCCGCGTAATAGCTGTTCTTCTGGCGCCTGGCCGCCCAGGCACATTGTACGAGCATGGTCTTCAGCCATGGTGCGCCCTTGCGCAGGCGTGACGATTTTCGCTTGCCGGCGCTCTCGTTCTGAGCAGGGCACAACCCGGCCCAGGAGACCAGATGACCAGCGGTGGGGAACCGGCTCATGTCGCGGCCTATCTCGGCGAGGATCGTGATTGCCGACAGGCGACTGACCCCGGGGATCGAGCACAGACGCAGGATCAAGGTGCGAAAGGGCGCCTCTCCCGCCTTGGCCTCCCGCTCCTCGGCCTCCCGCTCCTTGGCCTCCCGCTCCTCGGCCTCCCGCTCCTCGGCCTCCCCCTCCTCGGCCTCCGCGTCCATGCACTCGATCCGCCCGTCGACCTCCCGATCGATCTCCTGGATCGCCATGTCCAGCGCATCCCACTGATCGAGATGCAGCTTCAACAGGAAGCGGTGATGCTGCCTCAGCCGACCGTGCAGCGCATCGTGCAATTGCTGCGGCGAAGCCTTGATGCCCCGATGGGCCAATGCCGCCAACTCATGCGGGTTATCCACGCCCGCGATCATGGCTTCGATCATCCGCCGACCACTCACGCCGACGATGTCGCTGATCACCGAGTCCAGCTTGATGTTGGCCTCTTCCAGCGTCTTCTGGATGCGCTGCACGTGCTGCGTCTGCTCGCGCACCAGTTGCTTGCGCGTGCGCATCAGCGAGCGCAGTTCCTGGATGTCCTCCTCCGGCACGAAACTCGCCCTGATCAAGCCGCACGCCAGCAGATCGGCGATCCACATCGCATCGTTCATGTCCGTCCCTCCTTGCGGCCAGGAACGTTCTTGATGTGCGCCGCGTTGGCCACAATCAGAGCGAAGGCGCCCTCGCTCAGGATCTTCCACACCGGCGTCCAGTACACCCCGGTCGCCTCCATCGCGACATGGCTGCACCGGCACACCGCCAACCACGCCAGCAACGCCAGCAGACCATCCGTCGTGGTCGCGAAGGTCCGGCATTCCCGCGTCACCTTGTTGCGTCTGCCAACCAGACGCACACAGGCCACCACCGTGTCCTTGTGCACGTCCAACCCAGCTACCCGTTTGTGCATCACTTCCATTCTGTCTCCTCCACACCTGCGCCGCCGGCGTGGGGGCCTCGCACAAAATGAAATCTAACAAACGTGCTCCAGGGCAGTCCTGCCCTTGGCGCCAGTGGCGGTCTTCGAGGCTCCTCCGGTCCAACTCGCAATCGGGCTCTCCAGCACCATGGAGCGCCGACCTCTTGCCGTCGGCTGTCCCCGCTTTACACCAGATACCTCCAGCAGGTTTCATCCAGGGCCGGTCGGCCGACGGCCGGTATGGAACTCGCAATGACATTGAGGACGCGGCACTTCCGTTTCTCGTAACGGACGTCTTACGCAGCCGGCGCAATGATGATGCGGCGGTTCTGCCGGCCCTTGTTCTCGATCTTCACCACCGCGATGCGGCCGATCTCGCCGGTGCGCGCGACATGCGTGCCGCCGCAGGGCTGAAGGTCCACCAGGCTGTCGCCATCGCCGATCCGCATCAGCCGCAGGCGGCCGGCTCCGCGCGGCGGCGCCACCGACATCGTGCGCACCAGGCCGGGATCGGCGTCCAGCACCGCTTCGTCCACCCATTCGATCCGCACAGGATGATCCGCCTCGATCAGAGCGTTCAGCCCAGCCTCGATTTCCTCCTTCGGTGGCGGATTCGGCAGGTCGAAATCCAGCCGCGAGCGGTCAGCGCCGACCGAGCCGCCGGTGACCGCGGCGCCCTTGATCAGGCTGCACAGCAGATGCATCGCGGTGTGCATGCGCATCAGCCGGTGGCGGCGGTCCCAGTCGATCTCGCCCTCGACCGCCGCACCCACCGGCGGCAACGGCGCACCCGGAGCGGGGACATGCAGGATCGTCTCGCCCTCGCCTTTCACCGTGTCGGCAATCGTGGT
This sequence comes from uncultured Alphaproteobacteria bacterium, assembly GCA_963696645.1. Classification (GTDB taxonomy): domain Bacteria; phylum Pseudomonadota; class Alphaproteobacteria; order Acetobacterales; family Acetobacteraceae; genus JAMXLO01. Next base: position 1,444,202 of record CAVOKY010000007.1, read on the forward strand.
CTCGCCGCCGTCCCAGCGCAGCGCGCCGACATCGCCCGGCTGGCCGCCGGAGCGGGCGTAGAACACCGTTCGGTCCAGCACGATCCCCTCCGGCCCGCTCGCCAGTACCGTGCCGGTCGCGGACCGCAGGCGCGGTTGGTCGAGAAACAGCTTATCGGTCATGCCTTGCTCCATTCCTCGCGCAACGCGGCGTGGCGCACCGCCAGCCAGAGCAGACCGATCGCCGCCACCGAATTGTTGATCCGCCCCGCCAGCGCGGCTTCGATCGCGCGCGCCGCGGGCCATACCCGCACGCGAATGTCCTCATTTTCCGCCGCCATGCCGGCGTGGCCGGCGATCCCATCGGCGTCGGCCGGCGGGGCGCGGACGCGCCCGGCATACAGTTCGCATAACTCGTCCGAACCACCAGGCGTCAGCAGGAAACTGCCGATCCAGCGCAGCGCGCCGACCTGCAGGCTCATTTCCTCCATCGTCTCGCGTCGCGCCGTCACCTCGGGTGTTTCGCCATCGTCGCAAAGCCCGGCGGGTAATTCCACCAGGACCGGATCGAGCCCGGCTACCAGTGCAGGCAGTCGGAACTGCTCGATCAGCACGACGGCGTCTGCGACAGGATCATACGGCAGCACAGCCGATGCACGACCGCGCCGCCATACTTCCCAGGTCTTTTCGCCGGACATGGCACCGTCGAAACGACGATGACGGAAGCGCACCACATCGAGCGGGAAGCGGCCGTTCCAGACGCGCTGGTCGGAAATGACGTCGACGTCCGGGTGTGGGGAAAAAGCAGGGAAGCTTCGGGTCGGCATGCTGCCAGCATAGAGACGTGGCGACGCAGCGCCCAGGCCCCCTGGAGGCGCGATCTCCCCGTGAGGTGCGATACTGGATGGGGATTGCCCGCCCTGCCCCCGCGTGGCGACAGAGGAAACTCAGGCGGGAACCGCCGTCGCAATCAGTTGCCGCAGGCGGTTCGCCCCCGCCGGGCCCTTCAGCGCCTCGCGCCACGTTGCTTCGGCCACCCGCTGATGCGCTGCGATCGCTTCGTCCGCACCGGTGATCATCGCGACACCGGTATGCGCGGACGGATGCGTGTCGGTACGGAACGGATTGATCGCCAGGCTCACCCGGTCGCGCGCACGCAGGATCTTGAACGCCGACGACGGCTGGGCGCCGGCCAGCAGGCCGAACTGCAGGCCCATCGGCTCGGCCTCCATCAGCGCGGCCATGTTCTCCACCTCGGTGACCGCGACATCGCGGCAGATCCGCCGCACCCGGTCGGAAACCTGGATGCCGCCGGCCACGCCGGTATCCAGCAGGCGCTGAACCGAAGCGATCGACACCATGGCGATGATCCCTGGCCGCCGCATCGCATACATCCGCTTGCGCGGCGCTCAGGATGCCCAAGCACCTGCTCGGCCATCGAGCGCATCGCCACGCGGTCGCCGGCCGCCTGCTCCGCGGCTTCGTCGAACGCCTCGGCCAGCGCATTGTCATAGGCATCGGAGGTGGTCAGGTAGCAGATCGGCCCAAAAAGCTGGAGAATTTGGTCGGCCGTCTCCTCGACCTGGCGGATTCGCTCGAAATAGCCGATCGGCCGGTTGTAGTACTCGACGCCGATACCCAGCAGCGACAGCGGCGAGATTTTCAGCAGCTCCGCGAGCCGCTTGATCGTGTCGAGCTTGATGACCTCGCCTTTTTCGTAGCGATACAGCGCGGCGCGCGAGACTCCCAGTCGCGCGGCGATTTCCTCCGCCCGCAGCCCTGATTCCAGACGATAGGCCCGCAGTTGCTGGCCTATTTCGGTAAAACGCATGGACATCCGGCCGTCCTCCTGGCCCTATCCCTGCAATCCGCGCGTGCATGGCAGGAGTCTCAGAATCGGGGCGCGCGAGGTAACCTTATGACTGCATCGCTCGGAAATTCAATCCCTGTTCACCGGGTGCGACTCGTTGCGCACGCATTCACGCGGCTTATTTCTTTTCACGAATGGAAAAATCCGCCAGCCCCTCGATCGCCAGGATCAGAGCCGAGTGGTCGAGTTCCGCACCACCATGCGCGGCACAGGAGGAGAACATCTGCTGCGCGATCGCGGTATTGGGTAGCGACAGGCTGAGTTCCTTCGCCGCCGACAGCGCGAGATTCAGGTCCTTCTGGTGCAGCCGGATGCGGAAACCCGGATTGAACGTGCCGTTCAGCATGCGCTCGGCGTGCACTTCCAGAATGCGCGAGGACGCGAAACCGCCCATCAGCGCGGCGCGCACCTTGGCCGGATCGGCGCCTGCCTTGGCCGCGAACACCAGGGCCTCCGCGCACGCCTGGATGTTCAGTGCGACGATGATCTGGTTCGCCACCTTGCAGGTCTGGCCGGCGCCGTTCTCGTTGCCGACATGGGTGATGTTCTTGCCCATCACGTCGAACAGCGGCTTGGCGCGGGCGAATGCCGCCTCCGGTCCGCCGACCATGATGGTCAGCGTGGCCTGCTTGGCGCCGACCTCGCCGCCGGACACCGGAGCGTCCAGATAGTCGCAGCCAAGTGCGTTGATCTTCTTGGCGAATTCCTTGGTGGCGATCGGACTGATCGAGGACATGTCGATCACCAGCGTGCCCGGCTTCAGGCCCTCGGCCACGCCGTTCGGCGCAAACAGCACGTTCTCAACGTCGGGCGTGTCCGGCACCATGATGATCACGACGTCGGACCGTTGCGCCACCGTCTTGCCGTCCGGCTCGACTTCCGCACGGCGCGGATGTCGTCCGCCAGGGAGGCGCGGTCGTAGACCAGAAGCGTATGCTGCGCCGCCTTCAGGTTCAGCGCCATGGGGCGCCCCATGATGCCGAGGCCGATGAATCCGATTTTCATGGTATTTCTCCCAGATCCACTGTGAGGCAAATATTCGCCGCGGTGACACGCCGTCAGCGCGCTCTGTCATTCCGAGGCGCGAAGCGAAGCGGCACTGACAGGAGCATCGCGATACCGGTCTATACGCCGAATTCCTGCCGCCATTTCAGCCCCGCCACGGTATCGCCCGCGGGACGGTATTCGCAGCCGACCCAGCCGCGATAGCCCAACTCGTCCATGCGACGGAACACGAACTTCCAGCCGATCTCGCCGGTCCCCGGTTCGTTGCGCGCCGGCACGTCGGCGATCTGCATATGCGCGATGACCGGCATGTACTGCTCCATCCGCTTGGTGATGTCGCCCTCGGTGGTCTGGCAGTGGTACACGTCGAACTGCAGCCCGAGGCGGTCGCGACCGATCGCCTCGACTACCGCCGCGCCCTGCGCCTCGGTGTTGAGGAAATAGCCCGGCATGTCGCGATGGTTGATCGGCTCGATGATCAGCTTCACGCCGGCCTTCTGCGCCTGCTCGGCCGCCAGCGCGAGGTTGGCGGCATAGACGCTGGCGGCCGTCACCTGGGAGACGCCTGCCGGCACAATCCCCGCCATGGCAGTGCACCAGCTTGCAGCCCAGCGCACCGGCGTAATCCAGCGCCTGCTTCACCCCCTCGCGGAACTCCGCCTGGCGGCCTGGCAGGCTGGCCAGCCCGCGCTCGCCCTTCGCCCAGTCGCCCGGCGGCATGTTGAACAGCGCCTGGGTCAGGCCCTCGCCATCCAGCCGCTTGCGCAACTCCGCCGGCGGGATGCTCGTAGGGGAACAGGAATTCGACGCCCTCGAAGCCTGCCTTGCGCGCGGCGGCGAAACGGTCGAGGAACGGCACCTCGTTGAACATCATGGACAGGTTGGCGGCTAGGCGTGGCATGGCGGACCTCCCCGGAGACGCGGCGGGAGGCTACAAGCGAGCGGGGGGAATGACCAGCGCATGACCGCGGAACGCGTGCTGATGGCGCTGCTGCTCGGCGGAATCGCCGTCGGCTGCGTACTTGTGCTCTATCCGTTCTTTTCCTCGCTGCTGTGGGCCGCCATCCTGGTGTTCACCACCTGGCCGGTTTGCGAGTGGCTGCATACGCACGTCCGGCTGCGTCGCGGCCCCGCCGCCGGGGTGATGGTGGCGCTGACCGCCGTCGTGCTGGTGCTGCCGCTGGCCCTGGCCGCGCCGGGCGGTGCCAGCGACGTGAACAACCTGCGCGGCGTCATCGAGGACGCGTTGCGCGCCGGACTGCCTGGGTCGCCGCACTGGGTGTTCGAAATCCCGCTGGTGGGCGGCCTGCTCGGCGATCTGTGGAACCGCTGGGCAGCCGACATCACCGTCATGATCGAGGCGCTGCGGCCCTATTTCGGCATCGTTCTGGAGGGCGGCCTCGGTCTGCTGCTCGGCTTGGCCAACGGCGTGCTGCTGTTCGTGCTGGCGCTGTTCATCGCCTTCTTCTTCTACCTGTATGGCGAGCCGATCGCCGCGCGGTTGCGGGTGATCCTGCAGCGCATCGCCGGTGCACGGGCCGACCGGCTGATCGATGTCACCGGCGCGACGGTGCGCGGCGTGGTCTACGGCATTCTGCTGACCGCCATCGTGCAGGGCATCCTGACGGCGTTCGGACTGTGGCTGTCCGGCGTGCCGCGGCCGGTGCTGCTGGGCGCGGTGGCGGGCTTCCTGGCGGTGCTGCCGATCGGCGCGCCGCGTGGTATGGATTCCCGCCGCGCTGTGGCTGATGAGCACCGGCCATCTGGGCTGGGGCATCTTCCTGGCGGTCTATGGCGTGGTCGCGGTATCGGGCGCCGATTCGGTGATCCGCCCCTGGTTCATCGCACGCGGCGCGCAGCTTCCGTTCCTGCTGACGGTGCTGGGCGTGCTGGGCGGCGCGCTCGCGTTCGGCCTGCTGGGTATTTTCCTGGGACCGGTGCTGTTGGGAATCGGCTATACGCTGGTGAACGAATGGGCCGAAACCGAGGCCAGGAATTCCCTGGCGATGGACTGTTGAGTGCGTGTTCGCCGGCGTATATACGTGCTCAGCGACCCACGGATCTATCCCGAAGGCAGGCTGCGGCAATCGCCGCCGCTGGGCTCAACTGGCTGGAGTTTCCTGCGTCGCCGCGCCCCCCGCGACGACAGTTGGCGGCGGGGGCAGCTCAGCCCTTGGGGCGGCCTGACCTGATCTCCAGCACACTCAGGAAGAATGCCCCATAGGCGATCTGAAACGCCAGCAGGATTGCTGTGCCGGAGGGAATCACCAGACGCATCGCCAGCTCCGGCGACAGCACGCCGAACTCCACGCTGCCCCAGGCGCCGATCGCATAGACGCCGAGCGCCACACCGATCAACAACAGCAGGGCGCCGGCAATCAGACCGACCTCCAGTGTCACAGATCGCATCATCGAGCTGAACCGGGGATCAGGCGGCACGATGCCCTCGCGGATGCCGTATGTCTTTGTGAACACCCAGAACAGCATGGAATGAAATCCCACCACCACGGCGAGTGCGGCATAGAACAGCGTGTGGATGTCGAGTGTCACGCCGCCGACCGTGCGCGGTGCAGGCAGCAGCCAGACCATCATCGCAACGCCAACCAGGAACAGGGCGGCACCGGGATACAGAAACAGCCAGCGCGGACTGAACAGCAACAGAAACCGGAGATGCCGCCAGCCATCACGCCAGCTCTTCAGGTGCGGAGCGCGTGAGCGGCCATCGGGCGACAGCGTGGTCGGCACCTCAGCGATGCGCAGTTGCCGGATGGTCGCCTTGACCACCATTTCGCTGGCGAACTCCATGCCTGGCGCCTGCAGATCGAGCGCCAGAATGGCATCGCGCTGGAAGCCGCGCAGGCCGCAATGGAAGTCACCGCACGGGCTGTGAAAAAACACACGGCCGACGGTGCTGAGTACCGGATTGCCGAGGTAACGATGCAATGCCGGCATTGCACCGGGCGCGATGCCACCCTGGAATCGATTTCCCATAACCAGGTCGTAGCCGGCACGCAGTTTTTCCACGAAGCCGTCGAGCCGGCTGAAATCGTAGCTGTCGTCGGAATCTCCCATAATGACGTAGCGTGAACGAGCGGCGCGGATGCCAGCGAGCAAGGCGCTGCCGTAGCCTTTCTCCGCCACCGGCACGACGCGCGCCCCCTGGATTTCCGCGATCTGCTGCGAGCCGTCGGTGCTGCCGTTGTCGGCGATCAGCACTTCGCCGACGATGCCGCTGCGAATCAGGAAGGCGCGTGCTTTGGTGATGCAGCGCGCCAGCGTTTCCGCCTCATTCAGACAAGGCATCAGGACGGTGAGCTCGCAGGTGTCCTGCGATCCTGTCCGTTGGTCTGAACTGAAGTCATGGGGCGAAAAAGTTGCAACCGACATGGGTCGTCAGTCTGCACTATCGGCGCCAACGTGGACAACAGTCTTTCCCGACGTCCGGAGAAGTGCGTGGTGCGACGCTTGTCGCAATGACCGACCTGATGGCCGTTGCGGAGCGATGCCCGTCCTCGGCACAATCGGCCACAATATGGTCTCGGCGGACGCGTACAATTCGCGCGCGACCGGGCAAAACGGACTGGTTGGTCATTCGTGCATGCAATCAGTCTGTCGGGTTTAGTCGGAATGCCACAGCGGGTGCGGTCCACGCGACCTTGACTTGCAAGTAAAGCGATGACACTCGCATTGGTGCTCCCCCAACCCGCGCCAAGTGACGACGGAAATCGGCGAGGATCGCGCAGTGTTCCAAGACCGCCCTAGAACGAGCAATATAGGTTGAGCAAGACAATGGCAGATACTGCAGCCGGGCACGGCAATCCTCGCGTCGGTACTGACCGCCTTCATCGTCCTCTTCGCGCTGACCTGCGTGCCGATCTTCCTGGTCGAAGTGCCGCTGCTCAATGACTATCCGCAGCATATCGCGCGCGTCTACATCCTCGCATTCCGGGACAGTTCTCAGTATCTCATGGAATATTATAAACCGGATTGGTCGTTCCAGACAAATCTTGCGATCGAGGCAATGCTGGTCCCGCTTGCCAGGTTCTTGGACATCGAAATCGCCGGCAAGATCTTCTTGGTATTGGTGCTGTTCAGTCTTGCAAGTGGCACGCTATTGCTACACCGCATTGTTCACCGGCGGTGGTCGATATGGCCATTCCTGGCGTTTTTCCTGCTCTACAATCAAATCTTCCTCGGTGGCATAGTCAGCTATCTGCTGATGCTCGGGCTTGCCCTATGGGCGTTCGCACTGTGGATCGTCCTGCACGAACGCCGGCCGCTGATTCGCGTGGTGCTATCGGTTCCGATCGCCCTGCTTCTGATGCTCGGACACCTGGGGGCCTTCGCCGCCTACGCGTTCATGGTGGTGGGATATGAGTTGTGGCAGCACTTGACGAGCCAGCGCCCTTGGTATTTTCCCGCCGTGGGAAATGCAATCGCTACCGCCATCCAGTTCGTCGTGGCTGCTGTGCTATTTCTGGCGGCGAGCGAGACCAGCGGCAACGCTGGCCGATTTCGCTATGACTTTGCCCAGAAACTCACCGCACCATTCAACCTTCTGTATAACTATCACCTTGTCTTCGACGCAATCTGCTTTATCGCGCTGATCGGCATCGTGCTCGCTGGCCTGCTGTGTGGATGGGTGAAGTTTGCCAAGCCGATGTTGGGCAGCCTTGGGGTCCTGTCCGCGGCTTACTGCGCAATGCCGTACGTGATGTTTGGCAGCCACGGTGCGGATCGGCGACTGACGATCGCGATTGCGCTCGTTGCGATTGCCGCGACCGACTGGCGGCCGAAGCGGATTGCCTGGCGACGTATGCTGGTCCTAAGCATGACGATGTTGCTGGCGGTTCGGATCGTCTTGGTTGGAGCGGCGTGGAAGGCGGCCGATCCGATATATCAGCAGTACCTGGCTGCGATTGATGAATTGCCCGCGGGGGCACGACTGGCCGTCCTGGTAGCCCACAAATCATCGGAGACGCTGGAGAACCCGCCCGTCGAATTCATCGCGCAGTACCGCGATCATCCGACGCCAGGCGTTTGTGTCCTCTACATTCGCGATCCCCGGTGCCCAACCGTTGCGTTTCAACCACCCTTACGACGTGATCGCCGCTCGAGTGCAGTCAGTATACGACGCGGCCGAGCTTCGCCAGCTATGGCATGCCGATCCGAAGGTCCAGATCGGCCCCTTCCAGCAAGCCAGTCTCGGCGCTTATGACTACGTCCTGGTGATACATGCGGACGATTTTCACCGGCCGTTTCCGGACTGGTTGAAGCCGGTGTTTGTCGGCACCGATTTTCAACTCTTCAAGGTTCGTGCGACATCCGGATAGGGCATTGGTGACAGGACCGGGACGATCTGGCACTCCGACTAACAGCAACGGTTGATAGGGCCCGCCAAGACGACGCAACGAAGGCCGTCAGAGCATGCGTTCGACGGACTGCCGCTCATTGACCTCACTCGGAACAAAGCGCTCGACGAGATAGAGCGGACGGCGCTTGGTCTCGTTGAACACGCGTCCAAGATATTCGCCAATGACGCCGAGGGTAATTAGTTGCACACCGCCGAGAAACAGAATAACTGCCATCATGCTTGGATACCCGGCGACCGGATTGCCATACAGTAGCGTTCGGACCACCAGCTGCGCACCGAACACGGCTGCGAATAGTGCCACCGCGAGCCCAAGATATGTTGCGATTTTCAGCGGCATGACGGTGAAACTGGTGATGCCTTCAAGCGCAAGATTCCAAAGCTTCCAGTAGTTCCACTTTGTCCTCCCAGCATAGCGTGGCGCACGATCGTAGAGGACCGCAGTGCTCGGGAAGCCAACCCATGCGAACAGGCCCTTCATGAAGCGATGTTGCTCGCGAAGTTGCAGGACGGCGTCCACCACTCGCCGGCTCATCAGCCGGAAATCCCCCGTGTTACGGGGGAGCTCCACGCGGCCAAGATGCGCCATCAGCCGATAGAACAGGCGGGCCGTCAACCGCTTCAACCACGTTTCGCCGTCACGCTCACGCCGCTCGGCGTACACCATATCGAACCCATCCCGCCAGCCAGCCACGAGGGCAGGAATCACCTCAGGAGGATCTTGCAGGTCGGCATCGATCACGATCACCGCGGCGCCAATTGAGTGCTCCAGCCCGGCGGTGGTAGCGATCTCCTTGCCGAAATTACGCGAGAGATTGAGGATGGCCACTCGACGCTCGGTGCGTCGAAACGTCTCTAGCAGTTGCAGCGAAGCGTCGCGGCTGCCGTCGTTGACGTATACCGCTTCCCACGTTCCAAGCTGTTCCATCACCGCTGCCAGCCGGCGGTGGAACTCGGGCAGAACCTCGACCTCATTGAACACGGGGATCACCACCGAAAACGTCGGTGCGCCTCGCTCGGTCTGACACAATTTCTGTAGGAGGCCCGTATCGCCCATGATGCTATCCTGCACATTGAAGCCGCCCGTGGCCGTAACTGGTTGCTGATGCGCCGGGTGGTCACGCAGGCATCGGGGAGATTACGCTACCAACAAACTCGCGTGCAACGATTGTGACCGCTTACGACATCGACGACCAGTTTGCCAACCTGGACGCATGCGGTAACCATTGCGACCGAGCTCCACCTACCCGATCTCCTCCAAACTGAACTGCTCCGCCTCTTCATCGTAGCTGAACAGCTCGGCGTAGCGGCCCCAGGCAATCACGGTGCGCAGCGTATCCTCCGCGTAGTCGGGCGACATATGGTCTTCCAACTCGTCGCGGAATCGCACTGCGGAGGCGCGGTGGTTCCAACGCTCCTCGAGCACCTGGCGGATCATACGCACCAGCGGCACCTGCGCCGTCAGCGCCGCAGCGAACAGGCGCTTGCGCTCCTCGGTGTCGGCGGCAACGAACCGTCGGCCCGCATCCGTAAGGTGGATGTCGCCTTCCTCCAGCACAGCGAAATGCAGCAACTGCAACGTCTCGCCGAGCGGCAGCAGTTCGTCGGCCTCATACTGCAATGCGGCCGCCAGCGCCGGCAGGTCGGCACGACCGTTGTAGGGCGGCCCCGCCAGCGCCTCCATCAGACCCGCCATTTGGTTGGTCCCGACCCGCAGCAGCGGCGCCGCGATGCTCACCACCGGCGCGGCGGTCACCGCGCGCGGAACGGGGCGCCGCGTCATCAGCCCGTATATGTCGTCCACCAACTGCCGGAATGCAGTATCGAGCCGGTTGCGCGGATGTGGGAACGGCACCCGCAGCTCGCTCGCCACGCGGCCGGGGCTCGCCGCGAACACCAGGATGCGGTCGCACATCAGCACCGCCTCCTCGATGTTGTGCGTCACCATCAGCACCGATTTAACCGGCAGCTTGCCCTCCGACCACAGGTCGATCATGTCGGTTCGCAGGGTCTCGGCGGTCAGCACATCGAGCGCGCTGAACGGTTCGTCCATAAGCAGCAGGTCGGGATGCACCACCAGCGCGCGCGCCAAGCCGACACGCTGGCGCATGCCGCCGGACAGTTCCTTCGGATAGGCGCTCTCGAAACCGCCCAGACCGATCAGGTCGATCGCCTCCTCGGCGCGTTTCCTCCGCTCATCGCGCGGCACGCCACGCGCCTCCAGTCCCAATTCGACGTTCTCCTGCACCGTCAGCCAGGGAAACAGGGCAAAACTCTGGAACACCATCGCCACGCCTTCGGCGGGTCCTACCAACGGCGTGTCGCGCCACAGCACCTCGCCGGCAGTCGGCGTCAGCAGGCCGGCGACGATGCGCAGCAGAGTAGACTTGCCCGAGCCCGAGCGGCCGAGCAGTGCCACCATCTCGCCCTCGCGCAGGGTGAGATTGACGTCCTCCAGTACCACCAGGTCCGCGGTGGCATCCTTGTGATAGGCCTGCCTGCAGGCACGGACCTCGAGCAGGCGTTGCTGGCCGATATTGGTGTCCATGCGAGCCTCTCGTTCAGCCGAGCTTCAGGTGTCGCTCGGAATAGCCGTAAAGCGGCCGCCACAGCAGACGGTTGAACAGCAGTACGAAGACCGACATCACCGCCACGCCAAGCACGACGCGCGCCATGTCGCCATGTTCGGTTGCCTCGGCAATATAGGCACCCAGGCCGTGCGCGGTGAGTTTCGTGTCACCCCATGATGCCACCTCAGCGACAATCGCGGCATTCCACGAACCGCCGGACGCTGTGATGGCACCGGTCACATAGTAGGGGAAGATGCCCGGGATCATTACCTTGCGCCACCACAGCCAGCCGCCGACGCGGAAGTTGCTGGCCGCCTCCTGCAAATCACCCGGAAACGCCGCGGCGCCGGCGATGACATTGAACAGAATGTACCACTGCGTCCCGAGCACCATCAGCGGCGTCAGCCAGATATCGGCATCCAACCTGAAGTACACAATGAACAGCACGAACGGTGGAAACAGCAGGTTGGCCGGAAACGCAGCGAGGAATTGCGCCAGCGGTTGCGCGCGACGCGCCCAGAGCGGCCGCAGACCGAGCCAAACACCGATCGGCACCCAGATCAGGCTCGCCAGCACCATCAGGATTGCCACCCGCGCCAAGGTGAACAGCCCGAGGATGAATGCCTCGCGCAGATCGCTCCAGCGCAGTTCGGCGGACACGAATGCGACGATCTTATTGAGCGCCCAGACAGCGACAAGTGCGAGCACCGCCAGGCAGATCGCATCGACCAGGCGCGATGGCGGCGTGTTGGCGGCGGCACGCCGGCGCGGCCGGATCGTCAACCGCCGGCCGCCAAGCCACACGGCAGCATCGCCGACCGCATCGCCCAGCGCATTCAGCAACCGGGTGCGCCGCATCAACCGCAACATCCAAGGATCGGCGGCGGTGACGCCGGCCGTCGTCTCGAAGCGGAACTTCGACGACCAGGCGACCAGCGGACGGAACAGCAATTGGTCATATGCCAGGATGACCAGCAGCATCGTGACGATCGCGTAGCCCACCGCGAGAATGTCACGCTGTGCCAATGCCAGCGCGACGTATGAACCGATGCCCGGAAGGTTCCAGTTGTTGTCACCGACCGATATCGCCTCGGACGCAACGACGAAGAACCAGCCGCCGGACATCGACATCATGGTGTTCCACACCAGGCCGGGTGTGGCGAACGGCACCTCAAGACGCCAGAAGCGTTGCCAAGGCGTGAGCTGAAAGCTGACCGCAGCTTCCATAAGATCGGCCGGCACCGTCTTCAACGACTGGTACAGGCTGAATGCCATGTTCCATGCCTGGCTGGTGAAGATCGCGAAAATCGCCGCGAGTTCCAGCCCCAGCACGCGGCCGGGGAACAGGTTCATGAAGAACACCACGGTGAACGTCAGAAATCCCAGGATTGGCACCGACTGGAGGATGTCGAGGGTTGGGATCAGGACCAGCGCGGCGCGCCGGCTTTTCGCTGCGGCGGTGGCATAGGTGAAGGTGAACAGCAGCGATGCCATAAGTGCTGCAAACATGCGCAGCGTGGTGCGCACGGCATAGTCCGGCAGGTTGGCGGGGTCCAGGCTGACCGCCAGCGCCTGGGGGTTGTCGATCCGCACGAAGGTGCCGCGGGCCACATGCGACACGCCGATCAGGACCGCGAACACCCAGAGGATGGCAGCGATATCCCATGCGTTCGGCAGGCGCCTTCCCTGGGTGAGGGCGGGGTGGATGGTGGCTGACATCTGGCTCGGTCGGGGGTTGCCGCGCGCCCTGTTACCCTGGTCCGGTGCGCCAAGTCACCCCCCGATCCCATGGCAATCGGATGACAGTGGTTTAGTGGCCCGTACTGCCGAAGCCGCCCTCATTGCGGGTGGTGACCTCCAGGCTGTCCACCTCGTGCCAGCGGGCGCGCACCACCGGCGCCAGCACGGCCTGGGCGATGCGCGCGCCACGTTCGATGGTGAACGGCACATCGCCGGCGTTCAGCACGATCACCTGGATCTCGCCGCGATAATCTTCGTCGATCGTGCCGGGACTGTTCGGCAGCACGATGCCGTGGCGTAGCGCGAGGCCCGAGCGCGGGCGGATCTGCATTTCGTAGCCAGGCGGCAGGGCGATGGCGAGGCCGGTGGGGATCAGCGCGCGCCTGCCGGGCTCGATGGTGACCGGCGCATCGACCGCTGCCAACAGATCCATTCCCGCTGCGCCGGCGGTGGCGTAGGCCGGCAGCGGCAGGCCGCTACTGTGCGGCAGGCGGCGGACGGCGATCTGGACTGTCATGGCGGGATCATGCGGCCTTGGTGCGTCTTCGGCAATCGGCGTAGGCTCGGTGCAAGAACGAAGACGGCGCTATGAACACGACCATTTCTGGCGTGGAAATATGTCCCATCCGAGGGCGTTTCGGCGCCGAGATCATCGCCTCGATCGGTCGGATGATCTGCCGGACGCGGAGTTTCGCCGCATCGCGCAGGCCAGGTTTGACGCGAGCTTCTTGGTCGATGTAGCGCGCCCAGCGGCCGATGTACAGCATGTCAATCTGGGAGAACGGGGCGCGGCGTCCTGCACATCACGTGGACATGATGCGGTGCTGTGGGACAATCGCGCCATGTCACACTGTGCGACGGGGTTCCATCAGTTGAAGAGTTGGCGCGGACCGCAGAAGGCCATCTGCGCGGTCGCCTGCCCAATCCTCTCGGCGATCTGTGACATGCTGAAAACCGCACGCCGCACCATATCTCTGAGCCGAATACTTCGATTGCCGCTCGCCTGAAATCAAAGCCAGGCGTCTGGTCGCTCGCCGTGCCAGGCTCGGCTTCGACGTGAAACTCCAACCTCTCGCCGAATTAGCCTGATGCTCGCACTACGCTCCTATCATGGGGATGAATCGCGGCAGCCAGGGGTTTCTTGCTGGGAACGCAGCGACGCTGCAATCTCGCGCGTGGCCCCTGGGTTAGTTTGCCGCAGCCTGCCGTCCGATTTGACCCTAAGATTGCTTCGCCGCTTGCAATGACAGGTGTGTTGCGCATGATCACGTTGCTTGTGTTCGGGCTGGGCTATGTCGGGGCTGCCGTCGGCCAAGCTGCCAGCGCATCGGATTGCACCGTCGCGGGCACAACGCGCTCCCCCAACGAATCGTCGATCAGAGCAATCGCGACCGTCGATTTCACGGCCGCCGCGTCAGCCGTGGCGTCAGCGACGCACGTCCTGTGCACTGCGCCGCCCGACGCAGCGGGCGATCCGGTTTTGGCGCGCCATGCCGACGCGATTGCGGCAGCGCCACGCCTGCGCTGGATAGGCTACCTTTCCACCACCGGCGTGTATGGCGATCGCAACGGCGGCTGGGTCGATGAGGACACCGCGCCTGCGCCGACATCGCATCGCAGCCGTCATCGATTGGCAGCGGAGGAGGGCTGGCGGCGTTTCGCCGACCGCCGCGCGGTCGACATCTTCCGGTTGGCCGGCATTTATGGCCCCGGGCGTTCGGCGTTCGACGATCTGCGCGCGGGAACGGCACGGCGCGTTATCAGGTCTGGCCACACGTTCGGCCGCATCCATCGCGACGACATCGTGCGCGCTGTGCTTGCAGCGATGTGTCAGGAACGCGAGGCCGGAGTGCGCGTGCTGAACCTTGCCGATGACGAACCGGCGGAAAGCGCCGAGGTGGTGGCAGAGGCAGCACGGCTGCTCGGCATTGCGCCGCCGCCGGCCGTGCCGTTCGACGATGCTGTTGCCGCAATGAGCCCGATGGCGCGCAGCTTTTGGGCGGAACGTCGGAATGTGTCCAGCCAGCGGACACAGCAGGTACTCGGCCTACGCTGGCTCTACCCGAACTATCGCGAGGGGCTACGCGCCATCCTGGCCGAGCAGCGGACCGAGGGTACGGATCAGTAGTGCCAGGTCCTGTGGCCGCGACAGGCGATGGTCGCCGTCCTTCACCAGATGCACCTGCACGTCCTGGCCGGTCACCTGTTCGGCGATCCGCAACGACATTTCCCATGGCACATCCGGGTCCTGCTGGCCGTGCAGCAGCCGCACCGGGCAATCGATGGCAATCGGGTCACCCAGCAGCAACCGCGTGCGGCCATCCTCGATCAGTGCGCGGGTGATCGGGTAGGGTTCGCCGTACTGGCTCGGTGCGTGCAGGACTCCATTGCGCATCAGCGTGGCGCGTTCCTCGAAGGTCATCGCCTCCCACATCAGCGTCTCGGTGAAGTCGGGGGCGGCAGCGATGCCAACCAGCGCCGCGACGCGGTGTGGGCGCGCGAGGGCGGCCAGCAGCGCGATCCAGCCACCCATCGACGAACCGACAAGGACCAGCGGCCCATCGGTTTGCCGATCGATCACTTCAAGCGCGTCCTCGGCCCAGCGGCCGATGGTGCCGTCCTCGAACCGACCGCCGCTGGTGCCGTGGCCCGAATAGTCGAACCGAACAATCGCCTGGCCGCGCGCGGCGCAGAACGCGGCCAGCGCCGTTGCCTTGTCGCCGGTCATGTCGCTGCGGAAGCCGGTCAGGAACATCACGGTGGGACTGCGACCGTCCTGTCGTGCCCAGGCCAGTTCCACGCCGTCGCCACGATCCAACCGTCCGGTGGTTTCCATGGTCGTCATATCCCGAAGAACAGCCAGTCCAGCGCACGGGTAATTTCGTCGCGGTACGACGCCAGCGAGCCGACGGCAGTGCGCAATTGGTTGCGCGGCAGTGCGCTGATAAGGGGAAGGGCAACGGCATACTGATTGCCATCATGTCCGATCAGAGGCAGCGCTCGGCTGGTTGCACTTGCTAATGGGCCGCTGTGCGGCGCGACCGGCGCGATCAACCGGGTCTCGCCTTCGGCAATGTCGGCCTGCAGAACGACGACAAACGGAAAGGCTCGCCGGCTACGGGCGATAGGATTGGGGAACAACTCATGCTGCATGTTCGGAACCTTCGGGCGATGTGCTTTCATTGGCCCAGTCGTCAAATGGCATGCCGTGGATTGCGACGTATTCGTCCACCATCCTCATGGCCTCGCGAACCTCATCCCGGATCTTCGCCTTCTCGGCTTCCTCGAACGCCCTTATCACCGCGGCTTCGGCAGTCCGTGAGATGTTGATGCCAAGCGCTGAGGCCTTGGCCACCAGATCGGCATTCAGCGTGACGCTGACGGTCTTGCGGCGCGCGTTGAGGTCGTATAGTGGTCTTTGCATAGGGAAAACTCCGCCGGTAAGAAAACCCGTGGATAACTAACCGTGGACTGGTCCCATGGCAAGTTCACAGTCCTCCAGGTGCTGCCATCGCTAGTCACCGGCGGCGTGGAGCGCGGCACGGTGGAGATCACGCGGGCGATTGCCGAGGCAGGCGGGATTGCGCTGGTGGTGAGCGCCGGCGGCCGCATGGTGCCGTCGATCGAGCGTGCCGGCGGGCGCCACATCGCCCTGCCGCTGGCCAGCAAGAACCCCATGACAATCTGGCGCAATGCGGAGCGGCTGGCGGCGCTGATCCGGGCGGGGCGCGTGGCGATCGTGCATGCGCGATCGCGTGCACCGGCGTGGTCCGCCTGGCTGGCCTGCCGGCGCACCGGGACGCATTTCGTGACCACCTACCACGGCGCCTACGGCGAGGACCTGCCGTTCAAGCGGCGCTACAACGCGGTGATGGCGAAGGGCGAGCGGGTAATCGTCGCCAGCCGATTCATCGCGGGATTGGTCGTGGCGCGACATGGGGTTGATCCCACGCGCATCCGGGTGATCCCGCGTGGCGTGGACCCCTCCTGGTTCGACCCGGGCACGGTCACCGGCGACCGCCTGGCCCGGCTGGTTCAGGCCTGGCGTCTGCCGGATGGTGCTCCGGTCGTGCTACTGCCCGGGCGGCTGACAACCTGGAAGGGTCAGGCGGTGCTGATCGAGGCGATCTCCCGGCTGGCGCGGCAGGATGTCTGCTGCGTGCTGGTTGGCTCCGACCAGGGCCGCAGACGCTATGCCGCTCGTCTGATCCGCCAGGCCGAAAGGCTGGGGATCGGGGACCGCCTGCGCTTGCCAGGCGAATGCGACGACATGCCGGCAGCGTTGATGCTGGCGGATGTCGTGGTGCACGCCTCCACCGAGCCTGAGGCGTTCGGCCGAGTAGTGATCGAGGCGCAGGCAATGGGGCGTCCGGTGATCGCGTCGGATCTGGGAGGACCGGTCGAGACGGTCGAGCACGGCGTCAACGGCTGGCGCGTGCCGCCCGGCGATGCAGCGGCATTGGCGGCAGCGATCGAACAGGCGCTGACCTTGCCGCCGGATGCCCAGACCGAACTGGGCGCGCGAGCCAGGGCCACGGTGCTGCGCTGCTACACCGTGGCAGCGATGCAGGCGGCAACTTTGGCGGTGTATGGCGAGGTGATGGGGCTGGCGCCCGTGGTATAGGTGCGGACCAATGTTTTGACCTGCATCGCGGTCCCCGCCCCGCCGTCAGGCGCTTGGCGTGAGTATCCACGATTTGCTCTGCCACACTCAGTCGACGCCCCCGACGCCCACATCACGATATACTTGCGTGCAGCCGTCCCCGACGCCATAGACAGCATCCCGCTCAAAGGAGGAGCCAAAACCGATGCCTGCCATCACCCTGCCCGACAAATCCGTGCGCCGCTTCGACGGGCCGGTGACGGGTGCGACGGTGGCGGCCGAAATCGGTCCTGGCCTCGCTCGTGCAGCACTGGCGATGAAGCTGAACGGCAAGCTGGTCGATCTGGAGACCGAGATCGACCATGACGCGGAACTGGTGTTCGTCACCCGGCGCGATCCCGACGCACTGGGGCTGATCCGTCACGATGCGGCGCACGTGCTGGCGGAGGCGGTGCAGGAACTCTACCCCGGCACCCAGGTCACCATCGGCCCGGCGATCGCGGATGGGTTCTACTACGACTTCGCACGCAACCAGCCGTTCACCCCGGACGACTTCGCGCCGATCGAGGCGAAGATGCGCGAGATCGTCGGGCGCGGCGAAAAGTTCGTCCGCCAGGTGATCGACCGCGAAGAGGCCATCCAGTTCTTCCAGGACAAGGGGGAAAAGTACAAGGCGGAGATCATCCAGGACCTGCCTCGCGACGAGACCATTACGCTGTACCGCCAGGGCAATTGGGTGGACCTATGCCGCGGGCCGCATATGCGTTCCACCGCCGATGTCGGCGGCGCGTTCAAGCTGATGAAGGTGGCGGGCGCCTACTGGCGGGGCGATCATCGCAACGCCATGCTGTCGCGTATCTACGGCACCGCCTGGCGCGACCAGAAGGAACTCGACGGCTACCTGCATATGCTGGAGGAGGCGGAACGCCGCGATCATCGGCGGATCGGCAAGGAGATGGACCTGTTCCACCTCCAGGAAGAAGCCGCCGGCAGCGTATTCTGGCACCCCAAGGGCTGGAAGCTCTACCTCACCTCCGAGGCCTATATGCGACGCCGGCTGGATGCGGCCGGCTATCAGGAGGTGAAGACCCCGCAGCTTCTCGATCGCTCGTTTTGGGAGCGTTCGGGCCACTGGGAAAAGTTCCGCCAGCACATGTTCATCGCCCACGTCGAGGACGAGGCCAAGACTTCTGGCGCTGAAGCCGATGAACTGCCCCTGCCACATCCAGATCTTCCGCCAGGGCCTGCGGTCGTACCGCGAGTTGCCGTTGCGCCTGGCGGAATTCGGGTCGTGCCATCGCTACGAACCCTCGGGCGCGCTGCATGGCATCATGCGGGTGCGCGCGTTCACCCAGGACGATGCGCACATCTTCTGCACCGAGCAGCAGATCGCCCCGGAGACGGTGCGGTTCGTCGAGTTGCTGTCCTCGATCTACCGGGACTTCGGCTTTCCCGAGTTCAGCGTGAAGTTCTCCGACCGGCCGGCACTGCGGGTGGGTGAAGACACGGTGTGGGACCAGGCCGAGGCAGCACTGCGGGAGGCGTGTGCCACCGCTGGCGTGGAATATACCGAGAATCCGGGGGAGGGCGCCTTCTATGGGCCCAAGCTGGAATTCGTGCTGCGCGACGCGATCGGGCGGGACTGGCAGTGCGGCACGCTCCAGGTGGATTTCATGATGCCGGAGTTGTTGGGCGCCGAATTCGTTGGCGAGGACGGCGGACGGCGGCCCCCGGTCATGCTGCACCGCGCCATCATGGGCAGCTTCGAGCGCTTCCTCGGCATCGTGATCGAGCACTACGCCGGCCGCTTCCCGCTCTGGCTGGCACCGGTGCAGGCGGTCGTGGCGACCATCGTCTCGGACGCCGATGACTACGCGCGCGAGGTGGCGGCGGCGATGCGGTCGGCGGGACTGGCAGTCGCGCTGGACCTGTCCAACCAGAAGATCAACGCCAAGGTGCGCGAGCACAGCCTGGCCCATGTTCCGGTGCTGGCAGTGGTCGGTCGGCGCGAGGCGGAGCAGCGGACTGTGGCGCTGCGCAGGCTCGGCGGCGACAGTCAGGCGGTGCTGACACTTGACGAGGCGGTGCGCCGGCTTGCAGCCGAGGCCACGCCACCCGATCTGAGGGTCATGGAAACCGCATGAGGCAGGGTGTCCCCGGGGCTCCGCCCCGGACCCCGCCAAGAGGCTCTGCCTCTTGGATCTCCGCTAAGGGCATTGCCCTTAGAACCCTTTCGTTTGGGACCGGGTGGGGGTGATACAGAACCTCGCGACGGCGAGGTTCTGTATCACCCCCCACCTCGTCGCAAAAGGAATGGATTCCAAAGGCGATGCCTTTGGTGGGGGTCCAGGGGGCAAAGCCCCCTGGTGGGTTTCAGGGCGAAGCCCTGGGCCTTCCCTCAACTTTGCTTGATCCGCAACGGAAGGATCGGCCAAACTCGCCCAGTTTACTGCAACAGACACAGGAGAAGACCATAGCAAGAGGACCAATGACCGCCCCGCCGAGCCGGGACGGGCCCCGCGTGAACGACGAAATCCGCGCCCCGCAGGTGCGGCTGATCGACCAGGATGGCGAGATGCAGGGGGTGATGACCGCCCGCGATGCCTGGCTCCGCGCTCAGGCCGTCGGCCTGGACCTGCTGGAGATTAGCCCGAATGCCGATCCTCCGGTGGTGAAGATCCTCGACTTCGGCAAATACAAATACGAACTGCAGAAGAAGCGGAACGAGGCCAAGAAAAAGCAGAAGGTCATCGAGATCAAGGAGATCAAGGTCCGCCCGAATATCGACGAAAACGACTATCAGGTGAAATTGCGCGCCATGAGGTCGTTCATCGGCGAGGGCGACAAGGTAAAGGTGACGCTGCGGTTCCGTGGCCGCGAAATGGCCCACCAGGAGATCGGCGTGCGGGTGCTGGAGCGGATCCGCTCCGAGATGGACCCGTTGTCCAAGGTGGAGCAGATGCCGCGGATGGAGAACCGTCAGATGGTAATGGTGCTGACGCCGCGTTAGGCTCACTAGCCCTGATCCCTCTCCCGCCGCGCGGGGGAGGGCAGAGGGCGCGTGGCATAAGCGCAGGCATGACGGAATCCCGGGTCAGGCCCGCAACTCTTCACGCCCTGTTCATCTGTGATCTGTAACGGCTTGCGGCGCCGGGTTTCTCTGCGCGCAGCGATCGCCCGGCAACCGGTTTCCGTAACAAGATCTGGGGCGATATACCATGAAACAGTCCACATCAGGAATTAATGCGCTCGTTTGCGCGGTGTTTTGTCTGGCGGCAACCGGTGCGGGAACGCCACTCCATGCCGCGCCGATCTTCCCCGAGACTGGCTTCCGCCTGGTCTATGACCTGCCCATCCCGGAGGCCGCCAACTACGACAAGACCGGCACCGTTCCGTACTCTGTCAACAATGCAGCCAACATCGCGAATGGCTCGTTCAAACGGGTCGGCTACGAGCTGCAATTGCAATTGCCAGGCGGCGCGCTGCAAACGGTGGCCGTGTCGATGGACGCATTCACCACCAAGGCGTCCCTGCTCGGAGTGCCCACCCTGGCATCCGGCGGACTGTTCAACGACGTGCGGGTCGCCGACATGGATGTCATGTCCAATGTTGCAGGCGTCGTCACTGGGCGAGGGTTCTCGACCGGGTATGTCCAGTTCTGGTCGAATTTCTACGGCTATAAGGCCGGCAAATTTGCCACAGGCGAGGACGTCATCAATGTGTCGTCTCCGGCCTCCTACGGGTCGATGCAGATCGGCAACGGGACCGGCGACACGGTGTTCGCCTACAACGGGTGGGACTACGGCATCTTCGGCAGCGATCTCGGCATCGGCAACCAGTCAATCAACAACCCGGACTGGACGTTCGCCTTCAATGCCCAGACTTACGGCGTCAGGGATATGAGCGTCTGGGTCTCCTCGCCCGTGCCGGAGCCAGGTTCGCTGGCGATTCTGCTGACCGGCCTTGGCGCGTTCGGCTTGCTGCGGCGAGGCCGTCGCAGCGCGATGTAGCAAGTATAATACAATGCGCCCTGGCCGTAATGATTAATCCGGCTCACCTTATATCAGGCTCCATAAATATTACTCGCGGCACCCCGATGGCATCGCCAGTAATTTGGCAGACGTCCAAGTCAGATCACTCCGCCGCGCGGCGGATCGCCAGGCTTGCGCGCGTACGTCCCGCCCACGGTGGCGAACACCCAGCGGCGTTCATCGCCCGGTCCAGCCACGACGAGCAGCCAGGCCTCGCGCCCGACTGGGCCGTCGTGCACAAGGCATGGCTCTCCGATCAGGGCGCCGCCATGCCGACGGGCGATATCATCGGCCATTGCCAGCACCTGCGCCGCGCCTAGCCCTGTGACCGCCGCGGCACAATCCACTGCCGGTGTCGCCAGCTGCGCCACGCTCGCCACGCGCCCGTCCGGCAGCACCCGTGCGACTGCGACGACGCCGCCGGCGCGCCGATCGGGCACCAGATAATACCCGAGCGCTCCGTCGGGCTTGCCGACGCGCTCAGGCTCCCCCGGCAGCGACGTGCCGTCGCCTCCCGGGAAAGCCACAAAGCCAAACGCGGCGGCTTCGCGCAGGCGCAGCGGCGTCAGCGTTCCGTCAGGCGTGGTGGACGATGCCAAACCACATCACCGGCGACGTCGCCCAACTCTCCCAATAGGGCGCGCCAGGCTGGCAGAGATCCGGGTTCCATGGCCACGGATCGTAGATGTAGAGCGACTGCGCCAGCCCGAGAGCGATCCAGATCGGCAGCAGCAGTATCTCCTGGTAACCCATGCAGACACGGTAGTGGTGCGGCACCTGGGTGAACAGTGGACGGTTCGCATCGACCTCGGTCATCGCGTCCTGGAACTGCTGAGCGCGGGTCGCGCCGTTGTCGAACGTCAGCAGCAGCGTGTTGTCGGTCAGGCTGGTGAAGCCACTGGTCAGCCCGGCCTGCGTCGTGCCTCCCTGCGCGGCCGTCGTGCCCATCGCGGTGGCGATCTGGTTCTGCGTGTAGTTCCAGCCGTAGTGTTCGAGCAGCATCTGCGAACTGGCATCGACGCAGAAATAGTCGGTTATCTGCGCGTAATGCGAGTTGCCCGGCGGGCTGTTCGGGCACCATGGCGAGAGCAGGACGGTGCCCTGCCGCACGAACGGAAACAGCAACGTCGCCGCGAACGGCCCGGTCTGCACCGGCCCCACGATCACCGGCCGGCCACTCGCGACATGGGCCGCGATCTGCTCCTCGGATCGGCGGAATTGCGTGACGCGGCGGCGCGCCTCGGCGGCTGACAGAGTGCCAAGCAGAGAGTAGCGCGTGAACTGGTGTGCGGCGTCGCTCGACGTGTCGACCATGCCGCCACTCGACGCATCGAAGATCGCCTCGCTCTCGTCGGTCGAACCATCGGCTCGGAATGTGACCCGCACACCGATCTTGGGGTAGGCGTAGCAGACCAACCGTGCCGCGGCGAAGCGTGCGCCGGGATATGCCTTGTGCAGCGCCTCCGTCGCCAGCCGTATCGCCGATATGGCGCTCCATCCCGGCGCACCGTGGCCGATCGAGACGATGGGCGCACCGAGGCGCCGGTTTGCCGCACAACGGATCGTGCCGCGCACGATCGCTCCGTCCATCAGCGGATAGTCATGGAACAGCGGCTCCCCGTTCAAATCCTCGATCGCAACAGGCGTCTCGGCCAGCCGGGCGCTGGCCAATCCCGCCAGGCCGCGGAGCGGGAGTGCGTCGAAATGCTGTTGCGCCAGCAGGGCGTGCTGGCGGCTTGCTGCCGGCTCAACAGAGTCGGGCACGGATCGGGTTGCTGACATGGCGGTCCTCCCCGGTGCTTTTGGCACCTGACACGTCGCCACGGATCGTGGCGGCACTTTTGCGCGCCGCCATTATCAATACAACACCCGCCACGTGCTGTGAGCCAGATCACCACCCATCGTCATGCTCGCGCCCAGCGCGACCACCCGCGAACTCGCACCGATCGGGTCGCGGCGAGACTGTGAATGGCCGCAACGATACGCCCAGCCACGACGTTTGCAGCATCGACGCCGCTGCTCATTCCGCCACGTATACCATCCACCCCACGCCGAACCGATCGGCGACCATGCCGAAGCTCGGTGAGAAGAATGTCTTGGCCAGCGGCATCTGCACCTGCCCGCCGTCTCCCAACGCGTCAAACATCCGCTTCGCCTCGGCTTCGTTCGCCACCGTGAGCGACAACGCGAAGCCCTGAAAGTTCGGGTTGCCCATGCAGCGGCCGTCGGACGCCAGCACCGTCGTATCGCCGATGCGCAGGCTGGCGTGCATCACCTTGTCCTTGGACTCGGGTGTCACCATGGCCTGGTCGGGGGCCTCCTTGAACCGCATCAGCATCGTCACCTCGGCGCCGATCGTGCGGCGGTAGAACTCGATCGCCTCGTCACAGCGGCCGTCGAAGAACACGTACGGTTGGATCTGCATGGCTTGACCTCCTCAGGTTCGGGATGTGGCGATGTTCGCCACGTGATCGGCCAGGCGTTCGAGACCCTGGCTCCAGCCTGCTTCCATTCCGGCCAGATGCGCCTCGGCTGCTGCGGTTGCCTGGATAACCCTGACGTGCAGCGTGATGGTGGTTCTGCCCGCGTGTTCGGTGAACGTGACGCTGGTCAGGTTCTCCAGGCATATGCTGCCATCGTCCTCGTGCAGCGCCACGGTGAACACCAGCCGCTCGGGCGGGGCGACCTCGCGGACCGTGCCGGTGAGCTTGTAGATGATGTCGTAGGCGGTGCCGGCGGGTCCACGCATGTCGATGCGCAGCTTGCCGCCGACACGCGCGTCGATCTCGCAGACCGGGTTGGTGAAGTTATGCGGTCCCCACCACCGCGCAAGTTGCAGCGGATCGGTGAACGCCGCGAACACCAGATCGCGCGGCGCATCGAATGTGCGGGTCAGCGTCAGTTCCCTGACCGGTGCGGGCGAAGTTTGCAGCGTGGCTGGCATCGGCATTGCCTTTCGCGCGGGCGTGGACAGTATTTAACCATATGGTTTAATATGTCGGCCGCGACCGCCTTGTCAAGCGAACCGCACGCACGCGATCGGCGGCAGGTGGCCGGCGATCTGCGTCCAACTGTCACCGGCGTTTTCCGACAACCACAGATGCCCGGTCGTCGAACCCATGGCGAGGCGCGTGCCGCTGTCGTCGACCGCCAGCGCGTGGCGATGCACCAGATCATACGCATGGGCTTGCGGCAGCCCGTCCGTCAGCACATCGAACGACCGCGCGCCGTCGCGGGTGCGCGCCACCACCAGCCTGGCATCGACCGGTATCCGGCATTCGTCCTTCACGCCTGGCACGAACCACGCGGTGTTGGGATCGCTCGGATGCACCACCACGGCGAAGCCGAACTTCGCCGGGCGGATCGTGGTGACGTCCTGCCAGGAGCGCGCGCCGTCGGTAGAGTGGAACACGCCGTTGTGATGCTGCACCCAGAACGTGTCGGGCGCGGCAGCGCATTGCACCAGGCGATGCACGTCCTGCATCTGTGGTGCGCCGCGAAGTTGCGGTGGCGCATAATCGGCGTACATGCCCTCGACCGAGGCGCGCCAGTTCGCGCCGCCATCTTCGGTGATCCATACGCCGCCGGTGGACACGCCGATCGTAAGGTGGCCGGCGCTGCGTGGATCGACGCAGATCGAGGCGACGCCTGACTGGTCGAAACCGCCACCCATCCATTCCTTGCGTTCCGGCAGGTTCCACAGCGGCGCATTCAGCGACCAGGATTCGCCGTGATCGCGCGACAGGAACAGCGCGCCGGGAATCGTTCCGGCCCAGATCCATCCCGGCTGGTCGGCACCGCCTGTCTCCAGGCAGAAGATGTACGAGACACTGGGGCTGTCGGCTGCGTCCTTGGGAAACGCGGGCGCGGGAACCTCCTGCCACGTCTCGCCGTTATCGCGTGAACGTTGCAGCTTCACGCCGAAATGGCCAAGCGCCTGCGCGGCGTAGCAAGTGCCGTCGCGCGGATCGGCCAGCAGCATCGAGATCGGATCGCCAAGGAAACGGGATCCCGCGATCGTCCACGTGCCGCGTGCCCGGCGAATGTCGAACAGGCCCTTGCGGGTGCCGATCAGCAGGCGATCGTTCATGGTCATGGTCCTTTCGCTTATCCGCCCGACAGCGCCTGAAACACGAAGACCTCGTCGTGCTCACTCACCGGATCGCTGAGGCGATCTCGGTCGGCGATGCGGTCGGCGTTGACGTAGATGGACACGTGCTGGCGCACCCGCCCCTGGTCGTCAAGCAGGTACGAGCGCAGCCGCGGGTGAGCGGCGAACACGGCATCGAGCACCGCGCGCACGCAGTCCCCCGGCACCGTCTGCACCGGGCAGTCAAGATGGCGCTGCAAGTTTGCCGTGAATGCGACGCGAGCCATGCCGCCATGCTGCCGCGAACCGGGCAGTGCCGCCAAGTGTGGCTGCGCTGCATCACTTTAGCTACAGTCGCCGCATGAATTCGCTGTCCCGCGCGGTGGCGCTGTGCCTTGTCGCTGCCCTCGCCGGTTGCGCACAGTCTTCGCCGCCGTCATGTGCCGAAGTCGGCGGCGTGTCGATGCTGGAATACGAATTGTTCTTCGGCCGCAGCATTCCCGGCCGCGCCGAACTGACCGACCAGGAATGGGCAAATTTCACCCAGCAGGTCGTGACGCCCCGGTTACCAGACGGGTTTACCGCATTCGATGCCGATGGTCAGTGGATGAACCCGGCAACGCACCGGATCATCGCGGAACGCACCAAGGTCATTGTCGTCGCGGCACCCGACACGTCAGCCACCGTCTCCGCCATCGCGGCAATCAAGGACGCATATCGGATGAAGTTTCATCAGCAATCGGTCGGCACCACCGTGCATCCAACATGCGGCTCTTTCTGACCCGCGCTACGCCGGCAGTTCGTAACCGATAGCGGTTTCGATCTCGATTGTCCGCCGCACCGCCGGTCGCGCCATCATGCGATCGAAATGCGCGCCGAGACCGGGGAACTCGCCAGTCGTCGGATTGTACGCGTTGGCAAAGCGCCAATACAGCCGGAACAGATGGATGTCGGCGATGGAATAGCGTCCCACCGCCCATTCCCGTCCGCCCAGCTTGGTCTCGGCGATACGGAACATCGCCCTGGAGTGTTCTTCGCCCTGACGGCGCGCGGGATGAATCGTCGATGCGATGAACGACATCCACGAAACCACATGTGCTTCGGCCTCGATATCATCGGTGGGCAGCAAGGCCGCTTCGGGAAAGCGCCTCGCGAGGTAGAACAGAATGCCCGCGACCTCGGTCAGCGGCCGGCCATCGATCAGCAGCGTCGGCACCGTGCCGGCGGGATTGATAGCAAGGTATTCGGGCGTGCGCGTGTCCTTCCGGCTGAACGACATCGGCCGACTTTCGAACTTCACGCTGATTTCGTGCAAGGCAATGTGCGGCGCCATCGAACTCGAGCCAGGCGCAAAATACAGTGTCAGCATGGGCGGGTTCCTTTCATGCGGTTCGCCTGGTGGCGATGATGGCAGGGACTATCGCGCAAACCCGCACGCCCGCGCCACCGTTGCGATGACGTCAAGCGAATCGCGCGAGCCATCCGCTTCGCCCTTTTCGAAATCGCCCTCGACGACCGCCATCTGATTGGTCACGTGCGCGAAGCACAGCACGGACTGCCGGCGAGCCCGGGCGAATGCGTACAACGCCGCAGCCTCCATCTCGACCGCCAGAGCACCGTGCGCACGCGCCGCGGCGATTGCGTCGTCGGTCTCGCGATACGGCGCATCGGTGGTCCATGCCGTTCCGCGATGCACCGGCACCGACGCCGCCGCCAACGCCGAATACGCGCGATCGGCAAGTGCGGCATCCGCCTCGGCGAATGTCGATGGCGGCAAGTAATGATGGCTGGTGCCCTCGTCGCGCAGCGCGCGATCGATCAGCACGAAATACGGTGTCGGCCCCACCGGTGCGATCTGTCCAGCCGAGGTCATACTCAACAGCAGTTTGCAGCCGGATGCGAACAACTGCTCTGCCACCAGCACGGCGAACGGCGCACCCACCGCAAGCCCCACTATGCCAATGGTAATGCCGGCATGCTCCGTCACATCCATTTCGGTGTGATAGCAAGCCCAGCCCGTCGCCCGTCGGGCATGTCCGCCCGCGCGCAGCGCGCGCACCACGTCGCCGTCCGGGTCGAGCGCGCAGACCGCCGGCACCGGCGTCTCCATTACGCCACGCTGGCGGCGGGCCTCGCGCAGCAGGTTCTCCGGCTGGAATACGGATGGCGCGTCATACCGCTTCGCGGCAAGGATGGTCGGTGCCCGAACGGTCAGTGCATTGTCTGCTTCGGTCATGCTCGCTCCGATCGGACCGTGCGCGATTGAGCACGGGCCGACCAAGGTTGTAACGTCCGGCGGGTTCCCGAGACCACCGTTCAGGTGGCGGTCTGGCTGCTGCCAATCTGGAGGACATGCGCGATGCGGCCAAATCCGCTGAATGACGCGGTGCAGTTCCTGACCCAGCCAGGCTGGTTCACGCCGGTGTTCTGGTTGCTCCTGCTGGCCAGTGTATGCATCGCAGCCATGGTATGGCGAGGCGATCCGGCGCAGCGCACGCCGCGAACCCTCGGCATCTGGGCACTGCGCGTGCTGATGGGCGCCATGTGGTGGGAGCAGAGCCTGTGGAAAATTCCGCCCAATTTCGACGGCCTACGCTACTGGATGCAGCAGGAGGCGACGCATGCCGCAATCGCACTGCAGGGCGCTCTGGTCGGCAACGTCGTGCTGCCGAATCTCGTGGTGTTCGGCCCGCTGGTCTACCTCATCGAAGCGTCGATCGGCATTTCCCTCCTGCTTGGCCTGTTATCCCGCGCCGGCGCCGTGCTGGGTTTGCTGATGGCGCTGAACCTCTGGCTCGGCCTGTATTCCGCGCCAGGCGAATGGCCCTGGACCTACATGTTCCTGGTCATCATTCAGGCGCTGTTCGCCATTGATCCGCCGGGACGCGCGCTGGGCACCGATGCCCTGCTGTGGCTGCGCGCCGGCGCGTCCGCGCGCTCCAGCGGCACACTCTGTTGGGTGAGCTGAATGGCAACCCAGGCGATGACAATCGGGCGACGGAGTTTGCTCGGCGGATTGCCGATCATGGTGCTGGCCACTGCAGTCGCGCCGGCCAGCGCGGCAGTGTCCGCTTTGTCGGTGTCCTGTGATACCACGCTGGCGCCGGCTTTGCGCAACATCGGCGCAGCATACCGAGCAAGATCCGGCGTGCGGGTCTATGTCTTCCCGACCGGTCCGGGTCTGATTCTGCCGCAGCTTCTGCGCGACATCCAGAACGATATCGTTGTTACGCAGGTGTCCATTCTTGTACAGGCAGCACAGGTCGGCATCGTCGCGTCGGCCAACGCCGCGGGACTCTGGCGCAATCCGTTGGTCATCGCCGGATTGCACGGCACATCTGCAATCGACCAGAACTTTGCCGCTCCCGATCCATCGCCCGCATCCGACATCGCCGGCCCGGCCATTTTGGCGCGTTTGGGACTCAAGCCGGCGCGCGTGCTGGGAGCTGTCGATACTGATGAAGTAACGTTCCTGCTGAACACCGGTGCGGCACAGGCGGGTCTGCTGCACATGACCGATGTCCGCGCCGACCAGCGCCTGGACGTCATCCGCCCGCTGCCGCAAGACATTCCGCCGATCGTCTACGGTGCTTCGGTGACGCGCCTCGCGAGCCGGCCGAACCCTGAAGGCTTCGTTGCCTTTCTCGCCACACCAGAGGCGACAACGATGCTGACCGAATGCGGCCTGGAGATGCACGCATGACACCATTGCTCGACGAGCAGCGGCATCCTCTGGCCCGGCGCATCGCTCACTGGATCATGGCCCTGTCGATCCTGATCATGATCGGCAGCGGCTGGCGCATCTACAATGCCAGCCCGATCTTCCCGTTCACGTTCCCGGAGTGGGCGACACTTGGCGGCGACGTTCAATGGGCGCTGACCCGCCATGGCGATCCCGGTGTCGCAACCGCCATCGCCTGGCACTTCGCCGCGATGTGGCTGCTGGTCGTGAGTTACATTCTCTTCGTGCTGATGGGCGCGCTGTCCGGCCATTTTTGGCGCGACTTCCTGCCGGTCGGCCCGAAGTCCGTGACGCGCGACCTGATTGCTGCGCTGCACTTCCGGCTCGAACACCGGCTGGGCGAATACAACGCCGTGCAGAAGCTGGCTTACTGGGGCGTTCTGGCGTTGGTCGGCGTGATGATCGTAACCGGCATCGCGATCTGGAAGCCGGTGCAGAGCTATCCTCTGGTTACGTTGTTCGGCGGTTTCCAGGGCGCGCGGCTGGTGCATTTCATTGCGATGGCCGGCATTGTGCTTTTTCTGCTGGTGCATGTGGCGCTTACCGTTCTGGTGCCGCGCACGTTGCTTGCGATGGTCGTGGGTCGCGCCACCGAACCGCGCCATGTCGTCACATCGGAGGACGCGCGATGACGCTCGCCAGACGACAAATGCTGCGGGATGGCCTATCGGTCGGCGCGCTGACGCTGCTGACCGGATGCGACGTGAGCGATCATGACTCGGTCCAGCGCGTGCTGGCGGCATTCTCTCGCTGGAATGATCGCGCGCAGGCGGCGGTGTTCAGCCAGCAGCGCCTGGCGCCCACATTTCGCGCGGCGATGGCGGTGAAGGATTTTCGTTACAATGCCTGGTATGGTCCGGACAAGGCGCCGCATCTCGATCCCGCAGACTACCGGCTGCAACTGGCGGGGAAGATTGCCAACAAAAAGCCTTGGTCGGTCGATGAACTCTACGCATTGCCGCAGGTCAGTCAGGTAACGCGTCATGTCTGCGTCGAAGGCTGGAGCATGATCGGCCAATGGAGCGGAACGCCCTTGCGCGTCTTCCTGGAGCGGATCGGCGCCGATACCACCGCGCGCTATGTCGGCTTCGAATGCGCCGACGGCTATTACGAGGGTATCGACATGCCAACGGCTCTGCATCCGCAAACGCTGATGGCGTTCCGGCTGTCCGACGAAATATTGCCGAGGAAATACGGCTATCCGTTCAAGATCCGCATCCCGACCAAACTCGGCTTCAAGAATCCGAAATTCGTCACGGCGATCTACGTCACCGATCTGCAACCGCGCGGCTATTGGAGCGATCGCGGCTATAACTGGTTCAGCGGGATCTGAGCATGGACCTGCAGGTTCGTTGCGCCATCGGCGTCATGGCGAAAGCGCCGCAGCCAGGTTTGGCGAAGACGCGTCTTTGCCCGCCGCTGCAGCCTTCGCAGGCCGCGGCACTCAGCGCGGCCTTCCTGCGTGACATCACCGAGAACATTGCCATCGCCGCGCGTGACGAGCCGATCCATGGCTACATCGCCTATGCGCCCGCCGGCACCGAGAGCTGGTTCGACAACCATCTCGCCCAGGATACCAGGCTCGTATTGGCCGATGGATCGCCGCCGATGCCGTCCGACGTGCAGGGCTTCGGCCGGAGCCTGCTGCATGCGGCGGAGGCGATGTTCGCAGTCGGCTTTGGCGCGGTGTGTCTGCTGAATTCTGACAGCCCTACGCTGCCGACCGCGTTGCTGATCCAGGCGGCGCGTGCCTTGTTGGCGCCAGGCGAGCGGGTCGTGCTCGGTCCGGCGGAAGACGGCGGTTACTATCTGCTGGGCATGAACCGGCCGCATGCGCATCTGTTCGCCGACGTCGCATGGAGCACCAGCGAGGTCGCGGCCACGACATGCGCGCGGGCCGATGCGCTCGGTCTCGAAGTGGTCATGCTGCCCGCCTGGTACGATGTGGACGATGCTGCCAGCCTCACTCGGTTGATCGCGGAGTCAGCGGACGATGCGCCAGTTGCCGGACTGCGACCCTATGATGCGCCGGCAACGCGGGAATGGATCGGACGCAATGAACTGGCGGTACGGTTGAGCATCGCCGCGCAATGACTGACCCCGCTCGCCGCACTGCAATCCTGGCAGCGATCGGTGCCGCCCTCGTCATTCTGGTCGCAGCGGGTTTGGCCATCCTGCGGTGGGAAGCGGCAAGCCTGAATGACGATACGCGCGTCGTCGAATTCCAGGTGTGCATTTGCGCGGCCGGCCTGCTCTGGCTGCTGGCAATTGCCGTGGCGCGGCGCGGGCGGTTCCCGCCGCGGACCATCTGGCTGGTTATCGCCGTCGCAGTCGCGATGCGGGCGCTTACTCTCGCCGCACCGCCGCTGCTGTCGTCCGATATCTATCGCTACGTGTGGGATGGCAGGGTGCAGCTTGCGGGCATCAATCCGTACCGATACCTGCCCGCCGCAGACCAACTTGCCTCCCTGCGCGACCAGGCGGTGTATCCGCACATCAACCGTGCGAGTTACGCTCACACGGTCTATCCGCCAGCCGCGCAGATGATATTCGCGCTGGCCGCCGCGGTGACGCCAGGCATATTCGGCATGAAACTGATGATGGCGGGCTTCGACGTGCTTGCCATCGGTGCGCTGTACTGGCTGCTGCACATCGCCGGACGCGACCCTGCCGAACTGCTGATCTATGCGTGGCTGCCGCTGCCGGTCTGGGAGTTTGCCGGCAATGCTCACATCGACGCTGCGGCCGCGGGTATGCTGGTGCTGGCATTGCTGGTTTCCCTGCGCGGTCCGGCCGTGTGGACCGGCATCCTCCTGGCTGCCGCGACGCTGACGAAATTCCTGCCGGCCGTGGTGTTTCCCGCGTTCTGGCGACCACGCGACTGGCGGCTACCGCTCGCATTCGGCGCGGCATTGCTGGCGTTCTATCTGCCTTACGCGACGATCGGCTGGCGGGTGCTAGGTTTTCTTACCGGCTATGCCTCCGAGGAAGGCATCGATAACGGTCATGGCATCTTCCTGCTGCAATTGCTTGACACTGTCGTGACGCTGCCTGATTGGGCATCGATGGTGTATTTCGCGTTTGCTCTGGGCATACTTGGATTGCTGGGAGCATGGTTCGCATTCGCCGCCGCGTTGCCGGCAGCACCAGGCGCCCGGATCGCAGTGCAGGCGCGCCAGGCAGTGATCCTGGGCGCCGCGGTGCTGGTCGCGGTATCGCCGCATTATCCGTGGTACTTCGGCTGGATCGCTCCGCTGGCCTGTCTCGCGCCGCTGCCCAGCGTGCTATGGATGCTCGCCGCCGCACCACTGCTGGCGCACGGTTCATTCGAGTATGTGGCGGTCCCCGCCGCAGTGTATGCTCCTGCCGCCGCGCTCGCCGTGTTGGATCTGCGCCGCAACCGGATGCGTGTATCGCCTGTGCCACCTCAAGCCGTACGGAGCGTGTGATGACCGCGACAACGCTGAAGGATCCGCGCCGCTACTTCGAGGCGGTGGATCAGCGTGACAGGCAGGCGACCGCGCCGCCGGTGTGCCTGTACCTGGAAGTTACCAACCGCTGCAATCTGCTGTGCGAGACGTGTCCGCGCACCTTCGAGGAACTCGAGCCGCCGGCGGACATGAGCTGGGAGCTGTTCACCTCAATCGTCGATCAGGTGCCCGAGGTCGCGCGCGTCGTGCTGCACGGCGTCGGCGAGCCGATGCTGGTGAAGGCGCTGCCGCGCATGATCCGCTACCTTAAGGACCGAGGGATCTACGTACTGTTCAACACCAACGGCACGTTGCTGTCGGCGAGGAAGCATCAGGCGATGATCGACACCGCCCTGGATGAACTGCGCGTATCGCTCGATGCGGCTGATGCCAAATCGTTCCTGGCAGTGCGCGGCAAGAACTTCTTCCACCGCATCGTGCAGAATGTGCGAGGATTTACGGAATTGCAGCGCGCGATTGGGGCTATGTCGCCCCGCGTGTCGCTGTGGCTGACCGGATTGAAGGAGACAATCGATCAGCTTCCTGCGTTCGTCCGCCTGGCGGCATCGATGGGCGTGCGCGAGGTATATTTGCAGCGTCTGGTGTACGACGAAACAGGCTACGGCCTGGCACGCGCCGAATCATCGCTGTTCGAGCGGGTGCGGGCCGATGAATCGCGCGCGATTGAGACAGCGACAGCGTTGGCACGCGATCTGGGGATTGCGCTGGATGCGTCAGGTGCGACCGAACCGGGGCTAAGCCTCAAGCAACAGGTGGAGGCGCAACCATGGTCCGCGTGCCGGCGCCCCTGGTCGCTGATGTATTTCACCGCACATGGACGTGCGTTGCCGTGCTGCATGGCGCCATTCTCGGCGCGCGGCTACGAAAGCTACACGGTGGGAGACGCGACCCAGCAGACGCTGCGAGAGATCTGGAACGGTGCCGCCTATCAGGATTTTCGCGGCTCCCTGCTCAGCGACAGCCCACCGCGTCCCTGCGCCAATTGCGGCCTGCGTTGGAGCCTCTGACGATCATCATCATTGCGAGGAGCATAGCGACGAAGCCTGCGGCCCTTGTCATTGCGAGGAGTGTAACGACGAAGCAATCTCGGTCCAGTTACGCGCCCCAACTGGACCGGGATTGCTTCGTCGGCTGTGCCGTCTCGCAATGACAGGGACGCAGGTCGCGGCGGTCATCCCCACCCTGAACGAGGCAGCAACGATAGCCGGCGTGATCGCATCCATCCCCCGCGACGTGGTGGACGAGATCATCGTTGCCGACGGCAACAGCCGCGATGGCACCGTCGCTCTTGCGCGGGCAGCCGGCGTGCGCGTCGTGACGCTGGCCGAACGTGGCTATGGCCGCGCCTGTGCTGCCGGCGCTGCGGCGGCCAGCGCATCATGCGGTATCATCCTGTTCCTCGACGGCGACGGCGCGGATCGTGCCGATCTGGCCGGAATGCTGGTGGCGCCGATCCGGGCCGGCACGCATGACTTCGTCATCGGCTCGCGCGTGCGCGGCGAACGCGAGCCGGGATCGATGAGCTGGCATCAGGTTCTGGCGGGTCGGCTCGCCGGCTGGATCATGTCGGCGCTGTACGGCGTGCACTACACCGACATGTGTGCCTTCCGCGCAATCGGGCGCGACGCATTGGACCGGCTTGGCATGCGCGAGGCGACCTACGGCTGGAACATCGAGATGCAGATGAAGGCGGCGCGCGCCGGCTTGCGCATACTGGAACTGCCGGTGCCTTACCGTTGCCGCGCGGGCGGCAGTTCGAAAGTTGCCGGCTCGCTGCGTGGCAGCATTCGTGCTGGTTGGCGCATCGTTGTGACGGTCGGACGGATCGCTATACAGGCGCGGTAAGTCACGACGGATGCGGGAGTGATTTAGTCCCGCACCACTGCCGGCATCCAGTTCATCGAGCGACGATCCAGGCGCGCGTCGGTGGCCTCGCCGTCGTAGTCGGACGCGGCCGGGGTCTGCGTGAAGGCGGCACGGTCGTCCAGGCAATTCACGTTCAATACGGCGCGCAGGCCGCTGCCGGTCTCGCACACCGCACCGACATCGACGCCGCAGCGCCGGCACAGCAGGTAGTCGGCTGTCCGCGAGCCAAACTGGTAGCGCTCAACCTCCGTCCAATCGCCGGCGGTGATTTCCACATCGCCGTTGCGGTCGGACAGCGTCCGCGTGCCGTGCGAGCGGCAGAATGCACAAGAACACGAGCGTAACGGCATTTCCGCCGGGGGCTTCGAAAGCCGCAGCTTCACACTGAGGTTCTGGCAGTGGCAGCCGCCCACGTGCAACATGTGGATCCTTTCGCGATGCGTGCGCCACGCTAGGCGCGTCCGGCATCTGCGGCTAGCCTATGTCGCCATGCCGGATGACGCGCAACTCACGGCGCTGTGCGCCGCCGCCGATGTCGATGAAACCAGCCCCGTGCGCTCGGAGACACATGGCCTTGCGTTTGCGGTCTTCCGGGTGAGCGGTCGCCACTACGTCACGCAGGATGCCTGTACGCACGGGCCTGGCTCGCTGGCCGAGGGATATGTCGATGGTGAGGAGATCGAATGCCCATTCCACCAGGGGCGCTTTCACATTCCCACTGGCCGCCCCAGCGCGCCGCCCTGCACAATCCCGCTGCGGGTCTGGGACGCGCAAGTGATCGACGGACAGGTGTGCATTGACGTGACCGCCGGTCGGGCCGAAACCGAGTGATCAGCGAAGGAGAGAAAAATGCTTCGCACAGAACAGAATGAGCTGCTGACGCGCATCGGAGCGGGAACGCCGATGGGCGAGATGTTCCGCCGCTACTGGATACCGGCGTTGCTGGCGGAGGAATTGCCGGAGAACGACTGTTCCCCGGTGCGCATCCAGCTTCTAACGGAAAAGCTGATCGCGTTCCGCGACACGCAGGGCCGCTACGGGCTGCTCGACGAGTTCTGCGCGCATCGTGGTGTCTCGCTATGGTTCGGCCGCAACGAGGAATGCGGGCTGCGCTGCCCGTATCACGGTTGGAAATACGACGTGACCGGCCAGTGCGTGGAGATCCCGTCCGAACCCGAAGAAAGCGGCTTCCGCGCGAAGATCAGGCTGCGGTCCTATCCGCTCGTCGAGCGCGGCGGCGTGCTGTGGACCTACATGGGCCCGCCGGAACACCAGCCGGCGCTGCCGGAATTCGAATTCGCCATGGTGCCGCCGGAACAGACCTATACGTCGAAGCGGCTGCAATACTGTAACTGGCTGCAGGCGATGGAGGGCGGCATCAACTCCAGCCACGTCTCGTGGCTGCACCGCGATGCATTTCGCTCCGATCCGTTGATGGTCGGCTCGCGCGGCAACCAGTACAACCTGGGCGATACGATGCCGGTGTTCGAGGTGGTTGACCAGCCGGCCGGCCTGTTCATCGGCGCTCGGCGCAACGCGGAGGACGGGCACTATTATTGGCGCATAACGCCCTGGTGCATGCCGTCCTTCACCATGATCCCGCCACGCGGCAATCATCCGGTGCATGGACATTTCTGGATACCGATCGACGACGAGAACTGTTGGGCCTGGAGCTTCGACTACCATCCGACGCGCGCGCTGACTGCTTCCGAGGTGCAGGCGATGCGCGACGGCAAGGGCATTCATACGCGCAACATTCCCGGCACCTACATTCCACTGGCCAACCGGGACAACGACTACCTGATGGATCGCGCGGCCCAGAAATCTGGCGCGAGCTACAGCGGCGTTGCCGGCATCGCCATGCAGGATGCGTCGCTGCAGGAAAGCATGGGTCCGATCATGGACCGCACGCGCGAACATCTGCTGTCGACCGACAACGGCATCATTATGGCTAGGCAACGACTGCTGCGCGCGGCGCGAGCATTGCAAAAGGGCGAGCCGCCGCCGGGTATCGATCCGGAAACGCATCGTGTTCGCTCGGCCGCGGTGGTGCTGCCGCGCGATGCGGCATTCGTCGACGCAGCGCGTGAGGCCTTGACGGCGCGGCCAGGTGTGGCGCCGGCTTCGGTCTGACATGGGGAGGTAGCAGATGGCCTGGAAACGCATGGTGCTGCAAATTGGCATGGGTACCGACATCCGCGGCGCCGACTATACCAAGGCAGCGGTGCGCGCATTGCGCGACGCGCTGTGGCACAATTCCCTGAGCGTCGCCGATGCGGTCGGCCTGCATGTGGATTCGATGCGGGTCGAAGTCACCATCGGCGTGCCGAGGCCCGACCGTGTGGATAAGGCTGCGGTGCTCGCGGTGCTGCCGCACGGCACGGGGACGGTGAATGTTGTCGAAGGCGGCCTGGAAATTCCCAACGATGCCGGCACCAATTCCACGGTGATCGCCAATGCCGCCGCCGTCGTGCGGCTCGATGTGTGAGGGACCCATAGCATGGCAAAGCGCATCATCCTTGAGATGGGCAGCGGCAACGACCTGCATGGCGGCGACTACACCAAGGCCGCGCTGCGGGCGGTGCAGGATGCGCTGCATCACAGTTCATTGAGCCTGATCCGCACCTTCGGGTTGGACTCCCGCCGCATGCAGGTCGAAGTCACCATCGGGGTGCAGCACCCGGAAAAGGTCGACGCGGCTGCGGTGCAGGCCTCATTGCCGCATGGCGAGGTCACCGTGAAGGTGGTGAAGGGCGGGCTGGATGTGCCGGACGAGACATCGAATGACGTGGCAGTGATCGCGAGCGCTGCGGTTGCGGTGCGGCTCGATCTGCCGCAGGCTAAGGCGTGAGGCTGAGATGGCCGGGTAGCGCCCGGCCGCATAGGGAGTAAGTCCAATGGCCACCTACGAATACACCACACAGGATGTCGAATATCTCCGTCATGGCGATCGGCGGTTCATGGCACGGCTGTTCAAGCCGCAGGGCAAGGGGCCGTTCCCGGCTGTCATCGAAATCCACGGGGGCGCCTGGTGCAACGGCGATCTGAACGAGTGCCAGATCTACGCCGAAGGATTTGCGCGCGCCGGGATCGCGGTTGCGTCGATCGACTTCCGTCACGCCAGCGACGGTTATCCGACATCGCTCGCCGACATCAATTATGCAATCCGCTGGGTGAAGGCGCACCCGTCGGAACTCAACACGCGTGCCGATCTGGTCGGCGCGGCAGGGCAGTCGAGCGGCGGACATCTCGCCATGCTGGCGGCGATGCGGCCGAATGATCCGCGTTATGCCGCGATCCCGCTGCCGTCCAGTTCACCGGCGGTGGATGGAACCTTGCGCGCGGTGGCGATGCTATGGCCGGTGATCAACCCGTTGTCGCGTTATCGGCACGCACTGCGGGCACGCGATTCGGCAAACCCGCCGGCATGGGTTGGCAACATTCCGCAGCGGCACGATCAGGTACTGGAAGACCGAGGCGGCGATGGCCGAGGGCAATCCGGTGCTCATCCTGGAGCGTGGCGAGAAGGTCGTGATGCCGCCGGCGATCTGGATCCAGGGCCGTCCGGATATCGTGCACGACTATCGCGATCCGGAGTCGCCGATCCCGGCAAACGAGCCGGAGCGCTTCACCGCGAACTACCGCAAGGCCGGCGGCGATATCGAGTTGCTGTACATCGACCAGGCGACAAAGGCCGGCGCCCCATCCTACGAACCGGCCGCGGCGTTCATCCATAAGCACATCAAGCCGTAACCGTCCTGTCGTTGCGGGCGTAGTGAAGCAATCTCCCACCAGTACCGCATTACTGGTGGGAGATTGTGTATGCCTGGTCTCGTCCTTGCCAACGTCAGCCCTGCGGCATCTCCGCCAAGAGCCGCCCGAGCCCCGGCAGCTTTTCGCCGGCCTGCATGATCCGTAGCATCGCCCAGAGTGCGGCCTGATTCGTTGTAATGACCGGCTTGGCGAATTCGCGCTCCCAGTCGGGCACGAACGACATCGTCGGGAAGTTGCCGCCCGGCACGACGAACGCCTCGATCTCCGGCCGATCGATCCGGGCGAATGCATCGCGCGCGTTCTCCGGGCCGAGCTTGCCGATCAGGTAGGAATTGGTCGCGGCAAAACCCTCCACCGCCACGACCTCGAGACCGTATTTGGTCTGGTAGTAGTGCCGAGCCAGTTCGATCACCTGCTGCGAATAGGGCGACACCAGAGCGATCCGACGCGCGCCAAGGGCCCGCACCGCATCGCCTACCGCTTGCGCCGAGGTGATCGCCGGAACCCCGGCCGCCTTGCTCATGCGCTGCGTGACATTGCCATCGTAGTTTTCCGCGAACAGGCTGGCCGAGGTTTGCGCCAGGCTCACCACCTCGACCTTCGCAGTGCCAAGCAGACGCGCTTGGTAGTCGATATCCTCTTCCTTGCTCGGCGCGAACGGCCCGTTGCCGCTGGTCAACAGCCTGCCGACATGCACCTGAAGCGTTGGCGGCAACAGCCGGTTGTACTCGATCTCAACCGTCGTGTTGGTCGATGGAATCAAGACACCGAAATGATGGTTCATGTCACGCTCCCATAAGCCCATGGCCGCGCCGCCGCGTCCCTGTTCTCGAAATCGCCGATCTCCGTCTCGCTGCGCAGCATGAAGCCGAGTTGATCCAGCCCCTCCAGCAGCGGCAGCCTCCGGTCATCGCCAAGCGCGAAGTGGATCGGCAACAAACCCGGAACCGCGATCGTGCAGTGCTCCAGGTCTATTGTCACTGTCGATGCGTTCGACCGTTGCAGTGCGGCCGCGAGGCGTTCGATCTCCGCCACCTCCAGCCTTATGGGCAGCAGGCCGTTCTGGAACGCGTTGTCGTGGAAAATGTCGCCGAAGCTCGGCGCGATGACACAGCGAATGCCGGCTTCCATCAGCGCCCAGACCGCGGTCTCGCGCGAGCTGCCGCAACCGAAGTTCGGCCCTGCCAGCAGGACACTCGCTTCGCGATAGCGCGGCTGATCAGTACAAAGTCCGCTCGCGGCACGCCTTCCTTGTCGTAGCGCAGATTGCCGAACAGCTTGTCCTTCAGCGACAGCGATGCAGCTTCCTCGGGTGTGCGACCGGGCATCAGTGAAGGCGCGATCAGGTCCGTGTTGATGTTGGTCATCATCATCGGCACCGTGACGCCAGTGTGCACGCTGAACTTCTCCATCGTCTTCCACTTCCTCCGCTACGCAAGCATCGCACGCACGTCGGTGATGCAGCCGGCGATCGCGGCGGCCGCGACCATCGCCGGGCTCGCCAGATGCGTGCGGCTCCCAGGTCCCTGGCGTCCCTCGAAATTGCGGTTCGACGTCGAGATCGACCGCTTGCCTGGCGGCACGATGTCGCCGCCCGCGCCGACGCACATCGAGCACCCTGCCTCACGCCATTCGAATCCGGCTTCCTGGAACACCCTGTGCAGCCCTGCCGACTCCGCCGCCGCCTTCACATGCGCCGCTCCCGGCACCGCTAGCGCCGTCACGCCAGGCGCTACCTTGCGTCCGCGCACTACTTCGGCTGCGGCCTGCAGATCGGAAAGCCGCCCATTGGTGCATGAACCGATGAAGGCAATGTCGATTTTCGTGCCGGCGATCGGCGCGCCAGGCCGCAGGTCCATGTAATCGAGTGCGCGCTCGGCCATCGCGCGTCGGCCCGCATCGGCGAACATCGGCGGCTCAGGGATGACATCGTCGATCGCCACGACGTCCTGCGGCGAATTGCCCCAGGTGACCTGCGGCTTCAGCGTCGCGCAATCGATGTCGATCACCCGATCGTACTCTGCATCCGTTTCGTCATACAGGGTGCGCCAATTGGCGACCGCCTGATCCCACAGCGCCCCATTCGGGGCCATCGGCTTTCCGTTGAGATATTCAAACGTCGTGTCGTCCGCAGCGATGAGGCCGCCGCGCGCGCCGCATTCGATCGACATGTTGCTGATCGTCAGCCGTCCCTCCAGGGGCATCGCCCGGATCGCCGGGCCGGCATACTGCACCACGTGGCCCACACCGGCATCGACACCGTATCGACCGATCAGCGCCAGGATCATGTCCTTGGCGAAGATGCCCCTTGCCGGTGTGCCATGGAACTCGGCACGCAGCGTGCGCGGCTTGCGCATGATCAGCGATTGCGTGGCGAACACTTGCATCACCTCGGAGGTGCCAATACCCCAGGCCCAGGCGCCGACACCGCCGCAGCTCGCGGTGTGACTGTCACCACAGACGTAGGTGCAGCCGGGCAGGGCGAAGCCGAGATGTGGACCAACTACATGCACGATCCCGTGGTTGACGTGATCGATGCTGAACAGCATCACACCGAACTCCTCGCAGTTGCGCTTCATCGCGAGGTTGCGCGGCCGGCTCGCCGCCCAGCTTTCCAGAGTGCGGCCAGGCCTCGTGGCAATGCCGTGGTCGATCGTGGCGAGCGTCAGGTCGGGCCGCCGCACGCGCAGCCCGCGCTGGCGCAGGCCGTCGAACGCGCGTCCGCTGGTGCCTTCCTGCGCGAAGTGGCGATCGATGTGGATGAGCGCCCGCCCATCGCCATAGTCCTTGATCACGTGCTGATCCCAGATGCGTTCGAACGGTGTGTTGGCCATGGTTCTGCTTCCTACGAGGCTGCCTCGTCGAGGATTGCCGCCGGCGCCGTTTCGAGCCGCGCCGCGGCGTTGACGTGTGAGGCCATCGTTGGACCCTTCCTCTACGCAGAGGTTAGGCAGCGCGGAGCGAATGGGCAAACTCGGAGGGCATCGGCGAGTTCGATCGTACCATTTTGCCTGGTCGGCCCGCGTGAAGTGCGCATTGGCGCCGCTCGGATTGGGCACAACGAAGCAACGTGTCGCACCGATATGCAACGGCTGCTCACCGAGCTCAGATGCAACGCCGGTGGGGTTCAGTTCGCGCAGGACGTACCGGTAGCCGGTCATGCCATGGAAGCAGGCGATGCGCGGCTTATAACGCTCGAGTTTGGTCGCCAGGATTGCCACGCCGGCTGCGAACTCCTGCCGCCGCAGATCGCCGGCGCGCGCGGTTGGTCGCTTCACCAGGTCGGTAAAGCCGAAGCCGTGCGCTGGCAGAAGGCGATCATGTTCAGGTTCCAACTGACTGACGGTGAGAGCGCGACGCGCAGCCTCGCTCAACACGGACCGCGAAAAACAAGGCCAGAAACGATTGGAACGCCTGGCGAAATAGTGGCCCTGCGCAGCGGAGTAGACGGACGGATTGATGCCGATGAACACCACGTCCAATCCATCCAGCAGCAGGTCTGGAAGCGTATCGTTTGCGCCCGGCACCGCAACCTCTCGACCTTGGTGCGACACCCTGACACACTCACAGCAATCGCGCAGGAGGCGTCCATGAAGATCGGTGTATCGCTCAGCATCCTGGCCCAGGCGGGACGGTCGGACGTCGCTGTCTACAAAGAGCATCTGGAACTCGGCGATCTTGCCGAACCACTCGGCTTCGATTCGATCTTCGCGCTGGAGCATCACTTCACCGGTTACTCCATGTCCCCGGCGCCGACGCAGTTGCTGAGCTATTTCGCCGGCCGCACCAAGCGCATCGCACTGGGCACATCCGTCATCGTGCTGCCGTGGCACGACCCGATCCGCGTCGCCGAGAGCATCGCGCTGCTCGATGTGCTGTCCGGCGGTCGCTGCCTGTTCGGCTTCGGCCGCGGCGCCGCCTCAGTGGAATACGCCGGCTTCCGCATCCCGATGGAGGAGGCACGTGCCCGCTTCGTCGAATCCGCGCAGCTCGTGCGTCTGGCACTCAGCCAGCCGGAATTCGAATGGCAGGGCGAGCACTACCAGATACCGCGCACCTCGATCCGTCCGAGGCCGATCTCCAACCCCGAGCGACGCTTCTTCGTCTCCTCCGTCACACCCGAGTCAGCCGAGATCATGGCGAAGCTCGGCTTTGGCATGATGGTGATCATGCAGAACGAATGGCCGAAGGCCGCCGCCGACATCGATCGCTTCCGCGAGGTCGCCGCCGCTGTCGGTCACACACCGCCGCCACCGATCATCCTGACCAACGTGTCATGTGCCGAAAGCCGCCATGAGGCGCATGAGCGCGCCATGAAGTATCTCGGCCGGAAGTGGGATTCGATCGACAACCACTATCACTTTTCGGATGGGCACCTGGCCGATGTGAAGGGCTACGAGGCATACGGCAAGATGACTAAGACGTACGCCAAGATGAAGGAGGACGCCGCGCGTCAGAAGGCCACTGAATTCTACGTGAAGATCCAGATCGCCGGCACACCCGATGACTGCATCCAGCAGATTGCCGAGCTGCGCGCATTGACCGGCACTGACCACCTGATAGCCGACTTCTCCTATGGCGGCATGCCGCACGAGGAAGGCGAACTGAACATGCGTCTGTTCGCCGACCGCGTGGTGCCAGTGCTGCATCGCGACACGCTGTTCGCCGGACCTCCCGCGCAACGCGTTACAGCGGCGCATGAGGACGTATTCGCACCGGCGTAGCGCGTATCCCATCGCACTGCCGTCGAACGCGGGAATGCACCGGCGCTGGCTCACCCTGGTCGTGCTGTTCGTCGCGCGCACCGCCATGGGGTTTCAGTACCAGACGGTTGGCTCCGTTGCAGCGGCGTTGAGCGCCGACCTGCACGTCGGGTTCGCCGAGATTGGCACATTGATCGGGCTGTACCACATTTCCGGCGTGTTTCTCTCGCTGCCCGGCGGACTGATCATCCGTCGTCTGGGCGACAAGAATCTGTGCGCAGTTGGCCTGGCGCTGATGGCAGCCGGCGGCGTGATCATGTCGCTGGCGGACAGCTTTGGCGCGGCGTTCGTTGGGCGGCTGACCAGCGGCATGGGCGCCATCCTGTTCAATCTGGTCATCACCAAGATGACTACCGACTGGTTCGCTCGCCGCGAGATCGTGCTGGCGATGGCGGTCATCCTGTCCACCTGGCCGTTCGGCATCGCGCTCGGCCTGTTCACCGAACCACTGATCGCCAATGCGTTCGGCTGGCGGTCGGTGATGTTGCTTGCCGGCGGCATCTGTCTGCTGTCGCTGCTGCTGGTAACGCTATGCTACCGCGTGCCGTCCGACGATCCCTGCATCGAGCAGCCGCGCGCCGAGGCCGCCATGCAATCGATCGGTCTGCCGCCGCTGCGGATACTCGCACCGGTGATCGCCGCCGGCATAATGTGGGGTTCGTTCAACGCCGGGCTGGTGGCTTACTTCAGCTTCGTGCCGTCATTTCTCGCGGAAGGTGGCCGGATGACGTTGGCCCAA
This sequence comes from uncultured Alphaproteobacteria bacterium, assembly GCA_963696645.1. Lineage (GTDB taxonomy): Bacteria > Pseudomonadota > Alphaproteobacteria > Acetobacterales > Acetobacteraceae > JAMXLO01. Next base: position 1,487,836 of record CAVOKY010000007.1, read on the forward strand.
TCCGGCGCATTGACCAGCCTTGCCCTGTGGGTCGGCATGGTTTCGATCCCGTTCGGCGGCTACGTGGTGCAGCGGATTGGCAAACCTCGAGCCACCATCATCATCTTCTGCGTCCTCGCGTCGTCGGCCCTCGCCTTGATTGCCGCGAGCACTCCGCCTCTGCTTGCCTGCATCGCATTCGGCGTGGCGATCGGCCCGCCGCCGGGTGTTATCACGTCGTTGCCGGCTGGTGTGCTGACGCCGGCCCAGCGGGCAGGTGGGTTTGGCGTTTTCTACACCTGCCATTTCCTGTTGCAGGCAAGTGGACCAGCGGTGGCCGGGTTGATCCATGACGCCGCCGGCGGCACCGCCGCGGTGTTGTTCGGCGCGGCGATGTTCCTTGTTCCGCTGCCCATGCTTTCGGGTTTCGAATTGCTCGCCGCGCGGTTGCGGCCGGCGCAGGCGGTGGTCGTTGCCCCGGAGACAGGCTGAGGGCGAGCTCGCGTCTGTGTAGGTTGCACGTCATGCCGACGCGGGCCGGCATGACGTGCGTCTTGCTATGATGCCCCTCAGCCGGCAATCCCCAGCAGCCGCGCCGCGGTTCCGCCGAGTATCGCGATCCTCTCATCATCGCTTAGTCCCGGCGTGTTGAGCACGAGATCGACCTCGGTACTGGTCCACGGGAACGGGTAGTCGGTGCCGATCATGATCTGGCCAGGTCCGGTCTCCGCGATAAGGTGACGCAGCGCTTCGGGCGTGAACACGATCGTGTCGAAATAGAGCTGACCGCCCCGCAGGTACGCCGTCGGATTTTTCTTGGGCAGCGGGCCGACCCGGTCGGGGAAGCATCGTATCACTGCATCGGACCGGTTGGCGTAGGACGGCAGGAAGCCGCCGCCATGCGCGGCACAGATCTTCAGCCCAGGAAACCGATCGAGCGTGCCTTCGAAGATCAGGTGTGACAGTGCGATGGTGGTTTCCAGCGGATTGCCGATCGTGTTGGTCAACAACCCGCTGCCGGCGAGCCGACCGCTCGGCTCCAATTCGCGCGTGCCCAACGGATGCATGAAGACGAGTACGCCCAACTCCTCGCACTTCGCCCAGAACGGGTGGAATCTTGGGTTGGCCAGTTCCTCGCCGGCGACGCTGCCGGCGACGCCGACACCGCGGAAGCCCAGTGTCTTGACCGCGTACTCGACCTGTTGCGCGGCAAGATCGGGATATTGCAGCGCCGCAGTAGCAAAGGCGACGAAACGGTCGGGGCTTGCCGCGCAGAATTCCACCAGTGCCTCGTTCTGGATTCTTATCAGTTCGGCCGCGGCGTCACGGGGAGCGCGATACCAGTACGGGTTGATGCTCAGCGCCTCGACGTCGATGCCCTGCACGTCCATCGCCGCGATGCGCGTGCTGGTGTCATGCATCAGCAGGCCCGGCGATTCGAGCGGATGGTTGATCACTGCCGCCGCCGCCGGAACGATGCAGTGGGCGTGCACATCGACGGTCTTGACGCGTTTGCCATTGACCACGGCCTCGCGCCGGCGGCCCTGTGCTTGTGTTTGCGAGCCTGATGCCGGCGCCACACTCGCCAGCGCGCAGCCGACAAATGCGATGCCGGCCAGAGTATTGGTCAGCAGATCACCGCCTATTGGCATTCCTGTTCCCTCCTCCGTTCAGTCGTGTGTCAGGGGCTGACGTGGCCGCGGAATTTCTCCGGTGGCCTGGTTCCCCATTGCGAACGGAGACCTTCCTCAGCCGGGACGAGGTTGCCGCCGTTGTGAATGTTCAGCCGATCGGTATCGGCCCAATGCTCATGCACGCGGCCCCAGGGATCCGCCCAGTAGTCGTAAACCTGACTGCCGAGCAGGTGGCGGCCGATGCCCCACATGTGTTCGTACTTGCTCAGGCCTTCGAGATATTCGTGACCGATGAACACGTCATCGACGTCCTGCACCTCGAATGAAAAATGATTGAGACCCGCGCGCTCGTTCTTCATGCAGAAGAACGCGTGGTGATCGACATAATCATCGCCGGCATCGATCCGGCTGAACTGTCCGATGATGTTCTGCTTCTCGCCCGCATAGACGTCGTCCGAAGGGACCAGGCCGAGCGTTTCGCGAAACCAGCGAACGGTTTCCTGGTTCTTTGGCGAACCGAGTACGGCGTGGCCGATGCGCTTGACGCTGGACGGACCGGAGGCAATGCGCATGACCTCGCCCGCGCGCTTTAATGGCTCGACACCGGTGTTGAGCGGCTGGCGCACCACCTGGATCGGCTGCACGGTCTGCATGCCGTAGACGATCTCGATGGTGTAGCCGTTGGGTTCCGTCACGCGGACCCGCTTCCCGCCACCAGGCTCGTCGATGTTCTCGATCCCGCTCGCGCCGGGATATTTCGCGATGGCCTTGAGGTCGTCCTCGTTGGTGACCGCCCATGCGAAGCCGATGAACCTGGGATCGCCCTTTTCGGTGACATGGATGTGGTGCACCGGATCGGTGCCGCGCATATACAGCGCCGTCGGTGTTCGCGCCGCGCGTACCATGCCGAACGCGGTCAGAAATTCCTCCTGCGCATCCAGGTCAGGCGACCGGAGCCGGCCATATGCGAGATCACGCACCCTGATAACCGCCATGATGACATCCCCATGCTAGTCGGACATTGCCCGTTTCGTCGGGTTTCCGCGGCCAAGGGTGGACAGTTTGGCGTGGTCCTGCAAGGCCCCTGCCGCGACGGGACGACCCGGCGCCGGGATGCGTCACTTGATGTAGCTGATCGCCTTGTCGAGGATCTGCGCGAGCCCGGCCACCACCGCCAACGCCTGCTTGATGCTGTTCAAGGCCGCCACGAAGTGCCTAGCGTCGTTGGTCACCGCCTTGAAGGCATCAGTCTGCGGCGCATAGGCATCCGTGAGCGTGGCGGCCGCCAGCGCCCCGGCTTCGTCCGCCAGGCACTGGATGGCGAGCAGAACTCTGTCGGCTGTCGCACCGGTGGCAGCGGCAATCTGGCGTTCCAGCGCGGACTTCGCCGCTTCGAGATCGTGAATGGCATCGGCGTTTGTCGGCATCCTGGGCTCTCTCCTTATTTCCCGCCGCTCGATGTGTTGAGTGCCTGCTGTGCCAGATCGAATGCTTGTTGCGCGAACACGCTTGCCGAGTACGGCTGTCCGGCGGCCAGCGCATCGTTCGCCGCGATCAGCCTGGCGAGCGCGTCGTCGATGTCCTTGCCTTCGGTGACAAGCGAAGGTTTCCAGCTACGCCACGCCGCAACCGCCGCCAGCCGCTGGCTGCTGTTCGCGGCGGGATCCTCGTAGATCTTTTCCAGGATGCTCATCATCGCCGCCTGCTGGTCCGCCACGAGGCCTGGCGCAAAGTTGTCCGTCTCGATGTTCGCGGTGTCCTGGTGGACCATGTTCGCTATGTCGCCGATCGGCTGGCTTGCCTCCTTGGCGAGGCGTTGCAGGTTCTCGGCAGCCGCCGCGTTGATGATTGCCTGGGCCAGGGTATCGACCGCGGTCTGGATCAGTGCAGCCTGCTGCGCCGTCAGCTTGGCAGCCTTCTGATCGGTCAGCAGTGTGGTGACGTTGCCAGCAGTGGTCTTCGCCTGGTCGGCAATCGCGGTGTCGGTCGCGGCGGCAGAAATCGCGGCGATCTGCTGCGCGTAATTCTGCAACTGCGCCATGGCGGCCATGCGAGCGGCCTTGGCCTTGGAAAAGTCATCGCGTTTCGTCAGTTCGCCGGCGATCGAGGAGAACTGGCCAACATGCCGCACGTACACGGCACTCGCGAGCAACACATGGCTGTCATCGGAGGCAGCCTGGATCTGATCGAAATAAGCCAATTCGGCCTGCGCCAGGGCGTCCGCCGCCGCGACAAAATCCTGCGCCGCACCGGTCGGCGCGCTCTGACACCCGCTGACGGCAAGACCCAGCAGAAGCAGTGGCCAGTGGTGTCTCACAGTTGGCATGGCGTCCTGCAGATGTTTCTGTTCCGGAAATATTGCCCGCCCGTGATGCGCGACGACAACGGCCGCGGCCTGGTTTCCTCATCGTTCTGGGCTGTGATTGGCATGTGTTGTCAGGCTTTCCTGCGTTCACATCGCGCCAAGCCGCCCCGTCATCGCGAGGAGCGTGGCGACCCTCGGGTCGAACCCAAGGGCAGGCTGCGGCAATCTTCTTCTGGTATCGCATTGTCGCCGCGCCGCGCCAAGGCAAATCCGATTGCCTTCGCCATCGGAAGCGGTGCAGATCCGTCGCGCGCTGGCGGCAATGCGCCCGAGGCGCTCCGAGCACCCGATCTCGCGGCTCGCCGCAGGCCCCTCCACCGGGGCGAGACCCCATGCAACGTGAAAAACCGATGATCCGCCCAGCCAGCCCGTCCCCCCCTCCCGGCCCGCGACGCTTGGCCCGGCATCCTCGGCCTGCGATGCTGGCGGCGCGCAGCAGACGCGCGTGGTCGGGACCACTACGGAAACATTGCCCGGCCATGACACGGAACGACCGGCGGCCGCACACCACGCCGGCCAGCGCCAAGGGAGGCCGCGATGAATGACGCAGTGCCCGCGTCCGGATACGCCGAAGCCTACGCCGCCTGGCGCGCCAACCCGGAGGCCTGGTGGGCCGCGATCGCCGAGGGCATCACCTGGGACAGCGCTGGGACGCGTGTTCGACCCCTCATCCGGCCCCTACGGCCGCTGGTTCCCCGGCGCCACGCTGAACACCTGCTTCAACTGCCTCGACCGCCATGTCGCTCGCCGGCCGCGGCGAGCAGCCGGCGCTGATCTGGGACAGCCCGATGACCGGGCGCATCGAGACCTTCACCTACCGCCAGATGCAGACCCGCACCGCCAAGCTCGCCGGCGCGCTGGCGGCGCTCGGCGTGACGCGCGGCGACCGCGTGGTGATCTACCTGCCGATGGTGCCCGAGGCAGCGATCGCCATGCTGGCCTGCGCGCGGCTGGGCGCGATCCATTCCGTGGTGTTCGGCGGTTTCGCCGCGGCGGAACTGGCATCGCGCATCGCCGATGCCAAGCCGAAGGTGATCGTTTCGGCGTCGTGCGGCCTGGAACCCGGCCGGGTGGTGAAATACAAGCCGCTGCTCGACGCCGCGATCGCGCTGTCGCCGCACAAGCCCGACGCCTGCCTGATCCTGCAACGCGACGCCGAACGCCGGCGACGCTGATCCCCGGCCGCGACCACGACCTGCTGGAGGCCGAGGCCGCGGCGGCGCCGCACGACTGCGTGCCGGTGGCGGCGACCGATCCGCTGTATATCCTCTACACCTCGGGCACGACCGGACGGCCCAAGGGCGTGGTGCGCGACAATGGCGGCCACGCGGTCGCGCTGTGGAACTCGATGCGCATGATCTACGGCGTCGATGCCGGCGACGTCTATTGGGCGGCGTCCGATGTCGGCTGGGTGGTCGGCCACAGCTACATCGTCTACGCGCCGCTGCTGCGCGGCTGCACCAGCGTGATGTACGAGGGCAAGCCGGTCGGCACGCCGGACGCCGGCGCGTTCTGGCGCGTCTGCGCGCAGCACGGGGTGAAGGTGCTGTTCACCGCGCCCACCGCGATGCGCGCGATCAAGCAGCAGGACCCGGAGGGCAAGCTGCTGCGCCAACACGATCTGTCGAAGTTGGAGGCGCTGTTCCTCGCCGGCGAGCGCTGCGATCCGCCGACCGCGATCTGGGCGGCGGAGCTGCTCGGCAAGCCGGTGGTCGATCATTGGTGGCAGACCGAAACCGGCTGGGCGATCACCAGCGGCTTCCGCGAATACGGGCTGTTCCCGTTCAAGCCCGGCTCCGGCGGCCGGCCCTGCCCGGGCTACGACCTGCACGCGCTGGACGACGACGGGCACGTGCTGGCGCGCGGGCCAGACCGGCAATCTGTGCGTCCGCCTGCCGCTGCCGCCCGGCTGCGCGCCGACGCTGTGGCAGAACGACGAGGGCTATCACACCGCCTATCTGGCGGATTTCCCGGGCTGGTACCGCACCGGCGATGCCGGGGTGATCGACGCCGACGGCGACGTCTCGGTGATGGGCCGCACCGACGACATCATCAACGTCGCCGGCCATCGGCTGTCCACCGGGCAGATGGAGGAAGTGCTGGCCTCGCACGTCGATGTCGCCGAATGCGCGGTGGTCGGCGCGAAGGACGAGATGAAGGGGCAGACGCCGATCGGCCTGGTGGTGCTGAAGGCCGGCGTGAACCGTCCGGAGGCCGAGATCTGCGCCGAGCTGGTGGCGTTGGTGCGCGAGCGGATCGGTCCGGTGGCGGCGTTCAAGGATGCGCGCGTGGTGGCGCGGCTGCCGAAGACGCGGTCGGGGAAGATCCTGCGCGGCTCGATCCGGCAAATCGCCGATGGCGAGGCCGCGCCGGTGCCGCCGACGATCGAGGATCCCGCGGCGCTGGAGGAAGTGGCGCGGGCATTGGGACATTGAGATTACCGCGCCCACCGTCGTGGTCGGGCGAGGGCGACCGTCCTCGTTGGCGCCGACAGGTTCAACCGGAACGTGGGTGGCCGACACAACGTGTCGAGAGGTGAGATCGTGCACCTCCATCGCGTCGTGAATGTCCGATCGTGCAGCCACTCCTGTATGGTTGAGCCACGGCAGATTGAGTTCCACGGCGCACGCGTACGTGACGCCAGCCACTCCGGTGCCGGTGAACCACAGCCCGCCACGCGGGTTCATCACACATGTCCGAACGCGCAAAACTCAACTGCCTGCTTGGCGTCGTGGCGCTTCTGCTTTGCATTGGCTTCGCGTTCAGCGTCCGGCTGACCGACGAGATCAACCACGCTGCACAGGCTGAACGACCGGCGGCGGCAACGGCAGCACAGGCGCACAACACGTCAGCCAGCAAGCACGGCTGACCGGTCTTACCCGCCGCTCGCCAGCGCTGACAGGCGCGACAGCGAGGCCGCGTCGCCCAGCACCGCGGCCATCTCGGGCGGCGACAATGCCGTCAGCGCGTCTTCCAGCGTCTCCGCTTCGTCCAGTTTCGCCCGCCCCAGTGCAACAGCGGCGTCGAGCGGATCGATGCGCGGTCGCCGCGGCGGCGGCAGCATCGCCTTGTGCGCTGCCAGCAGCGTCGGATCGCGCAGCAGGCTGTGCCACGTCGGGCAGCGCCGGCATTCTGCCATTCGCGCTGCAACGCGGCGGCACGTGCCACGACCGCGGGCGGCGTCATTCCTCCGGCGTGCGCAGCAGGCCGCCGCCCGACCATCGCCGGCCGGTCAGCAGCGCCAGCGGAATCGCCAGCGCCAGCCCGAGCACCACCGGCAGCATCCACAGCGCCAGAGACGGCGACACCAGCCAGGCCACGCCGCCGAGCAGCAGGCCCAGCACGGTGTGCCGCCGATACAGCCGCACGGTCTCGCCCGGCGGGATCGCGCCGTCCGTCGCGCCGCTGCGCGTTCCAGCCCGAATCGCGGCCGAGCAGGATCGCCACGACATCGATCGACTGGGTCAGCATCACCACCGGCGCGATCAGGCCCGGCGATCAGCGTCTCCAGCAGCATGCCGGCCAACAGCCGCAGCGCGCCGCCGCAGCCGCGCCGCTCGCGCCGATGCAGCAGCACCGCGACGCAGCCGAGCAGCTTCGGCACCAGCAGCAGCGCCCATCGTGCCGACGAACATCCACATGGCGCGCACCGGATCGACCACCGGCCATTGCGGGAACAGCGACTTGCCCGGCCGGGAAATAGTCCGGCGGCACGAAGCGCGCCTGCACCGCGATCAGGATGCCGGTGAGCAGGAACAGCAGCCACAGCGGCGCGGTGATGTAGGAGCCGATGCCGGTCAGCAGATGCAGCCGGCTGATCGCAGTGCAGCCCGCGCGCCGGCAGCACCGCCGCGTGCTGCAGATTGCCCTGGCACCAGCGCCGGTCGCGCACCGCGAGATCGGTCAGCGTCGGCGGCACTTCCTCGTAGCTGCCGCGCAGCGCCGGGCACCATGTGCACCGCCCAGCCGCCACGCCGCATCAGCGCGGCCTCGACGAAGTCGTGGCTCATGATCGGCCCGCCGAACGGCTTGCGGCCGCGCAGTTCCGGCAAGCCCGCGCATGCTCGGCGAAGGCGCGCGTGCGGATCATCGCGTTGTGGCCCCAGTAGTTGCCCTCGGCGCCATGCCACCACGCGATGCCGTGCGCGATCAGCGGGCCGTAGACGCGGCCGGCGAATTGCTGCATCCGCGCGAACAGCGTCGTCGCACCGGTGATGATCGGCAGCGTCTGGATCAGCCCGACGTCGGGATGGCGCTCCATCGCGCCGACCAGCCGCACCAGTGTCTCGCCGGTCATCAGGCTGTCGGCATCGAGGATCAGGAACTGCGGATAGGCGCCGCCGAACCGCGTGCACCCACTCGGCGATGTTGCCGGACTTGCGCGCGGTGTTCTTCGGCCGCCGGCGATAGAAGATGCGCCATGCCCGCCGGTGCGCTCGCGCAATGCGAGGAACGCCGGCTTCCTCGGCGATCCAGATCGCGGGATCGGTGGTGTCGCTCAGGATGAACATGTCGAACGCATCGCTCGCGCCGACCTCGCGCAGCGATTCATCGATCGCCTGCAAGCCCGGCCATGATGCGCGCGGGCTGCTCGTTATAGCGTCGGCATCAGCAGCGCGGTGCGCGTGGTCAGGCGCGGCAATGCGCGTCGGGACCGGTGCCCAGCCGGCAGCCGCCACCGGCCAGCAGCGAAACGAAGCCGGCGAGCGCGCTGGTGAACGACAGTGCGATCCAGGCGAACAGCGCGACGAACAGCGCCAGCATGACCACCGCCAGCGCGGTCAGGCCGTTCACCGCGAACACCTGGTACATCTCGCACGCGCCGGCGCCGGTCAGCGCGACCGCGCCGCCGATGACCAGCGAGCCGGCGCAGCACCATGGCGCGCGGCGACGACTGGCCGGACGCGGCGCCGGCGGCGGCGCCGCGCGCAGCGACTGCGTCGGCATCGCCAGCGGCGCCTCGTCGGGCAGCGCGCGGAACGCGTCGGCTGCCGCGGTCAGGCTGTCCACCGATAGATCCAGGTCTCGGTGAGCGGCGTTTCGCCGTCCATCAGCCGGGCGTGCATCTCGATCAGCTTCTCGCTGCCCTGGTCGAGCTGGAAGCTGAGCCGCCAGCCGCCGGTCGCCGGGTTCGGCTCGACGACAGGATTCTCGATCTTGCCCTTGCTGGCGCCGACATCGATCGTCGGCGGCGTGTCGGCTTGCCGCTCCTTCAACGCACCGCCGGCAAAGTCGATGACGAACTGCCGGTTCTTCTGATCCCACGACAGGCCGCAGCGCGTCTCGACGACCTCGCGCGAGAGGCGCCTCGACCGGCGCCGCCAGCACCAATGCAGCCGATAGCTCAGGATGTATTCGCCCTTCGCCTTCAGCGGATCGTGCGGCCGCCAGAACGCGACGATGTTGTCGTTGACCTCGCGGTTGCTGGGGATTTCCACCAGCTCGACGACGCCCTCGCCCCAGTCGCCGATCGGCTCGACCCAGAGCGACGGGCGGTTCTCGTAGTGCGCCTCGAGGTCCTGGTAGTCGGCGAAATTCCGCTCGCGCTGCATGCAGGCCGAAGCCGCGCGGGCCGCTGTCGGCGAAGGCGCTGATCTGCAGCTCTGCGGGTTGGCGAGCGGCCGCCAGATGCGCTCGCCCTTGCCGGTCCGCAGACAGCAGCCCGTCGAATCGTGCACCGCCTCGCGATAGTCGTCGACGCGCGCGCGGTCGTTGGCGTCGAACATGAACATGATGGTCAGCGGCGCGATGCCGGCGGCTGGTGATGTCGACGCGCGGATAGAGCGCCATCTCGGTGTCGAACACGGTCTCGCTGGCCGGGCCGGATGGTGAAGCGAAACGCCGCCGTCGCGCTCTGGCTGTCGAGCAGCGCGTGCACCACGATCAGCGTCGCTGCCCTTCGCCGGCCGTTCCAGCCAGAAGCGTGCGGAACAGCGGGAACTCCTCGCCGGCGGGATCGGCGGTCTTGATCGCCAGGCCGCGCGCCGACAGCCCGTAGCCCTGGCCCTTCGCCACCGCGCGGAAATAGCTGGCGCCGAGGAACGCGCAGACCTCGTCGTAGTAGTCCGGGCGGTTGATCGGATAGTGCAGGCGGAAGCCGGCAAAGCCGATGTCGCCGGTCGGCGGCTGCACCTTGTCGAAGGTGAACAGGTCGGGGCTGTAGCGGATCGGCGTCGCCTGGCCGTTCGCGACTTCGAAGATGTCGACGCGGTCCTTGTACAGAAAGCCGCGATGGAAGAACTCCGCGGTGAACTTCAGCCCCTGGCCGCGCCACAGCGCGTGGCCCGGATCGAAACGGATCGAGCGATAGGCCTGGTAGTCGAGATTCTTCAGCGCGTCCGGCAGCGACTGCGTCCGGTGCCTTGTAGGCCTGCTGCGCCATTTCGCGCGCGAGGTTCCGCACGGTGGCGCCATCAAATGGCGCGGCAGTCTCGGCGTGCACCGCCGCGGACCTCCGATCCCAGCGCGGCCGCGACAGACAGGAACGCGCTCCTCAACAGAAGCTCGCGACGGCGCATCTCGCCTCCCGTGATCCAAAGGATGCGCGCGTGATACAGCCCGCGAATGGGGCGAGAATGATGTAACAGCTTGCGGCATCAGCCGGAGTTGTCAGCGGATGCACGCACGTTGCTGTGAGGCGGCCACGGCCCGCTGCGCTGTCAGACCGTCAGCGGCGCCTCAGCCGGTTCCGAACAGGTGCCCGGCGCCATCGAAGGCTGCCAGGTCCGCCCCAGCTCCCGCGCGGCCACCAGCACCAGATCGGCCGCCGCGATCTGGATCAGCGAGCAGAACGTGGTCCGCGTGCTGCAAAAGCTGCCATTCTCGGACAGCTTGTTCATCGGCGCGCCGCCGCCGCAGATGGAGAAATACTCACAGCTCGCCCGGCAGGCTGCGACCCCGGCGTCGATGTCGCGCTGCATCGCCGCCAGGGCGCGGCTGTCGAGGATCTGCTGCATAGAATCGGTATTGATGTTGCCGATGAGGAAATCGTTGTAGTCGGCATTCTTGTAACCGAGAAGCTCCGGCGAAAAGGTCGACACATTGCCAAGGCAATCAACGTTCAGCATGGCGAGCGCCTCAACCTGCTGGTTGTGGAACGGCACATCGTTGCGGACGAAAGATGGCGGTGATCATGGTGTCGATCTCGCGGACGAACTTCACCCGATCGGATGCCCGCGCAAGCTGCCAGAACCGCCCGAGAAAGCCGCGGAACCGCGTTGGGCACGTCGCTGGCCGCCAGCATGTCGGAGACGTGCTGGCCTTCCAATTCCTCGACATTGAAGCAGACGTTCTCGATGCCTTCCGATACAAAGAACTCAAACATCTCGTCCGCGGCATCGAGGCTGACACGCGACAGCACCGATATGGTGTGGAATGGGATACCCCGCTCGCGCAACCGCCGGATGCCCGCAAGTGTCTTGTCGAACGTGCCGCGGCCCGAACGGGTCACCCGCTTCAGGTCGTGCAGGCGCCGAGGGCCGTCGATACTGACGCCGACATCGACCTTCCACTCGGTGAAGAAGTCGCACCACGCCGGCGTGATCAGCATCCCGTTGGTCTGGATGGAATGCGTGACGCACACGTCCGCGGGCCGCAATCGCTCGATCGCCGCGAACGCCTGCGCGATAGAAGTCGATCGGCATCACCAGCGGTTCGCCGGCATGCCAGATCACGTTGACATGCGGCGCCGCCCAGCCGCAGGCGAACAGCTTAGAGAACAGGTTCTGGACAGTATTCTGCTCGATCACCGTCCGATCGTTGCGCTGCGGCAGATAGCAATAGGTGCAGTTGATGTTGCAGAACGGCGTCGGCTGGACAACGACGATGTCGATCGTTGGCGGCGCGGCATCGCCCGACAAGGCCGTCGGCAAATCCGCCATGCCTAGTTGCGCCAGTTGCGCCAGTTATGCCAGCCGCCATTGTGCCAGGGGCCGTTGCCCCAGCCACCATTGCCCCAACCATTCCCCCAAACGCGACCACCATTGCCCCAGGCCGGCCATCCGCCATTGCCCCAGCGGCGACCGCCGTTGCCCCAACCCCGGCCATTGCCGTTAAGCCAGAATGCCAGGCGGACATTGGAGTCATCGATCTGACCGACGCGCCCCCCCACCGCCCTGGATCTCAGCGTTGGCCTCGTCCACGGCGTCACGAATGGCCTGCAACTCGGCGGCGACCGAACCGATTATTCGACCCGTTGTCCGTGCTCGGCTTGTCAGCCTCGGGCGTCGGTGTCGCCTTGGCGGCGCTCGAGGCGAGAGCGACGGATAGTCCGAAAGCGCCGGCAGGTAGCAGCGCGGTCAGGAATTGCAAATAACGGCTGTGCCTCGACATGTTCACTCCCCCTGACGGCGACTTTCTGATGGCGGCCAAGGATGCGCAATTCGCATGCATCCCACAATCCAAACCTTGTTACGGTAGGTGACCGTGGTTTGCCACGATGTGCAACATGCCGCTACAGGAACCGCAGCATCAGGAAGCCGCCGATGATGCCGGCGGCGAGCAGGCTGGTCACCAGGGTCAGCCGCCGTTCGATGAAGTCGCGCACCGGCGTGCCGAAGTGCCGCAGCAGCGCCGCGACAATAAAGAAGCGCGCGCCGCGCGTGGCGATGCTTGCCGCCATGAACACCGGGAAACTGAAGCTGCGCCGCGCCGGAAGCGATGGTGACGATCTTGTAGGGGATCGGCGTGAGGCCCTTGATCAGGATCACCCACAGGCCCCAACGGGCATACAGCGCCTGGAACGCAGCGAAGCGGGTCGCCATAGCCGTAGAACGCGATGCAGCGGCCGGCGCGAGCTGGTCGAACACAGCGTAGCCGATCAGGTAGCCGAATGCGCCGCCGATGACGCTCGCCGACCGTGCAGATCAGCGGCGAGCCGCCAGGCGCGATCCGGCCGCGCCAGGGCCATCGGGATCAGCAGCGCATCGGGCGGGATCGGGAAAAAGCTGCTCTCGGCGAACGCCAAGGCCGCCAGCCACCAGGGCGCGCGCGGCGAGGCAGCCAGCGCGAGCGTGCGCATGTAAAGCCGGTGCAGCATCGCGCCCTCCTACCACCGACCGATGACCAATGACCACTGTTGCCGGCCCTCTGGTCACTGAATCGCGCGCGCCCTATCGTGCCGTGAGATGCCCGACCGAGGATACTGCATGCGCCGCATCGTCCGCCTGTTCACCCTCCTGGCTGCGATCGCTCTGCCACCGCTGCTCGGCGCGACACCCGCCAGCGCGCAATCACCGCCGCAGGCCTGGCTGTTCGGCGAATGGATCGGCGGTATATACCCACCGCCCAGCACGGTCACCGCGCAGGAATGTCTGGCGCAGCCGGTGGTGATCTTCACCCGCGACATCGTCATGCGCGCGGTCATCACCGACCAACAGTATATCCAGCGCCTGGTCGAAACGGCGCGCGTCACTGCTGCCGGCGTGGAGTTCCGCTTCGCCCCGTCGTTGCAGGTGAACCAGCCCGGTCCGTTCGGCCAGGATCAGGGTAGCTGCAGGCGCGGTTGGTTTCGGCTGCGAAGATGCCGACGTCCTGCACGTGCAGCGGCGTGGCGAGAACGAGATCAGCTTCCCCGGCTGCCCCGAATTCCCGTACTCGCTGGTGCGCTGTCCCGGCCGTTAGAAAATACCGAGGAGATAGTCCCAAGATGACCCGCTCCGTTGCCCGTCTGCTTGCCGAAAGCCTGGAAGCGCACGACGTCGATCAGATCTTCTGTGTGCCTGGCGAAAGCTACGTCGGGCTGATCAATGCATTGACCGACATGAACTCCGTGCGGCTGATCGTGTGTCGGCATGAAGGCGGCGCCGGTTTCATGGCGGTGGCCGATGGGCGGCTGCGCAACCGTGCCGGCTGCTGCATCGTCTCCCGCGGCCCCGGCCTGTCGAACTCCATGGTGTCGCTGCATTCGGCGTATCACGATGCAACGCCGGTGGTGATGCTGGTCGGCCAGGTGGAGCGCAAGGATTTCGGCCGGCAGGCGCTGCAGGAACAGAACTATTCCCGACTTCTGTCCGACGTGACCAAGTCGGTGATCGAGGTGATCGACCCGGACCAGGCGTCCGAAGCGATCGCGCGCGCCTTCCATCTGGCGGAAAGCGGCACGCCGGGTCCGGTCGCGGTGATCCTGCCGGAAGACATCTTCGACGCAACCACCGATGTGGACGTCGATCAGCCGCGTCCGCGCGTGCTCGCAGGGCCACGCGCGGAGGACCTCGATCGGCTGGCCGATATGCTGGCGAAGTCCGAACGGCCGCTTGTGCTGGTAGGCGGCGCGCTGCTGGGCGATGCGCTGTACGACGAGGCGGTGTTCGGCGATCTGCGGCGGCTGGCCGAGGAATGGATGCTGCCGATCAATCCGACGCATCGCCGGCCGCAACTGTTCGACGCGATGCATCCGCATTATGGCGGTTACATGGGCATCCGCGTGCCGCCTGCGCTGATCACCGAGATGAAACGTGCCGACCTGATGGTGGCGATCGGCGAGCGACTGACCGACAGCGTCAGTCAGTCCTACAGCTTCCTGCTGCGCCGCAGCCCCAACTGCCGCTGGTGCATGTGTGGCCGGACGCCAACGAGGTGGGGCGCGTGTGGCGTCCGGAACTCGGGATCGCGTGCGATCCCCACGAACTGGTGAAGGCGCTGCTGAAGCGAGGCGCTCCCGCGGGGGCATCGAAGCGACAAGGGTGGGTCGCCGGCCTGCATGCGATCCATCGCAAGCTGCTGGCGAAGGAATGGGAACCCACAACGGACGGCGTGAACTTCGCCGCCATCGTCTGCGAAGTTGACAAGCATCTCGCGCCCGATGCGACGGTGACCTCGGATGCCGGCAATTTCGGCAGCTTCATCCACCGCTATATCGGCTTCAAGCCGGGCCAGATCTTCCTGTCATCCGTTGTCGGAGCGATGGGTTCCGGCATGCCGATGGCGGTCGCTGCGACGCTGCGACGTCCCGGCAAGCAGGTCGTTGCATTCATGGGCGACGGCGGTGCGCTGATGGCAGGCAACGAGATCGCTACCGCCTGCCAGTATGGCGGCGCCCCGATCATCGTGATCTCCGACAACAGGATGTATGGCACGATCGGCATGCACCACCACGTGCGCTATCCCGGCCGGCCATTCCAGGAGTCGATGAAGCTGACCAACCCCGACTTCGCGGCGTGGGGCCGTTCATTTGGCGCCGAGGGCATCACCATCCGCACCGAAGCCGACGTCGCGGATGGGATCGCGCGTGCCTTCGCGGTGAAGACCAAGCCGGTCGTTGTGCACTGCCACACCTCGGCGATACAGATGAGCGCGTGGCGACGCTACGAACCGAGGTGAGGATGGTGGTTGCCGGCAACCACCGAAGGCGCATTCCTTCGGGTGTTGCCGGCGACGTATCGCAAGCGGTGTATCAGGCCCGGCGCCGACCGACGACGCCGAGACCGGCCAGGCCCAGGCCCAGCAGCGCGATTGTCGATGGCTCCGGCACCTTGTTGGAGAACAGGCTCTGCTCGACAAAGGTCGACCTGTTGTTGGTAATGTCGGTCAGTTCGGTTCCACTTCCCGGTCCCAGGTTGTGGGTCAGCAGGAAGTTCACCTCGTTCTGGATGGTTGTGAGGCTGTCAGGGCTGCCGCCGCCGGTGACGACCAGTGTGGGATATTCCTCCTCCCAGATCGCGATCTGCACCGCACCGGAGATCAGGTTCGTCGCCGTTAATGGATTTACCAGCTGCGCGTCACCATACGTCGCCAGCGAAGCAATTTTCGCATCCTGTGCCGCGGACAGCGGCAGATCGTCGGCCACTGTCGAATCGACCGGCGCACCGATCAGGGACCCCGTCGTGTAGGGAACCGCGACGCCACCGATGCCGATGTGGTTGGGGATATCCACGCACCAGCCATAAAGGGTGAACTTGGGCGACCCCAGGCTGGTGCCGTAGTTCGCTGTCAGCACGAACTGTCCCGCCAGCGTACTGACGGATGCTGTCGGATTGGCCGGGTCCCAGCCGGTCAGCGTGATATTGTTCTCGTTGTACGGGAATGCCGTGTTGGAGACGAAGATGCTGGCCGCCCCGGCTGGCGCCGCGATGGCGCTGAGACCGAGGAGCGCAAGCCCCGCTGCGGGGTTCTTGAGAGATGTCATGACGCCCTTACCTTTTGTCCCAATTTATGACTAAAGTAACCAATTATGTATCCAAGCCTCACGCGTCGATTAGGTTATCGAGGAACATCAGCTTGTTGAGCGCCACCCTCGATCATTGATCATCTATATTGTAAGACTTTCTGATGGAAAATCAACAAAGAATTGCATGCCTGACCCATCGGACCACTTTGCCAATGCCTCCGTGAGTGCCCCTCGCCCGTCTCGGCACGATATGGACGGAACTTCCTTGCCCCACGCTCGTAGCCAATCCGTGCGTGAAACCGCCCGCGGCTGTGATTGACAGTGGTGGTGGCGGCTCGCCAGGATCGATAGGTTGGACAAGAGCAAGCGCCATGGCCTCTCTGCCGCTCGACCAGACGTTGCGGATCGGTATCCAGACGATCCATCGCCGCACCGAGCCGGCAACCGGCCCGTGGCAGCCGACGATCGACGAACTGGTCGAGCTCGTGGAACTGGTGGATCGCAGCGGCTATGACTCACTGTGGGTTGGCGACCACATCTCGTTCGCTGTGCCGGCTCTCGATCCGCTTCTGCAGTTGGCACAGGCGGCGGTGGTGAGCCGGCGACTGACATTGGGCACATCGGTGTATCTGCTGCCGCTGCGCCATCCGGCACCCGTGGCAAAGCAGGTCGCCACGTTGGATCACCTGACGGAGGGGCGTCTGATCTTCGGCGTCGGCGTTGGCGGCGAATTCCCCAAGGAATACGAAGTGTGTGGCGTGCCGCTCGGCGAACGCGGCGCGCGCCTCACCGAGGCCATCGGCCTGCTGCGCAGGTTCTGGAGCGGCGAAAAGATCAGCCACAGCGGGCGCTTCTACGGCGGCTTTACCGACGTGCCGATGCAGCCGACACCGCGACAGCCCGGGGGGCCGCCGATCTGGTGCGGCGGTCGCTCGGAAGGTGCGCTCCGACGCACCGGCCGCCTGGCCGACGGTTGGCTGTCGTACGTCGTCACCCCCGAGATGTACCGGACATCGTTGGAGAAGATCATCGTCGCCGCACATGAGGCGGGCCGCAGCGTGACTGAATTCGGTACCGCACATCTGTTGTTCGCGCGCATCGACGACAGCTACGAACAGGCGCTGGACGCTGCGACCGAAACACTCAGCGTCCGCTATGCGATGGATTTCCGCAGAGCGGCACAGCGCTATTGCGCACTCGGCCAACCGGAGCAGGTCGCCGAACGGATCCGCGAATTCCATGCGGCCGGCGTGCGTCATGTAATCCTCGACCTGCTAGGCCCTTACGAGCAGCGCAACGAACAGATCGCGCGGTTCGCGGCCGAGGCGATGCCGCTGTTGGACGATCTGACCGCGGGTTGAAGGAGACAGCAGCGTCATGCCGGCAGTGCAGCGCGATCTCACGGCCATGCTGCGACCGCGATCGATCGCGCTGATCGGCGCAACCGACCGCTCGCGCTGGTCGCAGAACACGTTCGACAACCTGATCAACCGCAAATACGCCGGCGAGGTATATCTGGTCAGCCGTCGCGGCGGCACGGTGCACGGCCGCGCCGCCGCCACATCCTGCGTCGCGGTCGGCGCCCCCATCGACCTCGGCCTGCTGATGGTGCCGATGGCCGCGATCGAGGAGGCGCTGGCCGACCTCGCCGCCGCCGGTGTGCATAATGCCGTGATCCTGACATCGGGATTTGCCGAGACCGGCGATGCAGGCGCAGATCTCCAGGCACGGCTGGCCACGCTCGCGCGCCAGTATGGCGTGTCGCTGCTCGGGCCCAACTGCCTGGGCTTCGTCAACTTCATCGACAACGTGCCGCTGTGGACCGGAGGTTTCCGGGCGCCGAGCAAGCCCGGCTCGATCGCTGTCGTGACGCAGAGCGGTGCCAACGGCAGCTTCATCTCGAGCCTCGCGCAGCAGCACGAGATCGGCCTGTCCCACATGGTCTCGACCGGGAACGAGGCGGACCTCGACTGCGCCCACTTCATCGATCACCTGGTCGATCAGCCCGAGGTGCGCGCGATCGCGCTGTTCGCCGAGACAATCCGCCATGCGCCACGTTTCGCCGCCGCCGCGCGCAAGGCGATCGCTGCCGGCAAACTGATCGTGGTGCTGAAGATCGGCCTGTCCGACACCACTGCGCGTTCGGCACAAGCGCACACCGGCGCGCTGGTCGGCGATGACCGGGTGTTCGACGGCGTCTGTCGCCAGCTCGGCATCGTGCGAGTCGAATCGATCGAGGACCTGCTGTTCACCGCCGATGTCATCACGCGAACCGGCGTGCTGCAGTCGCACGGTCTCGGGCTGGTGTCGATCTCCGGTGGTGCGTGCGAGATCGTCGCAGACCGCGCACAGGTGCTGGGTATGCCGCTTCCTGCGCTGTCGGACGCGGCCGTCGCCGAGTTGCGTGCTGTATTACCGAGCTTCGGCACACCGCAAAATCCGCTGGACATCACCGGCGGGGCGGTGTTGCAGCCGGACCTGTTCGAGCAGGGCCTGCGCGTCCTGGGGCAGCAGCAGGAATTCTCCGCCCTCGCCTGCCTGTTCGACGTACCGGTCACCGAGGAAGCCGCGACGGAATTCGTTCTGGCAGCGTTGCGTCATATCGCCGCCGGGTTGCACGCGGCCAAGATGCCGGCCCTGATGATCAGCCACACGATGAAACCGGTGAACGCGGTTTCCACGCGCATCATCGAGGAGATTGGCCTGCCCTATGTCGGCGCCGGCATTCATCACGGAATGAACGCGCTCGGTTCGGCGTTCTGGTGGTCGGAACAATACCTGCGGCTCGTCGGCGCGCCGGCATCGATCCCGAACATCGCACCCGCCGCGGAACGTCCACGTTCCGAGCGCGCCACGCTGGCTTTCCTGGCGCAGCGCGGTGTCCCCGTAGTGCCGGCGACGTTGGCCAAAGATGCTGGTCAGGCGGTGGCGGCGGCGCGCGCAATCGGTGGGCGCGTGGTGTTGAAGGTCTCGTCGGACGACATCGCGCACAAGAGCGACATAGGCGGCGTTGCACTGAACCTGGAAGGCGACGCGGCGGTGCGCGAGGCGTTCGGTCGCATTATCGCTGCTGCACCGCCAGATGCGCGTGTCGATGGCGTGTTGGTGGCGCCGATGCGGACCGGCGGGATCGAACTGTTCGTCGGTTGCACGCGCGATCCGCAGTGGGGACCGGTGATCGCGGTCGGGCTCGGCGGCGTGTGGGTAGAAGTGCTGCAGGATGTCGCGCTGCGTCCGATGCCGATCGACGCAGCGGAAGTTCGCCGCATGTTTTCTGAACTGCGCGGCGCGAGGCTGCTGCAAGGCGCGCGCGGCTTGCAGGCGGCGGACCTCGATGCGCTTGCCGCCGCGATTACGCTAATCGGCGATGCGGCGGTGGCGCTTGGGTCCGACCTTGAAGCATTGGAAGTGAACCCGCTCTGGGTGCACGGCAGCGAAGTCGAAGCTCTGGATGCACTGGCGGTCTGGCGGACCGGCGCATAACATTCGGCGAAGCGACGGAGGAAACCATGGACCTGAGCCTGTCCGACAAGCATCGGGCATTGCAGGAAGAGGTGCGCGGATTCATCCGCGTGCATGGCCATAGGTCGCCGAAACTCGGCGGCGGACGCAAGCGGCCGGACCAGAAGGCGCTGGACTGGCAGAAGCTGCTGGTGGATCACGGCTACGTCGCACGCACGATCCCCCGCGAATACGGCGGCTTCGGCGCCGAACCGGACGTTATGGAAGCTGCGGTAATCGCCGCCGAATTTGCCGCCGCCGGTGTGTACGCGGGGCTGACCAACCAGGGCATCAGCATGCTGGTTCCCACTCTGCTGGAGGTCGGCACGGACGCGCAGAAGAAGCAGTGGATCGAAAAGACGATCCGCGGCGATGTGATCTGGTGCCAGGGTTATTCGGAACCAGGTGCCGGCAGCGATCTCGCGTCATTGCAGACGCGCGGCGTCCTGCAGGACGGCCATTTTGTGATCAACGGCCAGAAGATATGGACCAGCTCGGCGCACTATGCGGACATGATGTTCCTGCTGTGCCGCACCGAGCCCGACAAGCCGAAGCACGAGGGAATCTCTTACCTCCTGCTGTCGATGTGGACGCCGGGCATCGAGGTGCGTCCGCTGCGCACCATGACAGGACGTGCGGAATTCAACGAAGTGTTCTTCACCGATGTGCGCGTGCCCGAGACGCAGATCGTGCTGGGGCGCGGCAAGGGCTGGTATGTCGCCAACGTCACGCTGAAGCACGAGAGGTCGATGATCGGCGATGCCGGCAAGCTGACGCAGCGGCTGGAACAGATCGTCGCGCTGCTGAAATCGACCGAGGTGGATGGCACACCGTTAATCGCCATGGCGGAGTACCGCGATCGGCTGCTGCGACTGCAAGGCGAGATGCTGGCGTGGAAGGCACACAGCCTGCGGCTGCTCGACCGAGGCGGCGCAGGGCATCGACTCCGGTGTAAAGCGCATGATCATCAAGTATGGCGGCACGATGCTCGGGTTTCGCCTGGCATCGCTCGCGTTGGATGCGTTGGGGGCGGCTGGCCTGCCGTTCGAAAGCGCCGGCGAGGATGCCGAAGACGACGATGCCACCACGTGGAATATCGATTACATGTACGATGTCGGGCTGATGATCGGCGGCGGCTCCAACAACATCCAGAAGAACATCATCGCCGAGCGTGGGCTGGATCTGCCGCGCGAGCCGAAGGTCGCGAGGGCGTAGCAGATGGAATTCGCGCTCAGTGAGGAACAACGGCTGTTCGCGGATTCGCTGCGCGGCCTGCTGGCGGACCGGTTGTCGATAGAAGCGCTGCGCTCGCATGCCGAATCCGGCAGTGGATTCGACGCAGCGCTTTGGAGCAGCCTGGTCGAGCTCGGATTGCCGGGCCTGCTGGTGCCGGAACGCTTCGGCGGCGCGGGTCTCGGCGTGCTGGATGCGGCAGTGGCAGCGGAAGTCCTGGGAGGTGCCGCCGCATACGCACCGTTTGTCGGCAGCGTGGTGATGGCGACACTGGCCTTCGTGCATGGCGCGACCGAGGCGCTGCAAGACGAATGGCTACCGCGTATCGCTGCCGGCGAGGTACGCTTCGGCGTGGCATTCGTAAGCCTGGCAGGACAAACCGGCACATCGGCTGCGGCACTGCACGATGGGCGCCTGTCCGGGCGTATCACGGGAGCGATCGACGCGGGCGCACCGACGCATCTTCTGGTGTATCTGGCTGACGGCAATGGCGCAGTCGTGACTGCCGACGACCCCGGCGTGTCACTGTACATGCATCGCAGCATTGACCGGTCGCGACCTGTGGTGGATCTGACGTTCGAAAATGCCCGCGCGGTGGTGCTCGATGCGGCGAATGCACCGATCGCGACGGCACACCGGGTGCTGGATGCCGGGCGCATTGTATTGGCTGCCGACACGCTGGGTGCTGCGCAGCATATGTTCGATCGCGCATTGGCGTTTGTGAAACAGCGCGAGCAGTTCGGCCGAACCATTGGCAGCTTTCAGGCGGTCAAGCACCAGTTCGCTGACATGGTGACCATGTTGGAACCGTGCCGCGCGATGGTCTGGTACGCGGCCTATGCGCAGGATGCATTACCTGATGAAGCGCGGCTGACGGCGCTGCATGCCAAGGCGCATCTCGGTGATGTCGGACGCGACATCGCACGCATGGCGACGGAAGCGCATGGCGGCATGGGATTCACCGACCTGCTCGGTCTGCACTATTGGTTCAAGCGCATCGGCTTCAATCGCCAAATGCTGGGTGGTCCGGAGCGCTGCCGCGAGGAAGCTGCGCGCCTGCAAGGATGGCTTTGATGCAAACGTTCATCGATTCCAGCCAGCTCATTCACGACGGCGACGGGCTCGCCGCGCGCATGCGCCGCGACGGATATCTGTTCCTTCCGGGATTGCTGCCGCGCGCCGATGTGGCCGCCGTGCAGCGCCAGGTTGGCGAGATCGCGCGCGACTCTGGCTGGCTTCAGCGCGATCAGCCGGTCGATGCCGCAATCGCCGACCTGTCGGGCTTTTGCGTCGATCCCGATCCGACCTATTTGCGGACGCTGCAAAGGATCAACCGGCTGGAGGACTATCACGCGCTGAAGCACCACCCTGCACTGATCGGACTGTTCGAACGCATGCTCGGTGGCCCAATCCTGCCGCATCCGCGCGTGCTGATGCGCAACATCTTCCCGGCACGCGACGAATATACCACCAAGGCGCACCAGGATTTTCCCAATGTCCAGGGCACCACGGAAGTATACACAGCCTGGCTGCCGCTGATCGACTGCCCGATGGACGTCGGGCCATTGCAGGTCGCGGCCGGATCCCACACGGCCGGCGTCTATGATTTCGGCATCGCCGGCGGTGCGGGTGGCATCGAGATCAATGATCCGTTGGAGGGGCGCTGGGTGTCGGGCTCGTTCGCGGCCGGCGACGCGCTGGTCTTCCACAGCATGACCGTGCACAAGGGCGTGCCAAATCGCAGCGACAAGCTGCGCATGTCGATGGATGTGCGCTTCCAGCTTGTCAGCGAACCGTTCAATATCGACAACGCCAATCCCGATGGGCAGCCGCTGTCATGGGACGAGGTGTATGCGGGCTGGCGCTCGGATGCGCTGCAATATTACTGGCAGCGCCTGCCGCTGACGTTGCAGCCATTCGATCCAGCGTGGTTCGACAAGCGCGACGCGCTGGGCTTCGAGTTTGGTGAGGCCGGCGATCCGCGCGCACGCTCCGTCCTGCAACGCATCGTTGCGCGTGACGCCGATCCATCAAAGCGTGAGCGGGCTCAGCGGCTGCTCGACGCATTGCCGTGATTGCCTACGATGTCCGCCACTACGACAGCCTCGGCTCCACTAACGACGAAGCCGTGCGTCTCGCGCGAGAAGGTGTGCCACACGGCACCGTGGTTCATGCCGACAGACAGACCGCCGGCCGCGGACGGCTGTCGCGGCATTGGCAAAGTCCGCCTGGCAACCTGTACCTGTCGATCGTGCTGCGACCGGACGTACCCGCAGCGCGCCGCTGGGAAATCGGCTTCATGGCGGCACTCGCGGTGGCTGATGCAATCGAAACCATGTTGCCCAATAAACTGCGCACGACGTTGAAATGGCCAAACGACGTCCTGCTGAACGGCGGCAAGATCGCCGGCATACTGCTGGAGAACGCTGATGCTGCCGCGGTCCTCGGCATTGGCGTCAACGTCATGCAGGCCCCCGGCGGACTCACCTACAAGACCGCGACCATCGTCGGCTGCGGCGGCCTGGCAACTGTCGATGGCATACGCGCCAGCCTGCTGACTGCCTTGGCGAACTGGTGGGAAATCTGGGAACTGAACGGATTTTCGCCGATCCGGGCAGCCTGGCTGGCGCGCGCGCACCCGCAGGGCACGCAGCTTCGCCTGACCATCGGCGACCAATCGGTCGAGGGGCGTTTCGCGGATCTGGCACCCGACGGCGCCCTGCTGGTCGATACCGATGCCGGCCGCCAACGTGTCGTCGCGGGCGATGTCGCGCTGGTCTAGCCGGTCTCGGGCGGCGAAGTTTGCGGTGGGGGCTTTCGCAGGTGCGGCATAGGCCGCATGCTAGGCACAACCAAAAGCCCCGAGGGATGCATGGCTGAAACCGTCCAGACCGAACCGGTCCAGAAGACCGGTGACAAGCCGCCGGTCGTGGTAAAGAAATACGCCAACCGGCGGCTCTACAACACGGAAAGCTCCAGCTACATCACGCTGGACAATCTGGCCGAGATGGTGCGCCTGGGGCGCGACTTCGTGGTCTACGACGCCAAGACCGGCGAGGACATCACCCGCGGCGTGCTGACCCAGATCATCGTCGAGGAGGAAGGCAAGGGCCGCTCGCTGCTGCCGACCGCGTTCCTGCGCCAGTTGATCGGCTTCTACGGCGATCAGATGCAGAGCCTGGTGCCGCGCTTCCTGGAGCACGCGATGTCGGCGCTGACCCAGCAGCAGGAGCAGATGCGTTCGGCCATGCAGAAGACGATGGGCAACCTGTTCCCGTTCGGCAACATGGAAGAGGTCGGCCGGCAGAACATGGCGATGATGGAACGGGCGTTCAGTCTGTTCACCCCGTTCTACCGGGGGGGGGAGACCGGCGAGGCGGGGTTGGCGAAGGATCCGCAGTCCCAGGAGATCGCCGCATTGCGTGCTGAGGTGGAGAACCTGCGCCGGCAACTGGAGTCGGCGAAGGCCACGACGCAGTCCACCGAGACCTGACGGCCGAGTCGCGTCTCGGCGCCAGTACTATCGGCTGGCTGCCTTCGCGTTGGCGATGAAGGCGCGGATGCGGGCAGGGTCCTTCACCCCGCGGGCACTCTCCACCCCCGAAGACACATCCACCGCCCGCGCACCCGTGACGCGCACGGCCTCTGCGACATTCCCCACAGTCAGTCCACCGGCCAGGATCCATGGTGCCGGCGCCGCCCAGCCCCGCAGCAGTGACCAGTCGAACCGCACGGCGTTCCCGCCCGGCCGGGTCGCCTCGGGCGGCGCCTTGGCCTCCACCACCAGCCGCTCGGCGCCCCCCGACCGCACCGGCAGGTCGGCGGCGGTCGCCACTCCGACCGCCTGCCAGATCGGCAGCCCGAAGCGCGTCCGCAGCGCCGCCAGGTCCACCGCCCCATAGACCTGCAGAACATCCAGCCGCACCACGTCGAGCGTCGCCGCGACAGCCTCCGGCGTCGGGTCGACGAACAGACCGACACGCGGCGCCCCCCCCGGTGAACGCGTCGAGATCGCCGCGGCCTTCGCCGGCAGCACATATCGCGGCGATGGCGGAAAGAACACGAAACCGACCCAGTCGGCGCCCGCCTCGATCGCGGTGTCGAATGCCAGCGGATCGTTGATGCCGCAGATCTTGACCCGCACGCGCTCTGTCATGCCGGCGGCCGCAACTGTGCCTGTGGTAGGCGAGTCTTGAGTTCTTGAACTTGCGCCTCCAGCAGCCGCACCGAGTGCTCCGCGCGTCGCGCCCGCCGGCGCTGCGCCAGCGAGGACACCCATACCAGCAGCCCGCCCGCCAGGAAGGCGATCGCCATGGCGCCAAGTATCGCCAAAGAAAGCGGCAGTTGCAGTGCATAGTCGGTCGGCCAGATGCCCAGCCGCACCGGTGCCTGATTGGACAGCGCGAACAGCACCAGCAGCAGCAGGAGAGGTAGCGCGATCAGCAGCCGCATGGCCCTAGCCTCCGGTGCAGGCGAGCCTCATGCCGGCGCGCGCCCGGGCCTGCCGCGGTTCACCCGGTCGCGCAGTTCCTTCCCGGCCTTGAAGAACGGCACAGCCTTCTCGTCCACCGGCACCGCCTCGCCGGTGCGCGGATTGCGCCCCGTACGGGCATTGCGGCGCTTCACGGTAAACGCGCCGAAGCCGCGCAGTTCCACCCGCTCGCCGCGCGACAACGCGCCGGTGATCTGGTCGAACACCGTCGCCACGATCAGCTCGACATCGGCACCCCGCAAATGCGGATTGCTGGCGGCGAGTTCCGCAATGAGTTCCGATTTGGTCATGATCCGCGCAGCGGCCTGACAATTCAGCCACCGGAACGTTGCCAGAGCGCCCACGCGCCGTCAAGGATAACTCCTTGGGAAAGCAGGCTTTTCCAAAGCGAGTCAAACATCCAGCCAAGGCTGGAGGCAAATGCCCGGCTGGCAAGACTGCCGGTTGTCACTTCTTCTACCGGCAGATCAGCTGATACGCCCTTCGTCTTCGCCAACCACTCGCGCGCGTCGTGCTCATCGCCGATGGCATCGATCAGGCCAAGCTGCAACGCCTGCCGTCCGGTATAGGCCCGCCCATCGGCAAGTTGGCGCACTCGTTCGATGTCCATATGCCGTCCGGTCGCGACCATGCCGACGAACTGATCGTACATGTCCATCACGATGCCCTGGAGTTCGTCTCTGCCTTGCGGTGACAGCGGTTCGGTGAAGCTCGGCTGACCTTTCAATGGGCCGGACACGATGGTTTCCGCTGTGATGCCGAGCATCCTCAGCAGGCCGGAGACTTCGCCGGTCTGCAGCAGCACGCCAATCGAACCGGTCAGCGTCGCGTCACGGGCGAAGATGCGCGCGGCAGGCAGCGCGATCATGTAGCCGGCCGAAGCCGCCGTGCCGCCCATCACTGTCACGACCGGCTTCTTCAGCGCCACGTGTGCGATCGCGTCGTGCAGGCCCTCGCCGCCTGCCACGCTGCCGCCCGGACTGTCGATCGAGACGATCAGCGCCTTCACGCTGCCGTTGTCCGCGAGCTTGAACACCGCATCGTCCAGCTTGCGGTCGTCAGTGATGATGCCGTTCACGGTAAGCCGCGCTACATATGTTTTGCCGAATGGCAGATGCGCTCCGCGCCACGCCACCAGCGCCGCTACCACCACCGCGAGCACGGCGAGGCTGCGCCAGAACACCAAGTGGCGCTTAAGCCGCCGCCGGTCCAACAGAAGGTCGGTCTCCAGCGACACGTCGCTAGTGATCAGTGATCAGTGGCCAGTGATCAGCAGCGCACTGGCCATGCTGGAAGCTACCGATCACTGACGGCCGACCCTCTTCGAAACTCAGTTCTCGGTCTGGGCCTGCTGGTTGCGCCGACGGATCGCCGCGCCGAGGATGTCGCCGAGCGACGCGCCGGAGTCGGACGAGCCGAATTCCGCCATCGCCTGCTTCTCCTCCTCGACCTCCTTGCCCTTGATGGTGAGGCTGAGCTTGCGCGCTGCGCGGTCCACCGCAATGACCTTGGCATCGACCTTCTCGCCGACAGCGAAGCGGTCCGGCCGTTGGTCACCCTTGTCGCGCGCCAGTTCGGCGCGGCGAATGAAGCCGCTCAGTACGTCGTTGACCTTCACCTCGATACCGTTCGACTGGATTGCAGTGACCACACAGGTCACCACTTCGCCTTTGTGCACGGTATCCAGCACCGAGGCTGCCGGATCGTCCTTGAGCTGCTTGATGCCCAGGCTGATCCGCTCCTTCTCCACGTCGACGTCGAGGACCTTGGCCTTCACCATCTGGCCTTTCTCGTAGTTGGCCATGGCGAGTTCGCCCGGCTGGTCCCACGACAGGTCGGACATGTGGATCATGCCGTCGATATCGGCGGACAGCCCGATGAACAGGCCGAATTCGGTGATGTTGCGGATTTCGCCCTCGACCACCGAGCCGATCGGATGCTCCTCGAGGAACTGCTCCCACGGATTGCGCTGGACCTGCTTCAGCCCGAGCGAGATGCGGCGTTTGGAGCTGTCGACGTCCAGCACCACCACCTCGACCTCCTGGCTGGTTGCGACAATCTTGCCAGGATGCACGTTCTTCTTGGTCCACGACATTTCCGAGACGTGCACCAGGCCTTCGACGCCGGGCTCCAGTTCCACGAACGCGCCGTAGTCGGTGATGTTGGTGACGCGGCCGGTATACTTGGCACCCGGCGGGTACTTCGCGGCAACACCTTCCCACGGGTCGGCCTCGAGCTGCTTCATGCCGAGGCTGATGCGCTGGGTGTCGGAGTTGAAGCGGATCACCTGCACCTTGACCTGCTGGCCGATCTGCAACGCTTCCGACGGGTGGTTGATGCGCCGCCAGGCGATGTCGGTGACATGCAGCAGGCCATCGACGCCGCCGAGATCGACGAAGGCGCCGTAGTCGGTGATGTTCTTTACTACGCCGTCGAGGATCTGGCCTTCCTTCAGGCCCTGGATCAGCTCGCTGCGCTGTTCGGCGCGGGTTTCCTCCAGCACGGCGCGGCGCGACACCACGATATTGCCGCGGGCGCGGTCCATCTTGAGGATCTGGAACGGCTGCGGGCTGCCCATCAGCGGCGTGACGTCGCGCACCGGCCGGATGTCCACCTGGGAACCGGGCAGGAAGGCCACGGCGCCGCCAAGATCGACGGTGAAGCCGCCTTTGACGCGGCCGTAAATCGTGCCGTTGACGCGCTGCTGGGTCTCGAACGCCTTCTCCAGGTTGGTCCAGGCCTCCTCGCGCCGCGCCTTCTCGCGCGACAGGATGATTGCGCCGTCCTTGTCCTCGTAGCGCTCGACATACAGCTCAATGGTGTCGCCGGGCTTCACGTCGGGCTTGGTGCCGGGCGGGCCGAATTCCTTGAGCGCGATGCGGCCCTCGGATTTCAGGCCGACGTCGACGATGGCGTATTCATCGGTGAGGCGGAGAATGCGGCCGGTGACAACGGAGCCGTCGAAGCTGGTGTCCTGGCCGAGGGTCTCGTCGAGAAGGGAGGAAAAATCCTCGCCCTTGAAATGGTCCTGCATCGGGGCAGGTGCGATGGTGCGTGCGGCTGTGGCTGCTGATGCCATGTGGTGGTTGTGTTCCGTTACGGGAGTTCCGGGTAAGCCCGGGTGATGCCGTTGGTTTGCGCGTCCTGTCGGTAGAACACGGCTTGCCCGCGGAGGACCGCGGGCCGGGTTGAACATTCAAGCGGATACGCTCGCATGGCGGGCGCATTGATCGAGAAATACGCTGGAACCCGGCGAAGTCAAGCGTCCAGCCCGTTTTCCCCAGGGCAAACACGGGCATTGAGGGTGCCACGCCGGTCCGGGTCAGTTGCTCTGGCCCGTGCGTTCGAGCCGCCGCCGCACTTCCGTCAGCGCCTGCTCGAATGCTGCGTCCGCATCGAGCCCGGTCGTATCGAGCTCCATTGCGTCCGCCGCTCGGCGCATGTTCGGCGCATCGCGCGTATCGCGCGCCAACATCTCCGCCTCCACGGTAGCCGGATCCGCAGCAACCCCCTGGGACCGAAGCTCCAGCCAGCGGCGATGCGCGCGTGCCGCCAGCGAGGCCGTGACGAACAGCTTCACCGCCGCATCGGGAAATATCACCGTGCCGATGTCGCGCCCGTCCAGCACTGCGCCGCACTCCTTGCAGAAGCCGCGCTGAAAATCCAGCAGCGCCTCGCGTACCGCAGGGATGGCCGCCACCGCGGCAGCGGCAGCGTCGGCGACCGGCCCCCGAAGGTCATCGCGTCGCAGGTCAGCCGGCCGCAGGGCACGTGCCGCCGTCTCGGCGGCCGCGGAATCCGCGGGATCGCCGCCGGCGTCCAGCACCCGGCGGCCCACCGCGCGATACAGCAGGCCAGTGTCCAGGTACGGCAGCCGCAATGTGGTTGCCAGTCGCCGGGCCAGCGTGCCTTTTCCCGCCGCGGCAGGGCCGTCGATGGCAATGATTGGGCGGACAGCAGGACCAGCGCTCACGCCGTCGCCACCGCCCCGCCCGCGCCGTTCAACAATTCGACGAAACCCGGAAAGCTGGTGTCGATGAAGCCGGCATCGTCCACGATCACCGGCTCCTCGGTCGCCAGCCCCAGCACCAGCGCGGACATCGCGATCCGGTGGTCCATATGGGTCTCCACCAGGCCGCCGCCCGACGGCGGATGACCTGTGCCATGGACGATCAGGTCGTCGCCCTCGATCTCCACGCGGGCGCCATTCACCGTCAGCAGTGCCGCGGTGGCCGACAGCCGGTCGCTCTCCTTGACCCGCAGTTCCTTCAGCCCGCGCATCCGGGTGGTGCCGGAGGCGGTGGCCGCGATCACCGCCAGAATCGGATATTCGTCGATCATGCTCGGCGCATGTTCCCACGGCACATCGACTGCACGCAGCGGGCCATGGCTGACAATCAGGTCGCCGACCGGTTCGCCGCCCTCGATGCGGCGGTTCTCGGTCGCGATGTCGGCGCCCATCTCGGCCAGCATGGCGAACAGGCCGCAGCGCGTCTCATTCAGCCCGATGCCGGGCAGCGTCAAGCGCGAACCGGGCACCAGCAGCGCCGCCGCGGTCAGGAACGCGGCGGACGACGGATCACCCGGCACGGTGACGTCGGCCGCGCGCAACTCCGGCTGGCCCTGGAGCGTGATGATGCGCCGGCGGCCATCCGCCTCCACCTGCACCGAGGCGCCAAAGTGCCGCAGCATGTTCTCGCTGTGGTCGCGCGTCGCTTCGGGTTCCTCGACGCGGGTGATACCGGGCGCGTTCAGTCCACACAGCAGCACCGATGACTTGACCTGCGCCGACGGCACCGGAACGCGGTAATCCAGCGGAAGGGCTTCCGTCGGCCCCTGCACGGCGAGCGGCAGGCGTCCCCCCTCGCGCGCGGCGAACCGCGCGCCGCAGGCGGACAGCGGGTCGATCACCCGGCGCATCGGGCGCCGGCGCAAACTGGCATCGCCGGTCATCACGGCGAACAGCGGATGGCTCGCCAGGATGCCGCACAGCAGGCGCGCCGCGGTGCCCGAGTTGCCCATGTCGAGCACATCCGCCGGCTCGACCAGCCCGCCGATACCGCGGCCTGAGACGCGCCAGATGCCATCCGGATCGTTTGCCACCTCCGCGCCGATTGCGCGCATGGCGGCAGCGGTGCGCAGCACGTCCTCGCCTTCGAGCAGGCCGGTGATCCGGGTTTCGCCCACCGCCAGCGCGCCGAACATCAGCGCACGGTGGCTGATCGACTTGTCGCCCGGCACGGTGATGCGGCCGGCGAGCGGTGAGGCCGGGCGGCGGGAGATCAGTTGCTGAGCTTGTATAACGTCCATGCGCGATATTCCTCGATCGCGGCGCTTAGCATGCGGCCGGCCGATTGCACAGGCGGATCGGGGCTTTACCCCGGACCCCACAAGAGGGCGCTGCCCTCTAGACTCCCGCCAAGGGCGACGCCCTTGGAACCTTTCACTTTCGACGGGTGGGTGGGGGTCCTGGGGGCAAAACCCCCAGGCGGGTTTCAGGGCGGAGCCCTGACCTTCCTGTCGCCACTTACCCGACAACCCGCTCCAGCTTCCCCACCACGAAGATATACGAGCAGGCGCCCAGCAGGGCGATGCAGGCGATGAAGCTCAGCGGTCGCGTGAAATCGCCGCCGCGCAGCAGCAATCCGATGATGATCGGCGCGGAAATCCCGGCCAGCCCGCCGACGCCGTTGAACACGCCGCTGGTCAGCCCGATCAGCCGCTCCGGCGCGGTCGCCGACACCAGCGACCAGTGAATCGACGCCAGGCCGTTGGCAAAGAACGCCAGCGACAGGAACAGAATGATCAACGCCGGCTTGTCCACGAAATTCGCGGCGACGATGCTCGTCGAAAGCGCCAGCCCGCCGATGATCGGCGTCTTGCGCGCGACGCTCAGGCTGAAGCCGCGGCGATACAGCCAGTCGGATAGCGCCCCCGAGCACAGCACGCCCGCGAAGGCGCCGAGAAACGGCAGCGACGCGTAGAAGCCGGCCTTGATGAAATCGAGATGCCGATAGGTCACCAGATAGGTGGGAAACCAGGTGAGAAAGAACGTCGACGTGGTGCCCCAGGCGAAATGCCCGAAATAGATGCCCCAGAGTTTTCGCCTGCCGAGTACGACGGAGAAGTCCCGCCACAGCGAACCCGTGCGTGCCGCATGCCGCGTGGCGATCCGGCTCGACAGGTCTGGAATGCCGCCGCTGGAACGGATCAGTTCGATCTCGGCCTGGTTGACGCCAGGGAACTCCGCCGGATCGTGATACGCACGCCGGAACACGAAGGACCACGCCAGCCCGAGAACGCCGGTGAAGACGAACACCGCCGGCCAGCCGAGCGACACCTTCAGCCACGCCAGCAGCGGCGTAAGAAACGCCAGCCCGACGAATTCGGCCGAGGTATAGACCGCGATGCAGGTCGCCCGTTCGCGCTCGCCGAACCAGGTCGTGGCGATGCGGTTGTTGATCAGGAAGCTGGGCACTTCGAACAGCCCGACGGTCATGCGCAGGATGATCAGCATGACGAGGCCGGTGGACAGCCCGAGAGACAGCGTCGCGATCGACCAGAAGAAGATGGTGACCGGGTACAGCACGCGCGGATGCACGCGATCGACCAGCCAGCCGCCCGGAATCTGTAGCGGCGTATAGCTCCAGCCGAACGCCGAGAACACCACGCCGAGTTGCACCGGCGTGAGGCCGAACTCGCTCGAGATGCCAGGCGCGGCGATCGAGAGATTGCTGCGGTCGAGATAGTTGATCACGACGGTGACAAACAGCAGCGCCATGATCAGGAAGCGCCGGCGCGATGCGGTCAGGATGACGGCGGCGGAAGCAGCGGTTTTTGTGCTGGGCATCGTGGCGGTCTGCGAGGCTCCCGAGATCGACGGCGACGGCGACGCGCCGAGCGGCAGGGTACCCTCCGATCCCGCTGCACGGCAAAGCAGGTATGGATCGCCCCACCTCGCCGGTCACCTCACCGCCGTGTCAACACCGCGTGCGGTCGCTCGACCCCGCACAATGCCTGTGTCATGTCTGACCGCCATGGCAAAGACCCCCGCATCTCCCCAGACCGCCCAGGTCGTGCAGGCGCCGCCGCGGCGGCAGGCACAGCCCCCGGGACCGTGCGCCATGGTGATCTTCGGCGCCGGCGGCGATCTGACAAAGCGCCTGCTGTTTCCGGCGCTCTACAACCTGTCGTGCACCCGCCTGCTGCCGGAACTCTTCGCCATCGTGGGCGTCGATCTCGCCGACCTCAGCGTGGATGCCTGGCGCACCAGCCTGCGCGAGATGCTGCAGAGCTTCGTCGGCAACCCGAACAGCGAAAGCCAGATCGCCGCGATCGATGATGCGGCTTGGAAGCGCCTGGCCGAACGCATGTCCTACGTGCAGGGCGACCTGAACGACCGCGACCTATACGAAAAACTGCACCAGCATCTGCACGACGTCGCGCGCCAGCAGCAGACCGGCGGCAACTGCCTGTTCTATCTCGCCGTGGCGGACCGATTCTTCGGCCCGGTGGTGGAGCAACTCGGCCATGCCGGCCTGCTCGATGAGGAATTGCGGGATGACAAACCGCAACGCTGGCGGCGGGTGGTGATCGAGAAGCCGTTCGGCCACAGCCTCGCGTCGGCGCGTGCACTGAATACCCGCATTCTCCGCGTGCTCCGCGAGGAGCAGATCTATCGGATCGATCATTTCCTCGGCAAGGAGACGGTCCAGAACATCATGGCCTTCCGCTTCGCCAACGGATTGTTCGAGCCGATCTGGAACCGCGACCGGATCGACCACGTGCAGATCACCGTTTCGGAAACCGTCGGCGTGGAGCATCGGGGCAAATTCTACGAGGTCACCGGCGCACTGCGTGACATGGTGCCCAACCATGTGCTGCAACTGCTGGCGATGGTTGCGATGGAGCCGCCCGCCGGTTTCGATGCGCGTTCGGTACACAATCGCAAGGCCGATGTGTTCTCCGCGCTGCGCACGCTGAAGCCCGAGGATGCCGTGCGAGGCCAGTATGGTCAGGGCACCGAACTGGGCAAGCCGGTCGTGGGCTATCGTGCGGAGCCGGACGTGGCGCACGATTCCAATATAGAGACCTTCGTCGCCATACGGCTGGCGATTGACAACTGGCGCTGGGCTGGCGTGCCGTTCTACCTGCGCACTGGGAAGCGCATGTCGCAGCGCTATACCGAGATCGCCATCCGCTTCAAGCACGCACCCTACGCACCGTTCGAGGATACCCACGTCGATGCCCTGCCGCCAAACTGGCTGGTGCTACAGATCCAGCCGGACGAAGGTATATCGCTGCAGTTCGAAGTGAAACGACCCGGGCCGGTGGTGGACCTCGCCGCCGTGCGCATGCAGTTCAGCTATCGCGACTGGTTCCCGCGCGAGCCGAATGTCGGATACGAGACGCTGATCTATGACTGCATGATCGGCGACCAGACGCTGTTCCAGCGCGCCGACATGGTGGAGGAGACCTGGCGCGCAGTGCAACCGGTGCTCGATGCCTGGGCCGCAACCCCGCCGCGGCATTTCCCCAATTACGCCGCCGGCACCGACGGCCCGAGTTCCTCCGACATGCTGTTGCAGCAGGATGGCCGCGCGTGGCGTCCGGTCGGCGGCGCCGACGAACCGCGTCCCGCAAAGGTTTGACTGGCGATTCCGCACCGCCATACTCAGCGCAACACTGGGAACAGGAGAGGGCGATGATGCGGAACCGATCGGCGCTGTCACGGCGCGGGCTGTTGCAGGCCTCGGCCGGCGCGCTGACTGCTCCGTTCGTGATCCCCGCGCTCGCTGCCGATACGCTGGTGGTCAACGGCTACAGCGCCGAATATCAGGACATCCTGATGCGCACCACCATCGAGCCGTTCCAAAAGAAGTTCGGCGTGCAGGTGACCTACGACAACACCGGCAGCGCGGCGCAGAACTACGCCAAGATTCGTGCATCGCGCGGCGCGCCCGGCTTCGATGTCGCCGGCGAACTGACGCCGCCCGAGGTCATTCTTGGCCAGAAGGAGAAGCTGCTTGAGACGATCAGCGAAGCCGAGGTGCCAAACCTGAAATACGTCTGGCCGAAGAGCCGCAGCATCATCCCGCCGACCGGCATGGTGCACACCTACCAGTATATTGCGCTGCTGTGGAACAAGACGCATCTGCCGAAACCGAAATCGTGGGCGAACTACTGGGATCCCGGGCCGGCGTACGGCGACAGGATCAAGGGCCACCTGATCGCGTTCCAGCCGGCCAACCTGCTGTCGGTGTATGCGCTGATCATGGCGGCCAAGCTGAAAGGCGGCGGCGTGAACAACATGGAGCCGGCCTGGGACCTGCTGAAGGCGCAGAAGCCGTGGGTCGGCGTCAGCGTCATGGCATCCGACGCGGCGGTGCCGTATTTCGAAAATGACCAGGTGTGGCTTGCACCTTACTGGAGCGCGCGGTCCGGCTATTACGTGGCGCACGGCTACCCGGTGGACTACACCATCCCCAAGGAAGGCACGATCGGGCTCGCCAACTGTGCATCCGTGCCGGTGGGCGCGGCCAACAAGAAGCTGGCCTATGAGTTCATCAACTTCCGTCTCGAACCCGATGTGCAGCGCGCGTTCAGCCTGGCGTATCACTCCAGCCCCGGCCGCCCAGACATCACCGATTGGCCGGCCGACTTCGCCGCGACACAGATCGTCACCGAGCAGAAGATGGCGAGCGTGGATTTCCCCGACAGCGCCGTGATCGGCAGCAAACGCGTCGAGTGGACGCGCCAGTGGCAGGAGATCATGAGTTGACAAATTTCCGCGCCGCCACGGCTGAGCTTGCAATGACAGGCTGCACATATCCCGTCATGGCATGACCGGCCGACGCCGTCTCACACCATACCTGCTGGTCGCCGCGCCATCGGGCTTCCTGTTGGTTTTCTTCATCATCCCGGCCGCCGTGCTGCTGTCGATGAGCGTGCTGCAATCGGAAGACACCATCCCCACCGGCAGGCTCACGCTCGACAACTACGCCACGCTACTCTCCACCCGGCTTTACCTGAGTGCCATCCTGCGCAGCTTCACCGTCGGCATCTCGACCGGCGCCATTGTCGTGCTGCTGGCCTATCCGCTCGCCTATTTCCTGGTGCGCACCACGAGCCGTTGGCGGAACCTGCTGATTGCCGCCTCACTCGCGCCCCTGCTGGCGAGCGTGATCGTGCGCACCTATGGCTGGTGGGTGATTTTGAACCGCGAGGGCGTGCTGAACGTCGCACTGCATTCGCTTGGCGTGATCGATCAGCCGCTGATCATGCTGCCGTCGACGCTGGCGATCATCGTCGGCCTGGCGCACGCACTGCTGCCGTACGGCGTGCTGACCATCATGGCGTCGCTGAACGGCCTCAATCCCAGCCTGGAACGCGCCGCGATGAGTCTTGGCGCCGGCCGCGTGCGCACCTTCCTGTTCGTCACGCTGCCGTTGACCGCGCCAGGCATCGCTGGCGGCTTCCTGCTCAGCTTCGCCATCGCCATGAGCGCCTATGCCACGCCTGCGATCCTCGGAGGCCCCAGCACCGAAGTCATGGCCACGATGATCCGCCAGTTCATGCTCGAACTGCTGGACTGGTCGCTTGGTTCGGCGATGGGCGCGATCCTGCTGGTCAGCACCATGATCCTCCTGTTGCTCACCAGTGCGCTGGGCGGCCGGCAGCGCGCCTCATGACTCTGCCCGGCCGGCTGCCTTGGCGCGTACTGACGCTGCTCGTCGCCTGCATCTACCTGTTCATGCTCGGCCCGATCGTGATCACCGCGGCGGTCGCATTCAATGCGGCGGATCGCTCCTACTTCCCGCCGCGCGGCGTCTCGTTGCAGTGGTGGGGTGCGGCATTCGGTCCGCAATGGATGCAGCCACTGATGTTCAGCCTGCAGCTTGCCACCCTCGTCGCGTTGGTCTCCGCCGCCGCCGGCGTGCCGCTGGCGTTCGCCTTCCAGCGCTACGAGTTTCCCGGCAAGTCGCTGGTGCGCGTCATCACGCTGGGGCCGCTGATCCTGCCAAGCCTGGTCACCGGCATCGCGCTGTTGCAGTTCCTCTCGCTGATCGGCCTGGGGCGATGGATGGGGTTCTGGGCGCTGCTGATTGGCCACGTTGTGATCTGCCTGCCGTTCTCCGTGCGCACCGTCGCGATCAGCCTGGCGGCGATGCCGGGCAATCTGGAGCCGGCCGCGGCGAGCCTTGGCGCGCGGCCGCTGGCCGTGCTGCGCCACATCACGCTGCCGCTTGTCGTGCCGGGTATGTTTGCCGGCATGATCTTCGCGTTCATCCACAGTTTCGACGATGTGAACCTGTCGCTGTTCATCGCGCGTCCCGGCGAACGGCCGCTGACGGTGGCAATCCTTGGCGTCCTCGAAACCAGCTTCGGACCGACGCTGGCTGCGGTTTCCATCCTGTCGATGCTGATCCCGCTGGCCCTGGTGGCGCTGTTCGGCCGCTTCGTCGGCATCGGCGATTTCCTCTATCAGGAAACCGGCAATGGCTGAGCCGGCCTTGCAGATCGCCGCATTGACCAAGCGCTTCGGTGCGCTGACCGCGGTGGATGCGATGGATCTCACCGTAGCGCAAGGCGAGTTCGTTACGCTGCTCGGCCCGAGTGGCTGCGGCAAGACCACGACCTTGAACATGATCGCCGGCTTCATCGCGCCCGATGCCGGCAGCATCCGACTGCAGGGCAGGGCGGTGGAATCGCTGCCGCCATTTCGTCGTGATCTGGGCTTGGTATTCCAGGACTACGCGCTGTTCCCGCACATGACGGTGGCCGAGAATGTCGGTTTCGGACTGCGCATGCGCCGTGTGCCTCGCGGCGAAATCGCGGAGCGTATCGCGCGCGCGTTGGATCTCGTACAACTGAATGGTCTTGATGCGCGACGCCCGTTGCAGCTTTCCGGCGGACAGCGGCAGCGCGTCGCACTGGCGCGGGCACTGATTATCCAACCGACGATGCTGCTGCTGGACGAGCCGTTGTCCAACCTTGACCTGAAACTGCGGGAGGAAATGCGGGTGGAAATTTCCGCGCTTCAGCAACGGCTGGGCATTGCCACGGTGTTCGTGACGCATGATCAGGACGAGGCGCTGACCATGTCCGATCGTATTGCGGTGATGCGCCAGGGCCGGATCGAGCAGATCGGTACGCCGAACGATATCTACGAACGTCCCGCGACGCGGTTCGTGGCTGGCTTCATCGGCACAGCCAACCTGATCGACAGCCAGGACGGCGTTGTGGTGGTGCGCCCCGAGCGCCTGAAACTATCCGCGCCAGGCCGCGAGCCGCACAATGTCCGGTGCTGGCCGGTGCGTGTTGAACGCGTTGTGTATCTCGGTGCGCGGCTCGAATTGCGCCTGCGCCTCGCCGATGGGACGCAACTGCTGGCGGAATCGGTGAACGACGGCGGCGGCGCGTGGTCTGCTGGCGACGCGGCGACGGCATGGTTCCGGCCGGAGGATGCATGGCACGTCGCCAGTCCGTGAACCTGTCATTGCGAGGAGCGCAGCAACGAAGCAATCTCGGTCCAGTTTGCCACTACTGGACCGAGATTGCTTCGTCGCTGCGCTCCTCGCAATGACAGGTGGGCGGTATCGAATGGCGCCAATTGCATGACGAAACGACTCAGGGTTGGCGTCATTGGCTGCGGGCTGATTGCGCAGGTGATGCATCTGCACTATCTGCGGGAACTGTCGAAACACTTCGAGATCTCTGCGTTGTGCGATGTTTCCCACGATGTTCGCGGCGCGTGTGCGCGTGACTACGGCGTGCCGCACACCTGCGCCGACTGGCGCGAGCTGATCGCCGCCGACCTCGATGCGGTGCTGATCCTTACCCCCGGCAGCCACGCACCGATTGCCATTGCCGCAGCCGAGGCCGGCAGGCATGTGCTGGTGGAGAAACCGATGTGCTTTTCGGTGGCGGAAGGCCACGCGATGGTCGCGGCGGCGGAGCGCGCCGGTGTTACGCTGATGGTAGCTTACAACAAGCGCTACGATCCGGCGTATTGCCGCCTACAGGACGCCACGAAGGACCTGCCCAATGTACGGCTGGTGCGTGTCACGACATTGGAATCGCCCTATCAGCCGTACGTTGGGCACTACCGCGTGCACAAGACGGCTGCACCGTCGGCGGAGCTGCTCGCGCGGCTCGAGACCGACAATGCAGCGCGCATCACCGCCGCGATTGGCGATGCCGACCCTCTGTCGCGCCGCGCCTACCATCTCGTTCTGCTTGACTCCATGGTGCACGAGTTCAACGCGATCCGCGGTGTGCTGGGCGAGCCGGATCGGCTGGAGTTTGCCGACATTCGCGAACATGGATTGACCGCAATCCTTCGTTTTGGTGAGACGCAGTGCGTTGTCTCATGGGTCGATCTGCCAGGCATGGCGCGCTATCAGATGGAGTTTTCTTTCTATGCGCTGGATAAACGGCTGACACTGTCGTTTCCGTCCCCGTTTCTGCGCAGCATGCCGACCCTGCTGACCATCGAAGCCGGTGAGCCGGGCAGTCCGCGCGCCTGGCGCACCGAGGAAACCACGTCGTATGTCGAAAGCTTCAGGCAGGAACTGCTGCATTTCCATGATTGCGTCACCGCCGGACGCGCGCCGGTGACCTCGGGCGCCGATGCGCTGCGCGACATCGCGCTTTGCCAGGCGGTGGTTGCCGTGCACCGTGACCGTTCACCTCGCGACCTGCCAACAGCGATCCGATCATGACGCAATTCCGCCTCGGCCTGATCGGTGCCGGACGCATGGGTCGCGTGCATCTGCGCGCGCTGTCCGCCAGCGATGCGGTGCGGGTGGTCGCCGTGGCAGAACCCGCGGAAGCGGCGCGCGTCGCACTTGGTGACGCCGGCGTCACGTTGCATGCCAGTGTGGCGGAGATGCTGCAAACCGGCGCGTTGGATGGCGTACTGGTGGCGGCGCCGAGTACGCAGCATCTCGCGCTGGTGGCGCAGGTGGCTGCGGCAGGTCTGCCGATCCTGTGCGAGAAGCCCTGTGGCATCACCGCGAGCCAGGCGCGCCAGGCCGCCGTCACTGCCGCGCGTCACAGGGTGAAACTTCAGGTCGCATACTGGCGGCGCTTCGTGCCGGCACTTCAACGGCTGCGGCAGCGCATAGCCGATGACGAGCTTGGCGCGCTGTATTTCCTCGCCTGCTACCAGTGGGATGGCGAGCCGCCACCGCCGCAGTTTCATGCCGGCAGCGGCGGTATCTTCGTCGATATGGGCGTGCACGAGTTCGACCAGATCTCGCTGGCTGAGCAACCAGGAGTTCGTCCGACTGGATTCCGCTGTCGCCCGAGTCTCCGCCGATGCCGAAGATGCCGAAAGCGCGCAGGTGCTGTGCACGTTGTCCACCGGCAGCACGGCCTTGGTGTCACTTGGCCGGCGCTATCCGCTCGGCGACGTCTGCCGCGTGGAAGCTTTCGGCACGCGCGATGCCGAGGATTGCCGGTTCCTGTGGCCGCCCGATGGTGATCGTGTGTTCCTGCACGCGTTGCGTCGGCAGGCGGAAGGCTTCGCCGCATGGGTTCGCGGCGGTCGGGCGGAAGGCGCGACAGCGGAGGATGCAGTTGCCGCGTTGGACGCGGCCGAACGCGCGGCGGCACGGTGATGGGAGGCTGATATGGCAGTGGTACTCGGCATCAATCCGATCACCTGGACCAATGATGACATGCCGGAACTCGGTGGCGATATTCCGTTGGAGACGTGCCTGGCCGAAACGCACGAGGCCGGTTACAGCGGCACCGAACTCGGCGGCAAGTTCCCTCGCGTATCGGCCGAACTGGCGCCGATCCTGGCGCGCCATCGGTTGAAGCTGGTCTCCGGCTGGTACGATGGCCGCATCCTCGAGCGTGAAGTCGCTGCGGAATTCGCCGCCATTGAACCGCACCTCACGTTGTTGCGTGATCTGGGCTGCAAGGTTGTGGTCTATGCCGATACCTCAGGACGGCTCGGCTTTCCGCCAATCTCGCAGCGGCCGGTGCTGGCGGACGACGATTGGCCAATGTATGGCCGCAAGGTGACCGAACTGGCGGAACGCATGACGGCATTCGGCGTGCGTATGGCGTTCCATCATCACATGGGCACTATCGTGCAGAGCGATGCCGACATCGACCGGCTGATGGCAACCACCGGCGAGGCGGCCGGCCTTCTGTTCGACTCCGGCCATTGCCTGTTCGCCGGCGGCGATCCGGCCGCTCTGCTGCAACGCCACATCACGCGCGTCGTGCACGTGCATTGCAAGGACGTGCGCCGCGCGGTGTTGGAGCGAGTGTTGGCAGACGACATGAATTTTCTGGCCGCGGTGTTGCACGGAGTGTTCACTGTCCCCGGCGACGGCTGCATCGCATTCGCCCCGCTGCTGCGCTGTCTGCACGAAGCGGGATACCTCGGATGGCTGGTGGTGGAGGCGGAACAGGATCCGCGCAAGGCGCATCCGCTGACCTACGCGCGGCTAGGGTACGGCAATCTGCGCGCGATGGCGCAAGCGGCAGGTTACGAAGTGGCATAGGACCGGTCGGTCAACGGCCGGTAGGGAACTCGCAATGATCGGTACGGGCTGACCGGTCGCCTATGACGGGCCGCGTCAGAAATCCAGATCCGCGTAATGCGCCGGCGCGGTGACGCCGGGCACGCGGTCCGCGAGCACGCCGCGAAAGCACGGGCGCGACTTCATGCGCGCGTACCAGTCCTTGGCCGGTTGCGACAGCGCCCAGTCCACGTCGCCGATGTAATCCAGGCACGACAGATGCGCCGCAGCGGCGAAGTCGGCCAGTGAGATGGCACTGCCGGCCAGCCACTTGCGGGTCTCGGCGAGCCAGCCGAGGTAATCCAGGTGATAGCGCAGCGCGAGGTAGCCGGTGCGCATCGCGGCAGGGTCCGGATTGCCGCGGCCCGCCAGGCGCTTCAGGAACTTCTCGCCGAGCAGATTGCGCGTGACCTCGGTGGCGAACTTGCCGTCGAACCAGGTGACCAGCCGCCGCGCCTCTACCCGCTCGGCCAGGGTGCGGCCGAGCAGCGGTGTATCGGGATAGGCTTCCTCCAGGTATTCGCAGATCACACCTGAATCCGGGATCACCATCCCGTTGGCCTCGACCAACGTCGGCACGGTGCCGCCGGGGTTGAGTTCCAGATATTCCGGTCGACGCTCCCAGACCTTTTCCGAGCGCAGATCGAACGGCAACCGCTTCTCCGCGAGCACGAGGCGCACCTTGCGAGAGAACGGCGACAGCGGGAGATGATAGAGCGTCCGCATTGGCCTCGGTTATGACACTACGCGGCGCGTCGCGCCAAGTGCGACGCGGGACGCGGGCGCGTGTCTTCTGATACAGCCTGCCCCTTGCCGCAGATGGAGAAGACCATTCCCCTGCACACGGCTCGTCAGTCTTTGGTCTGGTACGACAAATCCGTTGCGTGGCTGAGCTGATGCTCCGGCAGCACGCGACGCTTGCCGCCACCCGGCTGGAACCGAGCCAGATACGTCGGCACCACCAGTTCAACCGGTGTCGGCACCACGCCGAGCTCCTTCAGCCCCGGTAGGTCCCCGCTGGCCACATTGTCCCGTTGCAGCATCAGCAACTGGTCGCGGGTCAGCGGCTTGCCGGGGACAAGTTCCATGAAGCGGGCCTGGATGCGCGCCAGCCACAGCGGGATGTCCACCATCGGGCGGTGCCGCCCGGTCTCGGTCAGGATGTAGGCGAGCAGTTCGCGGAACGACCAGACCCGGGGCCCGCCCAGCTCGTACACTGCGCCGGCAGCGTCCGGCCTGGCGAGCGCGGCCATCACGGCATCCGCCACGTCGCCGACATAGACCGGCTGGAACCGCGTTTCGCCGCAGATCACCGGCATGAACGGCAGCACGCGCGCCATGCCGGCGAAACGGTTGAACAGGTGATCCTCCGGGCCGAACACCAGCGATGGTCGCAGGATGGTGGCGTCGGGAAAAGCGTCGCGCAGCAACGTCTCGCCGACACCCTTGCTCGCGGCGTAGCGGCTGGCAGCGTGCGGATCAGCACCGATCGCCGAGATGTGCACCAGGCGGCCAACGCCGGTCTGCGCGGAATATTTGCCCACCAGACCGGCGGCTTCGGCGTGAATCCGCTGAAAATCGCCCGACCGCCGTTCCGCCAGGATACCAACGGTGTTGACCACCAGGTCGGCTCCGTCCACCGCGCGATGCACCGTCGCCTCGTTGATCAACGAGGCATAGAGCGGCACCACCTGCCCTACCGCGCCCATCGGCTTGAGGAACAGCGCCCCCTCGGTGTCCCGCACCGCGACCCGCACGACAAAACCTTTGTGCGTCAGCCGCTTCACGACGTAGCGCCCGATGAACCCGGAACCGCCGAACACCGTCGCCACGCTGCGCGTCGCCATCGCCACGTCTCCCGCTATGCGTCCTTGATAGGCGGCGGTGCAACGATGCTCAAGCGGCAGGGTCTGGCGGCGTGGCGGTCGATCCGCTGTCCTGTTCCGCGGCGTCAGATGCTGGCTTTGACGGCCGGCCGCCCCAGCCGAGGAATTCGGCGGCCTGCTCCGCGCGACGCAGCGCAGCATCCAGCGCCGCCATCGTTGCCGAGAGGTCCTCGGTTTCGTCGGTGCGCCACGCGCGCATGGTCCATAGCCACACCGCGACCATGCCCTTCACTCGCATCTCCCCACGGAGGCCGCGGGTGGACAGGCCAGCCGCCTGCAGCATCCACCGCATGCTGTGCCGGGTGGCGAGCGCCAACAGCAACGCGATCGGCGGTTCGCCGGGCAAGGCGTGCAGCAGGGCCAAAACGCCGGTGCGGTGTGCCTGGAGCGCGTCGATCCGGTGCATCAGCAGGTCGAACAACCGGTCGCGCGCTGTCCCCTCGGCTGGGGTATCGGACAGTGCCAATTGATCAGCCGACCGGCCGAAGCGCAGCAGGATCGCGGCGCGCCCGGGAAATCGCTCGCGTGCCCGCGCCAACGGCAGGTCGGCGGCCCGCGCCGCCGCCGCCACGCTGACGGCTCGCCAGCCCTGCTCCGCCGCCAACCGGAAGGCGGCCGCAATCAGCGCTGCATCGAACCGGACGTCCTCCATGCGGTGATCATGGGCTGCAACCGCAGGTTTGTCAGCCCTGCCGGCCACGATGTGATGGACCACGACGCAGTGGCACCTTGGAGTCCCGCCGATGTGCGGTCACAGTCAGCGCTGGCGGAAGCGCGGGTCCCCATGCTCAAGTCGGTCGTCCAGAACCTGGCGTTCAATGTCCTGCTTGCGGCCTTGCTGTTTGTTCCGGCGGGCACCCTGGCCTGGCCGCAGGCCTGGATCTTCCTGATCCTGCTCGACGCCTGCAGCCTTGCGACCGGCTATTGGCTGCTGAAGACCGATCCCGCGCTGCTGGCCGAACGCATGAAGTCACCGTTCAGCGTCGACCAGAGGCCGCACGATCGCGTGGTAATCGGCGCTCGCTATTCGTTGCGAAATCGTGGATGGTCGTGGCGCGCTCGACCATGACCGTTTGTCGGAGGGAGCGCACATGCTGAAATTGACCTGGATACCTGGTGCCGCCGCCGCGCCGGATGCAACCGCATACCAGCAGGCGATTGATACCCTCGCCGCCAGTTACGGCAACAGCAACGCCACGGCGCAAATCCCGCGCACCGCAGCGGCCGTCGATCTCAGTGCACTGACCGGCGTGATCAGGAACTGGCTGGCCGCCCGCACAGTGCCGAATGCCGCAGCGAAGCTGATGCTGCACGGTTACGACTACGATCCGCGCCATGTCGGCAATCCGGCATATGATCCGTTCGCCCTGGTCTATGGCTATCCCGGCGACAACGGTCTGAACCAGCGGCTGAGCTGGCTGCCACTGGTGGAAGAATGCAACGCGGTCGGCATGCGCCGGCAGGAAACCGCGATCGCATTCGCCTGGGTATCGACCGGTTCTCTGGCGGAATATGCGACCGCGGGCTGGAGCGAGAGTTATCAATATGCCTGCGTCGATCTGGCGGTGCTTGCCGCCAATGCCCTGGCTGCACTGCTGCGCGCGCTGGCGGCCGAAGGCGTCACGATCGATGTGCTCGCGCACAGCCTGGGGACGCGGTTGTTCACCAAGGCGGTCGCCGTACTCGGCGCGAATGATGCCATGCTCAACAACGTGGTTCTGCTGGATGGCGCGGAATTTTCGGTGGATGCAGCTGCAACGTTCGCCGGCCGGAAGTGCAACGTGGTCAACGTCACCAACGAGGTCGATGCCGTCCTGACGATCGGTGCCGAGCAGCTTGGAGATCCGTCGCGCGCGGCGGGAAGTGTGCCGTCTTGCAGCGTAGGTCGTTACGGGATTGGTAAAATTGACTCGTGGACCGCGCCGGCGATCTATCCACCCAACTGGGTGGATGTCTCACTGGATCGGCGCGACGTGCAGGCGTGGTTCAAGGCCAACGGCGGCTATTCGCTGACGCCGACCGCGAGCGACGGCGTTCACCCGGAAGGCCAGATGAACCATTGGGCCTGCTACACCGAGCTCGGAAACCGCGCCTGGCTGACCGATCTGTTATGGAAGCCTGGCCTGAACGGCGGTGCGCTGGCCAAGGCGGCAGGCCTGCCGCGGGGCGTACTCGGCGATCCGCAGCCGGTGTTCGCCGGCGTCGGCGTTCCCAACAAGACGCCGATGACGCTGGCCGACAGGCTGGCCTTTCAGCGC
The DNA here is from genome assembly GCA_963696645.1 of uncultured Alphaproteobacteria bacterium. Taxonomy (GTDB): domain Bacteria; phylum Pseudomonadota; class Alphaproteobacteria; order Acetobacterales; family Acetobacteraceae; genus JAMXLO01. The sequence continues at coordinate 1,532,832 of CAVOKY010000007.1, forward strand.
GGTGGCCAGCAGGGCAGTAGCGGCTGACGCCGCCACGCGCTGTGTCCTGCGAAGCGGGCGACGACAACGCTCAAACGGCGCCGGAGGTCTGCTTCGCCAGGTCAATCATCGCGCTCAGGTAAGCCTCGCCGTCTTCCGGCCACCGATCGAACCCGATCCGCGCGCGATAGTCGTTGGCCAACACCGAGAAATCCGCGATGCCGTCGGACTCGCCAAGCCAGTTGCAGATCGCCAGATACTCCTGGAACAATGGCGAAGCGCGCAGCCTGCGCACATCCACCGCCAGTTTCTCCAATTGTCTGGCGGCAGCAGCGCTTTTCTCATCGGCGGGGTCTGCATCCACCTTGCGCAACCGCCAGTCGGCCGCGCGTTGCAACTCCTTCACCTCGAACAGCTCATCGTCGCTCATCAGTCGCGCTTTGAAAATGCTGTTTCCTGGTTGGTGACGAACTCGAGCAGGCACGCCCTGCCCTCTTCCGTCTGCCGCCGCGCACGCAGGATCGCCTCGCCGACCTGCGACGGATCTTCCACCCGCTCGCTCCAGCCGCCGAGGTCACGCGCCAGGTTGGCGTAGCTGCCACCCAGGTCGCGCGCACGATGCTTCTCGTGCGACAGTTTCATGTGCGGAATCTCAATCGCCATCGTCGAGTTGTTCAACACGATCGTGCAGATCGGCACGCCGCAGCGCACCGCGGTCTCGAAGTCCAGACCGGTCATGCCAAACGCCGCATCGCCCATGAAGTTGACACAGAACTTGTCGGGCGCGGCAACCTTCGCACCGATCGTCAGACCAAGCCCGGTGCCAAGCTGGTGCGACTTGCCCCAGCCAAGATATCCGCGCGGCCGCGTGGCGCGGTAGAACGGCAGCAACTGCTCGCGCGGACTGCCGGAATCATGCGTGACAATGGCGCCAGCCGGATCGACCGCGCGCATGAACTCGTGGATTACCCGATACGGCGTGATCGGATTTTCGGCCGACGTCAGCTTGGCCTGCCACTTCGCCAGCCACGCTTCGCGCTTCGCCGCGATCTCCTCCGCCGGCGAGCGGTTCAACAGACGTCCGCCGAGACGATCCTTCACCGCATCGACCAGCGCTGCCAGCGTCAGTTTCGCGTCACCGAGCAACGCTACCTCCGTCGCGTAGCTCTTGTGCAGATCGCGCGGGTCGTTAGTGGCATGGATAATGCGAACGCCGGGCGGCAACGGCGGCGTGGTCAACGGGTGACGGTTCAGTCCGGTGCCGATGCCCAGAATCAGATCGGCCTTGGAATACAGGAAGTGCGCGCCGTGACCGGTGAAGCCGTTGCCGCCGGAACCAAGTGCGAGGGCGTGGTCCTCGGGGAACGCGCTCTTGCCATCGACCGTCGTCATCACCGGGCTTTGCAGCAGTTCGGCCAATCGAACCAATTCATCGCTGGCCTCGGCGTACAGCACACCTTGACCCGCCAGGATCACCGGACACGCCGCATCGACCAACAGGCGCGCCGCTTCCTCCACGTCCTGCGACGCCGGTGAGCTGCGCGTCGGGCGAACCGGCCTATGCTCCAGCCTGTCAGACCCGATATCGAGGTCCAGCACATCACGCGGCAGCTCGAGCATCACCGGCCCTGGTCGGCCATTCTTCAGTGCACTGAATGCGCGGCGCATCGCGGCGGGCACCTGCTCCGGCACGATGACGTGTTCCACCTGCTTGGTGACCGACGCATAGGTGCGGCTCGAATGGAACATCGGGAACACCTGCGCCTGGTCGCGCGCATGACCCAGCGGCAGGAACAGCACCGGCACTGAGTCCGAAAAGGTCGTTGCGATGCCGGGAAATGCGTTCTCCGCGCCTGGCCCGTACTGCATCGCGAACACGCCTGGTGGTCGGCCATTGGTGACGCGGGCATAGCCATCGGCCATGTCGACGCCGACGCGCTCCTGCCGGCAGATGATGGGACGCAGGCCGCCCGCCACTGCGGTCTCGATCACCGATGTGGTGGGGAAGCAGAACAGCGTGGTCACGCCTTCGCGTTTCAGGATTTCCACCACGGCATCGGCTGCGCGCATCGGTCCCTCCCTTGCGACATTTGCCGGAGCCTAGGCGCGGGCCGCCTGACCCGTCTACAGTACGCCGATCATTTCGGAACGTGACACGGAGCAACATAATGCCAGCATACATCAGCCGCCGAGCCCTGCTGGGCACCGGCGCCGCGATCGGCGCGACCGCCGCACTGCCGCACCGCGCGCACGCCGCGGACAAGCCAATCCGCATCGGCGTGCTGACCGACATGAATGGTGTCTATGCCGCCAACACCGGGCCGGGTTCGGTACTCGGTGCGCAGATGGCGGTCGAGGACTTCATGCACGCGCATCCCTCGATCAAGGTCGAAGTGGTGCAGGCGGACCTGCAGCTCAAACCCGACGTCGCCCTCGCCATTGCGACCGATTGGTTCGACAACAAGGGAGTCGATGTGGTCACCGACGTCCCACTGTCGTCGGCCGCATTCGCGATCGGCGACCTCGCGAAACAGAAGGACAAGCTGGCAATCTTCACCGGTGGCGCTTCGGCCGATATCACCGGTGCGCATTGCGGTCCGAACCATCTGCACTGGGTTTACGATACCTGGTCGATGCCGCACGGCGTGGTGGACGCTGCGGTGAAGGACGGCGCGGACACCTGGTTCTTCATCACCGCTGATTACGCGTTCGGTCATTCGTTGCAGAAGGACGCCGCAAGCTTCGTCACCGCGGCGAACGGCAAGGTGCTGGGCCAGGCACTCGCGCCGTTCCCCGGCACGACGGATTTCTCCTCGTTCCTGGTGCAGGCGAAGGCAAGCGGCGCCAAGGCGATCGGGCTGGCGAACGGCGGCGCCGACACGGTGAACTGCATCAAGCAGGCAGCAGAATTCGGCATCATGAAGGGCGGTCAGAAGGTCGCCGGACTGATCTTCCTGCTGCATGACGTACATGGCGTCGGGCTCGCGTCAGCGCAGGGCGTGCTGCTGACCGAACCGTTCTACTGGAACCTGAATACCGGAACACGCGCTTTCGGTAAGCGTTTCGCTGCGCGATTCAACGGCGTAATGCCGGGCTCGGTGCATGCCGGGCAATATTCCGCGGTGACGCACTACCTGAAGGCGGCCGTCGCGATCGGACCCGACAAGACGATGGCAAGCGGGCGTGCGGCGATCGCACAAATGAAGGCGACGCCAACCGACGATCCGTTATTCGGCAAGGGGCGCGTGCGCGAGGATGGCCGCGTCATCCATGCCATGTATTTGTTCGAAGTGAAGTCGCCGACTGAGTCAAAGGAGCCGTGGGATTACTATACCCTGAAGCGGACGATCCCTGCCGAACAGGCATTCAGACCAATGGATCAGGGCGGTTGTCCTTTGGTGCATGGTTGATGCAAGCCGCGCCGGTCAACTCGCTGTGAGTTCTGCCCAGACACTCCCGATGCGGGCGCGAAGCTTGTAACACTGGCAGGATGGTCGAACTTCCGCTGGCACCTGACAGACCCGGCAACAGCCTGATGCTGCCTAAGGCGATGCCCATCGACGTGGACAGCGTGCTCGAAGGCATGTGCGATGCCTTCTACGCACTCGATCGCGACTGGCGCTTCGGTTATGTCAATAGCGCCGCGGAACGAATCTGGACACGCCGGCGTGAAGACCTGCTGGGCCGCGATATGCGCGTGGTGTTCCCGCGGATCGCGGGCGGCGATCTGGCAACGGCGCTCGGTGCGGCGCTGACCGAAGGCAGAAGCAGCCGGTCAGAGATGACCGATCCGGCCACAAGTATTCCGATCGACGTAAACATTGTCGCCAACCACGCCGGTGCCTTGGTCTATTTCCGCGGCATTTCGGCGCGCCGACAGGTGGCGCCGGCATTCAGCGAGCGTGACGAGATTCTCGCGATGGTCGAAGCGTCCGCGGGCATTGGCGTTTGGGATCTCGATCTCACGACCGGGATGTTGCAGGGTACTGCGCAGTTCTATCGCATCATGGGGCTGGAACCGACGAACAGCCCCGTGCCGATCGAAACGACAAGGCGGCTGCGCTACCCCGAGGACCGTGAGCGCATCGCCCAGAGCCTCGATCAAGCGGTAGCCAGCGGCGGCGATCGCTACGAGACGGAATACCGCATCGTCCGGCCGGACGGCGTGATGCGATGGATCTTCGGTCGCGGACGCGTGGTGCGCGACGCAGCCGGCACACCGGTTCGGTGCAACGGCGTCGATGTCGACATTACCGATCGCAAGCTCGCCGAGGCCGCGTTGCGCGACAGCGAGGCTCGGTTTCGCCGCGTATTCGAACAGAGCCCGCTTGGTAAGGCGATGGCCGGCCTGGATTTCCACTTCCGCGCTGTCAATCCCGCACTCTGCACCATGCTCGGCTACACCGAAGACGAACTGGTCGGTCGCAGCTTCCTGGACCTGGTTCACCCGGACGACCGCGCCACCTGCGCGGCCATGGGTGGGGCACTGATCGATGGCGCGTTGCCGCAGATCCAGTTGGAGGAGCGGTTCGTGCACAAATCCGGCGATCCGCTATGGGTGCGTGTGAACGTCGGCCCGATCCGCGATGCGGATGGCAAGATCCTCTACACACTCGGCATCATCGAAAACATCGACGAGCGCAAGCGCATTACGCAGGCGCTGGAGGACAGCGAGCTGCGCCTTCGGGCGCTCAATGAACGACTTGAACAGCAGGTCGAGGAACGTGCCGACCAGCTTGCCTCGAGCCGCGCACAGTTGCAGGCGTTCTTCGACAATTCGCCGGACTGGCTGACCTTGCAGCGCGTCACGCCGGACGGTCGCATCATCTACGCCGATCTCAACCCGACGTGCGAAATTGCCTATGGCATGTCGCGCGAACAGGTGGTTGGTCGCACGGTGGAAGATGTGCTTGGCCGCGAAGCCGCCCAGGTCCCATTGCAGCGCTTACGCGAGTGTCTGAGGACCGGCGAGCCGCAGCGTTACGTCGCACGCCGCACGATGACAGGTGACACCAGAACGATCGATGTGATGTTCGTGCTGGTACCGGGACAGACCGACGGTGGTGATCGCTTCATCATCACGACGGCGCGCGACATCACCGACCGCGAGCAGCTCGAGGCTCAGCTACGCCAGGCGCAGAAGATGGAGGCGCTCGGACAGCTCACCGGCGGTGTGGCGCACGACTTCAACAATCTGCTGGCTGTCATCGGCGGCAATGCCGAGCTTGCCAGGCGGCGCCCGACCGCGAACCTGACGAAGCAGATGGACAACATATTGCGCGCCACCCAGCGGGGCGTCGCGCTGACCAGACAATTGCTGTCGTTCTCGCGCCGTCATGCGGCAAGCCCGCAGCTTATCGATCTGCGCGTCGAATTGCCCCGTATGGGAGAAATGCTGCGGGCATCGCTGCGCGGCAACATCCAGATGCGGCTCGACATCGCCAACGATGCGTGGCCGATCGAAGCTGATCTCGCCGAGTTGGAGATTGCCTTACTGAACGTTGCAGTGAATGCGCGGGATGCCATGCCGCGGGGTGGTATTTTCGCCATCAACGTGGAGAACATGAAACCGGGCGCGCATGACGGGGCGCTGAACGCCGATCATGTCGTGATCACGCTGCGCGACAGCGGCGCCGGGATCCCGCCGGAGGTCATCGGCAAGGTGTTCGATCCGTTCTTCACCACGAAAGAGCCTGGCGAAGGGACCGGCCTCGGGCTCAGCCAGGTGTACGGCTTTGTTCAACAATCGGGCGGCATGATCAGCCTGGACAGCTGCCCAGGTAATGGCACGGTAATCGCGCTGCGCCTGCCGCGTTCGCGCAAGAATATCCCAACGGCAGGTGGCGATGATCGAGCGGTCGATGCCACGGTTGCGCATGGCCGAATTCTGCTGGTCGAGGACAATCCACAGGTTGCCGACGTCACCGCCCAAATGCTGGATGCGATCGGCTTCGAGGTCGAGGTGACAGATCGCGCGCGCAAGGCGCTCGACCGGTTGGGTGCGCCGGCCGATCGCTTCGACCTCCTGATGACCGATGTCGTGATGCCGGAAGGCATGAACGGGCTCGAGCTGGCAATACAGGTGAGAGCGCGTCTGCCCGACCTGCCGATCATCCTGATTTCAGGCTACAACGATGTGGTTGCTTCGGGTGGCACACCGTTTCCGGTGTTGCGCAAGCCAGTGCCCTACGACGAGCTCCGTCGCGTGGTGATCGCGTGCCTGCGGAACTCGCCCGCTGGCGTGGGCCTCGACAAGCCGGCTTGATGCGACTGCCAAAGCGCTGGCTGATCGGTGCTGATCTCAGGCGATCAGGTCCGCCAGTGCCGACATGCTGGGAACCAGCAGATCCGGTTGGTGCGGCGAGGTGCCGAACGGACGCTGACGCCGGTCGATGAAGGCGGTGCGCATGCCGGCTGCCTTGGCACCAACGCAATCGAACGCGTGGTTGGCGATGAACAGCACCTCGTCCATGCGCACGCCGACGATCTTCGCCGCCGTGGTATAGGTTGCAACGTGCGGCTTGAACGAATTGGCGGTCGCCACCGAGATCACCTGTTCGAACGCAATGCCGTGGTATTGCTGCGCGGCTTCAAGCATGTCTGGGTCGCCATTCGACAGCACCACCAGCCGATAGCGCGTGCGCAGCCGATCCAACGCCGCCGGCACTTCGGGAAATGGTCGCAACCGCACGATGTGATCAACCAAGGCGCGCACCTCGTCCATCGTGTAGCTGATGCCGGCGCGGTCCATCACATGGGCAACCGAACGCTCGCCGATTTCGCGATACGGCGTGTGCTGCCGATGCAGCAGCGCGTCGATCATCGAATTCTCGAAATGCGTCCGCCGCCACCAGGTGACGAACGAGTTGGGATTGCCCTGCCAACCTTTGGCGCGCAGGAACGGCGTTGCCGCCTCGACCAGGCCGGTCTGCATGTCGACCACCGTGCCGTACTGGTCGAACATGCAGACTTTGACTGTGGATTTTATGACCTGTGCGGCTGTCATGTTGGGTTCCGTGCGGTTCGGTGGTCGGTTGAGGATTGGGCCGAAGATTGCCGCGTCGCTACGCTCCTCGCAATGACAGGGGGACGCGGGACTGGTAAGAATCATTCCCGCCGGCGAGAAAGGTGTGGATATGACCAGCTACATGTTCAGCGGCGGCCGCTTCCTCGATCCGCGGCGCGACGAGTTGCAGGACGGCATCTCCGTCCTGGTCGAGGACGGGATGGTAAAAGATGTCGCCGATCGGCCGATCGCCGCGGCTGACGCGACTCCGATCGATCTGCGCGGCCGCACACTGATGCCAGGGCTGATCGATGCCCATATCCATGTCGTGCTGACTGAGGTGAATCTGCGCCTGCTGTCCGACGTGCCGCTGACGCTGCTCGCCGCGAAAGCCTCAGTGGCAATGCGCGCCATGCTGCATCGCGGCTTTACTACACTGCGCGATACCGGCGGCGCGGACTACGGCATCAAGGCCGCGGTCGAGCAGGGACTCTTCGAAGGCCCTCGCCTGTTTATCGCCGGCGCGCCGCTCAGCCAGACCGGCGGCCACGGCGATTTCCGCCAGCGCACGCAATCCCGCGGGTTTTGCGCCTGCTGCTCTGGACTTTCCTGGGCCGCCCGCGTTGCCGATGGCGTGCCCGACGTGATCAAGGCCGCGCGCGACGAACTGCGCAAGGGCGCCGATCACATCAAGATCATGGTGTCCGGCGGTGTCGCTTCGCAAGCCGATCCGCTCGAGAGTCTGCAATACCGCATTGACGAGATCGAGGCTGCGGTGGACGAGGCCACCCGGTGGGGAACCTATGTGTGCGCCCACGCCTACTCGGCGAAGGCGATCGAGCGTGCGGTGACTGCCGGCGTGCGCACCATCGAACATGGCAACTTGATCGACGTGCGGACTGCGCGGCTCATGGCCGAACGCGGGGCATATCTGGTGCCGACGCTGGTTACCTACGACGCAATGAAGCGGCGTGGCTACGACTATGGACTTTCGAGCTACAGCTGGGAGAAAAACGAACTGGTGCTGCATGCCGGCCTGCGCTCGCTGGAGATCGCCCGCGACGCCGGGGTGAAGATCGGCTTTGGCTCCGACCTGCTCGGCCAATTGCAGGATGATCACTGCAACGAGTTCACCATCCGCCGCGAGGTCATGAGAGCGCCGGACATCATCCGCTCCGCCACGCTGGTGAACGCCGAAATTATCCGCCAGGAAGGCAGGCTGGGCGAACTGATCCCAGGCGCGTATGCTGACCTGCTGGTGGTGGACGGCGATCCGTATCGCGACATCTCGGTGTTGCGCAGTGATGGCCGCAACATCGTCGCGATCATGCTCGGCGGCCGCTTCGTCAAGCACGCGATTTGACGCATGGCACGCAGCCTTGAAGTACTGCTGATTTTCCTGCGCCTCGGCTGCACCTCGTTTGGTGGCCCAGTCGCGCACATCGGCTACTTCCGCACCGAATTCGTCGAACGCCGCCGCTGGCTGTCCGAAGGCAGCTTCGCCGACCTCGTTGCGCTCTGCCAGTTCATGCCTGGCCCCGCATCAAGCCAGCTTGGCATGTCGATCGGCCTGTTGCGTGCTGGACCGATCGGTATGTTCGCCGCCTGGGTCGGCTTCACGCTGCCATCCGCATTGCTGATGCTGGCCTTCGCGTTCGGCGTGGAAGCACTCGGCGATGTCAGCAACGCCGCATGGCTCAAAGGACTGAAGCTGGTTGCAGTCGCCGTTGTTGCACAGGCCGTATGGGGCATGGCGCGCAGCCTGGCACCCGACCGGCCACGCGCAACGCTCGCGGTCGCCGCCACTCTGGTCGCTCTCGCCGTCCCCTCATCACTTGGCCAGATTGCAGCGATCGTACTGGGCGCGATTATCGGCCTGACGTTGCTGCCGAAGCCCGCCGGCGTCAGCACAGAGGATCATGTGCCGCTCGGGCTGACGCTGCATCCGGGAATTGCGGTGACGGCAATCATCCTGTTCTTCGCGCTGCTGCTGTTTCTGTCGTCGATCGCAGCAGCAATTGATAGCCAGGGACTGCGACTATTCGCGGCATTTTACCGCGCGGGCGCATTGGTGTTCGGTGGCGGCCACGTGGTGCTGCCGCTGCTGCAGGCCGCGGTCGTGCCGCCAGGCTGGGTCAGCAACGATGCATTCCTCGCTGGCTACGGAGCGGCGCAGGCGATGCCTGGCCCGCTGTTCACCTTCGCCGCCTATCTCGGTGCGGTGATGATCCCGTCGCCGCACGGCGCAATCGGCGCAGGCATCGCGCTGGTGGCGATCTTCGCGCCGTCATTCCTGCTGATCATCGGGCTGCTGCCGTTCTGGGACACGCTGCGCCAACGGCAGGGCATGCAGGCCATGCTGCGCGGGGTGAACGCCGCGGTGGTCGGCGTGCTGCTGGCGGCGCTCTATACGCCCGTATGGACAAGCGGCGTACACACGCCGGCTGGCTTCGGCCTTGCCGTCACCGCATTCCTGGCACTCACACTATGGGCGGTATCGCCGTGGATCGTCGTCGTCGCCGGCGCGGTGGCGGCATCCGCCGTCACCGCGCTCGGCTTTCCGCTATGATCCCCCCGGCATCGGCATCTTGGCAAAGCTCTGCAGTCCGCCACCAAGTTCGACCCACGGCTGCGCGCTGTCGCAATAGATCTGCATGGCGGGTTTCACCCAGCTCGGATCATCCAGCGTACCGGCGCTGATCATCACCATTCCCGGAAGTGCCGACGCCTCGTCGACCAGAGACGAACCGCACTCGGGACAGAAACGCCGTTCGATTGTCTTGCCGGTGTCCCCAACCTTGGTGAACGTGGCCACGTTGCCCTGGACCGACAGCGTATCCTTGGGGACAGCAACGATGATGGCGAACGCGCTGCCGCTGAATTTCTGGCAGTCGCGGCAGTGGCAGACCCCGGTGAAAGCGGGTTCCGCGTTGGCGCTATAGCGGACCTTGCCACACAGGCAGCCGCCGGTGATCTGAGGCATGATACACTCCCCTGGCTATCGTTGAGTAGACGTTGCCACGCCGGCACCGGTCAACGCAACACATCCGACAGCGCATTCAGCACATTCAGGGCAGGCGGGAAGCCGCTATATGGCGCGGTCTGGATGACCGCCTCGATCACTTCCGTGCGCGCGACTCCGAGGTTCAATGCAGCCTGGCCGAAGCGGCGCGCCTGCTCGGGCATCCGCAACGCAGTGAAGGCGGCCACCGCAACCAACGCGCGCGAGCGGTGCGGCAGGCCCGGACGAAACCAGATCTCGCCATAGCCGTACTGGATCGCCAGCCCGTATAGTGCGTAGGTGACTGGATTGTCTGGAGCCGCGTAGCCCTGCACGCTGCGCTCGCCATGGACCTTCTGCATCAGGTCCCGACCGCGGTTGTTCAGCTCATCCAACGACACATCTGCTGCTGGGTCCGGTGGAAATGGCACGCCGCGTTCGACGAACACGTCGGCTGCCAGCGCCAGTGTCTCCTCGGCAGCGGAAAACCCGGCGTATAGACCGGCCTGCACGAGTACCTCGCGGATCGCCTCCGGCGACACCCCAAGTTCCAGGGCCGCCGCGATATGTCGACGAAGCTGGCGCAATCGCGGCCATACCGCGAGTGCGGCGAGTGTGCACAGCATGCGGTCGGGGCGCGACAAACCCGGTCGATTCCATACCGCGCCGTGGACTGCTTCGGTCAGCAGCGTGCCGAAGCCCGCCGGCTCATGCACGGTGGTACCGAATAAACCTGTGCGTGTCGTTTCACCTTGCTGGCGCAGTTGCTCGCGTGTCATGGCGGTTTTCTCCTTTCGAGCACTACGTTGGAGATTGCCGCGTCGCTTTGCTCCTCGCAATGACAGGCTGTCGGCGCATTAAACCAGCGGCGAGGGCTGCGGGCGCGAGCCGTCGGTGAAGCGGCTGTAACGGAACGGTGTCGGATCGACCACTGGTGTTTCGCCGGCGACGAGTTCCGCCATCAGCCGCCCGGCGCCGGGACCAATGCCGAAGCCATGGCCGGTGAAGCCAGTGGCGATGAAAAAGCCGGGCACGGCGTCTACGCCCGAGATCACTGGCACCCCGTCTGGCGTGACGTCGATCACGCCGCCCCAGCTTTCAGCCACCCGCATGTCACGAAATGCCGGAAACGCCGCAGTAACGTGTTTGCGCGCCTGATCGAGGATCGGCTGGTATGGTTCGGGATCGAGTGTGCGCACGCGTTCGAATGGCGACGGCGCATCCAGCGACCAATGGCGCGGCACCTGCCATTCCTCCAGGAATTTGCCGCCGATACGCAGCCGCATGTTGCGCCATTGCAGACGCAGCGTCGGCAGGAAGTCGCCGAAGAACCGCAATGTGTCCGGCACGATATCGACCACGTTGCCGCTCCAGCTTGCCACGTTGTAGCCGCCGTCCAGCCGTTTGCGCAGGCCGAAGCCGAAACCGCTACATGATGTCTCCGGACCAGCGTCGAATTTCTCCGTGCGCATCACCGACGACATCACCTTGAGCTGCGGCAACCGCAGGTCGAGGTTGCCGCAAAACAGCCGAGACCACACACCGCCGGCGAGCACCACGCTGTCGCACGCAATGCGGCCGCGTTCGGTCACCACAGCGGCAACGCGCCCGGCCTGCGTCTCGATGCCGCGGACGGCGCACTGCTGCAAAATGATGGCACCGCTGCGCCGCGCCGCTTCCGCGATCGCCGGCGCTGCCTTTTGCGGTTCGCCGCGGCCATCGCTCGGTGTATACAGCGCGCCCTGCCAGTCACCACTGAGACCCGGCAGCACCTGCATCGCCTCGTCGCGCGACAGCAGCCGGCTATCGAGCTGATACGGTCGCGCGTGTTCCAGCCAGGCTTCGCGCTTCGCGATGTCCGCCGGTGTGTTGCACAGGTAGACGATGCCGCACTGACGAAACCCGGTCTCCGCCTCCGTCAGCGTGTTCATCTCCTGCCACAGACGCAGCGACTCGATCGCCAGCGGAATCTCGCGCGGATCGCGCCCCATCTTGCGACACCAGCCCCAGTTGCGGCTCGACTGTTCGCCGGCGATGTGGCCCTTCTCGCACAGCACGACAGGGATGCCTTTGCGGGCGAGAAAGAACGCCGTGCTGGTGCCGATGATTCCGCCACCGATCACCACAACGCTGGTGCGCGTCGGAACTTCACTGCCGGACTGCACGGGATCGACACGCGGCGCCATGAGGAAACTCCCATCGTCATTGCGTGGTGTGCACCTGGCGGGACATTGCTTCGTCGCCGCGCTTCTCGCAATGACAGGGTGATCGTCACGCGGGGAGCGCCTCCGCCATCGGCGCACCGTATCGCGCGATGAAATCGGCCACCTCGTCGCGCGAGCCTAATGACGGCTGCGCTCCTAGCCGTGTCACCGCAAGACCCGCGGCGGCACCTGCAAAGCCGAGACTGTCCGGTATGGTGCGGCCATCCGCCAGTGCCGCGGCCAGTGCACCGAGATATGCATCGCCCGCGGCGGTGGTATCGACTGCCCGCACGGCAACCGCCGGGCAATGCAGCACTACTCCTGACTCGACACTGTACAGTGCACCATCGCTGCCCAGCGTTACCAGTACGGCGCGCGCGCCCTGCGCCAACAGGCGGCGCGCCGCGGCCAGTGCATCAACCCTGCTGTTCACCGCTTGACCAGTCATCGCGGCTGCCTCGGTCTCATTGGGCGCCACGATGTTGATCAGCGGCAACAGATCCTGCGCCACTGGCCGCGCCGGCGCCGGATTCAGAATGATGAACCAACCGGCGGCATGCGCGGCACGGATCGCATGCGCGTTGGTCTCGGGCGGGATCTCGTGCTGCAACAACAGAATCCCCGGTGCGCTGGCGGCGCTGAGCGCACGATCGACCAGCGCGGCATCGCACCCCGCATTGGCCCCTGAAATCACCACGATCGTATTGGCCCCGTCGACATCGATAGTGATCAGTGCCGTGCCTGTCGGACGACTGACCGACAGAATGCCATCGGCACTGATACTGGCATCGCGCAGCCCGGCTATCAGATCACGGCCGAACTGATCGTCACCAACACACCCGGCCATGCTGACGCGCGCGCCGAGCCGAGCGGCTGCGACGGCCTGATTAGCCCCCTTGCCGCCAGGCGCAGTAAAGAAATCGCGGCCGAACACCGTCTGACCCCGCTGCGGTAACTGCTCGCAGCGCGCTACCAGATCCATGTTCAGGCTGCCAATAACAAGGACCGGCTTCACGGTGTGCGGCATCAACATCCCCTCATTACCGAATTCTCTGATCACAGCGCCGTGACAACGGCATCGTGTGCGCTTGCCGGTTTCTCCCGTACTATGACATCGATCGTTGCGGCAATATGATCGGGGCCATGCAGGGAGAACGACATCGAGGATGAGCCAGTCCAGCACCAAGATAGGGGGCCTGTGGGCTCTGCGAAGCTTGGCTGTCGCATCGGTCGTCTTGCCATTGCTGGTATTCGTCGGCGGCGCTTGGCTGGCCTGGCGCGCAACCGTGCGCGAGGCGACCACCACTCTGTCGAGCGAACTCGCAGTTGCGCAGGAGCAGGCAACGCGGGTGCTTGACACGCATATGCTGCTCAGCGACCGGATCAATGACGTTGTCGGCGATTCGAACAACGACACCGTGATCGCTCGCGAACACGAACTGCATGCCCGACTGCTGGCGATGATCGGCGGCTATCGCCAGGTGACCGCGGCGGTGGTGGTTGGCTCGAATGGCCAGGTGCTGGCGGCAAGCTCGCGTTATCCAGCGGATCACAACGTCAGTTTCAGTGACCGGGACTATTTCAAGGCAATCCGCGATTCACATCTGCCGTACACGATCGGCGGTGTGGTACTCGGCCGACTGACGCACGAGCAGGTATTCTCGATCGCGCGGCGCCTCGGCAACGATCCGAACCAATTTGCCGGCATCATCCTGATCGGCGTATCGCCAGGCTATTTCAGCAACTTCGACCGCGAGATGTTCGCCGGTGACACCGATTACACCGGCAGACTTATCCGCGACGACGGTACGCTGCTGGCAAGCTACCCCGAAGCGGCAGAGTCGCAACCCTCAGGCTCGCGCGACGAGCTTATCGTCGACTCGATTGCCCGCTCACCACAGGCAGGCCTGGTGCATGGCCGCTCCTCGATCGACGGCATCGATCGCTTGATCGTATATCGCAAACTGGCGAATTACCCAGTCTACGTCATGGTCGGGCGTCGCTGGGACTCCGTGGTGCGTGAATGGCGCAATATTATGGCTACCCATCTGATCTTCGGCATTCCGGCGACGCTGAGCCTGCTCGGACTGACCTTGCTGGCAATGCGACAGGCACGCCATCAGAACGCGACGCTGATCAGGCTGCAGGACGAGGTACATCGACGCGAAGTGGCCGAGGAGGCTCTGCGTCAATCACAGAAGATGGAGGCAGTGGGGCGCCTGACCGGCGGTATCGCGCATGATTTCAACAACCATCTGACGGTGATCAGCAGCAACATCGAGTTGCTGCAGCGCCGGATGCCGCAAGGCAACGAGGCTCTTGCGCGGTTGACCGATGCCGCGATGTCCGGCGTGCAGCGCGCGGCAACACTCACCCATAGGCTGCTCGCGTTTTCGCGCCAGCAACCGCTGGATCCGGAACCGATGGACGTCGGACGGCTGGTATCCAGCATGTCGGACCTGCTGCGCCGGACATTGGGCGAGGATATTGCGATCGAAACTGTGCTGGCGGGCGGCCTGTGGCAGACGCGGGTCGATACCAACCAGCTGGAGAACGTGTTGGTCAACCTCGCGGTGAATGCGCGCGACGCAATGCCGGTCGGTGGCAAATTGACGATCCAGACAGCGAATGCACAGCTCGACGACGCTTACGCTGCAACCCACGCAGAGGTTGACGCGGGGCAATATGTGATGCTCGCGGTCAGCGACACTGGCACGGGCATGACGCAGGAAGTGATGGACAAGGTCTTCGAGCCGTTCTTCACCACCAAGCCGCTGGGCCAGGGCACCGGCCTGGGGTTGTCGATGGTGTACGGATTCGTCAAGCAATCCGGCGGCCACGTGGCGATCGACAGCCAGCCGGGACAGGGCAGTTCGGTAAGGGTCTACCTGCCGCGCTTCCTGCGTCCCGAGGTGAAGCCCGACGTCATGACGCGCGATGCTGCAACACCGCGCCAACGCGGCAAGGGCGAAACGATCCTGGTGGTGGAAGACGACGAGGCGGTGCGTCGGGCATCGGTCGAGGCACTGCGCGAGATGGGTTATGAGGTGATGGAAGCCGGCGATGCCATGGATGGCGTCCGGCTCATTGTCGACCACGGCGGGATCGACCTGCTGTTTACCGATGTCGGGCTGCCGGGCGGTGTCAACGGGCGCGCACTGGCGGATGCGGCGCGCAGCGCACAGCCCGGTGTTCGCGTACTGTTTACCACCGGCTACACCCATAACGCCATCATGCAAGAGGGCACGCTGGATTGCGGCATGTATTTCATTGCCAAACCGTTCAGCGTCACCGCCCTGGCGTCTAAGATCCGCGAGGTGCTGGATGGCTCGCCGACCAGCGAGGCGACCGAGAGCCTGTCGCAGGGAGCACCCGCCACCGACCCGGCATGAATGCGGCCTCGCCTGCAGGCGCAGTCAGACCCTGGCTGAACGCGCTCACCGCCTGCCGGTAGTCACCCGCGATGGTGCGTCGCCAGCAACATTACTCCGGTACCTGATGCACGCCAGCTAGCGAGTTGACCGCGCCAACTCCTGCGCATTCTGGCGCGCCTGCGCCATCCCTTGCAGGATCGCGTTGGCATCCATCACGGCCTGTTGCTGACGCGCCGCGTCGTCCTGGCTGATGAATGGCTGGTCCTGCTGCGCAGCCATCATGCTGCAGGCGGACAGGCAGGCAAAGATCAGCAGGGCGGCAGCAAAACGCATCGCGGGCGATCCAATTCTCTCGACTTCGTGAACCCGTTTTAGCGACCTGGGGGCCGTGATGCCAGAGCAAAAATGCCGCCGCTCAGCATTCCACCGTCGGCGGCCGGCGCAACGCCCAGAATGCCACCCCGCCGCAGACATAGAAGAAGATCGAAAGGCCGAATGCCACCTCGTAACTGCCGGTGAGATCGAAAATCCACCCGGCCATCCAGGATCCCGCCGCCGCGCCGATGCCGGTGCCGATGGTGATCGCGCCAAGAATGGTACCCAGTTGCGGTCCCGGAAAGAGATCCGCGGTCTTGGCGGTGATCGCGGGCCCGCGTGCACCCCACGTCAGCCCGAAGAAGCAGGAATGCAGCCACAGCAGCAGATGCTGGTCCGGCGAGGTGATCAACATGGCGCACGCCACGCCAATGATCGACGTGCCATAAGTGACCACCGCTGACAGTTCGCGCCCGACATGGTCGGACAGGATGCCGGTGACGATCACGCCTGGCAGCGACAGGAACGCGCCCAGCCCTAGCACCTCGGCTGCGTACAGCTTGTCGAAGCCGACGGTAACCGCGAACGCAAGCTGGTGCAGCGCCACCAGGAAGCTGCCCAGGCCGGTGAACACATAGACCAGGAACAGCAGCCAGAAATGCGGCGTGCGCATCGCCCGGCGCAACGTCCAGCCACCGGGGATCGTCACGTGGCCACCCGCCGCCGTCCTGCCGCGGCCACGCTCCGAGCCACGGAACAGCGCCGCCAACGGCAGGAACGCCGCCGCCATGAACCCACCCTGCGCCAGGTACGCCCCGCGCCACCCGAGCCCGGAAATCAGCAACTGCGACAGCGGCGCCGAAAAGGCGCGCGCGAACCCGTTGGCCGACTGCACGATGGCCACCGCCATGCCGCGATTGCGCACGAAGCGCCGTGACAGGATCGGCACGAACACCACGAGTCCGAGGCAATTCGCGCCCAGCGTCATCACCACGCCATACAGCACGATCACCTGCCACAGCGCATGGGCAAATGAGCTGGCGACCAGGCCGATCGCCAGCAGGAACCCGCCCATCAGGACCAGCCGCTGTGGTCCCAGTCGGTCCACCAGGACGCCGACCAGCGGCGCTGTCGCGCCGGTGACCAGTTGCGACACTGAATAGGCGATGGAACTCTCGGCGCGGCTCCAGCCGAACGCCTCGATGAAGGCGATGAGGAACACGGTATAGGAGTGCATGCACGCCGCGCCCACCGCGAAGGTGATGAATGCCGCGGCGAGCAGCAGTCCTGACTGGCGCGCCGATGGGCTGATGGACAGTGGGACGCGGAACCGCATGGCCTCGCTGCTTTGGTTCGGTGCCATGCGGCCAGCCCAGTGTGCCCGCCGCGTCAGGGTTGCGCAATCGACCGGAGGATCGTTGCGGTACACGCCAGTCGAGCGCTACCACTGTCCCGGCGGAGGATCCCATGGCCCCATTGCAGCAGGTCGATCGGCTCGACATCCAGGTACTGGTCGACAATGTCACCGACAGCCTGTCGTCCACCCCGTCGTTCGTGACACGCGAATGGGCGATGCTGCAGCGACAGGGCATGCGGATCACCGCCGGCGCTTCGCTGTGCTGCGCCAATCATGGCCTGTCGCTGGTGATCACCGCACACAGTCCGGCCGGCGCGCGCACGATGCTGTTCGACGGCGGCCCGGTGGACTACGCGGTGGAACGCAACGGTGTCCGTCTGGGCATCGATTTCGGGGCGATCGGCGCGGTGACGCTGTCACACGGCCACTGGGACCATGCGGGCGGCATTCCACGCGCGTTGGGCATGATCGGCCAGGCCAACGGCGGTCGCGCCGTGCCGCTGTTCCTGCACCCTTGCATGTTCCGTCCACGCGGATTGCGTCTGCCGGATGGCGGCGTGCTGCCGATGCAGCCGATCCCCACGCCGGCGGAATGGGCCGTGCTGGGTGCCGAACCTGTGGTCACGGATGCGGCGCAAACCTGCCTGGACGGAACGTTCTTCGTCAGCGGCGAGATCCCGCGCATCACGGCATACGAGAAGGGCCTGGTCGGCCAGGTCTGCCGACCCTCGGATGATGCGGACTGGGCACCCGACCCGCTGGTGATGGACGAGCGCTACGTCGCCGTTCACCTGCGCGGCAAAGGCCTGGTGGTGTTCAGCGCCTGCTCGCACGCCGGCATCGTCAACGTGCTGCACCACGCGCGCGCTACGTTCCCCGACGTGAAGCTGCACGCGGCGATGGGCGGCTTCCATCTCGCCGGCCCGACCGAGGCAATCATTCCGGAAACGGTGCGTGACCTCGGCACGTTCGGGCTCGACCTGATCATCCCGGCACATTGCACCGGCTGGCGCGCGCTGAACGCACTCGAGCGCGCCTATGGCGAAACGGTGGTGTTGCCATCCGCGGTGGGCAAGCGGTTCAACCTATAATGCCAAGCTTCAGAGTGACTGACTCTCGTGCAAGCACCCCCGCCAAGGCGGGCGAAGGGCTGCCATCCACGCAGTATGCAGTATCCAGACGTGGATGCCGACCTCCGTCGGCATGACGAGTGGGGGTGGCCAGTCGGTCAATCATTACGAGGGCAGACTGCCCGGCCCATTGCCTGTCGCGTTCTATCCGTCCGCGATCAGTCCCGACGCCGCCATGCGGGCGCGTGACGCCGCCATGCTGTCGGTCACTGCCAACGCCGCGGCCAGCGCGCGCCGCCCAGCCGCGGCATCCACCAGCACCGGCGCCCCATCCAGCACCGAGGCAACAAACGCGGCGTGCTCCGCCGCCAGAGAGTCGTGTTCCTGCCACGACACCTCCTCCAGGCCGAAGCCGGCCACGCCAGGCACCGGCTGGCCACGGCCGCGGGCAATCACGCTGACCCGGCGATTGGCGAAATCCATCGCCAGATAGCCGTCCTGCGCGAATACCCGCATGCGTCGCTCGGTGCGCGCGGCGATGCGCGATGCCGTGATGGTCGCAACTGCGCCGTTGACGAAACGGATGCGCGCGTTGGCGATATCCGCGTGATCGCTCGCCACCGCCGCACCGACCGCATCCACGTTATCGATCGGGCTCGCCACCAGCGACAGGATCAGGTCGAGATCGTGGATCATCAGGTCGAGGATCACCGACACATCGGTGCCGCGCGGCTTGAACGGCGCGATACGCGTGGCCTCGATATAGAGCGGCGCGCCCAGCCTGCCCTCCAGCGCGCCAAACGCGGCGGAAAACCGCTCCTGGTGGCCCACCTGCAGCACAAGCTGCCGCTCCGCCGCCAGCACCGCGAGTTCATCGGCCTGCGCCAGCGTCGATGCGATCGGCTTCTCCACCAGCACGTGCTTTCCTGCGCGCAAGGCGGCGGCGGCCAGCGCATGGTGCGTCTCGGCCGGCGAGGCGATCACCAGCGCATCGCAGACCGCCAGTAACGCCGGAAAGTCCAGATCGGGCGCGCCGGCTTCCCAGCCCACCGTCTTGGCACGTTCGACATCGAGATCGTGCACCCCGACCAGTTCGGCACGGTCCCCCGCCGCCACCTTGAGCGCGTGGTAGCGGCCAAAGTGGCCGGCGCCGGCGATACCGATGCGAAGGCAAGGCGGAGCCATCAGAGCCTGGTTCCTCGAACTCTGCGTACGACGTATGGATGTGTCCGGTCGGCGGCCATCAGACAAGCGCTGAAACCCGTTGCGACCTCGCACCGGCCATCATCCGGCTTGACCATGACCGGCAGGCGGGCAATCGCGCAAGGGCTGTTGGGAGGGTCGCGCGACGGCGGTTGGCTGAACCGCCGCCGCGTCTGGCGGCTTTCATTGCCTTGCGGGTAGCGACGCTGCTGTCCGGCAACTACGGCTCTCGTTCACATATGCTCAGGCCGGCTCCTCGTTGTCCTGAACCGGATCCTTCACGCGTACCTTCGCCACGCGAGTGGGGAACGGAAAGATCCGTCGGCCACCGTGGTACTCGATCAGTTCGGAGGCACGCAGCCATAACAGCGCCGGCCGTTCGCAGCCGGCTGTGCCACAGATCAGGCCGGTCTCGGGGTAGCCGATAGGTTCTATCGCCAGGGCGTAAGCACGTCCCGCCCCGGGCGGCCAGCATTGCATACATCTGGCGATGGCCATGACAGACTGGAACCAACCTGTATCGATGCAATGCTACAACATACGAAGTACAATGACCATACCTTACGTACTGGTTGCCAGTCCGTACTCAAACCAGGCCACCGGCATTTTGCTGTTCTGACATTGCCCACAATATCTCTAAATGTATTGCCCCGGTATCACTGTGGCATCCCATATTCCAAGACATAATCAATAAATAGGTCCGGACTCTGATTGCGCCGACGTTTTGATACGCAAGCGAGCGCTATTCTGGCAGACTGGCCTCCAGCCGGCTTGACGTCCGTGCCCCGCTGGTTCGCACACTGCCGCCCCACCACAAGGTTCGCAGGTGCAATAATGCAACAGCACACGTTCGGCAGACTCTTTCCGATCTCCACGCTGACCCTGGGCGGCGGCGGCCTCGGCATGCTGTGGGGGCCGACCACGTTCGATGAATGCGTCGCGACCGTGCACTCGGCGGTCGCCGCGGGGATCACCCTGCTCGACCTGGCACCTCGTTACGGCGACGGCAAGGCTGAACAGGTCGTCGGTGAGGCGTTCGGCGGCAAGCTGCCAGCCGGTGTCCGCGTCACCAGCAAATGCAACCTCGGCAACCCGCCGGCCAGAGATATCGAGAGCATCCTGCGCCGCTCAATCGAGGCCAGTCTGCAACGGCTGCGGCTGTCGCGGCTCGACCTGTTCTTCCTGCACTCCAACGTGGTGCCGGATGTGACATTCATGGCTGGGCGGGACGACGCGGCGAGCCGGATGACGCCATATCCGCTGTTCACCGCGCACGTCCGGCCGGTATTCGAACGACTGGTAGCGGAGGGGTTGATCGGCGCATGGGGGCTAACCGGCATTGGCCATCCCGACACGATCATAAGGTTGCTCAACGAGCGCCCCGCGCCAGCCGCGGTGCAGTGCATCGCCAACCTGCTGGACTCGCCCGGTGGGCTGAAGTTCTTCGACGGGCCGGCCAAGCCGCGCGCAGTGATGGCGGCGGCGCGGGCGAACGGCGTCGGCGTGATGGGGATCCGCGCGGTGCAGGCCGGCGCTCTGACCTCGGCCATCGACCGGACGCTGCCGGATGACCATCCGGAAGTCCGGGATTATGCGCGTGCCGCCGGCTTCCGCCGCCTGTGCGCCGAGCTCGGCGCCAATCCTGCGCTGATCGCCCACCGCTATGCGCTGTCGCTTGCCGTCGACACGCTAGTGCTCGGCGTGAAGAACCGCCAGGAACTGGCGGAGTGCGTGGCCGCCGCCCAGGCGGGGCCGCTGCCGGCGGAGCTCTTCGCGCGGGTCGATGCGTCGGTAAATCTCACGCGGTAGAAGTTGCGGCGGCGGCTTTCCGGCCAGCCGGGACGCAATGCAGGGAGGCACCGACATGAGCGATGAACCAGACTTGAACCGGCGCTTCGTGGACATGTTCACGCCTGACGAAATCGAGGTGTTGCATGGGCTGGCAGCAAACAAGAAGATCTGGTGGAAGGATGGCTCGCTGATCGTGGCAGCCTGCGCATTCGCCCTATCGCTCGCCACCACGATGTTCTCGATCTACTCAGGCCATCAGAAAGACGTCCATGATCAGCAGGCACAGCTCGCGGCGAGCATTCAGGTCTTGCAGGATCTCGCCATCAAACAGGCGGAGGCCGCGACGAAATACGCCGACGACCCGGAGACCGGGAACGGACTCCTGAAGCTGATCACCGCGCAGATCGAGACAACCTCGCGTCGGGCAACCGATCTGGGGAGACAGCTGGGGACCGACGCCACGACAAGTGAACTTTGGACGATCGCACAGATCGACTACGGACGCGGCGAGGCCGCGACCGCGAAGCAGCTGTTGCAGATCGCGTTGGCGGCCGCCAATAGCCCGAACGACGAGTCGATCGCGCTGCGCTATCTCGGCTTTCTGGAAATTCGCGGCGCCGAAACGCCAGCCGATATCGCCGCAGGCGAGGCGCTATTCCAGCGGGCTGCTTCGCTCGAGACCAAGTACGATCTGCGCGGCTTTCCCCTGGTCGTGGCCTTCCTGAAGGTGTCTGCACAGTTCGACTGGGCGCAGGCGATCGCTCCAATCAACTGCCAGGAAGCAATCGCGCACTACAACGACGGAGAGCGCGTGCTGTCGAGCCTGCCACCCGGTCCGCCAATGCCCGACCTGGAACAGGCGCGGCGATTGGCATCGCAGAACGCGCGAATTGGTCTTGGGGGGGTTCCATCATGCCATCCACCAACCTGAGGCACTCCGCTCGATGCTCCGATAGCCAGGCCGATCCCCCGGAGCGTGATACCCCACCCGTTGCCACGTGCCTACGCGCGCCCTACGCTGCGGAGGCTTGGCGTTCCGGCAGGCAACCGCCGCACCGCCGGAGCAGATCAACCCCAGAAAAGGGAACGCGAGAGATGAAGGTCGGCCAGGCTGTTGCGGAAATCATGAAGCGCGAGGGGATCGAAATCCTCTGCGGCTACCCCGTCAATCATCTGCTGGAATATGCCGCGGCGGCCGATATCCGCCCGATCATCGTGCGCCAGGAACGTATCGGTCTGCACATGGCCGATGCGATCTCGCGCGTCACCTCCGGCAAGAAGATCGGCGCATTCTGCATGCAGCATGGCCCGGGCAGCGAGAACGCCTATGGCGGCGTCGCGCAGGCCTATAGCGAGTCGGTCCCGCTGCTGGTCATCCCACAGGGTTATCCGCGGCGCATCGCCGGGATCGATCCGAACTTCAGCGCGTCGCGCGAGATGCGCGGCGTGGCGAAGATCTCCGAACACCTGATCGTGGCCTCCGAACTGCCCAACGTCATGCGGCGCGCGTTCAACAACCTTCGCAACGGCCGCAGCGGGCCGGCGATCGTCGAAATCCCCACCGACATGTGGGGCGAGGAGATCGGCGATCTCGACTACACGCCGGTCAGCCACGTACGCTACGCGCCCGACCCGGCCGATGTGCGCAAGGCGGCGGAAGCGATCCTGGCGGCCAAGCGCCCGGTGATCTACGCCGGCACCGGCGTGCATTGGGCCGAAGCATGGCCACAGCTTCGCGCATTTGCCGAACTGCTCGGCGCGCCGGTCACCACCAGCCTCGGCGGCAAGAGTTCGTTCCCGGAGAATCATCCGCTGTCGCTCGGTTCCGGCGGCAATGCGGTGCCGAAGCCAGTGCATCATTTCGTCGCCAATGCCGACCTGATCATCGGGATCGGGTGCTCGTTCACCGAGACCAACTTCGGCATCAAGTTCCCCAAGGGCAAGAAGTTCATCCACGCCACGCTGGATCCGAACCATCTGAACAAGGACGTGCCGGCGGCGATTGGTCTGGTGGGCGATGCCGCACTGACGCTCGATGCGCTGATCGGCGAGCTGAAGCAGAGCATCAAGTCCAACCGCGACACGAGCGCCGTGGTGAAGGAGATCACCGAGGTTCGCGAGGAGTGGATGGCGCAGTGGAAGCCGCTGCTCAATTCAAACGAGGCGCCGATCAGCCCGTACCGCGTGATTTGGGAACTGATGGCCGCGACCGATCCGAAGAACACCATCATCACGCACGATGCGGGCAGCCCGCGCGATCAGATCTCGCCGTTCTGGGTTTCGACCGAGCCGATGTCGTATATCGGCTGGGGCAAGACCACGCAGCTTGGCATGGGTCTGGGTCTGGCGATGGGTGCCAAGCTGGTGCATCCGAACAAGACCTGCATCAACTTCTGGGGCGACGCGGCGATCGGCTTCACCGGCATGGACTTCGAGACCGCGGTGCGCGAGCGCATCCCCATTCTGTCATGCCTGATGAACAACTTCTCCATGGCGATCGAGTTGAAGGTGATGCCGGTTTCTACCGAGAAGTACCGCTCCACCGACATCTCCGGCAACTACGCCGACATGGCGAAGGCGTTCGGCGGCTATGGCGAGCGCGTGACCGATCCCGGCCAGATCAAGGCGGCGATCCAGCGTGGCATCGAGCAGACCAAGGCCGGCAAGCCGGCGTTGCTGGAATTCATCACCGCGAAGGAGACGCGGGTTTCGAAGTTCTGATTCCGCGAGTGTCTGGTCGAGTGACAGAATGACCGGAGTCCCCTCTCCCCTCGCGGGAGAGGGTCAGGGTGAGGGGTCGGTCAATCGATGCCGCCCCCTCGTCCTATAATCGGCCAACGTAATGAAGGAATAGCGGCATTTGCCAGCGCGCACGGGTGAGCAATTCCTTCGCGGACTGAAAGACGACCGCGAAGTCTGGCTTGGCGGCGAGAAAATAATCGACCCCGCATCGCATCCAGCTCTGTCCGGCGGTGCGCATGCGATCGCTGCGGTGTTCGATCTGCAGCACGAGCGGGCGGATGTCTGCCTGATGCCCGATCCGGAAACCGGCGAGCCGATCAACGTCAGCCACATGATCCCGCGTTCGCGCCCCGATCTCGAACGGCGGCATGCCGGATTACAGGCGATCGCAGAATTCTCCGTGGGGCTGATGGGTCGCACGCCGGACTACGTCAATGTGACCTACGCAGGTTTCGCCGGTCGCGACGATGAATGGTCGATCGGCGGCAATGAGGCCGGTGCGGAAAACCTGGTGCGCTACCAGAAGCACATGGCGCGCGCCGACCTGTCGCTGACCCACGCAATCATTCATTCCACAGTGGACCGGGCGAAAGGCGTGGTGCCGACGGGGCTCGATCCGGTGTCGCTGCACAAGGTGTGCGACACCGAGCACGGCATCCTGGTGCGCGGCTCGCGCGTGCTTGCCACGCTGGCGCCGTTCGCCGACGAGATCGCGGTGTATCCCGCCGCGCCGATGCCGGACGCCAATCCGGCGCATGCGCTGAGCTTCTGCATTCCGATGGCGACGCCGGGACTGAAGTTCCTGTGCCGCGACAGCGTATCGGTGCCTGGCTCGGTGTTCGATCATCCGTTCTCCAGCCGGTTCGATGAACAGGATGCGTTCGTCATCTTCGATAATGTGGAGATCCCGCGCGACCGCGTGTTCATCGACGGCAGCCTTGCGGCTTACAACGGCGTGCTGCGCTCGAGCTGGTGGCCCAACATCATGCAGCAGGCGATGATCCGGGCGGAAACCAAGCTCACCTTCGCCTGGGGGATCGCAACGCGCATGGCGGAAGCGATCAACGCATCGCTGACGCAGGCTCAGCAGATGCTGGGCGAGATCTGGACTTTCGCCGAGTTCGCCCGCGCTGCGATCCGCGCCGCCGAACAGGATTCCTATGAGCATGGCAACGGTGTGTGGTTTCCCAGCGCACCGCCGCTGATCGCGCTGCGCACCAGCCTTCCGAGGTGGTTCCCGCGGGTGAACGAGATCATCCGCGAGTTGGGCTCGCACAACCTGCTGACCACGCCGACCGCCGCGCAGTTTGCCGACGCCGCGCTGAGGCCGGTGCTGGAGACTTACCTGCGCGGCGCCGATGGCATGAGTGCAGAGCAGCGTGCGCGCATCTTCAGGTTGGCATGGGATTTCACCGGAACGGCACTGGCCAGTCGCAATGAACAGTATGAGCGCTTCTACCTGGGTTCCGCGTCACGCAACCTGATGCATGCGCAGCAACGGGCGGATCGCAGCCGCGCCGATCGGTTGGTCGATCGTTTCTTGCACGAAAAATTCTGAGCGCGGCGACCTTGGCTTGCAGCATGACTTCGTGCGGCACCAGCTCGCCCGGCAATCAGCAGAAAAGCCGAACTCCAGGCCATGAACACCTCGGTAATCCGCCGCCCGATCCGTCACCGGTAGGACCCGGTTAAACAGTTTCGGCTACATTCAGAGACGCATATTCCGCATCGAAGGAGCTTCCCGATGCCTGCGTGCGAATGCCTGCCGAAATGCATCTTCTTCCATGACAGAATGGAAAAAAAGCCGGCATCGGCCGAATTGCTCAAGCAGAGATTCTGCCTTGGCGACAACAGGATGTGCGCTCGCTACCAGGTCCGCTGCGCGCTTGGCCCGAGCGGCGTCCCGGTCGACCTGTATCCCAACCAGACTGACAAGGCGCGCGCACTCCTGACGCACTGAGCGTCAACCGTCGGTTTCCAGGTCATCCTCCGCGAATCACGGATCCCACAGGCCCGTTCTGGCTTGCCACTGCCGGCAGGGAGCTCTGGGAGCATCGCAGACATCACCAGGTTTGGGCACTGGATAAAGTCGATGCCTCGGCCCGACAGAAGGCAGGGGGGATTGTCCGGGTGCACCCTCTCCGCGAAAGCGCCGCGCCTTGCCGCTCAGGCACCGCCGTGCTTGAAAAGCCCCGCCAGGGCCCAGGAGGGAACATGAAGATCGAACGGGTTGAAACATTTCAGGCCGA
Organism: uncultured Alphaproteobacteria bacterium; assembly: GCA_963696645.1. Lineage (GTDB taxonomy): Bacteria > Pseudomonadota > Alphaproteobacteria > Acetobacterales > Acetobacteraceae > JAMXLO01. The sequence continues at coordinate 1,559,123 of CAVOKY010000007.1, forward strand.
TGCCGGCTGGCGCATGTTCTCCTTCCTCAAGATCACCACGGACGACGGCATCATCGGCTGGTCGGAGTTCAACGAGAGCTTCGGCTCGATCGGCCTCTCCGATGTGATCCGCGGGCTTTCGCCGTTGCTGATCGGCCGCGACCCGCGCCGCTTCGAGCAGGTTACCCAGCATTTGCATGTGCTGACACGGCAATCGCGCGGCGGCATCAATCAGCAGGCGATCGCCGCGATCGAGAATGCGCTGCTCGACGTAACGGGCAAGGCCTATGGCGTGCCGGTCTATGCGCTGTTCGGTGGGCCGATCCGCGACCGCATTCCGGTCTACTGGTCGCATTTCGGCACCTATCGCGTGCGCAGCGCCGCGCTGATGGGCGTGCCGGCGCTGAACAGCTATGACGACCTGGCGCGCCACGCCGAAGAAGTGAAGCGGCTCGGCTTTCGCGCGCTGAAGACCAACATTATTCCGATCGAAGACGGCAAGACGACATCCTATGTGCCGGGCTTCGGCCGCACGCCGGGCTGGCCGGAGCTGAACTGGGACAACAAGCTGCTGCGCGGCCTGGGCGATCAGCTATCGGCAATCCGCACGGCGGTCGGGCCCGACATGGGCATCCATCTCGATATCAACTTCAACTTCAAGACCGAGGGTTTCAAGCGGATTGCCGAAACGGTTGCGCCGTTCAACCTGACCTGGCTGGAGATCGACACGCATGACGCGCCGGCGCTGGCCGAGATAAAGCGCGGCGCCCATTGCCCGATCGCATCGTGCGAGACGCTGCATGGCCGCCGCGAGTTCAAGCCGTTCTTCGACAACTACGCGACTGATGTGGCCATTGTCGACGTGATCTGGAACGGGTTGAATGAATCGCTGAAGATCGCATCGATGGCGGACGTGTACGAGATCAACGTCGCGCCCCACAACTTCTACGGCCACCTGTGCAGCGCGATCAGCGCCACGTTCAGCGCCATCGTGCCGAACTTCCGGGTGATGGAGATCGACATCGACAGTGCGCCGTGGCGTGATGAGTTCTATGTCACCGTCCCGACCATCGAGAACGGCGAGTTCGTACTGCCGAAGGGGCCCGGCTGGGGTATCGACGTGAACGAGAAGGCGGTGCGCGCGCGTCCGCCGAAGAACTGACGATTACTGCAGTACCGTCCACGACGGATGGCCGGGACAAGCCCGGCCGTGACGGTGAAACACCAAGGAGACTGACATTGGCCAAATACAAGATCGCAACGCCCGCCGGGGCGAGCTTCACCGTCGCGGGCGGCGGCTATGACCTGGAATTGGAACCGCTCGAAGGCATGGATGCGGAGATCGTCGAAGGTCCAACGGACGAAGACGGATTCATCAAGTTCTGCCAGGATGCCGATGCCATCTACGCTAAGGGCATCCGCATCACCAAGAAGATCATCGACGGCCTGCCCGAGAAGTGTCGCGGCATCATTCTGGGCAGCGTCGGCGTGGACAGCGTCGATGTGAAGGCCGCCACCGCGCGCGGCATCCCGGTCACCAACTGCCCCGACACGTTCATCGAGGAAGTTGCCGACCACGCGATGATGCTGCTGCTGTCCACGTTCCGCCGCACCATCGAACAGGATCGCATGGTGCGTGACGGCAAGTGGCGCGAGGGACGCCCCGCGTTGCTGAATATTCCCCGACTGATGGGGCAGACCTTGGGGCTGGTCTCGTTCGGTCATGTCGCGCGCGCGGTGGCGAAGCGCGCCAAGCCGTTCGGCCTCCGCATCATGGCGTACGACCCGTTCATCGAAGAGCTGGTCATGGTGGAGCATGGCGTCATCCCGTCCACGATCGAGGAAGTGCTGTCGCAGTCGGATTTCATCTCGATGCACGCGCCCGCCCGGCCCGAGGTAGAAGGCATGCTTGGCGAGAAGCACTTCCGGCTGATGAAGAAGACGGCGATCTTCATCAATACCGGTCGCGGCCCGACGGTACAGGAAGCCGCGCTGATCAAGGCGCTGGAGGAGAAGTGGATCGCCTATGCCGGCCTCGACGTGCTGGAGATGGAGCCGCCGGGCAACAACAATCCGCTGCTGTCGATGAACAACGTCATCCTGAGCGCACACACGGCATCCGCGTCCGCGCGTTTCGATCCCGCGCGCAAGCGGCATGTCGGGCGCGAGCTGGCCTTGGTGCTGGAAGGCAAGTGGCCGATGAGCTGCGTCAATCCGGCGGTCCTGCAGAACACCAAGCTGCGCCGCTGGCAGCCGGTGTCGATGGAGCGCGGCCCCAATAGCTGACGCAATGGGCCGCAAGTACAGAGCCCCCTCCCCCCTTGCGGGGGAGGGTTAGGGAGAGGGGGTGTGCCCGCCAACTTCGACCTTTCTAATCGCCTGGCGCTTGTCACGGGGAGTTCCCGCGGCATCGGCTGGGCGATCGCACAGGGCATGGCGGCCGCGGGTGCGCGCGTGCTGCTGCATGGACGCAATGCCGATGCGTTGCAGTCGCGCGCCGCCGAACTTGGCCACGACGCCGGCACATTGGCGTTCGACGTAACGGATGCCGCCGCCGTGCGCGCCGCATTCGGCTTGATCGAGGTGGAGCACGGCCGGCTCGACATCCTGGTCAGCAACGCCGGCATCATTCCGCGCAAGCCGTTGCTGGAAACCACGGACGAGGACTGGCAGTCAGTCATCGACGCCAACCTGACCGCGTATTTCAGCATTTCGCGCGAGGCGGCACGGTTGATGGTGCCGCGCAAATCGGGCCGCATCATCATGGTATCGTCGATCATGGGCCTGCTCGCGCGTCCGACCATCCCGGGCTACGTCACGGCCAAGGCCGGACTGCACGGCATGGTGCGCGCGATGGCGGTCGAGCTGGCGCCGCATGGCATCACGGTGAACGCGGTCGCGCCAGGCTTCGTGCCGACCGATGCGACGGCAACCTTGCACGCCGATGCAAAGTTCAACGAATGGATCTCCACCCGTGCGCCATTGGGCCGGTGGTGCGAACCGTCGGAAGTCGCCGGGCCGGCCGTGTTCCTTGCCTCGGATGCGGCGTCCTATGTCACCGGTCATGTGCTGGTGGTGGACGGCGGACTGACAGCGGCGTTGTAGTGCTGAACTGCCGGAGCAAAGCACAAAGGAAGCAGTTCGACCGATGCACCGGTGCCGATGTCCACCCACCAATCGCAGCACAGCGTCATGCCATCGCGTGAGATGTCGGCGACGACCGCGCGTACTACCGGAATATCCGCCAGACGCAGCACCGCTTACGCGGCGTCACCGATAATCCGCGCATGGCGACTCTGATCCTCGTCACCGGTGCTGGCCATCGCGTTGAGAAACTGCGTCACCTCGCCGCGCAGCGATTCGGTGTTGCGGCTGACCTCATCGGCGCCGGCCAGCACCTTGCCGCTTGCCGCATCGGTGCTTTCCGAGATCGACGAGACCTCCTGCATCGCCTTGGTCGCCTCGTGCGTCGCACTGGTCACGGTCTGCACGCTGGACGCGATCTCGCGCGTTGCCGCTGCCTGCTCCTCTACCGCCGCCGCGATCGCCGTCGCCACCTCGCTCACCTCGCCGATCGCCGCGCTGACGTCACGCACCGCCGCCACCGCCTCACCGGTCGTCGCACGGATCGCGGCGATCTGGCCGGCAATCTCGTCCGTCGCCCTCGCGGTCTGCGTCGCCAGCGCCTTCACCTCGCCGGCCACCACGGCGAACCCCTTGCCCGCCTCGCCGGCGCGCGCCGCCTCGATCGTCGCGTTCAGCGCCAGCAGGTTGGTGCGGCTGGCAATGTCGGTGATCAGCCGCACCACATCGCCCACGCGATCCGCCGCAGCGGCCATGCCGCCCACCTTGGCGTCGGTGACGCTGGCACGCTCCATCGCCGCGCCAACGGCACGCGTGGCACGGGCCGCCTGCTGGCTGATCTCGTTGATGCTGGCCGACATCTGCTCGGCTGACGCGGCCACCGAGGCAAGATTGCTGGCTGAAATCGTGGCGCCCTCCGCCGCATCCGATGCACGGTCGCGCGTGCGATGTGCCGAGGTCAGCATGTCGGCGGCGGTCGCCCGCATGGTTTCCGCCGAGCGTGCAAGCGAGGCCACCACGCCGGCGGCCGTGGTGCCGAACGCCTGCGTTTGGCGATCCATCGCCGTCTGGCGGCGTTCCTTCAGCGCATGCGCCGTGTCGGCGGCTGACTGCAGAGCCCGCGTCTGCCGTGCGTTCTGACGGAACACCAGCAGGGTCCGCGCCATTTGGCCCACTTCATCCTCGCTATCGGCCGCTGGGATCTCGGTGTCCAGATCGCCGTCCGCGAGACGCCGCATGGCCTCGGTCAAGCGCAGGATCGGCCGCGAGATGCGCTGGCCGAGCAGCACCGTCAGCGCGATCGCCGTGATTGCGGCAACCGACGCGACGCCGATGAATGCGAGCCGAGCAAGGCGGATCTCCTGCTGCGCCGCGGTAACCACGGTGGCCTTTGCCGCCTCCACCGCTCGGTTCAATCCCGCCTGCTGCGGCCCGAAGGCATCGTACGCCTGCTGCGCACTGCTCATGAAGACCAGCGCATAGCTCGCGTTTCCTGCCATGCCGATCACCTGCTGGGCGGCGCCGGCATAGTCCTTCAGGACCGAATCGATACGCTGCACGAGCGGCCGCAGCTGTGGATCCGTCCCGACCGCGGCTGCGACAGCGGCAACCTGGGCAGGCAGATCGTCGATTTCCTTGCCGAGGCTGGCGGCGATCGAATCTACCTTTTTGGCGTCGGCATCATTGGCGCTGGTCGAGGTTAGCCGGTACAGCCCGGCATGGATGGCGCTGACCTGCTGGCCGAGCCCGGCGACCAGCGCGGCGCGTCGGAACGCGCCCTCGCTCAGTTCGTCAAGCCGCTGTCCGTCATGCACCAGCAGCACGTCGGCGTAGACAGTCAGCCCGAGCAGCGTCACCAGCAGCAGCGCCGGCGCCACGAACAGCTTGCTGCGCAACGACAGGTCCCGCAGGCGCATTGCGAGTTTCCTCCGACGGTGGTGTTACGGCTGCGGATAGAATCCGACACCGACCACGTAATCGCCGGCCCGTTCGATGTATGACGACTTCGGCTCGATCTTCTTGTCCACCGGATTGACCCAGCGATAATCCACCCAGCCGCTGCCCTTGCTGCTGGCCAGGTCGATCATCTCCTTGTTGTAGAGTTTCCCGTCAGCGTCGCGCAGGCTCAGATTGGTGTGTCCGATCATGCCCATGTTGGCGCCATGCGCGACGGTGTTGCCGTCCATCGAGCGGACGAAGACGTAGAGATCGCGGTCGACGAACTGCCCCTTCGGGTCGTCGAAGGCTGCGAATGCCTTTTCCGGGCCCACATCTTTCATGTAGGCCACGGCGCGATCGGCCAGCGCCTTGGCTTCGTCGGCGGTGCCGCGATCACCGGCGAGCGCGGCCACGGCCGGCGCCAGCACGGCAACAAGCGCACCGACGATCAGCATTCTGCTGTGTTGCATACCTGCCTCATCTCACAGTTTTCCCAGGCCTAGTTAACGGCCTGTGGATGAAGGTTTGGTGTACGACGGCGCCCCAATCATTCGGGCTTGATGTGGATTACGACGCCGGCTGTCTGGCCGAGGCTTGCGCCATACGGACGCACTTGCGCATCACCGAGGGCAGCGCTTCGTGCGCCAGGGCTGCGATCGGACGCTGGAAGCCGTCGGCGTTGATGCGTTCCACGCGCGCGGCGAACAGGTCGATCGTGAGCTCGAAATGGGTGAAGCCGTGCCGAACCTGGCCGGCTGATTGCCACACCACGTCCATTGGCGCGAGAACCAGCGCCTCCTCTGCACGCCACGGCGACCCGCGCCAGTCGGTTCCTGGCAGTTCAGTCATGCCGCCGAGCAACCCTTGCGTTGGCCTCCGACGCAGCAGGACATTCCCATCGGCATCAACCAGCCAGAAATGCACGCCGTGGCGCAGCAGACGTGGCCGTTTCACCGACCTGCGCGGCAACTGCGCCGCGATGCCGGCACGCCGCCCGGCGCAGTGTGCCATCCACGGACACAGCACGCAGGCGGGCGCGGTGGGCGTGCACACCGTAGCCCCGAGGTCGAACAGCGCCTGCGCGAAATCGGATGGCCGCGCCACCGCAGCCGGATCACCACCAAGCTTCTCGGCCAGTGCGCGCAGTGTCGGCTTGGCCGCGGGCAATGGCTCGTCGACAGCGAACAGCCGCGCCACCACGCGTTCGACATTGCCGTCCACCGGCACCGCAGGCAGGCCGAACGCGATCGCGCCGATGGCAGATGCGGTATAGACGCCGATGCCGGGCAACGCCCGCAGCCCGGCCAGATCGCGCGGAAAGCCGCCGGACGCGATCACTGCCTGGGCGCAGGCGTGCAGATTGCGGGCGCGGGCGTAATAGCCGAGCCCGGCCCAAGCGGCCAGCACGGCATCCAGTGGCGCCGCGGCCAGCGCCGCGATGTCCGGGAAGCGCCTTAAGAACCTTTCATAGTAAGGCATCGTCGCCGCAACCGTTGTCTGCTGCAGCATGATTTCGCTAACCCATATGCGGTATGCATCAGGCACCTCGCCGGGTTCAGCGCGCCAGGGCAGCGAGCGGCGATGGCGCGCATACCAGGCAAGGAGCAGAGAGGCAGGGGCAGTGGCATCGAGGGGCACGAGCAGCGGTATGGACAGAGACGACCGCCACGTCTACGGCCCGCGTCCGGTAGGCACACTCATGCCCCGCCTGACGCGCCCGGCGTTCCGCCGCCGGGCACCGGCGACCGCCCAGGTGCTGGCCGACTGGGCCGCCATCGTCGGGCCGGCAATCGCCGCGGTTACTACGCCGCGCCGCCTCGCGTCCCGCACGCTCACAATCGCCTGTGCTGGGCCAATCGCGATGGAACTGCAGTATCTCACCACCGAACTGCTGGCGCGGATCAATGCACATCTCGGCAGCCAGGTGGTCACCGGCCTACGCTTCGTGCAGACCACAACCATGCTGCCACCGGTCCCGTCACCGCCGGCGCCGCCGGATCCAGCCGATCTGGCGGCAGTCGATGCTGCCGTCGCCAGCATGCCCGAAAGCGAGTTGCGCACCGCCCTGACCGCCCTCGGCCGCGCCATGGTGTCGCGGGGCAAGCAGCCAATTGGCCCAACATGACTGGCATATTGCCGCAATGATGGGTATCGCTGCACTCAACCAATTCTGCATGGCCTGGCTACAGCCGGTAGGATGGGTTGGGCGCAGTCATACTCATCATGACTGGCGGGGACTGCGCGCTCTGCCGCCCACCGTGAACCTGACGTCGAGGTCCTGATGCCGCTGACACGCCGCTCCATTCTGACCCTTGCCGGAGGCGTCGTTGCCGTCGGCGTACTCGGCTCTCTCGGCTGGCGCGAGTTCCGCCCAGTGTCGGAATCCGAGGCACAGACTCCGGCCCAGGCTCCATCGGGCCAGACGCCCTCCGCCGCTGGAGTCACGGCGCAGGCAGAAGACCAGCGCAAGACGGTGCGCTCCCTCGGCGACCCGTCGGCCAAGGTGACCGTCGCCGAGTTCTTCTCGCTGACATGCACCCACTGCGCGGCGTTTTCCCGCGACACCATGCCAGATGTGGAGAAGAACCTGATCCAGTCAGGCAAGGTACGCTTCGTCTTTCACGATTTCCCGCTCGATCAGGTTGCCCTGACCGCCGCGATGGTCGCCCGCTACCTGCCGCCGGACCGCTATTACCCGTTCATCACGGCGCTGTTCGCCAACCAGGACCGCTGGGCGTTCGCACGCGGCATCAACACGACCGACGAGTTGTGGAAGATGGCGGCGCTCGCCGGCATGTCACGCGCCACGTTCGACACGGCCATCGCCGACACCGATCTGCGAAGCTGGATCCTGCAACAGCAGCAGATGGACCAGGATCGCTGGAAGATCAACTCCACCCCCAGCTTTGTCATCAACGGCCAGAAATACGCCGGCGACATGGGCTACGACGCGTTCCGCAAGCTGATCCCCGACGTGTAGCGACGCAGCGTCCGCACCGGGGACCGCCAGGCGGCCAGGACAGGGCGCGGGGCCCCATCATGGTGAGGAACTGTCGCACATTGTTTTGCCATCCCGGTGGCGCTTGATGCATCCTCCGTGACGCGCGGCGCGGACCGTTCCTCCGGGCTTGTCGCGCTTGGCACTCTACCACTAGATTTAGGGATGGACATGCCAATCCCTCGCAAGTGCCTACTATCAGTAGTTATGGCGGCTGCCGCCTTGCCGGCCGCCGCGGCGCCAGTCGATGCCCGCCGCACGGAGCGTGCGATCGGCAGCCCGAGTACCACCATGACATTCGAGCAGGCCCCGGCCGATACCGGCCTGCGCGACTGGATCGTCGGCCGGCCGCTGGACGCGCAAAAGCGTTGGGGCGTTGATGCAACTCCGTGCTTCCTGGTCAATGGGCAGCTCCACGAGGGTGAGATGTCGCCTGACGCGTTCGCCGACATCCTCGGCAGCTAGCGAAGGAGTCCCGATTTGCCCGTGCATTTCCGTCGCCTTCGCATCGCGGGGTTCAAGAGCTTTGCCGAGGCGGTCAGCGTGGAGATCCACCCCGGCCTGACCGGCATCGTCGGGCCGAACGGCTGCGGCAAGTCCAATGTGGTCGAGGCGCTGCGATGGGCGATGGGCGAGCAGAGCACGCGCTCGTTGCGTGCCGGAGAAATGGATGACGTGATCTTTGCCGGCACCGCAGGGCGGCCGTCGCGGAACCTGGCTGAGGTGACCTTGACGCTGGACGATACCGAGGGCGCGGTGCCGCCGCCGTTCCATGAGCAGGCCGAACTGGAGATCATCCGCCGGATCGAGCGCGGCTCGGGCAGCGAATACCGGGTGAACGGCAAGGAAGTGCGCGCGCGCGATGTGCAGACGTTGTTCGCCGATCTGGCGTCCGGCGCGCATGCCTCGGGCATGGTCAGCCAGGGGCGGGTCGGCGTGCTGGTTACCGCGCGGCCGGAGGATCGCCGGGCGGTGCTTGAAGAGGCCGCCGGCATCACCGGCCTGCACGCGCGCCGGCACGAGGCGGAGCTGAAGCTGCGCGCGGCCGAGGCCAATCTGGCGCGGGCGGAGGATCTGCGGGGACAGCTCGAGGCTCAGCTTGGCGCGCTGAAGCGGCAGGCGCGCCAGGCCAGCCGCTACCGCAACATCTCGGGGGCGATCCGGCAGGCTGAGGCAGAACTGCTGGCGATCCAGCGCGCACGCGCCGATGCGGTGCGCGGCGAGGCGGCGGCGGCGCTGCATGCTGCCCAGCTAGCCGTGGCCGCGGCGACCGAGGCGGCAACACGGGCTGCCAGCCATGCCACCGAAGCGGCCGCGGCATTGCCGGCGTTGCGGGAGTCGGAGGCGGATGCGCGCACCGCGCTGGAGCGCCATCGCGTTGCTCAGGAGCAGATCGCCGCCGAGGAGGAGCGCGCGCGGGCCGCCCTGGCAGAGGCGACGCGACGGCTGGGTCAGCTTGGCCAGGATCTGGCGCATGCCGAGCAGCTCCGCCGGGATTCGGATGCGGCGGAGGCGCGGCTTGGCGCGGAGGACGCAGCGCTGGCCGAGGCCGATGCCGGGTATGCGGCACGCGCCGAAGCGGCCGAGACGGCGGTGACTGAGGCTGCCGAGGCGGTACGGCTGGCCGAAGGGGATGCCAATCGCGCGACCGAGGCGGCGGCGGAGGCGAATGCGCGTGTGCAGGCGATCGCGCAGCAGCTGATGCAGGCGGAGCAGCGCTGGCGCCGGCTGGAGGAGCAGTTCGGTCGGCTGCGTGAGGAGCGTGACCGGATCAGCGCCCAGGCGATTGATCGAGCGGCGCTCGATGCGGCAGGGACCGAGGAGGCCACGGCAGAGACGGCTTTGGCCACGGCGCGCGAGGCATTGGCCGCGGCGGAGCAGGCGCGCGCGGCCACCGGCACCGCGTTGGCTGCGGCGCGCGATCGGGTCTCGACCGCCGATACTGCGCAGGCCAGGCTGGCGGCGGAAGCGCATGCCCTGGCGGAGGTGCTGGCGGTCAAGGATGGCGAGCGCTGGCCACCGATGGTCGATGCTCTGAGCGTTCCCGCCGGGCTGGAAGCCGCGCTTGGCGCGGCACTGGGCGAGGAGCTGACCTCGGCGCGCGAACCGGGATGCTGCGCGGCATTGGCGCGAGTTGCCGCCATTCGAACCGTGTCCGGCGCTGCCGCAGGGTGCGACGCCGCTGGCCGGGCTGGTGCAGGGTCCGCCGGCGCTGGCCCGCGCATTGTCGCAGATCGGGCTGGTGGAAAGCGACGCAGCCGGCGACGCAGCGCAGGCGGAACTGGCGCCGGGGCAGGTGTTGGTGTCGCACGAGGGCGCGGTGTGGCGGTGGGACGGGTATACGATCCGGTCCGGAACGCCGACCGCCGCGACGGTCCGGCTGCAACAGCGCAACCGGTTGTCCGTGCTGGAGTGCGATCTGGCGGATGCCGGGCAGGTTGCGGAAACCGCCCGGGCCGCGCGACAGGCCGCCGTCGACGCGGACCAGGCAGCAACCTCGGCTGAGCAGCAGGCGCGCGCCGCACGGAGTGCGTCGGAGCAGCGGTTGGAGCTGACACGGACGGCGCATCAGCGCATGCGGGCGCAGGCGACGGAGATCGTCGCGCGCCTCGCCGCCACCGACGTGCAGATCGAGCGGTTGGCTGGCGAGCGTGAGGCGGCTGCCGTGGATTTGGCGCATGCACACGATGCGCAAATCGCACTGCCCGACCTCACGATCTTACGCGGCGCGGTGGATAACGCCCGGGCGGCATTGTCTGGTTGCCGGTCGGCTGATGCCGCCGTTCGCGCCGACCGCGAGACGCTTAACCCGCGAGCACGCCGCTCGCACCGCCCGCCGTACCGCCATTGCGGCGGAACGCGCCGATTGGTCGCAGCGGGCCGCGGACGCCGCAAGCCGGGTCAGCGAACTAGGGTCACGGCGAGATGCCGCCGAAGCTGAATACGTCGGGTTGCAGGCCGCGCCAGCGCAGATTGCCACGCGTCGGGCCGAGGCGCTCGATGCGCTGGAAGCGGCCGAGGCGGCGCATCGCAGTGCGGCCGACAGCCTGGGTGCGGCGATCAATCGGTCGACTGAGGCCGATCGGGCTGCACGCGCGGCGGAGGCGTCATTGGGCGGCGCCCGCGAGGATGCTGTGCGGTCCGAGGGCGCGGCAAGCCAGGCCGAGCAGGCCTGGGCCGCGGTCGTCGAGCGGATCGCCGAACGTTTGGGCGCCAGCCCTGCCCTGCCCGATCCGCCTGCGGAACTCACGCCGGAAGCTGAGGAAAAGGCGCGTCGCCGGCTGGAACGCCTGCTGAAGGAACGCGAGGAGATGGGCCCGGTGAACCTTCGCGCCGACGTGGAGGCGGAGGAGGTGGAGAAGCAGATCGCCGGCATCACCGCCGAACGCGAGGAACTGACAACCGCTATCGCCAAGCTGCGCGGCTCGATCGGGCATCTGAACCGCGAGGGGCGCGAACGGCTGAGCACCGTGTTCGAGCAGGTCGATCGCAACTTCCAGGCGCTGTTCACCCGGATGTTCGGTGGCGGACGCGCGCATCTGGCGCTGGTCGGGTCGGATGATCCGCTGGAGGCGGGGCTGGAGATCTACGCGCAGCCGCCCGGCAAGAAGCTAGCGACGCTGTCGCTGCTGTCCGGTGGCGAGCAGGCGCTGACCGCGCTGTCGCTGATCTTCGCGGTATTCAAATGCAACCCGGCGCCGGTGTGCGTGCTGGACGAGGTGGATGCGCCGCTGGACGATGCGAATGTCGATCGGTTCTGCAACCTGCTGGAGGATATGGTGCGCGAAACCGGGACGCGGTTCCTGGTGGTGACGCACCATCCGTTGACCATGGCGCGGATGGACCGGCTGTATGGCGTGACGATGCAGGAGCGCGGCGTGTCGCGGGTGCTGTCGGTTGATTTGCAGCGTGCGGCGGCGATGGCCGAACCGCCGCGGATGGCGGCGGAATGAATGGTGGCGCGGGCGCGGGGGGCGATGGGTTTGGCTGCGCTTTACCTATCCTGGCTATCAGCGGGCGCCGGTGTGTTCCGTCGCATGGTCGGCCACGCGCGCCCGCAGGAACCCCACGCTGTCCGCCAGCGTCGGGGCGATAAATCGCAATGGAGCAGCGAGCGCCGCGACCAAGGCAACGTGTCCGATGCTCGGGTAATACCTCTCGGCAACGACACCGCCCTGGTCGCGAATCCGTGCGGCAAGCCACATGGAATTGGCCGGTTGCACGACGGTGTCATCCAGCCCGCTGATCAGCAGCAGCGGTGGCGCCGTCCGGTCGGCGAACGTGATGGGCTGGGTGCGCGCGAGATCGGATTCGGTGCCGAAGATCACTTGCAGCACCGGATCGGCGAGCGGCAGGAAATCGTAGGGGCCCGCCAATCCGACGGTCCTGGTGACGCGCGCGCGATCGTCTCCTAGCCATCGCCGATCAAGCGCGAGCATTGCGGCGATGTAGGCGCCAGCGGAATGTCCCATGAGATGGACGCCGGCCAGATCACCGCCGAGTTCGTCGAGATGCCGCAGCGTCCACGACACGGCCTTCGCGCCATCATCGAGAAAGGCCGGATAGCGAACCTCGGGATGCAGGCGGTAATCGGGAATGACCGCGATGAAGCCGCGCGAGGCCAACGCCTGGCCGACGAAGAGGTAGTCGCGCTTCGATCCCGACTGCCAATTGCCGCCGTAGAAGAAGATCACGACCTGGGTCGTGTGATCCGTCCTCATCGGCGTGTAGATGTCGAGTTTCTGTCGCGACAGATCGCCGTATGGCTGGTCGGCGAGCAGCCTGAAGCCGTCACGCGGGACCAGCGCATTGACCAGTTGCGCCGGCGAGCATCCGCTTGTCATCGCGCCGGCCAGCAGGACCGCCATCCGCCAGGTTCGCCGCAGCAGCGCAATCCCCGCGTTGGCCGATCGTGCGATACTCACCCTTCAGTCCGATCCATGGAGAACAACGATGGACATCGGACGATCGGAGCCATGAGTGGAAATTTTACATGAGCAGCCGCGAAAAGCGTGCCCTGCAAATTGCCGTGGCGCTGGCATGCCTGGTGCCAATTGCCGCGGGCATCGCGGGCGTGCTGCTTGGACCGCCGATGGTGGGCGCACGCATCGTCGCGGCGGCCGACCTGGATAGCCACTTCCGCTACCTGTCCGGACTGTTGTTGGCGGTCGGGTTGGGCTTTGCCTCGACCATTCCGCGCATCGAGGTGCACGGCGGTCGCTTTCGACTGCTGACCTGCATCGTCGTGGCCGGCGGGGTGGGGCGTCTGTGGTCGCTGCTGTCGGTTGGAGCGCCCTCGCCAGCGATGCTGGCGGCGCTTGCCATGGAACTTCTGGTGACGCCAGGGCTGACCATCTGGCAGATGCGCATTGCCGCGGCGCGGCGGCGGTGATGGCGCTCGCGCGGCGGTTATGCCGGACGCATGGACAACCGATAAGCATGGCTGTCCGATTGTGATGGGTATCGTGGCGCAAGTCGGAGAGCCATTCGGGTACGCGGCGGGGTGATCGTGTTCATCCAGGGTTTGCCGGCGGCCAGGCTCGGTGACATGTGCGTGTGCACGGGGCCGCCGGGCTTGATCGCCTCGGGTTCCCTCGCCGGGCTGATTGCCGGCCAACCCGCCGAGCGCCTGGGCGATCTCAGGGTCCATAGTGGGTCGATCGTTCCTGGCTGGCCAACCGGGCTGACCGACTGGAGCGGCGCGGCGTACTAGGATACAATCGTGTTACCCGATGGATACATCGCGTGCCTAAGTAAATGGTAGATCATCTGGCATGGGAGATCTGGCCATGTTGAGCAAGAGACGTCTGGGCGCCATGGCGGCGATCGCGGGATTGGTGGCCGTCGGCGTCGCGGCGGTACCGGGCAAGGCCGAGGCGTGGTGGCGCGGCGGCTGGTGCTGCGGGGTCGGCATCGGCGTGGTGCTGCCGCCTGTGGTGGTCGCGCCGCCGTATTATGCGCCTGCACCAGTATACTATCCGCCGCCGCCGCCACCGGCGGCCTATTACGTGCCGCCGCAGCGGGCCTGGATTCCGCCGCACTGGCAGGGGGGCGTGTGGGTGCCGGGGCACTGGGCCTGACCGGCTGAGTCTCACGGCGCGCGGAGTGGGGCGGTTGGTCGTGGGCTGAGACGGCGGGCGCGATCGCTGCGCGGGTGGAATTACGGCACCCAGGATTGGGGTGCGCAACGGCAACAACATGTGTCCGCCACGACCACGCCGGCGAGGTGATGGCCAGGTCGGGGCAGTACCGCGAGGTGGCCGCCAATGGTGGTCGAATTCGCTCAGCAGTGCGTCCTCGGTGAGAATCCGCGGCAGCACGGTGGGGCCGGCCGTCGCACGGCAGGGCACAGATGTAGGGCGGTAGCCGTCACGCCTGGTGTCGCGCAAATGGGGGAGAGCCGCATCCTGGCGCGTCGTGTCGCCGTTCAGGTAGGCGACGTCGCGAGCGGCGAACGCCCCCTTCCGGCTCAGTGGCGATCGCCACACGCTCCGGGACCAGACAGGCGACGTACCGCGCGGCCGTCATATCGACGAGCAGTGGCCACCCCTTCGGTCCGCAATGTGCGTCAGCTCGGGCCGCCGCGCTCCGTTTTGTCGGGGGACCGAAGGCTCTGCTTGACTCAGTCGGAATGTTGCCAGACGACGGCGCGCGGCCTCTATCCAGGATCGGACCACCAGGCGCTCCGCTGCGCCGCGCATCGAACAGAACCGGGCGAACAGGAAAGATCCAATGAAGCACAACGCATGGCGCGCCGATCCGCTGGTCTGGGGCCACGGGCCTCGCGTGTTCGAGGTATTCCTAGAACCGACCTGCCCGTTTTCCGTCCGCGCGTTTGGCAAGCTCGATGATCTGCTTGCGGAGGCGGGTGAGGACCGCATCACCGTCAAGATCCGGCTGCAGTCGCAGCCCTGGCACATGTGCTCGGGCGTGATCGTGCGCTGCATCCTGGCGGCCTCCACGCTTGAGGGGGGCAAGACAGCGGCGAAATCCGTCATGGCGGCGGTGGCGGTGCATCGCGAGGAATTCGAGTTCGAGCGGCATTGCCGCGGGCCAAATATGGACGCCACGCCGAACGACATCATCGCGCGGATCGAAGGCTACAGCGGCGTGAAGCTGGCCGAGGCGTTCGCGATTCCCGATCTCGATCGCGAGATCAAGTGGCACTGCAGATATGGGCGGCAGAACGGCATCCATGTGTCGCCGACGTTCATGATCGACGGGTTGGTGCAGGCCGACATCAGCAGCGGGGACACGGTTGGCGACTGGGCGGCGCGGCTGCTGAAGGACTGAACGCGGGCTTGGACCGGTGTACGGCGGCGCAGCGAGGCAAGGTTTCTCACGGAGGTCACCGAGGCCAAAGGCACTGAGGGCCACCGAGAAGGCGCCATGTTCTGCGCGCGTCACGTTGTTTGCGATCTCAGTGGCCCTCGGTGGCTTGGAAGCTCCGCGACCTCCGTGAGAAACCTTGCTTCGCTGCCGGGAACAACGGTACCGGGGCCATTCATCAGCCTGCCATGGATTGACACTTTTCAGAGCCGGCAAACCGTGTTCTGGTTTGATGCGACTTTGTTGGGGAGAGAACAGAATGTTCAGTCATATCATGGTCGGCTGCAACGATACCGCCCGATCGAAAGCGTTCTACGACGCGGTGTTCGGTGCGATGGGCGGCAAGCCCGGGGTGCAGGATGCCAAGGGGCGGCTGATCTACGTGCATAACGGCGGGCGGTTCATGGTGAGCAAGCCCATCGATGGCAAAGCTGCGACGCACGCCAACGGCGGCACGATCGGCTTCACGATGGAAAGCCAGGAGCAGGCCGACGCCTGGCACAAGGCCGGGGTCGCCAACGGTGGCACGTCGATCGAGGACCCGCCCGGCAAGCGCCAGGGCGCAGCCGGACCGATGTATCTCGCCTACCTGCGCGATCCCGATGGCAACAAGCTGTGCGCTTTTGCGCGCGTGCAGGCCGCCTGACGTGTAGGGGGAATGCCGGAGGGATGTCGGATGGGTTGTCCGGCATCCCCGGGCTTGGGCTTGTCGCGGAGAACCCGAGGCGACGGCGTGCCGGTGGTGATGGCCGGAACGGGCTCCGGCAATGACGGTTGAACGAGGGATTGTCTAATTCTCGCTTGCGGCGTCCTTTCGTTCGGCGCGCAGCTTCGCCCAGTAGTCGAGGCGCTTGCTGATCTCGCGCTCGAAGCCGCGGTCGCGCGGGTGGTAGAGTTGCGCGCGCGCCATGCCGTCGGGAAAATAGTTCTGGCCTGAGAACGCTTCGTCGGCCTCGTGGTCGTAGTGGTAGCCGGCGCCGTAGCCGAGGTCTTTCATCAGGCGGGTGGGGGCGTTGAGAATGTGCGCCGGGGGCATCAGCGACCCGGTGGCTTTCGCGGATGCGCGCGCGGCACTGTAAGCGGTATAGACCGCGTTCGATTTCGGTGCGGAGCCGAGATAGATCACCACCTGCGCGATCGCCAGTTCGCCCTCGGGCGAGCCCAGGCGTTCGTAGGTTTCCCAGCCGGCCAGCGCCTGGGTCAGCGCGTTCGGATCGGCCATGCCGATGTCCTCGGCTGCGAAACGAACGAGGCGACGGGCGATGTAGCGGGGGTCCTCGCCGCCATTCAGCATGCGCGCAAACCAGTAAAGCGCCGCATCCGGATCGGAGCCTCGCAGCGACTTGTGCAGCGCCGAAATGAGATTGTAGTGCTCCTCGCGGTCCTTGTCGTACAGCGCCGCACGGCGAGCCAGCAGTGCGGCGAGCGCCGTCGGGTCCATAACCGGAGTGTCCAGCGGCAGCGCGAAGATCTGCTCGGCCATGTTGAGCACATAGCGACCGTCACCATCGGCCATCGCGCGCAGCGTGGCGCGAGCTTCGGCGTCGAGCGGCAGGGTGCGGCCGATTTCCACCTCGGCACGCGCCAGCAATTGTTCCAGCGCGGCGTCGTCCAGCCGGCGCAGCACCAGCACCTGGCAACGCGACAGCAACGCACCGTTCAGGGCGAAGGACGGGTTCTCCGTTGTTGCGCCGATCAACGTGATGGTGCCGGTCTCAACGACAGGAAGAAAACCGTCCTGCTGGGCGCGGTTGAAGCGATGGATCTCGTCGACGAACAGCAGCGTGCCCTCGCCGGTGCGGCGACGCTTCGCCGCATCATCGAAGGCACGCTTCAGGTCAGCGACGCCGGAGAACACCGCGGAGAGCTGCACGAAATGCAACCCGGAGCGGGCGGCGAGCAGGCGGGCAATGGTGGTCTTGCCGCACCCCGGCGGTCCCCACAGGATCAGCGAGGCAAGCGATCCGCGCTCCAGCATGCGGGTCAGCGTGCCGCCTGGCCCGAGCAGATGGTCCTGCCCCACTACTTCGTCGAGCGAGCGCGGGCGCAACCGGTCGGCGAGCGGACGCGGACCTGCGGGCGCTGCGGGCTCGGTGGGCGGGCCGAACAGGTCTTCGGCGGTGGAGGACGGCGTTGTGGGCACGCAGTAAAGATAGTCGTGCCGCGGCAAAAATCGAACTCGATCGCGCTATCCACCCAGTCGGGCCAGATCGTCGAGATCCTGCGTGCGCTGTTTGGCCCGCCGCTCGTAGGTCGCCTGGTTCTTGGTACACACGAGGCTGTATGGCCGGCCGCGACGATCGGTCGCCGTATCGACATCGACGTGGCTGTTGCGGATGGTTTCGGCCACGTGCGAGCGGAGATGCTCGGCCGCCTTGAGAACCCATGCCTTCTGCGTGCGATCGGCAAGGTACGCACTGAACTGCTTGCAATGGGCGCAAGAGCACGACAGCGCGTTGTCGCGACGCCAGTCGGGAGGCGGTGCCAACGGCTCGGCGATGCGAGTGTGCAGATGCTCCAGGCAGGCGGCGCGCAATGTCTCGATCGCGGCGCCGGTGACGGATTGCACCAGGGTGCGCACCGCCGGCACCAGCACGTTGTCAAGCGGGTAGGTCTTGGGCCAGGCGAGGATATGGGCGGCGGCGCGTTTTGCGAGCGCTTGGTCAATCGCGACAAGCGCGGTCAGCAGATCGACGATGACACCCTGCTCGATGGTGGGACGACGCGGCCGAGGCTGGTCCGAGACTGCGCGCGCCGGATCGCCTGGCATTGCATCCGCCAGCCGCCTGACGACGTCATGCAGGCCAGTCAATTGGCTGGTCGCGCGGGCCAAAAGATCGGCGCAGGGGCCGAACGACGAGGCGGCGGTCTTCTCGACGATCAGGTCGAGCAGCGCCACCTGCCGGGCCGGCGACAACCGGCCGAGTGCCGCCAGCATGGCTTCGTTGTCGCCCTTGCCGTAAATGCCCGCCGCAATGACCCGCGTCACGAATGCCTCGATGCGGTCGGTGTCATCGAGCCGGGCCAGCATGACGAGCATGCGCGCCGCGTCGCTCAGCGTCGTGTCCTGCCGCGGATACCACCCCTGGATCGGCCATTGCTCGATCATGAACCCCGTCAGGTCGTGCGCTTCCCCCCAGAGCACCGCCTTGCGATCGCCACCACCGAGTGCCCAGCGCTGCACCATATCTTCAAGATACGGCAGCGTGACGGACAGACCGGCCTGGCAGAGCACGGCGAAGGTGCGGTGCAGTGGCCACAGCACAAGGGCCGCACGGCAGTAGGTGCGCTCGAACGAAGCGCCCTCGTTGCCGGTGGCCTCGCGAAAATGTTCCTCATCCGGCTCAAGATTCTCGAACGCGCCGGGGGGCGAGAATTCCGCGTTCTCCGCGGGGAGTTCGCTGAGCGCTGAAGCGCTGCCATCGGGCGTCCGCCATTCCGCCAGCGTGACCGATCTGTCGAACACCTCGCCGGCCTCGAATTCATCGTCATCCTGCTCCGACCAGTGGCGCCGATAGTTGCCGGAGTATTCCGCTGCACCGCTTTCCTCGACGGTCACGAGCGCCAGGTGCAATGCGCAATCCGCCTGCGGCGCGGCCGCGACCAGCACGCCCGCTACCGCCGCGTCGGCGCCTTTCAGCGTGTCGAACGCAAGCTCTGCCGGCGTATAGGCGTGTTCAAGCGGATAGATCAGCTTCTCAGGCGAGCCGCCGTCAGACGGCAAACCACCCGTAGGCGCTGTCTTGGCATCCCCCCAATTTCGCAACAGCGCCGCGACGCGCGCCTGTTCACGTGCATAGCTCGGAGGTTCCAATCGGCGCCCCCGGGCGCGACGGCGCAGATTGTAAACCAACGTCAACCGACAACCCTCGGTGATCGGCATTACCTCGTGCACGCAGTCGGCATAGAACGCTGCGAACGCTGCCTCTGAAGGATCATCGCAGCGCAGATCGAGGCGGACTTCGCGGCCGCCATGGCGAACCACGAGTTCGCCACCGCTGGAAACCGAAGGCAGTACGATCACCAAGGTGGCGAACATGCCGGGCGATTTCTCGGTATCGCGATGACCGACGAAGAAGCTGCCCCGATCATAGACCAGCAGCTTGTAGAATTCCGCGTCGATTGGTTCGTTCACGCCGAGCCCTTCGGCTGCACGGGCAACGATCGTGTCCAGCGTGCGTTTCCAATGCCGTCCGCCGATGTGGACGTGGTCCGGGCTGATCTGCCAGGTGCGCCGCACCGCTGGATCGACCAGGGTTTGCTCGCCTCGGCCGTACGGCGCCTGTTGCGCCGCGGCAATAATCTGTTCAACCTGGATCGGCAGCAATGGCAGCGCGACAGGTCCGACGCCGTCCACCCGGAGCGACGGAGCCAGCAACTCGGTCGTACCGGAGGTGAAGAAGTCGCCGGGGCGGACCACGGTCGCGAGCAGCGAGGCAAGATCGGCGGTGATTGTTGACATCAGCGCGGTGCCTCAATGGTACTGGTTGTGCCAGGAATACGGTGCGGCCGACGAGCCGACAAGCGCGGAGGGAGACATGGCCGCTCAGACACCACAGGAACGCGAACCTCGCGCAATCGCACCGCTGTTTTTTGTCGGTCGGGTATTATCGCGATGACCTGAGGCGGACATTTTACCGCGTCTCCCCAAAACGATGCACCCTTCTGGAAAACGTCGCGGGCATTCTCGTCCGCAACAATTTGGAAGCCGTACTACACCTTGAAGGGCGTATCGCACGCATTATGCAACGCACATCATTTGCGTGAACTTCAGGCGATGATCGAGATCGAAGAGGAAGACTGGGCGCGCAAGATGCAACGCCTGTTGCACCGTGCATGTCATGCCGCCAACCTCGCCCGGCAACCTATCAACGGCGAAAAAGCAGAGTTGGGATATCCTCCAGGCAATATCCCGCGAACCCAAGTTCCTGACCGCCGAGCTACGGACCGTTTGAACGCGGCCGGGACCGGGTAGATAGGTAGTAATTTGAACATTACAATCCAGCAAGGGCATTTGCTTTAACGCAAGAAGGCCCCGCGCGTTAATACGGTATTGACGGCCTTTGACCCCAGTGGTCTCCTCTCGATCACTGTCGGGAGAGCGCCTCTCTCCAGACTGCTGTTCCGGAAATGTCTCATAAGGGATTGCTGCGATGGTGGTTTCTGCGGGAAATCTCGACCCACTCCTCGGCGCACTCGCACCAGCGGCGGATCTCTACTCGCTCCATGTCAATTCATATACGACTACCGGCACCGGAACATCCGAACGAATTGCCTCCATCACCGCCACCGTCGGCAATGCGGATTCGTTCGAGAGCACGCCGATAACGCCTACTTCAGAATTCACGGTGTCGGCGTTTGACGACGCGCTGGGCACTGCGACGTTCACTCCAGGCATCGGCATCGATCCGGACGCCAGCTTATACAGCCCGACGTACTTATTTGGGTTTAGCTCCACCGCCCTGCTTATGAGCAGCCTCCCATCCTTCAACATCGCTCTGGGCCTGGATTTCAACATAAGCCAGGACGTCTCGCTCGGGATTTTTTCGGAACAGCCCCTCACCAATGGGACGGTCATTACGTTTTCGGCAACCGGTGCATACACCAACTCTCTGGTTCTCGTCTGCTATTGCGCCGGCACACAGATCGCGACGCCCGCAGGCGAGGTGGCCGTCGAGCGGCTCGTGGTTGGCGACATGGTAACTACGCTACGTGGCGAGGCGCGGTGCATCGTCTGGATCGGTTCGGGACGTGTCCTTGCCACGCGCGGACGGCGTACCGCAGCCACGCCGGTGATCGTGCGCAGAAGCGCTTTGGCTGACAATGTGCCGCGCCGCGATCTGCGCCTGACCAAAGGCCACTCGCTCTATATCGATGGCGTGCTGATACCTGTCGAGTTTCTGGTCAACCATCGCTCAATTTGCTGGGATGACCGCGCGCAGGAAGTGGAGATCTACCACATCGAGCTCGACACTCACGATGTGCTGCTCGCGGATGGCGCGCCGGCTGAAAGCTACCACGACGACGGCAATCGCTGGCTGTTCCGGAACGCCAACATTGGGTGGTGCCAGCTGCCACGGGAACCGTGCGCACCGATCCTAACCGGCGGCCCGGTGGTGGACGCGATTTGGCAGCGCCTGCTGGACCGAGCGGGGCCACGCAAGGGATCACCGCTGACGACCGACACCGATTTGCATTTGTTGGCGGACGGCCAGCGCATGGATGCGATAGACCGGATTGGTGAAACGCATATCTTCCGCCTGCCGCGCGTGCCGTCTGCCCTGCGGATTGTGTCTCGCGCAGCGGCCCCCGCGGAACTGGGCCTGGCGCGCGACCCCCGCACGCTCGGCGTGGCGCTTCGGCGACTCGTCGTGCGCCAGGGACGGCGCCTTGGAGTGATCGAGGCGATGGACGACAGGTTAACAGATGGCTTCCATGCCTTCGAGCCGGACAATGGCTTTCGCTGGACCGACGGCGATGCGGCCGTGCCTCAATCGCTGTTGGCGGGTTGCGCAGGCCCCGTGGAATTAACTCTGCAGGTCGCCTGTTCGACGCGCTACATCGACGATGGCATGGAGCATCAAGCGGCCTGATTTGCGCCGCGATCTGAGGCTCTGCGGGCTGCCAGGGCACCGCTCACGGTCATTTTGAGCCGGGGCAGTAGCAAGTGACGGGTCCGCCCCAACGCCAGTGACGGCTGCTCGCGGGATACGTGCGTCCGGGTGAAGGACGCCGACGCGTCGTCCGCGGAATTCACCGAAAAGCGGGCCCAGGTAATGTACACCCTGCGGCCGATTACGCCGCCTCGGCTTCCTCGTCCTGCGTCTGCACAGGTCCGCTGTCGAGGCCCTTCGCGCCGACGTCGCGGTCCACGAGCTCGATCACCGCCATGTCGGCCGCATCGCCGTAGCGCACGCCGGCCTTCAGCACGCGGCAATAGCCGCCGGCCCGCCCGCGATAACGCTCCGCCAGCGGACCGAACAATTTCGACACGATGACATCGTCACGCAACTGCGCATAGGCCAGCCGGCGAGCGTGCATCCCGCCGCGCTTGCCCAGCGTGATCAGCTTCTCCGCCACCGGCCGCAGTTCCTTCGCCTTCGGCAGCGTCGTGGTGATCTGCTCGTGCTTGATCAGCGCCACAGCCATGTTGCGGAACATGGCCTGGCGATGAGTGGACGTGACGCCGAGCTTCCGGCCGGCTACCCCGTGACGCATTTCCCGTTACCCCTTCAGAACGGCTCTTCCAGCCGCTTGGCCAGGTCCTCGATATTCTCCGGCGGCCAGCCCGACACGCTCATGCCGAGCGACAGACCCATGGAGGTCAGCACCTCCTTGATCTCGTTCAGCGACTTGCGGCCGAAGTTCGGCGTGCGCAGCATCTCCTGCTCGGACTTCTGCACCAGGTCGCCGATATAGACGATGTTGTCGTTCTTCAGGCAGTTCGCCGAGCGCACCGACAGTTCCAGCTCGTCCACCTTGCGCAGCAGGTTGCGGTTGAACGGCAGGTTGTCTTCCGGCTCCTCGGCGCGGATCTGCTGCGGCTCCTCGAAGTTGATGAAGAGCTGCAACTGGTCCTGCAGGATGCGCGCCGCCAGCGCCACCGAATCCTCCGGCGTCACCGCGCCGTTGGTTTCGACCGTCAGCAGCAGCTTGTCGTAGTCGGTCACCTGGCCGACGCGGGTCGGCTCCACGCGATACGACACGCGGCGCACCGGCGAGTAGATGGAATCCACCGGGATCAGGCCGATCGGCGCATCCTCCGGCCGGTTCACCGACGAGGGCTGGTAGCCCTTGCCCAGGTTGACGGTGAATTCCATGCCGAGCTTCACGCCGTCGTCCAGCGTGCAGATCACCAGCTCGGGGTTCATGATGTCGATGTCGTGCCCGGCCTGGATCTGCCCGGCGCGCACCTCGCCCGGGCCGGTGGCGGTCAGCGTCATCCGCTTCGGCCCCTCGCCGTGCATCCGCAGCGCGAGCTGCTTGATGTTCAGCACGATATCGGTGACGTCCTCGCGCACGCCGGGAATGCTGCTGAACTCGTGCAGCACGCCGTCGATCTGCACCGCGGTCACCGCGGCGCCCTGCAGCGACGACAGCAGGATGCGGCGGATCGCGTTGCCCAGGGTCATGCCGAAACCGCGCTCCAGCGGTTCGGCGACGACGGTCGCGATCCTCGACGGATCGGCGCCCGGCTCGACTTCCAGCTTCTCCGGCTTGATCAGAGATTGCCAGTTTCGCTGAATGACTGCGCTTTGCCTCATTCTATACAACCTTTCGGACCGCGGCTGAGCCGGGGACCCTCAACGACCCATTGGGATCGGCACGTTTCCGCCCACCCGTTTCTCCCGCCTGGGCGGGTTCCGCCCTAGACGCGCCGGCGCTTGCGCGGCCGGCAGCCGTTGTGCGGGATCGGCGTCATGTCGCGGATGGCGGAGATCGAGAACCCCACCGCCTGCAACGCCCGCAGCGCGCTCTCGCGGCCGGAACCCGGCCCGCTGACCTCGATCTCCAGCGTCTCCATGCCGTGCTCGCGCGCCTTCTTGCCGGCATCCTCGGCGGCAACCTGGGCGGCGTAGGGCGTCGACTTGCGGCTGCCCTTGAAGCCCTGGCTGCCGGCGGACGACCAGGCGATGGCGTTGCCCTGCGCGTCGGTGATGGTGATGACCGTGTTGTTGAACGTCGCCGCCACATGGGCGACGCCGGACGTGATATTCTTGCGCTCCTTCCTGCGGGGGCGCGCACTGGCGGCGGGTCTCGCCATATTTCTGGGTCCTGTTCCAACTGGCGCCGCCCCCATCGGGGCAGCGGCGAATGATCGTTCCTGCGAGGCAGCGAAGGCCGTGGCTGGCCTACTTGGTGACCTTCTTCTTGCCGGCGATCGCCACTGCCTTGCCCTTGCGCGTGCGCGCATTGGTGTGGGTGCGCTGGCCGCGCACCGGCAGTCCACGGCGATGCCGCAGGCCGCGATAGCAGCCGAGGTCCATCAGCCGCTTGATGTTCATCGCGACTTCACGCCGCAGGTCGCCCTCCACGCGATATTCGCGGTCGATCAGCTCGCGGATGCGCAGCACCTCGTCGTCCGAGAGCTGGTTGACCCGGCGCTCGTCGGGGATGGTGAGCCTGCTGCAGATCTCGGCGGCCTTGGTCGGGCCAATGCCGTAGATGTAGCGCAGTCCGATGGTCACGCGCTTGTTGGTCGGGATGTTCACGCCGGCAATACGTGCCACGCCGCTTACTCCTGCGCCCCGACAAGGGGCTGTTCGGGCTTCAAAAAGCGGGAATGTCCGCAGGGGCGCAACCCAAGAGGGATTGCGCCGGAGCGGCGGAATATAGTCTGGGCGGCGGACGAGTCAACGATCGCTGATCAATTATCCGTGTGCCACACGAACTGGCCCGGCACGCGACAGCATCGGCGGTCTCCCTGCGAACCGGCAAGCGGCGCAATCTCATGGTCAGGCAAGGCGCGGTTCTCGGCCCGCAAGCGAGCCTGCGTCCGGGCTTACCGCCTGTCCCCAGCACGGCATCGATCTGCCGCGCCACCTCATCGATCTCCGCCATGCCGTCCACCGTGCGCAGCATCCCCTGCGCGCGCGTAGTGCGGCAGGATCGGCGCGGTCTGGCGGTGATACGCCTCCAGCCGCGCCGTCACCGTCTCGCGGTTGTCGTCGGCCCGGCGGGTGAACTCGGTCGCTGCCGCAGACGTCGCAGACGCCCGGCAGCCGCGGCGGCTTGAACGTGTCGTGGTAGCCGGCGCCGCATTTCGCGCAGGTGAAGCGCCCGGCGATGCGGTCCACCAGGGCGGCGTCATCCACCTGCAGCTCGATCACCGCGTCCAGCTTCATGCGCCTTCTCGGCCAGCATCCGATCCAGCGCCTGCGCCTGCGGCACGGTGCGCGGGAAGCCGTCCAGGATGAAGCCCTTGGCCGCAGTCCGGCTGATCGACCCGGCCGCCGCAGCATGCGGATCAGGATGTCGTCGGACACCAGCTGCCCCGCCTCCATCACCGCCTTGGCCTCGCGGCCGATCGGCGTGCCGGCGGCGACCTCGGCGCGCAGCATGTCGCCGGTGGAGATCTGCGCGATGCCGTAGCGGTCCTGCCAGGCGCTTGGCCTGGGTGCCCTTGCCCGCCCCGGGCGGGCCCAGCAGGATCAGCTTCATCTGCGGTCCCGGGCGAATGCCCGGTCCTCCATCGTCACATGTCCCGGCCTCGTGCCATGGCCGGACTTGATCCGGCCATCATCTGCGGCCTCGCACGCGCGCCTTGCGGATCAGGCCTTCGTACTGGTGCGCCAGCAGGTGCGACTGGATCTGCGTGACCGTGTCCATGGTGACCGAGACCACGATCAGGATCGAGGTGCCGCCGAAATAGAACGGCAGGCCGTAGTCGCTGATCAGGATTTCCGGCAGCAGACAGACCGCGACCAGGTACAGCCCGCCCACCGTGGTCAGCCGCGTCAGCACATAGTCGAAATAGTCGGCGGTGGCGCTGCCCGGCCGGATGCCGGGGATGAAGCCGCCGTATTTCTTCAGGTTGTCCGCCGTCTCCTGCGGGTTGAACACCACCGCGGTGTAGAAATACGAGAAGAAGATGATCATCGCCGCATACAGCGCCATGTACAGCGGCTGGCCGTGCGCCAGATTGTTGCGACGATGAACTGCAGCCAGCTCGGCCACCGTCCCTGCGAGAACCCGGCGATGGTCGCCGGGATCAGCAGGATGGAACTGGCGAAGATCGGCGGGATCACGCCCGAGGTGTTGATCTTCAGCGGCATGTGCGTCGAATCGCCGCCGAACATCCGCGTGCCGACCTGGCGCTTCGGGTATTGCACCACGATGCGTCGCTGCGCGCGCTCCATGAACACGATGAACGCGACCACCGAGCACCGCCAGCACCATGAAGCCGAGGATGAAGAACGGCGACAGCGCGCCGGTGCGGCCGAGTTCGAGCAGCGAGGCCAGCGCATTCGGCAGGTTGGCGACGATGCCGGACATGATGATCAGCGATGGTGCCGTTGCCGACGCCGCGCGCGGTGATCTGCTCGCCCAGCCACATCAGGAACATCGTGCCGCCGACCAGCGTGATCACGCAGGAGAAGCGGAAGAACAAGCCGGGATCGATCACCGCCGGACCGAACGCTGCCGTGCATGCTCTCCAGCCCGACGGCGATGCCATAGGACTGGAACATCGGCGATGAACACGGTCAGATAGCGGGTGTACTGATTGAGCTTCTTGCGCCCCGCTTCGCCTTCCTTCTTCAGCGCCTCGAGCGACGGGACCGCCGCCGTCATCAACTGGATGATGATGCTGGCGCTGATGTACGGCATGATGTTCAGCGCGAACACCGTCATGCGCCGCAGCGCGCCGCCGGTGAACATGTCGAACATGCCCAGGATGCCGCCGCCGTGCTGCTGCAGCATCTCGGTCATCACCGAGGCGTCGACGCCGGGCACCGGGATGTAGGTGCCGATGCGGTAGACGATCAGCGCGCCGAGGGTGAACCAGATGCGCTTCTTGAGCTCGGTCGCCTTGGAGCAGAACGCCGAGATTGAGGTTTGCCGCAAGCTGTTCGGCAGCAGAGGCCATGGAACGTTCCTCGTCAGTCGTGCGCCATTTTCGGCCTGTGGTGATGTCAACGCAAGGTTCGCGCTGTCATTGCGGGTTCCATACCGGCACGTCGGCCAGCAGCCAATATGGAACTCGCAGTGACATGGCGGTGGACGGTCCCTTGCTTACGCCTCCGCCGTGCCTCGGCCTTGACAACCGTGGTGGTGACCGACCCGCCCGCCTTCTGCACCGCCTCGATCGCCGCCGCCGAGGCACCCGACACGGTGATGGTGATCGCCCGGCTGATCTCGCCCTTGGCCAGCAGCCGCACGCCGTCCAGCTTGCCGCGCACCAGCCCGGCCGCCCGCAGCGTGTCCTCGGTGATCGGCTGCCCGGCATCCAGCTTGCCCGCGGCGATCGCCGCCTCCAGCGCGCCGAGGTTCACCGGCGCATATTCCTTGCGGAACAGGTTGTGGAAGCCGCGCTTCGGCAGCCGGCGGTAGATCGGCATCTGCCCGCCCTCGAAGCCGTTCATCGCCACGCCGGTGCGCGCCAACTGGCCCTTCACGCCCTTGCCGGAGGTCTTGCCCTTGCCCGAGCCAATGCCGCGCCCGAGCCGCTTCGACTTCAGGCGCGCGCCGGGATTGTCGCGCAGTTCGTTCAGGTTCATCTCAGGACAGCTCCTCCACCTTGATCAGGTGGGCCACCTTGCGGATCATGCCGCGCACCGAGGGCGTATCCTCCAGCTCGCGCGTGCGCCGCATGCTTGTTCAGGCCAAGGCCGATCAGCGTTTCCTTCTGGCCCGGCTTGCGGCCGAGCGGCGAGCCGGTCTGCGTCACGCGCACCTTAGGCACTGGCGGTCTCCTCCGGCGCGGGCGGGGCTGCCGCGTCGCGGCGGGCAAACAGCTCCGACACCTTCTTGCCGCGCCGCGTCGCCACCGAGCGCGGTGACGCGCAGCGCTGCAGCGCCGTCGAACGCCGCCTTGACCATGTTGTGCGGGTTGCGGCTGCCGAGCGACTTCGCCACCACGTCGCCGATGCCCAGCGTCTCGAACACCGCGCGCAGCGGGCCGCCGGCGATGATGCCGGTGCCGGCCACCGCGGTGCGCAGCACCACCTTGCCGGCGCCGTAGCGGCCTTCGACGTCGTGGTGCAGCGTGCGGCCTTCCTTCATCGGCACGCGGATCATGCCGCGCTTGGCGCGTTCGGTCGCCTTGCGGATCGCCTCCGGCACCTCGCGCGCCTTGCCGGCGCCGTAGCCGACGCGGCCCTTCTGGTCGCCGACCACCACCAGCGCGGCGAACGCAAACCGACGGCCGCCCTTCACCACCTTCGCCACGCGGTTGATGGTGACCAGCTTGTCGATGATGCCGTCGTCGGCGTCGCGATCGCGGTCGCGATCCCGACCGCCGCGGCCGCCTTCTCTTGGTTCACGTGCCATGGTTCATTGTCCTCAAAACGCCAGCCCGCCTTCGCGGGCGGCGTCGGCCAGCGCCTTGACGCGGCCGTGATACAGATAAGCGCCGCGGTCGAACACCACTTCCTTCACGCCGGCGGCGATCGCGCGTTCCGCCACCAGCTTGCCCACCGCCGCGGCGGCCGCCTTGTCGGCGCCGGTCTTCAGGCCCTCGCGCAGCGTCTTGTCGAGCGACGACGCCGCCGCCAGCGTGCGGCCCTGCGCTGTCGTCGATCACCTGCGCATAGATGTTCTTGCCGGAGCGGAACACCGACAGCCGCGGCCGTCCGCCCGACTTGTGCCGCAACTGGAAGCGCAGGCGCTCGCGCCGCCGCTCCCGCAGGTCCTGCAAGCGTGCTCATGCGCGCATGCCGCTCCTTCAGTCGCAACGTCATGGCGGGGCTTGGCCCCGCCATCCACGTCTTTATTGCCCGCACGACGGCAAGTCGTGGATGGCCGGCCTTCGCCGGCCATGACGATGCAACGCCATCGTCACTTCTTCTTGCCTTCCTTGCGGCGGATCTGCTCGTCGCTATAGCGCACGCCCTTGCCCTTGTACGGCTCGGGCGGACGGAACGCCGCGGATCTCCGCCGCCACCTGGCCGACCAGACGCTTGTCCACGCCCTCGACCTTGATCGCCGTCGGCCGCTCGCAGGTGATCTTGATGCCGTCCGGCACCGGATAGACCACCGGGTGCGAGAAACCCGAGATTGATCTCCAGGTTCTTGCCCTGCACCGCGGCGCGATAGCCGGTGCCGGTGATCTCCATCGACTTCGTGTAGCCGGCGGACACACCCTTCACCATGTTGGCGATCAGCGCGCGCGTGGTGCCCCACATCATGCGCGACTGGCGCTCCTCGCTGTGCGGCTGCACGACGACGTGGTTGCCGTCTTCGACCGTCGCCTCGACGTGCTCGGTCAGCTTCAGCTTCAGCTCGCCTAGCTGCCCCTTCGCGGTCAGCATGCCGCCGGCGATCGCCACCTGCACGCCCTGCGGAATTTCGACCGGATATTTGCCGACGCGCGACATCGCGCCTTCTCCGTCAGAACACGCGGCAGAGGACTTCGCCGCCGACATTGGCAGCGCGCGCCTCGGCATCGCTCATCACGCCGCGCGGCGTGGACAGGATGGAGACGCCGAGGCCGGCATAGACCCGCGGCAGCTCCTTGATCTTCGAATAGACGCGCCGGCCCGGCTTGGAGACCCGGGTGATCTCCTTGATCACCGGCTCGCCCTCGTTGTACTTCAGCTCGATGCGAAGCTGCGCCACGCCAGGCCGCAGTTCCTCCGCCGCGAAGCCGCGGATGAAGCCCTCGCGCTTCAGCACATCCAGCACGTTGGCGCGCAACTTCGACGCCGGCGCCATGCACATCGAGTGCCGCGCGCGCTGCGCGTTGCGGATGCGGGTCAGCATATCGCCCAGGGGATCGGAATTCGACATCTGTCCGCTCCCTTACCAGCTCGCCTTGACCATGCCGGGGATCTGCCCCTCGCTGGCGAGGTCGCGCAGCGTGATGCGGCACAGCTTGAACTTGCGATAGTTGCCGCGCGACCGTCCGGTCAGCGCGCAGCGCAGCCGCACCCGCACCGCCGCACCGTTGCGCGGCAGTTGCGCCAGCTTCAGCGATGGCGTTGAAGCGATCCTCCACCGGCAGCGTGCGGTCCATCACCACGCGCCTTCAGCGCGGCGCGCTTGGACTTGTCGCGCTTGGCCATGCGTTCCCGCATCGCGTTCCGGTTGACCTGAGAAGTCTTGGCCATCCTGTCTCTAATCCTCCGGAACCCGTCGACCTCGGACTCGACCCGAGGGCCTGCAGTTTTCCCAAAAACTCAGTTGGCGAACGGCAGTTCGAACGCCTTCAGCAGCGCCTTCGCTTCCGCGTCCGTCTTCGCCGTGGTGACGAACTGGATGTCCATGCCACGCACCTCATCCACCCGGTCGTAGTTGATCTCCGGGAAGATGATCTGTTCCTTCAGGCCCATCGCGAAGTTGCCGCGGCCGTCGAAGCCCTTGCCGGTGATGCCGCGGAAGTCGCGCACGCGCGGCATCGCGATGGTGATCAGCCGGTCGAGGAACTCGTACATCCGCGCCTTGCGCAGCGTCACCTTGCAGCCGATCGGCAGGCCCTTGCGGATCTTGAACCCGGCGATCGCCTTCTTCGCCAGCGTCTTCACCGGCTTCTGCCCGGCTGATCGCGGTCAGTTCGCCCACCGCGGCATCCAGCTTCTTCTGATCCGCAGTCGCCTCGCCAACGCCCATGTTGATGACGATCTTCTCCAGCTTCGGCACCTGCATCGGGTTCTTGTAGCCGAACTCCTCGCGCAGCTTGGCGCGCACCTCTTCGAGGTAGCGCTTCTGCAGCCGCGGCATTTCCTCGGGCGACGCCGCGACGGCTTCGGCGCCGGCGGTTGCTTCCGCCGCCTTCGCCCGCTCCGCCCGCGCCTCGGCCTTGTTGCCCTTGATCGGCGGGCCGGCGCCGCGACTGCCGCCCTTTGGCGCACCCTTCGGACCGCCGCCCTTGGCAGCGCCGCCCTTCGGCTGGTTCTTCGATCCGCTCATCGGTTCGACCTCATACACAGCTCCGGGCGTCAGCCCGGGCCTCATTCGTCATGGCCGGGCTCGTCCCGGCCATCAGCTCTCGATCACCTGGCCGGTCGCCTTGGCGACGCGCACCTTCCGCCCATCGTCCAGCATGCGAAATCCGACCTTGGTCGGCTTTTCGCTCTTGCGGATCGATCAGCATCAGGTTCGACACATGGATCGCCGCTTCCTGCTCGCGGATGCCGCCCGGCTGCCCCACGCCGCGCGGCTTGATGTGCCGCGTCGCCATGGCCACACCCTGCACCAGCGCGCGGTCCGCCTTCGGCAACATGCGCAGCACCTCGCCGCGCCGCCCCTTGTGCGCCCCCGAGATCACCACCACCGTGTCGCCCTTGCGGATGCGCGCGGCCATGTCACAGCACCTCCGGCGCGAGCGACATGATCTTGGTGAACTTGCGGCCGCGCAGTTCACGCACCACCGGGCCGAAGATGCGGGTGCCGATCGGCTCCATGCTGCTTGGTGATCAGCACCGCGGCGTTGCGATCGAAACGGATCGCGCTGCCATCGGCCACGCCGCACCGGAAACGACGTGCGCACGATCACCGCCTGGTGCACGTCGCCCTTCTTCACCTTGCCGCGCGGGATTGCCTCCTTGATCGAGACCACGATCACGTCGCCGACCGATGCGGTCTTGCGCTTCGATCCGCCCAGCACCTTGATGCACTGCACGCGGCGCGCGCCGGAGTTGTCGGCAACTTCCAGGTTGGTTTCGACCGAGATCATGCCGCTGCTCCTTCAGACTGCGTCGCACCCAGCGCCTGCGCCGTTGCGCTCGATCACCAGCCAGGTCTTGCGCTTGCTGATCGGGCGGCATTCCTCGATGCGCACCATGTCGCCGATCTTGCACAGGTTCGCCTCGTCATGCGCCGCGTACTTCTTCGAGCGGCGGATGAACTTCTTGTACAGCGGGTGCATCACGCGACGATCGACAAGGACCGTGATGGTCTTGTCCATCTTGTCGCTGGTCACCCGTCCGGTCAGGACGCGCTTCGGCATATCGCGCCGTTCTCCTTACGACTTCGCGGCGGAGCGATGCTTCTCCGCCATGATGGTTTTCACCCGCGCGATCTCGCGGCGCACCTGGCGCACCCGCGCGATGCCTTCCTGCTGGCCGGTCGCCCGCTGGAAGCGCAGATTGAACTGTTCCTTGCGCAGATCGAGCAGCATCGTCGCCAACTCGTCCGGCGTCTTCGCGCGCACGTCGGTCGCCTTGTTCGCGCTTCGCCATCATGCGTCTCCGATCCGCGCGACGAACTTGGTCCGTGATCGGCAACTTGGCGGCGCCCAGCGTCAGCGCCTCGCGCGCCAGATCGGCCGGCACGCCGTCGATCTCGAACATGATCCGCCCCGGCGCCACGCGGCACACCCAGAACTCCGGCGAGCCCTTGCCGGAACCCATGCGCACCTCGGCCGGCTTCAGCGACACCGGCACGTCCGGGAAAGATGCGGATCCACACGCGCCCGGTGCGCTTCATCGCGCGCGTGATGGCACGCCGCGCCGCCTCGATCTGCCGCGCGGACAGCCGATCCGGCTCCAGCGCCTTCAGCCCATAGGTGCCGAAGTTCAGCGCGAAGCCGCCCTTGGCGTTGCCATGGATGCGGCCCTTGTGCGCCTTGCGGTATTTCGTGCGCTTCGGTTGCAGCATTGTCGTCTACCGATCCATCTACCGTTGCGGCGCCTGTTCGGCCGCGCGGCGATCCTGCGCCAGCGGGTCGTGCGCCAGGATCTCGCCCTTGAACACCCACACCTTCACGCCGCAGGTGCCATACGTCGTCTTCGCCGTCGCCTGCGCCGTAATCGATATCGGCGCGCAGCGTGTGCAGCGGCACGCGGCCTTCGCGATACCACTCCACCCGCGCGATTTCCGCCCCGCCCAGCCGGCCGCCGCAATTGATCCGGATGCCCTGCGCGCCCAGCCGCATCGCCGACTGCACCGCGCGCTTCATCGCCCGGCGGAACGCCACGCGACGCTCCAGCTGCTGCGCGATGTTCTCCGCCACCAGCTGCGCGTCGATCTCCGGCTTGCGGATTTCGACGATGTTCAGCGCCACCTCGGCATTCGCCATCTTGCCGAGGTCGCGCTTCAGCACCTCGATGTCCTGGCCCTTCTTGCCGATCACCACGCCCGGCCGCGCCGCATAGATCGTCACGCGCGGCTTCTTCGCCGGACGCTCGATCACCACGCGCGACACGCCGGCGCCGTGCAGCTTCTTGCGCAGATGGCCGCGCAGCTTCAGGTCCTCGTGCAGCAGCTTGGAATAGTCGGCGCCGGCGAACCAGCGGCTGTCCCAGGTGCGGTTGATGCCGAGCCGCAGCCCGATCGGATTGACCTTGTGACCCATCTATGCGGCCTCCCCGGTCTCCTGCGCGCGTTCGGCGACGACGATCTTCAGGTGGCTGAACCACTTCTCGACCCGCGACGCACGCCCGCGGCCACGCGCATGGAAGCGGCGCATCACGATCGAGCGCCCCACCTCGGCGCGCGCCACCACCAGCCGATCGACGTCGAGCTGATGGTTGTTCTCGGCATTGGCGATCGCGCTCTCCAGCGCCTTCTTCACCTGCTGCGCGATGCGGCGCTTGGAGAACGTCAGCGTCGCCACCGCCTGCTGCGGCCGGCAGGTTGCGGATCAGCCCCGCCACCAGGTTCAGCTTGCGCGGGCTGACGCGCAGGTTGGACACGATCGCCTGCGCCTCGGTGTCCGCCAGCATGCGCGGATGCTTCGGCTTGCTCATGTCAGCCCCGCCTCGCCTTCTTGTCGCCGGAGTGGCCGGTGAAGGTGCGCGTCGGCGAGAACTCGCCGAACTTGTGGCCCACCATGTTCTCGTTCACCTGCACCGGCAGGAACTTGTGGCCGTTGTAGACGCCGAACGTCAGGCCGACGAACTGCGGCAGGATGGTCGAGCGGCGCGACCAGATCCGAATGATCTCGTTGCGCCCCGACGCGCGCGACGCCTCGGCCTTGTTCAGCAGATAGCCGTCGACGAACGGACCCTTCCAGACGGAACGCGCCATCTCACTTGCCCTTGTTGCGGCGGCGGATGATCATGCCGTCGGTCCGCTTGTTGCCGCGCGTCTTGTAGCCCTTGGTCGGCTGACCCCACGGCGATACCGGATGCCGCCCGCCCGAACTGCGGCCCTCGCCGCCGCCCAGCGGATGATCGACCGGGTTCATCACCACGCCGCGGTTGTGCGGCCGCTTGCCCAGCCAGCGCGTGCGGCCGGCCTTGCCGATCTTCTGGTTCATGTTGTCGGGGTTGGACACCGCGCCGATGCGACGCCATGCACTCGGCGCGCACCATGCGCAGTTCGCCCGACATCAGCTTGATCTGCGCGTAGCCGGCATCCTTGCCGACAAGCTGCGCATAGGTCCCCGCGGCGCGCGCGATCTTGCCGCCGGCGCCCGGCCTTCATCTCGATGTTGTGCACGATCGTGCCGACCGGAATCGCCGCCAGCGGCATCGCGTTGCCCGGCTTGATGTCGACGCGCGCAGCCCGGCCACCACGCTGTCGCCCGGACCGCAGCCGCTGCGGCGCCAGGATGTAGGACAGCTCGCCGTCCTGGTACTTCACCAGCGCGATGAACGCGCTGCGGTTCGGGTCGTATTCCAGCCGCTCCACCGTCGCCGGCACGTCGAACTTGCGGCGCTTGAAATCGACGATGCGATACGACTGCTTGTGCCCGCCGCCGACGGAACCGGCTGGTGATGCGGCCGTGATTGTTGCGCCCGCCGGTGCCGTGCTTGCCCTCGGTCAGCGCCTTGACCGGCTTGCCCTTCCACAGCTCGGAGCGGTCGATCAGCACCGTGCCGCGCAGGCTCGCCGTGACCGGATTGAATTGTCTGAGTGCCATGTCGCCGCGCGCCCTATGCGAGGCCGGTGGTGAAGATCGATCGACTGGCCGGCGGCCAGCGTGACGAACGCCTTCTTCACGTCCGAGCGCCCGCCCGGCCGGCCCTTGAACCGCTTGGTCTTGCCCTTCTGCACCAGCGTGTTCACCGCCAGCACCTTGACGCCGAACAGCCCCTCGACCGCCGCCTTGATCTCCGGCTTGGTGGCGTCCGGCGCGACGCGGAACACCAACTGGTTGTGCTCCGACAGCGATCGTCGCCTTCTCGGTGATCAGCGGGTTGCGGATGATCTGGTACATCGCCTCGCGCGACAGCGTCGGCTTCTTCCGGATCGTCTTCGCGTCGCTCATGCCGAGGCTCCCTCGGCCTGGCTCGTTGATCGGCGCCGGCTTCGGCCCAAGCCGCTGCTTCAGGCCCTCGACGCCCGGCGGTGGTGATCGCCAGCACGTCGTGGCGCAGGATGTCGTAGACGTTGGCGCCGATCGTCGGCAGCACGTCGATGCCGGGGATGTTGCGGCTGGCGCGCAGGAACCCCGCGTCCACCGCATGATCGACGATCAGCGCCGAACGCCAGCCCAGCGCCTTCAGCTTCTTCGCCAGTTCGCCGGTCTTGGTCGCGCCGCCGGCGGCGTCGAGCACCACCAGCTTGCCCTCCGCCTGCTTCTGCGACAGCGCCGAGATCAGCCCAAGCCGCCGCACCTTCTTGTTCAGGCTGTATTCGTGCGAGTGCGGCACCGGACCATGCACCACGCCGCCGCTGCGGAACTGCGGCGCGCGCAGGCTGCCCTGCCGCGCATTGCCGGTGCCCTTCTGGCGGTACGGCTTCTTCGTGGTGCCCGGACACCTCGTTCAGGCCCTTGGTGCTGTGCGTGCCGGCGCGGCGCTTCGCCAACTGCCAGTGCACCACGCGCGCCATGATGTCGGCGCGCGGCTTGGCGGCGAACAGCTCGTCCGGCAGCTCGGCATTGCCGGCGGCTCGTCTTGTCGAGGGTGGTGATTTCGATCTGCATCGCTTGTCCTCAGCCCGCCGCCTGCGCTTCAGATCAGCGCCGCCGGATAGGGCGCATCCGCCGGCCGCGCGCGCTTCACCGCGTCGCGCACCAGCACGTAGCCGCCCTTCGACCCGGGCACCGCGCCCTTGATCATCAGCAGGCCCTTCTCCGCATCCACCGCCGCCACTTCCAGATTCAGCGTGGTGACGCGCTCGACGCCGAGATGGCCGGCCATCTTCTTGTTCTTGAAGGTCTTGCCCGGATCCTGCCGGTTGCCGGTGGAACCCAGGCTGCGATGGCTGATCGACACGCCGTGGCTGGCTTCGAGGCCGGAGAAATTCCAGCGCTTCATGCCGCCGGCGAAGCCCTTGCCCTTGCGTGGTGCCGCACACATCGACCTTCTGGCCGACCACGAAATGCGCCGCCGACAGCGTCGCGCCCGGCTCCAGCAGCGCATCCGCGGCGACCCGGAATTCCGCCAGCTTCGCCTTCGGCTCCACCTTCGCCTTGGCGAAATGGCCGCGGTTCGGCTTCGAAACGTTCTTCACCTTGGCCGTGCCCCAGCCGAGCTGCACCGCGGTGTAGCCGTCCTTCTCCTCCGTGCGCGCGCCACGACCTGCACCTCATCGAGATGCAGCACGGTGACCGGCACATGCGTGCCGTCGTCCCGGAAGATCCGGGTCATGCCGAGCTTCTTGGCCAGCAATCCGGTGCGCATGGTCATCGTCGCCGGCCTCAGATCTTGATCTCGACATCCACGCCGGCGGCGAGGTCGAGCTTCATCAGCGCGTCCACCGTCTGCGGCGTCGGCTCGACGATATCCAGCAGCCGCCGATGCGTGCGGATCTCGAACTGCTCGCGGCTTTTCTTGTCGACGTGCGGCGAGCGGTTGACGGTGAAGCGCTCGATATGCGTCGGCAGCGGGATCGGTCCGCGAACCCGGGCACCCGTGCGCTTGGCCGTGTTCACGATCTCCTTCGTGCTGTTGTCCAGCACGCGGTGATCGTAGGCCTTGAGCCGGATGCGGATATTCTGGTTGTCCATCGTTCGTTCCGGGTCCCCCGTAAACGCCACCGGCGCCCCGCCTTCCGGAGGGGCGCCGGTGCCGCATCTCTTCCGCTAGGCCGTGATGCTGGCGACGACGCCGGCGCCGACGGTGCGGCCACCTTCGCGAATGGCGAAGCGCAAGCTGCGCATCCATCGCGATCGGCGCGATCAGTTCCACGTCCATCGTCACGTTGTCGCCCGGCATCACCATCTCGGTGCCTTCCGGCAACTGCACGACGCCGGTCACGTCGGTGGTGCGGAAGTAGAACTGCGGGCGGTAGTTGGTGAAGAACGGCGTGTGGCGGCCGCCTTCTTCCTTGGTCAGGATGTAGGCCTCGGCCTTGAACTTGGTGTGCGGCGTGATGCGAGCCGGGCTTCGCCAGCACCTGGCCGCGCTCGACTTCCTCGCGCTTGGTGCCGCGCAGCAGCGCGCCGATGTTGTCGCCCGCCTCGCCCTGGTCGAGCAGCTTGCGGAACATCTCGACGCCGGTCACGACGGTCTTCTGCGTCGGCTGAATGCCGACGATCTCGACTTCCTCGCCCACCTTGATGATGCCGCGCTCGACGCGGCCGGTGGCCACGGTGCCGCGGCCGGAGATCGAGAACACGTCTTCGACCGGCATCAGGAACGGCCGGTCGGTCGGCACGCACCGGCTGCGGGATGTAGCTGTCGACCGCGTCCATCAGCTCCAGGATCGGACTTCTCGCCCATCTCCGGCTCGCGGTCTTCCAGCGCGCACAGCGCCGAGCCCTTGATGATCGGAATGTCGTCGCCGGGGAACTGGTAGGACGACAGCAGCTCGCGCAGTTCCATCTCGACCAGTTCGATCAG
This sequence comes from uncultured Alphaproteobacteria bacterium, assembly GCA_963696645.1. GTDB lineage: Bacteria > Pseudomonadota > Alphaproteobacteria > Acetobacterales > Acetobacteraceae > JAMXLO01. The sequence continues at coordinate 1,596,785 of CAVOKY010000007.1, forward strand.
CTCCGGATCGTCCACCATGTCGACCTTGTTGAGGTACACCACCAGCGCCGGCACGCCGACCTGGCGGGCGAGCAGGATGTGCTCGCGGGTCTGCGGCATCGGGCCGTCGGCGGCGGACACCACCAGGATGGCGCCGTCCATCTGCGCCGCGCCGGTGATCATGTTCTTCACGTAGTCGGCGTGGCCGGGGCAATCGACGTGCGCGTAGTGGCGGTTCGCCGTTTCATACTCGACGTGCGCGGTGGCGATGGTGATGCCGCGCGCCTTCTCTTCCGGCGCCTTGTCGATCTGGTCGTACGCCGTGAACGTCGCGCCGCCGGTCTTCGCCAGCACCTTGGTGATGGCGGCCGTCAGCGTCGTCTTGCCATGGTCCACGTGGCCGATCGTGCCGACGTTGCAGTGCGGCTTGGTGCGCGCGAATTTCGCCTTGCCCATCGTCTTTGTCTCCGTAGCTGTCCCGGTTGGGGGTTCGTACTACCAGCGGTAATGGCTGAAGGCCTTGTTCGCCTCCGCCATCCGATGGGTGTCTTCACGCTTCTTCACCGCCGAGCCGCGGTTGTTCACCGCGTCCAGCAGTTCGTTCGAAAGCCGGTCTTCCATCGTGTGCTCGCCCCGCTTGCGCGCGGCGTCGATGATCCAGCGGATCGCCAGCGCCTGGCGCCGCTCGGTGCGCACTTCCACCGGCACCTGGTAGGTGGCGCCGCCGACGCGGCGCGACCGCACTTCGACCGCCGGCTTCACGTTGTCCAGCGCCTCGTGGAACATGCGCACCGGATCGGCCTGCGCGCCGCCACGCCGCTTCATCGATGTCGAGCGCGCCGTACACGATGCCCTCGGCGACCGACTTCTTGCCGTCGTACATCAGCGCGTTCATGAAACGGCTGATGCACGACGTCGCCGAACTTGGCGTCCGGCAGGATCTCGCGTTTGACGGCGCGGCGGCGGCGGGACATCTCGCGCGCCCCCTTACTTCGGCCGCTTGGCGCCGTACAGCGAACGGCGCTGGCGACGCTTGGCGATGCCCTGGGTATCCAGCACGCCGCGCAGTATATGGTACCGCACGCCCGGCAGGTCCTTCACGCGCCCGCCGCGGATCAGCACCACCGAGTGTTCCTGCAGGTTGTGGCCCTCGCCGGGGATGTAGCTGACCACCTCGTAGCCGTTGGTCAGCCGCACCTTCGCCACCTTGCGCAGGGCCGAGTTCGGCTTCTTCGGCGTGGTGGTATAGACGCGCGTGCATACGCCGCGCTTCTGCGGGCAGCCTTGCAGCGCCGGCACCGTGTTCCGGGTCTTCTGCGGCTCCCGCCCCTTGGCGATGAGCTGATTGATGGTCGGCATCGAGCCTCTTTCATTGCATTCCGCCGGCCCGTGCCGTCGGTTCGACCGTCCTTGACAGGCGAAGCCCGCCGGCTGGGACATCCCATCCTGCGGGTCTTTCAGCCTACGGCCTGGGCCCCAGTCATTCCGGAGGCGGCGCCGCACGCGAGTTCAGCCTGCAAACGACGGCCGCCCGTTCAGCCTTTGTGGGTCGGCCAGAGGGGGCGGAACCTAGTGGCGGGTCCGGGGCAAGTCAAGCGGCCCATGGCATAGCAGAACACCGCAAATGTTGCATGTCGCGCAGCGCATCTCGTTTTTCTCCCGCCGCTTACATTGTTTGAAAGCGTGCCATTTCGTCGCCCGGCATTGATCGGAGTACAGGACCAGTAGCGATCAACCGGCTCGCCGCTGCAGCCGATCGCCGTTCGCCAAAATCGCTGCCGCCAGTTCCGCCACCGGCCCGCGTTCGCCCCGACCCGCCCCGAGCACCACGAACTCAACGTCCCCCAGATCGGGCAGTCGGTAAGCGGCCGGCATCTCCGACAAACCCTCCGGCATCAGGCCACGAGCGTGCACGGTCACGCCCAATCCCGCCAACGCCGCGGCGCGCAGTCCGCTCAGACTGCCGCTAGTGCAGACGATCCGCCACGGACGGGCGGCGCGCTCCAGGCTTTCCAGGGCGACAGTGCGGGTGATGCTGGGCGGGGTGTAAAGGATCAGCGGCAGTGGCTGGACCGGATCGATACGGGTCGCCTCGGTGCCGATCCAGGCCAGCCGGTCGCGCCAGACCAGCCGCCCCCGGTCGTCACCCGCGCGGCGCTTGCACAGCACCACATCCAGATCGCCGGCATCCAGCGTGTGGTACAGCGTGGCGCTGAGATCGACCGTCAACTCCAGGTCCACCAGCGGATGCAGGCGGACGAAGTCGCGCAGCACCTCCGGCAGACGGGACGACACGAAGTCCTCCGACGCACCGAACCGCACCCGGCCGCGCAACTGCGATCCGGCGAAGTAGCGCTGCGCGCGCTCTCCGGCTTCCAAAATCGAGCGGGCGAAGCCTTCCATCGCCTCGCCATCGGCGGTCGGCACCACGGAATGGGTGTCGCGGACGAACAGCCTGCGCCCGGCCTCCTGCTCGAGCTTGCGGATGTGCTGGCTGATGGTGGTCTGTCGCAGGTTCAGTCGGCGGCCGGCCTCGCTGAAATTGCGGGTCTGGAAGACGGCGAGGAAGCTTTCCAGCAACACGGGATCGAGCATGGCCGCTCCTGTTATCACGAAACGTGATGATAATAAGCATGACAACCACGCTTCACAATGAACTGCTGCGGATTGATAGTGCGCTTGCATGGCAACGCGCGGAAGGCCGATCCCGATGAAGACATTGGTGTCACGGTTGAGTATCGACCCCTACATCGCCGCCATCCTCGGCATGGTCGCGCTGGCGTCGATCGTCCCGATCCACGGGCTCGGCATGGCGGTCGGGGGCCACGCCAGCACGGGCATGATCGCCCTGATGTTTTTCCTGCAAGGTGCGAGGCTGGCGCCGCGGGCAGCGGTGGCGGGAGCGCGCCATTGGCGGCTGCACACCATCGTCCTGGCCAGCACCTTTCTGCTGTTCCCAGCACTCGGGCTGGCCGCACGCGCGCTGGCCCCGGGCCTGCTGACCCCGCCGCTGTGGGGCGGGCTGCTGATGCTGTGCGTGCTGCCGTCCACCGTGCAGTCCTCGATCGCCTTCACCTCGATCGCGCACGGCAATGTGCCGGCGGCGCTGTGCGCGGCTACCGCATCCAACCTGTTCGGCATCGCCTTGACCCCGCTGATGGCTGGGCTGCTGCTCAGCACGCAGAACGTGTTCTCCGCCCGCGGCGTGGGCGACATCGTGATGCAATTGCTGTTGCCGTTCGCCGCCGGCCAGCTTGCCCGGCCGTGGATCGGCGAATGGGTCGCCGGCAACAAGCGCCTCACCGGCCTGGTGGATCGCGGCTCGATCCTGCTGGTCGTCTATGTCGCGTTCAGCGAGGGCGTGACTCACGGCATCTGGCACCAGGTCGACGCCACGCACCTGTTGTCGCTGCTGCTGCTGGACGCGGCGCTGTTGGGCGCGGTGCTGCTCGCGACCACCGGAATGAGCCGGCTGTTCGGGTTCTCTCGGGCCGACGAAATCACCATCGTGTTCTGCGGCTCCAAGAAGAGCCTGGCAAGCGGACTGCCGATGGCGAGCGTGCTGTTCGCCGGTCAGTCACTCGGCCTGATCGTGCTGCCCCTGATGCTGTTCCATCAGATCCAGCTCATGGTCTGTGCCGCGCTGGCACGGCGGTATGGCGCCGGAGTCGGCACTCACGGGTGCCGGGCCGTGATCCGGCGGTCTGCGCTTGCTGACCGGGAGCAACGCGGTATGCTCGCTTGAAGGCAACAGGCTGCCTGCGTTGCGTGAGCCTCTGAACTCGCGGGGAGCAAAATCTGCTTGCCAATCACAAGAGCAAAATTGTAAAGGAGGTCTTAAGTTGGGAAGTGGAGTGGCAGCATGTCGAGCGGAGACGTGTGGTGTGCCGATACGTTGTCCTGACCCCTGTGCTCGATGACTGGCCATCACTTGTTCAACTGATTGGCGACATCAACGAGAAATATAGCGCCACAGATATGTCATTTGAAGTCGTCGCGGTTGACGATGGATCGCGCGACTCGCTTGACCCTGCGGTGCTGCCGAACCTGCCGGAGAACTCCTGTATCGACAGCATCTCGGTCATTCGGCTGGCACTGAACCTGGGCCACCAGCGGGCAATAGCCGTGGGCCTCTCGTCATTGGTAGACAGGACCAACATCGATGGCGTGATCATCATGGACAGCGACGGAGAGGATCGCCCCGACGACCTCGACACGTTGATCTCGATGTCGCACATTCATCCGGAGTACGTCATCCTGGCGCGCCGCGCCAAGCGGTCCGAAGCGGCTGCGTTCAGGCTCGGCTACCTTCTTTACCGAATCCTGTTCAGAGCACTGACGGGTCGCGGCATTTCCTTCGGGAACTTCTGCCTGCTGCCGGTGCCAGCGTTGCGCAGGCTGGTGTATATGCCGGAGCTGTGGAACCACCTCCCAGCAGCCATCACACGCTCGCGATTGCGACTGCGCGACGTAAGAACCGCGCGTGGCCGGCGCTATGATGGCCAGTCAAAGATGAACCTGCCCTCGCTGGTGGTGCACGGCCTGAGTGCAATGTCTGTGTATACGGACGTCATCTTCGTCCGCGTTCTAATGGCTGCATCGTTTGTTACTGCGACTTCAGGTCTTGCGATAGCGGCGGTCATGGTGATCCGCCTAGCCACTCCGCTGGCCATTCCCGGCTGGACGACCACGGCTGTGGGTGATCTTCTGATCATAATACTGCAGGCGTTAGTCCTAATGGTTGCGACGACCCTCATGCTGCTCGCCAGTCGCAGCAACCGACAGCTTGTGCCGATCAACGATACTGCGACCTTCGTGGCCGAGCGGCATATTCTCCTGAGCCGGCAGGCAGAGCGGTTGGCTCCAGCTACCGTCTAGACATGTCACTCGATTATGCCGGCGGCGAACTGGAGCTGTTCGCTCACGCCACGAACTGGAAGGCCTACGTCGCGATCCGGCTTTCGCCCTATATCAGCGGACGCGTACTAGAGGTTGGCGCTGGCATCGGCAGCAACATAACGCGGCTGGCCAATCCGAACGTGCGGGACTGGCTGGCATTGGAGCCGGATGAGAAACTCGCCGGCGAGATCTCCAAAGCACTGAATCAAAATGCCCTACCGCGCGTATGCCGGTTGATGATAGGCACCGTGGAGGCGATACCTGAGCCCGAAAAGTTCGATACGATTCTTTACATCGACGTGCTTGAGCATATCGCGAACGACCGCGCCGAAGTGACGAAGGCCGCCTCGCTGCTGGCGGAGCATGGGCGTTTGATCGTGCTCGCCCCGGCCCATCAGTTTCTCTACAGCCCGTTCGACGAGTCAATCGGCCATTTTCGGCGCTACACGCTGCGAAGCCTGAAGCGCATCAGCCCGCAAGGGACGAGGATTGCCGCGGCCTTCATGCTGGACACTGCCGGCTTGTTTGCCTCGCTGGCCAATCGATTGATATTACGTTCCGCCATGCCGACGAGCTCGCAGATTGCCGCTTGGGATCGGGCGATCATCCCGGTTTCGCGTGTGCTTGATCCATTGACCGGGTTCCAATTCGGCAAGTCCGCGATCGTTGTCTGGCAGAAAGTTTCAGGCACCTGACTGCCGCTCCCCGGGCGCTCAAAATTGCAGGCGGCGAAAGACAAACCAAGGCAGCGCGCGCAACACAACATCAATGGCAGCCCAGAACCTGGGAAAGTGTGACCGACTGATGTCACGGTCCAGGTTGCGCACGACATGCTCCGCCACCTTCTCTGGCGTCGCGATCGGGAATGGCATTCTTCGGCCGTAGCTCATCTGGGTTGCAACATAACCGAGCCGATAGAATTGCACGCAAATCCCACTGGAGGCGGCACGGTGCCGAATGCTCTCGAAATAGCTCTCGAGACCCCGTTTGGCTGCCGAGTAGACGACGTTGGAGCTGCGTCCTCGGATGGCCGCCACGGATCCGAAGCCGACGATATTGCCGCGGCCGGCCGCCAACAGACCGGGCAGGAACAGGGCAACAGCGCCGATGATGGTGGTTAGATTGGCGTTGACGATCGCTGCCGCGCGGTCAGCCTGCAGCAGGCCGTTATCCACATCGACAGCCATGCCGACGGAGAAAAGCAAATTCCGGACCTCGCCACGCTCCGCAAGCGGCCGCAACGCTTCCTCTGCGACCTGCGGCGAAACTGCGTCGACCACCAGCCAGTCGACACTCGTGCCGAAGCAGGTGCGCAAATGGGCAGCCTCGGCCTCCAGGTCGCGGCTGTCGCGGGCAATGAGGATCAGATCGTGCCCCTGGGCAGCCAGCCTGCGGGCCAACGCCCGGCCGATGCCGGCCGAGGCACCGAAGATCAGCGTCGTCACAAGCCCAGCCGAGCGGAAAGCTCGGACCGGAAGATGCGGTGGGGATCCCACTCACGGATTACCGACCGGAAGCGGCCGCACTCGGGGTAGGTCGCCTCGAAAACCGCCCGTGGTAAGCGGGAGTCCTTGATTGCGTTGGGTCGGCCCCCGAGCTCGACCGCTGCGCGATCCATGATGTCGAGAAAACGTGCTGACGCCGCCGATCGAGGGAGATGCACGGCAATGCTCACACCATCTCCGTCGAAACGGACGAGATCGCTCTTGCCGGCAAACAACTTAAGCGCGCTGAAACAGATCACCGCATTAGTCCGAACCATTGCGTCACGCAAAGCCTCGACGTAGGCGGCGAAGTTCTCGCGTGGCACGATCACCTGGCTTTCATGGAAGCCGTCACGGCCGAACAGTGTGAAGTACAGCTCCTTCCCGTGGAACGGAAACATTGCCTCGAACAAATTCAGTGCCCTGGGGCGGCGATAGGTCACGGAAAGCCTGTAGCCCACATTCATCACGCGCGAACTGAGCCGGTTCACCAGTTGCAAGGGAAGCACCCCTCGCCGTTCCGGCGTCATCCTTTGGTCAACGAAGGAACCGGCTGACTGGACCGCTGCATCGACGAAGCGGCAGGCCGTTATCCAGCCGCGACCAAAGCGGGTGTCGCGGAAACTGAGGTCATGCCAGCCGAATGCGAAATCATTCGCTGGAAGCAAGTCAGTTTGAACGTCGGCAGCTCCCGGCAGGCTGGCAACGAAGTGCAGGGTCGCCTGGACCGCCCTTGCCGGTAGCCGGGCGGCTTGCAGCCGGGCGCTCACGATAATGCCGGTCAGGCCGAAGCCGCCGCAGGTGGCGCGGAGCAAGTCGTTACCTGTACTGGGTGACATTTCGACAATGCCGTGTGAGGGGTGGAACAGGCGGATGGAAATCACCTGTTTGATGAACGTACCGTCGCGCGCGGCATTCTTACCATGCACATCCGCCGCGATGCAGCCGCCGACCGAGATGGCCGGATAACCAGGCTGAACCTGCAGATACAAGCCTCGCCGCCATAGAAAATCGAACAGCACACCGAGGCGCACGCCCAACTCGACTTCCACTACGCCGGTTGAGGAGTCGAAGTCGAGGATACGATTGAAAGCGCGCAGGTCGATGGTAACCGTATCAGCACCAAAGCTGGCAGCAGCGAAGGACAATCCGGCCCCGCGCGGTATCGAGAATGCCGGCCGAGCTGCAGTATGAAAGAAACCATACCGGTCTGGCTGCTGCACGCATGCCTTCGCTCTAGCCCCGCCGTCGAAAGACATCAGATCCCTGACGGTGACAGCACTGTCTGGCCAACAACAACCTTCAACCATGTCCGACAGGCTCGCTCCCTCAAGGGCAACCGGGCAAAGTTCGCGACGGCCGCAGCACCAACTGGCAGTTCTAACTTAGCCTTCCTAGCCTTGCATCTTTTTTCGCTATCGTCTAGCAAGATTACTTCGGTGCTGCACGTTTGTCGGGAAGGAAATGCATGCACTTCAAACATTTCTCGGCGGTTGTGCCTCTGGTTGCATTGGCGCTGTTCAGCATGATGGCAGCACTTTACGGACTGGATCGCCAACTCTACTACAGCATTCTTGACAATGCTGGCATCGAGACTTTCCGATACCCATTTCTGGATTGGGAATATATCGGCGCCGGCGCCAAATGCTGGTTGCGCGGCGTCGATGTTTACCTCAACGACCCTTGCGACGTGCTCAACCGCCCGCACGGTTACTCGCCTCTTTGGCTACGCGCCACCTTCATTCCCACCGGACAGCTATGGACCAACATTCTCGGTGCGGGGATCGATCTGTGGTTCTTCCTGTCGCTGTTCATGGCATTGAAGCCGATCAATTGGCGGGAGGTCATTATCTTTGTGCTCGCCTGCACCTCATCGATGGTCATCTTTGCACTAGAGCGAGCCAACGTTGATGTGATTCTCTTCAGCATGGTCGTGACCGCCGGCTTGCTGAGCACCGGCCCTGTCCTGAACCGGCTGCTGTCATATGCGCTGCTGCTTTTTGCCGGGCTGCTGAAATTCTATCCTCTCATCGCGCTGGTGACGGCATTGCGCGAGCGGCCGCGGATATCCATTTCTATCGCGCTAATCTCGATTGCCACGGTACTGCTGTTTTTCGTTGACTACCGAGACGAGCTTGCTGCCATGAGTCGCAACGTCCCTGCGGGCGGTGCTGAATCGGGGCCATTCGGCGCCAAGAATCTGCCGCAAGGCTTAGCCGCCATGTTGGGGCAATTCGTCCCGCACTTACGGGACTCTCTGCTGCTTCAAGCAATTCAGGCAGCCTTCGTCGGCATCCTCCTGATCGCCACCTGCATTCAGGTCACCCTGCTCAGCCGCAACCCCAATTTTAGCCAGCTATTCTTGCGCATGGCTGAGCGCGACAAAGCTTTGCTGACGCTCGGCTCTGCTATTATGGCTGGGTGCTTCTACGCTGGCCGGAGCATCGAGTATCGCGGGGTCTACCTGATTCTGGTTGTTGCCGGTCTGGTGGCGCTGCGGCGCGCGGCTGCCCGGCCGCGGCTGAGGGCGATGCTCGACTGCACGACCTTCATTGCGGTCTTCCTGATGTGGGAAGCTTTGTTCCGCCACGCGCTCGAGCACAATGGCTCCCCACCAAAAGGCCTCAACCTCCCGTTCCACCTGTTCTGGCTGTTGCGGGAACTTCTCTGGTGGTATTTGGGTGCGGTTCTCCTCGCCCTGCTGGCAACCTTCATCATCCAGTCCGATACCTTCATTGCCGTCCGCCAGTTGTGGGCACGGCGGATACCGGCAGAGCGTCGCCGCAATTAGCAGCCATCGGCCCGACGGAATTCGTTGACGGGGCGACCAAAGCGCCTCGTAATGCGTCACATCGCAATGTTCCTCTCGTGGAATTTTTACCGCTTGTTTTCACGACCGCCCTTGGCGTGCTGGCTGTCACGCCGGCCTTCCCGCGATCGGCGGAGCACAGCCCGCTAGCGAAACGACCTCTCCGCGCCCGCCGGCAAACGCCCAAAGAAGCCTCGAGGCACAGGAAGTCGACAAACCCAGCTGTTGGGTGCGGTGCTGCTCGCGACCACCGGAATGAGCCGGCTGTGCGGCTTCTCTCGGGCCGTTGAAATCACCATCGTGTTCTGCGGCTCCAAGAAGAGCCTGGGGGGCGGCCCGCCGATGGCGAGCGTGCTGTTCGCCGGCCAGTCACTTGGCTTCGTCGTACTGCCCCTGATGCTGCTTCATCAGATCCAGCTCATGGTTTGTGCCGCGCTGGCACAGCGGTACGGGGCTGGGGCGGTCGGCTCACACCGGCATCTGAGGGCTGTGGCGATCGAAAGCCGGTAACATCGGCGCCGCACCGAGATTGTCGCCGGGCCTACACTTCGGGCGTCCGATCGCGCTTCGGCCGAGCCATCAATGGTCAGGTGGTGGTCGACATACAAGTTACGCACTTGCAGCACTTATCATTCAACATAAAACAACCCCACCGTGCGATGTGAGTATACTTTATGATTGTATGGTATAATTAAATATATCAGCGATTATCAGGCACCATTCCAGCTGAATTTGATGCAACCCGACGGAAAGTGTTGACGGCGCTGATCAAAAAGCCGTGTAGTGCATGGCATCGCGAGGGTTCCAGCAGTGAAATTATTAACCATTGCATTCAAATTTGTTCTTGCCGCTCTGGCATTTGTCCTCGTTGCACACGGAATAGCCGACGCTCAGACCGCCAGCGGACCAGCGGGCCAGAGTTTGGCGGCAGCGGGGCTGGCGGCGGCGCACAAATCCCTCGAGGCGCAGGAGATCGACAAGCTCAATGCCTGGACCGTCGGTCTGGCCGGCGGCGAGTTGGAAGGCGCGCCAATCCGCTTTGCGGCCGAGATCGCCCGCGTGGTGGACGATGGCAACAATCTGCACGTGCTGCCGATTGTCACCGGAGGCCCGGTCGAGAACGTCGAGGCGCTGCTCTATCTGAAGGGCGTGGACGCCGCGATCATCAACTCGGATGCACTGGAGCAGTTCAAAACGCTGGTCCCGAACATCCAGCAGCGCATCACCTACATTCTCAATCTGTTCCCGTCCGAACTGCATGTTTTCGTCCGCCCCGAAATCAACTCGTTCAGCGACCTGAAGGGCAGAAAGGTCAACTTCAACACGCCCGGCACGGCCGCTGCCTACACGGGACCGCTGATCTTCGACAAGCTCAAGCTCGACGTCGAGAAGACCTTCATCCCGCACCAGGTCGCATTGCAGCAGATGAAAAACGGACAGGGCGACATGGCTGGCGTGGTGTTCGTCACGTCGAAACCGATCGACGCCTTCCTGCATGGCAACTGGCCGCCGGGTTTCAAATTCCTGCCCGTGCAGTTCGACGACTTCGGGTTCTACCTACCTTCGACGCTGACCTCGAGCGACTACCCGAACCTCATCCCAAAGGGACAGGAGATCCAGACCATCGCGGTCCCGACCATCCTGGCGGCGTTCAACTGGCCAAAGTCATCGGACCGCTACCGGCGGCTTGCCCGGATGACGAACTACCTGTTCGACCGGCTGGCCACGCTTCAGGGGCCTGCATTCCATCCCAAGTGGAAGGACGTCAACCTCAACGCGAAAGTGCCGGGGCTCGAGCGGTTCCCAGCGGCCCAGGAGTGGCTGGACCGGGCCAATGCAGCCAAGGCATCGGCGACACAGCCGGGCACTGCCGGGAACGCCCCCTCCGCGCAGGCAGGGGCCACGTTGCGCGAGATCACGCCTGAGGATCAGCGCCTGTACCAGGAATTTCTGGAGTGGCGACGCCAGAATGGGAAGTGACCGAGCCGCCCGTCCGCCAACGCGTACAATAACCCCCGGAGCATATCAGATGATGCTGCCCAAAGCCGTCGCCGTCGCTATCGCCTGTGCGGGCCTCACTATCGTGTTTGGGGCCCCGGCATCGGCTCAGTCCCAATCGAAAATGCCAACGAGCGAGCTTCATCCGACCGCGAACAAGATCCATCGCGTGGTCATTCAGATTACGCAAAGCGACCCGGCGGTGATGAACCTGGCGCTGAACAACGCCGAGAACCTGGTCAGGTACTACAAGGCCAGGGGCGAAAAGATCGAGATCGAGTTCGTGGCCTATGGCGCGGGACTGGCCATGATGCGGAGCGACACCTCGCCGGTGAAGGACCGGCTGGCGGAAATGAGCAGCAGCATGAAGAACATCACCTTCTCGGGATGCGGCAACACGCTCGCCAATCAATCCAAGCAGGAGAACAAGGAGATCACGCTGCTGCCTGAAGCGCGTATCGTGCCGACGGGCATCGCACGGATCGTGGAACTGGAAGAGGCTGGCTGGACCTATGTGCGGCCTTAGGCTGACTTGCATGGGTTGACGCGCCACGCATCCGGTCGCGCTCCACTGAACATGTGAGGCCGATACACAGACAATGCCGATAAGCCGGACGCAGAGGGAATCGTGAAGGCAGCCGCCCTTATCCTGACCTTGGCGGGCTGTCTGGCGCCGTGCCTGGCGTCCGCCCAATCGGCAAACGACTGTGCTGCATGCGTCAGTGCCGCGGCGTGCGACACGCGGCAAGATTCATGCGTTGCGGAATGCAGGGCGCGATTGTTCGATATCGATCCGAGGCGGAACGACTGCCTGGCCGCCTGCGCGACGAAGGCAAGCCAATGCAGTCAGAGCGCCAGGACTGCATGCCGCGCACAGAACCAGTGCCGATAGCAGCTTCGTTGCCTGGCGCCTCAGTTCGCTGAGGACAGGCCGGCAAGCCGATCCGCACCTTCCGGATCGCCCAGTGCTGCCGCCTTGCTGTACCATGACTTTGCCGTCGCGAGGTCGGGCTCGATTCCGGTGGCCTGGATCGCAGCGAGAAACACCGGGTCATATGTCTTGCCGGTTGCCGTGGCTGCACGCGCACTGCCCAGCTCTGCAGCGCGCTTGTAGAGCAGACGCGCCGCCAGAACGTCGCCTAGTGCCAGCTCGGCATCGCCGCGCGACAGCAGCGTCGACAGGACAGGCGAATTGAGGTGCCGCGGTGCTGACGCCACGACCGGGGTGGTCACCGGGTTGGCGCGTGATGCGACGGCGGCGGACCGGTTGAGGTCCGCCGATAGCGGCTGAGCGGGCTGCGTGTCGCTCACCGCCGTCGCCCGATCGGTGGTGTGGCCGCCGGAGGCTTCGAGCGCAACGGTCTTTGCGTCCGGGAAGGCGGGGGCGGCAGCCGGCGTCGACACAGGCAGCGCCGCGGGCGCTGGACTGGCGATCGCAGGCTCGGCAGGCGGCGCGTGGCTGTCGGAGGCGTGGGGCGCAACGGTCTTCGCGTCCGGCATAACAGGAGGCGGCGCCTGCGTGGGCGACGCGTCCGCCACCTGCCCCTCGATCGCGGCCACGGCAGCGGGCGCGTGGCTGTCGGAGGCGTCGGGCACCGCGGGCTTCGCCTCCATTATGGCGGGGGCAGCAGTCGGTGCCTTTGCAGGCAGCGCGGCCAGTGCCGGCGGCTCGTCCGGCGCCTGCGGTGCGGATGCAGCAGGTGATGGCTGAGGCGACACAGGCGGCGTTGCGGTCGCCACTGCCACAACATCCACGTGCGACGGTGCGACGCTCGCCGACGCCAGGGGGGCAGGTGCCGCAACCTCAGCTTGCCTGGTTGCAGATGGAACAATCGCGTCGGTCGGCGGAACGGGTATAGGCGCAGGCGCATTCGCAGCGGCATCGCCTGCCGATGCCCGCGGGCCTGCATTCTCGGGTGACGCGAGGGTCGCTGCCGCCGCTGCTGTCTCGTGCTGAATCTGGGCGGATGGTGGAGACGCAGTTCCACCTGACGCTTCTGGCTGCGCTGACATTTCCGGCGCGACCACCGCGGTCGCACTCTGATCCGCCGACACGTGCGGTGCCCCTGCCGGGCCTGCCGCTGTATCCGGTGTCGTCGTCGGCCCTGGCGCGGGTTTCGTTTCCGCTGCAACCACCGCGGCGTGCACCGTGGATTGATCCTCGATCGAAGCCGCCTGTGCGGCCATGCGCTGGACGTGGATCACCACTTGCCAGCATGCCGCAGCGGCGATGATGGACAGGATGGCCGCCACGCCGCCAACTCGCACGAAGCGCCACGTCCCTTGCCTGCGCTGTTCGGCAGGTTGGCGACCGACCCCGGCAACGTCGACCCGCGGTTCCGGAAGCGTCGCGGGCTCCGGCGGCAAATCCGGCAGTGCGAGCGACGGTTCAGGCGCGATTTGGACGCTCTCCGATTGCGGCAACCATCCGGCAGGCGGCGCAACTTCGCCGCCATCCAACTTCGCTGCCGCCGCATCGATCACCGTCAGCGTAAGCGACGGCTCGTGCCTCTCATCCCGAATGGTCCGGGCGAGCGAGAGAAGCGCCGCAACGCGGCCGCATGATCCATTGCTGTGCCGGACCAACGCCGCAAGCCCATCGGTCGTAAACGCTGCTTCCATTCCATCGGGTGGCGCCACGTCCGACTGCGCAATGAACTCCCGCGTCTCTTCCGCGCTCAGCGGGGCGAGCTCCCACCGCGCGGTGATCAGCTCCTTCAGATCGGGCTGGCGCACATTTTCGGCGTCCCAAAATTCGGGACGTCCGACAAACACCACCTGCGGCATCGAATTTACCGCCACAGTGGTCAGCAGGCGCAAATATGCCAGCGCATCCGCCCGCAGCATCTCGGCGTCATCGACGATGAGCACGAACCCCTGGTCGAGATCCTCGCGGACAGTCAGGGCGTGATATAATCTCTCCACCACGACATCGTCGTTCAGCTCGGCTTCCGACACACCGAGAATCTGCGAGGCCATCGTCCGCAGGGAGATGCCAGCGCTTTCTCGCCGGCCGACCTGCAACACCCTAACCGATCGGCTGACCAGTTCTTGGTGAATGGCACAAGCCATGGTGGTCTTGCCGATGCCGGGTGGGCCGATCAGGGCGAGAAAAGTCTCGCCCCGCATTACCCCGTCGATGAGACCACCGAATATCGCCTGGCGTGAGTGCAGAATGAACCGGGACGGCTCGGCCTGCCGATCGGTTAATTCCAGCTCGCGGCTCAATTGAAAGATTTCTGCGGGCAATTGCTGTCGAGACCCCCTGGTAAATCGTAGGTCCGCGCGAACAACTCTTTGTATGTGCTTTTTTGTCCGTTGAATAGCAAAAATATGACACCGCAACGGTGTGCAACGGCAGCGGCAATCGTTTCCCTTCGGCGAGCCGCATTGTTACATCAAGACACCAAAAAGGCCGGTGGGTAAAGCGCCACCGGCCTTGGCAGTTAATGCTTAGGTGCTGTGCGCCTACTCCGCCGCCTTCACCTCTTCGGTGATTTGCTGCGGAGCGGTGCCCATCGTCAGCGTCCGTTGATCGCGGCCTGCCGCGATCGACCGCAGCCGGTTCATCACCGAACCCGTCCCCGCCGGGATCAGGCGCCCGACGATGACGTTCTCCTTCAGCCCCGTCAGGCTGTCGACCTTGCCGGCGGTTGCCGCCTCGGTCAGCACGCGCGTCGTCTCCTGGAACGACGCCGCCGAGATGAAGCTGTTGGTCTGCAGCGAAGCCTTGGTGATGCCTTGCAACACCGGCATCGACAGCGACGGCCGATCGTCCTTGCCCAGCTTGGCGTTCACCGCATCGAACTCGGTGCGGTCAACCTGTTCGCCGGCCAGGAACGTCGTGTCGCCCGGATCGAGAATCTCAACCTTCTGCAGCATCTGGCGAACGATTACCTCGATGTGCTTGTCGTTGATCTTCACGCCCTGCAGTCGATAGACGTCCTGGATCTCGTTGACCAGGTAATCCGACAGCGCCTCGACACCCAGCACCTTCAGGATGTCGTGCGGCACGCGCGGACCATCCACCAGTGGATCGCCCTTGCGCACGAAGTCGCCTTCCTGCACCGAGACGTGCTTGCCCTTCGGGATCAGGTACTCGGTCTCTTCGGTCGTCTCGTCATTCTTCACGATGATGCGCCGCTTGTTCTTGTAATCTTTGCCGAACTCCACGCGGCCGTCGGTCTCGGCGATCACCGCGTGATCCTTCGGCCGGCGTGCCTCGAACAGCTCCGCCACGCGCGGCAGACCACCGGTGATGTCGCGCGTCTTGCTGCCCTCACGCGGGATGCGGGCCAGCACGTCGCCCGCCGCAACCTGTGCGCCGTTGTCCACCGACAGGATGGAGTCAGGTGCGAGGAAGTAGCGCGCATCGGTGTTGTTCGGCAGCCGCAGTACTTCGCCCTTGTCGTCCTTCAACTGCAGCCGAGGCCGCAGGTCGACACCCTTGGACGCCTGCTTGTAGTCAACCACCACCTTCGACGTGAGCCCGGTGACCTCGTCCATCCGCTCGACCAGCGTGATGCCCTCGATCAGGTCGATGTATTCGACCTTGCCCGCGCGCTCGGTGATGATCGGCAGGGTGTATGGATCCCACTCCGCCAGCTTCTGCGTGCGTGCCACCTGCTGGCCTTCATCGACCAGCAAGCGCGCACCGTACGGGACGCGGAACCGCGCACGCTCGCGCTGCTTGTCGTCGGTCAGCACGATCTCGCAGTTGCGCGACATCACCACCGGCGTGCCCTGCGAGTTCATCACCACGTTGCGGTTCTTCATCGTGACGATGCCTTCGTGGCTCGCCTCGACAAACGACTGCTCCGCGCCACGCTGTGCCGCGCCGCCGATGTGGAACGTACGCATGGTAAGCTGCGTGCCAGGTTCGCCGATCGACTGCGCGGCGATCACGCCCACCGCCTCGCCGATATTCACCGGCGTGCCACGCGCCAGATCGCGGCCGTAGCAATGGCCGCAGACACCGACACGCAAATCGCAGGTCAGCACAGAGCGGATCTTCACTCCCTCGACTCCGGCCCGCTCGATCGCATCCGCCAGATCTTCCTCGATCAGCGTGTTGCTCGGCACGATCACCGCATTGGTGACAGGATCAACAATGTCCTCGGCCGATGTGCGGCCCAGGATGCGCTCGCTTAGACTGGACACCACCTCGCCGCCGTCCATCACCGCACGAACCGTCAGGCCGCGGTCAGTGCCGCAATCTTCCTCGACGATGATGCAGTCCTGCGCCACGTCAACCAGACGCCGCGTCAGGTATCCCGAGTTCGCCGTCTTCAAAGCTGTGTCCGCGAGGCCCTTGCGCGCGCCGTGGGTGGAGTTGAAGTACTCAAGGACGGAAAGGCCTTCCTTGAAGTTGGCGATGATCGGCTGCTCGATGATCTCGCCCGACGGCTTGGCCATCAGCCCGCGCATGCCGGCAAGCTGACGCATCTGCGCCGGCGAACCGCGCGCGCCGGAGTTGCTCATCATCCACACCGAGTTGGTCTGTACGCCAATCTCCTGCTTGGAGATCTCTTTCATCATCGCACCAGCCACTTCGTCGGTGCAGCGCGACCAGGAGTCCACCACCTTGTTGTAGCGTTCACCCGCGGTGATCAGGCCGTCCTGATACTGCTGTTCGAACTCCTTCACCTCGCCTTGCGTCTTGCGGATCATCTCTTCCTTCTCGACCGGGATGATCAGGTCATCCTTGCCGAATGAGATGCCGGCCTTGGCGGCCTGGCCGAAACCAAGTCCCATCAGCCGGTCGGCGAAGATCACACACTCCTTCTGACCGCAATGGCGATACACCATGTCGATCACGTCGGAGACGCTCTTCTTGGTGAGTTGCTTGTTGATCAAATCGAATGGCACATTCGGATGACGCGGCAGGATCTGCGCGATCATCATCCGGCCAGGCGTCGTCACCACGACACTGCGCACGGTGTTGCCACCGGCGTCGATCGTTTCGTAGCGCGCCTTGATCTTGTCGTGCAGACCGATCGCACCGGCATTCAGCGCATACTCGATCTCACCGATCGTGCCGTACGCCGGCGCGTCCTGATCGGTAACCGCATGGAACTCCGGCGTGTCGAGCGACAGATAGTACAGCCCGAGCACGATATCCTGCGATGGCACAATGATCGGCTTGCCGTTCGCAGGGCTGAGGATGTTGTTGGTCGACATCATCAGCACGCGCGCTTCCAACTGCGCTTCCAGTGACAGCGGCACGTGCACCGCCATCTGATCGCCGTCGAAGTCCGCATTGAATGCGGTACAGACCAGCGGGTGAAGCTGGATCGCCTTGCCCTCGATCAGCACCGGTTCGAACGCCTGGATGCCTAGCCGATGCAGTGTCGGCGCACGGTTCAGCATCACCGGATGTTCGCGGATCACTTCTTCAAGGATGTCCCACACCTCGGGGCGCTCCTTCTCCACCATCCGCTTGGCAGCCTTGATGGTGGTGGCGTGACCGTACTTCTCGAGCTTCGAATAGATGAACGGCTTGAAGAGCTCGAGCGCCATCTTCTTTGGCAGCCCGCACTGATGCAGCTTCAGCTCGGGCCCGACCACGATCACCGAACGGCCCGAGTAATCGACGCGCTTGCCCAGCAGGTTCTGCCGGAAGCGTCCCTGCTTGCCCTTCAGCATGTCGGACAGCGACTTCAGCGGACGCTTGTTGGCACCCGTGATGGCGCGGCCACGCCGGCCATTGTCGAACAGCGCGTCAACGCTCTCCTGCAGCATGCGCTTCTCATTGCGCACGATGATATCCGGTGCCCGCAGCTCGATCAGCCGCTTCAGGCGGTTGTTGCGGTTGATCACCCGGCGATACAGGTCGTTCAGGTCGGACGTGGCGAAGCGACCGCCGTCAAGCGGCACCAGCGGGCGCAGCTCGGGCGGGATAACCGGCACAACGTCGAGGATCATCCACTCCGGCCGCGCGCCGCTGTCGGCGAACGCCTCGATCAGCTTCAGCCGCTTCACCAGCTTCTTGCGTTTCGCCTCGGAGGTGGTCTCCTTCAGGTCGCCACGCAGCTTCACCTTCTCCTCATCGAGGACGATCTTGTGCAGTACCTTCTTGATCGCCTCGGCGCCGATGCCGACCTCGAACTGGTCCTCGCCAAACTCATCCTGCTTGGCGAGAAGCTGATCCTCGGTGAGCAACTGATGCAGCTTCATGTCCGTGGTGCCAGGCTCCAGCACCACGTAGCTCTCGAAGTACAGGATCTTCTCGAGTTCCTTCAGCGTCAGATCAACCATCAGGCCGATCCGGCTGGGCAGCGACTTCAGGAACCAGATATGCGCGACTGGTGAGGCGAGTTCGATATGGCCCATGCGCTCGCGCCGCACTTTCGCCAGCGTGACCTCGACGCCGCACTTCTCACAGATGATGCCACGGAACTTCATCCGCTTGTACTTGCCGCACAGGCACTCGTAGTCCTTGATCGGCCCGAAGATGCGCGCACAGAACAGCCCATCACGCTCCGGCTTGAACGTGCGGTAATTGATCGTCTCGGGCTTCTTGATCTCACCGTACGACCAGCTCCGTATCTGTTCCGGGCTCGCCATCTGGATTTTGATCTGGTCGAAAGTCATTGCCTGGCCAGTCTGGCCGAGGATCTTCATGAGTTCGTTCATGCGTTTGCTACCCTATTCCGGGGAACACGACATGGCCGGGCTTGTCCCGGCCATCAGTAGTGGGACCGTGCCGCGACGGATGGCCAAGTGATGCTCGGGACAAGCCCGAGGACATGGCCTGGCCATGACGTGTCGGCAGTTGCGTGGAGTGATCAAGCAGCGCGGCTATCCAGGTCGACATTCAGCCCCAACGACTTAAGCTCCTTCACCAGCACGTTGAAGCTCTCCGGTACGCCGGCCTCGAAGTTGTCCTGCTCGCGCACGATCGCCTCGTAGACCTTGGTGCGTCCGGATACGTCGTCCGACTTCACGGTCAGCATCTCTTGCAGCGTGTAGGCCGCGCCGTAGGCTTCCAGCGCCCACACCTCCATCTCACCGAAACGCTGGCCGCCGAACTGCGCCTTGCCACCCAACGGCTGCTGTGTGACCAGCGAGTACGGCCCGATGGAACGTGCATGGATCTTGTCGTCCACCAGGTGGTGCAGCTTCAGCATGTAGATGTAGCCGACCGTCACCTTGCGCTCGAACGACTCGCCGGTGCGGCCATCGACCAGTACGACCTGACCCGATGTATCCAATCCGGCCCGTTCCAGCATGCCTTCGATGTCGGACATCCGCGCGCCATCGAACACCGGCGTCGCGATCGGCACGCCCTTCTTCAGGTTGTCCGCCATCTCCATGAGCTGTTCGGTGTCGAGGATGGCGATGTGATCGCGGAATTCCTCCTCGCCGTAGACATCACGCAAGCGCTCCAGCAGATCGTCGCGCCGGGCGCCGGTGCGACGGTACTCTTCCACCAGTTCGCCGATCTGCGCACCAAGCGTGTGACAGGCCCAGCCGAGATGCGTCTCCAGAATCTGGCCGACATTCATCCGGCTTGGCACGCCCAACGGATTGAGCACCAGATCGACCGGCGTGCCGTCGTCGAGGAACGGCATGTCTTCAACCGGCACCACCTTGGAAACCACGCCCTTGTTGCCGTGGCGGCCGGCCATCTTGTCGCCAGGTTGCAGCTTGCGCTTCACCGCGATGAAGACCTTCACCATCTTCATCACGCCAGGCGGCAATTCGTCGCCACGCTGGAGCTTTTCGACTTTGCTGTCGAACCGCGCCTGTAGCCGACCGACCGCAGCATCGAACTCGCGCTTCAGCGTTTCGATCTCCGCCATCACCGCGTCGTCCTGCACGCCGATGTGACGCCAGGCACCGCGCGGATGCTCGGCCAGTACCTCTTCGTCGATGTCGGTGCCGGCCTTGATGCCCTTGAACCCGCCGGTGGCCTTGCGACCAAGCAGCTTTTCCCGGAGCCGGTTCAGGAAGCTGCGCTCCTGGATCGCCTTCTCGTCGTCACGATCCTTCGCCAGCCGCTCGATCTCGGCCCGTTCGATCGCCATCGCGCGCTCGTCCTTGTCGACACCGCGACGGCTGAACACACGCACATCCACCACCGTGCCGGTCACGCCGGGCGGCAGCTTCAGCGACGTATCCCGCACGTCGGACGCCTTCTCGCCGAAGATCGCGCGCAGCAGCTTCTCTTCCGGCGTCATCGGGCTCTCACCCTTCGGCGTGACCTTGCCGACCAGGATATCGCCCGGATTCACTTCGGCGCCGATATAGACGATGCCAGCTTCGTCGAGGTTCTTCAGCGCTTCCTCGCCCACGTTGGGGATGTCGCGCGTGATCTCCTCCTGGCCAAGCTTGGTGTCGCGCGCCATCACCTCGAATTCCTCGATGTGGATGGAGGTGAACACGTCGTCGCGCGCAATGCGCTCGCTGATGAGAATGGAATCCTCGAAGTTGTAGCCGCTCCACGGCATGAACGCACAGAGCACGTTGCGTCCGAGCGCAAGCTCGCCGAGCTCCGTCGAAGGCCCGTCGGCGATGATCTCGCCGTCGTGCACCACGTCGCCAACCCTCACCAGCGGGCGCTGGTTGATGCAGGTCGACTGGTTGGAGCGCATGAACTTGCGCAGCCGATAGATATCGACGCCCTTGGTGGTTTCGTCCTCGTTGGTCGCACGCACCACGATGCGCGCGCCATCGATCTGATCGACCACGCCGGCGCGACGCGCAACGATGGTGGCGCCGCTGTCGCGCGCCACCGCCGCCTCCATACCGGTGCCGACCAATGGCGCATCCGCCTGGATCAGCGGCACCGCCTGACGCTGCATGTTGGAGCCCATCAGCGCGCGGTTGGCGTCGTCGTTCTCCAGGAACGGGATCAGCGCCGCCGCAACCGACACCAGCTGCTTCGGTGAAACGTCGATCGCCGTCACGTCGTCCGGCTTCACGAGGCGAAAATCGCCCTGACGACGCACCGACACGAGGTCCTGAGTGAAGCGGCCGCCGCCGTCCATGGGCGCATCCGCCTGTGCGACGACGAGCTTCTCTTCCTCCATTGCCGACAGGTAGCGCGGTTCCTTCTGGACGATGCCGTCCTTCACCAGCATGTATGGCGTCTCGATGAACCCGTACTTGTTGACCTTGGCGTAGGTCGCCAATGAGTTGATCAACCCGATATTCGGCCCTTCCGGCGTCTCGATCGGGCAGATGCGGCCGTAATGCGTCGGGTGCACGTCGCGCACCTCGAAGCCCGCCCGCTCGCGCGTCAGACCGCCCGGACCCAACGCGGAGAGACGCCGCTTGTGCGTCACCTCCGACAGCGGGTTGGTCTGGTCCATGAACTGCGACAACTGCGACGAGCCGAAGAACTCGCGCACCGCCGCCGCCGCCGGCTTGGCGTTGATCAGGTCGTGCGGCATCACGGTGTCGATGTCCACCGAGCCCATGCGCTCGCGGATCGCCCGCTCCATGCGCAGCAGGCCGATGCGATACTGATTCTCCATCAGCTCGCCGACCGAACGCACCCGGCGATTGCCGAGATTGTCGATGTCGTCGATCTGGCCGCGGCCGTCCTTCAGCTCGCACAGGATCTTCACCGTGCGCAGCAGATCCTCCTTGCGCAGTACACGCACTGAATCCGCAACATCGGTGATGCCAAGGCGCATATTCATCTTCACCCGGCCGACCGCCGACAGGTCGTAGCGATCGCCGTCGAAGAACAAGCCACGGAACAATGCTTCAGCGGTCTCCGGAGTAGGCGGCTCGCCCGGGCGCATCACGCGATAGATGTCGATCAGTGCATCGTCGCGGTTGGAGTTCTTGTCCACCGCCAGCGTATTGCGGATCCACGGACCGTTCGATTGATCGATCGCCAGGGTCGGCAGCGTGGTGATGCCGGCCTCTTCCAGCGCCGCCAGTTTCGGCTCGGTCAATTCCTCGCCGGCCTCGGCATAAATCTCGCCCGTTTCCAGGTTCACCAAGTCCTCGGCCACGAAACGACCGAGCAGATCGGTGCGCCCGACCAGCACTTCCTTGGTCTTTTCCGCGATGCGCCGCGCCTGACGCTGCGTCAGCTTGGCCTCGGCATCGGCCACCACTTCGCCGGTCTCGGCGTCGATGATCGGCTCCAGCAACTTCACGCCACGGAACGCGTCGGGATCAAACGGACGCGCCCAGCCTTTCGGCGTGTGGTCGAACACCACCTGGCCGTAGAAGTAGCTGAGGATCTCCTCGGAATCCATACCGCGAATTTCGCCGAGCTCAACTGTTTCGCCCTTCGCCTCGCGTTCTGCGCGCAGCTTCGCCGTGGCGGCACTTTCCAGCGCATAAAGCAGCGTGGTGACCGGCAGCTTCCGCTTCCGGTCGATGCGGACATAGACGAGGTCCTTGCTGTCGAACTCGAAGTCGAGCCACGAACCGCGATATGGGATCACCCGCGCGGCGAACAGGTACTTGCCGGACGAATGCGTCTTGCCCTTGTCATGGTCGAAGAACACGCCCGGCGAACGGTGCATCTGCGAGACAATGACGCGCTCGGTGCCATTGATGATGAACGTGCCGTTGTCGGTCATCAGCGGCATGTCGCCCATGTAGACCGGCTGCTCCTTGATGTCGCGGATCGAGCGCGCGCCGGTGTCTTCGTCCACATCCCAGACGATGAGTCGCAAAATAACCTTCAGCGGTGCGGCGTAGGTCATGCCGCGCTGGATGCACTCCTCGACGTCGTATTTCGGCTCCTCCAATTCGTAATAGACGAATTCCAGCCGCCCGCGGCCGGCGAAATCGTCGATCGGGAACACGCCCTTGAACACCTCCTGCAGTCCGGCATGCAGCCGACTGTCGGGTTGCACGTTCATCTGCAGGAACCCCTCGTAGGAGGAGCGCTGCACGTCGATCAGGTTCGGCATCGGCGCCACTTCGGGGATACGGCCGAAGTTGTGGCGGATGCGCTTGCGTCCGGTAAACGATCTGGTAATTGCGTTCATGAACTGCCCTGCCTACCTGCTCTTACGCTCGTCCGTGGCCTCATAGCCCGGCCACCGGGACGCGTTGCTCGCCGCGCAACGCGAAAGGGGGCGGGAATCACGTGATTCCCGCCCGCGTCCAGACCAATGGGGCGCCGGCTCGGCGATGCCGCGCGCCCCGTTTTCGTCGATCGATCGTGCTATTTGACCTCCACGGCAGCGCCCGCGTCTTCCAACATTTTGCGGAGCTTGGCGGCCTCTTCCTTGTTTACGCCTTCCTTGACCGGCTTCGGCGCGGCCTCGACCAGGTCCTTGGCTTCCTTCAGCCCAAGGCCAGTGATGGTACGGACTTCCTTGATGACATTGATCTTCTTGTCACCGATCTTAGCCAGGATGACGCTGAACTCGGTCTGCTCCTCGGCCGGAGCCGCTGCGGCGGCGGCCGGCGCGGCAGCAGCCGCGGCGACAGGCGCGGCGGCGGAAACGCCCCACTTGTCCTCCAGCAGCTTTGAGAGCTCCGCCGCCTCCATCACCGTGAGGCTGGACAGCTCGTCCACCAGCTTCTGCAAATCAGCCATTTTCGTGTGCCCTTAATCTAGTCGTTGGTTGGTTCCATGCAAGCCCATTTCCGGGCCGCTGTTCACTTTTTGTGCAGGCCAGGCATGCGATCATGCCGCAGTCTGCTCCTGGTCCTTCCTCGCGAAGGCACCAAAGACGCGAGCGAGTTGCCCTGCCGAAGCCTGGAGGACGCCGGCAACGCGTGTCGCGGGGGTCGAGATCATCCCCACGATGCGGGCGCGCAGCGCATCAAGGCTCGGCAGTTCGGCCAGAGCCCGCACCCCGGACGCATCCAGCGTCTGGGGGCCGAGCGCCCCGCCGACCAGCACAAGCTTCTCGTTCGTCCTGGCGAACTCGACGGTTGCCTTCGCCGCTGCCACCGGGTCGCGCGACCACGCAAGCGCGGTCGGTCCCTTCAGCATTGGTGCAAGGCCGCCGAATTGGGTTCCTTCGAGCGCAAGGTGGGCCAGGCGGTTCTTCGCGACCTTGAAGGTCACGTCAGCGGCCCGCATCCGGCGCCTGAGTTCCGTCGCCTCGGCGACCGTGAGCCCCGTGTTGTGGGTCACCACGATCATCGAAGTGGCGGCAAACGCCTGATGGAGGCTGGCGACGAATTCCCGCTTTTCAGTACGGTCCACGTCCCGTCTCCGTATGGCCGAACGCGTTTGGACCGCGTCGGACCGGGTTGCCCAAGGACCCCTCCCCCTGCGGGGCGGACCCTCGGGTCAAGCCCGAGGGCAAGGATCCGGTTCGCCTGTCCATAGCCGGAACCAACCGTCCCCCGGTCCTCACCAAGGGCAGGCCCTCGGGTCAAGCCCGCGGGCTTCGGCTTTCCCCGTCTCCCGCGCGCGGACCTTGCGGCCCATTACCACCCTGGAGGGTGACGTACGGTCTCGGACAGGTTCGGGGGCAATTCCTCGGACCTGATCCGAGTTTGCTCCCCTGCCCGCCGGGCTTACGGCCCGGCGTATTCCTAACTTGGCGCCAGACTGCCTACATCGACCCTCACGCCGGGCCCCATGGTCGAACTGACCGATACCTTCTGTACATACGTGCCCTTCGCCCCGGCTGGCTTCGCCTTCTGGATCGCATCCGCCAGCGCCTTGGCGTTCTCCACCAGCTCGTCGTCTTCGAAGCTCACCTTGCCGATGCCGGCGTGAATGATCCCGGCCTTCTCGGCGCGGAACTCCACCTGCCCACCCTTGGCCGCGGTCACCGCGCCGCGCACATCCATCGTGACAGTACCCAGCCGAGGGTTCGGCATCAGCCCGCGCGGTCCCAGGATCTTACCCAGCCGCCCGACAACGCCCATCATGTCCGGCGTTGCGATGCAGCGGTCGAAATCGATATCGCCGGCTTGCACCTTTTCCGCCAAGTCCTCGGCGCCCACCACATCGGCCCCTGCCGCCTGCGCCTCGTCCGCCTTCGGCCCACGCGCGAACACCCCCACCCGCACCGTCTTCCCGGTGCCGTTCGGCAGCGAGGTCAGCCCGCGCACCATCTGATCGGCGTGGCGCGGATCGATGCCGAGGTTCATCGACATCTCGACCGTCTCGTCGAATTTGGCCTTGGCGTTCTGCTTCACCAGCTTGATCGCCTCGGGCAGCGGATACGACTTGGTCCGGTCCACCACCGCGTAGGCCTGCTTCAGCCGCTTGTCCTTTGCCATCGGTTCAGCCCTCCACCACGGTCAGGCCCATCGAGCGGGCAGAGCCTGCGAGCATCCGCACCGCCCCATCGATGTCATTGGCGTTCATGTCCTTCATCTTGATCTCGGCGATCTCGCGAAGTTGCGTGGTGGTCACGCGTCCCACCGGGGCAGCCTTGCCCACGGTCTGCGAGCCCTTGTCGATCTTCGCCGCCTTCATCAGGAAATAGGTGTTCGGCGGGGTCTTGGTGATGAACGAGAAGGTGCGGTCGGCGTACGCGGTGATCACCACCGGAACCGGCATGCCCGGCTCCATGTTCTGGGTTACCGCGTTGAATTCCTTGCAGAATGCCATTATGTTCAGCCCACGCTGGCCGAGCGCGGGGCCGACCGGCGGGGACGGGTTCGCCTTGCCGGCGGGAATCTGCAGCTTGATGTAGCCGGCGATCTTCTTTGCCATATCCCTGGTCCTTTCGTCGTCCCGGGGACCGCGGTGCATACGATGCGGGCACCCGAATGGGCGCGTGGCATCTCCCGCGTTCCTGTGGAGGGGCGGCGTTTAGCGGAAGGGGAAGGGAGAGTCCAGGGCTCCGCCCTGAAACCGGCCCGGGGGCTTCGCCCCCAGGACCCCCACCAAAGGCGCAGCCTTTGGAATCCAATTTGTTTTCGACCGGTGGGTGTGGGGGATGGCGGACGCCCTCTGGCGGGGTTCGGGGCGAAACTCCGCGCTACAGTCGCTTCTGGAACCAATGATGCGCGTAGGGCTCGTTGTTGAACGCAGCAACTTCGCGGTAACCCTCCCGCCTGTACAGCGCCTGCGCCTCGGTCAGCGTCCGGTTGGTTTCGAGGCGGAGCGTCGTCAGCCCGAACCGCTTCGCCTCGGCCTCCAGCATGTGCAGCACCCTGCGTGCGACTCCCTGCCCGCGTGCGGATGGCGCGGTCCACATGCGTTTGATCTCACCCTTCGTCCGCCCCAGACGCCTCACCCCGCCGCACCCGACAGGACCGCCGTCGAGCCGCGCGACAACGAAACAGCCCGCCGGTGGCGTCATCTCCTCGTCGCGTGCGGGATTGCTTTTGCCGGGATCGAACCCTGCCTCGAAACGTTCTGCCAATTCGCGAAAATATTCGCTGAGGCACCACCTTGCGTCCGTACTGTTCGGCGCCTCGACGCACACCTCGACCGCGCCGGCGCGGATCAGTCGCTCGATCTCTGCCATGGCGGCGACAAGGCGGGCGCGCTGCGTCTGGCCAAGTGATGCCAGCATCGCTTCCGCCATCTTGTCCGAGAGGCGATCATACATCGCGAGTTCGGCGCGCCCCTTGCTCGTCAGGCTCACGTGGCGCCGGCGCGCGTCACCGGTCTGCTGATGGACCACAACAAGTCGCTGCGCTTCCAGCGACCGCAGCAGCCGGCTGAGATAGCCGGAATCCAGCCCCAGCCTGGTACGCAGCGCACTCACATCCGCGCCTTGCACACCGGTTTCGAAAATCAGCCGGGCCTCGCCCAGCGGACGGCCGCGGCGGAGATAGCTGTTCTCGAGCGCGCCGACGCGTTGCGTGACGACGCGATTGAAGCGACGCACCTGCTGAACCTGGCGCGCATCCATTCCCTGACTTTAGTCAGATATCGTGCCGCTGCAAGCGCGGCCGCACACCGCTGCCTCCGCCGCGCGCCAATCGGCAAACACCATCGGAACCTGGGTAAGCGACGCCAAAAAATGCTTCTCTCACGGGTGTAATTGGTGCAAAGTCGTACCGTGACGTAAACCATATAACCGCCGGCTCCACGGCCTGAGCCGCGATCCGCCGTCTCGACACACGTCCGGACAACGAGCCTACCGACAAGAAACGTGCCGTTCGGTTTTCCGTGCCGACACAGGAGGGGAACATGTCGAACGCGACGGGGGTGATGCCGGCGCCATCGGCTCGGCCATTTCCGACAAAGTATCTGGTGTTCGCCGCGATCGCGGTGATGGCCGCCTACGTGCTGTACCACAAAACGAACGTTTCTTGGTAGAACCAACAAATCCGATCTGGCAACACTATGACCCGTTCAAGTGGTGGCTGCTGCCGCACGGGTTCGCCGGCGCCTGCGCGCTGCTGTTGGCGCCGATGCAGTTCGCCGAGGGTTTCCGACGCCGTCACACGACGGTGCATCGGACGCTGGGTACGCTGTACGTCATCGGCGCGTTCGTCCTGGCTCCGCTGGGGCTTTATATCGAATACCTGGACGAGGCCCAGGGTGCGGCGCGCTCATTTACATTCGAAACCATGATCCAATCGTCGACGCTGATGATCACCACGGGATTTGGCCTGTATTTCGCCCTGAAGCGACAGTTCACGTTTCACCGGCAGTGGATGATCCGCAGCTACGCCGTTGCGCTGACGTTTCTCGAAATCCGTTTCGTGCTGGGTGTGACAGGCCTGGACCAGCCGTTCGACTGGCATATCACCGAGACGGTGGTCTGGGGTTGCGTCGCGTCGTCGGTGCTGATCGGCGACATAGCCAACCAGTTGTACGAGAGCCATTTGGCGCGGCGCAGGACGGAAGGCCGTGCCGGCGACAGGGCGCTCCGCGGGCATGGCGCCTTCACCGCCGGATAAGCCGTAAGGCGCCCTGGTCGGCTGCGCAACGTCAAGCGGTCACAGTGCCCCTGACGGCAAGTGTGGGGATCGGCAACTGCGGGAGAGTGACCTGTCTCGTTGCCGACTCGCACCCGCGGCGAGGCGCAGGTTTCATCTGGAGCAAAATGTGGAGCGAAATGTTGCCGAAATCCCTTACGATTTTCAAATGACATTGCAATGCAACTGCCGCAACAGGCTAAATTGATTGCTTATCGAAACATAGTATTATTATTGTCGACCGATGTGTCGAGAGCTTCGACACCGACCCAATAAAGGGGACTGCATCGTGAAGCAATTGGTGTTCGGTGGGACGATCTATGCGGGTGACAACTCTTTCCGTATGCGGTGTACTTGATGAATGCAAGCAACGCATCCATCACGTTGGTTTCGAATGTAACGGGCGGGGCGACGAGCTTCTGGGGGCTTGCGCTGGTCGGCGTCCCCGAGCCATCGACCTGCGCGATGCTGCTGACCGATCTTGCCGGAGTTGGCTTTGCCGCCCGCCACAGCGACACGGACTGAACGTTACCACGAGACGCCGCACAACCGTCGCGACGGCATCGACGCCGCCGCACCGCGCGCCACACTCGGCAGAATGACAGTCCGTATCGCTATCTCTGTGCCCTGACCCTGGCAGCTCGGTTTGCTCAGTCGCGCCGGTAGGCCTGCCGGAAGTCCTCGAACAGCCCTTCATGCCCCAATGCCTGGAGCAATCCCGCGATCTCCTGGTCGGCGCGGGACCGCTGCGCGGCGGCAAACCGCTCCCAGAGGCGCTTCACGACGGAGCCCTCCGCTGCGGCGCCACGCGCATTGGTGCGAACGACGGCGGCGGTGTTGGCGGAAACGGTGATTGACATTGGACCCTCCTTTTCGGCGGTACACCTTGTTGCCGTTTCCGCCGCATTTCGCAGTGAGCCGCGTCACAAAAACCGTCAGAAAAGGCCTCGATCTGCCGACTTGCTGTTGCCCGCGCCGGCTTCCGCCCTCGCGCCAGACTTCGGGTAAGGCACGGGTTGGAATAGCCAAAATGCGCGACCTGACCCGATCTATGCCGCAACCTCCCGGTCCGGCCGGTCAATCGAGCCGGCGTCCCCGCGTGCTGCCTTCCAGCAGGCCTGCCCGGTCCAGCCTGCCGACCGCAACCGTGATACGGCGCTCCACGCGACGCAGCCACGCCTCGACCAGCATCCGGCAGAGCCGGGCCGGCAGGCCGGCGGCCCTGGCGCCATGGCCGAACAGATGTCCCACCGCCTCCGCCCGGCGCTGCTGTGCAGCAGCCATGACGCCAGACAGATCGCCAGTGAGCGGGTGTGGCGAGGGTGGCCGGCGTCGGTCATCCATGGCGCACCCCCAGCCACCGTCGCATCAGAGTGGGCCAGAGCCTGGCAGCCCTTGAATGCCGGGACGCACGGTGCGCCGCGGTGCGACTGGCCACGACCATCTCGACTTCCGTGAGGATATGCATGGCGAACACCCCTCAGTGAACCACTAGAGGGGCAGATGCTGGACCAATCCTCACGACCATGCAGTGATTTGGCTCACAGCGGACGCGCTCTGAATGGCGGCGTCTGGCCGAGGAGGGCGGCGTTTGGCATGGCCGGCGCTGGCTGGCGCGCAAGTTGCCTTGGCGCAGGCAATGTCATCAAAATTTCACCGAAGCGCCAATGTAGGCGTGCGGTCGGCGGGTCAGCCTGGACAGGCCCAACCCGAATCCAAAGGACAATCATGAACCCCCGGATCCCGACCCGAGCCCTATTGCTGGGCTCCGCCTGCTGGCTTGCGCTGCCGCTGACCGCTGCTCCCGCTCGCGCCAACTATATCGCCAGCGACCTCGTCGTCAGCGAAAGCGCCTATCAGGATACCGGGGAGGCCAGTGGCCTGACCGTCGGGCAGCCTATCCTTGTCAACGGCCAGTCGCAGGGCACCGCGACGGCGGACGGCAGCTTCCCGCTGGTGTTCATCAATGGCGCGGCGGGCAGCAACCCCGACGGCAATTTCGGCGTCAGCGCACCGCTGACCCTGCTGCAAGTGAACCCGACGACCGGGCATGTGGACGCCAGTCAGACCCTGCCCACCAGCCTGATCGTCACCAGCTTCTCGTCGAAGTCCGAAGGTTCGCTGCACCTCAGCACCGACGGTCACAACCTGACGATCGGCGGCTACCATGTAACCGACAGCAGCAACCCCGTCGGCGCGCTGGACGTGTCGAATTCGCAGACCACGGCGGCCTCGGGCGCCATCGGCGCGCCGCGCACCGACAACCGTACCGTCGCGGACATCAACGCCGAAGGGCAGGTCACCACCACCGACATCAACGCCTATTCCGGCGACAACATGCGTGGCGCAATACTGGCCAACGGCACGTTCTACACGGTTGGCAACGCCGGCGCCGGCCAGACCGGCGTGGAGGCTCTGATCCCTGGCACGCCGGCGCCAGGTCCCGCCAACAACACCACGCAGATCGGCGCGTTCAACGTCACCCAGCTCGGCTACAAGGCCGACAAGGTGCTCAAGGACAACAACTTCCGCGGCGAGACGATCTTCGACAACACTCTGTATGTCACCAAGGGCAGCGGCGGCAACGGTATCAACACGGTGTACCAGGTCGGCGTCACCGGCGCGCTGGCCCACGGCAACAACCTCACCGCCAGCGCGGCGATCAACGTCCTGCCAGGCTTTCCTACCGCGCTCGCCAAGAACGGGCCGGACTACACGCCGTTCGGTCTGTGGTTCGCCAACAGCTCGACGCTCTACGTCGCCGATGAGGGCACCGGCGACAGCGTCGACACCGCGAGCAACTCCGGCATCGAGAAATGGAGCCTGATCGGCGGCACCTGGAAGCAGGACTACACACTGCGAGGCTCGCTGATCAACAGCACCTACAGCGTGCCCGGCTTCGATGAGGCCTGCGGCAACACCATCTGCGACACCATCACGACGGCGGGCATCCGTGACCTGACCGGCAGGCTGAACGCGAATGGCACCGTAACGCTGTTCGGCGTGACCGGCACCACCGATGACCTGCCGAACATGGACAACGGCGCCGACCCGAACGAGATCGTCGACATCACCGACCGGCTCGCCAGTCTGACGTTGCCGGGGGGCGAGGACTACGGCGTGCTCGAAGGTCCCATCCTTGGCACAGTCTACCGAGGTGTCGCCCTCGCGCCGGTGCCCGAGCCGGCATCGATGGCGTTGCTTGGCATCGCGTTTGCCGGCATCGCCGCGGTGCGCCGGAGACGCACCCGGTAATTCTTCGCCGCCAGGAGTGCCTTGAGGCCAGCGCTCCGACGGGATCACACTGCACGGTCACCGTCGGAGAGCCGCCCTGCCCTACGCGCACACCCTCGCCGGCACGCATTACACATTCCCGGATCTGCGCACGCTGCTGGCACGGGCCACGCCATTCCGCTCGGGTGATGCGCTGGCTGGGCTCGCCGCGGCATGCGCAGCGGAACGTGTGGCGGCACAGATGGCGCTTGCAGATGTGCCTCTCCCCACGATCCTCGCCGAACCGGTCATCCCATACGAAGCAGACGAGATCACCCGACTGATCATCGACAGCCACGACCCTGTTGCTTTTGCCGCTATCGCCTCGCTCACTGTAGGCGAGTTCCGCGAGTTCCTGCTCACCGCCGAGCCGGCATCGCTGGCGGCTATCCGCCCCGGCATCACCCCGGAAATCGCGGCCGCGGTCAGCAAGCTGATGCGGCTCCAGGACCTCATCGCGGTCGCGGCAAAATGCCGCGTCGTCACGCAGTTCCGCAACACGATCGGCCTGCCTGGCCGGCTGTCCGTTCGGCTGCAGCCCAACCATCCCACCGACAATCCGCAGGGCGTCGCAGCATCCACGCTCGATGGCCTGCTGCTCGGGGCGGGCGATGCGGTGATTGGCGTCAATCCGGCGACCGACAGCGTGGATGCGACGGTCACTCTGCTCGCCATGCTGGACGCAGTGCGCGAGCGTTACGAGATTCCGACGCAGACCTGCGTTCTGGCACATGTCACCACCAGCCTGCGCGCGATCGAGCGTGGCGCGCCACTGGACCTGCTCTTCCAGTCGATCGGCGGCACCGAGGCAGCGAACCGCAGTTTCGGCGTATCGCTCGCCCTGCTGCGCGAGGCACGCGACGCGGCGCTGTCACTGCATCGCGGCACCATCGGCGACAACGTAATGTATTTCGAGACCGGCCAGGGCAGTGCCCTTTCCGCCGAAGCGCACCATGGAGTCGATCAGCAGACGATCGAGGCGCGCGCCTACGCGGTCGCGCGTGCGTTTTCGCCGCTGCTGGTGAACAGCGTCGTCGGCTTCATCGGTCCGGAGTACCTGTATGACGGCAAGCAGATCACCCGCGCCGGCCTGGAGGATCATTTCTGCGGCAAGCTGCTCGGCCTGCCGATGGGCGTTGATGTTTGTTACACCAATCATGCCGAGGCCGATCAGGACGACATGGACGTGCTGCTGACGCTGCTCGGTGTCGCCGGCGTGACCTATGTCATGGGTGTGCCGGGTACCGATGATGTGATGCTGTCGTACCAAAGCACATCGTTCCACGACGCGCTGTACCTGCGTGGTGCACTCGGGCTGCGGCCCGCGCCGGAGTTCGAGGCGTGGCTCGCGCGCATGGGGATCGCGGGCACCGTCACGCCCGCACAGATCCCCGCCGGACTGTCACCGAGGCTGATCGGCCTCGGGTGAAACCATCAGTGCGGTGCGTAGCCAGGCGGCGTCTCGGCGGTCTGCGGTGCGGTGGAGGGCAAGCGAATTTGCCACGGACCACGATAGTTCTGATCGAGCTGGCTGGCGTTGAGCCCGTCCACCTGGGAATCCCCGGTGTTGTTGCCCATGTCGTTGCTGTGATCGACATTCCGATACGGATCGCCAGCATGCGCTGCCAGTACAGGTGACGGCGTCAGGGCGAGGGCCGGCGCAAGCGCGAGAGCCAGGGCCTGAAATATCTTTGTCGCTTTCAAAGGTGCGCTCCTGTCGATGTTGCAGAACAACGCGGCAGGGTGCGCCACAATGTGGCTGAAGGACGTCGGGCTTGCTCAAATTATCCGGCGTCAGATCATGTGTACTCGGGTTGTAGGGAGCACACCTTGGAGAATCCGACCGATCGTTCTCCGGTACTCTGGGCAGATCTCCGCCGCTTCACGCCGGCGCGGGTGGCGTTGGGTCGCGCCGGCAATGGGTTGCCAACGACCGCGCACCTTGCGTTCCAGGCGGCACATGCTGCTGCGCGCGACGCAGTACACGCCGTGCTGGATGTGACGGGGCTCCAGGCAGAGCTCACGGCCGCGGGGATGCCGAGCATCGCCGTACGCAGCGAAGTGACCGACCGACGTGAATATCTGCTTCGGCCGGACCTCGGCCGTCGATTGTACGAGGCGGATCGCGCAGACTTACCCGCCGCGCCAGGTGCCATGCTGTTCGTGGTGTGCGACGGGCTGTCGGCCATCGCGGTGCAGCGCCATGCGCCGGCGCTGCTGACCCATGTCATGCCCGCGCTGCGACACGCCGGGCACGCCGTCGCGCCGATTGTCGTGGCGACACAGGGGCGTGTCGCGCTCGCCGACGACATCGGCGAGGCGATGGGCGCCGAAGCCGTCGCCGTGCTGATTGGCGAACGCCCCGGCCTGTCGGCTGCCGACAGCCTCGGCATCTATCTCACTTGGCGACCACGGCGCGGCCGCACCGATGCCGAGCGTAACTGCATCTCGAACATCCGCCCCGATGGGCTTGCACCGATCGCCGCGGCGGCCAAGCTGCTATGGCTGATCGGGCAAATGCAGCGCCTGCGGCTGACCGGTATCAATTTGAAGGACGAACAGCCGACCGCATCCCCGGCGCTGTCGGCCAGGGCCGATTGACGGCGCGATGGGGAATGCCGGATGGTTCGACAAACGCCGGACCTGATCCGGGCAGCCAAGGGAGGTCCATCATGCCAGCAGCTCCAATGCGGGCATTTCTCGGTTTCATCGCCGCTGCGATTGCCGTGCTGACCTTTCACCAAGGTTTGATAGCGGTCATGCATGAAGTTGGTTGGGTACGGTTTGTGGCGTATCGCACGACGCCGGTACCGCCGTTCGGCATTCCGGCAATTGTCAGCCTGTGCTTTTGGGGCGGACTTTACGGTGCGGTGTTCGGTCTCGCCATGCCACGCTTCACCTGGCCGCTGTGGTTGTGCGGCATGATCCTTGGTGTGATCGCGGTAGTGGTCGGATGGTTTGTTGTCTTGCCGCTGAAGGGCCTGCCGGTCGGCGGAGGCTGGGTGCCGATCAACATGCTGCGCTCCCTCGTCATCAATGGCTTCTGGGGCGTCGGCGTCGGTGTGATTTTCCCACTGCTGATGCCACGGTCACTGGTGCGCGCGCATTCCTGACGCTCGCCATCCGTCAGCGCTCCCACCGTCCCATCGGCTGCGGCGGATGCGCGCGGATGACGTCTTCGTTCACCTCCACACCCCAGCCCGCTCCGGTCGGCAGCAGCAGTTCGCCGGCCTCGATCACCGGCACCGGCGTGACCAGATCGTCCTTCCACGGCACATCCTCGATATCGATCTCCATTACCCGGAAATTCGGTATCGCCGCGCACATATGCGCGCTCATCAGTGAACCAATATGGCCATTGAAGTTGTGTGGGGCGACGTTGATCTCATAGGCGTCCGCCATTGCGGCGATCTTCATCGACTCCAGAATGCCGTTCCATGCCACGTCGATGATCGCGACATCGACCGACTGTTGCTCAAAGAACGGCCGGAACTGCCGCCTGCCGTGCAGTGATTCCAGCGACGCGATCCGCGTCCGCGCGGAACGCCGGATGGTTGCGAGCGCCGCCGGGTCGTAGCTGTCAACTTCCAGCCAGACCAGATCGAACGGCTCCAGCGCCTGTGCCAACCTGATGTAGCCCTCGGTTTTGAAGTTGAA
Source organism: uncultured Alphaproteobacteria bacterium (assembly GCA_963696645.1). Taxonomy (GTDB): domain Bacteria; phylum Pseudomonadota; class Alphaproteobacteria; order Acetobacterales; family Acetobacteraceae; genus JAMXLO01. The sequence continues at coordinate 1,631,657 of CAVOKY010000007.1, forward strand.
GTTCAGGTCCAGATGCAATCCGACATGTGGTCCGGCGCCTTTGCGGAACGCAGACATCTGCGCCACCAGCCCATCGACGATGTCACGGTCGATGTTCAGGGCCGGCCAGCCGGGACCGTTGAAGCCCGGCATGTGGACGTACGGCTCGCCGCCATCGAAGCGGAAGATATTGGTCTTCAGTCCCTTGAAGCCGCGGCGCGCAACTTCGGCACCAGCGCGCTCGACATCCTCCAGCGAACGGATCGGATCGAATCCGGTCCACTCCTTGATGCGCGCGGCATGGCTGATCCTCCAGGTCCCGCAATGCGACCAGTAGAGCTGCAAGCGGTCGCGCACCGGGCCGCCCAGCATCTCGTAGACCGGCACGCCGAGCGCCTTCGCCTTGAGATCGACCAACGCGTTCTCGATCGCGGCAATCGCCTGATGCGCGATGCCGCCGACCGACTGGCGCGTCACGCCGTGAAGATAGGCCGTGATCTTCTCAACCGGGCGCGGATCCCAGCCGATTAGCCGCGCACCGAGTTTGCCGATCACGCCACTCAGTCCTTCCGAGCCATACAACTCCATGTATTCGGACCAACCCACCAGACCTTCGTCGCTGCTGATCTTCAGAAACGAGAAGTCGCGCCATCCCGCGTTGCAATGCAGGCTTTCGATCTTGGTGATTCGCACGCTTCCCTCCGTCGGCCGGTTGGCCGGGATGCTAGGCTGTTGGCAGGAACGCCGGAAGCCTCCGCATGTCATCGCAGACCACGCAGGCTCCAGCGGCGAGCAGGCGCTCCGCGTGACCGGGCCGGCAATGACTGCCACCGGTGAAGCCGATTGCGCGCATCTCCGCCGCCACCGCGGCGCGGACGCCGGCTTCGCTGTCTTCGACCACCAGGCACGCATCCGGCGGCGCCTGCATCGACGCCGCCGCGAACAGGAACAGATCCGGTGCCGGCTTGCCCCGTGCCACCTGTGTCGCGCTGAAGATGTGCGGATCGAAGTAGTGCAGCAGTCCGGTCAGCGACAATGAATGCCGCAGGCGTGCGGGCGCGCTGCTCGACGCAACGCAATGGCGCAACGACAATGCCTGCAGCACCGACTCGACCCCTGGCACCGGCCGCAGATCGGTCTCGAACGCCGCAGCGACGCAGCCGCCCACAATCTCGGCGAAGTCCGCGGGCAGGCTACGCCCATGGCGCAGTTCGATGTCGGCGAACATGGCCGCCGCGCTGATGCCGACATAGCGGTCCATGATCTCCTCGGCCGATATCATAATGCCGATCTCGGCCAGGCACGCGGCGTCGGTCCGACAGGCAATCACTTCACTGTCGATCAGAACGCCGTCGCAGTCGAAGATGATGAGATCATGCGCCATGTCTGTCCGTCGGGATGTATATCAATCGACAGCGTGCTTCGGCTATAGAGGCGCCCCACGACCCGTGACGGATTCGCCGACCATGCTAGAAATCCTGCGTCTCTGCCTGGCGACAACGCTGCTGTTGCTGTGCGGTGCCGGCCCTCCGGCACATCCGCGTGCAGTGCTCGCGGCGGTACCGATCTCGCGCATGGAGCTGCCGTGGTGGCATGCCCGCTTCGAGGCGAAACAGCGCGAACTGCACGACGGCCGCGTCGATCTGCTGTTCCTGGGCGATTCGATCACCCAGGACTATGAATTGAGCAGGCCGCCCGACTGGCGGAACTACGCGCCGATCTGGCAGCGCTTCTATGGCGATCGCCATGCCGTCAATCTTGGCTTCAATGGCGATGCGACGTCACATCTGCTGTGGCGCATCGAGAATGGCGAAATATCCGACATCGCACCGAAGGTCGCGGTGATCCTGATCGGTGCCAACAATCTCGGCCGCCTGCACTGGTCCGCCGAGGATACGGTGGTCGGCATCGACGCAATCATCACGCAACTGCGCCACCGCCTGCCGCACACCAAGTTGCTGCTGCTCGGCGTCCTGCCGAGCGATCGGTCCGCCTGGGCAACGGATACCACAGCGGCGATCAACCGCGCTCTGGCAATGCAGTATGGCCACGCTAATGACGTCACCTGGCTCGACATCGGCCACGTGTTCATGAACGACGGCAGGTTGAACCGCGATCTTTTCGCCGATCCAAAGATGACCCCACCACGAGCGCCGCTGCATCCGGACGCGGACGGACAACTGCTGATGGCCGAAGCGATGGAACCGACGCTCGCCATGCTGATGGGCGACCAAAAGCATACCGCTGGGCGGTGAGACGCATATCAGTCCGCTGGAGGGTTACGCTTCGCTCACCCCAGCGCTTCCGCCAGTAACTCCATCGCGCGTTTTGAGAACGCACGCATGTTGGCGATGCGATCCGCGCTGCCGGTCTCCAGCGTGATCGCGCGCGAGAAGCCAGGGCCCTCAAGTCCGATGCAGGTATGACCCGCCGCATCGCCATAGCGATTGCCGGTCGGACCAGTGGCGCCGGTCTCGCTCAGCCCCCACGTCGAACCGAGACGGCTCCGCACCGTCGTCGCAAGCAATGCCGCATACGGCTCGGACGAGGCGCGCATGCCCCCGGGCAGCGGGTTCGGAATCTCCAGGAAGCCTGAGCGGGCGTACTGCGTGTAGATCACGCTGCCGCCGCGGAAATAAGCCGAGGCGCCAGCCACCGACAGCAGCGCCGCTGAAATCAGCCCCCCGGTTGAGGATTCCGCGATCGCGATGGTATCGCCCCGCGCCTTCAGTCGCGCACCCAGCTTCTCCGCCAGTGGCAGCAGGTCCTGCATGTCCGTGTTCCTCCCGTTACATCGCCAGTGTCGTTGCGCGCCAACCGCGCTATTCGTCCGACGGCTTGACCGTGCCGCAGTCACTGCCAAGCCACCTGCCGCTGATGCTGCGGTTCATCGTCATGGTGTTGCCGCCGTTGGACACGACAATATGGAGATTGCCGCGGATCGTTTTGCGATCGACTGCCTCGAAATGGAACGTCCCGTTCATTGCCTGATCGCCGGTGCACGCCATGCGCACGTCGATCTGGCTCGTGGTGCTGTTGACCACGGTCCGTGTGCAATTCGGACTATCGCCCTGGTTGAAATCGAGCCCGCGCTGCAACGTCTTTTCGGTGATGCACGAGCGGGCAAGGGTCGGTTTGTTTGCTCGTGCCATCGCCGCCGCGATCGAAGCCTGAACCTGGGCGCGCTGTTCAGCTGACATCTGCGCCAGGGCTTCGGGCGGAATCGGCGGCGTGCCAGTGGTCTCGCCGGCCGATGTCACCTCCCACAAACCAGTGTTGACGTCGAGCTTGGCGCTGGCGGCCAGAGCGCCGACCGCGACGCCGAGGGTCAGAACGCCGCACACAGCCAGAAGTCGTTGCCTGTTCATGGAACCGTTCCCGTTGCTGACGCGCATAGACATGGCTCATGCCGCGCCGCGCGCGAGGATTGCCTCGATCACACGCTGCGTCGCCAGCGCCTCCTCTCCGGGAATCGCGGGTTCGCGTCCGTGTTCGATCGCGTCGACGAAGTCACTCAGCACGGCCTTGTGTGCCTCATGCGAAAAACTCATCACGTTGGCACCGTTGCCGGTACCCGACGTGTCCGCCAGCACTTCCTCGCGCCCATCGAGGAACTCCAGCCGCAGGCTGCCGCCATCCAGCCGCGCGGTGCCTTGCGAGCCGATGACATGGAGCCATTCAGGACTGCCAGGATACGCCGCAACTGTGGCGATGATCGTGCCGACCGCACCATTGCCCAGACGCACCAGCGCGGCAGCGTAGTCCTCCGTCTCCATCCGATGCAGCGCGGTGGTCCGCACGTGTGCCGCTTCGATGCTGTCGATTCCCAGCAGCCAGCGGAGCAGATCGAGCGAGTGGATCGCCTGGGTGATCAGCACACCGCCGCCATCGCGCGTCATTACGCCGCGACCGGGTTCATCGTAGTAGCTCTGCGGCCGCCACCACGGCACCATCATTGTCGCCGCCTGAATGGTGCCCAACGCACCATCATTCAGCACCTCGCACAGTCGCCGGCTGCCAAGACGGAAGCGATGCTGCAGGCAGATGCCGAGATAGCGGTTCGCGCGACGTCCGGCAGCGATCAACTGCTCGCCTCGACCCAGCGACACTTCGAGCGGTTTCTCGCACAGCACGTGCTTGCCCGCGGTGAATGCGGCCTCGGCGATTGGCAGATGTGCGTTCGCCGGCGTCAGAATCATGACGGCATCGACTGCCGGATCCGCGATGGCGCGCGCGACGTCGGTGGTGGTGGGAAAGCCGTAGCGGTCAGCAACGTCCTTCAGCCGCGTTTCGCTGCTTGCCGCGGCCCACACCACGCGCACGCGGTCGGCCAGATCGACCAGGGCCCGCGCATGCGGCTGCAGCGCGTTGCCCAGCCCGATGACCGACATACCGATCATGGACGCCGTGCCACGTAGCGGATAGCCTGCGCCTGCGCGCGCAACGCGAGCCGGCATACCGCGAATGTCTGGTGCTGCGACATGGCGGTTTCGGTCCGTTCCGCGATGTCGCGCAGGAAGTCGCGGTAGTACGTGACGGGCATCCTGCTGCAATCGACGTAGCGCGTCGTGGTGCGGTTGGCGACGAACAGATGGTCGGCACCCGCGCGGCCCTCGATATCGAGGTTCTTGCGCAGTTCCAGCGTCCCTTCGGTGCCGACGACAAAGAACCGTCCATCGCCCCAGCTCGGCAATCCGTCCGGTGTGAACCAGTCGAGCCGCACGTAGCCGCGCACCGATGGTGTGACCAACACGAGCTCGGCGAAATCCTCAAATCCTTCGGGCAGCGTGCCGAACGCCCCGATGCTGCTCAGCACGATCTCGGCATCGGAGGCATCGGCGAACGCCAGGAACTGGTCTATCGCGTGCACGCCGATGTCGTTGATGATCCCGCCATAGGCCGGCCGGTCGAAGAACCACGACGGGCGCAGCGCGCGGTTCAGCCGGTGCGGCAACAGCGCCGAAGTGTGCACAAGGCGGCCAATTTCACCGGATCGCACGATGCGCAATGCTTCCTGCACCACGGGTGATCCCAGCCGGCCCAGGCAGATCGACCAGATACGCCCCGTCTCGGCAACGGCGCGTTCCACCGCCGCAAGCTGTTCGACCGTGGTGATGCCGGGCTTGTCCACCATCACGTCCTTGCCGCACCGCATCGCCGCGACCGCCAGGTCGGCGCGATCGCATGGCCGTGCCGCGATCACCACGAAATCGATCGACCGATCGTCCAGCAGCCGCGTGGTTTCCGCCGCCGGCACATGCGGGAATCGCTTCTGGAAGCCTGCGAGCACACGAAAGTCCGTGGTGTCCGGATTATACCCGACACACTCGGCGCCTTCGTCCAGCAGGTCCTGCGTCAGGTCATAGATGTGCCGGTGATCCAGGCCGATCGCGGCGAAGCGTGGCATGCCCATCCCTCTTGCTGGCATCGCGGCAAAGTCAGGTTGCAACCACAGATGCACGCGGCGCCCTGCAAGGGTTGCACGCGTCCCCCGGTCGATCAACTGTCCATCTTGGCCGGGCTGCACAGCCGGTCCACAATGACGTCAGCAACGCAATCCACAAGGGGAGACACGCCATGGCAGATAAAGTCGCCATCATCACCGGATCCGGCACCGGCATCGGACGCGCATCGGCGCTGGCACTGATGAACGATGGCTGGTCAGTGGCGCTGTGCGGCCGGCGCAAGGAGATGCTGGAGGAAACCGCCGGCATGAAGACCGCCGGCAAAGCCCTCGTGGTGCCAACCGACGTGACCGAGCCTGATCAGGTCGCCAACCTGTTCGCCAAGGTGAAGTCGGAATTCGGTCGTCTCGACATGATATTCAACAATGCCGGGGGCGGCACGCCAACGACGAATTTCGGCGACTTCACCTACGAGATGTGGCTACGGGTCGTGCAGGTGAACCTGAACGCCATGTTCCTGTGCGCCAATGCCGCGTTCCGCATGATGCGCGACCAGTCGCCGCGCGGCGGACGCATCATCAACAACGGTTCGATCTCGGCGCACGTGCCGCGGCCGGGCTCGGCGGCCTATACCTCGACCAAACACGCGGTTACCGGGCTGACCAAGTCGATCGGACTGGACGGCCGCGAATTCGACATCTGCTCTGGCCAGATCGACATCGGCAATGCATTGACGCCGATGACGGCACGCTCCGCCAATGGGCAGTTGCAGCCATACGGCCAGATGGCAATCGAACCGCGCATGGACGTCAACCATGTCGGCCAGCAGATCCTGTTCATGGCCAACCTGCCGCTGGAGTCCAACGTGCAGTTCGTCACGATCATGGCGACTAAGATGCCGTTCCTCGGTCGGGGATGAACAACGCAGACATGCGGGTGCGGCCGTCACCGCGACGGTCGTACCGCCCGGTCACGCGACTGATCAGCCTTTCGTCAGGTGGTAACTTCGCCCGCACGCCGCGCCTTCGATGTGCGCATCCAGGACGTTCCCCACGATATGGCCCGATGCGATCACCTGATACTGACTCATGTGGACGACGTATTGTTGGCTGCCGCTGTACATCATGCTGAATTGTCCATTCAGCACCGTAAAGGCCACTCGATAGCTGGATTTGCCACAGAGCGATTCAGCTCCCCTGGTCAGGGTGACTTCCCCGCGATAAACGCCGTCGTACCCCATGGTTGCAGCGAATGACACGCTCGCCAGCGGCGAGACGGCGATTCCAGCTGCGAGGATTGCTGCCCGGGCTGCGCGTCCAGTCCACAGTCGCTCGATCAAGGTCAATCCCTCCCTGCCGTTCATTGCATTGCCGGTACGCCGTGCGACCGAGTGCGATGACAGGCCGATATACGTGGATCAGTCAACCCGAAGGTGCACTACCGGCCCAGGCCAGACCGCCAGCTCCGCTCTTCGATCGCGTCGAACACCGCATCCACCACCAGCCGCGGCAATCGTCCGAGCAATCCGCGTCGGCGCGGACGGAACACCCGGCTTTTCATCCGCTCGCCGCCGAGCGTGCGTACCAGGCCGTCGATGTCGGCGAAACCGTCGATCAGGCCGACCTCCAACGCGCGCTCGCCCAGCATGAAACTGCCGTCGAACAACGCGGCTTGGTCGCCCTTCAGCCGATCGCCGCGACGCGCACGCACCCAGGCCTTGAAGCGTTGGTGCAGCGCATCGAGCAGGTCTTGCACGAAAGCAACGTCCTCCGGCTTTTCCGGACTGAACGGATCGAGCCGCGCCTTGTTGGACCCGGCGGTGTAGAGGCGGCGCTCGATGCCGAACCGTGCCAGCATGTCGGGGAAGCCGAAGCCGCCGCCACGGACCCCGATCGAACCGACGATGCTCATCGGGTTGGCGTGGATTTCGTCCGCCGCACAGGCGAGCCAGTAGCCGCCGGATGCCCCCACCTCGCGGATCACCGCGAGTACCCGCACCTTGTGTTCATCGGCGCGACGGCGCACCAGTGTGGCGATGAGGTCGGACTGCACCGGTGAGCCGCCGGGGCTTTCTATATCCAGAATGACTGGCTGACCGCGTGCGGAGCGGAAGGCGCGATCGATCAGCGGGGCCATGGTGCTGGCGCTGACCGCACCTGAGCGCGGAGCGATCAGCCCGTGCATTTCGATCACGTTGATGCGAGCGCGGCGCCAGGGGAGAATACTGATAAGCATTCGAGCGGACTTGCGCGGTGCCGGCGCGGCGGTCAAGTGCCCAGTCCGTTCTGACAGCAGAGGCGGATCAGCGATAGTACCTGAAACGACAAACGAAAAATCGCTCGCGACATAGCGACCGCGCGCCAAGTTGTGGGTTTCGTGATTGCCACGGAATGGCGAGTTATCAACAATCGGAATGGCTCGCTTGGCGAATAACATCCCGTCGAGCGCAGATGTCGCAAACAAGCCCGCGCATCCCGTCCTGCCATACAGGCAACCGACCAGAAGAAGGCCGGTCGCATCGGCGACAGCCGGAATCAGCCCGCGCGACGGTACCATCAGGCGTCCGGTGCGAACCGGTCCCGCCAGGACCGCTGTGCGCCCGGAACGTCCAGTGCGGCTGCCTCATGGACGCCACGCGCGATCGCCCGCGCCATCACCAGCGTCGCCGCGTGGCCCAATTCGGTCAGCTCAACAATTGGTTCGTTCAGCGGGCGCAGCCCGGTCGCGGCGCCGAAGATTGTATCGCCGTCCATCGGCGCATGCGCGGGCAGCACCGCGCGCGCCAGGCCGTTGTGCGCCATGATCGCCAGACGCAAGGCTTGCGGCCTGGACAGCATGGCGTCGGTAGCGACAATGCCGATCGTCGTGCTGGTACCCGGCGTGCCTTTCAGTCGCAGCGCGGTATCGAATTCCGTCGGCCAGCCACGGGCACCGAATTCGCCGTTTTGCTCGTACGGAGCCGCCCAGAACCAGGGGCCATCGCCAATCGTTGGCGAACCCACCGCGTTCACCACTGCGATCGCCGCAACGGTATGGCCACTGCGCGTCATCGCGCTCGCCGATCCAAGGCCGCCCTTCACGGTCGCCGTCGTCGCCCCAGTGCCACCACCGACACTACCCAGTGCAAACTCACCGGCGACAGTGCGCGCCGCATCAAACCCCAGGTCGCGATATGGCGAGAATCGGCCCCAGTTCTTGTCGCCTCCGTTGGTCAGATCGAATATGACCGCCTGTGACACGAGCGGCACGCGCACGTCGCGGACTGCCAATCCCCTACCCTGCTCGCGCAGCGCTGCCTGAACACCACCGGCAGCGTCGAGTCCGAACGCCGAGCCCCCCGACAGCACGATCGCGTCCACCGTCTCAATGGTATTGCGCGGAGCCAGCATGTCGGTGTCGCGGCCACCCGGTGCGCCGCCAAGTACGCTCACTGCTGCAACGGCCGGACGGTCGAACAGGATGACAGTCACACCGGAGCCGAGCCGAAGATCCTCAGCATGGCCCACCATGAGGCCGGCGACGTCGGTCAGCAGGTTGCGCTGCATTGCCACCTATTGGTACAGCATGTGCAAGCCAACCGTGAGCGCAGCCACCACAGCAATGGCAAGCAGCACAGGGACAAGTCGAGATCTCGCGTGGCGAGGCGCGACGCGGGATGCCGAAACTTCCCAACGCGATGCTGCATCCGCCTTGTCAAGCGAAATGCCTGGGGTGGGTACAGTGCCCCCCGCACGCCTTGCATCTCTGCGGTCCCATTTGCGCGAGCGGATGCTCATGGCAGCGCCCCGGCTGGCTGTCGTCGCAGCATGGCGCATCTCGGGCGGCAGACGCAATCGGAAGTCCGCTCGGGGGCGGTGCGGAGTTGCTGGCGGGTCCCCCGCGGGTTCCACGCGGAATTGCAACGTCCTACTTCACGCATCGAGTAGGCGGTTCGGATCGCGATCAACACGCGGCGACACACGGCTTAATCAACGGACACTTTGCACGCATCGCTAGGATCAAGCAGTGTAGGCGCGGCTTCCTCGTGTCGCTCCAGCACGCGGGCGTTACCAGCGCGCCAGAGGTGCGAAGAGGTGACCGAAACAGCCATCAAGCTGCCCGATTCCGTCGCGAACTACGCGGCTTCAACAGCACCGGCGGCATCTCAAGGCGATGTCGCTGCCATGTTGATTGCCACGTTTCCTGCGGGACGGCCAGATCGTGCGAGTCGGGGGCCGCGATCGCAACAATGTCGTTCAGGTCGACGGTTCAGGACATATCGTTAGCGCCGGCAGTGGCAATAGCCAGCAAGGCTGGCAGGGTATCGACGACATCCATAGCTATGTGATGCAGAATGGCAATACTCTCGACCCTCGGGGGATGCTGGCTGGAACGCGATGGAACCAGAGTTCAGCCAGCCTCCGCAATTATCTGCAGGGGAACAAGAACGCCAGCGAACGTACCATCTCGATGACACCTGGCAGTGTTACCGGCAACGCCAAGTACAATGTAGCAACACTGCATGGCTCGGGTTCGGTCACGCTCGCCAATTTGCGCACGCACTCAACGACTTGACAACGTCTGGCGGTATTGATCGTTCGACGTATGACCATAACCGGACTGCGTCGGGACTGATGCAGCCCCTGGGTTGACTACCTGCGCCTCGCCAGCCTCCCGACTTTGCTGCGCTATGGCAAGATCAATATACTGTATGGCGTGCGGGACATCGCCGGCGCCGAGCATGCTGAGCGCCTCAGCCACCTGGCCGGCTGAGACACTGCTGGTGGCAGACGCACCGCCGGACGGCCCGACTGGTCGGAATACCAGCTGCACCTGCGCCCGCTCAAGGAGCCTGCGTGCCTCGTCAATGCGGCCTAACACCAACGCGGCGCGTGCGTCGGACAGCCATTCCTGTGACACCGGCGTCGGCGCCGCCGACGCCTGCACTGCGGGCTGAGTTGCCGGAGCAGGCGCTGGCAGATGGTAATTGATTGCATCGCGCTGCGTTCGGCGATTATCGCGTCGCAGCCGATCGAGCACAGCGTTCGGTAAACTGGGGTCAGATTCGACCGGTTTCGCAGTTGGTGCCGCAGCCTCCGCCGGCGCATTTGACGCAGGATCCTCGGGCGCCTTCCGCAGCGCGGATTCGTCACTGGGCGCGGACCTCACAACTTGCGGATGTGTCGCATGCAACTTCGACTGCTCCGATTCAGCCTTCAACCGGGCCAGCGCCGCCTGCTCGGTCGCGACCTGTTTCTCGGCTGCAGCCGCGCGCTGCTGACTCGCTGCCAACTCCTGTTGATCCGCCTGCTGTGGGTGAGCCGACGCCGACTGGCTCTCCACCTGTTGCTGGCGAATGGCCTCAAGTGCCTGCCGCGCCGAATCAGCTTCACTGCGTAGCGATCCCATAGTCTGGATCTCTTGTGATACCTTCGCCTGCAAATCCAGTATCTGCCACTGTAGGGCATCCCGCTGATGTTGGAGCTCGGCCATCTCCGGTGCTGGCGCTGCCGGTTCGGCCACGGGCGGCGGCGCGTTTTGGGCGACTTCACGCGCGGCCGGGGCCGTGGTGGCAGAAGGCGTGGTAGATTGGGACGACGAACCCACCTGGGCCACAGGCAGTATCGATTGTACTTCGCGAACAGCTGACTGTGGGTCCCCAAAAGAAACCACAAACAGGAGAACCACTCCGCAGATAACGACCATTCCAGCAAGCAGGAAGCGCAACATGTGGCCGCCTTTCACGGCTGGCCGCACTCCAATGTGATGGCGTGAACGGCTGAATGCCAAATAGGACGGCCCACGGCGCAGTCAATCGCAGTCTCTGCTGCATCAGCAGAGCCACGTTCTGAGTATCTATAACTTGAGCGCGACCGTCCCGTTATAATTCCGCGAAGCGCTTCATCTTTTCGCGAAGCATCGGGGATCAGCACTGATCATGCTTCGCAGCTCCATCAAGCTAATGTCATTCGTCTTGCACGCGCTCCTTTTCGGCCACAGGTGCCATAGCAACAAACGCACTTTCAGCACCAGGAGATCTAATATGCCGGCGGAGTTTCACGATCAACTCATCGCATTTCTGCCAAAGATGCGGGTTTGGGCACTCGCCCTTACGCGGAATCGCGCTGCCGCGGATGATCTTGCGCAGGATGTCGCAACAAAAGCGTTGGTTGCGCAGGACTGCTTTATTCCGGGCACCAATTTTTCCGCCTGGATTCATCGGATCATGATCAACCACTTCATCAGCAGTGTGCGCAACCGCCGGGAATTCACCGATATGGAAACGGTTCCAGAAGTGGCGATCCCGGCGGCACATGAAGATCGAACGGCGCTGCGGGAACTGGGCTGGGCACTGGACAGGCTGCCGCCGGATCAGCGCGAGGCGCTGTTCATGATCGTCCTTCAGGAGAAATCATATGAGGCAGCCGCCGAGGTTACCGGCTGCGCCATCGGGACACTGAAAAGTCGGGTACATCGCGCCCGTCTCCAGCTCCGCACATTCATGACCGGCGAGGAAAACGCCAGCGTCATCTGATCGCGTCACGGGCCGCGCCATGGCTCCAGCAGGTGAAGGGAAAACAGTTGGCCAGGATCGGTCCACAGCTCCGCAGTATGCCATCCGGCTGATCCCGCAAGTTCCGCAAATTGTTCCGGTGCATATTTGTAGCTGTTCTCAGTGTGGATGGTCTCGCCGCGCGCGAAGTGGATGATATGGCCATCCACCCGTGCCGTTTGTTCACGCCGGCTCACCAGGTGCATTTCAATGCGACTTTCGGCATCATTCCACACGGCACGATGCGCGAAGGCGCCGAGATCGAAATCAGCGCCTGCGTCGCGATTCAGCCGCACCAGCAGATTGAGATTGAATGCCGCGGTGACGCCCGCCGCATCGTCATAGGCTGGCAGCAATACCGCAGGGGTCTTGCGCAGGTCGACACCAATCAGGAAGCATGATCGTGCGCCCAAGGTCTGACGCGCCTGTTGGAGAAACCGCCTGGCGGCCGTCGGATCGAGATTTCCGATGGTCGATCCAGGGAAAAAACCGAGCCGTGGCAGGTCAGGAACCTCCACCGGCAGCGACATCGGCTCCATGAAGTCGGCGGCCACACTGCATATCTGTAGATCCGGCCGCTCGCGTTGCAGCCGAGCGCGCATCTGGTCCAGTGCCGTAGCCGCCACATCGATCGGCACATAGGTGCGCACGACGCGCCTGCCCATACTGTCCCGCTCACGCAGCAAAAAGCCGGCCTTTGCCTCGTCGCTGGCACCATACTCGATCATCACCGCAGGCCCTGGCAGCGACGCGATCACACGCGGCGCCACAACTTCCAGCAACGCGCGCTCGGTGCGTGTCAGGTAGTATTCCGGCAACTCGGTGATCTGCGCGAAAAGGCGACAGCCGGCTTCGTCATAGAATAGTTTCGCTGGCAACGTCTTCTGCCGTTGCAGCAAGCCTGTAATTGCCGCGTCCGCGACATCCCAACTCGCCGCCGGTACCATGGCGATGTCATTAGCCATGAATAGCTTTCCTTCTCAGACGTCGCGAGCCAACCGCACACCGCTGAACTGCCAGCGCTTGTCGGGGTGAAAGAAATTCCGGTAGCTCGGCCGGACATGACCCGGAGGAGTGGCAACCGATCCACCGCGCAGCACCATCTGATTGATCATGAACTTTCCATTATACTCGCCCACCGCGCCGACCATAGGCTGAAAGCCGGGGTACGGACGATATGCGCTGGCAGTCCATTGCCAGACATGGCCGATAAGTTCCTCGATATCCTGCCGGCCACTCGAAGCTTCCCACTCCGCTTCGGTCGGTAGCCGTGCGCCTGCCCAGCGCGCGAATGCATCTGCCTCGTACCAGCTCACGTGCCGTACCGGCGCGTCAGGCTCGAGCGGAACCAGACCGCCCAATCCCATTTGCCACCATGATCCGTCCATCTCTCGCCAATGCAGCGGCGCCGACCAGCCTTCGGCTTGCAACCGGGCCCAGCCATCGGACATCCATAACGTCGCTGTGCAGTAGCCCCGATCGGCGATGAATGCCAACCAGTCGCTGTTGCGCACCAGATGCGACGAGATTTGATATGGCGCCAGGAATTCGGGATGCCCCGGGGTTTCGTTGTCGAAGCAGAAGCCAATACCGGCATGGCCGATCCTCTCCAGACCACCGAGGCAATCGATGTACCGTGGGGTGCCGGCGGCGATGCGCGGCTCCTGCCATTCAGGCAGCACCGCGGGCGCCAGTGGACTTTGTGCAAACGCGTGCAGCATATCGGTCAGCAGGAGCTCCTGATGCTGCTGTTCGTGCTGCAGTCCGAGTTCGATCAGCGACGCAGCTTCCACGGGCATGCGCAGCAGAAGTTGCAGCATCGCCGCATCGACATGCGCCCGGTATTCGCTGATCTGCTCCGCGGAAGGCCGTGTCAGCAGGCCGCGATTGGGCCGGGGATGTCGCGGACCCACCGCTTCGTAATACGAGTTGAACAGATAGCAGAAATCCGCATCGAACACGCGATAGTTCGGCATGAATGTGCCCAGCACAAACTGCTCGAAAAACCAGGTCGTGTGAGCCCGGTGCCATTTCGCCGGACTGGCGTCGGGCATCGATTGGACACACTGGTCTTCCGCGCTGAGCGAGGCCGCAAGATGTTCGGTATGGGCGCGGGTGGTGGTGTAGCGTTGCAGAGCCGTTGCCTCGTCAACAGCGTGCTCCACCGTCGCCAGGTCATTCATCGATAGCCTCCGGATGCCGCCTTGCTTGATTCATCGTCGGCGTCGAAGCGCGCTCCACTGGACGTGACACCGTGGGGCCGCCGCAGATCCCGGAGCCCTCATATCAGTATGGCAGCGTTCATGCCGCACCGGAAGCGGTGCCAGGCGAACCCGGTCCGCCGCCGGGAGTTTGATGCAGCGACGCGCGGTGATTGAGAGCCGCAGGACATCCGCTGCTGCAACGCTGGACGAACACACACGCCCCGTGCCTATCATCGGTGGGAAGCAGGTGGACGACCGCAAGGCCGCGCGGACGAATTCTGAGAGCGGGCACGGCAGCTCATCGCAATCGAGGGCAATCCATCCGCCAGCCAGTTGCCAAAAGCGGCGCCGGCCAGCCCACATCCAGGACCAGCCCAGCCAGTGGCACCGATCGAGGCGATTAAGGACCAGGGAGAGTTCCCCGGCCCCTTTACCGACCAAGGGGAAAGGCAGCTAGCGCCAAGACGTCGCAAGAGAAAGACCTGGTAAGGTGCCGACAAAGCGAAGGTGGGCGGCTTGTTGCCGCCCACCCCACATAATGCAAACTCAGATTGGATCACTCATTGGCGATCGATACTGAGATCACGCATTGTTGTAGCTATACTCCGGCATACCCTCGAGAGATGCCTTCGTGGCACCGGGCATGATGATCTTGTTGGCTTCGATGTGAAGCTGATCGAACGGCACCGACACCAGCTTGGAGCCCATGCCGAGGAAGCCGCCGACCGAAAGCACGGCCGTGTCGGCCTTGTGATTGCTGTCGCCCATCAGAACGTCACTGATCGACCCGATCGACTGGTTCTGATCATTGTAGACACTGGCTCCAACGATCTTGCTGGCACGAACCTTGTGGTCAGCCGTGAAGTATTCCGCCGTGTTCGAGGTCGTCGATGACGTCGCCGCCGGAGCGGTGCTGGCCATGCCCGGGTTAGCCGGGTGGGTTGTCGTCATGCCGGAGTCCGGCGGCGTGGCCGTGGTGGTGGTAGTGGTATGGGTCGTGGTCTGCGCCAGGACGGGCAGTGAAATAAGCGCCGCCGCAGCGATCATCGTTCCAAACGAAGCTTTGCTTACCATGGTTGGCTGTCTCCTTTTTCGAGCCGGGTAGGCATCCAAACGCTGTCGCCGCTGGCCGGTTGCGCTCGGTGCGGGCACAAAAGAACGTGCAGTGATCACACCCGCAGTATACTGGTGAGCACCGGTGATCGGACCTACCTTTTCCTTGGCGGAAACACGGAGGCGACGATGGCGGAGCGACCGGTCTGGCGTGGACACCTGCGGCTTGCCCTGGTGACGTGTCCCGTATCGATGCACAGCGTGCTGCGGGCCAGTGGCAACCTGCGCTTCCATTTCATCAACCCGAAGACCGGACACCGCGTCCGCACCGTGACGCTCGATGCGGAAACCGACAAGGAAGTGCCTCGGCGCGAACTCGTGAAAGGCTACGAATTTGAGAAGGACCGCTACGTTCTGCTGGACGATCAGGACTTCGAGAACGCCAAGGTCGAGACATCCTCTACTATGACGGTCGACAAGTTTGTCGAACACGACGCGATCCACCCGATCTACTTCGACACCAGCTACTATATGGTGCCGGATGGCGAGGCAGGTCAGGACGTATACACGGTCCTGCGCGAGGCGATCGCGAAGTCTGGCAGGGCAGCGCTGTCGCGCGTGGTGATCTCACGGCGCGAACGAGCGGTGGCGATATTGCCGCTGGAACGGGGCATGGTGGTGCATACGCTGCACGAGCCACGTGATCTCTACGATTATCACAGGCTGTTCGAACGCATCGCCGACGCCAAACCGGATGCCGAAATGGTGAAGCTCGCCACCCAGCTTATCGAACGGCAGCAGGACAAATTCGAACCCGCCGATCTCGAGGATCACTACGAGAAGCGCTTGCGCGAGGTGATCGATGCCAAGCTGAAGGGTGAGGGTATCACCCCGGAGGAACCGGAGGCCGCTCGCGGCGACAACGTCATCGACCTGATGGCGGCCCTGAAGCGCAGTCTGAATCCCGAAAAGCCGCCACGCGAAAAACCTGCCGGCGCACCGCCTCGTCGCAAGGCGGCCGCGCCGCGCACCACTCGTGAAAAGCCGAAGCGCGCGCCAGGACGCAAGCGCGCCTGACCCCACGTTCCACCGGCCCTGCATTTGGTGGTAGCGTCTGTGCTCAAATTGTCGCGAGGGGGACATGGGCAGGACAGCCGCGATCACTGGTGCCGCGTCGGGTATTGGACAGGCCGCGACGAAGCGACTGCTTGGTGAGGGCTGGACAGTGTTTGGCCTCGACATCTCTGAGGATCGGCTGCGCGCCACCAGCAACGACCCCCACTTCAAGCCAGTCGTCTGCGATGTCGCCAATCCAGACCGGGTGATTGCCGCGTTCGCGGATATCGGCTTCGCGTCCACCACGTTGGATGCGCTGATCTGCTGCGCTGGCATTCTGCGGATCGGCCCGCTGGACAGCATGTCGGTGGAGGACTTCGATCGCGTGTTCGCCGTCAACACGCGCGGCACATGGCTGTGCGCGCGAGAGGCGCTTCCGCTGCTGCGCAAGTCCGCCACGCGCGAACGGCCGTCGCGCATCGTCATGCTGTCATCGGTGGCAGCACTGCGGCCGAAAGTCCAAGGTGGCGCCTACGCTGCGTCCAAGGCAGCGGTATCGCAGCTCTGCCGCGTGCTGGCGGCCGAGGTGGCTGGCAGCGGCGTGCTGGTCAACGCATTGGCGCCTGGAACGGTGGACACACCGATGATCCATGCGGTCAGCGATCCTCAGAAGGCCGGTCGCTATCGTCCATCCGGCGTGTCGCCGGTCGGACGCATTGCGTCACCCGACGATGTGGTGGATGTGATCGGCTTTCTGCTCAGCGATGCCGCGCGTTATGTCACCGGCACCACGATCCCGGTCGATGGCGGTACGCAGGCAGCCTTCATCCCGCCATCCGGCAATTAAAGTGATGCCCGGAGGCACGACCGTGTTCGCCCGCGCAATGACAATGGCGATATTCGTTCTGCTCGTGCTGTCTCAACCAGCGCATGCCGAGACGCCTGTGGTGAATGTCTACAACTGGACCGACTACATCGATCCCGCGATGCTGGATCGCTTCCAGAAGGAAACCGGCATCACCGTCCATTACGATGTATTCGACAGCCTGGAAACGCTGGAAGGAAAGCTGCTGGCCGGTCACTCAGGCTACGACGTCGTGGTGCCATCAGACGAACCCACCATGTCGCGGCTGATCAAAGTCGGAGCGCTTGCCGTGATCGATCGCACGCGCGTGCCGAATTGGCACAATCTCGATCCCGCACTGATGCAAAGGGTCGCACGTTCCGACCCGGGCAATTTGCACGGCGCGATCTATCTCTGGGGCACTACCGGCATCGGCATGCTCCCCGATCGGGTGCAAAAGCTGCTGCCCGACGCACCGATGGACAGTTGGGATCTGCTGTTCAAGCCGGAGTACGCCGAACGTATCGCACCCTGCGGCATCACTATGCTGGACTCGGCCATCGATGTGATCCCCGCCGTGCTGAAATACCTCGGCCGCAGCCCCGACAGCACCGAACCCGCGGATCTTGCAGCGGTGGAACACACGTTGATGGGCGTCCGCCGCTACATTCGCAGCTTCGCCTCGGGTGGCGCGCTCGAGGCATTGGCGGCGGGCGAGACCTGTCTCACCATGGATTATTCCGGTGACGTGGTTCAGGCACAGGCGCGTGCCGAGACCCAGCGTGACCGTGCGCTACATCACACCCAAGGAAGGCGCGCAGGTCGGCTTCGACATGCTGACGATTCCGGTCGATGCACCTCACATGGATGCCGGTCTTGCGTTCATCAACTTCCTGCTGCAACCCGATGTGATGGCCGCTATCACCAACAAGGTGCGCTACGCCAACGCAGTCCCCGCTAGCCACGCAATGATCCGCCCAGAGTTGCTGGCTGACACCAACATCTTCCCGACGCCGGCGCAGATGGCGACGTTCTTCTCCATCGGCCCGCTTTCGCGATCCGCGGAGCGCGAGCGCTCCCGGATGTGGGACCGCTTCAAGGCGGGACACTGAATGCCTTGCTGACGATCACCGATTTGACTGTCCGTTTCGGAACAACAACGGCAGTGGATCGTCTCGACCTGCAGGTCGCTCCCGGCGAACTGTTCGTGCTGCTCGGTGGTTCCGGCTCCGGCAAGACGACGTTGCTGCGCGCAGTCGGGGGGTTCGTGCAACCAGACGCCGGCAGCATCAAGTTGGACGGTGTGGATCTTGCTGCGCTGCCGCCGCATCGCCGGCCGGTCAACACGATGTTCCAGTCCTATGCGCTGTTCCCGCACATGACTGTCGCGGCGAATATCGGCTTCGGCCTGCGGATGCGCGGCTTGGCGCGCGACCGAGATCCATGCGCGCGTCGCAGAGATGCTGCAACTGGTCAGCCTGCAAGGCTTCGCGGCGCGCAGGCCCGCGCAACTTTCCGGCGGGCAGCAGCAACGCGTTGCCCTCGCGCGCAGCCTGGCGCCGCGCCCGTCGCTGCTGCTGCTGGACGAACCGCTGTCCGCGCTTGATCGCAACCTGCGCCGCGATACGCGCGAGGAGCTTGTGCGGCTGCAACGCAAGCTCGGAATCGCCTTCATCCTGGTCACCCACGACCAGGAAGAGGCGCTGACGACAGCAAACCGCATCGGCGTCATGCACGAGGGGCGGCTGGTACAGGTTGGCACGCCGGCCGAGGTGTATGAACGTCCGAATACACGCTTCGTCGCCGAGTTTCTTGGTGCGGCGAACGTCCTGCGAGCGGTGGCACAAGCCAGTGGTAAGTACCTCGCGCTGCCGGGCCTGGACGTCGTGGTACGCACTGCGACAGAAGCCGCGGCAGGACCGGTACTGCTGGCAATTCGGCCCGAGCGGGTGCGGTTGGGCGCCACCGATGATGCCAATGCCGTAACGGGCGTGGTTATCGAGCGCGCCTATGCAGGCGAGGCGCTGACCCACACCGTGCGCCTCGCCGACGGCAGCCTGATGCGCGCGACGCAATCGCTGCGCGACGGACTCGGTGCAGCCCAGATCGATGTCGGTGAACGCGTGACGCTGTCGTGGCAACCCGAAGCCTGCATCGTGTTGCCGGCATGAGATTAGGCCGAGCCCTCGTGCTGTCGGTGCCCTGGGCGTGGCTCACGCTATTCCTGCTGGCACCCTGCGCGATCGTGCTGGCAATCGCCCTTGGCAAATCGGTCGATGCAATTCCGCCATTCAGCCTGGCGCATCCCGGATTGGACAGCCTGATGCTGATCGCAACAGATCCGTTGTATCGCGCGGCACTGCTGCTCAGCCTGAAGGTGGCGGGAGTGTCAACCGTCATCTGCCTGCTCGCCGGCTATCCGATGGCGCTGGCCATCGCACGCAGCAACGAACGCTGGCGCACCTTGCTGCTGTTGCTCGTAATGCTGCCGTTCTGGACCGGCTTCCTGATGCGTATCAATGCCTGGATCGGCCTGCTGCAGGACGACGGCTTGATCGACACAATCCTGGTCGCTGTCGGCCTGTCGCCAATGCGGCTGCTGTACACCGACACAGCGATGTATATCGGTATCGTCTACACCTATCTGCCCTTCATGGTGTTGCCGCTTTATGCGCGGTTGTCCCACCTCGACACGCGATTGCTCGAGGCCGCGGCCGATCTCGGCGCAGCGCCGTGGCGGGTGTTCCTGTCGGTAACGTTGCCTCTGTCGATGCCGGGCGTATGGGCCGGCATGCTACTGGTGTTCATTCCGGCAGTCGGTGAATACGTGATTCCGGAACTACTTGGCGGCCCGCAGGCACAGTTGATCGGACGTGTGTTGTGGGAGGAGTTCTTCCAGAACAGCGACTGGCCGACGGCAGCGGCAATCGCGTGCGCCATGCTTGTTCTGCTGCTTCTGTTACCGGCCGCTATCCTGTGGATACTCAACCTGCTAGTCCGAAGAGCGTCCCGGCGCGGCAATCTGGCCGAAAGCGGCCGCGCGATTGCCACGTCGGTACGCTCCTCGCAATAGCAGGGTCGCACCGCTTCATTTCACTTCCGACAGCCGCTTCTCCGCCATCGGCCGCCACGGTGCATCGGCTGGCGATTCGGCTATCGCGCGGCGGAACAATGCCGCGGCATCGTCGGTGACTTGACCTTGCGCCTCGGTGATTGCCTCGGCCGCTTCCGCTGCAATCGTCGGATCGAACCGCGTGGCAAGCGCGGTACGCCACGCATCCGCGGCCTCATTCAGCTTGCCGCGGCTGGCCTCGGCATTGCCGAGTAATATGTAGCCTTGCCGTGCCTGTTCGCTATGCGGATCGAGCTCGGTCAGGCGCTGACGTAGCTGCGCGATCAACGCCGCCTCCTGTGCTTCACGCCTCTGCGCCGCCGCTATGCGGTCCGCCAGCGGTTCAGCCGGCAATTCCGGATTGCCGCCGACCAGATACAGCGCGAAGGCACCAATCGGCACCAGCAACAGCGCGAACAGCACCGGCGAGCGCGAGCTTGTCTGTGCTCCTGGTTCGGTGGTTTCGGCGGCGGCCAGCAGGCGGCGCTGTACCTCCAGCACGGCGTTGGCATGTTCCGCCGCCGCGATCCGCCCGTCAGCAAGATCGCGATCCAATTCGACAAGTTGCGCGCGATGAAGCGCGAGCGCCGCTTCCCGCCGACCGCGTCCTGTCGTGGCGCGGCGCAACGAGAATGCCAGCGGCGCAAGCGAGATTGCCGCCAGCAGCGCAATGGCCAACCAGATCATGCGTGGCGGATCATGACTTCAACAGATCGGCCAGACGCCGCCGCTCGGCTTCGGTGAGTGGCTTCGGTGCGACAGGACGCCGTCTCGCTGAAAAGTACACCACCGCGCCACCGGCCAGCAGGGCGAGCCCGGGCGCACCCCACAACACGAACGTCATCGCATTGAACGGCGGCCGCAGGCGCACGAAGTTGCCGTAACGCGCCACCATCCAGGCAATGATCTCCTGATCGCTGTCGCCCGCCACGATGCGCTGTCGAATGATGTGTCGCAGGTCGCGTGCAAGATCAGCGTTGGACTCCTCGATGCTTTCATTCTGGCAGACCAGGCAGCGAAGCTGTTGGCCGATCGCTTCGGCACGCAGTTCCTGCTGATGATCAGGCAACAACTCGGCAGGATCGCTGACGGCGAGGGCCGGCGACGCAAGCAGACCGAATAGCAGAAGGCCGGCAGCCAGCCTCACGCCAGGCTCTGCAGCAGTGGCGTCAGGTACTGGTGCACGACGTCGTCGCTCATGCCGCCGGCCCAACGCCAGCGCACGATGCCGGATCTGTCCACCAGGTAGGTCTCCGGCACGCCATAGAGGCCGAAGTTGATCGCTACCGTTCCGGGCTCGTCACGCGCGATACGCGTGTATGGGTCGCCGTTCTGCTTCAGGAAATCAGTGGTGGCGTCGACCTTGTCCTTGTACGCGATGCCCCAGATCGGCATGCCCTGTTGCTTCAGGGTCATCAGCACCGGCGCCTCCTGAATGCAGGGAATGCACCAGGAGGCAAAGAAGTTGACCAGCACCGGGCGATCACCCGCGATGACATCTGCGCTGGAGAAACCCTGGCTCGGCGGCTGCCCAGGTAGCGAAAACTTCGGCAGTGGTTTGCCGATCAACATACTCGGCACGCCGTGCGGGTCGTACGTGCCTTCCTGCATACGTTCGAGCAATGCCCAGAACGAAGCGCCCCCAACGGCAGCCAAGCCTAGTGGGGCGAGCAGCAAGAGCCGGCGCTGGAGGGGACCGATCACGATACCGCCCCGGCCTGCACGCCGGCAGTGCGTCGCGCTGGTGCGCCCACACGCAACCTGCGGTCGGCCAGCGACAACGCGCCACCAGCGGCCATCACCAAGGCACCGAGCCAGATCCATGGCGCCAGCGGATTGACGTGCAGCCGCAGCACCGCCGCGCCGTCTCTCTCTTCGCCGAGTACGGCATAGAGATCGCGCAGTCCGTTGGTCTGTATCGCGGTGTCAGTGACAGACGTCTTCTGCACAGTGAACATGCGCCGCGATGGATGGAACATGACCACCTCGTGGCCATCACGCGTCACACGGATATCCGCGACTCGCGCGGTGAAGTTCGGCCCCTGTGCGTCGTGCAGACCGAGCAGTGTCCAGTCGTAGCCGCCGAGATGCACTGTGTCCCCCGGGTGCACTGCGACGATGGTGCTCACGGCAAGTGACATGCCGGCAATACCAGCGACGGTGACTCCCATCCCGGAATGGGCCACGGCCGATCCCCAGACCGACAGCGGCTGCGCCATCGCGCGCGCGCGAAAGCTGGCAAATGGTACCCGGAACAGCCGCGTGCGTTCGACAAGTTCCGTCAGTGAACCGAAGATCAGCCAGGCCGATGCCGCGAAGCCAACCGCGGCGAAGCCGGCGTGTACACCGAGTGCCGCGACAGTACCGACCACCGCAGCGATCAGCGCTGCCCACCACAATTTCAGCAACGCCGGGAAAAGTTCGGCGCGCTTCCAAGGCAGCACCGGGCCAAGCGACATCGCCAGGAACAATGGCACCGCCAGCGGGAACACCGTCGCCTGGAAATACGGCGGCCCGACACTGAGCTTCGCGCCGAACAGCAATTCCGCGAACAGCGGGTAGGTCGTGCCGGTCAGCACGACGGCGCAGATCGAGCACAGCAGGATGTTGTTGAGCACCAGCGCGCCCTCGCGTGAGATCGGCGCGAAGATGCCGGTCGGTGCCATCACCGGCGCTCGCAGCGCGAACAGCAGCAGCGAACTGCCGATAACAAGCGCCAGCAGCACCAGGATGAACACGCCACGCGCAGGATCGATGGCGAACGCGTGCACCGAATTGAGAATGCCGGAGCGCACCAGGAACGTGCCGCACAGCGATAGGGAGAAAGTGCCGATGGCAAGCAGGATGGTCCAGATCTTCAGTGCCTCGCGCTTCTCCACCACGATGGCGGAGTGCAGCAGTGCCGTACCGGACAGCCATGGCAGCAGCGAGGCATTCTCCACCGGATCCCAGAACCAGTAGCCGCCCCAGCCAAGTTCGTAGTAGGCCCACCAGGAGCCGAGTGCGATGCCGCCGGTGAGCAGGCACCACGCGCCGAGCGTCCACGGCCGCACCCAGCGTCCCCACGCAGCATCGACACGCCCTTCCAGCAGCGCGGCGACAGCGAAGGCGAACGGAATAGCGAAACCGACGTAGCCCGCGTAAAGGATCGGCGGGTGCACCGCGAGGCCAGGGTCCTGCAACAGCGGGTTCATGTCATTGCCGTCGAGCGGCGGCGGCCACAGGCGATCGAACGGGTTCGATGCGGTCAGCGCGAACAGCAGGAAGCCGGCGGAGGTGAAGCCCAGCACCCCGATGACCCGCGCGCGCAGGCTCGATGGCAGTGACCGGCCGAACAATGCGACCGCGCCGCCGCACAACGCCAGGATCATGCACCACAGCAGTATCGATCCTTCGTGGTTCCCCCAGGTGCCGGTGATCTTGTAGATCAGCGGCTTCATGCTGTTGGAGTTCTCCGCGATGTTCAGCACGGAGAAGTCGTCGACCACCGCACTCCAGATCAGGCAGCCGTACGCGGTCATCAGCGCAATCAGTTGGCCGAACGCCAGCGACGGCGCGGCAGACATCAGCCGCGTGTCGCGCCTGTGGGCCCCCAGCAGTGGCAGGACCGCCTGTGCGCCGGCAATGACGACGGCGAGCGCAAGCGCGAAGTGGCCGAGTTCAGGGATCATGGGTTGGCTTCGCGGTCAGCACGAGGACGCATCATCCGCCGACCTTTCTGATCGTCATCGTGTTCCAGGTCGCGGCCGGCGGCGGCGGACCGGCGGACGGGTTCCAATGGCCGGACTTCTTCAACGCGTCCACGACCTCCTTCGGCATGTAGGTCTCGTCGTGTTTGGCCAGCACCTCAGAGGCGCGGAACGTGCCGTCCGGCTGGATCGCGCCAAGGGTCACAACGCCCTGCCCTTCGCGGAACAGGTCCGGGAGGATGCCGACATACGTCACCTCGACGCTCGCGTTGCCATCGGTAACGCGGAATTTGACGGTGGGATGGCCGTCGTCGACTGATTTCTGCACGCTTCCCTGCTCGACCAGCCCACCGAGGCGGAAGGTCCGGCCGGGCGCCGGCGTCTTGGTCGCGATGTCCGAGGGTGCGAGGAAGAACACCAGGTTGTCGCGGAACGCCGACAGCGCGAGCGCTGTTGCGGAGCCCAGGCCCAGTCCGCAGGCGAGCAGAATCCACAGACGGCGACGCTTGCGGGTCATGGCGTTCGCCGCCGCGGCTGTGTTCCCGAGCGATTGACCCGAGGGCCTGCCCTCGAGCGCTGGACCCGGGGGTCAATCATCGCCAGACGCCGCTGTGCGCTCCGCATGCGTACGAAAGCCGCAATCGCAAACGAGCCCGGTATCAGCACCCCAAGCGCATACGCCGCCGCGATGTATGGCAGATGCGTCACGCCCGCGCCTCATCTGCCCGCGCCATCAGCAGGCCGCGGATCCGTCGCTCCATCACGGCGGCGCGTGTGCGTGCAACCACGATGGCGGCAAACACCAGGGAATAACCGACCGCCGTGAACAGCAGCGGCCAGAGCATGCCGACATACATGGTCGGTGCGCCGGTGAAGCTGATCGTGTCGGGTTGGTGCAGCGTATTCCACCAATCCACGCTGAACTTGATGATCGGCAGGTTGACCACGCCGACCAGTGCCAGGATGGCGCCGGCCCGATACCCGCGGACCGGATCGTCGAACGCGCGCACTAGCGTAATGTGACCGAGATACAGGAAGAACAGCACAAGGACGGAGGTCAGCCTCGCGTCCCACACCCACCAGGCGCCCCACATCGGCTTGCCCCAAATGCTGCCGGTAGCCAGGCACATCGCGGTGAAGCCGGCGCCGACCGGTCCGATCTCGACGGCCGCCAGATCGGCCAACGGGTGACGCCAGACCAGCGACAGTGCCGAACACACGGCCAACCCCAGATAGCCGGCCGAGGCCAGCCAGGCCGCCGGAACATGCACATACATGATGCGGACCGCGTCGCCCTGCTGCCAGTCGGCCGGGGCGAAGAACAGGCCCCAGATCAGGCCGATCGTGGTCAGCAGCAGGCCTCCGGCAGACAGCCAAGGGAGTATGACACCGGAGAGGCGCAAAAAGCGCCCCGGGTTGGCGAAACGGTGCAGAGAACGCCCCGGATTTCGCTCGCTCGGGGGCGGGGCTACGATGGAACCTGTGTCCACGCGGTCAACCTAACCCATGGCTCGTGCCGTTTGAAGGCGCGCCGGGGTGGATTACTCCGGTCGCCTGTACGGCGGTCTGGAATGGGACTGAAGGCCCCGTCAAACTTTCCACAGCGGCGGAAAGCCGCAGGAATCCTGGGGTTTTTGCCAAAGGCGCACAAGCAGACCTACCCACGATTCACCCACACCCGATCCACAGACGTTGTAGCCCACGGGGAGCAATCCGGGGCCTAGATGACAGAAATTTAGTCCTACCGAAGGGTGTCGTGGGGCGCGCTGATCTAGATCAATCTGCTGGGTGCCTGCCTGGCCTCAGCAGCCCCAGTAACCGAGCAATGCCCGCCGCGCCGCGCCGCGCCGCTCCGTCCACCGTGAGGGTGCTGTCGCTGGCGCCCTTTGGGCGGCCGTCACCGTAGCAGTCGGCCAGCACCCGGCCGGTCGCGTCCGCCACCTTCCACCCGCCTGGGAGTTCGCTTGATTGACCAGTCAGGGAGGCGGCGAGGTATGGGAAGAACATAATGGGACTAAAGCGAGGTGGGTTGCCTTGGCCGCTAGCGCACAGGGGGCGGCGACGGTGGGTAGTCAGCACGAAGACCACACCATTTGGAATGGTTCCACGTTACGGAACACGTATATTTCCTTCGGTTGCAGCAGCCTTGGTTTCGGCCTGCCAGTACGTCCGGCGCTTGAGGATGTCCCTGTAGGGCGTTCTATGCAGAAGCTCCTTGCCGGCTACGGATTTATTGGACCTAAGACGGTTAATAGCGGAGGTTTTTGACCTTGCGGGAACTATGAACAAGCTGTGCTCGGCCTCAGTGCCGGCATCGTCCAACACGCTGATGTATTCAAGTTCGTGCAAGTCGAAGACCGCCTTTGCGGCCAGGTAATCATCGAAGCCATGGTAGTGGGCGCTGCACTGGTTACCCCGCCAAGGGTCCAGATAAAGCCTGACAAAATAGAGGCGCTGGATTACGTAATAGTCCTTGACCGGGCGGAGTCTCTCGTAGAGGAGCCAAGCCAGCAGGAGCAGGAACGTGGGCGACCAGTCACTGGGACCCATCCACTCGCTCATAGGCGGCTACGTATCCGCAGGATTAGGTTCGTATGCTGCTATCGCCCGTCTCATGTGTTCCCTGCGCTCCAACTCCTCGCGCTTTTTCTTGTCGTCCTCCAGGATCATAACAATGGCGTCCTTCATCACCGGGAAAAACGCTAGGCATGCACCCTCATCGAGTTCATGAACACCCAGGCTCAGGATTGAATATACCTTACAGTTTTCGACCAAGAAAACCGGGAGATGGCCTTTCAACAAACCGATCTTGTCCTCCATTCGCATCGTCTTGAATTGAGCTTCATCCCAAGCCTCTTGAGCTTCGAACTCACGAAATCGCGCCCAGATTAGGCGTTCGAAAACCCGCCGAAGGTAGACGAACGAACCCACACCGACACCGTGAGCGGCAAGCCCGACGGCCTTATGAAACTCCGTCGCATTGTCATCCTTAAGCACTCGCCGGTACTGCTGAGTTTCGTCTTGTGCGATCGTGGCCAAGGACGGGTATTGACCAATTTTTTGAATGCGCATTGCGCTCAGTAGAAAGTAAAACGAGAGAATGTGGTCCCGCCTAGCACATCTCGATTTAAGGTCTTGAATACGCGCTACGCTCTCTATTTTGGCCCACGTTTCAAACTGAAGTACACCGCCTGACAGTTCAAAGGTTGATTCCCTGTGGCACAGTGGGCACCAGCCGTCCATTTTGTCCCGGGCCCTGTAGTTTGCGCCAAAGACGGATTGTAGTTGCTCCTTATCGATCCAAAAAACGGCGTAAAGCGGTGCAGAAAATAAAAACTCCTGCACAGATGTGAATTGCCCAGATTTTGCCACACGCGACTCCTATCTCCGAATGTCTCGAAAATCTATAGTGGAAACGATACGATGACGGCGGCGTAGCGGGCACCGCGACAGGACTTGAACCTGCAACCTTTCCGCGCCATCGTGTGACTGCGACCAGCAGGCACCTCCGGTGTGTCACGGAACGCTCTATCCGGTTGAGCTACGCGGCGATCTGGTTAGAGCGCCTCCCGTCTGCCCGATCCTCCAGAAACTGGAGGCGGTCCACCGCGAGCCGGTCGGCACGCTCCAGAACTGGCGTGAGATCGTACAGCCGGCGGCGGACCCCCTCGTTGGTGTTGGGGTCCTCTAAAACCTTGCCGTCCTTGACCTGAACGCGCCGCCATTTGATCAGGCCAAGCTCGCGGAGTCGGTTCAGCGCGCGTTGCACGGTGCGCGGGGAGGTATCCATCCGGCGCGCGATCGTCGAGACGCGGGGGAACGATCGGCCGTCTACGGACCACAAGTGCATCAGCAGGTTCAGCAGCACCACAAACTCGGTGGGTGTAGCCCCCAAGGTTTGGAAATGAATCAGCAGCACATTTGGAACGGCAACGAAGCCGGTCTCGGCTGCGGTGCGCCACCGGGCGCGCAACGACGAAGGCGCCCCCCTGGGTTTGGGCAGCTTCTCGCGGACAGTCAGGACAGAATCGCCGGGCGTCATGGTCGGCTGCACCGTTGCCATACCCCCGTTGGATTCGGCAACATAGAGTTTCGTCTTTATCAAAGACTAGCGACAAATCTGTCCAAGAATCTTTTTGGGGTGGCAGATACTCCGTTAGCCGCTGACCGGTTGCCGTCGGCCAGCTGCGCCATCCCCACCCCCACCGGTCGAAATCGATTGGATTGCAAAGGCTACTGCCTTTGCTGGAGGTCCAGGAGGCAAAGACTCCTGGCGGGTTTCAGGGGAGAGCCCTGATCCTGCTTCACTCAAGCGATTGCCGCCGGCAGCCTGATCCAAGGTCCGTTTGAACGCAGCCTTCGTTGCCCTACTGTGGTACCGGACACCATGGGCCTGGAGATCGGCGGCAATGCAGTACTGGCTGGTGAAGTCGGAGCCCGAGGCGTTTTCCTGGGACCAGCAGGTTGCCAACGGCGTGGAGCCCTGGACCGGCGTGCGCAATCACTCGGCCAAGCTCAACCTGAAGGCCATGAAGAAGCGCGATCGTGCGTTCTTTTACCACTCGAATGAAGGGAAGGAGATCGTCGGCGTGGTCGAGGTGGTGCGCGAGGCCTACCCAGATCCCACCGCCGAGAAGGGCGATTGGGTCTCGGTGGACATGCGGGCGGTAGCGCCGATGCCGAATCCGGTGACGCTGGCGGCGATCAAGGCAGATCCGGTGTTCGCCGATCTGGCCTTGGTGCGGCTGTCACGGCTTTCGGTCGTGCCGGTGTCCAAGCCGCACTGGGATCGCATCTCCCGGATGGGAGGATGGAAACGATGAGCGCCGATCCGCGATCCCGGGTTCCTGCGTCACAACCCGCCAGCGCGGCGGAGCCGGGAGACGAGGCGGCCGCAACCCTCCCCCTGCCCCACAGAGCGGACGATGGCGCGACGGTTCCTGGGCTTCGCGCGCTCTGCCGCCTCGATGAACTGCCGGACGGCGGCTGCAAGGGCTTCGGTCCCGCACCCGGTGGCTTCACCGGACTGTTCGCCATTCGCCAGGACGATCGCGTGTTCGTCTACGTCAACGCATGCCCACATATCGGCACGCCGCTGGACTGGACGCCGGACCGCTTCCTCTCGCACGACGGCAGCCTTATCATCTGTGCCACCCACGGCGCTGAATTCCGCATCGCCGACGGGGAGTGTGTCCGGGGGCCGTGCATCGGCGATCGCCTGGAACCGGTCGTGATCCAGATCAAGGACAACACCATATTCGTGCCGGAGGATGCCGGCCTGTAGCGCCGAACCCACGAGAACGGCCCGGAAGAACGAAAGGAAACACGGTCATGCCAGACGCCCACGCCGCCGACGGTCAGATCTTCCCGGTCCGCCCGGAAATCGCCGCCAAGGCGCATGTCACCGCGGCGCGCTACCAGGATATGTTCGAGCGCGCGGCACGCGACCCCAACACGTTCTGGGCCGAACAGTCGCGCCGCATCGCATGGATGAAGCCACCGGCCAAAATCAAAAACACCAGCTTCTCCGGCGACGTCTCGATCAGATGGTTCGAGGATGGCTCGCTGAACGCATCGGCATCCTGCCTGGACCGGCATCTGGCGACACGCGGCGATCAGACCGCGATCATCTGGGAAAGCGACGATCCGGCGGTTTCGAAGCACGTCACCTACCGCGAACTGCACGAGCAGGTGTGCCGGCTGGCGGACGCGATGAAGGGGCTGGGCGTCAAGAAGGGCGACCGCGTCACGATTTACCTGCCGATGGTGCCGGAAGCCGCGGTCGCCATGCTGGCCTGCACGCGCATCGGCGCGATCCATTCCGTAGTGTTCGGCGGATTCTCGCCGGACAGCCTGGCCAACCGCCTCCAGGATTGTGCGTCGGAGCTGCTGATCACCGCGGATGAAGGCCGCCGGGGTGGACGCAAGGTGCCGCTGAAGGCGAACGCGGACGAGGCGCTGAAGTCCTGCCCGGGCGTGAAGAATGTCATCGTGGTGAAGGTCACCGGCGGCGATGTGGCGATACAGCCCGGCCGCGATCACGATTATGCGACACTGTGTGCGGCTGCGTCCGCCGACTGCCCGCCGCTCGAGATGAACGCGGAGGATCCGCTCTTCATCCTGTACACCTCGGGCAGCACGGGCAAGCCGAAGGGTGTGCTGCACACGACCGGCGGCTACATGGTGTGGGCCAGCTTCACCCATGAGATAGTGTTCGACTACCACCCTGGCGAGGTCTACTGGTGCACAGCGGATGTCGGCTGGGTGACCGGTCACACCTATATCGTCTATGGCCCATTGGCGAACGGCGCCACGACGGTGATGTTCGAGGGCATCCCGAACTATCCGGACAGTTCGCGCTTCTGGCAGGTGGTGGACAAGCACAAGGTCAACATCTTTTACACTGCGCCGACCGCGATCCGTGCGCTGATGCGCGACGGCGAAGGTCCGGTGAAGAAGACGTCCCGCCGTTCCCTGCGCATCCTCGGCAGCGTCGGCGAGCCAATCAATCCCGAGGCATGGCTGTGGTACGACCGGGTCGTCGGCGAGCACCGCTGCCCGATCGTCGATACCTGGTGGCAGACCGAAACGGGCGGCATCCTGATCAGTCCGCTGCCAGGCGCGACACCGACCAAGCCTGGCTCCGCGACGCGTCCTCTACCTGGTGTGAAGCCGATCATCGTCGATGGCGACGGACACGAATTGCATGGTGCGTGCGAGGGCAACCTGTGCCTGGCCGATGCGTGGCCCGGCATGATGCGCACCGTGTACGGCGACCACGAACGGTTCGTGCAGACCTATTTTTCGACGTTCAAGGGACTGTACTTCACCGGCGACGGTGCGCGGCGCGATGCCGATGGGTATTACTGGATCACCGGCCGTGTCGATGACGTGATCAACGTGTCGGGCCATCGCATGGGCACCGCCGAAGTAGAAAGTGCGCTGGTAGCGCATCCGAAGGTGGCCGAGGCCGCGGTGGTAGGCTTCCCGCACGAGTTGAAGGGCCAGGGCATCTACGCTTACGTCACCCTGAAACTGGGCGAGGAGCCGACGGAGTCGCTGCGCAAGGAACTGGTCGCCTGGGTGCGCAAGGAGATTGGCCCGATCGCTTCGCCGGATGCGATCCAATGGGCGCCGGCGCTGCCAAAGACCCGCAGTGGCAAGATCATGCGCCGCATCCTGCGCAAGATCGCCGCCAACGAAACCGACAGTCTCGGCGATACGTCCACGCTGGCTGACCCGGCCGTGGTGACCGAATTGGTGGACAATCGGGTGCAATGAGCAAAGACGCACTGGCCGGCCCGTCAAAAATTGTCATTCCCGCGCAAGCGGGAACCCGAGCCACAAGTCCACCGGTCGGCTTGGCCTGCCGGTTTCGCGGAAATGACGCATTGGGGCGAGGCCATAGGTTTCGCTAACATCTGATCGGCTGTCGCCTTGCGGCCGGTTTTGCGCATCCCCATGCCTGACCGGACACCCCGCCGCTCAGGAACCGTCTGCTTGACCCTGCATGAGATCGAAGCCTTGGCGATCACCGCCGGCATGGTCATGTTGTTCGTGTCCGACCGGCTGCGCTATGACATCGTCGCCGCAATCGCGCTTTCGGCGTCAACGGTTGGATCGACGACCCCCAGCAACTTGCGACGTTTTTCCTGCGGCGATTCCGCACGTTGACTACTGCCACCAACCTGTTGCTGGTGCTCTTCACAAAGGAGACTGCCCGCGGACCAGCCTGTGCCCAGGCGTGGTGAACCGGTACCGGCGGTGCAACCAGCAGGACGGCGGCTCCGATTATTGTCATGGCAGTTCGGCGTGCAAGCATGGTGCACCATCGGTTGCAGTTGACCGGACGGGTCACAGCACGCCCCGCAAAATCATTGGCTGACGTTTGATCCAGATCAATCAGTTAGAACGAGACACGGGTTAAAGCGCAATTGTTGAGGCAGCACCGCTTGTCGCCAACAAACGACCGCGCTGTTGCCTTTCCCGCCGAGCCCCGATGTCCCCTGGGGCGCGACAAAACCGGGGAACTGGATATGCACAAAAGGGCTTCCAGCATGTACAAGAAGCTCATTCTCGGTTTGGCAGTGCTTTCAGTTGTGGCCGTGGCGCCGCTGCTGAGCGCCTGTCACACCACCGCGGGCGCGGGTCAGGACATCTCCGTCACCGGCAATGCCATCACAAACTCCGCCGAGAAGCACACGCCCTAACCGCCCGGCCCAAGCCGGACGCGGTGCACCCGTGGTCCGGCATGGCGTGCCTCCAGGCATGGCATAAAGGTGGCCCATGGGAACAATCCTCATCATCGTCCTGCTGATTCTGCTGCTCGGCGGCGGAGGCGGATACTATGGCTACAATCGATACGGAAGGTCGGGACTCGGCGGGGTTCTTGGCCTCGTGCTGATCGTCGTCCTGTTAGTGTGGCTGCTGGGTGGCGTGCAGTGCAATCACCCCTGATCCCGTGAGTCAGATGCCAGATGCGGGTCGCTTCCTGGCGGCTCGCATTTGGCGCACTGCTTCGGGGTTCTGGCGAGCGCCCGACGCTATGGCGGCCAGGGTCCTTACAGCGATACTGTTGGGCAGTGCCGTGCTGCAACTGGCATTGCAATGTCGGTTGAATTATTGGAGCCGCGGCTTCTTCGATGCATTCGGACGACGGGACGGACCGACACTCGGTATACAGGCACTTCTTTTCTTGATGCTGGCAGGGCTGTCTGCCATGGTGCCGGTCCTGTCGATGTTTGCGCGCATGACAACGCAGCGCAGGTGGCGAGCGTGGCTGACCCGGCGACTGATCGATCGCTGGCTGTCCAACAAACGCTTTCGCCAATTGCAGTTTCTGGAGGGTGAGGATCGCAATCCGGAATATAGGATCGCCGAAGACGTGCGCGTGGCGACGGACGCGCCGATCAGCATGGCTGCCGGTCTGCTGATTGCGATGCTCAACGTCATCATCTTCGTCGGCATACGTAAGTTCCTTCACATTGGAGAGTTCCATGACCTCTGACACTGAAGGCGCCACCGGAGACCTCGCTGCGGATTTAGCCGCGCTGCGGCAGGACGTCGCACGTCTGGCAGAAACGATAAGCGGGCTGGTGCAGCACCAGACGCAGGCTGCTGGCCATCGAGGCTAGCATCGAGCGAAATCCGCTGACCGCATTACTGATCGCTCTGGGTATCGGTATGTCCCTCGGCCTGCTGAGCCGATCACGAGGCAGATAGCGCTTAAAGCCGCCAATGCGAACTGCGAGCCGGCCCGAGTGGCAGCCAGGTGGTAGTTGCTACGCCGGCTTCTGCGCGCTGGGACCGCTATTCCGGGCGTGCACGGCCATCGGGATCATCGAGGTGCCGCCAAACAGCATGCTGGTGCCGACCAGTAAACCCAATGCCCACGCTGCGGTGCCCGGAAGCCGGCACCAGATCACGAAGGCCAGAACCAGATCGACGATTCCGCTCACCAGCATCCAGGGCCAGGGTCCCGAGAGTTCCCTCCTATGCTCGATCGCTTACATGCTCCAGGCCAGACCCTCGATGCTGAGGAACACGACCAGCACCAACGTGAGCGAAAATCCTCAA
The DNA here is from genome assembly GCA_963696645.1 of uncultured Alphaproteobacteria bacterium. GTDB lineage: Bacteria > Pseudomonadota > Alphaproteobacteria > Acetobacterales > Acetobacteraceae > JAMXLO01. Next base: position 1,665,107 of record CAVOKY010000007.1, read on the forward strand.
GGATCGCCCCGCCCAGCAGTATGATCCCCGCGACGATACCGACGACCGCCGAAACCAGCAACTACAAGAGCGCCGGCGCATTGCGCGCCATGAAGGTGGTGACCAAGCCCACGACGCCGCTGATGAGGATCAGCCAGCGGATCAAGCTCGCGACTGCGATGGTCGCAATCATCGGCACCAGGATGGCGAGCACGCCAAGCATGACCAGAACGATGCCCTCGATGAGGTACAGCGCCCAGTGCTCGCGAAGTGCCTGCGTAAGCACCTGCCGGAATAGATCAGTGCCACCGATGTCCGTAGCCATATGAGACCTCCTGAACATCGATCTGCTACGTACGACTCCCAACACGCCAAATCCCAATGTATCCGTTCGGCGGTCCCGGCACCCCTGCGCCAATCACAGTCACGCGCTTTCTGGCCACCGATGCGCCACGCGCCTCGAAACAGCGGGTCCCCACCCGCGCATGCACTACACTCCCCACTAACGCGTCTCAATGGGGATCCGAAATCGAACTCAACCGCCAAACTCATCCACCAAGGCGCGGCTCAGTTGCGGCGCTGCACCCCTGCTTGCGGGGCGCGGCGGAATTCACTCTAGCCTGCGGTGCAATGCGCCGATATGCGAGCTTCCGTTCATCACACTTCGAATCCATCACAGGACAAGCTAGCGCTATCGTTGGCCGGTGATGTTCGGGCCGCCCCGTTTGATGCTGCGCCCGCGTGAAGGTCGCGATCTTCGCCTGATCTCAAGCGATGTGGTCGTGATGCCTGATGCGGTGGTGACGTGGGCGCAAGATGTCTTTGGCAATGCCGTCGCGATGGCGACGTTTCAGACCATGTCCGACGCTCTCGTGATCGACGGCATCGCGGAACTCGAGCTCAATACTGTCGCGTGGCCTTATTGCGCAGCCGCGCGCTCACGATCGTCCAACCAGTGGTAGTGGCACTCGTATCAACGGCATGGGCGGACCGACGGGCCGCGACAAGCGGAAGAACGCCCATTTCGCGCCCTGAGCAAGCAGCAGGTAGCTCAAAGTCAGCCCGCCGATCGCCAAGATGAAGAGGGCTGATGGCGGCGCAAAGCCGAACCAAGTTCCGATCGGTGTAAATGGCAGAACAACCGCAAGCACGACCACAGCAATGGAGGTAGATGCAAGGAGAGGATGCGGGCGGCTCTTCAGCGGATTGCCCCGCGTGCGCAGCACGAATATGACCAGCACCTGAGTCGCCAGCGACTCGATGAACCAGCCGGTCTGGAATAGCGCTTCGCCGGCGTGAAACACCAGCAGCAACAGGCCAAAGGTCAGAAAGTCGAAGATCGAACTCACCGGCCCCATCACCAGCATGAAGTTACGGATGAAGCGCATGTCCCAATGCTCAGGCTTTGCGGTGATTTGCGCATCCACCTCGTCGAGCGGGATCGGCATCTCCGAGACGGCATAAAGCAGGTTGTTGAGCAAGATCTGCACCGGCAGCATCGGCAGGAACGGCAGGATCAGCGTCGCCCCCGCCATCGAGAACATATTCCCGAAATTCGAACTCATCGCCATCATGATGAATTTCATGATATTGCCGAGGGCGCGGCGACCTTCGGCGACGCCACGCTCCAGCACTCCGAGATCCTGCTTCAGCAAGATGATGTCGGCCGCATCCTTGGCGACGTCGACCGCGCTATCAACCGAGATGCCGACGTCGGCGGTGTGCAGCGATGGCGCGTCATTGATCCCATCGCCGAGATAGCCGACGACATGGCCGCGGTGCCTCAACCCGAGAATGATGCGGTTCTTTTGCACGGGCGTGACCCGACAGAATAGGTTCGTCTCTTCCAGCCGCGCGGCGAGCGCTTCGTCGCCGAGCGCTTCGATCTCGGTGCCTGTCAGTAACCCGGTGATCGGAATGTCGAGTTCGGTGCAGACATGCTGGGTCACCCGCTCGTTATCGCCGCTGAGGATCTTGAGGCCGATTCCCTTGGCCCTAAGCGCGGCGATGGCCGTCCCCGCGCTCTTTTTTGGCGGATCGGAGAAAACAACGAAGCCGGCGAGCACCAATTCGCGCTCATCGGCCACCGTTGCCCCCTTACGATCGGGCTCGAGTTCGCGCCAGGCGACGCCGAGTGCGCGAAATCCATCCGCGCTGAGCTGCTCGAAAATCTTTCTTGCGCGGGCCTGCGCCGCGTCGTTGAGCGGCAGAGGCTCGAGCTTACCGGGCTCTTCGTACCGGATGGCGAGCTTGATGATGTCTTCGGGCGCGCCCTTGGTGATCAGCAGGCGGCGGCCTTCGTGTTCAACGAGGACCGAAACGCGGCGTCGTTGAAAATCGAACGGCACCTCGTCGATCTTGGCCCAGCCTGCATCGCGCGACGGGCCAGACTCGATGATCGCGGTATCGAGCGGGTTCCTCAACCCGGCCTGGAAATGGCTATTGAGCCAGGCCAGGTCGAGTGCGTGCGGACAGTCGGCGCCGGAGAGCGCAACCTGCCGCGCGAGCTCGATCTTGGCTTCGGTGAGCGTCCCGGTCTTGTCCGTGCACAGCACATCCATGCTGCCCAGGTCATGGATCGCGCCGAGCCGCTTCACGATCACCTGCGATGTCGCCATCCGGATGGCACCGCGCGCAAGCGTCACTGAAATGATCATGGGCAGCAACTCGGGCGTGAGCCCGACAGCGAGCGCCACGGCGAACAGAAAACTCTCCAGCCAGGGCCGGTGGAACAACAAATTGACCAGCAGGACGAATAAAACGAGGACCTCGGTGAAACGCACGATCAACATGCCGAACCTGTGGGCGCCCTGATCCAAGGCGGTGGGCGGCGGCGCCCGCCGCAATGTGCTGCTGATTTGACCCAGCTGGGTCGTCAGGCCGGTGGCACAGACAAGAAGCTTGCCCGAACCATTCATCACCGAGCTTCCCATGAAGGCGGCGTTGATGGCCTCGGCAATTTCCGAGCCTTCGACGCCTTCATCGTGCGCGTGCTTTTCCGCCGGGTAGGACTCGCCCGTCAGCAAAGCCTCGTTGACGAAAAAATCCCTGGCTTCGAGGAGACGCCCATCCGCCGGAACCAGGTCCCCGGCGGCGAGGAGCACGACATCGCCGGGGACGAGATCCTGCCCCAACACCGTCGTCTCCTGCCCGTCGCGCAAGACCTGCTCCTTGAGCGCAACCGAGACCTTGAGCGATTCAGCGGCTTGTTCGGCACGGTATTCTTGCACGGTATCGAGCACCGCGCTCATCAGCACGATTGTCAAAATGATGATGAAGCTGGCCAGATCACCGGTTCCCGCAGATATTCCCGCCGCCACCAGCAGAATGATCACGAGCGGATTGCGGAACCGGCTGAGGAATTTGTACGGCAGAGACAGATGCCGCCGCTCCTCCAGACTATTAGGGCCATAGCGGAGCCGGCGCGCAGCGGCCTCAGTGGAGGTAAGGCCGTTTCCACCGGCTGCGAGTTGCTTCTCGAGATCGGCGAGCGCGATCTGCCAAAATTTCCGCTCCTGCCCGCTATCCGATATCATCGGAAATTCCTTCAGCGGCTGGTGGGCAATAGGATTGCAGCCCTCTGACCACCTGTCGACCAGGAGGCAACGTCCGTCCGGGTGCTCGGCTGAGCTCGCCGTGAACACATTCCTGGACGGCAACGTTATCGCAGGGTCAGGTTCATGGCCGCCTATCTGATCGGCCGCGACAAGCGCGGCGTATCCGCGTTGTTCATCAGTCGCGAGCTTGGCACTCGCTATGAGACAGCGTGACTTATGCGCCACAAACTGCGCCATGCCCCGACCGAGAATGACACCGATTTCCTGCTGCAAGGCCTGATCGCGGTCGATGAAGCGTTCTATGTGCAGCCGGCAGCAGCAACTCTGCTTCGCCTTGCGCAACGGCACGGCCGTCAGGCGAATTGCCGCGGCACGCGACGGTCCCACTCGCGCCGACACACCTCGACGTCCGCCTCCCACGCCCGCATGGTCGCCCGCAGCACGAACGCGTCGTGTGTGCACGACATTCGCGTTTGGGTTTCGATCCGGATCCGCCACCCGTCGCGCGAGATGGTTTGCGTCTGGTGCATTTCAGCGACCGCGGAGAGTGGATCGTCCTCCTCGATATGGCAGTCGAAGCTTGCCTCCGTGCCGAGCTCGAGGCCGATCCGATCAATGCGTATTACGCCCGGACGTACGGTGGTGGTCGGCCCGGGTGGGGCCGTCTCCGGCGCCGGCAACGCAGGCAGCAGCGCATCGGCGTCATTGGGCGGCCGCACCGGAAGATCGAGCGTGCCCGCGAATACCGTTACCGTTGCACTCTCCGGGCCAGGCCAGACCATCGGCCAGTAGGTAGTGGATAGCGCCAGCCTGATCCGGTGCCCGGCCGGGAACACGAAGCCCGCATCGTTGAGCTGGACGCGGACACGATAGTGCCGTTGCGGGACCAGCGGCGTTGGCGCCTCGCTGTCATCGCGATGCGCAAGGTTCAGGATGCCATAACTAACGCGCAACGACGAGTTGTCGGGATGGATGTCGCACAGCCGTACCGCGAGATTCGCAAGCGGCTTGTCGCAGGCAACATCGAGCGTGACGACCGCTGCGCCCAGGATTTCGATGGTTCGGTCGAGCGGTGCGGTCTCAAACACCAGTGATCGCGCATCATCGGCCTGCTGATCACCCGCCTGGTCGGGCGCGCGGCCGAATGGGCACCAGCTTCCCCCATCCTTGCCGACGGTCTGCGGCGAGCACACGGCTCGCGGCGTCAGGCTCGCGCAGACGGTTCGCAGTCCATCATTGGTCAGGTGCAGGCGATGCGGTGTCATCGCCGGCGGCGGCCATGCGGGTTCGGCGATCCAGCGTCCCGGCAGTGCCTCGTGATATGGTGCGGGCTTTACGCTGCCGGTCATCCATGCGCGCAGCATGGGCTCGTCCATCACGCCGGTATCGATGTCCTTCAGCCAATGATCCCACCATCGCAGCGCCTCCTGCAGAAAGCCGACCTGGGGACCGGGGAACGCGAAATGCGGATAGGCGTGCGCCCAAGGCCCGATGAGGCCCTTGCGCGGTACGGTCAGGTGCGCCAGCAGACGCGGGATGGCATTGGTGTAGCCATCGGTCCAACCACCGACCGCATAAACCGGGCACTGGATTGCGCTGTAGTCCTCGCATACCGAGCCGTGCCGCCAATACGCATCGCGCTGCTGATGGCGCAGCCATCGCTCCAGGAACAGCGGCAGGTTCTCCAGGCGCTGCAGCCACATCGCGCGCCAGCGATCGCCGAGGAGTGCGGGATCGGGCGGATGGCACATTGCGCCGAACAGGAATGCGGCCCAGGAAAAGCCTGCCCGGAGCACAGCGCCTCCCATGTAGTGCACGTCGTCACGGAATCGATCGTCGGTCGAGCAGACAGTGATGATCGCCTTCAGCGCCGGCGGACGGCGCGCGGCGACCTGCAGTGCGTTGAAGCCGCCCCAGGAGATTCCCATCATGCCGACGGCGCCGCTGCACCACGGCTGGCGCGCGAGCCACTCGATCACTTCGAGTGCATCGTCCTGCTCCTGCTGGGCGTATTCATCAAACAGCAGTCCATCCGACTCACCGCTGCCGCGGATATCGACGCGAACCGCGGCGTAGCCATGGCCGGCGATGTAGGGCTGCGTCAGCGCATCGCGCTCGTAGGTTCCGGTACGCTTGCGGTATGGCAGGTACTCGAGGATCGCCGGAACCGGGTTTTGCTCTGCGGCTTCCGGCAACCATATGCGCGCGGCGAGTTGCGTGCCGTCACGCAGTGCGATCAACGTGTGTTCGATGACGCGTATCGCGCAGGGAAAATCGGTGACTATCAATGGCCCGATCCACATTGGCATGCAGGGACGATGTGAAGTGCCGGCCGGCGTTCGGCGGAGGCCCGGCGGATCATTCGCCGCGCCAGGCCTGTCCCCAGCGATCGTCGAACGCGACGTCCGCGAGTGGCGCGCGGCGCACTGGCCCGAATTTTCCGATGGGGAAACCGATTGGCAGGATCGCGTACGAATGGTGATCCTCGGGAATCCCCATCGCCGCTTCGGTTTCCTTCTCATGCATCAGATACAGGGTTGTCAGCGTTGCACCCAACCCGAGCGCACGCGCCGCGAGCAGCATGTTCTGCACCGCCGGGAAGATCGACGAGCCCGAACTGCGCGGTCCTGCCAGACAGGGCACGATCCAGACCGGCGCGTCGTGAAAATGGTCAGCCAGGTATTCGGCGGCCGCGAGCATGCGGGCGAAACGTTCCGGCGTGGTTCCAGGTGCCGGCCCACCCGAGCGGTAGCGCGGCCCTACCACCTCGTGCCACGCCTTGCGGTACCACACCGCCGCTGCGGCCTTGATCGCGGGATCGCGGATGACCAGGAACCGCCACGACTGCATATTGCCACCATTGGCGGCGAAGGTTCCGGCCTCCAGCACCTGATTCAGCAATGCATTCGGCACCGGGTCCGGCTTCAGCCGGCGCATGGATCGCGTGGTCCGCATGATCTCGAACAGGTCGTGCCCGACTGACGCCACTTCAGCCATCGAATCATCCCCTTTCCGCGCACGAGCGCTTTGCCGACAGCAGCCGCGCCGGCATGCCTTGCGCGAGTTTGGCGACTTGACCGCCAAGAGCAAGACGGCGTGCGGGTGCCGGTGGGCCGGCGCACCCGGCGAACGCGGCAGGTTTGCCACCTGGAGCGGAACGGCTCAGCATTGGCCGAGCAGCAGTAAAGGCACCCAGCCATGGAATTCGGCGCATCGATCTTCTTCACCGACTATTCGATCTCTCCGGCGGAACTCGGCATGGCGCTGGAGCAGCGTGGCTTCGACTCGCTGTGGGCGGCCGAACATTCGCACATTCCGGTGCCGCGGCGCACGCCGCCGCCCGGCGGTGGCGAGCTGGCGAAGCGCTACTACGACGTGATGGATCCGTTCGTTACGTTGACGGCAGCGGCGGCGGCCACCAGGACGCTCAAGGTCGCCACGGGGATCTGCCTGGTCATCCAGCGCGATACCATCCAGACGGCGAAGCTGGTCGCCTCGATCGACCAGGTCAGCGGCGGGCGGTTCCTGTTCGGTATCGGCGGTGGTTGGAACGCGGAGGAGATCGAAGCCCACGGCACGGTGTTTGTCACGCGCATGAAGAAGATGCGCGAGCAGATCGAGGCGATGAAGCAGATCTGGACCAAGACGACTGCGGAATACAACGGCGAGATCGTCAAGGTTCCGTCGATGCAGACCTGGCCCAAGCCGGTGCAGAAACCGCATCCGCCGGTCCTGCTTGGCGGCGCATTTCCGTGGGCGGCGCGACGTGCGATCCGTTACGGCGATGGCTGGTTTCCGAATGCGAGCGGCGGCAATCCGGATGACTACATTCCGGCGTTCCGCAAGATGGCGCTAGAGGCGGGTCGCGATCCGGCCACCTTGCCGGTGACGATCGGCGGTTGCCCCGAAGACCTCGCGCGGTTGCGGAAGTTCCAGGACCTCGGGGCTGCACGCGTGAACGTCAGCCTGCCGGCGGAGAGTGCGGACAAGGTGTTGCCGATACTGGATCGCTGGGCAGGCTTCATTCACCAATTGCGCGGCTGATTGGCTGGGACCGGGGAGGAAACGACAATGCCAACATTCGTTCTGGTGCATGGGTCCTATCAGGGAGGTTGGATCTGGCACCATGTAGCATCGCGTCTGCGCGCCGCCGGACATTCGGTGTACGCCCCGACGATGGATGGCTGCGGCGAACGACGGCACCAGTTGCGGCCTGGCATCGACACATCGACCTACGTCGCGGAGATCGCCGACCTGCTGTTCTACGAAGATCTGCATGATGCTGTGCTGGTCGGGACAAGCTCGGGTGGCATGGTGGTTTGCGGTGCGGCCGAGAGGATGCGGCATCGCGTCGCGCGGTTGGCGCTGGTGGATGCGCTGGCGCTGTTCAATGGCGAGCGCACGCGCGACATCGTCAAGCGGCCGAGCGTCGGGTCGGGGGTGCTGGCTTCGGCGCCGTCGCGCGAGGATGCCGAAAAGGGGCTGTTCGCCGATCTGGATCCTGCGACGCGGGCCTGGGTGCTCGATCGGTATACGCCGCATCCGACCGGATGCTCCGAGACGCCGGTGCGGCTGACCGATTTCTGGGACCAGAGTTGGAAGGCCACGGTGATCTGGTGCCGTCAGGCGGTGAATCCGGGCGAGGCGCATCAGCGGCGCTCTGCTGCTCGATTGGGAGCAAGATGGTGCGAGTTGGACACTGGACATTATCCGATGCTCAGCAAACCCGATGAGCTGACTCGTATGTTGATGGATGCGGGGTAGCGTATAGCATTTTGCACCCGGTACCCGTCGGACGAGTGGCTGTTTTCGACCCAACCTGGTCATAGGCCGGCCTGACTGGCGATCTAGGAAGCGGACATTCCGCTATGGGGAAACCCGTCCCGGATACCGAGACGTTCGGACGAACAGCAACCTGCTGAGGACTGCTACCCCGTACCCGAAAACAGAGGGTTTTGGACACGGCTAGCATGACCGTGGAAACCACGGTTGAAAGCCAACTTTCAACGACGGTCAGCGAGGGGGATTTGTGAACGGCGATACGAGCGAACGTCCTGTCGCCGTGAGTGGCAGCTTCGTAATCGCTGTTCATCGCCGCTCCCAAGGTTCATCCTGCCAACGAGGCTTCGGATGCTGGTTCGGTTGACCCCCCGTGCATGAACGAGGTGCCGCTGTCATGACCAAGATCGATCGAAGCGTGGTCGAGAGCTACCTTGCTTGTCACTACAAAGCATTTCTAATGCTAACGGAACCTGAGATCGCCGCACCGGATCATCCAAGATTGCGTCCAGACGGAAAATCTCAAATCCCGCCAGCCTCGGCTGAGGTCAAACATCACCGTCAGCAGTCAAAGAAGCAAGCAGTCCATCCAATCGAGCTAACATCGTCCTCGCTAAGCAAGGGGACAACTCTCATTTTAGGTGGAGTATTCGAGACGGATGACCTTTCGCTTCTTATCGAAGGCTTGCAACAGGTTGCTGGTTCGTCCGCCATCGGAAATTTTCACTATCTGCCCTGCGTAAGCCACGGTGGCGATCAAGCTCATGACACCCAGAGGGTTTTGCTGGACGTCGCCGGGTTCGTTCTGTCTGGACTTCAGGGACGAGTTCCCGCTGAGGGCATCATCTGGAGAAGTGACAGAAAATCATCAACAGTCCGGCTTTCCCCAGGTCTCAAAAGAGGCGAGCGCATCCTCAATGCTATCAAGGAATTGCAGCGGGCCGAGCGTCCACCGATGCTTAACCTGAACAGGCACTGCCAAGTCTGTAAGTACCAAAGTCGGTGCCACGCTCAAGCTGTTGACGAGGACAACCTGAGCCTGTTGCGTGGGATTTCAGAAGCAGAAATGACGCGGCTGAGAAAAAAAGGCATCTTCACGATCAACCAACTCTCATATACGTTCCGGCCAAGGCGCATCAAAAAGCGGGCCAAGAACCCGGCGCACCCTCACTACTTCGCACTGCAAGCACGTGCGCTTCGAGAGGGGAAGGTATTTGTCCACGGGTCTCCAAAACTTGATACCAAAGACGTGAGAATCTATATGGACTTTGAGGGCGTGCCAACCAACGCCTCTTACTACTTGATTGGCCTCGTTGTGGTCGATCCCGATGGCATCCATCAGAAATCCTTCTGGGCTGACGGAGACGATGGTGAAGCTCAGATTTTCATAGAAATGCTCGACTATATCAGACGCTACCGAGATTACACCGTCTTGCATTATGGAGCTTATGAGGTTCGCGCCCTCAGACGAATGCAGAGAAGACTTCCTGTCGATTATATGGAACAGATAGAACGTATGCTCAAGCATATGGTCAATGTACTATCCGTCATTGGGCCGCACATATATTTTCCCGTTTTTTCAAATAGCCTGAAGGAGATTGCAGAATACCTCGGCCACAAGTGGTCTGCCACTAATGCCTCAGGCGCCCAGGCTTTGCTATGGAGGCAAGGATGGGTTGAAGCTCATGACGAGCGTATGAAGGATGAGTTGATCCGCTACAATATGGAAGATTGCGGAGGATTGAAAATCGTTGCCGACTTTATCGACCAAGCGAGCCAGCATCAGAATGCCGCACCGGGTACTCAAACGTCTTTCATCCACACGGATCACTTTGAACGAGAGGCCGCGCCGCGCGGGAAGTTCGGTAAGAAGGAATTCATGCTTGACGAGTTCGATTTCATCCACCGATGCTCTTATTTTGATTACCAGCGCGACAGGATGTCAGCCAGGGATACGAGACGTTTGAAGCTAAAGCCACCTCGACCAAGAAGAGGAAAGCGGCGGGTTTACAGAAATAATAAGGTCGTCGAGGTCTTTGCGTCTCATTGCCCCACTTGCCGTAGCAAGAAGCTACGTTCTGTACACTCGGTCAAACGACAGATTGTTGATCTCAAATTTTCCGGGGCAGCCATCCGACGCTGGGTTGTGCTCTACCTTTCGAAGGTATACCGATGTGAGAAATGTAATTGTAGGTTCATACCCGACGGATTTCCGAAGAATAGGACGCGTTTTGGAAAGGGATTGCTATGCTGGTGTATATACCAGATGGTTGTCGGCGGACAGAACCTGCTAAGAATCCGTGACAGCCTTGCCAAAATGTTCGGAATTGTACTGACGGTGTCCGTTATATATCGCTTCAAAGAGAGTATCGCGCTTCGCTACAGCCAGCTTTATGATAATCTAGCGAAGGGCATCATGAGCAGCCCTGTACCTGTACATCGGCGAAACAACTGCCAACTTACGCTTAGAGACCGGCTATGTTTGGTGCATTACCGATGGGCGTTCTGCTCATTATTTTTACAAGGACTCCAGGGAGGGGTCTTTCTTACCCGATATGTTCAAGGACTTTGGTGGCGTCCTAGTCTCAGATTTTTACACGGCTTATGACTTCTCTGGATTGCCCACAGCAGCGTTGCCTTGTCCATCTAATGCGTGACTTCAACGAGGAAATGCAAAGGCACCCATTCGACAACGAACTCAAGACTCTTGCTGCTAAATTCTCGGCGGTGCTCAAAGGTGCTGTGGCTACGATAGATGAGTTCGGATTCAAAAGGCGGCACCTTGCGAAGCACAAAAAGGCGGCTCGTATTTTCTGTCACTGGACCGAAAGCTGCGAATTTGCCTCAATGCCTGCCGAAAGGCTTCGCTCACGAATTGTCAAATATCAGGGCCAACTCTTTACGTTCTTGGACCATGACGGTGTTTCATGGAATAACACGAATGCTGAACACTTTATCAAAGCTTTCGCTCGGTACCGTCGGACGGCTAATGGGATATTCACCGCTCGTTCGATTAAGGAGTATCTGGTCATTCTGTCAGTCGCGGAAACGACTAAGGCACAGGGAGAGGATTTTCTCGAATTCCTCTTACGAGACAACAAGGATAGTTTTAGCTTTGAGTCGGTGCGGCGCGTCTCCGCAATAGCGGCATCCGAAGCCTCGTTGGCAGAGCCTAGAGTGGGCAGCCTCCGGCCAGACTTGGCCTTGATCTGACTGTCGGGTTTCGCTGCATTTCCGCCGGAAGCGGACTGGCAGAAATCCACCGGGAAGCTGACCTACAGCCCGGGCACCGTGCGTCCGACCATCGCTACAACCCCAGACCACCGTCGAGCGGTATGGTCTGTCCGGTCATGTAATCCGACGCGGCCGATGCGAGATATAGCGCCAGCAGTCCGACTTCCCGCAGCCGTCCGGGACGCCGCAACGGAACACTCTGTTCGGCCCGCTGCGTGCTTCGCAGTACGCCCGCTTCGCCGGACGTCACGACATCAGGGAACAGCCCGGGTGAAATGGCGTTGACCTGCACACCGTAGGTCGCCCATTCAAGCGCCTGTGCGCGGGTGAATCCAGCGAGCGCGGTCTTGGCCGTGGTGTAGAGCACCATCTCCCGGCCGCCCTGATGCGCGGTCCACGATGCGATGTTGATCACCTTGCCCGAGCGGCGCGCGAGCATGTGCGGGCCAACCGCACGCGTGCACAGCAGCGCCTCCGTCAGGTTGATGTCCATGATGAACCGGAGCTCGTCGTCGGATACACCGGCACTGTCAGCTACACCCGGCAGCGTGACCAGCGGCTTGCGAATGGAATCACCCAACGGTGCCGAGTACCTGATCGACTGCATGGCCGACCTCGGCCGGTTTCGTTACATCTGCAACGATGGGAACGGCGCGTCGGCCGGATGTCGCCTCGATGTCAGCCGCGATGCCCTCGACGTATTTCGGCGTCAGTGCATTCAGTGCGATATCCGCGCCAGCCTCGGCCAGCACCTGGGCGATGCCCTTGCCGATGCCGCGGCCGGCTCCTGTGATGAATACCACTTTCCCCGTGATATCGAACTCGACTGGCATCATGACGCGTTCTCCTGTTTGACTTGGCTGGCAGTGATCGAGCGTGGGGCAGGCGGAACGCGGGCGCCGCGATCAGGGCGTCGATACGGAGGAGATTGCTTCGTCGCTGCGCTCCTCGCAATGACAGGGAGGCGCTATAATTCCCGCCATGACCGGGCCGGTATGGTGCTCACAGTGACCGGGCCGGTTTGGATCTCACAGTAACCGGGTCAGTATGGTAATCGACACTGAAGCAGAAGGGGAAACGCCATGATGATTGTCGATGCGCAGATCCATATCTGGGCAAAGGGTACGCCGTCGGCGCACCATCGACAGGAACCGTACTCCAAGGACCAGGCGATCGCGGGCATGGATGCCGCAGGTGTTGATCGCGCGGTGATCCATCCACCGATGTGGGACCCGGACTCGAACGAACTCGCCGTCGCGGCGGTGAGCGCCCATCCGGATCGTTTCGCGATCCTCGGGTGGTTCCCGCTGGATCGCCCCGAGAGCCGAGCCCTGGTCGATACCTGGAAGAGCCGTCCCGGCATGCTTGGCCTGCGCTTCTATTTCGTCCAGCCGCATGAGCAGTCATGGCCGACCGACGGCACGATGGACTGGCTGTGGCCAGCAGCAGAACGTGCCGGCCTGCCGGTGGCACTCGCGGCGGCAGCGTTCTTGCCTGTGGTCGGACAGATTGCCGAACGTCATCCCGGCCTGAAGCTGATCGTGGACCATATGGGCGTACCGCGCGCCAGCATGGGTGCAGCGTCCTACAGGAACATGCCGCAATTGATTGCATTGGCGAAGCACCCGAACATCGCAGTCAAAGCGACGGGCCAGGCGGGCTATGCCGAGGACAGCTATCCGTTCCGCAGCATTCATCCCCACCTGCGCCAGGTCTATGACGCATTCGGACCGCAACGCATGTTCTGGGGTACCGACATCACCCGCATGTCGTGCTCGTGGCGACAATGCGTCACGCTGTTCACCGAGGAACTGCCCTGGCTGACAGGCCATGACCTCGAACTGGTCATGGGACGCGCGTTTTGCGACTGGATCGGCTGGAAGCTGCCGGAGGACTGACACCATGGCGCAGCAGGCACGCAGTAGTTTCGTCGGCCAGCAGCTTGGCCAATTCGTCGCGGCATCGCGCTGGGACAATCTGCCGCGCGCATTGCGCCACGAGGGCAAGCGATCGCTGCTGAATTTCGTTGGCTGTGCCCTCGGTGTCGCGCACTCGCCGCCGATCGACATGGCGCTGCGCGTTCTGCTGCCGCTGTCGGGCACCGACCGGGTCACGGTGCTTGGCCGTGAAGAGAGGCTAGATCCACTGGGTGCGGCATTCATCAATGCGGTCGGCGCAAATCTGCTTGACTATGACGATACGCATCTGCGGACGGTCATCCATCCGACGGCACCGGTTGCCCCGGCCGCGCTCGCGCTCGCGGAACAGCGTGGGTTGTCCGGGGCGGCGATGCTGCACGCGTTCATCCTGGGCGCTGAAGTCGAGTGCCGGATCGGCAACGCCGTGTCACCCGGTCATTACGCGCGCGGATGGCATATCACCGCGACCTGCGGCATATTCGGCGCAGCCGCGGCGAGTGCCAAGCTGCTCGGCCTGAACGCGGAGCAGACGTGGCACGCCCTGGGTATCGCCGCCAGCCAGTCCGCCGGAGTGGTAGAGAACATTCCCAGCGCGGCGAAGAACGTCGGTGTCGGCAATGCCGCGCGCAACGGGTTGTTCTCCGCGCTGCTGGCGGAACAGGGCTATGGCGCGGCGCCGGCCGCGATCGAGGGCGCTCTCGGATGGGCGCGTGCAATGGGCGATGAACCCGTGGTCGCAAACGTGACAGACGGGCTCGATGAACAATGGGAGCTGCTGAAGAACACCTATAAGCCGTATCCGTGCGGGATCGTGATGCATGCCGTGATCGACGCATGCCTTGCGCTGCGGCACGATCATACGTTGACGGGTGCCGAAATTGCCGAAATCACTGTGTCCGGCGACCAGCTTTTGCTCGATCGTGGCGACCGGACGGTGACCAGTGACCGTGATGCGCGCGTCAGCATCCATCATTGTGCCGCGGTGGCGTTCCTGTTCGGCGCGGCCGGACTGAAAGAGTTCGCCGAAGAAACGGTCCACGATCCCGCTGTCGTTGCGTTGCGCGCACGGACGATGGCTCGGCTGGATGCCGGTAGCCCGCGAGGCGCCGCCACAGCCACGGTCCGCACGATCGACGGGCGCACTCTGGCGGCGACCGTGCTCCATGCCAGGGGCAGTTCAGAGCGACCGCTCTCCGATCAGGACATCGAGGCGAAGCTGCGCGACCTCGCCCGCTACGGCGCGTTCCGCGGCCCGGTCGATGATGTCATCGCGGCGGTGTGGCAACTCGATACGATGGCAACGATCGATCCATTCATCACCGCGTTGCGTCGGTAGCCTGCGGTTACGAACCGGGCGCGACTTCGTTGTGGCCTGGCAACGTGACGGTGAGCATCAGCGCGCTCAGGCTCTTGCCATGCGGGTCGATGGCAAGCGAACGGGTGACGCCCCCGCCGAGCGCATTTTCGATGACAAAGTTCAGCGCCCGCAGTTGCGGCAATTCATAGCGCCGCACCGGGCCCGGCGTGAGATGGCGGAAATGCGCCAGCACAAGTTCAGGCGTGAGTTCGCGTCGCAGCACCTGCCAGCCTTCGTCGTTATAAGCGGTGACGGAAATGTTGGACGTATTGCCCTTGTCGCCGGCGCGCGCATGGCCGAGATCATAGACGCGAATGGTCATTCGGCGTGCTCCATGACGACTTCAGGATTCACCCATTCGCGCGGGATCAGAACCGACTTCACCGCCAGGATCTGCCTGGCGCCGAAGTTGACGCCGCCACCGGCACCACTCGGACCCTGCATATGCAGACTGCGTATTTCGGCACCTACTGCTTCGGCCGCCTTCCTGTCCGGCGTGCGTGCGGCGATGCGCAGGCGCACCTCGTAGGGTTCCGGACACTGGCTGGCCTCGTTGGCGTGCAGCGAGTTCATGCCGATCAGGTCGATGCGCATTTCCTGGTAGCTCAGGCCGCGGCGACGCAGGCGTTCCTGCACCACCTCGATCCCCAGTTTGGCGCGGGCTAGTGCGTTGATGCCGGCAAAGCCCATCTCCCCGGAACCCATATAGCCGTCGAAATAACCCACAACGACCTTGTAGGTCGGTGTTCGCGGTTTCGCCCGCGCACCGTTCAATGCGACACGGTCGCTGGCGACCTGGCGGAATGTCACAGCGGAGACATCCAGCACGCAGTCGGGCGTGATGTATGCGGTGGGATCGTGCATTTCGTACAGCAGTTGTTCGGTGCACGTGGCGATGTCGAGCCTGCCGCCGGAACCGGGTGTCTTGGCGACCTCGACGCGCCCGTCCGACCACACATCGGCCAGCGGATAGCCCAGTCCTGCAAGGTCCTCGACCTCCTTCCTGCCAGGATCGGCGAAACAGCCGCCGGTAAGCTGGCCGGAACATTCCAGCAGATGGCCGGCGAGCGTTCCATTGGCGAGTTTCGGGTAGTCGTCATACGCCCAGCCAAATGCGTGCAGCATCGGGCCGAGGAACAGTGCTGGATCGGCGACGCGGCCAGTGATGACCAGATCGGCGCCCGTGCCCAACCCCCGCGCCACAACGTCCGCGCCGAGGTAGGCGTTGGCGGACGCCATGCGCGGCAAGAGCGATTCCAGTGGGGCGCCGTCCTCCATCAACGGCAGTTCGGGATGCGCGCGCATGATGTCGGTGACTTCATCGCCCTGCACCACGGCGCATGTGTAGTCGGGACAGCGCCACTCGGGTGCGTGTTTGCGCAGAACACGCGCCGCACCCATCGGATTGGCCGCTCCCATGTTGGTGACGATCCTGATGCCGCGCTGCAACGCCGGCGGCATGATCGCCTCCATACGCTCCAGCAGCACCGGCGTGTAACCCTTTGTCGGGTCTTTGGCGCGATCGAGGGTTTCGCGGGCAATGGTGCGTTCGGCGAGGCATTCCATGGCGAGATAGTCCAGTTCGCCGCGCTCGACGATTTCCACGCCGGGCGGGATCCGGTCGTCGGCAAAGCCGGCACCGCAGCCGATTCTGATCCTGTCGCGTGCCATGCAAATCCCTCCGTCGGTCGGCATGCTATGCGCCCTTGGCGGGACTGGTCCACTGCTTCAGTGCAGCGACGTGGTCGTGTCAGCCTCGCATGTAACGAGGGGCAGCTTCGGTTTGCATAGCGTACCGGCGGCAATGCTCCAGATACGCGGCTTCGTGGCTGGCAACCAGGCTGACAATACTTGACCAGAACCACGATGGCGCATCGAGAACTCTTCGACCAGCCGCGAGCAAGATCCGCTCGCCATGACCGACGGGTCGCCGCATCCATCTGCCGTCCATGTGCCATGCCGACGACGGCTGCCAGAAATCGCGCCGCTTTCATGGCTTCTTCCCGCGTCAACTGTTCGATCTCCAGTTTGAGGTCCTGCGGCAACAGTTCGCGCACGAACACCTGCCGGTCCAACAAGCGCTCGGCCGCCATCCGCTCGCCAAGATGCGGCGACAGGTGGAGCGCGCCTTCCAGCACGCGCCGCGCATTGTCCCTGGGCATTCGCGTCCCCGGCATTCGGGGCGCAGTCGTCCGCACTGCCTCCTTCACATCCATGAGGCACATGCTGCCTTCGCCGGACTGCTTTCCTGCAACCGCCAGAAGGACCGCGATACGCAGACGCCCGAGCGAGCTGCATCCCTTCACCCAGTACGCGGCATCGCGCACTTCCACCGATGCATCGTCATCGCGGGTGCGCAGCGTCGTGGCGAGCTTGCACAGGCGCTTGCTATCAAACAGCGCCCGCACGGCGCGCGTTTCGTTGGCTGACAGTGGCCAGAACCGTTTGCCAAGCGGGATTGTCGGTTTCGGATCCTCAATGCGTTCCCTCGCGAGCTGCTTCCAGGTGCGACTGGTGGCCTCGCGCAGCACGACGCGGACAGAGTCGGGGCGATGATCGTCCAGCTCGGACTCCGCAACGCCATCGTCCAGCGCGGCGTCGTAACCTTCGATGATCTGCTCCAGCATTCTGGCTGTCGTCACGCCGGGGAGATCGGAGCCGCGCGCCGCCATGGCCAGCGACAATCCAAGCCGCAGCAGATCATGCACGGGGTTGCCGATCACCGTCTGATCCAGGTCGCGGATCTGAATCGCGATCTGGCCATCGGCATTGGCGACAGGACCCAGATTGCCGAAGTGGCAATCGCCGCAGATCCAGATCGGCGGCCCTGCGGGTTCAGCACGACCCTCCGCGCTGCCCAGCCACTCATAGAACCTGGCGGTGCTGCCGCGCACGTAGGCCTGCGCCGATCGCGCCATCTTCAGGTTTCGACGCAGCAGCAGGATGCTCTGCCGATCATCGGGATGCCGGGGAAGGCGCGCTGATGGTTTCATTGGAGAAATGCCACATAGGTATATAGGCAATATATAGGCGCCGATTCCAGGTATGCTGCACCCATCACAGTCAACGGAGCGATGACTGCGGGGCTTGCAAGAGACTTGCAGCGAACTTGCCTCCAAGTACTTGCTGGCTCTATCCCCGCTGCTCTTCGGAGTGCACATGATTGAGCCGGACACAGGATGAACGATAGCGCAGTTGCCAAAGACGTGATCGCGGACACCTCGGCCGCCCAGCGTCCCATCACGGCCGCTGCCGCGCTGGCAGCGCTGGGCATCGTCTATGGCGACCTCGGGACCAGCCCGCTGTACACCTACGAGGCCATCGTGGGTGCGGTCGGCGGCCATCCTTCGTCCGCGGACGCGATTGGCCTGCTGTCCCTGGTGGTCTGGGCGCTCATCATCACGATCTCGATCAAGTACTGCGTGTTCGTTATGCGTGCGGACAACCATGGCGAGGGCGGCATCCTGGCGCTCATGGCGCTTGTCACCGGCGAGGTGAAGCGTGCCAGGCACGGCACCGCACTGCTGGTCGTCATGGGCCTGTTCGGTGCAGCGCTGATCTATGGCGATGGTGTCATTACGCCGGCCATCTCGGTGTTGAGCGCGCTGGAAGGCGTCAACGTCGCCACCGACGCGATGAAGCCCTATGTGCTCCCCGCGTCGCTGGCGATCCTGCTCGCATTCTTTGCTGTGCAACCCCGTGGGACCGCCAGTATCGGTCGCGTGTTCGGGCCGATCATGCTGTTGTGGTTCGTCACCATCGCGGTGCTTGGCATGCTCGGTGTGGCCCGGCAACCGCAGGTGATGACCGCGCTCGACCCGTTACACGGCATCAGCTTCCTGGTGGACCATGGCTGGCACAGCTTCATTGTGCTTGGCGGCGTGTTCCTGGCGATCACCGGCGGCGAGGCATTGTATGCCGACATGGGCCATTTCGGTCGCAGCCCAATCCGTTCGTCCTGGTATTGTATCGTCCTGCCGGCGCTGCTGCTCAGCTACGCTGGCCAGACCGCGCTGCTTGTCGAGAACCCGTCGATCAACGGCAATCCCTTCTTCAAGCTGGCACCGGATTGGGCCGTCGTGCCACTGGTCGTGCTGGCAACCGTGGCCACCATCATCGCGAGCCAGGCAATCGTCACCGGTGCGTTTTCGCTGACGCGCCAGGCCATGCAGCTTGGCTGGTTTCCCGGCCTGATGATCCGCCAGACCTCGGATGAAGAGTACGGCCAGATTTATGTGCCGTTCGTGAACTGGACCATGATGCTCGGCACGCTTGCGGTCACCGCGGGGTTCGGCAGTTCCGATCGCCTCGCCGGCGCATATGGCACCGCGGTGTCCACCACCATGCTGCTCACCACCGCATTGCTGTACAACGCCATGCGCGACATCTGGCGCTGGCCGGCGCTGGCTGCTTTGACGGCGAGTGGCGTGTTCCTGCTGGTGGATTTTGCATTCTTCGCCGCCAACCTGCTGAAGGTGCGCGAAGGCGGCTGGTTTCCGCTGCTGTTCGGCACGCTCGTGTTCACGATCATGACGACGTGGCGCAAGGGCGTGGACGCGGTGCAGAACAAGCTCGCGGAGGACAAGGCGAACACCACTGCTTTCCTCGCCCAGCTTGACCAGGACGGCGGGATCGCACGTGTACCGGGAACCGCGGTGTTCCTCAGCCGCAGTGGCACCGCGGTACCGCTATTGATGCTGCACCACGTCGCGCAGTTCAAGGCGCTGCAGGAAACGGTGGTAACGCTGACTGTGAGTTTCGAAGCGGTACCGAGGATTCCCGCGGGAAGCCGCGTGACAGCCGAGCATGTCACCGATGGGCTTTGGCACGTCACGGCGCGGTTCGGCTTCATCGAAGTGCCGAATCTCGCACTCGCTCTGCTGCGCGTCAGGGAGCAGGGCTGTCCGGCCAACCTCGACGATGCCGTTTATTTTGCGGCGCGCGATGAGGTGGTGCCCGGCAAGGCGCGGCCACGGCTTCCCACGTGGCGCCGCGTGCTGTTCGGCTTCATGTATCGCAACGGTGTGCGAACCCCGGATCGGTTCGATCTGCCTGCGGACAAGTTCGTCGAGTTGGGCCGGCAGGTCGAATTGTAGCGGCGCGCGATGTCGTTACGGAGCGCCGAGTTGGCGCGACAGTGTACGCGCCGCTCCGGTGATCACGTCGATGGTGCGCGATCGGACATCGTCGGTGTAGCGGCCGATCGGGATCGAGACGGTCAACGCGCCAAGCACTTCATCGGCCGGTCCGCGCACCGCGGCGGAAATCGACGCACCCTCGGCGATCCGCTTGTTGTGCGTTTCGGCATAGCCGGTGCGCCTGGTGTCGGCGACAGCCCGCCACAGCGTCTGCGCATCGACCATTGCACCAGGGAATGGCGGAATGAACTCTGTGCGGCTGAAATACGCCGCGATTTCCTCGTCTGACATTGCAGCCAGCAACACGCGGCTCGTGCTGCCCACATAGAGCGGGGTCGGCTTGCCGATCGTCACCACCCGGCGGATATCGCGCAATCCCTCCAGTTGATCGAGGTTGATCCGTTCGTCGCCGACACGCACCGCGATATACACCGTCTCATTCAATTCATCGCGAATCTGACGCATGAATGGACGGACCTGGGCAACGAAGCCGGTCGTTGTCTTGGCGACTTCCGACAGGGCGATGATGTGGAAGCCGAGGCGATATAGGCCTGTCGCCGGATTCTTCATGGTCATGCCGGCCTTGCACAGTGTCGCCAGCAGTCGGAACGCGGTCGCCTTGTGCAGGCCGGTGAGCGCGGCGATGTCGGTCAACGATAGTTCCGGTCGCTGGTGACTGAACACGTTGAGCACGCTGAGGGCACGGTCGACTGCGGCGACGTTGTACTGGTCCGCGTCGGCCGGCGGTCGCGCCGATGCTGATTGTGTTGCGGCGCTCATGCTCGCAGCAACTGCGGCTCCTTCCCAAACGCTTGACAACGGCGGCGAGGCCGATACGCTTCGAAATAACGAAACGCGGTTTCATAATGTGAAACCGAGGGAGTGTCCAGAGCCTTGTTCGCAGTACAACAGAGCGACGTGACCGAGTTGCCTGTCATCCAGGCGATCGACGTCGACCACTTCTACGAAGGCCAGGCGAACTGGAACCATGCGCTGGACCATTTGAACCTGACTGTCGAGCGCAACGAGTTCCTATGCATCCTGGGGCCGAGCGGCTGCGGCAAGAGCACATTTCTAAAAATTGTCGCGGGCCTCATGCACCCCAGCAGTGGCCAGGTGCTGCTGAACGGCAAGGCGATCAAGGGACCTGGACTGGACCGCGGCATGGTATTCCAGGACCCCGCGCTGTTCGCATGGCTGACCGTCATCCGCAACGTCGAGTTCGGACTGATCATGGGCGGCTGGAAGAAACCTGCTGCACGCGAACGTGCGATGCACGTGCTGGACATTGTCGGCCTGGCGCGAAACGCCGGGCTGTATCCGTACCAGCTGTCCGGCGGCATGAAGCACCGCGTTGCGGTGGCGCGCGCCTGGGCACTGACCGATGCTGCACTGCTGCTGATGGACGAGCCGTTCTCCGCCATCGACGCGATCAATCGCATGGCGCTGCAGGACTACCTGGTGAACACGTGGATGGAAGAGCGGCGCACCGTGCTGTACGTGACGCACGATATCGAGGAGGCGGTGTACCTCGCCGATCGCATCGTCATCCTGAAGCCATCGCCCGGCCGGATCGCGACACATCTGGACAATCATCTGCCGCGACCGCGCGATCGACACTCCACCGACTTCCTCGCCGTCAAATCGCAAATCGTAGAGGAGATGCAGCGCCATGGCCTCGTCCCGGAGTGATGCCGACAGCGCGTCCGCGCGCCTGCAGCAACTGATCCACCGGCAGGGCAAGGTGCTGGCGGTGATGCATCCGCCGACCGCGGCGCTCGCGCGAATCATGGAGAAATCCGGATGCGAGGCGCTATTCGTAGGAACCAGCGCGGTGGTCGGCGGCTACACCGGCATGGCCGACGTCGGCACCGCGTCGATGACCGAATGCGTGCAGATCGCCGGCTGGATCGCGAACAGCGTGTCAACACCGGTGATCATGGACGGTGACACCGGCCACGGCGGCATCATGGCGGTGCGCCGCATGATCCGCGAGTGCATCCATGCGGGCGTCGCCGGTATTCGCATCGACGACCAGCCGATCGAGGGCAAGCGCCGCACGCAGAGCGCCGGCCTGGAAGTGGTGCCGCTGGAGCAGGCAATCGTGCGCTACCGTGCAGCGGTCGATGCCAAGAACGAACTCGATCCGAACTTCGTTGTCATGGCGCAGTGCTATGCGCGCGATGCGGCAAACGGCGGGCTGGATGACGCGTTGCAACGGCTGGCGGCCTATCAGCGCGAAGCCGGCGTCGATTGGGTGCAGCTTGAGTCGCCGCATTCGACTGATGAGATACGGGCGGCGCGCGCGGCAGTGTCCTGTCCGCTGTCATTCATGAAAGGCAAGCTGCCACGCTATCTGTCGTTCGAGGAGCACCTCGCACTCGGCGTCACCATCGCGTGGTTGCCAAGCTTCTCGCATCACGTTGTCTGGGCTGGGCTGTCGGACTTCATGGCGGATTTTTCCGAGCGTGGCGTTGCGGCGTGGGAGTCCTTCGTCGAGAGCCGCAAGGACCGCCCCTACATCATTCCGGAAGTGCCGGCGGACGGCGAAGGCCTCGCGAAACAACGGGTACTCGAGGAACGCTACCTGTCGCCCGCCGCGCTGGCGAAATACCGGCGCTCAGCTGGCGGAGAATTATCCTGATCCTGACTGGAGGAAATCATGGCGCGCGGGGGTTATAAATTTTTTGATACGGACGCCCATGTCGGTCCTTACGTGGACGTGCTGGAGTCTTATCTGACGGCCGACGACAAGACGCGTCTGGCGGCCTGGGATCAGTACCCGCAGCAGCAGCAGAAGCGGCCATGTGTCCTACAACAAGGGCCAACGAAAATATCAGCGGCGGCTCTACTCGGAAACGGCGGAAGCAGCGCCTGCCGGCTATATGGCGGGCTTCACCGGCGTGAAGCGGCAGCGCGCGATTTCACCGGATGTCGATCGATCGTCCACCGCACGCATCGCCGATATGGATTTCGAAGGCGCGGACGTGAACTTCATGCTGCCGTCGGGCTGGTTTGGCACCTTCACCGCGGGCGAAGACGTGCCGCTCGAGATGGGCATGTATCGCGCGTTCCATCGCTGGATGAGCGACTATTGCGGCGCGTATCCCGACAGGCTTGGCGGCGTCGTGCTGGCCAGTTCACGCGACATCGAAGGCAGCATCAAGGAGATGCGCCGCGCCGGCCGCGAACGCTGGGCTTGGGGCGTGCTGGTCTATTCGCCGTACGGTACGCCGATCGACCTACCATCGCTCGATCCGATCTGGGCGGAAGCACAGGAACTGGATCTGTCGGCCGTGTTGCACACATTCACGGTCATGCCGCCCTACGCGCCCGGCGGCCTCGACACCTGGGATAATCTCTGGTTGCAGCGCTCGGCCGCCCATCCTTGGTGCGGCATGCGCAACATGGCGGCATTGATCGGCAGTGGACTGCTGGATCGCTTCCCGCGTCTGCGCCTGGGATGTCTGGAAGCCGGCCACGGGTGGCTGCCGTTCTGGATGGCGCGGCTCGACGAACACATGGAAACGATCCGTTCCGCGCTGCCCCCCGACCTGAAGCACCATCCAAGCGAGTATGTCATGAGCGGGCGGTACTATCAGAGCATCGAGATGTCCGAGGGCGAGAAGGTCACCAACATGGTCGCCGATATCGTCGGCGAAAATGTGCTGATGTACGCGTCGGATTATCCGCATGGCGAGAGTGCCTTCCCGGAATCCACCAACATCGTACTGGGCTGGAAGAACATGTTCGAAGAGCGCAAGCGGAAATTGTTCTGGGAGAACCCGGTGCGCTTTTACGCGCGATGCGGACTGTAACGCGATCGTCGGGACGGGATCGCGGATGCGATCCCTCACCGGCATCGGCCGGGCGCGATGAACGGTGCCGTTGCCAGCGCGCCGTGTTGCGGGCTTGGCACGACCTGCAGGCACTGGGCTCGGACGAGATCAGTACGTTCCACACCTGCACATCGCTTTACCTGATCTATCATCCACACGCTTCACTGCACGAAGCACGACGACTTGTGGCTGAATGGCTCGATCGTTCTTGACCCATGGCAGGGCCAACGATAGCGTTTCGCGCAATACAACAAGACCATGTTTCGCGTCATGAAACTGGCGACTGTGGGAGGGTAATGGAGTGAACCGACGTGATCTGCTCGCACTCCCGGCGACGCTCACGCTGGCCGCGCTCGATCCGCGGACTGGTCACGCGGCCGACCGGATCAGCGTCGGCATGCTGAAGCCGAACATCGTCACCGTGATCTACTGGATCGCTGTCAAGACCGGTTCCTTCCAGAAGAACGGCCTGGACGTTGTGGAAAATCCGTTCCCATCGGGCCAGACCGCGGCCGGTATCGAGATGCTGCTGCGCGGCGGGATCGATTTCTATCTCGGCGCCAGCGGCGAGGTCGCGCACATCGACTCGCGCTACGTGGAAGCCGGCAAGCCCGCACCGGTCGCGTTGGTCGAGGGCGGCATCGCCGGCGGTTCGTTCTTCTTTCTGCGGGATGATCTGCGCGGCAAGACGCTGGATGAACTACGCACGATGAAGCTGCGCATCGGTCTGTCCAATCCGTCATCGTACCACCTTATCCTGTTCCGCGCCTTCCTGCGCGAGAAGGGCATGACGACGGACGACTTTGCGTGGCAGTTCCTGACGATCGGCGGGCCTGAGATGCTGCCCGCGATGGTCAGTCACCAATTGGATGGATTCATGCACGACGCGTTGACCGTCACGCTGGCGCTGCGTGCCAAGGCCGGCTTCGTGTTCATGAGCAGCGATCGCGGCGACATGGGAGCGAAGGCCAAACTGCTGCCCGGCACCGGGGTTTGCGGCAATCGTGACTTCATGCAGAAAAACGCCGACACGACGCGGCGCTTCACCCAGGCACTCCGGGATGCCAGCGCCGCATACTCAGCCGCACCGAAGGCAGAGATGGTGGCGATCATGGCCGAGTGGTCGCGCCAGGATCCCGCGGTGATCGAGGACATGTACGACAGGTTCGACCCTCGCGTCGGGCTTACCGCCAAGGCGGCGCAGGTCTGGTGGGACATCCTGGGCAGCGCGATGCTGGCGCGCGGCGAGATTTCGCCGAAGCTGACCTTGAACGACGTGTTCGATCTGCACTACGTGCAACAGACCGCATGAACACGATCGACAAGATCAACGTAACACACGCCGATGCCGCTACGCGGACGTCGCCCGGCCGTACGCGTGAGGAATTCCTGCGCTACGTCAGGCAGCGCGACCGCCGCGTGCGTGCGCGCCGCATGTTGCGTGGCGCGATTGGGATTCTGGCGATCCTGCTTGCCTGGCAGATCATGTCGCAAGTGCTGGACCTGGAACTCCTCCTGCCGCAACCGCTGACGGTGCTGCATAACGTTGTCGTTACGCTGACCTTGTCACACAGCCACTGGCTCTACGGCCCGAACATCTATGTGCACCTGTTCCACAGCTTCCTTCGGGCAATGACTGGATTCGCTGCCGCCGCGATCCTTGCCATACCGATGGGGCTCGCGCTCGGCCGCATCACCGTGCTGCGCGAATTCGTGTTGCCGAGCATCAAGGGAATTTATCCGATCCCGGGCATCGCGTGGATACCGTTGGCGATCCTGTGGTTCGGCCTGGGCGACGCAGCGGTGGTGTTCGTGGTGTTCGCCACCACGTTCTTTCCGTTGTTCTTCAACACCGAGGCCGGCGCCCGCTCGATCAGCCCGACGGTGCTCGACGCAGGGCGCTGTTTTGGCGCCCGCGGACTTGTGTTCTTTTTCCGCGTCGTATTGCCCGCAACCGTGCCCTTCATCATCACCGGCCTGCGCATCAGTCTCGGCGGCGCGTGGCGCATGATCGTCGCCGGCGAGATGCTGGCCTCCCAGGATGGCATCGGCTACCTCCTGATGGAGTCACGTTTCCAGTTCCGCGCTGTGGACCTCATGACGTTCATGATCCTTGTGGCGATCGTCGGCTACGCCACGGAAAAGCTCATCGTTGATACGATCGAGAAGCGCACCGTGGAAAAGTGGGAAGTCCAGCCGGGCTGATCGAATGGCGGTCCGATGGCGTGCGCATGACCGAAGATTAATGGACATGACAGTGGTTTAATCGCTCCAGCAGGGGAACGTTCACGCGTCACACCGCATTTAGTTGCGCGTCGGCGGCGCCGGTTCGGCATGCCGCCTCCGTTACCAGACGCGTTTGCTGAAGGAGCATCCATGACCTATCCGACCGAAACACCCCGCAGGCCGAGGCTGTGGCGCCGTACGGCTGTGGCCAGCGTCCTGCTGGCCGGCACGGCCCTTGGCGGATTTGCCGTCGGCCACGCAGGCTTTGCCGCGACCGACACACCGACGGGTGCGCCGGCGACCACGCCAGTCAATCCTCCTGGCAGCGGAATGACCGGCCACGCGCTGCCGGACTTCACCGACCTTGTCACCCAGGTGAAGCCCGCCGTGGTCTCCATCACGACCCATCTGAAGGCCGAGCCCGCCTCCGATGAAGGCCCGCAGGAGCAACTGCCGTTCATGTTCCGGCAGAACCCATTCGGCGGGCAACAGACTCGCCCGGAGATGCACGCCGTCGAGGCACGCGGGTCGGGCTTCATCATCAACGCCAATGGCACGATCGTTACCAACAACCATGTGATCAAGGATGCCAAGGCGGTCTCCGTCACGTTGGATGATGGCACGACGCTGCCGGCCAAGGTGATTGGCCACGATTCACGCACCGACATCGCCGTGTTGAAGATCGATGCGGAAAAGCCGCTCCCCTACATCCAGCTTGGCAATTCGGCGAGCGTGAAGCCTGGCCAGTGGGTGGTTGCAATGGGCAACCCGTTCGGCCTGGGCGGCACTGTGACGGCTGGCATTGTTTCGGCGAGCGGGCGCGACATCGGCGACGGCCCGTATGACCAGTTCATCCAGGTCGATGCGCCGATCAACCAGGGTAACTCCGGCGGACCGCTGTTCACGCAGGACGGCAAGGTTATCGGCATGAACACGGCAATCCTGTCACCCTCGGGCGGCTCGATCGGTATCGGCTTCGCCATTCCGTCCAATATGATCAAGACCGTGGTGTCGCAGCTCGAAAGCACTGGCCACGTGACGCGCGGCTACATCGGTGTGGAAGCGCAGCAGGTCAGCGCCACCATGGCGAAGGCTATGCATCTGGCGGAGAAGTCCGGGGCGTTGATTGCCGGCGTGCAGTCCGATACGCCGGCTCAGCGTGCCGGGTTGCAGCCGGGCGATGTCATCACGTCGGTGAACGGCCAGACGGTGAAGGATCCACGCGATCTCGCGGTCGACATCGCCGCGGTGAAGCCAGGCGACGAGGCGCAACTACAGGTGCTGCATGATGGCAACACCAAGTCGGTCAGCGTGAAGGTGGGCAACCTGCCGAACGAACGGACGGCAAGCGCGGAAGAGGGGCAGTCCCATCAGGGACGCATCGGCTTGGCCCTGGCACCATTGTCACCCGACATGCGCGACCAGCTCAACGTGCCTGATGGCACGAAGGGTGCGGTGGTGCGCAATGTCGAACCCGGTTCGCCCGCCGATCAGGCTGGCCTGCAGCAGGGCGACGTCATCGTCGGCGTCGGCGACAAGCAGGTGTCATCGCCGTCCGAAGCCGTTGAGGCAATCCGCGGCGCCGTGAAGGACCATGCCGTGGCGTTGCGCATCATCCGCAACGGCGAGCCGGTTTTCGTCGGCGTGAACCTCGATCAGTCATCCGAAGGCTGATACTGGTTCGGCAGCGTCCGGGGTGACGGCGTTTCCCCGGACGCGCCATGCCTACGGTGCGACGGTCAGCGGGTTGTAATCGAACAGTCAGCCGGAACGCTGCCGCACCTTCTTGGCCAGCCACTCGTGCTCGAAATATGCGGCGGCGACTTGCGAATTCGCTAGTCCCAAATACTGCAACCAGCAGTCAGGCCGTCATGCACGTCCGCGTTCTTCGCGCCACAGCGCGAGCTTTTCCTGCACTGGCCGGTCGGAGAAGCTGAACAGCACGGACTCGGTGGCGACGCGATGGCGATGCGAATGCCAGCTTGGTACCACGAAGATGTCACGCGGCTTCCAGCGGATGGTCGTGTCACCGATTACCGTCTCGCCCTCGCCTTCCACCGCGACGAACACCGTGCCGTCGGTTGAGCGGTACGGCGCCGTATGTAACCCTGAAGGCAGCAACTGCATGAATGCGCCGATCGTCGGCATCGCCAATTCACCCGATGCCGGATTGACGTAGCGCAGCTTGTGTCCGTGGCAGGCATCCGGATCGCCATTGCGCGCCAGCGTGGCCAACGCCTCGCGTGAGCGCTCATAGGGGTAGTTGAATACCGGCGAGCTCTTGACGGTTGGGTGCCAATCGACCGGCAGCATGTTGGCGCCGAACCGCGCCAGGCTGTCGCCGGGTGGACGCGCCTCCGTCTGACTGTCGGCATTGGCGGGCTCCATGAAACTGGCGTCCAACAAGCGAACCATCGGGATGTCGAGGCCATCGAGCCAGACCATCGGCTTATCCGTGTTGTTGCCGTGGTCGTGCCAGGTCCAGCTCGGGGTTATCACGAAATCGCCGGGCTGCATCATCGTGCGCTCACCTTCCACCGCGGTGTAGGCGCCATGGCCCTCGATGATGAAGCGCAACGCCGACTGCGAATGCCGATGCGCCGGCGCGACTTCGCCCGGCATGATCAGTTGCAGGCCGGCGAACAATGAATGCGTGATCGAGGTCTGGCCGCGCAAACCCGGATTCTCCAGGATCAACACGCGTCTTTCGGCTTCCTTCGCGGTGATCAACCCGCCGGCCTGCATCAGGAACGGGCGCACGACGGCATCGTAGTCCCATTTGGCCGGCAGAGCAGGTGTCACGGGGGCACGTGTCACCATCGAGTGAAGCCGTTCCCACAGCGGCGCCAATGAATGTTCACCTATCCTGTCGTAGAACGCCTGGCGCTCGGTCGATGGTGCGACTGCCGTGTCGTTCATGGGACCTGTCCTCCGATCGCTCCGCGCCGAATCCTCTAGGCAGCGGTCGGGGCAGAGTCAATCACGGTGCTTGGGACAGCGGCCGTGTAATAATCGAGCCGGGCGGTCGCCACATCGCGCCTGACGAAAGCGAACAGACCAACGCGACGTGCTGCCATTTCGTGACCCGGAAAGTGGCCGGATCGCCCGACGATGTCACCTGGCCGTGATTTCCTGCCACAGACTACGGGTTTCGCCGCGCGGGTCGTGCTCAAGCCGACATTCGGCGTCCAGCACCATGGTTGCGCGGGAAGCACGATCATAGGCCGGCCATGGCGGAATCGACGGGTGTTCGGGTTTGCCGCTTCGGGCGAAGGCGGCCCAGGTACCCGACATTGTCGCGGCCAGCTTGTGCGCCGCAGCGCTGCGATCGGTGGCGTTGGTCAGGTCGATGGTGTCGAAGGTGAATGGCACGTCCAGTGCGTGCGGCGCTTTCATCCGGCCACCAAGCACCGGGGTCTCCCACTCGAAGGCATACATGTAAACCGGCGCGGCGCCCTGGGCGGCCTTTCTCTCGGCCACGATCAGCGAGCGGATGCGGAAGTTGGAATCGGTCAACGTGGCGATCAGCCGCTCGGCGGGGTTCATGCCAGAATAGAGCCGCCGGTAGGTCTCGATGACGTTATCAGTGTGCACCCCGGCGACTGCGGCAACGCGATCGCGCATCTCCTGCTCAGTCAGCGTGCGGTGCCAGACCTTGTCGTCGCGCGCAAGGAAACTCGCCATCTCGTCCTTCATGTCGCCGATCAGCAGCGGAATGTCGGCAGATACAGCAGGTGCGGCGGGATCGAACGGATGGTTCGGCACGATGCTGCCATCCACCACCGGACCGAACGGGTAGCGGTCGAACAACGGCATCGGCGCTGGCCCGATGGCCTTTTGCGCCGGGTCCACCGCGGCCAACAACTGCGCCATAGGCAACGATTGCAGCCTGCCGAGGTCGGTCCGGGTCAGGCCGAGCATTTTCAGCACTGCTTCCGACAGGTTCGCTGCACGGTCGCGTTCGCGCAACCGGATCGCGGCACCGCTCTGAACGATGGCGCGATGGAACAGCCCGCGCGCTAATGGCATCGCCAGCAACGTGCAAACCTTTCCGCCACCGCCTGACTCGCCAAAGATCGTCACGTTGGCGGGATCGCCACCGAAGCGCTCGATGTTGTCGCGCACCCATTCGAGCGCGGCGACCATGTCCAGCGTGCCGGCATTGCCCGACGCGGCGAATTCCGTCCCGCCGATCGCGGACAGGTCGAGGAAGCCGAAGATGTTCAACCGTTGGTTCACGGTGACGACGACGACATCGCCGCGCGTGGCAAGACGCGAGCCTTGCAGCCGAGCCGCGTTCGCGGTGCCGTAAGCGAACGCGCCGCCATGGAACCACACCATGACGGGCCGTTTCGCCGACGGCTGCACACTGGGCGACCAGACGCTCAGGGTGAGGCAGTCCTCGGTTTCCGGCGAGGTGTCGGGCGGGCCGGAAAAATCGGCGAGCTCGAGTCGCGTGGCCGGGCGAAGGCCCTGCTGCGGTGCATGCCCCGCGTACTCCAGCGCATCACGCACACCAGCCCACGGAACCGGCTTGCGCGGCGGCATGAAGCGATTCGCGCCGGACGTGGGGGCGCCATAGGGGATGCACTTGAACGCGGCGACGCCTTCAATGATGGCGCCGCGGATACGGCCTGACGCGGTCTCCACCACGGGTGCGGTCTGCGTGCCACTGGTCACGGTATCGTCCATCGCCTGATCCTCCCCTGCGTGTACCCCACCATCCGTCGTCCGCGTTGCCGTGTCTATCGGCGGCGCCATTTCGTTGCCACTTGTTAACCCGGTGCACCGACACTCGGCCCGATGGGCATGGAAATCACGGTGGGCAGCCGGGTCAGCGCGCGCGGGCTGGCGTGGGACGTGACAGAGATCACACCGCTCGGCGCGCAGACGATGCTGCGGCTGCGATGTACCGCGGGTGACATGATCGGCTTCGAGTGGGACATCCTGCATCCCACGGAACCGGTCGAACTGTTGCGTGCGGAACTCAGGCCGGAGGCGCCCGGTTCTTTGGCGGCGTGGCGGCTGCACCATCAGGCCTGTCTGCTCGAACAGGTGCTTGGACCCGCAGACATGGTGGTAATCGAGCCAGGCAGAGTGAGGATCGAACCTTACCAGCTTGTCCCGTTGATGCGTGCGCTGGAGCTGCCGCGCCCGCGACTGCTGCTTGCCGACGGCGTCGGACTGGGCAAGACGATCGAGGCCGGCCTGATCGTCTGCGAACTGATCGCGCGCCGCCGCGCGCATCGCGTGCTGATCGTCACGCCGGCGGGGCCGTTGTTGGTGCAATGGGCGCAGGAGTTGCGACAGCGCTTCGGCCTGCGGTTTGTGTCGGTCACCGATGCCGCTGCGTTGCAGGAACAGCGGCGCAAGCTGGAGCTGGGCGGCAATCCGTTCGATGCCATTGCGTTGTGTCTGACTTCGCTGGATTTCGCCAAGCAGGAACGGGTGCTGGAAGAACTGGAGCGGTCGGCATGGGACCTGGCGATCATCGACGAGGCGCATCACTGCGTCAGTGCGTCGGCAAGCACTGATCGTGACGACACACAGCGCCGACGGCTGGCCGAAGTCGTCGCGCGGCGCAGCGACGGGCTGCTGCTGCTGACCGCCACGCCGCATGATGGCTACGACCCGCACTTCGCTTCATTGATCGAATTACTGGATCCCAGCCTGGTGGATGGGCGTGGCGGCATGGCCGGGTCTACCTATCGCCGGCATGTCGTGCGTCGGCTGAAATCGCACATCCGCAATGCCGCCACGGGTGCGCCGCTGTTCCGAGAACGCAAGGTAATTCCTGTGCGGGTGGATCTCTACGGCGTTGCGGCGTCGCCGGTCCGCCAGTTCCATCAGGCTCTGGCGGCATTGATTGCACCGCGATTGCGACGAGGGGCACGCACCAGCGATCATATGGATGCACTTGCTTTCGTCAGTCTGCTGAAACGATCAGTTTCCACGATCGGAGCATGTGTGAACACACTGCGCGTGGTCGCCGAACGCTATGGACAGGCGGGCACGAATGCAGCCGAGACGGCGGCGTTGCAGAAGGAACGGGCACGGGCACTGCGCGCATATCGCAAACGCGTACTGCGATTCGGGGTGCTCGACGCAGACGCCGAAGGCGACATCGCGGACCTGGAAGCCGATGGCATGGCGGCCGATCTGCATAATTTCGCCGCCACCGAGATGGCGGTGTCTGATCACCCTCGCCGGCGCAGAAGGGACACGACCGCCGAGGCGCTCGACATGCTGATACGATTGGGCGAAGCAGCCACAACATTGGACCCCAAGCTTGCGGCCATGGTAGGTGAGGTGCGCGCCATCCGCGCAGCTAATCCAGCGACCAATATCCTGATCTATACGGAGTACTCCGACAGCCAGGCGGCTGCGCTGCAGGCCCTGCGCAACGCCCCTGGAATCGACGGCGAGGTACTGGCGATCAACGGCCTCGATGCTGAACGCGAGCGAACACGGATCGCGGAACGCTGTGCCGAACAGGATGGCATCATCCTCGTCAGCACTGATTCGCTGGCGGAGGGGCTCAATCTGCAACAACGCTGCTGCAACCTGATCCATCTTGATCTGCCGTACAACCCCAATCGTCTCGAACAGCGCAACGGGCGGATCGATCGGTATGGCCAGGAGCGCGAACCACGGATTCGCTACCTGTATCTTGCCGGCACGTTCGAAGAGCGGTTGCTGTTGCGCTTGATCGCGAAATACGAGACGGCACGCGCGCAGCTTACCTTCATGCCGGACACGCTGGCGGTGACGGCGGACGAAGCGGCGTGGGGCGGTGGACTGGTCGCCGGTTTCGCCGAGAGGCAGGCGATGCTGTTCGCGGACGAACCGCCGGCGGTCCGCACCTTGGATCAGGTCGCGCAGGAAGAGAATTCCGATGCCTATCGCGACCTGCTGCGCGAGATCGATCGCGCTTTCGAGGGATTCGATCGTTCGGCTGTGCGCCATGGCTGGATGGCGGACCAAGGCTTGAACGCTGATGCGGTGCAGATTGCGGCGGCGAACGCCACTCGCCGGCGTAGCGATGCATTGGTCGGGCACGTCGATCTACCGGATTTTGTTGCGGCGGCGATCTCGGCCGAGACAGGTCACGCCTCCGGCGATGCCAGATCGTTACGGGTACCTGCCGGATGGTTCGGCGATCTTGCCGGTCTGCCGGGTTTTGATGCTGTCGAAGGAATGCTGCGCTGCACGCGAAATCGGAACAGGCTGCGGGACAACCAGGGGCGTTCGCTGGCGTTTCTTGGGCGAGCCCATCCCGCGGTGCGACGTGCCATTTCGTGCGCGCAGTGGGTCGACGGATCGTTGTGCGACAACCGGGTGAGTGCGTCGCGTCTGGATGCCGATGCATCGCTCGCAGTGCTGCTGGTATTCAGCATGGAACTGCGCAGTTCGACGCGCATCGAGCTTCAGCGAGTCATCGCAGTTCTGCTGCCCATGCGCGGTTCAGCGATCGTGTTGGACTGGCCAGAACAATGGCTCCATCTGGCCGATGCGGATCGTGCCGTGACGACATCCGGCGTGTGGGACCAATTGTTCGCGGCGTGGGTTCCGATGCGGCGCCAGGAAGCCGAGGTTGTCGCGACGGCGGTCATGCAACGGGAAACCGTTTGGATCACCACCGAACATCAGCGACGGATGGAGCGGGAAGCGAGCGATCTGCAGCATTGGCTCTGCGGCAGGGCAAACGATATTACCGGTGCGTTCATGCCACCCATGGGCGATCTGTTTGGCGCGACTGCGCCTGGACCGGACTGGCTATCGCTTGCGGCACCAGTTGATCGGCTGGCGGGGTTCGCTGCCGATGCCAATAACCCACCGGATCGGCGGCGCGAGGCAAACAGTGCCGTGGCGCTATTTCAGCGGCGTGGCCAGGACCTAGGCGCGCAAGCCTTGTTTCCGGCGCCTGTATTGCGACAGATCGGCATGCTCATGCTGGTGCCGCCGGCGCTCGTCGGGTGAATGTCGATCTGTCAGACTGCACCTTTTACGGGCCGGCATTGCCGGAACCGTTCGTTCGCTTTGATTTGGGCGCGCTGCTGGCCAGGCGCGGGTTGCTGACAAACACACACGGCAACGCCTTCGAACAGGAATGGAGCACGCTGCGCCGGCAGCTTCGGCTGGTAGGCGCAACCGGAGGTCCGCAGCGCGTCTGCAACCACGTGATTGCACCGCTGGCACAGCGTCTCGGATTCGATCGGCCAATCCGCCAGGACGCGGTGGCGACGCGCGAGGGCATGGAGGACGGCGGTTGGATGATGCATGCGCCATGCGGTGGGCGGCTACGGGCCTGGTCGTTCGGCACCGACACCGATCTCGACGCGCCGCATCGCAGTGGCCGCGCCTATCGCTACAGTCCAACGCGCAGTACGCAACGTGTGCTGCTGGCGAACGGTGAACGGCTGGCGCTGCTGACCAACGGCGATGAGTTGCGCATTTTGCTGTCGGATCCGGCTCGCCCGGACAGCCACATTGCGATTCCGCTGAATGGAAGTGTCGGGTGGCGGGCGCAGAACCTGGCGCCGGATTCGTATCGTCTGTTGCAGGCGATTGCCACGCCGCACGGCATCGCCGCATTGCCCGAGGTTCTGGATGCGGCGCGGCTGAGCCAGACGCGGGTGACCAAGGATTTGCGGTTGCAGGCACGCAGCGCGGTCGAAGGATTCCTGCAAGCGGTGCTGGATCATCCGGCCAATGCCGGCGTGCGCAATCTTTGTCTAAGCGCGGACGAGTTGTGGCAGGAAGGCCTTGTGTTGGTCTATCGGCTGCTGTTCATCCTGAAGCTGGAAAGCGCTGCCGACCCGGCGCGCGCGTTCAGCTTCGCCTCCACCGACCTATGGCGAAACATGCTGTCGCCAAATCGAGCGCTGGGGCCGTTGGTGCGGCGCCACCTCGATCAAGGCCACGATACCGGCCGCATGTTGGAAGACGGGTTGCGCACCGTGGTCCGCATATTCCGCGACGGACTGTCGTGCAGCGAACTTGCGGTCGCACCTCTGGGCGGTGCGTTGTTCGGGGAACAGGCGACACCACTGCTTGATCGCCTGGCATGGGGTGAGCGGGCCATCGCGTTGCTGCTCGATCGGCTGCTGTGGACGACGCCGAAACACCGGCCGCGCGAGCGGGTGCATTACGGAGCGCTCGATGTGGAGGATCTCGGTCACGTTTATGAAGCGCTACTGGAACTTGAACCGGGCATCACGACGGAGCCGATGGCACGCTTGCGGCGGGCGAAGCTGGAGATGGTGGTGCCGGCCCAGCGCGCCGCCGGATATCGCGCGGCACGACCAACCGCGGATGACCGCGACGGCAGGACGCGGCTGACATGGGTCGAGGACATTCCAGTCGGGCGCTTCTATCTGCGTGTGGGAACGGGCCGCAAGGCGAGTGGCTCCTACTACACGCCGCACGCCTTTGTTCGCTTCCTGGTACGCGAGACGCTGGCGCCGCAAGTTGCCTGCCACAGTCCGGACGACGATCCTGACCCGGGTGCGGTTCTGGCATTGAAGGTGGTCGATCCGGCCACCGGCAGCGGACATTTCCTGGTGGAGGCCTGCCGCTTCCTGGGTGAAGCGCTGTACGCCGCGTGCCGCCAGTGCGACGAACACGCCTCGGTGGCAGACGAAGCGGCGGTAAATGCGCAGCCTCATGATCGCGCGCGTCTGTTGGCGCGGGCACAAGCGTTGCGAAAACGCGTGGCAGACCTGCCTGAGCCGGACGGATTGCTGCTGGCCTACCTGCCGAGCCGAGCCAGCGAAGGTGGCGAGAGCGGCGTGTCGCAGTCCCGCGCGTTGGCGATCTGCCGGCGGCTGGTCGCGGTGCACTGTCTCTATGGCGTTGACAGCAATCGGCTTGCCGTCGAACTGGCGAAGCTGTCTCTCTGGCTCGAGTCGTACGCCGAGGGATTGCCTCTGACATTTCTCGATCATCGGCTGGTGCATGGCGATTCGATCGGTGGGCCGTGCTTCGGATTGCTTGCGACATTGCCGGTTGGTGGCGGACAATTGGATCCGTTGCTGGCACAGAATGTCGACGAACGATTCCGTGATGCACTGCATTCAGCACTTTATGAGGTTCGCGCATTGCAGGCCACGGTTGGCGCGGATGCGGCCGGCCTGGTGCTGAAGGCTGCGGCGAAGCGTCGACTGGATGTGGCGTTGGAACCGCTCCGCCTGTTGGCACGTGCGTGGTCGGGCGCTGTCATGTTGGCTGAGCGGGAGGTGAACGATGAATGGCTGGCCTTGGCGTGCGCCGTTGCTGTTACAGGAGTTTGGCCCGCGGCACTGACACTGCGACAAAGCGCGATGCTCGAAGCGGGAAGCCAGACATTACCTTGGGACCTGACATTTCCCGAGGTGTTCTGGACAGACGGCGCCACCTCCGCCGCGGGCGGCTTCGATGTAGTATTGAGCAACCCGCCCTGGGACATCATCCAACCCAACAGTGCGGAATTCCTGGCGACGCTCGACCTAGGCATCCTGGATGCGACGAGTACGCAGCAGGCGCGTGATATCGAGTGTCGGCTGCTTGCAGATCCTGCCGCGGCACGTGCATTTCGTGACTACCGGGACACGTTCACACGCCAGCATCGGCTGGTGCACCGGATGTACCAGCATCAGAGGCTCGGCGCGCTTGGCGCAGTCATGGGCGGCAAGCTCGACTGCTACCGGGTGTTTGCCGAGCGGATGGTGCGGTTGCTGGGGCCACAGGGTGCGATCGGCATGGTGGTGCCCTCGGCGTTTCACGCCAATGAAGGTGCGACAGGCATCCGCCAGCTTTATCTGGAGCAGACGCGGATCGACTGGTGCCTGTCGTTCGGGAACCGGCGGAAGCTGTTCGATATCAGTGGTCAAATGAAGTTCGCGCTGGTCGTGGCCCGGCGACCGGGACCGACGCGTACGATCCGGTGTGGGTTCTATCTGTCGCAGTTTGCGGACCTGGATCAGCCTTCGCGACTGATGGACTATGATCGCGACTTCATCGATGCTTCCGGTGGTGCCTATGCGACACTGCTGGAACTGCGTGGCGCCGCGGACCTGGAGATGGCTCGACGGATGTTCGTCACCAGGCAGCGCTTCGGCGCATGGTCGGAATGTCGGGGCGTTTTTCTGAGCCGTGAGCTTCACATGACTGACGATGCCAACAGCTTCAGGGCAATCAGCTATCTTGTCGGGTCAGGTCGACGGTCAACGAGCACAGGTATTGTGAAAAAACTGCGCGATAACGGGTATCTCTTGCTGCACGAGGGCAAGACGATGCATCAGTTCAGTGATCGATGGATAACACCGCCGCGATATGCCGTTGGCCTGAGTGGATTGGCACGCAAGCCGCAAGCCATCGAGAACGCGCGTTACTACCGTGCGGCGTGCCGTGAAATTGCGCGATCGACGGACGACCGCACAGCGATTGCGGCCATGCTGCCGCCGGGGGTGCTGTGCGGGCATACCATCAGCGTCGAACGCAGACCGGCGGGAAGAGCAAACGCAGCGGCACTCACGCTGGTAGCCGTCATGAACAGTTTCGCGTTCGACTGGACGTTGCGGCTGAAGGCTGCCGTCCACGTCAGCATCTACATTCTTGCTGACCTGCCATCCCCACGGCTCGCGCCGGACGCCGATCGCTTCCTGGCACATGGCGCGCTGCGTTTATGCTGCAATCATCGCGGTTATTTGCCGTTGTGGCGCGAGCAGCTTGACGAAGCCGAAATGCCCGGCTCGTGGCCGGTGGTCGCGGATAGCGAAGATCGCTGGCTCCTGCGCGCCGCCATGGATGTCGTGGTCGCAGACGCCTATGGACTTACCCGTACGGACTACCAACGCATCCTTGACAATTTTGGTCACAAGTCGTTCCACGCGGCGCCTGCGCTGTGCCTTGCGGCGTTCGACGAGCTCGCCCGCACCGGCCTTTTGGCATTCTGCCGCGCCCATGATCCGTATGACGATTTTCCATTGGCCACGACGGTCGCGCAGCCGGTCATCACGCTGGACGTTGCACCGCGAAAACAGCGTAACCTGCTGTCCGGCGCTATGCGCCGCACTGGCCCAATCCCCGTGTGAAGAGTATCACTGGACCAAAGGGTCGACGGGGGAAATAATGGCCACGGATGCGGGCAGTTTTGACTACATCGTGACGGGTGCCGGTTCGGCTGGCTGTGCTGTCGCGGCGCGGCTGAGTGAGTTCTGGCCGCTACCGCGTGTTGCTGCTGGAGGCCGGCGGCAAGGATCGCAATCCGTGGATCCATATCCCCATGGGCTTCTCCCGCGTCTACGCCAATCCGCGCGTCAACTGGATGTATGAGAGCGAGCCGGAAGCGCAGCTCAATGGGCGCGCACTTTATCAACCCCGCGGCAAGGTACTCGGCGGCACCAGTTCGATCAACGGTATGGTGTATATGCGCGGCAATTCGGCGGACTATGACGAATGGCGGCAACGCGGTTGCACCGGCTGGGACTGGGACAGCGTGCTGCCCTACTTCAAGAAGGCGGAACACCAGGAGCGCGGCGCCAACGAATTCCATGGTGTCGGCGGTCCGCTGCACGTCTCGGATCAACCGCATCGGTCCGAACTGGCGGATCGTCTGGTCGAAGCGGCGATCCAGGCCGGACTCCCGCCAATCGATGACTTCAACGATGGGCGGCAGGAGGGTGCGGGATATTTCCAGAGCACCACAGGCAAACACCGCCGCTGGAGCACCGCCACCGCCTATCTGCGTCCGGCGCGTAACCGCAATAACCTGGCCGTGAGGCCGAACGCGCACGCCGCGCGCATTCTGGTCGAGGATGGCCATGCCACCGGCGTCACCTACATCAGCAATGGCGCGGAACATACTGCGCGCGCACGAGGCGAAGTGATTGTCTGTGGCGGCACGTTCAATTCACCGCAACTGCTGCAACTCTCTGGTATCGGGCCCGGCGCATTGCTGCAGGACATGGGTATCCCGGTGATCCGGGACCTGCCCGCGGTCGGCAGGCATTTGCAGGACCATTTCTACGTCCGGCTGATGTTTCGCTGCACCAGGCCGATCACCATGAACGAACTGGCAAACAGCCTGCCGCGCCAGGCGTTGGCGTTGGCGCAATACGCGCTGTTCCGATCCGGCCCCCTGGCAGCCAACGGCGTCACCGCCGGCGCCTTCGCGCGCAGCGATCCACGACTGGAACGGCCGGACCTGCAATTCAACTACACACCGTGGAGCTACGCCTCACGCGATGCCAGGGGCGCCATCGCACACCCTTTCCCGGGATTCAGCATCAGCGCGGTACATCTGCGCCCCGATAGCCGCGGCAGCGTGCAACTGAAAAGCCCCGATCCATTGGCGGCGCCATCGATACGATTCAACTTCCTGGAGACACAATCCGACTTGCAGGCATTGACCGCCGGTGTGCGACTGGCGCGCAAATTCACCAAGCAGCCGGCAATGGCGCCTTACGTCGCTGAAGAGCTCATTCCGGGACCGGCAGTCAACACTGACGCCGAGTTCGAGGCCAACATCCGCCTGAATGCCAACTCGAACCTGCATCCGGTCGGCACGTGCCGCATGGGACCCGAGGGCGATACCGTGGTCGATCCGCGCCTGCGCGTGCACAGCATCGGGCGGCTGCGCGTGGTGGACGCGGCGATCATGCCGACGGTTCCCGCCGGCAACACCAATGCACCGACAATCATGATCGCGGAGAAGGCCGCCGACATGATTCTGGCTGACGCGCGGGCAATGTAATGCCATTCGGCGAGCCCGCGGCCCCACCGCTGTAGCGAACGCTTGGGCAAAGCTTCCGGCCACAATGCGTGCGGGCGATTGATCTGGGTCAATGCCCGGCGGGCGCTGCCGTCCTAGACATCGGCATCATTCGTGCGCCCCGAGGGCCTGGAGCAGACTATGTCTGAAGCCTGTCGTGCATCGTCCGTGTCGCGCCGGTTGTTCCTCGGCGGTGCGGGAGTGACCGCAGGCGGCGTGGCGCTGCTCGGCGAGTTGCACACTGCCGCAGCGGTCGACGAACCAACGATTTCGGGGCCAGGGGTCGTGGCACTGCGATTGACCGTCAACGGCATGGCTCGCGATGTGAATGTCGAACCGTGCACAACGCTCGCCGAAGTGCTGCGCGGAGCGCTCGACCTCACTGGCACGAAGATCGGCTGCGACCGGGGCGCCTGCTCGGCCTGCACCGTTTGGCTCGATGGGACTCCAGTCGCATCCTGCATGCTGCTGGCGATCGATGTCGGCAGCCGCGCCGTGACCACCATCGAGGGCTTGGCGCAAGGCGACACGCTGCATCCCGTGCAGGAGGCGTTCATCGCGCATGACGCGGTGCAATGCGGCTACTGCACGCCCGGCATGGTGATGAGTTGCGCGGCGCTGCTGCAACGCATTCCGCAGCCCACGCCGGAGGAGGTGCGGGCGGCTATCAGCGGACATCTGTGCCGCTGCGGGACCTACCCGCACATAATGGACGCCATGCAGGCCGTCAGCCAACCGCGGAAGGCCTGACCATGGCCGATGACACCATGCGATCGGAGAAATTCCCGTTCGGCATTGCCAGCGTCGGCGTGGACCAGATCGAGCGGCGTGTTCCGGCAACCGAACCGCCCGCGCTGCCGATGAACAGCGCGCTCAACGTGATCGGCAAATCGGTGGCGCGACATGACGGACGCGCCAAGGTCACCGGCGCTGTGCGATTCACCGTGGACATCAAACTGCCGGGCCTGTTGCACGCACGCATCCTGCGCTCGCCGATGCCGAACGCTCGGGTGCAGGCGATCGATGCCACAGCGGCCGCGCGGCATCCAGGCGTGCGCGCCGTGTTGGTCATTGCGCCACGCGATGCCGCGCTGCGCTATGTGGGTGCCCCGATCGCGGCGGTCGCGGCGACGACACACACAGCGGCGGATGCCGCGCTGCGTCTGATCCATGTCGACTACGCGCCATTGTCCTTCGTCGTCGATCTGGACATCGCTCGTCGCCCGAACGCGTCGCTGGTCTACCAGACCGGCGAGCAGCCATCGCTGTCCGTTGCCGAAATACCCGTCGCCTCCAACCTGCCGATGACCGGCAATGTGCGCGGCCCGGAAACCCAGGGCAGCCGCGGTGACATCGAACAGGGTTTTGCGCAGGCCGACATCGTGGTCGAAGGCGACTATCGCACCCAGACGCAGACCCACTGCTGCATGGAGCCGCATGCCATCGTTGCCGACTGGCGCTCCGACGGCCTCACCGTCTGGATTTCCACCCAATTCACCGCTGGCGTGCGCCACGAGTTGGCAGAGACCTTCGGCCTGCGGCTCAACCAGGTACGCGTGAAGGTCGCGGCAATGGGCGGCGGATTCGGCTCGAAGTCGCAGCTCGGTGCCTATGGCCGCTATGCCGTCATGCTGTCGCGCCAGGCCAAGGCACCCGTGCGGCTGGTTTACGATCGCGAGGAGGAACAGCTCGATAGTGGCAATCGTCCTGCCACGTTGCAGCATCTGCGCATCGGTGCGCAGCGCGACGGTACGCTCACCGCGATTTCCCTGGTCGAATATGGCACGGCCGGGATCGGTGTCAGCGCGGGCGTCGGCAACTTTGCGCAGTCGCTGTATGCCTGCCCCAATTTCTCATCTGCACAGAACGACGTATTCATCAATGCCGGCCGTGGTTCGGCCATGCGTGGCCCCGGCAACACGCCCGGCGCTTTCGCGATGGAGCAGGCGATCGATGAACTGGCGGACAGACTAGGCATCGATCCGCTGGTGCTGCGCGAACGCATCGACCCAAGTCCGGTGCGGCGCGAACAACGTCGCATCGGTGCGCAGCGCATCGGCTGGGACGGCCGCCACAAGCCCGGCACCGATGCCAGCTCGGTCAAGCGTGGTCTCGGCGTGGCGCAATCGCTCTGGGGCGCCAATGTGCAGACCAACGCCGCATGCGAAGTGCGCGTGCTGCGCGACGGTTCCGTGGAGGTGCTATCGAGCGTGCAGGACCTCGGCACAGGTATCGGAACGATTCTGGCCCAGGTCGTGGCAGAAGAGTTGGGCCTGCAGCCCGGCGACATCACAATACGCATCGGCGACACCGATTTTCCCGCCGGCCCGCCATCGCACGGCAGCCGGACGACCGCCTCGATCACGCCGCCGGCGCGTACCGCGGCATGGAAGGTGAAGCAGCAGTTGTTGCGCCAGATCGCGCCAACCCTCGGCGTTGCGCCGGAACAGTTGGTGGTGCGCGATGGCCGCATCGCGGTGCGCGACGATCCTGCCCGCGGTATGAGTTTTCGCGAGGCCGCCGCCGGCCTGCGCACGGATCAGCTCAGTGCGATCGAGGCGCGCAGCGACGACTATGGCGGGTTCCGCCGGCGCATGGGCGACGCGGCGGTGGCGCAGAACGACATCGGCGGCGTGCAGTTCGCCGAGGTATCCGTCGACACCGAAACCGGCGCGATCCGCGTTGAACGCGTCGTTGCGGTGCAGGATTGCGGCCGGCCGATGAACCCCAGGCTGATCGAAAGCCAGGTGCAGGGCGGGGTGCTGATGGGCATCTCATATGCGCTGCTGGAAGAACGCATCATCGACCAGCACACCGGGCATGTGGTGAACGCCAACCTTGAACAATACAAGCTGGTCGGGCCGCACGAGGCACCACCGATCGAGGTGGTGCTGCTCGAGAATTACCAGGGCGAAAGCGCAACCGATGCCTATGGCATCGCCGAACCATCCAACATCGCCACGGCGCCG
The DNA here is from genome assembly GCA_963696645.1 of uncultured Alphaproteobacteria bacterium. Classification (GTDB taxonomy): domain Bacteria; phylum Pseudomonadota; class Alphaproteobacteria; order Acetobacterales; family Acetobacteraceae; genus JAMXLO01. Next base: position 1,707,857 of record CAVOKY010000007.1, read on the forward strand.
GCAATCGCCAATGCCGTGTTCAACGCGATCAGCGTACGGCTGCGCTCGCTGCCAATGACGCCGGCGGCGGTGCTCGCCGCACTCGGCCGCGTGCCGCAAAGGAGCTGAACGATGCAAGGCTTCGCATGGCAAGCCGCGCGCTCGGTCACCGAGGCGGCGACGCTGGCAAAACGCACCGTTGCCGAGTCGATGCTGACGGATGCCGACCAGCCGGCGGCGGCAGACTGCGTGGTGCTGAAGGCCGGCGGCATCGATCTGCTCGATCTGATGAAGGGGCGCCTGCTGCGGCCAGGCTGCGTGGTGAACCTGCGCGAAATCCCCAGGCTCGATGTCATCGCCGAAGGTGGTGGTGGCATGCGCATCGGTGCGCTGACCACGCTGGAGCAGATCGCGCTGCATCCCGCGCTGCGCCAGAAATACACTGCGCTCACCGACGCAGCAGCCAGTTCGGCCAGCCCACAGATCCGCCACGTCGCGACACTCGGCGGCAATCTTCTGCAGCGTCCGCGCTGCTGGTATTTCCGGTCGGCGGCGCACCACTGCGCACGCAAGGGCGGCGAGCACTGCTTCGCTTTTTCCGGCGAGAACCAATACCACGCCGTGTTCGGTCACGACGGCTGTGCGATCGTGCATCCGTCCACCGCCGCAACATCTCTGCTCGCGCTCAATGCACAAGTCGAACTGGTCAATGCGCAGGGCGCCGTGCGCACCGTCCCGCTCGGCGACTTCCTGGTGAGGCCGGACGTCGACATACGACGCGAGAACAATCTCCACGCGGGGGAAGTGCTGACCGCCGTCCTACTGCCGTCCCTGCCGGCAAGTGCGCGTTCGGTATTTCTGAAACAGGCGGAGAAATCGTTCGACTGGTCGATTACCGATGTCGCCGTGGTGCTCGATCGCTCATCCGACGGGCGCTGCCAAAGCGCATCCGTGGTGCTTGGTGCGGCCGCGCCGGTACCCTGGCGCGCGCGACAGGCCGAGGCTGCACTGGCTGGACAAATGATCGACGCGACGGTCGCGCGCGCGGCAGGTCAGGCCGCGATCGCCGGCGCCGAACCACTGCGGCACAACGCCTACAAGCTGCCGATCCTGGCAACCCTGGTGCACCGCGCTGTGCTGCAAGCGGCCGGCGTCAACGAACCGGAGAATGCAAAATGACAACACGACGCGAAATCGGCCTGGGTCTGCTCGCTGCGGCTGGCCTGACGATGGCGCCAGGCTTCGCTGCCGCTCAGCAGCTTCAAACGATCGAATTGCCCCCGCCACGCACCGATTTCGGAAAGTCTCTCGCGCAGGCACTCAAGCAGCGACGCTCGACGCGTGAATTCGCGGATCGACCGTTGGCGCCGCAGGTGCTGTCGGAGCTGCTGTGGTGCGCCTATGGCGTCAACCGGCCGGCCAGCGCGGACCGCACCGCGCCGTCGTGGCGGCATGCGCGCGAGACCGAGGTCTTCGCCGTCATGGCAAACGGCGTCTGGCGCTACGACCCGATCGCGCATCGCCTGATGCCGCATCTTGCCGCGGACGTTCGCGAGCAGACCGGTGTGCAGGATTTTGTCGGCACCGCGCCGCTCGATCTCGTCTACGTATCCAACGCCGAGCACATGAGCGGCATTTCGCGCGACGAACAGCATCGCTTTGCTGCCGCAGACATCGGCTTCATCGGCCAGAATGTCTACCTGTATTGCGCGTCGGAAGGTTTGGCCTGTGTGTTCCGCGCCTCGCTGGATGATGACAAGCTTGCCCGCACGCTGAAGCTGGCCGAGACGCAGTTCATCGGCTTCTCGCAGACAGTCGGGTATCCGAAAGCGTAGCGGTCAAACAGCTCTCCACCGGCCCTTGGCAGAGAGCCACCATCGCGATGTTGGGTTTCGCTGAAGCTCAACCCACGCCAGCAGGCGAGATCGGTTGACGTTCCTAACCAACCCGGTGGCGTCCTAAATCGGATCTAAACGAAATGTAGGTAGTACCGTGGCGACAGCCTGGTAGGCGAAGTTTGACGCCACGTTTCCGGCGTCCGGAATGTTTGGGCATCGGCGTGAACACATTGCCGGCAGTGAGCGGCCACCGAGTGAACGCCGCGGAGTGGCTGACGCGCATCCGCGCATCCAGGGGGTTCGACCTGACGGTGCGTGGTCTCGGCAGCGGTTGGTTTCTGCTGCTGGCCATTGCCCAGGCCCGCAAGGGCTTCGCCCATGCACAGGGCATGGGCATAGCCGACTTCGGGCCGAACGGTTGGCCCGCGCTGCTGTCGACGATCTGTATTCTGCTGTTCTACCTGGCGCTAGGCTGTCTGATGCTCCTGCGACCATCGCCCGTGGCACGAACCAGTGGTGTCCTGCCGTCGCTCATTGCCTTCATTGGCAGCTATCTTCCGTGGACCATCGTAGTGCTCGCGCCCGGCGGCGCCTCCACGAGCCAGAACCTGGCCTCCGCACTGCTTCTCCTGATCGGCACCGGAGGCATGATCATCATCGTCCTGCATCTCGGCCGTTGCTTCAGCATCGTGCCCCAGGCGCGCGGATTGGTGCGGACCGGCCCGTACGCGTTCGTGCGCGATCCACTGTATCTCGCCGAGGAGATTGCGCTGCTCGGCACTCTGCTGCACTACCTGTCGCTGCTGACGCTGGCAATGTTCCTGGCGCACGGAGCAATACAGATACGCCGGATATTCTATGAGGAGACTCTGTTGCGCCTCAGCTTTCCTCTCGACTATGACGGTTATGCAGCATCGACGCCACGGCTGATCCCGTTCATCTGGTAGCAGCGCCACCAGCGGTTCGGCCCGGCTCTGCGCGCGAGACAGCCAGCATGGACCAGATCTCGGACAGCCTGCTGGCGAGTACCCGGGCAATGGTTGCCGCTTCCGCATTGTCATTGTCCGCAGACCGGTCGACGGATGCATCAAGCGCTGGCGACTGCAGCAGGACGGCGCGCAGCGGACGCAGCCTTGCGATGGCATTGTCCTGCGGTTCGCGCAGCGCGTCGTGCGCCGCCTTCATCAGCGATGGCCACTCATCGAGTATCGATGACAGCCGGTCGATGACCTGCTTGAGTATCGGCTGCTCGGTATTCCAGCGCCTGATGGTCGCGCCGATATCGAGAACCGCATAGTCGATCATGCTGATGATGGTGCCCGAGAGCCGCGCGGTTCTGACCGCCGATTTGACAATGGGCTCCAACGCCGCGCCGAGCTCGGGTGATCCCGCTGCAACGCGCGCCGCGCAGTCCGCACCGAATGCCTCGATCTCGTCGTGCAGCACGCGCAACCAGCCAAGCTGGATCGGACCCTCGGTGGTCATCAGGCCGACCGGTGCCAGCAATTTCGCAAATTCGCTGATGCGCTGATAGATATCCTGCCGCCTGACCCCCACAGCCGCTGTGGCAGCCGCCACTGCGGCCTTCGTATCCGTTGCCACCTGGCGCGTCGAACCGACCATCAGGCTCGCGAGTTCTGCACCGCAAGAAGTCAACAGGTGCATGATCAGCACCAGTTCGACGTCGCTGCGCTGCGTCCTGTCGGACTGGGTGCGTTGGAGCTCGCGCGACTTCGCTTCCGGTCCCAGTGCACCGGAGAGTGCCAGTTCACTGACCACGGCACGGACTTCCGCCGGTGTCGACGGCTTCCTCTCGCCAACCCCCTTGTGCAGGGCAGTGTCGTGGTCCGTCATGGTCACCATGAGCGGCAGGCTGGACCACGGGACGATGTAAATCGCTCCTTTGTTGGCAAAATCGCGCAGGATCGCGATCAGCCCGTCCCGCTCGTCATCGCAAACCCGCGCCATGCGCAAGGCAGGCGCCTCGAACGGCACGACTGCGCCCGGTGTCTGACGCAGACCAAGCCAGCTCCGGATGATCCCACCACTTGCGCCGCTACGCCACATGGTGCCTCAGAATGCCACGCCTGGGCTACTTCTTAAGCGGAATTCGTGAACAAAGCGTGCTTACTGCTCTGCCTTGCATACGCATATCTGCTGGACGGCTTCACACTCGGGACGCTTATGTTGCAATGGGACCATTGCAATTCCCGAGCCCGTCATGCCGTGCCTCAACTCCTGGCGCTTGGTCTGCTGGTCGCTCCGGCGGCCGCTCGGGTAGCTTCTGGTGCCCAGGCGGCGGATCCGGGGTCGGAGCGTCGCACTGACTTTCGAGCAGTTCGCCCCATTAAACGGATCATAGTCCTTTGGTTGCATGCTGGGTCAGCAACCAGCGGAGACGGACAATCGACGCGCAAGGCCTCATATGGTTGATCATTACCACGTTAGGCGTGATTGATTATTTTCTGCTGACGGCAGAAGGAATCACATTCGCCATACAATGGCAGCCAGTAGCCTTCTTAATAGGTCTGTACACTCTATCAATCTTGATCCGCCGACGTAACCCTCCTGCTGCTCGCCTATTCATCTCAGTCATACAAATCTGTGCGTTTAGCTGGATTGGCGCTTGCCTCACCTATGGTGCCATGGCCGCCTCTCCATTCCCCTTGGCCGACACGCTGCTCAGCAAGGCCGATGCTGCCTTGGGCGTCGACCGGCTCGCGTGGCTTACTTGGGTCAACGCCCATCCGTCATTTCACTTCGTTCTGAAGCTGGCCTATGCGAGCATTCCATTGCAGCTCGTGGGACTGCTTGTCTCTTTCGCATACTCGGACCCGGGACGCATCGACGAGCTGTTGCTGGCTGGCATACTATCGCTCGCAATCGCCACCGCCATCATGGTTGGATTGCCAGCAATGGGTGCATGGTCCCCGGATAGTGTCGACATCGTCGAGCCATGGCGACGCGACATACTCGCCTTGCGCTCGCATACACTTTTGAAGCTAGTCGAGACTAACGGTATCATCTTCTTTCCGTCCTATCACACAGTGTTGGGGGTCCTGTTTGCCAACATGGCACGTGGGCGTAAGTGGTTCCTGCCAGTGCTCGTTCTCAACCTTCTGCTCATTGCATCGGTGGTGAGCGAAGGTTCGCACTACGGGGTGGACATGCTGAGTGGCTTGGCTGTCGCGTGGATATCTCTGGCGGTCGTTCGTTCGATTCTCGCGCGGTATGTCCACAAGCGCGATGGTATTATCCAGCAGTGGCCAGCGGCCACGGAGCATACTTGATGGGGGTTGGCGATGACTGATAAAGCGCCATCGGACTTCGCACAAACATCCGATAGTCGAAGACATCCTGGACAGAAGCGGAACGCCGCATCCCTATCTGGATTATCCAAAGGGACCTGCGCGGTCATTCCCACCTGCTGCCGATCCACCGGGCCATATGGGGTCAGTCGTGACTTCGACGCCGCGTAACCATCGCAGTTCGGTGCAGAAGGTCTCGCTGCAAATAACCCGTCGATGCTGCGGCGCAGCCATAACCCGGGAGCAACGTCGGAGGCAATTTGCCCACGAGGCGAGGCCATCTTTCCGCAATTCATGGACGTGCCGTGTGCACCAATTTGTCCGGGCAGGGTATGCCCACATCGGCTTTTCACGTTTGGTTAAGAATGTTGATGCTGAAATGCCGACTAAATGGTCAAAACTTTCATGCGTTCGCATCCGCTGCTGGCTATCGGCGCGCTGTTCGCTCTGGAGGTAGCCGCATCGAGCGCCTTCGCGCAGCCGGAGGCTCCCGCCCCTGGTCCGGCGCCAGTGGATTGCCGGAGCGCCGCAATGATGTTCGAGCGGTCCGCGGGTTTGCCGCCCGGTCTTCTGCTCGCCATCGGCCGGGTGGAGAGCGGCCGCCTGGATCAGGTAACCGGGGACATCGATCCCTGGCCTTGGGCCACAAACCTCCACGGCGAAGGCCGCTACTTCGCTTCGGCGCATGAGGCGATCGACTGGGTTGCAGCGCAACGGGCATCGGGCGAACGATCGATCGACGTGGGCTGTTTCCAGGTGAACCTGCAGTATCATCCGAACGCGTTCGCCAGCCTTGCGGAAGCATTCGATCCCGCCGCCAACGCGCGCTACGCTGCTCTCCTGCTGAACCAACTGCACGAGCGCGGCGGGGGCTGGCCGCTTGCCGTGGCTCTGTATCACTCTGCAGACCCGTTCGAGGGTCAGCAATACAGCAGTCGTGTTGCCGAAGCATGGAATTCCGGCGGTAGGCTGCTCGACTTTTTTTCCACTCCCGCTCCTCGACCCAATGACCCAGTCGTCGTGCGGCGTTCGGCGGGAGCATCCGTTGTTCGTGTTGTCGTACCAGCATGGGCCACCGAGCAGATTGCGGCGTCAGCGCCGGTTGAGCGGCCTGGGCTTCCCAGGGTTTTCACACCTGGTCACGACCCCCAGCGTAGTGGTCTGCTGCGATGATAAGGCGGAGCGCGATCTGCCGCCTGTTGCGGGCGCTGCGACAATGCCTGTGTGTCGTTAACCAAATTCCCGATCTGCCAGCGATCAGCGCACCCTATGGGAATTGTGCCAAAAAAACCGCGTCCGTCTCAAACGTTTCTTAACCTCACAAAGGTATAGATCAAGGCGAGAGCCAGAAATCCCCATCAATCGGAACCGGACTCTCATGACAGAGGACAGCATACAATGGTTGAACTTGCACGCACTTGGCTGGCGCTTCGCTTCGACAAGCGTGGTGTGACAGCAATGGAATACGGACTGATCGCCGCACTGATCGCGGTGGTGATCATCGGCGCGGTGACTTCTGTAGGCACAACGCTTTCTGCGACGTTCACTGCTATCCAAGTCGCACTGGCTGCGGCGTGACGATAAGTGGCCGCAGGTGATCGCCACGATCAGGGAGATCGTCCGGGACTTGACGATGAGGCCGAAGCCGTGTGCTGGAGCTTGCATTGCCAACGTATCACGTGGGCAACACTCCAGCACCGCTCACGTGCGACAGGCGTGACACGAGCCGGGGCTTCGCAGCCAAAATCGCGCGCTGAGGCGGGCCTTGTGGTGGCCAGTCGAGTTCACAGTCCGCTACGCCGTCGCGACCGCGCTGTCTCCGCAAAACGCCAGGTGACACATGTACGCTCTATCAGGCAGACCGCCATCGGAACGCTCGTCATACTGCCGCGATCATAACCGTCAACGCAATTCGCGTTGCCTGGGGCTTGCCTACCCGGCACGCGCGCATCCGATGCGAACGCGAGGTTCGCATGGCTGAGGTGACCTCAACTATCGTCTTGCTGCGACCGGGCCTTCTGGCAATTGCAGTCATATTGCTGGGTTTTGCGTCGCTGAACGACGTCGCCGTGCGACTGATTCCGGATCGGGCGTCGATCGGGCTGCTCGCGGTCGGCATTATCGCGCGCCTGGCCGATGGCAACGCGCTGGCCGCTCTTGCGGCGTCTGCCACGGTGCTAGCGTGCAGCGCAGTGTGCTGGCGCCTCGGCTGGCTCGGCGGCGGTGACGTCAAGCTGCTGGCAGCCTGCGCATGGCTGGTGCAGCCCTTGCAGGTGCCGTGGCTTGTGTTGCTGACGGCACTCGCGGGCGGCATATTGGCCTGCGTCTACCTTGTACTCGGTGGGCTGACGGCGCTGAGGCGCAAACCGCCGTATACGGGGCGACCGCGACTGCTCGCAGTTCGCCTCTGGCGCGTTGAGTGGTGGCGGATCCGGCGTCGCGCCGCCCTGCCCTATGGTTGCGCGATCGCCAGCGCGACAATCTTGACGTTGTACGGTCGGTGACGGAACGATGCTGGCACGCATCGCCCTGTTCGCGCTGATGGCAGTCGGACTGGCCGGCTTCGGCACGGTCGCCTGGATCAGCCTCCACCCTGCGGTGCCCGCGTTACTGACCAACGGGGCTCCGCTGAACGACAAGGTGTCGATCCTGGTCGCATCGAGGGTACTGCACGCCGGCAGCCTGCTGAAGCCCGAAGATCTGACCGCCCAGTCATTGTCCGCCAAGGACATCCCGCCAGGGGCACAAACGGATAGCCAGGTCCTGCGGAGCGGACTGCTGGGTGCCATGATCAGGCGCACTCTGGCTGCAGGCGACGTCGTGCTGCCGACCGATACACTGCATCCAGGCGATCGCGGCTTTCTCGCGGCGGTGCTCGAGCCTGGCATGCGTGCCGTCACCGTGGGCGTGGACGCGGTCTCTGGACTTGCCGGCCTGATCTGGCCCGGCGACCGCATCGACCTGATCCTGACCCAGTCGCAGGACAGCGTCGGTGTTACGCCGGGCCACCGCGTATCAGGCGAGACCGTGTTGCACGATGTGCGGGTCATCGCGATCGATCGCGAGCTGATGCAGGGCGCCACATCGGAAACCCCCGAGTCGCAGGCTGCGCGCACCGTTACCCTGGAGGTCACACCGACCGACGCTGAACGGGTGGCGGTTGCGACGCGCCTTGGTCACCTCGCGCTCGCAGTCGTCGCCGCTGCGCCGATCCACCCGGCAGCAGCAAACGGGAATCGTGACACAAGTGCATCACCGCCGCAGTCACCGAATGGTGTGACCTGGGGTGACGATGTGTCTTCCGCCCTGCGGGGCGGCGGCTCCACCGGCGACAACGGCACCGTGCGACTGTACCTGGGCCCCAGCGACAGCAAGGAGATCCATTTCTGATGAAACTTCTGCTTGCAGCGATGCTGTTGCTGGCCGGAATCACGCAGCATGTCGCACTGGCCGATCCCAGTCCCGCAGATCTCAGCCTGCACCCAACACCGGCCGTAGCGCAGCCCGCCTCCCAATCCGTCCCACAGTCCACGGCTGTGCCGGTCGGACAGAATGTGATTGCCGTCGAAGCCGGCAGCGGACGCGTGATACAGCTTGGCGGCAGCGCCGCCAGTGTGTTCGCCGCCGATCCCAAGGTGGCCGAAGCGCGTCCTGCCAGTGCGACCAGCCTGTTCATCTTCGGCGTCGCGCCCGGGCGCACGACAATTGCGGCCTTGAACGCGGCCGGCGCACCCATCGCGCAATACACGGTCATCGTGCGGCCTTCGGGTTACGGCGCGGGCGAGGCAACTGCCGCCATTGTGCGCATCATGCCCGACAGCAATGTCCGCGTCGAGACGACGCCGAACGGCCTCACAGTCTCCGGACAGGTGAAGACACCCGCCGACGCGGATCGCGTGATGCAGATTGTCCGCGGCTATCTGCCGACCGGGCAGACAGCGGACAACCGGCTAACGGTGTCCTCGGGCGTTCAGGTCAACCTGAGTGTGCGCATCGCCGAGATGAGCCGCAATCTGGTCCGTCAGCTTGGCGTGAACTGGCAGGCTCTCGGCAACATCGGCAGCATCGGCAAATTCCCCGTCTTTCCCGCCCTGACGCTGAACGCCAACAACAACCTGATCACGCCGATCACCAATCCGAACAACCCGCTGAACCTCGGCGGCAACTTCAACGCCCTGATCGACGCGCTCGCACAAGACCAGCTCGTTCACATCCTGGCTCAGCCGAACCTCACCGCGATCAGCGGCGAAACGGCGAGCTTCCTGGTGGGCGGCGAATTTCCCATCCCGGTGGCGCAACAGAACAATCAGGTGACGATCGAATTCAAGCAATTCGGCGTCAGTCTCGCCTTCGTGCCGACGGTTGCCTCGGACGGCCAGATCACCCTCAAGGTGCGACCCGAGGTCAGCCAGATCTCCAACCAGAATGCGGTGCAGCTGCAGGCCGGCAATTCGACGATCGTGGTGCCATCACTCATCGTGCGGCGGGCAGAGACCACGGTGCAGCTTGGCAGCGGCGAAAGTTTCGCTATCGCAGGGCTGTTGCAGGACACCACCAACGTGGGCGGCAGCGGCCTGCCGATCATGGGCGATCTGCCCATCCTCGGTGCGCTGTTCCGCTCGGATAATTTCCTACGCAACGAGACGGAACTGGTGATCGTCGTGACACCGTACATCGTACGCCCGGTCAGCGACCCCAAGGCGCTCACCCTGCCGACGGATGGCTGGCAGCCTCCGTCGGACCTGGAGCGGATTCTGCTGATGCGTCAGAGCGCGCTGCCAAAGGGCGGCGCGGACGCGGCCAGCCAGGCACCGCCGCATATTCCGGGAGGCGCGGGGTTCATCACGCAATGACGGAGAGTCCGAACATGCTGCGCCGTGCTTTGTGCTGCATCGCTGTGCTGGCGCTGGTTGGCTGTGATGTGACCGATCCCTACCTCCGAAACGGCGTATGGCGACCGAATAACGCTAATGAGGCCAATCTGCGCGCGATGGTTGCCTCGCCCGCTGACCTGGCGCGCGGCGTCTCTGGAGCGCGCGGCGATGGTCAGCAGGCGGCGGCGGCGTTGGATCGCCTGAGGAATGACAAGGTACGGGTGTTGCCGGACAGCGCGATCGCCAAGGTGGTTCCAATCGCCAGTGGCAACCCGACACAGTAGAGCCGTTGCAGATGCCGTCCGAAATCACGCTCACCGATACGATAACGGAACATGCTCCCGCCCGTGCGGATCGAGCTGACATCCTCGCCTTCGTGACCGATGCCGAAACCGAAGCGGTATTGCGCGATGGGCTCAGCGACGCTGCGCCGCGCGGTATCGAATTCCATCACACCAACATTCGCGGCGCGGTCGAAATATTGCGGAAGACACCGACACCGCGCGTGCTGGTGGTGGACGTCTCGGGCGAACCCCGTCCGCTCACCGCACTCGAGGACATGTCCGATGTGGTTGAACCGGACATTCATGTGCTGCTGATCGGCGAATTCAACGACGTCAACTTCTACCGGCATGCCACACGCATACTCGGCGTGATGGAATACCTGTTCAAGCCGATCACCCGCGACATGGTTGCGCGTCACTTCGGCCCGATCATCATGAACCGTTCACGCCGTCCCGATGCCTTGCAAGGCGGCCGTGTCGTCACGATCACCGGCGTGCGCGGTGGGGTTGGAGCCAGCACCATTGCGGTCAACCTGGCCTGGCATTTCGGCAAGCGCGCCCGGCGCCACACCGTGCTGCTCGATGCAGATCTTTACCGCGGCAGTTGTGCCCTGCTGCTGAACGCGAAACCCGGCCCGGGCCTGCGCACGGCATTGCAAACGCCGGAGCGCATCGACGAGTTGTTCGTCGAACGCTCCGCCCAGCCGGTGACAGATCGTTTGCACGTGCTGGCCGGTGAGGAGAACTTTGCCGAACCGGTCGACTGTGAACCCGGGGCCGCCGGCCGGCTGATCGACACGCTGCGCAGGCGCTACAATTTCGTGCTGGTCGATGCGCCGTTCACCGGCATGCAGTTGCATCGCGACCTGCTCATGCTCGGGCACCAGCGCGTGCTGGTCCTCGAGCCGACGCTGGTCGCGGTGCGCGACACGCTGCGCCTGCTTGCGCTGCCGAACGGACCACTGCAGGTGCATCGCGGCCTTGTTGTGCTGAACCGCCTCAACCGGGCCGGGGAACTGACACGCCGGCAGGTGGAGGACGCTCTCAAGATGCCGGTCGACGTAGTGATTCCCGATCTGCCCAAGCTCTTGGGAAATGCCGCAAGCATGGGCGAGCCTGCCGAACAGCACGGCAAATTCTACAAGGGCATCGTGTCGCTGGCGGCGCAGTCCGCTTCGGCATTCCCAACCGACAGCACGCCCGATTCAGCCGGTGCTATAACGAAACAGGGCTGGCGGCGTTTGTGGCCATTCAGTCGATGAACGATGGGCCGCAGGTCTGGTTTGGACGACGGCAAGGTGCCTTGGCGGCATCTCCCGTCGTCGAGCCGAAGCCGGCGATGGTTACCCAACCGCCTCCCGGAGCGGCGATCATCGAGTTGCGCACACTCTGCCTGGCCGAGATGGACCCGACTGTCCTCGCCAAGCTGACACCGGAGGAATTGACACAGGAAGTCGAGCGCACGCTGGCCGACATCGCCACTCAGCGTCGCATCCAGTTGAACGGACGGGAACAGCGAACACTGGCGCGCGAGCTGGTGAATGACATGCTGGGACTTGGACCGCTCGAACCCCTGCTCGAAGATGATTCGATCACCGACATCATGGTCAACGGGCCAGATCGGGTGTTCGTGGAACGGCGCGGCAAACTGGAGCTGTCCGGCGTCCACTTCCGCGATACGGCCCACGCGGCTCATGTCTGTCAGCGGATCGCCAGCAGGGTCGGACGACGCATCGACGAGAGCAGCCCGATGGTGGACGCGCGGTTGAAGGATGGCTCGCGCGTCAACATCGTGTTCCCGCCTCTGGCGCTCGATGGCCCCTACATCTCGATCCGCAAATTCGCCCGCCAGCGGATCGATTTCGCCAAGCTCATCGAATTCGGCACGATGAACCCGGCGGTCGCCCACGTGCTGGAAATGGCGGCACGGGCCAGGCTCAATGTGATCATCTCGGGCGGCACCGGCTCCGGCAAGACGACGCTGCTGAACGCGTTGTCGCGGCTGATCGATGTCGGCGAACGCATCGTGACGATCGAGGATGCAGCCGAGCTGCAATTGCAGCAGCCGCACGTCGCGCGACTGGAGACCAGGGCCGCCAGCCTCGAGGGCCGCGGCGAAGTGACCCAACGCGATCTGGTGCGCAATGCGCTGCGTATGCGGCCTGACCGAATCATTGTCGGCGAGGTCCGCGGCAGCGAAGCGTTCGACATGCTGCAGGCGATGAATACCGGCCATGACGGCAGCATGTCCACCGTCCACGCCAACACCACACGCGACGCGCTGACCCGCATCGAAAACATGGTACAGATGGGCAACATGGGTTTGCCGTCCCGCTCCATCCTGACGCAGATCGTCGGGGCGGTGGACATGATCGTGCAGATTGAACGCCAACGCGACGGTGTCCGCCGGGTGGTGCAGATCACCGATGTTTGCGGGATGGAAGGGGACGTCGCGATTCTCAACGATGTTTTCCATTTCGATGTCGAGGGAGAAGGCCAGAACGGGAAGATCGTCGGCCGCTATCGTTGCAGCCGCTCGCGCCCGAGTTTCCACGAGCGCCTCACATACGCCGGCGTGGACCGGATTTGGGCAGCCACGATGGATGAGGCAAACAGGTGACGCCCGCCGCCACCTATGGACTGGCCGCCGCCTGCCTCCTGCTGGTGCTGCTTTGCATCACGGCACTGCCGCTCATCTACGCCGAGCAACATCGTCGCCGGCTACAGGTGCGCTTCGCACAGTACGCGTGGCCGTATGCGCGCGCGACGGCCAGTGCCTGGCAGGACGAAACGCATACCACGGCGACAGTCGGCGGCACGTTCACCCTGTGGCCGTTGATTGCACGACTTGTGACCTTCGATCGGACGCGCCAGGAACACTATGTGCTTCCCTGGTGGGTTGTGCTGCCCGCCGCTTTCCTGCTGGCGCGCTTGCTTGTCCTGTTCGCGCAGACCCTATTTGGAGATGCTGCGTTGCTGGCACTGCCTGTGGTCTGGCTGCTGCTCATCCGGCGGTTCTATCAATGGTGTGACCAGCGGCGGCTGCGCATACTGTTCGAACAGTTCCCCGACGCTTTGGCGATGCTGGTGCGTGCGGTGCGGGTCGGCATCCCGATCACCGAGGGCATCCGCAATGTGGCAGCGGAGAGTGCAAACCCCACCAGAGCGGAGTTCGCACTCGTGGTCGATCGGATTGCCGTCGGCGTGACGCTTTCGGAAGCCTTGCAAGAACTAGCGACGCGCAATCCGGTGCCCGAGTACCGCTTTTTTGCCGCGGCGCTGACCTTGCAGAGCGAGACCGGCGGCGCCGTCAGCGAGACGCTGGAGAGACTGGCTGACGTGATTCGCAAGCGGGTGACGATGCGCGAACATGCCCGCGCCCTGGCATCCGAGGCGAAAACGAGCATTGGCATCCTCGCCGCTCTGCCGGTGTTCAGCGGTACCGCGCTGGCACTTCTCAACCCGGATTACATCAGCACGCTGTTCATCGATCCCCAAGGCCAGCGCGTCTTCGCCATGGCGCTGATGTCTCTCGCGACCGGAGTCTTCACGATGCGAACCGTCGTGAGCAGGAGTTTGTCATGAATCCTCAGTTGCTGGCAGCTATGGCTCTGGCCGGACTCATGTTCGTGATAGCCGGCTATGCCCTGAACCGCCGGTTGCAACGCGATGAAAAATTTGCAGCGCGGGTACGGACCGTGCAGAGCGCCGTCGGTATCGAGACCGTTACCGCACCCGCCGACGGATCGCAGTCACCGCTGCTGCGGTTGGTCGCCGGTATCGGCACCGCGATCACGCGACGCGGTCTGCTGTCTGCCGTCACGCTGGAAGACCTGGAGAGGCGGCTGAGCAACGCAGGTTTCCGAGGACACAACGTGCTTGCCATGTTCGTTGGAGCCAAGCTGCTGACGTTGATCGGCTTGCCCCTGGTGACTTGGCTGCTGCTGCAACGAACCGGGTGGCAGTCGTCATCGCGGACGATTGCCGTGGCGGTTGCGGGCGCTGCGGGCCTGCTGCTGCCCGACTACATGGTTCGAGTGTTGCACGGCCGACATCTCAAAGCGGTCGAGCGCGGGCTGCCCGACGCATTGGACATGCTGGTGATCTGCAGTGAGGCTGGGCTCGGTCTGGAGCCGGCCATCGAACGCGTCGGCCGGGAAATTGCCAGCGCAAATTCGGCCGTCGCTGAGGAGTTGCTCAACTCGGCACGAGAGATGCGGGTGAACGCCGACCAGCGCGCCGCTCTGGTGAACATGGGCGCGCGCACCGGGTTGGTCTCGCTGCGCCGTCTGGGCGTCACGCTGGTACAGACGCTGCAGTACGGCACGCCATTGAGCCAGGCGCTGCGCACGCTATCGGCGGAAATGCGACAGGAGGCGCTGACGCGGTTCGAGGCGCGAGCCGGACGCCTGCCGGTCCTCCTCACGGTGCCGATGATCGTGTTCATCCTGCCCTGCGTGTTCCTGATCGTCGGCGGTCCGGCGATCGTCCACATCCTGCAAATAATGCATAGATAGGGAACAAAACATGATGCGGTTTGTCATGGCGATATCGCTGCTTGTCCTTGCCGGATGTGCCGGACAGGTTCGCCACGACGCGCAGACCAGTTCTACCGATCTGCGTGTTGCAGACGACGCGATGGCAAGCGGCCTGCCGGCAACCGCGCTCGAGATGACGCGGGAGATCCTGCAGGCCGATCCACGCAACGTCGGGGCGTGGCTGCACCAGGCAGACGCGCTGCTTGCCATGGACCGGCCGGACGCAGCCGAGGAGTGCTATCGGCGCGTCCTGGCAATCGATCCCAGATCGTCCGACGGGCTGCGAGGTCTCGGCCGTACCCGCCTGGCATTGGGCAAGACCAAGGAGGCGGAGGCGGCGTTCCGCGAGGCGATCCAGATTGCGCCGAACGATGCGGCGGCGCTCAACGATCTGGGGATAGCACTCGATCTGCAGGATCGGCGCGACGAAGCCCAGCAGGACTACCAGGCGGCTCTGACGCTGCGGCCCGATATGATCGCGGCACAGGTCAATCTGGGACTGTCGCTGGCGCTGGCCGGCAACACCGATCGTGCGCTGTCCATTCTGCAGCCGCTGGCGCGCGATGCCGGCGCCAATGACCGCATCCGTCAGGATCTGGCGGTGGCACTGGCGCTGTCGGGCGATGCCGCGCAGGCCAGCAAAATCCTGTCAGCGGATCTGCCGAAGGAGCAGATCACCGACGCTCTGGCCGGCTATGCCGCTCTGAAGCTGCCGCCAAAATGAAACGCGATGCCACATCGGGCGCCGCGGCGCTGGAGTTCGCCATCATCGGCACGGCGTTCGTTTCGCTGCTTCTGCTGGCAGTGGAGACCGGTTGGCAGTTGGTGATCGAGGCGGCGCTGAATGCCGGTGCGCAGGCCGCCAGCCGGTTCGGCAGCACAGGCGCCACTGTGGCGCCCAACATTGTGCCGCCGCCGGCCACAAGGAACAATTCGATCCAGCAGATCATCATTCAGAACTCGGGCGGTCTGCTGCAGATCGCCCAACTGCAAATCGCCGAAGCCAGCTACGCAAGCTTTGCCGCCGTCACCGCTGGCGGTCCCAGCACTCCGAGCGCCGGCAGCGCGAGCCAGGTGGTGCAGTACACCTTCACCTACACCCAGCCGTACCTGACTCCGCTCGCGGCGACGATCATGCGTAAGTCGAACCTGATCCACTCCGTGCACGTGACGGTGCTCAATGAACCGTTTCCTGCCAACTGACCGTTTCGCGCGTGCGCGGCGTGGCATCGCGGCCGTCGAATTCGCCCTGTTGGCGCCATTCATGGTTCTGATCATGCTCGCCGGGGCGGATCTGTCGCTGTTCATGCGGACATCGATGCGCCTCGACCAGACCGCAACCGAGCTATGCCTGACGGTGAGCCAGTATCAGAACCTGTACGCCGGCGACTTCACCGGCCTGTTCAACGCATCGCAGACGCTCGCTGGCACGCCACCGGTCACCGGGCTGCTAGGCACGACAATCATCACCGGCATCGTCAACAATGCCGGCAAACAGACGATCACCTGGCAACAGCGCAGCACGCAGGCCACTTTCACCAGCCAGTTCGGTACTGCCGTCGGTAGCGTGCCAGTACTGCCGTACAGCTACGTGCTGCCGACGGGCGGCACCCTGATCGCAATCGAGGTGTTCACCAACGCATCGCCCTGGGTATTCAGCGCCAGTCTGATGGGCCGGGCCGGCACGTCGTCGATTGAGTTGTATGCGCTCTGCCAGCCCCGGCTCGGCACGCTGTCGGCAATAATTGCAGGAAATCGGCCATGATACCGTCGGGATTCTGGCGACGCGGATCGGTCGCGCTCATGGCCGGGCTGCTGGCAGTGCCACTGGTGGCGATGATCGGACTCGCGATCGACCTGTCGCGCGTCTGGCTGGTGAAGTCGCGTCTGCAGATGTCGCTCGACAACGCTGTTCTGGTGGTGGCGCACGACCTCGCGACTGGTGGCACCTCCGCCGACGGCATCAACCTGTTCTGGGCGAATTACGGCCGCAAAGCCGGCGTGTCGCTGGCGGGGTTTCTTGGCGCCACGGCAACCGTTCCCGTCGTTGCCAATCCTGCGCCGAGCGGCGTTGCCGGCTCCGTGCAGATGACCAGTACCGCCAGCGTCGCCCCGACACTGCTCGGCGTACTCGGCATCGGCTCCGTCACAGTGAGTGGCGCCGCAACGGCGCAGACTGCCGCGTTCGGTCTTGAACTGGCGCTGGTGCTCGACAACACCGGTTCGATGGCAGGATCATCGATCACGTCGCTGATCAGCGCATCCCAGCAGCTTCTGGGCATTCTCTACGGCGGCAGCGATACGCAACCGCATCTCTGGGTGTCGGTTGTGCCGTTTGCTGCCACGGTGAACATGGGCAACGCCCACACTGGCTGGCTTACCGGCGGCACCATCAACCAGGCACCGTACGCACCGTCCCACTGGATGGGCTGCGTGATGGCGCGGACCACCGCAACGGGAGCGACGGACGGCGACGATTTCAACGACAAGACACCCACCCAGGCCGCGTTCAGCCCGTTTCTCTACCAGTCGACTTATGACGTCTACCCAAATGCCGCCGGGATCACCTACACCACCGGAACCGGCAAGAACAAGGTCACACATCACTATTGGTATCCAGGCGACAATGACTGGACGGTGTCGCCCAACAACATCCAGGAGCCCGACCAGAGCAACAACTCCGTTGGCCCGAATCTTGACTGCCCATCTCTGCCGATACTGCCGGAGACCGCGAGCAAGGCCACAGTTCTGGCAACAATCAATCGGATGGTGCCGGTGTATCGCGGCGGCACCTTCATCAACCTCGGCCTGCAAGCCGGCTGGTTCACCCTAAGCCCGAACTGGACCGGGCTGTGGGGCGATCCCAACCTGCCGCTTGCCTACAACACGCCATATATGAAGAAGGCCATCGTGCTGATGACCGATGGAAACAACGAATGGTACGATTGGCCGGACGGGGTGCCCGGGCAGAAACCGCCGACTGCCCCACCCACCGGCGTGCCCGCCTGGACCGCCGACGGCAACGCCGATTTTACCGCCTACGGCCGCCTGTTGACCAATACGCGCGGGGTTGCCCCCGCGAACATCACGACCACCATGAATACGTGGATGTCGCAGATGTGCACGACAATCAAGGCGAACGGCATCATCATCTACACAATACTGTTCAATAATAGTACGTCAGCGACCCAGACCTTGTTCAGGAATTGCGCCTCGTCCCCAAGTGATTACTTCCTCAGCCCGACTGGCGCCGATCTGCAGAGCGCGTTCACGCAGATTGGTCAGGACCTGTCCACGTTGCGGATCTCCCAATAATCCGTCGGAGGCTGCCAACCAGTAACGGTCGATCAGTGGCGGGAACCGTCGGGCAACGTGCTGAACGGACCGCCGCCCATGCCGATACCGCTACGTTCCGACAGAGTCCAAAGCGGCATCTTGAGGCCGACCGCCTCGGACAGGTCTGCACCCTCCAGGATGGCCGCGTGCAGGTCAGCGCCGGCCATGGTGGCCTCGCAGAGCGACGCCTCACGCAGGATGGCGCGCCGCAGGTCGGCGTTCGTCAGATCTGCACCGCCCAGCAGCGCCATCGACAGGTCCGCGCGCAGCAGACACGCGTGATCGAGCCGTGCCGAGGTAAAGTCGGTGCGGCATTTGTGGTCGCCGGAGATCAGCAATGGTCTGGCGCACGCTTCCATCAGCATGGCGTTGCTCAGTGTCGCCCGTTCCAGCTTGGCGCCGCGCAGATCGGCGCCCGACAGATTCGCTTCCCGTGCATCCGCCAGCGACAGGTCGGCCATCGCGAGTAGCGCGCCCGCGAGGTTGGTTCGCCGCAGGATCGCGCCACGCAGGACCGCCGCACCGAGGTCCACGCCGCGCAGGTCGAGACCGGTCAGATCGGCCTCGGTGAGGTCGGCGCGCCGACCGCTCCGGCCGCCGCTCTGAGTCCACCGGACGTGGCCGGACAGGATCTGGGCGAGACTGGCGCCAAGTTCATGGAAGTCCCGCGTGTGGGCCGCATTCCTCACCTTGGCGTGCGCCAGATCGACCTCATCCAGCAGTGCTCCGACCAGGTTTGTGCCGGTGAAATCCGTGTTGGATATCGTGGCGCCGATAAAAATGACACCTTCCAGGCTGGCGCCGGCCAGATTGGCGGAGGTCAGATCAGCCCCGCGCATGTTGCAGCCGCGCAGGTCGGCCTTGGCGAGGTTCGCGCGGATCAGCACGGCACGGTTCAGGTCGGAGTCGCGCAGGTCAGCCTGGCTGAGGAACGTGCTCGACAGCTTCGCCCGTTCGAGCTTGGCCGCGACGACGACAGCCCTGAACAGCGTTGCGGCCGACACTGTTTGCGTCCGCTGGATGTCGTCGGCGAACGCTGCCATCAGCACGCCCTCGCGCAGGTCGGCGTGTGTGAGATCGGTGCGCACGAGTTTGGCATCGCACATGGCGATACCGCGCATGTCGGCGTCCGCGAGACACGCCTCGGTGAGATCCACGCGGGTGAGGTCGGCGCCGAACAGCGTGGCGCCACGCAGGTTGGCACGGACCATTCGGCAGCCACGCAAGGCAGCGCCGGTGAGGTCAGCCTCGCCGAGCCGACACGAACTGAGATCGAGACCAGACAGATCGCGGAATTTGAGAGAGGCACGCCGGCCACCCGGATGCCGCATCAGAAAGGCATCGTGTGCAGCGAGAATACCCGGGAGCTCGTAGGCGCTGACGGGGTTCAGTTCATGCAGATCTGGCCGCGACGCGGGACCGGTCGACAACAGGGCGGCTCCATGGCCATTGCGACTTGCCGGGTCAGCCTGTGCCCGTAACGTGAACAATCGCTTAGTATCGCCTGATTTATCCGTTGTTTACCTGACTTTTACCCGACGCCTCGATGATGGCGGACCTGCTTCAGGCACAGCCGGGCACAGTAAGATCGGATAGCGTGGTTTCAATCGTCAACGATCCTGCACAGGCCGAACTGCTCGAGAAGTGGCGGCGGCGGCACGCCAATCCCGACGCCGTAAGCATGTGGGCCATTGCTACCACCCTGGAAGCCAGGGCCTACGCTTTCACCGCGATTGCTCAGGACCCGCAAATCCTGCAACGGGCCGACAGGCGTCAGGCGATCAGAATGGCGGTACAGGCGGAGGAGTTCGCACTGTCCATCGCGGAATCCGATGACGTTAAGAGCCCGACATGGCAGGCGATGGCGCTTTTCGTCCGGCGATCGATCGACGACTGGCGGCAGTTGCTGCGGGGGACTAGTCGTCGCAGCGATGGGATGGGTCAGTCCAGTCACGCGACGATCATGCGACCGGTCTCGCAAGATCCGTGGGAAACTGCGCGGCGAAACTTCCCGCACGTCGACGATGAAACCGGAAGGCTCACCACGCGGATCCTGCGCGAATTCGGTGCCGCTGTGCTCGGGCGAGTGCGGAAACCATGGGACCATCTGATAGCCGTCGGTGTCTTACGATACACAGCGCGCCTGCTGCGTGGTGAATTGCCGGCGCACGAGCCTGGCGCCAGCAGCGAGCGCGGTGTTGCCGACGTTCTGGCTATACAGACGTATGCCGAGGAGGTCCGCCTGTCGCCGCTGCTGGTTCCCTATAGCGGGCCAGGCAAGCCGGTCCAGCAGGCGCTCAGTCTGACGCGCGACGCACGGACGCTGCGTGACGCGGTGCGCGCAGCGATGGCCGGTGGCGAGTCACGCGCGTCGGTCTGGCAGCGGGCGATCGACCTGCACGCCTTTGCGCTGGTCGCGCTCGACCATCGGATCCTGTTGGATCTGCCACTGGACGAAGCCTATCAGCTTGCCGCCGCGGCAGTCCGGCAGGCAGACACTGCGCTGCGAACTCCGGACATCGTGGACATGCCACTGCTGCCGCCTGGATCGCAGTTCGCGCCGGAAGTGGTGGGATTGCACGCCATGCATGCCTGCCCCCAGGAGATCCTGCGCGCAACCTGTCACGGCGCGAGCCGTAGCGGCGCGGCGCTAAAAGCGGTCAATGCACGGCGGCACCGACGGCTGCAGTTCGGTGATCGCCCCCTGCCGTAGCCTCGGTCGCGCTTGATGCGGATCAGTCACCATGCAGCGCGTCGTGCGCGTCCCTGGCCAGCCATTCACGGGGATCAGATCCTGCGCCAGTGTTGGCGCAGGAACGGCTTCAGCGCTCCACGCAGGTTGACCGGAGGACGCGATGAGCGGAATACAGGCCGGCAGGCTGGCGATTCTTTGGCGCGGCGATCGCGACACCAGGCGCACGGCGACACCACACAACAACCGCTACCACCGCGTCTTCGAGGCATTGGCCGCGCTTGGCATTCGCGCCGAGCCCGCGGTCTATGCCGATGAAGTCGCTGATGAGGTGCATACGCAGCTTCTGAAGGTTCACGGCGTGCTGGTGTGGGTCGATCCAATCGACCACGGGCGGACCAGAACGATGCTCGATGCAATGTTGCGGGACGTCGCCTCGCGCGGAGCCTGGGTGAGCGCGCACCCCGACGTGATCCTGAAGATGGGCGTGAAGGAGGTGCTGCACCGCACGAGACATCTTGGCTGGGGAACCGACACCCATCTGTACCGCACCGCTCGCGCACTGCACGAAGAGTTCCCGCGACGATTGCACGTTGTCGGTCCGCGCGTGCTCAAGCAGGACCGCGGCAATGGCGGTCAGGGCGTGTGGAAGGTCGAGTTGATGGGTCCGCCCAATAGCACCGCTGCAATCGTTCGCGTGCTGCATGCGCGTCGCGACAGCGTGCCTGAGGACCTGTCGCTCGGCGATTTCATGACGCGCTGCGAACCGTATTTCGCGCTCGACGGCTGCATGATCGATCAACCGTTCCAGGCACGGCTGTCCGAAGGCATGATCCGCTGCTACATGGCGGCCGACAAGGTCGTGGGATTTGGCCATCAGTTCATCAAGGCGCTGCTGCCACTGCCGCCTGAAGGTCCCGCCTCGGCAGCCGCTCAACCCGGTCCACGCATCATGCACCCAGCCTCGGCAGCGGCATTTCGGACACTCCGGACACGGATGGAATCCGAGTGGACGCCACAGATGATGGACGTGCTCGACATCGACGTCGCATCGCTGCCGATCATCTGGGATGCCGATTTTCTGTACGGACCGCGCACCGCGTCCGGTGAAGACACCTACGTGCTATGCGAGATCAACGTCAGTTCAGTATTCCCAATTCCGGAACAGGCACCCTCCGCAATTGCCCGCATCGCAGCAGGCCGGCTGGGTGGCAACAAGGATCGGGGTGCATTGGATGCTGTATGACGCGCAGGGCACAGGCTCTGCCATCGCCGAAGGCAGCCCGGCTCATCCGCGCTTGCGGCGAACCAGACCTGGACCGACCACACCGTTTCCGACCGGAGCCAGCGTCGCCGGTTCGGGCGCCGCTGCAATCGCGGTATCGTGCGAGAAGATCGCCAGTGTCTGCCCGGCCCCGACATTGATCGCGATATCGGGGAAACTGAAGCTGCTCAGCGAGAAATCGTTGCTGGGACTTGCCGCGCCCAGCAGGCTCGCGAGCGATGTCCCCAACGCCAACTTGTTCCGACCACGGCACGACGCATCGAGGTGCCCGACCGGGATTGGATGGAGCGTCCTGCACGGAAGGACTTGGCCTGACTGGTGAACGGCCGGCCAGACTCCGTGTTGGCAAGTAAAGCGTTACCGGCCTTACCAGAATTGTCATTGCAAGTTCCACACCGGCCACTGGCCGATCGGCCGGCACCCGGTGTGGAACTTGCGATGACAGGTTGAAATGATCGGCGGTCTCCTCCTTTTGCCCCACAACGCTCTATCGGTCCGCCGCCACCGGCTCCGGTGAACTGACGTGCGATGGCCGCGGGTCAAATGGGTACAATAATTGTCCAGCGAACGAACTGGGCAGCTTTGCCTCGATGCCGTAGGCCGACGGCCATTGCTTCTGGGGCAGGTGATGGGTTCCGAAGATCCAGTCCATCCACGGCAGCATCGACGCATAGTTGTGGTCGCGAAAGTCCGACCGTGTGTGATGCCAGTGATGGAATGCGGGCGTGGCGATCAGCCATTCCAGCGGGCCAAGCCGCCAGCGAATGTTGGCATGGATGAAAAAGCCCCACACCGTAACGGCCAGCATGAACAGCGTGGCTACCAGGGTCCCCTGCACGCTCTGTGGCGCCCCCAGACCGAGCAGGTAGATCGGCACCAGGCCGCACAGGCGGATGAACACGAAATCGACCGGGTGAGCGCGCGAACTGACCAGGAAATACACCTGCTCGGGACTGTGGTGGACGGAGTGGAAGCGCCACAGCAAGGGGATTTCATGCGCCCAGCGATGGCCCCAGTAGAATCCCAGATCGCCAACGACAAATGCCGCAACAGCGCGCAGCCACAGCGGCCATTCGGCGACCGCGGCATGGATGCGCCAGGGGACGAAATGATAAGCCACATAGGCCGCGACCGACAGTGGGATTGCCAGCAACAGATTGGGCAGCAGGCCATTGAGGAAATAAAAACCGAGATCGCCGATGACGGATTTGCGGAGGATCTTCTGCGGACGCAGCGCGCAGAGGCGTTCCAGCGGCAGGAAGATGACTGCCAGGATCAACATCCACGCGCAAAGCCGAAGGATGCTCAACAGGGGCTCGAGCAGGTGCTGCTGACGTAGGAATTCAAGCAACGGTGTAATCCTGGCAGGTCGGCGGGAAGGTCCGGTCGAAACCTCACGCCTGGGCGGGAGACGAGCCCGCCCAGGCGTGTGGATCGATAAAGCGATCAGTCCGCTGCGTTGCGCTTGACGCGGTGACGCAACTTTATCCCACCGAGACCGAGAAGGCCGACACCAAGTACACCCAAGGTGGCCGGCTCTGGCAGCACCGGCGTTGTATTCACACCTTCGAGGAATACCGTCGGCGGCAGATTGGTGGTGCTGCCGTTGTCGCCCCAAGCCAGGAACGTCAGTACCGCGGTACCACCAGTCAGGTCTGCGGCAGTTGGCGTAAAGCTCATGTTGACGCTGTTCCAATTGGTGTTCGTATCGGATAGATTGCTCATCAGAGTCGAATCGACTTCGATATTGCCGGCCGGGGCAACCGGGGTGCAGGGATTAGTCGAGCAGTCGACACTGATGCCGCCCGTGCCAAGAAACACCTTCCACTGCTCCGTCGTGTCGCCGTTAAAACCTACCTGTTGACCGGCTGCCTGCTGGAACTGGAGGGTGTAAGTCGTGTTCGCCGTCAGTCCCGAGACGGTCTGAAAGATCGTGTTCTCGAACTGCGGATTTCCGTCCGCCTGATAGAAGTTGGTGCCCGCCGGAACGGTAACCGAGAACCCGGGGGTAGTATAGACAGGGTAAACGTTGCCGGAGCCGCCCGTAAAGCCTTCGGAGCCCTGCTTACCGACGTAGATCAGGTTACCGCCGAGGCCACCAGTTGACCAGCCAACGGGCGCCACGGAGCTGAAAAAGTCCTTTTGTGAGTTTGCCGGGTTGAATGGGTTGGTCAAGACGTTGAACTGGAGGTTCGTAACCGGTAGCACGTTCGCTCGAGCGGCACCGCCGACCATCAGCGAAAGGCCGATGGCGGCAAGGGCGACCGAACGACTTCTGAAATCCGAACCAATCATGTGTAGACTCCTCGTGAATTGTGGGCCGACGGTTCTGTGCAACCGCCGTGCCACGCATCTCGGCAAGCAATTTCAATGACTTATGTCGCACGAGAAACTATTTAACGATACACCTGTAAATTTTTTCGACAAATCGGCCTTGAACACCCATCACGTCATCGTCCTCCGTCAGCGAGGTTCCACCGAACCAGGCGGCCAGCCTGCCGCTTGCGCAAACCGCCAAGCTGGAGGACGTTTGCGCCAGACCCGCAAAGGAAACGAACCATGGCGAACATCCACGCGCGATTGGCCCACATGGGCATCTACGTCCACGATCGGGACAGGATGGAGCACTTCTACACCGAAGTACTCGGCTTGATGGTGACCGACCACGGCGAGGGCCGCGGCGGCGCGCACCTCACCTTCATGAGCGGCAATCCGCAGAACCACCACCAGCTTGTGCTGGTCACCGGACGCCCCGACACGTCGGGGTTCAATCCGATCCAGCAGATGTCGTTCATGGTCGATTCGCTCGCCGATCTGCGCGAGGTGCACAAGCGCGCCCTGTCGCTCGGCGCCACCGACATGCGCCCTGTGTCCCACGGCAACGCCTGGTCGATCTACTTCAAGGACCCGGAAGGCAACACGGTGGAGGCGTATCTCGACACACCGTTCCACGTGCCGCAGCCGCATGGCGAATTCCTCGACCTGAGCAAGTCGGACGCCGAGATCCTGGGCGAGACGGAAGCGTCCTGCCGCAAGGACGCCGGCTTCATGCCGATCGAACAGTACCAGCGCAACATGGCGGCACGGCTGGGCGCCTGAAACGGTGAAGCCCCGGCCGCAACCCTCCCCCGCTGTGCGGGAGAGGGGGCACTGGTGCTGACTCCCCTCTCCCGCACAGCGGGGGAGGCCAAGGGGGCGGTTGAATCGCATTGGCGGACGACGCTGTGGGCCATGGTGGGCATCCAGTTCGTCATGACCATGTCGTTCAGCTTCCTCAGCCCGATCATGCCGCTGTTCCTGCCGGACCTCGGCGTGAACACTATCGCCGGCATCGACCTGTGGTCCGGCATACTCAATGGCTCCACGTCGTTCGTCGCCGCGTTCACCTCGCCGCTGTGGGGCCGGCTGGCCGACCGTTACGGCCGCAAGCCGATGCTGATCCGCTCGAGCTGCGCGATCGCGGTGTTCACCGCTCTGATGGGCATGTCGCTGAACGTCTGGCAGTTCTTCGGCGCCCGCGCGCTGATGGGCGTGTTCGCCGGCTTCTCGTCCACCGCAATGGCGCTGGTGGCAAGCCAGGTGCCCGAGCAGCGTCTCGGCTATGCACTCGGGTTGCTCAGCACCGGCCAGTTGGTCGGCTCGCTGATCGGCCCGGTGATCGGCGGCGTGCTGGCCGACGTCACCCACAGCTATCGCATCCCGTTCTACTGCACATCGGCGATCTGCTTCGCTGCGGTGTTCCTGGTGTGGCGCGGGGTGAAGGAAAACTTCGTGCGGCCCGACGGCACGCATCGCGGCCGATCCGGCATTCGTGGCCTCGCAATGATGATCGGCGCGGCCGGTATTCTGCCGCTGTTCTTCGTACTGTTCATGGCGCAGTTCAGCACGCGTGCGGTGCAGCCGCTGGTCACGGTGTTCGTGCAGGAGATCGTCGGCGAGCGCCCCGACCTGGCGACTCTGGGCGGGCTGGCGTTCTCCGTCACCGGACTGGCCGGCATGATCGCGGTGCCGCTGATCGGCAAGCACAGCGATGAGATCGGCTATCGCCGCGTGCTGCTGATCTGCCTGGCGGGCGCCACGCTGACCAGCCTGCCGCAGGCGTTCGTTACCAGCTACTGGGGGTTCGTGGTGGAGCGCTTCGGCGTCGGGCTGTTCATCGGCGGTATCCTGCCCACGGCGAACGCGCTGATCGGCCGGATGGCAGCGCGCGGCGAACGCGGCACGATCTACGGCATGACTGCGTCGGCGACCTTTCTAGGCAATTCGATGGGGCCGTTGACTGGCGGCGCGATCGCTGCGTCGTTCGGTCTGCGCTGGGTGTTCCTGATCACCGCGGCGCTGCTGCTGGCCAATCTTGTCTGGGTGTACTTCACCGTGCCGGAATATGTGGAAGACCCCGGATAGGAGCACGACCGGCCGTCGGAGCCTGGGTAATTGGGTGAATAGTGGAAGGTCAGGGCTCCGCCCTGAAACCCGCCAGGAGGCTTTGCCTCCTGGACCTCCAGCAAAGGCAGTCGCCTTTGCAATCCAATCCTTTTCGACCGGTGGGGGTGGGGGATAGCCGAGCCTGGCAATGCCAGGCTTGGCTATCCCCCACCCCCACCGGTCGAAAGTGAAAGGTTCCAAGGGCGTCGCCCTTGGCGGGAGTCCAGAGGGCAGCGCCCTCTGGTCGGGTTTGGGGCGAAGCCCCGCCCTGCAGCAATCATCCGATCACCCTGGCAGTCGGGACCTGGGCACTCCCCAGGGTCGGCGCTCATGTGGTAGGTCGGTTGCCTATGGCATCCTGTTCCCCCCGCCTCACGCTGGCTGTCATTGCCGCGATCGCCTGGTCAGGTAATGCAACCGCGGAATTGCGACCCGGATCGATGCTTTTGTCGCCGGTCGCCGGGGCGTGCATCTCGTCGCCGTTCGGCCCGCGTGTTCTGCCGAACGAGCCGCAGGCCGGCAGTTACCATTACGGCGTCGATCTGCCGGCGCCGCTGGGTGCACCGGTATTGGCAACCGCGCCCGGCACAGTGATCCGCATTCAGAACAAGGGGCCAGGAGGGCTCGAAATGCTGGTGCAGCATGACGGCTACCTGGGCATCTACAGTCATTTCGGGAGCGTCGCCTTAGCGTTCGCCGAAGGGAAACGTACCGTGGCTGCCGGAGAGGAACTCGGCGTTGTGGGAACCACCGGCATCACGTCGGGTGCGCATCTGTATTTCCAGATGGACCTGGACGGAAAGCCGGTTGATCCGGCGCCGTACTTGGGCATGCGGCGATGCGACGGCGCAGTCCGTCAGACGGCGTCTAAAGTCCCACCCGCCACCGCTGAAAATACTGTTGGCGCGCGGAAGGTTTATGTCCTTTTGCCGGTCGCGCAACCCTATCAACTGCCGCAACAGTAGACGGTATTGCACCAATCGACGCTGGTCCGCACAGAGGAAAGGCTGAAACGATGGGTACACGTGCTGGCGCAATCGATCGTGCGCGGGAATATTTTGACAGCAATGGTTTCCGTGACCGTCTGGCCGATCTCGTTGCGATTCCCAGCACGTCGCAGGATCCTGGCCACGAAGCCGATGTACACCGCTATCTCGATGCAGCGATCGGTCCGTGGCTGGAACGCATGGGTTTTTCTGTCGCAATCCATACCAACCCGCACGCCGGATTCGGCCCGATCCTGACGGCCGAGAGGTTGGAGGACGCCGCGCGGCCGACCATCCTGACCTACGGGCATGGCGATACGGTGCGTGGCCTGGACGACCAGTGGCGCGCCGGCCTCGATCCCTGGCGGCTCACCGAGGAAGGCGATCGATGGTATGGCCGCGGCAGTGCCGACAACAAAGGACAGCATGCGCTGAACCTCTCGGCGCTTGAGGCAGTGCTGGCAGAGCGCGGCGGCAAGCTCGGCTTCAATCTGAAGCTCGTGTTGGAAACCTGTGAGGAACGCGGCTCGGTTGGGCTGCGCGATTTCGTCGCCGCACATAAGGACCTGCTGAGGGCCGACGTGCTGATCGGCAGCGACGGCCCACGGGTGATGCCCGATGTGCCCACCGTCGCCACGGGTACGCGCGGCGCGTTCCATTTCGACCTCGTGGTCGATCTGCGGCCGGGCGGTGTGCACTCCGGCCACTGGGGCGGGCTGACCACGGATCCCGCTGTGGTGCTGACCCATGCGCTTGGCACGATCATCGATCGTCACGGGAAGATCCTGGTGCGCGACTGGCTGCCGCGGAACGGCCTGCCGGCCGGCGTGCGGTCCGTACTGGCGGGGTGCGAGGTCGGCGGCGGCGGCGAGGCGGCCTCGATCGACCCGGACTGGGGCGAACCTGGACTGACGGCCGCGGAAAAGATCTACGGCTGGAACAGCTTCATCGTGCTGTCGCTGCTGTCGGGCCGTCCGGAGAACCCGGTGAATGCCGTGGCGCCGAATGCGCGCGCGCACTGCCAGATCCGCTACACGGTGGACACCGACCCCGACAGTTTCGCACCCGCGTTGCGCAGGCACCTCGATGCCGAGGGCTTTGCCAATGTGCGCATCGAGAGCCCGCACATCCGGATGCCCGCGAGCCGCACCGATCCCGCGCATCCCTGGGTGCGCTGGACGGTCGCCTCGATGGAACAGACGGTGGGCCGACGCGTGCAGGTGATCCCGAATTCATCGGGCGGCCTGCCAGGCGATGTGTTCGTCGATCATCTCGGCGTGGCGCTGATCTGGGTGCCGCACAGCTACAGTGGCTGCAAGCAGCATGGTCCGGACGAGCACTTTCTGGTGGCCCCGGCGCGCGAGGGAATCGCGGCGTTTGCCGGGCTGTGGTGGGATCTGGGGGAGCAGGGAACGCCCTGAGGTCTGCTCAGGCGGAGTTCTGCCCGGGCGTCGCAGCTGCTGCTTGCAAGGCACAGCACCGTTTTCCGCCGGGCTTCGTGATGCAATGATATGCACAGCTTAACAATGGTTAACGCGGCGCGTCCAAAGCAGAACCAGCTTGGCCGGACGTGCATAACCTGTTAATCTTTCAACCCCAGGTGGCTCACGGTCAGGCGGCGGGCGGAGCGCCGCGAGGTGAGGTCGGCCGCTGCGACACTCGGATATGGCGTCGCAGTCGGAAGTCTTGGCTTGACAACGCGTCTTGAGGCCCCTCGGCAGTTGTGAGGACGCCATGTTGTTGTCGTCGCTGCCTTACGCGCCCGGCGGTCCGAAGGTGAAGAGGTTCTCCCCGTACCGATGGTTCAGGGACGTCTCCATCGCGCGCAAGCTGTACTTCACAGTGGGGACGATGGCGCTGCTGATAGGCGTTGAGCTGCTCGTCCTGTTGTTCTGCCTGAGCACTCTCTCGTCCCTGCGCGCTTATGTCGGCGGTGAAGGACTGTGGTCAAAAGCGCAGAAGGATGCCGTTTTTCGTCTGTACAGATACGGCGTTTCGCGAACCGACAAGGATTACGAACTGTTCCAGCGGTTCATGCTTGTGCCGATCGGCGATGCCCAGGCGCGACGGGAGCTGCTGAAGACCGACCCGGATATGGCTGCCGTGCGCGAGGGCTTCCTGGAAGGCCGCAACAATCCTGACGATATCGCGGGAATGACCAGCCTGTTCACCCATTTCAGCAACGTCTACTACATCGAGCGAGCGATAAACATATGGGGCCAAGCGCAGGCCATTGCATTGCAACTGCTGCCCATCGCGGAACAACTGCATGCCGAAATAAAGTCCGCGGATCCGTCACAGGAACGAATAAATCAGCTCCTCGCCACGGTTTATAACATCAATGAAAGGCTCACTGCATTCGAGGATGAGTTTTCGTTCACCCTTGGTGAAGGCTCTCGCTGGCTGGAAAGAGTGGTGCTCAGACTGCTGTTTGCAACAGCACTCACGGTCGAAGCCACAGGCTTGTTGTTGGCCATATCTGTCAGCAGAGGCATACAGAAGGGACTGACAGACGTCATTCGTGCGGCCAATGCGGTCTCCGCCGGGGAATTGAGCACGCGCGCCACGGTATTGTCGCGCGACGAAATCGGGGTGGTCGCCAAATCATTCAATGAAATGGCGGACAACCTGCAGGTACGCGTGCGAGAACTTGACCTGCTCAATGAAAACCTGAGACATGAGATCGATGTACGCGAACGCGCCGAGGCGGAGTCACGCGAGGCCTTTGCCAGACTGGAGGCCACACATCACGAATTGCAGCACCAGACCGCGGAGCGCCGGCGCACCGAGGAAATGCTGCGCCGGTCAGGAAAGATGCAGGCACTGGGCCAGCTTACCGGCGGTATCGCCCATGACTTCAACAACCTGTTGGGCGTGATCATCGGTAGTGCGGAATTCCTGCTGGACGCGGTGAAAGACTCGTCCGAGCAAACCGAGCTGGCACGCGATATCCTGAACAGCGCGTTGAGCGGATCGCAGCTGACCCGCCGGCTATTGGCCGTCGGGCGCAATCAGATGTTGCAGCCGCAGCGCGTCGACCTCAACGAACTGTTGGCGAACCACGTGGACATGCTGCGCCGGACACTCGGAGTGGCCTTCGATATCAGGGTAACCAATACGCCGAATCTATGGTCCACCAGCGCCGACCCATCACAGATCGAGGAGGCATTGCTCAACCTGGTCGTCAACGCGCGGGATGCGATGCGGCAAGGTGGCAGCCTTGCACTTGAAGCCGACAATGTTCACCTCGATGCGGCGGGCGCAGCGCGCTATGCCGAAATGGACGAGGGTGATTACGTGATGCTGTCGGTGACCGATACCGGCACCGGTATGTCCCAGGCCGTGGTCGAGCGGGCGATCGAGCCGTTCTTCACCACCAAGCCACCCTCCTCCGGTTCCGGTCTGGGCCTCAGCATGGCCTATGGTTTTGCCAAACAGTCAGGCGGTCATCTCGCAATCGAAAGCGTTGTCGGTGCCGGGACCACGGTCAGGCTCTGGCTGCCGCGGGCGAGCGACGGCGCCGTGACAATGTCGACCGCACCGAAGGAGGCGATCCGCGATCCTGGGGGAAGCGAAGCCATTCTGCTGGTCGATGACAATCGGACCCTGCTTGCCGTCGCGCGCCGTCATCTTGCCGCCTTGGGATACCAGGTGCTTTCGGCGCCGAGCGGTCCGGCGGCGCTCGCCATCCTCGAGTCCCACGCAACCGTCGATCTGCTGTTCACCGACCTCGTCATGCCCGAAGGCATGGACGGCGATCAACTCGCCGAGGCAGCGCAACGCATGCGACCAGATCTGAAGGTGTTGTTCACGACCGGCTATGTCGCCGCCGGGTTGCATGAGCATGGCGGGCGTCACCTGCTGCACAAGCCGTACGACAGACACGACCTGGCCTGCGCGGTGCGGGGCAGCCTGGATGGGGCGGTGACAACCGGGGCGTGATCGCGTTCCGGGCACCGGGACCGTCTCGCTGCTGTCTCAGAATCCCGTTTCGTGCGATGGCCTGCTCCGTTGCCGCGCCGGTCCCGTCAGGCAGCAGCGTTCAGCGTCTCGCCGCCGAGATCATCGAGCATGGTCAGCAGATCGCTGGCACCGCGGACCAGCGCGTCGATTACGGCCGGATCGGTGGGCAACGTCAGATGGCGGAAACGCGCCTTGTTCTGTGGCGTGACACCGCGGTCGTGACGGATTTGCGCCGCGGCCATGACGTCCTCGTCTACGAAGGCCTCGGCCTTGGCGATCGCCTCGGGTGAGGGGGGCGGTGCGGGGACAAGCGGTGGCGGCGGGGTGGCGGCCTGGATGGGAGGTGGCGCGGCGGGCGGTTCGGCTTGTGGCGGCGGGACAGACGCCAGCGCTGGCTGCTCCGGCACGGCACCCGCAACCGCTTCGGTTGCCAGCCGCAGCTTCTGCTCTTGTGCCAGCATGCGTTTGGCCGCGCGTTCCTCGCGCATCATGCTGGCCGCCTGGGCGCGGCAGCTTGTCCGTTTCGCGAAGTCCTCGCGGTAGACGCCGGCTTCACGCAGGGTTTCCACGGCATGGCCACCGGCGAGCACGATGCGCACCGCCAGGCTGGCTTCGTAGGCGTCGCCGGGGCGGAGGGCTTCGAACGCCTCGACCGCGGTGGTGAGGCGGCGTTGGCGGTATTCGGGCGTGTCGGTCATGGGCGGCGGGAGGGAATTGCCGAGTTCGGTGTAGTATTCGTGCCTGGCGACGGCGGAGAGGGAGGGCATTAGCGTGGCTCCGGGTGGGTTAGTCGAGCGGACTGGATTGGGATAATATTACTAACGTGCCGGCGAATTCAAGTGGCTGGGCGCGGCGGCGCTGCGATTTTACTTGGGTTTGGGGCGCGCGGCAGGGAACAGCTGACGCCGCACGAGCGGTATGCCTCGCCAGCTACCGACCCTGGTCAGACGCTTGACGGCCCTGCCATCGCCTTCTGTGGAAGGCATCCCTCGAAGACCGCCGGCTGCCGCCCCGAGCGGCGCGCGGCAGGCCGTGGACCGGTATGCGCTTACTGTGCCGTCATGCCGCCATCGATCACCAGTTCCGAGCCGGTGACCCAGGATGACTCGTCGGACGCAAGGAACAGCACGCCATTGGCGATATCCAGGGCGGTGCCGAGCCTGCCCATAGGCGTGCGATCGAGCAGTTGTCGGCGCACGGTTGGGTCGCTGAAGCGCTTGTCGGTGAGGGGGGTGTCCGCGTAGCCGGGGTGCACTGAATTGATGCGGATATTTTCCTTCGCATATTGCAGCGCTGCCGATTTGGTGAAGGTCGTGATGGCGCCCTTGGCGGCCGAATAGGCCGGCGAGGTGGGGCTGCCGACAATGCCCATCACCGAGGACGTATTGATAATCGACCCGCCACCGCCTTTGCGCATGGCCGGGATCGCCGTGCGGGTGCCCAGGAAGACCCCCTTGGCATGGACGTTGAGTTCGCGGTCCCAGATTTCCACCGTGATGTTTTCGACGTTGCCGGGAAACGAGACACCGGCATTGTTGAACAGGATGTCGAGCCGGCCGTGCGCCGCCATCACCGCGTCTACCACCCGGGCCCAGTTCTGTTCCGATGTCACGTCGAGGTGCATGTAGCGCGCGTCATGGCCCTCGGCGCGGAGGGAAGCCGCGGCGCGCTCGCCCAGGTCATCGCGGATGTCGGTCAGCACCACCTTGGCGCCCTCGCGCACGAACAGATGCGCCGCGGCGCCGCCGAAGCCCATCAGCTCGCCCTTGATCGCAGCCGCCGCGCCGGTCAGCAGCGCTACCTTGTTCTGTAGGCGCATTGTGTCCTCCCGTTTCACCATGATCGCCGGCAGGATGCGCCATTTTGGGCCGTGCCTCCACAATCTGATTGACAGCGCGCGCCTCTGGTGATGCGCTCGCGAATTGAAGCCACTTCGAACCAGACTTGGTATGGAAGTTCCAGGACTATTCGTTTTTGCCGGTGCCGTCGCGCTTGCCGCGTCAGTCTGGCGCAACCTGAAGATGGCAACCCAGATCGCGGAAGCGCGAAAGTCGCTTGAGTCCGAGAAACGCAGAGTCAATCAGGCGGAAGCAAACGAAAAACAGTTGCTGCAAAACAACAACGAGTTGGTCCTGCTCTTCAACGAGCGCTCCAAGGCCATGCCATGGCTAACCGCATTAGCAGCAGATTTGCATTGGGTTCACGACGAGAAGGAAGCGAAGCGTCTTGAGAGCAAAAGGCGCCCAGCTAAGACTTCCGCCGAGTCCGTTCGCGCACACGCACAAGAGAAAAGACGCCTCCGTATGGAGAATTCGCTCTTTCGATATCGTATTGCGCTTATGGTGCACTTAGTCCCGTGGCTAAAAGATGTCGACTTTGAGGACGCTGAAAGCGTTGCAGACCAGGAATTGATCGACAGGGACGACGACTTTACTGATCCAGCCGCGTGCTGGCTGTCGAAGGACGAGTGGGAAAAGCTACCGACTGTCGACCGCTATCAGCGAGCGCTTGATCGATACAACGGTAGGCCAAGATCCGGTTGGCATGTGGGTCGCGATTTTGAGCGCTTCGTAGGTTTTCAGTTGGAAAGGCAGGGATATAACGTAGTCTACCATGGCGCGATCCAGGGGTTCGATGACTTTGGCCGCGATCTGATCGCTACGGATTGGACTGGCAAGATATTGCTGATCCAGTGCAAACGCTGGTCGACCCGCAAGGTGATTCCTGAGTCCGTTATATTTCAGCTGTTCGGTTCTACGGTGAGCTACTATACCCCGCTCACGCCAGAATCCGAAAATCCTCGTGCGAGATGATGCGGAAGTTGTCTGTGACCTCATCGCAGTAGAGGCGCCAGTTCCTGGGCACCTCCTCTCGCAGGAACGTCAGGATCGCGCCGCTGAAGTCTCGGAAGGTTTCATGACACGTGTTGTGGGTGATGTGCTTGTGCATCAAGCCCCAGAGTCGTTCGATCGGGTCGAGGTGCGGGCAGTAGGTCGGGATGAAGTGGAGCCTGATCCGGCAGCCCGGCCGCGCCAACCAAGCCTGCACCAACTTCGCGTGGTGGTACCTGGCGTTGTCCAGGAACAGATGAATCACCCGCTTGCGCGGGTACATCGCCAGCAGCGCGATCATCAGCCTGATCGTGCTGGCTGCGTCGACGGTCTCCACCTCCAGCATCCGGGTGTGGCCGGTCTCCAGGTTGATCGCGCCATGAATGTTCAGGCGTTGCCGCCCGCTGGTCTGCGCCACCCCGATCGGTGTGTCCTTCGGAGCCCAGCACCCTACCGGCCGGACCGCGTGCGTCGGATGCACCGCGTCGGCGAACAACACTGCTTCATCGGCGTCGAGGCCATTCAGCAACTCCTCATACGCCTTGATGAATGCAGCCTGCTTCTCTGGATCGAGCTTGCGCGACACCGTTTTTGGTTTGCGATGTTCCATGCCAAGGCGGTGCAACAGCGCGATCAGGCCAGACCGGCCCTGGTATTCGATGCCGCACTCCTTCTCGATCCAGGCGCCCACCTCGCGCGTGGTCCGCGGCAGCGTATCGCTGATCCAGGCCTTCAGCTTGTCCCGCTGCTCTTCGTTCAGGCGGCAGGCGCCGCCCTCATAGCCGAAGCTCGCCAGGCCCTCGATCCCGTCTTCCTGGTACAGCCGATACCAGCTGCGGATCGTGTCGTCGTCCAGCAACAGGACCGTCGCGATGGCTTCGCAGCTCATGCCGTCGTCCAGCAGCACCAGCGCATTGGCGCGCCGCGCCAAACGATGGGCGGCAGACCCGTCCCGAGCCAACTCGGTCAGGTCCTTGCGCGATTCGGCGTCCAGGAAGCCGCGGCGGATCATGCGGACGGTAGAATCGCGTTCCGGCCGTTTGGCAAGGGGTATTTTCGCCTTCCCGGGGAGTCGCGGTATACATAGAGAAAACCGGCTCACCGCAAGCCGATCTGAAAATTATATTGAACGATATCGAGCCATGGATTTATTCAACCGCCGCTGTCGCTCCGCGTATTCGTCAGATTGCTTTGCTAATGGGCGTGCGAATCAAAGATGACGTGGTTGTAGAGGACTGGCCAATGGTAAAATGCAACATCGCGGCCAATGGTGAGCGAATTTATCATCTGCCGATGGATCAACAATATGACCGGGTTGTCATTGCAAAGAAGGGTGAGTGCTATGTTCGCACCGTCGCAGAGGCAGAGAGGTTAGGTTTCCGAAGGGCCAAAAGGTGGATAGCGGTTGCCACGAATTAGGCTATTTGCTCAACCCACCGCCCACAGCGGCGGTTGCCCCGACGATGTCATCGCCCCCCC
This sequence comes from uncultured Alphaproteobacteria bacterium, assembly GCA_963696645.1. Taxonomy (GTDB): domain Bacteria; phylum Pseudomonadota; class Alphaproteobacteria; order Acetobacterales; family Acetobacteraceae; genus JAMXLO01. The sequence continues at coordinate 1,743,675 of CAVOKY010000007.1, forward strand.
GAGCAACGCCTTGCACCGGCACCCCGATCGGCTTAGGCCGCGCATGTGCGCGGGAGGCACGCGCCTCCAAGCCACCCAGATGCGTGCTGACGTCGGTGCCAGGCTGATACCCCGAGTCGCTCATAATGCCGGGTATAACCTGTTCAGCTTTACGCGGGCGTCGGCGGTGGTGAATTGCCAATCTGCTCTGACCTGCTTGTGGTTGCGGCTATGTTCCCAGGCGGCGACCTCCTCGATGAGGCTGAGCTTGTCGGGGATCCTGCGATCGAGACATTGACCGGATAACACGCTGAGCTCGGCTTCGGCCATATTGAGCCAACTGCCGTGTTTCGGGGTGTAGTGCCATTCGAACCGCTCGACGAGACGACGGGCTTCGGCTGCGGGGAAGGCTTCGTAGAGTGACGCTGGTTTGTGGGTGTTGAGGTTGTCCTCCATGAGCACAATCCTCTTGGCTGCGGGGAAATGTGTATCGGACAGATCCTTGAGCATGTGGGCGAAATCCACAGCGGTGTGGCGATCGGTTACTGCGACGTGTCGCCAGCCCTCCAAAGGCGCGAACATCATGAACAGGTTGACGGTTCCATTCCGCTCATATTCATAGTCATGCCGCGCAGGCTGTCCTGGCTTCAGCTTGATCGGCACACGCGTTTCGCTGATCAGTTGCTTTGATGTCTCGTCCACGCAGACCACGGGTACTCTGGATCGTGCGGCCGATGATAAACCTCCAGCACATCTTCCATGTTGGCTACGAACGCCGCATTGGCATCCGGAGGGATGACCCATTGTCTTTGCAGGTGGGGTTTGAGCGTGTTTTTTTTAGCGTGCGCCCAATGGTGTTGTCGCTGGCGCGCTCGACGATATTCAGTTCCACGACGGCCTCCTCCAGCAACTGCAACGTCCACCGCTTGCGGCCTTTGGGCGGTCGGGAACAGGCCAACGCGATCAACTTCGCCTCAGCTGCCCCGTCAAAGATGCGTGGCCTGGCCGAAGCCGGCGAATGCTTGCGGACCAGGACCGCCTCGAACCCTTCTTCCAACAGCTGCTGGCGGGTCCGCGCCACCGTGTCGATGCTGGTATCGAGCGCCGCCGCAATCCGGCTGTCACTCCATCCTTCGCCGGCTTCCGAGGCGTCGGCCTTTAACAGGATGCGTGCCTTGGTCAGCAGCCGGGCAGAGTGTTTGCCGGCATGTATCAGCGCTCCGAGCCGCTCCCGCTCATCATCGCTCAGCTTCACCACATATCTCTTCACGGCAGCTTGTTTCGCGGTCACGATGCATCTCCGCCATTGCGGAGCCATCGATTCGGAAATCCACCGGGGAATCAATGACGGGGGGTACTAGTTCAACACGTTGCACCCAAGCTCAACGACTTGCGTTCCATAACGCGGCGCGTTATGCCTCCTCACCATCGTCGGATTTCGCGACCGGGAAACCGAGCGCATCTGGCGCGGAGCATTCAGCCGCGCCTTGCCGCACGACATACAGTCCACCGCACTACGGAAGCTGCGGATGCTGAACAATGCCAAGGTGTTGCAAGATCTCGCCTTGCCGCCGAATAACCAGTTGGAGCCCCTGAAAGGCGACCGCGCAGGTCAGCACAGCATTCGCGTCAATCGGCAATGGCGCATCTGCTTCGTCTGGACGACAGGAGGTCCCAACCGTGTCGAAATCGTCGATTGCCACTAAGCAAATTCCTAACCCCACCCCAGGAGAGGTTCTGCTGCTGGAGTTCATCGAGCCGATGGGTCTGACGCAGAATGGGCTTGCACGTGCGATCGGGGTGCCACCGCGACGGATCAACGAGATCGTGCTCGGCAAACGATCGGTCACCGCCGATACGGACCTACGGCTGGCACGGTATTTCGGAGTCTCGGAGGGGTTCTGGCTTGGCCTCCAGGCCGACCACGACCTGCTGCGACGGCGACGGGAGATTGATGCTGACCTGGCGCGGATCGCGCCCTATGGGCGGGCCGCATGATTGGAATGTGCCGGGTGAGTTGTATCGCACTTGAGCGTGCTCGCCGCCCGGCGTCTTTCGTTGTGGTCAGCGGCAGAGACGTGGATGGCGGGCCTTCGCCACCTTCACCGGCCATGACGGAATGAGTCGTATGAGCTCCGAGTGGCCATAGGCGATCATGTCGACGCGCTCCACGGCCGCGATCGCTCCAAGAAGCGGCTGCAATTCGACCCCCCTGGATGATCGGGCAAAGCGGCCCGGAATCCGGCAGAACGAGCGACAGCCGCAAGCCACAGTGCCTCGTGCGGCCATCATTTGCCGCGCCAAGCGTTCGGGCTATCCTTGCCGCACGTCCCAAGCTACCGCACAACCGCCCGTAGAAGGCCGCCGAGGCATGGCGCCGCGGACCGGGCAGTACCTGGACAGCCTGGTCGCCGACGATAGAGAACTGCGCATGAGCGAAAACACGGATTGGACGCTAATCGTCAGAGCATCCCAACAGGCGAAGGTCGCCGCAGAGGCGGCGGTCGCGTCGGCAAAGCTGTTGGAGAGCGAGGCCGGTCATCGTCTCTCGGCCATGGAGGCCAAGCTTGGCGCGATCGAGGGAAGAATTGCCAATCTCGCCGCCGGCCAGAACAGCCACGAGCTGGCGATCATGCGTATCGCCGACACCCAGGCCGATCACACCGCCCGGCTGACCAGGATCGAGACACTGCTGACCGACATCGCGCGGAAGCTGGACGCATAAGGAAGCAAAGAAGCGCCGGCGGCTGATGTCGATACCACCACGAGCGACAAGCGACGCCCGGACAGGTTTTGCTGGTAGCGAACGTTCTGATCCGCGGTGATCGCGATCTCGAAACCGGCCGCCTCGGCAATGGTCAGCCTCTCGCCGTTACCGATCTGGTCCCACTCTCCCACGGATTGACCAGGGTGAGGCCACAGCCTGCAAAGCCGTCGGTATCACGCGTCACGAGGGCAGCACGGGCGACCAAGGCGGTGGCCGCGATCAATGCATCGAACGTATGGATCGGTGCCCCGGCCTGACGGCGGCTGACGATGATTTCGGCGTAGCGGTCGGCTGCCGCGGTATCGAAGGCAAGAATGCGACCGCGCAGATCCTCATCGAACATCGCCGCCGCGGCATCGCTGAGTGCGGCGCGGCGGCGGCCCTCCGGCATGATGCCGATGCCTGACAGGATTTCCGCGCGGGTGACGCTGGTGGTGTAGTGCGAGGCTCGCGGCTGCGCCGCGACCCAGGCGAACACCGCGGGATGCGGCGCGGGCCGCATCAGTTCGGAAATCACGTTGGTATCGAGCACGAACATCAGTCGAACCGGGGTGGATCGCGGGCCGGTTCGCGTGGCGGGATTTCCAGGTCATCAGCACCGCCGAGGGGAGCGAAGCGCCGGCGAATAGCTTCCGCCAGGTTGACCTCGCGCGGACGTTCAGCACCGATGGCGCTGCTGATGATGTCACGGGCCTCGGCTTCCATCGAATGGCCATGCTGGGCAGCGCGGACGCGCAGCCGCTCCTTCACCGCCGGGTCGAGGTTGCGGATGGTGATGGTGCTCATTGGGATCGTGTCGCTCGTCGTATTCGCTTGCATTATAATCATTGATAGCATTGCAGTCAATTTCGTGCTGACACACTCATCAACGTGCCACCGTTGCGGCAATGCTGGCATTTCGTTTGAGCTGCAATCAGCCCAAGCACTCCGGGTAGTCTGATACCATGGCCGCGATCACTGTCAGGAATGTGCCCGATGAAGTGCATCGTGCGCCGCGCGTGCGCGCTGCCCTGCACGGTCGCAGCGCCGAGGCGGAGATCCGCGATATCGCGGAACGGGCCGTGAAGCCGGCAAAGCGCGTTTGCCTCGGCGACGCACTTGCCGCCCTGGGCCGCAAGGTCGGGCTTACGGACGAAGACATCGCGACCATCGACCAGATGCGGGACAAATCGCCGGCGGAGCAGATGAAGTTTGAATGATCGTGCTCGGCAGCCGACGTCTTTTCCTACGGCTGGCAGCAAAGACGTGGATGGCGCGGCCAAGCCCCGCCATGACGGAGGGGTCAACTGTCTCCCTGACGCTATCGGAACCCGCCCCTGGCTTTCCACACGGACATTCAACTCGAGCGCCGCCGTTCGGTAAACACTCGCATCAGCCGCCGTGCCTCGTCCGACCCATGTGCCGCAGCCACCGCACGGATCCCCTGCTGCACTGCATCGGCAATCGACATCCGCTCCCAATCCCGGATCAACTCCTTCTGCGCGCGGATCGCCGCCGACCCGGCCGAGACGATCGCGGCCACCCACTCCTCCACCGCCGCATCGAGGCAGTCCGCGGCAACCACACGTTCCACCAGCCGGCATTCCGCCGCCTCGCGCGCATCGATATGCCGCCCGGTGAACACCAGTTCGCGCGTCTTGCCCCAGCCGATCAGTTGCGGCAGCAGGCACGCCTCCATGCCGGAGGGCAGGCCGAACAGCACCTCCGGCATGCCGAACCGCGCGGTGTCGACCGCCACGCGCATATCGCACGACGCGGCAATCTCCAGTCCTGCGCCCAAACACCAGCCATTCACCCTGGCGATCACCGGCACGGACGAACGCCGGACCGCGTTGCACGCACGGTGCGTCAGACCTGGCCCCTCCATCGCGTGGCCACGCTCGAACGTCGCCATTTCAGCGATATTGGCACCGCTGATGAACGACCGGTCGCCGGCGCCGGTCAGCACGATCACCCGCAGCCGCGTGTCGTCCGCCAATGCTTCGATCGCCTCGGCCAGTTCGCGCTTGCCGGCGTTGCCGAGAGCGTTGCGCTGGTCCGGGTTGTTCACGGTCACCCGGGCGACCGTGCCGGCCTCGCCGCGATCCTCGACAGCGACCAGCACCAGGCTCATGTCCGGCTGCGCCGCACCAGCGCGTCGCGGATCAGCGGCATGCGGTCGTTGCCGAAATACATGTCGTCGCCGCCGACGAACATGGTAGGCGAACCGAAGCCGCCGCGATCGATCAGTTCCTGCGTGGTGGCGCGCAGCTTGTCCTTGATCGCCTGCTGCTCGATGCCGGCAAGGAAGCGATCCGCATCGACGCCGACCTTGGCGCAGATCTCGCGCAGCACCGGCACCTGCGAGATGTCCTTGTCGTCGCCCCAGTACGCCTCGAAGGTGGCCAGGGCGAACGGCACCAGCTTGCCCTCGGGTTCCAGCAGCAGGCAGCCGCGCATCGCCTTCACGCTGTTCACCGGGAACACCGTCGGACGATAGTGCATCCTGATGCCGAGGAAGCGCGCCCAGTCGGTCTGGTCCTTCTTGCCGTATGCCACCTTCGCCGGCACCGGCGCTTCGCGCGCGTTGTGCACGCTGGGGTTGACCGCATTGAACACGCCACCGACCAGGATGGGCCGCCAGGCGACCTCGATTCCGAGTTCCTTCTCCAGGAGCAGAAGATTGTGGAACGCGAAATAGGTCCATGGGCTGGAGCAATCGAAGAAGCATTCGATGTCAGGCATGACGATCTCCCGATGTCACCGCTATGGCCGGGACACGCCCGGCCATGACGGGGGGCGTTGTTTTCGCTGTGGCCGCTAAGCCGGCACCGGCCGAGCCCGCTGGTTGTAGAGAATCTTCGCCCGCCGGTCGCGCTCTTCCTGCGGCAACTTGGACTGGTCCTCGGACAGGTCGGCTCCGACAGCCATGCCGCGCTGCACGCCAGGCCGAGCCGCGAGCTCCTCGAACCAGCGCTTGAAGTATTTGAATTCCTCGATGTCCTGGCCCTGCGCCTTCCAGTTCACCGTCCACGGGTAGCTGATCATGTCGACGATGCTGTAGTCGTCGCCGGCCAGATACCGGCTCTGATACAGCCGGTTGTTCAACACCCCAAATAGCCGGTTCACCTCATCGGTGAAGCGGGTCACGGCGTAGGTCTGGTCGCCCTTGGTGTCGCCGAGGCGGCGGAAATGCCCGCACTCACCGCTTTTTGGCCCCTGGTTGGCCATCTGCCAGATCAGCCACTGGGTGACCTGGTATTTCGGCCGCGTCGCCTGCGGGAAAAACCTGCCTTCCTTTTCGGCGATATACATCATGATCGCACCGGATTCGAAGACGGCAAGCGGCTCACCACCATCGGCGGGATGATGATCGACCAGCACCGGCATGCGGTGATTCGGGTTCATTTTGAGGAAGTCCGCGGTGAATTGATCACCACGCCCAATGTTACACGGCACAATTTTGTAGGGTGTGCCCAATTCCTCCAGCAGGATTGTCACCTTCTTTCCGTTGGGCGTCGGCCAGTAGTGCACATCGTACATCGTTCTGCCTTTCTGTGCTTGCTTGGGTCGGCATCGAACCGACGAGCCGGGCCAGCATGCCACAGGCGGCGACGCAAGAAACTCCCCGGCGGGGGCGCCAACTCGCAAGAAAGGCTTGTCCTGCGGGCAGAACCGTGATTCCGTCACATTGCTATTCAACTGCAAACAGCGAGTTGGTCAGCCATGGCACTCAAGAAGGCCCCTGCGGCAGCCAAATCCGCAGCCAAGTCCCCCAAGTCGGCAGCGCCGGCCAAGGCGGCCGCGCCGCAGGCCACTGTCACCCTGAAACATCTCGCCGCCGCGCTTTCGGACAGCCATGAGCTGCCGAAGAAGCAGGCCGACGCGGTGCTGGCCGGCATGGTCGGCCTTGTCGTCAAGCACCTGAAGAAGGGCGACAAGATCAGGCTCAACGGCCTGGGGATGCTCCAGGTCAGGAAGCGGGCCGCCCGCATGGGCCGCAATCCCGCGACCGGCGAGGCGATCAAGATCAAGGCCAGCAAGAAGGTCGCGTTCCGCGTGGCGAAGGAGTTGAAGGAGGCGGTCTGACCGCCGCTTTCACCGTCTGCCTCGATGGCGTCGCTGTCCGAAGGATGGTGGGTGCGACTGGGATTGAACCAGTGACACCCGCCGTGTGAAGGCGTCGGCGCGGCCTTTTCCGGCGTTTTCTGCAGCTTTCCCCGGATAGCTTTTCTCAACGAAGCCAAGGCGTTGCTGTCTTAGGGCATCGTCGCGGACATTCTGGCATTCTTTCGTAGTTTGCTTCCGCGTGCTTCCGTGGCGCTTCCGGCAACAAACGGCACGCGAGCATCGGCGGTGGCAAAGCGCACGAAACGCGTGGTCGAGGCTGCGGCGGTCCGTGCGTTCGCTTGAGCCGGAACAGGCAATTCCCGACCGCTGATAACGAAAGCTCCAATCGCTGCCAGAACCATTGCCAGAATTATCCAACTCGTCGATCGGCCACAATTGGCCTCTGACAATAATTCCAATCAACGAAGACACGATCAGGCCCTGTGGACAAACCCCTGAACGGCCCACCTGCGACCCACACCCCAACGTAACCGGCAGAGGCGCGTAACAAAAAACTCAGAACCTCCTGAGCGGTTTGTCGTATCGCTGCCCACCCCAGTTTTTTGGCACGACCAGCGGGCACAGGCGCATTCAACCGCGTACCCCTGGCAGCCTTCGTTGCTGGCCCTCGCCGCTGCAACGCGTCGCTCGCTGCAGTATCGGAACCAGCCGGAACCTGGGTCGTCCGAATCCGTGAGTTGGCGAGCAAGCAACAGGTCGCTGAAACCGCCAAACAGCGCGCCCCGCCCTTGACATCCGCCCCCTCACACCACTAACTAGCATAATGCTATCAACTACTCCGGGCCTTCGGCCATGAAGCGTACCACCTTCGCGGAAATGTCCTGCCCAATCGCTCGCGGCCTCGAACGGGTCGGCGAATGGTGGAGCATCCTCATCCTGCGCGATGCCTTCGCCGGCATGACCCGCTTCGACGAGTTCCAGAAGAGCCTCGGCATTGCGCCCAACATGCTGACCCGCCGCCTGACCGCGCTGGTCGAGGCCGGCCTGCTGCAACGCCACCGCTACAGCGAGCATCCGCCGCGCGACGAATATCGCCTCACCCCACGGGGCCACGATTTCCGGCCGGTGCTGCTGGCGATGCTCGCGTGGGGCAATCGCCATTTCTCCCCCGAGGGCGCCAGCATCCTCATCGCCGACGCCCGGACGGGCGCGGAAGCCGACCCGGTCCTGGTGGACCGCGCCACCGGCCGGCCGTTGATCGGCCCCGACTTCGGTACTCGTCCCGGGCCCGGCCGCCACTGAGGCCACCCGCCAACGACTCAACTCCGGCACACGCGGCAGCCTGGTGCCCGGGAGCCCCGCATGAGCGTCGCGATCACCGCCGCCGTCCCCCGGCCAGCGGTTCACAATCCGCGCACGCTTCAACTGCTGCACGGCGCCATCGTGCCGACGTTGCTGCGCCTGGCGTGGCCCAACGTCCTGGTCATGCTGGCACAGGCCTCCACCGGCCTGATCGAGACCTGGTTCGTCTCACGTCTCGGCACTGACGCACTCGCCGGCATGGCTCTGGTATTTCCCGGCTTCATGATGATGCAGATGCTGTCCGGCGGGGCCATGGGCGGTGGCATTTCCTCGGCCATCGCCCGCGCCCTTGGAGCCAGGCGGCGAGACGACGCCGACGCACTGGTGCTGCACGCGATTATCATCAACGTCGCGCTGGGCGTGGTGTTCTCCGCACTGGTGCTGCTGTTCGGCCCGTCGCTGTATCGCGCGCTGGGCGGCCAGGGCGGCTCATTGCAAGCGGCGCTGCGCTATTCCAACGTGGTGTTCGCCGGCACCAGCCTGGTGTGGCTGATGAATGCCCTGGCGAGCGTGATCCGCGGCACCGGCAACATGTTCGTCCCCGCGTTGGCAATATGCCTCGCCGTCGCGTTGCTGATCCCGCTGTCGCCCTGTCTGATCTTCGGCCTCGGCCCGTTTCCCGCACTTGGCATTGCCGGCGGCGGCGTGGCCGTGGTGGCGACCACGGCGCTGACCGCGCTGGTGCTGGGCTGGTACATCTTGGCGGGTCGCAGCCTTGTACGCCTCAGGATGGTACGGATGCGCTGGGCGATGTTCCAGGACATCCTGCGCGTCGGCGCCGTCGGCGCAGTCAGCACATTGCAAACCACGTTGACGATCGCGCTGACAACCGCGCTGGTGGGCGCCGCGGGCGGACCCGACGCAATTGCAGGATACGGCACCGGCGGCCGCCTGGAATATCTGCTGATCCCGCTGGTGTTCGGCCTCGGCGCGCCGCTGGTGGCGCTGGTCGCCACCAACATCGGCGCCGGCCAGCGGCAGCGCGCGCTGCGCATCGCGCTCACCGGAGGGGCGCTGGCCTTCGTACTGACCGAGGCAGTCGGATTGACCGCGGCATTCTGGCCCACCGCCTGGCTTGGCTTGTTCGGCCATGATCCGCACATGCTGGCGACCGGCACCGCGTATCTGCGATTGGTCGGCCCAGCCTACGGGTTCTTCGGTCTCGGCTTGTCGCTGTATTTTGCCTCGCAAGGTGCCGGTCGGTTGTTCTGGCCGCTGTTCGCCGGACTGCTGCGCATGCTGGTCGCGATCGGCGGCGGCTGGTTGGCGTTGCGCATGACGGGATCACTCGAATGGCTGTTTGCTGCGTTGAGTGCCGCACTGGTTATCTACGGCATGACGCTGTCAGCCGCGATCGCGTCGGGTGCGTGGTTCTGGCGGTTCAGCGTCCGGTAGGCAACCAATAGGCATCCGCCGCAATTCGAATGGTCGCCACGCTGGTGGCGACCGCGGATTGGTCGGCGAGACGCGGCATGCCTGCGGAGAGCTCGCGCCGCCGATCGCGGACCGCCGCCGGGTTGCCCACCATCACCCTTGACCGCGTCGCGCCTTGCGCTTCATCGTGCCACCCGCCATGGCATGAAATGGTCCATGGCGTCACGCGATGCGTGTCAACCGCGGGCCAAGGGAGAGGGGCAGACATGCAACCGGTGGCGCGGGTCACCGTGACGGTGACGTTCCTCCGGATGGACCGGCCGCCCGCTGGTGCCGCCCCGTCGCTGCCATCCGACTACCAGGTTGTGCGCGTCGCGGCACCGACCGTCGGGTTCTACCGCTATCTCTACAACACCGTGGGTGCCGACTACGTGTGGTGGCTGCGGCGCACGATGCCGGATGACGAACTCGCGGCCATGCTGCGCGATCCGCCGGTGTCGATCCATGTGCTGTACTGCGGCGGCGCACCGGCCGGATTCTTCGAGCTCGACGCGCGTGGTTGGCCGGACGTCAATCTCAGCTATTTCGGTCTGATGCCGCATGCCATCGGCTCAGGTGTTGGCTATCCGTTCCTGCGCCATGCGGTGCAAGCGGCGTGGCGGCAGGGGCCGCGCGGGATGACAGTGAACACCTGCACCGCCGATCATCCGCGCGCGCTGCCGACCTATCTTCGCGCAGGGTTCCATACCGTGCGGCAGGTACGCGAGGTCTGGAACGTGCCGCTGCGCCTCGGAATGCGGATCCCCCAGCATCTGCTGTCCCATTGAACTGAGACGCAGCTCGGGCGCAATCGCACAAACGGTACGCAATCAATTGCGTCCGCTGGCAAGCAGGTGGTGCGCTGCCATTGCCTGCGCCCGGTCAGGCCACCGGGAAATCGTCCAGCGCGGGCCGGCCGGTGACATGTCGCCAATGATGCCAGAGCAGCCGCGCCGCCATCGACCGGGCCGGGCGCCACGCATCGGCCAGTCCACGCAGCGCCACGGGACCGGGGCGCGCCTCCAACCCCTTCAGATGCGCGACGGACGCCGCAAGCGCCACGTCGCCGGCCGGAAACACGTCGTGCCGGCCCAGCGCGAACAGCAGGTAGACCTCCGCAGTCCAGCGCCCTAGTCCGCGCACCGCGGCGATTGCCGCCACCGCCGCCTCGTCGTCCATCGCCGCGATAGCGGCTGGATCCAGCGTGCCATCCAGGAATGCCGACGCCAGCACGCGGACATGCGCAATCTTCGGACGCGACAGTCCTGCGGCACGCAGGGACTCATCGGACAGCGCCAGCAGGCCGGCAGGCTCCAGCGCCCCACCGATCGCCCGCAGCCTGCCCCAGATCGCAGCCGCCGCCTGGTTGCTGATCTGCTGGGCGACGATAGCCTGGAGCAGTCCCGGGAATCCGGGCGAGCGGGTGCGCCAAGGCAACGGGCCCGCGCGCGCCTCGATGCCCGCAAGATCGGGGTCGCTGGCGATCAGCCGATCGAGCGCGGCGCGCGCGTCGGCGGGTGGATGCGGGAAGCTCACGCCCGCCGTCATACGCAATCAGCCGGCGCAGGTCACCGGGTCGATGCGCGGCAGCATCAGGGGCCGGCGACGGCGACGCGAAATTGGCGAACCGCGTCATGCATGCTGTGCGCGGCGCTGCCGTGGGCACAGCCAAAAAAGTTGGGGCTCGACACAGGCAGGCCCGCGCTCGCCTCGATGCCCGCCAGGTAGGGGCCCCTGGCGAAACGGCACCGAGTGCGGCGCGGGCAGCAGCGGGCGGATCGGGGACATCATGCCCGCCGCCAAGAGCCATCAGCCGGTGCGGGTCACCTGGCCGGTGTGCGGATCCATGGTGAAGCTGGCAATCACCGAACCCTCCTGTGTGGCGAGCGAGAACCCGATGGAACCGTCGCTCGCGGGCGCCACGTTGACCACCTTCCAGGTGTGGTTGCCATTCCACAGCAGAAACGCCTCGGCGATCTTCTGCACGTCGGGCGGCGTCAGGTTTCGGTCGTCGTGACGATAGACCAGGGCGAACGTCCGCGGCGACATATGACCGCGCTCCCCACCGCCCCACCGCCCGCGCATCCAGCCCATCCAGTGCGGCCGCGGCGGCGGCGGCGCGTCCGTCACCGGTTGCGGCGGCGCCGGCTGGGCGTGGGCGATCAGGATGCCCGTCGTGGCACTCCCTAGCGCCAGAACGGCCACGGCGGCTAAAATGATCTTTCGCATTGTCGTCTCCAAGATATCGGGCCGCCTCATGCGGCAGGACACCAGATGGGCGACAAGCGTTGCGCCTGTGTGTCAGACAAGCGACGAATTGCGACGGAATGCAAACTACCCTGCCGGGCCGCCTGGAAACGCCGTATGTAACAGCGCATGGAACAGATGCCCCACATCCTGGTGGTGGATGACGACCGAGAGATCCGCGACCTGCTGGCGCGGTTCCTGGAAGAGAAGCATCGCATGCGGGTCACCGCCGTGCGCGACGCCAGGGAGGCGCGGCGCGCCTTCGCCAACGGCCACTACCATCTGGTGGTGCTCGACCTGATGCTGCCCGGCGAGGGCGGCCTGGACTTCGCCCGCTGGCTGCGCAGCCAATCCAACGTGCCGATCGTCATGCTGACTGCGATGGGTGAGGAAACCGACCGGATCATCGGCCTGGAGCTCGGTGCGGACGACTACGTGCCGAAGCCGTTCAACCCGCGCGAGCTGCTCGCTCGGATTCGCGCCGTCCTTCGCCGCGCCGGCGATGCCTCGGAACACCGCGCCGATGCATCGTCACGCAGCGTGCGCTTCGCCGGCTGGACGCTGGAGCCCGCGCGGCGGCGCCTGATCAATCCGGACGGAGACGAGGTCGCATTGACCGGCGGCGAATACGACCTCCTGGTCGCGCTGGTCGAACGTGCCAACCGTGTGCTAACGCGCGACATGCTCCTCGACCTTCTGCGCGGCCGGCAGGCAGGCCCGTTCGATCGTGCGATCGACGTTGCGATCAGCCGGTTGCGACGCAAGCTGGAGGATGATGGCCGCAACGCTCAGCTGATCAAGACGGTGCGCGGTGGGGGCTACGTACTGGCGGCCACGGTCGAGCGGGCGTGAAGCTTCGGCTTTGGCCGCGCAGCCTCGCCGCACGCACGGCGTCGGTCCTGCTGGTCGGCCTGATCATCGTGCAGGCCGCCGGCCTGGCGATCCACGCGTTCGACCGGATCGATCTCCAGCGCCTGGCACAGGAACGCGAAATCGCCGTCCGGGTGATGAACATCTACCGCACGGTAATGATGACCCCGCCGGACCAGCGCGAAACGGTGCTGGAAGAATTGCGCCGCTCACCGGATCTGTCAGCCGAGTTGGTGCAGCATCCGCCGACCGAGGATGTGCCCGATGCGTTGCCGTTCCAGCAACGGCTGATGCGGGTCAACCTGAACCTGGTCCCGTTGATGGGTGTGCCGCGCTGGCACGGACTGCGCATCCTGGAAGACCCCGGTAATCATCTGGTCGTCGTGGGACTGCGCCTGCCGAGCGACGACGACTGGCTCAACGTGTCGGTCAGGGTCCAGCCGCCCCGCCCTTGGCATTCGCCCACGTTCCTCGCCGCTTTCCTGCTGATGACCGCGGTTGCCGCCGGGCTGACGGTGTGGGCGGTGCGTCGGCTGACCGCTCCGGTGCGCACGCTGGCCGCGGCGGCCGAGGCGCTGGGCCGCGACGTCAATGCACCGCCATTGCCCGAGAATGGCCCGCTCGAGGTCGCCACCGCAGCGGTCGCCTTCAACACCATGGCGGCGCGAATCCGCCGTTTCGTGGAGGATCGCACCGAGCTGCTGACCGCGATCGGGCATGATCTGCGCACGCCGATCACGCGGCTGAAGCTGCGCGCGGAGTTCGTCGAGGACGATGAGCAGCGGGGCAAGATGCTGGGCGATCTGGAGGAGTTGGAGGCGATGGTCTCCGCCACCCTGGCATTCGGGCGCGATGCGCGCACCACGGAGCCAGTGTCGTCGCTGGACCTTGCCGAGCTGCTGCGCACCCTGCTGGACGAAGCCGGCGACGCGCGGCCCGACCTCGTCGAGAAACTCAGCTACGACGGTCCTCCGCATCAGACCGCGCATGGCCGGCCGCTGGCGCTGAAGCGGGCGCTGGCGAATCTGGTGTCCAACGCGGTGAACTACGGTGGCGGAGCGCGATTTCGGCTGCATCCGCCGGAGCGCGGCATGCTGGTGATCGAGGTCGAGGATGACGGCCCAGGCATTCCCCCCGGCGAACTGGAACGGATGTTCGAGCCGTTCCATCGCGGGGAGCCATCACGCAGCCGCGAGACCGGCGGGGTAGGGCTCGGCCTGCCCATCGCCCGCAACATTTTCCGCGCGCATGGCGGGGACGTGACGCTGGCAAACCGCCCCATGGGGGGCGTGAGGGCGACCGTGACGCTGCCGGCGTGACCCCCATCGCCGCGCTGCCGGCCGGAAAAATGAAAATTGCGACCCAAAGATCCGATCGCAAAAGCCGCCGGCTTGCGACGGCGGTGGCACGATTACTGATTACGTCCGTACACCAGTCTGTAATCCCTTTCCGCTATGATACGGTTGAAAGCCGGGATCCAGATGCCGCAATCAAATCTTTTTGCCACACATGCCGAACCCAATCGCCGCCAGGAGATGGCTTTGGAGCGAATCGAATTCGCGATTGGTGCGTTGGCTACGGTGCTGCTTGCCAACTGCCGGTCGCGAGGCGCCGCGGGAACCGCCATCACCGAGCTTCGCAGGGCCGTGGCGCCGGCTCTCGCCGACATCCTCTCGGAAGAATGATGGCTGCCGACATCTGATTCGCCTGGGTTAGTAAAACTACGAATGGCGCCGCGGCCAGTGTTGCAATTAGAAGACCCGCAGGAAACACCGCGAGGGATCGTGCGGGTGCGGAACTATCGAATGGCGCGCGAGTATCCGCCGGGCACGCGCGCGCCGGCAACGGGCACCTATGAGCAGCGCAATGTACTCGGCTCAGCTACCGGCGTCCGGGTCAGCGTTGCCCAGCTAGAGCCCCTGCCCCCGGCGCCGCGCGGTTTCACCTGGCGGCCAGTCGAGGACGGCCCGGATTGCGATACGGAATCCTGAGGCTCGCGGCATCCTGACGGGCCCGGCACCAACATTAGCGGACGCCGGCATCGGCAGCGACCTCGATGCCGCGGAGGCGTCGCTGGTGGTAATCGAGGCGATGCCTGTTCGCCCGGCGGGCCAAGGCCGGAGAGCGACGGGTGAGCGATCAGAAGGTGGCTGCCGCGGCCGCGGCAGCCGATCCGGCCTGGCAACGGACATGCCGGCACGCTTGGTTACTTGGCGGCCCGCGGATGATGTGGCAACTTTCCTGCCTGACACCGAACTCGGAGGAAACATGGCCCTACGCAAGTTCATCATCGAACGCGACATCCCGGCCGTCGGATCGCTCGATCGCGAGCAGCTTCGAGGTGCGGCGGCGAAATCCAACGACGTGCTGAAGCAGCTTGGCCCCGATATCCAGTGGGTCGAAAGCTATGTCGCGGCTGACAAGACATTCTGTGTCTATTTGGCAAAGGACGAAGCGATCATCCGCAAACACGCGGAGATCAGCGGCTTCCCCGCGAGCAAGATCACCGAAGTGCGCAAGATGATCGATCCGACGACCGAACATCCGGGCTGACACCGACGAGCTGAACCAGCGACTGCTGCGAGCGCCGCTGGTTCACCATCATGGTTTGACGTGTCCCTGCCATCGGCCGCGGCACCGTGCCAGGGCCGATGCAGGGGACTTACCATCGTGTCATGACCCCGTAGCGAAAGGTGCCGCCGGCTCCGAGCTGGACGGTCGGCTGCGCCGCACGCAACCAATGAAGGACGCAGTCGATGCGCATCGCGCTGATCCACGCACTGAAGCATTCCGTCGCGCCGATCGAGCACGCCTTCGCCAGGCTGTGGCCGGACGCGGAACTTGCCAACCTGCTGGATGACTCGCTGTCCGTCGATCTGGCGCGCGACGGTGCGCTGACGCCGGCGATGACCGCACGGTTCCTGACCCTTGCGCGTTATGCCGCGTCCTGCGGCGCGGACGGCATCCTGTTCACCTGCTCGGCGTTTGGCCCATGCATCGACGCCTGCGCGCGAGAACTGGCGCCGATGCCGGTGCTGAAACCGAACGAGGCGATGATCGACGAAGCAGTGGAACGCGCGGGCGCCGCCGGACGCGTCGGGCTGCTTGCCACATTCGCGCCGTCGTTGCAGACCCTGCCGGCGGAATTCTCCGCCGTCGCACCGGACCTGATGCTGGTGCCGGCACTGGCGGAGGGCGCGCTTGCGGCATTGGATCGTGGCGACGCGGCGGAACATGACAGGCTGGCGGCGCAGACGTCGCGCTCGCTGGAAGGCTGCGACGTAATCGCGCTGGCGCAGTTCAGCCTGTCATCCGCAGCACCCCTTGTCGCAAAGGCGACAGGCCGAACTGTGTTGACGACGCCCGACAGTGCGGTGCGCAAGCTGCGGCGCCTGTTGCTGCCGGCTGTCACGGCCGATGCGCCAGCAGCTCACACGCCGACGGCCTGATGCGGAACAGCGCGGCCATATCGGACCGCGCAAGCAGCAGCAACCGGCCCGCGGCGAAGTGCGCCAGATCGGGTTCGCCACCTGCTTCAAGCAGCAGAACATAGTCGAAGCCGCAGAGATCCACCTGACCTGGCACCGCGAGCGAGCCATGGCCGGCGCGCGAGCGCGCCCGCGCCTCAAGTTCGAGATACGGCTGCAACGTCTCGATAGGCTGCTGCGACGGATTATCGAACAGGAACGGCCAGAACGCCCGGCGCTCGATCAGCAGCAGCGCGGCCAGGTGATAGTCCACCCGTATGCCGTCGGACAGCCGCCGTGCAAGCGGACCATCGCGCCAGTAGCCTGGCGCCTCCTCGGGTGAGACCGACGTGAGGAAGACGCGCGCACCGGGCTCGACCGTGGCGATGACCGAGCGCATCCCTGCGACGTCGGACCCATGCTGGTGCCAGGCATAGGCGAGCGTGGCCATGCGGACGCCGAACAGGAAGGTGAACGCGGCAACGGCGGCGAGTTCGAACGCGGCGCGGCAGGGCAGTCGGAAGCAAGCCGCCGAACAACAGGAAGCCCAACATGATGATGAAGCGTGTGTCGAGGAAATACGTCCCCTTGAGCGCCCCGGGTGACACCAGATAGAGGCCGCTGACCAGCAGCAATGCCACGCCGGAGTGCAGCGTGATCCGACAGTGGCGCGTGGCGATGCAGACCAGCAGGAAACCGCTGACCACGACGCCCGTGATGATGTCGAGCGGCAGGACATAGTTGGTGAACGGGAACGCCAACTGCCATGTCTTGCCGGCCACCGACAGGTATTCGATATGGTCGCGCACCGGCGCCAGCGGCGACATCAGATAGAGCATGAGCGGCGCGGCGATCAGCGCCAGCGAACCGGCGGCACGCGCCAGCAGTGCCGCTGCCTGCGCGCGGTGCGACCACAGAAGTTCCAGTTCGTAGCCTGCGATCAGCAGGTAGAAGAACAGCAGGCCCATCAGGTGGCAGAAGAACAGCGCGATTGTGCCGACGACGGCCAGCGCCAGCGCGCACCGCGGAAACCGCTCGCGCCACACAATCCAGCCGGCGGCGAGCAGCAGCGCGATGCCGATGCCGGCGACGAAGTTCAGAAAGCCAAGCAGCAATGTTCCATTGTAGGCGACGAGGCCGGATGCGAGTGGCCAGAGGGACCGCGTGCCGAACGTCGCGCGGCTGTAGGCGATCGTGCCGAACACCGGCAGCAGGATGGTGCAGCCGATGACGATGCGGCCGGCCAGATGGACGGGCAGCACATGGAGCAGCGTCGGCAGCACGAGATCCACGCCAAGATTGGGAATGATCGCCCAGTGTGCCTGGTAGATGCGCGACAGGATCGGATCGTCGGCGCCGAACGCCAGCACCACCGCGCGCGCCAGATGGTTCGGATAGTCCAGCAGCGGCGGCACATCGGCCAGCGCGAGCGGCAGCAGCAGTATTACGCACAGCGCCGCCAGCAGCCACTTCATGCCGGGTCTTGAGGCTTGGGCTGTCGCCGCGCAAACTCGATCAGCGCGACGATGTTCAGTGGCATGATGGGAGGGCAGACATGGATCTGATGCAGTTCCGTGCGACGGTGGAGCAGAGCGCCCCGCCTGAGGGAATGAGTCTGGCACTACAGACCCTGTGGTGGGACGCCAAGGGCGACTGGAACCGCGCCCACCAATGCGCGCAGCAGGATGAAGGCAAGACCGGCTCGATCGTGCATGCCTACCTGCATCGCAAGGAAGGCGACATGCGCAACGCCGGCGGCTGGTACAGCCGCGCCGGCCGCGAGCCCGCCACCGTGTCGCTGGAGCAGGAGTGGCAGTCGCTGGCGGACGAGATGCTGACGGGGCAGGCGGTCGAGGGTGCGCGCTCGGCGATGGACGGCTTCATGGCGGCGTTCAATGCCAGGGACGCCGATGCGATACGCACACGCTGGTTCCACTTTCCCCATGTCCGCTTCCACAGTGGAACCGTGACGCTGATGCAGCGGCCGGAGGACTACCACAATCTGGTGTGGAACAGCGACGACCAATCGGCTGGCTGGGGACGTTCGGCGTGGGATTACGTCGAGGTGATCGACGCTGGCCCGGGCAAGGTGCATTTCCGGGTGCAGTTCACGCGGTACCGCGACGATGGCAGCACGATCGGCAGCTACAGGTCGCTGTACATTGTTACGCTCAAGGACGGACGCTGGGCGATCCAGGGGCGCTCGAGCTGGGCGGAATGACGGGGCGTGCATGTCGGACGCACGTGCTGGGCGGAGATGATGGCAAAGCTGCGGTCGCGATCCTCCGGATTAAGGACCTCGGCGGCAATGTGTTCTATGGTGGCTGACGCTTTCCTGGAGGAACCAACATGATCACCAAATTCGCCACGGTCTATGCCGGCCACGTCGATATTCCGGATCGCGGTCAGGACGCCACGCCGGCGAACGACCGGCGGTTCTCCAACGCACATCTCGCCAGCGTGTTCGACAAGGCCGAAGCGATCGCCAGGTTGATGGACGAGACCGGCTGGGACACGCTGTGGATGGCCGAGCATCACTTCCAGCAGGAAGGCTACGAGGTGATCCCGAACCTGCTGATGGCGGCGGTGCATCTGTGCCATCTGACGAAGCACCTGAAGATCGGCTGCGGGTTCAATATCGCGCCGATGTGGCACCCGCTGCGCCTGGCCGAGGATTTCGCCTGCGCCGACATCATGACCAAGGGTCGCACCATCTTCGGCGTCGGCCGCGGCTATCATACGCGCGAGGTGGAAACCTTCGGCGCGCCGATGCTCGACCAGAACGCCAATCGCGAACTGTTCGAGGAGCAGGTCGAGATCATCTTCAAGGCGTTCGACAACGAGCGCTTTTCGCACACGGGCAAGCACTACACGTTGCCGCCGGAGGTGCCGTATCGCGGCTACACGCTGAAGGACCTGACGCTCGTGCCGCGGCCGATCCATCTTCCGGTGGAGACCTGGCAGCCGGTGGTGAGCGCATCCGCCCGCGGCCTCGACTTCATGGTGAAGCACGGCATCAAGGGCGCGGTCGGTGGCGGCGCTGCAACGATGGAGCAGGGACCGATCACCGCATTCCAGGAGGCGGCGCATCGCGCCGGCAAGGACTGGAAGCTCGGCGAGAACCTGATGATCGGCATTGTCGTCCATCTTGCCGATTCAAAGTCGCAGGCTTTGAAGGAGATCGTGCCGCTCTACGAAGAACACGCCAAGATGTTTGCGCCGCTCGGCTTCCTGCCGGGCGTGACCAAGGAGCAGATCGCGGCGATCGCCCGGCGTGGCGGCTGGTACGAAGCAGGGGTGCCGCGCGTGGAGCACTACATCGAGATGGGCGGCTGGTTCGCCGGCACGGCCGAGGAACTCGTCGCGTTCCTGAAGAACCTGGAGCAGCGCTTCCCCGGGATGGAGCACGTCAGCCTGTCGACGCCGATGGGCACGCCGCAGGCGATCATGCTGGATCAGTACCGGCGGATCGCCGAACAGGTGATGCCGCACTTCAAACGCTGAATGCGCTTCATCCTCAATTTTCTTTGGAACATCCCGGGGCTCGGCTTCGTCGCCGCATTGTGCTGGGTCCTGGCCGGATGCGTGATGGCGATCACGATCATCGGGCTGCCGTGGGCAAAGGCGTGCTTCACCTTGGCCAACTACACGCTGGCGCCATTCGGCCGTGAGCTGGTGTCGCGCGAGGACGCGACCGGGCGCGCTTCGCTCGGCACCGGCGGGCTCGGCCTGCTTGCCAACGTCATCTGGTTCCTGCTCGCCGGCTGGTGGCTGGCGGTGCTGCATCTCGCAGCGGCCTGCGTGTGCGCCGTCACCATCATCGGCATTCCGTTCGCGTGGGCGCACCTGAAGCTGGCCGCCGCCGCGCTTGCACCGGTGGGGAAGGTGGTGGTGCCGACTGAGGTCGCCGCCGAGATCGATCGCGAAAGGGCGGCAGGCTGGTTGTACAGATCGCGACGCTGGTAGGTGGCGCCCCCCGTCTGGTGGCGCGGACGCAGACCCGCCCACGGGCCCGGCTAGATCTGCATGGAGTTTATCGCGAGCGCCGTGTCGGAGTTCTCGTCTGCAAACGGCAGACGCGTAAGTCAATACATCTGAAACAACAAGCGATCATGGTTAACGGCTTGGCCCGCGACGCGATTGTTGCTGCATTGGCGCAACCGACCGCCAGTGTGCTATGATCCCTACTTATGCAGACCGTTCACAGCGATCATAGCCGCCTCGACGAGCGCAGCCTTGCCATGCACCGGCTAATCGCCGCGAAGCTGCAGACCGATCCAGCCTTGCTGGACAAGGCGCGGGACAACGTGCGCCGCTGGCAAGCAGACGACGGCAGCCCGAAGCTGGCGCTCGCAGAGTGGGAGCAAATCCTTAGCGGCCCCGTCAATCAGGTCGCGGCCTTTCTAGCGGAACGCTCCGAACGCGCAACGCGGCTTCGCCAGTCCAGCCCGTTCGCGGGCATTTTGACCGAAGCCGAGCGCCGAGCCATCTATGAATCGTATGCAACTCGAACATATCATCCGGGCAGCCAGCCAAATCTCGGATGATACCGAGATCGTGATTGTCGGCAGTCAGGCCATCCACGCGCAAGCGGTGCGGCTGCCGGCGATTGCCTTTCAATCGGCAGAGGCAGACGTGTATCCGCGCAACCACCCCGAACGCGCGGACGAAATCGACGCCGCCATTGGCGAGCTTTCACCTTTCCACCGAACGCACGGCTACTACGCGCACGGCGTTTCGCCTAACACCGCCATTCTTCCCGCAGGATGGGAGAAACGTCTTATCCGCATCAACAACCCAAACACAGGCGGCGCGACCGGCCTTTGCATCGACCTTCCCGATCTTGTTTTGTCGAAATATGCAGCGGGACGCGAGCAGGACAGAGAGTTCAATCAGGCCATCATCCGCGCCGGACTCGTTAGTCGCAGAAGCTCACCACACTGTTGCGCGCCATGCCGGTTGACGACGAGATGAAAGGCATCATCGCGGGGCGCATCAAAAACGCCTATGCCGCTGCCGCGTCACCGCGCGCCCCAAAAACGCCCAAGCGATAGAGTTCCGGCACGCGACGGGTTGCGAAACTTGAGAATTACGCAGCATGAACAGACGACGGAAAACACACAAGTTTGCCCCGGCTCAGGGTGTCACGGTTAACGCCCTGAGTTCCTTTCGCGCCGTGCCAAAGGTCCCTAGCTGATAGACCGACGCGCCGGCCGCCGAGAACGTGAACGACGGGAATGGCTCCGCCAGCATCTTGTTCAAATACGTTTCCATCCCGACACCGATCGTCACGTGCGGATTGAAGCGCTTGCCCGCTGCGTCAGTAACGAAATTGGCAACGTAGCTGATCAAGGATTTCTGGATGTCGCGACCGCCCTCCTCGCTGAAGAACGCCGCTGGGGTTCCCGTCTTCACGGTGAAGGGTTTGACGGCCGATATGAGTTCATCCTGCAACCGATGCAGGTCTTCAGTCGGTTCGACGACGATTTCCGCGAGGCCGACCGGCGGAGACGGGATGTAGTAATACTTGAACGCCTTCAGCGTCCACGCCGTGGGCTTTTCCTTGGCCAGAACCGCGTTCGCCGCCGCATATACTTTTTCCAGGTCGTCAGTGCGGACGAACTGCTGCAATAGGGAGACGTGCGGGTGGTGCGTCTCATCCAGCGCGAAGCCCTTCGGAAACTCCTTGAGCAGACGAGCGTTGGCGTCCCTCGCATGCTGAATCATCGTCGCGTCCGGCTCAAGCGCAATGTCGATCGCGGTGACCGGGTTCTGTTGCGCCCTCGCCTCTTGCGCAAACGCGATTGCCAATCCCAGCCAGAGCCCAACAGTCATGATGACCTCCAAGTGCTTGTGCATGTGCTCCTCTCGCGTCGTTGTGCCGATCTGATATAGCCGTCAGCTGTCTACAGCCGGGTGTCGGCAACCTGCAAACGTCCCATATAGCCTGAACCAGGTTCGCCGACGCCTTTCTCACCGCTAGGCAATTTCGCCAATTTGGCGTGGCTCTCATGAAATCCCCCCAAAACCACCCAGCGTGCATATCTCAAGACTTTCGGATTTTCCGAAAGGTATGACCGTAATGGAAACGCATCCACAGACGGCGTGTTGCGCAAAGTGGGATTAGCATCGCGGG
The DNA here is from genome assembly GCA_963696645.1 of uncultured Alphaproteobacteria bacterium. Classification (GTDB taxonomy): domain Bacteria; phylum Pseudomonadota; class Alphaproteobacteria; order Acetobacterales; family Acetobacteraceae; genus JAMXLO01. The sequence goes on from CAVOKY010000007.1 coordinate 1,765,966, forward strand.
AGGGAGGGGAGCGGCAAGTTGGCTATTGGCGCTAATGCGGTTCCAATCGGGATGGCTCGCGCGGCGCGCGAAACAACATCCGGAATCGGGAACCAACGCGCCGCCCTTGTGCAACGGTTCGAGGACTTCACGCCCGACCGGGCGTCCGGCAGTTGCTGGCTCTACAGCGTGTCGGATTCGCAGTGCCCATCGCGGTCGAAGGACTGACCCTTGGCCTTGCCGGTTACGGTGTACTCAATGCCGTCCTTGGTGAACTTCGCCGTGATGGTTTTATTGCTCGGCTCGGTCCAATTCGTGAGAGTCCCATCCGGATTCGTCTCCTTTTCCTTTTTTTCCCAACCAGCCAGGGGATGACAGTCGCACTTGCTAACCTTGGGACAGGCGAGGTTGGGATGGAATTCTTCCAGTTCGCGCAACCTCTTGTTCAAGGCCTCAATCGCGGCGTTGAGGTAGGGGGTGGGGCTTTCGATCACACCGCCCTCACCCTCCGGCGGATTGGGACTCCAACTGTCCACGGCGGAGATCGTGTTGGGCGTGAATCGCCACTTTCTATCGGAGCACTTACCGGCGCAGTCTGCCATGATGGAATGTCCTCCTCATACGGACCTCACTATATCAGGGAAGGTCGAGAGGCCTGGAACACATCACGCTTTCGGCGGCATCGGCTGTGACCTGGGTCACACCGCGCAGATTCGGCTGCGGCCTACTTCGTCCTAAAATCAAGAATATTGCAGCGTTCTCACGATTGATTTCAGCGGGCGCTATGTTGCGAGATCGATTGCTCTTGACTTCCCCCTTATGGCGTCTGCTTGATGTCCTGCTATCCAAGTCAGACAATTCATGGTTCTTGGCCTCAAGCAATTGAAACTGGCTGCTGGTATCGTTGCTGGCCTTGCCAAGGCCGGCGATCAGACTGGTGTTGCTACCGCAATTGACCTCGCGCTGAAGGCGACGGACTTTGGCGAAACCCTGCGCAAACAAGACCCGGTCGCCATCGCGCTGAAAGACGTAAGCGCGAAGCTGGAAGAAGCGACGCGCAAGGTGCTGTCTGGGGAGTTCGGCGCTGACTGGGAAAGCAAGCCCGATCTGGCCGCTACGCTCGCTGCACTGCCAGACGTGCTGGAATGCTACGCGCCAGACACGGACGCAATCTTCGCGGAGAACCTCGACCCCGAACGGATCGCCGGCCGCGCTACCGATGCCGCCGAGGCCGCACATGACGATCTGTTCCGTCGAAATACGGTCGGCGAGCGGTTGCTTTTCGCGGTAGTGCGCCAGACCTACGCCGTTGCTCTGGCCAACAAGGACTTTGCTCTGCAAACGATCCTGCGTGGTCAGGGTGAGGCGCTAAACCGGTTAGACGAAACCGCCGCCCAAATTAGCCGACTGGAAGAACTACTCTCCGGCAACCACCCAGCCGCGCGCGCTCTGCAAGAGATTCGCGACACCCTCCGCCCCAATGTTCCAGACATCCAAAGAATAACTGACGAGCACCTTCCGGGCATTGCGGGGCGCATTCTGGAGGAAGCACGCAAGCCGGGCGCCAATCCGGCGGACTTTTCCGGTGCCGTGCGTCGTGCACTGGAACAGGCCCGCGTGCATATCACAAATCTGGAATTCGCCACTGCTGCGCGCCTGCTGGACGCGCAACTGGCACAGATCGACGCCGAGAACCGCGACCGCGCGCGAGAGCACGCCGCGCTGTTGGCCGAACGCGGCCGCGTTGCCGCACTGCAATTACGCTACCTGGACGCCGCTGTCTTCCACAAGGAGGCGGCGGCGCTGATGGCGTTCGACGAGCGCGCCGCCTGGGGCCACACGATGGATGCTGCCGGGGTGTTGAGTGACCACGGACGCGAGTTCGGCGACAACCAAGCCCTGCACGACGCCATCGCCGCTTATCGCTTGGTTTTCGGTCTGGCTTCTCGCGAGCGCGTGCCGCTCGACTGGGCGATGACGCAGAACAACCTCGGCACCGCGCTCACGACGCTCGGCGAACGCGAGAGCGGCACCGCGCGCCTCGAAGAGGCCGTCACCGCCTACCGCGAGGCGCTCACGGAAAGAACCCGTGAGCGCGTGCCGCTCGCCTGGGCGATGACGCAGAACAATCTCGGCACCGCGCTCTCGACGCTCAGCGAACGCGAGAGCGGGGCGGCGCGTCTTGAGGAGGCAGTAGCGGCCTACCGCGAGGCCCTGAAGGAATGGACCCGTGAGCGTGCGCCACTCGACTGGGCGGGAACACAAAACAATCTCGGCAACGCGCTTCAGGCGCTTGGCACGAGAGAGAGCGGAACGGCGCGTCTTGAGGAGGCAGTAGCGGCCTACCGAACGGCGCTGGAGGAACGGACACGCGTGCGTGTGCCGCTCGACTGGGCGGGAACACAAAACAATCTCGGCAACGCGCTTCAGGCGCTTGGCGCGAGAGAGAGCGGAACGGCGCATCTTGAGGAGGCAGTAGCAGCCTACCGAGCGGCGCTGGAGGAAAGGACACGCACGCGTGCGCCGCTCGACTGGGCGGCAACGCAGATGAACCTCGGTGCGGCGCTCTCGACAATCGGCGAACGTGAGAGCGGGACGGCGCGTCTTGAGGAGGCAGTAGCGGCCTACCGAGCGGCGCTGGAGGAAAGGACACGCACGCGTGCGCCGCTCGACTGGGCGGCAACGCAGATGAACCTCGGCAATGCCCTTGAGGCGCTTGGGGAGCGCGAGAGCGGGACGGCCCGTCTTGAGGAGGCAGTAGCGGCCCACCGTGCCGCGCTGGAGATACTAACGCGCGATCAGGTGCCGCTTCAGTGGGCCATGACGCAAACTAACCTTGGCGACGCGCTCTTGAAGCTTGCGCAGCGCGAAAGCGGGACGGCACGTCTTGAGGAGGCAGTAGCGGCCCACCGTGCCGCGCTGGAGGAAAGGACGCGCGAGCGTGTGCCGCTTCAACGGGCGAGGACGCAGTTGAACCTCGGCAATGCGCTTGCGATGCTCGGGGAGCGTGAGAGCGGGACGGCGCACCTTGAGGAGGCGGTAACGACTTTGGAAGAATGTTTGGTGGTCACGGCATCAGTCTGGCCGCGGAAGTGGGTTCGATACGTGCGCGCTTGTCGTGACAAGACGCAGGCCGAGATTGAGCGGCGGTCACTGAAATAGAGCCGATCCATATATCAAGACTTTCGGGAAGTTTTCTTGATCCTGCTTTGTCAATGGGTTACGCTTCCCGTTACATATGACCGATAGTAGACCGCAAAACCGCCGCCTTGGCTATGCCCGCGTCAGCACCTACGGGCAGACGCTCGACGCCCAGCTTGCGCAGTTGCGCAAGGCGGGATGCGCCAAGATTTACCGCGAGAAGGCCAGCGGCGCGCAGCCGTCCCGGCGCGAGTTGCTGCGGATGCTGAAAGCGCTCGGCTCCGGCGACGTGGTGACGGTGACACGCATTGACCGGCTGGCGCGCTCGACTTTCGACCTGTTCGCCATCGTCAAGCAGATTGTGGACGCCGGGGCGCAATTCCGGTCACTGGCCGAGCCGTGGGCCGACACCGCCGCCAGCACCGGGCGGCTGATGATCGCCATTCTCGGCGGGCTGGCGGACGTGGAGCGCGACTTGATCCGCACCCGCACCGCCGAAGGCCGCAGCCGGGCGAAGGCGCGCGGGCAGCACATGGGCCGACCGCCGAAGCTCACACCGCAGCAGCAGAAGGAAGCACGGCGGCGGCGGGCGCAGGGCGCAACGCTCAAGGAACTCGCCAAGAGTTACAATGTCGGGAGGGCGACGATTTCACGGCTGGGGGACGACCGAACCATGCGAGGGTGAGCGTCCTCTTCAGGGGCATGCTATAAAGTCAGGGGGAGGCCATGACCGAATACGTTCGTTCAAACGAAGGCAAAATTCAGGCAGACCTCGCTTTGAGGGTCGGAAGACTATTAAGACAGTATGGAGATCTTACCCGTGATCTGAGAGAAGAGAAAAAGTATGATACAACTCTGCTGATATGTGCCTTACAAACATTGCTTGCGAACTGCTCTGAATTGCTCAAAGCAATGAAGGACCGTGACAGGGTAATGTGGAGAACCGAGATAAATAATGGCATCGATGCGCTTGGGATAAATCGTAATTTTGACATCCAATGCAATTTTCCGGGAGTTTTGACTCGCGAGCGGTTCGTGAACCATCTCCGCAATGCGGTAAGCCATCCAACCTACCCCGATCATACGCCCCACCATCAGTCTACTGGATATACCACGATGCCCGATGACACAGGAATCATCTCAAAGATTGTGTTCGTCGACTCGCCGTGGATAGACCGAGGGAGGTTCCATAGCTTAGCTACCTCCAAAAGGCAGGAGACGGTCGAGAAATGCAAAAACAAGCTTATAACAGACTATGGTAACGACATAGAACTTAACGTCGTTCAGAACCTAAGAGGAAAATACGAAGTCCGCACAGGTGATGTTCCATATTATCCGACCTTTAAAGCGGTCGGTTCCGTCAGCCAATTGAAAATGTTTGCGATAGAGTTGGCGAATTACATCGCGCAACCAACGAGAGAAGACTGGGATGGCAAGACCATCCACTCCCTGATTGCCGCATAGATGTAGTAACCTGTAATCATCGCACCTGCCCGCGACTTACCATAAAGCATCTTACGCGGCACACATGAGATTTTTCCGAACGTAGACGTAATAAAAGAGACAATGCCGCAGCCATCTGCACCAGGCAAACTGATCTTGATACCCTCGTGTGGCAGGCGCCGACCCACGCGATCTACTACCAACCTGGTATGGCGACGGCAGGTTTCAGGGCTGGCTCGAGATCGGCTATGCATGGCGCGACGAACACGGACAGATCATCGGCGGCGTTACCGACCGCTCGCCGACAAACCAGCGGAGGGACAGCATGAATACCCAGCCGGCGCCCTTCACCCTCAACATCCCCGAAACGGCGATCGACGATCTGCGCGAGCGTCTTGGCCGCACCCGCTTTCCGGACCAGGCGCCCGGCGAGCCATGGGCATTCGGCACGAACGTCGAATACCTGCGCCAACTCGTCGAATACTGGCGCATCAACTTCGACTGGCGCGCGCAGGAGGCGCGGCTGAACGCCTTCCCGCAATACAAGGCCGCGCTGCACGATATCGACGTTCACTATCTGCACGTGCCGGGGAACGGGCCCGATCCCTATCCGCTGCTGCTGATGCACGGCTGGCCGGGCTCGGTGTTCGAGTTCCTCGACATCATCCCGCGCCTGACCGACCCGGCCCGCTTCGGCGGCGATCCCGCCGACGCATTCACCGTGGTCGCGCCGTCGCTGCCGGGCTACGGGCTCTCGTTCCGTCCCGGCCAGAAGCGCTTCGGCATCGAGGAAATCGCCGACTGCATGGCCGACGTGATGACCGAGACCCTCGGCTATCGTCGCTTCGCCGCACAGGGCGGCGACTGGGGCGGCATCACCGCATCACGCATGGGCTACGCGCATGCCGAGAAACTGCTCGGCATCCACGTGAACCTGCTCGCGGTGCGCCGCGACACCAACATGCTGGCCAATCCGACACCGGAGGAACGCCAGTACCTGGACGAACTGGCACACTGGTTGAAGGAGGAAACCGGCTACCAGTGGATCCAAGGCACTCGGCCGCAGACATTGTCGTTCGGCTTGACTGATTTGCCGGCAGGTCTGGCAGCGTGGATCGTCGAGAAGTTTCGCACCTGGTCCGATTGCGGCGGCGACGTGGAAAGCGTGTTCACCCAGGATCAATTGCTCGCCAACATCAGCCTGTACTGGTTCACCGGCGCGATCGGTTCATCGTTCTTTCCGTACTACTTCCGGATGCATCGCCCGTGGCCAATACCCCAGGGCGGCACCATCCCCGTGCCGACCGGCTATTGCCAGTTCCCGTGCGAAATCCTGCGTCCGCCGCAGTCACTGGCGGCGCAAACCTATACCGACATCCGGCGCTGGACCGTGATGCCGCGCGGCGGCCACTTCGCCGCGATGGAGCAACCGGAAGCGCTGGCCGCTGAGGTCCGCGCCTTCTTTCGCCCACTGCGCCAGACGGCCTCCGGCGGGTAGCTGGATGTTCGCCGCCGCCGCAAGCGCCGACCGCCATCGCGGTCTGTATTTGGATCGCGTCGCGCCGGTAGCGTTGTGCCGTATCAGAATACCGGCGCCTCGTACAGATCTTTGACGTCTTCCCCCACCGAAATTTGCGGCTCTGATGGCTTCACCCGTTGCGCCCGCTCCATGTGTGCGACGTCAGCACGGATGGCAGCGAAGACCTGTCGCAGGCTGCGGTCCGGTTCGGCAAAGCCCTGCAACTCGGCTGCGCCGAACCAGGTGTGGCGATTGCCGGCAGCGCAGCCGAACGAGCTTCGATCCGCGCGCGCTGCGGTAATGATGATCCGATCCGGAGCACGCAGCGCCCCGATCAGCGAACCCGAATAACATGCGGACAGCACGATCACCGTGCGCAGCCCTGCGAGCGGCGCAAGTTCGAGAGCCAGAATGTGTGCGGTGATCGCTGTCGGTGCCCTGCCGTCGATCTCGCGTGCCAGCAGGCCGGGTGCTCCATGCGTGCTGATATGGACGAACACGATGTCGCCCGGCCTGACGCGTTCAGCCGCCGTATCCACCAGTTGCGCGATGACGGCATCGTCGGCGATCGGATAGCTGGTCGGTCTGGATGCTGCAACGAAGTTGCTGGCAATCAGCGGCACCACGTCGTAGCTGGAGGTCTGCCGCAATTCATTCGCCAGCTCGACGACATCGTTTTGCGACCATGACTCCGGCCATAGCGCGAGGCCGATGTAGAACAACCGCCTGCTCTCGGGGGCGTCATTCGCCGCGCGCTGCTGCGGGCCAGGAGCCGATGCCTGCTGGCTCGACCGGTGCTCCGGCAACGCAGCACCTCCACCAAGCCATGCCGCTGCAACAACCAGCGCGGCGATGCGCGCGATGGCGCGGCTCAATCGGCTGCGTCCTTGGCCAGCAGATGCGTGTAATGCGGTGCAACGCGATACGGAATGATTTCGATCTCCTGCCACACGCCGGCGAGTGTGTAAGGATCATCCCGCAGCCAATCCTCGAGCTGCTCGCGCGTATCGAAGCGCGCGACGGCAGCCGAGCCTGCGGGTGTGTTGCCATCATCGGTGAAGATCGCCCCACCGATCAGCAGATGGCCCTGCTCCTGAAGCCTCGCTGCATGCGATAGATGGAGCGGGCGCGCCTCATCACGGCGCCGCTGCGTTGCGGGATCGGTCGGGTCACGCATGCGCATGATGACGAGAAAGTCCATTGCAGCCTCCGTGCCTCAGCCTTCGAACGCAGCGAGCGTAAGCGCTCAGCTACGCCGCATCGCCCTCCCCGACCCACGTCTCGCCCGTCCAGCCGTTTTCGTCGTAATCCGCCATGCACTGATCCACCAGCGCTTCCATTGCCGCAAGGTCGCCGCCGCGCTGCGCGCCAGTGAGTGTCTGCGCGCGGATATCCTCCCAGCCGCCGGCATAGTTGCGTTCGTAGAGTTCGTGGCGGCCGCCGAACTCGGTGCCGATCGCGTCCCACAGCAGCTTCATGATCTTGATGCGCTCCTTGTAGTCGACGCCGTGCGAGCCGCGGACATACTGCCGGAGATACGGCTCGATCGCCGGGTTGGCGTAAGTCCTTCACCGAGGACGGCAGGTAGATCAGCGCCGAGGTTACCGTGCGTTCGATGATGTCCTTCATGCGCGGATAGGCGTCGGGCGCGAACACGCGATAGGCCAGGCCGGCGCGCAGATTGGGCAGCACCGCGCCGTCATTCCACGGGTCCGGGTCGTTCGCCATCGCGTTGGACAGCGACCAGAACAGGTTGCGCCAGGCGATCGCCTCGCCGAGCAGCACCTGGTTGCCGCGCGCTTCGTCGCCGCCGGTGCAGCGCAGCGCCTTGGCGAGCAGGCCGCAGATGAAATCGAGCTTCACCGCGAAACGCGTGCAGCCCTGGAACTGGAAGCCCTGCATGAAGCCCGAGCGCGGGTAGAAGCTCAGCACGCGTGCGGGGTCGCGATAGATGAACACGTCCTCCCAGGGCACGAACACGCTTGTCGAGGATGAAGATCGCGTCGTTCTCGTCGAACCGCGACGACAGCGGGTAGTCGAATGGCGAACCGTTCAGCAATGCGGCGCGCTCATACGAGGTGCGGCAGATCAGCTTCAGGCCCGGCGCGTCGATCGGCACCATGAACATCAGCGACATGTCCAGGTCCTCGGTCGCGGTCTTCGAGCTCTGGCCCATGAAGTTGTAATGCGTCATCGCGGCCGATGTCGCGACCACCTTGGCGCCGGACACGATGATGCCGGCATCGGTCTCCTGCTGCACAGAGACATACACGTCCTTCACCTGCTCGGCCGGCTTGTGGCGATCGATCGGCGGATTGACGATCGCGTGGTTCATGAACGGCACGGCTTCCTGGGCGCGCTTGTACCAGGCGCGGGCGTTGGCGGCGTACGGGCCGTAGTATTCGGCGTTGCCGCCGAGCGTGTTGGAGTAGGCAGCCTTGTAGTCCGGCGTGCGGCCCATCCAGCCGTAGGTCATGCGCGACCATTCGGCGATCGCTGCCTGGGCGCCGCGCAGGTCATCGCGTGAGCGCGGCACGCGGAAGAAGCGATGCGTGTAGCCGCCGGATCCGGTGTCGGTCGGGCAGGTCAGCACATCGTGGTGCTTCGGGTCATGCAGCGCGTCGTACAGCCGCGCAATGGAGCGCACGGAGTTGCGGAACGCGGGATGCGTGGTGACGTCTGTCACGCGTTCGCCGTCGATGTAGACCTCGCGGCCGTCGCGCAGGGATTGCATGTATTCAGCGCCGGTGAACGGGCGCTTCGGGTCGGCGATCACGTCTTCGGGCTTCATGCCAGTCTCCTGCGGGAGTGGACGGGCCTAGAGACTAGGTCAGACAGGCGTGACAGTCAGCTTTAGGCCGAGCGCCGGTTGGTCATTGGGTCGTGTGGTGCCACATCGCGATGGGAGCTGGCCCTGCGTCTGGGAACGCCGCGATTGATAACGCGAGAACTGCGCCTGAGCAGCGCACACTCGCGCAAGCGCCAATCAGCAATCGGTCGCGGAAACAGGATTGCGTTGTGGCGTCTATTCCGGCACGTCTTCCTGCTCCCTCCAACCTTGTTCCGGATGTTCGCCTATGTCTGGCTCCATATCGCCGATCTTGGTCAGGTCCGCCACTAGCGTGCCGTCCGCTTCTGTCGTTAGCACATCCACATAGCGCATTCCGAAACGTATATCTTCCGGCGCATAGTTGCGGATTTCTTGCACCGACGTGGCGAGCGTCGGATCGCGCGCTTCGAGTGTCACCAACACTTGCGCGCGTGCCGCTATCACTTGCGCTGCGTCGTAGCCGTACAATGGGCTGCGCTCATCCATCACATGCATGAGCGTCCAGGTGAGCGGGAAAACCGGAAGATGCGCACGCTCAAGCCGCAGCTCTTGCGCGCGGCGGAAGGGTTTGCCTTCCGCAGTCGTCACGGACAGCAGCACGTTCAGCTTCGTTACTGCATCCAACAGCACGTGTGCGCGCCCGTTCCCGACCCGCAACATCAGTGTCGGCTTGCTGTTGTGCATTGCCACAACCGGATGGGAGGCGAAGACGAACTTGGCCCGTGGCCGCGAGAATCGGACAAAGGTCAGGCCTGTCAGAATAGCTGTGAAGCCGAGCCCACAGACGATCTCGGTCGACGCGATGACATGGCCGTACAGCGTGGCCGGGTACATCTCGCCATAGCCGACCGTCGCCAGCGTCTCAATGCTGAAGAAGAACGCATCGGAGAAACTATATGGCCGAGCATTGGCCACCGAATCGGGCACCAACCAAAAAAGACTGGCGAAGGCAATGTTCACCAGCAAATAAAATGCGAGCAGGGTGCCGAAGAATTGTGGCCAGGTCAGCGCAACGGCGAGATGGTAAGGGTCTCGCACATCGAAGCGAGAAACCCCCTTCTTCTTGAACTCAAGAGAGCCCAGGCGAACCCACGCGGTCTTTTCGCGAGGGTTGCGCTTGATTCCAATGTGGAAGTCCTGTCCCTGTTGCATCCGTGCGCTAGGCCGACTCCGGCATTTGGATAGCAGGGTGCATATTGGGCGTCCAGCGCCTCACCGGCACTGACGTCGCCGTTGCGCTCACCACCGTCGCGCGGCGCGTGCAAGGGATCAGGCTGCTGTCTGCGAGCGGCGGAGCCATTCGTCCAAACCGATGCGGCCGAGGCGCGCTTCGCCCAGAGGCACAAGAGAACGCTCCTCGACGCGGCCGCCCCAGTAACGGGCCCCGGGGTCACTCACCACCTCGCGCAGGTCGCTGATCGCCTTCAGATAGCGGGCAACGATTGCGTTGAACGGTGCTCGTTCCGGGCCGGCGATCTCGACGATGCCGTTTCGCGGCGCCGCGACCGCCACCTCGGCGACGATGGCGGCAACGTCGTCCGCCGCGATGGGCTGGAACAGGCAGGACGGAAGCCTGACCACGTTTCCAACCGCACTTGAGGCGGCGATCCCGCCGAGAAATTCCATGAACTGGGTCGAACGGATGATGGTGTAGGGGATGCCAGAGGCCACGATCAGTCTCTCTTGGGCAACCTTGGCGCGGAAATAGCCATTGTCCGTCCGGTCTGTTGCGACGATGGAGAGCGCGACATGGTGCCGGACGCCCGCTGCGGCCTCCGCCGCAAGAAGGTTGCGGCCGGATGTCTCGAAAAACTCCAGCACCGCCTTGTCTTCGAATGAGGGTGAATTGGCGAGGTCGATCACCACCTGCGCGCCGGCCATGACCGCTTTGAGTCCCTCGCCGGTGATGGTGTTCACGCCGCCCTGAGGCGAGGCGGCGACTACCTCGTGGCCGCCCTGGCGCAGAATGGCGACGGTCTTCGAGCCGATCAGGCCGGTGCCGCCGATGACGACGATCTTCATGGTTTCACCTCCCCAGTCGATCACTGGAGACCCTTCAATGGGGCCGAATGCGCCTGCTCGGAAATACAGGTCGGCATAGATCCGAACATGCCGATACCAGATCGCGCATTTTTGTTCTCGACCCTGCGGCGGCAATCGCGACTGGTCGCACAGCCTAGCTCGCCGGCTTCATCGCCATTACGACAGAGGCAGACTTCTTGGGCTTGTGCATCATCGGTTACGGCCTCTCACCTTTCCGATGCGGACTTGCGGTGTCCATCCGCAGGCCAAGCCCCGAGATCTCCCGGTTCCCCTGCAAAGAGCTTCCGCACATGCCAGGTTCCCCGACCACACCGGGTTGGAGGGACACTCGCGCTGACGCATCCACCCATGTCGCCTTCCGCGAAAGCGAACACGTCGGCACCTGGGTTGCTCAAGTTTTCGCGGCTCGGCGGCTGGCCTATGCGCTCCCCAACCGACAGTTCGCCGGCATCCTCGGGGATGACACCGAACGGCTCGGGGGTCGACGTAAATCGCTATTCCTTCACCGTCGCCCCTACCAGTTACACCGGCGCACCAAAATTCTTGATTTGTGCGCCGGTTGCCCGTCTTGAGGGGAACTCGATCAATCAATAGGCTGCCGCGCGCCGCAGACATTTGCGTCAGTCGCGCGCCGAGCCGGGAGACGACGCTTCAGTCTCCAGCTGGACGACCAATTGGACGGCCGGGTAATCTGTCGATGCCTATCTCTGCCCGCCCCCGTAAATTGCGGCCAGACGGTAGGTGGCTCGACACGTTCGATACGAAATGCGCAACGGGGGAACAAAAACAATGGCGGTTAATATGGTCGTTCGCCGGAAGGGCGATTACAAAGACCTTAATATGGTCGTTCGCCGGAAGGGCGATTACAAAGACCCTCAACTGGCACTACTGCGTGAGCAGGGCGTTCCGCTCCTGAAAAAATACGGTGCGGTCGCGCACAGCTTTGGCTATTACCAATCTGGTGCCCATGCGGGTCAGATTTCTATCGTCATCACTTATCCAGACCTGGCAACCCATGAATGCGCTTGGCAAGGCATGGCGGGGGATGCGGATTGGAAGAGGGTCGTGGGCGATATAGAGCGGATTGCTCCATTGCAGGAAAGTTACGTGACGGTCGTCACCGAGGAGCGGTGATCTGCTGCGTATGTGTTACGGTCATACCTTCCGGGAAATCCAAAAGTCTTGATTTTTGCGCCTACTCAATGGTTCGATGAGCCGATGCGAGCCTGGGAATACCCAAGGTCAAGAGCCCATTCTCGGGGAGGGCCAAATGTTCGATGCGATCGTGGTGGGAGCACGTTGCGGTGGGTCGCCGACGGCGATGTTGTTGGCGCGACAGGGCCACCGAGTGCTTTTGGTCGACCGGGCGCGATTCCCGAGCGATACCATATCCACACATTATATCTGGCCGCCCGGGATCGCATGTCTGAAGCGCTGGGGGCTGCTGGACCGCGTCCTGGCGACCAACTGTCCGCCGTTTCGCACCATCGGCCTGGATTTGGGCGACTTCCAACTTATCGGCGAGCCACCTCCGATCGAGGGTGTGGCAGAGTGTCTGGTGCCCCGCCGTACGGGTACTCGACAAGCTGCTGATCGATGCTGCGGCGGAGGCCGGTGCCGAGGTCAGAGAGGAGTTCACAGTAACCGGTCTGACCGCTTCCGATGGACGCGTGACGGGAATCCGCGGGCACCGGCGAGGCGGTCCGGAAGTCGAAGATCAAGCGCGCATCGTGATCGGCGCAGACGGTCGCGACTCGCTGATAGCCAAAGTCGTCCAGGCCGAGGAATACAATGTCCGTCCGACACTCACGTGCGGGTATTACGCGTATTGGAGCGATGTCCCGCCGCACTTGCCGGCGGTACATCCGCGTCCGCGGCGCACAGTGATCAGCTTTCCGACCAACGATGGATTGACGATAACGTACGTCGCGTGTCCTCGCGACGAGTTCCACGAATCGCGCGCCGATCCCGGCCGGCATATCGCCAATGGTTTGGACCTGGTTGCCAACTTTGCCGAGTTGTTCCGCGGCGGCAAACGGGTTGAGCCGATCCGCGGCACGGGTACCCTGCCGAACTTCTTTCGCAAGCCCTACGGGCCTGGCTGGGCGCTGGTCGGTGACGCCTGCTATCACAAGGATCCAATCCTGGCGCAGGGAATTTCGGATGCATTTCGCTCCGCCCAATGGCTCGCCGATGCGATTCACAGCGGGCTGTCGGGATTGCAAAGCCGGGATGAATCATTGGCGGCGTACCAGCGGCTTCGTGATGAACATTTCTTGCCAATGTACGAATTCAATTGCAGCCAGGCGAGCCTGCAACCGCCGCCACCTGAGATCGTGGCGCTGTTTGGGGCACTGCGCCATAATCCGGCTGAGAGAAACCGCTTCTTCGGAACCCTCGGTGGTACAGTTCCCATACAGGACTATTATCACCCACAAAACCTGCAGCGGATCATAGGCGAAGGAGCATAGTGGTTCGAGACGGTCTGGTCGTAAGGCGCAACAAACGGCCGCTGCGGCTCACCCGCGCCCGACCCTATTCCCCCGACAATTCCCTTCTCCGCCGATCCAGCTCTTCGCTGTAGCGGCGCAGCGCGTACTGCTCGGTCAGCAGGCCGATCACCTGCCTGGTCTCCGCGCTGTCCACCACCGCCAGCGCGTCGCTTTCGGCGTTCTCGAACATCGCCACCGCCTCCTTGATCGTCATCTGCGGCAGCAGCACCGTGTCCGTGTAGTGCAGCAGGTCGCGCACCCGGTGGTTCTCGTCGGCATCCGCGTGCACCTCCGCCGGCAACACAATGCCGGCGTAGCGGTCTTCGTCATCCAGCACGACGACGCGCTGATGGGCCCCCAGAGGGAAGTCGCGCTTGAACGCCGCTATCGGCGTATCGGCGCGCACCGTGCGCATTTCGCGGCGCATCATCCGGCCCACGGTCAGGTTGCGCATCCAGCCGATATCGACCGCGCTGCGGATCGCCTCGCCGCGCAGGTGGAAGCGCCAGGTCGCGAACGAGTAGCCGAACGTCCGGCGCACGGTCAGCGACGAGACCACGCAGGCGGCCAGCACGGCGACGGTCAGCGGCAGGCTGCCGGTAGCCTCCAGCGCCAGGAAGCCCATGGTCAGCGGCCCGCCGATGATGGCAACCGCGAGGGCGCTCATGCCGACCAGTGCGCAGACCACGGGAGATACGGCATGCGCGGTGCTGACCGCGGCCAGAGCGCCGGCGAACGTCTTGCCGACCAGCGCGCCGAGGAACAGCGAGGCGAAGAACAGTCCGCCGCGGAAGCCGGAGCCGATCGAGATCGCCGACGCGAGCGACTTCAACAACACCAGCATCGCCACATGCGACAGCGTGTAGGGCGCCTCGATGACAACTGCCGAGCGCACCGTGGCCGGAAGACAGCACCGCCGGTGTCGCCAGCGCCAAGGTTCCGACGGCGAGGCCGCCACACATCGGGCGCAGCCAGCCCGGGACGCCGCTGTTGCGGAACAGCTCCTCGGTCAGCGTCACGCCGCGCATGATGGCGATGCCGATCAGGGCGCAGACCATGCCGAGGGCGAGGATCGGGATGTAGTCGAGCGCATCGAGGTGGGTGGGCACCTGCAACGTGAGGTCGAATGGCGCGCCGCCAAGTGCATTCACCACCGACACGGCGACGATGGAGGCGACCGCAACGGGGGCGAAGGTGCCGAGCGAATAGGTGCCGATCACCAGCTCGAACGCATAGAAGGCGCCGGTGAGCGGCGCGTTGAAGGCGCCGGCGATGGCGGCGGCCGCGCCGCAGCCCACCAGCAGGCGGAGGTCGTTGCGCCGCAGCCGGAACATGCGGCCGAAGCGCGAGGCCAATGCCGCGCCGATCTGGGTGTAGCCCGCCTCCAGGCCGATCGACGCGCCGACGCCATTCGACATGATCGTCTGGATGACGACGATCAGGCTGTCGTTCAGCGACATGCGCCCGCCGTAGAGCGCATTGGCCTCGATCGGGTCGACCGCGCGGCGCGGACGGAAGTGCACCACCGCCAAACCGACCAGACCGAGAGCCAAGCCCCCCAGCGTCGGGATGACGACGGTGCGCACCGGATCGAGCTAGACCATGGCGCTCAACCGCTCGCTGGCGGAGATGCCGAACAGCACCTGATGGACCAGTTGTGTCGTCGCCGTCATCAGCCAGACCGCGACGCCGGCCGCGCAACCGACAAAGGCGGACAGCACGACCAGCCAGATCTCGTCGGTGCGAACCAGTGCGCGCAGCGTGTGCGGCGCATGCAGGACGGCATCGCCGAAAGCGCGACGCGGGCGATGCGGTCGCGCGGACGCGGGTCTCCCGGCGAGCGGGGCTGCCGGAGCGCCCGCGAGGGTTGAGTCGCCAGGAAGTGTCGACATGAGCGACGTCCAGCGGGCTAGCGAGATGCAGATGCATTCTTGGAACTTGTGCGCCGCGGGATCAACCGTCGCGATGCCGATTTGCCACTTATGTGGTAAATTAATCGATTTTAAGGTGCAAGGATGCCCTTCTGACGTCGCAACGCGCGGCGACGTCCTCCCCGCCTTTGAGGGGAGGGCGTGATTCCGTCACACGGCGAGTCCGCGCTCCGCCCGGGTGGCAGCCAGATCGTCCTCGACGAACGCCCGCACCACCTCCACCACTGGCTCGTGCGTGGCGAAGTCGAGCATGTGGGCGCGTATCGTCTCGAATGCCGGCGGCCACAGGCCGACGATATCGGCGACTTCCTTGTCCTCGACCCGCCGCACCAGCAGCGACGCCCCAGGCTTCACCTCGTCCAGTGCCTGCAACAGATGGGCGATGGTGGTGCTGATGCCTGGCGGGTTGACGCTGCGATCGAGACCCATGAGCGAGGTGTCCATGGCGGCGGCGTGCAGCAGCCAGTCCACCGCCCGGCGCGGGCTGCACACCCAGGCGGCGAAGGCGTCGGACACCGGCAGATCGGCCGGCAGTCCGAGCAACGGCTCGCGGACGATTGCCGACAGAAACGAACTCGCGGCGCGATTGGGCCGGCCGGGCCGGACGATCACGGTGGGCAGCCTGATTGAGACCAGGTCGAGGAAGCCGCGACGCGAGGCATCGGCCAGGATCAGCTCCGCTGCCGCCTTCTGCGCACCATAGCTGTTGGCCGGAAGCTGTCGGGCGTCGTCCATCAGTTGCGCGTCCTGGCCGCCGCTGAAGCTCGCGACGGACGAGGTGAACACGACACGTGGCGGTTTACCGCCGGCGGCCACCAGCCGGCGGCAGGCGTCGATCACGGCATCGGTGCCGCGCAGGTTGACTCGACGGCCAAGCTCGTAGTCGGCCTCGGCCTGCGCCGAGACCACGGCTGCCAGGTGGAAAATCACGTCGGTGTCGGGCGGGACGGCTGCGGCCGGCAACTCGACAAGGTCGCCGGCAACGGCATTGACCGGAAACGCGGCAGTCGGTTTCGGCGGCTCCGCAAGGTCGAACAGTGTCAGGCCGGTGACGGGCTGACCGCCCAACTTGCCGTCCTTCGCCAGCCGGGCCGCAAGCTTGCGCCCGAGGAACCCGCCGCCACCCAGAATGGATATTTTCATGCCTACCCCCAACCACCATCAATCCACGATTGCACCGGCCAGGGATGCGGTCCACCGTACCGCAATGCTCGGGCCACTGCCGTTCCGCCTGTTTGCCAACCCGCGCTACGGGCGCGACGGGCACGTGCTGCTGCCTGATATGGGGTTCCGTCGGGCCAAGGCTGAGATCACGTCGTGGCACGATTACGCTCCCACGCCACTACACGACATGCCACCACTGGTGCTACAGGCCGGCCTGGATGCGATCCGCCTGAAGGACGAGACAACGCGCTTCGGTCTTGGCAGCTTCAAGGCACTGGGCGGCGCCTATGCCGTCGCGTGCGTATTGTCCGCGGAACTGGCGCGGCAGGGCGTGGCGCTGGAGGCGCGGTCTGCCGATCTGGCACGCGGCAGCTACCGACGCGCAACCGCATCGATGGTCGTCATCTGCGCGACCGACGGCAATCACGGCCGCGCCGTGGCGTGGGGCGCGCAACGTTTCCACTGCCGTTGTGTGATCTTCGTCCATGCGGGTGTCAGCCGGGGTAGGGCGAACGCAATCGCACGCTACGGCGCGGATGTCCGCCGTGTGTCCGGCACCTACGACGATGCGGTGCGCGAAGCGTCGCGACAGGCGGAAGCGAATGGCTGGTTCGTTGTCTCGGACACCTCATGGGCCGGCTACACCGAGGTGCCGATGCTGGTGATGCAGGGCTATCGGGTGATGATTGACGAGGCCGCCGACCAGTGGACCGGCAACCAGCCGACGCATGTCTTCATCCAGGGCGGGGTTGGTGGTCTCGCCGCAGCGGTATCGGTGCAGTCGCGCGCTCGGTTTCAGCCGGCCCCTGCGCTGATCGTGGTGGAACCGGACCGTGCCGCCTGCCTGTTGGCGAGCGCCGAGCTAGGCGAGCCCGCCAGCATTCCGGGCAATCTCGACACACTCATGGCGGGCCTGGCCTGCGGTGAGCCTAGCCTGCTCGCCTGGCAGGAGCTTGACCACGCCGCCGTGGCCTTCATGGCAATACCGGACGAGGCTGCGTTGGCCTGCATGCGCCTGCTCGCGGACCATGGCATTGTCGGGGGCGAATCCGGCGTCGCCGGACTAGCCGGCTGCCTACTGGCCGCCGCCGACCCCGCGACGCGCGAAATGCTTGGGCTGGATCGGTCGAGCCGCGTGCTGGTGTTCAACACCGAAGGCGCGACGGATGCGTTGCTGTATGCGCGGCTCGTGGGCCGGCAGGCTGGACCAGGTGCGTGATGCTGCCGGCACTTTGTATGGTGACTGATTTGTGCGGGTAGGTAATACTGCCGAGAGGACAGAGCGGGTTCCCTGTGACAGTCTCGCAAACGTTTGCGGTTTCAAGGGATTGTAATAGAGTTTGCTACGGAACCGCCATTAACCAGACGCGAAGGTATGCGTATTATCCTCGGTGAAGCAGCTCACGATTAGGAGGCGCGTGCGACGATGATAGGCAAAAAGCCGGTTATCGCGGCCTTGATGGCAGTTGCACTGGCTTACGTTGCCTATCCGTATGTGACGCTTTACCGGCTCGGCCAGGCAATCCGCCAGGGCGACGCTCCCGCATTGCAGTCGATGGTCGATTGGCCCGCGGTGCGCGAAGGCATCAAGGAGGACATTTGCGATCTGGTGACCGACGAACCGACGGAGGCGAACAATGGCGCGCAATTGCCGCCGTTCGGTACCGGGTTCGTGCGCGGGATCGCGGCCAATGCGGTTGACCAGCGTGTGACACCGGAGGCGCTGGTGGCGGCAGCGCAGCATCGGCAGCCGACTGCGGTACCGGTCGAGCATGGCGCCGCGGTGCAGGTGAGCTGGGCCTTCTTCTCGGGGCCGGCAGCGTTCGTGGTGGACCTGCACGCTCCGGGGCAGGATACGCCGATCCGTCTGGAGATGGACCTGCGCTCCGGAATCTGGGAGGTGACGCGCGTCTGGCTGCCGGCCGAGCTTCTCGGCAAGGCCAACACCCGGACGTAATGGCAGCTGCGCCGCGACGACGCTGCGCCGCTCAGTAGCCCGCCGCCCGATCGACGACCTCCTTCAACACCTGGCCGTTCAGAAACCGGCCCAGATTCTCCACGAACAGCCGCGCGACAACCGTATCGCGGGCCGGATGGGGGCCGCCGATATGCGGCAGTACCAGAATGCCGTCCGTGGTCCAGAACGGATGCTCGGTTGGCAGCGGCTCCTGGCGGAACACGTCCAGCACCGCACCGGCGATCCGCTTTGCCTTCACCGCCGCAATCAGGTCGGCATCGGCGATCAGATGGCCGCGACCGAAGTTCAGCAGCCATGCACCGGGCTTCATCTGGGCGAGCCGCTCCGCGTTGATGAAGTTTTCGGTCTCCGGCGTCGCCGGCAACAACAGCAGGACGAAATCGGCTTCCCCAAGGATCTGCGCCGTGCGCTCGGGCGGCAGCACCTCGGCCAGACCGGGCAAAGCCGCGCCGCCGCGGCGCGTGCCGATAACCCGCATGCCCAGCGCCGTGGCAAGGCGCGCCACGTCCTGACCGACGGCACCGAGGCCCAGGATGCCCAACGTCTTGCCGTTCAGCGGCGTCGCCACACGGTGGGTCCACTTCAGCCGCTTCTGGTCCTCGACGATCGCGGCGTACGGCTTGGTGAGATGGAACAGCGCGCCGAGGATGTTTTCCGGCATCGATTCGCGATGCGTGCCACGCGCGCAGGTGAGGGTCAGTTGCGACGGCAGGTCCGGCAGCGCCAGCCAGCCCTCAACGCCAGCGGTCAGCGCCTGCACCCAGCGAAGCTTCGGCATCTGCGGCAGCAGGCCGGACGGCGCGCCCCAGGCGAGCAGTGCCTCGGTGTCCGCGCGCTGTGCCTGTGTCGGGGTATCCTTGCGTGACAGAGTATCGACCGACACGCGATCGGCAAGGCCGGCGGCGACGATCGCGTCCGCGTAGGGGGCGGGGGCATCGGTCCAGAGCAGCACGCGTGTCGGGTTGGCCATGTTGGTCCTTGTCATTGCGGGGGATGTGGCAGCGCGGCAATCTGCGGCGCAGTGCGCGCCAGGGCCGAAGCTTGCCGCGTCGCTGCGCTGCTCGCAAATCAGAGCTGTCGAAAGGGTCCCGTGCCATGCCACTACGCATCACCGACATCCGTGAGATCACCCAGCCGATCAGCTCGCCGATCCGCAACGCCTACATCGATTTCTCCAAAATGACCTCGAGCCTCGTCGCGGTGGTGACCAACGTCGAGCGCGATGGACGTCGCGTGGTGGGCTACGGGTTCAATTCCAACGGTCGCTACGGCCAGGGCGGGCTGATCCGCGAGCGCTTCGCGCCCCGCCTGCTGGAAGCCGATCCACGCGCGCTGCTCGATGCGACCGGGGATAATTTCGACCCCGACCGCATCTGGGCCTGCATGATGACGAACGAAAAGCCCGGTGGGCATGGCGACCGCTCGGTGGCGGTCGGCACGATCGACATGGCGGTGTGGGACGCCGTGGCCAAGATCGCCGGCAAGCCGCTGTTCCGCCTGCTGGCGGAACGGCACGGCATTGCCGCTGATCCGCACGTGTTCGTCTATGCTGCCGGTGGCTATTACTATCCCGGTAAGGACGATGCGGCGCTGTGCGCCGAGATGCGCAGCTACCTCGACCGCGGCTACACCGTGGTGAAGATGAAGATCGGCGGCGAGATGCTGAACGAGGACCGCCGGCGGATCGAGATGGTGCTGCGGGAAATTGGCAACGACGCGCGATTGGCGGTGGACGCCAACGGGCGCTTCGACCTCGCGACCGCCATCGACTATGCGAACATGCTGCGTGCGTATCCACTGTTCTGGTACGAAGAAGCCGGCGATCCGCTCGACTACCAGTTGCAGGCCGCGCTGGCGGAGTTCTATCCGGGGCCGATGGCAACCGGCGAGAATCTGTTCAGCCATCAGGACGCGCGCAACCTGATCCGCTACGGCGGCATGCGCCCCGATCGCGACTGGCTGCAGTTCGACTGCGCTCTGTCCTACGGATTGTGCGAGTACCAGCGGACCCTTGCGATGCTGAAGGACGCCGGATGGTCGTGGCGGCGCTGCATTCCGCATGGCGGACATCAGATGTCGCTCGCCATCGCGGCGGGCCTCGGGCTTGGCGGCAACGAGAGCTACCCGGATGTGTTCCAGCCGTATGGCGGCTTTCCGGATGGCACGCGGGTGGTGGACAGCGTGGTGACGCTGCCGGAATTGCCGGGGATCGGGTTCGAGGGAAAGAGCGATCTCTATGCGATCATGCGGGAGTTGGCGGCGTAGCCAGTCCGAGAAAGTCTGCCAGTGCTGCATCCACATGGCGCATAGTTGGGGCGTCTACGTGGCCAATGCGGTCTCGAACCTTTGCGCGTGAAACCGTGGATATCTAATCGACCATGATTTGCGACGTTGCATTCAAACCGGTTTGGCGCGGCGGTTCGATGGTGAAGCGGACCATGTGTTCGCCGTGTATCTCGCTGGTGAGGGGCAGCACCGTGAGGGATGGCAGTGCAGCGAAGTGTTCCCCCTGAACGATCAATGCGGGGCGCGGCTTGCCGTAATCTCCCGCCAGCGAGACCGTAACCAGATCACCGCGAGTCATTTCCAGTCGTCCGCGAGATCGGCGAGGTCGGCATCCAGCTCACGCAACACCGCTGCTTCATCACTTGCTGGATCGGCAGCGCGCGCTGCGATGGCCGAGGATTGTCGGTACGCCTCGGCCGCGGGATGCCAAGCGTTGACAGTCCCTGCCCGCTCGCTATAACCCCCGCTCTCCGGCCGCAGGGGCTCCCTGCAGCCCGCGACGCTTTGGGAAATCGTGTGATGTTCGCAGTGATCCGCACCGGCGGGAAACAATACCGGGTGACGCCGAACGCGGTGCTGAAGGTCGAGAAGCTGGAGGCTGAGCCCGGCTCGACCGTCACCTTCACCGACGTTCTTGCTGTGGGCAACGGCGGCGCCCTGACGGTTGGCGCGCCGACCATAGCGGGCGCCTCGGTCACCGCGACCGTCGTCGCGCAGGACCGGCTGGACAAGGTCATCATCTTCAAGAAGCGCCGCCGGCAGAACAGCCGTCGCCGGAACGGGCATCGTCAGCACGTCACGGTTCTTCGGGTCGGCGGCATCGGACTGGATGGCAGGGAACTGACGGAGGCCGTACCGGCGCACCAGGCAGCGCCGATCGCACCGGCCGCCCAGGACGCGGCGGAATCCCTGGCCGTGGTCTCCGGCGAGAGCCCGGAGAACGTCGCCCCTGTGGCGGAACTATCCGGTCATATGGGCCTGGCCAGCCATGCCGCGCCGGCCCAGGCCGAGTCGGTTCCACCAGCGGACGTCGCCCATGCGGCAGAGCCGGCGGGTCATGCGGCCCCAGCCAGCCACGCCGCGCCGACCCAGGCCGAGGCGGTCCCGCCGGCGGCCCTCGACGCGGCTGAATCACTTGCCGTGGTCTCCGGTGAGGAGCCGGAAAATGTCGAACTGGCGCCCGACACCGGCGCTGCGCCGCAGGAGTAAACGCAGATGGCACATAAGAAGGCAGGCGGCTCCTCCCGCAACGGCCGCGATACCGAAGGCAGGCGCCTCGGCATCAAGAAATACGGCGGCGAGGCAGTCCTGGCCGGCAACATCATCCTTCGCCAGCGCGGCACCAAGTGGAAGCCGGGGCAGAACGTCGGCCTCGGCCGGGATCACACGATCTTCGCGCTGGTCGACGGCAAGGTGGAGTTCAAGCGCCGCTCGAACGATCGGGTGCACGTGTCCGTGGCACCGCTGCCGGCTGCCGCCGAATAAGGCGCCGGACCCTTTTGCGTGGCTTACGGGGGTCGGCGCCAGCCGGCCCCCGTTTTCGTTTGGAAGTGAGCAATGAAGTTTCTCGACCAGGCCAAGATCCATTTGCGCTCAGGCAACGGCGGCGATGGCGTGTGTGCCTTCCGGCGGGAAAAGTTCATCGAGTTCGGCGGCCCAGATGGCGGCAATGGCGGCAAGGGCGGCGACATCGTGTTCGAGGCGGTGGCCAACCTGAATACGCTGATCGACTTCCGCTACACGCAGCATTTCCGCGCGAAGAAGGGCGGCAACGGCGCGGGTGCCGACTGCACCGGGGCGGGCGCGCCGGACGTGGTGATCAAGGTGCCACTCGGCACGCAGCTCCTGGCGGAAGATCGCGAGACGTTGCTTGCCGATCTTGATACGCCCGGCCGGCGCGTGCTGCTGCTGCGCGGCGGTGACGGCGGGTTCGGCAACGCACACTATAAGTCCTCCACCAACCGCGCGCCGCGCCGGGCCGACAAGGGCTGGCCGGGCGAGGAGCGTTGGGTATGGCTGCGCCTCAAGCTGATCGCCGATGCCGGGCTGGTCGGGCTGCCAAACGCGGGAAAGTCCACGTTCCTGGCGGCGGCATCGGCGGCGCGTCCGAAGATCGCGGATTATCCGTTCACCACGCTGCACCCGCAGTTGGGCGTGGTGCGCCTGTCGGCCGCGGAGGAATTCGTGCTGGCCGACATTCCCGGCCTGATCGAAGGCGCGCACGAGGGGGCCGGGCTGGGTGACCGGTTCCTCGGCCATGTCGAGCGCTGCGCAGTGCTGCTGCACCTGGTGGACGGCGCGGCCGGCGACGTGGTGCGCGCGTGGCGGACAGTGCGCGAGGAACTTTCCGAATATGGCGGCGGGCTGGCGGAGAAGCCGGAACTGATCGGGCTGAACAAGCTGGACGCGATGAGCGCCCGCGAGGCGGCGGCGCGCAAGACAGCGCTTGCCAAGGCGTCGGGCCGGCCGGTGATGCTGTTGTCCGGCGTCACCGGTCAGGGCGTGCCGGAAGTGCTGCGCGCGCTGCAGAGGATGATCAGCGCGGCCCGGTTGGAGAAGGCGGCGTGACAACACACGCCCAAGCGACAGTTCTCACCCTCACCTTGCGTGAGGCGGTTGGGGGGAGGGGGCGCGCTGAATGGTGGCAGGCCCCCTCCCCCCAACCCCCTCCCGCAAGGGGAGGGGGAGGTATTGGTGCTGATTTCGTGCCATGGCGATGATCCCCTCCATCGCCTCAGCCCAGCGTCTCGTCATCAAAATTGGCAGTGCCCTGGTGGTGGATCAGGCGGAAGCCGCTCCGCGCACGGCATGGCTCGATGGTGTTGCAGCCGACATTGCTTCGTTGCGCGCGCGTGGCGCAGACGTGATCGTGGTCTCCTCCGGCGCCATCGCACTGGCGCGACGTTCACTCGGCTTGCAACAGCGCCGGCTCAGACTGGAAGAACAGCAGGCCGCCGCTGCGGTCGGACAGATCAGGCTGGCGCAGGCCTGGAGCGAAGCGCTGTCGGCGAAGGGCCTCACCGCCGCACAGCTTCTGCTGACACTCGACGATACCGAGGATCGCCGCCGCTACCTCAATGCGCGCGCGACACTGAACACGCTGCTCAGCCTCGGCTGCATTCCTGTGATCAACGAGAACGACACGGTGGCAACGGCGGAAATCCGCTTCGGCGACAACGACCGCCTCGCCGCACGGGTGGCGGAGATGACGCAGGCTGATCAGCTTGTGCTGCTGTCCGACATCGACGGATTGTACACCACCGATCCCCGTCGCAATTCGGCCGCCACGCATATTCCGCTGGTGCCCGCGATCACCGCGGACATCGAAGCAATGGGTGGCGAGCCGCCGCCTGGGTATTCCTCCGGTGGCATGCGCACCAAGTTGGCGGCGGCACGCATCGCGACCCAGGCAGGCTGTGCAATGGCGATCGCATATGGCCACACCGAGCATCCACTTGCGGCATTGGAAAGTGGCGCACGCTGCACGTGGTTTCTGGCCACGCCGGAGGGTCGTTCCGCCCGCAAACGCTGGATCGCGGGTGCACTGGCGCCACTCGGGGCGTTGGTGGTCGACATCGGCGCCGCACGCGCCTTGGCCGCCGGGCGTTCGCTGCTGCCGGCGGGCGTGCGTGCGGTCGAAGGCACTTTCGAGCGCGGCGATCCGGTGGTGGTGCGCGGTTCGGACGGCCAGGCGCTGGCACGCGGCCTGTCGGCTTACGCCAGCGCCGACGCGGAACGCATCGCAGGGCATCGTTCAGACGAGATCGAAACCATATTGGGTTGGCGCGGGCGCGACGAGATCATCCATCGCGACGACTTGGTGTTGTTGTGAGTCGTCGCCTTTGACCTGTCATGGCGAGCGACCTGTCATTGCGAAGAGCACAGCGACGAAGCAATCTCGGTCACGCCTTGCGCGCATATGCCGGCGGAGATTGCTTCGTCGCTGCGCTCTTCGCAATGACAGCAATCCCCTGGAAAACTTGGGCTTGACACGGCAGTATCCTCGCTGAGGGACACGTCCATGCACATCGAGACCGAACCCACCCAACATCTGCAACGCGCCGCTGACGCCGCGCGCGCCGCCTCGCATGTCCTTGCGCGTTCGCCGGATGCGGAGCGCAACGCCGGCTTGCGTGCAATGGCCGCGGCGCTGCGGTCGGCGTCCAACGAGATACTCGCCGCCAACGCCACCGACCTCGCCGCCTATACCGGCACCGCGGCATTTCGCGACCGGCTGATGCTGACTGAATCGCGCGTCAATGCCATGGCGAAGGGCCTGGAAGATATCGCGCTGCTGCCAGATCCGGTTGGCCGCACGCTTGCCGACTGGACGCGCCCGAACGGCTTGCACATCCAACGCATCGCCACACCGATTGGCGTCATCGGCATGATCTACGAAAGCCGGCCGAATGTCGGTGCGGATGCAGCCGGCATCTGCCTGAAGTCGGGCAACGCGGTGGTCCTGCGCGGCGGGTCGGAAAGCGTGCGCAGCGCACAGGCGATCAATGCGGCACTGGTAGCCGGCCTGCGTGCGGCCGGGTTGCCGGAGGCCTGCGTGCAGATCGCGCCCAACGCCGACCGCGCCTACGTCGCGGCGATGCTGGCCGCGGCTGGCCTGCTCGATCTGATAGTGCCACGTGGCGGCAAGTCCCTGGTCGAACGCGTGCAGCGCGAGGCTCGCGTGCCGGTGCTGGCGCACGCCGAAGGGCTTTGCCATACCTACGTCCACGCGTCGGCCGATCCGGCGATGGCGCGCAGCATCGTGGCGAACGCAAAGATGCGACGCACCGGCATCTGCGGCGCCACCGAGACTTTACTGATCGACCGCGTTATCGCACCTGCGTTGTTGCCGCCGATCATCGCCGATCTGCGCGCGCTCGGTTGCGACTTCCGCGCCAATTCGGCAGCACGTGACATCGTGCCGGACCTTGCCGCTGCCAGCGAAGCCGACTTCGACACCGAATGGCTGGATGCGATCCTGTCGGTGGCGGTGGTCGATGGCGTCGATGCGGCGCTGGCGCATATCGCGCGCCACGGCTCCGAGCATACCGACGCGATCGTCGCCGAGGATGCTGCCGCCGCGCAGCACTTCCTCAAGGGTGTCGACAGCGCGGTGGCACTGTGGAACGCCTCGACGCAGTTCTGCGACGGCGGCGAATTCGGCTTCGGGGCAGAGATCGGCATCGCCACCGGACGTATCCATGCGCGTGGTCCGGTCGGACCGGAGCAATTGACCACGTACCGCTACGTGGTGACCGGCACCGGGCAGGTACGTCCCTGAACGCGCCGGTCTCGCATGATCCGATCCCGCGGTTCGGCGATCGGCGACGCATGCGCATCGGCCTGCTCGGCGGCTCGTTCAACCCGGCGCATGCCGGGCATCGCCATGTCATCGACGTCGCGCAACGCCGGCTGCGGCTCGATCAGGTGTGGCTGCTGGTCTCGCCGGGCAATCCGTTGAAGCCACAACGCGGCATGGCGGCGTTCGGTCAGCGTCTGGCTTCCGCGCGCGGAATTGCAGATGGACGACGCGTCGTGGCCAGCGCGATCGAGACGGTGTTCGGCACGCGCTACTCGATCGACACGCTGCGCCGCCTATTTCGCCAGTTTCCGCGCGTGCGGTTCGTCTGGCTGATGGGCGCCGATATCCTGGAGCAGTTGCCGCGCTGGCGCCGCTGGCTGGACATTGCGCGCCGTATTCCCTTCGCGGTTCTGCCGCGCCCCGGCTACAATCATCGCGCATTGGCTGGCCACGTGGCACATCGGCTTGTGCACGCCCGACGGCCAGCGCAATCGGCGGCGGTGCTTGCAGATCGCGCCGCGCCTGCCTGGGTATTTTTGTGTGTGCCGCAGCACGCCGCATCGGCGAGTGCGATCCGTGCCAGCAAAGGAGCAGCGTCATAGCCAAGCCGTCGAAACTGTTCTCGCCCGCGCGGCATCGCGCCGCCCCGCGCAAGAAGATCGCCAAGCCGACGCTACCCGCGGCCGGCAAGACGCTCGGTACGCCACGCAAGAAGACGATTGCGGCCGGTCCGCGTTCAGCCTCGCCGAGTCGGGGACACAAGGCTGAGGCATCGACGCTGGAGCGACTGCAGAAGGTCATCGTCGGCAGTCTGGAGGACGACAAGGCCGAAAATGTCGTGACGTTGGACCTTGCCGGCAAGGCGACGTTCTGCGACCGCATGGTGATCGCGACCGGACTGGCGGACCGGCAGATTGCCGCGATGGCTGAGCATCTGTCGGAGAAACTGCACCAGGCGGGACTGAAGCGCGTGCAGGTGGAAGGCGCTGGCGGTGCGGACTGGGTGCTGATCGATGCCGGTGACATCCTGGTGCATCTGTTCAAGCCCGAGGCACGGGCGATGTATGCGCTGGAGAAGATGTGGGGATCGGATCTCGACGAGGCGGTGTGAGGTAACGGCAAGGACTTCTTTTTTGCAAAAAAGGTAACAGCCCAGGTCATCCTCGCGAAGGGAGCTGTTGACAGGTCACGGGTGAGTACGAGTCAACGTGTCGATGGCACCGCCCGCCGACCCGTCCGGCCGAGATTACGCCACGCCTGCGGCTGGCGGCGATGCAGTCATTGCCGCATTGCAGGCGGAGATAACCGTGCTTCGCGCTGAGAATTCGGCCCTGACGAAGCGGCTGACGGAATTGGAGCGCCGTCTTGGGCTGAACAGCAGCAACAGCGGCAAGCCACCGTCGAGCGACGGGCTGAAAAAGCCGCCGCGGGTCAGCAGCCTGCGCGAACCGTCAGGCAAGAAGACCGGCGGCCAGAAGGGGCATCCTGGCACGACGCTTTGCCGGGTTGAAAAGCCCGATGCCACGATCGAGCATTATCCAGAAGCCTGCGCTGCGTGCGGTGAGCCTTTGACCACGGCGATGGCGAGCGGCCATGTTTCCCGGCAGGTGTTCGATCTGCCGGAACCGAGGCCGCTGCTCGTTACCGAGCACCGCGCCTATTGCTGCCGTTGCGCGGCCTGCGGCACGCAGACGCGGGCGGCATTTCCCGAGGGCGTTGCCGCGCCGGCGCAATATGGCAAGCGGATCGGCGCATTTGTGCTCTATCTGCTGCACTACCAGTTGCTGCCCGAGAAGCGTCTGGCCGAACTCATGGCACATCTCTTCGGTGTGCATCTGGTCACCGCGACCATCGCCCGGATCAGCCAGGATTGTGCGGGGCGATTCCAGGGCTTTGCCGATGCCGTGCGCGACCACGTCGCGGCGGCACCTGTCAAGCACATGGACGAAACCGGCTTCCGGATTGGCGGCAAGACGCAGTGGCTGCACATCGCCTCGACCATCTGGCTCACTTTCTACCGTGTCTCGCCGCGGCGTGGCAGCCTGCTGGCACATGTCACGGGCATTGTCGTGCACGACCACTGGAAGCCGTACTACACCCTGAAAGGCGTGCTGCACGCGTTGTGCAACGCGCATCATCTGCGTGAACTGAAGGCGCTGGTCGAGATCGAGAAGGAAGACTGGGCGCACAAGATGCAACGCCTGTTACGACGCGCCTGCCACGCAACGAACCTCGCGCGCGAGCGGGGCGTCGCACTGAAGCCGGGTCTGATTGGGCTGATCGAGCGTCGTTACGACCTGATCCTCGCGCAAGGCTTTGTGTTCCATGAGGCACAGCCCACACTGATCCCTGCCGAGGTCAAGGCCAGGCGTCGTGGCCGCCGGCCCCGGCGGGTTGGCCACAACCTCCTGCTGCGCCTCAGCACCCGTAAGCGGGACGTGCTCCGCTTTCTCATCGATCCGTTGGTGCCCTTTACCAACAACCTCGCCGAGCGCGACGGGCGGATGATGAAATTGCGCCAGAAGATCTCCGGCGGATTCCGTTCCGAGCAAGGCGCCAACGAGTTCGCCGTGATACGCTCGCTCCTCTCAACCGCAAGGAAGCAGGGTTGGGACATGCTCATGGCTCTGACCAGCGAACCCGGCCATTTGATCGCCGATCTGCGCGTGGGTTGACCCGTTCGGCTACCTAGGCAGTAACCAAAAAAGAAGCAAAAAACTCCTGTTCGTTTGCACCAGTGTATGACCGGGCACCAGCCTGAAGGATCGAAAGTTTTTTGGTTCTTTTTTTCAATAAAGAACAATTGCCTGCTACGCGACTTCGGTCGCAACCAGCAGGCGCGATGCGGCGGCGAGCGCAGCATCGACCGATAGATCGGCCATGCGGGAACTGGACGACATCACCACGCGCGCGCTGCGTCCGGCAGCCGCGTACTCCGCGGCCGAGGTCGGGCCGAACAGGCCAAGGGTCGGTGCGCCGGCGGATGCGGCCAGGTGCATCAAGCCGGAATCGTTGCCAATGAACAAAGCGCAGCGTGCGAGGCAGGCGGCGGCCTCCGGCAGGGTGAGCCGGCCCACGACATCGATCGCGCCTGGCAGCATGTTCAGCAACGGGGCGGCCAGTGCGTGTTCCTGCGGCCCGGGACCGGCGAACACGGCGGGGATCGCACCCGGGACCGGGCCAGTCTGCAAGGCGTGGAACAATGCAGCGAAACGGTCTGCGGGCCAGATCTTCGGCAGCCAGTTCGCAGTCGGGCCCAGCCCGATGATTGGCCGGCCAGGTGGCAGCAATGCAGCAGCCCTGGCGCGATCCTCGGGCCCTGTCCAGGCGACTGGCAATGGCGGCGGATCCAACTCGAGCACTGCGGCAAGCTGTGTAATCTTGTGGCCTGGTCGGCGACGCATCACCGCGCGCCGACGCGTCGGCACCATCCAGGCAAGCGCTGAGCCGCGAATGTCCACAACAAGGTCCCATCGCGTGGTGGCGGCGCTGGCCCAGAGCGGCAGCCAGTGCAGGCTGTAGGGTCGTTTGTCCAACACGATGGTGCGCTCGCAGTTCGGCATGCGGGCGAACACGCCCTCGGCTACAGGGCCGCAGGCGATGGTGATGCGGGCGTCGGGGTGGGTGCGGATCAAGTGGTCCAGCAGGCCAGTGGACAGCACCGCGTCGCCCAGGCGGTTCGAGGTGACGAACAGGATGCGCATTGCGCAGGCGCAATAGCAGGCGGCGGGTCGATGCGCGAGCGGGTGGCCTGGCGCAGCACCGCTGCAGGCGGTCGCTTGCGCCCCGCATTGTCGGCCCGAGTGCACTCGCCCATCGAGATTGACGCGTCGCCCGCTCCTGGCGATGACAGGAAGGCACCGAACTGCTCCAGTCAACCCGTCAATGATGTAACTCCAGGAACCGCCATGCCCGCATCCCTGCCTGCCATTTCCCTGGTCGCCGTCCCAGGCCGCCGCCGCCAGACCATCGACATTGCGCGCGAAATCGAGCGGCTGGGATTTTCCGGCATCTACACGCCCAGCATGTTCGGCAACATGTCGCAGTGCGAGGCGATGGCGTGGAACACGCAAAACATCCCGTTCGGCACGGCCATTGCACCGATCTACGCGCGTACGGTGCTGGACTTCGCGCAGAGCGCCGCCTTCATGCACGAGGTGTCGGGCGGGCGCTTCCGGCTGGGCATCGGCGTGGCGCACGCACCGGGCCATCAGCGCATGGGCGTCACCGTCGGCAGGCCGCTCGGCGATACGCGCGACTTCGTTGAAAAGCTGCGCGCGGTGGAAGGCCTTGGCGCATTCCCGCCGATCATCATCGCAGCCCTGCGGCACAGGATGGTGGCGTTGGCCGGGGAGATCGCCGAGGGCGTGGTGTTCGCCAATGCCGCGCTCTCGCACATGGCGCAGTCGCTGGCGTCGCTGCCGGCGGCGAAACGCGACGATCCCGCGTTCTTCGTCGGCAACATGCTGCCGACCTGCATCAGCGACGATGTCGAGGCGGCGAAGGCAGTTTGTCGCAGGAACCTGATCCATTACGCGTTCCTGCCGAACTACCGCAATTACTGGAAGGAAGCCGGCTACGTCGAGGAGATGACGGCGATCGAGCGGGCGATTGCCGAGGACCGGCGCGACGATGTGCCGAGGTATCTGACGGACCGGTGGCTCGCGGACGTATCATTGTTCGGCCCGGCCACGCGGGTGCGCGAGGGTGTGGAGGCGTGGTGCGCGGCCGGCGTGCGCACGCCGGTCATCGTGCCGTCGTCGACGCAGGGCGGTCAGCTCAAGGCGCTGGAGGAGCTCTTCGCGACATTCGGGTGAATTGGCACACTGTCATTGCGAGTTCCGTACCGGCCGTGGATGAAACCGTCATGCCCGTTTCTCCGGCGTCATGGCCGGGCCTGTCCCGGCCATGACGACAAAATGTACGTCGACTTCTTGTTAGGTGCGTAGCGACGCGGCAATCTCGGACAGGTCTGTGCGCGCATAATTGGCAGGAGATTGCTTCGTCGCTGCGCTCCTCGCAATGCCAGTGCCGCCGCCGCCAATCATCCAGCGCAGAGACGCATCACGCCGCGCAGGTCGGCCAATGCTTCGAACCGGCCGAGCTCGCCGAGCAGCTTGCATGTCTGCGCGGCTCCCAGGATCGGTTCGGCAAGCGAGGTGAACTTCTCCTCCAGGCGTCGTCCCTGTTCGCCGATGTCCTCCGCGGGAACGCCGGCGTCGTAGCGTGTGGAGACGCAGCTACCGTCGGTCAGCACCAGTTCCAGATCGGCGATCGTGTTGGACCGGCCGCTCTGAAAATCGAACTCGACCTTGTCGCGCAACGCAACCAGCGTGGGATCGGCGGTGGTCGCCTCGGAGTAGCTGCCGAGGCCGCCGGTATCCACACCGGCGAGCGCCATCGCCGTGGTCAGCCGCAGGCTGAACTTCGCCTCCAGCCCGGTGCGCGGTGCAGGGATGTTGCAAATGCGGTTGCAGGTTTCATCGAGCGTCAGGCGAATGCGCGCAATGCGATCCGGTGTCAGCGCATGGCGTTCGCGCAGCCTGCGTGCAGCCTCGATCGGCGCGTGCGTCATGTAGCACGCGGCGTGGTACTTGAAGAGGTTGTTGCGGATATGGAACCCGCCCGGCGGCGTCGCCAACGCATCGGCCGGATTGAAGTCGGGGCTGTGCGCGTGCGCGAAGCCTTGCGCGCATTCCAGCACATCGGGCCGGCTGGTGAAGCCGCGCTTTGCGAGGCGCGCGGCGAGCAGTCCGTGATACGCCGCCTTGCCGGCATGGAGCGGCTTGCACATGGAGCCGAACATCGACTTCAGCCCGGCCGCCTGCGTCCCTGCAATGCCGATTGTGGTGGTGAACTGCTCCGCGTCGAGTCCCAGCAGATGCGCGCATGCAGCGGCGGCGCCGAAGCTTCCGAGTGTGCCGGTGGCGTGGAAGCCCAGCACATTGTAATGGCCCGGTGCCAGGAGCAATCCGAGCCGGCATTGCAGCTCATAACCCGCAACGAACGCGGTCAGCACATCGCCGCCTGAACTGCCGCGTTCCTCCGCCAGCGCCAACAATGCCGATAACAGCACGACCGAGGGATGGCCCGTCATCGCCAGGTTCACATCGTCAAAGTCGAGCGCATGCGACGCCGCACCGTTCACCAGCGCGGCCGACAGCACCGGCAGGCGCTCCGCGTGGCCGATCATCGTGGCGATTGGCGCGCCGCCCTGCTCGGCCATTTCCGCCAGCAGGATTTCCGCCAACTCCTCCTTCGCGCCGGCGAGCGCGCAGGCGACGTAATCCAGCACGCATTGCCGCGCGAGCGCGCGCACATCATCCGGCAGGTCGGTGTAGGTCAGCGTGCGTGCCTGCTCGGACAGCGCGCGCGTAAGATCCTGGGAGGCGATATCGGTGATGACGTTCATGTCGCGATCCTGTTCAACGTCCCTGGAAATCCGGTTCACGCTTTTCGTTGAAGGCACGGATGCCTTCGCGCCGATCTTCGGTCGGCACCATGCGGTTATATGCCTCGATCTCGAACATCATGCCGCTGGCGAGGTCCATGTTCAGTCCGTAGTTCACTGACTGCTTGATCTGCCGCGTCGAGATCGGTGCGTTGGCGGCGATGATCGCGGCAATTTCCAGCGCCTCGGTCAACAGTGATTCCGCCGCGCAGATGCGGTTCACCATGCCCCATTCGAAGCCCTGCTGCGCAGTGAACGGCTTGCCGGTGAGCAGGATCTCCTTGGCGCGGCGCGCTCCGACAGCGCGCGGCAGGTTCTGCGTACCGCCGGCACCAGGCATGATGCCGAGGGTGACTTCGGTCAAGGCGAAGCGGGCATGTTCGACGGCGTAGATGAAGTCGGTGCACAGCGCGATCTCCATCCCGCCCGCGTAGGCGGCGCCATTCACCGCCGCGATGATCGGCACGGGACATTGGATGATGGCGCGGATGGCGCGCTCGAAGATCAAGTGCTGGTCCTGCCACTGCTGATCGCTCATGCCGAGGCGCTCCTTCAGGTCGCCGCCGGCGCAGAACGCGCGCGGGCCAGCGCCGGTCAGCACGATGCAGCGCTGCTTGCCGGGGGACGCATTGATCGAGTCGAACAGGGCAAGCAGGTCCAGGCCCATCTGCGTGTTCATCGCGTTGGCGATTTCGGGACGGTTGAGCGTGACCATCAGCGTGTGCGGCTGGGGTTCCGAGGTATGCAGCGTGTCGTAAGACCTGGCCATGGCGGTGCGTCCGAACTGGTGGCATCGCGCGGAGACTGCGCGAGAGTGAGAAACGGTGCAATGGAGGGCGGAATGGCTCGACCGCGATGATGGAGCCGTACATTGTACACTGGTCCATGGGGGAGCGGGATATGTCGGCCAACACGGTGAGCTCAGGCGGGAGGGCACCGTTATTGCCACTGTTCGTCGCACCGCTGGCGGCCGGTCTGTACTACCTCGCGGTCCGCGCCGCATTTTCGTTATCGATCGAAACGGCGGCCGATACGATCCGCGCCGCCAAGAGCGAGTTGGCCGGCCTGGCCGGTCCGGAGTGGGGAACTCACTGGTTCTATCGCGTCGGCGCAGAGGTGGTTTCGGTGTGGGTTGCGACGTTTGTGGCTGGCGGACTGGCGCGCGGCCGCGAACGGGCAGCCGCGATTATCGGCGGCGCCGCGATTGCACTGGGATATCTGGTGTGGATCGCGTTTCTGCTGGTGAGCTGGACACATGCCGACGCAATAACCGAGGCCTGGTACCATTGCGTCATCGACGGGCTCCTGGTCATCGCCGCGCCGTGCATTGGCTTTTATGGCGCAGATGCCGCACATGACGCCAACGCCGCCCGGATGACCGGTTTCGGCGGAATAAACCGACTGCATTTCCTGTGGCTATGGGTCGCTGCTTTCTGGTACGCGCTTGGCCTGATTTCGCCGATCTTTCATTTCTACGAACTGCAATTTGGCTACGTT
Organism: uncultured Alphaproteobacteria bacterium; assembly: GCA_963696645.1. Classification (GTDB taxonomy): domain Bacteria; phylum Pseudomonadota; class Alphaproteobacteria; order Acetobacterales; family Acetobacteraceae; genus JAMXLO01. Next base: position 1,800,022 of record CAVOKY010000007.1, read on the forward strand.
GTCGGGCATAATCCCTTCGCTGAACTGACGATCATCATAACACTCGCCGTCGTTGACGTGGTTCCGGTATCGGTACTGCTTGTGCCGGGGTTCTATGGACTGGCGGTTCTGGCTGGTCAGCGCGGCAGCTCACTGCACCCCATGGCACGTAATCTGCTGGGTATTATCGTGCTGGTCGCCGGCTTCGTGGCCGCGACGTACATCCAGATTGGTTGGCAAAACCTGCTCCAGCAACTGCTCGACTGATTTCCGCCACCCGGAAACGACTTCAGACCACGAGCCCGCCAGCCTTTACTGCGAGTGTTGAAAGATCCGGGCTACTGCCGGCGCTTGATTGGGCATTCTCCTGCATGGTGGTCAGGTACTGGTCGGTCAGAGTGGTAACGAAGCTCCGATCCTGAAGTTTAGAGATATCGAGACGGGACGTGATCGCAGTCTCCTGCGCTGACTGCTCCTGGAAGACGACGTCTTCCGGAATGCCGAGGGCGGTCGTGATCACCTGGAAGTTGGTCATGTTGTCGAATATGTCGCTGACCGATGTGATTGAACTGGCCTGGTCGAGAAAGGCCAGTGCATTCGACAGGCCCGGGGTCGCCTGGTTGAGTCCCTGGCGCCACTGCATCTCGGCATAGGCGTTGCTCAGAGTGGCGATCGTGTTTGGGTCTTGCAGTTCGGCCAGGCCATTTTTTGCGAAATTGTAGGTCCCGACGGCATTCAGCCAAGTCCCATTGGCCATCTTGTTGACCAGCGAGTTGGGATCGGATGGATCCGACAGCAGGATCTTCTGCGCCAGCGCCGTTTCGCCGATATAACTGCTGAGCCCGTTGGCGGTAAGCAGGACCTGCTGCACGTCCGGGTTGGCCAGCGCGCTTTGAATCGTGGTGGCGTTGGCGACCGCCGTCTTGAATGCATTGATGGCGTGGGCGACCTGAGGTTGCAACGCTTCCTGAGCGACGCCGGCGGTCTCCTCCTGCTGCGCGAGCTTGAGATCGGTGATCGGATTGCCGGACGAGACGAACGTCGTGGTCGGCAACGACGTCGCGGGGCTTTCCAGTGCGTTCAGCATGGCGGTAGTGGCGTCGGCCGCGCTGTTCGGCGAGAACAGCACGTTGTAGTTCATGCCGCTGACAATGGCGCTCATTTTCGGTACATCCGCATCTGAGACCAACGGGCAGATAATACCGCCGGAATGATGAGCAATTGATTAGCGCAAGCGCCGGCGCGTCTCACATGCGCACACCGAGGACATTTCATAATACGACTGTTAGCGGAATCTTCACAAAGCAGGCGCAGCATCTGGTTGCTTCCCTCAAAGCAGGAGTGCCTATCGTGAGTATCTCAGGCGTATCGACCTCCGCGTCGGTCTCGCTTGCCCAACAATTGCAGAAGCAGGCCGAGGCAAACCAGACGGTGCAGGTGGGACAGACAGCGCAAGTCGCCACCTCGGTACCGGCAGGGACGACAGGTCAGGGTGGCGCCACGGCGCAGGCCCCTCCGGTCCAGCAGGCAGCCGTCGCGCATCATCACCATTACCACGGTGGCGGTGCTGCTCGGCTGACGCAGGTGGCGACGACAGCATCCAGCGGACTGACTGGTATCGATAAGGTCGTTTGATCCCAAAACCCTGCCAGCCTGCTCCGTTCGACTCTCCTGCACCGGGTACATTCGAGGCGATCTACCGGGCTCTTGACGCGAGTTCCCAGCCCCTGATCGGGTTCGCGCAGCCGCGGTTGCTGGTGATCCCGATCAGCGATGACAATGGTTCTGTGGTTGGCGGTCTTTGGAGCACTACCTCGTTCCAATGGCTGCATGTGGAGATGCTGTTCGTGCCCGAGACGATGCGCGGCCAGGGCGTCGGTTCGGCACTGATGGCGTCGGCAGAGGCAGAGGCACAGGAAAGGGGGTGCCACGGTGCCTATGTCGACGCCTTCAGCTTCCAGGCGCCAGAGTTCTATCGGAAGCTCGGCTTTACCCTGTTCGGCGTGCTGGAAGGCTTCCCGCCCGGGCACTACCGGCTCTACTTCCGTAAGCGCTTCCACGCTCTGCCGGCGATGGCAATCTCCACCGACTGCCGCGTGCCTCCGTCGTGAGCCACGATGACATCCATCGCGCGCTGACCCGTGCCCGAGGCTGCGCGGCGATTGGCGAGGACGAGGCGGCAAAACAGGCCTATGTCGATGTGCTGCGTCTCGATCCAACGCATTTTTCGGCATTGAACGAACTCGGTGCGCTTGCCGCAGCCAGTGGCCACCGATCCGCCGCGCGGACCGCCCTAGCCCAGGCGGTGCGATACCATCCCAGCAATCCAGTGGGACACATAAGCCTCGCCAATCAATTGCTCGAAGACGGCGATTTGTCCGCCGCACGGTTGCATTACGAAGCGGCGCTCGGTATCGCCCCGGATTTTCCCGAAGCGCATCAGGGCCTTGCACGGGTGCTGACGGAGTTGGCGGATCCGGCGGCAGACGCGCACTGGCAACAAGGGTTCGTGGGCCACGCAATCGCCACCCGGCGTTATCGTGGCATCGGGCCAGGTGTTCCGCTTCTGCTGCTGGTTTCGGCGCGCGGCGGCAACGTCCCGACACAACAATGGGTCGATGACCGTCGCTTTGCGGTCACGGCAATCTATGCCGACTACCATGATCCTGCCGAGCGCCTGCCGCCGCATGCACTGATCGTGAATGCCATTGGCGATGCCGATCTCTGCGGCGCCGCTTTGACCCGCGCCGAGGCATTGGTGGCGGCCGCTTCGGTTCCAGTGATCAATCCGCCGGCGCTGGTGCGGGCAACCGGCCGCGCCGACAACGCGCGGCGTCTGGCCGGCGTGCCGGGCGTAATCGCACCGCGCATCGCGACATTGTCACGCGCAACGATCCTGACAGCCGATGGGTTAGGCTTCCCGCTGCTGTTGCGTCCACCCGGCTTTCACACCGGCCAACATTTCCGCTACGTCGAAAACCGCGAGGCATTGGCGAACGCGGTCGCCGAGTTGCCCGGCAGCGATCTGCTCGCCATCGACTTTCTCGATGCGCGTGGTCAGGACGGCATGGCACGTAAATATCGCGTGATGTTCATCGACGGCGTGGCCTACCCGCTGCACCTGGCCATCTCGGCCGACTGGAAAGTTCATTACTTCACCGCGGCAATGGCGAAAAGTGCCGCATTCCGCGAGGAGGAACGTCGTTTCCTCGACGATATGCCAGCGGTGCTCGGCGAGCGAGCGATGGCTGCATTGATTGGCATCGGTACGACGTTGGGACTCGATTATGCAGGCGTCGACTTCGCGCTTGCGCCCGACGGGTCGGTGCTGCTGTTCGAAGCGAACGCGACGATGGTGATCATTCCGCCCGAACCCGACCCGATTTGGGACTACCGACGCCCAGCCATTGCCGCCGTGCTGGACGCCGCAAAGCGGATGCTGTTGCGACGCGCCAACCTGGCGCCGCCTATGCGTTGACCTGCCGGATCAGCGTCGCCCAACGATCCAGCACCGGCAGCGTCGCATCGGCCTGCGCCGCTGGTAGGCTGACACTCACGCGCACCGCGCCGAGATCGCGGTAGCGCTTCAGCAGGTCGGCATCCTCCTGCACGTTGAACAGCGTGATCGGACAGGAGGCTTCATCGCGCCCGGCTTCCTTCAACATTTCGCGGAACTTCGGGACGTAGGTGAACACGTCGCCGTACTGACTCGGCCGTCCTGCCAGCGGAATCCAGCCCTCGCCGTAACGTACCGCGCGTCGTGCCGCCTGCGGGAACGCACCGCCGACGATCACCGGCGGATGCGGCTTCTGCACGGGTTTCGGCCAGGTCATCATCTCCGGGAAGTTGACCAGCTCACCGTGGTATTCGGCCTTCGATTTGGTCCAGATAAGCTTCATCGCCTCGATGCGCTCGCGCACCAGCTTGGCGCGTGAGGTGAAGTTGGTGCCGTGATCTTCCATTTCCTCGGCGTTCCAGCCGATGCCGATGCCAAACAGGAAGCGCCCACCGGACACCTGGTCGATCGAGGCGACCAGCTTGGCGGTCTGGATCGTATCGCGCTGGTTCACCAGGCAGACGCCGGTGCCGACTTTCAGCGTCTTGGTTGCGGCCGCGGCTGCGGTCAGCGTCACGAACGGGTCCATCACGTCGTAATATGCCTTGGGCAGATCGCCACCGCCCGGATAGGGCGTGCGCCGCGATGTGGGGATGTGCGAGTGCTCCGGCGCCCACACCGATTCGAAGCCGCGGGCTTCGAGCGCCTGTGCAAGTTCTGCCGCCGACATCGAATAGTCTGTGAAGAACATCGACGCCCCGAAATCCATGTCCGTGCTCCCTATGATGCTGGGTGTTGCGGGGAGCATAGGGGATCGGGTCGCGGACGGCGAGGTGGTGACCGCGAGCGGGTTTCATCGGGCAATGCAACTGGAGCACTGTGGGTGGACCGCGCCGCCCACCACCGCGGTAGATGAAACTCGTTAGGCCAGGTCCAACTCCCGATATCCGTTCGCTGCCACCTCGTCGCATCGTGCGCGGTATGCCGGCGCACTGCCGCTATAGCGCGCGATGATGCGGGCCTGCTTGCCCTCCACGTTCCGGTTGATGCCGGTCATCCAGGAGTCGACCTCGTTGGACAGCAGCCCCACGCCCAGCGATTTCACATGATCCGTCCAGGATGCCACGCCCGCTTCCGTTGGCGCCAATCGCGTCAGTCCATGCTCCCGGGCAAACCGTATCAGCCCCGTCACCCAATCGACATTGTATTCGATGCTGCGCGGAATATTGCCCAGCGCCGTATGCGGGCCCATCAGCATCATCATGTTGGGGAACCCTTCCACCAGCACGCCGAGATAGGTCCGCGGCCCGCCAGTCCATTTGTCCTTCAGCCTCAACCCGTCCACCCCGTGAATGTCGATGCGATCGAAGCTGCCGGTGATGGCATCGAACCCCGTCGCGTAGATGATGATGTCGAACGCGTATTCGGCATCGCTGGTCCGAATACCGGTCGGCGTTATCCGCTCGATCGGCGTTTCCTTGATGTCCACCAGCGTGACATTGGGCTGGTTGTAGGCTTCGTAATACCGGGTCTCCAGCGGCACGCGACGGGTGCCGAAGCCATGGTTCGTCGGGATCAACTTCTCGGCCACCACCGGATCCCGCACCCGCTGGCGGATCTTTCGCGCCACGAATTCGGAGATCGCCGCATTCGCCGCGCGATCGACCAGGATGTCGCGGAAGTTGCCCTGCCAGATGCCGAAGCCTCGCTCGGCGTACAGCCTCTCCCAGAATGCCTCGCGCTCCTCCACCGTCACCTCGAACGTGCCGCGCGGATCCGGCGTGTGCAGGAAGCAGGCGAAGGTTTCCTGGCAGCGCCGGAACATCTCGGGATAACCGGCCCGGAGCGTCGCCATTTCCTGCGCGTCGATCCTGCTGTTGTGCAGCGGCGCGCACCAGTTGGGCGTGCGTTGGAACACCGTCAGATGGCCGGCGGTCTTCGCCACTTCCTGGATCGTCTGCACTCCGGTAGCGCCGGTACCGATTACCGCCACGCGCTTGCCCTCGAAGCTTACGGGTTCATGCGGCCAGCGGGCGGTGTGACAGGATTGACCCTGGAATGTCTCCACTCCCTCGATGCGCGGCATGGTCGGTGCGGACAGCGGGCCGATGGCAGTGATCAGGAAGCGCGCGTGGTGGCGGCTGCCGTCCTCCAGCGTGACATCCCAGATTCGCGTTGCCTCCTGCCAGTGTGCCGCGTCCACCCGGCTGCGAAATTGGATGTCGCCGCGCAGGTCGAATTTGTCAGCGACATGGTTGAGATAGCGCAGTGTCTCCGGCTGGGCGGCGAAATGCTCCGACCAGTCCCATTCGTCCAGCAGTTCCTGCGAAAACGAATAGCTGTAGGAGTAGCTCTCGGAGTCGAAGCGCGCGCCGGGATATCGATTCCAGTACCAAGTGCCGCCGACGCCGGTGCCGGCCTCGAACACCCGTACCCTCATACCTAGCTCGCGCAGGCGGTAGAGCTGGTATAGGCCCGAGATGCCCGCCCCTATGATGATGGCGTCGTAGTCCCCGGCATCGGCCGGTGTTTCAATCGAGGCGGCCATCGGTTGTCGCTCCTGGATGCCAGTTCAAAATCGCGCTCCGCCCGCGTCCGGGCAATACGCACTTGACACGGCCCCGCCGTACGTTCGATGATACTCGAAATATCGGAAGGTATCTGTGGACCTCCCCCAGACCGTGCAGGCACTTGCCGCCCTGGCCCACGAGACCCGGCTCGCACTCTACCGTATGCTGGTGGAGCGCGGACCGGATGGTCTCCCGGCCGGCGTCATTGCGGACCGGCTGCACGTGCCGCCATCATCGCTGACCTTCCACGTGCAGCACCTGCACCGCGCGGGCCTGGTCACCCAGCGCCGCGTCGGCCGCCAACTCATCTACGCGGCCGACTACGCCGCCATGAACGGCCTGATCGCCACCCTGACCGAGAACTGCTGCGGCCGCGGCGACGCCCAGCCGTACTGCGAACCGGCCGCGACGACCATGCGCTCCCGCCAATCCGCCTGACACAGGAGTTTGCGATGGACAGCACCGAAATCAAGGAACTGGTCCGCAACCGCTACGGCTCGATCGCCGCCGCTGCGAGTTCGTCCTGCTGCGCACCGGCCGCCGCGTCCGCCTGCTGCAGCCCGGAGCAGTCGAAGGCCAGTCAGATGGGCTACACCGACGCCGACCTGCAAGCGGTGCCTGAAGGTGCCAACCTCGGCCTCGGCTGCGGCAATCCGCAGGCGATCGCCGCCCTGAAACCCGGTGAGGTGCTGATCGACCTGGGCAGCGGCGCCGGCTTCGATTGCCTGCTCGCCGCGCGGCAGGTCGGGCCGCAAGGCCGCGTGATCGGCGTCGACATGACGCACGAGATGCTGAACAAGGCGCGCGACAATGCCGCCCGCGTCGGCGTCGGCAACGTCGAATTCCGGCTGGGCGAGATCGAACATTTGCCGATCGCCGACGGCACCGGCGACGTGATCATCTCCAATTGCGTGATCAATCTGGTGCCGGACAAGGCGCAGGTGTTCCGCGAGGCGTTCCGCGTATTGAAGCCGGGCGGGCGGCTGGCCATTTCCGATGTGGTGAACATCAACCCCCTGCCCCCGGATCTCGCCTCCGACAAGGCGTTGCTGTGCGGCTGTGTCGCCGGCGCCGCTGCCCCCGCCGCGATCGAGGACTGGCTGCAGGCGGCCGGCTTCACCGACATCAGCATCCAGGTGAAGCCGGAAAGCCGCGAGTACGTCGCCACGTGGGCAGCCGGCCGCGGCATCGAGAACTACGTGGCCGCAGCGACGATCGAAGCGCGCAAGCCGGCGGCTGCGTGTTGTTCCTGACCTGCCAGCCGCCTCAGGTCGGCACCTTGTATTCCTCGCTCTTGAATGACAGGTGCCGCGTCACCTGGGGCGCGTCGGAGATCTTGCGGATGTCGCCCCAGGTCTGCTTGTAGTTTGGAATCACCAACTCGTTCACGCCCTTGCCGACCACATTTCCGACTGCGCCGGTAGGATAGGCGAACAGCATGAACGTCTGGCTCCGCCGCGCACTCGGCGTCGGCCAGACCATCGCCTGGGTGCTGCCGTTGTCGTTGTAGACCTCGACCAGATCGCCGGGCTTCAGTTTCAGCTCGGCGACGTCCTCTGGATTCATCTGGATGTAGGCGAATGGGAAGCGATCCCAGACGAAATCATTGTGCTGGTCGAGATACACCGACTGCCAAACCTGGTTGGAGCGGCCATTGTTGATCAGGAAACGGAACTTGTCCTTCTCGGCCTGCTTGCCTGGAGCCTCCAACCCGCGCCATTGCGTGGCAGCGAACTTTGCCTTGCCATCCGGTGTCTTGAACTTGCCATCCGCAAACAGGCGCTTGGTCCCAATGATTTTGCCGTCCTCGACGCCGACCGCCGGTTCCTGGAAACCATTCGTTCCCATGGCCCGCAACCGCTCGTAGGTAACATATTTCCCGCCGTCCGCGTTCTTGTTGTAGCCGTCCATGAACGCGTCTTCCTCGGTCTTCCAGTCATATCCTTTGAATTTGTCGGCGACATCTGCCTTGCCAGCGGCGCGCCAGCTTCGCTCCAGTGCCTGCGCAATCCTGGCGACGATCAGCGAGTCCGGCAGGGCGCTGCCCGGCGGATCCATATAACGTTCGGTAAGGCGCATCCGCCGCTCGCCGTTCATGCTGGTAAGGTTGGCCTCGCCGGATGTCGCGGCGGGGAGCATGACGTGGGCGCACCCGCCGATTTGCGTTGGCACGATGTCCACGTCCACCACGAACAATCCGCCGTGCCCGATCGCCTCCATGATCGCCTTGATCTGGCCTTCCCGATCGCCCGCCGGCACGGAATCCATGGCGACCTTCACCAGATCCGTGCGCCGCTTGTAGGTACGCTTGAATTCGGTGGCGTCGAGGGTAGTCTTGAAGTGATCGCAGGCCCATACGTGATGCACGCCGCCCTTCCCGCTGATGAGAAGCTGATCGATGTATGGCGCAGGCTTGCCACCGGGGTAGTCGGGCCGCACATAACCTTCCTGGTGGCCGCCCATGCGCACGCACCCGCTGCCGGCCCTACCGATGTTTCCGGTCGCGAGGGCAATATTCACCAGCGCCTGGTTGGTGCGGTAATTGTCGTTGCCCCAGATCAGTCCTTTCTCGTACGCGAACATGGTGCGTCGTCGCACACCGCCCTGCTTCGGCTGAGCGATCCACTCTGCCGCCTTGCGGATGTCCTCCGGCTTCAGGCCGGTGATCTGCGCGGCCTGCTCGATCGTAGTGTGGTTCGCCTTGGCCGCATCGTCGTAGCCACTGGTGCTGGCTGCGATGAACGCGCGATCGACCCAGCCCTTGGCGGAGATTTCTGTGAACAGTGCGTTGAACAGAGCAAGATCGGTCCCCGAGTTGATGGCTAGATGCAGCACGTTCGCAGCGCCGGCCTCCGCCTCGCTGGCGGCAATCGTCGGGGTCCGGCGTGGATCGATGAAAATGATCCTGGCGGGTTCGATCGGCTCACTGCCAAACTCCGCCTTTTTCTTGTCGGCGCTCGCGCCGCGCAGGTTCGGCACCCAGTGGTTGAGGAAGTAGTTGGTCTGCGTCTCCAGTGAATTGCACCCCACCGCCACGATCGTATCGGCGAGTTCGGCGTCTTCATAACAATTGTTCAGTTCGCCGACACCCATGTCGCGGGTGCCGTGCACTTCGCTGTTGTACGCCGGGCGATTATGGATCCGGATGTTCTTGACCTTCATGCTGTCGAAATAGAGCTTGCCGGTCGCCCAGGTGTTCTCGTAGCCGCCGCCGGCACCACCGTGATCGAACGCGGACACGATCAGGCCGTCTTCGCCCTGCGCCTCCACCACCCGCCGTGTCACTTCAGCCACGAGGTTGATCGCATCATCCCAAGAGGTCGGCGTCAGGACGCCGTAGCGCCAGACCAGCGGCTCGGTCAGCCGCTCGCCCTGCGTGCCAGTGACCGTCGAGTACGATAATTCCGCGATCTTCGCCCCGCGCGTGGAACCGAGACCCGAGTTCACCACGCAGCCGTGGTCGGGCATGACGACGAGGTGCACGTCGCGCCCGTTCTGCTTGACCACATTGTACATGGACGGGCTGAACCAGCCAGTCGCCATGGAATGCTGCTGTTTGGTCAGGTCCTGGTTGAATGCATTCTGGTCCGGCTGCATGCCGCCCTGGCGGTCAACCGGCCAGGACAGCGCATGATAGCCGCAGCCGACGATGCAGTAGTGGCAGACGACGTTGTGAATCTGAGCGTCCTTCGGCGGGATCGGCAGCCGGTCGATGTTGCGCTTGTAGGCCATGCGCGCCTCCTATGCGTTCAGGACGTTGGAGAGGCGGCCGTAGATCAGCTCATCGACGGCAACCGCGTAGATGTCGCCGTTCTGATCGATCACCAGGCGGAACTGCGGCAGGTTCTGTGTCGCGTGCCCGAAGATCTGCAGACCGCCCTTCTCGACATCAAAACGGCTGTAGTGCCCCGGGCAGCTCAATGTCCTGTCGCCTGGGCCGTAATTGAGCGGGAAGCCCTTATGGGGACACAGCGTGCTGAATGCGACGATGTCTCCATCCGGCCCCGCGCCGCCGTCGACCCGAATGCCCAGCTTCAGCAGCACGCCGGGGCTGTCCGCATCCGGATAGGCAATGTCCACCGGTTCGTCGACCTTTAGGTCGTGGACATTGGCAAGCTTGGTGGACGGATAGTTGACCAGCGCCAGGGACGGGGCGGCCCGCGCCGCGACTGTCGGGATGGCCAGGGTTGCCGCGGCTCCGACAGCGGCCGTGGCCGTTCTGGCAAAGAACGCCCGCCGGCCCGCATGCATCAGCTTGTCGCATCGCGACATGTCCACCCCTCCCATTCCATTCTTCTAGACTTATGGAAGGAACCCTAGCGCAGGCTGCGAACGGTAAACAAGCCAGAATTTCCAGAATTCCAGATAAATGGAACCGACAGCAGTACGCCGGGAGCGAAACGGCTCCGGGAGAGGCTGTTGTGAACCTTTTCTGACAAATTGTACGATGAACGGTCAAAAGGCAGAAGCGCGCTTATTCGGCCCGTCGACCGCTTGCCTGGGACCAACATTTCTGTAAACTTGGAAATATGGAAACCTTGACGGCCGCAGCCGTTTTTGCAGCGCTGTCCCAGGAAACCAGGCTCGACCTGATGCGGCTGCTGATCGCGGAGGGTGCCATCAGGACTGCCAGCGGGAGAGATCGCGGCGCGCCTCGCAGTTCCGGCCTCGACCTCTCGTTCCATCTCGCCGCGCTGGAGCGCGCGGGCCTGACCCAATCCACCCGGCAGGGCCGGCAGATCGTCCACGCGGTCCGGATCGTCGGCTCTGCGGCGAATTGCTCGCTTTCCTGACTCGAGACTGCTGCGGCGGCCGGCCGGAACTGTGCGGCGACATCGCCCGGCTGCTGCCCGCCACATCCCAAGGAGGACGACACGGCATGACCCCCGCCTTCAATGTGCTGTTCCTGTGCACGCACAACTCGGCGCGCTCGATCATGGCCGAGGCCATCCTGCGAGAGCGTCGGCGGCGGGCGTTTCAGCGCCTACTCCGCCGGTTCCGACCCGATCGCCGGACGCCGATGCCCGAGGTGATCGACGAAGCTGCGCGCGCTCGGCCACGACACTGTCCGGGCTGCGCAGCAAGTCCTGGGACGAGTTCACTGGGCCGAACGCGCCGCGGCATGGATTTCGTCATCACGCTGTGCGACACGCTGGACGGCCAGCTCTGCCCGGATTTCGGCGAGCATGGCGGTGACCGGCGCCTGGCCGCTGCCGGACCCGGCCAAGTTCACCGGCAGTGCCGTCGAACGCGCCGTCGCTGCTGAACGAGCTGTACGCCAGCCTGCGCCGGCGGATCGAGATCTTTACCAGCCTGCCGTTCGCCACGCTCGACCGCATGGCGATGAAGGCGCGGCTCGACGAGATCGGCAGCCCCAGCTTGCGCATTGGCACGGAGTGCGCTGACGATGCGCGTCGGCATCAACGGCATGGGGCGGATCGGCCGCCTCGCGTTGCGCGCTGCGATCGGCGGCGTCTAGGCGCGCCGACGGCGATCCGCGCGCCGACAACCGGCTCGATATCGTGCACGTCAACGAACTCAAGGGCGGCGCGGCGACCACCGCGCATCTGCTGGAGTTCGACAGCATCCATGGCCGCTGGCGCGAGCAGTTCGGCGCCGAGGACGACCGCGCCATCCTTGTCGGCAACCGCCGCATCGGCTTCAGCGCCGCGCCATCGCCAGGTGACGTCGCCTGGGGCGACCTCGGCTGCGACATCGTGCTGGAATGCACCGGCAAGTTCCTGAAGGCGGAGCAGCTTGCACGGCTATTTCGAGCGCGGCGTGCAGCGGGTGATCGTCGCGGCGCCGGTCAAGGAGGCGGCCGCGCTCAACATCGTCGTCGGCGTCAACGACCGAGCGCTATGATCCGGCGCGAGCACCGGCTGCTGACCGCGGCGTCCTGCACGACCAACTGCCTCGCGCCGGTGGTGAAGGTGCTGCACGAGGCGATCGGCATCCGCCACGGCCAGATCACCACGATCCACGATCCGACCAACACCAACGTCGTGGTCGATGCGCCGCACAAGGATCTGCGCCGCGCGCGCTCGGCGATGCTGTCGCTGTCGCCGACCACGACCGGCAGCGCCACCGCGATCGCGCTGATCTATCCCGAGCTGAAGGGCAAGCTGAACGGCCACGCGGTGCGCGCGCCGGTGCTGAACGCCAGCCTGACCGATTGCGTGTTCGAGATGGCGCGCCCGGTCACGGCGGACGAGGTCAACGCGCTGTTCCGCGCCGCCGCGGCGGGACCGCTCGCCGGCATTCTTGGCTTCGAGACGCGCCCGCTGGTCTCGGCCGACTACGCCAACGACACGCGCAGCGCGATCGTCGATGGTCCGAGCACGCATGGTCACCGACGGCACGCTGCTCAAGGTCTATGCCTGGTACGACAACGAGGTCGGCTATGCCTGCCGCATGGTCGATCTCGCCAACATCGTCATCGAGCGAGGCGCTCTGATGTCCGCAGTCCGCAACTACGCCATCGTCACCACCGCGTATTTCCTGTTCACCATCACCGACGGCGCCTCCGCATGCTGGTGCTGCTGCACTTCTACAGCCTCGGCTACACGCCGTTCATGCTGGCGTTCCTGTTCCTGCTGTATGAGACGGCGGGCATCTTCGCCAATGTCGGCGGCGGCTGGCTGGCGTCGCGCTTCGGCATCCCGCGCATGTTGGCGACCGGACAGATCCTGCAGATCGGCGGGCCTGTGCATGCTGTCGGCGCTGAATCCGGCCTGGGGCGCGGTCGCATCGGTCGCCTGGGTGGTGCTGGCGCAGGGCATCGCCGGCGTCGCCAAGGACCTGACCAAGACCGCGTCGAAAAGCGCGATCAAGGCGACCTCGCACGCAGGGCGCGGGCCAGTTGTTCCGCTGGGTCGCGTGGTTCACCGGATCGAAGAACGCCACCAAGGGCGCCGGCTTCTTCATCGGCGGCTTCCTGTTGCAGGTGGTCGGCTTCCGTCCGGCGCTGTGGCTGATGGCCGGCGATGCTGGCGTTCGTGCTGGTCGGCGTGATGCTGTCGCTGCCGCGCACGCTCGGCAAGGCGAAGGCGTCGAAGAGCTTCCGCGAGTTGTTCGCCAAGACGCGCGCCATCAACCTGATGGCGGCGGCGCGCATCTTCATGTTCGGCTCGCGCGACGTCTGGTTCGTCGTCGGCGCTGCCGGTGTTCCTGTACGGGTTCGGCTGGCAGTACATGCAGGTGGCCGGCTTCGTCGCGGCCTGGACCATCGGCTACGGCGCGGTGCAGGCGCTGGCGCCCGTCGGTGGTCACGCGCAGCCGCGACGGGCTGAGCCGCGAGGTTCCCGCCGCGCGCGCTGTGGGGCGCGATCCTGACGGTGATCCCGGCGGTGCTGGCGCTGCTGCTGGCCATGCCGGGCGTGCCGCGGCCCGACCTGGTGCTGGTCGTCGGCCTGCTGGTGTTCGGCTTCGTCTTCGCCGTGATCTCGTCGCTGCATTCGTACCTGATCCTGGCCTATGCGGGATCGGAGAAGGCGGCCGAGGATGTCGGCTTCTACTACGCCGCCAATGCCGCCGGCCGGCTGATGGGCATCCTGCTGTCCGGCGCATCCTGACCCAGACGGGCGGCATGCCGGCGTGCCTGTGGGGCTCGGCGGTCATGCTGGCGATCTGCCTCGGCGATCACCGTCCTGCTGCCGTCGGGCGCGACGGCGCGGCGCGTGCCGGCATGAGCGCGAGCAAGTCACAGCCGCCACCACTTCGGCCGCAAGCCCGCCATGGGCATGTTCGAGCGCTTCCTGACGCTCTGGGTCGCGCTCTGCATCGTCGCCGGCATCGTGCTCGGTCAGCTGGTGCCCGCCGTGTTCCAGGTGCTCGGCGACGCGACCGTCGCGCAGGTCAACCTGCCGGTCGCGGTGCTGGTCTGGCTGATGATCGTGCCGATGCTGCTGAAGATCGATCCGCGCCGCGCTGCGCGAGGTCGGGCAGCACTGGCGCGGCATCGCCACCACCGTCGGCGTCAACTGGCTGGTCAAGCCGTTCTCCATGGCGCTGCTCGGCTGGCTGTTCATCGGCCACCTGTTCCGCCCGTTGCTGCCGGCGGACCAGATCGACAGCTACATCGCCGGGCTGATCCTGCTGGCCGCCGCGCCCTGCACGGCCATGGTGTTCGTCTGGTCGAACCTGGTGGATGGCGAGCCGCATTTCACCCTGAGCCAGGTGGCGCTGAACGACACGATCATGGTGGTGGCCTTCGCGCCGATCGTCGGGCTGCTGCTTGGGCTGTCCTCGATCAGCGTGCCCTGGGACACGCTGCTGCTGTCGGTCGTGCTCTACATCGTGGTGCCGGTGATCGTCGCGCAGCTCTGGCGGCAGGCGCTGCCTGGCCGCGCGGCGGCCAGGCGGCGCTTGCAGGCGCACGCTGCGGCGTCTCGGTCCGCTGTCGCTGTCCGCACTGCTGCTGACGCTGGTGCTGCTGTTCGGCTTGCAAGGCGCAGCAGATCGTGCGCGCAGCCGCTGGTCATCCTGCTGCTGGCGGTGCCGATCATCGTGCAGGTCTATTTCAATGCCGGGCTCGCCTACTGGCTGAACCGCCGGCTCGGCGTGGAGTGGTGCGTCGCCGGGCCCTCGGCGCTGATCGGCGCCTCCAACTTCTTCGAACTTGCCGTGGCGACGGCGATCGCGCTGTTCGGCTTCCAGTCGGGCGCGGCGCTGGCGACGGTGGTCGGCGTGCTGGTCGAAGTGCCGGTGATGCTGTCGGTGGTTCGGTTGGTCCGCGCCAGCAGGCCCTGGTACGAACGGGGCGCCACGGCGCGGGCAGTCATTGCCGCGGCGCAACGCGGAAGGTGAGCGACGCGGGCCATCCCCGCTGACCTGAACAGCGTTTCGTTCATCCGGCATTCACGAATTCGCCCCACAGTCGGTCAGCGAAATTCGCCTGCGAGCGGTCATCACCAGATGCATCAGAACGAATGTTGTCGCATGACAGGTCTGTCCTGACCCCTACGACCTCGACGCAGGTGCTCGCCGCGGCACTGCCGCGCATGACGGATGAAATGCACCGGATCAACCGGCTGCTCGACGGCGGGCACCGGCACGAGGCAATTGAGCAGTTCTACGCTCTCGTAGCGATGGCAATCCGCACGCAGCGTGAGGACCTGTCCTGCAAAGGCCATGTGCTCCAGTGCCACACGACGCGCATCAGTGTGTGCCGGATTCCCGCGCAGCCGAGACCGGGCAAACCGATCGCGCTGTTCCTGCCCGGCCTGCTGGCCGCTCTACCACTCACCGCGGTACGCGTATTGGCCTTCATCGACCTATTCGACATCGTGGTGTGCGAACTGCCTGGCCACGGCGCGTCGGGCGAAGTGGCCGATGTTTCGATCGAGGCATTTGCCACCGAATATGCTGCCGTTGTCGACACTGCCCTGCGCCGGACGACTGACCTGTTCGTCATCGGTGAGTCGCTCGGCGGCCTGGTCGCACTCGCGCTGGCGCATCAGAGACCGGACCGGATCCGCAATGTCATACTCGTAGACACGCCGTTCCATCTCACCCGACCGGATCTGGTCGCGTGGATCAGCGCGTGTTGGGGCAATACCGGCAGACGGCCCTACGTCCGCCGAATTTGTATCGAGATCATGGGTTTCGATCCGGCCGACGGGCGCACGGAACGCACAGCGTCGTACTACGACATGGTGCGTGACGCAGGGTTCGGCTGCGTACACATTGTGGGGCGCGACCGGCAATCCTCCGGCATTGCCTCGGTTGTCACCGACGAAGATGTGGCTGCGTTGCGGGTGGCCAATCCGGCTATGCTGATCCCGCCACGGGTCAGCGGTGCGGGGCACGCCGTGTTGCTGGATGATCCCGACGGCGCGCGCGCCGCATTGCATTCGGTCATCGTGAGCCGGATGACCACCCGGTGACGCGGACACTTTGATCCCAGAGAGAATCGTCGAATGCGGCACCTACCAGGGCTACTCAATGGCGGTGGTGCTGCGCTACCTCGCCGGACTACCGGGTCGGCGCTGCTATCTCTACGACCTGCTCGATCCGACGGGCGGCGAAGGGGAGGGCAAGCGGTTGCCGGCCCAAGCGCCTGACCTGTTCGAGCGTGTAAGCAGCCGGTTCGGAGGTTGGCATAATATCCGGGTCTGCCGCGGCAAGGTGTCGCAGGTACTCGGCGAGATCGCGCCACGGCGCATCGCATTCCTGCACGTCGACATGAACAACGCCGACGCAGAGCGGACTGCGTTGGATGTCCTGTTCGACCGGATCAGTCCAGGCGGGATCATCGTGTTCGACGACTACGGCTGGAGCACCTATCGCGGCCCAGAAGCTTGCGGCCGACGAATTCATGCGCACGCGCAACCTTGCCGTGCTGGAACTGCCCACCGGACAAGGCCTGGTAGTGAAGCGGTGATTCCGCGGCGGACACGACGGCAACGCGTACCGTTGTGACGAGCCTCACATGTTTTGCGTTCGCTGTGGGGGTAGCCTAGGCTGTAGCCGAGTCAAGGGTTTTTCGCGGAGCGACCGATGCAGGCAGAGCGCGAAGTCGTTCGGTTTCTGTCCGCCTATCAGACTATCTGGCACACGCATTTCCCCAGCCTGTTCAGGCGGGCGCAGTGGCATATCGTCACGCATCTGTGTACCAGCGGTCGGGAGGGTGCCGCGGTCGGCGAGCTCTATGGCCTGGTGAAGCAGGTGTTTCTGCTCGACGATTCCACGGTCAAGGAACGCATCCTGGAAATCCAGGAACTCAAGTTATGCTCGGTGGACCCGCCAAACGGTGCGCTGTCGGCCCGCTCCGTGATCGTGCCCAGCGCGACCCTGCTCGAGCTGTTCGATCGCCATCTGCTGGCGTTGGCGAAGCAACTCGCGATTACCGCAACGGCACTCGATCCGGCGGTACAATTCACGCCCCCCCGCAGACTCGATGCACAGCAACGGACGATCATTCTGCAATCGCTCAATCGGTGCCGCGAGCCGTGGCGGCTGGCGCTGGATCGCATCTTCGATGCAAACGACCTGTCCCGCGCTCGGCGCGTGGAGGCGATCCGGCATTTGAACTCGCTGTCGCATTGGACGTTGCTGCACATGGCGGTCGAGCTGTACTACGGCGTCTCGCCGTTTGGCAGCGGCGAGCAGGGCATTCTTGCGGACCAGATGGCGGCAAGCCTGCTCAACCTGACCGGCCAGAACTTCCAGACCACGCGAGACCATATCGCCTATCTGATTGCGCTTGGCCTGCTGGAACGCCAGCCCGGCAAGTCGCTGCGCGTTGCGCTGTGCGATGCCGCGGCCGAGCAATTCCGTGAGGCACTTGGTGTCGCGGCCACGGCGCTTCCGGAGGTGGCCCGCAGCTTCGCCGCGACGCTGCCGAACAATGCGCCGGATGCGGCCGACGATCCGTCGGTCGAGGCCACATTGAACCTGCGCCCGGGCCAGCGTGCCATGCGGCCGGCTGCACCGGAGCCGCAGCATCACCTCGTGATCCTGCAACCGGAATCGGCAGTACGGCGCGTGGCGCTTCCCCCGGGCTCGTTGACAATCGGCCGAGCGCCACCATGCGCGCTGCTGCTTGAGGGCGCTGATGTGTCGCGCGCCCATTGTCGGATCGATGTCGAGGGCGACGAGGTCAGTGTCACCGACCTGAATTCCACCAACGGCACGTTCGTCAACAAGAAGCGATTGGCGGGCACCGCGGCGCTGCCGCACGGCACTCTGCTGCGGATTGGCCCCTACGTGATGACCTGCGAGTACCAGACCATATTGCAGGGCGAGGAAGCCGACCGCACGCAGCGCAGAGCCAGCTCATTTGGCGGAGTGACCGAGTTGCGGCCACGCCGCAGCAGATCATCTTAGCGAACAAAACGAAAAATCCCGGGTAAAACGCCCGCCAAATTCCTCGGGGAAACTGTGACATGCTCGGATGAGTTCCATGGGGAATTTCGTCCGAAACTGGCAGACCGTCCTTCCTGTATCGCATCCTGTAGCCTCGGCATAAATGCCAAATGCGGCACATGAGCTTCTGCCGCACTCGCCACTACGGCTGGTGGCATTACTGCTGGCGTCACCGGTGTCGACCAGACCCGATTTACGGCCTCCCCGAACATCGTATGTCGGTCCCCGCTGGTCGATATGGCGCTGGTAGGAGCAGGCATGCGGGGTTCCCCGACCAGCGCATGCCTGCTCTTTTTTTACTGCGCATTGCTGGCCTGGGTTCGCGCGATCCCTTTGTCGAGCAGTGGCACGAGCACGAAGATGAATGCCGTGAACGCTGCTGACACCACGATCAGCGGTGCCAACCGGCCGGCGAAGACATGCTCGTAGAGAAATGCACCGATCGTGTCGGACAGCGGTGTCGCCAGGTTGATCACCGACATCAGGGCGGCGAAGGCGAAACCCTCCGAGCGTTTGGGGGAGTGATCGGCGGCGAGCGTGAGCGTCGCGATGTTGGCGATCATGCCGGCGACGCCGTTGAGGAAATACACCACGACCGCGGATGCCTCATCGACCATGCCGAGGAATGCCAGGGTCGCCAGCGTGCCACACAGAATGCTGAGGTTGAGCAATGTGCGCGTGGCCATGCCGCGCAGCACGAAGCGGTAGATCAGGCCGCCGGCGATCCAGCCCCCGGCGCTGATCGAGGATAGCAAGCCGATCATGCCCTGGGAGAAGTGCAGATGGTCGGTCATGTTGAAATAGAGCGGCGTGCCGAACCCCGGGCTGAAGTAGTAGCAGAACAGGAAGGCCGCGATCAGCCACAGAGTACGCGAGCGGAACGTGTCGAGAAACCCGCGCAGCGCGCGCTTGAACTCTGCCACGCTGATGCCAGCGGGTTCTTCCTCCACCAGCGACAGACAACTGATGATGGCAACCGGGGCGATCGCGGCGATCGCGGCTGCGGCGTGCAAGGCACCCTCCGGCGAAAGGTATTCGATCAGCTCGCCGCCCACCACTGACGCGGCCATCACCGCGACGTTGAACCACAGCCACTGCTGGTTGATGAATGCAGCGCTGGCGTGATGCTTCTGCCCGTTCTCCACCAGCAGGGCGCCACAGACGGTACTGGAAGCGGCCAGGGCGATCGCGGTCAGCAGCAACGCGAAGACAATCGAGGCCGGCGCCAGGACCTGCGTGGTCCAGAGGAATGCCGCCACCGCGGCGACATTCGCCAACAGCAGGTAGCTGCGCCGCCGGTAGCCGAACAGCGGCAGGAAGTCCGACACCATGCCGTACAGCGGCTTGATGATCCACGGCACGTCCAGCACCGACAGCGACGCAGCGATCTGAAGAGCGGACCAGCCCTGGGTCTCCTTCAGGTAGTGCGTGAGCGGCTGCCAGATCACGCCGATCTTCGCCTGGCCAATGCCTTCCACCATGTAGACGATGGCGAAGAACAGCATCAGGCGGCTGATCGCTTCGGAGTCGCTCCGCGCGGGCGGCCGCTCAGGGCCTGTCGTCATGACTGTGCATCCATCGTCCGGCTGTCATTGCGAGGAGCGAAGCGACCCTCGGGACAAGCCCGACGGCATGCGCGGCGATCACCAGCGAGATGCGCGCCATCGTGGAGATTGCCGCGTCGCTTCGCTGCTCGCAATGACAGCGGTGCCGCCACCACCTATGCTGCGAACCGGCACACAAGGACGGCATGCATGGCGTGGCGGATCGGCATCGACATTGGCGGCACCTTCACCGACGTCGCGTTGGTGGAGGAAGCTACCGGCCGCATCGCCATCACGAAGCTGCTGACCACACCGCACGACTTTGGCCAGGCGGTAATCGACGGCATCCGCCAGGGACTGGACGCCAATCGGATCGATCCGGCGGATGTTTCGTTGCTGTCGCACGCGACCACCGTCGTCACCAACGCGCTGCTGCAGAACCAGGGCGCACGCGCCGGCTTCGTCACCACACGCGGCTTCCGCGATATCCTGGAACTGCGGCGTTCGTCACGGGCCGATCTGTACGACCTGTTGCAGGATGCGCCAGCGGTGCTGGTGCCGCGACGCTGGCGGTTCGAGATCACCGAGCGGATCGATGCGCAGGGTGAAGTCGTCACGCCGTTGGCCGAGGACGAACTTCCTGCGCTGATCGAGGCGATCCGCGACGCGGAATTGCAGACTGTCGCGGTGTCATTCCTGTTCTCCTTCCTGAACGATTCGCATGAACGCCGGGTTGGTGAGGTATTGCGGGCGGCGCTTTCTGGGGTCGGCGTGTACCTGTCGTCCGAAGTGCTGCCGGAAATCCGCGAATTCGAGCGCGCCAGTACCACCGCGGTGTGCGCGGTGGTGGGGCCGGTGCTGGCATCCTATCTCGAACGGCTGCAATCCGCGGCGTGGCAACTGGGGTTGCCGAAGCTGCATGTCATGGGCTCCTCGGGCGGCGTATTCGACATCGCGGAAGGGCTGCGCATGCCTGCGATGGCGGTGGAATCCGGCCCGGCCGCGGGGGTGATCGCGGCTGCGCTCGCCGGCCGGCAGCTTGACCGTCGCAATTTGATTTCGTTCGACATGGGCGGCACAACGGCCAAGGCGAGCGTCATCGCCAATGGCGAGGTCGCGGTCACCGCGGAATACGAAGTGGGCGGATCCGGTCATGCGAATCGCTGGATGCACGGCACCGGTCATCCGGTCCGCGTGCCGGTGATCGATCTGGCCGAGGTGAGCGCCGGTGGCGGATCGATTGCCTGGGTTGATCCCGGCGGCGCACTGAAAGTGGGCCCGCACAGCGCGGGCGCCGATCCCGGCCCCGCGGCGTACGGCGCGGGCGGCACGGCGCCAACCGTAACCGATGCGGATGTGGTACTCGGCTATTTAAATCGCGAGGCACTGCTCAACGGCGATCTGCGCATCGATTCGGTGGCGGCGGAACGTGCGATCGACGCCGCAATCGCCAAACCGCTTGGTCTGTCAGTGCCGGAGGCCGCCGCGCGCATCGTCGAAGTCGTCAACAGCAACATGGCCCAGGCGCTGCGCATCGTGTCGATCGAGCGCGGCCACGACCCGCAGGAGTTTTCGCTCATCGCATTCGGTGGCGCCGGTCCCGTGCATGCCGTGTCGTTGGCGGCAGAGCTGCAAATTCCGGAAGTCATCGTGCCACCGGCACCTGGTGCCTTTTCGGCGTTAGGGCTGGTGGCAAGCGATCTCAAACGCGATTACTCGCGCACGTTGTACGCCGATCTTGCCAGCATCGATCCGGCGCGTGTTGGTGAGGTGATCGCCGGCATGGAGCACGCGGGCACGGAGCTGCTGCGCGCGGCGCGCGTGCCGGAAGACCGGCGCGCGCTGCTGCGCCAGGCCGACGTGCGATATCGCCGGCAGGCATATGAACTCACCGTGCCGATAGCCGATGGAGAAATCACGCGCGCGACCCTGGATGACCTGGCCAGCGCATTCCATGAGAAGCACGAACAGACCTATGGGCACGCCAATCGGTCGGAGCACGTGCAATTGGTCAATCTGCGCCTGACCGCGCTTGGCCGGTTGCCCGACCTGCCGTTGATGCAACGTGCTGATCCTTCACAGGTGCGCCAGCGCGAGCGCGATGTGTGGTTCGATGAGACTAGTTTCACGCCAACGCCGGTGCATTGGCGCGACGGGCTGATTCCTGGTACGCGGATCGCGGGCCCGGCGATCATCGAGGCGATGGACTCGACCACGGTCGTGCCGCCCGGCTGGGAGGCACATATCGACGACCTTGGCTACATTCGACTGGCACGGGCTTGACCTGTCATTACGAGGCGCGCGGCAAGGGAACACACGGATGCAGCGTTTGAAGACCGACCCTGCCCGCTTCGAGGTGGTGAAGAACGCGCTGACATGCGCGGCCGAGGAGATGAAGATCGTCCTGGCCAAGACCGCGTACTCGCCGCTGCTGAAGGTCGCAGGCGACTACTCCTGTGGAATCTTCGATATCAACGGCAACATGGTAGCGCAGGGGCCGGACCTGCCGATCCATCTCGGCTCAATGCCGGATGCGGTGCGCGCCGTGGTGCGAGCGTTCCCCGACGTTGCGCCCGGGGATGTGTTCATCCACAACGATCCATATCAAGGCGGCTCGCACCTGCCGGATGTGAATGTCGTTGCGCCGGCATTCTACCAGGGCCGTCTACTCGGCTTTGGCTGCGTGCGCGCGCATTGGCCCGACATCGGCAGCGCCACGCCCGGCAGCTACGGCGCGGTGACTGAGATCTATGGCGAGGGCCTGCGTCTGCCGCCGATCCGCCTGTACCGCGACGGCAGGCCGGACCCCGCCATCGAGGCGATCATCTTCGCCAATGTTCGCACGCCGACCGAACGGCTCGGCGATCTGCGTGCGCAGGTGGCGGCGAACTGGCGCGCGTCCGCGCGGCTGCAGGAGCTGGCGGCGAAATATGGCGCCGATACGCTGCTGAACATCATGCAGGAAATACTCGACTACTCCGAAACCATGATGCGTGCTGCACTGCGCGCACTACCGGACGGCGAGGCGGAATTTTCCGACATCTTCGACGGCGATGGTGTCATAGCGCCGGACGAAGCCGAGGACGAGACATTCACCGTCAAGCTTCGCATCACGAAGCGCGGTGACACGATCACTGCGGACTTCACCGGTTCCGATCCGCAGGTGCCGGGACCGATGAACGCGCCGCTCACCGTCACCGCATCGGGCGTGTTCTGCGCGCTGAAGATGATCGCGGATCCGAAGAGCCTGATCCCACCGAATTCCGGCTGCTGGCGTCCGGTGACGGTTACCGCGCCGCCGGGCTCGGTGGTGAATGCGCAGCTTCCCGCCCCGGTGGTTTACGCCAACCACGAGATATCGCACCGCGTCGCGGACATGGTAATGGCGGCGATGTTCGCCTTCACGCCGCGCACAGTCATGTCGGGCTCGCAAGGTACATCGGCAGTGATGACGTTCGGCGGCACCGACTACCGCACCGGCGAACGCTATGTCAGCTACGAGTCGGTAAAGGGCGGGTTCGGCGCGCGGCCGGTGAAGGATGGTATCAACGCTGTCGCCAGCACCGTATCCAACATGATGAACACGCCGATCGAGATGATCGAAATGAGTTTCCCGTTGCGCGTCGAGGAATATTCACTGGTGCCGGACAGCGGCGGCGCTGGCACCTGGCGCGGCGGCCTTGGCGTGCGCCGCGTGTGGCATGTACTGGAGCGACAGGCCCATGCCGCGGTCTGCTGCGAACGCACCGTTACGCCTCCGTTCGGCCTCGCCGGTGGCAAGCCCGGTGCGCCGGCGCGGCTGCAACTGATCCCGCCAAACGGCAACGCGCGAAAGCTCAACAGCAAGGGCGGCTTCATCGCGCCGGCGGGTTCGCTGGTGGTGATCGAGGCGCCCGGTTCCGGCGGCTATGGCCCGCCGTCGGGACGCGAACACGCGCGGCTTTCCGAGGACCTGCTGGACGGCTACGTTACCGCGATGTCGGCGCGTCGCGACTACGGCGTGGAACCGGCCTGACGGAAGAATTCCCGTCCGAGCCAATTGAAACGTAACGCAAGGGGAGACACACGATGTCAGACATGCAGCCGGTCATCGCGCAGAAGGCGCCGTACAAAATGGAGGTCGAGGCCGGGAAATCCTATTGGTGGTGCGCGTGCGGCAAGAGCGCCAATCAGCCGTTCTGTGACGGCTCGCATAAGGGCAGCGGTTTCAGCCCAGTCGAGTTCAAAGCCGAAGAGGCCGGAACAGTTTCGTTCTGTGGCTGCAAGAACACCGGCAACAAGCCTCGCTGCGATGGAACGCATCGTGGACTGTGAGGCGACAGTGTAGCCACGACGCCTTACATCGTCATCACGCAAGCCGGTCGTCATTCCCGCATAGTTGGAAATGGCGACCGGTTGGCGGAGGAACCGCATCATGAAGATCGACGACGTTTCGCTGACCATTTTCGCGTGGGATGGCATTCCGGCGACGCGCTACCATCTTGGCGCGCTGGCTTCGTCTTCCTCGAGCCTGGGACTGCTGCGGATCCACACCGATGAAGGTCTGGAAGGCCACGCGTTTCTCGGTGCAGCAACCAACCCGGCGGCAATGGACGGACCGCAGTTGATCCGCTCGCTGAAGCCATTGTTGATGGGTCAGGACCCGCTGGAGCGCGAGCGCATCCACGCCGGAATGCGCCTGGTTTCGCGCATCGTCAGCTACCGCACGATCGGCGCGGTGGACACCGCACTGTGGGATCTCGCAGGCAAGATAGCGAAGCTGCCGGTGCATGCGCTGATGGGTACGTTCCGCACCTCGATCCTCGCCTACGCAAGTTCCCAGGTGCTGCCTGACATCGCTGCTTACGTCGATCAGGCGCAGACCTTCAAGGCGAACGGCTGGAAGGCGTACAAGATCCATCCTCCGCGCGACCCTGATCAGGACATCAAGGTGTGCGAGGCAGTGCGCAAGGCGGTCGGCGACGATTTTCGGCTTATGCTGGATTCCACCTGGAGCTACGGATACACGGACGCGTTGCGTGTGGGACGCGCGATCGAGGAGATGGGTTACTATTGGTACGAAGATCCGATGTCGGATGAGGACATCTACAACTATGTGAAACTGCGCGACAAGCTGGATATCCCGATCATGGCGACCGAGTTTCCGGCTGGCGGCCTGGAGACCTATCCGATCTGGCTCACCGAACGCGCTACCGATTATCTGCGCGGCGACATCCCGAACAAGGGCGGTCTCACCACCATGCTGAAGACCGCGCATCTCGCCGAGGCATTCAGCTTGAAATACGAAGTCCATCATTCCGGCAATTCGCTGAACAATCTCGCCAACCTGCATCTTTGCATGGCGATCAGGAACACCACCATGTTCGAGGTGCTGCTGCCGGACGGCGCGCACAAGTACGGCATGGCGAAGGAGATCGAGATCGATCGCGACGGCCTGCTGCACGCGCCGAGCGGACCGGGACTGGGCGCGGAGATCGACTTCGATCTGATCAAGCGCAAGACGGAGGCGGTGCTGAGTTAGCCGCTACGGCGTTGCCAGAACTACCCGAGTAACCCTCTCCCCGCGAGATTGCGCATCAGGGCACCAACCCCGTACGACCACGCCTCACACCGGTCCGTCGGCATCATGCGGTTGACCAGCCGCCCGAGCTTCGGCGCTGCAATCGTTACGACGTCGCCAGATTTGTGCGTGAAGCCCTTGCCTGGCGCATCGCGATCTTCCACCGGCGCGAACATCGTGCCGAGGAACAGCACTGCTCCATCCGGATAACGGTGATGCTCGTTCACCATCTGCCCGACAAGATCCACCGGATCGCGGCTGATCTGGGCAATGGATGAAGCTCCGTCCAGCCTGAACCCGTCGGTTCCCTCAACGCTCAGCGACACGGTGGTCTGCCGGATGTCGTCCAACGTGAACCGCGCATCGAACAACCGCAGGAACGGTCCGATCGCACAGGACGCATTATTATCCTTCGCCTTTCCGAGCAGCAGCGCAGAACGGCCTTCCACGTCACGCAAATTCACGTCGTTGCCCAATGTCGCGGCAACGATCCGACCGGACGACGCTGCCGCCAGCACCACCTCGGGCTCCGGGTTGTTCCACGACGATTTCGGATGGATGCCGGCATCCATGCCGGTGCCGACCGCGGCCATCGGCTGCGCCTTGGTGAAGATCTCCGCGTCCGGTCCGATACCGACCTCGAGGTACTGGCTCCAGGCCCCCTGCTCGATCAGCACCTGCTTCAAATGCGCGGCTTCCGCCGATCCCGGCTTCAGTTTTGCCAGATCATCACCGACCAGCCGATTCACTTCGGCGCGGATCGCTGCCGCGGCACCCAGGTCACCGCGCGCGCGCTCCTCGATCACCCGCTCGATCATCGATAGCACGAACGTTACGCCAGCCGCCTTGATCGCCTGAAGGTCGATCGGTGCGAGCAGCCACGGCTTGTCATTGTCCCGCGTCGCCGGCGGGGTGTTCGCCAGCACCGCATCCACGCGGCCGATCGGCTCGCCCTGGGCCGAACGCAGCGCGGCAGCCGGATCTGGCGCCTCGCACAGATCGCGCACCGTGGGGAAGGCACGCGACACATCCACCAACGCGCCATCGCGAACGGCGACAACCGAGGGGCCGCCGACGTCGGGTCGCCAAATACGTCCGGCCAGCACGGCACTGGCCGCATCGTCCGGCAGCACCGGCAGCAGTGCATCGCGAATTTCGGTCATTGGCCTGTCCTCCCCAAGTGCCGTCCGGCATCCTATACTCCATGCACTCGCAGAATCTGAACCGGAGGCAACACGGAATGAAAAGGCTGTTCGGCGCATCGCACGAGGCGGAGGCAGAGAGCTTTCCCGTCACGCACACGGACGAGGAATGGCGCGCGAAGCTGTCGCCCGCGCAGTACCTCGGTGCTGCGCAAGCACGGCACCGAACGCGCCGGCACCAGTCCGCTGAACCAGGAGAAGCGGCACGGCAAGTTCATCTGTGCGGGCTGCGGTCAGGAACTGTTCGCTTCGGATACGAAATTCGAAAGCGGCACCGGCTGGCCGAGCTTCTACGCACCGCTGGAAGATGCTGTCGGCACCACGCAGGATCGCAGCTTCTTCATGGTGCGCACCGAGGTACATTGCAGCAAGTGCGGCGGTCATCTCGGCCACGTGTTCGACGATGGCCCACGACCGACCGGTCAGCGTTTCTGCATGAACGGCGCGGCGATGGACTTCAAGCCGGAATGAAATTCCGCACGGCGACCTCGTCCAGCGTCACGCCGAGGCCAGGGCCCTTCGGCACGTTCAGGTGGCCGTCTGCATAGCGGATCGGTTCGACGAAGATGCCGTTCTGCAATCCGTTGCGCCCGACGTCGTATTCGACCAGCGGCGGGAAAGGCACGTGCGAGTTGTGCGGGTAGTTCGGCAGTGACGCGACGAAATGCACCGCCGCCGCCAGACCGATCCCGGTTCCCCAAACGTGCGGCGATATCCGCAAATGTTCGGCCGCGCACAACACGCCGACGGTGCGCGCGACGTCGAAGCCGCCGCACAACGTGAGGTCCGGTTGCACCACGGATGCCAACCGCCCATCGATCAAGCGGCGAAAATCGAACACGCTGTACAGTGCTTCGCCGGTAGCCACCGGCACCGGCGCGCGTGATTTCAGGCTGGCATAGCCGGCCCAGTCCTGCGGCGCGAGCGGCTCCTCGTACCAATGCACATCGTAAGACGCAGTGCGGCGCATGCTGTCCAGCACACCATCCTCGGTGTAGTTGCCGTTGGTATCGACGGTAAGTAGCGGCGCATCGCCGATGATCTTTCGCGCAAGCTGCACGCGCGCCGCGTCATCCGCCGGGTGCCGGCCGATCTTGATCTTGAATGCGCCGAATCCGCGTTCGGCGTTCGGTTCGAGCTGACGTGCCAGCGCGGCAGTCTGGTCACCGGCTTCGGTAAAATAGCCGCCCGAAGCATAGACCGGCACACGTTCGCGCTGCCGGCCGCCGATCAGGTCGGCAACAGACAGGTTCAGCAGCTTCCCCATCGCATCGTGCGCGGCGATGTCGATGCCGCCCAACAATGCGATCAACTGGTTCTGCGTGCCGAAGTGATAAAGCTGCGCCAGCACGGTCTGCGCCGCACCGCGTTGCGCGAACACGCTGCGGCCGATGTAAAGCGGCTTCACCATCTCCAGATAGGCGTGGCTGACCACGGCAGGCCCCCAGGCTTCGCCGATGCCCATCACGCCGTCCTCGGTGTCCAGGATTATCAGTCCGCCGCCGCGACGATTGGTAAGGCCACGCGCCGAACCGTAGCCCTCGCCGGTGCCCAGCTTGAACTCCAGCGGAATGACGCGGATGTCGCGGATGCGGGACATGGCGAGACTCCTTCCCTGTCACCGGCTGGAGATTGCCGCGTCGCAGCGCTCCTCGCAATGACCGGTGACGCTAGTCGGCGGCCATGGCGGTCACCCACACCCTGTTGCGTTCCGATTGCAACTCCTCCGCCACCAGGAATGCCAATTCCAGCGCCTGCGAGCCGTTCAACCGAGGATCGCAATGCGTGTGGTAGCGATCCGCCAGCGACGCTTCGTCGATGCCCTGCGCGCCGCCGGTGCATTCGGTAACGTCCTTCCCGGTCATCTCCACATGCATCCCGCCAAGCCGACTGCCCTCGGCGCGATGCACAGCAAAGCAATCGCGGAGTTCGGCGATTATGCGCTCGAACGGCCGCGTCTTGTGCCCCGACACCGTCGTCTCGGTGTTGCCATGCATTGGATCGCACGACCACACCACGCTGCGGCCCTCGCGCTGCACGGCCCGAATGAGCAGAGGTAGTCGGGCGCCTACTCGATCGGCACCCACGCGTGTGATCAGCATCAGCCGGCCAGGTTCATTGTCCGGATTCAGCACATCGATCAGCCGCAGCACTTCGTCCGGTGTCATCGTCGGACCGCACTTCAGTCCCAGCGGATTGGCCACACCGCGCAGGAACTCGACATGCGCGCCATCCACTTGCCGCGTGCGCTCGCCGATCCAGGGAAGATGCGCCGAACAGGCGTACCAGTGCCCCGTCAGGCTGTCCTGCCGCGCCAACGGTGCCTCGTAGTTCAGCAGCATCGCGTCATGACTGGTGTAGAATTCCGTCGAGCGGAGCTGTGGAACGTTGGCCGCCGTCAGGCCACAGGCCGCCATGAAGGCCAGCGATTCCTCGATGCGTCGGGATATTTCACCATAGCGTTCGCCCTGCGGCGAAGCTGCGACGAACGCCTGGTTCCATTGCTGCACGCGCGCCAGATCGGCAAACCCGCCCTGCGTGAACGCACGCAGCAGGTTGAGCGTAATGGCCGACTGGTTGTACGCGCGCAGCAGGCGGTTCGGATCGGGCGCCCGCGCCACCGCATCGAACGCGATGTCGTTGATGATGTCGCCGCGATATGACGGCAGCGTGACGCCATCGATGGTTTCTGTAGGCTGAGACCGCGGTTTTGCGAACTGCCCGGCCATGCGCGCTACCTTCACCACCGGTACCGCGGCAGCGTAGCTGAGCACCACCGCCATCTGCAGCGGCACCTTCACCGTGTCGCGCAGGGTATTGGCATGAAACTCAGCAAACGCCTCGGCGCAGTCGCCACCCTGCAGCACGAACGCATCGCCTGCCGCGACACGCGCAAGCTGCGCTTTCAGCGCGCGCGCTTCACCGGCAAAGATCAATGGTGGTGACGTACGAAGCTCCGCCTCGACAGTATCGAGCGCTGCCACGTCGGGATACTGGGGTGCCTGCGCGATCGGACATGTGCGCCAGCCTTGGGGGGACCAGGACATGACGCGTCACCGCGATCGCTGCGGGGCCGGCTGCGACGCTGCCGGCTGAGTTGGTGCAGGGGATGGCGTTTCCGGCTTGCGGTCCGGGGGAACGGACGGGCCGGTGATCACGTCGAAGTCGAAAGTTGAACTGTGCATGCGAGCCTCCTTCGGTTGAGAGGCCGCTCCAGCCTTGGCGAAAATCGGATTTCCAATCATGCAGAAATGCGAAAGCCGCCTTGGCGGGGCGGCTTTGGGTTCCTGCTAGCTGTGCACGATCCTAGGCCGCCGGGAAATACCAGCGGTACCAAAATCGTGAGGCGGAAATGATCTGCATCCGTGCCAT
Organism: uncultured Alphaproteobacteria bacterium; assembly: GCA_963696645.1. Classification (GTDB taxonomy): domain Bacteria; phylum Pseudomonadota; class Alphaproteobacteria; order Acetobacterales; family Acetobacteraceae; genus JAMXLO01. Next base: position 1,829,673 of record CAVOKY010000007.1, read on the forward strand.
GCGCGAGTTATAAGCGAAATCCCCGGCGATAGGCAAGCGGCGATTTGCCGTCGCCATTTCAGCGTATCGCGGGATTGTCCGGATCGAGCGCACGCAGCAGGTAGTCGTTGGTCTGCGGTGCGTACCGGTTCCATAGCGCCCGCAATTCAGCGATCGGCTCGTCATGCCAATCCACGCGCAGATCCACCAGCGGGAAGCTCTCGCGCTCCACAACCACCAAGTGTGCGCTGCGCACCGGACCAATCTCGCCCCCCGCGGCCAGGCCTTCTTCCAGCGCTTGCAGCAACCGTTCCGCCAGCGGTGCCAACGGATCCGCCTGGAACGCACGCAACATCGCGGCAGGAACGCGCGCATTGGACAGGATATTGCCGATGGCACAGACGTCCTGCGCCGGCGCTGCACTCATCTCCGGTTTGGTGCGCGTGCCACTGAACGCAGCGGTGTTGCCCGCGGCATCCAGCGCCGCGATCTGCCGCCAGTGCGCGAGCGGCGTGGATGCGACGAGGGCATCCACCGTCTGCTGCGCCGAACAGCCGGACCGCAGCAGGGCAAGCCCGCGTGGCCCAAGCCGAGGATCGGTGCGATGCTGGGTCAGCACTGCTCCGACTGCCGCTTCGCAATGTGCGACGCGTGAGCCGACAGCGATCGAGGATGTTGAAACGGCAGCACCGATCTGGCCGGTGCGCGCGCAGCGGCCGATGAGAGAGAAGGTCATGTGATTTTATGTCGCGCTCTGTTGACGTTCTGGGACCCGCAAACGCCGCCACGTTGGACGGCCGGACGCACGTGCCGACAGCCGGTCTGATCCAGCTCGCCGTATCGGTGATCCTGCTCAGCAGCGCATGGCCGCTGACCAAGATCGCCTTGAATCTCGGTAGCACGCCGCTGTGGTTCGCAGAAGGGCGCGCGGTGCTGTCCGGTGTCACAGCCGCTCTGATTTTGGCGGTGCGCGGCAAGTTGCGCGTGCCGCATCGCGCTGATCTTCCCGCACTAGTTGCAATTGGCGTGTTTCAGCTTGGCGGCTATTTCGCCCTGTCGCATGAGGCAGTCGCCTGGGTTCCCGCAGGTCGCACCGCGATCCTGGCCAACACAACGACGATGTGGGTGGTACCGCTGTCACTGATCTTCCTGCACGAGCGCATTCCGCCCCGACGCTGGCTTGCTGCGGGTCTCGGTCTCGTCGGCGTGGTCGTGCTGATGAGCCCCTGGGCGATCGACTGGACGTCGCGGAATGTGCTGGTCGGTCACGTTTTCCTGCTTGGCGCGGCACTGTCCTGGTCTGTCGCCATCATCGTCACGCGCGCCGCCACACCTCGCTTGTCGATGTTCGAACTGCTGCCTTGGTGTTTTGCCGTTGCTTCGATGATGCTGTTGCCGCTGGCGATGTGGCATGAACCGCACGGCAGCCTTGGTAGCAGTCCGGTAGGTTGGGCCGCGCTAGGCTATATCGGCCTGATCGCCGGACCGTTCGGTACGTTGTGCGTGATACAGGCCACCGCGGCATTGCCGACAGTGGTTTCGTCGATTGGTTTCCTGATGACGCCGGCGATCAGCCTCATCCTTGCCAATTTTTTTCTCGGCGAACCGTTCACCACCGATCTGCTGCTAGGGGCAGCACTGATCATCGGCGGAGTCGGTTTCGCCGCCTGGCCGGGACGGCGCGGATGATCCTGCATGCAATCGAGGCAGGTCATGGCGATCCGCTTGTGCTGTTGCACGGATTGTTCGGGTCCGCCCGCAATTTTGGCACGGTGCAACGGGAGTTTGCCCAGCGCCATCGCACCATCGCCTTGGACTTGCGCAATCACGGCGCAAGCCAGCACGACGCCGACATGCGCTACGCGACAATGGCCACCGATGTGCTGCACACGCTCGACCGGCTGTCCGCTCTGCCGGCGACGCTGCTGGGACATTCGATGGGCGGCAAGGTCGCCATGCATGCCGCTCTCACACAACCAGACCAGATCTCGCGGCTGATCGTTGCAGATATCGCGCCGGTTGAATATCCGCCGCGCAATCACGCGATCGCGGCGGCAATGGCGTCATTGCAGCTATCCCCCGGAATGACTCGCGCGCAAGCCGATGCCGCGCTGGCCGAAGCCGTGGTCGATCCCGCCATACGGGCCTTCCTGTTGCAGAACCTGCAACTGGGCTCGTCGCCGGCGTGGCGCAACGGGATCGCGGAAATTGCCGCTGCCTTGCCAGAGATCGAAGGTTGGGACGCGCCCGCCGTGGCCCGCTACACCGGCCCGACGCTGTTCATCGCCGGCGCCACATCGAACTACATCCAGCCCGAGCATCGACCGGCGATCCGGACCCTGTTTCCCAATGTGCGTTTTGTGACCCTGAAGAATGCCGGCCACTGGCTGCATGCCGACAATCCCTCGGGTTTCGTCGCCGTGGTCGAGGCATTTTTGACAGCGACGGCGTGACACAAGCATCATCCCGCCGCGCTCGAACGGGGGGAAACACATGCGGCCACGCAATCTGCTGTTCATCATGTCCGATGAGCACAGCCGGCGCGTACTCGGCTGCTACGGGCACCAGATGATCCGCACACCGAACATGGACCGCCTCGCCGCGCGTGGCGTGCGTTTCACGGATGCGTACTGCAATTCACCGATCTGCGTGCCGTCTCGTGCCAGCTTCGCCACCGGCCGTTACGTGCATCAGATCCGCTTCTGGGACAACGCGATCCCGTACGACGGCAGCGTGCCATCCTGGGGACATCGGTTGATCGCGGCCGGTCATCGCTCGGTGTCGATCGGCAAGCTGCACTACCGCTCGGCCGAGGATGACAACGGCTTCAGCGAAGAGATCATGCCGCTGCACGTGGTTGATGGTATCGGCGATCCCCTCGGCATGATTCGCGACGATCTGCCGGTTCGCGCCGCCGCGCTGAAACTGGCGGAGCAGGCGGGACCCGGCGATTCCGATTACCAGGACTACGACGAAAGAATCACCGACGCGGCGGAGAACTGGCTACGTCAGCAGGCGGCGCACCCCGACGACAAGCCGTGGGTCTTGTTCGTGTCACTGGTGTGTCCGCATTTTCCACTGATTTCGCGACCGGAATACTATAACCTCTATCCGGAAGATCGCGTGCCGTGGCCGGCACTCTATGCCCGGCATGAACGGCCGGATCATCCGTATGTCGCGGCGATCCGCGAATGCATGGTGTACGACAAGGCGTTCGATCCGGCCCGAGTGCGGCGTGCCATCGCGGCGTATTTCGGCATGGTGACGTTCGTCGATCACAACATCGGTCGCATGCTGGCCGCACTCGAGCAGACCGGCCTGGCTGCCACAACGCGTGTTGTCTACACATCGGACCACGGCGACAACCTCGGCACTCGCGGGTTATGGGGCAAATCGACGATGTACGAAGAATCGGCGGGTGTGCCGCTGATCATGGCCGGGCCCGAGGTGCCAGAGGGGTTCGTCTGCCACGAGCCCGTGTCGCTGGTGGACGGGTTTCCCACCATCCTCGATTGCGTCGGTGTCGCACCACATCCTGACGACGCCGATCTGCCGGGGCACTCGCTGTTCGACATCGCGCGCGGCACGACGCCGCGGCGGACGATGCTCAGCGAATACCATGCCGCGGGTGCCGCAACCGGGGCATTCCTCATCCGCAAGGGGCCGTTCAAATACGTGCACTATGTCGGCATGCCGCCGCAGCTTTTCGATCTCGACGCCGACCCGCAGGAAACCCGCGATCTCGCCTCGGAACCAGGCTATCGTGGCCTGCTCGCGGATTGCGAGGCGCAGTTGCGACGCGTCGTTGATCCCGAGGCAGCGGATCGCCTGGCCCGCAGCGATCAGGCAGCACGCATCGCTGCGTTTGGTGGACGCGAAGCCATCCTGCGACGCGGCAGTTTCGCACATTCACCGGTCCCCGGGACCGCTCCGGTCTATACCTGATGCGTCTGACCTCCGAAGAGCAGGCGATGCTGGCAGGCAATGCCGGCCCTGCACGCCAATGGGCGATCGAGCATCAGATGCGCGTCGGCCGCTATCTCGGCGCCGCCGACTTCGTGCCGGTGTCGCAGGCGCACATCATGGCCGACACGGAATCACTTGGCGTTGCCGGCGTCGAATGGCTGGAACGCCTGGCAGCCTTGCCGGACGACGCACGCCGCGTGCGCATCCCCACCATCACCGACCCGCGTGGCACCGACTTCGCCGCCGCCGCGCGATTGAAGCAACAGGACTGGATGCTGGCACTGGAACGTCGCGCGATCGCCGCATTTGAATCGCTCGGCGTGCTGATGACCGATACCTGCATCAACTACCAGACGATCATGCCAGCGGTGCGCGGCGAGCACATGGCATATGGCGACACCGGCGTGGTGATCTATTCCAACAGCGTACTGGGGCGCGCTCGAATTTTGAAGGCGGCCCATCCGCGCTGGCTGCCGGGCTGACCGGGCGCACACCGCGCTATGGCTATCATCTGCCGGAGAAGCGGCGCGCAACACTGCTGCTGCGCATCGGCTACACACCGCGCGAATTGCACGATTGGGGCGCGCTGGGTGGCATCGTCGGGCGTTATGCCGGCGATTACTGGCAGGTGCCGGCGCTGCTCGGCATCGATCGCGTCCCCACCTCCGATGAAATGAAGCATTTCGGTGCGGCACTGGCGAGCTACGGATCGGTCGCGCTGTTCCATATGGTCGGCATCACGCCCGAGGCACAACGGCTCGCAGACGTCGCCGATCCATCGCTGGCGCCAACCGCGACAATCACCGAAGCCGATCTGCGCACTTTCCAGGATGCGTACCGCCGCCGTGTCGCTACGATCGATGTGGTGGTGTTCTCCACGCCGCAGCTCAGCCTGCTGGAGATGCGCGATGTCGTCGGCATGCTGGACGGCAGGCGCACAACGGTACCGCTGCTCGTGGTGACCAGCCCACAGGTGAAGCCGGATGCCGATCGTCTGGGGTATTACCGCGCGCATCGAGGCGGCCGGCGGGCTGGTGCTGTCCGGCATGTGTTTCTACCAGAGTTACGCTCGCGAAATGCGCGAGGCCAATGGCTGGCAGTCGCTCGCGACCAATTCGGCGAAGCTGGTCAACATCCTCGGCGGCTACGGTTATCGGCCGGTACTGCTCTCCATGCAGGCCTGCGTCGATGCGGCGTGCACGGGCAGGATCGCAGCATGACCGAATTTCGTGCCGCCGCGGCGATGGGCAGGCGTGTGCGTGGCCGAGCACTGGTCGCGAAGGATGGATTTTCCGCGCGCTACGATCTGGATCGTATCAATGGCGTGTTTTCGCGTCCGGAACACAAGCTGGCCGGGCAATCCTATGTTGGCCGGATCCTCGTGCTGGATGCGGCAAAGGGCGGCGTGGCCACGGCCTGGATGCTGCACGAGATGGCAGCGCGCGGCGTAATGCCGGCCGCGCTGGTGCTCAACTCGGTCAATCCGATCATGGTCCAGGGCGCCGCGCTCGCTGATTTCACCATGATGTCCGGCTTCGATGTCGACATCACCGCCGCCGTGCCGGACGGCGCGTTGATCGAACTCGATCCCGAATCCGACCCACCGCGTCTGCGGATTCTGCCCGGACCATGAGCGGCACAACCTCCATCGCGGTCGTCGAGAACCGGTTCGCCGCGCTGTCGCCCGGCATCACCGCGGCCTTGTCGTTCAGCGCGGCCGACGTACTGGGCAAGGTCGTGTTCAACGACGGCATGGACGTCCTGTCGTTCGTCACCACGCGCGGCGTGCTGACGGTGATCGTCTTCGGCCTGTGGTTGCGTGTTTCGCCGCCGGCGCGGCGACACACCAAGCGCGAACGGCTGATCTCGATCGGCGTAGGCGTCATGTTCGCCGCCAACATCTTCGGCCTGTTGCTGGCAATCGAGTTGCTGCCGCTGTCGATCGCAATCCTGACCTACTTCATCTATCCGTTGCTCACCGGCCTGGCTGGCGCGGTGACCGGCATCGACCGTATGGGATGGCGAGGCTGCATCGCTGCACTTGCCGCATTCGCCGGCCTCGGCATGATGCTGGATGCGCAACTCGGTAACGTCCCGCTGCTTGGCGTCGTCAGCGCGCTGGGTGCGGCGGTGGTGCGCGTCGTGTCATTGCTGATTACCCGTTCGAGCCTCGCACGGCACCGATTCGCGGCTGAACACCTGGTATTCCCTGGTGCCGTCAGCCGCGGTCTTTGTCGTGTTCTCGTTGGCGATCCACACCTGGAATCCACCGCAAAGCATGTACGGCTGGGGGGCGTTCGTTGGCATGAGCGTGGCCAGCACGGTCTCCGTGCTGACGATCTTCATCTCGATCACCCGGATCGGTGCATTTCGCACGGCATTGATCATGAATTTGGAACCGCTGGTGTCCACGCTGGCCAGCGTCGCGCTGCTGGGCGAGGTGTTGCAGCCGGTCCAGGCGGCAGGTGGCGCACTGATGCTGGTGGCGTTGTGCGCGTTTCAGTTGCGGCGCTGAACCCTACTGCCAGCGTGCGCCGACCACTGCCGCGCGCCGCTCGGTGATGCGGATCATGATGTCGTGCAGCAGATACGCGATCCGGCTGCGGCACCAGGCCTGTCCCGACTCAGGATCGTAGTCCGCGGGCATTGCAACGCCGGATGGCGCATAGGCGTCGAAGCCCAGGCGGCGGCATGTCGCCACGCAGCGGTACAGGTGATCGGCGAATGCGACGACGCCGACGCGACCCAGTGACGCGACATCGCCTGCCTGTCGGGCGATTTCCTCGATCACGCCGGTGGTGCTGAGATACACCGGTTCGCCGCGCGCGTCGCGGCCGGGATTGATGGCAGTCACCAGCGCATCAGGAACGCGCCCCTGCAACGCGTCCGCCACCTCCCATTGCGCGAAGACACGCGCGCCGGTGCGTAAGTGCAGGCCGGCGACAATATCCGCGAGCGCCAGATTGACCGGACCTGGCTCGCGGTTGCCGTTCGGCAGCATGCGGTTGCCGAAGGTGAAGGCGATGATCGAGGCGACCTGCTCGACGGGGATAGTCGGCGCGCGCCAGGTCAGCGTTTCGGATTCGACGATCTCCGCCAGCGCCTGCGCGGTCGCGGCATCGCCGAGCTCATCCTGCAGGCGGGCGATGATCTCCGTCCGCAATGTCATGGCGATGCCTCCCGTCGCTGCGGTTCGCTTGCCAAGTGTTATCGCGTCGCTCAGTCTCGACGCAAACGCACCTGGGAGGACTGCATGGCCGTGTCCGCGCGCACCATCCGCCGACGCCAGATTCTCACGACCGCCGCCGGTGGAGCGGGGCTGCTGATGCTGCCTGGCAAGGCGCCGGCCCAAGGCGGGGCGAAAAAGCTCGCCGGCGTCACGCTGAACGTCACGTGCTGGAGCGCGCCCTACCCGAAATACCTCGCCGACATACATCCCGGAATTCGAACAGGCGACCGGCGCCAAGGTCAACTACGAGACGCCATCGTTCCCGATCTACAACCAGCGCATGGACATCGAGCTGTCCACCAAAAGCGATGCGCACGACGTGATCAACGTCACATTCATCTATTCCGGCCGATGGATCGGTGCCGGCTGGGTCACGCCGCTGACCGACTTCCTCAGCGACCCGAAACAAACGCCCGCCGACTGGGGCGGCGACGATTTCCTGCCAGGTGCGACCGCGGCTTTCAAGGACTGCTCAGGGCAGGCTCTGCGCCATTCCATGGATCGCCGATGTCCAGATGGCGGGCGCCTCGCGCTACGATCTGATCGAGAAGGCCGGCATGAAACTGCCGGATACGTTCGACCAGATGGCGACGATGCTCAAGGCGGTGAACAGGCAGGACGACGTCCCCGCGTTCCTGGTCGAGAACCACTACGGCTGGACCTTCATCCCCTATCTCCAAGGCTTTGGCGGCAACGTGTTCCGCAATGCGCCGAGTGATCTGACGCCGGTGCTCGACACGCCGGAAGCCGTGGCAGCGGCGGACTTCTTCTGCAACATGCTGCGCGACTACGGACCGGACGGCGTGCTGTCCTACACCTATGACCAGGTGGTCGAGACATTGAAGCAGGGCCGCGCCAACTACTCCACCAACAACGAGACCTTCCTGGTGCAGATGGGCCAGCCCGACAGCAAGGTCGGCGAAGACCTGCGCCTTGTCGCTGATGCCTGCCGGCCCCAAGGGGCGCTTTCCCGAATGTGGCGGCGCACGGCTGGGGCATTCCGGTCGGCTCGCGCAACAAGGATGCGGCGTGGGCAGTTCATCACCTGGGCGATGTCGAAGGAACTCACGCTGCGCATGTTCCGCGACCACGGCTTCAGTTCGGTCACACGCCGTTCGGTGATCGATATGCCGGAATTCAAGCAGCGGCTGATGATCAACGGCTGCGATGTGGCGCAGCTCTATCTCGACACGCTGAACCTGGGAGCCAAGGGCTACACGGTGTATCGCACCGTGCCGCCCTATCCGCCGGTCGATCGCGAGATCGACATCGCGATCCAGAGCATCATCTCCAAACAGAAGACCGCGAAGGAGGCGATGGCGCAGGCGCAGCAGAATGCCCTGACGCAGTTGAAGCGCGCCGGCGTGAAGCTATAGGCATTGGCGCATGGCGGCGCACGGCTGGTCGGTCGAACAACGCCGAGCGTTTCGTCTGCGGCCTGGCTGCCCGCGCTGCTGGTACTGGCCGTGGTGACGCTGGGGCCGGCGCTCTACCTGATCGTCACCAGCCTGACGCCGCTGACGCCGGTCAATCCCGCCACCGCCTTCGACTTTTCCGACGCCGCTGCAGAACTACACCAGCGCGCTGACCACCGATGAGTTCGTGCACTCGGTCTGGGTGCAGGTGGAGCTGTCGGTCGTCACGGTGCTGACGCAGCTCGGTGCCGGCCTCGGCGTGGCACTGCTGCTCGATCGTCCGTCGCGTCTGCTGGAGGCCGTGCGGACCGGCTTCCTGGTGCCCATGGTGCTGCCGCCGATCGTCGTCGCGATCATCTGGAAGGTCATCTACACGCCCGACATCAGCCCGCTGCATCATCTGCTGGCATGGTTCGGCCTGCCGATCCATTCGCTGATCACCAATGCGAACACGGCGATCTGGGCGATCGCGGCCGCGGATACCTGGGAGTGGTTTCCCTTCACCATGCTGATGGTGCTGGCGGCTTTGCAGATGGTGCCGAAGGAACCGCAGGAGGCGGCGCGCATCGACGGCGCCAAGCGCCGCGCAGTTGTTCTGGCATGTGCGATTGCCCTACATCCGCTCGACACTGATGGTCGCGGCATTGTTCCGTCTGATCGACAGCATCAAGGCGTTTCCGCTGATCTATGTGCTGACCGACGGCGGCCCGGGCGGCGCAACCGAGGTCACGAACTACTATGCCTTCGTGCAGACGTTCAATTTTTCCTACTGGGGCTATGGCAGTGCGATTGCCGTCCTGATCGTGGCAGGCGTGTTCCTGCTGAGCCTGGCGGTCAACCGCATGGGCGGCGAGACGATGGATGAATAGACGGCTGCATCGGCACGGAAATTGTCGCCGTGCTGCTGCTGATCGTGGTGCTGTCGCCGGCACTGTGGCTGCTGCAGATGTCGTTCCGGCACAACGCCGACATCATGGCCACCAGCCTGCGCTTCGCGCCGACATTGGAGAACTACACCGCGCTGTGGACCGGGCAGTTCCCCGCCTCGTTCGTCAACAGCCTGCTGGCCAGCGGCATCTCCACGGTCGCTTCGCTGCTGCTCGGCGTGCCGGCCGCCTATGCGCTCGCGCGCTGGCGGTTCCGCGGCGAACGGCAGATCGCGCTGTGGATCCTGGTGACCCGCATGGCGCCGCCGATCGCCTTCACCATTCCGTTCTTTCTCGCCTTCACCTGGTCTGCGTCTGTTGGACACCGTCCTGGGACTGGCGATCATCTACATGACCTTCAACCTGGCGCTGGTCGTCTGGACCATGCGCAGCTTCTTCGCCGCGGTGCCGCGATCGCTGGAGGAGGCGGCCTGGATCGATGGCTGCGGGATATGGAGCGGCTTCCTGCGCATCGCGCTGCCGCTCGCGGCGCCCGGGCTCGCGGCGACCGGCATCCTGTGTTTCATCCTGTCGTGGAACGATTTTTTCTTCGCGCTGATCCTGACGCGCACCCGGGCCATGACCGCGCCGGTCGCCATCGTCAACTTCATGCAGTACGCCGGCTGGGAATGGGGCAAGATCGCCGCCGCCGGCACGCTGGTCATGCTGCCGGTGCTGGTGTTCACATTCCTCGTGCGCGTCCTATCTGGTGCGCGGGCTGATGGCGGGCGGCGTGAAGGAATAGAGTTTCATCGCAAGAGGCGCAGCCTGCCCCTTGGCCAGAGCGATACTGGCAGGAGATTGCCGCGTCGCTGCGCCCCTCGCAATGACAATACTACCTATCGCAGCTCGAAGCCCAGGTTCCGCAGCGCTTCCCGCATCCGATCGCGACCGCGCAACGCTTCGGCGTCCCTCACGCGGTTGAAGCATTGCTGCGTCCAGTCGATCGCCTTCATGCCCTGCTCGCGCTGGAATTCGCGCATCGTCGCATTGTAGCCATCGATCGCATCGCTGCGCGCCGCCGCTGAATAGGTCTCCCTGTGCAGCACCAGCGATTGCGGCAGGCGCGGCTTGACGTCGGTCGGCCGCGCCGGATCCGGGTAACCGACGGACATGCCGAACACCGCGAACACATGCGGCGGCAGACAAAGTTCCGCAGCGATCTGCTCCGGCAAGTTGCGCATCGCGCCGATATACACGGTGCCTAGCCCGAGCAACTCCGCCGCGATCAGCGCGCTCTGCGCCGCAAGTGCAGCATCCACCACACCGACGATGAACTCCTCCAGGTAGTGCGTGCCATCCACCTGCGCCTGCCGCTCGGCCGCGATGCGATCCAGCCGCGACAGATCGGCAAGCCACACCAGCAACAGCGGCGAATCGCGGATGAATTGCTGCTGGCCGGCCAGCTCCGCCAGCCGTGACTTGCGCTGCCTCTCCTGCACCGCGACCACGCTCCAGAACTGCAGATTGGATGAGGTGGAAGCCGATTGCGCCGCGGCGATCAGCGTTTCCAGCGTCCCTTCGGGCAATGCGCGCGGCAGGAAGCCACGCACCGAGCGGTGATTCAGGATGGTTGCCAAGACCTCGTTCCAGGCGGCCGGCGCTGACAGCGCACCGTCACGGTTGCGCTGGCTCAGAAGTGCGTGCGGATCGGTCGCCGGACCGGCGAGGGTGCTTGCGGATGACACATCGTTCTCCAATTAGGGAAAAAGCCGAGAGGGAGTGGTTGATCATTCCCGAGCCATCCGGATCACGCAACCCGGCGCAGGCGACGTCCAACCAGGAGGCAGTTGATGACCATCTATACCGGGCCGGTGTTCGACATGGCCCGCCAGCAGTTCCACGTGATCGCCGATCACCTGGAGATCCCGCTCGACGAGCGCGAGCGGCTGCTGTATCCGAAACGTGCGATCGCGGTGTCCTGCCCGATCCACCGCGATGACGGCAGCCTCGCGGTGTTTCAGGGCTATCGCGTGCAGCACCATCTCACGCTCGGCCCCACCAAGGGCGGCACCCGCTTCGCTCTCAGCGTCGATATCGGCGAGGTGGCGGCGCTGGCAATCTGGATGAGCTGGAAATGCGCGCTGGCCGGACTGCCGTACGGCGGCGCCAAGGGCGGCGTCACAGTCGATCCGCGCGCGCTGTCGCGTCACGAACTGGAGAACCTGTCGCGCCGCTACATGCAGGAGATGATCCCGTTCGTCGGCCCGCATACCGACGTGATGGCGCCCGACATGGGGACCAACGAGCAGATCATGGCCTGGTTCATGGACACGTATTCCATGTACCAGGGCCGCACCGTCACCGAGATCGTCACCGGCAAGCCGGTCGCGTCCGGCGGCACCGAGGGCCGGCGCGAGGCGACCGGCCGCGGCGTGGCCTATCTGGTGGCGCGCGCACTGGAGCGCATCGGCCGGCCGTCGGCGGGCGCCACCGCCATCGTGCAGGGCTTCGGCAATGTCGGCAGCTACGCCGCGGAAACGCTCGACCAGCGCGGCCTGAAGCTGATCGGCGTGTCCGACCATACCGCGTGCTATTTCGATCGCGCAGGTCTGGATGTTCAGCGGCGCTGCTGCAAGCACGCAGCAGCAGCATGGCGTGCTGGCCGGCTTCTCCAATCAGTTGTCATTCGATCCGCGCGAACTGCTGGTGCAGAAATGCGACGTGCTGGTGCCCGCCGCGGTGGAACGGGTGATCGACGCCATCCATCGCCAGCCGGCTGCAATGCCGCGTGCTGGCGGAGGCTGCCAACGGTCCGACCACGCCGGATGCCGACGAAGTGCTGGAGCAGCGCCGCGGCGAGATCTTCGTCATCCCGGACATCCTGTGCAATGCCGGCGGCGTGGTGGTCAGCTACTTCGAATGGGTGCAGGATCTGCAGCAGTTCTTCTGGGACGAGGCGGAAGTGATGACCAAGCTCTACCACGTGCTGGACCGCGCGTTCGTCCAGGTGATGAAGCGGGTGGAGCAGGACGGGTCTCGCACCGCACGGCGGCAATGGCGATCGGTGTGGAGAAGGTGCGCAACGCAAAGGCCACGCGTGGCCTGTTCCCATGATTCTCATTGTCATTGCGAGTTCCATACCGGCCGTCGGCCGACCGGCCCTGGATGAAACCGTCATGGCCGGGCTTGTCCCGGCCATCAGTAGCGGCACAGTGTCACGACGGATGGCAGGGACGAGCCCGGCCATGACGAAAAATGTGCGTCGCTTTCTTGTTAGGAGCGCAGCGACGAAGCGATCTCCTCCAGTCATACACGCACAATTGCATCGGCAGTGCTTCGTCATCGCATCCCCGCCATGACGGCATAACGCCATGCCACGCGAAATCCGTCTCAACGCATTCGACATGAACTGCGTTGGCCACATCCAGCACGGACTGTGGGCACATCCGCGCGACCTCTCGATGCAGTACACCGACCTCGACCATTGGGTCGAACTGGCGCGCACCCTGGAACGCGGGCTGTTCGATGGCCTGTTCCTGGCTGACATCCTGGGCGTCTACGACGTGTTCCGCGGCTCGCCTGATGCCTCGATCCGCAACGCCGTGCAGATACCGGTGAACGATCCGTTGCTGCTGATCCCGGCGATGGCCTATGCCACGCAAAATCTCGGCTTTGGCGTCACCTGCAATCTGACCTACGAGCCGCCCTATACCTTCGCCCGCCGCATGTCGACGCTCGACCACCTGACCAAGGGGCGCATCGGCTGGAACGTGGTCACCGGCTATCTGGACAGCGCCGCGCGCGGCATGGGACTGACGCAGCAGCCGGAGCACGACAGCCGTTACGACGTGGCCGAGGAATACCTGCAGGTGGTCTACCAGCTTTGGGAAGGCAGCTGGGAAGACGGCGCCGTGTTGCGTGATCGCGACGGCCGCGTGTACGCCGATCCGGCACGCGTCCATCCGGTGAAGCATGCCGGCCGGCATTACCAGGTCGATGCGATCCATCTGTCCGAACCGTCGCCTCAGCGCACGCCGGTGCTCTATCAGGCAGGTGCCTCGGCGCGTGGTCGCGAATTTGCCGCCGCCCACGCCGAGTGTGTTTTCGTCAACGGCCAGTTCCGCCACAATGTGCGCGAGATCGTCGCCGACATCCGGACGCGCGCGAAGGCGTTCGGCCGTGACCCGTACGATATCAAGGTGTTTGTCGGCGCCACCGTCGTGGTGGCACCCAGCGAGGCCGAAGCGCAGGACAAGCTGGCGGAATACCGCAAATATGCCAGTTCGGAGGGAGCGCTCGCGCATTACTCGGCGTCGGTCGGGGTGGATTTTTCCAAGTACGGCCCGGACGAACCGATCCGCTTCGTCCAGACCAATGCACTGCGCTCCAATCTGGAAGCGATCACCATCCGTAGCCGCGACACTGAATGGACGCCCCGGAAACTCCTGGAGATGATGGTGCTGGGCAGCCGCCAGGCACCCATCGTCGGTTCGCCGGGCAGGGTCGCTGACGAACTCCAGGCGTGGGTGGACGAAGCCGATGTCGACGGCTTCAACCTGTCCCGCACAGTGGTGCCGGAGTGCGTCGAGGACTTCGTGGCGTTGGTGGTGCCGGAATTGCAAACCCGTGGCGTGATCAAGCGGGGCTACTCTCCCGGAACACTGCGCCAGAAGCTGTTCGGTCCGGAGCACGCGCGCCTGCCAGGAAGCCACCCGGCAGCCCGCCACCGGCGCTGAAATCGTCGCAATCTGTGATCTGCTTCACAGCTTTGGGCCGTTTGGTGTGCGATTCGTTCTGCCGTCGCCTGGCGCTGCCCCAACACCCGCGCCAGTCGACTGGGCCATTGGCCCAGGTCAACCCGGACCTTCCTTGCGGCCCGGTCGCTTCGGCGGCCGGGCCGTTTTTTTGAGTTGTGTGCGCCAAGTCCTGCAAATTGGATGGTGCATAGATTGCGGCTCGGCCCCGTCATTGGCCCAGCACAACGATGTTCTTCAGCCAGCTTTCCGGATCATGCTCCTGGGCCGCGGCGAGCGCGGCGGTGCCGGAGAACTGCCGGTCGGTTGAATTGGCATAACGGTGCCAGCCTCTTCCTCATCAGCCATAGTTGCGCAGGTTCGGCCAGGCTTTCTCCAGCGGGACCCTGCGGCCGCGACAGATCCAGACGGTGCGCCCTGTTTCGTACGGCATTGCCCATGGGTTATCGAACACACCGGCCGCTTCGACCGCAGTGTAGGTCTTCAACAGACTTTCCCGTGTGCCGCCAAGGCGGATCACCACACTGCCGTCGTGCCCGCGCGGTCCCCACAGGAAATAGTTGTTGTGGTTGCTGATCGCGGGCGGCAGATGCCATGGCGCGCCGAACACATCGATTGCCGCCGCCTCACCATAGTTGTTCGCGAAGAACACTGCCTTCGATCGATCGTCTGGTGGCAGCGACTGGTAGACGCGACCTATCAGCGCCGCGAGCTCAGGCCAGCCGAACATGTCCGCGAACAGTTGTGGCAGGCGGCCGATCGGTGAATTGTCCTGCGACCGGGGCGGGTGATCGAGAAAGTTTTGGTACGCGACAAAGCGTTCCACCGGCAGGATCGGCAGCGCGAACGGCGCCGCGACCACACCCATCAACACAACCGCCGCTGTCAACGCTGCTCGCGCGGCATGCCATGTAATCCGCGCCTCGAGTGCCACCGCTCCGCCGGCGAACAGCAGTGGATAGGCTCCTGCTGGATAGTATGGCTTGGCGTGCATGGCGATCATCGCGGCGATCAGCACGACGAAGCCAACGGCGAAGCAGCGTAGATCGGCAAACCGGCGCCAGAACGCAAAGGCCGCCAGTCCGGCCAGCCAGACCGGGGCCGTCGCGACGTTCAGGTTGTCGATTTCGGCGCGCATGAAAGCAAGTGGCGACAGCGCGACGTTCTTGCCCGTGGCGGCGATGCGACCGATCTCCAGGAACGGCCAGTCATGCGTGGCCTGCCACAGCACATTGGGGAGCACCATCAGCGCCGCAATGGCAACGCCGATGTACAGCGTCCGGTGGGTGAACAGGCGCCGCGACGATGTGGCGAGCAGTCCCAAGCCGAGTGCCAGCAGCCAGAATACGAGCATGTATTTCGACAGCAGCGCCAGACCGGTGACGACGCCAATGGCGTACCACCAGCGTTCGTTGTGTTCACGAATCAGCCGAATCAGCGCGTAGTCAATGAACAGCCATGCCAGTGGCTGGAACGCATCGGTCGAGAGCAGCGTGCCTCCCGCCAGGTAGACACCACCCACCAGAACCGAGAGTCCAGCCAGCGCCTGGGCCCAGCGGCCGCCGCCCAGCAGACGTGCTGTCTCCGCTGTCAGTGCGATCGTTCCGGCATGCGCAAGCGCTGGCACTAGGCGCAGCATCACCAATGAGCCGGGAAACAGCGAGTGCATCAGCCACGCGATCAGCGGGATCAGCGGTGGCTGATCGACATAGCCCCAGTCGAGGTGCTCGCCGCAAACGATGAAATACAGCTCGTCACGAAAATATCCGTAACCGCCGCTGGCATAGAGGTGGATGGCGAGCGCGACGCAGGCAAAACTCCAACTGGGCAGCAGCAACACGCGCCATGCTGCGGCACGGCCCTGCTTCAACCGACATCTTCGTGCCACGTACGCCCGTCACGTTCGATCAGCGCGATGGCGGCCGTCGGCCCCCAGCTTCCGGCAGGATAGGGACGTGGATGATCCGGCCGGCTGGCCCACGCCTCCAGGATCGGTTCCACCCACGCCCATGCCGCCTCCACCTCGTCGCGCCGCATGAACAGCGTCGCGTTGCCACGCACCACGTCCATCACCAGCCGCTCGTACGCGTCCGGGAAGCGCATGCCGAAGGTCTTCTCAAAACGAATATCCAGCGCGGTCATGCTGAGCCGCAATCCGCCCGGCCCAGGATCCTTGGTCATCATCTGCAGCTTCATGCCCTCCTCCGGCTGCAAGCGTATGATCAGCTTGTTGGGCGACCAGTCAGCGGCGTCGGGCGGAAAAATCGAGAACGGCGGTGCGCGGTATTGGATGACGATCTCGGACACCTTCGTCGGCATGCGCTTCCCCGTGCGCAGGTAGAACGGCACGTTCGCCCAGCGCCACGTCCGCACGTCCGCCTTCAGCGCGACGAAGGTTTCCGTGGCACTGGTCTCCGGCCCGGTCAGATCGGCGATGTAGGTCGGCACCGGCTGGCCATCGATGGCGCCTGACGAGTACTGGCCGCGCACTGTCAATGTCGCGACCTCGTGCGGTTCGATGGGTCGCAGCGCACGCAGCACCTTCAGCTTCTCGTCGCGCACCCGATCGGCGTCCAGCGACACCGGCGGTTCCATCGCGATCAGGCACAGCAGTTGCAGGATGTGGTTCTGCACCATGTCGCGCAGCGCACCCGTGCCGTCGTAGTAGCCGCCGCGCTGCTCCACCCCCACCGTCTCGGCCACCGTGATCTGCACGTGGTCGATCACGTCGGCATTCCACAGCCGCTCGAAGATCGTGTTGGCAAAGCGCAACGCCAGCAGGTTCTGCACCGTCTCCTTGCCGAGATAGTGGTCGATGCGGAAGATCTGCGGCTCGGTGAATACCTCGCCGACCTTGTCGTTGATCGCGCGGGCCGAGGCCAGGTCGTGGCCGATCGGTTTCTCCAGCACGACACGCGACTGTTCGGTCACCAGATCATGCGCGCCGATGTTGTGGCAGATCGGTCCATACAGTTCGGGTGACGTGGCGAGATAGAACACGCGCACCCGCTTCGGATCGAGCAGACGTTGCAACACTGCCCAGCCGCTGTCATCCGGCTTGGTGGCGTCCAGCCGCGCGTAGCAGAGTTGGGCGCAGAAGCGATTGGCTACGGTTGGATCCAGATCCTCGCGTGCGACATGCTCCTGCAGCGCCTTGGTGGCACGCTGGCGATAAACCTCGTCGGTCAGGTCGGACCGCGCCGCAGCGATGACGTGCGATTCCGCTGGCATCTGGCCGTCGCGAAACCGGTAGTACAGTGCCGGCAACAACTTTCGCAGCGTCAGGTCGCCGGTGGCGCCGAATACCACGCAATCGAAGGTCGCGACGGGGATGATCTTCGCCATGGCTGCTACCTTCGCTGGATGGTCTGTCACTAAGAGTTCCGTACCGGCCGCTGGCCAATCGGCCCAGGATGAAACCGTGATGCCCGCTTCCCAGGCGTCATGGCCGGGACAAGCCCGGCCATGACGACAAAATGTGCGTCGCTTTCTTGTTAGGAACGCATCGGCCACTGGGTCGCGCCTGGGCGCAGACTAAGACAATCCCCTGCCCGCATGGCAGGTCACTGTCCGTCCCTGCTGTCCCAGATCGCTTCCTCGCTTTGCTCCTCGCGACGACTGATCGTGTCCTCACACCACAGGACTGGCGCCGCCGTCCATGTTGATCGCGGTGCCGGTGGTGAAGCCTGCGTGATCGGAGCATAGGAAACACGCCATCGCAGCGAACTCCTCCGCCTTGCCCATCCGGCCTACCGGGATGCCCTTGCCAACGCCGGCGACGTATTCTTCGAACGGCACGTTGGTGCCCTCGCGCGCGTGACGCCGCGCCACCTGGTCGGAGACGATCTGTCCCACCAGCATGCCGTTCACCAGGATGCCGTGCGGCGCGCCCTCGCCGGCAAGCACCTTCATGAACGCCATGCCGGCGGCGCGCGACACCGCGGTAGGAGCACCGTTGGCACGCGGTGCCTTCGCGCCGGTGTTGAGCACGTTGATGATGCGGCCCCATTTGCGCTGCTTCATCCCGGGCCAGACCAGCCGCGCCAACCGGATGGCAGCGAACAATTTCAGTTCCAGGTCGTCGCGCCAGATCTCGTCGGTGATCTGTTCCGCCGGCATCGCCATCGACTGGCCGGCGTTGTTGATCAGGATGTCGACCTTGCCGAATGCCTTGATCACGCCGTCATAGGTGCGCTTGATGTCATCGGCCTTGGCCACGTCGCAGACGAAGGTGGCAACACGGCCGCCCTGTGCGGTGGCGCTGACGGTCTGTTTCGCCTGCTCCAGCACCTCCGGCCGCCGCGCCAGGATGGCGACATCGGCGCCGGATGCGGCGAACTCTTTCGCCATGGCCAGACCAAGCCCCATGCTGGCGCCAGTGATTATGGCGCTGCGGCCGTCGAGACGGACTTCCATCGTTTACTCCCCTTCGAGGTGTTCAGACGTAACTCTAGCGCCAGAGCCGAAGGGAAGGAAACTGACCGGGAGCATGTTCTTTTTTGAAAAAAAGAACCAAAAAACTTTCGATCCTTTTGGCTGGTGCCCGATCAAACACCGGTGCCAACGGACAAGAGTGCTTGCCCTCAGTCCGCCGCCGCTGACCCCATCTTCTCCGCCAGCACCGGAATGCGATGCCGCCTGGGTGATAGCCGATGTTGCAGGCGATCGAGGTACAGATAAATCACCGGTGTAGTGTAGAGCGTCAGCAACTGGCTCAGTGCCAGGCCACCCACCATCGCGTAGCCCAACGGCCGGCGCAGTTCGGAGCCAGCACCATGACCGAGCATCAGCGGCAGGCCGGTCAGCATCGCCGCCATCGTCGTCATCAGGATCGGGCGAAACCGCAAGAGGCACGCCTGGCGGATCGCGTTCAGCGGCGTCTCGCCGTCGCGGCGTTCGGCGGTGATCGCGAAGTCCACCATCATGATGCCGTTCTTCTTGACGATGCCGATCAGCAAAATCACGCCGATCAGCGCGATCACCGACAGATCGGTGTGAACCAGCAGCAATGTCAGCAGCGCGCCGACGCCGGCCGACGGCAGCGTGGACAGGATGGTCAGCGGCAGGATGTAGCTTTCGTACAGGATGCCGAGAATGATGTAGACGCTGATCAGCGCGGCGGCGATCAGATAGGGCTGGCTCGCCAGCGAGGACTGGAATGCCTGCGCCGTCCCCTGGAACGATCCGGTCACGGTGATCGGCACGCCCATCTCTCGCACAGCGGCCTGCACCGCATCCACCGCGTCGCCAAGCGCAGCGCCGGGCGCGAGGTTGAACGAGATGGTCACTGCCGGGAACTGGCTCTGGTGACTGATTGACAGCGGCTGCACCGGCATCGTGCTCCAATGCACGAAGCTGGACATCGGCACCGCCTGACCGGTCGAGGACTTCACGTAAAGGTCGTCCAGTGTCGTCGGATTGCCCGCCATATCCGGCGGCACTTCAAGGATCAAATGATACGAGTTCACCTGGGAAAAATACTGCGCGATCTGCCGCTGGCCGAACGCATCGTACAGCGTGTCGTCGATCACCTGCGGCTGAACGCCGAATCGCGCAGCGGCGTCGCGGTCAATCACCAGTGTAGCGGTCGTGCCGCCCTCCTGCTGATCACTCGTGACGTCACGCAGCACTGGCAGCGACTGCAACTTGCCGAGAATTTTCGGCCCCCACTGGTAAAGCTCGTCCAGGTTGGCGTCCTGCAGCGTGTACTGGAACTCGGTCTTGGCCAGCCGCGCGCCCACGCGGACGTCCGGGATCGGCTGGAGGAACAGCTTGCCGCCCTGCACCTTGGCAATCTTCGGCCGCAGCCGATTGATATAATCCTGCAACGACCCGCCAACCCGCTGATCGATCGGCTTGAGGGCGATGAACAGCCGTCCCACGTTGTTCGTCTGCCCGCCAAAGCCGCCGCCCATCGAGGACACGTAGGCTCCCGTGTCGGGATCCTTCGCCACGATGTCGGCCAGGCTCTGCTGCACATTCATCATCTCCTTGAAGGAGATATCCTGTGCGGCCTCGGTGATGCCGAGTACGACGCCATTGTCCTGCGGCGGGAAGAATCCCTTGGGGACGATGATGTAGAGATAGACGCTGAGGCTGGCAGTCGCCAGGAACACCAGCAGCGTAACGAAATGGTGCCGCAGGGCGATGTCGAGCGTCCGCCGGTAGCCGCCGATCAGCCCGACGAACATCGCCTCGATCGCCCAATAAAGCCAGCCGTGCCGCCTGGTGTCGTGCCGCAGGAACCGCGAGCACATCATCGGCGTCAACGTCAGGCAGACAAAGGCCGAGACCAGCACAGCGGCGGTGACGGTCACGGCGAACTCGCGAAACAGCCGCCCGACGATGCCGCCCATGAACAGCAGCGGGATGAACACCGCCACCAGCGAGAAGCTGATCGAGACGATGGTGAAGCCGATCTCGCCGGCGCCCTTGATGGCCGCCTCCATCGGCTTCATGCCCTCTTCCACGTGGCGGAAGATGTTCTCCAGCATCACGATCGCATCGTCGATCACGAAGCCGACCGCCAGCGTCAGCGCCATCAGCGACAGGTTGTCCAGGCTGTAGTCCAGCAGATACATCACGCCGAAGGTACAGATCAGCGCCACCGGGACGGTGGCACTCGGGATGATGGTAGCCCAGACGTTGCGCAGGAATATGAAGATCACCATCACCACGAGGCAGACGGCGAGCAAAAGGGTGAATTCCACATCGGCCACGGATGCGCGGATGGTCAGCGTGCGGTCCATGATGGTGGTGACGTGGATGGACGGCGGGATCGATGCCTCGAGCCGCGGCAACGCCGCCTTGATGCGCTCCACCGTATCGATGACATTGGCGCCCGGCTGCTTGAATATGATCAGCAGAATGCCACGCTTGCCGTTCTGCCAGCCGGCCAGCAGGCGATTTTCCGGACCATCGATGGCGCGGCCGATATCGCGCACGCGGACAGCGGCACCATTGCGATAGGCCAGCACGACATTGTTGAATTCGTCCCCGCGGGTGAGCTGGTCGTTGTCGTATATGGTATAGGCTTGGTGCTCGCCATCGATGCTGCCTTTGGGGCCATTCACTGTGGCGTTCACCAGTAGGTTGCGCACGTCCTCGATGGTCATGCCCATATTCGCGAGCTTCTTGGGATCGACCTGTACTCGTACGGCGCGCTTCTGCTGGCCGCCGATCAGCACCTGCGCCACGCCGGCGATCTGCGAGATCTGCTGTGACAGCACGTTTTCGGAATAGTCGTCCGTCTCGATCAGCGGCAGTGCATCCGACTGCGCCGCCAGGATCATGATCGGCGCGTCGGACGGATTAACCTTCCGATAGGTCGGCGGCCCGGGCATGATCTTCGGCAACTGGGCGCTGGCAGCCTGGATCGCCGCCTGGATGTCGCCGGCCGCGCCGTCGATGCTGCGGTCGAGGTCGAACTGCACTGTCACATTGGTGACGCCCAGCACGCTCACCGAGGTGAGCTGCGAGACACCCGGAATCTGCGCGATCTGGGTCTCCAGCGGCTGTGCCACCGTCGCCGCCATGGTTGCGGGACTCGCGCCGGGAAGCTGGCCGGTCACCACGATGGTGGGGAAGTCGACGCGCGGCAGCGGCGCGACTGGCAGCAGCGGATAGGCCGCGACGCCGACCAGCACCAGCGCCGCCATCAACAGCGATGTCGCAATGGGGCGTTTGATGAACGGGGTGGAAATGCTCATGCGCCGCTCACGGTCTCCACTTTAGGCTCAACCTCCTGCCTGCGTGGGTGGCGCCGCGGTCGTGGCAACCAGCATCCCGTCCTGCAGACGAGACTGCCCGTCCAGCACGATCTCCTGGCCGACATCCAGGCCCTTGGTGATGACCATGACCGGGCCGCGATCCTCTGCCACGATAAGCTGTCGTTGCACTGTCGAATCAGGCTTGACGATATAGACGTAAAGGCTGTCCTGCCCATGCTGTACCGCGCGCGTCGGCACGGTCACCACCTGTTGCTCGGTCCGCAGCAGCATCCGCGCATCGACGAACTGGCCGGGCCACAGCAGGTTCTTGTCGTTCGCGAACGTCGCCTTCAGGCGAATCGTGCCGGTCGTGGTGTCGATGGCGTTGTCCGGCGTCAGCAGCGTACCATCCGCCAGGTCTCGATTATTCTCGCTCGACCATGCCGTGACCTGCACCGGCCCCTTCGCCATCTGCTCGACGACCGCTGGCAATTCGCGCTGCGGCAGCGTGAACACCACGCCGATCGGCTGCACCTGGGTTATCGTCATGATGCCGCCGACGTCAGTGGCATGCACCAGGTTACCGGCATCGACCTGGCGTAGGCCGAGTCGTCCGTCGAACGGAGCGGTAATATAACAATAGCTGAGGTTGAGCTGAGCCGCCTCGATCGTCGCATCATCGCCTTTCAGTGCCGCGGTGAACTGACTGACCTGCGCTTGCTGCGTGTCGACCTGCTGGTGTGAGGCGAAATCCTGCCGCGCCAGCATCGCATAACGCTGGAGGTCCAACTTTGCATTGGCAAGTTGCGCCTCATCCTGCGCCTTCTTGGCAACCGCCTGATCCAGGGTAGCCTGATACGGGCGGGGATCGATCACCGCGAGCAGCGTGCCTTGCTTGACGATCTGTCCCTCGGCGACCGGCACCTGCATGAGCGTGCCATCGACCCTGGCGCGCACGGTCACCGTGTTGAGTGCCTGCACGGTACCGAGGCCGTGGAGATAGATCGGCACGTCCTGCCTGGTCGCCCGTGCAACCGACACGGGAATCGCCGGCAAGTTATTCTGCGGCCGCACCTGCTGCGCGATGGCGTGTCTGCCGATCGCCAGGACAGCACAAACGGCCATGATCGGTACAAGCGAAAGCACCAACGCTCGGCCTTTGCGCCGGCTCCGCTTCGCCTCGTCAGACATGCGTCGTCATCCGCAACCCATTGCCCCAACTGCGCTGCACTGCACAATCTTCCCGCGAGCCTTGCCCGCATCCTGTCTGTGACATGAACAAGTTGCCATGTCATCTCGTTCTGCGTCGCATTGTCGGCGAAACGGCGGACATCCGCCAGCGTCAAAATAGGGATTCGGACATTTGAGAAAGCCGACGATACAAGTTGATAAAAATTGCCGAATTCAGTTGCGGGCAACGCCAAGTGCACGCTGGAACCGATCGGCGAGATAGGCGCCGTCGCGCGGCGGCAGGTGACGCGGCTCTTCATCGGCCGCAATGCGTATCACGGCAAACAGCGCCTCGCGTCGCAGTCGCACAGCGAGCGTCTCCACCTCGACCATGTCGCGCGCGGTGGCGGTGGCCTGCCAGCCGCAGGCCGCCGCCACCGCCGCGAGATCGGTGGTCAGTCCGGTGTGACTGCGCTGGGACCCGGTTTCGCCGAAGCGCGCGTTGTCCAGCACCGCGATGGCGAGGTTGCTGGCGCCGGCCGCGGCAATGGTGGCGAGTGATCCCATGCCCATCAGCATCTCGCCGTCGCCGGTCAGCACCAGCACGCGTCGGGAGGGCTGGGCGAGCGCAAGCCCTAGGCCGACCATCGCCGCCCCGCCCATGGCGCCCCAAAGATAGAAGTTCAGCGGCCGGTCACCGGCAGCGGCGGCATCGTAGCTCGGTGCACCCAGGCCGGTCACGACCAGCAGATCGCCTGGGTCACGCAATAACGTCGCCGCGACGACCCGCCGTTGCAGGGTTCCGTCGTTTCTCATTTCACGAATGCCTTGGCGCCGATCAGTCGCTGGGACAGTAACACCGCGACCGGAACGGCGCTGTCGAAGGCGAGTGCTGCCGAGGCGGCGACGATCTCCGCCACGTCGTCCGGACGGTCGGCACGACGGACATGCACGCCGGCCGCGCTGAGCACCGCTGGCGTCGCGGCGCCCATCGGCACCTGCCACGGATTGAATTCGGCCCACTCGCCCCGCATCGTCACCAGGGCGAGGAACGGCATACGGCAGTTCACCGGCAGCGACAGCATATTGATGCAGTTGCCTACGCCGGAGGACTGCATAGGCAGCACGGCGCGCTCTCCGCCAAGCCCGGCGCCGACGGCGAGCGCGATGCCTTCCTCCTCGGTGGTAAGCACAACCGCGCGCATGTCGGGGTCCGCGTGCGCCGCTTTGATCAGATGCGCGTGGCCCGCGTCGGGGACATACCCGAGTACGGAGACTCGCGCGCCTTTCAGTGCGGCGTAGACCTGCGCCTGCCAGGTTGATTGTTGCATGCCTGCGTCTTACCGCAGAATGGCGAGCACCGCGATACCGAGGCGGAGCCGGCCGGCGATGCCGTCAACTCACCCCGCCAATCATTTTCATTCCGACGCCGGTGCACCGTCCAGCAGCCGCCGCGCGATGGTCACCAGTTCCGGAAAGTCCGCCGCCACCGCAACAGCGCCCTCCGCCATTGCGATCGATCCATAGCCCCAGGCGGCAAAGATGCACGGCACGCCCGCGCCGCGCGCCGCGGCGACGTCATTCGCATGGTCGCCCGCCATCACCGCGCGTACCTGATCTCCGCCGGCAGCCTTCAGCGTTGCCAACAGATGCGCCGGGTCGGGCTTGCGCACCGGAAAACTGTCGCCTCCGCCGATCGCGGCAACATATTGTGCCAGCCCCATCGCCCTCAGCACCGACCGCGCGGCCAACTCCGGTTTGTTGGTGCATACCGCCAGCCGCCAGCCCTCCCCGGACAAGGTCCGCATGCCCTCGGCGACGCCGGGATACGGCCTCGTCTCCACCGCGGAATGTGCGGCGTAATCGGCGGCATACTCCGCCACCGCGCCCGCGTCCGGCAGGCGACCGCGCGCGGCAAAGGCGCGCTCGACCAGCTTGGCCACCCCGTCCCCGACCATCGCGGCGGTCTCAGCCAATGACAGCGGTGCAAGACCGCGCGCGCCCAGCAGGCGGTTCAGCGCGGCGGAAAGGTCCGGCACTGAATGCACCAGTGTGCCGTCAAGGTCGAGCAGCAGGGTGCGGGCCACGATGTTGCACTCCGAAACGCGAATTGAAGCAGCACAATAGCGGCAGGCTTTGACACGGCGTAGCCTGCGCCGCCACAAGAACGGCAGAGAAACAAGAGACAGTGATGCAACGCACCGCCATAATCCTGGCCGCCGGCCTCGGTACGCGCATGAAGTCCGCGCTGCCCAAGACCCTGCACCGGATCGCCGGCCGTCCCATGCTGCGCCATCTGCTGGCAAGCTGCGAGCAGGTATTCGACCGCATCGTCGTCGTGGTCGGCCCGGAGATGGACGCGGTGCGGCGGGAGGCCGAACCGCATGCCTCGGTGGTGCAGCATGAGCGCCGCGGCACCGCGCATGCCGCGCTGGTCGCCGCGCCGTTGTTCGGCGACGGCGAGGTGGCCGTGCTGTATGCCGACAACCCGCTGATCAGGCCTGAAACGTTGCTCCGCCTGCTCGAGCGCCGAGCAGCCGGAGATGCCGGCCTGGCGCTGCTGGCCTTCCGCCCTGACGATCCGGCTCGCTACGGCCGGGTGATCACGCGCGACGGCTATGTCGAGCGCATCGTTGAATGGATCGATGCGGGGGAGAAGGATCGCGCCGAGACGCTGTGCAATGCCGGCGTGTTGTGCGCGTCTTCCGCCGACATGGCACGATGGCTGGACGCGGTGCGCGCCGACAACGCCAAGGGCGAGTACTACCTCACCGATGTGGTCGGGCTGGCGCGCGCCGACGGCTCCCATGTCGTCGCCGTGGAGGCGCCGGCCGAAGAACTGGCGGGGATCAACTCGCGTGCCGAACTCGCGGCAGCCGAGATGGTGGTGCAGTCCCGGCTGCGCGCCGCCGCGATGGACGCCGGCGTGACGATGACTGACCCGGCTTCGGTGTTCCTGTGCGCCGATACCGAGTTTTCGCCCGACGTGACGATCGAGCCGAACGTTATGTTCGGCCCGGGCGTCAAGGTTGCGTCGGGTGCACAGATCCGCGCCTTCAGTCACCTCGAAGGCTGCACCATCGGACCGGGCTGCATCATCGGGCCGCATGCCAGGCTGCGCCCCGGCACCGAGCTCGGCGAGAACGTGCACGTCGGTAACTTTGTCGAAGTGAAAGCGGCGTATCTCGGCAATGGCGTGAAGGCGAACCATCTCAGCTACCTCGGCGATGCGGCCATCGGTGCCGAAACGAACATCGGCGCCGGTACCATCACGTGCAACTACGACGGCCATGCCAAGCATCGCACGACGATCGGCGCGCGCGTCTTCATCGGCTCCGATACTGCGCTGGTGGCGCCGGTGTCGGTCGGCGACGGCGCCATTGTCGCGGCGGGCAGCGTGATCACCGAGGACGTGCCGGCGGATGCGCTGGCCATCGCGCGTGGCCGGCAGGCAATGAAGCCGGGGCGTGCGGCTGCGATGCGGGCAGCAGGAAAGGGCAAGAACTGATGTGCGGCATCGTTGGCGTCATCGGCACGCGACCGGCGGCCGCGCTGATCCTGGATTCGCTGCGGCGGCTGGAATATCGTGGCTATGATAGCGCCGGTATTGCCACGCTGGTGAACGGCCACATCGATCGCCGCCGCGCCGAGGGCAAGCTGGGCAATCTCGCTGCCGCGCTGGATCGCACGCCGCTGGCGGGCACGACCGGCATC
The DNA here is from genome assembly GCA_963696645.1 of uncultured Alphaproteobacteria bacterium. GTDB lineage: Bacteria > Pseudomonadota > Alphaproteobacteria > Acetobacterales > Acetobacteraceae > JAMXLO01. The sequence continues at coordinate 1,856,478 of CAVOKY010000007.1, forward strand.
GGTCACACCCGCTGGGCGACACATGGCGCACCGACCGAAAGCAATGCACATCCGCACGGCACGTCGCGCGTCTCCGTCGTGCACAACGGCATCATCGAGAATCATGCCGAACTGCGAGCCGAATTGGAAGCCGAGGGACAGGAATTCACTACCGAAACGGATACCGAAACGGTCGCGCAACTGGTCGATCTGAACCTGCAGCGCGGCATGGACCCGATTGCGGCGGCGGGTGCCGCATTCCGCCGGCTGGAAGGCGCCTATGCGCTGGCAATGATCTTCTCCGGCCACCCCGAACTGATCGTCGGCGCCCAGCACGGTGCGCCTTTGGCGGTGGGCTTCGGCGATGACGAGATGTTCGTCGGTTCCGACGGCCTGGCACTGGCGCCGCTGACACAGCGCATTGCGTACCTGCGTGACGGCGACTGGACAGTGGTTGATCGGCACGGCGCAAAATTTTACGGCGTCGATGGCGCGGAAGTGCAGCGCGAGGTGAAGCTGACCCGACTGACCGGCGCGGCGATCGGTAAGGGCAACTTCCGCCATTTCATGGAAAAAGAACTGCACGAGCATCCGGCGGTGATCGGCGATACGCTGCACCGGATGGTGAATCCGGCGACCCGTGCCGTGGCGTTGCCGGCGCTGCCATTCGATTTCGCCACCCTGCCACGCATCACCATCAGCGCCTGCGGCAGTGCGTATTATGCGGGACTGGTGGCGCGCTGGTGGTTCGAATCGCTCGCACGCATTCCCACCGATATCGATGTGGCCAGCGAGTTCCGCTATCGCGCGCCGCCCATGTCGGAAGGTGGCCTTGGGTTGCTGGTGTCGCAGTCAGGCGAAACGGCGGACACGCTGGCGGCGCTGCGCTACATGCACGAGCAGCATCAGCACGTGCTGTCGGTGCTGAACGTGCCGGAGAGCAGCATGGCGCGCGAGAGCGATGCAGTGCTGGAGACGGTGGCGGGACCGGAGATCGGTGTCGCCAGCACCAAGGCGTTCACTGCGCAGTTGGCGGCACTGGCATGTCTGGCGTTGGGCGCCGCGCGCGCACGCGGTTCCATCGGTGCGGCGCAGGAAGCAGCGATGACCGACGCATTGCTGGAAGTTCCCAGTCGCGCTGCCGAGGTATTGGATCGACACGACGAGATCCAGTCGCTGGCGATACGCATCGCGCAGGCGCGTGACGTGCTGTATCTCGGCCGGGGGAATTGCTTCCCGATAGCAATGGAAGGCGCACTGAAGCTGAAGGAGATCAGCTACATCCACGCCGAAGGCTACGCCGCCGGCGAGATGAAGCACGGACCGATCGCGCTGATCGATCCGACGGTGCCGGTGATCGCCATCGCTCCGTCCGGACCGTTGTTCGAGAAGACCGCATCCAATTTGCAGGAAGCAGCGGCTCGCGGCGGCCAGGTGATCGTGTTCAGCGATGCGGCGGGTGCTGCGAAGCTGCGGGGCATCGCAGCCGAGACGGTCGTGCTGCCTGCGGTTGATCCGTTTGTGGCGCCGATACTCTATGCGATTCCGGTGCAGTTGCTGGCGTATCACGTGGCTGTGCTGAAGGGCACCGATGTCGATCAGCCGCGCAATCTGGCGAAGTCAGTGACGGTGGAGTAGTGGGCTGCCTGCGTTGTCATTGCGAGTTCCATACCGGCCGCTGGCCGACCGGCCCTGGATGAAAGAGCCAGGATTTCCGCCGTTTTCCGGTCCTGGCGGTCGCAACTCTTTCTTGTTAGGAGCGCAGCGACGCGGCAATCTCGCGCCTGTTGCGCACGCACGAGATTGCCGCGTCGCTACGCTCCTCGCAATGACAGCTACCGCTCGCGAAACATCTCCGCGAACAGCGCCAGAACAGCCTGGTCGATCTTGTCTTCATCGATGTCCATCGGTACGTTGCCTCACAGCTCCACACTTCCCCGCATCACCGGAACGCAGCTTCCCGCCACCGTCGCCAGCACCGGCCCTTCGGCAGTCTTGCGTGCCCCAGCGATGACCTGACTGGGCCGGCCCATCTCGATTCCCTGCTCGATTTCGTAGGTCAGGTCTGCATTTTCGCCCGGCGCCAGCGACGTCAACAGCGCGGCGAGCGCCGCGTTGGCGCTGCCGGTTGCCGGATCCTCCAGCATACCGCCAAGTGGGGCGAACATGCGGGCGCGAAGTCGTGGTCCACCACCCTCTCGCCAGGCATAGAGATGCAGTGAGAAGTGCCCAGCCAGGTCAGGAAATTGCGCCGCCGCCGAGCGGAATGCGGCAAGGTCCGGGCTGGCACGCGACAATACTTCGACGCTCGCAACCTCGGCGATGACGAACGGCATGCCGACCGAAGCCACCAGTGGCGTATGCGCGTTGGTCGCGAGATCGTCGCGTTCCAGTCCCGCACACGCAGCCACAACCTCCTCTGGAATGGCGATATCGATCGACAGCGCACGCGGCGCGGAGATGCGCGCCCCCGATATCCCGGCGTCCGCATCGCGCAGCACATGAACGCGCACCAGTCCGGCAAGCTCCTCGAATACCAGATGCTCCGGCGGATTGTTCATCCGCCGCGCCAGCACATAGCCGGTGCCGACGTTCGGATGGCCCGCGAACGGCAACTCGGAGCGCGTGGTGAAGATGCGCACCTTCGCGTGGTTCTGTGGATTGTCGGGTGGCAGAACGAAGGTCGTCTCCGACAGGTTGAACTCCGCCGCCAGCGCCTGCATCTGCTGGTCCGTCAACCCGCGCGCGTCGGGGAATACCGCGAGTGGATTGCCGCCGAAGCGGCGTTCGGTGAACACATCGACCGTGACAAATTCATAGGCAGGCATGGCGACCTCCGTCCCGTGACGTCCCCCTTCCCTAGCGCAATACGCGTTCGGGATCACGTGGTATGCTGGCGACCTTGCAATGGAGCATGCCGTGTCGCAGTCCCTCGTGGCGCATGCGGCCAAGGCGTGGCATGACCTCGGTCGTCGCCACCTGGATCGCTGGGAATACGGCGCAGCGATCACGGCCTTGCAACATGCGGCGGCACTTGGCGCACGTCCCGGCGCACTGGACCACGACCTGGGCCAGGCACTGTTCGAGCTCGGTCATGTCGATGCAGCCATCGCTGCGTTCCGCCGTGCCGCCTGTGCCGGCGATGCCTCAGTGCGCGGAGGCGCGTTGCGCAGCATCGCCATTATTATCCCAGGGGCGCCGCAGGCCGATCATCAAGCGGTGCTCGGTGCGCGCCGTGACTGGGCCCCGCAATCGGCTCCCCCGCGCAGCCCCACAGCTCAACATGGAGCGAAACTGCGCATTGGCTATGTGTCGGCATTCTTCGGGTTGCGCAACTGGATGAAGCCGGTCTGGGGCCTCATCAACCACCACGACCGCACGCGATTCGAGGTGCACATGTTCTCGGATCGGAGCAACCCAACCGCCGACAGCGGCTACCGCGATGCCGACACTGACTTCATTCACCCGGTGCACGGCATCGACAATGCGCGGCTTGCCGAAATCATCAGATCCACCGGGATCGATATTCTGGTGGACCTCAACGGCTACAGCTTCGCCGATCGGCTTGGCCTCTACGCACTTCGGCCCGCCCCCGTCATCATCGGCTGGTTCAACATGTTCGCGACGACCGGGATGACCGCGTTCGACTGGCTGGTAGGCGACGCCAGCGTGATCCGGCCCGATGAAAAGGCGCATTACGTCGAGCGCATACACCGCCTGTCCGGCAGCTACCTGGCGTTCGAGGTGCTGTACCCCGTGCCACCTGTCGCCCCGCCTCCCTCGGTCGACGTCGGCTACATCACATTTGGCTGCCTCGGGTCGCAGCACAAGCTGACCGATCCGGTGCTGATGGCCTGGGGTCGCATCCTGCGTGCGGCTCCGACCGCACGGCTGTTCATCAGGAATGCCACGCTGGAGGATGCATCGAGCCGCGCTGACCTTTTGGCGCGCCTGGCCGGCGAAGGCATCGATGCGGCACGCGTCACACTGGCCGGGCGCGCCGAGCACCTGGAATTCGTGCGTAGCTACGATCGCATCGACATCGCGCTCGACACGTTTCCCTACAACGGCGGCACGACGACAACCGAGGCGCTGTGGCAGGGCGTGCCGGTGCTGACCTTCGACGGCGACCGGTGGGCATCGCGGACCAGTCGCTCGATACTCCTCGCAGCCGATCTGGCCGACTGGGTCAAGCACGATGTTGCGGAGTATGTGCAACGTGCAGTGGGTCTCGCCAACGATCCGGTTACGCCGTTGATGCTCGCCACCTTGCGCACTGAGATGCGCGACCGGTTACGCAGTTCCGCGGCGTGCGATACGGCGCGGCTGTGTCGGGCGATGGAAACATTCTATGAGCAGGTGGCGGCCACCACGCAGTGACACACTGCGACAGGCGTCACTCGTCCTCATCGTCCTCATCGATGCGCCGTGGATCCAGCGCGCGCCAATCACGCTCCTCCGATCCCGCCGGATTATCGACGAAATCGCCAAGCTCGGTGGCGCTGCGCCAGCCAGACTCGGCGGCATCGACCACCTCGGCATCTTCGCCAAACGCAAACCACGATTCCAGCACCTGCTTTGTGGTCGTCCCCGGCACCCGACACCGCTCCACAGAATCACGCACATAGCGGCGCGCGAAGGCGTTGGCCTGCATCAGGGTCTCGAAACCGCCGATCTCCTCGACAATATTGTCCTGCGCACCGCCCGAAAGATCGAGGATACGAACACGCCACCCGCCCTCCGGCGCAAACAGATCGCTCATCTAGGCCTTCACCGAACCCGACGTGAGTCCTGCTACATAATGCTCCACGAAGAAGGAGTATATAATGGCAACTGGGACCGATCCCAGGAGGGCAGCCGCCATAAGCTGACCCCAGTAGAACACATCGCCCTTCACCAGTTCGGCGATCGCACCAACCGGCACCGTGCGCACGTCGGTTTCGGTGAGAAAGATCAGCGCGTAGAGGAATTCGTTCTGCGCCAGTGTGAAGGCGAAGATGCCAGCCGAAATGAAGCCGGGTATGCACAGCGGCAAAAAGATGCGGAACATGGTCTGCAGCCGCGTCGCGCCATCGATTCGCGCGGCGTCTTCCAACTCGCGCGGCACGGTGCGGAAATAGCCCATCAGCAGCCAGGCGCAGAATGGGATGAGCAGCGTCGGATAGGTCAGGATGACAGACGTCAGCGTGTCTCCAAGATGCAGGCGGTTTATGATGTCTGCCAGTGGGATGAACAGCAGCGGTTGCGGCACGAGGTAGGTCGCTGCCACTGCGAACGACACCAGCGCGGCGCCGGCGAATCGCATGCGCGCCAGCGGATAGGCCAGCATCACGCCGAACACCAGCGAGATCGTGGTGGAGACCACCGCGACCAGCATCGTGTTGTAGGTCCAGGTCAGGAAGTTGGTCTGCGTCAGCAGATCGACATAATGCTTCAGCGTGGGATGATAGACGATCAGCGGCATGATCTTGCGATTGTAAAGCTCCTGATTCGGCTTCAGCGAGGTGACCGCCATCCAGTAGAACGGGAACAGCGTGAAGATCATGAAAAAGCCAAGCGGCAGCCACAGCTTGAGTGCTCGCATCGTCCAGCCGCGGCGTTCGACCATCATGCTGGTCCGCCTTCGCGCATCATGACTTTTCCGGCCGCATGTAGATCGCCATGGCGATGATGATCAGTGCCAGCGGCGGCAGCATGGCGAGCGCGATGGAAGCGCCAAGGCCGAGCTGTCCTGCGCTCATTGCCACGTCGAAGGCGTAGGTGGCGAACAGATGCGTGGCGTTCGCCGGCCCGCCGCGGGTCAGCACATAGACCAGCTGGAAATCGGCGAAGGTGAAGATCACCGAGAACATTGTGACGATGAAGATCACCGGCTTCAGCAAGGGCAGTGTGACGTAACGGAAGCGCGCCAGAGCACTGGCGCCGTCGATCGTCGCCGCCTCATACAGTTCCGGTGAAATGGTCTGCAGTCCGGCCAGCAAGGTGATGGCATAGAAGGGCAGGCCGCGCCAGGTGTTCACCACGATCAGCGAGCCCATGGCGAGCGACGGGTTACCCAGCCACGAAGGCCCCGGATTGGCTATGTTCAGATGTATGAGAAACCAGTTGATCACGCTGAATGCCGGATCGAGGATCCACATCCAGGAGATCGTACTGAGCACCGTCGGCACGATGAACGGCAGCAGCATCAGCGCGCGCATCAGGTTCTTGAACCTGAAGTCCTGGTTCATCACCAGCGCGAGAGCAAGGCCGCCAACCATCTTCAGGATCGTCGCGGAGATTGTATAGACGAAGGTGTTCTGTGCCACCTGCCAGAACACCGGATCGTGCCAATCGGCGATGAAATTGGCCAGGCCGACGAAGTGGCCGACGCGCGCGACCGGGCGATCCTGCAGCGACAACAGGATGCCATAGACGAACGGGTAGCCGACCAGGGCCAGCAGGAACAGGATCGGCGGCGTCACCATCAGCCAACTGAACACCGCCTCGCGCTCGGTCCAGCGCCGAAGGTTCCGCCTCGGACGGACCCGGATTGCCGGGACGGGAATCGATTGGCTGTGTGCAGACACTTCAGGCTGGCTGGTAGATCTGCTTGAGCTGCGCGTTGGCCTGCGCGATCACCTCCTTGGTCGACTTGCCGGTGCATGCCTTGGCGAACATGTCGACGACGACATATTTTGCCACGCTTTCCGACTGCTGCCGGCTGATCGGCGCTGGCCAGCCAGGCAGATGCGAGGTCTCAAGCGAATCGCGATAGGGCAGATTGCGTGGTTCGACATGCCAGAACGGCGCGTCGTCGTAGGCATGCAGGTAGGGCGCGTAATAGCTCACCGCCACGCTGTACCAACCGCCGGCCTGCTTCGGATCCATCAGCCAGCGCAGGAAGTCCTTGGCGGCCTGCGGGTCCGGTGCGCTGGTGAAAATCGAATGGCTCCAGGGATTGAGGATGTGGAAGCGTCCCTTGGGCCCCTGCGGATTCAGCGACTGGCCCATCACCTTGCCGATGTCCGGGAAGTCCCGCATCGCGACGTAGAGTATGCTCTCGGCATTGTTGGTGCAGGAGATCTGCTCCGCCAGGAACGCCTTGTTGTTCGACGGATCGGTCCAGCCCAGTACATCCTCGAACATCGTGTCCTGGAAGAACCTGCGGCAGAAATCCACCGCCCGCGCAGTCTCGTCTGAATCGATGGCGATGGTCTTGCCGTCGGGTTCGACCTCGCGGGCGCCGTACGACCACAGCAGGGGATACAGCCAGCCATGGTTGTCGCCGAAGCCGTGACCCAATTCGAAGCCGAAGGGATGTCCGGCCTTCTTCAGTTTGGTGCCCGCCTCGAGCAAGGCGTCCCAGGTATCGGGAAATTCCTTGACGCCGACTTCCGCGAACCAGTCGGTGCGCCAGTTCATCAGCTGGCCAATGTTGCCGAACGGGATCGCCTTCCATTTCCCGTTGACGATGACAGCCTCCTTGATCGCGTCATGCCAACCGCCGGATTGCTTGCCGATCTCATCGGCGATGTCGCTGACGTCCACTAGCTTCTCATCGAACAGATAGGGCCAGTTGAACTCGATGAGCGTGAGATCCGGGCCGGCGCCGGTCTCGGCGGCGGTCGTGACACGCGTTTGCAGCGAGCCGACGCTGATCAGTTCGTAGTTGACCTTGATGCCGGTTGCTTTCTCGTAGGCAGGCGCGAGAGTGTTCTTGAAATACGCGTCATAGGCCGGGATGAACGAGTTCTCGTGCATCAGGGTCATGCTCTTCGGCGCCGCCCGTCCCGGTGCCGCAGTGAACATTGCGCCGGCGCCGGCAAGCGCCGTGATCTTCAGGACGTCACGGCGTGACGCCGGCCGGATGAGATTTGGCATCTCTTGTTGTCTCCCAGAACCGTATCGAGGTTTTAGCGCTCGTGCGGCGCCGTTATAGCATACCGTGTACGAAACCTTATTGGCTGGCAACCGGCAAAGTCAACGTCGCACGCGCGTTCAACCGGATTTCTTGCGGATGCCGTTTTTCCGCAGCAGAAACTCGCGGCCCACCTTCACCATCGGCACCCCGTCGTATTCGACGATGTCCGCCGTCGCATAGGTCTCGTGCCATGCATCAGGGATGAAGCTGCCAGTACCGACCATGTCGATCGGCGCCTTGGCATCCGCCATCACGCGGCATTTGTCGACGCCGAAGCCGGAAGAGGCAACGATCCGCACACGCGCTGACCCCGCCGCATCGAGCACCTCGCGCATACGCCAGATGGCCGCGGCGGATACACCGGTGCCCACCAGGAATCGCAGCTCCGTCTCGCTGCGGTAGCGTCTGATTGCACCGGGTGCGTGGCGTTCCAGCACCGCATAGCTCTCCGCCGGGTCGAGCCCCTCCATGAAGCGGCCACCATGCGTATCCAACCGAAACGACAGCCGACCTGAACCGGCGAGGTCCGGAAACCGCGCGCACACCGCCATGGCATCGCTGACTTCGCGCCCGTAATAATCCGCCAGCACCGTCATCGGCTCATCGGGAAACGTCTCGTGGAACATCTCGGCTGCGCGCAATGTGGAGCCGGCATAGCCAATCAGCGAATGCGGCATCGTGCCGAAACCGCGTGGCGCACCGAACCAGTGCGCCGTGCCATCGTTGGCGTTGCCCATAAAGCCCTTCGCGCCTTCGCGCTTCGCCGCGTTACTGCCGACCGAGGCAGCGTAAGCCATCATGTCCTGCATCTCGGCACCGGCGCAGTGCCGAGCTTCCATTGCCAGAAACGCCACCTCCGGCAATGCAAGGCACATCTGATAGGCGTTGAGCGCCGCCACCGACGCGGGTCCGATCTTCTGCAACAGGATCGTTTCGAGATCGGACAATTGCACCAGGCTTCCGGTGATGTAGGCGAGCGGCTCGCCGGCACCCACCCATGCACCTTCCGGATACATCAAATCGATTATGAACTCAGTCCCGCGCGCCGCCGCCGCGGTCTCCAGCCATTCGACCATCAGTCTCGGTGCAGCAATCACCGGGCGCCGCATGAACACCGCATAGGTCACCCGCTTGTCGCCGAACCGCGTGACGATCCGGCGTGTGCGATTGAAGTAACTGTCGGTGCGCGCCGCGATATCCGCGGCAAGATCGGACTCGCCGCGCTGCACTACTGTGCCGCCACCTGGATCTGCCCGCCGGGCGCGCGCCGCTGCTTCAGTTCCTCGGCCACCAGGAACGCGAGCTCCAGCGATTGTTCCGCGTTCAACCGTGGATCGCAGAACGTTTCGTAGCGCTCGGTCAGGTCCGCTTCGGTGAGCCGATGTGCGCCGCCAGTGCACTCGGTGACGTTCTGCCCCGTCATCTCGACATGCACACCGCCGGCCCAACTGCCCTCGGCGGCGTGGATGTCGAAGAAGTTGCGCACTTCCGACAGGATCGAATCGAAGTTGCGCGTCTTCAGCTTGGCAACTGTGGAAATCGTGTTGCCATGCATCGGGTCGCACAGCCACACGACCTTGGCTCCGGCGCGCTCCACTGCGCGGATCAACGGCGGCAGCCGCGCGTTCACCTTGTCATGGCCCATGCGGCTGATCAGCGTGATGCGCCCCAGCTCGTTTGCCGGGTTCAGCACTTCCAGGATGCGCAGCAGATCGTCCGGCTCCTGTGTCGGTCCGATCTTCATGCCAAGCGGATTCTTCACACCACGCAGGAATTCGACGTGCGCGCCTTCAAGCTGGCGCGTGCGATCGCCGATCCACAGAAAATGCGCCGAGCAGCCGTACCAATCGCCGGTGGTGGAATCGATGCGCGTCAGTGCCTGTTCGTACGGCAGCAGCAGCGCCTCGTGGCTTATGTAGAAGTCTGTCTCGCGCATATCGCGCGTCGTGGTGCTGGTCATGCCGCATGCCGCCATGAACGACAGCGTCTCGTCGATGCGGTGAGCGAGGTCCTGGTAGCGTGCGGCCAGTGGCGACCGCGCGGCGAAATCCAGGTTCCAGCGGTGCACCTCATGCAGGTCGGCATAACCACCGGATGCAAAGGCGCGCAGCAGGTTCAGCGTGCTGGCCGACTGGAAGTAGCCGAACTCCATGCGCGCGGGATCGGGGATGCGTGCCTCCGCGGTGAACTCCGGCCCATTGACGATGTCGCCGCGATAGGAGGGCAGCGTGACGTCGCCCTGCGTTTCGTTGTCCGACGAACGCGGCTTGGCGAACTGACCCGCCATGCGGCCCATCTTCACCACCGGCAGCGAAGCGCCGAAGGTCAGCACCACGGCCATCTGCAACAGCACGCGGAACGTGTCGCGGATGATGTTGGCAGTAAAGTCGGAAAAACTTTCCGCACAGTCGCCGCCCTGCAGCACGAACGCCTTGCCCTCTGCCGCAAGCGCGAGATGCGCCTTCAGGCGCCGCGCCTCGCCGGCAAATACCAGCGGCGGGTATTTGCAAATGCGGGCCTCCATCGCCGCGAGTTTTTGCGGGTCAGGGTAGGCCGGCACCTGGCGGATCGGGCAATCGCGCCAGCTATCGGGGGTCCAGGCGCGGGCAGGGATGGTTGGCATGACGGTTCTCCTTGGGCGCCGTTATAGCCGCGCCGAGACGCATTGTCATTGCGCGGACTGCCCCGATCACACCTCAAGCCTCGACCGGCTCCAGCAGCCCACACGCCAAAGCCTCGCGTACCGCCGCGAGCGATTGGCCGGACTCGCCAACCGTCACCGATCCCTGCACGGCCGCGATGACCCGTTGCGTCTCCGGTGAGACATCCAGCGCCTGGCGCAGAGTGCCGGGCGGCAGCAACGCCATCCTCCTGGTGCCTGTGGACCCGGGTGCGCCCTGGACGGTCGCCACCGAAGTGCCGTCGGGCAAGCGAAGTCGCGCCGCCAGCAATGATGCATCCGGACCGTGCAGCAGATCGCAGCTTCGCAACAGCCGCTCGATCCGTTCCGCCGTGATGAACGCGGCGCTCGCCGGAGCAACCTCAAGCATAGCCGTCCATGCCGGCGTCAAAGCCCCACGGCGTAGTACGCTGATGCCCGCTTCGGTTCCTGTCAGGCCGAGTTGCGCATAGTGCTCACGAATTCGCATGGTCAACGTCGCGCTGCGTTGCTGTTGCTGACCCCAGAACGTGGCCAGATCGTCCGCACTCGTCGCCCCGAGGCGAAGCACCAGCACATCGAGGTCCGGTCCGGCCGCCTCGCGAATGCGCACCGCCTGCGCTTCCCCATCACGCAGCGGCCAGTGCGCCTGCACGACGGCAAGTCCACCTGGCGCGAGATGCGCCGCCAACCCGGCCAGCATTCGGCACGCCAACTCGTCGCCACGTGGCCCGCCATGCAGGTGTGAGGTCGCCGGCATTCCATCTGGCAACGCGACATAGGGCGGATGCCCGGCAATGACGTCGAAAAGTTCACCTGCCACGGGCGTGAACAGATCCCCTTCGCGTACGTCGATGTTGTCCGCCCCGTTGAGTACCGACATTGATCCGCGTCAGTGCCACTGCGCGCGGATTGATATCGGTCGCAACCACATGCGTCGCGTGACGACACAGCAGCAGCGCAATCGCGCCGGCTCCGCATCCCAGGTCAAGCACATTTTGTACAGCGTGGGTCGGGGTCACGGCACGCGACAGCGGAACCGTGGTATCGCGCATCCCCATTACCACGTCGCCACCCAATCGGACATCATCGCCGAATACGTATTGATCCTCGGCCAAGGCGAGGCGCAGTTCACAACGCACCTGGTCATCACACGACCGCAACAGGCCAGCAGCTGTCAACACGCGATGCAGTGGTTCGGTAAGTGCCGCGGTGGCCTCCGACTCGGTCACCCTGTCGCCGAACATCAGCAGGCGCATCGCCAAGGCCGCGGCATCGTTGCGCTGTCGCAGGTGCCAGAGGCGGATTGCATCTCTGTCGTCTTCCGGGAATTGCGCACACAAAGCGAGTATCGGTGCAACGTTCGCGGCGTCCACACCGATCGCCGCAAGGCGTAGACGCAATGCCACCCAATCATCCGGTGCTATGCCGGCGAGACCGGAGATGTCGGGCAAACCCGTCATAGCGATTCCCATCGCTTCCAGTGGCGAAACTCAGAACCCGAACATATGGTCCAGCGAAAATCCGCCGGAATCGTCCATCAGACCGTGATAGCCGAACAACCGGCAGGTGGTGTCGCGCACCAGCACATAGCCTTCCGGACCCGCCTGTCGCAGTGCCGGCTCGCCGAACAGGATATGCGGCCAAATCATTGCCGAACCTGAACACGCGATCGCCACGCGCTGCTCGGCGATCACTTCACCTGCGCCGTCGTGCAGCAGCAGTGCCGTCGCCGACCGCGCATGCCAGGGCGCCGAAGCAGGATAGATCAACACGGCAAAACTCCGACGACGGGCATCGCCGATCTTCAGGAACAGTCGCGTTGTCAAACCCGGCGGAGGCCCTGAATAGGATTGCGGCTCGTCCTTGTAGGTCATCGCCGTATTGAACACGTGCGCGCCGAAGCTGGACTCCGCTGCATGGCCGGACTGCCGGTCCTCATAACGGAACAACGCGTGCAGCCAGCCATCCGCTTCACCGCCCTCGCGAAAGTCGTAGACCAGCTCGGCATGTCCCGCGACCACGGCAATATCATCGAAATCCAGCGCCACGTCGTGGTCGCGCCGCAGACAACCGAGGAAACGTTGCGCCAGCTTTCGCCCGGCTTCGTCGAACACGTCCAACCGGACAGGCAGCGTGGTCTGCTCCACCGCCATCGGCGTCGGCTGCACGATGCTGCGGAACCGATCGCGCGGCAGGACCGGGAAGGGCAGCAGATAGCCCCGCCCCAATTGCGCCGGCAGTCCAGGAATCGCCGGATCGGGTCGCAGATCACCGCGTTCGACATTGACATGGGCGATGCGGACGCGATCGCCACGTGTCACCTCATAGCGCGGACGTACAATGTGTCGCCCCGCACGCAGTTCGATCTGTGCCGGCCAGCGCAAATCAGGCAGCAAATGCGCCACATCCACGGCGATGCTGGCGAAAGGTCCGACCTCCTGCGTCAGCACCACAGGCCGTTCCGCTCCCATACGATCCAGCGCGATCGCACCGGCAGGAATTGGTGCCGCATGGCTGTTCTGCAACCACAGGACCACGCGTTCATCGTCACGTGGCGCGGGCAATCCGGCATAACGGTCGGACGGCCACGCATTTGCATCGTGCGTACAGGACAGGCTCGCACCCCATGGTGACGCGGCGTCGGTGCCATACGTATCGAGCGCGTACTTCACCACATCGTGACCGGCCGCACCGATCGCATGGATGAAGAGCTGGCCCGTGAACTCCGACGTACCAAATCGCTTGCGCACCACACGGCTGTCGATGGAAAAACCGCGGGGCCCGGCAGGAACCTCCTGTTGCCACGTCGCCAATACATTGCCTGCCGCATCGAACAGTCGCAACCACAGCAGGATGGCGCCGCCGCCATATCCGGCCCAGTAATTCGCCGACACGAGCCGCGTGGACAGCCCGTCGGCGTCGCGGAAAAACACGAAATTCGTCGCGAAATTCAGCTTGTCGAGATAACGCGCGCGGTTGGTCACCAGTTCCGCAGGCAGCTTTACCTCGTCCAGCGTAACAACATCGGCGCCGGCAGGCAGCAGATCGCAAATGCGCGCAGCGATGCGCGCGGCGTCGAATGCCGCGATCAGCACCATGCGCGCACCGCTGGACGGCAGTTCGGTCAGCGCGCGGGCAACCAGACCGGCGCGTTGCGTGCCCACCACGGTCACATCATGCACATACAGGCCGACAAGTGGCGGCACGTTCGGATACAGCGCGAACAACGCATCCGCGATGCCGTCGGGATCGTACAGCGCCACCGGACCCGACCGCGCAAGTCGGGCGTACAACCTGCCGATCGCCTCGGCCGCCAGCGGATGCGCCAGTGCCTTGTACAGCACATTGCCGCCGACGCGGTTGTCGAATGTCTGAATGTGCAACATGGGCCTGTCCTAGATGCCGAGCCGCCGGCACATCTCCGCGGCCGCTGCCGGTGTATCGTCAAGCGGTGCCACCGGCCAGACCTCGTAACGGCCGGCAAATTCACGCACCCGGCCCTCCGCCAGCAGGGCATCGGTGAACAGCCTGTTGCGTCGCGACCGCCCCGGCAACGCGGCCAGCATCACCGGTGCTTTGGTGGCCACTGCCTCCGACACCATCGACACGCTGTCCACAGTGACGACAATTGCATCGGCCAAGGCAAGCATGCCGAAATATGGATTGTCGCCGGTGCCGTCCCAGACATAACCGCCCAGCGGTCTCAGCGCTTCCGTCAGCTTGCCTATCGCTGCCGGATCGGTGCGGCGCGACGGCGTGACCGCGACGCCGACACCGTCGCGGCGCATCATCGTGGCAAGCTGGCCGGCAAGCTCGGCGCCAACCGACCCGTCCAGTCGGAACCGCCCGTTGCTGCCGCCCACCAGCACCGCAACCAGCGGCCGCTTCAAGTCCTCGAAGTGTTGGCGCCATTGCTGTGCCGCCTGCGCCAGGCGCGCCGATGTGACCCGGTGCAGCGCCGTCCGCGTCACCACAACGTTGGGGCCGGTCAGTTCGTCATGCCGGTTCACCACGATCAGGTCGAACCGTCTGGGGTCCATGCGCGGATGCTGCACCTGAACCACCGATCGCTCGTCGCAGCGCAACGCGGCGCCGACCGCGGCCGCCATCCCGCCGCAACCGATCACCAGCCCCGGCAGCGGAGCGCGCACCGCGTCGGAGACCGCGACAAGCGGCGCCGGCCAGAGCGATGCCGTCAGCCACTTCCATGGCGCGCGTGGTGCCAGAACGCGCAGCTCGGGCTGTAGCCCGGCAGCCTCGGCCAAGCCGAGGGCTTGTGCCCGCAGGCCGGCAAAGTTTTCGGACAGGATGCAGGATTCGGCCACTTGCGACATGGCTGGGCTTTTCGGCGTCTGGCGGTGGGCCGTCAATCCGCCCTTCCCGGCGCTCGTCCCCGCGAACGAACGGCCACCGCCTGGCCGCCCAGCGAGCAGGCCACTCGAAGCACTTCGCCGGCAACCGGGTGAGGAAAAAGGGGCAGACGCAGCAGAACAGGTTCAGCGAGTGCGTTCGCTTGCCGGCCCCACCGTCTGATACGCCGCCAGGCACGCCAGATCGACGATCTGGCTGACCGATGCATCCATCGGCATGATCTGCACCGGCCGCTCCATCCCCACCAGCAGCGGACCGATCGTGCTGCCGCCGCCCAGCCTGCGCGCCAAACTCGACGTGATGTGCGCCGAATGCAGCCCCGGCATTACCAGCACGTTCGCGTCAGCGGTCAGCCGGCAGAATGGGTACAGCGCGCGGATCGACGGCTCCAGCGCCACGTCCGGGCTCATCTCGCCGTCGTACTCGAAATCCACCTTGCGCTGGTCGAGCATCGCCACCGCATCGCGCATCGGCGCATTGGCCGGCTGGATCGGGTCACCGAACGTCGCATGCGACAGCAGCGCCACCCGCGGCTCGTGACCCAGATGACGCGCGGCCTGCGCCGCACCGATCGCGATCTCCGCCAGTTGCTCGGCGTTCGGACGGAAATGCATCAACGTATCGGCGATGAAGATCGTCTTGCCGCGCATGCCCAGCACCAAGGTGATGCCAAACGCGATGCCGTCACCGGCCGGCTCGATCGCGTGGCTGATGTCGTCCAGGCACACCGCGGCGGACCGGGTCAGCCCGGTCACCATGGCATCGGCGTCGCCGGTCGCCACCATGCAGGCGGCAAACACGTTGCGGTCCTGGTTGACCATGCGCTGACAATCGCGTTGCAGAAAACCGCGGCGCTGCATGCGGCCATACAGGAAGTCCACGTACTTCCGGTTGGCGCCAGACAGCCGGGCGTTGTGGATCTCGATGCCTTCCACCACGCCAAGACCGAGGCTCGCCATCGTCGCCTTCACGCGGTCCTCGCGGCCGATCAGCACGGGGCGGCCATAGCCCGCGTTGCGATACGCCACCGCAGCCCGCACCACCTTTTCCTCCTCACCCTCGGCGAACACTACGCGGCGCGGGTTGGAGCGCACGCTCTCCATGATCGCGTCGAGCGCACCTGCGGTGGAATCGAGCCGGCTCGACAGGTCGCGCGCATAGCGGCGCAGATCGACCAGCGGCTTGCGCGCCACGCCGCTGTCCATCGCCGCGCGCGCCACCGCCGGCGGTATCCACGAGATCAGCCGCGGATCGAACGCGTTGGGGATGATGTAGTCGGCCCCGAAGGTCAGCCGGCGGCCCGTCGATGCGGAATGCACCTCGTCCGGCACATCCTCGCGCGCCAGCTTGGCCAGCGCCTCGGCCGCAGCGATCTTCATCGTCTCGTTGATCGTGCTGGCACGTACATCCAGCGCGCCGCGAAAAATATAGGGAAAGCCGAGTACGTTGTTGACCTGATTCGGATAATCGCTGCGTCCGGTGGCGATGATCGCATGCGGGCTGGCCTCGCGAGCCTCTTCCGGCGTGATTTCCGGATCCGGGTTCGCCATCGCGAAGATGATCGGCTTGTCGGCCATGCGGCGGACCATCTCCTTGGTCACCGCCCCCTTCACCGACAGTCCGAAGACCACATCCGCACCGTCCAGCGCATCGGACAGCGTGCGCGCCCTGGTGGCGGCAGCGTGCGCGGACTTCCACTGGTTCATGCCCTCGGTGCGGCCCTGATAGACCACGCCCTTGGTGTCGCACAGCACGACGTGCTCCGGCCGCATGCCCATCGCCTTCAGCAACTCGACACAGGCGATGCCCGCCGCGCCGGCGCCGTTCACCACCAGTTTGGTGTCGCGCAGTTCACGGCCAGTCAGGTGGCAGGCGTTGATCAGCCCCGCCGCGGCAACGATCGCGGTGCCATGCTGGTCGTCATGGAACACCGGAATGTCCATCAGCTCGCGCAGCCGCTGCTCGATCACGAAACATTCCGGGGCCTTGATGTCCTCCAGGTTGATGCCGCCGAAGCCGGCCAGGAACCGTACCGAGTTCACCACGTCATCGACATTCTCCGAGTCGATTTCGAGGTCGATGCCGTCGATGTCTGCAAACCGCTTGAACAGCGCGATCTTGCCTTCCATCACCGGCTTCGACGCCACCGCCCCGAGATTGCCCAGACCGAGTACAGCGGTACCGTTGGACACCACCGCCACCATGTTTCCCTTCGCGGTGTAGTCGTAGGCCAGCGATGCGTCGCGCTGGATGTGCAGGCAGGGTTCCGCCACGCCAGGCGAATAGGCGAGCGACAGGTCGCGTGCGGTGGTGATCGGCTTGGAGATGCGCGTCTCGAGCTTGCCCGGCCGCCCCGACGCGTGCAGCGCCAGCGCCTCTTCGGCCGAAACATGCGCGGTACGCGTATCGATGCTGCCATCAGCCATCCTGGGTCCCCTGGTCGCTTCTGCTCGCCGTTGCCGGCATCATGGTCGCTGACGACGGCGGTGGGAAGCCGGGGTGTCCGGCGACGATCCCGGTTCAGGGCGATGCCAAAGGCTTGTTCACTATTGTGGACCAAAATCCAAAGCCAGGCATGGTGATCCGAGGCGGCATGTTGGGCATCGGGTTTGGCAGCGGATTCATCCGAAACTGGCTCGGGGCGCTACGATCGCGTGGCGTTGTCGTGCCGTTCGAATCGCCGGTGCTGCGCATGGCACGGGTTTGCGACGATGAGCGCGACGGGCTGATCGCGATCCTGCGCGACTTTGCCAACAACGGCACAGCCTACATCGTCCCATGGAGCAGCCTGCCGCTCGTTGTACCCATGACCGACTACGACAAGGCGCTGCACACGGGAGTAGCTGAAAGCAGGCCAACGACGCCGGCGGAGGTTCGCGCCGTGGTCAGCCAGCTGGCACTATCGGGCGCACTGGGTCGCGAGGCAAAGGCGCGCGAGGCAGAGCGTACACGTACCGCCAGGACGCAGCTCGCCGATATCGAGCTTGTGCTGATCCTGCATCTGCTGAGTTCCTGCGGTGCGGACCCCGCGACCCTGATCGCGGACTCGTCTCGCCGGGGAGTGACCGGTGCGAAGGCCGCCGTGGCCGCCGCGGCGGCTGCAACCGGTGTCAAGCGGAAGGATATCTATCGTCGCGTCAGCGAATTCTCGAAGCTGCTGGTGCCGGTTGGACTGATTGCCACGGAAGGACCGATCCATTCCGGTTGGCTGCGCGTATTGCATAACGAGGTCGAGGCGCTCGGACCTGACTGCGCAATCCGCCAGCGGGCGCATTTGCCGGACGTCAGTGCGGCATGGGAGCCCATCGCGACATCGGCGGCCAGAACCGCACAGTTCACGGCCACCGGCCTCAATATGATCGACTATTCAGTGCTCGATATCAATTCGACGATCAGGCAATGGAATACCGAGGAGCCGTTGCTCAGGCAGATCATCACCCGATTGTCGTTCACGCTGGATGAGTGGCCCTCGCTGATCAAGGCCGCCCACGACGCGTTACGCGATTCGAAAGACGGGACGGTCGTCCAATTGCAGGCGCTGCGTGCCGTGCTGCCGCGTGCAGCCACGGCCGGTCCAACGGCTGGCGGTCATGCAGCCAAGGCAAATGCAGACCCGCCGCCTGTAGCCCGTGCCCTTGCCGCCAGGTTATCCGCGATCTGGTCGATGCTCGGGTCCTCGCGCCCGTCGCTGGGTTGATCCGAGGCTGGTGTTGGTGGGGCCGTGACGTAGCTTGGTCGCCGGCTGCAGGTCCTCTGCGTTCCGGGTCTCGGTCATGATGGAGTCGTCCACACCGTCCCTGGAGACATGGACCGCTGATGCGACCTCGGTATGTCCGAAACCCGTTCAAACACTCAGACCAAGGCCAGCCATCAGCCGGAGGCAGGAACGTACGGAAAGGTCGTCGATGGCTTCGACAAGACTGAGTCCTTGCCGATCCCGAGGCTGACAGGGGCGTTCGCCGCTATGGAGAACATGACATTCGGGGCGTTGTCCGTCAGGGAACGCCCGTTCCATTCGGCGAACCCGAACGCGGCCGGCGTACCGAACACGTAAGGAAGGATGTTGGGGAAGAACCGGCGCGCAACCTCCTCCCCATATGCCCGGGGGTCTTCCGCGGTTCCACTGGCGGACACGACACCGGCGATCGCCTTGGTGACGACCTCTCCATACGTCAGAAGGTCGTCGGCCGGGCGCCCAGCGTTGAGTCGGTTGCCAAGATCTTCGTTGAACTGGGTGAAGAGCGGATGGATCATTGGAAGGCCCACACGGTTGATCGAACGCCAACCCCCGGAGTCGGTGGCAAGCGTCGCCACGGCCCATACGCCGATCCGGCGCTTGTCACTTGCGCCGACGAGCAAATCGCTATCGGGCACTTCCAGCACTATGGAATATACGGTGTGGCCGGCGAACAGGTTCTTGGCCCGACCTGGATCCCACCCGGACAGGTCGATGACCGTTCCGTCCTGGAACGCGTGGCCGACTGCGTGCAGCACATCGGGCTCAATCCAGAATGGATCACCAGCCTTGCCCGCCCAGGCGTGCAGACCGGCCGCCGTGGACGCCGTCTCGCCGGTCGTTCCATTGAGGACAACAGTGCCAGCCGCATTTGGATCGACAGCAGCTGCACCGTGGATACACCGTATGACGTAGCGCTGCTTTCCGTGCTCGTCCCGCTCATCGAAATTGATGCGATAGGTGATATCTTCGATGGCATCACCATCAAGGTCGACCTTGAATTCATACATGCCTTCGGGGTGGTAGCCGGGCGCAGGAATGGCACCGGCAATTGAGTGGCAGACGTTGATCACGAACACGGTGCCTGTCTCGCCACGAAATACATAGAGGTCCGTGATGTCGAGGCGGATGTCCTGCCGGGCGATTGGCGAGTCGAGGTGATGCGCCATGGTGGTCTCACTTTCGTGCTTGTTGAGTGAAGAAGGCCATCGGCACCGACTGAAGGCGAGACTGAGGGCAAGTGTCCGCAACCTCGCTCGCGAAGATTGCAATTTGGCCCGCAATCGGCCGGATCGACAAGCCTACTCAGGGCCTAAAGCGCTACTCCGGGGCCGGGGCGGCACGGACATGTCTGCCCGAACTGCCCGCGGCCGATTGAACGTTGCCGAAAAACCGACCGTAATGGTCGCCAGGTGGCCGAAACTGACCTTCCGTTCTGCGAGGCGGTCATTTGAGACTTGTTTCCGAACCAGCTTACCCTGGCGGTCGCAACGAGCCGGGAACAAGGCAAGCTGACCGAAGGAAAGGGGATACCAGTGTTGCTGCGGCGCTATCCGGCGCGGACGACGGATGGCTACTGAGGCGCGCACCGTCGCGACCGTCTGCGCGGCAGAGATCCTGGGCTTGGCCGGCTTCTCGCTGGTCCCCGCTCTGCTGCCGCAGTTCATCGCGACCTGGTCGCTGAGCAACGCCGAGGCCGGCTGGCTCGCCGGCATGATGTCCGGTGGCTATATGGCGGGCGTGCTGCCGCTGGTTGCCCTGACCGACCGCATGCCGGCGCGCACCATCTATCTCGCCTGCAGTGCGCTCAGTGCGCTGTCGTGCTTCGGCATTGCGCTGAGCGATGGACTGCCGGCAGCGTTGATCTGGCGCGCGGTAGGCGGCGTCGCACTCGCCGGCATGTACATGCCGGGCCTGCGTGCCTTGACCGACGGAATGGCAGGGGCAAGACGCGCCCGCGCCGCCGCCTGGTACACCAGTTCGTTCACCCTCGGCTCGTCGTTGTCCTTCCTGCTCGGCCAGGCGGGCTTGGCGTGGGGCTGGCGTATTGCGTTCCTGGTGGGTGGTGTACTCGGCGGAATCGGCGTGCTGCTGGCCTGGGCCGGGCTCCCGCGCATGAAGCTCGAAACCCCCACCGAACGGGTTCGGGCGATGCCGGGTCTCGGCCGGACGCTCGGCGATCCCGGCGTGCTGGTGCTCATCATCGGCTACGCGGCGACGATCTGGGGGACCGCCGGGCTGCGACAATGGATCGTGGTGTTCCTCGCGTTCTGCCTGGCGAACCAGGGCAGTGGTGCGACGCAGGATTGGAGCATACTGACGATTGGTGCGCTGATCGGCTTGTTGGGCGTACCAGCGGGCCTGTGCGGCAATGAGTTGTCGTTGCGTCTTGGTCTGCGTGCCACCGCCATGGGCGTGTTCCTGGTATCGGTGGTGGTGAACGCATTGTTCGGCTTCGCCGCGATACTGCCGTACGGTGCAGTCGTCGCCCTTGCCATGGCCGCGGGCTTCGTCGTGCAGGGCAATTTCTCCAATCTCACTTCGGGTGTGCTCGCGGTCGCCGCGCCGGGGCGGAGAGGTGCGACGGTGGCGGTGTATTCCTGCATCGGCTTCGCCGGTGGGTTCCTCGGGACCGTGCTGTTCGGCGTGGCGCTCGATCGATTCGGCGGGACAACGCAGCTGGTGGCCTGGGTGGTCGCATTCGGTATCTGCGCAGTTGCATGCCTGGTCGGCGGCGTCGCGACCGCATTCCTGCCGCGCGATCTGGAGCGGGCATAAAGGCTCGAGACGCGCGCCGAGATCTTTTGACCGACGCCGCAATCCCAGTCGATGGTGGTTGGAGGTTCCAAGGTTGGCCTGAGCGTTCGGGCACCGTAAACCAACTGAACGACTGCCATGGCCGCATCACCGCCACCACCGCCCCCTCCCCCCCCCCTCGATCCGACGCTTCGCAGCCCTGGGCGCGTGGGTTACACCGAGGCCAATGGCCTCCGTCCCCCGATCCGCTGGCGCCACGCCGGCCATGGCACAATGGTTCGCCGCGAAGGAAGCGCACCCCGACGCGCTGGTGTTCTTCCGCATGGGCGACTTCTACGAGCTGTTCTTCTCCGACGCCGAAGCCGCTGCCGCCGCGCTCGACATCGCGCTGACCCAGCGCGGCGAGCACAACGGCGCCCCGGTGCCGATGTGCGGCGTGCCGCAGCACGCGGCCGAGGCCTATCTGGCGCGGCTGATCCGTCGCGGCTTCCGCGTCGCAGTCACCGAGCAGATGGAGGATCCCAAAAATCGCACCGGCAAGGCGCCGATCCGCCGCGAGGTTGTCCGGCTCGTCACCCCCGGCACCATCACCGAGGAGGCCTTGCTGGAAGCCGGCCGGGTCAACCTGCTGCTCGCCCTCGCGCAGGACGGTCAGCACGGCGTCGGCGCGGCCTGGCTCGACGTGTCCACCGGCCTGTTCGAAACCATGGCGCTGGACCAGGCCGAACTCCCCAGCCTGTTCGGCAGGCTGGAGCCGGCCGAGATCCTGGCGCCGGCAACCCTTGCGCTGGGCGAGTGGACCGACAAGCTGGCGCCCGATGTCGTGCCGTCGCCGCCCTTGGTGGCCCGGCGACGGCTGGCGGAAATCTATGGCGTCGCGAGCCTGGATGCGTTCGGCAGCTTCAGCGATGCCGAGGCGGTCGCCGCGGTCATGGCGGTGGACTATGTGCGCTCGACACAGGCCGGCAAACTTCCCCGACTTGCGCACCCCGTGCCACAGGGGAACGCCGCCCTGCTGGCAATGGACGCGGCGACGCGCGCCAGTCTGGAACTGCATCGAGCACGCGACGGCGGCACGCTGCACACTCTGTTCGGCACCGTGCAGCGTACGCTCAGCCCCGCGGGTGCGCGCATGCTGGCAGGATGGCTCGGCGCGCCGCTCACCGACACCACGGCGATCGCGGCACGCCAGGATGCCTGGGGGTGGCTACAGGCCGAACGCACGGCAGCCGAAGCGTTGCGCGCCGCGCTCCGCGCTACACCGGACATTGCGCGCGCCCTGGCACGGCTGTCGGTCAACCGTGGCGGTCCGCGCGATCTGGCGGCGCTGCGCGATGGACTGCGGGCCGCGCGGGCTGCGGCAGCGGCGCTGACGCGGGAACCTCTCCCTCAACCGACAGAGGTGTACCAGGGTCATTGCCAGCCAAACTGAAATCCGCCCGTGCCTCCGTTCATGTCGATCCATCCCTGGAACAGCGTCTCGCCGACGCCCTGGCCGACCCCGCGCCGCATCGGCTGGATGACGGCAACGCCATCCGCGCTGGTTTCGACGCGGAACTGGATGCCGAACGCTCGCTCCGCGATGACAGCCGCCGCGTGCTCGCCACCCTGCAACTCGACTATGCGCAGCGCTACGGCGTCGCCAGCCTGAAGATCCGCCACCATGCCCAACTCGGCTACGTCATCGAGGCGCCCGCCGCCGCAGTGGAGAGGCTCCGGGAAATTCCCGAACTGACGCTGCGCCAGGGCATGGCAAACGGCGCGCGCTTCACCACGCCGGAACTGTCGGACCTCGACCGCCGCATCGCAGAGGCCGGCGAACGCGCCGCCGCCCGCGAGCGCACCGTGTTCGCCCAACTGGTGCAGGAAGCGCTGGCACATGCCGATGCGCTCGCTGCCTGCGCCGATGCGCTCGCCTTCCTCGATGCCGTCCAATCAGCAGCGAAACTCGCCGAATCCGGCACGTGGTGTTGCCCGCAGATCACCGACGGCGGTGAGTTCCAGGTGAAATCCGGCCGCCATCCCGTGGTCGAAGCCGCGCTCGCCGGACACGCCGCTTTCGTACCCAACGACTGCGACCTGTCGTCCGAACAGCGCGTCCTGCTGCTGACCGGGCCGAACATGGCCGGCAAATCCACCTTCCTGCGGCAAAATGCGCTGATCATCGTGCTCGCGCAGGCCGGCCTGCCGGTCCCCGCGGAAGCCGCCACCATCGGCGTGGTGGACCGGTTGTTTTCTCGTGTCGGCGCCGCCGACGATCTGGCGCGCGGCCGCTCCACTTTCATGGTGGAGATGACCGAGACGGCGGCGATCCTGCACCAGGCCGGCCCGCGCTCGCTGGTGGTGGTGGACGAGATCGGCCGCGGCACCGCGACGCTGGACGGCCTGGCGATCGCCTGGGCGGTGCTGGAGGCGCTGCACTCGGCGATCCGCTGCCGCACCATTTTCGCCACACATTTCCACGAACTTGCCGAACTCGCCGACCGCCTGCCTCGGATCAAGCCGCACACCATGCGGGTGAAGGAATGGAAGGGCACCGTGGTTTTCCTGCACGAAGTCGCTGCCGGCGCGGCCGGGCGCTCCTGGGGCGTGCACGTCGCGGAACTCGCCGGCGTGCCGGCGTCGGTGGTGCGCCGGGCCGCCTCGCTGCTGGCGGCGTTGGAAAAGCATGGCGGCCCGCTGGGCTCGGCTGGCGCGCCGCTCACCGCATTGCCGTTATTCGCCGCGTCGCCTTCCGCGCAATCGCCGGAAGCCCCATCTCCACCGGAATCCGATCCGCTTGCCGAGGCGATTGCCGCCCTGGAACCGGACCGGATGACCCCGCGCGAGGCGCTGGACGCATTGTATCGGCTGAAATCGATACTGGCTGTTCCCGACGCGGCCGCGAACTAGTACCGATTGGACGGATGCTGACCCCACTCCCCCTGCCCAAAGCGCCCGAGGCGGCCGCTTCCGTCCTCGCCGACGCACTTGCCGCAATCGCCGAGGAAGGCGGTTCGGTCTCGCGCGACGCAGCCCTCGGCGCATTTCGCCGGCACCAGGCACGCATCCAGCAGCATGTTCAGCACGCCTTCGAGCAGGACCAGATCTCCGGCCTGCAGGCCGCCCGCCTGCTCGGCAAGCTGACCGACGGGCTGATCTCCGCGCTGTACGAGCACACCATCGCCGACAGCGGCCTGGGCGAGCCGGAACATCTTTCGGTTGCGGCAACCGGCGGCTACGGCCGCGGCGTACTGGCACCGTTCAGCGATATCGACCTGCTGTTCCTCACCGACACCGCACCAACGCCACAGACACTGCGTGTCGTCGAGTACATGCTGTATTTCCTGTGGGACCTCGGCGTGAAGGTCGGCCACGCCACGCGGTCGATCGAGGACTGCCTGATCGAAGGCGCCAAGGACACCACGATCCGCACCGCGTTGCTCGATGCGCGACATATTGCCGGCGACGCGCCGCTGTTCGCGGATTTCCACGCCCGCTTCCGCGCCGCCTGCAAGGATACTGGCGTTGCCGAATACATCGCCGCCAAGCAGGCCGAGCGCGCCGTTCGTCATCGCCGCTACGGCGACAGCCCGTTCGTCGTCGAGCCGAACATCAAGGAAGGCCGCGGCGGGTTGCGCGACCTGCAAACGCTGTACTGGATCGCACGCTACGTCTACGACGCGCAGACCATGGGCGAACTCGCCGATATCGGCGATGTGCTGACCCCGATGGAAGCCAAACACGGGCGTCGCGCCTGGGAATTCCTGTGGACCGTGCGCTTCCATCTGCACTACGTCGCCGGACGCGCCGAGGAACGGCTGACGTTCGACCTGCAACCGGTGGTCGGTGCGCGCATGGGCTACACGCGACACGGCCGCCAGGACGGCGTCGAACGTTTCATGCGACACTATTTCCTGAACGCGCGGGAGATCGCGCGACTGACGCGCATCTTGGAACCCGCCATCCTGCGCCAGGCACTCGGCCCGCCGGCAATCGCCGCCGAAACCGATCAGCCACTGCTGAAGTGCGGCTTCGTGCTGGCGGAAGGTGCGTTGCTGCCTATGCCGGGTCGCGACTTCGACCAGGAACCCATCCAGATGCTGCGCATTTTGCAGGTGGCGCGCGATCGCAACCTGGAACTGCATCCGCTGGCCATCCGATCGCTTATCCAGAACGAGCGCCGTGCGGTGGATCTCCGCCGTGACCCGAAGGCCGCTGCGCTGTTCATGGACCTGATGTGCGGTCGCGAACCCGAACACCACCGCGCCAGCCCACATCCCGACGGCGCGCGCTGGCTGTCCATCATGAACGAGACCGGCTTCCTTGGCCGCTACATCCCCGACTGGGCGCGCATCGTCGGGCAGATGCAGTTCGACACCTATCATGTGTTCACCGTCGACGAGCACACGATCGAGGCGATCCGCGTGCTCAACATGATGGAGCGCGGCGAGCTTTCGGAGATCGCGCCGGTCGCCAGCGAACTGGTCGACCATCTGCAGTCCCGCCGCGCGCTCTATCTCGCGATGCTGCTGCACGACATCGCCAAGGGCCGTGGCGGCGATCACTCAGAGCTCGGCGCGGAGGTTGCGCTCAAGGTCGGACCGGCACTCGGATTGTCGGCTGAGGAAACCGAAACCGTATCCTGGCTGGTGCTGCATCACCTGCTGCTGTCTACCATCGCGTTCAAGCGCGACATCGACGATCCGAAGACCATCCTCGACGTTGCCGAGACGATCCAATCACCCGAACGACTGCGCCTGCTGCTGATCCTCACGGTTGCCGATATGCGCGCCGTGTCGGCCAAGGTGTGGAACGGCTGGAAGGCGACACTGCTGCGCGAGTTGTATGCCCGCGTCGCGGAAGTGCTGGCCGGCGGCCTGTCCACCACCGAGCGCGACGTGCGCGTGCAGCGTGCCAAGCAAGCCGCCGCCCTGCTGTTGTCGGACTGGTCGAAGCGGGATGTCGAGCAATATACCTCGCTCGGCTACCCCGGTTACTGGCTGTCGTTCGATCCGGAGACGCACGCCCGCCACGCCCGCCTGGTGCGCGATGCCGAGGCGCGCAAGGCGCCGCTGACCGTGGACACACAACCGTTGCCGGCGCGCGCGGTAACCGAGGTCACGGTGTACTGCGCCGACCACGCCGGCCTGTTCAGCAGGATTTCCGGTGCGCTGGCGGTGGCCGGCGCGTCGATCGTCGATGCGCGCATCCATACCCTGACCAACGGCATGGCGCTCGACACGTTCTGGATCCAGGACGCCGCGGGCGGTGCGTTCGACGCGCCGCATCGTCTGGCGCGCCTCGCGGTGCTGATCGAGCAGTCGCTGTCCGGCCGACTGCGGCTCACCACGGAAATCCGCAAGGTATCGAAGATCCTGCTGGGCCAGCGCATGCGCGCGATCCACGTGCCCCCGCGCGTGGTGATCGACAACCATGCCTCCAACACCCACACCGTGCTGGAGGTGAACGGCCGCGACCGGCCCGGCCTGCTGCACGACGTCACCGCGGCGATCAGCAGCCAGGGTTTGCAGATCGCCTCGGCGCATGTCACCACCTACGGCGTGCGCGCGGTGGACGTGTTCTATGTAAAGGACGTGTTCGGCCTGAAGGTGGAGAACGAGCGCAAACTGGCCGTGCTGCGCGATGCGCTGCTGAGCGCCTTGACCAACCCCGACGAGACGGAGACGCCGCAGGAGACTCCCGTAAGAAAACGGCGCCGCGTCGCCGCTGGATAGCTGACCATCGCGTGCCAATATGCTATAAATCCAACCCCGCCGTTGTTCTGAGCCAGTTATCATGCCTCCTCCACCGGTTCCGGTCCGACCGACCACACACCTGATCCACCGCGCCGCAGCCATTTCGCTGAACAGCGCACGCATCATCGCGCGCAGCGTCGAACTCGTGACCCGCAGCTTGACCATCGCACAGAGGGTCGCGCACGTTCACGCCAGGGCCAGCGCCATCCAGGTCGAAACGCTGCGGATCAGGACCCAACCGGCCAGACGTGCCGCGCAATCGCGATTTATCCTGCACATCGATCGTGTCCCTCCGATGCCGCTCACGTCGCCAAAACTGCTCGAACTGGCCGAAGAGTTTCGCGCCCTCGCCACCAGTGCTCCCACGCCGGAAAGCCGGGCTGCATTCGAGGACCTGGTGTTTCGCTACACCGCGCTGGCGGCCGGCTACGACACCGAGCAGGCCGGCGGCCGGATGCTGCATTGACGCATCACGCAGGGCCGCGGCGGGATCGCGGAATCAGGGCTGGAACCTCGGCTCGGTAGCGCACATAGGCGTCGCCGAACTGTTCGATGAGAAACCGCTCCTCCACGCCGATCTTGCGCAGCAGCGAGACGGTGATCAGTGCCAAACCCGCCAGGCCGCGCCACTCTCCCAGCGCGATCACCGACCCTGCCAGCGCGATCAGGATGCCGGTGTAGATCGGGTGTCGCACCCAGCGATATGGCCCGCTACGGATCAGCTCGTGGTCCTGCTTCAGGGTGACCGTGCCGCTCCAGTTGCCACCAATCCACACCCGTGCCACGACGGAAAGGCCCAGACCCAGGACAGCGAGCAGCAGCCCCAGCCAGAACCAGGCTGCCCCACGCGGCAGAAACCGCCCGGCCAGCCAGCCACTGAAGGGATGTGGCGAGACCAGCAGCCCGACGCCCACGATCATCGGCAGCAGATGCTCCATCCGGGAGGCCACGCACTCCCGGCGGCGGGTCGCCTTGGCGCCCAGCGCCGCGATGCACCAGTAGATCAGCCACGCAAGCCACAGCGCGGTGATCGCATGTTGGTGGAATCCCTGCATTCGGTCAGACTCCCGCCACTTGGGCAAGTTGGCTGCCAGACGTCCGGTCGCTGCGCTGCACAATAATATTGGACACGCCGCCCTCGCTTCCGCCAACCTCCGCGCCGTGAGCACCTACGACTTCATCGTCATCGGAAGCGGCCCGGCCGGCCGCCGCGCCGCCATCCAGGCCGCGAAACTTGGCCGCTCCGTCCTGGTGGTGGAGAAGGGTCGCCGCGTCGGTGGCGTATCGGTGCACACGGGGACCATCCCCTCGAAAACCATGCGCGAGACCGTGCTCAACCTGACCGGCTGGCGCGAGCGCGGCTTCTACGGCCGCGCCTATCGGGTGAAGAAGGACATCGCCGCCAACGACCTCATGGCGCGCCTGCATATGACGCTGGACCACGAGGTGGACGTGCTGGAGCACCAGTTCGCCCGCAACGGCGTGCAGACGATCAGCGGTACGGGGCGCTTCCTGGACCCGCATCGCATCGAGGTCACGTCCGACATCGGCGACGTCCGTATCTACGAGGGCACCCGCATCCTGCTGGCGGTCGGCACGCGGCCGCACCATCCGGAAGGCGTGCCCTTCAACGGCACGAACGTGTTCGACAGCGATGAGATCGTGGAAATCCCGCGCCTGCCGCGCAGTCTGGCGGTGATCGGCGCCGGCGTGATTGGCGTCGAATACGCGACGATATTCAGTGCGCTCGATGTCGCCGTGTCGCTGGTGGAGGCGCGGCCGGCGATGCTCGAGTTCGTCGATCACGAACTGGTCGAGGACTTCACCCATCAGCTTCGCGATCGCGGCATCACCTTGCGCTTCGGCGCCAAGGTCGAGGGCATTGCATTCGAGAACGATCGGCCCGTGACGCTGCTGGAAGGCGGCAGGCGCGTCCGCTCAGACATGGTGCTGTTCACCGCCGGCCGGGTCGGCGCCACCGATGCGCTGAACCTCGCCGCCTGCGGCCTGACCGCGGACGGTCGCGGGCGGCTCAAAGTGGACGGCCGCACCTTCCAGACCGACGTGCCGCACATCTATGCGGCAGGCGATGCAATCGGCTTTCCCAGCCTGGCGTCCACATCGCTCGAGCAGGGCCGCATCGCCGCGTGCCATGCGTTTGGCGTGCCGGCCCCGCCCGCGCCGGAATTCTTTCCGTTTGGCATCTACTCGGTGCCGGAGATCTCCACCGTCGGCATGACCGAGCAGGACGTCCGTGACCGCGGCATCCCCTACGAATGCGGCATCGCGCGGTTCCGCGAGACCTCGCGCGGGCACATCATGGGGCTGAACGCCGGTATGATGAAGATGATCTTCTCGCTGAAGACGCGGCGCCTGCTCGGCGTGCACATCGTCGGCGAGGGCGCCACCGAACTGGTGCATATCGGTCAGGCCGTGCTGAACCTCAAAGGCACGCTGGATTATTTCATCGAAAACACCTTCAACTATCCGACCCTGGCCGAGGCGTACAAGATCGCCGCACTCGATGCCTGGAACCGGATGGGGGCGTGAGGCGGATCAGAACCGCGCCGTGATACTCGCGATGATCTGTCGCTCCACCGGCGGACCAGTGGCCTGCAGCAGACGTGACGCGTTGAACTGCTGCGCCGTCACGGCGGCGGTAAAATTGTCGGTCAGCCGATAGCCGATACGGGCGTTCAGCGTGACGTAATTTCGCACCTCGACAGGCTGTAGGAGCAACGGCGTGGACCCGATCTGGAAGTCCAGATAGCTGGACTGCCAACGGGTCAGCAGGTCCATCTCCAACCGATCCCGAGTGTAGCCGACGCCCGCCACCACCACATTCCGCGGCACGCTGCGCGCATAGTCGATCGTGCTGGTCACCAGGAAACCCCGATTCAGCACCGTGTTATCGGTGGTTCCGACGAAGGCGTAGCTCAGCTGCCAACGGAAGCCCGAGTCCGAGTGCCCCTTGATACCCAACTCGGCGCCGGCCGCATTGCTGCTGCCGACATTGCCGGCCAGCAGCACGGGCAACCCGATCGGCCCGATGACCGGCGGCACCGCAAAAGGGTTGCTGATCAGATCGCGATTGCGCTGCGCGAACAGTGCCGCACGCAGGCTCGAGCCTATCGCAGGCAATGACCGATCGTAGTCCAGCTCGATGCTGTCGACAGTAGACGGATGCACATCGGGATTGCCGGCAATCGCCACGGGACCGAATGCGCCGAACGGGATCTGCAGGCCGAAATCGACCAGGCTTGGCACCTGCACCCCTTGCGCGAGCATCAGCCGCAGCGTGTCCTGCTCTGTCAGGTTGAAAACGAGGCCGGAATTGAAGCTAGGCACGGCGAAGCCTGCTTGGTTGTAGTCGGCCACGGTAAGTCCAGTGCCTGCCGCTGGCGTGCCCGAGTAGCGCAGATGAAGGTCATCGATACGGATGGCGTTGGTCAAGGACAGGTTCGGCGTGATCCGCCAGTTCCACATGAGACTGGCTGCGTAGACCTCGTAGCCGATGGTCCCTTGGATGAAGCCGGGCGCCGTCGCGGCGTTGTTGCGGTATTCAAACGCGAGCCGTACGGCATGGTTGGCGCCGAGTTTCACCAGATCGCTCGCCTGTACCACATAGACGCTCTCGTCGACCCAGTTGGCCAAGCCATTCAGACCTGTGGAGACGATCGAGACTTCCTGACCGTTGCGATAGGCGCTGACGCTGAGCAGGCCGATCGCGGTATCTGCGGTTATGCCGGCGCGCAGCGAATTAGTGCGCGTGAAACTTGTGTCGAACGCGCCCTGGAACTGCTTTTCAGCGACACGGCTGTCGCTCATGCTCCCCTCGACATACGCCTCGACACCCGGCGCAATGAGCACCCGTCCATCGACATTGAAACTGCCGACCAACGGATCTTGTCGATTGGCGGCGTCACTAGGCTGAAGGGTGTCGGGAGCGAAATCGCTGGCGCGGAAGCCACCGATCGAAATGCGCAGGCCCGCGCGATCACCGATCTGTCCGGTTGCGACGGCCGAGCCATCGAGGTAACCCTGCGTCCCGCCGCGCAACGTGGCCGTGTTCACTCGGTCGCGCAGCGGATCGTAGGTGATGATATTGATCACGCCGCTGGCGGCATTGAAACCGTAGAGTGCTGAATTCGGGCCTTTGATCACCTCGATCTGACGGATCTCGTCGAGCTGGATCGGGATCGAAGACCAGTCCACGTGGCCGTAGTCATCCGAGTACACCTGCCGCCCGTTCACCAGCACCAACAGGCGCGGATTGTATGGCTGATTGTAGCCACGAATGCCGACCTCGGCATCGGCGATGCCATAGCGTCGCACATCCACCCCGGGGACGTATTGCAGCACGTCGGGGATGGTAACCGCACCGGAACGGCGAATATCGTCCTGCGTGACGATCACCATGTTCACCGGAGCATCGCTGGCGCGCTGCGGCTGACCCGTGGCAGAGGCGGTGACCGGCTCGTGGAACACCTGCTCGAGCGTGCTGTAGTCGAGCGTCTGCGCGGATGCCGGCAGGGCGAGGCAGGCCACGATCCCTCCCGCAATCAGGTCTCGTCCGGCGCGTGATCGCGTGACGCTGATCATAGCTCGTGAACCATCATTCTGAAGGCGGTTGCGAAGCCGATGCCCGAGGCCTGCGCGGCCTGGTAGTTCAGCATGATCTCCACTCGACCGGTCGAGCGTATCGCCATGGTGCAGACGCCCTGCTGCACCGCCGCCTGGTCGGCAGTGACGCACAGCGCATGGTGGGCGCGCACGGCACGCAGCACGGCCTCGCTGTTGGCGCCTGCTGCGACGATGACAAGGCTGAACTCCGAGGTGGCAAGCGCGTCGGCATCGACCAGCTTTGGCGTGAGCACGACACCGCCCGCTGTCAGGCTCTTGCCGATGGCGGCCAGGATTGCCTCGGCATCCTGATGCGAGGCGCTATTCGTACCATCATACACGACAGCCACCGAACCATCGCCGGCAGGCCGTGGCTGCACGAAGGCGAGCGCATTGCCGAGGACTTGCAGGTCCTGCGGCGTCAGCGAGGCTGCCCAGCCAGGGCGCGCCAGCAGTGCGATCAGCCCGCAAGCGACAATGATGCACCATCGCCCACGAACACCAGACCCCGGCCTCCGCATACCCAGGCAACCGAAAATGTTCTGTTCGGAATAGCTGCCTAGCGATTACCGATTGGTTAATCGTGGGAGACGGTGCCGTGGCGCGGTAGCGCTTCCTTCACCCGGCCGGCGTATTGATTGCACCGACTATCGAATCAGACGGGGCATGGACGTACTCGGACAGGAAGTCGGCCACAGTCTGGAACTGCTTGCCGCAATCGGCGTGCTTGGACTTATCGGCACCGTCCTGGCGTTGCGAGTCGTGCCACGCGATATGTCGGTGGTTGGTCTGTACGCAGAGCTGACCCGGATCGTCATGGCGGGTCTGCTGCTGGCCGGCACGGCCTGGCTGCTTTTCCTGTTGGCCCTGAAGCTGCACTTCCCGAACCTGGAGCTGGATATCCCCTGGCCGGCGACGCTGCAGTCCTGGATGTTCGTTAGTGTCGGCGCCGTCGTCTCGCTGGGCATTGCGGTCAGGGCCCGACGCAGCGTGCGCAACGCCGCCTTCGCCGGCTCGGTCATGTCGGCTTCTGCGTCATGCATGGTGTTCGCCAGCATGAGCGGCCTCGCCGCGCCGTCGGCGCTGGCCTACGACCTCCCCAGTGTCATTGCCATCATGGCCGGCGGCAGCGCGCTTTGGGCGGGTGGCCTGTGGCTTCTCGGCCGTCCAGGATCGATGCTGGTGCTTCCTGGTCTGTCCATGGCGGCATCGCTTGCTCTGCTTGCCGTTGCATCGCTGTCCTGCATTCTGCCGTTTACCGACTGGCAGATGGCCGCAGCGACGCCGGGCGCCATCGCGTTTCGGCCGGTCACCGTCATTTTTCTGTCGGAACTGGGTGTCACGCTGGTCCTCGGTCTCGCCGGCGCAGGCGTCGATCACCAGGCCGCCGCGCTGGTAACCCGCGAGAACGAGCGCCTGCGACAGCTCACCGAGAGCACGTTCGAAGCG
Source organism: uncultured Alphaproteobacteria bacterium (assembly GCA_963696645.1). Taxonomy (GTDB): domain Bacteria; phylum Pseudomonadota; class Alphaproteobacteria; order Acetobacterales; family Acetobacteraceae; genus JAMXLO01. The sequence continues at coordinate 1,889,696 of CAVOKY010000007.1, forward strand.
CTGCTGATCCATCGCAGCGGTGAGGTGCTGGACGCCAACGGCACGTTTTGCGAGCTGATCGGCCTTCCACTCTCGGCGATCAAGGGTCGGCACATCGAGGCGTTCCTATCGGAGGGTGACCGGCTCTCCGCCATCTCATCGGTCACCGGCAAACCGGAAGCACAGGAAACCCAGATCACCGCGGCCGACGGTGAAACGTTGCCGGTCGAGGTGCTGTCACGTGACATCGCCTTTGCCGGCGGCAAGGCACGCGTGACGGCTCTGCGTGACATCCGCGAGCGCCGTGCCGCCGAGGAGCGTATCCGTTTCCTCGCGCAACACGACACGCTGACCGGACTGCCGAACCGCGCGCAGTTCCAAGACGTGATTACACGCCAGGTCGCCCTGTCGAAGCGCGACGGGATGCCGCTCGCGGTGCTGGGCGTCGATCTCGACCGCTTCAAGAACGTCAACGACACGCTCGGCCACTGGGCCGGGGACCTGCTGCTGAAGCAGGTTGCCGAAAGGCTGCTCGGCAATCTCCGCGAAAGCGACACCGTGGCGCGCATGGGTGGCGATGAATTCGTCCTCTTGCAGACTGCCGGCGTGCAGCCCGAAGCGGCCGGCCAACTGGCCGGACGCATCATCGAGAAGCTGTCGGAGCCATTCGACCTCGATGGTAACCAGATGACCATCGGCGCAAGCATCGGAATCGCGCTCGCACCGCAGGACAGCGTGCAGCCGGACGCCCTGCTCCAGGACGCGGACATCGCGCTCTACCGCGCAAAGGCGAGCGGACGCGGCAATTTCTGCTTCTTCCAGACCGGCATGGATACCCTGCTGCGCCAGAGGCGCGAGCTGGAGCAGGACGTTGTCCGCGCTATCGCCTCCGGCGGCTTCGCGCTGGCCTTCCAGCCGCTGTTTTCCGGCGCCTGTTCCGACCAGACGGTGGGCTTCGAGGCGCTGTTGCGCTGGCCGCATCCGCAACGCGGCATGGTTCCGCCGGATCAGTTCATCCCGCTCGCGGAGGAGACTGGCCTGATCGTGCCGATCGGCTCCTGGGTACTCGAGACGGCATGTCGCGAAGCAGCCTCCTGGCCGGCACCGTTCCGGGTGGCGGTGAACGTCTCGCCGCGACAGTTCACCGGCGGCGACTTCGCAGACGTGGTCGCCGACGTGCTGCGGCGCACGGGGCTCCCGCCGGGTCGGTTGGAGGTGGAGATCACCGAGACGCTGCTGATCAAGGACGGCGAGGCTGCGCTCGCAACCCTGCAGCGGCTGAAGCAGAGCGGCGTGCGGATCGCGCTCGACGATTTCGGTACCGGCTATTCGAGCCTGTCCTATTTGCAGCGCTTCCCGTTCGACAAGGTGAAGATCGACCAGTCCTTCATCCGCACGCTGACATCCAGCGAAGATGCGCGCGCCATCGTCGGTGCCATTCTGGCGATGAGCCACCAGCTTCGCCTGGAGGTCACCGCGGAAGGCGTGGAGACCGCCGAGCAGCTTGCGCTGCTGCGCGCGCAGCAATGCGACCAGATCCAGGGCTTTCTGCTGTCACGTCCGCTGCCGCAGGAGAAGGTGCGCGACTTCGTTCTGCACGCACTGGCCATCACGGCGCCGGAGCAAGCGGAGCCGGAACCGACCATGGCGTGACGCGCCATCCGGTACAAATGCGGCATTGTCCGCTTCCGCCAAACCTCGCGCGGGCGCATCATGTGCTGAACGCCGGCATGATGAAGATGATCTTCTCGCTCAAGACGCAGCGCCTGCTCGGTGTGCACATCGTCGGCGAGGGCGCCACCGAACTGGTGCATATCGGCCAGGCCGTGCTCAACCTCAAAGGCACGCTGGATTACTTCATCGAAAACACCTTCAACTATCCGACCCTGGCAGAGGCCTACAAGATCGCCGCGCTCGATGCCTGGAACCGCATGTCGACGGCGTAGGGCAGGACATCCCCCACAAGGTGAGGGCGGACCTCGGCGGCGAACCCTTCCTCCCCTATTGGTCGCGTGCTACCGGCGCCGCCATGAAACGCCTGTTGCAGCAGCCCTTCGTTCAGTGGACGGCGGCCCGTATCCTCGGCCTCTATCTCGGCTTCGCGCTGCGCACCACACGCTGGTCGCTGGAAGGGCACGAGTACATGGCGCCGCATGCCGCCGGCGCGCCAGTGGTGGTCGCCTTCTGGCACGAGCGCCTGTCCATGATGCCGATGCTCTGGGTGCAGGCGAGGCGATCGCCCGAGGGCCGCAATGTCCGCAATCGCGCCCACGTGCTGGTCAGCCGCCATCGCGACGGGCAGTTCATCGGCGCGGTGGTCAGCCGCTTCGCGCTCGACGTGGTGCTGGGTTCGTCGTCGCGCGGCGGCGCCAAGAGCCTGCGAACCCTGCTCAATCTGCTCACCGCCGGCGACCACATCGCCATCACGCCGGACGGCCCGCGCGGCCCGCGCCGCGTTGCCGCTCCCGGCGTCGCGCATATCGCCGCGCTGTCAGGTGTGCCCGTACTCCCCTGCGCCGCGCAGACCACCCGCCGTTGGGTGCTGCCGACCTGGGACAGGATGGTGGTACCGAAGCCGTTCGGCCGCGGGGTCGTGGTCTGTCTGCCCACCATCGTCGTGGACCGCGACTCCTGGCAGGATGCCGTGCCGGCGATCGGCGCAGCCATGACCGCGGCGGCTGAGCAGGCGGACCGGCTATGCCTCGCCTGAATCCGCTCGCCGTCTGCTGGGCGGCGGCAGCAACCGTCGCGGCTCCCGGGCTGCGGCTGATGCTGCGGCTGCGTCAGCGCCGCGGCAAGGAGGTGCCCGGGCGCCTGGCCGAGCGCCGCGGTATGGACCCCACGCCGCGTCCCGCCGGCCGGCTGATCTGGCTGCACGCCGCCAGCGTGGGCGAAACGACATCGGTCCTGCCTGTCCTGCCGGTTCTCCTCGAAGCCGAACCCGATGCCACGATCCTGCTGACCACGGGCACCGTGACGTCGGCCGAACTGTTGTCCCAACGCCTGGATCCCGGCCTCGCGCGCCGTGTGCTGCACCGTTTTGTGCCGCTTGACGTGCCAGCCTGGACGGCGCGGTTCCTCGACCACTGGCGGCCGGACGCCGCCGGATTTGTCGAAAGCGAGCTGTGGCCGAACCTGCTGGCGGCCTGCCAGGTCAGAAAAATTCCGGTGATGCTGATCAATGGCCGGCTGTCCGAGCGCAGTGCGGCACACTGGCGGCGGGCGCCCGGGCTGGCGCGTCACGTCCTTGGCGGCCTGGCCCGCGTCCAGGCGCGCAGCGAGTCCGACGCTGCCCGGCTGCGCGAACTGGGTTGCGCAGGCGTAACCACACCCGGTGATCTGAAGTTTGCCGCGCCGCCCCTGCCGGTCGACCAGCGCGAACTGCAGCGCCTGGCTTCAATGCTGGCCGGTCGCCCGGTCTGGCTCGCTGCCAGCACGCATCCGGGCGAGGAAGCGCTGATCCACGCTGTCCATCAGACATTGACGCCGCATCACGCGGGGCTGCTCACCATCATCGCCCCACGTCACCCGGAACGCGGCGCCGCCATCGCTGCCGAAGCCGGACGCATCCCGGCGCCGCGTCGTTCGCAGGGCGAAGACCCGCCGGCCGAAGGAGTTCTGGATCGCCGACACACTCGGTGAAATGGGCCTGTGGTATCGGCTGGCCGGCGTAACATTCGTCGGCCGCAGCCTGCTTGCACCTGGCGGCGGTCAGAACCCGCTGGAGCCGGCTCGGCTCGGTTGTGCCATCGCGATGGGTCCGTACGTCGGAAACTTCACCGACCACGTCGCCATGCTGCGTGCAGCCGGTGCCCTCACCGTCGTCAACGAATGTTCGGAGCTGACAAACTGGGTCGATGAACTGCTGCGCGACCCGACGCAACGGACCGCGATGGGCAAGGCCGCACTGGCGGCGGTGCATCGCCATGGCGACCTGCCGGGACGCACTGCCGCCGCACTGCTCGATCTGTTGCCGGCAGGACGGACCTGATGCCGCACCCTCCCGGTTTCTGGCGCCACGGCGGCGGCAGGCTGCTGCCAACCCTGTTGTCGCCGCTGGGCGCAGCGAGCGCCGCGATCACCGCCCGCCGCCTGGCTCGGACCGGCTGGCACGCATCCGTGCCGGTGATCTGCTGCGGCAACGTCACCGTCGGTGGTGCCGGCAAGACCACACTGGCGCTCGATCTCGGCCACCGGCTGCTGGCTCGCGGACACGCGGTGCACTTCCTGTCGCGCGGCTATGGCGGCACCACGCGCGGTACCCATCGCGTCACTCCAGGCGACACCGCGGCGCTGGTTGGCGACGAGTCGCTGCTGCTGGCCGCCGTAGCGCCGACCTGGACCGGCGCCGACCGTGCTGCCAGCGCTCGCGTGGCGGTCGCCGCGGGCGCCGGCGTGCTGGTGTTGGACGATGGCTTGCAGAACCCCACGCTGCACAAGGACATGTCGCTGCTGGTGGTGGACGGCGCAACCGGCTTCGGCAATGGGCACGTCCTCCCGGCGGGTCCCCTGCGCGAACCGGTGAACGCCGGCGCCGCGCGCTGTCAGGCCGCGGTGCTGATCGGCCACGATGCCGCTGGCGCCGCCGCGATGCTGCCGCCGGGTTTTCCGGTTTTGCGCGCCCGGCTGGAGCCCGATCCGCAGGTGGCGACGCTGGCCGGCCGCAAAGTGCTCGCGTTCGCCGGCATCGCCTCCCCCGCCAAGTTCTTTGCCACGCTCGACGACGCCGGCGTCGTGATCGTCTCCCGTGTGCCGTTCCCCGACCACCATCGTTACACCGATCATGAACTGCGCCGGTTGCTCGATCAGGCCGATCGGCTGGACGCCATACCGGCAACCACGCCGAAGGACGCCGTTCGCCTGCCCGACACCGCACGCCGTCAGGTTCGCGTCATCGGCGTCTCGCTGCACTGGGACGACCCGGCTACCCTGGAAGTGCTGCTGGCGCGTACAATGTGCGATCGGCCGTCCCAAGGAGGTTCGGATGCATGACATCGTGTTCCTGTTCGACGTCGACAACACGCTGCTCGACAACGACCGAATACAGGCGGATCTGAGCCGGCATCTGGAGGCCAACTACGGCACACACGCACGCGAACGCTATTCCGCCTTGCTCGAAGAACTCCGCGACAGTCTGGGCTATGCCGACTACCTCGGCGCGCTGCAGCGCTATCGGCTGGAGGAACTGCACGATCCGCGCGTGCTGCGCATCGCCAACTGGCTGATGGACTATCCGTTCGCCGATCGCCTGTATCCATACGCCATGGAGGCCGTGCAGCATGCCAACCTGTTCGGTACCACGGTCATCCTGTCCGACGGTGACGCCGCGTTCCAGCCGCGCAAGGTCGAGCGCTCAGGCCTGTGGCACGCATTCGGCGACGATGTGCTGATCTTCGTCCACAAGGAGGAATGCCTCGACGATGTCGAGCGGCTGTACCCCGCGCAGCACTACATCATGGTGGACGACAAGCTGCGGATCCTGGATGCGGTGAAGCAGGTACTGGGGCCACCGCGTTACCACCGTATTCCCGCGCCAGGGCCATTACGCGTTCGACCCCGAGATCCTCGCCGCCCATCCTCCTGGCGACATCACCATCGAGCGGATCGGCGACCTGATGCACTACGACCGCGCCGCGCTCCTTCAGGCCGCCGGACAGCGGAACGTCGCTGCCGGGCGATCGACCGCCGCCCCGTCCTCATAGCGATGCGGGCTGCAGCCCATCGCCCCGAGCTCGGCATGACGCCACACATGCTGACGCTCGTTGCCGCTGGTGCCGGCCCGCCACTCTCGCCCGCCATCATCACCCGCGTGCGCAATGCCACCGGAGGCGGCGAGGCAATCGACCTGTCGCCCGGCGAGGCGGCCGACATCCCGCTCGACACTGTGCCCGACATGGCTGCGGTTCGTGCCGCATTGGACGGCGCACCGGTCGATGCGATCGTCACCGCACTGGCGGGACGCCGCAAGTCACTGCTGGTCGCCGACATGGACAGCACCATCGTCACCGCTGAGACGCTGGACGAACTTGCCGACTTCGCCGGCCTCAAACAGCGCATCGCCGCCATCACGGCGCGCGCGATGAACGGCGAGCTCGACTTCAAGGCAGCGTTGCGCGAACGCGTGGCGATGCTGCGCGGGCTACCGGTTGGCGCTCTGGAGAACACCTGGCAGCGCGTTCGCCTGACGCCGGGCGCCCGCGAACTGGTCGCCACGATGCGCGCGCATGGCGCTTATGCCGCATTGGTGTCTGGTGGCTTCACGTTCTTCACCGGCCGCGTCGCCGAGGCAGTCGGATTCGACACGCACCGCTCCAACGTACTGCTGGACGATGGGGCAACGCTCACCGGCTTCGTCGCCGAGCCGATCCTGGATCGCGATGCCAAGCTGTACACGTTGACGGGCCTTGCTGCGGAGCGTGGGCTGCCGCTGTCGGCCACTCTGGCGGTGGGCGATGGTGCGAACGATCTGGACATGCTGCGTGCCGCCGGGCTCGGCGTGGCATTCCGCGCCAAGCCGATCGTCGCGGCGGAAGCGCGCGCCCGTGTCGACCATGCCGACCTTCGCGCCCTGTTGTTCGCGCAGGGCTACCGACGGGAGGATATTGCCGGCGCCGGGTGACGCCGCGACATGGGTTGGATCGTCGTGCCGTGCCGCGTCGCCCTCGTGACTACCCCGGCTGCTTGTCCTTGTCGCTCGACAGCGACAGCGGCACCCATTGCAGCCCGTCCTGGCGCTGGATCAGCATCAGCACCGACTTGCGGCTCTCCTTGCGGACGTTGTCCACCTTCTGCTGCACATCCGCCGGCGTCGTCACTTCGCCCTGCTGCACCTCGACGATCACATCGCCCGCCTTCAGCCCGCGCTCCGCGGCGGAGCTGTTCGGCGAACATCGGTGATCACCACGCCCTTCTGGTCGGCACCCAGCGAGAACTTGTCCTTCATCTCCTGGGTGATCGGCGCGAGCTTCAGGCCAAGCCCGGAGATCTCGCGTTGTCTTCTGCTCCGGCGCCTTGTCGGCGGGTGGCGGCGGCCGCGACCTGCACGTCATCCGGCTTCTCGGCCAGCGTCGCCTGCACGGTCACTTCCTTGCCGTCGCGCCACAGCACCACGGGCACCGACTTGCCGACCTCGGAATCCGCCACGATGCGCGGCAGCGTCCGCATCTCCTTCACGTCCTGGCCGTTGAACTTCAGGATGATGTCGCCGTTGTGGATCTTCGCCTTGTCGGCGGGGCCGCCGTCGTTCACGCCGGCCACCATCGCGCCCGGTCGCTTCCTTCAGGCCGAGGCTTTCGGCGATGTCCGGCGTCACCTGCTGGATGCGCACGCCGAGCCAGCCGCGGCGCGGATGGCCGAAGTCCTTCAACTGCGCGACGACGGCCTTCACCATGTTGGCCGGGATCGAGAAGCCGATGCCGATCGAGCCGCCCGACGGCGAGTAGATCGCCGTGTTCATGCCGATGACCTGGCCGTCCATGTTGAACAGCGGGCCACCGGAATTGCCGCGGTTGATCGCCGCGTCGGTCTGGATGAAATCGTCATAAGGCCCCTGGCGGATGTCGCGCCCGCGCGCCGAGACGATGCCGGCCGTCACCGTGCCGCCGAGCCCGAACGGGTTGCCGATCGCCAGCACCCAGTCGCCGACGCGTTCGGCATCGGAATCGCCGAACGGCACAGCCGGCAGCGGCTTGTCCGGTTTCACCTGCAACAAGGCGATGTCGCCGGTCTCGTCGCGGCCGAGCACCTTCGCCTTCAGCGAGGTGTTGTCCTGCAAGCGTCACGGTGATCTCGTCGGCGCCGTCGATCACGTGGTTGTTGGTCACAACGAGGCCCGACGGATCGATGATGAAGCCGGAACCCAGGCTCTGCATCCGGCGCTCGGGCTGCCTGCTGCTGACCCTGGCCGCCCTGTCCCGCCCGGACGGTTGCGGTTAAGGAAATCCTTGAAGAACTGCTCGAACGGCGAGCCGGGCGGGAACAGCGGAACCTCCGGGCCGGCGCCCGGTGCCGCCGGCACGCGCCTGCACCGACTGGGTGGAGGAGATGTTCACCACCGCCGGCAGCAGTTTCGCCGCGAGATCGGCGAAACTGTCGGGCGCCGTCCGGGCATACGGCTGGCGCGAGCGGCGACGCCTGCGGCGAGCGGCATGGCAAGCGCCACGGCGAGGGCCACCGTGGCGGCACGGGCGGATCGGCAACGGATCAGACGCATGGTCGGACTTTCCCTGGAGGATTGGCCGCATATGGTCCGGCGCGCGGCGGCTGGCAACTGCGCTAGTGCCCCGCCGGCGCCGGAGGCGCCTGAAGATAGCGCAGAAAATCATTGTCGGGGGTAAGAACCAGGCGAGAATTGCCGGATTCGAACGTATCCCGATAGGCCTGCAGGGTCCGCCAGATCGCGAAGAAGCCGGCATCCTGCGAGTACGCCTTGGCGTAGGTGCGGCTGGCCTCGCGCCTCGCCCTCGCCACGCAGCTGGTCCGCGGTGGCGCGCGCCTCCGCCAGCAGCACGGTGCGCTCGCGTTCGGCATCGGCGCGGATCCTGGCGGACGCCTCCGCTCCTTCGGCGCGCGCCTGCGCCGCCACGCGCTGCCGCTCCGACTGCATGCGCGACAGGATCGCCTTGGTGTTCTCGTCCGGCAGGTCGGCGCGGCGGATGCGCACATCCTCGATCGCAACGCCGAAGCCCTTCATCTCCACGTTCACCTGGTCGCGGATGGTCGCCATGATCTGGTCGCGCTTGGCCGACAGCACGTCGAGCAGCTTGTTGTTGGCGAGCACGCGGCGCAGCGACGCGGACACGATGGAATTGAGCCGGCCGCGGATGCCGTCCTCCACCGTGCCGACCGACTGGTAGTACAGCAGCGGGTCGGTGATGCGGTACAGCGTGAAGCTGTCCACCACCAGCCGGCGCTGGTCGCCCAGGATCACCTGCTCGCCGGGCAGTTCGAGATTGAGCAGCCGCTTGTCGAAGGTGATCACCGTCTGCACGAACGGCGTCTTGGTATGCAGTCCGGGATCGGGGATCACGCGGACCGGATTGCCGAACTGGGTGATCAGCACCTGCTCGGTCTGATCGACGGTGAACAGCGATGCATCCACCAGCACGAGCAGCACCACCAGCGCGGCGATGGCGGCGATTGCGACGCGGCTCATCGGCTTTGTCCCGGGGCGGCCTGGGATGCGCCGGGGGACGCCGCGGTGGACGGCGCTCCGCCCGGCGGCTCCGTTGGCCTGCGGCGCCGCATTCGGCAGGCTGAGCGGCAGGAACGGCACCAGGCCCTTCAGCTTGTCATCCACCACCAGCGCCGGCGAATGCGTCAGGATGTCCTGCATCGTCTCGATGTACATCCGCCGCAGCGTCACGTCCTTCGCCGTCTGGTAGGCGGCCAGCACCGAGAGGAAGCGCTGCGTCTCGCCGGTCGCCTGGGCGATCGACGCCTGCTTGCAGCCCTGGCCCTCGGCGACGATGCGCGCGGCATCGCCTCGGGCGCGCGGCACGATGTCGTTGTGATACGCCTCGGCCTCGTTGCGCAGCCGTTCGGCGTCGGTGTTGGCGCGCTGCACGTCGAGGAAGCTTTCGACCACCTCGGCCGGCGGATCGACCCGCTGCAACTGCACCTGGGTGACCTCGACGCCGGCCTTGTAGTTGTCGAGGATCTGCTGCGTCTGACGCAGCACGTCGGTCTCGATCTGCGCCCGCAGTTCGGTCAGCGCCGGCTGGATCGGCGTGCGGCCGATCACCTCGCGCATCGAGCTCTCCGCCACCGCCTTGATGATGACGTCGGGGTTGCGGGTGTTGAACAGGTAGGCCGACGGCGTCGTTGATCTTCCAGAACACCGCGAAGTTGATGTCGATGATGTTCTCGTCGCCGGTGAGCATCAGGCTCTCTTCCAGCACGTTGCGGGTCGCCCGGCCGCCGTTCTCGTCGCTGGCAGTGCGGTAGCCGATCTCGATGCGGTTGATCCGGGTGACGGCGGGCGTCTCGACCCGTTCGATCGGCCACGGCCAGTGCCAGTTCAGGCCAGGGTAGGTGCGGGCGTTGTACGCGCCGAAGCGCAGCACGACGCCCAGTTCGTCGGGCTGCACGCGGTAGAAGCCGCTGGCGAGCCACAGCGCGACGCACCGCGAGCCCGATGAGCACGAGCCCGCGTCCGCCGGTGAAGCGTCCGCGCGGTCCGCCGCCACCAAGCAGCGAACGGATATAGGCCTGCAGCCTGGCGATGAGCTGGTCGAGGTCGGGCAGCGGTCCCATTCCGCGCGGCCCGCCGGGACGCCCGCCGAACGGGCCGCCGCCGCCACCGCCGCCCCAGGGCCCCCCGCCGCCCGGCGGCCGCCCGCCATTGCCGCCGCCTGAGCCGCCACCGGAGCACCGCCGCCCGGCGTCCCCCACGGGCTCGGGCCACCATTGTTCGACGACATGCGACGTTTCCTGTGTGGCTTGACCGGGCGCGTTGCGACCGCACCGGAGGCATTGGCGGATTGGGTGCCATGCGCCATATCCATGCAACGGGCGGCATCACGGCGGCCTGCTTATCGGCCGGCGGCAGAAGGTTTGCAAGCAAATGACGAAGTTCCCCCGCTGCATCGACTCCCGACACCCTGCGCGAGGCACTCCGCTCGATCGCCGATCCGGCGTCCGGCAAGGACATCGTCACCGCCGGCCTGGTCGAGGGCATCGAGCTGCGCGGCAGCCTGGTGCAGGTGGCGCTGCTGACCGATCGCGCCCACGCCGAGGCGATGGAGCCGGTTCGCCGGGAGGTGGAGGCGCTGCTGGGCCGCCAGCCCGGCATCACCAACGCCACCGCGGTGCTGACCGCGCACAAGGCGCCGGCACAGGCTGCTCCGCCCGCCGGACATGGCCCCGGGCATGGCCACGCGCAGGGCCATGGCCAGAAGCCGCCGCTGCTGCTGCCGGAGGTGAAGGCGATCGTCGCGGTGGCATCCGGCAAGGGCGGCGTCGGCAAGTCCACCGTCGCGGTCAACCTGGCGGTGTCGCTGGCGCGTCAGGGGCTGCGGACCGGTCTGCTGGACGCCGACATCTACGGGCCGAGCCTGCCGCGTATGCTGGGCCTGTCGCGCAAGCCGAAGGTGCGGCAGGACAAGATGATCCCGCTGGAGGCGTGGGGCCTGTCGTGCATGTCCATCGGCTTCCTGGTGGACGAGGAGACGCCGATGATCTGGCGCGGCCCGATGGTGATGGGCGCGCTGGAACAGATGATGGGCCAGGTGGAGTGGGGCGCGCTCGACATCCTGGTGGTGGACATGCCGCCCGGCACCGGCGACGCGCAGCTCACCATGGCGCAGCGCGTGGCGCTGACCGGCGCGGTGATCGTCTCCACGCCGCAGGACATCGCGCTGATCGATGCGCGGCGCGGGGTGCGGATGTTCGAGCGGACCCGTGTGCCGGTGCTCGGACTGGTGGAGAACATGAGCTTCTTCTGCTGCCCGGCATGTGGCCATCGGGCGGAGATCTTCGGCCATGGCGGCGCGCGGACGGAAGCGGAACGGCTGGGCACCGAGTTTCTCGGCGAGGTGCCGCTGCTGCTCGATATCCGCACCGCGTCGGATGCGGGCACACCGATTGCGGCGGCGGCGCCGGACAGCGACGGCGCGAAGGCGTTCGCCGCGATCGCGGCGCGGGTATGGGAGAAGGTGTCGGGTGCGACGGTGGCGCGCAGCAGCGGGCCGCGGATTGTCATGGAGTGACGCGGCGAGCCGTCTGTTCGCGGATGCCACACCTGGCAGGTTGAAGCCGACGTTCGCCATTCACTCGCCGTAATAATCCCGGCCCGCGTCGGCCGCGCCGGGCGGGTTTCTTGTTGTGCGCGCGGCGAACAGGCAAACTCGTGCCGGTTGGAGTCGGGCTGTCTCGGCGACAGACGCAAATCGGTGCAGCGGATGCGGTGCTTCCAGGTGACACGTGACGAGGTTTCCGGCTGAGATGTGTCACGTTGTCATGGCTGTGCGTCCGCCGGCATGACGAATGTCGTCGAACGCGGCCGCCGCGTCTTCGTGGCGCTGCGGAAGGTTGGCGCGCGCGCCGGCGAAGCGCGTCCGGTGTATCACGCGGTCACACCGTGTTGTCGCATGGCGCTATGTGCGCAGGAGCCCGGCGGTCGGTCCGGCTGGGCCGAGCCCCCGGCGCGGGAAGTGACCTGCCCGGCCTGCCTGAAGCGTTTGGCAAGGTTGTAGCCCGGCTTATCCACGGTTTCATCTGAAACCAGCAGCGAATCGGCCTGATTGAGCGGCGGGCTGCGACTGAAGCCAGGGCGGAGCTATGCGCGGCGTGAGGGATCGGCTGGCTTCTTCACTCGATGCCGTCGCCGCGAGATGCAGGCGGCTGATGCGGCTTCGGGGGTGGATGATCAGGATGCCCGGAACAGTGACTGACCACGATACGATCTGTATGCAACCAGACCATCAACAGCGAGTGCATGCGTGCCCAGTACCAAAATTGCATGGCGTGCAGGCGTTGGTGACACACCCGCGGTGGCCCTATCACCGATCCACACGTCGCCGAGATATTTCCTGCGACCTTCATCGGTCCAGTGCCGCCGACGCTAATCTTGAAACGGGAGCTACTTGGCAACCGGGACTGATGGAGTGTTTGAAAGGCCATGGCGACGATCACCGCCGTTCATTGGGATCAGCAGCCGGAAATCGGTTTACATCGGTGACAAAGCCGTAGCAATCCAAGCAGTGGAACCAATCGGTCGATAGCATTTCGGGTTATTGTAGGTGTAAGCCATGACTCGCCAATCCCATTCGTGTCCATCTGTCTCAGGACTGCATGGCGATGTCATCTGGAATGATTTTGCCTTCATACAATCCGGGGTCAGTTCGCTTTGTGCGGCCTGACTTTCGAGATGGTACTGCATACGGCACTCATTGAGAGCGGTCCCTTTGGACTGATCGGCACAGCCGACGAGTACGAGTAGCGAGATAATAGCTGCACACCGGATCATGTCGTTCCCTTCTGACGCTGTGACCTTGTTACGCCCCTTGACGGTGAGCGAGGGTCATCTGACATCCTGGCCTGGAAAGTAGACTGAGCGCATTCGCATGAAATCCACCAATCCCGAACTACCGAACCAAGGTCAAGCTGATGTTGGCCGGATCGGCAAAGTAGATTCATCACCGAAGCATTTTCAAGGTAGAACAAGACTTGCCGTCTTGGGTCGTCAGCGTACGGCAGATCGTTGCGAGGGGCGGTTGTCACATCGCGATGACCTCGCGCAAATTGCCGGAGTTCAGCCTGTCGGCCGACGGCGGAACGCTGCAAGAGCGAACATCGCAGACCCCAGAATGGCGAGGCCGGAAGGCTCAGGGGTCGGAATGTTGAAGCTGTCGCTTATGGACAGCGTGTTGTCGTACTCCACGCTGTCTCCCGGCGCCAGTGATGCGAGGTCGACAAAAATGTAAGCCTCATCCGCGTCCGGTGCTACCACGCCGCACGAAAGGGTCGAAAAATAAAAGCCGGCCCCTGGCCCACCAAAACCTAGCTGACTCGCCAACACCGGAAGGCTGCAGGAGTGGAAGTCGTATCCCAAATTATCGTTTGAGTCACTCGAAGTCACTGCTGTAGCTGGCCGATTGCTGGGCGTTGTCGATCGAGAGGCCAACTTCCGGTCCACCCGGGTTGAACGCGCTCCAGTTGGCGTCGAATACAAGATACCCAGAAGGCGAAGTGTCGCCAGCATTCGTAATGACCAGGCTTGCCGAGCTTGAATATCCTTCCGTCAGACTGTGGGTGACCGAGTGAGAAACATCGAGGCTATTATCGCATCCGATGTCCGCATATCCGTCGCAGGTGATCACGATGCCAGTTGGGGGAATTTCGCTCGAGATAGTTCCGTCTAAAGATGAACCCCACCCCAAAAGGCGCGCTGACCAAAACGAGCGCACGTCGATGAATGGCGTGGCCAAGGCCGGATGACAAAAGGCCGTCGCCGAGACGGCGGCAAGCAGCGAGAGACGGCAGGCTTGGCGGGTTGTGTCCATTAGGGCGCCAGTCATTTTAATTCCCCAGATCGGTGTTCGCAGCGCACCGTTGTGCACCCCTGCGCAGGCCGGATCGCCCGGCATCGCGCTCTGCATCCTGCTCCATCATTACTCTCCCATGACGGTTGTGGCCACCCCCCTGTTCCAAAAGCCCCTTACGCCGACGGACGACCGGCCCGGGCACAAGAATCTTCGGCGAACCCATACACTGCGGGGCGCGATCGTACTGGCACCAGTACCTGGACCGTATCCGGCAGTGTGACTAACAAGCAACGGTCGCCGACATTTACCGGGCCGATTCGCCAGCCAAGGCCATCATCGCACCGGAAAATGCGCCATATCCACGATTTAGCTTGGCGCGGGTTATCATTGAAGATAATTATTCTAACATCTGGACAATGGTTCCCAGAACACCACATGCGCGTTTCAACAACAGGACTCGCGACCCCAATGGCGATTTATCCTCCGACCCCAATCGTACCGAACCGCCCCATTGCAACGATGCAACCCTTCAAATTTCCAGCGTCGATCACGAAAGCACCCCAGATCGCGAACCCGCCGAGTGCGCCGTCGCTGGCGCAGGGCAGCGGCAGCAACCTGACCGTGACCTGGACCGCCCCGGCGATCGACAGCACTCACGACTCCGCCATCGGGTTCAACCTGCAGTTCAGCCCCTCCGGCGCCGCCACCTGGACTGCCGTCGCGAGCGTCACCAGTCCGTTCACCCTGACAGGTCTGAACGGCGCCACGGCATACGATGTGCAATTGCAGAGCACGAATGCCGCCGGCATGAGTGCCTGGTCGATCACCAGCACACTCACCACGGCCGCAACTGGCCCGTTTATGCCGAACGCTCCCGCTGCCCCGTCACTCGCACAAGGCACCGGCAGCAATCTCACCGTGACCTGGACGGCTCCCGCGGTCGACGCCACGCACGGCGCCGCCACCGGCTACAACCTGCAATCCAGCCCCTCCGGCGCAGGCACCTGGACGAGCGTCGCCGGCGTCACCAGCCCATACACCCTGGCAGGCCTCACCGCCGGCGCCGCGTATGACGTGGAGGTCCAGAGCGCGAACACTGCCGGCCTGAGTGGCTGGTCGGTCGCCGGCACACTCACCACGGCCGCAACCGGCCCGTACATCCCGAACACCCCCGCTGTCCCGTCGCTCGCACAGGGTACCGGCAGCAATCTCACGGTGACCTGGACCGCTCCCGCGGTCGACTCAACGCACGGCGCCGCCACCGGCTACAACCTGCGCTCCAGCCCTTCCGGAGCCGGCGTCTGGACGACCGTCGCCGGTGTCACCAGCCCCTACACCCTGGCAGGCCTTACCGCCGGCGCGTCATATGACGTGGAAGTGCAGGGTACCAACACGGCCGGCACGAGCGTGTGGTCAGCCGCCAGCACGCTCACCACGGCCACCACCGGAACCTACGCGCCGAACGCACCGGCAAGCGCCAGCGTGGCGCCGCCGCCGAACGGCACCACCACCCAGCTCACCGTGACCTGGACCGCACCGGCGACCGACGGCACCCATGGCACCGCCACCGGCTACAACCTGCGTTCCAGCCCCTCGGGAGCCAACACCTGGACGACCGTGACGGGCGTCACCAGCCCCCACGTCATCACCGGCCTGACGGGCGCGACCGCGATCGACGTCGAGGTCCAGGCCACGAACGCCGCGGCAAGCCCGGGCGCATGGTCCGCGATCACCACCGGCACGACCTGGGGCGCAACTGTCGTTCCAGGCAACTGGACTGCCGCGGCCACGCAGGTCCATGGCACGGGCGTGGCCCCCAATGGCGGCTTGCAGTTGACCGCGACCGCCGCGCCAACCGCCGTGACAGGCGCCGCCTTCGCATGGTCGTCGAGCGCGTCGTCAATCCCGACCACAGGTCTGATCGTGGCCGCCGCTGACGGCCAAACCAACGGCTGGGGCCAGTATACCAACGCACCAGCCACGGCCGGCACCTTCTACCTCTGGATGTTGGCCCAAGGCGCGGGCAGCGTCACGATCGGTGCCCTCGTTACCTCAGCGATCACAGTGACCTAGCGGCGTGGCGGTGCTGCCGAACAGGCACGAGCGTTCAGTCTCGGCAGCACCCGCCATTGCCGCACCCGCGCCGGCCAACCCGGCAGGAGCGCGTCAGTCTGACCCTCAGAAACTCAGTGGCTTGTCCAACACAGGTGTCCAGCGCGTCTTCTTCACCACCGACAGGAAAGACTCGCTCGAGGCGTGGTGGTTGGTCGGGCTCATCGACAGCGCCGGGCCGCCGAATATGTCGTGCCAGTCCTTCATGCTTTCCATCGCGGCGATGAAGCTGTCGAGCGTCAGGTCACGCCCCGCCTTCTCCAGCGCGGCGATGGTGAATGTGGCACAGGTGTAGCCCGCCTCGCCCAGGTAGTTCACGTCGATGCCGTAGGTCTTGCGATATTTCTCGGCAAACGCATGCACCGTCGGGTTCGGATCGTCCGGATAACGGTAAAGCGCCGGCGCCATCGAGTAGAAGCCTTCCGCCGGTTCGCCCGGCGCATCCGCGACCGCCGTGGAATAGCTGGCGAACTGGCCGCAGAACTCAACGTTCCATCCCATCTTGCGTGCCGTCTGCAGGATGATCGTGGTGTCCTTGACGATGGTTCCCAGGCAGATCAGGTCACAGCCGGCATCGTGCAGGCGTGCCAGGTTCGCGTTGAAGTCGGTGTCGGTCGGCCGATGCGCGGTGGCGCCGGCGAGTTTCAGCCCCATTGCATCGAGCTGTGCCACCACGCCGGCATGCACGTCCTTGCCGAAATCGGTGTCCTGGTACATCGAGCCGACGACCTTCTTGCCGCGCTGCTCGACGAAAAAATTCACCCCCGCGCGCATCTGGTCATAGTACGATGCGAACTGGCCGAACTTCAGCCGGTTGAACGGCTCGTACATCGAGCGGGCGCAGGTCAGCGGGAACACGTTCGGCACGTTCTTCTCGAACATCGACGGCATCACCGCATCGTTGTGCGGCGTGCCGCCATTGCCGATGGCGAAGAAGATGTCGTCGCGGTTGAGCAGCTTGTTCATCGCCTGCACCGCCTTGGGGACGATGTATTCCATGTCCTCGACGATCCACTTGATCTTGCGCCCATTGACGCCGCCGCGCGCATCGCAGTCATCGAACGCCATGCGCATGGCGTTGGCGTTGTTGTTGACGCCCTGCACAGCGGTGACGCCGGATAGGTCGGTCATCGTCCCGATGACGATCTCGGTGTCGCTGACACCGCGGGCAGCGGGGGCGGCGCGTCCGATGATGGCTGGCATGGCGCCACGGCGCACTTCAGCCATGGCGTATCGCGGCAGCGGTCAGTTCAGCGGGTCAGCCTGAGCGTGCGGCCGCCTGGGCGTTTCCGTTCCGGCTTGACCTCGGTGGGCTCCTCTGCGACTGCCTCGGGTTCCACATCCTCCGCCGGCTCGGCTGGCTGCATCTCATTGGCGGCATCCGCCCGGGCGTCATAATCATCCGCCATCGCGAGCAGTCGCAGCCTCGAAGCTTCTCGCTCGGCCGCTTCGGCCATCTCGCGAAAACGCGCCGCCTCCGAGCGGAGGAACTGAGGTGTCATCGTCGATCCTTTCAGGTCAGGGCAAATCCCTGACGACAGCCACAGCGGTTCTGGCGAAACTGGGGGAACCCGAACGACTGTAGGGTTGCGCGGGATATGCGCCTGTCGCGCATCCAACACAAGTTGCGCACGAAAACCCCGGCAGCGGTTCAGCCCACCGTGATCCGCGGCGCATTGCGCAGGGTCTGCAGAATGACGCAGTAGCGCTCGGTGGTCTGGAGCATGCGCTCCAGCTTTGCCGGGTCGGCGTCGCTGTCGACCTCGAAGCGCAGCGCGATGTCGCTCAGCCCGACCGGCACGCCGCGGTCGATGCCAAGCGTGCCGCGCGCGTCCCATGAACCTTCCGCGATCACCCGTCCTTCGCGGATGGTCACGCCCATCGCGGTGGCGACCGCCCGCAGGGTGACGCCGGCGCAGGCGACCACCGCCTCGAGCAGCATGTCGGCCGAGCAGGCGAGTTCGCCCGAACCGCCGGTTGCAGGATGCAGCCCGGCTTTCGTCTCGCCATGCCACGACGGCACGACGCAGGCCACATCGAGGGGATCGAGCCGCGCCTCGGCCCGCGCCGCCACGCGCGCAGCGTCGGGCGTATCGCGATAGCGCTGTTTCAGCGGCGCCTGGACGGTTCGCAGTTGCTCGGCGTTCATCGGTGATCTCCGGTTCATGGTCGCCAACGGTGCTCGGGGCAAACTGTCATTACGAGCGCGACGAGGCAAATGCCACGCCCGCATGACGATCGCGCCCCGATGGTGCACTATTCACCGCAGTCCCGACCAGCGAACGAGGTGATCCGATGAACGACAAGCAGTCCGGCCGCGTGCATCTCATTGCCGGCGGCTTTCCGCCAGGTGCGCATAGCGGGCACGACCACGACTACGCGCGCCTCCGCCTGCTGGGCCTGCTCGCCGAGAGCGGAATTCCAGCCTCGGTCGCCAACGATTTCGCCGACGTCGAGAAGTGGCTGCCGGTCAGCCAGTTGCTGATCACCTATGTCGCCGGCCCCTACCCCGACGCCGCGCAGTGCAATGCCATCCAGCAATGGCTGGAGGCAGGCGGCCACTGGTTGGGCCTGCACGGCACCAGCGGCGGCCGCGCTGAAAGAGTGGCGGGGATGCGCCAGCGCCGCACCGTCAAGACCGAACACCACGCACTGCTCGGCAGCTACTTCCTGACGCATCCGCCGATCCGCGAAATTCGCGTCGACGTGCGCGACAGCGCCCATCCGATCACCCGCGGACTAGGCACATCCTTCGTTGTCGAGGACGAACCCTATTTCATCGAGCTGCAGGCTCCGGCATCGACGCAGATCCTGCTGACCGCGGAGTACGGCCCAAGCGCCGTGTCGCCCAGCATCGGCACGATCTATCCCAAGGATACATCACTGCAGCCCGACGGCCGGACGCGCGTACTCGGCTATACCCGGGATGTCGGCAACGGCGCCGTGTGCTACATCGCGCTCGGCCATTGCCACAACCCGGCCATCCGCGCGTCCCGCGCCGCCGATGCCGCGGACCCGACGCCGCCGATCTTTCATGGCGCATGGGACAGCGACGCGTTCATTGCGTTGCTGCGCAATGCGATCGCCTGGGGAACGCTTGCCTGATCGCGGCTGACGGCGCCGCTGAGCGGCGCCGTCCTGCTGCGATCAAGCCGCCGCGTGCGCGTACTTCTCCAACTGCACCTCGTCGATCACCGTGGTCATCGCGAACTGGAACAGCGCCGCGCCGATCAGCGTGATGACGGCGCCGATCGCCAGGGCCACCACGAATGAGCCCGTCACATCAACGATGAATCCGGTCAGGATCGGCGACAGCGTGCCGCCGAGAAAACCGGCGAAGTTCTGGTTGCTGGCGGCGGAGGCAGTGTAGGCGTGCGGCGTCACCGCGGTCACCAGGATCCATTTGCAGGTGATGCCGAACTGCATGAAGAACATCGACACCGCGATGCAGGTGACCGCCACGCCGGCGCTGGTGGCGATCGCCGCCAGTCCGGTGAACGCAGCCGACATCAGCAGCCCGATGACCAGCGGCACGCGGCGGCTGGCGACCAGTTCCATGCCGCGCTTGACCAGCCGGTCCGATAACCAGCCGCCGCACAGCGCGCCGAAGAACGCACAGATCAGCGGCACCGAGGCGAGGAAGCCGGTCTTCGCGATGCTGATGTGCTGCTGCATCTCAAGATAGGCCGGCAGCCAGGTCTGGTACATCCAGGTGATGTAGCCGGTGCAGAACGCGCCCAGCATCAGCACCCACATGGCACGAAACCGGAACAAAGATGACCATTCGCGCAGCGTGACCGAAGACTTGGATTCGCGGTTGGCACGCAGGTATTCCGCATCCTGCGGGCTCAGCACCTGCGCCCTGGGGTCACGGTAGATCATGAACCAGATACCGGCGCCCACGATGCCGGCCAGGCCCATGACGATGAACATCACCCGCCAGTTGAAGGCGAGCATCAGGCCGGTCAGGATCGGCGGCGCGAGCGTCGGGCCGATATAGGCGCCCGAGGTATATACCCCGCTCGGCGTCCCGCGGTCCTTGGTTTCGAACCAGTCACTGACCGAACGCGTGGCCGACGGAAAACACGGCGCCTCGGTGGCGCCGAGCCCGATCCGCGACAGCATCAACTGAAAGTAGTTGCCGGCGAGACCACCTGCCGCCTGGAACAGCGACCAGACGATCATCGACAGCCCGACCAGGATTTTCGGACCGATCCGATCGAGCAGGTACCCGGACGGCAACTGGGCGATCCCATAGGTGAGCGCCCAGGCCGAGCCCAGCGCCCCGATCGCCGTGGCGCTGATGCCGAACTCCTCGCGGATTTTCAGATTGCCGATCGCCAATGTCGAGCGATCCATGTAGTTCATTGCGATAGCCGCGGTAACCAGGATGATAGCGATCCACTGCATACGGCGAAGCTGTCGTGACGGCCCGTTGGTCGGCATGTTCTCTCCCCTGCTTAGCCTGCATGGTTCGATCCACGCAGCGCAGGTTCCTGCATACCCCAGGTTCACGCTCAGGCAAAAACCGGCCTGCCCGCAGCCTCAGCCAATCGAACGTCACTATCCCCGTCCGTGTTTTTTTCCTGTCATCGCGAGCGAAGCCCCCTGTCATTGCGAGCGAAGCGAAGCAATCTCCCGCCCGTTGAGGCGGTCGCTTGCTTCGTCCCGCCCGCCCGAACCGCTACAGGTATTTCGCCGGCCGGATCATCGCCCGCCACATATGCGCCACCGGCGAATTGTCGAAGCCGAGCCCTTGTTCCGGCTGGCGGAAGTTGCGACCGATGACATCGGTGAATTCTTCCAGCTCGACCTTCACATTCGGGTCGAACGAGTAGATGTCGTGCACCGTGATCATTCGCCCCGACATGTACCATTTATGGTTGCGCATCTGCTTGTAGTCTTCCTCGACATACGGATCTGGCCGGTAATCGGCGCCGAACGTCTTGATATACGATTGTGGATATTCGTAGCCGACCGACTCGTCAGGGTAGAACCGCAGCACCTGGTGCGCGCGGATCGCCCAGGTGACTTCCTCATCGACATAGGGCTCGACGAGCTGCGCGCCCCAGTAGCCATGGTCGCCTCGGATGAAGCCGATCGTCGATATGTCGTGCAGCAGACAGGCGAGGATCATGTTCTCCGGCAGTCCGGCATTCACCGCATGCCTCGCGCTTTGCAGCAGGTGTGCGGCCGGCCCGAAGCGGTACTTGAAGAAGTCTATCAGCGTCGGTTTCTCCGGCATCGGTGGCAGGCGCGGATCATCGCCCATCAATACGCGCGCGTTCGGATTCTTGGCCATCATCCCCGCGGCGTTCGGCGCCGGCCCCATGTCGCCCTCGGCCATGCTGTAAAGCCGGGACTTGATGACAATGTAGTCGAGTTCGCGGCTCATCTGCTCTTCGAGCGCATCGGCGCGCTGGGACAGGGTCTGTACATCGTTCATTGCATTGCTCCTGGACGGGCGAGTGGCTGACCGCACTGTAGCAGGCTGCGGTCGAGCCCGTCGATCCGCGCTGACCGCCGATGCCGTTGCGTCAGCGCTGACGGCGGGTTTGCCAAGGATTTCAGCACGGAGGAATGACGAGAACCACGGAGGACCACGGAGAAGCGAAATCATGCGCCACGCGCGAAGCGCAATGAATATACTTTCTCCGTGGCCCTCCGTGGCCCTCCATCCCTTCTCCGTGTTAAAAATCCTTGATGAACAAGGCCACCGGTGCACAACGCACATCGGCAGGGGGAAACGGAAATGCATCGATGGTTCGTGGCGAGCCTAACATTCCTCCTGTCGCTCTCCCTCCCCGCCTTCGCCGACGACACGCCGAAGCGCGGCGGCATCCTGACCTTCATGATCCCGGCCGACGCGCCGCCAAGCTTCGACGGTCATCGCGAGAACACCTTTGCAACGATCCATGCGGTGGCGCCGTTCTACAGCGTGCTGATCCGCGCCAACCCGGAAAATCCGGCCGTGACCACCGAGTTCGTCTGCGACGTCTGCACCGCGATTCCCGCGCCAACCGACGACGACCGCACCTACACCTTCCCGATCCGCGGCGATGTCAAATTCCAGGACGGCTCGCCGCTGACCGCCTATGACGTGGCAGCAAGCTGGAACCACATCGTCGACCCACCAGCAGGCGTCATCAGCGTACGCCGCGGCTATTACTCGATGATCGACAAGCATCGCGGCGCCCGACGCGAAAACCGTCGTCTTCCACCTCAAGTTCGCCACCGCCGCATTTCTGCCGGCACTCGCCGATCCATACGCCTTCATATACAAGAAGGACATCCTCGACCGCGACCCGCACTGGTTCGAGGCGAACATCATGGGATCCGGCCCGTTCCGCTTCAAGGAATACCTGTTGGGCCAGTCGATCTCCGGCGTGCGCAATCCGGACTACTACCGCCCCGGTCTGCCCTATCTCGATGGCTTCATCGGCATATTCGCCGACAAGCAGGCAGTCCGCGTCGCCGCGATCAAGTCCGACCGTGCGGCGATCGAGTTCCGCGGCTTCCCGCCGGCGACGCGCGACGAACTGGTCGCAGCGCTGGGCGACAAGATCACCGTGCAGGAGAGCGACTGGAACTGCGGCGCCCTGGTCACGCCGAACCAGGCGCGCAAGCCGTTCGACGATGTGCGCGTGCGCCGCGCCCTGACCCTGGCGATCGACCGTTGGCATGGCGCGGAGCCGATGTCGCGCATCACCGTTTCGCGCACGGTCGGCGGCATCGTTTTTCCCGGCTCGCCGCTGGCCGCAACCAAGCCGGAATTGGAAAAACTCGCCGGCTACTGGCCGGACATCGACAAGTCGCGCGCCGAGGCGAAGCGTCTGCTGAAGGAAGCCGGCGCCGAAGGGCTGAGCTTCGAACTGCTCAACCGCAACGTCGATCAGCCGTACAAGTTCAACGGCATCTGGGTCATCGACGAATGGAGCAAGATCGGCATCCACGCCACCCAGCGCGTGTTGCCGACCGGCCCCTACGAAGAGGCGCTGCGCAATGGCGATTTCGCTGTGGCGATCGATGCCGAATGCCAGAACATCGTCAATCCGCTGCTCGACGGCACCAAGTACCTGCCGCATTCGGTGTCCGATGCGAATTACGGCAACTACGACGACCCGACCGAAATCGACATCTACAATCGGATGCTGCGGGAGACCGATTTCACGCGGCAACGCGACCTGATGCGCCAGTTCGAGACGCGCGTGCTGGACACCGAGGCGCACGAAATGTTCC
Source organism: uncultured Alphaproteobacteria bacterium (assembly GCA_963696645.1). GTDB lineage: Bacteria > Pseudomonadota > Alphaproteobacteria > Acetobacterales > Acetobacteraceae > JAMXLO01. The sequence continues at coordinate 1,913,011 of CAVOKY010000007.1, forward strand.
TGCTGTGGCGCTACCGAATCGTGCCGTATCGCAGCTATGTCAAAGGCTGGAAGATCAGCCCGAGCCACTACGTCAATCAGGATCTGGCAACGATCTGGCTCGACAAGTGATCGCCGCCTCGAACGGGCGGGAAACGGGGAACGATGCCAATGACCCAACAGCCCAATCGGTTCAACGATGGCGAAGCCTATGAGCGCGGCATGGCCGGCTGGAGCCGGCTCGTGGGACAGGTCTTTCTCGATTGGCTGATACCCAAATCAGGTCTGCGATGGATCGACGTCGGCTGCGGCAACGGTGCCTTCACCGAACTGCTGGCCCAGCGATGCGCGCCCGCGGAAATACAGGGGATCGATCCGTCCGAGGCGCAGCTCGCCTTCGCACGCAGGCGCCCGACAATCGGCGGTGCGACGTTTCAGTTGGGCGACGCCATGGCGCTGCCGTTCGCCAACGGGCAATTCGACGCCGCCGTCATGGCGCTGGTGATCTTTTTCGTTCCGGACCCAGCCAAAGGCGTCGCCGGGATGACGCGCGTGGTTTGCCCTGGCGGCACGGTCGCGGCGTACGCGTGGGATGTGCTCGATGGTGGGGCTCCGGCAGAACCGGTTCAGGCCGAATTGCGCGCCATGGGCGTCGAACCGCGGCTCCCGCCAAGCGCCGGCGCGTCACGGATGGCGGCATTGCGCGACCTGTGGGTGGGGACGGGACTCGAGGCGGTCGAGACCCGCGTGATCACCGTGCAACGAAGCTTCGCCGATTTCGATGATTACTGGCGCTCAACCACGACGATGTCGAGTGTTGCACCGGCAATCACCGCAATGGCGGCAGGCGAAGCCGAACAGGTGAAGGCACGCGTGCGGGCACGCCTGCCAACGGACTCCACGGGGCGAGTCACATGGCAGGCGCGTGCCAATGCGATCAAGGGCCGTGTGCCGATGTCGTAATGAAAAGCTAGTGCGTACTTCACGGGGTTCACGTCATATGCAGACCTACGACTACATCGTTGTCGGCGCCGGTTCCGCCGGCGCGGCAGTGGCGAACCGGCTTTCGGCGGATGCCCGCAACAAGGTGTTGCTGCTGGAGGCTGGCCCCGCCAGCCATCCCTGGTCACGCATCCCGATCGGCTATGCGAGGCTGATCACCAATCCCGCGGCCAACTGGCTGTATTCGTCGGAACCCGAGGCCAACACCAACGGCCGCAAGCTGCCGGTCCCGCGCGGCCGGCTGCTGGGCGGCTCCAGCGCGATCAACGGCATGGCGTTCGTGCGTGGCCAGGCGCAGGACTTCGACACCTGGGCGCAGATGGGCAATCACGGCTGGAGCTATGCCGACGTGCTGCCGTTCTTCAAGCGCATGGAAAATTACCCAAGCGGCAACGATGAATTTCGCGGACGCGACGGCCCGTTGCGCGTCACCAATCCCGCACCGCGCGACAGGCTGTTTGCCACGCTGATCAAGGCAGCGGGTGAGGTCGGCATCGCGCACAACCCCGACTACAACGGTGCGGCGCAGGACGGCATCGCCATGAGCCAGGCGACGATCTCCGCCGGGCGTCGCATGAGCACGGCCCGCTGCTATCTCGACCCGATCCTCAAGCGCGCCAACCTGCACATCGAGACCGGCGCGCTGACCGAAGCGCTCGTGCTGGACGGCAAGCGCTGCACCGGCGTCCGATATTCCGTCGGCGGCACCACACGTGAGGCGCATGCAGCACGCGAAGTCGTGGTAAGCGCGGGAACGATCAACTCGCCGCAGTTGCTGGAACTGTCCGGCATCGGCCAGCCCGAACGTCTGCGCGATCTGGGCATCGAGGTGCGCCATGCGCTGCCTGGCGTCGGCGAGAACCTGCGCGATCATTATGCGCCACGGACACGCTGGGCGATCGGTACAAGGGGCATCACGTACAACGACCGCGCACGCGGTGTCGGCCTGATATGGCAGGCGCTGCGCTACGCGTTGCTGGGCCAGGGGTTGCTCGGCGCGGTCGGCGCGCCGATCCGCGCCTTCGTCCGTTCGCGCGAAGGGCTCGAGGCGCCGGACGTGATGCTGGGCTGGGTGCCGATGCTGACCGAGCCGGGCCCGAAAGGTCCGAAGATCTCGCGCCAGTCAGGCGTGACGTGCTACGCGCACCCGATGCGGCCGGAAAGCAAGGGGCACATCCACATCACGTCAGCCGATCCACGCCGGCCACCGGCAATCAACTTCAACTTCCTGTCCTCGCCGATCGATGCGGAGATCACCGCACGTGCCGTCCGCATCGCCCGCGCCGTCATGACCGCGCCGGCGATGGCGCCAATGCAGGTGACGGAGATCGCACCCGGCACGTCCCGCACGACGGACGACGAAATCCTCGATTGGGTCAGGCAGGCCGCGGAAACCACCTACCATCCGGTCGGAACCTGCAAGATGGGCACCGACGCAATGGCTGTGGTCGATGCGCAGCTTTGCGTGCATGGACTGGAAGGGCTGCGCGTCGCCGATGCCTCGATCATGCCGACGCTGACCTCGGGCAACACCAACGCGCCGTCGATCATGATCGGCGAAAAGGCGGCCGACATGGTGCTGAACCATGCCGCCGCCTGACCGTCAATAGCTCGGCTTGCTTGGAAATGGCGTGAGTTGCAGCTCGTGCGTCCAGCACGACTTGTCCTGCGTGTGCAGGTACCAGAACGCCTCGGCGATCCTCACCGGATTGATCACCAGGTCCGGCCGGTTCTGATTGCGCGGCATCGCCCGCGTTCCGGGTGAATCGATCGTGCCGTCGATCACCACGTTGGCCACGTGCACTCCCAACTCGGAGTATTCCTCGGTAAGCACCTGTGCCAGCGTGCGCATCATGACCCTCGGGTAGTAGAGCGACTGTCCGGTCATCCGCTTCCTGCCGCGCAGCGAACTCGAGTTGTTCGAGAAGAAGAACGACCCCGCGCCCTTCTTGCGCATCGCCGGCAGCACTTCCTTGGCGACGAGAAACGGCCCGCGGCAGGCGATGTGCTGCGTCGTGTCGAACATCTCCACCGGGATGTATTCCAGCAGCTCCTTGTCCGGCGGCAGGTCGCGCCCTTCCAGATAACCCGCGTTGTAGACCAGCACGTCCGGATCGCCCGCGCCGTGACGGATCGTGGCGAACGCCGTCGCGATAGAGTCCTGCGAGGCGAGGTCCAGCTCGACGATCGTGCAATCGCCGCCCTGCTGCCGGATGGCCTCCGCCAGGCCTGATGCGTTGGCCTGCTTGCGCGTCGTCAGCACGACGAAGAAACCCTCCTGCGCGAACTTCTGCGCGACGGCGCCGCCGACACCCCAGCGCACGCCGACCGGCAGGGCGCTGTCGTCCACCGGCTTGCCGTGCGCCAGCAAGGTGTTGCGGCCATCCGACTGCCACTTGGAAGTGGCGCCAATCACGACAGCGACCTGCTTGCCCTTGGTGTTGCGAACATCGCTCATGTGGGAACGTTTCCTTTGCTTGCAGAGTTCGAGTGGTGCAGCGTGTCAGCCTGCGCGATTCCAGCCCCACCAGGCGCAGAGCGCGTCGCCCATGATCAGCCGCTTGTCCGGTTCATTCAACCACGGCAGTTCCTCGGTGAACATCGTCACGCACTGGCGCCAGGTGCACGGCATCTTGGTGATATCCGTCCCCCAGAACATCCGCTGCGGGCCGAACGCATCGTAGATCTGCCGTAGATACGTCTGCATGGTCGGATACGGATAGGGTTCGGCGGAATAGCCCGGCGCGCCGGTCGCCTTGACCGCCACGTTCGGCAACTTTGCCAGCGCCACAAGCTGCGGCATGTGCGTCATCGCCGCATGGTCTTTCAGCGTGGTCAGGCCGCCCCGCCCGCCCAGATGATCGATCGTCAGACGCAGTCCCGGATGCCGCTCGGCGATCCGACCAAGTTCCGTTAGCGAATCGGTCGCCAGTGTGGCGATCGGAACCCCGGCCTTCTCGGCTTCCGCCCACAGCCAGTCGAGCCTGCCATCGGCCAGCCATGAGCGCGCGGGATCGTGCAGGAAGGTATAGCGCAGGCCGAGCATGCCCGGCTGGTTTCGCCACCCCGCGATGCGCGCGCGCGATTCCGGTTGATCGAGCGGCAGCGAACCCATGATCGCGAACCGCCCAGGGTAATCCCGCACCGCCTTGAATGCCATGTCGGTCGAATTCGGATCCCACCCCGGCGGATGAATCACGGCGGCATCGACGCCGCCCTCGTCCATCAACGCGATGGCCTCCTCCGGGGTGAAATGCGTCACCTGCCGATGCGAGAGGTTGCTCGGCAGGCCAGTGCCCCAGGTATGAATCTGCGCGTCGACGATCTGCATCGCGTTCCGCTCCCTTCGCTTTTGCGCCTCGGGAAGGCATCCCTGACGCTCGGTCGGCAAAGCTAGCGACAATGCAATTGGCTGTCAGGTATCCCCCGCTCCGGCAAATCGATTAGTTACTATTTCTGACTGTTGACATCATATTGTCTAACTACCACCTCCAGCCCTTTCCCCCCCATCCAACGGACAGGGCCACCCATGCAATCCCTCCCCAACCTTCCCTCCGCCATCGCCCTCGAGACCTACGCCAGCCTCTGTGCGAGCCTCCCGCCGCCGGTGATCGACACTCCCGAGTCCCGCGCCGCCCGCGACGACGCAGCCATGCAGGCGGTCGCCGTCCTGCGCCCCGCCAATGCCTTCGAGGCCCGCCTCGCCGTCGATGTCATCGCCGCCGACGCACACGCCAAGGACAGCCTCCGCCTCGCCGCCAAGTACCACGCCGACTTGTCCGCCATGGTGAAGTGCCGGGCCCAGTTCGCCCTCATGATGCGCCAGATGCACAGCGCGCTGCGCACCCTGCAACGCATGCAGGCGGCGCGACAGAACGCCGATGCGACCCAGGCCGCCACCGAAGAGCCGCGCACGCCGTCCCCCGCTCCAGCCACCACCCCTGCGATGAATGATGCCGCCCCACCGGACCAGGCCCCGCAACCCGACACGCTGACCGAGGCGGAAGACTATGCCGTGCAATGCCCGCTGTTCGCCGCCCGCATCCGTGCCGCCGGCGGCCTCCCGGCGCGGCTCGACTTCACTCCCCCAAACCCCGCCATCGTCAAGATTCTAATCAACGGCACGAGTCCCGTCCTGTGCGCGCTCGACCAGATAGCACGCGACATCGTGCAAGCGGCCTGATGGGATCGTATCTCACGCAGCAACACCGTCCCATGCAGCGCCCAACGAGACGCCGCTGAGACAGCCAACTACTCCAGAAATCTCCGGACGGACACTAACCGCGCAATCCGATCCGTGTCAGCCTCGGCAGAACTTCGGCGCAGAACAACGGCAGTTCATCGACGTAGTTCACCAATGACAGCGCGATGCCCTTCGCGCCAGCCATGGCAAGCTGCGCCAGTTCGCCCGCGACACAATCGGGATCGCCGACCACGGGAATGCCGCCCATGCCGTTCGCCTGGTGATAGCGGCGCTCTTCGAAGTCATCCGGAAACTTCTCGCGGGTCACGCCGCGCATCGCCATGATGCGATCCACCGCGGCCCAGTCCGCATTGTCGATCGCCCAATGCCGATAATACTCTTCCGCCTCACGCTGCGTCGGTCGGCAGGTGACGACAGCAACAGTATACACATCGATCTCGCGTCCGTTGTCGCGCGCCAGTGCCTTCACGTTGCGCACATGCGCAGCGAACTCGTCCAGCTTGCCTTTCGGTGTCATGGAGAACAGCGCGTCGCAATTGCGGATCGCGAACGCCTGGCCATTCGGCGATGCGCCGGCATTCATCACGATCGGCCGCCCGCCACCGAACGGCTTCGGCTTGGCACGAGTCTGCTTCAGCTTGATGTAGCTGCCGTCGAAGTCGAAGTCTTCCGCATCCGACCAGGCCAGCCTGATCGCATCCAGCCATTCCTGCGCGTATTCATAGCGTGCGGCGTGTTCGCGCATGGTCACGCCGAACATCTCGAATTCGTCCTCGTTCCAGCCGCACACGACATTCAGCCCGAACCGACCCTCGCCAATGTGATCCGCCGTGACGAACTGCTTCGCCGCGATGACGGGATGGATCAGCGGCGCGTGCACCGTGCCGAATACCGTCAGCCGCCGCGTCGCACCGAGCAGTCCGGCAGCCCAGGTGACGGTTTCCAGCGTCTCGCCCTGATAGTCGGTGTCGCCGCCATAACCTTTCCAGCGACCGACCGGCAGCATGAATTCGATCCCGGCATCGTCGGCCATGCGCGCCAGGCGCAGACAATCGGGCCAGTTGCCGCTCCAGCGCTCGGGCACCATGGTGACGGCGCGCCCAGACGAACAGTTGGCGCCGAACAGACCGAGCTTCAGCCTGTTCCGGCTGTACAGCGCCAGGCGGTCCTGCATGCTCACCGGAATTCTGGCGCCACCTGTGCCATGAACCGCGCCATCTCGTCCTTTACCTGACCGTGCGGCTTCAGGCCGACGTTGAAGTACAGGATGACTTCGTCGAAGCCCGCGTCCGATACCTTGTGCAGCACATCGGTCATGTGCGCCGGCGAGCCGATGAGCACCGAATTCTCCGTCAGGTCCTGCGGTCGCACGTTCCGCAGGCGATCCACCATGGCGATGAAGTAACGATAACTCGGCGGCGCAGTCAGCGGGTCGCCGGGGAAGGCATGAATCACGCATTCCTGGTAGTAACGGATCTGTCGCGCCCGCGCCGCCTGTTCCTGTGCATCGTCGTCAGCGAAATGCACGAAGTAGCTGCACATCAGGCCACCCGGTTGCTTGCCATGCTTCGCGCACGTCTCGTGGTAGAGGTCGCGCACCTGTGCCAGACCGCCAAATGTCATTGCCGCGGCGAACGGCGCAACGATCAGACCGCATCCCAGCCGTGCCGCCAGTTCGATCGATGGCCGGGAGAATGACGCGACGTAGGCCGGGATCGGCCGCTGCACCGGCCGCGGCGTGATCGCGACGTGTTCGAATGCGTAGTGCTGCCCGCTATGCGAGATCGGCCCGTCCTCCGACCACAATCGCCGGACAACCTCCATCCCCTCCTCGAAGATCGACTGGTTGTCGTCGAACGACACGCCGAGCGGGGCGTATTCGCGCCGGTCATAGCCGCGGCCGGCGGCGAAATCCACGCGACCGCCGCTCAGCAGATCGAGGCTCGCCCATTGTTCGGCGACGCGGATCGGATGGTGCAGCGGCAGTACCGTCACCGCCGGCGCCAGACGGATGCGCTCGGTGCGAGCGGCAATGTACGCCAGCGCCAGATCCGGGCAGGACAACACACCCAGCGTGCTGAAATGATGCTCGCCGATCCAGGCCGAGTGCATCCCCACCTGTTCGGCGTACAGCGCCTCGTCGATGATATCCGCCACGAGCTGATTCGGCGCGCGCGGATTGTCGGCGTAGTTATTGTCGCTCAGCGTGAAATAACCGAATTCCATGGCGAACCCCTCAGGCCGTCGTACCGGCAGCCGATCGACGATAGGGCGAGTCCAGCCCGCAATGGAAGCGGCAACCCATCACGGCGGCGATCGCGCCGGAGCGATCGCACCTGTCCATAGCCTGTTCGGCGATAGCAGTTTCGCCGGATAGCCGGCGACGGCTTCTGTCCGCTATGCCGCCTTCGCCATTCCGCGCAGCACATGCAGCACATAGTGCAGGATGCCGCCGTGGCGGTAGTACGCCACCTCGTCGATGGTATCAATGCGCATCGTCGCACCGTAAATCGGCATCACGTCGCTGAACGGCACATACTTCGTCATGCCGCCTTCGACATTCTCCAGCATCTCGTTGCGGGACCTCCCCTTCCCTCGGAGCTAGGTATGAGGACGAGCTGCAGGAGCTTCCGACGAATCGGTCGAATTACGACGATTTCTAGCGCGTTGATTTTTGTTGCTGGATGACCTCCGTGACAACGGACTTGATCGTATCCCGGCTCGTTACGCCAAGCCCAAACCAAGCCTGACCGTAAGCCATTATGGCGATGATTACAGCAACAGCGGCAATGGCGGTCCCAACGATGGTCATCTTAGTGCCGCCTGTGGCGCGCTCCAAGCCGTCAAGTCGAGTGCTAACGACTCCGAGTTTTCCATCGAGCGTTGCAAACCCCGTCCGCAATTCGCCAAGAATCTGAGCCAATTTCGTATCCCCGCGTGCTTCCACGGCCTCCAATTGGTAAGCTATCTCATCTTTCGTGGGTGGATTGGCCATCTCATCAGCCATGTTGGGTTCGTCTGCTACGAGTTCATCTTTTATTTTGTTAGACTGCCGTTGAAACCTGATCACATTGTCTAGCTCGACGGCATCTCCCGGCAACTGTGGAGGTCTCTCAGCTTCGGAGTCCTCCTTCGGCGTGTGATGAAGGGGTTCCTCCGCAAGTTCGTCATCTTTATCTCCCGGAGATAACAATCTATGACTCGCCTGCCAAGTCATGATCTTTCTTTTTCGCGGCAGCGTCCTTCTTTTGCCGATCCAAAACTCGGACTAAAATTCGCTCAGCAAATTCTTTCGCGTCCTCAAGTTCCATCACAAATGCTGCACGATAGTGAGGATCATCTGCAATCCACTCGCCCAAGACTATCCGAATATGCCCTCTCCACGTCAGCATAGCCCAAGTGTCTATGTACATTGCTGGAATCGCAGCACGAGCTTCGCGTCTCGCATCGAGCGCGGCTTCTTCTTCGGATGATCCGTGCCGATCGTCGCTCATGAATTGGTGTCCCTTCCAATCCTATGCAGCCTTCGCCATTCCGCGCAGCACATAGTGCAGGATGCCGCCGTGCCGGTAGTACGCCACCTCGTCGATGGTATCGATGCGACAGGTCACCGGCACCGTGTCCACCTTGCCGTTCGGCCGGTGGATCACCAGCGACAGATCCATCCGCGGCGTGATGTCCTTCTCGATCCCGATGACGTCGATGATCTCCTCGCCGGTGATGCCGAGCGACTTCCGGTCCATGCCTTCCTTGAAGGTCAGCGGCAGCACGCCCATGCCGACCAGATTGGACCGGTGAATACGTTCGAAACTCTCGACGATCACCGCCTTGATGCCGAGCAGCAGCGTGCCCTTCGCCGCCCAGTCGCGCGACGAACCGGTGCCGTATTCCTTGCCGCCGAACACCACCAGCGGCACGCCCTCGGCCTTGTAGCGCATCGCCGCATCGTAGATCGGCATCACGTCGCCGGACGGCAGATGCTTCGTCATGCCGCCTTCGACATTCTTCAGCATCTCGTTGCGGATGCGGATGTTGGCGAACGTGCCGCGCATCATGATCTCATGGTTGCCGCGCCGCGCGCCGTAGCTGTTGAAATCCTTCTGCAGCACCTGGCGTTCCAACAGGTAATCGCCGGCCGGCGACGTCTTCCGGATCGACCCCGCCGGACTGATGTGGTCGGTGGTGATCGAGTCACCCAGTTCGGCCAGGATGCGCGCACCCTTCACGTCGGCGACCGGCGCCGGGTCCATCGTGATGCCCTCGAAATACGGCGGGTTCTTCACGTAGGTCGAACCGTCGGACCAGCGATACGTTTCGCTGCCGGTGTCCACCTCGATCGCCTGCCACTGCTTCGGCCCCTTGGTCACCTCGCCATAGCGCTTGAGGAACTGCTCGCGCGACAGGCAAGCGGCGATGATGTCGGCGATCTCCTTGTTGGACGGCCAGACGTCGCGCAGGTACACCGGCTTGCCGTCGTTGCCGGTACCAAGCGGCGCCGTGGTGATGTCCTCGGTCATCTTGCCCAGCAGCGAATAGGCCACCACCAGCGGCGGCGACGCCAGGTAGTTGGCGCGCACATTGGCATGCACGCGGCCTTCGAAGTTGCGGTTGCCGGACAGCACCGCGACGCCGACCAGTTGGTGATCCTCGATCGCATCGGCGATCGCATCTTCCAGCGGACCGGAGTTGCCGATGCAGGTGGTGCAGCCGTAGCCCACCAGGTTGAAGCCGAGCGCGTCCAGGTCGGCCGTCAGTCCGGCCTTGTCCAGATATTCGGTAACCACCTGCGAGCCGGGCGCCAGCGAGGTCTTCACCCACGGCTTCGGCGTCAGTCCCTTCGCGCGCGCCTTGCGTGCCACCAGTCCGGCGGCGACCAGCACGGAAGGATTGGATGTATTCGTGCACGAGGTGATGGCGGCGATCACCACGTCGCCATGGGTGATCTCGTAGTTCTTGCCCTCGACCTTCACCTTCGTGTCGACATCGTTGGCCGGCACGCCCAGCCCCTTGGTCAGCTCCGCCTTGAAGGCAGACGCCGCATCCTTCAGCGCCACGCGATCCTGCGGCCTTTTCGGTCCCGCCAGACTCGGCACCACCGTGCCAAGGTCCAGTTCCAGCGTGTCCGTGAAAATCGGTTCGGGCGTGCCGGCTTCGCGGAACATCCCCTGTGCCTTCAGGTACGCTTCCACCAGCGCGATGCGATGCTCGTCGCGTCCCGTCATGTGCAGGTAGTCCAGCGCCACCTTGTCGACCGGGAAGAACCCGCACGTTGCGCCGTACTCGGGCGACATGTTGCCGACCGTCGCGCGATCCGCGAGGCCCAGTTCATCCAGTCCGGGCCCATAGAACTCGACAAATTTCCCGACCACGCCCTTGCGGCGCAGCATCTGCGTCACCGTCAGCACGAGGTCGGTCGCAGTCGCGCCTTCGGGCAGCTTGCCCGTCATGCGGAAGCCGATCACGTCGGGGATCAGCATGGCGATCGGCTGGCCGAGCATCGCCGCTTCCGCCTCGATGCCGCCGACGCCCCAGCCCAGGATGCCCAGGCCGTTCACCATCGTGGTGTGGCTGTCGGCGCCGTACAGCGTGTCGGGATAGGCGAACGTCGTGCCGTCAACCTCGCCGGTCCACACGCACTGGCCGAGATACTCCAGGTTCACCTGGTGGCAGATGCCGGTGCCCGGCGGCACCACGCGGAAGTTGGAGAACGCTTCCTGGCCCCAGCGAAGGAACCGGTAGCGTTCGCCGTTGCGTTCGAACTCGATCTCGACATTGCGGGTCAGCGCATCGGCTCGCGCGGAGACATCGACGATGACCGAATGGTCGATCACCAGATCGACCGGCACCAGCGGATTGACCTTCTGCGGGTTGCTGCCAAGTCGAGAAATGCCGTCGCGCATCGCCGCCAGATCGACCACGGCGGGAACGCCGGTGAAGTCCTGCAGCAGGATGCGGGCTGGCTTGAACGGCACCTCGCGATCCGAATGTGCGGCGCCGAGCCAGCCGACGATCGATTTCGCATCCTCGACCGTGTAGCTCTGGCCGTCCTCGAAGCGCAGCACGTTCTCCAGCAGGATCTTCAGTGTGACCGGCAGACGCGATATGTCGCCCAGTGCCTTCGCCGCCTCGGGCAGCGAGAAGTAGTCGTAGCTCTTGCCCTGCACGGTTAGCGTGCGGCGAGTTTTCAGGGTGTCCTGCCCGATTGCCTTCATGGCGCGTGTGCCTTCCGTCTGTGCGGCACGGTTGAGGGAGCGTGCCGCGGATGCAATGGTTGTATGGGCGGGTTTTTACACACCAGCCCGCCAGCGTCCACGGGGGAGGAGCGGTTTGTTGCAGGCAGCCGGCCTGGCGGCGTTTCGCGGCGAGCGCCTGGTGTTCCGCGACCTCGACTTTTCGGTTGCCGCGGGCGGCGCGTTGCTGCTGACCGGACCGAACGGCTCCGGCAAGTCCACGCTGCTGCGGCTGCTGGCCGGATTGTTGCGACCGGCCGCCGGGCACACTGACCTGGGACGGTGACGATGCGTTGGCTGACCCGTCGGCGCATGCCCGCCGGGTCGCCTATGTCGGTCACCAGGACGCGGTGAAGCCGGGGCTGACCGCGCGGAGAATCTGCACTTCGCGGCGCGGCTGACAGGCGGCGCGCGTGGCAGATGCGCTGGCTGCGGTCGGGCTGGAGGAACTCGCCGAGCTGCCGGCACGGATGCTGTCGGCCGGACAGAAGCGGCGGCTGGCACTGGCACGGCTCGCGCTGTCCCACGCAGCCGCTGTGGTTGCTCGACGAGCCGACGCTCGGGCTGGACGCGGCGTCGGTGGAACGGTTCGGCGGGATGCTCGACGAGCATCGCGCGCACGGCGGATTGCTGGTCGCCGCGACGCATCTGCCGCTGCCGATATCCGACGCCGCGGAACTGCAACTGCGATGACCCGCAAGCCAACACAAAGCCCCCTCCCTCAATCCCCTTGCGGGCGGGGGCTGGGGGAAGGTCGCCGCCGTGGCAGTGCTCGTCGCATGACGCGCTTCCCCGCCGTCCTGGCGCGCGAACTCCGCCTTTCGCTCCGGCACGGCGCCGATACACTGGCCGCGCTGCTGTTCTTTCTGCTCGCGGCCTCGCTGTTCCCGCTGGCGATCGGCCCGGCGCCGGAGACTCTCGGCCGAATCGCTCCGGGCATCGTCTGGGTATGCTCCCTGCTCGCCGCGCTGCTGCCGCTGGACCGGCTGTTCGGCGCGGACTTCGAGGACGGCTCGCTCGATCAGCTTGCTGCTGTGCGGTCTGCCGCCGGCGGCGATCGCCACCGCGAAGGCGACGGCGCACTGGCTGGTCACCGGTCTTCCCCTGCTGCTCGCCGCCGCCCCATTGGCGATGATGCTGCGAATGCCCGACGCGGCGATCCCGTCCCTGCTTGTCGGCCTGCTGCCTGGAACGATGCTGCTGTCCCTGCTGGGCACGACCGGCGCGGCGATCGTGCTGGGTGCGCGACGCGGCGGCGTGCTGCTGCCGCTGCTGGTCCTGCCGCTCGCGACACCCGTGCTGATCTTCGGTGTTGCAGCCGCCGATGCTGCATCCGGCGGGCTCAGCCCACGCCCGCATCTGCTGCTGCTCGGCGCCATGCTCGCAGCGGCCTTGCCGCTGTGCCCGCTCGCGGCCGGCGCAGGATTGCGCAGCGCCGCTGAGTAGGTTGAACACCTTCACAGAATTAATAGACCTGGAGTTGCATTTACTCACTACGACACAATGCCGCGCTGCCGAAATGCGGCGATTTTGCGACGCCATAACAAGAACCTTTCTCCGCCACCAGGAATTCCTTGATTTCTGCGTTGCATGTGAACGACATCGTTCGATACACAGCAGTGTGAGGGACGTTCTTGATGACGCGAGCCGAATGGCGGCGTGGCGCGGCTATTTATCGGGATGACGCGCGCAGCATTCAAAGCGCAATGCGAACGATGCCTGTATGGGTCGGCAATGGCAAAACGCCATCTTGGCGATCCGGCTCTGGCGGATTGTTGCATTGCAGCAGTCAGCAGGCAGCCGCGCCTCCACTAGATGGTCTCGAAGGACATTAGTGACACGCCATGGACGTTCCTCAATCGTTGCTCTCCCCTCCCCGTCGCAGCCTGATCCCAAGCATCGATCCGTCCACGCCGGCCGAGCAAGCCGGCTCGCTGCGCCGCTTGATCATGGCCAAGCTGACCTACGCCATTGGCTGCGACCCGCAGGTCGCCACGGACCGCGACTGGTTCGTCGCCGCGGCACTGGCGGTGCGTGACCGCATCGTCGACCGCTGGCTGGCCGGTGCGCGCAACGACCAGATCCAGAACCGCAAGCGCGTCTGCTATCTGTCGATGGAGTTCCTGCTCGGCCGGATGTTGCTGGATTCGCTGAACAACCTGGGCCTGACCGAACCGATGCGGCGCGCGCTGGCCGAGCTCGGCGTGGACTTCGAGCGCCTGCGCACCTTCGAACCCGACCCGGCACTCGGCAATGGCGGCCTCGGCCGGCTGGCGGCCTGCTTCATGGAGAGCATGGCGAGCCTCGGCATCCCCGCCCATGGCTTCGGCATCCGCTACGATCACGGCATGTTCCAGCAGGTCATCAAGGACGGCTGGCAGCATGAATATCCGGAGAACCTGGCTCGACCTTCGGCAATCCGTGGGAGTTCGAGCGGCGGGACGTCAGCTACGCGATAGGCTTCGGCGGCACCGTCGAATTGCGCAGGCAGCGCGGACGGCACTCGCGCTCGGCGACTGGCAACCGCAGGAGACCGTCGTCGCGGTTGCCTACGACATGCCCATGGTCGGCTGGCGCGGCCGGCACGTGAACACGTTGCGTCTGTGGTCGGCGCGCGCCTGGACCCGCTGGCGCTGGAGGCATTCAACCGCGGCGATCATGTCGGTGCGTTGGCCGCGCGTGCGCAGGCCAGCGCGATTTCGCAGATCCTCTATCCCAGCGACGAGACGCTGGCCGGCCAGGAGTTGCGGCTGCGGCAGGAATACTTCCTGTCCTCCGCCTCGCTGCAGAATTTGCTGGCCCGGCACGTCCGGCTGCACGGCGACGTGCACAACCTGGCGGACAAATGCGCCATCCAGCTCAACGACACCCACCCCGCCATCGCGGTGCCGGAACTGATGCGGCTGCTGGTGGACCAGCACGGCATTGCATGGCCGGAGGCATGGCGGATCACCACCGACGCCATCTCCTACACCAATCACACGCTGCTGCCCGAGGCGCTGGAAACCTGGCCGGTGCCGCTGATGCAGCGGCTGCTGCCGCGCCACATGCAGATCATCTACGAGATCAACAAACAGCACCTCGACGGGCTGGCGCGTTCCGGTCGGCCGGACGCGCCGTCGCTGCACGAGGTGTCGATCATCGATGATGGCGGCGACCGGCGCGTGCGCATGGGCACGCTGGCGTTCCTGGGCTCGCACAAGGTGAACGGCGTGTCGGCGCTGCATTCCGAACTGATGCGCCGCACGGTGTTCCAGCCGCTGCATCGCCTGTATCCGGACCGTATCGTCAACAAGACCAACGGCATCACCTTCCGCCGCTGGCTGTTCACCGCCAATCCGCGGCTGACCGCCGTGCTGCAGGATGCCATCGGGCCGGAGGTGCTGGACGATCCGATGGCACTCGAGCGGCTGGCGCCGATGGCTGACGATGCCGCGCTGCGCGACCGGCTGATCGCCTCCCGGCGCGCCAACAAGGCGGCGCTGGCGACCCTGATCCGCGAGCGCCTGGAGATCACGATCGATCCTGACGCGCTGATCGACGTGCAGATCAAGCGCGTCCATGAATACAAGCGGCAGTTGCTGAACATCCTGGAGACCGTCGCGCTGTACCACGCGATCCGCGCCGAACCCGCGCGGGACTGGGTGCCACGGGTGAAGATCTTCGCCGGACGGGCCGCTGCCAGCTATCAGCGCGCCAAGCTGATCATCAAGCTGATCCATGACGTGGCGCAGCGTGGTGAACAATGATCCGCTGGTGCGCCGGCCGCCTCAAGGTCGTGTTCCTGCCGGACTACAACGTCAGCGTGGCCGAGCTGGTCATACCCGCCGCGGATCTGTCCGAGCAGATCTCGACCGCGGGCATGGAGGCGTCGGGCACCGGCAACATGAAGCTGGCGCTGAACGGCGCGCTCACCATCGGCACGATGGACGGCGCGAACCTGGAAATCCTCGACCGGGTGGGCGGGGACAACATGTTCATGTTTGGCCTGACGGCGCAGGAGGTCGATGAGCGCCGCCGGCGGCCGCACGCGCGGAAGCGGTTCTCGCCGGCGTTGCAGCAGGTGCTGGATGCGGTTGGCGGCGGCGTGTTCTCGCCGGATGAGCCCGAGCGTTACCGTGATCTGGTCGCCGACCTGACCGGCCAGCGACTGGTTCATGGTGACGGCGGATTTCGACGCCTACCTCGACGCGCAATGCGCTGTCGCAGAGCGCTGGCGTGACCAGTCCGCCTGGTGGCGGTCGAGCGTGCTGAACACGGCGCACATGGGCTGGTTCTCGTCCGACCGCACGATCAGCGAATACGCCGCGGATATCTGGAATGTGCCGGTGGGTGTGGACGACGCGGCGTGAGCGAGGCGTAGCGGGCGATCGTGCGCCAGGCTCCAGGGTCCTCGCATTCGCGAGGATGACGACACGCGGGTTGCCGTCTCCGCGAAATCGGGAACCCAGGGGACTATCGTGACCACATCGCGCTTCACCACCGTCTATCGCGTGCGCGGCGATGCCGGCTCGATCGAGGCACGGGCGCAATCCATCGCCGTCGAGCAGAGCGTGGAAATGCCGGTCTCCGCCATCGCCGAGCCCGGGATCCTGCACGACATCGTCGGCCAGGTCGAAGCCATCGAGGACCGCGGCGACGGCCTGTTCGACGTCCGCATCGGCCTGGCGACCGCCACCACCGGGCCGGACGCCGGGCAGTTCCTCAACATGGTGTTCGGCAACACCTCGCTGCACGACGATGTCGTGCTGCTGGATGTCGAAATCCCCGTCGAGTTGGCCGCAAGCTTCGGCGGCCCGCGACACGGGCTCGACGGCCTGCGCCGGCGTATCGGCGCGGTCGGCCGAGCCCTCACCTGCTCGGCGCTGAAACCGCAGGGCGTGCCGCCCGCGCGACTGGCCGAACTGGCACAGCAGTTCGCTCGCGGCGGCATCGATTTCATCAAGGACGACCACGGTCTGGCCGACCAGCGCTACTCGCCATTCGCCGAACGCGTCGCCGCGATCGCCAAAGCCGTCGCGAGCGCCGGCCACGCCACACGCTACGTTCCCAGCCTATCGGGCGATCTCGACCAGATGCGCCGCCAGATCGAGATCGCACGCTCGCTCGGCATCGACACGGTGCTGATCGCGCCGATGCTGGCCGGCTGGTCGAATTTCCAGTCGTTGGTGCAGCAGTTCGGGGACATTGCGTTCTTCGCGCATCCCACCATGGGAGGCGCCGCGCGCATCGTGCCGGAATTGCTGATCGGCAAGCTGTTCCGCCTGCTGGGCGCGGATGCGGTGATCTTCCCCAACCACGGCGGCCGCTTCGGCTACACGCCGGACACCTGTCGCCGTCTGGCCGACCAGGCCCGCGCACCATGGGACGGCATCCGACCCAGCGTCCCGGTCCCGGCCGGCGGCATGACGCTGGACCGCGTGCCGGAGCTGCTTGACTTCTACGGACCGGACGCGATGTTGCTGATCGGTGGCAGCCTGCTCGCCGCGCGCGAGCGGCTCACCGAGGAGACCGCGGCCTTCACAGGCGCGGTGGCACAACACACCTACCGGTAGACGCACATGGACATCGAACAGCAGCCGCAATTCCGCGAATTCCGCCAGGACTATCGCTGGGATGACGTTGCCTGCATGCCATACAAGGAAGATGGCAGCGCGCCGTTCAAGGCGATCTCGCGGCAGGTGCTGTTCTCTGAACCGAAGCTGGGCTGTGAGCTGCGGTATTTCGAAATGGCGGCCGGCGGGTATTCCACACTCGAGCGCCATGAGCACATGCACGCGGTGATGATCCTGCGCGGGCATGGCCAATGCCTGCTCGGTGAGACGGTGCGGTCGGTCAAGCCGTTCGACCTCGTCACTATTCCGTCGATGACCTGGCACCAGTTCCGCGCCAGCGACGGTGAGCCGTTCGGTTTCCTCTGCATGGTCAATGCGCTGCGCGACAAGCCGCAGTTGCCCACCGAACAGGAGCTGGCGGCGTTGAAATCGCATCCCACAGTGGCCGCGTTCCTCGTGACATAGCGCTCGCCGATTGCCGGCCTGGCCGGGAGACGGCCCGGTGACGTGCGTGACAGGTGGTCGGAGGCATGGCTGAGGGGGCGCGGCGGGACGGCGTATTGGATTTTGCCGCCGCGCGGCTTCGGGGCTTGACTGCGCGATCGTGACCGAAGGGATGGCAATGATGCCGTCGACGGCCAGGCGTGTCTGTCGCGTCCGCAGGGATGATTGCGGGACTGCTGTCTCGGACACGTAAATTCGCCGCCATCGGACCCGGTGACCGAGACGTCGTCCCCTGGTTAGGACCTGGCGGACTCACAGGGGCAGCCACAAGCCCTCAGCCGTTCCGCACGGCCGCAGCTTTCGGGTGGACGCCAGCACTATCCCAATAATTGGCTGATCGCGATCGTGACACCCGGGAGCGCCTCAACCGTCCCGACGCTCCCGGGGCCCTTCCGTTCGACCGAAACATATCTGTCACCGGAGGGCGTTCGGTAGATTTCGACCTCTCTGACTTCCAAATTCACGATCCAGAACTCGGGAATACCGGCGCCGGCGTATAGGGCGAGCTTCACCCGACGGTCTCGGCGCAGCGTCGTATCGGAAACTTCCACGGCGAGCATGATGGCCTCGGGCCGTGGGCCCCTCGTCTCGTAGCCAGGGCGTGGCCGAAGCACCGAGAAGTCCGGCTGCGGCTCGCTATGCAGGCTCAAACGGACCGGATTGCCGACCGCAACGATACCGCGTTCGCCGACAGCCAACACCAGCAGGCGGTTGAGCTGGTTGCTGATGGCAGCATGCGCGTCCCCGATCGGCGCCATCTCAACAATCTCTCCCTCGATGAGCTCGACGCGGGCATCGGCGTCCAGCAACCCGACCTCGCCCATTCGGTGGTATTCGTCGACTGTCCACAGATGCCGAGGCAGTTCCGGGCAGCGTGACAGCACACTCGCGCCGGCCTCCACGTCCATCTCGCGCCTCCTTTTGCTTGACCCGTCAGTATAGCCAGCGGCCGCCACTCTGTCATGGCGCACGCAACGCCCCGATGGCGGGTCCAGGAGAGGACGGGATCCGCTCCGCTTTCGACCCGACTACGCGCCCAAATTTTAGCCCCTCTTCGCGGGTTCGCTGTCCGAAAGCGGCATTTTTCGGCGATCGGCGCCCGTCACCTGTTTGATATTCCACACAGATATTCAGCCGCGACTGCTGAAAACCGCTGTAGTGAAGACTTACTGGCGAATGCGCGTCGCGGTTGTGACCCAGAACCTTCATCCACCCGTCATCAAGCCGCCGCCCCGCATCTCTAGAACGCTGCCCAACGTCGCAAAGACGGGGAGAACAACAAATGAATGGTAAATTTTGCTGGGTCGCCGTCGCCGTCGTCGCCGGCTGCCTTGCCGCTACGCCGGTCACTTTCGCCGCCAACGCCAGTGACTGTCCCAACGATGGCGTGGTCCGCTTCGGCGTCGAACCCTACGACACCTCCGCCAAGCTGGTGCCGATCTACGACCACATCGGCAAGCTGCTCGGCGACAAACTCGGCTGCGAGGTGAAGATCTACGTCACCATCAGCTACAACGCCGAGATCGAGGCGATGCGCAGCGGCAAGCTCGAGATCGGCGAGTTCGGTCCCCTCGGCTACGTCCTGGCGCACCAGGTCGCCAAGGCCGAAGCGGTCGCCGCCTTCGGCAACGCGCAAGGCGAGCCCGACCACTACTGGGCCAGCCTCGTCACCTGGCCCGGCTCCGGCATCAAGACGGTCGCCGAAATTCGCGGCCACTCGTTTGCCTTCTCCGACCCCGCCTCCACGTCAGGCCATCTGTTCCCCGCCTATGGTTTGCGCAAGGCCGGAATCGACCCGGACCACGACATCAGGGCGATCTACGCGGGCAGCCACACTTCGTCGTTCGAGGCGCTCTACAATCACAAGGTGGACGCCGGCGAACTCAACAGCGAGCAGCTCGAATCAGCGACGCAGCGCGGACACTACAAGGACGGCGATGTGGTCTTCCTGTGGAAGTCGGACCCGATCCCCACCGACCCGATCAGCGTGCGCGGCGACCTGCCGCCAGAGTTCAAGGCGCGGCTGATCGGCGTGCTGCAGACGCTCGACCTGTCCGCCCTGCCGGAAGCCGACCGCAAGATCATGGGTCTCGGCGGCAACCGCTTCGTGCCGCAGACCGACGCCGCCTATGACGGCATCCGCGACCTGGTGAAGACGCTGAACATCGACCTCGAGAAGCTGAGCTGATTCCCCTTCCCACCGGACAGCCACCGCTGCTCGGGGTGCGCGGGCTGTCGCTGCGCTATCCCAATGGCAAACTGGCGCTCTCCGAAGTCGACCTCGACGTGCGGGCCGGAGAACTGCTGATCGTGCTCGGCGGCAACGGCTGCGGCAAGACCACGCTGTTACGCTGTGTGACCCGCGCGCTGGCGCCGACCGCGGGAGAGGTGTGGCTCAGCGGCGTGGAAGTCTCCCGACTTTCCGGCGAGAAGTTGCGCCGTGCACGGCTGGATCTGGCGATGATCTGGCAGCACGCCAGTCTGGTGCGCCGGCGCAGCGTACTTGCCAATGTTGCCGCCGGCGCGCTGGGTCGGCGCCAGACGCTATGGACCTCGCTCGGCGGGCTGCCTGCCGAAGAGCTTCGAGCAGCGCACGACTACCTCCAGCAGGTCGGCATGTCGCATCTGGCAACCCAGCGCGCCGGCACGCTGTCGGGTGGCCAGGCGCAGCGGGTGGCGATCGCCCGGGCACTCGCCCAGCGTCCCCTGGTGGTGCTGGCCGACGAACCAGTGGCGAGCCTGGACCCCGAAGCAGCACAGGACATCATGCAGTTGTTGCGCCGGCTGGCGCACCAGGACGGCCTGGCCGTGCTCTGTGTGCTGCATCAGGTGGATCTCGCCTTCGCCTATGCCGATCGGGTGGTCGGCATGCGCGACGGCCAGGTCGCATTCGACCAGACGCGAGCCGGGTTGTCGCAGGAGGCGGTGCATCAGCTCTACCTGGCGGCAGCGGCTTGACCGCCATAACCTCGCCGTTCGGACGGGCCGGTCCCTGGGCAGTTGCTGCCGGCATCGCACTTCGCACCGTCGGCATCCTGCTGGCAATCCTGGTGGTGATCCAATCGCTGATCGTCGTGCAGGCACGACCGCAGGATCTGATCACCGGCTTTCACGGCATGATGGACATCATTTCGCGGGCCACGCCGCCCGACTTCTCGAAGCTGCCCGATGTGGCATGGCCCGCACTGGAGACCGTCGATATCGCGATCTTCGGCACGATCGCCGGCGTCTGCCTGGCGCTGCCGCTGGCGGTGCTGGCCGCTGCCAACGTCACACCTTCGCGCGCGCTGTATTATGCCTCGCGCGGCGTAATCGGCTTCACCCGCGCGGTTCCGGATCTGGTCTGGGCGCTGTTCTTCGTCACTGCTGTCGGACTCGGTCCTTTCCCTGGCGGGCTGGCGCTGGCGGTCCACTCGATCGGCATGCTGGGGCGGCTGTTCGCCGAGACCATCGAGAACATGGACATGGCGCCGATCGATGCGCTGTCGCTGACTGGCGCCAACCGTATGCAGGTGTTCACTCACGGCGTGGTGCCAACCGTGCTGCCGGCGCTGACCGGCATCGGCCTGTACCGGCTGGACGAGAATATTCGTTCCTCACTGGTACTGGGATTCGTCGGCGCCGGTGGCATTGGATTCGAGCTGCTGACCGCAATGAACCTGTTCCAGTATCGCGAAGTCTCGCTCCTGCTGATCGTGATCTTCGTGATCGTCTTCACCACCGAGCGGCTGTCGGCGATCTGGCGGCAAAGGCTCATCTGAGCACCGACCGCCGTCGTTGCAGGAAAGCGCGGACAGCCGGGTCGGATTCGAGGCCGATCGCCCGCTGATAGGCCGCATCGGCCGCGCCGCGATCACCGCTGCGAGCCAGCAAATCGGCGCGCGCCGCCCAATAGGGCTGATAATCGCGTAGCTGCTCATCGGCCGACAGCGAGTCCAGCGCCGTCGCAGCCCCGCGCGTTTCGGCAATGGCAATGGCACGATTGATCGTCACCACGGGCGAGCCGGTGATCGCGAGCAGCGCATCGTAGAGCTGCTCGATCGCCGCCCAGTCCGTACGCCCGGTCCGCCGGCGATCGGCGTGCACGGACTGCACCGCTGCCTCGAGCTGATACCGTCCGACCCCGTCGAGCGCGCTGGCACGCCTCAGCAGACTTTCCGCCTCGTCGATTAGCGCAGCATCCCACAGTGCCGTGTCCTGCTCCGCCAGCGGCACATACTCCCCGGCCGCATTCCGCCGCGCGCAGCGCCGTGCCTCCGCGTGCAGCATCAGCGCGAGCAGGCCCAACGCCTCCGCCTCGCCCGGCAGCAGCTCAGCGACAAGACGGCCAAGCCAGAGGGCTTCGCCGGCCAGGTTCCGCCGATGCGTCTCGGTGCCCGCAGCATCCGACCAGCCCTCGGCGAACGCCGCATAGATCGCCGCGAGTACCGCATCGAGCCGCTCCCGCAGCTCCATGCGTTCCGGCACGCGGAACGGAATGCCAGCCTGCCTGATCTTGTGCTTCGCGCGCACCAGACGCTGGCCCATGGTGGCCGGCGATATCAGGAACGCCGCAGCGATGGTGGCCGCATCGAGCCCGAGCACCGTCTGGAGGATCAACGGCGCGCGGATGGCAGGATCGATCGCCGGGTGCGCGCACGCGAACATCAGGCCAAGCCGCTCGTCGGGGATTGGCCGATCGGGAGGTGCCATGTCGTGCAGTTCCTCGGTCAGCAGACGCACATGCCCGGCGGCGGCCTCGCCACTGCGTCGCCGGCGCGCTGTGTCGATCTGTTTCCGCCTGGCAACGGTCATCAGCCAGGCCTCCGCGCTGCGCGGCACGCCGCTCACCGGCCATTCGGCAAGCGCCGTCGCGAAGGCTTCGGACAACGCGTCCTCGGCCCCCGCGACGTCACCGGTCCGTGCCGCGAGGAACGCGACCAGCTTGCCGTAGCTGCGCCGTGCCGCGAATTCCGCGGCGGCCGCGGCAGGCTGATCGCTCCCGGACGGCATCAGGCAACCATGGGCCAGATCGGGCGAACCTCGATGGCGCCATTGCTCGCACCGGGGCAGCGCGCCGCCCAGGACAGCGCGGCATCCAGATCGGCCACGTCGATGAGGTAGTAGCCGCCAAGCTGCTCCTTGGCTTCGGCGTAGGGACCGTCGAGTACCCTGGGTCTTGCCGTCGACGACGCGAACGGTGGTGGCCGAGCCGGCCGGCCGCAGGCGGTTTCCCGCCAGCAGAATGCCGGCCTTCGACATCGCCTCGGTGTAGGCTGCGTAGGCGGCGGTCATCCGGCCAACGTCCTCCTGCGCTGCGTTTCGCAACGCCAATTCACTGGAATGGATCAACAGCATGTACTGCATCGGGGTCCTCCTTGATCCGTAAGTGGCCGGGCATCACACCCCGCCGACACAGTGACGCTCGGGCCGGGCGGATTTCGACAGGTTGGTCGGGCCGCACCGGACACAGCCACGCTGAACCACGCGATCCTTGACCCCACGTCGCCAGCCTCTACATAGTCCGGCTCATGACCGCAGCGTGCAGGCAGGCGCGAATTATCCGCCCGGCGTTATAGCGCCGGGGTTCTGCCGACCTGTCCTGCCACTCCAACGCGGCGTGCGCCGCCCGGATCATCCATGAACGACGCCCCAGCCGAACCGCAACGCGACTATCGCGACACGGTGTTCCTGCCGCAGACGTCCTTTCCCATGCGCGGCGATCTGCCGAAGAAGGAACCGCAGATCCTCGCCCGCTGGGAGGCGATGGACCTGTGGTCGAAACTGCGCGCCACCTCGCGCGGACGGCCGAAATTCATCCTGCACGACGGCCCGCCCTACGCGAACGGCAACATCCACATCGGCACTGCGCTGAACAAGATCCACAAGGACGTGGTGAACCGCACGCGCCAGATGGCCGGCTACGACGCCGACTACATCCCCGGCTGGGACTGCCACGGCCTGCCGATCGAATGGAAGATCGAGGAAGAATACCGCGCCAAGAAGAAGGACAAGGATGCGGTGCCGGTGCTGCAGTTCCGCGCCGAATGCCGCGCCTACGCCGAGCACTGGCTCGCCGTGCAAATGGCGGAGTTTCGCCGCCTCGGCGTCGAAGGCGCCTGGCGCGAGCGCTACGCCACGATGGACCATCCATCCGAGGCCGCGATCGCCAACGAGATCTGCAAGTTCCTGCTGAACGGTGCGCTGTATCGCGGCCTGCGCCCTGTGCTCTGGTCGCCGGTGGAAAAGACCGCACTGGCCGAAGCCGAAGTCGAGTACCACGACCACACCTCGCACACCATCTGGGTGCGGTTCCCCATCGTGAAGGCGCCAGCCGATCCGCTGCTCGGCGCATCGCTGGTGATCTGGACCACAACCCCCTGGACCATGCCGGGCAATCGCGCGATCGCCGCGGGCCCCGACTTCGACTACGCGCTGCTCCACGTCGACAGCATCGAGCCGAATTCGCGCGCGCGTGTTGGCGAGAAGCTGCTCGTCGCGTTGGACCTGCTGCCGAACTTCTGCAAGGACGTTGGCATCGCCACACATCACGTCGTCCACGTGTTCAAGGGTGCCACGCTGGCCGGCATGGTCTCGCACCATCCGCTGCACGGCCGCGGCTACGACTTCGACGTCCCCTTGCTGCTCGGCGATTTCGTCACCATCGAGGCCGGCACCGGCCTCGTGCACATCGCGCCCAACGCCGGCGAGGACGACTTCGTCCTTGGCCGCCAGCACGATCTGGAAGTGGCGGACACCGTCGGCGACGACGGCACGTTCAACGCCTGGGTGCCGTTGTTCGCCGGCATCCATGTCTACAAGGCCGATGACCCGGTGGCCGAGGCACTCGATGCGGCGGGCGGCCTGCTCGGGCGCGGCAAGCTGGTGCACTCCTATCCGCATTCCTGGCGTTCCAAGGCGCCGCTGATCTTCCGTGCCACCGCGCAATGGTTCATCCGCCTCGACGGCCCCGAACGCCTCCGCGAGAAAGCGCTGAGCGAGATCGCGAAAACCCATTTCGTCCCCGAACAGGGCCGCAATCGGCTCGCCTCCATGGTCGCCGCGCGGCCCGACTGGTGCATCAGCCGCCAACGCGCCTGGGGCGTGCCGATCACCGTGTTCGTCGACAAGCGCACGGGCGAGCCATTGCGCGATCCCGCCGTTGTCGCCCGCATTGTGGACGCATTCAGGACTGAAGGCGCCGACAGCTGGTACGCCTCGCCGCCGCAGCGCTTCCTCGGCAACGAACGCGATCCAAACGACTACGAACAGGTGATGGACATCGTCGATGTCTGGTTCGAATCCGGCTCGACGCACGCCTTCACGCTGGAGGACCGCAACCTGCCCTGGCCCGCCGATCTGTATTTAGAAGGCTCCGACCAGCATCGCGGCTGGTTCCAGACGTCGCTGCTGGAATCCGTCGGCACGCGCGGCCGCGCACCATTCAAGGCGGTGCTGACCGACGGCTTCGTGATGGACGAGCAGGGACGAAAGATGTCGAAGTCGCTCGGCAACGTCACCGCGCCGCAGGAGGTCAACGACAAGTACGGCGCCGACATTCTCCGGCTTTGGGTGATGATGTCGGACACCTCCGAAGACCTTCGCATCGGTCCTGAAATCCTCAAGCAGCAGGCGGAGCTGTACCGCCGTTTGCGCAACACGCTGCGCTGGCTGCTCGGCAGCCTGGCCGGTTTCACCGAAGCCGAACGCGTGCCGTACGCCGACATGCCCGAGCTGGAGAAATGGGTGCTGCATCGGCTGACCGAGCTCGATGCGCGCATCCGTGCCGCGGTGCAGAGCTACGACTGGACCGGCGTCTATCCGGAGCTGCACAACTTCTGCAACACCGACCTGTCGGCGTTCTATTTCGACGTGCGCAAGGACGCGATCTACTGCGATCGCCCCGACAGTCTGCGCCGCCGCGCCGCGCGCACCGTGCTCGATCATCTGCATCGCTGCCTCGCCACGTGGCTCGCGCCGGTGCTGTGCTTCACCGCGGAGGAAGCCTGGTGCGCGCGCTTCGGCGACACTGGCAGCGTGCACCTGCAACAGTTCCCAGAGCTGCCGGCAGCGTGGCGCGACAATGCACTGGCGACGAAGTGGGAAACGATCCGCGCCATCCGCCGGCGCATCACCGTGCCGATCGAGGAAGCACGGCGCGCCAACACGCTCGGTTCATCGTTGCAGGCAGCGGTGGTGCTGCCGCTGAAGCCGGACAACGAACTGCTGCTGTCCGAGGAGCAGTGGGCCGAGATCGCGATCGTATCGAACGTGCGCATCGAGGCCGATCCGGACGAACCGATGGCAACCATCAGCCCGGCGCCCGGCGAGAAATGCGCCCGCTGCTGGCGCGTGCTGCCCGAGGTCGGCCAACAGCCCAACCACCCATCGCTCTGCATCCGCTGCGCCGACGCGGTCGAGTCCGGCCTGGTCTGCCGAACCTGATGCTGCCTGTGCACCGGCCGACGAATAGGGGTAACAGCCCGCCCCCTCCCCTTGCGGGAGGGGGGAGGCGAAGGGCTCCACACGCATGACCCGCAACCGGCTCACCGCCCTCGGCATCATCACGGCGCTGATCGTTCTGGCCGCCGACCAGGCGAGCAAATGGTGGGTCCTCAACGTGATCCACCTGCCGGAAATCGGCCAGATCGTCGTGCTGCCGGTGCTGAACCTGACCTTCGTGCGCAACCCCGGGGTCACATTCGGCCTGCTGAACGGCTTCGGCCAATGGGGCTCGTTGATCCTCGCCGCCGTGGCGCTCGGCGTGGTCGCCGCACTTGGCGTCTGGCTCTACCGCGCCGAATCGCGGCTGGTCGCCGTCGCACTGGGCGCCATCGTCGGCGGCGCGGTCAGCAACGTGATCGACCGGCTGCGCTTCGGCTGGGTGGTGGACTTCATCCACGCTCATCTCGGAGACTGGTCGTGGTACGTATTCAACGTGGCCGATGCCGCCATCGTCTGCGGCGTGGCAGCGCTCGTGCTCGACGGCCTGTTGCCGCACGGCCGGCGGTCAGACTCGCCGGGCGATGCCTCTGCCCGATGACGTTCTTGCGACCCGCCGCGGTCTGCGGTTATGACAATGCGGTGATGCCGGCATCAAGCAGACCCTGGACGACCGCTCTCGCCCTGGCGGCATGTGCACTGGCGCTGGCCGGTTGCAGCAGCGAGCAACTCGGCCGCACCTTTGGCCTCATCCACGACGCCCCCGACGAATACACTGTGACGACCAGGGCTCCCCTGGCCATGCCGCCGAGCTTCACGCTGTCGACACCAACGCCCGGCGTGCCGCGGCCGCAGGAACAGTCCGAGCGCGCCGAGGCCGAACAGGCCCTGGTGCCGCAGACGGCCCTGGGGACACCGGCTGCCGGCACCAGCGCGGGGCAGCAGGCACTGGTCCAGGAGGCCGGCCCGCCGGCTCCGGCCAATATCCGCACCCAGGTCGACCAGGCGGCCCTGAACCGCCCGTCCGAGAGCTTCGTGAACAAGCTGATGTTCTGGCGCACGCCGCCGCCGCCGGGAATCGTCGTGGATCCCCAGAAGGAGGCGCAGCGCATCCGAGAGAATGCCGCGCTCGGCCAGAGCCAGGAGACCGGCGAAACGCCGATCATCCAGCCCAAGAGCAAAGGTTGGCTGGAAGATCTGTTCTGAGGGGGCCGAACCGGTCTTGGACGCCCCGCATTTCATTCAGGTCGGTGACGTGCCGGTGTTCAGCGGCGCCGGCAACGGCGACCTGATCTGCCAGTGCGGCAACTCGTTCCTGATCAAGGGCTACACACCTGGGAACTACCTGGCAATTCGCATCAAGTGCTTCCGCTGCGGCGCCATTACGACAACGCCCGCAATGCCGGCCGGCGAAATCCTGCCGCATGATGCCGTCGCCATCGAGCCGCGCGCGCTGCCGGCGGTCACCACGAGCACCGTTCCGCGCGGCGCCGTGCTCGCCGACAGCGAAGCGCTCGCGCACGAGTATGCTCTGACCCGGCCGGGACCCACGCTCAACGAGGCGATGACGCTGTCGTCCACCGTCCTGGAAACCGTCGCCCAGGAATACGATCGTCTCACCGGCGGCCGTCTGGCCGAGCATCTCGCGACTTCGCCGCCGGCCATGGAACCGAGACATGGCGACTATCCGTTTGCCTGGTCGCTGTCGCGGCTGCGCCAGCAGATCGCCCAGCCGGAATGGCGCTGGCTGCGGCAGAACGACGATGCGCTGGCGACGATGCACGTGGCAGCGCTGCGGCATCTGCTGGATTGCTGGGGCCGGCATCCGCTGCTTGATCGGCTCGCGTCGCCACTGGCCGAGCGCGGACAGTTCCTGCCCACCGTGACCGGCTTTGCCACCGCCAGGCTGCTGTTCGATGCCGGCAACCGGGTCGGGTTTTCGCTGCCATCCACCGGGCAGTCAGGCGTGCGGCTGCACTTCAGCACCAGCGCCGGCGAGCCGCTGTCGCTCGCTCTGCGTGCACCGCGCGCGTTGCAGTGGAGTGAGCGGGATCGCCGCTCGCCGCAGGTGCTGCGCGCCGCGGTGGCGGACGCGCTGGCTTCGGCGCACGGCCAGGTCAATGCCCGCTGCCCGGGTGTCCTGGTGCTGTCGGCGTCGATCCTGCTGCCGGATTTCGACCAGGCCGTCGTTGACAGTCTGCACGCGGTGTTTCGTACGATGGGCCGCAAGTATCGTGGCGTCGCGGCCATCGCGGTGGTGATGCCGAAAGTGTTCCCGGTGGAACGGCTGGATCAGGTGGGTTTCGGCTATGCGTTCTACCCGATCCGCAATCCGCATTTCGCCGGCGAAAATCCCATCAAAGTGGGTTCCGAACAGGATTTCGCCCCGAGCCGAGCAAGCTAGCATTTGGGCACAGAGAATTTTGCCGGTTGCCGGAGCATATTTCATTGCCGCTCGCAGCGACGGTCGCCGAACTTTGGTCAGAAGGATCGGCCTGCTTCGGGATGACCGCCATGGGTGGTTTTGCGACTGTCCGCTGTCAGGCAGTGGTACGGCGACTCCAGACATTCGCCGCACGGCGAGAGTTGGCCGAAGAACGAACCCGCTGCGCGGGAGGGGTGCGGGTTATTGATGGACGAGTAGTGGCCCAACTGGTGTGGCTCGATTGAGCACGGCCCGGTGCGGGCGGAGCGTTTCGGCTTCCTTCAACCGAGAGGAGCCGACCGATGCATCAGTCCATTCCCGCCCCTGCGATCAGCCCTCTGCGCCAACGTCTGATCGACGACATGAACATGCGCCGATTCTCGTGCGAGACGCAGCGCAACTACATTCGCGATGTCGGACGCTTCGCAACGTTCCTGCGGCGCTCACCTGATACTGCGACGGCGGATGACGTGCGCCGGTTCCAGATCGAGCAGCGCGATGCCGGTGTGCCGACGCCGACGATGAACAGCATCGTCTCGGCGTTGCGGTTCTTCTTCACGCACACGATCGATCGGCCTGACCTGGCACGCAAGGTGATCCGGGTGGCGCATCCGCGTACTCTGCCCGTGGTACTGAGCCGGGACGAGGTTGCACGACTGCTCCCATCGCGTCGTCGTCGAGGCGGCCCAGGCCGCTGAGATCACCAAGCGGGTCGGACCGCACACACTGCGGCACAGCTTTGCCACCCATCTCCTCGAGGACGGCGTCGATATCCGCGTCATCCAGGTCTTGCTCGGGCATGCGAAGCTGGACAACACCGCCTTCTACACCAAGGTCGCTACCCGAACGGTGCGCACCGTGACCAGCCCGCTCGACAAGCTCGGCATGTTCCGGGCCGGAGAGATCGCACCCACGGGCTGAGGCGGTGCGCGCCTCTCTCGAGGTCGCCGACATCTTCCGTGCCGCCGGCCCCACTTATCGGGCCACCCATGCCGGACACCTGAGCCTTCATCAGCTCAAAGTCATGTCGGCGATCGAGCAATGCCGCACCGCAGCCCTGGGTGGTCATGTCGAGGCTTGCGAGGACTGCGGCCACTGGCGGATCGCCTACAACAGCTGCCGCAACCGGCACTGCCCCAAGTGCCAGGGTGCCGCCGCACGCACCTGGCTGGCCGAGCGCGAGGCCGACCTGCTGCCGGTCGGATACTTCCACGTCGTCTTCACCCTGCCGACCGAGGTCGCCGACATCGCGTTCCACAACAAGGCTGTCGTCTATGACCTGCTGTTCCACGCGGCGTCCGAGACGATGCTGACGATCGCCGCCGATCCCCGTCACCTGGGCGCACGGATTGGCATCACCGCCGTGCTCCACACCTGGGGATCGGCACTGACGCATCATCCCCATGTGCACATGATTGTGCCGGGCGGCGGCATCGCACTCGATGGAGAGCGCTGGATCTCTTCACGACCGGCGTTCCTCCTGCCGGTGCGCGTCCTGGGCAAGTTGTTCCGCCGCCTGTTCCTCACCAGACTGATCGCACTCCACGACGCCGGCAGGCTGGCCTTCTTCGGTAACCTCGCACCACTCGCCGACCGTCGGGCCTTCCAGCGCCACCTCTCGCCGGTCCGCCATAAACGCTGGGTGGTCTACGCCAAGCCGCCCTTCGCCGGTCCCGAAGCCGTACTTGCGTATCTCTCGCGCTATACCCATCGCGTCGCCATCTCGAACCGGCGGCTGCTTGCTTTCGACGAGACCGGCGTCACCTTCCACTACAAGGATTATCGCCGCAATGGCGCGGACCGCCAGCAGGTCATGACGCTCGGCGTCGACGAGTTCATCCGCCGCTTCCTGCTTCACGTCCTGCCGCGCGGGTTCCACCGCATTCGTCACTACGGCCTGCTCGCCAGTTCGGCGCGCAAGGTCAGCCTCGCACGCGCCCGCGAATTACTCGCCGTCGCGCCGCCGCCCGATGACGACGTGCCGGACAAGCCGCTCGATGTGCGCCCACCATGCCCATGCTGTGGTGGGCACATGATCATCATCGAGACGTTTGAGCGCTGGCGTCAGCCCCGCGCACCACCGCACTGCACTACGCCAACCGCGAGAACTTCGCCGTGACCCGGCATGGCCTCACACAGTTCCCACCCGCAGCACCCCCGTTGCGGCCAACGCCCGAGTTCGTGCAATCCCTCGTCAGCGACGCCCCGAAGCTCCCTCCTCCCAGTGACTCCCCACCGGCAACGCCATCAGATCCAGCAACAATTCGGACAGATCGCGTCATGTCCCACGCTTCCCACTGTCGGTCGTGACTTCGTCACGCTCAGCCGAAAACAGAAATACCCATAGACCATCATCTGCAACCACCCGCGGGTTCGTTCCTCGGGGACTTTCGTACGCCAAGCGGGCGTCCGAAACTCTTCACGAAACCAGAATGGCGGCTTTGGACGGTCAGAATGCCAGAGCGGACATTCGTGGTGGCAACGACCGCGGCGTGTATCGACCCGACGGAGACATCGCTAGGCCAGCTTTGCTGTGCTGCACAACGCCATGCCACAGCGAAGGTTTACGCGCCAAAAAATGGCGCAATTTGCCGCCTAGATATTGCGCTCACGGCCAGCCCAGTATTTTTCACGCAGCGGATTTTTCGTGATTTTCCCTGAAGCATTGCGCGGAATTGCCTCGATGAAATCCACGCTCTTTGGGATTTTGAAGCCCCCCAGCTTGCCGCGGCAAAATTCGATGATTGCGTCGGGCGCCGGCGACGTTCCTTTGCGTGCGACCACGACGGCCTTGACGGCCTCGCCCCAACGGTCGTCCGGCACGCCTATCACAGCAACATCCAGGACGTCGGGATGTCCCGAGATGACGTTCTCGACTTCGATTGGATAAACATTCTCGCCGCCCGAAATGATCATGTCGGTCTTGCGGTCCACGATGAAGAAATGGCCGCTCGGTGCCCGGTAGGCGAGATCGCCGGTATGCAGCCAGCCATCCTTCAGCGACTTTGCCGTGGCATCCGGCCGATTCCAATAACCGGTCATCACGCTCTCGGACTTGATCGCGACCTCGCCGACCTGCCCATCGGAACGTGTTGCACTCTCGTCGTCGACGACACGCAATTCGTAGCCGACCATTTGCCGGCCGCAGGAGCGCAGGAGCGCGCGATCCATCGTCAAACCCCACCTGTGATCGGCCTCGTCGAGCACGCTGACCAGGACGCCCGATTCGGTCTGCCCGTAAGTTTGCTGGAAACCGGAGCCGGTGAGCTCCATAGCGAGCGCAAGGCGGTCTTCGGGAATCGGGGCCGCGCCGTAGACAATGCGTTGCAGGCTGCTGAAATCCGTCTTGCGGATGCGCGGCTCCTCGAGCAGCATCAGAAGCATAGAGGGCACAAAACTCCCGATCGTGACATGCTCGCGTTCGATCAAGTCGAAGACGGTGTTTGATTCCCACCGCGGTAGGATGACGATCGTCGAACCGGTCGCGAAATAGGTCAGTTGATAGATTTGGCCGCCGGCGTGAAACTGAGGGACGGCCTGGAGCTTGACGTCGAACTCGACCGCTTTGAGCGCGAGCGAGCTATAGATGGTGCCCAAAAAGAAGCTGCGATGCGGCAGCATCACACCTTTGGGCCGCCCGGTCGTGCCGCTCGTATACATCACCGTGAAGAGATCCTCGGGCGAGACCGTCAAATCGCTCGGCCTATCGGCGCCGCGTTCGATGAGCTGCTCGTAGCTCTCGCCGATCGCCGCGTTGCCCCCGATCGAAACCCACCAGCGGACATCTCCGATTTTCCGGTCGATCTGTTCGACCACGGGCAGCAGATCGGCGCTGTAGATGACGGCTACGGCTTCCGAGTTCTCGATGATGAAGGATAGCTCGGACGCCGACAGTCGCGTGTTGAGCGGAACCCAGGTCGCCCCTATGGAAGCAATGGCGAAGACAATCTCGACATGCTCGATCGAGTTTGAGGAGAGCACCGCGACATGATCCCGCGGACGGATCCCCAGGCCGTTCAAGGCATTAGCCATGCGCCGGACGCGTGCGGCGAGCTGACTGTAGGTTTGGCGCCGGTCACCGCACACGAGTGCAAGTTTGTCGCCACGTCGCAGTTCGTTGTTCCAAAGGAAATCCTGCATCAGCATTATGGCAACTCGAACTGCAAGTCGACGGCGCTTGGTATGTCTGCAAGCAAGGCGACAGCTTGTTCTTTCGCTCGAACTTGCCGCATGGTTACCGGAATTTCGGCCACGTCGTCACCAACATGCCTTGGGTTAATACGCCGGCCACGTTCTAGGCCTGCAAAAATCAGCGGCATCACTACAGGACCAGGTCGCCGGTGTCATGAACGGCCTCGCCACCGAGCAACGTCTTCAGTACCCTCGTCTTCTTGATATCTTCAACCGGACACGTCACCGGGTCTTGGTCGACGATCGCGAGGTCCGCCTGCATGCCCGGCGCGAGATGACCGATTTCGTCCCAGCGCATCACGCGCGCGGCATCGCGCGTCATCATCGACAGCGCCTCCAAACGCGTGATCGTCTGGTCCGGCCCGATGTTGCGATAGCCGGATTCGCCGAACTCGTGGGTCAACGATAGCTGGATTTGCTCCCACGCATTTTTTGGCCCCCAATCAGAGCCGCCGCCAACCGGCATCTCTGCATCGAAAAAACGTCGCAGCGGAATAATATCGGGGAGCACCTTCGGTCCCATCGAACGCCGCATCAACTCTCCCTCGCCCCAGCAAAAGGTCATCGAGGTCGTATGGCTGAAGTTCAACTTCCGAAAGCGTTTGATCTGCGCGGACTCGATCGTCGTCGCATGCACCAGAACCCAGTTGAGCGCTTGTATCTCGTACTCGTTGGCCACACGTTCGACCATATCGAGGATTTCGTCGTGAGACTGGGTTCCCATGGAAAGGATATTGAGCCGCAATTTTCGCGCGGCGGCGAAGCGCATCACATATTCGGCTTTTTCCGGCGTGATATGGCGCTGCCCGTGGGTGATGCAGCCATAGACATTCAGATACGGCGCGCGCATCATCTGGGCGCCGCCAAAGCAGTAGCCGTCCCACATCAGGCTGATGCCATTAAAACGAAACAGCGGGTCGTTCAGTTCGACCGAAGCGGCAGCATTTTCGAGGCGGCGGATAAAATCGGGCATTTCGCGCGGCTTACTCCATGGCATGCCGTAGGCTTCCGCCTCCTGCGAAGCCAGAACCCTCATCTTGAGCCTGTCTTCGCGGCGCAAGGTGCGATAGGCATCGATCAGCACCTTGTCCATCATGTGATTTTCGTAGACGCCGGTCACGCCTTGCTGGTGAAACAGCCCGATCGCGGTTTCCGTGCCCGGCACTAGGCATTCCCCTTTCAAAAAAGGTATGCCGCGCCACAACTGCTCGCCGTAGGCGTCGTAGCAGTAGTAATTGGTAACCGATCCGGTGACGCGACCCGTCGGCTCGCCCTTTGCATCTTTTTCGATCCATACATTGCCGATCCTGTCCGGCGAATGGCAGTCGATGCCGAGCTTTCCGAGCGCAAGGGAATTGAACGACATGCAGCTTGGACGTACCGGCCCCCAAGCCTGTATGACGATCGGGTGCTTGGTGCTGGCCTTGTCGAGCGACCAGCGGTCCGGCAGGATTCCTTCCACCAGGTCTTTGTAGGAGCGCCGGTGGAAGAAGTGCGGCTCGCCCACCGGCGTTGCCTGTAGCCACTCGCCTTCCGGCTCGGCCTTCGCCCTTTGCGCTATCCGGCCGACAATTTCCCCCTGATTGCGACAATCCCAGATTTTTACCAGAGGCTCTTCCAGCGATCCGTAGTGCAGTAGATGGGGGTGCGTGTCGAGCAGACCCGGCACGATCGCGGCCCCTTGCGCGCTTAAGCGGCGCGCCGAGCGTGAGGCGAGTGGCTCCACGACTTTCTTCGGTCCGATCGCAGCGATCTTTCCCTTGCTGATTAGGACGGCGTCGGCGATCGTGTCGCGCGCGTCCATCGTATAGATCCGTGCATCATAGATAAGCAGATTCCAGTCGTCGTCTGTGTTCACAATCATCTCCCAATGATCGTCCTACACCAAGACTTTCGTCCGGCAGATTTCCCAGCGTAGCCAGTGAGCGCCAGGACTTGAGCGCCTGCCGCGATATCGGACGCGCTGGCGCTTTCATGCGAATTGTGGCTGATGCCGCCAGCGCAAGCAATGAACAGCATGGCGCCACAGCACTTCTCATTTTGCCCCGAGCATGGTGGATGCGAGGGCTCAATCGGGTCATGGCAGCGGGTTGGCTGCGAGCCTGACGGCGCCGGACTGAGTCTGGAATGCAACAGTGCCGGTCAAATCGCCGGCGATAGACGGATGACGGCTTCCGGCGCGACGGCTTTGTCAATTCGTTGGCGGGGTGAGCACGACGGACCACCTGATCGCTGCCGTTCGTGGCTGCTGCCTGGCGCTTCCGGACAAGCGGCAGGGGCAGAATACGACCTACGCCATGGCCGATTTCGGCATGGCCGCGTTCGCCGCGTTCTTCATGCAGAGCCCGTCGTTTCTGGCGCATCAGCGGCATCTGGCGGCGGGTCAGGGGCGCTCCAACTGCCAGACCCTGTTCGGGATGGATCGGATCCCCTGCGACAATCAGATCCGCGCCATGCTCGATCCGGTTGAGCCGGAGCAATTCCACCCTGCCTTCGCCGCCGCGCTCGCCGAACTGGAGCAGTCCGGCGCGATCGACCAACTGCGTGTCCTCAAAGACCACATGCTGATCGCGCTGGATGGCTCCGAGTATTACTGCTCGACCGAACTGCATTGTCCGAATTGCTCAACCCGCAAACGCGGCAACGGCACGGAGGAATACCATCACGCCCTGCTGGCCGCGACACTGGTCTGTCCCGGCCACAACCATGCGGTGCCGCTGGAGCCGGAATTCATCGTCCCGCAGGATGGTCACGACAAACAGGACTGCGAGAGCCGCGCCATGCGGCGCTGGCTGACAGCGCATGGCGCCTGCTATGCCCGGCTCAACCCGGTGTATCTGGGCGATGATCTGTACTCGCGCCAGCCGACCTGCCAGGCGGTGCTCGATGCGAGCGCGCACTTCATCTTCGTCTGCAAGCCCGCGTCGCACCAGACCATTGAGGAATACCGCAGCGGCGTCGCGCTGGAGGAACTGACAACCCGGGTCAAGGTCCGCGGCAAATGGGGCCGTCATCGCTATCGGTGGCTGTCCGATGTGCCAATGCGCGACGGCGGCGACGCCTTGAAGGTCAACTGGTTCATGATCGAGATCCTCGATCCCGCCGGCAAGGCAACCTACCGAAACAGCTTCATCACCGACCTGGCGGTGGGCCGCGACAGCGTAGCCGAACTGGCCGCCTGCGGCAGGGCGCGCTGGAAAATCGAAAACGAGGCGTTCAACACCCTGAAGACCAAGGGCTACCACCTGGAACACAATTTCGGGCACGGCCGGCAGAACCTTTCAACCGTGCTCGCCACACTCAACCTGCTGGCCTTCGCCTGCCACACCGTCTGCGAACTGGCAGGACAGGCCTGGCGTGCCGCCATGCGCACCGCCGGAACGCGTCAGGGGTTCTTCCAGCATCTCCGGGCAATCACCACCTATCTGGTGTTCCCGTCATGGCACCACCTGCTAGGCACCCTGGCGTTCACCAGACCTCCTCCACTCGGGCCGTGAACAACGTCATCGGGCCGGGGCAGGGAAGCTGCCCCTTCGTTACGGGGTTGAGGCAAAATGAGAAGTGCTGATGGCGCCAGGGCTGACGGCATGCAGCGATTTGGCATCGTGAAACGCGCCCGAAATCATCCGTTTGCGCGGCAGGGAAAGCGTCGCCGCGGCGCCGTCCAGAACAGCGACGAGGCCGGGATCGAAATTGATCGTCGGCATGTCGACCGTCTCTCTCACCGAGACGGTACGGGGGCCGGAAGCTGCAGGCGCGCTGCAGTATCTCGCCTTTGGTCTCTGCGGTGATCACCGGCTCGCCCCGCTCGCCGGCTACAACGCGCTGATGGCTTCGCACTCGATCGATCTCTGCCGCGCCATGTGCAACAAGGCGCTGCTACCGGCGAACGGGCAGCGGGTCTTTTTCGGCGATATCGAGGAAGGTTCGGGTACGCCGCAAAATAAGATGCGATGTCTCTTGTTGGCCCGACCCAGCCATTTGCCGCCGCGCCCATGAACGACCGCTTCGGAAAAACGGTGACGCTCGTGTGAACGGCAGCCATGGGCGCAGAGCCGTCGGCGCCACACGGTCCCGAACGTCCGGTCCAGGGATCGCCCGATTGGCCGCCCAGTGGCTGAGACGGGCCGACTGCGGCCGTCCGCCCAGGCGCCCATTCGGGCTAACGGTCAGTATCGTCGCACTCAGTCGCTTCCATCTGGACCGCCCGCCCGCTTTGCCGCACGCTCGCGCGGCCTTCGCAGGGAGCACCAACATGAGCCATCGCCCGACAGTCTACGGCACCCGCCATGCCGTCTCCGCCGGCCACTACCTGGCAGCCGCGGCGGCGTTCTCCGTCCTGGAAGCCGGCGGCAATGCGATCGACGCGGGCTGCGCCGCCGGCATCGCGTTGGGCGTGCTTCAGCCGGATCTGGTCAACGTCGCCGGCGTGGCACCGATCATGATCCGCCTCGCCAACGGCCACGTCGAGAGCATCGCCGGCCTCGGATGGTGGCCGAAATCCCTGCCCGCCGACATCTTCATGCGCGAGCACGGCGGCAAGATCCCCGATGGCGTATTGCGCACCGTGATCCCCGCCGCGCCCGACGCCTGGATCACCGCGCTCGAACGCCACGGCACCATGCGCTTCGCCGATGTCGCGTCGTATGCGATCCGCTACGCCGGCGAGGGCTTCGCGGTGTATCCGCTGCTCGCCGCCTCGATCGCGTCGCACGAGCACGAATACCGGCGCTGGGAGTCCAACACCGCGATCTACCTGCCGAACAATCGCGTGCCGCAGGCGGGCGACAAGTTCGTGCAGTCCGACCTGTCGCGCACCTTGCAATACATGGCCGACCAGGACTGCGCCGCGGGACCCGACCGCCGCGCCGGCCTGCAGGCTGCGCACGACGCGTTCTATCGCGGCGACATCGCGCGCGAGATCACCGCGTTCCAGAAACGCGAGGGCGGCTACCTGACCATGCAGGACCTCGCCGAGTACAGTTCGCGCATCGAACCGGTGGTGCGGCGCGGCTGGCGCGGCCACGAGGTGATCACCTGCGGTCCGTGGTGCCAGGGACCCGCGTTACAGGAGGCGCTGGCCTTGCTCGAACGCGTCGGCATCGCCGGGCTGCCGCACAACTCGGCCACCTACCTGCACCGCATCGCCGAATGCGTGAACCTGGCGATGGCCGACCGCGAATACTTCTTCGGCGATCCGGCGTTCGTCGATGTGCCGGTCGATCATCTGCTCGATCCCGCGACCATCGCGCGGCGCGCCTCGGCGGTACGCGACGATCGCGCGTTCGGCGAGATGCCGGCGCCGCTGGACCGCACCAACCTGCCGCACATGGCGAGCACCGCGGACCTGCCGAAGGTCGAGGCCGACACGTCGTACTGCTGCGTGGTAGATCGCTGGGGCAATGCGTTCAGCGCCACGCCGTCGGATGGCTCGGGCAACGTGCCGGTGGTGCCGGGCCTGGGCATCACGCCGTCCGGCCGCGGCTCACAGAGCCGTCCCGATCCGCGCCATCCGGCGGGCGTTGCGCCGGGCAAGCGGCCGCGTCTGACGCCCAACCCGGCGATGGTGGTGACCGACCAGGGAGGGGTGATGCCGTTCGGCACGCCGGGCGGCGACGTGCAGACCCAGGCGATGCTCCAGGTCATGCTGAACATCTTCCAGCATGGCATGGAGGTGCAGGACGCGATCGAGGCGCCACGTATCGCCAGCTACTCGTTCCCGTCGTCCTTCGCGCCGTTCGAGTATTTCCCCGGCCGGCTCGCGGTCGAGGGCCGCATCGATGCCGCTACCCGCGCCGATCTCGCCAGCCGAGGTCATGAGGTACGGGACTGGCCGGAGTTCACCTGGCTCGCCGGCTCGGTGGAGGCGATCCTCACCGATCCGGCCACCGGGTTGATCGGAGCGGGGGCCGATCCGCGGCGGCCGGCCTACGCGATTGCCATTTGACGCGGCGTCCGCGCCAGGTTGCTTTGCCCGCCGCCATCCCCCAGAAAGCCCCCGCACAACCGCGGGACCCGCCACCATGACCACCGGCTTCTTCTTCGAGGACCTGCACATCGGGCAGACGGCCAGCCTCGGCAAGACCATCACCGAGGCCGACATCCTGCTCTACGCCGCGGTCAGCACCGACACCAACCCGGTACACATCGACGCCGAAGCCGCCAAACAGTCGGTGTTCGGTGAGCGCATCGCCCACGGCATGCTGTCGGCCGGCCTGATCAGCGCGGTGCTTGGCACCAGGCTCCCAGGCCACGGCACCCTCTACATGCGCCAGTCGCTGCGCTTCGCCGCCCCGGTGAAGATCGGCGACACCGTCAAGGCCACCGCCACCGTCACCGGCCTCAATCCTGAGAAAAAGCGTGCAACGCTCAGCACGGTCTGCACCGTCGGCGACGAGGTGGTGATCGACGGCGAGGCCTACGTTCAGGTGCCATCGCGGTCCTGATGCGCATCTTCCACGACTGGCGCGAGCTTCCCTCCGACGCCAAGGGCGCCACCGTCGCGCTGGGCAATTTCGACGGCATGCACCGCGGCCACGCCCAGGTCATCCGCGCCGCCCACGCCGCGCGCCCGAAAGTCCCGCTCGGCGTCCTCACCTTCGAGCCACACCCGCGCGAGCACTTCCGCCCCGACGATCCGCCCTTCCGCCTTACCCTGTCGGCCGAACGCGCCGAAGCCCTCGCCGCGCTTGGCGTCACCCTGCTCTACGAACTGCCGTTCGACCACGAATTCAGCCAGATGCCGGCCGAAGCCTTCGCAGCCGAGGTGCTGCACCAGGGCCTCGGCGCCAGGCACCTGGTCTGCGGCCCCGACTTCGCCTTCGGCCACCGCCGCGGCGGCGACACGACATTCCTCGCCCAGCACGCCGAGGCCCTCGGCATGGGCCTGACCCTGGTCCCGCTGCTGGCCGACGCCGGCGGCCCGATCTCCGCCACCCGCATCCGCCGCGCATTGCAGGACGGCTACCCCGAGCGAGCCACCGCCGACCTCGGCCACCCCTGGACCATCCGCGGCACGGTGGCGCACGGCGATGCCCGCGGCCGTACCATCGGCTTCCCCACCGCCAACATCGCCCTCGGCCGCCACCTGGAACCGGCGCGCGGGGTTTACGCCGTTACGATCCGGCTGCCCGATGGCACCTGGCGTCGCGGCGTTGCCAACATCGGCCGCCGGCCAACGGTTAACGAGGGTCCGGAAAGCCGGCTGGAAGTGAATATCTTCGACTTCGACGCCGACCTCTACGACAAGGAACTCGCCGTGGCGCTGCACGCCTACATTCGCGAGGAGCGCAAATTCGCCGGCCTGGACGCGCTGAAGACGCAGATCGCCGCCGACGCCGCCGAGGCACAACGCCTGCTGGCACTGCCATGACCCCGCGCCTCTCCCACCTATTGCTGCCTCATCCCGTCAGTAATGCCCGCAGCCGCGGGACGAACCGCAGCGCACGGGTGTCGGTAACCGTCGCCTGCTGCTCGACATCGGAAAAAATCCGGTCGCCGTAAGGATCCAGCAAATCACCCCGGCCGCGCTGGCGCTTGAAGTTCCACTCGTCGGCCGACTTGGTGAAATAGTGATTGACCACCATCACGTCGTGGCACGCGGTCGGCTGCATCGCATACGACATCACCGTCTCGCCGCGCGTGTTGCAGGTCGGGCCGCTGCAGTCGAAAATGTGCGGCGTGCTGCCGATGCTGACCAGGTCCCTGGTGCGCACCAACGACTTCACGTGCCGGTTGGCCTCCGCGTCGTCCGGAATCCGCATGGTGAAGTTCTCGATCACCAGTCCCGCAGGCCGCCTGGTGTGGCCCGACGGCCCGAAGATCAGCCAGTTCAACACGATATCGGAATATGGCTGGTAGACCTTCCGCAGCAGTATGTCGCGGATCGAGCCGCCACTCACCGGCATGATGAACTCGTCCAGATCGATGAAGGCGACCCAGGTGAAATCCTTCGCGTGGTTGGCATGGAAGTGGCGATAGGCCGAAATCTGCCCGGGCCGGTCGGACCACTCGATCAGCGCCACGTTCCTCGCGAAACTCGAATTGCGGATCAGGTCGCCGCCGCCATCCGTGCTGCCGTTGTCATACAGCACGAACAGGTCCACCCCAATCATCTTGTGGAACGCCAGCCATTCGAGCAGATAGGGCGCCTCATCCTTGAAAATCGCGCAGACGGCGATCTTGTCCATGGTTCCCCGCTTCGTCTCGACTGCCCGGCTACGCCCCCAAAGCGCACCTGCCGCGTCCTGTCCATACCGCGTCCACCGACCGCCGCGTATCAGGCACTCAACAACGCACGCAACCGGGGAATGAACCGCAGCGCCCGCGCGTCTGCCACCGTCGCCTCGCCGGCCACATCGTCGAACACCCGCGCCTGATAAGGCTCCAGCGAATCACCTCGGCCGCGGCGTTTCTTGCATTCCCAGTCCGCACGGGACTTGGTGAAGTAGTGATGGATCGCCATGACCTCGTGGCACTCGGTCGGCTGGATCGCAAACGCCAGCACCTCCTCGCCCCGCGTGTTGCAGGCCGGACCGCTGCATTCTGCCGCATGCGGCGTGTAATCGATGCCGGCCAGATACTCGGTTCGCACCAGCGTTTTCACATGCCGGCTCGCATCCGCGGATTGCGGCAGGCGGTGCGTGTAATTCTCGGTCACCAGCCCTGCCGGCCTGCGGTCATGTCCGGACGGCCCGAACACCAGCCACTGCAGCAGGATTTGCGCAAAAGGCTGATAGACCTTGCGCATCAAAATGTCGCGGATTGAACTGCCGGCGAGCGGCATGATGAATTCGTCGATGTCGATGAATCCCGCCCAGGTGAAATCGCGCGCGTGGTTGACGCGAAAATGGCTGTAGGCGGCAAGCTGACCGGGTCGCTGCGGCCAGTCGATCAGCGTCACATTCCTGGCGAAGTTGGACCGCCGGATCAGGTCGCCGCCGCCATCGACGCTGGCGTTATCGTACAGGAAGAAT
The DNA here is from genome assembly GCA_963696645.1 of uncultured Alphaproteobacteria bacterium. Classification (GTDB taxonomy): domain Bacteria; phylum Pseudomonadota; class Alphaproteobacteria; order Acetobacterales; family Acetobacteraceae; genus JAMXLO01. The sequence continues at coordinate 1,954,496 of CAVOKY010000007.1, forward strand.
AAGTCTACCCCGATCATCTTGTGAAACGCCAGCCATTCCAGCAGATCGGGCGCCTCATCCTTGAAGATCGCGCAGACGGCGATCCGGTCCATCGTTGCCGCTCCATCGCGTCGCTGCGGCAGCAAGGTTCCACACTGACAGCCATCGTGGAAGCCAGGATGTTGCCGCTTCGCGCGACACACCATTTTCCTGCTGCCGCGGTTTTCCTGCTGCGTCAGTGCTTCTCAGTATGGCATATTCGTGCCCTACCGATTACCGAGGTCCGCCTTGACTCGCGCCGCGTTCTGCGGGAAGCGCTGCCCAGCCCCCAGCGCGGCGGCAAACCTCAGGCGCAACGGCCGGACGCGATAGGCTGCACAGGAGCCGATCGGCATGCCGCCTTCCCCCGACCCACCCGAAGCGACATCCGTCGCCGACCTCGGTGAGGCGCTGACAGGCTTCTTCGATCCGGACTGGTATCTGTCGCGCTATCCCGACGTTGCCGCGTCCGGCACCGAGCCGATGCATCATTACGTGCATTACGGCGCCACCGAGGGCCGCGATCCGAACCGGTTCTTCGACAGCGCCTGGTATCTGTCGCATTACCCGGACGTCGCGCATTCCGGGCAGCACCCGCTGCTGCATTACCTGCAAATGGGCGCCGCCGAGTTGCGCAACCCGCATCCGCGCTTCGATGCCGCCTATTACGTCGATCAGCACCCCGAGGCTGCGGCCAATCCGCTGCTCTATCATCTGCTGTTCGGCATCGCCCGCGGCTGGCTCACCGAGAAGCCGATCGCGATCCGCGAGTACCTGCCGACCAATGGCATGCCGCCGGCCGCACCGCATGGCATCGTGGTGGATATCGTCATGCCGGCGTATCGCGGCTTGGCGCAGACGCAATCGTGCATCGAATCCGTGCTCGCCGATACCGATCGTCCGGCGGGTCGAGTGATCGTCGTGGACGACCGCTCGCCGGAGGCGAAACTATCGGCATGGCTCGACCGGTTGGCGGCCGAGGGACACATCGTGCTGGTGCGCAATCGGCGCAATCGGGGCTTCGTCGCCTCGGCGAACATCGGCATCGAGGCAGCCGGCAGCAACGACGTGGTGCTGCTGAACAGCGACACCGAGGTGCCACGCGGTTGGCTCGCCAGGCTGGCCGGACATGCCTACGCGACGCCGCGCGTGGCCTCCGTCTCGCCGTTTTCGAATAATGCAACGATCTGCAGCTATCCCAGCATCGGGGGCGGACCGCCCGCGTTCGGCCTGACGCTGGCCGAACTGGACGCGGCATGCCGTTCGGCGAATGGCGGGCGCAGTGTCGAACTGCCGACCACGGTCGGTTTCTGCATGTATATACGCCGCGCGGCGCTGGCCGATATCGGCCTGTTCGACGTCGATGCGTTCGGCCGCGGCTACGGCGAGGAGAACGACTTCTGTCTGCGTGCCAGCGCGCGCGGCTGGCGTCACCTGCTCGCCTGCGACACCTTCGTCTACCACGAAGGCTCGGTCAGCTTCGGCGCCGGCGCATCGGCCGCTGCGCAGCAGGGCATGGACGTGCTGGCGCAGCGCTATCCGCACTACGCGCGCCTGGTCGCCCAGCACGTGAAGCTCGACGCCGCCGGGCCATATCGTTTCGCCGTTACCACAGAGCTGTTCCGCCAATCCGGTCGGCCGACAATTCTTATGCTGACCCACGATCTTGGCGGCGGCGTGCGCCGGCACATCGATGAGCTGGTCGATCGCGCTGCCGGCGAGGCCAATGTGCTGCTGCTGGAATCGACCGCGCGCGGTGCCGCGTTGTCCGTGCCGGCGCTGCCCGGCCATCCCGAACTCGCATTGCCGGCCGAGAGGCTGCGGGATCTTGCGCTGGTGCTGCAATCGGCCGGCGTGACTCGCGCGCACATCCACCATCTGATGAGCATGGATCTCGACGTGCGCGCCCTGCTGCACCGTCTCGGCGTACCGTTCGACGTGACGGTGCACGATTACTTCGCCATCTGCCCTCAGGTGAATCTGTTGCCCTGGCTGCAAGGCGCCTATTGCGGCGAACCGCCCCCCGCGGGATGCAACGCATGCATCGCCGATCGCGCGAGCCACGGCGCACGCGACATCGCGTCGTGGCGGCGTGGCAATGCCTGGCAGTTCCTGGAAGCCGACCGGGTGATCTGTCCAAGCGAGGATGTGCGCCAACGCCTGGCGCGCTATGGACTCGATCGACAGGCCATCGTGGTGCCGCATGAACCGGTCGCGGCCGGATCATGGCCACTGGCTCCGCCTGCTCTCGGCAAACGCGGCAGACTGCGCGTGGCGGTGATCGGCGTGCTGGCCAACCAGAAGGGCGCGCTGACGGTGATGACCGTCGCGTCGGCCGCCGATCCCGCCGAGTTCGCGCTGCACGTGATCGGCTATGCCGAACAGGAATTGCCCGCGCCGCTCGCCGACCGCATCGAGATTACCGGTGAATACCAGGAAGCCGACCTACCCGCGTTGCTCGCCAAGGTGAAGCCGCACGTCGTGTGGTTTCCGTCGCAGTGGCCAGAGACCTACAGCTATACGCTGAGCGCCGCGATCGATGCCGGCCTGCCGATTGTCGCCACGCGCATCGGCGCATTTCCCGAACGGCTGGAGGGGCGGCCGCTCACCTGGCTGGTCGATCCCGAAGCATCCACCAAGGAATGGCTCGCCACGTTCGACACGGTGCGTGGCGAACTGGCGCGCCAACGCAGGCCGACAGCCGGCACGCCACGCAAGCCACTGGCCGACTTCTATCGCGCAGACTACGTACGACCGCCGGTCATGCGTTCCTCCGGCAGACCGGTCGATCTGCGCCGCGAAGGGCGCGTCAGTGTCGTCGTCGTCCCGGAGCGATTCCCCAGCGGCGCGCTGACGCCGTGCGGCTATATCCGGCTGCTGCAACCGCTCGACCATCCGGCGATCGCCGGTGACTGGGATATCGTGCTGGCCGACGCCGATACGGCATTGTCCTACCGCGCCGACATCATCTTGACGCAGCGCTACGCGGCGCCCGACCTCGAAACCGCCAACACCCTGATCCGCCATTGCCGCGATCACGGCATCACGTTGCTGTACGACCTCGACGACGATCTGCGGCATATTCCGCACGACCATCCGGACGCCAAGCTGCTGCGCCCGCGCGCGCGCATTGTCTCGCGCCTGATCCGCGGCGCCAGCGCGGTGTGGGTTTCCACGGCGGCGCTCGCCGCGACGCTGGCGGAACTGCGCGATGATGTGCGCATTGTGCCGAATGGGCTGGATGAGCGGCTCTGGGACGCGTGGCCGCCGCCGCCCTCGCCGCGTCAGGGACCGGTGCGCATCCTGTTCATGGGCACCGCAACCCACGACGCCGACTTCGCGATCGTCGAGCCGGCGCTGGAAAGCGTGAAGGCGGTGTTTGCCGAACAGGTCCAGATCGATCTGCTCGGCATCAGCAGCCGTGCTGACCTGCCGGCATGGGTGAACCGCGTCGGCATGCCGGTTCACGCCTCATCGTCGTATCCGGGCTTCGTCAACTGGATCACGCAGCAGCACTGGGACATCGCCATCGCGCCGCTCGCCGACACGCCGTTCAATCGTTGCAAATCATCGATCAAGACGCTGGACTATGCGGCTCTGGGCCTGCCTGTGCTTGCCTCGGATCGCGCGGTGTATCGCGGTACATTGGCCGATGGACCAGGCGGCATGTTGCTGCCGGACGACACGGCCGCGTGGTTCGTTGCGCTGTCGCGCCTGGTGCGCGACGTGAAGCTGCGCCGACGGCTCTCCGAGGGCGCACGAGGCGCACTGGCTGCCGGAACACTGGCGGCGCAGGCGAGCCAACGCCGAGCCGCCTGGCTGAGCCTGCTGCGCACGGACGCACGGTCGCAGGCTGACATGGCACCCGAAGCCCTCCAGGTACAGTAGCCGAATACCATCGGCGCCTGATACCGTCGTTCTCGCTGCCGGCATCCGGACCGCCTGAGTGCGTCGGCGTTTCGGGTCCTTCAACTCCTCGGCATTCGCGCAACGGCCCCGGCGCGATGCGCGATCAGCCGCGTACGGTTGCGGCTTCACGATAGAGTTCCCACCGCAACCACAGGGCGATTGCGTCAGTTCTGCAATGTGATTGGCCATCCCATCCGTCCCTGACTGGGGCGGCGGGGGCGTCTGTTTCGCTTTCCAAGGAGAATGTCATGTTCAAGGTCCGCAACCTCGCCACTCTGTTGGCCCTATCGAGCGTCGCAGTGCTGCCCGCCTGCTCCATGTTCGGCGGCGGCGACCATGCCAGCGGCAGCCAGGCAAGCACCGCCAGCTATCCCAGCCAGAGCTACGCCGCGGCGCAGCAGACTCCCCCCCGCCGGAGGCGACGCCCATGTCGCAGGACACCATCCGTCAGGTGCAGCAAAATCTGCAGCAGGCCGGCCTGTACCGCTCGCGTGTCGACGGCGTATGGGGCCCCGCAACCGAGGCAGCAGTGCGCAGCTTCCAGCAGCAGCATAACCTGAACGCGACCGGCCAACTGGATACGGATACGCTGTCCGCAATGAACCTGAACAACAACAATCAGAACTACGGCAGCAACAACAATCCGCAAACCAACGATCAGTCGGCCAACGGTCAGCCGAACAATTACAACCCGCCGAACAACGTGGCGCAGTCGAACAACCCGAACCAGCCGGGCACCAATACCACACGCTGATCGCGATGGGCGAGGCGTTCAGCGTGATCCAGGTATCCGACTGACCTCGGCCACCGACGCCTCGCCCGCCGGTGCAACGTCCGCGCGGTCCCGATGGGCCGCGCGGACGGGCGTCACGTTGCTGTCAGGGGTTGACCACCCGCTTCATCACCGACAATGCGTCTTCCACCTGTGCCGCGGTCACATCGAGGTGCAGGCAGGCGCGGGCGCGATACCTGCCTGAGATGGACACCAGCACGCCTTCCTTGCGCAGCCTGCCGGCGAACGCGTCCGCCGACATGCCGGTGCCCTGCGTGTCGAAGAACACAAGGTTGGTCTCCGGTATCTCCACCGTGATGCCGGGAATCTGCGCCATGCCGCGCGCCAGCGACTTCGCATTGGCATGGTCTTCGGCCAGCCGATCGATGTTGTGATCGAGCGCGTAGATGCATGCCGCGGCGCAGATGCCGCCCTGACGCATCGATCCGCCGAGACGCTGCTTCCAGCGCCACGCCTGGCCGATGAATTCCTTGGAACCGGCCAGCACGGCGCCCAAAGGTGCAGACAGGCCCTTGGTGAAATCGAGCCACACCGAATCGCAGCCCTCGGTGAGATCAGTTGCCGGCACGCCGAGCGCCACCGCGGCATTCATCAGCCGCGCGCCATCCATGTGGGTGGACAGCCCATGCGCATGCGCCGCCTCGGTGACCGCGTGCAGCGCCTCGACACTCCAACACGCCCCGCCGCCGCGGTTCGCTGTCTGCTCGACTTCGACCAGGCGCTGCGTCGGCGCATAGCGCGACACCGGCCTGATCGCTTCCTCCAGCGTATCGACGGTGAACATCCCGCGCTCGCCGGTCAGTCCCGTAACCAGCGCACCGGCAATCGCCGCCGCACCACCGCCTTCGCTCGACAGGATGTGCGAGGATTCGTGCGCCAGGATTTCCTCGCCCGGCCGGCAATGCGTCGCGATCGCCACCTGGTTGCACATCGTGCCCGACGGGAGGAACACCGCGGCCTCCTTGCCGAGCAGTGCCGCGGTGCGATCGCACAGTTCCCACACCGTGGGATCCGAGCCCATCTGCTCGTCGCCGACCTCGGCCTCCATCATCGCCGCCTTCATGGCGCGCGTCGGCTTGGTCTGCGTGTCCGATGACAGGTTGATGCGGACCGGAATCGAGAAATCGAACCGCTTCGGCTCATACGACATGACGAGGCTCCAGGCTCAACTGATTTTCCGAAGTTTGCGCAGACAGCGCACATCGTCCGGGATCGGCTGGTCGGCGAAATACTGCGGCCAGAGCGTGCGCGAAACCTCGCCGATGTAGATGTCGCCGTGCGAATCGACGCACAGTCCGTGCGGACCGATATAGTCGGTCGGCGCGGTGCCCGGATGCTGTCCGCCGATGCGCGCCAGCAGGTTGCCCTTGTTGTCGATGATCGACAGCCGCGGTCCGAGATTCGGATAGTCACGATTGGTCCGCGTCGCCGGCCCGAGTTCGCCGACATAGCAGATCGGGCAGGTGCAGTACGGCATGAACATGCCGCACGGCCGGTGCAGATTGTTGAACTGCGTCTCGTAGCGGCCGTTGCCGTCGAACACCTGAATGCGGTGGTTCTCGCGATCGGCGACATACACCCAGCCGTCCGGATCGCAGGAGATGTTGTGCACCAGGTTGAACTGGCCAGGTTCGGTGCCGGATTCGCCCCACGACATCAGGAGTTTTCCGTCCGGGGCATATTTGTGCACGCGCGCATTGCCATAACCGTCCGACACATAGATGTCGCCGCTCGGCGACAGTGCGGTGTGCGTGCAGCGATGGAATGGCTGGCCGCTCATGAATGGCGCCGGCTTGCCGGGCGTGCCCAGTGTCAGCAGCACCTTGCCTTCCAACGTGCACTTGCGCACCGAATGGTCGCCATCGTCGGTCAGGAACACCGTATCGTCGGGCGCCATATGCAGGCCGTGCGCGCGCGGAAACAGCCCTTCGCCCCAGGCCCGCAGGAAATTACCCTCACGGTCGAACACCATCATCGGATGTTCGCCACGGTTGAACACGTAGACATTGTCCTGCCTGTCGACGCCGACCGCACCGACCTCATGCAACGACCAGCCGGATGGGACCTTCGCCCAGTTGTCGATCTGCTCGTAGCGATACTCGCCGCTGCCGACGATGATGGCCATGATTGCTCCCCCCGAGTGAGGTTGGGCGTTGCCGCATCAACGCACGATGGCGGGTCTGTACCATGCTGCCTGTGGGTTGAAAAGGCGCGCATGGCCCATGCACGAAACGCTGCTATAGTCGCGCATGGCGCGCGACAGTCCTGAACGATTGCGCACCGTATAGGGGAGACCGCACGATGCCATATGTTTCGCGTCGCAACAGCCTTCGCCTGCTGGGTGCGGCCGCGCTTGCTCCTGTCATGCAACGCGGCGCCGTGGCGCAGGACAAGGTGCTGACCATCGGCATGAGCTTTCCGCTCACCGGATCGCTTGCATTGCAGGCCGGCGTGGCGCGCGACGCCGCGCTCTATGCCGTGGATGAGGTGAATGCGAAAGGTGGCGTTGCCGGCTACAAGCTGCAAACGCTGGTGCTCGATGATGCATCCACCACGACCGGCCAGTACGATCCGGCCATTGCGGCGACCAATGCGCGCAAAATGCTGCAGGATGCATCGGTGATCGCCGCCGTCGGTCCGTTGAACAGCGGTTCGGCGAAGGCGGTGACGCCGATCCTGAGCCAGGGCGGCCTCGCAACGATCAGCGGCAGTGCGACCAATCCCGACCTCAACGATCCGAAGTTCGCGCAGATCTATCGGCCTGCGGGCTTGCCGATCTTCTTCCGGACCGTCACCACCGATGCCTATCAGGGACCGAACTTCGCCAATTATCTGGCCGAGGTCTTGAAGCTGCAGAAGGTCGTCGTGCTGGACGACGGCGGGGCCTATGGCGTCGGCATGGCGGATGCGTTCGCGGCACAGGCGGCGAAGAAGGGCATGACGGTGCTGATCCGCGATCGCCTCGATCCGCTGAACGCGGACTACACGGCGATTCTGACCCGTGCCAAGAGTCTCGGCACACAGGCGCTGTACTACGGCGGCGATCCACTGGCCGGCGCGAAGGTGGTGAAGCAGTCGTACGACATCATGCCCAACATCGTGAAGGGCGGCGGTGACGGCGTGCATACGCCCGACATGCTCACCGGCGGCGCGATGCCGGCCATCCAGGGCTGGTACGCGACATCGGCCGCATCGCATGTGCTTGACGAACCCGGCGTGAAGCCTTGGACGGAGCAGTTTTTCGCCAAGACCGGCAAGTACCCGGCGGACTACACGATCACCTATTATGACGCGACCCAGGTGATCATCGATGCCATCACGCGGGTGGCGAAATCGGGCAAGCCGGTGAACCGCGCCAATGTGCGCGACGCGATTCAGACGACCGACCTGAAAACGCTGCAGGGAACCATTGCATTCGATGCCAATGGCGATCTTAAGTCGAAGATCGTGTCGATCTTCCAGGTGCAATACGATCCGAAATACCCGCTTGGTGACGTGGTGCACCAGTTCAGGTATGTCGGCGTGGCCCCCGAAACCTGACGTAACGCACAGGAGCAACGCTTGAAGTTCAGCAACTTCCTGTTTCCGGAGAGTCGGGATCCTGCGCGCGATGGCCAGGTCATCGATGAAACGCTGGACGAGGCGCGGCTTACCGACGAGTTGGGCTTCGAGGTGATCTGGCTGGCCGAACATCATTTCGACGGCATCTGCGCTTATGTCGATCCGGTCAGTTTTGCCGCGGCGCTGGCGGTGGCGACGAAGCGGGCGAAGATCGGTTTCGCCGTTGCGCAGATGTCACTGCATCATCCGATCCGCATGGCCGAGCAACTCGCGCTGATCGACAACATCAGCAAGGGCCGGTTGATTGTCGGGCTGGGCCGCGGAACCGCTTACAATATCTACGATTACCAGGGATACGGGCTCGACCACACCGAGGCGCAGGCGCGCTTCGAGGAGGCCGAGGCAATCATGTTCCAGGCGTGGCAAGGGCAGAAATTCGAATATCGCGGAAAGTTCTGGGACATCAAGGTGCCGATGTTGCGGCCACGACCCTATACGCAGCCGCATCCTTACGTGATCCGTTCGGCATCGAGCGAGGAGGGCATGCTGCATATCGCGCGGCAGGGCCGGCCGTTCATGATGAACGTGCAGTCGAACGAAGTGACGAAGCATCGGATGGATCTGTATCGTCGCACGCTGCGCGACCAGGGCTGCGACGAGGCAACCGTGGCGCGCAATGTCGATCAATGCTGGGTGTGGCGCAACGTGTTCGTTGCGGAAACTGACGCAGAGGCTGCGCGCATCGCCATCCCGGCGTTCCAGGCGATGCATGAAGAGCGCACCGCGATGCGCAGGCGCGTGTACGAGGAACAGGGCGTATCGATCGTTCCCATGCCGACGCCGGGAAGTGCGCCGGCGGCACGGCTGGTTGTCGAGCACTCGTTGATCTACGGGTCTCCGGCGACGGTGGCCGAGGCGTTGGCGAAGGTGGATGCGATCGGTGTCGGCGGCGTCATCATGCAGTTCCGGCTTGGGCCGATGAGCTATGACGACGTGGCGCAGAGCCTGACGCTGTTCATGCGGCAGGTCGCGCCTGAACTCGATGGCCGATGAGAAGGTCGATCAGCGCCAGCGGATTGTCGGGCTGCACATTGCCGCGCCAGGCGACGTGCTGGTCCGGTCGCGACAGCAGGAACCTGTGCGAATAGGGTGCCGCTGCATCGTCCGCCTCGACGTCCAGCACGGCGAGTGGCACGCCGCGCTTCGCCGCCGCATCAGTCAGCGCGTCCGTTGACAGCGATCGATCGAACCGCAGCAGCGTGAAGCCCGGTCCCATCGCGTCGTACAGCGAGCGTCCGTCGCGCAGCCAGACGTGCGGCACGCGGCAGCCCGGCACCGTGGACGGTGTGAAGTCGTACATCGAATAGGGCGGCGCCGGCTCGCCGTCATAGGCGATGATCGGCGAGCGCTCGTAGAAATAGCCGAAATTCAGCCCGCCACAGCAGAACTGCGGCACGTGCAGTTCGTACATCGCGCGACCCATGCGGGCACGTACGGCATCGCCCTCCGGGCCGGAATCCTCGATATCGACCGGCACTTCCGCGCGCGCCCGTGCCATCTTGAATGCCGTGCTCATCGCGTAATGCGACACCTGTTCGGTGATCGGCCACCGCTCGGCTTCGAACGCATCGAGAATGGCAGGTGCCGCCCAGCCTTGCAGCACGCCGGCGAGCATCCACGACAGGTCCATTGCATCGGCAATGCCGGCATTCATGCCGTAGCCGGCGAACGGCACCCAGATATGCGCAGCATCGCCGCAGATGAACACGCGGCCCTTGCGGAACATGTCGGCCAGCATGCGGCGGCCGATCCAGTCCTCCTGGCCCAGGACCTGGTATTCGAATTCAGGCCCGACGCCGAGAATCAGCCGGATGCAGCGATCGCGATCGACCGCGGTGAAGTCGGTCTCATCCGGGCGCAGGTAGTTGTGGACCAGCCAGGTCTCGCGGCCATCGACGGCGAACATGTTGGCGCTGCGCCGCGGGTTCATTGCCTGCGTGGACCAGGCCGGTACCGCCTGCATCATCTTCCTCAGCGATGGCGCGCGGATATAGGTCGATTGCGTGCGACTGATCATCGGATCACCGGTCAGCCGCGCGCCGATCTGACGCCGGATCTCCGACGATGGTCCATCGCAGCCGATCAGATAGTCGGCGGTGAACAACAGCGATTCGCCGGTGTCGAGGTCCTGCGCTTCCGCGGTGACCGCGTCTTCGCTCTGGTCGAAGCCGAGTACCTTGACGCGATTCATGTAGCGCAGTCGAGGCATCGCCATGGCACATTCCACCAGTACCGGCTCGAGATAGATCTGATTGATCCGATGCGGCGGTTCGGGAGTAGGCCACCAGCCGTCCGGCCCGTCCTTCACCGTAAAGCGATCGCGCCGGCATGGGATCGGAATGCGAGCGAACTCGATGCCGGTCGCCGTGGTGCGGAAGGCGATGTCGTTGGTGTGATCGTGCGGCAGGCCGACATCACGCACGCGTTCCGCGATACCAAGGCGCCGGAAGATCTCCATCGTACGCGCCGCCACGTGGTTGCACTTGACACTCGGCGGTTCGCCGGGATGGCGCTGCTCGGCCACCACGACGTCGATGCCGCGCCAAGCGAGGTCCATCGCGAGCGTCGTGCCGACGGGACCGCCACCGACGATCAGGACGCATGTGGCGATGCGTCGCGTCACGGCGGGCAGATCACGTTGACCAGCGCCTGCTGCCCGCCGCGCACCGCCGCCGCCGCGCGCTGCAACGCTGCCGGCAGATCGGCCGGACGCTCCACGCGTTCGCCATGTCCGTCGTGCGCGGCGACAATCTTCTCGAACGCCGGCGCCGGCAGATCAGCGAGCAGACGGCCATCGCCCTGTGCCGCCACCCCGCTGTCGTACATGTCGAGTGTCGCCCGCCGCACCGCGCCATACAGCGCGTTGTTGTAGATCACAGTCAGCACCGGCAGTCTTTGCATCTGCGCGACGTAGTGGCACGCCGTTGGATTGGCGAACATGTAGGCGCCGTCGCCGAGTACCGACACCACCTGGCGATCTGGCGCTGCCAGCTTGGCGCCGAGCGAGGCGCCAAACCCCCACCCCAGTCCGCCGGCCGAGCTGACCGCGAACAGGCTGCCCGGCGTCTCCAGCGGACAGTATTCCTGCCGGAACGAATATTCGCTGATCACGATCGAGTCGCGATCCACCACGTCGTGCAGACAGTGATTGAGCCAGGTCAGAGTGTTCTTGTTGCCGCGCCCTGCCTGCTGTGCCTCATCGCGCCAGCCAGCGTGCAGCTCTGCCGAACGCTTCACCAGCCGCGCGCGCCGTTCCTCTACATGTTTTCCGGTGCAACCTTGCAGCGCCTGTTCCAATGCCTCGAGCACGGAGAGTGCCGTCGCGGTGATTGTCAGGTCGGACGGGAAGCTGCGCATTGGGTAGCGCGCGTAGAGCGGATCCTCGCCGATCTGCACGATGCGCGCCCCGGAAGGCGGCTGCTCCCTGCTCGGCAACCATGGCACATCGGCTTCGATCACGATCACCAGGTCGGCGTCATCCAGCAAGGGGCGCGGCATCGAGCCCTGGAACATCGAATGATTCGCTGATATGGCGAAGTAACGAGTATTGTAGGGTATCACCGGCAGCGCCCAACGTTCCGCGAGCCGTGACAGCACGACGGCGTCGCGCGGATCCTGTCCCAACAGACCGGTGATGATCAGCGGCGCACGCGCGGCAGCGATCCATTCCGCCAACTGCTCGATATCGGCCGATGCCGGCACTGGCGTGCGCGGCCGGGCGCGATGAGCACGATTGCTTTCCACCGGTGTTGTCGCCGCTTCGCCCAGCACCTCGCGGGGCAGCGTCAGATAGACCGGGCCCTTCGGCGATGTCATAGCGAGTTCAAGTGCGCGATCGACCACCGTCGCCGCTTGGTCACCGCGCTTCATCTCGTAGTCCCACTTCACCACCTCGCGCAGCATGCCGGCCTGGTCGTACATTTCCTGCGCCCAATGGATATGCGCGCTGCGTGAACCGCTCGCGCCGGATCTCGGTGAAGGGCGTACGGCCGGAGGTCAGCAGCACGGGCACGCGGTCGCGGCTCGCATCGATCAGCATATTGATAGAATTCGCAGTACCGACATTGGTGTGCAGCATCACTGCCTGCGGTCTGCCGGTTACCATCGTGTAGCCGTGTGCCATCGACAGGGCGGCGTTTTCGTGCGGCACCACCATCGGGTGCGGCACCGGGCGGTTGCTGCGCGCGGCGCGGGCGAAGGCTTCAACGATCGGTGCGAAGTCTGTACCGGGATTGCAGAACAGGTGCTCCACGCCATGCGCCGCAAGCGCGTCCAGATAGTCTTCCGCGGCGATGCGTGTCTGAGGTTCGCTATCCATGGTCAGTCCTTCTGATACCGTTTGATGGCGCGCCATACGCGCTCCGGCGTTGCCGGCATGTCAATGTGGGTCACGCCGAGTGGCGCCAACGCATCCAACACGGCAGCGATGATCGCCTGCGGTGCCGCCATCGCACCGGCCTGGCCAGCCCCCTTCACGCCGAGTGGATTGGCGTTGGTCGGCACGCCCGACAGCGTGATGTCCAGCGGCGACAGATCATCCGCGCGTGGCAGTGCGTAATCCATGAACGAGCCACTCAGCATCTGGCCGGATTGCGAATCGTACACCGTGTGCTCCAGCATCGCCTGGCCGATGCCTTGCGCAACACCACCCTGCACCTGTCCGACTGTCAGCATCGGATTGATCAGTGTGCCGAAATCGTCCACGGCGGTATAGCGTTCAAGCGTGACGGCGCCAGTGTCGGGATCAACCTCCACTTCGGCAATGTGGCAGCCGTTGGGGAAAGTGATCACGTCGAGCAGGTTCCACACATACGTGTCCAGACCAGGAGAAATGCCATCCGACAGGTTCGCCGGATCGCGTGCGGCGCTCGCCACAGCGAGCAGGTCGATCCGGCGATCGGGCTCGCCGTGCACGGCGAAACGACCGTCGGTGAAGTGGACCTGTTCGACCGACGCCTGCAACAGTCGTGCGGCGATCGCTTGTGCCCTTCACTAGCACCGTTTCCACCACCTTGCACAACGCCGCACCGCCCATGTGCATGGAGCGCGCCCCACCGTGGCCGTTCCCGGCGCGGACCGCTCGGGTATCGGCCTGCACGTAAGCAAATGATTCGATCGGCAGACCGAGCAGGTCGGCGGCGATCTGCGCATAGGCGGTTTCGTGCCCCATACCGTTGGACTGCGTGCCGACGTGCAGTGCCACACTGCCGTCGGCGCGGAAACGAATTTCCGCACCCTCGTTCGGCGCGCCGCGGGCAGTCTCCATGAAGCACGTCACGCCGATGCCGCGCAGCCTGCCGCGCTGCGACGCTGCATTTCGGCGCATGGCGAAGTCCGCATGGTCGGCAGCAATGATCGCATCATCCAGATTGGCAGCAAACCGGCCGCAGTCGATTACTGTGCCGAGCGCCTTTCTATAAGGAAACTCGGACACGAGATTGCGCCGCCGCAGATCGATCGCATCAAAGCCGCAGCAGCGTGCGGCCTCGTCGATCAGTCGCTCGATCATGTAGTTCACTTCGGGCTTGCCGGCGCCACGGTAGGCGTCGATGGGCACGGTGTTGGTGAACACGCCCTGCACGTCCATGAAGATGGCGGGAATGACGTACCCGCTGCCCATCGCGTTCGCCGGTGCATTGGTGGAACTGCCAGGACCGCCAGACGACAGATAGGCGCCGAGATTGGCAATTGTGGAAACATCCAATGCCAGAAAGCGTCCTTCCGTATCCAGTGCAAGCCGCGCGCGCGTCACGTTGTCGCGGCCTTGCGCGGTGGTGACGAAATCCTCCGTCCGCTCGCTGATCCATTTGACCGGTCGGCCCAGCGCGCGGGCCGACCAAAGCAGCATCACCCACTCGGGATACAGCGCATTCTTCACGCCGAAGCCGCCACCGACATCGGGACAGGCGACATGCATCTGTTCAGTCGGCACGTTGAACACGCTGCCTGCGAGTTGGTCGCGCAGGGCATGCACGCCGGCGCCAGAGAACAGCAGATGGAAGCCATCGGCGTCATATCGCCCGATGGCGCCGCGCGACTCCATCGCAGAGATCACGATGCGGTTGTTGATCAGCTCCAGTTCGACGACATGAGCTGCGGTGGCGATTGCCGCACGCACTGCCGACTGGTCGCCCTTGTGGAAGCGATAGGACACGTTGCCTGGCGCCTGTTGCCAAAGTTGTGCCGCGCCTAGCTGGGACGCCGCGATCGTGTCGGTGACGGATGGCAGAATTTGCCAGTCCACAACAACAAGTTCTGCTGCATCACGGGCCGCCGTTCGGGTATGCGCAACCACGAATGCGACGGGATCACCGACATGGCGCGCGCGGTCGGAGGCCAGAGTGCTGCGCGGCGGCACGATCATCGGTGCGACGCTGGCCACCGGTACGGTGCAGGGCAGCAGGCCAAGTTCTGTAATATCGGCCGCGGTGAACACGCCGAGTACGCCAGGCGCCGCACGTGCCGCGTCAGTCTCGATGCGCCTGATCGCAGCGTGCGCATGTGGCGAGCGCACAACGTGCATCCACGCCTGGGCAGGTTCGTCGATATCCTCGATGAAGCGGCCATGTCCGGTCAGGAATCGCGCATCTTCCAGCCGGCGCAGTGATTGGCCGCGAAACGGCATGTCAGGCCGGCGTAGCCTGGGCACCGCGCACAAGCCGGCCAGGCAAGGCACCGGTCGCTTCACCGTTGCGATGCACCGGCACCCCGGAGACGATTGTGGCAACGTACCCGTCGGTATGCTGCACCAGTCGACGGCCGCCGCTTGGCAGGTCGTAAACCACCTCGGGAGGGCGCAATTGCAGCCGGTCGTAGTCGATCACATTGATGTCGGCCTTGTAGCCGGCCGCGATCATACCGCGGTCACGCAATCCGATGGCGCTTGCGGAATCCTGTGTCAGACGCTTGATCGCCCACGGCAGCGGGAATTTTGCACCCCGCGTGCGATCGCGCGTCCAATGCGTCAGCAGGTAGCTGATCGCGCTGGAATCGCACAGCACGCCGACATGCGCACCGCCATCGCCCAGACCGACAATAGTCGCGACGTGGCCGAGCATGTCGTGCACCGTATCGAGATTGCCATAGCTGTAATTGGACAGCGGGCGATACAGGATCGCCTTGCCGCCGCGTTCCAGCAGCAGATCGTAGGCAACGTCTTCCGGTGCACGTCCCTGGCTGGCGGCCTTCGCTGCGACCGATGTGTCGGGTGATGGCTCGTAGTTCGGAGGGTCGCCGAGCGGGAAGATGCGATCCCATTTCGCGACGCGACGACCCATGCTGCTGTCACCGCTCGTTTCGGCGATCAACTGGGCACGGAATTCCGGCTGCTGGAGGATCGCGATGCGCTGCTCGAACGGCAGCGACGCAATGCGCTGATAGCTTGGCCGATTGACGAACGGATTTTGTGAAATCTCGAAGCCCAGCAGGATTCCGGTTGGCCGCGTCAGCACCTGCCCGAGCATTGGCAGTCCCGCTGCGTTGGCGTCAGCGATCCAACCTGCCAGTCGACGCCATTCCTCCGGTTTGTTGTCGCGTTGCAGCAGTGTGATCGCCATTGGCCGTCGCGAAATTGCCACCAGTCGTCGCAGCATGGCGAACTCGTCTTCGACGTCGTCGAAGTCCGAGATGACCTGCATCCAACCCTCGCCGAGCTCGCGCAGCGCACCGGCAATCGCCGCAAGTTCTGCTTCCTCGGCGTTCAGTGTGGGGATCGAACGGCCATCCAAAGTCTTGTGGTTCAGCGTGCGCGACGTCGAGAAACCCAGAGCGCCCGCCTTGATCCCTTCCGTGGCAAGCTTCGCCATCGCTGCGCGGTCCTGCTCGGTCGCGGGCTCGCGGTCTGCGCCGCGTTCGCCCATGACGAACACTCGCAAGGCCGCGTGAGGCACCTGCGTCGCGATGTCCATGTCGTAGGGCCGCGCGGCCAGCGCATCGAGGAAATCGGGAAAGCTCTGCCAGTTCCAGGGCAGGCCTTCTGCCAGCACGACTTCGGGGATGTCCTCCACACCCTCCATCAGCTTCACCAACATGTCGCGCTGCGACGGCAGGCAGGGTGCAAAGCCGACACCGCAATTGCCGAACAGTGTGGTGGTGACACCATTCCACGACGAGGGCGTGATATGGCTGCTCCAGGTTGCCTGTGCATCGTAGTGGGTATGCGGGTCGATGAATCCAGGCGTCACCAGCATCCCGTGCGCATTGATTTCTTCTGCGCCCTTGCCCACCATCTTGCCAACGGCAGCGATTTTGCCACCGGTGATCGCTATGTCGGCTTCGAAGGGTTCGGCACCGGTGCCATCGATCACCGTGCCGTTTCGGATGACCAGATCAGCCATGGCTCACAGCCCCAGTTTGCCGGCGATGCCAAAACCTTGTGCCAGGTCCTGCAATTTCTTCCAGGTGGCATCCTCGATGGGAATGCCGTTCTTGCGTCGATCCTGTTCACGACGGAACTCGATCTCGCCGGGTACAGGACCTCGGTGAAGCCCTGAGCCGGCGGTGTTGCCTTCAGGTATTGGGCGAATTCGGTCACCTCGTTTTTGAACGTCTCCAGGTTACGGAAAGCCGCAACGTTGAACACGGCGATGAAGCAGCCGTCGTTATGCCGTCCGGTCGGTTCTACGCCGAAACCAAGACCGGTCAGCAGGCCGGACAGAATCTCCACAATCGTTGCCAATCCGTAGCCCTTGTAGCCCTCGGCGCCGCCGACCGGCAGCAGTGCGCCGCCCTGGCGCAGCACGCGCGGATCGGTGGAAGGATTGCCATCGGCGTCGATCAGCCAGCCCGCCGGTACCTGTTCGCCGCGCGCCGTCGCGACGTTGATCTTGCCGGCGGCCGCGGCGGAAGTCGCCATGTCGAAGAACAGCGGTCCTTCGAGGTTGGATGGGATAGCAAAACAGATCGGATTGGTGCCCAGCCGCGCCTTCGCGCCACCGAACGGCGCGACTGCCTTTGCGCTGCGGCCGGAATCCGCGGTGATCATCGCGATCATGCCCTCGCGCGCCGCCATCAGCGGGTAGGATGCAAGACGCCCGACATGGCTCTGGCGATATACCGTCGCCGCGGCGACTTGCTGCTTCTTCGCCTTGTCGATGGTGTAGCGCATCGCGCGATCGGTGACGACGTAGCCAAAACCCCAGTTGCCATCTATCACCGTTGTGGTCGGGGTCTCCTCGATGATGTTCCACGGTGCGCCCGGCACGATGTGGCCGACTTTGATGCGCTCTATATAGCTCGGGATCAGGATGATGCCGTGTGAATCATGGCCGACCAGATTGGCGCCGATGTTGTAGCGCGCGATCGTCGCGGCTTCCTCGGCGGATGCGCCGGCGGCCTGCAACAGTCCATTGGCGATGTCGACCAGTCGTTCGGCTTGCACATTCGGCATGGCGTCCTCCCTGCCCAGTTGACGTGAGCAAGGCGATGAAGCCGGGCACTGTCAACCCCGGCGGGAATGGCGTAGGCTGACGCCCACCGATGATGGAGGGAGCGGACCATGGCAAGCCAAGCAAACGTCTATGCCAGCGTGGCCGGGACAGTCGGCCGAAGTGACAAGGACAAGGGAGACGTCGGCGTGTTTCGTCGCCCGGCGGAGACCGGCGTCTGGGAGCATGTGATCAGCGATCAAAACAGCAACACGGTTTACGTGCATCCGATCGATCCGAACATCGTGTTCGCTGGCACGCATGATGGAGTGTATCGCAGCACCGATCGGGGCAAGACGTTCAAGCGCACCAACTTCCCTGACAAGGGCATGCAGATCTGGTCGTTCCTGGTCGATGCCGGCAATCCCAAGCTGGTCTATGCCGGCGGCTCACCGGTTGCGGTGTATCGCAGCGAGGACAGCGGCGAGACATGGCGCAGACTGCCCGATCCGAACATGCCAACGCGATGCGTCATGCCGTTTGCCTGTCGCGTGATGCGCATGGCACAGCACCCGAGCAAGCCTGGCACGATCTTCGCGGCGCTGGAGGTTGGCGGCGCGATGCGCACCACCGACGGCGGGGAAACCTGGAAGGATTGCAGCGACGCCCTGATTCGTCTGGCACAGCAGCCGCATCTGAAGAGCAAGATCGTCAGTGACACTTCCGACGAAGGGATGCTGGACGGTCACGCGATCGCCATCAGCGCGGGCGATCCGGACGCGGTGATCATTGCGGTGCGCATGGGTTTGTTCCGCACCACGGATGGTGGCGATAGCTGGCAGGACATGGAGGTTGGCCGCTTCTCGCCAACGACCTACGGACGCGACATCAAGGCATCGCCGACCGATCCCAACACGCTGTACTCGGCGTTGAGTGTCGCGGCGGCGAGCAAGGACGGTGCGGTATATCGCAGTCAGGACAAGGGAAAAACCTGGCAGCGCTTCGACAAGGTGCAGGTGCACGGCACGGTCATGTCCGTGGCGCCGCACCAAACCGATCCGAACCAAGTGTACCTCGGTGCGCGGTATGACGGCGAGATATTCGGCACGCTGGATGGCGGCGCAACCTGGCAGTCAATGAACCTGCCGCACGGAGTGAAGGATATTTACGCGTTGGCGTGCGGGTAAGCACGTCACCCACCACTTTCCCTCTCCAGCAATGTGGCTGGAGAGGGAAGTGGAGGCGTTTTTCGTCAGGCCAGCACGCCCGACTTCTGTACCTGACCGATCTCATCCGCTGAATGGTCGGATTCGTGCAGCACATCCTCGCTGTACTGTATCGCATTCACTTCGCCATCGCCTCGGGATGCCCAACAAGGTCGAGTTCAAACTTGGCGCACATCTATCTCCAGCGCGCCTTCAGCACTGCATGAGTAAATCGCAGTTCCTGACAATCCGGACGCCGATGCTCCCAGCTCTCCGCATACCGTCGGCCACTCAACACGCTAATGTGAGGCAGGCCAACAGTGAGTTCCCGCGTTATGCGCTCAATTGCGTAGGTGGGAACTCATGGATGGACTCCACATCACTCGCCGTCACCTGCTCGCCGGCACGGCAAGCAGCCTCACGGTGTTGCCCGCGGCAGGCCACGCAGAAGGTGCCTAGCCAGCCCATGCGGCGGGCTCATCCGCGCAGCCGCCGCAACCCGCCGTCACCGACATCACCCTCCAGGTGAACGGCAACACCCTGAAGCTGGCCCTCGATCCGCGCACGTCGCTGCTCGACGCACTGCGCGAACAGGCCGGCCTGACCGGAACCAAGAAAGGCTGCGACCGCGGCGCCTGTGGCGCCTGCACGGTGCACCTCGACGGCCGTCGCGTGGTGTCCTGCCTGACGCTCGCCGTTCGCTGCCAGAACCGGACAATCTCAACCATCGAGGGTCTCGCGGCGAACGGCGAATTGCACCCGATGCAGGCGGCATTCGTGCAGCACGACGGCCTGCAATGCGGCTACTGCACGCCGGGCCAGATCATGTCGGCGGTCGCGCTGGTACAGCGAAGGCCACACCGGATCGGACGCCGAAATCCGCGAATGGATGAGCGGCAATATCTGCCGCTGCGGCGCCTATCCCAACATCGTCGCAGCCATCCGCGACGTCGCGCGGGAGGGCTGAGCCATGCAGGAATTCGCCTTCGTGCAACCCGGCTCGCCGCAGGACGCGATTACCGCAGCGTCAGCCAACGGTGCGAAATACATCGCCGGCGGCACCGACCTGCTGCAGTTGATGAAGGACAACGTCGAGATCACCGACCCGGCTGGTCGATCTCGAACCAATCGGCCTGTCCGACATCGCCGCCGACCCCAACAGCCTGCAACTCGGCGCGATGGCGCGCATGAGCGACGTGGCGGCGCATCCTGCGGTGCGCGAGGGCTGGCCGGTGATTTCCGAAGCGCTGCTCGCCTCCGCTTCGCCGCAGATACGCAACATGGGCACCATGGGCGGCAACCTGTTGCAACGCACGCGCTGCGGCTATTTCCGCGATACCGGTTTCACCTGCAACAAACGTCAGCCCGGTTCCGGCTGTCCGGCCGTCAAGGGCGAGAACCGCCTCCTGGCGATCCTCGGCGGCAGCGAACACTGCATCGCCACGCATCCGTCCGATCTCGCCGTGGCACTGACAGCGCTCGACGCCACGCTGCAACTGCGCGGCGCCGACGGTGCGCCGCGACAAATGCCGATCGACGCGTTCTACCGGCTACCTGGCGACTCGCCGCAGATCGAAACGGAACTGCGGCCCAGTGAACTCATTACCGGCATCACCGTGCCTCGCAGCGCGGCGGCGCATAATTCGCGCTATCTCAAGCTGCGCGATCGCGCCAGTTTCGAATTTGCGCTGGTCTCCGTCGCCGTCGCCATGGACATAGCGGATGGCTCCGTCCGTGACGTTCGCCTCGCGGCCGGCGGTGTCGGCGCCAGGCCGTGGCGACTGTCCGAGGTCGAAGCGGCGTTGCGCGGCAAGCCGCCGACCGATTCGCTGTTACGCCAGGCGGCATCACTGGCGGGCGAAGGTGCCCGACCGGCACGGCAGAACGGATTCAAACAGACCTTGCTGCGCGGCGCAGTGCTGCGCGCCTTGCAGACATCCGCGGCGTGACGGGGGCACCATGGCAAGCATCGGTAAGCCGATCGATCGTGTCGACGGACATCTGAAGGTCACGGGGCGCGCCAAATACGCCGCGGAATTCGCGGTGCCCGACGCAGTGCATGGCGTGCTGGTGCAAAGCACCATCGGCGCCGGCGAGATCATCGGCTTCGAGCTCGACCAGGCACGGGCGATGCCGGGCGTGCTTGCGATCATCACGCCGGACACCGCACCCAAACTCACCACCACCGGTGGCACGCAGCAGACGGTTCGCGCGCCGCTGCTGCAGGACATGCGCGTTCGCTACAACGGCCAGCACGTCGCGGTGGCCGTGGCCGACAGCCTCGAACGCGCCAGCGCAGCGGCTGCCGCGGTGCGCGTGCGCTATCGTCAGGCCGAGCCGATTACATCGATGGATGGCGTGCTGGACCAGGCCTATGTGCCGAAGAATTTCCGCAACGGCGAACGGCCGCCGGATTCCAAACGCGGCGATCCGGACGGCGCATTCACCGCGGCGCCGATCAGGCTGGAGGCCACCTACACCACGCCGATCGAGCATCACAATCCGATGGAGATGCACGCGACGATCGCGCGCTGGGATGGCGATCGGCTGACCGTGTGGACAGCGACGCAGGGCATCTCCGGAGCACAGTCCACGCTCGCCGCGCTGTTCGGCATCGCGCCGGACAATGTGCACGTGATCTGCCCGTATGTCGGTGGCGGGTTCGGGAGCAAGGGCAGTACCTGGCCGCCGGCGGTGCTGGCCGCGATGGCGGCGAAGGTGGTCGGACGGCCCGTCAAACTGATCGTGAACCGCGCGCAGATGTTCACCTCCAACGGCTACCGCCCGCGCACAATCCAGAAGCTGCGTTTCGCCGCCAATGAGCAGGGCTCTCTGGTCGCCATGCGACATGACGGGTTCTCGCAGATGTCAGAGCCGGCACTGGGCGAGTTTGCCGAACCGGTCGGCCTGGCAACCGAGATGCTGTACGCCTGTCCGAATGTCGCGGTGACGCATCGGCTGGTCGCGACCAATGCCGGACTGCCGACCTATATGCGCGCGCCCGGTCTCGCCAGCGGCAACTTTGCGCTGGAGTCGGCGATGGACGAGCTGGCGGTGGCGCTGATGATGGACCCGCTCGAGTTCCGCCTGCGCAACTACGCCGAGATGGATCCGCAAGAGGGCAAGCCGTACGCCAGCAAGGCGTTGCGCGAATGCTACCGACAAGGTGCGGAGATGTTCGGCTGGTCGCGCCGCTCGCAAGCGCCTGGCTCGATGCGCAGCGGCGATGTGCTGATCGGCTGGGGCATGGCGACCGCCACCTATCCCACGCATCGCATGCCGGCGATGGCGCATGTGCGGCTCGGCGCCAACGGCACCGCACTGGTTCAGGTCGGCACGCAGGATCTCGGCACCGGCACCTACACGGTGATGTCGCAGATTGCCGCCGATACACTGGGCCTGCCTGCCGAACGCGTGCGCTTCGAACTGGGCGACAGTGCGTTCCCGCACGCGCCGGTGTCAGGCGGTTCCATGACGGTGGCGCGCGTCGGTCCGGCAGTGCTTGCGGCGTGCCAGGCGATGTGCGGCAAGTTGTTCGACCTTGCCCGGGCGGACGCGCGATTTGGCTGGCAGAACGCAGGAGACGATGCGCTGCGGCTGCACGATGAGGCGGTGATCGGACCGGGTGGCCGCGTCGCTGTTGCGGAACTGCTAGCGCAAAAGCGGATGGATTTCATCGAGGCCGATAGCGGCGCCAAACCGGGAGACGAACAAAAGCGCTACGCCATGCATTCGTTCGGTGCGCAGTTCGCCGAGGTGCGGTTCGACCCGGGTATCGGCGAATTATGCGTGAGTCGCTTCGTCGGCGCGTTCGATGGCGGGCGCGTGATGAACGCCAAAACCGCGCGCAGTCAGTTGATCGGCGGCATCGTCTACGGTCTCGGCATGGCGCTGTTCGAGGAAACTCATGTCGATGCCGAGACCGGGCGCATCGTCAACGCCAACATCGCGGAATACCTGGTGCCGGTGAATGCCGACATGCCGGAAATCCAGGCGATCCTGGTGCCGAATGACGAACGCGTTTCCAACCCGCTCGGTGCGAAGGGTATCGGCGAGTTGCCGATGACCGGCGTGGCTGCCGCGGTGGCGAACGCGGTGCATCACGCCACCGGCGTCCGCGTGCGCGACCTGCCGATCCGCATCGAACAACTGGCCTAGCGACCGGCTATCACTCCGCCGCTGCGAGCGCGGGCCCCGGCCGACTGACGCGCAGCACCAGCAGCGACGCCAGCAGGCAGGCGAGACCGCTGGCCACGAACGCCATCAGATAACTGCCCTCCACGCTGCGCACTTCGCCGGCCCCGAACGCCGCAATCGCACCGCCCACCTGATGCGCGGCGAAGATCCACGAGACGATCACCGGCGTATCGCGGCGGCCGAAAATTTCATTGGCCAGTGCGAACGTAGCCGGCCCGGTCGCGACCCAATCGAGCCCGTAGAACACCGCGAACACGGACAGGCTGATCGGATCGAAGGAGGTGAACGGCACCAGCACCAATGACAGCCCGCGCAGCCCATAGTACCAGAACAGCAGCACGCGTGGATTGAACCGGTCGCACATCCAGCCCGACAGTGCCGCCCCCATCAGGCTGAATATCCCGATCGCAGCCAGGATCGACGCGCCGTTGACCTCCGCGATGCCGTGGTCGGCGCAGTAGGCGATGAGATGCGTGTTGATCAGTCCATTGGTGGAGAAGCCGCAGATCCCGAACGTCAGGGACAGCAGCCAGAAATCCAGCAACCGGCCGGCGCGCATCAATGCGCCGATCGCCACGGTGAACGGATTGTTGCCCGCGGCATGGTCCGCGCCCGGAGGTTGCATCGCGGTGCTGCCATACGGACTGAGGCCGATCCGGTCGGGCAACTCCGGCAGCATCAATGCAACGACAGGCAGCACAACGGCGATCGCGAGCGTGACGCAGATCGCGACGCCCCGCCAACCGTATCGCTCGGCCAACAATGCGAGCAGCGGCAGGAAGATCAGTTGCCCTGCCGCATTGGCCGCGGTCAGCAGGCCCATGGCGAGGCCGGTGCGCCGCGCGAACCAGCGGTTTGCCACCGCCGCGGCCATGCCTACCGCACCGGCGCCCGAACCGATGCCGACCATCAGTCCCCAGGTCATGAACAACTGCCAGGGCGCAGTCATGAAGGTTGACAGGCCGGTGCCGGCCATCAGCATTGCCAGGCACAGCAGGATGGTTCGCTTCAACCCGATGATCTGCATCAGGCCGGTCAGGAATGGTCCGGTCGCGCCGAGCAGGATGATGTTGAGCGAAACCGCCCCGGCGATGGTGCTGACGTCCCAGCCGAAGGCATGCTCCAACGGCACGATCATCACGCCAGGCGCGGCGCGAACGCCAACGCCAGCGAGCATCGCCGTGAACATGACGGCCAGGACGATCCAGGCATAGTGCACATGGCCGGAGCAGAGTCTGGCAAGCCGCGTCGGCATTATGCCTTGGTCCTTCTCTAAGGTGGCCGCAGTATAGAAGAAACGCCTCGCCCGTCAGCCGTCGGAAGCCTGCGTGTTCGGCATGGCATACCTGCGCCGGACTTGGTCGGGTCCAGCGCCCCCTGTCCCCGCTGTCATTGCGAGGAGCGCAGCGACGCGGCAATCTCCGACCAGTCATGCGCGCCAACTTTGGCGAGGATTGCCGTTGCAGGCCCGCTTGACTGAGCCCCGGGGATCGCTGCGCTCCTCGCAGTGACAGTTGTACGGAGATCGTGATGGACCAGGAGATACCTCGGCCGCTGGTGATGGGCCCATCCGCATGGATTGGTGCCGAACTGGCGAAGCGGCCGGATGAATGGACCTATCGTCTGTCGCCCGCCGAGATCAGCGAAATCGAGGCCGCAACTGTTGCAACGTGCAGCCGTGACATCGCCACGATCAGCCGTGCCGACTTTCCGTTGCCGACCCTGGGACCCGTGCTGGACCACCTGCGCGACGAAGTGCTGAACGGCCGCGGCTTCGTGCTGCTTCGCGGCCTTCCGGTCGAAGGTCGCCCGATCGCCGACAGCGCCGCCGCCTACTGGGGCATCGGCACCTATTTCGGCAACGCGCGATCGCAGAACGCCAAGGGTCATGTGCTCGGGCACGTGCGCGATCTCGGCCTGTCGTCGCAGGATCCGAATGTCCGCATCTACCAGACCACCGAGCGGCAGAATTTCCACACCAACTCCTGCGACATCGTCGCACTGCTCTGCCTGAAGACGGCAAAGTCGGGCGGGCTGTCGTCGCTGACCAGTTCGATGTCGATGTACAATGTCATGGCGACACGGCACCCGGATCTGGTGTGGCGGCTGTTCCGGCCGATGCCGACCGATCGGCGCGGCGAAGTGCCCGAGGGCAAGCGTCCCTGGTTCGAGACGCCGGTGTACAACGACCACCAGGGCCTGCTGTCTGCAATCTACGCGCCACACTATGTGCGTTCATCGCAACGCTTCCCCGACGCGCCGCGGCTGAATGCCGAAGACATCGCCGCGCTCGATTGCTTCGATGCGTTGGCCGAGGACGCCGAACTGCGGCTCGACATGGAGTTCCGGCCGGGCGACATCCAGTTCGTCCACAACCACACAGTGCTGCACGATCGCACCGCGTTCGAGGACTGGCCGGAACCCGAGCGCAAGCGTCATCTGCTGCGGCTGTGGCTGGCGGCGCCGGGCGCCCGCGCATTGCCGCCGGCGTACGCTGAACGTTACGGCAGCGTGGAGATCGGCGACCGCGGCGGTATCATCTGCAAGGGCACGCGGCTGCACGCGCCGCTCGAGGCGGTGTAGCGCGTTGTCCGGCGCGTGAAGGGTTCGCCTGTCATTGCGAGGCGCACAGCGACGAAGCAATCTCCCGCGGGCGAGGGCTGCCTCACTTGGGCGGGAGATTGCTTGCCCGGATCAAGTCCGGGCACCGCTGCGCTCCTCGCAATGACAGGGCGACGTCAGATCACTTCGTTGCGCCGTAGCGCCGCCAACTCGTTGTCCGAGTAGCCCGCCTCCTTCAGCACCTCGTCAGTATGCGCGCCGAGCGGTGACGGCGCGTGATCGAGCCTGCCGCCGCCATGCTCCATCTGAAAGCCGGAGCCCATCAGGCGGAGCGGGCCATACTCGGTATCGACAGTCTGCATAGCGTTGCGCGCGACGATCTGCGGATGGTCGATGATCTCCTCGATCTTCCAGATGCTGGCGCACGGCGCGCCGGCATCGTTCAGCCGTTTCTCCCAGGTCTTCGCGTCGTCGCGTGCCAGTGCCTCCTCGATGATCGCGCGCAGTGCCTGCTCGTTCTCCTTGCGCTGGAACCAGTCGGCAAACCGAGGATCGTCCAGCACATCCGGCCGGCCGATCGCAGTCATCAATGCCTCGTATTGCCGGTCGTTGTTCACCGCGAGCAGCAGATAGCTTTCCTTGGCACGGAACAGGTTCGCGGTGACCTTGCGGCTGATCGCCTGATTGCCGAACTGCTCCTGCCGATGGCCTGCAACGGTGAAGTCGGCAACCTGGGTGGATAGAAAGCTCAGGCTCGCCTCCAGCATCGACACGTCGATGAACTGGCCCTGACCGGTGTGCGTGCGCTGGTATAGCGCCGACGAGACGGCGAACGCGGCGGTCATGCCGGACAGCACGTCGCACACCGCGAAGCCGGCGCGCGTCGGTCCCATTACCTTGTGGCCGGTCAGCGACATGATGCCGGACAGCGCCTGGATCTTGCCGTCGTAGCCGGCCTCGTTGCGATACGGACCGGTGGCGCCGAAGCCGGACACCGTGCAGTAGATCAGCCGCGGGTTGATGGCGCGCAGTGCGTTGTAGCCGATGCCGAGGCGATCCATCACGCCGGCCGGAAATTCTCCATCACCACATCGGCCTTGGCGGCAAGCCGGTTGACGATCTCGATGGCCGCGGGCTTTTGCAGGTCGAGCGTCAGGCTGCGCTTGTTGCCGTTGATCGCGAGCCACGACGGCGCCATGCCGCGCTCGGCCCATTCGCGCGACAGCGGCGTGCGGCGCATGTCCTCGCCTTCGCGGCGCTCCACCTTGATCACATCGGCGCCGAGCAGCGCAAGCTGGTAGCTGCCGTAGGGGCCGGCGAGCACCTGGGTGAAGTCGAGCACGCGGACGTTGGCAAACGGGCGAGCGCTCGCTGTCACGCCGCCACGCCTTCGCGAATGCTGCGCGCCGCTGCCTTCTGCTCGTCGAACTCGCGCCGCCGCCGTGCCAGTTCCTCGGGTGGCATCCGTTCGATGTTGAGATAGTCCAGCTTCCACGACGCATCCGCGCTCCAGCGCAGCGGCGACTGCATCGTGGTGCGCGGCCCTGGCGCGGATTCCAGCACACGCAACGCAAGCTCCAACGTCTGCGCCTGCGACGCAGGGTCGTGCGGCTTGCCGGCGCTGTTGCCGAGCGGGAAATCGCTGAACAGGAAGCGCGGCACGGCGGCGTGCTCGACGATGTCCTTGGCGCAGCCCATCACCACGGTGGCGATGCCGTTGGCCTCCAGGTGGCGCGCGACGAGGCTGCAGGTCTGGTGGCAGACCGGGCAGTTCGGCACCAGGATCGCAACATCGGTGTCGTCCTCGCGGCAACGGCGGAGAATCTCCGGTGCGTCGGTTTCCACCGTGACGCGATGGCTGCGGTTGGTCGGCGCGCCATGGAAGTGCTGCGTCACGGCGCCGATGCGCCCCGTGTCGCGCAACCGCAGCAGCGCCGGCAACGGGAACCAGGTGCCGCTGTCCTCGGCACTGGTGTGCACCCGGTCGTAGCCGATGTGCGAGATGCGCAGGTCATGCTGCCGCGACGTGTCGCCGGAATACACCTGGTAGAACTTCGCCCCACCGTTGTACGGCGCACCGGGTCCCTGGTCGCCCTTGTCCGGCCGAAACGGCGCCGCGGTGGTGACAATGGTCACGCGCGACCGCGCAAGCGGCTTTTTCAGCGGCGTGAACGGCGCCCCGATGTAGTGCGCCCAGCGGTACGGCGTGGTATAGCCGATCGCCCGGTAGTAATCGCGCGTGCGCTGCATATAGGGGATCGGTGAATCGTAATCCGGCGCGAAGCCGAGCAGGGCGTCGAGGTCACTGTCCATGGCGAAAATCCTCCAGTACTTGCTGGCTAGAATGGCGCGGATGGCAATGAAAGGACAGGGGTAGCGCCCGATCCCAAGGCGTTGATGCCGCATCTGACATTCGCCTTTTAGCAACTTTGAATGGTATCAAGGCCAATGGTCAGGCTTGCCCAAGGCGTCGTCGCCAACCGGCCAATCAGCTTTCGGTCAGCAGTCACCAACCGCGTGCCGCGCAACTCCGCCAGCGCAAGGTAAAAACAATCGTAGGCCGGATGTGCCAAAGTGCTGGCAATGATGAACGCACGGGCGGCCAATTGCTCCGAAGGCACCAGTTCATCGAACAGGTCCGGCAAGCCATTGACCATCGAAGCTGCCTGGTCTGCGCCGATCTGCCCGCGCCGCAGCTTCAGACACGCGACGTTGCAAACTTCCGGCACGATAAGATCGGGCGCCAACAACGTCTCGCCCAGGGCAAGCAACGCCTCGGCAGCTTTCGTGCCGTATTCGTCGATGAACCACTTGCAGGCGACGCTCGCGTCAACAACCAGCATCACCGGCTGTCGCGATCCTGTCGGATCATCTCTGCACTGTCGCTCTGCGTTACCCCCGCCGGGGTCAGGCCACGAACGCGCCGCGCCAGCGCGATGCGTTCCTCGTGAGTGAGCCTCGCCGCAGCCGTCAGCGCCAGACGCAGTTCCTGTTCCAATGAGTGTCCATGCAGTTCCGCCTTGCGACGCAAGGCGGCCACCAACTGCTCATCAAGATTTCGCACGAGGACTTGCGCCATTTGCCGCACCAACAACTGCTATCGAAATTGATATCGCGCAACGGCCGCAATGTCCACCGCAACTGATACCGAGCAATCAACCTCCGCGGCCACTATCGAACATCCCCCCTCCTCCGTCAGGCCCGGCTTCGTCGTCGGGTTCGTCGGAGTGCCCCTCCGACCCAGGTCTGCCGCTCAGTCCCGTCGCTCGATCCACCAGGGCAACGGGACCGGCACACTGCGCGCACCGGCTGATGCCGCCGCCGCAAATCGGCTGTAGGAGAAGCCCATGCGCTCGATGGCCCTTCCAATGCGTGCCGCGTTCGGATTCATCGCCGGTGCCGTCGCCGTGCTGATCTTCCACCAAGGCGCCTGGGCCGCCCTGTACCTGGCCGGCCTGATGCCGCCCCCCTACCCGATGTCGCCGGCGCCGCCGTTCGGTGTGCCGCTGACCATCGACTTCTGCTTCTGGGGTGGCCTCTGGGGACTGGCCTATGGCGTGGCGTTGCCGAAGCTGACTATGCCGCCCTGGCTGTCCGGCCTGGTACTCGGCCTGATCGCTGCCCTGGTGTCGGCGTTCGTCGTCGAGCCACTCAAGGGACACGCGCCGGCCTTTGGCTGGGCGCCGAAAACCATCCTGGTGGTGCTGGTGATCCTTGCGGTGTGGGGGATCGGCGCCGGCCTGACCATGCAGGCGCTGACCTCGCGCACCCTACGGCGGACCTGACCGCCGAGCCGCGCCACTTGCTCCTTGCCGGCGCGGCATCGATCTGTGGACAATACGGACACCGATCGACTGAGGGAGTGGCGCATGAGACTGGTCCTGCCGGTTGCCGCCCTGGCCGCATCGGCGAACGCGCGCGGCTGGTCATTCATGACTGGGTGACTGAAGCAGCGATTGCTCCGGCGTGAGTGGCTTGATGCTGGCCGACTTTATTGTACGCCGCAATGCCGGCATTCACCCGCGCGAGCACGTCGTATTGGCTGCTGTGGATCGGCAGCACGGCAGGCGTGGACGGCGCCGCGCTGCCTGTCGCCGCGACGACGCCGCTGCTGCTCGTCGGCAACGTCTGCCCGGCAGCTTGTGCCGCGAGTGCTGCTGCGAACGGGGCAGCCGCGGCGTCCGTTTGCGATGTCCCGGCAGTCTTGCCGCCGACCGAGGCGCCCGATTTGGCGGCGCCGATCTGATCGGACACCCAGGAGCCACCTTTGATGGCCGAAACCACCGCGCCGATGGCACCGATGGCGCCGACGATGAGTGGTAGCATGCAACGCCTCCCGCAGTTCGGGTATGAAACTACGGGAGGTTCTGCACACAGCGTGCCAGGTGCTCGCGACTACCTCAGCGGCGAGAATGCCGCCGGCACCACCAGCATGTTCTCCTGCTTCAGCAGCGCACCCGGCGGTCCGCCCGGCGGCCAGACGCCCTTGGCCACCGCCTCGGCGCGGATGCGGCCACGCTCGCCGGCGTCCTTGTAGGCCCAGATGTGGCACCACTTGTTCAGCCCGCCCAGCTCCGAGTACCAGGCGCCCACCAGCGGCGACAGAGCGATGCGACCTGGGACTTTCTCCGCCCAGCGCTCCATCACCGCGGGAAGCGTGCCGGGCGCGTAGGTGTACATGCGGATTTCGTAGATGCCGCCAAGCTGACGCGGCTCGAGCGGTGGCGAGAACGGCGCGGGCAGGAAGATCTCGCTGCGCTGCTCGAGCGTCAGTTCGCGCGTATTCGGCGGCCAGCCTTCCGCCTTCGCGGCCTCGGCGCGCACGCGGGCACGATCATCCAACAACTGGTACGGCCAGACGTGGATCACCTGATTCAGCGGGCCGACCTCGGTGTGCCAGAACGCGGCCAGCTTGGAGTATTTCTGCCGGATGGCGAGCGCCCCGCCGAAGCGTTCCTCGAATGTCGGAATGTTGCCCGGCTTCAATGTGTAGGTGCGCATTTCGATGATCATCGGTCGCCTCCCCTTTCGATTGCGGCGGGGACGTTAGGGCGGCAGCCCTCGACTCCGCAAGCCGGCGGCGGTACGCAGGACGCCATGGATGACCGGACGATGATCAACGACCTGTTCGTGCGCTACACGACCGCGCTCGACGCCGGCGACGTGGAGACGATCGTGGCGTGCTTCACCGAAGATGGCGCGCTGCAAAGTCCGGCGGTCGGCGTGTATTCGGGTCGACAGGGCATCCGCGAATTTGCCGAGCGCTTCGCGCGGTTTCGCGAGCGGGGAGCGCAACTCCGACATTTCATTTCGAACCTGGCGGTGCAGGTGGACGGCGATCAGGCACGCGCGACGTGTTATCTCCTGAATGTCATCACACGGGATGGCAAGACCGAAATGATGGCGCCGGGGCGTTACGATTGCCAGTTGGCGAAGGTCGATGGCGAGTGGCTGTTCGAGCACCGGTTGGTGGTGCTGGATGGCGAAGCCCCGTTGGACGGCATCTGAGCGGATCACCGTCGCAGCCCGTGTCCTCGCCCCTTCCCTGTCATTGCGAGGTGCGCAGCGACGACGCAATCTGGATCGAGTAGAGCCCTCACCCGAACGAGTTTGCTTCGTCGCCGTGCTCCTCGCAATGACAAGGGAACACGCGTTGATCGCCTATCGGAAGCTGGCGAACGACAGACCGGTGCCGCTCAGCGCCGGCGTGCGATAGCCGGGCACATAGCTCGACCAGACCTGATCGAGCGATCCAACCGCGCCAGCCAGGCAGATCCAGTTGCGAATTTCCGAACTGCCCGACATCAGCTTGGTCAGCGGAGCATCGCGGAAGAACGCAGCGTCCTTGCGACGCAGCGCGTCGAGCAGCGCGCGGTCGAACGCCTCATCCACCACGAAATGGCTGAGCCCGCCGGACGCCATGACACCGACGCGCGCAGCCTGCGGGAACGCCTCGATCGCGCGCCGCAGCGCCTCGCCTAGGGCAAGACAGCGTCCCGGCGCGGGCTGGTTCGGCGGGTAATACGCGTTGAGGAAGACCGGCACGATCGGCACGGGGGCCTGAGCAAAGTAGAACCGGTGCACAAACGAATACGCATGGCCCTCGCGCCGCCCCTCGGTGAGCGAACGCATCACCGAAAGGTCGAAGCCGTCCTGCTGCAACGACGCGATCAGATGGCGTGCCAGCGCGGCATCGCACGGATAGTCCGCTTCCTCGATTTCCTTCTGATACGGCAGGCGGCCGCGGATCGTCTCGCCGTAATAGATGCCGATCGCCGGCATGTTGTCGTGGTGAAACAACTCCTCCTGGTCGTCGCCCACCACGATCAACGTATCCAGTTTCGCCGCCGCCACATCGTCGCGCAGACGCTCCATTGCTGCCATCGCCTCACCGTGGCGCCGCGCCAGATGCTCCGGCGCGATCCGCTGCAATGCATCCGCCGGCGCACGCGCCAGCAGTTCGCTGTAATTGCACGGCTTGCCGTCGAGATCGACGAACTGTCGCGCTTGATCGCGGGCCAGAAAGCCGGTCTGCCAGTCCTCGATGCGCGAGGCGAGCATCGGGCTGTGTGACGAACCGAACGCAGCAACCAATTGGGCCATGACACGTCCCTCCTGTCGGCATCCTGGTGTGGATGGGGCTGGGGCGTCAATGAGTGGAAGGTCAGGGCTTCGCCCTGAAACCCGCCAGGAGGCTTTGCCTCCTGGACCTCCAGCAAAGGCAGTCGCCTTTGCAATCCAATCCTTTTCGACCGGTGGGGGTGGGGGATGGCTGAGCCTGGCATTGGCCAGGCTCAGCCATCCCCCACCCCCACCGGTCGAAAGTGAAAGATTCCAAGGGCGTCGCCCTTGGCGGGAGTCCAGAGGGCAGCGCCCTCTGATGGGGTTCGGGGCGAAGCCCCGCCGCTGACGCAAATCCTTTGTGTGCCTGGGGGCCTTCCGGTAGAAGCCGCCAGGAGCGAAACGTACGACCAGGCATGGCCAGGGAGAGTTGGCGATGAGTTCAATGCCCCCGCAACCGGAACGGCATCCCACTGGCACATCTGCCGGCTTGCGCAGCGGGGCGGCGTATCTGGCGCAAATTCGCGACGATGGCAGGCAAATCATTTATGACGGAGAGGTGGTTACCGACGTAACGGCGCACCCGGCCTTTCGAGGCGCGGCACAATCCATTGCCGGCCTGTGGGACATTGCCGCCGACCCGGACAATCGCGAGCTGATGACATACCAATCGCCAAAGACCGGCAATCGAGTCCTCCGCTGCTACCACATCCCGCGCACGACGGAAGACCTTGCTCCGAAGCGACGCATGCTGGAACGCTGGGCCGAGCATACTTTCGGTCTGATGGGCCGCACCCCCGATCATGTGGCGGGAGCAGTGGACGCAGACGCCGTCGCACATCTATGGCAACTACCAGGCGCAGATACGCTACGCGACGAAGCTTCGCTTCCTGCTCGGCGTCATGAAGCATCACTGCGAGATCACCGGCGTGGACCGGCTCCCCGCGAGCCAGGCACAGCTCGGAGAAATGGCAGCCCTGGCCTCGATCGTTGACATGATGGTCGAAGCGCAGGAAACGCGGGCGACGGTTGAAGACGGCGTCGTCTGGCCATCGCGAATGGCGTTGTACGCTATCATGGCTTTGCAATCGGATCTGAACCCCAGACTGATCGACCTGGCACGCGATCTGAGTGGCGGCGCCATGATCATGTTGCCGTCGTCGCGACTGGACTACGAGAATCCGGACACTGCGCCAGATCTTGAACGATACGTGGCATCGCCCGGCTATCCGTCCCGGAGACGGGTCGCACTACTCAAACTCGCATGGGATCTGATTGGCAGCGAGTTCGCCGGCCGCCACCAGCAATACGAGAAATTCTACGGCGGTGCGCAAATCGTCAACAAACTGCATGTCTATCGGAACTACGATTTCGGACGCGCCAAGGCACTCGCCGAAGCGGCATTGGACACGTCGAGCCGGTAACGCCTGACTGAATGTCGGATTATCAGGTGCGGCAATCGGACCTGGATGACGGTGGGTGCGGTTCTTGTTCGCGTCAGTAGGCTCGCCACCCACGACATCTGTGCAGCTTGGCAAGGCATATAGTGGGGGGTCATATGCCGTGCCGATTCCCGCTCGCCCAGAGCCTACGGCGCCGGCGAAAGCAATTGGCCTCGGCTCATCCGCCTCTACACTATACTGACGCTTCCGGACCTCGGAGGCAGGCATGGGACTGGTTCCATCCCCCACGGGTACTGAGCGTCGATGAAATGGGCCGCATCGCGCCGCCGATCTTCACGTCGGTCGGCCGAGGCGGCACCAACGCCCCCGGCGATGTCTTTGTCATTCAGTCACTGCTCAACGATCGGCTGCCCAAGCCGCACGCACCGGTCCCTGTCAGCGGCGTGGACGATGTCGGCACCACCTTGGCGATCGAGACCTACCAAGCAGTGTTCCTGCAGATGATGCCGCCATCAGGCCGCGTCGACCCGGGCAGCCCCACCTATTACGCACTTGCCGCCAGGCCGCTGGTAGAGAACGTGCCGCCACCCTCGGTCGGTCATTTCGGCGAAGTACCGTCCGACGTAGCCGCCGCCGCCGTCGCCTCTCGCGAACGCTGGGCGGTGCCGGCCTCGGTCACCGTCGCGCAGTGGGCCGTGGAGAGCGCCTGGGGCGCCGCAATTCCGGCAGGCAGCAACAACCCGTTCGGCATCAAGGCTGTCGGCGACCAGCCCGCGGTTGAAAGCCCGACCCGTGAAGTGATCAATGGCGAGAACGTCGTCGTCACCGCCCGCTTTCGGGCATTCGATTCTCTGTCCCAGGCGTTTGATGAACATGGACGCCTGTTGGCGACCGCCCCTGTCTACCAAGACGCAATGAAACAGAAGGATAACCCCGAAGCGTTCGCCGACGCGCTGACCGGGGTCTATGCGACCGACCCGAATTACGGCTTCACGCTGAACTGGGTGATGGAGAACTACGGGTTAAGCCAGTACGATCGCTAGCGGCGAGGCGATGTCGGCAGAGGAAGCGCCAGTGAGCGACAACCCATTTTCGGAGCCGGACGACGATCGGACGGTGATCCGCCCCGCGCCCGGGGGGCGCCGACTCGCCCCACTGCCGCCTGCCTCCGCTCCGGCCCCTGCCATGACAGCAGTGCCGCCGATGCAACCGGCGCCATGGCCGCAGATCGATCCGACCGCGCCGCCGGCGATAAGTCTCTCGCCGCTGACCGCGGCCGCGTCAGCGCTTCTGCAACTGCTCGCTCGCCTGCGTGTGACCCGCCGGGCGCTGGATCCACAGGCACTGCGCGAACGCGCCATGCACGACCTGCGCGCCTTCGAGCGCCAGGCACGCGAGGCCGGCATCACGATGGAACTGCTGCGACCCGCGCACTACGCGCTCTGTGCGAGCATCGACGACGTAGTGCTGAACACGCCCTGGGGCGCCGCCAGCGGCTGGCCCAAGCAGACGCTGGTGTCGACTTTCCATCCAGGCGTGCGCGGCACGGATCCGTTCTTCGACCAGTTCCGGCAGATGCAGAAGGCACCAGGCAAGTTCCTCCCTGTCATCGAGCTGATGTACTTTTGCCTCTCGCTCGGTTTCATGGGCCGGTATCGCAACGCGCGGGGCGGCGAGCTCGATCAGGTGCGTGCCGACGCGCATGCCGTGATCGCCGCCCAGCGCCAGGCAGCCGAACCTGAGCTGTCCCGGCGCTGGCGCGGCGTGGCGGTGCCGTATCAGCCGGCGCGGCACGGACTGCCGGTTTGGGTCGCACTCGCCGGCGCTGTCGCGCTGTGTGGCGGCCTGCTGTTCTGGACATCCACCAGCCTGAATGCGGCCTCGGACGCATTGCAGGCTCAGGGTACTGGCGACGCCGCCTACCCGAATGCCGCAGATCATGCGTGCGGCTGTCGTCCAGCCTCTGCCTCCGCCGCCGGCTCCGCCCGCGCCGACGGCCCTGGATCGGCTGCGCAACGCGCTGCGGCCGGACATCGACAACGGCATGGTCAGCCTGCTCGGAACCGCGGCGACACCGATCATCCGCGTGGCCGACCGCGACATGTTTGGCGCGGGGAGCGCCGATGTGCGGTCCGCATCGCTGCCGCTGCTGGAGCGGATCGCCGCGGCGTTGCGGAACGAGAGCGGATCGCTGCGGGTGATCGACTACACGGATGATCAGCCGGTCCGCAGTGTGCGGTTTCCCTCTAATTTCCAGCTCTCCGTCGCGCGCGCCAATGCGGTACGCACCGTCATCGGCCGCAGCCTCGGCGGTCCGGCACGAGTGAGCGCGGAGGGGCGCGCCGATGCGGATCCGATTGCCCCCAACACCACCGCCGAAGGCCGCCAGCAGAACCGGCGGATCGAGATCGTGCTGAACCGCCAGGACTGACAGCCGGTGACGCGGGCGATCGCCATTCTCACCTCGCGCTGGTGCGTCAGCTTCGTCGGCACCGCCTTGCTCGCCGGCCTGGCGTGGTTTTTCGCGCCGCTGGTGCCGGGCTTCGAGGCGTGGCCGCCACGTGTCCTGCTCGTCGCCGTGCTGCTGATGGTTTGTGGCGGCGGCAACGCACTGCTTGATCTGCGCAGCCTTCACCGCGATGCGGCGCTGGCCAAGGGAATCGCCGCAGGCTCCGCACAGGAGACCGAGGAGACTCAGGCGCTGCGGACACGGCTGACCACCGCCCTGGACCTGCTGAAGAAGTCGCTTCGCAACCGCGGCTACCTGTACGAACAACCCTGGTACGCGATCATCGGCCCACCCGGTGCCGGCAAGACGACGGCGCTGCTGAACGCCGGTCTGCGCTTTCCGTTGGCGGATCAGATGGGGCAGGGCGCATTGCCAGGCGTCGGTGGCACGCGGCTGTGCGACTGGTGGTTCACCGACGACGCCGTACTCATTGACACGGCCGGGCGCTACACCACTCACGACTCCAACACCGCGGTCGATCGCGCCGGATGGAACGCGTTCCTCGACCTTCTCAAGGAGACCAGGCCTCGACAGCCGCTGAACGGGCTGCTCGTTGCCTTTCCGCTCAGCGACATCGCCCTGGCGCCGACGCATGAGCGCAAGGCGCATGCAGCGGCCATCCGCGATCGGATCGAGGAGTTGCAAACCAGGTTCGGCCTGCGGATGCCGGTCTATGTGCTGTTCACCAAGGCGGATCTGATCGCGGGATTCACCGAGTTCTTCGACGACCTGGATCGCGAGAAGCGTGCTCAGGTATGGGGCGCCACATTCGATCTGACGCACGACGACGATGTCCCGGCAGCATCCTTTGCAGGCGAGCTGCGCGTGTTGGTCGAACGGCTTAATGCCCGCCTGTTCGACCGGATGCAGGCCGAACGCAACGCCGATCGGCGTGCGCATATCGCACTGTTTCCCGGTCAGGTCGCCAGCCTCGAGCCGGTGCTGATGGAGTTCCTGCAAGGCGCGTTCGGCGGTACGCCCGACCATCCGGCCCCCCTGCTGCGCGGCGTCTATTTCACCTCGGGCACGCAGCAGGGCACACCGTTCGATCGCCTCACCGGCACCCTTGCGCGCGCGCTGGGCGTGGATCAGACGACAACCCAGAGCCTGCAGCCGGTGCAGGGGCGCAGCTACTTTCTCGAACGCCTGCTGAAGGAGGTGGTGTTCGGCGAGGCTCTGCTGGTTGCGCGCAGCCCTGCCGCGCTGCGCCGCCGCCTGGTGATGCGGACCGCCGGCTATCTCGTCGCCGCGCTGCTGGTTGCGGTGACGGCAGCGACGCTGTGGCAGGTGCGAAGCGCCGGCCAGCGCGAGATCGACGCGGCGGCGGCAGCGTTGTCCGGCTATGAGCAGACAGCGCGAAGCATGCCGATGGACCCGGTCGCGGATGACGATCTGCCGCGGCTGGCGCCATTGCTGGATCAGGCAAGCGCGCTGCCGCTCGGCGGCGACGAACCGTACTGGTTACCGGCCCTGCTGTCGCAACGAGCCAAGCTCGACGCGTCGGCGCGGGTCGTCTACCGCCATGCTCTGGAATGGGCACTACTGCCGCGCCTTGTGTGGCGGCTGGAGACGCAATTGCGCGGCAACCTCAACCGCGCCGACTTTTTGTATGAGGCGACGCGCATCTATCTGATGCTCGGCAATGCAGGTCCGCTCGATGCCTCGCTGGTCCGCGAATGGATGAAGTTGGACTGGCAGACCGCGTATCCCGGTGTTGGCTATGCGCCGCTGCGCGAGTCACTGCTGCGGCATCTCGACGCATTGCTGGCCGAGCCGCTGCCGCAGGTGCAGCTCGACGGCGAGTTGGTCACCGTTGCGCGAGGGCGCATCGCCACAGTGCCGCTGGCGCAGCGTGCCTATTCGCGCATCCGTTCGTCCGAGGCGGCGCAGCGCCTGCCGCCATGGCTGCCAAGCGACTCGCTCGGGCCGGCGGGCGTTCCGCTGTTCGTGCGCGCATCCGGCAAGCCGTTGACCGATGGCATTCCAGGCTTCTTCGCCGTCGATGGTTTCCACAAGGTGCTGCTGCCGTCGCTCGACAGTGCCGCAACGAGCATTGTGTCCGAGAGCTGGGTACTCGGCGACCGCGTGACGTTGGATCCAAACGGACCGCAGGTACAGGCGTTGAAGCGCGACATCATCGCACTCTACGAGGCAGACTACGCGCCGGCGTGGGACGTGATGCTGGCCGACCTCAACGTGGCGCAGTCCCGCAGCCTCTCGCAGGCCGCACAGGACCTCTACATCCTGGCGGCCCCCGAATCGCCAATGCGCAAACTGCTGGAGTCGATCAGCCGGCAACTGACGTTGTCTGCCCCGCCCGGCGGCGCACAGCAGGCCGTCGTGCCGGCTGCATCCGAGAGCGAAACCAAGTTGCGCCTCCAGACTGTGCTCGGTGCATCGCAACAGTCCGTGGCGGATGCGCCCCTGCCGCCTGGCCATGAGATTGACGAACGCTACCAGGCGCTACGCGACTTCATCGGCAACAGGCCTGGCGCGCCGATCGATCTGGTGCTGCGGGAACTCGGCGACACGCAGCAGCAGATTGCCAAACTCGCAGCGACACTCGTCAGTACCGGCGCAACGGCATCAGCGTCCGCTGGCATCGATCCACTGCTTGCACTGAAGGCAGACGCGGCGCGCCAGCCGC
This sequence comes from uncultured Alphaproteobacteria bacterium, assembly GCA_963696645.1. GTDB lineage: Bacteria > Pseudomonadota > Alphaproteobacteria > Acetobacterales > Acetobacteraceae > JAMXLO01. The sequence continues at coordinate 1,993,286 of CAVOKY010000007.1, forward strand.
AGCCGGTCGGCCGCTGGCTCACCGAGATCGCGACGAGCGCCATCGCGCTGCGCAGCGGCGACCCGCGCCTGCAACTGGCCACGATTTTCAATGCACCCGGTGGGCCGGCCGAACTCTGTCCGGCAGTTGTGAACGACCATTACCCGTTTGCGCCGAACGCCACCGCCGACGCGTCGATCGCCGACTTCGCGCGGCTGTTCGCGCCCGGCGGTGCGTTGGATGGCTTCGTCAACACGCTGCTGCGGCGATACGTCGATACGTCGGCCAAGCCGTGGCGACTGATCTCGGCTGACACCGCATCGGCGCCCGTGTCCGCGGCCGACCTCGCGCAGTTTCAGCGCGCCGCCGCGATCCGCGACACCTTCTTCGCCGACGGCGGGACGCGACCGAGCTTCCGGGTCGAGATCACGCCGGTCAGCGCCGATGCGATGACGCAGCAGGTGCTGCTCGATCTCGACGGCACCGCGATCGTCTATAAGCGCGGCGTGCAGCGCTCGACGCAGGTCACATGGCCAAGTTTCAGTCTGCAGCCGACAATGCGGCTGGTGTTCGATCCGCCTATCGCAGATTCCGGCGAGGCGCTGCAGGAGACCGGGCCCTGGGCTCTGTTCCGGTTGTTCGGCAGGGGGCGCATGCAGGCAGAGACAGGAGCCAAAGATCGCTTCCTGCTGTCATTCCAATTCGGCGATCGGCAGGTGGCGTACGATGTTCAGAACCGATCCCCGCTCGACCCATCCGTACTCGGCGTGCTGCAGGCCTTTCGTTGTCCCACCGTGAATGCGAAGTGACAGCTATCGGTGGTTTCCCGCCGGCGATTTGAATCCGCGCCAGCAGCACTGGGGCCCGGTTGGTCTCGCGATCAACCCTTGTGAACCCGCGATATGGAATGGCATGGCTACGGAAGTTTGCCGAAGTGGCTGAGGGACGTACATGCCCCCGATGACCAGCCTTGGGTCGTGGGCCGCGCCGAGGAGGATGTCGAATGAACAGGTTCCTTTCCATATTTACGTGGGCGCTGCTCATCATACCGAGCGCTCAGGCCGCTTCACCCAGGTCAGACCGGGGTTGGACCGCGGCGGAAGCCTGGGCATGGTCGCAGATTGCTGCGGGACATACGGCTGATTTTGACGCGGCATGTCACGCCGCCCCCACACAAATCGACGATCCTGGCTGGACCGATCCATGCCGGGCAGTGCGCGGCACTATGCTGGAGGAAATTCTCACCCGATCGCCATGGCGCGATGCCATACAGCATCAAGGCGTTCGCATGTCCGGCGTTCGTTTGTTGGGCGGGCTTGATCTCGCCAACGCACATGTCGCCTCCGCGTTGACACTGACGCGCAGCCACATCGAGGGGGATATTGAATTGGCTCGCGCTCGGTTCGACGATCTGTTCGCGCTCGATGGTTCAACAATCATGGGTGCCATCGAAGGCACCGGATTGGTGTCAGAAAGCGATATCTCGCTGTCTGACGGTAGACAATTGGTGCCGCGCGGTTCGTACGGCAGCACTGAAGCGCACGGGGAAGTCACGCTGCGGAATGCCCAAATCAAGGGATCCATCCTGCTCAATGTGGGTCATTTCCAGAAGATGGTTGATCTCCGTGGTGCGCGGGTCGAAGGAGAAATACAAACTGGCGGGGCGGAATTTGTTGCGCCCCTCTGGGGTGGTTCCATGCAGATTGGCGAAAAACTCTCGATCAATGCCACGCAGTTCGACCGCGACGTCTTGTTTCCGGATACGGTGGTTGGAGGCCTGCTGGATGCCTCGATGTCCAAATTCCTCGGCAAGCTGAATCTGGTGGACGGGCATGTCGTGGGCGACGTCTTCCTGAACGCGGTTCATGCCACGGCTGGCGGCATCGACATTTCCGGCCTGCAGGTCGACGGCAGTCTGCGGTTGGCCGGAGCGAATTCAATGGGGCCGATTACGGCAGTGCGCGGGCAGATCGCCGGTGATGTATCGTTTGATGGACAGGGACATTTCGATGGCCTGGTTACGTTCGAGCGAGCGCGCATCGGAGGCTCGCTGCTGATGTCGGGATCACCCTTCGAAGGACCGGTCACATTGCGCGGCGCCCACGTCGTAGGCGATCTGCGGATGGCTGGCGGCGGTTTCAAAAAAGATCTCGACATACTGGGGATGCAGGTCGACGGGGACCTCACTCTGAACGGAGCCAGCGTCAAGGGTGACCTCACCGCTTCGAACATTGATGTCCGTCATGACGTCGTCCTGAACACCGGCGCAAAATTTGATGGGAGGGTCGATCTGTTCGATGCTCGCGTGGCTAACTCGCTGCATATGGAGAGCGCCGAGTTTGCCCAGGGATTATTTGGGGCGAACCTGCATGTCGCTGGAGACATGCTGCTGACTGGATCGAAATTCGATGCGGCCGTCGACCTCAGTGGTGCCCGCATCGGCGGGAGCCTCGAGATTGGTGGCGTGAACTTGAGCAAACTTGACTTGACGGGCGCCGCCATCGATGGGTCGCTCGAGGTGAATCGCAGCACGGTGTGGCGGCAGCGCGCGACACCCGAGACTCCGCAACTGTCACTGGTAAATACCAAGGTGGGGGCGATCCAGGACGGCGGCGTCGGCGAGATCGATTCATGTCCGAGCGATGACCACCCCCCTGCAAACCTCAGCGGTTGGCCGACCGGCAGGGAGATCGGACTCGATGGGTTCACCTATGGCCATCTTGGTTCGTCAGCCAGCTCGGCCGGCGTCGATATGCGCGAGCGAGATGTGTGCTGGTGGCGCTGGTGGTTGGAGCGTGACCCAACATTCAGTACGCAACCGTATGTGCAGCTTGCATCAGTCATGACAGCCCACGGTGATCAGGACAATGCAGCCGCTGTTTTGTATTTTGGCCGTGTCAGAGAGACGCAGCTCGCCTGGGAGACCGGCCACTATTCACGGTGGATGCTGTTGGCTGCCCTGAACATAGTAACCGGCTACGGCATAGGAGGTTATACGTTCAGGGTGCTGGGATGGATTGTGGTCTTTGTGGCGATCGGCGTCCTGCTGTTGAAATGGTCGCCAGGTGGTGGACAGAAGTCGCTGCTCTGGCGGACAGGCGCCAGCCTGGCCCGTGTCCTGCCAGGAATTGAAATAAACAAGGAGTTCTCGGACTTTTTCGACGATCCGGAACGGCGGCGGCTCACGAACTTCCAGGTCGCTGCGTTCTCTGCGATCGTGATAATTGGTTGGGTGTTGGGTTTGTTTCTCGTGGCGGCGATGACGGGCCTCACTCAGCACTCCTGATCAGGCCATCGGTGGCAATGCTGAGTAGACATGCGGCACTGAATGTGAGCGCCCGGTCCCCATTCGCGACAACCCCAAGCGCTGAACGACGCTATTCCAAACAATTTGGAGCGGCGGGGAAAAGTCGGAACGCACCGTTTGGCGACTATTCCATGCGGTGGCGTTGACCCTCGATGGCCGTGTCTACGGGGTGCGATATACGGTCGTGTTGGGCTGCCGTGTCACATAGGTCGTAGGCGCCACAGAGCCAGGTTGGTAAGTTGACTGATAGCCAGATGGCGCGTTGACGACAGTCGTTCTGGTTTCTGGCGTGTAGGTGGTGGTTGTCGTTGCCGGAGTCACATAGGTGGTGGTTGTCGGCTGAGGAACACACCCACCGAGACCCAACAAACCGAGTGGGAGCAATAGGAGGACGCGCATAGGACGATTCCTTTTGTACCTGGGGTAGGCACCATATCGCCCTCCTGGAACGTGATCAGCAGGTTCGGAATCTACTCAGACGCCCACGCCAGATTGATTACTCGCAGGGGGGGCGTTGCACGCTAAATTTCGCGGTCGGCACACCACCTTTGCGTGCAGCTGGACAGAAACCCGATCGGGCAGCACGCTGTGGCCTTGATCGATCAAGTGCAGCGCGTGATCACGCGGCTTCCTGCAATGCAAGCATGGGACGCCGTCTGCGTATGGCCATCGCGGTCTCGTAGGCATGGCCCAACCTGAACAACGTCGGCTCCTGGAACGGCTTGGCAATCAGTTGCATGCAGACCGGCAATCCGCCCGCGCCGTAGCCGCTGCACACGCTCATCGCCGGATGGCCGGTGAGATTGAACGGCATGGTCAGCGACGGCTTTTCCATCGTTGCCCACTTCGGCACCTCGGTGATCAGCGGCGCCTCGGCCGCCTGCGACGCCGACACCAGGATGTCCAGCCCCGCCATCGCCGCCTTCAGTTCCTCGCACAGCGTGCGGCGCCGCCGCAGTGCCTGCACGTAGTCGGTGGCGCGAATGAACCCGCCTAACGCAATTCGATCACGGAACAGCTCGCCATAGTCGTTGAACCGCGTCTTCAGCCACGGCTCATGAACCGCGTACGCCTCCGAGGTCAGGATGATGGATCCGCAGGCGTGATAATCGGCCAGCGGCGACAGCGTTACGTCGCGCACCTCCGCGCCGAGATGTTCGAATACGTCGAGCGCGTGGTTGATGCCGGCACGGGTGGCGGGGCTGACCGGATTGTCGATCTCGAAGAAATGCCGCACCACGCCGATGCGCAGCCCCTTCACACCCATTGCAATGTCGGCGGTGAAGTCGGCCACCGGACGATCGGCACTCGCGGGATCGGCCGGATCGTGCCCGGCCATGGCCTGCAAAAGCAGTGCGCAGTCCTCCACGGTCCATGCCATCGGCCCCGCGTGGTCCATGCTGAACGACAGTGGCAGCACACCGGCGCGGCTCACGAGGCCGTAGGTCGGCTTGATGCCGGCGATGCCGCACAGCGCCGCCGGCCCGCGGATCGAACCACCGGTATCGGAACCAGTGCCGCCAAGAATGAAGCCGGCAGCCACAGCCGCACCGGTGCCGGACGACGATCCGGCAGTGAAATGCTCTGGATTCCATGGATTGCGCGCAGGCGGCCACGGCAGATCGAACGACGGTCCGCCCATGGCGAACTCATGCGTGGACAGCTTGCCCATCAGCACCGCGCCAGCTTCGGCCCATTTGCGCACCACTGTGGCGTCGTGGGCCGGCACGTTGTTCTCCAGCAATCGCGAATGACCGGTCGTGCGGATGCCGGCGGTGTTGTAGATGTCCTTGTGGCCGATCGGGATGCCATCGAGTTTGCCACGCGACTGTCCCGCCATGATGCGCGTTTCGGCCGCGCGCGCATCGTCCATGGCGCGTTCCGGTGTGGGCAATATGAAGGCGTGGAGCGTGTCGTCCTGCTGCTGCACGCGATCGAGGCATGCCTGGGTCAGCTCGACCGGCGACAGCTTGTGATCCGCGATCAGCCGTGACGCCGCGGCAATGGTGAGAAATTCGTCCATTACCGCAACTCCGGGAAGAAGATATGCGCGGGTTCCACATCCAGCCCCATCGGCTGGTTCACCCGCGCGATCATGTCTTCCAACATCCAATAGGCGTCGTACAGCGTGGCCTTCTGCTCCTGGCTGAGCGGCAGGCCGGTCTGCGCCGCCAACACGTCGAATTCCGCCTCACTGATGCCGGGCTTCATGCGGACACCTCATTGGTTGCCTGGGTGGACATTGGGCCGACTGCACGCACACAACGCACCATCGCGCCGGTCGGTGACATCGCCACCGGGACGTCGCCGTGCGTGCATGCATCGACGGCATGGCGGCAACGCGGCGCGAATGCACAACCCGGTGGAATCTCAGCCAAATTGGGCGGTGCACCGGGAATGGTTTCGAGCACCTTGCCGCGCAGTCCGCCATGCACGGTGGAGGCGAGCAGTCCCTGCGTATAGGGATGCCGCGGCGTGCGCATGATTTCGCGCGTGCTGGCGGTTTCGACGAATCGGCCGGCATACATTACCGCGATGCGGTCGGAGATTTCCGCCGCAGCGCCGACATCGTGCGTGACGAACACGATCGCCATGCCAAGTTCCTGCTGCAACTGACGCAACAACAGCAGGATTTGAATCTGCACCGATACGTCCAGCGCGGTGGTCGGTTCGTCGGCCAGCAGCACACTCGGCGAGCAGGCGAGCGCCAGTGCGATCATCGCGCGCTGACGCATGCCGCCGGACAGTTCGTGCGGGTAGTTCTTCAAACGGCGCGCCGCAGATGGGATCTTCACATGATCCAGCAGATCCAGCGCGCGTCGCATCGCCTCGCGTCTGCCAACGCCGTCATGCTGGACGATGGTCTCGGCGATCTGCTCGCCGATGGTATAGACCGGATCGAGCGCTGCCATCGGCTCCTGGAAGATCATGGCAATTTCGCCACCACGAAGCCTGGCCAGTTCTGCCGGCGGCATCGCCAGGATGTTCTTGCCGTCCAGCCGGATCTCCCCCTCGACGTTGGCGTAGTCGGGCAGCAGACCCATCATCGCCTTGAGGCTGACGCTCTTGCCGGAGCCGGATTCGCCAAGAATGGTCAACGTCTCGCCACGCGCCAACGCGAAGGACACGCCATTCACCGCGGCCACGTCGATGCCACGGCGCCGGAACCGCACCGTCAGGTCCTCGACCCGCAGGATCGGCAGCTCAGGCGGCATGATGTCAGGCATGGTGCATGATCCGTCCCGCCTGCGCTTCCGGCAGGTGGCATGCGACGAGGTGTTCTGCCGCGGCATCGGCCGCTTCATTCAACGGAGCGGAGAGCGTCGGCACCACCTCGGCGCAGATCGCCTGGGCGAACGCGCAGCGTGTGCGGAACCGGCAACCTGACGGCGGATTGATCGGATTGGGCGGATCACCGGTCAGCGGCATTTCCGTGGTGCGCCGGTCCGGGTCGAGCGTCGGCTTGGAAGCAAACAGTGCACGCGTGTAGGGGTGCCGCGGCCGCGTGTAGATCGCCTCGACCGGTCCGGTCTCCACCACGCGACCCAGATACATCACCAGCACGCGGTCACTGACGTACTCGACGACATTCAGGTCATGGCTGATGAACAGATAGGTGAGGTTGAAACGTTCCTTCAGTTCCGACAGCAGGTTCAGCACCTGCGCCTCGATCGATTTGTCGAGCGCTGAGACCGCCTCATCGAGGATCACCATCCGCGGTTCCAGGGCGAGCGCACGGGCGATGTTCACCCGCTGGCGCTGGCCACCGGACAATTCATGCGGATAGCGTCGCGCGTATTGGCGTGGGTTGAGCCCAACCTGCGCCAGCAGCCCTTCCGCACGCTCGGTCGCCTCCTTCCCGGCGAGGCCGTGCATGCGCGGGGCGTAGGCGATGCTCTCCGCCATGGTCATGCGCGGGTTGAGCGAGGAATAGCTGTCCTGAAACACCATCTGCATCTGACGGCGCATCGCACTGACGGTGATGCCGTGCCGATTGGCGACCGGGTCGCCATCGAACACCACGTCGCCGGCATCCGGCTCGATCAATCGCATCAGCAGCCGCGCGGTGGTGGACTTGCCGCAGCCGGACTCGCCGACGATGCCAAGGGTTTCGCCCTTGCGCACCGCGAACGACACATCGTCCACCGCCTGCACGGTGGCCACCCGGCGGTTCAGCAGACCACCGCGGACGGGGAAGTGCTTGCGCAACCCATGCACCAGCAGGAGTGGCTGTGCCGGGCCGCCACGATCGCGGGGATCAAGCTGCATGGGCGCTCCGCATGATGATCAGGAGCGTCATTTGTTCAACCTCACATCCATCGCGCTGCGGACTCCATCGCTCATCAGGTTGAAGCACATGGAGGTGACGAAGATCATCACGCCGGGCAGCGCCGCGACGTAGGGCTGCACGTAGATCGCCTGGCGCAGCGAATTCAGCATCAGGCCCCATTCGGCTTGCGGCGGCGTCACGCCAAGTCCCAGAAAACTCAGGCCGGCCGACAGGATGATGGAGACGCTGATCAGGCTGGTGGCGTAGACCATGATCGGCCCGAGCACGTTGGCCAGCACGTGATGGCGGATGATCTGCATCGTCGTGGTGCCCGACGCACGCGCCGCCTCGACGAAATCCAGTTGTCGCGCCTGCGTCGTTACGGTTTCCGCGATGCGCACCATCGGCGGGATGAACACGACCGACAGTGCGATCACCGAGTTCGACAACCCGTTGCCCAGCAGGCCGCAGATCGCGATCGCCAGCAGGATGGACGGGAAGGCGTAGAAGACGTCCATCGTGCGCATGATCAGCGTTCCGACGATCCCGCCCGCGTAGCCTGCGAGAATACCGAGGAAGCCGCCGACCAGGAGCGAAATCGCCACCGGCATGATACCGGCCAGCAGCGACAGGCGGCCGCCGTAGCACAGTCGGGTCCATAGATCGCGACCGGTTTCGTCGGTACCCAGCCAGTGGCCCGGCGTGCCGATCGGTTTCAGCCGCGCCAGCACGCTGCCGGCATAGGGATCGGTGCCGCCGGTCACCAGCGGTGCGCCCAACGAGATGAAGATGATGCCGAGAAGAACCAGCGTGACGGCGATGGTCACGGGATCGCGTGACAGCCGCTGTGCGACCGACCGCCAGTATCCGGGTGTCGGTGCGGCCGGCAGTGCATCGGCGGAAGCCGGTAGTTCGCGTCTGACGAAATCGGCGACTGTTTGCGACATGGCCCGCTCCCGTTCAGCGCCGGATGCGCGGGTCGATCGCCGCCTGGGCGATATCGACCAGCAGGTTGAGCACGACGAAGAAGGCCGCGAGCACCAGGATGGTCGCCTGAAGCACCGGAATGTCGCGGCGGAAGATTGCCAGGTTCAGCAGGTTGCCGGAGCCTGGCCAGTTGAACACCGTCTCCACCAGGATCGACCCGCCGAGCAGGTAGCCGAATTGCAGGCCCATCAGTGCGAGCACCGGCGGGGCGGCATTCTTGCAGATGTGGCGGATCACCGGCCCGCGCGTCAGGCCTTTCGCGGTCAACGCGCCGACGAAGTCCTGGCTGAGGATTTCCAGCACGGTGGCGCGCACCAGCCGGCCGATCACGCCCATCGGGATCAGCGACAGCGTGACGACAGGCAGCACGAGATATTGCAGGCGGTCGTACAGCGGCAGCGAATCATCGCCCATGCCCTGCGCGGGCAGCCAGTCATGCAGCACCGCGCAGACCATCACCAGCACGATGGCGCACCAGTAGTGCGGCAGGCTGACGCCGGTGGTGGCGATGGCGGAGAACAGCTTATCCGGCCAGCGGCCGTGATACATTGCTGACAGCAGGCCGAAAACCACGCCGAGCGTAAAGCCAAGTGCCGCGGCGAGGATGGCGAGGATGAAGGTGTTGCCGAGTGCGGTGACCAGTTGTCCCCACACCGGGGTGGCATTGAACACCGACAGTCCGAAGTCGCCGCGCAAAGCCCGGCCCAGCCAGAGCAGGTATTGCACGTAGAGCGGTTTGTCGAAGCCGAACGCGGCCTTCATTTGCGCGATGACGGCCGGCGAGGCTTCCGGCGGCATGAGCATATCGATCGGGTTGCCGGGGACGATATGAACCAGGCCGAACACGACGAGACTGACACCGAGCAGGATCGGGATGGCCTGTAGGGCGCGTCGGGCAGCGAAGATCAGCATGCAGGCAGGCTCCGGGGCGGCATGTGGCACATGCTGCATTGCAGCAATTTTGCCTATAATTGCCACCTCGCGGAGCGCTGTCCATTGAATTCTTAGCCTATAAATTAGGCATTTGCTTTTTGCATTGGCCCTACGTTATCATGCTGCATTGCACCATGACGTGTCTGTGAGCAAAGCGAGGCAAATCATGCATAAATCGGCGATCCATCCGGACGTCGCCCGGCGGGCCACGGAGCGGCGCGGCAGGCTCCGGGTGTTCGATAGCCTGATCACACAGCAGACTGCCCACATCGTCGTCGATCTGCAGAACGGCTTCATGGCGCCCGGCCAGGTCGCCGAGATCGCCACAGCCCGGGAAATCGTGCCGAACGTAAACCGCATCAGCGCCGCCGTGCGCAAGGCCGGCGGACTGGTGGTGTACATTCAGAATACCTTTGACACGATTGCCGTCGCCACCTGGTCGACGTTCTTCGAGCATTTCTGCACGCCGGCACGCCGCGAGCGCATGATCGAGGCATTCACCCCCGGCGCATTCGGCCATGCGATCTGGCCGGGGCTCGAGGTGCTGCCGCAGGACCTCAAGCTGCAGAAGCGCCGCTTCGGTGCCTTCGCGCCCGGCTCGTCGGAGCTGCACGCGATCCTCCAGCAGCGCGGCATCGACACGCTGATCATTACCGGGACGGCAACCCAGGTCTGCTGCGAGTCCACCGCACGCGACGCGATGATGCTGAACTACAAGGTATTCTTCATCGCCGATGGCAACGCGACGTTCAACGACGACGAGCACAACGGAACGCTGTCGGCGATGGCACATGCGTTCTGCGACGTGATCGATACCGATACGATGGTCGGCATGATCGAGCGCACCGGCGCCACAGCGACGCCGGAGGCAGCGATGGCATAGCGCTTGCTGAGAATTCGATTGTCGCCAACCCACAAGCAAGGAATGGATGGCTCCATGTTCACCAGGCGTGGCTTCATTGCTGCCGCAGCAGGCGCCGCGGCGATTCCGGGACTGCCGGCGACCGCCGCCCCCGCACAGATCCTACGCGTCGGCATGACCGCGGCCGATCTTCCCACCACTCACGGCATTCCCAACAACGGCGGCGAAGGGTTCCGTTTCCTTGGCTATCCAGCCTACGACTCGATCGTGAACTGGGACTTCACCCACACCGACAAGCTGGCGGATATCACGCCTGGGTTGTTCACCGCGTGGCACGCCGATGAGACCAATTCGCTGCGCTGGGTTTGTGAGGTGCGCCAGGGCGTGAAGTTTCACGATGGCTCGGATTTCGACGCCGATGCGGTGATCTGGAATTTCCGGCGCATCTATGATGACAAGTCGCCGCAATACGACGCGCCGGCCGCGCCGATCGTGCGCGCCACCGTCTCGATGATCGACAAATTCGAAAAGGCCGACGACAAGACCATCGTCCTGACTACGCAATATCCGTTCAGCTTCCTGCCCTATCTGCTGACCCGCATCCTGATCGCCAGCCCGACGCAGTGGGAAAAGGTGGGAAAAACCTGGGCGGCGTTTGCCAGGCAGCCGTCTGGCACCGGACCGTTCAAGATCAACAAGGTGGTGCTCGGGCAGTACGCCGAGATGTCACGCAATGAGGAGTACTGGGACAAGGCGCGCGTCCCCAAGCTGGAAAAGATGGTGGTGTATCCGATGCCGGAAGCCACCACGCGCGTTGCGGCGTTGCGCTCCGGCCAGGTGGACTGGATCGAGGTACCGCCACCGGATGCCATCCCATCGTTGAAGCAGGCGGGGCTTCAGATCAGCCTGTGGCCGTATCCGCATACCTATCCGTATTGTCTGAGCTGCCTGGACAATTCGCCGTTCAAGGACGTGCGCGTACGTCAGGCGATCAACTACGCCGTCGATCGCGAAGGCATGTGCAAGATGCTGAACGGCACGGCAAAGCCCGCCATGGGACTGTACCCGCCCGACAGTCCGTATTTCGGGACGCCGAAGAACCGCTACGGCTACGATCCGGAACGCGCCAAAGCGCTGCTGAAGGACGCGGGCTACGGACCTGACAAGCCGATGAAGGCGAAGATCATGATCTCCACCTCGGGCTCCGGCCAGATGGTGCCGATCCCGATGAACGAGTTCATGCAGCAGAACTTCAAGGATGTCGGCATGGACATCGATTTCGATGTCGTCGAGTGGGGCACCATGCTGGTGGCGATCCGCAACGCGCCAACGGCGCCGCAGTCGCACGGCGACGACGGCGTCAACATCAGCCTCAGCTTCACCGATCCATCGTCGATGTTCCGCTACTACGCGATCGATAGCTTCTCGCCGACCAACTACAACTGGGGCCACTGGAGCAACCAGACCTGCACCGACCTGCTGAAGAAGGCACAGGCCACATTCGATCCGGCCGAGCAGATGAAGCTGTTGACCCAGGCGCACGCGATCGTGGTGGACGAGGCGCCGTGGCTGTTCATCGTGCACGACCTGAACCCGCGCGCGATGTCGAAGTCGGTGACCGGATTCCATCCGGCGCAGAGCTGGTACCAGGACTTCACCCAGATCAGCATGACATAGCGGAGTACCATGCCCATGCTGTCCAGACGCAATCTGCTGCTGACCGCAGCCGGTGCTGCTGCCGCCCCGGCATTGCCGGCCGCGGCACAGGGCGAAAAGGTGCTGCGCATCGCAATGACCGCCGCCGACCTGCCGACGACCCACGGCATTCCCAATAACGGCTTCGAAGGCTATCGCTTTCTCGGCTATCCGCCCTACGACGCCTTGGTGAACTGGGACCTGCGGCACAACAAGGACAGGCCGGCAGTCATCGAGCCTGGCCTGGCGACCGCCTGGCATGGCGATGAGACCAATCCGCTGCGTTGGGCGTTCAGCCTGCGCGACGGCGTGACATTCCATGATGGCTCGGAGTTCAACGCCGATGCGGTGATCTGGAATTTCCGGCGCATCTACGACGACAAGTCGCCGCAATACGACGCGCAGGCGGCGCCGATCGTGCGCGCGGCCGTCTCGATGATCGGCAGCTTCGAGAAGGCCGACGATAAGACCATCGTGCTCACCACGAAATATCCGTTCAGCTTCCTGCCCTGGCTGCTGACCCGCGTGCTGATGGTCAGCCCAACGCAGTGGGAAAAGGTGGGCAAGAGCTGGCCGGAATTCGCCAAGCACCCGGCGGGCACCGGGCCATTCAAGATTACCGCCGTGGTGCCCGGACAATATGCCGAGATGTCGCGCAACGACGCTTACTGGGACGAGCAGCGCATCCCGAATATCGACAAGATGGTGGTCTATCCGATGGCGGAGGCAACCACGCGCGTCGCCGCGCTGCGCTCGGGCCAGGTGGACTGGATCGAAGTGCCGGCGCCGGACGCGATACCATCGCTGAAGGAGGCTGGCTTCGCAATCAGCCTGTGGCCCTACCCGCACACCTATCCCTATGTGCTGCGCAGCCTCGACAACTCGCCGTTCCATGACGTGCGGGTCCGCCGCGCGATCAACTACGCGGTGGATCGCGAGGGACTGTGCAAGCTGATCAACGGCACGGCGAAACCCGCGGTCGGGCTGTATCCGCCGGGCCACCCGTTCTTCGGTTCGCCGACGCAGCACTACACCTACGATCCGGCGAAAGCGAAGGCACTGTTGCAGGAGGCGGGCTACGGGCCGGACAAGCCGCTGAAGGCGAAGATCATGATCTCCACGTCAGGGTCAGGGCAGATGCTGCCGATCCCGATGAACGAGTTCATGCAGCAGAACTTCAAGGATGTCGGCATGCACATCGACTTCGATGTCGTCGAGTGGGGCACCATGCTGGTAGCGATGCGCAACCTTCCCACCGCACCGCAGGCGCACGGCGTCGATGGCGTCAACATCAGCCTGAGCTGGGTCGATCCGGCGACGATGTTCCGCTACTATTGCAGCGACAGCTTCTCGCCGATCAATTTCAACTGGGGCCACTTCAGCGACCCGCGTTCGGACAAGCTGTTACGCGGTGCGCAGGCGACGCTTGATCCGAAGCAGCAGACCGAGATGCTGGCCGAGGCGCACAGTGTCGTGGTGGATCAGGCGGCGTGGCTGTTCATCGTGCACGATCTCAATCCACGCGCGCTGTCGAAGAAGGTGCTGGATTTCCGTCCGGCGCAGAGCTGGTTCCAGGACTTCACGCAGATCAGCATGGCATAGGCGAAAGACCAGCGGCGGAAAGATCGACTTGCCGCACCCCTCGTTCGATCGTCCTGGCCAGGCCGGTTCCTGCCATCACCACCGGCAGTGTGTCGCGACGGATGCGACCATTACGGTCGAACGAGAGATCATTGAAGGTCAGACATTCCGCCGCTTGCTATAGGGCCGGCGGTAATCGCCTCACGCGACATTTCTACCGCCATTGGCCGGTGCGTGCAGGGTCTGTCCCCGGTTATTGGTTGCGATACCATGCTGCCGCTGCAATTGGCACAAGTGCGATCGCCGGCAAACACAGACTGACAGCGGTCACCCGACCCGGCCACGGCGGGATCCGGATCTGCCACCCGGACAAATTTACTCGCGGCGAAAAGCGGTGTAGCCAATAATGATTGCTGCCTCTCCGGTGGCCCTTCCCTGCGATGGGATCAGTGGCCGAGGGAGCATCGGAACGGACACCGCACGGTGTCCCCATAAGCCAACGACCGTCGCGCCATAGCGGCGGCCAGACAGGGAGCCTGCGCCATGACCTGGTTGCGCCGCATAACAAATCGCTGCGTCCTGACGACGGATCGCCACAACACGGCTGCTGGCGGAACCGGCGACCCGTGACTGCTGGCAGGGCCGCGGATCCGCGACGCGCCTGCTGATGGGCATGCTCTCGCACATATTTCTTGACCATGCAGCTGGCCAGACCCGCGGCTGGCGCTATGCCACAAATCGCGGCCAATCCTGGCTCCCCATACACCCGATCGAGCAACGTGTTACGGCGGTCGCTCGCATCGGCGGATCCCGCCAGCCGACACCCACCACGCCCAAAGGAACGGTCGTTCTGTCCGTGCTGCTGCATGCCGCGGCACTGGCCCTGATGACGCTGCTTGTGCACAGCAGCATCAATGACTCCGCGACCGAACCAACCGGCATCCAGTTGGTATTTCTGCCTGCCCCCACTGCCTCGCCGACCGTAGCGGACGTGCCAGTTGCAACAGCGCCAGATCGCGAAGCCGACCTTCGCCCGGCCCCGACCACGATCCCGCCGCAGATGCCGATCGAACAGCCCGCTCTCACGCTATCCCCGCAACCGGCAATAGTGGCGGCACCGGCTTCGGCGTCATTGCCCCTGCCGCCGTCACCGCCGCCGGAACCACCCACACCAGCGAGCGAGCCGCGAACCGCCCCCACGAGGCCGGCGCCTGCAATGCACAGCCCGCCGGCCAAACCGATGCTCACGGCGCGATTGAGCGCCTCACCTGTCACGCCGCCGCCGTCACCCGTGCCGCCCCAAGCCGAGACGCGATCGACCGTCGCCGGCGCCGTCAGCTTCGGTGCCGGTGCGCCGATCATCCCGCCAAGGCCGGTCACCGGGATGGAGACGAACCGGCCGCCGGCCTACCCGCAACTGGCGCGTCAACGCGGTGAACAGGGGCGCGTGCTACTGCGCGTCAATGTGTCGGCGGATGGCGCGCCGGTTGATGTCGCGATCATGGAAACCAGCGGTCATCGCAGCCTCGACGCTGCTGCGCTCGCCGCGATCCGCGAGTGGCGCTTCGTCCCGGCGACCCAGGCAGGCAGACCGGTTCCGGCGGAAGCGGAAGTGCCTGTCCGGTTCCGGCTCGACGATTGAAACGCCGCGAACGCCGCACGCGCTGCTCACCATGATCGGTGACCGCGGCGCGGCGGCACGCGTCATACTCGCCGCCGCGCTGCTGTTGCCCGACCTCGCCGCGACCGCGCAGGCACCGCCGGCACCCACCGCGCCGGCAACTGAACTGCCGTCGGTGATTGTCATCAGTGCATCGCCGCTGCGTGGCGCTGGTCTCGATCGCAACAAGGAGCCGGCGGCCACCAACGTGCTGACCAATGACGACGTGGCGCGCACCGGCATCATTCGGAACCTTTTCTGCGACAAATTCGATGCCGATTGCCCTGGCACCTGGGGCCAGCAATCCGCGCAGCCTCAGACCGGCGGCTCCGGAGGGCGGTTTTGGCGGCGTGCAGGTAACCTTTTAGATGAGCAGAGACGGATTAAAAGCAAGCGCTGCTTTTTTGCAAAAAAGCAGCAAAAAACTCTTGTCCGTTTACCCGAGTGTTCGGTCTGGGCGGAGCCTTAATGGGCACAATTTTTTGGTTCTTTTTTGGTAACAGCCCAGGTCATCCTCGCGAAGGGAGCTGTTGACAGGTCACGGGTGAGTACCAAGTCAACGTGTCGATGGCACCGCCCGCCGACCCGTCCGGCCGAGATTACGCCACGCCTGCGGCTGGCGGCGATGCAGTCATTGCCGCATTGCAGGCGGAGATAACCGTGCTTCGCGCTGAGAATTCGGCCCTGACGAAGCGGCTGACGGAATTGGAGCGCCGTCTTGGGCTGAACAGCAGCAACAGCGGCAAGCCACCGTCGAGCGACGGGCTGAAAAAGCCGCCGCGGGTCAGCAGCCTGCGCGAACCGTCAGGCAAGAAGACCGGCGGCCAGAAGGGGCATCCTGGCACGACGCTTTGCCGGGTTGAAAAGCCCGATGCCACGATCGAGCATTATCCAGAAGCCTGCGCTGCGTGCGGTGAGCCTTTGACCACGGCGATGGCGAGCGGCCATGTTTCCCGGCAGGTGTTCGATCTGCCGGAACCGAGGCCGCTGCTCGTTACCGAGCACCGCGCCTATTGCTGCCGTTGCGCGGCCTGCGGCACGCAGACGCGGGCGGCATTTCCCGAGGGCGTTGCCGCGCCGGCGCAATATGGCAAGCGGATCGGCGCATTTGTGCTCTATCTGCTGCACTACCAGTTGCTGCCCGAGAAGCGTCTGGCCGAACTCATGGCACATCTCTTCGGTGTGCATCTGGTCACCGCGACCATCGCCCGGATCAGCCAGGATTGTGCGGGGCAATTCCAGGGCTTTGCCGATGCCGTGCGCGACCACGTCGCGGCGGCACCTGTCAAGCACATGGACGAAACCGGCTTCCGGATTGGCGGCAAGACGCAGTGGCTGCACATCGCCTCGACCATCTGGCTCACTTTCTACCGTGTCTCGCCGCGGCGTGGCAGCCTGCTGGCACATGTCACGGGCATTGTCGTGCACGACCACTGGAAGCCGTACTACACCCTGAAAGGCGTGCTGCACGCGTTGTGCAACGCGCATCATCTGCGCGAACTGAAGGCGCTGGTCGAGATCGAGAAGGAAGACTGGGCGCACAAGATGCAACGCCTGTTACGACGCGCCTGCCACGCAACGAACCTCGCGCGCGAGCGGGGCGTCGCACTGAAGCCGGGTCTGATTGGGCTGATCGAGCGTCGTTACGACCTGATCCTCGCGCAAGGCTTTGTGTTCCATGAGGCACAGCCCACACTGATCCCTGCCGAGGTCAAGGCCAGGCGTCGTGGCCGCCGGCCCCGGCGGGTTGGCCACAACCTCCTGCTGCGCCTCAGCACCCGTAAGCGGGACGTGCTCCGCTTTCTCATCGATCCGTTGGTGCCCTTTACCAACAACCTCGCCGAGCGCGACGGGCGGATGATGAAATTGCGCCAGAAGATCTCCGGCGGATTCCGTTCCGAGCAAGGCGCCAACGAGTTCGCCGTGATACGCTCGCTCCTCTCAACCGCAAGGAAGCAGGGTTGGGACATGCTCATGGCTCTGACCAGCGAACCCGGCCATTTGATCGCCGATCTGCGCGTGGGTTGACCCGTTCGGCTACCTAGGCAGTAACCTTTTTTGTCAAAAAGAACGTGCCTTCGCTTCGACGATCGACTACTCCGCCGCCAGCTTCGTCGCCTTCAGTTCCGCGGCCTTCGCTTCAACCAGTTCGACGATGTGCTCGACCATGGCCGCACCATCGATCGTGTGGTCCGTCTTGCCCGCGCGGTAGATCATGTGCCTTCCGTTGCCACCGCCGGTCAGGCCGATATCGGTCATCAGCGCCTCGCCCGGCCCGTTCACCACGCAGCCGATGATCGACAGCGTCAGCGGCATCTCGATGTGCGCCAGACGGTCCTCCAACGTGCGCACCGTCTCGATCACGTTGAAGCCCTGGCGCGCGCAGGACGGGCAGGAGATCACCTTCACCCCGCGATGGCGGATGCCCAGCGTCTTCAGCAGGTCCCAGCCGACCCGCACCTCTTCCTCCGGTTCATCGGACAGCGAAACCCGCACCGTGTCGCCAATCCCTGCCCACAGCAGCGAGCCAAGCCCGACAGCCGACTTCACCGTGCCCATCCGACGGCCGCCCGCCTCGGTGATGCCAATATGCAGCGGATGGTCGCATACCTCGGCAAGCTGTTGATACGCCGCCACCGCCAGGAACACGTCCGACGCCTTCACGCTGATCTTGAAGTCGTGGAAGTCGTGCTGCTGCAGGATGTCCGCGTGATACAGCGCGCTCTCCACCAGCGCCTCGGGGTTGGGTTCGCCGTATTTCTCCAGCAGGTGCCTTTCCAGCGATCCGGCGTTCACCCCGATCCGCATCGAGCAGCCGTGATCACGCGCCGCCTTCACCACCTCCTTGACGCGCTCATCGCTACCGATGTTGCCCGGATTGATGCGCAGGCAGGCCGCACCGCTGTCCGCTGCCTCGATCGCGCGCTTGTAGTGGAAGTGGATGTCCGCGACGATCGGCACATTCACCTCGTGCACGATGTGCTTCAGCGCCAGCGCGCTTTCCTGGTCCGGGCACGACACGCGGACGATATCTACGCCGGCAAGTTCCGCGCGCCTGATCTGCGCGATCGTGCCGTCGACATCGGTGGTCAGGGTGTTGGTCATCGTCTGCACGGTGATCGGCGCGCCGTCGCCCACCGGCACAGGCCCGACATAGACGCGGCGCGACTTCCGCCGGATGATCTCCTGGTACGGCCGGTAGCTCATAACATCGCTCTCCGTATTGCTGCGGTGCAGGACTGGCTCCGCCCTAGAATGGGGTGTTCGAGACCGTGCCGCTACTGGGGATTCGCCCGAGCGGGTGCAGACTGCGGTATGCCAGCCACCGGTTGCCCGGCCGCCAGCTTGCCGTCCTTGATCAGGTCGGGGTCGAGCGGCAGGTCGCGACGCACCACGCCGCTGCCGCCCAGGGACGGGGTCGCCGCGCCATCCACCAGCAGATCGGTCCCGCCGGCATTGCCGGTGGTCAACACCAGGTTGGGCTCGGGCGGCACTTCCCAGGTGTCGCCGGCATGCATCGTCCGGGTGAGCAGCACTGGACCCGCGCGGTCACGCACCTGCACCCAGGCATCGGCATTCGCCCGCAGCACGATGCGCGATTGGTCTGCCGGTTGGGCGGCGGATGACAGTTCCGGCGGCGGCGTAACCGGAGCCGCGGCGGCAGAACTTGGGGAGATTGCCGGAACCGGCGGCGCGTCCATCGCCTGCTGGATCGGCGCGGTTGCAACGGGTGCGGGCCCCGATGCGGCAACCGAGGCCTCCGGTGGCACAGGCGGCACCGCCTGCTGGGCCAGCGGCGCGAGGCGCACAGGTACCTGGGTATTGGTCTCGGCCGGCAGTTTGCCCTCGCCCGACAGGTGGTACCAACCGGCATAGGCGCCCACCGCCAGCACTACGCCAAGCAGGACCACCGCTCCGGCGGGCACGCCACGCTCTGGCACCGGCACCGGAAATGTCAGCTCGGTCTTCTGGTTCACCGCCGCGGCTTCCGCCTTGAACCGGCGGGCGATCTCATTGGGATCGAGGCCGAGGGCGCCGGAATATGTCCGCAGGAAGCCGAGAGCGTAGGCGTTGCCAGGCAACTCGCCCAGCCGCCCGCCTTCCAATGCCTCAAGGTAGTGCACGCGAATCCGCAACGCCGCGGCAATATCCTGCAGCGTCCAACCGACCCGCTCCCGTGCGGCGCGCAGGTCCGCCCCGGCCCTCGGGGCGAGCGGCTGCACGTCGTCTCGTTCGGTCGCGGTTGACATCATGCTCCGGCTTTCCGCCAGTCTTGATCTGCTTTCATGCAGCACGGTGGCCCCGTCCCCGCGAACTGGATGTTTTGCCTACAGCCCTAGAGTGCATCCGTTCTGCCGCACAGTCGAATTGTCATTGCTGCAGCCCGCAAAATTAATAAGTTGTGTCAGATAGCTAGCCCCTGTTCGCGGGCCCAGGTGCTGATCGGTTCGCGCAAACTGGCCGATCCGGAGGTATTGCCGCGGATCGCCGACAGGACCGGGCGGAACGCCGCCAGGTCCAGACCGGCCAGCATTGCCTTGACCGGCAGGATGCCCGAAGCCGGCATGGACAGGCTGGTGAAACCCAGCCCGACCAGGGCCATGGCCTCCAGCGGCCGCGACGCCGCCTCACCGCACAGCGACACCGGCACGCCTTCCCCGCCTTTGGCAGCGCGTGCGGCTTGCAACAGATGCTCCAGCAGGCTCAGCACCGGCTGCGACAGCAGGTCATAACGGCTGAATAACGATGGCGTGCCGCGATCGGCAGCGAACAGGAATTGCAGCAGGTCGTTCGAGCCGACCGAAACGAAGTCCACCTCGCGCAACAATTCATCCAATTGCCACATCAGCGCCGGCACTTCCAGCATGGTGCCGATCGCGAGCCGTTCCGGAGCGGGACGCACCGCCGCGCCTCCGCCAGCAGCAGCGCCCGCGCGGCGCGGAACTCCGCCACCGTCGCGACCATGGGAAACATCACCGACAGCGGACGCCCGCCCGCGGCCAGCAGCAGGGCGCGCAACTGGCGCCGCAGCAGCGCGGGGCGGTCCAGCCCGATGCGCAGCGAGCGCCAGCCCATCGCCGGGTTCTCCTCCTCGGGAGCATCGCCCGGCAGCAGCTTGTCGGCGCCCAGATCGAGCGTGCGGAACAGCACCGGCCGCCCGGCGGCGGCATCCAGCACGCGCGAATAGCTCGCCGCCTGCTCCGCCACATCGGCGATCGACGCCGCGCGCCAGCATGGCGATCTCGGTGCGGTACAGGCCGATGCCCTCGGCCCCGGTGGTGTCGAGCTGTGCCAGCTCCATGTTGAGGCCGACGTTCAGCATCAGGCTGCACCTGGGCGCCGTCGGCGGTGATCGCCGGCCGGCTCGCGCAGCGGCGCCCAGCCGGCCTCGCTGCGCGCTCCTGCGCCTCGAGGGCGCGGACATAGGTCGCCCGCACCTCGACCTCGGGCCGCAGCACAAGCTGGCCCTCGTCGGCATCCACCACCGCTTCGTCGCCCGGCTCCGCCGCGTCCAGCATGCCGCGGGTGCCGCCGACCGACGGGATGCCGAGGGCGCGCGCCAGGATCGCGGCGTGGCCGGCCGGGCTGGCCTCCTCGATCGCCACGCCGCCGATGCCGCGGCGTGCCAGTCGAGCAATTCGGCGGGTCCGAGCCGGCGGGCCAGCAGGATCGCGCCCGGGGGAATCGCCGGCCGCGGGGTGTCGCCGGCGAGCGCCGCCAAGCAGCCGCCCCGCGAGGTCCTCCAGATCGGCCAGCCGCTCGCGCAGATAGGGATCGGTGATGCGGCGCATGCGGTCGTGCAGTTCGCCGGCGACGCGCTGCACCGCCGCCTCGGCCGACAACCCGCCGCGGATCACCTCGGCGACGCGTTTCAGCCAGCCGGCATCGGCGGCGACCAGGCGGTAGGCGTCCAGCACCTCGCGCGACGCGGAGCCCTCCGCGCCGGTCGCCAGGCCGTCCGGCACACCGGCGATCAGCTCATCGAGGCCCTGCTGCATCCGTCGCGCCGCATCGTGCAGCCGCGCCAGCTCGGCTTCCGGATCGTCGGCCAGCAGTCGCTGCAGGCGCCGCGCGGCTGCCATGCAGCACCACCGGGCCGATGGCGATGCCGGCGACCAGGGTGGTGCCGGCGAACACCCGCGGCACCGTCGCGCCGACGCCCTCCTGCGACGCCATCGGACGCGCCGCTCGCCGCCAGCACCTCGGCCAGCAGCATCGCCACGGTTTCCAGCTCGTCCACCTCCTCGTCGGCGTAGCGCCGCGGGATTGCGGTTCTGCACCACCACCACGCCCAGCGTCCGGCCGGCGCGCCGCACCGGCACTGCGAGCATCGAGGCGAACGGTTCCTCGCCGGTTTCCGGGCGATAGGCGAAGGCGGGGTGGTTCTGCGCGTCCGGCAGGTTCATCACCTGCGCTGTGGCGGCACACAGGCCGACAATGCCCTCGCCGACCCGCAGCCTGGTGCGGCCGACCGCCTCGGGGTTGAGCCCCTCGGTGGCGGCCAGTTCCAGGATCTCGCCAGGGCGCGCGGCGTAGACCGAGCAGACCTCGCTGACCAGTTCGGCCGCCACCAGCCGGACCAGTTCGGGCAGCGGCGCGGAGCCGTGCGCCATCAGCTCGCGCAGCCTGGCCAGCAGCCGGCGCGGGTTGGCCATGTCCACTCAGTTCAGGCCGCTGGCAGGCCCCCTCCCCAACCCGCCCGTGCCTCGCGGGAGAGTGAGTTCGGCACCCACACCTCCTCTCTCGCGAAGCAGGGGAGGGTTGGCGAGAGGGCCACGCATCAGCATGCCCCGTCCGCCGCAACCCGGTCCCGCGCGACAAGCGCTGCGACCGCCTGGTCGACCAACTCGGCGATGATCTCCGCGATCGGCTGCTCGCGCGTCACCATGCCGACCGACTGGCCGGCCATCACCGAGCCGTTCTCGACATCGCCGTCGATCACCGCGCGGCGCAGCGCGCCGGCCCAGAAATGCTCGATGGCAAGCTGCGCTGCTTCCTTGGTCAGTTCGCCGGCCTGGAACCGGTCGCGCGTCTCCGCCTGGAAGCGCAGGAAGCGCTTGACGCCCTCGTTGACCAGCCCGCGCACCGGGATCACCGGGAAGCGCTCGTCGAGCTGCACCGACGGCAGCGCATCGCGTGCATTGGCGCGGATGAACGCCTGCTTGAAGTTCGGGTGCGCGATCGACTCCGTGGCCGCGGCGAACCGGGTGCCGAGCTGCGCGCCGGACGCGCCCATTTCCAGACAGCGCGAGGATCGCCTCGCCGCGGCCCAGCCCGCCGGCGACGAACACCGGCACCTCGTGGATATGCGGCAGGATTTCCTGCGCCAGCACCATCAGCGACACCGGGCCGATATGGCCGCCGGCCTCGGAGCCTTCGATCACCAGCGCGTCGGCGCCGGAGCGGATCAGCCGCTTCGCCAGCACCAGCGCCGGGGTGAACGCGATCAGCTTCGCGCCCGCCGTCCTTCACCGCGCGCACCGCGCCGCCCGGCGGGATGCCGCCGGCCAGCACGATGTGGCCGACACTGCGCTTCCAGGCATACGCGGATCAGGTCGTCGAGCTGCGGATGCATGGTGATCAGGTTGACGCCGAACGGCTGCGTCGGTGAGCGCCTGGGTGCCGGCGATCTCGGCGGCCAGCAGGTCCGGCTCCATCGAGCCGCAGGCGATCACGCCGAAGCCGCCGGCGTTGGAGATCGCCGCGACCAGGTGCCGCTCGCTCACCCAGCTCATCGCGCCGCCCATGATGGCGACGCGGCAGCCGAGGAACGCGGTGCCGCGCGCCCACAGCCGGTCCAGTTCCGCGCGAGCGGCGGTCAGCGCGACATCGGGCGTGGCGATATCAGGCGGCATCGAGGCCGTAGGCGGTATGCAGCGCGCGCACCGCCAGTTCCGTGTATTCGGCGGCGATCAGCACGCTGACCTTGATCTCGCTGGTGGAGATGACCTGGATGTTGATCGCCTTGTCGGCCAGCGCGCGGAACATCGTGTTGGCGACGCCGGAGTGGCTGCGCATGCCGACGCCGACCACGCTGATCTTGGCGACGTTCGGGATCGGCCAGCACCTCGGCAAAGCCGATCTGCGCGCGGTGCTTCGGCCAGCGTCGCCTGCGCGCGCGGCAGGTCGGCCTTGCCGACGGTGAAGGTCATGTCGGTGGTGCCGTCGGCCGAGATGTTCTGCACGATCATGTCGACGTTGACGTTCTGCTCCGACAGCGCGCCGAAGATGGCGGCGGCGATGCCCGGCCGATCGGGCACCCGGCGCACGTGATCTTCGCGTCGTCGCGCGAATAGGCGATGCCGGACACATTCTGTTTTTCCACGATCTCGTCCTCATCCACCACCAGCGTGCCTTCGGTGTCGTTCGCCAGCGCGTCCTGAAAGCTGGACAGCACCCGCACGCGCACCCGTTCGTTCATCGCCAGTTCGACGCTGCGGGTCTGCAGCACCTTGGCGCCCACCGAGGCCAGTTCCAGCATTTCCTCGTAGGCGATGCGCGCCAGCTTGCGCGCCTGCGGCACGATGCGCGGGTCGGTGGTGTAGACGCCATCGACATCGGTGTAGATGTCGCAGCGATCGGCCTTCAGCGCGGCCGCCAGCGCCACCGCGGAGGTATCCGAGCCGCCGCGGCCCAGCGTGGTGATGCGGTTGTCGGGGCCGATGCCCTGGAAGCCGGATACCACCGCGACCTGGCCCGCCTGCATGCGGCGGATCAGTTCGGCGCCCTCGATGTCCGCGATGCGCGCCTTGCCGTGCGCGTTGTCGGTGTGGATCGGGATCTGCCAGCCCTGCCAGGAGCGCGCCTCGACGCCGATCTCCTGCAACGCGATCGCCAGCAGGCCGGTGGTGACCTGCTCGCCGGTCGCCACCACGGTGTCGTATTCGCGCGCGTCGTGCAGCGGCGACAGTCCCTGGCACCAGGCGACAAGCTGGTTGGTGACGCCGGCCATGGCGGAGACCACGACGGCGACCTGGTTCCCCGCGTCGACCTCGCGCTTCACGCGGGTCGGCGACGTTGCGGATGCGGTCGAGGTCGGCGACAGAGGTGCCGCCGAATTTCATCACGATGCGTGACATCGGTGCCAGTTGTCAGTGGTCGCTTGCAGGTGGTTGGTAGCAGGTGGTCATACTGGCGCGGGACAGCAGGGGCAACCATGCCAGGCATGACAGTTTCGCCCGACCGAGATTGCGCGGTTCGACGCGCTGGCGGCGCGCTGGTGGGATCCCGACGGGCCGATGCGGCCGCTGCACCGGATGAATCCGGCCCGGATCGCGTGGATTGTGGGACGGATACGCCACCCCTGCCGGCGCGATACGGCTGCTGGACGTCGGTTGCGGCGCCGGGCTGGCGGCGGAGGCACTGGCCCGGCACGGCTTCGAGGTGCTGGGCCTGGATGCCGCCGGCGAGGCGATCGCGGCGGCGCGGGCCCACGCCGCCGGCCAGGGGTTGCCGCTGGCCTACCGCACTGGTGTCGCCGAGGATCTGCTGGCCGAGGGCTTGCGCTTTCCGGTGATCACCGCGCTGGAGGTGATCGAGCACGTGCCCGATCCGGGCGCATTCCTGGCAACCTTGGCAAGCCTGCTGGCGCCGGGCGGGCGGCTGTTCCTCTCGACCCTCAACCGCACGCCGCAGTCGTTTCTGGCCGCCAAGGTCGGCGCGGAATACCTGCTGCGCTGGCTGCCGGTCGGCACGCATGACTGGCGCAAGTTCATCACGCCGGCCGAGCTTGGCGGCATGCTGCGTCGGTACTGGGCTGCGCGTGGCCGACGTCAGCGGTCTCATCGCCGACCCGCTCACCGGGCGCTGGAAGACCGGCCGAAGCCTCGCGATCAACTACATCGTTGCGGCCGAAATCTGAGCGCCATGCGACTGCAACCAAATTGTGGAATTGCCCGCTGGACACGCGCCCAATGGGTTGGCGCGCACTGCCCCCGTGTGCCGGTGACGCGCCTGGCCGCCCGCTGCGGGTGAGCCGGCCGCGCCAACAGCAAAGTCGGAAACACGAGCCGGATCGTTGGATATGGGTTGACCCCCCGAAGCCTTTCGGTCACACACCGGCCGCCCGCCATCCGGTCCGGGCAGCGGCCAAATTCGGGTGCTCAACCCTCCGCGACGCGAGAGAAACCATCCATGCGAAATATGGGCGAATTCCTTTTCACCTCCGAGTCGGTCTCCGAAGGGCATCCCGACAAGGTTGCCGATCGGCTCAGCGACACGGTGCTGGACGCTTATCTCGCCGCCGATCCCTATTCCCGCGTCGCCTGCGAAACACTGGTCACCACCAATCGCGTGGTGTTCGCCGGCGAGACGCGTGGCCCTGCCACCGTGACACCCGACCTGCTGGCACATCTGGCCCGCATGGCGATCCATGACATCGGCTACGACCAGGCCGGCTTCAGCTGGCAGAATGCGGAGATTTATTGCCACCTGCACGCACAATCCGCCGACATCGCGCAGGGTGTCGATTCCGCCGGCAACAAGGACGAGGGCGCTGGCGATCAGGGCATGATGTTCGGCTACGCCTGCCGCGAAACCGCCGCACTGATGCCGGCGCCGATCCATTACGCCCACGCGATCCTGCACCGCATCCGCGACCGTCGCCTGATCAACGACAAGTCGGTCGAAGGCCTGCTGCCGGACGCGAAGAGCCAGGTGACGCTGCGCTATGTCGATGGCAAACCGGTGGGGGCGACCAGCGTGGTGGTCTCCACCCAGCACGTCGAGGATCTCGAGCAGACCGAGATCAAGCAGATGCTCTGGCCGATCGTGAAGAGCACGCTGCCGGACGGCTGGATGTGTCCGGAAGCCGAGTTCCATGTGAACCCGACCGGGAAGTTTGTCACGGGCGGCCCGGACGGCGATTGCGGGCTGACCGGGCGGAAGATCATCGTCGATACCTATGGCGGCGCGGCGCCCCACGGTGGCGGGGCGTTCAGCGGCAAGGACCCGACCAAGGTTGACCGGTCCGCCGCCTATGCCTGCCGCTATCTGGCGAAGAACGTGGTGGCGGCCGGACTGGCGGATCGCTGCACCATCCAGATCAGCTACGCGATCGGCATTTCCCGTCCCTTGTCGGTGTATGTCGACCTGCAGGGCACCGGGAAGGACGTGGACGAGGCACGACTGGAGAAGACGCTGCGCGAACTGATGAACCTGACGCCGCGCGGCATTCGCGAGCATCTGCATTTGAACCGGCCGATCTACGTGCCCAGTTCGGCGTATGGCCATTTCGGCCGTGAGCCGGACGAGGAGAAGGGCACCTTCACGTGGGAGAAGACCGACCTGGTGCCGGGACTGAAGGCAGCCTTCGGGCGCTGAAGCCGCCGCCGGATCGGCTGTACGGCCGGGCCCGCGGCCATAAGCTGCGGCCACGGCAGGTTCGGCTCCTGGATGTCACCCTGCCGCGCCTGGCGTTTGCTCCGGAGCATGCGGCCGAGCCCCTGTCCGGCTTTTCGCCGAGGCCCGCCGAACTCTGGCTGGAGGTCGGGTTCGGCGGCGGCGAACACGCCCTGGCGCAGATCGCCGCGCATCCCGAGGCGGGGCTGATCGCCTGCGAAGTGTTCGACAACGGCATCTGCTCGCTGCTGTCGCGCCTTGTGCCGGAGCGGGATGAGGCGACGGCACGGCTGCCGGCGAACCTGCGGCTGTGGACCGACGATGCGCGGACACTGCTGCGGCTGCTGCCGGACGGCTGTGTCGATCGACTGTTCCTGCTGTTCCCCGATCCCTGGCCGAAATCACGCCACGCCAAGCGGCGGTTTATCCATCCGGCGTCGCTGCCGCTGCTGGCGCGCGTGATGCGGCCGGGTGGTGAGTGGCGGGTGGCGAGCGACGATCCGGCGTATCAGGCGTGGGTCGGCGAGGTGATGGGGGCGCAGTCGCTGTTCGATGCGCCGCCGCCCGCCAACGAGCGCCCAGCAGGCTGGCCAGGCACGCGCTACGAGGCCAAGGCGCTGCACGAAGGCCGCATGCCGCTGTATTGGCGCTTCACCCGGCGCTGACCGGCACCGCGGCAATGCCGCGTCGCGCCACGGCACGGCCTCGGCGCAATGCAGGTGCCTCGATCCATACGTGCAGCCACCATGCCGCCACGATCGGCAGCAGGATCGATCCAGGGATCCAGAGCAGGGTGAACAGGGTCGCATGCCCCTCCGTCAGTGCGGCAAGCGCTACGCCCAACAGCTTCTGCACCGGTTCGTTCACCAGGTAGATGCAGTACGAGACCGCACCCAGCCAGACCAATGGGCGGGATCGAAGCAGTGCGGCCAAGAGACGCAATGGCGCAAACTTCTCCCCCTCCCCCGGCAGAAGGGAGTTGGGGGAGCGGACCCCGCGACGCGTCATCGAGGGCTGCACCCCCGCTGGCCCTACCCCTTCCCATAAGGGGAGGGGAACAGCTCTCGCGGGCAGAAGTTGTGCCGCCAGGCACGCCGTCCACACGATTGGTGGCAGCAGCTTGTCGATGCCACCTTGGGCGGCAGATAACACCAGCGCGGCAGCCAGCACCCCAAGATATGCGCCCAGACCTTTGGTGCCTTGCCGCACCACCGCCGCGCTGGCGATGCCCAGTGCAAAATACTGCGCCTTGTTCGGCAGGAAGGCGCGGCTGAACTGCCATGCATCCGATGCCACCGCATGCCATGCCACCGCCGCGGCGGAAAGCGCCAGGAACAGCCAGGCCAGCGACCGCAGCCCCAGGCGCGACCCGATCAGCAACGCCAGCAGGTAGAATTGCCATTCGGTTGACAGGCTCCATGCCGCGCCGAGGAAGCCGACCCATACGTCCGGCAACACGCCATCCGGGAACAACCCGTGGGTCATCGTCAGATGTGCGGCGATGAACAGCCACCAGTCACGCGGCCAGCCGCCCGACCAGATGAAGCGCGCCGGGCTGTCTGGTCCGATCCACGCCATCCGCTCGAATCCGGTGCCCAGCGGCTGCACCGCCAAGGCGACAACGAAGACCACCAGGAACACCGGGTAGATACGCGCCACCCGCGCGATCAGGAACGGCCGCGGGCGATAGGCGAAGCTCGCCAGCGACTGCACGATCACCAGGCCGCTCAGGATGAAGAACACGTCCACCCCGGCGCCGCCGTGCGCAAACAGCCATAGCAGCCAGTAGGGCAACGGCGCGAACGGCAGGGTGTGACTGAGCATGACGTAGCACGCCAGCGCACCGCGAAGCCCGTCCAGACAGGTCAGTCGCCGCATTTGGACAGCAGCATCCACGATGCGGCTTAACATCCCGCCAAAAAAATTTTGCCCCGGCTGCATCCGATGGGGCGGCCCGCAACGATTGGAGGACTGCGGCTGCTGATGGCCGCGCTGGAGAGGAGAGATCACAATGAAGCGTACCGCCCTGCTCGCCGCGATCCTGCTGGCTTCCGCTACGCCGGTATTCGCGCAGACCATGTCCGAACCGACCGTCCGCGTCGGCGGCCAGGCCATGTTCCCGTCCAAGACCATCGTCGGCAATGCGGTCAATTCCGCCGACCACACCACACTGGTCGCCGCCGTGAAGGCCGCCGGCCTGGTCGATACGCTGAACGGCCCCGGCCCATTCACCGTGTTCGCACCGACCAACGAAGCGTTCGCCGCTTTGCCGCCAGGGACCGTCGATTCGCTGGTGAAACCGGAGAACAAGGCGATGCTGACGAAGATCCTGACGTACCACGTGGTCGCCGGGGACTACGACACCAACAAGCTTCGCTCGATGATCCTGGCGGGTAATGGTACCGCGACACTGAACACGGTCAGCGGCGGCAAACTTTGGCTGATGATGAATGGCTCGTCCAACATCACGGTAAAGGATGAGAGCGGCGATCTGGCCGACATCACGATCTCCGACGTGCGCCAGTCGAACGGCGTGATCCAGGTGGTCGATCACGTGCTGCTGCCGAAGGCGTGACCGGCTCCGTGCGGGCGGCCTTTCCCCGGGGCCGCCCGCGTCCCGCCCATCGGCACGGTCAGGCGTGTTCCGTCGTGTTCGGCAGCCACAGCACGCTCAGGGCCAGCGCCACAGCCACCGCGAGGCTTGCGGATCCCGCCAATGCACCAAAATCCGGTGACGCCGAAGATCACGCCGGCCAGCGCCGAACCACCCGAGGCGGCGAGCGATGTCGCGGCATTGAACAGCCCGACGCTCTCACCACGCGCGGCCGGGGCGAGCCGCACCGACAGCGAATTGGCGGCAACGCTGAGCAGCGGCCAGACGAACTGGATCAGCGCGAACCCGAGCAGGATCAGCCACCCTGTCCACCCATCGTGCCACAGGCCCAACGGCGTCAGAACCGCCAGCAGCACCAGCCTTGCGCCGAGCCCGGTCAACAGCATCCGACCGCCACCGATGCGGTGCATGGCCATGCCACCGGCGTGTAGAGCAGCAGGCTGATCCCCACACCGACCGCGTAGGCGCTCGAAGGCAGGATCGGATCCATACCGAATTCATGCGTCATCGCTACCGGAAAGATCGTAGCGAAGCCGTTCATCGCCGGATAGGCGATCAGCCAGACGATGAGGAACCGTCGCAGCCTTGGGTTGATCACTCTCAGATAGGCGCCCAGTTCCTGCCAGCCGACGCGATGCCCGTGGCCGTGCGCCGATGAAACGCCGGCATCGCCGCCGACCATCGGCCTGGCGTCTGGCTTGTCGTGCGAGTCGCGCGGCAAATGGCCCGGCGCGGATGCCAGCGCGAGGACACCCGCAGCCAGCATTGCAATACCGGCGAGCACGAAGCCGCCGCCTGGATGGCGTCGCGCCAGCAGGCCGGCGGCGAGCAGGCCAATGACCTGCCCGGCACTGATGAAGCGCTGCAGCCGCGCTACGCGGTCGTCCCACTCGGATTCCGGCCGACCCTGAATGGCCAGCACGTTGCCGGCCGTGGTTGCGGCCATGGCACCCAACCCGGCGCCGCCCGCAATGACGATACGCAATGCACTGCTGGCCGGATCGAACAGCAGAAGCAGCACGCCCGCGCCGATGCTGCCCCAGATCAACAGGTCGCGATGCCGCCCGGTGCGATCGGCCCAGGTGCCGAGTACCGGTGCACACAAACCGAAAAACGAGAACGCCGCGTAGGTCAGTCCGGCAGCGCTGCCGCTCGGGGCAACCAACGGCAGCAGGATCGGGATCAAACCGTTCTGCGTCAGTCCGAGGAGGCCATATGAGGCGAACCAGGCGTCAGTGCGCATTGGGCAACGCCCCGCGATGAATCGCTGCAGGATTGCATGACCGATGGCCATGTCACATCGGACCGTTGCCAGCCGCCGCATCTCACAGTGATCCATGCGAAACGACAATGCAGGGAACACGTCGCCGATGGGTCCTCCGCATCAAGCTCTGTGGTCAGCCGCGCGACGGCTCGACGGTGGTGAGCCAACCACCGTAGAGAACCGGCCCGGTCGGCTGCCCTGTCGGTGAACCGCCCTTCGGTTCCAGGCTGACCAGCAACTGTGTATTGGCGGCGAGGGACGCGGTGAGTTGCCTGCCCGACGCCGGCAGCACGCCGAGAGAACGGGGGCGCGTTTCACCTTGCGGCAGTGCCCACAGCTCGAGGTCCTTATCGGACGGCACGGTGATCCCCGCGGTTGGTCGCACGATCAGCGTGCCGTTGCGTTCCGCGGTCGCCATCAGCACCGGCGCGCCGCCCGACAGTGGCGATAGCACCGCGACGCGCGGCAGTTCGGGCCGGTGCAGCACGATGAACGCGGCGAGCGAGGCGGCGAAGGCCAACGCCACGGTGGTGCTGGCCTGCCAGAAGCGAACGCGCCGGTGGAACGGCAGCACGCTGGCACCGGTTGGGTCGATGGCTGCCTCGATGCGGCCCCACAGGTCGGCAGGCGGCACCACTGGGGCGACCTGCGCCGCCAGCGGCGTCAGCCGTTGCTGCCAGGCTGCAACCGAACGAGCGAATGCCGGGTCGGTCGCCAACAGCCTCTCGGCATCGGCGCGTTCCTCGCCTTCCAGTGAGCCGAGCACGTATTCGGCGGCGAGCAGATCGCGGTCCGGCTGGTCGCTCATGACGCGAGGCAGCCACGCAGGGTCAGCAGGCTGCGCCTGATCCACGACTTGATCGTGCCCAGTGGCACGTGCAGCCGCTCCGCCAACTCGCTGTGCGACAAGCCGTCGACGAAGGCCATCATCACCAGACGGCGGCGGTCCGCTTCAAGTTCCTTCAGGCAGCGGTCCAGTGCCGCACCCTCGGTCGAGCTGACCAGCCGGGCGAGCGCATCGGGGCTTTCATCCTCGCGGTCAGCGGGCTCGTAGCCGGAAACTTCGCGCGCCTGGCGGCGGACGATGTCGAGTGCTCGATAACGCACCATGCCGATCATCCACGCCTCGGGACTGCCGCGGTCCGGGTCGAAGCGGTGCGCCTGCTGCCAGATCTGCAGGAAGCCGTCGTGCAACGCATCGGCGGCAAGCGAGGGCTGCCGCGTGATCCGCAGCGCGATGCCGTAGAGCCGGTGGCCCCAGCGATCATATAGCTGGCGAAAGGCCGTACGATCGCCGCCGCCGCAGCGATGCAGCAGCACGGCGTTGTCGTCGCTGGCGTCGGCTTGGATGGCTGCGGACATGATCAGGTGATGCTTCGGTTGGACACTAGCCTATACGGTGGGGGCGGTGAAACGGATGCAGGGCCGTCCATTGGCGCGGCTAATGATTCGGTTGGTTGCATCGAAGTTGCGTTCTGCATGCCGGGCCCGATCGCCAACAGCGAGACTAACTGCACGCATGTCGAATAGCTCCTTTTTTTAAACAGATCGATCGCGACACGCCACGCACGCTCGAACTGCACCTGATCGCGGCCGACCATGCTACGCACAAGCATCCGAGCAGGCAGGTGCCTGACCTGTTGGATCGAAAGCTACATGCCGTGCAAGTTCGCCGCGACCGCCGACACAAGATCCCGACGGCCACGTACCAAGTGGACGTTGCGAAGCGGTCTGCTGGCGACTTCAAGCAAGCGCCTCGGAACCTCGACATGGTCCGCTATCCATGATTCACTGCCTAGCGCTTCAGTTCCGGCACTGCGAGCCGTCCGTGTCACTCGCCGAGGGCTGCCAGTTAATGAGCAACTCCATCTCACGAACACGTCGGCTGGGCGACAGCAGCCTTCGCGCCATGGTCGGCGTCGGAACGGCTATCCTCATAACCGCCGCCCTTGGCGTCGCGGAGGCCGTCTTTGCGCCGCTGACCTTCGCGCTATTCATTATCGCGATCGTGTGGCCCTTGCAGGCCGCACTGCAGGCCCGGCTGCCGAAATTGCTGGCGCTTGCGATCAGCATGCTCGCGACAATCGTCGTCATCGGCGCCTTCACCTGGTTGATCACCTGGGGGCTCAGCCGTGTTGGTCGCTATCTCGTCACCGACACCAGCCGCTTCCAGTTGCTTTACGATCAGATAACCGGCTGGCTCGAAGGGCATGGGATAGTGGTTGCCAGCATTTGGGCCGAGCACTTCAATGTGGGCTGGCTGCTATCCGCGTTCCAGCACGTCACCAACGTGGTGAACGGCACGCTAAGCTTCGCCATCGTTGTGCTGATCTACGTGATTCTGGGCCTCATGGAGGT
The DNA here is from genome assembly GCA_963696645.1 of uncultured Alphaproteobacteria bacterium. GTDB lineage: Bacteria > Pseudomonadota > Alphaproteobacteria > Acetobacterales > Acetobacteraceae > JAMXLO01. The sequence continues at coordinate 2,026,136 of CAVOKY010000007.1, forward strand.
TGACGCCGCAGTCCTCAAGCTGCGCAGCATGAAGAACCAGGAGGCGGGAAGGGTGCTGTTGATCGGAGGCGCCAGGACCGCTGCGAAGTTTCGCAGATATCTGCTCGTTCGCTCCCTGATGAGTGTGGTCACGGGCGTCCTGGTGTGGGGATTCATTTCGCTTTGCGGCCTGCCGCTCGCGCAGGAATGGGGCATGATTGCATTTGCGTTCAACTATATTCCCTTCATCGGCCCGTTTGTCGCGACAGTCTTGCCGACACTGTTCGCCGTTGCGCAATTCGACGCCTGGCAGAACGCAATCATTGTCTTCGCGTGTCTGAACCTCATACAGTTCCTCGTCGGCAGCTACCTGGAACCGCGAATAGCGGGCGGCGTGCTCGCGATGTCGCCTTTCCTGGTGTTGTTCGCTGTCTTTTTCTGGACCTTTCTGTGGGGCATTGCCGGCGCATTCATTGGCGTACCTGTTGCCATCGCGGCACTCACCCTCTGTGAACAGCACGCATCGAGTCGCTGGGTGCCGGAGTTGTTCGGAGCGTCGGCCGTCGGGCAACGCTGACAGGTCGCGGTACCGCGAAAGACCGAAGGAGGCGGCCGATGACGCCAATTCTCGATCCGCGCGACGGCGACATCGAGGACGACGCCGCCAGCACCAAGCGACGATCGATGTTGTCGCTGGCAGGGACGCTGCTCGCGGAGATCAGCCTTCCGAAGCTTGTGGTCGTATGGGTTCTGCTGATCGGAATTCCGGGGCTGCTGCTCGGGGCAGCGCCACTCCTGATCTCGATTTGGATTGCCTCGGTTCTGTCAAAGGCATCGAACATCTTTAGCGAATTCTGGCCGGTACTGCTGCTGCCATTGCTGGTGGCGCTGGGCTGGTTCCTTGGCCGACCACTCCTGCGGCTCGCGGAGAACAGCTTCTGGTCGTTGAATGCCTTGGCCGTTCAGCCCGTCTACGTTGTGTTTCGCGAGGGGCTGCAACATCTTGCCGAACATATGTTGGCGCTGCACGTGACGGCGAAACGACGCGCCACTGTTCGAGCCGGCACCGCGGCCGTGTCCGGCGTGGCGATCTGCGCGCTGGGATTTGGCCTCGTCTTGCTGGTGTGGCCTGCATCGCGCTGGGTCGGCAACCTGGCGGAGATCGACCTGTCGCATCGATTAGTGCTGGTCGTCATGGCCAACAGTATCGTGCTGATCTCCGGCTACTTCGCGGCAGCAGGGCTGATCTGGGGAATCGCCGATGCGACGATGGCCCAGCCAAAGGACCTCCCTGGCTTCGCCACGCCGACAAGTGGAGGACGAAAATGGCGAGTCGTGCACTTGTCGGACATTCACACTGTCGGTGAGCGCTATGGATTTCGCATAGAGAGCGGACGGTCTGGACCCCGCGGCAACGAACGGATGCGGCAAGCGTTCCTGCTGCTGGACGCGATCCATGCAGCGAATCCGCTCGATATAATTCTGATTACCGGAGATCTGACCGATGCTGGCCGGTCCGCGGAGTGGGCGGAATTCTTCGCCGTGCTGGCCCTGTATCCCCGGCTGGCCGAACTTGTGGTCGCGCTGCCGGGGAACCATGACGTCAATGTGGTAGACCGAGCGAGCCCGGCACGCATGGACCTGCCGACGAGCCCGGCGAAACGGCTGCGCCAGGTCCGGACAATCTCCGCGCTTGAATTACTGCAAGGCACGCGATTGAAGCTAATAGAGGCCAAATACAACAGGATCGGCATTACTCTGGCGGATGCATTGAAACCATATGCCGCCGCCATGGTTGCCTTTGCCGACACCGGGTCGGCGCGTTTGTCGAGATCGCTGGCTGGACTGTGGGCGGCAATCTTTCCCATGGTCCTCGAGCCGGACTCGGACGACGGGCTGGGGATCATCGGTACTGAACTCCAACGCCGAGACGCATTTTTCCTTCACCAACGCGCTGGGGCTTGTGTCGGCCGAGCAGGTGCGAGCTTGCAGAGTGGCCCTGAGACAGTACCCGAATGCCTGTTGGATCGTGGCGTTGCATCACCATGTCGTCGAGTACCCGCAACCGGCCAAGGCGCTATCCGAGCGCATCGGGACCGCTCTTATCAACGGGAGTTGGTTCATCAGGCGTTTGCAGCACCTCGCCAACCGAGCAGTGATCATGCACGGACATCGACATGTTGATTGGATCGGAGAGTGCGGGGGGTTGCCGATCATCTCCGCGCCTTCGCCGGTCATGGCAGCGGCAAATAGCCCGGAAACCCATTTCTATGTGCACACGCTCGCCGTTGGTACGGACGGCAGACTCAGGTTGCTGGAACCTGAGCGGATCACCGTGCGAGAGTGTCAGAACTCCAGCGAAGCGAGCGCATAGCACCGAAATCGGACCCCGGACCGGTAGCCGGTCAGGGCAACACGACCACCGGCAGAGCTCCAAAACGAGGACGATGCGCTACGGCTTCGTGATCAGTGTTGCAGGATCGAAGTGGAAGACTCTCATCTGGCCATTCGTGCCCTGGGTGACCACGACGCCGTTGTTGAAATCGGCCGCAACGATGCGTCCACTCGCGAAGATTTTGGACACGCTGTTCAACAACATGGTGTCAAGTATCTCGGTTACCGTTTGACCACCGGTCGCCATGCGGGACTTGACCTCAGCCTGCAACGCAGGCGTCAGCATTTGGAGCTCCGTCTGCTCCAGTGGGGTTGGATTGGCCGCCATGGCGCTGCCAGATGCCACCATTGTGGCTGCAAATACCAAAGCGACGATTGACCTTTGCGCATCTGATATCATCGCACATCCCTTCTTCTGGATACATGCCCAAGACCATCATCTCCGGAAACCTCATCAGTCGAAAGTCTTCCGGAAGATTTATTTACTTTCGGGCCATTGCGCAAGCACGTCAAGAGAACACAAACCGTTTGATCGGACCTCGGTCGGCGGTAATTGTGCCTCAGTCAGGCGGACCGGGTGAATGCGATATCATCGTCGATGACGGTAGTTGGCCCGATCGGAACTCGGCCCGGACTGGGCAGGTTAAGTTTCACGAATTCGATTTCGTCTATCCAGACCTTTCGCAGGAAGTCCTCAAAGACCTGGATCGTCAATTGCTCGCCGGGGCAGCGCCGGTAGCCGAAGCCGAACGGAGCGAATCCGGCGTAGTCGCAAACAGGCAGCGGTTTGCCGTCGACAACGCCGAAGACGGTGCCAAACCCGCTATTGGTGAGGGCCGCCTTACGACCATCGGCGACATTGAAGGTCGTGATGTCAAATGGACACCTGGCCAAGCCAATCTGTTGGCACTTGGCTTCGTCGATCTGATCGCTTGTCGGCGCCGTTTGATACCGGGCTGGGTCGAATTGATGAGGGTTTTGCCAGTGCACGGGGTCGAAGCTGGTGGCGGTGTGCGGCGTGCTGATGTAGCTGTGTCGCACGAAGCGCGCATCCAGCATTTCATGTGGCGATTCACCATAGGCCGACTGCCTTGCGTCATTCATCGCCGATAGACTGCCGCCATTTGGTGATATCGTTCGGAAGAATTCCATCACCAGCATCTCAAGTGGCGTGAAGGGTTTGCCATTCGCATGATCGTAGTCACCGCTCATAGTCTTTGTGAAAGATGCACGTACGTCCGCATCACCACCGGACTTGCTCAGGCGCGACATGATACCGAAGATTGTGTTACCCCACTGGCTCAGTGCGACGAAATTGTGGAATACTTCGAAGACGATGTCCTTGCGACTGAAATTTTCGCCGTTCCCGGCGTTCTTGAGCCAGTACCAGGCAATGGTCTGCTCGGGATTGGCCGTACGCCCGCTCTCGATATCCGCGATCCTGGCCGCAATCCACTCTTTGAGCGGGTCGATCAGCGCGCGCACCTTCATGTAGTGCTCGTACACGATCTGCTGCATCGGGTTTCGATAGGCGAGCACTGTGTTGAAACTTTCGCCAATCTGCCTCACCCCGGCGGGGATGGCGTCGCCTTTCACGCCGAGATGGAGATCCCAGTAGATGTCGAAATAGTAGTCGAGATAATGCCGCATAAACGGCTTTCCCGCGTGCTTGCTATCGAGTAGCTCGTCAAGGAAGGTGACCACTTTCGTCTGGTATTTGGGCCCATACAGGTCCGGCGTGACAGCCGAGAAGTAGATCCTTTTCCGCAGGTTGTCGTCGCCGCGTTTCTCCAACCCCTGAAGGAAGACGGTAACGCCTTCTTCAGGCGTCGGCGCCCAGCCCTTGTAGATGAGGCCCCACAAATCGTACGGCAGGGCATTCTCCTTGGTCAGGGGAACATCGATCATGGGAAGCAATGGCCGCTCACCCACATAAATGCTCGCCAGGAAGAACGGCACAACGACGTGTTCGACGTACGTGCGGTCAAAATTGTGAGGGATGGAGCGGCGGAATCGGCGAGAGCAGCGCCGACATCTGGTGGCAACGCCTCGGATGCGTTCGCACCGACAGACAACAGTGCGGCGGACGCGACCGCGGCACCGGTCAGAAGCGCTCGTCTCTCCATCATCGGTTTCCTTTTTGATCGTTACAACGCAGATAGCCTCGCTGCACAGCACCGGTATGCGAGCGCGGGGTCGTCGGCTGCCAAGTGCGGTGCGGCGTTAGACTAAACAGCGCGTGGCTGGATACCCAGCGGCCTTATGCGAACCCTCATCAGTCGAGTTTACCGAATACCGGGTCGCCAAGGCCAGACACGCATTGCAAGATGCATTGTCATCAGGGGTTCTGCCGCAATATCCGACAAACGTCCTTAGCTGCAAATCCCCAGGCAGTGCTCCGGGTCCCAATCCAAAGCGCCAGGACGCGGCGCAGCACTTTTGGCGGCCGCCGCCCGCCACACCGCATGGCACGGTCTCTACCGACCGGCCTCGGGCTTACCGGATTTACCGACCACCTGTCGGAACGATCCCCTCCTCAATGCGCGCGATCATGTAGGGGAAGAACGGGTTCCACGTGATGCGCGCCAACAAGTCCAGACTGATGACCAATACGCCGACCTCACCACGAGGCGCCAGCGAACCGAAATTGACGCCATAATCCTTCGCGGAATCGGGCTGGGAGCCATAGATGGGATCGTTGGCTGGAAACGGCAGCGCGACATGCGACAATGAGTAAACGTCGCGGGGATAGACGAGGCCTAGGTTCTTCTCCCGCTCCACCACCTGTCCTGCGGGGGTGATGAGTTCCTTCACCTCGGCATTGGTGGGGGTATTGGCGATGACCGTTAGTCGCCAATTGCGCGGCGGCGCGGGAAGCATTCTATCGGTTGCCGCTGCGAACACCGTGCGCAGCAAGGGGCCGAACTTGGTGTTCCTGTTAAGGTCGAACAGCACGAGTTCGCTGCCGTTTGCAGGCAACTGCGCATAGAGTGCGGTCACGACCGCGCGAGCACTGACGGTGAAATCCATCGCTGATTGGAACGTCAGAATTGGTGCCAGGTCATTCAGCCTGCCGTCCTTGGCGAGGCGTTGCATTTGGTCCTGCAACGCCACCGTGAGGCGGTATGCCTGACGAGCCGCGTTCACCGGGAAGGAGTTGTATTTGAACGGATTGAATTCCGGTACCACACTGAGCCACGCGGCCTTCGCGAAGGACGGGAGCAAAGCCGGCAACGCTGCCAGACCCGCGAAGCGGGCGAAGGAATTGATGCCGATCATGGGGGAGATCAGCACAAGCCGGTCCGGGCGTGTCAAACTTGGATCCTCGATTGCGTCGAGCGCATATTTCACTGCGAGCGCTCCTCCGGTCGAATATCCCACTAGTTGCAGCGGCGCCGTCGGGCCGACTCTGCGCCGTGCCTCGCGAACCGCGAGCTTCGTGGCCGCCAGCCAGTCCTCCCATACGGTGTCCGTGAGCGCGGCCGGCACGGTACCGTGTGCAGGGATGCGCAACCCGATCGCCACGTAGCCGCGGTCACGATAGGTCCGTGCCACGTGGCGCAAGCTGTAGGGCGAGTCGGTAAGTCCATGCAAAAGCACCACGGCTCCGATGGGGGAACCTTCAGGCTCCAGCACGTAGGAGCGATTCCAATCCTGCGCGAACCGGCCCGGGTAGATCGGACTGTCCGCGAAGTAGCGATCGTCCGGACGCCGGTCATTTTCTTCCAGCCGATCGGTAACCTCCGAGCGCACGGAGTCGAACAGCCGCGCTTCAGCCGCGAGATAGCCGCTCCAGTCAAGCCGGTCGATTTGGGCCGCATGCAGATCGGCGGGAACAAATATATGCCATGGTTCCAGTGGCGGACCACGCTGGCTCTGAACGGCGCGCCCAATCAGCAGCGTAGCGCAGATGACGCCCAACAGTACCGCCATGCGCAGCATCCATCGCAACGCTGTACGACGCATCCAATACATCCCTTCCCTTCGCCTTGGTGGGTTTGTGCGGCGTAATGCACCGGGCATGCGTGATAGGCAACCCAATCGGGTTGGGCCGACACAGCAGTCGTCGACCATGTTGTCGCATAATATTCAGGCCGGGTTATCTGCCTGAGCTCGCTGGAGGGGCGTTACAAAACATCCCATGTGCTTACCCTGAGTGCGTGGATCAACCTGACTTGCACTGGGGGACCGCGGGAGCGCAGTGATCGGGATGCGCCAATCCGAAAAGCTGTGTAAGGTTTCAGTATGGTGCAAGGACGCAACATCATGACGATCGTGCGTATGGCTCTGGCATTGAGCCTACTCGCCCTCGCCGCCTGCCAGACTTCCCAAGTGGTGATGAATCAGCCGCTCCCGAAAGACACCGCCGGGGCCCCGATTTACACACCCGGCTATACGCTGACTGGGCTGCTGGACAGGCCCAGGGGCCCGATACTGCTGGCGCTGGCCTTTTCGGGCGGCGGTAAGCGGTCCGCCGCTTTTGCCTATGGTGCGTTGCGTGGACTTCGAGGGATGACCGTTGTCGAAGACGGGCATGCGCATTCACTGTTGGACGAAGCGGTTTACATCGCCGGGGTATCTGGCGGCAGCTTTGTGGCGATGGATTATGGTCTGTATGGTGACAAAACGTTCAGCACCTTCGAAAATGACTTCCTGAAGCGCGATATCAACGCATTTATTTTTGGGATCTACCTTCTGCCATGGAACTGGGAGTGGTTGATCAACCCGTTCTTCGGTACCAATGACGCAATGGCAGCCGTGTATGACCGCCTGCTGTTTCACGGCGCGACCTATGGCGACCTGAGGAAACGAGGACTGCCAATGATCTCGGTCAATGCGACGGACATCACCACCGGTGTTCCGTTCCCATTCAATCAATCGAGTTTCGATCTTCTCTGTTCCGATCTGGATAGCTTTCCGGTCGCGCGCGCGGTGGCCGCTTCAGCCGGCGTGCCCATTCTGTTCTCGCCAATAACCCTGGTCAGTCATCGCAACGCTTGTGTGAACTATCCCCCGCCGAGCGCCCCGACGCCGCCATCGGCGGAAGAAGCTGGCCAACTGTCGCGAGCTTCGGCTCTTGCGCGCGATGCCGAGCGTCTGATGGATCCGGATCGCACGCGGTATGTGCATTTGGTCGATGGCGGGGTTTCCGACAATCTGGCGCTCCGTTCGCTATCGAATGCGCTGCTTCTGGTGGATGACAATGCAGATATAATCCGTCGCCTGGCTACGATCACTCGTCGGGTTGTTGTGATCAGTGTTGACGCGCAAGCGACGATTGACTCGACCCTTGGCCAGAGGCGCATTGTCTCCGGCCTGTGGCCGATCTTTTCGGCGATTTCGGGCACCCAGCTTCATGCCTACAGCTTCGAGACGCTCATCCTGGCGGACCAACAGGTAAGGAACCTCGTGGAAACGTTACGCCGCGTCCGCTGCCAGGAAGGAGCAATCCTGGCAGGTCACGATTGCGGCGATGTGAAGGGTGCCCTGATACAAATTTCGCTCGCGGGAACACCGAATGCCGCAGACCGTCAGCGGCTCCAGGCGATCCCGACCAGCATGACAATTCCGGACGCAGATGTTGATGCTCTGGTTGCGGAAGGCGAGAAGATGGTTCAGACCAATCCCACTCTGCTCGGGCTGATCTCGGATCTGGATGCCAAACCGACTGTGACCGGTGCTTCGAACACCGGAAGGCTACGATGGCACGCAGGGGATCGATCGGGCCTTGGGATGTCTCCGGACGGGCTTGCACCTGACGGGCAAGATCGCGGCGCACGGGCTGAGCGTCCGGCGGCAGGTCACGCACCGACATGGCGTGAAGCGGTGAACGCGGACCGTCGCCGTACTGATCAATGACACGAACCGCCGAGAGCGCACATTATTGTTGGGCCGCTCAGCCGCACACCGCCGGCGGCGCCATCGAACTCATCAGGCCTTGATCTGTGCACCGGTTGCCACGCGCCCTGTTCGCAGCCTCTCAAGTGCCGCCCGCATACCCTCTTTCCTCAACTCGTCAAATGAGCTGCGAAGGAATTTTCCGCCGGCGCCGCGCAGCGCGGACACGAGCTTCCCAGTGGTCATGTTGCGAACCAACAAAAGCAGCACGGGATTGCCCGACCGCAACGTGTTGGCTGCCTCCTTCATGAAGTCGTCGTTGATACCGAACTCCGCGAGGTTGTCGGTAAGAGGCGTTTTCAATAATAGTTCGATCAATGGGCCCCACAACATTTCGGTTACTTCGTCGGCACTCGCCGGCTGGAACAATTGGTTCAGCTTGACCAGGCCCGCCGCGCAACTTGTCACTATCGCCGCGTCACCGGGTTCGATCAGATAATCCTCGTGCATATCCAAGAGCGTTCGGCGAACCGCCTCCGCCTTCGCCTCGGTTGAAAACGCCATTGCCAACAGATCAGACATCGTTGTGGCCTTTTTGGCGCTTGTCGTGCTTGGTCAGGGCAGCGCCACTGCCAACCAGCGGAACCAGCATCGAAACTCAGTAAGGTGGTGTTCAGAATGCATCGTAGCGATCGCCGACATTTGCGATTTCGTTGCGCAATATATCAACTGCCGCAGCACCGGTAATTGGCCAGGAATCCCGTTACTTTGCACCGTGTCGCAATTGCGAGGTCGGCGCCACTGGCAGCGAGCCGGCACCAGTGTGGTGGGCACGCACGGCGTGCGATTGCCCGCTCAATGCAGGTTGTGCCTAGAACTCCCGCAGCAAGTCACCGAAACCGGCGATGTCATGTACCGTTCGGTCACGTGGCTTCGCAGGGATAGCAAAGCCCGCCAGTGCGGCGGACCGCGTGTCAGTCGGACTGTTTCCGAACTCCTTCTTGAATGCGCGACTGAAGCTCGACGCATCCGGAAAGCAGAGATCGTCGGCCATCGCCGAAATCTTGACCGTGAACATGGGATTGCTCAGCATGGAATGTGCCTCAAGCAACCGCTGCGTCTGTATATAGTGGGCCACTCCGCCAGCGGATTCCAATAGGCGGTACAGATTGGAGCGGGACACACCGACCAGCCGGCACAGAGTCGCCGGGCCGAGGACGGGAGAGCGCAGGTGTCGTTGCACGACCTTGCGCACCCGCTCCATTCGCCCGAACTCGATCTGATTTTTCGCAACGGCAACGCGTTCCGGAGACGGAGCAACCGCGGCTGCGATCATGGCTTGTACTGCGTTCGTCAGCGCCGGAAGCTCGGCCGGCGTTATTGCCGGCAACCTTTGTTCCAATGCAAGCATATAGTCGCCGAGCAGATGGCCGAGCGGCATATCCAGAACCGACCCACGCGCCGCATCGAGCAGAGGCGCAATGTCGCGGAACCCGTCGCGCGGCAGAAAAAACTGCACCCGGTCCACGCGCGTCCGCTCACTTTCCAACTCTTCGCCGAGAGACCACAAGTACGGTACGCCGGGCGGCACCTCATACGATGCGTTGTCGGCCTTCACCAACATCACACCCCGTTGGGCATAGGTCAGTACCCAATGATCTACCGGGTCCCGTCTCACCTGGGCTTTGGTCCGCACCACGCGCACAGGCGGTGCCGACACGCGGCTCATTACCAGGCAGCCCAGTTTCCAGACGCTGTTTTCGGCCAGGAATTCGCTGCACGATGGATCTACGGCCGTCACGTCGAGTACCGGCCGGAACCATTCGCACCAGGCCTCGTGTCGATCCCGCGGGGCGAAAGATTGCGTCGAGAAGACCTGCGGCGTCATTGTGTCCTACCCGTGCCCACGATGCCATTGCGATGGCGCTGTCGACTGGATCTGACTGCGTCAGCTAAAGGACCGAGTGGCAATCTAAGCATCCGAGCACATGCCAATGGCTGGCGCCAGTGCCAGTGCGTTACATCATCGCCAAAAATACGTCCCAAGCGACGAAACCGGTGGAAACGCCGACGTTGCAGGCGAGTTCGCAGTTGGTTATCCGAATTCGAAGTACTCTGCATACCACCTCCGACACGCTGACGAACGGGCCGATTCGGAAGGAGTCATGAACCCTAGCAGGTCATCGTGTGGCAGGCTGCCCGGGTGCCTGCGGTTGAACCATCATCGGCCCGGCGCTTGGTACTGAGTTGCCGAGACTGAACATGCACTGGACGAAGGCATTGTCGTACTGCGCCTGGATTGAGTTCTGGGCGTTCGAAGTTCTGACTGCACCCAACCCCGCGCCGCCAAGTGCGCCGGCCGCCGCGCCGATTGCCGCACCTTGGCCGCCACCGATCGCTGCGCCCAATCCCGCGCCCAGCACTGTCGTGACGGCCGCGGTGCCGAGGCCACGCAAATTGGCACCCTGTGCCTGATCGGTCACGGCCTGCTGCGCAAATTGCTGGCAGGTGGCCTGATCGCTCTGGAAGCTGGCCAGTGATTTGCCTGGACCGGGCAGGACCTGAACGGTCGGTCCCATCGGGGTCTGGGCGCAGGCCGCAAGAAGCAACACTCCTGCGATGGCGACATAGCCGGACGCACGTTGTGTCATGGCGATCGTCTCCGAACAATTGCAACGGCGGTGGCCGACGCGGTATGTGACCGTTGTCGACCAGCGAAGCATGGATGACGCGCGATGGCCATCGGTTAGTCCATTTCGGCAGACCTCACATCATGCGTCATCGAGCACGGAACGTGGAACTCACGAGCCGGCGTTTTGCTTCATTGTCGGCCCAGTGGGAAGTTCACTGATGCCGCGTCTTGCCATGCATGCGTGCAATTGGCACACCTGGGGCAGTCCTGGGATAGGGCGCACAGGGCCGGGTCGCCGAAAGTCACTACGATTCAGGCGCGCTGGACCGAGCGCGTTCACTCCGGTGGCGCGTCATTCGCGATGAACGTGCCTGAGTTCCATATGCAACGCGTTGACACACCCGATCGAAATTGCGCAGCGTTTGCTATCCTGGCAAGCTGCCGATCGCACCAAACGGTGCAACCATGACAAGATCGGTTCTCCGGTCGTGTCTGATCGGGCCTCCGAAGTGGGCAACGCCGAAAAGGAACATGGCCCATGAGCATAGCCTTTGCATCCGAGCGCCGTCTGGTCGCGCAGGATGAGTTCGAGCCAATCATCAGAAGCCATTATCCGGTGGTCGAGGACCTGTCGCGCGAGGAACTCGTCGAGTTGGCGCGATGGCTGCGCGAGCGTCGAGCCCGTGCGCGCGACATTGCCCGGGACCGCCGGCGCGTCGCTCGTGGCAAGGCGGAAGCACGAAGCGGTGCAGCGGACACGGCAAGCGATCGTGGCCACCTGGCGAAGAAGCAGATCTACGCCAATGCGCTGAAGCGTGTGAACGCCAGGCTGGCGACGCTTCGGGCAGCGGAGCACCGAGCTTTGGTACAGGCGAGACTGCAGGCCGCGCTCGGCCGCAAGCAGGCCGCAGTTACCCATCATCCGCACGCTGGCCGAACCGCTGGCACCGGGTTGCGCTTGAAGCGAGGCGCCGAACGCCGACGCGTCGTCCAGGCTGCGCGGATCGGCAGCGTCTCGCAATCGGTGCGTAACGCTCAGGCGGCGCGCGACAGCAGGGCATTATGACAGCCAACGGTAATTCAGCCGTGTCGCAGCCCGTCAATCGTCGGCCGCTTGACGTGGACCTTGCGTTGCAAGGCGGCGGTGCGCACGGCGCCTTCACCTGGGGTGTGCTGGACCGCCTGCTGGAAGAAACGTGGCTGCGGATCGATGGCATTTCAGGTACCTCGGCAGGTGCAATGAATGCCGCCGTTCTGGCATCGGCCTATGCGGTTGGCGGTGCCGAGCGCGCTCGCTCGGCGCTGGAGGCGTTCTGGCGCAGCGTATCCCGTGCTGCGGTGTTCAGTCCTTTCCAGCGCGGACCGATCGATATCCTGCTCGACCGCTGGACGCTCGACAGTTCGCCGATGTTCATCGCCATGGATCTGATGGCCCAACTCGTTTCGCCCTACGATTTGACTCCGTTTGGCGGCAATCCGCTGGCCGCACTGCTCAATGACAGCGTCGACTTTGCGGCGCTGGCGGGCGGACCGATCAAGGTATTTGTGACGGCAACCAGCGTTCGCACCGGACGCGGCAGGGTTTTCCGCAACCAGGAAATTACTTCGGAAGTGTTGCTGGCTTCCGCGTGCCTGCCGTCGCTGTTCCAGGCCGTCGAGATCGATGGCGAGGCGTACTGGGACGGCGGCTACGCCGGTAACCCCACCATCACCCCGCTGGTACGGGAATGCACGTCACACGACACGATCCTGATTCCGCTCAATCCCATTGAACGACCCGGCACACCGCGCACGGCGCGCGATATCCTGAACCGTCTCAACGAGGTGTCGTTCAACGCTGTCCTGCTGAAGGAGCTCAAGATGATTGCGCTGCTCCGCCAACTTGCCGACCCAGGCCATGGCGAGGGCGCACAGTGGGCTGGTATGCGCATTCACCTGGTCCGGAACCCGATCATGGCGGACCTCGGTTACTCCTCCAAACTCAACGCCGAATGGGCGTTCCTCACGATGCTACGCGACGAGGGCCGACGCGCCGGGGAGGCGTTCCTGGCGAGCCACGGCAAAGATCTCGGGCATCGATCTTCGCTCGATATAGACCAGTTGCTGGATGGCACATGATGGGCCTGCGTGGAATCCGGATCGGATCGATGCCGAAGGTGTCCAATGAAGACTGAAGCTTCTCGTTTCATCGGATTGTTCTGGCTTGTCGCGCCAGCATTGCTGTTGCTGGCAGGATGCACGCAGACTGTCTGGGTGAAGACCGGAGCGACGGTCGCAGATTTCGAACCGACGATGGAGCGATGCCTGTCGGAAGCGTATTTGCAGGCGCCGACGGCGCCTGCTGTGGCTAACATCGGCAGTGGTGTGGCCACGCCATCCTTCACGACCTGTTCCAGCCGTGGATTGAGCGCCGGCTGCATCACGTCGCGTGGTCGCTTCACGCCTTCGCTCAGCGTCCCATATGACGCCAACGCCAGAGCACGCACGCAGATCTATCGGCAATGCATGTATGCCGCGGGCTGGTCCGAACAGGTCCGAGGCAGCACTGCGGAATATGTAACGCCTGACACCGATTGGACGAAAGGCTTCGATGCGGGGCTGAGGAATGGCGCGAATGCGCAGTGCATGACGCCACCGACTGGCATCGCAAGTGCCGCCGATTGGACACTTGGCTGCCGTAGTGGCCAGAAGGCGCAATAGGATCAGTTGCGCGCGCGGATGATAGTCGGTGTCCCGGGTATCAGGCGATGTGGTTCGGGACATTCGGCATGGTTCTGGGACACCCGCACCATGCCAAGCATGCGCAAACCCACTTAAAGTTCTTTACGCAACTCCGAGCAGTCGTTTACGGCATCGGCCAAAATATGATGCCGATAGAGCGTGACGCGCGAGCCGGCATAAGACGTCGACCGGGCTCGCCCGTCTGACGGATGTCTGGACTTCGATGAGGTGATGCGCGCGGCAGGCTGATTGCGGGGGAAGACGTGCGCAGTTTCAGTCTTGTCGGCGGTATCCTGGGCGCTGCAATACTGGCGGGACCCGCCCTGGCGCAGCAGCCCACCATCGAGGAGCTGATGCGGAAGATAGACGCATTGCAGCGCCGGGTGGACGAACTTGAAAGCCGTCAGCAGGCGACCAAAGCACCGGCTGCCCAGCCGCATCGCATTGGTGCCGCCGCGGTGGCAGCGGCAAAGCCCGCCCAACCGGCCGCTGCCAACCCGGCGCCGGCGGTGGCCGCCGCCGAACCCGCCGCCTCCGCAACGATCGCGGCGAAGACCGAGCCATCGCCCTACGACCCAAACATTCCCGGGTTGTTGCCGCCAGAACCGATGGGCAACCAATTCGAGAACGAGGACGCATTGCGGTCCGATCTGCCGGGCCTTGCCATCCGCATTCCCGGCACGGAAAGTCAGTTGCGGCTTTACGGCTTCGCGAAGCTCTCGGGCTGGAACGATCTCAACGGCCGCAACCAGACCGATGCGCCGACGGCGCAGACCATTCCGCTGAACAACAGCGCCGCCGACATGCAGGGCGGCGACTTCGGCATGACGGCTCGCTTCAGCCGGTTCGGCATGGACTCTCGCACGCTGACCAGTTGGGGAACGCTGGAAATACGCATCGAAGGCGATTTTGGCGGCGGCTCGCCGACCTCCAGCAACGCCGTATTCCGGCTTCGGCAGGCCTGGGCCGAGCTCGGCACGGAACAGTTCCGCGTGCTGATTGGCCAGGCGAACAGCCTGTGGAACGAGGGTGTGTTCGAGACGCTGATCGATGCGACCAATCTCAATCAGTCCTTCATCCGTCAGGCACAGGTACGCGCGATCGCATTGTTGGCGCCTGGCCTGACCGGCCAGATCTCGCTCGAATCGCCGGATACGCAGTTCACCTCGGCGACCGCGGTATTCACCACCGATTCCAGTGTGACCGGCAGCCCCACGCCGGCATTCAATTCCGCGCCCGACCTGCTCGGTCGGCTGACCTATCGTCATGACGGGCTGGTGCTCGACATGCGCAGCATGGTGCGGGAATTAAGCGTTCGCACATCGGGCACCGCTGTCGCGCCGCCGGCACTCACCCGCAACGCGATTGGCTGGGGCCTCGCACTGCATGCGAGTCTTCCGATGCGGTGGTTGTGGGAGGCGCTTGGTCCCGATCAGCTGATCGGCATGGTGTATTATGGACAGGGTATCGGCCGCTACTTCGCGGGCAACACCTCTGGCCAGGATGCGCTGTCGAACCTGGGCCTGGCAGGGCTCACCAGCTTCAGCCTGAACCCCCTGCCGACCTACGGCGTGATCGCGGCCTATCGCCGCTTCTGGACGACCACGCTGCGCAGCAATATCTCGTACGCCTATTCGCGCGAAGACTACCCATCCTACGCGCTGGAGTTCACGCCGGGCTCGGCGTCGGCCCTGGGATTGAACCGCGACATGCAGCAGGTCTTCGTCAACCTGATCTGGAGCCCCTTCGCGGAAGTCCGCGACGGGGTGTTCGGCAGCGGTTGGCTTGATGTCGGTGCCGAATATGTCTTCACCCGGCGCGATCTGTTTGGCGGATCGGCCGCCGCCGGCTCAGTCGGCTCCGGCCTGGGGATCGCAAACCGCATCCTCGCAGCTGCCGTCGCTCGGTTTTGAACGAGGGCAGGCATTGCTCCGGAACGCGCAACGCCGGTTCGCGGAAATGACAGTGCGGCCTTCATCAAGGAGAGCTCGCTGGATATCCTGTTGCTTTCGGGTGAAACTGCGCGAACGTGTCGCCGGGAACCTGAGATGGGTGGGCCGTGTGGCCCGTTCTCAAGAAGAGCTAGCCGCATAACAGGTCAACCTGGCGGATTGTTGGAGGGGACGGCCAATGAGTCAGACCACGGTGGCAGGGAAGTCGTTCCTGCAAAAGCTGCTCGACGGCGTCGAGAGTGTCGGCAACAAGGTGCCGCATCCCGCAGTTATTTTCCTGCTGATGTCTGCCATCGTCATCGTGCTGTCGCATGTCTTTCATCTGCTGGGCACCAGCGTCACCTATCAGGTGATCGATCCGCAAACCCATCAGGCCGTGTCCTCGACAGCAGTTGTCAACAGCCTCCTGACGGTGGAGGGGCTGCGCTTCATGATCACGTCGGTGATCAGGAACTTTCTGGGCTTTACCCCGGTCGGCGTGATTCTCGTTGCCATGGTGGGCGTCGGTCTGGCGGAGGAGGCTGGCCTGATCAACGCGCTGATCCGCAAGATCGTAATCGTGGCACCCCGCAAGGCGATCACCTTCATCATCGTCGCGATGGGCGTGCTCTCGAGCGTTGCGTCCGATGCCGGCTACCTGGTGCTGATCCCATTGGGAGCCGCCGCCTTTCTGAGCCTGGGCAGGCACCCGATTGCGGGACTCGCGGCGGCATTCGCGGGCGTTGCAGCGGTGTTCGGCGTGAACCTGATCATCACGCCGATCGATGGCGTGCTGACCGAGATCACCAACGACGCCATCCATCTGCTCAATCCGGGATACTCCCTCTATCTCACCGCGAACCTATATTTTTCCATCGTGTCGGCTGTCCTGCTCTGCATCGTCTGCACCGTGATCACCGAACGGGTGGTCGAGCCGCGGCTTGGCGAATACCACGGCGAGCGCCCGACCGAGGCGAGCGCGGGAACATCCGCTGAAGAGGCGCGCGGATTGCGGTTCGCGCTCTACGGACTGATCGGCGTCATCATCGTGATTGCGCTTCTGGCGCTGCCCTCAGGCGCGCCGCTGCGGAATCCGCAGACTGGCGCGTTGATCGGCGATTCCCCGCTGATGAACAGCCTGATCGTTCTGATCATGCTGGTGTTCCTTGTCACCGGCTTTGCCTACGGCAGGGGTGCCAGAACGATCAACACGCTTACGGAGGCCATCGCCGCCATCACCAAGACCTTCAGCGGCCTCGGTGGCCTGCTGTTCCTGTTCCTTGTGATCAGCCAGTTCCTCGCCCACTTCAACTACAGCAATCTTGCAACAATCGCGGCCGTTCGGTTGTCTGACGTCATCGAGAACGCAAATCTTGGATCGCTCCCGTTGCTGATCGTCTTCATCATCATCACCGCCGTGGTCAATCTGATCATCCCGGCCGCGATCGCGAAATGGGCCATTCTCGCGCCGATCTTCGTGCCGCTGTTCCTGAAGCTTAACGTCGCTCCGGACATGGTGCTGGCCGCCTACCGGGTGGGGGACTCGCCTGGGAACGTCATCACGCCGTTGATGGCCTACTTCGGCATGATCGTCATATTCGCGCAGAAATACCAGAAAGAAGCCGGCGTGGGGACTGTCGTTGCAATGATGCTGCCCTATGCGGCCGTGCTGTATGTCGTGTGGACTGTGTTCCTGGTGCTTTGGTATCTGCTCGGCATCCCCCTTGGCGTATAACGAGCACGCGCGACGGCGGCCCATCATGTTTCGATACCACTCGGTTAGCCATCTGGCGCGACAGAGAACCAGTGCGATCACGCATACGGGGCAGGCAGAATGAGTGATATCACCATCACCTTCGCGATCGTCGTCGGGATCGTGGTGCTGTTCGTCTGGAACGGCATTCCGGTGGTACTCGTTGCCCTTGGTACTGCGCTCGCGCTGTATTTCACCGGGGTACTCAATCTCACGGAATCGCTGGGCGGGCTTGGCGACCCAGCGGTTATCTTCATTGCGTCATTGTTCGTTGTCAGTGCGGGACTGGACGCCACCGGCGTGACGGCGTGGGCGGGACAGGGATTGATCGCCCAGGCAGGACAGAGCCGTGTCCGACTGATCGTCCTCATGATGACCCTGGTAGCCGTGCTCACCGCACTGATCAGCGTCAATGGAGCGGTCGCTGCGCTGCTGCCTGTTGTCGTCGTCATGGCGATCCGCCTCGGGCGTGCTCCCTCACAACTGTTGATGCCGCTGGTGTTCTCTGCACATTCCGGATCGCTGCTGGCGCTCACCGGTACGCCTGTGAACGTGCTCGTGTCGGAGGCGGCGACGGAAGCCGGCCTGCCGCCTTTTGGATTCTTCTCGTTCGCCATTGCCGGCATCCCACTGGTGGTCGGAACGATCCTGATCGTTGTGCTGTTCGGGCAGCGGCTGCTGCCGGAACGCAGCGGGCGGACGCTGCCGCTCGATCTCAGCAAGCATGCACGGACGCTTGTCGAACAGTACCGCCTGGATGATGGGCTGTTCCAGCTCGGCTTGCGGTCGCGGTCGCCGTATGTCGGTGCGTCACCAAGTGCCGTCGACCTGACGGACTACGCGGGGCTGACCTTGGTATCCATCCAGGCCGGCGACGGCAGTGGCCGGCTCCGTCGCCCAACGCTCGCTGAGGGCGACATTCTCATCGTGCGGGGCGACGCGGAATCCGTCGGCGGGCTGGCGTCCGACAAACTGCTGGCGTTCCGGACGGAGGACGCACCCAAAAACGTTGCGGAGACGCTGTTCAACCGCAGCTCCGGTCTGGCAGAGGTCGTGATCCCGCCGCGCTCCGGCATGATCGGACAATCGGTGTTTCCCGGGATGGTCACGCCGAGCGGCGATCTGGTCATCCTCGCGGTGCAGCGCAGGGACGAGGACCAGGGGCCGGACGAGACCGTTCTGGCCGCCGGCGACACGCTGTTGCTCCAGGGCACCTGGGAGGCGCTGGACGAGCACCTCGACGATCCCGATGTGCTGGTCGTCGACTCCCCGGAAGTTGTTCGTCGACAGGCGGTTCCCATGGGAGTGGGAGCGAAGTCGGCGATTGCGGTGCTCCTCGGCATGGTGGTCCTGCTGGCGACCGGCGCGGTGCCGTCGGCGATCGCCGGACTGGTCGCTGCCTGCGCGATGGTCCTCGTACGAGTGGTGACGGTTGAGCAGGCCTACCGCTCCATCAATTGGACCACGGTGATACTGGTCGGCGCGATGATCCCGCTGTCCACCGCCATGTCCAAGAGCGGTGCCGCGAACCTGATGGCCGAGACGCTGGTACATCTGGTCGGCGACGCGGGCCCCTATGCGCTGCTCGCTGGGCTGTTCGTCCTGACTGCCATCCTCGGTCAGCTCATCAGCAACACGGCGACGGCGCTCATCATCATTCCGATCGCGGTGGCGGCTGCACACGAGATCGGAGTATCCCCACGACCCGTTCTGATGAGCGTCGCCGTGGCTTCGGCGGCCGCGTTCCTCACGCCGGTCGCAACACCGGTCAACCTGATGGTGATGGGCCCGGGCGGCTACCGTTTCGGTGACTATTGGAAGCTCGGGCTACCGCTGTTGCTGCTGTTCTTCGTGGTCGCGGAATTCCTCGTCCCGATGTTCTGGAGCTTCTGACGCGCAGGCGGAGGGGGCCGCCGCCGACTACCCCTCCCGACGACTTCGCGATTATCCCGGAGCCTACGAAATAGCTGGCACTTCCGTCGCTATGTCCGTCTCGGGGAGCTGGCGGCAAGCGCAACACCATGCACAATTTCGGTCGCCTAGAGAATAATATACTTATCTGTTGGCCTATATTGACCAAGAGAGAAAACTCCTTCTCTCTACCCCGACCAGACTGCCTGTCCGGACGCTCCGGTGGGCAGCAATGCCGGGGACTTCGATGGCTTCAGAGACCGCCTTTCTCCAAATGGATCTTGCCGAGCCGAGGCGATGATCGCCATCGCGCTCGACCCATCCGCACTCCGCGTGGCGGTCGCCGGCAGGGGCGCGGCCGCGACGCGCCGGTTCCTCGCGTTGCGGTCCGCCGGGGCGCATGGCGCGTTGCTGTTCACCGACCAGCCTGGGATGGACATGGCAAGCTCCGCCTCGGACGCGTTGCGGCGCTGTCTGCCCGAACGGGCCGATCTGGCTGGCCTGCACGCACTGTGGGTAGCCGGCCTGCCCGCCGATCGTGCCGGTGAACTGGCTGCGCTCGCTCGCGCGGGCCGCGTGTTGGTCAATGTCGAGGACCAGCCTGCGCTATGCGACTTCCACAGCGTCGCGGAAGTCCGGCGGGGCGACCTGCTGCTGACGGTATCCACCGGTGGGGCGAGCCCCGGACTGGCCGCGCGCATTCGTGCCAGGCTGGCCGCGGAGTATGGCGCCGAATGGTCCGAGCGTCTGGCGGTGTTGCGCGATCGCCGTTCGGCCTGGCGCGAGGCAGGACGGGAACCGCCCGAAGTGGCTGCGTTGACCGACGCACTGCTGCACGCGAATGGGTGGCTGGCGTGACGCCCGCCCTGGCGACCGCTGCGTCGCGGCTGAGCGCACCGGTGTTCGAACCGGGAACCGTCTGGTTGGTCGGCGCGGGGCCGGGCGATCCTGGTTTGCTGACGCTGCACGCCACGCACGCGCTGTCCGAGGCCGACATCGTGCTGCATGACGCGCTGGTGGCGCAGGACATTCTGGCACTGGCGCCGCAGTCTCGGCTGGAGCCTGTCGGCAAGCGTGCGGGCGGTGTTCGAACGCCGCAGCTTCGCATCAACCAACGTCTGATCCGGCTGGCGCGCGACGGCTACCGCGTGGTGCGGTTGAAGGGTGGTGACCCGCTGGTGTTCGGTCGCGGCGCTGAGGAGGCATTGGCGTTGGCAGCCGCAGGCGTGCGGTTTCGCATCATCCCCGGGGTCAGCGCAGGCATCGGTGGGACGGCGGCGGTCGGCATCCCGGTGACGCATCGCGGCCTGGCGCACAGCGTGGCATTCGTCACCGGCCACGACACGAACGGCGCGCTGCCGGCCGATATGGATTGGAACACGCTGGCGCGAGGCGCCGACGTACTGGTGCTGTACATGGCGTCGCGGCGGATCGGCGCGATCGCGGATCGGCTGCGCGCCGCAGGGCTCGACGACACGACGCCGGTCGCCTGCATTACCGATGCGACCACGCCGCGCCAGAGCGTGCGCATCACGACGCTGGCACAGGCAGAGGCGGTCGTGACCGGCATTCCGCGCGGCGCAGCAACACTGATCGTGGTGGGGCCGGTCGTCGCACTTCGCGCGTTGATCGCCGCGTGGCAGGACGCCGCGCCGATGGCCTTGACGCCGTTTCCGAACCGCGCAACCGCCTGAGGGAGAAGACAATGCCCGGCCTGCCCATGCTTCCGGAGACAGCGCCTTTCGCCGCCGAACAGATTACCGCGCTCAACCGCATCATGTCGGCGACCAACGCCGAGCAGCGAACGTGGCTGAGCGGCTTCCTGGCGGGATATCAGGCGGCGAACGCG
This sequence comes from uncultured Alphaproteobacteria bacterium, assembly GCA_963696645.1. GTDB lineage: Bacteria > Pseudomonadota > Alphaproteobacteria > Acetobacterales > Acetobacteraceae > JAMXLO01. The sequence goes on from CAVOKY010000007.1 coordinate 2,047,144, forward strand.
CCACAGCCTGCCACGGTGGCACCGCCCGCCAAGCGGGCGCCGCTCACCATCCTGTTCGCCAGCGAGTCCGGCAATGCCGAGGCGCTGGCTGATGTTGCGCGCAAGGCCGCGGGCAAGTCGGGGTTTGCCGCGCGCGTGCTCGATATGGCCGACGCTTCGCCCGCACAGGTGGCGGCGGCGCAGAACCTGCTGGTGATCGCCAGCACATGGGGCGAAGGCGATCCGCCGCAACGCGCGATCGATTTCCATGCGGCCCTGATGGCCGACGATGCACCACGGTTCGACGGCGTGCGCTACGCCGTGCTGGCGCTCGGCGACCGCGCCTATGCGAAGTTCTGCGAGACCGGGCGCATATTCGACGAACGGCTGGCCGCACTTGGTGCGACGCGGGTGGCGGAGCGCATCGAGTGCGATCTCGATTATGAGGCGCCGGCCGACGCCTGGATCGGCGGTACGCTGACGCAACTGCGCGCGGACCTTGGCGAGTCGGATGCGGGCTCGGCGGTGATCCATGTCGACTTCGCACGCGCATCAGCGGAGACCAGCGCCTATAGCCGGACGCGTCCGTTCGAGGCGGAGATCACCGAGCGCATCAAACTCAGCAGCAGCCGGTCAACCTCGGACACCTGGCATGTGGAACTGTCGCTCGTCGGCTCCGGCATGGCGTACGAGCCTGGCAATTCGCTGGGCTTTTTGCCGGACAACGATCCAGCGCTGGTGGACGCGGTGCTGGCGGCGTCCGGGCTGTCCGGAGACGCGGCGCTGCATGCATCGCTGTCTGAGCGGTTCGACATCACCACGCTGACGCGCAAACAGCTTGAGGACTACGCACGGTTGGTTGGCGATGCTTCGCTGGCGGCTGACGATTCGCTCGTCGAGGGACGGCAGGTGATCGACCTGCTGGAGTCGGCGCCGCACCGGCTGACGGCCGAGCAACTGCTGTCGCTGCTGCGGCCATTGCCGGCACGCTATTACTCGGTGGCGTCGAGCCTGAAGGCGGTGCCGGACGAGGCGCATCTGCTGGTCGCCACGGTGCGCTACGAAACCCATGGCCGGAAGCGGTCCGGCGTGGCATCGGTCGATCTGGCGGACCGGCGCAATACCGGCGACCGCATGAAGGTGTTCGTCAAACCGAACCAGCATTTCCGGCTGCCGTCGGATCCGCAACGGCCGATCATCATGATCGGACCGGGCACCGGCGTCGCGCCATTCCGCGCATTCATGCAGGAGCGCGATGCAGTCGGCGCACGCGGCCGCAATTGGCTGGTGTTCGGACACCGCAATTACACGCACGATTTCCTGTATCAGTTGGAATGGCAGGATCTGTTGAAGCGTGGCGTGCTGTCGCGGCTGGATGTCGCGTTTTCGCGGGATCAGGCGGAGAAGCGCTATGTGCAGCATGCATTGTGGGACTCTCGGCGCGATCTGCATGCGTGGGTGCAGGATGGCGCGGTGATCTACGTGTGCGGCGATGCGAATGCGATGGCCAAGGACGTGCACGCAACGCTGCAACGCATCGTGGGTGACCAGTCGCTGGACACGCTGCGGCGTGATGGGAGGTATCTGCGCGATGTATACTGACCTGTTGTCATTGCGAGTTCCGTACTGGCCCTGGATGAAACTGATGTACGCCATTCTCTGGCCGTCATGCCGACGAAGGTCGGCATCCACGTCTTTGCCACGCTCCGTCAGAAGACAGACGTGGATGCCGACCTTCGTCGGCATGACGGGGTTGGCATCGGCCTCGCACCGGACGGGTTTCTTGTTAGCTGCAGAGCGACAAGACAATCTCGCTTCGGTTGCGCGCGCACCATTGGCCAGGAGTTGCAGCGTCGCTGCGCTTTTCGCTATGACAGGAGCACGGTGATGGACGCGAACCCACCGCCGTCACCCAACGAGGCAATCAAGGCCAACAGCCGCTATCTGCGCGGCACGATCGCCGATGGTCTGACGCGCGTTGAAACCGGCGCCTTGTCGGACGATGACCAGCAATTGACGAAATTCCATGGCATCTACCTACAGGATGACAGGGACCTCCGCGCCGAACGTGGGCGCAAAAAGCTGGAGAAGGCGTTCATCTTCATGGCGCGGTTGCGCGTTCCGGGTGGCGTGCTGACACCGGCGCAGTGGCTGGCGGCGGAAACCATAGCGCGCGAGCGTGGCAACGGCACGCTGCGTCTCACCACCCGTCAGACCATCCAGTTCCACGGCATCATCAAGAGCAATCTGCGCCATGCGATCAGCGGACTGAACGATGCGATGCTCGACACCATCGCTGCCTGCGGCGACGTGAATCGGAACGTCATCGCTACCGCCAATCCATGGGAAAGCGGCAGGCACACCCAGGTGGTGGCACTGGCACGGGCGATCGGCGGCCACCTACTGCCGAAAAGTCGCGCCTGGCACGAGATCTGGATCGATGGCGAACGGCAGACCGGCGGCGAGGAGGAAGACGAACCCATATACGGCCGCACCTATATGCCGCGAAAATTCAAGATCGCGGTCGCGCTGCCGCCATACAACGATGTCGACGTATTTGCGCATGACCTGGGTTTCATCGCGATCGAGGATGGTGAGCGGATCGCCGGCTACAATGTGGTGGTCGGCGGCGGCATGGGCATGACGCACGGCGAGCCGGATACGTTTCCGCGCACCGGGGACGTGATCGGCTTCTGCCGGCCGGACCAGGCGGTGGATGTCGCCGAGAAGGTCGTCACGATCCAGCGCGACTTAGGCAACCGCTCGGACCGCAAACATGCGCGGCTGAAATACACCATCGAGCGGATCGGCCTGCCGGCGTTCCGCAAGGAACTGGAGCGGCGACTGTGTTATTGGCTGTCGCCGGCACGTGATTTCGCATTCACGGGCAACGGCGACCGGCTCGGCTGGACGCATGACGACGATGGCACATCGCACTTCACTTTGTTCGTCGAGAACGGGCGCGTGCGTGACCTGCCCGAGCGACGCCTGATCAGCGGACTGCACGCGATCGCCGAACTGGGTGCCGGTCGCTGCATCATCACGCCGAACCAGAACCTGATCCTCGCCGACATTCCGCACCAACAGCAGCCAACGATCGCCGCTCTGTTGCAATCGCACGGACTGGACACACCGGTGAGTGGCCTGCGCCGAAATTCCCTGGCCTGCGTCGCGTTGCCGACCTGTGGGCTCGCACTGGCCGAAAGCGAACGCTACCTGCCGTCGCTGGTGGACCGTCTCGAAGCACAGTTGGAGCAGCTTGGTCTGGCGCAGGATGACATCACCATCCGCATGACCGGCTGCCCGAACGGCTGCGCGCGGCCGTACCTGGCGGAGATCGCACTCGTGGGCCGCGCGCCCGGACTCTACAATCTGTATCTCGGCGGCGCGTTCGATGGCACGCGGCTGAACAAGCTGTATCGCAAGGATGTCGGCGACGATGCGATTGTCGCCGCACTGGTACCGATGCTGCGGGATTATGCCGCGTGGCGGCACGACGGCGAACGGTTCGGTGATTATGCGATTCGCGCCGGACATGTGCGCCCGACCACAGCAGGCAACACTTTCCACGACGGTCTGGCCGCCGAACTTCGCGGATGAACTGCTCCAGTCCTGGCGTTGCGCGGCCGGGCTGACTGGGTCAGCTAACAGACAAGGTCACTGGCGCGTTCAGCGGCAGGCGGGGCGTCGCGTTCTTCGAACACGGGACGGATCGAATTGAGTGCGGTCCGCAGTGTGCGAAACCGCCGCAGGCTGTCCGGTGATTTGGGTGACATGGCAACCCAGAAGGTTGAACCTGCCGGCGAGTAAATCAGATGCGTCGGCTCTTTGCTTGGCCATGCCACAATGACGATGCGGCCGACGATCATGGGATCGTCGCCGCGGCGCTCGCTGACATAGGCCCGAGCGATACCAAGCCCCTTAATCTCGGTCGTGGCAAACCAGTCAGCGAGTGGGGTGCGTTCCCAATCGGAGACGGGGCGGGGCGGGAAGGTCAGAATGACGTTGTTGGCGTTTGACGGCATTGGCGTCCCGGCGGCGAATCGTGCCTGACGCAACCTTAGTAACTTTGAGTTGCAATTTCACTGCAAAGTTTCTCACCTAATCGCGATCGGGGCCTCGCACTGCTGCCAGACCATTGCCGAAGGCAGCGTCGCGTCGCTGAAAGGCGTATTTCACCCCGTGCTCGCGCATCGTGTCGCGGAACGCCCGTGCCATTGGCGCCAAGTGGCCGCGGGCATCAATCTCGGCCCCGATGCGCTGAAGCGTGCGTGCGCCCATCAGTTCCAGGCCCAGGTTGACCAGTCGCTTGTTGGCCGAGAGCAGATGTGGATCGACCAGCCCCATGCGATCAGCCAGCCGCATCACCTCTGCCTCAAGCTGATTGGCGGGGACGGCTTTCAACGCGAGGCCAATGTGCGCAGCATCCGCGCCGGTCACGCTGTCACCGGTCAACAGCAGGCGCTTCGCCCACTGCGGACCACAATGATACAACCACATGCTACCCGGCGGCGTGCCGAGATCGCGGGTGGGTGGGAAGCCGATCCGCGCATCGTCCGCGACGATGACCATGTCGCATAGCCAGGCGAGGTCGGTGCCGATGCCGATGCAGGTGCCATGTACCTGCGCGATGACCGGCTTGTGCATGTCGAACAGCGTGATGCGCATGCGCTGTCCTTGCTCCAGACGCCAGACATCGTCATCGATCTCCTGCCGCCCACGATACGCCTCGCCGCGACCGGCAGAGTACTCGCTGAGATCGGCGCCGGCGCAGAAATGAGGGCCGGCGCCACGCAGCACGACGCAATGCACCGCGTTGTGTTCGTCGGCTTCAAGCAACGCATCGGCCAATTCGCGCAACAGCTTGCTGCTCAGCGCGTTGCGCTTTTCGGGGCGGTTGAGCGTGACGATGGCGGTCTTGTTGACGATTTCGTAGGTGATCTGTTCGAACTGCATGGCATCCTCCCGTGCGTTGCCGGTGCTTCAGCCGGCGCGTAAGCTCAAGCATAATCATGCGCCGGACAGCATAGGGAGGCCAAGCTGCCATGAAGATCGCACGCATCGAAACGTTCCTGTTCGACCCTGGCTTGGCAAAGAACCTGCTGTTCTGCCGCGTCGAGACCGAGAGCGGCATCCATGGCTGGGGCGAGGCCTACGTGACGCCAGGCAAGGAGCCAGTGATCGAGCACCTGCTACAGGTCCTGGCGAAATACATGATCGGCCGCAGCGCATTCAACATACGCCACACCGCGCAGGTGGTATTCGATGACTTCGCGATGCGGCGCGCGTCACTGGATCTGTTGTCGGCGTGGAGCGCGATCGAGCTCGCGATGTGGGACATCGTGGCGAAACACGCCAATCTGCCACTGTACAACCTGCTGGGGGGCGCCTCGCGCGAACGGGTGAAAGTCTACGCCAACGGCTGGTCGAGCGGCAGCGAGACGATCGAACAGAATCTGGAACGCGCGCTGAAGGTGAAGGCGATGGGCTTTACCGCGCTGAAATGGGATCCGTTCCCGGGACCGTGGCGCAGCTTCATCCATCGCGAGGATGAAGACCATGTGGTTCGCTATGTGAAGGCGATGCGCGAGTCGCTGGGGCCGGACTTCACGCTGCTGGTCGAGGTGCATCGGAGGCTGGCGCCGATGCATGCGATCCGCATCGGCAAGCGGTTGGCCGAATTTGATATCGGGTGGTACGAGGAACCATGCCTGTGCGATAATATCGAGCTTGTGGCAGAGGTTCGGCGCGCGCTACCGGGCGTGCCGATCGTCACCGGCGAGGCGATCTATTCGAAGGAGGCGTTCGCGCAGGCCTTTGCCGCGCATGCCGCCGACATCATCAATCCCGATATTTGCAATTGCGGTGGTATATCGGCGATGCTGGATATTGCCGCAATGGCGCAGCCGCATGCGGTGGCGGTGGCGCCGCATAACTACAATTCCACCCTGGTGGGGTTGGCTGCGACGGTACAGCTTGCCGCGATGATTCCAAATTTTTGGATTGCCGAATGCTTCATCAACCTGAAGCCGGCGTGCGACGAGATTGCCGTGCGGCCGCTGGTCGTGAAGGACAGCTTCGTCGAGTTGCCCACCAGTGCGGGCCACGGCATCGACATCGATGTGGAGCGGCTGCGCAAACGCCCGTATCGCGACATGGGCGCGCGGACGGGAAAGAGTCTGCGGAGCTACACGGAGGAGTTTCCGCGGAAGAACTACGTGGTGGGGGCTACGCGGACGGGTTATTGAGCGAAGCGGCAAAACTGGTGCGGCGCTACCCGCGGGCACGCTCCAGATACGCGGCGGCATCATCCTCCAGCAACAGGCGGTCGCGCTGCAACGCTGTCACCACCTGCTGCACGCGCGCGACGTAGGCTTCATGCGTCGGGTAACGTTCGGCGACCGACGGGCGCTGGTCGCCCGACTGCTCGCGCTCTGCGCGCGTGGCGGCAAACGTGAGGAAAGTGCCGTCGCGATCTGCCAGTTCGCCCGCCGGCAGCGGCGTCTTGTAAAGATTCCAACCGGTGAATGTGCCATGCGGCACCGCGATGTCGGGTAAGCGCACACCGGCGCTTTCATTGCCATCGCCATCCACCTGCGGCACCAGTGCGCGCCAGGATCGGGTTGGCGGTCGCGGATCGGTCCAATCTCCAAGCGGCGATGCGTCGTTCATGGCACGCGGTGGGACGAGTGCAGACAACTTCGGCCACGCCACGGACTCCGTACCAACCAGCGTGCCGTCCGCGATGCGCGGCAGGCGGGATGCCGGCGGTTCACGCCCATTCACCACCCATTCATCGAGCGCCACCAGGAGCGCGCGGATTGCCGGCATCGGATCGTGCCAGTTGCGCGGATTGCTGCATGGACCAGGATCTTTCGGCATGCCGGCCTTGCCGCCGTGCTGCGTGCCCGGCAGGTAATAGCCGCGCACATTCGCCGGCAACGCAACGTCTCGCGTACCGTCCGGATCGGTGTGCAGCAGCGATGCGCCCTTCTGCCAGTATTCGGTCGATGTATTGGTCTCGATCAGCTTCGGATCACTGTCATCGCCGCGCAGCAATGCGCCGGAGGTTCCGCCGATCGGGTCGGTCAGGACAGCGCTGGAGAATGGGAACTGCACTTCGGGGAAGTCATGGTCCTCGTGCCAGGTGCGCGTGCGCGCCGGCTGGCCGAACTCCGTGTTGCAGAACACGCGACCGATGCCGGCAACATGGGTGAACACGCCGTCGAACACACGGTCGCCGTTTTCGTCGCAATTGAAGCCCTGGGCGATATGATCGCGCAGATAGCGTCCGGCCTGCGAAATGCCGAAAGCCAGTGCGTGAGTCACGGGTCGGCCAAGCAGATCACGGCCCGCTGCGCTTTGGCGCAGATGGCTGACCAGATCGCGCGTCGCGGCGAATCCGATGCCCAGCACTCGAGGTTTTGTCGCCAGGTAATTCAACTCGTAGATCGAGCCTGGTTCCGGCAGCGTGCCTTCCGGCAGCAGTCGCACAGTGCGCGTGTCGATGAATTCCCACGCGGGGACCTCGCTGCGTGGCGCGTTCTGCGTCCGTCGCACCGTCAGGCGCGCCTCGCCTTGTTGGAGGCTCGCCGTTTCGTATGACAGCCGAAAGCGTTCCAGCGGGCCGCCGCGCGTGCCGGATATGAATTCCTCGCGGATGCGGCGTACGATCGGCGCACCATCGTTGGTCGCGACCGGCGCTTCCAATGCCAACCCGCCATTGGCGCGTGGCGCGCCCGGATCCCAGCCAGACCACACCACGGTGAAACCATGGCGCAGCGGCAGCGCATTGCCGAGATCGGCCGCGGTCTGGGGCTGATTGCCCGGCTTGCCGGCGCACAGGTTCGCGAACAGCAGGGTGCGGCCGCGATTGTTCACCTCATACAGGATGCGGCCGTTGCCGTTTTGTGGTTCGGTTGGGCGCAGAATGCAGATGTCGCTGCGGTACTCGACCCGGCCGCGAGCATTGCGCGGCGCCTTGTCGATATTGACAATACGCGCATTGCCGGGATGCGCGGGGTCGAGTTCACCGATGGCAACCCCGTCAAGGCGCTCATAGGCGCCGGTCGCACCGAATGCAGCACCGCCGACAAATGGCGTGCGCGCTGTGATTTCGATTGCTGTGATCATCGCTGTTTCTCCACGTGCAACGGCGCTTCGGTGCGCGCCTGCAATGCCTCCAACGTCAGCCCTGGTATCATGTCGCGCACCACGAAGCCGCGTGGCGTGACATCGAGCACCGCGAGGTTGGTGTAAACGCGCTTGACCACGGCCTTCGCGGTCAGCGGATACGAGCAGTGCCGGCGCAGACGCGATGCGCCTTCCCGCGTGGTGTGCTCCATGACCACCCACAGCCGTTTCGCGCCAATCGCCAGGTCCATCGCGCCGCCGACCTGTTTCACCGGTTCATCCGCTGACCGCGCCCAATTGGCGATGTCGCCGTTCTCCGCCACCTCGAATGCACCGAGCACGCACAGATCCAGATGACCGCCGCGCGCGATGGCAAAGCTGTCGGCGTGATGCACGAAGGAACCGCCGGTGCGCAAGGTAACATGCGTCGTGCTGGCATTGATCAGGAAGGGATTGATCTGGTCGGACGCAGGAGCGGGACCGACGCCAATCACGCCGTTCTCGGCATGGAAGATCACCTCGCGATCCGCGGGCACGCAGTCGGCAACCAGCGTTGGAATGCCAATGCCCAGGTTGACCAGCCAGCCTTCGGGAATGTCGCGCGCGCAACGTTCGGCCATGCCGTTGCGATCGAGCGGGAAAAATTCGCTGTCGTCCATAGTGGTTTTTCCCTCAACCCGGCATGTGCAGCACGCGATCGACGAAGATGCCCGGTGTGACCACCGCTTCCGGCGTGAGTTCGCCCAGCGCGGCGACGTTGCGCGTCATCACAATGGTCAGCGTCGCAGCCATGGCCATCACCGGGTTGAAGTTCCGCGCGCTGTCGCGGTAGGTCAGATTGCCCCAGCGATCGGCGCACCATGCCTCGATCAGTGCCACATCGCCCGGCAACGGATATTCCAGCAGGCACAGCTTGCCGCCGATCTCACGCGTCTCGCGGCCTTCCGCGAGCAGGGTGTCGGCGCCGGTCGGCGTGTAGAAGCCGGTGATGCCGGCGCCCGCGGCGCGCATGCGTTCGGCCATGGTACCCTGGGGGACGATCTCCACCTCGAGCTCGCCGCGTTGCAACAGCCGGCCGGCGAGACTGGCGGGACGTACGAAACTGCAGATCATCTTGTGCACGCGGCCAAGCGACAGCAGTCGCTCGATCGCGCTGCCATCACGGCCGCCGGCCACAACCACGATTGTCAGATCGCGCGCGCCCTGCTCGATCAGACCGTTGAGCAACGGCGTCGGGATCCCGACATCGCCGAATCCACCAAGCAGCACGGTGGAACCGTCCTCGATCCCGGCCACGGCCTCGGCCAGCGAATGCACGAACTTGTCGATCATCGGCCAAGCGTAGCTTACGGCCTTGCCCTGGTCGAGGCGTGCCAACGGTCAGGGTTTGCAGTCCGCAGGCCGCACCCTATAGTTTCTTGGCTTATCACGCGGGGGAAGTGATGCAGATTGCACGGTCGTTGTCGACAACCGCTGTGACGGAAGACGCCGTGGCAATTCGCCGTGCCGTGGTCGCCTGCGCCATCGGCCAGGTGTTTGAGATCTTCGACTTCGTCATCTATGGCTTCTTCGCTGTGGCGATCGGGCGCGCATTCTTCCCGTCCACCGATCCTATTGCGTCCCTGCTTGCAAGTTTTGCCACCTTTGCCGTTGGCTTCCTGATGCGACCGGTAGGCGCGATGGTGATCGGCTGGTACGGCGATCGCTTCGGCCGCCGAAAAGCACTGGTGGTGACCATTGGATTGATGGCCTTCGCGACGGGCGCCACGGGACTCATCCCCGGCTATGCCTCGATCGGACTGTCCGGCGCGGTTCTGCTGGTGGCCTGCCGAATGCTGCAAGGCTTCTCCACCGGCGGCGAATGGGGCGGTGCGGCTGCCTTTCTGGTGGAACATGCACCCAGCGGACGGCGTGGCCTGATTGGCAGCCTGCAACAGGCGGCGACGGCGATCGGCGCGATGTGCGCAACGTTCTCGGCGGCCGTCCTGACCACGCTGCTGACGCCGGAGCATTTCTTCGCCTGGGGCTGGCGCATCCCGTTCCTGATCGGCTTCGTGCTCGGGCCCGTCGGCTACTATCTGCGCACACGCGTGGCGGAGACACCGGCATTCCAGCGCGCCGTGGCGGCACAGACCATCACGCGCATGCCGCTGGCCGACGCATTCACCACGCATGGCTGGATGTTCCTGGCGGCGTTCGGACTGTCGATCATCGGCTGCGTCATCAACTACGTATTCCTGGTGTTCCTGCCGAGTTTCGCGTCGCAGACACTAAAGATCGATCTGAGTTATGCGCTATGGTCAACCACATTGGCCGGCATCATCTACCTGGTGCTGACGCCGATCGTTGGCCACTATTCCGACCGGATCGGACGGAAGCCGATGATGCTCGCCTGCACGGTGCTTGCGTTCGTCATGGCGTATCCATTGTTCCTGTTCCTGCAAACGCATCCGACGTTCCTCGGCTTGCTGGTAGTGCAGGCGACCGCGCAGGCAGTGCTGACGCTCTACACCGGGGTTATCTCGACGATCCTGTCCGAGATGTTCCCGACCAACGTCCGCTACACCGCACTGTCGGTCAGCTATGGCTTCGCGGTGGCGATCTTCGGCGGATTCGCACCGTATATTTCGACGTACCTAGTGCGGGCCACCGGCAACCCATTGGCGCCGAGTTTCTATGTCATGGCGGCGGCACTGATCAGCGGTATCGCGGTTGTGTTCGTGCATGAACGCCATCGCGAACCGGCACTGGCATGACGGGAGCAAGACAATGACAGCATTCGTATTGATTCATGGCGCGTATCAGGGCGGCTGGGTCTGGCAGCCCGTCGTGGCTCGACTGACAGCGGCGGGACATGCGGTGTACGCACCGTCGCTCGATGGCTGTGCCGAGAGACGGCAAGCGCTGCGTCCGGGGATCAGCACGGAGACGCATGGCGCGGAGATAGCCGAACTGCTGTTCTTCGAGGACCTGCACGACGTTGTGCTGGTGGGAACCAGCAGTGGCGGCATGGTGGTGTGCAAGGCGGCTGAACTGGCGCGCGAGCGCATAAGCCGGCTGGTGTTCGCCGATGCACTGGCGTTGCTCGATGGCGAAAGCATTCCCGATATCGTCAAGCGGCCGACCGCGGTGACGACCGAGCTTGCGACCGGTCCATCGCGCGAGGATGCGGCGGGCCGCATGTTCGCCAGCCTGGAAGAGCCGGTCAAATCATGGGCGCTGGAGCGCTACACGCCACATCCCGTCGCGGCAATGCGCGACAAAGTGAAACTTCCCAGTTTCTGGCAGCAGAAATGGTCGGCAAGCGTCATCTGGTGCCGTCAGGCAGTGAACCCTGGGGAGGCTCACCAACGGCGCGCAGCCGATCGGCTCGGTGCCAAGTGGCACGAACTGGACACCGGTCATTATCCGATGTTGAGCGCGCTAGATGAGTTGTCGCGGCTTATCGTGTCGGGGTGACATTCGTCGGACGCTAGCTGGCGAACCACCGCGCTTGCCTTCCGGCACTTCAGGCAAAACGAAGCGCACGGATCGTTGATCACTGGCTGGGCTCTTCCGACCACTGGTAGCGGAAGTCGCAATGTGTCGCGCCACCCATCAGGGTCTGCGTGCGCCGCAACTTGAGCCGAGAGTCGTAGCCTTCGCAGAATGCGCCGTCCCGATTGCAGGACAGCACGGCACCGAGATCAGCCAGACCCATGGCTCGATACATCTCGGCATAGCGGCACCGCGTGACATTGAAATGGAATTCGCTGTTGGTCGATTTCACCACATCGATGCGCAACGCATCCTCGGCCGTCCAGCGTGGCTGGATGGCGCGGAATGCATCGAGACTGGCCTGGCCGCCGGGAGCCTCCTTCGCCATTTCCGCCGCTGCCTGCTTCGCCAGCTTGACCACCGCGCTGGACAGGATGCGCCGCGCTCCTTCCTCGCCGAGCTCCGACTTCATCTCGTCATAGATGCCCTTGGCGAACGCGGCCTCGATACGGCGTTGCGTCAGGATCGGCATCTGCTGTGCCGGCCGCAACAGATCCGCATCCGCCTGCACGGTTGGTTCAGGCATCGTCGTGCTCAGGTGTCACGACGCGGAAACGGGCGCGATGCACAAATGCATTACCATAAAGTGGTGATAGCACCATCGCCTTGCGCAGGTACAACCCGATGTCATAGGCATCGGTGTAGCCGACACCGCCGTGCAACTGGATGCAGGTGCGCGTCACCACCATCGCCGCATCCGAAGCGCGCACCTTGGCACGCGATACCGCCGATTGGCGTTGCGCCAGCGTGGGTGCATCGTCGAGCGTAGTGGCAGCAGAACCAACCGATGCGCGCGTCAGCGAAACCTGTATCTGCATGTCCGCAGCGCGGTGTTGCAGCGCCTGGAATGCGCCGATCTTGCGGCCGAACTGCTCCCGCGTTTTCATGTAGTCGAGCGTGATAGCGAATGCGCGATCCAAAAGGCCGAACAGGTACGCGGAACTGGCCATGATGGTGTGTTCAAACGCTTCCGTCGCATCGCCGTCGAGGGCTTCGGCCGGAGCATCGTCGAGCGTCAGCGTGCCGAAGTAGCCGCCATCCTGCGTCTCCTGCAGTTCCAGTGACACACCCGGCGCGTTGCGCTCCACCAATGCGAGGCCGCCAGGAACGGTGACCAGGAACGCATCAGCGCCGGCCGCCATCGGGATGAACATTTTCCGGCCATTGAGCCGGCCGTTGCGCAACACCGTCTCACCGATCAAATCGATGCTGTTCGGCTTCTCCTGCCACGCCGGCAGGATGATGCGCTCGCCGGCGAGCACCGGGGCGAGATGATCCAGCGGCAGCAAGCTGCGCCGCCATCGCCGCCGGGATCAGCGGTTCCGGCACCAGCCCCGCGCCGAGTTCCTCTGCCAGGCCACAGAATTCCCGTGCGCCGAGACCCGAACCACCAGCGTCTTCCGGAATCCGCAGTCCCAGCCAGCCCATTTCACACATCTCGCGCCAGGTCCCGCGATCGAAGCCGGGCTCGATGAAGCGCAGGGCGCGGATCCGCTTCAGGTCGCCCTTGCGCGGTGCAATTCCCGCCGCGCTGTCCTTCAGCATTTGCAGATGTTCGAGCGGATCCATCATGGCGTCTGCTCCATCATCAAGTGGTCAGGCTGATTTCGCTACTGATCGCTGCGATTCAGCTTTGCATCCGTCCTTGCCTGCAAGGCGTCGAACGTCAGGCCAGGCGCCATGTCGAGCACCACGAAGCCACGGTCGGTCACGTCGAGCACTGCCAGGTTGGTGTAGACGCGCTTCACCGCACCGACCGCGGTCAGCGGGTAGGAACAACGGTGCACCAGCTTCGACGTTCCATCCTTGGTGGTGTGGTCCATCAGCACCCAGAGCCGCTTGGCACCGGCCGCCAGGTCCATCGCGCCGCCGACCGCGGGCGCGGTGTCGTTCTCGCTGGTGGCCCAGTTGGCGATATCGCCGTTCTCGGCCACCTGGAACGCGCCCAGCACGCAAAGATCGAGATGCCCGCCGCGAATCATCGAGAAGCTGTCCGCATGATGGCAGAAGCTGCCGCCATCGCGCAGCGTGACGTACTGCTTGCCGGCGTTGATCAGCCACGGATCGATCTGATCCTTCGGCGGCGCCGGGCCCATGCCCAGTACGCCGTTCTCGGAATGGAAGATCACCTCGCGTTCCAGCGGCACGTGGTCGGCCACCGCTGTCGGGATGCCGATCCCGAGATTGACGTACCAGCCTTCCGGAATGTCGCGCGCTACACGCGCTGCCATCTGGGTGCGGCTCAGCGGCTTGATGTCGGCGACGGTATCGGGCATCGCTGGCTCCTGTCAGAATCCGGTGGGATCACCGTAGGGTACATGCAGCACGCGGTCCACGAAGATGCCGGGCGTGACCACGTGATCGGGATTTATCTCGCCGAGTTCGCGGATGTGCTGGGTCTGCACAATGGTCAGCGCGGAGGCCGTCGCGATGACTGGATTGAAATTGCGGCCCAACTCCTTGAACGTCAGGTTGCCCCAGCGGTCCGCCTCCCATGCCTCGACCAGGCCGACGTCGCCTTGCAGCGCGCGCTCCATCACATAGGTACGGCCGTCGAATTCCCGCTGCTCCTTGCCCATGCCCATCTTGGTGCCGACGCCGGTGGCGGTGAAGAACGCCGGCACGCCGGCGCCCGCGGCGCGCATGCGTTCTGCCAGCGTTCCTTGCGGCACGATCTCCAGCTCGATCTTGCCGGCGCGATACAGGGTTTCGAACACCACGGGATCGGACGACCGCGGGAACGAGCAGATGATCTTCCGGACTCGGCCGAGTTCCATCAGCCGGGCGAGGCCGATATGGCCGACGCCGGCGTTGTTGGCGGCGACGGTGAGATCGGTCGCGCCCTGCTCGATCAGGCCGTCGATCAGCGCGTTTGGCTGGCCTACAGCACCGAAACCACCGATCAGAACGATGGAGCCGTCCTTGATGCCAGCCATCGCGTCCGCCATGGATTGGACGATCTTGTCGATCATGCGTGTTGTTTCCTCCAGGCACTCGGCGTCAGTCGGCTGCGATGTTGCGCCATGGGCGGACAGCCGCCAAGAGCGGCTGTCTTGCGCGGTATGGCGGGTGCAAAGCCTGGTGGCGCCCCACACCGTGCCGCAAGCTTACGTCTGAAACCAATGGAAACGGCTTGCACCGCGCGACCGGACATGAAAAAACCGACACCCAGGGAGAATCACACGTCAAGAGGCCACCATGACAGAAGCGGCGCTATCGGCGACCGAGACCAGGCTGGAAAACCAGCGCATTGGCGGTTTGCAGCTTCGTGTCGCCGCATTGTGCACGCTGGTGCAGATCTGCGACGGCTACGACCTGAATTCCGTCGCCTGGGCAGTACCCTCGCTGATCCACACCTGGCACTTGCCGCCGGCGATGTTCACGGTCGCTTTCCTGTGGTCGAGCATCGGCATTCTGGTCGGCGCGCTTTCCGCCGGCCCAATCGGAGATCGTTTTGGTCGCCGACCGTTGTTGCTCGTTAGCCTCACGATATTCGGGATCGCCTCGCTGCTCACCGCGTCTGCCGGCTCGCTTGGCATGTTGGCGATCTGGCGTTTCTTCACCGGGGTCGGCATCGGCGGCGGGTTCTCCGGGGCAGCCGCCTTGTCTGGCGACTACGCACCGCACCGCCTGCGCGCAACGATGATCATGGCGACGTTCACCGGCGCGCCCGCCGGCGGCTTCCTGGGCGGCCAGATTGTTGCCGTGCTGCTTAGGCATTTCGACTGGCCGGTGATCTTCGTGGTGGGTGGCATTTTCCCGCTGATCCTTGTGGTGGCGCTGGCACTATGGCTACCGGAATCGCCGCGCTTCCTGGCCCGACGGCAAACGCTGTCAGCGCGCCAGACCGCCTTGCTTCAGCGGCTCGACATCGCGCCGACCGACAGCGATGCTGTCGATGTCGCCCAAGGCAATCCCGTTGCGATGCTGTTCAGCCGAGGCTATGCGCTGCAGACGGTGCTGCTCTGGATTGTCTATTTTTGCAGTCTGATGAACCTGTTCCTGTTCGCCTACTGGATGCCGACGGTGCTGAACCTGATCGGCTTTACCCCGTCTGAGGCCGTATTCGCCTCGAGCATTCGTGACTTCGGCGGAATGTTCGCGGTGCTGTACCTTGGCCTGGCAATCGACCGGCTGGGCCCCGAGCGCACACTGGCGCTGCACTACGCCCTAGGCGCCCTGTTCATCGGGACGATCGCGCTGGTCGCGCTGCCCTACGCACTACTGTTGCTGATGAGTTTCCTGGCCGGAACGACAATCATCGGCAGCCAGACCGGCGCCAATGGGACTTGCGGCAAACTGTATCCGGCACGCATGCGCACGAGCGGACTGGGTTGGGCACTCGGCATCGGGCGACTCGGCGGCGTCGCCGCACCGGTATTGGGTGGCTATCTGCTGGCACTCGGTCTGGCGCCGACGCACATCTTCCTCAGCGCCTGCGTGTTTGCACTGATCGCCGCTACGGCCACGGCACTGCTGGCATTTCGCGGCAGTCGCGTACAGGTTGCCAGTATCGAGGGGGCTGCTTCGTAACGCGGCACCGTCGCGGCGAAGCACGCCCGGCGAAGAATGCGGCCGGCCGGCTGAATGGCAGGCGTGTGACCCGCAATAAGAACGGCGATTGATCGACGATGACCTCGCCCGGAAAGCCCATGATTAACCGCCACCTGATCGTGGCGCTGTTGTTTGTCGTGCTGCTGCCATGCAGCGCCACGCCTGCGGAGCTGAAACTGGCGACCTGGAATCTCGAGTGGCTCAACGATCGTCAGGCAGGCGACCGCGAACTGCCGCCGGATGCTCACCCGAAGCAGCCGGAGGATATCAATCTGCTCCGCGGCTATGCGGCCGAACTCGATGCCGATGTGATCGCCGTCCAGGAGGTGGACGGCGCCGCTGTTGCCGCTCGGGTCTTCCCGCCGGACAGGTACTCGATTCACATGAGCCGCGATCGGGTCGTCCAGCGGGTCGGCGTGGTGGTGCGGCGCGGCATCCACTACACGGTCAATCCCGATGTCACCAGTCTGGCGCCCGATCGTGGGAGTGAATTGCGCAGCGGCGTCGATATCACACTGGAGCTGCAGTCAGCACCACTTCGCATCCTGGCGGTGCATCTGAAGACCGGCTGCTTCGATCAACGACTCAACAATTCGCGACGCCGGGACTGCGCCGAACTGCGACAGCAGGAGATCGCCCTGACCGACTGGATCAATGCACGCCGAATGGAAAATGTGGCATTCGCGGTGCTCGGAGATTTCAACCGGCACATGGATGGGGCCGACCAGTTCTGGACCGCGCTGAGTCAGGCGGCACCACTGGTGCGCGCCACCGAAGGTCACAGCAGTCCATGCTGGGGCGGCGAGGCCTTCATCGATCACATCATCCTGGGCGGCGCCGCGCGCGATTGGCTGCTGCCCGACTCGCTGCGCGTTCTCACATATCGCGAAACGGGTGCGGGGTGGAAGGAACGCCTGTCGGATCATTGCCCGGTATCAGTGCGCTTGCGCCTTCCCAACTGAGCGCGTTGAATGCGCGGCGCACGGAAGGAGGCGGCGGCATGAAGATCACCGGCATCACGACAAAGGAATTCCGCTGGCCACGCCACAAGCCGATCGCGAACGGCAAGCATACCTACACGCACGTGACATTCGCCGTGGTGGAGATCGAGACCAGCGAGGGTATCACCGGCATCGGGCTCGGCGGCGGCGGTGACATCGAACGCGCCACCATCGCTCGGCTGACACCTATGCTGATCGGCGAGGATCCGATTGACGTCGAGCGGCTGTGGCAAAAGATGTGGGAGCCGAAGCTGATCGGCCGCCGCGGCCTGACAACGCGCGCGATCTCGGCGATCGATATCGGGCTGTGGGATATCCGCGCCAAGTTCGCCAACCTGCCGCTGTACAAGCTGCTCGGCGGTTTCCGCGACCGGGTGCCGACCTATATCGCCGGCGGCTATTACGAGGAGGGCAAAGGCCTGCGCGAGCTCGCGCACGAGATGGAAGACAATGTGCGCATGGGTGCAAAAGCGGTAAAAATGAAGATCGGCGCGGTACCGATCGCCGAGGACGTGGCCCGAGTACGCGTCGCACGTGAAGCGGTGGGACCGGACGTCAAGCTGATGGTCGACGCGAATTGTGCCTATCGCTATTACGAAGCAATTCAGATCGCCAAACGGATGGAAGAATACGACATTTTCTGGTTCGAGGAACCGGTGGCACCGGATGACTACGACGGCCACCGCAAGCTGGCGCAGGCGACCAGCATCCCGATCGCGACAGGCGAGAACGAATATACCCGCTACGGGTTTCGTGACCTGATTCGCAACGACTGCGCGGCCATACTGAACGCCGATGCCAAGGTATTGGGCGGGGTTACCGAATTCATGAAGGTTGCGGCGCTGGCGCAGGCACATGACCTGGACATCGCACCGCACGGATCGCAGGACATCCACGTGCATCTGGTGGCGGCGATCTCCAACGGGCTGATACTGGAGTTCTATCGCGACACGGTCGATCCGATGTGGGGGCGCGTGTATCGCCACACCTTGACGCTGAACGACGATGGTACGGTGAGCCCGCCCGACGTGCCCGGCATTGGCGCTGATCCAAACTACGAGACGCTGGCAAAGTATCGCACCGCCTGAAACGACGGAGGAACCCCACCATGGCGAAGATCCTGATCATCCACGGCGCCGGCATGAACATGCGGGGCAAGGTGCAGACCGAGATATTCGGCAAGATGACACTGCCCGAATATGACGAGAAGATCCGCGGCTACGCCGCGGAACTGGGCGTCGACATCGAGATCTTTCACTCGAACATCGAAGGCGAGGTCGTCAACAAGCTGTATGAAGCGAACGATCGCGGGGTCGACGCGGCGATCTTCAATCCCGCGGGCTTTTCGCGCGGCTATCCTGCGTTGACCGCGGCGATCAGCCAGGTGACGTTTCCTACCATCGAGGTGCATATCTCAAACCCAGTGCGTCGCGGACCGGTCTCCGACACCGCAACTGTGAGCCAAGGCATGATCACCGGGTTCGCGATTGCCGGCTACTATCTGGCGCTGCGCGGCTTGCGGGACATGCTGGCGAAGTAAGGCTAGCGCCCTGTCGCTGCGATCCTCGCAACGACAAAGGTGACGGACTGGTCCACGCGCCAGGCGAACAGCATTACCCGTGACGTAATCGATCGGCACCGCGTAACTCGACAGTATGGGAACCACAGTCAACTGGGGTTCCCGACATGGACACACTGCCATCGACCTCTGTCACCTCTCGCCGCTGGAGGGCTCTGGCAACCGTGGCCTCGGCGCAATTTCTTGCCGTGGTGGACGCATTCATCGTCAACATTGCGATACCGTCGATTCGCAATGATTTGCAGGCAAGTCCTGCCGAAATCCAGGCCGTTGTCGCCGTCTACCAGATTGCGTACGCCGCACTGATGATCACCGGCGGCCGGTTGGGGGACATATTCGGTCGGAAGCGGATATTTGTGATCGGAGTCATCGGCTTTACCCTGGCCTCGCTGTGGTGCGGGCTCGCATGGGCGGCGCCAATGCTGATCCTGGCGCGGGCGGCGCAAGGTGCCTCTGCGGCACTGATGGTGCCGCAGGTGCTCGCCAGCATCCACACGCTGTTCCCCGATGGTGCTCGCACACGCGCCTTTGCGGTGTTCGGCATTGCTGTCGGACTGGGTGCCGCGGTCGGCTTCATGCTTGGCGGCTGGCTGGTGACCTTGAACCTCGCGGGGCTCGGCTGGCGCGGCATCTTCTGTGTCAATGTACCGGCCGGATTGGCCATCGTGGTCGCCGCACTTGTGCTGATGCCACCGATGCGAGGTGACCCCGGAACACGGCTGGACCTTGCAGGTGCGTCGATGTTGTTCGCCGGACTGCTTGGCGTACTCGTGCCGCTGATGTTCGGACACGAACTGGGTTGGCCATGGTGGCTTTGGTTGGTCGTGGCGGCCGGCGCGGCGGCGCTTGCGGGCTTCATGCAGATGCAGCGAGTGACTCAGCTCCGCGGAGGTGCTCCGCTGATCGACCTTGCGATACTCAGTGAGCGCGGCTTCGCGTCCGGCATGGGTGCGACGTTCTGCTTCTTCCTGGCGAATCTGTCATTCTACTTTGTGCTGACCCTGTTCATGCAGAATCATCTGGGGCTTTCGCCCTTCGACTCGGCGTTGACGGTCTTGCCGATGGCGCTGGCATTCGTCGCGGGATCGCGCCTGGCAGCGGGACGTCTCACACGGCGCGGTTTGGTGGCGCTGATCGAAGGCTGTGTCGTGGAGGTGGCGGGACTCGCAGCCACAGCATTGCTGATCGGTATCGTCCCGCACCCGACGATGGCGATGTTGATGCTGCCGCTTGCGGTGTTCGGCTATGGCCAGGGTATGGTGCTGGCACCACTGTTCAATGCGGTACTGGCGAATGTTGGGCACGCACATGCCGGGTCCGGGTCGGGCATGCTTGCGACCACACAGCAGATCGCGAACGGCACCGGCGTCGTTGTGGTGGGTGCGGTGTATTTCACCGTGCAGGGCAGTCTCGGTGGGCGCGACGCAATGCTGACGGCGATGGCCGTTCTGGCCTGCGCCATTGTCGCCGCGATCGGCTTCCTTCAGCGCATGCGGGTACCTTCGCTGGCCCTCACGGTGCCACCGGCATGAGCGTCTACATTCGACCGGGGAGCCAAACCGCCAGGATCGGAAACGCGATCAGGATCGCCAAACGAATGATATCGGTTATGACGAACGGAATCACGCCGAGGAATATCGTCGAGAAATTCACGTCCTTCACGACCGTCTTTATGACGAAGACGTTCATTCCCACCGGCGGATGGATCAATCCCAGCTCCACCGTCATCACGATAATCACGCCGAACCAGATCGGATCGAAACCTAGTGTAGTGATGACCGGAAAGATGATCGGCACCGTGAGGATGATCATCGCCATGGCATCCATCAGGCAGCCGAGTACCAGATACATCAGCATGATCAGCACCAGCACGCCGTAGCGGCCGAAGCCCAGGCCGGTGACGAACTCCGTCACCTTTTGCGGCGTCTGCGTCACGGTCAGGAAGTAGCCGAACAGGATCGCACCGATCAGGATCGTGAACACGGCCGCCGCAGTGCGTGTCGCCTGCAACAGCGATGCCAGGAAATCGGCGCGTGACAGGCGGCCACGTGCGACGCCGATAAGGAACGCGCCGCCGGCGCCCATGCCGCCGGCCTCGGTCGGCGTGAACAGTCCGCCATAGAGTCCGCCGATGACGAATACGAACAGCAGCAACGGCGCCCAGACCTCGCGCATGGCCTGCAATCTCTCGGCCCACGAACTGCGCGGGGACGCCGGCAGGAAGCCGGGGCGGACGGCGCCGATCACCGCGATCGTCGCCATGTACATCGAGACCGCGAGCAGTCCGGGGATCACGCCGGCCATGAACAGCTTGCCGATGTCTTGCTGGGTGATCAGGCCATACACCGCCAACACGATCGACGGCGGGAACATCGCACCCAGCGTACCGCCGGCGGCGATGACACCCGTGGCGAAGGATTGCGGATAGCGATACAGCCGCATCTCGGGATAGGCTACAGTGGAGAAGGTCGCTGCTGTGGCGACCGATGAGCCGCTGATCGCAGCGAACCCCGCGCAGGCGGCGATGGTGGCGATGCCAAGGCCGCCACGCAGGTGACCGACGAATTTGTTGGCTGCCCGGAACAGTTCGCGACTCATGCCGGAGCGCGAAACGATGGCACCCATCAGCAGGAACATCGGGATCACGCCGAACGTGTAGTCGGTGACGATGCGCATGGAGGTCTGGCCGACCATCTTCAGAGCCGGCATGCCGCCGACCAGGTAGCCGAAGCCGCTGACGCCGACCAGGCCCATCGCCATGCCGACCGGCACGCGCAACAGCATCAGCGTGAACAGCACGACGAAGCCGATGACCGCGATGGCGTCGCTGCTCAGGTCCGTCACTCGACGGTCCTGACCACGCCGGCATCAGCCACGTTCTCCGGATGGAAGATGAGCCGATAGGTGCGCACCGCAATCAGCAGCACCGCCGAGACGTCACCGAGCCAGGCGACCAACGCGAATGGCCAGGTCGGCAGGCGAAGGTCGAAGGTCAGCACGTTTTCGTCGCGTGTCAGACGCACCTTGTCGAACAGCATCGCCGTCTGCACGCTCACCACGAACAGCAGCACGAGCGTGGCGAAGATGTCGATCAGACGCTTGCCGCGCGGCCCTGCCGCCGCCCAGACCAGGTCCACCGTTATATGCGTGCCTCGATAGCTGGTCGCAGCGATGCCCCAGAAGATCAGAATGCCCAGCAGCAGTTTTCCGAAGTCATAGCTGTCCGGGATCGACACGGCGAAAAAATAGCGCAGCAGCACGGAGATGAAGATATCGGCCGCAACGATGCCGACGAACGCTGCGGCCAGCAGTTCGATGCCATCGATGAAGCGGTCCATCGGATTGCGGCGGACAGTCGGCGTTCCGCCATCGGGATTGCTCATTCAGCCAGCGCGCCGCGCTTCTTCAACTCGGCTTGCAGGTCGTTGAACACCTTGTCGGCATTCTGCACATGCGCCGCCCACTTCGCCTTCAGCGGTTCGGCCGCCTTGCGCCATGCCGCCACCTGGTCCGGCGTCAGCTTGTAAACGTCGTGTCCTGGCTCCGCCGCGATCCGGTCGCGGCCGGCATGTTCCCAGTCTGCCCAGGGGCTGGCGACTTTCTCCGCCCATTCGGTCGTGCAATGGTTGTCGATTACTGTCCGCTGCGCCGGCGACATCGAATCGTAGCGGTCCTTGTTCATCACCCAGACGAACGTCGCAGTCCAGAACGGCATGTCCATGTCGTATTTCACCACCTTGTCGATGCCGAACAGGATGGTGGACTGCCAGGGAAAGGTGATCGCATCGGCGACGCCGCGTTCCAGCACCTCACGCGCTTCCGGTGCCGATGCCTGCACATTGGTGCCACCCAGCAGAGTGACAAACTCGCCCAGCGTCGCATTGGCCGGGCGGATTTTCATCCCCTTGATGTCCTCCGGCAGCACGATCTTCTTGGTTCGCGAATGCCAGGTGCCGGGATCCAGCACGAACGCGAAGCAAAAATGCACGTCCTTCATCTCTTGCGCGGCGTAGGGGCGATACCACGCATCCAGCGCCGCCGACCCGCCCTTCGCGTTTGCCATCAGGAACGGCAGTTCGCCCGCAGCGATAATCGGGAAGCGGCCCGGCTGATAGCCCGGATTGACATAGGCGAAGTCGGCGATGCCA
Source organism: uncultured Alphaproteobacteria bacterium (assembly GCA_963696645.1). GTDB lineage: Bacteria > Pseudomonadota > Alphaproteobacteria > Acetobacterales > Acetobacteraceae > JAMXLO01. The sequence goes on from CAVOKY010000007.1 coordinate 2,070,075, forward strand.
TCACGCGCCATGTCGTAATGGTCCATCGCCTTGCCGAGTTGCTCCGATGGGAACAAGGTCGATTTTATCGTGCCGCCGGATGCCTTCTCTATGTCCGCGGCCCATGCCAGCAGCGCCGGATTCAGCGGATGCGCCGGCGGCACCCAGCTCGACAATTTCAGCTGCACGGTCTTGTCCTGTGCGTCCGCTCCGGCGACGCACAACACAAATGCGCAGAGCAATGTCAGAACGGCACGGACGGCCTTGCGTTTGGGCACAGCGTTTCTCTCCCTGGTCTGGCGCTTCGATGCAACTCTGGGTCAAACTATGACCTGCCATCTTGCGAGGAAACCTGCAATGCGTCTCGACGGACAGGCTGCCATCGTCACCGGTGCCGGCTCCGGATTGGGTGCCGCGACAGCGGAACGATTGGCACGCGCCGGCTGCCGCGTGGCAGTGCTCGACATCAACCAGGCCGCGGCGGAAGCGAGCGCGCAACGCATCGGCGGCATCGGGATCGCCTGCGACGTTGCCGATGCAGCGTCAGCCGAAGCCGCGGTGACGAAGGCCCGTGACGCGCATGGTCCGCCACGGCTGCTGGTGAACTGTGCCGGCGTCGGCACCGCGGGACGCATCGTTGGGCGCGACGGTCCGCTTCAGCTCGCAGCATTCGAGCGCGTTATCCGCATCAACCTGGTCGGCAGCTTCAATCTGCTGCGGCTCGCAGCAACCGACATGGGAACGCTCGATCCGCTGGACGACGGAGAGCGCGGTGTCATCGTCAACACCGCTTCGATCGCGGCATACGAAGGCCAGGTCGGTCAGGCCGCCTATGCAGCGTCGAAGGCGGGCGTGATCGGAATGACCTTGCCAGCGGCGCGGGAATTGGCCCGTGTCGGCGTGCGTGTGGTGACGATCGCGCCGGGACTGTTCCACACGCCAATGGTCGAGGGACTGCCAGCGGAGGTGCAGCAAAGCCTTGCGGCCAGCGTTCCCTTCCCGCCTCGGCTGGGAATGCCGGAGGAATACGCCGCGTTGGTCGAGCACATCGCGACCAACCGGTTCATCAACGGCGAAACGATCCGGCTGGACGGCGCATTGCGTATGGCCCCGCGGTAACAGTGCCGCTCTGTGTCAGCGTTGCCGCCAGGGTAGGCCCTTCGCCTTCCATCCCGCCGCGACGCCGCGATGGCCGTGCGCGTCCACCGCGCCTTCGAAGCCGTCCGCGACATTGTAGGCATAGGGAAAGCCGGCCGCCTGTGCTGCCTGCGCCGCGGCGAAACTGCGCTGGCCACTACGACAAATGAAATAGATATGTTGCTCCGGCGCGAACCCCGCCTCCCTCAACTGGTCAGTGAAGGCGGCGTTGGGCTGCATGGTCGGATACACCTGCCACGGGATCAGCACCACCTGCTTGCCGGCCGATGCCAGGTCGGGCACACCAACGAAATTCCATTCAGCGTCGGTCCGGACATCGACAAGCTGTGCCTTGGGGTCGGACCGAAGGGCTTCCCAGACCCGCGTGGGGGGCACATTCTCGACCATGACAAGAACTCCGGATGCATGAGGATTGCGATGACCGAACTCTACCACGGAACGCGCTGGCAAGGTGATCTTGCGGCGGCGATCGGGCAGACGCCGCTGATCAAGCTGCGCCTGGCGTCGGAAGCAACCGGGTGCACCATTCTCGGCAAGGCGGAGTTCATGAACCCCGGCGGCTCCGTGAAGGACCGCGCCGGATTGTACATCATCACCGACGCGGAAAGGCGCGGCGCGCTGAAGCCGGGCGGCACCATTGTCGAGGGCACCGCCGGGAACACCGGCATCGGGCTGACGCTGGTCGGCAATGCGCGCGGCTATCGTTGCGTCATCGTGATGCCGGAGACGCAGAGCAAGGAGAAGATCGATTTCCTGCGCATGATCGGCGCCGACCTGCGGCTGGTACCGGCGAAACCGTATCGCGACCCAGGCAACTATGTGCACGTCTCGCGGCGGATGGCGGAGGAAACCGGCGCGGTCTGGGCCAATCAGTTCGACAACCTGGCGAACCGCGAGGGTCACCGCACGGGCACCGGTGCGGAGATCTGGCAACAGACCGGCGGCAAGGTCGATGCGTTCACCTGCGCCTGCGGCACCGGCGGCACGCTGGCGGGTGTGGCATTCGCGCTGAAGGAGAACAATCCGAACGTGCGGATCGTACTGGCCGATCCTGAGGGCAGCGGTCTCGCCGGATGGATCAAGCGCAAGGACCTGACGATCGAGGGCAGCTCGATCACCGAGGGCATCGGCAATTCGCGCGTCACTGCGAACATGGAGGGCGCGCCAATCGATGACGCGGAGCGCATTCCCGACGCCGAGGCGCTGACGCATATATTCGATGTACTGATCCATGAAGGGCTGTCGGTGGGTACTTCCTCCGGGATCAACATCGCCGCGGCTGTTCGCGTGGCGAAGCAGCTTGGCCCGGGCCACACCGTGGTGACCATTCTCGCGGATGGCGGCTCACGTTATCAGTCGAAGCTGTTCAACCCGGAGTTCCTGCGTTCAAAGAACCTGCCGGTGCCAAGCTGGATGGCGTGACCGCACCATCACACGGCCATTGCGGACCCACTGTCATTGCGAGGTGCGCAGCGACGAAGCAATCCCCATCCAGTACCGTGTAAGACCAAGCAATCAGCGCCGTTACGCCCCGTCGACAGAAGGAATCGCCAAATGACCCAGCGCATCGCCATTGGCGGCTTCCTGCACGAGAGCCACTCCTTCGCGCCGCGCCCAACGGGCTACGCCGATTTCGTGCATCCAGCCGGCCTTCCGCAGCTAACGGAAGGTCCCGCGATGCTCGACGCGCTGCGCGGCACGTCGGTGCCAGCCGCCAGCGCACTCGCGGTCGCAGAAGCAAGTGGGGCGACGATAGTTCCGCTCGCGTGGTGTTTCGCCAACCCCGCGGGACCGGTGCAGGATGAAGCGTTCGAGCGTATCGCGGCGCTGATCTGCGCTGCATTGTCTCACGCATTGGATGAAGCGCCGCTCGACGGAGTGTATCTCGACCTGCACGGCGCCGCGGTGGTGGACAGCTTTCCCGATGCCGAAGGCGAGTTGCTGCGGCGCGTTCGCGCGATAGTCGGTGACATGCCGCTGACCATCAGCCTCGACCCGCACGCCAATCTGACGTCGCAAATGGTGAAGCTGGCCGATGGCGTGGTGCCATTTCGCACTTACCCTCATATCGACATGAAAGCCGCCGGTGCGCAGGCGATGCGTCTGCTGTTGCAGCGCATCGAGCGCGGCAAGCCATGGGCGCGCGCGTTCAGGCAATTCGAGTTCTGGCTGCCACTCGGCAGTCAATGCACGCTGATGCCACCGATGAGCGAGGTGATGGCGGAGCGCGCGTCGCTCGCCGAACGCTTGAATACGACGGAACTCGCATTCTGCTTCGGCTTTCCCTATGCGGATTTTGCCGATTGCGGTCCAGCGGTTGCGGCCTATGCCGATACGCAGGCAAAAGCCGATGCAGCGGCCGATGCCTTCACCGCCCACGTCGCCGCGCGCGAGGCCTCGTTTGTGCAAGACACCCTGCCGGCAGCCGAAGCAGTGTCCGAAGCGAAGCGTCTCGCAGCGGCTGCGTCGAAACCGATCGTGATCGCCGACACACAGGACAATCCCGGTGGCGGCGGGCACGGCGACACAACCGGATTGCTCGCGGAACTGGTGCGGCAGAAAGCCAAAGGCGCGGTGATGTGCCTGATCAACGACGCAGAGAGCGTCGCCGCTTGCCGGGCAGCGGGCGAAGGCTCGTCCCTGTCGCTGTCACTCGGCGGCAAGTCGGACGGTCTGCCGTTCGACTGTTCGGCGCGTGTACTGAAACTGACGGATGGCCGCTTCACACTGACCGGCCCGATGGGCGCCGGCAATCCCGGCAACCTGGGACCATGCGCGTTGATCGATGTCGATGGCGTCCGAGTCATGGTCGTATCGCACAAGATGCAGGCGCTGGATCAGGCAATATTGCGCCACGTCGGCGTGGAACCGAGCGAGTGTGCCATCCTCGCGCTGAAATCCTCGGTGCATTTCCGTGCGGACTTTGCGCCGATTGCGGAGAAGATCATCGTCGGCATCGCCCCGGGGCCGGTCGTCGCGGATCCCGCGATTCTCAATTTCCGCTATGTGCGTGCCAATGTTCGGCGCCGGCCGCGGACCGGGTGACGAATGTCGCCATCCCCTGTCATTGCGCAGCGCGTGGCGACGCAACAAGCTGGTCCGCACCGCCAGTAGATCGCTTCGTCGCTGCATTCCTGACAAGAAACCCGTCCGGTGCGAGGCCGATGCCAACCCCGTCATGCCGACGAAGGTCGGCATCCACGTCTGGCTTCTGACTGAGCGTGACAAAGTCGTGGATACCGACCTTCGTCGGCATGACGACCAGAGAATTGCGTACAGCAGTTTCATCCAGGGCCGGTCGGCCCGCGGTCAGTACGGAACTCGCAATGACAATGGGATCAGACCAGCGTCACCTTGCCCGTCGCGATATCATAGACACCGCCTGCAACCTTTACCTTGCCACTCGACACCATGTCGGCCAGCAGCGGCTTCGCGGCGGTAACGTTCTGTACGGTTTGCCGTACGTTCTCCGCAATCGCCGCAGCCAGCAGGTCCGCCGGTTGCGTCTTCTGTGCCGCAAGCAGGGCGGGCTTCAGATGGTCGATCAGTTCCGGCAGGTGGCCGGGCAACGCGGCATTGTCCTTCACCACCTTGATCGCCGCATCCATCGCACCGCAATTGCTATGACCCATCACGAAGATCGCCGATGAGCCGAGAAACTGAGCAGCGTATTCCAAACTCGCGAGACCTTCTTCCTCGAGGATATTGCCGGCGACACGCACCACGAACAGATCGCCCGGCCCCTGATCGAACACGAACTCCGGCCCGACGCGCGCATCGGAGCAACTCAGGATCGAGGCGATCGGACGATGCGTCGTGACCCTTGCCGCTCGTCCCGCGGCGAAATCGCGCCATTGCGTCTTGTTGGCATGATAGCGAACGTTGCCGTCCATCAGCCGGCGCAGCGCTTCGTCGCCGCCGATGGTTGCTGGCGGGGCAGGACCAGCCGCCGCCACCGCCAGCGCGGCGGAGATTGCGCCGAACAAACCTCGGCGCGACAGGCCAGGATGCAAAACACCGGGTCGCGACGCTTTGTCGCATTGCTCACACATTGCCGATTTCCTCCTTTTGATTGTCGAGCACCGCAAGCACGTCTGCCGCACGGGGAATTGGCGCAACCGCGCCATAGCCAGTGCATTTCAGCGCCGCCGCGATACTCGCGTAACGGGCAGCCCGTTCCGGCGCATCGCCGGCGAGGATGCGCGCAAGGAAGCTGCCGCAGAATGCATCGCCGGCTCCGGTGGCATCGACCACCCGCACATCGTGCTTCGGGATGCGGACACGATGGTCGGATGTTGCCAGATAGGCGCCCGATTCGCCCATCTTCAGCACCACCACCTTCGGCCCGAGCCGCAGGTAGAAATCCAGCATCGCATCGGGGTTGGTGAGGCCAGTCAGGGTCTGCACGTCCTCGAAGCCGGGCAGCGCAAAGTCGGTCTGCGCCATCGCGGCCTGCATCACTGCGGCGGCGCGCGCTGGCGGCCATAGGCGCGGCCGATAATTCGTATCGTACGCAACCTTCACGCCATTGCGCCGCGCGATATCCATCGCCGCGAACACCGCATCGCACGCCGAATTGGAAATCCCCTGGCTGATGCCGGAAACATAGAACATGCGCGCCGCGGCGATGGCAGCCTGGGGCAGGTCGGCCGGCAAATACATCGCGGCCGCGGAGTTGGTGCGATAGTGCAGGAAGTGGTGACCCTGCGTGTCGTGCGTGACGAAATACACGCCGGTCTGCCAGCGGTCGCTGCGGGTCACGGTAGCAGCGTCAACGCCCTCGCGCGCCCACAGCGCAAGAAAACTGTCGCCCGGCATGTCCAAGCCGAGTGCGGTGATGTAGCCGACGCTCGCACCTTGCCGCGCGGCGGCGATCGCGGCGTTCGAGGTGTCGCCGCCATGGCCTTCGAGATAGTGCCGCGATCCATCGGGCTGCGGCGGAAGCTGGTTGAACTCCAGCATCGGCTCGCCCATGCACAGCAGATCGACCATCAGGCTGTCACCGTCACCTGCCGCGCTGCGGCTTCAATGGCTGCCCGGTCGCCGGCGGCGATGCGCTTTTCGTCGACCAATGCGCCTCCCATGCCGACGAACGCCGCGCCGGCTGCCAGATACGCGGCGACATTTCCCGGCTCCACGCCGCCGGTGGGACAGAACGCCACGTCGGGAAACACACTGCGCAGCGCACGGATATGCGCCGGGCCGCCGACCGATGATGCTGGAAATACCTTCACCACATCGGCGCCGATCGCCAGCGCGGCACGCACCTCGGTCGGGGTCAACGCGCCGAGCATCAGCACAGCATTGGCCGCCCGACACGGATCGGCGAGCGATGCATCGACCCAGGGCGCGACGATGAAGCGCGCACCGGCGGCGAGACAGATCTCCGCCGCGGTGTGATCTGGCACTGTGCCGGCACCCACCAGCAATGCCGGATCGGTGGCGAGTTCGCGGATCAGCGCCGGCGCATCGGGGATCGTCATGGTGATCTCGAAGATGCGCAGGCCGGCATCGCGCAGCCATTGCACGGCAGTCATGGCGTGGCGTGCTTCATGGGTGCGCACCACGGGGACCACGCGCGCGGCGCGCAGCGTTTCAAGCAAAGGGTGCATCGTCATGGAACCTCCCTGTGCAGCCCAAGGATGTCATTCCCGCGAACGCGGCAACCCGGCAGGGGATTCTCATACGTGCCCGTTTCCCCGGATTCCCGCATGTGCGGTGACGACCATGGCCCGGCGCTCTTATTCCTGTGGCGCCTGGCAGCCTAGTCCCATATCGAACGCAGCGGCAGCATCCGGGAACGTCGAGAAAGCCCCGGCCCACTGACGAAGGTGCTGTGAAAGCCTACATGCGCCGGTACGCCGCCGGCGGAGAATTCTTCACCGAAGAAAACTCAGGCTGATCAGACCCGGTCCGGGCAGGTCGCGATAGCGGCGTCGGCGGTTCGTTCGAGTTGCACTGCCTGTTCGTGCAGCCTGGCGACGCGGCCATCAAGCTTGTCCAGACTACCGCGGTAGCGCTGCATGCTGTCGCCGAGACCAGCCATCACTGTGGCCAAATCGGCCAGCGCGCTGCGCCAGGCAGCAACGGCACTGCGCTGTCCGGCCACCGCCGCCTCCAACCCAAGCAGCGCGCGACGCAAACGCTCGTGCCCATCACCCGGCTGCGCATCGCTGGTCGGCAGGTTCATGCGCCGCGAAGGAAACTTGATGATTTCGGCACTGGCCGGCATCGGGTCGGACATGATTATGCACTCACTTGCAGCAATGGTTACTAAATCATGAATCCGGATCAAAATCCACGCCAAACGTCAAATGCCGATGGTTTGTCCCAACAAGTGCAAAGTGAGTACAGTAATCATCATAGCCGCGGCGATCACTGTCACGGTCCAGCGAAGCCACAGATAGCGAGGCGGCAACAGGTCGCGCCGCGCCGCCTCTCGCTCCATCAACACCATGCCGATGTATGCGGCAATCAGCAGGACGAGTGACACCCATGATGCAACTACCAGCGGCAGCAACAACGCAATCCAGCCTGCAAGGAGCGACAAAAAGCCCAGCCCCAACCGTGCGCGCTGCACGAACCTGTCCTGCTGCCGCGACTGCAGCTCGAAGCCCCAATGCACGCCGCCCGCGAAGGCGAGCGCAATTGCAGCATAGCCGATCAGGGCGCTCATCATGCGCGCCGACGAGGTAGGATCTGGCCCAAGCGCCGCCAGCCCGCAGACAACGAACGGCATCAGCCCGAGGACACTCAGCAGTATCGCCAGCACTGGCATTTGCAGTGATCCGTGATCAGTCGTCTTGAGGCTCCGGTCGCTATCTGACCACTAACCACCGTCCACTGGCTACTGCCGGCGCATGGGACCCCCCGGTGCCCAACCGCCAGGCTGGATAACGCACAGCGACATCGCGAACCAGGCGCAAGCGGCCGATATGCAATGGAGCTTGCGGCCCGGTATGCTTCGGCCATGGGCCTCGGTCTCGAAATCCTCGTCGTCCTGTTGCTCATCCTGGTGAACGGGCTGTTCTCCATGAGCGAGCTCGCACTGGTCTCGGCGCGTCGTGCGCGGTTGGCCGTGCTCGATCGCAAGGGGGTCGCAGGCGCCGCATTGGCCCGCAGCCTCGCCGATGATCCGCAGCGCTTCCTGCCGACGGTACAGGTGGGCATCACGTTGGTGGCCGTCCTGACCGGCGTGTTCGGCGGCGCGCGGATCGCGGTGCATGTGCAGGCGTGGATCGCCAGCGTGCCCATGCTGGAGCCGGCGGCGGAGACACTGTCGCTCGCGCTGGTGGTCGTGGTTACAACCTATCTTACGATGGTGCTGGGCGAACTGGTGCCAAAGCACCTGGCGCTGCGTCGGCCGGAGCTCATTTCGGCCCGGGTCGCTCCGGCGATCGCCTGGACGGCACGGGCGAGCGCACCGGTGGTGTGGCTGCTGGACAGTTCCTCCGCCGCAATATTGCGGCTGTTCGGCCTGCACCGCGCGCCAAGGCAAACGGTGACCGAAGAGGAGCTGAAGGCGCTGCTGGTCGAGGGTGCGCAGGCCGGTGTGCTGGAAACCGAGGAGCGCGACATGATCGAGCGCCTGCTGCGGCTGGCCGACAAGCCGGTGCGCGCGATCATGACACCACGCACCGAGATTGCCTGGATCGACCGCACCGACCCGGCACGCGAAATCGCCGCGACGCTGAAATCGGCGCCGCATTCGCGCTTCGTGGTATGCGACGGCTCGGTGGACAACGTGGTGGGTGTGGTGCAGGCAAAGGACCTGCTGGACCGCATCCTGGATGGCGGTGAATTGTCGGTGGCGGCTGCACTGCGCCAGCCGATCGTGGTGCCGGATACGGTAACGGCACTGGATGCGCTGGAGCGCCTGAAATCCGATACCCTGGGGCTCGCGCTGGTCATGGACGAATATGGCAGCTTCGAGGGGGTGGTGACGGCGGCGGACGTGCTCGAGGCCATTGTCGGCGACCCGACCGATGCGGAACCGCAGCAGGGCGGATCGGGGGGCGACGGCGAAGGCGCGCTGGTGATGGACGGTATGATGCCGGTCGACGAACTGAAGGCGCGGCTGTCGCTGCCCGACCTGCCGGCCGAAGGCAGCTATCACACGCTGGCCGGGCTGGTCCTGGCGCTGCTGCGGCGGGTGCCTCAGGCGGGTGACCGGATCGTGTTCGGCGGCTGGCGGTTCGAGGTGCTGGAGATGGACGGCCGCCGCGTCGACAAGGTCCGCGTCGGCCACGAACCGGCGGCGGAAGGGTGAGACCGTCCCGGGACGCTATAGGGGTGCGGGTTCCACAGGTTGTCGTCACCCCGAAAATGGCGCCCCGGGAGACCGACGGCGTTTAACCTGCAGTCGGCACGCGCGTCTGCTATAGGACTGCGCAAGTCGCCGTCGTCGCCAGGAGTTTCGCTTGTTACCTATGCTGCATCGGCTCTGGTTGAGGCTTTCGGCCGATTTCATGGCGGTACCCGCCCTGGTGCACGACCCTGCCACGGTTGCGCTGCAAGGCGCTCGGGAAGCCGGACGAGATCACCCCCGTCAGGTCTCGCCAGCAACGGAGGAATATTCGGCCGATGCCACGGACAGGCTGCCGCTCTGCGTCGACATGGACGGCACCCTGCTGCGGATCAATTCGTTGCACGAAGCGGCATTCGCCGCGGTGCTGGCGGACTGGCGCACTTTGTTCCGGTTGGCGTCGTGGCTGGCGGCCGGACGGGCCCGACTGAAGCAGGAACTGGCGCTGCGCTGGCAATTCGTGGCGGCGCAACTTCCCTACAGTGACGGCCTGCTGCGGATGCTGGAACAGGAGCACGCGCATGGCCGCCGGATCGTGCTGGCCACTGCGGCCGATCGGCAGGTTGCCGACGCGGTCGCACAGCATCTCGGCGTGTTCGATGAGGTGATCGCCTCGGACGGGGTCAACAATCTGCGCGGCGAGCGCAAGGCGCAGGAACTTTGCCGCCGCTTCGGTGAGCGTGGCTTCGTCTACGCCGGCAACGACAGTGCCGACCAGGCGGTCTGGCAACATGCCGCAGGTGCAGTGGTGGTGAATGCGTCCGCCTCCGTGGCACAGGCGGCGGGCAAGCGCTGCCGCGTGGTGGCGGTAATCGACGATGCAACGCCGCGTGTGCGGGCAGCGGTGCGTGCATTGCGGCCATACCAATGGGTGAAGAACCTGTTCACGCTTGTGCCGTTGCTCGCATCCGCTGATTTCCGCAATGCCGAGGCTTGGCGTCATTCGTTCGCCATCATGGCGGCGTTCTGCGCCACTGCGTCGGCGATCTACCTGCTCAACGACCTGTCCGACCTCGCGGCGGATCGGGCGCATCCCCGCAAGCGGCTGCGGCCATTCGCCGCTGGTACGCTGCAACTGGCGACAGGGATCTCGATGGTGCCGGTCCTGCTGTTGATCGGCGCCTGGCTCGGCGTGGCGAGCGGCGCCTGGCTTGCTCTCGCGGTGTACGCGGCGCTGTCGTTGGCCTACACAGTGCAGCTCAAGGAACAGCCGCTGATCGACGTTTTCATACTCGCGGCGCTCTATACCATTCGCCTGTTCGCCGGCGGCGAGGCGAGCGGACACCTGGTCTCGATGTGGCTGCTCGGCTTCTCGTCGTTCCTGTTCCTCAGCCTGGCGTTGGTGAAGCGCGTTTCTGAACTCTACCGCCTGCAGAGCGCCGCGTTGGAAAAGACCGAGCGACGTGGTTACTCGGTGCAGGACCTGACGATGCTGCAGATGTTCGGATGCGCCGCGGCGTTCGCGTCGGCTGTCGTGCTTTCGCTCTACGTGCAGAGCGACACGGCGTTGCTCGCCTATAAGCGTCCGTGGATGCTGTGGGGAGTGATCCCGCTGCTGTTGTTCTGGCAGTGCCGCCTGTGGCTTTCCACCAGCCGCGGGTACATGAATGACGATCCGATCGTGTACGCCGCGCGTGACTGGGTCTCCTGGCTGGTGTTCGCCAGCGTCGCCGGTGTGGCGGTCGCTGCCTGGTTGCCGGCGTGAACCAGGAGCGGGGCCGCATGATCACCTGGTCGATTTTTGTCCTTGTGCTGTTCAGCGTTGGCTGTTCGGCGCTGGCGCAGATCTCGTTGAAGCACGGTATGGCGCTGCCATCGGTCCAATTCACTCTGGCGCAGGGTGGCGTGCAGCCGATCCTGTATGCGATCGCCGGCAATCCGTTCGTGTTGGGCGGGCTGTTGGTGTACGGACTAAGCGCCGTGGTCTGGCTGTTCGTACTCGCCAGGCTGGACGTTTCGGTGGCCTACCCGTTCGTCTCGCTGGGGTTCCTCGTCACCATGGCCCTCGGCTGTTTGCTGTTCGGTGAGGCGTTCACCACACGCAAACTTCTGGGGACGCTCGTTGTGATGGCCGGCGTCTGGCTCGTGGCCGCCGCACGATGAATGCCACGCTGGAACGCGCCGTCGCTGCCGCGGTGTTCCTGGTGGGCGTATTGTTGCTGTTCATCACCGCGCCCCACCACGGGGAGTTCTGGTGGAGCGACGCGCCGCGCCACGCGCTCAACGGCGTGTTCATCAAGGATCTGGTTGCGGCCATGCCGGCGCATCCGGCCGCCTGGGCGATGCAGTACTGACGTAAAGTATCCGGCACTGACGATCCTGTTCTACCCGCCGCTGTTCTACGTGATCTCGGCGCCGTTCTACGCGGTGTTCGGCGTGTCGCACGCGACTGCGCTGAGCGTGGTGCTGGTGCATTATTTCGCGCTGGCATTCGGTCTCTATCTGCTGGCGCGATGTTGGGTCAGTCCGCTTGCCGCGATTGCCGTCGGGCTCTCGGTCATGGCTGCGCCCGGCATCGCACTTTGGGGGCGCCAGGTCATGCTGGAAGTGCCCTCGGTCGCCTTCGCGGTGTGGGCCGCACTGTTGCTGCGGCACTACGTTACCGGTTCGCGGCCGGGTGCCCTTTATCTTGCGATGTTCCTGCTGCTCTGCGCGACCTATACCAAGATCACCACCATCTTCCTGTTCCCGATCTTTGCCCTGGTCCTGCTCGCTGCGCAGGGGCCCGCCGTGCTGCGCGAACGCCGCACCTGGATTGTGGCAGCGCTGACAGTCGTAGGCCTGGTGCCCGTGATCTACCTGACCGTCGCATTCGGCGGTGCCAACGTGCAATCGGTCGTCGGCATTCCAGATGCCGCCGTCGCCCGCAACAGCATTGCCGGCTGGATCTGGTATGCGCGACAGATGCCGTGGCAAGTCGGCTGGCCTCTGCTGGTCTTGGCCATTCTGGTCGTTCCGCTGGCAATCGCCCGACGGGTTCCCGCGCGTTTCACGCGTAGCGACCAGGTGCTGCTCGGCGGATGGTTGCTGTTGGGCTATCTGTTTCTCTCCGCAATCGACCTGAAGGAAGCGCGTCACGCGGTCGTTATCCTGCCGCCGGTACTGCTGGCTGCCAGTCTGAGTCTCGATGCACTGCTGCCGTCTCGTGTGGCTGGGATAGCCCTGCTTGCGCTGGTGATCGGCACCGGCATTTATACCTGGCGGGATGCTCCTACCCCAATGGTTGACGGCTATCGCGAAGCGGCCGAATGGGTTGCGCGCGAGGCGCCACAAAATGCTGTGGTGCTGTTCTCCGGCAAGCGCGACGGATCATTCATCTTCAACATGCGGACAATCGAAACCCGGCGCGACATCTCCATCCTGCGTGCCGACAAGCTGCTGCTGAACGTGGCGGTGCGGCGCACGCTGGGCGTGCAGCAACAGCCGCTGTCTGAACAGGAAATCGGCGATCTGCTGGACAAGAGCGGCGTCAGTTATGTAGTGGCGCAGGACGATTTCTGGACCGATCTGCCGGTGATGGCGCGGCTCCAATCACTGCTGCGCTCACCGCACTTCGCCGAGATGACGCAAATCCCGATAGTGGCGAACGTCCCTACCGAAGATACCAATCTGCGGATCTACCGCAACCTCGGCAAGGTCGCGCCGGGGCCACACACCGTCGACCTGCATCTGCCGATCATCGGTGAGACGGTGAAGGGAACGATCGGCCATTAAGCATGACAGTCGCCGCAACGGTCGAACAAATCCATGCGCCAAAAAGGCCATGAATTCGCCGAACGCAAATAACCGTGCCCCGCGTCGTCATGGACACAGCGCTGAGATGAAGCCATGCGATTGGTGACAGTCCGCCAATGCGCCGTCCTGGTTGGCGGCCTCGGCACACGGCTCGGGTCGCTGACAGCGAACACACCGAAACCGTTGCTGCCGTGCGGCGACCGGCCGTTCCTCGCCTGGCTGCTGCGCGAGTTCGTCCGTTTCGGCGTCGAGGAATTCCTGTTGCTGACCGGGCATTTATCGGCCGAGGTAGAGGCGCAGGTGCAGGCGCTGTCGGCACTGCTGCCACGCGACGCGCGCGTCGTCGTTTGCCGTGAACCGATGCGCGCCGGCACCGGCGGGGCGGTGTTCCATGCGCGCGATCGGCTGGACCAGCGGTTCCTGTTGTGCAACGGCGACTCGCTGTTCGACTGCAACCTCGCCAGGTTGCTCTCCGCGGCTTGTGATGACCGACCGGCGGTCACCGGAAGGATGCTGCTGCGCCGACTGGACGACGCGTCGCGTTACGGTACCGTTGTGCTGGACGGTCAGCGGGTGACCGAATTCCGCGAACGCCCGCCACCCGGCACTGCCGGTGTCATCAATGCGGGCGTGTACCTGTTCGATCGCAGTCTGATCGACGAACTGAATTCCGCCTGCTCATTGGAAGCGGCCATCATGCCACGGCTCGCCGAACGGGGCGCCTTGCTGGGCACGGTGGGCGAAGGTTATTTCCGAGACATCGGCGTGCCCGAGGATTACGCCCACGCACAACAGGAGATTCCGCGCCTCCTGCACCGGAAGGCATTGTTTCTTGACCGTGACGGTGTGGTCAATGTCGATCACGGCTACGTTGGTACGCGCGATCGCTTCGAGTGGACGCCGGGCGTGCACGAGGCGATCCGCATGGCCACCGAAGCCGGCTGGCACGTGTTCGTCGTCACCAATCAGGCAGGTGTCGCCCGCGGGCATTACGATGAAGCCGCGGTGGCCACGTTGCATGCCTGGATGACTGATGACGTACGCCGCGCCGGTGGCACGATCGACGACATCCGCTATTGCCCATTCCACCCGGATGGCACTGTGCGCGAATACCGCCGCGCCAGCGACTGGCGCAAGCCGGCACCGGGGATGTTGCTGGATCTGATCAGAGCGTGGGAGCTCGATCCGGCACGCTGCGTGCTGATCGGGGATCAGGAGACCGACATGATGGCAGCACAGGCGGCGGCTATCGACGCACGACACTTCCAGGGCGGCAACCTGGCGGAGTTTGTAGCGCCGATATTGCGGGGGTAAATGACAGGTACGGGACCGGAGATGTGATGTCGCTGCTGACAGGCTTCCGCGTGGTGCAGATCGGCCATGGTCTGGCCGCCGCCGTCTGCGGCCGATTGCTTGCTGACGTCGGCGCCGAGGTCACCTGCATCGACCCGGACAATTCGCCGCGACTCGCGGCGTATTTAAATCACGGCAAGACTATCGCATCGGACGTGGCTGCGTTGGCACCGGATGCCGATCTACTCGTCTGCGAAGGCCGTCCGGCCGAACTTCGCGCGTGGCAGCGCGACGCCGATGCACTTCGCCGGCTGAACACGACGGCGGTGATTGTTCTCATCTCGCCGTTCGGTCAGACCGGACCACAGGCGAACGATCCCGCGAGCGATCTCACCCTGGTTTACGCCAGCGGCATCGCGCGGTTGCTGACGGGACAGGTGGATGATCTGGCGGAAGCGCCGATCCGCCCGGTCGGTGAACAATCCGCCTTCATCGCCGGCATTGCCGCGGCCTGTGCCGGCATGCACGCGGCGCTGCTGAAAACTCCCGGCGCCGTCATCGATGTGTCGATTGAGGAAGCGCTGGCTACGCTGGCCATGACCGAACTGGCCAGCGCCGGGCTGCATGGCCGAGCGCGCTCGCGCAAGCGGCTGAGCGACGGCAATGGGGCGACAGTCTGCATCCTGCCAGCGCGCGATGGCTACGTGGCGATCTCTCCACGTGAGGATCGGCAGTGGGCGTCCTGGCTGGCGGCAATGGGTTCGCCCGACTGGGGCGATGATCCGCGCTTCGCCACCAAGCCTGATCGCATCGCCAACTGGGATGCGCTGCACGCACTGATGTCGACGTGGAGCCGCCAGCACGACAAACAATGGATCGCCGATACCGCACAGACGGCGCATGTGCCGAGTTTCCCGCTGCGCGAGCCGGCGGAACAGCTTGCATCGCCACAACTCACGCATCGCAATTTCTGGCATCCGATCGAGCTTTGCGGCCGTATGGTTCAAGCGCCCGGGCAGCCATTCGGATTGACGATCAGGCAAGCCACGCGGGCCACGTCCGAACAGCCCGGATCGATGCCGCTGTCTGGGGTTCGCGTACTTGATTTCAGTTGGGTCATCGCGGGGCCAACGACGACGCGCTATCTCGCGGCGATGGGCGCCGATGTCATCAAGATCGAGGCCCCAGGCCGCGGCGATCCAGGCCGCGCATCCGAATTGCACACTGTTCTGGGCCAGGCAAAACGCGGCATCGTGCTCGATCTCAAGCAGCCCGCCGCGGTTGACGTTGCACGCGCACTCGCGGAACGGTCCGACGTACTGGTGGAAAATTTCGCGACCGGTGTGATGGACCGGCTGGGGCTCGGTGCGGCTGCGCTCCAGCAGCACAATCCCAACCTGCTGTACGTCTCGGCGTCAGGTCTTGGACGGACCGGACCTGAGTTCGCAGGCAGTCGCGTACGGCACGTTGCTGCAATGCTATGCCGGTTTCGCCGGACTCAACCGGCACCCCGATATTCCGCCGCGCGTCGGGTTCGCCTGGCTGGATCCGATGTGCGGCATGATGCTGGCCTTCATCGTGGCCGCAGGAATCTGGCAAAGACGACGAACCGGCGGCGTGGCGCGGATCGACTTCTCGATGATCGAGGCGATGCTGTGGACGATGGCGGACCCGCTGTTGGCGACGCAATGCAATGATCCGCCAAGGCCCCAAGGCAACCGCTCCGACCTTCAGGTTCCGCACGGCGCCTGGCGCTGTGCAGGTGACGATGACTGGATCAGCGTTGCCGTCAGCAGTGACGTGCAATGGCGAAGCCTGTGCGGCACCGTCGCCGAACTGTCGCCGATGACGTCGCTGGGTTTGCCAGAACGCCTGGTGCGACGGGACATGATCGATGCGGTGCTTGCGGCCTGGCTGCATCCGCAAACGGCTCGGGCAGCCGCGGCTACATTGCTGCGCGGCGGCGTGCCGGCGGCAGCGCTGGCCAATTCGGTGGACCTCGTCGCAAGCAGCCATCTGCGCGAACGCGGATTCTGGGAAGCATACGGTACAGGCGTGCTGCCCGGCCTGCCGTGGCACGCCAGTTTCGGCAGAACATCAGGTGCGGCGCCAGAGCTTGGTGCAGACACCGACACCGTTCTGGCCGAGGTGCTCAATCTTTCGACCGCTGAAATCGTCGCGCTGCGGCGATCAGGTGCACTCGGATAGGAGGATGCCATGCCAAAGCCAAGCCGCCCTGCACACCAGCCCCCCGGCATCTATCATTTGGGCCTCGGCGATGTCGTCGTGACCGCCCTGAACGATGGCATGCTGGGCGACGACACATTCAATTTCTTCGATGTCGTCACCAACCTTCCCAAGACCGCCGCCGAGGCCCTGCATCGGGCCGCATTCCGTGCGCTGCCACCACGCTTGCCGGTGAACGCCTTCCTGCTGCATCTGGCAGACACGCTGGTACTCGTCGATGGCGGCTGCGGCGCCAGCATGGGACCTGCACTCGGCCGGCTCACCGGCAACCTGGCGGCAATCGGCGTCAAGCCGCACGACATCGACACCATCCTGGTGACCCACCTGCATCCGGACCACATCGGCGGCCTGGTGGATGGGTCTGGCCACGCAGTGTTCGGCAACGCGGAAATGGTGGTACACGCAGCCGATGCAACCTATTGGTCGGACGAAAAGCTGTTGGCGCAGGCCACCGAGGAGCAGGACAAACAGTTCGTACTGTTGTCGCGCGCCACGCTTGCCGCCTACCGCGACCGCACGCGCACCGTCACCAGCGGCGAGGTGTTGCCGGGCATCACCGTGGTTCCGGCGCCCGGCCATACTCCCGGTCACACTGGATGGCTGATCGCGTCCGGTGACCACACGCTGCTGATCTGGGGCGATGTCGTGCATCTGCCCGGCATTCAGTTCGCGCATCCCGAGGCAGGCATGGCGTTCGATGTCGATGGCGTGCAGGCGATCGAGACGCGGCGGCGCATCATGGACATGGCAGCGACCGATCGGCTCCGCGTCACCGGCATGCATCTGGACTTCCCAGGGTTTGGCCATGTGGTGCGCGCAGGTGAGGCGTTTGCATTCGTGCCGGAGGTGTGGAGCGCGACAGTCTGATCCAGTCGTGCCCGCCAGGCGCTCTACCGTCCTGTCAGCAGACCATCCACCGCCTCGATCAACGCCTGTGCCGACTGCGCTCGCTCCAGCGCAAGTTCCTCGGCCGCGACATCCGACGCGTCGATCTGCGCCAGCGTTGCTTCGGCTTCGGCCAGGCGGCGCTCGCCTTCCCCCCGGGATAGCTCGCCGATCGGGATCACCTCGTTCGCCAACACCGTGCAGCGCTCCGGCGTGACCTCGGCAAAGCCGCCGGCGACGTACATCTGATCGGTGATCTGCTCGCCGTCATACAGCGCGATCACGCCACCACGCAGCATGACGATCATCGGTGCATGGCCTTCCAGCACGCCCATGTCGCCTTCGCTCGCCGGTATCACCACCATGTCCACTGGGCGGGTCAACAGCAGCTTCTCAGGGCTGACGATTTCCAGGTTCACCGGCATGGAAACTTGCTCCAACTGTCATTGCGAGCGAAGCGAAGCAATCTCGTCCGGGATTGCTTCGTCGCTGCGCTCCTCGCAATGACAGGAGGAGACGCAGCGTCGTCGATTACGCCGTCGCCTTCAGGCTTTCGCCCTTTGTCACCGCGTCCTCGATCGTGCCGACCATGTAGAACGCTGCCTCCGGCAGGTGGTCGTATTCGCCGGCGCAGATCGCCTTGAAGCTGCGGATGGTGTCGGCGACAGGCACGAAAATACCCGGGAACCCGGTGAACACTTCCGCCACGTGGAACGGCTGCGACAGGAAGCGCTGGATCTTCCGCGCGCGCGCCACCACAAGTTTGTCCTCTTCCGACAACTCGTCCATGCCCAGAATGGCGATGATGTCCTGCAGCGACTTGTAGGTTTGCAAAATGCGCTGCGTCTCGCGCGCCACCTGGTAGTGCTCCTCGCCGCAGATGCGCGGATCCAAAGACCGCGACGTGGAATCCAGCGGGTCCACCGCCGGATAAATCCCCAACTCGGCAATCTGCCGCGAGAGAACTGTCGTCGCATCCAGATGCGCGAACGACGTGGCGGGCGCCGGATCTGTCAGGTCATCGGCCGGCACATAGATCGCCTGCACCGACGTGATGGAGCCCTTGTTGGTCGAGGTGATGCGCTCCTGGAGTGCGCCCATGTCCGTCGCCAAGGTCGGCTGATATCCCACCGCCGAGGGAATGCGGCCCAGCAGCGCGGACACTTCCGCGCCCGCCTGGGTGAACCGGAAGATGTTGTCCACGAAGAACAGCACGTCCTGCCCTTCCTCGTCGCGGAAGTATTCCGCGAGTGACAGCCCCGACAGCCCGACACGCGCGCGCGCTCCCGGCGGCTCGTTCATCTGGCCGTACATCAGGGCCACCTTGGAGCCTTCGATGATCTTGTGGTTCTCGTCCATCCGGATCACGCCGGCGTCGATCATTTCATGGTACAGATCGTTGCCCTCGCGCGTGCGCTCGCCCACGCCGGCAAACACCGACACGCCGCCATGCGCCTTGGCGATATTGTTGATCAACTCCTGGATGATCACGGTCTTGCCCACGCCGGCGCCACCGAACAGCCCGACCTTGCCGCCCTTCAAATACGGCGCCAGCAGATCGACCACCTTGATTCCGGTGACCAGGATTTCCGCCGATGTCGACTGCTCCTCGAAGGTCGGCGCGTCGCGATGGATCGGATAGCGCTTCGTGGTGTTGACCGGTCCCTGCTCGTCGATCGGCTCGCCGATCACGTTGAGAATGCGCCCCAGCGTTTCCGGCCCGACCGGCACGGTGATCGGTCCACCGGTATCGACAACCTCCTGACCGCGCACGATGCCGTCCGTGCTGTCCATCGCAATGCAGCGCACCGTGCGCTCGCCCAGTTCCTGCGCCACTTCCAGTACCAGCGTGTGTTCGCCGAGTTTGGTGTGCAGCGCATTCTGGATGAACGGCAACTCGCCATCGAACTGCACGTCGATGACGGCACCCATCACCTGGGTCACGCGGCCGACGATGTTGCTTGCCATATTGCTGTATCCTTCGCGTATCAAACGGCTTCGGCGCCGGAGATGATCTCGATCAGTTCCTTGGTAATGTTCGCCTGGCGCGCGCGGTTGTAGTTCAACGTCAGGCGCTTGATCATGTCGCCCGCGTTGCGCGTCGCGTTGTCCATCGCGGTCATCTGCGCCGCCTGGAAACCGGCGGCACTTTCCAACAAGGCACGATACACCTGAATCGTCAGAGCCTGCGGCAGCAGCCGCGCCAGGATGGTCTCTTCGTCCGGCTCGAACTCATAAGTAGCGCCCCCCAGGTCCACCACCTCATCTTCGGGCGGAAGCGGCGCCGGAATGAGCTGCTGCTCAGTGACGATCTGCGTGATGACCGAGCGGAAGCGGTTGTAGATCAGTATGCACACGTCGATCTCGCCGGCGTTCAGCATTGCCGTGATCCGCTCGCCGATTTCCGCCGCGTCGGAGAACTCGATGCGGCGCTTGCCGACGTAGTTGATGTCACCGGCAATGCGAGTGGCGAGCTCACGGCGGAGGTAGTCGCGTCCCTTGCGGCCGACCGCAAGGATCTGCACAGTCTTGCCTTGCGCCTCCAACCGTCGCGCCAAGGTGCGCGTGTGCCGGCCGATATTGGAGTTGAACGCGCCGGCAAGGCCACGATCTGCGGTCACCGCCACCAGCAGATATGTCTGGTCTTTGCCGGTGCCAGCCAGCAGCGGCGGCGCGTTCGGTATGTCGGTGACCGAGGCGGCCAGCGCACGCACCATGCGCTCCATGCGTTCGGCGTAAGGACGCGCCGCTTCCGCCTGGGCCTGCGCACGACGCAGCTTTGACGCCGCCACCATCTTCATGGCGGAGGTGATCTTCTGTGTCGATTTCACGCTGTTGATGCGCGTGCGGAGCGCCTTCAGGCTGGGCATGGCCTACCCTCTCGCCGTCATGGCGGGCGAAGGCCCGCCATCCACGACTTGCCTTGGCCCCGCGATATGAAGTCTTGGATGGCGGGCCTTCGCCCGCCATGACGCCTGCGGCATCAACTGAAGCCCTTCGCGAAATTATCAAGGAACCCGGTCATCTTCTTCTCGGTGTCCGGCTTGATCTCCAGATCGGTACGGATCGACTCCAGAATGCCCGGCTCGCGCGACTTCATCTCGGACAGCAACTGCGCCTCGAACGCACCGATGCGTCCGATGTCAACATTGTCGAGATAGCCGCGCACGCCGGAGAAAATCGCCACCACCTGCTCCTCGACCGGCACCGGCTTGAATTGCGGCTGCTTCAACAGCTCGGTGAGCCGCGACCCGCGTGCCAGCAACTGCTGGGTGGACGCATCGAGATCGGAAGCGAACTGTGCGAATGCCGCCATCTCCCGATACTGCGCCAGTTCCAGCTTGATGCGTCCGGCGACCTGCTTCATCGCGCGCACCTGCGCCGCCGACCCCACGCGCGACACCGAAATGCCGACATTCACCGCCGGCCGGATGCCGCGGAAGAACAGTTCGGTCTCCAGGAAGATCTGGCCGTCGGTGATCGAGATCACGTTGGTCGGGATGTAGGCGGAAACGTCGCCGGCCTGCGTCTCGATCACCGGCAACGCGGTGAGCGAGCCGCCGCCGTTCTCGTCGTTCATCTTGGCCGCCCGCTCAAGCAGGCGCGAATGCAGATAGAACACGTCGCCCGGGTACGCCTCGCGTCCCGGTGGACGGCGCAGCAGCAGCGACATCTGGCGATACGCCACCGCCTGTTTCGACAGGTCGTCGTAGAAGATCACCGCGTGGCGGCCGTTGTCGCGGAAGAACTCGCCCATGGTGCAGCCGGTGTACGGCGCCAGGAACTGCATCGGCGCCGGATCGGAGGCGGTCGCCGCGACCACGATGGAGTATTCCATCGCGCCGTATTCCTCCAGCGTCTGCACAAGCTGCGCGACGGTGGACCGCTTCTGTCCGATCGCGACGTAGATGCAGTACAGCTTCTTCGACTCGTCGCTGCCGGCGTTGATGATCTTCTGGTTGATGATGGTGTCGATGATCACCGCGGTCTTGCCGGTCTGCCGGTCGCCAATGATCAGCTCGCGCTGGCCGCGGCCGATCGGGATCAGCGCGTCGATCGCCTTGATGCCGGTCTGCACCGGCTCGTGCACCGACTTGCGTGGGATGATGCCTGGCGCCTTCACCTCGACGCGCATGCGGTGCACGTCGGTCAGCGGCCCCTTGCCGTCGATCGGTGTGCCGAGGCCGTCAACCACGCGCCCGAGCAGGCCGTTGCCCACCGGCACGTCGACGATGGAGCCGGTGCGCGAGACGGTGTCGCCTTCACGGATCTGCCTGTCGTCGCCGAAGATCACCACGCCGACGTTGTCGGTTTCGAGATTGAGCGCCATGCCACGCAGGCCGGCGCCGGGGAACTCGACCATCTCGCCGGACATGCAGTTCTGCAGACCGAACAC
Source organism: uncultured Alphaproteobacteria bacterium (assembly GCA_963696645.1). Classification (GTDB taxonomy): domain Bacteria; phylum Pseudomonadota; class Alphaproteobacteria; order Acetobacterales; family Acetobacteraceae; genus JAMXLO01. The sequence goes on from CAVOKY010000007.1 coordinate 2,092,073, forward strand.
ACGCGCGATGCCGTCGCCGACCGACAGTACCTGGCCGGTCTCGGCGACATTGGCCTCGGTGTCGAATGCGGCGATCTGTTTCTTCAGGATCTCCGAGATCTCGGCTGGGCGGATCTCCATCAGGCGGCTCCCTTCATGGCGTACTGCAATCGCTGCAGGCGGGATTTCAAGGACGTGTCATACAGGCGGGCACCGATGCGCACGACGAGACCGCCGAGCAGGTCGGGTTCCACCGATTCGAGGATGTTGACGTTGCCGTAGCCGGCCTCGATCAGCCGGGCGCGAAGCTGCTGGCGCTGCACGTCGTTCAGAGGATGGGCGGAGGCGACGTGCGCGGTGATGATGCCGCGACGTTGCGCCACCAGGGCGGCAAAGGCCGTGACGATGGCGCGCAGACTGCGCAGCCGCCGGTTGGCCGCGATCACGCCGACGAAGTCGCGCACGAGCTTGCCGAAGCCTTGCTGCTCCAGCACGGCGAGCGCGGCCCTGGTCGCCTGGTTGACGTCGATCAGCGGCGATTCCAGCAGGCGGCGGAAGTCAGCGCTGGCATCGATGAGTTGCCCTAACCCCTCGATCTCCGCCACCACGGCATCCAGCGCATGCTGGTCGTCGGCGAGCGAGTAAAGCGCCGCGGCGTAGCGGTCCGTGAGGCCGCCGCCCGATGTGATGGTCGTAGCGCCAGTTGTCGAGCCGCTGGGGGCCACAGGCCGTTCCCTGTACTTTGGGGCCGCGCGCAGGTGCGGCGTGGATGCAAAACCGGCCGACCCGGCCTGCATGGGGCGGATTCCGACCGGCGGGCGGCGTCTAGCATGGGGTCCGGGCGGGAGCAACACAGCGGCCACGCGATTTCTGGCCGGAATGTAATGTGCGTCAGAAGGCGGAGGACTCTTTGCACCGGTCGGCCGACCAGTCTAAATTCGCCGGATGGATCAGGTTCCCACGCCAGGCGTCACGTCCGTTGGGGCATACGACGCCAAGACGCGACTGTCCGAACTGCTCGACCGGGTCGAGCGCGGCGAGCAGATCGTCATCACGCGGCATGGCCGGCCGGTTGCGCGCCTGGTCCCCGAAGGTGGATACGACAAGGCCGCTGCGCACGCCGCAGTTGCTCGCATCCGCGCATTGCGGTCCGAACTTTCGGCTCGCGGGGTCAACCTCTCGGATGAAGAAATACGTGCGTTACGCGACGAAGGCCGCCGATAGCCGCGGCAAGTTGGATCATGGCAGGTCTCGTGCTCGATGCGTCGGTGACGCTCGCTGCGGTATTGCAGGAGGCTAATTCAGCCCCTGCGGCCGACCTGATCGATCGCGTGGCGGCAGAGGGCGCAGTGGTACCAAGCCATTGGCATCTCGAAGTCGGAAACGGGCTGCTGATGTCCGAGCGACGCGGCAACATTTCACCGGTTCAGCGTGCGGCGTACGCCGAGGATTTACTGACCCTGCGGATCGAAACCGACCCCGAAACATACTCCCGTGCCTGGCGCGAGAGCTTGACGATCGCCGGGCAGTATCGCCTCACCCTGTACGACGCTGCCTACCTGGAACTCAGCATCCGGTTGTCCCTGCCGCTGGCCACGTTCGATGCTGCGTTGCGGCAGTCCGCCGCGGCCGCCCGGGTGAAGCTGCTGTGACAGGCTACCGCCATGGCCTCTGACCTGTTCGCCGGCGCCAGTCTGCGACCCACCACGCGGCCGCTCACGGTGTTTCGCGCCGAACTGCTGTCCTGCGACCAGGCCTCGTGGGAGGAGTTGTTCGACGGCTTCACCGAACTCCAGGCCATCACGTTCTCCAGCAGCCTGGAAATGCTGCTGCGGCTGGCTGATCGGCTGGAAGACATGGAGATCGTGTTCGGCTCCGAAAGCATTCTGTCCAGGGAGCACATGGCGCTTGCGCAGGCCAGCCAGACCATCCGGGCCTATGGCTTCGCAGACGCGCTGGTGGACCAGAAGGCGTTGGTGGAGGCCCTCTCTCGGTTGCTGGGTCGCAGCGGCCAGCGCCTACTGGATCGGGTCGCGGCGGGTTCGCTGCGGTTCCGGCTGCTGCGCGGCCGCCCCAGTCACGAGAAGCTGTATCTGCTGTCCGGCACGGCCGGCCGGCGGGTGATCACGGGCTCGGCCAACCTGAGCATGGCCGCCTTCGAGGGTCGCCAACAGGAGGTTTATGTCGCGTTCGACGGTGAGCCTGCCTGGCTGCTGTTCGACGGCTACTATCAGCGGGATTGGCAAGACAACAGTGTGCCGGTCGAGCCCGACGCGCTGGTGGCGCGGCGTGCCGACGGCAGCCAGGCCGCGCGCGAAAACCCGCTGGCGCTGGAAGAGGTGCCGATCGTCCGGGTACTGAAGGCCGGCGTCGCCCTGGTGGACGAGGCGCCGCGGCCAGTGCCGCCTGGGTTTGCCGCTGAGGCGCTTCGGTCGGCCGCCGCGTTGGGAGTGCAACTGAAGGACCTCGCGCTGCCGAAGGACCGCGCGGGGCGTACCGTGGTCAATGCCGCCTCGGTAGCGCGCGTGCTGCGCGGTTTTCGCGCCCGGCCGGTGAGCGATGCCGCCGACGACCGCATCCCGCGCGCCGAGATCGATTGGGCGACCGGCATTGTGCGCCTGGACGAGGGGGTCTGGCTGCGCCCCGAGGAAGTTGTGCCGGCCGCCGATATCGCCCGCGACGCCCGCGTACTCGTCGATTACCTCGCCAGCTTCCTGGCGTTCTTCGGCAACGGCGCCGGCGCCATCGAGGTCTATTGGGCCTTCCTGGTCTGGCTGTATTCCGCGCCGGCTGCGCCGCACTTGCGCCAGGCCGCCGTGACGGTCGGTATCGATCCGTGGGTCTACCCGGTTTACGCAGTGCTGTTCGGCCGTTCCAGCGGCGGCAAGACGCTGTTCACAAAGATCGCCGCCCGCTCGATGTTTGGTTTCGAGAAGGTGATGCGCAGCGGCGAGTTCACCGCCACAGGTGCCCTCGGCCTGCGCGATCGGCTGGGTGCCATCCCGCTGCTGATCGACGACGTGACGCGCGACCGGTTCACCCGGCACGTGCCCGACCTGGTGCGCACCGACCAGGAGGGCAGCGGCCAGTACGCGCCGGTGGTGCTGACCACCAACCGCGACGTCACCTCGATCCCTCCCGATCTGACCAAGCGCATGGTGACCTGCCACATCGACGCCGCGATACCCGAGAACCGCTCGGTCACCGAGCAGAATGCCCGGCGTGCGCAGAACGAGATCGGCACCGCGCTGTATCGCGCCTACCTGCAGCGTCTGATCCCGGAGGTCCGCGCCATGCGTGCCGAAATCGACGCCGGGGCCGGCGGGTTCCCCGACCTGCTCGCCCGCTCGGCGACCGTGCTGCGCAGCGTTCTGGCCGAGGCCCTCGGCGAACTGCCGGACTGGGCCAGGCCGCTGACGTTCGGGGATTACTTCGGCATCCGCCATCGTCGCTTCCGCGATCAGCTCAGCGAGATGCTGCGGGACGCCGACGACCGGGTGGCAATCAATCGGCGTTCCGGCGAGCTGACGATCAGCTTCGGCGGCGATACCAACCAGGCGGCACAGTTTGCGCGCAGTGTCCCGGACTTCGCACTGAAGGGGCGGTTCGTCGACAAGGTGATGCTCGACCTGCGCGCGCTGGAGCAGGAGATGGGGTTCGCTGTCGGTCCGGTGCCCAACTGGTGGCGACGGTTGATGGGGCGCTGAGCCGGATTTTATCGAAAAATGAGCGCGCCAAGCCTGGCTCGTTGCACAAGTCGGAGATTACAGCACTCCGGATTTCCACCGCTTCCGCGACGGCATCCGGTTCGCAGGGCGGGGACGGCCATAACCCCTCACGACCCCGATCGGGGGGCGTCAGACGGTCTTCAGAAAATTCGCCAGCTTGCCCGCCGCGGTCAACTTGTCGGTCTTGTCCAATGCCGCGAGTTCGGCTGCCAGACGGTCCATCGCCGCCTCATAGATCTGTCGCTCGGAGAAGCTCTGGTCAGGCTGGCCGGCATTGCGGTGCAAGTCGCGCACGACCTCCGCGATTGACAGCGGGTCGCCGGAGTTGATCTTGGCCTCGTATTCCTGTGCGCGGCGCGACCACATGGTGCGCTTGATCCGGGCACGACCCTTCAACACCGCCAGCGCCTCGTCGAACAGCTTGCGCGTGGCCAGCTTGCGCAATCCAGCAGTGCGCGCCTTCGCGACCGGCACGCGCAGGGTCATGCGGTTTTCCTCGAAGGTGATGTGGATCAGTTCCAGCTTATGGCCGGCGATCTCCTCGGTCGCGATCCGCTCGACCTTGCCGACGCCGTGCGTTGGATAGACCACGTGGTCGCCCTCGACGAATGTTTCGGCCTTTGCCATCGGCCGGGCCGGGGGGCGATCGGGCATCATCGGCCGGCGCTCCTGCACATGAGCCTGGTGCGACGGAGCCGCCGCTGCCGGAACCGGCGTTGGGGCCGGCGGAGCCGAGGGGGGCTTCGGTTGTGCGGTTTGCAGTGGCGCGGCCGGCACCCTGGGGGATGCGGACTTCGGCATCGCGGCTGACGCGGTCTGCGTCGTCGCCGGCTTGGCGGCAACCGGCTTCGTCTCGACCGGTGGGGCGGCAACCGGCTTGGTTGCAACCGGCTTGGCAGGAGCCGATTTCGCAACTGCCGGCTTGGTCGCAACCGGCTTGGTCGCAACCGGCTTGGCGACCGGCGCCTTCGCCGTTGCCGGCGCCTGCTTGACCGGCTTGGCGGCCGCCGTCTTGTCCGGCGCCGTCTTGTCATGCTTGGCGGGCGCCGCCGCCTTCCTTGCCACCGCCGCCTGGGCTGCCTTGGCGGGCGGCTTTGCCACCACGCGCGCCGGAGCCGCCTGACGAAAAGCGGCCGCTTCGCGACCCGATCGCGAGGTTCCAGCAGTTGCCTTCATGCCTGACACCACTTACCCTTCGTCCCTTCACGCGTTGCGACCCACCGGGCGATCCGTTCGCCGGTCGGCACGGCCAGCATCAAATGCCCGGCCTGCGCCCCGCTCCGAAGGATCGGCTCCTGGGAATGGCAACGGCTGTCGCGCGTCTCCCGCGGCTGCCGCTGCCTATGGCAAGCAATATAGCATCACAGGGGCGTTACGTCATGGGGGGAAGGCGCAAAGACTCTGCGGCGCGGGACCACCCTGACACACTTCCCGTTGAGGCCGTGCCGCTGCCCGCTTGCCGAGGTCAGGCCTTGCCCGGGTTCGGCGAGAACAGCTTCGCCTTGTCCGGCTTGTCCTTCCACTCATCCGCATCAGGCGGCGGTTCGCCCTTGCGGGTGATGTTCGGCCACAGGGCGGCATAGGTGCGATTCTGCTCCAGCCACTCGCCCGCCCTGTCGTCGCTGTCCGGCACGATGGCCTCGACCGGGCATTCCGGCTCGCACACACCGCAGTCGATGCATTCATCCGGATGAATGACCAGCATATTCTCGCCGACATAGAAGCAGTCGACCGGGCAAACCTCGACGCAGTCCATGTATTTGCAGCGGATGCAGCTTTCGTTGACCACGTAGGTCATGTTCAGTCCCCGGCGGCGTGGGTGTCAGAGGCGGCGATATGCCGACGATTCCGGCGCGATGCAAGCTCCGCCTGCCACCTCGGCAATCTCTTCGTAGAGCCGCCGCGCCTCCATTGCCGGCCCGCGTCGGGCGGCCAGCGCCAGCACGCGCACTACCCGGACTGAGCTGTGGACTGGCACGGTCAGCACGTCGCCGATCCGCAATCGTGCGTGCGCCTTGTCGGTCGCCTGTCGGTTGATGCGTATCGATCCCCTGGCCACCAGGTCCGCGCAGTCGCTGCGGGCCCGCATGAAGCGTGCGCACCATAGCCACTTGTCCAGCCGCTGCCAGTCGCGGTCTTCCTGCTCTGCTATCGCCACCCCCTAGCGCTTGAGTGCCGCCAGGGCGGCGAACGGACCGTGCGGCCGGTTCGGCTGGGCCGTCACCACCGCTGGACGCCTGCGCCGCAGCGGCAGGATCATCGCCGGCGCCGGCGGCCCGAATTCCTGCGCTGACAGCCCGCCGGCCGGCACGATGCGGAAACCAAGGCGCCGCAGGACCACCGGCAGCAATTCGGCCTTCAGCGAGAAGCGCGATGCGAGTCCTGCCGGCAGGGCGGTAGCGCCGCGCCGGGTTGCCCAGGCAAGTTCGGCGGCCACCCGCTCGGCAATATCCAGCCGCAGCAGCACGGGACCGGCCTCCAGCCAACCCATCGCATCGGCGAAGCCAGCCGGCCAGTCGGGCTGGCGTGGCAGCGATACAAGGTCCGGCGACGGCAGGCTGGGAACATTCTGGCCATGCTGGAGGCCCCAAAGCAGGGCACGCATGGCGGCGGCACGCGGCTTCAGGACTGCCGGGATGAACAGGGCAAAACGGCCAGCCTTTACGCCGATCGTCTTCAGGGCGGCGCGCGATTGCGGCGCCAGGTCGTCGCCTTCGTCGCTGACGATCAGGCCGAGAGCCTCGGTCAGCCGGTGCAGCAGCCCGCGGAAGCCAGGCTGTTCCAATACGCGGTCGGCGGCGCCGCGCAGCGATGCCAGATCGTGGTTGACCCGTTCGTCCAGGAAGCGCTGTAACCTGATCCGCAGCCGTTCGCGCTGGGCACCGTCCAGGAATTCGCTGTCCAGCACCTGAACCCGCGGATGCAGGGCGCCGGTGCCGCGCTTCAACCGAGCGATCGGCACACCATCCCAGGCCAACGACTGATCCTCGGTCACCGTGAAGGCCGAGTACGGCGCAGCTTCGACCGCAGCCACCCGGCGTGGCATCTCCTCCCGCAGCGCCCGTCGCGCCGCTCGCAGCACCAGCTTCTTCTCGTCGCCAACCGCCTCGGGATCAGGAACGAAGCTGAAGCCGCCGACATGGCCGACCGGATGCCCCTCCACAATGACCTCGCCACGACGGGTCACCGCCGACAGCAGCTCCTGTTTCTCGCCGGCATCCAGGCGGCGCATCAGGTGCGTGGCGCGCCGATCGACGAAGCGGCTGGTCAGCCGCTCGTGCAATGCGTCCGACAGCAGGTCCTCGACCTCGCGCGCGCGGCCCTGCCAATGCGGACTGTCCTGCACCCAGTCGGTGCGCGCGGCTATGTAGGACCAGACGCGCACACCGGACAGCCGCTGCATCAGCGTGTCGATGTCGCCGTCCGCCCGCGCCAACGCGCCAATCTGCCCGCCCAGCCAATCGGTCGGCAGGCGTTCGCCCCTGGCAATGTGGCCGAAAACCCGAGCGCAGAGCCGCGTGTGGGTGTCGTCCGCCAATTTGCGGAAATCCGGAATTTGGCAGGCATCCCACAGATGCCGCACCATCCGCCGTCCCTGCGCCAGCCGGCGGATTTCCGGCTCGCGAGCCAGCGCGGCCAGGGTCTCCAGATCAGCAGCATCGTTGCCCTTCACCAGGCCCGGGCCCGGCGGCGGCACGGTCAGGCTGGCGAGCAGCGCGTCCACATGTGTCAGGTCAAGGTCGCTGCTGCGCCAGCAGAGCTGGTCGAGCGCATCGAAACTGTGCGCCTCCACCGCGGCCACCACATCATCGGCCAGCGGCTTGCACTGCGCGGTTGTGCCGAACGTACCGTCGCGCATGCCGCGACCGGCGCGGCCGGCAATCTGCGCCACCTCGGCAGCGGTGAGCCGGCGCGGCCGGTGACCGTCGAACTTTCCCATGGACGCGAAGGCGACGTGGTCCACGTCCATGTTCAGGCCCATGCCGATCGCATCGGTGGCGACCAGGAAATCGACCTCCTTGTCCTGATACAGCGCCACCTGCGCGTTGCGGGTGCGCGGCGATAGCCGCCCCATCACCACCGCGCAGCCGCCGCGGCGGCGGCGGATCAACTCGGCGATCGCGTAAACGTCTGCGGCGCTGAACGCCACCACGGCCGAGCGCGGCGGCAGGCGGACCAGCTTTACCGGCCCGGCGTGGCTGAGCTGCGACATGCGTGGCCGCGTCTCCACGCTGGCCTGCGGCACCAGACGCTGGAGCAGCGGCCGGATCGTCTCGGCGCCCAGGAACATGGTTTCGACCAGGCCGCGCGCGTGCAGCAGCCGGTCGGTGAAAATGTGGCCGCGGTCCGGGTCGGCACAAAGCTGGATTTCGTCCACCGCGAGGAACTCGGCCTGGCGGTCGAGCGGCATCGCCTCGACCGTGCAGGAGAACCAGCGTGCCTCGGGCGGGACGATCTTCTCCTCGCCGGTGATCAGCGCGACGTGGCGGGCGCCCTTCTGCGCCACCATGCGGTCGTAGTTCTCGCGCGCCAGCAGGCGCAGGGGGAAGCCGATGATGCCCGAGGCGTGCGCCAGCATCCGCTCGATCGCGAGATGGGTCTTGCCGGTGTTCGTCGGACCGAGAACGGCTTTGACGCGGGGCGCGAAACCGGAATCGAAGCCGGGCATGGGTGGAATGTTTGGGTGTTGCGGCGCGAAATGCAAGCGGTGGAGGCGCGGTTTCGGCGGGCCGCTGGTCGGGTTCCCGCAACCGTCTCGTTGCCCGTGTGGTGAGACAGCGGAACGCAACGGGCCAAACGGGTACTGCCTGCGCCGCATTCCATCTCAACCGCATGCGCCCGGAAGGCTGGCTCGCCAGGTTGACCTGTCCCGGCCCGGCGCACTGAACTCTGGCGCGCGGTCCGTGCTAGCATCGGACCCATGGCCACCACGTCCATCGCCATCGAGCCTGCTCCGCTTGTCCTGCACTTGCTGGCCAGGGCGGACGACGCGTTGATCCTCGGCCATCGCCTGTCCGAGTGGACCGGCCATGCGCCCGTGCTCGAAGAGGAGCTGGCGCTCGCCAACATCGCGCTCGATCTGATCGGTCAGGCCCGCTCGCTTTACAGCTACACCGGTACACTCACCGGTCACACCGAAGATCAGCTCGCCTATCTGCGCGATGTTCAGGATTGGCACAATTGCCTGCTGGTCGAACTGCCAGACGGTGACTTTGCCGTCACCATCGCGCGCCTGTTGCTGTTCTCCGCCTTCGCCGATCCGTTCTGGCGTGCAGCGACCGCATCGACCGATGCGATGATCGCTGCCGTGGCCGCCAAGGCGGAGAAGGAAACCGCCTATCATGTCCGGCACGCAGCCGAATGGCTGATCCGTCTCGGCGACGGCACCGCAGAGAGCCATCCTCGGGCGCAGGCCGCACTCGACGAGCTATGGCCATACACCGGCGAATTGTTCAACCTGGGGAAGTCCGACGCAGCGTTGCTAACAGCCGGCACGATCCCCGACCCTGCATCGCTGCGCGCCACCTGGAACGCCACGATCGATGCCACCTTGTCACGCGCCACGCTTGCGCGCCCGGAGGATCGCTGGATGCAGTTGGGGGGCCGCGCTGGTCGGCATACCGAGCACCTCGGCCATCTGCTTGCCGAGATGCAATACCTCCAGCGCAGCTATCCAGGTGCAACTTGGTAGATGCCAGCTCGTTGCGCGACCGGGCGCTTGCCGCACTGGAACAGGTCACCGATCCGGAGATCCCGGTGCTGACCATCGCCGACCTCGGTATCCTGCGCGATGTCACGGTGCACGGCGATACCGTGGAGGTCACCATCACGCCAACCTACTCCGGCTGCCCGGCGATGAACGTGATCACGCTGGACGTCGAAACGGCACTGGCGTGCGCCGGTATCACGGCAATCATCCGCACGGTCTTGTCACCAGCCTGGACCACGGATTGGCTGAGTGACGCAGGGCGCCGGAAGCTTGCCGCGTTCGGCATCGCACCGCCGGAACACGCAGCTTCCCGGCGCGCGCTGTTCGGCGAGCCGCGCCCCACCTGCCCGCTGTGCGGCAGCGCAGATACCGAACAGATCAGCGAGTTCGGTTCGACCGCATGCAAGTCGTTGCACCGCTGCCGCGCATGCCGCGAACCATTCGACGCGTTCAAGTGCCACTGAGCGAAACGGAGAGAACAATGGCGAGACAAGAGATCACCACCGACAAGGCGCCGAAGCCCGGCGGGCATTTCGCCCAGGCCATCGCCGTGGAAGCCAGCGGACGGCTGGTGTTCATCTCCGGCATGGTTGCGCAGCGGCCCGACGGAACAATAGCCGGCGTCGGCGACATCGAGCAGCAGACACGGCAGGTGTGCGAGAACGTCAAGGCGGCGGTGGAGGCTGCCGGCGGAACGCTGGCCAATGTCTGCCGCGTCGATGTCTATGTTCGCAACATGGAAAACCTGGCGCCGATCCATAAGGTGCGGCGCGAATACTTTCCTTCTCCGCCGCCCGCATCGACATTGGTCGAGGTCAGCAAGTTCACCCACCCCGACTATCTGATCGAAATGAACGCTATCGCCGTGGTCTGATACCAACCGCCGGATTCCAGGCGATCGCAACCGAGCCTGGTGCCTCGGCACAGAGATTTTCACAGATTGCCGGAGCACATTTCATCGCCGCCCGAAGCGACAGTCGCCCGGTTTTGGTCAGCAGGATCGGTCGGCTTCGGAATGACCGCCATGGGTGGATTCCAGACGTTCAGAAGACGCATGGCCCCAACGGAATTAGCGTGAATGGCAGGATGGCTTTGGTACATGATTCAAGACCTATGCACCGAGCGCGGCGCCATTTCTGCGCACGCCCTGTTTGGGGTAGGCTTTGTCCCGGGACCTGCGGCTTTGCGAGTTGGGAGGGAATCAGATGACGCTCTCTGCCATCTCTCACTACCGGGGGGGTACCATCGACGAAGTAGTGCCCTTGGCCCAAACCTTGAAAACCATCTATCTCAAATACGGGGTCGACTATCGGCTCAGTCGCTTTCAAACCGGTCCAAATGAGGGAGACTGGTTCGTGATAGTAACATACGCCGATGCGACCGCCTACGAGAAGGCGCAGGCGCTTTTTCCCCAGGACCCAGAACTGCAGCAGGTCTTCATCGAGATTGCAAAGTTCGCCAAGAGGATCAGCCGCGATATAGTGATCGATCTCGACCTGTGAGACGGTCGCGTTCGTCGCGCTGGCTCGCTTGGTCTTCTGATACTGTTCGCCGCGTGCAAATCTCAAGAAACACGCACCAAAGCTGGAGCCTTGAAATCACTGGCCTTTCCCGCTGTATGAATCTCGTGCGCAGATGCTGTATGAATCTCGTGCGCAGATGTTGATGCGTTCCGGCAGCCTCGAGCGCTTACCGGAAGGACCGCTTTGGGTCGACTGCGGCCATCCGCCCAAGCGCCCATGCGGACCGACGGCGCGGCACGGAGACCGCCGCGCCCCGCGACGTATCAAAACCTGTGCAGAGGTACTACGCGATCAGCTGCTCGGTCTGCGGATCGAACAGGCAGATCTTGCGCGTATCGACGGCGAAAGGTGCCGTGGTACCCGGCAACATGCGGACATCCGGTGCGATGCGACCCAGTACCTCGTGCCCGGCCAGGCGCAGCAGAACGATCGTTTCGGCACCGGTTGGTTCCGTCATCTCCACCGGAATGTCCAGTTTCAGCGTGCTGCATGGGTCGCCATCGAAGTGTCTTGTCGGTTCGGCGATGCATTCAGGCCGGATCCCAAGCACCACCTCGCGCCCGGCCTGGGATATGGCGCCGGCGGCCTCCGGCACTGGCATGCGCACCGTCCCGTCGCCGAGTACTGCCCAGAGCCGACCGTTCTCCATGGCCAGCCGCGACGGCAGCGTATTCATCGGCGGGGCGCCCATGAAGCGCGCAACGAACAGGTTGGCAGGGCGGTTATAAACCGTGTCCGGGTCAGCGAATTGCTGCACCTCGCCCAGATGCATCACGGCGATGCGGGTCGCCAGCGTCATCGCCTCGATCTGGTCGTGCGTGACGTAGACGATGGTCGAGCCCAGCCGCGCGTGCAGCCGCTTGATCTCCATGCGCATCTCGACGCGCAGCTTGGCATCGAGGTTCGACAGTGGCTCGTCGAACAGGAACAGCAGCGGATCGCGTACCAGTGCGCGACCCATCGCCACGCGCTGCCGCTGGCCGCCGGAAAGCTGCGACGGCTTGCGATGCAACAGCGTCTCGATCTGCAACAAGCGCGCGACGCGATCTACCGCCTCGTTCTGCTCGCGTTTCGGCACGTGCCGGCACTCCATGCCGAACGTCATGTTCTGCCGCACCGTCATCGACGGGTACAGCGCATAGGACTGAAACACCATGGCGATGTTGCGGTCCTTCGCCGCCACGCGCGTTCATCGACCGGCCAGCCGATCTCGACACTGCCCTGGCTCGGGCTGTCCAGCCCAGCGATGATGTTCAGCAGTGTGGACTTGCCGCAGCCGGACGGCCCGACCAGGATGGTGAATTCGCCATTGTCGATGTCGAGGTCGATGCCCTTCAGCACCGGGACCGAACCGTAGCGCTTCCAGATATCGCGGATGCGCAGCGCCGACATCTATTTCACCGCTCCGGACGGTGAGGCCGCGCAGGAAATAGCGACCGCCGAACAGGTACACCAGCAGGGTCGGCGCGGCAGCCAGCAGCACCGCGGCACTTTGCTCGCCGTAATTCGGCGCCTCGCTGACATGCGCCGAGAGCGCGATCAGCGCCGCGGTGATCGGCTGCCGCTCGCCGGCGGAGAAGGTCACGCCGTACAGGTATTCGTTCCAGATTCCGGTGAATTGCCAGATCACCGTCACGATCAGGATCGGCGGTGACAGCGGCAGCACGATGCGCCAGAAGATGCGGAAGAAACCGGCGCCGTCGATGCGCGCGGCCTTCAACAGATCGATCGGGATCGAGGTGTAGTAGTTGCGGCAAAACAACGTGGTGAAGCTCAGGCCCTGCACGATATGGATCAGCACCAGGCCGGCGATGGTGTTGAACAGCCCCAGGTCGCGCAGCACGATCACCCACGGCACCAGCTTCATCTGTTCCGGCAGGAACACCCCCAGCGTTATGATGCCGAACACCCAGGTGTCGCCGCGAAACCGCCACAGCGCCAGTGAATAGCCGTTCAGCGCGCCCAGCAATGTGGAGATGATCGTCGCCGGGATGGTCATCTCCAGCGAGTTCACGAAATACGGACGGATGCCGCTGCAATGCTCGGCAATGCAGTAGCTGGACCACGTGTTGCTGAAGTTCGACCATACCAGCGCGCGCGGCCAACCGATCATCGAGGTCTGCAGGATGTCCTGCGTGCTGCGCACCGAGTTCAGCGCCACCACCACCAGCGGTACCAGGAAGGCCACGGCCAGCAGCGTCAGCACGACATTGACCGCGGGTGCTGCAAGGCGGCTAGGCATGCGCCACCGCGCGCCGACTGCGCCAGTGCCGGTACAGCGCATAGGGCACCAGCACGATGGCCAGCGATGCCAGCAGCATCACCGCGGCAGCCGAACCGCGGCCGAGCTCGCCACGCTGGAACATGAAGTCGTACACCACGATGGTCGGCACGGTGGAGGCAAGGCCGGGGCCGCCGGCCGGTCAGCGCCACGACCAGATCGTAGGTCTTGATGGCGAATTGCAGCAGCATCACCATCACTGCGACGAAAATCGGTCCCATCGACGGAAACACCACGCGGCGATACAGGCGCCATACGCCTGCTCCGTCGATCTGCGCCGCCTTGAGCAGGTCCGCCTCAACCGAACGCAGGCCGGCGAGAAACAGTGCCATGGCGAAGCCGGACGCCTGCCAGACGCCGGCAATCACCACGCAATAGATCGCCATGTTGCGATCGATCAGCCAGTCGAAGCGAAAACCCACCCAGCCGAGATCCTGCACCAGTTTCTGGATGCCGATGCTCGGGTTGAGCAGCCAGCCCCACACCGTGCCGGTGACCACGAACGACACCGCCATCGGATACAGGAAGATGGCACGGAAAATGTTCTCGGCCCTCACGCGCTGGTCGATCAGCACCGCCAGCAGCAGCCCCATCGCCATGGTCAGCAACACGAAGCAGGTGCCGTAGATGAACAGGTTGGTGTAGGCGATCTGCCAGTTCCGCGTCGCCAGCATCGAGGTGTAGTTGCGGAATCCTGACCAGCGATAGTCCGGCAGCAACGTCGAACGCGTGAACGACACCCAGATGGTCCAGGCGCTGAACACCAGCGAATAGGCGCAGCTCACCACGATCGGCGGCCAGATCACCAGGTGCGGCAGCAGCCGGCCGAAGCGGTCACGCCAGATCATCGATCAGGCATCATGCGCCAGGCACGCCGCGCGGCCGGTCAGCGGACGTTGTCGACCGCGTCTGCCAGACGCTTCTGGCCTTCCTCGGGACTGATGTTGCTGTTGTGCACATATTCCGTCAGCACATCGAGCATGGCCGCGGTGATCTGGTTGGGCTGCGCCATGTTGTGCCCCAGGCTGAGCACGATGCGGTTGCTGGCCTTGGCCTCCGCCATCGCCCGCGCCGCTTCGCGCTGGCCATCGCTGAACCCCGGATCACTCATGTCGGTGTCGGTGCGCACCGGGATCGATCCGGTGATCTGGCAGTACATCGGCCCGAAATCCTTGGCCATCACGATCTTCGCCAGCAATGCCTGTCCGTCCTGGAATTCCTTCTGCGGCTTCTGCCAGAAGATGAACTCGTCGGAATTCAGGTCGAAGGCGATCTTGCCGTCATCCTGTGGTGCCGGGCCGACCATGTAATCGCTGAGCTGGTAACCGGCATGCTTGAACACGCCCTGCGCCCAGCCGCCCATCAGCAGCATGCCCAGTTCGCCCTTCATGTAGCGCGGCATGAACGTGCTGTAGTGCTGGCCGGCAGCGCCCGGGTCGGACCAGTCGGCGAATTTGCGCAACTGCCGAAAGGCCGCGAGCAATTCGGGACCCTTCAGAGCTGCGTCGTCGAGCTGCATGATCGCCTTGCGATACGCGTCCGGACTGATGCCGCAGAGCGCGATCTCCCACTTCATTCCGTCATCCCATTTCAACCCGCCATTCGCCACCGGGATGATGCCGGCGGCCTTCATCTTCTCGGCCACCGCATTGAATTCCGCCCAGGTGGTCGGCAGTTTCGTCATGCCGACGCGATCGGCGGCCTTCTTCGAGACGAACAACGTGTTGATGCGATAGGCCTGGATCGGCAGCGCGATCCAGTGGCCATACGGCTTGCTCAGCGCCGCCAATTCGGTCGGCACCACCGCCTCGTAGCCGGCCGCCTGCACCAGTGCATCGAGATCGACCACGGGCGCGATCTTCGACCATGCGGCGATCTCCGGTCCCTTGAGCTGCGAGGCGGCGGGCGGATCGCCGGCGATGATCTGCGCGCGCAGCTTGTTCATCATGTCGGTGGTGAAGCCCGGCACCGGGTTGTGTTCCCAGACGCCGCCCTCCGCCTCGAACCGCTTGCCGAGCGCGGTGATCGCCGCGCCGTCACTGCCGGTACTCCATTGCGAGATCACGGTGACCTTGGGCTTCGCGGCCTGGGCGCGGACGACATGGGGCGCGGCAAGCAATGCGGCGGATCCGGCGAGCATGGTGCGGCGGCGGATGTTGGTCATTGGTGCGATCCCTCCCTATGGGTCTGACACTGGCAGGCAGCACGTTGGCCCGGTTGCTTCGGTTGAAGCAGAAGGCGGTCGGCATGACAAGGTATCGGATTATGGTATACGCTGTGAGGTCCGATTCCTGATGCGCGCTCCCACCCGTCGAGCAAAGGAGGCGGAAACCGGTGCAACGATTCGCTTTCGCCGTGTTCGCTCTGCTTGCCGCCTTGTTGCAGCCAGCGGATGCGCAGCAATATCCATGGCTTCGCCTGCCGCCGACGCCGACACTGCCGACGCCCGCGCATAGCGGCATCGCGGCGGTCAATGGCATCCGGCTGTGGTACGCGGAGTATGGCCATGGCGATCCGGTGATCCTGCTACACGGCGGGCTGGCAAATTCAAATTACTGGGGACTGCAAATTCCCGTGCTCGCGCGGCACTACCGGGTGATCGTGCTGGATAGCCGCGGCCATGGCCGGAGCACGCGCACGGCCGCACCAATCGGCTATGCCGCGATGGCATCGGACGTGCTGGCGCTGATGGATACATTGCACATTGACAGGGCAGCGCTGGTGGGCTGGAGCGATGGCGCGATCATCGGTCTCGACATCGCCATCCATCATCCGGAGCGGCTGACGAAGCTGTTCGCGTTTGCCGCGAATTCCGATCCATCCGGGGTGAAGGACGTGGACAAGAGTCCAGTATTCACCGCCTATATTGACCGGGCTGCGCGCGAATACGCGGCGTTGTCGCCGACGCCAACACAGTTCAAGGCATTTCTCGACAACATCAGCAGGATGTGGGCGAGCGAACCGCATTTCACCGAGGCAGAGTTGCGCGGCATCAAGGTGCCGACCTGGATCGTCGATGCGGATCATGACGAGGCGATCAAGCGCGAGAACACCGACTATATGGCGTCGCTGATTCCGGGTGCCGGGGAGCTGATTTTGCCGGACGTCAGCCACTTCGCGTTCTTGCAGGATCCGACGATGTTCAACGAGGCGCTGCTGCAATTCCTGGGACGGAATTAACCCGTCGACGGCATAGCAGTCCTTGTCATGGCCCCCCTTGTCATTGCGAGGAGCGAAGCGACGCGGCAATCTACGGCGCGTCAGGCACGACCGGCCGGAATTTGCCGGAGCCTGTCGCTCAGTCTTGGGGAGAACCAACATGCAGCTCGCGCTGTCCACCTGGCATGAGGTCGAGGACTATCTGCGGACCTCGCGCGGTATCATCATCCCGATCGGATCGACGGAGCAGCATGGGCCGAACGGGCTGATCGGTACCGATCATCTGGATGCGGAGTTCGTCTCCAAGGGTGTCGGCGACGAGATTGGCTGCCTGGTGGCGCCGACGCTCACCATCGGCATGTCACAGCACCATCTGGGATTCGCTGGTTCCATCACGCTGCGACCGGCCACTTTGATTGCGCTGGTGAGCGACGTTGTGACCTCCCTGATGAAGCACGGCTTCGAGCGATTTCTGTTCATCAACGGCCATGGCGGCAACGTGGCCACGGTGACCGCAGCGTTCGACGAAATCTATGCCGCGGCGTCGATGCGCGCGCACGGCGAGCCGTCGCCGGTGCGCTGCAAGATGCTGTTCTGGTCGCAGGGCCCGCGCACAACGGCACTCGCCCGCGAGTTCTACGGCGATGCGAACGGCAGCCATGCCACGGCAGCGGAGGTATCGCTGGCCCAGCACTACCAGCCGAACGCGATCAAGCACGCACAGATGTCGCCGAAAATCGCGCCGAAGAGCACCGGCTTCTTCGATGCCGCCGACTATCGCAGACGCTTCCCGGACGGACGCATAGGCTCCGACCCATCGCTGTCCACGCCGGAACATGGTGCGCGTCTCTACACGGCCGCCGTTGCCGACATGGTCGAGGTGTATCGCGCGTTCGTTGCCGACTGATGCGAAAGCTCGATCCCATCACCTTGGAAATCATCCGTGGCGCGATCCGGGCGGCGCAGGCGGAGATGGATGCATTGCTGGAACGCACTGCGATCAGCCCATTCATCCGCGAGAAGAAGGACTTCTACACAGCGCTGTTCGACGCCGACGGCGTCATGGTGGTCGGCTCGATGGTACCGATCTTCGGCGACATCACCGGGCCGGTATTTGCCCGGTTTCCGCGCGATACCATGCGGGAGGGTGATCTTTATTGGTACAGCGACTGCTATGCCTCGCGCGGTGCGGTGTCGCATTCCAACGACCAGGTGTTCCTGTCGCCGGTGTTCCATGCCGGGCGGCGCGAGGCGTTTGTGATGGGCTGGGCGCATTTTTCCGACATCGGCGGATTGCGGCCGGGCTCAATCAGCTCTGATGCCACCGACATCTTCCAGGAAGGCATCATTATCCCGCCAACCAAACTGATCGATGCGGGCACGGTGAACGAGGCGGCGCTGGAGATCTTCCACCGCAACTCGCGCTATCCGGCGCAAAGCCGCGGTGATGCGCGGGCGCTGATGGCGTCGGTCGACCTGGGCGTGCGGCGGGTCAGCGAGATCCTGGAGCGGTTCGGACCCGAACTGGTAGCCGATGCGTTCACCCGGCTTTTCGCACGCACCCGCGAACTGGTGCGCGCACGGTTGCGCGAGACCTTTGCAGTCGGTACGCATCGATTCAGCGACGCGATCGATTCCGATGGCCACGGCAATGGTCCGTTCCATATCCGGCTGGCGCTGACGCGCACCGTGGACGATAGGTTCATTCTCGACGCCACCGAGACCGACGACCAGGCGCCCGGCCCGGTGAACTTCCTGATGAACCCTGATGTGCCCGGGATGGCGCTGGGCTTGTTCTTTCTGGGTGGCGATGCGGCGCAGGTTTGCAATGGCGGTGGACCACGCGCGCTGGATGAGGTCCGGCTGCGCGAAGGATCGTTGCTCTGGCCGCGTTTTCCCGCGCCATTGGGGTTGCGCGGCATGACCATGATGCGATTCCTCGCGGTGTTGAACGGCTTGGTGAATGTTGCGGGGCGGCAGTGCGCCGGCGGCGCATTCGGCTTACGTCATCATCCTGTTGCGCGGTATCGCCGCGGGAAAATCGTTCCTGATGTCGGACGGCGTCGGGGTCGGTTACGGAGCGCGCCCGACGACGGACGGCATCGATGCGGTGTACTTCGTCGCGCAGGAGAACTATCCGATCGAATTCCTCGAACTCGGCTATCCCGTGCGATTGCGCCGCTACACCATGAATCGCGACAGCGGTGGGCCGGGGCGGTTCCGCGGCGGCACAGGCGTGGTGCGCGAATACGAAGTGCTTGCGGAGTACGCCGTGCTGTCCATGCGCATCGACAGTGTGGTCAATCCGCCGTGGGGCGTGGCCGGCGGCCTGCAAGGCGGCACCGGTCGTGCGGTGGTCAATCCCAGTACACCGCACGAGCAGGTACTGGCGCCACTATCGGATGGCACGGTGTTGCGGCGAGGCGATATCCTGCTGCTGGAGACCGGTGGTGGTGGTGGCCACGGCCATCCATTCGACCGCCCGGCCGACCGCGTGCTGCGCGACGTCAACGACGGTTTCGTTTCGATCGAAGCGGCGCGGCGCGATTATGGCGTAGTAATCAGCGGCGACGCAGTGGACCTTGCGGCGACCGGTGCATTGCGCGCGACCAGACCTGCTGCGAAGGCATTTCATCGCAAGGGCTACGTCGATGCGATCGGCTGATCTCGCCGTTGCAGTCGATATCGGCGGCACGTTCACCGACGTTACGCTGTCCGACAGAGCGACCGGCCGGCTTTGGCGGGCCAAGACGCCGAGTACGCCGGCCGATCCTTCGGAAGCGTTTCTCACAGGCGTGATGCTGGCATTGGCGGAAGCCGTTGCGCGGCCTGACGATATCGGCCGTGTACTGCATGGCACAACGGTTGCCACCAACCTGATTTTGGAAGGCAAGACAGCACGCACCGCGTTGGTGACGACCGCCGGCTTTCGTCATGTGCTGGAGATCGGCCGTCAGGACATTCCGCGCCACGCCAATCTGTTCACCTGGGTGAAGCCGCGGCGTCCGGTTCCGCCGGCGCGGGTGCTGGAGGTGACCGAGCGAGTCGGCCCGGGCGGCATCGTGCTGACCCCGCTCGATGAAGCAAGCGTGCACGAAGTCGCGTCGTTATTGTGGCGTCTCGATGTGCAGGCCGTCGCGGTGTGTCTGCTGCACTCCTTCGCGCATCCCGCACATGAACGCCGCGTGGCCGATATGCTGCGTGCCGCCCTGCCGGATGTCGCGGTGACCGCATCGGTGGATGTGCTGCCGGTCGTGCGCGAATACGAGCGCAGCCTTGCCACGATCATGAACGCCGGTGTGATGCCGGCGGTTGCCACCTACGTGCGGCGGCTGCAGCGCCGCCTGGCTGACGCCGACATCACTGCGCCGTTGCTGCTGATGCAGTCGAATGGCGGCGTCGCCGGGGCTGCAACGATCGGCAGGGCGCCGGCGCTGACCGTGCTCTCCGGCCCCGCCGCAGGTGTCGTCGGCGCGCGCGATGTGGCGGCGGCCTGCGGCATTGGCGACATCGTGACGGTCGATATCGGCGGCACCAGCGCGGACATCTGCCTGCTGCGCGGTGGACAGATCCAGCTTACGCAGCGTGGACGGATCGGCGAGTGGCCGTTGCCGCTGCCTATGGTGGACATGGTGACGATCGGTGCGGGCGGTGGGTCGATCGCACGCCTGTCCGACGGCGCACTGACCGTTGGCCCGGCCAGCGCGGGCGCCCTGCCCGGTCCGGCCTGCTATAGCACCGGCGGCGAGGAGCCAACTGTCACAGACGCGCATCTGATTCTGGGTCATCTGCCAACGTCGCTGCTGGGCGGCCGCATGGTGCTCGATACCGCTTTGGCAGAACAGGCGATCCGGACGCGTGTTGCCGAACCGCTCGGGCTGTCGCTGCACGAGGCGGCGCGGGGAATTCTGGCGATCGCGGATTCCAACATGGTGGGTGCGATCCGCGTGGTGTCGGTGGAGCGTGGCCACGATCCGCGCGATTTCACCCTCGTGGCGTTCGGCGGCGCCGGGCCGCTGCATGGCTGCGCGCTTGCGGACCTGCTCGGCATCACGCGCGTGCTGGTGCCGCCCGCGCCCGGCGTGCTGTGCGCCGAAGGATTGCTTGCCGCGGCATTGAAGTCGGAGTTCTCGCGCACGCTGCCGCGACCGGATGAATGGGATGCATCCGAGGCGGTGTTCGCTGCACTGGAAGAAGCCGCAGTCGCGTGGTTCGAGGCAGAACGAGTGGCGCCCGAGGACAGGAGGACCGCGCGCATCGCATTGTTGCGCTACGAGGGTCAGGGTGCGGAGCTTGCGATCACCTGGCCAGGATCGGCTGCGCTGGCGCAAGCGGAATTCGCCAGGACGCATCAGACACTGAACGGTTTCACACTCGATGCCAAGGTGGAGCTGGTGACCTTGCGCGTGGAGGCGGAGGGAACTGTGCCCGCGCCGGCACGGCCGAAATTGCCATTCGGCGCGGGCGTGCAACCGAACGCCCGGCAGGTCGTGCACGACGCGGCCGGTTCGGTCGAGGCCTTGGTCTATGACAGGGCCGGCTTCGGCGCCGGAGACCGCTTCGCCGGGCCGGCCATCGTAACGCAGCTCGACGCGACGACGGTGGTGGCACGGGGATGGCAGGCGGCGGTACTCAGCACCGGCGCGCTGCTGCTACGGCGAGAATGCTGACGCGCATCCATGCGGTGGTTGCACCGCGTTGCGTACCGCCTGGTGCCGTGAGTCGCTCATATTAGCGGGTATAGTCGCTTCAATTAGAAGCGGGCGTTGGCAGTGGTGAACCGCCAATCTGCCTTGGCTTTACTGGCGTTGCTGCTGTCCTGCCAGGCGACGATTTCCTGCACCAGGGTTTGCTTATCCAAGATGTGCCGATCGTATTAGCCGGCCACGGCGCAGCCCAGGATTGAGCCAGCGGTTCAGAAATCGACCGCTAAATCAACTGGTCGCGCGACGCAATTGCGCCTCGCTGGGCGCCAGAGGCGGCACGTTTCAGTGCAATGCGTTCAGCAGTCCAGGCCGCCATACGAAAGCGGCGCCCGAAGGCGCCGCCGAACGTCCGTTCAGTGGAACGGGATCAGTCATCCTTGCGACGGCGACGGACTGCGCCGAGGCCCACAAGGCCCACACCGATCAGCGCCAGGGAGGCCGGTTCCGGCGTCTTGATGGCAACGTCATGGAACGCATAAACGATGTCGTTCCAGTCATCGGTCGACGCAGCGGTGAGATCTTCGGCGAAAGCGAATGTCCAGGCGCTGAAGCCGCCGTTTGCCGCGATGGCAGCAAGGGAGGGGAGGGTTAGCGGCACGCCAGAGTTGATAGAGTTATAGTCCGCGAGATTTGCAACGCTGTCGTAGGCGAAGTGATAGACCGGCGAGAAAGCGCCTACGTCGGTGTTTGTCGATCCGACTCCGGAGACAAAGACGTGCCCGGTAGCGGTGTTGGTCAACGTGAAGTCGAGGACGGTTCCTGCAGCCGGTACCGTCAAAGTGGCCGTAGTCCCAGGGGCCGTGGTGACGTTGTCGAATATTGTACCCGCTGGCAAACCTGCCGGCAAACTCAGATGGTCATCGTCAGCGGCGTTGTGGCCGATAAAGAGCGCCAGAACGCTCGTGCTCGTTGACAGGATATTGCACGAACTGCCGTTTGAGAACGTCGTACCAGTCGCGCCAGGCACAGGGGGGCCTGGGCAAAACTGGACGGCTGCCTGCGCGCCATGTGATGCCAATGCCAAGCCGATCGCGGCCACGACGCCTAGGCTGCTTCGAACCACGGAGTGTCCGGTGCGTTCGCCATATCTCATGATTGCTCGCTCCCTAACTCACAAAGTGACAGTTGACGAAGTTAGCCTAGCGCTTACGCGCCGATCTACCTCGTTGCTCAGCCGCCGGTTGAGCTAGCCTTTTGTATGCAATCTGCGTGCCGCGCACGGATTCTGTTGACATTACAACAAGTTATGTTTTTCGAAGGGCCGCCCGAAGCAGCCTCGGAAGCCAAAGTGTAAAATTTTCCGACAACTTCGTGGTGTCCCTATTGCCAGGGTGATGGACCTCTGGAGCGAACGATCATCGACGCCGCGGTCGATCGCGCCAGGTGGACGATGAAGACCGGCGCGGCCGCTCCGGCATGAGGTTCGGGCGCTCGTGGCGGCAGTGGCGGTGCCAGATGCGATCATTTGCCAGCCTACGAGCCGCGCCAAACCCCGTCAGCGGCGCCGCTGCCGGTCAGAAATCCCAGCGCGTCGAAGCCGAATATCTCTGCTTCCCCCTCAAGCATGAACGATCCTCCGGTCCGCAGCGGCGCGATCGCCATCGCGGCAAGGGCAAGTGCCGGAGCGCCGGACGCCCGCAATGAGGACTGCGCAAATACCCACCTCATTGCTATACGCGCGGGTCACGACACCGATAGAAATTATATGCCGTAGCGCCGATCTTCCGGCGCGCCATGAACTGCGACCATTCCGGTCTGCGCATCGTCCCTGCCAGGAGCCGTATCCCATGCTGACGCACATCCGTGCGGCGGTTGCGCCGCGTCGCGTACCGCCTAGTCTGTCGGTGCACCCCCCCCCAGAACCCCAGGTCGACCTGCTCGAGAGCCTCGGCGCGATCGAGGACGAAGACCACATAGTGGTACTCGGCAGGGACGGCCCCGATCTGATGTGCGCGCTGCTGCGGGTCGGCGCGCCGCGCGTGACCCATCTCCGCTCGCATGAAAGGCTGGAAGCTGACAGCGCCAGCCTGATCATCGTGCCACATATTCCCTCGCTCGACTGGCTGGCCAGCGCGATGCCTCGCATTCGCCGCGCGCTGGTCGCCAATGGGCGGATCGCGATTCGTATCGACAACCTTCCCACCATTCGGAACGCAATCCGCCGCATGCTGGTGCAGCACGGCTTCACCTCGATCCGTGCAAATAGCGCGCCGGGCTGCCAGGTGCTCAGCGCGGAAGTGCCGGCATTCGGCCTGCGCCGTTGCGCCTGACAGGAGTTCATCACGATGCACAATTCCATTGCCGGCGTTGGCGGCTCATTGACCGCGCTGGTCACACCGTTCCGCGACACGCGGGTGGATTGGAACGCGCTGTCCCGCCTGTCCGAACGGCAGATCGCACGCGGCACCGCCGCGCTGATCGTCTGCGGCAGCACCGGCCAGGCAGCCTCGCTGATACTGTCCGAATACGCGCGTGCCGTGAACGTGGTGGTGGAGACTGCGGCCAGCCGCGTGCCGGTGATCGCCGGTTGCACCGCGTTGGCCACCACCGCGGCGGTTGCCCTCGGCATCGAGGCGGCATCCGCCGGTGCCGATGCATTGCTGTGCGCGGTGCCGCCATACGTAAAACCGACGCAGGACGGCATCTTCGCGCATATCCGCGCCATTGCCCATGCCACCGATCTTCCTGTCGTGCTCTACGATGTTCCGTCGCGTTCCGGCGTAGCCATTACCGACGACACCGTCGCGCGGCTGCACGATGCACAGCTTATCGTCGGCCTCAAGGATGCGACCGCCGATCTGTCGCGGCCGACCAGGCTGCGTGCTCGCTGCGGCGAGGCCTTCATGCAATGGAGCGGCGACGATGCCACCGCGCCAGCGCACCGGGCCATGGGCGGCAACGGCTGCATTTCGGTCACCGCCAATGTGACCCCGGCATTGTGTGCGCTGTTGCACTGCGCCTGGGATCATGGCGAGTTGGGCAAGTTTGCCGCGCTGCGCAACCTGCTCGACCCGTTGCACGCGGCGCTGTTCAAGGAGAGCAACCCGATCCCGGTGAAAGCGGCGCTCGCCAGCCTAGGGTTGTGTACGGACGAGATGCGGCTGCCGCTGAAGCGCGCCACTCTGGCCACACAGGAAAAGTTGTTGGCGGTCATGCCGCCAGTGATGCTGGCGGAGGAGCATGCCGCGCAACAGCCGGCATTTGCGCTGGCAAGCTAGCGCGCGGGCAGGATGACCGGAAGCAATCATGCGCCCGCCCGGCCAACACGGGTTGATCCATATCAATGCGCGTACTATGCGATCGTTGTCCTGATAGACTTCGGTTATCTTGGAAGGAGATCCGGTGTTCGATCTTCTTATGCTGATCCTGCTCGCGGCGGCATTCGCGGGCGCGGTCGCCTATGTGTGGGCGTGCGATGACCTGACCCGGTCGGGCAATTGCGCGTCGGACAAGTCGCCGTGACCTGGCAAGGCTGGCTGCAGATCGCGGTGTTTGCCGCGCTGATCACGGCGGCGGTGAAGCCGCTGGGTGGCTACATGGCGCGCAACATCGACGGCGCCGGCAAGGTGCGGCGCATTTTCGCGCCGATCGAGAACGGCCTGTATCGTTTGGCCGGTATCGATCCGGCCGACGAACAGAGCTGGGTCAGCTATGCCATCGCGCTGCTCTGCTTCAACCTTGTCGGTATCGTCGTGCTGTACATGTACTACAGCGCACGCAGAATCTCCTTCCGCTCAATCCGCAGCAATTCGATGCCGTTTCGCCAGACCTGGCGCTGAACACAGCGGTGAGCTTCGCCACGAACACAAGCTGGCAGTCCTATGGTGGTGAGACCACGCTCAGCTACCTCTCGCAGATGGCGGGCATCACAGTGCAGTCGTTCCTTTCCGCCGCGACCGGTGTCGCCGTGGCGATCGCGTTGGTGCGCGGCCTTGCGCGCCGCTCCGCGCGGACGATCGGCAACTTCTGGGTCGATGTTACGCGCATCACACTCTATGTCCTGCTGCCGATCTGCGTGGCAGCAGGGCTTTTCCTGGTCTGGCAGGGCGTGCCGCAAACCATCGGTGGTTATGTCAGCGCGACGACATTGGAGGGCGCTCAGCAGGTCCTGGCACGTGGTCCGGTGGCCTCGCAGGAGGCGATCAAGCTGCTGAGTGGCGATGGTGGCGGCTTCTTCAACGTCAACTCGGCGCATCCGTTCGAAAACCCTACCGCCATGGCCGGCATCCTTGAGATGCTGCTGATCTTCCTTCTCGGCGTAGCGCTGACCAATACGTTCGGACGAATGGTCGGCGATCAGCGTCATGGCTGGGCATTGTTTGCCGCCATGGCGATCATGTTCGCGGTGGGCCTGGCCGTGATCTATGGCAGCGAAGCAAAGCCCAACGCGCAGTTCGCACCGTTCGGGGTCAATCAGTCGGTAGGCGATTGGCAGACCGGCGGCAACATGGAGGGCAAGGAGGTACGCTTCGGTATCGGGCAATCGGCGCTGTTCGCTACCGTGACGACGGCCTCTTCGGACGGCGCGGTCAATTCGATGCACGACAGCTTCATGCCGCTTTCAGGCCTGGTGCTGATGGCAAACATGATGCTGGACGAGGTGATTGTCGGCGGGCCGGGGTCGGGTCTGTTCGGGATACTGCTGTTCGCCATTGTCGCGGTATTCGCCGCCGGCCTGATGATCGGGCGAACGCCGGAGTATCTCGGCAAAAAGATAGAAGGCAACGAAGTGAAGATGACCATGCTGGCGCTGCTGTGCGTGCCGGCGTTCATCCTTGGCATGAGCGCGGTGGCCGCCGTGTTGCCCGCCGGTGTTGCCGGCCTGAACAATAACGGGCCGCACGGGTTTTCCGAAATCCTGTATGCCTATACCTCGGGCGCCGCGACCAACGGCAGTGCGTTCGCCGGGCTGAATGCGAATACGCCGTTCTATAATATGACGTTGGCGGCTGCGATGTTTGCCGGCCGCTTCATCGTCATCATCCCGGTGCTGTGCATCGCCGGAACGCTGGCTGCCAAACGCATCGTGCCGGTGTCAGCGGGCACGCTGCCGACTTACGGCGCGCAGTTCGTCGGACTGCTGGTTGGCGCGGTCGTGATTGTCGGTGGTCTGACGTTCTTCCCGGCATTGGCGCTTGGACCGGCGGCCGAGTACTTCGCCATGCAGTTGGGTTCTGTCTATTGATGTGGCTGTCAGCGACTCAAGGGTGTACGCACCCGCCAGGACGCTCGGGGCAGGCGGCGATTGCTGGGTCGATCTTTTCGACACCTGGTATAACTCCAGACCGAATGCCGGATTATCAGGTCCGGCGATCACACCTCGATGACAGCGGGTGCGGTTCCGGCTGGCGTCCGTAGGCTCGCCACATACCCGCGAACTTGTTAGGATGCCGCGTCGGGAGGCAGATGCCTTGATCCGTCCGGAAACCAAGTACGCGCGGAGCGGCGACGTCCACATCGCTTACCAGGTCATCGGCGATGGACCGATCGACATCGTCTTTGTCCAGGGCTTCATCTCCAATCTCGAGGTCCAGTGGGAGGACCCGGGGCTTACCCATCTGTTCAGCCGCCTGGGCTCGTTCGCGCGTCTCATCGTGTTCGACAAACGCGGCTCCGGCCTGTCCGACCGGACAATCGACATGCCTAATCTCGAAACGCGGATGGATGACGTGCGCGCGGTCATGGACGCGGCGGGGTCCGACAAGGCGGCACTGATCGGCGCCTCGGAAGGCGGACCGATGTCGATCCTGTTCGCGGCGACCTACCCGCAGCGCACCAGCGCGTTGATCCTGTACGGTGCGTACGCGCACTTCTACTCCTGGGTGCTGTCGCCGGCGCAGGTCGACGCATTCGTCGCCAGCGCCGAGGCAAGCTGGGGCACCGGCAACAGCCTGAAGAGCTTCGCACCCAACATGGTTGCGAACGACCGGTTCCGTAGCTGGTGGGCCAAATTCGAGCGGCTGGGAACCAGCCCGGCCGGTGCCATCGCACTCGCCCGGATGAATGGCCAGATCGATGTGCGCGACATATTGCCGACGGTCCGCGTGCCGACGCTGGTGATCCATCGCGAGCAGGATGCGCGGGTGAACGTCGCGGCCGGACGCTATCTCGCGGCGCACATCGCCGGCGCGAAACACGTCGAAATTCCCGGGATCGATCATCCGATCTGGGTCGGCGACACTGATCGCGTGGTCGATGAGATCGAGGAATTCCTCACCGGTGTCCGACCGGTTCCCGAGCCGGATCGTGTACTGGCAACCGTGGTGTGCATCGAGGTCGCCGATGCGGCAAGGCGCGTGTCCCGCCAGGGTACACAGTGGCTCGAACGCGTGCGCCGCTATCGCGACACCGTCGAGGGTGTCCGATCGCAATATCGCGGCCGCGAAATTGGCCGTCAGCCTGACGGCATGGTTGCCATCTTCGACGGACCGGCGCGCGCGCTGCGCTGCGTCGTGGCCATGCGCGAGGCGGCGCGGCAACTCGATATGGCGCTGCATGCCGGCGTCCACACTGGCGAGGTGGACATCGCCGATGCGGAGGTCGGTGGAACTGCCGTGCGTATCGCGACGCGTATTGCGGCACTGGCGCGCGCCAACGAGATCCTGGTGTCGGCCACGGTCCGCGATCTGGTGCCAGGCTCCGGACTGCGTTTCGCCGGTGCCGATGATCGGCTGCCCGTTGGCGAACGCGACATGCCACGCCTGCTCGTGCTCGACACGGACGATCAGGCGGCGGCGCAACATCCTGCACCGACAGCGCACCGGCCCACCCTGGCGCAACTGAGTCCCCGTGAACGCGAAATTCTCGGCGGCCTGGCGCGCGGTCTGACGAATGACGAGATCGCCGCGGAATTCGATCTCAGCAGGCACACGATCAAGCGCCACGTGGCCAATATTCTCATGAAGCTCGATCTCGCCAACCGGTCCGCCGCCGCGGCGTTCGCGGTTCAGCAGCGACTGCTGGAAAATCGCGCCTGAAACGTCAGCGGGCTGACCGCGGCATCACGCACACAAACCCGCTAGGTGCTACGCTCCTCGCACATTGCCCGACTGGGGCGCCGGTTCCACCATCTGCGGGCCGCCGCGCTCGATGCCGAACACCGCAAGCGCCCGCCGCACCTGGCCGTCCGGCAGCAGGGCAAACCACCCGTCGACGCCGATGAAACCGGCGGACTGGGTCAGCGCTCCCACCGAGAAACCGCCGCCACCGCTGCCCAGCACGCGCGCGATCGAGGCGGCATCGAACGCCAGATCGGCCACCACCGGCGGCGACCCGCCGTACTTTCCGGCGAAGCTCTGTTCGAAGCTTGCGCGCGCGGCAGGATCCGGTGCGGCATACCAGGCGCCAGGGAACTGGCCGGATCCGCTCGACGGCGAGGCCCATAACGCCGGCCCCATGATCTGCACCTGCGAGCGGTCGACATCGTAGTACGGCAGCATCGCGGCAATCTCGGCCAGCGACTCGCCGGTGTCCGCCAGCAACAGCGCGCTGAAACTTGGCGGCGGGATCGAGCTCTTCGCCAGCTCCTGCGCCTGCTTGCGACCCTCGGGCGTTTCCAGCGCCTTCGCCGCGCGGATCCGCGCGTCGATCGGACCGCGCCGGTCGGCATAATCCGAGATATCCCGCGCGGCCACGTTGATCGAAGCCATGCCGGGTGAATAGAACCGCAGGTTCGGTGACGGCAGGCCGTCGCTGGTGGTCGCCTGGGTCAACGCCTGCGCCATGACGTGGCCGAAGTCGTTGTCGGGCAGCATCGCGGCGATCTGCGATTTGCCCTCGCCCTCGGCCGCCGCGACCAGGCGCCGCACCTGCTGGCCGGGCGTGATGCCGAGCGTCCAGACGCCTGGCTGGGCCTGCGAGGGGTCGTTGGTGAAGGCCAGCACGGCGACATTGGCCTGGCGTGCGACCGGCGCGACGGCGGCGGTTTCCGCTGAGGTGAGCGGCCCCAGGATCAGGCCGGCGCCGCCAGCGATGGCGGCCTGGGCGGCGGCAGCGGCGCCCTGTGGCGTGCCGCCGGTGTCCCTGGCATCCAACGGCGGTGCACCCGGCGCGTTGAGGGCAAGCTGCGCGGCCTGCAGCATGGCCTGGCCGATATCGGCATGTGCGCCGGTCAGCGGCAGCAGGATGGCGACGCGCTGGCCGGTCGGCCCCGCCGCTGGCGGGCCATTCGGCTGGCCCGTACCGAGCGGCACCGGCGACCCGCCGGGGCCGGTCTGACCATAGCCGCCCGGGCCACTGCCGGCTGGGCCATAGCCGTATCCGCCGCCACAGCCGTTCAATGCTACTGTGCCGAGAAGGAGCACGAATGCCCGACGAAGCATGCGCCGCATCTCCTGAGCCGGAGCAGGACGGACGATCCGCCCCACCGGAAGGTCTTGTGCTGGTTTCCACCCCGATCGGCAACCTCGGTGACCTGACGCCAAGGGCGCGCGATACCCTGCGGGCCGCCGATCTGGTGCTGTGCGAGGACACCCGCCACACCGCGCGACTGCTCGGCGCGATCGGCGTGAAGGCCAGGCTGCAGCCGCTGCACGAGCACAACGAGGATGCCGCAATTCCCCAAGTGCTGGCGTTGCTGCGGCAGGGACGGCGGGTGGCGCTGGTGTCGGACGCAGGGGTGCCGCTGGTGTCCGATCCGGGGTTTCGCCTGGTGCGAGCGGCGCTCGCCGAGGGATTGGCGGTTGGCGGTGTTCCCGGGCCGAACGCGGCAATCGCGGCCCTTGTGCTGTCGGGCTTGCCGCCGTTGCCGTTTCTGGTGCTGGGATTTCCGCCGCCACGGCAGGCTGCGCGTCGTGCCGGGTTCGGCGGCATACGCGGGGCCGAACGGGCGGGGTTGGCGGCCACGCTGATCTGGTACGAGGCACCGCATCGGCTGGCGGAAACGCTGGCCGACATGGCGGGGGCATTCGGCGACCGCTCCGCGGCGGTGGCACGCGAGTTGACCAAGCGGTTCGAGGAAGTGCGGCGCGGGTCGTTGTCCGAACTTGCCGCGCACTACGCCGAGTACCCGGCGCGCGGCGAGGTCACCGTGGTGGTCGGACCACCCGAGCAGGACGATCCGGAGGATCTGGATGGACGGTTGCGTGAGGCGCTTGCGGTGCACAGCGTGAAGGATGCCGCCGCGCTGGTCGCCGGTGCCACCGGGCTGCCGCGCAAGCTGGTCTATGCCCGCGCACTTGTGCTGGCGCGGGAGTGATCATGCCCCTCCCTGTCATTGCGAGGAGCGCAGCGACGAAGCAAACTCGGTCGTCCTGCGCGCGCACAACTGGCGGGAGATTGCTTCGTCGCTGCGCTCCTCGCAATGACAATGGTATATACGACTCTTGCGGTTGCCTCCGCTAAACCCGTGCCTGCCGGATCGCCGCGAGTACCCGCTGTGGCGTCAACGGTGTTTCGTTCACCTCCACTCCCAACCCCGCCAGCGCATCGCGCACCGCGTTGGCGATCGCCGCGGGCGGAGCAACGGCACCGCCCTCCCCCATCCCCTTCATGCCATACTCGGTTGCCGTGGCCGGCGTGTGCAGGTGGCCGATGCGGATCGCCGGCAACTCGTGTGCACCGGGCATGTGATAGTCCAGCAACGTCGCGGCGAGAGGCTGGCCCTGCGCGTCGTACGGGATCTCCTCGTGCAGAGCAGTGCCGATGCCCTGCACCACGCCGCCGCGGATCTGACCCTCGACCAGCATCGGATTGACCATCGTGCCGCAA
Organism: uncultured Alphaproteobacteria bacterium; assembly: GCA_963696645.1. Lineage (GTDB taxonomy): Bacteria > Pseudomonadota > Alphaproteobacteria > Acetobacterales > Acetobacteraceae > JAMXLO01. Next base: position 2,122,867 of record CAVOKY010000007.1, read on the forward strand.
TCCTCAGCCACGGCATAATCCAGCAGTTCGATCACGCCGGTCTCGGTATCGACCGCAACCACCGCACCATGCGTGGCGTATGAGTAAACCCCCGTGCTGACACTCGGTTCGTAAGTCGCGGTCGCGTCGAGCAGCGGCTCCACGCCAGGCGGTAGTTCGTGCATCCGCAGATGCGCGATGGCAGATATTTCCGCGATTGTCACCGAACCTTTTGGCCCATGCACCGCGCCGCCCTCGCATCGCACGTCGGCAAGCTCGCATTGCAGCAGATGCGCGCCGATGCGACAAAGCTTGTCGCGCAGGATGCGGCTGGCACGCGCCACCGCACCGCCCGACATCACCATGCTGCGCGAGGCGAACGTGCCGAAGCCGAATGCGGTGCTCTCCGTATCGCCGTGCCGCACCGAGATGCGCGCCGGATCAATGCCCAGTTCCTCGCAGGCGATCTGCGACAGCGCGGTCTCCAGCCCCTGGCCGTGCGACTGGATGCCGACATGCAGCACCATGCTGCCATCGGTCAGTATGCGCGCTGTGCAGCTTTCGAAGCCGGGGATGATCGACGCGCCGCGCTGGGCAAACTCGGCTGCGCCATGCGCGGTCTGCTCGGTAAAGCTGGCAAAGCCGATGCCGATCAGCCGCCCGTTCGGTTCGCCGTCCCGCTGGCGTTCGCGGATCGCGGTCAGGTTCAGCAACTCGGCACAGAGCCGCACGCTTTCCGCGTAACTGCCGTTGTCGTAGCGCATGCCCGTCACCGACGCGTAGGGCATCTGATCGGGCCGGATCATGTTCTCCATGCGCACCGCGACGGGATCGCGGCCGACCGCGCGGGCCACTTCGTCGATGGTGCGTTCGACCGCGAAGCAGGCGCCGGGACGGCCGACGCCGCGATACGGACCGATCGGCGTCTTGTTGGTCGCGACAGTAAATGTGCGGGCACGGAAGTGCGGAATCGTGTAGGGACCTGGCAGACAACGCGCCGCCATGTTGGCTTCCTGATACGGACCCTGCGGCCACATGCCGTAAGCGCCGGCATCGATGGTGATCTCGCAGTCGATGCCGAGGATATGCCCTTGCCGGTCGGCGTAGGCCGTGACGCGATAATGGTGATCGCGCGAATGGGCGCCGGTCAGCAGATGTTCGTTGCGGTCCTCGATCCAGCGCACCGGGTGATCGAGTTCCAGCGCCAGCGCGGTCATTATGATCTCTTCCGGGTACAGCCGCGCCTTGGGTCCGAAGCCGCCGCCGACATCGGGCGCGACGACGCGGATGCAGCGCTCCTCCAGCCCGAGGAGTTCGCCGAGTGCGACGCGCATCGTGTGCGGCGTCTGGGTCGAGGCGTACACCACCACCTCGTCGAGCCGATGGTCGCGACAGGCGAGCACGCCGCGACACTCCATTGGCGCGCCAGACTGGCGGTTCATGCGGAATTCGCGGCTGACGGTGATTTCGGCGGCGCGCGCGGCGGCTTCGATATCGCCGCCGGCGAGCGTGCGTTCCTGGAACAGGTTGTCGCCGAAGTATTCGTGCACCAGCGCGTCGCCGCCGGCGCGTGCCGCGAGCGCATCGGCCACCGCGGGCAGCGGGCGGTAATCGACAACGACCGCGGCGGCGATATCTTCCGCGGCCGCGCGCATCGGTGCGACGCAGACGGCGACCGCCTCGCCGACATAGCGCACCTTGTCGGTTGCCAGCGGCGGCCAGGGTGGTGACCGCGCGCCGGCCGCCTGCGTCACCACACGGATCGGCTTGATGCGCGGCAGGTCCGCGGCAGTGAATACCTGACCGCGCACGGCGGGCGGAATGGCGATCGCGCGTATCTCGGCATGCGCGTGCGGACTGCGCAGGAACACCACCTCCTGCGTGCCGCGCAGCGCGATATCCGCGACGAACTGGCCGCGGCCGCGCAGGTGGCGATCATCCTCCTTGCGCAGCACCGATGCGCCGACGCCGAAGCGTCGACCGGAACGCTCTGTCGCCATCGCCGTCTCCCCGCACGCGCCGTGGCAGGATGGGCCGTTGGGCGCCGTAGGACAATCAGGGCTCTGCCCTGAAACCCGCCAGGAGGCTTTGCCTCCTGGACCTCCACCAAAGGCATTGCCTTTGGGATCCAATCCTTTTCGACCGGCGGGGGTGGGGGACGGCTGAGCCCGAGCATGGCCAATGCCATGCTCGGGCTCAGCCGTCCCCCACCCCCACCGGTCGAAAGTGAAAGGTTCCAAGGGCGTCGCCCTTGGCGGGAGTCCAGAGGGCAGCGCCCTCTGGTGCACCGCCGCCCGGACGCGCTACATGTTGGCAAAAGTCAGTTGGAGTGAAGCGTCGCAAGGAAGGGGAAGAATTCGATGACGTATGATCTGTTGATCCGCAACGGCCGCATTGTTGATGGCTCGGGGATGCCGGCATATCGCGGCGATGTCGCGGTGAAAGATGGCAAGATTGCCGAAATCGGCAAGCTGAGCGGCACCGCGAACCGCGTCTTCGACGCGCAGGGTGCCGTGGTGGCGCCCGGCTTCATCGACAATCACTGCCACTACGACGCCCAGGTGACCTGGGACCCGCTGTGCTCCTATTCGTGCGACCACGGCGCCACCACGGTGATCTTCGGCAACTGCTCGCTGTCGCTCGCGCCGGTGCGTCCGGGCAAGTCGGAACGGCTGGCCGAGTTCCTGTCCTACGTCGAAGCGATCCCGATGGAGGTGCTGCGCACCGTCGATTTCAGCTGGGAGACGATGCCGCAATACATGGATCGGCTCGACCGCAATCTCGGCGTCAATGCCGGCACGTTCATCGGCCACACCGCGGTGCGCTACTACGTGATGGGCGACGAATGCCAGAAGCGCACCGCGACCGATGACGAGATCACGGCGATGCAGGACATCGTGCGCGACGCCATGCGCGCCGGCGCGCTGGGGTTCTCGGTGTCGCGCAACCAGGGTCACTACGATCCGCAGGGCGTGCATCTGCCGGCGCTGTGGGCCGACGAGAAGGAGATGTTCGCGCTGTGCGACGTATTGCGCGAACTCGGCACAGGCGTGATCCAGAGCGGCGGCGGCAACGGCGCGGAGATGAAGAACAGCCTGATGAGCCGGCTGTCCGAAGCCAGCGGCCGTCCGGTGATCTACAACAACCTGAATCAATCGATGCGCCGGCCAAACGAGTGGCAGGAGCAGATGGCGCACGTCGATGAGACGATTGCCAAAGGCATCCGCGCCTATCCGACCTGCACGCCCAATCGCATCACCGACTTCTTCACCATGCGCAACACGCAGACATTCCGCGGCCTGCCGACCTGGCACCCGATCCTGCTCGCCTCGGATGCCGAAAAGCTGCGTGCCTACAGCGATCCTGAGGTTCGCAAGAAGCTGCATGCCGAGGCGGTCGAGTTCAAGGTGGACACCATGCCGCCGGGGATCTGCCGCACCTGGTGGGACTACATGACCGTGCAGAATGCGGTGCTGCCGAAGAACCAGGGGCTGGTCGGCAAGACGATCGGCGAGATCGCCAAGGCGCAGGGCAAGGGCATCATCGATGCATTCCTCGACCTCGTTGTCGAGGAAAATCTCGATACCGCGTTCCTGCATGGCGAGAACAACGTCGATGACGCGGCGGTGGCGAAGATCCTGAACTATCCGAACGCGATCATCGGCCTGTCGGACGGCGGCGCGCACGTGCAGTTCCAGAGCGGCTTCGGTTTCAGCACCCGCCTGCTCGCCGAATGGGTGCGCGAGAAGCACATCATGTCACTGGAAAACGCGGTGCGGCGATTGACCTTCGAGTCAGCCTCGGTGTTCGGTCTGCACGACCGCGGGTTGCTGCAACCGGGCATGGTGGCGGATATCGTGGTGTTCGATCCCGACACGGTCCGACCGCTGCCGCACGAGGTGGTGCACGACTTCCCAACCGGGGCGATGCGCATCCGTGAGCCGGCGCAAGGCATCCACCTGACCGTCGTCAACGGCCAGATATTGCTGGAGAACGGCAAGCACTGCGGCGCACTGCCTGGGCGGGTGCTGCGCAACAGCTACTACCGCGCACACCACCAGAACTGAACTGATCGCGCTGGTATAACGTCGTGGCCGGTCCGCCGGCTTTCGCTGGGAAGACGCAACGGATGGCCGGGCTTGTCCCGGCCATCCGTTGCGGCACCATGCTGGTGGTGATGGCCGGGACAAGCCCGGCCATGACAATGGACGCTCAGCAACGCCCGTGTCCAGCAGCGTTGTAACACAGGAAAACCAACCATGGCTCTGACACTCGAAGGCGCCAACCGCATCACCGCCGGTGCGATCGCGAAGGCGACGGAACTGAAAATCCGCATCAGCGTCGCGGTCTGCGACGCCGGCGGCCGACTGCTGGCGTTTCAACGCATGGACAATGCCATTTGGGCGAGCGCGTACGGCAGCCAGGGCAAGGCGATTGCATCGGCCGCCTTCGGCCGCCCCAGCGGCGAACTGTCCGAGCGCGCGAACCAACCGACACCAGCCGGCATCGCTGCGGCGGAAGGCGGCCACATGATCATGGGCCAGGGTGCTGTGCCGATCATTCAGGACGGAGTGATCCTCGGCGCCTGTGGCGTCGGCGGCGGCACCGCGCAACAGGACGAGGACTGCGCCCGCCACGGCGTCGGCAAGCTATAGTCGGCGCCGCGCGGGACGATCGGAGGAATTCGCCATGCCACATTTTGAACGTAATGGCGCTCGTATCTACTACGAGGAATACGGCCAGGGCTTCCCTATCCTGACCTTCGCCCCCGCCGGCCTGGCGTCGGTGATCGATGTCTGGAGCCAGCCCATGGCTCCGATCAACCCGACCACCGAGTTCGCGACGAAGTACCGTGTCATCGCGATGGATCAGCGCAACGCCGGCGGCCAGTCGAACGCGCCGATCACCGCGCAGGACGGTTGGGATAGCTTCACCGCTGACCATATCGCGCTGCTCGATCATCTGCGCATTGATCGGTGCCATCTGTATGGCCAGTGCATCGGCGGGTCATTCATCGTGAACCTGCTGAAGGCGCAGCCTGATCGCGTTGCGTCTGCCGTGCTCGCGCAGCCGATCGGACGCGTGGGTCCGCTCGCGCCAGGCCGCACGCCGCGATTCCAGGCATGGACGGAAACGCTCAAGGATCATCCGGAGGCGACGCAGCCGGTGCTCGATGCGTTCTACCAGAACCTTTACCGAAACGGCTTTGTCTATTGCGCGGACCGCGCCTTCGTGGCGACGGTGCGTACGCCGTGCCTGGTGCTGGCAGGCAACGACGACGCGCACCCCTACGCGATCGCCGAGGAACTCGCGAAGCTGCTGCTGAACTGCGAATTCATCGCCGAATGGAAGTCGGGAGCGGCGCTGACATCGGCGAGAGCGCGCGTCATGGAATTCCTGTCCAGGCACACGCCGACCGCGGCGTAAAGTTGGCAGGACAGCGCCTCATCGCAGCTTCAATCGTCATGGCCGGGCTTGTCCCGGCCATCCGTCGCGGCACACTGCCGGTGGTGATGGCCGGGACAAGCCCAGCCATGACGGGGACGGTGCGTGAGCGCGAACTAAACCGCGCATCTATCAGTGGCCGTGACGACGACGCGGCGCATGGGTCATCATCAACGAGACGCAGTATCATACAATGAACCCGCTCCGCGTCGCTCTCCGCGTTCCGGTCGGCCTGCCCTTGCCCGACGTGGCAGCGTTCGTCGCGCGCTGCGAGGACGCGGGTTTCGACGGGGTCGGCATCCACGATCATCCGTCCAGCGGCCGCGATGCGTACCTCGCACTGGCACTGGCGGCGCAAGCGACGCAGCGCCTGCGGCTGTTCCCGGCCACCTCGAGCCCCGCGGTGCGGCATCCGCTGGTGCTCGCCTCGCTGGCGCACAGTCTGGAGGAAATTGCGCCGGGACGCATCTGTCTCACGGTGGCGCCCGGTTTCATTTCGACACGCAGTATCGGGCAGCCGCGCGCCGGTGTGGGTTTCATGCGTGAGGCGATCCGCGATGTTCGACGGCTGCTCGGCGGGGAAGCGGTTGGCTTCGGTGCAACGGCAACGACCCTGCGCAATCGCAGCGCGACGCCGACACCGGTGTATCTGCTGGCGGCCGGTCCCCGCATGGTCGAACTTGCGGGCGAGGTAGCCGATGGCGCGTTTCTCATGGTCGGCCTGCATCCGGCTGCCGTGCGTGCGGCGATGCGCCATCTGGAGGCGGGAGCGGCGCGGGCCGGTCGCTCGCTGGATGGCTTCCCGGTGGTGTTCGTCGTGACGCTCGGCCTCGGACCCGATGCGGAGGTAGGCGCGCGATGGGTGCGAAGCTGGTTCGCGCCAGGTCAGCCGTTCCTCGCGTATCCAAGCGTGGCAAATCTTCGATGGCTGCGTGAGGCTGGGTTCGCAATTGACGAGGCGCATGATCCGGCCGCCATCCCCAAGGACCGCGCACGCCAGATAGCCGATGCGTTCGGTTTGTTCGGTTCGCCGGAACGCTGTGCCGAGCGACTGCTGCGCGCACGCGAGGAGGCCGGCGTCGACGATGTTTTCCTGTTCCCGGCGCATGATCTCGCAGGCGGCTACAACATGCCGGAGGCCGAGGTGCAGGCGTTCGAACGGGTGATCCGTCCGCGAATCGGCGGCTAGTACCTGGCCAGTGTTACGCGCCGCCGTTCACATCGATCGTCGCGCAGGTGATGAACGATGCAGCATCGCTCACCAGGAAATCCACCACCGAGGCGATCTCGTCCGGTTCGCCGGAGCGGCCCAGGGCGCTGCCTTTCGCGCGTTCCTTGGCAACCTGCGGCGTGCGCGCACCCATCGCCGTGTTGATCAGTCCAGGGGCAATCGCGTTCACCCGGATGCCGTGGCGGCCAAGCCGTGTGCCGAGGCTTTTGGTGAGGTTGATGACCGCCGCCTTCGATGCGCCGTACTCCACCACCGTACTGCCACGCTGACCGGCCGACGATGCGGTGTTGACGATGGCGCCGGTCTCGCCGGCCGCGATCAGCCGCTTCGCCACCCATTGCGATGCGAAGAACGGCGCGCGCACGTTCACCGACATCGTGTCGTCGAATTGCTCCGGCGGCACGTCGAGATAGTCGGACTCCGGGTGATAGATGCCGGCGTTGTTGAACAGCACACGGATCAGTCCGTGGTCGCGTTCGATCGAGGCAAGCGTCGCCGACACGCGATCGAGGTCGGTCAGATTGCACTGGTAGTGCGGCCAGTTGCCCGCACCTTCGGCCCCGACATCGATGCCGACGGTGAGATGGCCGGACTGCGCGAGACGGCGGCAGGTGGCCTGACCGATCAAGCCGTTGCTGCCGGTGATGACTGCGACCTTTGCCATGGTTTCCTCCGATGTCCGATGTCCGTTGTAATTTTAGGCAGCGCGGCCACCCTTGTCATTGCGAGGAGCGCAGCGGCGACGCAATCCCCGACCAGTTGTGCGCGCACAGGTTGGTTGGAGATTGCCGCGTCGCTGCGCTCCTCGCAATGACAGGGACGGCCGGGCACCGGATCGCTGAACCGCGCGCGCTATTCGAATCCGCAATTCGACGCGATCCTGAAGCAGGCCACCAGCGAGTTCGACGAGGCAAAACGCAATGCGCTGCTCGCGGATGCGACGCGTGTTGCGATGGACGATGCTGGTATCCTGCCGCTGTATTGGCAGAAGTTGTACTGGGCGGCGCGCAAGGGCTACGTGGTTGTTCCCGATCGCGGGGAGTCCACGTCTGCGCGGTTTGTATCGCTGGCAAGGTAGGGCGCCGCTGCCCCTGTCATTGCGAGGAGCGCAGCGACGAAGCAATCCCCCGCGAGTTGCGCGCGCACAGATGGGTCGGGGATTGCTTCGTCGCTGCGCTCCTCGCAATGACAGGGAGATGGCGCTCCGCGCAATGGCAGGTTTGGCCAGGCAGCCGAATGTGCATTACATTATCCTTCTGGTTTGCTGGCCCGAACGGTCGGGACAGGGAGAGACGCATGCTGAGCATTGAACCAACCGGCGCGGTACTCGGCGCAACCATCCGTGGCATCGACGTGGCACAACCCATCGGCGAAAGCGATTTCGCGCGCATCCTTTATGCGCTCGGCCATCGCGGCGTGCTGCGGTTTCCGGATCAGCAGCTCGACCTCGGCGCGTTGCGCGACTTCTCCGAACGTTTCGGCGAGATCCAGGGGCCGAGCGCCTCGCCTGACGCCTATGCCCACGTCGGCACGCTGTCGAACCTGAAGGAGGACGGCAAGTACATCGGCTCGCCGGATGCCGGCCAGGACTGGCACACCGACATGTCGTATCGCGATGTGATGGGCTTCGTGAACGTGCTGTACGGCATCCGCATTCCGCGCCGCAACGGAATGCCGCTCGGCGGCACGGAATTCTCCAACATGCACATGGCGTACGACGCACTGCCGGCCAACATCCGAACCAGGCTCGCCAATGCGACGGCAACGCACGACTTCGAAAAATTCTGGGAGCATATGCGCCGCGACAAGGCCAGCACGCGCCCGCCGATGACCGAGGAACAGAAGCGGCGGCGCCCGCCGGTGGTGCATCCGCTGTTCCTGACGCATCCGATCACCGGCCGGAAGGTGCTGTACTGCAATCCCGGCTACACAACGCGCATCAACGAACTGCCCGAGCGCGAAAGCGACGCGATGCTGGAGTACCTGTTCGCGCACCAGCTCGAGCCGCGCTTCCGCTACACGCACACCTGGACCGAGAACGATCTGCTGGTATGGGATCACCTCGGCACCATCCATCGCGCGATCGCCGACTACGCGCCGGACGAGATCAGGCTGATGCGGCGCTGCCAGGTGATGGCGACGAAAGTGTTCGATCCCGAGTTCCTGCGCCCGGTGCGCGAATTTTCCATCATGGAGGCATGAATGCGCTGGATCAGATTCACCGCCGATAACCGCACCGCCTACGGTTCGCTGAACGGCGATACGGTCAGCGAGATCAGCGGCGAGCCGTGGGGCACGCACGCCGCAACCGGCAAGACGCACAGGCTGGCCGACGTGAAGCTGGAAGTGCCGGTCATCCCGCGCACGTTCTACGCCGCAGGCATCAACTACGCGACGCATATCCGCGAGATGGCGGAAAAGCGAGGCGTGCAGCCGGTATTTCCCGAGAAGGCCGATATCGGCTACCGCGCCAACAACGCGCTGATCGCGCACGGCGGGGACGTTGTGATCCCGAAAGACGCCACCGAGAAGATCAACTACGAGGGCGAGCTGGTCGTGGTGATCGGCAAGCAGGCCAAGCACCTGAGCAAAGCCGATGCGATGTCCTGCATATTCGGCTACACCATCGGCAACGATGTGAGCGAGCGCACCTGGCAGCGCGGCGACCGCACCTTCTGGCGCGGCAAGAATGCCGATACGTTCAAGCCGATGGGACCGTGGATCGATACCAATGTTGATATCGATGCGATGCAGACGATCGTTCGGGTCAACGGCAAGGAGAGCCTGACGTTCAAGACCAACGACATGATCTTCGACATCCCGACCTACATCGAGGCGATGACGCGTTACCTGACGCTGTATCCGGGCGATGTGATCTGGATGGGCACCGATGGCACCTCGCCCGACCTGAAGCACGGCGATGTGGTGGAGGTCGAGCTCACCGGACTTGGCGTGCTGCGCAACCGGTTTGTGCGGGAGAGCTGAGTCGGCCCCCTGTCATTGCTGACGGGGTGCCGGCAATGAGCGGCGGCAGCGACCAATGCTGACCACCCTCGTCGTGCTGCTCGCCGCCGCGACAATCGCCGTGCCGCTGACGCGACGCAGCGGCTTCGGCAGCGTACTTGGGTATCTGCTCGCCGGCATCGTTATCGGACCCGCCGGCCTCGGTCTGGTCACCGACGTCAACGCAATCGCCTCCATCGCCAGTCTTGGCGTGGTGATGCTGCTGTTCCTGATCGGCCTGGAAGTGCGACCGCAACGGCTCTGGGTGATGCGGCGATCGGTGTTCGGCCTTGGCACCGCGCAGGTCGTGGTCAGCGGCGCGGCGCTCGCGGCGCTCGCCCACGTGGCCGGCATTGCATGGAACGGCGCGATCGTGCTGGGCGCGGGGCTCGCCATGTCGTCCACTGCCATCGTGCTGCCGATGTTGGCGGAGCGTGACCTGCTCGCCACCCCCGGCGGTCGCGACACATTCGCCGTGCTGCTGTTCCAGGATTTCGCATTCATCCCGCTGGTCGCGCTGGTCCCGCTGCTCGCCGGAAACAGCGTGCCGGACCACGTGCCGTGGCACGACGTGGCGCGTGCTGTCGTTGCGATCGCGATCATTCTGGTCGGCGGCCGGTTCCTGATGCGACCGCTGTTCCGCGTCATCGGCGGCGCGAAGGTTCCCGAAGTCTTCACCACGGTCGCGCTGCTGATCGTCGTCGGCACCGCGTTCATCGCCACCGAAGCGGGGCTGTCGCCGTCACTTGGTGCATTCATGGCCGGCGTGCTGCTGTCGGAGTCGGAATACCGCCACGAATTGCAGGCCGATATCGCACCGTTCGAGGGCCTGCTGCTGGGCTTCTTCTTCATCTCGGTCGGCATGTCCGCCGATCTGCAGCTTGCCGCCGCCCGCCCAGCGCTGCTTGCAGAAGCCACGGCGGCGTTGCTGATCACCAAGGTGGTCATCGCGTTTGCACTGTCGCGCATTGCCGGCAAGGACACGACCAATGCGCTGCGCTTCGGTCTTGCGCTGCCGCAGGCCAGCGAATTCAGCTTCGTGCTGTTCGGGGCCGCGATCGCCGCCGGAGCGCTCAATCAGGCGAACGCCGCGATGGCCACGCTGGTGACCGCCGCCTCGATGGTCGCCACGCCGATCCTGTTCGCCGGCTGCGAGGCATTCGTGATCCCGCGCCTGAAGCGCGCGTCCGCCCCCGAGTACGACACGATCGACGCAGACGATGCGCCGGTGATCATCTGCGGCTTCGGCCGGTTCGGACAGATCATCGGCCGCGTGCTGCGCATGGCCAACATTGCGTTCACCGCGCTGGAACGCGATCCGGGCCAGGTCGAAGTGGTCCGCCGCTTCGGCAACAAGGTGTATTTTGGCGACCCCACCCGCCCCGACGTGCTGCGTGCCGCCGGCGCCGAGCAGGCGAAGCTGCTCGTCGTGACACTCGGCGAAGCGCGGGCCGACCTGCGCGTTGTCGAGGTGGCCAAACGCAACTTCCCGCACCTTGCGATCCTGGCACGGGCGCGCAACCGGTGGTACGCGCATCTGCTGATGGATCGCCATGTCGACGGGTTGGTGCGCGAGACATTCCATTCGAGCCTGCAACTTGCCAAACTGGCGCTGGTATCACTTGGCATCGACGAGGAGGCCGCCGAACGCGCGGTCGTGCTGTTTCGCGATCAAGACGAAAAGAATTTGCTGGAAACGCACACGATCTATCGCGACGAGGACCAGGTTATTCAGAGCCAGCAGCAGGCCGCGGACGAACTCGCCAGCCTGTTCGAGGCGGACAAGCCGTAAGGCTACTGGCGGCGCGTCTCCGGCATCGCCAGCCACACCACCAGCGTGCCGAGCAGCCCGATACCCGCCAGCGCCAGGAATGCAAGCTGCACGCCGAACGCGTCGGCGATCCAGCCGCCGAGCGTGGTGCTGACTCCGGCGCCGAGAAACATGGCAAGGCCCAGCGCGCCCATGCACAGATTGAAATGCGATGTGCCGCGGGTGATGTCGGCGGCGATCAGCGGGAACATCACGCCGAACACCGCAGCACTGACGCCGCCGATCGCCTGCGCGCCGATCGGCAGCCATGCGCCGGGCAGCACCGCCAGCAGCACGCCGCGCAGCGGCAGCGCCGCCCAGCCCAGCAGCAGTATCGGACGCCGGCCGAGCGATTCGGCGCCGCGTCCCATCAGGGGTGAGCACAGTGCAACCACGATCTGCGGCACAACGATACAGGCTGCGATGATCATGCTGGCGAAATGCCCCTCGCGCGTGGTGATCGCGCCGCCGACCAGCGGCAGCATCGCCGCGTTGGACAGATGGAACAGCAGCACGCAGGCAGCAAACACGAGCAATCGCCGATCGGTGAACAGGTGGCGCAGGCCATCCCAGTCGAACGGCGGTGCGGTGGTCTGGCGTCTGGCATGCTGGCCGCGGCCGATCGCTGGCAACGACAGCAGTGCGGGCACGCACAGCGCGGCGGTCAGCACGAACACCGCGCGGGTGGAGAGATAGCTGCCGGTTGCGCCCATCACCGCTGCCGCCAGCCCGTTGCCGATCGCGGCAAAGCGGGCATTGCGTCCCAGGCGCTCGCCCAGTGCCGCATGGCCGACGAGATGCAGGCTGATCGCCGCGATCGCCGGCGTGAGCACGCAGCTTGCAAAAGCGTGCAGCACCTGCGCCAGCAAGACCGAGAGTTGCGTCGGCCAGATCGCCAGCAACGAAGCGGCGGCGATCACGCCGACCAGCGCCCCAGCTGCGGCAAACCGCTTGTTCTGCATGGCGTCGACCAGCACGCCGGCGGGAAGCTGACTGATCAGCGAGACGATAGTGCCGAGGGTCAGCGCGAAGCCGATATCCACCTGGGTCCATTTATGTGTCGTCAGGTAGACGGCGACAAACGGGCCGAAGCCGGTCTGCACATCGGCGACGAAGAAGTTCAACAGGTCGAGGGCTCGCGGGCCGCGCGCCACCAGTGTGCCGTCGCGTGGCATGCATCATTGCTTTGGCGGTGGCGTGTCAGTCGTTGTGCTGTCCTCCTTGGGAGGGGCCACGACCGGGGCCGGTTTGGTGACGTCCTTGTATTCAGGTGCTGCCTTGATCTGATCGGGTGTCAGATCGAGCGTGATCTGATGCACGGTGTCACCGGGTGCGAAGTGCAGCGTGCTCCACTGCACGGCGATCTTGCGGCTGCCGACGCCCATGAAGCCTCCGAAGTCGATCACCGCGGCTTGCGGCGCGCCGTCCCAGTCGACCAGCACATCGACGAGACGACCGATGTCCTTGCCAGAGGGGTCCGCAACCGTGTGTCCAAGGATTGCCATTGCATCTTCGGGTGGCAGGTGATGCACCACGCCTGGCGGCGGCGGCGGCTCCGCCGCCATCAGCAGCAACGCGATACAGGCGATGACGGTTCCGCGGTGGTGGGACGACATGCGTACCCTTTCCTTTTCCCCAGGTGAGAGCGAGGTGCGACGCGATCAAGCGTCGGCGCGCGCGCGGCTCTTCAACTTCTGTTCGGGTCGAGCAGCGGGCGCGGAAGTGGGGCAGCCCTGATCGACGCCAGCAGGATACCCGCCGCGATCATCGCAATGCCGATTGCGTGGTAGGCGTAGAACGTCTCGCCGAGGAACAGCACCGCGAGAATGCTGCCGAACACCGGCATGAGATGCCAGGACTGCGCCGCTCGTCCAGCGCCGATCAGCTCGATGCCGCGATTGAAGAACAGATAGGCGATGAACGATGGGAACACCGCGATGTACGCCATGCCGAGCCATGCCGGCAGGCTGCCCTCGATCCGGCTGCCCTGGGCAATTTCCCAGATGTAGAACGGCAGGATCATCATCGAGCCGAGACCCATTGTGGCGACCAGAAAGCTCAACGGATGCGTCGCGGGACGGCGGCGGAACATTGCGGCATAGATGCCGTAAATCACGATGGCGGCGAGCACCCAAACATCGCCGCGGTTGAACGACAGGTCCAGCAGGGTCTCGAACGAACCGTGTGAGGCGATGACTGCGACGCCGATCAGCGAGAGCAGCACGCCGGCGGATTGGCGCAGCGTCGGCCGATCGCCGAACAGCGCGAATGCCCAGAGGATGATGATCAGCGGTCCGGCCGATTGGAGTAGCAGCACGTTGAGGGCCGTGGTGCTGGTGAGGCCGATATACGCCATCGTGTTGTAGACCGCGATGCCGGTTGCCGACAGCAGCAGCATCAGGCGCCAGTGGCGCAGCAGGGCCGGCGCGTCGCGTTGCAGATGTCGCCAGGCAAAGCCGATGGCGACCAGGAATGCGCCGGTCCAGCGCCAATAGGCCAGCGCGATCGGCGGCACGTGACCTGCGAGGCCACGGCCGAGTACGATGTTGCCGGCCCAGAACAGGTTACTAAGGACGAGAAGCGGCCAGGCTGAATTCCACAGGCGCGTCATGGTGCCGATGTCCGCGTCATCGTTCCGTTGACAGCACATGTTATGGCCGGGCGTGTCCCGGCCATCCGTGGCGGCACACTGCCGGGGGTGATGGCCGGAACACGCCCGGCCATGACACGTACTGTCCTGTCCGGAGCGAAGCGACGAAGCAATGCCAATGGTTCAGCGCAGATGGGTGCTGAAGAATTCGGCGACGGCGGCGTAGATGCGGCGGCGGTCGTCGGGGCGGGTGAAGCCGTGACCAGCGTAGTCGAAACTTACGTATGTCACCGGTTTCTGGCGTTCGCGCAATGCCGCGACGAACTGCTCGCTTTCGCTCATAGGCACGCGGGGGTCGCGCGCGCCATGCGCGATCAGCACCGGCGCACGGATGCGATCGATGCGATGGATCGGTGAGATGCGCGCGAACAGATCGGCATTTTGGTCGGCGTCGCCGTACTCCGCGGCGCGATGGCTGCTGCGCCATGAACCAGTGCCCGCAAGCAGCGTGACGAAGTTCGCGATGCCGTAGTAGTTCACCGCGGCGCGCCATAACTCGGGATGCTCGGTGATGGCCGACATCACCATGAAGCCGCCGTACGACTGACCCATGATGCCGATGCGTTCGCCATCGATCGACGGGTGCTCGGCCAGCCAATGCCGGCCATGTGCCAGATCGGCCACGCTGTCGAGCCGCTTCTCGACGTCATCGCTTCTAGTGTAGCTGCGGCCGTAGCCTGAGCTGCCGCGCACGTTCGGCATCAACACGGCGAAGCCCTGCGCGACCAGCATCTGAATGTCGGGCCGGAAGTTCGGCCGCGTCTGCGCCGCAGGGCCGCCGTGCACCCAGATCACCGCGGGATAGCCGCGTTCCGGCATTTCACTGCGCGGCAACGCGAGCCAACCGGGGATGCGCATGCCGTCGAAGCTTTGCCACTCCACCAGGCCCAGATCGACAAACGGCGTCAGATGCGGCTCGGGTTGCCACACTGCGCGCGCGATGCCGTCGCGCCACAGCCAGAGCGACGGCGGTTCGGTCGGCGCTGCAACGGTGAACGCAAGCGATGCACCATCTGTTGAGAATGTCGGCTCCGCGACGACACCACGCGGCAGGCCGGTCACCACTGCGCGTTCGCCATCGATCGGCCCAAGCCGCAGCTCCGCATACCCGCGGTCGTTCTCGATGGTCGCCAGCGTCTGCCCATCGGGCGAGATCGCATAGGCTTCCACGTCGCGTCCGGTCGCCTCATACACCACGTTGACTGCGGAGGAATCCGGGTCGAGCCGGCACAGCCGTTTGAACTCGCTGCCGCCGTAGTCGCTCAGCGCGAGCAGCGTGCGGCCGTCGCTGGCACAGCGGACACTCTGGTAATTGCATGGCACCGGCGCCGGAAATTCGCGCGCGTCGCCGGATGCGAGATCGAGCAGCAGCAGCGACATGTCGCCGAAGCCGCGATCGTGCAGCAGCGCCAGGCACATCGCGTCGGCGCGAAAGCCGGATACCGTGACGATGTTGGTGCCGTGATAGACGCACCGGCGAACGCCGCTGGCGACATCCTGCACATAGACGTCGAAATGCGCCTCGTCACGTGCGTTGGCGGCGTACGCGATCTGCGTGCCGTCAGGCGACCAGCCGCCGAAATCGTGGATCACCGCCGGATCGGCAGTCAGCGCGCGGGGTGTGGGCGAGGCGTCGTGGGGGTCGATCAGCAACAGTTGCTCCCGTTCGTCTCCGCCGCGGTCGACGCCGTAGATCAGCCGGTCATCCACCGGCGAACGCCGCAGGATCGCGACCTTCTCGTCATGCTGCGTCAGTTGCTGATCGGCGCCCGTCGCAAGGTCGAGCGACCAGACCTGCGGCAGGCTCGAACCGCGCAGATGGAACAGCGTTCGACCGTCGCGCGAGAAGGCAGGTGACGCGGCGGCGCTGATCGCGACGTAGGAGTCCGGATGGTTCGTCATGGCAAGGGCTTACAAATCTGGGCCGGCGGGAATTGGGAACGACTTGCAGGGGCCGCGCAAGGGCCGGTCATTCGGTTGCAAATGATGCGGCACGCCGCCATCGTTTGGCTTCAGCATATGGTGCTATGACCCCATGTGCGTACCATTAAGCGGCGCGAGGAAGCACCACATATATGGAGTTTCTCGCGAGAACCCTCTGCGTTCGTTTGCGAGCCTGGCCCGCAAGCTCGGCAAGACCAAAAACTTGTATATGATGGGGCACAGCATCGCGCTCGACGCGTAGACCGAATGCGCGAACGGTAGCGGCAGCGATCCGTGTCACAGCCCATCCCGGTATTCCATCAGGACACCCATAGGCGCTTAAGGGCGAAGCCCGACAAAAAATTTGTCGATGGTCAGGCAGCGATGCCGAGTTCGCGAAAGACGCCGTTCATGGCGAGTCGCAGGTCCTGGTAGTGGCGATCGATGGCGCGCGGGTTTTGTCCTCCTCGGGTGGGGCTGATGTCTTGAGCGGCCGCGAGGAGTGGCTTGAGGGCTTTCTCTCGGAGCACGAGTAGGGCCGTGATAGCGCGCAGACCGGACGGCATCGCCTCGTAGCGACGCGTCGCGCCGATCCGCTGGACGATCTGTTTGCCGCGGAGTTTCTTCAGATCATACGCGGCCTGGCGGGGGCCGTAGAGCGGTGCGCTGTGATTGCGGAACGCGCGGACCTGATCGGCCAGTGCCGAGGCGGTGAAGCCATCAGCTGAGGCTGACAACGCGATGACAGCCTCAGCGACGTGACGCAGGCGCGGCTTGTTGAGATCGATTCCCCCGACCACGGTTTTACCAACCCGTGACGGCAACGGCAGACGCTCGAGCATCTCATCGCCGACGAAGCATTGATCGATGCAACTCAGCGCCTCCATGAATCGCTCGAGCATGCCCTTCAATCGGCGGACGATTTCGGGGAAGTTATCCAGTAAGCGCCCGCAGCGGAACTCCCGGATATTGTGAGCTACAGCCTCAATGCGAAGTACACGTTCGCCTTTTGAATAGATCTTCAACGCCAGCTTGCCGCAATGCAGCTTGAAGACCGTCAGATCATACGTAGGTCTCTCGACCGCAACTCCCCATTCGGCCGCCCGCATGTTGCGTGGACGGTATTTCGGCCGGCCCTTGTCGCCGAGGATGGTCTTTATCGTCTTCAGGTCCAACGGCGCCCGGCTACGATCGATCAGGGCTTGGAAGACTTGCTCCATGCGTCCGCCAACCAGGAATATCAGGTTTCGGCTGTACTCCATTTGATAGTTGGAGAAGTGATAACGGAACCCGCTGCGTTTCTGCTCCTCAAAGTCGAGCGCAAAGCACAAGCAGCAGCGGTAAATCCACCGCTCACAGACCTCACTCAATCGCCCTATAGCCCGTTGCTCGGACAAGGTCTCTGCGATCTTCGCGAAACCGGACGTGTCACCGATGGCGGTGAAACAGTTGCCTTCCTTGGTGAACCCGATGCCCGCCTTGCGCGCCTGGCAGGCGACGTATTCATGGCCGTTCAAGATCACCTGGGCAGGGAACGGTGGGTGCCCGCTGATCTTGATGGTGACATGCCCCCAATCACGGTCGAGAATATGAAACGAGTAGTGGTTCACATAAGGCTTCTTCCGCTCAAGGTGGTAATTCAACTCGACGTGCCACACCGGTGCCTGGGCTCGACCGACCAGGACCAGAAACAAGCCCTCGATCACCGCTGTCTTGGCCAGATAATCGTCGGCCACGTCATGCTTGCGCTCTCCTGCCACACAATCGATTACCGGGATGTCGTGCGCTTTGGCGTAGCCTCGCACGCGCCGGCTGAACCGGCCGGCCAACCGCATCAGATGGGCGTTGTCCAGAGTGTCGTCTGATCCAGTGAGCGCCCGCCACCACACGCGGAAACCACCAGGGCTATGACCCATCCCGAAGTAAGCGTTCAGAACGATGCGGTCCACGCAATCGTAGCTGCCGCTCAGCAGCTCTTGATAGAGCTCGCTCAGTCCGTCGGTCATGGCCCGCTCCCTCGGCGTACTGCCGAACTCCGATGTCTATCCGAGACGAGCATACCGACTACCGACGGCACATTGGCCAGTGGCAAGGCATTTGACGCGGCGGAACTGCCCCGCAGGGGCCACTTTTCCACAGCCATGTCTGGGGAAAAGCGTAGTCCCTTACCACCCAACTCTTCTCGCGTCCTGCGTTGAATCGTATGCTCTGCGAAATCCCATCAAATCATAGCCGGAATGACCACCGCCTCGGCAAGCCATTCCGCCGCTGCGGTCGCGGCGCGTCCGGCTTTGGTGAGGTAGTAGCGGTAGGTTCCAGTGGCGCGTTTGATCACCCCGAGGTCCAGCAGCCGGCGCAGTTGCCGCGACAGTCTGGTTGGCGACAGCATGCCGAGGTCGGGCAACAACTCGCCCCGGCGGATGCCGGCAATGTTGACCTTCGGGTTCTGCAAGGCGTGCAACAGGGCCTTGTCCACCGGGGCAAAGAAGTTGATCCCTTGGACCGTCTTGCCGTCCACCGCATGCGGCTTGGTCAGCCGCGCAAGCGCCCGGATGCCGGCGGAGAAGTCATCCAGCGCGGACAGGTGGGCGATGTAGCGTCGGTTACAGCCGAGCAGTATCTCACGCAGGTCGATCAGGCTGTAGATCGATTTCTTGACTGGTGCGAGTTCCCGGCTCGCCGGGCCGTGGCGGTGTTCCACCTTGCGGTGGTGCTTGAAGAACGACACATCGTTGGTCGTGGTCTCGATGCGCAGCACGATGCCGTGCTTGTCGTACATCTTGATCGAGCACTTGCCGAAGCGATGCTTGATGCAGGTACCCTCGATCCGGGTGGAGAACTGCGAGCCGACCTCCTGGGCCAGCAATGGCGTGATCTGCCGGCCGAGGAATGTGGCGATCTGCTCGGCCTTCACGCTCAGCACCGACTGGCGGACCAGTTGCTCATAGAGCGGGCCGAGCGTTGTGGTGGACTGGAACGCCAGGTCGGTGGCGTATTCCACCTGCATCAGGCTCCAGTGGTAGGTTTGCCCGAATACCTCCGACACCGGGCAGCACAGCGCGGCGTAGCGATCCAGGGTACGGTGCAATTGATCGGGGGAGAGACTGTCGGCCAGTTGCTGGGCGCGGCCCCAGTCGTCGATCCGCACGAAAGCGTTGTCGGCCATGGTGTAGCCGATGCCCTGCGCGGCCAGCCTGCGCGCCAGCCAGCTATGGCCGTTGCAGTAGAATTGCAGGCGGAACGGCGCCCAGGTCGGCACGCGCAGATAGACCAGCCCGAATTTGGCGTCCTGGAAATAGAAGTAGTAGTGCAGGCATTTGCCGCTGTCCGGCCGGATGTAGGTCTTATGCGTCTGCTTGTCGTGCCAGGGCTTGTAGGCGTCGCAGGCTTCCATGGCCGAGATGACGTGCACCAGGCCGGGATGGTCGCCACGCCGCTCAAGCACGCGCGCCACAACATCTTCCTTGCGGACATGCGGCTTGGCGATGTGCTCGATGCGGACCCCAGCCTCGGCGGCCAGCGACGCCGCACGCTCGCGCACCCGATCGCGCAGCGTCTTGGCGAAGTCCGGGTAGTCGAAGATGCGGATGCCACTGGCATGGAGATACCCGGTCATTCCTGCGGCGTAGCACACTACGGGCAGCGTCCCGGTGATCACCAGCCGGTCGTAGCACGACAGCATCCCGGCAATCCGATCGTCGTAGCGCTCCGTCAGTGACTGGCTCATGCTGCCCCCGCGCGGTAACCGCAGGGAAGGCTACACCAGACCTATTGGTTCCGGCTCCGCCGGCTTAGGTTAATTGCTCACCGGCTGCCCTCAGAGAGGATTCGATGTGAAACGACAAACCAATCTCGCCCTCATCGAGGGCAAACGCTGCGGAGGGCGGGCGC
Source organism: uncultured Alphaproteobacteria bacterium (assembly GCA_963696645.1). Classification (GTDB taxonomy): domain Bacteria; phylum Pseudomonadota; class Alphaproteobacteria; order Acetobacterales; family Acetobacteraceae; genus JAMXLO01. Next base: position 2,142,799 of record CAVOKY010000007.1, read on the forward strand.
AAGGACGGATTTCCGCCGCCGGGAGGATTTTGATTCTCCTGAGGCGCGTGCCATGGAGGAATGCGGCGTAACAAGCCTTCCTCGTCTGAGACTTCCTCAAGCTTCACTATGTCGATCGCTCTACCGTGTACAGAGCACACTCAATGCTTCAAGCGCGTTTTTCAGGTCGACGTCCTCGCCCTCAAATGAAGGAACGACCTGATGTGCATCCTCAATCAAGACAAAAACTCTGTAGGGAGCGTCAAAGATGATCTCTATGTCGAAACCCGACATGTGCCACTCAGCATAAACGGACCCGTCCGCTGATGGGTTGATCGTTGGAGCCGGAATGCCGAGCGCCTCCAGCCCAGCAAGTTGTTGCGCCGCAAAGAAGACCGTGTGGGGATCGGGCGGTGCTCCTTTCGTCCCGTTCCAGCCGCGTTGAAGCTTGGCGATCTGGCCAAGTCTCTGACGGGCCTTGATCCAATTGATGAGATCCGGCCCACGCCGCGCTTCCAGGGGCAGAATACTGAGTGTGGCACTGGTGTGCTCAACTTGAGCACCAGCTGCCAACTTGGTCGGATTTGTCGCCTTTGGTAGGGCGGACATGTCGAGGATCTCTGCTGTCTGACTCACTGTTGCCTCCCCCAAATGGCATGCATTGCTTCTGTCGTTATAGCGGTAAAGCACGTTACGATCTCAACGTGCGCGACATCAAAGAATTCAAGAACCGCTTGAGGTTCCGCTTTTGCAGGTCGTCCTCTGACAGTAATATTAAGCGCCCAAGCCTTCTGAGTAATATTAGTTTGGATGGGACCGCACTCAATCTGCAACCTACCTATTGCGCCTTCTGGAGAGTGTTGAAGACCCCGTCTGAGCACAAGTTGGCAGCTGTCAAAAGGCCCCGTCCATTCAGGGCCAGCGTCTAGCCTCATACCTCGCAGGAGCCGGTGAATGTCGCCCCACTCGGCATCAGGCGGCAGAGGCACTTTATTGAAATAGGTCAAGTCGCATTGATTTGGTACGATATCAGCGTAACCCTTTTGATGAACAAATTTCGTGATTGCGTCCTGCGCGGCCACGAAACGCTGTTTCACTACAGCGTACCGGGGATACGCGCCCCCGTGCGGCCGCATGCGCCAATTGACGATCAGGCGGTCGGTCTGCAATTGCACAACATGCTCGTCATCATCCGAGATGAACCACGACCGCGGCAGGAGGCTGTTCCCGACGCCGATACCAAAGGGGAGTACAACACCCGGCCCAACGGTCTCGAAGCTGGGAGGTAATGGCGGCACGTCCAACGAGCGTGGATAGTCGGCCGCGATTAGAGCATGAAATGACCCAATGTCAGCAGCCGTCAAAGGCAGGGTGGCGAATTGCATATCGGCAGCCACCTCATCCAGCGGAGGCCGCGAGTAAGATGGAAGAGCTAGCTCAGTTGTCATTTTGATCCAGAACAGCAATTTAGCACGGCTTGCCTCAATTTTGCCTAACATAGGCCTTCGGTTCGGCCCAAGAGGTATTTGCGAGGCTGTCTGACCCACAACACTACGCTTCAAAGCGGCCGGCCGGCTATCCCCGCCACTTGGGGTTGGAAAGCGCGGCGGGATGGGGTTTGCTCGATCGATGCGACGGATCGCGCTGGAGAGCGAGACGGACTGGGACGGCTGGCGTACCGCGGCGCGCGCGCTCGTGCTGGCAGGCGAGGCGCCGGACGATGTGCGCTGGTCGGTGCGTACGCATGACGGGCCGCCGCATACCCTGCCGGAAGGCAGCGGCAGTATCGGGATATCCCGCACGCTTGTTTCGCTGGCGTCGCTCGCGATCCAGGCGCGCGATCCGGCACGCTTCGACCTGCTGTATCGGCTGATCTGGCGCTCCAATGCCGGCGAGCGGGTGGTGCAGCAGAGCAGCGATCCGGAACTGCGACGCGCCCAGGCGCTTGCCTTTGCCGTGCGCGCCGAAGCGCATCGGATGCGGACGCTGGTGCGCTTTCTGCCGGAGACCGAGGGCGGTCGGGTCCGCTACGTCGGCTGGTACGAGCCGGCGCATTACGTGTTGGAGGCGAACGCGCAGTTGATCGCGCGGCGATTTGCCGACTTCGCGTTCTCCATCCTGACGCCTGATGGCGCGGCGCACTGGGATGGCACGGAACTGCGGTTCTCGGCGGGTGTCGATCGCGATGCGGTGCGTGACGATGCGGCGCTGCGAAGCTGGTGGCACCGGCATCACGCAGGTTTGTTACGCGACGCACGCGTCGGCACGACGATTCTGGAGGCGGAGGACCTCGATGAAGCGCCGCGGCCACCGGATCGGCCGCCGATCGGGCCGGTGGTGCTGCCGATGCACGCCGATTCCGGGCTGCAGGAGGCGGTGCACGAGGCTGCCGATTGCCGTCGCTGCCATCTGTACGAGGCGGCGACGCAGACGGTGTTCGGCGAAGGGCCGGCGCATGCCCGCGTGCTGTTCGTTGGCGAACAGCCGGGCGACCAGGAGGACATCATCGGGCGGCCGTTCGTCGGCCCGGCCGGCCAGATCATGGACCGCGCCATGGAGGAGGCCGGCATCGACCGGCGCTCGATCTACATCACCAATGCGGTGAAGCACTTCAAGTTCACCCCGCGCGGCAAGCGGCGCATTCACCAGACGCCGGAGGCGCCGGAGATCCAGGCGTGCCGGTTCTGGCTGGATGTCGAGCGCGTGCGGCTGCGTCCGAAACTGGTGGTGGCGATGGGTGGCACCGCGGCGCGCGCGCTATTGGGCCGCGCGGTTACCATCACCCGCGAACGCGGCAGGCCGCTCGAACTGCCGGACGGGCAAATGGGATTTGTCACGGTGCACCCGTCGTTCCTGCTGCGCGTGCCGGATGAGGACGCGAAGGCTCGCGAGTACCGCGCTTTCGTCGCCGATCTGCGGAAGGTGGCGGAGCTGGTGGGCGGAGATTAGCCGCATCGCGAGCCCAGCGACGCTCCGGACGAGCCTCGGGGCTGCGGCAGTGTCCGGCGACGGCGCCTTAACTGGTCGGAGATCGCCGCGTCGCTGCGCTCCTCGCGATGACAGGAGCGCGCGGCTACGCTCGCTACGCCGGAACGGTGGCCGGGACGCCTTCGGGGTCCAGGCGGTAGCCGCCACCCTCGGTGACCAGCAGACGCGCATTCGCCGGATCCGGCTCGATCTTCTGGCGCAGCCGGTAAATGTGCGTCTCCAGCGTATGGGTGGTCACCGCGGCATTGTAGCCCCAGACCTCGTTCAGCAGCACCTGCCTCGCAACCGCCCGCGTGCCGGCGCGATACAGGAACTTCAGGATCGCCGCTTCCTTTTCAGTCAGGCGGATGCGGCGGTTCTTGCCTGGATCCTGGAGCAGCTTGGCCGACGGCCGGAAGGTGTAGGGGCCGATAGTGAACACCGCGTCCTCGCTGTTCTCGAAGATGCGGAGCTGGGCGCGCAGCCGGGCCAGCAGTTCGTTCAGGCGGAACGGCTTGGCGATGTAGTCGTTGGCGCCGGAATCCAGGCCGCGCACCACATCGGTCTCGGCGTCCGAGCCGGTCAGCATGATGATGGGCATCCGTTGTCCCTGCTTGCGCAGCCTGGTGCAGAGATCGCGCCCGTCGCCGTCCGGCAGCCTCACGTCGAGGATCACCGCGTCGAAACGGGCGTCCTTGTTCGACAGCTTCTGCTCAGCCTCGTTGATGGTGGCGGCCGAAACAGCGGTGAACTCGCCGTCGATCGCGAGCTGGTCAGCCAAGGTCTCACGCAGCGCATCGTCGTCATCAACAATCAGAATCGGTCGTTCAGCCGACATCTCTTGTTCCCCTCGCTGCTGCGGGGCGCATTGCCCCCACTCCTCGCCAAGCCGACACACTTGCCACGGGAAGTTTCCGCTGCGTGCGGCTCCAACCTGGCAGCCAACCTCATGCCATCCTGCCACCGCGAATCCGGGCGTCGCAAGCGACTCACATTACTGTGAGCCTGACCGAGACATTTCACCCAGTCCGCCATATAGTCTCTTTGGCGGTATCACACGGCGAGGAAGTGTGGCTCCGTCTGTCAGTCTTACGGCAGACTTATCGTGAATCGTGACCAAAATAGGCCGCCATTGTTATTTTTTCTTGTGACCCCATGAAACACGCCCGCCGCCCGGACGAGGTCCACGTACTGGAACCCGCCGCCAGCCTACCCGCTGCCACGCCGGATGCCGAGGTGCTGCGGCTGCGGATGGTGCATCGTGCGGCGGCGGACCTGCGCCGCGGCACGCCGGTGCTGTTGACCGGCGAAGCGCCGCTGATACTGCTTGCCGCCGAGACGGCGGGGCCGCGGGGCCTGTCCGAACTTGCCGCCTTGGCGGCCGAAGCGCCGGTGCTGCTGTTGGCACCGATGCGGGCAGCCGCGGTGCTGCACCGGCCGCTCGAACCTGGTGCGGCGGCGGTGGCGCTGCATCTCAGCAGCGAACTTCTGGCGCCGGCGCCGCTGCGGGGCCTGGCGGATCCGACCATCGAGGAACTGCTGCCGGTCGAGCCGGAACCCGCGCCGGTGCCGCCTTTGGCGGTGCCGGCGCTGACTTTGGCGAAGCTGGGAAGGCTGTTGCCCGCGGTGGTGGCTGCGCCGGTGCGCGCCGATGCGGCGACCGAGGCCGCGAGGTTGGGATTGCTCAGTGTTCCGGCCGCCGATCTGCTGGACTACCCGGCCGCGGCCGCAGCCGGCCTGCGCCGGATCGCCTCGGCGCGCGTGCCGCTGGAGAATGCCGCCGACTCGCGGGTGGTCGCGTTCCGCACCGAAGGCTCGGCGATCGAACATCTGGCCATCGTGGTGGGCCATCCGGAGACGGCCGATGCGCCGCTGGTGCGCATCCATTCCGAATGCTTCACCGGCGACCTGCTGGGGAGCCTGCGTTGCGACTGCGGTCCGCAACTGCGCGGCGCGATCGCCCGGATGGCCGAGGAAGGTGCCGGCGTGCTGCTGTACCTGTCCCAGGAGGGGCGGAATATTGGCCTGGTCAACAAGTTGCGAGCCTACACTTTGCAGGACCGCGGACTGGATACCTTGGATGCCAACCGCGCACTCGGCTGGGGTGCAGACGAACGCAACTTCCTGATCGCCGCCACAATGCTGGAGGCTCTGGGCATCTCGCGCATCCGCTTGCTGACCAACAATCCGGACAAGTTGGCGGCGCTGGTCGCCTGTGGGGTGGAGGTGGTCGGACGCGAGGCACACTCGTTCGCTCCGAATGGCGAGAACGACCACTACCTGGCGACCAAGGCGGAGCGTTTCGGCCATCTGCTGGACTGACCGGCATGCAGGCACTGGTGCATCCGAACGGGCGATTGGTGTTGGGCGGCCTGGTGTTCCGCGCGGCCTTGGGCCTCGGCGGCGTGCGCCGCGACAAACGGGAGGGTGACGGCGCCACTCCGGCGGGCCTGCTGCCGTTGCGCCGTGTGTTGTACCGCGCCGATCGGGTGCCGCCGATCGAGTGCGTCGTGCCGACCGAGCCGATCGTGCCGACGGACGGCTGGTGCGACGATCCGTCGCAGTCCGACTACAACTGCATGATCCGACTGCCGCACGAAGGAAGCTACGAGGAACTGTGGCGGCATGATGAGGTTTATGACCTGGTCGGTGTGTTGGGCTGGAACGACGCGCCGGTGCAGCGCGGACGGGGTTCGGCGATCTTCCTGCACGTCGCGCGGCCGAACTATTCGCCGACCGAGGGCTGCATCGCGCTCGCGATGGGCGACCTGCGGCGGTTGCTGGCGGCGGGTCTTACCGAGGTGATGGTACTCCCGTCGGCGTGATGGCTCACGCCGTGGTGATCGGTTGTCGGGGCGCGGACCACCTAGACAACCACCGGTGTCATCGGCACGATCGGGGCAACAGGGGCGAGGACACTCATCGCAATGGCATATGAGTACCCGAGCGCGGCAGGCGTGCTCCGGCTCATACGGGTCCGTGGGCGCTGGCTGCTGCATTTCTCTGGCCGCAGGTCGCAGCGCTGGTCCTCGCCGGACGAGGCCGCAAGGGCGGTCGCCCGGCATCAATCCGGTCTGCCGGAATGGGATCGGAAGCCGGACGAGGCGCCCGAAGACCTTCTGGACTGGCGACCGCTGGAAGACTCGCTGTAACGCCACCCGACGCAGGACCGACGCGTGACGTCATCAAAGCGTCACGGCGATTGCATCGCGCAATGCTATGACAGGTGACGGCGGAGAGCATCAATGTCGCAGGCCAGTCGGGAGTTGCTTACAGCGCTAGGCGATCTGCGCCGGTCGATTACCGCGGAAGCCGCCGTGCGCATGGAACGCTGGCGCCCCGACATCGAACAATCGGGGTTCGCCGACAGCGCCGAAAACCTGGCGCACTATCTGGCGCTCAGGCACCACGACCTGCGCGAGCTTCAGCGCGAGTTGATGCGACACGGCCTGTCGTCGCTTGGCCGGCTGGAAGGCCGTGTGCTGATTACCCTGCAAACCGTGGAAGCCGCCCTCGAGGCATTGCTTGACGGCAAGACCCTGCCGGCCGACTGGCCTGCCTCGTCCGGCGCATTCTTTCGGGGCGAAGCGTTGCTGCACGCGAACACGCATGCATTGCTGGGCGGTTCGGCCGACAGCAGCGTCGGCCGCATCCTCGTGACGTTGTCGGGGGAGGCTGCGCAGGACCCGGCGTATATGGTGGAACTTGCCCGGCGCGGCGCCGACATGGTGCGGATCAACTGTGCCCATGACGGCGTCGACGAGTGGGCAGCGATGATCGCGAACACGCGCAAGGCGGCGGACGCCGTCGGCCGGCGCATTCCGGTCCTGATGGACATCGCCGGTCCGAAGTTTCGCATCGGCAAGGTGAAGCGCCAGGTCGGCGAACGGCTGGCGGCGGGCGACCGGTTCAGGCTGGTGCATGATGCATCGGGGTTCAGCAACGATCTGACGCTGGAGGCGGTGTGCGAACCGGCGGATGTGCTGGCGCATTTGACGATCGGCACCGAGGTGTCGTTCGATGACGGCAAACTCGGCGGCGTTGTCGAGACGTGTCAGCCGGCCTGTGTCGTGGTGCGCGTGCAAAGGACCCAGTTGAAGGGCTTCAAGATGAAGCCGGAGCGCGGCCTGACATTCCCGCGGGCGGAACTGCGTCTCGACCCGCTGACGTCGAGGGATCTGACCGATCTCGACTTCGTCGCCGCGCATGCGGACATGATCGGGTTCTCGTTCGTGCAGAGTGCCGGCGACATCGCGCGCCTACAGGACGAGCTTGCCAGGCGGCGAGCCGATTGGCGGCGTCTCGGCATCATCGCCAAGATCGAGACCGCCCAGGCGGTGAAGAATCTGCCCGAGATCATCGTGCGCGCCGCCGGCAGGCAGAGGTTCGGCGTGATGATCGCGCGTGGGGACCTGGCGGTCGCGATCGGCTTCGAGCGACTGGCGGAGATGCAGGAGGAAATCCTGTGGCTGTGCGAGGCGGCGCACGTGCCGGTCATCTGGGCGACACAGGTGCTGGAAGAGATGGTGAAGTCGGGCCTGCCGACGCGGGGCGAAATGACCGATGCGGCGATGGCGGGACGCGCGGAATGCGTGATGCTCAACAAGGGGGCCAATGTCGGCGAGGCCATCACCGCGCTGAAGGGCCTGCTGCACCGGATGGAGGAACATCAGGCGAAGAAGACCTCGCGTCTGCGCGCCCTGCATTCCTGGTAGCGCCGGCGGCCTGAACGCGGCCGCCACGATGCGGCGCGATTTAGGATGTCATGCTGCGGCCAGGCGGGAGGGGGGACTTCCCGCTCGCGCGTTCCTTCGCCCACTGTTTCAGCCTTGCGCAGTATTCGGCGTTGGACTCCGGCCGGATGTCGCGATCGGTGCGCACCCATAGTCGATGGGCGTTGGGCAATTGTCGTCGCAGCCGACGCAATTCAGCTCCAGGTACGCACACCTGCATCGATTTCCGTAGCCAACCGAAGGTCATGAAACGGCTCCCATTCAGTCCGGACCCATCGTCTCATTTCGCGACTTACGGTGGTATCTGACAGTTATTAATTATAATCGAAGCGTTGCTGTGGATCAACAAGTGGCGGCTTCGTCGCGGTAGTCCCGCCGGGTCGCTTTGCAGGCACGACGCCGGCTGCACAGAGCACCGGGCGCAGCGCTATCCTGTGGTGCAGGCTGCCACTGCCAACTGCGCCGCGAGGTCCAGGTTCGTGGTGGTCAACGCCGTCGTGTCGCGAAACGCTGTGCGCCGCTGTGCTTGCACTGCCGTTGCCGGCCAGTGCGGGAGCTGCGCCTGCGCAGCGGCCGGGCGAGGCGGGGTTTCCGGCGGCAACACCGGTCGCGCGGTTGCGGCACGCGCATCGGGGCGCTGGAGGTCGGCGGGGGGCCGTGCGACCGGCGCGCGCCGCTTCTCCAGCATGCGCAGCGCCGCGTAGAACGAGCGCGAGGCCGCGAGGGCCTTGCCGCGCAGGCTCACCACAGCCTTGTCGCTCACGCTGGAAGGTGAGGCCCGCGCAAACAGGTCCATGGCGGCACAGTGCGCGGCGACCGCGTCAGCCGCCACCATGGCCTCCAGCATGTCGCGTGGCTTGAATGCGTCGAACAGGGCGCGCGCGAAGTTCCGGCGGGTGGCTTGCACATCCGCGCCGTCGGCCTTGGCCGGCACCAGCTTCGCCAGGGTTTCCAGCAGCATGTCCACGAAGCTGGCGAAGAGTGGCTCGGGCTGAACGGCCTGGTTGATCATGGTACTGGTTCCCTCTGGCGTGTTGGTTGCCAGAGTATGCCGCAATCCTGAACAAATGATGAACGGAACGGGCGAATTTTGCTGCCGGCGTCGTGGCTGCCGCTATGGATCCCGGCGCAGGCCACGCGCGTCCAGGGCCGCGAGGTAGGCCGCCCAGCGGCGATCCTGCTCACGCCCCAGTTCGTGCAGGTAGTCCCATGAGTAGATGCCGGTGTCGTGCAGGTCGTCGAACACGAGGCGCACCGCGTAGTTGCCCACCGGCTCGATCGCGGTGATGCCGACGTGTCGCCTGCCGGGCACGATCTGCTTCTGGCTGGGCGAGTGGCCCTGGACCTCGGCGCTGGGGCTTTCCACCCGGAGGTATTCCGCCGGGTAGGTGAAGCGGGCGCCATCGTCGAACGCGACTTCCAGCACGCGCTGGGCCTTGTTGAAACGCAGTTCGGTGGCGATGGGCATGGCGGTATCCTCTGCATCATCAGCCGGTATCTACCGGTTTGCCCCGCAGGTCACGGGGATGCGTGCAACTGGGCGCCGTTGATGGAACTGGCGCTGCACGTCGGTTGCCGGATGGATGGCTCGACCCCGCGGTTCATGGGCAATGAACGTCCCCACCAACAAATCTCGGTCATGATAACTTAGAGCGTTTTTGGCTCATCGGCGCGGTTCCAACCACAGCGCATTCACTGCGCCACCTGTGCGCCGCGCCGCCAAGCCAAAAACGCTCTAAGTTATGGTAAGTTGGCGGCCTCAACGCGATGTCCTCGTGAGCCCTTGGCATGCACTCCCAGCGGCGGGCTTGGTTGGCTCATTAAGCAATCTTAGCTAGCCTGCTGCATGGCCTATTTCCTCGACCTCTTCACGCCAGAAACCTGGGACGCCTTCCGAAAGCAGGGAGCCACTGTGAGCGGCTTCCGCGAGCGGCAGCTCGCGACTGCAAGAGATCGGATCAAACCTGGTGACATTCTGTTGTGTTATACCCCGCTCACGCCAGAATCCGAAAATCCTCGTGCGAGATGATGCGGAAGTTGTCTGTGACCTCATCGCAGTGGAGGCGCCAGTTCCTGGGCACCTCCTCTCGCAGGAACGTCAGGATCGCGCCGCTGAAGTCTCGGAAGGTTTCATGACACGTGTTGTGGGTGATGTGCTTGTGCATCAAGCCCCAGAGTTGTTCGATCGGGTCGAGATGCGGGCAGTAGGTCGGGATGAAGTGGAGCCTGATCCGGCAACCCGGCCGCGCCAACCAAGCCTGCACCAACTTCGCGTGGTGGTACCTGGCGTTGTCCAGGAACAGATGAATCACCCGCTTGCGCGGGTACATGCTCAGCAGCGCGATCATCAGTCTGATCGTGCTGGCTGCATCAACCGTCTCCACCTCCAGCATCTGGGTGTGGCCGGTCTCCAGGTTGATCGCGCCATGAATGTTCAGGCGTTGCCGCCCGCTGGTCTGCGCCACCGCGATCGGCGTGTCCTTCGGCGCCCAGCATCCCACCGGCCGTACCGCATGCGTCGGATGCACCGCGTCGGCGAACAACACCACCTCATCCGCGTCCAGGCGGTTCAGCAACTCCTCATACGCCTTGATGAATGCAGCCTGTTTCTCTGGATCGAGCTTGCGCGACACCGTTTTTGGTTTGCGATGTTCCATGCCAAGGCGGTGCAACAGCGCGATCAGGCCAGACCGGCCCTGGTATTCGATGCCGCACTCCTTCTCGATCCAGGCGCCCACCTCGCGCGTGGTCCGCGGCAGCGTATCGCTGATCCAGGCCTTCAGCTTGTCCCGCTGCTCTTCGTTCAGGCGGCAGGCGCCGCCCTCATAGCCGAAGCTCGCCAGGCCCTCGATCCCGTCTTCCTGGTACAGCCGATACCAGCTGCGGATCGTGTCGTCGTCCAGCAACAGGACCGTCGCGATGGCTTCGCAGCTCATGCCGTCGTCCAGCAGCACCAGCGCATTGGCGCGCCGGGCCAAACGATGGGCGGCAGACCCGTCCCGAGCCAACACAATCAGGTCTTTGCGCGATTCGCTGTCCAGGAAGCCACGTCGGATCATGCGGACGGTAGAATTGCGTTCCGGCCGTTTGGCAAGGGGTATTTTCGCCTTCCCGGGGAGTCGCGGTATACCTAGTTCGGCTTTCTCGGTGGTGGTGAGTGTCAAGCAAGTTGCCGCTTGGGATTTGTAACGACTATGCTGTTATGAGGCTCCTTTTCCTGACATGCGGCGATGGGCTGGTCCGCCGACTGGTGCCGAGTGTGCCACGGAGCTCACTTCGGGGAAGGTCCGGTGCTCGCCAACCTCGCCATGCTCGCGCGCAAGGGCGCGCTGCGCGTGGCTCCGGGTGGCTCCGCTCCTCTCTTCCCCTCCGTTGCGCTCCGTGGCCCGGGCATTGCCAGGTCGGGACGGGAAAGCAGTCTCGCCGATCGAACCGGAAAGCTGATTTGATGATACTGTCGCCTGGACGACCGCCAGCCGTTCGGGGTTGAGCGTGACCGCCGCGACCGGCGTCCAGTCGCGGGTCTGCCCGCTCCAGCGCTGTGGGTTGGACCGCCGGGCACGCTGGTAGAGTTCGTGCCGGGCGGTAAGCACGGAGCGATCCTCTCCGGCATGGCGCTGTGCCGGAGTCACGTATTTGATGCCGCTGTGGCGGTGTTCGTTGTTGTACCAATCGACGAAGTGTGCCGCCCATTCCTGTGCCGCACCGAGGTCAGCAAAGCCTTTGACCGGGAATTCAGGCCGGTATTTGGCGGTGCGGAACAAAGCCTCAGCATAGGGATTGTCGTCGCTGACGCGCGGTCTTGAGTAGGACGGTTCGATACCCAGCCAATACAGCATGGCCAGCACCGTGGTGCCTTTCAGGGTCGCGCCGTTGTCGCCGTGCAAAACCGGCCGCACCGGCATGGCATGGACCCCCTCGGCGAGCGCGGTGCGCCGGGCCAGATGCGCGGCATGATCGGCGCTGTCGGTGTCATGCACCTCGAAGCCGACGATCTTGCGGCTGTAGAGATCGAGGATCAGGTACAAATAGAACCACCGTCCTTGCACGGTCGCGGGCAGAAACGTCACATCCCAGCACCAGACATCTCCGGGTCCGGTGGCAATGTGCGTGGTTGGCGGACGAGACCGGCGCGGCGGCCTGGCGCGGCCGCGGCGATGCATTTGCCCGTGCGCACGCAGCACCCGATGGAAGCTGGATTCGCTGGCGATGTAGACGCCTTCGTCGGCCAGCATCGGAACGATCCTGGCGGGCGGGGTTTCGGCGAAGCGCGGCTCGTTCGCCACCATGACGATCCGTGCGCGCTCTGTCTCGGTCAGAGCATGCGACGGTGCTGGCCGGATCGCGTCCGGCCGCCGGTCGCCGCGTGTCAGACCATCATTCTTCCGCCAGCGTTGCAGGGTGCGCGGATCGATCGCCGCCAGAGCACAGGCGGGTACCTGCCGCGCACCGCTGGCGCGGGCCTCGACAATTTGGTCAGTCAGGGTCTGGCGATCTTCCAGGCGGGTCATGCGTCCTCGCCTTCGTGGAAGATCGCCTGAAGTTTTTTGACAGCACAAGCAAGGCGGCCGTTTCGGCCAATGCCTTGTCCTTGCGGTGCAGCTCCCGCTCAAGCTCCTTGATCCGGCGACGCTCTTGCTTCAGAGCCACGCTTTCCATCTCCCGGGGTTCGCCTAGGCCGCCAATCGCGCCTTGCTTCCAGGTTTCCAGTTCGGTCGGATACACACCGTGTTCGCGACACCAGGCGCTGCGGGCGGCCTGGTTCATCGCCGCGGTGACAATCACCGCCTCCAGCCGCGCCGCCGGGGTCCAGTGCCGTGCCTGATCACCGGGGGTTTGAGCCAGCACCTCAGCCCGCCAACGCTCCAGCGTCCCAACGCTGATCCCAACCGTCTGTGACACCACTTCCACCGGCGAACTCTCCGGCGGCAACAACCGCGCGACCACGCGCTCTTTGAACTTCTGACCGTATCGAGCCATTTCCCTCGTCCAGCGCCCCCTTGGGCCTGATCCTATGTAGGCGGCAACTTGTCTGACCCAGGGGGCTGGCACTAGGGCTGCCGCAGAAGATGGTTTATGGTCAGTCGGCGCTATTGGTTACGAGAGTGGTGCTTTCTCGTTGAACATTGCCAATCTGAATTCAATTGTCCCACCTTCGCCAAAATCCTTACGCTGTAGCCGATGTGACACCTGATCGACCAAAATTACGGAGACATCGTGACCCGTTCGGACTGCGATACACTTGTCGTAGTAGAATCCTGCTCCCCTCTCCAGATCGACGCTCCTCCCGTCAAGGATCGGCTTCCGCGTATCGAGATAAAATGGCTGGCCGAGAGCCAAGTCGATTGCGTCTGAGTCAGAGAGACTTGCCACGAAGGTTGCTACAGGGCCATGTTCAAAGCGCCCTGATACGATCTCGTTCCTAAGCGCTCCTACTGTAGGGATCGGACTGCTGCGGGATGTGACACGTGTCATCCCAGAATCCAAAGCGGGGACCGCGCCGCTGACGACCAGACGGCAAACGTTTACATACCAATCATGTGGCACCGCGCTGGGCATTCCTTCTACCATGATCGATAGTGCTGCAATGTCAGCTGGGCTTCGAACGTAGTGCAACTGTTCGGGGGGTACATTCAGCGTCTGTGCCAGCCAACCCAAATCCACGCGTCTCAGCTGGGCCGCGTATTCGAGGACAAGTGCCGTTACGATGCGTGAGCCGCTTAGAATCTCACTTTCCATGCGGAATGAGTTTGTGGCAGGACGGAACCCGTGAAAGCCAAGCGAGGCACCAAACTCCATCCGACGACCTATTCCGGTGCCTGTTGCGTATCGCCTCGTGCCACCAAGAAATGCAAGTGCGCAGGCCGACGCACATTCATCGCCACGAGAGACGAGAGTTTCTAGTTCCGCGTCCCGAATGACGTTTCCGATCTTCATCCCCTCCAAAAGGGAACCACCCGGCGAATTTAGGCGAACGGTATAGTCGTCGGAGTTGGACTTCAGTTCTTTGCCGCGCACCAGCTGTGCCAGTTTATCCGCATCACCTTTGTCTATGGCTCCCGTCGCATAAATGGTATGTTCGGCTAGTCGAAAATCCAGCGCCATTCCCTTGGGGGTTGTAGATGTATAGGCAAGCAAAGCCAGCAGGACGGCAATGAGTGTCCTCACTCTGAGGTTCCTAATCCCGAATTCGCAAAGGCGCTGGTCATATCGGGGTGCAAGTCCAAGATTACGCTGCGAAATGCATTCGCAAAGATGAACAGGGTATCAGGAGACGAGCACAGAAATTCCTCTTCGTAGGCATAGCGCCACTCCTTAAAGACCTTCGCCTCGGCCTTAAGAGAGCAGAGGAACTCGTCTCGGTCGCCCCTAGCATAACGGTGTTTACACATCACGTGAGAACCCACGCGAGGAGCGACCTTGTCCAGTCCTAGGAAAAGCTCATGTAGGTCATGACCTTTCTTGCATGTCGCATCGGCCAAATGCCAAAGCAGTTTGATATACAGCTCGATGGAAAATCCGAAATTCACTATCGGAGGGGCACCGAGACTGTTTGGTTTACTCTTTCCGCTGACCACGGCATTCGCGGCGCTCGATACGTCGTTGTGTCCGGAGTCGTTGGCTGCGTTGAAGGGCAAAGATGTGAGGAGGCCCGCGAAATAGAAGGCCTCTGCCGCATCGTACAGTCGCTGACGGTATTCATCGTGCGTCATGTTGAAAGCCTCGAAATCGTTGCCCTGCCGACGTTGTAGCTCTTCGCCAGTTCCTTGAGCGTTGCCCCTTCAGCTCTGCGCCGCCGTGCTTCTTTCTGCTGCTGCGGGGTGAGCTTCGGCGGTCGGCCCATATGCTGCCCGCGCGCCTTGGCCCGCTCGCGCCCTTCTGCCGTGCGAGTGCGGATCAAATCGCGCTCCACGTCCGCCAGCCCGCCGAGAACGGCAATCATCAAGCGCCCGGTGCTGGTGGCGGTGTCGGCCCACGGCTCCGCGAGTGACCGGAATTGCCCCTTGGCGTCCACGATCTGCTTGACGATGGCGAACAGGTCGAAGGTCGAGCGGGCAAGCCGGTCAATGCGCGTCACCGTCACCACGTCGCCGGGGCCGATGGCTTTCAGCATCTTCAACAGTTCGCGCCGGTCGGCCCGCGCGCCCGTCACCTTCTCCCGGTAAATCGGGCTGCATCCGGCTTTGCGCAACTGGTCAAGCTGCGTGGCAAGGGTCTGCCCCACGGTGCTGACGCGGGCATAGCCGACAGGGCGGTTTTGCGGTTTCTTTCCGGGCATATCTTATGAGGCAGTGTAACCCGTTGATATCATGGGGTCAATGGAAATGCCCGAAAGTCTTCAAATCTGCACCGTTTTAACGTCGTAGCCCGGTTTCGTATCATTCGGAGGGACGGACCTGTTCGCACGCGACGACAGACAAAAGCGGTCGTGCCCAACGATCGGGCGCGAAAAGGCGAGCACCGATGCGCCTGCTGTATTCCGCCGGGGCACCCTTGGCGCGTCTGGTGAGATCGCGCTGCTGGAAACCGGCCTCGCAACGGCCGTTGGCATTGTGACGATCATAACGACCGCCCTCGGCGTTTCGACGTTCGTGACAACGGCGTTAGGCGTTATGCCGGATAGGATACGAAGCACTTCTCCGACATGAAGACGTGGGTTTCCACGTAGTCGTGGACTAGCGGTTTGCGATCGAGCGTCTCCATCGCACCCATCAGCGCCATCCAGTTCAGCATCTCGTGCTGCCCCGCCTGTTCCATGTCGGCCAGCTTGCGCTGTCGCCAGAAGCCATAATCGGCGCGCGACAGGGCATCGAACATCTGGCGGTCGGCCTTGTGGTCGGGCCAGAGATAGCCATTGGTTGGCGACAGGAAACAATGCGACCAGCTCGATGACGCGATCAGCGCCACGCGCCAGGGTGACTCGGCGAAGATCTCGGCCACGGCACGGCCGACATCCATGCAGCGCCAGGGTTGCGGCGCCGGAGGATCCGGCAGTTCGCTTTCGTCGCGCGGCGGCAGGAACAGCGCCGCCATGCCACCCTTGGCATGGATCAGGTTGCGCCCATAGCAGTTGATCGCGAACGGAATGACCGGGTAGGGGAAGCCGCGGCGATCCCAGTCGAGATACAGCAGCGTATTGGTGAAGGCGTGCGCGAGGCCGTCCATGTGCAGCGTCTTGTAGGCGTAGGCCATGTCGATGCCGCGCTCGATCAGGCCGCTGGCGAGATGCTTGGCGGCGTTGCGCGCGCCGTGCAGCTTCATGGTCCAGTCACCCGGTTCGTTCCAGCGGTTGGTCTTGGCGCCGTTGCCGGTGCGCCAGGGTTGCAGTCCGAAGTCGTCGTCGAGGCCCATGACGCAGAAGGCGGGGATGATGTCCTCGCGGAAGTTCTCGGTACTGGTCGTCGCCCCAGACGAGTACCAGGTCCGGATTGAAATCGTCCAGCGCCTTGCGCACGGCACGGAAGCCTTCGGCCATGCGCGCACCGTAGCGGCGCGCGGAGGAGACGCCGGCGTCGTTGCCGAGTTCGGCGAGGAGTTCGGCGGGCCAGTTGGCGCGATCTTTTCGCTCGGCTGGGATGTTGGGCGCGGTCAGCAGGTGATGGAAGCCGCCGGGCAGCCGTTCGTCGGGCAGCGTCAGCCCGGGATAATGCGTGCAGCCCAGTCCGATGATCTCTGCCATCTGCGTGCTCCTGTGCTTTCTGGCGTTACGCGATCCTCCGTGGCGGCGACGGTAGGGGTGGTGGCGGAGGTGCGCAATATCGGCTTGCGGCGCGATGGATTCCGAATTGCCTGATTGCGCGTTGGCGCCTGCGATCATGCGATCGATCTGATCTCGCGTGCCAAGGGCCTCACCACCAACAGCGCCGAACCGCCGATCGCGGCCATCGCGAGGAACGCCAGGCCGCCAAAGCGCGCGTAGAGCACGCCGGACAGCAGCATCAGCAAACCGCCTGGTGCGCCCATCCCGAGCGCGGAGTGCAGCGCCTGCGCGGTGGCGGCGCGTTCCGGCGGGACGGATCGGCTCAGCACCAGCATCGCCGAGAGATGCTGCATGGCGAAGGTGGCGGCGTGCAGCAGTTGGATCGCGGCCAGTACCGCGAGCGGTGGCGCGCAGGCGGTGACGGTCCAGCGCAGCAGCGATGCACTCGCGGCGCAGGCGGTCAGGCCGGCGGGACCAAGCCGTTCGACCAGGCGGCGGCCCCAGGCGAACAGCGCCACCTCGGCAACGATGCCTTCGGCGATCAGCAGGCCGATGGTGCTGTCGCTGAAACCCTGCGCGCGCCAGAACAGCGGCGCGAAGCCGTAATACGCCGCGTGTGCGCCCTGGATCAGCGCACTGGCCAGCACGATCAGGCGGAACGGGCGATTGGCCAACAGGCGCAGAGCGGCGAGGGCGCGTGGCGGCGCAGGTGTGCGCGAAGCTTCCGGCAGCAATGGCGTGATGACCGCGGCTGAACCGTAGGTGCCGGCGAGCAGCCATGGCACCAGCCAGGAACCGGTGAGCGACAGCAGCCAGCCGGTGCCGGCGCTCGCCGCCATGTAGGCGATCGAGCCGATGGAACGCACCGGCCCGTATTCCATGCGCCGATCCCGCGCGAGGGTCAGCGCCAGCGAATCAATCAGCGGATTGAGTGCGGACGATGCGACGCCCTGCACGGAGGCAACCAGCAGCAGCGGCAGGAGGCCATGCAGCGGGAGGTAGAACAGCGCCGCCGTGCAAGCGGAGATTGCCGCGACCAGCATCACCGGGCGGCGGCGACCGATACGGTCGGCGACGGTTCCCCAGCCTGGGCCGGCGAACACGCGCAGCAGCGATGCCGCACCGAGTACCTGGCCGATCGCGACGGCGGTCAGGCCGCGATCGGCGAACCACAGCGGCAGGAAGGCGGTGTTGATCGCCGCAGCGGCAAACAGCGCCGCAAAGAACAACGCGACGCGGAAGCCGGCGGACATGGGTTCACGCGGCGCGTTGCAGTGCGGCGAGTTCGCGGATCTTGCGCGCCATCGCGGCAATGCCGTTGCCGCGGTTGGTGGACAGCGCCTCGAGCAGGCCGAGGTCCTTCAGGAATACCGGATCGGTGGCGACGATTTCGGCCGGTGGGCGACCGGAGTAGACGCGCAGCAGCAGGGCGATCAGGCCGGAGACGATGGCGGCATCGGATATGCCGGCGAGGTACAGTTTGCCGTCGGTCAGTGCGCCTTCCATCCAGACGCGGCTTTGGCAGCCGGGGACACGGTGCGCATCGTTCGCCCATGCGTCGGGAAAGGGCGGGAGTTTGCGGCCGAGCTCGATGATGTAGTGGTAGCGCTCCATCCAGTCGTCGAATACCGCGAGTTCATCGCCGATGGCCGCGATTGCGTCGACGGCGGTGGGTTCTTCGGGCTGGACGAAGGGAGTCATGATGCGCGGGAACGGTAATGGTCTTCCCCTCTCCTTGTGGGAGCGGGTCGGGGGAGGGGAACGCGCGCAGCAACGGTGGCTGTGTGCACCCCTCCCCCTACCCCCTCCCGCAAGGGGAGGGGAAGAGTTTGGTAGTTGCCTCTGATTCTGGTTGCGGTTCTCACAATTTCAGCAATCGCATCGCGTTGCCGCTGGCGATCTTTGCCTTGTCCTCGGCGCACAGCGGGATCGTCGGCAGCCAGTCGGTGCCTGGTTTGTTCAGCACGAACGGGTAGTCCACCGAAAACATGATGCGGTCCACGCCAAGTTCCTGAACGCAGCACAGCAGCGCGGGGTTGGAGAAGAAGCCGCTGGTGGTGATGTAGAAATGCTCGCTGAAGATGTCGCGGAAGGCGCGGCGGCCGGGGCCCTCGCGCTTGAAGCCCATGTCGATGCGCCACAGCAGGAACGGCAGGCCCTCGCCGAGATGGCCGAGGATGATCTTCAGGTTGGGATAGGCGTCGAACACGCCGGACAGCACCATGCGCACGCCTTGCGTCGCGGTCTCCACGGTGAAGCCCCAGGCGGCGCGCATGATCATCGGCCATTCCTGCGCGTAGTCCTTGTAGTAGGTCTCGATCACCGCGGGGTGCGGCATGGTCGGGTGTAGATACAAAGGCACATCCAGCGCGGCGGCGCGTTCGCAGATCGGCCAGAAGCGCTTGTCGTCGAAGAACACGCCGTTGGTGGTGCCGTTGATCAGCGCGCCCTTGAAGCCGAGCTGGGTCACCGCGCGTTCGAGTTCATCGGCGGCGGCTTTCGGATCGGGCGTGGGGATGGCGGCGAAGGCGGCGAACCGCGTGGGGTGCGCGCGCACGGTTTCCGCAAGCCGGTCGTTGGCAATGCGCGCCACGCGTACCGCGGTCTCGGCGTTCAGCTTCTGCAGGCCGGGGTTGGCGTGCGACAGGACCTGCATGTCGATGCCAGCCTCATCCATCTCCTTGATGCGGAGACCGGTCAGATCGTTCAGCCGCTCGGCGATGGCGGGAAGCTGTCTCGCATCCTCCGGTGCGTAGGCGCGCACCACGTCGGGGTCCTGATAGTGTTCCTCGATTGTGATGACGCGCGGCTTTGCTGGCATGGCGGCCTCCCCGGCTGGTATCGGTGAACTGGGGATGGTGTGTGGCGGACGGCGGGATGCGTCAAGCCTGCCGGTAGGGCACCACGGATGCGGCGTTCATCCGTGATTTATATTTTCCTGCTTCTCATTACGACGGGAAAAGCGATCCCGGGTGGAAGGTTTCAGTGAAAAGCACTTTCACATCGATATATTCGTCAGGTCCGGAACCGGACCCCTTCTGCACCGTTTCTCTCGGGCCATGTCCGTGATCAAGGCCCTTGCCGCGCTGCCCTTCCTGGGCATGCTGGTCGGTCCGGTGTTCCTCAATCGGGTCACCCCGCTGGTGCTGGGACTGCCGCTGCTGCTGGCGTGGCTGCTGATGTGGATCGTGTTGACCAGCGTCATCATGGCGGTGGTCTATATGGCCGATCCGGCGAACCGGGTGTCGTCGCCGCGCGCGGAACCGGACGCTTGAGCGCCGCGCTGATCATCATCGCATTGACCGCGGTGGGCGCGCTGCTGCTCGGGCTACGTGCCAGTCACGGGCGCGACATGAACCTGGAGCAGTGGACGGTAGGCGGCCGGGGGTTTGGGGGCCTGCTCGTGTTCCTGCTGATGGCGGGCGAGATCTACACCACATTCACGTTCCTGGGTGGCAGCGGCTATGCGTACGGGCATGGCGGGCCGACCTATTACATCCTGGCATATGGCTGTCTCGCGTATGTGATCTCGTATTGGATGCTGCCGCCGATCTGGCGTTATGCACGGCAACATGGACTGATCTCGCAGCCTGACTACTTCGCCTCGAAATACGACAGCCGCGCGCTGGGGGTACTGGTGGCGGTGGTCGGCATCGTTGCGATGGTCCCTTACCTGGTGCTGCAACTCAAGGGCCTGGGGATCATCGTCGCCACCGCATCGTACGGCGTCATTCCATCCTCAGTGGCGATCTGGCTCGGCGCCGGCGTGGTCACGGCATATGTGACGGTGTCCGGCGTGCACGGGTCGGCCTGGACGGCGGTGGCGAAGGACACGCTGATCCTGGCGGTGGCGGTGTTCCTCGGTGTGTTCCTGCCGATCCATCTGTATGGCGGATTCGGCGCGATGTTCTCTGCCATCCAGGATGCGAAGCCGGGATTTCTGGCGTTGCCGGCGAAAGGCGAAAGCATTACGTGGTTCGTTTCCACCGTGCTGCTGACGGCGTTGGGATTCTACATGTGGCCGCACAGCTTCGGTTCGATCTTCACCGCGCGGACCGACAAGGTGTTTCGTCAGAATGCCATCGTTCTGCCGCTGTATCAGCTCATCCTGGTATTCGTGTTCTTCGTTGGGTTTGCCGCAGTGCTGAAGGTGCCGGGGCTGACAGGACCTTCGATCGACCTCGCGTTGTTCCGGGTGTCGATCCAGACGTTCGATCCATGGTTCGTCGGGGTGATCGGCGCCGCGGGGGTGCTGACCGCGCTGGTGCCGGGATCGATGATCATGATGACCTCGGCGACGCTGCTGGCGAACAACATCTACCGTCCGCTGCATGGCGGCGACGTGACGGATCAGAGCGTGAACCGGCTGGCGCGCTGGCTGGTGCCCGTGGTGGCGCTGGTGGCTGTGTACTTCACCCTGCAGGGCGGGCAGACCATCGTCGCGCTGCTGCTGATGGGCTACAGCTTCGTCACGCAGTTGTTCCCCGCACTGGTGATGAGCCTGCGGCGGCACAATCCGCTGAGCAGCGTGGGCGTGTTCGCGGGTGTCACGGTGGGGATCGCGACAGTTGCGGCGACGTCGCTGACGCATACGACGATCGCGTCGCTGTTTCCCGATCTGCCGGAGGTGCTGCGCGATCTGAACATCGGTATCGTGGCGCTGGTGCTGAATGTGGTGACACTGACGGTGGTCAGCGCGATCAGCCGGCACGTGCCTTCGGCGCGGTCGGCGTAAGGAATGCGCGGCAGCGACGTCGCAATCCGGGTCCGCGTGCGGTACTGGAGGGGAATTGCTTCGTCGCTTCGCTCCTCGCAATGACAGCGGTCGCGTGACAGGGTCGTCGTTGCGCTCGGTGCAACGAGGACCCGCTTCCACTACAGGATAAAGCGGCTCAGGTCGCCCTTCTGCGCCAGCGGGGCTACGCGTTCGTTGACATAGGCTGCATCGACCACGATCACGTCGCCCGCCTTGTCGGTGGCGGTGAAGCTGATCTCCTCCAGCAGCCGCTCCAGCACCGTGTGCAGCCGGCGCGCGCCGATGTTTTCGATCCGCTCGTTGATGTCCGCCGCCAGCTCGGCCAGCGCCTCCACCGCATCGTCGGTGAAGGTCAGCGTCACATTCTCGGTGCCCATCAGCGCGGTGTACTGCTTCAGCAACGAGTGCTCCGGCTCCGTCAGAATCCGCCGCAGGTCGTCGCGCGACAGCGCCGAAAGTTCCACACGGATCGGCAGCCGTCCCTGCAACTCGGGCAGCAAATCGGACGGCTTGGCCTGATGGAACGCACCCGACGCAATGAACAGCACGTAGTCGGTCTTCACCGGGCCGTATTTCGTACTGACCGTGGTGCCCTCGATCAGCGGCAGCAGGTCGCGCTGCACGCCCTCACGCGAGACGTCGCCGCCGCGGAAACCGCCCTCCATGGTGCGCGCCGCGACCTTGTCGATCTCGTCGATGAACACGATGCCGTTGTTTTCGGCATACGACACCGCGTCCTTGGCCAGCCGGTCGTTGTCCAGCAGGTTGTCGGCTTCCTCCTGCTCCAGCATGCGCCGTGCGGCTTCCACGGTCAGCTTGCGCTTCTGCATCTGCCGGCCGCCGAACATGCCCTTCATCATCTCGCCGAGGTTGATCATCTGGCCTGGCGGCATGCCGGGGATGTCGAGCTGGCCGATCGGCATGCCGGCGGCCTGCGCGACCTCGACCTCGATCTCCTTATGCTCGAACTCGCCGTTGCGCAGCATGCGGCGGAATTTGCTGCGTGTGTCGGCGGCGGCGCCTTCGCCGACCAGCGCGGTGATCAGCCGTTCCTCGGCCGCGAGTTCGGCCTGCGCCTGCACCTCCTTGCGCGACAGCTCGCGCAGCATGGTGATGCTGGCTTCCACGAGGTCGCGCGCAATGCTCTCCACGTCGCGGCCGACATAGCCGACCTCGGTGAATTTGGTGGCTTCGACCTTGAGGAAAGGCGCCTGTGCCAGCTTGGCCAGCCGGCGGGCGATTTCGGTCTTGCCGACGCCGGTGGGGCCGATCATCAGGATGTTCTTCGGCACCACTTCCTCGCGCATTGCCTCCGGCAGTTGCTGCCGGCGCCAGCGGTTGCGCAATGCGATGGCGACCGCGCGCTTGGCCTCGTTCTGACCGACAATGAAGCGATCGAGTTCGGAGACGATTTCGCGCGGTGAGTAGGTTGGCACTTCCATATCGTTGTCCTATGCGCAGGGTGGGATAAAGCGCGCAGTGCGCCCCCTGGATCACGTCCAGGGTGGCTCCGCCCTACAGTGTTTCGAGTATGACGTTATTGTTGGTGTAGACACAGATGTCCGCAGCGATCTTCATTGCGCGACGGGCGATCTCTTCGGCTGACAGGCCATCCACCGCGAGCAGCGCGCGCGCAGCGGAGAGGGCGTAGTTGCCGCCGGAGCCGATGCCGATGACGCCGTCCTCCGGCTCCAGCACATCGCCGGTTCCGGTCAGGGTGAAGCTGCGGTCCTTGTCGGCCACCGCCATCATCGCCTCCAGCCGGCGCAGGTAGCGGTCGGTGCGCCAGTCCTTCGCCAGCTCGACGCAGGCACGTTCGAGCTGGCCGGGGAAGCGTTCGAGCTTGGCCTCCAAACGTTCAAGCAAGGTAAAGGCATCGGCGGTGGCGCCGGCGAAGCCTGCGAGGACGTTGCCGCCGCCCGAACCGCCAGAGCCGATGCGGCGGACCTTGCGGGCGTTGCCCTTGATGATGGTCTGGCCGAGGGAGACCTGGCCGTCGCCGGCCATGGCCACGTGCCCGTCGCGGCGGACGCACAGGATCGTCGTCCCGTGCCAGCCTGTCGGGTCGGGCGAAAGGTAGGGTATGTTCTGCATGATGCGGCTAAATGGCGTGGCAGGGCGGGCTTCACAAGGATGCCGCCATCCTGCTGGCGCATAACGGCTAACGAGTGGCGAGATCCCTGATCATCCCCCCGCGCCCCGGCTATCCCCGGCCAATCAGGCGGAGCCGCCCGACCACGAACCTGCAAGTGAGGGGAGACACCTGCACTCAACTGAGCGCAGCGCCCTGAGTCACTCGTTTTGCCGGGCAAACCGCCAGTTGGATATCTCAAACCTGCCGAGGCCTGCTGATGGGGGCTGCCTCGCCGGAGAGCAGGAGTTGTATTAGTTCTTCTACATTCGGCTGGGGTTCGAGCGACATCGGGTCGATCACTCTGCTATGAATCCACTTATTCCCTTTTACCGTGGTCTTGAATTCGACCGTAAGGTTAATCGTTTCAGATTTCGAAACGGCCATCACCTCTCGATCGACAAAACCGTCGAGCACAAGTTGCAGTAACAATTCATAAAACAGTTCGCTGGCCCATCCTACACGTAATAAGCTCTGGAGCATGCTCATATGCATATCTATCGTTCTCTGCTGTGTTGAAGACAAGGTGTCTGTACACATACAGGAGAATTGCTTGCTTCTTTGGACTTCGAAGAAGGTCGTCAGTTTTCATCTCCATGCCTCCTGTGCCTGTAGCCGCCGGACGCTTATCGACGGTGCGCACCGCAATACCAAGGACGCAGGGCACTACTCCGCATAGACTTCCTCGACGCCGATCGCGATCCCAGGCGGGTCGAGGCTGATCTCGCCGCTGGTGTGCATCGCCGTCGCGATCGCGCCCGCATCATCGCACCGATGATGAACGATCTGCGGTCTGTCGGCCCAGACGATCAGGTAATGGCGCGCCGACGGGAGCCGAAAGTATTCGCGCAGCTTCCACGCGCGGTCCGTGGCACTGGTGCCCGGAGACAGCACCTCCACCACCACCAATGGATTTGGCACCGCGATGCTGCCAGGTGCCAATCTGTCGCCGCAATAGAGAATGGCATCAGGCTCATAGTCACTGTCGCCGATCTCTACCGTCATCCCGTCGCCGTTCACGTGGCAAGGTACCCCGGCATCGCGCACCGCGCGCCACAGTGCGAGCCATGTCTGCATTTTCCGATCGTTGTGCTCGACCCGCTCGGGGGCCATCGCGACTACCACGCCGTCGATGCGCTCGAACCTCCCGCGCGGCTGCTGCTCCACCCAGGCGCGGTATTCGGTCCTCGTCATGCGGTCGCACGGTTCGATGATCTGCGCCTTCGGCACGATGTCGCTCCTGGTTCGGTTGTCCGGCCATCCGATTTGCCGCGCACCGACTGACGGCGACAATGCCGCAATTCCTGTGCCGAGGCCACGTGGAGGGTGACCGGCCCATCAGGTCGGGCCGTAAGCATGGTCTGGTCGAGCGATACGAAATGGCGTGGCAGGGCGGGCTTCACAAGAATGCGGTTCCAGGGGGGTGTCTCAGGGGAATCGGGTGAAGCAACCTAGCGAGCGATCAATCCGGCGAGGAAGTCATCATCCCAACCGGCGGTCTTGCGCTTGAGCCGCAGTGAAGCCTTGCCTGGCGCCTTTCGGATCAGGTTTTGAGCCATGTGCTTGATCGTGGTGAAGTTGGCCGGGGCGTGATCGGTCCGGACGCGGCATTCGTCATCACGGAAGACCATGTCCAAGACCCAATGCAGGCTGTTCTCGATCGCCCAGTGGCTGCGGATGATCGGACCCAGCAGGTGCGCGAGCAGCACCAGCGATGTGATGTAGAAGCGTGTCTCCAGCTCGATCTTTCCGGCGATCTCGCGCGAGCTCTCGACCATGACGACGGCCTTCAGGCCGGGCCAGTCGTGGCGTTCCTGCAGCCAGGCGATGTCATGGATGACGGTCGTGGTCCTGGTCTCGATGCGACCGTGATCGCCGTCGATCGTCTGGTCGCGGCTGATCGCGGTGTGCTTGAAGCCTGCGGCCTGTTGCTCGGCGACGAACAGCTCAACGTCCCCGCGCAGCGATCCCTGATTGCCTTTCAGTGCCAGAACATAGTCGGCCTTCTTGTCCAACACCTTCTGAGCGATGTCGCGCTGGCAGCCCATGGCATCGATGGTGATGATCGCCCCGTCGATCGCCAGCATGTCCAGCAGCTTAGGGATAGCGATGATTTCGTTGGACTTTTCCGCGACTTTGACCTGCCCCAGCACGAGCCGCTGGCGTGCTGCGAAGGCCGAGACCATGTGGATCGCCGGGGCGCCATCCTTCTTGCGGCCAGACCGTCGCGCGGTCTTGCCATCGATCGCGATCACCCCCTCCGGCGCTCCGGTCAGCGCCGCCACCCAGGCGACAAAACATCTCTGGAATTGCGCCGCGTCGAGAGCGGCCAGGATGTCGCCGAGATGATCGTGCGCCGGTGTGCCGTTTTTGAACGGTCGAAAGCGGCGCAAAAGATCGAGCTTCTTGCAGCCGAACAGAGCGATATCAACGAAGGTCTCGGCCCCGGCCAGCACAGCCAGCAGGCAGAGCAGCAGGATCTCGTCGAGCGGGTAGGTTATCTTGCCTTGCTGGCGAGGGTCGTTCAGGTCCTTGAAATAGCTAAGAAATACCACCGCCTCATCGAATGCGGCACAACTCGTCGTCAAGTCGTCCATGGCTGCCCCCGCTCAGCGAATTGAGGGGTGTCATGGATTCAGCACTTTATCGGTTTGTCACCTACTCATTCACCCGATTGCCCTGGGGGGTGTCTGGCATCCCCTTGACGCATAGCGGCCAACGGGTCCCGATACGGCGCTTGTCACTGGAGCCCGACTCGGGCACCGACCCGGGGGAGGAAGTACCGATGACCACATCAGCAGCGCAGCTTGCGGCGCGGCTAGACCGGCTGCCGATGACCAAACACATCTGGTACCTGGTGACGCTGATCTCGCTGGGCGGCTGCTTCGAGCTCTACGACCTGTTCCTCACCGCCTACATCGCGCCCGGCCTCAACAAGGCCGGCTTCTTCACCGCGGAGTCGCTGGGCGTGTTCAACGTGCTGGGCCCCATCGGTGTGGCCGGCATCGGCACGTTCGTGTTCTCCCTGTTCGCCGGCCTGTTCGTCGGCGCCATCTTCCTGGGCCACGTCGCCGACCAGTACGGCAGGCGGACGGTGTTCACCTTCTCCCTGCTCTGGTACTCGGTCACCACCGCGATCATGGCGCTCCAGACCACGGGCTTCGGCGTCAACCTGTGGCGCTTCATCGCCGGCATCGGCATCGGCATCGAACTGGTGACCATCGACACCTACGTGGCCGAGCTGGTGCCGCGGACCCATCGCGGCCGCGCCTTCGCCTACAACCAGTTCTTCCAGTTCCTCGCCGTACCGATCATGGCCTACATCGCCTACCTGCTGGTGCCCAACGCGCCGTTCGGGTTCGACGGCTGGCGCTGGGTGGTGCTGATCGGCTCGGCCGGTGCCGTCATCATCTGGTTCATCCGGCTCGGGTTGCCGGAATCGCCCCGCTGGCTGGCCCGCCACGGACGGATGGAGGCGGCGGAGCGGATCACCGCCGAGCTCGAGGCCAGGGTGGCCGCGGACATCGACGGCCCGTTGCCGGCGCCGGGACCGATCGATGCGCTGGAGGAAGGCGAGGGAACGTTCGCCGAGATCTGGCAGCCGCCGTATGACCGGCGCGCCATCATCCTGTCGGTGTTCAACTTCTTCCAGACCTTCGGTTATTACGGCTTCGCCGCCTGGGTGCCCACGCTGCTGATCCACAAGGGCATCACCATCACCAACAGCCTGCTGTATTCGTTCGTCATTGCCATCGCCAACCCGGTGGGTCCGCTGCTGTGCACGCTGATCGCCGACAAGATCGAGCGCAAATGGCAGGTATGCCTGGGCGCCATCGGCATCGGCGCGTTCGGCATGCTGTTCGCCAATGCCACCGAGCCTGCCATGTTGATCGTACTCGGCGTGATGGTGACGCTGTGCAACAACCTGATGTCGTTCAGCTTCCACAGCTACCAGTCGGAGTTGTTCCCGACCCGCATCCGCTCGCGCGCGGTGGGGTTCGTGTATTCCTGGAGCCGGCTGTCGGCCGCGCTGTCGGGACTGGTGGTTGCGTATCTGCTCAATCTTGGTGGGGTGAATGCGGTGTTCACGTTCATCGCGTTTGCCATGCTGATCGTGGTGATCTCGATCGGCGGGTTCGGACCGCGGACGCGGGGTCTGGCGCTGGAGGCGATTTCCAACTCGTGAGGGCGGCGCGAGCGTCTGATGCCGGCCCGTGATGGCGACGACGGGAGCTGTGATCCAGTCGGCGACTTAACCAGCCGTTCCATGCCGATGGCATGCGCGTAGTGCAGGTAGACCACCAAGGCGGCGATTGACTGACCGAATGGCGAACCGGGTTCCAGCCCGGCCCATGCTCAAGGCTCCGACCAGCGACCCGGACCTTTTGATCGCCGATCTGCGCGTGGGTTGACCCGTTCAGCAACCTGGGCAGTCACTAAATTTGGTGCAACGTCGGCTAGTTGTTGCTATGGTTCCCATCTGTGGATAGACCCTGGCGCTCTCCGGCAAAGTTCAGCCGGTGAGACAGCGCACCCAAATTGTCGAGAGGACCAAGCCCAGACAACAGGTGGAGAGCCAGACATGATCCGTGAGGAAGCCGCACGTCGCATAGTGTCCAATGTAGCTCGTTGTGCCCTAATTCTCACGATGCTGCCAATGGTCGTGCTGTCGGAAGCAAGGCCGGTGTTTGCAGATGTAATGACGATAAAGCTGCAGCCACCCAACGTGCCAAACGGTCAACAAGGTTTCATCTCGGGCAACGCTGCAGTGCTCCGCTCCGTCACGGTGAAGGACATCAACAACAACAATGTCACCATGGATGTGCCCGTCGAGACAAAAGGCACGATTTTGACCTTGACGGCGGCTGATACCGCTATGACCAAACGTAACGCTTTGCTCACACAGCTGGGTAAAGACTTCCCGGGGATCAAGAATGATCTGGCGCCGGTAGGGACTGATACAATCCAGTTCTCAAACTCGGCTGGCAAGGGTATCGGGTTCAGTCGTAAGAACACGCCTGGCGAGACGATGGATGAAGTCAAGACAAAGGACGATCCAATCGCGGCGATGGTCGAGTTCGACGGTGTTTTCGGGCAGGACGATGCGTCGGGCGGTTCCGCCGATTTTACCGCGGGATTTTCGTCGGATGCTGGTGATTTTATTCGAAGTGTCAGCTCGTCGCTGCTGCCAAACTTGGATGGAGCCACGATCGCGGACGCGCTGTTCCAGATGCTTGCTCCACTTGCGCCCTCAGCAGGCGTCACCATTGGCATCCTCGATATAACGACAGACGACGCCAAGATCGTGATTAACTATCCGGCAGGCTCGGCCCATACGAATGGGGGCGTTGAGTTCGGCGCGGACTCGCTCGGGGACGAGGGAACGATAGGCGGCGCTGTCGTCATGGCTCCCGAGGCGAGCAGCATGGCATTGTTCAGTACCGCGCTGGTGGGCCTTGGGTTGGTGCGCCGATCGCGCCGTCGAGGTTCAGCACCGACCGGTTACGTGTCACCCGCGCAAGGCTGATCAGCGCCCGCGCGCTGCACCAGTAGCACCTTAAGGGATGAGCTGAGGCCGTTCTTCTATTATCAATGACCAGGGAATGGCCACGGCCGACACCGCCTGCGCATTCAGGCTTGGCGGACGAATGGCAGGTGCTGGCCGGAGGGCCGGATGGCCGCTTTCAGGTGCAGGATGTCGGGAAGCGGACCTGCGTTCGCGGATTTGCCGAATTCCGGGGAATCAGATTGGACCCGGTTCGAGTGATGGACGGGGCATGAGCAAAACAAACGCCCGCGCAACTTAAACGCCCGGCCTTCGCTCAATAAGGCGCTGATTCTCGAACTGGCGGGCTGCGAATGAATTGAGAAGCGCCAGAGCTGCATCGCGACTGGGCCATCCGGCACCGGCAAGACCCAGATCGGCCTCGCACCGAGACTGGTTGCATCGGACACTAACTCACTGATAGCCTGGGCCCTGAGTGGGCGAAATATAAGCCCATCCGACAGGCAGGCCACGAGCAGGGAGTTCAAATCGATGTCTGGATACGCCGGAAATGCGACAAACGTTCCGTGGTGGAAAGAACCCACCAAGGACCAATGGTACGCCTATTGCGCCGCCTGGATGGGTTGGACGCTCGACGCCTTCGACTTCACCGTCTTCCTTCTGATCATGGCGCCGATCGCGCAGGAGTTCGGGGTTCCGCTGATCGACGTGACCGCGATCTTCTCGGTCACGCTGGTCATGCGCCTGGGTGGAGCGACGGCATCCGGCTGGCTGGCCGATCGGCTGGGGCGCCGGGCGCCTCTGATGATCTCCATTCTTTGGTATTCCATCTGCAATTTCCTCGCGGGCTTCTCGCCCAGCTTTACCTTCCTGTTCGTGATCCGGGCGCTGTTGGGCATCGGCATGGGGGCGGAATGGCCGGCCGGCGCGGCGCTGGCGATGGAATCCTGGCCGGCGCGGTCTCGCGGGCTGATGTCCGGCGTCTTGCAGGGGTCCTGGGGGTTGGGCTTCGCACTGTCCGGCCTGGCCTACGGCTTCCTGTACGGACCGTTGGAAGCGTGGCATAAGGGCTACGGGTGGCGCGGGATGCTGATCCTGGGCGTGCTGCCGGCCCTGGCCTGCGTCTGGATCCGCATGTACGTGAAAGAGCCCGAGGTTTGGGCGGAAAACAAGAAGATCCAGAACGCGACGCAAAAGCAGGTCACCCTGCCACTGTTCGCCATCTTCAAGCCCAAATATCTGTACAACACCCTCACGGGTTGCCTGTGGATGGCCGCGAACTTCTGCGTCTACTACGCGGTCTGGGCCATGCTCGGCACCTATTTGACGAAAGAACTGGGCTGGACGCCGGCCCAGGTGGCGGTTCCGGTGTTCTGGGGCAACATCCTCACGTTCGCCGCCTGCAGCTTCTGGGGCGCCGTGTCGGAACGCGTCGGACGGCGCTGGGCGCTCATGATCCCCACGATCATCGCCTTGTTCCTCATTCCGCTGTATATCACGCAGGTCGACCGGACCTTGTTCCTCGGGTTCTTCCTGCTGTTCATCTGTTTCTTCAGCGGCAAGGATGCCCTGAACCCCGGCTGGCTGTCGGAACGCTTCCCGACCGAGGTACGAGCCACCGCCTCAGGTTTCATCTATCATCAGGGCGCGGTCTGGGGCGCGGCCGTCGCGCCGATCCTGACTTACTTCGCGGTGAACCAGGGCATGGGTTTCGCCAAACCGATGATGTACGGCTCGATCGGTTCGCTGGTCGTATATATCATCGCGGTCTACCTGGGGCCGGAAACCAAGGGTATGGTCATGACCGCCGATCTGGAAGTGATCGAGGCCGAAGTCACGCTCGGATAGCCCACAACGGCGCGTTCGGTGGCGCGTGCACTGACCGAGCGGGTCGTGCACGCACCACGGGACGGGATCAGCTGCGGCGGCGCCGCTGCCGTGATCAAGCGCGCGAGGTCCGCTATTGGAAAGCTGGCGAGCCACCGCGCATGTCGGAGATAGGCGCCGAGACGCCAATACAGCCGGAACGATGATCGGGACGCAGACCAGCGTGCGAGCCGCGAGTGCTTGACACTCATCGTGCTTTTATAGCACGATCCGTGCCATGGATAGCATGGCCGCACCAACTCGCCGCTACGACAATTCGCATCGCGCCGGCCAGGCGGCAGAGACCCGCGAGGCAATCCTTGACGGCCTGGTGAGGGTGATGGCGCGCGGCGTCGCGGAACTGTCCATCCCCGCGGTAGCGCGCGAGGCCGGTGTCTCGTTGCGCACCGTGTACCGCAACTTCCCCAGCAAGCGAGACCTGCTCGACGCGCTGAACAGCCACCTCGATGCACGGATCGGCTACACTCTGGAGCCGCTGCCGAACAGTCCGGAGGAACTGATCGCGCATGTCCGCCGCTACTTTCGTGCACTCGACAACATGGACGCAACGCTGCGGGCCGCACGCGCCAGCCAGATCGCGCAGGAGGCGCGCGCCGACCATGCCGGCGGCGTCGACCTCAAGCGGGCGGGAATGGCAAGCGCGCTCGCCTCGATCGACCGGACCTTGCCGGCTGACACGCGTGCACGTCTGTTCAATGTCATCGCGACGCTGTTCAGCCAGCACACGCTGCAACGCATGAAGGATGACCTGGGCCTGACGGCCGCCCAGGCCGCTGAAAGCGTGGTTTGGGCGATCGAGGCGTGCCTCGCCGCAGCAGACCGCTCCAAACCA
Organism: uncultured Alphaproteobacteria bacterium; assembly: GCA_963696645.1. Classification (GTDB taxonomy): domain Bacteria; phylum Pseudomonadota; class Alphaproteobacteria; order Acetobacterales; family Acetobacteraceae; genus JAMXLO01. Next base: position 2,174,291 of record CAVOKY010000007.1, read on the forward strand.
GGGAAACCAGAGCATGCACGCGCCACGAAGCGACGCTGAGTTTGTGCTGCCCGATTCGCTTGACGGGTTCTGGATGTTCGATCTGATCCATGCACCGCGCCCGCTGTCGCCGCTCAGCCAGGACCTTGTGATGCGCGCGATGGAGGAAGGCTTCTGTGCCGCCCTGCACGATATCGGCTGTCCGTTTGGCTTCCGCTACCGCGCAATCAATCACTACGCCTATTGCGCGTTCAGCCCGTTCGCCTCGCGGCCAACCGATCCTGACCGCTACCGCGCCGCCGTCGATGCCCTGCTGCCGCGCATTGCCGATCTATGGCGATCCGAGTGGTTGCCGGCGATCCTGCCGGGCCTGGAACGCCTGCGGACCACCGACTACGCCGCGCTGAACGACAGCGCGTTGCTGGCTGCGTTGGAGACCGAGCGCATCGGCCTGGTCGCAAGGTGGCAGGTGCACGGTCTGCTGCTGTTTTCCTATCAGGCCGCCAGCGTGTTCGATGATTTCTGTCGCACCGCGCTGCGTCCGGCCGATCCGACCGAGCCCTATCAACTGCTGCAAGGCCATGCCACTCGTGCCTTCGAGGCGCAATGCGGACTGTGGCGGCTCAGCTGCATCATTCGTAGCGACCCTGCGCTGCGCGCGGTGTTCGCCGAGCTTCCGGCGCGCCGACGGATCGACGCTATCGGCGAATTGCCCACGGGAGCCGCGTTCCTGGCCGCGTTCGCAAGCTACCTCGACGAGTTCGGCTGGCGTTCGGACGCCTGCATCGAACTGGCAACGCCCACCTGGCGCGAGGATCCGATAATCCCGCTTGAGATGTTGCGTGGACTGACGGAGTGCGACGACCGCGATCCTCCCGAAACCCGGCTGGAGCGCGCCGCCGTGCGACGTGAGCAGTTGCTGCGGGCGGCCCGGGGCCGGCTGGCCGACGTTCCTGTCAGCCTGGCGCGGTTCGAGGCGCTGTTCGATCAGGCACGCCAGCACGTCATCCTCGATGAGGACCACAACGTGCTGATCGACCAGATGGGCAACTGCGCGATGCGCCGCCCGGTGCTGGAGCTTGCGCGCCGCCTGAGCACGCGCGGCGCGATCGAAGCGATCGACGACGTGTTCATGCTCAGCCAGACCGAAATCGCCGCTGGACTGGCAGGCGCCGACTGGCGCGAGATGGTGCGGGCCCGTCGTGCCGAACTCGCGCGCTGGGCCACCGTTGCGCCGCCGCACACCATCGGCGAACCGCCGCCCGACACCGATCTCGATCCGCTGATCGCCGCACTGATCAAGACCGACACACCGCCTCCGGCGCAGGCTCCGACACACGGGGTGATTCGCGGCACACCTGCCTCGGGCGCTTCTGCATCCAGGACGATGTCGTGACGGCTGACCTTCCGGCGGTGGTGGCGGATGCCTACCGATCACTGGCGTTGCGCTGCGGGCTGGCCGAACCCGCGGTGGCGGTGCGTTCTTCCGCCCTCGATGAAGATGGTGCCACCGCCTCGTTTGCCGGGCTGTTTGCGACATTCCTGAACGTGGCCGGCATCCCGGCGGTTACCGACGCCGTGGTACGCTGCCGCGAGTCCGGATGCAGCGGCAACGTGGCGCGCTACCGCCGGCTGCATGGACTGGCGCAACCGGATGCGCCGATCGCCGTTCTGGTGCAGCAACTTGTCGCCGCCGATGCGTCGGCGGTCGCATTCAGCGTCAACCCGGTCACTGGCGATCGCGGCGAGATCGTCATCGATGCCAACAGGGGCATGTGCGAGAGCATCGTCAGCGGCAGCATGACGCCGGACCATTTTGTCGTGCGCAAGGCAGGCCTTGAGATTGTGGAGCGAAGGATCGCCGCCAAGCAGCGCATGATCGCACCATCGCCGGGCGGCACGCGAGCCATTGAAATGCCGCCGAGCCTGCGCACCAGGCCGTCAATCGACGATGCACAGGTCCTGGCACTGGCGCGACTGACTCTGTCGCTGGAAGCCGCCTGCGACACGCCTGTCGATATGGAATGCAGTTGGCGCGGCGGGATCCTGTGGCTGTTGCAGTGTCGTCCCGTCACGACGTTCCAATGACCGGATTTGTCGTGTGACGCCGCTTGGGCCGCCCTTCCCTTCGCGGGCGAGTCACGTGACAATCGCTGCACGCACTGACAGGGGATCGCCATGGCGCGCCAGCTCAAGGTTGCCGTCCAGATGGACCCGATCGAAAGCATCAACATCGATGCCGACTCCACCTTCGCGCTGATGCTGGAGGCGCAGAAGCGCGGCTATATGATGTGGCACTACGAGGTGCGCAACATGGCATTGCGCGAAGGCGTCAAGCGGCAAGGCGACCGGCGCGAGGAACGGCTACAGGCGCGTGCCCGCCCGGTCACCGTGGAACGCAAGCGCGGGGCGCACTACGTGTTCGGTGACACGGCGCTGCTCGACCTCGGCTCTATGGATGTCGTGCTGATGCGTCAGGACCCGCCGTTCGACATGGCCTACATCACGGCGACGCATCTGCTGGAGCATATCCAGCCGAAGACGCTGGTGGTGAACGAGCCTGCCGCGGTGCGCAATGCGCCGGAGAAGCTGCTGGTGACGCATTTCCCGGAGCTGATGCCGCCGACCATGATCACCTGGGACCTGGAAGCCATCCGCAGTTTCCGTGCCGAATACCAGGACATCATCGTCAAGCCGCTGTTCGGCAACGGCGGCGCGGGTGTGTTCCGCATCAAGCCGGATGACGAGAATCTGGCGGCGCTGCTGGAGATGCACTTCGCCCGCTCGCGCGAGCCGCTGATGTTCCAGCGCTACGAACCGGCGGTGCGGCAGGGCGACAAGCGTATCATCCTGGTGGACGGCGAGCCGGTCGGCGTGGTGAACCGCGTGCCGGCGGCGGGCGAGGCGCGATCCAACATGCATGTCGGCGGCCGGCCGGAGAAGTGCACGCTGTCGGCCCGTGACCGCGAGATCTGCGCGGCGATCGGCCCGACATTGCGCGAGCAGGGCATGATCTTCGTCGGCATCGACGTGATCGGCGACTGGCTGACCGAGATCAACGTCACCTCGCCCACCGGCATCCAGGAGATCGACCGGTTCGACGGCATCAGCATCGAGGCGATGATCTGGGACCGCATCGAGGCGAGGCTGGGCGGCTGATCTCAGTCATCGCCGGGTTCAGTGGTGTTCTTGCGGACGATGGCGGCGGCGATCAGCAGGAAGGCGGTCACGCGAAGCAGGTAGAACCAGCTCTTCATTTCGTCGGGTTCCGGCACCAGGACGACCAGGGCCGCATTCAACGCCAGCAGCCAGAATGCCGCGGCAAAGGCCAGGAAGAGCACGTCCCGGCTGCGCCACCAGAAGCGCGCGAAGAACAGCCCGCAGGCCATGAACCCAGCCGTGACCATACCCGACAGATACGAGTTGACAACCGGAACGCTCACTACAGTTCCCAGATGAATCCGTACAGCAGCGCACTGACGGCAAGCAGCGCTGTGACGACCCTGAAGAAGGAAAGGTCATTTTCCGGCAGCAGCAGAACATCCACCGCCAGCACCATGTTGTTGAGCGCCAGCATGGTGAAGCAGATCGCAGTCCACACCAGCACGCGCGTGCGCGCCCGGCGGTAGGCACGCAGCAGCAGATAGGCGCAGAGCAGACTGGTGAGCACGCACAGCAGGTAGATCACCCCCTCCAGCAGGGAGCCGGTCCAGGCAACGACCATCAGTGGGGTGTTCCGATCAGATCCCGCGCCGTCGGCCGGACCGCAGCCGGAACGCGTCGCTCAGGATCTTCTCGACCGGTGGCCGCGCCGCATCCGCGGGAGCGATGCCATCGCCACGCGCCTGGGATGGGTCACGCGCGCCGGCATAGGCTCTCAGGCGGGACACATCGTGCAGCGTGACACGGGAGCCATGGGTTTCCACGCCGAACTCGCGCAACGCCAGGAAGGCGCGGGACAGATTCTCGGCGCGGCAGCCGAGCCAGGGCGCCAACAATCCCTTGCTCACCGGCAGGCGAAAGTCAGCACGCGTGGAGCCAGGTTCCTTGATTAGGCTGAGCAGATAGGTCCCCAGGCGCTGGGTGGCGACACGCACCTTCAGGTCCACCACCTGGCGTGTCAGGTTGCCCAGTTCGGCAGACATGGCGCGTACCATGGCCATCGCGGCGTTCGGCTGCGAGGCAATGGCGTCGCGCAATGGCTGCGCCGCGATCCGCACCAGCAGCGAGTTCGAGATCGCTTCGGCTCCCGTCAGATAGGGCTCGTCTGCCAGCACGCTGGACAGCACGAAGCTGCTCGATGGGCCGAGAATGTCGATGACCGTGCTGGATGCATCGGCGGTGGTCCCGGTCAGGCTGACCTGACCGTCGAGCAGGACGTAAAGGGATTCCGGCAGTGTGCCCTGTCGGAACAGCACCTCACCCGGCCGTACTTCGGCGATGTCGCCGTTGGCGGCAACGCACTCCAGCACATCGCTGTCCAGTTCGGCAAATCCTGGCACCGGCCGGAGCATTGTTTCGATCGACTGCACTGCGGACCTTGCACGGAATACGCTGGTGGCACCATTGCCCTAGTGCACTCATACATCCGAACGCCGGTTCCGGCCAAGCATGTTGCAGTCGGGGGCATTTGAGATACGCCGGTTGGCTCAACGTCTACGAGTACGACAGTGATCCAAACTTCGCGTCGGGCCGCTGGGTATCGGCCTGATTCGCCGGAAGCGCAGCTGATAGCCTGCCGGCTTCCACGCGCTCAATACTCGAACTGATAGGTCAGCCCGACACTGGTGCCATTTGATGCTCCGGCTGCGCCGACGGCGGACGAACCGCCGGTGCCAGCGGTGCCTTCGAGCTTCAGCCCCTTGGCAATATCGATCTGCACGGTCGCCTGGGTGCCGGAACCGGAGGCACTCTGCTTCGCGCCGAGATAGACGCCAGGCGCCAGGTAGCGGCCGGCCTCGAGGGTCGGGCTGCCACCGCTGCCGCTGCCGACCGCCAGGCGATCCAGGCCGAGACCCTGTCGCACCTTGTCCAGCGGATCGCCGATGACGGAGCCACCGGTTCCGGTCAGCGTCGCCAGGCCGGTGGCGATTCCGGCGATCTCGAACGGTCCAAGCTGTCCGACGCCCTTGCCGAACAGCAGATGCGCCAGCACTTCGTCCTGCGGCAGGTCGGGGACGCTGGTCAGGGTGATCTTCGGATCATGCGCTGTGCCGCCGACGGTCAATGTCGCGGTGACATTGCCGCTGGTACTGCTGGCCACCAGATGCAGCGCCGGATCGGTGACGCTGCCGCCGTTGAAGCTGATCTGGCCCTCGGAGAAATCCAGGGCGCGACCCGCGAGGCTCAGAGTACCTCGGCGCAAGTTCAGCGCGCCCACCGTGCGTGGCTGGGCCGCGGTGCCGCTGACCTTCATGGTTCCGCCGAATTCGGAGTCCAGGCCGCGGCCGCGGATGAACACCTGCTGCGGTGCGTCAAGCGTCAGGTTCAGCGCGATCGTCAGCGGCGGCACGGGCGGCGGTGCCGGCTTGGCGCCGGGCTGCTGCACCGGCAACTGAGCAATGCTGGATGGCAGCCGCTCCGGGATGCGGATGTCGGCACGTTGCAGGTGAATTGTGCCGGCGAGAGCAAGCTGGCTGAGCGCATTGCCCCGCGCGGTCAGATCCGCATCGAGCACCACGCTGATCAGATCGCTGGCCAGGGGCTTCGCATTATGCGCGGTCAGCGTGAGATCGATCGGCAGGCCCGGCGAAAATACGCCAATGCTGCCGCTGCCGGCGATGGTGCCCGGGCCGGCTTTGGCGCCGAATTGCGCGATCCTCACGGTCTTGTCGCCGGCCTGTATCAGGGCCGTGATATCCGTGAGATGCAGGCCAGACGAATAATCCTGCACCTCGCCGCCCGCGAGTTGCGCGGTACCGGCAACCCGCGGGTCGGCGGCGACGCCGGCGATGGTGGCGTTCAGCGTGACGGTGCCGCGGACCCGCCTGCCATTGGCCGCCAGCACCGGATCAAGCACAGCGAGGTCGAGTATGCCGGCGACTCGGAGGTCGATCACGCCGGTCGCGCTCAGCGGCGCACGCCCGGTCAGCGTGAGGTGCGAGGTGCCGGCACTGATGCGGGCGTCGATGCGGGCGTCGGTACCGTTCAGGTCGGCAGTGGCAGTGATGCTGGCCGCCGGCATGGCGACGCCCGGACCGCTGCGGATGCGCAGGCCCGTCCCAGCCAGCGTCACCTTGCCGGTCGGATGGGCGGATGTGCCGGTGATGCGCGCATCGGCTCGCAACGTGCCATCGGCGGCGAATGCCGGCGATACCACGGTGGCCAGATCGGCCGGCAGATTGCGCACGGTGGCTGTCAGGTCGAGCGTCGCTCCTAGGCGGCCGGATATGTCCAGTACCGCCTGACGCACGCCAAGACGCAGGCGATCGACCGACACGCCGTCAGCGAAACCGATGCGGGCCGGAGCCAGCATGCGGATGTCCTGCTTGCGCCACTCGCCTTGCAGCGACGCCACAGTCAGCGTGCGGCCGACGGTATCGAGCGTCGCCGCGGCATTGAGCTGTGCCGGCGCACCATGCAGGTCGGGCACCGAGGCGGACAGCTTCAGTGCCAGTGCATCGGCTGGCCCTCTGGCCGTCATGCGCAGCGAGCCGGCCACGTTGTTCGCCCGCATTCCATCCACGTCGAGTTTGGCGTCGAGCGTCGGATGCGATTGCGGCTGATCGACATCGGCGACCAGCGCGATCCGCGATGCCGCCGCGGTGCCGGTCACGTCGGCATTCGTCAGTTCCGCGGTGAGATGTGCCTTTTCGGGCGTGGCATCCAACGCAGCGTTGAGGCTGCCGGCAAGTGGCCTGCCGACCAGCGGCGCGAGATCGGCGAGCCGCGTCATGGCGAGATGCAGATTGCCGGCGGGAACCATGGTGGATGTCGGCAGTTGCAGCGAACCGTCGGCTTGCAGGCTCTTCCAGCTTGCGCGCTCGATGTCGATCGCCAGGCCGTCGTTGCGTCGCTGCAGCGCCACGGCAAGATCGAGCGGTGCGTCGAGCAGCGCGCCCTGCGCGGTGATCCGCGCGCTGGGATTGTTGGGCAGGCCGCGCGCGTCGATCCTGGCGCTCAGCGCACCGGACGACATGCCGCGGGTGGCGATCCCGCCGTTGATGTCGGCGGTAAGGGCGAGATCGTCGGTTGCGCCACTGACCGTGCCGGTTGCCTGAAGCTGTCCCGCCAAGGTGGGCTCAGCGGCGGCCAGATCGGTCACGCCAAGCGACCAGTGCAGATCGACCCTATCGTTGGCGACAGTGCCATTACCCGACAGCGCGACAGATTGGCCAGTGAAGCGCAGCACCGACAGCGTCAGGTCATGACTGCGCACTGTCGCCGCGAGATGAAGCTGTGCGGCATCGCCGACCAGCGCCTGTGCCTGCTGCAAGCCGCCGGTCACGCCGACGGTGCCGTCCATGCCGATCGTGGTCGTGTCACCTTGAGTTGCCGCATGCACCCCGAGCGTTAGGCCGCCTTGCAGATCGACCTTGCCCAGTGCGGCGAACGGCGCGAGGTCGGCGAGCTTCACGGTGGCGTCGACGCGTCGTTCGTCGCCGGTCAGCGCATTGATATCGGCGGTGAACAGCTTGTGACGCACGGTGATCTGCACGGGCCGATCAGGCGTGTCCAATCGGGCGGTTGCCTGGATGACCAGCGGTTCACCGGCGAGCAGGTCGGGGTTGGGGCCAGGTATGCGCAGGCCTGCCACCTCGCCGTCGAGCCTCACCTGACCGGTGTTGCCGGAAATATTGGCGGTGACACTGCCGATGTTGATCCCGGCGGCAGTGAGTTGGTTGATGCGCAGTTGGCCGGTTGCGTTCGGCGCGGTGAACGGGCCGTTCACGTGGGCGTCGAGCGACACCGCATGCCAGGCAACGTCGGGGCGCGGCTGCATCGCGGGAGCCGATGCGGTCAGGGCGAGGTTGGCGGCGAGATTGTCCAGATCGATGGTGCCATCGGCGGCGGCATGCAGCGGGCCGGCGGTCAGCACGACGTGGGTGGCGACCGCGTCGCGCGGGCCATCGAGCCGGGCCTCCAGCGCCACCGCGCCCAGGTCCGGCAAGCCGGCAATTCCGCCGAGCAGGCCATGTGCCGGTTCGCTCGCATGCAGCGTGACCTGGATTCCCGCGGGATCGCTGGCGCCGTTCAACGTGTAACTGCCGGCGCCGCCAAGTTGGGTAACCGTCAGCGCCACACGCCCTTGCGTCAGCGTCTTCAGTTGGCCGGAGCCGTGCAGCGCCAGCTCGGCCGCGGTGCCGGCAATTGGCGCGCCGATGTCCAGCCGATCGACGCTCAGATCACGCAGGACCACGGGTGCTGGCAGGCTGAAACCGCTGCTCTTGGGCGAACTTGCCGGCAACCGCATGACATCGATGTGCGCCGCGGCGAGGCGGTCGATCATGATCGTCCGATGCAGCAGTTGCATGGGCGACCAGTCGAGCGCCAGGTCGTCGATGGCGGCGTAGGCGCCCTGCGGGTCGCGCAGCTCGACATGCGCCACGCGCAGCGCATCCGGAAAGCGCCCGGCGATGCCGGCGAGGCGGACGGTGTCGCCGGTCAGCGTCGGTGTCAGATGTTCGATCGCGCGCCGGCCCGGTCCGGTATTGGCGCCGGCAAGGACAACAAGGAACAGCACGAGCGGCACGCCAACCAGCACCGCCAGTATCCAGCCGATCCATTTCACCGCGCGGCGCATTCAGAAGGCCTGCCCGATCCCGATATACAGTTCAAAAGCGTCGCCACCCGGTTCCCGGTTCACTGGCACCGCGACATCGAGACGAATGGGTCCGATCGAGGTGTAATACCGGACGCCGATGCCCGCGCCGACCCGCCAGTTGCTGGTGAACGGCGCGCCGTTCGCGGTCACCTGGCCGGCATCGACGAATGCGACCACGCCGTAATTCCCGAGAATGCGCTGGCGTAACTCAAGCGATCCGGCACTCACAGCCGTGCCGCCGATGGGGTTGCCGTCGGGAAACTGCGGTCCGATCGACTGATAGCGGAAGCCACGCACCGTGCCCGAGCCGCCGGCATAGAAGCGCTGGTCGGGCGGCAGGCTGAACTGACCGGCGCCGTATGCCTTGCCCACCAGCCCGCGCATTGCCACCACGCTGCGGCCATTGCCGCTCACGTCGAAATAGGCGGAGCCGGAAAGCTGCGCGATGGTGAAGGTGGCGGTGGAATGACCGAAGGACTGGGTCGGCGTGAGCAGGACCGCGGCGCGAAATCCGGAAGTCGGATCGAGCAGGCTGGTCGTGTTGTCGAATTTAACCGACATCGGCAGGCCGACCAGCTCGTAGGACCGGTCGACGCCTTCCTGGCCAATTTCCTCCTGCTCGCCCGACACGCCGATGCTGACGGTCCAGTGCGGCAGAAACCGGCGATTGATCGCGATCTTCTGCTGGAGTGCCCGCTGGTCGTACGCCTGCAGGTCTTGCTTGATCGCGTCGAGATCGACTTCGAGCGATTGGTCGCGGGCGAGGAAATCCGGCTTGACGAACTGCGCGCCGAAATTATAGCCGGGCTTCTGCACCGCGTTGCCGCCAAGCTGGACGGCCGCCGTGAGATTGAGCTGCTCGGCGTTGCCGAACAGGTTGCGATCGTGCCAGCCGACATTGAAGTTGGCGCCCAGATCGGTCGAATAACCGGCGCCGACATCGACCGCATGCAGCGGCCGTTCGGTGAGGTCGATCAGGATGGGAATGGTGCCATCGGGCGCCAGGTGAGCGGCCGGCTCGATGCGAACCACCGAGAACACGCCGAGAGATGCCAGATCCTCGCGCGCCGCCTCGATGCGGACCGGATTGAAACGCTGGCCGGGCTGCAGCAGCAGTCGGCGGCGGACATAGGCCTCATGCACCGTCTTGAGGCCCTTGATCTGGATCTGACCGATGTTGGCGTAGGGGCCGGCAGCGACGCGGAAGATGACGTCCAGCTCGGCCTGCCTGGGCCGCAGGGTGACCGGCGGCAGGTCGACCTTGGCGAGCGGATGGCCGGCTTCGCGGATCGCCATCAGCAGATTCTGCTGCGCGGTCAGCACGCTGGTGGCGACCGCCGGAGCGCCCGGCGCCAATCCGAGTTTGTCGCGGGCCTCAGGCGGCACGGCGCCCTGGATGTCGACGCGGCCGATATGGAACAGCGGTCCGCGGTCGAAGCTCACGACCACGTCCACCGGCGGATTGGCGGGCGCGCGCTCCAGCAGGTCGGGCAGGCCGGGATCGTCAAGCGGCCGGCCGGCAATGGTCAGGGTGATCTTGGCGTCGTAGTAGCCGTAGCTGTTCAGCGCTGCGTGGAAGCGGCCCAGGTCGTCGCGCGATCGCGTTACCAGGGCGAAAGAACCGACCGGTGCCTTCTCGCGCAACGAGACCAATTGGGACGAGTCCTCGATGGCCTGATCGAGCGCTTTATCGCCGGTCGGCTTCAGGGTCACCTGGTAGGGCTGCGGGTCTGCCCCGAGTGCCTGGCCGCCGCACAGGAGAAGAGCTGCCACGAACAGGGAACGGAGCACGCCGCGCATTCCTTACGGTAACCGGTGCCGTGTTCCAGCACTCGTCACGGTTGCGCCATTGTTAGGAAACTGTCAGCGAGCTATTCCGGATTGTCATGAGGCAGACCTCCCGTCAACAGCGCAGCCTCGCCGCCACTCGTCCATTGCCGGTGCGCCACGCCGAATTCCCCTCGCCCGGCCGTCCCGCGTCGGCAATGAGCGGGCGCCCGGGACCGCTGCGCGTGATCCGGATTGTAAGGCGCGGCATCAGCGTCCTGTTGTGGACGCTGGCCTGCATGCCGGTCCAGGCGATCTGCCTGCTGCTGCCCGGCCGCCCGAAGGTGGTGTTCGCGCGGTTCTATTGGTCAATGGTCAGCCGCCTGCTTGGAATGCAGGTGCGCGTGCTCGGTTCCGCCATGGGCTCGGCGGGTGGGCGACCGGTGGTGTTCGTCTCGAACCATTCATCATGGCTGGATATCCCTGTGCTGGGCGGTCGGCTCGAGGCCTGCTTCGTGTCGAAGGACGAGGTCGCACGCTGGCCGTTGGTCAGCATCGTTGCGCGGCTGGGCCGCACCGTTTTCGTTTCACGCCGGCGGCATGCGACCGGGCGGGAGCGGGACATGATGCGGGAACGGCTGGCCGACGGCGACAACCTGCTGCTGTTTCCGGAAGGCACCTCATCCGACGGTTCGCGCGTGCTGCCGTTCCGGACTTCGTTCTTTGCGGTGGCGGAGGGCGACAGCCCGCCACTGATCCAGCCGGTGTCGGTCGTGTATGACCGGTTGGGCGGATTGCCTACCGGGCGCGCGAGTTGGCCGGTTTTCGCCTGGTACGGCGACATGGACCTGGCGACGCATTTCTGGCGTTTCGCGCAGTACGGCGGGCTGCGGGTCAGCATCCTGATCCACCCGCCGCTGGATCCGTCGCAATTTGCCAGCCGCAAGGCGTTGTCGCATGCGGTGTGGCAGGCGGTGGCGGACGGTGCCGCGACGCTGCGGCAGAACCGGCCGGTCAAGGCGCCGGAAGGGCGCGCGGATGTGGTCGTGCAGCCGGCTTATGCGTGATCGCACCGCAACAGGCCGGCGCCGCTTCTGTCAATTTCGCAGCGGCGTTGCGGACCATTCTAGGACGCTGGACGCAACCCACACTGGTACCTGGTCCAGACCGCACTGCCAGGTTTTATCGGTGTTGCAATGAAACGGTCATGCCACCTGCATTCAGCACTTCTCATTTTGCCCCGAGCATGGTGGATGCGAGGGCTCAATCGGGTCATGGCAGCGGGTTGGCTGCGAGCCTGACGGCGCCGGACTGAGTTTGGAATGCAACAGTGCCGGTCAAATCGCCGGCGATAGACGGATGACGGCTTCCGGCGCGACGGCTTTGTCGATTCGTTGGCGGGGTGAGCACGACGGACCACCTGATCGCTGCCGTTCGTGGCTGCTGCCTGGCGCTTCCGGACAAGCGGCAGGGGCAGAATACGACCTACGCCATGGCCGATTTCGGCATGGCCGCGTTCGCCGCGTTCTTCATGCAGAGCCCGTCGTTTCTGGCGCATCAGCGGCATCTGGCGGCGGGTCAGGGGCGCTCCAACTGCCAGACCCTGTTCGGGATGGATCGGATCCCCTGCGACAATCAGATCCGCGCCATGCTCGATCCGGTTGAGCCGGAGCAATTCCACCCTGCCTTCGCCGCCGCGCTCGCCGAACTGGAGCAGTCCGGCGCGATCGACCAACTGCGTGTCCTCAAAGACCACATGCTGATCGCGCTGGATGGCTCCGAGTATTACTGCTCGACCGAACTGCATTGTCCGAATTGCTCAACCCGCAAACGCGGCAACGGCACGGAGGAATACCATCACGCCCTGCTGGCCGCGACACTGGTCTGTCCCGGCCACAACCATGCGGTGCCGCTGGAGCCGGAATTCATCGTCCCGCAGGATGGTCACGACAAACAGGACTGCGAGAGCCGCGCCATGCGGCGCTGGCTGACAGCGCATGGCGCCTGCTATGCCCGGCTCAACCCGGTGTATCTGGGCGATGATCTGTACTCGCGCCAGCCGACCTGCCAGGCGGTGCTCGATGCGAGCGCGCACTTCATCTTCGTCTGCAAGCCCGCGTCGCACCAGACCATTGAGGAATACCGCAGCGGCGTCGCGCTGGAGGAACTGACAACCCGGGTCAAGGTCCGCGGCAAATGGGGCCGTCATCGCTATCGGTGGCTGTCCGATGTGCCAATGCGCGACGGCGGCGACGCCTTGAAGGTCAACTGGTTCATGATCGAGATCCTCGATCCCGCCGGCAAGGCAACCTACCGAAACAGCTTCATCACCGACCTGGCGGTGGGCCGCGACAGCGTAGCCGAACTGGCCGCCTGCGGCAGGGCGCGCTGGAAAATCGAAAACGAGGCGTTCAACACCCTGAAGACCAAGGGCTACCACCTGGAACACAATTTCGGGCACGGCCGGCAGAACCTTTCAACCGTGCTCGCCACACTCAACCTGCTGGCCTTCGCCTGCCACACCGTCTGCGAACTGGCAGGACAGGCCTGGCGTGCCGCCATGCGCACCGCCGGAACGCGTCAGGGGTTCTTCCAGCATCTCCGGGCAATCACCACCTATCTGGTGTTCCCGTCATGGCACCACCTGCTAGGCACCCTGGCGTTCACCAGACCTCCTCCACTCGGGCCGTGAACAACGTCATCGGGCCGGGGCAGGGAAGCTGCCCCTTCGTTACGGGGTTGAGGCAAAATGAGAAGTGCTGGGCAACCAGCCAACGCGTCGCCGGCTCGTGCCGAGACGCCTCGCGGTGCCTCAGAGCAACACAGTGGGGGGTGCCCTCATAACGGATGGGGGCAGGACACACGTTAGGCGCCCACCGGCACAGTGGCACTGATCCGCGGGACTCCCAACGAGCGCGTCGTGTGGCCCTGGCCTGTGAGGTCGTCAGCGAGGACAACATCACCCGGTCCAAAACAGCGCGTGGTGCCATCGCCGATCCCGATTTCCATCTGCCCGGCGAGAACAAAAATGTATTGCCGCCGGGGCGCAGTGTGCCAATCGCTCCAATAGTCCGCAGGGAAACAGCGGAACACGAGGTTGGTACCCGCCTGGAGCGCAACGTTGTGGCTCTCCTCGGCCGGCAGAGGGAGATCTTCAAAATGGGTCTGGCCGTCGTGGCCTGTATATATCCGTACGATCATGCGCGTGCTCCTTCCCGCAGAAAGATTGTCGTGTACGCAAAGGCATAGTCCGCGCCATCGCCGACGACGAAACCTCTGGCATCCTTGCTCCGCACGCTTCCACCGGAAGGTACAGAAAGCATGGAGCTGATTATCGTCAGGCCCCTCCTGATTGATGTTTACATTAATGGCCGCGACCGCAAACCTCCAGTGCTCGTTGGGCGGCGCGAGGGAGTGGAAAAGTTCCGGTCGATCAGGCTGCTATGTGGTCGCACGAAGTCGCGCCGAGCCAGCCATCAAGGACAGCGGCCCGAACAACTAAAGCCCCAGTTTACCAGCTGGACTGTCCTTGCTGAGCTTTGCCCGCCGAACGTAGCTGCGCATCGTCGTCAGGCTGCGATGCCGTGTGTGACCCATAGTTTCCTCGTCCGGGACGCCATTGCGGTAGGCGGTTGTCACGAACCCGGCGCGCAGGCCATGCGGGCTGAACGGTTCAGCCAAAGTGCCTTTCAGTCCAGCCTTGGCGGCACGTTTGAGAAGGATCTGGCGCACCGCGTCGGCGGTCAGACTGGCGCATTCGACCACGCCACCACGGTTGACCTTCCGGAACAGCGGGCCGGCGGCAATTTCGGAGACCTCCAGCCAGGTTTTGAGGGCAGTAACAGGGCAGGTATCGTCTGCCTGCCCGCGGGAAATGGCGATCTCGGTGCCTTCGCCTTGCGAGTCCGTCTTGGAGCGCTCGATGAGCAGCTTCAAGCCGTCCCTGGTCCAGGTGACGTGTTCCACATCCAACCCGACGAGCTCCGAACGGCGCAACGCGCCGGCGAAGCTGAGGAGAAGCATTGCCTGGTCGCGAGCGCCAGCGAGATCCGGCCCGCAGGCCTGGCACAACTTCCGGACCTCGGCCGTGGTGATGGCTGCTGCTCGCCGCGACGGACTGCCATGCTTGCGTCCGATGCCGCGGAGCGTCTCGCGGATCGCAGGATGCTTGGTGTCGAGGGGATGGCCGGCAACGCCACACGCACGGGCGATGGCGGCCACTCGACGGCGCAAGGTCGGCATCGCATAGCCTTCACCGGCAGCCGCCAGATAGGCGCCGACCACCTCAGGCGTTGCGGGCATAGCGACGAAACCGTGCCGATCACACCAGGCCTTGTAGTTCGCGAGGTCGGTCGCGTACGCTCTCAGTGTCGCTGGGGCATCTGCGGCGTCCTGGTAGGCCTGCGACTTGGCGAGCGCCATTGCCGCGCGTGGGGCTGGCGGCTTAGCGCCTCCTAGCAGCCTGTCGGAGTTGATTTGCCGGAAATTAGGAAATCATCGTCGGCGCGTTGCATTTCCAGCCACTACGCCGCTTGACGCGGAGCAGGGATTCGACTTTCACGCTTGACTTCACGCGGGCCATTCCAACGCAAGGTTGGCCGCGCGCGAACACGCCGAAATGGATCACGATTGGCGCGATGCGGCTCAGTTCGCCCCTGCCAGGGCGAACATCCGTTTCACGTTCCACGCCATGGTCACGAGGTTCCATTCGCCGTGCACCTTGTCCAGTCCGCGCAGCAGGAACTGGCGGAACCCGAGCACCGACTTGATGATCCCGAACACAGGTTCGGGAGTTTGTTTACGCAGCGCGTAGAGCTTCTTGCCCTCTTTCGTCTGGAGCCGATGGCCCATTGCCTCAACCGGCGTGGGGTCTACCGGCGCCGCAGGATCGTCTGCGAAACGTTCAGCCAGCGGGGATGATGCGCTTCACGCCCCATCGCGATCACCGGCTCGATCCCGGCGTCGGCACAGGCGTTCACGTTGCCCTCGCTGAAATACCCGTTGTCGGCAAGCAACGCGCCAACCTTGCCCAGTTCGCCGGGCAGTGCGGCCAGCTTGCCCAGCATCGGCTCAAGCTGCTGTTTGTCGTTCGGCGCCCGCACCACATCGGCGGCCACCACCAGTAGGCTGTCCGCTGCCACCGCTGCCTGGGCGTTGTAGCACTGCTCGAACCCTCCGCCGGCCACCGGCATGATCCGCGATTCCTCGTCCGTCAGATTGACCTGATCGGTCGGCAGCGGGCCCTCGATCGGCGGCTGCGGTACGCGACCGCGGGGCTTCTTGCCTGTCTGCGTCACCTTCGCCTCACGCTCCGCCATCCTGGCCTCAAATTCGGCTCGCTCGCGCGCATGGCGTTCCTTCGCCCGCGCCTCGATCACCGCCTTGGCGCGAGCGATCCCGGCCAGCCGCTTCTCGCGCCGCGCCAGTTCCTCGGGAACCTGCATCCCGTCCGGCACATCCGCCTGATCAGCCGCCTCCGCCTTACCCAGCAGATCAGCCACTTCGGCCTTCAACTGTGCCTCGATCTTGCTGGCGTGCTCGTACGACAGCGCGCTGTGGCGGCTGGCGTTGGCGTGGATCTTGGTGCCATCCAGCGCCACCGTGCCGAGCTTCAACACCCCCATCTCGCGGGCCACACCGAGCACCTGCACGAACAGCGCCTCGATCTGCGGCAGGAAGCGGCGGCGGAACGTGGCGATGGTGTCGTGGTCGGGATGCTCGTTGGCGGCGATGAAGCGGAACGCCACCGAATCATGCGTCGCCCGTTCCAGGTTGCGGCTGGAAAACACCCCGGTCGCGTAGCCGTAGATGATAAGGCCCAACAGCAGCCGAGGGTGGTAGGATGCCTCGCCCGAGCCCCGGTAGCTGCCGGTCATTGCCCGCAGGTCCAGTCCCTCGATCACTTCCACAACGAACCGCGCGAGGTGGCGTTGCGGCAGCCACTCATCGACCGATGGCGGCATCAGGACGTCCATGTCGCGGTTGGTCGGGCGGAAGTTGCTCATGAGACGGGGGGCCGGCAGTGCCAATCGTGTGCGCCGATTCTACCGCCCGCTTCCGCGTCGCGTTAAGTCCGACAGGCTGCTAGGGGGGCGAGCTGGCGCTTGCGCGCCTCGGTGAACGCATCTGCCATGCCCCTTTGTCGCACAAAGCAAGACGTGATAACGACCCTTCCCGCGTGTTATTCCACCGACCAGCAGCGTGCTCACCTTCGAGCACCCAATCGCCACGCGCGGATGGCACTTCGGTGACCGCGCGTGCCGACCAGCTTTCGGTGACACGCTCGGCGGGCGGGACGACGCAAAGGTCTTTAGCCTACCGTTTCCATCTGCTCCACGCCGAATTGTACCGCGGCGTTACCGCCCATCATCCGGGCGATGATGTCTTCCGGCACGTCTGCGCGAGCAAGCATGGCGATGGCATCGTGCGCCGACGTGGTGTCATGCTGTGGGTAGCGCGAGCCCCACACGACCTTCTCAGCAAAATCGTGCGGCACCTTCTGGATCAGCCTCTCTTCGGCGTCGAAGCCGAGCATCACCTTGCCCGCTTCCCACATCTCATCAGTATCCGTGCGCACTGGGTATTTGTGCAGCAGCGGGATGACGCGCGATGACGCCTCCATCTTCTCCAGCACTTCATCCATCCACGATGCCTTGCCGTGCGCGATGACAACCTTCATCCCAGGAAACCGCTGCATCACGCTGAAGCCGATCAGCACCGAGGCGACGAACATGTGGTTGTCCAGCCAGTTGGACAGGATCGGTGCCAAAGGATGCCCAAGCTGGGGGAACGCAGTGAAGAACGAAGTACTGGGCAAGCCGGCGGTACCGCCGGCGAAGGGGCCGCCGCCGCCGGCCGGTAGCGGTGTCTGACCGAGACGCCGGCGGATCTTCTCGAAGAACGGTCCGTGCGAGGTCCACTCCGGGTTCCACAGACCCGGCGTCGGATGCACCGCGGCCACCAGCCCGAGCCGTTCGAGCTCCGCCCATAGCGGATCGTAGTAGGGGCTCGTGAAGTAGTGGTCCTCGAGGAACATTGGCCGGATGAACGCGCCGCGGAAACAGGGGATGGCGGCGATCCGTTGCAGCTCAGCCAGCGTCTGGTCCATGTCCTGCAAAGGCAGCATGGCGGCGGCGAACAACCTCTGTGGCGCCACCTGGCAGAAGTCGGCAATCCAGTCGTTGTACGCCCGCGCGAGCGCGGCGGCGGTGTCCGGATCGGCGATGAGGTGGAAGCCCTCCGCGAACCAGGTCGGATACAGAAATGCCTGGTCGACACCGATTGCGTCCATGTCAGCGAGCCGGACGCACGGATCCCATGCGCCCTCGTTCATCGGATGGCGTTTGGTCGCATCGAGCGCGCCGATGTCATCCCAGGTCATGCCTGGGCGCCAGATCGCGTGCCGCGGCAGGTTCGGGTTCATCGTGTCACGCACGACTTCGCCGTTGATCTTGAGATAGGAATTCGTTGTGCCCTCATGCCGCCACAAGGCGCGTTTGCCGAGCACCCGGAGGTCCCGGTCGAGATACTTCTCCCAGATTTCCGGCGGTTCCACGACATGGGAATCGCTGTCGAACACCGAGAGGCGCTTCGTCAGGGTCGTCGTCATGGCACGCCTCCTACCACACTGTGACGGACGCATCGGCCGCGAGCGCGGCTTTCACCTCTTCCTCGGTCGGCCACCAATTGGGCCGCTCGATCTCGGTGACGCGGTCGCGAATAATCTTCTTAGGAGGATCGATGCGATACAGCCGTCGTGCGTTGCCGCCGAGGAACTTGGCCTGGTTCTCGACCGGCAGGTCGTATCTCTGCATGGTCTCCATCGCGCGCCATGCATCATCACCGTCGTGGTGGTAGACGTCCGAGGACCAGATGAGGATGTCACCGTAGAACTCCGGGAAGCGCGGAGGTGGCGCCTCGTCGCCTTCGAACCCGGTCATGCAATGGGCGAAGAACGCCTCACTCGGCAGCCGCTTCAGCGGCGGCATCGTGCGTTCGTTGCGATACAGTCGGTAGGCCTTGTCGCATTCATCTAGTAGGAAGCTAAGCCAGGTGGAGGACGCTTCGAATACAGCCGCCTTCAGTTTTGGATGCCGGTCAAATAGTCCTGACATCAGCGCCGCGGTGACCCACAGCGCGGCCTCGGACTGGAAGTTCTGCACATTGGTGAGGAATGAGTGCGGAACACCCGATGCCGAGATGGTGCGGCGGATGAGCTCGGCACCCGAATACTGTTCAGTGTACCCCGGTGGCTTCAAGGCGGCGCTGGCGGGGAACGGATGCATCCCGTAGACCATGCCGGTTTCTTCCAGGGAGTTCCACACTGGTTCGTACTTTGGCTGCAGCGGATAATTGCCCATGGCGTCGGTAGGGCGCACGAGTGCGACCCGACAGCCCTGGGCGGCGACGCGATGCACCTCTTGCACCGCGAATTGCGCGTTCTGCATCGGCAGCAGCGCGGCAAAGAACAGGCGATCGGGATCGGCCTTGGTGTATTCATAGGCCCATTGGTTGTACGCCTTGCAGAACGCCTTGGCCCCGACCGCGTCCAGCAGCCACGGGTAGGTGTCGATGTCGGTCGGGATGATCATCACTTGATCGATCCCTTGCGTGTCCATGTCGCGCAGCCTTGGCTCCGGCTCGTACGAGCCGGCATAGTCGATGTAACCGACCTGCTCCTGGGTAAGCGCGGTTTTGGCATTCAGGTTGCGCACATTCAGCGCACGCTGAATGTCGTGCTTCACGCCCGGTCCGGCATTGGAGATCACCCGCATCGTACCGGGAATACCGCCACGCCGTTGTGAGCCGATGCCGACGCCGGCGCGACCGTTGACGATGAGCTGGCGGCTTTCCTCGTCCCACCAGATTGTGGTGCGCAGCGCCGTCAGTTCCTCACGGGTGAGATACTCGGCCGCACGCTCCCAGATCAATGCCGGCTCAGTGACATGAGCATCACAATCGAAGGTGGCAAAAGCCTTCATCATAGGCGCGAAGCGTTGAACCGGCATAGTGTTTCCTCCGACAATTCACGGTTTCTTCAGTCGATCGGATCGTCCTCCAGCCAGCCGGGCGGCTCCGTGACAACGCCGTTGCGAGCAAAGATGGAGTCGATGGCCGCCATGTCCTGTTGCGGGATTGTGAAACCGATCGCGCCGAGATTCTCCTCCACCTCTTCCGGGCGGCGGAAACCGACCAGGCCAGTGTGGATCGCGGGATGGCTGAGCGTCCAGCGCAGCGCAAATTGCGGCAGCGTCTTGCCGTGTTTGGCGGCCAGCGCCTTCAGTTCCTCGATGGCTTGCAGATTGCGCGGGAAATGCTCGGGGCCGAACATGGTGCGGAATAGGTTGAGCCCGCCAAGCACGCCGCGCTTTGAGCGCCAGTCGGTTTCATCGAACTGCATGTCGGCGTGAAACGTGCCGGTCAGCATCCCGTAGGCGAGCGAACCGTAAGCCATCACACCGACATGGTTGGCCATGCACCACGGAAATATCTCGTGCTGCATGCGGCGGTCGAACATGTTCCAGCCATATTGCACCACGTCGATCCGCCACAACCGCATGCAGGCTTCGAGCTGCCCAGGCCGAAAATTCGACACTCCGATGTAGCGCGCCTTGCCCTGACGGACGATGTCGTCGAGTGCGCGGAACGTCTCTTCGAAGGGGGTGTTCAGGTCAGGCCAATGAATCAGATAAACATCGACGTGCTCGGTACCGAGATTGCGCAGGCTCTGCTCGAGCGAAGCCATGATCCGCGAGCGGCTGCTGTCGCGGCGGTTCGGCGCCTCGGGGTAGCCGACGCCGACCTTTGTCACCAGACAGGCGTCTGCCCGGCGGCTTCCCAGCGCGCGGCCAAGTGCCTGCTCGGAAATGCCCATGCCATAAGCCTCGGCGGTGTCGAAGCAGTTGATGCCTGCATCAAGCGCGCGCCGGACGGCCCGTTCGAACTCAGCTGCGTCTATCGCTCCGTAGGTGCCGCTGATCTCCCAGCAACCGAAGCCGATCGCGGAGATCTTCAAGTCCGTGCGGCCAAACTGCCGATATTCCACGCGGTTTCCCTGCATACTCGCCAGTAGCCGCCGGCATTGGAGCGACCCTACCCGTCGGCGTCAAGCCCTGCCTTTTGGTCCATGCAGCAAACCAGTTGCTCAAGCCGCGCCATCGATCATCGCCCTGACGAACGCCCATTCGCGGACGAGCGGGACCGTTACGCGTTGGTGCGCGAACCGCCGGGAACTAACCGTCTTCTGGCTTGCAGACAGTACATCGAATGGCGAGCCCGGCGATTGGCGTGTCCTGTAAGCGGACGGTAGCGTGGCAGGCCGTCATATACGCCGATGCAGGAATCCATGCCGTACAAGTTCAATGAGCCGCGCCGCCACAAGATCCCCACGGCAAAATATCGTGTGACGAACTGGCCGGACTATGGACGCAGCTTTGGTGCGGCGGGGCGCACTGACGGTGTGGTTCACCGACGAGGGGGAGTGTCCAGCGAATGGGGGTTCATGCCGTGTTGGCCAACCGCTCGTTCTGATTGGCATGCGGGTGAAATCGGTGGCCCAATTCTGAGCCGAGCGTTCCATTGTAGACCGCGCAGCGAACCTGAAGCAGCAGATCGGCACCTCTTCGGAACCAGCGCATCTGCTGCGATTTGTTCATTCGCCGATTGACGAGAAAGTTTGCGGTTCCTTCTGCAATTGAAGTTCCGACACGCAGACCGGCACGGTATCGCTTGGCGTAGTTGACGAGCCAACTGCTTTGGCCTCTGAGATAACAGTCGACGTCAAGCAGTGCTTGCCACAGTCTGTGCGAAGGCGCGCTCCTCCTCGTGTGTTGGCCTCGCTCATCCTTGTAAACATGCATGACCTTGCGGACGCGATCGATGGTGCCCCTGGCATTCTTCGCCTTGCCGTTCCAAATGCGCCAGCGCAGACGTTCGACCTCCTCGGCGATCATGTACTTTGCCTGCATCCTGCCGGGATTGTCGGCCAGCAACCCGCCTGCTGTCTGCGCCGCATGCCGACGGTGTGATCGAGAACGATGGCCATGTCCGCCTCCCTCTGTTTCACCGCCACCGTCAGACATCATAGCATTCTCGAGGCGCTCGGACGCGTCCTGCTGCCGGGCAGTTGCCGGCGCGGCGCGAGCTTGCATCAATATCCCCGTTCCTCTGCGATTTCGAATACTGCTTTCTTTGGGTCAGTCCACACTACTCGCCGGGACAGCGCGAACTGCCGCGAAGGGTGGAATGGGCCTGCCCCGCTTTCGTGGACGGTCGAGTATTTGGGAATCTAGGACGGATGATGCAACTGCATTCTCACCCTGTTCTACTTATGTGTAAGCATTCTTTGGTTCGGCCCCCGGCGGAGCCATTCTTCCGTCCCGACCCGCACCCTGGTGCGGCTGCCGCGCGGAGCACCGGTCAGGGATCGCCGAAGGCGACCGCCGTGGGCGGCGCGAAGCGTCCTTGACGGGCGCGAGCACGGCGGCAGGCTGCGACGGGTCGGGATTGACGGTTGGCTGGTGATATCGGCATTCGTATTCGACTGGCGACAGATACCCGATAGACGAATGCCGTCGGCGCGGATTGTAGAACCCTTCGATGAACGAGAATGCTTCGTTGCGCGCTTCCGCCTGCGTCCTGAAGCGACAGCGCGCAAGCAGTTCGCATTCCAGCGTGGCGAAGAAGCTCTCGCACATGGCATTGTCGTAGGCGTCGCCAACCGAACCCATCGAGGGACGCACGCCTGCCTCGCGGCAACGCAAGCCGAATGCGATCGAGGTATACTGCGAGCCCTGGTCAGAGTGGTGGATCACGCCGTTCGGCCGGCGCTTCGCCAATGCCATGTTCAGTGCATCCAGTACCACTTGCGTCGCGAGTGTCGTGGCCATCGACCAGCCGACAATGCGGCGGCTAAACGCGTCGAGCACGACTGCAAGATAGAGAAAGCCCGCCCATGTCGGAATATAGGTGATGTCGGCAACCCACAGCCGATCGGGCGCTGCTGCGGTGAAGTGGCGGTCAACCAGATCGGGTGCCTGGCGGCCACCAGCCCTGACGGTGGTGGTGACGAACCGGCGTCGGCTTACCCCGGCAATCCCGGATCGCGACATCAGACGTGCCACGCGCTTGCGGCCAATGCGGATGCCGTTGGCCGCAAGTTCGGCATGCACGCGTGGCGAACCATAAGTGCCGCGTGATCCGGTGTGCGCAGCACGGATCGCCGTGGTCAGTTCTGCATCCCGCTTCGAGCGTGGTGATGGCTGCCGCTTCGACCATGCGTACCAGCCGCTCGAGGAGACGCCGAGCAGCCGGCACATGGTCGCGATCGGATACTGTGCCTGGTGATCGCTCACGAACTGGAACCCTTGGGTGGGATCACGTTCGTCTCCCGAGCGAACCAGGCCGCTGCTTTTGAGAGGATCTCCCGCTCGAGTTGGAGCTGGCGGTTCTCCCGTCTCAGCCGATGCAGCTCCTCCCGCTCCGCTGTTCGCAAACCGCCATCGCCGCGGCCGGCATCACGGTCGGATTGGGCCACCCAATTGCGAATTGATTGCGCAGTCGGCTCGAACTCGCGGGACAGTTCCTCCGGCCAGCGGCCGGCTCGCACCAGTTCCACCATCTGGCGGCGGAATTCAGGCGTGTAGACTGGCTGTTTCTTGGCCATCGTGGACTCCTCCAAGCCAAACTGTCGGATGTCCACGGAACCGGGGCAACTTCAGAAAGCGGCCAATCACGAACGGCGCAGTGGGCTGGGGAGCGGCAGTTCGGAGTTGGCATGCCGAGACTGAACTTCTGATTCACTTCGAGCATCGCAGAACTTCTGAAGACCCGCGCTGCCCTACTCATGCGCAGCGACACGCGAAGCCCATGCGATCAGGGAAAGGACGTTTGCGACCGTATTCGATCCAGGACCACCGCTCAAACGGAACGAGCGTTGCTTCAACCGTGCCGGTCGAAGATTATGTTCACGACGCGCTGCACCTCGTCGAACTCGACCGCATCCAGGGTGTAGGTCACCTCGACACGGGTGTTGCTTTTCCCCTCGATCACGATGGCTAGGTGTGTCGGGCTAAAATCAATCAACTTGAGGCGGTAGTGGCCGACGTAACCGTGGTCGTGTGTCTCGATATAGCATCGTCCAAAATCTGGCGTCTCGAATTGCCGTTGAATGACGAGATAGGGGCTGTCCAGCGCAGGCGGATCAGCGGCGTCATCGCCGAAATCGTCGGTCTCGAACGAGACCTGATAATAGTCACCGGCTTCAGCGGCGGAGACGTATTTTGCGTGAAATTGCATGAGCTAGGTTCCATGGTCTGCCTCGAGATCGCTCGTGACGCCTGTGAGCGGACGGTAGCGTGGCATGCCGTCATATACGCCGATGCTGGAATCCATGCCGTACAAGTTCAATGAGCCGCGCCGCCACAAGATCCCCACAGCACAATATCGTGTGACGAACTGGCCGGACTATGGACGCAGCTCTGGTGCGGCGGGGCGCACTGACGGTGTGGTTCACCGACGAGGCGATCACTGCGGGGCGTGCACCAGCCACCGGAAGGGCGCGGCGGTCAGCCTATCTATTCGGCGCTCGCCATCGAGACTGCCCTCAAACACGGACCGAGCAGACACGTCGGACGCCAGGTGTCCAATGGCCTCGGGGGAGGAAACCGCGGAGAGGTTAGTAATGCTGCTGAGGCTGGTCTATGGGAATTGGATCGATGTACCGTCTGCAAGCCAGAAGACGGTTAGTTCCCCGGGGGTTCGTGCACCAACGCGACAGTCAGTCCGACCTTAGCGAATGTCCGTATCGGGACTTCGGTAGGTTCCGAGGAGTCTGTCCCAGAAGAAATCGATTACCGCAAAATTGCTGTGTGCGTGCAAATGGTGGACGAAGTGAAGCTGCTACTTGCGCCTGAACCAAGCGAAGCGTGCGAGTTTCGCTCCTGCGACATGATATTCCTTGTCAAGATATACATGCATACAGAACGACATTGCGATGGTCGCAGTCACAACGAGAAAAAGATCGAACGGAAGAATCAGAAAGATGACTCCGGCGACGACGATGGCGGGAATGAGAAAGTACGGAGTGTTATTTCCTTCATCGCCTCGATAGGCTGAGGACACCAGATGGCCCTTGGCATAATAGGTGTGATGAAATCTGATGTGGTTCCGGTAGAAGATGCCGCCTATCCGGTGATGACCGAGCACGTAATGGAAGAGAGTTCTGGCTACCCGATACGGCTAGATGGGAACAGATCACAACTAGGACGAACAAAGAAGGCTCCGACACGAATCACTTCATCCGTTCGACCATCAACAATGAGGCTCCTCGCCCACCGGGGCTAGCGCATGCTCAAACGCAATAGTGGCGCTTCATTCGGAGATCGTTGACGTACCGACAGAGCTACTGGTGCGACCGGTTGGATGCCCAATGATATGCGAAGGCCACTGTCAGAGTGCAAGGGCGAGATTGCAGATGAAGATATGTCCATCTTGATGGGCCGATCACTTCCGCCGTGCAGCCATCCTTCCCAGACTTTTTCGCGGCCTTCCCAACACGACCTAATCCCGACTTCTTCGCCAGCGCAGATCGCACCTTGGTACAATCGGCTGAGACCATCGGGTAGGTCGATGGCAGTCGCCATTTTTGGCGAGACTGATCGACCGTGAGCTTGTGGTCGGTCATCGGGTGGCGCTGGAGCATCGAGAATTGTTTGCCGCAGTCCAGACAGATAAGGAGGTCGGCAAGGACCGACTTCTTCACCGACACCACTGGCTCGGACATCGGTTGTTCAATTGGCGTCTGCCCGGCCGTGGTGAGCGCACGATGCACGTCGCTGATCAGCTTTGGAAGCGGCTCCGGTGTGACAGCGTTGTTGGCGACATGTGCCGAGACGATTTGAGCAGCGGGGCTAAGGGCTGATGAAATGTCAAGCATTGCTTCTTTCCGGTGTGTAGGTTGAGCCGCCATCCACGGTGACGATCCATCAAGAGGTCGTCGGAGCATGTAGCTAATGGTCGAGAACTGCGATGGTAAAGTTGGAGCACATCAGGGGAGTGCGATCATGAGCGAAAGCAGCCGGACTCGACTTTCCCAAAGGGACAGGTTGGACGGTTTCATCTCACTCGCTGAGTTTCGCCAAGGACGAAAACGTGAGCGCACAACCTATGAGTGGCGGCTCACTCTTGCTCTTTGGGTCTTCATAGTGGGGGCCACGTACTACGTCAGGCCGAGGCCAAACGAGATCATATTGGTACTGGTGCTTGCTCTGGTATTCCTGATGCATGTGTTTTTCGTTTTGGAAATCAGAACAAGGGATAGGCTCGACACTGAGATGGCGTTCTTCAACGTCAGGAATGCGGAAAAATTGCTAAAGCTAGCAGCTACAGAACCTATGGTCCGACCAACCTACAAGCGGTCAGTCCCAGCATGGCATTGGAAGACATGGTGGCGGCTACATTCTGCGACTTTTGTGGAGGATATTTGGTGGACAGGTCTGGAAATCCGCATCACTGCTGGCCTCGCCATCATTTCCTTTCTGCTCATGGGGCGGCTACCCGCTTAGGCGCTTAAGGGCGAAGCCCGACAAAAAATTTGTCGATGGTCAGGCAGCGATGCCGAGTTCGCGAAAGACGCCGTTCATGGCAAGTCGCAGGTCCTGGTAGTGGCGATCGATGGCGCGCGGGTTTTGTCCTCCTCGGGTGGGGCTGATGTCTTGAGCGGCCGCGAGGAGTGGCTTGAGGGCTTTCTCTCGGAGCACGAGTAGGGCCGTGATAGCGCGCAGACCGGACGGCATCGCCTCGTAGCGACGCGTCGCGCCGATCCGCTGGACGATCTGTTTGCCGCGGAGTTTCTTCAGATCATACGCGGCCTGGCGGGGGCCGTAGAGCGGTGCGCTGTGATTGCGGAACGCGCGGACCTGATCGGCCAGTGCCGAGGCGGTGAAGCCATCAGCTGAGGCTGACAACGCGATGACAGCCTCAGCGACGTGACGCAGGCGCGGCTTGTTGAGATCAATTCCCCCGACCACGGTTTTACCAACCCGTGACGGCAACGGCAGACGCTCGAGCATCTCATCGCCGACGAAGCATTGATCGATGCAACTCAGCGCCTCCATGAATCGCTCGAGCATGCCCTTCAATCGGCGGACGATTTCGGGGAAGTTATCCAGTAAGCGCCCGCAGCGGAACTCCCGGATATTGTGAGCTACAGCCTCAATGCGAAGTACACGTTCGCCTTTTGAATAGATCTTCAACGCCAGCTTGCCGCAATGCAGCTTGAAGACCGTCAGATCATACGTAGGTCTCTCGACCGCAACTCCCCATTCGGCCGCCCGCATGTTGCGTGGACGGTATTTCGGCCGGCCCTTGTCGCCGAGGATGGTCTTTATCGTCTTCAGGTCCAACGGCGCCCGGCTACGATCGATCAGGGCTTGGAAGACTTGCTCCATGCGTCCGCCAACCAGGAATATCAGGTTTCGGCTGTACTCCATTTGATAGTTGGAGAAGTGATAACGGAACCCGCTGCGTTTCTGCTCCTCAAAGTCGAGCGCAAAGCACAAGCAGCAGCGGTAAATCCACCGCTCACAGACCTCACTCAATCGCCCTATAGCCCGTTGCTCGGACAAGGTCTCTGCGATCTTCGCGAAACCGGACGTGTCACCGATGGCGGTGAAACAGTTGCCTTCCTTGGTGAACCCGATGCCCGCCTTGCGCGCCTGGCAGGCGACGTATTCATGGCCGTTCAAGATCACCTGGGCAGGGAACGGTGGGTGCCCGCTGATCTTGATGGTGACATGCCCCCAATCACGGTCGAGAATATGAAACGAGTAGTGGTTCACATAAGGCTTCTTCCGCTCAAGGTGGTAATTCAACTCGACGTGCCACACCGGTGCCTGGGCTCGACCGACCAGGACCAGAAACAAGCCCTCGATCACCGCTGTCTTGGCCAGATAATCGTCGGCCACGTCATGCTTGCGCTCTCCTGCCACACAATCGATTACCGGGATGTCGTGCGCTTTGGCGTAGCCTCGCACGCGCCGGCTGAACCGGCCGGCCAACCGCATCAGATGGGCGTTGTCCAGAGTGTCGTCTGATCCAGTGAGCGCCCGCCACCACACGCGGAAACCACCAGGGCTATGACCCATCCCGAAGTAAGCGTTCAGAACGATGCGGTCCACGCAATCGTAGCTGCCGCTCAGCAGCTCTTGATAGAGCTCGCTCAGTCCGTCGGTCATGGCCCGCTCCCTCGGCGTACTGCCGAACTCCGATGTCTATCCGAGACGAGCATACCGACTACCGACGGCACATTGGCCAGTGGCAAGGCATTTGACGCGGCGGAACTGCCCCGCAGGGGCCACTTTTCCACAGCCATGTCTGGGGAAAAGCGTAGTCCCTTACCACCCGACTCTTCTCGCGTCCTGCGTTGAATCGTATGCTCTGCGAAATCCCATCAAATCATAGCCGGAATGACCACCGCCTCGGCAAGCCATTCCGCCGCTGCGGTCGCGGCGCGTCCGGCTTTGGTGAGGTAGTAGCGGTAGGTTCCAGTGGCGCGTTTGATCACCCCGAGGTCCAGCAGCCGGCGCAGTTGCCGCGACAGTCTGGTTGGCGACAGCATGCCGAGGTCGGGCAACAACTCGCCCCGGCGGATGCCGGCAATGTTGACCTTCGGGTTCTGCAAGGCGTGCAACAGGGCCTTGTCCACCGGGGCAAAGAAGTTGATCCCTTGGACCGTCTTGCCGTCCACCGCATGCGGCTTGGTCAGCCGCGCAAGCGCCCGGATGCCGGCGGAGAAGTCATCCAGCGCGGACAGGTGGGCGATGTAGCGTCGGTTACAGCCGAGCAGTATCTCACGCAGGTCGATCAGGCTGTAGATCGATTTCTTGACTGGTGCGAGTTCCCGGCTCGCCGGGCCGTGGCGGTGTTCCACCTTGCGGTGGTGCTTGAAGAACGACACATCGTTGGTCGTGGTCTCGATGCGCAGCACGATGCCGTGCTTGTCGTACATCTTGATCGAGCACTTGCCGAAGCGGTGCTTGATGCAGGTACCCTCGATCCGGGTGGAGAACTGCGAGCCGACCTCCTGGGCCAGCAATGGCGTGATCTGCCGGCCGAGGAATGTGGCGATCTGCTCGGCCTTCACGCTCAGCACCGACTGGCGGACCAGTTGCTCATAGAGCGGGCCGAGCGTTGTGGTGGACTGGAACGCCAGGTCGGTGGCGTATTCCACCTGCATCAGGCTCCAGTGGTAGGTTTGCCCGAATACCTCCGACACCGGGCAGCACAGCGCGGCGTAGCGATCCAGGGTACGGTGCAATTGATCGGGGGAGAGACTGTCGGCCAGTTGCTGGGCGCGGCCCCAGTCGTCGATCCGCACGAAAGCGTTGTCGGCCATGGTGTAGCCGATGCCCTGCGCGGCCAGCCTGCGCGCCAGCCAGCTATGGCCGTTGCAGTAGAATTGCAGGCGGAACGGCGCCCAGGTCGGCACGCGCAGATAGACCAGCCCGAATTTGGCGTCCTGGAAATAGAAGTAGTAGTGCAGGCATTTGCCGCTGTCCGGCCGGATGTAGGTCTTATGCGTCTGCTTGTCGTGCCAGGGCTTGTAGGCGTCGCAGGCTTCCATGGCCGAGATGACGTGCACCAGGCCGGGATGGTCGCCACGCCGCTCAAGCACGCGCGCCACAACATCTTCCTTGCGGACATGCGGCTTGGCGATGTGCTCGATGCGGACCCCAGCCTCGGCGGCCAGCGACGCCGCACGCTCGCGCACCCGATCGCGCAGCGTCTTGGCGAAGTCCGGGTAGTCGAAGATGCGGATGCCACTGGCATGGAGATACCCGGTCATTCCTGCGGCGTAGCACACTACGGGCAGCGTCCCGGTGATCACCAGCCGGTCGTAGCACGACAGCATCCCGGCAATCCGATCGTCGTAGCGCTCCGTCAGTGACTGGCTCATGCTGCCCCCGCGCGGTAACCGCAGGGAAGGCTACACCAGACCTATTGGTTCCGGCTCCGCCGGCTTAGGTTAGTCGGCAAACATGACCAGGGTAGAGGGGAGTGGCGACCGCCAAATTCCGAGGTCAACCGCTGGCGGACTGGCAGACAATTCCGAGCCGGATCGTCAATCCACGGATGCTCGCACATCGTCCCTCACGTCATCGCCTCAACGGTCTCCCAGATGGTCATAGAGGGGCCTGGACGGTCTGGGAGATTTCTGCTCGCCACTGGCACGGCCAAGGCAGTGGAGTTGCTCGAATCGAAGTAGCACGAGCAGGTTGCCCCGCCGCATTCGGCCCATGGAGGAAATCGTCATGCCACCAGTGAAGAAAGCCGCCCCAGCGAAGACTGCGGCACAGGCTACCATCACGCTTAAGCATCTGGCCGCCGCCTTGTCAGATAGCCATGACCTCCCGAAGAAGCAGACAGAGGCGGTGTTGGGCGATTTGGTAGCTCTCACCACCCGCCATCTGAAGAAGGGCGACAAAATCCGCCTGACGGGCCTGGGTATGCTGCAAGTGCGTAAGCGTGCAGCCAGGATGGGGCGAAATCCTGCGACCGGTGAAGCCATTAAGATCAAGGCCAGCAAGAAGATCGCGTTCCGGCCTGCCAAGGAACTCAAAGAGGCCGTATAGTCAGGCCGTTCACAGAGCCGTGATCGAACGCATTTGTAACGCTCATGCTACTGATCAGTAGCAATCGCACCTGCTATGTCCGGCGGCATGGGAGAACATATCGCACAGCGGAATACTGAGCGTCGTCCGAACAGTCGGAATCGTCCGAGAAAGCAGACAGCAGAAGTAATAGGTCGAAAGTTGTTAGATGTCATCGCTCCGGCCATTACAGTCGGCGCGTTGCGGTGTCGATAAAGGCCAGCAGGTTGGCTTCGTCGAGGGGCTTCTCAAGAATCTCGTCAATGCCAAGGTCGGCGGCTCACGCGTAGATGGCGCGTGAAGCCGAGCCGGTAACAAGCATGAACGGAATTGTGCTGCCTTCAGCGCGCAGCCGGGCGGCGAGCTCTAAGCCGGTCATCCCTGGCATGTGGTGGTCCACAATCAAGCACACAAACTTTGCCAGTTCTGCCTTCAAGAATTCGGTCGCCGAGGCGAACGTCTCAACCTTGTGGCCAATGACCTCAAGCAGGAACTGGAGCGAGTGACGCACCGCATGGTCGTTGTCCACTATTGCGACGGTATCGCGCGGTACATCGGTCACGCATTCGCCTTTCAACCCGTCCGCACGAAGGGTTCCTGTCAAGTCGGAAGCGATCACTTGTCTACGCAGACAGCGCGGCCCGCATTGATATGGATCAACTCGTCGTGCCGAACCTGTCTGGCAGCCGAAATGCGTTGCTATCGGTTCGCAATGGCGCGCAACCGGACGGCGATTTCGCCGGCCCGTTTGTTATGTTCGATGGCCATGCCGATTGCCTCGCGCAGCCTCGCAGAACTTGCTGGGTGGGTCGCTGTGGCTTTCGAGATGGTGGCAGGCGTGAAGGTAGTTGCGCGTTGCCGTCAATGCCTCGGATAGGTCCAAGCTGTACCGCATCATCAGGGACGTCGGGCTGTATAAGTCCGCTTTCGGTGTGTGGGTGACCTGACAAAAGAGCACATCCGCCGAAGGAACGCGGCTGGAGCACCGCATCACAGGCGCCAATATGCCTTGCGCCGTCGGCGAGAACTTGATACGCCGCGATTGCGCTGCGAAGTGCATCGAACCCCGATTTGGAACACGGACTTATCGTCGAATCAGACGGATGTCGCGCAGTACAGCCGCGGCCTGATCACGCGCGCGCTTCAAGTCCGAGCGTGTCCTGCCTATGATCTCGCCATGGACAACGTGAACCTTCCCTTGGATCTGGACCGCTGCGCGGCAGAGGCCGTCGCCACCGGCCGCTATCGGGATTTCTCCGACGTAGTTGCGACCGGTATCAGCTTGCCGCAACGTGCCGAAGCGGCACGGGCCGCACTTCCCTAGCGCGGCATATTACCCCAGGCGACATAGCGGCGGCGGCGCTGAGGCGGCAGGCCATCGACCTGCATCCTTCGATAATGTGCCTCGATCAGGTCTGCGAGCGGGTCATGGCCGATCTCGACGAGGCCATTGGCCCCTATGTAGGCGGCAACTGCTCTGCCACAGGGGGGACGCGCCGCGTCCTGTTCCACCCCAAAGATGAAGCTCGACGCCCGGCGGGACAGAAAGGGCAGCCCCAGCACATACAGCCGAGGCACCTCGGTGATGCCGCGCCGATGCATCGGCGCCCCACGCGCGTCCAACGCACCGACCCGCAACCAGCCGAAATCGAACGCAAACCCGGTCGACCAGATGATCGTGGTGATCCCGGCATCGCGCAGGTCCAGCCGCAGGATGGGGGTGGTGACGCAGGACGGCTCCGGTTCGGCCACACTGGCCGCCGGCTCCTCGGGCAGGTCGAGGCCTTCGCGCGCCGCATAGGCGTCCGCCGCGTCGAGCAAGGAAAGATAGTTCGCATCGCCGGCTGCGAGATCGCGCGCCTGGCCGGGACGATGCGCATCACGCCATCGGCGAAGGCGTCGCGTGCGGCCAGGCGTATGCGCCGCTGACCGCGATGGTGACGTGCTCCTGCGGCGGGTCGCGGGTCTCGGCGCCCCATAGACCCAAGACGTCCAGCCAGAAGCAAAAGTCCTTACCACGATAGCGCCGTGGTGGGCGTTGATGCTGGCCGATGCACAGATGGAGGCGCGCCCGTAGCCCGGTTGATCTGGCCGTTGTAACCCTTCCGATCGCGGGAGGGTTACGACGGATACGTTTCACGCGACCAGTCGAACGTCCCCGGCCTCTTCGGTGACCGTCTCCAGCTGACCGACGGTTTCACGGCCAAAGACCCGCGGGATCAACGCGCCAATTGCCACGACGACGAAAATCGTGCCGAAGAAGATCGTCGCCGATCCCGTGTAAGGTTCCATTAGGAATGGTGCCAGCACGCCAGCGAACAGCCGCCCGAACGACTCGCCGAAAATGTGCCCGCGCCCGCGCAACACGGTCGGAAACTGTTCGGAGAGGTAGATGCGCGTCGCGGTAAAGGCTGACAGCACAGTGAAGCCTGTGATCAAAGCGCCGGTCACCATCGCGACCGTCGCATAAGATCCTACGCTTTTCCCCAGACATGGCTGTGGAAAAGTGGCCCCTGCGGGGCAGTTCCGCCGCGTCAAATGCCTTGCCACTGGCCAATGTGCCGTCGGTAGTCGGTATGCTCGTCTCGGATAGACATCGGAGTTCGGCAGTACGCCGAGGGAGCGGGCCATGACCGACGGACTGAGCGAGCTCTATCAAGAGCTGCTGAGCGGCAGCTACGATTGCGTGGACCGCATCGTTCTGAACGCTTACTTCGGGATGGGTCATAGCCCTGGTGGTTTCCGCGTGTGGTGGCGGGCGCTCACTGGATCAGACGACACTCTGGACAACGCCCATCTGATGCGGTTGGCCGGCCGGTTCAGCCGGCGCGTGCGAGGCTACGCCAAAGCGCACGACATCCCGGTAATCGATTGTGTGGCAGGAGAGCGCAAGCATGACGTGGCCGACGATTATCTGGCCAAGACAGCGGTGATCGAGGGCTTGTTTCTGGTCCTGGTCGGTCGAGCCCAGGCACCGGTGTGGCACGTCGAGTTGAATTACCACCTTGAGCGGAAGAAGCCTTATGTGAACCACTACTCGTTTCATATTCTCGACCGTGATTGGGGGCATGTCACCATCAAGATCAGCGGGCACCCACCGTTCCCTGCCCAGGTGATCTTGAACGGCCATGAATACGTCGCCTGCCAGGCGCGCAAGGCGGGCATCGGGTTCACCAAGGAAGGCAACTGTTTCACCGCCATCGGTGACACGTCCGGTTTCGCGAAGATCGCAGAGACCTTGTCCGAGCAACGGGCTATAGGGCGATTGAGTGAGGTCTGTGAGCGGTGGATTTACCGCTGCTGCTTGTGCTTTGCGCTCGACTTTGAGGAGCAGAAACGCAGCGGGTTCCGTTATCACTTCTCCAACTATCAAATGGAGTACAGCCGAAACCTGATATTCCTGGTTGGCGGACGCATGGAGCAAGTCTTCCAAGCCCTGATCGATCGTAGCCGGGCGCCGTTGGACCTGAAGACGATAAAGACCATCCTCGGCGACAAGGGCCGGCCGAAATACCGTCCACGCAACATGCGGGCGGCCGAATGGGGAGTCGCGGTCGAGAGACCTACGTATGATCTGACGGTCTTCAAGCTGCATTGCGGCAAGCTGGCGTTGAAGATCTATTCAAAAGGCGAACGCGTACTTCGCATTGAGGCTGTAGCTCACAATATCCGGGAGTTCCGCTGCGGGCGCTTACTGGATAACTTCCCCGAAATCGTCCGCCGATTGAAGGGCATGCTCGAGCGATTCATGGAGGCGCTGAGTTGCATCGATCAATGCTTCGTCGGCGATGAGATGCTCGAGCGTCTGCCGTTGCCGTCACGGGTTGGTAAAACCGTGGTCGGGGGAATCGATCTCAACAAGCCGCGCCTGCGTCACGTCGCTGAGGCTGTCATCGCGTTGTCAGCCTCAGCTGATGGCTTCACCGCCTCGGCACTGGCCGATCAGGTCCGCGCGTTCCGCAATCACAGCGCACCGCTCTACGGCCCCCGCCAGGCCGCGTATGATCTGAAGAAACTCCGCGGCAAACAGATCGTCCAGCGGATCGGCGCGACGCGTCGCTACGAGGCGATGCCGTCCGGTCTGCGCGCTATCACGGCCCTACTCGTGCTCCGAGAGAAAGCCCTCAAGCCACTCCTCGCGGCCGCTCAAGACATCAGCCCCACCCGAGGAGGACAAAACCCGCGCGCCATCGATCGCCACTACCAGGACCTGCGACTCGCCATGAACGGCGTCTTTCGCGAACTCGGCATCGCTGCCTGACCATCGACAAATTTTTTGTCGGGCTTCGCCCTTAAGCGCCTAACTGATGCGCCACCAACATCAGGAACAGGCCGGGAAGCGATCCGGCGAGCGCGTAGGCGATTGTCCAGCGCCGCCCGATGATTTCCATGAGGAACCCGGTGAACGCCTTGCCCGGGATACTCGCGAAAAACACCAGCGAACTGAGCCCAAAACTCAGACTGATAGCCGCGCCTTGATCGACCAGCGCTTTTGGCAGCAGAACTGCGATCAGGAAATAGGCCGTGCCCGCACAAACTCCCGCCAGGATGCCGACTACTGTCCAGCGTAGTTGGCCAGGCGCGAACAACGCCCAGTACGGCGGCAGTTGCTCGCGGGCGCCGTCGCGCTGGGCGCCAAGCTCCTGTACGGTCAACGGGGGCACTGGATCACCGCAGCGCTTGATGATCCGGTTGACAAGGTCGACTGCCATCTGCGGCCGGCCTCGGCCCAAATGCCAGCGTGGGCTTTCGGGGATCACGAACCAGACCACCACTGGCACGACGGTGATCGCCAATCCGCCGGGTAGTGCCAGCAGGCGAAAGGCGTTGGCGTCTCCAGCGAGCAGAAAGGCGAGGAAAGGCACCAGGGTAAAAGCCGCTGCCAGCGCCATCTCATACACCGCGCCATAAGTGCGCCGGTGCTGAGCCGGCATCAACTCGGCGGCGATCGGGAACGCCGCCGAGACCGCGCCGCCCGCGCCAAGCCCCGTCAGCAGCCGCAAAATGATCAGTTGCTGGGCGGTCTGCACCAGCGGGACCAGGAGGGTGCAAAACGTGGTCGCGATCACCCCGATCAGCATGACCCGCTTGCGGCTCCAATGGTCTGAAACCGCCGAGGACGCGAACCCGCCAAGGCACAACATGAAAGTGGGACCAACCGCGAGCCAACGGATGTCGGATCCGGTCAGATGCAGAGGCTCCTTGGCCAGCACCAGCAGCGACCCGGTGATCACCAGATCGTAGCCCTCGATAAAGCCGACGAGGGCGAGCACGCCGATCACCAACACATGATAAGGGCTGAACGGGATACTATCGAGCTTGCGGCCGAGCACAAAGCTACCTGTACTCGGCGTCCGGCCGATTGAGCGAACCTGAGCCATCATGACCTCCCAGATTGTGAATCCGGGGACCGTGCGGACGCGCGAAACGGGCGAGGCCGGCGCAACGCGTTGTTCGACGAAAGGCTCTGCTGTGGTCGGTAGTCTTTGTTCTTGTGCCTCGCGAATTCCGGCATCCGCGAATATCGCCACCGGATCGACGTGTTGTTCCTGTTGCGGGAAGGGCGGCTTGCTGTGTTGCCGCGTTGCCCCCTTGAAGGGAGAAAGCCACGCTAGTTCAAACCGGCGGCATTGTCATTATGAAATCGACGAATGTCGGCGAGCCTTGCAATCGCGCGCCGCGTCAGACCTTGGTGAATTGCAATGACATTTTCCGGGTGGATACCGCCGCTCCCGACCGCATTGCAGACCAGCACGCGGCCGCCCGCCCCTGGGCCTGGCGACGGACAGGCTTCCCATGCGGCAACCCCGCGCGGCTCCGCGATGACGGTATGGCCATACCGACCTCAGGCCGCGACCCCGACGCCCTCGGTGACAGTCTCCAGATTGCCGACCGTCTCGCGACCGAACAGCAGTGGCACGCAGGCACCGACCACGACCACGACCAGCAACGTCCCAAAAAACACCTCAGCCGAGGCGGTGTAGGGTTCCATGAATATGGGAAACAGAACCCCGGCGAACAATCGCGCGGTGGACTCGCCGAAGAAATGGCCCCGACCGCGCAGCGCGGTGGAGAATTGCTCGGACAGGTAAACCCGTGTGCACGGAAACGCCGACAGCACAGTGAAGCCGGTGATCAGTGCGCCGGCGACAAACACCACCGAAGCAATCTCGCCCGCCCAATGTGCGCCGGCCATGAGAGCGATGCCGGGAAGCGAACCAGCGAGCGCATAGGTCATGGTCCAGCGCCGGCCAATGATCTCCATCAGGAAGCCGACGAACAGTTTTCCGGGAATGCTGGCCAGGAAGAGCACCGAACTCAGTCCGAGGCTCAGTGTGATGGCGGCACCCTGGTCCACCAGTGCCTTGGGCAACAAGATCGCACAGGTGTAATAAGCCGCGCTGGCGCTGATGCCGCTGAGTATGCCGATCGCTGTCCACCGACGTTGTCCTGGGTGAAACAATGCCAGGAACGGCGGCAGTTCCCTGCGCCCCAACGTGAGGTTCGGGCCGAGGCCCCCGACGGTCAATAATGGCACGCGGTTGCCGCAGCGTTTGATCATTAAATTCGTGGCATCGATCGCGTCCTTCGGCTGGCCTCGACGCAAGTACCAGCGAGGGCTTTCCGGAATGCCGAAATGTACTAGCAAGGGCACGACGCCCACTGCCAGGCCGCCAGGCAGCGCGATCAACCGAAATCCCTGTGGATGCCCGGCCACCATGAAGGCCACGAAAGGGAGCAGCGTGAAGGCGCCGGCCAGCATGACCTCATAAATAGCGCCAAAGGTGCGCCGGTGTTGCGCGGGCATTAACTCGACCGCGATCGGGAAGGCGGCCGAGAGTGCGAACCCCAGTCCAAAGCCGGTGACGCAGCGGACGACGATCAATTGGTCGGCGTTTCGCGCCACCAAAATCAACAGCGTGGACCCTGTGCTGATGACCACGCCGATTTGCATTACGAACTTACGGCTCAGCCGGTCGGACAACGCTGAGGCCACGTAGCCACCGATGACGACCATGAACGTTGGGCCCGCCACCAGCCAGCGAATTTCTTGCGCCGAGAGGCCCATAGATCCTTTGGCCAGTACAATCAGCGATCCGTCAAGTGCCAGGTCGTAACCTTCGACGAACCCGACGATGCCGAGCACCACGATCAGAACCACGTGGTATGAACTGAAGGGAATGCTGTCGAGCTTCTGCCCGAGTAAGTAACTCGCTGTCGGCGCCCGAGCGATCATCGCGTTCTCCCGAACTGTTGGCTGGCCAGCCCACGGTGCGACACGGCCGCCTTGGTGAAGCCGCCGTATCGGGCCCGTCATGCTCTGAACTGGTCTCGATCTGGTATCGTCCGCCTCGCGATGCGCCACTCACCGCACCGTCAATCGCCGCCAGCTGATATCTTGCTTGCTATTGCGCATGATGGCGGAACCGCCACGGATTGCCGTTTGCATCCGATCCATTGCCCGAGCATTCAGGGATCCCTTGCGGAGTGGTCGCCACTCTCCGGCGGGGGCGCACGCGGTGCATCCAGGCGTTGTTTCCATTGTGGCATCAGGCCGCCCGTCGAGTATGGAGGTTCCAGATCGGGCGGCCATTGCCGGCATCTTCCGGCGGATCCTCTCCGCAGTCTTTGGTGAGCGCTATTTTGAGCGAGAGAACGTCATGTCACAAGCTTTACCGGATTCTATCCTCGACCGTCCCGCCACCGGACTGATGAGGTTCGCTCCGCCACATCGCCGCAAACCGCTCGCTGAGGTCCTCGTCTTTGGTGCCTCGTGCGCTTACTCAAAAGCCGCTGCCTGACCGAATCAATCACTTCCGAGGTACGGTTAAACAAGGGCGTCAGAACTCCGCTTACGGTCACCTTGCGCCTATGTCGTTAGTTCAGGCACGGCGGTTCATTTCTCAAAAGCGGACACAACCATCAGCGTCCCGTCCGGCGGTAATGGGTGAGGGAGCGGACCGTCAGCAGCCCGATCACTCAATTGGATCGGCGGGCGTCGCGCGTCGCCGCCTTTTCGTTGGCGCTCATCCGCGCCATCCAGCCTTGCGCAGGCCGTCCAGCAAGTGTTCGTGGATCTCGGGGTGAATGTAAGGGGGGCGACTACTTGTACGATACCCGAAGTGAGTGGGCGAGGCCGCGATCGCCGCGTCGAGCGCCGCGCGCGCCTCATCGGCGCGGCCAAGTTGGCCGAGCGCTGCCGCATGCACGAGATAGGGCCGCGGAAACTCCGGCCAGATCCGAATTGCACGGCGCGCGGTCGCCTCCGCTGAGCGATAGTCCCGCTCAACGTAGCCGCACGTCGCGAGTTTAAGCAGCACCACCGCCGCGATTGGACCCAGGGGATCGAGTCGTAATGCGATGTTCAGCGGGTCACGTGCCTCGACCGACCGACCGGCGTGCAACAAAACATGTCCCTTGATCAGGTACCCTTGCGGGTCATTGGGGGTGAGGTTGATGGCGGTCTCAGCCTCCTCAATCGCCGATTCTCCATTCCCCTGGTGATCGAGCACCCAAGCCAGCATTGCATGGGCGATGCCACTGTCGCGGTCGAGTTCGATAGCGGTCCTGGCCGCGGCCCGCGCCAGGATGAGCGTCTCCCCCAAGGGCGGACCAACTCCAATTGTCGCCTCCGAAAGATAGAGCCACGCCAACATCGCGTGGGGAGCTGCGAAGCGCGGGTCCAGCGCGATCGCTCGTTCCAGAAAGCCGCGCGAATTGGCGAGGTCTCCCCCCGACCAGTGCCACAGCGCTCGCTGCCAGGCCTCCCAGGCGTTCAGGTTGTCCGGCGCCGTTCGCATGGCGCGTTGCCGTTCCGCGTTCAGCACCGCCGGAAGGATCGCGCGCACCACCTTATTGGCGATTTCGTCCTGCACAGCGAACACATCCTCGACCCCCCGGTCATACCTCTGGGCCCAGAGATGATTTCCGGTCAGAGCGTCGATCAAACGGACGTTCACCCTGAGCAGTCCGCCGTTCCGCCGGGCGCTGCCTTCAAGCACGTAACGCACGCCCAGTTCGCCTGCGATCTGTTTAACGTCCATGGCTCGTCCCTTGTAAGTGAAGGTCGAATTGCGGGCGATCACGAAAAGCGAATCGTCCCTGGAAAGCTCGGTTATGATGTCGTCGGCCATGCCGTCCGAAAAATATTCCTGTTCGGGATCGCTGCT
Source organism: uncultured Alphaproteobacteria bacterium (assembly GCA_963696645.1). Classification (GTDB taxonomy): domain Bacteria; phylum Pseudomonadota; class Alphaproteobacteria; order Acetobacterales; family Acetobacteraceae; genus JAMXLO01. The sequence goes on from CAVOKY010000007.1 coordinate 2,213,620, forward strand.
CATGTTCACGAACGCCAACACCGTGATCGATGGCTTGTCAGGCAGTGCCGTCACTGCCGCGCCTGATGGCTGGGTCATGGTGCCCCGCACCGTTGGCGCTTCCGCCCGTACCACCGCGATGCCTTTCTCCTCACGCACTTCGCCAACGAAACGAAAGCCTTTGCGCGAGATCGTTTTGATCAGTTTTTGAGTTTCGCCGCTGTCGCCAACCGCCCGCCGCACCGCGGCGATGCGGCTCGCGAGCGCGGATTCCGACACGATCCTGCCGGACCAGACCGAATGCAGCAGATCATCCTTGCCAACCACTCGGTCCCGGTTCGCTACCAGGTAGGCCAACAGGTCGAACACAAGCGGCTCAACCGCTATTGGTTCGGTGCCGCGGTGCAGCTCCCTTTGGTCGATATCGAGCGCATGGCCGTCAAACAGAAACCGCATTCGGGGCTGACCCACCGGACCGGGATAGCTCCGTCATGGTAAGACAAGAAAATCGCAATGGATAGCTAGGCGCGCCGTCAAGCGGCGTGTGCCGGTTCGTGGCAATGTTTGTCCGGCGACGCGCTGCGCGGCGCCGAGCTATCGTCGGGTTGGTTCCGTTTAGAAGTCATTTGGAAGTCGTCGGTCGATCGCCAGCGGAATGATCGGCAAGCGATCACGGATCATCGTTGAAATGAGCAAGAGTTCCATGACGCCGGCGCCCCGTGTGATCTACATCGATGCCCGTCCTGGGCCGATGGCCCTCGACCTCAGGCGCAGCGTCATGCTCGTCGTCGATATGCAAAACGACTTCGGCGCCCTGGGCGGCATGTTTGACCGGGCTGGAATTGATATTTCCGTGATCCAACGAGCGCTCGGCCCCGCGCGGCGCGTTGTGAAGGCAGCGCGCGGCGCGGGTGTACCGATTGTTTATCTGAAGATGGCACATCGGGCGGACCTGGCTGACCTGGGCGGACCGGATTCGCCGCACGGACGCCGCCACCGGCGATTGTTGGCCGGTGAGCCGATGACTTCACCCGATGGGCGGCCGGCCCGCTTCCTGATCGAAGACACCTGGAACACCGAGATTCTACCGGAGATCGCCCCGGAACCGGGCGATATCGTGGTGCGAAAGCACCGGTACAGCGGGTTCTTCGAAACGGATCTGGATGCGCAGCTTCGGAACCTGGGCGCGCGATCTCTCATCGTGACCGGGTGTACGACCGGCATATGCGTCGATTCGACGCTACGCGACGCGATGTTTCGTGATTATGACTGCCTGTTGCTCGAGGACTGCACAGGCCAACCGGATCCCCCTGGGGCGACGTACTCCAGCCATGAGGCCTCGTTGCGGATTATCGAGGGGAGGTTCGCCTCGATATCAGGATCCGAGGCGTTTGTCCGTGCGGTGAGGTAACGGCCAATCAAGCTTGGACGCGCTGACCCCGCGGTTCCCATCATGTGTAATGACTTTCTGAACCGTTCAGACAGAAAGGAAAATACCATGCGACGCCGTACCGTGCTGCAGCTCGCTGCCAGCGCCACGATATTGGCCGCCCCACGGGTCGCGCGGACACGGCCCGAGCAAACGCTCAAATTCGTTCCGCTCATCAATCTGGCGCTGCTCGATCCGGTGGCCAGCGGGAACCGGGCAACGCACAATCACGCCTATCTGGTGTTTGATACGCTCTACGGCCTGGACGAAGCACTCACCGCCCGGCCGCAGATGGTCGAAGGCCACACCGTGGACGAGGATGGGACCATTTGGACGTTGCGGCTGCGCGACGGACTGCGATTTCACGACGGCACAACGGTTCTCGCGCGCGACGCGGTCGCAAGCATCAGGCGCTTCGCGGCGCGTGATCCGTTCGGCCAGGCGCTTATCGCGGCGACCGCCGAGTTATCGGCACCGGACGATCGCACGGTGCGATTCCGCCTCTCCAAACCGTTCCCGCATCTGCCCGCAGCGTTGGCCGGGTCCTCCGTAACGATGCCGGCTATCATGCCGGAGCGTCTCGCCAGTACCGATCCGTATCGTCCCGTACCGGAGTTGGTCGGGAGCGGCCCTTATCGTTTCCTGCCCGCCGAGTTCAATGCGGGGGAGCGCGCCACGTACGAAAGATTCCCCGCTTACATGCCGCGCGGCGAGGGAACGCCGAGCTACACCGCTGGCCCGAAAGTCACCCATTTCGATCGTGTCGAGTGGCAATCGCTGGGTGATGGCGCCACCGCTGCCGCGGCGCTGGCCCAGGGCGAGCTCGATTGGGTGGAATCGCCCAGTGCGGATCAGGTACCGTTGCTCGCCCGCAATCCTCGCGTGACGGTGGAGGTCAGGGAGGCATCGGGCTCGATCGCAGTCCTGCGGTTCAACCTTCTTCACCCGCCGTTCAATAACGCCGCCATTCGGCGCGCCCTTCTCGGCGCCATCGACCAGGCCGACGTGATGAACGCCGTGGCTGGCACCGACCGCACATTGTGGCGCGATCGGATCGGTTTGTTCGGGCCGACCTCCCCTCTCGTCAATGCGGCCGGGATTGAGGTGATGAGCAGCCCTCGCGACTACGACAAAGTGAAGCGCAACCTCGCGGCCGCGGGATATCGCGGCGAACCAGTTGTCGTGATGATGGGTGGTATCGGCTTTCTTCCACCCATTTCCTACGTGGGCGCGGACCAGTTGCGCAAAGCTGGCATGAATGTCGACCTGCAAGAGATGGACATGCCGACATTGTATCGCCGCCGCCTGAACAAGGCGGCGCCAAGCGCCGGCGGCTGGAATGCCTATTTCATGATAAACGACGGTTTGTTCACAGATTGCCCGGCGACGAACCCCGGGATTCCTGGCGAAGCCAATGCTGGAAGCGGCGGCTGGCCGGACTGCCCGGTGCTGGAAGCACTGCGCCAGGACTGGCTGGACGCGCCGGATCTCACCACCGAGAAACGAATCGCCGTGCAACTACAGCTCCAGTTCTGGCGGGATGTGCCGTATATCCCGATGGGGTACTGGGTCAGGTCGGCCGCGCATCTGCGAAACATCGTTGATGTGCCCTGGGGATTCCCCGCGTTCTACGGGGTGAGAAGAGTCTGATCGCCACATCCCGGGTACCGGTTTGTCGACCGCCATCAGGTTGAAACCGGAAAGTCACGGAAAGGCCGGATCCAATGAGCGATTATACGATCGCGCCAGAACGCCAGGCGTTTTATGGTCAGATTGGCCAGCACAATCTTGCCCCGCTGTGGGAACGACCGCCCGGCATGTATTGCCGCGCCCCTGTCTCCCCGGCGCGGCCGTATCACTGGGATTACGACAATGTCGTTCGTCCCCTCATGCTGCAAGCCGGCGGTCTGATCACCGCCAGAGAGGCGGAACGCCGCGTTCTGATTTTGGAAAACCCGGGCCTCAGGGGACAACGGCGAATCACGAGTTCGCTCTTCGCCGGCCTGCAACTGATCCTGCCCGGTGAGGTTGCTCCCGCGCACCGGCACACGCCCGCGGCGCTGCGTTTCATCATCGAGGGCCACGGCGCTTATACTGCCGTCGAAGGTGAGCGCGCCCTGATGGAACCGGGTGATTTCATTCTGACACCATCGTGGAGTTGGCACGACCATGGCAACGAATCGAACAGCCCAGTGGTCTGGCTCGACGGACTTGACACCCCGATGGTCAGAATGCTCGACGCTAACTTCGCGGATCCAATGAACGACGAAACGCAGGGCATCATCCGCCCGATCGGCGACAGCCTCGCGCGATTTGGCGCCAATATGGTCCCGGTGGACTGGAGGCCCGAGACAAAGTCGTCGCCTGTGTTCAACTACCCCTATACCCGCTCCCGCGATGCACTCGCGACGCTGTCGCGCAATGGCGATCCCGACTTCCATCACGGCTACAAGCTTCGCTACATCGATCCGACAACCGGTGGTTCTCCGATGCCAACGATCGGCGCGTTCATGGCGCTGTTGCCGGGCGGATTCAATACCGCGCCATACCGGGCCACGGACGGCACGATTTATTCGGTCATGGAAGGCACGGGCGAAACGATCGTGGGCGACACCGTGTTCCGCTGGAAGCCGCGCGATATCTTCGTGGTCCCCAGTTGGTACACCCATCACCATCGCGCTGAGTCCGAAGCGGTCCTGTTCAGCTTCTCGGATCGACCCGTTCAGGATGTACTGGGCTTGTGGCGTGAGGAACGGTTGCCTGACTGATGACAGGAACGGACAACCGGTCCGCCCTCTTCCAGGAACTTGCCGGTGCGAACCGGAAGGGAACGTCCGCTCCGGCGTACAAATCCCCCGAACCCGTCAGTCCGCTCCCGGCCAACTCTGGTCATTCGACAGTGCCCAGCCGAGCGGCCGGCTTGGGTCGCTCCCGGCCGCTCGCCTGATCCCCAATGAATGACCACGTAGGGTGGCTGAACGAACCCGCTTCGCGGGAAGGGCGCGGGGTGTTGCTGAGCGAGTAGACGCGCAGCTGATGCACATCGATTGAGCGCGGCCCGGTGCGGGCTGAGCGTTTCGGCTTCTTCAACCAAGAGGAGCCGACCGATGGACGAGACCATTCGCACCGCTGCAATCAGCCCACTGCGCCAGCGTCTGATCGACGATATGAACCTGCGCCGGTTCTCGCGCGCGACACAGCACAGCTACATTCGCGACGTGGGGCGCTTTGCGACGTTCCTGGGGCGCTCACCTGATACGGCGACCGCGGATGACGTGCGCCGGTTCCAGATCGAACAGCGCGGTGCCGGCGTGCCGACGCCGACGATGAACAGCATCGTGTCGGCGTTGCGCTTTTTCTTCACGCACACCATCGACCGGCCCGACCTGGCACGCAAGGTGATCCGGGTGGCGCATCCGCGTAACCTGCCCGTGGTGCTGAGCCGGGACGAGGTTGCGCGACTGCTCAACGCAACCACGTGCCTCAAGCATCAGGCAGCCCTCTCGGTCGCCTATGGCGCAGGCCTGCGTGTGGCGGAGGTCGCGGCGCTCAAGGTCAGCGACATCGACAGCGAACGCATGTTGCTCAGGGTCGAGCGTGGCAAGGGTGGCCGGTATCGCAATGCCATCCTCCCGGCAGATCTGCTCACCCTGCTGCGCGAGTGGTGGAAGGCCGGGCACCAACAGGGCGTGATGCATCGTGACGGTTGGCTGTTTCCGGGACAGCACGCCATGAAGCCGATCAGCACCCGGCAACTCCATCGCGTCGTCGTCGAGGCGGCCCAGGCCGCTGAGATCATCAAGCGGGTCGGACCGCATACGCTGCGCCACAGCTTTGCCACCCATCTGCTGGAAGACGGCGTCGACATCCGCGTCATCCAGGTCTTGCTCGGAACGGCGACATACTGCCCACAAACATCTAACTGAAAGGCGGATCTACTATCGCTTCCATCCGCGATGCGGTGAGACGGTTCTGATCCAGCGACAGCTCGAGTACCGCGGCATTGAGCTGGTGGTCATCTTGCAGCCAGACAGCTCGTTCGCCTGCATTCCGGCATGGATGACTCGCGAGAGCGCGGCACAATACGCGCTCAGCGAGGAGCCCCATTTTTCTGTCGACACCCTGCGATCCCTGCGCGCCGAGATCGACGCACTTTTAGGCTTTCTCCAGTCCGAATCGAAGGCGGAGTAAGCCGACAATGTCGTGCCGATCCAAGGATCTCCAACTAAGCCTGTTCGAGGGGAACGAGGCGCCTCGAGTCGTGTTGGCGACCGCACAGATGAGCGATCTCGCGATATTGGTGGAAGCTCTTCTCCGCGAGATCGCGACAGGGCTGGCAAACGGGGAGGCCAGCGATGAGCAAGATCACGACTGAGCATCTTGCGCGCAGTGCGTACGTCTATATCCGGCAGTCGACGGCCGATCAGCTGACGCATAACCATGAGAGTCGGCGCCGGCAATATGGTCTCGCCGATCGCGCCCGTGAGCTCGGCTGGACCGTAGTCGAGGTCATCGACGATGACCTTGGCCGTTCGGGCGGCGGCATCGCCCGGCCCGGCTTCGAGCGCTTGCTGGCTGCGATCTGCGAAGCCCGTGTGGGCGCCGTGCTCGCGATCGAAGCGTCGCGACTGGCACGGAACGGCCGTGATTGGCACACGTTGATCGAGTTCTGTGGCTTGGTCGGGACCCTCATCGTCGACGAGGACGGAATCTATGATCCTCGCCATCCCAATGATCGATCGCTGCTTGGAATGAAGGGAACGATGAGCGAACTTGAACTGTCGCTGTTTCGCCAGCGCTCGCAAGAGGCGCTGAAGCAGAAGGCGAGCCGGGGTGCGCTGATCCTCGGCGTTGCCGCTGGCTATGTGAAAGTTGGGCGCGACCGGATCGAGAAGAATGCCGACCAGCGCGTTCGCGAGGCACTGCAGCTCGTCTTTGCAAAATTTGCTGAGTTCCAAAGCGCCCGACAGGTCCATATCTGGTTGCGCGACGAAGCCATCGAGTTGCCCGTGAAGTCGCGCGATGGCGAGGCACGCGGCATCGTCTGGCGATTGCCGGCCTACAATATCGTGCATAACATTCTGACCAATCCGATCTACGCGGGCGCCTATGCCTTCGGTCGCACGACGAGCAAGGTGAGTGTTGAGCAGGGGCGCAAATGTGTCAGGCGCGGCGTGCATCGGCCGATGGCCGAATGGGACGTTCTCATCAAGGATCATCACGCCGGCTACATCACCTGGGAGGAGTTCGAGAGGAACCAGGGCGTGATCGCCAACAATGCAACCGGCAAAGGCAGCGCCGCGGCCAGGGGGGCAGTTCGGCGCGGAGAGCTGTTGCTGCCCGGCCTTCTGCGCTGTGGTCATTGCGGCCGCAAGCTGCACGTGTCCTACAGTGGCAAGCTTGGCCGCTACAACTGCTATGGCGCCCGCACAAACCACGGCACGGCACGCTGCATCTCGATCAGCGGCTTGAGTATCGATGGTGCCGTCGGCGCAGAGGTACTGCGCATCTTGAAGCCGCTTGGCATTGAGGCCGCCGTCAAGGCAATCGAGACTCAGACGAACGGAACATCGGTCGCACAACGGCAGCTTGAGTTATCGCTTCAACAGGCACGCTACGAGGCCGCGCATGCCCGTCGACAATACGATACGGTCGATCCCGCGAATCGCTTAGTGGCCGCCGAGCTGGAGCGCCGCTGGAACGATGCATTGCAGACTGTGCGCAGAATAGAAGGCGAACTCGCTGCCATCGTTGCGGCCAAGCCTCCACCACTGGGCGAACCGGAGCGGCAGCAACTGATGCGGCTCGGCGCGGATCTCGAACGGGCCTGGTCGCACCCGGCTGCCACAGCCGCCACGCGCAAGCGCGTCTTGCGCACTGCGCTGAACGAGATCGTGGTGCGCAAGGAGGGACCGGTCATCAACATGGTTCTGCACTGGACGGGCGGAGACCACACTGCATTACAGGTCAAGCTGAGATTGAATGCTGCCGGTCGGCATCATTGGCCACCGCCGGATGATGACATAGCACTGGTACGCGAGTTGGCGCGTTTGATGCCGGATCGACAGATCGCCCGCCTCCTCAATCGTTCGGGCAAATCGACGGGGTATGGCAACTGATGGACCGAGCAGCGCGTGCGCGGCTTCCGCAACCACCACGATATCGCGGTGTACCGCGACGGCGAATGGGCCGAGCGCGGTGAGATCACGCTCGATGTGGCCGCACAGATCGTTGGCGTCGCCAAGATGACGGCGCTTCGCATGATCCGGAGAGGCGATCTCAAGGGGCGCCAAGCCTGCAAGGGTGCACCCTGGGTCATCAAGGCGGATGACGTGGCCGCATTTAGCATCCGTAGCCCGGCAACAGGTCCGGTAACACCAAATTCGGTGCAGCAGATCCTTGAGTTTCAGTGAGATAGCGGGACGCGCATTATAAATCACGACCGCTCGGGCACGCGAAGCTGGAGAACACCGCCTTCTATACCAAGGTCGCGACCCGAACGGTGCGTACCGTGACCAGCCCGCTCGACAAGCTCGGCATGTTCAAGGCCGCAGAGATCGCACCCGCCGGCTGAGGCGGTGCGCGCCTCGCTCGAGGTCGCCGATATCTTCCGTGCTGCCGGCCCCACTTATCGGGCCACCCATGCCGGACACCTGAGCCTTCATCAGCTCAAGGTCATGTCGGCGATCGAGCATTGCCGCACCGCGGCCCTCGGCGGTCATGTCGAGGCTTGCGAGGACTGCGGCCACTGGCGGATCGCCTACAACAGCTGCCGCAACCGGCACTGCCCCAAGTGCCAGGGTGCTGCCGCGCGCGCGTGGCTCGCCGAGCGCGAGGCCGACCTGCTGCCGGTCGGATACTTCCACGTCGTCTTCACCCTGCCGGCCGAGATCGCCGACATCGCCTTCCACAACAAGGCGGTCATCTACGACCTGCCGTTCCGGGCGGCGTCAGAGACCATGCTCACCATCGCCGCCGACCGGCGCCATCTTGGTGCGCGCATCGGTATCACCGCCGTGCTCCACACCTGGGGATCGGCACTGACCCACCACCCCCATGTGCATATGATCGTGCCGGGCGGCGGCATAACCCTCGATGGACAGCGCTGGATCTCTTCGCGACCGGCGTTCCTCCTACCGGTGCGCGTCCTGTCCAAATTGTTCCGCCGCCTGTTCCTCACCAGACTGATCGCACTCCACGACGCCGGCAGGCTTGCCTTCTTCGGCAACCTCGCACCACTCGCCGACCGTCGGGCCTTCCAGCGTCACCTCTCGCCGGTCCGCCATAAACGCTGGGTGGTCTACGCCAAGCCGCCCTTCGCCGGTCCCGAAGCCGTGCTCGCCTATCTCTCGCGCTATACCCATCGCGTCGCCATCTCGAACCGGCGGCTGCTTGCTTTCGACGAGACCGGCGTCACCTTCCGCTTCAAGGATTATCGCCGCAATGGCGCGGACCGCCAGCAGGTCATGACGCTCGGCAGCGACGAGTTCATCCGCCGCTTCCTGCTTCACGTCCTGCCGCGTGGGTTCCATCGCATTCGTCACTATGGCCTGCTCGCCAGTTCGGCGCGCAAGGTCAGCCTCGCACGCGCCCGCGAATTACTCGCCGTCGCGCCGCCGCCCGATGACGACGTGCCAGAAGAGCCGCTCGATGTCCGCCCACCATGTCCATGCTGCGGGGAACACATGATCATCATCGAGACTTTCCCTCGCTGGAGGCAGCCCAGGGCGCCGCCGCATCGGCCAAGCCCAACCGGGAGGACTGCTTCGTGACCCGGCACGAACTGCACCACACTCGGGCCGCAGCAACCGCGCCGCGGCAGATCGCCCAGCTTGTGCCCAATGTCGCTAAATGCCTCCCGACGGTTTGCTTCGACTACTACCCCGAGTCGCTCATAATGCCGGGTATAACCTGTTCAGCTTTACGCGGGCGTCGGCGGTGGTGAATTGCCAATCTGCTCTGACCTGCTTGTGGTTGCGGCTATGTTCCCAGGCGGCGACCTCCTCGATGAGGCTGAGCTTGTCGGGGATCCTGCGATCGAGACATTGACCGGATAACACGCTGAGCTCGGCTTCGGCCATATTGAGCCAACTGCCGTGTTTCGGGGTGTAGTGCCATTCGAACCGCTCGACGAGACGACGGGCTTCGGCTGCGGGGAAGGCTTCGTAGAGTGACGCTGGTTTGTGGGTGTTGAGGTTGTCCTCCATGAGCACAATCCTCTTGGCTGCGGGGAAATGTGTATCGGACAGATCCTTGAGCATGTGGGCGAAATCCACAGCGGTGTGGCGATCGGTTACTGCGACGTGCCGCCAGCCCTCCAAAGGCGCGAACATCATGAACAGGTTGACGGTTCCATTCCGCTCATATTCATAGTCATGCCGTGCGGGCTGTCCTGGCTTCAGCTTGATCGGCACACGCGTTTCGCTGATCAGTTGCTTTGATGTCTCGTCCACGCAGACCACGGGGTACTCTGGATCGTGCGGCCGATGATAAACCTCCAGCACTGAAGTTGCCCCGGTTCCGTGGACATCCGACAGTTTGGCTTAGAGGAGTCCACGATGGCCAAGAAACAGCCAGTCTACACGCCTGAATTCCGCCGCCAGATGGTGGAACTGGTGCGAGCCGGCCGCTGGCCGGAGGAACTGTCCCGCGAGTTCGAGCCGACTGCGCAATCAATTCGCAATTGGGTGGCCCAATCCGACCGTGATGCCGGCCGCGGCGATGGCGGTTTGCGAACAGCGGAGCGGGAGGAGCTGCATCGGCTGAGACGGGAGAACCGCCAGCTCCAACTCGAGCGGGAGATCCTCTCAAAAGCAGCGGCCTGGTTCGCTCGGGAGACGAACGTGATCCCACCCAAGGGTTCCAGTTCGTGAGCGATCACCAGGCACAGTATCCGATCGCGACCATGTGCCGGCTGCTCGGCGTCTCCTCGAGCGGCTGGTACGCATGGTCGAAGCGGCAGCCATCACCACGCTCGAAGCGGGATGCAGAACTGACCACGGCGATCCGTGCTGCGCACACCGGATCACGCGGCACTTATGGTTCGCCACGCGTGCATGCCGAACTTGCGGCCAACGGCATCCGCATTGGCCGCAAGCGCGTGGCACGTCTGATGTCGCGATCCGGGATTGCCGGGGTAAGCCGACGCCGGTTCGTCACCACCACCGTCAGGGCTGGTGGCCGCCAGGCACCCGATCTGGTTGACCGCCACTTCACCGCAGCAGCGCCCGATCGGCTGTGGGTTGCCGACATCACCTATATTCCGACATGGGCGGGCTTTCTCTATCTTGCAGTCGTGCTCGACGCGTTTAGCCGCCGCATTGTCGGCTGGTCGATGGCCACGACACTCGCGACGCAAGTGGTACTGGATGCACTGAACATGGCATTGGCGAAGCGCCGGCCGAACGGCGTGATCCACCACTCTGACCAGGGCTCGCAGTATACCTCGATCGCATTCGGCTTGCGTTGCCGCGAGGCAGGCGTGCGTCCCTCGATGGGTTCGGTTGGCGACGCCTACGACAATGCCATGTGCGAGAGCTTCTTCGCCACGCTGGAATGCGAACTGCTTGCGCGCTGTCGCTTCAGGACGCAGGCGGAAGCGCGCAACGAAGCATTCTCGTTCATCGAAGGGTTCTACAATCCGCGCCGACGGCATTCGTCTATCGGGTATCTGTCGCCAGTCGAATACGAATGCCGATATCACCAGCCAACCGTCAATCCCGACCCGTCGCAGCCTGCCGCCGTGCTCGCGCCCGTCAAGGACGCTTCGCGCCGCCCACGGCGGTCGCCTTCGGCGATCCCTGACCGGTGCTCCGCGCGGCAGCCGCACCAGGGTGCGGGTCGGGACGGAAGAATGGCTCCGCCGGGGGCCGAACCAAAGAATGCTTACACATAAGTAGAACAGGGTGAGAATGCAGTTGCATCATCCGTCCTAGATTCCCAAATACTCGACCGTCCACGAAAGCGGGGCAGGGCCAGCGAGCCTCGGTCGGAATGGTGGATGCAGCCTTTGGCGGGTTGCGACTTCTGATTGCGGCCTTGAGGGCAGCGACGGCGATGCGCGCGTCCATCGACCGGCTGATCGCGTAGCCGACGACCATTCGCGACCAAGCGTCGAGAATGGCGGCGAGATAGACGAAGCCGCCCGGGATGGCGACATACGTCAGGTCTGCGACCCATAGCTGGTTCGGGCGATCGGGAACGACACCCTTGGCCAGATCGGGGAAAATCGGTCCGGCATGATCACTGTTGGTGGTGACGACGTAGCGTCGGCGTTGTTTCTGACTCAGATCGTTCTCGCGCATCAGTCGGCGCAGCTTCTTGTGGTTAACCACCACACCCTGATGGCGTAATGTAAGACCGCATGTCCGCTGAGCGCTTGAGGTGGCTCGCCCCGCATGTGCGGAAATAGGCGAGGGTTGCCCGGATGGTCCGGGCCGATCCTCAACGCACAGGGGACGAGCCATGAGGAGATGTGGGGAAGTATTTGTCGGGATCGATACCGCCAAGGCGAAGAACGCAGTTGCGATCGCCGAGGCCGGTCGGCAAGGAGAGATTCGATATCTCGGTGAGTTTGCCAATACACCGGATGCCGTTGCCAAACTGGTTCGCAAGCTCGCTGACCGCTACGAGACGTTACATTTTTGCTACGAAGCGGGACCTACGGGCTATGGGCTGTATCGACAGATCGTTGCAATGGGACATAGCTGCACGGTGGTTGCGCCATCGCTGATTCCGCGTCGACCTGGCGAGCGGGTGAAGACCAACCGACGCGACGCGCTGTCTCTGGCCCGGTTGCTGCGCGCAGCAGAGCTGACGGCGGTCTGGGTACCTGACGAGACGCATGAGGCGGTTCGCGATCTGGTGCGCACCCGGGCAATGGCGATCGAGGATTACCGTCGCAAGCGCCAGCACATCAGCTCGTTCCTGCTGCGGCATGGCCGTGTCTACGAAGGAGGCACGACTTGGCGAGGACGACATCTGCGCTGGCTGGACGGACAGAGTTTCGTTCATGCCGCCCAACGGTTCGCGTTTCAGGAGATGCTGAACGCGATGCGAGCGGCCGTTGAACGGATCGACAGGTTGGATGCTGCGCTGGTGGAAATTGTGCCTGCCTGGACGATGGCACCTGTGGTTGCGGCGTTCCAGGCCATGCGTGGCGTCGGCTTTCTAACTGCGACGGCAGTCGTTGCCGAAGCCGGGGACCTCCGCCGCTTCGAGCATCCTCGTCAGCTGATGGCGTTCCTCGGCCTGGTACCATCCGAACGCTCCACGGGCGACACAAGGCGGCAGGGCGGGATCACCAAGACGGGCAACAGCAGCGCACGGAAGGCACTGGTCGAAGCGGCGTGGACCTATCGACATTCTGCCGGCGTGGGAACCACACACCAGCGACGGCAGCAGTTGCTGCCGCAACGAGTGCGCGAGATTGCCTGGAAGGCGCAGAGCCGGTTGTGCGCCCGTTATCGACGACTGACCGCGAAGGGGAAGCGCAACACTGTGGTAATCACTGCGATTGCGCGGGAAATTGCGGCCTTCCTCTGGGCCATCGCGCGCGAGGTCGAACCTGCACCGATCACACCACATACGATGTAATACCGCCGCTCCTGAGCGCTGCACGTTATGCAAAGAGATTAACGCCAGCAAAGAACGAAGACCCGTTGTGCAAGGCTGGGGGCGGGACCACGGTGGGGAACTCCCGAGCTCCGCTTGGCGGCCGGCTACGAGCCGATGCCCGTTGTAAGACAGGGACCAGCCCCGGACGGAAACCGGAAATGCGGTATCCAACCCGCGCATCAGAGCAGGTCAACCGACGTCCAGCGGTCCCGTCTCCTGCCTTGCACAGCTACATCGCTATCGGGAAAACTCGCGCGACGGAGCGGGATAGAAAAAACGCGTCTTGCCCCTTGAAAGCGGACATCAGAGCGGTGTTCCCCGACCCTTCTTTAATGGGTGCCCTTGAAGTGCTTGATTTGCTTGAGGCAGAGGGCTTCGAGCTATCCTTATGTTTGACGTTAGCGATGACGCGAAGGGTGAATACCGGCGAGTTGAGGTTCTAACGGGACCTGGCCGGCGGCGGCGCTGGTCGGCAGATGAGAAGGCCCGGATCGTCGCGGAGACCTTGGTGCCGGGAGCGCGCGTTTCCGAGGTTGCGCGGCGCTGGCACATCTGCTCGCAGCAGGTATTCGGTTGGCGACGCGCCATGCGGCAAGACTTGCCGCTCGTGGCGGGGCGAACGACAACGCCGGCAACACCCAGCTTTGTTCCGATCGTGAGCGAAGCCATTCCTGCAACAATGGTTCCACGCGCGGCGTCTGCCGCACCGGGGATCGAGGTCAAGCTTGCCGGTGCTGTGGTGCGGGTCTCGTCCGGCATGGATGCTGCCCAGTTGACCGCGGTGTTGCGCGCGGTGCGCGCGTCGGCGTCCCGATCATGATCAATGTCCCCGCTGGCGCTCGCGTCTTACTGGCGACGCGGCCAGTTGATTTCCGCAAAGGGGCACACTCTCTCGCCGCCTTGGCGCAGGAGGTGCTTGGCGAGGATCCGTTCGCTGGCGCGGTGATCGTCTATCGCGCCAAGCGCAGCGACCGCTTGAAGATACTGGTCTGGGATGTCAGCGGCCTGGTGCTGGTGTGGAAGCAATTGCAGCAGGGATCGTTCCGCTGGCCGCCGATCATGGACGGGGTGATGAAGCTGTCGCCGGTTGAGTTCGCCGCGTTGTTCGATGGGCTCGATTGGACGCGTGTTCAGACCATAAAGGGGATTCTCAAACCGTCGGTTGCCGCGTAGGATTCGTTGCGTGATGGCTTCACCCCGCGACGACATGCAGAGCCTGCCCGAAAGCATTGAAGCCTTGCGGGCCTTGGTGCTGACGACAATTGCCGAACGCGATGCGACACTTGTCGAGCGCGATGCGGCGGTTACGGAGCGGGACATCCTGCTGGCACAGAATGACCGGCTGCGTCATCTGCTGCTGCAGCTCAGACGCATGCATTTCGGCCCCCGCTCCGAGCGTCTGCCGGAGGAACAGCTGCAACTGGGCCTGGAAGCCCTCGAGCAGGCGATCGCCAAAGCAGACGCGGAGGCAGAGAAGCACGATCCCGAGCGGCGCTTGGACAATGCCGCCAAGCGGCGTGCCAGCCGTGGTGCGCTGCCGGCGCACCTGCCGCGGATCGAGGTGACGCTGGCGCCCGAGGACACTGCGTGCCCGTGCTGCCGGGCGAGCATGACGGTAATAGGGGAAGACACATCAGAGCGTCTGGATGTGATCCCGGCGCAGTTTCGGGTGATCGTAACCAGGCGTCCGAAACTCGTTTGCCGGTCCTGCACAGGCGTCGTGGTGCAGGCACGGGCGCCGGCACGGCTGATCGAGGGCGGCATCCCGACCGAGGCAATGGTCGCCCATGTGCTGGTGGCGCGCTATGCCGATCATCTGCCGCTGTATCGCCAGGCACAGATCCTGGCGCGACAGGGTGTGATCCTCGAGCGGTCCACCCTGTCGTTCTGGATGGGATACGCCGCGGCCGAAGTCGCCCCCGTGGTGGCGCGGCTGCGCGAGATGATGCTGGCCTCGACACGGATATTTGCCGACGAGACCGTGGTGCCGGTGCTCGACCCGGGCCGCGGACGGACCAAGCAAGGATACTTCTGGGCCATGGCCCGTGACGATCGCCCATGGGGCGGGAGCGAACCACCGGCTGTGGTTTATAGTTACGCCCCTGGTCGGGGACATATCCACGCCAACACGCTGCTCGGTGACTATCGCGGCATCCTGCAGTGCGATGGATACCAGGCCTACAAGAAACTCGCCGGGCCCAAGCTGACCGAGACTCCCGTAACCCTGGCTTTTTGCTGGAGCCACGTGCGCAGGGGTTTTTACGATCTGGCCAAGACGAAGGCGCCGATCGCTATGGAAACGCTGCGGCGGATCGCCGCGCTCTATGAGATCGAGGCGCGTGTCCGCGGCAAGCGCGCCGCCGATCGGCTGGCGCTGCGTCAAGCCGAAAGCAAACCGCTGGTCACGGAATTGCGCATCTGGTTCGAAGCGCAGTTAGCGAAACTGCCCGCCCGCGGTCCAACTGCCGACGCGATCCGCTATGCGCTGAACCACTGGGAAGGGCTGGAGCGGTTCCTTGAGGACGGACGCATCGAACTCGACACCAACAGTGTCGAGCGCGCCATGCGGCCGGTCTGTCTGTCGAGAAAAAATAGCCTCTTTGCGGGCAGCGACGAAGGCGGCGAAAACTGGGCATGCCTAGCATCGCTAATCGAAACCTGTAAGTTGAATGGCGTCAATCCACAGGCATATTTTACCGATCTCCTGACACGCCTGGTGAATGGCTGGCCGCACAAACGCATCGACGAATTGATGCCTTGGCTCTGGGCACCCGAACGGCCACCCTGATCTCACGAAGCGCCGAAGGGTCGGGGAACACCGCTTACGGCGTAATGCAGCTCCCACGCGACGGTAGCCGTAGCACTCGAACTCGTCGCAGATCGCGCGGATCCGAACAAGAACTTCGTTCGCGGCCATCGGAACAGGTGGAGCATCGTAGAAGGTGGAGCGTGACAGTCCCATCAGCTCACACCCTCTGCTGACAGAGAGTAAGCGGTGTTCCCCGACCCTTCGGCGCTTCGTGAGATCAGGGTGGCCGTTCGGGTGCCCAGAGCCAAGGCATCAATTCGTCGATGCGTTTGTGCGGCCAGCCATTCACCAGGCGTGTCAGGAGATCGGTAAAATATGCCTGTGGATTGACGCCATTCAACTTACAGGTTTCGATTAGCGATGCTAGGCATGCCCAGTTTTCGCCGCCTTCGTCGCTGCCCGCAAAGAGGCTATTTTTTCTCGACAGACAGACCGGCCGCATGGCGCGCTCGACACTGTTGGTGTCGAGTTCGATGCGTCCGTCCTCAAGGAACCGCTCCAGCCCTTCCCAGTGGTTCAGCGCATAGCGGATCGCGTCGGCAGTTGGACCGCGGGCGGGCAGTTTCGCTAACTGCGCTTCGAACCAGATGCGCAATTCCGTGACCAGCGGTTTGCTTTCGGCTTGACGCAGCGCCAGCCGATCGGCGGCGCGCTTGCCGCGGACACGCGCCTCGATCTCATAGAGCGCGGCGATCCGCCGCAGCGTTTCCATAGCGATCGGCGCCTTCGTCTTGGCCAGATCGTAAAAACCCCTGCGCACGTGGCTCCAGCAAAAAGCCAGGGTTACGGGAGTCTCGGTCAGCTTGGGCCCGGCGAGTTTCTTGTAGGCCTGGTATCCATCGCACTGCAGGATGCCGCGATAGTCACCGAGCAGCGTGTTGGCGTGGATATGTCCCCGACCAGGGGCGTAACTATAAACCACAGCCGGTGGTTCGCTCCCGCCCCATGGGCGATCGTCACGGGCCATGGCCCAGAAGTATCCTTGCTTGGTCCGTCCGCGGCCCGGGTCGAGCACCGGCACCACGGTCTCGTCGGCAAATATCCGTGTCGAGGCCAGCATCATCTCGCGCAGCCGCGCCACCACGGGGGCGACTTCGGCCGCGGCGTATCCCATCCAGAACGACAGGGTGGACCGCTCGAGGATCACACCCTGTCGCGCCAGGATCTGTGCCTGGCGATACAGCGGCAGATGATCGGCATAGCGCGCCACCAGCACATGGGCGACCATTGCCTCGGTCGGGATGCCGCCCTCGATCAGCCGTGCCGGCGCCCGTGCCTGCACCACGACGCCTGTGCAGGACCGGCAAACGAGTTTCGGACGCCTGGTTACGATCACCCGAAACTGCGCCGGGATCACATCCAGACGCTCTGATGTGTCTTCCCCTATTACCGTCATGCTCGCCCGGCAGCACGGGCACGCAGTGTCCTCGGGCGCCAGCGTCACCTCGATCCGCGGCAGGTGCGCCGGCAGCGCACCACGGCTGGCACGCCGCTTGGCGGCATTGTCCAAGCGCCGCTCGGGATCGTGCTTCTCTGCCTCCGCGTCTGCTTTGGCGATCGCCTGCTCGAGGGCTTCCAGGCCCAGTTGCAGCTGTTCCTCCGGCAGACGCTCGGAGCGGGGGCCGAAATGCATGCGTCTGAGCTGCAGCAGCAGATGACGCAGCCGGTCATTCTGTGCCAGCAGGATGTCCCGCTCCGTAACCGCCGCATCGCGCTCGACAAGTGTCGCATCGCGTTCGGCAATTGTCGTCAGCACCAAGGCCCGCAAGGCTTCAATGCTTTCGGGCAGGCTCTGCATGTCGTCGCGGGGTGAAGCCATCACGCAACGAATCCTACGCGGCAACCGACGGTTTGAGAATCCCCTTTATGGTCTGAACACGCGTCCAATCGAGCCCATCGAACAACGCGGCGAACTCAACCGGCGACAGCTTCATCACCCCGTCCATGATCGGCGGCCAGCGGAACGATCCCTGCTGCAATTGCTTCCACACCAGCACCAGGCCGCTGACATCCCAGACCAGTATCTTCAAGCGGTCGCTGCGCTTGGCGCGATAGACGATCACCGCGCCAGCGAACGGATCCTCGCCAAGCACCTCCTGCGCCAAGGCGGCGAGAGAGTGTGCCCCTTTGCGGAAATCAACTGGCCGCGTCGCCAGTAAGACGCGAGCGCCAGCGGGGACATTGATCATGATCGGGACGCCGACGCGCGCACCGCGCGCAACACCGCGGTCAACTGGGCAGCATCCATGCCGGACGAGACCCGCACCACAGCACCGGCAAGCTTGACCTCGATCCCCGGTGCGGCAGACGCCGCGCGTGGAACCATTGTTGCAGGAATGGCTTCGCTCACGATCGGAACAAAGCTGGGTGTTGCCGGCGTTGTCGTTCGCCCCGCCACGAGCGGCAAGTCTTGCCGCATGGCGCGTCGCCAACCGAATACCTGCTGCGAGCAGATGTGCCAGCGCCGCGCAACCTCGGAAACGCGCGCTCCCGGCACCAAGGTCTCCGCGACGATCCGGGCCTTCTCATCTGCCGACCAGCGCCGCCGCCGGCCACGTCCCGTTAGAACCTCAACTCGCCGGTATTCACCCTTCGCGTCATCGCTAACGTCAAACATAAGGATAGCTCGAAGCCCTCTGCCTCAAGCAAATCAAGCACTTCAAGGGCACCCATTAAAGAAGGGTCGGGGAACACCGCTTACGACAGAGATGCCGAGGGGCCTGTGATGACGGAGGTGGTCGCGCTTCTCGGCCGGGGTGCGTGCTTCAAAGCCCCCTTTAGCAACTCGAGCTCCAGCGCCTGCTTACCAACCAGACGCTCGAGGGCCGCGATCCGGGCCTCGTATTCCTGCATTAGATCAGCCGCCTGCACATCCTCATCCAGGGCGCCGGCCTCGAATTTGCCAACCCAGATCCGGACCAGTTGCCGCGAGATGTCATGCCGCTTCGTAAGCGCATGCAGTGTCTCCCCGGCGATGAACTCTTCAGCAACCTGCCGCTTGAACGCGGCGCTGTGCGATCGGTGCTTCGTCATGGCTTCCATCCTCCGGAAGCCCAGCAGGGATGGTCAATTCTAATCGCTCAATCTGTCCACCCGCGGGAGCGCACTCCAATAGGGGGGTCAAAAATTGCACGCCGAAACACACCTCGGAAGTAGCCGTGCACCGTCGGCCAGGACGGGAAGTCGCTGGGGAGCTGCCGCCACTGGCAACCGGTGCGGAGCAAATAGATGATTGCGTCGAGAACGGCGCGGACGTCCGTTGTGCGTAGACGACCGCCGCACTTTGCTGAAGGAATATGCGGTGCCACCAACGCCCACTGTGCGTCAGTTAGATCTGAGGGGTAACGCTGGTAGCGCATGATTATCTCCGCGTGGGCACGGACCTCATGCTACCCTCCAACGCCATCACCCAGAACGTCCAACACAGTCTCTCAGTTCGTTCTCTGACCGCTGTCGATCGGCATCTCGGGCAACGCATCGCACTCTACCCCCCTCGAACGATGGAGCGTAACGGCGATCTCCGGACACGACTACCGCCAAGCATGATTGCTGACAGCAACCAAGTGTCAAATCTGATATTAGCTACGCTTTGGACCAATTAGCCGGAGCCACGAATCCTTTCAACAGCTTCATCGCAAAAGCGCAGGAAGTTCGGGCTATACCCCGCTCACGCCAGAATCCGAAAATCCTCGTGCGAGATGATGCGGAAGTTGTCTGTGACCTCATCGCAGTAGAGGCGCCAGTTCCTGGGCACCTCCTCTCGCAGGAACGTCAGGATCGCGCCGCTGAAGTCTCGGAAGGTTTCGTGGCACGTGTTGTGGGTGATGTGCTTGTGCATCAAGCCCCAGAGTCGTTCGATCGGGTCGAGGTGCGGGCAGTAGGCCGGGATGAAGTGGAGTTTGATCCGGCAGCCCGGCCGCGCCAGCCAGGCCTGCACCAACTTCGCATGATGATATCTGGCGTTGTCCAGGAATACGTGGATCACCCGCTTGCGCGGGTACATGCTCAGCAGCGCGATCATCAGTCTGATCGTGCTGGCTGCATCAACCGTCTCCACCTCCAGCATCTGGGTGTGGCCGGTCTCCAGGTCGATCGCGCCATGAATGTTCAGGCGTTGCCGCCCGCTGGTCTGCGCCACCGCGATCGGCGTGTCCTTCGGCGCCCAGCATCCCACCGGCCGTACCGCATGCGTCGGATGCACCGCGTCGGCGAACAACACCACCTCATCCGCGTCCAGGCGGTTCAGCAACTCCTCATACGCCTTGATGAATGCAGCCTGTTTCTCTGGATCGAGCTTGCGCGACACCGTTTTTGGTTTGCGATGTTCCATGCCGAGCCGGTGCAACAGCGCGATCAAGCCAGACCGGCCCTGGTATTCGATGCCGCATTCCTGTCCGATCCACACGCCGACCTCGCGCGTCGTCCGCGGCAGCGTATCGCTGATCCAGGCCTTCAGCTTGTCCCGCTGCTCTTCGTTCAGGCGGCAGGCGCCGCCCTCATAGCCGAAGCTCGCCAGGCCCTCGATCCCGTCTTCCTGGTACAGCCGATACCAGCTGCGGATCGTGTCGTCGTCCAGCAACAGGACCGTCGCGATGGCTTCGCAGCTCATGCCGTCGTCCAGCAGCACCAGCGCATTGGCGCGCCGGGCCAAACGATGGGCGGCAGACCCGTCCCGAGCCAACTCGGTCAGGTCCTTGCGCGATTCGGCGTCCAGGAAGCCGCGGCGGATCATGCGGACGGTAAAATCGCGTTCCGGCCGTTTGGCAAGGGGTATTTTCGCCTTCCCGGGGAGTCGCGGTATATCACCTACATGTGGCGGGCTATTGGCAGTGATAGCGTTCTCTCATCCAACAGCGCGAGCGCGACTTCATGGCGCTCGTCGCGCTCA
Source organism: uncultured Alphaproteobacteria bacterium (assembly GCA_963696645.1). GTDB lineage: Bacteria > Pseudomonadota > Alphaproteobacteria > Acetobacterales > Acetobacteraceae > JAMXLO01. Next base: position 2,234,341 of record CAVOKY010000007.1, read on the forward strand.
TTCCGTCTTCTCCCGATAGGGCGCCGACCGGGACAGCGAAAGGCGTGCTTGCGATCAAAACAGTCACTGCTGCCGCGCACGATTACGTCCCGACATGGGCCAGATTGATTATTCCGCTGCTATGTCGATCACTCTCCGCGGCATACGCATCATGAAGAGCAGCAGCCATGCCGGCACCGTCGCCATGATCAGCAACAGGTAGACATCGGCATAGGCGACGATCTGGGCCTGCTCGTTTATGATGCGATCCAGCAATGCCTTGCCGTGCGCGGTCGCCGGATCGAGCCACCGATGCATTGATCCGCCAGTTTGCAAGGCCCGATTGAAAGGGGTGACCGCGGCGCCGATCATCTCATGCATCGCCTGGGCATTGCGCGCCAGCACTGTCGTCGCGACCGAGACACCGATCGCCGCGCCGAGGTTGCGCAGCAGACTGAACAGCGCAGCACCCTCGGTCCGCATCGACGGCGCCAGCGTGACGAACGCCAGCACCTGGATCGGTGTGAATAACAGCCCCATCGCGCCGCCCTGGATGATGATCGCGATGATGATCTCCCGCTCCGACACGTCGGGCGTCCAGCGCGTCATCAGCCAGTAGCTGTAGCTGAGCATCAGCAGTCCGATCCCCACCAGCACCCTCGCGTCGATCCGGCCCGCCAGACGCCCGGTCAGCACGGTCGTCACGAGACTGCCAAACCCGCGTGGCGCCATGATCAGCCCAGCGGTCTCCACCGGATAACGGCTCAGCACCTGAAGCCATGGCGTCATCAGTGCGAGACTGGACACCATGAAGATGCCAACCATGAACATGAGCAGCACGCCGGACGCGAAGTTCACGTCCTTGAACAGGGCCGGCCTGATCAGCGGATAGTGCGCGGTCGATACGTGGACCAGGAAGAGGTAGAAGCCCAGGCTCGCGAGAACAGCCTCGGCGATGATCTCGCGAGAGGCGAACCAGTCCTGATCCTGGCCGCGGTCCAGCATCAACTGCAGGCCACCGATGCCGATCGCCAGCACGCTGAAGCCGAGCCAGTCGAAGCGGAGACGTCCTTGCTCACCGCCGCCCGGCAGAAAGATCATCAGGCCGGCGGCGGCGAGCAGACCGAACGGTAGGTTGATGTAGAACACCCAGCGCCAGCTATAGTTTTCGGTCAGCCACCCGCCGACGGTCGGCCCCATGATCGGTCCGAGCATCACGCCGACACCCCAGATCGCCATGGCGAAGCCGCGCCGTTCAGGGGGATAGATGTCCAGCAGGGTCGCTTGCGACAATGGCACCAGCGCAGCGCCGAACACGCCCTGAAGCACGCGGAACACGACGATCTGGCCTAGTGACTGGGCCGCGCCGCATAGCATCGAGGTGATGGTGAAGCCGAAGATGCAGCCGACATAAAGGGGCTTGCGCCCATAGCGCGCCGCCAGCCAGCCAACCGGCGCCGTCATGATCGCCGACGCCGTGATGTAGGAGGTCAGGACCCAGGTGATTTCGTCGAAACTCGCGGAGAAGCTGCCCTGCATGTAGGGCAGCGCCACATTGGCGATCGTCTGGTCGAGCAACTGCAGCACCGTGGCGCCGATCGCGCACGCCGTGATCATCGCCCGATGGGGCGTTTCGTGGTGGACAGTTCCTCCCGACATTTTTGGCGGCCTTGTCGTTGTCCGCAAAGCGATCCGGAAGGATGCGGATAAGAAGCAGCCATCGTCAAACACGACAGCGACGATGCGATGGTGATCGCGCTCGACAGGCTGGTGCACGGGGCCGTGGCGTCCGCCGCGAAACAGGGCTGCCATGAACGCCAATGAGACTTAACCGACAACGGCTGTTCACCGGAGACGTCCTGGTTGCGACCGGGCCGTGGGAACGGTGAGGTCTTGTCGAGCCACATATATGTGCCACGAGATTCCCGCGTTGGGCTGGAACCGACGCTGGGTGTTTGCGCCAGAGCGGTTAACGCCAATGGCTATCCCCACCGCGTTCTGCCGGTGCTGCCGCACCATTTTTACGGTGGTGGAGTTACGTCACGGTAAGTGCGTGCAAAATCCGCCAGTGACCGGCTGCCCGGTGTGGCGGGCGCGGGGGCACTGGTATCAGCGTTTGAACGCGATGCTTAGGTCAATCGGGTGCGGTTGGTCGTCCAGTTCCAGGCGGTCCATGATCTGTGCATCAACGGGTCACCCGCGCAGCACGTCCACGTGCCGCCACAGATCGACCGGCAGGCCCGGTATGGACAGGCGGCGCATGTGGCGTTGCGCGATGCGATCGTTGAGACATCCCGATTTGTTTAGGCGCCTAAGCAAATAGCTCGTTCCGCCGCGCGATCTGTCCAAGCGCCTGGACAGATCATCGCCCGCCCCGCGTAGTCGTCGTGCCGCACGTTGGTGAGTGCCTAGTTGAGCACCAGCAGGCGATCGCGTCGCCAATATCAGCGGAACCATCTTTAGTGGCGGCACCAACGTCCGCTGCAGGCAACCGCGTCTCGGTCAGGTCCGCCACGTCCCGAGAGAGCTCGCTGCGTCGGAACGCGCCGGCAAAACCGAGGCGAGCCGCCGAGCTGCTACACTCTAGCGATCCGATCAGCCGATTGAGCGCGGTCCGGAACGCGCCGTTCTGCACCGACCGGCCGGACAGGTTGACCGCGACCCTCGCGGTGCCGCCGCGTTTGATTGCCTCGATCACTTGCCGGCAGACAATGAGATCGAAGTCCATGATCAGGCCGACGTCCTCGCCGAACACAACGGTCTCGAAGGTGTCGGTGCCCTCGGCGAAGCGCGACAATGCCTCGTAATGATGCACGGTCCGCGTCACGAGATTGACGACCGGCTGATAGACGATCGTGAAGCGCTTATCGGTCAACATCTGGCGGGTGACGGCGAACCGGCTCGCGGCGTCGTTCACTGCCGCGGTGAAGCGGGACTGCGGCGAGTCGAGGTCGAGGTCCCCAGCGGATTTGACGAACGTGTTCATCGCATACCTGAGCACGCGCCCGGCATCGCCGCTGTTCAGCCCGCCGAGTGCGATATTGATCCTGGCGACGCGGGGCGCGAGCCGGCCGTCCGGAATCCCTACCCCACGCAGCGCTTCGGCGAGATCGGCCGTGAGCACCGGATCGCGACCACCCGCGCGGTCCAGGCTGGCGACTAAGCCGAATGCCTCGTCGCCGAGGCGGCCCGCGGCATCGCCACCGATTGAGCTGGCGCGCAGGGCGGCACCGATCTCCTGCATCAGCATCGCCTCACGCTCGGCTGGCAACTGCTGCGCGGCGCCCGCAAGTCCGTCTAGCCGTACGAGCTGGAGCTGCCTCGGGCTCCCGGACACCTCGCCGGCGGCGCGCTCAGCCACCGCCTACAGCGCATCTGCTGTCAGCAGGCCGGTGGGCTGGTCGCGCGGATGCACGACCGGCGCGAGGGCGGCCGGCAGCAGTGCCACGCTCAGGAAGGTGCTATCGGCACCGTCGGGCAACCGGCAGCCGCCGAGGAGGACGCTGCCTATGATTCCGTCGGACCGCAGCATATGCACCACCGCCGGATCGGTGCGGAACTGCGCGTGCACCCGGCCGAGTAGACGCCGCACGAAGGGCTGATCGCCCGCTGTCACGAAGTCGGTAAATGCTCTGCCGACGAGGGCATGAATATCCATGCCCAGCAGGGCGTGCGCGGCACCCGAGGCCGCAGTGATCCTGCCCTCGGCGCCGACCTCGATCAGCAGATCGGCGGCAGCGAAGGCGAACGCGACGTGGCGATCGCGTTCACGACGCAGATGCCGGATGGAATCGGCAGGTGACGGACGGTTCATGGCCTTGCACGCGGTACGGGGTTCGACGTGGCATGCGCCGCGGACGAGTTCGCCGCACCCGCTCACCTTGGGGGGAACATCCTGCGATGCCGGGGTTAGGATTCGGTTTCAGGGGGGTCGTGCAGTGGCGGGGTTCGGCGCCCTTACCGGCGTTCTCGGGCAGCGAGCGGAGCAGCGGACACAGGGGACCGCTGACTTTGCCGAGGTCTTGCCCGAGGTCAAAGCGTTCTTTGCCCGCATGGTGCCCCCAGGCGGAGCGCTGCCGACGAAGCGATGATGCGACGCCTTTTCCGTCCGCGCGAAACCTGATCGGCATGTCGCGAGGACTGCACGCATGGTCCCAGGATCGACTGCTTCGACTGATCGAACTGTGGGCTGATCGGCTGATCCGACGCGGACGATCGAAGCGATTGCCCGTGAGTTTGGCGTGGAACGCCGCACAGTGACACGGCGAGCGAAGGCGCTTGGCCTTCAAGGACGGCCCTTGAGCCCCGGCGAGCCGTGGCCCAACAAGTTCACCGCTTCGACGTCACCCGATCCCTGATGACCGCCAGGCCTATCCCAAAGCGGCACTGGCGCAGCTAGGTTCAGGATACGGGTAGAAAGTGGTCACGGACCGCGCCGGGGCAAACTGCCCGTTCCTGCTCGTCGTCGCTGAGCCTCACGGAATCCGTGGGTACCAGCTGCAGCTGCAGAACTCGGGCAGCACGGCCTAGTCTGTGGCGCAGTCTTCGTCAGATCTCAACGATTGCGAGAGATACTGCACGCACCGCGTGGTTCCGAAGCCCACCCGCTGGGAGGCTGCAACCAAAAGGGCGCGTTCCATTGAAGAACGCCAGAGGCCATCAGCCATGCACGTCACTGACAGCATACTACTTTCGCCGCATCCTGCCGAGGATATGGACGACCTGCTGAATGCCACGTTGGCCAAAGCGGAAGGATCTATCGCCACAGGCCTCCACGACCGGCGCCGACCTGGGCGTCTCGATCAGATAAGTCCAGCCCTCATACCGCTGCTTCGTGAGTTTGCCCAGTTCGTCGATGATCCGGACTTCGATGCCGATCCTCTGACCCCCGCCCGCGGTATCTTTCGCGGTATCTTTGTCGGGTTGCTTCTATCAGTCCCTCTATGGAGTTTGATCGGTCTGGGGGTTTGGTTCGTTCGGTCAACTCATCGAGGGCGTGGCTGACCCACTCGGCGATAGGCGTGCCCCCGTCCCTTGTGACCACTTTTTGCACCCAAAATTCTGAAATTGCCCATCGTCGCGAACGCCGGGGGGCCCATCGGCAGGCAAACCCTTGGAACCTTGGGGCGAGAAAATCTTCGCCGAGCAGGTGTCATCCGTCGTAGACCGCGCCAAGCTGACCGCGGCCCTCGAATTCGTGCGCGAGGGTGACGTGCTGATGGTGACCAAGCCCGACCGGCTCGCCCGGTCCACCCGCAACCTGCTGGACATTGTCGAGCAGATGGAACAGCGGGGCGTTGCCCTGGTCGTGCTTTCGATGGGCGGGCAGCGCATCGACACCCGAAGCCCGACCGGCAAGCTGATGCTGACCATGCTGGGGTGTCGCCACGTTCGAACGCGATCTGATGTTAGAACGCCAGAGAGAAGGCATTGCGAGGGCGGCGGCCGAAGGGAAGTACAAGGGTCGTGCTCCTACCGCGCGTGCCAAGGCCAGCGACGTGCTGCGGCTGGCGAAGGCCGGGTGGACACGAGAGGCCATCGCGGCAGACCTCGGGATCGGCGTCGCGTCCGTGTATCGCGTTTTGGCCGCAGCACAGGAGAACGGCGCGCTTCCCGGGTAGTTCTGTCACGGCCTGGATATTCGTTCCAGCGGACCACGGTCGCGCGGATTTGCCAATCGGATTAGGCCGCCGCGACAGACCGCCGAAGATCGCGCAGCCGGATCAGCATGGCAAGCGTCCGCTCCAACTTGCGGTCGAGGTGGACTCCGTATCGGGCCGTCGATTCCAATCGCTGGGTGGCGTACGCGGAGCCAATGGCCTGCTCCCGAATGGTGTCCCGGTGCTCAAGCTCGGCAATCGGTCCGTCGAACCATTCCGCCCGGTGCCGACGAATCCAAGCCTGCAACGCCTCAGCGGTCGGCTTGTAGCGCACCCCGTCGTCGTCGAGGCATTCCAGCCAGTATGAGCGGGTATCCTCTCTCAACGCCGCCAGGCCGCGGGCGTAGGCGTCGGGTTCTCCCCCAACGAGAATGGTCACCGCCTTCAGTGTCGTTGCTCGGTCGCGCCGCACGTCGCGCAGGTCACGTGCGGTTTCGTCCGGTGTCGCGGTGAATGCTTGGGGAATGTCAGCCTTGACCTTGTGATTCCCGGTGACCGGAAGGAGTGCGGCACTCGCAATCTGCTCCGGATCGTAGGTACTCGTGGCGTCCTTGCGCAGCCTCTCCCGGTAGGTGGCAGCTTCGGCCAACTGCAAGCGGCGCTTGCGCCAGATGATGCCAGCAAGTTCCTCGACGAGGTGCTCCTCGGTCGGCCCATCCGGCGCGTGCTCGGACACCAGCGCACTGAGCAGGGCTTCGTATTCGCTCCGGTCCTCCCACGGCAAGACGGCGTAGCGGGACAGAATGCCATGTTGCAGCGCGTTGAAGCGGGTCGCCCCGTAGTTGCCCGCGGGGATCACCTCAGAGGCGGACGGCATGGTGTTCATCGTTGCATCCCTCAGCGTTGGTCCAATCTGTCCATCCGGGCAAGTATCCGCTGCGCTCCGACCGTGAAAACAAAGTCCAGAGGTTCCTCGCCTGCCTCAATCTGCCGCACAACAAGGTCATACGTTCGCCGCCGCATCCACTTCGGTTTAGGAGGCGGGATACCATCCGGCCCGTCGTAATCCGCGCCCAGCTTGCGGTGCAGGCGACGCAAGCGATGATGAGCGCTGTCCATTGGTCCGCCACGCTGCACCGCGTAACCGAGGCGGTAGCAGTGTCGGCAGGCGAACAGCCGTTCAGCACCGTAAAGCCTGGCGACCTGCCGACCGCACTACATGCCGTTGGCGCTGACATCGCAGACGAATCACGGACGCTCGCCGCCAAAGCGGCAAGGGATCCAGCGGATCGGCACGCGTTGCTTGACTGGCTGCCAACCTCCATCGCCCGCCTTGAAGCGGTAATCGAGGGTGATCGCGTCTCTCCCACCCATGATCCGGATCCAGGCCCGGCTGCCGTCGACGTACGTCCACTGCCAGCTGCCGGAACATGGCCCCGACAGATAGCCGGCGCGCGCCAGCTTCATCACATCGAGCGATCGGCTGCCATCGACGGTCCCGCTACCCTTCCAGTTGTGCCCGCCGCGCGACATGGATTTTGTTTGCCTAAATCTCTTGGCTAACCAGAGAACTTTGCGCGCGGCATTGGTCGCAGTGGGACGGTCTTAAACGGACACGGACCTCAGGGGACATTGTTCGAATTGTCCAGGCCGTTGACCGTGTTTCGCAGCGTTGCAGTTCATCGAAGCTGGATAACAACCGGTTTCCTCCAATTCATAGCAACCAAATTAAGCGTCACGCGTGGGAGCATCCGGTGAGCGTGCAATGCTTTGTCGGGACCCATAGCACAATATTGGTTCCGCGCTATTTGGGGTGGGTAGAAACGTTCTCACGCGGGCAGTCGCAGATCGAGTTTGCCGGCCAGCAGATAGATGATGGCCTTGAGATTGCGGGTTGAGCGATAGCCTCGTGCCTTAGCTTTGGCGGCCTGCACCAGGCTATTGATGCCCTCGATCAGGCCGTTGGCGATCTTGCTGTCGAACCATCGCAGGATACCGTCCCAGTGGCGCTTGAAGTGCGCGCGGCATCGATGACCGGTTCGATCCGGCTATGGGTGGCCCAGAAGTACCATTTCTTCAAATGGCTCGCCCCCGCCTGCACAGATGGCTGATCATAGAGTTCCTGAAAGGCAAAGAGCCTGTGAATCTTTATTATTCCCGATTCACAACGGCCTTGGATTGGGATTTACTGTGACATCGATGCGCAGCGGACCCATCAAGATGACCGAGCTTCTGAATGACCTGCCGGAGCAACATGCGGTTCAACCGGCCGCCCGGGGCGCGCCCCGGCTGGTGCGTGCCGAGCGGCAGCAGGTCGAATTGCGGGCGGTGTCGCTGGATGAACTAATCGACCCCGACCACCTGGCACGGCTGGTCTGGCAGATGGTGCAGCGCTTCGACCTGCGCCCTTAGGGTGCGCCGAGGAATAACTGCTTCAAGGCGGTTGTTGGTTAGGTGAGATGGTGTAATTCCATTCACCGTGGAATTCATCGTGTGAGATGTTGATCGCGTGCATCTCGCGGTCGGTCACCTTGAGGCCTTTCGGGTAGAGGTTGGCGTCGATCTCGCAGCAGACCTTGAGGCCGGTGTCGGTCGTCGTGGCGCCGATGAGTTGGACGATGACCTGATGACTGACCAGCGGTTTGCCACGCCAGTTCATGGTGATGAAGGTGAACAGGCGATGTTCGATCTTGTTCCATTTGCTGGTGCCAGGGGGCAGGTGCGTCACGGTTATCCTCAGGCCAGCCTCATTGGCGAAGCGCTGCAATTCGCGCTTCCATAGCCTTACCTGTGGCCCGTTGCTGCCGCCGCAGTCCGCGGTGATGGTGAGACACTTGGCGTTCGGGTCACGCGGTTGGCCGAGTTTCCACCACCAGCGCCGGATACTCTCAACGGCGAATGCTCCGGTATCGGCATCGATGCCGACACTGACCCAGCCATGATTGGCGGCAATGTCATAGACCCCGTATGGCGCGACCTTGCCGAGTTCCGGTATCTTGAAGTCGTGCACCCGGACCGGCTCCGGATCGCCCTTGCGGCGTAGCTCGCGACCATGGTTCTTGAAATCGCCAACAAGCTCCTTCTTCTTCGTATCGACCGAGATCGCCGGCTCGCCGGCCGCGATCGCGGCCTTCACCGTCGCATTGATGTGAGCGAACTGGGCATCACGATCGGGGTGATTGCCCCCCTCTCGCGTCTTGCGGTTGGCCTGACAACTGTAGTTCTGCTCCCGCAGCAGGTTTGCCACCACGCGTTGGCTCGCCTTGAAGCCGTGCGCGGCCAATGCCTTGACGAGGTGACGCAGACTGCGGCTCACCCAGCGCAGCGGTGAGCACGGATCGCCGCGGATGGCGTCCTCGATCAGCGTTTCAAGTGCCGCCGGCAAATCCGGCTGGCGCACCACGGCGCTCTTGCGTCCGCCGCCAGCACGGCGGACCCGGCTGCCGATCTCGTTGCGGCCCAATCGCAGTTCGCGAATGCCGCGATTGATGGTGCTCCGCGCCAGGCCAGTCGCCTTCGCAACTGCCGAGACGCCGCCATAGCCGTGCGCCAGGGCCTCATTCGCCGCCAACAGCCGTCGGCCGCGCTCGTCGAGAAATGTCTCGGCCTGCCGCCAGCGCAAACGAATGTCGTCAACGTCGATCACCCCGCCACGGTAGCTGCCCGCATCCGCGTCGCGGGTCGCAAATCTGCGATTCTATCGCTGCGTTCTTCGGACTATCTTGATTCGTTTGTTTCTCGGCGAATCCTTACTCGATCGTGTCGAGGCGCGTGAAGGCACCCCCGGCCATCCGCAGACCGACCCGGCGATCCTGGTGTCGCTCTGGCTCTACGCCACGTTGGACGGAGTAGGCAGCGCCCGCGAACTGGCCCGCTTGTGCGAACAGCACCACGCCTATCGCCTGTGCGGTGGCGTCGGGATCAATCACCACACGCTGTCGGACTTCCGCGTCGGTCATGCCGAGTGGCTGGACGCCGAACTGAGCCGCGGCTTGGCCAGCCTGATGGCGGCAGACGCGGTCAGTCTCGACAGCGTCGCGCATGATGGCATGCGCGTGCGTGCCGCCGCCGGCACCGGCTCATTTCGCCGCATGCCGCGGCTGGAGCAATTCCTGGACGCGGCCAAGGCGCGGGTGGCGGCCTTGAAGACCGAGCTGACCGGCAATCCGGAGCAGCGTAGCCGTCGTGAGGCCGCCGCCGAACGTGCCGCGCGCGAGTGGCTGGCCCGGGTCGAGGCGGCGATGGCGGCAATGCCGGGGGCGGCGGCGCGCAAGAAGCGCAACAAGGGCAAGCCCGATCAGGCGCGGGTTTCCACCACCGATGCCGAAGCGCGGGTGATGAAAATGCCCGATGGCGGCTTCCGGCCAGCCTACAATGTGCAGTTCGCCGCCGAGACCCAGCACGGGCTGGTGGCGGCGGTGACGGTGACCACCAGGATGCGCTCGACGATGTGCATGCCAAGCTGGCCCAGACCTATGGCCGGGCGCCAGCCAACTGGCTGGTCGATGGCGGCTATGTCTCGCAGAACGGCATCGAGGCGGTGGTGGCCCGCGGCAGCAACCTGCATGCCCCGCTAGGTGACGCACTGGCCACATGCGACAGCCCGCCGATCATCGCCTGGCGCGAGCGGATGCAGAGTGAGGCTGGCAAGACACTGTATCGACTGAGAGGACAGACCATCGAATGGGTCAACGCAGGGGCGCGCAACAGGGGCCTCTATGGCGTGTTGGTGCGCGGTAGGCAAAAGGCGCGGGCGGTCGCCCTGTGGTACGCTATGGCACACAATCTCGACCGCATCATCCGCAGCCCGGCGTTATGTCAGATCGCCTGGAAAGCCGCATGAGACGCAGCTGCCGCGGCATCATGGCTCCGACCGGGAACACCGGCAGACGCATGGCCCGATTGATCGACCGAGCCCGCGTCCAGCCTGCCCAACCAAACCGACCCGATCCCAGAACCGCGCCCCGAGCCACAGTCCGCCTGGCATACTCACCGCTCCCTACAGTTGATCGCCGCAGATCGGAAAAGTTCACAGGCTCAAGGCGGATCTGATACGCACGTGCAGTCTTGAGGTGGCGCGTGGGCAGACCTCCGAGCATCGCGCGCTGGCGATCGGACAGCGTTTGCGGGTTGCGCAGCCAGATATAACGTGTGCCGCGCAGCAGACATTGCGTTTTCTGTTCGGTGCGGCGCACCTGCTCGACCGCGTCATTGATGATCTTGACGGCATGGAACTTGTCAAAGGTGATGGCAGCATTCGGCAGGTTCTCGGCGATGCCCTTGATAAAGGCCGGGCTCATATCGATGCAGACCTCGCTGATCGCGTCAGGGCTACCACCATGCGCGGCGAGATCATCGGCGAAGGCGACTATGGTGTCGGCGTCCTTGCCCTCGGTTGCGAACACGAAAGATCGTGTCCCGAGACGTGGTATAGGAGCGATGCTCCCGAGCAGCGTTGGCTGCGTGGTCAGGCTGCCACGGCTGGCAGAGTGACGGTTGCAGTATCGCTGACCGAACCGAGGGTTTCCAGGCTCATGTAGCGGCGCTGCACAGCCCATTCGTCGTTCTGCTCGAGCAGGATGGCGCCAACCAGACGGACGATGGCAGCTTCGTTGGGAAAGATGCCGACAACATCGGTGCGCCGCTTGATCTCGCCATTCAGCCGCTCCAGCGGATTGGTGCTGTGGATCTTGGCACGATGCTCCTTGGGGAATGTTGTATAGGCAAGCACATCGGCCTCGGCATCATCCATCAGCGCGGCCAGCTTCGGCACCCGGGGTCGCAATTGATCGGCGACGCTGCGCCACTGCTTGCTGGCGGCGTCGCCATCGTCCTGGGCGAATGCCGTGCCAATCCAGGCCGAGACAATGCGCCGCTGTGTCTTGCCGGCATGCGCCATGGCATTGCGCATGAAGTGCACGCGGCAGCGTTGCCATGAGGCGTTCAGCACGCGAGCGACGGCGGCCTTGATCCCTTCGTGCGCGTCCGAGATCACCAGCTTGACGCCGCGCAGGCCGCGCCGCGCCAGGCTGCGCAGGAAGTCGGTCCAGAAGGTCTCGGCTTCGCTGTCACCGACCGTCATGCCGAGCACTTCGCGGCGGCCGTCGCTGTTCACGCCCACTGCAATGATGACCGCCACCGATATGATGCGGCCGTTATGGCGTACCTTCACGTAGGTGGCGTCCAGCCAGACATACGGCCAGTCACCTTCGATCGGCCGATGCAGGAAGGCCTGCACGCGTTCGTCGATGTCGGCGCACAGCCGCGAGACCTGGCTCTTGGAGACGCCGGAGCAGCCCATGGCCCGCACCAGGTTATCGACGCTGCGTGTCGAGATGCCATGCACCCTCGGGTCAAGCCCGAGGCAGGCTCCGGCTTCCTGAATGACCGCGGTCAGCGCCTTCTCGGCCATGCGCCGCGGTTCAAGAAAGCCTGGGAAGTAGCTGCCTTTGCGAAGCTTCGGTATCCGCAGTTCGACGGTGCCGGCGCGGGTCTCCCAGTCGCGGTCGCGGTAGCCGTTGCGTTGGTTGATGCGCTCGGCGGTGCGTTCGCCATGGCCGGCACCGCACAGCGCATCGGTCTCCAGTGCCATCAGCCGCTGCGCGGCAAAGCCGATCATCTCGCGCAGCAGACTGGCGTCGGAGGACTTCTCCAGAAGGTCCTGAAGAGCGATCTTGTCGTTGGTCATCGTGGTGTGTCCTTGGGTCAGAGTTGCGATTCGCAACCCAATTCTACCCAGGTGCATCGCGGTGGCCGCCGCTGTGGATAAGTAGCCCGCCTGCGCCAGACTCTTGGCGGTCGCTCCGGCGGGCTACTTACCCACAGCTCCTACACCACCACAGGGGACACCACCCTGGAGCCCTGGAGGGCTCCAGAAGGAGGCGATGTGGCAGTCTCGGAGATCACCACGCGTCGCTCTGATGTCCGCTTTCAAGGGGCAAGACGCGTTTTTTCTATCCCGCTCCGTCGCGCGAGTTTTCCCGATAGCGATGTAGCTGTGCAAGGCAGGAGACGGGACCGCTGGACGTCGGTTGACCTGCTCTGATGCGCGGGTTGGATACCGCATTTCCGGTTTCCGTCCGGGGCTGGTCCCTGTCTTACAACGGGCATCGGCTCGTAGCCGGCCGCCAAGCGGAGCTCGGGAGTTCCCCACCGTGGTCCCGCCCCCAGCCTTGCACAACGGGTCTTCGTTCTTTGCTGGCGTTAATCTCTTTGCATAACGTGCAGCGCTCAGGAGCGGCGGTGTTACATCGTCTGTGGTGTGATCGGTGCAGGTTCGACCTCGCGCGCGATGGCCCAGAGGAAGGCCGCAATTTCCCGCGCAATCGCAGTGATTACCACAGTGTTGCGCTTCCCCTTCGCGGTCAGTCGTCGATAACGGGCGCACAACCGGCTCTGCGCCTTCCAGGCAATCTCGCGCACTCGTTGCGGCAGCAACTGCTGCCGTCGCTGGTGTGTGGTTCCCACGCCGGCAGAATGTCGATAGGTCCACGCCGCTTCGACCAGTGCCTTCCGTGCGCTGCTGTTGCCCGTCTTGGTGATCCCGCCCTGCCGCCTTGTGTCGCCCGTGGAGCGTTCGGATGGTACCAGGCCGAGGAACGCCATCAGCTGACGAGGATGCTCGAAGCGGCGGAGGTCCCCGGCTTCGGCAACGACTGCCGTCGCAGTTAGAAAGCCGACGCCACGCATGGCCTGGAACGCCGCAACCACAGGTGCCATCGTCCAGGCAGGCACAATTTCCACCAGCGCAGCATCCAACCTGTCGATCCGTTCAACGGCCGCTCGCATCGCGTTCAGCATCTCCTGAAACGCGAACCGTTGGGCGGCATGAACGAAACTCTGTCCGTCCAGCCAGCGCAGATGTCGTCCTCGCCAAGTCGTGCCTCCTTCGTAGACACGGCCATGCCGCAGCAGGAACGAGCTGATGTGCTGGCGCTTGCGACGGTAATCCTCGTCCGCCTGGCGGGCTACTTCGCACGCCATGACATGGCGTTCATGGACGCGCGGAAGTCCCTCATCGACGCAATGAACCGTGTGCCGGACAGCGAGCGCAACACTCGGCGGCATAAGCGGCGCGCCGATCTGGATCGGGTTCTCGAAGACATCTATGGCAAGGAGGCACGAAAGCGGGATGCGGCAGCCGAGTCCGGCGCGCAAAGCGGCGGTGCAGGCATCGCGCCCCCTCCGCTCTTCGACCCCTGGGCGGAACTGCAACCTCCGTCATTCCCGATCGGCGCCCTGCCGCCCGTCCTCAGAGCGTTCGCAGAGGACCGCGCACGCATCATAGGGGCAGACCCGCGCGCAGTAGCCTGGGCTGCCATATCGGCCGCTAGCGCGGCGCTGGACGGCAGTATCCGGCTGAAGATGAAGAGGCACGACACGTGGTCCGTGCCGCCCGCGATCTGGGTGGCCCTGGTCGGACGCCCGAGCACCAAGAAAACCCCCGTCATCAAGGCCGCGTGGGAAACGCTCCAGCATGCGCAAAATATCGACCTCGATCACTGGCGCCAGCAACTTGCCGACTGGAAGGCGCTGCCCAAAAACGAACGCGACACGGAAGAACCGAAGCCCAGGCGACAGCTGGTGTCGCATGACGGAACGATGGAGGCGCTTCAGGACATTCTCGGCCGGCAGGACCGCGGCATCGGCATTCTCCGCGACGAGCTGTCCGGTTGGATTGGTAGCCTTGAAAAATATGGCGGCGCCAAGGCGAGCGCGGCCGATCGGGCTTTCTGCCTACAGGCGTCCGACGGTGACCCAAACGTAATCGACCGGGTGTCACGCGGCACTATCCCCATCCGCAACCTGCTGGTCACCATCTGCGGTGGCATTCAGCCGGATCGGCTCCGGCGGTTTTCCGATCTGACCGACGACGGACTGTGGCAGCGCTTCGTGCCGATCATTGTCGCCCCGGCTTCTCTCGGCGTGGACGAGCGATCCGGCCCCGCCGTGGCCGACTACACGGCAGCCATCAACGGAATCCTGGATAGAAGCGGGCCGGTGAAGACGGAACTATGTAACGCCGCCTATGGCGTCCGCGCCGATATAGAAAGGCAGGTGTTCGACCTTGAGCAGAACGAGGTACTCGGAGCCAGGTTCGCGAGCTTATGCGGCAAGCTGGTGGACCTCTGGGGCCGTCTATGCAATGTGCTGAACTACCTTGACCCTACCGGTACGCATTTCATCGTCCCGCTGAAAACCGCCGAACGAGCCGCCACGCTCCTGTTGCAAAGCGTGATCCCATGTGGGGCACGGGTCTACACGGCAACCGTCGGCGCCGGCGCCGACGCAGAAGCCACGCGGTCGGTGGCCGGCTACATCCTGACGAAGCAAAAGGACCGGGTTCTGGCATCCGATCTCGCACCCAACGTCCGAGCCTGCCGTGGGCAGCCCCTCGATCACGTCCAGCGCGTCGTCTCCCCGCTCGTGGCAGGTGGATGGCTGACGCCGGAAAAGGACTGGGACCCGTCCTCGTGGAAGGTGTCGCCTGGCGTTCATCCTCAGTTCGAGGCCCGCGCACGAACTGAGGCAGAGAGACGCGCGGTGGTTCGCGATATCTTGACAGGGAGGGTCGGTGCCGATGCCAATCCGGAATAACGGGACAAACGGCATGGCAGGCGTAAGCAACAATGTAAATTTTCAAGTTACTGCCTAGCAGCCTGTCGGACTTAACGCGACGCGGAAGCGGGCGGTAGAATCGGCGCACACGATTGGCACTGCCGGCCCCCCGTCTCATGAGCAACTTCCGCCCGACCAACCGCGACATGGACGTCCTGATGCCGCCATCGGTCGATGAGTGGCTGCCGCAACGCCACCTCGCGCGGTTCGTTGTGGAAGTGATCGAGGGACTGGACCTGCGGGCAATGACCGGCAGCTACCGGGGCTCGGGCGAGGCATCCTACCACCCTCGGCTGCTGTTGGGCCTTATCATCTACGGCTACGCGACCGGGGTGTTTTCCAGCCGCAACCTGGAACGGGCGACGCATGATTCGGTGGCGTTCCGCTTCATCGCCGCCAACGAGCATCCCGACCACGACACCATCGCCACGTTCCGCCGCCGCTTCCTGCCGCAGATCGAGGCGCTGTTCGTGCAGGTGCTCGGTGTGGCCCGCGAGATGGGGGTGTTGAAGCTCGGCACGGTGGCGCTGGATGGCACCAAGATCCACGCCAACGCCAGCCGCCACAGCGCGCTGTCGTACGAGCACGCCAGCAAGATCGAGGCACAGTTGAAGGCCGAAGTGGCTGATCTGCTGGGTAAGGCGGGGGCGGCTGATCAGGCGGATGTGCCGGACGGGATGCAGGTTCCCGAGGAACTGGCGCGGCGCGAGAAGCGGCTGGCCGGGATCGCTCGCGCCAAGGCGGTGATCGAGGCGCGGGCGAAGGAACGCCATGCGCGCGAGCGAGCCGAATTTGAGGCCAGGATGGCGGAGCGTGAGGCGAAGGTGACGCAGACAGGCAAGAAGCCCCGCGGTCGCGTACCGCAGCCGCCGATCGAGGGCCCGCTGCCGACCGATCAGGTCAATCTGACGGACGAGGAATCGCGGATCATGCCGGTGGCCGGCGGAGGGTTCGAGCAGTGCTACAACGCCCAGGCAGCGGTGGCAGCGGACAGCCTACTGGTGGTGGCCGCCGATGTGGTGCGGGCGCCGAACGACAAACAGCAGCTTGAGCCGATGCTGGGCAAGCTGGCCGCACTGCCCGGCGAACTGGGCAAGGTTGGCGCGTTGCTTACCGACAACGGGTATTTCAGCGAGGGCAACGTGAACGCCTGTGCCGACGCCGGGATCGAGCCGGTGATCGCGATGGGGCGTGAAGCGCATCATCCTGCGCTGGCTGAACGTTTCGCAGACGATCCTGCGGCGCCGGTAGACCCCACGCCGGTTGAGGCAATGGGCCATCGGCTCCAGACGAAAGAGGGCAAGAAGCTCTACGCGCTGCGTAAACAGACTCCCGAACCTGTGTTCGGGATCATCAAGTCGGTGCTCGGGTTCCGCCAGTTCCTGCTGCGCGGACTGGACAAGATGCACGGCGAATGGAACCTCGTGACCATGGCGTGGAACGTGAAACGGATGTTCGCCCTGGCAGGGGCGAACTGAGCCGCATCGCGCCAATCGTGATCCATTTCGGCGTGTTCGCGCGCGGCCAACCTTGCGTTGGAATGGCCCGCGTGAAGTCAAGCGTGAAAGTCGAATCCCTGCTCCGCGTCAAGCGGCGTAGTGGCTGGAAATGCAACGCGCCGACGATGATTTCCTAATTTCCGGCAAATCAACTCCGACAGGCTGCTAGGTAGCCGAACGGGTCAACCCACGCGCAGATCGGCGATCAAATGGCCGGGTTCGCTGGTCAGAGCCATGAGCATGTCCCAACCCTGCTTCCTTGCGGTTGAGAGGAGCGAGCGTATCACGGCGAACTCGTTGGCGCCTTGCTCGGAACGGAATCCGCCGGAGATCTTCTGGCGCAATTTCATCATCCGCCCGTCGCGCTCGGCGAGGTTGTTGGTAAAGGGCACCAACGGATCGATGAGAAAGCGGAGCACGTCCCGCTTACGGGTGCTGAGGCGCAGCAGGAGGTTGTGGCCAACCCGCCGGGGCCGGCGGCCACGACGCCTGGCCTTGACCTCGGCAGGGATCAGTGTGGGCTGTGCCTCATGGAACACAAAGCCTTGCGCGAGGATCAGGTCGTAACGACGCTCGATCAGCCCAATCAGACCCGGCTTCAGTGCGACGCCCCGCTCGCGCGCGAGGTTCGTTGCGTGGCAGGCGCGTCGTAACAGGCGTTGCATCTTGTGCGCCCAGTCTTCCTTCTCGATCTCGACCAGCGCCTTCAGTTCGCGCAGATGATGCGCGTTGCACAACGCGTGCAGCACGCCTTTCAGGGTGTAGTACCGGCTTCCAGTGGTCGTGCACGACAATGCCCGTGACATGTGCCAGCAGGCTGCCACGCCGCGGCGAGACACGGTAGAAAGTGAGCCAGATGGTCGAGGCGATGTGCAGCCACTGCGTCTTGCCGCCAATCCGGAAGCCGGTTTCGTCCATGTGCTTGACAGGTGCCGCCGCGACGTGGTCGCGCACGGCATCGGCAAAGCCCTGGAATCGCCCCGCACAATCCTGGCTGATCCGGGCGATGGTCGCGGTGACCAGATGCACACCGAAGAGATGTGCCATGAGTTCGGCCAGACGCTTCTCGGGCAGCAACTGGTAGTGCAGCAGATAGAGCACAAATGCGCCGATCCGCTTGCCATATTGCGCCGGCGCGGCAACGCCCTCGGGAAATGCCGCCCGCGTCTGCGTGCCGCAGGCCGCGCAACGGCAGCAATAGGCGCGGTGCTCGGTAATGAGCAGCGGCCTCGGTTCCGGCAGATCGAACACCTGCCGGGAAACATGGCCGCTCGCCATCGCCGTGGTCAAAGGCTCACCGCACGCAGCGCAGGCTTCTGGATAATGCTCGATCGTGGCATCGGGCTTTTCAACCCGGCAAAGCGTCGTGCCAGGATGCCCCTTCTGGCCGCCGGTCTTCTTGCCTGACGGTTCGCGCAGGCTGCTGACCCGCGGCGGCTTTTTCAGCCCGTCGCTCGACGGTGGCTTGCCGCTGTTGCTGCTGTTCAGCCCAAGACGGCGCTCCAATTCCGTCAGCCGCTTCGTCAGGGCCGAATTCTCAGCGCGAAGCACGGTTATCTCCGCCTGCAATGCGGCAATGACTGCATCGCCGCCAGCCGCAGGCGTGGCGTAATCTCGGCCGGACGGGTCGGCGGGCGGTGCCATCGACACGTTAACTGGTACTCACCCGTGACCTGTCAACAGCTCCCTTCGCGAGGATGACCTGGGCTGTTACATTTTCAATCTCTCTTTATGTACCCCTCCCGCGGCTCTCCACTCACACGCGCAATCCCGTTTGTCACGTCATTCCGGAGGCGTGCCGTGTGCCAGGCGGCCATGGGGCATTGAGGGTCAGGTGCCCCACTTCATTGGCGCTCCCGAGCCGTTTCGCAGACCCGCCGATTTGATTCGTGAGGCGCTGAGGCAAGCGGAAGGTGAGTGGGCCTATGAGTTATCCGATGGGCCAGTCAGCTATTCGCATGCTGTTGACGTCTGCGATAAGGCAGAGGGCGCGGCAAGCCAGATATTGTCGCGTCGGCTTGAGGTGCATCGGCTTCGTGGTGCACGACAAGGCGATCGACAGCTTGGTGATGACTAGCGGACTGCGCGATCCAGGTGGCGCAACGGCTACCGAGCGATCACCGATGCGCTGGGCAAGTGGTTTGAACCAGGTGCCGACAGAGCGGTGGCCAACAGCATCGTAATCCTGATCGCTCGACCCCAATATTGTGCTTCCTCGCTGTTCGGGGTGGGTAGAAACGTCCTCTTGCCTGACCATGCGACGCTGCCCAACTGGTGACGTTTCTTGGTTCGGCTGACAGGGGATCGCGGTAGGGACGCGGGTTACCCCGCGCCCCCCGCACAGATCCGGACGTGCGGCTTTCCCGCATCCGGCTCCCACCTCAGTGTTTGACGGCGAACCGCGCGTCAGGCCATGGGTGAAGGATGCGTGGTTCGGGAAGGTAGTCCGTCGCGAGCTTCCTCATCCGCTCAAACGTGGAGAGGTCTTTCTGACTGCGCCGCCTGAGCGTGCGACGCCAGAGTTCCTCAACGCGTTGGCGGAAAACCCGCAGCGCCGCATAGTTCGTCGGCACCGCGAAGTAGTTGAAGAAGCCGTTCAGGACCTGGCCGAGCCACTGTCCCGTCTCCGGGATAGGCTCGTGCCGTCGCTTACGCAGTTCCTGCTTCACTTCGCTGAGCTTCGCCCGCATGCGGTCGCTCCGGCATTTCCTCCGTAGCTGGAAGAAGCCGTTGCGTGTTTTTCCGCAGATGTGGGTGAATCCAAGAAAGTTGAAGGTTTCCGGTTTGCCAAGACCTTTCTTCTTGCGTCGTTCGGCCGCGTAACGCCCGAACTCAATCAGTCTGGTCTTGTCCGGATGCAGCGAAAGCGAGAACTCCTCGAGCCTCGCGCGCATCGCATCGAGAAAGCGGCTCGCGTCGCTTGCCCGCTCGAAGCCGACCACAACATCGTCCGCGTAGCGGACGATGATCATGTCGCCAGTGGCCTCGCGCCGTCGCCAGCGCTGGGCCCACAGGTCCAGGACGTAGTGAAGATAGATGTTGGCCAGCAGCGGTGAAATCACCGAACCCTGACCCGTCCCTGTCTCGCTAACCGTCACATTCCCATCTTCGAGAATACCCGCCCGCAGCCATTTGCGGATGAGGCGGACGATGCGCCGGTCGCCGATGCGGTGTTCCACGAATCTGACGAGCCAGTCTTGGCTGACAGAATCGAAGAAGCTGCGGATGTCGGCGTCGACGATGAAATTCACCTTGCGTACGTCTATCCCGGCGGCCAGAGCATCCAGCGCATCGTGAGGTCCGCGTCCGGGTCGGAACCCGTAGGAGAACCCGAGGAAGTGCTCCTCGTAGACGGCGTTGAGGACCATGACGAGCGCGCCCTGGACAATCTTGTCTTCGAGTGCTGCGACCGCCAGCGGCCTCTGCCTGCCATCCGCCTTCGGTATATACGTCCGGCGGGACGGCTGTGGCATATATCTCCCTCGCTGGACACGGTCATGCAGGTCAAGGAGGCGAGCCTCCAGGTTCTGCCCGTATTCAGCCCATGTCATTCCGTCCACGCCCGCCGCCGCCTTGCGCGCGAGCGCGTAATACGCGGTCACGAGCATCTCCGGACTGATGTGGTGGAAGAGCGCGGTGAATTTCTCCCTTTTCCCTGACCTTGCGGCCTGCCGTATCCGGCCCAGCGCCTGTGTCACACTTTCCCGGCTCTGCGTCCGGCGTGTGCTTTGCTGTTCCGGAGTTCCCTCGGTCCCGGCCCTTCGCTCCGCCCGCTCCGCGTCCCCGGTGGAGGATCTGTTCGCGGGCTTCATCGCTACTATGGCCGGGTCTGACCCCTCAGCCCCGTTCATCATCGGCTTCGGCTCCTCGCCTTCCCGATACGGACCGCTGCGGCTCACGCCGCCCGGCCGGGTCTGAGGTCTCCCAGGTTCCGACGTGTTCCTTGCGCACGTGATACAGTCTCCGACCCCGACAGAGCGACAGGCCCTCGCGTCGCAGCGGACCCGCACATGTTGCCTTCGACGAAACGGAACGTCTCGGCCTCTGCATCGTCACGGATTTCGTGGCTCAATCCTGCACCCCATGCACTCGTTGTGTACGCTTCACCCCAGCCGTCGCCGACTGACGTGCAACACTCACTACCGGGCGGGCGCTACCCCTTACCCGGGCAGGACTTTCACCCGCTGGAACACGCCAGCTTTCCTGGCGCACCCGTTTCTCCGTCCCGGCCTGAGGACCCCAAGGCGCCACGCACAGTCGCGGTCAAGGATGGCCGCAGGCCACCGCGCTTGCGCGGCGCGCAGCGTGCTTGACGGCGGCGAGCATGGCGCCAGGCTCGAACCAGGGTGGGCCGAATGTGGGGGACCAACCATGCGTGACACAGCTTTGCTGCAACTGGCGTTGGGCCTGACCCCACCCTGGACGGTGAGCCGCAGCGACTTCGACCGCGAGGCGCACCGGCTCGACATCGAGATCGACTTTGCCCCGGGCAGCCGCTTTGCCTGTCCGACCTGTGGTGCGGCGGACTGCCCAGCCTACGACACCGAGCGGATGCCCTGGCGTCACCTCAACTTCTTTCAGCACCAGGCGTATTTGCATGCCCGCGTACCGCGTGTGCGTTGCGACACGTGCGGCATCAAGACAGCCAACGTGCCGTGGGCGCGGCCAGACAGCGGCTTCACGTTGCTGTTCGAGGCGTTGGTCATGACCATGGTCTCAGCCATGCCGGTCAAAGCGGTGGCTCGGATTGTTGGTGAGCACGACACAAGGCTATGGCGTGTGGTTCACCACTATGTGGACCGGGCGCTTGCGCGCACCGACGCATCGGGCGTGACACGGCTGGCCATCGATGAGACCGCCACGCGGCGCGGCCACGACTACGTTACTTTGTTTGTCGACATCGACCGTGCCCGCGTCGTGTTCGCAACCGAGGGCAAGGACGCCGACACCATAGTCGCCTTCGCCGATGATCTCGCCGCGCATGGTGGTAGCCCTGACGCGATCAGCGAGGTCTGCATCGATATGAGCCCGGCCTTTATCAAGGGCATCGCCGAGAACCTGCCGAATGCTGCCATCACCTTTGACAAGTTCCATGCCGTCAAGATCATCAATGACGCGGTCGAGCAGGTGCGCCGCACCGAACAGAAAACGCAATGTCTGCTGCGCGGCACACGTTATATCTGGCTGCGCAACCCGCAAACGCTGTCCGATCGCCAGCGCGCGATGCTCGGAGGTCTGCCCACGCGCCACCTCAAGACTGCACGTGCGTATCAGATCCGCCTTGAGCCTGTGAACTTTTCCGATCTGCGGCGATCAACTGTAGGGAGCGGTGAGTATGCCAGGCGGACTGTGGCTCGGGGCGCGGTTCTGGGATCGGGTCGGTTTGGTTGGGCAGGCTGGACGCGGGCTCGGTCGATCAATCGGGCCATGCGTCTGCCGGTGTTCCCGGTCGGAGCCATGATGCCGCGGCAGCTGCGTCTCATGCGGCTTTCCAGGCGATCTGACATAACGCCGGGCTGCGGATGATGCGGTCGAGATTGTGTGCCATAGCGTACCACAGGGCGACCGCCCGCGCCTTTTGCCTACCGCGCACCAACACGCCATAGAGGCCCCTGTTGCGCGCCCCTGCGTTGACCCATTCGATGGTCTGTCCTCTCAGTCGATACAGTGTCTTGCCAGCCTCACTCTGCATCCGCTCGCGCCAGGCGATGATCGGCGGGCTGTCGCATGTGGCCAGTGCGTCACCTAGCGGGGCATGCAGGTTGCTGCCGCGGGCCACCACCGCCTCGATGCCGTTCTGCGAGACATAGCCGCCATCGACCAGCCAGTTGGCTGGCGCCCGGCCATAGGTCTGGGCCAGCTTGGCATGCACATCGTCGAGCGCATCCTGGTGGTCACCGTCACCGCCGCCACCAGCCCGTGCTGGGTCTCGGCGGCGAACTGCACATTGTAGGCTGGCCGGAAGCCGCCATCGGGCATTTTCATCACCCGCGCTTCGGCATCGGTGGTGGAAACCCGCGCCTGATCGGGCTTGCCCTTGTTGCGCTTCTTGCGCGCCGCCGCCCCCGGCATTGCCGCCATCGCCGCCTCGACCCGGGCCAGCCACTCGCGCGCGGCACGTTCGGCGGCGGCCTCACGACGGCTACGCTGCTCCGGATTGCCGGTCAGCTCGGTCTTCAAGGCCGCCACCCGCGCCTTGGCCGCGTCCAGGAATTGCTCCAGCCGCGGCATGCGGCGAAATGAGCCGGTGCCGGCGGCGGCACGCACGCGCATGCCATCATGCGCGACGCTGTCGAGACTGACCGCGTCTGCCGCCATCAGGCTGGCCAAGCCGCGGCTCAGTTCGGCGTCCAGCCACTCGGCATGACCGACGCGGAAGTCCGACAGCGTGTGGTGATTGATCCCGACGCCACCGCACAGGCGATAGGCGTGGTGCTGTTCGCACAAGCGGGCCAGTTCGCGGGCGCTGCCTACTCCGTCCAACGTGGCGTAGAGCCAGAGCGACACCAGGATCGCCGGGTCGGTCTGCGGATGGCCGGGGGTGCCTTCACGCGCCTCGACACGATCGAGTAAGGATTCGCCGAGAAACAAACGAATCAAGATAGTCCGAAGAACGCAGCGATAGAATCGCAGATTTGCGACCCGCGACGCGGATGCGGGCAGCTACCGTGGCGGGGTGATCGACGTTGACGACATTCGTTTGCGCTGGCGGCAGGCCGAGACATTTCTCGACGAGCGCGGCCGACGGCTGTTGGCGGCGAATGAGGCCCTGGCGCACGGCTATGGCGGCGTCTCGGCAGTTGCGAAGGCGACTGGCCTGGCGCGGAGCACCATCAATCGCGGCATTCGCGAACTGCGATTGGGCCGCAACGAGATCGGCAGCCGGGTCCGCCGTGCTGGCGGCGGACGCAAGAGCGCCGTGGTGCGCCAGCCGGATTTGCCGGCGGCACTTGAAACGCTGATCGAGGACGCCATCCGCGGCGATCCGTGCTCACCGCTGCGCTGGGTGAGCCGCAGTCTGCGTCACCTCGTCAAGGCATTGGCCGCGCACGGCTTCAAGGCGAGCCAACGCGTGGTGGCAAACCTGCTGCGGGAGCAGAACTACAGTTGTCAGGCCAACCGCAAGACGCGAGAGGGGGGCAATCACCCCGATCGTGATGCCCAGTTCGCTCACATCAATGCGACGGTGAAGGCCGCGATCGCGGCCGGCGAGCCGGCGATCTCGGTCGATACGAAGAAGAAGGAGCTTGTTGGCGATTTCAAGAACCATGGTCGCGAGCTACGCCGCAAGGGCGATCCGGAGCCGGTCCGGGTGCACGACTTCAAGATACCGGAACTCGGCAAGGTCGCGCCATACGGGGTCTATGACATTGCCGCCAATCATGGCTGGGTCAGTGTCGGCATCGATGCCGATACCGGAGCATTCGCCGTTGAGAGTATCCGGCGCTGGTGGTGGAAACTCGGCCAACCGCGTGACCCGAACGCCAAGTGTCTCACCATCACCGCGGACTGCGGCGGCAGCAACGGGCCACAGGTAAGGCTATGGAAGCGCGAATTGCAGCGCTTCGCCAATGAGGCTGGCCTGAGGATAACCGTGACGCACCTGCCCCCTGGCACCAGCAAATGGAACAAGATCGAACATCGCCTGTTCACCTTCATCACCATGAACTGGCGTGGCAAACCGCTGGTCAGTCATCAGGTCATCGTCCAACTCATCGGCGCCACGACGACCGACACCGGCCTCAAGGTCTGCTGCGAGATCGACGCCAACCTCTACCCGAAAGGCCTCAAGGTGACCGACCGCGAGATGCACGCGATCAACATCTCACACGATGAATTCCACGGTGAATGGAATTACACCATCTCACCTAACCAACAACCGCCTTGAAGCAGTTATTCCTCGGCGCACCCTAAGGGCGCAGGTCGAAGCGCTGCACCATCTGCCAGACCAGCCGTGCCAGGTGGTCGGGGTCGATTAGTTCATCCAGCGACACCGCCCGCAATTCGACCTGCTGCCGCTCGGCACGCACCAGCCGGGGCGCGCCCCGGGCGGCCGGTTGAACCGCATGTTGCTCCGGCAGGTCATTCAGAAGCTCGGTCATCTTGATGGGTCCGCTGCGCATCGATGTCACAGTGAATCCCAATCCAAGGCCGTTGTGAATCGGGAATAATAAAGATTCACAGGCTCTTTGCCTTTCAGGAACTCTATGATCAGCCATCTGTGCAGGCGGGGGCGAGCCATTTGAAGAAATGGTACTTCTGGGCCACCCATAGCCGGATCGAACCGGTCATCGATGCCGCGCGCACTTCAAGCGCCACTGGGACGGTATCCTGCGATGGTTCGACAGCAAGATCGCCAACGGCCTGATCGAGGGCATCAATAGCCTGGTGCAGGCCGCCAAAGCTAAGGCACGAGGCTATCGCTCAACCCGCAATCTCAAGGCCATCATCTATCTGCTGGCCGGCAAACTCGATCTGCGACTGCCCGCGTGAGAACGTTTCTACCCACCCCAAATAGCGCGGAACCGCTAATCTTTTGTCTCGCTCTCTCCGTCATGATCCGCTCCGCCCGTCAACGAAACGGTTGACCTCCAACTGTGCCCTTGGTCGCAAATTCAGGGTCCACTTCAATCGTTCGGCGACCGGGAAACATGTACCGTCCCAACTGAATGAACGGTTGCTCAATCAGCCTGAACATCAAATCGGCCAAGGCCAAAGTTATTGGAATGCAGAACACCGCCTGAATAGTAAACCACAATAACGGATGCGCATAAAAGACGAATGGATGCATTCCGGTGGCCAAACCCCAACAAAATGCCATCACCGGAAAATGTAGAAGGTATGCAGAGTAACTTCGATCGCCCAGCCAAAGCAACCGCCGCGGAACCACCAATTCGTACTGGCTG
Organism: uncultured Alphaproteobacteria bacterium; assembly: GCA_963696645.1. Lineage (GTDB taxonomy): Bacteria > Pseudomonadota > Alphaproteobacteria > Acetobacterales > Acetobacteraceae > JAMXLO01. The sequence continues at coordinate 2,259,943 of CAVOKY010000007.1, forward strand.
CCGGCGAGCACCAAAAGAGAGAATCCGACCAGAAGGACGGGTAGATCGATCGAGTTGATGAGCCATCCGTGTTTGAGCGAGTCGCCACAGACAGACGTCAACGCAAGGCATGCCGCAAACACACCTGCCGCGACGATCGGATGGATTCGGGGCAAAGGGAAATTGCGCAATGTGGCGAATGCCAAGCAGCAGCCAGCCAGCAGGAAATCGAAGCGCCAAATGACAAGGTAATTCATGACTGCCAATCGCACAACGCCCACATCGGTGGGCAGTAGTCCTTGAAACCGGTACGCAAGGCAAATTGCCAAAGCAGTGGACACAACCATTTCTGCGGTGTATTTCGCAGACATGTACAGACTGACAATAATCGTAGTCACTGCCGCGTAGGCCAAATAGAATTGGAATTCAACCGATAAGCTCCACATTGCTGCGAAATAATACAATGGGTGTGTCGCATCCATGTTGATGAGGGTGCCAGTTAGCGTTCCAACAGCATCGAGCGAAAACCTCCTCCATCCTAGGAATGTTGCATCCCCCCAAGCTGATTGCGGCAACAAGCGAATGAACCAGTATACAATGGCTGAAAAAGCAACAAACACCAGCATTGCGGGCCAAAGCCGAAAGGCTCTCCGCGCTAGAAAATTCAGGGGATCGACCCGTTTATCCCGGAACAACGAGAGTGTTACGACATAGCCGCTGATTACGAAGAACAGATCGACGCCCGTGTAAAACGGCATGGTTAGTCGTATCGGGAGAAGACCGAAGACCCAGGCGGATATACTAAGATGCTCCACGATAACCATGGTCATAGCCAATCCCCGCAGTGCCTGGATGCCTTGAAGCTTCGGACTCACTGACTGCTCCGATACAGCTTGTTCTTGAAAGTCACCAACTGGGCGTACCAAGTCTTGGCGGGCCAAGAGAACAGTTGGCCAGAACACCGCAACCAAGCAACACGGCTCAAGCGTCCTCATCCTTCATGTAGGCAAGGATATTCCAAGACATCCTAGGGCCTGTCATCAATTAGCCGATTTCGGTCGGTGGGCGCCACCCGCACACCGTATTGGGCCGGTAAGTCCCGATTGCCACACTCAGCCGTCAATCGGCGCCGGGTGATACGTAACCGATTCCGGCGCGGCGGTTTCTTCAATTCATAGGCGGTCAGCTTGTGGGAGGCTGACCGTGATGCGGCGGTTCGGACTGCGTGACGATCAGTGGGAGCGGATCAAGGACCTGTTGCCGGGACGCGAAGGCTCGGTCGGGGTGACCGCGGCGGACAATCGGCTGTTCGTCGAGGCGGTGCTGTATCGTTATCGTACCGGGATGCCGTGGCGCGATCTGCCGGAGCGGTTCGGCGACGGGACAAAGGTCCACCTGCGGTTCAGCCGTTGGGCCAAAAGCGGTGTGTGGGAGCGGGTGTTTCAGCATCTCGCCGCAGACGCCGACAACGAATATGCGATGATCGACAGCACCATTGTGCGCGCCCACCAGCATAGCGCCGGCGCCCAAAAAAAGCCGGCGAGGACCAAGCGATCGGGCGCTCGCGCGGCGGACTGAGCACCAAGATCCACGCCCTGGTCGACGCGCTGGGCAACCCGATCGGCTTCTTCCTGACCGGCGGCGAGGCACACGACCTGGTCGGGGCGGACCACCTGCTGCCCACGATGGAGGCCGATACGCTGATCGCCGACAAAGCGTTCGACGCCGACGCGCGCGTCCTTGAGCCGCTGGCGGCCGCGGGCAAGACCGCGGTGATCCCGCCGCGAACCAACCGGTCCTCGCCGCGCGACTATGACCGAGAGCTTTATGGCGGCGCGCCATCTGATCGAGAACTTCTTCGCCAAGATCAAGCAGTTTCGTGCGATCGCCACCCGATACGAGAAGACCGCGCGGAACTTCCTCGCCGCCGTCCAGCTCGTCGCCAGCGTCGTTTGGCTTAATTGATGACAGGCCCTAGTCCTTTCGGAGCACAACGCAACGGACGAATCGTCGCCGCACGCCGATGACCATCCGTGCCTGCGCCGAGTCCATCATGCGGACCCTTGAATGGGGATGCGCGGATCGTGCATCCGCCCGACAGCTTTCAAGGCGCCGGCTACAATTGCCCCGATACGGGCTCCTTCCTGGCAAAGACCGGATGGCAGCCAACAATTCCGCTGGCAGACGGCGCGCGCCGCGCGCTGGATACAGATTTCCCCGGTGCAGCGAGTATGATTCGTTTCGCGCATCCGGCTTCGCGAACCGGTGCAGATGACGGCGCCGTGCCAGTCCGCGCTGACCGGCTCGCTGTTCCTGGTCTATACCGGCGTGACGCGGTTCGCGTCGGAGGCGCTGGAGGAGCAGATGCAGCGCACGGTGAGCCATGCCGCTGATGGTGCGTTGTCGCATCTGCTGGCGCTGGTCGATCAGGCGGTGGACGTGCTGGAAGGCGACGATCCGGAGCGTCTTCTGAGTGCGTTCGGTGCGATGCTGCACGAGGGATGGGAGACCAAGAAGCGGCTGTCGTCCAGTAATTGCTCACCCTGGTCTAGCCGGTGGCGTCTCGGGAGTTTTTGCGGCCAGCACGAAGCGGAGGACGTCGAGCACTGAAGCGCGGTTGGCCTTTGCGGTGCTGACGAGGGAGCGGAAGGCGGCATAGGTTTCGGCGCCCCACTCGCAGCGGAAGCCGTTGGTCACCTTGCGGAAGATCACGCTGGGGCGGAGATGCCGCTCGGAGACGTTGTTGGTATACGGCACATCGCGATTGGTGATGAACACGAACAGGTGCGCCCGGTTGGCGGCGATGCGCTTGCGCAGCTTGCGTCCCGGCTCGCCGATCGGAACGGCTGCCATGATGCGGTCGAGCCGGCGATCCAGATCGGCAAGATAGTGCTTCAGCGTGCTGTCCTTCAGCGTCGTCGCGTCGTCGCCCGATGGCGATCGCGCGCAGCAGCAGTCGCTTGAACGCGGCGCTGAAGGCGGTGTCGCCGCATTCGATGGCGTATGTCGCATCGCGCAGCAGATGCGCCAGGCACACCTGCCATTCGACGGCGTGGCCGCGTTGGCTGCCCAGCATGTCGGACACCCAGACCATCGGCCTGATCTCGCCGAACAGGGCCTGAACCACGGCCTTGCCGCGGCTGGGGCGGATCACGTGCAGCACGGCCAGCGTGCCGATGAACACCCATTCCCACCAGTTCTTGCCGCTCACCCGCGCGGAGGTCTCGTCGGAACACACCACCGGACTGGCGAGCACCGTCGCGCGGATCGTTGCCGCTGCCACCAGCAGCGGTTCACGCGCGCGGGCCAGCATGTTGCTGATCGCACCCTCGCTGAGGGTGAGCGAGAAGATCTCGTCCATCAGCGTGGCCAGCCGTTCCATGCCGATGGCGTGCGCGTAGTGCAGGTAGACCACCAAGGCGGCGATCGACTGACCGAACGGCGAACCGGGTTCCAGCCCGGCCGGCGCGGCCGCGATCACGCGCTCGCCGCAGCAGGCGCAGCGACCGCCGAACAGGCGCACCTGCGTCACGTCCGGCTTGATCGGCGGCAGTTCGATGCGTTCGTAGACCTGCTGCGGGGTTTGCGGTGCGTCTGCGGAAATGCCGCCTGGCACTTCGGACAGGCGGTCAGCATGGCGTCGAACACACGATCCGGGTTCGGGTGCAGCGTCCGTCCGAACCCGGGGCGGCTCTTGCGCGGCGGCTTGTCGCCCATGGGACGATCGGGCTTTTGCCCTTTCGACGGCGGCAGGGAGGAATTGTCCGGCGTCTTGGCGGGACGCTCGAACCTGGCCAGCCGCTTCTCAAGTTCACCGATGCGCGCCAGCGCCGCTTCCAACTGCCCGACCAGCGACAGGATGAGGTCATCCTTCTCCGCGTGGCTCAGCGTGCTGAGGTCGATGCCCTGCGTCACACAGAGCTTGAATCGAGTCGCCCGTGACCGCGTCAACCATCATGTTCAGCCCCAAACCCGATACGCCACCGCGCATCGCATCGTCGTCCTGCTACCCAGGTGAGCAATTACGTCGTCCAAGGTGAGTAACCCGCAGATCGATGCACTGTATGCAGATGCGCGGGACGCCGGCGCCAGCGGGGGTAAGTTGTGCGGGGCCGGCAGCGGCGGCTTTCTGCTGATGCTGGTGCCGCCGGAACGGCAGGCGGTGTTTCTGGAGCGGATGAATGGGACCGCGGTAATACCGGTGCGTATGGATACTGTGGGTTCGACGATACTGACGGGGTGAAGGAATTATACCTCCACTACTCCTTAAGCCATCGCTACTTCAGTGATATGAGGGTCAGTGAGCCTCGGGAGTATGGGTCATGCGCTAGATTCTATGCCCATCTGCGAGGGCGAGCCAGTTACGGTTGCAGCTTCCCGCAACTGCTCTAGCCCGCATTTCTCACACTATGTGGGTGCGTCGGGTCTCTGAATCGGCGAAAGTTCTTCTGCGACAAAGCCTTTTGGCGAAGCAGAGGAGTTCCCCGATGCCGACAGGGTAATTGTTCGAATTTGCACGCGTGGAGGGACGCCGGGATGTGGCGGCGTTCGATGGCGGGACGATCACCTCGGATGCCGGCGCATTGCTGCGCGGATCGGGCAATCTGCCTGCACGATCGGCATTTCCACTATATCGCGAATTTACAACGGCTCGACTGACGTGAGTTTGGCTCATGCGATGATAGGAGGCTTCCAGGTATCGAACGCGGGGAGTTGGAACACCTTGACACCGCGCCAGCTTAAGGTCGGATCCGCTCCGCGGAGGAACCGCACGAACGGCTGTATTTCTGCCAGCCGGTCGAGTTGGATCGGCCAGTCTGAATAGGAGTGAGCGAGGAACCAAGAAAATGTTTCATAACGAATGATCGTCTCGCCATCGGCTTCCACTCCGGCCACTGCGGCATTGTCCCGGCCGTCCGCCGTGAAGTCCGCGCGCAGCAGATAGCGCCCCGGTGGGAGTTTGAGGGGCCGCAACAGCGTGACGTTGCCGGTTGTGTCGACGTGAAACGCCTCCGCCCTCAAATCGGCCACACAGAGCGGTGCTGCGTCAGCGAAATATGGGCTGCCGGCAGTCTTTTCCCTTGGCACGAACAGGACGTTCGATAGGCGATCGACATAGTCATTCTCATCGCGTACACGAGTATAGGTCGCAAGATCGACCGCGCAATAATTTTCGGACGCCAGCAACTCATGACAGAGCTGCCTTTTCTCCGACTGCTCAAGGACAATGAAGGGCCGCGCCTCGCGGAGGAGGCGCGGCATTCCGAGCAGGGCGTCATATTCCGCGCCCTCGATATCCATCTTGATAAACCCTGGCGTCAGGTCCAACGCCGCGGCAAAATCATCAAGCGCGATGGTTTGCACCTGAACCCCGGTGCTGCCCTCTTGGATGTGGTCGTTTAGATGATCGCCGGGCGCGATATTTACCAGCGCCCCGCTCTTTCGCCACACTGCCCGGTGAAACAGCGTTGTGTTCTGACAGCCTGCCTTGACGAGATTATACTGTGTCTTGTCCACGATCCGCGGGCTGGCCTCGAATGCGCAGACTGTTCCACGCGGACCGACTAGGCGTGACATCAGGACGGTCAGCGCGCCGGCGTTGGCGCCAACGTCGAACGCGACGTCGCCCGGTCGGCAATGATCGCGAATTACCATCGCGACCGTCGGTTCGGTGTAGTCTCGCTGCCACCATTTCGGCAAAGCAAGGATCGCGGAAGCCGGTTCCACGATCGACTCAAGCCGCGCGGCACGAGCCATTACCTCTTCCGCAACGCTCTCCCAGCGCTGGTCTTGCTGTCGGGCAATTTCTAGCTGGCGGTCAAGTTTTTGGCCGAGATCCTGCAGTCGCTGCAGCTCCGGTTCTGTTTGTCGCGTCCGATCCGCAGCGTGAATCGCATCGCGAATCTCGACTAGGCGGTGTTCGATGACATAAGTTCCCAACAATCCCCGAACAATATCCCTAATTTTATGACGAATCATTCCGTGCATCGCCCCACCGAGTGGAGCGGTCTCATAACATGATGGCACCGTGCGGCAAACCGGGTGCCGGAGAAGATGCGGACAACCTTGACGGTCAGCCCGAGAACACAATCGGAACATCCATGAAGAGGCGAAGACTGCTGAGTAAGAGACCGCCAATCGGTCGCTAATATAAAGAGTTGGGTCCGGATCGGACGACGCTCCGGATGAACAGCGACGGTCCGCTGAGCGGCCGAAATGGACGCAAAGCCGCTACTTCGCCTGCATGCTGACCGTGTCACCTCCCATCACTCGTAGCCGTCATTGGCAACGCCAAATTCGCCCGGCCACTGCGCGGGCCTGGAGCGGATGAACGGAACCGCGGTGACACCGGTGGTGATGGATACCGTGGGTTCGGCCATACTGACGGGATAGCGACCGCTAACCGAACGTACGACGGGTCACGGCACGACGCCGCGACCATATAACTTCAAAGGCTCGGCGCTTCCAGAACCAAACTTGGGGCAGTCATCGCAGCATGCAGGCATTCAGCCGCAGCCTCCCAGGTGTAGCGCTGGGCATGTTCACGAGCTCGCTCGATATATCGGATCAACTCGCTCGGTGACTTTGTCATGGTTCGCAATACCGCAGCTGATATCGATTCTATATCGTAAGGGTCGCAATACTCGGCGAGATCAATGCAAACTTCTCGCAACGGTGGTATATCGCTGACCACGATTTGTGCTCCGGCCGCCATTGCCTCCAACGGAGGTATGCCAAAACCTTCCCATTTTGATGGGTAAACCAGAGCTGTCGATTTCGACAAAACGGCCCGTTTTACCGGCTCAGAAACCAAACCGCCGAAAACAATACGCACCAGTCCCCCGAGAGACGATACGATTGGGCCCAGTACGTCCTGAAGATTTACGTGTTCACCAAAGCCAATAATAAAAATCTGGATCTCGGTTCCCGTGGTGACAGCGACCTTGATCAGAGCGCGCAGGGCATTTGGCACATTCTTCGATGGCTCCTGGAACCCGATGATTGTGAACAGCGGAATATTCAAGTCCAGGGTCAGGCTTCGGAACACGTACTCGGCCCCCTCGGGTAGATCAAAATCGCTTTCGAAGATGCCGCAAGGAACCACGTGAACCGGCTTGCGAATGTGAGGGAAGAAGGTGATGACATCCTTGGCTGCAGAATGCGAGATGGCGACAATTTCATCAGCACTTTCAAGGTGCATCTGTACACCGGATCGAAACTCCGGGACCGGTATCATGCCAGGTTGCCAATGGGCAACCCGCAGCGGAATGGCATCGAGAAACCACGAAAAGATACGCAACCCAGGAGGACGATAATGGCCGGCAAGAGGATTGCCGTGCGGGCTATGGAACCACCAGAAATTGAGCAGAACGTCAATCCGATCAAGTGAAATCACCCGTCCGACTATGTCCGCATTGGTGAATGACTTGCGCTGGCGTGACGCGGTGCTGACGAGCGCCTCCTGCGGACTTTTCCCCGTCGCCGATTGCCGTGTCAGCCCGCGTTTTTGGGCGTACTTCCAGAGAAGAATTCGGACGAGCCGGGTGATCCCGCGGAGCCGATAACGGACCGACAGCGGCACCTTCCGACGATAGGCGGCCATAAGATCCTCGGCTCGGTGCACCCATTCGAGCATCGGCTGTTCGCTGGCAGACTCGGTTCCGACGGGACCGAGGTTTGCCTCTGTCGCCTTCGGAAGTTCCCCGCCCAACAAGACAGTGAGGAAGCCCCGGCCGTCCCAGCAATGATAGACGCAGCCCACCGGATCGGAAGGATCGAACGCCGGCTCACCAAGACAAATCAGGTCAAGATCGTCACGGCTCGCCAGCTCCGCGGCAAGTGCCCGGAACAGACGCAGCGCGCCCCGCGGAGTGCCGCTGTCGATCAGCTTGCCAAAGAATGCAATGGTGCGAACAGTCACGGTTCGATGTTCCGATCGAGCAGCCGGTCCACGAAGGCAGCCGGATTATGCTTCGCGATCCAGGAAGGTTGCAACGCCCGCGCGCGGACGCTCAGCCCCGTGATGGACGACATCGCTTGCTTGACCGTTTCGGCGAAATCAACGCGGTCGCCCGGTAAAAACAACATTCCTGCGCCCGATCCGCCAATCTGGCGTGCCATCCAGGTTCCCCTTGGCACCACCACCGGAATACCGCGACCAATTGCCTCTGCAAACACCCCCGAGGTCTGCGAGTGATAATAGAGTTTTTGATAAGGCAGTAGAACAAGACTTGCCCGGTCCAACAACTCCTCATATTCGTCCATGGAAAGTTCATCTTCCAGCAGCGTCACAGGCTCCTGGCGCAATGCGCACAGCGCCGCCACGCTTTCCGTGTCGCGCCGGAACATCACATTGGCCTGAAACTCGGCTGCCCAGTCACCCGCGGCAAGGGCTGGGCAAATCTGCGACACCATAAAAGGCAGATATTGGAATCCCTTGGTTGACCGCGCATTGCCCAGGTAAACCAGCCGTGGGGCGGCGCCGCTGTCTTGGGCGCTCAACTTGTCGCCTGTATGGGGTATCGGCATCAATCCTATGGGAAGATCGGTGACAGCCTGGTATTCTTCAGCCAGCAATTCACTGTCCGTAACAAGGCGCACGCGATGGGCCATCCCCAGGCGCTGTATGGAACCGAGCGCGTATCGGTACTGCCGTACCGTATCAGCATTCGGCCAGTACGGATTAGGCGCCGGGGAATATCGCAGGAGGATAACCAGAATGGAGTCCCGCAGCCTGTTATGTGTCAGGACTTGTACCGCAGGCTCGATCTGGCGGTGAGTTGTCGTGTGCAGGAACACGACAGAACGTGGCTCCAACTCCACGGAATTAATTCCCGCTATCAGATCGCCGAGGAAAGCCGTGGCGAGGACCTTGTCATCCAGCGCGGCCTCCAGGCCATGGCGAAAGCATGGTACGATCCGTAACCCGCCGATAATGCTTTGCTGCACACTTCGCGCTGCAAACACGACGCAGCGTTCGCCCTGGCGCCCGGCCTCATCTGCCAGCACCTTGTCATATGTGAGGAAGTGACCGTTATAGGATTGCAGCGATGGATCGATGATAACTAACATATCAGGATTGCCTGCGAACTGCTGGGGCACATATCAAACGAGCGGGTGTTCGATAAGCCTGTCCCCGTCGCGCTCCGCCATATACGCCATCGGACTCTCACATCTCACTGCCTTCCCAATGAAGCGCTGTAGATCTTCGTCGCGAATTCTGTAGCTTCCGAGCCTCAATCCCGCACAAGACAGTCATCCCTTCAAGCATGCAACGCCAGGAACGAACGAGTTGGGCACGCGATGCCAGGTACAATTTTCTAGCCATGACGCCAATTAGCCGACGCGATCAGTGAAGCAATTTCTGTGCCGCCATCATGCATGCTTCCTCACAGGCGCCGCGTCGCCTTCGAAAAGTGCTGCCTGCCACATCGTTTGATAGTGGTCAACAGACAGCCTTCGCCTGGCAGATCTGGACGCAAGCGGGCAAGGTCTGTATGGTGTTTTAATGCCAAGGGCTCTGATTACCGGAATAACTGGTCAGGATGGCGCCTATCTTGCTCAGTGGCTGCTGCAGCAGGGCTACGAGGTGATCGGATTGATGCGTCGGTCCGCCTCATCGGACATTGTTGCCGAGCGGCTTCGCTGGCTGGGAATACTCTCCGACGTTCGCCTCGTGGAGGCCAACCTCATCGATCTTTCCAGCCTCATCCGGACAATGCAGGACCATCACCCGGATGAAGTGTACAATCTTGGCGCGCAGAGCTTCGTTGCCGCATCGTGGCGACAGCCCCTACTCACGGGGTCAGTGACCGGGCTTGGTGCTGCCAACATGTTGGAGGCGGTGCGCATCGGTCATCCAAGCGCCCGATTCTACCAGGCTTCGTCTTCCGAGATGTTTGGCAAGACGCAAGGACCGAGCCAGAACGAACTGACACCATTTCACCCCAGGTCGCCCTACGCGGTCGCGAAATTATACGCCCATTGGATGACCATCAACTACCGCGAGAGTTTCGGCTTGTTCACGTCATCGGGCATTCTGTTCAACCACGAGAGCCCGTTGCGCGGCATTGAATTCGTCACCCGAAAGGTCACTGACGCTGTGGCCCGTATCAAGCTTGGCCTGGTGGACAAATTGCCAATGGGGAACCTGGACGCACGGCGCGATTGGGGGCATTCAAGGGATTATGTCCGTGCAATGTGGCTGATGTTGCAACAGCCTATTCCGGATGACTACGTCATCGCTACCGGCCGGTCCACGACAGTGCGCGGGATGGTACAATTCGCCTTCGAATATGCCGGATTGAACCACGAGGACTATGTCGTCCAAGATCCGGATCTGCTGCGTCCAGCCGAAGTGGATCACCTGCAGGGCGATGCCGGCAAGGCCCGCGAGAAGCTTGGCTGGGAACCCACCATAACGCTCCAGGAAATGCTCGCCGAGATGGTCGAAGCGGATCTAGCGCGGCATCGGTCGCGCCTGGGTTAGATGGTGCTGCGCCGAATTCTCGTCACTGGCGCCGGCGGGTTCGTCGGCACTCATCTGGTACGAGCGCTGCGTGCAGCCTTTCCTAATTCGGAAGTGATCGCAACTGCCCTTCACGCCAGGGACGGTGTCCGGCCACTGGATGTCACCAATCACCTTGCAGTGGACGCGCTCGTTCAGGGCGTTGCTCCGGATGTCTGCATTCATCTGGCAGCGGTCACCGCTGTTCCCGCTGCACGCGAACAGCCTGATCTGGCCTGGCAGATCAACCTCCAGGGTAGCCTTGCAATCGCCCGGGCAATTCGATTTTTCGCTCCGGCTTGCGTGTTGGTGTATGCGTCCTCGTCCGATATCTACGGAGATAGCTTCAGATCCGGCAATCCATTGGATGAGACGGCGCTGCTTGCCCCTCGTAACACCTATGCGGCGACAAAGGCTGCCACTGACCTTGCATTGGGAGCGATGTCTCACGAGGATTTGCGGGCTGTTCGACTTCGCTTGTTCAATCATACCGGCCCGGGTCAAACGGCAGCTTTTGTCATCCCATCGTTCGCGCGCCAGATTGCGCGCATCGCGCGCGGTCTGCAAACGCCGTCATTGCGGGTCGGAGCACTCGATCCGCAAAGAGACTTCCTTGACGTCCGAGACGTGTGCGCTGCTTATGTCATGTGCCTGCGCTGCCTTCCAGATTTGGCACCGGGCCTGATCCTCAATATCGCTTCAGGAACTCCACGCCGCGTCGGCGATGTGCTCACGGACATGCTGCGGCTGTCAGGCGTGCAGGCGCAGGTCGAAACGGAGGAGGCGCGGCTGCGCGCTGCCGACATCGCGATTGCCGCCGGCGACGCGCGCCGCGCCAGGAACCTGCTCGGCTGGAAATCTTTGATCCCATGGGAGACCACACTGACTGACGTGCTGGAGTATTGGCAAACGCGTGTCGCCATTGAGGAGTGAAGAGGCGTCCGAGGGCCATTTTCGATATAACGCAAGCGCTCAGCACACAATTGATTCTGGCTGCCAAGGATGCGACGTAGAGTGGGGCAGAGGAGCGATCGATGAACAGTTGGCTCAGATCGTGGCGACTACCAGCCGACCCGGAAATTAAGCGCCTGCTGGACGAAGTGGGCCGTGCCGGAACACTTGCTACAAGAGCCACAATATTGAAAGCAGACCCATCGGCCTTCTTTGGGGTGGAGTTGAACGGCGTTGACGTTTGGTTGCCCCAAGAAACCCTTCGGACCGTCATCCATTGCGTCCATGGATCTTCGGGCGGGATCCGTGTTTCTGTCGAGGCGGCGCATTTGGCGTGGATGTTGGCTCGCATGCGTGACGGCGGCACGTTTCTGGATGTCGGCGCCTCTACCGGCGCTACAATGATACCGATGGCCGCCAGGTTTGGTGGCAAGGCGGTGTTGGTAGCATTCGAGCCGGCGCAGAACGCGCGTAGATTACTTGAGGGAACACTAACTCGTAACGATCTGCTGGGGGTGGAAATCGTCGCTCAAGCCGTGAGCGACAAGGTTGGGGTCGTCCAGTTTGCCGAATATGGCCACGATGAGACCGGCGTCACACCCTTTCTGCCAGAAGTTTCGGCGATCGTTTCGCCCCAGATCGACCGGGATCGGTCGGTGGAACGTGAAGTTCCGGCGACGACATTAGACGCGTTTTGCCGTGGCCGTGCGTTGCCGTCACCTATTGTAGTCAAGGTCGATGTCGAAGGGTTCGAGGCAAACGTCCTTGCTGGCGCCTCTGACCTGATTGCAAATCAACGGCCCTGGTTCTCGATCGATATTCACCCAGACCCATTCGGCCCGGGCACCACGGAAACGAAGGTCCGAGCGGCATTGGAGCCTTGTGGCTACACGTTCGAAGTCATCGCCCACGTGATAGTTGCCTCGCCGCCGTCTGACGCACGCCTGGGCCCGACGCATTCTTCTCGCGTGGAGGCATGAGAGGACCGACGGAGCGGTCCACGCTGCCCACCAGTGATTCGCTTGAACCCATCGCAAAGCGTCTCCGCCAAGTCGATGTCATTGTCGTCGATCCGAATCTGAAGGATACGCTGGGTCATTACCTGGAATACGACGCGGCTGTTGTCAAAGGTTTGCGAGCGGTCGGTGCGCAACCGATCCTGCTGGCCCATCGGGCGGTACAGCACGAAATTGCAGATGTCCTGGGTGCGCAGCCGACATTCCGCGACGACATTTGGACCGGTTCCGGTCGGGCAGGACCCTGGTCAACCGCAAAGGCCAATCTCCGCTTCCTGTCGGACCTGCTGCGCGCAGTGCGTCGCCAACAGCTTGGTCCGCAGGTTGTCTGCTTCGTCCATTCATTCATCAACCGCCAGTTCTTCGCATTGGCTGTGCTGCCCCTGTTGATGCCCGGCCGCCGATCGTACAGCTTTATCTACCTGTTTCGCTACCAGGCGGGCTTCTATGACGGGCGCCTTGCGCGCTTCGGCTTTCGGCTGCTTGAACTGCTGGCAGGTTGGCGCTCCATCAGACTGGCCAGCGACAGCGACCGGCTGGCCGCCGACCTTCGGACGCTCACCCGGCTGCCCGTCGAGGTGCTGCCGATCCCTCACGTCCCGCCATCCGCCGAGCCCCACGCCGCATCACAGGACCACCGTTGCCATTTCGTCAGTCTCGGCAATGCGCGCGACGAGAAGGGTATCCTAGAAATATTCGCAGCGATCCGTTGGCTGCACGACAAGGATCAGTTGCAGGACTGCCGGTTCACCCTGCAATGCAATGATGCCACGCCCGAAGTCGCTGCCGCCGTCACCGCATTCCGCGCCGCGAACCTGCCCGGTTGCCACCTGCTGTTCAGCGCGCTCGCAACGACAGCCTATTACGACCTGCTGTCGCAAGCTGATATCGTGCTGCTGCCCTATTGGCACAGCATCTACGCCAGTCGCACGTCCGGCGTGTTCATGGAAGCACTGTCGGCCGGCAAACCAGTTGTTGTCACCGAAGATACCTGGATGGCGGATCAGCTCGCTCGTCACGGTGCCGGCCTGCTATGTGTGGATCGCGACCCGGTCGCGCTCGGCCGGGCGATCATGGCCGCGCGCGACAGGCGTGGGGACCTGGCGGCTCGCGCAATGGAACGCCGCGCCGCATGGACCGATCTGCACAACCCCGAGGCACTGGCGCGCCGTATCCTGCAGTCCGATAATCCGGCTCCCGAGCGTCGCGTGGCCATGATCTATCCATGGTCAGACCTCGCCGACCCGCGCGGCGGGGCCGGGCAACGATGCAGGCTGCTGCTGGAGTTTCTGCAATCCCGACCGATCGAGCTGCAGGTCACGATGGGCGGCGAGGCAGCGCCGCACCGTCGCGGCAATAGCAGTTTCGCCAGCTTCGGCCGGCCAGCCATTCCAATCAGGGCCGCCCGGCTGTTATTGTGTCTCGCGATGCGGCTTCGCTACGGATCGGCCGGACGCAACTCAGACTGGCTCGTATGGGAGTTCTTGCGGGCGCGATTTGATCCCGCTCTGCGCCGGCGACTGCGCAAGGCTCTCGCGGGGGCGGATGTGGTCCTGCTGGAATACCCGTTCTGGGCATCAGCCATCGTTCCGCAAGCGCGCCGCCTCCAGAGCAAAATCGTTATCACCTGTCACGATATCCTGTCCGATCAGCCAGCCAGCTCGCCGAAACTGCGGCAGCTCATCGGCCAATGGGAAATGCGAGCGCTGCTGGCAGCCGATACCGTGGTGGCGGTGTCATCAGACGACAGGGCGCGTTTGGCCCAACGCGGTATCCAGGCACAACTCGCGCCGAATCCGGTGGACACGCAGTGGTTCACCCCTGCCTTGCGCGAGCCGTTGTCCCGGCTTGCTGCTGTCGATGCGCCACCCGATTTTCCCTATCAGAAAATAGCGCTGTTCGTTGGCAGCAGCCATCCGCCGAACATCTATGCCGTCAGCTACCTGCGCAACATCGCCGCCCGGCTCGCTGCCAGCCCCGAGGGCGCCGATATCGGTATCGTGGTGGCAGGCACGTGCGCTGCGCCGGAGCGCACCGGCAATTTTCTGTCGCTCGGTCCGGTCAGTCAATCGCGGCTGCTTGACCTGTATCGGCTGGCGTCGGCTGCAGTGATCCCTCTGCCAGGCGGCACGGGTTCATCGCTGAAGACGATCGAGGCAATGGCAGCCGGCCTGCCCGTGCTAGGCTTGCCGCCCGCCTTCCGCGGCCTCTCCGTTGTCGATGGCGAAACAGCCCTGGTCGAGTTCGAACCTGAACGCTTCGCCACCCGTCTGGCTGGGTTGATGCACGATGATGCCGAGCTCACGCGAATCGGCACGGCCGCCCGGCAATTCGTGGCTCAGTTCGATTACCGCCAATGCTTCCTGCCGTATCAATCCATCCTCGATCTGCCCGAATAGGCGTCCACCCGCGAGCCGACCCAGCGGCCGGGGCACGCGGCTGCCGCAGCGGACAGGGCGACCGTGGCTTTCATAACCTGTTTACCTGATTGTATGCAGGGTTGCCGGCCCGAGGGGTCCATTCCACGAACGGGCCCGCTGAATGACGGCGCCCGCGCTTTGGGGCAAGCTGCCGCTGCCGCCTTTCGGCTTGATTGCCGCGCCGGACGTATCGCCATAAGGAGCCGCGCCGATGTGCCTCGGGATTCCGGCCCAGATCGTGCGGATCGACGATCCGGAGCGGATGCTCGCAACGGCCGAGGTCGGTGGCGTGCGCCGGCAGGTCAACATCATCTGCATCGTCGATGACGAACACCCCCCGGAATCCTGCATCGGCGACTGGGTCCTGCTGCATGTCGGGTTCGCGATGAGCCGGATCGACGAGGCGGAAGCTGCCGAAACCCTGCGCATTCTGACCGAGCTTGGCGAAGCACAGGCGGAACTCGACGCCATGCGCCCGGGCGCTGAGGTCCAGTGATGTCGAACGCCGACAGGCTGGACGGCCTGTATCCATTCCTGAGCGGCAGGCGCCAGGATCCAACGCGGCTCGAAGCAGTATTGCTGCGCGCTATCGAGGACAAGGCCCGCGAATCGCGCGAGGCAAATGCGCGCTTCTTCAGCGACCAGGCGCCGACGCTGGTCGCCGCTGCCCGGGCCCTCGCCAGGGTCTACAACGGCGGTGGCCGGCTGTTCACCATGGGCAATGGCGGGTCAAGCTGCGATGCGGCGCATGTCGCGGTGGAATTCCTGCATCCCGTCACAGCCGGTCGGCCGGCGCTTGCCGCCATCAACCTGGCCGCCGATGCGGCAACACTATCGGCCCTCGGCAACGACCTCGGTTTCGAGCACGTTTTTCTGCGCCAGATCATGGCCCAGGGACGCGCGGGCGATGGATTGATCGGCATCTCCACCAGCGGCAACTCGGCCAATCTGTTGTCGGCGTTCGCCAGGGCCAAGGAAATGCAGATCGTCACGGTCGGATTGTGCGGCGGCGACGGCGGGCGGATGCTGAGCGCCGGCACGGTCGATCATTGCCTGGTGGTACCGACACTGTCCATCCATCGCATCCAGGAGTGCCACGTCGTCGCCTATCACATCCTGTGGGACCTGGTTCACACGTTGCTGGCTGACCAGCGCGGATCGGCCGCCGGATGAAATACGTCGACGAATTCCGCGACGGCGAAAAGGCCACGGCGCTGGTGCGGCAGATCGAGGTCTTGGCGGAGCGGCTCGGCGCAGGGCGTCAGCGGCCGATCCAGATCATGGAGGTCTGCGGCGGCCATACCCATTCGATATTCCGCTACGGCATCGAGACCATGCTGCCCGAGCAGCTTGAATTGGTGCATGGGCCGGGCTGCCCGGTCTGCGTGCTGCCAATGGGGCGCATCGACGACTGCATCGCCATCGCCGCGCAGCCGCGCGTAATCCTCACGACGTTCGGGGATGCGATGAGGGTGCCTGGTTCGCACGGCAGCCTGTTGCAGGCGAAAGCCGAGGGTGCCGATATCCGCATGGTGTATTCACCATCGGATGCGCTGGCCTTGGCACGCGCCAATCCGCATCGCGACGTGGTGTTCTTCGGCCTCGGCTTCGAGACGACCATGCCGTCTACCGCACTGACGGTTCTGGAAGCAGAACATGACGGCATCGCCAATTTTTCGGTGTTCTGCAATCACATCACGATCGTGCCGACGATCAAGGCAATTCTCGACAGTCCGGATCTGCAGATCGACGGGTTCCTTGGCCCTGGTCATGTATCGATGGTGATCGGCACCGCGCCATACGAATTCATCGCGCGGCACTACCGCAAGCCGCTGGTGGTGGCGGGCTTCGAACCGCTCGACGTATTGCAGTCGATCTGGATGGTGCTGCGCCAGATCAGCGAACAGCGCGCCGAGATCGAGAACCAGTATGCGCGCGTGGTGGACGCCGGCGGCAACGCAGCGGCCTTGCGTGCGATCGCCGCGGTGTACGAACTGCGCGAGTTCTTCGAATGGCGCGGGCTGGGTTCGATCGACTATTCCGGCATCCGTTTTCGCGACGCCTATGCGAGGTTCGATGCGGAACGGAAGTTCACTGTCCCAGGCGTGCGCATTGCCGATCCGCTGTCCTGCCAGTGCGGCGAGGTGCTGAAAGGCGTGCTGAAGCCGCACCAGTGCAAGGTGTTCGGCACCGCGTGCTCGCCGGAAACACCGCTTGGTGCGCTGATGGTGTCATCGGAGGGCGCCTGCGCCGCCTACTACCGTTACGTCGGCAAGAGCAGGGCGGCGTGAATATGATGCCGGTCCCGCGGGCGCGCGTACTCGGCCGCGTCAACGTGCCTACCGTGACGCTCAGCCATGGCGGCGGCGGCAAGGCGATGAAAGACCTGATCGACGATGTGTTCTTCACGGCATTCGACAACACGCTGCTTGCGCCGCTGGACGATCAGGCACGGATCGGGCTTGCGACGCTTGCCGAGTACGGCGATCGCCTAGCGATGACGACCGATTCGTTCGTGGTCGACCCGCTGGAGTTTCCCGGCGGCGACATCGGCAAGTTGGCGGTATGCGGCACCGTCAACGATCTGGCGGTTGGCGGCGCGGTTCCGCTTTATCTGTCGTGCGCCGCCATCGTGGAGGAGGGACTGCCGCTCGATCTGCTGCGCCGCATCTCCAGGTCGATGGCCGCGACGGCACGGCAGGCCGGTGTGTTGGTGGTCTGCGGCGACACCAAGGTGGTCAATCGCGGCGCCTGCGACAAGCTGTTCCTGACCACCACCGGCGTCGGCGTGATCCGTGCCGGTATCGAACTGGGTGCGCATCTTGCTCAGCCAGGCGACGCCGTGCTGGTGAACGGCGTGCTGGGCGACCACGGCGCGGCCATCCTCGCTGCGCGCGGCGACCTCGCACTGGACGCGCCGATCGACAGCGATTGCGCTGCGCTGCACGGCCTGATCGATGCGCTGCTGGCCGCCGCGCCCGGCACACGCTTCATGCGCGATGCAACGCGTGGCGGCGTGGCGACGGTGCTCAACGAAATTGCCGCGGCCGCCGACTGCGGCATCGAACTCGACGAACGCTCCGTTCCGCTTCGCGAGGCGGTCAAGGGGTTCTGCGAAATACTCGGCCTCGATCCGCTGTATCTGGCAAACGAGGGCAGGATTGTCGCGATCACCCCGTGGGAGGAAACCGAGCGCGCGCTTGTGACGATGCGTGCGCATCCGCTCGGCCTCGGCGCGTGCTGCATCGGCCGCGTCACGGATCGTACTGCAGGTCAGGTCGTCATGCGGACCGTACTCGGCGGACGGCGGATCATTGATATGCTGGTCGGCGACCAGTTGCCGCGCATCTGTTGAGCCGCGTCATGCATGAACTCGCCATCACCCGGAACATCGTCGCGATCGTCAGCGAGGCTGCCGGCGGCCGTCGTGTGAGGCAGGTGACATTGGAGGTGGGCAGGCTGTCCGGCATCTCGCCCGACGCAATCAGCTTCTGCTTCGACGCGGTCGCCAAGGGCACCGTGCTGGACGGTGCACAGCTCGAAGTCCGGCTGATCGATGGGCGCGCGCGCTGCAACGATTGTGGCGCCGAATTCGTGACGGAGACGATCGTCGCGCGCTGTCCCTGCGGCTCGCAGCGGTCCGTCCGGCTTGCCGGCGAGGAGCTGACTGTCAAAACGATGGAACTCGAGGAGGCGGCGTGATGTGCGGTCACTGCGGTTGCGGCGATACAGCAAGTGTCACCGTTGTCGGCGCGCAACATGAAGAACACGTCCACGCTGATGGCACGCGGCACAGCCATGCACACGAGCATCCGCATCACCACCCTGCGGAAGGCACCACGCTGGTCGAGCTGCAGACCCGCATCCTTGCCAAGAACGACGCGCTGGCGGCGCGGAACCGCGCATGGTTCGCCGGGCGCGAAATCCTGGCGATCAACCTCGTCAGCTCACCCGGCGCCGGCAAGACAATGCTCCTGGAACGCACGATTCGCGATTTGCGGGACCAGCATGACATCGGCGTGCTGGAGGGCGATCAGGCGACGGCACTCGACGGCGACCGCATTCGTGCGACCGGCGTCCCGGTGGTGCAGGTCAACACCGGCACGGGCTGCCATCTGGAAGCCGACATGGTGGCACGTGGCCTCAGCGAACTGCGGCCCGGCGCGCGCTCCATCGTCATGATCGAAAACGTAGGAAACCTGGTGTGCCCGGCAATGTTCGATCTTGGCGAGCGGGCCAAGGTCGTCATCCTGTCGGTGACCGAGGGCGAGGACAAGCCTCTGAAATATCCGCACATGTTCCGCGCCGCCTCGCTGATGCTGATCAACAAGATCGACCTTCTGCCACATGTCGATTTCGACATCGCACGCGTGACGGCGAACGCGGCAGAGGTCAATCCTGATATGCCGGTTCTGCGCCTCTCCGCCCGCACTGGAGAGGGTATGCAATCCTGGTACGACTGGTTGCGCCGCGAAGCGAAAGCGGCTGGCGAGGCGGCCTTCTCGTCGTAGGTCTGCCACGCCGACCATGTCGCGAGGGAGAGCGTTCAAGCGTGACGACCGACACGGACCCCAGGCCCGCCTATGCCTGGATTCGCCTTGCGACCTGCGTGCTGCTCAGCACGTTCGGCGGCATCAGCCTCTGGTCGGTCGTGGTCGTGTTGCCTGCGGTGCAGGCGGAATTCGCCGTGGACCGGGCCTCTGCGTCACTCCCGTACACGCTGACCATGGTCGGCTTCGCGGTCGGTGGCGTGCTGATGGGCCGACTGGCGGATCGTTTCGGCGTCATGCTTCCTGCACTCGTCGGCTCCGTCGCACTGGGCATCGGCTACGTCGCCGCCGGCTTTGCGACGAGTCTCTGGCAGTTCGCCATTATCCACGGCGTGCTGATCGCACTCTTCGGCGGTGCTGCAACGTTCGGTCCGATCGTCGCCGACGTGTCGCGGTGGTTCACGCGGCGGCGCGGCATCGCGGTCGCCATCGCGGCGTCGGGCAACTATCTGGCCGGCGCCATCTGGCCACCGATCGTGCAGCATTTCGTCCAGACCATCGGCTGGCGGCAGACACATATCGGCATCGGGGCGGTATGTGCGCTCACCATGATCCCGCTCACGCTGGCGCTGCGCCGCAATGCTCCGTCCCAGCAAAATGCCGTGACTGGCAGCGCACGCGTCACTCCGGCACAGGCCACGCTTGGCATGTCACCCCGCGCGCTACAGGTCCTGCTGTCGATCGCCGGATTCTGCTGCTGTGTCGCAATGTCGATGCCGCAGGTCCACATCGTCGCCTATTGCGGCGATCTCGGCTATGGCGTCGAGAACGGCGCCGCCATGCTGTCGCTGATGCTCGGTCTGGGCATCGTCAGCCGCGTCGGCTCCGGCTTCATCGCCGACCGTTTCGGCGGACTGCCGACACTGCTGATCGGATCAGCCGCACAGATGCTGGCGCTGCTGTTGTATCTCGGGTTCAGCAGCCTGACGTCGCTCTACGTGATCTCGGGACTGTTCGGATTGTTCCAGGGCGGCATCATCCCGAGCTACGCGATCATCATCCGCGAGTACCTGCCGGCGCGCGAAGCCGGCATGCGATTCGGCATGGTGATCATGGCCACCTTGTTCGGAATGGCATTCGGTGGCTGGATATCCGGCGCGATCTTCGATGTCACCGGCTCCTACAGCGCCGCCTTCGCCAATGGCGCCGGCTGGAACCTGATCAACCTGTGCATCGCGGTCGCATTGCTGACACGAGGTGCCCGGCGCACGGCGCCTGCCTGAACAACGGGAGATAACGATGGACGCGAAACCGGAAGACGTCGGCCTTTCATCCGAGCGGCTGGCACGCGTCAATGCCTGGGCGCAGCGCCTGGTGGATGACGGCAAGCTGCCCGGCATGACCACCATGGTGATGCGGCACGGCAAGCTGGTACATTTCAACATATGCGGCCTGGCCGACATCAAGCGCGAGACGCGGCTGGCGCCGGACACCATCTTTCGCTTCTACTCGATGACCAAGCCGCTGACCTCGACAGCGATCATGAAGCTGTACGAGGAAGGCCACTTCCAGCTCGATGATCCGATCACGCGGTACCTGCCGTGCTTCAAGGACATGCGCGTGGCGGTCGGCGGTATGCGCGGCAAGCTGGAGACAGTGCCGGCGGAACGCGACATCACCTTCCGCGATCTGCTGTCCCACACGTCGGGTTTGACGTACGGCTTCATGGAGGCCACGCCGGTGGACGGGCAGTACCGCGATCGCGGGGTGGACTTCCAGACGTCCGACAAGACATTGGCCGAGGTGGTCGAGATCGCCGCCGACATTCCGCTGATCGCACAGCCGGGGGCGGAGTGGAATTACAGCATATCCACCGACGTGCTGGGCCATCTGGTTGCGGTGATCTCCGGCAAGCCGTTCGATCAGTTCCTGCGCGAGCGGGTGACGGGCCCGCTGGGCATGGTGGACACGGAGTTTCATGTTCCGCCCGACAAGCTGTCCCGATTTGCCGCGAATTACACCTGCAAGCCGGATGGCAGACTGCTGCTGATCGACGATCCGCAGAAGAGTCCCTTTGCTACGCAGCGTAAGATCTGTTCCGGCGGCGGCGGTCTGCTGTCCACCGCGACCGACTACATGCGGTTCTGCCGCATGATGTTGAACAAGGGCACGCTCGATGGGGTGCGACTGCTCGGACGCAAGACGGTGGAGCTGATGACGTCCAACCATCTGCGCGGCGACATGGCGGCGATGGGGCAGCCGCGGTTCTCCGAGTCTTCGTATCACGGGATAGGCTTTGGGTTGGGCTTTTCCGTCATGTTGGACCCGGCGGAGGCGCAGATCCTTGGCACGCCTGGCGAGTATGCGTGGGGCGGTGCAGCGAGCACCGCGTTCTGGATCGATCCCGCCGAGGATATGGCGGTGATCATGCTGACCCAGCTCATGCCGTCGTCGACATATCCGATCCGACGCGAATTGCGGGTGCTGACGTATCAGGCGATTGTGGACTGAGCTGCGCGCGCCTGTCGGTACGGGGTCAAAGCGATGCGGCAATCCCCGCCTTTCGCAATGACGGTGCCGGTCAGACCGGATGCTTCGCCGTCTGGTTGAACAGGATCCGCCGCTCGTCTTCCGTTGGCGGTGCGCGGCGGCGCCATTCCTTGCCCAGATCGATCCCGCGCTGTACCGCCGGACGCTGCTTGATCGCCTCGCGCCACCGCGCAACGTTGGGAAATTCGTCCAGCGCCTGACCGAGCGGCTTCGAAATCAGCACCCACGGAAACGACGCCATGTCGGCGATCGAGTATTCGTCCAGGATGAATTGCCGGCCGTCCAGCCTCCGCTCCAGCACGCCGAGACAGCGGTTGTACTCGTTGGCGTAGCGCTGCTTCGAATAGGCATGCTCGCCCTGCGCGTAATTCACGAAATGACTGAGCTGCCCGGCCATCGGCCCGAGATTGCCGACCTGCCAGAACAGCCACTCCAGCGTCTCCTTCCGCCCGCGCCGGTCCGTCGGTATGAACCGGCCGCTCTTTTCCGCCAGATGCAGCAGGATGGCGCCCGATTCGAACACCGACACCACCTCGCCGCCGTCGTCATGATCGACGATCGCCGGCATGCGGTTGTTCGGGCTGATCGCCAGGAACTCCGGCTTGAACTGATCCCCCTTGCCGATGTTCACCGGCACGACGCGGTACGGCAGCCCGCATTCCTCCAGCATGATTGACACTTTCCAGCCATTGGGCGTGGGCCAGTAGTGGAAATCGATCATGCGTCAACACCTTCCGCGCGAAGCGTTGCGATCTCCGCATCCGAATAGCCGAGCTCGGCCAGGATCTCGGCCGTGTGTTCGCCCAATGCCGGCCCGCCGCGGCGAATACCCGCCGGTGTTGCGGAGAACCGCGCGGCGGGTCGCGCCTGGCGCAGCCTTCCCGCCTGATGGTGGTCGGTCTCCACGACGATGCCGTTGGCGACCACCTGCGGATGCTGGATCATCCGATTGCGCGTCAGCACCGGCGCACACGGCACACCCTCGGCCGTGAGGCGCTCCAGCCATTCCTCAGCCGGTCGGGTCAGCAACACCTCCTGGATCATCGCAAGCCGGTCGTCGATATGTTTTTGGCGTAACGCGGGCGTCCTGAAGCGCGGATCGTCCAGCCATCCCGGCCGCTCCAGCGCACGGGTCAGCGCCGCCCATTCGCGATCGGTCTGCACCGCGGCGCTGATGTAGCCGTCTGCCGTCTGATAGATCAGGTCGATGAAGCTGGCGGCCTCCTGCTGCGGCAGTTCATCGCCGACGAAGGTCTGGCTGCCCATGTCGGATCCCCAGAGGAACGCGACCACCGCATCCAGCATCGCGAGCCGCACGTGCTGTCCCTGGCCGGTCCGTTCGCGTGCCAGTAGCGCGGCGGTGATTGCCTGTGCCGCAACGATGCCGGTCAACTTGTCGGGCAGGATGGTGCGGACCAGCCGCGGCCGCTCCTGATCCGACCCGGCCTGTACGGTCGCCAGGCCGGACAACGCCTGTACCAGCGGATCGTATACCGGCTTGGCGGCGAACGGCCCCTGCTCGCCGAAGCCGCTGATCGAGACATAGACGATGTCGGGCGCCAGCGCCCGCACCGCCGCCTCGCCGAAACCCATCCGGTCGATCACGCCGGCACGAAAATTCTGGATGAACACGTCGGCGCCGGCGATCAGCCGCTTCAGCACCTCCACGGCGGCCGGCGTCTTGAGGTCCAGCACGATCGAGCGCTTGTTGCGGTTGTTGTTGAGGAACGACGCGGAAAACCCACTCCGGCGGTTGGCGGCGGCGCGCGTGTGGTCGCCGCCCTGCGGGTTCTCCACTTTGATGACATCGGCGCCCTGGTCGGCCAGCAGCATCGTGGCCGACGGGCCCGATACCATGGAGGTCAGATCGACGACACGATAGCCGTGCAGCGGTCCCGGCATGGCGTTCACTCTGTCCAACGGTCGATGTCCCATCTGATCGGCCATCAGCGCCGGCGGGTCAAGCTCACGAAAAAGTGTTGCTGCATCCGCGAAGAAAATGACAATATCTCTGTCGCATCGATCGGGAAAACCCACCAAAGAGGCAACACCCGTCCGCCGGATAAGAACGAAGAGGCTAGCCGTGATCACTTTGCCGAACCGGGCGTCCTTTAGCCCGGGGATCGCCCAATTGGGCCGGATGCTATGGAGCAGGGCCGAGAGCCTGCCATGGCCGCATCTGCCGGATGGCCCGCAGCCGGATGACCCGGTTTTCCTGCAGGATTTCGCCACGCTTACGCCCGACCAGGTGCAGGAGATGCGTACTGGCCGCGGTCGCTCCGGCACGGCGGGGTGCGGCCGATGAAGGGCTGGAGCCGGCGGGGGAGCGGCGAATCCTCAGGGGACATCGGCCGCGCGGCGTTGCTCGGAGGCGTGGTCGGGGCCCTGCTGGCAAGCTCGGTTGCGGTGGTGGCGGCGGCGACCACCATGGAGCTCGGCCCCAAGGTCGGCGACATCCTGGTGTTCCGGTCCAACGTGCAGGTGCCCGCCGACTGGGACTTCACCGCGGCGAGCATCGGCGGCGAGCGAGAGGCGAGCTGCAACCTCAAGCCCAACACCATGGCGGCGGGTGGTGGCAGCCTCGTGGTGGAAGAGCGCTTCCGTCATCCTCTGCAGTATCGTGTGCACTGGGCTGGCCGGCATACGAGCGACGGCAACGCCGATTGCGGCGGCAGCGCCGAGCTGGTCATCACTGGCGAGGAGCTGCAATTGCTGAGCAACGCGGTCGGCGGCCCGGGCGTCGAGCACCAAGGTCTTTTCAATTTCTGAAGCGGCGGCGTTACGAAACTGACCGGCTGGCGAAGAACCGGTTCTCGGGCCGTGGCAGGCCCAGGTTCTCGCGCAGCGTCCTGCCTTCGTACTCACGCCGGAAAATGCCGCGGCGCTGCAGTTCGGGCACCACGCGATCGACGAAATCATCCAGCCCGGCCGGAAGATACGGAAACATGATGTTGAAGCCGTCGCAGGCTTCGGTGGTCAGCCACTCCTCCATCTGATCGGCGATCATGGCCGGTGTGCCGAGCAGCGCCGGCCCGCTATAGCCGCCCAGGCGCTGCGCCAGTTGCCGCACGGTCAGGTTCTCCCGCTTGGCCAGCGCCATGGCGCGTTCGCGGCCGCTCTTGCTGGCGTTGGTCTCCGGGATGTCGGGCAGCGGCGCATCCGGATCGAAGTTCCGACGCATCGGTGCCCAGCGCGATCGACAGCGACGCGATGGCACTGTCGTAATGCACCCGGCTGTCCAGCAATGCCCGCTTCTCGCGCGCTTCCTCCAGCGAATCGCCGACGACGACGAAGGCGCCTGGCAGGATCTTCAGCATGGTCCGGATCGCGCCCCAGTTTCGCCATGCGGGCCTTCACATCGGCATAGAGCGCGCGTCCGCCCGCCAGGTCGCCGGCGCCGGCGAAGATCACCTCCGCGGTTTCGGCGGCGAGCTGACGGCCGGCATCCGATGCGCCGGCCTGCACGATCACCGGCCAGCCCTGAATCGGCCGCGCGATGTTGAGCGGGCCGCGCACCGAGTAATATTGGCCCTTGTGGTTCAGCACGTGCATGCGGGCGGGATCGAAGAACTCACCGGTCTCGACGTTGCGGATGAATGCGTCCTCCGCCCAACTGTCCCACAACCCGGTGACGACATCGTAGAATTCGCGCGCACGACGATAGCGCTCGTCATGCTCCATGTGTTCGTCCAGGCCGAAGTTCAGCGCCGAGTCCGGGTTCGAGGTGGTGACGATGTTCCATGCCGCGCGCCCGCCGCTGATGTGGTCGAGCGAGGCGAAGCGTCGCGCGACGTGATACGGCGCTTCGAATGTGGTGGAGCCGGTGGCGATCAGGCCGATGTGGTCGGTAACCATCGCCAGCGCCGACAGCAGCGTGAACGGCTCGAACGAGGTCACCGTGTGGCTGCGCTTCAGTGCCTCGATCGGCATGTTGAGCACGGCCAGATGGTCGGCCATGAAGAATGCGTCGAATTTGCCGCGTTCCAGCGTCTGGATGAAGCGCTTCAGGTGCGCGAGGTTGAAGTTCGCATCGGGATAGGCGCCGGGATAGCGCCAGGCCGCGGTGTGGATGCTGGCCGGCCGCATGAAGGCGCCGAGATGGAGCTGACGTTCTGGTCATGATTGCCCTGGTCACCCTTCCCGCATAGACCGTGCTGGCACGATTTAGGCGTGGGGAGACGCTGATGACAATCCGGACCGTGATCGGCGATGCACCGAAGCGCCGGGAGGATGCGCGCTTCGTTACCGGTCGGGGCGGCTATCTCGACGACCTTGCGTTCGACGGTGTGGCGCACGCCGTGGTGCTGCGCTCGCCGCACGCCCATGCGCGGATCGACGGCATCGACGTGGCCGCGGCGCGCGCGCTGCCGGGCGTGCTGGCCGTGCTGACAGCGGTCGATGCGGATGCGGACGGGCTGCACCCGATGCGCCCGACGGTGGAAGCCAACGTGCAGACCGGCGAACCGTTCGCTTTCGCGCCGCAACCGTTGCTGGCGCGTGGACAAGGTCCGCCACGTCGGCGAGCCGGTGGCGCTGGTCGTCGCCGAGACGCGCGCCCAGGCGCTGGATGCGGCGGAACGCATTGTGGTGCACTATGCGCCGCTGCCGGCCGTGACCACCGCGGAGGCCGCGCGAGCGCAGCGGTGCGCCGGAGATTTCGGCCGAGGTGCCGGGCAACGTCTGCCTCGACTGGCGTACCGGCGATGCCGCGGCGGTGGACGGCAGCATTCGCGGCGGCGGCGCACGTTGTCACGCTGCAGCTCGACAACCACCGCATCGTCACCAATCCGATGGAGCCGCGCGGCGCGGTCGGCGCTTATGACACGTGCGCAGGACCGCTACACGCTGCACGTCTCCAGCCAGAACATCCACGGCAATCGCGACGCGACGGCCCGCGGCGTTGGGCGTTCCTGCCGCGTCGGTGCGTTTCATCGCGCCGGATGTCGGCGGCGGGTTCGGCGCGAAGAACTTCACCTACGCCGAACATGCGCTGATCCTGTGGGCGGCGAAACGTGTCGGGCGGCCGGTGAAGTGGATCGCCACGCGCAGCGAGGGGTTCGTGTCCGACCACCAGGCGCGCGATCATCACGGCCGAGGCTGCGCTGGCGCTGGATGCCGACGGGCAGCTTCCTGGCGCTGCGCGTGACCAGCGTCGCCAATATCGGCGCCTATATGGCCGGCGGCTCCGGCTGCGGTGCAGACCAACCAGTATGTGCATCTGCAAGGCACCATCTATGCGATTCCCGCGATCGAGCTGCACATCGCGGCGGTGCTGAGCAACACCACGCCGATCGGCGTGACACGCGCGCCCAGGCTTCGCCGAATCGGTCAACATCATCGAGCGGCTGATCGACGCCGCCGCGCGGCAATGCGGCTTCGACCGCGCGGACCTGCGCCGCCGCAACATGGTGCCGGCGCGATGCCATGCCGATGACCAACGCGCTCGGCTTCAGCGTGGACAGCGGCGCATTTCCAGGAGACGTTCGATCGCGCGCTGGCCAAGGCCGACGTTGCGGGTTTCGCGGCGCGACGAGCGGACAGCGAAGCGCGCGGACTGCTGCGCGGCCTGGGGTTCGCGTATCACATCAAGGGAACCGGCGGATCGCCGCACGAGAACGTCGATATCCGTTTCGAAACGGACGGCACCGTGTCGCTGATCACTGGCACGCAGACCATCGGCCAGGGCCACGAAACGACGTTTCCGCAGATCCTCGCCGATCGGCTCGGCGTGCCGAATGAATTGATCCGGCTGCGCCAGGGCGACACCGATCTGATCCCGACGGGCGGCGGTCACGGCAGTTCGCGCGCAACCTATATGGGCGGCACGGCGATCTGGCGTGCATCGGACGACGATCATCGCCAAAGGGCACGCGCATCGCCGCGGAGGCACTGGAAGCCGCGGAAGCGGATATACGGTTTGAGGATGGTCATTTCGTCGTCGCGGGCACCAACATGTCGATGTCGCTGCTCGATGTGGCGGCCCGGGCGCGCGATGCGGGCGACGCCGCTCGACACGTATCATGCCTGGACGCGCGAACACATGACCTTTCCCAATGGCACGCACGTCGTCGAGGTGGAGATCGACCGCGAGACCGGCTGCGTCGCGCTGGTGCGGCACACCGCGGTGGATGACTACGGCGTGCTGGTCAATCCGATGATCGCAGCCGGCCAGGCGCATGGCGCGATCGCGCAGGGCGTCGGCCAGGCGCTGCTGGAGCACGCGGTGTACGACCCGGAAACCGGCCAGCCGATCGCCGGCTCATTCATGGACTACGCGTTGCCGCGCGCCGACGACCTGCCGCCGTTCGACCTGAGCTTCAACGCCACGCGCTGCACGACCAATCCGCTCGGGCGTGAAAGGCTGCGGCGAGGCGGGCGCCGTCGGCGCGTTCCCAGCAATCGCCAATGCGATCCTCGATGCATTGGCGCCGTTGGGCGTCAGGGGGTTCGATGGACCCGCGACGCCGTTGCGGATCTGGCGGGCGATGCGTCGTTGCGGATGAAACCACTGGCGCTTGATCCCTGTCGCTGCATTCTGACACCGCGCCACCCCCTGTCATTGCGAGGAGCGCAGCGACGAAGCAATCTGGTGCCAGTACCCGCGGTACTGGCGGGGGATTGCTTCGTCGCTGCGCTCCTCGCAATGACAGGGTAGACGGCGCGACAGTAGCTGGCCGCCTTACCCGTTCACCGCGCGGATGATCGCCGCCCAGCGATCCAGCACCGGCAGGATCGTTTCAGCCTTCTCCGATGGCAGGCTGGTCGAGACGCGGTTCACATCCAGATCCTGATACCGCTTGATCAGGTCTACATCTTCCTCCTGCCCGCCAATCGAGATATCGAAGCGTGCCGGCTCGCGCCCGGCCTCGGCAGCCATCTGGCGAAAGCGCGGGATCAGTTCGGTCAGCGGCGTGGGTGACGAAGCGGTGACCTGCGGCATCCAGCCATCGCCGTAACGCACCGCCCGCCGCGCGCTGTAGGGAAACGCGCCGCCCACCAGGATCGGCGGATGCGGCTTCTGCACCGGCTTCGGCCAGGTCCGCATCGGACCGAAATCGACGAACTCGCCGTGGTACTCGGCGGTGTCCTGCGTCCAGATCGCCTTCATCGCCTCGATCCGCTCACGCGCCAGCTTGTGGCGCGTCGCGAAAATCGGTGCCGTGGTTCTCCATCTCGTCCTGGTTCCAGCCATTGCCGACGCCGAACACGAAGCGCCCGCCGGAGCACCTGGTCGATCGAGGCCACCAGCTTCGCGGTCTGGATCGGATCACGCTGCGCAATCAGGCAGACGCCGGTGCCGACCTTCAAGGTCTTCGTTGCCGCCGCGGCCATGGCGAGCGTGACGAACGGGTCCATCACGTCGTAGTAGCGTTTCGGCAGATCGCCGCCCAGCACGAACGGCGTCTTGCGCGACGACGGAATGTGCGAATGCTCCGGTGCCCAGACGATGTCGAAGCCGCGCTCCTCCAGCGCCCGGGCGAGCTCCGCCGGGGTCATGGAATAGTCGGTGAAAAACATCGACGCGCCGAATTTCATAAGTAACTCCTTCGTATTCACGACATCAAGCGACAGCGACAACTACACAATGCCCATCCACCACATCGTCTTGTCCCCCACATCGACGTCGTAGGCGCGGACGAAATCCAGTCTGCCATCCTCGGCGATGCGGAACAGCGACAGCTTTGCCCCCATGATGTGCGCAACCGCCATCAGCCGGCCGCTGGGATCGATGTGGAAGGTGCGCGGGTGGATGCCGTGCGAGTCGATATGCTGGATCAGGGTCGGCTCGCCGGTGGTGTGATCGATGGCATAGACCGCCAGAGAGTTCTCGCCCGCCGCAGCTGCTTGCGCGGTTGGCTACATACACCGTGCGCCCGTTCGGATGCACGTGCACCGTGCCGACAACCTGGTGTCCGACCGCAGGACGTCCCAGCGCATCCTTGCGGAAACGCGGCGTGGCCCACAGTGCGCCATCCTTCAGCTCCAACATGTCCAGCGCGTTCTGCCGCTCCAGCGACACATAGACCCATGGCCTGGTCGGGTGGAAATCCAGGTGCCGCGGGCCGAATCCGTAGCCGTTACCGGGCGCGACCGACACCTCGTTGCTCAGCACGCCGTCGCGGAAGTCGAACACCTTAAGCGCTCCAGGTTCCTCCGGTTTGCCATCCGCCGCGTCGTGGCCGCGCGTGACCAGGATCACCTGGCGATTGTCCGGCGTCGCGCGCACCTGGTGCGCGAAGATCCCAGGATCGATCGGTGCCGGGCTGCGCGACTTCCTCGCCCGGCGTTGCGTCCGCGTTGATCCGGTAGACACAGATGCCGCTCGGGTTGCTGAACGCGACCAGGATGTATTGGGACGGAATGTCAGTTGCCATGTGGATCGGCCGCGTCGGCAAGCGGATCGGCGCGCCATGCGGGCTCAGCGCGCCGGTCGCGGGATCGATGCCGAACGCCGTCACATGATGCGTGTTGCCCGCCTTTCCCATGCCGGACGCGCTGTCGCTGGTCGCGACGTACAGATGGCGCCGCGACGCGTGCGGCCAGACATACTGCACGTTCGCCGGCAGGCTGACCGTGCCGCGCCGCGACAGGCTCGCCGCTTCCACGTCCATATCGTACTGCGTCAGCTCCGCGCCGACACTCGCGTACAGTGACACCTTGTCTGCCACGTTGCCTCCTATGCCCAGGGGTCGACCATGACCTTCGCATGGTGCTCGGGGTTTGCCAGTTCAGCAAAAGCCTCCTTCACGCCATCGAGCCCGACGCGGCCGGTACACCAGCGGTGCTACATCAACCTTGCCCTCGGCGATGTGGTGCAGGCTGGCGGCGAATTCCTCGATCGTGTAGGCCAGCACAAATTGCAGGTTGACCTGTTTGACGATGCCGAAGAACGGCTCGAACCGGTCGGTTTCCATGCACACGCCAACCACCACGATGCGCGCCCCGGCCGGAGCGCCGTCGATGATCTGCTGGATCACGCCGGGAACGCCAACACATTCGAAGATCACTGCTGGCCGCTGCTTCGGCCCCTTGCCGAACAGTTGCGCGTACCGGCTGCCGTCGTAACCCGCCGGCGTCGCCGCATCGTGCCAGCTTGCATAGGGCGATGACACGGCCGGATCGATCACGATATCCGCGCCCATTTGCAGTGCCAGCGCACGACGCGCGGGCGAGAAATCGGCGGCGATGATCGGATGCACGTTGCTGATCGTCAGTGCGGCGATCACCGCCAGCCCGACCGGACCACAGCCGATCACCAGCGGCACATCGTCATGTGTCAGCCGCGCTTTCTGCACGGCATGCCAGCCCACTGCGATCGGCTCGGTAAGCGCTGCCTTGGAGGCCGGCAACCCATTCGGAACTTCCAGCAGCAGGCGTTCTGCCAGCGGCATGTACTGCGCGAAGCCGCCGGCAATGTCATTGGAATAGCCGATGCCCTGCACGGTGTTGCCGGCAATGGTCATCGGCACGGAACAGACCAGCGTGCCAGGCTTCAGACGCCTGTCGGTACCAGGGCCATGTTCCACGACCTCACAGCAGAATTCGTGGCCGAATACCACGTCGCGCGTGGGATCCATGGTGAGGCGCCCGCCGGTTCGGCGCGAACGCTCGACAAACTGCTGTGTGTACTTGGCCGCGTGCAGATCGGTGCCGCAGATGCCGCAGCACAGCGTTTTTACCAGCACCTGGCCTGCGACCGGCCTTGGATCGGCGATGGTATCGACGACGATGTCGCCGTTGCGGAAGATCGCGGCACGCATGGCATTCTCCCCGTTGCTTGGTCACGCAGCGAGCATGGCACGGATATCCGGCAGATGCTCGCGTCCCCAGAACAGTTCGCCATCGACCACGAAGGTCGGCACGCCGAATACGCCGATCTCCTCGGCCGCACGGCTGATCGCGGCCACTTCGTCGCGCCCCGCCTCGGCCTGATCGGCGAACGCACGGCTGTCCGCGCCGGCTTCCGCCAGGATGGCGGTGATTACCGCGACGTCCTCGATGTCGAGCTCGCGTCGCCAGAAGCGCTCGAACACCAGATCGTGGTAGCGGCGGAACACCCGCGCGCCCGCGCGCTGCGCATGCAGCATGCCGGCGGCGGCGAGAGAGGAGTCCCAGATCTTCTGTGGGCCGCGTATCACCAGCCCGCGTTTGCGCGCCTCACGACGGCAATCCATGTAGCTGTAGCGCACGCGGCGCCACTGATGCGCGTTGCGCTGTTCCGCGAGCACGCGGCCGTCCGCGTCCACCTGCGCGGAGCCGAGAAAGCTCGGGATGTCGAGCACATAGGGCAGCCATTCAACCTGCACCGGCAGGTCGCGTTCCAGCTCGTAGGCGAGATCCTTGGCCAGATAGGCGTACGGGCTCTTGTAATCGCTGTAGACGATGACGCGTCGGAGATCGGACATGGTGAGGGCCTGTCGGTGATTGCGCGGCTGGTTCAAAGGCGAATGATGCGACGCGACATGGCGGCGTCCCAGAGCTTGTCACGATCGACATCGAACACCAGGCTCGGGTCATCCGGTATGGTGAACCAGCCACCCAGGGCCAGTTCGTTTTCGAGCTGGCCGGCACCCCAGCCCGCATAGCCGAGGGCAACCAGGCTCTTCTTCGGACCCTTGCCGTGGCCGATATCCTCGAGCACCTGCGGGTTTGAAGTCACCGCAACGCGGCCGTCGATATCGATGGTTCCGGCGCGACGATAGTCCTCGCTGTGCACGACGAAACCTGCCTCCGGCTGCACCGGGCCGCCGGCAAAGACGCGCACCTGGCCCTCGACTCCCTTGGTGTCCAGGCCGAGCGCGCCCAGCAGCTTGGCCATGGGGACGTCATCGATGGGCTTGTTGATGACAATGCCGAGCGCACCGTCCTTGTTGTGCTGCACCATCAGGATGACCGCGCGACGAAAGCGCGGATCGCTCATGTTGGGCGAGGCTACCAGGAGCTTTCCCGCGAGCGATGTGCCTTGCGGCGCGTCTTCGGGGATCGACCACGCGGCAGTGAACAGGAACGGCGACAGCAGCAATACGCCGAACCACAGCATGACATGTTTGAAACGCGCTCTGGACATGTCGCACCCGCGCTATGGCATCGGCATCCTGCCCCGAGGCTGGCAGTCATGCAAACCCGTGTATGATGCGCCCGCGCGGCCAGCGCTGCGCCATCCGGAGGAGACAACGCAATGCCCGACACGCCGACATTCGGACGCTACGCCGAGATTCCCATCGACCGCATGACACCGGAACAACAGGAGGGCTATCGATTTCTCGTCGATGGCCCGCGCGGGCGGTTGCCGGGGCCATACAAGGTCTGGGTGCACAATCCGAAGCTGGTGCATGCCGCTGCGCCACTCGGCCAGCATTTCACGCCGGGCCAGTCATCGCTATCGGAGCGGGAGCGCGAGATCGCGGTGGTCGTCATCACCAGCAAGTGGCATTCGGCGTACCCCAACAACGCGCACGAGAAGCGCGGCAAGGAGGTCGGTCTGCCCGCAGCCGCCGTTGAAGCGATTATCGCCGGTCTGCCGACGTCGTTCCCAGATGCACGTGAGCAGGTGGTCTACGAGGTTGCCATGGCGCTCGCCGGCGAGCGGCTGGTGCCGCAGGGTCTGTACGATCGTGCAGTCAAGACACTGGGCCACGAGGGCATCACTGACGTGATCGTGCTGATGGGCTATTATACCTGCGTGTCGCTGACGATGAACTTCTACGCGGTGCCAGCGGGAAGTCCGGGTCTGGCGCGATAACACGGAGGACACGCGATGCCGGAACTGACCATCACGAAGCTGCATCCTTCATTGGGCGCCGAGGTCGCGGGGATCGATCTCGGCGCGGCGATCGATGCGGCGACGCAGGACGCGTTGTCGCAGGCGCTGGCCGAGCATCTGGCGTTGGTGTTCCACGACCAGTCCCTGACGCCCGAGCAGTATCTTGCCGCGGCCGAGGTGTTCGGGCCGCCGATGCGGCAACATTACTCGCAGCACCACATGCCGGGGTTCGACGATATCGGCCTGGTCTGGCATCGCAACGGGCAGCGTCCCGCCGAACGCTGGCACACCGACCACACCAACCGCGAGCGCCCGCCGGCGGCCACGATGCTGTACGGCGTGGAAATTCCCTCGGCCGGCGGCGGCACCAGTGTCGCCAACATGCGCGCCGCCTACGACGCTCTGCCGGAGGCAGAGCGTGCGCGGCTGGATACGCTGCGGACCGTCAACAGCCTGGATGACAATCACGCCGACACGCGAGCGGAAGATCGGGAAATGTTCGGCAAGCCGATCGTACATCCGATGGTTCGCACACATCCGGTGCATGGGTCGCGCGCGGTGTATTTCCACATCGGCAAGGCGATGCAGATCGAGGGCATGTCGCGCGACGACAGCAGGCGCTACATGAACGACCTGATGGAGCGGATGATCCGGCCGGAGATCGTCTATCACCATGTCTGGCGCAAGGGCGACGTATTGGTGATCGACGACCGTGCGACGATGCATCGGGCGCACGGCGACTACGACCGCAGCCAGAGCCGCGTGCTATGGCGCATCATTGTCGAAGGCGACCGGCCGGTGCTTGTCTGAACTGGCCGGCAGCGGTCTCAGCGCGGCACGACCTTGCGATACAGGTGCCAGGTGGCGTGGCCCAGCACCGGCAGTACCACGACCAGGCCTACGAAGCATGGCACCGACCCGAGTACCAGCGCGACGGCGACGATCAGTCCCCAAAGCGCCATGGTGCCCGGGTTCGTCGATACGGCGCGCATCGACGTCGAGATTGCCGCGCCGATGCCTACATTGCGGTCGAGCAACAGTGAAAATGACACCACGCTGATCGCCAGCACCAGCGCGGCGAACAGAAAGCCGACGCCGATGCCAACGACCATCATCGCCCAACCGGCATCGGTGGTGAACACGTCGCGGAAGAAGCCGGCAACGGATGCTGGCGGCTGCGGGCCGAGCGTCAGCACGTAGATCACCTGCGCGATCACCAGCCAGAGCAGGAACAGCGCGATCAGCATCATGCCGAGCAGCAGAATTGCGCCGATCGATGGCGAGCGCAGCACACCGAATGCGTCGACCCAACTCACGTCGCTGCGCTGCTCGCGTTGCCGGCTCATCTCGTTGAGGCCGACCGCCGCGAGCGGCCCGACCAGTGCGAAGCCCGACGCCAATGGGAAGATCAGCGGCAGCAGGCCGTAACCGGAGGCAAGCCGGCCGAGTACCGAGGCCGATGATGGGATAGATGACGCAGAGGAAAATCACGTCGGTGCGGTTCGCCTCGAAATCTTCGAGACCGCGCGCCAGTGCATCGCGCAGATCGGCAACACCGATGCGGCGCACTGTCGGAACCGCGGAAGCTGCCGCTCCCTTGTGCCAATATTCGTCAGGTGTGGCGGAGCCGATTTCGTGGGCGGCAGTCCGCAATTGATCCCAGCCCCACCCAGGCGGGCTTTGGATGACCATGTTCGTTCCTCCCGAACCAGTGGTTCGGGGGCCGCAGCCCCGAGAGAGCCGCGGCTCCCCGTGGCGTGAACGATACGCCGCGGGAAGGCGCGGGGGCTATCACAATGTGCGGACCGCGGTCGGGCGCCGGCGTCAGTCGCGCCCCGCTGCCGCGGCCACGCGCGGATCGGCCGCGGGGATGGAAATCGCGCCACCACGATCGGAAGCGAAGGTGGTCGTCACTTGGGCGCCCAATCCTCCGCCGCGCCGTCCGAACGACTCAACCACCGGGATGTCGACGGGATCAATCGGCGCCATAAATGGTTTGCGTGCCAGCGCCTGCTCGATGAACGGCGCGAGTTCGGCCTGCTTGCGAGCCTCGCGCACCGCGTCGCGCTGCTTGAACTCCGGCAGCAGTGTTGCGGCAAACAGTTCCAGCGACTCGCAGATGTGCTCGTGCCGGTTCTTGCCCGACTGCTGCACGAAGATCACCTGGTCGACGCCGGCATCCTCGTAGCCCTTCAGGTGTTCGCGCACCTGGGCAGGCGTGCCGATGCCGCCGCGGCCGGCGTTGTCCGGCAGCTTGTCCTTCACCTCCAGGAAGCGCTCCCACATGTTGGTGACACCTGGCCGATGATCGCCGAATATGCCGACATAACCGAGCGAGTAGCCGAAGAAGCGGAACCCATCGAGGCCGCGCCGGATCGCTTCCTGCTCGTCGGCGTGGCAGGACATGCCGGTAACCAGCGCGATGTTCGGATTGACGCTGTGGCCGAGCGGCACGCATTCGGGCGAGCGGATGATGTCGTAATATTCCTGCACCCATTTCGCCGCGAGTTCCGGTTCCAGGAACGCGAAGGTCAGCGCACCAAGTCCGGCACGCGCCGCACGATGAATGGTCTCGCGCTTGGAGCATGCCACCCACATCGGCGGATGCGGCTTCTGCACCGATTTCGGCACCAGGTTGCGACACGGCATGTCGAAATAGGTGCCGCGGAAGCCTGGATACGGCCGCATCGCCAGCATGTTGGCGGCCTGTTCGGTGGCCTCGCGCCACATCGCGCTCTTTTCCTCGGGTGGAATGTTGAAGCCTTCCATCTCCAGCGCGGTCGCCGATTTACCGGTTCCCCAATCCGCGCGACCGTTCGACACCAGATCGAGCGTCGCGATGCGCTCCGCCACGCGCGCGGGATGATTGTATTTCGGCGGCATCAGCACGATGCCGTGGCCAAGACGGATGCGCTTCGTGCGTTGCGAGCATGCGGCGAGGAAGATCTCCGGCGCAGACGAGTGAGAATATTCCTCCAGGAAGTGGTGCTCGACCTCCCACACGTAGTCGATGCCGAGTTTGTCGCCGAGCTCGACCTGCGCGAGTGCGTCCTGGATGAGGCGGCGTTCGGAATCCTCGCCCCAGGGCTGGGGACATTGGTGCTCGTAGAACATGCCGAATTTCATTGTCGTTCCTCCTGCGTTGTCATCGCGAGAAGCAGGGCGATTAAGCAATCAGTGCTCACTCATGATCGAGATTGCTTCGTCGCTGCGCTCCTCGCAATGACAATTTATCCGCGTCCGGGCGCGATGAACTCCCACGGTGCGTATTCCTGCGTGATGTCGGTCATCACTTCGATCAACGCCGGAGAATTCGCTGCCAGCGCCTCTCTCAATGCCGCGCGCAGCCCCTCGGCGTCGTTGGCACGCCACGACGGCACGCCGAAACTCTTCGCGTAAATCTGGAAATCCGGATTGCGTAGCATCGATCCGGAATCGCGCCCCTGGAAGAGGCGACGCTGATCGCGCAGCACGTTGCCATACGACGAATTGTTGAACAGCACGGTGACCAGGTTGATGCCGAACTGGACGGCAGTTGCGAGTTCCGCGCCACCGAACAGGAAGCCGCCATCGCCGGTCAACGCAACCACCGGCCGGTCAGGCATCGCCACCTTGACGCCGAGCGCGGTCGGGAAGCCGGCGCCAAGCGTGCCGGAGAACCCCGAC
Organism: uncultured Alphaproteobacteria bacterium; assembly: GCA_963696645.1. Classification (GTDB taxonomy): domain Bacteria; phylum Pseudomonadota; class Alphaproteobacteria; order Acetobacterales; family Acetobacteraceae; genus JAMXLO01. The sequence continues at coordinate 2,297,286 of CAVOKY010000007.1, forward strand.
GTGATCAGCGTGCGCGGCGCGTGGAACGGAAACCCGAACCAGGAGACATAGCCGGCCTGCGTCATCTCGTCGCACAGGATGCCATTCTCCGGCAGCACGTCGCGGATCACTTCGAGGAACGCCATCTGCGGCTGCACCTTTTGGATCGCCTGCGCCGCGTCCGCCTTGGCGCGCGCAATCACCTCGGCGCGCCCGCTGTCGCTGCGCGGCGTCACGGCGGCGATCAATGCACGCGCGGCATCGGCGGTGTCGGCGACAATCGGCACGTCGGACCGCAGCCGACGCATCTCGGCAGGATCGATATCGATACGAACGATCTTCAGGCCGGAGGGTATCGCGCCCCAGCGCGACGTCGGCACTTCGAGCCGTGTGCCGAACGCGACCAGCAGATCGGTCTGCGGCCAAAGCTTGTACGCCGACGCGATGGTCAAGCCGAGTGGATGGCGGTCGTCGACGATGCCGCGACCGGCGCGGAACGACACCACCGGCGCGCCGATCCGCTCCGCCAGTGCGAGGATTTCTGCCGGCGCGTGCAGTGCGCCGCCGCCAACCCACAGCATCGGCGCCTTCGCCTCGTTCAGCAGCTTTGCCGCCACGGCGATCCTGTCGGGGTCCGGCTGCGGATTTGGATGTCGCGGCAGTGGTTCCTGCGGCGTGACATCCGCGGTCGCGGTGAACTGGTCCCATGGCATCTCGAGTGCGACCGGGCCGCGTCGGCCGGACAGCATTTCCTGGAAGGCGCGCGCAACAAGATACGATGCCTGGCTCGGGTGTTCGATCCGCTCGGCCCATTTCAGCAGGCTGCGCAAGGTGTCGAGCTGGTCCGGCAGTTCGTGCAACTGACCGCGGCCGCGGCCGATCATCATGCTCGGCACCTGACCGGTCAGGCACAGCACCGGCGCGTTGACGCCCCACGCCGTGGCCAGTGCGGCGGTCGTGTTCAGCACGCCAGGACCGGGCACCACCGCGTACGCCGCGGGTCGTCCGGTCGCGCAGGCATAGCCGAGAGCCATATAGGCCGTGGTCTGCTCGTGACGCGCGTTGATCAATCGCAGGCTGTTGGATGCGCGCGAGAATGCATCGAACAACCCGTAGGTCTGCACGCCCGGCAATCCGAACACGGTGTCGATGCCGTGGCGCAACAGGCCGTCAACGATCGCTTCTCCGCCGGTCATGCGTGGCATGGACTGATCCTTCCGTGTGGGCGGATCAGGTTGGCATGGCGGGAAAGGCGGGGAAAGCCGGGCTGGTACTCGTCCGACAGGATCAATGCGACATGAAGATCGGCAGGTCGGCGTCGCCCAGGATATGGCGGGTGAAACCGCCGAAGATCACCTCACGCACGCGGCTATGGCCGTAGCCGCCCATCACCAGCACATCGGCCTTCGCGGCGCCGGCGGCCGCCAGCAGGACCTCGACAGCTGGGCGGCCATCCGACTTCAGCAGCCGCAACGTTGTGTTGGGGTTCTGCCAGGACAGCGCATGGCGCAGTCGTTCGCAGCATTGTTCGTCGGTGCCGGCGCCTTCGTCCACCGCCAGGATGAGCACCTGGTCCGCCTTCGCCACGAACGGCTGCGCAGCGGCCACCGCGCGCGCCGCCTCCGGCCGGTCCTTCCAGGCAATTGCCACAGTGCGCGACAGGGTGTCCGGACCCTTGGCTGGCGTGATCAGCACGGGACGGCCGGATGCCATCAATGCCGACTCCAGCACGTCCATCGCAACCGTTTCGCCTTCACGCGCGCGCCCGACCACCAGCAGGTCGGCCGCTCGGCCATGCCGGGACAGCCATGCCGGTTCGTCGCCGGTTTCCATCTGCCATTCAGCCGAAGGCAGGTTCGTGGTCGGGTCACCGGATATCGGTACGCGCTCACGCTCGCAGAATTCGCGGAATGCCAACTCGGCCTTCTGCTGCCGGCCGGCAACGTCCTGTTCCAGCAATTCGATGATCTGGTCGTAGCCGGCGCCGCCGCTCAGGTCGTTCGCCGCCATGAGCATCAAGGTCTTTTGCACGTCAACGCGCACGTGGAGAAATTCGAGATGGGCACCCGACAGTCGCGCGACAGCCAGTGCCGTGGCGAAGACCGCAGCATCGGTCTCTAAGCCGGTGGCCGGGACGAGGATGTACTTGAACATGGGTTCCTCCGCGCGATACCGACACATGGCACGAAATCATTGCAGGCTTCGTTGATCTGGATCAACTTCGGTCAGCTGGGCAAGCGTCGCAGCCTATGCCAACGCAACCGAATCCGCCGCGTCGCGTGGCGCGGTTGATCTACGTCAATGCATGGCTCAGGCTTCCGGTCTCCTTTTCACCGAAGGGCTTGACCGGCCCTGCGCGGCAACAGGGAAACGACACATGAGCATGGACGCTGGCAGCATCATGACGCGGACGGCGATCACGGCCGGACCTGACGACACCGTGAAGACCCTCGCCGCGCTGTTCACCAAGCACGGAATCAGCGCTGTGCCAGTGTGCGAGAAGGACGGTACGCTGCTCGGCGTTGTCAGCGAGGGCGACCTGATGCGCCCCTTCGGGCAGGCCAACAAGCTGCGCCGAGACTGGTGGCTCGGCCTGCTCGCGGAAGGCACCGATCTTGCGCCGGAATTCCTCGACTACATGCGACTGGACAAACGAAAGGCCCGCGATCTGATGACCAGCCCGGCGATTACCGCGACCGAGGGAACGACGGTGGCCGAGATCGCTGATCTGTTGCAAAGTCACCACGTCAAACGGGTACCGATCGTGAGAGACGGCAAGGTGGTCGGCATTGTGAGCCGTGCCGATCTCATCCGGGCCTTGTCGCGGACGCCGGACGCCATGGCCAACTCGGACTGAGACCGCACAGGTTTGACCCGCAGCGGCGAGACGGCGGCCATGCCGCAGGACGATCCTGCATCGCCCCATGCCACCATCACCGCGGTGCGCGGTGCAGTGGTCGATGTGTCGTTCCCGCACGGACCGTTGCCGCAGATCAACGAGGCACTGCGGATCGAATGGGATCGGCCTGGCCTGTTGTTCGCCGAGGTGCAAAGCCATCTCAATGCGCACACGGTGCGAGCCATCGCATTGCAGCCCAATGCCGGGCTCGCACGCGGGACCACTGTGACCGCGACCGGCTCACCGATCGCGGTGCCTGTCGGTTCAGCGGTACTCGGGCGACTGCTCGACGTCATCGGAGAAATCCGCGATGGCGGCGCAGCCTTGCCGGCCGACATCCCGCGATGGCCCATCCATCGCGCACCGCCAACATTGATGCAGCAGACCGCGGCGACCACGATGTTCGAGACCGGCATCAAGGTGTTGGACCTGCTGATGCCGCTGGCACAGGGCGGCAAGGCCGCGATGTTCGGCGGTGCCGGTGTGGGCAAGACCGTGCTGGTGATGGAGCTGATCCACGCGATGGTGGCGCGATACCAGGGCATTTCAGTGTTTGCCGGCGTCGGTGAACGGTCCAGGGAAGGCCACGAACTACTCACCGACATGCGCGCGTCCGGCGTGCTGGAACGCACGGTTCTGGTCTACGGGCAGATGAATGAACCACCCGGCGCGCGTTGGCGCGTAGCACTGACCGCGCTCACCATTGCCGAGTACTTCCGCGATCACGAGCATCGCAACGTCCTGTTGCTGATGGACAACGTGTTCCGTTTCGTGCAGGCGGGCAGCGAGGTTTCCGGATTGCTGGGACGCTCGCCTTCACGCGTGGGCTATCAGCCGACGTTGGCCACGGAAGTTGCCGCATTGCAGGAACGCATTGCATCGGTGGCTGGCGCCGCGATCACCGCCATCGAGGCGGTCTATGTTCCTGCGGATGACTTCACTGATCCGGCGGTAACCGCCATTTCCAGCCATCTGGATAGCGTCATCGTACTGTCCCGTGCGATGGCGGCCGAGGGCATGTATCCGGCGGTCGATCCGCTTGCCTCTTCGTCCATTCTGCTGGATCCGATCGTGGTGGGCGCCGAACACTATGCGCTGGCGGCGCGGGTGCGCGAAACGATCGCGCATTACCGTGAACTGCAGGATGTGATTGCGCTGCTCGGCGTCGAGGAACTTGGTGCGCAGGATCGGCTGCAGGTGGCGCGCGCGCGACGGCTGCTGCGCTTCCTGACACAACCCTTCACCGTCACCGAGGCGTTCACCGGAACCGATGGAAGATCCGTCAGCCTGGCGGATACCTTGGCTGGTTGTCGCGCCATCCTCGACGGCGAGGCCGATGAATGGGCCGAGAGTTCGCTCTACATGATCGGCGGCATCGAGGAAGCGCGGCAGAAGGAGCACGGCCGGACGCATGTTGTTGCATCATGAGGCTGCTGATCTCCGATCCTACGAAGGTGGTGGTGGACGATACGGATGTCGTCTCGGTCCGTGCCGAGGATGAGAGCGGCTGGTTCGGCATCCTGCACGGCCACGCCGACTTGCTGACCGTGCTGACACCTTCAGTCGTGGCATGGCGTCGTGCCGATGGGCGGTTGGGTTGGTGCGCGGTGCGTCGTGGCGTGCTGACGGTGCGCGGCGGTGAGCAGGTGGCGATTGCGACGCGGCAGGCGCAGCTTGGCGACGACCTCGATGAACTCGAGCATGCGGTGATTGCGCGGTTTCGCGCCGACGCCGATGCCGAACGTGTCGCACGGGTTGCCGCGACGCGGCTGCACATGCAGGCGATCCGGCAGATTGTGCGTGCATTGCGGCCGGGCCAGCCGCCGGAGATCGTGTCGTGACGGAAGAACCCGACGGCCTGCTGCATTCGGTCCGCACACGCCGCGAACGCCGGCAGCGCTGGTTGCGTGAAGGTGAGCCTTCCCTGGGTCGCCATCTGGCGCAGGTTGGCGTGCTGGGATGGATGATCGTCGTGCCGGCGCTGATCGGCATCTTTGTCGGCCGCTGGCTCGATCAACGGTTGGGGACCGGCATCTTCTGGACAGGCCCGCTGCTGATGTTGGGATTGGTACTTGGTTGCTGGTCTGCCTGGAAATGGATGCAGGGCAAATGATTGCGGTCCCACGATCGAACTTCGCGAGCGAGGACGGTGAAGGGCCGCGGCTATGACCCTGTTGGAAGTGGCGACCTTCCTGTTGCTAGGGTTCACCGCCGGCACGCTGTTCTTCGCGCTGCTGCGCTGGAACACATCGCTCTACCTGCACGGCGGCAACATAGCCTTCGCGCTGGCACTCCAGGCGATCCGTATCGCCGCATTGGCTGGGGTGCTCGTGCTGACTGCATTGTACGGCGCGCTGCCATTGCTGCTGACCGCACTGGGATTGCTGATCGCCCGTCCAATTGTCCTGCGCTGCATGGCAGGTGGTGCGGCATGACTGGTTCGCCGCTCACACTCAGCGTTGTCTTCATGCTTGGCCCGATCCCGGTCACCACGCCCGTCGTGGCCACCTGGGGCATCATGGCGCTGCTCACCATCGGCAGTTGGCTCGTTACGCGCCGCCTGTCGCTGCATCCCTCCAGCCGGCAGGCGGCACTGGAACTGGTGGTGGACACGATTCAGGCACAGATCCGCGATACCATGAGCGCCGAACCGACACGCTACCTGCCGCTGATCGGCACTCTGTTCCTGTACATCTTCGTCGCGAACTGGTCATCGCTGATACCGGGAATCGAACCACCGACCGCGCATCTGGAGACCGATGCGGCGCTTGCACTGATCGTGTTCCTCGCGATGATCTGGTTCGGCATGCGATCGCGGGGCGTGGGCGGCTTCCTGGCGACGTTCGCGGAACCTTCCTTCGTCATGATCCCGCTCAACGTGGTCGAGACCGTGACACGCACGTTCTCGCTGCTGGTTCGCCTGTTCGGCAACGTCATGAGTGGCGTCTTCGTCATCGGCATTGTGCTGTCGCTGGTCGGATTGCTGGTGCCGATCCCGCTGATGGCCCTGGAGCTGCTGACCGGTGCTGTGCAGGCCTATATCTTCAGCGTGCTGGCCATGGTCTTCATCGGCGGCGTCATCGAGGCGCATGGGCCAGCCAGCGGCAATGGAAAAGCAACATCATGAATCTGATCCAGATCGCCAGCATCCTTGGCGCAGCACTTGCTGTATCGTTCGGCGCAATCGGCCCGGCACTCGGCGAAGGGCGCGCGGTCGCGGCGGCGATGGATGCGATCGCGCGTCAGCCCGAGGCGGCGAACACGCTGTCCCGCACGCTGTTTGTCGGCCTCGCGATGATAGAGACCATGGCGATCTATTGTCTGGTCATCGCGCTGCTGCTGCTGTTCGCCAATCCCTTCGTGCATTGAGCCATGCACCTCGACTGGTCGACGCTGGCGCTGCAAACAGTCAATGTCCTTGTCCTGGTTTGGCTGCTGGCGCGCTATCTGTTCCGGCCGGTAACAACCATCATAGCCGATCGCCGCGCGGCCGCCGACAAGCTTTTGGCAGACGCTGCCGCCATGCGTGCGCAAGCGGAAAGTGCCGCAGCAGAGGTTCAGCATCGTTTACAGAGTATCTCCGCCGAAGCGGAACGCACGCTGACGGAAGCACGTGCTCAAGCCCAGACAGAGCGGACGAAGCTTCTGCAACAGGCAGCCGATGCGGCCTCGCACACGCATGATGAAGCCGGTACTCGTCATCGAAAATGATCGCGCCGCCATGGAGCGAACGCTGAGGCAACGTGCCGGTGAGCTGGCGATCGCCATTGCACGCCGGCTGCTGCAGCGTCTGCCGGCGAGCGCGGCAACCGCAGCTCTGCTGGAAACCGTGACTAGTACAATAGCGGAACTTCCAGTGGACGAGCGTCATAGGCTGGCTGCTGGCGGTGGCGCCGTCGATGTCATCACCGCCGAGCAGCTGGATGAGCGACAACAAACGATTTGCCGCGATCTGTTTGGCCAGGCGTTTGGAGCGGCGCCGAAACTGACGTTCCGGACGGACCCAGCACTGATCGCCGGCGTTGAATTGCACACGGAGCAAATGTTGATCCGCAACAACTGGCAAGCCGACCTCGAACGTATCTCCAATGAACTTCGCCAGGACGAACAGCATGTCGCTGGACCCGAACACCTGGCTTGAACGGAGCCGGGCGATCGTGGATGCAGTCCAACTGCATCCCGAACTCGACGAGATTGGACGCGTGGCGAGTGTTGGCGATGGTATCGCTCTGATCACGGGTCTGCCGCGCGTGCGCTTGAATGAATTGCTGCGCTTCGACAAGGGGCAATTCGGCTTCACCCAGGCACTGAACCGCACTGCCATCGGGTGCGTCCTGCTGGATGAAGGCGAGGGGGTCGAGGCAGGCGACATCGTGCGCGGCACCGGCGAGGTGGTGCGCGTGCCAGTCGGGCCAGGATTACTCGGCCGCGTCGTCGATCCGTTGGGACGTGCACTGGACGGCGGCCCCGCCGTTGCGGCCGTCGGGTATGAACCGATCGAACAGCCTGCCCCCGACATCATCGAGCGCGACGCAGTCACCGAGCCGGTACAGACCGGCATCATGGCCATTGATTCGTTGTTCGCACTCGGGCGCGGACAGCGCGAACTGATCATCGGCGATCGTGCGACCGGCAAGACTGCCATCGCGGTGGACACCATCATCAATCAGAAGTCGAGCGATTTGATCTGCATCTATATCGCTGTTGGCCAGAAATCATCGACGGTCGCGCGCGTGATTGATGCCGTGCGTCGGTTTGGCGCGCCGGAGCGGTGCATCTTCGTGGTGGCGCAGGCCGCAGCGATGCCGGGACTGCAATGGATCGCGCCGTTCGCCGGCTTCACCATGGCAGAACATTTCCGCGACCGCGGGCAGCACGCACTCGTCGTGATCGACGACCTGACCAAGCACGCCGCGACGCATCGAGAGATCGCACTGCTGACACACCAACCGCCTGGTCGCGAAGCCTATCCGGGCGATATATTTTATCTGCACGCGCGGCTGCTGGAGCGAGCGGCAAAGCTATCCCCGGCGCGGGGTGGTGGATCGCTGACTGCGCTGCCGATCGCCGAGACCGACGCCGGCAACCTCAGCGCCTATATTCCAACGAATCTGATCTCCATCACCGACGGGCAACTCGTGCTTGACGCGAAGTTGTTTCATGCGGGGCACATGCCGGCCATCGACGTCGGTACCAGCGTGAGCCGCGTGGGCGGCAAGACCCAGGCGCCAGCGTTGCGCGAGATGACCGGCACGCTGCGCCTCGAGTACGCGCAGTTCCTTGAATTGGAGATGTTCACCCGCTTTGGCGGCCTGTCGGATGCGCGCGTGAAAGCGCAAATGGAACGTGGCGTGCGCGAACGGATGTTGCTGATACAACCGCGGTTCGCACCGCTTCGACTGGCCGACGAGGTCGCATTGGCCTTTGCGCTGCGGGAGGGATTGCTGGATGCGGTTCCAACGGAGGCATTCGCGCCGATGCGACAGGCCCTTTCGGCCTGGCTCGACGAAAAGGGTGCCGATTTCGTCCAGACGATCGTTCGGACACGCAGCATGGATGCAGTCGATCGGAGCAAATTGAAACAGACTTTGATCGATTTCGCCGCCCGATATGTGGGCTCGGACACCGCATGACCGAGCGTCTGGCGGACATTGCCGAACATATTCGTAGCGTGCATCAGCTTAGATCCGTGATTGGTGCGATGCGAGCCATCGCCGCGGCGCGCGCGCAACAGACCCGCGGCCTGCTGCCGGGAATTCGCAGCTATGCGTCGGTGATTGCGCAAGCGATCGCGCAAGCGCTGCGTCTGTTGCCGGAGGATGGTGCCGTTACCACAGGCACGCATCCAGTTGCTACCGGTCTCGTCTTGTTCACCGCTGAGCAAGGTTTCGCCGGAGCCTTTTCTGATCGCATGCTGGACGCAGCGCGATCACTGTTGCCCCACGCCGAAGTGTTCCTGATCGGCATACGCGGCGCTATGCTGGCCGACGAGCAGCGGCTGAGCATTGCATGGCGGACCGGCATGGCACTGCATAGTGACGGCGCTGCCGCTGTTGCCGCGCGGGTCTGCGAGGCGCTCTATCAGCGGGTGCCGCAGGCTCGGCTCAACCGGGTCGACCTGATATTTCCCACCTGGATCCATGGCACCGGGGTCGTGCCGCAAACGCGATCACTGCTGCCTCTGGACCCGCGTGTGTTTGCCAATCTGCCACTCGTCGATACGCCGCTGACCACGCTGCCGCCGGCCGTCTTGCTGGAGCGTCTGGCCGATGAGTATGTCTATGCGCAGCTTTGCGAAGCGGCGACAGAAGCGTTCGTCGCGGAAAATGAGGCGCGGGTCGCCAGCATGGCCGCCGCGAAAAACAACATCGAACAGATGTTGCAGACTCTCCAGGCCCAAGAACGTCAGGTGCGTCAGGAAGAGATCACGGCCGAGGTCGTCGAGTTGGCCAGCGCGTCCGAAACTCAAGGGCGACGTCTGCGCCAATCATAGATCGAAACTCTCGTGAGACATCGGCATCTCGATATGCGTGCCATGAAGCTGGCTGGCGAGCTGGTGCATTGCCGGTTCCTCGCCGTGAACCAGAAATGTCCTGTCGCAGCCGGCGATCTGCTGATGCCATGCAACCAGTTCCTGCTGATCTGCGTGTGCTGAAAAACCATTGATCGTATGGATTGCGGCGCGTACCGGAATTTCCTCGCCCCAAAGCTTCACCTCGCTTGCGCCATCGATGATCCGGCGCGCGAGGGTCCCGGCGGCGGCATAGCCGACGAAGATGATGCTCGATTCCAGCCGCCACAGATTGTGCTGCAGGTGATGACGCACCCTGCCACCGGTGCACATGCCGGAACCAGCCATGATCACCGCGCCGCCGGCAATCCGGTTGATCGCGATGGAGTCGGCGATGTCGCGGGTGAATTGCAAGCCGGGAAGCCTGAACGGATCGCGTTTCTCCGTGAACAGTTGCGTCACTTCCGGGCCGAAGGAATCCGGGTAGCGTTCAAAGATCTCGGTGGCCGAGATTGCCATCGGGGAATCGAGGAATACCTGGACCGATCGTGGCAGCCGTTTGTCGTCAACGTCCGCGCGCAGCGCAAACAGAATCTCCTGTGCTCTTTCGAGTGCAAAGGTGGGGATGACCACATTGCCGCCTCGTCCGAAAGTATCGGAAATGGCAGAGCACAATTCGATGGCGGATTCGGAATACGGTCGATGCTGCCGGTCGCCGTAGGTCAATTCCATCACGACAAAATCGGCATGGGCAGGTGGCGTTGGCGAACGCAGCATGGGGCGTGCCGCCCCGCCTAGATCCCCGGAGAACAGCACCGTGCGATGCACGGCGTTTTCCTGCACGTTCAGCAGAATGCTCGCCGAGCCGAGGATGTGGCCGGCATCGAAGAATGTAGCCTGCAACTGCGGAAAGAAATCAATGGTCGTACCGTATTGGGCGATCCTGCCAAACCGGTCGAGCGTATCAAGCGCCTCAACCAATGTGTACAGCGGCGATCGCATGTCCTTGCGCCCATGTCTGTGCTTATGGCGCGTGTGCCGTCGGACTTCTTCCTCTTGCAGGTGAGCCGCATCGAGCAGGACCAGCCGGGTGAGTTCGCGCGTCGCGGCGGTGGCAACCACCTCGCCGCGGAACCCGCGCTTCATCAGCAGAGGCAATCGACCGCAGTGATCCAGATGTGCATGGGTGAGCAGGACCAGATCGATCGAGGCAGGATCGAAACCGAAAGGCTGCGCGTTATCCTCATCCAATTCGCGACCGCCTTGCAGCATGCCACAGTCAATCAGTATGCGTCGGACCGCGCACTCGACCATGTGGCACGAGCCGGTCACCGTTCGGGTGGCGCCGTGGAACGACAGTTTCATTGCCGATCGCCCTTTTGCCCGCCGGTCCGCGTTGGCGGTAGTAATGGTTGTCCCATCATCTCGTACCAGCGCAGGATATCGCTCCAAATCTCATCGGCTGACTCCGCAAACCAGAACAGCTCGCGATCCTCCGCAGCGATCACCCCCTCGTCCACAAGAAAGTCTACGTTGAATGCCCCACGCCAGAAGCTTTCGCCGACCAGAATGACGGGTAGCGGACTGATCTTGCGCGTTTGCACCAACGTCAGCACCTCGAACAGTTCGTCCATGGTGCCGTAGCCGCCGGGGAATACCACGAGGGCACGGGCACGCAGCAGAAAATGCAGCTTCCGTATCGCGAAATAGTGGAATCGGAAACAGAGCTCGGGCGTGATGTATGGATTCGGGTACTGCTCGTGCGACAGTGAGATGTTCAGCCCGATTGACTTCTTGCCAAGATCATACGCCCCCCGGTTGGCGGCTTCCATGATTCCCGGACCGCCGCCGGTCATCACCATGATATGTCCACCGGTTGCCCGTTCTCCCGCCTCACCGACAAGCTGGCCAAACCGACGCGCGACATCATAGTAGCGGCTCTTGTCGCGAACCCGTTGCGCGATTGCCAGGCGGTTCTGAAGCGCCGGGTCATCCGGTTTCGTTGCCAACGCAGCCACGCATATATCAACGGCATCATTGGCGGCGCGGGGCTCCGGAATCCGTGTGCTGCCAAATACCACAATTGTATGGGCAACGCCGTGGCCTTCCTGCAGCAGTTCGGCCTTCATGTAGTCGAGTTGCAGCCTGACGCCACGTGTATAGTTCCGCGCCAGGAAGTCGATATCGTGGTCGGCCTCCCGATAACTGGGATTTGCCATGATTGCGCGCACTGCAGCCGGCGCAGCCGCATCCTCCGCTGCGGGCTTCGGCTGCTGTTCGGGCGGAGCTTCGCGGCGCCTTTGGGGATGCGGCGGACTCGGCACACGCCGGAACTCCGTGCTTCGCTTGACAGGTTCATCGGTCATGGTCGTTGCATCCCGTTCTGCACGTGCCCGACTGGAGCGGGTATCGCCACCTCGCTAGTCGATCCGCAATCGAGCGAGGACCGCAATTTTAACTGAGTCCAACACCAGCGCGAAGCACAGTGTTGTCATGTACAATGCTCCGACGATAGCCAGTGGAAAGGGTGTCATCAGCACTGCGCCGACCGCGAGGCTCGTGACAATTGTGGCGTCGCCTGTAGAAGCAAGGATCATGATCCAGGCAGGATGGGATCGCCAGAAATGGCCGCGTTCGCGCAACACGTAAGTGTTCGCCTGCCCGGCGAGAACCAGCATCAGGAAGGTGAGCGTCTGCATCTCGCTGGCGTTCAAACGCAGGAAGAACCACCCGGCTGCCAGCACTGCAACGCAATATGACAGCTTGAACAGGCCCAACGGGACTGCTGCCACGGTGAGGTTCCGCACGCGCCATGTGTTGGGATACGGCGAGGGTTTTGCTCGATCGGCCGCGCGCGACATGGACACAAAATCGCCGGCGAGCATTGCGAGCGCCTGCAACAATGGCGTGAGAACCGCGTGCCCGGTCATGACCAGGCCCGCCCCCATCACCAACAGCGTCGCGCATTTGTTGACGAGAATGCTCAGCGTGTAGGTCAGCACGCGTTGGAAGGCCAATCGCCCTTCCTTGATGCAGGTGACAATGCCACCGAGACCTGGGTCGGTCAGCACAATTCCTGCCGCTGCCTTCGCCACATCCGTGGCGGTGGACACCGCGATGCCCATTTGCGCCTGACGTAGCGCTGGTGCGTCGTTGGCCCCATCGCCGCACATGCCGACAATGTGGCCGCTCCGCTGAAACGCCTTGACCAGACGAAACTTGTCCTCGGGAAACACGCCGGCATAGACGGAAAAATCATCGGGGCCGGCGCTGTCGGGGATTTGACCAGCAGGGCACACGGCCCCTTCCAACCCGATCGCATGCGCTACCGTCGCTGCCGTGGCAACTGCATCCCCGCTGACCATGACCACGCGCACGCCCAGAGACTGCAATTCCGCCAGCAATGCCGCAGAATCGCCCCGTGGCGGATCGTTGAATGCGATCAGTCCGATGACGATCAATCCGTCCGGTGGTCCGACACCGATTGCGATGGTTCGATATCCTGCGGTGCTAAATCTTTTCAGCTCTGCGGACGCCGCCGGCGTCATCCGTGCAATGGCGGCAACCGCCGCTGGCGCCCCCTTGACCACGCGCCGTTCCGTGCCACTGCTGTCGATCACGGTCGCCTCGGCCATCTTCGCCGCCGGATCGAACGGTGTGAACCGCAACACCTTCAACGGTCGCAGCAAAGCGTCCTGGCGTTTGACCGCAACCGACCGGATGGTGCTGTCGATCGGATCCTGTCCGTCAGCCGAGCTGGCGGCCGCCGCGTAGGCAACGACATCCGCCTCATCATAAGCTGCGTTGACCGAGCGAACTTCTTGCAGAGCCAGCGAGTTTTCGGTCAGTGTGCCCGTCTTGTCGGCGCACAGCACATCGATCATGGCCGACTCATGCAGTGCCGAGAGCCTGGTCAGCAGTACGCCCTTGAGCGCCAGCGTCTTCGCACCCAAGGCAGCCGCGAGGGTGAACGTTGCAGGCAGGGCAACCGGCACCGCCGACAACAGCGCAGTCAGTACCAGCGGGATGATCCGCGGCACGTCCATGCCGATGGTATGGGCATAGGCAACCATGCCGACGACAATGGCGAAATTGACGACGGTGAGGGCCCGCACGACGCCAAGCACCGCCTGCTGCTCGCTGCTCTCGACGTGCGCGATGCGCACAAGTTCAGCCGCCCTGCCAAAGTAGGTGCGCAAGCCGGTGGCGCCAACCTCAGCGATCGCCTCACCCCGGCGAACCAGTGCACCAGCGTACGCAGTGCCTTGCGGCCCGAGTTCGACCGGGATCGATTCGCCGGTCAGCATGGACTGGTCGAGCAACACCGATCCCGCGATGATACGCAGGTCAGCCGGAACGATGCCGCCGAGCGACAGTTGCACGATGTCGCCCGGCACGAGAACACTGGCCGGTGCCGCGACCCACATAGCGTCGCGCCGGACCCGAACCTTCGGTACAAGGTGCTGCTTCAGCAATTCCAGCGCCGCATTCGCCCGCGTTTCCTGAAACACGCCGAGCCCGACATTCATCAGCAGCAGTGTCGCGATCATCAGCGCCTCGAGCCGCTCACCGACCACGATTTGCAGCGCGATGGTGACCTCGAGCATCCAAGGCACGGGTGCCCAGAAATGGCGCAGGACACGCCTGACTGGATGCACGTGCTCTTCGGCAACCGCGTTTGGGCCAAATTCGGCCATACGGCGCGCAGCCTCATCCGACAACAGCCCGGTCGGAACGGCGGGCGAATGTGCAGTAACCTCGGCGGCACTCATGGGCAGCCGAGCCGCGACTCGACGGTCATGGCGATAGTGTTATCCGGAAGGCCCTGCGCTGTCGCCTGTTGCCGGATTCACGCCGCCAGCCACTCGATCGGTTCACCGGCGACGCGAACCAGGATGTTCTGTGTCAGTGCCTGAGCCACGAATGCTCGCGTCACGTCGCGAAGCTGCGCCTCGTCAACATAGGCGACCGTGATGTGGTTGCTCTGGTGACCAGCCATCAGGTCGTCGCGCCCGACGCCATCCAGCACGACGTTCATCATCGGCCACTCATAGGTGGTGGCGCACCGCCGCCGCTCGAACTCAGCCGGCGGCAGCTCCACCGCATGACCGGTGCCGATATGCATGAATACCTGCGTGCCGACATAGTTGGCGCGCGCCCAGATGAAACGGCCAGCCTTGCACTGACCGGTGATCGTCGCACCGCCGCGCGGGAAATACATCGACGGCTGGCGGTAACCGACGGCACCGGCAATGCCGCCCTTCAGATGCGCGAACGGCACGGAGCCGGAGATTTCCAGGTCCCAGTAGAACGTGCCTTCGAAGTTGCTGCCCCAGCGCACGTCGTGCAGCGTCGTCTCTGACGGCAGGCCCAGCGAGTCGAGCAATCGCCAAAGCATCGTCTGGGGAATGGCGCTGCCCATGTCGACTTCGTTGATGCACGGGATCGGTTTGCCCGCGCGGATGATGGTGCCATCGACATCCGGAATGGGGAAACGCTCGGCCGAACCGATCGCCCCTTCGGCGAAATCCGACGCGGCGCAGGAACGTGCGAGACCCTGCTGGTATTGCACGCCAACCGCCGACAGACCGAAGCGCTGCGTGAAGCGCGCCAGCGCGATCAGCATGGCGCACTGCTCAAGCACCTGGTCGCGCACCAGTTCGGCGGCCGGATCGCTGCCGAACATGAAGCCCATGCCGCGTGCCTCGTACCAGGCCAGGCAGGCCTCGCGCAGCGATTGCGGCACCTCCGCCATTTCCGCCAGCAGTGCGGACTGCGACAGCGATTCCAGCGGCAGGCCGATCTCGCACAGCGCCTGTTGCGGGAACACGCCGTTGATCATGCCCATGCACAGCGTGTCGAACAGCCCGATGATCTCCTTGTGGCGCAGCACATAGTTGCCGACATCACAGCCGATCTTGCCGGCCGGCGTTGACATCACCGCATGATCGCGCTGGATCGCGTGCAGGTAGCTGGTGTCGTGCTCGATGCATCCGGTATCGAGCCAGGCGCGCAGTCCACGCAGGAAGAACGCATCGTCGAAGTTCTCTGACCAGAGACGCGAACAGGAGCGCCCGAGGCTGGTAAGCGTGCCGGCCATGCACAGCATGCCGACGAGCCCAGGCCAGGTTCCGTCGAAGTTGGCCAGCAAAAGGATCGGGCCGCGATGACGCAGCAGGCTGGCGGCGAGATGATGGGAGTATTGCCATGCGGTCAGCAGCACGATGACCGGCGCCTCCGGATCAATCGTGGCGAACAGATCGCTGCCCTCGCGCTGGCTGCTGATGAATCCGTGCCCGCGATCGGCCTTTAACGGATGCGCGCGCCGCAGAGTCACGCCGCACTGTTCTTGCAGCACCTGGCGCAACATTGCTTCGAATTTCTCCTGCACCGGCCAGCACTGCACGTTGGCGGATTCTCGCAGGTCGGCATTGGTAACCAGCAGCACTTCGTGTTGGCCCGCATGCAACACTGGCTGTTCCGCCGGGAGCTTCAGGTGCAACATGTCGAACGCCCTTCCATCGTCTGTCGGTAGCGACACCAGTCGACATACAGCGCTAGATAGACCGCGTATTTCGCGTCGTGGAACGCGCGCCGCGCCGGGTCGGCACGCATCACGGCGCCAGGGCGCACCATCGCCGTTGCCGCGCTCTGCAGGTCCGGAAAATCACCCGACGCGGCAGCGGCCAGCACCGCGGCGCCAAGAGCGACTGCCTCGTCTTCGCTTGCCAGATGCAGATCGCGGCCAGTGGCATCGGCATGCTCACGCATCAGCACAGGATTTCGCGTGCCGCCGCCACAGATCACGACACGCTCGATGCGATGTCCCGCCGCGTTGAGCGACTCGATGATGTGCCGCGTGCCATAGGCCAGCGCCTGCACAGTCGCGAGATAGCGGCGCGCCAGCGCGTCAGGCCCGTGTTCCAGCGACAGCCCGGCCATCATGCCGCGCGACGCCGGATCGGCGCGCGGCGAGCGATTGCCGTGGTGGTCGGCCAAAACATGCAGGTGGCGTGCAGGTTCTGGCTCGCGGCCTTGCAACGCCACCACCCACTCGTTCGCCACTTCATAGACACTGTGTCCGCTGGCATGTGCCGTGTCTTCCAGCGCCGACCATGCATCGCTCTGGCGCAACGTCCAGTCGATCAGCGAACCGGCGGCACTCTGGCCACCCTCGTTCAGCCACCACCCGGGCAGCATGGCACCGAAATACGGCCCCCATACACCGGGAACCATCACGGGCACCCGGCTGTTCACCAGATGGCAGCAGGAGGTTCCCGATGATGACGGCGAGACCGCCCTCGGGCGTGCCTCCCAGCAATGCAAGTCCGCCGGCATGGGCATCGATGATGCCGGTTGCGACGACTGTTCCTGGCAGCAACCCCAGTTCTGCTGCGCTGTGTTCCGACAGGAAGCCAGCGGCCGTGCCAAGCTGGCGTATGTCGGTGGGGATTTTGGCCAGCATGTCGGACAACCCGACCGCCGCGAGCAGGCTGTCGCTGAAGCGGCGCTCATGTGCCAGATAGTTCCACTTGCAGGTCAGCGTGCACACGCTGGCGACATCGGCACCGCTCGCGCGCCAGACCATATAGTCGGCGAGATCGAAAAAGCGCCACACCGCGGCATAGCGATCGGGAAAATGCCGCCGCAACCACAGCAGCTTCGGCAGTTCCATCTCGACGCTGACCTCGCCGCCGACGTAGGCCAGCGCCGGATCGTTCGTGGCATTGATATCCGCGGCTTCCGCGACGGCGCGATGGTCCATCCACATGACGATGTCGCGCGCGGGATCGCCATCCTCGGCGATCGAAACGACCTGGCCGCCGGCTCCCACTGCCACCAGCGAACAGGTCGCGTCGAAGCCGATGCCGCGGATTGCGTCGCGTGGCAGACCGCATTCGGCCACCGCCCGGCTCACCGCAGCGCACGTCTGGCGCCAGATGTCGGCGGACGACTGTTCGTAGAAATCGCCGCGCGGGTTGAATTGCTGGATCGGCAGCACGACATCGGCGCGCCGGTTGCCGGCATGATCGAACACCGCGGCGCGCACGCTGCCTGAGCCGACATCGACACCGATCGATGCAGTGTCCTCAGCCACCTTTCACGCCTCCTGCGGTCAGTCCGGCGACGATCTCCTTCTGCATCAGCAGCGTCAGCAGCAGCACCGGCGCCGTCACCACCAGCGCCGCGGCCGCCAGCGGGCCCCAGGAGATCTGCTCGAAGGTCAGCACGTTGTACACCGCGACAGGCAGGGTGCGCGTGGTGCGGCCAGCCAGCACGACGCCGAAGATGAAGTTGTTCCAACTGAAGATGAACGACAGGATCATGCCGACGATGATGCCGGGCCGCGCGAGCGGCACCGCGACGTAGCGGAACGCCTGCCAGATGTTGCAGCCATCCACCAGCGCGGCCTCTTCCAGATCGACCGGCAGGCCTTCGAAATAGCCGATCATGATCCACACCACGATCGGCACGGTGATCACCAGATGGGTGATGATCAGCGGCGTCAGCGTGCCAAGCATGCCGAGCCACTGGAACATCAGGAACAGCGGGATGAGGTAGGAGAGGCCGGGGGTGACGCGGGCAACCAGGATCAGCACCGCGGACTTGTTGGCCTTGGTCTTTGCAATGCCGTAGCCGGCAGGCACGCCCAGCAATAGCGCCAGACCGGTGGCGGTGAACGACACGATGACCGAGTTGATGGTGTAGGTAAGAAAGTCGTTCTTGGCGAACACGTCGATGAAGTTGGCGAGTGTTGGCGGGTGGGGAATGAACACCGGCGGGTATGCCGTGTTGTCCGCCTCGTTCTTCAGCGACAGCGACAGCATCCAGAAAAAGAACAGCATCGCCGGCGAGATCAGGAACACCACCGAGGCGTACAGGCCGAACCGGTTGAGCCAGCGGCGGAAGCGATAGGGATTGACGTGGCGCAGTTCCACGGCCGCGCGCGTGGCGGCGGGTTTCGTTGCCTGGTCGCCACGGATCTGTGTGGCGTCAGTCACAGCTTGTGCTCCCACGTCCGCATGCGCAGCAGAACGCCGCTGAGCAGCAGGATGATGACAAAGAACACCACCACCATGGCCGAGGCATAGCCCAGGTCGTAATAGCCGAACGCCGTCTGGTACAGCAGCATATTGATGGTCTCGCTGGACGTTCCGGGCCCGCCATTGGTGATGACGAAGATCGTGTCGAACGCCTTCAACGCGTCGATGATGCGCATTGCCGCCGCGACGACGATGAACGGCCAGACCAACGGGATGGTGATGTAGCGGAACATCTGCCAGCCGTTCGCGCCATCGATCACCGCCGCTTCGTAGGGGTCGATCGGCAGGCTGGCGATGCCGCCCAGCACGATCAGCATCACCAGCGGCGTCCATTGCCAGGTCTCCACCATCACCAGCGTCGGGATGACGGTCATGCTGTTATACACCCAGCTCGATGGCGGCAGTCCGACCAGGCTCAGCAGGTAATTCAGCACGCCGAGTTGCGGATGGAACATCATCGTCCAGACCAGCGCGATCGCCACGGGAGTGGCCATCATGGGCATGATGAAGATGGTGCGGGCCGTGCCGCGGAACTTGAAGTTGGCGGCGAAGCAGACCGCGGCCCAGATGCCGAGCGCCATGGGCACGATCACTGCGGCGGTGGTGAAATACAGCGTGCGCGCGACGGCCCACAGGAAGCGTGGGTCGCGGAACAGGTGCGCGTAGTTTCCCAGCCCGACGAAATAGACGTTCCCCGAGACCTTCCAGTCGTTCACCGACATGACCAGGGTGAACAACCAGGGGAACAGGATAACCGCGACAACCACCACCGCGGCAGGCAGCGCGAACAGCCAGTAACTCCGGGCGTAGCTACGGCCGAAGCTACGGCTGGTCAGCGGCGCGACCCGTGCGCCAGCGGTGGTTGCGCTCATCGCAATACTCGGTCAGTTGCCGGGCCCGGGCCGTGTTCAGGTCTTCAGCGACTGCTCCAGAATGGGCTTGAATGCCGCCGTCGCAGCGCGCAACTCGGTAGCCACATCGGCACCGCCAACCATGTTGCTCAGCGCGATCCCGATTACGTCGCGGAACTCGGTCACCGGGATGATCTCCGGCAGACCCGGCCGCGCGATCTTCATGCTGGCGAGCAGCGTCGCGAGCCATTCCTGCCCGAACGGGCTTGCCTTCATCAAGGTGGGGTCGTTGTAGGTGGACAGCCGCGGCGATGCGCCGCCGCCCATATTGACCAGGTTCAGCAGCATCTGCTTGCTGGTGGCCCATTGGCAGTAAAGATAGGCGGCCTCCTTCGCCTTGCTCTGAGCCGGGATGCCAAGGGCGTCGGTGAACACCGGGCAGGCATGTGCCTTCGGGACCGGCTGGCATCAGCCCGAACCCGACATGATCGGTGATCTTGGAAACCTTCGGATCGAGCAGCGGCGGGGTGAAGCCGACGCCATCCATCCACATGCCGACCTTGCCCTGCATGAAGCTGGTCTGGCATTCGTTCCAGTTGAAACCGACAACACCGGGCGGCGCACATTCGCGCAGCAGCGACTTGTACATCTCGCCGGCCCAGATCGCGGCGGGCGTATCGGTCAGCAGCGTCTTGCCGTCGGGCGTCACCGTCTCCTGATCCTGACCGAGCAGAATGCTGGTCCACACCGGCACGTTGGCATTCTTCACACCGCGGCCGACGAAGCCATAAATGCCATTGGCGGGATCGTTGATCTTGCGTGCGGTTGCCAGCATTTCGTCGAAGGTCTTCGGAAATGGCAGGTCCTTCTGCTGGAAGATCTGCTTGTTGTAGTAGATCAGCCAGATGTCCGTCTCCAAGCGGCAGGCTGTCGATGCGTCCGTCCGGCTGGGTGGCGGCCCGCAGCGCACCCGGGCTCATGTCCGCCCAGTCATAGTTCGGCGCGGTCAAGGCTGCGTTGGCCAGGTAAGGCCGGATGTCCACCAGCCAGTGCCCGGTGCCGACGACCCGCTTGGACACGTGCAGCGAGAAGTGCGTAACGTCGAAGCTTGGCCGGCCGGACGCCAGTTCCATCACCATCTTCGGCCGCTGCTGCTGCTCCGGCATCTGCTCCGATTCGACACGGATGCCCGTCAGGTCCTCGAATTCTTTCTGATGCGGCCTGCAGATTGTCGGCACGCGGGTTCTTGGTCAGGCTGACGACGATCGTCTGGCCCTTGTAGCGCTGCCAATCGAACGCCGATTGGGCGCGGGCGCTTGCGAGGATGGCAGGCATGGCGAGCGCGGCGGCGGTGCTGGTCAACAACGTGCGGCGTCCGATCATGGCGCGTTCTCCTTTGGCATTTCGTGCTGCGTCGCAGCGTGAGGCGTGCGACGGGTCCAGGTTGCGGACCGGCATCCTGTGCGGAACCGGATGGACCGGCATTGATCTGGATCAACCAGACAGAGGCCGTAGCCACCGTTACCTTCGCAAGCCATCGGTGATAGGGTGCTCGACCCCAAGAAAGGAGTGCCGAGTGATGCGTTCCTGGATACACCACACCAAGGGACGGCACGTGCGCCAGGCACGGGTCGGCCTCGGCGACCTGCGCGAGGAGCACATCAGCCGCCAGGGCTTCTTCGGCCCGGTCGCGATGATCTATCGCGAGCATGGACCGAATGAGGTCGTGCGTGTCGAAGGCACCCTGCATCCGCGACGCGTCGCCGATACCGGGCGGGTCGAGCCCTCCGACATGACCGATCCGCGCGGCACGCCACAGGTAATGCTGTCGAATGCCGATGTCAGCGTCGCGGTCAGCCGGCGCGGTGCTGCGATGCCGTTTGCCTACCGCAACACCGACGGCGACCTGCTGTATTTCGTGCACAAGGGTACCGGCCAGTTCGCCACCGAATTCGGACGGCTGGTCTATGAGCCGGGCGACTACGTCCTGATCCCCAAGGGCATCACCTTCTGCGTCATGCCGGATGCCGGCGACAGCCATATGCTGGTGGTCGAATCACCGGCCCCGCTGTCACTGACCGAACACCGGCAAGTCGGCCGCCATATGCCGGTCGATCCCACAGTGCTGGTGCTGCCGGAATTGCATGACCAGCATTGGCCGCGGCAGGATGAATGGGAATTGCGGGTCAAGCATGGCGGCGCGCACAGCTCCATCTTCTACCGCAACAACCCGCTGGTGTCGGTCGGGTGGAAGGGCGACCTGTTTCCCTACAAGCTGAATATCCGCGACATCATTCCGATCAGCTCCGACCGCATTCACTTGGCGCCCTCGTCCTGGTGCACGTTCCAGGCAACCGGATTCGCCGTGATCACCTTCGTGCCGCAAATCGCCGTGGCTGATCTGAACGCCGAGGAATTGCCGTCGTATCATCGCAATGTCGACAACGACGAAAGCGTGTTCGTGCATCAGGATGAGTCGGGCAGCCGCAAACCGGGCATGCTGTCGCACACGCCGCAAGGCATCCTGCATGGCGCGGACGAGGCGACGCGGGCGGCGTTCCAGAAGCGGCGGACACCCGGGATGCGGCGAACCCTGTGCGGCGTCAGTGTGGATACCGATCGGCCGCTGATGGTGTCCGACGTATATGAACGGCTGACGCTGTAGCACGCGGCAGTACATGGCGCGCCATGGGCGGTACGGCTTTCGACGCTGCGCCATGTGCGTGGCCATCGGATGGCAGCCGCGCTATAAGGCGGCAATGGTCAATATGAAGGAAGCACTGCAATGGCAAGCGAAGTTGTGACGCCAACGGGCCTCAACCATCTGGTCCTCAATGTGCGCAATATGGAGGAATCGCACAGGTTCTGGACCGAGATCGTGGGCTTCAAACAGGTCGGCGAGATCCACGCCACGTCGACGCGCCCCAATCCGCCCAAGATGCGGTTTTATAGCGGCGATCATGGCGACGGCGCGATGAGCCATCACGACGTTGCACTGATCGAAAATCCGAACCTGCCGCCACCACCGGCCGAATGGTCCATGCACGGTATGCCGTGTGCGATCAGCCATATCGCGATCGCATTGCCGAACCGCGAGGCGTGGCTGCGGCAGCTTGCCTATTTGCAGGAGCGTGGCGTGAAGTTCGATCGTCGGGTCGAGCACGGCATGACCCACAGCCTCTACATCCACGACCCGAACGGATATGGCGTAGAGCTGCTGTACGAGCTGCCGCGCGATGTGTGGGAAGGCGACATCGATGCCGCACTGAATTTTGCGGTGCAATTGCCGACCGAGGGTCCCGAAGCACTGCGGGACCGCACCGACGATGTGCCAGTGTTCAAGACCCCGCAACCCGTTACCGCCTGAGGTCAGTCATGGCAAAGCGCCAAAGCATCAACGGTTCGCGCGCT
Source organism: uncultured Alphaproteobacteria bacterium (assembly GCA_963696645.1). Lineage (GTDB taxonomy): Bacteria > Pseudomonadota > Alphaproteobacteria > Acetobacterales > Acetobacteraceae > JAMXLO01. Next base: position 2,319,981 of record CAVOKY010000007.1, read on the forward strand.
CGTCACGAGAACCCAATTCCCAACGCCAGCCGCATTGGCAACATCGTCATGTCCAGCGTGATCGGCGGATCGAACCCTGGCACGCGCGAACTGCCCGCCACGTTGGAGCAGCAGGTCGCCAATGTGTTCGGCTACATCCGTCATGACATCGAGGCAGCCGGTGGCACCGTCGACGACATCATCAAGATCACGTTCTGGGTGAAGGATCCGGTGAAGCAGCGTGCGGCGCTGAACGACGAATGGGTGAAGATGTTCCCCGATCCGGCGGCGCGACCTGCGCGGCACACGCAACCGCTGCCCTCGGATAGCCGTGCGTTGGTGCAGGCCGACTTCATCGCGGTGATGTCCTGAGGCGCGCATCGAGGATCTTGGAGAGCCCGCTGCGGTAATGGCGGACGGGCAGGTTCCGAGCCATCGAGGGTCGTGAGGTCTGCTGAAGCCATGCCGATATCCACAGGAAGAGCCGGATGAGCGAATTGTCGCCAAAGACGCGCGATGCGTTGCTGCGCGTCGGAGCATCGACGCTGACCGGGGTGCTGAACCGGCGTGGCCTGCGCAGCATGTTCATGCAGGATGTTTGGCCAATCCGTCACGACATCCCCCGCATGGTCGGCATCGCGTTCACCATGCGCTTCATCCCATCCCGCGAGGACAAGGACGGGCCCGGTGCGCGCGGGCGTGGGCAAATTCAGAGCCAGGCGATGGAGACATGCCCACCAGGTCATGTGCTCGTGATCGATTCGCGCGGCGATGCACGTGCCGCATCGGCGGGTGACCTGTACGTGGGGCGGCTGAAGGCGCGTGGCTGTGCAGGTATCGTCACCGATGGCGGGCTGCGCGATAGCGACGGCATCTTCAAGACAGGCCTGCCAGCCTACCATCGGCGTGCATCGTCGCCGCCGAGCCCAATCGCGCATCACCCCTGCGATCTCAATTTGCCCATCGCGTGTGGTGGTGTGGCGGTCTATCCCGGCGACATCGTTGTCAGCGACTGCGACGGCGTGGTCGTCATTCCACCGGACATCGTCGATGAGGTGGCGGAGGAAGCGCTCAGCACGACGGAGTACGAAGAATTTGCCGAGCAGGAAGTAGCGCGCGGGCGCGCGTTGCCGGGACTGTTCCCGGTAGCGGGCGACGATGCCAAACGCGATTTCGCGGCATGGAAGCAGGCGAGGTCCACCCCGCGTTAAGTGCTGCGGGTGAACGGCATCTGGGCCGGGCGCCGCGGACCGGTGTTGTCCAGTCGTGCGCCCGTGATGCGATGCCAGTAGGCACTGGATCCAAACCCTCGGTACCCTGCAACGAGTACAACGGTATTCGGGGTCGAGTGGCTGAAGCTGCCTTGGCCACACGCTGCGCGACAAGACGGAGGCCGCTTATCAGCGGGGCGACCTGATGGAGAAGCGGCGGCGACTGATGACAGAGTGGGCGGTATTCTGTGCGCGGCCAGGCGCGACGAGAGAAGTGGTGCCGCTGCGCGCTGGGGCCTGACCAAATCCGTGCCCTCTGGCGCCCTTGGCCACACATAGGCTTGAACTCGCCGCGACGCGGATGTGCGCCGCACACTGAAGGATAGGCGGGGCTAGGTTGATCCCCGAACGCCCGGACCCTCCGCGCCGGGTTGCCCCGCCGGTTTTCTGTGGAGCGCGCGGAGGCGCATAATGGGCATGAGTATGTTGATCGGTCAGTTTGGCGGTTCTGAGGCCACACCCTCGCCCTTTGGGTTTGGTGGAATGGCCGCACTCCGCCCTCCTTCGCTCCCGACGCACGACAGGTTTGGAATACCGCTGAACTGGACGCTTCTCACAGGAACGGAGGATCAGCGGGCGCATCGCTTTGTATCCGTAGTTATGTTGTCGCGCGAAGTACACGATGCAGCTGTTTATCAGTTGGGCACCGATTTGGCCAAGGTTGCCTGGAAGCATGCGACAAAGGGCAAGCCCGGCCGGCCAAAGTGGCGCCGGAAGAACCCTGATCAGGACGCCGAGCTTCTAAGAAACTACGACGCCGCTTCAAACCTTATGGATGAAAAGAGGCGGCGGTCACTACCGAGATTGCTGGCCGAGGCCATGAGGATCAGGACCGCACCCGGCTGGGCAATGGCCCAGACAATCTTGCAGTGCTGCGGCACATGGCGCTGAACGCCATGCAGAAGGACACCACCAAGAGCTCGCTGCGCGGCAAGTTCATGCGGGCCGGTTGGGATGAACGTTACCTCGCCCGCTTGCTGGCATTGTTTTGAAGTGCGATTGCCCTGGGCATTCGGTTCGCTTCGTCCCAGCCCATCTTGGCACCGTTGAAGCCCTGTCTAAAGCCGATTAGACTGGTGGTTGTCAGAGATCCCTCACAAGTCATTGATAACACTGGCGTCCCCGGCGGGAGGTGACGCGACGACCACGTAACCTCTTGAGGCCATTGATTTTGCTTGCCAATACGGCTCATCGGTGTGATTAAACCGGTGGGAGCACAAGTGGGATCAATGGCAGAGACGACAAAGGTTGTATTGCGACGCCACGCCAGGCGCGACATGCGCTGGCTGGAGGTCCGAGGGCGCACTTTCTACGCCGTCCAGGCCGTGCCGCGACCCCTATGGGCTCCGGTGGGCAAGCGGCGGCTGGTGAAGAGCCTCGGCACCCGTGACCATCATGTCGCCATCGCCCGCCGGCACGCGGCTCTGGCCGAGTTTCAACGGACCTTTGACGGCGTGCGTGGACATGCCAGTGCTGACGCTATCGTTGACGCCGCGCTTGAGTGGCGGCAGACGCTCACAGCACTGACGCATGGCGACACATCTCGGTTCACGGCATCGACTCCTGAGGGGCCAATCAGCGATCCGGACGAACTCCGCACACTGGCGAATGTCGTGATGGAGGATGAGGCCGGTAGTATTGAAAGCGAGCGCGGACGTGAGGCCGCTAATGCCTTTGTGGGGATCGCACGTGGCACTGCTACGCCGTTGCTGCTGCACGTTGACGCCTGGTTGCGCGAGGGCGGCGCCAAGGGGCCCCTGGCGACTCGGACGCGAACGCAATACCGCTCGGACGTGCTGGGTTTTGCCGAATGGGCGAGGACCATTGGCATCGCCACCGTAGAAGCCGTCACGGACATTGTGGCTGGCAGGTATGTGACCGAGCAGCTTGTCGCGCGCGGCGTGCAATGGGCAACGGCGAACCGCCGGATCACGGCGGCTTCGGCCTATTGGCGTTGGCTTCGCAAGCGAGCCGGGGTCAAGGCGAACCCGTGGGCCGGCCAGTCGCTGAGCAAGGGTGCTGGCCGCAACGGCGACAAGACGAAGCGCCCCTTCTCGGACGCCGAGGCGGCCAAGCTACTGACGGGCGACGCGGGAGTCGAACTGGCCGACGCGATGCACGTGGCGGCTCTGAGCGGGATGCGGATCGAGGAGATCTACCGACTGACAGTGACGGACTGTGCCGATGGGTGGTTCCGCGTTCGCCATGCCAAGACACGCGCGGGTATCCGCCGTGTCCCGATCCACTCCGCCCTCGCTGCCATCGTTACTCGTCGGTGCCAGGGCAAGCCGGCACACGTGTTCCTGTTTGCCGAGCCTGGTCCTGTGCGCGACGGTCGCGAGCGCAGCATGGCACTGTCCAAACGGTTTGGTCGCTATCGCCAGGCGCTGGGCGTGCATGAGACCGTGGCCGGTGCGCGACATAGCAGGGTGGACTTTCATTCCTGGCGCCGCTGGTTCGTCACCACCGCTCGCAACGCCGGCGTCGACCGGGCCGTGGTGGCGGCTGTGGTGGGTCACGAGGTCGGAAATCTCACCGATGATACCTACAGCGGTGGACCTGACGAAAAGCTGCTGCGGGCCTGCGTAGCGGCCGTCCAGCTCCCTGGCGTACCAGCGGCAGCTGATGCCACCAATTTAGCGATGACCGAGCGACACGAGTCAGATGTCTGGACCTGATCGTAGCCTGCTGCGATCGCCTCGGCGCTTGGCGACGACCTCGGCCTCTCGATCTGTCGGAATTGTCGCTGCATCGGTTGGCGTTGCCGGTGGGGATCAGCGGCGAGATGGGACTTGGAGATCTGGAGCGCACGTAAGGCCAATGTTGCCATTGCGATAGGTCGACCCTCTGACCGCTGTCGACCCAACCCGGTCGTAGGCCGACTTACGAGGCGATCTTGGAACCGGGTATTCAGCACCGGGTGGCGCCGACTGCTGTGCGCCCAATGCGGTCGTTCCAGACCGCCTCGGCGTCGCGCGAATGCGGACGTTCGGCCCCGTGTGCCGGTAGCTGTCAGAATGTGCTGTGGGAGGGAAGCGATAATCTATCGAAGCGGATATCGGTGTTTGAGAAGGGCTGGCGTACGAGGCCTTGCGAGCCAACCCGGGCGGCAGTGCCCCACGGTGGTCGTTATGCCGTCTTCTTCACGCTGGGGCTGCTACTGTGCACGTGCACGGCCATCGCGATCATCGAGGTGCCACCAAACAGCATGCTGGTGCCGACCAGCAGACCGAATGCCCATGCGGCGGTGTCTGGAAGGCGGCACAGGAATGTGAAGGCCAGGATGAAAATGACGATGACGCTCGCCAACATCCAAGTCCAGGGTCCCGAGAGTTGCTTCTTATGCTCAAGCGCATACCCGCTCCAGGCGGGAGCCTCGATGTCGAGATACGCGACCAGTAGCAGCGTGAGCGAGACCTCCTCAAGAAGTCGTTCCACGCAGCAGTAGCACCATCCCCGCGACAACAGCTGTGACCGCCGATGGCAGCGACCCACCATAACCCCGGGGTCACGGTGGATGATTGGCCAGGGCCTGCGCGACCGCGTCGAGTTGGTCCGTCATCCATTGCTGATAGGTTTTGCCGGGAGGCTCGGTCTCTGTCACGCCGACAATGGGGACCTTCGATTGCTGCGCGATCTTGACCAGACGCTGCGCCGCGGTGTCGGTCGCCTGGCTGTTGTAGAGCAGGATGCGGACGCGGTGCTTGCGCAGGTCATCCTCGAACGCGGCCACGTCCGAGGCGCGGGGCTCGGTATCGTTCATCACGGCAAGCTGAAAGCGCTTGTTGCGCATTTTGAAGCCAAGCGCGGTCGCCATGTAGCCGAACACCGGCTCGGTTGCAGTGACCGGAAGTCCGCGGGAGTTGGCACGAATGTCGGCAATTTTCGCCTGCAGCGACTGCAGTGAGTCCAGGAAGGCGTGGAGGCGCTGATCGTAGTTCGCCTTATGGGCTGCGTCACGCTGCGACAGCGCCGCTGTCAGCGCCTTCGCATAGGCCGGCATGGTTGGCGGATCGTACCACAAATGCGGGTTGTCGCCGGGCTTCTTGTGCACGAGATCGGCCGCGACGATGACTGTGCGGTTTGGCGTCCGCGCGGCCGACAGTAGCTTGGCCATCCACGGATCGTAATCCGCGCCATTGTAGACCACGATCGCCGCGGCCGAGAGAAGGCGAGCGACCGATGGGCTCGCCTCGAACAGATGCGGGTCCTGGTCGGGATTGCTCATGATGCTGCTGATGGTTGCGTTGGGACCCGCCACCTGCTGGGCCACGTCGCCGTAGAAGTTCTCGGCTGCGACGATGCTGACCGGCTGCGCGACCACCGGGACAGCCTGCAGGCAGGCCAGGACGCTCCATAGCAACAGAGTTCGCGTCGCCATCTGACAACCTCATGGTGAGCGGCGTATATGTAACGTTATAACGTTTGCTATGCAACTGCCTGACAATCGGGGATGGTATGTGAATGAGCGACGATTTCTCACGACGGACGGAGACCCTGCTGGACCGCGCGGAGGCGGTCTGCGAGCACCGCGGCGCCAAGCTGACCGAGCTGCGCCGGCACATGCTCGGCATGATCCTGGATGCGGCGTCGCCAACTGGCGCCTATGACCTGCTCGCCAAGCTCCGACAGACCCGGCACGGCGCGGCGCCGCCCACCGTGTATCGCACGCTTGATTTCCTGCTGGAGCAAGGACTGATCCACCGCGTGGACCGGCTGTCGGCGTTCGTCGGGTGCGTCGCGGGCTGCACCGCGGACCACGGACAGGGCGAGACCCACAGGCACGCCGTGCAGTTCCTGATCTGCCGTCAGTGCGGCCGCGCGATCGAGATGCAGGACGATGATGTCTCGGCGGTGCTGGCGCGCGCGGCCACGGCGGCCGGCTTCAGCATCAGCGGCGGCGCGACGATCGAGGCGGAAGGCCTGTGCAGCACCTGCCAGGGGGTCGCTGCTGCGAGGCATCCAGACGCCCACTGAAGGGCTTCATTCCAACCGATACCTGATCTGCACCGTCACAGTGACCTCGCCTTGGTCCATCTCGGGTGGAAATGGCGGCAGGTGAGCACCGCGCAGCATGCGCTCCACCGCATCGTCGAGGTTGGTGGAACCGGTGCCCGAGATGAGCTGAACATCCAGCACCTGGCCGCCGCGATCCACTGTGAACCGCACAATCGCGCGCCCTTGCTCGCCCTGCCGCCGCGCTGCGTCGGGGTACGTCTTATGCGCTTCCAGCCAAGTGGCGAGGGCGTTCTGCCAGCTCAGAGCGATCGCCGCCGTCGGCGCCGCTGCCGTCGGTTCGACTGCCCCTGCGGTTTGAGTTGGCGGCGCTTCAATCGGCGTCGGGGCAGCCGGCGCAGTCCGGGCCGGCCGTGTTGGCGCGGCAACAGGGTGTGGCTGCGGGGTGTGGCGTGCGGGAAGTGGTGGCGGTTCCGGCGCCGGTGGTGGCGGCAGCGGAAGCTGCGCTGGCAGCAGCTCTGCCTCGGGCAGCGGTGGCAGTTGTGAAGGAGGAGCCCCCGATTGCGGTGGTGTTGGCGGCTCCGGCGTCGGTTGGTTTTGCGGTCGCACAGGCGGTTGCGGCGGTGCCGGCACGGCGACTGGCTGGGGAGCCGGTGCCGGCAAAGGCGGTTGCGGCACCGCGGCGGGTGTTGCTGTTTGCGACGCCTGAAACACCACCGAGACCGTCGCCGATTCCTGGGCGATCGGCAGCGTCGCGCTGCTGGCAAGCAAATGCAGCGCAACCAGCACCGTCGCGTGAACGCCAAACGAACCAGCCAGCGACCGGTGAACCGGTGCGCAATGGCTGCTGGGCGTGAGACCCCTCTTGCGCGTCGTTGGTGACGCGGTCAGGGAGCAACCAGCGAGTATGGCTGGCCCACCTCTGGACCGAAAAAGTGATACGTTATATCGTAACATATACGAAGGGGATGTTCACATATTTTCCCGGGCTTTTGAAGGGGGATCGGGATGCGGCTGGTGCTGTACGTTTCAGTGCTTGTCATGGCTGCCACGGCAGCGCTGGCCGATGATCCGCCCGCTGCCGGCGTGACGATGAATCTCGACGTGATCGCCAAGCAGCTCGACGTCGCGCGCCAGCAGATCCAGCCGAGCCTCGGCGCCACCACGTATACGTTCACGCCGCAATCACTTGAGGAGATCCCCCAGGGAGACAATGCACCGCTCAACCAGGTGCTGCTACAGGCCCCGGGCGTGGCACAGGACAGTTTCGGGCAAATTCATCTGCGCGGCGAGCATGCCAACGTGCAATATCGGATCAACGGCGTGGAGTTGCCCGAGGGGCTATCGGTGTTCGGTCAGGCGCTCGAATCACGTTTTGCCAATAGCATCTCCTTGATCACCGGTGCGCTGCCGGCACAGTACGGATTCCAGACCGCCGGCGTCGTGGACATCCAGACAAAGACCGGCACCACCAATCCAGGCGCCGCGATCTCCATGTATGGCGGCAGCTGGACCTGGTTGCAGCCAAGTTTCGAGGACGGCGGCCGCAGTGGTCCAGTGGATTGGTACGTCACCGGCGACTACCTGCATAACAACCGCGGCATCGAAAATCCGACGTCCAGCTACAGCGCGATCCACGATACCACCAACCAGTTCCACGGGCTGGCCTACGTCTCTGGCATCATCGATCCAGATACGCGGATCAGCATGATCTTGGGTGGTTTTGAGGGGACATTCCAAATCCCCAACAACACCGATCAGCCGACCCTGGGTTTCGCCGTCAGCGGCGTCAGTGACTTCAACAGCGCAAACCTGAACGAGAACCAGCACGAACGCACCGACTTCGTGATCATTTCCCTGCAAAAGCACGTCACCGACATTGACGCCCAGATTTCCGCCTATGCACGCTATAGCTCGCTGAGCTTCTCGCCCGACTGGCTAGGCGATCTGCTGTTCAACGGAATCGCGCAGCAGGCCACGCGCACCAACGCCGCATATAGCGTCCAGGAAGATGGAAGCTGGCGTATCAATGACCAGCACACGCTGCGCGCCGGTTTCCTGGTGCAGCAGGAGATCGCTACCGGCAGTACGCTCTCGCAAGTGCTGACGGTGGACGGCACCGGCACGCCGACCACGGACATGCCAGAGAGCATCGGCGACGGCTTCAAAAAGACGGGGGCGCTCTACGGGCTTTACGTGCAGGACGAATGGCGCATCCTACCGACGGTGACGATTAACGCCGGGCTGCGGTTCGACGGCGTAGACGAGTTCACCCAGGAGAGCCAGGTGAGCCCGCGCGTGAACGTGGTTTGGAAACCCACCGATACGACTTCGCTGCATGCCGGTTACTCGCGCTACTTCGTGCCGCCGCCGTTCGAACTCGTCGGACCGAGCACCCTCGCGCTGTTCGCCGGCACGACCGCGGCGCCTGCGGTCACCCAGAACGATCCTGTTAAGGCGGAGCGATCGAACTATTTCGATGTCGGCGTCAGCCAAATCGTAGTACCAGGACTAACCGTTGGCGTCGACGCGTATTACAAGATATCCGACAATCTGATCGACGAGGGCCAGTTTGGCGCACCGATCATCCTGACCGCGTTCAACTACGCGCACGGCCTTCAGGAAGGCGCCGAATTCACCGGCAGCTACGATCGCGGTCCGTGGTCTATCTATGGCAACCTTGCCGTGTCGCGCGCAGTGGGCAAGGACATCACCTCAGCGCAATTCAACTTCGGACGGGACGAACTGGCGTTCATTGGCAATAACTTCATTCACCTCGACCACGACCAGAAGTGGGACGGTTCGGCTGGCGTGGCGTACATGCTGAACCGAGACAGCGACCGTCCGACGCTGTTCTCGGTGGATGCGTTGGTGCAAAGCGGGCTACGCGCCAGCACTGACACCATCCCCAACGGCATAGCGCTTCCAACCTATGGTGTGGTGAACCTGTCAATCGTGCAAAAACTACCAACGCGGACGGAGCTGCGGCTGGATGTACTGAATGTCGGCGACAATACCTACCAGATCCGCAACGGCACCGGCGTGGGTGTCGGCGCCCCGCAATACGGCCTACGTCGTACCATCCTCGCCGGCCTTACCCAGCGGTTCTAGCACTGCCCGTAGTTTCTCTATTATGCCTCCGGTCGATAGCGGCGTTGGCGGAGGCGAGGCGCCTGGTAGAATGCGCTGGACGGGTCATGACAGAGGCGCGTCAGCTTTCCCGAAATAGTCCCCGATAGCTGACCGGCAGCTTTCTACCCATCTCCGTCACTAGGCGCGCTTGCCTGAATGTCCGGTTCAGAGCGCTCGCCGGGCTCCGCTAGATGACCGTGATGACCGCAGTCCCGACCGGCTGCATTTGGCTGGAGCTGGCCGAAAGGAGACTATCCGCTATGGGCGACCGGCACGCTGGAGCGGACATTCGCGTACCCACGGCCTGGTGGCATGCCGGACGCCGCGTCTCGACATGACCGCGAACCTTTGCGCGGTTCATTTGAAAGCTACTCGGCGCCGGATCAATCATGCCTCGGACGACGGAGCGTCATGGACGGTGTCTCGCCAAACATGGCCCGGTAATCGACGGCAAACCGTCCAAGTTCCCAGAAACCAAACTGGGTTGCGATGTTCGTCACACTATCGGCATCCGCGGCCGCCTTCTGCAGAGCTTGTTGCGCAAGGTGCAGTCGTCGAAGACGCAGGTAGCGCTTAGGACTGACACCAAGATACTCCTGGCAGCACAGTCGCAAAGTTCGATCGGACGCATTGGTCGCTGCGCATAGTTCGGCAAGATAGATCGGCTTGTCGACATTCTCCTCTAACGCCTGAATGAAGCGCTTCATGATTGTTGAGTGATGCCGTTGAGCTGCTGTGTTCGCCTGGACGTCGGAAGCAGCAAGACAGTCGACCATCGCTTGCAGCAACTCATTTTCCAATCCACGCGCCGCATCCGGGTTGGTGATCAATTCCGGCACCTGCTCCGCCAGGTGGGTAGCCGATGCATGCAGCCGCCGTAGTCTGGCCAGCGCATGCTCGGGTGCAGCGGTCTTTGCTTGACCAGCCTTCGGAGTTAGATCACGCCCCGCGACCGCGATCCCTATCTCCGCCCAATCTTGCCTTGACAGGGACACGCTCCCCCACCGAGTGGGTCCGGACAATCGATGGCAAAAGACTGCATTGGAGGAGTTGTGCAGCGCGACCTCGCCAGGACTGACTTCGGACCCGTTTACGAACAGGCTAGGACCAGGGGATATGTGGAACGAAATTCCGTGGCGTCCACTGGTGATCTCGCCCTCCCAAATTCTTGGCAAGTTCTCCACCGCGCCCTGCATCCAAAAGCGATGGAGATCGATGCGCGCATAGTTCGCTGCAAAGCGGCCGCCAGCAGTCAGCGTGAAGTTGGTATCGTTTGGACGCAGGGCTTCGGAGAAGTGTTCAGGCTCGCTTGTCGCGATGACCGAGCTTGAGCGGAGCGACACAGCTTCCGTCTCCCTGATGTTATGCAAAGCGCAACATGTTTGGTTCCGCGACAGTAACCCCGCATTGATCTAAATCAAGTCCATCGGTGACAATTTTTGCCAGCCTTCTCGGCCATCGGCGACATGCGCAACCATCAGCCGCTTCGGCGCAACGTCGTCGATGGCAGCTCGCCGTAAAGCCCGCGATATGATGCCGCGAAGCGACCTCGCTCCCGGAATCCGTGCTGCCGGGCAATACAGGAGATTGTCGCCGTTTCGGGATCCGCTTCCCGCAGCACTTGGCGAGCCCTCTGGAGGCGGCGGAGCAGCAGATAGCGAAACGGCCCCATGCCGAAATGCTCGTGGCAACACTGCCGGAGCGTTCGGCCCGCAACACCGAGCATGGCGCAAACGGTCGCCAAGGGCAGCGGCAGGTCGGGATGGTCGTGGACCAATTGCTCGAACCGAGCCATGATGATGGCGCGTCTATCAGCCCCAGCTGCGACGGCGTCCAGCGAACTCGCGGATAGGCACTCAACAAGGCAAGCAATGAGTTCCTGGTCCAATCCGCGTGCCGCCTCGGTACCAAATACCTTGCCTGCGTGGGTTTCCGCAATCCGCGTCGCAGCCATGTGCAGCGCAACCAATTGACGAACGGCCGCTGCTGGTGGCGTCCATGACCGGACGCGTGGCGGCACAATCGTTTGGCTGTCAGTGAGCGCAAGTCTGGATCGGTCTAGATAACGTACTGGCACGACGATATCCCGCCAATGGCAGGGGCCATTCAGCCACTCGTGCACGCTGTCGCCGGGACTTTGGGTGACGAGGCTGCCATCGCGAACGGCCGTACCTCCACATCGAAGAAAGCCTCTGTCAGGTGGCAGCAAGACCCGTAACTTGCCAGGAGCCATCGCGTTCGAGGCAACGCGGTCCTTGCATTCCTGGGATGCCGATAACCGAAGGCGTTGCAGCAAAATCGTCGTCATTCTTGCCCGGAACATCCCGCCCCCCATGACGAGAAGTCCGGTGTAGCCTGACGCCCGCAGCGCGACTCGAAAGTCGTCCGGTTCGCTGAATACCGATATTGTGCTGGCCAACATTCTGACGACCACACTACGCAAGGTGGTGGACCGTCTCCTATGCAGAATTGGCATAAGCTCTATCGCGAGGAGTATGTGACGGAGAACGCTTTTCCGGGGCGACTGCGTTTTACCGGTTCGGTGGGCCAGGCCCCTAGGGCGCCTACATCGGGCAGCCAAAGGCGGAGCCATCCCGTTCAATCGAATAGCCATTCGATCCTGAGTGACCGGTCTCGTCTATGCAAATAGCGGAAGATTTTATCAAAACCCTGCCAACAAGGTCTGGAATCAGCCCGCGGCGATCAATCCATCGCGCCAGCCCTTCAAGTCCAATGTCTGACCGCCTTTCTTGCATGCATCGGAATGGTTGGAGTGAGCACGATGCGTGCAGCGAGCAGGCGGAACTTAATCCACACATGACGCCGGGTCCTGCCAAAACTGCATAGCGTCCATCGTGGTAGGACGGCATGTGTCCTCCCGGAAGCCGTCCAGCAAGTCCGGCGTACGGAAGGATTTGACGATGCACAGCCGCCGCAACCTCTTCATCGCTGCATCCGCGGTCGCCACAGCGAGCATCGCGGCCAGCGCACTCGCCGATAATGCAAAACTTATCGACTACCTGCTTGTCCAGACGGCAAAGGGCCTGGCGTTTGACAAGTCGACGAACACGTTGAGCCTGATTGGTGTCAGCCCGATCACGCTGTTCTTCGCCGACCGTCCGGAACGCGTCGCGGGCAATATGAAAACCGACGCGTTCGTTCCGTTCTGGAGTCAGGGAAAGGACAGTTTCGCCAAGGACCCACCCAATGCGGATGTCTCCATCATCGATGGTAACAGCATGCGCCAAGTCGTTGTGGTGCTGCGGGATCCAGTGCTGGAAGGCGACACTCTGCACTACAGGGTCAAGGTACTGCAGGGCGATATGCCGGCCGTGGGCGCCGACGTGTCAATGTTCATCGATATCATCGGCATGCCGTGGACGCCGGTGTCGTACGCCGGTGTGGCCCGACGGGGCTATAGGCGCGCGTGGTACCGATAGCAGCCCGCCGTGGCGTCTGAGCCAATAATCGCCTGGCCGGAACTAGACACCTTACTGGCCTCAAATACTGCACGTGTTCGCGGCCACAAGGAGAACCCCCAATGAAGCGGCGCCAACTATTCGAGACGACGGCAAAAGCGGCTTTAGCGACGGCAGTCGGTGGTTCGTGGCTCGCCGATGCGGAGGCGCAACCCACCGGGCCAGCCGCAGGAGCGACGCCGCTGCGCCAAGCGATCGGCACGAACGTCGGTTCGGCCGGCGGCACGACAACAATCCCGGGAAACCAACTCCCGCCCCCCGATCCGAAATTCGGCGGGGTGATCAAGGACAGGGCCTCGGAATCGACGCCCTGGTGGCCGCCCCGCGTCGTGCCGCCGAAGGGTGCGCCCAACGTTCTGCTCATCATGACGGATGATTGCGGCTTCGGCACGCCGGCGACGTTCGGCGGTGTCGTCCCCACCCCAGCGCTGGATCGCGTTGCGAAGAACGGACTGCGCTACACTAACTTCCACTCGACCTCGCTGTGCTCGCCGACCCGCGCGGCCCTGATCACGGGTCGCAACCACCACGTTGCCGGCTTCGGCGTGGTGGACGAAATCGGCACGGGATATCCGGGCTACGACTCGATCATTTTGAAGGCGAACAGCACCGCCGGCACCATTCTGAAGGAGAACGGATATGCGACCTCGTGGTTCGGCAAGGACCACAACACGCCATCCTTTCAGGCGACCCAGGCAGGGCCGTTCGATCAGTGGCCGGTCGGGATGGGATTTGAGTATTTCTACGGGTTCGTCGGCGGCGACGCCAGCCAGGGCAACCGAACCTGTATCGCAATACGACCGCGATCTATCCCTTCGAAGGCAGTCCCGGCTGGAACCTCACGACAGCCATGGCCGACGAGGCCATCCAGTACATGAAACAACTGAAGGAGATCGCACCCGACAAACCATTCTTTGCCTATTACGTACCTGGCGGCATCCACGCGCCACACAATCCAACGCCGGAGTGGATCAAGAAGATCAGCGACATGCATCTGTTCGACGATGGCTGGAACAAGCTCCGCGACACGATCTTTGCCAATCAGAAGCGGCTCGGCATCATGCCGGAAAACGCCAAGCTGACGGATTGGCCGAAGGAGTTGCCGCAGTGGGATTCCCTCAGTTTGGACGAGAGGAAGCTGTTCATCAAGCAGGCGAATGTCTATGGGGCATATCTGGCCTACACCGACCATGAGATCGGCCGTGTCATCCAGGCGGTGGAAGATCTGGGCGAGCTCGACAACACCTTGATCATCTACATCAGCGGCGACAACGGCGCGAGCGCGGAAGGCATGCTCAATGGTACGCCGAACGAGTTCACGACGTTCAATGGCGTTGCCGTGCCGGTCAAGGATCAGTTTCTCTGGTACGAGTTCTGGGGGTCGGACAGCACCTATCCGCATTGTGCGGCGCCATGGGCGTGGGCGATGAGCACGCCCTTCAAATGGGTGAAACAGGTGGCGTCGCACTTCGGCGGAACGGCGCAGGGTTTGGCCATATCCTGGCCCGGCCACATAACCGACGTGGGTGGCATTCGCAATCAGTTCCACCACGTCATCGACATCGTTCCGACGATCCTCGACGCGGCCGGCATTCCGCAGCCCGACACGGTCAACGGCATCGCGCAGCGTCCGATGGACGGCATCAGCATGAGGTATACGTGGGACGAGGCAAACGCTGATGCGCCGACCCAGCGCACGACGCAATATTTCGAGATGCTGGGCAATCGCGCCATCTATCACGAAGGGTGGGTGGCGTGCACCACGCCGGCGACGCTTCCATGGGAGCTGAGCACGGCGACGCCGCCAGATGTCATCACCGGCTACAAATGGGAGCTGTACAACGTCCACGACGATCCCACGGAATCCAATGACCTGGCTGCCACGATGCCGGCGAAACTCAAGGAGATGCAGGATCTGTTCTATGTCGAAGCACATAAGTATCAGGTCCTGCCGCTCGACAATTCCACGCTCACGCGGTGGAACACGCCGCGTCCGAGCCTGACGGCGGGGCGCAAGGTCTTCACCTATTCGGGCGAACTGATTGGCGTGCCGCAAAGCGGCGCACCGAACATTCTCAACCGGTCCTACACGATCACGGCCGAGGTCGAGATCCCCGAGGGTGGGGCGGAAGGCATGATCGTCACGCAAGGTGGCCGCTTCGGTGGCTACGGCCTGTTCCTCAGCAAGGGGGAAGCGGGCTTCGACCGGGGCAGGGTGGTATTTCTGTACAATCTGCTCGACCTCAAACGTACCTTGTGGGAAGGGCCTGAGCTGGAAGCTGGCAGGCACATCATCGCATTCGACTTCAAGCCGGATGGTCCCGGTCTAGGCAAGGGCGGCACCGGCGTGCTGTCCGTGGATGGCAAGGAAGTGGCCAGGAACTCAATGGACCACACGACGCCGGTTACATTCCCGGAAGACGAAACCTTCGACATCGGCAGGGACACCCGCACGCCACTGGCGCTGCTGGAGTATCGCTACGATGTGCCGTTCAAGTTCACTGGCAAGATCGAGAAACTGACCTTTGAACTCGATACGTAGCTGTCTGGCACGGAAAGGTAATCATTCCGTGCGGCCGATCCGCGAGAGGAAGGCAATGGGTACCAGCGAATGATTAGAAGGGTGCTGATTCTCGCGGCTCTTGGCGAATCTCTGACCGGATTGGCATTGCTGTTGGTCCCATCACTGGTCGGGCAGTTGTTGCTTGGTGAGCGATTTACTGGCGTCGCTGTAGCAGTGGCACGCGTGGCCGGCATTGCGCTGATCGCATTGAGTATTGCGTGCTGGCCTGGGCCGCGAGCGGTCGGCATGTTGTTCTATGTCGCGGGCGTCGCCTTGTATCTCACCTATGTCGGATTGGCGGACGGCTTGACTGGCATCCTGCTTTGGCCGGCCATCGTTCTGCACCTCGGTTTGACTGCATTTCTTATTCAGGCGTGCATAAAAGATCCCGCTGCCAACGAGATCACTCATTGATCTGGATCAATGGCGGGAAGCGTTCGTGCGCTCAATGAAGTGCCTTGTTGAGACACCGTCGCAAAGTCAATCGGCCAATGCAAGGAGGCTGTTCAATGTGGTTACGTCAGTTCGCCGGGCAACATCACCATAGCGCCTGGGTTTGCGGAGCAATCGCCAGCCTGTTGCTGTCGGCTTGCTCAGGTAGCAACCCACCTTCAACCGCCCTGAATACCCCGACCAGCACAATGCCGATCCAGACGTCGACGCCGTTACCAACGAATAGTTCCCCGTCACCTGGGCTTGCAGGCCCGGCTCCCGTTCCTGAACAGAATGTCGACAGGACCGGTAGCTACGCTGGCACCGCTGTGCCGCTCAGTACAAGTGGTGGCGCCTGCCTCAACTCGGTTGACGTGAAGGGCTTTCACGTTCGGGGCAATGCCGCGCGATTTGGCGGCTACCGCGGCACAATCGATGCTAACAATGGCGTGCAGATGGTGTATGGCACAAATTGGCTCATCGGCCAGTTCGAAGGGACCACCTTTCACGGTCAGTTGGACCTCACTCAAAGATTTGGCGCTGACTGCACCTACATGCTGACGCTCCAGCGTGTCGGGCCGTGAAGCACCGAACGGGCAGTACCTGCCACGCGCTAATTGATCCAGATCAATGACGCCGGAGGGGGCCGACGTTATGGGAGCGTGCGGTCGGCACCTATTGCGTGGCCCGGAGCGACAGTTGAAGGTCCCGCTAGGCGTGCGGAACGCGCCGGAAGGAACGGGGAGGAGCGGCGACTATGTGGTCAGAACTTCATTCCGCGAAAACGCGGCTAGTCGGCGTGGCGTTCGCCTTTGCGCTCATGTTGATGGCGGGCACTGCCGCACCATCGATGGCGGACGAGGGCTTCAGCCAGGATTTGGGGATCATCCAATCATGCGCTGGCGACGTCTGGAAGCTTTGCTCGGACGTCTTGCCCGATGTCGGACGCATGAAGAGCTGTTTACAGAACAAGATGGGGCAGCTTCCCAATAGTTGCCTCGATAAGCTCCTCGACAAAATGGCGGGCGCGCAATTCAAGGTCTGCAAGGATCAGACTTACGCGCTTTGTGCCGCGGCGCGATGCAATGTGGTCGACGGCGTCGCTTACTGCCAGTGCGACGAGAAGCACGGCGACAGCATCAGCCTGCCGTTTCCCATGGGTAAGGATCAGGACGTCTGTTCGATCAATGCCGCCGGCGCATCCAACAATTACATGGTCAGCACCTACAGTCTGCCTGAGTTCGATCACCTCTCCGCAGGGCGGCGCCGCGGTCTACACATGCAAGGGCGAGGAGGGCGGCGCCTACGCTCAGTGCGACGGCGGAATGTGCTTCAGAAGCACCGAGGAGACGACGTTCCCGGGCTTCGACAAACCTGTGCCGAAAGGACAAATCATCTGTTCCTGCCCGATCACCAAGTCCACTGGCGACAACGCCCAAAGCTACCAGATTCTCGGGCCTTACCCATGCGACAAGTCCTTCTTCAAATATTGCAAAGGCGACACCGCGACTGGCAAAACAGGTTCGACGATCTATGTCGGTGCCCCTCCCGGCTCGGTTAATGGTCTGGCCGCCCTGCTGAACGGAAAGTCTCCGCCACCCTTGAACGAGTGCTCACAGTAGAGCGTGAGCGGACGTGAAGCGGGATGAAACCATATCGATAGCGGCCGCAGCTGCTATTGAAGCGGGGACGGGGCTCATCCTGGTCAGTTTCCCGTCCTTATTCGTTCGGCTGCTTCTGGGGGTCGAGCTCGCTGAACCGGGGCAGGTCGCCGGCCGGTTCGCCGGGTTCGCCCTCATTGCTTTGGTGTTGGCCTGCTGGCCCCGCAGAGGCGCCGAAGGCGCATCCGCTGCGTCGCTTCAAGCACTGCTGGTCTTCAGTGTGCTGGTTGCCTTCTATCTCGTTTATCTCGGGATCGGCAGTAGCTTGGTGGGACCGCTGCTCTGGCCCGCGGTGGTCCTTCATTCGGTCGTGGCGATTGCCCTTGCTCGCCTGTGGGTCAACGGTTCCCGCAGCAAGGGCCGGATATAACACGAAGCGGGCTTGCTTCCCAAGAGTTTGTGTTGAGAACTCAATGAGTGACGCGTCGCATGAGTGGGCTACTCCGCGGGTGTTGCGAGCCGATGAAGGGAAATGGACAATGCAAAGTCGCTGCTACTTCGTAATTTCTGCATCCGTGGTCGCCGTTGCCGGGCCGCGACCCGTGCACCCACCGACGCTTCCCAGAGGCAATACGAAGTTGAAGAAAGTCGCCGCGGTGCTGGCAATGATCGGCCTCACGCTCGGGAGCGCCTGTTCTTCCTCGGTCAAGGTCGGTCCGGAGGCCGTCGCCGGGCTGACGCCCGATGGAACGGTGGACATGAACGAGGTGCAGGTCGCGTATATCGGCAATGCGGGCGGCGGGAGCGGCACGTTGTACTATCATGGCCATTCGTACCCGTTCACGATCGGCGGTCTTGGGGTCGGTGGCATTGGCGCCTCGACGGTCGATGCCGAAGGCGAGGTCTACAAGCTGCATAACCTGTCCCAGTTTGCCGGCTCATATGCCCAAGCCAGTTACGGCTTTGCTGTCGGCGCGACAAGCGGCGGCGATCTGTGGATGCAGAATCAGGCGGGCGTGATCATGCATCTGAAAGCAAAGCGCACCGGCTTAATGCTCAGCTTTGGCGGGGATGCTATAGTTGTAAGTATGCAATAAGCTATCCCCCGAAATGGCATCAAATTTCCTGTTGCTTGCCATTGGCCGAGGTCTTCCCGTGAACCTAACCGCGGTCCTAAGTCGCGGCGACCGGAATCGTCATATCCTCGGTGCCCCGGCAGCACGGTCACTTTCGCACTGAGCGTAGGAGCCGCCCTCCTCGTCCTGCTAACCGCTGAGGGGGCCTGACACATGGATCAAGTGTAAGCGCGATTTTCGGTGCCCGGTGTGGCGAGCGCCGCCGGCTGGACTGTAACGATACCATGCGGCGAGGCTGGATTGTCGCGCGTCAGGATCTGTTTTCGAGCATCAGCAAGTGTTTTGGTGCGGAGTGCGTTCACCGAAGTTGAACGGCATCAGATCAACGATGTCGGCATCCTGTTCGCCGGCCTACGTAAAGCGGGTTGGCAAGGCTGGCGCGGTTGAGGACGGACACACCGAAAGCAGCGCGCGTGCTCCAGAACCCGGAGATTTCCGTTAGAGCGATGCACTCCAGCCGCCACCGAATGACCGGCCCTTACCCGCAACAGACATCTGAGCAGCTACCGCCCCACTATGAGCGAACGTCCGCGTTAGAGTGACGGCCAGGCAGCCTGGAACGACGGCCATGGGCGCAGAGCGGCATATTTTTGGCGGCAGTGGGGGAATGGGCACAACCGCTTCAACGAACTGCGCCGCCGTGGCGTGTCGCAGTTCCGAGCAGCGGTTGCGGCCGGTTCGCCGACGGGCTTCTGGCGTATGTCAGGACACCCGGCGGTCCAAGCGGCCCTGCGCAACCACTACTTTGATTCACTCGGCCTCCCCCGACTCTACGTTCCGGTCCCGGCTTAATCCGATCGAACCGCCGTGGTACGAGACCCGTATGCCCGGTGGTGTGGGAGGGGCGGCGCCGAAAGGCGTCCCCCCTATCCCGATCTTCCACCCACACCGGCCGTTCGCTGCGATCGACAGCGACAACCCATCATTCCCCATTGCGGCTATCTCAGGGGCAGCCTGAGGCCACCGTCAGTCGGGGGAGAAGGACGCTACCTGAACGCGGGAGCGCGGGTTGCAGGTATGCTACAAGACGCAAGAGAGCTCGGGTCGGTGAGGTGCCGGAATGAACAGGAGAACCTTTCTCACGCGAGCAGCGACAATTCCCGTGCTAGGAAGCGGCCTCTCTTTTCGATCGCCTGCGACTGCGGCGAACAGGCCGAACGGCACATCGAGGCGCCGCGTGCGGCCCGGTGACTCATCGTGGCCCAGCACCGCCGAATGGGACGGCCTGAAGCATGCGATCGGCGGCCGGCTCCTCAAGGTTGAACCGCTTCTCGCGGCCTGTGTTGGCACGTCTGATAGTATGCTTTGCCGCGACGTCCTGAAGGCGCTGCGCAATCCCTTCTTCATCGGCGAGCAGCCGGGTGCAACGGAAAGCACCGGCTGGGCCGACGCCTGGATGTTTGCCCCAAGCGTTTACGCTGTCACGGCCAGATCCTCCGAGGATGTTGCCGCCGCAGTCAATTTCGCGCGCGAGCACAATCTGCGCCTGGTGGTCAAAGGCGGCGGGCACAGCTACCTGGGCACGTCGAATGCGCCGGACTCGCTGCTCGTGTGGACGCGGGCGATGGACGACATCACGCTGCACGACGATTTCGTGCCGCATGGCTGCGCCGTGCCACCACAGCCGGCAGTCTCGGTGGGCGCCGGGGCGATCTGGCTTCATGTCTACGACGCGGTGACGACCAAGGCCGGCCGCTATGTGCAGGGCGGCGGCTGTAACACTGTCGGCGTCGCGGGCCTAATCCAGAGCGGCGGATTCGGGAGTTTCTCGAAGAATTACGGGTCCGCCGCGGCATCGCTGCTGGAGGCGGAGGTGGTGACCGCCGACGGGAAGGTCCGGATCGCCAATGCCTGTAGCGATCCCGAGTTGTTCTGGGCACTAAAAGGTGGAGGCGGCGGCAGTTTCGGCATCGTCACCCGCGTGACACTCAAGACGCATGATCTGGCGGATTGGGTGGGCGGGGTGTTCTTTTCCGTGAAGGCCATGTCGGGCGTGGCGTATCGCGACTTGGTCCGGGTTTTTGTCCGCTTCTATGCCGAGCAGCTGTTCAATCCGCATTGGGGCGAGAGCGTCAATCTGCGCCGCGACGATACGCTGTCGTTCTCGATGGTCTCGCACGGGCTGGACAATGCGGCGGCGCAGGCGGTGTGGCGGCCGTTTCTCGATTTGATCGCGGCATCGCCGCAGGATTACAGGATTTCGGGCCGGCCGAATATCTCCGGCATACCGGCACGCAGCTGGTGGGACGCCGCGTACCACAAGATGCATTCACCGGCCGCGATCATCAGCGACCCGCGCCCGGGCTCGCCGTCGGGCGATTTCTCGTGGGCCGGTGACCACGACCAGATCGGCGCCTTCTGGCACGGCTATGAGTCGCTTTGGCTGCCCGCGTCGCTGCTCCAGCCGGATCAGCAGAGTCGCCTCGCCGACGCCTTGTTCACCGCCAGCCGGCATTGGACGACGGGGCTACATTTCAACAAAGGGCTCGCCGGCGCACCGCCCGAAGCCATCACCGCATCGCGCGACACCGCGACCAATCCCAATGTCTTGGAGGCCTTTGCTTTGGCAATTATAGGTGGCTTCGGCCCACCCGCCTATCCCGGCATTCCCGACCACGAGCCCAACCTCGCCGAGGCGCGCAACGACGCGATCGCAATTGGCAACGCGATGGACGAGCTCCGCAAGTTGACCGTTGCCCCAGCGTCATACGTCTCCGAGAGCAGCTATTTCGAGAAGGAGTGGCAGCAGTCGTATTGGGGAGCGAACTACTCCCGGCTACAGGCGATAAAAGCCAAATACGATCCGGGCGGCCTGTTCTTTGTTCATCATGGTGTCGGCAGCGAGGATTGGAACGCTGACGGATTTGAAAGGCTGACCTCGAACTAGGTACATGAGGTCAGAGAGGATCCTGTGACACAATCGCCCTCACTGGAAGGGCAGTGCTCGGCGCTACCTCGTCATCGGTCATCGGATTGGGGGAGTGGTATTGGTTAGTCTATCACCCTTGGTCACTGTTCACCCTTTGACTGACGCGATCGCGCGAAACGCGGCGTCGAGGTCAAGTTGGTGCCACTCCGGGTACCGTTCGGTGACACGACGGACCCGCTCGACCAGCATCATCGGCGCCACGCTGTTGGCCATGATCCTGGCGCGCAACGCGCTGCCCTCGTCCTGGATCCCCTCAATCAGATCGCCAGGTGCGCACTTGCAGGTTAGCGGCGCGCTATCGGCACGGCTGGATCTGGTTGACGTGGCAACGCGGCGGAACGGTAAACTGTGGTAGCGGCGCTATGCGGCGGCGATGTTGGCTGGCGGACGCGCGCACGGACAGCGGAGGGACGACCCCGCAATGTGTATGAAACCGTATCCGCAGGGCAGACACTGAAATGGGCACCCGGCATTCCGAATACCGGAAAGACCCTCTGGGTTGGTATGTCGATCATCCCGACGTAGCGACCGCGCTGTTCGATCGGCTCGATGCGCTCGGGATCGGCCTGGAGGTTTTGCACGATCCATGCTGCGGAGAGGGAAATATCGTAGACGTGGCCCTGGTACGCGGGATCAGAGCGACTGGGGCAGACATCGTGGATCGGGCGGCAGGCCGCTTCGGCGTCCGCGATTTTCTCCAGGACACCCGGCGTTACGAAAATATCGTCATGAACCCGCCCTACGACAAGCGCGCCCTTGAGTTCATCCGGCATGGGCTTGCCCATGTGCTGCCGGGCGGCAAGGTGATCGTACTGGCGCAGCTGAGTTTCCTGGCATCGCAGGAGCGTCATTCGTTGTTCGATCGATATTGCGGCCACGTCTTCATTTTCTCGCAGCGTCCGTCGATCCCGCCGGGTGTGGAACTGCTGCTGTATGGCGAGGCGATACGCGGGAGCGGCTCGCGGGATTACGTCTGGGCGATCCTCGATCCACAGCACGCGCCAGGTAGAGGGGCAGTAACACACTGGCTCGCGCCCAGGCCAAAGCCGGCCAAATCCAGGCCAGGGCCGGCCGTGCGATCGGGCAAACGGTTGTATGCCACGGCGGCGGCTATCGATATCGGGCCACCGCAGACCCGCGCGGTGCGTCCGGCACCCTCGCGTACGCCCGCTAGAGAGTGTATCGATGGCGAAACGGAAATCACTGCAGTTCGCGTTTCGTCGCGGAGTTGATCATGGGTTGAACGCGGGCGACCGGGGAACCCTGGGGGGCCGGTACGCCCCGGGGTAGGCCAGCTCCGCAGCGCGCCAGTGCGCATGAATCGGCGCTCAGGATGAGGCGGAGCCACCCGACGCCGGGGACATGCCGCGGGCGAGGATGCGCTCGCCATCGCCATCGTGGTTGGAGAGCAGCACCAGCAACGACTCTCGCTTCAGGCCGGTAAGCGGCGTCAGATGTTGCCAGCGCGGAGCGGCTTGGGAATTGCCGGCCCTGCATGATTCCACCAAAGCGCACGGCACCTTCCCAAGTACGCAGAGGCGACGCCGGCGCAGGAGCATTCAACTGCCCGCTGTGCGGTAGAATGCCGCGAGTGACACAGTCCCGGCCACGATAGAAACCGTGACCGTCAATGCGCTGGCAGTGCAAGTGTCTCTGGTCGCGCTGGCTGGCAGTGATGCAGTCGAGCCGGCTCTAATGAAGTCAAGGACCTCACGCAGCGGCGTCCAGTGGACATTCGGCGGCGCTATCAGGGCCGCGCACCCGCGCCAGGGCGCGCCGTACGGCGGACGCTGTCCAGGCACCACCGCGTGGTGTCGGCGTGCCACGTGTAGTCAACGCTCGGGCGATCGCGTGCAGGCTCGGTGGTTGGGCGTTCCCGGCACGTATCAACTCGATCTCGACAATCAGGGCGTGCGCGGCGTGATCGGACGCTCTGGTCCTTGCAACGGCCGCGGTCCTGGTCAGGCCCGTAGGGACCAATGGAGGACGATAGCCCCGATCACCGCCGAGTTTGACGCCACGTGCCTTCGCCGCAGCGAGTGCCGCCTTGGTGCGTTCGGAGATCAGACCCGCCTCAAGCTCGGCGATCAGTGCGAGCTGCGACAGCATGAACCGCCCGACTGCTCCGACCGGAATGTCCGGCATGTCGCAGAACACAACGTCGACTCCGCTGTCGATCAGCGAGCGCAAGAACGGCAGATTGCGCGCCAGTCGGTCGACCTTCGCTACCAGAAGGGTAGTGCCGGTCTTGCGGCAGAATGCCAGCGCCTCGGTCAACTTAGGCCGGTCTGTTTTGCGCCCGCTCTCGACCTCGGTGTGCGTCACCAGCAGTCGGTCCTCGGCGCGGAGGAACCGCTCGATCGCTACCCGCTGGGCATCGAGGCCAAGACCTGAACGACCCTGCTGTTGGGTTGAGACGCGGATGTAGGCGCAGAAGCGCCGGCCCGCGGTCACGGGCTGTACCAAGGGGGCTGTCATGTCGGGGAACTCCTGCGATGTGTCTCCACCGATCAACGGGCGTCGATCGGTGGGGGCACGCTGATCTAGCGGCGCGCACTTGGATATGCAAGAATATCCTTATATAAATGTTAACCGCGCCTGGAGGACGTATGCCCCGATCACGTAAGGTACCGGCGGCGCCGCGGACTAAGCAAACCACATCGATCGCGGGCGCAGCGAAGCATGCTGACCGGCTGGCCACTCCGGCGAATGAGCGCGAACCACGGCGGACAACATCGATCGCTTTGAGCTTGAGCACACTCGAACGGGCAAAAGTAGCGGCACTACGCAAACGAATTTCCGTTGCCGAGCTGATCGAAGCGGCGTTGCTGGCCTATCTGGTGGACTAGCTGACCGCGCCGGTTGCGCCAGGTGCCGAGACCAGTTGCTCCGATCGAGCGTCGACTGGTTTCCTGTCCCCTGGTGCCACCAGACATGGAGAGTGAGGTGCTCCGATGAAACAAACTGGTCCTCTCGTCAGACCGCAACAGCCACGTTGTCATGGCCGGCCCGGCCTGCCGTCCCTGCACCGGGCGCTGGAATCGGCGGCGGAATCCATCGCGTTGGAACGCGGCCTGCGCCACCGCATCAGTGTGCGTGAACAGCAGTTGCGCCTGCTGCGCCGGCATGATCCCGGCGGTGTCGGTGGGGGAATCAATTCCGAGGCAGAGGAGTTGCGCCTGTTGCTGTTGCAGAACTCCCGAGTACTGACTGCCGCGCTCGAAACGGCACAGGCGATAGCCGGTACGTTGTCGGAGCCAGTTGATGTTGATAGAGCGCTGATGGCGGTGCTGAGCCGGCCCGACCCTGAGTACCGGAGCGTCCGGCGATGGCGGCAATCCAGACTGCATTGTGCGGCCGTCCGATGAGCACGAACTATCTCGCTGCCGAGGTGGCGTGGCGCGAGGTATGGCGGCTGGCGGAGGAATCCAAAGTTGTCCCCATGGGGACCAAAGCGCGGGAAGCCGCCGACGCGGCGTTCAGCCAGGCGCTCGGCCAGGCGCTGGCGGCGCTAGACCACCCGCTGGCAACCCTTCGAGCGCGGCTGGCCGACGCGTGCATCGCCACCGTCGCGCACGTCGCCGAGCTGCAGTCGGCGGCGCTGACGCTGACTGAGGATAGCCCCGATCGGGACCAGACGAACGCCGATGCAATCGCCGCCTATGTCGAACTCGGCCGCGCCATCGGCATCGAACGCATGCTGGAGGAGCGAGTCGCCAGTCATGTGGGACAGCGTGTGCCGGAGGCCGCCGACGAGCGCACCGACTACTTTCAAGAGGCGGCGGCGCTGGTGACCTATGACATCGGTGGGCTGCTGCCGCGAGTCTTCTGGACGCTGGCGGGCGGCCTCGTGTCGCTGCCCGAGGGCCACCGTCTGCCGTTAATGGAGCCTCGGAAGCTGGGGCGGGGAGAGGCCGGGACCAGCCGGCTGGAGGACCGGCTGCAACAGATGATCGCGTTGCGCGTCCTGTTGGAATCGCTGCTCGCGGGCGAGGCCGGCTCCGCTTGGGTGGAGAGAACTAAGCCCGGAATCAGCAGACGAAGCTATGAACGCTGGCTCGCATCGGCAGCGCCAGAGGACCGGGCCAGCGTCGAGACGCTGGCCGACAAAACGATGCGACAGGAGCCCCTGAGCGCCGGTGAGCGGCAGCTCCACGATCTGCTCACCCGGCGCCCGTTGCGGCAGATGATCGAAGGGTTAGCCCACACAACCTGACCTGACACAGCAACAAACGCGCTTTGTTGGCGGTGACCCGGCTGAACCGGCCGTCGTAAACGTCCTCGGCAGCAACCACGAGGACGAGGTTTCGATGCTCACGTTGGCGAAACTCATGCCGCTCAACCCGGCGCTCGACGCAGCCGGAATCAGCCAGGACGACTACCAGCGGGACCAGTCGCGGCCGCCGACGACGATGGTCGGCGAAACGCCCTATGTCGAGGAGCGCGCCTGGGAATCCTTCATGCGGGTGATCTTCGCCCGCGCCTGTTTCAACGGCGCCGGCTACGCCCCACACGAGCACCCGCAATGGTGTCGGCCAGGTGTACTGCGGGCGGAGCTGTTTGAAGGCGCCACGCCAGGCGTGCCCAGCGAACAGGTCGCCGCGCTCACCATCGACTGAACCCCAAACGCAACTACGCCGGCCCCCAGGACCGCCATCCAAGGCAGGGGCCGGCGCAGCCGAAGGCATGAACATGTCGGCCCATACGCTAGATTCCGCAGCTTCGCCAACTCATTCCGCCAAAGTTCATGGCGGCGCCACGCCGAGGACATCGGCAGAGATCGCCCGCCGGCTCGGTGGCGACGACGTGGTGTCAGCCGATGGCTGGTGCCGAGCGCCTTGTCCCGCACATCACGGGACCGCCGCCAACTTGTCCCTCCGGCTGCACGGGCCGGGCCGGCTGGTCGTCCGGTGTTGGTCCCACGGCTGCCCGGCAGACGAAATCCTGCAGGCGATCGATGCTCGGCTAGGAACCAGATTCGGCCGCACTGACGCCGCCGCGGACTTCACCGACACCACACCTATTCTCGGCCCGCAGAACGGCGCAGAGACCGGCCCAGGGTCGGCCACATTCGCACTTTGGCTGGCAGAGGAAGCCGGCCTCAACGCGATGCTGCGGACCGTGTCGGCGCGTGTTGGCGCTGAACGCTGTTTCCAGACCGCTCGGCCACTCCAACGTGGCGATCTCGTTGACCAGTATTTGCGCGGGCGCGGCATCGCGTTGGAACAGTTCCCGGCGGCGTTGCGGCTGCATCCTGGTCTCTATCATCGGGAGAGCCAGAAGATCTGGCCCTGCCTCGTAGCAAAGATCGTGGCGGGCGCCGGGCGGTTCCTGACGGTGCAGCGAACATTCCTCAACTCGCAGACCGCGGGCAAGGCGCCGGTCGATCCGCCGCGAAAACTGTTCTCGTCAATGCGCGGCGGCGCGATCCGTTTGTTCGACCCTGGCAGTGACACGCTGCTGGTCAGCGAAGGCATTGAGACGCTGCTCAGCGCCCTCATGCTGTCGAACTGGTCCTACGCCGGTTGGGCCGCGATCAGCACATCCGGCATGGCTTCGCTCGCTGTACCAAGCCGCTTTCGCCGCGTGGTGATCGCCGCCGACCGTGACGCCAGTGGCGCCGGACTCCGGGCCGCCAGGGCGCTGGCGAAGCGGCTGCGCGCTATTGGGTGCCGGGTCGACATCCGCATGCCGCCGCGCATCGGGAGCGACTGGAACGACATGCTCACTGAACAAATGAAACAAGGTAAATCGGCATGAACGCAGACGACGAGCACGCCGGCAGCATGGATTCTCCGGAGATCACCGAGACTGTCGCCGAGACAAATGCCGCTGGCCCGGCACCACACGCCAGGGGCAATGGACACGACACCGATGCGTCGACCGCCGAAGGCAACGCCAGCACCGCGGCGGGGACCAATCCGTTCGCGGACGTGGATGGTGACGCAGAAGACGACAGTTGGCACAGCAACCTGCCGACCGTTGCTCAGGTGACCGCGGACCCGCACTCACTGTGGGACGAACGCAGCATCACCGCCCTGGGCCGCTTGAAGACGTCTGATCGGCCGGACTACGAACGCCGCCTGGACGAGCTGTGCAAACTGTGTCCAGCGGCAAGGACCACCCGGACAAAACTCGACCAAGCGGTCGCAAGGGCTACCCGACAGCGGGAGCGCGAAGCAATGGGCGACGACAGTTCGCCCGATGTCATTGTCCTGATGATCGAGCACGTGCAGCAACACGGCCGGCTGTTCTGCGATCCAATGCGCCAGGCGTTTCTCGACTACCGGGACCCGGTAACCGGCGTGCTGGCCACGCGGCCCGTCCAGCACGCGGATACCAGGCATCTGCTCACCCTGATTGCATACGACGCGACCGGCCGCGCTCCCTCGGATGATGCCCTGGGTATTGCTGCCCGAACCCTGGAAGCGCAGGCGAGGCGCTCCGGGGAGACCGTGCGGGTGTTCCCACGCCTGGGATGGCACGAGAACGTGCTTTACATCGACCGGGCGACACCGGATGGGTCGGTGATCCGGGTGGACGCTGTCGGTTTCAGCGTCGTCGACCTCGCAGCTTGCCCGGTGCGTTTTCTCTACGACGTTGCAAAGGACGAGCTGCCGATACCAACAATAGGCGGCTCGCTGGACAGACTGTGGGACTTGCTGAAGCTACAGAACCGTCGCGACCAAATCCTGATCATTGGACATGTCATCGGCGCCCTTGCGCCGCACGGCCCTTTCGCCGGCCTGGCAATTTACGGTCTGTATGGGTCCTCGAAGACCTTCACGATGTGGGCGCTGAGCATGTTGATCGACCCTTCCAAGGCCGATCCAGGCATAATGTCGGCGTCGGAGCACGACACGCTGATCATGGTGCAGCGGGTCTGGTCAGTCTGCTTCGACAACTTGAGCCAGCTGAGCGAGGAACAGAGCAACACTCTTTGCAGATTGGCGCAGGGCGGCAGCTTCAGGACGCGGCTGCTCTACTCCTCCAGCGAGGAAATCATTCTTCAGGCCGAGCGGCCGGTGATCGTCAATGGCATCTCCGAGTTCGTCTCGCGGCCTGACCTGGCGGATCGGTACCGCTGTGTCACTCTGGAGCGCATTCCGCCTGGCGACCGCAAGCAGCGCCAGGATCTGCGGGACCAGTTCCTGGCCGCCCGGCCGGCGATCCTCGGGGCATTGCTTGAGGCCGTGTCGTCGGGCCTGCGCCGGACGAACTTCACGCCGCCGGTCGATCTGCCTCGTATGGCTGACCATGTGGTCTGGGTCACCCGGTGCGAACCAGGCCTCGGTATGCTGGATGGCGACTACCTCTGGGCTTACGGCGACAACTCACGCGATGCCGCGCGCGCGGTTGTGGATGCCAACGCGGTGGCTGAACAGATCGCAGCTTTCCAGGCCGAGCGCGGTGGGGCGAAGTGGGAAGGCACCGCGACCAAACTGCTCCAGGAGCTGGAAGTTCAGGCCGGGTCCTCTGCCTCGCGCCAGCCCGGGTGGCCAAAAAGCGCCAACCGGCTCAGCGCCATGCTGAAGCCGTTGGTGCCGGCACTGGAAGAGATCGGGATTGAGGTCATCCTCGGCGACATCGGCCGTACTAACAAAGTTCGCCTAATCAAAATCTGCGGTGTGGCCGACCACACTCTCTCCAACACACCAGTGAAAAACCGGGCTAAACCATCGTCACCATCGTCACCATCGTCACCGGAACAAAAAGATCCTGCTAAGTCAGTCAGTAACGCTGATTATTCCGATGTCGATGGTATCCTTTCCGGTGACGGTCCCTCCGACGATCGTCACCAACCAGCAGGAGCATCGTCACCGGAACGAGGATCGCAATCGAATGAAAACGCTGAACGAAACCGTCCCGGTGACGATGGTGACGATGGTGACGATGGTTTTGCCCGATCCTTGGTGGAAGAAACGAGAGAACATACCTCGCTCGCGTCCAATAGCCGCCGGACGGTCATATGCTAACTTTATCAGCGACAGAGGTGCTGACACGGGCGGCGGCCAGGGGACTCCAGCTCGGGGTCGTAGACGGTAAGCTGGTCGTCGATCACGCCGACGACCGCGACCTGCAGGCGGCAGAGCTGGCCTACCTGCGCCAGCACAAACCGGCGCTGGTCCGCGAGCTGACCGCCATCCGGCTCGACTTCGAGACGACCTCGCCGCTGGACCTGAAGGCCAACGGCGCCGAGGTCTACGCGGCGCACCCGGGCACCGAGGTGGTCATGCTCGCTTGGTGCATCGGCGTTGGGCCGGTGCAGGTCTGGCAACCAGGTGAGAGGCCGCCGGCGGACCTCATGGCCGCGCTTGTGGACAGCGCCGGTCCCGTGATCTCCCACGGACCGTTCGATCGGATCATTTGGCACGAAAAGCTGGTCCCGCTGGGCTGGCCCGTGGTCCCACTGGAGCGGTGGTCGGACACCTCGGCGAGGGCCAGGGCCTACCGCGTCCCGGCCGGGCTGGAGAAGGCTGTCAAACGCCTCGAGCTGAAGCACCAGAAGGACCCAGCCGGGAAGCCTCTGATCCGGCGGGTGAACGCCGCGGCAATGGGCAGCAAGCCGCTCACCGACGCCGACCAAGCGGCGTTCCTCGACTACTGCCGACGGGATGGCGAAGTCCTGCGCGAGCTGGACCAGCGCCTGCCTGAGCTGACCGGGACCGACCGGCAGATGTTCGAGCTGGACGCGAAGATGAACCAACGCGGCCTGCCGATCGATCTCGACCTGGTGCGACAGCTGAGCGAGGTGCATGACGCGGAGAACGCGCGCCTCGCCAAACAGATGCTAAGGCTGTGCGGTCTGCGGCCAACCCAGAACGTGAAGCTGCTCGAGTGGCTGCAGCGACGTGCGGCCCCCGCGCCGGTCGACCTGCAAGCGGCAACGCTGGAATCGTGGCTGCAATACGACCTGTTCGGCGGCCCGGCCTGCGCCGTGATCGAGACGCGCCAGCAATTCGCGCACTCCTCCGGCACCAAACTGAAAAAGTTGCTGGCCTCGACCTCAGAAGATGGGAGGGCGCGGGGATGTTTCGTCTGGCATGGAGCGCACACTGGACGGTGGTCGGGGCGCGGCGCCCAGCCGCAGAACCTGCCTCGCACGCCGAAGGACTTTGATGTGGATGCAACGCTGGTTGCCCTGCTGCATCCCAGCGGCCCGCTCGTCAGTGACAACGGCATGAGCGTGAAGGCGCGGATCTCGGCCTGCCTGCGCGCAACGATCGCAGCGCCGGTCGGACGTGAACTTGTCGTGGCCGATCTCAAGCAGATCAAGTCCAGGGTGCTGTGTTGGTTGGCCGATCAGCAGGACATGCTTAAGGTCTACCGCAGCGACGGTGACCCATACATTGCAACCGCTGCTGCCCTCGGTTCGACGGATCGCCAATTCGGAAAACTGCTGACCCTGGCTGCGGGTTTTGGCGGAGGCGCTAACATGCTGATTCAGAAGGCTCCGAGCTACGGCCTCACATTCACCCCGATGGAGGCCGCGTGCGCGATCTCCGCTTGGCGCGCCGCGAACCCCGCCATCACGCGGTTCTGGGACGTGTTGCATGGCATGATGATCCAGGTTGTCGAGGCGCCGCTCGGACGGGAGCGCCGCGGTCACCGGCTCGCCGTGTTCCGAGCGAAGGACGACACTCTGCGCATCCGGTTGCCGAGCGGACGGGAACTGATCTTCCACGAGCCGCGCATGGAGAGGAACCCCGAACATGATGACCGGCTGGAACTCAGCTATTGGCAGGTCCTAGGCGACGACTGGCAGCGGATCTGGTGCTGGCACGGTCGCGCTTGTGAAAACGTCGTTCAGGGCGTGGCCCATGACATACTGGCGGACTCGATGCTGCGCATGGACGCGGCCGGGCTCGACATCGTTGGCACCGTGCATGACGAGGTGCTCGTGCTTGTGGCCAGCGGCCAAGCGGAATTCACGCTGCAAGCGATGCTGGCCATCATGTCGGCGCCACCAAGCTGGGCAAGTGATCTGCCGCTCGCGGCCGAGGGCTACCACAACACGCGGTATGTGAAACCACTGAAGACGTAACCACCGCTGGGGCCCCAGGTTCGTGGAACAAGACGAGACCACATTCGGATGCCTTGGGCCGTGCACTCAGCCGGTTTGGCATGACCAACCGACGCGAACGAAGGCGAGGTGTGTCAGCCAGCAAAACATAGCGCATTCCCACCTAATTCGTAGGAATTCCACTATCCATTAGAGCCGGCGTTGACTGGCAGCAGATGGCTGCTCGCGACCCAAGCTCATCATAGGTTGATCCATCAGGCCATCCAGGAACCGGACGTTCAGCGCCGTGTGGCGCCGACGGCAGTGCGCCCATGGCGGTCATTCCGGGGCGCCTCGCCGTCACTCGAATGCAGACATTCTCTCAAGCGTGATGGTAGCTGCTCAGATGTCTGCGGCGGGTAGAGTAGGGATGTGGCGCGGTGGCGTTAGGTCGGGCATATCCGTTGCCGCCCCTTTCGTCTGGCGGTGCCTTAATGGCTCGACCGTAGCTCCGTCTCCACACCCCTCTCATCGAACGTGGCGTGCGAATTTCCCGCACCACGCTCTCGGACAAGACGTCACGCTTTCGTCCACGACACGTCGTGCCCAAGCCGGGTCAGGCGCACGAGCCCGAAGTACCCGTAGAGGTGCGAGAGTGGATAAGTTCCGCCCCTGCTCCGTCTGACCTTGTGCTTGAAGCGCAACCACCGACGCAACCGCACAGCCGCGTAGTTGTCGAGCGCCCGATACGCCTTGTTGACGGTGCCTACGTTGAAGTAGTTCGCCCAGCCGCGCAGCGTGCGGTTCAACTTCTCCACCAGCTCTGTGGTCTCTTGCCATGTCCCCGATCGGTCGGTCAGCGTGTGGATTTTCTCCACCGCACGCGTGATGCTCTTCTTCGATGGCCGTTGCCCCAGGCGTGCCTGGCCGGTTCTCGCCGAATACATCCGACCGAACGTGTAGCCCAAGAAGTCGAACTCCCCTTCTGGCACCTTACAGATGCGTGTCTTCTCCTCGTTCACCGTTAGCTTCAGCTTGCCCATGATCAGGCGCAGATGTTGCAAGGCCTCTTCGGCTTTACCTGTCCTGCACAGGATCACGAGGTCGTCCGCGTAGGTCACGATGCGCGAGCCGAGGCTGCGCTCCAGCCCGAGCTTCTTCCACCCCAACACGAACCGGCGCATGTAAAGATTCGCCAGCAGCGGTGAGATGGGTGAGCCTTGCGGGATGCCGCGCCGATTGTCCCGCGCCTCCGTGGTGCGTGTCTTCCGGCCTCGTTGGTCGGTTTCTTCCACGGGGCAGTCCAACCACATCTTGATCAGATGCAGCACGCGCCGATCAACGATCCTGCGCGCTACCGACATCATGAGTTCGGTATGGGGAATGCTGCCGAAGTAGTCCGCGAGGTCGGCGTCAACGACTTCCGGGTGGCCACGGAACAACAGTTCTTCCACCTCCACCACCGCCTGTTGCGCTCGGCGCCCAGGACGGTAAGCGTATAGCTCCGATGGAAGGTCGGCTTCGAAGATCGGTTCCAGCACCAGCATCGCTGCTGTCATGCAGACCCGATCCCGCAAGGTCGAGATGCCCAGCGGCCTGAGCTTGCCGTTGGCTTTCGGGATAAACACACGTCTGATAGGGTCCGGTCGGTAGGTTTCCTGCTTGAGCGCAAGCGCCAGTTCGCCAAGCCACCGCTCCACCCCGTACGCTTCGACATCCGCGAAATCCTGTCCGTCGATACCCGGTGCGCCCTTGTTGGAACGACACTGGGCATAGGCACGGCACAGGATGTCCTCGCGGCTGATCTTGTCATACAGGGCGTAAAAGCGATACCCGGCTTCTGCCTTCGCTTTCGCGTGTAACGCCATCTGCAATTTCTGAACACTGTTCGGAGTTGATAGGTTGCCCAATCTCCAGGTCCCTCACTGCTTGCTGCGTCTGTCTTGAACTGAGGTCCCTTCCCTCCACCGGCATTACCCGGCTTCAGCGGTACTACGAACCTCTCCGCCACCCCGGTGCGCCCGGCCTGTCCCTCGCGGGCGTCCGGTTGGCCATCCCTGGCCACGCATCGGGGCTTCCCGTGTTGCGTACGCTTCCCTTGTGCGCATGCCGCCGCCACTACCCCGGTGCAGCGGATGGGTGTACTCGTCGCTCACAATCACCCATCCGTATCAGCCTTCCCCGGTCCCACTGCCAGGTCGGCCCGCACATTGTCCTTTTCGAGGCTTGCTCAGCGTTCACTCACGTTGCGGCCTACACACTCGCACGGTCACCTATACGTGGCCGCTATCCGAAGGCTTCAGACACTTCGTCACCTCCATGCCTGCTCCGGTTGCTTCCGGCTGGAGCGGGTGCCGGGCGGGGCTTGCACCCGCTGGAGAAGCGCCGCCTTTTCACGGCGCACGT
>CAVOKY010000008.1:0-825851 GCA_963696645.1 uncultured Alphaproteobacteria bacterium
CACCGGATGCGGACTGCAGCCGATCGGCTGACATCGCGACGCCGATTGTCTGCAAAGCACCAATAGCCGATGCATGTCCAAGGGCCTGACGCTACCAAAAGCGGTCATCCGATGAATATTCATAACACGTCCAAGACCTCAGCGAACCAGGTTCGCAGAGCGGCTACTAATGCAACCCGGCGGAGCGCAGGTACGCCAGGAACCGGGCTCTTGTTTCAGACTCGCGATATGGCAGCAACGTCTGCTCGTAGCGGCTGAGTGTGAATTCAGGCTCAAGCTCGAGCAACCTGGCGGCCGCCGCCCGTGCCTCCCGCTCAGCGCCGATCGCAGCCAACGATCCGATCAGGATGCGAATGTCGGCGGTAAATCGTGGGGAAGCACTGTCGGAGGCGGCTGCCCATTTCGCCGCTTCTGCATAGGATCCTGCTGCGAAATAGGCCCAAGCCAGTATGTTATGGAAGAGGAACATCCTGTGATCAAGCGGGGATAATCTAATGGCCCGATTTGCATTCTTTACAGCTTCCTCGGCACGGCCGACATAAGCGAGCGTCAGTCCGTAAAAGGCTACCACGATAGCGTTGCCGGGGCCTGCCTCCAGCGCGCGCGCGAAAAAGACCAGAGCGGCATCGTAATCATGCAGCATGAATGAGCGGAGATGCGCCATCATGGCAAGGCCGAGCGCATTATTCGGATCCAGGGCAATGGCGCGCTCGGCCAATTCACGAGCGGCAGTGTAATCGGCTACCGAGTCGCTCGACCAGCCTTGTCCAACCCAAATGATGTGCCACCACACCGACCATGCAACTGGCATCGCAAAGTGTGGGTCATCTTCCATAGCCTGGCCGAGGACGTCGCGGGCCTGGCCGAACATGTCCTTCTCCAAGTAGTCCATCAGATGAAGTGCCTGGAGCGTCCGATCATACGCTGTCATACTCTCGGGTCTCTGGCGCAGAGCCCGTCGCAACTCCTCCCCCCGAATGTGCGGAGCGATCCGCGTCACGATGCGCTCGACAAGTCGTTCTTGTATCTCGAAGAGATCGGCCGGCGGGAACTCAAATGCCTCGGCCCATAGGCTGACGCCTGTCTGGGTGTCGGTCAGCTCCACCGAGCCACGGATCACTTGTGGCGAGTGCCGAATGCTGCCGGTCAGCACGTAGCGGACTCCTAACGTCCTGGCAACTTCCCAGATGTTGGTTCTACCGCCGCTATAACTCAAGGTTGACGCGCGCGAGATCACTTGCAGCTCGCGCAGTGCAGCGAGTGACACAATAATGTCCTCGACAAGACCAGCTGAAAAATAGTCGGAACTCGCATCGCCACTCAGATTGGCGAACGGCAGTATCGCGATCGAGGGGCGATAGTCGTGGCTGTCAGCCAGCGCTACGTTGGTGTGATGAAGGGCGCTCTCCCGACCTCTTCTGCCGTGCGGCAAGGAGACACGATATGTGCCGACCGGGTACCGAAGGTTCTTCAGGCGGACAGCGCCGATGTTCGTATAGTTCGCCTTGACGGTTCTATGAACCTGTCCAAACACGGCCTCAGAAATGCAGATACCTCCTGCATCCGCAATCTGCTCCAGCCGCGCTGCAATGTTGACCGTATCTCCACCGATTCGTCCGCCTTGTCCTACGATGTCGCCTGCGTTGATTCCTATTCGATATTCGATCCGTCCATCTGCCGAGCGTCGGTGGTTGCGTTTGGCAGATGTACATTGGATTTCCAGTGCGGATTGCAGCGTGGAGCGGGCACTTGAGAATTCCGCGAGCAATCCGTCGCCAGAAAACTGCAGGACCCGGCCACTATGCTTGTGAATGCAGCGCACGACGGCCTTGAGATCCTTGCCAACCTGTCTGTGTGCGGCGGCTTCATCTCGCGAAATCATCGCGGTGTAGTCCTTGATGTCGAGCGCAAGGAATGCCGAGAGCCGTTGCTCGACTAGACCGCTGCCGAGGCCTGGGCCGACTTCTGCCGGCTCGTTTGCTCCTGGCACTGTCGCCTTCGCGCCATCATCGGACATAACGACCGCCCTCAGTCACTCCATGATTATGACGAACGGTCGAGGAATCCAAGGCCGGCGCTCGCGACCTCATATTGGCCGACGAGCCTCCATTATGGACAGCGAGGCAAGGCATGCCAAGATGTACGCGACCGGCGGCGATGTCCGGCATTTGAACCCGTGGCATTCGCCCGCGATCCGTGGCCGGCATCATCGGCGTGGAGGCGGGGTGTCGATTGCGATTGACCAACCGTGCAATGAAGTATTTATACCCCGCTCACGCCAGAATCCGAAAATCCTCGTGCGAGATGATGCGGAAGTTGTCGGTGACCTCATCGCAGTAGAGGCGCCAGTTCCTGGGCACCTCCTCTCGCAGGAACGTCAGGATCGCGCCGCTGAAGTCTCGGAAGGTTTCATGACACGTGTTGTGGGTGATGTGCTTGTGCATCAAGCCCCAGAGTCGTTCGATCGGGTCGAGATGCGGGCAGTAGGTCGGGATGAAGTGGAGCCTGATCCGGCAACCCGGCCGCGCCAGCCAGGCCTGCACCAACTTCGCATGATGATATCTGGCGTTGTCCAGGAATACGTGGATCACCCGCTTGCGCGGGTACATGCTCAGCAGCGCGATCATCAGTCTGATCGTGCTGGCTGCATCAACCGTCTCCACCTCCAGCATCTGGGTGTGGCCGGTCTCCAGGTTGATCGCGCCATGAATGTTCAGGCGTTGCCGCCCGCTGGTCTGCGCCACCGCGATCGGCGTGTCCTTCGGCGCCCAGCATCCCACCGGCCGTACCGCATGCGTCGGATGCACCGCGTCGGCGAACAACACCACCTCATCCGCGTCCAGGCGGTTCAGCAACTCCTCATACGCCTTGATGAATGCAGCCTGTTTCTCTGGATCGAGCTTGCGCGACACCGTTTTTGGTTTGCGATGTTCCATGCCAAGGCGGTGCAACAGCGCGATCAGGCCAGACCGGCCCTGGTATTCGATGCCGCACTCCTTCTCGATCCAGGCGCCGACCTCGCGCGTCGTCCGCGGCAGTGTCTCGCTGATCCAGGCCTTCAGCTTGTCCTGCTGCTCTTCGTTCAGGCGGCAGGCGCCGCCCTCATAGCCGAAGCTCGCCAGGCCCTCGATCCCGTCTTCCTGGTACAGCCGATACCAGCTGCGGATCGTGTCGTCGTCCAGCAACAGGACCTTCGCGATGGCTTCGCAGCTCATGCCGTCGTCCAGCAGCACCAGCGCATTGGCGCGCCGGGCCAAACGATGGGCGGCAGACCCGTCCCGAGCCAACTCGGTCAGGTCCTTGCGCAATTCGGCGTCCAGGAAGCCGCGGCGGATCATGCGGACGGTAAAATCGCGTTCCGGCCGTTTGGCAAGGGGTATTTTCGCCTTCCCGGGGAGTCGCGGTATAATACCAAATCTGAGCCGTAACGTGCCTTTATTTGTCACTTCTCTCGGAACGTGGCTCCCGGTGCTCGCCGCAAGCCGGTAATTCGCTGCACCGGCTCCTGATCGTCTTATTTGGAAAGGATGTCCGCGATGGCAAGTGCAGGAACAGGTGGCACCGGCGGCACTGGTGGAACGGGAGGAACCGGCGGCACGGGAGGAACCGGCGGCACCGGAAGTACAGCTGACCTCGGCACAGGCGCTGGCGGTGGCATTTCGCTCGTTTCGCCAGTTGTGCGGCCCATCGGTTTGTCACCAACTCGGGCCTGCGGCCCGGCCGGGTGGTTCCCTGCCGTAAGATGGCCGCCAAGTGATATCGTCCCATGGCCACCCAGCAGTCTCAAACCTCCGATTTACCGGGATCCCAACAACCCAACCCCGCTATACTACCCAGACCTGGCGTGGGATGCGAGCTTGTTCGCAATGACTGTCCTCGCCGAGTTTGTCCAGGCCAGACTAGGTGGGAATGATTGGACAGTTGTGACAGCAATCTCCGGTCCGAATTTAGCTACCGCCGCTGTTTGGGCAGAACTGGACGAATTGCAGATGCTGGTGGAATACCGTCCCGAGGTCCTGTCCGAAGCGCTTGCACAAATGACCGATATGGTGGGTTTTTGGGCTGGTCTGTTCATGTTCAGCCCGTATTCCCATCCCTGGACATTTCGGCTGGCGCGGATCGCCATAGTTGTCGGCGAGTTCGTTGCGATGCACTACAAGCGAAAGTTTGAACGAGCACGGGCATCCCAGCTCTCCCCCACGTTGATGCCGCCCATTCCGGTCCCAGGGCACGCGTCATACCCGAGCGGCCATTCCACACAGGCGCATCTGCTCTCCCTGCTGCTGGCTAAGGTTATGCCACCCGTGGTTTCGATCACACTTCCACCGACAAGTACCGCGGTAGGCGGAACGCCGAAGGCTACATTGTTGGACCGCCTGGCCGAACGTGTCGCCCGTAATCGCGAGGTATTAGGGGTGCATTACCCAAGTGACAGCGCTGCGGGACAAGACCTCGCAAACAAGACGTTCGACCTGTTGATGACATGTCCTGCTTTGAATACCGCTGGAACGGGTGCGATGGACAAGGCGACAGCCGAATGGCTTGCAAACTAGCAAATCGACGACGCGTTCGCGACCTGGCGGGTATTTATGAACCAGCTCGGGCAGCCTCGACCTCGACCACAACCCGTCTTTTGGTAACAACGTTCTACTGAGGAGGTTAAGTCATGGGGGCTGGCGAGAAGGCTCACCAATATGTGGTGTTTGAACCAGCCATTCTTTTGGGATCGGGAAGACCGAACGAGCTGCGCGTGCATGAAATCGAAGATCCTGTGTGGCACGAGTTGCTGGGCACCGGTCTCTCGCGAGACGATTACACGATCGACAGTTTACCGTTGGTAAAGTTCCACTCGGACAAATTTGACCCACCTGTTCAACCAACCTACGTGCAGGACGTCTTCAGTGTGCAGTCTCCTTCTGCAAACGCAGGAGAGAATTTCCGCAAGGCGATATACGCCTCAACCCGAAACGGCAGCAAAGCGTGGCGCGCAATCGCCGTCAATCCCGTCACGACAATGGCGGAATACAGCGTTCCGGTGGCGCCAGATGCCACCATGTTTGGAACGCTCGACGGCGCGCGTCGACTGATCCGCGCCGATCAACTGCCAGAAAGCCTGAATGGAGACTCCGTCAATGTCATTGTGATCGATGCGGGTATTGATAAAAGCATGGTACCTCGCGGTCAATTTGGCGGGGGCTGGCAGCCGCTGCCCCAGAACCCATCGCTGCCTACGCCTCCCCCGCCAGGAGCCACCACTGGCGAGGATGCGCTGCATGGGATGATGATTGTGAACAATATCCTTGCAATGGCGCCGCGAGCCAGAATTTTCGATGTGCCTCTCATTCCGCCACCGAAGATTTATGATATCTTTAGCTTTCTTGTCGCCGCGGATGCCGTCTACAACCAGATCCTGCATGACATACTGTGGTTCCGGAGTTTAGAAAATGATCCCTTCCCGGGCCCTTGGGTTTTCATGAATGCGTGGGCCATTTTCGACCGTCGGTCTGAAGGGAAATACCTAGGCGAATACACAGAAAATCTGGGCCCCTGCGGAAAGCCGCCTCATTATTTTATCCACCGGATCGAATGCGTCGCCAGAGAGAATTTTGATATTGTGTTCTGCGCCGGGAACTGTGGAGAAGTATGTCCGGACGATCGGTGTGGTCCCAATGACTACGGACCCGGCCGTGGTATATGGGGAGCC
Organism: uncultured Alphaproteobacteria bacterium; assembly: GCA_963696645.1. GTDB lineage: Bacteria > Pseudomonadota > Alphaproteobacteria > Acetobacterales > Acetobacteraceae > JAMXLO01. The sequence continues at coordinate 5,705 of CAVOKY010000008.1, forward strand.
AACGCCCACCGGGATGTGCTCACGGTCGGCGCCGTCCGCGTAGACGCGCTATGGCCCGGCTATTCGTCCGAGGGACCAGGACCGACGCCGAATTTGTATGCACAGAAGCCTGATATCTGTGCGCCAAGCCAATTCCTTGGTGCGGGCGGAGTATATCCTCCTAAGCCGGCGGAGCCGGAACCAATAGGTCTGGTGTAGCCTTCCCTGCGGTTACCGCGCGGGGGCAGCATGAGCCAGTCACTGACGGAGCGCTACGACGATCGGATTGCCGGGATGCTGTCGTGCTACGACCGGCTGGTGATCACCGGGACGCTGCCCGTAGTGTGCTACGCCGCAGGAATGACCGGGTATCTCCATGCCAGTGGCATCCGCATCTTCGACTACCCGGACTTCGCCAAGACGCTGCGCGATCGGGTGCGCGAGCGTGCGGCGTCGCTGGCCGCCGAGGCTGGGGTCCGCATCGAGCACATCGCCAAGCCGCATGTCCGCAAGGAAGATGTTGTGGCGCGCGTGCTTGAGCGGCGTGGCGACCATCCCGGCCTGGTGCACGTCATCTCGGCCATGGAAGCCTGCGACGCCTACAAGCCCTGGCACGACAAGCAGACGCATAAGACCTACATCCGGCCGGACAGCGGCAAATGCCTGCACTACTACTTCTATTTCCAGGACGCCAAATTCGGGCTGGTCTATCTGCGCGTGCCGACCTGGGCGCCGTTCCGCCTGCAATTCTACTGCAACGGCCATAGCTGGCTGGCGCGCAGGCTGGCCGCGCAGGGCATCGGCTACACCATGGCCGACAACGCTTTCGTGCGGATCGACGACTGGGGCCGCGCCCAGCAACTGGCCGACAGTCTCTCCCCCGATCAATTGCACCGTACCCTGGATCGCTACGCCGCGCTGTGCTGCCCGGTGTCGGAGGTATTCGGGCAAACCTACCACTGGAGCCTGATGCAGGTGGAATACGCCACCGACCTGGCGTTCCAGTCCACCACAACGCTCGGCCCGCTCTATGAGCAACTGGTCCGCCAGTCGGTGCTGAGCGTGAAGGCCGAGCAGATCGCCACATTCCTCGGCCGGCAGATCACGCCATTGCTGGCCCAGGAGGTCGGCTCGCAGTTCTCCACCCGGATCGAGGGTACCTGCATCAAGCATCGCTTCGGCAAGTGCTCGATCAAGATGTACGACAAGCACGGCATCGTGCTGCGCATCGAGACCACGACCAACGATGTGTCGTTCTTCAAGCACCACCGCAAGGTGGAACACCGCCACGGCCCGGCGAGCCGGGAACTCGCACCAGTCAAGAAATCGATCTACAGCCTGATCGACCTGCGTGAGATACTGCTCGGCTGTAACCGACGCTACATCGCCCACCTGTCCGCGCTGGATGACTTCTCCGCCGGCATCCGGGCGCTTGCGCGGCTGACCAAGCCGCATGCGGTGGACGGCAAGACGGTCCAAGGGATCAACTTCTTTGCCCCGGTGGACAAGGCCCTGTTGCACGCCTTGCAGAACCCGAAGGTCAACATTGCCGGCATCCGCCGGGGCGAGTTGTTGCCCGACCTCGGCATGCTGTCGCCAACCAGACTGTCGCGGCAACTGCGCCGGCTGCTGGACCTCGGGGTGATCAAACGCGCCACTGGAACCTACCGCTACTACCTCACCAAAGCCGGACGCGCCGCGACCGCAGCGGCGGAATGGCTTGCCGAGGCGGTGGTCATTCCGGCTATGATTTGATGGGATTTCGCAGAGCATACAATTCAACGCAGGACGCGAGAAGAGTTGGGTGGTAAGGGACTACGCTTTTCCCCAGACATGGCTGTGGAAAAGTGGCCCCTGCGGGGCAGTTCCGCCGCGTCAAATGCCTTGCCACTGGCCAATGTGCCGTCGGTAGTCGGTATGCTCGTCTCGGATAGACATCGGAGTTCGGCAGTACGCCGAGGGAGCGGGCCATGACCGACGGACTGAGCGAGCTCTATCAAGAGCTGCTGAGCGGCAGCTACGATTGCGTGGACCGCATCGTTCTGAACGCTTACTTCGGGATGGGTCATAGCCCTGGTGGTTTCCGCGTGTGGTGGCGGGCGCTCACTGGATCAGACGACACTCTGGACAACGCCCATCTGATGCGGTTGGCCGGCCGGTTCAGCCGGCGCGTGCGAGGCTACGCCAAAGCGCACGACATCCCGGTAATCGATTGTGTGGCAGGAGAGCGCAAGCATGACGTGGCCGACGATTATCTGGCCAAGACAGCGGTGATCGAGGGCTTGTTTCTGGTCCTGGTCGGTCGAGCCCAGGCACCGGTGTGGCACGTCGAGTCGAATTACCACCTTGAGCGGAAGAAGCCTTATGTGAACCACTACTCGTTTCATATTCTCGACCGTGATTGGGGGCATGTCACCATCAAGATCAGCGGGCACCCACCGTTCCCTGCCCAGGTGATCTTGAACGGCCATGAATACGTCGCCTGCCAGGCGCGCAAGGCGGGCATCGGGTTCACCAAGGAAGGCAACTGTTTCACCGCCATCGGTGACACGTCCGGTTTCGCGAAGATCGCAGAGACCTTGTCCGAGCAACGGGCTATAGGGCGATTGAGTGAGGTCTGTGAGCGGTGGATTTACCGCTGCTGCTTGTGCTTTGCGCTCGACTTTGAGGAGCAGAAACGCAGCGGGTTCCGTTATCACTTCTCCAACTATCAAATGGAGTACAGCCGAAACCTGATATTCCTGGTTGGCGGACGCATGGAGCAAGTCTTCCAAGCCCTGATCGATCGTAGCCGGGCGCCGTTGGACCTGAAGACGATAAAGACCATCCTCGGCGACAAGGGCCGGCCGAAATACCGTCCACGCAACATGCGGGCGGCCGAATGGGGAGTCGCGGTCGAGAGACCTACGTATGATCTGACGGTCTTCAAGCTGCATTGCGGCAAGCTGGCGTTGAAGATCTATTCAAAAGGCGAACGCGTACTTCGCATTGAGGCTGTAGCTCACAATATCCGGGAGTTCCGCTGCGGGCGCTTACTGGATAACTTCCCCGAAATCGTCCGCCGATTGAAGGGCATGCTCGAGCAATTCATGGAGGCGCTGAGTTGCATCGATCAATGCTTCGTCGGCGATGAGATGCTCGAGCGTCTGCCGTTGCCGTCACGGGTTGGTAAAACCGTGGTCGGGGGAATCGATCTCAACAAGCCGCGCCTGCGTCACGTCGCTGAGGCTGTCATCGCGTTGTCAGCCTCAGCTGATGGCTTCACCGCCTCGGCACTGGCCGATCAGGTCCGCGCGTTCCGCAATCACAGCGCACCGCTCTACGGCCCCCGCCAGGCCGCGTATGATCTGAAGAAACTCCGCGGCAAACAGATCGTCCAGCGGATCGGCGCGACGCGTCGCTACGAGGCGATGCCGTCCGGTCTGCGCGCTATCACGGCCCTACTCGTGCTCCGAGAGAAAGCCCTCAAGCCACTCCTCGCGGCCGCTCAAGACATCAGCCCCACCCGAGGAGGACAAAACCCGCGCGCCATCGATCGCCACTACCAGGACCTGCGACTCGCCATGAACGGCGTCTTTCGCGAACTCGGCATCGCTGCCTGACCATCGACAAATTTTTTGTCGGGCTTCGCCCTTAAGCGCCTAATAGCGGGACCTCGGCTTCGGCCGCAATCACCGCGGGTGTCGTGTGTGCGCTGAGAAGCAAGCCGAATTGGAACCAGACGACAGTACCGCCGTACGTCTTGAAACTGATCTTGAATAATACGGCAATGCAGACACAAGGGTTCGGCTGGAACCGGTGGTTGGGCAATGGAATTTTGGACGCCGGTGCCACATATGAGCAATTGCTGGCCAGCTTTCCGTAGCAGGTTCGCTCAATGTAATCACTTGTTCCAAACCATAATCTAGAATTTAGCGGGATCATGTTCGCATCAAAGGTTCATTTGTGCACCATTCGCAGCATGTTCTGCATAGTGCGCACATCCGAACACCGAAAACACCTTGATCAAGACGGCCGCCTTGTGCGCCTAGGCGAATTCACGGGCCGTACGATTGCCGTCAGTGTTTGACTACATCATCGTTGGTGGCGGTTCCGCCGGATCCGTGCTGGCAAATCGACTATCGGCACGCGGCAGCAACCGGGTCCTGCTGTGGGAAGGAGGATGCGCGCATCATCTCGATCATTGCCTCGCGCAGTGGCTTGCCGACTTCGTCAGCGTCAGCAAAAGCAATTTTTCGAGGTCCCCTATTGATTTTCCTGGGCCATTCGCATCTGCAGCTTGTTGTGCCGGAAGTGGCCTCACCCCGCCGGAAACGATCTTTGGGGGTGTTCAATTCTGGGCTGGCTGGACCCAGCATCCATGTCATGCCGCTCAACAAGCGCCCTATCGGACGTTGCCGACCACCTGTGCCGAGCCTCAAACCTTCGGCACGTCAGCTTTCTGCAGGCCTCTTGCGACGTGCTCACGGTCGCTTTGTTTCGCGAAGGGGAGGTTATCAAGGATCCTTACGGTCACGTCCGGTCTGATGCGCTTCAATTCAGCGCACACCGCGCGAGCTTCAGCCAGCCGTCCCACTTCAGCCAGTGTCGCCGCATAAATGACCAGCGCAAGCCACCAGTCAGGTCGAAGCTGAACCGCCAGCGCCGCGTACTCGAGCGCCTTATCGTAACGGGATGCCAGGTAGTGAGCGAGCGCCAATCCGAAGTAGCGATAGTAGTTTGTCGGGTCACTGGGGTTGATCTTCAGGGCGATCTCGTTGTTCGCAATCGATGTCTCGGAGTCCCCTTGCCAAGCGAGCACGGTTCCAGTGGAACCATAGGCCAACGAGCAACTCGGATTGATGTCCAATGCTCGCCTCAAAGAAACCAGGGCCCGCTCGTGCTGGTTGGCCATCAGGTGCGCGAGGCCGAGCATCCAATGCGCGTATTCGTCGGCTCTCTCGGCAACGACGGCCCGCTGGGCAAACGACATCACGCGATCCGAGGCCGCACGGTCCCACGGAATGAATCCGATGTAGGCCTGATGCCAAACACCTGTGGCAAGCAATCGGCAGGCCTCGCCATTCGTGGGATCGAGGTCAAGGACACTCTCAGCGAGCGAGACCAAGTCTTTCAATCCCTCGGCCGTCTGCTGATAAACTCGTTCGCGCGCGCGAGCAAGCAAATCGCCGGCGCCAACTGTGGTCTTCGCTTTTCGTGCGACCGCCGTGCCCTCGCTGACGATGATCTGCGTCTGGACCGATGCCACGACGCACTGTGTAAAGTCGTCCTGAAGATCGAAGAGGCCGATCATGGGGCGGTCGATCTTTCCCGCCCAAATGTGGTGCCCTGTCTCGGCTTCGACCAATTGCGCTGTGAGGCGAAGGCGCTCGCCCGCCTTGCGTAAACTTCCCTCGAGGACATAACCTACGCCCAAGTCCTTGGCGACCGTGCGCACGTCGATCGCCCGTCCCTTGTAGGTAAACATGGTGTTCCGCGCGATGACCCAGACACCATTCGTGCGGGATAGTCCCGTGATAATGTCCTCGGTCACTCCGTCGCAAAAGCTGTCAAGCTCGGCATCGCCGGCCATCGCCTGAAAGGGCAGGACCGCAACCGACACTCTATCGGAGAGGTCAGAAATGATCTCGGGCGGCTGGCGACCGGCATGCGTAACCGGTCGATCCTCGTGCACCCTTCCAACGAACCGGATCCCTTTGCGCGGCAGAGTCTTGATGAACCGTTGATCCTCCCCGTTATCGCCGATCGCGCCGCGCGCCCCATTGATGCATGAGGTCAGGGTCGACTCCGAGACTATCCGGCCATTCCAAATCGCCTCGATCATATCGTCGCGGCTGACGACCCTTTCCCGATTGCAAATCACAAATGCAAGAAGGTCGAAAACCTTCGGTTCGACCGATGCGAGAGCGTCACCACGACGGAGTTCTCGCCGGTCCGTGTCGAGTGTGTAGTCGTCGAATAGATAGCGCACTCGACGAACTCCTCGTCAGGGTTTCCCTGATGCTACCACGCATGGGGAAGGACAAATCAAGCCTTTCCCAAGGGCAAGACAACACATCCCACGGCCGCGCCAAGGCATCGCCAAGGCGCAGCACCAACGGCTGCGCTAGCATTCCCCACAAGTCCTTCGGGAGATCTGATGATCGGCTGCACAGGTGGCTCGATGCGAGAGTCGACTTGGTCGCCGTCAACTGGGGCATCGTGGGACGCCGGCAAGACTGTTGATAGGGAGCATGATCATGACGCTCGTCGGCCAAGTCACCCCGAAACCGCTTCAGATCGCTGCAGCCGTGATCGGAAATGCGCTCGAGTGGTACGATTTCGTTATTTTCGGCTTTCTGACGGTTATCATTTCGCGGCTGTTTTTTCCTGCGAGCAGTCAATACGCATCACTGCTCTTGACCACTGCCACCTTCGGTGTCGGCTTTTTGATGCGCCCGGTCGGCGGCGTCCTTCTCGGGATCTACGCCGATCGAAAAGGTCGAAAGGCTGCCTTGCTGCTTATCGTCGGGTTGATGACGACGGCCATCGCCGTTGTTGGACTGGCGCCAACCTACGTGGCTATCGGGGTTGCGGCGCCGATGATCATCGTGCTTGCTCGACTATTGCAGGGTCTTGCCACGGGGGGCGAATTTGCGAGCGCGACCGCCTTCCTCGTCGAAAGTGCCCCAGCCGACCGCCGTGGCTTTTACGGATCGTGGCAAATGGTCGGGCAAGGCGCGGCTGTACTCATGGGTGCGGTTGTCGGAACCCTTTTGACACATAATCTCTCACCAGATGCGATTGACGCCTGGGGTTGGCGTATACCGTTCCTTATCGGTCTCCTGATTGGTCCTGTCGGTCTTTACATTCGTCGATACCTGCAAGAGACCAACGCCTTCCAGGAGTCACACGCAGCACCAAAGCAAGAAGCTCATGGTCTCGGTCTTGGGCTTGCGCAACATCTTAAAGAAATCATGGTTTGTGTGGGGATCGTGGCAAACGGCACAATCGCATTCTATGTGATCTTGCTTTACATGCCGACTTTTGCTCGCATTCAGCTACATTTGCCGCTTGACGTTGCTTTCCTCGCCCAGTCAATAGGCCTGCTTTGCATGATTGTCATGACACCATTGTTCGGAGCACTGTCAGATCGCGTTGGACGCAGGCCGATCATGATGGGCGCGTTGGTCCTCTATCTGTGCGTAACATATCCACTGTTCCATTGGGTATATGTGGTTCCCTCTTTCAGCACGCTTGCGACTATGCAAATTGTTACTCTGCAGCCTGCTCGGAGCATTCTTTGGCCCCTTCTCGACGGCATTGGCGGAGCAGTTTCCTGCCGGTATGCGATCGACCGGGCTCGGCATCGCCTACAATGTGGCGGTCATGGTGTTCGGCGGCTTTGCGCCGTTTATTGTCACCTGGTTGATTGAGGTAAGCGGCTATCCGACAGCGCCAGCATTCTACGTGATGTTTGGTGCAACAATCGGGCTTCTGGCAACGAGTTTCCTTGCAGGTCGAGGCCACGAGGCTCGCCAACCGAACCTCAAGGTGGCATGAATAGCGCCCGTGTCGTTGTGAGTTGTGATGTCCGCCTCAACGATGGTGAGCAAGGCTGGGGGTAAATTGCATGATCGCAGCATGCGATCTTTCCGCAGTCGAAGCGCGGCGTTTGATCGGGCGCAAGGAACTCTCGCCGGTCGAGCTGTTGGATAGCTGCGTGGCGCGAATCGAGGAGACGAATGGCGCCGTCAACGCTATCATTGCGATGGACGTGGCAGTCGCGCGGCGTCGAGCCAAAGCCGTCGAGGAGGTTCAGCGCAGAGGCGGGGAGCTTGGGTTGCTCGCCGGTCTGCCGGTTGCCGTCAAGGACCTGCAGGCCACCGCGGGGCTGGCAACTACCGCTGGTTCGCTGCTCTTCAAGGACCGAGTACCGGCGGAGGACGAGCGCAGCGTCGCCAACATTCGCCAAGCCGACGGCATCATTCTGGCCAAAACCAACACGCCTGAATTTGGCGTTGGCGGCAACACGACGAACCGTCTGTTCGGACCCACTGGAAACCCGTTCGATCCAGCGAAGACCTGTGGCGGCTCCTCGGGAGGCTCCGCTGTCGCGCTGGCCCTTGGCCAAGTACCGCTCGCGACGGGTTCTGACTATGGCGGGAGCCTGAGGACGCCTGCCGCCTTCTGCGGGGTGGTTGGCTTTCGGCCTTCTCCCGGCTTGGTTCCCGGCAGTGACAGTACCCCGTGGCTGCTCCCGTTCCACGTTGTGGGCCCGATGGCGCGCAACGTCGAGGATGCGCATCTGCTGCTGCGGGCGCAGATGGGCAATGAGAAGCACGGTCTTTTCTGTTCGGGCAAATACGCGCCGATTCCCGCACGCCTGTCCGGCACCGACCTGGGCCGCTTGAGGGTTGCCGCGTCGGCCGATTTCGGCTGTGCTCCAGTCGATCGAGAAATTGCCGGGATATTCGCTCGGCGGGTTCGCCAGTTCGGGCACGTCTTCGGCGAGGTGCACGACCGTGCGCCCGATATGACCGACGTACACGAGACCTTCGAGACCTTGCGCGGGCTGTGGTGCGTCTCGGCGTTCGGCCAACTCCTCGCCAACCACCGCGACCTGCTGGGCTGCAACGTGATCGACAATACCGAGCGAGGGCTGAGGCTCTCGGTCCTCGATATCGTCAACGCCTATGCGAGGCAGACTCAGCTGGCGAAGCGGTTTGCCGAATTCTTTGACGGGGTCGACGTGTTGATCTCCCCAGCAGCCTCGGTTTCTCCATTCCCACATAACCGATTGTTCGTCGAGGAGATCAACGGCGACATGATGGAGACCTACATGCGCTGGCTTGCCATCGCCTATGCTCCGACCATGGCCTTGGCGTGTGCTGCCGTTCTGCCATGCGGCCTGGATCACGCGGGCATGCCTTTTGGAATTCAAATCGTCGGCCCAATGGGCAGCGACGCCAAAGTTTTGGAAATAGCCTACGCACTCGACCAAGTGCTGGCGCAAGACAAGACGACGGCACGACCGTCAGCACCGAGTTAGACGTTTCGGGCTACGACGCGGCAGCCTTCGCGGCTTTGCTCTGATCGTCTAGTTGCCGGCTTGCCGGGCCGTAGCTCGCGAAGCGAGCGAAGGCTGGTGGGCGCTGTAGGGATTGAGCCTACGACCTCTCCCGCGTGAATGGAACGCTTTCCCCGACGCGTCCGATGCCGGATGGAAACGACGGCAATGCGGCCGTTCGGTCTCCGCGACCTTGCTGCGGTGCATGGCCGAGCGTCGCTAACGGGGCATTACGGACACCGCTGAACCTGCAACTTGCCCAGCCCGGCCGCGAATGACCCGCGATAATCGCAGCACGGCAGCGGTAGAAAGGGCTCGCACCGGTCCAGGCTCAGCGCAGTCATCGTACCGTTGCGGCGGCCGGCTCTCATCCTAATTGACGCGCCGTTCTCATCCTGATCGCGTCGAAGCCATTCTGAGACACGCACTGTCGGCGATCGTCGCCTGGCAGGGCTGAACTGGCAGCAATCGACAGACCCCGCTAAACCGGTTCCGGACTGAACCACCCCACCAACCGCTGCGGAGCAGTGCGGGCCGATCGCGCACCGCTCCGTCGGCGGTATCACGTCACGGAGCATCAACCTGCAATGCCAGATCAATGGGACGTCGAGGCCGATGTCGTTGTCGTCGGCTTCGGCGCCGCGGGCATGGCCGCCTCGGTCACCGCGCACGAATTGGGCGCCAAGGTCGTCATCCTGGAAAAGGCGCCCGAGGGTCAGGAAGGCGGCAACACCCGCGTCGCCGGCCAGGGCTATCTGAACACCTCGTCGGCCGACAAGGCCGTCGCCTATCTCACCGCGCTGTGCGGTCCCTACACCGTGCCGCAGCCCATGATCCGCGTCTGGGCCGAGGAGATGGGCCAGAACAACGCCTGGCTCCGGAGCCTCGGCGGCGATCCGCAGGAGCATCAGCATCCGCCGGTTGGCATCGAGTTCCCCGATCTGCCCGGCGCGGACTGCGTGCACAAGTTCCACGACGGCCCGACCTACGGTTATTCCTATACCTGGAAACTGTTCGAGCGCCTGGTCAAGCAGCGCCCCATCTCCGTCCTGTATGAAACGCCAGCGAGACAACTGATCCAGCATGACACCACGAGGGAAATCCTTGGCGTGCGCGCCCAGCGAGGGAATCGATCAATCGCTGTAAAGGCAGGAAAAGCGGTGGTGCTGACCTGCGGCGGCTTCGAAAACAACCAGCAGATGATCCGCGATTACCTGCCCGGCGTGCCCTACTGCTACACCTCCGGCTCGCCGTACAACGAAGGCGACGGCATCACGATGGCGATGTCGGTCGGCGCCGATCTCTGGCACATGAACAACTATGCCGGCCCGTCGATGGCGCTGAAGGTTCCCGACATCCGCACGACGTTCTCGATGCAGGCGCTGCACTACAGCAAGGAAACGCCAGGCGGCATGATCGTGGTCGGCCCCGACGGCAGGCGCTTCACCGACGAGAAATTCAAGACGCGCCATGGCAAGATCCCGGTGAACGGCCGTTGGCTGCCACTGTCCACGCCGTGCCCGATGTGCCTGATCCTCGATCACACGCTGTTCAGTGCCGGGCCGCTCTATGACGCACACCCGAGCCATGGCTGGACTCAAATCATCGAGCGCTACGATTGGAGCCGCGACAACAGTGTCGAACTGGCGAAGGGCTGGATCAGAACCGCCGATAGCATATCGGCGCTCGCCGCGGTGGTGGGGCTCGACCCCGTCACGCTGGTGGAAACCGTCAACCGGTGGAACCGTGCCTGCGAAGCGAAGCACGATGCGGAGTTCGGCAGAACCCTCATGCTGTCGCCCATCGTCGCCGGGCCATTCTATGCGGTCGAACTGTCGCCCTCGATGCTCAACACGCAAGGCGGCCCGCGACGCAACGAGAAGGGCCAGATCGTACGGCCTGACGGCACGCCCATCGCACGGCTGTACAGCGCGGGAGAGCTCGGTTCGATCTACAGCTACCTGTACCAGGGCACCGGCAATATCGGCGAGTGCCTGGCATTCGGTCGTGTCTCGGGTCGGAATGCCGCGGCCGAAACGCCCTGGGACACGCGGCCTGCCGGTCGAGAATGATCGGGCGGCGTCGCGCAACTGGCAGCGAACCGGCGTGGTTCGCGGCATCGTCAATAACCATGTCCGGTTCACCGCGGCCACGAAGGACGGATCGATGGCGACCACGACCAGCAACGACAAGCTCGCGAAATACCGTGCGAAGCGCGACTTCACCAAGACCCCGGAGCCGGGTGGCGAGGCCAGCACCGCCCCCGGCAACCGGCGGCGCTTCATCATACAGAAACATGCGGCCACCCGGCTGCACTATGACCTCCGGCTGGAACTGGATGGCGTGTTCAAGTCGTGGGCGGTGACGCGCGGCCCGTCGCTTGATCCGCACGACAAGCGCTTGGCGGTCGAGGTGGAAGATCATCCGCTCGACTACGGCGACTTCGAGGGCACCATTCCGGAAGGCGAGTATGGCGGGGGCACGGTGCAGCTTTGGGATCGCGGGTATTGGGAACCGGACGGCGACAAGTCACCGCAGGATGCGCTGGCCGACGGCGACTTCAAGTTCGTACTGCACGGCGTGCGACTGCACGGCGGTTGGGTCCTGGTCCGCATGAAGCGCGACCGGTTGGGCGGCAAGCGCACCAACTGGCTGCTGATCAAGCATCGCGACGAATACGCGCGTGAGGGCGACGGCGAGGCGATCCTGGTCGAAGATCGATCGGTTGCGTCGGGGCGCAGCATGGCGTCGATCGCCGCCGGCAAGGGACGCGCGCCGAAGCCGTTCATGGCGGCAGGCAGAGCGCCGGCCCGCGCTGACGCGGTGTGGGACAGCAGCAAAGGACATGCTGCCGAGCAGCGCAAAACGTCCAAGGCGGGTGCCGGCAAGGCGGTGCCCCGGTCCGGCAAAGGGCACGCGGCCCGGACGTCACCGGCGCGCCGCAAAACCGGCTGACAATGTGCCGCGGGGCGGAAGTTTGGCCGTCCATTGGACGCCGCCTGTCATCTGTCGGCATCCCGGAGCGAGCATGCCCGCGCCAGAGTTTCCAGATGCCGTTCGTGGTCACCGGCGAAGCGCAGCACGAGGTGGCTCGCGCCCGCCTTCGCATAAGCGTCGAGCCACGCAGCCACGCCTTCTGCCGGACCGGCGTAGCAGGCCTGGCGACGCCGCAGCACTGGGGCAGGCTGGCCGTAATAGTGCTCAAGGAACGCGTTGAGTCGCGCCTCGGCCTGGTCCGCCTTGTCGTGCAGCGCCAGCGTCAGGTACATCGCGCCGGTCATCGCCGATGGGTCGCGCCCGGCCGCGGTGGCGATCGCCGCGATCTCGTGCCAGTGCTGCGCGAAGCCTGCCGGGTCGGGAGCGTTGGGGAACCAGCCGTCGAAATACTTGCCGGCGCGCTCCATGCTGGCAGGCAGGTTCCCGCCGATCCATAGCGGCGGTCCGCCGGGACGATGCGGCGTCGGTGCCAGGACGCCCTGCGTAACCTGCCACCGCCCGTCCCAGTCGACCGGTTGCCCGGTCCACAACGCCTTGCACAGGCGCAGGCCTTCCATCATCCGCCCGAGACGCTTGTCGAACGGCACACCGGCCGATGCGAATTCCGCCCGGATGTTCGGTCGGTCGGAGGCAAAGCCGACGCCGAGGATCAGCCGGCCTTCCGAAACCTGATCCAGCGTCGCCACCTGGTGCGCCAGCAGCACCGGGTTGCGCAGGGCCGGCAGCAGCACGGCGGTGCCCAGTTCGACCCGGGGCACGCGGCCGGCCACACCGGCCAGCAAGGTCAGCGGCTCATGGCGTGGCCGTGCCAGCAGCGAGTCGCCGACCCACACGGAGTGGTAGCCCAGCGCCTCGGCTCGCGCGGCCAACGCGAGCAGGGGAGCAGCCTCGGGCCGTCCCTCCATGGCCTGCTCACGGGTTGGCAGCAGGTAGCCGATCTTCGGGGGCATCGTGCGGTCCTCCCTCATCATTCGCGCACCAGCCTACTGCCGGACGGGCTTCGCCAAAACAGCAGCGGCGCCCTCAGGCGCCACTGCGCGGCCTCGCAAGATGCGGGCGCTCAGCGTCGACGGCGGCTCAGCACGCCAAGGCCGAGCAGGCCGGAACCCAACAGCAGCATCGATGCGGGTTCCGGTACCCGGCTGAGGGCCACATCCGCAATCTCGTTGCCATAGCTGGGATTGCTGCCGGCATTGACCGCAACGAAGCTCAGGGTCTCGGTGGGCGCATTGGCGGTAACAAGGAACGAGTTCGACGTCCACAAGCCGCCATCGGTGCCGGTATCGGTGGTTACCAGGCTTCCGCCGAAGTCTACGTCGAGCCGGTACGGGCCCCCGCCACCAGGCCGATCGCCATAGCCCCAGGAGAGCGCATATTTCGCTCCAGCGGTCAGCCCGGTGACGGTCTGCGAGATCGTGTCGAAGGTCGTGCCATCGAGTTCCATGCTCTGGCCGGCTATGCCCTGATAGAATGACGGCATTACGACCAATTGGTTGTCGATCTCGGTTTCATTGTTGTTGCTGGTCCAGCCCGGCACGGCGCCATTGGGGTAGATCGACCATCCACTTCCCACATTTGGGGTCGCAAACGTGCCGTTGAGGATAAGGTTGGGTGCAGCCATGGTTTCGCCGCTCCACCCCAGAACGACGGCGACGGCGGCTAGCAGCGCAAATCGTTTCATGAGACAGCCTCAGTAAATTGATACATGATATTATCAAATTTTAGGTTGATAGTCAAGGAAAACGACACCAACGACCCGTGACTGACCGGCGGTTTGCCCAACCACTGGTTGCGGCACCGTCAAAAGCGCTACGTCCCGAGGAAAGCCTCCAGGCGCCCGAACTCGGCGTCGAACGCCAGACGGAAGGTGCGGTCTTTCAGCTGCGTTGCCGCGAAACCGGCGTTGATCGCCAATCTGCCCCCGGCGGTCGTCACGTTGACCCAGCCAATGACGTCATCGCCCCAGAGCAATGGCATGGCGTAATAGCCGAACCGGCGCTTGTCCGGTCGCGTGTAGGCCTCAAAGCGATACGGCCAGCCCCACAGATGCTCGAACCGCCGGCGATCCCACACGATCGGGTCGAACGGCGCGAGGAAACGCACCTCGCGTGGGTTGGCGCGGCGCGCCAGGGCCCCATCGGCCGCCGGCCACAGATACCGCACGCTGCCGACCTCGTCGCTTTCGATCTCGCTCGACCTCAGCAGCGCGTGCACCGTCGCCCGCCAGCCGCCGAGCCCGGGTGCGCCGCGGTTCAGCAGCCCGAACGTGGCAGCCAGGCTTGCGTCCGACATGGGTGCGAGGATGCGCAGTACCAGCAGCACCAGGCGGCGGCTGCGTTCGTCGGGCGTCAGCGGCTCCGGATGCGGCGCGGCGGCCTCGTAGACGCGGATGCCATCGCGCCGCCGGGCGACGCGCAACAGCCCGTGGTAGTGCAGGCTGTGCAGCGCGCGCGTGGTCGCTTTGGAGAAGCCGCCCCAGCCGTTCACCGCGCGCTCGCTGCCGAACCGGGCCTCCAGGTCGGCGGGATGCGTAACGCCGTGGTCGCGCACAAAGGCCAGCACCTCGGCCGGCAGCCCGGTTGGCCGGTGGCGGCCGTCCTCGCTGTCAGGATCGTGGCGCGGATGCAGCAGGCGCATCAACTCGCGCGGCATGAAGCCGTAGGCGTAGAGGTAGTCCTCCTCCAGCCCGAGACGTACGAAGCGGCGCTCCAGATCGCCCGCCCGGTAGCCAGCGACCCGGTGCCGCAGAATCAGGTCCTGTGCCCGAGCCGGAGCGCGGATCGGGTCGGCCTGCACGAAGCCGCACGCAGCAATCGCGCGCCCCAGTGTCGTCTGCCGCAGCAGCGAATGCTGGATCGCACGGCGGCGCAATGTCTCGATGGTGAGCCCGGCGCCCATGGATCAGCGCGCCGGCAGCACCTCACGTACGCGCTCGGCCGGCCGGCACAGACGTACGCCGCGTGGACCCACGACCACCGGCCGTTCCATCAGAATCGGATGCGCCAGGATGGCGTCGATCAGTATCTCGTCGGTCTTGGCGGGATCGCCGAAATGCAGATCCTCGTACGGTGTGCCGCGCCGGCGCAGCAGTGCGCGGGGTGTCAGATCCATGCGCCGCAGCAGATCGACCAGCTCCCCCCGGGTCGGTGGCGTCTTCAGGTACTCGATCACGCGCGGTTCGATGCCCGCGGCGCGGATCATGCCGAGTACCTTGCGTGACGTGGTGCAGGCTCGATTGTGGTAGATCACCACGGTCGGTTCTGCGTGCGCCATGTGACGGTCCCTCCTGCGCACACGATAGACCGACCGCACCCCTTACCGAAATCCGGTTCGTCCCCATCATCCGGCGCGACGCACCAACCAAAGGGGGATCAATCACGTGTCCAGACATCTGTTGCCCACCGCGCTGGCCGCCTGCCTGCTCGCCGTTACCGCCATCGCACAGACGCCCGCCCCGATCACCCGCATTCGCGGAACCGTCGCCGAGGCGCAGGACCGGACCATGACCATTGCAACGCGTGAGGGGCCGAAGGTCGAGGTGATATTGAACGACCCGCTGACGGTAAACTCGATGAAGAAGCTCGACATCGCCGACCTCAAGCCGGGCACCTACGTCGGCATTGCGAGCCGCACCGGAGCGGACGGCAAGGCGCAGGCGATCGAAGTGCTGGTGTTACCCGATGCCATGCGCGGCGCGGGCGAGGGCCACTACCCGTGGGACCTCGAGCCGGGCAGCATGATGACCAACGCCTATGTTTCATCCTCGGTGCAGGCGGAGTCCGGCCGCGACCTGACGCTGACCTACAAGACCGGCACCATCGATATCGTCGTGCCACCAGGCGCGCCGATAGTGACCTTTGCCGCGGCGGAGCGCGCCGACCTGAAGCCCGGCGCGTCGGTCATGTTCGGCGCCACGAAGAATGCCCAGGGCAAGCTCACCGCGAGCCGCGTGACAGTCAGCAAGAATGGCGTTGCGCCGCCGATGTGAGCTGGAGCGGGTGAAGGGAATCGAACCCTCGTGTGCAGCTTGGGAAGCTGCCGTTCTACCATTGAACTACACCCGCACCGCACTGCTCCGTCGATCAAGCGACCGGCATTGGCCGCCTTCGCCGACGAAGCCAAATGGGACTGCGCTGTTTACATCAGGCCGAGTTGACCGTGCAATCTCATGCCGGAGGGTCAGGGCTCCGCCCTGAAACCCGCCAGGAGGCTTTGCCTCCTGGACCTCCAGCAAAGGCAGTCGCCTTTGCAATCCGATCCTTTTCGACCGGTGGGGGTGGGGGATGGCTGAGCCTGGCCAATGCCAGGCTCAGCCATCCCCCACCCTCACCGGTCGAGAGTGAAAGGTTCCAAGGGCGTCGCCCTTGGCGGGAGTCCAGAGGGCAGCGCCCCATAGGCGTTAAATTACTGCTGTAGCGGATCTCACGACTCCCCTCATTTGTCAGACCGGCCCGAAAACGTCTGCGAATAGCGGCTGCTCCTGCAGCATGCGGGAGAAGCGCTGCATCAGCGGACGCAGCCTGGCTTCTGGCATCATCGGGATCAGGTCGTAGAGCATGCAGCCCTGGCGGAACAACGAATGGACGCGGCGTTTGGCGGTGTTGGTCTTGAGCATCCGGTCATAGCCCAGTGCCTCGCCGGCGGCACCGAGGAGCGTCAGCAGCACCACGGCGAAAGCGTTGATCAGCCACAACCGATCGCGCCGCTCGGGAGTTTTGACATGCATCGCGCCCATCCCCATGCCGAAGCGCAGATCCTTGGTATCGCGTAGCGCGCACTCGATGCCCCAGCGACGACCGTAGTATCCGGTCAGATGCTTGGCCGTGGCATCGGCACTGCTGGCCGCCAGGCACCAGGCCTGCTTCATGTCGGGGTCCTGAACGCAGACCACGGTCCCCACTGCATAGCGGTCGGCGGTGACCGCGGCGCCACGCAGCACACGGGCGCGTCCGCCGGGTCGCACCCAGGCGGCAGCGGTGCGGGTTTCGCCGGTGGTGGTGGTCACAGCGATGTTGCCGCGGAAGCGGATGACGTAGTCGAAGCACAGCTCTTCGGTCAGCATCCGGTAGAGTTTCTGGTCGCCGAAGCCGCGGTCGGCGATCACGCACACCGCGATGTCGGCCGGCAGCAATTCGGCCAACCGCACCAGTACCCGATGCTCGTAGAGGCTGCGGTTGTCCTTGAGTGTGCACGTGTCGACCGTGAGCCATACCAGCGGTGTGGCACGACCGTGATCGGTGATCAGCGACAACATGATTGTGGCCTGCTTGTCGGCCTCGAAGTCGGTCCAGTCCAATGCCACCACGATGGCGTTGCGTGTGCCGATGATGTAGGGCACCCAGCGGGTGAGGATGTCATCGACGTTGATATTCCGGTTGGACAGCAGGCGGTCGACCTGCTTGGTCGCATGCTTGGGGTTCAGGCCACGTGCGGCAGCGAGCCCCTGGCCGATCGTGCAGACCGCCAGGGAGGCGCCGCGCAGCACGCCGAGGGTGGCATCGCAGAGCGAGCCGACGCGCTTGGCGTGAAGATCATGGCCAAGCACGCCGCCAAGAACCTGCCTGACCTGGTCGATGGAGAACTGCTGCTGCCCGATGACCATCGTATTCCCCGACCTGCCGTTGCTGGGCGGGAGATCTGTTGCTTCACGCGACTGCAAAACTGGCCATGGCGGATTCGCAAGGATATGCCGCCGTCGCTGCTCATGCGATTCTTTCCGGAATCGTCCTTATGGCCGACCGATTCTTTCATGTCTCAAGGAAAATGAGGGGATGAGTGAGGTAGCGGATAGCAGATGTGCGGTCTTCGTTTTCGTCGGGAGTGAGCGAGCCGGTGATGAACGTTCGGATCGGCGCGCGCCAGGGCATCGAGAGTAAGCGGGCCGATGATCGCCAGACCGAGCACCAGCAAGGCGGTGCTTTGCGCGCGCCAGAGCGAGGGGACATAGGCCGCGTCGAGCAACGCCTCAGGGGGAAGATTCCAGGAACTCCTGGCTGAGATCGTCGCACAACAGGGCAAGGATAAGGTGCGGGTAGAGCCAACTTCGCGTCGCCCGTTCGGTGCGCGTCGGCAAGCGATCGATGTGCAACAGGGACTTCAACCGCTTGAACGCCAACTCTATTTGCCAGCGCAGGCGGTATACCGCGAGCACCTCGTCGGGCGGATACTGCTGTGCCGGCAATGAGGTCGCCACGATCATGAATTCGGCCGCGATCAGGCTGCGCGGATCGAGCGTCTTCTGCTTGCGCGACGCCGCGGCCAGCAGCTTCTTGCGTGTCGTCTCGGTTGCCGCCGGGGTCTTGCGCTGGATGATCAGGCGCAATGGCCGGGGTGGGTCCAGCGGGCCGACCTTGGCTTGCACCATCACTTCGTGCGCCAGCGTGTCGCCGGGCAGCGTGCCGAGATGGCCGATCAGGTCGAAATCCGGCCCATCCGGCCGGCGTAGATTGAACGCGTTCCAGCCGACCCGGACGATGAAATCGGCCTGGCCGGCGCTCTGCTGGCGAAAGCGTTGCAGACTCGCGGCGCGACCGAAATTGCGGTCGCCAATGCGGATCTCGCCGGGGATCGCTGCGCCACGGTCGATCGCCTCGGCACCGTGCTTGTCGGTCAACTCGAGGTGCGAGAAACCGCCGCGCCCCAGGTCGTACACCGCATGCACCCGCCAATCGGCACTCGCGCTGCCGCGCTCGCGGATGCAACTGCCGTCGCAGCCACGCAGGATGCGTCCTGGCCAGCGCACCGCGGCACCGGGCGCCTTCGCCGCCAGTTGCCGCATCATCACCGCTTCCAGGAACTCGACCGACTTGTCCAACCGGTACTTCACGCCTGGGTCGCTGATCCGCACGCCTGCCAGCATCGTCGCCCAGGCTGCCGCCTGGCTCAGCGACAGCCCGCCCGGGCCGCGTGCCAGTGACAGGCGCAACAGAGTGGCGCCGGAGGCGATCTCGCGCTTGCGCTCGATTGCCTTGGTCTGCCGGGCGAGACTGTCGAGATCGAGGTCGGCCGGCAGCCGGCGCAGCAGTGCCTCGAACTGGTCCGCCGGGATCGATGCTGTGTTCTGCATCCGCCCCCAGAATCAGGCCGAGTCGCGCCGGGTCAAGCAGTAATTTAACGCCTATGGGGCAGCGCCCTCTGGGTGGGGTGCGGGGCGAAGTCCCGCCCTGAAGCATCACCCGATCACGCTGGTGGCGGGGGTTGACCGGGTTGACGGGACAATCGCCGTCGCCCTAGTTTGCCGCCGCCGGTGAGATCCTCGGTCCAGCCCGGCCCTCGTGATTTGTCCGGCCGGATTGCGGCGAGGTGAAACAAGCGCGCTAAAGAGGCCAGCGAACAGCCCAGCTTCCAGGGCTCAAGCTGCTCCATCGGTCGGGCCAACTGTAGAAAGGGCCCAGACAATGACCAGCCATCCCACGAAATACCGCCCCGCCACCCGCCTGGTGCATGGCGGCGTGCAGCGCAGCCAGCATGGCGAGACCGCCGAGGCGCTGTTTCTTACCTCCGGCTACGTCTACGACGATGCCGAGCAGGCGGAGGGCACATTCGCCGGCACGGTGGAGCATTACCAGTATTCGCGCTTCGCCAACCCGACGGTGTCGATGCTGGAGGAGCGGCTGTGCCTGATCGAGGGCGCCGAAGCCTGCCGCACCACGGCGACCGGCATGGCGGCGGTGAACGCGGCGCTGCTGGCGCATCTGAAGGTGGGCGATCGCGTGGTGGCGTCGCGCGCGCTGTTCGGTTCCTGCCACTGGATCGTCTCCACGCTGCTGCCGAAGTTCGGCATCGCCACGGAATTCGTCGATGGCAGCGATCTGGCGCAATGGCGGGCGGCGTTGTCACGACCGGCGCAGCTCGTGCTGCTGGAAACACCTTCGAACCCGATGCTGGAGATGGTCGACCTGCGCGCCGTCGCCGATCTGGCGCATGCGGCGGGAGCAATCGTGGTGGTGGACAACGTGTTCGCCACGCCGCTGTTGCAGCAGCCGCTGGAGCTCGGCGCCGACGTGGTGGTGTATTCCTGCACCAAGCATATCGACGGCCAGGGACGCGTGCTGGGTGGCGCGGTGCTGGGCAGCCGCAAGTGGATCAACGACACGCTGCAGCCGTTCATCCGCAACACCGGCCCGGCGCTGTCGCCGTTCAACGCCTGGCTGCTGCTGAAGGGCCTCGAGACGCTGGCGCTGCGCGTCGATGCCGCATGCCGCGGCGCCGTCGCAATTGCCGATTTCCTGGCGGCGCGGCGCGAGGTCACCCGCGTGTGGTACCCGACGCGGGCCGATCATCCGCAGCAGGCGTTGGCGCTGGCGCAGATGACCGGCGGCGGCACGGTGGTCACATTCGAAGTGGCAGGCGGCAAGCAGGCGGCGTTCAGCGTGATGAACGCATTCGGCTTGATCGCCGTGTCGAACAACCTGGGTGATTCCAAGTCGCTCGTGACGCATCCGGCGACCACCACGCACATGCGGATCGGTGCGGAGGAACGCACGAAGCTTGGCATTACCGATGGCGTGATCCGCCTGTCGGTCGGGCTGGAGGATGTCGAGGATCTGAAGGATGACCTGGCGCAGGCGCTGACGACGATCGGCCACGCCACCGCACAGGCGGCCGAGTGATCCGGCGTATCGTTTGACCGACATGGCCTGGCTGGTCCCGACCATCACACCGGCGTTGTGCTGCGATGGATGGTCGGGACAAGCAAGGTCATGTCGGTGATTGGTACGGTAGTATCGCGATCAGCCCAGCGCGTATTCGAGTTCTGCGGTGTAGACCGCCTGGTCCTTGCCCAGCAGCGAGCTGAACAGCGTGAAGTGTTGCATTGGCACCGGATCGGCACGGAACAGGTTGTGCGCCTGCACGAACGCCGCCAGTTTGGCCTCGGCAGGATTGTCCAGACGCGCCAAGGTCAGGTGCGGCTGAAAGCGTCGCCGCTCAGGCTCCAGCCCGCAGCGCTGCAACGCAGTTTCGATCTTGCTCTGCAAGTGGTCGAGTTGCGGATTGCGTTCCACCCCGACCCAGAGCGCATTGCTGCGCCCGCCCTTCGCGAAGGTGCCGACGCCTGCCAGGGTCAGCGAGAAGCCCCGCGCCTTCAGCGCCATGAGCGCATGGTCGATCTCCTCCGCCATATGACGCGGGGTCTCGCCGATGAAGCGCAGCGTCACGTGGTAGTTTTCCGCCGGCACCCATCGCGCACCGGGAATGCCGCCGCCCGACAGCATCGCCGCGCGCTGGCGCAACTCCCAGGGCAGCTCCAGACCGACGAACAGCCTCATGCCGGCGGAACCTCAGTCAGCAGTTTCTCGACCAGCGGCAGCAGCCGCGCCACAATCCGCTTCACGCCCTCCGCATTGGGATGCAACCCGTCGGGCTGGTTCAGCGCCGGCATGGTTGCCACGTCTTGCAGGAAGAACGGGTCATACAGCACGGCGGGCCGCTTCCCCAGCCGGTCGAAAACCGCGCGGAATGCCGCGCCGTAGTCCGCTCCCAGATTGGGCATCGCATACATTCCGCTCAGCAGCACCGGGATGTGCTTCGCCGCCAGCTTATCGAGGATCGCCGTCAGATTGGCCTCCGTATCCGCCGGATCAACGCCCCGGAGTCCATCATTCGCGCCAAGCTCGACGATAGCGGCGTCCGCACCGTCGCCCAGAGACCAGTCCAGCCGCGCCAGCCCACCGGCCGTGGTGTCACCCGATACCGCGCCATCGATGATCCGGACATCATGGCCATGCGCATGCAAGGCGGCTGCCAACTGCACCTCGAAGCCGTCAGCGTGCGGCAGGCCGTAGCCGGCCGACAGTGAATCGCCCAGCACCAGCAGCCGTAGCGGTGCGGCCCGCGTGGTGGGTATGGCTGCCAGCATCAACAGGCTCAGAGCGATCGCGGCTTTCCGCCACCGGCCGCGGACGCCATATGGTGCCGCCATGGATGCCTTTCCGCCGTCTGCGATCCCCCCGGCCACGGCAACGCCGCTCGTCCAGGTCAGGGACCTGCACTTGACGGTGCCTTCCGCCGCAGGGCCGGTCAACATCCTTCGCGGTATCGATCTCGACATCGCGGCGGGCGAGGCGGTCGGCGTCATCGGCCCGTCCGGCTCCGGCAAGACCAGTCTGCTGATGGTGCTGGCCGGGCTGGAGCGCACCACCTCCGGGAGCATTCTGCTCGCCGGCCACGCGGTTACCGCGATGGACGAAGATTCACTGGCGCGGCTGCGACGGGAGACTGTCGGGATCGTGTTCCAGGCGTTCCATCTCATCCCCAGCATGACGGCGCTGGAGAACGTGGCGGTGCCGCTGGAACTGGCCGGCGTGCGCGATGCGATGCCGCGCGCGGCGCGGGCGCTCGATGCCGTCGGGCTGGCGCATCGGCTGACGCACCTGCCGGGGCAGCTTTCCGGCGGCGAGCAGCAGCGCGTGGCACTTGCCCGTGCCTTCGCGCCGCGGCCACGACTGTTGCTGGCCGACGAACCGACCGGCAATCTCGACCAGGCCACCGGCGACGCCGTGATGGACCTGCTGTTCAGGCTGCGCGCCGAGACTGGCACCACATTGCTGCTGATCACCCATGACGCACATCTGGCGGCCCGCTGCTCGCGGCGCATTCATCTGACCGACGGCAGGGTGACCGAGATCGACCTGTCGCCCGTGCCGGCCGGCGCAGCGGCCTGATGCTGGCGTTTCGGCTGGCGCGGCGGGAGTTGCGGGGTGGCGTGCGCGGGCTATGGATCGTGCTGCTGTGCCTCGCGCTTGGCGTTTCGGTCATTGCCGCGGTCGGCACGTTGCGCGCGGCGACCGACCGAGGGCTGGCCACCGATGGGCGCCGCATCCTGGGCGGCGACCTGGAGGTCGAAAGCGGGTCGCAGCCGCTGCCGGACGCCCTGCGCGATTGGCTGCGGGCGCGCAGCGCCGCGCTGTCGGACGTGGTGCAAATGCGGTCCATGCTGGTGGCGGGCAATGGGCAGCGGCAGTTGGTCGAGCTGAAGGCGGTCGATCCGGCGTGGCCGCTGGTGGGCGAGGCGCAGTTAAACCTTGGCCCGGCAACCTCCCCGACGCTCTCCCGCTCCGCGGTAGACGGGGCAGCGGAGGAGTGTCGGGATGGTGCCTGTTTGGCCAATGCATTGGCCAACCATGGTCTGCTCGCTGAACAGGTCGTGCTGGATCGGCTCAACCTGCATCCTGGCGACAGCGTCCGATTGGGCAATGCCAGCTTCACGGTCCGCGGCGCCCTGATTTCCGAGCCGGATCGGGTCGCTGCGCCGCTGATCCTCGGGCCGCGTGTGCTGATCGCAGCCGACACGCTGGCATCGACCGGGCTCATCGCCCCCGGTTCCATGGTCGAGTACGCCATCCGGGCTGCGCTGCCGAACCCAGCCGCCGCGCCCACCGTGATCGCGGCCCTTCGGCAGGCCTTCCCCGGCGAAGGCTGGCGCATCCGCGACCCGCATGACGCAGCGCCCGGCGTGACCCGCTTCATCGACCAGACCAGCCTGTTCATGACCCTGGTTGGGCTGACCTCGCTGCTGGTCGGCGGCATCGGCGTCGCCAACGGCGTGCGCGCCTGGTTGGAAGCGCGGACCCGCACCATCGCGACGCTGCGCTGTCTCGGCGGTTCGTCCCGCCTGGTGCTGGCCGTCTGCCTGATCCAGGTAATGACGCTCGCCATGTGCGGGGTGGCGATCGGGCTCGCCGTCGGCACGTTGCTGCCGATCGCCATGGCAGACTGGTTGCAGGCCGTGCTGCCGGTGCCGCCGGTACTCGGCTTCTATCCGGGCCCGCTCGCGCTGGCGGCCGGTTACGGGTTGCTGACCGCGCTTGCCTTCTCGTTGTGGCCGCTGGGTCGAGCGGCGCGCATTCCAGGCAGCGCGCTGTTCCGCGATGCACTGATACCGGAGCGTACCCGGCCGCCCGGTCAGCTCATCGCGGCCACTGTCGGCGTCGTGGCCGCACTGATCGGCCTGACGATCGCCACCGCCACCGACCGCCAATTCGCGCTGTGGTTCTGTGCCGCCGCCCTGGGCACGCTGGCGCTGTTCCGGCTGGGCGGCAGCGCCGTGATGCTGGCGGCCCGGGCAGGGCGACGCGCGACAGGCTTCGCCACCCGGCTCGGCCTCGGCAACCTGTATAGGCCTGGTTCGGCGACGCCGTTGTTGCTGGTATCGGTCGGCCTGGGCCTGTCCACCCTGGCGGCGGTCGCGCTGATCCAGGGCAACGTGCAGCGGGAAATCCTCGAGCAGTTGCCGGCGAACGCGCCGAGCTTCTTCTTCATCGACATACAGGACACACAGTTGCCGCGGTTCGAAGCGCTGGTGCGCGGGCAGCCCGGCATGCAGGACATGCAGCAGGTGCCCAGCATGCGCGCGCGCATCGTCGCGGTGAACGGCGTGCCGGCCGAGAAGGTGCGCGCGACCCCCGACACGCGCTGGGCGCTGCGCGGCGATCGCGGCCTGACCTATGCCGCCACGCCGCCGGAAGGTACCCGCATCGTCGCCGGCAAATGGTGGCCGCCCGACTACAGCGGGCCGCCGCTGGTGTCGTTCGACGCCGGTCTGGCCGAGGGCTGGGGCATCGGCGTCGGCGACACCATCCGGGTCAACGTGCTCGGGCGCGACATCGACCTACGGATCGCCAACCTGCGCGACATCGCCTGGCGGACGCTGTCGCTGAATTTCGCCCTGATGGCGAGCCCCGGCCTGCTGCAGAACGCGCCCCACACGCACATCGCCACGGTCCGGGTGGCGGAAGCCGACCAGGGCAGCCTGTTGCGCGCGGTGACCGATGCGCTGCCCAACGTCACCGGCATCCGGGTGGCGGACGTGCTCGCCGCAGTGGCCGCGCTGCTGGACCAGGTTGCCGCCGCGCTCACTGCCACCGGATCGCTGACGCTGCTGGCCGGCGCGCTCGTGCTGGTCGGCGCGGTGGCCGCCGGACAGCGGCGTCGCACCCACGAGGCGGTGATTCTGAAGACGCTTGGCGCGACCCGCCGGCAGATCCGCACCGCCTGGCTGGTGGAGTTCGGCGTGTTGGGCGTGGCGGGCGGCCTGATCGCAGCACTGGTGGGGACGCTGGCGAGCTTCGGCGTGCTACGCTACATCATGCACGTCGATTGGGTGTTCCTGCCGGGCACCCTGGCCATTACCCTGCTGGCATCTCTCGCCATGATGCTCGTGTTCGGCTATGTTGGCACCGCGGCCGCGCTACGGGCCAAGGTGGCGCCCATGTTGCGGAACGAGTGAAAGCCGGGGAAACACCGGCGAGGGTTACCGAGCTTTCATTGCGATCTGGCTTGAACCGCCCCGGGCGATCTCCAAAATGAGAGGCACGGGCAAACCGCCTGAGACACAAGAGGGAAACCATGGCCTTCAGTCCCGATACCCGGACCTATCCAAGAGCATCGGCCGCCACGACCGCTGCGGTCCTGGACGCCGGCCTGCGCGCATACATGCTGCGCGTCTACAACTGGATGAGTTCCGGTCTGCTGCTGACCGGCATCATCGCCTATGGCATCGCCAACACCAGCCTGATCAACGCGTTCTATCCCTTGGTGGAAACACCGACGGGCATGATGCGCCATCCGTCGGCGCTGGCGATGATCTCGATCTTCGCGCCCCTGGCTTTCGTGCTGGTGCTGAGCATGGGGGTCAATCGGCTATCGCGCACCACTGCACAGACGCTGTACTGGCTGTTCTGTGCCGCGATGGGCGCCAGCCTGACCAACATCTTCTTGATCTATACCAGCGAGTCGATCGTGCGCGTGTTCTTCATCACCGCGGCAACCTTCGCGGCGATGAGCATCTACGGCTACACGACGAAAGCCGACCTCAGCCGTTGGGGCAGTTTCCTGATGATGGGGCTGTTCGGCATCATCATCGCCTCGCTGGTGAACATCTTCCTGGTCAGTTCAGCCTTGCAGTTCGCCATCAGCATCATCGGCGTGGTGGTGTTCACCGGCCTGACCGCATATGACACGCAGCGCATCAAGGCGACCTACGTGCAGTATGCCTATGCCGAGGGACCCGAGGGTGCGGCCAAGCGCAGCGTTTACGACGCGCTGAGCCTCTACCTGAACTTCATCAACCTGTTCATGCTGCTGCTGCAGTTAATGGGCAACAGGAACAGCAATTAGCCGGCAACGATGCCGTGCCAGGAAGGGCCTCGGGACAACCCGAGGCCCTTTTTGCATGAGGGGAGGAGATCAGATGCCGGCAACAATCGATATTCCCGCGGGCGGTTATCGCTATATTCCGCATGCTTTCCAGTATTCCGGCGGTGTCGCGGCACTCGACGGCTACCGCATCGAGCGAGTGGCATTTGCCCGGCCCGTTCCGCTTGCCGCCGGCTTCGCCTGGATCGAGCGTTACCTGGGCGAGCAGCGCGTGCCGCTGGTTGCTTTCTGTGCCTGCGAACTGCGGTCGCCGGCGCAGTTCTCCGACACCGGCTTCATCGAATTCAACCGCCACTACACGGGCACGCTGCTGCGATGGGGTGTGATGAAGGACCCGGAAGACAATCCGGTGGCGCGCAGCAACGTCATTCCGCCGCTGCACAAGCCGGCCGAACCGAGCTTTCACGCGTTCTGCTTCACCCGCGCTGCGGATGGTGCATCAGGCTCGTTCGTCATCGCCGGCAGCGGCGAGGCAGGAGACCAGCCAGTGCCCTACGCCGACCGCACAGTTCGGTATGGCGAGACCAGTCCCGACGCGATGCGGGAAAAGGCCGTGTTTGTATTAGGTCGGATGGAGGAGCGCATGGCGCTCCTTGGTAAGACGTGGGCCGACACGACGGCAACGCAGGTTTACACGGTGCACGATCTACACTCGTACCTTGCCGACGAGATCGTGCAGCGCGGCGCGGCGCAGCACGGCCTGATCTGGCATTTCGCGCGTCCACCGGTGGCAGGTTTGGAATACGAGATGGACTGCCGCTCGGTTCCGATCGAGCACCACGCGAGGTTGTAGTTCTGGGCGGGGACGTCATGATGCCTATCGCGCGGCTCTCCGCCGCTGACTGTCCGTAAGGCATTTTTCGGTCCACACAGTTGTCTGCCAGAGCGTGTCTTCCGCACCGCCAAGCCGCCGCACCATCGCCCCCACCATCAAGCGAAGCAGCCTGGAACCTGCCTCGCATCCATTAATTCCGTTAGTCACACTGGCGCGTATCAGCCGAGCAGTCTGCGGACACGGTGCGGACAATTACCGAAAGGTATATCATCGTCGTTGGGCACGGCTGCGCGACGCATTGTCATTATTGAGCAATTTGGTGCCGACGCTCCGACTTGAACCGAGGACCTACTGATTACGAAAACTGTGACGGCAAGCCGTGTTGGCGGGAGTCACGACATCTCAATAGCCTGGAGCCGACCACAGGCTGCCGCGTATCCTAATGCCATTGTGGGGCTTCAACGGCTTCATGGAAGGCTGGACAGCCGGGGATAGACACACGCGAGCTGAGTTATGTTCTTGTCTTGTTCCGCGGTATCCCCTACCATTCAGGCATGGCCTCCGCGAACGCCTCCGCCCGTGGACAGCGGGCCGCGCTTCCGCCAGCCCGCTGCATGAATTGACCGGATTCTGCCTTGCGGTGGACTGCCTGGCTGCTGGGTGCAGTGGTGAGCGGGCGTTTTCCGAGTCAGAGCGGGCGAGCTTCTGCGGGCGCGAACGGACGGTGGGCGAGGTGCTGCGTCGGATGCGCTGTTCGGACGGCTGCGGTGGGCGTGTGGCTGCGGCGTGGCTCGTCACTGGCCCGATGCTCAACATACGAATCATGCCGCGGCGGGTGCCGATCCTGGGGCCGGAGGCGAGGGAGTAGCTGGTCCGCTCTACTGGAAAGAATCCCGGTGCCGCCAGCTCCCACGTAATTGCTCACCCTGGTCTAGCCGGTAGCGTCTCGGGAGTTTTTGCTGCCAGCACGAACCGGAGGACGCCGAGCACTGAAGCGCGGTTGGCCTTAGCGGTGCTGACGAGTGAGCGGAAGGCGGCATAGGTTTCGGCGCCCCACTCGCAGCGGAAACCGTTGGTCACCTTGCGGAAGATCACGCTGGGACGGAGATGTCGCTCGGAGACGTTGTTGGTATACGGTACATCGCGATTGGTGATGAACACGAACAAGTGCTCGCGGTTGGCGGCGATGCGCTTGCGCAGCTTGCGTCCTGGCTCGCCGCTCGGAACGGCTGCCATGATGCGGTCGAGCCGGCGATCCAGATCGGCAAGATACTGCTTCAGCGTGCTGTCCTTCAGTTCATCGCGGCGTCGCCCGATGGCGATCGCACGCAGCAACAGTCGCTTGAACGCAGCGCTGAAGGCTGTGTCGCCGCATTCGATCGCGTATGTCGCATCGCGCAGCAGATGCGCCAGGCACACCTGCCATTCGACGGCGTGGCCGCGTTGGCTGCCCAACATATCGGACACCCAGACCATCGGCCTGATCTCGCCGAACCGGGCCTGAACCACGGCCTTGCCACGGCTGGGGCGGATCACGTGCAGCACCGCCAGGCTGCCGATGAACACCCACTCCCACCAGTTCTTGCCGCTCACCCGCGCGGAGGTCTCATCGGAACACACCACCGGACTGGCCAGCACCGTCGCGCGGATCGTTGACGCCGCCGCAAGCAGCGGTTCACGTGCGCGAGCCAGCATGTTGCTGATCGCCCCTTCGCTGATGCTCAGCGAGAAGATCTCGTCCATCAGCGTGGCCAGCCGCTCCATGCCAATGGCATGCGCGTAGTGCAGGTAGACCACCAAGGCAGCGATCGACTGACCGAACGGCGAACCGGGTTCCAGCCCGGCCGGCGCGACCGCGGTCACGCGCTCGCCGCAGCAGGCGCAGCGACCGCCGAACAGGCGCACCTGCGTCACGTCCGGCTTGATCGGCGGTAGCTCGATGCGTTCGTAGACCTGCTGCGGGGTTTGGCAGATCTCTGGAAATGTCGCCTGGCACTTCGGACAGGCGGTCAGCCTGGCGTCGATTACACGATCCGGGTTCGGGTGCAGCGTCCGTCCGAACCCCGGGCGGCTCTTGCGCGGCGGCTGGTCGCCCATGGGACGAGCGGGCTTTTGCCCTTTCGACGGTGGCAGGGAGGAATTGTCCGGTGTCTTGGCAGGGCGCTCGAACCTGGCCAGCCGCTTCTCAAGTTCACCGATACACGCCAGCGCCGCTTCCAATTGCCCGACCAGCGACAGGATGAGGTCAACCTTCTCCGCGTGGCTTAGCGTGCTGAGGTCGATACCCTGCGTCACACAGAGCTTGAATCGAGTCGCCCGTCACCGCGTCAACCATCATGTTCAGCCCCAAACCCGATACGCCACCGCGCATCGCATCGTCGTCCTGCTACCCAGGTGAGCAATTACCAATTGGCAGATGCTTGCGAAATCGCGGGGTCGATTCTCTTCTCTCGACCGACCAGCGAGTTTGCCTCCCGACACCGATTCGGGAGCTACTATGGTCGTCCGGGAGCGCTTCTCGTACAAGGCAATTCACGAGGTTCTCAGCGGTTTGCTGGGGCAGGATCGTCACGCCAAGCGCGTCAATTCGCTCTGCGATGCCACCCTTGGCGTGTAGCACAGCGGCTCGTTGGCGGTCTGTACGATTCGTCAAGACCTCGCTGCCGCCTATAGTCTGAAACCCAAGCATGCGATCAAGCAGGTCGACCGGTTGCTGTCCAACCCGGCGATCAACGTCGACGATATTCTGGTGCGCTGGGTGCCGTTCGTCATCGGCGCACGGGACACTATCGTGGCGACCATGGACTGGACCGAGTTCAATGCCGACAAACAGGCCACCATTATGCTGGCACCGATCACCGACAACGGTCGCTCGACACCTCTGGTTTGGCTGACCGTCGACAAGAATACGCTCAAGGACCACTGCGCACTCTATGAGCATCGCGTGCTGATGAGCATCGCGTGCTGGTGCGGCTTGCTGAACTGGTGCCAGCAGAGATCAATGTACGTATCGTTGCCGATCGCGGCATCGGTGCTCAAGAGTTTTACAAGATGCTGACTGAAGAACTGTGGTTCGACTACGTCATCCGCTTCCGCGGCAACATTGCGGTAACCGCCGCCGGCGACGAAACTCGCTCCGCTGCCGCATGGGTGGTGCCTGGCGGACGCGCACGTGTGCTGCGCGGCGCCGCGGTCACCGCCGATCGCTACCCGGTAGCAACCGTCGTCTGCATTCAGGGTCCGGATATGAAGCAAGCTTGGTGCCGGGCCGGCAGCAGCACCCATGCGACTGCCAAGCAACTGACCGGCTTGTACGGTCGTCGTTGGGGGATCGAATGCACTCATCGTGATACGAAAGATCTGCGCTTCGGCATGGGTCTAGGGACGATTCATGGCAACTCTGCTGAGTGGCGTGATCGGCTATGGCTGATTAATGCGTTCGCGGTGGTTCTCCTGACCTTGCTCGGTGCCGCAGGCGAAGCGCTCGGCTACGATCGGATGCTCAAGACCAGCACGGTCAAACGCCGCGTCCATTCGTTGTTCCGTCAGGGTTGCATGCTCTACGATCTACTGCCAACCATGCGTGATGATTAGCTGGCCCCCGCTGATGCAGCGCTCCTCACAAATGCTGCCGGAGCAACCG
This sequence comes from uncultured Alphaproteobacteria bacterium, assembly GCA_963696645.1. GTDB lineage: Bacteria > Pseudomonadota > Alphaproteobacteria > Acetobacterales > Acetobacteraceae > JAMXLO01. The sequence continues at coordinate 36,305 of CAVOKY010000008.1, forward strand.
CTCTTCGCCGACGTTTTTGGACCGATCTGAAAAATGAGGGGAATTCTTGAGGGTTCAAACCTCAACCGATATAGCCATGCTTCATAGCGAACCTGACTCACCGGTACTGTTGCACGCGTTTCCGACATTCGCTGTTGGTGGTGCTCAAGTAAGATTTGCTGCCATCGCCAATCGGTTTGGGAAGGCGTACCGCCATCTGATCATAGCCTTGGACGGCAATTACGAGTGTCAAAAGCGCCTTTCTCCCGGCCTTGACGTAGATTACATGGCTGTCGAGTTCCGAAAAAGTCGTCTGCCAGTCAATGTATTCGCTTTCAGGCGCTTGTTGCGGACGCTGGGACCTGACGTGCTGGTGACCTACAACTGGGGCTCCATGGAATGGGCGCTGGCCAATATCCCACCGCTCGCCCGACACGTCCATATCGAGGATGGATTCGGGCCGGAGGAGCGCATTAAGCAACTTCGGCGACGCGTACTGACGCGCCGTATCGCGCTCGCGCGCAGCATTGTTGCTGTGCCATCGCGTAACCTTTACCGAATCGCAACAGGTGTCTGGCGGTTGAATGAACGGCGGCTGCGTTACATCCCGAATGGCATCGATCTCCTGCGCTATGATGGCGTTAGGCGCTTAAGGGCGAAGCCCGACAAAAAATTTGTCGATGGTCAGGCAGCGATGCCGAGTTCGCGAAAGACGCCGTTCATGGCGAGTCGCAGGTCCTGGTAGTGGCGATCGATGGCGCGCGGGTTTTGTCCTCCTCGGGTGGGGCTGATGTCTTGAGCGGCCGCGAGGAGTGGCTTGAGGGCTTTCTCTCGGAGCACGAGTAGGGCCGTGATAGCGCGCAGACCGGACGGCATCGCCTCGTAGCGACGCGTCGCGCCGATCCGCTGGACGATCTGTTTGCCGCGGAGTTTCTTCAGATCATACGCGGCCTGGCGGGGGCCGTAGAGCGGTGCGCTGTGATTGCGGAACGCGCGGACCTGATCGGCCAGTGCCGAGGCGGTGAAGCCATCAGCTGAGGCTGACAACGCGATGACAGCCTCAGCGACGTGACGCAGGCGCGGCTTGTTGAGATCGATTCCCCCGACCACGGTTTTACCAACCCGTGACGGCAACGGCAGACGCTCGAGCATCTCATCGCCGACGAAGCATTGATCGATGCAACTCAGCGCCTCCATAAATCGCTCGAGCATGCCCTTCAATCGGCGGACGATTTCGGGGAAGTTATCCAGTAAGCGCCCGCAGCGGAACTCCCGGATATTGTGAGCTACAGCCTCAATGCGAAGTACGCGTTCGCCTTTTGAATAGATCTTCAACGCCAGCTTGCCGCAATGCAGCTTGAAGACCGTCAGATCATACGTAGGTCTCTCGACCGCAACTCCCCATTCGGCCGCCCGCATGTTGCGTGGACGGTATTTCGGCCGGCCCTTGTCGCCGAGGATGGTCTTTATCGTCTTCAGGTCCAACGGCGCCCGGCTACGATCGATCAGGGCTTGGAAGACTTGCTCCATGCGTCCGCCAACCAGGAATATCAGGTTTCGGCTGTACTCCATTTGATAGTTGGAGAAGTGATAACGGAACCCGCTGCGTTTCTGCTCCTCAAAGTCGAGCGCAAAGCACAAGCAGCAGCGGTAAATCCACCGCTCACAGACCTCACTCAATCGCCCTATAGCCCGTTGCTCGGACAAGGTCTCTGCGATCTTCGCGAAACCGGACGTGTCACCGATGGCGGTGAAACAGTTGCCTTCCTTGGTGAACCCGATGCCCGCCTTGCGCGCCTGGCAGGCGACGTATTCATGGCCGTTCAAGATCACCTGGGCAGGGAACGGTGGGTGCCCGCTGATCTTGATGGTGACATGCCCCCAATCACGGTCGAGAATATGAAACGAGTAGTGGTTCACATAAGGCTTCTTCCGCTCAAGGTGGTAATTCAACTCGACGTGCCACACCGGTGCCTGGGCTCGACCGACCAGGACCAGAAACAAGCCCTCGATCACCGCTGTCTTGGCCAGATAATCGTCGGCCACGTCATGCTTGCGCTCTCCTGCCACACAATCGATTACCGGGATGTCGTGCGCTTTGGCGTAGCCTCGCACGCGCCGGCTGAACCGGCCGGCCAACCGCATCAGATGGGCGTTGTCCAGAGTGTCGTCTGATCCAGTGAGCGCCCGCCACCACACGCGGAAACCACCAGGGCTATGACCCATCCCGAAGTAAGCGTTCAGAACGATGCGGTCCACGCAATCGTAGCTGCCGCTCAGCAGCTCTTGATAGAGCTCGCTCAGTCCGTCGGTCATGGCCCGCTCCCTCGGCGTACTGCCGAACTCCGATGTCTATCCGAGACGAGCATACCGACTACCGACGGCACATTGGCCAGTGGCAAGGCATTTGACGCGGCGGAACTGCCCCGCAGGGGCCACTTTTCCACAGCCATGTCTGGGGAAAAGCGTAGTCCCTTACCACCCGACTCTTCTCGCGTCCTGCGTTAAATCGTATGCTCTGCGAAATCCCATCAAATCATAGCCGGAATGACCACCGCCTCGGCAAGCCATTCCGCCGCTGCGGTCGCGGCGCGTCCGGCTTTGGTGAGGTAGTAGCGGTAGGTTCCAGTGGCGCGTTTGATCACCCCGAGGTCCAGCAGCCGGCGCAGTTGCCGCGACAGTCTGGTTGGCGACAGCATGCCGAGGTCGGGCAACAACTCGCCCCGGCGGATGCCGGCAATGTTGACCTTCGGGTTCTGCAAGGCGTGCAACAGGGCCTTGTCCACCGGGGCAAAGAAGTTGATCCCTTGGACCGTCTTGCCGTCCACCGCATGCGGCTTGGTCAGCCGCGCAAGCGCCCGGATGCCGGCGGAGAAGTCATCCAGCGCGGACAGGTGGGCGATGTAGCGTCGGTTACAGCCGAGCAGTATCTCACGCAGGTCGATCAGGCTGTAGATCGATTTCTTGACTGGTGCGAGTTCCCGGCTCGCCGGGCCGTGGCGGTGTTCCACCTTGCGGTGGTGCTTGAAGAACGACACATCGTTGGTCGTGGTCTCGATGCGCAGCACGATGCCGTGCTTGTCGTACATCTTGATCGAGCACTTGCCGAAGCGGTGCTTGATGCAGGTACCCTCGATCCGGGTGGAGAACTGCGAGCCGACCTCCTGGGCCAGCAATGGCGTGATCTGCCGGCCGAGGAATGTGGCGATCTGCTCGGCCTTCACGCTCAGCACCGACTGGCGGACCAGTTGCTCATAGAGCGGGCCGAGCGTTGTGGTGGACTGGAACGCCAGGTCGGTGGCGTATTCCACCTGCATCAGGCTCCAGTGGTAGGTTTGCCCGAATACCTCCGACACCGGGCAGCACAGCGCGGCGTAGCGATCCAGGGTACGGTGCAATTGATCGGGGGAGAGACTGTCGGCCAGTTGCTGGGCGCGGCCCCAGTCGTCGATCCGCACGAAAGCGTTGTCGGCCATGGTGTAGCCGATGCCCTGCGCGGCCAGCCTGCGCGCCAGCCAGCTATGGCCGTTGCAGTAGAATTGCAGGCGGAACGGCGCCCAGGTCGGCACGCGCAGATAGACCAGCCCGAATTTGGCGTCCTGGAAATAGAAGTAGTAGTGCAGGCATTTGCCGCTGTCCGGCCGGATGTAGGTCTTATGCGTCTGCTTGTCGTGCCAGGGCTTGTAGGCGTCGCAGGCTTCCATGGCCGAGATGACGTGCACCAGGCCGGGATGGTCGCCACGCCGCTCAAGCACGCGCGCCACAACATCTTCCTTGCGGACATGCGGCTTGGCGATGTGCTCGATGCGGACCCCAGCCTCGGCGGCCAGCGACGCCGCACGCTCGCGCACCCGATCGCGCAGCGTCTTGGCGAAGTCCGGGTAGTCGAAGATGCGGATGCCACTGGCATGGAGATACCCGGTCATTCCTGCGGCGTAGCACACTACGGGCAGCGTCCCGGTGATCACCAGCCGGTCGTAGCACGACAGCATCCCGGCAATCCGATCGTCGTAGCGCTCCGTCAGTGACTGGCTCATGCTGCCCCCGCGCGGTAACCGCAGGGAAGGCTACACCAGACCTATTGGTTCCGGCTCCGCCGGCTTAGGAGGATATACTCCGCCCGCACCAAGGAATTGGCTTGGCGCACAGATATCAGGCTTCTGTGCATACAAATTCGGCGTCGGTCCTGGTCCCTCGGACGAATAGCCGGGCCATAGCGCGTCTACGCGGACGGCGCCGACCGTGAGCACATCCCGGTGGGCGTTGGCTCCCCATATACCACGGCCGGGTCCGTAGTCATTGGGACCACACCGATCGTCCGGACATACTTCTCCACAGTTCCCGGCGCAGAACACAATATCAAAATTCTCTCTGGCGACGCATTCGATCCGGTGGATAAAATAATGAGGCGGCTTTCCGCAGGGGCCCAGATTTTCTGTGTATTCGCCTAGGTATTTCCCTTCAGACCGACGGTCGAAAATGGCCCACGCATTCATGAAAACCCAAGGGCCCGGGAAGGGATCATTTTCTAAACTCCGGAACCACAGTATGTCATGCAGGATCTGGTTGTAGACGGCATCCGCGGCGACAAGAAAGCTAAAGATATCATAAATCTTCGGTGGCGGAATGAGAGGCACATCGAAAATTCTGGCTCGCGGCGCCATTGCAAGGATATTGTTCACAATCATCATCCCATGCAGCGCATCCTCGCCAGTGGTGGCTCCTGGCGGGGGAGGCGTAGGCAGCGATGGGTTCTGGGGCAGCGGCTGCCAGCCCCCGCCAAATTGACCGCGAGGTACCATGCTTTTATCAATACCCGCATCGATCACAATGACATTGACGGAGTCTCCATTCAGGCTTTCTGGCAGTTGATCGGCGCGGATCAGTCGACGCGCGCCGTCGAGCGTTCCAAACATGGTGGCATCTGGCGCCACCGGAACGCTGTATTCCGCCATTGTCGTGACGGGATTGACGGCGATTGCGCGCCACGCTTTGCTGCCGTTTCGGGTTGAGGCGTATATCGCCTTGCGGAAATTCTCTCCTGCGTTTGCAGAAGGAGACTGCACACTGAAGACGTCCTGCACGTAGGTTGGTTGAACAGGTGGGTCAAATTTGTCCGAGTGGAACTTTACCAACGGTAAACTGTCGATCGTGTAATCGTCTCGCGAGAGACCGGTGCCCAGCAACTCGTGCCACACAGGATCTTCGATTTCATGCACGCGCAGCTCGTTCGGTCTTCCCGATCCCAAAAGAATGGCTGGTTCAAACACCACATATTGGTGAGCCTTCTCGCCAGCCCCCATGACTTAACCTCCTCAGTAGAACGTTGTTACCAAAAGACGGGTTGTGGTCGAGGTCGAGGCTGCCCGAGCTGGTTCATAAATACCCGCCAGGTCGCGAACGCGTCGTCGATTTGCTAGTTTGCAAGCCATTCGGCTGTCGCCTTGTCCATCGCACCCGTTCCAGCGGTATTCAAAGCAGGACATGTCATCAACAGGTCGAACGTCTTGTTTGCGAGGTCTTGTCCCGCAGCGCTGTCACTTGGGTAATGCACCCCTAATACCTCGCGATTACGGGCGACACGTTCGGCCAGGCGGTCCAACAATGTAGCCTTCGGCGTTCCGCCTACCGCGGTACTTGTCGGTGGAAGTGTGATCGAAACCACGGGTGGCATAACCTTAGCCAGCAGCAGGGAGAGCAGATGCGCCTGTGTGGAATGGCCGCTCGGGTATGACGCGTGCCCTGGGACCGGAATGGGCGGCATCAACGTGGGGGAGAGCTGGGATGCCCGTGCTCGTTCAAACTTTCGCTTGTAGTGCATCGCAACGAACTCGCCGACAACTATGGCGATCCGCGCCAGCCGAAATGTCCAGGGATGGGAATACGGGCTGAACATGAACAGACCAGCCCAAAAACCCACCATATCGGTCATTTGTGCAAGCGCTTCGGACAGGACCTCGGGACGGTATTCCACCAGCATCTGCAATTCGTCCAGTTCTGCCCAAACAGCGGCGGTAGCTAAATTCGGACCGGAGATTGCTGTCACAACTGTCCAATCATTCCCACCTAGTCTGGCCTGGACAAACTCGGCGAGGACAGTCATTGCGAACAAGCTCGCATCCCACGCCAGGTCTGGGTAGTATAGCGGGGTTGGGTTGTTGGGATCCCGGTAAATCGGAGGTTTGAGACTGCTGGGTGGCCATGGGACGATATCACTTGGCGGCCATCTTACGGCAGGGAACCACCCGGCCGGGCCGCAGGCCCGAGTCGGTGACAAACCGATGGGCCGCACAACTGGCGAAACGAGCGAAATGCCACCGCCAGCGCCTGTGCCGAGGTCAGCTGTACTTCCGGTGCCGCCGGTTCCTCCCGTGCCGCCGGTTCCTCCCGTTCCACCAGTGCCGCCGGTGCCACCTGTTCCTGCACTTGCCATCGCGGACATCCTTTCCAAATAAGACGATCAGGAGCCGGTGCAGCGAATTACCGGCTTGCGGCGAGCACCGGGAGCCACGTTCCGAGAGAAGTGACAAATAAAGGCACGTTACGGCTCAGATTCGGTATTATACCGCAACTCCCCGGGAAGGCGAAAATACCCCTTGCCAAACGGCCGGAACGCGATTCTACCGTCCGCATGATCCGCCGCGGCTTCCTGGACGCCGAATCGCGCAAGGACCTGACCGAGTTGGCTCGGGACGGGTCTGCCGCCCATCGTTTGGCCCGGCGCGCCAATGCGCTGGTGCTGCTGGACGACGGCATGAGCTGCGAAGCCATCGCGAAGGTCCTGTTGCTGGACGACGACACGATCCGCAGCTGGTATCGGCTGTACCAGGAAGACGGGATCGAGGGCCTGGCGAGCTTCGGCTATGAGGGCGGCGCCTGCCGCCTGAACGAAGAGCAGCAGGACAAGCTGAAGGCCTGGATCAGCGAGACACTGCCGCGGACGACGCGCGAGGTCGGCGCCTGGATCGAGAAGGAGTGCGGCATCGAATACCAGGGCCGGTCTGGCCTGATCGCGCTGTTGCACCGCCTTGGCATGGAACATCGCAAACCAAAAACGGTGTCGCGCAAGCTCGATCCAGAGAAACAGGCTGCATTCATCAAGGCGTATGAGGAGTTGCTGAACCGCCTGGACGCGGATGAGGTGGTGTTGTTCGCCGACGCGGTGCATCCGACGCATGCGGTACGGCCGGTGGGATGCTGGGCGCCGAAGGACACGCCGATCGCGGTGGCGCAGACCAGCGGGCGGCAACGCCTGAACATTCATGGCGCGATCAACCTGGAGACCGGCCACACCCAGATGCTGGAGGTGGAGACGGTTGATGCAGCCAGCACGATCAGACTGATGATCGCGCTGCTGAGCATGTACCCGCGCAAGCGGGTGATCCACGTATTCCTGGACAACGCCAGATATCATCATGCGAAGTTGGTGCAGGCCTGGCTGGCGCGGCCGGGTTGCCGGATCAGGCTCCACTTCATCCCGACCTACTGCCCGCATCTCGACCCGATCGAACGACTCTGGGGCTTGATGCACAAGCACATCACCCACAACACGTGTCATGAAACCTTCCGAGACTTCAGCGGCGCGATCCTGACGTTCCTGCGAGAGGAGGTGCCCAGGAACTGGCGCCTCTACTGCGATGAGGTCACCGACAACTTCCGCATCATCTCGCACGAGGATTTTCGGATTCTGGCGTGAGCGGGGTATAAATACTTCATTGCACGGTTGGTCAATCGCAATCGACACCCCGCCTCCACGCCGATGATGCCGGCCACGGATCGCGGGCGAATGCCACGGGTTCAAATGCCGGACATCGCCGCCGGTCGCGTACATCTTGGCATGCCTTGCCTCGCTGTCCATAATGGAGGCTCGTCGGCCAATATGAGGTCGCGAGCGCCGGCCTTGGATTCCTCGACCGTTCGTCATAATCATGGAGTGACTGAGGGCGGTCGTTATGTCCGATGATGGCGCGAAGGCGACAGTGCCAGGAGCAAACGAGCCGGCAGAAGTCGGCCCAGGCCTCGGCAGCGGTCTAGTCGAGCAACGGCTCTCGGCATTCCTTGCGCTCGACATCAAGGACTACACCGCGATGATTTCGCGAGATGAAGCCGCCGCACACAGACAGGTTGGCAAGGATCTCAAGGCCGTCGTGCGCTGCATTCACAAGCATAGTGGCCGGGTCCTGCAGTTTTCTGGCGACGGATTGCTCGCGGAATTCTCAAGTGCCCGCTCCACGCTGCAATCCGCACTGGAAATCCAATGTACATCTGCCAAACGCAACCACCGACGCTCGGCAGATGGACGGATCGAATATCGAATAGGAATCAACGCAGGCGACATCGTAGGTACAAGGCGGACGAATCGGTGGAGATACGGTCAACATTGCAGCGCGGCTGGAGCAGATTGCGGATGCAGGAGGTATCTGCATTTCTGAGGCCGTGTTTGGACAGGTTCATAGAACCGTCAAGGCGAACTATACGAACATCGGCGCTGTCCGCCTGAAGAACCTTCGGTACCCGGTCGGCACATATCGTGTCTCCTTGCCGCACGGCAGAAGAGGTCGGGAGAGCGCCCTTCATCACACCAACGTAGCGCTGGCTGACAGCCACGACTATCGCCCCTCGATCGCGATACTGCCGTTCGCCAATCTGAGTGGCGATGCGAGTTCCGACTATTTTTCAGCTGGTCTTGTCGAGGACATTATTGTGTCACTCGCTGCACTGCGCGAGCTGCAAGTGATCTCGCGCGCGTCAACCTTGAGTTATAGCGGCGGTAGAACCAACATCTGGGAAGTTGCCAGGACGTTAGGAGTCCGCTACGTGCTGACCGGCAGCATTCGGCACTCGCCACAAGTGATCCGTGGCTCGGTGGAGCTGACCGACACCCAGACAGGCGTCAGCCTATGGGCCGAGGCATTTGAGTTCCCGCCGGCCGATCTCTTCGAGATACAAGAACGACTCGTCGAGCGCATCGTGACGCGGATCGCTCCGCACATTCGGGGGGAGGAGTTGCGACGGGCTCTGCGCCAGAGACCCGAGAGTATGACAGCGTATGATCGGACGCTCCAGGCACTTCATCTGATGGACTACTTGGAGAAGGACATGTTCGGCCAGGCCCGCGACGTCCTCGGCCAGGCTATGGAAGATGACCCACACTTTGCGATGCCAGTTGCATGGTCGGTGTGGTGGCACATCATTTGGGTTGGACAAGGCTGGTCGAGCGACTCGGTAGCCGATTACACTGCCGCTCGTGAATTGGCCGAGCGCGCCATTGCCCTGGATCCGAATAATGCGCTCGGCCTTGCCATGATGGCGCATCTCCGCTCATTCATGCTGCATGATTACGATGCCGCTCTGGTCTTTTTCGCGCGCGCGCTGGAGGCAGGCCCCGGCAACGCTATCGTGGTAGCCTTTTACGGACTGACGCTCGCTTATGTCGGCCGTGCCGAGGAAGCTGTAAAGAATGCAAATCGGGCCATTAGATTATCCCCGCTTGATCACAGGATGTTCCTCTTCCATAACATACTGGCTTGGGCCTATTTCGCAGCAGGATCCTATGCAGAAGCGGCGAAATGGGCAGCCGCCTCCGACAGTGCTTCCCCACGATTCACCGCCAACATTCGCATCCTGATCGGATCGTTGGCTGCGATCGGCGCTGAGCGGGAGGCACGGGCGGCGGCCGCCAGGTTGCTCGAGCTTGAGCCTGAATTCACACTCAGCCGCTACGAGCAGACGTTGCTGCCATATCGCGAGTTTGAAACAAGAGCCCGGTTCCTGGCGTACCTGCGCTCCGCCGGGTTGCATTAGTAGCCGCTCTGCGAACCTGGTTCGCTGAGGTCTTGGACGTGTTATGAATATTCATCGGATGACCGCTTTTGGTAGCGTCAGGCCCTTGGACATGCATCGGCTATTGGTGCTTTGCAGACAATCGGCGTCGCAATGTCAGCCGATCGGCTGCAGTCCGCATCCGGTGCCGCCCCTCACAGGAACCCGATCGACAGCCACGGGAACGCAACGACGATCGCCAGCGCCACCGCCAGCCCTGCCAGATACGGCCACATCCGCCCCAGCGCATCGTCCGGCGACACCCGCCCGATCGCGCACGCGCCGTAGAATCCCACGCCGAACGGGGGTGCGAACAGCCCGATGCCCATCGCCAGGATGATCACCAGCGCATAGTGCACCTCGTGCACGCCGATCGCCTTGGCGACCGGGAACAGCAGCGGGCCGAACAGCACGATGGCGGGTATCCCCTCCAGCACGCTGCCCAGGATGACGAACGCCACCGCGGTGATCGCGAGGAATCCTAGCTTGCCGCCGGGCACCGAAGCCATCACCGAGACCAGCCATTGCGAGAAGCCCGACTGCGTCAGCGCCCAGGCCATCGCCGTCGCGGTGCCGATGATCAGCATCACCGCGCCGGTCAGCGACACCGTATCCACCAGGATCGGATAGATGCGCCGCCAGTCGAACTGGCGATACACCAGCAGCCCGAGTACCGCGGTGTAGACCACGCCCACGGTGGAGACCTCGGTCGCAGTGGCAATGCCGTCGATCACCGCGGCGCGGATGACGAACGGCAGGGTCAGGCCCGGCACCGCGATGACGAAGGTGCGCAGCATCACCGATACCGGCGCGCGCTCGCCGCCGCCGGTATCCATGTGGCGCGAGCGGATCCAGCACACCACCACCAGCGCGAGCGCCGCCACCGCCGCGGGCAGCAGCCCTCCGGTGAACAGCGCCGTGATCGAAACATTGGTGACCGAGCCGATGGTGATCAGCACCAGGCTCGGCGGAATGGTCTCCGACATCGCGCTGGAACTCGCCAGCAACGCGGCGAGCTCGCCGGGATGCGAGCCGCGGCGGCGCATCTCGGGGAACAGCACCGGCGCGACCGCGGCCATGTCGGCGGCCTTCGATCCGGAAATGCCGGACACCAGGTACATCGCGCCGAGCAGCACGTAGGACAGGCCGCCGCGCACGTGGCCGACCAGGGCCGCGAGGAATGCCACCATGACGCGCGCGATGCCGGTCATCTCCATCAGCAGGCCGAGGAACACGAACATCGGCACTGACAGCAGCAGCAGGTTCGACATGCCCTCGTCCATGCGGTTGACCACGACGGACAGCGGCATGGTGCTGGTCAGGCCGAGATACGACATGGTGGCGATGCCGAAGGCGAAGGCGATCGGCACGCCGATGCCGACGCAGACAGCGACGATGACGACGAAGAACACGATCAGGCTGCCGAAGCCCATGGCAAGCAGCAGCGGCTGACAGAGCCACAGCAGCGCCGCGATGCCGGCAACCGTTGCCAACGCCAGCGAGAAGCTGCGCACGGTCGTGGTTTCCAGCAGACGCAGCAGCGAGATGATGGCGGCGAGCGAGATGCCGACCACGATGGCGACGACGCGATAGCCGTCGGAAATCTGCAGCGAGATCAGCTCGACGTAGCGCTGCTGATCCAGATACTGCACGGCGGGCAGCAGGACCTCCAGCACGAAGGCGATCACCACCAGCGAGGCGACGGCGGCGAACCAGCTCGCCCATTGCGGCGGCACCCAGTTGGCCAGTGTGGTCAGCCGCATGTGGCCGTCACGGCGCAGCGCGACGACCATGCCCAGCATCGACAGCCACAGGAACAGGAAGTTGGCGAGTTCGTCGCTCCAGAACAGCGGACTGTCGAGCACGTAGCGCGACACCACGCCGGCGAACAGGATGCAAACCTCGGCCAGCACGAGCAGCGCACCGAGGAACTCGCAGGTCCTGCCGATCGCCTGGTCGATCAGGAAGGCGCCTCGCCGCAGCGTCGCCCAGCCGGGGGCGATCGGCTGGGCGAGCGCCGCCGTGGTAAGGTCGGACGAGTCGAGGCTCATGACGTAAGCGGGCCGACGTATTTCTCCAGCAGGGACCAGGCCTTGTCGCCGGCGGTCTTCTTCATCTCGGGATAGAAGCCGGACTTTGTCAGCGCCTCGCGGAATGGCTTCGAGTCGGGGGCGTTGAACGTCATCCCCTTGCTGGTCAGGTTCTGCTGTTCGGTCGTCGTCATCTTCACGAAGTCCTGCCGCTCGGCCAGCGCCTCCTCGTCGAAGATTCGGCGAACGGTCCCCTGCAGGTCAGGTGGCAGCCGCTTCCACGCCGCGACATTGAACGAGGTATGGAACCCGGCCCAGACATGGTTGGTGAGGCTGCAGTATTTCTGCACCTCGTACAGCTTGGCGGTATCGATCAGCACCAGCGGGTTTTCCTGGCCGTCCACGATGCCGGTCTGCAATGCGCTGTATACCTCATTGAAGTTGATCGCGGTCGGCGAGGCGCCAAGGTGGCGGAACAACGAAATGAGATAGGGCGCCACCGGCAGTCGGATCTTGAAGCCATGCAGGTCGTCGGGGCTGGTGATCGGCTTGGTCCGCGTGGTGATCTGGCGGAAGCCGTGGTCGTAGCCCTTGTCCAGGCAATAGAGGCCGATTTCTTCCGCTGCGCCGCGCAGAAAGTTGCCGAGGTCGCCGTCCATTGCGGCCCAGACATGATCCATGTCCGGAAAGGCAAAGCCGACGCCGGGAATGCCGCATGCCGGATTGCGCGGCGCCAGCAGGTCGATCGGCAGGTTGTACATCTCGAGCGCGCCGGAAATCACCTGGGCGATCATGGCGGTGTCGCCGCCGAGTACGCTGTTCGGGTAGATGGTGATGTCCAGCCGCCCGTTGGTTTCCTTCTTGATCCTGTCCACGGCGATCTGGTCGTGCGCCATTGCCGGGTGTTCCATCGGCGCTGACGAACCCAGCTTGTAGGTGAATTCCGCGGCGTTCGCCGGCCAGCGCAGGATGGTCGCGGCGCCCAGACCGGCCGCTCCTGTCACCACGCGCCTGCGCGACAGTTTGTTCGGTAGCATCGACGTTTCCCTCCGTTTAGTTGCGGCCGTTACGAGTTATCGGCGGTTTTCCTAAGCGTGCCGGTGCCACAGGGGTGGAGTCAAGCTGGCGGTATTGGGCGGGGCCTGGAGGAAATTTCCGATACGGTTTGCGGTGGGTTGTGGCTGCGATATCGAGGCGGAGCAGAGCGGCGACTGGCCGACGCGCCCGCTGTTCGTCGCCAGTTGTTGCGGCTGCATCCCTGGTCCATTTATGCTATGCAAGTGCCATGGACCGCGAGGACATCATCGCCAAGCTGCAGGAGAACGAGGCGGCGTTGCGCGCGCGTGGCGTGACGCATGCCGCACTGTTCGGCTCGCGCGCTCGCGGGGATGCGCGTCCGGACAGCGACACCGACATCATGATCGAGATCGATCCTGATGCGCCAGTGACCATCTACAAGTACATCGCGATCAAGGACTTCATCGCCAGCTTGTTCGACGGGCCGGTTGATGTCGTTGATCGGGAGGGTCTCAAGCCGTACGTGCGGCCCGCCGTTACGACGGATGCCATCTATGCCTTCTGATCCAACGTCGGCGGCACGTCGCTGGCTCAACGACATCCTGCATAACATTGGCTTGGCCGAAAGCTTCATTGCCGGTCTGGATTACGATGCATTTCGCTCCGATCGGCTCAGAGTCTACGGCGTCACTCGCTGCCTCGAGATTATCTCCGAAGCGTCGCGGCCCCTGCCCGACGAGGTAAAGGCCCGGCATCCCTCGATCGAATGGAAAGAAATGGCTGCCGCGGGCAACATCTATCGGCACGAGTATGAGGACGTTGCTGAACGCCGCGTCTGGAGCACCGTCAAGCTCGCCCTTCCACCGCTTCGCTCGATGGCCGAAAGCGAACGTGCCAGAATTGAGTCGTCAGGTGAATGAAGTACAATCAGTGATGTCCCAGCCCAAGCGAGAAACCGATGACCTATTGCGCACGCTACCAGGAAGCCTATTGAACGTGAGAGGCGAATTTCTCCCTGAACCAACTCCATTTGGCGAATTCGTTCCATTTGTCTCTGGTGCCGAGATCGTGGATGTTCTGGTTGATCATGGCCTCGCAAGCTGCACGCCATTTGTTTCGGTCATTTGCATCAACGTTGCTCGTCATTTGTGTGAAGTAGTTCAAGTGCCAGATACCGTCGAAATCTCGCAAGAGCCTGCTTGGTAAATTGCCATCCAGCTTCGAGAGAATGCGAGACGAGAGCACGACTCTCGGATAGATCGCCACGCGATTCTCGAGTCTGTGGGCGTCAATCATACCTTCCCCAAACACAACGCCTTCCGAGTGGAACAAATTTACCAATTGTCATTCCGCCGCGGACCAACAGCCCAACATTCAGTGCCTCGACCGCAATCTTGCTCATCATGTCCTGGGCCAGCTTGAGGTACATGTCCATCAAAATGCTGCTGGGCAGCGGCGTCTCCTCAAGAAGCGGGTAGCTGGTAACGATACGATAAGAGAACGTCGACGTTTCCGTGGTAGCCATTATCTTGTAGCTTCCGTCGGGCAGCGGCTCACCGTCAATCGTATATGGTGCCCTAGCGGCTGCAATCGTTTGCGATACGGCGATAAGACCTGCCGCGCGTTTCTCGCCCCAGGTTGTGGCGGCGTCCGAGACGCCTAGAAAGTCGAGATAGAGGTACAATGTGATTCGTGAAGACCTGCCTGGGTGCGGGATCCGCTTCCCCATCTTGTTTCTCTAGCGTCATGACAGACTTCCCATTCGCGGCCGCCGATTGTTTCGTTCCGAGCAAATCACGCAACGTGCCGTACATTGTGCGGGTTAGGCACCGCATCACATTTTGATATTCTCCGGGCGCCCATTGGGACAGCTGGCGGCAGCTTGGCGCCTGTGTCATCAAGCTGGCATAGTCCTTTCTGGTATGCGCAAATAAACCCGGAAATGCCCCATGATCAAACGCTTCCACGTCCTCTACGTCGGCCAGATCGACCTCGACAACGTCGGCCTCAGCGGCACGCCCGCCAACGACCGCCGCTACCCCAACTCACGCCTCAGCGAGGTGTTCTTCACCACGCGCGACATGGCCCGCGTGATGGACGAACTGGGATACTACGCGCTGTGGACCGCCGAGCACCACTTCCAGCACGAAGGCTACGAGTGCCTGCCGAATCTGGTGCAGCTTGGCCTGTGGCTCGCCACCCAGACCAAACGATTGAAATTCGGCTGCGCGTTCAACGTGCTGCCGATGTGGCACCCGATCCGCCTCGCCGAGGACTACGCGATGGCCGACATCGTCACCGACGGCCGCGTCATCATGGGCGTCGGGCGCGGCTACCACACGCGCGAGGTGGAAAGCTTCGGCGCGCCGCTGATCGACGCGGACAAGAACCGCGAATATTTCGAGGAGCAGTTGCGGCTGTTGCTGACCTGCTTCAACGAGGAGCGCTTCCACTTCAAGGGCAAGTATTTCGAGGCACCGCCATCGGTGGACTATCGCGGCTACAAGCTGACCGACATCACCGTGGTCCCGCGGCCGAAGCACCTCCCGGTGGAGGTGTGGATGCCGGTCGCCTCCGGCAAGACCATCGACATGATGGCGCAGTATGGCCTGAAGGCGATGGTGACGCTGAACGGCGAGAAGATCCTCGACGATGTGGTTCGCGCCTATCAGGCGGCGTGTGCGAAGCATGGCGTGCAGAAGAAGCTTGGCCAGGACATGATCTGGGGCACCGGGCTGTATCTCGCCGGCAGCCAGGAGGAGGCGATCCGCAAGGTCGAACCGGCGCACGACGAACGCTACAAGTGGTTCGCGCCGTTCGGCTTCGTGCGCTATGCGGACGAGCAGGGCCGTACATGGGGAACGCCTGGCGCGCCGGCGAAGATTCCCTCACTGCGCGATGGCGTGGCCCAGAAGGCCTGGTTCTGCGGCCCGCCATCGCAGGTGATCGACGGCATCAAGTCGATCGAGGCAAAGTATCCAGGGCTGGAGGATTACATGATCCACTGGGCCGAGGGATTGTCCCCCCGCGAGTTCGAGGAGCAGTTGCGCTGGTTCGCGCGCGACGTGATGCCGGCGTTCCGGCAATAGACAGGAGGATTCCATGACCATCAGATTGCTGAACGGCGGCCGGCCATGAGGGTCAGCGCGATGATCCGTCTCGGCCCCGGGCCGGAGCAGTACACCCAGTTGCTGCCACGCATGGCCGATTATGCCCGCCGGATCGAGGCGAGCGGTTTTCCTGGCATCTGGGTGGGACATTCGCTCGGCCGCGGCCGCGCAACGCTCGATCCGCTGGTTGCGCTCGCGGCGCTGGCAACCGCGACCGAACGTGTCGAGCTTGGTATATCCGTGCTGCAGGTGCCGTTGCGTCACCCGATCGAACTGGCACACAACGTGCAGTCGGTGCAGGCGCTGTCGGGCGGCCGCCTGCGCCTCGGTGTCGGCAGCGGCTCGACGCAGGCGGATTTCGATCTGCTCGGCTACGATTTCAGCAAGCGCTTTCGCACCTTGAGGGAATCGCTCGACATCATGCGCAAGGCATGGCGCGGCGAGGCGGTCAACGAGGGCGGCGCGCTGACCACCTGGCCAGGCTGCGAAGGCGGTCCGCCGATCCTGATGGGCGCCTGGCGCAGTCCGCGCTGGATCACCTATGCCGCGCAACAATGCCAGGGCTGGACCCCGTCAGGCCGTTACAGCAGTTGGGACGATCTTGAACACGGCATGCGCATCTATCGCGAGGCCGGCGGCACCAACGCCGTGCTGGCCAACGTCGCGGTTGATTTCCATAACCGGCCGGAGTCCGCGGCCATTGCGGCGGCATCCAACGTCGCGCTGACCTGTCCGGTGGATGAGGCGCGCCAGCGGTTGAAGCGGATGGAACAGCTTGGTTTCGACGAGGTGTGTCTGATCTCTCATACCGGTGTGCTGGAAGATATCGAACGGGCGCGCGACTTTCTCTGACGTGTCATTGTTAGGAGCGTAGCGACGAAGCAATCTCGACCGTGCTCAACGGGCAGGAGATTGCTTCGTCGTTGCGCTCCTCGCAATGACAGTGGAGCGTGGCGTAAGGGAGTCTCGGGACAACACCCATGCAAACGTTGAACGTGCTGACACTGCAGCGCACCAGCGCGGCGGATCGTGCGAAGATCGAGGCAGTCGGTCCCTCGGTCAGATTGATCGATGCCGGAGGCTGGTTCGACGGCGAATATCGCGAGACCTGGCCGGCCGCCACCGCGTCACGCTATCTGTCGTCGAGCGCCATCGGAACCGGAACCCGCGAGGAACGCGATCGCCTGCTGGCGGAGGCAGACATCATTCTCGGCGGCTGGCCATTTCCGCTCGACCTGCGCGCCAGGTCGCCGAAGCTCAAATGGTTTCATCAGCGTCCCGCCGGCGCCAGCAATCTGCTGAAGGGCGACCTGTGGGGCAGCGACGTCACCGTGACCACCTCGCGGGGCTCCGGCAACACGCTGGCGATGGCGGAATACGCGGTGGCGGGCATCCTGTATTTCGCCAAGGGCCTGCAGCGCGCCGCCATCGATCGTGATGCCGGCACGTTCAGCCCGCGCGCCTATCGGCCGTGGCTGCTGGAGGGCAAGACCGTCTGCGTTGTCGGCGCTGGCGGCATCGGGCTCGAGGTCGGCCGCCTCTGCGCCGTACTCGGCATGCGGGTGGTCGGCACCCGCCGCCATCCACAGCCGGAACAACCCTTGCCGCGGGGATTTTCCGAGATCGGCGGCGCCGGGGAGCTCGACCGGTTCCTGCCGGACAGCGATATCGTGGTCGTTTGCTGCCACTGGACGCCTGAGACAAATCACCTGTTCGACCAGGCGCGTTTTGCCGCCATGAAGCCCGGCAGCGTACTGGTCAATGTCGCCCGCGGAGAGATCGTCGACGAGTACGCGCTCGCCGATGCGCTGCAACGCGATCACCTGCGTGGCGTCGTGCTCGATGTCTATGTCGGTGAATTCGAGCGCGAGCCGATGGCGCAGCTCTGGTCGGATCCCAGGGTGCTGATCACGCCGCATATCTCGGGCCACAGCGACCAGGATCGGCACGGCGCCATCGACCTGTTCTGCGACAACCTGCGCGCCTGGCTCGATGGCAGGCCGCTGCGCAACGTGATCGACTGGGACCGGGGGTACTGAGGTGACGTCGTGCTTACGTCAGTCGTCGCGGTGGACCCGCTCCATCCGCTCGTGACGCTCCTGCGCCTCGATCGACAGCGTGGCGATCGGGCGGGCCTCCAGCCGACGCAGGCCGATCGGTTCGTCGGTCTCCTCGCAATAGCCATAGGTGCCCATCTCGATTCGGATCAGTGCCTGGTCGATCTTGGCGATCAGCTTGCGTGCCCGGTCACGCGTGCGGAGCTCCAGCGCGCGGTCGGTTTCCACGCTGGCACGGTCAGTGATGTCCGCCTCGTGTATGCCGCCCTCGGACAGGCTGGCAAGCGTGCCATCGGCCTCCTTCAGCAGTTCGGCCCGCCAGCGCAACAGCTTCTGGCGGAAATATTCGACCTGGATGGGATTCATGAATTCCTCATCCTCGGTCGGCCGGTAATCCGGGGGTAGGGTGACCATCATTGCGCGCCGGTCCTGTCTTTCCTCTCGCTGCGCTCCCGCCTTGGACTCTTCGGAAGCCACAGATCCCCCCGGGCTCGTCCTGGATCGCACTTGCGCGGGCTTATAGCGATGGCTGATAGCGCCGCCAAGTGTGGATGATGCAACTTCAAGCAGTTGCCACGAAACTATTTTGCCGCCGGTCAGAGCTGCCGGCGCGCCAGTTCCACCCGCACACGGACCATGATCGCCGAGACCATGGCGGCGAGCCGCAGATCACTGGCCATCGGCACCGCCGCTGCCAACTCGGCCAGGTGCGCCAGCGCGGACGCATCGTCGGATCCGGCCAGCAGGCTGCGCTGCAATTCGGCCAGCAGCGCCAGCATATCCTGGCCATGCCGGCGAGCCTCCCGGTCCTCGACTGTCTCGCCACCGAGCTCCTGCAACGTCAGCATGGACGCCAGCGAGGCGGGCTGCGTGACCGCGGGTGCTGCCGCATGATCGGTGGCGGCCGGCTCGGACGGCAACGCGAATCCCGCCCCGGCGGATGATGCTGCCCGCCCAGTGGTCCGGATCGCGGTGGTCGGGCCGATACCCTCGATTGCCGTCATGCACCCGGCTCCTTGTTCACACCTTGCATGCCGGTCGGCAGCTTCTGCCTGGTCCCGATGCCGCAAGGTCGGCTGAAAGCGCTGCTCCGGTCCTGGCACGGCACTTGCCAGTTCCTTGGTCAGACTGGCGCTAAATCCTTACGACCCTGCTACCGCCGAGGCCTGCCGTGACCTGGTTCGTCCGCTTCCTGGTTCTGCTGATTTCGCTTGCCGTCGGGCTGCCGGCGGTTGCGGAGGTCCGCATCAAGGACATCACCGATGTCGAGGGCGTCCGAGAAAACCAGCTCATCGGCTACGGCCTGGTGGTGGGGCTGAACGGCACCGGCGACAAGCTGAACAACAACATCTTCACCCTCGAATCGTTGGTCGGCATGCTGGAGCGGCTTGGCGTCAACACCCGCGACCAGATCGCCAACCTCACTACCAAGAACCTCGCCGCGGTGATGGTGACCGCCGAGCTGCCCGCCTTCGCGCACAGTGGCAGTCGGATCGATATCGCCGTCTCCGCCCTCGGCGATGCCACCAACCTGACCGGTGGCACGCTGCTGGTGACACCGCTGCTGGCGGCTGACGGTGAGGTATATGCGGTGGGCCAGGGCGCGCTTTCGACCGGCGCGATCGCCGCCCGCGGCGCCGCCAGTTCGGTGACGCGTGGCGTACCCACTGCCGGCCGCATCCCGAATGGCGCGACCGTGGAGCGTGAGATCGCCTTCGAACTGGACAAGTCAAACATCCTCCGCCTTGGCTTGCGCAACTCGGACCTGACGACGGCACGGCGCATCGCCGTTGCGATCAACCAGGCGCTTGGCCCGATCGCCAAGGCAATCGATCCACGCACGGTTGCGCTCAATCTGGCCGGTCACGACCCGATCGATGCGCTCGCCGCACTCGAGGACCTGCGCGTTGAGCCGGACAGTCCGGCCGTCGTGGTGATCGACGAGGCCAGTGGCACCATCGTGATGGGCGCCAATGTGCGGATCAGCACCGTGGCGATTGCGCAGGGCAACCTGACCATCCGCGTCACCGAGACGCCCGAGGTGAGCCAGCCCGGGCCGCTGTCCAACGGCACCACCGTCGTGGTCCCTCGCACCCAGATCCAGATCGACGACCAGCATGACCGCAAACTGGGCATGCTGCCGGCCGGCGTCACATTGCGCGATCTGGTGGCCAGCCTTAACGCCCTCGGCATTGGTCCGCGCGACATGATCAGCATCCTGGAGGCGATCAAGGCAGCCGGCGCGTTGCAGGCCGACCTGGAGCTACGCTGATGAGTGCGCAGATCCTGCCGGCCGCCGCGCCGCTGCCATCCAGTACCCTGCCGCCCGATCGGGTGGCGAAGATCTGGCAGGCGGCGAAGGATTTCGAGGCGATGGCGCTCGGCCAGTTGCTGGCGCCGATGTTCGACACCGCGGATCCGTCGCATTCGGCGTTCGGTGGCGGCGATGCCGAAGCCGCCTGGCGCCCGATGCTGGTGGATGCGATCGGCAAGCAGATGGCGGCACACGGAGGCCTCGGCCTCGCCGCCCCGGTTTTCAGCGCCATGCTGCATGCGCAGGAGGGAGCACCATGAGCACGAACCTGTTGGCGGCGGCCGGTACACTGGCGGACACACTGGCGGAGGAGAACGCGGCGTTGGCGGCGCTCGATCTGCCGCGTGCCGCGGCAATGCTGGCAGACAAGCAACGCGCTGCCGCGGACTTTATCGCGGCGCAGGGCGAACCCGTCGTCGCCGCGCAGCGCGATGCCGCGGAAAACCTGGCGCGGCGGCTGCAGTCGCTGGCCGAGGAGAATCGTGCCCTGCTGGAGCGCGCTATTGTCGTGCAGGGCCGGGTGATCGGTGTGATCGCGCGCGCAGCGGCGCCGGCGGTCGCACCATCATGCTACGGCGCGCGCGGTGGCCGATGCCAGGCCAGCCGGCCCAATGCCTACGCAGTCGCCGCGTGTGCCTGAGCGCACCAGAGGGCGCTGCCCTCTGGACTCCCGCCAAGGGCGACGCCCTTGGAACCTTTCCCTTTCGACCGGTGGGGGTGGGGATAGCAGAGCATGGCCAGCGCCATGCTCTGCTATCCCCACCCCCACCGGTCGAAAGGGATTGGATTGCAAAGGCGACTGCCTTTGCTGGAGGTCCAGGAGGCAAAGCCTCCTGGCGGGTTTCAGGGCAGAGCCCTGACCTTCCACTGCTCCTACGCTGCCTTCTCCCGCGCGGCCTCGGTCGCGGCTTCCAGCCCGACCGCCTGCGCCAGCCGATCCAGCCGGCGCATCACGCTCTCGCCGGCGAACACGCCGCTGTCCTCCTGCAGCCGCAGCATCAGCCGGCCGCCCGACAGGCGCAGCCCGGTGCCCGCCAGCAGATCCGGCGTGCCGGCCGACAGCGTGTAGGCCAGCCGCAGCGCCATCCCCGAGCACCTCCGCGCGATGCGCGCTCGCATACATCCAGCAGCAGGCGCGCCGGGCGCAGGAAGCCGGCGTCGGCATCGACCTCGTACCGCATCGCGATCGCCAGCGCGAGGAAGGCGCGCGCGTGGTGATCCAGCCCGATGCCCAGGCTGGCGCAGCACGCGCAGGAACGCCTGTTCCGCGCGGAATTCCGGATGGTCGTGGCTGCCGATGTCGGACATCCAGCACGCCGCCTCGCGCAGCCGGCGCGCCTCGCCGCATCTCGCTGCGGGAACAGCGGATCGGTCCAGGCCAGCAGCGCCGGCGGCAGGGTCGGATCGCGGCCCAGCCGCCCGGCCAGCTCGTGCCCGGCCGCCAGCAGCGGATCCTGCGCGCGGATCTCGGCGCGGCATGCGCTGCATGAACCAGCCCTCGCGCAGGCCGCTGGCGCTGAACACCACGCGGCGCACGCCGGTCGCGCGCAGCACGCGGCGCAGCGCCACGGCGGCAAACGGCAGGTCGTCGATGCGGCGGCGCGACAGGCCCGGCAGCCGCTCCAGCGCGCGCCGGCCGGCGCCGGCGATCACGCCGGTCAGGTCGCGCGCTTCCTCGCGGCCGATCGTGTAGTGATGCACCATCTGCAGCGGATAGCCGGTCTGCGCCATGTGGATGCGCGCCAGCGCGCGCCACGCGCCGCCAACCAGATACAGATCGCGATTGGCGCCCTCGGCCAGCCATGGCACCGTCGGCCAGGTCCGCCTCGGCGATGGCGCGCGCGCGCACCGGATCGCCGCCGGCGCGTTCGGCCAGCCGGATCGCGCCGAGGCTGCAGCGTCTGCGACGCGCCGCGCGTGCCGCGATCGAGGCGCACCAGCTCCAGCGAGCCGCCGCCGATATCGGCCAGGATGCCGTCGGCGGTGGGAATGCCGCACAGCACGCCCATCGGCGGAGAACTCCGCCTCCTGCAGTCCCGGACAGCACGCGGATCGGCACGCCCGGCATGCGCGCCTGCAGCGCCGGCGACGAAATCCGGACCGTTGCGGGCGTCGCGCACCGCGGCGGTGGCGAGCACCTCGAACGGCTGCGCGCCCATCGCGCGTGCCACCGCGTGATAGCGGTGCAGCACGGTGAACGCCTGCGCCATGCCGTCTTCGTTCAGCCGCCCGGTCGCCTGCAGGCCGCGGCCCAGCCGCAGCACCGCCTTCTCGTTGAAGATCGCCACCGGGTTGCGGCAGTGCCCCTCGTAGACCACGAGGCGCACCGAGTTCGATCCGAGATCGACCACCGCGCAGCGGGGCGCATTCGGCGGGCGGCGTGAATGGCATGCGGTCAGTCCTGGTTGACGCGGTCCGGGCGGCGGTGATTGGGCAGCGGCGATGACCACCGCCTGGTCCGTGCAACGCCGAGCCGCGGCCGGAGAGTGACGGATTGGTCATGAAGTAATCGTGAGCGGAAACCGGCTTCTTGCCCGGCGCGACGCGGCGCCAGTGCGCCGTCGCGCGCGCAGTTCCCACGACTGCATCGAGTCCTTCAGGTTGATCACCATGATCTGGTCCAGCACCTGCGCGTGCACCGTCGGGTTGTGGATCGGCACCAGCGTTTCCACGCGCCAGTCCATGTTGCGCTCCATCCAGTCGGCCGAGCTGATGTAGACCCGGGCATGCCGGCTGGGCAGCGCATGGCCGTTGCCGAACACGCAGATGCGGCTGTGCTCCAGGAAGCGGCCGACGATCGACTTGACGCGGATGTTGTCCGACAGGCCGGGCACGCCCGGGCGCAGGCAGCAGATGCCGCGCACCACGGCCATGACCTTCACCCCGGCGCGCGAGGCGTCGTACAGCAGCGTCGATCAGCGTCTCGTCCACCAGCGAGTTCAGCTTCAGCCAGATGCCGGCCGGCTTGCCGGCCATGCGCGAAGGCGATCTCGCGCTTGATCAGCTCCGCCAGCACGGTGCGCGTGGTCAGCGGGCTGAACGCCAGCGCCTCCATCAGTTCCGGCCGCGCGTAGCCGGTCATGTAATTGAACAGCCGCGCCGCGTCGCGCGTCAGGTCCGGGTCGGAGGTGAAGAACGACAGGTCGGTGTAGATGCGCGCGGTGATCGGGTGATAGTTGCCGGTGCCGAAATGCGCATAGGAGCGCACGCCGCCGCCCTCGCGCCGCACCACCAGCGACAGTTTCGCGTGCGTCTTCAGTTCGGCGAAGCCGAACACCACCTGCACGCCGGCCGCTTCCAGCGTGCGCGCCAGGCGGATGTTCGTCTCCTCGTCGAAGCGGGCGCGCAACTCCACCACGGCGGTGACGAATTTGCCCGCCTCCGCCGCCTCGATCAGCGCCTTGACGATCGGGCTGTCGCGGCTGGTGCGGTACAGCGTCTGCTTCACCGCGATGACGTTGGGATCCTGCGCGGCCTGGCGCAGGAACTGCACCACCACGTCGAAGCTCTCGAACGGATGGTGGACGATGATGTCCTTGGCGCGGATCGCCGCGAAGCAGTCGCCGCCGAAATCGCGGATGCGTTCGGGGAAGCGCGGCGTATAGGGCGGGAACAGCAGGTCCGGCCGGTCGTCGACGATCAGCTGCCGCAGATCGGCGATGCCCAGGATGCCGTCGGCGACATGCGATCTCGTCGGGGCTGGCGCCGAGTTCGGCGGCGACGAAGGCACGCAGCTCCTCCGGCATCCCGGCGTCCATGCCGAGATGGATCGCCACGCCGCGCCGGCGGCGCTTCAGCGCGGTCTCGTAGGAGCGGACCAGGTCCTCGGCCTCTTCCTCGAACTCCACGTCGGTGTCGCGGATCAGCCGGAACATGCCCTGGCCGGTCGACGCGGAAGCCGGGGAACAGCCGGTCGAGGAACAGACTGACCAGATCTTCCAGCAGGACGAAGCGGATCGGCTCGCCGATCGCCGCCGGGCAGCCGGACGAAGCGCTCCACCTGGCTGGGCAGCGGCAGCAGCGCGCGCATGCTCTGGCCGTCCTCCTCGCGCAGCAGCAGCAGCGCCATCACCAGGCCCATGTTGGGGATGAACGGGAACGGATGCGCCGGATCGATCGCCAGCGGCGTCAGCACCGGGAACACCCGCTCCATGAACCAGGCGTCGAGCCAGTTCACGTCGTCGGCGGACAGCGTGTCGGGCTCGCAGACCTCGATGCCGGCGTCGCGCAGCAGGCCACGCAGCTCGCGCCAGACGCGCTGCTGCTCGGCCAGCAAGCGCCTCGGCGCGGAGCTTGATCTCGGCGAGCTGCTGCGCCGGGCGTGCGGCCGTCGGGCGACACGCGCGGTGACGCCGGCCTTGGCCTGGCCGATCAGGCCGGCGACGCGCACCGAGTAGAATTCGTCGAGGTTGGACGCGCTGATCGAGACGAAGCGCAGGCGCTCCAGCAGCGGATGGCGCGGGTTTTCCGCCTCCTCCACCACGCGGTGGTTGAAGTCGAGCCAGGACAGTTCGCGGTTGATGAACCGGTCCGGGCTGTCGGGCGCGATGGCCAGCGCGGCAGATCGCGGCGGCTCGGCGGACGGGGCGGCGGGCGGGCGAGCAGGTCCACCGCGCCACCGTCGCGCGCCAGCATCTCCGTGCAGGCTGACTTGTTCATGGCGCGATCCTACAGGACAGGCGGGTCATCCCGCGAGGGGGCGCGCTGTCCCGGAAATTTCATCCGGCGCTGCTGCCATCAGCTCCGCCAGCACGTCGCGGGCGAACGGGACGGTGATATCGCGATGCTGCTCCAGCGACGCATCGTCCAGCCGGCCGACAGCCTCGCGCAGTGCTGCGGCGCGTGCGCGGCAGCCGCAGCAGCAGCCAGTCCAGCACCGGCTGTTCGGCAGGCGAATCTGCCGGTCCGCCAGCAGCCGCGCGAGCAGCGCACGCAGCAGTGCGTCCTCCGGCGGGCCGATCTGCACCGCGGTGATGGCGCGCAGCCGGCTGGCGAGGTCGGGCAGCCGGACGGGCCAGCGCGCCGGCGGTGTCCGGCCGGCCAGCAGCACCGGCAGGCCGGCCTCGCGCCGCGGCGTTCAGCAGGTGGAACAGCGCGGTCTCGTCCTCGACCGGCATCGGCGTCGTCGAGCGCGATGCCGTTGGCGGCGGGCAGTTCCGGCAGGCCGCGCAGCGCCGGCCCGACCCAGAGCGCGGCGCCGGTGCGTGCCGCCCAGATGTGCAGCAGGTGGGTCTTGCCGCAGCCGGCCTCCCCCCACAGCGCCAGGCGGCGGTCGGGCCAGTCGGCGGTGCGGCTCGAGCCAGGCACGCGCCTCGGCGTTCGACGGCGCCTCGCGGAAATCGACTGCCGCGTAATACGGGGCCGGCAAGAGCTCCAGGGTCAATTGGATCGACGGTTGCACCGTCGCACTCCGGACCGATGTGCGGGGAGTCGTCAAGGCCAACTTCGACGGGTGACCGAGGCTTGGCGGGTTGCCGAAGCTTGGCGCACCCCGACGGAGCCATGACGCCGTTTATCGGGCGGATTGGGTATTTCGCCTGTGTCCTGGTTCTGCCGTTTTGGCGTCCGTTCCGTAATGAGTTGGCAGGCGATCTCTTAGCGGTTGGCCGGCCCGCATTCAGGAATTCTGCCATGAGGCGATTGCAGCCTGACATCACATGGCAGGCTGCGACAGCGCGACGCATGCCCGAGGCAACGCCTGAATGCGTGAAAGCTTTGGTCAGGTGCGCCGTCGCCGGACTATCACGATGCCGCACAGGCCCGTGCCCAGCAGCACCAGTGACGCAGGCTCCGGCACGCGCAGATCGATGGCCGCTGTGCCGCCGTTTATGTAAGTGATCGTGTCACTGGGATTGATCGGGTCCACAATGTTACTCAACGCCGAGGGCGGGGTCGTCAGGAACTCCTCGAGCATCGCGTATGGCGAGAGCGGCGTGACGAAAAAGCCGGCCTCACCCGGCACTGCGTGCAACGTCTCGAAGAAATGGCCAATGCTGCGTATGCCGGGGGCCGGGTTCAGTTTGAAGGTCCCCGACACCAGAGAACCGCTGGCGAGCGTGATGTCGTCGCCCGCGCCGGTTGAACTGGTGTTGGCGAACCCAATGCCTGAAGCCGTCGCACTCACTGCGCCATCGTTGTTTCCCGGGTCCGCCATCAGCGACACGCTCAGGCTGTTGTACTGGTAGATTTTCGGCGCGCCCACATACAGCACGTTTGCCTGCATTGCGAGATACAGCCCATAGGAGCCCGCAGCACTCGGCGTGCCGTTGAGCCCGGGCGTGGCGACCGGAGCACCATTCAGCGTGAAGCCCTGTATCTGCTCGATGAACGACACCTGGTACTGGGTCTGCAGGGGGAGCGGAATGCTGGTGGCTGGCTGAACCGAGTAAAGGTAGTGTGCCCCGTCGATGGCGTCCGCCGTGAATGCCGCGCCTGCTCCCGCCAGTGCCGGGGATGCTCCTGCCGGATCCCATGTGAACACCGTGCCGGCGAACGCCGTGCCAGGTACTGTGCACGCGGTTAGCTGTATCCCCAGCATAACGCCTGCGCGACGCTTGTTTTGCCGACGTTGCCGCTTGCTCATGACCTGCTCCCGCTGGTTGCCTTACGTCGAATGCGATGACCGCTTGGTGCACTCCGGATACCGCGCGGAGGGCTGAAGCTGCGGACATGAAATCATTGCCGTCCGCGAGCGCGCGATGAGCAGGTTCCGAAATCGTCCGAAATCTTCCGAAAACCAGCGTTTTCAGTGCGTTGCGCTTACTTTGCGGCCTGAAAAAATTGCCGCGACTCCACCTGGCGCCGGGGCTAGGTTTGCATACGGCCTGTCGCCCCACGGGAGCCACGACGATGGACGCGCTCACCCGTCCCGACGTCCTGCAGTTCGACCGATTTCGTCTCCACCGACGCGACGGACGGCTCCTCCGCGCGGACGAAAGCGGTGCGTGGCAGCCGGTCGCGATCGGTGGGCGTGCGCTTGAGGCGCTCGACCTCCTGCTGGAACGTCATGACGAGCTGGTTTCGAAGTACGACCTCATACGCGTCGTCTGGTCGGGAGCGGCGGTTGAGGACAGCAATCTCACGGTCCAGATATCCGCGCTGCGCCGCGTGCTCGACGAAGGCCGCGGCGGGAAGAGCTGCATCCAGACAGTGACTGGCAAGGGCTATCGATTTGTGGTTCCCGTCACGCAAATTGGCGAGACGCAGGGTAGCCAGGTGTCCACGCAGGCTGCCGCCCCGACCACTTTGCCCGACGCGGCGGCGGCGGCGCGCAAGCCAAGATGGCGTTGGCTGGGCTTGTCATTGGGTGGAGCGACGATCGTTGCGTTGGTGGCCATCGTGATCTGGCATGCTGGCTGGGTGGCCACACAGGCCGAACCGCCGCGCCTGTCGATTCTGGTCCTGCCATTCGATAACCTGAGCGACGATCGGAGCGAGGGCTACCTCGCCGACGCCATCACCGATGACGTCACCACCGATCTGTCTCGGGTGCCGGGCATGTTCGTCATCGCGCGCGAGACTGCTTTCACTTATCAGGGCAAACCGGTGGACGTGCGCAAGATCGGCGACGAACTTGGTGTGCGCTACGTCATTGAGGGCAGTGTTCGCAAGCTGGACGATGAGCTACGCCTGAATGCACAACTCGTCGCCACCGATACCGGGGCGCAGGTCTGGGCCGATCAATTCGATCAACGCCTGAGCGATCTCAACGCCGGTCAGGAGGAAATCGTCCGGCGGATCGGCCAGACCTTGAACGTGGCGTTGATGGACATCGAGAGCGCGCGCAGCAAGCGGGAGAGGCCGACCGATCCGGATGCATTCGACCTTATCATACGTGCCCGGTCGATCATGAACGGTCTGCGTAGCCAGAAGCATAATGAACAGGCGCGGTCACTCTACGAACGCGCGCTGCAACTCGACCCTGCGTCCGTTCAAGCGAAACTCGGGATCGCCCGTATCCTGATCGATCGGAAACTCCAGGCTCTCGGGCAATGGGTTGCCGCGGACGACGTGGCACTTGCCGCGCGACTGATTGCAGAGGCACAGGCGGTTCAGCCAAATTCCGAGGATGTTCTGATCGCCGTGGCGGAACTGGCTCAGGCGCAGGAACGCTGGACCGACCTGTCATTTGCGGCACAGCGTGTGATCGATCTGTACCCAAACCGGGCCGAAGGCTATGAGTTGCTTGCCATGGCCAAGCGCTTTGACGGGACGCTCGATGAGTTGATCCGGCTCTACGAAAAATCGGTCCGGCTCGATCCGCGCGAGCCCAACATGTTCGTCCGCTGTAGCTGCATGGGCTATGCGCTGCTGCTCGGTGGACACAATGACGACGCCATAAAATGGTTTATGCGCGCGCTGGCTGCTGATCCCGAGGCCTCCGCCGCCAGCCGTGGAGCGCGCTATCGCGCCATCGCGGCTGCCTACGTATTGAGTGGACGGCCGGATGAAGGCCGTGCCGCGATGCGCACGGCGGATGGGCTGTCGCCCTATGCGACCGCACGGATGAGCTTTCCGGAAAATCCCAAAAATGCCGACGAAATATTGCAGGTCGAGCGTATCACCGATGCGTGGCGGCAGGCTGGGCTGCCGGATCATGCCGACGAGAACGCGGATTTCGGGATCCGGCCGATTGATACACTGCGCCTCGATCTGGCCGGGCTGACGCCAACGACCGTGCCTGGCGCGAGCACGATACGAACCGGTGACCTGCCAGGCTTCCTCGCCGACCGCAAGCCGATCGTTATCGACACTGGCTTGTATTCGTGGGGGCGCTCTATCCCGGGTGCCATTGGCCTGCGGAATGCCGGCCTGGGGGGCAGCTATGCGGACAAGATGCAAGAGCAGTTTGGCCGGGAGATGCAAGAGTTGACAGGTGGCGATCTCTCGAAGCCGATCGTCGCGGTCGGGTTCAATTCGCTGCGGTTTGATGGATACAATCTGACGCTGCGGCTCGTGGCCCTTGGCTACAGACAAGTCTATTGGTACCGGGGCGGCCGGGAAGGATGGGAGGTGAATGGCCTACCGGAGACTGAGCTGCCGTTGCAGCCTTGGTAAGGGCAACGTGCTTTCGGCACGCTGTTGTTGCAATCGTGATCAGCGCAGTTCCTCTCGCGGACCGATCGCCGTCTCCGTGCGTTACGTATCGGCGGCTCCCCGGTACGGCCGGCGGCGCGCCCGATCAACCCTGATGCGCCCGGTCGCCGTAGCCGCTCGGCGAGCCACGCGACAACAGACGATCGAGGCTCCAGCAACCGCCCCCAACGACGAAGAAATAGAAGAAGATGAAACAGTAGAGGATCACTGCATCGCCCCCATTGAGCAAGGGAAAGAAGTTCCTCGGCTCATTCGCGATGAAATAGGCAACCGCCATTTCTCCGGACAACACAAAGGCCACCGGGCGCGTGAACAGGCCCAACACGAGCAGCAGCCCGCCGAACGCCTCCAGTATCCCGGCGAACCACAGCAGGTGGAACATCGCCGGATGAATTGCGCCGGTTGGGAAGCCGAACAGCTTGGCCAGGCCATGCTCCATGAACAGCAGCCCAACCACGATCCGCAGGATGCTGAGCACCCGCGGTTCCCATTCCGCCCGATGTCTGGCCAGGTTTCCCATCGTGGAAGCGTCCTCTTGCGATCACCCTGCCCGCCCATTTGGGTTGCCGCGATCTGACGCAAAGAGGCCCGCAATACTCCGTTACCGTTCGCCCGGCGGCTCCAGGTAGAGCGGGCTGGCCAGGTAGCGGCGCAGCCAGAAGCGACAAAGTACGCCGATGGTGGCGGCGACCGGCACAGCCAGCATGACTCCCAGGAAGCCGAACGCAGCGCCGCCGGCGAACAGGGCGAAGATCACCCACACCGCCGGCAGTTCGACACGGTCACCGAGAAAGCGCGGATAGATCACGTAGCCTTCCAGGATCTGGCCCACCACGAGCACGGCGCCAACCACGATCACGCCGCGCCAATGTGGGAACTGCGCCATCGCCAGTCCCAGTGCCGTGATGCCGCCGGTGATCGAGCCGACATAGGGAATGAAGGACAGCGCACCCGCCGCGATGCCGACGATCAGGCCGAGGTCCAGACCGGCCAGTGTGAGCGCCGAGGCGTAGTACAGCGCGAGGATCAGGCAGCACAGCGCCTGGCCGCGCACCCAGGCTGACAGGATGCGGTCTACCTCGCGGGCCTGGGCGCGGATCACATCGGCGTAGCGATGCGGCAGCCACGAATCGACCATGCCGATGACGCGCGGCCAGTCGCGCAGCAGATAGAACCCGACCACCGGGGTCACCACCGCCAAAGTGAGCACGTTGAAGATGGCGAAGCCGGCGCTGGTGACGCTGGTCAGCGATGAGGCGATGACGCTCAGCATGTTGCCGGCCTGGCTGCTGACCAGGTCACGCAGCTTGTCGTTCACCACATCGGAGCCGAAATTCTGCTGCAGGTCGGTCAGCATCGTGCTCGCCCAGCGCTGCAGCAACTGCACGTACTGCGGGATGCGGGTGAGCAGCAGGCCGATCTGTGCCAGTATCAACGGGTAGAGCAGCAGGGCGAACAACAGCACCGCGGCGAGCAGGGCCACGAGCATCAACAGCGCCGCGACGCCGCGGTTGAGGCCGAGACGGGTGAGGCGCGTGGTCGGCGGGTCGAGCACATAGGCGATGCCGGCGGCGGCGACGAACGGCGCCAGCACCGAGGCGAACAGTTGCAGCGCAAGCCATGCCACCACCAGCAAGCCGACCACCAGAGCCACCCGCTGGCCACGTGTTGCCTGCCCGGCAAGGTGTGTTGGCGCCGCGGCAAACCACGGCCGGCGCTCCGCCGGCGGCGGCGCTTCGGGCGGTGGGAGTTCGGTGCTGTCGATCATCGCCAGCGTGCCGTGATCCACACATAGGCGGCGCCGGAGCCGAGCGTGGTCGCCGCGACCAGCCACACCAGGGTATCCGTGACGATCGGCGCAGCCAGGCCGAAGCCGTACAGCAGCAGGGTCACGGCTACCAGCACGATCTGCAACGCCGTGTTAACCTTGGAGATATAGAGCGGGCGGATCATCACGGTCTGGCCGGTCAATGCCAGCACGACAACACCGCCAACGATCACCGTGTCGCGAAACACCACCAGGATCGCCAACCAGTCGGGCAATACCTTAACGGCCGCGAGGGTCACATACATCGTCACCAGCAACGCCTTGTCGGCCACCGGGTCAAGCAGCGCTCCCACGGTGTTGCCGCCGCCGTTGCGCCGCGCCAGCCAGCCGTCGACCGCGTCGGACAGGCCGGCTGCGACGAACAGGAAGAACGCCTCGGCGAACTGCTCCTCCATGACCAGCCACACCGCCAGGGGCACCGCGCAGAGCCGGCCGAAGGTGATGACGTTGGGCAGCGTCAGCAATACGCCGGGCGAATTGCGGCCCAACTGCGATCCGTCAGGCATCGCCGTGCCTTTCGTGGCTTGAGCCCGCTGCATTGCATGCAGCAGCGGGCCTATGGTTGTTTGCGCCATCGTCCACCCGTTTTGCGCCCGAGGGTGCAGCTCAGCGGACCAAGGCAGTAGCGTATTGGGGGCCGCCATGACCAGGGGTGATCACGATTCGGATGCCGCAGCCGGCGACGGCCTGAGCTATCGCGCCGCCGGCGTGGACATTGCGGCGGGCGACGCGCTGGTCGAGGCGATCAAGCCGCTGGCGCGTGCGACATCGCGCCCAGGCGTGATCGGCGGGCTTGGCGGCTTCGGCGCCCTGTTCGACCTCAAGGCGGCGGGGTTCGTCGATCCTGTGCTGGTGTCCAGCACCGATGGCGTCGGCACCAAGCTGAAGGTTGCGATTGAAACCGGCATCCATGACACGGTCGGCGTCGATCTGGTAGCGATGGTGGTGAACGACCTGGTGGTGCAGGGCGCTGAACCACTGTTCTTCCTGGATTACTTTGCCACCGGAAAGCTCGATCCGCGCCAGGCACGTGAGATAATCGCCGGCATCGCCTCGGGCTGCAACGAGGCCGGCTGCGCCCTGGTTGGCGGCGAGACTGCCGAAATGCCCGGCATGTATCGCGACGGCGACTACGACCTGGCAGGCTTTGCGGTCGGAGCGGCGGAGCGGGGGCACTTGCTGCCGCATGGCGTGACGCCGGGCGATGCGGTGCTTGGGCTGGCCAGTTCAGGGGTGCATTCCAACGCCTATTCCCTGGTGCGGCGCGTGGTGGAGGTGAGCGGCCTGACGTGGAGCGCTGCGGCGCCATTCGACCCGGAGATCTCGTTGGGCCAGGCGCTGATGATGCCGACGCGGATCTACGTGCCCGCGCTGCTGGCGCTGCATCGTGCCGGCCTGCTGAAGGCCGCGGCGCATATCACCGGCGGCGGTCTGCCGGGCAATCTGCCGCGGGTGCTGCCGGATGACACGGTCGCGGTGCTGGAACCGTATTGGTCGGTCCCCCCGGTGTTCGCGTGGCTGGCGCGCACCGGACGCGTCGCGGCCGATGAAATGTTCCGGGTGTTCAACTGCGGCATCGGCATGGCCGTCGTGGTCGCCGATGTGGATGCCGCCACGGAATTGCTGCGCGACCAGGGGGAGAGCGTGGCGCGCATTGGCCACATCGAAGCGGCGAGCGGTCCGCCGAGTGTGCGAATGGACCTGCCCTCCGGCTGGCCGGGGTGAGGCGACGCACTGCCATCCTGATCAGCGGGCGCGGCTCGAACATGGCCGCGCTGATCGCCGCCGCCCGCGATACTGCGTATCCGGCGGAAATCGTGCTGGTGGTCTCGAATCGGCCGGATGCCGCCGGCCTGACACTGGCGCGGGAGGCCGGCGTGCCGGTGCGGGCGATCGACCATCGCGGGTTCGGCGGCGATCGGGTTGCGCATGAGGCGGTGATCGATGCCGCGTTGCGGGAGGCCGGCGTGGAGATCGTCTGCCTCGCCGGCTATATGCGGCTGCTGACGCCGCGGCTGATCGATGCCTGGCAGGGCCGCATGCTGAACATTCATCCGAGCCTGCTGCCGGCGTTCCCCGGCCTGCACACGCACGAGCGTGCCTTGGCGGCGGGCGTGAAACTCCACGGCTGCACCGTTCATCTGGTGACGCAGGCGATGGATGAAGGACCGATCCTGGCACAGGCCGCGGTACCGGTGCTGCCCGGCGACAACGCCGATGCGCTGGCGGAGCGGGTACTGGAGCAGGAGCACGTGATCTATCCGATGGCGTTGCGGCAGTTCGCCGCGGGGTCCGCCGGGAGTGCGCCGCCCGACAGGGCTGTGTTGCTCAACCCCTTGCCGGGGTCCGCCGTGCTGCCATAGAACGCTGACAGATCTATTCTCGCAGCCGAGGGCCCCGCATGTCCGACCACAGCTCTACCGTCTCCACGACGCCACAGGTGGAGACGCCGGAAGCGTTCCTGGCCGACCGCCAGAGCTTCTGGAACGGGTTCACCCGGTTCACGCTGTTCGTTGTGATCTTCCTTGTGCTGCTGCTGATCGGGATGGCGGTCTTCCTGGTGTAGGACGGAACGGCGCAGCTTCGCTTCACGTCAGCGAATCCAGGCAGCCGCGTCAGGCAACGAAGTCCAGCACGACGTTGCCGGCATGCGAGGGAGGCACACGCACAGTCCCATCCGCATTCACATGCGGCACCGCATTGCGCAGCAGAGTGTCGCGCACGCGGCCGAGGTCCGGCACCCGCACGGTGATCGCGACCGCGCACGGCGCATCACGCCAGCCGTACGGCATTGCCACCGGGGTAAAGCGCGCCTCGGCCGACGGACCGTCGAGCACCAGCAGTTCGCCACCAGTTGTCGTCACGCTGACGCCACCGTGCCGTTCGCGCAGCGCAGCCTCACCCCAGACGCCGGCGAAACGCGGCCGGATCGCGGAGGGCTGTGCCGCCACGTAGACGATGCGGGTGATCGCGCTGGCGCCGTTCGGATGCTGCATCCAGTCGGGCACCCAGACGAATTCCGGCCGGTGCTGCTGGCAGATGAAATTGGAAAGCTGCGGCTGGTCGCGTTGGATCAACATCGCCAGCGTTACCACCGCCTCGTCCCTGCTGCCGTCCGGCAGCACCACTGCGCGACGGAAATCCACCAGGCCGTCGGTCGCCACACCGCGCGCGGTCACAGCCGCCAGATCCGCCCTCGCATTGTCGCTGTGCAGCGCGAGCATCGCGATACCCTCGCGGTGTTCGAGTTGATCAGCGATGAAGCGGCCGAAGCGGAATCCGCCGGGGCGTGCGAGATCGATCAGGCGGCGATCCTCGATACCCATCAGTTCGATGAAATTATCCTGGAACAGCACGAGCTGTGTTCCGGTGCCCCACGGATGCAAGCCCTTCCGGGTCGGGGCAAACCC
Organism: uncultured Alphaproteobacteria bacterium; assembly: GCA_963696645.1. Taxonomy (GTDB): domain Bacteria; phylum Pseudomonadota; class Alphaproteobacteria; order Acetobacterales; family Acetobacteraceae; genus JAMXLO01. The sequence continues at coordinate 70,968 of CAVOKY010000008.1, forward strand.
CATGGCGCGATAGCAGTCGGCCAGCGCATCGAGGTCGCGCGATACGACCAGCGGATGCTCCAGACCGAGTGGGCCGTTCGTCATCAGCCGGTGATGTCGACCCCGGCGAAGAAGAAGGCGATCTCGGTCGCGGCGTTCTCCGCGCTGTCCGAGCCATGCACCGAATTGGCCTCGATGTTCTCGGCGAACTGCGCGCGGATCGTGCCGGGGGCCGCCTTCTTCGGATCGGTGGCGCCCATCACCTCACGGTTCTTCGCCACCGCGTTGTCGCCTTCCAGCACCTGCGCCACGACCGGGCCGGAGATCATGAACTCCACCAGGCCGTGGAAGAACGGTCGTTCCCTGTGCACCGCGTAGAATGCCTCCGCCTGGGCCTGGGTAAGTTGCAGCCGCTTCTGCGCGACAATGCGCAGGCCTGCCTTTTCCAACGCTGCATTGATGCTGCCGGTCAGGTTGCGCCGCGTGGCATCGGGCTTGATGATCGACAGCGTGCGCTCGGTCGCCATAGGCGTACTCCTGGTCAGTGGTCGGGTGAGGGCGGCTGACTAGGCGTTCTGGGTGCTTCCTGCAACCTTGGGCCAATCGACACGATCAGGAGCTGGAGCGCGGGCCGACCCAGATTGGTTCGTCCTGCCGCTGCTCCAGCGCGTTCAGCAGTCCGCCCATCGTGCGGGTCAGCAAGGCTGCGGTGCCGAGCAGCCGGGTATTGAGGTTGGACGTCTGACTGGAGCGCGCGGCACGGCGATAGCACTCCATGGCGAAGTGGTGGGCGAGGACCGCGTGCGTGGCGAGCATGGCCTCTGCCGGATCCTGCGCGTCGAACGAGCGCAGGGCACTGAAGGCGGCGGCCTGGCGGCGCTGTTTCTGTTCGTCGGACTGCTGCGCGGGCGACGGCAGCCCGGCGACAAGCGCGCCCAGCGTGTCGTCCGTGAAGGCTGGATCGAGGGCTTCATCTGCCAGCAGGCTCGATGTCCGCGGCTGGTTTGGCGGGTCGCCGGCCGGGGCCGCAGGCTCGTCTTGCAAAGGGGACGCCTGGGTATCGTGGTCGGTGGAGGTCATCGACGACTCCTTGTCTGTCAGCATATATAACTATATTTTGTCACGGGTATTGTCAAATGATTCCTTGCCCCTTGATCGGATGCGGCAGGATCGCGCGGCGCCTGCGGCTGGCCCCTTGCGTCAGCCTGACTACCTGGCGGGCGATCGGATCGTTACGGTAAGGGCGATCGCAAAAGTGGCAGTGCGAACCCAACCGTGCTCAGGTCAGCGCCCGTGCGTCGTTACCCGAGGTTTGCCTGGTATTAACGGTGACAACAGCCGCCGCTTTGCCGGCGCTTCACCTACGACCAAACGGCCGGGACAAAGCCCGGCCGTGTAAGTGCGGCGTGATCTGAAGGTGGCGGCAAGACCGCCCGGGTTACACTCCGGCATATTCCTCCGAGATGGCCTTGTTGGTGTAATCCGTCAGCAACGATGTCGCAACGATGCCGATGATGGCGCACGCGAGGATGTAGAGCGCGATTGGCAGGGTCGAATGGTAGTTGGCGAACAGCCAGGTCGCGATGAACGGCGAAGGACCGCCGGCGATGACCGACGCGAGCTGATAGCCGAGTGATGCACCGCTGTAGCGCAACCGTGGTGTGAAGCTTTCCGCGATCAGTGCCGCCTCGGGTCCGTATTGGGTCATGACCGGCAGGAGCGACAGCGCAATGGCGATGAAGACGATGACCGGGTCCCTGGTATTGAGCATGGCGAAGTAGATGAAGCCGAAGATCCCCATGAATACGCAGCCGGCGATGAACATGTTCTTGCGACCGACGCGGTCCGAAAGATGTCCGGCCACGACCACCCACATGAAGCCAAGCACGGTCTGGCTGATGACCGCGAGCAGCAGGAAATCGCGCGAGAAGCCGAGTACAGCCGTGCCATAGGTGAAGATGAAGGCGCCGACGATATAGCCTGGCGCCTGTTCCGGCATGCGCAGCAGCGCGGACAGGATGACCTGCTTCGGCTGGCGCTTCAGCACTTCGAACACCGGCACGCGTTCGACGCGCTCCTCGGCAATCACCTTCTGGAAGACCGGTGTTTCCATGATGCCAAGCCGGATCCACAGGCCGATGGCGACCATGACAATGCTGAGGATGAACGGGATGCGCCAGCCCCAGACGATGAACTGGTCGCCCGAGAGCCAGCTGAACACGAGCACCGCCACGTTGGCGAGGAACAGCCCTGCGGGCGCACCGAATTGCGGCCATGCCGAGAGGAAGCCGCGGTTCTTGTCGGTGCGCGCCCATTCCATGGCCAGCAGGACCGAGCCGCCCCATTCGCCGCCGACGCCGATGCCCTGGATCAGGCGAATCACGGTCAGCAGCACGGCACCCCAGATGCCGATGCTGTCGTAGCCCGGGATAAAACCGATCGCGGTGGTCGCGATGCCGGTCACCAGCAAAGTAACGATCAGGGTCGCCTTGCGGCCGATGCGGTCGCCGTAATGGCCGAAGATCGCGGCACCGATCGGCCGGCCGACAAATCCGACAAAGAATACGGCGAAGGCTTCGAGCACACCGATGATCGGCTCGGATTTCGGAAAGAACAGCTTGCCGAAAACCAAGCCGGTCACTGTGCCGTAGAGCAGGAAATCATACCACTCGATGGTGGTTCCGACGGTGCTGGCGATGACGGCGCGGCGAAGTTGTGCGCGATGCTCATCTTCGGAAATGCCGATCGCAGCGTTTTCTGCTGTTGTCATCGGACGTCCTCCAGATTTTATTGGGCACTCGATATCGTAGCCGCGATTCGAGGCATCGTTATTGGAACAACCATAGCAGTACCGCCAGGGAAGGAAAGCAAAAATTCCAGAGCCTCCGCGTTCGCGGTTGCAACATTCGCCGACCAACAAATAGCGCGACAGTCAAACACCGTGCGTGGTGCGTCTTGCGGAGAATTTGTTCGGCCCTGGTGCTTTGGCTCGCGCGCGATCGGGACTGGCGGGAATTCCGCTGCTGCGCCGGTGGATTTTTCCCGCCAACATGATGGCACTCTGCCGCGTGAATCACGGTATTCTGATGCAGGCGGGATCGGCCTGATATGGTCGCAGGCCATAGCGGGCTTTGACTTAGGCTTCGCGGCGAAACAGGGGAGCGCAATGTTCGATACCAAGGTGGCGATTGCCGTGCTGGACGACCTGCCGGTCTGGCAGAAGCTGAACGTGACGGCATTCCTCGCCACGGGGATTGCCGGGGCGGCGCCGGAGGCGATGGGCGAGCCGTACGAGGACGCGGCGGGGCGGCTGCACGCGCGGCTGCTCGGCCAGCCGATGCTGATTTTTGTCGGCGGAACGGAGGCGCTGCTGCGCGCCTGGCGCGTCGCTATCGAACGCGAGCTGACGCTGGCGGTCTATGTACGCGCGATGTTCGCCACCGGGCACGATGCGGCGAACCGCGCAGTGTTTCGGGCTGAACAGGCGGATGCTCCGGACCTTGTGGGGGTGGCACTGCGCGGGGCGACGAAGGATGTCGACCGGGCGACCAAGGGATTGGCGCTGCATCGGTAGCGTGCGATGGCGAGGCAACTCGCGGTCGCCCCGACTGCGCTCGCGCGCTCGTTGTCACAACTTCGGATGTGGGACCGGGCGGAAGCCGTATCTCGCACCGCAGACGGCAAGGAAATCAGAAGCCGCCTGCAACGCGTCGCGAGCCTCATCAGTGGTCGGCGCAATAGTTTCATTATAGTCTGCGTCGTTGCGCTCGTCTTTCACCTCATTGAACAACTTGCCGGCGCTTCGCAGCTCATCGTCGAGATCGCGCACCAACAGTCCGAACTGTTGAATTGTGCGGTCGTGTGTCTTCGGTGCGCTCCCCGTGGTTTGGAACAGCACCGCTCGAGCGGCGTGGAACATGGCATAATAGCTGGAGTGGTTGATCGCTATCGGCGAGGCATCAGCGTTCTGCGCCATGGCCTCCCGCAAGTGTGCCTCAACCTTTCGTCAGGAATCCGCAGCGCGGTCCGGATGAGGGCTCACGTGATTTCGACACCATCACGGACGATATCCTCCGCCAACTCGGTCGGCCGCCGCCCTTCCGGTTCAAGGTAGTCGGATGGAAGCGAGATCGGTGGAATGAAAAAGCCACTGAGGATATAGTCGTAAGCTAGGTCAGAGAGTACGCGACGGACGTATCGGCGGTCCGCGAGATCGCGGACGACGACAGCGACGTCATAGTCGCTGTCGTCGTGTGCCTGCCCGCGCGCGCGGGAGCCGAACAGGATCAGCTTCTCAACGCCAGGTAGCGCCCGCTCGACGGCGTGTTTGTAATCCATGAGCTGTGATGCCGCTGCGCGTGGCAGAACTTCATCGACTGTTCTCATGGCCGGGTCCGTTGCAATTCGCGGCTGGTGGAGTGAAGGCAGTTAATGCAGGGCATCGCCTGTAGGATCCGGTCCTCAATCACATCGCCTACTCGCCTGATAGGATTCTCTACCGGGAGAACTCAGCGTCCGGATCCATCAAATACCGAACACCGGCTTCCGCCGTGCCACGCGAGCATTTGCGATGCGAAACTCTTCGGCACGTCCCCTATTAGCAGCATAGCAGCCACCTTCCCACGGAAGGTCTTGATCATCCTCGAGACGTATCGCGTATCGGCCGTCCGCGGCAAGCATCCACCAATGACTTGACCCCCACCCCCAACCCGGCCGATCAACCCGCCGCCATGTCTCTCCTCGTCATCACCGCCGCCTCCATCCGCCTCGGCGGCCGCCCCATCCTGGACGGCGCCGACCTCACCGTGGACCCCGGCCGTCGCATCGGCCTGGTCGGGCGCAACGGCGCCGGCAAGTCCACACTGCTGCGTGCCATCATGCGCGAAGTCCCGCTCGACTCCGGCGACATCCGCCTCGCCGCCCGGGCACGGGTGGCGACCGTGGCGCAGGAAGCTCCCTCCGGCGAGGCCTCCCTGCTGGACACGGTGCTGCAAGGCGACCCCGAACGCCTGGCCCTGCTGGCCGAAGCCGACAGCGCCGACCCGCATCGCCTGGCCGAAATCCACGAACGCCTGCGCGCGATCGGCGCCGATTCGGCCCCGGCCCGCGCCGCAGCCATCCTCGCTGGCCTGGGTTTCGACGAAGTCGCGCAGGCGCGCTCCGTGGAGGAATTCTCCGGCGGTTGGCGCATGCGCGTGGCGCTGGCCACCGCGCTGTTCGCAAACCCCGACCTGCTGCTGCTCGACGAACCGACCAACCACCTGGACCTGGAAGCCGCCCTCTGGCTGGAAAGCTGGCTCGCCCGCTTCCCCGGCGCGGCGTTGCTCGTATCGCACGATCGCGGCCTGCTGGATCGCGCGGTGGAGGCCATCGCCCATCTCGACCGCGGCAAGATCTCGCTGACCCCCGGCGGCTTCGACGAATTCGTCCGTATCCGAACCGAGCGCGCCATGCAGCAGGCCAGCGCCGCCAAACGCATCGCCGCGGAACGCGCGCACATCCAGTCGTTCATCGACCGCTTCCGCTACAAGGCGAGCAAGGCGCGGCAGGCGCAGTCACGCATCAAGGCACTGGCGCGGCTGCCGCAGATCGACAACGTGATCGAGGACGCACCGACCCGCTTCGACTTCCCGGCGCCCGCGCGGATCGCGCCGCCGATCCTGACGCTGGAGCGCGTTGCCGTCGGCTATGACGACACGGCAGTGCTGCGCAACGTTTCGCTGTCGATCGATATGGACGACCGCATCGCGCTGCTCGGCGCCAACGGCAACGGCAAGTCCACACTGGCGAAACTGCTGGCCGGGCGTCTGGCGCCGCTGTCCGGCGAAGTCCGCCGCGGCCCGAAGCTGCGCGTCGGCTATTTCGCGCAACACCAGACCGACGAACTGATCGCCGATGAATCGCCGATCGCGCACATGACGCGTGCACTGCCGCGTGCGCTCCCGCCGCAGGTGCGCGCACAGCTTGCCCGCTTCGGCCTGGACGCCAACCGTGCGGAAACGCCGGTCGCCAATTTGTCGGGCGGCGAAAAGGCGCGCCTGCTGCTGGCACTGGCAACACGCGATGCGCCGCAACTGCTGTTCCTCGATGAGCCGACCAACCACCTCGACATCGACGCGCGCGAGGCGCTGGTGAAGGCGCTGGCGGATTTCGAGGGCGCGGTGCTGCTGATCACCCACGATCCGCATCTGGTGGAATTGATCGCGGAACGGTTGTGGCTGGTGGCGGACGCTACGGTGCGACCATTCGACGGCGACCTGGACGAATACCGCGCGCTGCTGGCGGAACGTGCGCGCCCCGCGGTGAAGCAGGATGCCGGCACGCGCCGCGACGAACGCCGCGAACGTGCCGATGCGCGCGCGGCGTTGGCACCGCTGCGCAAGCAGGCGCGCGATGCCGAGGCCCGGCTGGCTCGGCTGGCGGCGGAGCGCCTGACGATCGAGGCGAAGCTGGCCGATCCGGGACTGTATGTGCCGACACGCAAGGCGGAGATCGCCGCGGCCAACGCCCGGTTGGCCGCGATCCGCAAGCTGGCCGCCGTCGCCGAGACCGAATGGCTGGCGGCGGAGGAAGCGCTCGAATCCGCATCCTGACGGCGGCCTGGTCGGTCATAATAATCCCGCGTGCTGTCGTCGCCGGCATGCGCCCGACCGTGTGCTGTCGCTATGCATCAGCAGCCATGCGCACTATTCTCGCATAGGCAACAGCCAGGCGGCGGCGCGAATGATCTACATGGTTGAAATGGCTCTGCTGGATACTGCCCGGCGAGCGGAATGGGATGCGTGGTACGTGGCGCATCAGCATCGCCTGCTGTCGATCCCCGGCATCCACGCCAGTCAGCGCTTCGAGTGCATTCACGCCGCGGCCTCGCCTTTCGTCGCATTGCACGAGGTGGACGGGCCCGAAGTATTCACCAGCGATGCCTATCGCGCCAGCGCCGGTCCGACCAATACCGGTGAATGGCAGAGCCGGATGGGCAACTGGCACCGCAACGTGTTCCGCGGCCTCGACCACACACCGGACGTGCCGATTGATGCCAGGCTCGTTGTGGTCGAACGCGGCTGCGAGTCTGCAATGCCACGCGATGCCGACCTGGGCTGGATGGAGGCGGTGGGACTGGACCAGAGCGTGCGCCGCCGCGGGATCGCGCTGATGGATCCGACGCAGGCGGACATGCTTGCCGGAACCCCCGGTATCCGCGTGCTGAAACCACTCGGCGGGCGGCTTACGCCATCTTCTCCCAGCCGCGCGCACCCTGCTGCCAGTAGGTGAGCGTGTGTCCGGCAGCCTTCGCGCCGCTCCAGCGCTCGCGCGCCGCCACCACCGCCGCTTCGTCCTTGCCATCGAACAGATCGAACACGCGGTCGAATTCAGCAAGCCGCGCGCTCGCCGCACCATCGATCAGGAACAGGAAGCGCGCGCCGTTCGGTGCTGCGTCTTCCGTTGTCAGCCAATCGGCTGCAGATCGGCGTCGCCATCGGCCGCGGTGCCATGCGGCAGCCAGTCGGGGTCCGCGCACTCCCACAGCGCTTCGTCCAGCGCAGCGACGCGTTCCGCACTGCGAGCACAGCACGACCGCACGCTGTCCGGCCGCCAGCGTGCGGCCGAGCAATTGCGGCAGCGCCTGGTCCGGTCCGGTGCGCGTCAGGTGATAGAAGCCGATATCGGTCATACCAATGCCGTCGCGGGCATCACCCCTCGTAGTGCTCCGCCACCAGCCGATCGAGCAGCCGCACGCCGAATGCCGTGGCGCCCTTCGGCACGCATCGGCGCATCCTTGCGTGCTCCAGGCCATGCCGGCGATATCGAGATGCGCCCACGGCTTGTTGTTGACGAAGCGCTGGATGAATTGCGCCGCGCTGATCGAACCGGCCGGCCGGCCGCCGATGTTCTTCATGTCGGCGATGTCGGACTTGATCAGCTTGTCGTATGCCTCATCCAGCGGGAAGCGCCACAGCTTCTCGTCGGTGACCTGTCCCGCCGCCGTCAGTTTCTGCGCCAGTGCATCGTCGTTGCTGAACATCCCGGCATACTCGTGGCCGAGCGCCACGATCATCGCACCGGTCAGCGTCGCCAGATCGACCATGAAGCGCGGATCGAATTTCTCCTGGCAGTACCAAAGCACATCGGCCAGCACGAGCCGGCCCTCGGCGTCGGTATTGATCACCTCGATCGTCTGGCCGGAGTAGCTCTTCACCACGTCGCCCGGACGCTGCGCGGTGCCGGACGGCATGTTCTCCACCAGCCCGACCAGCCCGACCGCATCGACCTTCGCCTTGCGTCCGGCCAGTGCCGCCATCAGGCCGATCGACGGTGCCGGCGCCGGCCATGTCCCACTTCATGTCCTCCATGCCGCCGGCCGGCTTGATGCTGATGCCGCCGGTGTCGAAGGTGACGCCCTTGCCGATGAACGCGACCGGCTTGCCCTTGCTCTTGCGTCCGTTGCCCGAGGCACCGTTCCACTGCATCACCACCATGCGCGGCTCATTGACGCTGCCTTGCGCGACGCCGAGCAGTGCGCCGAAACCCAGCCGCGTCATCTCCCTCGGGCCCAGCACCTCGACCTTCAGACCCAGTTCGGTCAGCTTCTTGCAGCGATCCGCCATCTCCGCCGGGTTCAGCACGTTGGGCGGCTCGCTGACCAGGTCGCGCGTGAGGAACACGCCCTTGGCGACGCCCAGCAGCGGCTCCCACGCCGCTTTGGCGCGCGGCGGATCGCCGGTGAGCAGCGTCAGCTTGGCCAGCTTCGGCTTGTCCTCCGGCTTCTCCTTGGTGCGGTAGCGGTCGAAGCGATACGCGCGCAGCACCGCACCCAGCGCCACTTCCGCCGCCTGTGCCGGCTGCAGCGTGCCGGTAGCCACCGTGGCGGTCGGTTCGCGCGACAGCGCCGCCGGCCGCATGGCCGCCGGCCTCGTTCAGCACGCGCGGCGTCAATTCGGCGGGCTTGCCGAGACCCACCGCGACCACGCGCGACAAGCCCGCGCCGGGCGCCAGGATGGTGCAGGTCTTGCCTTTCGCGCCCTTGAACTCGGCCGCCTCGAGCGCCCGCGCGATCGCGCCGCCGGTCGCCTCGTCGGCCTGCTGCCACACCCCGGACGGCCGTTCTCGCCTTCGCCCATCAGCAGCACGAGCGCGCCGGACTTCGGCAAGGCCGGCTTGGCGAAGGCGATATCGAGCATGATTGGATAACTCCCCTGGGCACAGACGCCGACGTTACGGCGACAGCGGACTGTAGCAGCGCGCTTCGGGCTTTGCCATGCCCGGCGCCTGCTTGTATCTGCATCGAACATGACCGAACATGTTGCAAGCCGAACCCGCCGGCATCGCGCGCGCCGCTGCGTTGCTGCGTGCGGGCGAACTGGTGGCATTCGGCACCGAAACGGTTTACGGGCTTGGCGCGGATGCGACCAACGACCGCGCGGTGGCCGGGATCTTCGCCGCCAAGCAGCGGCCGCGGTTCAATCCGCTGATCTGCCACTACCCCAATGCCGATGCAGCGTTTGACCGAAGTGGTGGCCAATGCACAGGCGCATCGGCTTGGCTGCCGCATTCTGGCCGGGGCCACTGACGCTGGTGTTGCCGCGCCGAAACGGCTGCACGGTGAGCCTGCTGGCCAGTGCGGGGCTCGACACCATGGCGGTGCGCGTGCCGGCACATGATGTGGCGCGTGCGCTGTTGCGGAACGTTGGACGGCCGGTGGCCGCGCCTTCGGCCAATCGTTCGGGCCAGGTCAGTCCAACCACCGCGCGGCATGTGCTGGACGAGTTGGCTGGACGCATCGCCGCTGTGCTCGACAGTGGGCCGTGTTCGGTCGGCGTGGAATCCACGGTGCTGGATCTTTCCGGCAGCGAGCCTTCGCTGTTGCGGCCCGGCGGCGCCACAGTTGAAGCGATCGAGGCAGTGATCGGTCCCGTGTGTCGCATCGGTCAGCCATCATCGGACGCGCTGCGATCGCCTGGGATGTTGGCTTCGCACTACGCCCCGAGACTGCCGGTGCGGCTCAACGCGGTGGCAGTGCAACGTGACGAGGCACTCCTCGCGTTTGGCGCTGCGTTGCCTGGCGCCGGCGCGGTATTCGGACTGAGCGATGCCGGTGATCTGACGGAGGCCGCTGCCCGACTGTTCGTCGGCCTGCGCGCGTTGGACGAAACTGCCGTCACACTGGGACTGGCACGGATCGCGGTCATGCCGATTCCGCAACAGGGACTCGGTCTGGCGATCAATGACCGCCTGCGTCGGGCCGCCGCGCCTCGTCCGTGATCGGATCGAGTGCTGCTGACGGGTTCTCGCGCCGTTGCCGGCTCGCGAGCGACCGGACATGCCATCGCCCAGCGGACGTGGTGCGCGGTTGGCAGCGTTGCGCCGAGCTCAACAGGCAGCCCAGGAGGCCGCGTCATGGCATTTCGACTCCACCACCTCGTCGCGTCTCTGGCTTTGGCTGTGGCGCTGATGCTCCTGGCGGCGGTTCAGGCAGTGACACACAACCGGGGGGCGGCGGACTGACGCACCAGGTGCGCTGCACGGGGCAATCGGGTGAGCGGCGCGGTGAGGGGTGTCGACGCGGTGCGCGCGGTGGAATCACGATGGCGGGACCAGCCATTGCTGGCCCCGTGGGTGATGACCCGGTGGTTGGATGGGTGGGGTCAGGGCGGGCCGGTGGAGGGCCTCAACGCGACTGGCAGTATCAGTGCCGGGCATCCAGGATGCTCAGCGGCGTGCAGGCTGCTCTGCCACATGAAGGCGCGCCCGTTGATGTCCCTGTAGAGGGTGGCGAGGTTGCCGCCGTTGGCGATGATGAGCAGGGAGATTTCCCGCCACAGCGGGCTGCTCGGCATGATCCCGAGGTCGCGACAGATATCGGCGATGACGGCGCCGATCGGGCGGCGGCGGACCTGGGCCGCGATGTCGGCGGGCGTCGGCAGATGAGCGAGACGTGGGTCGGCTGGAGTGTCGCTGGGGTCCACGGATGGGGCGGCGCGGGGTGCGCGGCGGGATGGGGCGGTCAGGGCGTCCGGCGTGGCTGGTTCGTGCGCGGGGCGGGTGGCCAGCCTGGTTTCGAGTGCGGCGGCGCGCAGCAGGCCGCGGGTGATGCAGGCGAGGATCTTGGCGATGTCGTTGGTGCAGAAGTTGCGCGTGACGTCGGCGCGGCTGGTGTCCGCGGTGCGCTTTTGCAGCGTGGCGGCGAGGTGTCTGCCGTAATCGATCAGCGCGCGGACGAGGACGAGGAGGCGGGCGGTGTTTTTGGGTGAGTTGGCGGTCGGGGACGGCCGATCCTGATGGGGGTCGGGGTGGTTGGGTTGGACGGCGGCGGGTGGTGGAGCAGGCATGAACAAACTTAGAACATGGAAGGAGGAATGGAGTCAAGGAAAATATTCCTGGAGAGTGGCGAATGAGAGCGCGCACTGCGGGGCGGCGTGTGGCGCTTCGACGGGTACTCGGAGCAGAAAGTGAGGTGGAAAGTTCGCCGTATCGGCGTCGAGACGGCTCAATGCGCGACCGGTCGTGTCGGCCGTCGGACATGAACTTTGGACAATGGTGCGCACTGGTGATCATCTGATGAAGCGGCCGTAGCACTCGGTCGCGTCCTTCACCGTGAGCGCCGAGGCAACCGGCGCCCCCGCCAACGGGCGGATCGTTCCGCCGCGGAATATCAGGTCGGCTCCGCTCTCCGCTCCGAACGCCGGCGCGGCCGCGCCGACCGTCAACGCCGATGCGGCTACCGCCGAACGCGCCAACGCCGATGTGGCTGCCGCCGAACGCGCCAGGAAGGAGCGCCGGGTTTGCATGCCGACCACCTTGCCGAGCAGCCCGGCCAACCCGCTTGCGTGAAACTCGTCCCGCAGGAACAACTGGTTGAAGCAGCCGCGGACAATGTCTCAGCCTCTCGCTGTTGCGCAGCGCGTTGACGATCCAGGCTGGCCGCTTTGTGTGGGCCGAAAGCGAGGGCCGCGATGTCACACGCGATTCAGGTACCGGTGGGCTTACCGGAATCCATCCGACAAAGCGCGGCGGCTTGTATATCTCGGTGCACTCCAACCATTTCTTCGCGGCATTGTGCGAGCTGATCGGACGCCCGGAGCTGGCGAGTGACCCGCGCTGCGCGACGATGCGCAGTCGCGCCGAACATGCTGCCGAATTGGTGCCGGAAGTGCGAGCCGCTCTCGCCGCGCGCACCGCGCTCGAGTGGGAGGCGATTTTCGGCGAGCAGGTGCCGTGCGCAGCGGTACGGCCGATCGAAGATATGTTTGACCATCCGCAGGTTCTCGCCGAGGAGTTGGTGACGACCCTCGATCATCCGGTGGCCTGGCGGTATCGAACAATGACGAAGCCGGTCAAGTTCTCGGACACGCCTTGGCCGGCACCGACCGCGTCGCCGACGTTCGGCCAGCACAACGACGAGATCCTTGCGGCTCACGGGTACTCGGCGGCCGAGATTGCTGCGTTCCGCGAGCGCGGCGTCGTGCGTTAATTCTCCGGAAGAAATCAGCCTGTAATCTGACCGTCGCCGCGCCCGTCCGGCCCAACGGCCGTAATGACTGATGACCCAATCCAGCCAGGGCGGGCGGCGGCTTTCTCGAACTCGTGAAACGCGGTCGGTTTTGCGCGCGCGCCCCCTTGCAAACAAAGGGGAATGCCAACGTGCCGGACCATGGCCCCGATCTGCAGCACGACATCGCTCTGTTGGAGCAGGCGCTCGAGATGGCGGCGGCTGGGTCGCTCAGGCCGACGGAGCGCATGGCCTTGCGACAGGACCTCGCGTGCATCGAAGGAAGCCTCCCGGCATTGAAGCTGCGACTGTCGCCGACCCGCGCCTGATCTAGTTGTCTGGCGGGATGATGCGCGCTTCGTCCAGCGCCTCGAAGCGCACAGCGATCCGGACCAGCGAAGCGGCCACGTCATGGGTGCGCGCGGTCTTTGCCATGGCGCGTAATTCTGCCGCCCGGAGAAGCAGGTAGCCAGTTGGCTGTTCAGAGAGTGGGATTGGCACGCGCATTCAGGAGGCTGCGCACAGAGTGGCTAATGAGAGGGTAATGGTAGGCGCGGCCGGACATCCTTGGATTGCGGGCTACGCGTGCATCGGGCCGATCATTCACGCAGGCGGGCAACCGGGCAGCCGGAACCGGGACAGCGAGCGAACGGGGGATTCCTGCCCGGACCGCGACTCCATCAGGGGAGGCAGAGCATGCGCCAGATCCACCTTGCTGATTGGGCCAGAGCGCCATTCAGGATCTCGGCGGCCCACTGTCATGCAACCATTCGGAGCGAGACAGCAATTGCCAGCAAACTCGAGAGGACGAGCGCTGCCATTTGTTCGAGAAGCCGCCCATTGGAAAGCAGGGGTTGGAGTTGGCGGGCCCTTTCCCTCTTCGTGTGTTATAAGTGCACCGCAATGCCTGTCGTGCCAACCGATGACCCGGTTCTCGCTCGCTTCCAGCGAGCATTGAGGGAAACCTACGGTACCCGAATTGACCGCGTCGTGCTGTTTGGCTCGCGTGCCCGCGGCGACGCGCTGCCTGATTCCGACCATGATGTCGCAGTCTTCATCAAGGACACTGGCGAGCTATGGGACGAGCTCGGCAACCTCGCGCATATCACCACGGATATCCTCAATGAGACCGGTGCGGTCGTTCCAGCCAAGCCGTTTCGTGCCGGTGCCTATTGCGAGCGGTCGCCGCTGATGCACGAGATCCGCACCGACGGCCGCGAACTGTGACGCCGGAGGCTGCGCGCTTCCTGGATAGGGCGCGCCAGTGCCTCGCCGATGCCACGCTTTATCAACCGATTGTGCCACGCATTGCCGGACGTGAGGCGTACCTGGCGGCCTTTCATCCAGCGGAAGCGCTGCTCTATGAGCGCACTGGCAAGATCGCCAGGACCCATCGCGGTCTGCGTGCACAATTCGCACGGCTTGCGATGGACGAACCGCACATCGACCGGACATTGGCGGAGTTTCTCGGCCGCGCCTACGAATTGAAATCTCTTGCCGACTACGGCACGGGTACAGAGGCCAACATTTCTGTCGTGACCGCCATGGCTGCCATCACGACGGCTACCCGATTTGTGGATTGCGTTGCCCGCTTGCTCGGTTGATACGGGCTTTGATTTAGACCGAAATTACACCCTCCAGTAACGCGCAAAGTGGCGGGGGCCCTGGGCTTTCAGTAGGATCTCCAGAGGATCGTACTGGGGCGTGGTAGCCTGCCGGGAAACGGGCGCTGCCCAACTGCGTGAAGGCCCCGGTGGTCGGATCGATTGTGCCAAACACATTCGAACTGAGTTCATCCAGTATACCGAATAGCGTCGACGGCGCTACGGCAACGGAAGGTTGGACGGTTGCAGCACATGCTGTGCCGGCTGCACTCACGAAGAATACGGTTTGGAGCCACTCAAGCGGCTTCGATTTGCGCATATGATATTGCGTCCCTGCTTGGCCATAAGTACGTCGGCCACGGACGCGGTCAGCTTTCTGCCTCCAACGAAAGGCCTTGGCAGCTCGGCGCGCCAGGGGTTACCTGGCGCGCTTCGTGACACCATGGCTGGTCGAGTAATTAGGGCTTGTTACCAGGGTTCATCCCTACCGGCGCCCGATCCCATCCCCTGTGATGCATCGGCGACGCTTACGGTCAGCGGTATCGCGACGGCCAGCAGGCCCAACAGTGCCAGAATTACTCGGATTCGCATCTGGTTCCTCCTTTCGGTTTGCGCGACGACAAAAGGTCGCCTCGCAAATTACCTTGGCCCCGGCAGCTTTATTCCCGACTGATGCAAATCCGTTCCTCGGTGGCCCGCAGTGGGCGGTACAAAAAGCTGGGCACGGCGGGGAGACGCGTTTCGTTCCCCCCCCCCCTGACGCGCGAGCGGCAAATATTCGGTGACGGTGCCGATCCCACCGAGGAGGCCCGCGTCCCAGTCATGGCGGCCGACAGTGGGCGCCATGGGACACCTCCCTCAAGCGACGGTCTCTGTCGCCGGCAGTCGCAGCGGACAGCCCGGCGCGCAACACCGCCCCAGGCACTAGAGGTCGAGCCTGATTGCAGCATCGTCACTCGGCGGAGCGCGATGTTTGCTCTTCGGCAAGCAGAATGGGGGGGCATGGGAGGAGATCACAGGGGCATCTATCTCGGTTTCGACCCCGGAGGCCCGGCCGGCGATGCGCTGTATCTGTGACCCGAGACGCTTGGATGAGCCACCAACCTATCGTTGTGCAGCACGATTTCACGCCCGCTTGCCCCGCTCCCGGCCCCGCCGCAGGATGCAGCCGATGAGCGAATCCGTCCTCGACATGAAGGGCACCAACTGCCCGATCCCGGTGCTGCGCGCCAACCGTGCGCTGCGCTCCATGGCGCCGGGCGAGCGGCTGCGCGTACTCGCGACCGACCGCGCCTCGGTCGCCGACTTCCAGGCGTTCTGTCGCGAGACCGGCCACTCGCTGCTGGCGTGGTCGGAGGAAAACGGCGTGTTCAGCTTCGTCATCCGCCGCCGCGCCGAACCTGACGCAAAGGACGCCTGACATGCCCACGGCGCTGATCACGCATCCCGCCTGCCTGTTGCACGACAACGGCGAATTCCACCCGGAATGCCCGGATCGCCTGCGCGCCGTGCTGGCCGCGCTGGAAACCGAGGAGTTCGCCGACCTGCTGCGCGAAGCCGCGCCTCGCGCCACAACGGAACAGCTCACCCGCGTCCATCCGGCGAACTACGTCGAGGCAATCCTGTCGATCCGCCCGCCCGAAGGCGAACCGGTGCAGCTCGACGCCGACACGGCGATGAGCGCCGGCAGCGCCGAAGCCGCGCAGCGTGCCGCGGGCGCCGCGGTCGCGGCGGTGGATGCGGTGATGGAGGGCTGGGCGCGCGCCGCCTTCGCCGCGGTGCGCCCGCCCGGCCATCACGCCGAGCCCGCGCGCCCGATGGGCTTCTGCCTGTTCAACAATGCCGCGGTGGCGGCGATGCATGCGCGTGCGCGATGGGGCGTACAGCGCGTCGCGGTGGTGGACTTCGACGTGCACCACGGCAATGGCACCCAGGCGATGTTCGCCACCGACCAGGACCTGTTCTACGCCTCGTCCCACCAGTCGCCCTGCTATCCCGGCACCGGCGAGGCGTGGGAACGCGGCACCGCCAACAACATCGTCAACGCACCGCTGCGCCCCGGCTCGGATAGCGCGGCGTTCCGCGCGGCCTGGTCGAACACCATCCTGCCGGAACTCGATCGCTTCGCCCCGGGCCTGCTGATCGTCTCGGCCGGCTTCGATGCGCACAAGGCGGACCCGCTGGCGCAGCTTCGGCTGGAGACCGCGGACTATGCCTGGATCACCCAGGAACTGCTGCGCATCGCCGCGGCACATTGCGGCGGCCGCATCGTCTCGACGCTGGAGGGCGGCTACGATCTGGTCGCGCTGGCAGCCTCGGCCGCGACCCATGTGCGCGGCCTGATGCAAGCCTAGGAGTTTCGCAGGATGTCGGACAAGCAAGCAGCCAAGGCCGCCGATGTCAGCGCCCTGTCGTTCGAGGACGCGCTGGCGGAACTGGAACAGATCGTGCGCGGCCTGGAGAGCGGCCAGCAGAAGCTGGAAGATGCCATCACCGCCTATGAACGCGGCGCGGCATTACGCCGGCACTGCGAGGCAAAGCTGGCCGAGGCCGAGGCGCGCGTGGCGGCGATCGTCCAACATGCGGACGGCACGTTGTCGACACGCGCAATGGAGTAGGCGCGGCACCGGTTATGCGCGACTTCCCCGGCGTGAAGGCGGCGAGCGGGATCGCCCCGACGCTGGTTCCACTCAGTCGCTGCGCGTCTTCACCACTACCTTGATCGCATCCTCGACGCGGTCGCGCGCGTAGTGCAGCGCGGTCGGCAGTTCGCCGAGCGGAAACGTATGAGTGTGGATCAGCTTCGCGTCGAACCGCCGCTGTGTCATCAGGGCGGCGGCGCGATGGGTTGCGCTCTTGCCCTCGCCGCGAATCCCTAACACGTAGATGTTGTTGCGCACGATATAGGCGAGATCGACCGACACCGGCTCGTGCGGAAATGCCGCGAGGCAGATGCGGCCGCCGCGGTTCACCATGCGCGCCGCCTCGTTCAGCGCACTGGGCGCACCGGAACATTCAAGGACGTATTGCACGCCCTTGCCGCCGGTGATGCGCTGAACCGCCGTCACGGCATCCTCATGGTTCACGTTGATGACCGCATCGGCGCCGAGACGTTTCCCCATCTCCAGCCTTTGGTCACGTGTGCCGGTCAGGATGACCGGCTGTGCGCCCAGTGCCTTGGCAACGCCGACGCCCATCAGGCCGATCGGGCCGGGGCCGATCACCACAACGCCCTCGCCGGCGATGATGCCGCCCAGCACATCCAGCCCATACATGGCCGTGCCGGCGGTAACGATCAGCGTTGCCTCTTCGTCCGGCATGTCATCCGGCACATGAACCATGGTGTTGACGTGGTTCACCGCGTATTCCGCGAAGCCGCCATCGGTGCTGAACCCGTTGGCGCGATGTCCCTTGCTGTGGAAGCCATAGTTCAGGCAGGAGGTATACATGCCTTCGCGGCAGCGCTGGCAGCGTCCGCATCCGGCATGGATCTCGACTGCGATGCGATCGCCGAGCTGGAATTCATCGACGGTGGGGCCGAGTTTCACTACTGTGCCCATGTACTCGTGGCCGGGCGTGTAGCCTTTGTTGAAGGGCAGTTCGCCCTCGATTGAGGCCGGCAACCCGTGTTTGATGATTTCGAGGTCGGTCGCGCAAATGGCCACCGCATCGATCCGCACCAGTACTTCGGCCGGACCAGGTTCGGGCACCGGCTTTTCCACCAGAGCGAGTTCCTCGGGCCCGCCAAGTACCCAGGCCTTCATCGACTTCGGGATGCTGTACTCGTTGCCGCGCGGGAGCGACGAAAGCTGCGTCCTGGCCATTCACCTGACCTTTCGTGTGTTGCGGGCGATCGTATGGGGATTTAAGCAGTCGTGGAGGCCGTCGTGCTGTGTGCGAGATGACCCGTTTTCACCCATAGCCGGCAGCCGGTGGGACCGGCGGTGGCGCGCAGCCTGGCGCCGCACGGCAGCCGCAGCCAGGATTGCGGCGAGAAGCTCTCGCCACCCTCGCTGAACCCGCCATCCAGGACCAGCAGCTCGATCCCGCCGGTCACCGGAAGGTCGATGCGCGCGTCGGGTTGCCATTGTTCGAGGCGCACATTCTCGCGGCCGTCATCGAACAGCGGCTTCAACGCGACGCCGGGACGAGCCGGGTCGGGCAGGAAGGACATGTTGCCGGTGTCGATCCGCACATGGGTGCGATCGTCGGGGTCAAACTGCCAGAGCTTCACGAAAAGCGTGCAGCCCGACGCCGATCCCGGCGTGTGCGAGGAGGTTGGTGGATTGCGGACGTAGGAACCCGGCGGGTAATCACCGGTACTCGTCCTGGAAAGTGCCTGCCATGATCAAGAACTCTTCCCCACCACCATGGGTGTGCGCCGAGAAATGCGACGCCGGCGCGTAGCGTACGATCGACGTGGCGCGCGCCACTTCCTCGCCGATGCGGTCGAGCATGCGGCGATCAACCCCGGCGATGGGCGAAGTCACCCACTCCAATCGCGCCGCATGAACCGCGGCACGCTGCGAGAAGTCCGCGTTCAGCTCCATCGCATGCTCCCTGTTGCGGGCGGGCCAGACCCCGCGCCTTGCCGCGGCCCATTGATAGATCGCGCAGTATCGCTAAGACGGCAACCTTGTCGTGCGGCTCGCCGTCCGGCATGCACGTATGGCCGGCTGTCAGACTGATGGGGAGATGCCGGTTGACCACGTTTTCGATTACCCCACTTCCTGCAGGCTGACATGCACATCGCCACCTCGCCCGCCTTCAAGGAGAACGCCCACCGCGCCATCGCGGACGCGGGGCTGCAGAAGGCGCTGGCCCGCAGCGGGCCCAGCTTCATCGCGCGCCGCACCGCCGCCGTCGCCGCACTGCCGGAGTTCGAACAGCTCCGCGACATCGCGCGCGACATCAAGAACCATACGCTGGCAAATCTGGACTTCTATCTGGAAGCCTGGGAGGCGAAGGTGATCGCCACCGGCGGCAAGGTGCACTGGTGCGCCACCGCCGATGAAGCGCGCGCCGCGGTGCTGGAGATCTGCCGAGCCGCCAATGCGCGCACCGTCACCAAGGGCAAGTCGATGATCAGCGAGGAGCTGGGCATCAACGACCACCTGGAGCGCAACGGCATCACGCCGGTCGAGACCGACCTCGGCGAATACATCATCCAGCTTCGCCACGAACTGCCGAGCCACATCATCGCGCCCGCCTTCCACCTCAACAAGGAAGACTGGGAGGCGAGTTTCCGCAAATCCCACACCGATCTGCCGGCGGATCGCGTGTTCCACGAACGGCGCGATATCCTGACCGAGGCGCGCACCAAGCTGCGGCAAAAATTCCTGGCCGCCGATGTCGGCATCACCGGCGCCAACTTCCTGATCGCCGAAACCGGCAGCAGCGTCATCGTCACCAATGAGGGCAACGGCGATCTCACGCAGACGCTGCCGCGCGTGCACATCGTGCTGGCCAGCATCGAGAAGATGGTGCCGACGATCGAGGACTGCACATCCCTGCTGCGCGTGCTCGCGCGGTCCGCGACGGGACAGGATTTCTCCGTCTACACCACGTTCTCCACCGGCGCGCGGCGGGCGGGCGATCTGGACGGGCCGGACGAATACCACGTCGTGCTGGTGGACAACGGTCGCTCGGCGATGCTGGGCTCCGAGTTCCAGGAGATGCTGCGCTGCATTCGTTGCGCCGCCTGCATGAACCACTGTCCGGTATATGGCGCGGTGGGCGGCCACGCGTATGGCTGGGTGTATCCCGGCCCGATGGGCGCGGTCCTGACGCCATCGCTGATCGGCGTGGAACAGGCCGGCCATCTGCCGAATGCCTCGACGTTCTGCGGCAAGTGCGAGAGCGTCTGCCCGGTGAAGATCCCGCTGCCCAAGCTGATGCGCCACTGGCGCGAGCGCGAATTCGAACGCCATCTCACGCCGCACGCGGTGCGCACCAACCTCGCGCTATGGGCCTACTTCGCCCGACGCCCCGCGCTGTACCGCCTGGCCACGCGTGCCGCGGCATTGGCGCTCGGACTGATGGGCCGCAGGCGTGGCCGTTTCCGCACGCTGCCGTTCGCCGGCGGCTGGACCGGTGGACGCGATCTGCCGGCGCCGGAGGGCGACACGTTCTTCGCCCGTTACGCACGAGAGCAACGCAGCGGCCGCATGCGATGAGCAGGCAGACGATGCTGGCGGCAATCCGGCGCGGCCTGCGCCGCGGCGCCTTGCCCGACGATCAGGCCGCCATGCTGCGCGGTCGTCTCGCCCAGCATCCGCGCCACCTCATCCCAGCGCGCAGCCGGCTGCCGCATCCGGAACAGATTGCGCTGTTCGTTGCCAATGTGCAGAAGGAATTCGGCTCGGTCGCGCGCGTGCCTGACCTCGACGCGGTGCCGGAGGCGATCGCCGCCTACCTTGCCGCGCAGAACCTGCCGACCGATCTGGTAATGGCGCCACACTCGGAACTGCAATCGATCCCGTGGCATAAGCGTCCTCTGCTGCGACTGCGCGAAGGCCGCGCCGAGGCCACCGATACCGTTAGTCTGCAGCATGCCTTCGCCGCCATCGCGGAGACCGGCACGCTGATGCTGCCCTCGGCACCGCAGCGCCCGACCACACTGAACCTGCTGGCGGATACCGAGATCGTGCTGCTGCGCGCCTCGCGTCTGGTTGGGGCATACGAAGAAGCCTGGGACCTGTTGCGCGCGGAATTTTCCGACATGCCGCGCAACGTCATGCTGGTCACTGGCCCGTCGCGGTCGGCTGACATCGAACAGGCGCTGGAACTCGGCGCGCACGGGCCGCGCCGGCTGCACGTGGTGCTGGTCGACGACGTGTGACGTGCTCCGATCATCAGGCCGGACGACGGGCCGGCCGCATGCCATTCTGGCCGCTGATCGCCACCCTCGCCGCGCAGACCCTGGCGACCATGGCACTGTTCTCGCTGCCTGCCATCGCGCCCGCGGTTGCCGCCGCACTCGACGTTCCAGGTGAGCTGGTCGGCGTATTCGTCTCGGTGGCGTACGGCACCGGCATCATCTCCGCTCTGCTGTCACCTGGCTTCATCCGCCGTTATGGCGGGGTGCGCGCCATGCAGGCCTTGCTGGTGGCGGCCGCCGCGATGCTGCTGATCGCCGCCGGAGGCAGTGTCGCGTTGCTTGCCGTAGGCGCGATCGTGCTGGGTCTCGGCTATGGCGCGGCCGCGCCTGCCAGCACCCACCTGCTGGTACCGCACACGCCGCCCCGCGTGTTCAACATGGTGATGTCGCTGCGGCAAATCGGCGTCCCGCTCGGCGGCGTACTGGGCAGCCTGCTGCTGCCACCGCTCGTGCTGCACATTGGCTGGCGCGCAGCCCTGCTGTCCGAGGTGCCGCCGATCATCGCGCTGACCCTGCTGTTGCAGATCCCGCGCCGGCAGTGGGACGCCGATGTCGAGCCACGTCGGCGCTTGTTCGGCCGCACCTTGCTGCAGCCGTTCGCGCTGCTCCGAAATGCGCCGATACGGCGCCTGTCGATCGCCAGCTTCGTCTATTCCGGCATGCAGATCACCTTCGTCGCGTTCATGACCATGCAACTGACTACGGTGGCCGGGTTCGACCTGATCCATGCCGGGCAGGCGTTGGCGACATATCAGGTCGCCGGTGCGATCAGTCGGCCGATCTGGGGCTGGATCGCCGACCGCTTTATCACACCCGGCCAGGCATTGATGCTGCATGGTTTCGGCATGGCGTCGGCGGGCCTTGCCGCGGCGCGATTCGG
Organism: uncultured Alphaproteobacteria bacterium; assembly: GCA_963696645.1. GTDB lineage: Bacteria > Pseudomonadota > Alphaproteobacteria > Acetobacterales > Acetobacteraceae > JAMXLO01. The sequence continues at coordinate 92,798 of CAVOKY010000008.1, forward strand.
ACCTGGCTGGCCGATCTGGGCAGTGCTGGCGGTGGTGATGCTCGCGGGATGCACCGCCGGCGGGTACACCGGCATCGCCTATGCCGAATTCGCCCATCTCGGCGGCGCGCGACGGACCGAGGCGACCGGGCTCGGCACCGCGATCATGTTCGCCGGCGTGCTGCTGATCCCATCGAGCTTCGGGCTGGTCGTGACACTGCTGGGCGGTTACGGCGTCGCCTATACCGCACTCGCATTGCTTGCCTTGGCCAGCGCGTTGTTGCTCTGTCTCGCGCCATGGACCGACCGCGCCGCAGCCGCCTGACCGATGCAGATCGCGCCATCTGGGCGAGCTACGCCAGCCGCATCAGTCCCCTGCCCGGCCGCAGCCAGCCGGCGCAACCGGCAATACCGGAGCCGCCCGCCGTTCTGCCGCCTCGGCCGCGGCAGATCGCCACTGCACGTGTCAGCCGCGGGCTGGCGCAGCCCCTGGCGGTAGGCGACCATCCGGGGGGCGTCGATAGCGCGACCTGGCAGCGCTTTCGCACCGGGAAACTGCCGGCCGCGCGGCTGCTCGATCTGCACGGCCAGACGGCGCAGCGGGCGTTCCACGCACTGATGGCGTTCTTGCGCACGGCGCACGCGGACCGGTTGCGCTGCGTCGAGGTGGTGACCGGGCGGGGCAGCGCGGGCGAAGGCGTGTTGCGGCGCGAACTGCCGTTGTGGCTGAACCTGCCGGACATCCGGCCCCTGGTATTGGCCGCCGCGCATCCGCATGCCGGCAACCCCGGTTCGGTACGACTGCTGTTGCGGCGGGTGCGATGATGGCCGGATCAAGTCCGGCCATGACGAATGACGAGCGGGCTTGTGCCCGCGAATGTGCATGACGCCGTTCGGGGCCCGGCTGCGCGCGCTGCGGGCGGAGCGGGGTGTTACCCTGCAACGTCTGGCGGGGGAACTGCAGGTCTCGGCGGCGTATCTGTCGGCGCTGGAGCACGGTCGCCGCGGCGCGCCGAGTGCCGGGCTGGTGCACCAGGTCAACGAGTTCTTCGGGCTGATCTGGGACGATGCGGAGGAGATGGCGCGGCTCGCACGGCTGTCGCATCCGCGGGTGACGGTGAACACGGCGGGGTTGACGCCGGAGCAGACGGCGCTGGCAAACCGGCTGGCGCAGAGCATCCATCGGTTGTCGCCAGAGACGGTGGCCACGCTGCACGCTGTGCTGGATACCACGACGCCGCAGCCGAAGCCGCGATTGCGACGGGTGGCTGGTCAGGGGCAGAGCGGGTAGAGAGCTGCGGCCAAGCGATCGCCCGCCCGTGTGAGCCGGGCTCACAGGCGGGAGATTGCTTCGTCGCTGCGCTCCTCGCAATGACAATTCTGGGCGAGACGCTTCAGGGACGTCTGCCGGTTACGCGGTTAATATTGATTCGCCAAGCCTACCCGATCGTGTACCGCGCGAATATCTGTTCGGCCCGCTTGAACGCCTTGTCGATCGCCGCGCTCGGCGTCATGCCATTCTTGATCACATTGGCATGGGCCTGTCCCCACAGTTGCTCAGCACTGAGCTGACCCCAGGCAGGCGAATATCCTTCGTAGACCGGAATGGTCGGGCCCAGCACGGCTTCGTGTACGTAGGGCGCCAGACACGGTTCCGTGTTCTTGAGCCACCACGGGTCATCCTTCACGATTTGAGAATTGGCTGGCACCCACCGACCAAGGCCACCCTTCAGGTTCTCGTTCATCACCTTTGGCTGCATCCAGTACTTCATGAAGTCCTTGGCAACCTCGACGTTTTTTGCTCCCTTCGGGACGAACCCTCCGCCGGCGTTGACCTGGGCGGGGATCGGCTTGCCGTCATTGCCGTTCGGCAGCCCCATCGTCACGATATCATGATAGAAGGCCTGCTTGTCGTCGATCATCGCGAGCTCGGTCGAGAGCGTGCCGTCGAAGTCCATCACGAATATCTTCTCGTGGAATCCGTTGTTGTCGTCGGCGTCGTTCCAGCTCAGGGCCTCGGGCGGCACGTAGCCGCCCTTGTAAGCGGTTGTCATCCAGGTGCACGACTTTATCGCTGCCTCGCGAATCTGCGGATCATCGGTGTGCAGCTTGCCGTCCGGTGTCACGATACCCTGGCCGCCATTGGCGATCAGGAAGGCCTGGAACAGGCCATTGCCGTCGTTCGGCCCGACGGTGGTGATCTGCAAGCCCAGTGCGTAGATCTTCCGCATTCCCTTGTCACGCAGTGCCGCCTGCATCGGTTTGAAGAAATCCCAGAAGGCATCCCAGGTCTTCGGGGCGTCCGACATCTTGTGGCCGGACTGTTCGACCAAACTCCCCCAGATATGGAACGGGATGCATCCCTGCTTTATCGGACAGAGGTAGTAACTGCGCTTTTTCGTCACTTTGTTGAAGAAGGTGGAGCACAGCTTCGCGGTATCCGTGAGCTGCGGCTCGTAGGCAGACACCACGTCGCTGACGTCAACTATCTTGTCGTCCCAGGCGTTCTGCGGAAGGATCGTCGCCGGCGCGTCCATGAAAATGAGGTCCGGCACATCGCCGCTGGTCAGCGCGGATATCGCCTTTTGATTCTGCGCCATGAACGGCATGATGCTGTAGTCGAGCTTGTTGCCGCTGGTCTTCATGTAGTCCGCCGCCAGCTTTTTGAATGCGGCGTCCTCCTGAGGAAGAAAGCCCTGGTTCATCCAGACGGTGGCGGTTTTCGCCTGAGCATTGGCGATATATGGCCGTCCAAGAGCTCCGGCTGCCGCCAAACCCAGCGAGGTCCCCAACACTGAACGCCGGCTCATGTTTCCCACGGCCGTTCTCCTTCCCTGCTGGCGGGGCTCTGATGCCCACGCACATTTCCTTGTCGTTGTGCCAGTCTGGTTCAGGCAACCTTACGCTTGGCTGTATGGTTGTTAAATTCGTCTCCAGATTGTGTGTTTGATCATCATGACCGGAGTGTCTCGGCCATCGGTTGCGGCACCCTGCCAGTGGTGATGGCCGGGACGAGGCCCGGCCATGACGCCCAGACGAGTGGTGCGGCTTACTCGAACATCGCGACCGCGCGTATCGGGCTTGCGGTGCCGCCGCGGATTCTCAAGGGGAACCCGATGAAGCGGAAGCGGCCACGGCCGACCAGTTTGTCCAGGTTGGCGAGGCATTCCATGTGGGTGATGCCGCGCTCGGCGCAGGCCATGTGCGCGAGGTAGTTCGGTTCGCCTTCCGGTGCAGGACTGATCGCCTCCACGCCGAACATCAGGATGCCGCGGTCGGCAAGCCAGTGCACCGATTCCAGTGCGAGGCCGGGAAAGTCATGCAGGTAGCCTGGCTTGCCGAGCAGACGGTCGTTGGTGGCCATATGGAGAAGAACAGTGTCGCGGGGGCGGATCTCCTGGCCGGATTTTTCCAATGCCGCTGCCATCTCCGGGATGGTGATCGCGTGCTTCAACGGCACGTGCGACAGGTCGAGGCAGATGGCTGACGTGAAAAAATTCTCCAGCGGCACCTCGTCGATCGACAGCGCACCGGGACGCGGATCGAAATGCACCGGTGCGTCGACGTGCGTGCCGGCATGATCGGACAGCGCGATCGACAGCGCCTTCGAGGTGAACACCGTATTGCCGGCGACCTTCTTCTCCGAGTGATCGCCCCAGACGGTGACGATCACCGGCGGGTGCGACGGATGGGTCTGCGTGCGGTGGAACAACTCGCGGCTGAGGTCGATGAATTCCATGGTGGCGTGCCCTTCGCGGTTCCCGTGCGGCGGTGCTAGCGTCTCGCGACAAGCGGGAGGAAGCAACCATGGCAGGATTGTCCGACGTTCTGGAAACCACGAAGCTCGAGAAGGTGGCGGAGGGGTTCGTGTTCACCGAGGGGCCGTTGTGGCACCCTGACGGGTTCTTCCACTTCGTCGATATTCGCCAGAACCTGCTGTACCGCATGGTGCTGGGGCAGAAGGCCGAGGTGGTCCGCAAGACGATCGGCGGCAATGGCACGACGTTCGATCTGCAAGGGCGGCTGATACAGTGCGAGGGCGATGGGCGGATGGTCACGCGGCTGGCAGCCGACGGGACGGTCACCACGCTGTGCGATCGGTTTGAGGGCAAGAAGCTGAACCGGCCGAACGATGTGATCTGCCATTCGAACGGCTCGCTGTATTTCACCGATCCCGGCTACCGCGTGCCGATGGCGGAGCGTGAGCTGGACGCGGCGGTGTACCGCATCGCGCCGGATGGAACGGTGAGCCTGACGGTGCCGGTGGAATATCCCAACGGGCTGGCGCTGTCGCCCGACGAACGCACGCTGTACATCGCGAACACGCGGTGGTGCCAGTACATCCATGCGGTTGAGTTGGATGCGAGCGGCAACATGGTACGGCGTCGGGTATTCGCGGATATGTCGGCGGACGGCACCAACGGCGTGCCGGATGGCATGAAGGTGGACGCGGCGGGCCGCGTGTTCTGCACCGGTACGGGCGGCGTGTGGGTGTTCGCGCCGGACGGATCGAAGATCGGCATCATCGAGATGCCGGAGGTTTGCGCCAACGTCACGTTCGGCGGGGCCGATCTGCGCACGCTGCTGCTGACCGCCAGCACATCTGTGTATACGCTGCGGGTGAATACGCCGGGCGCGCCGCATCCGTGGTACAAGGTGCGCGGCAGGTAGTGCCGGGCGGCTTGTTCCACCGTCATGGCGGGGCCTGTCCCGGCCATCACCAGCGGCAGTGTGCCTCGACTGATGGCCGGGACTGGTGCGTCGGCACAGAGCTTTTGACAGGTTGCCGGAGCATATTTCATCGCGGTCCGAAGCGACAGTCGCCCGGTTCTGGTCGGCAGGGCCGGTCTGCTTCGGAATGACCGCCATGGATGGAAAGCTGCCGTTTGTCGGATCGCCAACGAACGACCGCGTCGGGTCGACTGCGGCCGATCGCCGGATTGCCAGTGACCTGACCGCTGGGGGGGGTGGATCGCCGACCTTCGCCAATCCCAGCGCGAACGGCTGAGTAGCGCCGATTCCGGTCATTCATATGATGGCAGCCGAACCGCATTTCGAAGATCCCAAAGCCGCCGTTCGCCATTCATGAGACATCGGACGCCAACACGGGGATCTGCGCGGAGTGAGTGCGACGGTCAGCCCGTGTCGCTTGGAGCATTCGCTGCCTGATCGCACGGTGAGCTATGGCAGTAGTGCTAAGTCGGCGCGCCGCAAGTCCGATGGCGACATGCCAAATCGGTGACGGAAGGTGCGATTGAAATAGGACAACTCGCCAAACCCCGCGGCGAAGGCAATGCCGCTGATGCTCGTACGCCTGAATCGGGGGTCGCGGAGCCCATGGTACACGCGCATTAGCCGTTGGCCGGGAACAAATTCCGAAAAGGTCACCCCCTCTGCCTGAAAGAGGATCTGCACGTAGCGTGGAGTGACACGTTGGCGCAGTGCGACGGCGTTCACCGTCAAGTCCGAATCGCAAAGATTTGCCAGTATATCGGCCTTGATAGCCCGCAGCCGGGCCGCGCGCAGTCCGCGGCCCGCCGCGAGTGCCAAACCATCGCGTGTGGCGCCCAGTACCATCGCGATCAAGTCATGTATGTGTATCGACACCAGATGACGCAGCTCAGGCGTCGTTGGAGCAGAGCCTTGTCGTAAAATTCCAGCGTAGTTCGTAAGAAGCCGCATCGCCTCGCAATGGCTTGGAATAACCCGCATTGCCTTGCCTGCTACGTCATTTCCGATCAAAAAAGCGAGTGCAGTGCGCGAAGTGACGAGACTGAGGCACTCGACTTCGGAAACCGCCGCGCTGGCCGGTTCAGCGCCAAGAAACCCGACACCGTCTCCCTTTCTGAGTGACACATCGCGCCCTCGCTGAGACACTGACGAAGTGCCGTCTTGCCTTATGAGGAAGACAAGCGAGTCGTCACCATCGGCAGCCTGCGCCCGGGACCGCCAATAGCGCATTGGCAATTCCTTGGACCATAGCGCGCGTAAATCGGGCCACACCAGAAGTTCCGCTTCGGCATGAAACGGTGAATCCGATTCGACTTCGACGTCGCAATTCACTGCTCCACGCGCCCAAAGCTCGCGCCAGGCGGGAAGATGATCACGCTCTTGAAGCTCGTTCGTTGAAAAACGGATCGGACTGCAATCTACCATTGCTGAGCGCATACGCCTGCAACCTAACTGCCGACTGCAAAATGGTCTCAGAATCGCAAGGGCCGCGCAAGCAATAGTTCGCTCTAAGCCAAGTCGGCCTTCGCTCCTGTCCAAGACTGGCCGTGCTGGCTTTGTTAAGCTTCACACGTAACCACTGTGTCGCTGAGTCCCGTTCAGAAATCGGGAAGGCGTCAATGGAAACGTACTCGATTGCTGACCTCGACCGATGCGACGGGCTTAGTGGCGCCGATGGGGTGAACCTTAGTGAGACTAATGTCGAGAGGAAAAGGGAGGAAGACATGGCACGCATTTCTTTCCGCTCAACCAACTTCCCTGATCGGTTTGTGCGACACATGAACTGTCTCGGCGAACTTACCCCGATTGTTAGCGACCAAGATAAGAACGACGGCACCTTTAATGTGGTTCCCGGCTTGGCAGACAATGGATGCGTTTCTTTTAAATCCATCAACTTTCCTAATCACTTTCTGCGGCATCAAGACTTTCGGATCAAGTTGCAAGAGCGTCCAGCGCAGGTAGACCAACTCTTCAATGCAGATACAACGTTCCGCGCGAGGGAGGGCCTCAGCGATGCCACTGCATGTTCCTTTGCCTCTCTTAAGTTTCCTGACCAATTCATGCGCCATAGGGATTTTCATCTCTTTCTCGAGCCAGCCGATGTCCCGCCAGATGCTACCTTCAAGATAGAGTTGGGCTTCATTCCCCCCGCTGGTGAGGATGTTGCAACCTTCGATGCTGGTCCCCTAACAGTCAGCGGACCACTGCCTCTCAGTGGCTCTGCTCATCTCGTAATGAAAAAGAATGGGGACTTCACATTTAGTTGTCACGCGCATGACGCCGGCTTTGACAATATCGACTTCGCGATATCCGCGGTGCTTCTGACACCCTCTGGAATTGCCTTTACCTTCCAGCATTCCGGTCATGTTGAAGGTACCTCAGGCGCAATACTTGGCACGCCAAAGCGGACTGATGACTTCGCTACTGGAGGGAACAACGTGGCGATTTCGAATGAGTGGAGCGGCATATCTGTCGCGACGCTGGCTGCTAGAATCGATGGTGGAGACGCTCTGGGAGCAGGATTGGCGGCCATTCTGGGCAATGTATTGAACGCCGCGGCGCAGGAAGTGGGAAGGGAATTGGGGCAGGCGGCTGCAAAAGCTATTATAGCACTTGTGGCTTGATGTCAGATGGTTACCGCGCAATCGGCATGCTGATGGGAACCGATGTCCGGAATGGGTCGACAGCGGCCGTCCGCCCAGGCGCCCATTCAGACCAACGGCGCGGCACGGAGACCGCCGCGCCCTGCGACCTGGCAAAACCTCTGCGCCGAGGTACTCGCCCGGCCACGACGGTCAACCTGACGGAAGTCGCTACTCCGCGGCAACCGCCATCGGCGTCGCTGCAAGCCGTGGCAACAGGGAGCGCCGCTTGGTCTCCGCCTTAAGTCTGTTCGCTTCCTTCACCGGACCGAAGCCGCGGATCATGTCCGGCAGTTCCGCCAGCGCGACAGCAGCCTCCAGCGTATCGGGACGCAGCGCGTCCAGCGAAGCACGCAGATCGCCGATGTACTGCTCGATCAGCGCGCGTTCCATCTGACGTTCGTGCTGGCGGCCGAACGGATCCAGCACGGTGCCGCGCAGGTGCTTGCCGTGCCGCAGCACGCGGAACAGCGGCAGCGCCAGCCAGCCGGGCAGTGCGATCTTGCGCCGCCGGCCGGTGGCCGGATCGGTGCCGCGTGATCAGCGGCGGCGACAGGTGGAACACCGGCTTCTCGCCATACGTCGCCGCGGCGTGCAGGCGCGCGACCTCGTATTCATCCTTGTATGCCATGACGCGATACAGCCCCTCGGCCGCGGCGCGCGACAGGCGCCCCGGGCCGCCGAACACTTCGGTCTCGCGGGCGATCACCTGGTTCACCAGCGACCGATAGCGCGTGGCATAGCGCGCGGTTCTGATACGACGCCAGCGCCGTGGCGCGGGCATCGATCAGTGCAGCCAGATCCGCTGGCGGTGTCTCCAACGTGTGCACCAGGATCTCGTCCTCCAGTGCCGGACGCTCGGCCAGGATGCGGCCCCACAGGAACGCGCGCCGGTTCAGCGCGACCGCGGCGCCGTTCAGTTCGATCGCGCGCAGGATCGCCGCCTCGCCGACCGGGATCAGGCCGCGCTGCCATGCCAGGCCCAGCAGCATCGTGTTCATCGCCTGCGCGTTGCCGAACAGATGCTCGGCCAGGCGCACCGCGTGCAGATAGGCCGATGCGCCCGCATTCGGTGGTGCGCTCGATGGTGCGCCGGTGCAGCACCGCATCGATCGGCAGATTAGCGTCGTGCTTGAACGCGGCGGTGGCGGCGAGATCGAGATTGCCGATCACTGCGGCCGATGCGGCGCGTTGCGTTCCAGCACGCCGGGGCCGGCGGCAACCGCGAGGTCGGCGGCCAGCATCACATCGGCGGTGCCGAGCGGAATGCGCACCACATCGAGCGCTGATTCGGCGTCGGCGATCTGCACATGCGCAACGACCGCGCCGTTCTTCTGCGCCAGGCCGGTGAAATCGAGCGTGCGCACCGCCTTGCCTTCGCAGATGCGCCGCCATCGCCAGGATCGCGCCGGAGGTGACGATGCCGCCGCCGCCGATGCCGGCGAACAGTGCGCGCCACGGCTGCGCAGTCGTTGGCACGTCCGGCTGCGGCAGCGTGGCGGCGAATTCGTCCTCGCGTGCCTGCCAGTGCGGATCGGCATCCGGCGCGCTGCGGCGGACCGGCGACGGTGACGAAGCTGGGGCAGAAGCCCTTCAGGCACGACAGATCGACGTTGCAGCTTGTCGGGTTGATGCGGCGCTTGCGGCCGAGCGCGGTTTCGACCGGTTCGATCGCGATGCAGCCGGATTGCGTCGGAGCAGTCGCCGCAGTTCTCGCACACCTGTTCGTTGATCACGACGCTCTGCGTCGGCTGCGCCATCTTGCCGCGCTTGCGGCGGCGGCGTTTCTCGGTGGCGCAGACCTGGTCGTAGATCAGCACCGAGACGCCGTCGTACTCGCGCAGGTCGCGCTGCACCGCGTCCAGTTCGGCGCGCGTATGGCGCGTGGTGCCGGCTGGCAACGCCGATGGCGGCGGCAGGCGATCGGCCTCGTCGGCGACGATGGCGATGCGCGGAAACGCCTTCCGCGGCGACCTGTGCGGCGATCGCGGTAACGGTGAAGCCGCCCTCGGCGGGCTGGCCGCCGGTCATCGCCACCGCGTCGTTGAACAGCAGCTTGTAGGTGATGCGCGCCTTGGCGGCGACCGCCTGGCGGATCGCCATGATGCCGGAATGCGTATAGGTGCCGTCGCCGATATTGGCGAACATGTGCTGCGTGTCGGTGAACGGCGCCATGCCGACGAAAGGCGCGCCCTCGCCGCCCATCTGGGTGAAGGTGCGCGTCTGGTCGCCGTCGTCCAGCGCCATGAAGTGGCAGCCGATGCCGGCGGTGGCGAAGCTGCCTTCCGGCAGCCGCGTCGAGGTGCCGTGCGGGCAGCCGGCGCAGAACGCGGGGATGCGGCGCAGCAGTCCGGGCGGACGGTCCGGCATCCGCGGCGCGCGGCGGATCGGCGATGTTCAGGCCGGCGGAGCGCAGGAAGCGCGGCAAGCGCCGACGGCGACGGTTTCCGGCGACAGCTCCATCAGCGGCGACAGCAGCGGCGCGCCGGAGGGATCGGTCTTGCCGCTGATCTCGGGCCGCTCGTCGGCGGGCAGATGATACAGCGCGTCGCGGATCTGCGATTCGACGAAGCTGCGCTTCTCCTCGACGACCAGGAGCGCGCGCTTGCCGCGGGCGAATTCGCGCAGGCCCTCGGTTTCCAGCGGCCAGGTCATGCGCGATCTTGTAGAGCGCGATCTGCGGGTGGTCCTCCAGATCGAGCATGCGCAGCGCGTGCATCGTGTCTTCGTGCGCGCGGCCGACGGTGACGATGCCGATCGGTGCATCGTCGCGTGCCGAAGACACGGCGGTCGAGGCGGTTGGCGCGCGCCCAGGCCAGCACGGCGGGAATGCGCTCGTTCACCACGCGGCGTTCGAGTTCCGTGCGATCGGCCGGGAAGCGCAGCGTCGGATCGTAATTCAGCCCATGCGGCGGCAGCGGGAAATCCGGCGTGACGAAGGTTCGCGACGCGATGGAATGACGAGCGTGGCGGCCTGCTCGGCGGTCTCGGCGGTGGTCTTCAGCGCGACCCACAAGGCCGGAGAAGCGCGACAGCGCGATGCCGGCGAGGCCGAGATCGAGAATGTCCTGCACCGAAGCCGGGTTCAGCACCGGGATGAACACGCCCTGGAACACGTGCTCGGTCTGATGCGGATAGGTGGAGGAGTGCGCGCCATGGTCGTCGCCGGACACCGCCAGCACGCCGCCATGCGCCGACGTGCCGATGCATGTTGCCGCAGTGCAGCGCGTCGCCGGCGCGGTCGACGCCGGGCCCTTTGCCGTACCACATGCCGAACACGCCATCGACTCGCTTGCCGGGGAAGGCGTCGAGCTGCTGCGTGCCGTACAGCATCGTGGCGGCGAGGTCCTCGTTGACCCCGGGCTGGAAGCGGATGTCGTGCGCGGCGAGCATCGCCTGCGCGGCGCCAGAGTTCCTGATCCAGGCCGCCCAGCGGCGAGCCGCGATAGCCCGACACCAGCGCGCCGGTGTTCAGCCCGGCGGCGCGGTCGAGCCGCGATTGTTCCAGCAGCACGCGCACCAGCGCCTGGATGCCGGTCAGCAGGACCGGCTGAGTCGAGATCGACGAAGCGGCTTTCCAGCGTGGTGCCGGAGGGCGTGGCCGTGGCGGGGCCGAGACCGATAGCCATATTGGATCATTTCTCCGCGTGGCGGCGGGTGAAGCGTGTCTGGAACTTAGGCTTGCGGGGTCAATCTTGCCATGTGAGGCGAAGGCGCGCACGGGGAGTTGGCGAAATTAGCGCTGAAGCTGCGCCTGGGGTCGTTGCGGCGATTGGATGTTGCCGTGCGCTTGGCGGCAAGCGCACGAGTTGTTCGCGGGTGGTGGCGCCTGCGACAGTGGGACGGAGGAGTCACATGACCATTGTGCCGATCCGCGGCCTGTTCGAGGCGCATCTGACCGTCAGCGACCTCGACCGGTCGATCGCATTCTATCGCGACGTGCTGGGGCTGCCGCTGGCGCATCGCATCCCCGAACGTCAGGTAGCATTCTTCTGGGTGCCCAGTTCGGACCAAGCGATGCTGGGCCTGTGGTCGATCGGCACCTCGCCATTGAAGCTGCGGCTGCACATAGCGTTCAATGTTGCACTGCCGCAGATCTTCGGCTCGATCTCGGCGTTACGGCGGGCCGGGATCATTGCACGCTCGGGTGACGGCAAGCCGATCGAGGAGCCGGTGGTGCTATCGTGGATGCCGGCGGTGAGCGTGTATTTCGATGACCCCGACGGGCACTCGCTGGAGTTCATCTGCATGCTGGATGCGGAGCCGCAGCCGGAGATGGGGCAGGTATCGTGGTCGGAATGGCGGAGGCAGGCATGAGCGACGAGGTCCGCATCGAACAGCGCGACGGCTGGCGGAAGCTGGTACTGAATCGACCCGACAAGCTGAATGCGGCGAACGCGGCATTGCTGACGGCATTGCTGGCCGCATTGGATGCGGCGGAGGCGGACGTGACCTGCCGCGCGCTGCTGCTGACCGGTGAGGGACGCGGATTTTGTGCCGGGCAGGAACTCGGGGCGGAAGTGATGCCGACCGCGGCTGGGCCGCCTGATCTGGTCAAGGTGGCCGACTCTGCATCACCGGCTCGTGCGCCGGCTGCGCGCCATCCCGCTGCCTGTGGTGTGCGCGGTGAATGGCGTGGCGGCGGGCGCGGGGGCGAGCTATGCGCTGGCGTGCGACATCGTGCTGGCGGCGCGGAGCGCGAAATTCATCCAGGCATTCGTGAAGATCGGTCTGGTGCCGGATTCGGGTGCCAGCTTCTTCCTGCCGCGGCTGGTGGGCGAGGCGCGCGCCCGCGCGCTGGCGATGCTCGGCGAACCGGTCGATGCGGCGAGGGCCGAGGCCTGGGGGATGATCTGGCAGCGCGGTGGACGATGCGGTGTTGCAGGGGGAAGCCGAGGCGCTGACCGCGCATCTGGCGATGCAGCCGACCGAGGCGCTGGCGGCGATGAAGCGCATGTTCGCCGCGTCTGCGAGCAATACGCTGGACGCGCAACTGGATGTGGAACGCGACCTGCAAGGCGCGGCGGGTCGCAGTGCCGATTACGCCGAGGGCGTGCGCGCGTTCCGCGAGAAGCGTGCGCCGGCATTCCGGGGGCGCGCATGAATGATCTGGTGCGGGCACGCGCCGAGGCGATGTGGGCGGCGGATCGTGCCAGTTCCGGGTTGGGCATGCGGCTGGACGAGGTGGCGCCGGGTCGCGCGCGGCTGTCGATGACGGTGGCCGAGGCGATGGCGAACGGCCACGGCATCTGCCATGGCGGCTTCATCTTCGCGCTGGCGGATTCGGCGATGGCCTTCGCGGCCAACCCGCGCGGTGAGGCCGCGGTGGCGCAACATGCCTCAATCACCTTCGTGCGCCCGGCACGGGTCGGCGAGATGCTGGTGGCGGAGGCCGAGGAACGGATGCATGCCGGCCGATCGGGGATGTATGACGTGCGCGTCCGCACGCGCGGATGGCGAGCTGGTTGCCGAGTTCCGTGGCCATACACGCACGATCCGTGGCTACGGCGGAGGGATAGATGACAGGTCTGGATCCGATCGAAACCGCATCGCGCGACGAGATCGCCGCACTGCAACGCGAGCGGCTGGCGTGGACGCTGCGCCATGCCTACACGAATGTAGCGCACTACCGCGCCGCGTTCGATCGTGCCGGCGTGCACCCGGACGATTTTCGCCAGCTGGAAGACCTCGCGAAGATTCCCGTTCACCAGCAAGCAGGACCTGCGCGCCAACTATCCGTTCGGCATGTTCGCCGTGCCGCGCGAGAAGCTGGTGCGGCTGCACGCTTCATCGGGCACGACGGGAAAGCCGACCGTGGTTGGCTATACGGCGAAGGACATCGAGACCTGGGCGCATGTTGTCGCGCGTTCGATCTACGCTGCGGGCGGCCGGCCGGGGATGATCGTGCATGTCGCGTATGGCTATGGGCTGTTCACCGGTGGTCTCGGCGCGCATTACGGTGCGGAACGACTGGGCTGCACCGTGGTGCCGGTGTCAGGGGGCATGACCGAGCGGCAGGTGCAGTTGATCGCCGATTTCCGGCCCGACGTGATCATGGTGACGCCAAGCTACATGCTGGCGATATTGGACGAATTCCGCCGGCAGGAACTCGATCCGCGCGACGTGTTCGCTGAAGATCGGCATTTTCGGTGCCGAACCGTGGACCAACGCAATGCGCCGCGAGATCGAGGATGGCTTCGCGATGGATGCTGTCGACATCTACGGTTTGTCGGAGGTGATGGGCCCTGGCGTGGCGAACGAGTGCATCGAGACGAAGGATGGTCTGCACATCTGGGAGGATCATTTCTACCCGGAGGTGATCGATCCGGAGACCGGCGCGGTGTTGCCTGATGGTGAGCGCGGCGAACTGGTGTTCACCACGCTGACCAAGGAAGGCATGCCGGTGGTGCGCTATCGCACGCGCGACCTGACGCGGCTATTGCCGGGAACCGCGCGGACCATGCGACGGATGGAGAAGGTCACCGGACGCAGCGATGACATGGTGATCGTGCGCGGCGTCAACATGTTCCCGACGCAGGTGGAGGAGCAGTTGCTGAAGAGCGAGGTGCTGAGCGGGCATTACCAGATCGTGCTGACGCGCGAGGGGCGGATGGACGATGTTGCGGTGCATGTCGAGGCGCGGCCGGAGTATTTCGATCCGATGCTGCTGGCGGCCGAGGCGAAGGTGGTGGTGGCGCGCATCAAGGACACGATCGGGTTGACCACGCGGGTGGTGGTGGAAGCGCCTGGGGCGGTCGAGCGCTCGGTGGGCAAGGCGCGACGGGTGTTGGATCTGCGGCCGAAGGAATAGCGGCGGGCGTTTTCGCGCCGGTCCTGGGTACTGGCGGGAAATTGCTTCGTCGCTGGGCTGCTCGCGATGACGGTGAGGCGCGACATTCCTTGCAGTGGCAGGGGATGGTCAGTGCCGGATGTGCTCCGGGCGGAAGCCCATGCCGATGATCCGGGCCGGCAGGCGGCGCAGCATCGGATAGCGGCCGAGCATGCGTATTGGCCATGGCGGTTTTGGCGCGGTCGTGCCGCGCAGCACGTTGCTGATGACGCGGTTCTGGATCAGCACCTGCATGCCCTGCGTCAGGCGCGTCGGCAGTTCGCGGCGGCGCTGCACGGCGCGCAGATCGGTCAGTGATGCGCCGGCCTCGCGCAGGCGCGGCACCAGAATGTTGGCCGAGGCGACCGCGTCCTGGATCGCCAGGTTGATGCCCACGCCGCCGATCGGCGACATGGCGTGCGCGGCGTCGCCGATGCACAGCAGGCCGGGACGGAACCAGGTGTCCAGCCGGTTCACCGCAACGGTCAGCAGCTTCACGTCGTCCCACGATGCGAGCTCGTGCACGCGATCGTGGAGGAACGGCGCGAGCCGCACGATTTCCGCGCGGAACGCGTCCAGCCCGCGCGCATGCACGTCATCGATGCCGCCCTTCGGGATGACGAAGGCGCACTGCCAGTAGTCGTTGCGGTCCAGCATGATGAAGATGCGCCCGGCGTCGATGCGGCCGAGCGTCTGGCCCGGATCGTTCGCCGACTTCGACAGACGCAGCCACAGCACGTCCATTGGCGCGCCGCGATCGACGACCTCGAAGCCGGCCGCATCACGCAGCGTGGAGTGGCGGCCATCGGCGGCGATGGTCAGGTCGGCATTGATCTCCAGCGCGCCCTCAGGGCCAATGCGCGGTGACGCCGACCATGCGGTCGCCTTCGCGCATCAGGCCGGTGGCGTCGGTGCGCATCAGCAGTTGGAACGTGGGATAGCGTTTCGCCTCGTCGGCGATGAAATCCAGGAAATCCCATTGCGGCATCAAGGCGATGAATTTGCCCGCGTCGGCAGATGCGTGAAGTCGGCGACCTCGATGAAGTGATCGCCGATCTGTGCACCGAGCGTGCGAACCTCGCTGTGCGGGCGGGCGAGGAATGCGTCCAGCAGGCCGAGCTCGTGCATCACCTGCATGGTGGATGGATGCACCGTGTCGCCACGGAAATCGCGCAGGAAGTCGGCGTGCTTCTCCAGCACCACGACGTCGATGCCGGCACGCGCGAGCAGGAACCCGAGCATCATGCCGGCAGGCCCGCCGCCGGCGATGCAGCAGCGGGTGGTGATGTCGGGCATGCGCAGCTATTCGGCGGCGTGCAGTGCGGGGCGTGTAGGCGGGAACCGCGGCGCGCTGCGGATTGCGCCATCGGCTGCGGCCACCAGCGATGCTCCCACTCCGCGAACAGCGGCCGCAGCTTCGGCATCACCTGCTCGGCGAACAGTCGAGAGTTGTACTTGGTCAGTTCCTTGCTCATGTTGCCGAACTGTAGCAGCAGCATCAGGTTGCCAACGTTCAAATTCACCGCGACCTCGCGCAGTTGTTCCGCGACCTCGTCTGGTGAGCCGATGATGACGTAGCCTTGATCGACGATGGCATCGATTTCACGTGCCAGCGTGTTGAACTTGTCGGAGTAGGATGCGGCCTTGGCGACCTGGCTTTGCAGGCCCATGCGCTGGGTTGCCTCGGTGGCGTAGCCGGGCGGGGCGGCGAAGCGCGGATCGATGTGCAGGCAGTTGCCGTAGAAATACTCTGCCGACTCTGCGTAGAGGTCGATGGCGTGCTGGCGGCTTTCGCCGACGCCGACGAATTGCAGGAAGCCGGCGCGGTACGGATTGCGGTCCTTGCCGAGGCGCGCCATTTCGTTCCAGAAACCGTCCATCGTGGCGCGGCCGATCTTGTAGCCGTAGTAGCAGAGGTAGCAGTAGACGTAGTCCATCTCGGCGCACCACTGCCAGGTTTCGACCGAGCCGCCGCCGGGCACCCAGATCGGCGGATGCGGCTGTTGGACCGGGCGCGGCCAGATGTTGACGTAGCGCTGCTGGTTGATAGCGGCCGTTGAAGGCGAAGGTGTCGCGGTCGGTCCAGGCGCGCAGGATCAGGTCGTGCGCCTCGTGGTAGCGATCGCGCAGAAGGGACGGGTTCTGGCCGTAGGCGTAGCAGGTGTCCATCGGCGAGCCGACCGGAAACCCGGCGATCAGGCGGCCGCCAGAGATCACGTCGATCATGGCGAATTCTTCGGCGACGCGGGTGGGCGGATTGTAGAGGGCGAGCGAATTGCCCATGACGCAGATCGCTGTGTCGGTGGTGCGGCGGGCGAGCGAGGAGGCGATCAGGTTGGGTGAAGGCATCAGGCCGTAGCCATTGGAGTGGTGCTCGTTGACGCACACGGCGTCGAAGCCGCAGGTCGGCGGCGTATTCGAGTTCGTCCATGAAGTCGTTGTACATGTGATGGGCGCGGCGGGGGTCGAAGAGGGACGAATGAATGTCGACCCAGACCGAGGGATGCTTATTGCGGAAACCCGTGGGGAGCTCGGTGTAGGGCATCAGGTGGAACCACATCAGGCGCATTGTTGTTCTCCGCAGTTTATCCGTCCCATGTCTGGTCATTGCGAGGAGCGCAGCGGTGCGGCAATCCTCGGCCGGTCAGTGCGCGCATAGCTGGCGGGAGATTGCCGCGTCGCTGCGCTCCTAACAAGAAAGAGTTGCGATTGCCAGGACCGGAAAATGGCGGAAATCCTAGCTCTTTCGTCCAGGGCCGGTCGGCCGACGGCCGGTATGGAACTCGCAATGACAGTGAAGCAGGCGGCACGTTATGCATTGGCAGGACGAAAGGGGCTATTCCGCTGCATGCAGCGGCGGCGCGTAGGCCGGCAGTTCGGCCCGTAGCGCGGTGTCCATCGGTTTGGGCCACCAGCGGTGTTCGTATTCCGCGAACTTGTCGTGCAGCTTCGGCATCACACGTTCGGCGAACAGCTTCGTGTTGTACTTGGTGAGCTGCTTGCTCATGTTGCCGAACTGCATCAGCAGCATGAGGTTGCCGACATGCAGGTTGCTGGCGAGTTCGTCAATCTGCTCGACCACCTCGTCGGGCGTGCCGATCACCAGGTAGCCGGCGTTGACGAGATCCTGCATTTCGGTGGGGCGCGCCTGCGACCGCGCGGCGGCGGCGCTGACCTGGCTGGTGAGGCCGAAGCGCATGGTGGCCTCGGTGCTGTAGCCTGGGGGTGCTGCGAAGCGCGGATCGATGTGCAGGCAACGAAAGAAAAAATATTCCGCCGCGTCGGTGTAGAGGTCGATTGCCTGCTGGCGGGATTCGGCGACCGCGACGGTCTGCGCGAAGCCGGCGCGGTACGGATTGCGGTCCTTGCCGAGGCGGTCCATCTCCGCCCAGTAACCGTCCATCGTCGCCTTGCCGATCTTGTGGCCGTAATATGACAGGTAGGAATACACGTAGTCTTTTTCCGCGCACCATTGCCAGGTCTCGATCGAACCGCCGCCGGGGATCCAGATCGGCGGATGCGGACGTTGGATCGGGCGGGGCCAGATGTTGACGTAGCGTTGCTGGTTGTAGCGGCCGTTGAAGGCGAAAGTGTCGGGGTGCTGCCAGGCCTTCATCACCAGGTCGTGGGCCTCGTAATAGCGCTCGCGAAGCTGCGAGGGGTTCTGGCCGTAGGCGAAGCAGTCGTCCATCGGCGTGCCGACCGGAAAGCCGGCGATCAGACGGCCGCCGGAGATGCAGTCGATCATGGCAAATTCTTCCGCCACGCGGGTCGGCGGATTGTAGAGCGCGAGCGAATTGCCCATGACGCAGATCGCTGTGTCGGTGGTGCGACGCGACAGCGATGCGGCGATCAGGTTGGGCGAGGGCATCAGGCCGTAGCCGTTGGAGTGGTGCTCGTTCACGCAGATCGCATCGAAGCCGCAGGTGGCGGCGTATTCGAGTTCGTCCATGAAGTCGTTGTACATGTGATGGGCGCGCTTGGGGTCGAACAGGGACGAATGAATGTCGACCCAGACGGAGGGATGCTTCTCACGGAAATCGTCCGGGAGTTCCGTGTAGGGCATCAGGTGGAACCACATGAACTTCATGGCGCGGCTGCCTCCCGGCGTGTCGGCGGAAGTAGACCACCGGTGCGGGCGGAAGGGAACGCGAGTCTTGGCGTTGTCTCAATTCGCTGTGGGTGAGACGGAGCGGTGACCTGCGCGGGCGGAGGAATGCTTTGGGTGTTCGGCCAACGCCCGTTCGACAGGCCAGGCGGGGGAGTCCGGGCCATTCGTCGCTGCATCATGCCGGTGGTGATGGCCGGGACGGGGCCCGGCCATGACGATTGAAAGCCGGCTGCGACGGCCGGGCGAGGGTGCGGTGAGCCGGCTGACGCTACGCCGCGGTGGCGAGGCGGTGTACCGGTTTCTTGACGAGCGCCTGGAGGATGGGGCTGTCGCCGTTGACGATCGCTTGGAGCAGATCGGGCGTCATCGTGGCATCGATGAGTTTTTTCGGCAGCCGGCCGAGGGAACGGATCAGCGCGGCGCTGCTGGGGTTGGCGCGTGCATATGCCTCAGCCTTGGCGAGGGCGCGGGATCTGTCTGTGGACGCGGGTTGCGGTGGGGGCGGTTCGTCGGGCAAGGCGGACGCCAGGTCGGCGATTGCATCGGCGAGCAGGCGTTGGGTGGCCGGCCCGCTGCATCGTTGACGCCGCATTGCTTGCGCTGCTGTCCGGCCGGTGCTTCTCGCGCGCGGCCTGAAGGCGCAACAGGTGCCCGAGCGCGCCGCGCGACTGACGCATCATGCTGACGGACTGCGCTGTGCATTTCAGGACCAGCGGAGCGTCCACCGGGGTCAGGCGGACAAGACCCAGGCAGTCGAGTGCCTGGGCATTCGCGGCGATGCACTGCGCGGCGAGGATCACCTCGGCCGTGGTACGGGGCGCAGCAATGCGACGTCGGCGATGATGGCGTTGTCGCGGCGGATGCGGTCTTCGGGTGAGTCGGTGATGGGTGGGGGAAGCGCTTCGCGGAGGGCGTGGACGGCGAGGTAGTGCAGATCCCGGGGGAGCTGGTGGGTGAGTTCGGGCTGGGGCGCGGCGTCCATGACGGGGCATGTAGCAGTTAGTATGAATGACTGTCAATGTTATTTCAGATGGCCGAGCGCGGCGGCGACGCAGCCGGCGCCGACGGTCGAGGCACGATCCGGATGGCCGAACGCGGGGCTTGCACGGCACGGTCCTGCCGCAACGAGAGGAGAAACCGATGCAGGACCGCACCACCGCGAAGTCGTATGGCACTGTCGGCGCCGACAGGCAGAAGGACATGAGTGGGCTGGAGTTCGTCCAGGGTCTGGCCGACGGGACGCTGCCGCTGAACACGTTCGCGCGGACCTTGGGTTATGATGTCACCGAGGCGGCGAGCGGGCGCGTGGTGGTGGTGGCGGAACCGGGGGACATGCACCTTAATCCGGCCGGCACCGTGCATGGTGGTGTCGCGGCCACGCTACTGGATAGCTGCATGGGGTTGGCGGTGCAGTCGACGCTCGAGAAGGGCGTTGGGCAGACGACACTCGAGTTCAAGATTTCACTGGTGCGGCCGATCACGCCGGAGACAGGGGCGATCAGGGCCGAGGGTGTCGTGTTGAGGCGGGGGCGCCGGGTGGGGTACTGCCGAGGGCCGGATTACCGATGGGAAGGGACGGCTGCTGGCGCATGGGACGACGACGTGTTTGATCTTTGCGGGGTGATGGGGGCGGCGCGGCGCAAACTTGGCCTCTGTTGGCGGGGTTACGAACGCCTACGGCGAAGCAAGAAATTTGAAACGCAGATGCCAGCAGATGCACGCGGAACACGCAGATGGCACCTGGGCCAACCGGATGACGGCGCCTATGACCGGTTACGCCTTCCAATGCAGCGCGTTGGCCACGGACTTCGCAGCCGCACCGGTATATCTGCGGGTTCTGCGTGCATCTGCTGGCATCTGCGCTAAAGTCTTACTTTTCATGCAGCACCACGAGTCTTGCAACGATGGCCGGAACCAAACGGGATCGAAGCCTTTGGTCAGAGGCTACTAACATTGGAGGCAGCACCGGTTCTCGTACGCGGCATTGCTAAGCGTTCAACACGGAGGAAGTGCAGAGGGCCACGGTGGGCCACTGAGGTCGGACCCGCTCGAACTCCCGTGGCCCACCGTGGCCCTCTGCACTTCCTCCGTGTTAATAACCTTGTTGTTATCCGAGACAGCAACACATTGACGGAAATGTCCTGGCCCAGCCGCGCAACGCCTGGAGCATGCGATGTGAATGCCTACCTTTGTACCTACCGCCACAAAGAGCCGAGCGAACGAGAATGGCGCGAGACGTGCGAGGCTGCCAAACAGGACGGCCTGCTCCGGTCATATCTCGATTGCTATGATAGCAGCTATTACGATTAGGGCGACGATCCTTCCATCTATGCTGCGCAGCACTTATTGGGAGATGTCCGAAAGGCAAGCTGGGGCGTGTGTCGCAGGGACGTCAGAAATAGCCTTCAAGAAGGGGATGTGGTGGATTTCTTCTGTGGGCGTGAGCATCAACGAAACTGGAGTTATCATTTTGTAGGCTTTGGCACAGTCCAGGCGCTGGTATCCCGCATCGACTTGTGGGGTGATCCGGATTTTGCAGTGTACTGCAAATTTTATAACGTACTTGCTCGCTTAGAGGGCGGTAAACTTGTACAGCAAGAAAAGATTCGCGCATTTCACGATGACTGGCAGCGTCGTGCTGACGCGCCTTACGTGCTATTCAATCCCGTATCGACTTCGTTTAACCTAAGCGATCCGCATTGCGTTGCGACATGGGTTCACGCGACCGACCCCCCGGAGATATGGGCTACCGACGATCGTTCAAGGGAGTTGGAACAGCTCCTCTTCGTCGAGCGCAAAATAGACCGCCGCCTTCGGACCTCTGGCACTGGGTATGGACATTCGAAGCTCAACCTTACGAGGAACGGAAAAGTTGCACGGCCTGGCCGTAACCCAGCGGAGCTTAGGGAGGCACTCGTTCGGCTGGTGTTTTGACGCGTCCGGTCAATAGAGATGCCGCTACAGCATCCGCTGCAAGATCAGCTTCTGAACATCAGACGTGCCCTCGTAGATCTGGCATACGCGGACGTCGCGATAGATCCGTTCCACGGGATAGTCGGCGAGATAGCCGTAGCCGCCGAGCGTCTGGATCGCCGCGGTGCACACCGCTTCGGCAACCTCCGAAGCGAACAGCTTCGCCATACAGGCGGCCTCCAGCGCCGGCACGCCATCGGCCTTCAGCCGCGCGGCGTACAGGGTCAACTGTCGCGCTGCTTCCAGCTTGGTCTTGGCATCAGCCAGGCGGAAGCCCACTGCCTGCAGATCCATGATCCGGCCGCCGAACGCCTGGCGTTCCTTGGCATAGGCCACCGCATAATCCAGCGCCGCGCGCGCCATGCCGACGCTCTGCGCGGCGATGCCGATGCGGCCGCTTTCCAGCGTGGAGAGCGCGATGCGATAGCCTTCGCCCTCGGCGCCGATGCGCTGGTCCTCGGGCACCTCCATGTCCTCGAACGCCAACGCGCAGGTCTCGGACGCCTTCTGGCCGAGCTTCTCCTCACGGCGGACCACGACGTAGCCTGACGTGGCCTTGTCCACCACGAAGCAGGAAATGCCCTTGCGGCCCGCGCTCGGATCGGTGACCGCAAACAGCACCGTGCTGCCCGGCACGCCGCCCGACGAGATGAACTGCTTGGCGCCGTTGATCACATATCGGTCGCCGCGCTTCACTGCGCGCGTACGCAAGTTGGAGGCATCGGAGCCGGCCTGCGGTTCGGTCAGTGCGAAGGAGCCGACGGCCGCGCCGGTCGCCAGCGGGCGCAGCCAGCGGTCCTTCTGCGCGTCGGTGGCGTAGTGGTCGAAGATGATGCACGTGGGAGAGTTGTGCACGCTCACCATGGTGGAGACGGAGCCGTCGCCGGCGGCGAGCTCCTCCAACAGCAGGGCGTAGGTGACGGGGTCGATCTCCGAGCCGTCCCATTTCGCCGGCGTGGTGGCGCCGAAGATGCCGAGCTCGCCGAGTTCGGAAATGATCTCGGGTTCGATGGCGCCGGCCTTTTCGCGGGCGGCGGCGCCGGGGGCCAAGCGTTCAGTGGCGAATTTGCGCACCATGTCGATGACGAGGGTGTCGGCGCCGGGGGGCGTATGATCGGGCATGGCTGGATTCCTCGCGGCAATCGCTGTTGCCACGATACGCGCTTGCCCACCGGACGCGAAGCGCCGACGCTGTGCCGACCGCAACATTCAGGAGACCAGCCGCATGGCGTCAGCCTCGCCCGATGTCGATGTCGTCGTGATTGGCGCGGGCCTTGCCGGCCTGGGGGCGGCGACCGCGCTGCGCGACGCCGGACGTAGCGCCGTGGTGCTGGAGGCTTCCGATCGCATTGGCGGGCGGGCCTGGACGACGCATCCAGCAGAACTGGGCGGCGTGTGGTTCGACATGGGCGCGGTGTGGCTGCACAGCGCCGAGCGCAATCCGCTGGTGCCGATCGCGCAGGCTGCCGGCGAGGTACTGCTGCGCGCCGACGAACTACGGCGCGAACGCACATTCGTCGGCACTCGCGAGGCCACGCCGGCGGAATACCAGGATTTTGCCGGCGCCTGGGACCGCTTCGAGGCCATGGCCGACCGCATTCTGGCCGCACGCGGCGATATGCCGCTGGCAGAGGTGGCGCGGGCCATGCCGGACGATCCATGGGCGGTGACGGTGGAGACCTGGGAGGGGCCGATCATCTGCTGCGCGGCGGCGGACCTGTACAGCCTGCTCGACTGGCGGCGGAACGCGCTATCGGGCAGCAACCTGGTGCCGCAGGGTGGCATCGGCGCGTTCGTCGCGCGACGTTTGGGCCTGGGCCTCGACATCAGGCTGGGCACGCAGGTTACCCGGTTGCGCTGGAACGGACCCGGCGGCCGCATCACGGTGGAAACGCCACGGGGAGCGATCACCGCCAACGCCGCCATCGTCACCGTCTCCACCGGCGTTCTGGCGTCCGGCTCGATCGCCTTCGACCCCGTGCTGCCTGCTGAAACGCAGGCCAGCATCGACGCTCTGCCGATGGGACTGGCGGTGAAGGTGGCGTTGCGCGCCAGTGGACCGGATCGGCTCGACCTCCCGTTGCATTGTTCGGTGGATCGCCGGGTGGCGCGCAGCGGCGATCCGACCATGGGATTCCAGTGCTGGCCGCACGGTCGTGACTACGTGCAGGGCTGGGTGGGCGGCCCCGTGGCGTGGGAACTGGCGCGGGCAGGAGAGGGAGCGGCGGTGGATTTCGCACTCGGCCAGTTGCGCGCGATCTTCGGCGCGCGGGTGGATCGGTTGTTCGGGGGTGGCGCTCGCCTGGTCACCCACTGGGATGCCGATCCGTTCGTGCGCGGTTCGTATTCCTGGGTGCGGCCAGGCGATGCCGATGCCCGCATGGCGTTGGCACGCCCGCTGGCCGATGGACACCTGCTGTTGGCCGGTGAAGCCTGCCACAATGGCTTCGCCGGCACGGTGGCAGGAGCATGGATCAGCGGACAGGATGCGGCGCGCGCAGTATCGTGATGAATACGCTCTGCAAACGTCGATGGGGGCAATCATGACAATCCAGGCGCTCGGTTATCTCGGCATCGGCACCGAAAGGCTCGATGACTGGACGAATTTCGCCACCAACTGGCTCGGCATGCAGCCGGTCGATCGCGGCGCCGGCACGCGCGCGTTTCGCATGGACGACCGCAAGCAGCGCCTGGTGGTCGATCGCGCGCTGCCGGAGGGTCAGCGCTATTTCGGCTGGGAAGTCGCGGACGCCGCAGCCCTCGATACGCTGGCCGCGCGGCTGGATGCGGCCGGAGTGGCCGTGCGGCGCGAACCCGCGGCGCTGGCGGATCAGCGCTTCGTCGGCGGGCTGATCTCGTTCACCGATCCGGCCGGCAACCGGCTTGAGGCATTCCACGGTGCGCAGATCGCCGATGAACCGTTCCGCCCCGGCCGCTCCATTTCCGGCTTCCGCACCGGTGCGCTGGGGATGGGTCACGCGGTGCTGATGGTGCCGAACATCGATGCGGTGCTGCCGTTCTATCGCGACCTGCTGGGCTTCTGCATCAGCGACTTCATCCGCACGCCGTTCGTCGGGTATTTCCTGCACGTCAATCCGCGGCATCACAGCCTGGCGCTGTTCGAGGGGCCGCACAGCGGCATGCATCACCTGATGGTGGAGCTGTACTCGTTCGACGATGTCGGACAGGGCTACGACATCGCGCTGGGCGAGAAGGAAAAGATCGTCGCGACGCTGGGCCGGCATCCGAACGATCTGGTCACTTCGTTCTACATGCACACGCCATCGGACATACTGGTGGAATATGGCTGGGGCGGGTGCGAGGTTGATGATGCGACGTGGCAGCCGCACGAGATGACCAGCGTTGCCAGCTTCTGGGGACATCACGGGCTGTTCGAGGCGATCGCGGGCGATGGACCACCGCGGGACCGAGCGCCTGCCGCTCCACTGCCGGAATTGCCGCGCGCACCGTTGCAGGTGATGGAGGGCAACTATCAACGGCTGAGCGGCGTGTGTCCCTGGTGGGACGCGGTCAGCGGCCGGGGCTGAAGCGTCTGGGTGCTACCGGGCGGCCACCGCGTGCAGACTCTGCTCGAGATCGTTGGCCGCCGGCGGCGCATTTGATGCGGTCGGTGGTGCGTTGCGCCGCCGCCAGGCAAGGATCGGCTGCCACGGCCCGTACTTGTTCTGCTGCGCGCTGAAATTGCCTGGCCAGGGTGGATACGGCATGCCGATCGGCTTCAGCCAAAGGTCCGGGTAGTCCTTGCTCAAACCGGTCTTGCGCGGTCTGGGCTGCGTATCCACAAACGCCATGACGTCATACGCCTCATCGACGGCCAGCAGCGGATACTCGAAGGTGACGCCCTTCGGCATGTTGGCATGCACGAACCAGGCGGCCGTCACGATGCGGGCCATGCCGGCGGCGTCGTTGTAGCTTTCCGGTCCCCAGAGCGGCGGGTACAGGTAGCGCCGCTTCTCGAACACCTGGTCGTCACCCTGCAACCGGACGCCCAGGCCGTTCGCCTGATGACACGCCGCGCACACGCTTTGGTAGATGATCGCCCCACGTTGCGGGTCGGCGGCGCGTGTCAGCAATGGCAACGCCGGCGCGCCGCGGCCTACCGGCGCTTGACCGGCGGGTTGGTCCGAGCCGAGGAATTTCAGATAGGCGAGAAACGCCTGCATCTCGTGACTGTCGAGCGGCAGCGGGCGGCCGTTCAGGCTGCGCTCCATGCAGTCATTGACGCGGCCAGCCAGATCCTGCGTCGCATCGATACGTGCGCTGAACTTGGGATAGAGACCGGCGATGCCCACCAACGGCAGCGCGAATCGGCTGGTGCCGGCATCGATGTGGCAGTTGGTGCACTCGAGGCCATTGCCGCTGAATCGCTGCGCAGGGTTCGGCGCGTCGGGGCCAATCAGCGCGGTGGTGTGGGCGATAAGATCGCGCCCGTAGCGCACCAGCCGGCCGGTCTCATCGTCCGGCAGGGCGGCGATGTCGGGCACGCGCCAGGGCGGCAACTGGTGCGATCCCGCGACGGTTCTGGCAAACTTCGGCTGCGCGTCTTGCGCATGTGCCGGCGCGACTGCGAAGCAGAAAGCCACGAATGCGAACAGGCCTATGCGAAACATGGCGACAGAATTCCGGCCGGGGTGATTCGATTTGTCACCGCAAGGGAACCATCGGCATTACACCCCGTCAAATCCCGTGGCTGCGGCAGGGCGGCGCGCTGCACCCGAGATACTAATGCCTCGGCACAGAGGTTTTGTCAGGTCGCGGGGCGAGGCGGTCTCCGTGTCGCGACGTCAGTCCGAATGTGCAACGGGGCGGACGGCCGCAGTCGACCCAAGTCGGACCGAGTCAGCCCAGCGAAAGGTCCCGAAAGCGGACGCCTGAAGCAGCTTCCGCAGCCTGTTAAGGTCGGACACCCAGGCCGGGCCAACAAGGCGGTGCCCGCCGGATGGATACGACGTATCGTGGATGCGCGTTTCGCAATGCAATGAAAGGTGGCGAACATGGGAAGGCTCGACGGCAAGGTTGCAGCGGTGACGGGCGGGGCATCGGGGATCGGCGAGGCGACGGTCAGGCGCTTCGTCGCCGAGGGCGCGAGCGTGGCATTCTGCGATCGGGACGGCGAGCGCGGCCAGCGCGTGGCGGCCGAGCTCGAGGCCGCCGGCGCCAAGGTCGCCTTCACGCAGGCTGACGTTGGTACCGAGGCCGCATGCGTCGGCTTCGTCAACGGTGCCGCGCAGAAGTTCGGGCGCCTCGACATCCTCATCAACAATGCCGGCATCCGTAAATACGAGAAGATAGACGAGGCGAGTGCTGCGAGCTGGAACGAGATCCTCAGCGTCAACCTGATGAGCTACGTGTTCTGTGCCAAGGCGGCGGTTCCGCTGATGCGCCGCAACGGGGGCGGCGCCATCGTCAACACCGCCTCCGTGCGTTCCGTCGTCGCAGGCGGCGGCAACCTGCAGTACGACACCACCAAGGCCGCGATCGCGGGCTTGACGCGGGGGCTCGCCGCCGACCACTCGGCCGAGGGCATTCGTGTGAACGCCGTCGGCCCTGGGCCGATCTTCACGCCGTTCCATGCGCGCCGCATCGCAGCGGCCGGCGAGAGCGTCGAGCAGTATAACGCCAAGGCTGCACAAGGCACCATGCTGAAGCGCCCGGGCAGGGCCGAGGAGGTCGCGGCGGCGATCCTGTTTTTGGCATCCGACGATGCGTCCTATGTCACTGGTGCGCTGCTGTTCGTGGACGGCGGTATGACGGCGATGTAGGGCAGGTATCAAGCGTCAGGTCTTGGCCCCTTTCGTCATGGCGGGCGCAGGCCCGCCATCCACGACTTGTCTTGCGCGCTGGCAGCGCCTTAGGTTGTCGGCCGGCGGCAACAATGACCGCAGATGCGTTGAATGCTCCTGCTCACTGCAAGGACTTGCCTTCACATGAGGTCGCAAAGTCATGACGGTCGCCGCTCGGCAGATTGATTGGGAGACATGGAGCCAAAGTCGGTTCCTCGCCTGGGCTGAGACCCAACCGGAAGGCTGCCGATACGAGTTCGACGGCTTCCGGCCAGTCGCGATGGCTCCAGCCACCGTTGGCCACAACCGGATTGGTCGCAACATTCGGGATTCTATCCGCCCCAGGTTGCCATCAGGGTCACCATGCGACACCTATGGACCGCAGGATGCGATCGAAACGGTCGGCGGAGCCCTGCGAGAGCCGGACGCGTTTATCGCGTGTTCCAAGCCGCACCGGAGTGCGGTCGCCGTCCCGGCTCCGATCGTCGTATTTGAAGTTGTCTCGCCCGGGCGGGATAATCGGCGACGGGACGAGGAGAAGGTCGATGAGTACCGAATCGGTCCCATCGATACTCCGCTATATCGTCGTTGAATCCGAGAGTAGATCGTTCCGCGCCTTCTGGCGTGAACCTGGTGAGCAGGCGTGGCGCCGCGAAGCTCCCGACACGACCGGGCCAATTCGCCTGCCGGAATTTGGCATCGATCTGACGCTTGACGAAGTCTATGCCGGGGTCGACTTCGATTGAGGTCGGCGGGCCTTGCGGTTCGATCGGACATCCGTGCGACGATCGAATTGGAAAGGTTGTGCCGGCAGTAAGCAAGGAAAATGGAACCGCAAAACACGCAAATGGATACCGGCGAGGACAGGATTAACCTCCTGTCCAAACGAAATTATTGGTTGCGCCCTGACGGTGCTCCACGCGCTGGGACTGGATCATTGAGCCCAACTCATTTGGATAACTTTCCATTGAAGGATCGTCTTGGTTCTGCTAAACGCCTGCGCCCCGGCGATAGGGCTCTCCGCGATCCAACATTGCTTCGGATGGCATTCGCCGAAGTTGCGGTCTAGCATGCTTATGCTTACGGCATAACCTCGATTGGTTAGTGGCCATGTGCGCTACAGCAAGGCCGCCGGGGTGAGTAGAAGGAGCCCCGAGCATGAAGACTTTTCGTCGCCTGCTCGGCCTCGCTCGCGATCTGCTTCCAGTGTTGATCCTGCTCGTCAGGCTCATCCGGGAAGTTATGAAGATCGTGGGCGGGGCCACTAACTACCGTGCAGCATACGTTCTCTCATAAGTTTACGACCTCGACCGGCGTGCTGGTGCACGTGCCAACGAAGTATGGTCGGGACCGCGGCGACGAGATCGTGGACGCCATCTTGAAGCGCTGGCGACCGCCCAACCATTTCTACCATTTTCATCCTGGCGGGCATGTCGCGGCTTGTCGGCTCCACTTGGCAAACCCATGCTTCGCCTGCCTAGATATCAAGTCGTTTTTCACCTCGGTAACGAGAACCAAAGTCCATCGGGCCTTGCGGCGTATCGGCTTCCCGCAGGCTGAAGCGGTGAAGATGACGTTTGTCAGGTACCTGTTCTCCGAGAAGAGACCCGCGACAAGTACTGCCTGCCATTCGGTTTTACTCAGTCGATGGTGCTGGCCTCTCTCGCTCTGGACCGTTCCCTCGTAGGGCAGCGGCTGCGGGTAGCGGGGCAGAACGGTGTCAGAGTGTCGGTCTACGTGGACGACATCATCCTGTCGTCCAGGGAGATGGCCCCACTGCTGCAGTACGTGGACGGTCTGGTAGAGGCGGCGACCGCATCCGGTTTCGTGTTCAATCCGTCCAAGACGTCGGAACCGGGTCCGGGCGCCGCAGCGTTCAATATCGACCTGACGCAACGGTCGATGCGGATCACCGATGTGCGCATGGCCGTTTTCAAGCGCGAGATGCGTGGCGAGAATCTTAGCCGAATAGATGCAATGATCGCGTATGTCGGGACGGTGGATAAGGAGCAAGCCAAGCACTTGAACGAATATCTGGATTATGTGAGGGCGGCAGCAGGAGATGAGAAAACCTGAGGCTGCGGTTGCGGTTCACACGTGTGAGCGCGGCTGCCGCTGCCGGTTTTGGGATGCGAGTTGATGAAGCGAAGTGGCCGCCATGGGTGCGAAACTAGTACCCCCCGTCATTGATTCCCCGGTGGATTTCCGAATCGATGGCTCCGCAATGGCGGAGATGCATCGTGACCGCGAAACAAGCTGCCGTGAAGAGATATGTGGTGAAGCTGAGCGATGATGAGCGGGAGCGGCTCGGAGCGCTGATACATGCCGGCAAACACTCTGCCCGGCTGCTGACCAAGGCACGCATCCTGTTGAAGGCCGACGCCTCGGAAGCCGGCGAAGGATGGAGTGACAGCCGGATTGCGGCGGCGCTCGATACCAGCATCGACACGGTGGCGCGGACCCGCCAGCAGCTGGTGGAAGAAGGGTTCGAGGCGGTCCTGGTCCGCAAGCATTCGCCGGCTTCGGCCAGGCCACGCATCTTTGACGGGGCAGCTGAGGCGAAGTTGATCGCGTTGGCCTGTTCCCGACCGCCCAAAGGCCGCAAGCGGTGGACGTTGCAGTTGCTGGAGGAGGCCGTCGTGGAACTGAATATCGTCGAGCGCGCCAGCGACAACACCATTGGGCGCACGCTAAAAAAACACGCTCAAACCCCACCTGCAAAGACAATGGGTCATCCCTCCGGATGCCAATGCGGCGTTCGTAGCCAACATGGAAGATGTGCTGGAGGTTTATCATCGGCCGCACGATCCAGAGTACCCCGTGGTCTGCGTGGACGAGACATCAAAGCAACTGATCAGCGAAACGCGTGTGCCGATCAAGCTGAAGCCAGGACAGCCTGCGCGGCATGACTATGAGTATGAGCGGAATGGTACCGCCAACCTGTTCATGATGTTCGCGCCTTTGGAGGGCTGGCGGCACGTCGCAGTAACCGATCGCCACACCGCTGTGGATTTCGCCCACATGCTCAAGGATCTGTCCGATACACATTTCCCCGCAGCCAAGAGGATTGTGCTCATGGAGGACAACCTCAACACCCACAAACCAGCGTCACTCTACGAAGCCTTCCCCACAGCCGAAGCCCGTCGTCTCGTCGAGCGGTTCGAATGGCACTACACCCCGAAACACGGCAGTTGGCTCAATATGGCCGAAGCCGAGCTCAGCGTGTTATCCGGTCAATGTCTCGATCGCAGGATCCCCGACAAGCTCAGCCTCATCGAGGAGGTCGCCGCCTGGGAACATAGCCGCAACCACAAGCAGGTCAGAGCAGATTGGCAATTCACCACCGCCGACGCCCGCGTAAAGCTGAACAGGTTATACCCGGCATTATGAGCGACTTCGGGGTACTAGCGTGGCACGGTCGGCCGACCAAATCCCCGGGCCGATGCCCCACTGTCAACCCGGCCCTCCCCACAGCTTCGGATCAGCCGGACAGATCGTGCTGCCGTCGTAGCGCAGCCCCGCCCCGCGATCGAGCGCCAAGCGCAATGGTCCGTCGAGATCGACGATGTCGGCCTGCTGTGCGACGAGCAGCGCCGGCGCAATCCCAAGCGACGTGCTGATCACGCCGCCGACCATGATCCGCAAGCCTCGCCGCTTCGCTTCCTCCGCCAGCGCGAGCGCCTCGGTCAGCCCACCCGCTTTGTCGAGCTTGATATTGATGGCCTGGTATTTCCCGTCGAGCCGGTCGAGATCGGCAAGCGTCCGGCAGGATTCGTCAGCGCAGAGCGGGATCGGATGCTCCAACCGCGCCAGCGCGTCATCAGCGTCGGCCGGCAGCGGCTGCTCGATCAGTGCAACCCTCGAATCGATGAGTATCGGCATGTATTCGCGAAGCTGGCGCTCATTCCAGCTCTCGTTGGCATCGACGATGAGGCGCGCCGCCGGCGCCGCTTGCCGCACCGACCGCACCCGTTCGATATCGCCATCGCCGCCCAGTTCCAATTTGAGCAGCGGCCGGGTGCGATTGGCGGCCGCCTGCTCCGCCATCTTGTCCGGCGTATCGAAGTCGACCGTGAACGCCGTCATGAGCGGCGGCACCGCGCCGAGCCCGGCCAGCTCCGCGACGCTGCGATAAGCGCGCTTTGCATCCATGTCCCAGAATGCGCAGTCGAGAGCGTTGCGCGCCGCGCCTGGCGGCAGCGCATGTTGTAGCGTGTCGCGGTCGAGCCCCGAGGAGATCGGGCCTTTCATCGCTTCAAGCGCGGCGACGACGCTGTCGATGCTCTCGCCGTACCGCCGAAGCGGCACGCATTCGCCGCGGCCGCGTGACTCGACGTCGGAGATTTCGGCGACAACGACGTCAACCGTGGTCTCGACCCCGTGCGAGGTCATCAACGGCCGCGCGAGCAGCCATGCACGGCGGGTGACTGTCAGTCGTTGAGGATGTGGCGCCATGCCCGTCCCGACCCTTTCGGCGGTGTTCGACTTCGCCGGAACGAACGTTCCAGCGATCGGTATAGAGTGTCGCCCGATCTGTGATATCCGGCCGGGCGACAATCAACCTGGGAACGGAGCCGCACACGCCCAGCAGCGATCGGTCACAGGCCACTGGGCAGCTTCCCTGGCTGGCGCGTGGTCACGGCGCAAGATGACGATACCCCGCGCCGAGCCAACTCATCACCGTGCCCGCGGATTCCAAATTTACCAGGAACCGGTGTTGGCCATGCTGCTCCATGGTTCGGCTGGCGGCAGCGCGCCACCGGCCTGCAGCAGCTCGATGGAGATGCCGTCCGGCGTTCGAATGAAAGCCATGCGGCCGTCACGCGGCGGGCGGTTGATCGTCACGCCGCGGGCAATGAAGGCGTTGCAGGTTTCGTAGATGTTGTCCACGGCGTAGGCGAGATGCCCGAAATTGCGGCCGCCGGTGTAAGGCTCGGGATCCCAGTTGTAGGTGAGTTCCAAGGCAGCCGCTTCATCGCCCGGGGCGGCGAGGAACACATTGGTGTAGCGGCCCTTCTCGTCCGGACGGCGGCGGATCTCGTGCAGGCCAAGCACCTCGAAGAAGGCGATGCTGTCCTCCAGCGAACTGACGCGGATCATGGTGTGCAGATATTTGGTCATGGCGTGTCCTCAGGTCAGGGGTCGGCGTGGTCGTGGCAGCGCAGCAGACGGGTCGAGGTGTGGTGACAAGGATGGTCGGGATGGCCGCCAAGGGTATCCAAATCGGCTGACACCATAATGCGATACGTCCGCTTTGGAAGAGTAGCGAGGTTCGGCGGAACAACCGCCATTGGGCGCGGAGCGGACATCGTCGACTGACCGAGGCGCAGATGGCTCTGTTGAAGGCACACGAAGGCAGCTCGCCAGATACGGCGGACATTCCGGAGGCACCCGCGGAGAATTGGAAGAATGCCCAGTGCGGCGTTCTTTCGACCGTCGAAGGGGGCCATTTCATGGGAGAAGCCGTGCTGGATTGGCTCCGGCGGCGTGGCCCCGGCTACCAGACGGTAGGCGCTCATGACGACGTTGATGGCCGGGACCAACCCGGCCATGACAATGAAATCCGGCCATGACAACCATAGCGCAGAAACTGCCGCAGCGGAGTGCCACCGATGCACCTTGGAACACAGATCAAGCCGCGTGATGACAGCGACTACCGGGTTTGGGCGCAACTTGGGGTAACGCATGTCTGCGTCGATCCGCCGGGCAACCCGCATGACTGGAGCCTGGATGATCTGCAACGCCAGCGCGAGCACGTGGAGAAATTTGGTCTGACGCTGGACATGGTGCAACTGCCGCTGTCATCGCGCCCCATCGAAGAGGCACAGAGCCCGCACGTGCTGCTCGGCCGCGATCCGGAGCGGCAGCGCGAGCTGGACTCGATCTGCCGGTTGATCGAACGCATCGGTGAGGCGGGCATTCCGGCCGCGAAGTACAACCTCAACATCATCGGCATTCCGCGCACCGCACGCGAACCAGGGCGTGGCGGCTCGCGCAATGCAGCGTTTCGTTGGCGCGATATGGACCAGAGCGCGGCGCCGGGTGTTGCCGGCGTGGTCAGCGAAGACGACAACTGGGAGCGGATAGATCGGTTTCTCGCCGCAGTGGTGCCGGTGGCGGAGGCGGCCAAAGTACGGTTGGCCTGCCATCCGCACGATCCGTACACGCCACCTGGCTACAAGGGCGTCACACGCGTGCTCGGCACGGTGGCGGGCATGCAGCGGTTCGTGACAATGCACGAAAGCCCGTACCACGGGCTGAATTTCTGCCAGGGTACGGTGGCGGAAATGTTCGACGATCCGCCCAACGAGATCAACGACGTGATCCGCTGGTTCGGCACGCGCGGCAAGCTGTTCAACGTGCATTTCCGCAACATCAAAGGGCGGAAGCTGGATTTCATGGAGGCGTTTCCCGACGAGGGCGACATGGATATGGCGCGCTCGATCGCGGTGTACCGCGAGGTGGGGTATCAGTACATGCTGATGCCGGACCATGTGCCGGAGATCGACGGCCGCGATCCGTCCGGTACAGCGTTTGCGTACTGCTACGGTTATATTCGCGGGCTGCTGGACGCGGTGGGAGCCTGACCCGCCGCTGCGTCATGACTTCGGCTGTGATGGGGCGGTCGCCTGCACCAGGGCCACCACCGAACCCAGGCTGTTCGCCATGTCTGTCGGTATCAGCACCGTGGTGCCACGCTCCTTGTTCATCTCATACAGCAGGTTCATCTGCCGCAGCTTCAACGCGTTTGGATCCTGGCCATAGAGGGCCGCGGCGCCAAGAATCTGCCGCGCTATCTCGTACTCGGCCGACGCCAGGGTGACGCGTGCATCCTTCTCCCGTTCCGCCTGCGCCTGACGGCTCATCGCATCCTGCAACTCGCGCGGGATCGACACGTCCTTGATTTCCACACTCCGCGCGAGCACGCCCCAACTTGTGGTCTTCCCGGTGATTGTCTGCCGCAACTGCTCGTCTGCGGTCTTGCGATCCGACAACAGGCGGGACAGATCGGTGGCGCCGATCATCTCGCGCAGGCTGGTCTGCGCCACGCGCTCGATCGCCT
Organism: uncultured Alphaproteobacteria bacterium; assembly: GCA_963696645.1. Lineage (GTDB taxonomy): Bacteria > Pseudomonadota > Alphaproteobacteria > Acetobacterales > Acetobacteraceae > JAMXLO01. Next base: position 126,930 of record CAVOKY010000008.1, read on the forward strand.
CGCGATAATTCGCGATGTGGATCGCCGCCGCCTCGGCGTTGTCCACCTGCCAGAACACGATCGCGTCAACACCCACAGCGACCGTGTCGCGGGTCAATGCCTGCTCCGCAGTGATGGTCGTGGTCTGGATGCGCAGGTCGACGATCTGCGCGACGCGATCGATTGCCGGATACACCAGGTAGATGCCTGGCCCCTTCACCTTGTGGAAGCGGCCGAGCCGAAGGATCACCGCGCGCTGCCACTCCGCGGCGATGCGCACGGAGCGCGCAATGATCAGCAGCACGATGACGGCGATGACGGCCAGGGCGATCTGCATCGGCATGACAACGCTCCCGCGGGTCCGAGGTGGCAGCCTGTAACGTTGCAACCTCCGCCTCGACCAATGCCGTGGCAATGGCGGTTGTCATCCCACCGCCGCATGGCGCGCTGAATTGCGCAATGGCTTTCCGAGTTGGTACGCTATTCTGCCGGCCGATTTCGTCCGGCAGCGAGGCAATGGCATATCCACCGCGCAAGATCGCCTTCATCCTGGCCTCCACCGACCACGGAACGCTCATCGTCGATCGTTTTGATTACCGGATGGTCAACCCGACCAACGGCTATGGCGTTGGGTTCTTCCTGCTCGAAGGTTCCAGCTATGAACAGCAGGAAGGCATGGTGGGCCTGCAGCTTCTCGGTTTGCGGCGACAGCATTTCGGCGATGGCGTGGTCGCGGTCGATTGCGGCGCCAACATCGGCGTGCATACCGTGGAATGGGCGAAAGGCATGACCGGCTGGGGCAGCGTGGTTGCCATCGAGGCGCAGGAGCGAATCTACTATGCGCTGGCCGGCAACATCACGATCAACAACTGCTTTAATGCCCACGCCATCCATGCCGCCGTCGGCGCACAGGAGGGATCGCTGCGGATACCCGTCCCGAACTATCGGGCGCCGGCGAGTTTCGGCAGTCTGGAACTGCGACATTCGGAGGGCACCGAGTTCATCGGCCAGGACATCGACTATTCGGAGCAGAGCCTGGCGACCGTGCGGATGATGACGATCGACTCGCTGAACCTGCCGCGGCTGGACCTGCTCAAGATCGACATCGAGGGCATGGAGATCGAGGCGCTGGAGGGGGCGAAAGCGACGATCCACCGGCTCCTGCCGATCATCGTTGTCGAACGGCTGAAGGTCCCGGTCGATACATTGTCCGCTGTGCTTGCCTCGTACGGCTACGAATGGTTCGCGCTCGGGCTGAATTTCCTTGCGGTGCACCCCAGCGATCCGTCGCGCCGGCACATCAACGTCGGGCAGCCGAATGTGGCTGCGCAGTCCGGGTAGCGCGGGACAGCGCAGGTCCGCCTTACGCCGAATCCAGCGCCGTTGCGGCCGGCGCGCGTGTGCGGGGTGGCTCGGGGTGGACGACAATTTCTTCCGGGACCGCCGCGATCTGCCGGCGGTGCAGCCAGCGGCCGACGCGCGGATCGGCGGTGACGACGCAGAGCGGGATCGCCACCAGCAGACCACCGGCGAGCGGCAGCGCCCATAGCGTCGCCACCCATCCGGCACTCGCAAATCCGGTGAACACGAGCGCCCCGAGCGCCGTCTGCGGCCATAGCAGGCGTGTCGCCTCGCCCCAGCCCACCCGCCGGTCGGCGCGGTTCTGCGGTGTCCATGCAGTGATCTTGCCGAATACCTGCCGCAGCATTGCGGCGGTCTTGGCCACCGCCGAGACAGCGTCCAGCAGCAGCGAAAAGACGAATTCCGCTGCTGCCCCGCCGGCAAGGCGGGCAATGCCGCCGTAGCGCGCGCGCCGACCCGGTGACAGCGCCACCTCCGCGTAGCCCAGCAGTTTCGGTGCGTACAGCGCCCCCAACCACGCGACGGTCAGGGCGAAAGCCCGCGCCCTGGGGAAAGGTGAAGTAGCATCGGTGGCGGCCGCGGCCGCGGCGGCAACCAGGAAAACCAGGTAAAGCGGCGTCGTGGCGAACAGCAGGATCGCCTGCACAAGCTGCCACCGCCCCATCGGCCGCAACCCCGGCAGGCGCAGCAGGTGGCGGTACTGCAGATTGCCCGCCAGCCAGCGCAATTCGCGGCGGAGGAATTCCGGCAGCGCCGGCGGATTCGCTTCCCAGGACCCGTCCTCGTCCGGCAGCACGCGCACGCCCCAGCCGGCGCCGGCCAGCACTGCCGCCTCGACCTGGTCATGCGACAGGATGTGGCCTCCGTCAGGCAGCAGCGGCAGCCGGCAATGCTGCCGAAATGGCGCGATGCGCACCACCGCGTTGTGGCCCCAGTAGGGGCCCTCGTCACCCTGCCACCACGCCTGTCCGGTCGCCCAGATACGCATGCCGGCCCGCATGCCGAACTGGAACAGCCGCGGAAAAGCCGATGCTGCCGCCGATCCCACCGCCAGATGCTGCACGATTCCCAGCCTGGGGGCGCCCTGCAGGGTCCGTACCATGCGCAGCACCGCGTCGGCCGACATCGCGGAATCGGCGTCGAGCGTCAGCATCAGTTCGAACCCATCTGCCTGGCGGTCGAGAAAATCCATGATGTTGCCGGCCTTGAAGCCGGTATTCACCGCGCGCCGGCGGTAGTGGATCCGCGCCGGATCGCGATCGTCCAAACGGAACGCCGCCACCGTCCGCGATTCTGTCTGCCGCGTCCGCCGGATCCGAGGTATCCGACAGAATGAACAGCGCGAACGCGGCTCCGGCGCCAGAGCGGTCCAGGTCATGCAGCAGCAACCGCAACGGCGGCAGCACGCGCCTCATGTCCTCGTTGCGAACCGTCACCGCGATTGCCGTTCGCGGCACTGGCTGCGTCGCCTCCCCATGAAAAAGGGGGCCGGATGGAGGGGGCGGCCCGAATATCCGCAGGCCAAAGCCGATCAACCCATTGGCGACGCACAGCCCGGTCCACGGCGTGGTGCCGATAAAGGCGGCCACCATCGCCAGCTTTGCCACCGTCCAGCCGCCCGGCGCCAGCACGCGCAGCATCAGCAGGCCCAGCCCGATGGCGACCAGCAGGACAATAAGTACGACAAGAGCTCGCCGGGCCGTCATGAGGGTCCGTTTCCAGGCTGATCGGTGATCGGGGGCAGATAGCGTCGCTCGCAGATTTGTCATTACAATGGCGGAGCCGGCGCCGCGCCGCCATGGCGAAAACTGGACCCTCGCACGTGCACCCGGTATGGCATTCCGGCCAAGGTGAGCATCCCAGGCGTGATGACCAAGCTAGAGAGGATCCAGGGCCAGGTCTCAGCGTCGAGCGTCGATATGGCATCCACGCTTTCGGTCGTCGGCGTGAGCAAGGCCTACAAGAAGCGCATTGTGGTAAAGAACGTCTCGATGTCGGTGAACCGCGGCGAGGCCGTGGGCCTGCTCGGGCCGAACGGCGCCGGCAAGACTACCGTATTCTACATGGTCGTTGGCCTGGTGCAGCCGGATTCCGGCAGCATCCACCTGGAAGGCAGGGACATCACCAACCTGCCGATGTACCAGCGGGCGCGCATGGGGATCGGCTATCTCCCGCAGGAGGCCAGCATCTTCCGCGGTATGAACGTGCAGGAGAACATCATGTCAGTGCTGGAGATTTCCGAGCCGGACCGCGGTCGGCAGAAGCAGATGCTGAACGATCTGTTGTTGGAGTTCCGCATCAGCCATCTGCGGCGCACATCGTCGCTGGCATTGTCGGGGGGCGAACGCCGCCGGCTGGAAGTGGCGCGTGCGCTGGCCATGCGGCCGCGTTACATTCTGCTCGACGAGCCGCTCGCCGGACTGGATCCCCTCGCCGTCGATGAGGTGCGGTCGTTGATCGGCCAGCTCAAAAACCGCCGCATTGGGGTGTTCGTCACGGACCATAACGTGCGCGAGATGCTGGAAATCGTTGACCGGGCCTACGTGATGCACGAAGGCCTGCTCCTGATGGAAGGCAGCCCGGAGGAAGTTGCGACGCATGAGAGCGTGCGGCGCATCTATCTGGGCGAGGGCTTTCGCATGTAGCACTACCGGCCATCGGCGCGGCGTTCGGGGAGATGCAACAAACCGGCCTGGCGCAGACCCGAGGCGGTCGAGCGCGCGATCCCGGGCATTCACCTGCCCGGTCTTCCCGGGGTGAGGCCACCGGGGTAACCTCGAGCCCGAACGGAAGATCTGTCGCGACCACATGAAGGTAATGCCGCTGACCAACCATCCTGCCCTGGCGGCCGTGTCCGGAAAATCCCTGCCAGCACAATCGTGAGAGCCATGACGACCGTGTGGTCCGTGCAGCCGGCGCTTCATCCCCTGCGGCAGCCGGCATGACACTGCAGCCTGCCGCCCGCCGGATCTGGGGCCTGATGTACCGCCACCTGGCGCTGTACCGCCGTTCCTGGCCGCGCCTGCTGGAACTGGCCTACTGGCCGGTGCTCCAGATGTGCATCTGGGGCTTCACCGCGCGCTTCCTGGCGACCCGCATGGGGGGCACCGCCGCCCTTGCCGGCGCCACGCTGCTCGGCGGCGTGCTGCTGTGGGAGGTCGCGCTGCGCAGCCAGATGGGCGTTGCCATCAGCTTTCTGGAGGAAATGTGGTCGCGCAACCTGGGCCACGTCTTCGTCAGCCCTATGCGGCCCTGGGAATTGGTGGCGGCACTGATCCTTATGTCGGTGATTCGCATGTTGGCGGGTGTGCTGCCCGCGATCCTGGTTGCCTGGCTGCTCTACGCCTACAACCTGTTCGCGCTGGGTCCGGTTGTCGTGCTGTTCTTCATGAACCTGATGATCATGGGCTGGGCGGTGGCTCTCGGCGTGGTGTCGCTGATCCTGCGCCACGGCGCCGGCGCGGAGGCGCTCGCCTGGTCGGTGTTGTTCGGCCTCACGCCGTTCTCGGCCGTGTTCTATCCCGTGGCCGTCCTCCCCAAGGTGATGCAACCGGTAGCGCTCGCCCTGCCGTCGGCCCATGTCTTCGAGGGCATGCGCGCGGTGCTGTTGAACGGCGAGGTCCGGTGGGATCACCTGATCGCCGCATTCGCACTGAATGCGATCTGGCTGGCCGCGGCGGCACTGCTGTTCGCCCGCCAGTTCCGCCAGGCCCGGCTGCGCGGCGCCCTGATGAGCATCGGCGAATGACGGAAACCCGCTTCTGGCTGATCCGTCACGCGCTGGTCGATGAGAACGCCCGGGCCATCCTGTACGGCACGATGGACGTGGAGCTGTGCCCGACCACGCTGCTGGAGCAGACGCCGATGTATCGGGCGCTGGCCGTTCGGCTGCCGCGGCCTGCGGCCTGGAAGGTCACGCCACTGTCGCGCACGCGCCGCACCGCCGAGGCGATCTTCGCCGCCGGCTATCCCCACACCGCACCGGTTGTCGAGCCGGACCTGATCGAGCAGGATCTCGGCGAATGGCAGGGCCTATCGCACGCCGAACTGCCGCCGCTGCTGACCCTGCCGGCGCACGCCTTCTGGCCGCTGGCCGGCCACGAACGTCCGCCCGGCGGCGAGACGATGGACGATGTGATCCACCGGGTGGGCGCTGCGTTGGAGCGGATCGCTGATCGGCACGCGGGCGAGGACGTGGTGATTGTCAGCCACGGCGGCTCGATCCGCGCCGCCGTGGCGCATTGCCTGCGCATCGGACCGGATAATGCTTTGCACCTGGCGGTGCAGAACCTGTCACTGACCCGGCTGGAACGATATCCCGACGGTTGGCGTGTGGTCTGTGTCAACGAACTGCCGGGATATTGAGAGGCCGCAGGGCGGGGCTTCGCCCTTTTCAAGCGGGCACATGGGTAACAGTTTGGACCGGGCACATGGGTGACAGTTGTTCTTGCTAGGTTCGTCCTTGGCAGCCTGCCGAGAACGCGTTGCCTGTGAGGATTAGTTGCAACCGTTTCCTGGTTCGGCGGGGCGCCGTTTCCTCGTCCCGGCGTGAAAGACCTGGGACAGTGCGGCTGCTGGGGGTCAAGGATGGCCGCAGGCCACCGCGGCAAGCGGCGCGCAGCGTCCTTGAGGCCCGGCAGCCGCACTGTCACGCTCAATGGCCGGGCAGCCCGGGTCTGCCGTGGCCCGGGCCGCGTCTGCTGTCGTCATGAGCCCATCGGCCCGGACCGCGCCAAGCCGGAGCGTCGCACCAGGTTGGTTTGTTCATCCAACACCGCCAGTTCGAAACCGCGGAAGCGGATCGTCCAGTCGCCGTCATCGCGCCGTGCCAGCGCGACCGTTTCGCCACGCAAGGCTTCGGTCAGATAAATCCCGCCATCGCGCCATTTGACATAGCCTTTGACATCCACGCGTCGCACATGATGGTCGGCCGGATACACCCAGGCACTGATCTCAGCCGGGAAGCCACGCGGCGACGGCTCATACAGCGTCGCCGGACAGCGCTGACCCAGCGCTTCGTGCGGGCGATTCGTGTTGAAGTCCTGCCGCCAGGCGTCAAATCGCGCCTGCTGTTCGAACAGCGTCGCGGCCGGCGGGTCCGCCACGTCCTGCTTCAGCGTCCGGTGCATACGCTCGTGCCGGCCATTCTGATCCGGCCGGCCAGGCGCGATGCGATCCGGCCAGATGTCCAGCTTCAGCAGCCAGACCGATAGCGTCGACAGTCCGCCCAGCCCCAGCCGATGAGCGAACGGGCTGCCGTTGTCGGTGCGCAGCGCGCGCGGCATCCCATGGGTCTGAAACAGACGCGTCAGCACAGGCTGGACTTCGGCTGCGGTGATTTTCGCCACCGCCTGGCAGCTCAGAATATAACGAGAATGCCCGTCGGTGACCGTCAATGGTTCACAACGAACACCATCCAAGGTGCGGAACCAGCCCTTGAAGTCGGCCGACCAACTGTCGTTTGGCGCCACCGGCTCAATTTTTGGGGCTGTCGTTGCAGGCTCCCGGGATATCCGTGACCGCGGGCGCGACTTGCCCTCCCGGCGTAACAAGTCGCCCACCGTGCTGGCCGCAGGCCAGCCCCGCTCGGGATGGTCCATCGCCAGCCGGCTCAACAGCTTGCGCGGCCCCAACTCGCCCGCTTCTCGCGCAGCGCCAGGATCGCCGCCGCTGTCGCGGGATCAATCGACAGCGTCTGGCTGCGCCGCGCCCGGCTCCGGTCCGTCAGACCGGCGGCACCGTCGGCCGTGTAGCGCGCTAACCATTTGTAGCCGGTCTTCCGGCTGATCCCGAACCGCGCACACAACGCGCCCATCGGCTCTTCATCGCGCACACAGCCAGCAATGAAACACAGGCGATCATCCATCAGGCTTCTCTCGGTCCACGGCATGGCACACCTCTCGACAGGCAGCTTCGCCGCTTCCCGGTGCGTCACCCATGTGCCCAGTCTGAAGTGTTACCCATGTGGCCGGTCTGTACCCCCCGGACCCCACCAGAGGGCGCTGCCCTCCGGGCTCCCGCCAAGGGCGACGCCCTTGGAACCATTCACTTTCGTCCGGTGGAGCGGGGGTTGGTGGAACCTGGCGTTGGCCAGGCTCCACCAACCCCCGCTCCACCGGACGAAAAGGATTGGATCGCAAAGGCGACTGCCTTTGCTGGGGGTCCCGCGGGCAACGCCCCCAGGCGGGTTTCAGGGCAGAGCCCTGACCCTGCGGACATTCACACATTCCCGCCGCGAATCCGCGCAAAAGTAGTATGGCGTCGCGAATCGGGAACCGAGGAGACGAGCATGTTCCGTATCCTGTTGGCCGCAGCCACGCTTGCCGTGCTGCCCCTGCTCTCGCCACAACCAGCGCACGCGCAGAGTGACGCCCAGACCCTGGTCGATCGCTCCACCCTGGCAGTGCAGGACATGATGAGCCAGACGCTGACCCAGGACCCGCGCGAGATGCTCGGGCGGGCCCGGGGCATCATGATCTGTCCGCGGGTGTTCAAGGCTGGCTTCTTCTTCGGCGGCGAGGGCGGTGCCTGTGTGCTGTTGGCGCGCGCCGGCAATGGTACCTGGTCCTATCCAGCCTTCTACGGCATGGGCAGCGGCAGCTTCGGCTTGCAGATCGGCATCCAGGACAGCGAGTTCATCATGCTGATCATGACGGATCGCGGGCTGAACGCGATCCTGGACAGCCAGTTCAAGATCGGCGCCGATGCCTCGATCGCAGTCGCCACGATCGGCGGTGGGATACAGGGCTCGACCACCGGCGCGCTGGGCGCCGACATCCTGGCGTTCTCACAGTCGCGCGGGTTGTACGGCGGCATCTCTCTCGAAGGCAGCGTGCTGGGTTCGCGCACCAGCTTGAACCAGGACTATTACGGCCAGCCGTTGGCCGCACGGCAGATCGTCATGGCCATGCAGGCGTCGAACCCCGGCGCGGATCCGCTGCGCGAGGTGCTGACCCGCTATGGTTCCGGCGAGGCGCAGCAGGCCGCGGTGCCTCCGCCACCGTCCTATCAGCCGCAGCCGGCGTATCAACCGCAGCCATCGTATGCGCCGCCTCCTGCGTCGGGTGCGCCGGTGCCGCTCGCGCCGGTGCAGCAGCAGAACCTGCCGCCGCCGTCGCGTTAACCGACCCACATCGGCCGGCGTCGCCGGCGCTGGTCCCTGGTCACTGATCACTGCCTTCAGTAGTCTCCGGTGCCATGGATGCGCCGGTGCCATTCTGGAAGGCGAAGACCCTGGAGCAGATGACCCACGAGGAGTGGGAATCGCTGTGCGACGGCTGTGGCCGCTGCTGTCTGCACAAGCTGCGCGATGACGACACCGGCGCGCTGTCGTTCACCAATGTCGCCTGCCGACTGCTGGACCTGAAGAGCTGCCAGTGCGGTGACTACGCGCATCGCCGCCGCCGCGTACCCGATTGCGTTTCGCTGACACCCGCGGAAGTGCGTGCGATCGACTGGCTGCCGCCGTCCTGTGCGTATCGGCGGCTGGCGGAGGGCAATGATCTCGCATGGTGGCACCCGCTGGTGTCCGGCGATCCCGATACCGTGCATGAGGCAGGCATTTCGGTGCGTGGCCGTGCGATCAGCGAACGCAAGGCCGGTGCGTTCGAGGATTACGTCGTTGACTGGCCGGGCCGCATGCCGCGCACCAAACGTCTGCCAAAGGAGAAAGAGTGATGATGAAGAACGCCCTGTTCGGTGGCGTGAACGCAGCGGTGCTGACGCCGATGCGCGCCGATTACTCGGTCGACCTCGATCGCATGGCGGCGCATTGCCGTTGGCTGCTGGCGAACGGCTGCAACAATTTGGGCGTACTCGGCACCACCGGCGAGGCCAACAGCATCGGCATCGGCGAGCGCATGGACATATTGCAGGGGCTGGTGTCGCGCGGCATTCCCGCGGCCAAGATGATGCCGGGTACCGGGACGCCGGCACTCACCGATACCGTGTTGCTGACCAGGCAGGCGCTTGATGTCGGTTGTCGCGGCGCGCTGCTGCTGCCGCCGTTCTATTACAAGAACCCGACCGATGACGGACTGTTCGCGTATTTCAGTGAGGTGATCAACCGCGTCGGCACCGGCATCAATTACTACCTATACAACTTCCCGCAGCAGTCCGCGGTGCCATTCAGCGTCGATCTGATTGGCCGCTTGCTGAAGGCGTTTCCCGGCACGATGAAGGGCGTGAAGGACAGCAGCGGCAATTTCGAAAACGGCCGTGCCTATGTCGAGAACTTCGCCAAGGATGGCTTCGAGGTCTATGCCGGCGACGACACGCTGCTGCGTCCTCTGCTGCAGCTCGGCAGTGCCGGCTGCATCACCGCTGCGGCCAACGTGAACTCGCCGATCGCGGCACAGGTTTATGCCAACTACAACAACGATATCGGCGCGCAGATGCATGAAACGCTGAGTGCGACGCGCAAGGCGATCGTGGCCGCGCCCGCCGCGATCCCCGCGCTGAAGGCATTGATGGCGCGCCACACCGGCGATGCCGCGTGGCACAACATGCGCCCGCCGCATCTCAAATTGACCGGCGAACAGCGGGCCAAACTGTTCGCTGCGTTCGACGCGTGCGGCGTGCAACTGGCAAAGGCCGCTTGACGGGCGAGCAAGCAAATCAAATAGATGGGTTGACGAATCGGTCGCATCTGCTCATTTCTGGGCAGGATGGAATTGCCGCGATCTGAAATGCTGACCTTGCCGGGCGGGCTGACGCGTGTCGAATGGCGCCGCAATCGTCGTGCGCGGCGCGTCAGCTTGCGCATCGATCCGTGCGGCGGCGGTGTGGTTGTCACGCTGCCGATGCGCGCGGGGCGCGGCGCCGGCGTTGCACTGCTGATGAACCATGCCGACTGGGTGGCGAACCGGATTGCCGCGTTGCCTGATGCGGTACCGTTCGCCGACGGCACGCTGGTGTCGATCGCCGGCGAGCCGCATCGCATTCGTCACGTGCCGCACCTACGCGGCGGCGCCTGGTTGCAGGATGGCGAGTTGCATGTCACGGGCGCACCGGAATTTCTGCGTCGCCGCGTGCAGGATTTCCTCCGCGCCGAAGCACTGCGGCGGCTGTCTGCGCTGGTTGCCATCAAGACCGCCGCGCTGGGTCTGACAGCACGGCGCATTGCGGTGAAGGATACGCGCAGCCGCTGGGGCAGTTGCGCCGTCGATGGTTCGCTGGCATTCAGTTGGCGTTTGGTGATGACGCCGGAGTTCGTGCAGGACTATGTTGCCGCGCATGAAGTCGCGCATTTGAAGCATATGAATCACGGCAGTCGATTCTGGCATCTGGTGGATCGCCTGACGCCGCATGCCGCCGCCGCCATACCCTGGCTGCAAGCCGAAGGTTTTCGATTGCTGCGCATCGGCTGACAAAGGCCGGCTCCGCACGATCCTGCCAGGCTGCGCGCCGTCGCGTGACGCGGCCAACCCCTCGCGGTATGGTGTCGGCGGAAACCACTGCACCCCGACACACGAGGGAACATGGGAGGAACCACCACCGCCATCCAGCGCGCCGGCATAGCGAGCGTGCGAGGCACCGCCCAGACTACGACCGGCGTGCAGCGCTGGCTCGACCGTCAGTTCGTCCGCTTCGCCGTGTTGCCGACCACGGCGATGATGGTGCTGATCTTCGGCATCCCGTTGCTGTTCTCGCTGTATCTCAGCTTCCAGGGCTGGTCACCTGATCAGGCGTTGTTCTCCGGCAGTTTCACCGGCACCGCCAACTATGGGGACCTGCTGACCGATCCGCAGTTCATCAAGAGTCTCTCGGTCACAACCGTCTACACCGTGACCACGGTTGCCACGGAACTCGCGTTCGGGCTTGGCATCGCGTTGCTGCTGGACATCGATCTGCCGTGCATCGGCTTCTTCCGTACCGCGCTGGTGGTGCCGATGATGATCACGCCCATCGTTGCCGCATTGTGCTGGAAACTGCTGCTCGACCCCGACCACGGCGTGGTCAACTACTGGATCGGCAGTCACGTCGTCTGGCTCGGCCGACCTGACACGGCGCTGATCTCGGTCATGGTGGTGAACCTCTGGCAGAATGCGCCGTTTGTCGCGGTGCTGCTGCTTGCGGGCCTGCGCTCGCTGCCGAGTGAACCGGTCGAGGCCGCGGCGATCGATGGAGCCAGCCGATTGCAGGTGTTCTGGCACATCACGCTGCCGCTGCTGCGGCCGTATATCCTGGTGGCTCTGCTGCTGCGCACGATCTTCGAGTTCCGCGCGTTCGACAATATCTACGTGATGACCAGCGGCGGTCCGGCGAATGCCACGATGACCCTGTCGATGTTCACCTATCTTGCGTCGTTCGTGCGCTTCGATCTGAGCCTTGCCGCCGCTGCGTCCTGGCTGATGCTGCTGATAAGCCTGCTGCTGTGCCTGTTCTTCATTGCGGTGATCCGCCGGCGGGAGGCGAACTGATGACCGGATCAAGTCCGGTCATGACCACCGGGTCAAGCCCGGTGGCAGGCTGCGAAGGCCAGGCTGGCGCCCGGAGCCATACATGATGAGCGCGATGTCCGGCGTCGGTTCCCGGCGCAGCAAACTGGTATTCGCCTGCTCGGTCTATGCGGCACTGATCGCAATGACCGCGGTGTTCCTGTTTCCCTTGCTGTGGGTAGTCGGGCTGTCGCTGAAGACACGGCTTCAGGTGTTCGCCACGCCGCCGCTGTTCATCTGGCGGCCGACGCTGGAGAACTATATCGGCGTACTCGGCCAGGCCGATTTCCTCCAGGCGTTCGTCAACAGTCTGGTGGTTTCCTCCGGCGCGGTGATCCTGTCGATCTGCATCGGCGTTCCCGCTGCGTACGCCTTCGCGCGCTTTCCGTTCCGCGGCGGCTCGTTCCTGTTCTTCTCGCTGCTGGTCATGCGCATGCTGCCGCCGATCGCGGTGCTGGTGCCGATGTACATCCTGTTCAGCAAGATCGGACTGACCACGACGCGGCTTTCCGTCGTGCTCGCCTACACCACGTTCAGCCTGCCGCTGGTGGTGTGGATCATGCGCGGCTTCTTCGAGGACCTACCGCGCGAATTGGAGGAAAGTGCCTGGGTGGATGGCGCGTCCCGCTACGCCGCGTTCCGCCACGTGGTGCTGCCGTTGATCCGTCCTGGACTGGTGGCTGCCAGCATCCTTTCCCTCCAACTCGCCTGGAACGACTTCCTCTTCGCCGCGGTGCTGACCAACAACGCGACCCATACGCTGCCGGTGCTGATGGCGGCGTTCTCCGGCGGCGACACCGGCGTCGACTGGGGCGGCATGACCGCATCGGGCGCGCTGGTGATCCTGCCGGTGCTGATCTTCTCCTTTGCCGCGCAACGTCACCTGGTGGCAGGACTGTCGTCTGGCGCGGTGAAGGGATGAACCAAGAACCAGGGGAGACACACATGTCCGGATTGAAGCGGAGACACCTGTTGCAAGCCTCGGTGGCGACCGCGGGCGTGCTGGCCGCGCCACAGATCAAGGCACAGAGCAAACCGGAGAAGCTGGTCTATGTCGGTGACAACGGGCCCTGGCATTATGCAATGGTTGAGGAGGTGGCGCCGGCGTTCGAAAAGGCCACCGGCATCAAGATCGATTTCACTCTGCTGCCAACCGATCCCTGGCGTACGCGGCTGCGCACCGAGCTTGGCGGCGGCAGTTCCGGTATCGATGTCGTGCAGTTCGCTGTCGGCATGACCGGCTGGATCTCGCCTTACATGGAAGACCACCAGCCGTTGCTGGCACAGATCAAGTCGCGCCATCCAGAGTTCGACTGGAACGACTATCTCACCGGCACCAAGAAGGCGGCGACATACGGCGACAAGCTGTGCGGACTGCCGTACCGCATCACCACCGGCATCTTCCATTATCAGCGAGCACTGCTGGAACAGGTGGGGTTCAGCACTCCGCCCGGCACGTGGGACGAACTGCTGAAGGCCGCGCTCCTGGTGAACAAGCCGCCCGAGCGCTACGGGTTCGGCACCATGGGCCTGCAAGGCGCCGGTCTGTATTCCGGTTACGCGCCTTTCCTGTATTCCAACGGCGGCAGACTGCTCGACTTCAAGACCGGCGAAATCTACATCAACGAACCAAAGGCCGTGGAAGCCCTGCAATTCTACGGCGATCTGAACGCCAAGTACAAGGTGGTCCCGCCGGAAGCGATGACCTGGGCGTTCGACGACATCGTCGCGGGCGGGCAGAGCGACCGCTACGCAATGACGCAGATGTTCGCCCCCTACGGCACGCTGATCAACGATCCGAAAATATCCAGGACCGGCGGCAAGTGGGCATGGTCAACCGTGCAGGGACCACATTCAAAGGAGGAAGGCCGCACCTGGATCGACGGCCATTTCCTCGGTGTGCCGAAGTTCACCAGCAACAAGGAGTGGGCGCTGGAATTCATCACGATGTGCTGCTCGCGCGAATGGCAGAAGCGGGCGATGATCCGCGGCAATGCACCGCCGCTGCGTTCCGTACTGGAGGATCCGGAAATGGTCGAGCGCATCGGCTGGCCCCCGGTGGCCGCACAGGCGATCGAGACCGGCTTCCCGACGCCGGGCCACCCGGTGTGGGATACACTGGAGGTCCAGTTGCGCTCTGCCATCTCACAGACCTTGACTGGCCAGAAGACAGCGAAGGTGGCGCTCGACGAAACGGCCTCCGACTGGCAGCGCAGCCTGCGCCGCGCGGGGCTCGGCCGATGATCCGGCGTCGGCATCTGCTGCAGGCCGTCGCCGCCACGACCGCGCTGCCACGCATCGCGCTGGCCCAGAACAAGCCAGACAAGCTGGTGTTCGTCGGTGATAATGGCCCATGGCACTGGTGCCTCGTCGAGGAAGTGGCACCGGCGTTCGAGAAGCAGACCGGCATCAAGATCGACTTCACCCTGCTGCCGATCGATGCGTTGAGCGCTCGGCTGAAGGCCGAATTGAACTCCGGCTCCAACGACATCGATGTCATCCAGTGGACCGCTCCCTATGCCGGCTGGCTGGCGCCACATATGGCGGATCACGAAAAGCTGCTGGCCCGCACAGCGGCAAAGCATCCCGACTTCGATTGGGACGATTTCCTGCCGGCGATCCGCGACATGGCCAGCTATCAGGGCAAGTTACTCGGCATTCCGTACCGCGTGACCGCAAGCATCCTGAATTACCAGAAGCAGTTGCTGGCCGATGTCGGCTTCACCAAGGCGCCGGAGAACTGGGCCGAGTTCCAGGCAGCGTGCATCGCGACCACCAAGGCAGGTGCGCCAAATCGTTATGGGCTGGGCATCTGGGGGCGCCAGGGACCGGCAATGGTCGGCGGATTCTCGCCGTTCCTGCGCGGCGACGCCGGCCAATATTTCGATCCGGCGAACTGGGATATCCTGATCAACGATCAGCGCGCGGTCGAGGCCTTGCAGTACTACGGCGACCTGATGACCAAGTACAAGGTCGTGGTGCCGGATGCCATCACCTGGGAGTTCGACGAGATCGTCGCCGGCGGGCAGAACGACCGTTACGCCATGACAATCACGCTGGCACCGTACGGCACGCTGATCAACGATCCGAAACTGTCGAAGACCGCGGGGAAGTGGGCATGGGCGGTGGCTCCCGGTGCACATTCTCGCGCGGAAAGCCGCGTCAGCGTTGGTGGCTGGACGTTCGGTGTGCCCAGTGCGAGCAAGAACCAGGAGTGGGCATTCGAGTTCATCCAGATGGCCACCAGCAAGCAATGGATGCGCCGCTCGCTCGAACGCGGCAATGCGCCGCCGCGCGTTTCGGTGTTGAGCCAACCCGACGTGCAGGAGCGCTTCGGTTGGGCGCCGGTACTGGCGGAGGCGATGAAGACCGCTACGCTGGAGCCGCGCGACGCGATCTGGCCCACCTTGGAATTGCAACTGCGCAGCGGGATCTCGCAGGTCCTGCTGGGTCAGGCGACGGCGAAGGTCGCGCTCGATGCGGTGGCCGCCGACTGGCAGCGCAGCCTGCGGCGTGCGGGATTGAAGGGCTGACGCATTGCCCGTACAGTCGGACGCATGCAGCAAGCCATGACAATGCGCGCCGATGGCGCGATCGATTGCGACATCCATCCCGGCGTGCCCAACATCAAGGCGCTGCTGCCATACATGGATGAATTCTGGCGCGAGTCATTTGTCGCACGCGGCATCGACGGCTTCGACATGATGAGCTACCCGCTGAACGCGCCGATCACCTGCCGTCCCGACTGGCGCGTGCAAGGCGAGCGTCCGGGATCCAGCCTGCCCAACATGCAGCGCGACGCGCTGGATAAGTTCGGCATCAGCCTGGCGATCTGCAATCCGCTCACCGGCGGCCAGGTCGCGGTCAGCGAGAGCATGGGTGCCGCGATCTGCGCCGCGGTGAACGATTGGATCATCGAGCACTGGCTGGACAAGGACGCCCGCCTGCGCGCCTCCATCGTGGTGCCGGCGCAGGCGCCGCTGATGGCGGTGGAGGAAATCGAGCGTCGCGCCGTCGGACCGACGGTTCGTGCAGATCCTGATGCCGGTGGCGTGCGAGATGATGCTGGGCCGCAGCTACTACTGGCCGATCTATGAAGCGGCGGTGAAGCACGACCTGCCGATCGGTCTGCATGCCGGCAGCATGTATCGCTACGCTCCGACCTCCGGCGGCTGGCCGTCGCACTATCTGCATGACTATGTCGCGAATTCGCAGATGTTCGAGGATCAGTTGCTCAGCCTGATCTCCAATGGCGTGTTCAACAGATTTCCATCGTTGCGCGTGGTGCTGATCGAGTCCGGCGTGACCTGGCTGCCCGGTTTTATCTGGCGTGCGATCAAGACCTGGCGCGGCGTGCGCGCCGAGGTGCCGTGGGTGAAGCGGTCGCCAGCCGAGACAATCCGCGAAAATGTGCGGCTGACCGTGCAGCCGATCGATGCGCCGCGCGATACGCCGGTGATCGACCGCATCATCGAGCAGATCGATAGCGATCGGATGCTGCTGTTCGCGTCGGATTATCCGCACTGGCAGTTCGACGGCGACGCGGTGCTGCCAGGCGGGTTGTCGGCGGACCTCCTGACGGCGCATTCGCATCGACAATCCGTTGGAAACCTATCCTCGCCTGAAGGAGAGCGTGCAATGAACGCACCCGTCGACGTCCTGGAACGGCGTGCCGATACCGATGCCCGGCTTGGCATCGTCGATTGCGACATCCATCCCTACATGAAGCCCGGCGCGCTCGAACCAGTACCTGTCGGCGCGCTGGCGCAAACACGTTGCCGAATACGGCAAATTCAACTGCGGCATTTATGCCGACCGCGGCACCTATCCGCGCTTTTCACCCAACACATCGCGCCGCGATGCCTGGCCGCCGGCTGGTGGATTGCCCGGCTCCGACGTGCCGTTCCTGCGCGAGCAACTGCTGGACGCCTACAACATCGCCTACGGCGTTCTGGAACCGCTGCTCGGCGGCAACACGTCACGCAATCTCGACGAAGCCGCCGCGCTTTGCACCGCGATGAACGACTGGCAGGCGCATGACTTCGTCGATCTGGAACCGCGGCTGCGCGCCTCGATCCTGGTGCCGCAGGACGATCCCGAAGCATCCATCAAGGAGATCGAAAAGCGCGCCGGCGATTGGCGCTTCGCGCAGATCCAGTTGGGCTCGAAAACCACTGAACCGCTGGGCCGTCGCCGTTACTGGCCGATCTTTGCTGCGGCGCAGGCCAACAATCTGTCGATCGGCCTGCATATCGGCGGCACGCAGAACAGTGCGCCATCCGCCGGCGGCTGGCCGCAGTTCTACATCGAGGACCATCACATGCTGGTCCACTCGATGCAGAACCAGGCCGCCAGCCTGATCCTCGAAGGCGTGTTCGAAGCATTTCCGTGCCTGAAAATCTGCCTGATCGAGGGCGGCTTCGCCTGGGCACCGTCACTTGGCTGGCGGCTCGACCGCGCACTGGGAAAAGATGCGCGACGAAGTGCCGCAGGTGAAACGCCCGCCGTCGGAATACATGCGGACCAACCTGTGGTTCGCCACACAGCCGGTGGAAGAGCCGGAGAATCCGGAGGACCTGCGTCAGGTGTTCGAATGGATCGGCTGGGACCGCATGGTCTATTCCAGCGACTATCCGCACTGGGACTTCGACGATCCGAAGACCGCCTTCCGCTGCAAGATGACGGAGCAGGAGGAACGCATGCTGTTCCGCGACAACGCCCTGAACGTGTACACATTCCGATAGACGTGGCGGCAATTGCCCCACGCCGGCGCGTTCGCTGAGGCTGAGTGCCGCCACCGCTGCTCGATGCCGGCTGGCGGATGGTTTTCCGCTTTGGCTATCCGCTCGCCGGTTTGTGGTGGCGACTGCGGCGTCCGCGCCATAAGGGGGCGCTCGTGGCCGTCTATGTCGGTGGGGCATTGCTGCTACTGAAATCGTCATATCGGACCAAGTGGAATTTCCCGGGCGGCGGCCTCCGGCGGGGCGAGACGCCTGAAGCGGCGGCCCGGCGCGAATTGATGGAGGAGATCGGTCTCGCCGCAAACGGGCTGCGTCCCGCGGGAGAAGTAACCGGCAACTGGGGCGGCCCGAGGACGCAGGTGCATTTCTTTGAACTGCGCCTGGATCGGCGCCCTGAACTCCGGCTCGATAATCGTGAGATCATCGCGGCACGCTGGGTATCGCCGGACGAGTTGCCAGGCATAGCGCTGACCGGAGCGGTCACCGCCTATCTCCGCCGAGCCTGACATAGACCGATGCGGTTGTTCCTCTATGGCACCCTGCTCGATGCTGGCACACTGGTATCGCGCGCAGGGCAAGCCGGCCTGCCTGCACGCATGGTGCCTGCGACGCTGCCGGGCTGGCGACGCGTGGCATTGCGCGGCGGACGCTATCCGACATTACGGCGCGATCGCACCGGCGCTGTGCGCGGCGCCTTGCTGACCGTGCCGGCCCGCGCTCTGGCACGGCTGGCGGCCTACGAAGGTTCGGCCTATCGGCTCGCGCGGGTTGTCGTGGTCACGCCGAACGGCAAGACTGCCGCGCACACCTGGATCGCGCCGGGTGGCACACGTTGCTCCTGGGAGAATTGACGCATGTTGCAGCCACCGCCAGCCCGACCCGGCATGCGCGAGGACGAAGTCGATACGCCCGCGCTGCTGATCGACCTCGATGCATTCGAGGCGAACCTCGACCACATGGCCGAACTGCTCGCGCCGACCGGCGCCAAACTCCGCGCGCATGCCAAGACGCACAAGTCGCCGGTGATCGCCAGGCTGCAAATGGCGCGCGGCGCGGTGGGTCAGTGCGTGCAGAAGGTGGCCGAAGCCGAGGCTCTGGCGTGGGGCGGGATTTCCGACATCCTGGTGAGCAACGAGATCGTCGGTGCGTCGAAGTTGGCGCGCCTCGCGGCACTGGCGGGCATCAGCAAGGTCGCGGTGTGCGCCGACGATGCGGCGCAGGTCGCGGCGATCGAAACGGCGGCCGCGGATGCCGCCATTCGCCTGCCTGTGCTGGTGGAAATCGATGTCGGCGCCGGCCGCTGCGGCGTCGCACCAGGTCCAGCCGCGGTGGACCTGGCAAAACGCATCGCCGCATCGAAGCATCTGATCTTCGGCGGATTGCAGGCGTATCACGGCAGCGCGCAGCACAAACGCACAGTGGCGGAACGCCGCACGTTGATCGGCAACGCGATCGATGCGTCACGCCGGACCGTGGAACAGCTTCGCCAGCAGGGGTTGGAATGCGCCATCGTCGGCGGCGCCGGCACCGGCACGTTCCAGATCGAATCCGCTTCTGGCATCTACAACGAGATACAGGCTGGCAGCTACGTGTTCATGGACGCCGACTATGCCCGCAACCTGGACGAGGCCGGCGCGCCGATCAGCACATTCCGTCATGCGCTGTTCGTGCTGGCGACTGTGATGAGCGTGCCGAACAAAGGCATCGCCGTGGTGGATGCCGGACACAAGGCGGTGTCGGTGGACAGCGGGATGCCGGTGATCTGGCAACGGCCGGACATCCGGTATGTCAGTGCGTCAGACGAGCATGGCAAGCTGGAGGTTGCATCGGAAACCACCGCGCCGAAGCTGGGCGAGAAGCTCCGCCTGGTGCCGGGTCATTGCGATCCGACGGTGGACCACTACGACTGGTATGTCGGCGTGCGCAACGGCCGTGTAGAGTGCCTGTGGCCGATCGCGGCGCGCGGCGGCATGCATTGAAGGAACGCCGCCGCGCGAATGACGGGGCCAGACCGGCTGGCCGCGTCATTCGGCGCGCGCGGTGTCAGTCGCCGGCGACTACAAGATCCGACGTGAACACGTGCCCCTTGGTCTCCGGGCTGACCAGCAGTGCGACGACCACGCTCACCAATCCGAGCGTGGTGCCGATCAGCATCGGAATGGCGAAGCCGAGCTGATAGTTGATCGCGAAGTAGGTCAGCACCGGTGCTACGGCCCCGCCGAAGATCGCCGCCTGATGGTAGCAGAATGCGCTCGCTGTCGCGCGCACCTCCGTCGGGAAGCGCTCAGTCAGGTAGCTCGGCATCTGACTGTACATCGCGCCCGCGAACACCGACTGAAGCAGGAAGCCCAGAATGATCCAGACCGGATCAGCGGTCAGCAGGTAGAGCGGCGTCACGAAGATGCCGATCGCCGCCGGAATGATCATCGACCACCGCCGGCCAAGTACATCACCAATCCAGCCCCAGAATCCCATGGCGATGAAGCCGATCAGGTTGGCGAGCGCCAGCGGCGCGCCCACCATCAATGGACCCATGCCGAGGTCCTTCTGCAGATGCGTCGCGAACAGCGCCCAGATTGAGTAGTAGGTGACCATGCAGCTCGCCATCCACCAGCAGGCGGTCAGCGTGTTGCCAATGAACTGGCGCTTGAAGATGACCACCAGCGGCGCCCGCACCTCCCGTCCCGACTCGCGCTGCTTCTTGCGGTTCTCGAGCCATACCGGGGGTTCTTTGACGTACTTGCGCACCCACACGACGGCGAGTGCCGGCAGGATGCCGATCCACAGCATGCCGCGCCAGCCGATGTAGCCGTAGAACACGCCGTACACCACGCTGGACAGCAGAAAGCCGAGCCCCCACGATCCTTGTAGAATGCCGCTCATGAAACCGCGCGAGCGCACCGGCCACGACTCCATCGCCAGTGACGCGCCGGCGGGCCATTCCGCACCCATACCAATGCCGAGTAGCGCGCGGAAGAAGAACAGGAAGGCGAAATTCGGCGAAAAGCCGGCGATGAAATTGCAGATCGAAAACCACAGGATCGAGATCATCAGCGGGATCTTGCGTCCCACCCGATCCGCCAGCCAGCCCGATGCGGTGGCTCCCAGCAGGCGCATCCACAGCGTGACGGTGAAGACCAGCGCCACCGCGGTCAGCGGCACGGCGAACTCCTGCGAGATCGGCACCATGATCAGCAGGAAGATGGTGAAGTCGAATGCGTCGAGGGTCCAACCCAGCCAAGCGGCCCACCAGGCTGTCCATTGATCCTTGGTGGGTTCTTTCCACCACGGAACGGACGCAGCAGTCCCTGTCGCTATTGCCATTTTCTTGTGCCTCCGCAGCGCGTTACGATGGACGAACGGCTCGATGCGTCACGTAAACGAACGACTGTCGCGGGGCGGCTGTTTCGCTGCCCCGTAGAGTGCGGCACGAAAAGCGGAATGAACGCTAGGGCAGTTCTTCACCGCGGGTCAATTTGTTTTCGTTGAAGACGTGGCGCGCTGACTGCCATCCTGGCGCGCGAGGCTGGTCACGTGATCATCGCGGAGGATTCCGGCTTCGACATTCTGGCGCGGCTGATTCCGGGCTTGGCGTGCTGTTCCACGATCGGGTCACAGACAAGCCGGCGCAATGATCGTTCCGCTTGGCTATATGGTTCCCGCTCGCCGCACTGACCACTCGAACCGGTCGGCCACAGCACCGCTTCCAGCCCCCATCTCGCCCTTCACCTCGATCGACCGGAACCGCTGCGCGCGGAAGCCTGACGAAAAATGCTCCGCCGCCAGCCCGGCCTTCAGCTTCAGCAATGACAGAAACAGGCGCGAGTCCGGCACATCCTCCCACACACTCGGCAGGAACAGCGAGCGGCGCCCGGCATCCTCGATGATCAGCCCATCCACCCCAGGGCGAAGCTGCGCCAGCAGATCGGCCTCATCGGCAAAGCGCATCGGCGCAGGCGGCGTCAGCACCGAGACCGACAGCTCCAGCCCGGCCACTTCCAGCAGTCCCAGCCGAGGAAACCGTCCGTCGCGGAACGCCGCGTTGAACGCGTGCTGCACCACGTCGACGATCAGCGGCCGGTGTGCAACCGCCGATCCGATGCAGCCACGCAACGCGCCGCCGCGGCGCAGCGTGACGAAGGCGGCGCCTGGCGCGGCCAGCAGCGGCGCCACGTTGCCATCCGTGAGGACATGCGGCGCCTGCCCGGTATCCAAGCCGAACAGGATCGAGCGCCGCACCAGATCCAGCAGCTTCGGTCCGACCGACTGGACCGCGGCGTGCTCCGCATCCGGCGGCGCGTCGGGCTCGAACAGCGCCCAGGCGCCGTAGCCGACGACGCGGTCGCGCCCACCGGCGGTGTCGCCGGAATTGCGCAGGTCAAGCCGTTCGATCGCCATACCGCGGCGGCGCGCGGCCAGCAGCAGCCCTCGCGTCGGCACCGCGCCGCAGGCGTGCGCCGAGGTGATAGGGTCGGAATCCAGCCGCTCGATCGCCTCGGCGGTGAACTGGTCGATGCGCTGGCAGGCGGCGTAGTCGAGGTAGTGCGACAGGTCGGTGGACACCACGATCAGCGTCTCCGGCCCACCCCACAGCGCGTCGAACACCGCGGCCACCGCCTCGGGTGGCGCGTCGCCGGCGACGATCGGCACCAGGCGGAAGTCGCCGAGCACCTGGTGCAGGAACGGGACATGCACCTCCAGCGCATGTTCGCGCTCGTAAGCGGCCGGCAGCTCGCCCACCATGGGCAGCGCGCGCAAACGGGCGATCGCCTCGGTGTCGAGCGGCACGGTGCCGGAGGGCGTCGCCCACGCATCGACCGTGTCCACCGCCAGGCCACGGAACGCGACATAGTGCGACGGGCCGATCAGCACCACACGGCTGATCCGTCCGCGCGCGGCGGCCAGCCGGGCATAGGCGCGGGCCGCGACGGCTCCCGAATAGGCATAGCCGGCGTGCGGCCCGATGATCGCCTTGGGCAGCGCGGTCGAGGTGGCGTTGCCGGCCTCGGAGAGCAATAACCCAAGCTGCCGCTCCAGCACGTCCGGTTCGGCTGGGTAAAAGGTTCCGGCGACAGCGGTCGGGCGGACAACGGTCAACGCGCGTGCCTTCAGCGGTGAACTGGCGCACACTACCACCATGGACACCGCGATCGAAGGCTCGCTGTTCCCCGCCCGCTACTGGCACGCGCTGGCGGACGGCCGCATCCAGTGCGACGTCTGCCCGCGCTTCTGCAAGCTGCATGAGGGCCAGCGCGGCCTTTGCTTCGTCCGCGCCCGCCACGACGACGCGCTGGTGCTGACCACCTACGGACGCTCTTCCGGTTTCTGCATCGATCCCATCGAGAAGAAGCCGCTGAACCATTTTCTTCCTGGAACGCCGGTGTTTTCCTTCGGCACCGCCGGCTGCAACCTGACCTGCAAGTTCTGCCAGAACTGGGACATCAGCAAAGCCCGGGAGATCGATCGGCTGAACCAGGACGCAACCCCCGTGATGATCGCCGACGCGGCGCGGCAACTCGGCTGCCGGTCGGTGGCGTTCACCTACAACGATCCGGTGATCTTCCTGGAATACGCGGTGGACACCGCGCTCGCCTGCCACGAAGCCGGGTTGAAGACCGTGGCGGTGACTGCCGGCTACATCACGCCCGAGGCGCGCGGCGAGTTCTATCAGCATATCGACGCGGCGAATGTGGACCTGAAAGGGTTCACCGAGCCGTTCTATCGCAATATCTGCGGCGGCCGGCTGGCCGATGTGCTGGATACGCTGGTATGGATAAAGCACCATACTAATGTATGGCTGGAGGTCACCACCCTGCTGATCCCAGGCGAGAACGATGGCGACGCCGAGCTCGGTGCGCTTGCCGCCTGGTTCGCCGCCGAACTTGGGCGCGACGTGCCGCTGCACTTCACCGCGTTCCATCCCGACTGGCGCATGCGCGATCATCCGCCGACCCCGCCCGAGACGCTGACCCGCGCGCGGGCGATCGCGATGGGCCACGGGCTGCGCTACGTTTACACCGGCAACGTGCACGACGGCGCCGGCGGCAGCACGTATTGCCACGGCTGCGGCGCGCTGCTGATCGGCCGTGACTGGTACGAGCTGACCGGTTGGGGGCTGGATGCGCACGGGCGCTGCCGTCCGTGCGGTGTTACGGCGGCCGGCGTGTTCGAGGCGCAGCCCGGCACGTGGGGGCGCAAGCGCCAGCCGGTGCAGTTCAGGTGACGGGCGGCGTTTTACTACTGAATTTGATGACATACTATGTCGTCCTGAACGAATCCCGAATACCTCGTGCATCGTATTTCTCCACGATGGCTCGCCCGGTATTGTTCGATATATGATTCTCCTTCCTGAAACTCTGCCTCGTTCAATCTCGCAAGAATTGCAGGAGTGATTTCTTCAGGCGTCGGTGGTAACATTCCGTGCTTTACTAGTTCTATGTAGCTGCTGTTTTGTGGAGTCTGACGAGCAGCAAATATCTCTATGGCTTTTTCCGAATTTTGTGGGACACCTAGTCCGTTAGCGTAAAGAAAAGCCAGCCTTGTGGAGGCCGCCAATTCGACGCCGCCATATCGGCTCAGGGTATCAACGGCCTTTTCGTAGTAGGCGGCGGCGGCTGAGTAATCTCTGTTAACACTCACTTCGTATGTGCCAAGCTTTTCCTCAGCCGTCGCCAGTTGCTGAAGAAGGTCGTAGGCATTAGCGCGGTTGCTCGGCATCATGCGAAAAACCTCGGACAGGATCCCATCGGCGTTCGCATCTATGGATTTGTATTCTCCCAACGCTGCTTGCTGATCACCGGCGGCTTCGGCGTTATGCGCCGCCACAGTTGCGCGAGCAGTGTTGCTGTAGATGCTGTGATCATTTGAAAGTCTCTGATCACTCTCCGGCGTCAGGATATCTCGGGATTGAGAAATGCATTGATCCCGCATCTGCATTATTTGGGACGCGGGCGCGCCCTCCTGCACCGCCTGCCTAATTCGCGCCATGCAGGCGTCGACGGCGGCTCTTACCGCTTGCCTTTCGGCGGTTTGCGGACCCGTAGCCGTCCGCGAACTATCGCCCGATTGCGGTTCATTGCATCCACCCACGGCCAGCAGGATGGCCCAGGCGAAACAGATTGCTTGAGTTCTACATTGCACGACAGCCTCCGGTTGCAAGAGGGCGAGCGTTTGCGTCAGATATCCGAAGATCGTTCTTCCCTCAATTTTACCTTCGACGCAATCGCGGTAGCTATAGCGGCGCGCAATCAAGGGCGATCCTGTGGAGAGGCGACAAGCTCAACGTCTGCGCGCGACCGGCGATCTGATCGAGCGACGCAAGATTACGCTCGATGAAGCCCGCGAGCTGGTCGGACGTTGCTGTTTGAGCGGCAGCGAGTTGGGCGTGGGCCGGGGCCTTCGCCGCATGGCTGAGCCGAATGCTTTGATTTTCGCAAATCGGGATGAAGCCGTGTCCAGCATGGCCCGGATCGGATCAGCCCTGCCGCATGCGATAAGCTGGCTGGGTGAGTGAAACAAATCTACTGGGATGGCAGATCACGTCACGGAGAATTCAAAATGGCGATTTCCTGCTGGAATGGGCAGACGCGTAGCTGCCGCGCTTTACGTCGTGGCAATGGCAGCGGTCATAGTCGGTGTAGATTTCGTGTTCTTCAGAAACCGATTCTGGGAACGGCTGACGGTGAATATTGGCATTGTTTGGGTGTTCGCAACTTTCTACTTGAGATTCGTCAGGCGTCCATGACGAGCCATCGCCCGCTCCTGGGGTACGGCGGTAGATCGCCAGGCGCGGTCGGTCATACCTTCCGAGATCCGTCCCGAAGGGCTGTTCGCCATCCACCCATCGCGGCCCTTCGGCGGCAAGCCGATCCACTCCACCAAAACCGAGTGTTGTGGTTTCGGGCGGCCAGGAAGAGCGCTCCGGCAACCCGGCAACCCGGACGGTCAAGTCGGACCAGATACGACTGATTGCGTCCGCCACCCCGCGATCAGCCGCCCCACGCCTTCAATCACCGCGTCCCAGTCATCCACCTCACGGTCCTGTGGCGCCACCATGATGTGCTGCACGCCGACCGCCTGATACGCCGCGACCCGCTCGCGCAGTTCGCCCTGATCGCGGCCGTTCCACTGCATCCGCATCGACACGGTGAACCCGGCATCCGGCCGCTCGGCACGCAGGCGCCGCACGATCGGCGCTGCCTCCTCCGGTGTCTCGCGACTGCCGTGCCAGCCATCGGCAACGCGCGCGGTACGATTCAGCGCGGCACCCGAACTGCCGCCGATCCAGATCGGAATGTGGCTGATCGGCAGCGGCGTCATCGTCATGTCGGTGATCTCGGCTGGAATGTATCTGGCGCGGAACGTCACCGGGTCCTGCGTCCACACCGCGCGCATCATCGCAATGCCCTCGTCCATCCGCCGCCCGCGCTCATGGAACGGCGCACCCAAGGCGGCAAACTCGGGTTCCAGCCAGCCAACGCCGGCGCCGAGGATCAACCGTCCGTCCGACAAATTGTGCAGGGTCGCGAGTTCCTTCGCCAGCGGGATCGGATGGCGCATCGGCAGCACCAGCACGCTGGTGCCGAGACGCACGCGCTGCGTCACCGCCGCAACCCAGGTCAGCGTCAGCACCGGATCATAGAACAGCGGCGACCGCGGGAACTGCTTGCGTGGCACGATGATGTGCTCGCTGACCCACACGTCGCTCAACCCCAGCGCCTCGGCGCGAATCGCATGGCGCCGGATCAGCGCCGGTGTCGCCTGTTCGCCGGCGTGCGGCAGATGGATGCCAAGCTGCATGATGTTGTCTCTCCCAGTGTTCGGGCCGCACAATGCGCCGAACGCAGAGAGGTGGAAACGGGATAGCCTGTTCGTGGCCACGAGCCAATGGTCTATGCGTTGTATGTGGCAACGCAGGGAATGGTGGGAGGCTAGTGTAAGCGCAATGACTGCATCGGGATTTTCCGGTCGGCGGGAAGATTATCGGCTGGTGACCGGCCAGGGCCACTACACGAACGACGTGAACCTACCCGGCCAGTTGCATGCGGCGTTTCGTCGGTCGGACCGGGCGCACGCGGTGCTGCGCACAATTGACAAGACTGCGGCGGAGCGCGCGCCTGGCGTGGTGGCTGTGCTGGTCGGGGCTGACCTGCCGCATGACGCGTTTCACGACCTGCCGCCGATCGTGCCGTTCCTGGGCCGCGGGGGGCAGCCGTGCCTGGTGCCGAAGCGGCCCATCCTGGCGCGCGAGCGGGTGCGGTTTGTCGGCGAGGAAGTGGCACTGATCATCGCGGAGACACATGCCGCGGCGATCGAGGCGGCGGAGTTGCTCGATGTGCAATTCGAGGATCTGCCTGTCGTGGTGGGTTTCGATCACGCGCTGGCACCAGGTGCGGCGACAGTGCATGACAACATTCCGGGCAACGTCTGCTTCGACTTCGACTACGGCGACGCGGCACACGCGGCGGAAATCCTCGCGCAGTGCGATCACGTTGTGCGCGTCACGTTGGACAGTCCACGCGTGGCGCCATCGCCGATGGAGGTTCGCGGTTTTCTGACTTGCTACGATGCTGCGACGGATTGCTTCGATGTGTATTGCAGCCACCAGGGCGGGGCGGCGCTGCGCGATTGCCTGGCAACGATGCTGGGCATCTCCGCCGATAGGATACGCGTGCAGATGACGGATGTGGGCGGCGCGTTCGGCGCGCGCTCGTTTCCGTTCCCGGAGTATCCGCTGCTGATGCATGCGGCGCGGACGTTGCGGCGGCCGATCAAATGGCTGTCAACGCGCATGGAGGACTTTCTGACCGACAATCATGGCCGCGCCGTCACGCTGAGCGGCGAACTCGGCTTTGACCGCGACGGCAGGTTCCGGGCACTGAAGACCGAATGGCTGTGCGATTCAGGCGCCTATCTGGCCGCCGCTGGCGTGCTGACCAACTCGCTCAACGGCATGACGATCGGCGCCGGGGTGTACGATGTCCGGGCATTGTACGGCAGGCACCGGCAGATCATCACGAATACCGCGCCGACCAACGCCTACCGCGGCGCGGGTCGACCGGACGCCAACTACATCGTCGAGCGCCTGGTGGACGAGGCGGCCGCCGTGCTGCATGCGGATCCGTTCGAGCTGCGGCTGAAGAATGTCATCCGGGCGGATCAGATGCCGTACCGCACCACGACCGGCACGGTGTACGACAGCGGCGATTTTGCCGGGCTGATCGAGAAGGTGCGGCAGGCTTCGGATTGGCAAGGTTTCGCACAGCGGCAGGCGGAGGCAGCGACGCGCGGCCGTCACCGGGGCATCGGCTGTGCTGTGTTCGTGGAACCATCGGGGGCGGGCGTATCGCCGAAGGATGAAGTGGCGGTCTGTTTCGCGCGGGATGGCTCGGTCATCGTGTACACCGTGGCGGCGTCGAGCGGGCAAGGTCACGAGACGGTGTTTCCGGAGATCGTGGCTGCGACACTCGGGATCGACGTCGATCGCATCGTGCTGCGGGCCGGTGATCCTGTGGGGCCGAAACTGATCGGCAATCCGTCGATCGGCTCGCGATCGGGGATGTCACAGGGCAGCGTTTGCCGGCTCGCCGCGGAGACCGTGATAAAGAAGGGATATGACCTGGCGGCGACGATGCTCGAAGCCGCGACCGAGGATCTGGCGTTTCAGGACGGGCGCTACGTGATCCAGGGCACCGACCGCAGCGTATCGCTGATCGCGGTGATCGAGCAATACGCGTCCGACACGCCGCATCCGCTGGATACGATCGCCGAGCTGCCGATCTCGCGCGCGTTTCCCAACGGCAGCCACGTGGTGGAGGTGGAACTCGATCCGGACACCGGAATGATCGAGGTGGACCGCTACACGACGGTTGACGACATCGGGCACGTCATCAACCACGTGCTGGCCGAAGGGCAGATCATGGGCGGGATCGCGCAGGGCGCCGGCCAGGTGTTCGGCGAGCGATGCCACTACGATCCGAACGACGGACAACTGCTGACCGCGAGCTTCATGGATTACATCATGCCGCGCGCCGAGCTGATCCAGGACCTGCGATTGCTCGATCATGCGCAGCCGACGCCGATCAATCTGCTGGGCGCCAAAGGGGCTGGCGAAACCGGCACCACCGGGGCGCTGCCGGCCTGCGCGAATGCGGTGTTTCACGTGCTTCGCTCGGCGGGGGCAGGGCCGTTTGACATTCCGGCGACGCCCAATCGGGTGTGGGCGGCGATCACGATACCAACTGGCCGACACCCTCGATGATGGCATCCCAGTTGTCGATGTCGGCCGACCGCAGCAGGTCCGACGCCACCATGATGTGCTGCACGCCGGCCGCCTCATAGGCCGCGATACGCGCGCGCAATTCGCCCAGGTCGCGCCCATCCCAGGTCACCCGCGTCGAGATGGTGAAGTCCGCACCTGGCCGTTCCGCGCGCAGCCGTTGCACGATCGCCGCGGTCTGTTCCGGCGTTTCGCGCGAGCCGTGCCAGCCATCGGCGAGGCGGATGGTGCGGCGCAGTGCCGCGTCGGAGCTGCCACCGAGCCACAGCGGGATCGGCGCGATCGGCAGCGGCGTCATGGTCATGTCGGTGATCTCGGCCGGGATGTATTTGGTGCGGAACGTCACCGGGTCCTGCGTCCAGACGGCGCGCATCAGCGCGATGCCTTCGTCCATGCGGCGACCGCGTTCGTGGAACGGCGCGCCGAGGGCGGCGAATTCGGGTTCCAGCCAGCCAACGCCGGCGCCCAGGATGAGCCGGCCGTTGGAGAGGTTCTGCAGCGTGGCGAGTTCCTTCGCCAGCGGGATCGGATGGCGCATCGGCAAAACGAGAACGGAGGTGCCGAGACGCACGCGCTCGGTGACCGCGGCGACCCAGGTGAGGGTGACGACCGGCTCGTAGAACGGCAGCGGGCGGAGGAACTGGGTGCGGGGGAGGATGATGTGCTCGCTGACCCAGATGTCGGCGAACCCCAGCGCCTCGGCCTGGAGAGCGAAGCGGCGGATCAGGGCAGGGGTGGCGCGCTCGCCGGCGTGGGGGAGGTGGATACCGAAGTGCATGGGGGGTCCTTTCGGCCGGGGCGTGGTGAAGAATTATTAGCGGCAGTGCGGCCGTTATGGCGCCACAAGCTGCGCAGTTACGATATGTGCACGCAGCCGCTCAGGCTCGAGGTCTATAGATATTTGGGCCCACCGCGTGCGATCGCTCCGCCAAGGATCGCCATAGGGTTATAGGCGAACCCGCGAAAAAGTGGGAAGATGGCATGCGCATGGTAAGCCGGCCAATTCCAGGGAAGACCCGATGTGACCCCAGCCGAACTTCTGGCAACGTACGAAAGCTTGAAGCTTCATGAGGCAAATGAGGCAGAAACCCGCCTCAAGCTGATCGACTTGATTCTGTTCCACGTCCTTGGGTGGACCCACGCCGATGTCTCAGTTGAGACTCGCGTCTCCGAGGACGGGCAAACCACGTTTGCTGACTACGTCCTGAGAACCGCAATGTCAGCGGTAGTAGTCGAGGCAAAGAAGGTCGGCGTTAGCTTTGAGGAAGTCCCGAATGTTCGTCGTGTTCAACTTCGCGGCAGGATCATGCGCGGCGAGACCGGCCTAGCGATTATTCAGGCTCGCGATTATGCGCGTAAACTTGGCGTGCCGTTCGCAGTGACAACTAACGGGAATTGCTGGGTTGTCTTCCCCGCGACGCGCGTTGACCAAGTCGCATTCGAAGATTCTTCCGCACTCGTATTTCCATCGTTGCGTTCAATCCTCCAAGATGACTACGCGGAGTTTCATGACCTGCTGTCGAGGCAGGCGGTTATAAATGGGAGCCTCGAAGCAGAACTTCTCGGCAGGGTAGCCAATCAAATCGAGGAGCGAAGGCTCAACTGCTTTTATGACAAAGGGTTCTCGCGGGTTAGTCGCCACAGCTTTTTCCCGCTTATCGAGGAGGCCGTAACAATCGCCTTCTCTGAAGACATAGTCGCCAAGCACCCTGACCTATTAGAGAAGTGCTACGTTAAGACGCCAGAGCGAACGCGTTACGATAACCGGATAATGATGCATATCGCCCGACGTCAGTCAGTTGTTGCTCGGCCAGCTCTTCGCCCACTTCGGGGGGACGAGAACGCGTTACGCGAAATCATTGGATCAGCGGCTACGCGTAGCCGCCCAGTTGCTATACTCGTTCTTGGGACGGTCGGGGCGGGAAAGACCACGTTCCTGGCATATACACGCGATGTAGCGAGCAAGGACTTGTTCAGCACGATCCAGGGCAGGCCGTATCCCCATTGGATACGTGTCGACTTCAAAGGGTTAGTACGGGGACAGTCGGTATCGCAATTTTTATTTTCTGCTCTCAAGAAACACATTAACGACGACCCCTTTCTCTGTGACTATGAGCGATGTGTAAAGCACGCGTACAAGGCCGAGATTGACGCCCTGCTGAAGGGTCCTCTCTACCTGTTGGCCAACGATGAGACAGAGACGAAGCGGCGCATCACCGGACTCATGATGCTCGACTATGAAAAGACCGATCCATATGTAGAGAAGATACTTGCTTATACTGCCATAAACGCGCCTGTCTTTCTTGTTGTGGATAATGTTGACCAGATAGAGGACGATGTCCAGCAGGCGGCAATTTTTTCTGACGCAATGGCCTTAGCAAGCAAGCTTTCCCTCAACCTCGTGTGTTCGTTGCGGGAGGCGACCTACGTTCGCCATCGAAACTCTCCAGCCTTCGATGCCTTTGACTTCGACCCAATTCAAATTGAATCACCGAGAGTAGATGCGGTTCTGTCAAAGTGGTTCTTCCTTGCTAGGCAGCTGCTTGAAGGACAAGCAGGAGAGTTTACTGCGGAGAACGGGGCTGAATTTAGGATCGGTAACTTAGCTACACTAATTGACCTGATCCAAAGTTCCGTTCTAGGGACGGAAGTTGGCAACCTGATCGACGTAATGGCGACGTCGGACATTCGTCTTGCCTTAAGAATGACTCGCGGCTTCTTGCAGTCGGGATACACAGCCTCGGGCAGAGCTCTACAGATCTTTCAGTCAACTGGGAAATACTTGATGCCTCGACATGAGGCTATGCGGGCAATTCATGGTAGGCAATCAGCCCGTATATTCAGATGAGCATTCGGACATTGGCAATCCTTTTGACGCCAAACTTGCGCGCACGGAGGCGCAACTCCTTCGACTGTACGTCCTCGCAGCATTAGTTAGCTTTAGCAGTCAAAAGTCATTCCAATTTCTGACCGGCACGGAAATCCAGCGGGCACTCCGTGAGATTGGCTTTGGTGACGAAACTACAGTGGCAGTTCTGGCCGACCTCTGCCGCTTTCGGTTCGCTAACACCCTATCTCATACAAGCGCGACACTGGAAGCTAGTTACCTTCCTACCCGGTTAGGGGGCTACGTCGTCAGGCAGTTACTCGCTAACTTCACGTTCATAGAAAACACAATAATGGATACTTTCATATCGGATCGCGGCGTATGGGACCGACTCCGTCAACTAACTGAAGAGGTTCATTCCGAGCGCGATACACTCAAGCGCCTATACGTTAGGGTGGGGCGAGCGAGGGTTTTCTATCAATACATGCGAGAATGTTTCCAGCCTCTTCACGATGAAAGCATTAGACGGGGCCTTTCGCGCGAGTGGTGTACGCACCCGCTAGAGGCACTGCTTACACAATTTCAGACGAATCTGTCGTACGCCGTCCGGTCAGCGCAGCGCAATTATGGGGGCGGCGTGGAGGTCACGGAGGAAGACGCAGACCACCCCATAGGCGGGGACCCAAGTGCCGAGGCTCGCGCCGATTCCGCCGCTGGCTAAGGACGTCCACTGGAGTATTTCGACCCGGCTGCCACCATCCTTATAGACACGCCCCTGCAACAATGACTCCGTCCGCACCGCGCCACGCCGTACCGCCCGCGGGCCGCCTGAACGGTTAGCACCTACACCAACTCAAGCCGCAGTTCCCGACCCACAAGGGCAGCAGCGGGTTGCGGGCTTTCTATCGACACATTGCCCTTCGCCTTGAGGATGCGATCGACCTGAGCGCGGATGGTGTGCATCAGCTCGGCGAGCTTCGCCTTGGTGATGCCTTGCCGTTCCATCTCCTGACTCAGTTGCCACGCGACAACGCGCGTCACCGCGTCACCGCCTCCGCCATCGTCGCTTCTTGGAAGCACCTTCCGCCACTCCCAACCGCACGCTCATTCCGTCGGCGCACAGCGAACAAGAGCATCGGCGCCCCCCAGCCGCTGGAGTCTCTCGGCTCCGGTCGTGTCGATCCAGTCCATGACCGTCGCGGACGTCAGGCCAATGAGAGTGCCCGCGCCGCTGGGGCGCTTCGAGGAGTGCCGGAAGATCGCGACGGCAACCTCGGGCGGCGACTCCATCGTGAGCCTGTTCACCGCCTGGCCGAAGGCCGAGGTTTGCTGCTTCGTCGGCAGCACGCCGGAGATCGATAGCAATTGGTGCAACCGCGCCGACGATTTACCGATCTCGCCGTTGTTGCCTGAATCGCCGACGATAAAGAATACCGGCGGGCGGGCGCCGTCTATCCGGATCATCACACCGGCATCCCCGGGAGACGCATCGAACGGCTGCTTGCGAAGCGCAGGCGGCAGCACGAAGAACGGGACGGTCAGCGGGTCGATCTGGGCCGCCTGGGTTTGCAGCCAGTTCGATGGCGCTTGCGGTGGTGGCGCATACTTCGTCGATGTCTCGCTGACAAAGAAACCGTCGTTGGGAGCAGACTGCAGCGGCGCCGAGAAGTCCGCGCCGCAGCCACTGCCGAGACCGACCGAGCAGAACAGTCTCTTGGCAGTTTCCGGCGTGCCATCCCAGGCCCGGATGGCACTCTGACATGCCGCGAAGCATTCACCGCGGGGCGTCTGCCCTGCACACTCAGCGGGACTGAGTGCCGAGAGACCATTGCATATTCCGTCTATGCCCTGGTCCTTCACACCGTAGGTGTGCTCGTTGCCGTCCAGGTCGAGGCTCATCTGGCCGGCGCGGAGCCTGAACAGCAGCGTGTCCGCAGTTGCGCTCAGCGCAATCGGGACGCCCCGATCGTTGGCAGGGAAACGGATTGCCGGCGCAGCAATGCCGCATTGTGGTGGCGTGTCAGCATTGGATCTTACGGGGGCGCCGAGCAGCAAGGCAAGCACGACGACACTCCATCGGGTCATGGCTGATTCCCCCACCTGATCGTTCAATCAATCCAGCAAGCCCACAGGTTCTATATCCTAGCATCCGCCCAGCCGATACAAACGCCCCAGCCAGCAGCGCCACCACCCCTCACCGCCCGCGGCGTTGCGCCTTACGCCCAAAAGTCGAACGATAGCGGATGCCGGTCCCCAAAACAGGGACATCTCGGCTGAAGGGGGAAAGTCAATGAAGTACGACGTGGTTATCGCAGGCGGCGGCGCGGCCGGATCGGTGCTGGCCGGCCGGCTCGCGGCGAACGAGCATTTGTCCGTCCTGCTGCTGGAGGCAGGACCCGATTATCCCGACCCCGCCAACATCCCGGACGACGTGAAATTCGGCCACACGCGCTTCGCCGAAGCGCCCGAACTCGCGACACAACTGGGCCTTACGCGGTGTCATCACCGAGGAGCAGGGGCCGATCCACGTGGCACAGGGCAAGGTGATCGGCGGCGGATCGTCGATCAACGGCCAGGCCATGCAGCGCGGCTTCCCCGAGGATTACAATTCCTGGGCAGCCCTCGGCAACGACGAATGGTCGTACGACAAGGTGGTGCCGTACTTTCGCCGATCGGAGCACGACCTCGACATCAACGACAACTACTGCCACGGCTCGGACGGTCCGATGCCGGTCCGGCGGCGTCAGGAGGGTCCTTTGCCTGCCATCCAGCAGGCGTTCCATGCCGCCTGCACACGGGCAGGGTTTCCTGCAACGGACGACACCAACGGCCTGCACCCTGCCGGCCTCGGCGTGTCGCCATCGAACAACATCGACGGCGTCCGCATGAGTACGGCGATGACGTTTCTCAATCCGATGCGCCACCATCTGAACCTGACCGTGCGCGGCGGCTGCTTCGTCCGCAGGGTCACGATCAGGGACGGCAAAGCCGTCGGCGTGGAGGTGGAAAGCGGCGGGAAGCTGTTCCACATCGAAGCCGACCGGGTGGTGCTGAGCTCAGGAGCGATCAGATCGCCCCAGCTTCTCATGCTGTCCGGCATCGGCCCGCAGGACCAGTTGCGCCAGTTCGGCATTCCGGTGGTGCGTGACGCGCCTGGCGTCGGCGAGAATCTCTGGAACCACCTCAGCGCCCAGGTGACCTTCAAGGTGAAGGACGGCATCTCGCTCGCCACGCACACCGATGCGACGCATTTCAGTCTGCACTACACAGCCGATGGGTCGAGTGCCACCAACGACATGGTGCTGCGAACCACCCCGGTCATCGACCCGCGCGAGGAGCGCGTGCGGGGCGTGCGGACGAAATACCTGAACGGAGACGTCCCGCCCGAGCAGGTGGCACGCATCTCATGCACGCTTGGCCTGCCAGACGGCGGGGGATACGTCAGGCTGGCCTCGGCCGACCCGTCCGTCCAGCCAGACTTCAACTATCGCTATCTACAGCATCCGAACGACGTTCGCAGGGTCCGCGAAGGATTGCGGATGGCGACCAGGCTGTTGACGTCGGATGCGTATCGCGATGTGGCCGATTACCGGATCCACCCGACCGATGAAGTCCTGGCGGACGACGACGCGCTCGACCTTTGGATACGCCAGACCGTCGGCACGGCGAGGCATGTGTCGGGCACCTGCAGGATGGGACCCGACACGGATCCCATGGCTGTCGTCGACCAGTACTGCCGGGTCAAGGGCATTCAGGGGCTGTGGGTGGTCGATGCGTCGGTGATGCCGCGCATCCCGCGGTCAGGGGGCATCCATGCCTCGGTGATCATGGTCGCCGAACGTGTGGTGGACTGGCTCGCGGCCGGCTGAGGCACGCGCCGCGCGCAACACGGACCGGCTGTCTCGGGCAATCGTCCGGACAGCCGGCCCGCGCAGGTCGCGGTACTAATGCGCGATCGCCTCCACTTCCAGCATCCTTGTGCGTGGCCCCAGCAGCCCGACCGACAGGATCACTACCGCCATGCAAAAGGCGACGAACACGAACACGCCGGTGGGGCCGAAATCGCGCAGGAAGAACGCCACGAAGAACGGCGTCAGGATGCCGCTGAGCCTGCTCCACGAATACACGAACCCGACACCACGGGCGCGTATTCGCGTCGGATACAGTTCCGCCTGGTAGTTATGCAGCCCGAAGGAGAGCCACTGCGTGGACATGGCGAGGCAGGCGCCAAGCAATATCAGCTGTGCTGTACCCTCCGCGTTCGCGAACAGGATGCCGAACACCGCGATCGCCAGGCACGACAGCGCGGAGTGCCATTTGCGTTCCAACTTGTCGGCGAACAGCATGATCAGCATCGGAAAGGCCACGGCGGCGATGTTGATGATCGTGCTGTACATCAGGCTTTGAGTGATGTGGATGCCCTTGGCGATCAGCAGCGTGGGTGTCCATGCCACGAAACCGTAGAAGCCAACGGTCTGGAAGAAGTTGAACAGCATCAGCATGATCGTGCGCTGCCGGTAGCGCGGGCTGAAGATCTCCTTGAGACTGCCCTTGCGCGGATCCTGGTAGTGCGGGACTTCTGGCTCCGGCAGCGGCCGGCCGTAATCGGCGGCAACGCGCGCCTCGATCCCGGCCATGACATGCTCCGCCTCCGCCATCCTGCCCTGCTGCGCAAGCCAGCGCGGGCTCTCGGGCAGGCCTAGCCGGATCCACCAGACGACGACCGCGGCGATCGAGCCGATCCACGTCACCCAGCGCCAGCCGTCGTAACCGAACGGGTTGATCGGGATCAGTTGCCAGGACAGGAAATAGGAGACGAGAAAGGCGACCGCGCTCATCGCCTGCAGGAATGCGAACGCCTTGCCGCGGACCCGTTTGGGGACCAGTTCGGAAAGATAGGCATCCACCGTGACGAGCTCGAGGCCGACGCCGAGCGCGCTGATAAACCGCCACAGGTTGACGCCGTTGGCGGTGGTTTGCATGCCCATGATCAGATTGGCGACGCCGAACCAGATCAGCGAGTAGGTGAATACGGTGCGCCGGCCGAAGCGATCGGCGATGTACGAAACGAACAGCGAGGCGACGAACAATCCGGCGAACAGCGCCGCGATGAAGCTGGCGAAACCAGTCATGCCGAAGAAGCTGACCGTTGTCGCGGTGAAGATCTGGGCCTTGAACAGGCCCGGGCCCAAAGCGCCGATGAGGCCGATGGCATAGCCGTCGAAGAATCCGCCGAACGTGAGCAGTATTGCCATGATCCACAGGCTTCGGGTCATGGGGAGGCGGTCAAGTCGCGCAGTGAGCCTTTCCGCGGCGGTGATGGCCCGGGTGGAAAGTCCGTCCTCGACAACGCTCGCCGGCGGCGCATGCGCTGCGAGTCCGGAGGTTGGTCGGCTAGCCATTTTGACGTTTCCTTTCTTGGTCTTGACTTCAACCTGGCCCTGCGAAGTCCTGGCGACCCTGTCAAACCCGGTCTCAGGTTCGCCATGACACGCGAGGACCGTTAGCCCGGCTCCCATTGGTTAGGGCCGCGGGCAAGACTGCGCATTCCTGATTCGGGTGTAAAGTAGGGCGGCGTGTTCCGCGGCCGATGCCGGCCATTGTTGGGGTTTCGTCAGGCCTCGATGGCCGGTCAGGGCGCCGCCCTGAAACCCGCCAGGAGGCCTTGCCTCCTGGACCTCCAGCAAAGGCTGTCGCCTTTGCAATCCAATCGTTTTCGCCCGGCGGAGCGGCCGCCGCTCGCGCTTGCTACGGAGTGATGATCGAAATCATAATCGCCGCCATCGCGGACGCACCATCGAGGGACCATGAGCGATCGAACGACCGGGCCATCCTGGCTCATTCGACTGCGCTCGGCGCTCCTCGCGGGCCATGAGCCGGCGCCGCTCGATGTTGTCGTTCGCCAGTCGTATTATCCCTGGGTCGTTGTCGGCACGACCTGTATCGGCGCGTTCATCGGACAGCTCGATGCCAGCATTGTCCAGCTTGTCCTGCCGACTCTCGAGCACGATTTCGCGGCACGGCTGAGCGCGGTGAGCTGGGTCGCTATCGGCTATCAGCTTGCCTTTGCCGCCATACTGCCGGTCTTCGCCCGGCTCGCCGAAATCGTCGGTCGGAAACTCATGTATCTGACCGGCTTCGCGCTGTTCGGACTTGCCTCGTTCTTATGCGGCCTGGCCGCGAACCTGGAGCAACTGATAGCATTTCGCGTGCTGCTCGGTGTCGCGGGCGCGATGGCCGGCGCCAACAGCATCGTCATACTGCTCAGATCGGCGGGCCCGAGCAGACGCGGCCGCGCCCTGGGGCTCTACGCAGCAGCCCAGGCGGTAGGCATCAGTGTGGGTCCCATCACCGGCGGAATACTGCTGGCCACACTCGGCTGGCGCTGGGTGTTCTGGGTCAATGTCCCATTCGCGGTCACCGCCTCGGTCATCGGCTGGCTGGTCTTCCCGCAAACGACTGGGCTCGATGCCGACCGACGGTTCGACTGGCGGGGTGCATTGCTGCTGATGCCAGGATTGGCGTCCCTGCTTGCGCTGATCAGCGAAAGCTTCGCCTGGGGGCCGACCTCGCCCATCATCATCGCGTGTGGCATTGCCGCCATTGCGCTGTTGCTGGCATTCGTTCACCAGGAGCGCCGGACACCGGCACCATTGATCGACCTGGGCCTGTTTCGCATTGTCGCGTTTGCCAGCGGCATCGTTGCCATCGTCATGTCATATGCCTTGCTGTACGGCATGTTCTTTCTCATGTCGTTCGCGCTCGTGCGCGGGTATCACGAAACGGCACTCGCGGCGGGACTCCGCCTTGCGATCATCCCGATCGCTCTCGGCGTCGTGGCTCCGTTCAGCGGTGCACTCCACACACGGTTGGGCGCGCGCGGTGTGTTGCTCGGCGGAATGGCAATCTGCACTGCCGCTCTGATCCTCCTTTCCAACCTGCTGACAAATTCCGCATCCGGGGTTGAAGGTATCATGATCGCGCTGGGTATCTTCGGCGCCGGACTGGGGATCTTCATCGCACCCAACAACAATGCAACGATGAGCGCCGCCCCGGACAGGCGCAGCGGCGAGGCGGCGGGCCTGCTCAACCTCATGCGGGTATTTGGCTGCAGCCTCGGTGTCGCGTGTGCGTCGGCGGTACTGGCCTGGCGACTTGCGGTTCACACCGGGATTGGCGACAGCACGCTGGGCGCGCCGCGAGAAGGACTGCTCGCCGGTGTGAATGATGGGGTGTGGCTGCTGGTCGCCTTCGCCGTCATATCCGGTATCACGTCGGTATTGCGCCAGCCGCCACGCACTGCCACCATCGCAGCCACCTGAACAAGCACCGCCCGGATGCACAGGGAACCGGTGCCCGGAATTGAGTGAGTCGCGCGCGCAAAGGAGTTGTGCTCACCGCACCGAGCGGACGAATCTTCGGGCCACGCCGTCAGCGGCTCTGCGCCCATGGCGGTCGTTCCGGGTCGCGTGTCGTTCAGGGGAACGCGAACTATCTTTCGTCGGGAACGTGTAACGATGTTGCCGCTCGGTATCCCGGCTGGGGCACCGCCGAAGACGTTATGGCTGCCCAAATGCGGTGCGCGGAAATTGGCCGTGCCATGTTTCACATCAGATATCACGCCTCGCCCCGTAGCGCCGCTCCAAAGCTATTGGCGCGCAACCTTTAGCGGTCTGAGGCAGGTTTCCACGGTATAGGCGCCGATCTTCCAGCCCATACTCTTGCCAACCACGGTCGAGAACCGCCAGTGAAATCCGGCAACGATGCGCGCTTCGGAAACCTCCTCGTTGAAAGCGTGGAGGTTGGTGAACCGATGTGTCACTCCCGGCATCGTCGGCGACGTCAATGCGACCTCCGGTATTTCGTCAGTGCCAAGGATTGTTGCAATTGCGCTGGATTCGGCGCCCGACCCAATGCAATGGGCACAAGGATATTCGGGATGCGGCGGTGTGATATCGATCGGTTGCCAGGTCGCTACGCGCTCCGTCGCGGGATTGCCGTCGATATCGCCATTGCGAATGGCAGTAATCGGTCGCCAGAACGTGTAATGGAACTTCGCGTCGAAGACGGCGATCAGCGCGTCCATCTCAGCGATCGTGACAAGCGCCATGAAGCGCGCCGCCTCAACCACGGACATGCCCTTCTTGATCGCGATCTGGCGCGCGAGCGGTTGGTTCGACCCGGGTACGACCATCAGCCAAAAGCGCGCGTCCTCCGTCTGCCGTCGTGTGCGTTTCGTGCTGTCCTTGCCGCCAAGCTCTTTCATCTCGTTGTAGTTGCTCGCCCACTCTTCGCTGTTGAGCGCGATTGGCGGTTGGGGCCGGAACCGGTCCGGGCTGCTCATAGCGAACGGGCGCATCGTGGCGAACTTCCAGCCATAGATTGGCATGGTTTCAGTATAAACTCCCGGCGCGGTCACCGGACGAAATCCATCCACCGTGTCGTTCCCGTCATTGGCGCGGGATTCGATCAGCTTCATCGCCACCTCGTCGCCAAGTTTGATGCCGAGCGTCTTGGCGTTGCCATCCGGTATGCTTGCAAGATACGCATCACGCGCCTGCGCTGCCTTTGCCTTGTTCTCGGGCGGGAGCAATTGCATCAACACAGTTGAAGCGGCTGCGGCTGCGGCAGCCTCCTCCGATGCGTCGATTCTCGGCAGTGCCCGTACCTGGTAGGGCTCATAGCGCGGATCAATGGTGTTAACCGCTTGAAATATAGCGATGTGCATGATCGTCGCGATGTGCAGGCCGCCGGCCGGACCAATCGAAGGCGGTGGCGCGGGCGCGTTGCCTTGGATGACCTCCATCGCCTTCTCATCCCAATCCGTAACTACATTTGCGTAGGCGGCTGCACCAGACGCCATTAACAGCACTGCCGGAACCACAAGTTTGCGGATGAGCGTGCAGGTGGGTCGCACGACGCCTGATCCGGCTGATCTGCTCTCGGCGCGTTGGCGACTGCCGGGGGGGAACGGCACTGCGACCGCACGGAACATCGTTTCCTCCATCACGTCCTTGCTGGACAATAGAGAAGCGGCTCGCTAAATGCGCCCGTTTAAGGGCCTGATTTATCCTGATAAAGGCGGAGGCCGTATTGCCTGTCGAGACACCGGAAGAGGTCGCGTTCGGACCATTCCGGCTGGATCACCGCAATCGGCGACTGACCAATGCCGGAACCGCGGTACCACTGGGCGGACGAGCGATCGATGCGCTGTCGGTGCTGGCTGCCACCGCCGGTGAAACCGTCAGCAAGGACGTGCTGTTGGATCGGGCCTGGCCGGGCCTCACCGTGGATGAGAACAACGTCGAGGTGCAGATTTCCGCCTTGCGCAAGGCACTCGGCGAGGACTGGATCATCACGGTGCCCAAGCAGGGATATCGCCTGGCACAGCATATTGTCGCCGCCATCCCCTCGGCGCCGCCAATACTGCCCGACAAGCCATCCCTTGTTGTGTTGCCATTTCAGAACATGAGTGGCGATCCCGAGCAGGACTATTTCGTTGACGGACTGGTCGAGGACATCACGACGTCGCTGTGCTGCATCCGTTCGCTGTTCGTAATCGCCCGCAACTCGGCGTTTTCCTACAAAGGACAAGCGGTGGATGTCCGTCAGGTTGGTCGTGAACTGGGCGTACGCTACGTCATGGAAGGCAGTGTTCGCCGCGTCGGTAACCGTGTACGCATCACCGGCCAACTGGTCGATGCGACGAGCGGAGTTCATGTCTGGACCGATCGTTTCGACGAGGCGCTCGACGATGTATTCCAACTACAGGATCGGGTTGCCGAGCGCGTGGCCGGTGCCATCGAGCCGACCATCCAGCGCGTCGAGATCGAGCGGGTGCGCCGGAAGGCGACCCAGGATCTCGCCGCCTACGACTATTACCTCCGCGGTCTTGCGCGCCTGCACGAGGGCAGCGGAGAAGCAGCCCGCGCTGCTTATTCGCTGTTTATCAAAGCCACCGAACTCGATCCGACGTATGGCGCGGCCTATGGTCTCGCCGCGTTCAGCGCCGGTCGGATGAAATCCAGCGGATTGCTGGCTGTCTCGGCGCCAGAGATCGCCGAAGGCGTGCGCCTGGCGTGGTTGGCCACGCAATATGGCCGGGAAGATCCAACCGCTCTTTGCTACGCCGCACTGCCGCTTTCAGTGCTCGGGTTGAATCCAAAGGCTGGCGCGGGCGTGATTGATCGGGCCTGCGCGCTAAATCCGAACTCGGCGATGGCGTGGTACGTATCAGGGGCTACACGAAACTTTCTGGGTGAGACCGCGTCCGCTATCGCGAAATTCGAGCGCGCCATTCGTCTCAGCCCTGTCGATCCTTTGCTACACCAGTTCTTGGGCGGCATGGCGTTCGCGCTCAACCTGGAGGGCCGGCACGAAGAAGCCGTGGCCGTGGCCGAGCGAGCTGTGATTGAGCAACCTAACCACGTCGCGACGCGGCGCCACCTGGTCGCGTCTTACGCCCTTGCGGGCCGTCTCGACCAGGCGCGCCAGTCGATTGATGCGCTGCTTCGCATGGCGCCAGATACACGTATTTCCAGAATGGCGGAGTGGAATGGACCGCTCACTCCGTCCTATATTGGCCGTCTGGCCGAGGCATATCGGCTGGCGGGGATGCCTGAATGATCGTGTGGGTCTCCCAACGGCTGACCCGCGCGCAACCGCAAACTTTTAGGCACTGGGATAGTGCAGCTTTATTTTGGAAGTGCCTGTCATTTTATCGACACTCTACAGTCGGCGGAACACCACTGACGCGATGATGTCGCTCGTCAGCGACGCCCCATTGAGTACACAGTTACGCCGCACGTTGAACTGCGTGTCGGAACCCCGGCGTCGGAACCGATAATAGCCTTGCGCTGTCGGGGCTGGCCGCTCGGTCACCGCCGCCAAGCCACTGCCTGTGCAATCCGTCGCGACCGGCCCCCGTCCAGCGGCATTCCTGTGAAGAGCCGGTCCCGTGATTCCAAAACCGCCGACGTGGCGCGAGACGTGACCGAACCCTCTTTACGCTACTACCGCCGCCACCCGCACATACGCCCCCTGCCGCAGCAATTCCGCCTGCACTTCCCCAACAGGCACCGCCCGCGGCACCACCCCGCGCCGAACCGCCACACCAGCCCCCACACCGGCCGCCTGGCCGGTCAGCCAACACTGCGGGATCTCGCGCAGAAACGAATGGCTCGCCGCATCGCTC
Source organism: uncultured Alphaproteobacteria bacterium (assembly GCA_963696645.1). Lineage (GTDB taxonomy): Bacteria > Pseudomonadota > Alphaproteobacteria > Acetobacterales > Acetobacteraceae > JAMXLO01. The sequence continues at coordinate 169,750 of CAVOKY010000008.1, forward strand.
GACACATGCCGCCCCGCCACAAGCAGCCCGTCCACCGCCTGCGGCACCAGGCAGCCATACGGCACCGACACCGCCGGCAGCTTTGGCGACAATGACGGAGAAACGCCTATCTCGTCTTCCCACGGCGTCGCATCGCTCCAGCGCTCGCGCGTGACGCGCGCCACACCGGGCAGCCGCCGCGAATGCCGCACACCCAACTGCGGTGCCGACAGCATCAGGAACGCGGCCTCGAACCCCGGCGCGTGTGCGCGGTAAACATCGAGATGCTGCGCCATCAGCCGGTGCGATCGCACCTCCACCTCGGTCAGGTCCTGCACATCCACCGCGGAGTAGCCCGACAGCCGCGGACCCATGAACAGCGCCACGTCGTTGCGCCAGGACACGAACGGCCGCTCGAACAGGCCGCCGCACAGCGCGCGCCCGCGGTCCATGAATGCGGAAAACCCCACCGCGTCGCCCGTCTTGAATGCGATCCACCGCGTCATGTCGCAGCCACCCCAGATCCACGACGTGTTCATGCAGTGGTGGATGTCGCGTTCCTCGATGTCGGTCTCCGCGCCCACGCCGGCACGGGAGAAAATGTCGCCGTCGCCGGTGCAGTCCACCGTGACGCGCGCGCGGATCGCCAGCCGTCCTTCCTTGCTCTCGAACACCACGCCGGCAACGCGCCCGTCTTCCATGATCGGCGCGCATCCCAACCCATGCAGCACCAACTGGACACCGCTCTCCAGCACCAGTTCCTGACTGGCGAGTTTCAATCGCTCCGGATCGATGGTCGGCGACCACGTGACGATGCCATGATACGCCGCGGTACGTTCGCGCCAATACGCGGCGGTCGCGTGATCCGCGCTACCCCATAAACCGTGCGGCGGTCCGGCGATCGCATCCTTCGGCAACTGATCCAGCAGATCGCTCGCAATGCCGCGAATCACCTGCGTGCCGGACCAGTCGGTCATACGATCGATCCAGATCACCAGTCCGCCGGTGGAAAGTCCGCCGAGGTGATTGTAACGCTCCAGCAGGTCCTACATCGGCGCCGGTGCGCGCCGCCGCGATGGCAGCCGCGGTGCCGGACGGGCCACCGCCCACCACCAGCACATCGCAGTCGCGGAACACCGGGATGGCGCGCGCCGCTTCGTGCACCACACCGTCAGGTCGCGCGCGGCGTGCCAGCAGACGGCTGGCGGAGAAGATGTCGGACTCGAAGAAGAACGACTGCGTGCTGCTGCGCACCCCATCCGGCTCATTCGCCTTGTCGCCGCTCATCGTGCGCGCCTCATGCTGCCGCGCGCACGCTAACGGACATCCGCGACCCACGGCAATGTGCCGCGCCGGCCGAGGCTGTGATCGAGTTCACCAACTCTCTCCGAGACGCGTAGCATATCGTGCCGCTTCCAAAGAGGAGGGACACGATGTTCAAGGGCAAAGCTGAGCTGCTTGATCCCGAAAAGAATACGCCGGTCGCCACCTTCACCGAGGCGTGCCAGGACGACGGCACGGCGAAGATGAAGGTCGTTCTCGCGACACCGATCACGATCTCGGGAACCAACCGGCTCGCGATCTACAGCACGATCAAAGACCAGGAGGTCATTTCCATCACTGCCGCTGGCGCAAACTCAACCGATGTTCATGAGTTCGAAGGCACGAGTTCGCTTGGCTGCCTGGCCGACAATTCGGATATCACGCTGACGCGCAGCCCCGGCGGTCCTTTGGGAACACTGCTCGTTGTGCTGGGTAAGGGGACGATCCACGAGGAGTGTTATTGATCGAATAGGGCTGGCTGCTCCGCCCCGCACCACCGGCAAAAAAGGATTGGATTGCAAAGGCGACTGCCTTTGCTGGGGGCCCTGGGGGCAAAGCCCCCAGTCGGGCACTCGTTCTAACTGTCCGGCGCGCGGACGAAACACATGATGCCGGCCTCCGGGGTCCAGCACACGACCGCGCGGCCGGTGGGATTGTCTGTCCAGATTCAGAATCCGGTCATCGGGCACAGTGCGCCATTGGCCTTCGATCAGCACCTCGTAATGATCGCCGTTGAGCCGTGAATCGGTCGTCCGGCAATCCGCCATGGAGCAGCACAGTCCATTGGTCCACGGCGAACGCAGGCTGTTGAACCAGGGGGCCAGCGAGGGATCCGCATTGGGCGGCGGTGCCGCCAAAATGGACTGCGAAAAAAAACACCACAGTGCGCCGGTCAGGACCAAGCAGTAACGCATCATGATGCCCACGACTGCCTGCCGCTACCCTGGCGGTGCCGCATCGCGGCCCGGTTCGGCGCAGCGCCAGTTCGCCGCATCCGTCATTGCGCCAATTCCCTGATAGCGTGCCTGCTGCGGCCACGGGCAAAGCGGAAGACTGCGCGACGTCGTGCCATCGGAGTTGCTGGACGCAAGGATAGTATCCGGCGCCTTGCCCTCTTCGACCCAGGCCTCGATCGCCGACAGCGTGTCGAACCGATCAGGCCCCGGACCACCGCCGCAATGATGCATGCCCGGCACCAGGAACAGCCGCACGCTGGACTGTGCGTTTGCCATGCTATGCAACTTCGTAGCGAGCGCGCTGTAGAACGCGATCGAGCGATACGGCGAAATCGCCGGATCGCTGGTGCCGTGATACAGGATCAGCTTGCGGCCCTGTTGAATGAACGGCAGCAACGTCGACGGATCCTTGGTTTCGCCACCCCGGAAGCTGCGCTCGATCGTGGCGATCAGATCGTCACCAACGATACCCGTGCGCGGATCCGTCTCGAGCGTTGCGATCTGCTGATGCGCTCCCATGCCAAGCCAGTAAGTCAGCGCCTGGCGTGCGTACGCCCAACTGCGCGGCGCATTGGCATCGGTACCCCATGGCGCATCGGCATGCGCCAGGTCGGGCGCGGTCTTGCCGGTGGTCCAGGAACTCATGCCACCCGGTTCCGAAAGGTTGCTGATTGGCATTCCCGGGTACATTAGATGACCGTGGCGATCATGCACGCCGGACAGATAAATGTGCAGCACGCTCGCCTGTGCAGCGGTGATGCAGCCGGTGGTCTGGCCGGCGTGACAGATCAGATCCTCGGGCCGCACGCTGCAGCGCAACGCATCCTGGATCAATCCGTCCACTGTGCCATCAAGCCCGTCGCAGCGCGACGTCACCATCCTGTCGATGGCCGCGAGCGTCGCCGGAGACAGGAACGACGCGGTCGAGGCCAGGGCCGCCTTCTGTAGCGTGAAGCGCAACAGCAGAATGTCATAGTCCATCGCCGGGTCGCCGGCGATGATACCGTCGTAGTCGGTTGGGTAGCGTTCGGCCTCCATCATGGCCATGCGGCCACCGGTCGAGCAGCCGTCGAAATAGGCGTGCTGTACGGGGGCGTCATAGAATGCCTGCGCCAACTGCTTCCCCGCCATGGTGACGTCGTGCGCGGCGCGATACAAGAAGTCGGTGACCTTTGCCGCGTCGCGACTGCCGTCCGCATTGCGCACCCAGTCCGCAGAGGTGCCGTTGCCGACATGCCCGGTGTCGGTCACCGCCGTCGCGTAGCCCTTGCCAAGTGCCACGGCGTGGTCGATGGCATTTACCGAGGGGCGCAAGGTACCCGCATTGCCGCCGACGCCCATGAAGAAGAAACGCTGCTTCCAGACGTCCGGCAACCCGATCGCGAAGCGGGCAGAGCCGTTCGGCGCGCCCTCGCCTTGCGTGACCACCGTGCCCCGCACCTCGCAGTGGGCAGGCTCGGTGGCGGTTGCGGCGATTGGCGCTGCTTCGCTGACGGAGAGGTTCGGCACGTGCAGCGCATTCAGCGCATCCACGGTGCACGCCGGCTCGGCGAGGGCCGGCGACACAGCACCGGCCAGCAACATGATGGTCAGGGCCGTCCAGGCTGCCATCGGGTTCGTCTTTCCCCCTGGTTCCGTATCCGCACGTCGCGACAATGTGCGTGCCGCGGCTGAAACTGACGCTGTCGGTGGCATCGTAGCGCAGCGTTTGGCTGGACAGAATGACAATTCAACCTGGACTTGGTGATAACAACAGACAGCGGCACATCGGGGCATCGTAGCCTTGACTCCCCGCCCCGAGTCCGGCGCACTACCGGTCAGTAGGCAAAGGAACGACGATGAAATTCGGCATCTTCTACGAGCTGCAGCTGCCGCGCCCGTGGGGCGTGGACGATGAACGCCAGCTCTACCAGAACGCACTTACCCAAGTGGAGCTGGCAGACCGGCTTGGTTACGACTACGCCTGGGAGGTCGAACACCACTTCCTCGAGGAATACTCGCACTCGCCAGCGCCGGAGGTGTTCCTCGGCGCCGCCAGCCAGCGCACCAAGAACATCCGGCTGGGACATGGCATCGTGCAGCTCACCACCAACCCGCCGCAGCGCGTCGCCGAACGCATCGCCTGCCTCGACCTGGTGTCGAACGGCCGCGTCGAGATGGGTACCGGCGAGTCCGCCTCGATCACCGAACTCGGCGGCTTCGGTCGCGACATGGAGACCAAACGGGAAGTCTGGGAAGACGCGATCCGCTGCATCATCCCGATGTTCCAGGACAAGGGCGTCGAGCTGGATACCAAATGGCACAAGATGCCGATGCGCAACGTGCTGCCGAAGCCGGTGCAGAAGCCGCATCCGCCGTTGTGGGTTGCATGCTCGCAGCTCGAAACGATCGAAATGGCGGGGCGTCGCGGGCTGGGCGCGCTGGGCTTCCAGTTCCTGTCCGCGGATGCGGCCCACGCGTGGGTGCACGCCTACTACAATGCCTTCGTCAGGCAGCAGGAGAAGCTGGCGGATTACCAGACCAATCCGAACATCGCACTGGTCAGCTACTTCATGTGCGCTGAGACGGATGAGGAAGCGCGACGGCGCGCGGATGGCGCGACGTTCTTCCAGTTCGCGCTGCGCTATTACGGTTCGAGTTCGGGGCGGAAGCGGCCGGATCCATACACCGTCAACATGTGGGACGAATACAACAAGTGGAAGCGCGAGAATCCGGATGCGGCGGCGCGCGCTCTGTCAGGCGGGTTGATCGGCTCGCCGGATACGATCCGGCGGAAGCTGCGCCGGTTCCGCACCTCGAACATCGATCAGGTGATTCTGCTGAACCAGGCAGGCAAGAATGCGCATCAGCACATCTGCGAAAGCCTGGAATTGTTCGCGAAAGAGGTGATGCCGGAGTTCCATGATGACGAACCGGCGCACCAGGAATGGAAGCGCCAAGTGCTGGCACGCGAGATCGAGTTGGAGGACATCGACACCACGCCGTATCGCGAACGGTTTGGCCCGAACACGGTGCCGATCCCTGTGCGCCCGGCAGCGGAATAGCCAACGCCCGCTGGCCGCCTATGCCGAAGCGGCCGCTCCCCGTATCGCGCGCTGGAGCGCCGCCCGCGCAAGCAAACGCGTGGAATCCAGCGTCGGCAGCGGCGAATTCGTGTCGTCCACGATCAGCGGCAATTCGGTGCAACCCAGTACGACAGCGTCGCAGCCTGCACACTGCATCCGCCCGATGACACCTTCGACGTAGCCGACAGTCTCTGTTCGGAAAACGCCGCACACCAGTTCGTCCATGATGATGCGATTGATCTCGTCGCGTTCGGCGATGTCCGGGCGCACGCACGCCAGGCCGTGCACGGCGAGCCTGTCCGGGTAGATATCGCTGTCGACCAGCCAACGCGTTCCGATCAGGCCCATGCGCCGGAACCCGCGCGCAACCGCCTCCGCGGCGACCACGTCGACGATATGCAGCCAATGCAGCGGCGATCGCGCTGCGATGTACGGCAGCGCTTGATGGATGGTGTTATCCGGGCAGATCAGGAAATCCGCACCGATCCTTGCAAGCTTGTCCGCGGAGGCAAGCATCAGTTCGCCCACGCCCTGCCAATCATCGCCGTAGATGCATTGCATGTACTCGGCGAGCGAGTGTGTGTGCATCGAGACTTCGGGATGAGCGAGCGAGCCAAGAAGCTGTGCGCCTTCCACACAAATCGTCCGATAGCACAGCGCGGCACCTTCGGCCGAACAGGCCACGATGCCGATGTGGCCGGGTCGGACGGCTGCGCGATCCGTGGCCGTCATGCCGCCGCCACCTCGTCGCAGTCCCGCTCATGCACCGATGCAGGATCCAGCACTGTGGTCCGACGCATGTCGCGCATCTGCGCGAGATCATAGCGGCAGCCACGGTGCATGACCGCACGATTATCCCACAGCACCAGATCGCCGACCCGCCAGGCGTGGCGATAGACGAATTCCGGCTGGGTCGCGTGCTCCAGCAGATCGCGCAGCAGGATGCGGCCCGCCGGCAGCGCCATACCGATAACACGCCGTGCATGCGCACCGATATACAGCGCCTTGCGTCCGCTGTCTGGATGCACGCGCACCAGAGGCCAGCGCACCGGCGGCATTGCGCCGCGGATCTCTTCCTCGGTCGGCTCCCAGCCCAGCGTGCTGCGCGAATGATGTACCCAGTGTTCCGCGAACCGCTCCTCCGCCTCGGCACGCAACACCTCCCGGAGCGCGTCATAGGCAGCCCGGCAGTCGGCAAACTCGGTCTCGCCGCCCCATGGCGGCACAACAACGGCACGCAGCATGGAATACTTCGCCGCCGGCCGCTGGTACGAACTGTCGGAATGCCACAACCGTGTGCCGAGTAACGATAGTACGCGGCGATGGTTGGGGTCGATGACGTAGCCGTTTTCGTCCAGATTGGAGAGATCGATCATCTGCTCCGGGATGCGGCTGTCGGCGCTTTTTACCGCCTTCTTCCGGCCAACATCCGGCGGCCCGAAATTGGCGGTGAACGCCAGTTGCTGCGCGTCGTCCACCTGCTGCGCCGGGAACACCAGCACGGCGTACTGGTCGATCGCCCGCTCGAAATCGCGCGCGGTCGCGGCGTCGATCGGATGGCGCATGTCGAAGCCATGCACCTCTGCCGCGAAATGCCGGTGCAGAGGCCTGAAAGAGACAGCCATGCTCAACCCTCTCTGCCGAACCGCCAAACATCGACCGTGTAGCGACGCCCGGCGTGCCGGCGGCGGCAAGCCTGAAGCCGATCCGGCGGACTTCCTCAAACGGCGACCACTGCCATCGCCGCCTGTTCGCCGCCGCCGAGGTACTGCGCCACCACGCTATCGGGCGACCCGTCAAGCCGTATCTGGCCCTGGTCGAGCCACAGTGCCCGTGAGCACCACGTGCTGACGATCTGCGTACTATGCGTCGATAGCACCAGGATGTCCGCGCTGCGTACCATCGCCTCCAGGCGCTGTTGAGCCCGCTCCATGAATTCCGCATCGCCCGCCAGGATCCATTCGTCCATCAGCAGGATCTGCGGCCGGATTGCCGTGGCGAGCGCAAAACCCAGGCGGACCACCATGCCCGCGGAATAGATGCGCATGGGCAGATCGACGAAGTCACCCAACTGGGCGAATTCCACCACGTCCTGCTCGAGCCATGCCATCGCCGACCGTGACAAGCCGTTGTACAGTCCGCGCAGCATGATATTCTCGCGGCCGGTCAGTTCCAGATTCATGCCCAGGCTGGCATCCAGCAATGCGCTCAGGCTGCCCTGGATGCGCACTTTGCCCATCACCGGCTCATAAATTCCTGCCAGGGTGCGCAACAGCGTGGTCTTCCCGGCGCCGTTGGAGCCGACCAGGCCCAGGCGCTCACCGCCGCGCAGGCTGAAGCTGATATCGCGCAATGCCTGTACCACGACGCGATGCTGTCGGTCCTGGCCGAGCCGGCCGGATGCAGCGGCGATCACGGTCTTCTTCAGGCTTCGCGCATTGCCATGATACAGGGGGAAAAAGACCGAGAGGCCTTCGACCAGAATGTGTGGGTCGCTCACTGCTGTCGTCCGTGTTCAGATCCAGAAAGCAATGCGCCCGCGGGCACGAATGAACAGGGCCCAGGCGAGAACCAGCAGCACCAGGCTGTAGGCGCCGGCGCCCAGCCAACTCGGCATGCCAGGCACGGCGCCGAGCAATGGTGCCCGCACGATCTCTAACAGGTCGAAAAAGGGATTGAACGGCAGCAGCACCTGATGTCGGCCAAGCAGGTCCGGCTTCCACATAACCGGCGTCAAAAAGAACGCAATCTGCATCACGCTGCCGACGATAGGCAGGATGTCGCGAAAGCGCGCACAGAAGGTTCCCAGCAGCAGCACAACCGCCAGCGCATCAATACCCCACAGCAATAACCCCGGAAGCGCCAACAGTGCATGCCAACCTGGCCACATCATGAAGATCGCGAACACCACCACGATAACCACGGCATTGTGCGCCAGAATCAGTACGTTGCGGATCAGCACGCGTTGGGCGTACAGGAAGAACGGCATGCGGACTGAGCGGACCAGATTCTCCGACTCGGTGAACGCGCTACAGGATTCGCTCACAATCGTGCTGAAGAAGCCCCACAAGACCAGGGACAACGCGAGGAACGGCAGATAAGCGTGCACATCGGTGTGGAAGAGATGCGCGTAGAGAAAGCCCAGCGAGCCCACCATCACGCCGGTTGACAGCGTCAGCCAGAACGGCCCCAGCATGGAGCCCCGGTAACGCAGCCGGATGTCCAGCCAGCCGAGAGCCCAGGCGAGCGGCAGCAGGCGCGCCCCGTCCCGCACGTCCTGTATCGCCATTCGATTGCGCGTGGCGAAACTTGGATCAGACTTGAGCTCGAGGAATTCGTGCCTGGCGGCAGATATGACCGCTGTGTCCGCAGATATGACCGCTGTGTCCATGGAGCGGGCGGTTAGCACACGCGCGGGACGGCGACAACGCCGACCCTCCGGCGCGCACGGCTCACGCGGAACGGCCGAGTGATGGTCTGGCCAGGCAACGCCGATCCACGCAGGATGCACCGCATCGGCGGAGGGAACACCATGAAGATCATCGCGGTCGAAACGAACTGGACGCGTATTCCGATCGAGATGGGCGGCAAGCCCGCGACGGTGGGGGGCCTCAACTGGCAGTCGATGAACACGGTGTGGCTGCGCATCGTAACCGACCAGGGGCTGGAAGGCTGGGGCGAAGCGTTCGGCCACGCCGCCGCCGCGACCACCAAGGCTGCATTGGACACCCAGCTCGCACCCGCGATCCTCGGCCAGGACGCGCGCGACATCGCCGGCCTGCGCAGTCGCCTGTCCAAGGCGTTTCACGGCTTCGGCCGCAACGGTGCGCATGTGTTCGCGCTCTCCGCGCTGGACATCGCGCTGTGGGATATCGCCGGTAAGGCCGCCGGCCTGCCACTGTGGCGGCTGTTCGGTGCGACGCCTGTCGATCAGCTTACGTCCTATGCCAGCCTGCTGCGCTATGGCGAGGCATCCATGGTGGCGGCTGCCTGCGAACGCGCCATTGCGCGCGGCTATCGCGACATCAAGCTGCACGAGATCACCGTGCCGGAGGTGCGCGCCGCGCGCCAGGCGATCGGTCCCGAAGCCCGCCTTATGGTTGACACCAACTGCCCATGGACGGTGTGGCAGGCGATCGACATGGCACACCGGCTGCGTGATTGCGACCTGACATGGCTTGAAGAGCCGGTTTCACCGCCCGGCGATCACGTCGGGCTGGCGCGCGTGCGGCGCGAGGGCGGCATCCCGATCGCCGCCGGCGAGAATGCCGCGGGCCTGCACGACTTTCATGCGCAGTTCGCTGCTTGCGCGATCGACGTGGCGCAGCCAAGCGTGATCAAGATCGGCGGGCCATCCGCAATGCTGGAGATCGCCGCGTTGGCGAAAGCCCACGGCGTGCGTGTGGTGCCGCATAACGCGTATTTCGGCCCAGGGTTCCTCGCATCGCTGCACGTCAATGCCACGATCGCGCCGGATGCGCCGTTCGAGCGGCTGTTCATCGACCTGGAAGCCAGCCCGTTCCACGACCTGGTCGTGGCGAAGGACGGCAAGGTGACGGTGCCCGATGGGCCCGGGCTCGGCCGCGACCCCGATATGGCAGTGCTGCGTCGCTATCAGCTTGCCGAACCCACCGTTCACCGCGCCTGAAGGATCGTGGCCATGAAAATCACCCGCCTGCGCACGCAGATTGTGCATCTGCCGATCGAGCCGCCGATCCAGACCGCGATCCTCGGCGCGATCCGCTCCGCCGACTGCGTGCTGACCTACCTCGACACCGACCAGGGCATCACCGGCGAAGGCCTGGTGATGACCATCAACAACCGCCGTCTCGGCGTGATCCACGAAATGGTGCGCAATCTCGAGGATCTGGTGATCGGACTCGATCCGCGTCTCGGCGGCAGCGTCAATGCGCGCGCCTGGAAGGACCTGAACTTTCTTGGCTATGAGGGCGTATCGATCGTCGGCCTCGCCGCTATCGACAATGCGCTGTGGGATTTGCGCGGCAAGGCCGCGGGATTGAACGTTGCGCACCTGATTGGCGCATGTCGCGCATCGGTTCCGGTCTATGCCAGCGGTGGCCTGTGGCTTGGCAGCTCGCTCGACGCATTGCAGAACGAAGCGCGTGGCTTCGTCGAACGTGGCTTTCGCGCCATGAAAACGCGCGTCGGGCCGACCGAGCCGGAGAAGATGGTCGCGCGCGTGCGCGCAGTGCGCGAGGCGATCGGCCCTGACATCGCATTGATGGTCGACGCCAACCAGCAGATGAGCGTGAAGCAGGCGATCCGCATCGGCCGAATGATGGAAGAGCTGAACCTCACCTGGTTCGAGGAGCCGGTGATCTGTCACGACCACGCAGGTGAGGCGCAAGTGGCCGCGGCACTCGATACCTCACTGGCATCGGGCGAAACCGTCTACACGCACCGCGGCATATTGCAGATGCTGGAGGCTCGCGCGGCCGATGTGCTGATGCCCGATCTGCAGCGCATGGGAGGTCCGAGCGAATTCCTCAAGGCCGGACATCTGTGCGAGGCGTTTCACATCCCATGCGCCTCGCACCTGTTCCCCGAGATGAGCCTGGCGCTGCTCGCGTCACTGCCGGGTGGCTACTACCTGGAGCATATGCCGTGGTTCGAAGCGATCTATCGTGAACGCATCGAGCTCGACCGGGACGGCAATGCGATCGTGCCCGACCGCGCAGGCTGGGGATTCAGTTTCGATCCAGATGCCGTCAGGCGTTTTTCGGGATGAGGCGATGTGTCACCGTACACCTGCTCGTGTTCCCTGACACACGCATCTGACTCGGCTTTATGTGGACCGGGTTGGTTGATCGGCCCGCTGGCCGCTTCATCCGCTGGTTGAGAGAAATGCCTCCCGTCATTGGTGTGCTTGCGCTCTCGCGTTCGTGTTGTTGCCACAGGCGGCGGGCGCGACAACGGGATGAAGGAACGACACGCTGATTCCGCCGCACCCGGTCATGGCCCGGTCCGTGACAGCGGTCGGTGCATTCCTGCATCCAGGCCACGCGTCGCCGTGCCACTCGCCAGGGATCAAGCATCGCTGCTGCTGCCCGTCCGTTCGCCCTGCATCTCATCGCCGTTCGGTCCGCGCATTCTACCGAATCGGCCACAGGCCGGCACGTACCACTACGGCATCGATCTGCCGGCGCCAGAAGGTGCTCCGGTTTTTGCTACGGAACCGGGCAAGCCGATCCGCACTCAGCACAGTGGTCCTGGCGGACTCGAAATGCTGGTGCAGGAGAACAACTCGGTGAGTGGGTCACGCCGGCGTGACGTTTGGGATGCATCGGTATTTCGAGATGCTGATTGATGAAAAGCCGGTCGATCCAGCACCCTATCTTGGCGTGTCGGCGTGCCAACGCGGTATTATGTGCTGCTGGACTAGTCGATCGGACTGACCATATCGATTTGACCTGTCGTTGCCACGTCAGGCTCGCGTGGTCCGCGAATCGAACGGGGCGGACAACTGCCCGCCCCGCCGAATGGCTGCCGATTGCCTGGCAGCCCGGTCGATAAAGTCCGGCTGCTTATTCGCCTTCGACGCCGATCGCGTATGCGGTCTCGCCGTGCACCGCATCGTCGCCCACTCTCAGCGTCGCCTCGTCCATCCGCAGCGGGGTGATGAACGAGATCACCTTGAGGATGATGAAGGTCGCGACGACATTGAACACGATGATGAAAAGCGCACCGTAGACCTGCAGCAGAAGCTGGTGGCCGCCGTCGCCGTAGATCAGGCCGGTGACGCTGACGCCAGGCGCATCCTTGTCGGTGCCGATGTATTCCAGCATGTCAGGGCAGGCCAGTACGCCGGTCAGCAGGCCGCCTGTTATAGCGGCGATGCCGTGTGTCGAGAACACGCTCAGCGTGTCGTCCACCTTCATCATCAGCTTGGTCTTCTGCAGCCAGTTCATGCTCATCCAGGGGATGATGCCGGCGCAGATGCCGATGATGAGGGCGCCCCAGCCGTTCACGTAGCCGGCGGCCGGAGTGATCGCGACCAGTCCGGCGATCATGCCGTTGACCGCGCCGATGACCGACGGCTTGCCGTAGGCCATCTTGTCGCAACAGGGTCCAGATCAGCACCGCGACCGCGGTGGCGGTGTTGGTGTTCAGCACCGCGGCGCCGGCATCGGCGTTGGCGAAGTACGGATCACCGCCGTTGAACCCGTTCCAGCCGAGCCACAGGATGCCGCCGCCGACCAGCGTGATCAGCAGGCTGTTAGGCGGGAAATGTTCGCGGTCCTGTTGCAGGCGCGGACCGACCATGGCCGCGGCGACGAAGCCCGAACTCGCGGCGGCAAGATGGATGACGTAGCCGCCGGAGAAATCGACCACGCCCAGGGCGGCGAGCCATCCGCCGCCCCACAGGCTGAACGCCCCCACGGTATAGACCACGGTCATCCACACCGGGCAGAAGATCACCCATGCCCTGAAGCTCATGCGTCCGAGCACCGAGCCCGCGAGGATGATCACCGTGATCGCCGCGAACACAAACTGGAAGTAGACCAGCGTTGCCATCGGGAAGGCAATTTCCGGCATGCCCGACGCGGCGGCGGGAATCGTTGCCTGGCCGATACTGAATGCGGCCGACAGCGCAGGCATCGGCGTCCCAAGGAATGGGAACCATTGCGGTCCGAACGCCATGTTGTAGTCGAACAGCACCCAGACCACGAGGACCGACGCGAACGCGTAGATCGACATGAAGGCCGAGTTGATCGCCCACTTCTTCTTGACGACGCCGCCATAGAGAACCGTAAGGCCCGGGATGCTCTGCAGCGCGACGAACGTTGCGGCTGCCAATTGCCATGCGTTGTCGCCGGTATCGAGCCATTTAGGTGAGGGTACGAGCACGGGATTCCTCCGCTGTTGTCGATGTTCCGACGGCGACTTCCGCCGAAATGGCAGCACCCAACTCGCCAGATACGCGATAGAAAGCGAGCGACCGCCAAGCCAAGGCCCGATCAAGCAAAGTATATGCCATTTATATCCGCGAGATGTTCGACGCCCTGTGCCTGATGCGGCAAAGCCACGATTTCCGTGCCCCAGGCGAGATGGGCCGGTCGACAACGCACAGCGCAATTGAATTGCGGCTGCAACATTACCCGCTATGGTTGATCGCGATTCCACCGGCGTGCACCGCGAGCCTGCGGGCTCCACCCAGTGATCCTGACAAAGATCAGGAAAATGGCGACCTGCTTAGCGATTAAGCAGTGGCGGCTGGCCGGGGCTTCGGCCCTTTTCAAGCGGGCACATGGGTGACAGTTTGGACCGGGCACATGGGTGACAGTTGTTCTTGCTAGGTTCGTCCTTGGCAGCCTGCCGAGAACGCGTTGCCTGTGAGAATTAGTTGCAACCGTTTCCTGGTTCGGCGGGGCGCCGTTTCCTCGTCCCGGCGTGAAAGACCTGGGACAGTGCGGCTGCTGGGGGTCAAGGATGGCCGCAGGCCACCGCGGCAAGCGGCGCGCAGCGTCCTTGAGGCCCGGCAGCCGCACTGTCACGCTCAATGGCCGGGCAGCCCGGGTCTGCCGTGGCCCGGGCCGCGTCTGCTGTCGTCATGAGCCCATCGGCCCGGACCGCGCCAAGCCGGAGCGTCGCACCAGGTTGGTTTGTTCATCCAACACCGCCAGTTCGAAACCGCGGAAGCGGATCGTCCAGTCGCCGTCATCGCGCCGTGCCAGCGCGACCGTTTCGCCACGCAAGGCTTCGGTCAGATAAATCCCGCCATCGCGCCATTTGACATAGCCTTTGACATCCACGCGTCGCACATGATGGTCGGCCGGATACACCCAGGCACTGATCTCAGCCGGGAAGCCACGCGGCGACGGCTCATACAGCGTCGCCGGACAGCGCTGACCCAGCGCTTCGTGCGGGCGATTCGTGTTGAAGTCCTGCCGCCAGGCGTCAAATCGCGCCTGCTGTTCGAACAGCGTCGCGGCCGGCGGGTCCGCCACGTCCTGCTTCAGCGTCCGGTGCATACGCTCGTGCCGGCCATTCTGATCCGGCCGGCCAGGCGCGATGCGATCCGGCCAGATGTCCAGCTTCAGCAGCCAGACCGATAGCGTCGACAGTCCGCCCAGCCCCAGCCGATGAGCGAACGGGCTGCCGTTGTCGGTGCGCAGCGCGCGCGGCATCCCATGGGTCTGAAACAGACGCGTCAGCACAGGCTGGACTTCGGCTGCGGTGATTTTCGCCACCGCCTGGCAGCTCAGAATATAACGAGAATGCCCGTCGGTGACCGTCAATGGTTCACAACGAACACCATCCAAGGTGCGGAACCAGCCCTTGAAGTCGGCCGACCAACTGTCGTTTGGCGCCACCGGCTCAATTTTTGGGGCTGTCGTTGCAGGCTCCCGGGATATCCGTGACCGCGGGCGCGACTTGCCCTCCCGGCGTAACAAGTCGCCCACCGTGCTGGCCGCAGGCCAGCCCCGCTCGGGATGGTCCATCGCCAGCCGGCTCAACAGCTTGCGCGGCCCCAACTCGCCCGCTTCTCGCGCAGCGCCAGGATCGCCGCCGCTGTCGCGGGATCAATCGACAGCGTCTGGCTGCGCCGCGCCCGGCTCCGGTCCGTCAGACCGGCGGCACCGTCGGCCGTGTAGCGCGCTAACCATTTGTAGCCGGTCTTCCGGCTGATCCCGAACCGCGCACACAACGCGCCCATCGGCTCTTCATCGCGCACACAGCCAGCAATGAAACACAGGCGATCATCCATCAGGCTTCTCTCGGTCCACGGCATGGCACACCTCTCGACAGGCAGCTTCGCCGCTTCCCGGTGCGTCACCCATGTGCCCAGTCTGAAGTGTTACCCATGTGGCCGGTCTGTACCCCCCGAACCCCACCAGAGGGCAGCGCCCCATAGGCGTTAAATTAGTGCTGTAGCGGATAGCAGATGTGCGGTCTTCGTTTTCGTCGGGAGTGAGCGAGCCGGTGATGAACGTTCGGATCGGCGCGCGCCAGGGCATCGAGAGTAAGCGGGCCGATGATCGCCAGACCGAGCACCAGCAAGGCGGTGCTTTGCGCGCGCCAGAGCGAGGGGACATAGGCCGCGTCGAGCAACGCCTCAGGGGGAAGATTCCAGGAACTCCTGGCTGAGATCGTCGCACAACAGGGCAAGGATAAGGTGCGGGTAGAGCCAACTTCGCGTCGCCCGTTCGGTGCGCGTCGGCAAGCGATCGATGTGCAACAGGGACTTCAACCGCTTGAACGCCAACTCTATTTGCCAGCGCAGGCGGTATACCGCGAGCACCTCGTCGGGCGGATACTGCTGTGCCGGCAATGAGGTCGCCACGATCATGAATTCGGCCGCGATCAGGCTGCGCGGATCGAGCGTCTTCTGCTTGCGCGACGCCGCGGCCAGCAGCTTCTTGCGTGTCGTCTCGGTTGCCGCCGGGGTCTTGCGCTGGATGATCAGGCGCAATGGCCGGGGTGGGTCCAGCGGGCCGACCTTGGCTTGCACCATCACTTCGTGCGCCAGCGTGTCGCCGGGCAGCGTGCCGAGATGGCCGATCAGGTCGAAATCCGGCCCATCCGGCCGGCGTAGATTGAACGCGTTCCAGCCGACCCGGACGATGAAATCGGCCTGGCCGGCGCTCTGCTGGCGAAAGCGTTGCAGACTCGCGGCGCGACCGAAATTGCGGTCGCCAATGCGGATCTCGCCGGGGATCGCTGCGCCACGGTCGATCGCCTCGGCACCGTGCTTGTCGGTCAACTCGAGGTGCGAGAAACCGCCGCGCCCCAGGTCGTACACCGCATGCACCCGCCAATCGGCACTCGCGCTGCCGCGCTCGCGGATGCAACTGCCGTCGCAGCCACGCAGGATGCGTCCTGGCCAGCGCACCGCGGCACCGGGCGCCTTCGCCGCCAGTTGCCGCATCATCACCGCTTCCAGGAACTCGACCGACTTGTCCAACCGGTACTTCACGCCTGGGTCGCTGATCCGCACGCCTGCCAGCATCGTCGCCCAGGCTGCCGCCTGGCTCAGCGACAGCCCGCCCGGGCCGCGTGCCAGTGACAGGCGCAACAGAGTGGCGCCGGAGGCGATCTCGCGCTTGCGCTCGATTGCCTTGGTCTGCCGGGCGAGACTGTCGAGATCGAGGTCGGCCGGCAGCCGGCGCAGCAGTGCCTCGAACTGGTCCGCCGGGATCGATGCTGTGTTCTGCATCCGCTCCCAGAATCAGGCCGAGTTGCGCCGGGTCAAGCAGTAATTTAACGCCTATGGGGCAGCGCCCTCTGGACTCCCGCCAAGGGCGCCGCCTTTGCTGGAGGTCCAGGAGGCAACGCCTCCTGGCGGGTTTCAGGGCGGAGCCCTGACCTTCCCAAGCCACGCGACAATCTTTGCAACGTCCAGGAAACCGGCTATGGGAAACACCCTACCGCGCAGATGCAATCATGTTCCTGACCCGACATGTGGCGGCGGCGATCGCCGCCCTGGCAACATGTGTTGCGGCTGCTGCCATCGACCAGCAGTCCCCACCGCGTTCGCCCGTCGTCACCTGCACCAATCCGGCGAGCGGCGCCACCTGGCAGATCAACATCGACTACGACCGGGCCACCGTTGACGCCAATCCGGCCCAGGTCAGCGATGTCGAAATCTCCTGGCGCGACGCCAAGGATGGCTGGACCTACACGCTCGACCGCCGCTCCGGTGATCTGACGGTCGTCGTGGCATCCAGCACCGGCGGCTACTTCCTGCACGATCATTGCCGGTTGCCGCCTTGAAACCCGAACGCACCGATCATCCTGATCCGGCATTGAACACATCATCGGTTTCCGGGCGGTCCGGATGAGCGATGATCTTGCAATCCCGCGGGCCAGCATCGGTTTTCACTCGGCGACCGGCCCGCGCCCCCGCAACGAGGATTTCGCCGGCGCGGTGCTCGGCTCCAGCCTTGCCGCGGAGCGGCGGGACGCTGCCGCTGCCATCGCGGACGGCATCGGCAGCGCCAAGGGAGGGCGCGAGGCGGCCGAAACCGCCGTGCGCGGGTTTCTCGACGGCTTCTGGGACGTGCCCGAGACGATGGAAGTGCAGCGCGCCGGCGCCCGTATCCTCAATTCGCTCAACTGCCTGGATCAACGCCCAAGGGCGGCAGGACGGAAAACTTGTCGGCATGGGCTGCACATTTACCGCGCTGGTGCTGCGCGGCCGCCTCGCGCACGTGCTGCATGTCGGCGACACGCGGGCCTACCGGCTGAGCGCCGGCCGCCTGCTGCGCCTCACCACCGACCATGTACGCGACGATCGTGGGTCATCGCCCGTGCTCACCCGCGCACTCGGCATCGAGCCGGAATTGCGCCTGGACTACACCAGTCATCCGGTGGCGCTGCACGACCGCTTCCTGCTGTGCACCGACGGGGTGCACGGCGCCCTGGTGGACGAAGCGATCAGCCGACATCCTGCGCGTACGGTCGGCGCCCGAGGATACCAGCAAGGCAACTGGTCGAGGCGGCGCTCGAGGCCGGCAGCACCGACAACTGCACCGCTCTGGTGCTGGATGTGGTCGCGCTGCCGACGGCGCGCTCCGCCGATGTCGGTTCCGCCATCATGCGCCTGCCGCTGATCCCCGTGCCGCAGGTCGGCGATACGGTGGACGGCTTCGTGCTGAACGTTCTGGTATCCGACGGCCGCTACAGCCGCCTGTTCGGCGCGATCGACGAAGTGGACGGCGGCACCGTGGTGCTGAAATTTCCCAAGCCGCAGGTCGCCGCGGTCGCGACCTACCACGCCGCCTTCGTCCGCGAGGCCTGGGTCGGCACGCGGGTGACCAGTCCCTGGGTCGCACACGTGATCGAATTGCCGCCGGGACGCCAGACCTGTCTCTACACCGTCATGCCGCTCTACGTCGGCGAGCTGCTGGAAACGCGGATCAGCCGCGCTCCTTCCGTGGGCCTGGAGGAGGGCCGCGGCGTCGCCATCAAGCTCGCGCATGCGGCGGCCGCGCTGCACCGCGCCGACATCATCCACCGCGACATCAAGCCGGACAACGTGATGCTGGAGGCCGGCGGGTCGCTCAAGCTGCTCGATCTGGGCGTGGTGCGATTGCCCGGACTGGAGGATTTCCCGCCCGAGAACATCCCCGGCACGACCGCCTACATGGCGCCTGAGATGTTCGCGGGTGAGGCCGGCAATGTGGCGACCGATATCTATGCGCTGGGCGTGACCATGTTTCGCAGCTTCACCGGCACCTTTCCCTACGGCAATCCCGACGCTACCAGCATGCCGACTTTGCAGCGGCCGCGGGACCTTGCCCGGCTCCGCCCCGATCTGCCGGCCTGGGTGCAGGCACGCGCTCAGTCGCGCGATCGCGCTCGATCCACGCCGAGAGGTTTGCCGACATGGCCGAGTTCGCGCACGAGTTCGAGGCAGGACCGTCGTTTGCACCCCCGCCAACGCGCCGGCCACTGACGCTGTATGAGCGCGCGCCGGTGCGCTTCTGGCAGGGAGTGGCCGCACTGCTTGGCTTGGCTCTGGCGGCTGCTCTGCTGTGGAAATAGGCCGCAGCAGCCATGAAGTTCGGCATTCGATCTACTGGGCCGCGGCGGGATGATCCGCGTCTCGAAGCGTTGGACCGCAACCGCCGCGATCCCCGGAAACGGCGCTACGGCAGCAACGTCGCGACGGGCAGCCCCTGCATGATCGGCGCGGCGACCGGGCCCGTGCTCCAGCGCAGACTGCCGACCGAGGTGCAATCCGGGCAGGTCGGATGCCAGTCGGCATGCGCGGTGTGGCACACCGTGCAGCGCCACTGCGGATCGGGATCAGCCGTCGCGGCATGACGCAGCGCGTCGCGCTGCGCGAGCCGACCGGCCTCGGTGTCGCCGCCTTCCGCCTCCTCGATCTCCGCGAGCAGCAGCCAGAGCCGCCGCTGGTTCAGTCCGGCGGCGTGCGCGGCTTCAGCATAGCGCCGGGCTTCGCCGGTCAGGCCGGCCTCCAGCGCAACGCGGGCGAGCAGCAGGCGGCTTTCCGCATGATCGGGGTTGGCCTCGGTAAGCCGCCGGGCGGCCCGCACGCGCACCAGTTTGTCGGTGACCGGCGCCAGAGCGAAATCCGCCAGATCGGACTGTGGTGCGATGCTCCAGCCATGGCGGATCGCAGCCAGTGCGCGGCTCTCCCGCCCTGTTGCGCGCAGCCGGGAAGCATACGCCAGCGTCGCGGGCGCCAGCGACGGGTCATCCCGCCAGGCCTGCTTTGCCAGGCGCAGCGCCCTCGTCGGATCGGGTTCCGCATCCGCAGCGGCGGCGGCCAGCGCCGCCTTGGGCGCATCGGCGTCCGCCAGCGCGAGCGCATCCGACCAGTCGCCGGCTCGCACCGCCAACCGCGCGCGCTCGTGACGCAGCCATGCTGCGCCCGGCTGCACGGTTTCCGCCTGACGCGCCAGGGCGGCCGCCTCGGGCCAGTCCTCGCGCTCGATCGCCTGGCGCAGCAGACCGCGCAGCCCCAGGAAGGCCGCATCGTCGCGCTCCGCCAGGGCACGGAATGCGGTCTCAGCCTCATCGGACCGACCGGCGATCCGCCCCGCTTCGGCCGCCAGCAGCAGGGTCTGCGGCGTATCCCCCAGCAGGCGGCGGGCCCGGCTCGCCTCGCGCCGCGCGTCGCCCTTCTCGCCGGCCGCCAATGCCAGCAGCGTGTGGGTCACCGCGACATCGCCGGCCCGGCGGCGGCGCGCCGCACGTCGGGCGCGCAGCGTGCTTGGCAGCCGGATGATGGCGCCGAGAAGGCGGAACAGCGCGTACAACACGATGAACAGCAGCAGCAGGCCAAGCGCTACCACCGGCGTGGCGGCCTCGAAGCTGATACTGCCGATATCGGCGGAAACCTGGCCCGGCAGCCCTGCCAGAGCCCAGGCAAGGGCAAGCACCACCGCACCAACCACCAGCGCGAGCAACACGCGGCGCATCAGTCGTGCGCAGCCCACGCGGCCAGCGCGGCCCGGGCGTCAAGCAACGCACGAGCATCGGCCAGCCAGCCCGCCATTGCCCGCGCCGCGGCGCCGTTCAGCGACTGGACAGCGGCCACCGCGCCCGCCAGATCGCCAGCATCGAGCGCCGATCGGGCACGTGCCAGCACGCCGGCGGCCGGATCGCCGATCAGCACGCGATCACCCTGGCGGATCGTCACAAGGTCCTGCGCCTCCGCCCATGCGCGCGCCAGGAACGGCTCACCATCGGACGACGGGCGGGACGCGGCAACAGCATTGCGTGCCGCGTCCGGGAAAGCCTGCCGCAGGCTGACCTCGGTTGGTGGCGCGGCGTTGGCGAAGCGTGCCAGCGCCGGCGGCGCCCCGGGAATGTCACCCAGCTTCTGCCCGGTGTTCAGGGCAAACTGCGCCGCCTGGACCAGCGCAGTGCGGTTGGCACGCACGGTCAGCGCTTGGATCTCCTGCGAGTTGCGCTCGATCGTTGCAATGCGCGCCTCGTCCGCATCGAGCCTGCGCGTCAGATTCGCCTGCATCCCGCGCTGGGTGGTCTCCAACGCGTCGGCCTGTGCGGTGAGCGCGCCGATCCGGCCCGCCAACTGACTGGCGGCAGATTGCTTCGTCTCCAGCGCGACAATCCGGGCCTCCAGCGGCGCCAGATCCGGCGGCTTGCCGACCTGCGCAGGCGCGGCGGCTTGGCGCTGCTCCAATGCGCTGACCCGCGCCATCAGCGGCGCCAGATCCGCCACCTGCGGCTCTGGGCGCTGTTCCAGACGGGAAACGCGGGCTTCCATCATGGCGATTTGCTGCGCATCGGCTGGCGCGGTTGCAGGCAATTGGTTGACCGAATTCTGCCAGACCAGGAACAGCGCTACCGCCAGGAACAGGAATCCAGCGGCGGAGAACCAGGGCAGCAGGTCGCGCCGCGCCGCCCGGGGCGGCGGTGGCGGCGGTTCGGGCACAGGTTCGTCCACCGTCTCCGGCGGCGGCAGGGCGGCAGGTTCGTTCATCGCAGCAGGGCCAGCATGGTATCCTGGGTAGGCCGGGAGGCGACGCGGATGCGGCGCCATGGCAGCGCCTGTAATGCCACGCCCGCGGCCCCCCCGATAGCCAGCGCATCAATTGTTCGGACCATCTCCTCCAGTTGGGCACGCTGGATCAATCGCGTGCAATGCAGAACGGTCTCGGCGGAGAAGAACAATGCGGCAGTCAATTCACCGGCTGCCAGCGCTGTGCGTCCGGCTTCGGGCAGATCGGCCACTGGCGCGACCGTATAGACCGCGCGACGAATGACCCGAAAGCCACGGCCCTGAAGATCCGCGGCGAGTGCCTTGCCTTGCCCCTGGCCGGTGGCGAGCAGCAGCGGTGCGCCTTCTCTGTCGCACTGCCGCTGGGCCAACACCGCCAGTGCGCTGGCATTGCCATCGGCGCTGGTGACCTGGGCAAAGCCGGCGGTACGGGCGCGCGCAGCGGTGGTCGCGCCGACGGCGAGCAATGGCAGGTGCAAATGGCTCGCCGGCAAGGCGGGAATCGCGTTGCCGCTGGTGACCACGATGGCCTGCAGCCGCATCGCTGCCGGCAGGCGGACGGGCAGCATGCCGATGGCAAGCACCGGCGCCACAACGGGTTGCAATCCCAGCGCCGTTACGCGCGCAGCGGTTTCGCTCGCTCCCGGTTCGGGCCGGGTGATCAGGACACCGGCGCCGGCGTCAGGCAAAGATGTCGCGCGGACTGTCGGCGCGCAGGCTGGTGCCGAGTTCGCCGCCGACCCGTTCGGCGTCCCCGGCCGACCCGTGCAGGCTGCGCTTCAGCAGGAAGGTGCCGTCGCTGCGCGCCACCAGTCCGGTCAGGTGCAGTTCGCCGTTCGGCAGCAGCCGCGCGTGTCCACCGATCGGCGTGCGGCACGATCCGTCGAGTTGCACCAGCATGGCGCGTTCGGCAGTGGCCACCGCCTTCGCCTCGGGGTCCTCGATGGCGGAGAGCAACTCGAGCAACTCGGTGTCGTCGGCACGCACAGTGACACCGACGATGCCCTGACCGGCGGCCGGCACCATCGCATCGGCATCCAGCACCACCGAGGCCCGGTCGGCCAGGCCCAGCCGTTTCAACCCCGCATAGGCGAGCAGTGATGCCGAGCAGGCGCCGGCAGCCAGCTTGTCGAGCCGGGTCTGCACGTTGCCGCGCAGCGTAGTGATCGCGAGGTCCGGTCGTGCGTGCAACAGTTGCGCCTGGCGGCGGACTGACGAGGTGCCGATGACGGCCCCGGAGCGCAGGCAGGTGAACGGATCGGCCGGATTGGGGTCGTCGCAGTCCGGTCCGAGGATCACCGCATCGCGGGCATCTTCGCGTCGCAACGTGCAAGCGAGCACGATGCCAGGCGGCAGCGTTGTCTCCAGGTCCTTCAGGCTGTGCACCGCGAAGTCGATGCGGCCGTCCGCCAGAGCTTCGTGGATCTCCTTGGCGAACAGTCCCTTGCCGCCGATCTCCGCCAGGCGGCGATCCTGTACCGCGTCGCCGGTGGTGCGGATGGCATGTTCCTCGAACACATCCATATTGCGCAGCACCGGGCAGAACCGGGTCAGCACATCGAGGAAGCCGCGCGTCTGGATCAGCGCGAGTGGCGAACCGCGCGTGCCGACGCGCAGTGGCAGGGCGCGGGCATGCGGCTTCACCCGAGGATGCTGCGTGGCGGCGTTCATTGGCGCGTCCTATTACTCTCGCGCCGGAATGGAAAGGTAGGAGTAATACGGATGCAGGGTGATCAGGTGAATGTTGGAGGGCGGGGCTCCGCCCCGGACCCTACCAGAGGGCGCTGCCCTCTGGACTCCCGCCAAGGGCGACGCCCTTGGATCCTTTCACTTTCGACCGGTGGGGGTGGAGGATGGCTGAGCCCAGGCTTGGCCAATGCTAAGCCTGGGCTCAGCCATCCCCCACCCCCACCGGTCAAAAACGATTGGATTGCAAAGGCGACTGCCTTTGCTGGAGGTCCAGGAGGCAAAGCCTCCTGGCGGGTTTCAGGGCGGAGCCCTGACCTTCCATCGTTCACCAGATTGCCCTGACCCCGGATGCGCCCCTTCCTAGGCATCGAGACTTCCTGCGACGAAACCGCCACGGCCGTGCTCGACGAAACCGGCCGCATACTGGCCGAATCCGTGCTGAGCCAGGAGACCGAGCACGCCCCCTACGGCGGCGTAGTACCCGAGATCGCCGCCCGGGCGCATCTGGCGTACTTGCCGGAGCAGGTGGCGCGCGTGATGACGCGCGCCGGCGTCGGCTTTGCCGAACTCGCCGGAGTCGCGGCGAGCGGCGGGCCGGGCCTGATCGGTGGCCTGATCATCGGCAGCCAGTTCGCGAAGGGCATCGCGATCGCGCACAGTCTGCCCTACGTGGCGGTCAACCATCTGGAGGCGCACGCGCTGACGGCGCGGTTGCCCGGGCTGGTGGAGGGCGGCGCGGCGTTTCCCTACCTGCTGCTGCTGGTTTCCGGCGGGCACTGCCAGTGCGTCGCAGTGGAGGGTGTCGGCCGGCACGTGCGGCTTGGCGGCACGCTGGACGATGCGGCCGGCGAGGCCTTCGACAAGGTGGCAAAACTGCTGGGGCTGGGCTGGCCGGGCGGCCCAGCGCTGGAAAACCTGGCGGCAGGTGGCGACGCGCGGCGCCACGCGTTCCCGCGACCGCTGCTGGGCCGGGCAGGATGCGATTTCAGCTTCTCCGGGCTCAAGACGGCGGTGGCGCAGGAAGTGTCGCGGCATGCGGCCGGGGCGTTGCCGATACGGGCAGCGGCCGACATCGCGGCCAGCTTCCAGCGCGCGGTGGCCGAGGTGCTGGCGGATCGCGCTGCGCATGCGATGGCGATGATGCGGCAGCGGGCCCCGGACGCACGATTGTTGGTAGCCGCGGGCGGCGTGGCGGCGAATGCTGTGGTGCGGACAGCGCTGGCCGGTGTCGCCGAGCGGGCTCGATTCGCGTTGGTCGCGCCGCCGGTACGACTGTGCACCGACAACGCCGTGATGGTGGCTTGGTGCGGGATCGAGCGGTTGCGCCTGGGCATGGTGGACGGGCTGGACTTCGCGCCACGACCGCGCTGGCCATTGGGGGACCTTACATTGACTGGTCGGTGATTGGCATGGTGACTAGGATGAGTGGCTCCGACTTGCCCCCGCAAGTCTTCCTGCCGCTTGTGCAATTCGCGACACTGATCGCCTGGACCAAATCTTTCCTGCCCAGCCGGATTATCGCACCGCCCGCTGACCCGGAACTACGTACATGACAGCGAGCCGCGCCAGCCTCTAACGTCTCGTTCGTCGCGCGAAATCCATTGCGTAGCGCAGCGATGCCGTCAGGCGCCAGCTTGTTGAAGCCTTGATGTCTCGTAGCGAATTTTCCAACTCACTGATCTTTGTCTCTGACTCACTTATCTTCGTCTCTGACTCACTGGTCTTCAACTCTGACTCACCGATCTTCAGCTCCAACTCGCTGATCCTCCGCTCCAACTCAATGATCCTCTGTTGTTGCCGGGTTGCCGCTTCGGCACACACGCGCCGCTCTTCCTGAAACGAAATCTCGCGACTGACCGCATCATCGCGTGCCGCCCGAAGTGCGCCGCGTAATCGCAGCGCCTCGTTGTTCGCAACATCAAGCCATAAGCGATCGCCAACGAGTTCCGTCGACTGCATCGAGGAGACACTAAGCCCGTCAGCGGGATATTCAGCGATAACACGCCGCTGTTCGGGAGTATTTTTCCAATCTTCCGGCGTGATGTAGCCGTCGGCCGCATCCGTTATGACAAATGCACGCACGCCGCGGGCACGCAGCACAGTTGCCAGCAACGGTTCAATCCGGCGCGCATGCCGGTATGCGTGAGATTCCAGTACCCGGAATGCGAAATAGCTGCACAGATTCAACGAAAGCAACGCTGCCACTTCAGTGAATGTACTGAACGGCACGACAATATGCATAGCACCGAGAAGAGTATGCAGATCGCGCTCCGGGCCACCGCTCGCGTCCAGGACGGGAATACTGCGGTCGCGGAGATAGGCCTCGGTCGCTGCCACCGCCGGGTTCTGGCGGTCTTCGTAGACCAAGACTGCTCGCGTCACCCCGAGATGCTGGCGGGCAACCTCGAATGCCGCGGTGTAGAACGATGCCGGCGGCTGAACATACCAAGTACTTGCTGGCGGTTGACTAAAGATATCGCCAGAGCGGAAGTTCAATACCATTGCATCGGGCGCGCCAGCCTCTACTGCCGCGATGTGATGGTGGAAAATCGGCCGCAAATAGCTGTCGATGGTCTCTGTTACGAAATGCGGCTGCACTGCCTGGAGGCAGCCTTCGAAAGCGAAGGTATTAAAGAAGCTGCCCACGAGCGCGGGTTCGGCCGGGCCCGGGAAGGAACCAAAGCTGAATGTTATTTCCCGTACACGAACGACCGATTCCGCCGGGCCTAGATCAAAGGAAAAGACCTCGATCTGATCGGCACCAATGATTCTGGCCAGCATCGTCGCATGCAAAATGCAAGTAACAATATTCCCGAAGCGGCCGCGCTGCTTGAGCAAACGGATGCGGCGGACACGGCCGGTAAAGTTGAGACCAGCATCCTGTATCTCGTAGGGATCGTACGAAAAGCCATCTCCGCTGAACTCGTAATAGAACAGGAAGCGGGCCGTGGCCTCGCTAGGCACATATGTCCTTTGCATCGGATACTTGGCCCGGTTTCCGTATTGGTAACCTGGATTCTCACAGTCGGTCTATAGTGAATCAAACCCTCGCCCGAGCCGCCTGAAGCATTGGTATGCATCGTGCTGACTGCGATCGATGGCCGGAGCGGCACAACAGCGCCGCCATCATGGCATATGATTTGACCGCCCCCGAACCCGCGCATTGCTCTTGCCCGTCACATTGGGCCGCATTCTCCCGGACCGACGATCGAGACGGGTCACCGCTCCATCGTCCTGCCAAGCGCGCGCCATGGAGTCGCTGGCAATGCCGGGCCAACTGTCCGATAATGCGGCAGTGATGTTCGCCGAATTCCCGGAGAGCACTATCGAGCCAAAGCGATTGCGGATACCTGCAAGGGTGCGGCTGTGTTTCCTGAAGGTCTTGCCAGGGTTGAGATGACCGAGCAGATCGCCTTGCATATGGACACTGCCGGCAACGCCTTTCGCGGCTTCCAGATCTCCCACGCTGCCTTTCTGGCAGTCGTCGGTACATGAACTACCGCCACGCCTTCCATGCCGGCAACTTCGCCGACTGCATGAAGCACGCGACGCTGATCTGGCTGCTGCGCGCGCTGATGCGCAAGCCCGCCGCATTGTTCGTATTGGACACGCACGCGGGCGCCGGACGCTACGACCTCGACAGTGGCCCCGCTGAACGCACCGGCGAATGGCAGAAGGGCATCGCCAAACTGCTCGACGACACGTCGCCGCCGCTGGCTGACTACGTCGGTCTGGTCCGCTCGTTGGGTCTGTATCCCGGCTCGCCTACGATCATTCGCGCCCTGCTCAGACCCGATGATCGCCTGGCAAGCTGCGAGCTGCAGCCCGACGATTACGCCGCGCTGCGTCGCATGTTCGCACGCGACGGACAGGTGGCGGTGCATCATCGCGATGCATGGGAAGCTCTGGGTGCGCTGCTGCCGCCGAAGCATCGGCGCGGACTCGTTCTCATCGATCCGCCCTTCGAGGACCCGCATGAATTCACCGACCTCGCGAGCGGTCTTGCCATCGGGCAGCCCCGCCTCAGTACCGGCGTGTTCGCCGCCTGGTATCCGATCAAGCATCGCGCGCCGTCCCGCAGTTTCCTGACGGACCTGCACGACAGCGGCATCCGCGACATTGTCGCCGCCGAACTCTGCCTGCGTGAGCCGGTCGATCCGACGCGGCTGAATGGCTGCGGTATGCTGGTGATCAACCCGCCCTATGGCTTCGAACAGGCAGTGCAGCCGATCCTGGCTGCGCTGATCGATCGCCTGGGCAATGGCGAACCCGGTGAGAGTGCGACAATAAGGCGCATCGTCGATGAGTAGCGTCGCGGTGGTCGGCGCCGGGGCCTGGGGCACGGCGCTGGCCATCCAGGCGGTCCGCGCCGGCAACAGCGTCACCCTGTGGGCGCGCGATCCGCGGCGCGCGCAGGCCATCGCGTCGAGCCGCGACAATCCACGCCTCACCGGCCATCGCGTGCCGGATGCGGTGCAACTGGTCGACGTTCTGCCCGCCGCCGCCGATGTCGTGCTGCTGGCAGTGCCGATGCAGCATCTGCGCAAGGTGCTGGGACGTATGGCTCCCGCCGCCGCACCATTTGTCGTCTGCGCCAAAGGGGTGGAGGCCGGCACGTTGCGCCTGCCGCTGGAAGTGCTCGCCGAACGTCTCCCCGGCGCCCCGGCCGCCGTGCTTACCGGGCCGAATTTCGCGCACGAGATCGCCGCCGGCCTCCCCGCCGCCACAGTGATCGCCGCCACGGACGCCGCCCTGCGCGACAGGATCACCGCCATGCTCGCCACCCCGTCCTTCCGCCTGTACGGCAACGATGATCCGGCCGGCGCACAGGTCGGCGGCGCGGCGAAGAACGTGATCGCCATCGCGGCCGGCGCGGTCATCGGCGCCGGGCTCGGCGAGAACGCCCGCGCCGCCCTCATCACCCGCGGCCTTGCTGAACTCTCCCGCCTGGCGGTCGCGCTGGGTGGACGACCCGAGACCGTAATGGGCCTGTCCGGCCTGGGCGATCTGCTGCTCACCTGCACCGGGCCGGCCAGCCGCAACTACAGCCTCGGGCTGGCGCTCGGCCGCGGCGAGCGGCTGTCCGACGTATTGGCCGCCCGCAGCGCCGTCACCGAGGGCGTCGCCACGGCACCTGCCCTGGTCGCGCGGGCCGCCGGGATCGACTTGCCGATCTGCACAGCGGTCGCCGACCTGCTCGCCGGCCGCATCACCGTCGCCGAGGCGATCAGCAGCCTGCTGGCCCGGCCGCGGCGGAACGAATGACGCGACGCGGCATGGTGCGCTAGACCGGCCCATGCTTCGAGGTGTCCTGACGGTCGGCGGCTGGACCATGGCGAGCCGCGTACTCGGCTTTGCCCGCGACATGCTGATCGCGGCGATGCTCGGTGCCGGCCCGGTAGCGGATGCGTTCTTCGTCGCCCTGAAGCTGCCCAACCTGTTCCGCCGCCTGTTCGGCGAAGGCGCCTTCAACGCCGCCTTCGTCCCGCAATTCTCCGGCATGCTCGCAGCCGAGGGACCGCAGGCCGCCCGTCAATTCGCCATCGAGGCGTTCGCGGTCATGACCTTCTGGCTCGGCGTGCTGACCATCGCGGGCGAGGTCTTCATGCCGCAGATGATGACGGTGCTGGCGCCGGGCTTCGCGGCAATTCCGGCCAAATTCGCGCTCGCGGTGACCTTGTCGCGGATCACCTTCCCCTACCTGTTGCTGATCTGCCTGGCCGCGCTGGTGTCAGGCGTGCTGAACGGGATGGAGCGGTTCACCGCGGCCTCCGCCTCGTATGTCCTGTTCAACGCCATCTCGATCGCCTTCATGGTCTGGCTGACGCCCTACGTGCCGACAGCCGGTCACGCGCTGTCATGGGGCGTGACCGCGTCGGGCGTGGCGCAACTGGCGCTGCTGCTGTGGGCGGCGCGGCGCGCGGGCATGCCGCTCGCACTGCCGCGTCCTAAGCTCACGCCGCGCATGCACATTCTGCTACGACGCATGCTGCCTGGCCTGCTCGGCGCCGGCGTGACGCAACTCAATCTCGCGGTGGATGTGATCATCGCCAGCCTCCTGCCGGCCGGAACCGTGTCCGTGCTGTACTATGCCGATCGAGTGCAGCAACTGCCGCTCGGCGTCATCGGCACCGCGGTGGGCACCGCGCTGTTGCCATTGCTGTCGCGCCAGGTGCGCGCCGGCGAGGGCGAGGCGGCGCTTGGCACGC
Organism: uncultured Alphaproteobacteria bacterium; assembly: GCA_963696645.1. Taxonomy (GTDB): domain Bacteria; phylum Pseudomonadota; class Alphaproteobacteria; order Acetobacterales; family Acetobacteraceae; genus JAMXLO01. Next base: position 198,929 of record CAVOKY010000008.1, read on the forward strand.
TGAACCGTGCGATCGAATACGCGCTGTTCCTGACATTGCCGGCGGCGGTCGCGCTGATGGTCAGCGCCTACCCGGTGATGTGGACGCTGTTCGGCCGCGGCGCGTTCAGCGCCGAAAGCGCGCACCTCTCGGCCCAGTCATTGGCCGCGTACGCGCTGGGACTGCCGGCGTTCGTGCTGGTGAAGGTGCTGGCGCCAGGGTTCTTCGCGCGCGGCGACACCGCCACCCCGGTGAAGATTGGCGTCGCGGCGGTGGCGCTGAACCTGGCCATGAATGTCGCCTTCATGGTGCCGCTGCAGCACATCGGCCCTGCATTGGCGACCAGCCTGGCGGCGATCTTCAACGTCGGCGGGCTGGGCGTGATGCTTGCGCGTCGCGGCCTGCTGCGGCCGGATATCCAACTGCGACGACGCGGGCTGGGGATGCTGCTGGCGACCGGTGCGATGGCCGTGTCGCTGTGGGTGACGCAGCGCGTGCTGTTCGCGACGCCGCCGCATGGACTGGCGCGGATCGGCGCACTGACGGTGCTGATCGGGGTCGGGATGGCGGCCTACGCGGTGGCGGCGGTGGTATTCGGGGCAGGCGATTGGCGGGCCGTGGTCAGAATGTTGGGACGCAGACGACGACGAAGACAAATGAAGACAGCCGCAACCGCCGATACTGTCCCACGCCCATAGGCTCAGAGACGGGGCTCCGCCCCGAACCCGACCAGAGGGCGCTGCCCTCTGGAACTCCCGCCAAGGGCGACGCCCTTGGAACCATCCACTTTCGTCCTGTGCGGTGGGGGTAGCAGAGCCTGGCGTTGGCCAGGCTCTGCTACCCCCACCCGACAGGACGAAAACGATCGGATTGCAAAGGCGACTGCCTTTGCTGGAGGTCCAGGAGGCAAAGCCTCCTGGCAGGTTTCAGGGCGGAGCCCTGAGCAACTGGTCTCGCGCAGCGCCTGACGGTATTACATTCCAGAAACGTAACGGCAGCACGCAATGGACTCTGCAATCACCACCAAAGGTCAGGCGACAATCCCGAAGGCGATCCGTGAGCACCTTGGATTGCAACCCAGGGATCGTGTGAAGTTCTTCATTCACCCCGACGGTAGCGTTGTCCTTCTGCCCAAGCTTCCAGTCGCAGCGCTGCGCGGCATGCTCAAGCGACGAAGATCCCGTGTGACGATCAAGCAGATGGACGCTGCTATCACCATGGGCGCCGCTGCGGACTGGACGAACCGGCGTAGCCGCAAGCGGTCATGATCGGCCTCGATACCAACGTCCTGGTACGTTATCTGACACAGGACGACCCGGTCCAATCGCCACGGGCAACGGATCTGATCGAACGTGGCCTCACACAGCAGGAACCTGGCTTCATCAGCGTCGGCGCGATGGTGGAAACCGCGTGGGTGCTTGAGCGCGCCTATGGGCTGGATGCCAACGAGATAGCATCGGCAATCGCACGCACGCTTCAGGCCGACGTGCTGCTAGTGGAGTACGAGCAGCAGGTGTTCGCGGCAATGACCGTCCTGCAGGAGGGACGCGGCTCGTTTGCGGATGCACTCATCGGAGCACTCGGCCTACGAGCCGGCTGTTCCCACACCGCCACTTTCGATCGCAAGGCCCTGCGGCTGACCGGTTTCGCCCTCCCGTATTAATGCGTTCAGGCTGCTGCCTTCCGGTTCAGCTCCAGCCGAGCATCGACCAGCGCCACCGTCGCGTCGAGCTCGGCATTCCGCATGCCCCGCTGCGCCGCGATGCTCTGCACCAGACGATCCACCCGCTCGATGTTCGGCGCGCCGGCGAACAGCGCACGCGCCGCGGACGACGGCCGGATCAGCCCGTTCGCCGCGGCGGCGTATTTCTCGAACGGCACCAGATCGTCGGGCGACGCACCCAGCAGCAGGCACAGCTCGCGCACCCAGTCGTAAATTCGGTGGGACGCCTCGATATCCGTGTGTACCGCCTCTTTGATCGTCACCGCCGCGTCCTTCCGCACGCAGCGATAATTGCCGGTGCACAGCATCGCCCACTTGGCCAGCGGCACGAAGATCGAACTCGTGCACCTTCAGCTTCACCGGCAGGTCGATCGTTGCATCACCGGCATCGAACCGGATCGCTTCGATCTCCCGCTGGAACTGACGGAGGATGTTGGTCGATGCCTCGGAATCGAACCGCGCCGCCTTGAAGTTGGTCGGCAGCGTCACCGTCAGCACGTTGATCTTGTCATCCGGCATGCGGATCGCCTGCGGGTCCGGGCTGCACAGCGTAAGGCGGCCAGGGTCGAAATTCGCCCACACGCTGGCGTCAGTGAAGCAGTGGTGCAGCGAGTCGGTGTTCAGTCCAGGGATGCGCTTCAGATACGGCAGCGGCGGCATGTTCATGATCGACATGCACGGTTTGCCGGATTTCGCCACCGCGTCCAGCAGTTCGCGCACCCCAGGCGAGCGGTACTGCGGCTCCTGCATCGCCAGCGCGACCATGTCGTATTCGGCCGGATTGACACCGCTCGGCCCATCCGCGGAAAGCCGGCCCGGCAGCTTCCGCGAGTCGATCTCGACCGGATCCTTGCGGCCCTTGATCGGCAGCCGCACGCGGATGCCGTCGCTGTTGATCGCCTCCACTTCCGCCGGCAGGCACACAAGCTTCACCTTGTGCCCGCCGAACAACAGCTTGCTTGCCAGCAGCGACCCGTAGGACGCGCCCATGATCAGCACATTGTATGTGGCCACTGAACATTAACTCCCTAGTGTGGTGAAATGGCGTGAGCCGCCGTTTCCCATTGAGACGGCGCTTCTGCCCGTCCTGACGCCACTCTGGCACAGACGCCGCCGCAAGTTAATCGGCGCGCCACTGCCCGGCCTTGACGCGAATCGCGCCGCCGCCTTCTTCGGCATTCGCGCCTCCGGAAGCGCAACAACTCCACACAAGGAAAGTTGATCAAGCCGGCGTAACCGTATCGTTTACCATCCGCATCGGCGCGCCAGAGCTGGCAGCGCGCTCTGTTGGTCGGGGTCGCCGGCGTACACGTTGTGTGCGGAGTATCGCCATGAGCCTCAGCCCCTACCTGAAATTGCGTGGCAGATCGCCCGCCACAGTCAAGCACCCTGGTGCTGTCGGCTCCTTCGAATGGGACGAGGTGGAGTTCGCGTTCCAGAAGATTGAAGTGACCTATACCGGCGGTGGCAAATCAGCCCAGGATTGCTGGGATACCACCGACGGAGATAGCAGCGGCGATGGACGCAAGAGCGGCAGCGGTGATACCGACCCGAAGCACAGCATCCTTACCCACGCCTTCAGCTATGCGGTCCAGGTGCCGTTGGACATCGGGACAGGAAATGCCACCGGCAGGCGGCAGTGGTCACCGGTCCGTTTGAAGTACCAGCTGGTGGTACCGGCGTGGAGTGTGCTGGTGCCAAAACTGAAGGACTCGACAACAGCAACAAGACCATTGCGTCGATCGTCCTGACGTCGGGACAATTCGGCCGTGACAAACTGCGCCTGTCAAACGTGCAGGTTACGCACTTCGTGCCGCACGGCGGCCGCTCCGGCCAGTTCGGCGACTACATCGCGTTCGAGATCGAGGCCGACATGGTTCCACCGGGAACCCGCGCCACCTGAATCAACCCGCCGCCACCAGTTCGATCGCCTCCCGGCTCGGCCCCTCGATCATCACCGCACGCGCGTCGCCGAGCCGGTAGGGTTCCGCCAGGAACGTCACGCCCTCGCCGCGCAGCTTCGCGACCCAGGCATCGAGATCGGCGACGCTCAACGCGATATGGTCCTGCAACTGGCCGCGCGGAGTCGCTAACGGCGCGTCTCCCTGGTTCGCGTACCAGGTCAGCACCACGTCGCCGAACTCAACGCCGGCACGCGGCGTGCGGAACATGCCCTCCCGGTTCAGCGCCGGCCAGGTGCGATCAGTGCCGCGCGGCACCTTGCAGTCCGCCTCGGTCACCGATACTTCGCCGAAGCTCGCCCGGGCCGCCGCGTTCAGGTGCTTCTGGTACCAGAGCTGCGCGCATAACGGCTCTTCCTGCCAGAGATGCACGTGGTTGAACCGCTCGGCCGGATAATTCCCGGCGTACTCGACCAGCGCACCGTCGGGACCCGCCATGTAGGCGAACCCGCCGCCGCCAAGCGGCTGCACCCCCTTGCTGCGCGCCTCGGCGATCTGCGTCCTGGTCAGGCCGAGCACGCCGCGGACGTTCGGCCAGGTGTCGCTGCTGACCAGCACGGAGCCGCCTTCGTCCGTCGTATAAAGCGGCAGCAGTTCGACATCCGCGTGTCCCTGGAACATCGCCAGGCTCCCGCGCACATCGGTGACGTGCCAGCCGAAATGCCAGATCGCGCTCTGCGGCAGGGTCGGCGGCGGCGCGGCGACCTTGGTGAACAGCACCATGACATTATTGGGCGACAGCAGCGCGGGAAAACCGCCCCAGTCTCCCTTCGTGCAACTCGGAAACTGCCGCGTGTACCAGTCGATCGCCGCGTCGGGATCGACCGAGTTGAGATGCAGATGATGGAAGCCTGGCGTCAGCAACATCGTTCGCTCCTCCCCTGATCCGCGCGAGGATAGACTGGAGCCGCGCGTGTTGCACGGTGCCCCTGATCCGCCCACGCTCGCCTGCAACGAATATGGAGCGGGCTATGATCAAGGATGCGCAGGGCCACACGCTGACCGGTGCGACCGCCGAGACCGCGGCGCTTTACGATCAGGCGGTGTGTGCCTTCAACCTCGCCTGTGGCGACGCGATACGGCTGTTGAACGCGGCGCGGGACGCCACCCCCGGTTTCGTCATGGCGCATCTGGCGAAAGCCTGGATGTTGACGCTGGCGCGCGACCCGGCGCTGGCTGGCAGCATTGCTGCATCGATCCGCATCGCCTCGACCCAGACGATGGATGATCGCGAACGCGGGCATCTTGCGGCACTCGAGCATGCGTCGGGGGGCGCGCTGAGCGCGGCTGTCCTGATCCTCGACCGGCACGTGATGCACTACCCGTTGGATATCCTGGCCCAGCAGGTCGCGCTGTTTCTCGACCTCTACCAGGGGCGTGTGCGCTGGATGCGTGACCGCACCGCGCGCGCAATGCCGCTGTGGCCGAAAGACCTGCCGGGTTACGGCAGCATGCTGGCCTACCACGGCTTCGGCCTCGAGGAGGTCGGCGACTACGGCCGCGCCGAAGATGAGTCGCGCGCGGCGGCGGAACTCGAACCGACCAGCCAGTTCGCGCATCATACCGTCGCTCATGTGATGGAGATGACCGGGCGTCCGGAGGACGGTCTGGGCTGGATGCAGGCGCGCGAACCGTTCTGGTCGACACCCGACCATCTCAACCAGGCGCATATCTGGTGGCACCGGGCGCTGTTTCACATTGAGCTCGGGCAATACGACGCAGCGCTGGCACTTTACGATGGGCCGATCCACGCGACCCAGCGGCCGATTGCGCTGAGCCTGACCAATGCACCGGCGCTGCTGTGGCGCCTCGAGACACTCGGCTGCGACGTGTCCGCGCGGTGGAACGAGGTGGCGACCCTGTGGCAGGACCATGCCGACGGCAGGACCCTCGTGTTCCACGACATGCACGCGGCGATGGCCGAACTCGGGTCCGATCAAGCGGCCCTGGTCGAACGCAGGCTGGCAGCGATGCGCAAGACGGCGGCGAGCAGCGACGAGGCGGCGCCGCTCTATCGCGACGTCGGGATTCCGCTGGTCGAGGGTCTGGTGGCATTCCGCCGCGGTGCCTTTGAAGCGGCCGTCGCGCTGCTGCAGCCGGTGCGTTTCGATCTGTGGCGGATCGGCGGGAGCCATGCGCAGCGCGATGTGGTCGACTGGACCCTGACCGAAGCCGCGGTGCGCGGCGGCATGCGGGACGTCGCAGTGGCCCTCGCATACGAACGTCTGGCCACACGGCCGCGCAGTGTCGTCAATCGTGAGTTCCTTCGACGGGCGGAGCAGGCCGCCGTTTGATACTCTGACAGCGCGCAGGTCAGCAGGTGCGGCCAAGACGCTGGCGGCGACAAACCGACCGGCTCCTGTGTTGTCCCCGGTTGATAAGGCGGCAGTAATGCCAATATGAGGCTGGCGCGCGCGTAGACACATTGAATTCGACCGGCTCATCCAAAAGTTGCAACCGGAATCGAAGCACTTTCCAATGTCAGGGCTTGCAGATGACGTTAGCTATTATAACAATGGTTGCCGTCGTTTGCTGGGTCTGTTCGCAGGATCGCCCCAGCCTGTTGCCATCGTTCGGATTATTCCGGCGCACGGTGATTTGCAATCTGACACTGCTGTTAGTCGCTGCGGCGGTCATTTCCTTTGTGCCGCGTGCCGCTGTTGGTCAAGACCAGAAGCAACCGCTAAGATTTCTTGGCAACAAGGGCATCCCGCCATTTGTCTCGTTGCAGGACGGCAAACCGGTCGGGATCGTCGTCGATCTTGCCTATGCCCTGGCCGACAAGGCTGGCCTGTCCATAATCGTCGAGGCGGAGGATTGGCCGACAGCCCAGTCGCAGGTCTTGCACGGCAAGGCCGACGCCCTCTTGCAAATCAACCCCGACCCCCAGCGGGAACAGATCTATGATACCAGAAGCTGGAAGTCCCGACTCTTCGGAGGGATTGCCGAAATCGGCGGAACTCTGACTCCTTGTACCCTGAAGTTCTTTTGGGGGGTCACGGCATGGGCAAGGCGATCGAGATCACGCGCTTGGACCGGTCCGCTGCTGAGCTGCGCGGCGTTGCCATTAAAACCCAGGATGCCGCCGTTACGCGACGCCTGCTGGGCATCGCGCTTTTGCTGGACGGTTGGTCGCGTGGCGAGGCTGCTACGGCCAGTGGGATGGACCGGCAGACGCTATGCGACTGGGTGCATCGCTACAACGCGTCTGACGTTTCCGGCCTGGCAACCGGCAGGCGCTCTGGACGCCCTTCGGCGCTGAACGAGGCGCAAATGGCTGAACTGAAGGAGATAGTGATCAAAGGGCCTGATCCGGAGAAAGACGGCGTTGTGCGGTGGCGCTGCGTTGATCTGCGCGCGAAGATCGCCAGCCACTTCGCGGTTACGTTCCACAAGCGCAGCGTGGCCAAGCTGCTCTGCAAGCTCAAGCTGACGCGGTTGCAGCCGCGCCCCTACCATCCGAAGAAGGACGCAGCGGCGCAGGAGAGTTTCAAAATAAACTTCGCCAGCCTGATGAACGAAGTCCTGCCAGTATCCGCGACGGGCAAACCTGTGGAGGTGTGGTTCCAAGATGAAGCCAGAGTAGGCCAGAAGGGATGGCTCCCGTACCAGTGGGCGCCGATTGGTTCCCGGCCACCCGCAGTACGGGATAACCGCCACGATTCGGTCTATCTGTTTGGTGCGATCTGCCCCGCTCGTGAGGTCGGCGCCGCGGTCATCATGCCCGCCGCCAATACCGAGGCAATGAACGAGCATCTGAAGGAAATCAGCACGCAGGTGCAGCCCGGTGCGCACGCCGTCCTGATCTGCGACGGCGCCGGCTGGCATCAGCGCGGCAAGAAGCTGAAAGTCCCAGTCAACATCACGCTAATCTCACTGCCACCCTATTCGCCGGAACTCAACTCGATGGAGAACGTCTGGCACTACCTCCGGGCCAACAAGCTGAGCCTGTTGGTATGGGACAGCTACGAGGCCATCGTCACAGCTTGCAAGGATGCGTGGCATTTTCTGATCAGCGACCCCGATCGCATCAGATCCATCGGAACTCGCGCTTGGGCGTGCGTCATGACTTAGGGCTTCTGGTATGACTTCTCTGACCCGCTCGTGGATTCCCGGTTCCAGATCTTCCGCAAAGCCACCCACACCGACATACAGTCGCTTGCGTCCCTGCGCGGGATGAAGGTGGGCGTCGAAAGCGGCGGTTTCCCGGCCGAGCAACTGGGAGAAGTCGGCGACTTCCAGTTGGTCCCGGTGCCAACCTGGAAGGCGGCCTTCCTCTTGCTCAATGCAGGCCAGGTTGACGCAGTGATCGTGGATCGCTGGGTCGGTGAGTATGAGTTGGCCATCAGCCGATTGGTGGGAATAATACCAGAAGCTGGAAGTCCCGACTCTTCGGAGGGATTCCCAAATCGGCGGAACTCTGACTCCTTGTACCCTGAAGTTCTTTTGGGGGGTCACGGCATGGGCAAGGCGATCGAGATCACGCGCTTGGACCGGTCCGCTGCTGAGCTGCGCGGCGTTGCCATTAAAACCCAGGATGCCGCCGTTACGCGACGCCTGCTGGGCATCGCGCTTTTGCTGGACGGTTGGTCGCGTGGCGAGGCTGCTACGGCCAGTGGGATGGACCGGCAGACGCTATGCGACTGGGTGCATCGCTACAACGCGTCTGACGTTTCCGGCCTGGCAACCGGCAGGCGCTCTGGACGCCCTTCGGCGCTGAACGAGGCGCAAATGGCTGAACTGAAGGAGATAGTGATCAAAGGGCCTGATCCGGAGAAAGACGGCGTTGTGCGGTGGCGCTGCGTTGATCTGCGCGCGAAGATCGCCAGCCACTTCGCGGTTACGTTCCACAAGCGCAGCGTGGCCAAGCTGCTCTGCAAGCTCAAGCTGACGCGGTTGCAGCCGCGCCCCTACCATCCGAAGAAGGACGCAGCGGCGCAGGAGAGTTTCAAAATAAACTTCGCCAGCCTGATGAACGAAGTCCTGCCAGTATCCGCGACGGGCAAACCTGTGGAGGTGTGGTTCCAAGATGAAGCCAGAGTAGGCCAGAAGGGATGGCTCCCGTACCAGTGGGCGCCGATTGGTTCCCGGCCACCCGCAGTACGGGATAACCGCCACGATTCGGTCTATCTGTTTGGTGCGATCTGCCCCGCTCGTGAGGTCGGCGCCGCGGTCATCATGCCCGCCGCCAATACCGAGGCAATGAACGAGCATCTGAAGGAAATCAGCACGCAGGTGCAGCCCGGTGCGCACGCCGTCCTGATCTGCGACGGCGCCGGCTGGCATCAGCGCGGCAAGAAGCTGAAAGTCCCAGTCAACATCACGCTAATCTCACTGCCACCCTATTCGCCGGAACTCAACTCGATGGAGAACGTCTGGCACTACCTCCGGGCCAACAAGCTGAGCCTGTTGGTATGGGACAGCTACGAGGCCATCGTCACAGCTTGCAAGGATGCGTGGCATTTTCTGATCAGCGACCCCGATCGCATCAGATCCATCGGAACTCGCGCTTGGGCGTGCGTCATGACTTAGGGCTTCTGGTATAACCACCGTCGATCCGCCCGTTGCTCAAAGTTATTCACGCATCGCCGTCGCAAAAGGCAACAGGGAGCTTCTTGATAGGATCAATCATGGCCTGAATTCCATAAAACAGGATGGCACCTACCAGCGCATTTTGGACAAGTGGCAACCACAGGTCGTGGTGTACTTTACCAGGCAGTTTGTGACTGATCTGGTATTTTATGCGGCTGTCGTTTGTGGGGCAGTCATTTTTGGCGTCTCCATGCTCATCTTTAATGCCCGTGGGCGCACAAAACTGCTCGCAACGCTTGAGCAGCGGGTCAGGGAGCGGACCCAGGAACTCGAAGAGCACAAGACCAGCCTGGAAGATTCGGTTAACGCTCGAACTCGCGAACTGACCGAAAGCAACCAACGGCTCGTGGCTGCCAACGACGCGTTGGAGGGCTTCTCTTATTCGGTGTCCCATGACCTGCGAGCGCCGCTCCGGGCGATCGACGGCTTCTCGGGGCTTCTGCTGGAAGAACACGCATCAGGTCTTGATCAGGAAGGTTTAAGCTTCCTGAATGCAATCCGCACTAATATCGGCAAGATGAGCCAGTTGATCGATGATTTACTTGCCTTCTCACGTATCGGACGGGTCGAACTGAAACGCACCGACCTTGACATGGAGGAAATTGCCCGGACTGCATACAATGAGCTTGAACCCGCCACAGCGGGCCGCTGCATTGAGTTCAGACTTCGCCCACTCCCAAGGGCCAAAGCCGACGCTGCGATGATGAAGCAAGTCTTCGTCAATCTCTTCGACAACGCCATCAAGTACTCGGCTCCCACGCCAAAGGCACTTATCGAAGTCGAGGGCCGCATCGTGGACGACGAAGCGGTTTATTTAATTAAGGACAACGGAGTGGGCTTCGATATGAAGTACGTGGGCAAGCTGTTTGGGGTCTTCCAGCGTTTGCACGGCGCTTCCGAGTTCTCCGGGACAGGCATCGGCCTTTCAATCGTGAAACGCATCATCACGCGCCATGGCGGGCAAATCTGGGCTGCCGGGAAGCCAGGCGAGGGGGCCACTTTTGGATTCGCGCTGCCCCTGCAGGAGGTTGCCAATGCCTGATCAATGCAGGAGATCTGAAGCCATTTCTATTGAAAATAACGACCACCACGCGGGCCGATTGTTCCATCGGCCACGTATGTGCGGAGCCGCCGGAGGTTCCGACGCCCTGCCCCCTCCTCGGCGGTGCTGTCGGTCGGCGTAAGGCCAAAATGCCGGAGCCAACGCGGCGACACCCCGCCACCCCAAAGGCCGCCAACTTGCATCCCCACGCCAGATCGGCAATCAGTCCCCCATGCAACGCGTGTTCTCCGGCATCCAGCCGTCCGGCATCGCCCATCTCGGCAATTACCTGGGCGCGATCCGCAACTGGGTCGCACTGCAGGGAAGCCACGACTGCATCTACTGTGTGGTCGATCTGCACGCGATCACCGAGTGGCAGGACCCTAAGGAACTTGCGCGGCAGACGCGGGAGATGGCGGCGATGCTGCTGGCCTGCGGCATCGATTCGAGAAAGCACATCCTGTTCGCGCAATCCACCGTCCGCGCGCATGCCCAGCTCGCCTGGATCTTCAACTGCGTGGCGCGCCTCGGCTGGCTGAACCGCATGACGCAGTTCAAGGACAAGGCCGGCAAAAATCGCGAAAACGCCTCGGCCGGGCTCTACGTTTATCCGAACCTGATGGCCGCCGACATCCTCGCCTATCACGCCACCGGAGTGCCGGTCGGCGAGGACCAGCGCCAGCATCTCGAACTTGCCAACGATATTGCGCAAAAATTCAACCACGACTACGGGGTCGAGTTCTTCCCGCACATCGAATCGCTGATCATGGGCCCCGCACCACGCGTCATGAGTCTGCGCGACGGCACCAGGAAGATGTCGAAGTCCGACTCGTCGGATCAGAGCCGCATCAACCTGAACGATGGCCCGGACACCATCGCGCTGAAGATCCGCCGCGCGAAGACCGATCCGGAGCCGCTGCCGTCCGAACCGCATGGTCTGGAGAAGCGGCCCGAGGCGCGCAATCTCGTCGGCATCTATGCCGCATTGGCGGACACCGATGTTGCCGGCGTGCTGCGCGAACACGGCGGCAAGGGTTTCGGCGCGTTCAAGGATGCGCTGTCGGCGCTGTTGATCGAGAAGCTCCGCCCAATCGCGGCGGAAGCGCAACGGCTGCTGGACGATCCCGCCGGCGTGGACGCGGTGCTGCGCGACGGCACCGAAAGAGCCGCGGCGATCGCCGATCCGATCGTGGCGGAAGCAGAGCGGTTGGTGGGATTCCTGCAGGTGTGATCTGAGCGGATCCGTTCGACGTACCCTGGAGAAGGTACAAAGGGGCACCATGTTTGCCGACCGGCCCGCCACGGCGAACCCACCGCACCGCGCAGATTATGACGACCGCTTCCACATCGAACGCACCACGGCACAGTGGCTGGCCGCAGCGTTCGTGCTCTATGGGCTGGTGGCGACCGCGTTCCTGGCCATCAACATTCCGCCGTTCCAAAATCCGGACGAACCGGCGCATTTCGAGCGAGCAGCGCAGATTGCGGATGGCGGGCTGATCGCAACTCGGTTTTCAACGCCCGGGGCCGATGGATCGCAGCACGTGACGGCCGGCGGCAGCGCCGATCCGGCTCTGATGACGGCATTCAGCCCGTTCAACGCACTGATCTTCCATCCCGATACGCGTGCGACCCGGTCAAGCTGGGCACTGAACGTCCACTGGTCCAACGCGCGGGTCATGACAGCTTTCCCGAATACGGCGATGTACGCCCCGCTGTTCTATGCGCCGTCAGCAATTGGCGTGTCGGTTGGGCGGTTCACACGGATGACCGTGGTGCAGACGCTGATCGTATCGCGCCTGCTGACTGGCGTGGTCGCGGTGACGATAGGAGCGGCGGCAATCGCCTGCGCGGGCGGCGCTGCCGCGTGGCTGTTTACGATCCTGACCTTGCCAATGTCGCTGTCGCTCATTGCATCGCCGTCGCAAGACGCGCTGATCCTGACATGCAGCGCGTTGGCGGGGGCTTTGTTGGTCCGGGCCTTGCGCTGGCCGAGCGCGCTGAACAGAAAAATGCTGGCGGGCCTGACGGTGACGCTGGGCCTGGTGGCGATGGCGCGGCCGCCCTACGGGGCTTTGGCGTTGCTGCCGCTTGCGCTGTCGACAGTGCGCCTGCGCTCGCGGATCCTGCCAGCGGCGGCGGTCTTGTTATGCGCGGCAGCGTGGTCCGGGATCACGGCGGCCACGACATCAACCAATTTCGGCGATTTCGTCGGCGCCGATCCTGCGGCGCAGATGGCACGGCTCCGCGGTGACCCCTTGCTGGTCGTGCATGTCGCGTGGAACACCCTGACGCTATACTGGCGTGGTTATCTCATCGGATTTGTCGGACAGCTCGGCTGGCTCGATACGGCGTTGCCGAGAGCCTATCACCAGACCGCAAAAGTGATGCTTGGTGTCGCGGCAATGGCGGCAATGCTGGGGATCGCGGGGGAGTGGATCAGCCCTCGCAGCCGCTTGGTGATTGCGACCGGATTGCTATTGTCGGTGGCAGGCGTGTTTGGCGCGCTTTACCTGACATGGACCGCGCCCGGCAATGCGACTGTGGACGGAGTGCAGGGGCGTTATTTCCTGCCGATCGCGCTGGTCGGTGCTGGGCTGTTGCCAGCACTCGGGCAGGCGCGGTGGATGCGGCCGCATAGTGTGCTGCTGGCCGTGGTGGCGGGATTCCCGGTGGTTACGCTGGCCGTTGTCATGCGCGCCGTGACACTGAGATATTATCTCGGGTGACGGCCGCTTGAGACGAGTTGCCGACGGACCGCGCCATTAAGTCGTAATTCATACAAACCCACGATATCCTTGGCTACTTACGATGGACACGCAGTCGCATGCAGTCTGTCAACGCGTCTGGGCGAGCTGGGGAGGCTGCATTTCGGGTACACGCCTGACGCGGCCAATAGGAGGCGGCGAGTGCGCGTGCCCGATGGCACGAGCATTCTCGCCACCACCATTTCACCCCAAAGCCCTTCTCAGATTTATCGGTCCAGCCGGTAGCTGCCGGTTTTCTTGCCGGCCGCCTGGAACAGACCCTCTGGCGCGATGTTGCCGCTGTTGGTGATTTCGAAATCACCACTGAGACCAGCGTACTTGCCGGTCCCTCCGGTCCACTTTCCGACGTAGCGTGCCGGCAGGCCCAGGCCGGTCGGCGTTGGCGTGGAGACCTCTTCGAAGACCTGATCGCCCCCGCGGTCCGCGTAGCTGCAATAACCCCGCAGGTCCTGGGTCTTCGCCGCGCGGTCCACAATAGTCAGCAGGATGCAGCGGCCCGCCATGTTGTGCAGCAGCCCGTTGCCGGCGTCGTTTACGGCGGTCATGATGGATACGCCGACGATAGCTTCGCGATCCTTGCCGAGCGGCACCGGTTTGGCCGGGGTCGGATTCACCCCGGTGTAGGTGATCGAGAACCTGCCTTCGCGCGGCAGCTCCTGTGCAACGGTTGCGACCGACGGCAGTAGCAGCAGGCCGGAAGTGGCGAGAGCAATTGCTTGTTTCATCATGGCGGTGTCCTTTCAGGGAGCGCAGAGGTTTCCTCCCAGGCCGGCTGATCACATGCGTGCCTCTCCGGTGTCCCGAAGGAGTTCTGAAAAAACCTTTCAGGCAGCTGAAATTATGCGAAGATGCACAGCAAAGATGCCAGGGAGGTCAGGTCAGAACAGGTGTCGGTAGTAGCGACCCAGCTTCCGGTTGTCGTGCCGGGCTATGTGATCGATCTGTCGCGCGACGAGCTTCGCACTTCCGGCGGCGCGCCGGTCGATCTTCGTCCGCGCTCGTTTGCGGTTCTCCGCCTGCTTGCGGCGAATGCCGGGCGGGTGGTGACGAAAGACGAACTCATGAGCACCGTCTGGGACGACACGATCGTGACCGAGGATTCGCTGACCCAGTGCATCGCCGATATCCGGCGTGCCATCGGCGATGGCGACCGCAAGACGATTCGCACGATTCCACGGCGCGGCTACCTGCTTGCGGTTGAGCCATTTCCTCAACAGCTCGGTGCATCGGAGCGGCATGATCAGACCGGGCCCGAGCCGGCCACCGAAAGCGCATTGCCACTGGTACGACGCCGCCACTGGGTGCTGCCAGCCCTCGCGACAACCGTCGTCTGTGTCGCACTTGCTCTGCTGGTGTTCTGGCGTGCGGCTTCCGAAAAGCCGTGGGAAATGGCGCCGAGGACGCCCGATCGACCGTCGCTGGCGGTACTTGCGTTCAAGGCTGGTATTCCCAGCCCGAAGAACGATCTGTTTGCCGCCGGCCTTGCCACAGAAATCATCAACGAACTGGCCCGTAATAGAGATCTGCGGGTCATCGCCCGTGATTCATCGTTCGCCTTGAGCGGGCGCGCGCTCAGCCCGCGCGAAATCGGCGAGCAGCTGCATGTCCGCTACCTGGTGGACGGCACCGCGCAGCGGATCGGTGAAGCGCTGACGGTCGCCGTCCAGCTCATCGATACCCGTGACAACACGGTGGCCTGGGCGGACGAGTTCACTGCCACCGCGGAAAACGTCGATCAGATCCAGCCTGCGGTCGCGAACAGGATCGCCGTCACCCTGCACTCGGGCATGCGGGAGACTGAAAAGCAGGCGATTCTGAGGCGTCCACCGCGCGATCTGGATGTCCGCGAGCTGACACTGCTCGGCCTAGCGCTGAAGCACCAGTTCAATGCCGATGCGACTCGCGAAGGCCGCCGCGCGCTGGAGGAGGCGATCGCGCGGGACCCGCATTATGCCCCGGCCTGGGCGTATCTCGGCTGGCTGAACGTAACCGATATTCTCAACCAGTTCTCCGGCAAATGGGGGATGTCGCGGCTTGACGAGGTGATCACCGAGTTCAATCGAGCGATCGAACTGGATCCCGATCTGCCAGTCGCATACCAAGGGCTGAGTCGGGCGGAGACGTTCAAGGGTGATCTGGATGGGGCGCTCCGTCTGATTCGCCGGGCCATCGAACTTGGGCCGGGCGATGCGGACAATCTGCTGTTCCTGGCGACGGTGCTGCATCAGAAGGGCGATGCGGAGGGCGCGGTTCGCGCAGCGGAGCAGGCGATTGACCTGAACCCGCTGCGTCCGGCGTATTATTCACGGCATTATGCGGAAATACTTTGGGGTGCCGGCCGCTATGCGGAATCGCTCGAGCAAAGCGAGGACTGTCTGCGTAAGGCGCCTAAATTCACTCACTGCGAGATCTTCCGGGTGCTTGCGCTCATGGGACTGGGCCGAGCGAGCGAAGCGAAATCACTGTACGTGGCCGACGTCGCACGGATCTCAAATTTCGAAATATCGGTTCAGGCGGTGGTCCCAAAGCCGCCGTCCCTCGCTGAGCGGTACACCCAAGACCTGCGTGCGGCTGGCTGGGGCGCTGCACCGCCCAACACGGTGACGGTGACCAATCGCCGACTATAGTTGCCGGCTTCGTCGGGTCGGCACTGCGTTGGCCGCGCACGCGAAGGACCACCGTGATGATCGGGGTGAGTTGTCAGCATCACCCAAAGTGGCGACTTCGGGTCGGATTGGACCATCTGATTGCGGTGCCTCCAACGACTGCTGCTGGCGCAACCCGGCGATTCATGGGCGCGGTGGTGAATGATTAGGTCGGGTCGACGGCTGCCGTTGGCAATCCCGATGAACGAACGTCCGCTTGGTGCCGTGCGCCGTCCAAAACGGCCGTTCCGTAGTCCTTCCGACACAAACTCCAACACTACAGTGATCGTTTTTCGTCAGACAACGCGACAACTCCGCAATCGACAGCGCGAACGGTATTAACAGAACCTTCACCCCATCCACCGCTTCATCAGCATCCGAATGGACACGCAGCCGCACACGCGGCCGGTGTTCTCGGTTGTCGTGCCGATGTTCGACGAAGCCGAGGTCATCGGCGAGATGCATCGACGCCTAGCAGCCGCCATGGCGACGCTGGATGCCGCGTGGGAGGTCATCTACGTCAACGACGGCAGCTACGACGCTACCTTGCGCATCGTCGAGACACTTCGTCTGACCGACAGCCACATCGCGCTGCTCAACCTGTCGCGCAACTTCGGCAAGGAGATCGCCACCACCGCCGGTCTCGACCACGCGCGCGGCGAGGCGGTGATCGTCATCGACGCCGACCTGCAGGACCCGCCGGAGGTCATCCCCCAACTGGTCGCCGCCTGGCGCGCCGGCCATGACATGGTCTACGCCCAGCGCCGCCGGCGTGATGGCGATACATGGCTGAAGCAACGCACCGCCGCGGCGTTCTACCGCACCATGCGCCATGTCGGCGAAGTGCCGCTGCCGCCCAACGTGGGCGACTTCCGCCTGATGAGCCGGCGCGTGGTGGATGCGGTGCAGCAGTTGCGCGAGCATCACCGCTTCATGAAAGGTCTGTTCGCCTGGGTCGGCTTTCCCAGCACCGCGATCCTCTACGACCGCGAGCCCCGCGGCGCCGGCACCAGCAAATGGACGCTGTGGCAACTCTGGAACCTCGCCATCGAGGGCTTCACCAGCTTCAGCGTCGGGCCGCTGAAGCTGGCGACCTACCTCGGCCTGGCCGTGGCTTTGTTCGCGGTGCTGTTCGGTGCGCAACTGATCCTGCGCACGCTGCTCTTCGGCAACCCCGTCGCCGGCTATCCCAGCCTGATGGCGGTGATCCTGTTGCTCGGCGGCGCGCAACTCGTGACGCTCGGCGTCATCGGCGAATACCTCGGCCGCGTGTTCAACGAAACCAAGCGCCGGCCGCTCTACCTGGTGGAGCGCTTTACGCCGAGCCGGCCGGTCGCGGTGCTGGCAGAACCGGAATTGTGACGCCGATCATGTCGCCCTCGCGGACGATCGCGGCAAGCCGCTCCGCATCCCAGCCTTCGGTGCCCGCCGGGCGCAATGGCAGCACCATCCAGCGATAATCCGCGGTGGAATCGACGACGCGGATCTTCACATCGTTCGACAGCACAGTGCCCCATTCGGACAGCAGGCCACGCGGGTCGCGCACGGCGCGCGCACGATACGCCGCCGACTTGAACCAGAACGGCGGATAGCCCAGCACCGCGCGCGGATAGCAACTGCACAGCGTGCAGACCACCAGGTTGTGGACATCGGCAGTGTTCTCCAACACGCCAAGCGGCGGCGCCCCGCGCATCGGGATGCCGAGCTCCTCCGCCGCCTTGGTGCCGTCCTCCAGCATCAGCGCGCGATACGCCGGCTCGGTCCACGCCTTGGCCACCATCCGCGCACCCTGGCCCGGATTGGCCGCGTCGGTGATCGCGATGCGCTCGGCAATTTCCACGCTGGAGACCACCCCCTTCGCCGTCAGCAGGTCGCGCACTGCGACCAGCAGCTTCTCGCCGTCGGTTTCCAGGATGTTCATGAGTGATCTCGGGCGATAGCCCGATCCTCCTGCGTCACGGCCGGACCTGATTCTATGGGCGCAAGCATGGGCAAGGCTCTCACATTTCCCGTCATGGCCGGGCCCTGTCCCGGCCATCGGTCGCGCCACAGTGCCGGGGGTGATGGCCGGGACGGGGCCCGGCCATGACAATGACAGCAAGTCCCGGACATGATCCGGCCATCATGCGGGCTCCAGCCAATGTTCGTAGATCTCCACCAGCAACTCGTCGCCTGCTCGGCCCTCCTGCCAAACGGCAGGCTGGTCGAACCTCACATGATACAGCGCGCGTGATGCCGCGGGGCGCGCGAAGGCGAGGTCTTCGGGGTTGGGGAACTCCCCAAGCCGGCGCACCACGGTGCCAGTCATGCCACGCAGATAATGCGGCGTGCGGATATGCACCGCTCCGCGCGTCTCCGGCCAGTCGTTCTTCACCCGTGCCCGCGCACCGGCCGCGAACGCCGCCATCACACGCGTTCCAGTGTGGCGCGCAGTTCCGCCTCGGATATGACGCCCTTCTTCAGCAGATTGTCGGTGAGCGAGCGGATCCAGCGCCGGTAATAGCTCAGCCGGCGGTACTCCGCCTCCGGGATCGCCTCGATGCCACGGCGCATCTCATCCACCGTCATCAGGCCCTTCACGCGCAGCAGCCCAGCCAGCGCATCGACCTCTTTGTCGAAGTCGTTCAGCGCATGCGGCTCGACATCCACCGGCTCGCACATGAACTTCGCGGCGCCGCCCAGGTCGTGGTGGGCGCGCGGTACATCCTTGTCCATGCACCGGACGATACCGTTTCCGCAGGCCGTCGCCAAACCCTCAGTTGTTGGCGACGGCTTCGTCCGGCAGCGTGCCCCAGAACTGGCTGCGCCTGAGATAACCGCGGTAGGTATCGACCTGCACCTGGCACCACTCCGAGTTCGCCTGACAGGAGCGGAGATGCCCCACGACACCCTGCTTGAGGACCGCCACCGGCGCGGCGGAGTCCTCGGGGTCGTGCCGTAGCGTGGCGTCGCCGGCAGTGACGATGAAACTGCGCCGGCCAGTGATGGTCGCCTGGTGCACCCAGCCCTTGATGCCATCCGCGTCCTGCACCAGCCGCCAGACCTCGAATTCGCGCAGGATCTCGATCGGCAGGTCGCGCCGTTTGTAGACCCACTCGATTGGATAGCGCGTGCCTGGGCCGGCGCGCATATTCACATCGTCGGTGCGCAGCGCGACGAACCGCGGCAAGGGCAGGCCGGTGGTCGAACCCTTGGTGTTGTCGGCTTCCGGGGGCGGCTTGGGCGGTTCGGCCGGAGCCACGGCCGGTTTCGGTGCAACGGCAGCAGGAACAGCGGTGGAGGGCTTGGCCGGCGGTGGCTTCAGCGCATGCGGCGCGCCATGCGGCCGCACCACCGGCGTCGGCTTGGCCTCGCGCACCGGCTCGCGCGGCGCCGCCTTAACCGGCGTGGGCGGCGACTTCGTGCCCTGCTGCTTCGTCGGCAATTGCAGCGTGCCAGTCGGCGGGCTGCTGGCGGTCTGCGCCAAGAGCTTGGGCGGTGTGAGGAGTACTCCGCACAACAGCAGGCAAACCAATCGCACCGGCGCCGCAATGGACATGCATCATGGTTGCCAAGTCGCGGCGCGCCGGGTCAAGCCCGGACGGCTCAGGGCTTTGCCCTGAAACTCACCAGGAGGCTTTGCCTCCTGGACCTCCAGCAAAGGCAGTCGCCTTTGCAATCCAATCGTTTTCGTCCTGTCGGGTGGGGGTAGCAGAGCCTGGCCAACGCCAGGTTCCACTAACCCCCGCTCCACCGGTCGAAAGTGAAAGGTTCCAAGGGCGACGCCCTTGGCGGGAGTCCAGAGGGCAGGCGCCCTCTGGTGGGGTTCGGGGGGTACAGACCGGCCACATGGGTAACACTTCAGACTGGGCACATGGGTGACGCACCGGGAAGCGGCGAAGCTGCCTGTCGAGAGGTGTGCCATGCCGTGGACCGAGAGAAGCCTGATGGATGATCGCCTGTGTTTCATTGCTGGCTGTGTGCGCGATGAAGAGCCGATGGGCGCGTTGTGTGCGCGGTTCGGGATCAGCCGGAAGACCGGCTACAAATGGTTAGCGCGCTACACGGCCGACGGTGCCGCCGGTCTGACGGACCGGAGCCGGGCGCGGCGCAGCCAGACGCTGTCGATTGATCCCGCGACAGCGGCGGCGATCCTGGCGCTGCGCGAGAAGCGGGCGAGTTGGGGCCGCGCAAGCTGTTGAGCCGGCTGGCGATGGACCATCCCGAGCGGGGCTGGCCTGCGGCCAGCACGGTGGGCGACTTGTTACGCCGGGAGGGCAAGTCGCGCCCGCGGTCACGGATATCCCGGGAGCCTGCAACGACAGCCCCAAAAATTGAGCCGGTGGCGCCAAACGACAGTTGGTCGGCCGACTTCAAGGGCTGGTTCCGCACCTTGGATGGTGTTCGTTGTGAACCATTGACGGTCACCGACGGGCATTCTCGTTATATTCTGAGCTGCCAGGCGGTGGCGAAAATCACCGCAGCCGAAGTCCAGCCTGTGCTGACGCGTCTGTTTCAGACCCATGGGATGCCGCGCGCGCTGCGCACCGACAACGGCAGCCCGTTCGCTCATCGGCTGGGGCTGGGCGGACTGTCGACGCTATCGGTCTGGCTGCTGAAGCTGGACATCTGGCCGGATCGCATCGCGCCTGGCCGGCCGGATCAGAATGGCCGGCACGAGCGTATGCACCGGACGCTGAAGCAGGACGTGGCGGACCCGCCGGCCGCGACGCTGTTCGAACAGCAGGCGCGATTTGACGCCTGGCGGCAGGACTTCAACACGAATCGCCCGCACGAAGCGCTGGGTCAGCGCTGTCCGGCGACGCTGTATGAGCCGTCGCCGCGTGGCTTCCCGGCTGAGATCAGTGCCTGGGTGTATCCGGCCGACCATCATGTGCGACGCGTGGATGTCAAAGGCTATGTCAAATGGCGCGATGGCGGGATTTATCTGACCGAAGCCTTGCGTGGCGAAACGGTCGCGCTGGCACGGCGCGATGACGGCGACTGGACGATCCGCTTCCGCGGTTTCGAACTGGCGGTGTTGGATGAGCAAACCAACCTGGTGCGACGCTCCGGCTTGGCGCGGTCCGGGCCGATGGGCTCATGACGACAGCAGACGCGGCCCGGGCCACGGCAGACCCGGGCTGCCCGGCCATTGAGCGTGACAGTGCGGCTGCCGGGCCTCAAGGACGCTGCGCGCCGCTTGCCGCGGTGGCCTGCGGCCATCCTTGACCCCCAGCAGCCGCACTGTCCCAGGTCTTTCACGCCGGGACGAGGAAACGGCGCCCCGCCGAACCAGGAAACGGTTGCAACTAATCCTCACAGGCAACGCGTTCTCGGCAGGCTGCCAAGGACGAACCTAGCAAGAACAACTGTCACCCATGTGCCCGGTCCAAACTGTTACCCATGTGCCCGCTTGAAAAGGGCGAAGCCCCGGTCTTCAGCGCGAAATCGCCTCCAGCCGCAGGCCCGTCGTGCGCGGTCCCCAAATCGCGATCACCAGAAACACGGTGACCATCGCCCCGGCAATGAAGGTGAACACACCGATGGTGCCGTAGTTCCTGAGACACCATGCGATCATGAAGCCAACGAAAATCGTGCTGAAACGACTCCACGAATAGGTAAACCCGACCGCGCGCGCGCGGATCCGCGTCGGATACAGTTCCGACTGATAGGCGTGCAGCGAGTACGCCAGCACAGTATTGCAAAACGCGATCAGCGTGCCGACGAACATGATGCCGATTGAACTGCTCTGCTGCGAAAACACCAGGCCGAAGATCGCGATGCCCAGCGCGGAATACGCCAGCTGCCATTTCCGCTCGCAGCGATCGGCGAACCAAGTCGCGGCCAGCGCGCCCACCGGATTGGCCGCGGCGATGATCACCGTATAAGCGAGCGACCGGGTGACGGTGATGCCTTGCGCGAGCAGCAGCGTGGGAACCCAGCTGGTAAATCCGTAATAGCCGACCACCTGCAACAACTGGAACACGATCAGCATCAGTGTCCGCTCGAGATACGGCGGGCGGAATATCTCGCGGTAGCTGCCGGTGCTGCGCTCGATCTCGTCGTCGAGCGTGTGCGGTGTCGGCAACGCGCGACCCGATTGCGTCTCGACCCGCGCCTCGATCATACGCGTGACGCGCTCTGCCTCCTCGGTATGGCCATTTTGCGCGAGCCAGCGCGGTGACTCCGGCAGTGCCAGGCGCAGGAACCAGGCGACGATCGCGCCGCTCGCGCCGATGATCGCAACCCATCGCCAGCCGTCGAAGCCGAACACCGTGGTGGGGACCAGCGCCCAGGCAAGAAACGCCGTGATCGGATAGGCCGATGTGCCGATCAGGGACACCGACGCGAAGGCCTTGCCACGCCGCTCCTTGGGCACCAGCTCGGACAGATAGGTGTCGATGGTGACGAACTCGACGCCGATGCCGATGCCGGCCATGAAGCGCCAGATGACCAGGCCGACGTCGGTCGATTGCAGCGCCATGATGAACGTGGCGACGCAGTACCAGACCAGCGCATAGGTGAACACCGTCCGCCGCCCGAAATGATCTGACAGCGGCGCCAGCCATTGAGTGCCGATGAACATGCCAACGAACGTCGCGGCGATCAGGCTGGCGAAACCGTGGATATCGAAGAATCCGGCGGTCGTCGGCACCATGATCCCGGCTTTGTACAGGCCAGGCGCGATGAACGAGATCAGGCCATTGTCGAACACGTCGAAAAAAGCGCCGAGTGCCAGGAGCACAATGAAACGGCGCACGTAGGGCGACGGCGGCAGCCGATCCATGCGTGCGGCGATCGTGTGCGATGGCGCCGTCGGCGCCACACCGATTGGTATGGCGAGGTTCTCGCTCATGACATTCCCTTCCTGTCGTCACGGCCTGCTTCAGCAGACGCATCGTTGTTTAGCCAAACGCTGCCCGAACGACTAACTCACTGCACCGGTCGTTTCACCGTCATGGCCGGGGCTCGTCCCTGCCGTCACCTCCGGCATTTGTGCCGAGGCGTATGGCCGGGCCAAACCCGCTCCTGCCGGTCAAACGAGAATTGGCTGAGGGCCAGGCATCCTGCCGCCCGGTATCATCCGTGGTCGATAACCGCCGCTACCTCCGAACTGCTGGCACCGGAATGCCCGGAATCTTCACGTTGACCGCGCCGAGATGGTTCCGGCTGGTAAAATACAGCGTCTTCCAGTCATCGCCGCCGAAACCCACGTTGGTGGTGGCGGGCGCGCCATGCACGATGCGGCCAAGCTTCTTGCCGGTCGGATCCATGATCCAAATCCCGCCGGCACCGCCGCAATACACATTGCCTGCCGCATCCACCTTCATGCCGTCCGGCACGCCGGGTTCGTCGCCGCGCAGGTCGGCAAACACACGGTCGGTCTGCTTCGCCAGCGTGCCGTTGGGCATCAGCTCGAATGCGCGAATGTGCCCGCGGCGCGAATCGTTGATGTAAAGCACGCTCTCATCCGGCGAAAACGCCAGCCCGTTCGGCACCACGAAGTCGCCGATGAGCAGCATCATCGTGCCGAGATCGGGCGTAATGCGATAAACGCCGGAGAACGTCAGGTCCCACTGCTGCGCCGGCGCTGGACTGGTCCACGGGTCGGTGAAGTAGATGCAGCCGTCGGACTTCACCACGACGTCGTTCGGCCGGTTGAGCTGCCGTCCCTGGAAGCTGTTGGCGATCACCGTAATGCTGCCGTCGAGTTCCTGCCGGGTGACCCGGCGCGAATCGTGCTCGCACGCGAGCAGCCTGCCCTGCAGGTCGCGGGTCAGTCCATTGGCCCGGTTCGTGGGTTCCTGGAACAGCGACGCACCGGCACCCGGCGCATATTTCATGCGCTTGTTGTTGTGGATGTCGCTGAACAGCAGGTAACTGCCTTCCTGCCACCAGACGGGGCCTTCCGCCGGGCCGTGAGGCCCGCCGAAGCCGTCGGCCAGGTGCCGGATCGGCTCGGATACGGAGATGATCAACTCCAGTTCCGGTGCGAATTGCTCGATGCGCGGTGAGGACGAGGCGGGACTGCTACCAGACATGGCAAGACCTCCTATCGCGCTGCCAGAGTAGCCATGGCGAAATCGCTCGGGCAAGCGGGGCTTTGCCCGAACCCCACCAGAGGGCGCTGCCCCATAGGCGTTAAATTACTGCTTGACCCGGCGCGACTCGGCCTGATTCTGGGAGCGGATGCAGAACACAGCATCGATCCCGGCGGACCAGTTCGAGGCACTGCTGCGCCGGCTGCCGGCCGACCTCGATCTCGACAGTCTCGCCCGGCAGACCAAGGCAATCGAGCGCAAGCGCGAGATCGCCTCCGGCGCCACTCTGTTGCGCCTGTCACTGGCACGCGGCCCGGGCGGGCTGTCGCTGAGCCAGGCGGCAGCCTGGGCGACGATGCTGGCAGGCGTGCGGATCAGCGACCCAGGCGTGAAGTACCGGTTGGACAAGTCGGTCGAGTTCCTGGAAGCGGTGATGATGCGGCAACTGGCGGCGAAGGCGCCCGGTGCCGCGGTGCGCTGGCCAGGACGCATCCTGCGTGGCTGCGACGGCAGTTGCATCCGCGAGCGCGGCAGCGCGAGTGCCGATTGGCGGGTGCATGCGGTGTACGACCTGGGGCGCGGCGGTTTCTCGCACCTCGAGTTGACCGACAAGCACGGTGCCGAGGCGATCGACCGTGGCGCAGCGATCCCCGGCGAGATCCGCATTGGCGACCGCAATTTCGGTCGCGCCGCGAGTCTGCAACGCTTTCGCCAGCAGAGCGCCGGCCAGGCCGATTTCATCGTCCGGGTCGGCTGGAACGCGTTCAATCTACGCCGGCCGGATGGGCCGGATTTCGACCTGATCGGCCATCTCGGCACGCTGCCCGGCGACACGCTGGCGCACGAAGTGATGGTGCAAGCCAAGGTCGGCCCGCTGGACCCACCCCGGCCATTGCGCCTGATCATCCAGCGCAAGACCCCGGCGGCAACCGAGACGACACGCAAGAAGCTGCTGGCCGCGGCGTCGCGCAAGCAGAAGACGCTCGATCCGCGCAGCCTGATCGCGGCCGAATTCATGATCGTGGCGACCTCATTGCCGGCACAGCAGTATCCGCCCGACGAGGTGCTCGCGGTATACCGCCTGCGCTGGCAAATAGAGTTGGCGTTCAAGCGGTTGAAGTCCCTGTTGCACATCGATCGCTTGCCGACGCGCACCGAACGGGCGACGCGAAGTTGGCTCTACCCGCACCTTATCCTTGCCCTGTTGTGCGACGATCTCAGCCAGGAGTTCCTGGAATCTTCCCCCTGAGGCGTTGCTCGACGCGGCCTATGTCCCCTCGCTCTGGCGCGCGCAAAGCACCGCCTTGCTGGTGCTCGGTCTGGCGATCATCGGCCCGCTTACTCTCGATGCCCTGGCGCGCGCCGATCCGAACGTTCATCACCGGCTCGCTCACTCCCGACGAAAACGAAGACCGCACATCTGCTATCCGCTACAGCACTAATTTAACGCCTATGGGGCAGCGCCCTCTGGACTCCCGCCAAGGGCGGCGCCCTGACCCTACATCGAAACGATCCGTCCGCTGCCGACTGCTTCAAGGAATGTCGCGACACCAGCGACCTCGACGCCCGGCAGCAGTCCCCTCGCGTCCAGCCCTTCGGCGCGCAGTCCGGCCTCACAGGCGATCAGCCGCACCCCCATCTCGCGTGTTGCCTCGCGCAATTCCTCCAACCCCGCCACGCCGGCATTGCGCACGCGCGCGTCGCGATCGACGTCGGTCAGTCCCGACCAGTCCGTCAGCAGCGCGTGGCAGCCCGCGTTGGTGGCGAACAGCACCACGTCGCGCCCCAGCGCCGCCGCCCCCGAGGCGACCACGAAAGCGTAGTGCGCGCGGTCATGCGCACCCGACAGCAGCAGGATGCCGAGCGGTTCAGACGGCACAGGCAGGCGCTGCGGGGTCGCGGCGCGCCGACAGGTCGCGGATCGTCGCGTCCGGACTGCACAGCGCGCAGTGCGGATCTTGCCGCAGCCGCACGGTGCGGAAGCGCGTCGCCAGCGCGTCCCAGATCAGCAGCTTCCCCGACAGGCTTTCGCCGATGCCGAGAATCTCCTTCAGCACCTCGGTCGCCTGGAGCGTACCCATCACGCCGGTAACCGCGCCGAGTACGCCTGCCTCGCTGCACGTGGGCACCGCGCCAGGCGGCGGCGGCTCCGGATACAGACAGCGATAGCACGGCCCGCCCTCGGCCGCGTGCGGCTTGAACACCGAGAGCTGGCCCTCGAAGCGCAGCACCGCTGCGGACACCAAAGTGCGCCTGCCCAGCACGCAGGCATCGGCCACCAGGAAGCGCGTGGCGAAATTGTCCGTGCCGTCGCAGATCACATCGTAGCGTGAAATCAGCGCCGCCGCGTTGTCGGCATCCAGTCGCACGCCGAGCGGCTCGATCCGCACCTCCGGGTTGATGGCCCGCGCAGCCTCCGCCGCGGAATCCGCCTTCGGCGCGCCGATCCGCGCCGTGGTGTGCGCGATCTGCCGTTGCAGGTTGGAGAGTTCGACATGATCGTGATCGACGATGCCGATCGTGCCGACCCCGGCGGCCGCCAGGTAGAGCGCCAGTGGCGACCCCAGCCCGCCGGCGCCGATCACCAGCACGCGCGCCGCCTTCAGCTTTGCCTGGCCGATCCCGCCGACCTCCTGCAGCAGGATATGCCGCGAGTAGCGGCGGATTTCGTCTTCGGTGAATTCTAGGTCCATGGCCAAAGCATATGGTGCGTGGCGCAGCGTTGCGAGTGCGCGCAGTTGCAGGTCTGACGACAGGCGCATCAGTGGTCTGATGCCGTACCACCAAACGGAGCTTCCGGTCCGACCATTCCGCCCCCAGAGTCCCCGCCCAGCGGCCATCGAGGAGGCGGCAATGAGTTTCGCACCCGGCGCGCGCCGGTCCGATCTGGCGATGCCCGACGAACGCCTGATGGAAACCCTCGAACGCGGCTACTGCGGCCGGCTTGCAACGGTAAGCCCGGATGGCTCCCCGTACTGCGTCCCGCTGCTCTATGTCTGGGCGGACGGGCAGGTCTATCTGCACGCCGCGCGTGCCCGCGGCCATCTGCGGGCAAACCTGGAACACGAGCCGCGCGTCTGCTTCGTGGTGGACGAACCCGGCGAGGTGTTCCCCTACGGCCGCTTTGCCTGCGACACCACGGTCGCCTATCGCAGCGTCACCCTGTTCGGCAGCATCTCGATGGTGAACGACGCGACCGCCAAACGGCTATTCTTCGCGCGCCTGATGGCGAAATATGCAACGCCGGACCGGGACCGCCCACGCGACCACTTGCCGCGCATCGGGCTGATCGAGCTGTATGCCCTTGCGCCCGAACGCATGACGGGCAAGGAAATACCGCTTCCCGCCCTGTCCCAGCGATGGCCCAGCGTGGACCGAACCAAGACGCCAGATGCCCATGTCGACCACGCCGGAAAACCCTGACCACGCCCTGGTGCTGTTCTCCGGCGGGCAGGACAGCGCAACCTGTCTCGCCTGGGCGCTGGCCCGCTACCCGCATGTCGAGACCGTCGGCTTTGCCTACGGTCAGCGGCACGCCGTTGAACTCGATTGCCGAGCGCCGGTTCGTAGCGCATTGGCCACCATGTGGCCCGGCCGGCTCGGCCCGGACCACATGGTCGATCTGTCCGCGACCCTGACTGCACTCGGTTCCACCGCGCTCACCAGCGAAACCGCTATCGCCATGACCGCCGAAGGCCTGCCCAACACCTTCGTCCCCGGCCGCAACCTGCTGTTCTTCACATGCGCCGGCGCGCTGGCCTACCGCCGCGACCTGCGCCGCATCGTCGCCGGAATGTGCGAAACCGACTACTCCGGCTACCCCGACTGCCGCGACGACACCGTCAAGGCGATGCAGCTCGCCCTCAATCTCGGCATGCAGCGCCGCTTCGTGCTGGAGACACCGCTGATGTGGCGCGACAAGGCAGCCACCTGGGCGCTGGCCGACGCTCACGGCGGCTCCGCGCTGGTCGAGTTGATCCGCACCGCGACCCACAGTTGCTATCTCGGCGATCGCTCGCACCTGCACGACTGGGGCTACGGCTGCGGCACCTGCCCGGCCTGCGCGCTGCGCGCCGGCGGCTGGCAGCGCTGGCGCGGCGGCGCCGGGTCGGGTTCAATCGACGCGTCCACCCCGCCAGGAGACAATGCATGAAGGTCCGCGCCCCGTTCATCGCCCTCGCCGCCACCCTGCTCACGCTGCCGGCCCAGGCCCAGCACGCCACGGATCTCCACGCGCGCACGGCGGGCGACCTGGCCGATCTGTGCAGCGCCAATCCGCGGGACCAACTCGGTGACGCCAGGCTCAACTATTGCCATGGGTTCGCGCAGGGCGTGGTGGACGTCCTGTTGCAGCACGCCGGCGACAAGAAGCCGTTCTGCTTCCCCAGCCCGCCGCCGAGCCGCACGGCCACGCTGGCCCAGTTCGTCGACTGGGTGCACGCCACGCCGGCACACCGGACCGAGGGCCCGGTCGACGGGCTGACGCAATTCCTGGGCGAACGCTACCCCTGCAAGTAGCGCCCGTCAGGCCGACGCCGTGACGACATGCGCCTGCATCGGCGCCTCGATCGCACCGGTGCCGAACCGCGCAGCCAGAGCATCCGCCGCCGCATCTGTGGCCGCCTGAAGACCGCCGGGATCGCGCGCCTCGATCTCGCCCCGCATTGGCGAGCCCTGGCAGAAGCCGATGGCCGGATCGCAGTGCGATGCCGAACGCGCCCACAGCTTCACCGTTTCGATTGCGATCGTAGTGAAGCCAGCCGCCGCAAGCTCGGCACGGATCTCAGCCGTGTCGTGATACCCGTGCGGCGTGCGGGCCAGGAAACGCGGCGGATCCTGCGGGTAGCGAGCCGCCATCGCATCGGTCACCACCGCGGCGAACTGATTTTCCGCCAGCGAATCCCAGACGCTGAAGACAAACCGCCCGCCGGGCTTCAGCACTCGCAGTGCCTCCCGATATCCTGCGGTTCGGTCAGGGAAGAACATCACCCCGAACTGGCACGTGACCGCGTCGAACTCGCGATCACTGAATGGCAGCGCGAGCGCGTCGGCCTGGCGGAATGTCACCCGTCCCACGCCGGGCTTGCCGGCGGCGTGGTCCAGCATCGGCTGGTTCAGATCGGTCGCGACGATGCGCACCGCGTCGGGGAGCGCGGCCGCGATCTGCTGCGTCACAATGCCGGTGCCGGAAGCGGTCTCCAGGATCGCGCCTTCGGATATGCGCGGAAGCCGGCGCACCTTGTCGGCCGCGTAGGGCTCGAACAGCACCGGCCCAAGGTACCGGTCGTACAGCACCGGGATCGAGCCGGCAAAACTCGCGTCATCGACTGCCATCGACGTTCTCCCCGGCTATCGTTTTGCTGGCGGATAGTACGGCCGATCGCCCAGCGCCTCTACCCTTTGCCAGAACGCTTCGCCGCTCGCCTTGCCGACTTCGTCGAGGTCGGCCGCCTGACGCCAGATGTTCCACGAGTCCGGATGCAGCCGGGTGGCCTCCGCCAGATGCGCGTCGCCCTCTTGCACATTGCCATGCCGGCGGAGCCACACGCCCAACCGGAAATGCGCCTGCGCCAGCGCGACCTCCGGCGTGACCCGAGGCATCGCCTGCCGCGCCGCGTCGCCTGGCAGCGCATGCTGTCCGGTCAGTACCCAGTCGCGCACCGCATCCAGATACGCCGTGCGCGCTTCCTGTCGTGCCGCCTGGTGCTCCGGCGCCAACGTGCGTGTCGTGCGATCCATCAGCCGGAAATGATCGGTCGAGCCCGCGGTCTCCGGCGGACGCACGATGCGCCCCGTCTCGTCGATCCAAACAGCCTGCGGCACATTCACCATGCCGTACAGGTCGGCGACGCGATGATCTTCGTCGATCAGGCACCAATAACCCGCATTCGCCTGTTCGATCCAAGGACGCGCATGGTCCGCACCGCGGCTCTCCTCCGCCACCGCCACGATCATGAACTTTTCCGACGTCAGGCTGTCGAACAATTGCTGCCACACGGGCAAGTCAAAGCGACAGCCTCACCAGGAGGCCCAGGGTACTGAGGAACACCTTCCTCCCCCGCAACGCCGACAGCGTGTGTGGCGTACCGGCGAGATCGGGCAGCGTGAAATCCGGCGCCATCAATCCGTTCAGCGCGTTGTTGCGTTCCTCAGCGCCGGCGCCAAGCACCCAAATCTCCTGCGCCGCATCATGCACCACCGGCCGGTCGAGCAATTGCCAGAACGCCGCAACATCGATCCGGCCGTCGCGCGCGACTCCCGCCGGCAACGGCACACAAAGTTCGTCCCGGCACATGCCTTCCGGTTTCAGCGACCAGTCAATAACACGTTGTGCATCGTCGGCTGATAGCCAAAGACCATTCGTTGCTGCAACTGTCGCTT
Source organism: uncultured Alphaproteobacteria bacterium (assembly GCA_963696645.1). Taxonomy (GTDB): domain Bacteria; phylum Pseudomonadota; class Alphaproteobacteria; order Acetobacterales; family Acetobacteraceae; genus JAMXLO01. Next base: position 229,044 of record CAVOKY010000008.1, read on the forward strand.
CGCCGGTCTCGGTCAGGATTGTTGCCATCGCGGTGCCCTCTCTTGCCCCGCAGCAGGCAAACACGTTCAATGGCGGCCACGCAAGTTGGCACCACGAAGGAAACATTCATGCCGAGGCTAGCGGGTAAGATTGCCTGGATCACCGGCGCCGGCAGCGGCATTGGCGAGGCTGCCGCACTCGCATTGGCCGACGAAGGCGCCACCACCGTGCTGACTGGCCGTCGTCGCGAACCGTTGGAAGGCGTCGCCGCACGCATTCATCAACAGGGCGGCACGGCGCACGTGCAGCCGGCCGACCTGACAAATGCGAAGCAGGTGCAGAAGATCGGCGAATTCATCAAGGATACGCTGGGAAGGCTCGACATCCTGGTGAACAACGCCGGCGTCAACATCCTCGATCGCCACTGGGACAAGCTGACCCCCGCAGGCATCGATACGATGGTGCAGGGCAATCTGACGCAGGCGCTGTATTGTGTCACTGTGGCACTGCCGTTCATGCGCGCGCAGAAGGATGGCGTGCTGATCCACACCGCCTCGATGGCCGGACGCTTCATCGGCGGCTTCTCCGGTCCGATCTACGGCGCGGCGAAGCATGGCATCGTCGCGATGAGCCACACCATCAACATGGAGGAATGCGTCAACGGCATCCGCTCCAGTGTGTTCCTGCCTGGCGAGGTGGCAACGCCGATCCTCGACAAGCGCCCCAACCCGGTGGGACCTGAAGAGCGTGCACGCATGGTGCAGTCAGAGGATTGCGGTGACCTGATCCGCTACATCGCTTGCCTGCCCAAACATCTGGTGATGAGCGAGGTGATGCTGGCGCCAACGCACAACCGCACCTACGTCGCCAATCTGCAACGCAAACTCTGAGGACGCGCATCACGATGGCTTCGAACCGCAAGAAGGTATTGCTGCCGCACACGATGGGCCGTGAAGGCGTCGATGTGATCCGCCGCCGCGACGACATCGAGGTGCAGATCTACCCCGCCGGAATCCAGCAGGCGGACCTGCTGCCGATGCTGTCGGATGCCGCCGGCATCGCGCTGTCCGGCACGCCGTACAAACAGGCCGAGATGGACGCATCGCCGGCAATGCAGGTCGTCGCGCGCATCGGCGTCGGCTATGACGCAGTGGAGGTCCCCGCCCTGACCGCGCGCCGCGTGCCGTTGATGGTCGCCGGCACCGCAAATTCGACCTCCGTGGCCGAGCACGCGTTTCATCTCATGATGGCGCTGGCGAAGCGAACTCCCGCGCTTGATGCAATGGTGCGCAAGGGCACTTGGGCCGATCGTCACAGCGGACTGCCGATTGAGCTGTCCGGCAAGACCGTGCTGATCGTCGGCTTCGGCCGCATCGGCACGCGGTCGGCCCGGCGCTGTCAGGGCTTCGACATGAACGTGCTGATCTACGATCCGTATGTGTCGGCGGAAAAGATCGCCGGCGCCGGCTGCGAACGCGTGACCGATCTGGATGCCGCATTGCCACGTGCCGACTTCGTGTCGATCCACTGTCCGAAGAATCCGGAAACGGTCGGCATGTTCAACGCCGCGCGCCTGGCACGCATGAAGCGCGGCGCGTTCATCGTCAACACCGCACGCGGCGGCATCATCGACGAACCCGCGCTGCACGGCGCACTGACGTCCGGCCATCTCGCAGGTGCCGGGCTCGACGTGTTCGACATGGAGCCGACGCCGGTCAACAACACGCTGCTGCAACTCGACACGGTGATCACCTCGCCGCACATGGCCGGCGTCACGACGGAGTCGGTCGCCGGCATGGCCGTGGCGACGGCCGAGAACATCCTGAGCGTACTCGACGGCCAGCCGAACCGGGACAACGTGATCAACAAGGAAGTGCTTGAGTGACGCCTCCTCGTCATGGCCGGGCCTGGCCCGGCCATCGACGTCTTTGATGTGCGAAGACAGTGCAAAGGTGAGCAGCCATGCCGCAGCCCGACCACATCTCCAAACTCGGCGTGCCTGATCCAGCCACGCTGGACGACGACCTGAAGATCATCTGGCAGAAATGCATCGACAAGCTCGGCTTCGTGCCGAACGTGTTCAGCGCCTACAGCCTGAACCCGCGCAGGCTCCGCAACTTCATGGCGATGTACAACGAGATCATGCTGTCGGATTCCGGCCTGTCGAAACTCGAACGCGAGATGGTCGCGGTCGTCGTATCGTCGGCCAACCGTTGCTACTACTGCCTGGTCGCGCACGGTGCCGCGGTGCGCGCACTGTCAGGCGACGCCGAACTCGGCGAGATGATGGCGCTCAACTACCGCGTCGCAAAGCTCGATCCGCGCCAACGCGCCATGTTGGACTACACCTGGAAGCTCACCACGAGTCCCTGGCTGATCGACGACGCCGATCGCGGCGCACTGCATGATGTGGGCCTGTCAAGGCAGGACATCTTCGATCTTTCCGAGACCATCGCGTTCTTCAACCTGTCGAACCGCATGGCCTCAACCACCGACATGATGCCCAATCGCGAGTACCACAGAGCCGCACGTTGATAACTGTCCGCGCGTTGAACCAACCCTGTCATTGCGAGGAGGCAAAGCCGACGAAGCAATCCCGGACCAGTTGTGCGCGCGCAACGGGTCCCAGATTGCTTCCTCGGCTTTGCCTCCTCGCAATGACAGCGGCTACGCTACGCTTCACCCCTGTCACTTCATCCGCAGCACCCAGGCCTTGAACGCCGTCAAATGCGCGCTGATGAAATCGCGCGTCGCCTGATCCGTCAGCGTGCCGCTCGCATCGAACTTGTTGTGCGCCCCGGGGATCATCACCTCCGGCCGGTTCATCACCAGGCCATTGAGGAACACGAAGCACTGCCGCAGATGATATTGGCCGCGACCGGTGCCCAGCGCGCCGGCGCTCGCCCCCATCAAGCCGATCGGCTTGCCGTCGAACGGCTGCTCCGGCGGGCGCGACGCCCAGTCGATGGCATTCTTCAGCACGCCGGGGATCGAATAGTTGTATTCCGGCGTCACGATCAGCAATCCATCGGCGCCCTTGATGCGCGTGCGCAGATCCTCGACCGGCGCGGGAAATCCCTGCTCGCGCACATCCTCGTTGTACAGCGGAATCGGCGAGATATCGAAGCTCTCGATCGTCATCCCCGCCGGTGCCAGCGTCTGCGCCGTCCGCAGCGTCGCGGCATTGAACGAGCCCTTGCGCAGGCTGCCGGCAATGCCAAGGATCCGCACGGTCCCCCCGTCACTCATGAGACTGCCTCCTGATCACGATGCCAGGGCTCGATAACATGGCTTCCGGATGATGCCTATCGGGCGGTGGCGCCGCCAGCCGGCAGCGGCTCGTCGAGTATTTCGCGCACTGCCCGCCGCAGCTCTTCCTTGCGGTACGGCTTGCTCAGCAGGCGCGTGCTTGGCGCTTGCGGCGCCGATCCGCCCGCGCGGGCGTCAGGGAACCCCGAGGTCAGCAATGTCCTGAGCAGCGGCCGCCGCGCCACGGCGGCTCGCAACAGGTCGCGGCCATCCATATCGCCCGGCATGACGACATCCGTCAGCAGCAGATGAATCGGCGTGTCACTCTTGATGATTTCCAACGCTGCTTCGGCGTCCGACGCCTCGAGGACATGGTAGCCTGCCTCGCTCAGCTGTCGTAGCACGATCCGTCGCAGGCCGGGATTGTCCTCCACCACCAGGATCGTCTCGCTGCCGCCACGCGTGACCGCCTTGTCCAATGGTTGCTCCGGCGCGCTTGTCGTTGCCTTGATCTGCGGCAAATACAGTCGGAACGTCGTGCCCTTGCCGGGTTCGCTGTACACGGTGATGTGCCCGCCGCTCTGCTTCATGAAACCGAACACCATGGACAGGCCAAGACCGGTTCCCTTGCCCTGATCCTTTGTGGTGAAGAACGGTTCGAATATGCGCGTCAGGACCTCCGGCGACATGCCGCAGCCGGAATCGCTGACTTCGACCACGACATAATCGCCCGCAGCCACCTCGGAATGCGCCGTGGCATAAGCCTCATCCAGCCGGGCATTGCGCGTATCAATCAACAGAGATCCGCCCCGTGGCATGGCATCGCGCGCATTGGTGGCAAGATTGGCGATCACCGCCTCGAATTGTCCCCGATCGATCAGCACCGGCCAGACGTCGGGCGCCAAGGCCAGGTCGATCGAGATGTTCTCGCCCAGGGTGCGGGCCAGCAGCTTTACGATCCCGCCGATCAGCTCGTTGATGTCCGCGCGTTCCGGCTGCAATGGCTGCCGCCTGGCGAACGCCAACAGCCGTCGCGTCAGATCGGCGCCACGCAGCGCGGACTCCAGCGCATCGCGCGCCAGTTCGTCGGTCACTGGATCGCCTTGGCGGATCTCGCGCAGCAGATCGAGATTACCAACGATGATCGCCAGCAGGTTGTTGAAATCATGCGCCAGCCCGCCGGTGAGCTGGCCAACCGCTTCCATCTTCTGTGCCTGGCGGAACTGGTCGCGCTGCTTCTCCGCCTCGCGTCGCTCGGTCAGGTCGCGGATGATGCCGACGAACGCATGATTGCCGCCTTCCGCCAACTCGCCAACCGCCAGCTCCATCGGGAAGGTCGTGCCATCCTTGCGACGTCCCATGATCTCGCGACCGATGCCGATGATCTTCGGCACCGCGGTCGCCAGATAGGCCGCGATGTAGCCGTCATGCTCACGGTGATAAGGTTCCGGCATCAGCATGTTTACATTGCGTCCCAGGACGTCCTCCGGCGCATAGCCGAACAGACCGACACAGGCTTTGTTGTACGACTGGATGATGCCTTTGCGGTCAATGGTGATCAGGCCGTCGACAACCGTGTCCAGCACGGTGTCGATCAAACTTCTGAGCCTGGTCTCGCTGGCCTTGACCAGCGCTTCCGCTGCGGACCGCCGGGTAATATCGCAGGTGACTTTGCCGAAGCCTTGAACTGTGCCGTCGGGCCCCCGAATCGCGGTGATCACCACGTCCGCCAGGTACCGCGAGCCATCCTTGCGCATGCGCTCGCCGATATCCGCCCAGCGGCCGGTTGCCGCCGCTGTCCGCAACGCATTTTCTGGCATGCCGGCAGCGACAGCCTCGGGTGGATAGAAGCAGGAGAAATGCCGGCCGATGATCTCATCCGCGTGATAGCCCTTGATCAGTTCGGCCCCATGATTCCACGACTTGATACGCCCGGCAGGGTCCAGCAGCAGCACGGCATAATCGTCCAGTGCGGCGAGGAATGGTGTCCAGAGTCTCTCCGGATCGAAACAGGACACAGAAATGGCTTGGCTTGACGGCATGGCTGACCCGGCGGCGTTGTTTCGTGCAGGCGCAGATGACGCAGAGCCGGGTAAAGATTGGCTGACCATTGCAGTTGCATATGTGTGTAATCGTGGGCGCCTATCGCTAAGCATATAATTTCGTCCCTGGCATCAATGACGAGATCATTGTTGCAGCGACCTCCGATAGCAGTCTCAATCCGCGAGACTCGGCAGTGCTGGATCGTCTATGCGATGGCGAACCGGATATCTGGGCAACATCCGCATCATTGCTATTCGTAACAATCATCAGTGAATACACCGATGGCAGCCCAGTTTCGTGAATGAATGTCCGCCCATCGGGCAAATATCCGCCGCTCGCGTTTTTCCGGCTGTATTTTGTCAAAACAGGCCTAGATATATCGTTGCGTGTTGCCGGCCGGCACGGCCGCGCAACGGGGCGCGGCCTGATGGGAGAAAGCGCCATGGCAAAGAAACTGCTGGTGATCGACGACCAGACCGGCATCACCAAGGTCGTGGAGTTGATCGCCCGGCAACTTGGGCTGAACGTCAGGACGCTCAACAGCTCGTCGCAGGCCACCGAGGTCTTCATCGCATTCAAGCCCGACGTGCTCATCCTCGACATGATCATGCCGGAGAAGGACGGCATCGACGTACTGAACGAGATCCTGCTGACCGGAATACCGGTGAAGATCATCCTCACCTCCGGCTTCAGCGACTCCTATCTTCGCCTGGCCGAAGGCGTGGCACGCTTCCACGACAACGAGAATGTTTCCATCCTGCGCAAACCGTTCCGTCGCGAGGAGCTGATCGCGCTGCTGCAGGAGCTGACTGCGGATTGATCACAACGGCCGTCGTCCTTGAGCATTGGTCTTACCACGCCGCATCAAGCAGCGCGCGGACAGCCGGTGGTCCGTCGATCTTGCGCGGGTTGGTATGCACCCAGCGATCGTGCATCGATTCTGCGGCGATCCGGTCGAGTTGCTCGGGCTTCACGCCGACCTCGCGCAAGCTGCCGGGCAGCCCAAGGCTGGCGACCAGCGCCGCCACCACGTCGCCCGCCCGATCGCCCGGCGAGCCAAGCGCCTCGCTGACCCATGCCTGCCGCTCGGCATTCACCGCTTCGTTGAAGCGCAGCACGGGCGGCAGCATCACGCACGAAGTATAGCCGTGCGGCACCCCGGCCGTACCACCCAGCACGTGGCCGATCCCGTGGCTGGCGCCCTTGGTCACGCCGTTTTGCGAACCCATGATCGACATCCACGCGCCCAACTGGCAGTCGAGCCGCGCCTCCTGGTCGCCCGGATCCGCCTTCACCGCGCGAAGTCCGCGGCCGAGCAACCGCAGCGCATGGATCGAGGTGCCGTCGGACAACGGCGTCGGATTGATCGAGCAGATGTCCTCCACTGCATGATCGACGGCGCGGATGCCAGTGGACAGGAACAGCCATTCTGGCGTGTGAACGGTCACCGCGGGGTCGAGGATTACGCTGCGCGGCATCATCGCGGCATGGCCGTAGCTTTCCTTCACCTGCCGATCGGTGTCGGTGCAGCCGGCAAACCAGGTGAACTCCCCGGCCGACAACGTGGTGGGCACCGCGATCGAGCGAACGCCCGGCGGCTTGACCGGCGGACGTTCGGTGCGGCCGTCGGGATGGATCGTGGCGCGAAACGCATCGAGTTGCCCTGGCTCCGACACATCATTGCCGAGGCACAGACCGACCATCTTCGCCGCGTCCGTCACCGACCCGCCGCCGACGGTCAGCAACGCATCCGCTCCAGCCGCGCGCGCGGCATTCGCCGCCGCCACCACATCGACGCGGGGTGTGTGCGCGCCGATCTTCGCGCAGACGCCCGCCAGCTTGTTGCCAAGCACGCCGCGCACCCGGTCCACCACGTCGGTCTGCCGCGCCAACGTACCGCTGGCCAGCACATACACCGCATTGGAGCCGATCCGCTCCACCTCCTGCGCCAGCGCCTCGGCGAGCGGTATGCCGTAGAGCACACGCTCCATCGGCGGGTAGCGGTGGATGCCCTGCTGCATTGCGATCAGCTCTTGGGCTTGCAGAACGCATCCAGTGCGGCGACCTCTTTGCGGTCACCTTCGAGGTCCGCCGCAATCCGTTCGTAGAGCCGCGCCGCGCCCTCGTAGAATTGCCGCGCCGCCGGGTCTTCGCCGACGAACTGGGCGATCTCCTCCATTTCCGCAACCCAGCGATAGGCCTTCGAATACATGTTCGGCACCTGGCGCGTGAGCCAGCCGAACAGGGCCGGCTGACTGCCGGAAAGTTCCGCGCGCAGGTCGTCCGCCGTGCCGGCGCGGCTTGCCGCCAGCATCATCGCCGCGCCGAGTGCGGTGAATCCCTTGGTGATGCCCGCGTACGACATCTTCATCGCCGAGGCCGCGCCGATCGGTCCGGGCTGGATCGGCATCACCAGCCCGTACTGGTTCAGTTCGGCAACGCGCGGCGCCGCATCGCCGGACAGGTAGATCTTGGGGCCGTTGTACCCCGCCTTGGGCGGTCCGCCGACGATGCCGCCATCGACGAACGTGGCACCGGTCTCGTGCACCACACCGGCAATGCGCAGCACGGTCGCCGGGTCGAGCGCATTGCAGTCGACGAAGATCGGCTTCTTTGATGCGGCGCGCAGCGCGGGCGCGAGCCGCTCGGCAAGCCCGAGCGCATCGCCGGGCGGCAGGATCGACAGGATGATGTCGGAGGCCACGATCTGCTCGTCCGACGCCCCGACCATGCCGGCGGCCTTGGCACGCGCGATGGTTGCTTCGCTGCGGCCGGCGAGTGCGGTGCGCACCTCGATGCCGTTCTCGACCAGACGGTGGCCGACGGCACTCCCCATCATGCCAGGTGCTATCACTGCGACAATCGGTTGCATGGCCTGCTCTCCTGCTCAGCGTGTCGCATACAGTGTCAGCAGCGCGATGCGTTTGGCAATCAGGGCTCCGCCCTGAACCCGCCTGGGGGCCTTGCCCCCCAGGGCCCCCAGCAAAGGCAGTCGCCTTTGCGATCCGATCCTTTTCGACCGATGGGGTGGGGATAGCTGAGTCTGGCGTTGACCAGGCCCAGCTACCCCCTTCCCACCGGTCGAAAGTGAATGGTTCCAAGGGCGTCGCCCTTGGCGGGAGTCCAGAGGGCAGCGCCCTCTGGTGGGACTCGGGGTGAAGCCCCGACCTGCCCTACGGCACCAGCACCGTGCTCCCCGTGGTCTTCCGCAATTCCAGCGCAATATGCGCCGCCGCCGCATCCTTCAGCGGGAACGTCTGGTTCACCTCGATCTTCACCGCCCCCTTCAGCACCACGTCGAACAAATCGGCCGCAGTCTTCTCCAGATCCGCCCGCTTCGCCGTGTACGTCGCGAGCGTAGGCCGCGTCAGATACAGGCTGCCCTTGGCCGCCAGGATGCTGATGTCCACCGGTCCCACCGGCCCCGACGCATTGCCATAGCTCGCCATCAAACCCAGCGGCGCCAGACTGTCGAGACTCGCGTTCCAGGTGTCCTTGCCGACGCTGTCATACACCACCGGCACCATCGCCCCGCCGGTGATCCGCTTCACCTCGGCAACCAGACCGCTATGGCCGATCACGGTATGCGCCGCGCCATGCGCTCGTGCGAGTTCCGCCTTCTGTTCGGTGGACACCACGCCGATCACCGTCGCGCCAAGGTGCTTCGCCCACTGACACAGGATCAGCCCGACGCCGCCGGCCGCGGCGTGCACCACGATCGTGTCGCCAGCCTTCACCGCGTAGGTGCGGCGCACGAGGTACTGCGCGGTCATCCCTTGCAGCATCATCGCCGCGGCAGTCTTGAAGTTGATCCCTTCTGGCAGCTTCACCAGGCGATCCGCGGCAATCACCCGCTCGGTCGCGTAGCCGCCGAGCGAACCGGCATACGCCACCCGATCGCCGGGCTTCACGTTGGTCACGCCCGGACCGACAGCGAGCACCGTGCCCGCGCCTTCCTGACCGATGATCAGCGGCATCGTCGGCGCCTTGTACAGTCCCGAGCGGAAATACACGTCGATGTAGTTCAACCCCACAGCCTCTTGCTTCAGCAGCGCCTCGCCTTGCCCCGGTTCAGGCTTCGGCACGTCCTCCCACTTCATCACTTCGGGACCGCCGGGCGAGTGGATGCGGATGGCCTTGATCATGGTGTTCTCCATCAGGCGGGCCGGATCAGGCGGCCGCGGAAGGGATAGGCTGCAACAGTGGTTGCGCGCGCGCTTCAAGCCCGAGCAGCCAGCGTTTCGTGGCGAGCCCCTCGCCACCGGAATAGCCACAGAGATGCGTCGTCGCCACCACGCGGTGGCAGGGAATGATGATCGGAATCGGATTGCTGCCGTTGGCCTGTCCGACCGAACGCGCACTGCCGCCCGCCACCCGCGCAATATCGACGTAAGACCGCGTCTCGCCATACGGGATGGCGCACAACGCTTGCCACACGCGACGCCGATAGGGCGTGCCCACCGGCGCCAGCGGCAGATCGAATTCGGCCAGTTCGCCATCGAAGAATGCATGCAGCTGCTCGCGCGCTCGGCGCAGCAACGGCGTGGCATCCTGGTCGCGCCCCCAGCCCCAATCGACAGCAACGATGGCGCCCGCATCTTCGGAAACCGAGATATCGCCGATCGGCGAATGCAGGGACAACTGGGGCAGCGCACCGGCTCCTGGAAATCTGGTGCAGATGCGAGCGCCGGCCAGCGCCGGCTGTCAAGTGAGGCGACGGCTGGCGACACGACCGCCGGCTGGCGTAACGTCGCCACATGAACGCAGATGAAATCCGCACGGCTCTGGAAAATGCCAGGGGCACCCCGCAACAGGCATTGCGCGAAGCGGTCTCCCACGCTGCCGAACTCGCGCCATCGGTGATCGCCGTCGCCCAGCGCATGGTCGACGGCTGCCTGCCGCTGCCGCACGAGGAACGCCTGCTGCGCTACGGCCTCCACGCCCTCGCCGCGGCGCGCGAAACCTCCGCGTGTCCTGTCTTCCTTGCGCTGCTCAGGCGGCCTCCGGTCGAACTGGAGTGGCTGTTTGGCGAGGACCACGTCATCACGGTGTGCCAGTTGCTGTTGAGCCTGTTCGACGGCGACGATGCCGCGGTCTGCGCACTGGCCGCCGATGTCGACGCCGGCGAGCAGGTGCGCAACGGACTGCTGACCGCGCTGGCGCGCCTCGTGTGGCAGGGCAGCGCCTCGCGGGAAAATCTGCTCGATCTGCTCGATCGCCTCGACCGCGAAGCGCTGGCACCGCCCGACAGTTTCGTATGGTTCGGCTGGCAGGACGCCATCATGCTGCTCGGCCTCATCGATTGGATCGAGCGCGTGCAGCGCGGCTGGCAGGCCGGTCGCGGCGGTGAGTACTTCGACGACGTCGGCCGCAAGGACTGGATCGAACGCACCCGCAAGGCTGCTGCCGATCCGGACGATCCGCAGCGCTTCGCCGACAACTCCGTTGTGCCCATCGACGATCCGGCAAAGTCCGCGAATTGGACCGCCGCTGTGGACAGCCGGCCAGGCGAAGCCCCGAGCGCAGACGAACTCAACTGGCTCGACATCGCGTTGCAGCGTTCGATGCCGGCGAACAACATGTCCCTGGAAGAGGCCGATGGCTTCCTGACGGCGCTGGCCGCCGGACCAGTCCGGGTGCCGCCGGCCGAATACCTGCCGCGAATCCTGCGGGCCGATGGCGAAACCGCCGGCCTCGACACGCCCCGCCATCACGCACTGGCGATGGAACTGCTGACCCGCCATCACGACGCAATCGAGCGTGATCTCGCGGCCAGCGTTCCGCCCATTCCGTGGCTGGAAAACACCAGCATCGAATTCCGCGCCGTGCAGTGGGCGCTCGGCTACGTCACGGGCATCGAGCTGCGCAAGCCGGACTGGGCGAGGCTGAGCGAGAACAAGCGGATCGCCGAGAGACTGCTGATGCCGGCGGTGGCGCTGCTGGCCCGCCAGAAGCCGGCTGGGGCCGGCACCGCCCTGCCGCTGCAACAGCGAATGCTGCTGATCGGCACCCTGCCGGAGGTCGTGCTGGCGACGCGGCGGTACTGGGATGGCGGCATGCATTCTCTGCTCGAAGGCCCGTCACACCGCACGCCCAAGACCGGCCGCAACGACCCCTGCCCATGCGGATCGGGCAAGAAATACAAACGATGCTGCGGCGCGGCTGCATGACCGCGCGCATACCGCCGCCCGGAGGAAGCGGGACATGGCACTGAACTCCGCCGTCGCCGAACGCTTCGACATTGCCTATCTGGTGCTCAGCGGCACGACGACGGCCGCCCGCTGCCCCGAACTCCTGCGCGGCCTCGTCGCCCTCGGCTTCACCACCGTCATCGCGCTGCCGACGCCGAACGCCTCACGCACCATCGCCCCGCGCGAACTGGCCGACGTCGCTGGCGCGCAGGTCGTCGAGTCCTACTTCGATCTGGCAATCCGTCCCCGACCACCGCGCGGCGTGGTGCTGTTCGCGCCGTGCAGCTTCAACTCGCTGAACAAGCTGGCGCACGGCATCGCCGACAGCCTGGCGTTGTCCGTCGTCGCCGAGGCGATCGGCCGCGGCACGCCGGTGATCATCGCGCCATCGCTGAACCAGCCGCTGCTCGACCACCCGCAGGCGCAGGCGTCGCTGAGGACATTGCCCGGCTGGGGCGTCACCATCGTGCCGCCGGTCGATCAGGGCGAGGGGCCGCGGCTGGCACCCACGGCGCAGTTGCTCGACGCCGTGCGTCCCTACGTGCGTCAGGGCTGATGCTGCGCGGGGCTTTGCCCCGTTCCTCACCAGAGGGCGCTGCCCTTGGGACCTTTCACTTTCGTCTGGTGGGGCAGTTTTGAGTTTGGGCCGCCATTCAACTCAACAGACACGTCTATCCGGACGACCGTAACGGAGCGCCCCGCCCGGAGCATCGAACCACCGGCCAGTCGGCGATCGCCTGCAGCGGGCCTCAAAAAGTTGACATCATGCTCCAATGCGCGCCGGCTCCATCGTGACCAGCACGACACGACCGGCCGAGCGGATGGTTGCTCCATCCAGGGATTCCCAGCTGAGTGCTTCAGGTTCAACGGCAGATTGGCTCAGCCTTTGTCAAAACGCAGCTGTGACGCGCGTCACAGCTGTTGCGATCGAAACGTGAGATGAAGATCTTTGCTTTGATGTAAGGAATCGGCAGATGGCACGGAAAGCGGCTTCACGCATTCAAGCTCCCCGGCGCAATCAGGTTCCGAGCACCAGCCGCGTTCCGATCCCCGTCATTCACCAGGGCCACCCCGACGTCGGTCCGGCCCTGCCTCCGCAAATATCCACGTTTGTCAAAGTCTCCTGGGCTTGGACCAGCCAGAGTGCAGGTAACATAACTTGGACATTCGTAAACTCCGACCCGACCAATAGCCACACCGTCGTCCTGTACCGCGGCGCCACCAGCACCACGGGTGGCGTGCCCAACTATATTTTCGGAGGCGCGTTTTGGCCGATTTATCTTGCGGCGGGCTATGGGTTTTCCATGTTGGACGGGACGAAGCCGATCCCGACATTGACCGGAACCGGCGGTCAGCCGATGGGCATCCTCGACTACGGCCCGGCCGCGTCTCCCAGTACCTGGTGCACTTCATTTTCACGCTTGCCCCGGGACAGACATGGAGCACGCCCGAAGGCGGCTTTACTAACGGCCTCACTCCAACTGCGGGCGTCTGCTATGAGCTGACCAACCCCTCTTCGGGAACCTATTGTGTGGGCTATGACCCGGCGCGGGTCGCCCAATGGGACAGCCAGACCAAGTCGACAACCCAGGGCTTTTCGCCCAACCCGTCCACCTTCGTCACATACGCATTTCAGCCCGAACCGACGACGCCGGAAAACACGCTCGGATACAATGACTCGATTGGCAGCGGGTCGTGCGTCGCCCACAATTTCTATTTCGTCATGGGGAAGAACAATTACGGGCGCGACGAGGTCAAGGACAATCCGAAGTATGCTAACGCGTTTTACTTGTTCCTCGAAGGGTATACGCCGAATGCCGTGGGGACGTCCCTCCCGACATTTCCGTCAGGCTCCTTCAACTCGACCAATATTCCCGGCCTCTCCTTTTCGGGTCCGACGACAACCTACGACGTCGGCAACACCGGAGCGAACGCGACAACACCACAGAGGATTTGCTTTGACTACGAGGTCGACTTCACCAACGCGTCTCTCTCCGTATTCCCGTCTCCGGGGGGCGCGCCAGATCCGTTCACCTTGAACGGCGCCATCAGCATACTCGGCCAGAACGTTCCGAGCCTGCCGGGGGAATTCTTCCTGTTGGGGGGCGACGATCCCTATTTCACCAACGTCAATGCGAGCGCCGGCAACCAGCCCTACCTCAGCCAGGATCTCCGGGTGTTCACGATCACCCCGACAGCGGACAACCAAGCGCCGATCGGCAGCGTGCAATTCAAATTCCAGGGCGGCAACCCGACCTCGTTCGATCACGCCGCCGCCTATACATATATCCAGAACCTGATCACGTGGCTCAACCAGCAATACGGCTATCTGAACACAACTTACGTGCCGCCCGACACCAACCTCTCCGATCCTCTGAATGGCTTGCTGCCGCAGCAATTCGCGTCGGACGGCGATTCGTTGGTCACACCGAACACCGGGGCGAACAAGAACTACAATTTCGCGATCGCGCGCGTTCGCTTGAACGGCTCGTCCGGCACGTCTGCCGAAGCCTCGAACGTCAAGGTGTTCTTCCGCCTGTTCACCACGCAGACCTTTGACACGGATTTCATCAATTCGGCCTCCGCCGTGACGAGCGCGGACCCGAACGTGACCTATCCTCCGAGTGGCAACAACCCTGCGAGCCCTCTGCCGGGGACCGACGGCTCCGGCACCATCAACGGCTCCTCGCTGCCGTTCTTCGCTACGGCCAATTTGAATGCCAATCTAAGCGATTACGCTCCAGGGGGGCCAAACAACCAGACGATCGAGATTCCCACCGGAGATTACGCCTGGGCGTTCTACGGGTGCTATCTCAATGTCAACGACGCAAGCAACACATATGGCAGCCCCCCCGGGCCCGTCCAGCCTGTGCAGCAATGGCTGGTCGGCTCTTCCCATAGCTGCCTGGTCGCGCAGATCGCCTATAGCGATGCCCCGATCATCAACGCCAACGGCGTGATCGAAAATCCGGAGAACTCCGACAAGCTGGCGCAGCGCAATCTTCAGGTGACGACGTCCGGGAACCCGGGATACCCTGCCACGCACCGGGTTCCACAGACCATCGACGTCCGTCCGAGCCCGCCGGCCCAATCCGCCGACCCGTCGAGCATCCTGAGTTACCCCGACGAAATGATGATCGACTGGGGCAAAACGCCGCTCGGCAGCGTCGCCAGCATCTACTGGCCCGGGGTTAGCGCCGCTTCGGTCCTGAAACTGGCGGCGGGGCTCTATCCGGCGCAGAACCTCACGGCCGCGGACGCCAACACGATCCAATATCAGGTCGCAAGCCCCGTCACCTACATCCCCATCCCCGCCGGCGCCGGCGGCAGCTTCGCCGGATTGCTGACGGTCGATCTGCCCAGCACGGTCCGATACGGCGACGAGTTCGATATCGTCGTCCGGCGCATCACGACAAGGCAGCTCGTCGTGCAGACCCCCCCGCCGCCGCCGCCCGCGCCGAAAATTGCGGCTGTCCCTGCCGCGGCGGTACCCAGCGCCGACAAGCTGCTGGTCTGGCGCTATATAACGGGAAGCTTCCTTGTCAGGATTCCCGTTCAGCACGAAAGCCTGATCCTTCCGGGCGACGAAAACCTGCTCGCAATCCTGAAATGGCGCCTCGGTCTGATCGGCCCCGGCAACCGCTGGTATCCGGTGCTGCTGCGATGGATCAGCTACCTCAGCGGCCGCATCGACGGCATGGGAGGTAACGCGTCACAGATTCCTGCGTCTCCCGACGGGTATCAACCGCCTTCTCAAGTCCCTTCCCCAGTCCCCCATAAGCCTCACCGCGAGCATTGCTACACTGGAAAAGTCATTGCGGTGCGCTACGATCGCTTCGGCGACTTCGAGGGATTCACCCTCCTGTCCGAAGAAGGACACGAGCACTGGTTCCGCGGCCGCGAACCGAAAGTGCAAGAGCTTGTCTGCCGTGCCTGGATCGACCGGACCGTCATCAGTGTCTGCGTCGAACTGCACGAACCGGAGTGGCCTACCTCGATTGTTCTGCGTCGGTGGAAATAGGGTCACGGGAGCAGGACACTGAATTTGCCCTGGCGCGTTAGGCCGCGGCTCCTGAAAAATCGATCCTCAAGGAGCTCAGGGAGGACACGAAGTCACGAACGGATCGTGCTCGAAACAGAAGCAGTTCGATGGCTGCTGCGCCGTGCAGCCGACCTTGCCGTTCAGTGTCGATCGCACCACAGCTCTTGACGGCCGGCATCGCGATTCCTACTTGCGCCTAGAACCCGTGGTCAGGGAGTGCCAGGTCACCATCAAGAGGGGCGGCACGGCTGACGGTGTGGAATGTCGCGGTCCTTCGCGCGCTTCCTGCCTATAAGCGGCACAGGAGGGAGTGGGCCAACGGCGCTATTTCCGGACCCGTTCGACACGCTCTTGAGCATCCAGCAGGCTCTCGCCTCGTTCCTCCACAGCAACCTACTGACGTCGGAACTGGCTGTTCATGCCACCGAAGGATAGCGATCCAGTGTTCAGCATATTGCCGGTGTGGCTGGTTACCGCATTACCAACGTGGCTCGTCATCTTCATTGTTCTCTACGGACTCGCGTCTCTCTATGTCGCGATCAAATTCAGGGAGGTACGCAAATTCCTTGCGGGAGCCTTCTTCGTCAGCTCAGGGATACTTTGGTATTTATGGCTCACAGGCACGTCAATCCCTCTGGTGATGCCCTACGCCGGAACCATCTCCATCGAAACGCCCGACATCAGCGGTCAGCGTGCCATCGTCCATTTCATCCTGTTCTCGCTCTGCTTCTATTTTGGGTTCGTCAGCAATATGAATCGGCTTCATAAACAACTGGTTCGGTCTTCCGTTCTCGGGGCGCTTGCCATGCTGGCGCTGATTTTCATACCGGCGGGGACGTTCCGGTTCTGGCAGGGATGGGCATTTGTGGCCGTATTTGTTGTCTGCTCCGTTGCCTACACGGTGTATCTGGCGAAGCACGATCCGGCATTACTGAAGCGACGCACCGAAGCCGGCATCTCACACGAGAAAGAATTCACGCAGAAAGTCGTGATGGCTTTGCTCTATACCGCGTGCATTGCTCTCGTCATTCTGTCCCCGTTTGATGTCCGCTTCGGCTGGTCGCTAATGCCGTGGCAGGTCTCAGTCATTGGCGACGCGCTTGTCGCGCTCTCTTTCTTCATTTTTTATCTTGTATCGAAAGTGAATACCTACGCTGCCGCCAACGTCCGTATCGAAGCGGGACAAAAGGTGATTTCGGCCGGTATATACGGATTTGTTCGTCATCCGATGTACTTTGGCGCTTTGTTTCTTCTCATTGGCACGCCCCTTGCGCTCGGATCGTGGTGGACGTTGCTTCTGTTTCCCGTGTTTTCCAGCATTCTCGTTGCACGCATCCTGAACGAGGAAAAGCTGCTTGCGCGGGGGTTGCCCGGTTACGTCGAATATACGCACAAGGTCCGCTACCGATTGATTCCAAGTGTTTGGTGAACGTGGCGCCGGGAAATACGCTTGTCATCTTCGGTGTACGAAGACTGAACCAAATCCGCCCCCCGCGATAACCAAAAGCCGCCGACCGACGCTCCGACCGATCATCCTTGTTGACCGGCGCAACGCGACCGCCTCACCGCCCCGCCAGCGCCGCCGCCAACGCATCCGGCGCCATAACCGGCAAACCACACACATTCCGCCGGCATATATAAGCCGCGGCACCCTCGCTCCCAGCAGCCTTGCCGAACGCCGGATGCCCCGCAGGCAACGCCCCCGGCTCTGGCGCCCGCAGCACCACCACCGCCGGATCCGCCGCCCGCAACGCCACCCCCGCCAGTTCGCGCGCCAACGCCCCACCCGGATCGCCGGCGATCACCACTGTCGCGCTCTCCTCCAGCAGGTCCGCCGCCGCCAACAGCGTCGGCATCGACGCGAACTGATCCGGATTGCCCGAGAACGCCCGCAGCAGTGCCTCCGCCCGCTCGCGCCAGACCGCATCCCCGGTCACAAACCACAGCCGGGCGAAAACCTCCGCCAGCACCCCAGCGCCCGCCGGCGTCGCGTTGTCCGCCGCTGTTCGGGGCCGGGTCAGCGGCACGTCCACCGCATCCGCCGCCGTGGTGAAGAACCCCCCAACCCCGTCGGAGAAGCCCGCCACCGCCGCCTCCGCCAGCCGCGCCGCAGCCGCCAGTCGCCCGGGCTCGCCGGTCGCCTCGAACAGCGCCAGCAACCCCCGGGCCATTCCCGCCTGGTCATCCAGCAGTCCGGCCGCCGTCACGCGCCCCAAGCGCCAGGCGTGCTGCACCCGCCCGTCCGGCGCCGCCATCTGCGCCAGTACGAAATCCGCCGCTTCCTCGGCGCGAGCCAGCCACTCCGGCCGTCCGAACACCCCGGCCGCGCGCGCCAGACCGGCGATCGCCAAGCCATTCCAGTCCGCCAGTACCTTGTCGTCGCGCCCCGGCCGCACCCGCCGCGCTCGCGCCGCGAACAACACCGCCCGACATCGCGCCAATGTCGCTTCCTCGTCCGCCGATCCACGCGGCGTGACGCGGCGCAGAATGCAGTGACCCTCCCAGTTGCCAACCGCCGTCACGTCGTAGGCGCGCTTGAACGCCGTCGCGTCACCACCCAGCAGCGCATCCACATCCGCCTCGGTCCAGACATAGAACCGGCCTTCCTCGCCCTCGCTGTCGGCATCCTCCGATGCAGCGAACGCCGCGCGCCCCGCCACACTCGCCGCCGTCATGTCGCGCACCATCCAGCCCACCGTCTCGGCCGCCCGCTCGCCATACAGCGGGTCCGGCCGATGCGCGTGCGCCAGCGCCAGCAACTCCAGCAACTGCGCATTGTCGTACAGCATCTTCTCGAAATGCGGCACCAGCCACACCGCATCGGTCGAATACCGCGAATAACCCCCGCCAAGATGATCGTAGATGCCGCCCTGCGACATCCGATCGAGCATCAAATACAGCGCCTCCTGCCCCTCGGCCCGACCGCTACGAAATGCGTCCTGCCACAGGAAACGAAAGATCGGTGGATTGGGAAACTTCGGCGCCCCTTGCAGCCCGCCGTTCACCGCATCGTTCATTCGCAGGAACGCCGCGGCGACCGCATCCAGATGCACCGGCGCCGGCAAATCACCGACCGTCGCCGACGACATCCGCGCCAGCACCTGCCGAAGCGCCGCGGTATTCTTCGCCACCATCGCGTGGTCGGTGCGGTACGCCTCCGACACCCCTTGCAGCACCTGCTGAAACGACGGCCGCCCCCAGCGTGGTTCCGGCGGGAAATACGTGCCGCCCCAGAACGGCGCGCCGTCCGGTGCGATGAACATGGTCAGCGGCCAGCCGCCCTGCTCGCCGAGCGCGTGCAGCGCCGACATGTACAGGTGATCGATGTCCGGCCGCTCCTCGCGGTCCACCTTGATGTTGACGAACCGCTCGTTCATCAGCGCCGCGGTCTCCGGGTCCTCGAACAACTCGTGCGCCATCACGTGGCACCAGTGGCACGCAGCATAGCCGATCGACAGCAGAATCGGCCGGTTGCTCTCCGCCGCCTCCGCCAACGCCGCCGCTCCCCACGGCCGCCAGTGCACCGGATTGTCCGCGTGCTGCAGCAGATAGGGCGAGGTCTCGTGCCGGAGCAGGTTTTCGGCTGCGGCCATGGCATTGCTCTCCCTCGGTGTCGGGGTGACATAGGGCCTGCACGCGGCCAATGACAGGATACGCATGGACGCCGACACCATCTTTGCCGTCGCATCCGGCGCGGGCCAGGCCGCCATCGCGGTGTTGCGGATCAGTGGCCCGGCGACGCGGTCCGTGCTGGCGGCGCTGTGCCGGCGCGTGCCGCCGCCCCGTCGTGCATCGTTCCGCCGCCTGCGCGACTCCGATGGAGCGGAACTCGACCAGGCGGTGGTGATCTGGCTGCCCGAACCCGGCAGCTACACCGGCGAAGACTCCGCCGAACTCTACCTCCATGGCGGCCGCGCGGTGCTGCACGGCGTCGCCGATGCGCTGGTTGCGCTCGGTGCGCGCCCAGCCGAACCCGGGGAATTCACCCGCCGCGCGTTCCTCAACGGCCGGATGGACCTCACCGAAGCCGAAGCGGTGCACGACCTGATCACCGCCGAAACGGAGGCACAGCGGCGCCAGGCCCTGCGGCAGTTGGACGGCGCCCTGGGCACGATCTACCGCGGCTGGGCGGATCGTCTGCGCCTGCTGCTCGCCCAGCAGGAGGCCCTGATCGACTTCCCGGACGAGGACCTGCCGCCCGAGGTCGAGGCGCAGGTAGTCCGCGAACTCGCCGCCCTGCAAGCCGAGGTATCGGCCCATCTGAATGACGACCGCCGCGGTGAACGGCTGCGCGAGGGCCTGGTGTTCGCGATCACCGGCGCGCCGAACGTTGGCAAGTCCTCGCTGGTGAACGCGCTGGCCGAGCGTGACGTCGCCATAGTCTCGCCCCAACCAGGGACCACGCGCGATGCCCTGGAGACGCGCGTCGTGCTGGATGGGGTGCCGGTCACGCTGGTGGACACGGCGGGCCTGCGCGAGGCCTCCGATGCGATCGAGGCCGAAGGTGTGCGACGTGCACGAGCCAGGGCGGCGGAGGCCGATCTGGTGATCCACGTAACCGCAATCGGCAACCTCGACTCCGAGCGCACGGATGTCACGACGGTGCTGGTCGCCAACAAGATCGACCTTGGCGACGTGGCCCCCACCGGCGCGATCGGCGTCAGCGCGCTCACCGGCGAAGGCCTAGACGCGCTCCGCACGCGCCTCGCCGCAGCCGCACGATCCTTGACCGAAAGCGCCGGATCGCCGCCGCTCACCCAGGCCCGCCATCGCGCGGCGCTCCAGGAAGCCGTGGGCCGCCTCTCCGGCGCCCAGACCGCCGACCTGCCGGAACTGCGCGCTGAGGATCTCCGGCTGGCTCTCCGCTCGCTCGGGCGGATCACCGGCAGCGTCGGCGTGGAAGACATCCTCGACACGCTGTTCGCCCGCTTCTGCATCGGCAAGTGATGCAGGCCGGGGCTTCGCCCCTTTTCAAGCGGGCACATGGGTAACAGTTTTGGACCGGGCACATGGGTGACAGTTGTTCTTGCTAGGTTCGTCCTTGGCAGCCTGCCGAGAACGCGTTGCCTGTGAGGATTAGTTGCAACCGTTTCCTGGTTCGGCGGGGCGCCGTTTCCTCGTCCCGGCGTGAAAGACCTGGGACAGTGCGGCTGCTGGGGGTCAAGGATGGCCGCAGGCCACCGCGGCAAGCGGCGCGCAGCGTCCTTGAGGCCCGGCAGCCGCACTGTCACGCTCAATGGCCGGGCAGCCCGGGTCTGCCGTGGCCCGGGCCGCGTCCGCTGTCGTCATGAGCCCATCGGCCCGGACCGCGCCAAGCCGGAGCGTCGCACCAGGTTGGTTTGCTCATCCAACACCGCCAGTTCGAAACCGCGGAAGCGGATCGTCCAGTCGCCGTCATCGCGCCGTGCCAGCGCGACCGTTTTTGTAGCCGGTCTTCCGGCTGATCCCGAACCGCGCACACAACGCGCCCATCGGCTCTTCATCGCGCACACAGCCAGCAATGAAACACAGGCGATCATCCATCAGGCTTCTCTCGGTCCACGGCATGGCACACCTCTCGACAGGCAGCTTCGCCGCTTCCCGGCGCGTCACCCATGTGCCCAGTCTGAAGTGTTACCCATGTGGCCGCTTGAAAACCCCCGAACCCCACCAGAGGGCGCTGCCCCATAGGCGCTAGGATAAGCAGTGGTGATGCCAAATCCCTTCCCCTCCCCTTGTGGGAGGGGAAGGGGGAGGGGTTTCCACACCTCCATCTGTCGGCGTTCGACCCCTCCCCCTACCCCCTCCCGCAAGGGGAGGGGGGAAGAATTCATCCGCGTACGCCACTTAATCCTAGCGCCTATGGGGCGCTGCCCTCTGGACTCCCGCCAAGGGCGACGCCCTTGGAACCATTACTTTCGACCGGTGGGGTGGGGGGCAAAGCCTCCTGGCGGGTTTCAGGGCAGAGCCCTGATCCTACGCTCGCGCGAAAATCCCATCCTTGAAACGCCGCATATTCGCCAGCGTCTCATCCGCATCGTGCCCTTCGACCTCGACATCGATCGCCGTCACGCCGAGATCGCGCAGCGCCCGCAGGTCGCCCACAACATCGGAAACGCTGCCGGAAAACAGCCGCCGCTCGCCGTCCGATGCAACCGGCGCTACCGCCTCGCCATAGCGCTTGACGCGATACACCACCGCCACAGCGGAGGGATCGCGCCCCGCCTCCGCGGTCAGCTTCCGCAGCCGCGCGATGCCCGCAGCCAGCCGCGGCGCCGTATCGAGCAGCGCCTTGTTGTTCGACCCGATCGGATACCACGCATCGCCGAACCGCACAGCGCGACGCAGCGACGGCCCGCTTTCGCCGCCAACCCAGATTGGCGGATGCGGCTGCTGCACCGGCCGCGGCTGAAAGATCAGCCCGGAGAAATTCGTATAGCGCCCGGCAAAGCGCGCATGCTCATCGGTCCATAGTGCGCGGAACGCCTCCAGGTATTCATCCGTCACCGCGCCGCGCTCGGCGAATGGCGTGCTCACCACAGCATCGAACTCCGCCTTCAGCCAGCCGGCGCCGATGCCGACCACCAATCGCCCCTCGGACAGCACATCGATCGTCGTCAGCATCTTCGCCGCTAGCACCGCCGGGCGGTGCGGCACCACCATGACGGCAAGCACCAGCCGGATGCGCGACGTCTTCGCCGCGATGAACGCCGTCGCGGTAAGCTGCTCATGCCGCGTGGTCGGCGCATTCGACATGAACTCGCCGGACTCCGAATACGGATAGCCCGGCACGCTCATGTCCGGCAGCACGACGTGATCGGTGAGCGTCAGATAATCGTAGCCCATCGCTTCACCTTCCTGCGCCAGCCGGGTGAATGCGCGAGGCGCGGAAGTCGGGCCGCTGATCGGCAGATTGAAGCCAAGCTGCATGATTCTCTCCTGGGTCTATCGGGACGCCGCCGTGGCCGCCGCGCATGCATGGTCCTGAAGCTGCTCGCCCGCTCCCCAATCGCCGGTCGCCGGCGCCGCACGTCCCGCCAACACGACGAAACCATCCCGCCCCTGCACGGTCGAACCCACGACGACCAGCGTGTAATGCCCCATATCGGCACGCGCCGCCGGCACGCCATCGGCGAGCAGCACAAATGGATTGGTCGAGCCCAGCTCAGCCTGATCGATGCGCATCGCCACATAGTCATGCCCGACCAGCGGCACCGGGAATTTCGACCAACTCGTGCCAATCGCCGCCGCGTGCTCGCGCAACGCCGCGGTGACATCGATACGCATGCAGTCGACATGGATATGCAGCTGGTTCTGCGTGCGCCCGCTGACCGAGTTGATCGCCAGCCCGATGGCATCGCGCGGCAGGTGATGCAGTGCGCGATCCTCGACGAAATGGCGCGCGCCCCAGGCATCAGCGAAATAGTTCGGCGCACTCGCAGTAAGGACCGCCGGACTTTCGATGCCGCTCACGCGCACCGTCGGTATCAGCAGATATTGCGTGCGGCCCACGATGTCCTTCAGCACCGCATAGCCGCCGGCAAGATCGACTTCGGCACACGGACTGGGAGATTGGTTCTGTTTCTCATCCGGCACGCACTGTTCGCCGACGATGTGCCAAAGCGCGTTCGGATCCGCCGCTGCGTGGCGTTGCGTGGCAAACAAACTCAGGGCCACAAGAATCAGTGCGACCCCTCTCCCTGACCCTCGGGCCCAGGAAGCGAGAGGATATATACGGATGAAACTACAGCCCTCCCCCTCCCCTTGCGGGAGGGGGTTGGGGGGAGGGGCCTTCACCATCGGAACCGGACCGGCGGAAGCGCCCCTCACCACCCCCGCACGCCGCCCGGCCGGCGCACATCGGCGCCGCCCTCCATCATGCCGGTCTCGCGATCCTTCACGATCGCGCACACGCAGCCGGCCTTGTATTCCCATTCGCGCCACCAACTCACGCTGTGCCCCAAGCGATCGAGCGCACCCGCCGTCTCGTCGCTGAACCGTCGCTCCATGCTCATGCGCCGCGGCGTATAGCTGTGGGGATCGGACGACCCCGGGAAACTCGCCGTCGCAAACCGCGGCTGCTCGATCGCCTGCTGCGGCGTCATGTCGAACACGACCATATTGAGGAACACCTGCAGCATCGCCTGCGGCTGCACGTCGTTGCCGGGCGAGCCGAACGGCATCATCCAACGATCGCCGCGCATCGCGATCGCCGGATTAGGCGTCAGC
Source organism: uncultured Alphaproteobacteria bacterium (assembly GCA_963696645.1). Taxonomy (GTDB): domain Bacteria; phylum Pseudomonadota; class Alphaproteobacteria; order Acetobacterales; family Acetobacteraceae; genus JAMXLO01. Next base: position 252,757 of record CAVOKY010000008.1, read on the forward strand.
CGTGGCCGCTTGCCCGGCGCAAGACATGCAGGATGCGCCGGATCGGTCCATGACTGCATCCCGCGCGCCGACGGCGCCAGACCCGTTCCTGGAATCACCGGCCCGTTCATCGCGCCATCGCTCGGCGTGGCCGAGAAGCAGTTGCCGTGGCGATCCACCGCGCAGACATACGACGTATCGGGATCGCCCTCGACGTATTCCCTGTCCGCCGTCGCCCCCACCGCCCCGCGCACCGCTATCCCCAACTCTTGGGCCGTCCCCGCCGGCGGCATGTCTGGCCACGCGCGTGCCGGATCGATCATCGCTCGCCGTCGCGCCGTATACGCATCGCTCAGCAACGCATCGATCGGCACATCGACGAACTTCGGATCGCCGTAATACGCATGCCGATCCGCGAATGCGAGTTTCAACGCCTCTACCAACGTATGGACATATTCCGGCGTATTATGTCCCAGCGCCCGCAGGTCGATGCGGTCCAGTATCCTCAGCGTCTGCAGCAGCACCGGTCCCTGGCACCACGGCCGGCACCCGAACACCGTGGCATCGCCGAAGCGCACCGCCAGCGGCGTCTCCACATCGACGCGAAAGTCGGAAAGGTCGTCCTCGCGCAGCCAGCCGTCATTCGCCTTGTGGTACGCCACGATCTTCTGCGCGATGTCGCCGCGATAGAACGCATCCCGCGCCGCCGCGAGCCCCGCTTGGCGCCCGCCCGTGCGCGCCGCCGCGGCCTCCTCATCCGCCATGTATTGAATCGAATTCGCCAGATCGGTCTGCAGGAACCGCTGCCCCGGCTTCGCCACCGCGCCGCCCGGCAGATAGATCGCCGCATTCTGCGGCCAGCGCCGGTTCGTATCCTCGGCCTCCGACATGATCTCGTGCGAGATCGATTGCAGCGCGAAGCCCTCGCGCCCGAACCGGATCGCCGCCGCCGCCACCTCGGCAAAGCTCATCGTGCCGTAACGTTCCAGCGCCGTGATCCACGCATCTGGCGCCGCCGGCACCACCGTGCGCTTGATGTTGGCCAGAATGCGCCCGCCCTGATGCTCGCGGAACCACGCAGCGGACGCCAGCTTCGGCCACGGCCCGAGGCCGCTGATCGACACCGTTTCCCCGCTCTCCGCCAGATGGATCATGATCGGCGCCACGCCGGCGAAATGCACATACTCGCATTGCACCACGCCCAGCGCGATGCCGCCCGCAACACCGGCGTCGATCGCGTTGCCGCCCGCTTCCAGGATTTCGAACCCCGCCTGCGCGGCCAGGTAGTTGGCCGATGCGACCATGTGCCGCGTGCCGATGATCCTCGGATGATGCGTGGGCATGCGATACTGATCGGCCATCTCTGCTCTCCCTTACTGCGGCACAATCTCGGCCGCGCGGATGCGGCCGTCGATGCGCGGCGTATGACGGATATGCTGTGTCATCGCCTCGATATTGAACTGATGGTGCAGCGGTGCCAACGCATCGTCGCGGAACGCAATATCGGTCGCCTTGATCAGCAGCGCCTCGCGCGCGCCGCGGTCCAGCGTCACCAACGCCTGATCCAGCACCGTATCGAATGCCGGATTGCTGTACATCCCGCGATTGAACGCGCCGTGCCCCAGCGCGACGTCCGGCGTCGCAAGCTGGCTGATCAGCATGATCGACGGCTCGGGCGTGTCGATCGTCCAGAAATAGGTGAACAGGCTGAACTCGTGGCGGTTGGCGCGCGGCACCCACACCGCGTGCGGCATCACCTCCGGCGTCGTCGCAATCCCCACGCGCGTCAGCATCTGCGCCAGCACCTGGCAGATCGTCGCATCGTTGACGAAGCGGTCGTTCTGGCACGCGACACCGAGCCTGAACCCGTCCGGATACCCGGCCTCCGCCAGCAGTCGCTTCGCTGCCGCCGGATCGAACCGGATCGGCGGCAGCGCGGGATCGTAGCCGTACTGTCCGGGCTTCATGTACTGGTTGTCCGGATCGGACTGCCCGTTCATGATCCGGTCGCGGATCGCGTCGCGGTCGATCGCCAGGTTCACCGCCTCGCGCACCCGCCGATCGCGGAACGGATTTTCTTTCAACGGCTTGCCGTCGTCCCCGCTGATCATCGGCGACGACCGTTCCTGCACGTCGAATCCGAAGCCGACGATGTCATCCGACAGGCCCGACGCGACGCTGAACCGCGCATCGCCCTTCACCCGCGCGATGTCCTGCACCGACACCTGGTCGATCAGGTCCACATCGCCCGCCAGCAACGCCGCCAGCCGCGACGCAGGGTTCTTGATGTAGTGGATCGTCACGCTGTCCCACGCCTGCTGCCCGCCCCACCACGCGTCGTTGCGCGCCAGCACGACCTTGTCGCCGCGCGCCCAGGAGACGAAGCGGAATGGCCCGGTGCCGATCGCCGCCTTGCCGCTGTTGTAGTCGGACGTGCTCGCGCCCTCGCCATGCCTGCGCGACACGATGCCGATCGCCGATAGGTATTCCGGCGCGAGCGGGAACGGTCCCTTGGTGTGGAACCGCACCGTCAGCCGGTCCACCACCTCCACGCGCGCAATCGGCTTGACGTATTCAGACATGTCCGTGACCGTAGTCGGCACGTTCGGCACGCGCTCGATGGTGAACGCGACATCGTCCGCGGTGAACGGCGTGCCGTCCGAGAACGTGACCCCATCGCGCAGCCTGAACTCCCACGTCGTGTCATCCACCAGCTTCCAGGCCACCGCGAGGCCCGGCCCGAGCCTGTCCTGTCCATCGATCGACGTCAGCGCATCGAACAGATTCGGCATCAGGCTCTTGTTGCCGCCGAAGTTGTGGTAGTGCGGATCGATCGAATCCGGCTCCACCGCGAGCCCGAGCCGCAGCTCGGCGGCCAGCGCGGGAGACACCAGGGCGAGCATCGCCAGCAGCAGGAACACCGCGCCCCGTCGCATCATCCGCTTCACACCATTGCCGAAGGCGCCAGCCTGTGCCTCACACGGCTTCGGCGTCAAATCTTCGTCCGGCAGCGGTCATCCGCACCGCACCGAAGGGCCGGACAAAAGACTGCACCTGACCATTTCGCCGGAACCGCCTCGAAAATCCTCTGGCGCGGGGACCGTTCGCATATCAATTTTCCAATATACGTTGGCGGCCGCGCGCATCGTCTTGCCCACCATCACGGTAAGTCCGCTTCCCTCTTTGAATATCTGGGGGTTGCCGGATGCGGCCAGAATGGCTCACTATGTAACTAAAGTAGCCGGGAGAAAGGCGATTGCCATGAGGCACGATCCTTCGATCACCTCAATCCTGCTTGTCAGCTTCCCTAACGACTTCCTAAGCGAATGTGCCAGGCTGTGGCCGCGAGCAATGGCCGTAGCCGGGCCGGCGATACTGACCACCGGCGAGCCGATCGCGCAGCTTCCAGTGCGGGTCTGCGAGGTCGGCGGCTGAATTAGACAAACGAGGAGCGAAAGATGAGCAGCAAAAGGCTACTGGCGATCGCGCTTTTTACCGGAGTGTTTGCCGTCGTGGGCGGCTGGGCCATGTCCGCGCAGGACAAGTACACCCTGAAAGTGCCCGGTGGACTCGCGTTCTCTGAGTTCCGAGGATACGAGCATTGGCAGGTTGTCTCCATCAGTGAGGACGGAGGCTTGCTTGCCGCAATCCTTGGTAATCCTGTGATGATCAAAGCCTATCTGGCTGGCGCTCCTGGCAACGGCAAGCCGTTCCCCGATGGCGCCAAGCTGGCGAAAGTTCATTGGAACCCGAAGAAGATGGAGGTGTTCCCGGGAGCGACCGTGCCGGGTACCCAGCATGATATGGATTTCATGGTGAAGGACAGCAAGCGGTTCGCGGACAGCGGCGGGTGGGGATGGGCCACATTCGATTATGACGCTGCAACCGACACTTTCACGCCCGGCACCTTGGCTGACCATCCGCCACAGGGGCACGACGCCAAGTGCGGCTTCGCGTGCCACACAGGCGTCAAGGCGAGAGACTACGTCTTCACGGATTACAGTCACAGGTGAAGCGGTGTGAGCAGCACATAGCTGAGCAGTGAGCACGCAACCAACAAGAAAGCGACGCGCATTTTGTTGCCATGGCCGTCCCCGGGCTTGTCCCGGGGATCAGTCCCGGCCATGACGCGGGGTGAGCGGGCACGACGGTTTCATCCAGGTCCGGTCGGTCAGCGGCCGCTGTGGAATTCGCTATCCGGGCGCTGGGATGATCGATATGAACATCGAGATCGCCGCCTTGTTGCTGTTGTAGTCGGACGTGCTCGCTTCCTCGCCATGCCTGCGCGACAGGATGCCGATCGCCGGTAGCCGAGAGTTGAGTTTTCGGCGCGGAAAACGGCCATTCTGTGAGCGGGCCATTGGGCGGCGATTTCGGCCCACTGCAGACCTTTCCATCGCGCCGAGTACCTCATTCCCCTTTCAAGCCAGACAAGATGGGTATGCTACAATTAATCATCATGCTCCCTCATAATGGGTGCGCTGCAAAAACTAGGTGACGTCGGCCACCTCACCGGCCTATTTTGTTTGGTGCGACGTTCATTGCTTCGCTCCTTGGGGCACCGTTACGTCCTACCGTTAACCAAACGCTAGCAGAACCGTTCCAGGGGATGACGATGGCCATTCCGAATGTTGATACGCTGACACTTCCAGCTCTTCAGCGAATTTCAAAATGCCAGACTACAACGACGGAGTTGGTTGAGGCCATCGCCCGATTTTTCAATCTCACCGATGAAGAGCTCCGGGAGCATAACCCTGGCAAGGAACGGCCGACAAAGTTCGAGAACCTTGTTCACTTTGCACTCAATCGATTGACGAGTGCGAAAATGATAACGCGCTTGTCGCCAACGTCCAAGGAAGGGGTTTATGAGGTCTCAGAACGTGGACGCACAGAAGTGCTAGATCCGCCTGAGCAAATTACCTACAAATACCTAAGCCGGCGGAGCCGGAACCAATAGGTCTGGTGTAGCCTTCCCTGCGGTTACCGCGCGGGGGCAGCATGAGCCAGTCACTGACGGAGCGCTACGACGATCGGATTGCCGGGATGCTGTCGTGCTACGACCGGCTGGTGATCACCGGGACGCTGCCCGTAGTGTGCTACGCCGCAGGAATGACCGGGTATCTCCATGCCAGTGGCATCCGCATCTTCGACTACCCGGACTTCGCCAAGACGCTGCGCGATCGGGTGCGCGAGCGTGCGGCGTCGCTGGCCGCCGAGGCTGGGGTCCGCATCGAGCACATCGCCAAGCCGCATGTCCGCAAGGAAGATGTTGTGGCGCGCGTGCTTGAGCGGCGTGGCGACCATCCCGGCCTGGTGCACGTCATCTCGGCCATGGAAGCCTGCGACGCCTACAAGCCCTGGCACGACAAGCAGACGCATAAGACCTACATCCGGCCGGACAGCGGCAAATGCCTGCACTACTACTTCTATTTCCAGGACGCCAAATTCGGGCTGGTCTATCTGCGCGTGCCGACCTGGGCGCCGTTCCGCCTGCAATTCTACTGCAACGGCCATAGCTGGCTGGCGCGCAGGCTGGCCGCGCAGGGCATCGGCTACACCATGGCCGACAACGCTTTCGTGCGGATCGACGACTGGGGCCGCGCCCAGCAACTGGCCGACAGTCTCTCCCCCGATCAATTGCACCGTACCCTGGATCGCTACGCCGCGCTGTGCTGCCCGGTGTCGGAGGTATTCGGGCAAACCTACCACTGGAGCCTGATGCAGGTGGAATACGCCACCGACCTGGCGTTCCAGTCCACCACAACGCTCGGCCCGCTCTATGAGCAACTGGTCCGCCAGTCGGTGCTGAGCGTGAAGGCCGAGCAGATCGCCACATTCCTCGGCCGGCAGATCACGCCATTGCTGGCCCAGGAGGTCGGCTCGCAGTTCTCCACCCGGATCGAGGGTACCTGCATCAAGCATCGCTTCGGCAAGTGCTCGATCAAGATGTACGACAAGCACGGCATCGTGCTGCGCATCGAGACCACGACCAACGATGTGTCGTTCTTCAAGCACCACCGCAAGGTGGAACACCGCCACGGCCCGGCGAGCCGGGAACTCGCACCAGTCAAGAAATCGATCTACAGCCTGATCGACCTGCGTGAGATACTGCTCGGCTGTAACCGACGCTACATCGCCCACCTGTCCGCGCTGGATGACTTCTCCGCCGGCATCCGGGCGCTTGCGCGGCTGACCAAGCCGCATGCGGTGGACGGCAAGACGGTCCAAGGGATCAACTTCTTTGCCCCGGTGGACAAGGCCCTGTTGCACGCCTTGCAGAACCCGAAGGTCAACATTGCCGGCATCCGCCGGGGCGAGTTGTTGCCCGACCTCGGCATGCTGTCGCCAACCAGACTGTCGCGGCAACTGCGCCGGCTGCTGGACCTCGGGGTGATCAAACGCGCCACTGGCACCTACCGCTACTACCTCACCAAAGCCGGACGCGCCGCGACCGCAGCGGCGGAATGGCTTGCCGAGGCGGTGGTCATTCCGGCTATGATTTGATGGGATTTCGCAGAGCATACGATTCAACGCAGGACGCGAGAAGAGTTGGGTGGTAAGGGACTAAAGAATAAGTATCCGGACTTTTTAGCTAGAGAGACCAATCCGGACACATCGTCAGAACCAGATATTGTTATATTACCGGTAGGACCGGGACAGTCCGTCACGACACCAGCAACCACAGCTGCCATGATGCCGATCATGTCCCCACCCACCAACCTAATACTTTATGGCCCGCCAGGCACCGGCAAGACCTTCTCCACCGCGGCGGAGGCGGTGCAGCTGTGCGATGGGGCGCTGCCTGAGCCAGGCGACGACGCGGCAGTGCGCAGACGCTACGTTGAATTGGTCAACGCTAAGCAGGTGCACTTTGTCACCTTTCACCAATCCTATTCTTATGAAGACTTTGTGGAAGGCTTGCGCCCGACCACGCGAGAGGATGACGGCACGATGACCACCAGCGGCTTCCGGCTCGAGCCGATCGCCGGCGTATTCCGAGAGATTGCGACGCTTGCTGAGCAGGCACGAAAGTCTGCGGGCCGAAATCGGCGTGAGAACGGCTTCGACCTTGCTGGCCGACGTTTCTGGAAAATGGGGCTCGGTGCTGTCGGCAGCGAGGAACATGTTTACCGTGCCGCGATCGCTGGCAACTATGTTGCACTCGGGTGGGGACAAGACGTCGACTGGAGCGATTCCCGCTTCGCAAGCCTAGAGGAGATGCGCAAGGAGTGGCAAAATCGTTATCCAGCCGATAAGACGCCCAGCCAAACGTTGCAACCCTGGGTCTTGCGCAACAAGGTAGAGAGCGGCGACCTCGTAATCGTACCTTATGGCAACTCTGCGTTTCGTGCCATCGCCGAGGTGCAGGGCGATTATTATTTTGAGCTAAGTGAGGACGGCGCTTACAACCAGCGGCGGAGAGTTCAATGGCTGCTGACGCTTGATGAGCCATTGCCGCTCGATACGATCGTTGAAGGTAACTTCACCATGCGCACGCTTTATGAAATTCCTGAGCGTCGCGTCCGTAAGGAAGCGTTGCTTCGGCTTATCAGCAGGCCGCAGAACGGACACGAGACGACACCGCCCGACCAGTTTGTTCTAATCATTGATGAGATTAACCGTGCCGACATATCCAAAGTGTTCGGCGAGCTGATAACGCTTATCGAGCCCGATAAGCGGATCGGCGGCGATTACGAGCTCAAGGCTACGCTCCCCTACTCGAAGATAAGACTCGGCGTGCCAGATAATCTTCACATCGTCGGCACGATGAACACCGCCGACCGCTCTATCGCGCTGCTTGATACCGCGCTCCGGCGGCGGTTTTCGTTTCGAGAGCTAATGCCGCAGCCAGAGTTGCTCGGCACGGTAGACGGCATCCGATTGGATCAACTCCTCACCACCATCAACGAACGGATTGAGTTCCTCTTCGACCGCGAACATCAGATTGGCCATGCCTTTTTTATGCGTTGTCAGAGCCGCGCCGATGTAGACGATGTAATGCGCCGCAAGGTAATCCCGCTGCTCGCCGAATATTTTTACGACGATTGGAACAAACTTGCGGTAGTGCTGGGCGATGCCGAGGAGGGGGAAGGCGATCGCGTAGGCGGGTTCGTAGATCGCCGGCAGCTAAAGGTCCCGACAGGGCTTGGTGGCGATGGAGAGGCTTCGCCCAGATACCGCTGGCAGGTTCGCGATACATTTAACTATGAAAAACTCCAGTGATTCACAGAACGATCCTGGAGTGGGAGAGCATAGCCTATGGCACAAGCAGGGGGACAATCCCGCCGGTCGCGGCTGATCGCCTAGCCGCTGTCGCTGCGGCATCGCCACTAGCCGGGCGGGGTGGAGACGGAGTGCTAGAGCATGGTCGTAAGGCACTTCGTGCGCGCGGTATCGTTGGCGTGATCGCGGCAGAAAACTGCGCACTGGAGATCCTGCCAAAGATCGATGTACCTGGCAAAACGGATGCGACGGCGCGAACCGGCAGCATCCGCAAACGGTTGATACACATGTTGGCGATTGCGCTGGATTTGCAGATCGGCGTCGGCGACGTCTCTGACCACGACTACCAGCGTGAGACGCTACTCGAGATCCTCATCCAATTGTTTTCCGGAAAGCTTGTCGACGCCGTGCGTCAGGGAATGCCTCGCCGCTACGTCATTTATACGGACGACTTATCGGCGCTACGCGGGCGGCTCAACGCGACGCGGCAGTTCACCCGTTTCGCGGCGAGCCCGCAGAAACTTGCCTGCCGCTATGGTGCGCTCAGCGATGATATTGCGCTCAACCGCATCATGAAGGCGGCAGTGACGCGATTGGGGAGGATCGCACGCTCGGCCGACAACCAGCATCGCCTCCGCGAGCTGGCGTTCGCCTATGCCGCGGTAAGTGACGTGCCATACACGATACTGCCCTGGGATGACGTGGTAATCGACCGCACGAACATCCGCTGGCGCGAACTCCTCAATCTTGCGAAACTGCTGCTTGGCGAGCGTTTCCAGACGACTTCGCTCGGAGCAGGGAGTGGTTTCTCGTTACTGTTTCAAATGAATACACTGTTCGAGGAATATGTTGGGCGAATGCTCGCGCGCGCTCTAGCGGGAACGGGGCGGAAGGTGGTTGTGCAGGGCGGTCGACTTTACTGCCTAGAGACGGATGAGAGCGTGAGGCTGTTCCAGACTAAGCCCGACATACTCGTGAAGCGGGACGGTGTAGTCGAACAGATTATCGACACGAAGTGGAAGCGGATAGCGCGACGGATCGACGATCCCAAACAGGGCGTGGCGCAAACTGATATCTATCAGATGATGGCTTATGGGCAGCTTTACCGATGCCCCCGCCTGATGCTGCTGTACCCGCACCATCAAGCGCTGGGCGAGGCGGCACTAAGGCTGGCGCACAGGCTCGCGATCGATAATTGCGACGATCGGCTGGAGCTCGCGACGATCGACCTTGGCACCGGCAAGGGAATGTTAGATCGATTGCGAGAGCTATGCGGAGAGATTGCACCGAAATGGCAGAAGGAAGGGCTTTCCTGAACTGCCACGCGCAGGAGCACCGAATGCCGCATAGTGCGTGCGGAGCTTGGAAAGATTAACCAAAGGTTCGATTGTTTGCCTGTCGGGTCAGAAGCGCATTTGCGGCTTCCGGCTAATACTCGCTTTCGGGAAACCTCTGCATTTACGTGACCTTGAGACGGCCTGGAACGACCGCCATGGGCGCAGCAAAGAAATCAATACAGCGGCCGACGCTAACCTTTGCCATTCTACTGCTGCAATCACTGAATTTTTTGACCGCTGCTGATCGGAACCGAGCGCCCCCCACGCCCCCATGATCCGATCGTGCTCGCGAACCTGATCGGCGACATCGCTACCGAACTGCCCCACTGTCGCTTCCTGATCCTGCCCCGCTAGATATCCATAATAACACTTGACAGAAATCTATACTAACACCATACTCCCCACCATGGACCCCAACCCCAGCCAGCCACTCGACCTCGCCTACCAACTCCCGCGGGATACCTTCCACCAGGTGATCCACGCCCTGCGCGGCGCGCTGGGGCCCCCGGTCACCGACTCCCCCGAGGACCTCATCCGCCGCGACAACGACGCCATCGCCCGCGTCGCCTCGATGCTGCCGGCCAGCGCCGATGAGGCCCACCTCGCCGTGCAGTGCGTCGCCGCCCAGGTCATGGCGCTCGACTGCATCCGCCTGGCCCGCCGCCACGACCCCGACACCGCGCTCGCGCTGAAATGCCACGCCATGTCCCTCGGCATGATGCGTCAGGCCACCGCCGCCCGTAACCTGCTGCTGCGCGTCCAGGCGATCCGCCAGAAGCGCGAGGCCTCCAACGCCACGCTCGATCAGGCCGCCTTCACCGAGCACGCCGCCATGAGCCTGATGGCCGACGCGCTGGGCCGCCCGCCGTCCGTGCCGATCGCGCAGCCGCAACCGGCGCCGCCCGCACCGCCACCGGATGCCGCACCAACATCCGACCTGGCTGCCGAGGCCGAGCAGTACGCCATCATCCACCCCCGCCGCGCCGCCTTGATCCGCGCCGCCGGCGGCTTGCCGCCCAACTGCGACTTCGGCCCACCGCCGCCCGAACTGCTGCCCCTCATCGCCCACGGCAACACCCCGCACCTCCGCGCCCTGGACACCCACCCCACGGCCTGACCGCACCCCGCCCCTGCCGCCATGGCCGGGCGTGCCCCGCCATTCAAGTCTTCGCAACTAATTGTTAAGTAAATGCATGTTCTTTTTTGCAAAAAAGAACCAAAAAACTTTCATTCTTTTTCAGACGCTTGCCCCGTCCACCACCACCCCAAAGAACAAAAGTTTTTTGCTGCTTTTTTCAAAAAAGCAGCGCTTCCCCTCACCCGCGCCACACGTCCCATCCAGCGGGCAATGAGACGCCCCCGAGACGCCATACCGCGCGCGCCCTACGCCCGCCGCACCGCGAGCGACAGCGCGATCTGCCCCGCCACCGCTGATCCCAGCAGCACCGCGGCCACCGTGAACACCGAACCGGGGCGCCAGATCTCCACGATCACCGTGCAGAACGCGCCATATGCCATCTGGGTGAAACCATACAGGCCGGACGCCGCGCCGATCGCGTGCGGATTGACGCCGACCGCACCGGCCAGCGCGAACGGGCTCGCCATGCCGGCGCCGACCATGAACAGCACCACCGGCGCGATCACCGTCACCACGCTGAGCATGCCAGTAACGTCCGCCGCCATGAACAGCGCGGCCCCGGCAATGGCGATCGAATTGGCCAGCCGCAGCGCGACCTGCACCCTGATCCGCCCGGCCAGCCGGTTCGCCAGAAAACTGCCGCCGGCCACGCCCGCCATCAGCAGCAGATAATACAGCCCGACACGCTCGGTCGGCTGATGCAGCATGTTCACCAGGATGAACGGCGATGCCGCCATGAACGCATAGAACGACGTGGTGGTGAACGCGCCGCCCAGCACAAACCCGCAGAACGCCCGCGAACGGAACAGCCGCAACGACCCCACCAGCATCGAGGCCCGCGTGCCCGACTGCGTGCGATTGGTCTCCGGCAGCAGCAGCACGGCCAACGCCAGCGTCACCGCGCCGACGATTGCCAGCAGCGCGAACGCCGCTCGCCAGCCGAACCATGCCGTGGCGTAGCCGCCCAGCACCGGCGCAATGGCCGGCGCCATCGACATCACCATCGTCAGCATCGCGAGTTGCGCCGCGGCACGGTCCGCCGCCGCCGAATCGCGCACGATCGCACGTCCCAGCACCAGCCCCGCGCAGGCACCGATCGATTGCAGCACGCGAGCGATCACCAGTGTGATCGCACCAGGCGCTGCCATGGTCGCGATGCCGGCGAAGGTGAACAGCGCCAGACCGGCCAGCAGCACCGGGCGCCGGCCGAAGCGATCTGAAATCGGCCCATACGCCAGCTGTCCAATGGCCAGCCCGATCAGATACAGCGTGATGGTGAGCTGGATCGCCCCCGGCGAGACATGCAGTGACCGCGCGGTATCCGGCAGTGCCGGGATGATCAGGTGCATGCCCAGCGTGCCGCACGCCGTGATCGCAACGATCAGCGCGAACGGCGCGCGGTCGCCCCGGCCGAGCGGCGGCGTCTCGAGCCACCTCATGCGACGACCGTTGCAGACGTGGGAAGGGCATGCGGTGGCATTCGCCCACCGATAGCGGCAGGGTGGCGCGATGCAAAGCACCGGCACAGCACATCTGCCAACCGCCGCTCGCGAGCGAAACTGGAGCCTGGCGGCGGCGATCGCCTCCATCACCGTGTTCGGGCTCGGCATCGGCCAGTTCTCGCCGCTCATGTCGCTGCTGCTGGAGACGCGCCATATCGATGCGACCGTAAACGGGCTGAACGCCGGATTTTCGTTCGTAGGCGTACTCGTCGGCCCGCTGCTGGCGCCGCGTTTCGTGCGCTGGATGGGCGTCCGCGCCTTCCTGCTGGTCTGCTTCGGCGCCGACATCGCTCTCACCCTGTCGCTGAAGGTGTTCAACAGCGTGCCGGACTGGTTCGTGCTGCGCGCGCTGCTCGGCGTGATCGGATCCAGCATATTCACAACCAGCGAGGCCTGGATCAATCAGCTCGCGGGCGACGCGGGGCGCGGCCGTATCATCGGGTTCTATGCCGCCGCATTGGCCGCCGGATTCGGCGCCGGGCCCCTGGTGCTGTCACTGACCGGCATCGAGGGCTGGCCGCCGTTCATCGCCAATGCCGCGATCGCCGCGTCGGCCGCGCTGCCGCTGCTCGCCGCCGGCGGCGCCTCGCGCGACTTCGGACGCGAGCGCGGCGTCAGTCCGCTGACCATGTTCGCCCGCGCGCCGCTGATCGTGGGCGCCGTAGCGATCTTCTCCATGTACGAAGCCGGGTTGATGACATTGCTGCCGATCTGGGGCGTGCGCATCGGCTTGACCGACAGGCTGGCCGCGGCAACCCTGTCCGCGGTGTTCTTCGGCTCGATCGTGCTGCAGATGCCGATCGGCTGGTTGTCCGACCGGTTCTCCCGTATTGCGACGCTGCGGCTGTGCGGCGCGATCGGCCTGCTCGGCGCGCTGTTGCTCGCCGGCATCGCGCCGTCCCCACTGCTGCTGTTCGGCCTGCTGTTCGCCTGGGGCGGTATCGCGTCGGGGATCTATCCCGTTGCGCTCAGCATGGCAGGCGACCGCTTCCGCGGTACCGAACTGGTCGCCGTCAACGCCGCGATGATCATCGCCTATGGCCTGGGCGCGCTGGGCGGCCCGCCGCTCGGCGGTGCGGCGATGGATCTCCTGAACACGCGAGGCCTGTTCCTGGTGTTCGCGGTGCTGTTCGCCGGTCTGCTGGTGGCAACCAGGTTTACAGCAGGTCCGCCACGGCCGCCCGGTAACGGGTGATCGCCGCCAGATGCTCGGCCGGACTATGACCGTCGATACGTTTGTGATGACCGCTCACATAGGTGGTGTGCGCGGTCACATGCGTGACGCCGGCCCGCTTCCAGAATGTGATTTCCCGCCGCCAATCGTCTTCGCTGCCGGCGCCGGGCGACACCCAGACCTCCAGCCCCATCTTCGCCGGGTCGCGGCCCACCTCGCGCGTCAGCCTGCGCAGCTTGTCGAATGCCGCCAGCGCCGCATCGCCCGCCGGATAGGCCAGCGGCATGAAGCCGTCGCCATACTTGGCCGCACGCCGGAAAGTCGCCTCCGCGTGGCCGCCGTACCAGATCGGCACGCGTCCCGACGCCGGACGAGGGTTGATGCCGGCGTCATCGATCCGGTGGAACTCGCCGGCGAAGCTGACATGCGGTTCGGCCCACAGCGCCTGCATGACGCGGACCTGCTCCTCGGACCGCTTGCCGCGATTGTGGAAATTCTCGTTCAGTCCGATGAATTCGACCTCGTTCCAGCCGACGCCGATGCCGAGTCGGAACCGGCCGCCCGACAACTGGTCCAGCGACGCCGCCTGTTTCGCCACCAGCACCGCCTGACGCTGCGCCAGGATCAGCACGCCGACCGCGAACCCGATCCGCTGGGTGCAGCCGGCGAGGAAGCCGAACAGCACGAACGGGTCGTGGTAGGCATTGGCGGTCGTGCCGACCCGGCGTCCGCCGTGATCCGCGGCGGGATTGACGCCAAGCACATGGTCAGGCGCCACCAGATGCGCGAAGCCGAGTTGCTCCACGGCCTGGGCATAGTCGCGCAGAACCGCGGGACCGGTGCCGATATCGGCGACCGGCAGCGACGCTCCAAGTTGCATGGGCTGCTCCTCCTATGTGATCGCGGCGAGGGTAGCGGGGATTTACCAGCAAGACACCAGGCGGACAATCGGCGTCAATTCGACAAAGTCTTCATGTTCCTTTTTGAAAAAAAGAACCAAAAACTCTCGATCATTTAGGCTCGTGCCCTGAGTAAACAGCGGGACCAAACGAATAAGAGTTTTTTGCTTCTTTTTTGCAAAAAAGAAGTGCTTGCCTTTATTGCGGGGCGGGCTGGATTCGACCGCATCCCCTGCCCAGCCGTTGACGCGATCCGCCATCGCGTCCAGCCTTGAACCCAACGGTAAACGGAAGGGGAAACGCACATGCCGCTACCGGCAGACACCGATGCCACCACGCCGAAGTATCTGCGCGACAAATACGCCATCGTCGGCGTCGGCGAGACAACCTACACGCGCGGCTCCGGCAAGACCACCCGCGCCATGGGCACGTTTGCGGTGCGTGCCGCAATGCTCGATGCCGGCCTCAAGCCCGCCGACATCGATGGCATGCTGTCCTACTCCGGCAACGATTCCACGCCATCGACATTCATTGCCGGCGACCTCGGCATCCGGCTGAACTTCTTCATGGACGTGAACGGCGGCGGTTCGTCCACCGAGGCGCTGATCGGCATCGCCATCGGCATCATGGAAGCCGGCATGTGCAAGTGCGTCGCGATCTTCCGCTCGATGAACGGCTATTCGCAGGTGCGCATCGGCGGCACCGGTGCGCGCTCGGCCGCACCGGTCAACGGTGACGCGCTGCACAGCCGCGCCTATGGCTGGCAGAGCGCAGGCCAGATGTTCGCGCCAACATTCATGCGCCACATGTATGACTACGGCACCACGCCGGAACAGGTGGCGATGGTGAAGGTGGTGCATTCCGAGCATGCATCGAACAACCCGAAGGCATTCTACAAGAAGCGCTACACCGTCGATGACGTGATCAACAGCCGGATGATCTGCAAGCCGCTGCACCTGCTCGACTGCTGTGTCGAGACCGACAACGCCACCTGCGTCATCGTCACGCGTGCAGAACGGGCGCGCGACCTGCGCCACACGCCGGCGCTGATCCGTGGCGTCGTCGGCCGGTGCTCGAAGCCGCGCACCGACATGCACTATCAGCACGGTCCGATTTCCCGGGTTGCCGGCTATTACGCCAAGGACATCCTGTGGCCGAACTCAGGCGTCGGCCCCGAGGACATCGACGCTGTAGGCGCCTATGACGCTTTCACCTTCACCTCCATGCTGCAGCTCGAGGATTACGGCTTCTGCAAGAAGGGTGAGGGCGGCGAGTACGTCTCGTCCGGCATCACCAGGCTTGGCGGGAAGCGGCCGCAGAACACCTCGGGTGGCCATCTGTGCGAGGGCTACACCCACGGCATGAACATGGTGATCGAGAACGTGCGCCAGTTGCGTCACGACGCCGATGACTCGTGCCCCATCGGGCCCGACGGCAAACGTCAGCACACCTTCGACTATCGCGAGGGCGGCTGCCGTCAGGTGCGCAATATCGAGGTGACCGCCAATCTGGGCTGGGCCAATCCGATGACCGGATCGGCCATGGTCATGCGTCGCGGCTGAGGGGAGGAACCGATCATGCCTGTTCGTGGCACATATCTCGACATGCCGCTGTCAATCGACGATCTGGACGGCGAGAATCTGGAGTACTTCCGTCATTGTGCGGAGCACGATTTTCATCTCCAGCAATGCGACGACTGCAAGCTGCTGCGCTATCCGCCAACCACCGCCTGCCCGTGGTGCACCTGCCTGACATCGACGTGGACGCGGGCGGAAGGCAAGGGCGAGGTGCACTCCTACGAGGAAGTGCATCACGGCATCCAGCCGGCGTTCCAGGCGCGCACGCCATACATGGTGTTGCTGGTCGATCTCGACACGCAGAAGGGCAAGCCAACGGAGGACGAGGCGCTTCGGGTGGTGGGCAACCTGGCCAACCCGGATGGCACGTTGGCGCCACCCGACATGGTGAAGCGCGTTGGGATTGGCTCGCGCATGCGCATGGTGTTCAGCGACGTGGCACCAGGTCTCTCGTTGCCGCAATGGACCATCGACGAAGGCGCGGCGCAGCCCACCAAGCCATGGCGCTATCCCCGCGAATAGCCGGGCTGCTCCGATAGAACGCAGTACACTACACTGTCATTGCGAGGAGCGCAGCGACGCGGCAATCTCCAACCAGTACCCGCGGACTGGTTGGAACCCGCTGTCACTACGGTTCTCGCATTGATAGGTAAATCCCCGTGCTGCGACGGGAATACCTATTACGTTTTACTCTGGCCTCACTTAATCGTCTCTATTGCGCAACCACACTGTTCTTGGCGGCACTGCGGGCAGTTCGCGCAGGACTGTGCAGAACCTGGTGCTCCGTCCGACGGACATACAGCACGGCTGCCAGGCATGCCATCGCCGCGATCACCCCGATCACGATGCCGGCCGGTCCCGCGATGTGCTTTGCCGCATGCCCGAGCGCGTACGCGCCATAGCCGTAGAGAGTGGCCCAGGCGAAGCTGCCGATGACGTTCGCCAGCATGAAGCGCCGCCAGGGCATGTGATTGGCGCCCAGCCAACAGCGCGGCCACGGTCCGAACCACCATGACGAAGCGTGAGACAATAACGACCTTCTCGCCATGGCGGCGAAACAGGGCGCGGCCAAAGGCAAGGCGCCGGTCGGTCAGACCGATGTATCGGCCGTAGCGGCGCATGAGGCGAAAGCCCACGCCCCAGCCGATCCAGTAGCCCGCCATCTGGCCAAGAATCGCACCCAGCGCGGCGCACAGGATCACAAGCACGATGTTCATCTGGTGTGTCGTGCCCGCCAACACCGATGCCGCGATCAGCAGTGTCTCCCCTGGCAGCGGCAGGCCAACGCTCTCAAGGGCGACGACGGAGCCGAGTACGGCGTAGCCATAGTCATGCAACAGTTGGATCAGATGATGATGCGACAAGAAATCCATGCGTGGTCCAGTATGATCCAAGGAGCGTCAGATACGGCAGTTCAGGCGTGAGCCACGCATTCGCTGCGCATCGCTGCTATAAGGCATGGCGGCCGGCAGGGGGCAAGGTGCGAGGTTGATGATTGAGCGTTTCGACGTGGTGGTGGTCGGTGGCGGGCACGCTGGCTGTGAGGCCGCGGCGGCGGCGGCGCGTGTGGGTGCGCGAACGCTGCTGTTGACTCACCGGCTGGAGACCATCGGCGAGATGTCGTGCAACCCGTCGATCGGCGGCATCGGCAAGGGCCATCTGGTGCGCGAGGTGGATGCGCTGGACGGATTGATGGGCCGGACTGCCGATGCGGCGGGCATCCACTTCAAGCTGCTCAACCGCAGCAAGGGACCGGCGGTGCGCGGGCCGAGGGCTCAGGCGGACCGGGCGCTGTACCGGCAGGCGATGCAGCGGTTGCTGGCCGAGACCCCGGGCCTGACGGTGCGCGCCGGCGCTGTCGAGGACCTGGAGATTGGACTGGACGGCCGGCTGGCGGCGGTGATTTGCAGCGACGGCCAGCGGATCGCCTGCGGCGCGGCCGTGTTGACCACCGGAACCTTCCTGCGTGGCGTCATCCATATCGGCGAGCGTACCAACCCGGCGGGCCGGGCTGGCGAGGCCCCCGCGCTGGGCTTGGCGCGGACCCTGTCGCGCCTCGCATTGCCGCTCGGACGCCTGAAGACCGGCACACCACCTCGGCTGGACCGCCGCACGATCGACTGGCGCAGCCTGGCAGCGGACCATGGTGACGCAACGCCCGAGCCATTCAGTTCACTGACCGACCGGATCAGCAACCCGCAGGTGGAATGCCGGGTTACCGCGACCACGCCGGCAACGCACGCGATCATTCGCGCCAATCTGCACCGGTCGGCGGTCTATGGCGGCCGGATCGAGGGGTTGGGCCCGCGCTATTGTCCGTCGATCGAAGACAAGATCGTGCGGTTTGCCGGGCGTGATCGTCACAACATCTTCCTCGAGCCGGAAGGCCTGGATGACGACACCGTCTATCCGAACGGCATTTCCACCAGCCTCCCGGAAGAAATCCAGCGTGAGTTCCTCGCGACGATCCCGGGGCTGGAACACGCCCGCATGACGCGGCCGGGCTACGCGGTCGAGTACGATTATGTCGATCCCCGCGCGCTGGCGCCGTCGCTTGAAGTGCGACAGCAACCCGGCCTGTTCCTCGCGGGCCAGATCAACGGCACCACTGGGTATGAGGAAGCCGCCGCCCAGGGCATCATCGCAGGAGTCAATGCCGCCAGACAGGCGGGCGGGTCCGCTCCCGTGGGTCTCGATCGATCCGCAGCGTACATCGGCGTGCTGGTGGATGACCTGACAACGCAGGGCGTCAGCGAGCCCTATCGCATGTTCACCTCCCGCGCCGAATTCCGCCTGACGCTTCGCGCCGACAACGCCGATCTCCGGCTGACGGAAATGGGACTGGCCTGGGGCTGTGTCGGACATGCGCGCTCCGCGGCGTTTGCGGGACATCAGGCTGCAGTGGCGCAGATGCGGCAGCGGGCGCTCGCAGAGGGAGGCCACCCGGCACCGTTGGCGCGGCGCGGCATTGCAGTGCGTGCAGATGGCCGGTGGCGATCCCTGTTCGAACTGCTCGGGCATCAGGAGATTGCCTTCGAGGCGTTGGTTGCGGCATTTCCCTGGTTGCATGACGCGCCCGCGCGCGCATTGAACCAACTCCAGACCGAGGTGCGCTACGAGGGGTATTTGCCACGTCAGCAGGCCGATATTCGCAGCTTTCAGCGCGAGGAGGCAGTTGCCCTGGGTGGGATTGCCTTCCAGGATATCGGTGGGTTGTCAGCCGAATTGACCGCCAAGCTTAAGCTGGCCCAGCCGGGCTCTTTGGGGGCGGCGTCGCGGATCCAAGGCATGACCCCGGCAGCCCTGGCCGCCATCGCAGCCCACGTACGGAAGCATCGCAGCGCCCCGGTTTCCCGACGGGACGTTTCACGTGGAACGTAGTTCGGTATCGAACGATGTTTCACGTGAAACATACGAGGCGCTCGAACTGTTCGCCTCGCTGCTCCGTCGCTGGAACCATACCGTCAATCTGGTATCGCCCGGGGATGAACCAGATTTGTGGAAACGGCATATCGCCGACTCGCTGCAGCTCCTCCCGCTGATGCAGCCGCTCCCCGGCCGGGCGATTGACATGGGTTCAGGGGCCGGTTTCCCCGGGCTAATCCTCGCCATCGCCACGCGTGTCTCTTTCGATCTCATAGAGGCCGACCGTCGAAAGGCCGCCTTTCTGCGAGAGGCGGGCCGGGTCACCGGCGCCCCAATCCACGTCCATGCAGTACGCGTCGAAGCGGCAAGACTCGCGCCGGCACCCCTGATTACGGCTCGCGCGCTCGCCCCATTGCCTAAGCTCCTGGCCCTCGCCGAACCCCTGCTCGCGCCCCACGGCACATGCCTGTTCCTGAAAGGAGCACACGCCGCGGCGGAATTGACTGCGGCGGCCGCACAGTGGCAGATGGGCGCCGAGGCCATTCCCAGCCGAACTGCCGTCGGCGCCCACATACTCCGGATCACCGATCTCAGCCGTGTCACTCCCGCAGCCTGACACCGCGCTCGCCGATCCGCCGCCCAGCGGTTCCAAAACGCGCATCCTCGCGATCGCCAATCAAAAGGGTGGCGTCGGCAAGACGACGACCGCGATCAACCTCGCGACCGCCCTTGCCGCCGTCGGCGAACAGGTCCTGCTGGTCGATCTCGACCCCCAAGGCAACGCCTCCACCGGCCTGGGGATCTCCCGGACCGACAGGGCCACCGGTAGTTACCGCCTCATCACCGATGATCTCCCGCTCAGCGAGGCAACCCGGACGACATGCATCCCCAACTTGTCACTGGTCACCGCAGAGGCCGACCTTGCCGGCGCAGAAATCGAGCTGGTCGGCCTGGATCGTCGCGAGTTCCGCCTGCGAACTGCCCTCGAGCCGCTTCGTGCCGGCGCCAACCGCTTCAACTTCGTGCTGATCGACTGCCCCCCGAGCCTGGGACTGCTCACCCTTAATGGCCTGGTCGCCGCCGATGCCGTGCTGGTGCCGCTGCAATGTGAGTTTTATGCCCTGGAAGGCATCAGCGGACTGATCCGCACCATCGAGATGGTGAAACGCGGCCTGAACCCGAGCCTCCGCTTGCAGGGGATCGTACTGACCATGTTCGATCGCCGGAACAACCTGTCGGACCTGGTCGCCGCTGATGCCCGAGGGTTCTTCGGAGCAACGGTCTATGAAACGGTGATACCCCGCAACATCCGCATCTCCGAAGCGCCGAGCCACGGCAAACCGGTCCTGCTGTACGATTTCCGCTCGCCCGGCGCCCAGGCCTACGTCCGACTGGCCGGTGAACTCCTTCGCCGCGAGCGCAGTCACGTCCCCCACGGCGCCGAACCCCCCGGACACCCGCCATGAGCGGCAAGAAGGAAACCAGCCCTCGGCTTGGGCGTGGCCTCGCCGCCCTGCTCGGCGACATGGCCGTGCAGACCCAGCCCCAGGCCGGGACGGTCCAACGGGTGCCGCTCGATCTGTTGGAACCAAACCCGTTTCAGCCGCGCAGCACGATGGATCCGACCGCGCTGGATGAACTCGCCCAGTCGATCCGCGTTCAAGGGGTCCTGCAGCCACTCCTGGTCAGACCGCATCCCGTGACACCCGGCCG
Source organism: uncultured Alphaproteobacteria bacterium (assembly GCA_963696645.1). GTDB lineage: Bacteria > Pseudomonadota > Alphaproteobacteria > Acetobacterales > Acetobacteraceae > JAMXLO01. The sequence goes on from CAVOKY010000008.1 coordinate 273,665, forward strand.
CTTCCAGATCGTAGCCGGCGAGCGGCGATGGCGCGCCGCCAGCACCGCAGGCCTGCACGAGGTGCCGACTCTGGTCCGCGACATGGCCGATACCGAAGCCGCGGCCGTCGCGCTGGTCGAGAACCTCCAGCGCCAGGATCTCAACCCGATCGACGAGGCCGAAGGCTACGATCGCTTGCTGACTCAGTTCGGTCTGACGCAGGAAGCGCTGGGACAGGCCGTCGGCAAGTCCCGCAGCCACGTCGCCAATATCCTCCGACTGCTGAACCTGCCTCGCAGCGTGAAAGAGGCCGTCCGAAAGGGGGAGATCTCCGCCGGCCACGCCCGCGCCCTGTTGGCCCATCCTGAGCCGGAAGCTGCGATGCGGGAGGTCATCGCCAGACAGCTATCCGTCCGGCAGACTGAGGCAATGGCGGCACGCGAGACCGGTAACCGTCCCGCTGACCCGAATTACGAACCGCGACACGGTCCCGACGCGATGGCGCTGGAGCGCCAGCTCGCCGAACAGCTCGGCCTCAAGGTGCGCGTTACCTTCGACGGCAAGTCAGGGATGATACAGATTTACTATACCGACCTTGATCAGTTGGACAGTCTGCTGAAAATATTGGTTCCATCGCAATAACTGCAAAGCATACTCGTCACTGTTACTTGATCGTATAGGCACTGTACCGCCCTGTTGTCGAAAGGATCAATGTCCGGCAGGTTTCCGACGCGGGCACTATCGAGCGCGCCGAGCCCCTCTCGCGGCCGACGCCCGGCGCGCCAGGGTCAGCACCGCGCTGCGGGACAGCACCTGATCCGGTGCACCGGTGCGTTTGCAGGCCCGTTCCGCATCGGCCAACCCTGCCATCGCCGCCACCAACCCGGCCGACGACCACAGCTCGAGCGCCCGGGTAAAACTGCCCACCCGGCGGAAGAATACCGGCGGGCGCATGGTTTTCATCGCGTCCGCCGCACTCAGGCCGCCGTCCATCGCCAGCCGGCCGCGATGCAACCGCTGCAGATGCTGCAGCCCCATGCGCAGCATCGCCACGGGCGCGGCACCCTCGGCGACAGCCAGCTCGAGGGCCCGATCCGCCAGCGCCACATCGCCCGCGGTCGCCGCAAACAGCGCGTCCTCCAGCGATAACCCGGCCAGATCGCCGACACACGCCATCGCCGCATCCAGATCCACCCTGCCGCCTGGCCCGACATAGAGGGCAAGCTTTTCCGCCTCCTGCCGGGTGGAAACCCGATCGGCACCCAACTGGGCCGACACCCAGGCCAACGCGTCGGCATCGATGCCGACGCCAACCTCCCGCAGCACCGCGTTGATGGTATCGGTCAGCGCCCGCCCTTCCTCGTGGTAGCAGGCAATCGCTGCACCGTCCGGTGCGCCCTCGACCAGTGTGCGCAGACGCGACCGCGTCGGCAGCCCCGGCGCTTCCAGCACGACCAGCGCCGGAGCCGGTCCTCCCAGCACCGCCGTCACGGCGGCGACCGCCGCATCGGTCGCCTCGCGCAATCGCACCACACGGCGGCCGCCGGTCAGCGGCAGGGACGCGGCTTCATCAGCCAGACGCCCCACATCATCCCGGCTCAGCTCCGCCACCAGAAACGGATCGTCCAATGAGCCGGCGACCGCGCGCACCAGCGCCGCCGCACGGTCCCGGATCATCCCGTGATCCTCGCCATGCAGCAACACAACGCGGCAGGACCCCGGATCCTTCAGGAACGCCGCCACGCGCTGCGGCTGGAGTTTCACGCCGGGATCAACTGCTCGTGGTCGCCCGCTTGCGGAAATACGCCGCGAGCTGAATGGTGATCTGATCGGCCAGCGCCTCCGCCAGGCGTTTTTGCACGGCTTCGTTCTCCAGGTCCGCGGCGAAATACTGCTCGTTGATGATGTTCAGTGCGTCGACCGCCCTGGCGTAACCGGCGCTGAGCTGTGTCCGCCCCGGATCCTGCGCCACCAGTTGCCAGTTGGCACTGCCAATGAAGCGGATGCGCGTCGCCGAACTGTCCGGTTGGACCGCAATTCCCTCACCGGAGATGCCGAATCCGACGATCAGATCATAGCGACGCGCCGCACTGTCGTCGCCTCGCTCCAGCCGATCCTGCAACGCCTGACGCAAGACCTGCCCGGGCCGGTCCGGGATCAGGTCCACGTGGATCGCGGCCAGTTCACGCTGCGCCACACCGGCGCTGCCTGTTGCCGTGGGCATGTAGACCGGCTGGAAGCCGCAGCCCGACAGTGTGGCGCCGCCAGCAAGCGCCAGTATCCGACGCCGCTGCACGCGCAGCGTCATCCCGCGATCACGAAGTTGACGATGCGATTCGGCACGTAGATCTCCTTGACGATCCGCTTGCCTTCCAGCGCGCGAGCGACGTTCGGTTCGGTCCGCGCCATCTGGATCGCTGTTCGAGCCGCGACCCCTGGAGCCACCGAAATCGTGCCCCGCAACTTGCCCATCACCTGCACGGCGATCGTCACGCTGTCCGCTGTCAGCAGATCGGGCTCTGCTTCCGGCCATGGCAACTCGGCGATCAGTTGCGCGGCATTCGGTCGGAGGCGGCCGTACACCTCCTCAGCGAGATGCGGCATCATCGGTGCACTCAGACGGGCCAGCATTTCCACCGCCTCGCAGCGCGCCCAAAGCAGATCAGGCCCCCCGCTGGCACGCTCCGCCTCGGCGATCGCGTTGGCGAGTTCATACAACCGCGCAACGGCAACATTGAACGCGAAGCTGTCCAATGCTTCGCTGACCGCGGCGATGGTGCGATGGGTGACGCGGCGCAAGGCACGTGCGGCATCGGAGAAGTCGACCGGCCTGGCGGGCCCCGGGGCATCCGCGGCGCCGACGCCTTCCGCCAGGCGGAATACTCTCTGGGTGAAGCGAAACGCGCCGGCCACACCGGCCTCGGTCCACTCCATGTCGCGATCGGGCGGATTGTCCGACAGGATGAACCAGCGCGCGGTGTCGGCACCGTAGCGCGCGATGATCGCCTCCGGATCGACCGTGTTGCGCTTCGACTTGCTCATCGCCTCGACGCGCCCCACCACAACCGGCTCGCCGGTGGTGCGATGCGTGGCGCTGCCGTCCGGCTGTTTCGCGACTTCCTCGGGATACAGCCAGGTGCCGTTCGGGCCCGGCGCCGAGCGATAGCTCTCGTGCGTCACCATGCCCTGGGTGAACAGCCCGCTGAACGGCTCCTCGACGTCCAGATGCCCGGTCTGCTTCATCGCGCGGGTGAAGAAGCGTGAATACAGCAGGTGCAGGATCGCATGCTCGATGCCGCCGATATACTGATCGACCGGCATCCAGTGACCCACCGCATCCCGCGTCACCGGCACGTTGACGTGTGGACTGCAGAAGCGGGCGAAATACCACGAGCTGTCGACGAAGGTATCGAACGTGTCGGTCTCGCGGCGGGCGGGCGCGCCGCAGGCGGGACACGCCACATGCTTCCACGTGGGATGATGATCGAGCGGATTGCCAGGCCGGTCGAACGACACATCGTCCGGTAGTTTCACCGGCAACTGGTCGTCCGGCACCGGTACGACGCCGCATGCGCCGCAATGGATCACCGGGATCGGACATCCCCAGTAGCGCTGCCGGCTGACCCCCCAGTCGCGCAGCCGCCAGTTCACCTCGCCATGCCCGACGCCGCGTTTTTCCAACTCGGCGATCGCGGCGCGCTTTGCCGCATCCACATCCAGCCCGTCCAGGAAGTCCGAGTTGAACAGCGTGCCCGGGCCGACATACGCCTCGTTGCCGACGTTGAATGTCGCCGGATCGGCACCAGGCGGCAGCACCACCGGCACCACGCTCAGACCGTATTTGCGCGCGAACTCGATATCCCGCTGATCATGCGCCGGACAACCGAAGATTGCGCCGGTGCCATATTCCATCAGCACGAAATTGGCGATCCATACCGGGAAGGTTGCGTTCGCCAGAAACGGGTGCTTCACCCGCGCGCCGGTGTCATAGCCCTGCTTTTCCGCTGTCTCGATCGCGGCCTCGCTGGTGCCCAACCGGCGGCATTCGGCGATGAATTCAGCCGCCTTGGGATCGCGCGCCGCCACCGCCGCTGCCAGCGGATGCTCCGGCGCCAGGGCGAGGAACGACATGCCGAACAGCGTGTCCGGTCGCGTGGTGTAGACTTCAACCTCCCTCTCCCGCGAAGCGGGGGAGGGGTCGGGAGGGGGTGCAGCCAGGTTAGCACCACCCCCACCCTCCCCCGCTTCGCGGGAGAGGGGGAAACGTACGCGCGCGCCCTCGCTACGGCCGATCCAGCGCGCCTGCATCAGCCGCACCCGCTCGGGCCAGCGATCCAATGTGTCCAGCGCCGCCAGCAGTTCGGGGGCGTAATCGGTGATCTTGAAGAACCACTGGCTGAGCTGCTTCTTCTCGACCAGCGCGCCGGAGCGCCAGCCGCGGCCGTCGATTACCTGCTCGTTCGCCAGCACGGTGCCATCGACCGGGTCCCAGTTGACCCAGCTTTCCTTGCGCTCCACCAGGCCGGTGCGCAGGAAATCCAGGAACAGCTTCTGCTGCTGGCCGTAGTATTCCGGATCGCAGGTGGCGAACTCGCGTTCCCATTCCAGCGACAGCCCCATGCGCTGGAGTTCGGCGCGCATGGTGGCGATGTTCTCGCGGGTCCATTTCGCCGGATGGATGCCGCGTTCGCGCGCCGCGTTCTCGGCCGGCAGGCCGAAGGCATCCCAGCCCATCGGATGCATCACCGAGAATCCGCGTGCCCGCTTGTAGCGCGCCACCACATCGCCAAGCGTGTAGTTGCGCACGTGCCCCATGTGGATCTTCCCGCTCGGGTACGGGAACATCTCCAGCACGTAGTATTTTGGCTTGCCGTCCGTCGGCACGTCGGCGACACGGAAGCAGCCCCGTTCGGCCCAGGCCTGCTGCCAGCGAGGCTCGGCCGCGCGGAAATCGTAGCGCGGCGCTTCAACCGCGACTGTCACGCTCTCGTTCATACTGACTTTATTCGCCGCTGGTGCGCTGTGCGCAAGAGTGGCGTTGGCGCATTACCAACCCGCCATCACTGCCTGACGGTAACCTGCACCGGAATATCCCACGGCGTCGGGCCACCCAAATGCACGTGGAAACTGTCGGGTCCGACATAGCCGGGCACCGGCCGATAGGCGATGCGCAGCTTGTCGGCAACCGATCCGACGACCACCGCGCCATGTGCCGGCGGCTGCGTGACGTCGAGTTCCGGCGTGATCACTTGCTGACCGACCTGCGCCACAGTCTGGATCCAGCACCAGCCGCCATCGTTGCCCATGACGATGATGCCTTTGGGCGGAATGTAGATGACCTCGTTCCACGTCCCGCCGGGGAAGCGGCCGAACACCGGCAGGTCCGCCCAGCAGTCGCGCGCGGCATGCAGCCCTTCGAGCTCGGCCCGGTTCTGATCGGGCACCGACGCGGGTTGGCAGGCGGCGATGGCCAGACCCGTGCTGATCATGATCGCCGCGCGCGTCCGGAGTCCTGTCATTGCGCGTCTCCCTGCCGCTACACGCGATGTGTGATCATCGCGTGGTGGCGCAAGTGTCGCGCCGGCTATCGGCCCGTCAACTACTGGCCTGTGATTGCTCGCGCAGTTGCCGCGCGCGGGACAGCACCTTGTTCTCGATCTCACCCACGGTCACCGGGCTCACCGACGAGTCCACCCAATGGCCGTCCTGCAGAACCTGGCGGAAGATGGCGACGCGGACACCATCGCTGCGCAGTTCACGTCCGAGGATGTAAGCGGTCGCCTTGAAGCGCTCCCCGGTCGATGTGGGCGGCGTGTACCAATCGGTGATGATGACGCCGCCGAACGGGTCCGCCGAGGCAAGCGGCATGAAGCTCAGCGTGTCAAGCGCGCCGCGCCACAGATAGGCGTTGACGCCGAGCGCGCCGCCGTCGCTGGGGCGGGTTTTTCGCCGTGCCGAAGCTGATCCCGTTGTCGCCGAGCATGCTCGGCATGCCGTTTGTCTGCATCCGAAATATAGCTCGGATCGGTCGGATTGGGCTTGACCCCGCCGGAACACGCGGTCAACGCCGCCATGGCAGCCGGCAGCAGAAGCAGCAGAAGCGGACGCATCAGCATCGCAAGCCTATCAGGAGAGGTATCCAGCGGCTGCTTACCGTGTCTTGCCTGCGTCGCCAAGTGTTCGTGCGACGCCTGAGACCGGTGGAAAAGAAAACGGCGGGGACTGGCCCCGCCGCTCGTTCAGTCAAGCCAATCGTCAGAGGGTATTACCACTTCACCGACGTGCCGATCATGACGCCCTGGACGTGCACGTTGTTGTAGGCAGGCCCGCCGCCGACCGCGCCGGTGGCGAAGTTGTAGTCGCCCTGGTAGCGGGTGCCATAGACGTAGTCGAGGTAGGCCGTCAGGCCGGGCGAGATCGCATAGGTGCCGGCCGCGTAGAACACGTTCTCACGCCGCTGCGTCACGCCGGTCAACTGCTGCGCACCCTGCGAGTTGTACTGGCCATAGAGCGCGCCGATGCTGTAGGGACCGACGACGTATTTGACGCCGGTGACCCAGCCTACAGCGTTCGCGCCACCCTGCGGCGTGGCCGCCAGAATGCCGTTGACACGGCCGAACAGCGTGTTGCCGAACACCGAGAAGCCGGCGAACGTGACATTCACGCCGATCGAGCCGAGGCTCAGCCCGTTAAACTTGCCGGTGTAATGGTTGCCCGGCGGGGCCGGTCGCCGCGGCCACAGGCGGCTCGGGACCGGTATAGTCGGACGGTGCCGCTGCCCATGTAGACGCCATAGGCGAGGACGCTCGCGCCACCCAAACACGCCCTGGTAGCGAGCGCCAACCGCGTACTGGTTCTCGGTACGCGAGCCGAAGCTCCAGCCGACCGTCGTTGACTGCTGTAGAAGCCAGGTTTGGACAGCCTACGCCGCCCGGCGCGCTATTACACGCGACACGCCAGCAGCCCGCCGTTGCCGATCGCGTAGCCATTGAACGGGTTCGGCGCATACTGGAAGCCGAAATCGAAGCCGGCCAGGCTGGCGACAGGTAGACGAACTTGGTGTTGCCGTATTCGTTGCCGCTCTGTGCGGCGAAGAACGGCGTCATGTAGGCGTTGCCCACGTTCATGGACTGGAGGTCACCGCCGACGATCGTGCCGGTGGGTGACAGGAACACGCCAGTCGTCTGACCGCCGTTGTCGTAGGTGCCGATCAGGCCGTCCATTTCGCCGAAGCGGACGATACCCCAGCTATCGCCAGCCAAATACGCGAAGGCGCGGCGAACATAGACGGTCTGCGTCGAGGTATAGCCGGTGCCGCCGTTCGCGCCCGTGGTGGCAGTCGGCGAGACGAAGTTCTGCCGCAACTCGACCGCGGCGCCATAGCGCAGGCCATTGGCGGCCATCGCGTCCACGCCTGGATAGATACGCATGTATTCGCCGAACTGCTGCGGATACAGCTTCTCGTTGTCACGCCGAGTCGTGGTGACCTGGTTCAGGTTGGACCAGCTGCCGCTGATGTCGGTGAACACGCGGACGCCGAGGCGGACGACCATGGTGCCCGGGGTCGGATTGGCGACCGGGCCTTTCGCCATCGTGCCGCGACATATAGTTATTGTCGCCGTAGGTATACGACCCGGAATTCTCCGGGGTCACCACAGCGCCCTGCATATCGTTCAGCGTTGGCGCATTGACCGGTACACTTTGCGCGGAGGCCGCGCCGACCAACGTCGCTGACGTTCCCAGTGTTGCCACGCCTGCCAGTAAGAGCCTGCGCATTATTTCCCTCCTCGGTTCGCCGGTAGGACCGGCAGACATTGTAGGCCCCGCCCCGTGTCCCGATCCCGAGCCCACGGGCGGGGGCAGCCGAACCTGGAGCGGAGTATGAGACCAACTTTCCCAACCACGCAACGGTGCGCGGACGGTTAACATGGCAATTCCGAAACACTGTGGCGCTTATGACACGCTGGTCATGCAGCGAGGGCTCCGATGGCGCCAACGGCCTGGCAGAGGCGCCGCGGCAGCCGCCGGACGCTCGATCCATTGATGCCGCCGAGAGCGGCAATCGACAAGCCCGTGCTCGCGGGCCAGACGGCTCCAGCGCAGCACGCCCAGGGCGCGGGCGCCGGGAGTGACTGGCGGTGGCGAACACCGGGGACAGAAAGACCAGATCGGCGCCGGCCCGGCGGGCCCGGTGCAGTTCCGCCGATCCATGGGCCGAGCTGCTCACCAGCCCGCGCCGCGGTCGCACAGGCCCAGGCCATCGTCCGCCGCGCAAGTGCAGGCCGGCGCCGAGAGCCGCGGCCAGCCTGGCGTCGCCGGCCACCACCAGGGTAAGGCGCCGGGCCCGGCAGATGCGCGCCAGGTCCCGCCCGAGCGCCAGGCGTCCCGGTTCGCCATCGTGCCGCAGGACCACGCCGCCAAGGCCGATCGGCAGCCGTGCCACCGCGGGGCGGGGATCGGGCAGCCGCCGCGCGTCGGTGAACAGCCAGAGCCTCGGCAGACGCCGCCCCGGGCCGCGCCGGCCGGCAGCCGCGCGTGCCCAGGCGATGAGGCGCGGATCCATCATGGTGCTCCGGCTCGTTCTGCCGGGGGCGGTTGGGCGAGGCGAATGCTGAGCGGCAATACCGTCGCGACGACACCGCCTGTACTATATTGACCGGGACCTGACAGCGGGTGACGGCTCATGAGCAAGCGGAAATACGCGATTCAGGAGTACTTTCAGCGCGGCGTTCACCTGCATGGCATCGGCCGGCTGGCAGAGGCCGAGCAGGTGTATCGCCAGGTGCTCGCCGCGGCGCCGGCGCATGCCGATGCGCTGCACATGCTCGGCGTGCTGGCCCTGCAATCCGGCCAGCCGCAGGCGGCGGTCGCTTGCATCGACCAGGCCATTGCCGTGAAGCCATCCGCCGCGATGTACCACGTCAACCGCGCCAACGCACTGCTCGCCCTGGGCAGGCTGGACGACGCGCTGCGGGCTTGCCGCGAGGCGCTGCGGTTCAAGCCCAACAGCGCCGAGGCGCAGCAGACGCTCGGACACGTGCTGAGCGACCTGGGCCGCCCGGAGGAGGCGATTGCCGCATATTCCACGGCGCTGCGCCTGAAACCCGATCTGCGCGACCTGCACAATGACCTCGGGCTGGCCTTGCGCGAGGCGAACCGGCTGGAGGAGGCGGCGGAGATGCTCGGCACGGCGGCACGCCGGGCGCCCGGCGATCCGCAGATCGCCGGGAATCTGGCCGGCATCCTGAAGGACCTCGGCCGGCTGGAGGCGGCGGAAACGCTGTATCGCGAGATCCTGCGCCAGCATCCCAACGACGCCGCGGCACACTACAATCTGGGCGACCTGCTGCTGGTCTCCGGGCGGTTCGCCGAGGGCTGGGAGCAGTGCGGAATGGCGCTTCCGCGCCGAACCGGCGACGCAGCGAAGCTTCGCGCAGCCGCGCTGGCAGGGCGAGCCTCGCGAGGGTCGCAGTCTGCTGATCCATGCCGAGCAGGGCATGGGCGACATGATCCAGTTCTGCCGCTACCTGCCGATGGCGGCCGCAGGCGGGCGAGTGGTGCTGGAGGTGCATCGCCCGTTGGTGCGGCTGCTGTCGCAGCTTCCCGGCGTTGCGCAGGTGGTCGGGCTCGGCGACACGCTGCCGCCGTTCGATCTGCAATGTCCAATGCTCAGCCTGCCACGAATGTTCGGCATGGCGCATGAGGCGGACATCCCGTCGGATATCCCCTATCTGCGGGCCGACCCGGCACTGGTGGAACGCTGGCGCCGTCGGACGGGCTGGCCTGGCCGGTCTGCGCGTGGGTCTGGTCTGGGCCGGCAACCCGCAGCGCATGCGCATGGACCAGAGGCGCTCCATCGCGCTGTCGCGCCTGGCGCCGCTGGCCGAGGTGCCGGGCGTCACGCTGGTCTCGCTGCAAAAGGGCGGGGCCGCGGCGGGGCCGTCGGGCACCGCGCTTGACGGCGTGATGCACGACTGGACGGACGAACTGGCGGATTTCGCCGATACGGCGGCGCTTGATCGAGACGCTCGACCTGGTCATCGGCGTCGACACCGCGGTGGTCCACCTGGCCGGCGCGATGGGCAAGCCGGTCTGGCTGCTGAACCGGTTCGACACATGCTGGCGCTGGCTGCGCGAGCGCGACGACAGCCCGTGGTATCCGACGCTGCGGCAGTTCCGTCAGCCCACAGCCGGCGACTGGGACAGCGTCATCGGCCGGGTGCGCGACGCGCTGGTCGAGGCACCGCGCTTGACGCCGCGCCAGCGAGCGAGGAGCCTCGCCGTCATGGCTGACGTCATTGCACCACCCGATGCCGCGACCATCGCGGACAACCTGCGCCGCGTGCGCGAGCGCATCGCCAATGCCGCGATCAAGGCCGGCCGCAAGCCGGCGGATGTGACGCTGGTCGCGGTGTCAAAGACCAAGCCGATCGAGGCGGTGCGTGCGGCACTGGCCGCCGGGCAGACGGTATTCGGCGAGAACCGCGTGCAGGAAGCGGCGACCAAGTTTCCGCTGCTGCGCGCCGAACACCGCTTCCAGCTGCACATCATCGGCGGCTTGCAGACCAACAAGGCGCGCGATGCGGTGCAATTGGCCGACGTGATCGAGACGCTGGACCGGCCGCGACTCGCCGATGCGATGGCCGCCGCGGCGGAGAAGGCCGGCCGTCAGCCGACGCTGCTGATCGAGGTGAATACCGGGAACGAGCCGCAGAAGTCCGGCGTGTCGCGCGACGACGCGGATGGTTTCATCGATGCATGCAAGGCGCGGTTCGGTGCGGCGCTGGCGGGGTTGATGTGCGTGCCGCCATTGGATGAGGATCCGCGGCCGCACTTCGAGTGGCTGGCAGAGCGGGCGGCGCGGCACGGGCTGGGCGTGCTGTCGATGGGCATGTCGGCGGATTTCGAGGTCGCCATTGCCTGCGGCGCGACGTGGGTGCGTGTCGGCAGCGCGATCTTCGGGCATCGGTAGCGCGAGGGCGAAGCAACACCCGTCACGCGGCTACCGAACCAGATGCCGGGTCACCACGCTCGCCAGCATCTCGCAGCCTGCCTGGTCAGCCGCGTCGAAGCGACCTACCAACGGGCTGTCCAGGTCGAGCACGCCGAGCAGCGATTCTCCGACGATCAGCGGCACCACCAGTTCGGAGCGCGACGCCATGTCGCATGCGATATGACCGGGGAAAGCCTCGACATCCGGCACCAGCACCGACCGCCGCTGCGCCGCCGCGGTGCCGCAGACACCACGGCCGAGCGGGATACGCACGCAGGCTGGCCGTCCCTGGAACGGCCCCAGCACCAATTGCGAATCGCGAAGGAAATAGAAGCCGGCCCAGTTCAGATCGGGCAAAGTGTGATAGATCGCCGAAGCAGCGTTGGCGGCATTGGCGACCGGATCCGCTTCGCCGGTCAGCAGGGCGTCGACCTCAGTGGCCAGATCACGATAGAAGGCGGCCTTGTTGCCGACACGGCGGACCGAAGTCCACGGCGCAGGGCGCGCAGGATCATGCATCGGTCGGGTCCCCGGTGGCGGTCCCCCTGATAGCCCCGCCATCAGGACCCGGCAATCAGTGCCGCCAGATCAGTGGGTGGCGCGGGCTTCGTTGCCAGTGCGCTGCCGCGACGCCGGCGCCGGCTCCGCGCTGATCCGGTTTGCCGTGGCGGCATCACGAAGAATCGTTCTCAGCTCACGCAGGAAAGCCATGCCGGTGGCCGTCCGCTGCACCAGTACGCTGCGCCGGTCCAGCGGATCGGTCTTGCGGCGGACCAGGTCGAATTCGGACAGACGATCGAGCGCGCGCGTGATCGCCGGCTTGGACACGCCGAGCTTCGCTGCCAGCCCACGCACCGTCTGAGCCTCAGTCTCCAAATAGCACGTCAGGAAAACTCCCAGTTGCCGAGCGGACAAATCGGGACCATCGCGCCGCACCAGCTCCACAATCGCGGTGCGCAGGATGCCGGCCAGACCATCGCTGACTTCATTTGTCATCATATTCAGACCTTTCATAAACCTGAGCGATAACCGCCGCCCGACCCACCGACGGTCATCCACCGGAGCGTGTCACACCCGACGGAGTCATGTCGCATAACGAATAGGTGACCCAACTGATCGATTACCCACCGTACCGTGGCCAGGGCGCAATGAAGAAAACCGGTGCGATCGATTGCTGTGCCGCCAGGGGAGCAGCGCCGCGTCCCGATCGCACCGGCCATCATCCTGCGCCTCCCAGCGGCAGGACCCGGACAGGATGCACCATGCCGCCTATCCCCACCCATGCCGCTACATTACGAAGCCGACAGGACGCACCGGGCCAAGGGCGCAATAGTCACATTTCCGACAACACGTCACCCGCGCAGATGACAGGCCACCCAATGGCCGTCGCGGGTCTGCCGCAATGGCGGCTTCTCGGTGCTGCAAAGCGGCAATTTGCGGATCGGGCAGCGCGTATGGAAGTGGCAGCCGGACGGCGGGCGGATCGGGTTCGGCACGTCGCCTTGCAGATGGATGCGCTGGCGCTTCGCGGTGGGGTCCGGGATCGGCACCGCCGACAGCAGCGCCTCGGTGTAAGGGTGCAGCGGTGCGGCGTAGAGGTCGGGGGCCGCGGCGATCTCGACGATGCGGCCGAGATACATCACCGCGACGCGCGTGCTGATGTGCTCCACCACCGACAGATCGTGCGCGATGAACAGGTAGGTGAGGCCGAACTGGTCCTGCAGGTCCTCCAGCAGGTTGATCACCTGCGCCTGGATCGACACGTCGAGCGCCGATACCGGTTCGTCGCACACGATCAACTTGGGCGATACCGCGAGGGCGCGCGCGATACCGATACGCTGGCGTTGGCCGCCGGAGAACTCGTGCGGATAGCGCCGCATGTGGTCAGGGTTCAGTCCGACGGTGTCCAGCAGTTCGGCCACGCGGTCCTCGAACGCGCGGCGGCTCTTGGCCAGGCCATGGATGATCAGCGCCTCGCCAATGATCGACCCGACGGTCATGCGGGGGTTGAGCGACGCGTAAGGGTCCTGGAAGATGATCTGGATGTCGCGGCGCAGGGCGACCAGTGCCGAGTGATTGAGTGCGGTGACGTTGCGGCCAGAGAACCAGACTTCGCCCGAGGTCGGCTCGATCAGCCGCAGGATGCAGCGTCCGGTGGTGGACTTGCCGCAACCCAATTCACCGACCAGGCCCAGCGTTTCGCCGGCCGCGATTTCGAAGCTGACGTGATCGACCGCATGCACCTCGTCGACCACGCGGCCCAGCACGCCGCCCTTCACGGCGAAGTTCTTTACCAACTCCGTGACGCGCAGCAGCGGCTCGGTCATCGCGCGGCGCCATGCGCCACTGTCATCGCGAGGAGCGCAGCGACGCGGCAAGCGCCGACAAAGCGGGGGCGCATAAGGCCGCCGGAGATTGCCGCGTCGCTGCGCTCTTCGCAATGACAGTGTGCGACCAATCACGCGACAACTCCCCATCAATACAGGATGCAGGCGACCTTGTGGCCCGCCTCGACCGTCCGCAGCTCCGGCACGGCTGCGGTGCAGGCGGGCTGCGCAAATCTGCAGCGCGGCGCGAAGCGGCAACCCGGCGGTGGATCGATCAGGCTCGGCACCATACCCGCGATCGCCTCCAGTCGCGCCCGCTTGCCGACATTCCGGTCGATCCGCGGGATCGAGCGAATCAGGCCCTGGGTATAGGGATGCAGCGGGTTGGCGAACAGCCGCTCCACCGATGACTCCTCGACCACGCGGCCGGCATACATCACCACCACCCGCTGCGCGGTTTCGGCGACCACGCCCATCGCATGCGTGATCAGCATGATCGCCATGCCCAGTCGCGACTTCATCTCGTTCAGCAGATCGAGGATCTGCGCCTGGATGGTGACGTCGAGCGCCGTGGTCGGTTCGTCCGCGATCAGCAGCTTCGGATCGCACGACAGTGCCATCGCGATCATCACCCGCTGGCGCATGCCGCCGGAGAACTGATGCGGATAGTCGTGCACCCGGCGCTCTGGTGTCGGGATGTGCACCAGGCGGAGCATCTCGACGGCACGGTCCATTGCTTCACGTCGCGTCATGCCCTCGTGCTGCCGGATGGTCTCGGCGATCTGCTGGCCCACCGTGTAGACCGGGTTCAGCGAGGTCATCGGCTCCTGGAAGATGATCGCGATTTCCTTGCTGCGAATCTGGCGCATGGCTTCCGCGTTGAGCGGAACAAGGTCGCGACCCTGCCATAGCACGCTGCCTTCGACGATGCGGCCAGGCGGCATCTGGATCAGCTTCAGAACGGTCATCGCGGTAACCGTCTTGCCGCAGCCGGATTCGCCAACGACGCCCAGCGTTTCGCCGCGTTCGATGGTCAGATCTACGCCGTCGACCGCGCGTACCATCCCATCGTCGGTCTTGAAGTGCGTCTTGAGCCCGCGGATCGCCAGCAGCGGCTCACTCATGACGTGTGATCCGTCCATTCGATCTATCGCAGGATGGTTTAACCAAGGAGGCACCAGGACGCTGAGTTGGCAATGAAAGGGCTGGCTGGCGGTTTATTCAAGACGCACTCTGCGCCGCTGGCGAGCATCCAACGTTTGTGCACGGAGCGGCCGGCTACGGCAACACCTGACGATGGCTCAATGCATAAAAGTAACACGCCTGGCGGTACTGCCAGGCCGGGCGGCAGCCATACCGTGGGCGTCCGGGCCGGATTAACAGACTGTTCATGGCTTTCAGCCAATGACCAGACATGGAGACGTTGGCACGCAAATCGCGAGGGCGTCCGCTGGTGCGGAGATGCTCGACGCCGTGCCCGAACAATGCTGCTTCGCGACGCATTCATGCGGCCTGTGCGCCGGGGCTTGTGCGATCCGCCTGCCTCGCGCTTGCCATCTCGGCCACCGCAGGCACGGCCAGCGCCGCCGGGCTCAACCAGTTCATCGGCTTCGGCGACAGCACCATGGACAGCGGATACTTCCGCTATAACCCGACGGGCGGCTCCCCCGGTCTGCCCCCCGGCGCGCCGAGCAACGCGATCGATTTGGCCATCCAGGCGACCGTCGCGGCCGGTGGCAGTGGCGCGTTTCTGGGACCTGGAGTGGTGGACACGGTCCAGCTTGCGGCGAGATTCGGCCTGAGTGCGATGCCGTTCATCGTTGGTGGTGGTGGTGGTGGGACAAACTACGCCAACGGTTCCGCCCAGACAGTGCCCACCACCGGAGCCGACGGCTATCTGCACGGGCTGTACAACAACGTGCCCATCGTTACGCAGATTTACGACTACCTCGCGTCGGTCAACAACGTCGCCAATCCCGACGCTCTCTACATGATCAGTTACGGCGGCAACGATCTGATCTGGTTGCAGATCCAGGGCGGCAGCGTGGCGCCACTACCCTATCTTGCGAATCTGGCGAGCAGCCTGACCAGCAGCATCGTGAGCCTGCAGGCCGCCGGCGCACGCACCATTGTGGTGCTCAACGTCTATGCCTTCGCGAAGCTCGTCCAGGCGGACGGGACGGTGAGCGCGGCCAACACCATCGTTGTCAACGAGGCGGCGACCTACAGCGCGGAGGTCTGGTCCGGCCTCGGTGCGGCTGGCGTGAATTTCGTCCCGGCCGACGTCGAAGGGCTGTTGAAATATGCGTCGCAGAATCCGACGAAGTTCGGCTTCACGCCCGCCACCGTACTGGCATCCAGTCCGGCATGCGGCAACACCACGGGCCTGGTCTGCGCTCCCGCCCAGCTCGTCACGCCCAACGCCGAGCAAACCTATCTGTGGGGCGACCCTAATCATCTGTCGACCGCCGGACAGACCATCGAGTCGGACTACATCTACAGCCTGCTCACCGCGCCGAGCGAGATTTCGCTGCTGGCGGAAACCGCCGTGCAGGGTGGCCTGGCGCGCGCCGCCACCATCCAGGGGCAGATCGATCTGTCCGGACAACATCGCGGCCCGAACGGCATCGATGTCTGGGTGAGTGCCGGGGCCAGCGCTCTGGGCATCAAGAACGCGCCGAACTTCCCCAACATTTCCGGCACGCCGTTTGGCGGCACGGTGGGCGCGGATTATCTGACGCCGGCCGGCGTCATCGTCGGCGCGGCGGTTACCGCGGGCGGCCAGACGCAGCATTTCTCCACCGGCGGCAGCTTCTCCCAGGTGGGCGAGGCGGTGAGCCTCTACGCGGCGTACCGGGCGGGGCCGGTTTGGGGCAACGCCGTGGCCAGCTATGGCCTGTTGCAAAACAACGTCGCGCGGCAGGTGCCCATCGGTATCTTTACCGACCAGGACAGCGGCAACACCAACGGAAACTCGCTGGCACTGGCGTTGCGCGGTGGCGGCGATTGGCACATCGGACCGGTCACTACCGGCCCGGTGGTGGGCGTGGTGCTGCAACAGGCCCACATCGATGGCTTCACCGAGACCGGCAGCAGCGGCTTCAGCGCCCTGTCGTTCGGCAGCCAGACGCTGAATTCGGCAGTCAGCCAGTTGGGCTGGCGCGCCGCCGTGGATGCAGGCGCATGGCAGCCGTTCGTGGAAATGGATTGGAACCACGAGTGGGCGGGCAAGAACCGTACGGTGACGGCCTCGCTCACGTCGATTGCCGCGCCGTCGTACACCGCCGCCGCCGCACCGGTTGCTTCCGACTGGGCCACGGTATTCGTCGGGACATCCTACAGACTCAGCCAGCTGGTGATGCTGCGCGGCGCGTTTTCGGCGTTTGTCGTCAACCCGCAGGTGGTCAGTTATGGCGGCGAACTCGGCCTGAGCGTCGCGTTCTGATAGTTTTGCACCGGGGTTTCGACGGGTTGTCGGGCGGACTGCCTCACGTCTTGCATCCTGGATGAGGCACAGAACGCCCGGCCGCTTTCGCTCCCACGCGGTCTATCGGGACATGATTGATGCTCACCAAAAACCCGATGGTCAGATGCCGGGCAGCAAGGAAAACGGTTCGGACAACCCGCCACCACCTCTGTGCAGACAGGCTGGTACTCGGCATGGTTACGGAAGGTGGCGCATGCCACGCAGGTGCCGTCACATGATGCGGCGCGGATCCAGCGCATCGCGCAGCCCATCGCCGATGAAATTGATGGCGAGCACAGCAAGGAATATCGCGCCGCCAGCGAACAATGCCCAGTGGGGCGCGACATCGAGCTGATCCTTCGCATCGAACAGGATGCGGCCCCAGGTCGGGATGTCCGGCGGAAAGCCGAGCCCAAGGAACGACAGCGTTGATTCGGCGATGATCGCCGCCGCAACGTCGATCGTGCCGGCGACGATGACCGGGCCGAGTGCGTTCGGCAGGATGTGGCGCACCACCAGGCGGAACGTCGAGGCGCCGAGCGCTCGTGCTGCCTCCACAAACTCCTTCTCGCGCAGCGCGAAGAACTGCGCCCGCACCAGCCGCGCCACCGTCATCCAGCGAAACGCGCCGATTCCCGCGACGATGAGGACGAAGATGCCAAGCTGCGGACCGATCAGCACCGACAGCGGATCGCGGAACAGGTAGATCAGCAGCAACAGCACCGGAAGCTGCGGCAACGACAGGAACAGGTCGATCAGCCAGACCAGCGCGCCATCGACGCTGCCGCGCGATATGCCGGCGAGCGAACCGACGATGGTGCCGACCACGACGGAAACCGACATCGCGGCCAAGCCGACCGCGAGCGAGATGCGGCCGCCGTACAGCATGCGCGCAAGCAGGTCCTGACCGAGGTCGTCGGTGCCCAGCGGATGCGCCCAGCTCGGTCCCTGCAATTGCGCCGCGAAGTCGATGTCGTTGATCTGCACGCGCCACACCAGCGGACCGAACGCAACCGCGAGGATCATCGCCAGCAGGACGACGGCACCCGCGACCGCCAGACGATGACGGCGGAAGCGTCGCCAGGCCTCGTTCCAGGGCGTGACGTGCCGAGCCCTCGCCCTTGCCACGGCGAGGCCGGTCCTGGCGTCAATGGTAGGAGATGCGGGGGTCGAGCCAGCCATACAACAGATCCGCGATCAGGTTGAACAGGATGACGAGGCAGGCGAACACGAACGTCACAGCCATGATCACCGGTGTGTCGTTGGCCTGGATCGCACTGATCAGCAGCGATCCAATGCCGGGAACCCGGAAGATCTGCTCGGTCACGATGGCGCCGCCGAACACAATCGGCATCTGCAGCGCGATCAGCGTCACCACCGGGATCAGTGCGTTGCGCACGATGTGCTTGAGCACGACGCCGCTCTCCGGCAGCCCTTTCGAGCGCGCGGTGGTAACATAGTCGAGGCGGATCACGTCGAGCACGGCAGAGCGCACGAAGCGCGTCCAGGTGGCACCTTGGAACAGGCCGAGTACCACGACCGGCATGATCGACTGCCTGATTTCCTCCCACCACCAGGCGAAGCCCGTCGATGCCAGGTCCGCGCGGAACACGAACGGCAGCCAGTTGAGCTCGATGCTGAACAACAGGATGAGCACGATGCCGGTGAAGAAGGTGGGCAACGAAAAGCCGATCAGGGCGAACGTGCTGGCGATCTGGTCGAAGATCGAATAGGGCCGGGTCGCGGCATAGACACCGACAGGCAGCGCGACCAGCAGCGCCAGCATCTGCGATGCGCCGATCACCGCGAGAGTTACCGGCAGGCGCTGCATGATCAGTGTCGTAACGTCGACCCGGCTGGCAAACGAGAAGCCCCAGTCGCCATGCATCATGGCGTTAAGCCAATGCAGGTAGCGTACCGGGATCGGATCATCGAGGCCGAACTTGGCACGCAGCGCGGCCTGGACCTGCGGTGGGATGGCGGGGTTGGTGGCGAGCTCCGAGAATGGATCGCCTGGCGCGAGCGCCAGGATGGTGAACAGCACAACGCTGATCCCCAACAGGCTCGGGATGGTGATGAGCAGTCGCCGGATGAGGTAGCGGCTCACGCGCCCGCATCCTTACGGCGGGCGCGAGCACAGATCTCCGCCCGCCGCTGGGGGAGAACCGGAATGCATACGGCGGACATTGCTGCCTCGCGGCAGCCATCAGGCATCGCGGTACCAGTCCTGCAAAGCGAAGAGATTGCTGTCCCAGCCGCTGAGCGGCGCATGCAGGGTCTTGCCGACCGCCGACACCGAAGGACGAGTGACCACCGGGATGATCACGACGTTCTTGATCAGCAGATCGTTCATGGCAATGAACAGCGCCGCGCGCTTGACCGGGTTGAGCTCGTGGTCGCTATCGTCGTGCAGCTTGTCATAGTCGGCATTCTGCCAGCGCGTGATGTTGCGGCCCTGCCATTTATTGGCCTTGCTGGCGACCTCGGTGGACAGGAACTGCCGCATGAACACGCCGGGATCCGGCTGGGTC
Source organism: uncultured Alphaproteobacteria bacterium (assembly GCA_963696645.1). GTDB lineage: Bacteria > Pseudomonadota > Alphaproteobacteria > Acetobacterales > Acetobacteraceae > JAMXLO01. The sequence continues at coordinate 292,962 of CAVOKY010000008.1, forward strand.
ATGGTTGTCGTAAACATCTGGAGATCGCTGTAGAAGTGCGCGTAGGTATCGGGGTTGGCAACGTCCGAGGAGAAGAACACCGAGGCGGTGACCGACTTGATCTCGATCGAGATGCCGGCCTTCTGGCAGGCCTGCTTGACGATCTCCTGGTTCTTCTGGCGCGGCGCGTTGATCGAGGTCTGATAGAGCGCGTGCAGCTTCACGCCGTCCTTTTCGCGCACGCCGTCGGAGCCCGGCTTCCAGCCACCATCGTCCAGCAGCTTGATCGCCTTGTCGACGTCGAACTCGTAGTGCGTGTTGTGCGAGACGAATTTTTCCGGCGCGTTGATGAAGTTGGCGGTATCGACGCCGGTGCGGCCGTAAATGTATTTGTGCACCGACGCCTTGTCGACGAGCAGGTTGAGCGCATTGCGCACCGCGGGGTCGGTGAGGAACGGATGCTTCGTCTTGATGCTCGAGCGCTCGCCGTCAACCTCCTTGTTGGGATCGGTGTTGTTGAGTTCGATATGCTCGATGTTGCCGCTCGGAACGATCACCACACGGCCCTTGCCGCTCTCTTCCAGGCGCTTGAGGATTTCGTCCTCGACCTGCATGTTCCAGGCGAAGTCGTATTCGCCGGTCTGGAGCACCGCGCGCGCGGCCGACACCGCGTCGCCGCCACCCTTCATCTCGATGGTGTCGAAATACGGCCGGCTGGGCATGTGGTAGTTCGGGTTGATCTTGCCCCGCACCGAGTCGCCCGGCTTGAAATCCGCGAACATGTAAGGGCCGGTGCCGACGGGCGTCAGGTTGGTCGGCGCGTTGCGTGACTTGTCGCCCTTGTAGGCCTCGAACAGATGCTTCGGGATGATCATGCCGACGACACCCACGAAGGCATCTGCCCAGAACGGCGTCGGCTTGGCGAACTCGATGCGGATCGTGTGGTCGTCGACCTTGACCACCTTGATGTCCTTGTAGCTGCCGATCGTGGTCGCAGCGGTTGCGGGGTCGGCGGCATATTCCCAGTTGAACACGCAGTCATCGGCGGTGAACTGCTGGCCGTCATGCCATGTCACGCCCTGCTTGAGCTTCCATATGACCGACGTTCCATCCTCGGCCAGGCCGCCGTTCTCGACGGTGGGGACTGCCGCGGCGAGCACTGGCGTGAGGTTGCCGTCGGGATCCCAGCCGGCCAGCGGCTCATAGAAGATGCGCGAGGCGTCCTGGTCTTTGGTACCCACGGCGAAATGCGGATTGAGCAGGGTCGGCGCCTGCCACCAGAGCACCTTCAATGCTCCGCCGCCACCACGTTTGGTCGGCTTGTAGGCCGATTGCTCCGCAGCCACTGCAACACCGGAATACGCGAGCATCTGCGCCGCCAGGGGGGCGGTGAGGCCCAACCCGACCATCATCCTGGTAAACCCGCGGCGCGAGAGCCTGCCCTGCCGCACGTCCTCGATAACGCTACGAAGTTCCCGCTCGTTCATTCTGTTCGCCTTCTTTCCCAGTGCCCCCGGCGCAAAATCACAGCCGGCTGTTACCGTGCCATTTGCCCGCTCACGCGGATGCTATGCAGCATTGCAACGCGGCACAAGCGACACGGTGATTCTCTGCCTGCGCAGGTACTGGCAGGGGATTGCCGCGTCGCTTCGCTCCTCGCAATGACAGGGGCGTCGTGGCGCTAGTAGCGGTACAGATCGTGCTTGAACGGACCGGCCGGTGAAACGCCGATGTACTCGGCTTGCTGCGGTGACAGCTTGGTCAGCGTCGCGCCGACCTTTGCCAGATGCAGCGCCGCCACCTTCTCGTCGAGCGACTTCGGCAGAGTATAGACCTGTCGCTGGTATTTGCCGGCCGGTGCGTTGAACAGTTCGATCTGCGCCAGCACCTGGTTGGTGAAACTGGCGCTCATCACGAAGCTGGGGTGCCCGGTGGCGTTGCCGAGATTCACCAGGCGCCCTTCGCTGAGCACGATCAGCCGCTTGCCATCGGGAAATACCACCTCGTCGACCTGCGGCTTGACGTTCTCCCACTTGTAGTTGCGCAGCGCCTCGATCTGGATCTCCGAATCGAAGTGACCGATGTTGCAGACGATGGCCCGATGCTTCATCGCGCGCATGTGGTCCAGGGTGATGACGTCGACATTGCCGGTGGCGGTGACGAAGATGTCGCCGATCGGCGCGGCGTCGTTCATCGTGATGACCTGATAGCCCTCCATCGCCGCCTGCAAGGCGCAGATCGGATCGATCTCGGTCACCATCACGCGGCAGCCGGCATTGCGCAGCGACGCAGCCGAGCCCTTGCCGACATCGCCGAAGCCGTTCACCACCGCCACCTTGCCGGCCATCATCACGTCGGTGCCGCGGCGAATGCCGTCCACCAGCGACTCGCGGCAGCCATACAGGTTGTCGAACTTCGACTTGGTCACGCTGTCGTTCACGTTGATCGCCGGCGTCAGCAGCTTGCCGTCACGTGCCATGTCGCGCAGGCGATGCACGCCGGTGGTGGTTTCCTCGGACACGCCGCGCACGTCCTTCAGCATGTCGGGATATTTCTGATGCATCAGCAAGGTCAGGTCGCCGCCGTCGTCCAGGATCATGTTCGGGGTCCAGCCATCCGGACCGCGTACCGTCTGTTCGATGCACCACCAGAACTCTTCCTCGGCCAGGCCCTTCCAGGCGAACACCGGCACGCCGGCGGCGGCAATCGCCGCGGCGGCATGGTCCTGGGTCGAGAAGATGTTGCACGACGACCAACGCACGGTGGCGCCCAGTGCCTGCAGCGTTTCGATCAGCACCGCGGTCTGGATGGTCATGTGGAGGCAGCCCGCGATCCGCGCGCCCTTCAGCGGCTTGGATGCGCCGTATTCCTCGCGCGTCGCCATCAGGCCGGGCATCTCATCCTCGGCCATGGCGATTTCCTTGCGGCCCCATTCGGCCAGGGAAATGTCCTTCACCTTGTAGTCCTGGGTCGCCGCCATAACCGCTCGCTCCTGCTGATCGCGCGGCTATATAAAGATATCTGCATGTTTGGCAATCGTTGGGCGCAAGCCTCACCAACGCTTGCCGCGGCGTGACCGATCAGGAACACTCCGCGCGGGAGATCCATATGGCCGAAAGACAGCGCGTTCTTCTGCTGACCGGGGCGAGCCGCGGCATCGGCCACGCCACGGTGAAGGCGTTCAGCGATGCAGGCTGGCGCGTGCTGACGCTGTCGCGCCATCCGTTCGATCCGCGCTGCCCCTGGGAGGGCGGGGCAAAGAACCATGTCCAGCTCGACCTAGCCGATATCGCCCGTGTGCAGGCGGAAATGCCGCGGCTGCGCGACATCATCGGCGAGGGGCTGGACGCGTTGGTCAACAACGCGGCGATCTCGCCGAAGCGGCCCGACGGCGGCAAGATCCGGGCGCTCGAGCTGGCCCATGCCGACTGGCTGCACATCTTCAACGTCAACTTCTTCTCGTGCGTTGCCCTGGTGCAGGGCGTGCGCGCCCCACTGGAGGCGGCGCAGGGCACCGTGGTCAACATGACCTCGATCGTCGGATCGCGGGTCCACCCGTTCGCTTCGGCGGCCTATGCCGCGTCGAAGGCGGCGCTCTGGGCGCTGACCCGCGAGCTGGCGGCAGATCTAGGGCGCGCCGGCGTCCGGGTGAACGCAGTGTCGCCGGGCGAGATCGATACCGGCATCCTGTCGCCGGGAACCGACGCCATCGTCGAGCGCGACATTCCGCTGCACCGGCTGGGCAAGCCGCGCGACGTGGCCGACCTGCTGCTGTTCCTGTGCTCGAACCGCGCAGGCTACATTTCGGGCTCGGAGATCCACATCGACGGAGGCCAACGCGTGTAGGCACGACCGGACGGGGACTCCCGGTCAAAACAGCCACGCCTGACAACGCCCGCGCAGGACGGGCCCAACATGAGGAAACGCAAGCATGATAGTCCGCATCACCCTGCTCGCCGCGTGCATTGCATCCGCCGGTCTGCTGATGACCAGGCCCGCCTGGGCCGGCACCAACGATGTCCTGATCGGGCTGGATAATAAGATCACCAACGGCCCCAACGGATCCGCCAATGGCCCGCCCGGCAAGGACGCGGTGCTGGTGATGGATGTGTCCGACGCGGCGCATCCGAAAATCCGCGCCAGCCTGCCGTTGTCCAACTCGCTGCTCGGCCCGCCGACCAACCTGCAGATCACACCGGACGGCAAGCTCGGCCTGGTGGCCAATTCGGTGGTGCATGTGCAGGACGGCACCACCTGGAAGTCGGTGCCGGATGACAAGCTCTATGTCATCGACCTGACCGCCAACCCGCCGAAGCTGATCGACACGCTCACTGTCGGCAAGATGCCCTCGGGACTGATGATCTCGCACAAGGGCGACCTGGCGCTGGTCGGCAACCGCACAGGCAAGAGCGTCTCGGTGCTGGCGATCGACGGCATGTCGGTAAAGGTCGTCGGAGAGGTGCCGATGGACAACGAGGTGTCCGCCGTTGCCATCACCCCGGACGGCAAGCGCGCCTTCGCTACGATGAACCTGGTGAACAAGGTCGGCGTGCTGAATATCGACGGACAGACGGTAACGTACGACAAGACGCTCGACATCCCAGTGGCGTTCAACCCCTACAACATCGACGTCACGCCGGACGGCAAATATGTCGTCGCGTCGAACACCGGCGCCCACGGGATCAACGCGGATGCCGAGGTGACGATCGACACCGAAGGCGCGCACCCGCATGTGGTTGCCATCGTGGCGCCCGGCAACGGGACCGAAGGTTTCGCCATATCGCCCGACGGGAAATGGGCAGTGACGCCGGTGATCGACGGTTCCGGCGCGAAGCCGGACGCATGGGAGTACAACAAGGAAGGCTATGCGGCGCTGATGGCGATGGGGGGTGACGGCTCGCTGACCGTGATCAGCACCGCGCCGATTGGCGCGCTGCCTGAGGGACTGGCGTTCAGTCCGAACAGCCAATACGTCTACATCGGCAATTTCATCGACAAGAACGTGCAGATCTTCCGCATCGCCGGCGACAGGCTGGTGCCGGCGGGAACGCTGGCGTTGCCCGGTCAGCCGGCGTCGATGCGCGGGGTGGCGAAGTAAAGCACTTCTGGTCCATTTGGCCCAGGCGCCTGAGCGGGGCGCCTGGGCCAAATGATCGAAAGTTTTTTGGTTCTTTTTTTCAAAAAAAACTAAGTATTCATCGCATCGAAGAAGTCGTTGTTGGTCTTGCTGTATTTCAGCTTGTCCAGCAGGAACTCCATCGCATCGACCGTCCCCATCGGGTTCAGGATGCGCCGCAGCACCCACATCTTCGACAGCGTACTCTTCTCGACCAGCAGCTCTTCCTTGCGCGTGCCCGACTTGGTGATGTCGATCGCCGGGAAGGTGCGCTTGTCGGACAGCTTGCGATCAAGGATGATTTCCGAATTGCCGGTGCCCTTGAACTCCTCGAAGATCACCTCGTCCATGCGGCTACCGGTATCGATCAGCGCGGTGGCGATGATGGTCAGCGAGCCGCCCTCCTCGATGTTGCGCGCCGCGCCGAAGAAGCGCTTCGGCCGTTGCAGTGCGTTCGCGTCCACGCCACCGGTGAGCACCTTGCCGGAGCTGGGCACAACAGTGTTATAGGCGCGCGCCAGGCGGGTGATTGAATCCAGCAGGATCACCACGTCGCGCTTGTGCTCGACCAGGCGCTTGGCCTTCTCCAGCACCATCTCGGTCACCTGCACGTGGCGTGTGGCCGGTTCGTCGAAGGTCGAACTGATCACCTCGCCTTTCACCGAACGCGCCATGTCGGTGACTTCCTCGGGCCGCTCGTCGATCAGCAGCACGATCAGGAAGACTTCCGGATGGTTGGCGGCGATTGCGGTGGCGATGTTCTGCAGCATCACCGTCTTGCCGGTACGCGGCGGCGACACGATCAGCGCCCGCTGGCCTTTTCCAATCGGCGCGATCAGGTCGATCACCCGCGGCGTGTAGTCCTTGGACGGACCCTTCGCCACCGACTGGAAGTTTTCGACCTCCATCTTCAGCCGCTCATCGGGATACAGCGGCGTCAGGTTGTCGAAGTTGATGCGGTGGCGCACCGCGTCGGGCGGCTCGAAATTGATGGTGTTGAGCTTCAGCAGGGCGAAGTAGCGCTCGCCATCCTTCGGCGCACGGATCTGGCCCTCGACCGAATCGCCGGTACGCAGGCTGAAGCGCCGCACCTGGCTTGGACTGACGTAGATATCGTCAGGCCCCGGAAGGTAGTTGGCTTCCGGACTGCGCAAGAAGCCGAAGCCGTCGGGCAGGATTTCGAGCGTGCCTTCACCATGGATCGCCTGGTCGTTCTCGGCCAGGTTCTTCAGGATCGCGAACATCATGTCCTGCTTGCGCAGTGACGATGCGTTCTCGATCTGCAGCGATTCGGCGTAGCTGAGCAGGTCGGCGGGAGATTTGGCCTTGAGTTCGGCGAGATGCATGGACGCCTCGGCGGATAGTCTGATTGATGAAGCGGGACGAGGGCGGAACGCCCGGTGTGTCGTTGCCGACCATCAGCGAATGATGGCCAGGTTCGGTCCCGTCTGGTGGGAGAATCGAGGTGGGAGTTAGGCGCCGCCCTCGCTGGAGAGTCGCAGGCTAGGCTGACAATTGGCCCCCCGTCAACCGGCAGGTGGTCCGGTCGGGTCGGAAAGTCAAGAGTTTCCGCGACAGCGTCGACGACGGCAGGCCGGCGGCCGTTGAGGGCTCAGCGCAGGAAAAGGTGCCTGTCTGCCTCGCGCGGAGGCCGGGCGAATACCAGGCGCCTGCGACGGAAACCGTGCGCCGGCGATCAGAAAGGCCGCACGATGACCATCACCACGATGATCACCATCAGCAACGTCGGCACCTCGTTGGCAATCCGGTAGAATCGCTGCGGCCGCGTGTTGCGATCCTCCAGGAAGTCCCGGCGCCATTTCGACAGCGCGCCATGCAAGCCGGACAGCAGGATGACCGCGGCAAGCTTCACGTGCCACCAGCTTGCGGACCAATTGAGCACACCGGGGGTCAGCACGAGCAGCAAACCGAAGCTCCAGGTCGCAATCATCGCCGGATTGATGATCTGCTTCAGCAGGCGGCGCTCCATCACCTTGAAGCGCTCGCTCTCGGCGGAGCCTGGCCTGACGTCGCAGTGGTACACGTAGAGGCGCGGCAGGTAGAGCATACCTGCCATCCAGCCGATGACCGAAATCACGTGGAACGCCTTGGTCCATGGATAGAACCAAGTCAGGAAACCGATCGTCATGGTGCGGCTGACGGCAACTGGGGACATCCGCGCCGATCCAGCGGACATAACCGGTTGCCGGCGGCACTGCACAACCCAGGACCGTGCGCAAGGGCGTGCCGCACCAGGCCGGCCAGCGCCGCGATGAAGCCAGCATCGGAATTCTGGGCAGGCACGCGGAAATAGCCGGGAACCCCGAGCTTCTCGGCAATTGCCTTATAGTCCACGTCCAACTCCACCAGCGTCTCGGAGTGGTCGGATACAAAGGCGATCGGCATGACCAGCACCGCGACCTTGTCGCGCGCGGCGCGTTCCAACTCTGCCTCGGTGCTGGGCTCGATCCAGCGTTGCGGCGTGGCGCGCGATTGGTAACAGATCACCCAATCGGCTCCGGGCCGACCCCATGCCGTCACAACGTGCGAGACGGTCTGCTCGATCTGCCACTGGTATGGATCACCACGGCGGATGATGTCTTCCGGCAGGCCGTGGGCGGAGAACAGCACCCGCAAGGGGATCGATGAATGGAGCTGTGACCGCGCGGCATCATGAGCGGTGCGCAGCAAGGCTGTGGTAGCGGCGATATAGGCCGGGTCAATCGGATAGCAGCATATGGTCGTGGTATCCGCCACCAGTCCGACGCTGGCCGCGGCCTCCCGCCAGATGGTCAGGGAGCTGCCGGTCGTCGTGCTGGAATAGTGTGGATATAGCGGCAGCAGCAATACTTTGTCCGGCTGAAAGTCGCGCACGGCTCGTGCTGTCGCATCGCTGAACGGGTGCCAATAGCGCATGGCAATGAAGCACTTCGCCTGCAATTCCGGCAGCGCTTTCTCAAGTTCTGCCGACTGTTGCTGTGTCAGTTCGAGCAACGGCGACTTGCCTCCCAGCACGGCATAACTCGCACGCGCCGGTGCCAGGCGCGCACCGGCGATGCGATGCGCAAGAAATGGCCGGACAAAGAACGGCACGCGGAGAATCGCCGGATCGGTAAACAGGTTCAGCAGAAATGGCCTGATGGCCTCCGGTCGATCCGGGCCACCCAGGTTGAACAGAACGATTGCTATCCGGCGAGTTGACACTGCAGAATCAATTGGAGGCACGTCGCGCCAGTTCGCCCGGCGCGGTTAGGCTTCCTGCGGCCAACTGTCGCGGCACCATGCCGGTGGTGATGGCCGGGACAAGCCCTACCAGATGCACACATCTCGTTCGCCATCCGGACCAATCGCGCCGGCAAAATTCCATGGCGAGTGTTTTCAATGTGTTGCCGGGGATGCGGTACGAAAACCTGATAACAATCATTCCGCAATGGATCCAAGATGCCTGGCCCAACATACTGAAATATCTGTGCTTTTCGAGATGTGTGAATCCAGTAGGGACAAGCCCGGCCATGACGGATGGCGCACGACAGGGGATGTTCATCTGTACGGGCAGTTGGCATGGGCACGCGGATGTCAGGCCCCACGCACCTGCTCCACCAATGCAGCCACATGGTCCAATGGGGTCTGCGGCACGATGCCGTGGCCGAGGTTGAATACGAAGGACCGCCCTCGCATCGCTGCCAGGACAGAAGCGGTTTCGCGTTGCAACGATGCACCGCCGGCGACCAAGGCGAACGGGTCTAGGTTGCCCTGCAACGCCATGTTCGGAGGAATCCATCTGGCGGCCACGCCGAGATCCATCGAGGTATCCAGACCAACCGCATCGACCAGCGTGGCGGCCGCATAGTCCGTGACCAACATGCCTGCCAGACGTGGGAAACCAATAATCGGAATCTGGGGAAAGCGCGTCCTTAACGACGCAACGATGCGCTTCGACGGCTGGATGACGTGGCGATGAAACTGCGACGGCGAGAGGATGCCGGCCCAACTGTCGAACAGCATGACGGCTTCGGCGCCGGCTGCGATCTGCGCCCCAAGATAGGTCACCGTGGCATCGGTCAGCAGCGCGATAAGCTGCTCGAACCATTCCGGCTCGCGATAGGCCATCGTTCGTGTCGCGGAGAAGTCCCGCGAACCGCCACCCTCGACCATGTAGCAGGCAACCGTGAAGGGTGCGCCGGCAAAACCGATCAGGCTACAGCCGGCAAAGCCCTCGTCGGCCAGCCCACTGCGAACCCGTCGCACCGTCTCCAGGATTGGTGCAATTGCGACCGTGACGCGATCCGGACGCAGCGCCTGCAATCCGGCAACGCCACGCAGCGGAGGCAGTACCGGCCCCTCACCTTCGCGAAAAGCCAGGCCATGACCCAGTGCCCACGGCAGCATCAAGATGTCGCTGAACAGGATAGCGGCATCGAAGCCGTAGCGGCGGATGGGCTGGAGCGTCACTTCTGCCGCCAGGGCAGGAGTCGTGCACAATGCGATGAAGTCGGTTACCTGCGACCGCACAGCGCGGTATTCCGGCAGATACCGGCCCGCCTGGCGCATCAGCCAGATCGGAGGCGGCCAGACCGGCTCGCCGCCAAGAGCACGAAGCAAGGGCTTTGCTGTTCTCTCCATGCCTTCCGCATAACAGGTAAGGAAAATAAAGAAACTGATGTGGTGGTAGTAGGGGCTGTGAATCCCGGGGTACCGGGTGATTCGGCCGTTTCATGCCCTGGTACTCACAGTAGCGTGAAGTGGGAAGCTGCTGAACCTGACGGATTATCAGGAGGCATCCCCATTTCCCCGATGATCCGGTGAAATTTATCTACCTTTCACGTGCATGTGAGGATAATCCCCAGCATTCCGCGATTCAGGTCAACAACGTGATGGCAGCGCCAGTTATCCCGGCTATCCTCGACAACATGTCCGGTCATCGCGTCAACCTGCACCTGGTCTCGGATGCCACGGGCGAGACCCTGAATGCCATAGCCCGCGCCACGACGGTGCAGTTCGAGCATGCCGATATTCTTTATCATCGCTGGAGCCTGATCCGCACCCGGTTCCAGCTCCATCGTGTGCTGGAGGGCGTCGAGCACGAACCGGGGCCGGTGTTGTCCACGCTGGTCGACCGGGCATTGCGGACCGAGCTGGAGACCACCTGCAAGCGGTTGGATGTCCCGCTGGTGAATGTTCTCGATCCGGTGATGAACCTGCTGCAGGAATATATCGGCGAGCAGGCCGATGCCCGACCCGGTCGACAGTACGCCCTGAATGCCGACTATTTCCGCCGGATCGATGCCATGCACTACGTGCTGGCGCATGACGACGGGCAGCAGCAGCCGGGACTGGCCGAGGCGGACGTGGTGCTTGTGGGCGTGTCGCGTAGCTCGAAGACGCCGACCTGCTTTTACCTGGCAAATCGCGGCATCAAGGCCGCCAACATACCTCTGGTGCCGAACCTGCCGGAGCCGCCCGGGCTGGACACCGCGCAATGTCCGGTGATCGGCCTGACATTGGACGGCGAGGCCCTGATCGAAATCCGCCGCCACCGTCTGCGCCTGATCGGCGCTGCCAGTGGCGGCGGCATCGTCCGGCAGGGCAGCACCGACTACGTCGACGAGGAAGCGGTGAAGGCGGAGCTGCTGTGGGCTCGGCGCCTGTGCACCAGGCGAGGCTGGCCGGTGATCGACGTGACCCGGCGCTCGATCGAGGAGACGGCGGCGACTGTATTGCAGCTCATGGATGCGTGGCATGAGCGTCGGCGCAAGGCGGCCGAAGCTACGCCGTGATGTTGCAGCGACCGCGGCCAAAGTTGATCCTGGCCAGTGCATCCGTCGCCCGCCAGATGTTGCTGGCTGCGGCGGGTCTGACATTCGCTGTCCGGCCGGCCGAGATCGACGAGGCTCAGGTCAAGCGGACCGCCCGTACCGATGGTGCGAGCGCGGCAGAGGCCGCTTTGCTGCTCGCGACCCTGAAAGCCCGGTGTATCGCGGAGTCTGAGCCGGAGGCGCTGGTCATTGGTGCGGACCAGATCCTGGTATGTGAAGGTGCCTGGTTCGACAAACCGCCCTGTATCGCTGCGGCACGCGAGCAACTTTGCGCGTTGCGTGGCCGGATTCATGTACTGGCGACAGCGGTCGTTTGCCAACAGGGACGGCAGCGGGTCTGGCACCATGTAGCCGAACCACGGCTCACGATGCGGGACTTCAGCGACGATTTCTTGGACGACTATCTGGCGGCGGAGCGGGATGAGGTGACCAGGACCGTTGGCGCATACAGGTTGGAGGCGCGCGGCGTACACCTGTTCACTTGTGTGGAAGGACAGCATACCGCAATTCTGGGGTTGCCCCTGATGCCGGTGCTGGAGTTTTTGCGAGCCTGGGGGATTGTCGGGACATGATCGACGCGTGTTCGGGCGCGTCTCAATGTCCTGCACGCACCGTGGAGTGCCCGTCCGCCGTCGCCGATTGACGCGTGAAACGAGCGATCAGCTCCTCAATGAGGGCCGGATCGGACTGCTCCATGACATGCCGGGCAAAGCGCGCGCAGGCGTCGACCTCGACCGACCGCACTGCCTGCTTCACGCGTGGCACCGCCGACGCGGTCATGCTGAAGCTGCGCAGCCCGAGTCCCAACAGCAGCGGGGTCAGTCGGGGATTGGCCGCCATCTCGCCGCATACCGACACCGGGCGCCGCATTCGCAAGGCTGCCTCGGTGGCGAACTGCACCAGACGCAGCACCGCAGGGTGCAGCGGGTCATACAACTCTGCGACGTCCGTCTCGCCGCGGTCCACCGCCAGCGTATAGGCGGTCAGATCATTGGTGCCGATGGCGAAGAAGTCGGACTCGAGGGCCAGGGCGTCGGCCGACAGCGCCGCCCCAGGCGTCTCGATCATGATGCCGAGGGGCGGCAGTTTCTCGGGGACGCGTTCGCCGCGCCGGCGCAGGCGGCGCCCCATGCGTTCATAGATGTCGCGAGCCGCCCGAACTTCGGCAACCGTCGTCACCATCGGCAGCATCACGCGAACCGGGCCGGCAGCGCTGGCACGCAGGATCGCCGTGAACTGCGTCTCCAGCAATTCGGTCCGACGCAGCAGCAGCCGGATGCCGCGCAGCCCAAGGGCGGGGTTGGCGTCCGCCACTTCAGGTACGATACCGGCGCTGGACAATGCCTCGATGTCCTTTTCGCCGCCCCAGTCGAGCACCCGAATGGCTACCGGATCGCCTCCCATTGCTTCGACGATGCTGCGGTAGGTTTCCGTCTGGGTGTCTTCATCCGGAATGGTCTCGCGGTTCATGAACAGGAACTCGGTGCGCAGCAGCCCGATACCCACTGCGCCTGACTGGGCGATCAACGGCAGCTCCAGTGGCAGTTCGAGGTTGGCCTGCAATTCCACAAAGGAACCATCCAGCGTTTCGGCGGGCAGGCGGCGCAACCTGGCATAACGCTGGCGCTCGCGGGCGAAGCTGGTCACCGCGCGGCGCGCCGCGGCCAAGGTTGTGCCGCTCGGGTTCAAGGTCACCGTGCCTGCGGAGCCGTCCACCACGGCGACATCGCCTGGCCGGATCGAATGGGCCAGACCGACGGCGCCGAGTACGGCCGGCACCCCGAGCGCGCGCAGCATCACCGCGGTGTGGCCATCGGCGCCGCCCTCCTCCGTCGCAACGCCGGCAAGACGTGAGGGGTCGAGCAGCGCAGCATCCGACGGGCGCAGCAATTCACTGATCAGCACGGCTCCCTCCGGCAGACCGGCGAAACTCCGGTACGGTGCGCGGGTCAGGTTGCGCACCAGCCGGCGGCCGATTTCCCGGATTTCCTCGCCGCGTCTGAGCAGGCTGGCATGGTCGTCGACCGGCATACCCGGTTCATCCTGCGCCATAATCGCCGCGGCGATCGCTTCGGTTTCCGCTACGACGGCGCTTTCGGCCGACAGCAGCGTATCCTCGATACGTTGCCGCACGGCACGGATCAGTCGGGACGGCCCCAACATCCGAATGTATGCATCGATCAGCGGGGCGATTTCCGCCTGGCTTTCTTCGGGCAGCACTGTCAGGCGGGCGCGCAGCTTGGCAAGCTGCTTACGCGACTGGGCGATCGCCGCATCGAGCCGAGCACCTTCGGCAGCACTGTCCGCGGCCTGGATCTTGTGGCGCTTTATCTGTGGTACTGGCTCGGATGCCTTGAACACCGGGCCGATGGCTACGCCCGCCGACACCGCAATGCCGGTGAAGCGCGTCTCCGGCCGTGAGTTCTCCAGCCGATCACGGCCCAAACGCTTGTGTTGCGGTGGCGGAGGCTCAATCCTGCTCATTGAAGCCGAACTCGACCAGCTCGGCCAGGGCGTCGAGCGCCTCCTTGGCATCCCATCCTTCAGCGCGAAGCTCGATGGCGGCGCCCTTGCCGGCCCCCAGCATCATCAATCCCATGATCGAGCGCGCCGAAACGGACTGGCCATCGCGGATCACATCCACGGATGCGCCGAAGCGCTCCGCCATCATGACGAATTTGGCGGCAGCCCTGGCATGCAAGCCGCGTGTATTGGGGACGGTAACGCTGCGCGTCAGGACCGGTGCGCTGGCAGGCTGGGAGGTGTCTGATGGTGGACTGTCGCCGTCGTCCGGCGTCATCCGCACGAGCCGTTGATCTTGCAGCCGTTCAGCACATGCGAGGCCGCGGCGATGTATTTCCTGCCGGCTTCCTCCGCGCAGTTCACCGCATCAGCCAGCGGCTGGTTGGAGCGCACCTTCGCCAGTTTCACCAGCATCGGCAGGTTCACGCCGGCGATAACCTCGACGCCCTGGCGCTCCATCATGGAGATGGCGAGATTGGATGGCGTGCCGCCGAACATGTCGGTCAGCAACACGACGCCGTCGCCGGTGTCGCAGCGGCCGATGCAGGCCTCGATCTCGGCGCGACGATTTTCGATGTCATCGTCGGGGCCGATGCAGACCGTATCGACGTTTTTTTGCGATCCGACCACATGTTCCATGGCCAATCGCAGTTCCTCGGCCAATCGGCCGTGGGTTACCAGGATCATGCCGATCATTGGAGTTGGCAGGCTTCCCTGGTCGAAAGTCGTGTTGGACAGCTCATGGGGTCGTCTCAGGCCTCCTGTGCCTGAACCGGCGCAGCGTGCGACGCTGCGCCATGGTCTTGGTCGGAAGTGCCGTCCGGATGCGGTGCCGAACGGTCGGTCAGGTAGGCCGCCTCGTGGCCCTCGCGGGCCAGTTCGCGGTGCGTCACGTGCAGCCGCCAGCCCAGACCGGGGCCGCCGGACGCAAGCGCGGCGGCGAGCCGGGATGCCAAGTGATCGGCCAGTTTTTCGACCAGGTGAACGGAGCGGTGCCGCCCACCTGTACACCCAATCGTGATCGCCGCATATTTCTTGCCCTCTTGGAGGAACCGCGGCAAGAGCAGGTCGATCATGTCGGCCAGCTTATCGAAAAAAGTCTGGAAATCGGGGTCCGCCTCGATGAAGGCTCCGACCTCGCGATCCAGACCCGTCCGGTCCTGCAATATGGGATCATAGTAAGGATTTCGCAAAAATCGGGCATCGAATACCAGATCTGCTTCCAGCGGGAGGCCCAGCTTATACGCGAATGACATCAGTGACACCACCAGGCGGCTTTCCTGGGCATCGCTGCCGGTACCGAAATGTCGCTCGATCAGCCGGCGGAGCGATGCAAGAGGCAGGTCCGATGTGTCGATCACAAGGTCCGCGGCGCGCCGCAGCGACCCTGTCAACATCTCCTCCTGCCTGATCCCATCGCTGACGCGTCCCTGCGGGGCCAAAGGATGCCGCCGCCGCGTCTCGGTAAAGCGCCGGAGCAGAGTCGTTTCGTCAGCCCAGGCATAGACCAGGTCCAGGCGCAGGGATGCATCGGCACGCAGCCGCTGAAGGGTATCCAGTACAAGGTCGGCATCGAAGCCGCGCGTGCGCGCATCTACACCGATCGCCAGCTTCCGATCGCCGCGGGTCACCATGTCCTCGAGCATGTGCAGCGGCGGGTTATCGACAGCTTCATAGCCCAGGTCTTCGAATGCGCGGAGCACGGATGCCTTGCCGCCGCCGGACAGGCCGGTCACCAGCACCACCCGCAGCCGCTCCGAACTCATGCCGCGAAGGCTCCCACGACCTGGGCGACGCGACCGAGTGCGCAGTCCAGTGCCAACGCGACACGCTCGGGCGCCGATGCTGCCGCCGCATCGAGCCGCAGGATCGGCAGGTTCAGCTTTGCGTGCCGATTGGGCTCGGGCAGGCGAGCAGAGGCAGCGCAGAGTTCCACGGCCAAGACGAGCCGAGCCGAGGCGACGAACGGCAGACGCACGATGCCGAGTCCCCGCACCTCCAGCAGCCCGGCCAGAGCTGCCACCGGCCGCGCCACGCCCTCAACGATGTCCACACGATCATCGGCGACCAGATCGAAGCCGCGCGCAAGCAGACGGAGCACCAGGTCGGACTTGCCCGCACCTGATGGACCGATCAGCAGCACGCCGTCCCCGTCACGGCTGGCGCAGCTCCCGTGGATCTGCATGACCGCACAATCTGGGCCGAAATGTGACGGAAAGGAAGCGGCTTGTGGCCCCGGGGCGCGCATGCCAGCGTCGCTGTCATCATGATCAGCCGAAGCGCCATCGCCGCCGCCGCCGCCCGGATTTCCGACCATGTCCGGCACACACCTCTCCTTTGCCTTACTGGCGCGGAGCTGGGACTGGGCTTTCCGGTGACACTGAAGCTGGAACTCTTGCAGCATGCGGGGAGTTTCAAGCCGCGCGGTGCGTTCAACCGCTTGTTGTCGGCGGAATTGCCGGCGGCAGGCGCGATCGCGGCATCCGGTGGAAACCACGGCGCCGCGGTCGCCTATGCGGCACGTTCGCTGGGTGTGACGGCGGAGATCTTTGTGCCCGCGCTGACACCGCCCGCGAAGGTTGCCCGGATTGCCAGCTATGGCGCCCAGGTGGTGCAGACCGGTGCGACCTACGCCGGGGCGTTGGCTGCGTCGCGGGATCGGCAGGCGAAGACAGGTGCGCTGGAGGTGCATGCCTACGATCACCTGGACGTGCTCGCCGGACAGGGCACCGTCGGGCGGGAGTTCGAGCAGGACGCACCGGACCTGACACATATCCTGGTCGCCACCGGTGGCGGCGGGCTGATCGGCGGGATTGCCGCCTGGTACGCAGGCAGTGCCGCGGTGATCAGCGTCGAGCCGGAAGGCTGTCCTGCACTGCACGATGCGCTGCTGGCCGGGCGTCCGGTGGAGGCTCCGGTTGGTGGGCTGGCCGCCGATAGTCTCGGCGCGCGCCAGGTGGGCGGGCTGATGTTTCCCGTCGCCCAGGCGCATGTTGCCGCCGCAGTGTTGGTGCCGGATGCGGCGATCGCGGCGGCGCAGCGATTGATCTGGGACCGCATTCGCCTGGTCGCCGAGCCCGGCGGCGCCACGGCACTTGCCGGCTTGTTGTGCGGCGCGTTCATTCCGCCGGCTGGCGCCAGGATCGGCGTGCTGGTGTGCGGGGCCAATACCGATCCCGCAAAGGTTGTTGAACCATGAGCACTGACCGTTATCTGCTCGCCACCGATGCGCGCGGCATTGCGACGCTGACGCTGAACCGTCCGGAGGTGGCCAATGCCTACGACGAGGCATTGCTGCGGGCGCTGACCGCGGCGCTGGAGACTCTGGCGGTCGATGATGCGGTCCGTGCCGTGGTGATCCGAGGTGCCGGACGGCATTTCCAGGCGGGAGCCGATCTGAACTGGCTGAACAGGTTGTCGCGCCAGGGACCGGACGAGAACTACGAGGCATCGATCATCACGGTGCGGTTCAGCAAGGCGCTGAACGAACTGCCGAAGCCGACGATTGCCGTGGTGCATGGTGCGTGCTTCGGCGGTGGCTGCGGCATCGCCTGCTGCGTCGATATCGCGCTGGCAACGCCGGATGCTCTGTTCGGCATCAGCGAGGTGCGGCACGGCATCGCGCCGACGCCGATCTCGACGCACATGGTGAATGCGATCGGCATACGGCAGGCGCGCCGCTATGCTCTGACCGGCGAGCGGTTTGGCGCGGATGAAGCGCAGCGGATCGGCATGGTGCACGAGGTTGTGGCGGCGGAGCGCATGGAGGCGCGACTGGCAGAGGTGCTGGATGCGATCATCCTGAGCGCGCCGGGCGCGATCGCACGCACCAAGCTATCCATGCTGGGCGCCAATGGCCTGCTGCTGCACGAGCGGGAGGCGGAACTGCTGGCGCATGAGGGCTGGATGCAGCGGCAGTCGGCGGAAGGGCAGGAAGGTACCACCGCATTCCACGAAAAACGCAAGCCGGGCTGGTACAGGCCGCCAACTTCGTGAGCACCGCGGCGTCCGACAGTCGTGGCGAGCAGCGCGCTGCGCCTGAGCAAAAGGCGGGCGGGGGATCGCCTTCGGCAAAATGAGCCAGACATGACCTTCTCCATCCTGGTGCGTGATCCCGCCACCGGCACGCTTGGCGCCGCGGTGGCATCGCGCTTCTTCGCGGTCGGTGCGATGTGCATCCATGTCGAGGGCAGTGTCGCGGCGTTGTCCACGCAGGCACTGATCAACCCGATGTATGCCGTGCAAGCGATGCCGCGTTTGCGCGCCGGTGGACCGGCCGATGCCGTTCTGGCGTCACTGGTGCAGCCGGATCCCGGCGCGGACCAGAGGCAGTGCCACATCATCGATGCGGTGGGTCGCATCGCGCAGCACACAGGAGCGAACTGCATCACATGGGCAGGGCATGCGCGCGGCCAGGATGTATCGGTCGCCGGCAATATGCTCGCCGGACCGCAGGTCGTGCAGCGCGTGGTCGAGTCTTATCTCGGTTCAATGGGCAGCATCGCCGAACGGCTGATCCATGCGCTGGAGGCCGGTGAGGCAGCGGGCGGCGACAAGCGTGGCAAACAGTCTGCTGGGCTCAGGATCTGCACGCGTGATCCGTATCCCGATCTGGACATCCGCTCCGACGATCATCCCGACCCGCTCGCGGAGCTGCGCCGGTTGTACCGCGTCAGCCTGGAGCGCTTTGCAGTGTTTCGCCGGTTCGCGCCTGGCAGGGACAGCGAATGGGGCACGCTGGATCGTGCCGTTATCGATGCCGCAATCGCACGGGACTGCATGCCGCCGGGGTGATTTCTCTGTCATTGCGAGTTCCATACCGGCCGTCGGCCGACCGGCCCTGGACGAAAGAGCTAGGATTTCTGCCATTTTCCGGTCCTGGCAATCGCAACTCTTTCTTGTTAGGAGCGGAGCGACGCGGCAATCTCGAACGGAGTGTGTACTGGGTCGGAGATTGCTTCGTCGCTGCGCTCCTCGCAATGACAGGGGGTGCGTACACTCGTCACGACAGGGTCTGCATAAAGGGGAGTTTTCATGCGTCTGGTTGGGTTCGGCTTATTCTGCGTCCTGGCTCTGACAACACAGGCAGTCGCGCAGGAACGCGTGCTGCATATCGGCCTGCGGCAGGACCCCGACCTGCTCGATCCCACCCTGGGCTCGTCCTATGTCGGGCGCATCGTGTTTGCCGGCCTGTGCGACAAGCTGTTCGACATCGATACCAGGTTGAACATCGTGCCGCAGCTTGCCACCGGCTACGAATGGAAGGATCCGACGCATCTCGTCATTCATCTCCGCAGCGGTGTGCTGTTCCAGGACGGCGAGAAGCTCGACGCGGATGCGGTGAAATTCAAGCTGATGCGCGATCTGACCGCCAAGGGCAGCATGCGGCGCGGTGAGGTGAGCTCCATCGACAGCATCGACATCATCGATCCGCTCACCGTGCAGCTCAACCTTAAGGCGCCGGCATCGCAGTTGCTGGCACAGCTCACCGATCGTGCCGGCATCATGATCTCGCCGAAGGCGACCGAGGCGGCGGGCGACAAGTTCGGCCTGCATCCGGTGTGTGCCGGTCCGTTCAGCTTCGACAGCCGCGTCGCACAGGACCGCATCGTGCTGAAGCGCTTCCCAGGATATTGGGACGCGAAGGATATTCATTTCGATCAGGTGGTGTATCTGCAAAACCCGAATTCGTCGGTGCGACTGGCCAATTTGCAAGCGGGAGCGTTCGATCTGGTCGAATACATCGTTCCGTCGGATGTGCCGGCGGTGCAGAAGGATGCCAAGCTGAAGATCGTGATGGACGATTCGCTGGCCTACAACGGCATCGCGTTCAACACCGGCAATGGGCCGGCACAGGACACCATCATCGGCAAGAATGCGTTGGTGCGGCAGGCATTCGAACTCGGGTTGGATCGCACAGCGATCATTCAGGTGGTCTACAACGGCATGTTCACGCCGGTGGCGCAGGCCAACCCGCCGAGCTCGCCATATTACTTCCAGGACCTGAAGTCGCCGATGCGGGATCCGGAAAAGGCGAGGGCGCTGCTGAAGCAGGCGGGTGTGTCGCTGCCCGTGCCGGTGACCCTGACGATCACCAACGGCTCGGACGACCAGCAGACCGCCGAAGTGATCCAGTCGATGGAACGCGACGCCGGGTTCGACGTGAAGATCAAGACGATGGAGTTTGCCGCCTCCCTGCAGTCGGGCTACGCGGGCGACTTCCAGGCTTACATGATCGGCTGGTCGGGGCGCGCGGATCCGGATGGCAACATGTGGCAGATGCTGCATACCGGCGGCACGTTCAACTACGGCCACTACAGCAACCCGGCTGTTGACAACGCACTGGACGACGCACGGACCGTTGCCTCGGTTGATGAGCGCCGTGGGTTCTATGGCAAGGTCTGGGCACAGGAGCGGACGGACCTGCCGCTGATTTACCTATGGATCAGCAAGAACATCGTTGGAATGAAGCAGACCATCACGGGGTTCCGGCAGGTGCCGGACGGATTGATTCGGCTGCAGGGGATGGCGATGACAGTAGTGTCCATGGCGCAGGTTCAACTCGACCATAAGGAATGTGCCATGAGATCGGCGCACGCCACCGTCCGATTACTCAATTTGTGTTACGGTCACCTGGCACAACCGTTGCAACGGCAGCGCCAGCGGTGCTCTTTTAGGTACTCCAGCGTGCGAGTGTACGGCGGGGGCTGATTGAGATGCTAGGGTGTCGCGTGCTGACGAGACTGCAGATACGCAATTTCAAGTTGTTCTCGGATGCCGACATCGAACTCGGGCCGGTGACGGTGCTTTGTGGCCCTAACAATTCTGGGAAGACTGCGGCGCTTCAGGCGATCGCACTATGGCGATCTCGGCGTGAAGGCTTGGCAGGCTGGGCGAGGCAAAGGCTCTACGGCGCGGGAACGTGTGGGCGTGCCCGATAAACCGACGTGATCTTGTTTCGATCCCGGTCCCAGAGACAAACCTGCTGTGGCATGGGTTGCGCACGAGAGAAGGATCCCGTCAGAATGGTAGCACGGTAACGCGTAATCTGCGCATCGACATAACACTGAGTGGCGTTGGACCGCAGCGGCGCCTGGGAATGCGGCATTGGAATTCGATTACTCAGGGACCGGAGGTTATATATGTTCGACCACTACGTCTCTCCGAACAGCCGCGGTCAGGCCGAATGCCGAGTGCCGGAAGATGACCGGCAGATGTCCGTGTCGCGCTTCTGCCGGCAATGTCGGGTTTGGCAGCTGTCGAGCCGAAATGGGAACCTGGGCGTGTCGAGGTACTGATCGGCGAGGGACAGACTGCACAGGTCCTGCGTAACCTGTGCCATCAACTCTGGCAGGAACAGCCGCGATCTCTGGGACCAGCTCGTTGACCGTATGCAGCAGTTGTTTGGGGTAACGCTAATGCCGCCGCAAAGTGTGGTTGCGCGAGGCGAAATCACGATGGCTTACGAGCACAACGGCGCCAGTCTCGACCTATCTTCGGCTGGGCGAGGTCAGCAGCAGGTGCTGCTCTTGTTAGTCGTATGTGCTAGCTAATCCAGGCACCACGCTGTTGCTCGACGAACCGGATGCCCATCTGGAGGTGGTCCGCCAGCGCGAGACTTACAATCTGCTCAGCGAACTCGCGCAGCAGCATGGCAGCCAGATCATCGCTGCCAGTCATTCGGAGGTTGTCCTAGAGGAGGCGGCGCGCAAGGATACGCTGGTTGCTTTCGTCGGGAGGCCGCATCGCATCGATGATCGGGGTGCCCAAGTCAGAAAGTGGCTCGCGGACTATCCAATCGATCATTTGTATCAGGCAGAATTGCAGGGGCTGGGTGCTGTATCTTGAGGGGTCGACCGATCTTGCAGTGCTCCTCGCGTTTGCCGAAAAGCTGAAGCATCCGGCGCGGGACGGTCTTCGAACGTCCATTCGTTATATATGTGGCGAACGACCCGAGCAAGGTTCAGCGGCACTTCTATGCACTACGAGAAGCAAAGCCGGATGTCGTCGGCATTGCTTTGTTCGATAGGCTGGATCGAACGCCGAGAGACGTTGGGTGCAGAAGCATCTGATGTGGTCGCGACGGGAGATCGAGAATTACTTTACGCGCCGTGATGTACTGGAAGCTTGGGCCAAAGGGGAGCAAGAGGACGATCTGTTCGCACAGTAGCGGTTCGATCGC
Source organism: uncultured Alphaproteobacteria bacterium (assembly GCA_963696645.1). Classification (GTDB taxonomy): domain Bacteria; phylum Pseudomonadota; class Alphaproteobacteria; order Acetobacterales; family Acetobacteraceae; genus JAMXLO01. The sequence goes on from CAVOKY010000008.1 coordinate 314,578, forward strand.
GATGCAAGAAGCGATCTACCGAGATCGAGACGGCACAGAGAGACTCTGGGGAAGGACATCTGGTCTCACAGATATCAAGGCTACAGATGAGGTGCTGGACCCGATATTTCCGGCGCGTACTTTGAATTGACGAAGGAACCGTTGCTGCTTTCGGAAGGCGGACTACCACGGCTTGGTGCGCTGTTCGTGCCTGATGCAGAAGTGGATCGGGAAGTTCACTGAGAAGCTCGACGCTGATCCTGTCTGTATCGAAACGAGCGCAGCCGCGCGCAGATTGACAGTGGGCTGCTCCTACGCCTTCGGCAGCCGCACCACGAATCGCGCACCCACCACATTGCCAGTCTCGTCGCGCCGGTTCTCCGCCAATATCCGGCCGCGCAGCGCCTCGACGATCTGCCGGCTGATCGATAACCCCAGCCCGGAGTGCTGGCCGAATTTTTCGCCCTTGGGACGCTCGGAATAGAACCGGTCGAAGATCTGCTCCAGATTTGCTTCTGGAATGCCCGCGCCTTCATCCTCGACGCTGATCTCCACCACGCCGGCTGCCTCACGTGCGCGCAGCACGATCCGGCCACGCCGCGGACTGAACGACTGGGCATTTGCCATCAGGTTGCGCAGCACCTGCACCAGCCGGTCTTCCACTGCCCAGACCGCCAGGTCCGCAGCCGGCGCATCGACCTCCACGCGCGGATCGCTGGCTTCGTCGCGCGTCGCCTCGTCCAGTTCCTGCAACGCGCGCAGGATCGGCATGACCTCGACACGTTCAGCGGTGATGCGCGACAGCTCGGCATCCAGCCGCGACGCGTCGCTGACCTCGCTGATCAGCCGGTCCAGCCGCGACACGTCCTGTGCGATGATCGTCAGCAATTGGCGTTGGCGTTCCGGGTCCTCGATGCGGCGCAGCGTCTCGATCGCGCTGCGGATCGATGACAGCGGGTTCTTGATCTCGTGCGCCACATCGGCAGCGAACTTCTCGATCGCATCCATGCGCGCCCACAGCGCCTGCGCCGAATCCGACAGCGCCGTCGCCAACGCGCCCACCTCGTCGCGCCGATCCAGCAACGGCGCCGGCACGGTGCCCGCGCGGCCCTGCCCCTCGCGCATCTCCGCCGCGGCCCCGGCCAGCCGCAGGATCGGCCGCGCGATGGTCAGCGACAGGTACCACGACAGCAGCACTGTCAGCGCCAGCGCCAGCCCGAACAACGCGAGGATCGAGATGCGGACGACGAACAGGCTGGCATCCACCTCGCGCGCCTCGCGCGTCAGCAGGATGATGCCGACGGTATGATGGTCGCGCTCGACCGGCTCGGCCACGGTCACCAGCAGCCGGTTGTCCTTGGTGCGTCGGATATATGGGGGCGTCTCGCGGCTCTGGCCCGAACTGCTGAGCCGCAACTCCTCCTTCACGTCGGGCTGCCAGTCCAGTCCGGCCGCCCCAGGCGTCATGTCCACCACAAGCGGCGTCGGCGTTTCGTGCGGCAATACCGCCAGCACCTCGTCGTAGATCCAGCTTATCGCCCCAACAAACGGACTATGCTCCTCAGCCGGAGGCAGCGGCTCGGTCGTGACCGCCCCACTCGGCCCCTCGCGCACGCGGGAGTTGGCGATCACGGTGCCATCCGGGGCGTACAGCTTGGCCTGCGCGCCCGGTGTCGGGTCGGTCAGCCGACGCAGCAGCGGGCGCGCGATATCCGCCACGATCTTGGGATTGTCCGGGTCGGTCGTGGTCACCGCACTCTCGCCCAGCGCGCCGGCATAGATCCGCGCCTGTTCGCGCAACGCCAGCACCTCGGCTTCCAGCAGCCCGTTCTGGTACTGGTCGAGGTACAGCAGCGCCGCCACCAGCAGTGCCAGCGGCAGGGCATTCACCAGCAGAATGCGACGCAGCAACGGCGACACCCAGCGCGTGCGGAACCGCTTCTGTTGTGAGACAGCAGGCGGCGCCAGTGCGGAAAGGGTGCCTCCGTCGGGCATGGCTGCCGTCAGTGCTCCTTGTAGCGGTAGCCGATGCCGTACAGCGTCTCGATCTGGTCAAAGTCGTCGTCGCCGGTGCGGAACTTCTTGCGGATGCGCTTGACGTGGCTGTCGATCGTGCGGTCGTCGACGTAGATGTTCTCGCCATAGGCCGCGTCGATGAGCTGGTCGCGGCTTTTTACCATGCCCGGCCGCGCCGCCAGCGCCTTGACCAGCAGGAATTCGGTCACCGTGAGCTGGATGTCCTGGCCGCGCCAGATGCACTGGTGCTTGGTTTCGTCCAGCGTCAGGTCGCCGCGCACCATCACGCCGCCGGGTGCGGCGCCGGAACCCTCGGCGCGGCTGGCTTCGTTGCGGCGCAGCAGGGCGCGGATGCGCTCGATCAGCAGGCGCTGGCTGAACGGCTTGGTGATGTAGTCGTCGGCGCCGAGCCGCAGGCCCATCAGTTCGTCCACCTCCTCGTCCTTCGAGGTGAGGAAGATCACCGGCATGGAGCTGCGCTGGCGCAGCCGCTGCAGCAGTTCCATGCCGTCCATCCGCGGCATCTTGATGTCGAGCACCGCCAGGTCCACCGGCTTGGCGTTCAGCGCCTGCAGCGCGCTTTCGCCATCGGTATAGGTGCGGACCTGGAAGCCTTCCTGCTCCAGCGTCATCTGCACGCTGGTGAGGATGTTGCGGTCGTCGTCGACCAGGGCGATGGTCTGCTTCATAGAGGTCTCTTTCGGGGGTACGGTCATCTTGAGTGCTCCGTCCTTCCAGGAATTGACATCCCTTGACACCAGATTGTGGCGCATTGCGGACGGGAGGTGAACGAAATATGGCGTTGCCGACCGGTATTGCATCCCGCCCCTTTCGTTCGGCAGCGCAGCATTACCTGACGGGGCGTCCACCCTACCCCGACCGGCTGATCCAGCGGGTCGCGCGGCTTGGCGGGTTGACGGCGGCTCATCGCGTGCTCGATCTGGGTTGTGGTCCGGGGATGCTGGGGGCTGCGTTCGCGCCTTTCGCCGCCGAAGTGATCGGCATGGACCCGGAGCCGGAGATGCTGCGCGTTGCCGGTGAAGCGTTCGGCGGTATCGGCAACCTGCACCTGGTGCGCGCCAGTTCGGACGATCTGCCTGCGGACCTGGGGCGTTTCCGCTTGGTGGTGATGGGGCGGTCCTTTGCCTGGATGGACCGGGCGGAAACGCTGCGCCGCCTGGGCGGAATGGTCGTGCCGGGCGGGGCCGTGGTGCTGTTCGACACCGAGCATCCGGACGCGCTACCGGACAATATCTGGAACATCCGGTATCGCGCCCTGCGTCACCGCTATGGCATGGCCAGCCCGGCCAACCCGCGTCGCCGCACCGGCGAATGGGTCGGTCACGAGGCGGTGCTGCTGGATTCCGCGTTTTGCCTGCTGGAAGCCGCGGTGGTGGTTGAGCGCCGTGCGGTCAGCTCCAAGGAACTGGTGCGCCGGGCGCTGTCCATGTCGGATACGGCACCGGGGCGGCTGGGCGAGGCGGCCGCGGCAAGCCTTGCAGGCGAGATCGAGGCCCTGCTGCGGGAATTCGCCCCGGACGGGACGCTGGCAGAAGTGGTGACGACGACTGCTCTGATGGCGTGGCGCGATGGAGAATGCGATGTCTGAGGCAACACCGGCGTGGGAGGCGCGCAAGTTGCTGCGGGCCGCGCGCGTCGGCACGCTGGCGAGTGTGGCGGACGGCCAGCCGTTCGCGTCCTTGATCACGCCCGCCTGCGCGCCCGACCTGACGGTGCTGCTGTTGCTGTCCGATCTGTCCGAGCATACCAGGCATTTGCGAGCCGATCCGCGTTGTTCGGTCCTGGTGGCTGGCGCGGCGGACGGGGCCAATCCGCAAACCGCGCCTCGCCTCACGGTCACCGGCCTGGCGGAGGTCGCCGCCGACCCTGCACTGAAGTCGCGCTATCTCGCAGTGCATCCATACGCCGGGCTGTATGTCGGATTCCAGGATTTTTCGATTTGGTGCATCCGACCGCTGGGTGGTCTGTACGTTGGCGGCTTCGCCCGGGCTACTCGACTGCGCGCCGCCGATCTGACGCCGGACGCCGGTGCCGTTGCGGCCATTGCAGCGGCGGAAGCCGGGATCATGATCCACTGCAATGCGGACCATCCCGACGCATTGGCGGCGATCGCCGGCGCGCCCGGGGCGTGGCGGATGGTCGCGGTCGATGTCGATGGCTGCGACCTGGCGAACGAGGAGCGGGTGGTGCGCATCCATTGGTCGGCACCAGTGACCGATCCGGATGGGGTGCGCCGCGAACTGATCCGACTGGCGCGCGTAGCCAGGGCTGGTTGATGGCAACTGCCAGCCGGCAGTAGCGTGCGCGGGACAACAGGAGGTGCATCGTGCTCAAGCTGGGTTACAAGGCCTCGGCCGAACAGTTCGCCCCGTCGAAGCTGCTGGCATTTTCGGTGCTGGCCGAGCAGGTGGGTTTCGACTCGGTGTTCGTCAGCGATCACTTCCAGCCGTGGAAGCATACCGACGGCCACGCGCCCAACGCTCTGGTTTGGCTAGGTGCGCTTGGGGCGTCCACCAGGCGGGTCGTGATCGGCACCAGCGTACTGACGCCAACCTTCCGCTACCAGCCGTCGATCGTGGCGCAGGCCTTCGGCACGCTGGGCGCGATGTTTCCCGGCCGCGTCGTGCTGGGCGTTGGCACCGGCGAGGGGTTGAACGAGGTGCCGTCGACCGGGATGCAGTGGCCCGACACCAAGGAACGCTTCGCGCGGCTGCGCGAGGCCAACCAGTTGATCCGCAAGCTGTGGTCCGAGGATCGCGTGACGTTCGAGGGCCAGTATTACAAGACCGAGAAAGCGACGATCTACGACAAGCCTGACCAGCCGGTGCCGATCTATGTCGCCGCGGCGGGGCCACAGGTGGCGAAATATGCCGGCCGGTCGGCGCAGGGGTTCATCTGCACGTCGGGCAAGGCGTGGAAGCTCTACACCGAGACATTGCTGCCGAACGTTGCGGAGGGCTTGAAGCTGGCCAGCAACCCGCCAGCCGATTACGACCGGATGATCGAAATGAAGGTGTCGTTCGACACGGATCTTGAGCGCGCGATGCAGGACACGCGGCATTGGGCAGCACTGGCGTTGACACCGGAGGAGAAGGTCACTGTCGAGGACCCGGTTGACATGGAGCGACTCTCGGCCGCGCTGCCGGTGGAGCGTGCGGCGAGCCGGTGGATCGTTTCGAGCGATCCGGACGAACACATCGAAAGGATCCGTCCTTATGTAGAGATGGGCTTCCGGCATCTGGTGTTTCACGCACCCGGGCCGGACCAGGAGCGGTTCCTGCGGCTGTACAGCGAACGGGTCCTGCCGGGGCTGCGTCGGCGGTTCGATTAGGCTGTCATTGCGAGGAGCGCGGCGGCTGGCGGCCGACCGGGGCGTGGATGAAACCGGGCAATATGGCCATGACGGAGAAGGTCGTCAGGGTCGCAGCGACGAAGCGGCTTCGGTCGAACTGAGCGCGCACAATTGGTTGGAGATTGTTTCGTCGCTATGCTCCTCGCAATGACAACTGTACGGACATGAATTCCACTCTCGAACTATTGGCGCTGCAAGGCATACCCTTGGTCCGCGAGGGTGACGACCTCGCCGCGCTTATCATCGGTGCGCTCGGCGACAGGCAACTGCGGGACGGCGATGTACTCGTCGTGGCGCAGAAGATCGTGTCGAAAGCCGAGGGCCGCACGGTTGATCTGGCGACGGTCGAGCCGTCGGTCGAGGCGGTGGAGCTGGCAGAGGGCGTCGGCAAGGACCCGCGGCTGGTCGAGGTGATCCTGGGTGAATCGGCCCGCGTCGTGCGCTCGCGGCCCAACCTGATCATCGTGGAGCACCGGCTGGGCTTCGTCATGGCCAACGCCGGTGTGGATCAATCCAACGTCGCCTCGGCGGATGGCGTGCATCGCGTGCTGCTGCTGCCACGCGATCCCGACGCATCGGCCGAAGCATTGCGGGCGGCGTTGGCGCGGCATTTCGGTGCGGCGATTGGCGTCATCATCAGTGACAGTTTTGGACGTGCCTGGCGACGCGGCACGTGCGGCATCGCGATCGGCGCAGCGGGACTGCCGAGCTTGATCGATCTGCGCGGCCAGCCAGATCTGTTCGGCCGCACGCTGGAGGTCAGCATTATCGGTTTCGCCGATGAGATCGCCGCGGCCGCGTCGTTGCTGCAAGGCCAGGCGGCCGAGGCGCAGCCTGTCGTGCTGGTGCGCGGCCTTCAGTGGTCGGCGCCTGTTGCACCGGCTGCGGAACTGGTACGGCCGGCCGAGGAGGACCTGTTCCGGTGACCGTGGTTGCACTGTCCGGTGGTGTCGGCGGCGCCAAGCTGGCACTGGGCCTCAGTCGCGTGTTGCCGGCGGACGATCTGCTGGTTGTCGCCAACACCGGCGATGATTTCGAGCATCTCGGACTGTGTATATCGCCGGATATAGATACAGTGATGTACACGCTGGCCGGACTTGCCAATCAGGAGTTCGGCTGGGGTCGGCAGGACGAAACCTGGTCGTTCATGGAGACGCTGGCATCGGTCGGTGGCGAGACCTGGTTTCGGCTCGGCGATCGCGATCTTGCCGTGCATGTCGAGCGGTCCCGGCGTCTGCGCGCCGGCGAAACGCTGTCGGCGATCACTGCGGACCTGTGCCGCCGCCTCGGCGTGGGACCACGGGTGCTGCCGATGAGCGACGACCCAGTGCGCACTCGGCTGCGCACGGACGAGGGTTGGATCGAATTCCAGGACTACTTCGTGCGGCAACGCTGCGAACCCGTGGTGCATGAGCTGGCATTTCATGGTGCGGCGTCCGCGCGCGCGCATCCCGACTTTCTGGCGGCGTTGGTCGATCCGCGGCTGAAAGCGGTGGTGATCTGCCCGTCCAATCCGTTCATCAGCATCGAACCAATTCTTGCCGTGCCGGGCGTGCGCGCGGCACTTGTCGACTGCGCCGCCCCGGTGATCGCGGTGTCACCGATCATTGGCGGGCGCGCGGTGAAGGGACCGACGGCGAAGATGATGGCGGAGCTTGGCACGAAGCCCAGCGCGAGTGCCGTTGCGCATCGCTATAACGAACTGATCGACGGCTATGTCGTCGATTTTGCCGACATGGACCAGGTAGGGGCGATCGCACCCAAAGTCACGCTCGGCCAGACGATGATGACGACGCTCGCCGATCGTGAGGCGCTCGCGCGCACCGTGCTGGGTGCGGCCGGCGTGCTGCGGCGCGACTGATGACAGCCGACGTCTGGGCCGCGGTGCCAGTGAAGGAGTTCTTCGGCGCGAAGCAGCGCCTGGCGTCGCTGCTGACGCCGGAGCAACGACAGGCGCTTGCTGCGGCGATGCTGGAGGATGTGCTTGCGGCACTCGCGGACGCGCCGGTCGCCGGCATCATGGTCAACACGGTCGATCCGCTGGCGACCGATTTGGCGCGCCGCTACGGTGCGCGTGTGGTCACCGATGGGGCGCGCGACGGACACACGGGCGCGGTCATGGCAATGGCGCGAATGCTAGGCGCGGAGGGTCGCGCGGGGATGCTGGCGGTGCCTGGCGACATCCCGCGGGTGACCGCGGCTGAGATCGCAGCGGTGATCGAGGCGCACCTCCTGGCGCCGTCGGTCACCATCGTTCCCGCGCATGACGAACGCGGGTCCAACGCGGTGCTTTGCTCGCCGCCGACAGTGATGCCGCTGCGCTTCGGCGATGACAGCTTTCTGCCGCACATCGCGACCGCGCGTGAGTTGGGCATCGAACCGACGATCGTGAAGTTGTCAGGTATTGGGCTGGATATCGATCAGCCGGCCGATCTGCGTGCATTTCGGCGGGCCGCGCCGCACATGGCGACACGGGCGATAAGGGTGCTGGAAGGTCTCGCCACCTCGACGCCTACGTAGCGGTCAGGCGCAGACACTTGGCACCACGGTTCCGTTCGGGGAGTCCGACATTTGCCCGCAAGGGCGTTCGAATTCCGAACCGGGCCATGCCGGAGCCTACAGGCCCTGAACGACCAGCGACTGGTAGAACTGTGCGCTCGCCCGGTCGACGCATGCTGAATCCGGCTCTGTTCCGGCCGGCAGCGTTGGAACCACCACACCGAAGGCGGCCTGCTGCTGGCCGGACAGGAAGATCGTGTAGGTGATGTTCATGCAGTTGTGCTCGCCGCGCAGCCAGGGCGACACCAGCAGCTTGTTGCCCTTCCACGAATCAAACAGCGGCCCGTTGCGGTCATCGCTCACATAGACGATCTGCACACCCGGCATCGCAGCCAGGTCTGCGATGAACCGATTGGTGTATGGAAGTTGAGGCTCCGGGTCGCCGCGCATCCGCTCGATGCCGAACATCCAGGACGTCCGCAAGGCCGTTGCCCCCGGCACACCGACAGGCTGGCAAGCGGCCGTGCCGGCCCCTGCCAGCAGCATCAGTGCCAGATCTGCGATCCAGTTGCCTGTCAGCCAACGCATCCTGATCAGACAGCATGAATTCAGGCAGATGTCCTTGACGTGGATCAATCGATACGTCGCCGACCGACCTTCGCGGACGCTATTCCGCCGCCAGTACCTTGCGCGGCGGCGTCTGCACCACCGGCTCGAGTTCCGCCGCATTGAACGAGACGTTCCGCCGTTCCTCCGGCGCCGGCCGATACAGGGTGTCCCGCTGCACGGGGATCCGCCCGATCGAACGGATCAGTTCTTCCATCGCCTCCGGCGGGAACTCCTGGCCGTGTTGCGTGCCGGCAGCCCGGGAAATGCTTTCGTTCATCAGCGTGCCACCCAGATCGTTGGCGCCGGCGTTCAGGCAGAGCGCCGCACCATCCGGCCCCATCTTCACCCACGACGTCTGGATGTTGGTGATCAGGGGATGCAGCACCAACCGCGCCACCGCGTGCATCAGCACGGCCTCACGCAGCGTCGGACCCTTGCGCGCCTGTCCGCGTAGATACATCGGCGCTTCCATATGCACGAACGGCAGTGGCACGAATTCGGTGATGCCGCCGGTCTCCGTCTGAAGATCGCGCAGCACCAGCAGATGCCGAGCCCACGATACCGAGCGTTCGACATGGCCGTACATGATCGTGGACGTGGTGCGCAGGCCAAGCCGATGCGCGGTGCTCACCACATCGAGCCACTGCGCCGTATTCACCTTGTCCGGGCAGATGATTTTTCGCACTTCCTCGTCGAGGATTTCCGCTGCGGTCCCCGGCAAGGTGCCAAGTCCGGCCTGCTTGAGCTGCGCCAGGAAATCGTGCAGCGACAGACCAAGCGTCGCGGCGCCCTGCGTCACCTCCAGCGGCGAGAAGGCGTGCACATGCATATCGGGCAGCGCCTGCTTGATCGCCCGGCAGATGCCGAGATAGGTCGCGCCGGTGTAGTCGGGATGGATGCCGCCCTGGAGGCATACCTCGGTGGCGCCGCGCTCCCATGCCTCGCGCGAGCGCCGCACCACTTCATCCAGCGTCAGGTCGTATGGCGTCCCGCGCAACGCCTCGTGCGTCTTGCCTTTGGAGAACGCACAGAACTTGCAGCGATAGTAGCATATGTTGGTGTAGTTGATGTTGCGGTTGACGACGTAGCGGACGGTCTCGCCGCTGACCGTCTGGCGCAGGGCATCGGCCGCGGTGATGACATGCTCGTAGTCGGCATCACGCGCGCCGAACAGCCGCACGATCTCCGTTTCGTCCAATCGAGCGCCGGACACGGCCTTGGCAACTGCCTTACTAACCACCGGGTCGACGCCGCTCAGCAGAGGCGTGCGACGGCGCGGCAGAACGGTGAGACCTGGCGCCCAGTCGTCCTCGCGCGCCCAGCCTTCCGCGTCGATCGCGCGGCGCACGCGCGTCGCGATGCCGGGCGCGCACCAGCGGTCCGCCTCGAACGCAAAGGACGGATAGACCGGCAGTCGCGGCACCAGCACCTTGTCCATCTCGGCTGTGCGCTGCGCCAGGGTTTCGATCTGCGGCCACGGCGCCTCGGGATTCACGTGATCCGGCGTCACCGGCGACACGCCGCCCCAGTCGTCGATGCCCGCGCCGATGAGTTTCTCGTAGACGCCGGGCGAAAGATTCGGCGGCGCCTGCACATGCACATCGTCCGGCAGGATCAGCCGCGCCGCGGCGATGCTCCACAGCAGATCGTCCAGATCAGGCTCCGGCGCGGTGGCCCGCTTTGTGTTGGGCTTGGCGCGGAAGTTCTGCACGATGACTTCCTGGATGTGCCCGTATTGCGCGTGCAGATCGCGAATCGCCACCAGCGACTCCAGCCGCTCGGCGCGCGTCTCACCGATGCCGATCAGGATGCCGGTGGTGAACGGCACCGCGAGTTCGCCCGCTTGCCGCATCATCTCCAATCTCACTGCCGGCGCCTTGTCCGGCGAGCCGAAATGCACGCCGCCAGGTTCGCTCAGCCGCTCGCTGCTCAACTCCAGCATGATGCCCGCGCTCGCTGAAACGTCGCGCAGCGCCGCAATCTCCTCGCGCGTCATCACGCCCGGATTGATGTGAGGCAGCAGGCCGGTTTCTTTCAGCACCAGTGCGCACATCTCGCGCAGGTACGAAATCGTCGTGTCGTGGCCGAGCGCCGCCAACGCCTCCCGCGCGGCGCGATAGCGCAGCTCCGGCTTGTCTCCGAGAGTGAACAGCGCCTCGGTGCAGCCGGCGGCGGCGCCTGCGCGTGCGATGGCCAGCACCGCTCCCGGCGAAAGATACGCCTGCCGTCCCGCACGCGGCCGTTCCGCGAATGTGCAATAGTGACACACGTCGCGGCACAGCTTGGTCAGCGGGATGAACACTTTCCGCGAATATGACACCAGGCGGCCATGCGCTGCGTCGCGCTTCGCCGCCGCCTGCGCCATCAACGTATCGAGCGGCGTGCGCTCGATCCAGCCGAAATCTTTGTCGCTCATGCCTTGCGGACCACTTCTTCCCCGAAGCGCTGGATCACCTCCAGCGTCTCCTCGATCGTCGGACGTTGCAGATACAAGATCGCATGCCTTGCCCCGGCCTTTTCCAGTGCGGCAGCGTCGGCCAGCATGTCCGATGAACTGCCGGTGAACAACTGGCGCCCATCGGGACCCTGCTGTGCGGTCCACACGGCCGGCCGGAACCACAGATAACCGACGTCGATCGAACCCGGATCGCGGCCAGCCTTCTCAGCCAGACCATGCATCCCCTCGATGCCCGCCTGCAGCCGCTCCGGTGTGTCCAGCTTGATGCTCTGGTTGTTGGACGCGGGGTACCAGCCATCACCGAACTTCACCGTTCGCCGCAACGCCGGCGGGCTTTCGCCACCGACCCAGATCGGCAGATGCGGCTTCGATGCTGGCTTTGGCGCGAACACCACATTGTCGAACCGTGCGTATCTGCCGTCGAGCGCCGGCCGCTCCTCGTCCCACAACGCGCGCCACGCCTGCAGGTATTCGTCCGTCACCGCGCCACGTTCGGCGAATGGCGGTGTGCCGAGTGCGTCGAACTCCTCCGGCATCCAGCCGGTGCCGATGCCGGCGATAACCCGTCCGCCGGACAGCACATCGGCGGTGAGGAACAGCTTCGCCGCCAGCACCGCCGGGCGATACGGCACGACCACCACCGAGGTCAGCAGCTTGATGCGCTGCGTGCAGCCGGCGAGGAATGCCAGCGTCGCGATCGCATCGAAACATTCGCCGGTCGGCGCGCCGGGCCAGATGCCGTCCGGCATGTAGGGATAGCGCACGGCGGTGCGCGTCGGCACGATCAGGTGGTCTGCCACGCCAAGATACGCGTAGCCCAAGGCTTCGGCGGACCGGGCAACCGACATGACCGCGTCACGCGACGCGAGGCATCCGCGCGTGCCGATATGAATGCCGAAATCCACCGCGCCCCCGCCTGGCTGCCATCAGTGGATCGTGTGCTATCGTCCCTTGCGACGCAATTCAAGCGGGAGGAACAAATGCAGATCGGATGCAGCGCGCCGACCAGTGGACCCCTGATCGCTCCGGACAGCCTGGTGCGCATCGCGACGGAAGCCGAGATGCTGGGCTTCGATTATGTCACCGTCAGCGACCACGTGATGATCCCCAAGAGCATCGCCTCGCGCTATCCGTACAGCGAATCGGGCGAGTTCCCGTCAGGTGCCGGCGCGGCACGGCTGGAACAACTCACCGCCGCGGCGTTCATTGCCGCCGCCACGTCGAAGCTGGGCATCGTCACCTCGGTGATGGTGGTGCCGCATCGCCCCGCGGTGCTGACGGCGAAAATCCTGGCCACGATCGATTTTCTGTCGAAGGGCCGGCTGACACTGGGCATTGGCGCCGGATGGTGCAAGGAGGAATTCGAGGCGATCGGCGCGCCGCCGTTCGACGACCGCGGGCATGTCACCGACGAATGGATGATGGTCTGCAAGGAGCTGTGGGCGAAGGACGATCCGAAATTTGACGGGAAATACGTGAAATTCTCCGACGTCGTGTTCACGCCGAAGCCCATACAGAAATCGATCCCGATCTGGGTCGGTGGCGAAAGCGGACCGGCGCTGCGGCGAACGGCGAAATACGGCGATGCCTGGTATCCGATCGGCACCAATCCGCAATTCCCGATGGACACGCTCACGCGGTTCAAGGCGGGTGCGGCAAAGCTGCGTGACCTGACCACAAAGGCCGGGCGCGATCCGTCCGCGGTCGGGCTTACGTATCGCGTGTCGTCCAATACCGAGGCACAGCCCAGGGGTACGGTGGATGGCGAGCGCAAGCTGTTCACCGGCGGTGCCGCGGATTTTGCCGGCGACATCCGTGCGCTGACCGAAGTTGGCGTTTCGTCGTTCGATTTCGGCATGTTCGGCCCGACGCTGGCGGCGACCATCGACAACATGCGCCGGTTCAAGGACGAAGTGATGGCGAAGGTGAAATAACGGAGGAATCGGCATGCAGATCGGCTGTAATGCGCCCACCAGCGGGCCGCTTATCGAGCCGGATAGCCTGGTGCGGATCGTTACCGAGGCCGAAGTACTCGGCTTCGACTACCTGACGATCAGCGACCACATCATGGTGCCGCGCAACCTGTCGTCGAAATATCCGTACACTGATACCGGCGAATTCCCCGCAGGCACTGCGGCGGCCTGGCTCGAGCAGCTCACCACCACGGCCTATATCGCTGCACTGACGAACAAGCTGCGCTTCGTATTGTCCGTGATGGTGGTGCCGCATCGGCCGGCGGTGCTGACGGCAAAAATTCTGGCAACGATCGACTATCTGTCCAAGGGACGCCTGACCTTGGGCATCGGGGTCGGCTGGTGCCGCGAGGAATTCGAGGCGATCAATGCGGCGCCGTTCGACGATCGTGGCCACGTCACCGACGAGTGGATGCTGGCCTGCAAGGAGCTGTGGGCGCAGGACGATCCGCGCTTCGACGGCAAATACGTAAAATTTGCCGACGTCGTGTTCACGCCAAAGCCGGTGCAGCAGCCGATCCCGATCTGGGTCGGCGGTGAAAGCGGCCCCGCGCTGCGGCGCACGGCGCGCTACGCGAACGGCTGGTATCCGGTGTCCACCAATCCGCAATTCCCGATGCACACACTCAGCAAATTCAAGGCCGGCATCGCGCGGTTCCGCGGTGTGGTGGAGAAGACGGGACGCGATCCGTCGGAGATCACGCTGGCTCTGCGTGTGCTGGCCGGGCCCGCGGCGCGACCCAGGGTGATGTCGGATGGTGAGCCGCGTCTGTTCACCGGCGGGACGGCGGAGTACGCAGAGGACATCAGGGCGCTGGAGGAGTTGGGCGTGGGAGCGATCGATGTCCGCCTGTTCGGTGCGACGGCAGGCGACACAGTGGAGAACATGCGCCGGTTCCGCGACGAAGTTATCGCGAAGGTTCGATAGAAGGGGCACGTCACCATGCAGCTTGGCATCACGATGCGGATCAACGGCCAGACCCCGAAGCTCAGCATGGACGAGGTGTTGGAGGCGGAACGGCTTGGCTATGTCTCGGCGTGGTCGGGCGAGGCCTGGGGCACCGATGCGGTATCGCCGGCGGCCTGGGTTTTGGCGCGCACCACGAAGATCAAGGCCGGCACTGCGATTATGCAGATGCAGGCGCGCACGCCATCCTGTGCGGCGATGACGGCGATGACGCTGCACGCGTTGTCAGGGGGGCGGTTCCTGCTCGGTGTCGGCCCGTCCGGACCGCAGGTAATCGAGGGCTGGCATGGCGTTGCGTACGGCAAGCCGCTCGGCCGCACCAAGGAATACATCGAGATCATCCGCAAGGCGCTCGCGCGCGAGGCACCGCTGACTTATCAAGGCGAGCACTACCAGATTCCCTACCAGGGTCCGGGCGCCACCGGGCTCGGCAAGCCGCTGCGCAGCATCGTGCACGGCGATCCCGACATGAAGATCTACACTGCGTCGATCACGCCGGCTGGGTTGCGCACCGCAGGCGAGGTGTCGGATGGCACGCTGCCGATCTGGTTCTCGCCGGAGCAGGCGGACCAGGTGGTCCAGCCGATTCTTGACGGCCGAGCGAAGGCGGGAAAGCCGCGCGATCTGGCCGGTTTCGATCTGGCGCCATACGTGAAGATCAGCATGGGCAATGATCTGGCCGCATGCCGCGACGCGTTGCGGCCCAATTTGGCGCTGTACATCGGCGGGATGGGCGCGCGGTCGAAGAATTTCTACAACGATTTCGCGGTGCGATTGGGTTATGAGGAGGCGGCGGCGAAGATCCAGGACCTATACCTGGACGGACACAAGAAGGATGCCGAAGCGCTCGTGCCGGACGCGCTGATCGACGAGATTGCATTGGTCGGAACCGCGGATCGGATCAGGGACCGGCTGCAGGCGTGGAAGCAGGTAGCAGCTTCCGGCAAGCTGACCACGATGGTGCTGACCGGCGCCTCGGTCGAGGCGTTGCGTGCGGTGGCGGAGGCGGTGCTGTAGGCACAATTGTCATTGCGACGTGCGTTGCGACGATGCAATCCCCTTCGGGTTGGTGCACGCACAATTGGCTGGAGATTGCCGCGTCGCTCCGCTCCTCGCAATGACAGGGGGCGGGGTTGGCCATGACGGGGATCGACCTGCCAGACGTGGTGCTCCGTCAATGGCCGTTTCAGCCACGCTTTGCACGCGTCAACGGCTGGCGCATGCATTACGTCGACGAGGGTTCCGGCGACCCGGTCGTGCTGCTGCACGGCAATCCGACCTGGGGCTTCCTGTATCGCGATTTTGTGGCGCCACTCACCGCGGCCGGATATCGTGTGATCATCCCCGACATGATCGGCTTCGGCCTGTCGGAGAAGCCGGTGCGCGAACAAGCGCATAGCCTCGACGGCCACATCGCCAACCTCGCCGGCCTGTTGCGCTCGCTCGATCTGCACCGCATCACGCTGGTCTGTCACGACTGGGGTGGTCCGACCGGGCTTGGCTTTGCACTCGCCAACGTCGGGCGCGTGAAGGCGCTGGTGCTGATGAGCACCTGGGCATGGCCGTTGCCGCCGGCTGAGTTCCACACTCGCATTTTCCCCTGGCGCATGATGCACGCGCCGCTGCTTGGGCCGTATCTGTCGGGCCGGCACAATGCTCTGGCCGCGCGCGGCATCTATCTGTCCGTTGTCGATCGCAGGCGATTTCAGGAGCGTGCGCAGCAGGCGTATGAAGCCGTGCTGCCGGATCCCGCGACCCGGCTGCTAACCTGGACGTGGCCGCGCTGGATTCCGCTGGATACGACCGCCCGCGCGCTCGATCGTTTCGCCTGGCTGGAACGCGAGCTCGCAGCCTGCACGCTGCCCGTGTCGCTGATCTGGGGCCGCGAGGACGACGTGTTCGACCCGGCGACCTTCATTCCACGCTTCCAGCGGTTGCTGCCGCACGCCGAAGGCCCGCATCTGGTGACCGGCCGGCATTTCTTGCAGGAGGACTCCGGCCCGACAATCGCCGCACACATCGCCGATTTCCTGCGGAGGCTGGCATGACGCCGGTGTGCACGGTACCGCAGCCTTCGCTCGACGGCATGCGGCTTGCGTTGGTGTTGGCCGAGGATCGGGTTGGCCACTATGCCGAGTTCCGCGCATTCTTCGCCCGCACTTTCGATCTCGATCGGATCGGTCTGGCACAGCCGGGCTATGTGCTGGCGCCATCCGAAACCGTCTATGCGCTGATCTTCATCGGACGCAGCGGGGAACCGTTCCCGTCCGGAGTGGAAATCCATGCCGTGGTTCCCGCGCTCGAGCCAATCGACGAACTGCTCGTGGACCATGATCTGTGGTCGATCCTGCGCTGGATGATCGAAGGCATCGGCGGCGATTGGACGACCGATGCGTTGGACGCGACAGGACGCCTGTTCCGTATACCTGCCAGCATGGACGCGGACGGTTCGCTCTCCTAGCATCCTCGCAGCCTGTGAGAGGAACGGTCAATGAGCGGATCATCACCCGTCAGCATGGAGCGCCAGGGAGACATCGGCGTCATCATCGTGAACTACCCGCCGGTGAACGCGCTTGGCCCTGGCGTTGCGGAAGGCATCAAGGATTGCCTGGCGCGCGGCAACACCGATCCTGCGATCAAGGCGATGGTGTTGATCGGGGCGGGACGCAGCTTCATCGCCGGCGCCGACATCCGCGGCTTCGGTACCAATCGTCCGCGCCTGCCGTTGGGCCAGCGTGTATACGATGTGCTCGACGCCAGCGAGAAGCCTGTCATCGCGGCGATCCATGGCTATGCACTTGGCGGCGGGTTGGAGATCGCGTTGGCCTGCCATTATCGCATTGCGATGCCCAGCGCGCGGGTGGGACTGCCGGAAGTTATGATCGGCATTCTGCCTGGCGGCGGTGGCACGCAGCGTCTGCCACGCCTGATCGGTCCCAAGGCCGCGCTCGACATGATTGTTACCGGGCGGCACGTACCGGCGGCGGAAGCCCGCAGGCTCGGCATTATCGACGAAGTGCTGCCGGAGAATTCCGATCTACGCGAAAGCGCGATCGCCTATGCGATGCGCATCATGGATGCGCGTCCGTTGCCGCGTGTACGGGATCGCGCGACGAAGCAGGAAAACCCTGGCCTGTTCGACGCCATGCGCAAGTCGATCGCTCGCCGCGCGCGCAACCAGACCGCGCCGTATCATTGCATCGCCGCGGTGGAAGCCGCGTGCTCACTGCCGTTCGACGAAGGCTGCCGGCGCGAGGCCGACCTGTTCAAGGAGCTGGAGGATTCAGCCGAGGCGCGTGCGTTACGCTATGCGTTCTTCATCGAGCGCGAAGTGGCGCGGCTGCCGGACATTCCGGCCAACACGCAGGTTCGTGACTTCGCCACCGCGGCGGTGGTGGGTGCCGGCACGATGGGCGGCGGCATCGCGATGAGTTTCGCTGATTACGGTTTCCCGGTGAAGATCATGGACTCCACACCGGAGGCGCTGGAACGCGGCATGCAGCGGATCCGCGACAACTACGCAACGTCGGTGCGCCGAGGCTCGCTGGCCGAGGACGAGATGCAGCGGCGGCTTGCGCGCATCGAGCCGGTCGCAGGCTATGACGACATCAAGGAGTCCGACCTCGTCGTCGAGGCGGTGTTCGAGGAAATGGATGTAAAGAAGCCGATCTTCGCCAGGCTGGACGAGGTGATGAAGCCGGGCGCACTGCTGTTCTCCAACACGTCGGCGCTGGACATCGATGAGCTTGCGGCGATGACCAATCGACCGCAGGACGTGGCGGGCACGCATTTCTTCAGTCCGGCGAATGTGATGAAGCTGCTGGAGGTGGTGCGCGGGAAGAAATCTTCGCCGCAGACGCTGCTGTCGGCGATGCAGATGGGCCGGCGCATCGGCAAGCTGTCGGCGATGGCCGGCAACACCGATGGTTTCGTTGCCAACCGCTCGCGCGCTCCGTTCAACAGCGAGATGGTGATCCTGCTGGAGGAAGGCTGCCTGCCCGAGCAGGTCGACAAGGTGATGGTGGACTTCGGCTATCCCATGGGGCCGTTCGCGGTTGGCGACCTCGCCGGCCTCGATGTGGGCGCCGCCGGACGCCGCCGCCGCGCCGCTGCCAATCCGAACTATCGCAAGCTGCCGATCGCCGACCGGCTGGTGGAGATGGGGCGCTATGGCCAGAAGACCGGCGCCGGCTGGTATCGGTATGAAAAGGGCGACCGCACACCATATCCGGATCCCGAGGTCGCAGCCATCATCAAGCAGGTCGCCAGCGAAATGGGCGTGCCGCAAAAGGTCTTCACCGATCAGGAAATTCTGCATCGGCTGCTGTTTTCGTCGGTGAACGAGGCGTGCCGCATCCTGGAGGAAGGCAAGGCGTATCGCGCCAGCGACGTCGATGTGATGTGGCTGCACGGCTTCGGCTTCCCGCGCTATCGCGGCGGTTTGTTCTACTGGGCCGACGGCATCGGCGTGCGCGACGTCTACAACCAGATCGCAAGCTGGCATCAGCAGTATGGCGAGCGATGGGCGCCGTCACGGCTGTTGCGCGAACTGGCCGAGAGCAATACGTCATTCCGCGAAGCCAAGGCCGCCGCTTTCGTGCCGTAGGAGAACCGATCCATGACCGCAGTCGACGTCGCCGCCATCGACGACCTCAATCAGCTTTCCGACGAAGATTTCCGCATGGTGGTGCGGCAGTGGATCGAGGCGAACTATCCGCCGGAGATTCGTAATCCGCCTTCGCGGCTGCATTTCAAGGATACCAAGGTCTGGTACCACAAGCTGGCGCGAAAGGGCTGGCTCTGCCCCAACTGGCCGCGCGAGTTCGGTGGCATGGGCATCACCGCCGGCAAGCAGCTCATCATGCTGGAGGAAAAGGAGCGGCATGGTTGCGCCCGGCTCAACGAAATGGGCATGACCATGCTTGGCCCGTTGTTGATCCGCCACGGCACGAAGGAACAGCAGGATTTCTACCTGCCGAAGATCCTCACCGGCGAGCACATCTGGTGTCAGGGCTACTCCGAGCCGAACGCCGGCTCCGACCTGGCGTCGCTGCGTACCGAGGCGGTATTGGACGGCGACCATTGGGTGGTGAACGGTCAGAAGATCTGGACCTCGCTGGCGATGGATGCCAACTGGATTTTTCTTCTCGTGCGTACTGACAAACAGGCGAAGAAACAGGAAGGCATCAGCTTCCTGCTGGTGCCGATGGACAGTCCCGGCATCACCGTCCGGCCGATCACCAACCTCGATATGGAAGACGAATTCTGCGAGACGTTCTTCGACTCCGTGCGCGTGCCGCGGGGGAATCTGGTCGGCCAGATCAACAAGGGCTGGACGATGGCGAAGAACCTGCTGGGGTTCGAGCGTATCGGCAGCGGTTCCCCGCGCCAGTCGTCCTACGCGCTGGGCCGCCTGCGTCTGCTGGCCGACCGCATGGGAGTCGGGGAGGAGGAGTGGTTCCAGGAGCGCTACACCCGGCTTCGGCTGGACCTCGAGGACCACAAGTCGTTGTACAGCGAGTTCGTCGCAAAGATATATCGCGGCGAGGCGCTCGGGCCCGACGTGTCGATGCTGAAGGTGCACCAGACCGAACTGTACCAGCGGATCACCGAGACCATGCTGGAGGTTGCCGCCGAGTACGGCGGCCAGTTCGGCCCGCTGGATGGCAACCGCGAGCTGAACCCGGCCGGCCTGTTCATTCAATCCCGCCCGTCCACGATTTACGCAGGCTCGAACGAGATCCAGCGCAACATCCTGGCGAAGAACGTGCTGGAGCTGCCATAGGGCTGTCATTGACGTTTGTCTCAACCGTCGGCATATCGTCGCGGTTGAAATCAATTGCCGGGGCGCCACAACAAGTCGGCCCCCCTCGGGAGGGCCGTCGATCGTGGAAGACGCAGCACGACTGCTGCAGCTTATCGTCAATGGTGCAGCCGCCGGTTGTATCTACGGGCTGATCGCACTCGGGTTCGTCCTTATCTACAAGGCGACCGAGATGATCAACTTTGCCCAGGGCGACATCATGATGCTGGGCGGCTTCGTCGCATTCAGCCTGATCGCGCATTACGGGCTGAATTATTGGATAGGGGCGCTGCTCGCCATCATGATCATCGCCGCGTTCGGCTTTGCGCTCGATGCCGTCATCCTGCGGCGCGTCATCGGCCAGCCGCAATTCGCCGTGGTCATGCTGACGCTTGGCCTGGGCTTCATCTTCCGCGCCTATGCGGGCATCACCTGGGGCTATGATTCGGTCGGCTTCGACACGCCGTTCACCAACAAGACGATCAACCTCGACGGCCTGGTACTCGGCCAGGACAACGTGTCGATCATCGTCGGCACGGTGCTGTTGTGCGGCGTGCTGTACATGTTCTTCAGCCGCACGCGGCTCGGCATCGCCATGCAGGCCTCGTCGCAGAACCAGCTTGCCGCATACTACATGGGCATCCCGGTCCGCACGGTGTTCTCAATGATCTGGGCAATCAGCGCGGGCGTCGCGGCGGTCGCCGGCATCCTGCTCTCGCCGGTCTCGATGATCGACGTGAACATGGGCTTCCTCGGCATCAAGGCGTTCGCCGCCGCTGTACTCGGCGGCTTCGGCAGCATTCCCGGCGCGCTGATCGGCGGCGTGCTGATCGGCATCGTAGAGCAACTCGCCGGCTACTTCCTGCCCGCCGGCTTCCAGGAGGTCACATCGAACGTTGTGCTGCTCGCCACCTTGATCCTGCGGCCTCAGGGTTTGTTCGCCGAGGGCATGGGAAAGCGAGTCTGACACATGCGCTATCTGTTCAAGACCAACTATCGGCAGGATCTGGCGCTGTGGCGCCATCGCGGCGACCTGTTCTGGTACGGCCTGCTGGTCATCGTGTTGCTATTGATCCCAGGTGTGATGGGCGAGTTCTATGTCGGCGAACTGGGCGCCGTGTTCATCTTCGCCATCGCCGGTGTCGGACTGATGCTGCTTGCCGGCTACACCGGCCTGATCAGTCTGGGCAACGCGGCGTTTCTCGGCATCGGCGCCTACACAAATTCGGTGCTGCTGTCGCATGGCGTGCCGTTCCTGATCACGCTGCCGGTGTCCGGTCTGTTCACCGCACTGTTCGGCGCGGCGATCGGGTTGCCGACGCTGCGCATGAGCGGGCTCTATCTCGCTATCGCCACCCTGGCATTCGGCAGCATCGTCGGCACGGTGCTTCAGAAGTGGGATGCCGTCACCGGCGGCTTCGATGGCTTTGCCGTGCCCACGCCATACATCTTCGGTTACCCGATCGAAGGGGCCACGGGCATCTATTATGTCTCGCTCGCTGTCCTGGTGTTCGTGCTCTGGATGTCCGCAAACCTCCTGCGTACGCCGCTTGGTCGCGCCATGGTGGCGATTCGTGACAGCGAGATCTCCGCGCAGAGCATGGGCATCCATCTGGCGCGGTACAAGACCTTCGCCTTCGCTATTAGCGCCTTCATGACCGGCTTGGCCGGCGCCCTGTTCGCACATTACGTGCGGTTCCTGGCACC
The DNA here is from genome assembly GCA_963696645.1 of uncultured Alphaproteobacteria bacterium. GTDB lineage: Bacteria > Pseudomonadota > Alphaproteobacteria > Acetobacterales > Acetobacteraceae > JAMXLO01. The sequence goes on from CAVOKY010000008.1 coordinate 335,962, forward strand.
GGATTCTTTCGACGTGCTGTTGTCGGTGCAGTTCGTCACCATCGTGTTCGTCGGCGGGCTCGGTTCGCTGCACGGCGCGATCCTTGGCGCGATGTTCGTCAGACTGTTGCCGCAGTTCATTGCCATCGTGCGCGACGATCTGCCGTTCGGCATCGGCCGTCTGCCGGGACTGGAGCCGTCGCTGTTTGGCCTGGTGCTGGTGATCGTGATCCTGTTCGAACCAGGCGGCATCTACGGCCGGTGGATGAAGATCAAGCACTGGTTCCAGGCCTACCCGCTGAAGCGCCGCACCGGGTTCCGCCGGCAGAAATCCTATGCCCGCTCGGAGCGCCTGCGGTGAGCATCTTCCGCGCCGATGACATCGCCATCCGGTTCGGCGGCATCCGCGCCGTCGATGCGGTCAGCTTCGAGGTGGAACAGGGCGAGGTGTTCTCCATCATCGGGCCGAACGGCGCCGGCAAGACCACGATCTTCAACCTGATCAGCCGCATCTATCAGCCCAGCAACGGCAGGCTGTTCTTTCAGGACCAGGATATCACCGAGTTGCCGCCGTATCGCATCGCCGGCCTCGGCATCGCGCGCACGTTCCAGAACATCGAGCTGTTCGCCAACGCGACGCTCCTGCAGAACCTGCTGATCGGCCGGCACTGCCATTCGACGGTCGGCGTGCTGTCGCAACTTGCCTTCCTGCCCGCGGTGCGACGCGAGGAGTTGAAGCATCGCGAAAAGGTGGAGGAAGTGATTGCGTTCCTCGGCCTTGAACGCTACCGCGACACGCTGATCGCCGGCCTGCCATACGGCGTGCGCAAGGTGGTCGAACTCGGTCGTGCGCTTTGCATTGAACCGAAGCTGCTGCTGCTCGACGAGCCGTCGTCCGGGCTGAACGTGGAAGAAACAGAGGGCATGGGCTTCTGGATCGAGGACATCAAGAAGGACCTCGGCATCACCGTGATCATGGTCGAGCACGACATGAACCTGGTCCGCATGGTGTCCGATCGAGTGATGGCGCTGAACTACGGCAGAGTGATCGCACTCGGCACACCGGACGAAGTGCAGAACCATCCGGAAGTGGTGCGCGCCTATATCGGGGGCGAGGCATGAGTGCCGTCGCTCCCTTGCTCGACGTCACTGCCATCGAAACTTTCTACGGTCCGATCCAGGCAATCCGCGGCATCAGTCTTCAGGTTGCACAAGGCCAGATCGTGACTGTGCTGGGCGCCAACGGGGCCGGCAAAACCACGGTTCTGCGCACGATCTCCGGCGTGCTGGATCCCGAACGAGGCCAGGTGCGCTTCGAGAACCGCGAAATCTCCCATCTGCCGCCCGACCGCGTGATGCGCCTCGGCATCTGCCATGTGCCCGAAGGCCGCGAGGTGTTCCCGTTCCTGACGGTGTACGAGAACCTGCTGATGGGTGCCTATTCGCGTCACGACAAGGATGCGGTGCACCAGGATCTGGAGCTTTGCTACACTTATTTCCCGGTGCTGAAGGAACGCTCGCACCAGCGCGCCGGACTGCTGTCGGGCGGTGAACAGCAGATGCTGGCGATCAGCCGCGCGCTGATGGGGCGGCCGAAACTGCTGCTGCTGGACGAGCCGTCGCTTGGCTTGTCGCCGCTACTGGTGACGCAGATCTTCCGCATCATCCGTCGGATCAACGACGAACAGGGCGTGGCCATCCTGTTGGTCGAGCAGAACGCACATATGGCGTTGCAGACGGCGGATTTTGGTTACGTGTTGGAAGTCGGACACATTGTGCTGGCGGACGTCTGCACGAAACTGATGCAGACCGACGCGATCAAGGAATTCTACCTCGGGCAGAAGGATACCGGTATCCGCGGACAGCGGCGCTGGAAGAGGAAGCGGCTGTGGCACTGAACCCTGGGGCAAATCCCGACACAATCCCGGCGCTGATCGCAGCCCGCATTGCCACGTACGGCAGCGAAATCATTTTGCGCAAGAAGGACCGCGGCATCTGGCAGTCGGTCATCTGGTCCGAACTCGGCGCACGCATACGCGAAGTGGGCATGGGGTTGCAGGCAACCGGCTTTCGACCAGGTGATGTCGCATGTGTGCTTGCCGAGACGCGCCCGGAATTTGTCTTTGTCGATCTCGGAATTCTGGGCGCAGGTGGCGTAAGCGGCGGCATTCATCCCGAAGAGGCGGCCGAGACGCTTGGCGAGGCGCTGCGCCAATGCGGCTGCCGCGTGCTGTTTGTCGAGAATGACGAACAGCTCGACAAAGTGTTGCTGGTGCGCGATCGCTGCCCGGCACTGCAGCGCATCGTCATCTTTGAGATGAAAGGCCTGCGCGATTTCGCCGACACGATGTGCGAAAGCTTCCAGGTTTTTGTCGCACGCGGCGTGGAGCATGATCGCGCGCATTCCGACGCCTGGCAGGCTGGCATCGCAGCGATAACCGCCGAGATGCCCGCGGTACTGTTGCTGCCGCATGGCGGCGGCGGGGCGCCAAAGGGCCGTGTGCTGACGCACGGCGATGCACTGCACCTGATCGCCACCGCGCGAGACATGCTGGCGCCGAGGGTTGGCGACGAACGTCTCGCTCTGCTGCCGATGTGCAACGTGATCGAACGCGTGTTTGGACTCTATCTGGCGCTCGATGCGCGCGCGGTCAGCAACTACCTGGAAAACCCGGACACGGTCACGGAGAACCTGCAGGAGGTTCAGCCCACCATGCTGGGAACCGATCTACAGGTCTGGCAGCGGCTTTACACACGTGCCACTGATGGCGCCGCGGGAGCCACGCGCCTCCAGCGGCTGCTGTATCGTGCGGCGATCGCCGCGGGCCAGCGCGGCGGTTTGCAGGCGGCACTTGCGCGTCTGTGCGTACTGCACGCGGTCCGGCGGGAACTTGGACTGAGCCGGCTGCGGCATGCCTATATCGGCGCGGCGCCGCTGCCGCCGGAGATCGACCGATGGGCCACGGCTCTCGGCGTCACTATCCAGCAGATCGACGGCCAGGCGACGCGGGGCGCTCCTCTCGACGCGCGCGCTCGCGCACTGATGGAAGAAGCCTACGGCACTTGAAGGAAGGAACGGCATATGCGTAGCAGACTCGCGGCTGTGGCACTCGCGACCGCGCTGATCAGTCCCGCCTTGGCGGCGGACAGCCAGCGTGGCGTGACCGACAACGAGATCATCATCGGCACCTACACCGACCTGTCGGGCGTGACGGCGATGTGGGGCGTCAACAACACCAATGCCTGGCGCATGGTGTTCGATGACGCCAACGCCGAGGGCGGCATCAACGGCCGCAAGATCAAGTACATCGTCGAGGACAACCAGTACCAGGTCCCGCGCTCGGTACAGGCCGCCAACAAGCTGATCAACCGCGACGGCGTGTTCATCATGGTTGCCAACGGCGGAACGCCGATGAACAACGCGACGATGCCGGATCAGCTTGCCAAGGGCGTGGCGAACGTGTTTCCGCTCACCTCTGCACGATCGATGTACGAGCCGCTGAACCACCTGAAGTTCGGCCTCGCTGCGTCGTATTACGACCAGATGCGATCCGGCGTAAAACTGTTCGTCGACCAACACCACAGCAAGACCGTCTGCGCGATGGCGCAGGACACCGATTTCGGCCGTGACGTGATGGATGGCGCGCGCGACGAGTTGAAGGCGCTGAACATGACGTTGGCGGCGGAGACGCTGCACAAGCCGACCGATACCGACTTCAGCGCGTCGGTTGCGCGGCTGCACGATGCCAACTGCGACCTGATTTTGGTCGGAGGCATCGTCCGCGACACTGTGCAGATCATTTCCGCCGTGCGGAAGACCGGCTGGAAGGTTGACATGCTTGGTCAGGCAGCCAGCTACGACGAAGCGGTTGCCGAAGTGCCAGGTGGGGCCACCGAAGGCTTCTATTCGATGACGCCAGTGCTGTACGTTGCCGCCACCGATACAACCCCCGCCATCAAGGAGTTCGCCGACAAATACAAGAAGCTGTACGGCAAGGAGCCGAACTTCGCGGCGCAGCTCGGTTACACCGCGGGGCAGTTGGTGGTGCTGGCCATGCAGAACGCCGGCAAGAACCTGACGGAGGACAGCTTCGTCACCGGCATGGAGAGCATCAAGAACTGGCACGACATCTTCGGCTCACCGGCCATGAGCTTCAGTCCGACCAAGCACCAGGGATCGAACGAATCATTCCTCTGCGTGGTGAAGGACGGCAAGTGGGTGCCGGTGAACACGACGCCGGTCGGCTACTGAATTGCGCCTTCCTCTCCCCCTCCCCTTGCGGGAGGGGGCAGGGGGAGAGGCTGTTTCCTCTACAGCGTCTCGATCTCCAGCGGGAACAGCGCGTCCGGATCGGGCACGTGAAGCAGGTGATACACGTTGAAGCGGTACGCAGGTCCAAGCGAAACCTCGGGCGGCGTAAAGGGAAACGCGAGATTTCCCGCGGTCGACAACCGCCCCGTATAACCGTGATGCAGGAGATACTGCTTCAACGTCCGCACCACCTCGGCCGCGCGCTCCGCCGTTGGCGCAATGCATTCCCCCATGACGAACGCCTCACCTGGAGGGGGTTCGTTTGCCGGCGCCGCCATGCGCACGCCATCCACGCCATAGACGCGGAAGCGCAGCGTGTAGTCTTCCGGCGCGTCCTCGCACACCAGGTCGCGCACCACGATGGCGACCGCGGCGAGAATCTCGCGATGCTGCGTGATGAATCGCGGATCGGCGGCGCCCGCCAGCAGCACCGCCCGCTCGCCGATCTTTCGCGCGCCTTCGATCTTCACGCACGGATCGGTTGACTCGCGCCATGTCGCACCGGTGACGCGGCAGCGCCGATCATCAACCGCCGCATAATCTGCGCCGCTGAGATCCAGCCGGCCTTCCGGTTCGTAAACCGTATAGGGATCGGCCTGTTCGTACAGGCTGTGCGCCGCAACCGAGACCGGTGTGGCGCGCCGCTGCTCCGCCATGCTCTCGAGTTCGAAGCCATCCGCATCCAGCGTGGCCAGGATCGAATCGCGTCCGCCCGGCAGGCAACACAGCGAGGCGCACTCGATGATCTTTGCCATGTGCACCGACAGCCCGGTTGGAAAGCCAAGCATGGTCGGCAACGACGCAAAGATCGCGGTGTCGCAGGCGCGGCCGGCGATCAGCACGTCGATATCCTCCGCCAGCGCGCGACGGAACGGTCCCATGCCCATCTGGCCAACGATTTGTTCCGACGAGGTCACCTCTTCCTCGGTCAACGCTGGCATGTCATCGATGCCAACCACGCGGCCGGCGCGCACCGAAGCGCGCAGCATGTCGCGCGACAGATCGGCGCGCAGCACGCCAAGCCGGAAATGCAGGCCTTCGGCGCGCGCGATCTCGCGGACGATGGCGAGTGTCGCCTCCAGATGCGGACCGGCGCCCGCGGATCCGGCCGATCCAATCACCAGCGGCACATCGATCGACCGCGCGCCCAGCAATGCCTTGCGCAGATCGCGCCGTGTGGCCGCCGGTGCCGTCGCCATCTCGCCCTTGCCGAGATAGGTCGGGCCGATGTCGATCGAGCCCATGTCGCAGCCGATCAGGTCTGGCTTGCGCGCCAGGCCGGCATTGAACGCCGGCGTCGGGATGCCGTAGCCCAACTGTCCCGACGCACCGAGGAAGCGCATCGGTCGTCGCGCGCGGCGAACTGCGTCGATGACGCGGCCAGAGGCGCTCATATTTCCACCCCCAACATCGGCGCGTGCTGTTGTGCGCCGTACACGTCGCGGTCGCCTGGATCTCCTGCCATGATCGGCCGTGCCAATACGATCTTGATCGCGCGCCCGACCGGATACGGGATCACAGTTATATCGTTGGCGGATAATCCATACAGCGCACCGATGCTTTCGCGGCTCAACGCGGGCGATTGCGCCACGCGCTGGTAATCGGCATCGGTTGCGAACATCAGGTCCAACGTCAGCCGGCGTGGGCCGGCATTCTTGCTGCGGATCACCTGGGCGATGTCGGATAGTTTCATGCCTCAATCCTCTGGAAAGCGCCGCCGCAGGAAAGCAAGGATGTCGGCGGCGCAGCGGTCAGGAACAATGTCGCAGATGTTGTGCGGCAGGCCATCATAGGCGATCAGCTCGCAGTCGGGGATTTTCGCGCGCATTACCTGATAGTTCTCGGTACCGCCTACCGTTTCCGCACCAGGCATCACCAGCAGCGTGGGGCATTTGATGCGTGGCAACTCATCCGCCCACCACAGCGTCGTCATCAGTCCGACGAAGCGGCCGATGTATGCCGTGTCGTTCTTCGCTGCCTCATCCAGAAACCATTCGATGTGGTCGCGATCATGGCCACGCGGGAAACGATCCTCGATGGTCGCGGCGAGGAAGTTACGCAGTCCCTCGCGCGCGACACGTGGCAGCCACGTGCGCGCCTGACTGTTCTTCAGGCCAGGCGTCGAACCGAACAGCATCAGGCTGCGCACGCGCTCAGGGGACGCCATCGCCAGGTTCTGCGCCAGGTAGCCGCCAGCCGAGTTGCCAACGATGTGCACGGCGCCGCAGTCCAGGTGATCCAGCAGTTCGCGCACGTCCTGTACCAGTCGGTCCATCGACAGCGGTGGCTCCGGTGGAGGCACGTGCAAGTCGCCATGGCCACGGAGATCCATGCGCACCACGCGATAGTGGCGGCACAACGGCGGCACCGCGGCATACCAGCGCTTCGACGACCCCATCGCGGCGTGTAGCAGCAGAAGTGTCGCCGGGGGCTTCCACGGATCGGTGTAGTCGTCGATCGTGAAGGCGAGGCGGTTGCCGTCGCTGGTATGGAATGTCTGTTGCACGAGCGGTCAGGCTCCTGTTGTTAGTGCATTCCTGTCATTGCGCGGAGCGCGGGGACGAAGCGATCTCGTCCGTGCACCGCGGGGAGGAAATTGCCGCGTCGCTCTGCTCCTCGCAATGACAGGCGACACCGCGTCATGGCCGATGCAGTTCCGCCCGCGCCCGCGTCACCGTCCGCCTTCCCCGTTTGAACGCCGCAATCGGATGACAGATTTCCGCCACGGCCTGCTCCGGCGTCGTCGCGTCCAGCACTACAATGTCCGCCGGATTGCCGACTGCGATCCCGTAGTCCTTCAGGTTCATCAGCCGCGCCGACCGCTCGGTCAGCATGGCGAAGCACTCGCGCAGCCGAGGCGCCTGCCCGATCTGGCAGACGTTGGCTTGCAAATTCGCCATCCGCAGCAGCGAGCCGTCACCAAACGGGGTGAACGGGTTCAGCACGTTGTTGGTGGACAACGAGCAGTTCACCCCGTGCTCGACCAGCAGGTTCACATCGGCGACGCCGCGGCGCACATTGTATTCCTGGTCGCGACCCATCATGAACAGCTCGGTCGCGGGCAGCACGGTCACCGCCACACCCGCATCGGCAATCCGCCGTGCCAGAGCGCGCAGATCGGCAACCGGCATGGTGGACAGCTTGCACATGTGGCCGACCGCGACGCGCCCGCCGAGACCGAACTTCTCGGTCAACTCGCACACCAGATGAATGTCCATCTCGTCTGGCGAATTGCCGGAGTCGAGATGCATATCGATGTCAACGTCGAACTCGCGCGCCAGGTCGTAGATCCGATGGATCTGCCCGGCATGGTCCGAATCGTAATTGGGCGCCGCACCAATCACCTTGGCGCCGCGCTTCAGCCCTTCCACCAGCAGCTCGTCGGAACGTGGATTGTCGGTCAGCCCCTCCTGTGGAAATACGCACACCTCGATATCGATCGCCCAGGCGTAGTCATGCCGCAGCGCCTCGATCGCCTCGAAACTCCGCATCTCCACGCCGCCGTCCAGCTCCAGGTGAGTACGCATCCGTGTTGCGCCGTGCTTGATGCATTTCTCCAGCGTACGGCCGGCACGCGCATACACGTCCTCGACGGAGAACGTGTGCTTGACGGCGGCCACTCGCTGCATCGAATTGGCTTGCCGTCCGTTCTCCGGCGCGCAGCGGTCGATAACACAAGACTTGTCCAGATGGATATGCGTCTCGACCAGGCCGCCGCAGACAACACATCCGTCCGCGTCGAACACCGGTCCATCGGCTCGCAGCGCTGTTTCGATCGCTGCAATGCGGCCGGCTATGACGCCGATGTCCACCGGCGGAGCCTCGGGCCGATGTGACAGCCTGGCATTGCGGACGATCAGGTCCATCGCCGATCCCTCCCTGGTCGCCGCGATGCTGGCGCGACGCAGGAGGTGGCGCAACCCTACGGCGTGCGCGGTTCCACGTCCCAGATATCCTCGGCGTACTCGCGGATCGCCCGGTCGGACGAGAACCAGCCCATCCGCGAAGTATTCAGCACGCTTGATCGCCACCAGGCGGCTTGGTCACGCCAACGCTCGGACACCAGACGCTGGGCAGCGAGATAAGCCTCGAAATCCGCGGTGACCAGGAAGTGATCGTGATCGGTCAGTATATCGACAAGCTCGCGATAGCGCTGCGGATCGTCGGGGGAAAACACACCGGACCTGATGGCATCGAGTACCGCCTGCAGGACCGGCGATGCGGCAATGGTCTCCCGCGCACTCAGTCCCTGGCGGCGGTGTGCCTCCACCTGCTCTGACGTCAGGCCGAAGATGAAAATGTTATCGTTACCGACCCGTTCGAGAATTTCGACGTTGGCACCATCCAATGTGCCGATCGTCAGCGCCCCGTTGAGCGCCAACTTCATGTTGCCGGTGCCGGATGCCTCCATCCCCGCAGTGGAAATCTGCTCGGAGATATCGGTGGCGGGAATGATCGCTTCCGCCAGGCTGACGTTGTAGTCAGGCAGGAACGCCACCTTCAGCAGCCCGCGCACCGCCGGATCGGCGTTGATCACGCGTGCCACGTCGTGCACCAGCTTGATGATCAGCTTCGCCCGGTAATAGGTTGCTGCCGCCTTGCCGGCGAAGATCTTCACCTGCGGCACCCAGTCGTGCGTCGGGCGGGCGCGCATCGCGTTGTACAAGGCGATCGTGTGCAGGACGTTCAGTAGCTGCCGCTTGTATTCGTGGAAACGCTTGATGTGCACGTCGAACATTGCCGATGGATCGAGCCGAATCCCAACCTTCTCGGCCGCCAGCCGCGCCAGCGCCGCCTTGTTGGCGTGGCGGATGGCGGCGAGCCTGTCGTGCAGCACGGCGTCATCCGCGTGTCTGGCGAAATCATCGAGCACCAGTGGGTCATTCAGCACCTGCTGTCCCACCACGTCGACCAGCAGCTTGGCGAGCCCCGGGTTGGCCCCGAGCAGCCACCGGCGAAACGTGATGCCGTTCGTCTTGTTGACGATGCGCTCCGGGTAGAGCGTGTGCAGATCGCGAAATACGGTCTTGCGCATGAGTTCCGTGTGCAGCGCCGAGACACCGTTCACCTTGTGCGACCCGAGGAAGGCAAGCGTGCTCATACGTACTCGTCGCCCGCCGGCTTCGTCGATCAGCGAGATTGCCTCGGGCGGTGGCGTGTCCGTGCGGACCGACGTGCGCAGGGAATCGAGATGCGCGCGATTGATCTGATGGATGATCTGCATATGTCGCGGCAGCAGGCGCTCGATCATCGCCACCGGCCAACTCTCCAGCGCCTCTGGCAGCAGCGTATGGTTAGTGTAGGAGGTTGCCGCGGTTGTGATGCGCCACGCCGCATCCCATGGCACACCGTGCAGATCGACCAGAAGTCGCATCAATTCGGCCACCGCGATCGCCGGATGGGTGTCGTTCAACTGTATGGCAGCATTGTCCGCCAGCGTGTGAATGTCACCATGCTGGCGCACATGGCGGCCCACCAGGTCCTGCAACGAGGCTGAGGTGAAGAAATACTCCTGACGCAGACGCAATTCCTGGCCGGCGGTCGTCTCATCGCTTGGATACAGTATCTCCGAAATCGCTTTTGCGCGCGCGCGTCCCGCCGCCGCACCGATATGGTCGCCCCGGTTGAACTCGTCCAGACGCAGTGGCTCCGAGGTCCAGGCCGACCAGAGACGCAACGTATTGGCGTAGTGGCCTCGCCATCCGACGACTGGCGTGTCGTAGGCGATTGCGTCCACGATTTCGCTCGGGTGCCAAATGCAGCTTGTATTCTCGTCGCTGTCAGATCGCGTCTCGACCGTGCCGCCGAAACCGATCCTGTGCGTTGCGTCGGGTCGGACCACTTCCCATGGGTTGCCGAATGACAGCCAATCCTCGGGATACTCCCGTTGCCAGCCATCCTGGATGCCTTGGCGGAACATGCCGTGATCGTATCGAATGCCGTAGCCATGCGCGGGGATCGAAAGTGTCGCCATGCTCTCCATGAAGCAGGCAGCCAATCGGCCAAGGCCGCCATTGCCCAGTGCCGCATCGGGCTCCAGTTCGCGCAGCCGGTCGAAATCGACGCCGAGCTCCGCCAACGCCAGGCGCATGCGGCCGGCAAGCCCCAGATTGTTCAGTGAGTCGAGCAACAGCCGGCCGATGAGGAATTCCAGCGACAGGTAGTAGACCCGCTTGCGCCGGGACGCGTAGTTGGACCGCGTCGACGCGAGCCATCGCTCGACGACATGGTCGCGCACTGCGAGCGCGGTAGCGACGAACCAGTCGCGGTCGGTGGCCACGATGGGGTCTCGGCCGACAGCATAGGTGAGCTTGGCGACCACACTGTCCCGCAGCGCGGTGACGCCCTGGTCTTCAGCCGGTATCGCGATACGTGACGCATCCGCGTTGGATATGATCGCCGAACTCATGGAGCCGGCCGGAGGGTCGGAGAGAATGGGGGGCATTGTTGTCGTACCGCCTGCGGGGTTCGGAGCCCTGCGTTTGTCGGGCCAGAATGGGAAATAATCTGTTAACCGCCGCCAGTCAGGCGAGGAAATCCCGCGCCGCCTTCAGGAACAATCCCAGCTGGTCATGGTGGACCCAGTGGCCCGCGCCGTCGACGCCGAGCACGCGGACATCACGGAAATAGCCGGCGCGGCCGTCCTGCGCCGGGTCTTTCGCCCAGCTTTCGCGGCCGAAGACCAGCAACGTCGGGCAGGTAATGCGCGACCATAGTGCGGCGATTTCTTCCCGCGTCATGTCGTACGGGGGCCAAACCCGCACGTAGTTGTCGAACTTCCAGCTGTACGTGCCGTCCTCGTTCTGGTTTACGCCGTGCTGTGTGAGGTGCCGCGCCTGTTCGGCGGACAGGTGTGGGTTCTCGTCCTGCATGCGACGCAGGGCGTCCTCGATCGAGGCGTAGCGCCGCGGCAGCCGGCCAGAGAGCCGTCGTTGCTCGTCGATCCACGCACGCATGCGTTCGTCGATCGTCTGCTGCGGCTTGCTGCCAGGCGGGCGCGGGGCCGGGCCGAGGCCCTCGATCACCACAAGCCGGCGGACCGCATCCGGGTAGATGCCGGCGTAGCGCAGCGCGATATTGCCGCCGAGGGAATGGGCAATGATAGAAACGGGCGCCAGCTCTTGCTGGTGGATGAGTTGCGCGACGTCGTAGATATAGTTCGCCATCGCGTAATGGCCGGCCGCCGACCATGCGGAATCGCCGTGGCCGCGCAGATCGGGGGCGATGATGTGGTACTGGTCACGCATGCTGGCCGCGACCCAGTCCCAGTTGCGGCAATGGTCCCGGCCACCATGCAGCAGGATCAGCGGCGGTGCGCCGGGATTACCCCAATCGACGTAATGCAGGCGCAGCCGCTGCGAGAAGTAAATGCGCGAGGTGGGACCCGAGGTTTCCAGGGTCATCGCTGGCAAACGGATATTGTCATTGCGAGCTTCGCTCCGGCCGATAGGCGAGCCTACTGGATGAGAGTGCCGGCGACCACGATCCCGGCAGGATGCCCCACATCTTCAACCGGCGTTGGTCGTTGGCCGGAATCGTCACCTGCCAGCTTGTCACAGGCGTGGCCGAGGCATGGGAATTACCGTCGCCCTGACAATGACGGTGGTTCGAGAGGGCGGAATGAAGCGCAGCTCAAGCTGGCCTCAGCCGTTCAACAGTGTGCTCCACGCGACGACGGAGCGCACCGATCCGGCCGACGCCGGCCAGCCGCCGGTCGAGAAAGGCAAGTGTAGTCGTATCGTCGTCGCCGTTGTCACGCAGCCAGTACAGCAACGTCACACCATAAACCGCGCCGAGGATTGCGCGCTTGGTGTACCAACTGAAATCCGCCGACCGATCACCCGCGGCGTGCCATATCGCATCGATGGTGCGCGCCGTACAGGTAGCGGCCAGTCGCGTATGTGAAGGCAGCGCCAGCAAGGCGATGGCGCGGCGCACCGTTTCCTTGTAGGGGCGGTTCTGCGCCAGACGCAGCGCGATCACGGCGCGGACCCGTTCGTGCAGACGGCTCGCGGCCAAGTCGAGGGTGGCTGCTTCAGCTTCCATCCGACGGTCGGCCCAGTCGCAGAAAGCCTCTATCAAGTCGGCCGTACCGCCGGGGAACAGCAACTCGGCTTCGCCCGCCGGCACATCGATGTCGGCGAGTCCCCTGCGCAGCGCGCGCAGGGTCCAACCGTCGAACGGCACGTGCGGCAGCATCGCCGCTATTGCGTTGTCGCGCTCAGGGCTGCGTTCAGGCGTGTGGGCCATCAGCGGCTGTCCTGCTGCGCGGCAGCGGCGCGCGCCAGTTCCTCGTTGAAGCCGAACAACGAGAAATCCGTCATGCGCATCGGATACAGGATGCCATCGAGATGATCATATTCGTGCTGTACCACGCCGGCGTGGAAGCCGGTCACCTCGCGTTCCACCCTGTTGCCGTCGCAGTCCACCCCGCGGTAGCGGATGCGCGGGGCGCGAGGCACGGCTGCGCGCAGTCCGGGGATGGACAGACATCCCTCCCAGCGCAACACGCGTTGCTCGGTCAGCAGTTCGACCTCGGGATTGATCAGCACCGATTCTGTCAGGACCGTGTCGCCTGGCAGTTCGCCTGCGCGGGTCTGCGGCACCCGGAATACGAACAGGCGCAGCGGCACGTGGACCTGCGGCGCGGCCAGCCCCACGCCGGGCGCGTCTTCCATGGTTTCGAGCATGTCGGCGACCAGGCGGCGGATTTCCGGCGCGCCGGGATTTGCCACCGGTTCACACATTTGCAACAGCACGGGGTGGCCCATACGCGCTATTTTTAATATGGCCATGTGGCCTCCGAGGTATGCCCGCGGACTTGACCCGCGGGGTGGGCTGGCGAAATGTCCTGGCCCCGTGATATAGGGCCGCTCCCCGATCGTGGGGACGGCAACAGCAGAGAAGGAGTAGGCGGCCAAGTGCAGGTACTGGTGCGTGACAACAATGTCGATCAAGCGCTGAAGGCGCTCAAGAAGAAGATGCAGAGGGAAGGAATCTTCCGCGAGATGAAGCTGCGGCGGCACTATGAGAAGCCGTCCGAGCGCCGGGCCCGCGAGGCGGCCGAGGCGGTGCGTCGGGCGCGCAAGCTTGAGCGCAAGCGGCTGGAACGCGAAGGCTTCTGAGCCAGGATTTCCGGTTGATCGGACCGGCTTGCTGCCTAAGCTGGCCGGGGCATGTCGGCGGATACGAGATATGCGGGCGTCGGGCGCGCCGGTGGGCGGCCCCCTGAGGACGGTGGGTCTCGTTGATCAGCTATTGCCCGGCGTTACGATGTTTTTCGGCCGCCGGATAGACGGACAAGGTGGTCCTCCGGCGCCTGTTACCGCGCTTTTCGTGGCGACTTCTGCCACCTGATTTATACCTGGATGAACCTGCTGGCGTCGTAGGTCCAGGGAGTTGAGCCGTTGCCGGTAATGGTGCCTATCAATGTGCCGCCTCCGCTGAAGTTGCCGGCGCTGCTGTAATAGAGGCCGCCGTTATCCTGTTCGTAGACAAAGCCGCCCGCGCCGCCGCTGGGCAGCGCCTTGGCTAACAGCGCGGCGTTGTCGGCGACCATTGCGATGTCGACCGAATTGGTCATCGCCAGAACGCCCTGATCGCTCGGGCTGTTGGTCGCGGTCGGGCAGCCGGCGCTGGCCAGTTCGATCATGTCGCCCCTGGCGGCATTGAAGTTCATGATCGTGGTAGCGCCGGTACTATCGGGATCCAGCACGAATGTATCGGCGCAGCTGTTTCCGGTGATGAAATTCATGCCTCCGCCGGCGATCACAGTGCTGGCGCGGGTTCCTGTCAGCACGATGTTGTCGTCACCGTTCCCACCTATGACAGTTTCCACGTTGGCCACCGTTGCCGAATTGGTGCCGTTCGCGAGGGTCAGCGTGTCCTGGCCCGCTCCGAGATCAACGGAGCCGTTGGTAAGGGCAGTCCCAAGGGTGATCGTATCCGCGCCGGTACCGCCGATCAGGGTGCTGGCGTTGCTAACGGTGCCGGTATTGGCGGCGTTGGCAAGGGTCAGCTTGTTGCTGCCGGCGCCCAGATTGATTGACATCGCGGTAGCGAGGGCGCTGCCGAGGGTGACGGTGTCGTTGGCTGATCCGCCGGAGACGGTCTCGACGTTGCTGACGGTGGCGGTGTTGGTGGCGTTGGCGAGGGTGAGGGTATCGCTGCCGGCACCGAGGTCGACGGAGCCGTTGGAGACGGCGGCGCCGAGGGTGATGGCATCGTTGCCGGCGCCGCCGATCAGGGTGTTGGTGTTGCTGACGGTTGCGGTGTTGCCGCCGGCGGCCAGGACTAATTTGTTGATGCCGGCGCCGAGATTGACCGCCATGGCGTTGGTCAGCGCGGTCACCAGCGTGATGGTGTCGTTGCCGGTGCCGCCGGTGATGGTCTCGGTGTTGGCGACGGTGGCGGTGTTGGCGAAGTTGCCGAGGGTGAGGGTGTCGTTGCCGGCGCCGAGATCGATGGAGGCGTTGGCGGCGGCGGCGCCGAGGGTGACGGTGTCGGCGCCGGTGCCGCCGGTGATGGATTCGACGTTGCTGACGAGTGACGGTGTTGGTGCCGTTGGCGAGGGTGAGGGTGTCCTTGCCGGCGCCGAGATCGACGGAGCCGTTGGCGAGGGCGGTGGCGAGGGTGATGGCATCGGCGCCGGTGCCGCCGATCAGGGTGTTGACGTTGCTGACGGTGCCGGTGTTGGCGGCATTGCCGAGGGTGAGCTTGTTGGTGCCGGAGCCGAGATCGACGGACGTGGCGGTGGTGAGGGCGGCTGGCGAGTGTGATGGTGTCGGTGCCGGAGCCGCCGGTGAGGGTCTCGACGTTGGCGACGGTGGCGGAATTGGTGCGCGTTGGCGAGGGTGAGGGTGTCGCTGCCGGCGCCGAGATCGACGCGAGCCGTTGGACGACGGTGGTGGCGAGGGTGATGGTATCGGCGCCGGTGCCGCCGATCAGGGTGTTGGTGTTGCTGACGGTGCCGGTGTTGCCGCCGGTGGCGAGGGTGAGCTTGTTGGCTGCCGGCGCCGAGATCGACCGCCATGGCGGTGGTCAGGCGCGGTGGCGAGGGTGACGGTGTCGGCGCCGGTGCCGCCGGTGATGGTCTCGGTGTTGGCGACGGTTGCGGTGTTGGTGAAGTTGCCGAAGGTGAGCGTGTCGCTGCCGGCGCCGAGATCGAAGCTTGCGCCGGAGGCGGCGGCGCCGAGGGTGATGGTGTCGTTGGCGGAGCCGCCGAGCAGGGTGCCGATGTTCTTGATGGTGCCGGTGTTGGCGACGTTGGCGAGGGTGAGCTTGCTCTTGGCGGAGCCGAGGTCGACGGCATGCCTGTGGTGAGTGCGCCGGCCGAGGGTGATGGTGTTGGCGCCGGAGCCGCCGGTGATGGTCTCGACGTTGGCGAGGGTTGCGGTGGAGGCGTTGTTGCCGAGCGCCAGGCTGTCGCTGCCGGAGCCGAGGTCGATGGATGGCGTTGGAGACGGCGGCGCCGAGGGTGACGGTGTCGTTGCCGGATCCGCCGGTGATGGTCTCGACGTTGGCGACGGTGGCGGCATTGGTGGCGTTGGCGAGGGTGAGGGTGTCGCTGCCGGCGCCGAGGTCGATGGAGCCGTTGGAGACGGCGGCGCCGAGGGTGATGGCATCGGCGCCGGAGCCGCCGATCAGGGTGTTGGTGTTGCTGACGGTGGCGGTGTTGCCGCCGGCGGCGAGGGTCAGGGAGTTGGCTGCCGGTGCCGAGATTGACCGCCATGGCGGTGGTGAGGCCGGTGGCCGAGAGTGACGGTGTCGTTGCCGGTGCCGCCGGTGATGGTCTCGGTGTTGGCGACGGTGGCGGTGTTGGCGAAGTTGCCGAAGGTGAGGGTGTCGCTGCCGGCGCCGAGATCGATGCGAGGCGCTGGCGGCGGCGGCGGCGAGGGTGACGGTGTCGGCGCCGGAGCCGCCGGTGATGGATTCGACGTTGCTGATCGAGACGGTGTTGGTGCCGTTGGCGAGGGTCAGCAGGTCCTTGCCGGCGCCGAGATCGACGGAGCCATTGGCGAGGGCGGTGGCGAGGGTGATGGCGTCGGCGCCGGTGCCGCCGATCAGGGTGTCTCGGCGTTGCTGACGGTGCCGGTATTGGCGGCATTGCCGAGGGTGAGCTTGCTGGTGCCGGAGCCGAGCACGACGGACGCGGCGGTGGTCAGTGCGCTGGCGAGTGTGATGGTGTCGCTGCCGGTGCCGCCGGCGAGGGTCTCGACGTTGCTGACGGTGGCGGCATTGGTGCCGTTGGCGAGGGTGAGCGTGTCGCTGCCGGCGCCGAGGTCGATGGAGCCGTTGGAGACGGTGGTGCCGAGGGTGACGGTATCGGCGCCGGCGCCGCCGATCAGGGTGTTGGTGTTGCTGACGGTGGCGGTGTTGCCGCCGGCGGCGAGGGTGAGCGTGTTGGCTGCCGGTGCCGAGATCGACCGCCATGGCGGTGGTCAGGGCGGTGGTGAGGGTGACGGTGTCGGTGCCGGTGCCGCCGGTGATGGTCTCGGTGTTGGCGACGGTTGCGGTGTTGGTGAAGTTGCCGAAGGTGAGCGTGTCGCTGCCGGCGCCGAGATCGAAGCTTGCGCCGGAGGCGGCGGCGGCGAGGGTGACGGTGTCGTTGGCGGAGCCGCCGAGCAGGGTGCCGAGGTTCTTGATGGTGCCGGTGTTGGCGACGTTGGCGAGGGTGAGCTTGCTCTTGGCGGAGCCGAGGTCGACGGCATGCCGGTGGTGAGTGCGCCGGCGAGGGTGATGGCGTTGGCGCCGGATGCCGCCGGTGATGGTCTCGACGTTGGCGAGGGTTGCGGTGGAGGCGTTGTTGCCGAGCGCCAGGCTGTCGCTGCCGGAGCCGAGATCGATGGACATGGCGTTGGAGACGGCGGCGCCGAGGGTGACGGTGTCGTTGCCTGATCCGCCGGTGATGGTCTCGATGTTGCTGACGGTGGCGGTGTTGGTGGCGTTGGCGAGGGTGAGGGTGTCGCTGCCGGCACCGAGGTCGATGGAGCCGTTGGAGACGGCGGCGCCGAGGGTGATGGCATCGGTGCCGGAGCCGCCGATCAGGGTGTTGGTGTTGCTGACGGTGGCGGTGTTGCCGCCGGCGGCGAGCGGTCAGTTTGTTGATGCCGGCGCCGAGATTGACCGCCATGGCGTTGGTCAGCGCGGTGACCAGCGTGATGGTGTCGTTGCCTGTGCCGCCGGTAATGGTCTCGGTGTTGGCGACCGTCGCGGTGTTGGCGAAGTTGCCGAAGGTGAGAGTATTGTTGCCCGAGCCAAGATCGACGGAGGTCGAGACTGCAGCAGTGCTCACGGTAATTGTATCATTGCCTGCGCCGCCAATGATGGTCTCGGTATTGGCGACGGTTGCGGAATTGCTGCCAGTGGCGAAGGTCAGCGTATCGAGCCCCGCGCCGAGATCGATGGAGGCGTTGGTCACGGGATTAGGCAGGGCGGTATTGTCGTTACCGGCCGTGCCGAGGATGGTGTTGCTGTCGACGAACAGTCCGATATCGACTTCGACAAATCCGCTGGAAAGCTGCGAAAGCGGAATCAGGCTGGGCTGGTCGAAGCCCCATGGATTGCCCATCTGAACCATGGCTGTGCCGCTGACCATGGTCAGTGATCTCGAACATATAGGCGTGGTCATTGTACAGGCCGTAGGGCAGGCTTCCCGATGCCGGTGTGTCCATCACGATCAGGTCGCCGGCTGCGATGTAGCCCTGCAATTCCGACAATGTGAGCCAAGCGGGCGACATGAACGTTGCGGTCTGGCCCGTCAATTCCTCCATGGCGATCATGGGGTTGCCGCCATTGGCGATGGAATTGTAACCGCCGCCCAGCGTCGCCACGGCATTTTCCAGGACCTGGACCCAGATCTCCTTCTGCCCGTTCAGCACGTCCTGGGTGGCGCCGTTATTGACGGAGTTGCTGGGGAAGTTGTTGGTTACCGTTACTGTCGTCGACTTGAAGGCGTTGGTGCCATAGCTGGGCAAGGAACCGTTTGCAGCGAGGTGGAGCGTTACCGTCTCGGTTCCGTTGGCGTTGGGCTGGATCATGTTTGTGATCGCGTTGGGATGGAACAACGCCAGTTGGCCGATCGATGACAAAAGGTAGCAATCGCCGAGTTGCCCCTGGTTGATATCGTGGACGCTGATCAGCGTGGTGTCACCGGCTTCCTGGAGATAGAGAACCTGGGTGAGCGATGTTGTCGTGATGACCGGTGCAGGCGCGGTGGCTGCGACGTTCCACCCCATGTCCGATTGGCGCGGCGGGACTTCCAGGCCCTGTCTGCCTGCTGCCGCCGTCTGAAGATTGATGACCTGCGAATTCGCGGCTGATTCCGCGAATGCCGGTGTCGCCGATCCCGGGACCATCTTCAGCATGCCCGACTGCCACGACGGCGGCCAACTCGTCACGCTCTGCCAGTCTGTGAGGTCGTCGATGTTCCGGAGGTCGAGCAGGCTGGACCGGAGCTTCATCGCCGTCTCCAATTCGCTACCGGAAGGTTATTTTCCTCTTAAATGTTGAACGTAGGGTGAACATCAATCATATTCCTATATGGAATAGTGGATGGTCGGTCCGGATATCGTGGCTGGGACAGCCCGTGCAGCGACGGCTGCCTCCTGGTTTGACAACAGGGCTACCGGCGCTCCAAGGCAGTGCGGGCGGTCCGATGCTTGAATTCAAGCCCGACAGGTCCCTGGCTAAAGGGTCGGCAGACGACCCACCGGGCGCTTGCCGGCGGCTTGCTGGGTTGCCTTGCCTCAGTTTGCTGGCCTAAGGTGGAATTGGACGGAGGCCATGGGACGAATGGCGATGTTCATACCAGACCAAAGCCGCCAGCAGGCGGTTTTCGACCGGTTACGGCAGGGCATCCTGGCAGGCACACTGCCCTCGGGGGCTCGCCTGCCGCCGACACGTGCGCTGGCCGAAGAATTGGGCGTGGCTCGCCAGACGGTCGTTCTGGCCTATGAGCGCCTGGCATCCGAAGGCTATGTGCGCGCTCGGACCGGTAGCGGAACATATGTGGCGCCTGACCTGCCGGATGCCGCCCCGACGGCGGCGGTGCCCCCGCCGGTGGCCGCCAGCCCGTTGTCCGAGCGTGGCCAGCGCCTTTCGGCCGTTCCCGCCACCGCGGCGGCGCGCGAGGAAGGCTTGGGCACGCTGCTCGCCGGCGGCATTCCAGCGCCCGATCTGTTCCCGACGCAGGCCTGGGCACGATGCGCGGCTCGCGTGCTGAAGACGCTCTCCAGCGATCTCACCGGCTATCCGCTGCCTCAGGGCCTGCCCGAATTGCGCGCGCAGATCGCGGCACATCTGGCGGCGACGCGCGGACTGTTGGCGGATCCTGCCAATATCGTGGTCACCGCGGGGACCCAGCAGGCGCTGCGCATCGCGGCCGAGTTGCTGCTGGATCCGGGCGACACTGTCTGGGTCGAGAATCCCGGCTACATTGCTGGCCGTGGCGCGTTATTGGCCGCCGGCGCGAGGCCGGTTCCAGTGCCAAGTGACACCGACGGGCTCGATGTCGCCACCGGCATCCAGCTTGCTCCCGCGGCGCGTCTGGCCTTGGTAGCGCCATCGCACTCCACGCCGCTGGGGGGCGCATTGCCGATCGGCCGCCGCCTGGCGCTGCTCGACTGGGCCGGCCGCGCCAACGCCTGGGTGCTGGAAGACGACTGCGACTCGGAGTTCCGCTGGACCGGCCGGCCATTGCCGCCGCTGGCGACGCTCGACCGCGCGGGCCGGGTGATCTACTGCGGCACCTTCAGCAAGACGTTGGCCCCCGGACTGCGGCTGGGCTTCGCCGTGGTGCCCGCGCCGTTGGTGGCGGCATTCGTGCGTGTCGGCACTTTGATGGATCGCGGGATCGACACGCTGAACCAGGCGATCCTGGCGGAATTCATGCGCCAGGGGCTGCTTGCGCCGCATATCCGCCGCATGCGCACCGAGTATGCGCGCCGCCGCGTAGCGTTGCTGACGGCGATCGCACGTCACGCGCCATCCGTCGCGCCGATATCGGCACCCGGCGGCCTGCACATGGTTGCCCAACTGCCCGATAGTGTCGATGAGGCAGCGACCGTCCGCGCGTGCCGCAGCCGCGGGCTCGCTGTATCGCCGTTGGGTGCCTACTACACCGGGGCGCCGCGCATGGTAGGGCTGGTCATGGGATTTGCCGGAACGCCAGAGGCGCTGGCCGCCGACACCGCGCGCCGTTTGCAAGCCGCAGTGCGCGCGACGGCGGGGCATGGCGTTGAAAGGTATCCGGCGCTCGCGAAATAACCGGGACCGCGTCCTATCCGTCGGCGCGGGGGACCCAGGGGATGCGGGAAACCTCGATGCCTTCCTCGGCCAGCGCCTCGGCCTGTTCCGGACTGGTCTCACCATAGATGCCCCGCTTGTCGCTTTCGCCGCGGTGCATTTTGCGGGCTTCGTCGGCGAATTGCGGCCCGACATAGTCGCAGTGCTTCTCCACCTCGGTTCGCATGCGCTGGAGCATGGCCCGCATATGGTCCGGCAACGGGCCGCCGGCGACGGCGGCAGGCGGCGCGGCAGGCTGCGGCGGGGGCGTGGCCGCTGTGGGGTCAGGGGCCGGCAGAGCCGCGCGCCGAGTGGCGACGGCCGGGCTCATCAACGCACGTTCTACCTTGGTGTCGCCGCAATGGGGACACTCGACCAGGCCGCGCCTGGCTAGTTTCTCGTATGCCGAACTGTCCTTGAACCAGCCGTCGAAGCTGTGCTCCTGGCTGCATCGCAGGTCGTAGTGAATCATGCCCCTGTCCCGACGAATCCGATCGATGTCGCTTCAGATGGCGGAGTCTGGCACTCATGGCAAGAGAGTGCCAGCGATCGGTCGCAATAATGTTGCCGGTGAGCCATTACCGAGCCTGCAGCAGTGGGTCGAGTTTGCCTGCCCGGTCGAGCGCAACAAGCTCGTCGCAGCCGCCAATGTGCTGGCCGTCGATGAAGATCTGCGGCACCGTACTCCGCCCACTGGCGCGCCGGATCGATTCGTCTCGCTCAGCGGAGCCATGCGGAGCGTCGATCTCGCGGAACGTCACGCCCTTGGCGGTCAGCAGACTGATCGCGCGGGCACAGTAAGGACACCAGGGCTGCGTGTAGATTTCGATCTCAGGCATCGCGTTCTCCTCGGCCGCACAGACTCGGGTCTGCGGCGCCACGGCGCAAGGGCGAAATCGCAGGCGTGGCCGCCGGCGCCGTCGTCGCGAGCTATTCGCCATTGTCCGCTTAGTGGAAAAACTGTCGGCTGGCGCAACAGGATCAGGGGGGGGTACGCGACAACATGCCAAGCTGGTACACCAACTGGGGTGCGAGCCTACCGCTCATACTGCTGTCCGTGATGATTCACGTCTTCGGTCTCGTCCTGATTCGGGATGGGTTGGTCGACCTGCTTGACCGTGCGGCTCGCCACCGCCGTTTCAGCTTCCTGTTCCCACTGATCATGGGTGGCGCCGTGCTGCTGGTTACGACCCTGCACGCATTCGAGGCTGGGGCCTGGGCCGCCGCTTACGTTGTGCTGGGCGCGCTCCCCGATACGAAGTCCGCGATGCTATACTCTTTAAGTGCCATGACCACCTACGGACACGCCAGCATCTATCTTGAACCGCAATGGCAGATGATGGGTGCCGTCGAGGCGCTGAATGGCGTCGTCCTGTTCGGCTTCACCACGGCTACGCTGTTCTCCTTCATTGAGAGCGTTCCGCGGGCACGCGCGAGGCGACAGCGGCATGAGTAGTGCCTGATACGAGATGGCTGGAATTGAGGACTATCGAATGATTCGAACTCATTATCATGCTGGCAGTTCCACTAACGATCCTTTTGATATTCCTGACGGTCACGATTCTCTTGAGCTGGGTGGCGGGAACCGGACTGTGCGGCACGTGGATGTCTTCAGTTTTGCCCGCGTCCTACTGTACGTGATCGGTCCCCATCGATCTCCGGAGGACCACTGACATCACAATGCGCTGCATCGTGTCGCGCGAGCGTGATGCGATCGCTGCGCCTGATTCCTCCGCCCGTACGTGCCGGTTCGGCTCGTTCCCCGGTTGAAATTCGAGCGCACTACAGCGGAATGGCGAGCAGCGTGTCGATACGCGAACTGTCGCAGACCACAAGGCGCTCCGCAAAGCGCAGCCGACCGGCTTCCTCGCGCACCCGGTCGAGATAGACGCCGGTGGCGAACAGATCCATGCGGCCGTCGCGCATCGTGCGCACCACCAGGAATGGCGTCTCCGCGGCGATCTCGCCGGCGTCGCCTGGTCGGAGTGCCGGCATGCCGATGATGTGGCGATAGGTCTGACGCTCGTAGATGTTGGCCTCGCGCAGCGCCGCGACGCGGTCGCTCAGCATCGCACGCGAGTCGGCGTAGACCAGGCCGGCAGC
This sequence comes from uncultured Alphaproteobacteria bacterium, assembly GCA_963696645.1. Taxonomy (GTDB): domain Bacteria; phylum Pseudomonadota; class Alphaproteobacteria; order Acetobacterales; family Acetobacteraceae; genus JAMXLO01. The sequence goes on from CAVOKY010000008.1 coordinate 358,640, forward strand.
GTAGCCGCGGCGGTGATTGTCTGCGGTGGTGATCTTGTAGAGGCACTGTTCAAGGAACAAGCCAGGCCAGTCCTCCAGCCGGTCGGCGTCGATGCAGCTCGCGTAGTCCGTGTTCAGCGCTGCCAGGCGAAACAGCGTGTCGGCATCGCCCGTCACAGTTACAGTCCCATGTGCATGCGATACGCCTTCCAGAAGCCGCGCACCGAGGACTCGGTCGCGCGCGTCTCCTGCGTTTCGGCGCCGGAGCCACCCATCTCGATGACCGACATTTCGTCCGCCGCCGCCGCGATGCCGCGCTGCACGAAGCCGCCGACCGCGCCGTCCTCCATTGACACATAGCCCGCCGGACCGACCAGGTTGTTCTGCTTCAGGCGGTGCGCGCGCAGCTCCGGTGTGTCGTCGACAAAGCCGAGATAGGTCCAGTTGAGGTCGGTCGCGTCGACGCCGCGCGGCACTATCTGCCGCACCGCAAGCGCGTTGTGCACCTGTTGCAAAATGAATCCAGGAAAGATCGACAGGATCTGCAGTTGGATGTCGTCGTGGAACTCGTCATGCATGCCGAGCAGGCTCGGATCGGCAAGGCGGAAGCTCTCCTTGTCCGAGCGCATGCCCTGGTAGCTGTTGTCGGGCCCTTTGGGGGGTGCGAGCGTGGCCGATGCGTGGTGTTCGCCGGTTTCGCTGACCAGCACGCCGCCGCCGGAACTCAGGCGCGTGATGCGGAAGGTGGCGAAGAACAGGTGCAACAGGCTGGCATGGTAGGTGTCGCGCACATTCTCGAAATACAGTTTCCAGTTGTTCGGCAGCGCCTGGGTGAAGCGGCCTATGACCTCCAGCCTGCGGTTGCCGAGTACGCGGCGCACGCGGCCGACAATCTCCGGGCCGAGCCAGGTTTCGAACTCGGGCGCGTCGACTGACAGCGTGCCGAACACCATGCCGCAGAACGTGGTGACACGCAGCTTGCGCGGGCCGTGGCAGGTCATGTCGAAGTCAGGCGGCATGCCGCCCTTGCCGTTGACGCCGCGACTGAAGGCGATCGAGCGCAGGTTGCCACGCAGGTCGTATCGCCAGGAGTGGTAGACGCATTGGAAGTCCTTCACGCTGCCGCCGTCCTCCAGGCAGATCAGCGAACCGCGATGCGCGCAGCGGTTTTCGAATGCGCAGAACTCACCGTCCTCGGCGCGCGTCACCACGACGGGCATGGTGCCGACGAAGGTGGTGCGGTAGTCGCCGGCGTTGGGCAGGTCGATTTCCAGGCAGAGGTAGTTCCACACCGGGCCTTCGAAGATGCGCTTCTGCTCCGCGTCCAGCACGTCCTGCTCGGTGTAGACCCAGTAGGGCACGCGGGTAAGCCCAGCCGGCCAATGGCGGGCGGATATCCGGTCGGTCATTGCGTCCATCGGGAACCTCCCTTGTCGCTGGCCACGCCCTAATTCAAACGCGGGTCCGGCACGCGCGCGGCTACCAGCACGTCGACCAGCATAGCGCCTGCCGATAGCAAGGCACCAGCACAGGCGTTGGCGGTCGCACCGGACGTCATCACGTCGTCGATCAGCAGTACCCGCTGGCCCGCCACGCGCGCCGCGCGGGACGGACGGACCGAAATGGCGTCCGCCACCTCTGCCGCCCGCTCAGCCGCCGACTTCTCGCCGAGCGATTCGGTGGCGCGGTGGCGCTGCAATGCGTCGAGCAGGCAGGGACGGCCGGCAATGCGGCCAACCGCCTGTGCCAGCAGCGCGGCCTGGTTATAGCGCCTGTGGAACAGCCGCGTGCGGTGCAGCGGTACCGGCACCAGCAGGTCGGTGTCTTGCAGCAACTCGGCGCCGGCGCGCGCCATGTGCGATGCGAGGACGGCCGCAAGGTCAGTACCGATCGGCGTGCTTCAGCGGCAGGATCAGCCGGCGTCCCTGCGCGTCGTAGCGCAGTGCGGCGCGGGCGCGGCGATAGACCGGAGGCACCGATCGGCAACTCGGACACAGATGGTCCGCGCCGCCCAGCCCCGACGCGGCGAACGGCACGCCACAACGCACGCAGAACGGCTCGGTGATGAACCCGGTCCGGCGAAAGCAATCCGCGCAGAGCAGACCCGGCGTGTCTACCGGTGCGTCGCAGACGACGCATTGCGGCGGCAGCAACAGGTCCAGCAGTACGCGCCCAACCTGCTGCGCGCCGCCGGCGAGAAACCGCAGTGACGCCAGACCAGGGGATTCAAGCGCTATGGGTTGACTCGCCGACACCGAATGCCACGGTGTCATCCCGCCTGATCTGGTTCGCCAGTTCAATCTCCCACGTGAGATAGGCCTGCATCGCTTCCTCCACACCGGAGTTGCGATCGTAGGCTCGCAGATAGGAGTTGATGCAGGCTTCATCGGGCGGCGTGGTGCGGTCCTTGATCAAAGGCCGTCCGAACGCATGCCAGGCGTCGGTGCCACCCTCCAGCACGCGCACTTCGCCGCGCGTCAGTCCCTTCACTTCATCCACCGCCAGCCGAGCGAGCATGCCGTCGGGCGAGGTGATCACCACGTTGCGCGGACCCGCAAGCTGCGACGACAGCGCCGCAAGGCGCGTGCGGACGCCCCAGAGTGCGCCAGGGATATGGCCTTCGCGGAAGTCGATGCTGCGGGCCAGATCGATCACCACCGTGCCGGCACCGCTGTCCAGCAGACCCACCAGACCGCTCACGTCGATCATCGGCATCGTCGCCGCCAGTTCAGGCACTGGCAGGCGTTCCGTGCCAGAGGCGCGAATTGCGTCCAGTCCGCCCTCCACCACGAACACGTCGCGATGGCCCATCTGGCGTAGCCATGCGCCGGCCATGCGGGCGCGCACGCCGGTATCGTCCACCAACACGATCCGCGCATTGCGCACGCCGACCCACAGGTCGGTCCCCTGCACCAACTGGCCGCCCGGCGCACCGATGCTGCCGGGCCGATGGCCGGCGCGGTATTCGGCGGGATCGCGCACGTCCAGCACATACAGCGTGCGGTCCGGATCGTCCTCGAAGCGCGCCAGGTCGATCGCGCCGATGACGCCGACGCCGGAGCTTTCCGCAAATGCCTGAGCCCGTTGCAGCGCCGTGGCGACGGACTTCGGTGTGCCGGGGGCGAACTTCTCGGTACGGCCACGATCGCAGCGCAGGCCTGCGAGTTCCCAGCCCATCGTGCCGTTGCGCAGCGCCACCACCTTGTTGGGGATGCCGGCGCGCCGCAGGCTTTCCGCGCCCATGATGCTGCGCGTGCGGCCGGCGCAGTTCACCACCACCAGCGTTTTCGGATCCGGAGCGAGCTCGCCGATGCGGTACACCAGCTCGCCGCCAGGGACGCTGATGCCGGTCGGGATCGACATGCGCACGAACTCCTCATGCGTGCGGCTGTCCAGCACCACGATGTTGCGGCCGCCATCGATCCATGATTTCAGGTCGGCCGCATCGACGCTTTCGGTGCCGTAGTGGTGCTCCACCCATTCACCGAACGCCTTGGACGGCACGTTGACACCGGAGAACAGTTCGTAGCCCGCTGCTTCCCAGGCCTTGGTGCCGCCGTCCAGCACGGCGACGTCGGTGCAGCCGATGCCCTCCAGCCAGGCGGCAAGCTGTTCGGCAACACCCCTTCCGTCATCGACGCAACAGACGCGCACGGCAAGCCGCGGCAGCAGGGTGCGGGCGCGGAGTTCGCGTCGGGACATCGGGCAAGGGACTGCCCAGAACAGGTGCGAGGTACCGAATTCGCCGTCCTCGCGCGCATCGAGCAGTGCGAGTTCATGGCCGTCCAGCAGCCAGGAATGCAGCGTGTTCGCGGTGATGCGTTTCATGCGGCGGTTCCTCGCGCTTGGCCCAATGGGACGATATTTCGCAAACCTACGCATGGCGGCGAACGCTTGGCAACGGCGAGGGCTGGGCGCACATCCATCGGGCCGGACCCGAAGGCGTGGAGGCTGATGGACCCGCACATCGAGATATTCGACCGTCGCGCGGTACGCCGACACCGCGACCGCGCCACTGTCACCGTGGCCAGCGTAACGGACGTGTTGCGTGATGCGGCGGAGCGTCTGATCGAGCGGCTCGACGATACGACGCGGCGGTTCACCCGAGCGCTCGATGTCGGCGGACGCGGCGTGGTGGCACCGCTGCTGCGTGCCCGGGGCATCGATGTGGTGAGCTGTGATCTGTCTCCGGCGATGGCGGCGACGAACGGCGGGATTGCCGTGGCGGCGGACGAGGAATTCCTGCCGTTCGCGCCGGTGAGTTTCGACCTCGTGGTGGCGAGCCTGTCGCTGCATTGGGTCAACGACCTGCCCGGCGCGCTGATCCAGTTGCGCCTGGCGTTGCGCCCGGAAGGTCTCTTGCTGGCCAGCCTGCCCGCGCTCGGGACGTTGCGCGAATTGCGGCGCGTGCTGACCGAGGCAGAGGCCGCGCTGACCGGTGGTGCGGCGCCGCGTGTTTCGCCATTCGCCGACTTGCGCGACTGTGCTGCACTGCTGCAGCGTGCCGGTTTCGCGTTGCCTGTGGCCGATGCCGAGGAGCTGCGGCTGCTCTACGCCGACCGGTTTGCGCTGCTGCGCGATCTGCGCGCCGCGGGCGAGACAAACGCATTGCGCGAACGTGACCGACGCGTGCCGCCACGCGAATTGTTTCCCATGGCTCTGGCGGCACTCACGGAAGAGAGTGGACGCGTCCCGGTGACGCTGCGGCTGGCGGTGATGACCGGCTGGGCGTGAGCGGCCGCGATTGACGATCGCCAGCTATCGTCGCATCTGCACGGCGAAGCTCGCCGCAGTGAAAGCCGGTTCCCATGCAGCTCGATCTATATTTCGGTTTTGTCCTCGCCTCCGTCGTCCTGATCCTTATCCCGGGGCCAAACGTCTCGCTGATCGTCGCGAATTCGATCGCGTACGGCACGCGCTACGGGCTGCTCACTGTTGCCGGCACATCCTCCGCTATCGTTGTGCAGCTTGCGCTGACCGCATTGGGGCTCACCGCAACTCTGGGGATGCTCGCCGGCTGGTTCGAGTGGGACCGCTGGGTCGGCGTGGCTTACCTGATGTTTCTTGGCATCCACCAATGGCGCGCGGCGCCGGTTGATCTCACGCAAACCCGTCCGCAGACGCGCTCGTTCCAGGCGATCGCCATGCGGGGGTTCCTGATCTCGCTGACCAATCCGAAGACACTGTTGTTCTACGGCGCGTTCTTCCCGCAGTTCCTCTCAGCGGGCGCGCCGATCGGGCCACAGGTTGCGTGGCTGTCGCTGACGTTCTTCGTCATTGCGGCCGGACTCGACTGCGGTTGGGCGCTGCTTGCAGGGCGCGTGCGCGGCGTGCTGGCGATTCGCGGCCGGTTGCGCAATCGCCTCTCCGGCGGATTCCTGATCGGCGCCGGTATCGGGTTGGCGCTGGCACACCGGGAATAATCCGCCGACACGGCGACAAACCAGAAACGACGTCACGCGAACGACGTGATGGCGACTGGCCCCCGCGCGTCGATCGACTTTGCGCAGACGAAGGCGCGCACCGCAGCAGCGTTCCGGCAGCCGGGCAAAACGTGATCTCAAATTGTCGATGGCGGCTCGGGCGCTCGACGCAGCCATGCTGGACATGGAGCATGGTGTCGCCAAGGAGGATCGAAGAACCAGCCGTACTCGGGATCGCTGTGCTTCTGGGCATACTCCCGCGCTACCAAACGCAACTACTTGGGCAGTTCGATGCCAAAACGAATGGCGTCGCCTCTCTCACGACTCCCCTCATTTGTCAGACCGGCCCGAAAACGTCTGCGAATAGCGGCTGCTCCTGCAGCATGCGGGAGAAGCGCTGCATCAGCGGACGCAGCCTGGCTTCTGGCATCATCGGGATCAGGTCGTAGAGCATGCAGCCCTGGCGGAACAACGAATGGACGCGGCGTTTGGCGGTGTTGGTCTTGAGCATCCGGTCATAGCCCAGTGCCTCGCCGGCGGCACCGAGGAGCGTCAGCAGCACCACGGCGAAAGCGTTGATCAGCCACAACCGATCGCGCCGCTCGGGAGTTTTGACATGCATCGCGCCCATCCCCATGCCGAAGCGCAGATCCTTGGTATCGCGTAGCGCGCACTCGATGCCCCAGCGACGACCGTAGTATCCGGTCAGATGCTTGGCCGTGGCATCGGCACTGCTGGCCGCCAGGCACCAGGCCTGCTTCATGTCGGGGTCCTGAACGCAGACCACGGTCCCCACTGCATAGCGGTCGGCGGTGACCGCGGCGCCACGCAGCACACGGGCGCGTCCGCCGGGTCGCACCCAGGCGGCAGCGGTGCGGGTTTCGCCGGTGGTGGTGGTCACAGCGATGTTGCCGCGGAAGCGGATGACGTAGTCGAAGCACAGCTCTTCGGTCAGCATCCGGTAGAGTTTCTGGTCGCCGAAGCCGCGGTCGGCGATCACGCACACCGCGATGTCGGCCGGCAGCAATTCGGCCAACCGCACCAGTACCCGATGCTCGTAGAGGCTGCGGTTGTCCTTGAGTGTGCACGTGTCGACCGTGAGCCATACCAGCGGTGTGGCACGACCGTGATCGGTGATCAGCGACAACATGATTGTGGCCTGCTTGTCGGCCTCGAAGTCGGTCCAGTCCAATGCCACCACGATGGCGTTGCGTGTGCCGATGATGTAGGGCACCCAGCGGGTGAGGATGTCATCGACGTTGATATTCCGGTTGGACAGCAGGCGGTCGACCTGCTTGGTCGCATGCTTGGGGTTCAGGCCACGTGCGGCAGCGAGCCCCTGGCCGATCGTGCAGACCGCCAGGGAGGCGCCGCGCAGCACGCCGAGGGTGGCATCGCAGAGCGAGCCGACGCGCTTGGCGTGAAGATCATGGCCAAGCACGCCGCCAAGAACCTGCCTGACCTGGTCGATGGAGAACTGCTGCTGCCCGATGACCATCGTATTCCCCGACCTGCCGTTGCTGGGCGGGAGATCTGTTGCTTCACGCGACTGCAAAACTGGCCATGGCGGATTCGCAAGGATATGCCGCCGTCGCTGCTCATGCGATTCTTTCCGGAATCGTCCTTATGGCCGACCGATTCTTTCATGTCTCAAGGAAAATGAGGGGATGAGTGAGGCCGCCTATAGCACTTTGCCCCGCTTCCCCTTCATCATCTGCTCCCCGATATCGTGGCCGCAACAAATCGGGCAAATGCAGATCGTGGAATGTTGTCATAAGACATTCGCGATCGGCCGACCGATTCACTTGCCGGTCGAAACCTGGATAGGTGCAGATCGCTGAATTGCCAAAGGCCAAAGGACCCGAGGCGTGGCGACCGATTTATGCTCGACGCGGCGGCGGCGATCATGTTGTGTTTGCTCCGAACCAAAGGCAGCTCACATCCAGATGTCGGACACAAAGACCGAGCGCAGACGGCTCGCCGTGTTGGCGGCGCGTATCGCCCACCGCCGCGCCCCACGCGATCCGCGGCACAAGGGATTGCTGGCCCGACTTGGCCCAGGCCTGATCACCGGCGCCTCCGACGACGATCCGAGCGGAATCGCCACCTACTCGCAGACTGGCGCGCAGTTCGGCTATGCGATGTGCTGGGTGATGCTGTTCTGCTTCCCCCTGATGGCTGCGATCCAGGAGATCAGCGCGCGCATGGGGCGGGTCACCGGGCATGGCATCGCCGGCAACATTCGCCAACATTACCCGCCTTGGGTGCTTTACATCATCGTCGGCCTGCTGCTGGCGGCGAACATCATCAATCTGGGCGCCGATCTCGGCGCAATGGCCGCGGCGCTGGCGCTGCTGATCGCCGGGCCGACCACTGTTTATGTCGTTGGATTTGCCGTCGGCTGCGTGGCGCTGGAGGTGTTCGCGCGCTACGAGCGCTATGTTGCTTTTTTGAAATGGACAAGTTTCGTGCTGCTTGCCTACGTGGCGGTTGCGCTTGTGGTGCACGTGCCTTGGGGGCAGGTGCTGTATAGCACGTTGGTGCCGAATTTCTCGCTGAACACGGATTACGTGATCACCGTTGTGGCGGTGCTGGGAACGACAATCACACCGTACTGCTTCTTCTGGCAATCGTCGGAGGAGGCCGAGGAAGAGCAAATCGATCCGACCGAGCATCCGTTGGTCGAGGCGCCGGAGGAGGCGCCGGCGGCAATCGCGCGGATACGTTTCGACACCTATATCGGGATGGGCTACTCGAACGTGATCAGCCTGTTCATCATCGTCAGTACCGCGGCGACGTTGCACTCGGCCGGCGTCACCAACATCCAGACCTCGGCCCAGGCGGCAGAGGCATTGCGGCCGATCGCCGGCGTGTTCACCTTCGCGCTGTTCGCCGTTGGGATCATCGGGATCGGACTGCTCGCCGTGCCGGTGCTGGCCGGCTCAGGCGCGTATGCGCTTGGCGAGGCGCTGGGATGGACGACCGGACTCGATCGCCAGCCGCTCGACGCCAAGGGGTTCTACGCCACGATCGCCGTGTCAACGTTGATCGGCATCGCCATCAATTTTGTCGGCCTCGACCCGATCAAGGCGTTGTTCTGGTCGGCCGTGATCAACGGCGTGGTGGCGGTGCCGCTGATGGTGATCATCATGCTGTTGGCGATGCGCCCCGATGTGATGGGCCGCTTCGTGCTGCCGCGGCCGCTATGGGCGATCGGCTGGGTGTGCACGGCGGTGATGGCGATGGCGGTGGGGATCATGTTCGCGACCTGGTGAGGCGGCATCCACCGACAGGCTGCACGTCGACCTTGGAAGAAATGCAGGAAGTTTCCCGATCCGAAGCGAATGTTTCTGACCAAGGGGATGGCATGCATCGCCGCGCCCTCACCCTTTGGCCTGCCGCATCGCCTCTTCGGCTCGGCGCCGCAGCTCGTCCGGCGGAACATCCTCGATGCGCGTTGCGATCCACCAGCGGTTGCCCCAGTCATCGCTTACCGCACCGCCGCGATCACCGTAGAATTGATTCGCTGGCTCGCGCACCGCGGTCGCGCCCGCGGCCAGCGCGCGTCGCCAGGTGGCATCCACCTCGGGCACATAGACATGCAGCATGGTCTGCGTTGGCTGGTGCTCGCCGTGCGCATCGGCCAGCATGATCACAGCGTTGCCGATGCGCAGCTCCGCATGGCCGATGCGACCCTCCGGCGCGGCCAGCCGCAAAACTTCTTTCGACTCGAATACCTGTTGCAGGAAATCGATCAACCCGGCGGCGTCTGGAACGATCAAATAAGGTGTGACGGAGTGATAACCGTCGGGCGTGGATTTCACTGCCATGAGCTGACCTTCCTCTCCTGGTTGGGTCAGCCAAGGCTGCGACCGGCGGGGTGCTTAAGGCAAAAGACATGATCGTGACCCAACCTGCCAGTGAACAGGCGCCTAAGCGGCACACTTGTTCGACACAGGCGCGGGCGCTAGGCAAGGTCCGCTGGTAAGGAGGCAGTCATGAAGCAGGCGATTCGGCCGGTGATGCTGGTGATCCTCGACGGCTTCGGCTGGCGCGAGGAAACCGCCGACAATGCCGTCCGCCAGGCGAAAAAGCCGAATTTCGATCGGCTCTGGCAGACCTGTCCGCACGCCTTCCTGAACACCTCAGGCAGCAATGTCGGCCTGCCCGATGGCCAGATGGGCAATTCCGAGGTCGGCCATCTCAACATCGGCGCCGGGCGGGTGGTGATGCAGGAACTGCCGCGCATCAGTCAGGCCGCCGCGGATGGCAGCCTGGCGCGTACGCCGGCGCTGATCGAGTTCATCGCGAAGCTGAAGGCGTCCGGGGGCACCTGCCATCTGATGGGCCTGCTGTCGCCGGGCGGCGTGCATTCGCATCAGGAACACGCGGTGGCGCTTGCCAGGATCCTGCACGAAGCCGGCGTGACGACGGTGATCCACGCTTTCACCGATGGTCGCGACACCTCGCCGCGCTCCGGCGCCGACGACATCCGGTGGCTCCGCGAGAACCTGCCTCCTACGATCCCCATCGCCACGGTCTCCGGCCGCTACTACGCGATGGACCGCGACAAGCGCTGGGACCGCGTCGCCAAGGCCTACGCCGCCATGGCCGAGGCCGAAGCGCCCCACATGCCCGACGCGAGCGTGGTGATGGCGGAGGCCTACGCCCACGACGTGACCGACGAATTCGTCGTTCCCACCTGCATCGGCGAATACAAAGGCATGCAGGATGGCGACGGCATCCTGTGCTTCAACTTCCGCGCCGATCGGGTACGCGAAATCCTCGCGGCGCTATTGGAACCGGGCTTCGACGGCTTCCCGCGCAAGCGGGTGATCGAATTCGCCGCCGCTGCCGGTATGACGCGATATTCCGATGAGCTTGCACCCTATCTCGGCGTGCTGTTCCCGCCGGAACCGTTGAACCATATCCTGGGCGAGGTGGTGGCCGAAGCAGGGCGTACCCAGCTCCGCACCGCGGAGACTGAGAAATTCGCCCACGTCACCTATTTCCTCAACGGTGGCCGCGAGACGGTTTACCCCGGCGAAGACCGCATCATGGTGCCGTCGCCGAAAGTCGCCACCTACGACTTGCATCCCGAAATGTCAGCCCCGGAACTCACCGACAAGGCCGTGGCGGCAATCGACACGGGAAAATACGACCTGATCGTGCTGAACTTCGCCAACCCCGACATGGTCGGCCACACGGGCAGCCTGCCTGCGGCGATCAAGGCGGTGGAGACGGTGGATGCCGGCCTCGGACGGATCGCTGCCGCGGTAATGAAACAAGGTGGCGCGCTGATGGTGACCGCCGATCACGGCAACTGCGAGTTGATGCGCGATCCGGCGACCGGTGGACCGCACACCGCGCACACCACCAATCCCGTGCCGGTGGTGCTGATGGGCGGTGGTGCGAGCCGGCTGAAGGACGGCAGGCTGGCTGATGTGGCTCCGACGCTGCTGGATCTGATGGGACTGAAGCAACCCGACCATATGACCGGAGGGTCGCTGATTCGTGCCGACGCGGCGCGCGCCGCGGAATAAAGCGAACCGGGGTGACTGCTGGAAACCGATCGTTTGGCGACACTGCTGCGATGCGACCGCGGCATCCAACGCCCTCTCTCTCCTGTGGTGGCAGCGACTTGGGGGAGGCGCCCAAGCGTCCGGAATTGGCAGATGCAGGCACCCTGGACGGAAAATCCGTCTGCTCGGGCCGCTGGTCCCGCTACCCATGGGAACATGCCCGGCTATGATGGAGAGAGGCGGGCACCACCGCCGTGTTTTCCGACCGTCGCGTAAGCGCAGTTGTCTCCTGCCGCTGATCGCCCTGTTCACCATCGCTGCCCAACCATCCCGAACGTCCAAGGAAGAACTCACCCGGCAGCAGATGGAGCAGGCGGAGCGGGCGCACGCGGCCGAACTGGCGGCGCAGCAGGAGGCCGCGGCGCGCGCCGCGGCGGCGGCGGCCGATGCCGCGAGGCTCACGGCCGATCGAGTTGCTGCCGCGGCCCGGCTGCGTGAAGCGGAGAATGCCAACGCCGATGCCGCCGCCCGCATGGACCAGCTTGCAGCGCGGCGTCGCCAGGCCAAGGCCGCGCTGGACGCCAGAGCAGAGGAGATGCAGCCGCTACTGCCGCTCATCGAGCGGCTCTCGCTGTTCCCGGCCGAGACGCTGCTGGCGGTACCGGCACAGCCGGAGGACACGCTGCGTGGCGTGCTCGTGCTGCGTGGCCTGGCGGGCCAACTCGGCCGCGAAGCGCTGGCCTTGCGCCGCGAACAGGCGCGGCTCGCGGACGCCACTCAAGCCGTGCAGGCTGAAGCGCCCAAGCTCGCCGCTGCGGAGGCGGCGCAGCAGTCGGAAGCGGCGGAGCTCGATCAGCAGATCGAGGCCGCCGAGACGGGGCGCAAACAGGCAGAGGACGAAGCCTCCGCTGCCGCGGAGCGCGCCGCCACCGCCGCGTCCAGAGCCGATACCCTGCGCGCCATGCTCGCCGACCTGGAGGCCCACCGACAGGCTGAAACGGCGCGGGCGCAACAGGAGGCAACCCGCGCGGAACGCCAGAAACATGCCGCCGATGCTGCGGCCGCGCGCCAGCGCGAGGTTGCCCTGGAACCGCCGACCGGCGCAGGGACCATCGCATCCGCCGCCCAGCCGCACGGTCAGCTCACCGTGCCGGTCGCCGGAACCATCGTCCGTTCCTGGGGCGATGCCACGGATGGCGGCCCCGCGACAGGCCTGCTTTACAATGCTCCGCCGGCGGCGCACGTGGTTTCGCCCTGCAGCGGGCGCGCTGTTTTCGCTGCGCCATTCCGTAGCTATGGGTTATTGTTGATCGTCGATTGCGGCGGCGGCTACCATGCCGTGCTGGCCGGCTTCGAGCGCCTGGATGCCACGGTTGGCCAGCAGGTCGTGGCAGGCGAGCCGGTTGGCGTGATGCCGAGTTGGGAACCGGGCGCAACCGGAAACCGGCCGGCACTGTATATCGAGTTGCGGCACGACGGCCAGCCGATCAATCCGGCGCCGTGGCTGAAGGCGAGCGGTTAACCTCTCCCAGACTTAAGAATTGAACACTGGACGGCAGAAGCCGGTGCGCGCGAAAAGATGATCTTCCCAAACGCATGATAAGAGATGCGCCGGTCCGGACGGTATGGGCGCTCAGAGGATGAAAACGAATGGACTTTCGCTCCAACCGCCTACGTACCGGCCTGCTGCTTGGCACGGCATTTGTCGTCGGGGTCGCCGTTGGGCCGACCTCCGGCCTGATCGCCCGACACTACGGCTACGATTTCGGCATAAATTCCGCCTTGGCCCAGGATAGCGCCCACGCCGACACTTATCGGCTGTTGACCTTGTTCGGCGACGTGTTCGAGCGCGTGCGTGCCGATTACGTCGATCCGGTCACTGACAAGGATCTGGTGGAGAATGCCATCAACGGCATGCTGACCGGTCTGGACCCACATTCCAGCTACATGAACGCGAAGCAGTTCCGCGACATGCAGGTGCAGACCAAGGGTGAGTTCGGTGGACTCGGCATCGAGGTCACGCAGGAGAACGGCTTTATCAAGGTGATCAGCCCGATCGACGACACGCCGGCCGCGAAGGCCGGGGTCAAGGCGGGTGACATCATTACTGCGCTGGACGGCAAGACCGTGGAGGGGCTGTCGCTCCAGGATGCAGTCGATCAGATGCGCGGGCTGCCCAACTCGAAGATCACGCTGACCATCAAGCGGGCGGGCGTCGACAAGCCGCTCGAGCTCTCGATGCTGCGGGAGATCATCCATATCCAGGTGGTCAAGCAGCGGATGGAGCCTGACGGCATCGGCTATGTGCGACTGTCGCAGTTCACCGAACAGGCGGATGCCGGGATCAAGGACGCGGTGAAGGCACTGAAGCAGCAGAACGGCGGCAAGCTCAAGGGGCTGATCCTCGATTTGCGCAACAATCCGGGCGGTCTGCTCGACCAGGCGGTCGCGGTATCCGGCGACTTCATCGATAACGGCGAGATCGTCTCCACTCGGGCGCGCCATGCCGAGGACGCCCAGCGCTGGGATGCCAAGGGGGACGACATCATCCCTGGCCTGCCACTAGTTGTGCTGATCAACGGCGGTTCGGCTTCCTCCAGCGAGATCGTCTCGGGGGCGCTGCAGGATCACCATCGCGCCGTGCTCCTCGGTACGCGCAGCTTCGGCAAAGGTTCGGTGCAGACCGTCATTCCGTTGCCGGGCAACGGCGCGATGCGCCTGACGACGGCGCGGTACTACACGCCGTCGGGGCGGTCGATTTAGGGCCTTGGCATTACGCCCGATGTACCGGTGCAGGAGACGCGCGAGGAGCCGGCACGGTTTGGACCGGAGCGCGAGGCCGACCTTAACCATATCCTGAAAAACGAAGGCGGCACACCGAATGCGCCGCCCGCGCCGAGGACCGACCTGCCGCCAATCGCCAAGGAGATCCCGGGCAAACCGCCCGAGAACTTCCCAAAGTTTGACCCGGGCAAGCCTGACGACACGGACTTCCAGTTGCAGCAGGCGGTGGTGCTGGTGAAGGCGATGGCGGCACAGACCCACGCTGCCGCCAACTGAATTCTCGGGCATTGGCAGGACGCTGGTACGGAACGGGTTCAGGGCGGCGTCTTGTATCGCTGGTTGCAGGATGGCGCGGCCTTGCCCTGTTCTGGCTCTTCGTCGTGCTGTTGCTGGCCGGTGGCGGTGTCACGCTGCAACTTCTGGGACCTGTGCCAGAACCCCCGGCGAAGGTCGCCGCGCAAGCGACGCCGCCAGTCGTTCTGGTGCCATCAGGGCGGAGTCCCAGGCCAGCGGCGGCGACGCCGAGGCAAGCCGCCGAGATGTCCCAGGGTCCGCGGCCAGGTCGTAACACGCCGGGACCGATCGAGGATCCTGATCCGGCATTGCTCGAGCCCACAGCGGGAACCTCGGGAGAACTGCTGCCACGAATATCGCCTGACGGCCGCATGCCGATGCAGGTCTACGCTGGGGGGTTCGACAGTACCACGCAGCGGCCTCGGGTCGGGCTGATACTGGCGGGGGTGGGGACGGATCCTACGGCGAGCGAAACGGCCATCCATTCCCTGCCTGGCGGGGTGACGCTAGCCATTTCGCCATACCCGCAAAATCTCGAGAAGCTGCTGGCTGCCGCCCGCCTGGCAGAGCATGAATACCTGCTGTCCATTCCGATGGAGCCGCAGGGATTCCCGCTCAACGATCCGGGCCCGGAGGCGCTGATGACCACCGTGCCGCCCGAAGAGAATTACAAGCGCCTGCTTTGGGCATTGTCGCGCATCGGCGGTTATGTCGGCGCGACGGGTGCCCTCGGCAGCATGCGCGGTGAACGGTTCGCCTCCTTGCCGGACCAGATCAATCCGATACTGAGGGTGCTCGCGCAGCGCGGCCTGCTGTATGTCGATCCGCGGCCGGGGGCGCCGCCGCTGCCGTGGGTATGGGACAGGAGTGTCGATCTCGTCATCGACGATCCGCCGACCGCGGCGGAAATCGACAGCAAACTGGCACAGCTTTCGCGGCTGGCGCAGCAGAAGGGGAGCGCTCTCGGCTTAGCCGGCACGGTGCGGCCGGTGACAACCGATCGGATTGCCGCCTGGGCGTCCGGATTGACGGCGGCTGGGCTGGTTTTGGCTCCGGTCAGTGCACTGGTACAGCCGCCGGCGGCAGGGACTACGCAATGAGCGATCGCATCGCGCTGCCGTATCGGCCGAATGTCGGTGCCGTCCTGTTCAACCGGCAAGGCAGGGTGTTCGTTGCGCGGCGCGCAGATCTGCCGAACGCCGAAGGTTCGGCCGGCGGCTGGCAACTGCCACAGGGCGGCATCGACGGGAACGAGGATCCGCGATCGGCTGTCCTGCGTGAACTGGCGGAGGAAATCGGCACCGACCGCGCCGAGATCATCGGTGAGCATCCCGAGTGGCTGACCTACGACCTGCCGTCGCAACTGGTCGGGGTGGCACTGGGTGGGCGCTATCGTGGCCAGAAGCAGCGCTGGTTCGCGTTGCGCTTCACCGGCGAGGACGGCGACATCAGGCTGGACCTCGATCCGCATCCGGAGTTCGACGCGTGGTGCTGGGTGGAGTTGCACGAACTGCCCGCACTAGCGGTGGATTTCAAACTGCCGATTTACCGGATCCTGGCGGAATCATTCGCCCGTTTCGCCGCGCCTTGAGGCATCGAGCAGCGCCTGGCGCCGCGCCTCCGTACGCCGGTCATTGGCCTGTTCCGCATTGGTGCGGCCATGGCGAACGCGGTTCTGCTTCGCTGCCGCGGCAGCATCCAGCCGTTCCCTCAGCTTTCTGGCCTGGCGGAGGTTGACGATCTCGCCCATGACGCCATCCTGCGCGTGCACTGCGAGACGCACAATCGGGAGGAACCCATGGGCAGCACAATCAATCTCAAGGCCGCCGACGGCTTCACGCTTTCCGCCTACACCGCTGGACCGGCCGGTGCGACCAAGGGGCTGGTCGTGATCCAGGAGATCTTTGGCGTCAACCATCACATGCGCGATATGGCTGAGCGGTTCGGCGCCGCGGGTTACGCGGTGTGCGCGCCAGCACTGTTCGACCGTGTCGAGAAGGGCGTGGAGCTGGGCTACACGCCGGATGATATCGCCACGGGCCGCGACTATCGCATGAAGCTGGACGACGCAAAGGTGATGGCCGACGTCGAGGCTGCGGCGAAGCATCTGGCCGGCAAGAAACTCGGCATCGTCGGCTACTGCTTCGGCGGGACCGTCGCCTGGTGGGGTGCAACCCGTAGCCGCAGCTTCGCCGCGTCGTCCTGCTGGTACGGTGGCGGCATCGCCGGCACCAAGGACGAGATGCCGAACTGCCCGGTGCAGATGCACTTCGGCGAAAAGGACGCCTCGATCCCGATGACCGACGTGGAGGCCGTCCGTGCCGCCCAGCCGAAGGCGGAGACCTACGTCTACATGGGCGCCGGCCATGGTTTCGGCTGCGACGAGAGAGCCAGCTTCAGTAAGCCCGATTACGAGCTGGCACAGCAGCGCACCCTGGCGTTCTTCGCCAAGCTTCTGGGCTGACCGCCGTCGGGGCGCGCTGTTCATAAGGCGGCGCGCCCAGGACTGCGGCTGCGCAAGCGGCGAACCTGTACAACCATCGCTGAGTTTTGGCCGCAGTGATTGCGGGAGGCGGAATGGCACTGCTTGGAATGGCAGCCGCGATGGGGCTGGCACTGTGTATCGCGCCGATGGCGCTGGCAGCCACCCCGCCTCCCGCAAGGCGCGCCTATCTGGACCATTCGGGACGTGCGCAGAAGGGTCGCGCCTCCTACTATGCGCATCGCTTCGCCAATCGGAAAATGGCCGACGGCGCCCGGTTCGACCCAAATTCCGATATCGCCGCCAGCAAGACATTGCCGTTCGGCACCACGGCGAAGGTGACCAATCTGCGGAACGGCAAATCGGCAATGGTCACCGTCGAGGACCGCGGACCATATGTCCACGGGCGCGTACTGGACCTGGCCCCCAAAGTCGCCGGACAGCTCGATATCCGCAAGTATGGGGTTGTCCCGGTGATAGTCGCGCCGATCACTGTGCCGCAGAGCGATGGGGCGGTGAAGCTCGGCGCCGGCGCCGCGGACGCCGACCCGCAGGATGTCGAGAAGGCAACCCGCGCGACGGAAGCCGCCATGCGCTGAGCCGTTGGCGGACAACTAGTTCCGATATCGGAATAAGAGAGGTGTTTGACGACGAGGCGCGGGTCAGCTTACCTGGGCAAAATGCGCGGTGTCTTCAGGCCGGGCATGCCAATTGGGATTGGTCGGCCAATCCTTGGTCCGGGTGGAGAAATCCTTGCCGTAACGTACGCGAAACAGGACCGTGCGGGCCGGACCATTGGTGAATTCGTGCAGTTCGCCAGGCGGATGCACGACGAACGAACCGGGCGTGATGTCCACGGTGCCGTCGGGTGTGCACATCACGCCGCCCCCCTGGACGCAGAAATAGATCTCGGTCGCGTTCGGATGCAGGTGATTGGGGCTGGCCTGCCCAGCCTCCCATCAGGCGATCGTCACGTCGCCCTCGCCGATCCGGCCAAGTACTTTTTCGACGTGTCTTGCCGGATCCCACACCTGCTCAACGGCCAGATCGAACACCTGCATTGCTACCTCCCTTCACGCCCGCGGATGCGCCTTGCGCCATACATCGATCAGCCGCGCCTCGTCCACCGAGGTATAGCGCTGCGTGGTGGACAGGCTGACATGCCCCAGCAGGTCCTGGATAGAGCGCAGATCCGCGCCACCCGCCAGCAGATGCGTCGCGAACGAGTGGCGCAGGGCGTGCGGCGTCGCATGCTCCGGCAGACCGTACAGCCTGCGGAATTCCCGTAGCGTGCGCTGCGCCACAGCAGGGTCGAGCCGCTTGCCGCGCGCGCCCAGAAATAACGGGCTCTCGGGCTGGCGAGCCGGATGCAGTGCGAGCCATGCGGCGACCGCCTCGCGTACCGCTGGCAGCACCGGCACAATGCGTTCCTTGGATCCCTTGCCGGTCACCCGCAGCATCCCTTCCGCTCCCGGCAGCGGCGCATCACGCACGTCGAGTGCCAGGGCTTCGGCGATGCGTAGGCCGCAGCCATACAGCAGGGTGAACAGCGCCGTGTCCCTGGCCTGTATAGCGGCGGCGTCCGACATGTCGGCGATGCGCTCGGTCACCTCGCGCGCCTGGTCAGCCGGCAGCGCCCGCGGCACAGGCGGCTTGCTGCGCGGCGTCGCGATCAGCTTCAGCGCCGGATTGTCCACGCCATGCCGGCGGGCGAGGAAGCGGAAGAAGCTGCGCACCGCGGACAGGCGGCGGGCGCGGGTGGCATTCCCGGCACCGTCCGCTGCGCCAGCCGCAAGCCATGCCCGCAGGTCGGCCTGACGCAGGGCGGCTAGCGCGGTCAGGTCCGGTTCGCCGCCAAGATGTTGCGTGAGAAAACCGAGGAAGCCTGCAATGTCCGAGCCGTAGGCTTCAACCGTCAGAGGCGACGCACGGCGCTCCTGGCCGAGCCAGTCGAGGAAAGCAATTCGCGCCTGGTCACCGGTCATCGCGGGCGTGGGAGGCCGGTGCTTGTTGGCCTGGGCTCCCGCTTTTGCGGGATGGCCAGCACACTGGCGGCACCAAAGCTTCAGCGGCCCAAGGCGGCAGCCACGGCGCGGCCAAGAAACGCCAGCGGCCCGACGCCCTGTGCCGGATCCAACGCGTGCCGGTCGCGCGCCAGCAGGGCGACCAGAGATGCCGGACCCTCACCCGGTACCCGCACCAGCGCATCGTACCGCGCCAGACCAGCGGCCTCCGCGTGCAGCAGCCGTGCGTCGGTGGGCGCGTCGCGGAATACCACCTGACGTCCATTGAGCAACCGCGCGACGGCGCCATCAGGCAGGCGGCGCGCGCCAGGATGATCGGCCTCCAGGCAAAGATGCGCTGCGTCCACCGCCAGGATGCCGGGCATCTCGCCACTCACACAGTCGGCCGGGTCGGACGACCGCAGCAACGCCAGCACCGCGTCCTGCACCCTGGCAGCGAGACCCGCTGTCGCGCGCCCGGCTGCCAGCAGGCCATCGGCACGCTCGCGCTCGGCCCGAAGCATTGCAGCCATGTGGTCCGCCAAGTTCTCGCCGTGCACGCGCGTCGGCGGAACGAGTACGCCGTAGAGTTCCGGATGGTCCGAAAGCCAGGCCGGATTGGCGCGCAGGAAGGCCTCGACAAACGCTGCGCCGTTTCCCGTGCCCTCGACCACGCGTTCCGCGACTGCCCCCGGGACCTTGTCCTGGGACTCGCCCACCTCCCCCGCTGGCAGGCTCATCAGATCAGGCAATCTGCTGGCCGGTCTTGGCCCAATCGGCCAGGAACGCGGTCAGGCCCTTGTCGGTCAGCGGATGGTTGAACAACTGCCGCAGGATGGCCGGCGGCACGGTGGCGATATGGGCGCCAATCTTGGCGGCCTCTACCACGTGCATCGGGTTGCGTACCGAGGCGACCAGCACCTCGGTCTTGAACGCCGCATAATTGCGGAAGATCGTCACGATGTCGGCGATCAGCGCCATGCCGTTCTCGCCGACATCGTCGAGTCGACCAATGAACGGGCTGACGAAGGTGGCACCGGCCTTGGCGGCGAGGATCGCCTGCGCAGCCGAGAAGCACAGAGTCACGTTGACCATCGCGCCATCGTCGGTCAGATGGCGGCACGCGCGCAGTCCGTCCGGCGTGAGCGGCACCTTGACCGTGATGTTCTTGGCGATTGCCCGCAGCACTCGAGCCTCCGCCATCATGCCGTCGAACTCGGTGGCCGCCACTTCAGCACTCACCGGGCCGGGCACGGTGGCGCAG
The DNA here is from genome assembly GCA_963696645.1 of uncultured Alphaproteobacteria bacterium. Taxonomy (GTDB): domain Bacteria; phylum Pseudomonadota; class Alphaproteobacteria; order Acetobacterales; family Acetobacteraceae; genus JAMXLO01. The sequence goes on from CAVOKY010000008.1 coordinate 378,391, forward strand.
ATCTCCGCCAGCACGTCCTGGAACTTTCGCCCTGACTTGGCCATCAGCGATGGATTGGTGGTGACACCATCGAGCAGGCCGCTCGCGGCGAGGGATTTGATCTCCTTGGTATCCGCGGTATCGACGAAGAACTTCATGCCATCGCTCCGATGTGCGGCAGCGCCTGGGTGCCAGGCGAAACTCCGTGTAGATCATATAGGATGCAGGGCAGCGACCGGAAGCGAACCTCGCATGACGTGAGGCGTGTGCCCGTCATGCTGCCTTACCCGTTTCCGGGGCCATTCGACTATCGTGTCCCGCCTGACCTGGATCCGCAACCCGGCGACGTCGTGCTGGTGCCACTGAACCGGCGCGAGGAAATCGGCGTGGTGTGGGACGCGCCCGCAGACCCGCGTGTGCCGGACCAAAAGCTGAAGCCGATCACCGGCATCGTCGACACACCGCCGATGCGGCCGGCGCTGCGGCAGTTCGTTGACTGGGTGGCAAGCTATACGTTGTCGCCGCCGGGCGAAGTGATGGCGATGGCGCTGCGCGTCGTCACGCCGGCGAGCGGTCCGCAGCGTACTGGATGGCGGCGCACCGACCCACTGCCGGAAGCCCCGCGGATCACCGAGGCGCGGCAGAAGGTGCTGGACGCGCTTGCGACAGATGAGCCACGCGCTCCCGGTGAACTGGCGCGCGCGGCCGGCGTCGGTTCCGGCGTGCTGCGCGGCATGGCCGATGCCGGGCTGCTGGTCCCGGCCGTACTGCCGTTTGTCCCGCCGTTCGCCAATCCGGACCCGGATCATCCAGGGGAAACCCTGTCGCAGGACCAGCTTCTGGCGCGCCGCCTCGCTGCGTCAGGCCACGGCGGCGCGCGACTTCTCGGTTACCCTGTTGGATGGCGTCACCGGTTCCGGCAAGACCGAGGTGTATCTGGAGGCAGTGGCAGAGTGCCTGCGCCAGGGGCGGCAGGCGCTGGTGCTGCTGCCGGAGATCGCACTGTCCTCGCAATGGCTGGAGCGGTTCGAGCGCCGGTTCGGCGTGGCGCCCGCGATCTGGCATTCGGACCTGACCTCGCGGGTGCGGCGGGTGACTTGGCGGGCGGTGGCCGAGGGGGCGACGCCGGTCGTGGTCGGCGCGCGGTCGGCGCTGTTTTTGCCGTTTCCCGACCTCGGGCTGGTGGTGGTCGACGAAGAGCACGAGACCGCGTTCAAACAGGAGGAAGGTGTGGTGTACCACGCCCGCGACATGGCAGTCGTGCGGGCGCGCTTCTGCGCGGCGCCGGCGGTGCTGGTGTCGGCTACGCCGTCGCTGGAGACGCTGGCGAATGTCGAGACGGGGCGCTACCGCCGGCTGACTCTGCCGACGCGGCACGGCGGGGCGTTGCTGCCATCGGTGGACGCGGTGGACATGCGTGCGGCCCTGCCGGAGCGGGGGCGGTTTCTGGCGCCGCCGCTGGTTGCAGCGATCCGGGAAACGCTGGCGCGGGGGGAGCAGGCGATGCTGTTCCTCAACCGGCGGGGCTACGCGCCCCTCACGCTGTGCAGGCACTGCGGCCACCGCATGCAGTGCCCGAACTGCACCGCCTGGCTGGTCGAGCATCGGGTGCGGCGCTCGCTGCAATGCCACCATTGCGGCCACACGGTGCCGATCCCCGACGAATGCCCGGCCTGCGGTGCGGCGAACAGCCTGACCCCGGTGGGTCCCGGCGTGGAGCGTATCACCGAGGAAGCTGCCGCGCTGTTTCCCGATGCGCGGCGGCTGGTGATGGCGAGCGACACGATGACGGGCCCGGATGCGGCGGCCGCGGCAGCGCATGCCATCGAGGCGCGCACCGTCGATCTGATCATCGGCACGCAGATCGTGGCAAAGGGCTGGCACTTTCCGCATCTGACGCTGGTGGGGGTGGTGGACGCCGACCTCGGTCTGGCCGGCGGCGATCTACGTGCGGCGGAGCGCACGGTGCAGTTGCTGCACCAGGTCGCCGGCCGGGCGGGGCGCGCCGAAGCGCCGGGGCGGGTGCTGCTGCAGACCTACTCGCCAGAGCACCCGGTGATGCAGGCGCTGGTGGAAGGCGACCTGGCGGCGTTCATGGCACGCGAGGCGGCGCAGCGGCGGCCGGGGCATTGGCCGCCGTATGGGAGGCTGGCCGCGCTGATCGTGTCGGCGGACAGCGCTGCGGACGCGGATGCGCTGGCTCGCGAGCTGGGGCGGGCGGCGCCGCATGCGGCGGGGGTGGAGGTGCTGGGTCCGGCGCCCGCTCCGTTGTCGCTTCTGCGCGGACGGCACCGGCGGCGATTGCTCCTGAAGACGCGGCGCGATGTGGCGGTGCAGCCGATACTGCGCGCGTGGCTGGGGAAGGTGGTTGTGGCGAGGGGCGCGCGGGTGGAGGTGGACGTGGACCCGGTGTCGTTTTTGTAGGTCCGCGGATCGAGGATCAACGTTCGGCGGGTAGCGCGTGCACGGTGATCCGCGCCCGAGTGAATGGACGGTGCGTGATCCTTTGCTACGCCGCCGCCCTGAACGTGCGCGGGATGCCGGCCTTCGGCACCTGGCCATGCATCGGCTCCTGCGGCAGCCCCTCGTGCAGCAGGCGGCGCGCCTCGATCAGCTTCGGCAAGTCTATGCCGGTGTCGAAGCCCATGCTCTCCAGCATGAACACCAAATCCTCGGTGACGACGTTGCCGGACGCGCCAGGCGCATAGGGGCAGCCGCCCAGCCCGGCGAGGCACGCATCGAACGCGCGGATGCCTTCCTCCAGCCCGGCCAGCGCGTTGGCGATGCCGAGGCCGCAGGTGTCGTGCAGATGCAGGCCATACAGCGTATCGCCGATCGCCTCGCGCGTGGCCCGCACCACCTCCTTGATCTGCGCCGGATGCGCGTAGCCGACCGTGTCCGCCAGCATGATCTGATCGACGCCGGCATCCGCCAGGCCCTTCGCCATCGCCACCGTCTTCGCCGTTGGCACCACCCCGTCGATCGAGCAGCCGAACGCGGTGGAGACGCCGGCGACGACCGGGACTTTCCGCGGCTGCGCGTGCAGCCAGGCCATGATCTCGCGCATCATGGTGATCGATTGCGCCGGCATGCGGTTCAGGTTGGCCATGCTGTGACCCTCGCTGACCGACACCGGAATGCTGATCTTGTGCACCCCGGCGTTATAGGCGTTCTGCGCGCCGCGCAGATTGGGCACCAGCGCCTGCACGATCAGGCCGGGGATCTTCAGGCACTGGTCCACCACCTCGGGCGTGTCCGACAGTTGCGGGATGACGCGCGGCGGGACGAAGCTGCCGACCTCGATCTCCTTCACGCCGGCGGCGGCGATGGCGGCGATCCAGCGAACCTTGGCCTCGGTCGTCATGCGCGTCTTGGCGATCTGCAATCCGTCGCGCGGACCGACCTCGCAGATGGAAACGTATTCTTTCATGCTGGCGATACCTCCGGTACGGCGCAGCCTGCTGCCGCCGCTGCCGGTGTGCAAGACCTGGGCATGGCTGGCGATCTCCCGCAGACTGCGGGCCTCGGGGCAGTCTCAGGGGAGCGAAACGATGAGCGTGGTCACCACGGAACAACGCGGACAGGTGTCGATCATCCGCATCAACCGCCCGGAGAAGCGCAACGCTATCTCCAGCGGCGTGGCGGTCGAACTGCAGCAGGCGTTCCAGGCGTTCGACGCGTCCGATCAGCGCGTCGCAATCCTCAGCGCCGCGGGCGAACGCGCCTTCACCTCGGGAGCCGATGTCACCGATCTGCCGGAGCTGTGGCGCGCCATCCCGACCGTGGGCTTTCAGACCGACAAGCCGATCATCGCCGCGACATCGGGCTGGTGCGTCGGCGGCGGCATCGTCATGGTGATGATGTGCGATCTGATGGTATCCACCGAGGACACCATCTTCTACTACCCCGAGGCGAAGCTCGGCATCACCGGCGGCATGATCAGCTCGCTGGTGTCGCGTATGCCGCACAAGCTGGCGATGGAGATGATGCTGCTGGGCAGCAAGGTCAGCGCACAGCGCGCCTACGACGTGGGATTCGTCAACCGCGTGGTGCCGAACGGCCAGCATGAAACCGAAGCGTTGGCGATGGCGAACGAACTGCTGGAGTCCGCACCGCTGGTGATTGGCGCACTCAAGCGCCTGGCTGCCGAGGTGGTGCCTATCGGCCCGGTGGAACGTATGGTGGCGATCAGCCAGACTCTCGGCCGTGTGCGTGCCAGCGAAGACACGCAGGAAGGTATTCGCGCATATCGCGAACGCCGCAAACCGAATTTCCGCGGACGGTGAGGGAGACGGGAAGATGGCAGCAGTGCATCAGGACGATCTGGCGGGTGTGGCGGCGTGGTTCGAGACGCTCGCCGCGCATGTGCGCGAGGTGGATTTTGTCGGCGCGCGGTCGATCTTTGCGCCGGACATGATCGCGTTCGGCACGTTCACCGACTTCATGACCGGGCGCGATGCGGCCGAGACACAGCAATGGCGAAATGTGTGGCCGCATATCGACGGGTTCCGCTGGCGGCATGACATCAAGACGATCGTATCGCCGGACCGGTTCCAGGCGGTTGGCATGGGCGTGTTCGATTCGACCGGCTATCGGCAGGATGGCACGGCTTATGATCGCCCGGGGCGGGCGACTGTGGTGTTTGTGCGTACCAGCGCCGATGCGCCTTGGCTGGCACAACATACGCATCTCTCGCTGTTCCGCGACGTGCCGACGCGGAGCTTCAAGTCGAAGCCCGAGAAGCGCTGATCACGCGATTTCTGCACTGCCGCAGCGATCCCTTGCGGCTCCTGCCGACCGGCGCTTAACGTCGCGCCAATTGGCGTCATTCCAGCAATCTGTCAGGGAGGACTTCGATGAAATTCCTCAGCGACGAAATGATCAGTGGGCTGCTTGGTGCCGAGACCTCGGCATTAGCCTCGCCCGTACCGACGCAGATCGTGTCGAGCGACGAATTCCTGCCGATCCCGCAGACGGCGCGGCAGCGCGAGGTCGAGGCACGGCTGATCGAGATGAGCGATCGGTTGGCAAGGCGCCACGGCATGTCGCGCCGGCGATTCTTTCAGACCGCGTCGGGAATGGCAGCATCGTTCGTCGCGCTCAATCAGGTGTTCGGCCCGCTGTTCAACGCCAGCGAGGCCGAAGCAGCGACGCCGGAACTGGCTGCGGCGCGCGCCGATGGCTTGTCGGGACAGATGGTCATCGACGGGCACACGCATTTCCTGCGCGACGACACCAGGCTGATGGGTTTCGTCAAAGCCCGCGAAGCGGTTGGTCAATTCGGCTGGAACAAGGAACTCAGCAGCAAGGAACAGACCATCGACGATCTCAAGTTCGCGAATTACGTGAAAGAGATCTACATGGACAGCGACACCAAGGTGGCGCTGTTATCGAATTCGCCGTCCGACGTGCCGGAGGATTGGTTCATCCCGCAGGAGCAGGTGTTCAAGACCCGCGAGATGGTCAACAGGCAGGCGGGCACGCGTCGCATGCTGGCGCATTTCACCATCACGCCGGGCCAGCCCGGCTGGCTCGAGCAGGTCGATTCGGCGATCGAGCGCTATAAGCCTGACTCGTGGAAGGGCTATACCGTCGGCGACAACACGCACAAGGAACTCGCTGCGCATCCATGGCATGCCGATGACGAGAAGCTGATGTATCCGTTCTACGAAAAGATCGCCAGGACGAACATCCGCAACGTGTGCATCCATAAAGGACTGTTCGCGCCGGCGGTTGAGCAGAAGTTTCCACGGCTGCGCCCCTATGCCGATGTCAGCGATATCGGCCGCGCCGCCAAGGACTGGCCGCAACTGAATTTCCTTGTGTACCACTCGGGTTATCGCTGGGTCGGCGGCAATCCTGCGGATGGCATGGCCGAATTCGAGAAGACAGGACGCAGTTCGTGGACCAGTGACCTTGCCGAGATTCCGGAGAAATATGGCGTCAGCAATGTCTATGGCGATGTAGGCCAATTGTTCGCGTGGACCTGCGTGGCCGAGCCGCGGCTGTCGGCCGCGCTGATGGGCACGCTGATCAAGGGGCTCGGTGTTGACCGGGTCGTGTGGGGCACCGATGCTGTGTGGACCGGCGCACCGCAATGGCAGATCGAGGGATTGCGCCGCCTCGAGATTCCCGACGACATGCAGAAGGCACACGGGTTCAAGCCGCTGGGATCGGCTGATGGCCCGGTGAAAACCGCGGTGTTCAGTGGCAATACGGCTCGGCTGTACGGGCTGGAGCAGCACGCCGATCTGGTCACGCGGGACCGCTTTGCCGCGATCAAGAGCGAATACCAGCAAAGCGGGCCAGGGCGCAGCAACCTGCGATACGGTTACGTGAGCAAGGCAGGGTAAGCCGAACACAGCGCAAGCCGGTTCTTGCGCGATCCAAGAGATCGCGGCATCGCTTCGCGCCTAACAATGACAGATTGGCAAGGAATGTCGGCAATGTCCGAGACTGCAACGAAGCCGTTGGCGGGCCGTACCGCTTTGATCACCGGGTCCGGCCAGAATATCGGCCGCGCCATCGCGCTGGCGTTCGCGCGGCTCGGGGCGAACGTGGTGTTGAACGGGCATCGCAATCAGGCGGCCATCGATGGTGTTGCGGCGGAGGCACGCGCGCTCGGTGTCGGTGCGCTGGCCGTGCTCGCGGATGTCGCGGATGCGGCGGCGGTGCAGTCAATGGTGGACCAGGCGACGGCGGCGTTCGGCGGCGTGGATATCTCGGTGTCCAATGCCTCGTTGCGGCTGCACACGCCGTTCCTCGACATCTCGTTGGAGGAGTGGCAGCGCATCATCGATTCCAATCTCAGCGCGTCGTTCTATCTGGCGCGCGCGGTGATCCCGGGGATGAAGGCGCGCGGCTGGGGGCGGATCATCCACATCTCCGGGCGTGACGGATTCATGCCGATCCCCAACCGGGTTCACAACATCACCTGCAAGGCCGGTGTTTACGCGATGGCCAAGGCACTGGCGCTCGAATTCGGCCCGTTCGGCATCACCGCGAACACCGTCTCGCCCGGCCTGATCGATACCACCCGGGATTGGTCCCAGTATCCGCAGTTCCGCAACGGCTATGGCGAGCGGCTGAATGAAATCCCGGTGCGGCGTGCCGGCCATGTCGACGAGATCGCGGCGGCCTGCACCTATCTTGCGAGCGATGCCGCCGGTTTCGTCACCGGACAGGTGCTGCATATCAACGGCGGCGACGTGATGTGACCGACCGATCCCACACAAGCGGATGCGCTGACCGCGCAAACGACTTGTTGGCAATTGCAAGCCGAAAATGAAACGCCGGCCGGGAATAGGCCCGGCCGGCGTCTCGAAGGGAGAAAGTGATGACCAACCATCACAGCCTCCTGCCCAAGATTGTGGTTATCTTACGCATCAGCGTCAAGATAACCATACGTCGAAGGTAGGAGGCGGGCCAGCCTGTTTTGCAGGCTGGCCTACTCCCGTATTCGCTCCATCGCGAGTGCGCTCCGCACTGCTGCCAACGCCGCATCCGCCTGCGCGCCATCCGGCCCACCGGCCTGCGCCATATCGGGCCTTCCGCCACCGCCCTTGCCGCCCACTGCCGCGGATGCAGCCCGCACAAGGTCGACGGCGTTGTTGGATTGGACAGCGGTCCCAACGACATGCACAACGATGCTTGCCTTGCCGTCTGCCGTCGATACAAGCGCCACCACACCGGAGCCGAGCTGCTTGCCGATGGCATCCGCGAGACCCTTCAGGTCGCGCGCCGGCACCTCGCCTAGATTGCGCGCGGCAAGTTTGATTCCATTGACCTCCTCCACCTCCGAGGCACTGCCACCGGTGGCGAGCTTGCGCTGCAGATCGGCAACCTGGCGTTCCAGATTCCGACGCTCCTCCAGCACAGCGCCCGCGCGCTCCGCGACGTCGGCGGGGCTCACGCGCAACGCGCCGGCGACGTCGTGCAGGCGACGCTGCGTCTCGGCCGCCACCGCCTCGGCGTACGCGCCGGTCACCGCCTCGATGCGTCGAACGCCGGCGGCCACCGCGCTCTCGCCGAGGATCTTGAAGTAGCCGATGTCGCCGGTGCGCCGGACATGCGTACCGCCGCACAGTTCGATCGAATATGCTGCCTTGTTGCCCTCGCCCAGGCCCATCGATACGACGCGCACTTCCTCGCCGTACTTCTCGCCGAACAGCGCCATTGCGCCCAGTTCGACCGCCGCGTCCGGAGTCATCAACCGGGTCGTCACCTCGGCGTTCTCGCGGATGCGGGCATTCACCTCAGATTCCACCCAGGCGATGTCGTCCGCCGTCATCGGCCGCGGCTGTGAGATGTCGAAGCGCAGCCGGTCGGGGGCGTTCAGGCTGCCCTTCTGGGCCACATGCGTACCCAGCCGCCGGCGCAGCGCCTCGTGCAGCAGATGCGTGGCCGAGTGGTGCGCGCGGATATCGGTGCGGCGGGCATGATCGACTTCGGCCAGCACCGGTGTGCCGCCCCGTGCGTCGCCCGCCTCGACGCGGCCTAGATGCACGTACAGATCGCCCAGCTTCTTCTGCGTATCAGTGACCGCGATGCGCAGGCCGTCGGGGGTCGAAATCACGCCAGTATCGCCGACCTGCCCGCCGCTTTCGCCGTAGAACGGCGTCTGGTTCAGCACGACTGCAACGTCGGCGCCGGCACCCGCCGCCTCGACGGGCGCGCCGCCAACCACCAGTGCAAGGATTTCGGCTTCCGCGCGCTCGGTCGAATAGCCAAGAAATTCCGTTGCGCCGAGCGTCTCCTTCAGTTCGAACCAGACGCGCTCGGTGGCGGCCTCGCCGGAGCCGGCCCAGGCGGCACGGGCACGCGTGCGCTGCTCGGCCATCGCCGCCTCGAAGCCGGCGAGGTCCACCTCGCGCCCCTGCTCGCGCAGCGCGTCCTGGGTCAGGTCGAGCGGGAAGCCGAAAGTGTCATAGAGCCGGAACGCCACGCCGCCGGGCAGGCGTTGGCGATCACCAAGCCGCGCCGTCTCTTCGCCGAGCAGATGGAGCCCTCGCTCCAGCGTCTGGCGAAAGCGCGTTTCCTCCAGCAGCAGTGTTTCGACGATCAGGGGTTCGGCGCGCACCAGTTCCGGATAGGCGGTGCCCATCTGGCGCACCAGCGCCGGCACCAGGCGGTACATCAGCGGCTCGCGCGCGCCCATCAGATAGGCATGGCGCATGGCGCGTCGCATGATCCGGCGCAGCACGTAACCGCGGCCATCGTTCGATGGCAGCACGCCATCGGCGATCAGGAACGCCGAGGAGCGCAGATGATCGGCCACCACGCGATGACTGACGCGGAACGGCCCGTCCGGATCCTGCCCGGCGGCCTCGGCACTCGCCAGGATCAGCGCCCGGAAGACGTCGATGTCGTAGTTGTCCTGCTTGCCCTGCAGGATGGCAGCAATGCGCTCTAGCCCCATGCCGGTGTCGATCGAGGGCCGCGGCAGCGCAACGCGCGTGCCCGGCGGTCCTTCCTCGAACTGCATGAACACCAGGTTCCAGAACTCAACGAATCGATCGCCATCCTCGTCCGGCGAGCCTGGCGGTCCACCGGGAACCTGCGGGCCATGGTCGTAGAAGATCTCCGAGCACGGTCCGCAAGGGCCAGTATCACCCATCCGCCAGAAATTGGCGTCGGTAAGCCGGACAATCTTCTCATCCGGCAGACCAGCCACTTTCTTCCAGATCGCCACGGCATCGTCGTCGTCGACGAACACGCTGACCATCAGCCGGTCCTTGGGAAGGCTGAAATCCCTGGTCACCAACTCCCAGGAGTAGGCAATGGCCTGTTCCTTGAAGTAATCGCCAAAACTGAAATTTCCCAGCATTTCGAAGAAGGTGTGGTGCCGCGCGGTGTAGCCGACATTGTCCAGGTCGTTGTGCTTGCCGCCGGCGCGGACGCATTTCTGCGCCGTGGTGGCGCGCACGTAGGGGCGCTTCTCCTGGCCGGTGAACACGTTCTTGAACTGCACCATGCCGGCGTTGGTGAACATCAGCGTGGGATCGTTGCGCGGCACCAACGGCGAGCTTTCGACCACTGTGTGCCCGTTGCGGGCAAAGTAGTCGAGGAAGGCGGCGCGGATGTCGTTGCTGCTGGCCATGGCGGCGGGCTCGGTTCCGGGAAAATGCGCAGAGGCAGGAAGTAGCGCGGCGCCCCGCCTCTGTCACCCCGAGCGGTGCTCATCCGGGAAACAGCCGGTCCGGCAAGCGCAGGCTGGCCTGCACGCCGCGTTCGCGTACCCGACCCCTGTGTGACGAGGGTGCCGTCGCCGAGTGGGCCAGGTGCCATCCGATTCTCGCCGCCGTGCGATTGGTTCCGCCACGATGCTGGGCAATCCAGCGTCAGCGCGGCTGTGTTTGCAGAACGGCACGCAACGGCAGATTGTCGATGCACCGTTGCCACATGAAGCGCGAGGCATCAAAGGCCGTACATGGATTTGGCTCCCGAGGACCAGGTCGGTCTTCCGATTGCCGATGCGGCATGGGACGTCCAGCAGATCGAGCCGTCCTCGGCGATCAGCGGCGAGTTCGAGATCTCGCTGGGCGAACCCTTCACTGATCCTGCGTCCCGGACGGCGTTCGCCCGACGCGAGTACACCGAGACTCTGCGCACCTATCGTCTGCGCGATGTAACCCTCGACGCATCGTACCCGGCGTTCTCCCGGTCGCCGAACAGATCGCGGCATTCCGTGCGGCGCGCCTGGTGATTGGCCTGCATGGATCGGGCATGAGCAATGTTGCATTTTCGAGAGCCACGGGCAGGGCAATGTTCACCAGGACGCGTGGCGAATCGACCTCGATGTTGTCGCCGCGCGGCTGGAAACGATCAGGGCGCGGATCGTCGCTGTGCCCAGATCTGAATCCGCGATCGACTTCCTGAAACGTACGCAGACCAAACAACCAGATGAAACGGTGCCGCCAGCTCCCACGCAGCAAGCGCAGGTCGCCGCCAGGGAAACGGAGCCGCCAATGGGCTGCTTACACAATGTCTGCGCGCGTTGACGCGATCATTTTCGCTCGGCAGGGGCGGGTGACCACCCCACACCTCCGGATCAGTTGACGATCAGCAGGGGATTTCCCCATAGACGCTGTTCTACAAGGCCGCGGCCAAGCTTGACGTGCTCCCGAAACACCCCGCTGTGGCGCTCGACATTGTCGTGCATCACCGTGTCTTCCAGCATCGCCCTGTACTGATGCGCCCACTGTGCCTGACACAGGAACAGCTTGTTCTCGACGTAAGCCCATGGCACGAGCCGCCTGGGCTGTGCGAAGAACAGATGTACCGCTTCGTTCACACCGAGAGTGACCGGATTGATGAAATCATCGACCGCGATGATGCCACCCGGTGCGATGACCTGCTCGGCCAGACAGAGATCCCAGAACACATCGTTGCACTCATGCGATCCATCGATGCTGATGAAACGCGCCCGGTCCACAAGGTGCGACAGCAATGAGCTGGCATCGAGATCGGTCGAGTAAGTCTGCAACAGATGGACATTCGCACGATTGCCTGCCAGCGCCGGCTCCAGATAATGCCACACCTCGGCGATCGGATGGTCGTGAAACAGGTCGATGCCCAGCGCTCTGGAACCGGCTCGCGCGGCGGAGCGCAGCAGGATCGAGAAATAGCGGCCGCACAGCACGCCGATCTCAGGTACCGAGCCGGCAAGGCCACGGTCCTCCTGGAATTCCAGCATGTCCATGGTGCGGATGGCGGCACCCTGATGCAACCAGCCGGGGATGCCGCACACCGTGCCATGGTAGAAATCATAGCGTTCACTTGGCGTGCTGGCCATTGCTGCGTCTCCTGAGGTGCACCGAACAGGCTGATTTGCAGCCTGCGGCTACAGCTTCGGCGCCCCTGGCGAGCGCCCTGACACGCCAATGTTCATCGCCGATACGGCGCCGGCAACAGCGCGCGAACCGACTGTTTGGTCAGCCCCGACGGTCCATGCATGATCACCAGCGCATCTGGACAGTGGTCGAGAAACATCTCGCGGCAGGCACCGCAGGGCGGCACGACGGCCAGTTCGCGGTCGACCTCGTCCGGCTTCGGATGGCGCACCGCGACCACGGCCTCGATCGTGCCGTCGCCTTCCAGCAATGCCCGGCCAAGGGCCACCGCCTCGGCACACACGGAAAGCCGTCCCACCGTCGCGCCGAGATGCAGACCGGTCCACACGCGCCCGTCGCCGCCGCGAATTGCAGCGGCCACCGTGTGCCAGAACGGCCGGTAATGCCGGGCCAGCACGTCATGCGCCGCGGCGATCAGATCATGATCCGCTGCCGAGAGAGTCAGTCCCGGCGGTGCCGCATCATTCAGCCGCTTCGGCCTCCTCAACCTCATCCAGCGTCGACAGCATGGCATTCGCCACCACGCCCGACTGCTCACGCACCTTGACCTCGATCTTGTCGGCCACGTCGGGGTGTTCGCGAAGGAACTGCTTGGCGTTCTCGCGGCCCTGGCCGATCCGCTGGCTGTCGTAGCTGAACCAGGCGCCTGACTTCTCCACCACGCCCGCCTTTACCCCCAGATCGATCAGTTCGCCAACCTTGCTGATGCCTTCGCCGTATATGATGTCGAACTCGACCTGGCGGAACGGCGGGGCCAGCTTGTTCTTCACCACTTTTACGCGCGTCTGGTTGCCCACCACTTCATCACGCTCCTTGATCTGGCCAATGCGGCGGATCTCGAGCCGAAGCGAGGCGTAGAACTTCAGCGCATTGCCGCCGGTGGTGGTCTCCGGATTGCCGAACATCACACCGATCTTCATGCGGATCTGGTTGAGGAAGATCAGCATGCACTTGCTGCGCGATACGCTGCCGGTGAGTTTCCGAAGTGCCTGGCTCATCAGCCGTGCGTGCAGGCCCATGTGGCTGTCGCCCATCTCGCCTTCCAACTCGGCGCGCGGCACCAGCGCGGCGACGCTGTCCACCACCAGCACGTCAACCGCACCGGACCGCACCAGCGTATCGGCGATCTCCAGCGCCTGCTCGCCGGCATCCGGCTGGCTGATCAGCAGATTGTCCACATCAACGCCGAGCTTGCGGGCGTAGATCGGATCCAGTGCATGTTCCGCATCGACGAAGGCGCAGGTGCCCCCACGCTTCTGTGCCTCGGCGATGGCATGCAGCGCCAGCGTGGTCTTGCCGGAGCTCTCCGGGCCGTAGATCTCGATGATACGACCACGCGGCATGCCGCCGATGCCAAGCGCCAGATCCAGGCCGAGCGAGCCTGACGGGATGACCTCGATATGTTCGTCACCGGGGCGGGCGCCCATCCGCATGATGGAGCCCTTGCCGAAGGCCCGCTCGATCTGCGCCATCGCGGCATCCAGCGCCTTGTTCTTTTCCATGCGAGGCTCCTCGTGTTATCGGGATTCTACAACCATACGTCTAGTCAGATCGGCTATTCCTCGCGCAATGAGTGCACCCGCTGGGCCGCGCCATCAAGCGAACAAAATAGCAACCATACCGCCTCGCGTCCCGTCAAGCGAATGTTTGGCTTATGTTCTACCTCGGTATCCGACCTGCGATCCTTGCTTTCTTCACCGGCGGAGCGATTCGGCGCAATGCATGCATCAAGCTGCCGGCCGGGGTGCATGCCGCCCAAGACGCCAGACATAGGCGATGATCTCGGCCACGGCCTGAAAGTGCTCGGCGGGGATGTCGACATCCAGTTCGACGTGATACAGCGCCCGGGCGAGTGGCGGATTGGCCACGACCGGCACATGATTCGCCTCGGCGGTTTCGCGGATGCGGATCGCCAGCGAATCGACGCCCTTCGCAACCACGCGCGGCGCCGCATGCTTCACCCGATCGTACGCCAGGGCCACGGCGTAGTGGGTGGGATTGGTGATCACCACCGTAGCTTTGGGTACAGCGGCCATCATTCGCCTGCGGGCACGGAACATGCGTATCTGCCTGAGTCGCGCCTTGACGCGTGGATCGCCTTCGGTCTCCTTCATCTCTTCCATGATGTCGTGGCGGCTCATCCGCAGTTGGCGCGAATGCCGCGTATAGACCCAGAAGACATCCAGCACAGCGATCCCCGCCTGTGCGGCGAGGACCACCAGGAGCACATGCAGCACCGGCGCCGCGGCAAGCGTAAGAATTTGTCTAGGGTCGTCGAACGGCGCCTGAAGCAAGCTCGGCAGATCGGCCTTCAGCACTTGCCACCCGGCGGCGGTCAAAACGGCGATCTTGGCCAACGATTTACCGGCCTCGACCAGGCTGTCGGGACCGAATACCCGCTTCAGGCCGGTCCTCGGGTTGACCCGTGCGAAGTCCACCCGTAGCGGCTTTGCACTTAACAGGAAGCGGGTCTGCACCAGGACAATCGCGACGCCCGCCAGCATCGCCGCCAGCACGAAGGGCGCAGCCGCGTGAAACCACGCTACACCCGCCAGGCGGAAAACTCCACTCTCGCCGGGGGCGATTTCATGGGCCCGCGCCAGGAAGACGCTGAGGCGCAGTGCGAGATCATGTACCGCGTCGGGTCCCGCCATGACCAAAGCGATGGTGACGGCCACCAGACCGGCCAACGTAGTCAACTCGCGCGAGACCGGCACCTGGCCTTCGTCGCGCGCGCGTTGCAATCGCCGCGGTGTCGCGGCTTCGGTTCTTTCTTCGTGCTGCGCGTCACCGGCCATGGCGGATCATGACCCCGGCAGCCTGGCGAAGCCGAACTGGACAGCGGCCTGCCAGGCGGAGAGCAAAGACGTCCCCAGCACGGCAAGCAACACGATGCCGCCGAGGATCTGCCCGGGCATGACGACGAAATACACCTGCAGGCGCGGGACAAGCCGGGCGAGCAGGCCGATCGCGACGTGCCAGATGATGGAGACCAGCAGGAAGGGCGAGGCGAGTCTGACCGCGAGGCCAAATGCCGCACCGGTGGCACGCACCGCGGTCTCGGCGGTATCCGCGGCGGGCAGCAGCATTCCTGCGGGGATCAGCCGATAGCTGCCTGCCAGCGCGGCCAGTGGCAGCATGTAGAGGCCCGACACCAGGATGACGACCGGCGCGGCAATGGAGAACAACTGGGCGATCGGCGTGGCCTGGCTGCCGAGTTCGGGATCGGGCTGCAGAACATTGGCGACGCCCAGCATGTAGGAGATGAACTGGCCGGCAATCGGCAGCGCCAGCACCAGCAGTCGCGCCAGCCAGCCCAGCCAGAGGCCAGTGATGATTTCGGCGGCGATCATGAATCCGGCCTGCATACCGACTTCGGGCACCGCCGGCACGGACGGGGCGATGCCGGGCAGCAACAATGCCGTTACCCCAAGAGCGAGGCCCAAGCGCAGCATCGCCGGTGGTTGGGCTTCGCCCAGCCCTGGCAGCAGCGTCATAGCGGCCCCGACACGCGCCATCACCAGGACAAAGGCGAACGCCCAGGCGGGCAGCGCGGCGAACAGTGCTGCATCGTCGCCGGTCATGAGCCGCCAATTGCGATCAGCCGGTCGAACAAGATCTGGGTATAGGCAGACAGCGTGGCCAGCATGAACGGTCCTAGCAGCACCAGCGCGATGCAGAGCGCGAGCACCTTGGGGACGAAAGCGAGCGTCGCCTCGTTGATCTGGGTGATCGCCTGAAGCAAGGAGACCACCAGGCCGACGGCGAGTGCCACCAGCAGCGGCGGTCCTGCCAGCTTCAGCATCACCAGCATGCCATCGCGCAGCAGCATGGCGATATCGGCATCATTCATGGTGTGTCGACAGCCTCCGCGGCGACCGAAGCGCGCCACCATCGCTCAGATCGGCATCTTGATGATGTCCTGATAGGCCTGCACCACGCGGTCGCGAATGGCAGTGGCGGATTGCAGAGTCAGTTCGGCACGCGACAAGGCAGTGACGACCTCGGTCAGATTGCCACCGCCGGATAGCGCCTCTATGGCCTTGGCGTCCGCCGTGTGGAAGTCATCGACTGCCCCCTGCATGGCACGCTGCAACGTGGCACCGAAGTCACCCGTACTGTTTCTGCTGCCGGGCTCGCCGCGATCGACACGCCCATAGGCATCGGCCGCCGCCGATGGTGTAACAACGATGGTCGGGATGGTACTCATCGGCGCTTCCCGTGGTCACTCCAAGCGTTGCATTCGTGGATGATCTGCCAGCGCGGACCATGATGGCCTGCGAAAGTCATTTGAGCAGGTCGATGGTTCGCGTCAGCATTCCGCGCGCGGCCTGCATGACGGACAGATTGGCATTGTAGGAACGTTCAGCCTCGCGCATGTCCATGACCTCGACGAGGCTGTTGACGTTGGGCAGTTTGACGTAGCCATTGGCATTGGCCGCGGGATTGGACGGATCGTAGTGCATGGGGAAATCGCTGCCGTCGTGGCCAATCTGCTTCACCCGCACCACGGCGGTGCCGGTCTCCTGGTCCATGCTGTTCTGGAACGTCACGGTCTTGCGTCGATAGGGATCGGCGCCCGGCATCGATCCGGTGCTATCCTGATTAGCCAGGTTTTCGGCAATCACGCGCAGTCGCGTGGTCTGGGCATCCATGCCACGTGCTGCAATGCCAAGCGCCTTGTCGAGATCCATGTCGATATCCTGTGTTGCTTAACCGGACGACGTGCTGCCGAGCGCCATGGCGAACATGCCGAGATATTTCTTGTAGATCGCCGTCACCAGTGCGTGGGTGGTTTCGGTATCCGCCACCTTGACGAGCTGCTCATCGAGCGTGACCGCGTTGCCATCGAGTGCCCGGGCGGTTGGGCGCTCCGCGAGCCCGGCCTGCGATGAATCATCCGCGGTGCCTGCGAGGTGATTGGGTTGCGTGCGGACCGGTTCAATGACAGTCGCGCTGCCGAGTGCCGCGGCAAAGGGCTGCAGGTCGTGCGGCTGGTATTGCGGCGTATTGGCGTTGGCGATGTTCTGTGCCAACACCGCCTGCCGCCTGTCGACCCAATCCAGTCGCCGCTCCGCCAGATCGAATATACCGATTTGCGTCGGGCCCATGCACGCAGTCTGCCCCATAGGCTTGAACGTTGCGTTAATCGGCCGGGTGCGCCCGCATGTGCGGTCGGATCGAGCAAGATAGCGGGTGGTTGATAAAGGCTTCGGTAATCCGATTGCGCTTTAATTCCGTGTCATGCCCGTACCCACTCCACCAGTTCCGACCAGCGAATTGGAAGCCTCGGTCAACGCGGTACGCGCGCTCGCGGAGGAACTGACAAAGATGATCGGGATCGCTCACGCTCTGGTCGATGCCGGTCGCACTATCGACCTTGCGGGGCTCGACAGCCAGGTCGGGCTGCTATGTGCCAAGACGCTCGATCTGCCGCCGGAAGATGGCCGGCGCGCGCGCCCACGACTGATTGCCCTGTCCGGTTCGGTGGAGGCACTGTCGCGAGCATTGTTGGCGCGTGCGTCGCCGCCCCGCTGATCGCCTCGCCGCTACCCGCCCGGAAAAATACCGCGCATGGTCACCAGCTTCACCTCAATTCTAACCGCCATCGTCGGCCTTGCCTTGGTGCTGGGCTTGATCTGGCTGGCGGGTCGCGTGGCACGCTATAGCGGCATGGCACAGCGTCCTGCCAACGGGCGTCTGCTGGCGATTCAGGACGTGATCGCACTTGATGCGCGTCGCCGTCTGCATCTGATCAGATGCGGCGACCGACGTGTGCTGCTGCTGACCGGCGGTACGAGCGACGTCGTGGTCGGCTGGCTCGATCGTGAGGAACCGACGGCATGAAGTGCCGACGTGGCTTCGCATACGTCTGCTGCCTGCTGTCGCTGCCGATGCTGGCGCACGCCCAGTCGTTGAGTATCGATCTGGGTGCCGCTGGCCAGGCCGGCGCCACCGGCCGGCTGGTGCAGATCACCGCGCTGGTCACCGTGCTGTCACTGGCGCCGAGCCTGCTGGTGATGGTCACCGCCTTCACCCGCATCATCATCGTGCTGTCGCTGCTGCGCAGCGCGCTCGCCACGCAGGGCACGCCGCCCAACATGGTGCTGATCGGGCTGGCGCTGTTCCTGACATTCTTTGTCATGCAGCCGGTGATGAACGAGGCGTGGACCGCGGGGCTGCTGCCGCTGACCGAGGGGCGCGTCGGCGAGATCGAGGGACTGCGGCTTGCCATTGTGCCATTCCATCGCTTCATGACCGCCAATCTGCGTCCAGCCGATCTGCAGTTGTTTCTCGACATCGCGCATCTGCCGGCACCGGCGATCGCGGACGACACGCCGTGGCGCGCGTTGGTGCCGGCATTCCTGGTCGGCGAGTTGCGGCGCGCTTTCGAGATGGGCTTCCTGCTGTTCCTGCCGTTCATGGTGATCGACATGGTGGTGGCAAGCGTGCTGATGAGCCTCGGCATGATGATGCTGCCGCCGAGTGTCGTGTCGCTGCCGTTCAAGCTGATCTTCTTCGTGCTGGTCGATGGCTGGCGGCTGGTGTCCGGCAGCCTGGTGCAGAGCTTCAACGCGTCAGGGCCATGATCGCGTCGATAGGTGCCGTGCTGCGTTCTGTCCCTCAGTCACATGAGGCTCACAGGGACCGATCGGATCGGTCTTTGCAGCGTTCCCCGGCCGCAGATGGGCGGCGCGCGGATCTGCTGCTCATCGATGCCATCGAGCTCTCAGGCGCAGTTGCGCCTGCGTCCGGGGAATTGCCGCCGCTTTGCAGATCTACGGAAATTCCTGCATGGCGTCGGTGCCCTGGATGTACCACCATCCATTGATCTGCGATTGCGGGATGTTCGGGCCTACCGGTCCCTTGCCCCAGTAATAGTCCCAGTAGTCGCAGATACCGAACGTCATGCCATCGAACTCCACGTTCTCGATCGGTCCCATGGCGGCCGGCGTGCCCATCTGGTTGGCTAGCGCCGAATTGAGCCACCCCTGAACAATGGTCTGGGCTGGATAGATCATGCCAAATAGCGGGATGGTGAGCCCCAATATGTTCATCGGGAAGTCGGTCATGAAGCCGACGCCGGCGTCTGACGCAGTGGTCTCGAATCCCAATAGGCTGTGCAGGCCGTTGAAGGCGGGACCCCAGCGCAGCCACGGAGAGGGGTTGCTGCTGTCATCCTCGAGTATCTGGCAGGCGTACATCGCAAGCCATTGCAGATTGTCGTTTGGGTGTGGCGCTCCCCAGGAGCCGTTGTAATTGACCGCGTAGCTCTGGCTGCCGATCTGCACCGTCGCTCCCGAACCTGGAGCGGACAAGCCGGCCCCGCCCCCCGCGTTGTAATCGGCAAGCGTGGCACCGGGGTACATCTCGGCGAAACCCCCGGCCCAGCCGTCGCCGTTGTACAGCATGATGTTTGTGGTATTGATCCCCCAGTTCAAATGGTCGGCGTCGCCATTTATCCAGGGCGACGGTTCCAGCGACCCGGGAGGGTTCGGCTCGATGTAGTCGCCAGGCCAGGAACTGTCGGCCAGCCAGCAGAACCTTTCCGATCCGCCACCCTGGCCCGCGGCCCCCATAGCCTGCTGCCAGGCGATCCTCTCCGGTGCATACGAGCCATCCGTCGGGCTCGGCCCGGGGTCGTTTGGACTCTCGCAGCCATAGGTCACCGAATTATGCGAGCGTGGTGCGGGGTGCGCCCTCACGTGGACAGATTGGCCTGCCTGTGTCGACACGCCGTTGGCGTCGATTACCGTCACCGACACGCTGTCTGTCCTCTCGAGCGATTGGGCGCGCAGGACGCTGCGGAAATCACGTGCCAAAGGAACGTAGCTGACCGAATCGCCCATGCTGGCGGAAGCATCCGGGTTGGAGCCGGCCCACAGATAAGTGTATGGCGGTGTGCCGCCGCTGACGGACGCGTGTGCCTCGACCAGCGATTCCCGCGGCGTGGCGGCGGTGAGAGTCACCGAAGGGACGAACCTGGGATCATCGGTAGCCGGGACCAGATGCACACGCGAAGTGATAGGGCTGGCGGCCTTCGTCTTCGGATCCACCGTGCACCGTGTGACGGTGACGGCGTACCAAGGGATCATCGCCGTCGGGTTCCATTGCGATGAGGCGCAGAGCCCCGGCCGCAGCGGGGGCGCCCAGTAGACCAGCCGAAGCTTTACCTCTGCATCGTCCGGCAGGAACCGGGCAAATCGGCCGCGCACCAGTGTGGCGGGGATGAGCTTTACCGATGGCCCTGCCTGCAACCTGCGTGTGGAATGCAGCAGGCGGGTGACGTTCCCCTCGGGGCCGTATGACACCTGTACCTGTGCGCCCGGTCCCACCAGCAGGTAGCCGTCGAGGGTGAAACGGTAGCTGACTTGCGTGTCGAGTTTCGTCGTCATCGACGCCTGATGGCTTTTGTCGCCCGTCGTCGAGACCGTCTTGAACACCGCATGACCGACCACCGGCGTTGCGTGCTCTGGCGTCAGGCCCGCCAATTCCAGGGCCGCCGCCGTCGACTTGAGCGCGTGCTCGGGGGCCAGGGGCATCAGCCTGCCCAAGGCGGCGTAATCGATGGCCTGCACTTCAATCGGTATGTCCGGATGATGGTTCGTGGTGGTGCGCCGGTGAGCGGTGACGATGTCCGGGTCGCCGATGGGCGCGATGGGGACGGCAAGGTAATTTGCGGGATCGATGAATGCGGCAATCCCGTCTCGCACAAGCACCTTTTCCGTGGAGATTTTCAGCGCCTCGGCCAGTATCCTCGCCTGTTCTTCCTTGATCCCGGTTCCGGTAACCTCGTACACGGGCAGGTGTGTTTCCGAGCACGGCTCGTTGCCTGCCACCAACCGGCTGATCATGTCTGCATAGAGATTGCCGTGGGCCATGACGACGCGGTCCTCATTCTGAGGCCGGTTCCGTCTCCGGACGCATTTCAATTTGCAGCGCCTGGTCGATCAGGCGGTGCGCCCGAAAACAGTAGCCGGGCCGGTGTGCCCAGGATGCGAGCAAATGGACGCGACCGCATGTGAGCTGTGTCACATGCGGTCGCAGAATGTTCAGGAGTTTCTGGTCGATGCCGGCGCAGATCGGTGTCGTCATGCGAGTTCCAACCCGGCCGCCGGCCGACCGACCCTGGATGAAACCGTCATGGCCGGGCTTGCCCTGGCTTGCCCCAGCCATCCGTCGTGACACTGTGCCGCTACTGATGGCCGGGACGAGCCCGGCCATGACGACAAAATCTGCGTCGCTTTCTTGTTAGGTGCGCTGACACGAGCTGGCCGGAGGCGTTGTTCACCCGCCGCGCTTCACCAGTGGGGCGACAAACTGCGGCTCGGTGTCCCAGGGGAACAGGATCCAGGTGTCCTGCGATACCTCGGTGACAAAACTGTCGACCGTGTCGCGCCCGGCCGGCTTGGCATAAACCGCGGCGAAATGTGCGCGCGGAAGCAGGGCGCGCACCACCCGCGCCGTCGCGCCGGTGTCCACCAGATCGTCGACGATCAGAAAGCCCGTGCCGTCGCCAGCCGACGCGGGAGGCTTGATCACCACCGGCGGGGCGCGCTTTTCCTCCTCGATCAAGGTACCGCTGCTGCCCGTCGCGTAGGTCACGATGGAGACGGTTTCCACCAGTCGCACATCCAGCTCGCGCGCGATGATGGCGCCCGGGATCAGCCCGCCGCGGGTGATCGCCACGACGCCGGCGAACGGCCCCAGATCCATCAGCCGCCAGGCCAACGCGCGCGCGTCGCGATGCAACTGGTCCCAGGTGACGGTGTAGTAGTGCGTTGCCATCAGAACAGCTTGCCGCCGTTCGGCACCTTGAAGTCGGGCTTCACCAGCACCACCGAGCCATCGTCGTCCGGCATCCCTAACGTCAGCACCTCGCTGATGAATGGGCCGATCTGACGCGGCGGGAAATTCACCACCGCGCAGACCTGCCGACCAATGAGCTGATCGGGGCGATAGTGCACGGTCAACTGCGCCGAGGACCGCTTCACGCCGATATCCGTGCCGAAATCAATGCTGAGTTTGAAGGCCGGTTTGCGCGCCTCGGGGAACGGCTGGGCATCCACGATGGTGCCGACGCGGATATCGACCCGCTCAAAGTCCCCGTATGCGATCGTTTCGGTCATCGTCGCCCTTCCCCGGCAGCCGGTGGTCAGTGATCAGCAACATGGCCATACTGCCGAACTTGCCGACCACTGACCACTGACCGGAGCGAATCACGCATGCGCGATTTCCACCTGCCGGGCCGCAGCCCGGTCTACGCAAGCCATGGCATGGCCGCCACCTCGATGCCGGCTGCCACGCTGACGGCGCTGGACGTGCTGCGCGACGGCGGCAATGCGCTGGACGCTGCGGTGGCCGCGGTGGCCGTGCTGTGCGTGATCGAGCCACAATCCACCGGCATTGGCGGCGACTGCTTCTGCCTTTATGCCCCCGCCGGCGCCGGCAAGGTGCTCGCGCTGAACGGCTCCGGCAAGGCACCCGCCGCCGCCACAATCGACTGGTACGAGCAGCATCAGATCAATGCGATCGAGAACACATCTCCCCACGCCGTCACCGTGCCCGGTGCGGTGAATGCTTGGGAGACGCTGCTGAACGCACATGGCCGCAAGGGCCTGCACGAACTGCTGCAGCCCGCGATAGGCTTCGCGGCCGACGGCTGGCCGGTGGGCCAGAAGGTGGCGTGGGATTGGCATCGGCTGGAAGCGAAGCTGCGCAAGAACGGCGCGCATCACTTCCTTCCCGGCGGCGTGGCGCCGAATGCCGGCGACATATTCGCGCAGCCGGCGCTGGCCGAGACGCTGCGCGCCATTGCCCGCCATGGCGCCAAGGCATTCTACGAGGGACCGGTCGCCGCCGACATGGTGGCCACGCTGCGCGCGCGTGGCGGCCTGCACACCGAGGAAGACTTTGCCGCCGGCCTGCATAATGCCGAATTCGTTGAGCCGATCACGCTCAACTGGCACGGCTATGACGTTTTCCAGTGCCCGCCAAACGGTCAAGGCATCGTCGCGCTGATGATCCTCGGTATGCTCGACAAGCTGAAATCGGCCGGCGACGGTCCGTTCGGCGCGCTGCGCTATCATCGCCATATCGAGGCCGCACGTCTGGCATATCGTGATCGCGACGCATTCGTCGCTGATCCAGCGCAGGCCGATGTGCCGGTAAAGAAGCTGCTGAGTCCCGAGTATCTCGGCGGTCTGCGCGCACTGATCAACGACACCAAGGCACTGGGCGCGTTGCCCAACGCTGGCGAAGCCCTGCTGCCGCCGCACAAGGACACGGTCTATCTCTGCGTCGTCGACAAGGACGGCAACGCGTGCAGCTTCATCAACTCGCTGTTCGAGGGCTTCGGCTCGGCGATCCTGGCCGAACGCTCCGGCGTGATGCTGCAGAACCGCGGCTTCGGCTTTCGGGTGGAACGCGGGCACCCCAATTGTATCGCCCCGCGCAAGCGACCGATGCACACCATCATGCCGGGCATGGTGATGCAGGGTGGCCAGGCAGTGATGCCGTACGGCGTCATGGGCGGGCATTTCCAACCGATGGGCCACTCGCTGTTCCTCACCAACATGCTGGAATTCGGGCTGGACATTCAGGAGGCGATCGACTTGCCGCGGCTGTTCCCGCTGAAGGGCAAGGTGCAGGTCGAGCACGGCATCACGCCGGAGATCTGTGCCAGCCTGACGAAGCTTGGCCACGAAACGGAAGTGGTGGAGCGCCCGCACGGCGGCGGTCAGGCGATCTGGATTGATCGCAAACGCGGCTGCCTGATCGGCGGATCGGAGCCGCGCAAGGACGGCTTGGCGCTCGGCTACTAGAGCATCGCGCGGCCCCCAACACGCAAACAGTCGTTGCCAGGAGCATAGCGACGAAGCAATCGCGCGCCCCTGCTCGCAATGACAAGCTCGCGTGTCAGGCTCTCA
Organism: uncultured Alphaproteobacteria bacterium; assembly: GCA_963696645.1. GTDB lineage: Bacteria > Pseudomonadota > Alphaproteobacteria > Acetobacterales > Acetobacteraceae > JAMXLO01. The sequence continues at coordinate 402,152 of CAVOKY010000008.1, forward strand.
TAAGAGCTTCAAATTGGATCAACCATGACCGAACCCTGTGATCTGAGCGCAACCGCGGCGCGCCGCCTCATCGGCCAAAAGAAACTCGCGCCCACCGAACTGCTCGCAAGCTGCATCGCCCGCATTGAGTCGGTGGACCACGCGGTCAACGCCATGGTCGCACGCGACTTCGATCGTGCCCGCATCGCCGCGCAGACAGCCGACACCGCCGTCGCTCACGGCGACGAACTATCCCCACTCCACGGCCTGCCCATCGGCATCAAGGACCTGCAGGAAACCGCAGGTCTGCGCACCACTTTCGGCAGCCCGATCTTCCGCGACAACGTCCCCGCGTCCGATGAACGCCTGGTCGCCGCCGTCCGTGCAGCCGGCGCGATTGTTGTCGGCAAGACCAACACGCCGGAATTCGGTGCCGGAGCCAACACGCGCAATGCGGTCTACGGCGCCACCGGCAATCCGTTCGATCCGACACGTTCCGCTGCCGGGTCTTCCGGCGGTTCGGCGGTGGCGCTCGCCACCGGCATGGTGCCGATCTGCACCGGTTCCGATACCGGCGGCTCCTTGCGCAATCCCGCCGCGTTCTCCGGCATCGTCGGCTTCCGCCCGACGCCAGGTCTTGTCGCCAACGAACGCCGCGGCCTCGGCTGGAACAACCTGTCGGTCGCAGGGCCGATGGCCCGTACCGTGCCGGATGTGTGCCTGTTGCTCTCCACCATGGTCAGCGACGATGCTCGCGATCCGCTGGCAACCACCGTTTACGGACGCACCGTCCGCCGGCCAGACGACTTCGCGGTGCCCGCGCGCATCGATCTGTCGCGCCTTCGTGTTGCCATTACGCCCGACTTCGGCTTCGCTCCAACCGAACGGCACATTGCCGAGGTGTTCGCCGAGAAGACCGCTCGGTTCCGCCATGTGTTTGCCCGCGCAGATAACTTTACGCCGGATTGCACCGATGCCGATGCGGCATTCGAGGTGTTGCGGTCCCTCGGCTACGTGGCCAATCATTACGAGAAGGTGCGCACCCGCCCGCAGGATGTCGGACCGAACGTCCGCGCCAATGTCGAGGAGGGATTGCGCTACACGGCCGCCGATGTCGCACGCGCACAGTCGCAGCAAACCGCGCTGTATCGCCGCTGGCAAAGCTTCTTCCGGGACTGGGACGTGATCCTGACGCCTTCGATCACCATCAGTCCGCGGTCATGGCGCGAGCTCTACCCAGCGGAGATCGACGGCAGGCAGACCCGCACCTACTTCCATTGGCTGGCGCTGGCCTACGCCGTAACGCTGCCCGGCCATCCCGCCGTGTCGCTGCCGGTTGGGCTCGATCGGCACGGCATGCCATTCGGCCTGCAGATTGTTGGACCACGCGGCAGCGATGCGTTCGTGCTGGCGGTCGCGGCCGAACTTGAGACAATGCTCGCCGGCGATGCGCACACCGCGCGTCCCGTCCCCGATCTCGCGCGACTGAAGGCCGCACGGCCAATCAGCGAAATGCCGGGATTCCTCGGGTTCGACTGACGGCGCGGAAAATCACCGCGCCACCGGGCTCGATGGATCCGGAGACGGACGCGGCCGCAACGAACGCCGCAGCAGGCGCGCGAGACGTTCGCGGCGCCCGGTCTGCTCAACCGGCGCCATCTCCACGCCGGTCGACTTCCGGTGCAGCATCAGCTTGCGGTCGTGGTAGTCTTCCAGTTCGGAGCGATGCGCGACGCTGATCAGCGTGACGCCGGCCAATTCGTCGCGGAACAACTCCATCATCGAGTCCTGGGTGTCGGTATCCAGCGCCGACGTAGACTCGTCCATGATGACGATGTCGGGCCGCTGCACCAGCAAACGGACGAACGCGATGCGCTGCTGCTCGCCGCCCGACAGCAGCTTGTCCCACTTTTCCTCGGCATCCAGTCGTGATCCCAGGCGCTTCAATCCGCAGCGCTCCAGAGCACGCTGCAACGGCTGGTCGGCATAGGTCTCGCCGTCGTCGGGATAGCACAGCACCTGGCGCAATGTGCCGAGCGGCATGTAGGGACGTTGCGGCAGGAAGGCGACCTTGGCTTCGGGCGGCAGCAGCACACGCCCCGACCCCCAGGGCCACAGCCCGGCGACCGCGCGGATCAGCGTGCTCTTGCCGGTGCCTGACTCGCCCATCAGCAGCACCTTCTCGCCCTCGCCGATGATCGTGTCCGCTTCGTCGATCATCACGCGCCCGTTGTGCTGCGCGACCGACAGCGCATCGAGATGGACCTTGCCGTCCGAACTGTCCTCGATGGTGATGCGCTCGTTGTCCGAGGTGCCCACCGACGCATCCAGATCGGCGAGCGCGCTCCATAATCCAACGACGCGGCCAACCGAGGCCAGCCATTCGGCAATCCGGGCATAATTGTCGACCAGCCAGTTCAACGCCACCTGCACCTGCACGAAGGCGGCCGCAGACTGGGTCAGCGCGCCGAGAGTGATTTCGCCCGACAGATAATTCGGCGCGGCGAGCAGCAGCGGCAGCACGGGGGCGATCACCCCGTTGCCACCCATCAGCCAGGTGAGCCACGCCTGACGCCCGACGACGCGCGTCCAGGCCTCGGTCACCTGCTGCATCGTCAGGCCGATACCCTTCATCTCGTCGCCGGCGCCGCCGATCATTGCGATGCTCTCCGCGTTCTCGCGCACGCGGCCCATCTCGTAGCGGAGTTGCGCCTCCGTGCGATTGCGCTGCTCGATCCGATCGATCAGCGCGCGCCCGAACAGCACCATCGAGGTCGACATCACGATCGAGTAGATGATCGCGGCGTAGACCATGAAGCCGGGAATGCGCCAGCCGAAGAAGGTTGCCGAACCGCTCGCCGACCACAGCACGCCGAAGAATACCAGGGCAGTGAGCACCGCATTGGTGATTCCGTAGGCGAAGTCGATCACCGGTTCCGTGGCAATGCGCGCGTCCTCGGCAATGCGGAATTCCGGCGCGTCGAGGTCCGGTGCGGCGATCGACAGGCGGTAGAACCGCTGCTCGTCCAGCCAACGGCTGGCGAGTCGCTGCACCAGCCATTGCCGCCAGCGGATTTGCAGGCGCATCCGGTAGATCAGTTGGAGGACAGCCACCAGCGCCGCGGCAAACGCCAGTGCCGCGAACAGCCCCATGGCCTGATATACGAACGATTGCTCGTGGCGCTGCAGCGCGTTGAAGAACTCGCGGTTCCAGCGATTGATGCCGTACTGCACGGCGATGTTGCCGACCACAAGTACGAAACTCAGCGTGGTCAGGGTCCAGGCTTGGGCCGCCGTCGGCCCGCGCCAAAAGCCGCCGGCGAGCTTCCAATAGGCGCGCACAGTACCGCGAGCGCGTGGCCTTGGGTCGTCAGGGAGCGGCTCCGTCGGCGCGGTGGCCATCGTTCGTCCTCATCGCATATCAAGCGCCGTTACAGCGCGTGGCGAGAGACTCCGACGGGATCAAAGCCAAAACGTGACCGATCGCGGTTTCGTGCGGCTGAATGCGGCCACGTGCGATCGGCGCTACACCAGCCGGATGAACCCGTCGACGGAAGCGGGGTTCATCCAGCGCATCACCGCCACCAGGTCATTCACCGGATCGACCCAGGTGATGTTGCCGCCGGCTCCCGAGGCGAAGAAGCTCTCCGGCGTGGCACTCGGATAGCGCGTGCGACCGGTGTTCAGCCACCACAGCAACCCGTAGTTCGGATTGAGCGCGCACGGCACCAGCAACTCCGCGATCCAGCTTTCGCGCAGCACCCGCCGCCCTTCCCACACGCCGCGCCGCAGCATCAGCAGCCCGATTCGCGCCTGGTCCTCGGCATGGATCGCGACGCCGCCACCCCAATGACTGCCACCGGAAACCGACTCGATCATGCGACCATCGATCTCCACTATCGACGTGCGGTAGCCATGCCAGCTCCAGTCGTTCGACGCACCGATCGGATGCATGATCCGTTCGGCGAACACATCGGGCAATGGCCGCCGGAAACGCCACAGCAGCGCGAGCGCCAGCCGGTTCACCCGTACGTCGTTATATTCCCAGAACGTCCCCGGCGTCCGCAGTGGCCGCGCATCGCCTTTGCGGCCCTTGCCTTCCATCGCCAGATTGCGGTTGCGATCGACGATGTCCGATTTGCCGAACAGCGTGCCCTCCCATTCGGAGGTCTGCTGCAGCAGATGCCGCCACGTGATGGCGCCGTTATGCGGTCCCGTGAAGCCGCCATCGTCCACCGTCCGCCCCACCGGTTCGTCGATCTCGGCAATCAAACCATCGGCCACGGCGATACCGGTGAGCAGACTGAGATAGCTCTTGGCCACCGAGAAGGTGATATCGACCTGCCGCGTGTCGCCCCAACGAGCGACCACCTCCCCGCCGCGCAGCACCATACCGTTCGGTTCGCCGCGCGGACGGATCGGGCCAAGGATTTCGTTGTGCGGCGGCGGCTCGAAGAAGCCGGCCTCGAGATGCGCGCGCAAATCGCGCGGCCACGGCGTTTCGTGCGACATGGCGTAGCGCACCGCTTCGTCCAGCGTGCGTTCGTCCGCGACGGGCATGGCGTATCCTTCCGGCATTGCCGACCGGGATACCACATTGCCCGCGAGGCGCGCATACTGCTCCAGGGAATCGCCCGTCGCGGAGCCAACTGCGGCGAGCGGGCAACGGGACCGGGAGACGCATGTGGCAAAGCTTGAGCGCGATGCGAAACGTGCTGCCTTGCTCACCAGCCCACTGTTTCAGGCCATGCGGCCGGCGGAACTGGACGAGATCCTGAAATTCGCCACCGAGCGGCGCTATCGTCGCGGCCAGATGATCCTGCAGCGAGGCGACGAGGGATCCTCGCTGATGGCGGTCCTGCGCGGGCGCGTCCGCATCAGCTTCTTCTCCAGCGAGGGGAAGGAAGTCACGCTGAACGTCGTCAATCCTGGTGAGATATTCGGTGAGATGGCGCTGTTGGACGGCTTGCCGCGCAGCGCCGACGCGACTGCCATCGAGGACACCCTGCTGTTGGTGGTGGAGCGGCGGCTGTTCCTGCCCTTCCTACGACAGAACGACGACCTCTACCTGCGCCTGCTTTCCGTGTTGTGCGACCGCCTGCGACAGACCAGCATGGCGCTGGAGGACCTGGCGCTGTTCGATCTGCCGGTCCGACTGGCGCGCGTGCTGCTGAAGCTCGCCGAGGACTATGGCCGGCCAGGGACCGCCGGCACGCGCATTGATCTGAAGCTGTCGCAGCGCGATCTCAGCAACCTGGTCGCTTCGTCGCGCGAGAGCGTGAACAAGCTGTTGCGCCAGTGGCGAGAGATGGGCGCGGTGGATATCGAAAACGGCCTCATCGTGCTGCGCCAGCCGGCCGAATTGAAACGGCTGACCGACGTCAGGTGAGCAACCCGTGCGCCCGCCGGCCGTGAGCCGCGTCAGGCGACGGCCGACATCGCCGACTGGCGGGCTTCCTGCCACGCGCCAAGCCGCGTAACGCTGCTGCGCAGTAGATCCAGCAGATCGGCCAGTCGATCGGCGCTGCAGTCCTCGGTTGCCATCGCCCGCTCGATGTCGCCGGCTGTGTGGCCGACACGCAGCAGACCGACACTTCGCGTCGCACTGGCGAGGGTGTGAACCTCGCGCAGCAAAAGGCCGCCCTGGGTGGCGGACGCCTGCTCCAGGCGATCAATCATCCGCGGTGCCTCGGCAAGGAACAACTGCACCACGTCGGTCACTCCATCCTCACCGATGTCAGCGGCCAGACTGACCAGCACCATGTCGTCCAGCAATGGCCACTCGTGCGTCATGGCGTGTCCCGAACCGGCAGGTGCGATCACCGCCACGATGGCGGTCTCCAGTTGTTCGGCAGTCATCGGCTTGGCGACGAAGCCATTCATGCCGGCCTCGCGGCAGGCTGACTCCTTACCCCTCTCGGCGTTTGCGGTCAGCCCGACGATCGGCGTGCGTCCCGCGGCGCCTGGCTCGCCACGTATCACCCGTGTGGCGGTCAGACCATCCATCACCGGCATCATCAGGTCCATCAGTATCAGATCATATGGGATCGAGCGCACCGCCTGCACTGCCTCCGCGCCATCCGCAACCGTATCGACCCGATGTCCCATGCGCTCGACCATTCGGCTGGCAATCAAACGGTTCGTAGCATTGTCTTCGACCAGCAAGATCCTCAAGCGCGGCACCGGGTCGTGTCGCGGAACCGGCGCTGCATCATCAACGTCCCGGCACTCCATCGGCGCGTCCTTCAGCAGGATATCAAATCGGAACGTGCTGCCGCGGCCAGGCACGCTGACAACGGTCATCACGCCGCTCATCCGCTCGACCAGCCGGCGACTGATGGCAAGCCCGAGCCCGCTGCCACCGAACCGGCGCGAAATCGAGCCATCCACCTGGCTGAACTCGCGAAACAGCCGCGGCAGGGCGTCCGCGGGGATGCCGATCCCGCTGTCGCTAACCGCCACTGCGATCCTGAAGCCCGCCGCCTCACATCCGATAAGGGAAACGTCAACGTGCACGCTGCCGTGCTCGGTGAACTTGATGCCGTTGCCGGCCAGGTTGAGCACGATCTGTCGCAGCCGACCCGGATCGCCCACTGCGCGCCGCGGCACGTCGTCCGCGATCGCGACAGAAAGCTCGAGCCCTTTCTCCCTCGCCTGCGTCGCCACCATATCGACCGTGTCGCCGATGGTTGCACCGATGTCGAAGGCCACCTCCTCCAGCTCCATGAACGACGCATCGAGCCGCGAGAAATCCAGGATGTCGTTGATAAGCTGAAGCAGATGGTCGCCGGACTGCCGGATGATTCGCACGTATTGCAGTTCCTCGGGATCGAGCTTGCCGTCGAGCAGCAATCCCGCGGCGCCAATGATGCCGTTCATCGGCGTGCGGATCTCATGGCTCATCACCGCGAGGAATTCCGAACGGGCCCGACCGGCAGCCTCCGCTGCATCGCGCGCATCGGACAAGTCCTGCTCGATGCGCTTGCGCTGGGTGATGTCGGTATAGGTGCGCACCGCGCCCCCGTTCGGCAACAGCGCTGTACGAATCTCCAGCACTGTGCCGTTTGGCCGCGTCCGCTCATACACCGGGATGGCTGCGTCCAGCCCGCCGCGGCCGACCAGCTCATCGATTGCTACGGAGACGTCGTGATTCGGCGCGAATTCGTCGTGCGCTTTTTGCCAGCTCAGGATGCTGTCGAAGCTGATGTTTTCCCGCACCAGATCAGGTGGCAGTCCCAGCAATACGCCGACCCGTCGGTTGATCACCGGAACACGCCGATCCTGGTCCACCATTATGATTCCCTGGCTCATGTTGTCCAAGGTGGCGGTCAACGCATCCTGGTAGCCGGCAAGCCGGCGGCGATGGCCGGCCAGCAATAGGCCGACCGCCAACACCAGTGAGGACAGACCCATGCCGGCGGTGATGTACTCAGCGCGGTCCAGGCGGTAATTGGCAAAAACCTCGTCGGCACCTAGGCCGACCGCGACCACGAGAGGATACGCGGCGAGGCGCCGATAGCTGACGAAGGCGCGCCGCCCGGTCATCTCCGCGGCATCGGCCCGATAGTTGCCATGATCGGTCTTTGCCGCCAGCGCCAACAGCGGCGAGTTGCCCAACGACTTGCCGATGAGGTCGGAGGTCGGCCCACCGGCGCGCATGACACCATCGAGACCGACCAGCATGATGAACCCACGGCCGATCTCGAGCGACTCGTAGAAGCGCGCGAGGTAATACGGGTCCAGCGAGACCACGACAACACCCAGGAAGTCGCCATCGATGCCGATGATCTTGCGGGTGAATTGCACGGAATAGCGGTTGGACACCCGGCCCAATACCGGTTTGCTGATGAACAGCCGGTCCTGCGTCGAGTTCAGATGCACGCGGAAATGTTCGCGATCGCTGAGGTCCACGGGTTTGGGTGGCGGTCCCAGATTGCTCTGCACCAGCCAGCCGGTTCGATCGATGATCGAGATCTGCAGGGTCTGTTCGTTCAGGAACGGGCGGTCCCGCGCCCAACTGTTCAAATCGAACCGTCCCGGATCACGCTCATACGAGTCACGCACGACCAGGATCACCTGGTCGATCGCGGTGATTGAGCGAACGATGTTCTCCTCGAAGGCACGGGCGAGATTGCCGGTGTCCTTGACCGCATCGAGTTCGGCGGCGTTCCGCTCCTGCCGAAGCTGCAGCACCACGGCGCCCCAGATCAGCAACAGAACCCCCGCCATCAGGGCAAATTGCATCGCCCCGGCGCCGATCCATCGACGGATACCACTCACGCCACGGTCTCCGTACGCCTGACCAGCCAGTCGCGGAAGGCGGCTTCGGTCATCGAGTGGCCAAATCGCCAGCCCTGGCCGATCTGACAGCCGGCGTCGCGCAGCTTCGCTTCCACCCCCTCGGTCTCGATCCCCTCGGCGACCACCGACAGCCCCAGTTCCCGCGCCAAGGAGAGGGTGGCGCGAATGATCTTCCAGGCCTCCTGATCCGTTTCGCACGACGCTACGAACGAACGGTCGATCTTCAGCTCAGTGAACGGCAGGCGGAGCAGCGTGAGCAAAGACGAATGGCCGGTGCCGAAATCGTCCATCGACAGGCCAATGCCCTTGATGCGCAGCCGGGTCAGTACTTCAGCTGCCAGTAGCGGGTTGGCGATCACTGTCGTCTCGGTGATCTCGGCGATCAGCGCGCCCGGGGAGAGGCCGTGCTGCAGCAGCAAAGCCTCGATCTCTTCCGGTAGTGCCGGATTGGCCAAGACCAGGGTCGAGATGTTCACCGCCACACTGCAGGTCGGATGCTGACCGCGCCAGCGCCGGCAGGCCGCCAGCGCGTCTTGCAGGATGCTTCGGGTCAGCGGGACGATCAGGCCGCTCGCTTCCGCCAACGGGATGAATATGTCAGGGGGAATCGGGCCGTGGGTCGGATGGTACCAGCGCGCGAGAGACTCCGCGCCGACGACACGCCGATCGGCCAGCGCGACTTTCGGCTGGAATTTGGCAATGATCCGATGCTGGTCAATGGCGTCGGCCAGCTCCTCGCCCGTTGGACGAAAGGCGTCCATATCGACGTGCTTGCTGCTGGGCGGCGGGGGATGCTCCAGCAACGCGCACAGCGCTGCCGATCCGACCGGCTTCTCCAGGGCACCGGCAACCCGAAGCCCAAGAGCGGTGGCGAAACGGATGCTGGCTGCGCGCACCCTGTCGTCCAGCCGGGAAATGAAGATGACGATCGGGTCGGCAGGCTGGGTCGCGATGAGATGCAGCAGGCTGATGCCCTCGCGTTCACCCAGCGACAGGTCAAGGACGATGACGTCATATTGTCGTGTCGTGACGTGTTCGATCGCCGCGCCCAACGAGGTTGCGGAGTCAGCAATGAATCCGAGCGCCGTCATCGCGCGCGTAACAATGAGGCACTGGACAGGTTCGTCGTCCACAACAAGGAGATGGCGAGCGGGGTCGATCTGCGGTTCCAAAGCGAGCTCCCGATGGCACGCGGATTTACCGAGCACTATTGGCGCGAGGCGTGAAGAAGCGGTGAACCGGGGGGACGCAGAGCCTGCACAAAGGGCCAGGGCGGCGGAAGGACGTCGCTACAAGGCCCGCTTGCCGCTCCTGCATGCGGCCTTGCTTCTTGGAGATTGACACGGCGCGATGTGAGCCGGTGTTCTGGCGCCATGCGAACGGCTTCCGGCAGACGCGCGACAATCGCTGGCCTGCTCTCGCTGCTGCTGGACGGGCCGGCGGCAGCCGAGGGCGGGATTGCGGCGCAAAGCCGCTTCTTCATCACGAGCGACGGGGTGCGGCTGCATTACCTCGAGGCTGGCCCCCGTGCTGGCCACACCATAGTGTTTGTGCCCGGCTGGACGATGCCTGCCTGGATCTGGGGACCGCAGATCCAGGCGTTCTCGCGGCATTATCATGTCGTGGCATTCGACCCACGCGGCCAGGGTGATTCCGATGCGCCATCCTCCGGCTACGTACCAGCACGCCGAGGACAGGATATCGCCGAACTGATTGCCAATCTGGAACCGGTGCCGGTGCTGCTGGTTGGTTGGTCGCTGGGTGTGCTCGACACGCTGGCCTACCTACATTCACACGGTGATCTGAACATCGCTGGCCTCGTGCTGGTGGACAATTCGGTCGGCGAGGAACCGCCGCCACCGCCCCGGCCGCCACATCAGGTTGTGCCGGTTCTGCCGCATGCCATCGCCATGCATCGCTTCGTGCAGGGCATGTTTCATCGTCCGCAGAGCGAGGCGTATCTGGATCAACTCACCCAGGCCACGCTGCGCACGCCGGAGCCGGCAAGCCGCGCATTGCTGTCCTACGCGGAACCGCGCACCTACTGGCGCGATGCAGTATATTCCACCAGCAAGCCGGTGCTCTACGTGGTGCGTCCGGGCTGGCTGTCGGAACAGGCGGCGAATCTGGCGCGTAAGCGGCCTGGTACGCAGATCGCGGTGTTCGGCGACGCCGGCCACGCGTTGTTCGTTGACGACGCCGCACGCTTCAACGCACTGCTGACCAAGTTTATCACCGGGACAGTCTGGCCGTGACGCGACGCACCGCTCTGGTGCCGCTGTTCCTCGTGTCGCTGGCCGCGGTGGGGTACGAGACGGCGCTGACGCGCTACTTCGCCGTGGCCAAGTGGTCCGAGTACGGTTACTGGGTGATCTCCATCGTCATGGTGGGCTTCGCGCTGAGCGGCGTGATCCTGGCGCTGTTCCGTGACGCCTTCGCGCGCCATGGCACGACGTTGCTGGCGGCCCTCCCGGCACTACTGGTTGTGGCGGCGGCGGCCGGCTTCCATTTCACCACGACCAATCCATTCAATCCGCTGCAATTGCAGAACCTGACGACCTGGCTGCCGCAGATCTGGCACATCGCCGGGTATTACGCGTGCCTGCTGCCGTTCTTCTTCCTGGCCGGCGTGTACGTCAGCCTGAGTTTCGTGCTGAACGCCGACCGCATCGGCGTTGTCTACGGCTATGACCTGACGGGCGCCGGCGCCGGCGCCGCGGCGGTGCTGGTGGCGATGTTCGTGGTGCATGCGTTCTACCTGGTGCCGCTGTTGCTGGTGCCACTGGCGGCCAGCGCTTGCTTTGTCGCGCGACGCTGGCGGTGGGCCGCGGTGGCGGCAGCCAGCGTTGCACTGCTCGGTGCCGAGGCGTTGCTGTTGCTCGACAACCAGGCATTGTTCAACGACTTCAAGGCAATTTATGCCCCGCTGCACACACCGAACGGGCGCGTGGTGGCCAGCGTGCTGTCGCCACGCGGCGATTATCAACTGCTGGACGACTTCACCGAGCGCGTCGACACCGACATCTCCAACAACGCCGGCATGCTTGGGGTGGCGGGGCCACCACAGACTTTCGGCTTGTATCGTGACGGCAATCGGATAGCGGCATTGCCAAAGCCGGGACCGATGGACGTCGGCTATGCTGACGCCGCGCTGGATGCATTGCCGTATCGCCTGATCCCGCACGCAAACGTGCTGCTGGCCGGCGCCTCCGGCGGTTTCCGGACGTCGGAGATTCTGGCGCTGGGCGCGGCGCGGGTGCGCGTGCTGGAGCCGGAGCCGGTCCTGCTGCGATCGCTGCGTCATGGATTGGGTCCGTCGCCCGCCTGGCCCGTCGATCCGCGGGTAACTGTTTCAGGTGAAGGACCGATCGCCGCGATTCGTGACAGCCGCCGCTACGACATCATCGATCTGTCGGCCGACTTCCTCGATGCCGCCGATGCGAATGTGACCGCGTTCAGTGTGCAAGCCGTGGCTGGATATCTGCGTGCGCTCGCGCCCGGCGGCATCGTGTCCATCCCCGTGTCGATCCGCGACTTCCCGGTCTATGCGCTGCGCATGCTGGCGACCGCGCGGGCGGCCTTGTTGCGCGCTGGTATCGCCGATCCCGCATCGCATACCATGGTCTATCGTTCCGCCTGGGGCGTGCGCATCCTGCTGTCCAACAGCGCGTGGGGCGCCGGGCGGATCGCCATCCTGCGGAAATTCTGCGACGATCGCTCGTTCGACGTGTCGTGGTATCCGGGAATCGATCCGGCCGCCGCGCGCGCCGGCATCTACAATGACCTGCCGGCGGTGTCCTTCAGCAGCGGTGAGGTCACCGCCACCGGCCCCGACAACTCCATCGCCGATGAAGCCGGCGCGGTGCTGGCCGGCGCGGCAACGCCATCGCGCACAGCGTTCAACCTCACGCCGATCACGCTGGACCGCCCGTTTTTCTACGCGGTGCTGCGGCTGGACCAGCTCGACACCATTTTGCAGCGGCTGGAAATCCTGCCGCAGGCGGAGATCGGCGCGCTGGTCAATCTGGCCGTGCTGGCGCAGGCGGCGGTGTTCGCGCTGCTCGTCCTGCTGGTGCCGTTCGCCGCACCGAGCCGATTGCGTCTGCCGGACGTCGGCTTGCTGCGGCCGATCGTGTATTTCCCGGCGCTCGGGCTCGGCTTTCTGTTCATCGAAATTTATCTGATCGAAAAGGCCAGCCTTTGGCTGAATGACCGTACCTCCGGGTTTGCCCTCGTGCTGACCGGGATACTGGTGTTTTCCGGACTGGGCAGCATGGTGGCTGACCGGCTGGCCGCAGCATCACGACGCGCCATGACGCTGGCCTGCCTGATCATCGTGGGCTGGTGCGGCGCGGTGCTGGTAGGGTTGCAGCCTGCCATCCTGGCGACGCTGGGTCTGCCCTGGCTGGCGCGCGCCGCACTTGTCCTCGCCGTGCTGGCCCCGGTATCGCTGGCACTCGGCCTGCCATTCCCCCTCGGCCTGTCGCACGCCGGCTCCGGTGGGTTCCTGCCGTGGGCCTGGGGACTGAACGGCGCATTCTCTGTGGTCGCCACGCCACTCGCAAACCTGATTGCGCGCGAGGCGGGCTTCAGCCGGGTTCTGCTCAGCGCCGCGATATTGTATGTAATCGCACTGGTGATGTTTCCAGCAACAAGGAAGAGCCGCGCGTGGCAGCTTCTCTCAGTACGATCACGCGCCGCGGAGTGATTGCCGCCGCCGGTGGGTTTTGCCTGGCGCGACAGGCGCAGGCGACCGCGGCGTGGACGCGAACCGCGTACGAGACGGCAATGGTGGCGTCCGGCCGTCCTGTCAGCCTGACCGATGCACAATTCGACGCCATTCAGAAGCGCAAGCCGGCGGCGCTGAAGCGCATCCAGGACTACCTGAAGGAACATCTCGGCTCCGCCGACCCTGCTGTGATGGCGGCGTTCGAGGCAGTGCCGCGTGAATATTTCCACTATATCTATTCAGAACGCCGGGCGACGCCGGGCGATGCCTATGAGACGGATCCGAAACCCTGGGGTCTGGGATACGGCTCGGCGTTGTCCGACTATCTCGGCCAGGCCTACATGACCCAGGTCTGCCAACCGAAGGCCGACGATGCGACGCTCGAGATCGGCACCGGCAGTGGTTTCCAGAGCGCTCTGCTGTCACGCATCGTCAGGCAGGCCTATTCAATCGAGATCATCGAGCCTTTGGGCAAGGCCGTCGGCAGGATCTTCACCCCGCTTGGTTATGACAATGTCCATACACGCGTGGGCGACGGCTATTACGGCTGGCCCGAGGTGCAGGGCGGTTTCGACATCATCATCGTGACCTGCGCCGCGCAATATGCGCCGCCCGATCTGTTCAAGCAGATCAAGCCCGGTGGCCGGCTGGTGATCCCGATCGGTCAGCCGTTCAAGCGCGGCCAGGTGCTGTACGTCTATACCAAGGACGCCGAGGGAAAGATCCATTCGAGGCGCGACATGGGCGTGTTCTTCATTCCGATGACCGGCGCGATAGACAAGACGCCAGCGCCGCATGGTGCCCCGACCGCGGTGGCGGCCCCCGCCATTACACCGGCCGCCGCGCAGACAGAGAAGCCGGCCAGCGACTGACTTGCCTTCGCCCCGTCCGCGCAAGACAGTGTCGCACAGCCAATCGCACGCGCTACCCCAATGGCGCGCGATGCGAATGAACTGCCATGGCGACGACTGAAGCGAACCGTTACTGCGAGAAACAAATCGAACTGTCAGTGCAAGGAGCGAGGCAAACTGTCATTGCGAGTTCCGTACCGGCCGCGGGCCGACCGGCCCTGGATGAAACCGTCATGGCCGGGCTTGTCCCGGCCATCAGTAGCGGCACAGTGTCACGACGGATGGCCGGGACGAGCCCGGCCATGACGACAAAATGTGCGTCGCTTTCTTGTTAGGAGCGCAGCGACGAAACAATCTCCATCCAGTAACCCACCACCTTGCCCAGCCACCGCTTCGCCGCTCCCACACCCCGCACTGACAGACGCAATCCGGAGGGAACCATGAATTACGAAACAATCCTGGTCGATGTGGAAGATGGCGTCGGCATCATCACGCTCAACCGTCCCGACAAGCTCAACGCGATGAACCGCAAGCTATCGGCCGAGTTGCACGACGCCATGAAGTCGCTGAACGCCGATAATGGCGTTGGCTGCATCGTGATCACCGGCGCCGGCTCGAAGGCATTCTCCGCCGGCGGCGACATCCACGAGCAGCGCGAAGATGATCGCCGCTATACGTTCGAGCAGCTCGAGGTGATGCGCGAGGGGCGCCGAGCCTACGACATCTCCGCCTCGGCCAAGCCGGTGATCGGTATGATGAATGGCCTGGCGTATGGCGGCGCCGCGGTACTGGCCTCATCGCTCGACATGCGCGTGGGCTGTGAGGACACCAAGTTTCGCTTTCTCGCGGCCGCGTACGGTCGCATCAACAGCACCTGGTCGCTCGGCGCGCAGATCGGCTGGCCAATGGCCAAGGAACTGCTGTTCACCGCACGCATCGTGGAAGCCGAGGAGGCCTATCGCATCGGACTGTTGAACCATCTGGTGCCGCGTGCGCAATTGCGCAGCAAGACCATGGAACTCGCCCGCATGATCGCCAACAATCATCGTGGTGCGGTGATCGGCGTGAAGGCGCTGCTGTTGCAGCAGAAGGGCGAAAGCCTCGAGCAACAATACGAGATGGAGCATCACTACACCACGCACGTGATGCGCGGCGCCAAGGCCGAGGAAGCGTTCCCTGAATTCATCGCGCGCCATGGTCGGCCATTGGGCTGAAGGAGGTTTCCGCCGTGGCGATCATCTACGAAAAGCGCGACCGGGTTGCCTACATCACGCTGAACAATCCGGACAAGGCCAACATCTTCGACAAGGAGACGTCGGACCAGATCTCCGAGGCCTGGATCGATTTGTGGGAGGATCGCGACATTCGCTGCGCCATCCTGACCGGCGCGGGCGACCGGCATTTCTGCGGCGGCCATAACCTCGCGCCGCGCAAGAACATCACTGAGGAAGAGCGCGAATACCTCCGCACGCAGCGCATCTTCTGGCCACTGGCCGGCACGGTGCATGGCCAGAAGATCGGCCTCGACGGGCGGTTCGGCGATCATTATCCGCGCGTATGGAAACCGGTGATCGCCGCGGTGAACGGCTGGGCCGCCGGCGCGGGCCTGTATGTGCTACTGTCGTCCACCGACGTCCGCATCGCCAGCGCGGAGCATGCGCGTTTCAAGTTTTCGCTGATCTCCCAGGGTTGGGTCGGCCACGGCCCTGGCGCCGCCCTGCTGGTGAAGCAGCTTCGCTATGCCGATGCGATGAAGATCCTGCTGACCGACGAACCGTTCGACGCACAGGAAGCACTGCGCATCGGTCTGATCAACGAAGTCGTCCCGCATGCGCAGCTTATGGCACGCGCGGAGAAGCTGGCGCGCCACATCGTCGCACTGCCGCCGGTTGCGGTGCGCATGATGAAGGAGTTCGTCGTGCGCTTCGGAGACTTGCCGACGGATCAGGCCTGGCACGTGCAGAACCTGATGAACAACCTGCTGATCCAGGTGACGACGGACGGTGAAGAGGGGCGTCGCGCGTTCAACGAGAAGCGGCCGCCGAATTTCTCCGGCGCCCTGCGGCGACGCGGGGAGGCGTGGGACGAACCCTCGGAAGAGGACGCGCAACGTCTCGACGAGGCGTACCGAAGTGGCGAGTTCTGACGCCCACCCGCGATGACAACGTGGTCGATCATCATGATCCACGCCGTTGCATCGCGACCATCGCACCAAGCAGTTGTGGCGGCAGCAAACCAGAGGCACGCGCCGCGAGTCCGATCCAAAACGGAAACACCACGCGCGTTCGACCTGCCGCTACGCCACGCAGGATGATGCGCGCCGCCTTCTCGGCGTCCATCAGCCCAGGCATCGGAAAGCTGTTGCGTTCGGTCATCGCGGAGCGGACGTAGCCCGGGCAGACGCTGGTCAGCACAATGCCACGAAGGCGGGCATCGGCTGCACTGGCCACCATCCAGAAATCCACCGCCGCCTTCGATGCACAGTAGGCTGCCGCGTGCGGCACCGGCGCGAAAGCCGCAATGGAGGCGATCGCCGCAATGCGACCGCGCACGCCATCTGCACCGGCAGGCTGATCCGCCATAACCGCCATCGCCGGCAGCGCAGTGTTCAGCACTCCATCGAGGTTGGTGGCAAAGACCGCCCGCGTATCCTCGCCGGTCGCAGCCAAAATTGCGGCATTCGCCACGACAAGGTCGAGCTGGCCTGCATCGACGATCCATGCCGCCATCGCGTCGGCATCGCGCACATCAAGGACCCTCGGATGCACAGCGGCGCCGTGGGTTCGGCAGGTCACGGCCACCGCTGTCAGCCGCGGCGCATCGCGGCCCGACAGGTGCAGCGTCATGCCTGGCCGCGCCAGCGCGACGGCCAGCGCCTGACCGATGCCGGATGATGCACCAGTGATCAGGGCGGAGCGTGGATCATGCGTCATTGGCCGCAGATTGATATGTCGCCCGGGGCCTCGCAATGACAGCCAGCGATGCGACTGATAGAAGCTTCGCCGAATGGGCACCGCACTCGCATCGATGACCGGCTTCGCCCGCGCCGAGGGCAGCGCGACGGGCCTGACCTGGGCGTGGGAACTGCGCAGCGTCAACGGCCGTGGCCTCGATCTGCGCTTCCGCCTGCCGCCTGGCTGGGACGCGCTGGAACCTGCGTTGCGTGAGGCAGCGGGCAAGGCACTGAAGCGCGGCAACGTCACCGCCAATCTGACGGCGAAGCGCGAGACCGAAGCGCGCATGGTCGCCGATCCGGACGCGCTGGAACAGGCGCTCGCCCTGGCACTGGATCTGCACGCCCGCCTGCCGGGCAGCCCCGTCCCACGCGCGGAGGCGCTGCTCGCTCTGCCCGGCGTGCTGCGCCCGGCGCAGGCCGATGAAGCGGTGGACCGCAGTGGCGCGGCCACCGCGGTGCAGACCGGATTCGCACAAGCCCTTGCGGCGCTGGTGGTGGCGCGTCGTTCGGAGGGAGCTCGGCTTGCCGTGACCCTGACCGGCTTGCTGGACGAGATCGCCGCACTGCATCATCGGGCCGCAGCCGAGGCAGCCGATCAGCCCGCTGCGCAGCGCTCCAGGGTGATGGACAATTTGCAGGCGCTGCTGGGCGAGGCACCATCTTTGCCGGTGGAACGCATCGCACAGGAGGTGGCATTGCTCGCCGCACGGTCCGATGTGCGCGAGGAACTCGATCGGTTGGCGAGCCACATCCAGGCGGCGCACGCGCTGCTG
Source organism: uncultured Alphaproteobacteria bacterium (assembly GCA_963696645.1). Taxonomy (GTDB): domain Bacteria; phylum Pseudomonadota; class Alphaproteobacteria; order Acetobacterales; family Acetobacteraceae; genus JAMXLO01. Next base: position 419,741 of record CAVOKY010000008.1, read on the forward strand.
GGCGAGGCGGTGAACATCGGCCGGCGCTTCGACTTCCTGGTGCAGGAATTCAATCGCGAGGCCAACACGCTGTGCAGCAAGTCGGTGTCGGTTGCGCTGACTGCGACGGGGCTGAAACTGAAGGCGACCATCGAGCAATTGCGCGAGCAGGTGCAGAACATCGAATGAGCCTGATAGCGCGACGCGGGGTCTGTCTGGTGCTGACGGCACCGTCGGGTGCGGGCAAGACCGCTATCGCCGATGCGCTGCTGGCGAGCGAGCCCGATCTGCACCGCTCGATCAGCGTCACCACACGTCCGCCGCGGCCTGAGGAAATTGCAGGCGTGCACTATCATTTCCACGATCAGGCGGCGTTCGATGCGATGGTGGCGAATGGTGCGTTGCTGGAATGGGCGCGTGTGCTGGGCCGGCACAGCTATGGCACACCGCGGGCACCGGTGGAGCAGGCGTTGCGCGATGGCAAGGACGTGGTGTTCGACATCGATTGGCAGGGCCATCGACAGTTGCGCGATGCGCTGCCTGTCGACGTGGTGAGCGTGTTCATCCTACCGCCAACGCTGGCTGCACTGGAACGTCGGCTGCATCATCGTTCCAGCGACGATGCGGCGGAGATCGCGCGACGGATGAGCCTGGCGCGCGACGAGATCAGTCATTGGCCGGAGTTCGATCATGCCGTGGTCAATGCCGATTTCGCGCAAGCCGTTGCCTCAGTGCGTGCCGTGCTGCATGCCGCGCGTCTTGCGACGGTGCGCCAAACCGGCCTGACGAATTTCGTTGAACAACTCTAGCAACCCCCTGTCATTGCGAGGAGCGAAGCGATGAAGCAATCTCCCGCCCATGTGGCACCACTGGCACGAAGCGTTGCTGCCATTGCAGACGCGTTGCTCCACGCGATCGCCTCGCCATAGCGCCGCTCGCAATGACAAGACAAAACCCCTCATAACGGCACGTTTCCCATCAGCCGCACCAGTCGATCGAACTCCGCCACCGACAGCGTCTCGGCTCGTCGTTCGGGCGCGATGTCCGCCGCGCACAGCAAGCCCTCGCCACCAACCGGTTTCAGTGCGCCGCGCAGCATCTTGCGCCGCTGGCCGAACGCGGCGGCAGTCAGCCGCTCCATCTGAACGAACAGCGCCGACGCCGGCCGCTCAGCGTGCGGCGTGAGACCGACAACGGCAGAATAAACCTGCGGCGGCGGTACGAACGCTGCAGGCGGCAGGCGCAGCAACAACGCCGTCTCGCAGACCCACTGAGCAAGTACTGACAGCCTGCCGTACGCCTCGCCACCCGGCGCCGCACAGATCCGTTCCGCGACCTCCTGCTGGAACATCAGCGTCAGTCGCTCGAATGCATTCGCCTGGCGCAGCCAGCCGATCAGCAGCGGCGTCGCTATGTTGTACGGTAGATTGGCAATCACCTGCCGTGGTGACGGTACCAGCGACGCGAAATCGACCGACAATGCATCGGCAGCGATGACGCGCAGACGACCGTCAGCTTCCGCCGCCAGTTCATGCATCGCGGCAATAGCACGTCGATCGATCTCAACCACAGTCACGCTCGCCGCGTCGGACGCCAGCAACGCACGCGTCAATCCACCCGGCCCCGGCCCGATCTCAACCACATGGCGCCCACGCAATGGGCCCGCCGTCCGCACGATGCGCTGCGTGAGATTGCCATCCAGCAGGAAATGCTGTCCGAGAGATCGCCTGGCCGCCAGTCCGTGCCGCGCAATCACGTCGCGCAGCGGCGGCAGCGCAGTCATGCACCGCCGCTGCGGATGTCGATCACGGCGTGACGACGCAGATTGGCAAGCAACTGGCGTGACAACAGTTCGACGCGCTCGTTCAGCAATTGGGCCTTTACTTCCTGGGCAAACTCCTGCGCCATGTTCTTCTGCTCGCGCGAGCAGACGATGATCACGGCGATGCCATCATTCGACACCAATGGCTGACTGGCACGGTCGAACGGCAAGCTCGCCAACTCCTGGCGGAACGCCGGCGGGTTGACTGCCTCCAGGCGCACTTCGCCCGGATCGGCCGGCCGCTGCGAATTGTTGTCCTTGGCGACCTGCTCCATCTGCTGACAGCTATGAACGCTGGCGCTGATGCCACGGGCCTTGTCCAGCGTCTGCTTTTGCTGATCGGTGGGCGCCTGCGGGTTGAGCGGGCTGGTGAATGGCAGGAACACCTGTCGGAGCGTCAGGGCGGTCCCAACATCGCGGCCGATCTCGCGCTTGCCTTGCAGCGTCACAATGGAAAAGCCACCTGGCACCTTCACCGGGTTGCTGACCGCGCCGACGGGCATTTCCGATGCCAGTCGGGCCACTTCGGGATCGAGTTGGTTTGGCTGCACCCAGCCTAGTTCTCCGCCTTGCAGCGCCGTCTGGTTCTGGCTGAATTGGGCGGCGACCACCGGGAACGGCGCACCGGCGCGCAATTCGCCGATCACGGTCTCGGCGAAGCGCTGCGCGTCGGCCTGGTTGGCGGGATCCTCGACCGGAATGAAGATTTCGCCGACGCGGAATTCGGGCTTGCCGACCTGCTGAGCCAGCAGACGCTGCTGCGCTGCCACTTCCGCATCGGTGATCGTCGCACCGTCGCCGAGCTCCTCCCGCAGTACCTGGGTCCAGCCGAGCTCCGTGCGGATCTGATCGATCAGCGTGCGCTGGCTGACCCCGTCGGACGCAAGCTTCTGACGCAGTCCGCCTGCCGGCATGCCGTTGCGCGTCTCGATGTCGTGGATCGCCGCGGCGATCGCCTTGTCCGGGATCACGATCTTGCGGCGCTGTACCTCCTGCATGCGCAGCCGTTCGTCGACCAGTTGTCGTGTGATCTGCTGGCGTAATCGATCGAGCACATCCTGTGTGATCGGCAGTCCGGTGGACAGCGCAAACAGCCGGGCGCGGTTGTCCACATCGGTGTTGCTGATCACGTCACCGTTCACCACTGCAACGATGCGGGTGGTCTGCGAGGGCGGCGGTCGGGGGACCGACGCGGCGGCCAGCGCAGCGCCTGGCATGGCGAGGAAGCATGCCAGCAGTGGGACGAAGCGTTTGCTATGGGTCATGCCGTGACTTCCCGATCCTCAGAGCGCCCGGAAGCCGAACTGCCCTATCGTCTTGAAGGTCAACTGGAACAGCACCGTCGTCGAGCCGTTGTCGCCATTGAACGATGTATAACGGCGAGCGACCTGTAAATCCAAGATGAAGCACTCATCTTCGTAAATTGCGTCGCCACCGGCAGCGACCATCTGGCTGGTCTGGAGATTGCGCCGGGCCCAGCCATTGAAGCGATACATTCCCCAAGCCGCGTTGAACCCCATGGTACCTTCGTTGCGCGGCACGTAGAAGGCGGAACCGGCCGGCGGCGGAGCTGGGGTCGAATAGTATGTGAACGGGTTGTCCGTCGTGTAGATGTAGCCGCCATAGACCGAGAACGCCGGCTTGCCGACCGAGGCGATTGCATCAGCGAACTTGGTGGCGAGGCTCTTGTAGTCAAGCCGCGTGCGGTAGGTCAGGTTCAACCAGTCCGTCGGTGCAAAGCTCGCGCGCGCCACAACGTCCGAAACTTGATTGTGCAGGCCTGATGCCTCTGGAAACGCATTGTCCTTTGACGTTCGGTAGGACTGTCCGATCAGTCCATCGAATGCTGTGCCGCCGAGATACCACGCACCGTGCAGCGCAACATTGGCGCGCTCGCCGCCATCCAACCGATCGACGCCGGTGAAGCGGTTGAAGCCGAACAGGTTGGCGTCGGTAAATTCGAGGTCAAGGCTGTCTTCGTTCGGATATTTCGTGTTCTGACTGCTGCCGACCTGCGGCGCGACGATGATCTGCGCAATCGGTTCGATGAGCTGTGTGCCCCATGCGCCGGAATCACGCATGAACGGCCACCGGAAGTCCAACGACGCCTGCGGCAGGGCACGTGCCGCGTCGACGTTGTTGACGGGACCGAAATTGGGCTGCTCATTGAATTCATTGGCATTGTAGCCGATCGCATCGTTATGCAGCGTGATCTTCCAGAGATCGCCGAGTTCGCCGACGAACGGCCGTTCCCAGTTCATCGTGAGATTAACTCGCCGCGTATTGGTTCCCGACGTTCGCAGCACGTTGAAAACACCGGCGTCGAGACTGAACCGGCCACCCCAGGCGTCGGGCCGGCCGAAGTAACTGTATTGGTAGCGTGGCAGCACGACGGGGAGTTCGCTGTCGATAATCGTGTCGCTCACACCCTGATAGAACCGGACGTCGACGCGGGAATAAGCGCCCTCACCGAATCCCTCGCCATAAATCTGGCTGGTCAGCAGGTTGCTCGCCGTGCCGAGTACGCTGCCAAGGTGGAAGTCGTTGATGTAGTTTTCCGACGAGGCGCGAGAGATGTTGAAACCCCAGCGCCAGGTGTCGTTGATGCTGAACTGGCCCTTCGCCACGATCGTCGCCTGTGGCGAGTTCTCAAAATAACCAGCCGAGCCATTGAGCAGCACATAACCACTGTTGAATCGACGGCGATATTCGATGTCGAGCTCCGGACCTGCCCGCGACGTCATCATCGGCGTGAATGTTGCATCCGACTGATCGTCGATCACCCAATAATAGGGTTGGGCGAAGAATGCGCCGAGATGCGAATTGTAGCCGAGAGACGGGATCAACAGTCCGCTGGCACGCTTCACGGACGGATCGGCATGCCAGAAATAGGGCATGTAGGCGACGGGGATGCCGTACATCTCCATAACGGCATCCTCGTACTCGATCTTCTTATGTTCAAGGTCCTGCACCGCCGACAGGGCACGGATTTCCCACAGCGGCGGCTTCGTCGGATCCTTGGCGCAGAGATTGCAGGTTGAATACACCACCCGTGACATCTCGTTGATTTCGCCTTCGGTACGCCGCGCGCCGTTGGCTGCCAGTCTGCCGTTCTGTGCAAGGATGGCGCGCATGTCGCGCAGCACGCCATTCTTCATGTCCTGCGTCATTTCCGCGTAGTTCGCGAACAGAACCTGGCCGTCCGGCTCGAGCAGCACGACGTTGCCTTTTGCCGCCGCCACGCCGGTATTGCGATCGAAGGTGATCTTGTCGGCCCGCATCACGGTATCGTTCTGCCAGGCCTCGACATGCCCTTCGGCGATGACCAGTGAATTTTCCCGATCATAGGTGACCGAATCCGCCGTGAAGGTGACCGGCTGATTGCGTGACTCCGGCGACTTCGGCCCGTTGCCGAGTACGGTTTCAGGCTGGGCGAAAGCCGTCACCGACATCACCGCCAGCGCCACTGCCAGCAGCAGAATACGGGTAAGTGCGCGTGCCAGCTCAAGGAGAGCTCGCGCCATGCTCAGCCGTCTTCCGTATGCAGCAGCAGGGCGACAGCCAACATGAGGCCGGAAACGGCCGGTGCCCATGCGGCAAGCGCAACTGGCAGCGCGCCCGACTGGCCGAATTCCTCCGCCACCTTGGAGATGACGAACAATACGAAACCTGCGGCAACACCGCTGCCGATCATCTGCGCTACCCCGCCGCGGCGCGCCGGCCGCATGGAAAATCCCGCGGACACCAATGCCATGGTTGCTGCGAGCAAGGGCAGTGCCAACAGCGTCTGATAATGCAGGCGATGGCGGATCGAAGAGAAGCCGGAGTGGTCCAGCAAACGAATGAAACCAGGCAACTCCCAGAACGACAACGTGTCGGGCGAGGCGAAGCTCTCCTGCACGCGTGCAACCGTGAGATCGGTCGGCAGATTCATGGTAACGGGTGGCGCCGGCATTTCTTCCGGGCGAATCGAGCGCGCGTTCTGCAACTGCCACGTCTGTCCAACGAGTGTTGCCTTGGTGGCCTCGATGCGGGTGAGCAACCGGTCCCGTCCATCCAGACGGAATACGCTGACGTCCTTGGCGACCAACAGCTTGCCGTGCAGTTCCACCCCGTGCGCGTGGATGATCGCGACACCCTGCGGTGACAGGGCGTGATCGGATTGGCGCAGCCAGAGCTGGTCACCGGAGAGCGCCAGCGGGCCGCCGCCGGCCTTCAGATATGTATTGTCCAGCGCCTCTGCTCGCGTGAACATCACTGACGATACCGGGCTGATCGCGGTCGTGGCGAGTACGCCTAGCAGCAAGGCGCAGAGCGTCGGGGCGGCGAGGAATTCCCAGGCGGATATGCCGGCGGCGCGCGCGACGATCAGCTCAGACGACCGGCTAAGACGCCAGAAGCATAATATTCCGCCCAGCAGTACCGCGAACGGCAGGATCTGCATCGCGATGTAGGGCTGACGCAGGGCGGCCATCTCGCTGACCAGGCCGAAGGTCGCTTCGGGGTGGCTGGTCGAGCGGCGCAGCAGCTCGATGAAGTCGAACATGCCCACCAGGCCCGACAGGGCCAGGAGCATGGCGATCACCGACCCGGTAAACCCCTTGGCGATGTAGATCGACAGGGTGATGGGGCGCGTCATGCGTTCAGGCTGCCTCTGCCGCCGCTGACGCGGTACGGCGGGCGAACTGGAGTCGCGGTCCAAGCAACAGCGACGCGCAGATCACGCCAGGCAGGACGGCCTCGATCCACACCAGGGGCAGCAGCGCGTTGTTGCGCGCCGACATGTTCTGCACAGCCAGCTCAAGTGCGAGCAGAACCACGATTGAGCCCACAGCCACCAGCGGCCTGACATAGCTGCCGTGGCGACGGAACGTCCCACTGAGCACCGATAGCAACGCGACGAATGCAAAGGACACCGCGGTGAGCGGACTCGACAGGCGCTTATGGCCCTCGGCTATCCATTTGGACACGTCGTTCGGATTCTGCGGATGCGGGTCCAGCAGTTCGCCCAGCGACAACTCCGACATGTCGCGCAGACGTTCGCCTCCGTTGTGCGCCGTATCGGTGAGGTCGAGCTCATTCTGGCTGAACGTCAGCACATTGAGCCGGCCGGTCTGGCGATCGATTTCCTGGCGACTGCCATTTTCCAACAACACACGCGGGCCGTTCGGTCCTTCCACCAGACGCCCGCGCTCGGCAATGATCGTTGCATGCGCGTTCTTGTCGCGTGCATCGTCCACCAGGATGCCGCGCAGCGTGCCATCAGGGTCGCGCGACCGCACATAGACGGTAAGGTCGTCCGACACCTGGGTGAACACGCCTTCCTGCAACAGAAAGGCCGCCATCCGGTTACGGATCTCCCATTGGAATTCGCGGAACGATGCCAGGCTGGCGGGCACGAGCCACAGGTTCAGCAGGTAGACGCAAACCATGGCGATGACAGCCAGGGCGATGGCGGGCCGCGACAGCGCGACCGGCGACAGGCCAGCGGCACGCATTACCGTGATTTCGCGGTCGCCTGCCAGGCGCTGATAGATGAACTGGACCACGACGAAAGTGGTGATCGGCAGGATTACCGCGACGAAACTGGGGATCAGCAGCCCGGTGAGTTCAATGAAGACGCCGAGGGAGAGGCCGTGATTCACCACCAGCTCGACAAAGCGCAACGACTGGATGAGCCAGATAAGCACCGTGAGGCCGCCGGTGACGGCGATCAACGCCAGAGCGAGCTGCCGGAAGATGTAGCGGTCCAGCCGAGTGATCAGCCTGCCGGTGTGCATCCTCGTGATCGGTCCCCGTTGGTGGTAGCGAAGTATAAGCCGGGCTGCCGCAGCGGGCGAAACCGCACACGATTTGTGCGTCAGGCCAAGGGGGGATGCAAGCCGCTTCGACACCCGCGCCGGATCATACCGAAACGAGCATTTGCGGCATTGGGCTTGCGATGGCTGGGGGCTGCTGGCAGGGGGGACAATCCGCCCGGACCATGACGATTCCCCGGCCGGCTGCACGGTCCGCTGGTCGCTCTCGCGTCGGCCGACGACAACTCGCCGGTCGAGCCGCATCGCACCTGGAACGCCGGCGCACACATTGCGCGCGCCTCACACCATTGGCATTGCCACAGAATCGGCCCGTGCGCGTTCATATTGCGATGTGTGGCGAACTACCGCCGTCACCAAGCATCGGAAGGGATTTCCCGTCATGCGAACCGTCATAACCATCGCGGCCGTGGCCAGTCTGAGCCTGCTGGCGGCCTGCGGCTACAACGAGCCCCAGCGCGCCCAGGGCGGTGCCGCGGCGGGCGCCGCCACCGGCGCGGCGGTGGGTGTCATCGGCGGCCCGCCAGGCGTGGTCGTCGGCGGCCTGGTCGGCGGCGCAGCGGGTGCCACGACCGGTGCAGTCACCAGCCCGCGCGATGTCAATCTCGGCCCGCCGCCCTGGAGCAACAAGCCGTAACGCGATGGCGGATCAGGCCGAACCAGCCACGTAGGCCTTCAGGCTGTCGACTTCGCTCTCCTGCTCCATGATGCGGGCCTTCACGACGTCACCAATGCTGACCAGCCCGACCAGCACGTCACGTTCCATCACCGGCATATGGCGGAAGCGGCCGACCGTCATTCGGGTCATCGCTTCCGCCACCGTCGTTTCGGGATGCGCGACCTGGAGCGCCCTGGTCATCAGCTGACCAGCCGTCATCTCAAGCGTGCGCACTCCATTGGCCGCCAGACTGCGCACGATGTCGCGTTCGCTGACGATGCCTAGCAACTGATCGGCGCGATCGATTACCAACACGGCACCGATGCGATGCTCGGCCAGGACGTCGACAACACGCGCGATCGTCGCCGTTGGGTCGATCGTGGTGACCTGATGGCCCTTGTGCTTCAGGATTGCGACAACCGTTGTCATGGCCTTCCTCCTTGGCTTCCGCCAGGCAGAGCATGATCCGGTCGGTCGCGTTGGTCAGCCGGGCCGGATCGTCACCCGCGCGGCAGTTCAATGGCTTCGATGATGCGCGCACCCGCGCTGCACATGCAAATGAAAGCTGTGCAGTGCGCAAGACGCCGGCGCAGGGTTTCGTTGCGCTCGGCCATCCTGCGCCAATGTCGGGACTAGGCTGGCGGCTATCGGTGGGATGGTTGGAACGCTGCGAAAGCCGCCGCGCCGTGGTTGAACCTTAGAACAGAGTGCTGCCCGCCATCAGCCCGGCAACCAGCAGGACCAGGAAGAGCACGATTGCGACGAAGAACAGGATGCGCGCGATGTCCGCCGCCGCGGCTGAGATGCCGCCGAAGCCGAACAGTGCGGCAATCAGGGAAACGACCAGAAAAAACAGCGCCAATCTCAGCATGACCGATAGCCGCTCCTGCGGGAAGTGATTGATATGTCGGAAAGATAGCGTGCGGCGCTCCGTTCGCACGCTCACAGGTGCTTGCGTCGCGAATGCCTGATCAGCCGGCTGCCACCAACGGCTCTGACGGTGCGAGTTGGGTCGCGACCAGATCCGCGAACCGCCCCTTGCGTGCCAGCAACTCAGCAAAACTGCCGCGCTCCACCACGCGTCCCTGGTCGAACACCAGGATCTCATCGGCATCGCGCACGGTGGACAGGCGGTGGGCGATGGTAAAGGTCGTGCGCCCCTTCATCAGCGTCCTCAATGCCGCTGCCACCCTCGCCTCGGTTGCCGCATCCAGTGCACTGGTGGCCTCGTCCAGGATCAGGATGGGCGGGTCCTTCAACAGCGCCCTGGCGATTGCCAGACGCTGCCGTTGGCCACCGGACAGCGTGACGCCACGTTCGCCGATCTGCGTTTCGTAGCCCCGTGGCTGGCGCGTGATGAAATCGTGCGCGTCGGCCATGCGGCACGCCGCCTCGATCTGCTCGTCCGTCGCGTCGGGTCGGCCGATGCGCAGATTGTCGCGGATCGTACGGTTGAACAGCAGGCTTTCCTGGAATACCACGCCGATTGCGGCGCGCAGGCTCTCCAGGCTCACCTCGCGCAGGTCCTGCCCATCGATCGTGATGCGGCCACCATCGGGGTCCCACAATCGCTGCAACATCGCCATGGCGGTGGATTTGCCGGCGCCCGTCTGGCCCACCAGCGCTACCGAGCTCCCAGACTTCGCCACGAATGACACGTCGCTCAGCACAACATCGGCGCCCGGGTAGGCAAACGACACGGCGTCGAACACCACCTCGCCGCGTGGCGCCCACAAGGTGCGTGCGTCCGGACGCTCCGGTACCGAGCTCTTCGAGTCCATGATGGCGAAGAACTCCTCGACCGCCGGCAGTTTGTAGAACAGGCTGGCGACGAACGAGACTGCGCTTTCCAGCCGACCGATCAGCAGCATGGCGAAGCCTATGAAGCTGACGATCTGGCCAATGTCGGCCTGGCCACGTGTATGCAGCCAGGTTCCGATGATCACGATCGTGATCATGGCGATCGTGCTGGCGGCGCGGGTCAGCACATTGACCAGGGCCCACCAATTCAGCACCGGGAACTGCTGCAGGATCAACTGCTGGGCGATGTCGCCGAAATTCCGGGTCTCCGCCGCCAGCCGGGTGAACGACTGCACCACCATCACATTGGCCAGCGCATCCTGCGCGGTGCCCGCCAGCGCGGAGTTGCAGTTTTCGACCCGGCGCTGCCCGGCCTCGGTCCGGCGGATCACGAACGCGGTGACGGTGACGAACACGCAGACGAGAGTGATCAGCGTGAGTCCCAGCCGCCAGTTCAGCAACAGCGTGAGCGGCAACAGGAGCACGGCCGATATCAGCGTCGCAAGCTGGTCACGGAAGAACACCAGCCAGGTCCCGAACAGGCCGTCGGTGCCGGAGAGCATCGTCTTGATCAGCCGCCCGGAATGCGTGTCGCCATGGAACGACGGCGGCAGCGTCAGGACATGGCTGAAGTAGCCCCCCATGGCCTTCAGGCGATTGCGATGGGCCAGCCGCTCGGTCTGTACCGACACCACGATATTGCTCACGATCGAGGCCACGCCAACCGAGGCCCAGATGGCGAGCAGTACAACCGCCTGGGTCCACAGCGATCCGGACGGGAGGTGATCCGATTGCCACAGCAGGCTGACCACGCGCCCGAACAGGACGGGATCGAGAAACTGCAGAGCGGCGACTATCACGTTCGCAGCAGTCAAAAGTGCCGCGATGCGCAGGTCACGGCCCAATACGCCGAGTACGCGCCCATACACTCGCAGAAAGCGCATGCAAGCTACTCCGTGAGGATTGTCCTCTGGAGGGTCGTGATCGCGTACTCGTGTGGCAGCATCAGGGCAACGAACAACTTTCTGCCTTTCCCGTTGCGGGGCAATTCGGGACTTCGGCGGCTCGCGCAATGCCGTGGCGCACGCGGCAGCCACAAATCGCGAGTTCGCGCCTCAGCCCGACACCGATCGATCTGGCCTCCGCATGCCTCGCCCGACCGAGCTGTTGCAGACCGCGTTGCGAAGCGGCATCAGATTTCCCTGTCAGTTCGCAAACATCCTGTGGCCGGGGCGAGGTTGATCCCGGGAAGCTTTCCAACCCGAGCCCAACGCGTGTTGCTGCATGTGGGCGTCACTCGGGCCACGACCTCCATGATGCGATGGCGCACGGAAACCAAGGAGCATCGCCTGCAGAGGCAGTGAACCAGGCGATGCTGGCGGGAGTTCGATTAATGGCCCGGCCGCAGCACACTTGACCTTGGTTCCGTGTGACTCCATGTCCGGATCAGAACTCTGTGAATGGAGTAAACATGGCCGGTGGAACCCCAGCCATCGTCTCCCAATCGGAGGAAGGTGTTCCTTTCGCGCAGCGACGCGATCCGGCGGTGCGGGCGCGCCTGTCGGGTCCGGGCTTGCGCACCTTTTTCAACATCGCCGCCGAATGGGGCCTTTCGGTTGACCACCAGCGGTTGTTGCTGGGAGGCGTGGCGCCATCGACCTATTACAAGTGGAAGAGCGGCACGATAGGAACGCTGTCATACGACCAACTTGAACGGGTCTCTCTGGTGCTGGGAGTCTACAAGGCGCTGAAGCTGCTTTTCGCGGACTATGCGAGCACCGTGCGCTGGCTGAAATCGGCTAACACCGATCTCCCCTTCGTCGGGAAGAGCCCGCTCGACCGTATGCTCCGAGGCAGTATCGACGACCTCTACGCGGTACGGCGCTATCTCGACGGTTGGCGCGGCGGCTGGCCTTGATGCCTGACGACCCACCCACCGCCTGGATTCGCGCGCGAACCCATCGGCTCATCGCTACCCGGTGGCCCACGATCGGCGTTTTCGACAGCGTGGCGTCGGCCGAGGATCTCGAGGCTGCGCTGTTGCTCGAAACGCTGACCAACGATCGGGTCACGGAGACCCTGACCAGACTCAATCGGTTGGATCGCATGGAATGGGCGACCGGACAGCCAGGCGCCAGCCTGGTCATGGCCGCGTTCTGTCATCCGTCCCCGGGGGGCGGCAGGTTCAATACTGAAGCGCTCGGCGCCTGGTATTGCGCCACAGCGATCGAGACGGCCATCGCCGAGACTGTCTATCACCACACCAGGAGACTCGCGCACTCTGCCGGTGGCTTCCGTCACGTGATCCAGATGCGCGAACTTGTCAGCGAGGTCGACGCCGAGGTCTCCGACATCAGAAGCCTGTGTGCGAGCCACCCGACGCTCTACGATCCGGAAAGTTACGCTGCGTCCCAACCCTTTGGCGAAGCTAGGCGCCTGGCCGGAGCGAACGGTATTGTTTACGCCAGCGTCCGGCGGGCCGGCGGCACCAATCTGGTGATCTACCGCCCGTCGCTGGTGCCGCCGGTCCTGCAGGGTGATCATTTCGACTACCGGTGGGCGGGCAGGCCCGAACCCGCGGTGGTGAAGCTGACCGGGGTCGGGGCATTGTCAAACTGACGTCGCGCGAACAGCTTTGCCCGCGGCGACGCGCGCCACGTTCAGCTCTGACCCCCACTGATCCTCGACGCGTTCATCTTCCGAAACGCGCCATGAACGGCGGTCGCGCTTCAACCCCGGTCGGAGAGTTATATCAAGCGGCAGAATGTCTGACCTTCGGCGATCTGTCGTTCGGCCATGACGGTCAAACCGGGGGAGCGGCGAGACAATCGTTCCGCGCTGGCATCAGAACTTGTCGTGTCCGATATGATATCCACCCTCATGCAGCCTTTTATTCAATCGCACAGCGTGGCGCGCATGGCTCCTGGTGCCAGGATGCGGATGCGACGATAGGATCGTTCTAGCGACGCAGGTGCTGCGCTATGATTACGAACCCCGCAGCATAGCCAAATTCGATATCCCAGCGCTGGTGCGCTGGCGCGCGGCGCCGACGCGGTGGTCGTGCTGGACTGCGCGGTCGGCGATACGCTGGTGAAGGATGCAACGGTTCTGCGGGTGAACGGCGCGGGCGTGGCGTTGCCTGAGGTGGCGCTCCTCAAGCCGCTATTCCTGGCCCGACCACCTTGATCTTATGGTGGATCAGTCGCAACTCGATCGTGCCGATTGGATGATGGCACGGCGCGAAGATCGGCAGGGCCTGGGCCTGTCGCGTGGGCAGGCTCCTGCGCTGAACGCAGCCATGGCACTCGCTTAGGACTAGTCAGATCGATATGGCGACGCTGATACCACTCGTGTTGAAGGCGAGCATTTTGCTCATGGTCTTCGCGATCGGCATGAGTACACGGCCACAGGACGTGGCGTACGTGCTGCGCCGGCCCGGTTTGCTGGTCAGATCGCTGCTTTCGATCAACGTTGTCATGCCGCTATTCGCAGCATCCATGATCGCCGTCACCCACCTTCAACCGGTCGTGCAAATCGCTCTGATCTCACTCTCGGTTTCGCCCATCCCGCCCATGCTGCCGAAAAAGGCGCGCAAGACGGCAGGGGATGCGTCCTACGCCATTGGCCTACTTGTGGTGGCGGCGGTTCTCGCGATCGCGTTCGTGCCATTGTCGGTCCATTGGTTCGGCAGGATCTTCGGCAGGCAGACAGATATCTCGCCCGCGACAATCGCGTTGATTTTGGCAGGCAACGTGCTCGCGCCAATGGGTGCTGGCCTCCTTGTCCGTCATCTAGCCGGACCATTTGCCGAGAGGCTATCCCGGCCACTTTCGCTGCTTGCCTCGATCCTCCTGATCGCCAGTGTACTGCCAATAGCGTTCACCCAGGCGACGGCCATGTTGTCATTGATCGGCAACGGGACCCTGTTCGCCGTCGCGGCATTCGTCCTTGTCGGATTGGTGACGGGTCACCTGCTCGGCGGTCCTGATCCTGCCAACCGGGCTGTCCTGGCGCTCACCACGGCGTCCCGCCACCCAGGCGTCGCGGCTGCGATCATCAGCGCCAATTTTCCGCAACAGAAGCAGGCGTTGTCCGCGATACTGCTCTACCTGCTGGCGAACCTGCTGATGTCCATTCTGTACATGAAATGGTCCGGCTACTGGCGCCTCGGGAAGGCTGTCGAGAATGATCCGATAACCAGTCGCTGAACTCCGCGGGCGGCCGGGGGGATGCGCTTATTGTTGCCATGCACCGGAACCGGACCGCAATCTGGCATCGTTAAGAGCGCAAGGATCTCCCCCCGGGGGATCGCGAATAAAACCGATAGCGTTCAAGGGGGCCGCGATGCATCGCCGCACGCTGTTGAAGTCTACCGCCGCAACGTTACTTTCGGCGCCGGGATTGGGGCTTTCGAATTTGGCCGCGCCAGCGATCGCGCAGCCGGCCAACACGGCGACGCTGCGGTTCGTGCCGCAGGCGAATCTCACGCTGCTGGACCCGGTGTTCACCACGGCGACGGTGACCAGCAACCACGGCTACTACGTGTTCGACACGCTGTATTCGGTCGGGCCGGACGGTGTCTCCCATCCGCAGATGGCCGATGGCCACACGGTCTCGGACGACAAGCTCACCTGGCGGATCAGGCTGCGCGAGGGGCTGCTGTTCCATGACGGTACCCCGGTGCGCGCGACCGACTGCATCGCCAGCATCCAGCGCTGGGCCGTGCGCGACCCGTTCGGCCAGTTGCTCGCCGCTTCCCTTGACAGCTACGCGGCCGACGGCGACCGCACCCTGGTGATCAAACTGAAGCAGCCTTTCCCGCTGCTGGACACGGCGCTCGGCAAGCCCGATTCGTCGGTGCCGTTCATCATGCCGGAGCGTCTGGCAACGACCGCGGCGGACAAGCCGGTGACGGAGATGGTGGGCTCTGGCCCCTACCGGTTCGTCGCCGACGAATATGTCAACGGCAGCCAGGTGGTGTACGAGAGGTTCGACAAATACGTCTCGCGCGCGGAACCGCCGCTGTGGGCCACCGGTGCCAAGCACGCGTATTTCCCGCGCATCGTCTGGCATATCATCCCGGATGCCGCGACCGCCGGCGCGGCACTGCAGAACAACGAGATCGACTGGTGGGAACAGCCGCTGGCCGATCTGCTGCCGCGGTTCGCGGCCGATCCGAATATCGCCCTTCAGGTCGACCAGCCGTGGGGGCGCATTTCGTGGCTGATCCTCAATCAGGCGCAGCCGCCGTTCAACGACGTACGCATCCGCCGCGCGGCGATGATGGCCGCGCGACAGGATGACTACATGCGCGCCACGTTCGGCGACGACAAGTCGCTGTGGCGCGTCTGCAAGGACGTGTTCCCGTTCGGTACGCCGTACTATTCCGGTGCCGATAGTGACGCGATGCAAGGCGACCTGACGCTGGCGGCGAAGATGCTGAAGGATGCCGGGTATGCCGGCCAGAAGGTCGTCGTGATCAATCCGACCGATTTCGCGGCGATCCATCCGTTGGGGCTGGTCACTGCCGATACGCTGAAACAGATCGGCATGAACGTCGAACTGCAGGAAACCGACTGGGGCACCGTGGTGCAACGGCGTGGCAGCATGGAGCCGGTGGAAAAGGGCGGCTGGAGCGCGTTCCACACCTTCGCCTCCTCGGCGACCGCAAGCAGTCCCGCGACGCATCCGCTGATCACCGGGCGCGGTGCGAAGGGCTGGTTCGGCTGGTGGGACAACGCGGCGGCGCGCGCGCTGACGACGGAATGGCTGACCGCGCCGGACGCCGCCGCACAGGAGAAGGCGGCCAAGGCCCTGTCGCACGTGGCGATGACCGATGTGGCGACGGTGCCGGTCGGACAATGGTACGGAATGACCGCGTTCCGCCGCAGCATCAAAGGCGTGCTGCAGGGCGTCTCGCCGTATCCGTGGCACGTCCGGCCTGCGTAGCCGGGCGGCCGGTCGCCGGTTCCGGCGTGTTCGTGCTATGTGTGGCGGCGATCAACGTGTGAGGAAGCCATGATCCATCATCTTTCCATCGCCGCGCGCGACCCGCAGCAGGCCGCCGGCGTGCTCGCCGAACTCATGGGTGGGACCGCTGTGCCGTTCCCGCCCAATCCTGGCAGCTTCTTCGCACTACAGCTCGATGAGCATGGTTCCGGCGTGGAGGTCTATCCCGCGGGAACCGAGCTACAACCGAACGGCAACACCGGCGGTACCTTCGTGAGAAAGGACGAGCGCGGCTATGGATCGACGCATTTTGCACTCAGTGTCGCGACCGATGCGGCGACGGTGCAGGCGATCGCCGAACGTGCGGGATGGAAGTGTTTCGACTGCAATCGTGGCCCGTTCCATGTGATCGAGGTCTGGGTCGAGAACAACACGATGGTCGAGATCCTGCCGCCCGGGTATGCCCAGGAATATCTGGCGTTTACTCGGCCGGATAAGGTCAAGGCAGCCATGGCGGCGGCCTCGACCGCGGCGGGCCGCCATCGCCAGGGCTGAACCGCCCAGGGTCAGGGCTCTGCCCTGAAGCCCGCCAGGAGGCTTTGCCTCCTGGACCTCCAGCAAAGGCAGTCGCCTTTGCAATCCAATCCTTTTCGACCGGTGGGGGTGGGGATGGCTGAGGCCGAGCATGGCCACTGCCGTGCTCGGCCTCGGCCATCCCCACCCCCACCGATCGCAAGCGACAGGTTCCAAGGGCGGCGCCCTTGGCGGGAGTCCAGAGGGCGCTGCCCCATAGGCGTTAAATTACTGCTTGACCCGGCGCAACTCGGCCTGATTCTGGGAGCGGATGCAGAACACAGCATCGATCCCGGCGGACCAGTTCGAGGCACTGCTGCGCCGGCTGCCGGCCGACCTCGATCTCGACAGTCTCGCCCGGCAGACCAAGGCAATCGAGCGCAAGCGCGAGATCGCCTCCGGCGCCACTCTGTTGCGCCTGTCACTGGCACGCGGCCCGGGCGGGCTGTCGCTGAGCCAGGCGGCAGCCTGGGCGACGATGCTGGCAGGCGTGCGGATCAGCGACCCAGGCGTGAAGTACCGGTTGGACAAGTCGGTCGAGTTCCTGGAAGCGGTGATGATGCGGCAACTGGCGGCGAAGGCGCCCGGTGCCGCGGTGCGCTGGCCAGGACGCATCCTGCGTGGCTGCGACGGCAGTTGCATCCGCGAGCGCGGCAGCGCGAGTGCCGATTGGCGGGTGCATGCGGTGTACGACCTGGGGCGCGGCGGTTTCTCGCACCTCGAGTTGACCGACAAGCACGGTGCCGAGGCGATCGACCGTGGCGCAGCGATCCCCGGCGAGATCCGCATTGGCGACCGCAATTTCGGTCGCGCCGCGAGTCTGCAACGCTTTCGCCAGCAGAGCGCCGGCCAGGCCGATTTCATCGTCCGGGTCGGCTGGAACGCGTTCAATCTACGCCGGCCGGATGGGCCGGATTTCGACCTGATCGGCCATCTCGGCACGCTGCCCGGCGACACGCTGGCGCACGAAGTGATGGTGCAAGCCAAGGTCGGCCCGCTGGACCCACCCCGGCCATTGCGCCTGATCATCCAGCGCAAGACCCCGGCGGCAACCGAGACGACACGCAAGAAGCTGCTGGCCGCGGCGTCGCGCAAGCAGAAGACGCTCGATCCGCGCAGCCTGATCGCGGCCGAATTCATGATCGTGGCGACCTCATTGCCGGCACAGCAGTATCCGCCCGACGAGGTGCTCGCGGTATACCGCCTGCGCTGCTTGCCGACGCGCACCGAACGGGCGACGCGAAGTTGGCTCTACCCGCACTTTATCCTTGCCCTGTTGTGCGACGATCTCAGCCAGGAGTTCCTGGAATCTTCCCCCTGAGGCGTTGCTCGACGCGGCCTATGTCCCCTCGCTCTGGCGCGCGCAAAGCACCGCCTTGCTGGTGCTCGGTCTGGCGATCATCGGCCCGCTTACTCTCGATGCCCTGGCGCGCGCCGATCCGAACGTTCATCACCGGCTCGCTCACTCCCGACGAAAACGAAGACCGCACATCTGCTATCCGCTACAGCACTAATTTAACGCCTATGGGGCAAAGCCCCCGGTGGGGTTCGGGCAACGCCCCGCTCTGCTGATCCGTCGATCGCAGGTTGCGGTCCCCCGCCGTGCGGTTAAGCTGTCGCACAGCCCATGGAGGAAACAGCCATGACAACCATGATCGACATGCATGCCCACTGGAGGCCCGCCGAAGTCGCCGACGCCTTGCGCGCCCGCGGCAAGGAACCGCGCATCCTGCGCAATCAGGACGGCGCCGAAGTACTGAAATCCCGGATGGGCGAGGAGCCGCTCGGCAAGGCGTTCGATGATGTCGCGTTCCATCTGAGCCGGATGGACCGCCAGGGGGTCGAGACGAGCGTGCTGTCGCTGCTCGGTTCGTTCTGCTGGATCGAAAGCCAGCCGCCGGAGGCGTCCGGGCCGTTGTGTCAGCGCGTCAACGACGGGTTCTCGGCGATCTGCCAGGAGCACCCTGGCCGCTTCTCCGCTTTCGCCGCGCTGCCCCTGACGGACATGTCTGCCGCCGCCGCTGAACTGGAACGGGCGCTCGGACTGCCGGGCGTGATCGGCGCGCAGTTGCCAGGCAACTACTTCCTCACGCGCGCTGACGCCGAAGCGGCGCGTCCACTGCTGGAGGTCGCCAACCGCCACCGCGCGGTGCTGCTGATCCATCACGGGCCACGGCCTGGCGACGCGTTTCCCAAGGTTGGGGGCGATACGGACAACGTGCGCCGCCGCAACGGCACGCTGGATATGCAGGCGAGCCTGTCGTCGGTGATGGTGACGCTGTGCCTTACCGAGTTCCTGGCGGCGTATCCGGACGTGACAGTCGTGGTGCACAACCTGGGTGGCAACATTCCCTACGAGGTTGAGCGCATGGATCACCGCTGCCTGCTTGACACGCCGGACGAGGAGCTGCCGTCGGCGCGCTTCCGGAGGGCGGGGGTGTTCGTGGATTGCAACTCGTTCGGACCGCGTGCGATCGAGGCGGCGGTGGCGCTGTATGGCGCCGAGCGGATCGTGTGCGGGACGGATGGGAGCGCGTTCGGGGTTGACTGGACCCGGAAGGCGCTGGCGGATGCGGCGATCGGCGAGCAGGCGCGCGAACAGATCATGCACCGGAATGCGGCGGCGATGATGGCGCGGGTGGAGAGGAGTGCTGAGCGGGCGATGGCCGCCGAGTGAAGCGAGCGGGGGCGGCCGTTGCTCAGTCGAGGTAGAACTCCTCGACTGTCACCATGATCCCAGGAGGATCGAGCCGGATTTCGCCAGACAGGAAAACCTGTGTGGCGATCTGGTCGGGTGCCGTGCGCGAGTGGCGAACGATGCGCCGCTCCTCAGGCCAGACGACCAGGTAGTGCTGCACCGACGGCAGCTTGAAGTAGGCACGTAGCTTGGTGGCCCGATCCCTGGTGCCGCTGTCCGGGGACAGCACTTCGACCAGCACCAGAGGGTTGGGGACTCTGGTGGCGTCGCCGTGCAGTTGCGGTCCGCAATGCAGGAGAGCATCGGGCTCGAAGTCGCTGTCTTCGACCTGAACGGTCATGCCGTCGCCGAAGACCTGGCAATACGTCAGTCCCGCTTCTCGTATGGCGCGCCGCATGGCATCGCGCGCTGCGCCCTTGCGCAGGTTGTGCGAGGCCCGCTCAGGCGCCATCGCGACCACGATACCCTCGATACGCTCGAACCGGCCGGACGGCTGCTGCTCCACCCAGGCCAGGAACTCCTCCCGAGTCATGGGGGTCTCGGGCTCGTGGGTCTGGGCGCGCGCCATGGCGATCAGGTGCGATCGTGCGGCGGGGTGTGCGCCAGGAACATCGAGTAGTTGAGCCACCACTGGCTGTCGCGCTCTGCCCCGGTCGCGTCGCGCGCCATGCCAGCCTCTGCATAGGACTGCGCGAGCCATTTCAGGCCGCGTGCGATCGCCTGCGCCTTTTCCGCCGGCATCAGCGGGACGCGGCCGGACTCTGGTGCGTCGCTCATGTGCGACCCTCCGGGGGGACAGATAGGCGTTAGAGGTAACACTCGCGGAGCGGCGGTCAACAGCGCCAATCGCGCCGATGCACCGATGGCCGAATCAGGACGGCGGGGCCAGTCGAAGGCCGACCCCGCGAGTGATGGCTCGCTGGTCAGGGATAACGGTTCAGGTTGGGCCGGTGCCGGGCTCCTGGTGCATCGGCAGCCAGGGGTCATGAGCAGCCGTTCGCAGTCCCGGCGCCAGACGGGCTCCGATCGACCCAACCCGAACCGGGGGCGCACCGGTGTTTCCCGCTGGCGGCCGGTCCGTTTATCGTATGAGGCGCAGGCAAGGAAACCCAGGATCGCGACATGGACAAACCCATTCGGCCGCTGCGCAGTTTTCTGTTCGCACCGGGCAATCACGCGCGCCGCGTCGAAAAGGCGCTGTCACTCGATGCCGACGCCGTGATCCTGGACCTCGAAGATGCTGTCGCGATCGCCGAGAAATCCGCGACCCGCGCATTGGTAGCGGCTGCGCTCGGACGTAGTCGGGAGGGATTGCTGTACGTCCGGGTCAACGCCATCGATACCACATTCTGCTACGGCGACCTGCTTGCGATCGTTCAGCCCGGTCTGGACGGCATCGTTCTCCCGAAGGTCGAAAGCGCGGCCGGGCTCGCAACGATCGATTGGCTGTTGGCTCAACTCGAGCGCGACCGGGGACTGACCGTAGGTAACATCGATCTGATCCCGATCATCGAAACGGCGCGCGGTGTCCAACAGATAGATGCGATCCTCGCGGCGGGCACGCGCGTCCGACGTGTAGCCTTCGGTGCCGGCGACTTCACGCTCGACGTGAACATGGCCTGGAGCCGCAGCGAGATCGAGCTTGCGCACGCCCGCGCGGTTATCGTCACTGTGTCACGCGCGGCCGGTGTGGACGCGCCGCTCGATACGGTCTGGGTCGATCTGACAGACCCCGAGGGCTTGGAAGCGTCGGCCCGCACGGCATTGGGATATGGTTTCCAAGGCAAGATGTGCATCCATCCCGAGCAGATTGCGGTCGTGAACCGTGTATTCACGCCGAGTGATGCCGAGGTTGCGTTTGCGGACCGCGTCACCGCCGCGTTCACCAATGCCGAAGCCAATGGCAGCGCGGCAATCCAGCTCGACGGGAAGTTCATCGACTATCCCATCGTGTATCGCGCGCAACGGGTCTTGCGGACAGTCGCTGCGATACGCGCGCGGGAGAAAAGATGATGACGGACAATCCAATTGGGCCGCTTGGCGGGGTCAAGGTTCTCGACCTGTGCAGCTATCTCGCCGGTCCCTATGGCTGCACGCTGCTGGCCGACTTTGGCGCCGACGTGATCAAGATCGAATCACCGCAAGGCGACATGCTGCGCCAGTTTCCGTCGAGCCTGGCCGGCGAGAGTCGTTTCTTTCTCGGCACCAACCGCGGCAAGCGCGCACTGGCGCTCGACCTGAAACAGCCGGAGGGGTTGGCTGTTCTGCACCGCATGGTGGCGAGTGCGGATGTGTTGGTGGAGAATTTTCGTCCTTCGGTTCCGGCGAGGCTCGGGATCGATTATCCGCGCTTGCGAGCGATCAATCCGCGCCTGATCTACGCCGGCCTGACCGGCTACGGCGACGCGGGACCGCTCAGCGAGAAGGGCGGTTTCGACCAGGTCCTGCAGTGCCTGACTGGCATGGCGGTATTCCAGGGCGGTGGGGCCAACAAGCCGCAACTGGTGCTTGGATCGGTACTCGACTACTTCACCTCCGCGCTGCTCGCCTATGGTGTCACCGCCGCGCTGTTCCAACGCGAGCGCAGCGGTCGCGGACAATGTCTCAGCCTCTCGCTGTTGCGCAGCGCGTTGACGATCCAGGCTGGCCGCTTTGTGTGGGCCGAAAGCGAGGGCCGCGATGTCACACGCGATTCAGGTACCGGTGGGCTTACCGGAATCCATCCGACAAAGCGCGGCGGCTTGTATATCTCGGTGCACTCCAACCATTTCTTCGCGGCATTGTGCGAGCTGATCGGACGCCCGGAGCTGGCGAGTGACCCGCGCTGCGCGACGATGCGCAGTCGCGCCGAACATGCTGCCGAATTGGTGCCGGAAGTGCGAGCCGCTCTCGCCGCGCGCACCGCGCTCGAGTGGGAGGCGATTTTCGGCGAGCAGGTGCCGTGCGCAGCGGTACGGCCGATCGAAGATATGTTTGACCATCCGCAGGTTCTCGCCGAGGAGTTGGTGACGACCCTCGATCATCCGGTGGCCGGGCGGTATCGAACAATGACGAAGCCGGTCAAGTTCTCGGACACGCCTTGGCCGGCACCGACCGCGTCGCCGACGTTCGGCCAGCACAACGACGAGATCCTTGCGGCTCACGGGTACTCGGCGGCCGAGATTGCTGCGTTCCGCGAGCGCGGCGTCGTGCGCTGAGCGGTGCCAAACGCATCGTGTGCGGCAGCGACGCCGAACGTTCCAAATGGGCGTCGATTGGAAAGCCCGGCGTTCACCAACGTTATGATGGTAGAATGCGACGACCGGCATCCAGCAGCATATCGCTGACCCACGCTCCTTGCATCACGTCCAGTTGCATCGTGCCACCAGCCTGTTGGATGCGGCGCGTGATCTCCTGCATCGTGCGGACAACTTCCGGATGGTCAGGCTGGCCCGGATAGCCAAGACTTTGGGCGAAATCGTTTGGGCCGATGCTGTACAGGTCGATGCCCGGCACCGATAGAATAGCGTCGAGGTTGTCCAACACGGCGACATCCTCCAGCAATGCGCACACCAGCATCTCCTCGTTTGCCTCGCGGTAGTACGCCGCCTTGTCCGCAATCCCGGCGTTGTAGTCGGTGCCCCGGTTCCCCCCGAATGACCGCTGGCCAAGCGGGCCGAAGTAGCACGCTCGCACGAGTTGGCGGGCATCCGCCTCGGTGGCGATGTGCGGACCCAATACGCCCATGATCCCGCGATCGAGATAGCGCAGGATGGTTGATGAGCCGATGTCCGGCACCCTGGCGATTGTCGTGACGCTATGGCGTTCGGCGGTCCTGCACAGGTCTTCCAGCTGGTCCAGACCGAACGGCCCGTGCTCGCCGTCAATGAAGACGAAATCGAAGTCGAGCTTCCCCAGAATGTCGATCACCCATGGGGATGGGAAGGAAAGATTGTAGCCGTACGCCTTGCGGCCGGCGCGCATGGCGGCTTTGATTCGGTTGGGTTGCTTCATCGTATGTCCTCATGTTTGCGGCGACTGCGACCTCACCGTCCCACCCTGTTCGACGTTTGGCGCATACCGACCAAACTCTATACCAACAGAAGCGCGTCCTCCAGGATGCGGTAGCAAGCGCCAAACGGCCGACGCCCTTTAACCAAATTCCTCCCGGCCTCCGGACCTTGTCACGGACTATGTATGGTGTTCTCTTCCGATGCAGCGAATAACGCCATGGTCAGGGCGTCCTCGGCGGACGTCGATCATGGGTCCCAGACAAACGAATGATGGGAGATAGAAATGATTCGATGCGTGCGTATATGGTCGGGCGACGATGGCGATTCCAACTTTGAGGAAGGGTCAATCAACCTTGCCGATGGCGCACGCGGTGACCTGCTGAGCGGCAAGGCCACGACCGCCAGCATCTCGTTTCAAGAGACGAAGTCCGGCGGCACGTTTGCCTGGCATGACGCGCCCACTAGGCAATTCGTCATCACACTGAGCGGAACGCTCGACTTCCAGACGCGCAAGGGTGAGCACTTCACGATCCGTCCTGGCGACATCCTGCTGGCCGAGGATACGACCGGCAGCGGCCATAGCTGGCGGCTTGTCGATGACGAGCCGTGGCGCCGCGCCTATGTGATACTGCCGCCCGGTGTCAGCGTCCCGTATGTCGCCAAATCCACGCGGGCCTAGCCAACGGACAGGAGAGACAGATGTCGCAGACCATTCCGGGCACGCCCGACGTCGTCCTGATCGGCGCCGGCATCATGAGCGCGACACTTGGCACGATGCTCAAGAACCTCGACCCAGCACTCAGCATTGTCATGCTCGAGGTATTGGACGACTGCGGGCAGGAAAGTTCGCAGGCGTGGAACAACGCGGGCACCGGTCATGCCGCGAA
The DNA here is from genome assembly GCA_963696645.1 of uncultured Alphaproteobacteria bacterium. Lineage (GTDB taxonomy): Bacteria > Pseudomonadota > Alphaproteobacteria > Acetobacterales > Acetobacteraceae > JAMXLO01. Next base: position 443,915 of record CAVOKY010000008.1, read on the forward strand.
CTGCGAGCTCAACTACACCCCGCAGAATCCCGACGGCAGCGTCGATATCTCGCGGGCACTCGTGGTCAACACCGAGTTCGACCTGTCGCGCGAGCTCTGGTCCTACCTTGTCAGAAAGGGGGCAATCGCCGATCCGCGCGCCTTCATCCATCCCTGTCCGCACATGAGCTTCGTGTGGGGCAAGGGGAATGTCGACTTCCTGCGCGCACGCTACAAGGCGATGTCGGCGCACCATTGCTATCACGGCATGGAGTACAGCGAGGACCACAAGCAGATCGCCGACTGGGCGCCGCTGATCATCGAAGGGCGTGATGCGGACCCACCGATCGCGGCGACGCGCATCGTCACCGGAGCCGACGTCGACTACGGCTCGCTGACCCATCTGCTCGTGGCGCATCTCGCCGCTCAGTCGGGCTTTTCGGTGCACTACAAGCAGCGCGTTGTCGGGCTGGATCGTGAGCCGGACGGGCGCTGGCGTGTTGAAATCGAAGATGTAGAACAGCGCAAGGCGCACGCGATCTCCGCGAAATTCGTCTTCATCGGCGCCGGCGGCGGTGCGCTGCCGCTGCTGCAAAAGTCACGCATCCCCGAAGCGCATGGCTACGGCGGCTTTCCGGTCAGCGGCATCTGGTTGCGCTGCGACGTCACAGCGGTGAGCAACCGCCATCATGCCAAGGTCTACGGCAAGGCGGCGGAAGGATCGCCACCGATGTCGGTTCCGCACCTCGACACACGCATCATCGGCGGCAGCAGGTCACTGCTGTTCGGGCCATACGCCGGGTTCTCGACGCGATTTCTCAAGCACGGCTCGCTCACCGACCTGTTTCGCTCGATCGAACCCGGCAACATCATGCCGATGCTGGCGGTTGCGCGCGACGATGCCGCGCTGTCCGAGTACCTCATCGGCCAGGTGCTGCAGACCTCGACGCACCAGTTCGCCACACTCCAGCAGTTTTTCCCAACGGCAATGCGCCATGACTGGAAGGAAGCGGTGGCCGGCCAGCGCGTCCAGATCATCAAGCCGGACCAACAACACACCGGTGTGCTTGAATTCGGCACCGAACTGGTCGCCGCCGAAGACCGCTCGCTGGTGGCGTTGCTCGGTGCCTCACCGGGTGCTTCCACCGCCGCATTCATCGCGATCGGCGTGCTGCAAAAATGCTTCGCCGGCGAGCTGACCGAAAGCGCGTGGTTGCCCAAACTGCGGCAGATCATCCCGACCTACGGTATCGACCTGACGCGGGACGCCGATGCGTGCCGGCAGATCCGCGCGGAAACCGCGCCTGTGCTCAAGCTTGAGAACGTCTGACCAGCAGTCAACGGCCGTATATCTCGGAGACCCACATGGCGAAGACCGTCGCTGAACTCGTCACTGAAATTCTGTACGCAACGGGCGTCAAACGGATCTATGGCGTCGTCGGCGACAGCCTGAACGGTATCACCGAATCACTACGCCGGCGCGGCGACATCGACTGGGTGCACGTTCGTCACGAGGAAACGGCGGCATTCGCTGCCGGAGCCGAGGCGGCGTTGACCGGTGAGCTCGCGGTCTGCGCAGGCTCATGCGGTCCGGGCAATCTGCACCTCATCAACGGTCTCTACGACTGCCAGCGCACGCGCGTTCCGGTGCTCGCGATCGCGGCGCATATCCCATCGGCCGAAATCGGCCGCAACTACTTTCAGGAAACCAAACCGGACAACCTGTTCCGCGATTGCAGCCACTATTGCGAACTGGTGTCGCATCCCTCACAGCTCCCCGGCGTCCTCGAGACAGCCATTCGTGCAGCCATCGGACATCGTGGCGTCGCTGTCGTCGTGCTGCCCGGCGACATCGCGCTGGAGGAGGATGCTGCACCGCATTCCGCGCCCAAGGCACTTGCGATCCGTCAGCCGATCGTCGTTCCCAGCGGCGAACAGCTCGATGCGCTCGCCGAACTCCTCAACGCGAGCACGCGGACCACGCTGTTGTGCGGCCGCGGTTGCGCCGGTGCGCACGACCAGCTCATTCGGCTTGGCGAAGCGCTCAAGTCGCCGATGGTCCACGCATTGGGTGGCAAGGAACATGTCGAGTGGGACAACCCATATGACGTCGGCATGACAGGGCTGATCGGATTCTCGTCCGGCTACAAGGCGATGCTCGACTGCGATACGCTGCTCATGCTGGGCACCGATTTCCCGTATCGCCAGTTCTACCCGGCCCACGCCAAGATCGCGCAGGTCGATCTGCTGCCCGAAAACCTTGGCCGCCGCACCCGGCTCGATCTCGGCATGATCGGCGATGTCGGCGCGACGATCGAGGCGCTGCTGCCCAGGCTGAAACCGCGACAGGACACCGCGCACCTCGACGACAGCCGCGCCAACTACCGGAGCGCGCGTCACGGACTCGACGAACTCACTGCCGGCACGTCGGGCCGCAAGCCGATCCACCCGCAGCGTCTGACCCGCCTGCTCAGCGAACACGCCGCGGATGATGCCGTGTTCACCTTCGATGTCGGCACCTGCACCGTCTGGGCTGCGCGCTACCTGAAGGTGAACGGACGCCGGCGGCTGATCGGCTCGCTCGCCCACGGCTCGATGGCCAATGCGATGCCGCAGGCGATCGGCGCGCAGGCGGCGTTTCCCGGCCGACAGGTGATCAGCCTCAGCGGCGACGGCGGCTTCACCATGCTGATGGGCGACATTCTCACGTTGATGCAGTGCAAGCTGCCGGTGAAGGTGGTGGTCTACAACAACGGCACGCTCGGCTTCGTGGCACTCGAGATGAAGGCGTCGGGCTTTCTGGAAACGGGAACCGATCTGCAGAATCCCGACTTCGCCGCAATGGCGCATGCGATCCGCATGCACGCGCGCCGCGTTGAGGAGCCGAACGATCTGGAAGCCGCGGTCACCGATGTTCTGGCACATGACGGTCCCGCGCTGCTCGATGTCGTCACCAACAAGCAGGAACTGGCGATGCCGCCGACCATCGCGCCTGCTCAGGTCAAGGGCTTCAGTCTGTGGGCGCTGCGTGCGGTGATGAACGGGCGCGGTGATGAACTGATCGATCTCGCCAAGACCAACCTGCTGCGCTGAGCGACGCACGATGGACATGACGGCTCTTCTGCTGTCTCGCATTCAGTTCGCGAGTACGGTGTCGCCGCCTGGCTGACAGTATTGGAAGCGATGTCGATCGCGACCGGCCGGCTGGTCGCGCTTCCGCTGATGCTGATCTATACGCTCGTTGTGTATTTCGTGTCCAAGGGCAAGACGGCCGTCGAGCCGCTATCGTACTGATGGCCGTGCCGGAATCAGCAACGCCGGCGCGGCAACGCCAATCGCGATCGCTCCCACCATCAATCCTACAGTAGCCGACAGCGAGAGTGTTTCGGTGACGGTCGCTGTGGCTCCCTCGGCAATCTGCAAGGTGCCGAACACCGCTCGGAAGGCATAAGCACCAGGGATCATCGCAACGACACCGGGGAACGCGAGAGCGACCGTGGGCGCGCGAAAGTGGCGGGCAAGGCCTTGGGCCAGGAAGCCGACCACCAATGCACCGATGAGAGTGCCGGTTATCAGGTCAAGCCCAAAGTGAAACAGCAGAGTGCGAAGCGTGTGGCTGGCAACGCCGCAGATGCCACAGGCCCAGGCCATCCTGGCAGGGACGTTGAACAACAGCGCGTAACCGCCCGCTGCGAGCGCCGAGTACAGTGCATCCTGCGGCACGCCGATGGTAAGTGTCGGAGAGTCCACCGGCACGCCGATACTCGTGAGGCGTGTGGCGGCAAACACGCCAAGCGCAATCGCCAGAACCACAAGGGCGGCAAAGCCAAGCCGGCTGAGACCTATCGTCACGTGATTGCGCATCATATCCAGGATGCCGTTGATAAGCGGCACGCCGGGAACCAGGATCATCGCGGGCGCAACGAGCGAAAGCGCTGGCGTGCTGCTGGTGCCGAACTTGACGATGACGCCGCCCACAATGCCGCTCACCAGCGCGATGACAAATGCCGACAGGACCGGATTGACATGACGGCGGCCAAGCTCCAGCCGCACCCAGGTACCGATCGTGCCCGCCAATCCGGCCGCGAGGCAGGCAAGCCAATCGCCGCCGAACAGGTGGCTCAAACTTGCCGCGGTAACACCAAGCCCCGCAACAACGAGCCATCGCGGGTAGATCGGCGGCTGATGCTCGATCGCGTCGAGCGCCGCCTGCACTTCGTCAAGGCGAGGGCGCTTAACGCCGGCGTCATCGACCAGGAGGTTTACCGCCTCGATTGCCGCCATTCCGACACCGGTTCCCGGCAGTCGGTAGCCGATCTTCGTGCGGATACGATCGCCCTGGATCAGCGTGACCAGTACCGCCTCGTAGCTCACCAGCAGGTTCGTCTCGACGCCGAAGGCCGCCGCGAACCGAGCCATCAATTCCTGGACCTGTTCGGTGTCAGAACCGTTCAGCAGCAGGATCCGGCCAAGCTGCAGGGTGAGATGCGCAAGAACGTCCAACGACGCAGCATCCTGACCTGAAGACGCCGTCATGTGCCCGCCTTGTTACCTGCGCGACCGGTTTGCATCCGTCAACTATTCGTGGGCGACGTACGGATGCACCATCTTCGCCGGATCGACGATACGGTCGAATTCCGCTTCGGTAACGTAGGCGAGGTCAAGTGCGGCTTCCTTCAGTGTCAGGTTCTTGTCCATTGCATGGTGGGCGATGCGTGATGCCTTGTCGTAGCCGATGACAGGGGCCAGAGCCGTGACCAGCATCAGCGAGCGGTTCACATACATCTTGATCTGCGCAAGATTCGGCCGGGTTCCTTCCACAAGGAACTTGCAGAAGTTGGTACATCCGTCAGTCATGATGGTGATGGAGTGCGTGATGTTGGCGATGATCAGCGGCTTGTAGACGTTCATCTCGAGGTAGCCGCCGGCGCCGCCAAACCCCACCGCAACGTCGTTCCCCATGACCTGCACTGCGATCATTGTCAGTGCCTCGGCCTGTGTCGGATTGACCTTGCCTGGCATGATCGAGGAGCCGGGTTCGTTTTCCGGGATCAGCAGTTCGGCGAACCCGGCGCGCGGGCCGCACGACATCAGCCGGATGTCATTGGCAATCTTGTAGAGCGATGTTGCCAGCGTGCGCAGCGTGCCCGATAGCTGCACCAGCGCGTCGTGCGAACCCTGCACGGTGAACTTGTTCGGTGCGCTGACGAAGGGCAGGTTGGTGAGCCTGGCGATCTCGGCGGCTGCGGCCTCGGCAAAGTCCGGTGCGGCATTGATGCCGGTGCCAACGGCGGTGCCGCCGAGAGCGAGGCGGTAGACTCCCTTCAACGCGTCATCAAGCCGTTCCAGATCGTCTGTCAGCGCGCCGGCATAGCCGGACCACTCCTGCCCGAGCGTGATCGGTGTCGCATCCTGCATGTGGGTGCGACCGATCTTGACGATGTCCTTCCACTCGCCCGCCTTGGCGGCGATCGCGTCACGCAGCCCGCGAACGCTTGGCATGAGCCGCTGTGAAACGCCGACCGCGGAGGCAATGTACATGGCCGAGGGGAACGAGTCGTTCGACGACTGCGACATGTTTACGTGATCGTTCGGATGCACGGGTGTCTTGCTGCCGAGCGGCGTACCGGCAAGCTGGCAGGCACGGTTTGAAATGACCTCGTTGACGTTCATGTTGAATTGGGTCCCGCTGCCGGTCATCCACACATGCAGTGGAAACATGTCGCTGTGTTCGCCCTTCAGTATTTCGTTGGTAACCTGGACGATGAGATCGTGCGCTTTGTCATTCAGCCGTCCGCCCGCGTGGTTGGCGTTGGCCGCCGCCTGCTTGAGGATGGCGTATGCGGTGATCATCTCGCGCGGGATCAGATCCTTGCCAATGCTGAAATGCTCGAGCGAGCGTTGCGTCTGGGCGCCCCAAAGCTTGTCAGCGGGCACCGCGACTTCTCCCAAACTGTCCGTCTCCGTACGAAAGTCAGCCATCCTGCCCTCCGCTTGCTTGCCTGGCGTCGAAGCTGCCCTGTCACCCCGATGGACATACTAGGCGCTTAAGGGCGAAGCCCGACAAAAAATTTGTCGATGGTCAGGCAGCGATGCCGAGTTCGCGAAAGACGCCGTTCATGGCGAGTCGCAGGTCCTGGTAGTGGCGATCGATGGCGCGCGGGTTTTGTCCTCCTCGGGTGGGGCTGATGTCTTGAGCGGCCGCGAGGAGTGGCTTGAGGGCTTTCTCTCGGAGCACGAGTAGGGCCGTGATAGCGCGCAGACCGGACGGCATCGCCTCGTAGCGACGCGTCGCGCCGATCCGCTGGACGATCTGTTTGCCGCGGAGTTTCTTCAGATCATACGCGGCCTGGCGGGGGCCGTAGAGCGGTGCGCTGTGATTGCGGAACGCGCGGACCTGATCGGCCAGTGCCGAGGCGGTGAAGCCATCAGCTGAGGCTGACAACGCGATGACAGCCTCAGCGACGTGACGCAGGCGCGGCTTGTTGAGATCGATTCCCCCGACCACGGTTTTACCAACCCGTGACGGCAACGGCAGACGCTCGAGCATCTCATCGCCGACGAAGCATTGATCGATGCAACTCAGCGCCTCCATAAATCGCTCGAGCATGCCCTTCAATCGGCGGACGATTTCGGGGAAGTTATCCAGTAAGCGCCCGCAGCGGAACTCCCGGATATTGTGAGCTACAGCCTCAATGCGAAGTACCACGTTCGCCTTTTGAATAGATCTTCAACGCCAGCTTGCCGCAATGCAGCTTGAAGACCGTCAGATCATACGTAGGTCTCTCGACCGCAACTCCCCATTCGGCCGCCCGCATGTTGCGTGGACGGTATTTCGGCCGGCCCTTGTCGCCGAGGATGGTCTTTATCGTCTTCAGGTCCAACGGCGCCCGGCTACGATCGATCAGGGCTTGGAAGACTTGCTCCATGCGTCCGCCAACCAGGAATATCAGGTTTCGGCTGTACTCCATTTGATAGTTGGAGAAGTGATAACGGAACCCGCTGCGTTTCTGCTCCTCAAAGTCGAGCGCAAAGCACAAGCAGCAGCGGTAAATCCACCGCTCACAGACCTCACTCAATCGCCCTATAGCCCGTTGCTCGGACAAGGTCTCTGCGATCTTCGCGAAACCGGACGTGTCACCGATGGCGGTGAAACAGTTGCCTTCCTTGGTGAACCCGATGCCCGCCTTGCGCGCCTGGCAGGCGACGTATTCATGGCCGTTCAAGATCACCTGGGCAGGGAACGGTGGGTGCCCGCTGATCTTGATGGTGACATGCCCCCAATCACGGTCGAGAATATGAAACGAGTAGTGGTTCACATAAGGCTTCTTCCGCTCAAGGTGGTAATTCGACTCGACGTGCCACACCGGTGCCTGGGCTCGACCGACCAGGACCAGAAACAAGCCCTCGATCACCGCTGTCTTGGCCAGATAATCGTCGGCCACGTCATGCTTGCGCTCTCCTGCCACACAATCGATTACCGGGATGTCGTGCGCTTTGGCGTAGCCTCGCACGCGCCGGCTGAACCGGCCGGCCAACCGCATCAGATGGGCGTTGTCCAGAGTGTCGTCTGATCCAGTGAGCGCCCGCCACCACACGCGGAAACCACCAGGGCTATGACCCATCCCGAAGTAAGCGTTCAGAACGATGCGGTCCACGCAATCGTAGCTGCCGCTCAGCAGCTCTTGATAGAGCTCGCTCAGTCCGTCGGTCATGGCCCGCTCCCTCGGCGTACTGCCGAACTCCGATGTCTATCCGAGACGAGCATACCGACTACCGACGGCACATTGGCCAGTGGCAAGGCATTTGACGCGGCGGAACTGCCCCGCAGGGGCCACTTTTCCACAGCCATGTCTGGGGAAAAGCGTAGTCCCTTACCACCCAACTCTTCTCGCGTCCTGCGTTAAATCGTATGCTCTGCGAAATCCCATCAAATCATAGCCGGAATGACCACCGCCTCGGCAAGCCATTCCGCCGCTGCGGTCGCGGCGCGTCCGGCTTTGGTGAGGTAGTAGCGGTAGGTTCCAGTGGCGCGTTTGATCACCCCGAGGTCCAGCAGCCGGCGCAGTTGCCGCGACAGTCTGGTTGGCGACAGCATGCCGAGGTCGGGCAACAACTCGCCCCGGCGGATGCCGGCAATGTTGACCTTCGGGTTCTGCAAGGCGTGCAACAGGGCCTTGTCCACCGGGGCAAAGAAGTTGATCCCTTGGACCGTCTTGCCGTCCACCGCATGCGGCTTGGTCAGCCGCGCAAGCGCCCGGATGCCGGCGGAGAAGTCATCCAGCGCGGACAGGTGGGCGATGTAGCGTCGGTTACAGCCGAGCAGTATCTCACGCAGGTCGATCAGGCTGTAGATCGATTTCTTGACTGGTGCGAGTTCCCGGCTCGCCGGGCCGTGGCGGTGTTCCACCTTGCGGTGGTGCTTGAAGAACGACACATCGTTGGTCGTGGTCTCGATGCGCAGCACGATGCCGTGCTTGTCGTACATCTTGATCGAGCACTTGCCGAAGCGGTGCTTGATGCAGGTACCCTCGATCCGGGTGGAGAACTGCGAGCCGACCTCCTGGGCCAACAATGGCGTGATCTGCCGGCCGAGGAATGTGGCGATCTGCTCGGCCTTCACGCTCAGCACCGACTGGCGGACCAGTTGCTCATAGAGCGGGCCGAGCGTTGTGGTGGACTGGAACGCCAGGTCGGTGGCGTATTCCACCTGCATCAGGCTCCAGTGGTAGGTTTGCCCGAATACCTCCGACACCGGGCAGCACAGCGCGGCGTAGCGATCCAGGGTACGGTGCAATTGATCGGGGGAGAGACTGTCGGCCAGTTGCTGGGCGCGGCCCCAGTCGTCGATCCGCACGAAAGCGTTGTCGGCCATGGTGTAGCCGATGCCCTGCGCGGCCAGCCTGCGCGCCAGCCAGCTATGGCCGTTGCAGTAGAATTGCAGGCGGAACGGCGCCCAGGTCGGCACGCGCAGATAGACCAGCCCGAATTTGGCGTCCTGGAAATAGAAGTAGTAGTGCAGGCATTTGCCGCTGTCCGGCCGGATGTAGGTCTTATGCGTCTGCTTGTCGTGCCAGGGCTTGTAGGCGTCGCAGGCTTCCATGGCCGAGATGACGTGCACCAGGCCGGGATGGTCGCCACGCCGCTCAAGCACGCGCGCCACAACATCTTCCTTGCGGACATGCGGCTTGGCGATGTGCTCGATGCGGACCCCAGCCTCGGCGGCCAGCGACGCCGCACGCTCGCGCACCCGATCGCGCAGCGTCTTGGCGAAGTCCGGGTAGTCGAAGATGCGGATGCCACTGGCATGGAGATACCCGGTCATTCCTGCGGCGTAGCACACTACGGGCAGCGTCCCGGTGATCACCAGCCGGTCGTAGCACGACAGCATCCCGGCAATCCGATCGTCGTAGCGCTCCGTCAGTGACTGGCTCATGCTGCCCCCGCGCGGTAACCGCAGGGAAGGCTACACCAGACCTATTGGTTCCGGCTCCGCCGGCTTAGGGAGTCCGCGGCGACCACCCATAAGCCTTGGCGCAAGCCCCTCCCATCAGCATCGCCCGCTCCGCATCGCTCAGCCGGTCGGTGCGAATAAACGGATCGACGGCCTGCTCGTAATTGACGACAGCAAACGCGCGTGTCCAGTCCGTGCCCCACAGGCAGCGCTCGAAACCCCACGCGTCGAACACACGCGCAAGCGGATCCCATATGTCCGGGAATGGGAACGGCTTCTGCGACAGCGTGCACGCGCCGCTGACCTTGATCACCGCGTTCGGACGCTTCGCCAGTTCCAGCACCTTCGGCAGGTCGGCCCAGGGCTGCGGCGGCGCGGGCGGCACGCGCGGCTGCATGATCCCCAGATGGTCGATAATGAAACGCGTCCCGGGATGCCGATCGATCAGCGCGGTGCCCACATCCAGATTGCCCCAGAACAGGATGTTGACCGGCAGATCGTGACGAGCGGCCGCACGCAGGATCCGGTCGAGGCCCGGATCATCCGCCGCGCGTCCCGCCTCTTTTGGCAGCATGATGCGGATGCCGACCGCGCCCGGCACCTTCTTCCACTCGGCGATGACATCGGCTACCGCCGGATCGTCCGGATTGACCGGCTTGACGATGGCGAACCGGTCGGGATGCGCCTTCTGCACTTCCACCGCATAGCTGGCGTCGTACTGGTACAGGCCAAAGGCCGAGATAAAGATCGCGCCGTCGACGCCGACCTTGTCCATCGCCGCCACCATCTCGTCACCCGTCACATGATCGGGCCAGTTCGGCACGCTGTGCCACGGACGCTTCGCCGTGTTCGCCTCATAGGCATGGACCTGGCAATCAATGATCGTCATCGGAATAGCTCCTCTGTGCCGCGCAAGCTTGACGATCACAGCCGGGATATGTCCAGAGCGCCCCGGCAGAATGCATTTGCCGGCAAAGCTGCCAAGGCGTCAGCCGTAAGGTTCAGCGTCCCCTGCTGCGCACCAGGCTGCTGTCCAACTGCTCCTTCAGGGCGGCGGTAAAAACCGGTTCCCAGCTCATGATGTGCTGAGTGGTCAGCCTGGCGATCGCTTCCGTGTCGCCAGCGACGGCGAAGTCGATGAACTGATAGTGTTCCTTCACCGAGGCGACCTGTCGCTGCCGCCCGGCCGCGGAGCCCATCCCGTAGAGGCGCATGCCGTCGCGCAGATCCATGATCATCTTGGTGAGCATCGGATTGTTGAGACGCGAGACCAGAGCCAGATGGAATGCGCGGTCGGTTTCGATGTAGCCGCCGCCATCCTTGCGCCTGACGGCCACGGCCACATCATCGGCCAGCCTGCGCAGTTCGTCGGTGTCGGTGAGGCGCCTTTCCGCCAGGCCGACCATTGCGAATTTTTCCAGCAGCTCGCGCAGCGCGAAGCTCTGCCTGAGTTCTTCGAGCGTGGTCGCCTCGACGCGGAAGCCGCGGTTGCGCATCGGCGCGATGAGGCCGCTATGGCTCAGCTCGAGCAGCGCCTCGCGCACAGGGGTGGTCGAGACCCCGAGCTCCTCGGCCAGCGAGGGAACGGAATACATCGTTCCGGGACCGCTGTGGCCGGACACGATGTCCGCGCGCACGCGGCGGAGCACCATGTCGCGCAGACTGGTGAAGCTGTCGTTCCGAGGGGCGTCCAAGGTCAGATTCCTTTCCCGCGAAAATTTTCGCCTGCCCTTCATAAACCGCTTGCGTTGCCGTGTCACGCGTGATAGTAGCGCGTTACTTACATGAGTAATGTGTCACGCGTCACCATCAAAGGAGGTCACGATGCTTGAAGACGCCCTGAAACGCTGGATCTGCCTGGGATGCGGCTTCTCCTACGACGAAGCCCTCGGCCTGCCCGAGCACGGCATTCAACCCGGCACCCGCTGGCGGGACATCTCCGACGACTGGTGCTGCCCCGACTGCGGCACGCCAAAGTCACGCTTCGAGATGGTCGAGATCGGCTACGCCGAAGGCCAGCCGTCCGTCCGCATCGCCGCCTGACGGCAACACTCAATCAATGGAGGTCGCCATGACCAATTCCTTCGTCCTGCGCGCCGACGAGCGCGGCTACAACAAGATCCTCTCGACCGGTGCCACGGCGAGCTATGTCGGCGGGCATCCCGATGCGTTCATCACCCGCTCCTCAAGCTTCAACTTCGGCGCGTATCAGGATGGCCGGCCAGGGTTCGGCCGAATCCGGGTGTTCGGTGACGAAGCCTTCCATCACCCGGGATGTAGCTACAGCATGCATCCGCACCACAACTTCATCATCTGCGCGTTTGTGCTGGAGGGTAAGCTCACGCACATCAACACGCTGGGCGGGCTCGATGATCTGGGGCCGGGCGACTACTACGCGTTCTCCGCCGGTTCCGGCGGGCTGCATGAGGAGCTCAACCGCTATGCGGAGCCGATGCGGGCGATCTATCTCTGGGTGCTGCCGGACCACCTCCTGCTGCCGCCATCCTACACGCGCGGCCACTTCGATGCCGCCGCCGGGATGAACCGCATCACCCCGCTGATTGGTGATGCGACGGGCGCGGTGCCGATAGCGCAGGACGCCAGGGTGTCGCGGCTGATGAGCGATGCGCCCGGCACGTTCCGCTACCGGCCTCGCTCCGCGGGACATGGTGTCTATGCGTTCGTGCTCGACGGCACGCTGCGCTGCGACGGCACCACGCTCAAGCGGCGGGACAGCAAGGGTGTCTGGGGCGTGGACGAGATCGTCTGCGAAACCGGCCGCGGCGACACCGACGTGCTGTTTGTCGAAACCATCATGCAGTGACGCCGTGACGAGGGAGGGATTCGGCTGGTTCGATCCCTCCCTCCGGCTGAGGAGACGATCAATGCCCATCATGCAAGTGCAGTATCCCGAGGCCGCGCTCGATGGCGATCGGAAGGCGGCTCTGGCTCAGCGTCTCACCGACGTTCTGATTGCGATGGAAGGTGGGGCCGACACGGCGGGCGGACGGGCCTTCGCCTGGGTGCTGTTTACGCCGGTCAAGCAGGACGATTGGTGGATTGGCGGTCGAACGGATGACCGGTTTGTCGCATCGCCTGGCAAGTTTCTGGTGCATGTGACCGTGCCCGAGGGCTACATGAATGCGCCGCACAAGAGCGACGTCCACGCGGCCGTCAACAGCGCGATCGTCGAAGTCATGGGTGGCGAAGGGAACTCTGGGGCCAGTGTTCTGGTCGTCATCGACGAGGTGACCGAGGGGAACTGGGGAGCGGGCGGTCGAACCATCAGCCTCGCATCGATTGCCGGCAAGGTAGGGCTGCCGCAGGATGGCGACAGGTTCGGCTGGGTGCGCGCCTACTTCGATGCAAAGACGCGGCAGTTTGCTTCGGCCGGATACCCGGCGGATGTCGGTGGTCTGCTGAGCGCTCGCTGAGCACGGCCACCGCAGCAGCCAGCCACCGAATAGCCTGGCCCGCTTTGGCATCGCACGATCTTTCGTTGCACCGGCGCGAAATGTTGCGGGTCCGCGCCGGGCCGCTTGCCGCCCTCGACGACTTCCGACCTCGAACGCCTGCTGTCGCCGGCGGACTCTGCAGTCCAGCCGTTCCCCTACCGATCATGACCTGCAATGCGGTCGCCTGACCTGAGAGCCCGAGAAGGGTCGCACTGAGCCGTCTCGGCGCCAAAATGGCGGACTCCGAGAATCATGGAACCGCAATCCGTGTCCCCAGGAGCGCGCCCGGCACACAACCCTTCAGGAATATTTTCCTTGACGCGGCCTCGCCAAATATGTTCGTATTTCGTTCGTGACCGCCCAGCCCCCCGCCACAGCCCAAGCCACCGGCCCCGATACCCACCAGGATCGGCCGGCCCCCGGTGCCAATGGGCCCACCAGCACCAGCTACCTCCTCAGCCTCGTCCGCACCCTGATCGATTACGGCAGACACCTCGCCGCCACGCTGCAAAAGCGCACCGCGGACACCAGCCTCGCCGACGTCACCCGCAACTTCGGCACCCTCGACATCGCGAAGATCCTCGCATGCATCAGCCGCGGCCTGCTGCGCGCGGCCGAGCTCGAAGCCAGGCTCGCCGGTCGCCCCGACCGCCACGACGCCGCTCCGGCCAGCCGCACCGCCCCATCCCGCCGCGAACCGCGCGTCGCCCCACCCGTGGACCCAGGCGCCAGCGCAGCCGATGCAAATATCGCCCGCCTGCCCACGCCCGCCGACATCGCGGCCCAGGTCCGCCGCCGCCCGGTCGGCGCCGTCATCGCTGACATCTGTCGCGACATCGGGATCGTGCCGAGCAACCCGCTGTGGGACGAAATCGCCCTGGCCATCATCGGCAACGGCGGCAACCTCGCCACGCTGATCAAGGACATTTGCCAGCGGCTCATGAGTCCGATCGATCCGCCCGCCACCGAGCATCCCGCACGCCCGGAACCGTACCAGCGATCCGCGCTGGCGCCCGGCACCGGCCCGCCCTGAACCCAAGGCTCAAATCATCGAAGCCTGACGCACGGGGCCAGCACACGGGTCGCCCCGCCATCCTGAGTCGTCCGCCGCCGCGTCAGCACGACGCGCGGTTGCCTGGTGCGCTTCGCCCCACGGCCCTGGACATAGCGCCGCAGTTCCCCGACGCTACCCGCCGGGGAACTGCCCGCCAATCAGGCGAGATCGAACCGGTCGAGGTTCATCACCTTGCCCCATGCCGCGACGAACGCATCCACGAACGCCCCCGCCGCATCGTCAGTCGCGTAGGCTTCCGCCAGCGCCCGCAACTGCGAGTTCGATCCGAAGATCAGGTCAACCCGCGTCCCGGCCCACTTCGTCTCGCCCGCCGCCCGATCGCGCGCCACGAACACGCCTTCGGAGGCTGCTTCCCACTTCATGCTCGTACTCGTCTTGAGCAGGTTCACGAAGAAATCGTTGGTCAGCGTCCCCGGCCGCCCGGTGAACAATCCGAGCTTGGACCCACCGAAGTTCGCGCCCAGCACACGCAGCCCGCCGATGAGCACCGTCATCTCGGGGGCGGTCAGCGTCAGGAGCTGCGCACGATCGACCAGCATTTCCTCAGCCGACCGGTGGTGTTCGCCGCTCATGTAGTTGCGGAACCCATCCACCTTCGGTTCGAGCACGGCGAAGGAGTCGACATCGGTCTGCTCCTGCGACGCGTCGGTGCGGCCCGGGGTGAACGGCACCTGCACGGTGTGGCCGGCATGCTTCGCGGCCTGCTCGACCGCCGCGCAGCCACCCAGAACGATCAGGTCGGCGAGCGAAACCTTCTTGCTGCCGAACTGCGAGGCGTTGAACGCCTGCTGTATCTTCTCCAGCTTCGCCAACGCAACGGCCAGCTCCGCCGGTTCGTTGACCGTCCAATTCTTCTGCGGCGCCAGGCGAATGCGCGCCCCGTTGGCCCCGCCGCGCTTGTCACCGCCGCGGAACGTCGCGGCCGAAGCCCAGGCGGTCGCGACCAGCCGCGGGATCGACAGCCCCGAGGCAAGGATCTTCGCCTTCAGCGCCGCGCTGTCCGCGTCGTCGATCAGTGCATGATCGACAGCGGGAACCGGGTCCTGCCACAACCGCGGCTCGGCAGGCACTTCCGGGCCAAGATACCGGGAATACGGGCCCATGTCGCGGTGCGTCAGCTTGTACCACGCCTCGGCAAAGGCCGCGGCCAACTGATCCGGATTCTCGTAGAAGCGCCGCGAAATCGGCTCGTAGATCGGGTCCATCCTCAGCGCGAGGTCGGTCGTCAGCATCATCGGCGCGTGCCGCTTTGACGGATCGTGCGCATCCGGCACTGTGCCCGCCGCCGCGGGATCCTCCGGCTTCCATTGCCAGGCGCCCGCAGGGCTCTTGGTCAGCTCCCACTCGTAGCCGAACAAATTCTCGAAGAAACCGTTGTCCCACCTCACCGGGTTCTTGGTCCACGCGCCCTCGAGCCCGCTGGTGATCGCATCGTCGCCGGCGCCGGTGCCGAAGCTGTTCTTCCAACCGAGGCCTTGTTGCTCGATGGCGGCTCCCTCGGGTACCGGCCCGACATATCGCGCCGGGTCGGCGGCGCCATGGGTCTTGCCGAACGTGTGACCGCCGGCGATGAGCGCGACGGTCTCTTCGTCGTTCATCGCCATGCGTGCGAATGTCTCACGAATGTCGCGCGCCGCGGCGAGCGGATCCGGCTTGCCGTTCGGCCCCTCCGGATTGACATAGATCAGGCCCATCTGAACGGCAGCGAGCGGATTCTCCAGTTGCCGGTCGCCGCTGTAGCGCTCGTCCGCCAGCCACTTGCCCTCGGAGCCCCAGTAAATATCCTCCGGCGGCTCCCAGACGTCCGCGCGTCCGCCGGCGAAACCGGCCGTCCTGAAGCCCATCGATTCGAGGGCGCAGTTCCCGGCCAGGATCATCAGGTCGCCCCAGGAGATTTTCCGCCCGTATTTCTGCTTGATCGGCCAGAGCAGCAGGCGCGCCTTGTCGAGGTTCGCATTGTCGGGCCAGCTGTTAAGCGGAGCAAAGCGCTGCGTGCCGGCGCCCCCGCCCCCGCGGCCGTCGCTGATGCGGTAGGTGCCCGCGCTGTGCCAGGCCATCCGGATGAACAGCGGACCATAATGGCCGTAGTCGGCTGGCCACCAGTCCTGCGAGCCCGTCATCAGCGCGAAGATGTCCCGTTTCACGGCCCCGAGGTCGAGGCTCTTGAACGCCTCGGCGTAGTTGAAGCCCTTCCCCATGGGATCCGACAGGGGCGAGTTCTGGTGAAGAATCGACAGATCCAGCCGGTTCGGCCACCAAAGCTGGTTCGTCATGCTCCGGACGACGGCGTCCGTGCTGACCTTGTTGCCCATCGGGCACTTGGTTTCGGCGTCCATGATGCCTCCAATCGTGGTCTGCGTTGCTCGACCGTGGCGCGGGCGATAGCGCCCCCGCGTTCATCTGTCCAATCGATTAAATCTCTCAGTATGATCGAATTTTCCATTCAGGCGGACGTACGCCACCTTGCTCCGACGCCCCTCGGGGCGCGGCGTTAGTATCAATGTGGTTCGTCGATGTCGCGTCTGCCAGTGCGGTCAAACTGATTGGCACTGCTCGCCGATGGTGTCACCGCCGCGCTGCCCCGACGCGGGTGCAGTGGGCTGAATTGCGCAGCCCCAAATCGGCCGCACGGCTTGCGCCGAATGCCGAATGTGAGCCGCGACCCGCCGCGCCGCCCTGTCCTCGCTCAGCCTTCAGTAACCACCTTGTCGGCAGCAGCTATCTTTACGGCCGCTGTCGTAACGCTTTTAGAACTCATACTCAGGCCCATCGACATACCGGAATCGCTCCAGCGCATCCGCCCGCACCGCAAACCCAAGCCCCGGCCGGTCCGGCGCATGCACCGTCCCGTCCGGGCGAATGTCGAACGGCTCGTTGAACAAGTCCCACATCATCGGCATGTAGCCTTGGGTAACTTCGAGGATGTGGCAGTTGGCGGCCGCACCTCCGCCTGGCCGGCGTGATCGTCCGGCGACACCGGCTCCTCGAACCAGGCGATGTCGTAGGGTTCAAGCTCGCGCGCAAGCCTGATGGCGGTCGCGACCTCGAGTGAACCGTGCGCGTCGATCATCAGTTCGACGTTCGGGCCAAGCCCGCGGCGGGCGGCCTTCACCCGGCGCACGCAGTTGGCGATCGAGAATCCATCGCGGCCGACCACGCGCATCTTGGCGGCGGCGAAGCCCTTGGCCGCGTGCCCCGCGAGTTCCGCTCTTCTTGCCCGCGGGATGCCGGCGGATCGAGTAGGCGTTCGATCGCCTCACGGTGTTCCTGGCTGAATGCCCCGGCTGAATGGCCTTTGACAAACGTAGTCTATAGACTACATCGGCGCATGCTCTCGAACTGAAGCAGACGGAGCTATTTCGCAAATGGCGCACAACGCTCAAGGACGAGCGAGCACGGGCGATGATCGCATCCCGCCTGGACCGTCTTACCTACGGGCATGCGGGCGACGCAAGGCCAGTCGGAGAGGGGATCAGCGAATTGCGCATCCACTATGGCCCCGGCTACCGCATCTATTTTCACCAACTGGGCAACACGGTGGTCATTCTGCTCTGTGGTGGAAACAAGAGCACCCAGACAAGAGATATCAAGACGGCAAGACGGCTGGTCGAGGAATGGATCGACTGAAATGACGAAAAAACTCACGACGTATGATCCGGCTGAAGACCTGAACTCCGACGCGGCGATCGCGACCTTCATGGTGGAGGCGTTCGCATCGGGCGACTCGGGTTATATCGCGCATGCGCTTGGCGTCGTGGCGCGTGCCAAGGGTATGGCACAGATCGCCAGACAGACCGGCCTGTCCCGCGAGCAACTCTATCGGTCATTCAGTGGGAATGGCAATCCGACTTTGAAAACCACCATTGCGGTCATGAAGGCGCTTGGGATCGAATTGACGGCCAAGCTCCCTGCCTGAGCATCGTGGCAGGCCAAACCAAATCAAAGGACGTGTCTCACGCCAAACGTGCATCGCGAACCATCGATGCATCGTGCCGCGGTTCGTGCCAACGACGCCAGGCGCATTTCCGAAATTCAAGACTTTCAGATACTCGCCTCGGCCCAGCGTTTTCAAGGGGTTGCGATTTCTGAAAGGTATTACCAAAAAGACCGCCAGGGTGCGGAGATTACAGCCCGTTGCACACTCCGATCCCCCATTCTCCCTCAACAAATCGTTGTGTCCGGAAGATATGACCGGAACGCTCCCGCCCCCTCCCAGCCCCTCGATAGTGGTCTGAGCATCTATCGGCTGACACTTCGAGGGAACGTCCCTGATGGGCCGAACCCGGCTGTAGTCGCGGTTCGGGCAGCTGCCGCTTTGGTGCGGACAACTCGCCGCAGGCGCGGAGGGACGCCCCTATCGGGCACCAAGCGTCAAATTTCGTCCCCTAGAACTCATACTCAGGCCCATCGACATACCGGAATCGCTCCAGCGCATCCGCGCGCAGCGCAAACCCAAGCCCCGGCCGGTCCGGCGCATGCACCGTGCCGTCCGGGCGAATGTCGAACGGCTCGTTGAACAGGTCCCACATCATCGGCATGTAGCCTTGGGTAACTTCGAGGATGTGGCAGTTGGCGGCCGCCATCGCCACGTGGATGCTCGCCGCGAACAGCACCCCACTGCCCCAGGCGTGCGGTGCGAGACGCACACCGTGCGCCGAGGTCAGTGCCGCAATGCGCCGGATCTCCGTCATGCCGCCGGCGCGGGCCACGTCCGGCTGGGCGATATCCAGCGCGCGCCGCTCCAGCAGATCCTGGAAGTCGAACCGCGTGAACTCGCGCTCTCCCGAGGCAATGGGGATGATCGTCGAACGCCGCACCTCCGCCTGACCGGCGTGGTCGTCCGGCGACACCGGCTCCTCGAACCAGGCGATGTCGTAGGGCTCAAGCTCGCGCGCAAGCCTGATGGCGGTCGCGACCTCGAGTGAACCGTGCGCGTCGATCATCAGCTCGACGTTCGGGCCAAGCCCGCGGCGGGCGGCCTTCACCCGGCGCACGCAATTGGCGATCGAGAATCCGTCGCGGCCGACCACGCGCATCTTGGCGGCGGTGAAGCCCTTGGCCGCGTAGCCTGCAAGTTCCGCCTCGGCCTCGTCGCCCGGCGCCCAGCCACCACTGGCATAACCTCGTACCGAACTGCGCACTGCGCCAAGCGCCTGGTAGAGCGGAATGCCGAGCGCCTGCGCCTTTGCGTCCCACACCGCGATATCGACGCCGGCAATCGCTTCCATGATGACGCCCCGGCGCCGGCTTTCATCGGCCTGTGTCACGCCACGCTCCAGCGCCGGCTTGCTGCGTGAGCCGTTGTACATCTTCTCGTAGATATGTTCGGAGAACATCGGGTCCTCGCCAATGCATTCCGGCGCAAGCTCGTGATCGACGATGGCCGCAACGATCGGCGGCGTTCCCAGCGCCGCACCTATGCCGATGATCCCGCTGTCGGTCTCGACCCGTATCAGTGTCGCGTCGCTCTTCACCTTCGTTCCGAGGTCGGTGCGGTGACGCTTCTCCTCCGGAACCGGTGCGGACATTGGAATGGCAGACACTCTGATGATTTTCATGGACTGGTGCTTCCCTGGTCGGCGCGTATCACCTGACTATATCCGATATTTCGCATATAGGGCGGGCCATGCGTCCGTCTCCCCGGCGCGACCCGTCCGTAGCCAACCACAGCGTGAGAGCAACAAGCTGATGACCAATTGGACCGAGACACATCGCGGCGCGGTGCCACCCTGGCAATGCGACGTCACCGAGCATTTCACCATCGCCTATTACTTCGATCGGGTGGAAGAGGCCGCAGCGAATCTCGCCGAAGACCTTGCCCTCGGCGATCTGCCGCGCCGCGGCGATCTGCCACGCCGGCTCGATGCCCGCTTCGTGCAGGAACTGCGCGCCGGCAGCAGTTTTCATGTCGAAAGCGCGGCGCTCAGTGTCGATAACCAGTTGCGCCTTGGCCATCGCTTCGTCAATTCGGCCAGCGGCGAGGTAGTGACCTGGTTCGACGAACACTGGGACCTGTCCGCCACGCCCCTGACGCCGCAACGGCGCGGTGCGATCGAAGCGCGGCTCGCGGACTGGAACGGTCCGGCTGCCGAAGCGCGGCCCGAGCCGACCTCGACCGCCGGTTTCATCCCCACCGCGCGCGGGCGGGTCAAGCCTGACGACGTGGACGCCGCCGGGCATTTCGCGCTGGGCGCGATCGTGCATCGCTTTTCCAACGCGTCCGCTCAGCTTGGCGCTGCGATCGGCATGGACGCAGACTTGATGCAACGGCTGCGCCGTGGGTTTTCGACCTTCGAGCTTGGCTTGCGGTTGTCCGGCGCGTTGCAGCTCGATGCGCCCTATCTGGTCGAAACCGGCATCGGTCATCTGGGCAATTCATCGCTGCGCATGATCCATCGCATGACAAACCCGCGGACCGGCTCCGAGATCGCGCGGCTCAGCCAGTTCGGCGTCAATCTCGATCTCGACGCGCGCCGGCCCGCGCGCTGGCCGGACGATATCCGCCGCCGCGCCGAAGCACTGGTCGTGCCTGTCAGCTAGCCAGGCGCGGGAGCCGGACGCCGCCAGGCATTGGCGTGACCGGCGTCAACCTGGACTTGCGCACTGGACATATGCACAGTCCAGGCGATGGACTGCACGGGCGTGGCAGCATGGTGCGGATGTCCCTGGATAGTCCACGCCGTCTCCGTGGCGCGTAACCGCGCAATCATCGGCAGATCATCGTCTTGTCCCTCAAATGAGGTAACCTGCCGAAACTACATGGATGCTGTGGGAGGTCGTTGGATGAGCGCTTCCGAAGCAACATACGGCACAAAGGTGGCTACTACGGTCGAGCAGTTGGTTGCCGCAGCCAAGGATGCGAGCAGCCCACAAATTGTCGTCCGCGGCGACCTGGCCGATGCGCCGTCCATCCGCCTGTCCCCCGGCCAGTCACTGCGGGGCGAAGATGAACGGTCTTCCATCAGATTCGCCGACGGGAGCGACGGCTTGCAAATTTCGTCGGACAATCGGATCCACAATATTCGGCTTCACGCCGCCCCTGACAGGCGCGCGATCTTCAACGATACATCCGTCGCCAGCATGGGGCGGATCGAATTGCGCGGTGTGACCACGACCGGCCGCGTTCAGATTCTCGCGCGCGACAAGGTGCGGAGCGGACATGTCGACGTAAACGGCCTGGACATCGTTGCGGCTGACGCCCGTGGCGAGACGGAGCGTCCGCATGGTTACGGGGTCTATGTTCTCCATGGCGCTTTCACGCTCTGGAATATGCAGCCCGATGACGACGTCGTTGTCACCGCGGATCTGGTCGGCCTCTCTGCCGGACGCGATGGCGCACCGGTTCTGGGAAGCGGCATCTTCGTCAGCGGTGCTGGTGACAAGGGCGGCAAGCTTTTGGTACGGCGTCTCGAAACCGATGCAGTCTACAGCAATGGCAAGATCGCCCCAGGCACGCCGGACCAGATCACCGGTGGCGTCTTCACTGTCTATGGCGCCCATGTCGATCTGGTCAGGAATCGTGGGCCGGTCGTCACCTATGGTGTCAATGACATGGTGCTCGACAATTGGGGCATCGTCGATCGCTGGATTGCCGAGGAAAAGATCACATCGCACGGTCCAAGTGGTATCGGCTTCGTGAATTTCGGTATCGTGCATGAATTGAAGGTCAATGCGCCGATCGAGACCTTCGGCCAGGGCGCGCGCGGCTTCAATGTCTACACCGGAACGGTCAATCTGGCGGAGTTCGATCGCGTCATCACCCACGGCGACGGCGCCGTTGGCATTCAGATCAGCCAGCCGATCGGCCGACTGGTCGTGCGCAGAGGCATCGAAACCTTCGGCGGCACCGGCGCGTCTCTGGTCAAAGGCGTCGTGATGACCCTGTCCGCCATCGGTCTGAGCATCAAGCCCGGCGGCTCAGCGCGCGAGATCGAGATCGCCGGCGGCATCAAGACCAATGGAGCTGGCGTTGCTCCAATCGAGCAACATGGCTCGATTGAAACGCTTCGGATCAGCGGAGGCTTCATCGCAGCGGGTGGTGGCTTCGATAAGATCTGACTGGGCCTCTCTTGGGACAGGGCGATCGCGTGCTCAGCGAGGAGCCCCTGAACATCTCGGTACCGCGGGTCCTCGCACATCGGAACATGGTTGCTCTCCGGCCGCATGGCGCGGAGGATGCCCACGACATGGGCCATTCACGGGGAGCTTCCGGCTATGCAGACATCGGCAAGGATCGCGGTGATCACGGGGGCAGGCAGCGGCATCGGGCGGGCAACCGCGCTTGCGCTGTACGCGGATGGGTTTTCGGTGGTGCTCGCCGGGCGTCGCCGTGAAATGCTCGAAGAGACCGCCGCGCTCGCCAAGGCGCCGCCGCCCCGCATGCTTGTTGTGCCAACGGATGTCTCCGACCCAGCCGCAATCGCGTCACTGTTCGATACGGTCAAGTCGACCTACGGCCGGATCGATCTGCTGTTCAACAACGCGGGCATCAGCACCCGCAACATTCCGATCGAGGATCTGACGCTCGAGCAATGGTCGAATGTCGTCGCGGTCAACCTGACCGGCTCGTTCCTGTGCGCACAGCATGCGTTCCGCATGATGAAGAGCCAGCAACCGCGCGGCGGCCGCATCATCAACAACGGCTCCGTCTCGGCCCATGTGCCCCGCCGGAATTCGACCCCCTACGCCGCGACCAAGCATGCACTGACCGGACTGACCCGGTCATTGTCGCTCGATGGGCGCGAATACGACATCGCATGCGGCCAGATCGACATCGGCAACGCCGCGACCACGCGCAACGAAGACACGGCACGAGGCCGTTTGCAGGCCAGCGGCAAGGTCGAGGCGGAAGCACGGATCCACGTGAACGATGTCGCGCGCGGGGTTGCCTATATGGCCAGCATGTCGCTCGAGGCGAACGTTCAGTTCATGACGGTGATGGCAACGAAGATGCCCTATATCGGCCGCGGCTGATGTGCGTGCCGATGCGCATCAATAGCCCACGACTTTGCCAGGCTCGCCAGCCGCATGCATCGTCACGCACCCATCGCCTGTTCCAATTCCACCTCGGCCTTCAGGCCGGCCATGTCCCGACCGACCGTCGCAACAGCGAGTTTCCGCCCCCCGTGCCAGAAGCTTACCGCGCAGTCGCGCGCGACCGGGTCGCCGTCGATATCGAGGCGATCCCATTGTTCCGCATGACCGACATAGTTGATGGTCATGTCGTAATGCTGGCTCCAGAAGAAAGGCACCGCATCGAAGCGCTCCTGCCGGCCAAGCATGTTGCGCGCGGCCACCTGGCCCTGGCGCTCGGCAACGACCCAATGTTCGACACGGATGTTCTGTCCGGTCAGCCGATCCGGCCAGCGGGCAATGTCCCCCGCGGCATAAATCTCTGGCACGCTGGTCCGCAGGTATTCGTCCACCACCACGCCGCGATCGATGGTGAGCCCTGCCTGCTGCGCGAGTGCGATCGAGGGGCGCACACCGATGCCAGCGAGGACCAGATCGGCATCGAGGTTCTGGCCGGTAGAAAGCGTCACGGAATTCTCGGCGATCGCAGCCAGGGTCGCGCCGAGGTGGAAGATCACGCCATGCGATTCGTGGATCGCGCGTATCATGACGCCGATTTCGGGACCCATGACCCGTTCCATCGGACGCGCCTCCGGCGCCACCACATGGACCTCCAAGCCGCGCGTTCGCAGCGCGGCCGCCACTTCAAGGCCGATGAAGCTCGCACCGATCACCACGCAGCGCCGAGCAGCACCGGCGCGCGCGATCAGCGCATCGCAGTCGGCCAGCGTGCGTAGCACGTGCACGTGCGGCAGGGAGGCTCCGGGGACGTCCAGCCTGATCGGCTCGGCCCCGGTGGCAAGCAGAAGGGCGCCGTAGCTGATCCGGCTGCCGTCGGCCAGCACCACCAAGCGCGCGTTTGGTTCAATTGCTGCGGCACGCATGGCGAGCCTGAGATCGATGTCGCGTTCCGCATAGAACTCCGCCGGCCGCAGCGGGATCCAGTCCGCCTCGGCGGTCCCCGCGAGATAGTCCTTCGAGAGATTGGGCCGATCGCAGGGCCGCGACGCGTCCGCGCTCAAAAGCGTAATGGGCCCAGCGTAGCCTTCCAGCCGCAGGGTCTCGGCTGCCATGTTGCCGGCGGCGCCGCCACCGACGATGACCACCGATGCCGGCAGGCCGGCGACTGACTGTGACTTCGGCGCGGGCAGTTCCTCGCGCACCAACGCCATGCCGCCACGCTGCTCGACACGCCAGCGTTTCAGGCCGTTCAGCGCCGGCGGACGTACCGCTGCGCCGGTGCGCAGACTGAAGCAGGCATGATGCCAGGGACAGCGCACCGTGTCGCCGATCAGCAGGCCTTCGACGAGCGGCCCGCCATAATGGCTGCACGTTGCCGCCACCGCCAGCAGATCGGCGCCACGCCGCACGAGCAGGACGGCTTCGTCTCCGACATGCCCCGCCAGCATCGTACCATCGGCCAGCGCGTTCATCGCGACGCCCTGCGTGAGGTCAGGGCCCTGAGGCTGTGACGATTCTTCGCTCATTCCATTCTCCTTGGCGGCATCCCATGCTCGGCGGCGCGACGGCGCTATGGAAGTAATATCATCGAGGTTTGACGGGCGTCACGGTGCACCGTGCGACCGCAAAGAAATCGTGTTCTTTTTTGAAAAAAAGAAGCAAAAAACTTTCAATCATGCGGCCTGCGTTGGTCAACAACCTGGGCAAAAGAGTAAGAGTTCTTTGCTTCTTTTTTGCAAAAAAGAAGTGCTTGCTTTTGGTATCTCCGGTTGCCAGCCTTCGCTCCCGCGCCCATCATGGCGGTCTCTGACCGGCCCAGGAGGATCGCGCCATGTCCATGAGCCTCTCGCCGAACCTGCCGCCCGACAAGCAGCGTGAAATGCTGCGCCAGATGCTCACCATCCGCCGCTTCGAGGAACGAGCCTCGGCCGACTACAATGCCGGCAAGATCTACGGCGTCGTGCACTGCTACATCGGTGAGGAAGCGATCGCCGTCGGCGTCTGTACCGCGCTCGACAGCCGTGACCGGATCATCTCGACGCATCGCGGGCATGGCCACTGCATCGCCAAGGGCGCCGACCTCAACCGCATGATGGCCGAGCTCTACGGGCGCCAGACCGGCTACTGCAAGGGCAAAGGCGGATCCATGCACATCGCCGATTTCGGCATCGGCATGCTCGGCGCCAACGGCATCGTCGCCGGCGGCATCTCGATCATCACCGGCGCGGGCCTTGCGGCGCAGATGGAAGGTAAGCAGGGCGTCGCGGTGTCCTTCTTCGGCGACGGCGCATCGAACGCGGGACCGTTCCACGAGTGCCTCAACATCGCGGCGACCTGGAAGCTGCCGATGCTCTACGTGTGCGAGAACAACATGTACGCGGCGCAGACATCGGCCGCAGCCACACACGCGTTGAGCGACGTTGCGGCGCGCGCGGCAGGCTACGGCATTCCCGGCATCGTGGTTGATGGCAACGACATCGTCGCGGTCCATCAGGCCGCAATCCGCGCCGTGGAGCGCGCGCGATCCGGCGACGGCCCGACGCTGATCGAGTGCAAGACCTACCGTCAGCGAGCCCACACGGAGCGCAAGGGCCAGCCCGATCCCCGCGACAAGGGCGAGATCGAGTCGTGGAAGCAGAAGGATCCGATCGTGCTGCTCGAGCGGCAGATGCGGGACCAGGGCGACCTCGACGACGCCGGGCTGCAGGGCATCGAGCGCGACATCATGGCTGCACTCGAGGCGGCCGTCGCCTTCGCCGAAGCAAGCCCCTTCCCGCTGCCCGAACAGGCGACCGACGATGTATTTGCGGCGTGATGCGAGGACCGGACAATGCGTGCGCTGACCTACAACGAGGCCGCACTCGAAGCGATCGCCGAGGAGATGCGGCGCGACCCGAAGATCTTCTACATGTCGACCGACGCGCTGCCGCCGCTGCTGAAGGAGTTCGGCCCGACGCGCATCAGAGCGACGCCGATCACCGAAGCGGCGCTGACCGGCATGGGGATCGGCGCGGCCGGCTCCGGCTTCCGCCCGATCGTCGACTGGCGGCAGGTGACGTTCTGCTTTGTCGCGATGGACCAGATCGTCAATCAGGCGGCGAAGATCCACTACATGTTCGGCGGCCAGGTGACCTTTCCGATTTTGTTTCGCGCGTCCGTCGGCGGCGGCGGCCAGGTCGCGGCGCAGCACTCGCAGTCGCCCTATTCGATGTTCATGAATGTCGCCGGGTTGAAGATGTTCCTGCCGTCCACGCCCTACGACATGAAGGGGCTGCTGAAGACCGCGATCCGTGACAACAACCCGGTGATCTCATTTGAGTCGGGCCGGCTGATGGGGCGCAAGGGAGAGGTGCCGGAGGGCGACTACACCATCCCGCTTGGTGTTGCCGATGTGAAGCGCGAGGGCAGCGACGTCACGGTGGTGGCGCTGGCCTGGCTGGTGCACGAGGCGTTGGCGGCGGCGGAGACGCTGGCGGCGGAGGGGATCTCGGTGGAGGTGGTCGATCCGCGCACGCTGGTGCCGCTGGATGCGGAGACGATCCGGCGCTCGGTGCGGAAGACGGGGCGGCTGGTGGTCGCCGACGAGGCGGGGCCGACGGCGGGGTTCTCTGCGGAGGTCGCCGCGGTGGTGACGGAGGATGCCGCGACGTTCGCGCGGCTGAAGGCGCCGGTGAAGCGGGTTTGCGCCTTGCAGGTGCCGATACCGTACAGCCCCGTACTGGAGAACGCAGTGTTCCCGGACCGCAGTCGGATTATTGCGGGGGTGCGCGAGGTGCTTGCCGGACGGGGGCGCGCCGAGGCGGCGTGAGAGCGGGAATCGCGCATTCCCAGCGCGCGCCCTCGTCAATGCTCAGTACTGCGGGGTCTATCCGGCCCGGTTACGCCAGCCGCTAACTTGCTATGATCCGCCCCCGCCAACGGGAGGCACCATGCGCAAGTTCTTCGGCCCATCGGGCTCTGTCACGCGGATCGTCGTCGACAGCCGGGTCCTCAAGGCCAATATCCTTGGCGACCCGACGGCACGTGCCGTCGACATCTACATTCCGGCCGGCCACCACGGCCACAACCTGCCCCTGCTGGTCGACCTTGTCGGCATCACCAGCAGCGGCCTGTCGCACACCAACTGGTCGGGCTTCTCGGAAAACATGCCGGAGCGTCTCGATCGTCTGATCGGCGAGCAGCGCATGCCGCCGGTCGTGGTCGCATTTCCCGATTGCTTCACCCGGATCGGCGGCAACCAGTATGTCAACTCGGCCGCAACCGGACCGTGGGAAGACTTCCTCACAGCCGAGATGCTGCCGGCGATCGAACAGCGCTTTGCCTGCGGTGGCGCCGGGCGTCGCGGTGTGTTCGGCAAGAGCTCAGGCGGCTATGGCGCCATCATGCATGCACTACGGCACTCGGATGTCTGGGCCGCCGCGGCGTGCCACTCGGGCGATATGGGCTTCGAACTGTGCTACCTGCCTGACATGCCGGCCACATTGCGCGCGCTTTCGGATGTCGACAATTCGATCGAGCGGTGGTGGCGCCGGCTGGAGGAAGCCAGGAAGCGGCCAGACGGCATCTTCACCGCGATGAACGTGCTGGCCATGGCTGCCAGTTACGACCCCGATCCGAGCGAGTTTCTCGGCATGCGCCTCCCGGTCACCTTCGACACCTGCGAACTCATCGCGAAGAGGTGGGCAAACTGGTTGCGTCATGACCCCGTCGTCGCGGTCGAAACGCTCGGGGACAATCTGCGAACCCTCAAGGCGCTGTATATCGATTGCGGCGCCAAGGATCAGTTCAACCTGCTCTATGGCGCACGCCGGCTTGTGCGACGCTTGAACGACCTGGGCATCGCACACCGCTACGAGGAATTTCCCGACAACCACAGCAGTGTCGATTACCGCATGGACGAAAGCCTGCCGTTCCTGGCCCATGCACTGGTCGCCTGAAGCTGCGTCCAACATCGAGGGAGAACGCCATGCCGATCATCGACGTCCAGGTCCATGCTTACGAACGCAACCATTCTGCGCGCCCTTGGGCCGGGCAACTGCACGGACCTCAATCCGCCAGCGGCGAGGAGATGGTGGCCGCGATGGATGCGGTCGGCGTCGACGCAGCGATCATCGTCTCCACATTCAACCTCTACCGCTACGACCCAGGCTACGCTCTCGAGGTCTATCGCACCTGGCCGGATCGGTTTCGTGTCGTGAAGCCGATCGATGTAACCGATCCCGCGGTCGATGAAGTCGCGTCGGAGTGGGCCAAGACCAAGGGAGCCGTCGGCGTTCGCATCATGCTCAGAGACGAACTGCCATCCGATCCCGCAGACCCGCGCGTCAATCGGGCGTTCGCCGCCGCCGGCAAACACGGATTGCCGGTGAATTTCCTCTGCTGGGGACGTCTTGACCATGGCGCGGAGCTTGTGCGGCGCAACCCTGACACCGTTATTGTCATCGACCATCTCGGTCTGCTGCAGCCCAACCAACCGCCGCCTCCGGCCGAACCGTGGGCCGATCTTCCAAAGCTGCTCGCGCTGGCCGCCTTTCCCAACGTTCGGGTCAAGATCAGCGGCGCCTGCACGCTTTCGCGCACACCCTTCCCCTACAATGACATCTGGGATCCGGTTCTCAGGATCATCGACGCATTCGGTATCGAGCGTTGCATGTGGGGAACGGACTGGACGCGAACGAGCGGCATGCTGACGTACGAGCAGGGCGTTCGCCCATTCCGCGAAACCGCGCGTCTGTCCGACAGCGACAGGGCAAAGCTCATGGGAGGCACACTCGAGAAGGTCTACAACTGGTCCGGTCGATAGGTCGACCTGTCATTGCAAGGAGCGTAGCGACGCGGCAATCTCGGTCCACTACCGCACCACTATCAAGATTGCCGCGTGGCAACCACGCCATACACCCCTCCAGTTCGGGCCACCGCCGCGTCCATTGTCGCCAACCACCGGTGTCGGCATGATGGATCACCGTCGCCACGCGCGAGGCCGCATCGATGCCCGCTCCAATCGTCATTGCCGACAGCATCACCCGCGTAGGGCCTGAAGCCGCCGGCGCTGTCGTCGTCAACGCCTCGCACGGTGGCATCTATGCCGCCTACCTCGCGGCAAAACTCCATGCCGCCGCAGCGATCTTCAACGACGCCGGCGTCGGCCGTGACCGCGCCGGGATCGCCGGGCTCGACTACCTCCAGCAATACGGCATTGCCGGTGCGACCGTCGGCCACATTACGGCACGCATTGGCGACGGCGCCGACATGATGGCCAGCGGCGTCATCACCCATGCCAACGCACTGGCCGCGTCGCTCGGCGTCACCACCGGTCAATCGTGCCGCGCCGCCGCCGCCGCGCTGCAACAGGCACGACCGTCGCGCCACGCCCCGCCGGAAGCACTGGAAGCCGCGTTCCTGCTCATCTCAGAACCCCCACAGGTCTGGGCACTCAACTCCGCCTCGCTTGTCCTGCCCGACCACAAAGCCTCCATCGTCGTCACCGGCTCGCATGGCGGGCTGCTCGGCGGCCGGCCGGAAACCGCGCTCAAGTACGACGTACTCGGAGCCCTCTACAACGACGCCGGCATCGGCAAAGACGCAGCCGGCACCTCGCGCTTGCCGGCGCTCGACGCACGCGGCATCGCCGCCGCGACAGTCTCGGCAGCCAGCGCCCGCATCGGCGACGCGCGCTCAACCTACGAAGACGGCATCATCAGCCGCGTCAATGCCCGCGCCACGGCACTGGGCCTTCGCGAAGGCATCACCGCCCGCGAATTCGTCGCCGGGCTGCGTCGTGCCCTCGCCGCATAAGGAGCGAACCATGAGCCCCACGCTGCACAATCGCCCGTCCGGCACGATGACCGGCGGGCGCGCGCTGGCTGAAATGCTGCGGCTGTCGGGTGCCGGGCCGATGTTCGGCATGGGCGGGTTTCAACTACTGCCGTTCTACGACGCGGTCGGTCTCGTCGGCCTGAACCACCACCTGATCAACGACGAGCGCTGCGGCGCCTTCGCCGCCGACGCCTATGCAAGGGTCACCAACCGCCCCGGCATTTGCGACGGCACCCTCGGCCCAGGCGCGACCAATCTCGTCACCGGTCTCGTCGAATCACTGAACGGCGGCATTCCCATCGTCGCCATCACCGGCGACACCAATCGCATGCATTCCTGGAAGAACATGACCCAGGAAAGCCGCCAGGTCGAAATCCTCCGACCCGCGGTGAAAGAACTGATCCGTGTCGAGATGACCGCCCGCATCCCTGAACTGGTGCGGCGCGCCTTCGCGGTTGCGACCTCGGGACGGCCAGGCCCGGTGCTGCTCGACGTGCCGGAAGACGTCGCCCACGGCACCCACGATTTTGCGCCCGAATCATTCGTGATCGACGAAGCGACGCTGAAGGCGCCAGCCCGACGCATCCGCCCCGACCGTGCCGATATCGAGCGCGCCGCGAAGCTGATCGCCAAAGCCAAACGGCCGCTGCTGTTGACCGGCGGCGGCATCCACCTGTCCGAAGCCTGGAGCGCGCTGACCCGCTTCGCCGAAGCGCAGTCGATCCCGGTCGCGCACACGATGACCGGCAAGGGCGGCATCGCCTGCACGAACAAGCTGTCGGTCGGTTTGTTCGGCCGCTATTCGCGCATCGCCAACGACCTGATCGAGGCGTCGGATTGCCTGATCGTCGTCGGTTGCAAGTTGGGCGAGATCGCGACCAAACGCTTCGCATTGCCGCCGGCCCACATCCCGGTGATTCATCTCGACATCGTCGCCGAAGAGATCGGCCGCTGCATCCCCGCCGAGATCGCGCTCTGGGGCGACGCGCGCGCCGGGCTCGAAGACATCACCGAGGCGCTAACGGACAGCGCCACGGCTGCCCGCACAGCACGCGCCGACTATGTCGCCGAACTCGCGCCGCGCATGCAGGCCTGGGAAGACGATGCCGCCCCGCGGCTCAATTCGCGCGATCGGCCCGTGCATATGGCGCGTCTCTGCCGTGAGCTGAACAAGACCCTGCCGGCGGATGCGATCCTGGTTGCCGATGGCGGGTTCGCCGGGCATTGGACCGGGCTGCTCTACGACACCAAGAGTGCAGGACGGAGTTTCATTCCGGATCGCGGCTTTGCTTCGATCGGCTACGGGCTGCCGGGTGGCATGGGGGCTGCGCTCGCGGCACCCGACCGGCCGGTCGTCGCGATCAGCGGCGACGGCGGCTTCAACATGACGCTCGGCGAACTCGAGACAGCACGCCGCACCGGTTGCGGTCTCACGGTGATCGTCGTCAACAATGCCGCCTCGGGCTATGTCAAGGCGTTGCAGCACGCGATGATGGGCGGGCGCTACCAGTCGGCCGACCTCAACGAAATGGACTACGCGGCGATCGCCCGCACCATGGGTTGCGGCGGCATTCGCGTCGAAGACCCCGAGGCGTTATCGCCGGCACTCCGGCAAGGCATAGAAGAACGCGACCGCCCGACGGTGATCGACGTCGTCGTCACCCGCGACCCGTCGCAGATGCTTCCCGCGGTCGACAATCGCACGATGGAGATCAAGCGGGGCGACCGCGTGGCCTGAGGCCGATGCTCGCGGCAAGCGGGAGATAGCAGCCATGGCGCCGAGCGCCGTCCGACGACGATGGAGCGCAACGGTGCTCACGCTGCTGCTGTGCTGTGCCGGCGGTTGGGCGGATGCACAACCGGCGCGGATTGACCGGCCGGCCAGCGACTACGGGACGCGGTGGAGCGAAACCGAAAGGTGGGTGTGGGACCGGCTGAAGGCTGGCGAGATTGCGTCCCTGGACGACAGATGCGCTGACAAGAACCTTGATCCGAGCAAGGACGATAAAGCCGAGCCGCATTGGCTTGATCCGTGCCGCCAGGTTACCGCTGGCTTCCTGCACAACGTGCTGGCCGACGCGCGTTGGAATGAGGCGATCCCCCACCAAGGGGTCCTGGTCTCCGGCGCACATATCGTCGGTGACCTCGATCTGGAAAGCGCTGAGCTGGTGCGACAGGTCTGGATGATCGACAGCCGGATCGATGGCGGTGTCATCCTGCTCCACGCGCGAACCTAGACCGCGATTGGACTGTCGGGAACCTTTGTGCGCGACGAATTCGACGCCAATTCATTGAACAGCGATAGCGATCTGTTATCGCGTGACGGCACGACGTTTGGGCAGGGCGTCAACCTGGGCAGCGCGAAGGTCGCCGGACAGGTGTCCCTGGTCGGCGCCAGCGTTACCGGCACGCTAAACGGTGACGCCCTGCGAGCCGGCGATCTCCTCATGGGCTCCGACGACATGCACCAGGCCAGCTTCCAGACGGTGATCCTGCGCGGCGCAAGGGTCGCCGGACAGGTTGCCATGATCGGCGCCAGTGTCGCCGGCACGCTGAACGCTGACGCCCTGCAAGCCGGCGACCTCCTTATGTCCTCCGACGACAAGCACCAAGCCAACTACCACGAGGTGATCCTGCACAACGCGAAGGTCGCCGGACAGGTGTCCTTGGTCGGCGCCAGCGTCGCCGGCATGCTGGACGCTGACGCTCTGCAAACCGGCAACCTCTATATGTACTCCGACGACAAGCACCAGGCCAGCTTCCAGAAGGTGATCCTGCGGGGCGCGAAGGTCGCCGGACAGGTTGACATGATCGGCGCCAGCGTCACCGGCACCTTCGTAGGCGACGAAATGCAGGTTGGACAGAGCCTGTATATGCGACAGGACGACAAGGCGCATCCCACGTCGTTCACTGGCGAGATTGACCTGACCTTTGCGCACATCGCCGGCAATCTCGATCTGCGGGGTGCTGCGCTGACCGTTGTCGATCTATCCGGGGCAGCGGCGGACGGCGAATTCCGGCTCGGTTCGTCCGGCGGCAGGGTGACTACCTGGATCGACGCGAAGGAACAGCCGGCCGGCCTGGTCCTGCGCGACACGCAAATCGGCAGTCTCGCTGACGAGCAGACCGTTTGGCAGGTTGATGGCAAGTCGCCACGACCAGCGCTCCAGCTTGACGGCATCGCGATCAGCCACCTCGGCGGCTTCAAGAGCGGCACCGCCGTGCAAATGCGCGACCGCGGCATGGCGTGGTGGGACGCCTGGGCACGGCTCGATCCGCAGTTCAGCCCGGCGCCCTATACCCAGATCGCCAACGCGTTCGTTGCAATGGGCGACCGCGATGATGCCAACGAGATCCGCTTCCTCGGCCGGGTGCGCGAGCGTGAAGCCATGACCGGTTGGTCGTGGTTCGCCGCCACGGCCCTGGAGTACGTCGCCGGCTTCGGAATCGGTGGCTATACCTTTCGCGTGCTGTACTGGATCGCCGGCTTCACGACCGCCGGCGCCGCGTTGCTGTGGCTCACGGTACCGGCGGCGCGCACGCAGCACCGCGGGCCTATCTGGTGCCTTGGCGCCAGCCTATCGCGTCTGTTGCCGATCATCGAGATCAACAAGGAGTTCACCGATTTCTTCGACGACCCGGAGCGCACCAGGCTGAATGGCTGGCAGGCAGTCGCGTTCTCGGTGCTGGGGGCGGTCGGCTGGGTACTCGGCGGCATTTTGATCGCCGCCGTTTCCGGGCTGACACAAAATCCGTAGTGCTGGAACCGTGGAACGGAACACTCCGCATCACGCGGACCAGGCTCCCGAAGATGCTGGAACGCGCCGGCTATCCCGAGCCGCTGACCGGCCACCCCGGGATTGCCGTTGCGGCCGACCCGAACCTGATTCCCGCCTGACGCAGCCGTTCTGGGCGACGATTTAGGCGTTGCTCGGGAGAAGCGATGCCGTAGGCTGCACCTGGATGCTCGCGGCAAGCGGGGGGTGGCAGCCATGGCACCGAGCGCCGTCCGACGACGATGGAGCGCGACGGTGCTCGCGCTGCTGCTGTGCTGTGCCGGCGGTTGGGCGAATGCGCGACCGGATAGGGTTGCACCGCCGGCCAGCGACTATGGGACGCGGTGGAGCAAGACCGAGAAGTGGGTGTGGGACCGGCTGAAGGCTGGCGAGATTGCCTCCCTGGACGACAGGTGCGCGGATCGG
The DNA here is from genome assembly GCA_963696645.1 of uncultured Alphaproteobacteria bacterium. Classification (GTDB taxonomy): domain Bacteria; phylum Pseudomonadota; class Alphaproteobacteria; order Acetobacterales; family Acetobacteraceae; genus JAMXLO01. Next base: position 477,929 of record CAVOKY010000008.1, read on the forward strand.
AACCTTGATCCGAGCAAGGACGACAAAGCCGAACCGCATTGGCTCGATCCGTGTCGCCAGGTTAGCGGGAACTTCCTGCACGACGTGCTGACCGACGCGCGCTGGAAGGAGGCGATGCCGCACCAAGGGGTGCTGGTCGTCGGCGCGCATATCGTCGGTGACCTCGATCTGGAAAGCGCGGAACTGGTGCGAGAGATCTTAATTGGCAACAGTCGGATCGATGACGGCTTCACCCTGCTCCGCGTGCGAACCAAGAGCTTGATTGGGCTGTCGGGAACGTTCGTGCGCCACCAATTCGACGCCAATGCATTGAACAGCGAAAGCGACCTGTTATTGCTTGACGGCACGACGTTTGGACAGGGCGTCGACCTGCGCAGCGCGAAGGTCGCCGGACAGGTGTCCTTGATCGGTGCCGGCGTCACCGACACACTGGACGCGGATGGCCTGCAAACCGGCAACCTCCTTATGCGCTCCGACGACAAGCACCAGGCCAGCTTCCAAGACGTGCGCTTGGTCGGCGCGAAGGTCGCCGGACAGGTGACCTTGGTCGGCGCCAATGTCACCGGCACGCTGAACGCTGATGCCCTGCAAGCCGGCAACCTCTACATGTACTCCGACGCCAAGCACCAGGCCAGCTTCCAGGACGTGATCCTGCGCGGCGCGAAGGTCGCCGGGCAGGTGGCTTTGGTCGGCGCCACCGTCACCGGCACCTTCAAAGGCGACGAAATGCAGGTTGGCCAGAGCCTGTACATGCGATCCGAGGACAATGCGCACCCTGCGTCGTTCCCTGGTGGTATCAGCCTGATCTTTGCGCGCATCGACGACGGTCTCGATCTGCGCGGCGCCGTGCTCACCGATGTCGACCTGTCGGGGGCCGCGGTGGGCGGTGAGCTTGAATTCGGTACGAGTGGCGACAGATTGACCGCTTGGATCGATATGGGCCGCAACTCAGGCAGCCTGAACCTCCAAAACGCACACATCGGCAGTCTCGCCGACGAGAAGGAGGTTTGGCAGCTTTATTCTCACCCGCAGTGGCCGGCGTTACAACTCGATGGCCTCACAATCAGCCACCTCGGCGGCTTTGCAAGCGGCACCGCCGTGCAGATGCGCAAGCGCGGTGCGGCGTGGTGGGACGCATGGGCGCGCCTCGATACGCAGTACAGCCCGGCGCCCTATACCCAACTCGCCAACGCATTTGTCGCGATGGGCGATCGGGATGCTGCCAATGAGATCCGCTTCTTCGGCAGGGTGCGCGAGCGCGCTGCAATGAAGGGCTGGCCGTGGTTCGCCGCCATGGCCTTGGAGTACGTCGCCGGTTTCGGAATCGGTGGATATACCTTTCGCGTGCTGTACTGGATCGCCGGCTTCACGGCCGCCGGAGCCGCGTTGTTGTGGCTGATGGTACCAGCGGCTCGCATGGGACATCGCGGCCTCATCTGGTGCTTCGGCGCCAGCCTGTCGCGTCTGCTGCCGATCATCGAGATCAACAAGGAGTTCACCGACTTCTTCGACGACCCGGAGCGCATCAGGTTGAAGGGGTGGCAAATGTTCGCGTTCTCGGTGCTGGGGGCGGTGGGCTGGATTCTTGGCGGCATCCTGATCGCCGCCGTTTCCGGCCTGACCCAGAATCCATAGTGCGGCGGCGGACCTCAATGCGATGGCTTACGCGACGATCGCCCGCACGATGGGCTGCGGCGGCTTTCGCGCGGAAGATTCCTGGCCCGAGACTACCCGAGATCGAGCCGGACATGGTGCATGATGCCGTCATCCGCCAGCTTCACGCGCAATGGCCGATCAACGATCGTGATCCCGTCGGCCCGCGCCAACGCGATGCCATGGCTGACCCGGTCGGGGTTCTCGACCGAAATCTCATAATGTGCGGATCGATAGCGCAGCGTCACCTCGAAGCGAGGCCAGTGCTTTGGAATGCACGGGGAGATCTCCAGGACATCACCCCTCAGGCGCAGCCCCAGAATGCTCTCAACGCCCGCGCGTTGCATCCAACCCCCTGAGCCGGTGTACCACGTCCAACCGCCCCGCCCGACATGCGGCGGAGTGGCATAGACGTCAGCCGCAACGACATACGGTTCCACCTTGTAGCGATGGGCCTCGGCGCGCGAGCGGGCGTGGTTGATGGGATTGAGCAGGGAGAACAGCGCCATCGCCTTGTCGCCCTGGCCGAGCGCTGCGAATGCCATAACGGACCAGAGTGCGGCATGGGTGTACTGGCCGCCGTTTTCGCGGATGCCGGGCGGGTAACCCTTGATGTAGCCGGGATCGAGCGGCGTCTTGTCGAACGGCGGGGTGAACAGCAGCGCCACTTGATCCCGCGGCCGGATCAGCTTTCGCTCGACCTCCTCCATGGCGCGCGCCGCGCGTTCAGGATTGCCCGCACCCGAAATCACCGCCCAGGACTGCGAGATGGAGTCGATCTGGCATTCGTCATCCGTGGTCGATCCAAGCGGCGTACCGTCATCGAACCAGGCGCGCCGATACCAGTCACCGTCCCATGCCTCATGTTCGATCGACGTCTGCAGCGCGCGAGCGTAAATTCGCCATTTTGCGGCGCGTGCCGTGTCATGGCGCGCGTCGGCCAGCGATGCAAATGCGTTGAGCGTCGCATAAAGCAGCCAACCCAGCCACACGCTTTCGCCTCGCCCAAGCTGGCCGACACGGTTCATGCCATCGTTCCAGTCTCCGGTGCCGATCAGCGGCAACCCGTGAAGGCCGACGTGAAGGCTGGCATCGAGGCCGCGCGCGCAATGCTCGAACAGCGTGCCGACATCATCGGACACCGTCGGATGGAAGAACGCGTCATGCTCACCGTCCTGCAGGCGCTGTCCTTCCAGGAACGGGACGATTTCATCCAACACGGCGGCATCACCGGATGCGCCGACATAATGCGCCACAGCATAGGCGAGCCACGCCTTGTCATCGGAAATGCGCGTGCGCACGCCTTGGCCGGAATGTGGCAACCACCAGTGCTGGACATCGCCCTCGACGAACTGCCGCGCCGCGGTGCGCAACAGGTGTTCGCGCGTCATGGCAGGGCGTGCGGCGACCAGCGCCATGCCGTCCTGCAACTGATCGCGGAAACCGTACGCACCACTCGCCTGATAGAACGCCGCCCGGCTCCAGATCCGGCAGGCCAAGGTTTGATAAAGCAGCCAGCCATTCAGCATGATATCCATCGCCCGGTCGGGCGACTTCACCTGGACGGCGCCGAGTACATCGTCCCAATGGCGGCGCACCTGCGACAGCACGGCGTCGAGATCTGCGTGGCGGTAGCGCGTGATCAGCGCACTCGCATCCTGTGCGCTCGCGGCCTGGCCGAGAAAGAAGACGATCTCGATGTGGGTATTGGGCGGCAGCACGATGGTTCTGCGCAATGCGCCGCAGGGATCGAGGCCCGCGCCCACGGTGTTGGAGAGCGGCGTTGCGCCGGCAAGTGCCGCCGGGATTTCCAAGCTGCCGTTGCGGCCGATGAACTCGCGCCGGTCCGCCGTCCAGTCGGTCTGCCGTCCGGCAAGATCGGCGAACGCAACACGCGATCCGAACGCGGCGTTCCATGGATTGCGCGCGAACATCGCACCGGTGTCGGGATCGATCTCGGTCATCACGAATGGCGCGGAGGCCGATCGCGACGGACCGAGCACCCATTCGACATAGGCGGTCAGCGAGAGGTGGCGCAATCGCCGCGATGTATTGCGGAGCGTGAGACGGGATATCTTGATCGGATCGCCGAGCGGAACGTATTGCACCATTTCGGCGGCGATGCCGTATTGCGCATGCTCGAAGCAGCTATAACCCCAACCATGCCGTGCCACATAGGTGGCGGTGGTGTTGCGGATAGGCTGTGCCGTCGGGCACCACAGGTCGCCCGTGTCGCTATCGCGTAGATAGAATACCTCGCCTGGGCGATCGCTGACGGGATCATTGGACCACGGTGTAAGCAGGTTCTCGCGGCTGTTCATCGACCAGGTGCAGCCACCCCCTTCGGCTGCCACCTGAAAGCCGAATTCGGAATTGGCGATGACATTGATCCAGGGAGCCGGGGTCGATTGGCCGGGCCTGAGGATCGTCACGTATTCCCGCCCGCCGGCCCCGAAGCCGCCTAGACCGTTGAAGAACTCGAGGGGCGGCGGCGGCAACATGTCCGGCGCATCTGCGAGGGTCGTCGTCGGTTTGCGTTTCGGCCGCACAGCTTCCCGCGGCTCCGGCACCCGATCGAGTTGATCGGCGAGTGAGCCGCGCTGTCCGACCAGAACGACCCGCGCCACCGACACGAGCAACGCACGGCTCGCGGGCGCGATGAGATCGGCGCGCAGCACGAAGACGCCGCCCCGCCGCCGTTCCTCGCCGTTCGGTGGTCCCGACTGGCTGGTCCGCACCACCGTCTCGAGCGCAATCTGCAAATCCTGCACGTACGAGGACGCGCGCTCGTTCAGGATCACCAGATCCACCGAGATCAGCTTCATCCGCCAGTATTCGTGCGCCTGGAGCAGTTGGCGGGCGATGTCGAGATGTTCGATGTCGGCGATGCGCAGCAGCACGATCGGCAGGTCGCCGGAAATGCCCATGGACCAAAGGTCCGGCTGGCCGGCGCCGCCGCGCCGGATGGTATCCGAGGACGGTCGCAACGCCGGTCCCGCATACAGCAAGGCACCGGCGACACGCTGGAACAGGCCGGCCTCGCCGGGATCGATGCCGAGGTGGTGAAGTTGCACCTGCGCCTGGGTCCAGGCCAGCGTCGCTGCCCGCTCGAATGCCGCGCTGTCGCGATGCTTGTCGATGAGGTCGAGGTACTGCCTCGCGTGATGTGGCCACCACAGTCCAGAATGCGATGCGCACGACCGCGCCGGGTGCCACGCGTACGCGGCGGCGCAATGCGAAGATCGGATCCAGCACGGTTCCGACGGTGTTTGACAACGGCCGGCCATCTGTCACCGCGATCGCGTGGTGAATATCCTGGCCGCGGCCGAGGAACCGCGCGCGGTCGGTCTCCACCTCCGGCTTCCCTACCTCGTCGCCATCGACGATCGCGAGGTGCGCCGCCCAGATCTCCTGCTCGGACGACGAGCGCCGCCGCCGCGTGGCCAGGATCACGCCCAGGTCGGCAAGATACTCGGTGATGACGAAAAGCTTCATGAAGGCGGGATGCGCCACATCGTCGGCCTGCGGCGCCAGCACCAACTCGGCATAGGATGTCACGTCGATCTCGCGCACCCGGCTGCCGGAATTGGTGATCGAGATGCGGCGGACTTCTGCATCGTCTTCCGCCGACACCATCACCTCCAGCGCGGTCGTCAGCGCGCCGTCGCGCCGGATGTACTCGGCGCGGTCCTCGTTGAACACGACGTCGTAAGTGCCGGGTTCGGCGCCGCTCGGTTGGAACCCAGCCGACCATACATCGCCGCTTCGGACATCCCTGAGGAAGACGTAGGAACCCCAGTCGTCGCAGGTGGCGTCTTCGCGCCATCGCGTCACGGCCATCCCGCGCCAACGGCTGTAGCCGGACCCTGCGCCGGTCAGCATCACCGCGTAGCGGCCGTTTGACAGCAGGTGGGTGGCAGGTGCCGCGGAGTGCGCAGGTACTCAGTCGCCGGCCGCCTGGCGGCGCCATCTCCCGCGCGGTCGCCAGCGACTGCGCGTCCGATGCCCAGGGAAGCACCACGGCGACGTCGCGCGGCGTCCCCTCCTGCAGCAGCAGTTCGGTCGCCTGCACCATCGGCTCCGCATGGAACCGCGCGCGCATCGTGCCATCCAGCAACGCATCGGCGATGGCGACGATGGTCATGCCCTGGTGATGTGCCATGTAGGCGCGCACGATCGCGACGCGCGCATCGTCCGGCAGCCTGCTCGGGGTGTAGTCCAGTGCCTCGTAGAAGCCATAGCGGCCGCGCGCGCCGACGCTGGCAAGCGTTGCGAAATTACGTGCGGCCGCGGACGGATCAACCATGGTGGCAAGCGCGGTCGCGTAGGGTGCCACGACGGCATTCTCGCCCAGGCCACGCTTCAGCCCGAGACCGGGCACGCCGAAGTTCGAGTACTGATAGGTGAACTCCAGATCGCGCGTGTTGTAGGCGGACTCCGAAACTCCCCAGGGCAACCTTTGCGCAGCGCCGTATGCGATCTGGCGGCGCACGATCAGCCTGCTGGTCTGCTCGATCAGGCTTCCCGCCGGGGCACGCATGACGAGAGACGGCATGAGGTATTCGAACATCGATCCCGACCACGAGAGCAGCGCGGCGCCATGCGCTATCGGTGTCACGGCACGGCCGAGGTGGAACCAATGGCGGGCTGGGACGTCGCCCTTGGCGATTGCGATGAAACTCGCAAGCCGCGCCTCGGAGGCGAGCAGGTCGTAGCAACTCGGGTCGAGGGTTCCCTCGGCCGCGCGGTAGCCGATCGACAGCAGCTTGCGGTCGGGATCGAGCAGAAAGCCGTAGCCCATCTGCATTGCCGTCACCCGCGCGGCTGCCTCCAGTGAGGCGAGGCGCGCGACAAGGGCACGGGCTGCGTCAGGCGATTGATCGATATCCTGCCGATGACTGGCGATCGAGCGACGCACCGCCTCGATCCAGAACAGCATATCCGCTCCGATATCGTCGCCCCGTTCGCTGGCGAACGCAGAGGCGATGTCGGCGGCGGTCGCGGCCTGCTCGGCCACGTCTGCCAGGCGTCGCGCCGCGGTGGCGTCATCGACGTCGGTCTGTTGCACACTGGCCGTGAGCCCGGCGAGCGTGGCGTCGAGTTGTTGCCAGGTCACTGTCTGGGTTCGCCGCCCGTCGCGCAGCCGATCGGCTGCCTCGCGTGCCAGATGGATCGCATCCGCGATACCTGCCAGACGCTGGGCTGACGTGGGCAGCAGGACGGTCCACTCGCGGCAGGCATTGGCGAGCGCAATCAGGTGGCCGGCCAGGTTCCCGCTGTCGACAGTGGAGACGTACGGTGGCTCCAGTGGGCGCAGATCGATTGTGCCGTACCAGTTATAGAAATGCCCGCGGAACCGGTCGAGACGGCCCATGGTGGCCAGCGTCGCCTCCAGCAGCTCGACGGCCTCGATGGTCCCTAGCCAAGCGAAATCACGCGCGGTCACCACCGACAGAAGATACAGGCCGAGATTGGTGGGCGAGGTCCGATGTGCCAGCGCCGGCGTCGGATCTTCCTGGAAATTGTCCGGAGGCAGCATGTTGTCGGCTGCTGTCACGAAGGTTTCGAAGAATCGCCAGGTGCGTCGTGCGATCAGCCGCAGGGCACGCGCATCGGCCTCCGACGCGGTCCGACGATCGGCGTCCTGGGGAGCGCTGCTGGTCCAGCGTGCGATGGCAGGCGAGGCGATCCACAGCAACGCCAGCGGCGCCGCAAGGGGCCACGTGCCCTGCCCCGACACGATGGCGACCACGAGCGCCAGCATACCGAACGCCACCCCGCTCGCCATCACGCGATAAAACCCGACCAGGTCGAGACGCGGGCCGATCGTGGCCTGTGCCGCGGTGACCCATTCGAGCAGATGCCGGCGGGTGATGAACAGCCGCACCAAGGTACGCGCGATGGCATCGGCCATCAGCCACGCCTGATGCGCCATGAAGGTGATCAGCAGCAGCGATTGGGCCAATGCGAGGCGCAGGTCGCTGCCAAGTGCGCCGAGATGGCTGCGCGCCGTGACCCCGCCGCGACGGGGCACGATGGCCGCGGTGACCGGGATGAGCGTCGGCAGCACGATGGTCAGAAGGACGAAGCCGACCCACACCGACGCAGCGGCAAACGGCAGCGCCAGTCCAGCCAGCAGGGCGACCATACAGGCAGGCATCGACAGTGTCCGCCTGAGGTTGTCGAGCATCTTCCAGCGGCCCATCGCCGGGATGTTGTTGCGCGGCCGATCCACGCTGGTGACCGGACCGTGGCCGAGCAGCCATGGCAGCAATTGCCAGTCGCCGCGTGCCCAGCGGTAGTGGCGCATCGACGCGACGTCGTAACGCGCAGGAAAATCCTCGACGACCTCGATATCGGACGCAAGACCGGCGCGGGCGAACACTCCCTCGAACAGATCGTGGCTGAGCAGCGTCGAGTCCGGCACGCGGTCGGCGAGCGCGGCCTCGAAGGCATCGATGTCATAGATTCCCTTGCCGGCGTAGGACCCTTCGCCGAACAGGTCCTGGTAAACGTCGGACACGGCGGCGGCATAAGGGTCGATGCCGTTCATGCTGGAAAATACCCGCTGGAACAGCGAACCATCGCGACCTGTCGGCAAGGCTGGCGTGACCCTGGGCTGCAACACCGCGTAGCCGGTCACCACGCGGCCCTCGGTGGCGTCGAAGCACGGCCGGTTGAGCGGGTGTGCCATCTTGCCGATCAGGCGATGCACGGTGTCGCGCGGCAGCCTGGTATCAGCGTCCAGCGTGATGACGTAGCGAACACCGGTGGGCGCCTTCGGCGACTGCCCCGCGACGCTCAGAAAGCTGGTGTCGGTGGCGCCGCGCAACAGCCGGTTCAGTTCGTGCAGCTTGCCGCGCTTGCGCTCCCAACCTAGCCAGCGTGATTCGCTGGGATTCCACACCCGCCGGCGATGCAACAGCATGAAACGGTCGCCGCCGGGCGCCGGACCATAACGCCGGTTGAGCTGCGCGATTCCGGCCGTCGCAATTTGCAGCAGGGCCGCATCGCCCTCGACATGCTCGGTCGCGGCATCCAACCAATCGGACAGCAGCACGAATTGCAGATCTCCTTCGGGGCTCGCGAGGTGGTGAACCTCCAGGCGTTCGATCTGCTGGTTGATCGCCGTCTCGGTCGTAAGCAACGTCGGCACCGCGATGATGGTGCGCAGATCCGCGGGCACGCCGCCGCGCAGCGCCAATGCGGGCAGCGGCGTTGCGCCCATGCCTCGGGTCAAGCCGCGGTTCACCAGCGCCACCGCCACGTCGATCGCGGGGATCACCCCCAGCACACCAAGCGCGCCGAGCCAGATCAGTCCGACACCCTGGAGGTGCAGGATGATCAGGGTCATCGCGAGGATGATGGAGGCGACCAGTGCTCCGGCCGCGACATAACCGCTGATGCCCAAGGCCCGGCCCAGGCGCCCGGGAAAGCTTGCAAGTGGAGGCGTGAAGCCGATCGCGGCCTCGAACGCACGGCGCCCGCCGCCGAGCAGATGATACCCCGGGTCGCCACGCCGCGCTTCCTCTACGTTGGCATGCGCGCCCGCCTTTTGGGACACCGCAAGGATGGCATCGGCGGCGATGTCGAGCTCTGTGCGGTTGGCGCCGCGCGCCAATTCCTCGATAGCGCCGCGGTAGAGATTGCGGGTCGGAAAATCCATGTCGCGAAATGCGGTGCCGGTAGCGAGCACGTCGTCCACCAGGCTGACGCGCTCGAACAGGTCAGGCCAATCGACGTCGGAGATCACGCGCATGCTGGTGATGATGTTGCGTACCGTGACGGCGCCGGAACCCTGCTTCTGGTGCTCGTCGTGGACGACGGCGTCCGCCGTCGATCCGTGCGCCGCCAGATGTTCGTCCAGCCATTTCAACGCGGGGGTGACGCGAGGGTCCTGGTCGCGCAGCCGATGCACCAACTGGACGGCGAACGCATCCGGCAGCGTGGTTCCTTCGCGCTTCGCGAGCACCACCGATGCCGGTTCGACGGCGTGTTCGCCAGCGCCCAGCAGGCGGTCGGCAAGACCGTCGGCCTCCTGCCGCGCGGCGTCGCTTCGGATGATCAGTTCGGCGAGGCGCCTGAGGTTTTCGACCAGCACGATCCGCAGCGTGATCGCGACCGCCCAGAGTTCGCCGATGGTCAGCGGCTGCACTTCCTGGTAGGCGCGCACGAAGCGGCACAGCATCTCGCTATCGAAGTGGCTGTCGGTGTGGGCAACGAAAGCCCAGGCCAGGCCGAACACCCTCGGGTAGCCATGGAACGGACCGTCGGCCAACTTTGGCAGCTGCCGATAGTATCCGGACGGCAGAGCAGAGCGGATTTCGCGGATCTGCCGTTCGACAAGGTAATAGTTGTCGACCAGCCATTCAGCCGCCGGCGTGATGGGGCGGCCTTCATCGAGCGCTCCGGCGATCAGGCGGTAGGCGTTGAGCAGGATGGCCCCGTTGTCGGCAAGGCGGCTGGCCAACGGATGGCCCTTTTTGGCCTTTGGCGTTACCGTTTGCGCGGCAGCGAGGCTTCGCGCGTGCTCCTCAAGGCGCTCAACGCTGAACAATTCCGCGCGGATGGGTTCGCCGCCGTACCAGGGCGATTCCGACGCTCCGCGCCGAAAGACGAGGTCAGTGAATGATGCCAACTCGATCTTTCTGCGGTATGTTGAGTGGACTTTGCCCGCATGGGCTCTGGTTCCGCCGGATTTGCAGAATGTCAGCGGGCCCCGACGACCATGGGACCAGGATAGCACAATTCTGCGCCGGCCGTGTGAGCCGTACCGCGGAAATTCTGTTCGACGTCGTGGAACAGGTAGTGATGTCGAGACTGCGATAAGGCAACCGGATTTCTCCGCCATTGCTCACCGAATCGAATGACTCGCGCAGCATTGTCACGTTAACTGCGGCCTCAGGAGTTGGAGCATATGTTGGCTCGCTTGCGCGCATCATGTCGCGTGTTCGATGCGGGTCTCCTGATATCAGACATCAAATGCCTCGAATTTGATCGCACGATTTGCAGCGGCCGCCGGCCGATGCCAGCGCAGGTAAGACAGGCAATGGGCGAATGTGTGACCGGAGAGTAAGCCTTGGGCCTGGCCAGGCAATTCGAACCGTTGCGTCGGCCGTTCGCGGCGCCGTGTCGGTCGAGGCGTTCAGCCAGAAGCATCTCAACAATTCGCAGGCTGTGGCCGAACGCACGACACGGCCAGACAACTGGCCGATGATCTCGACAGGGAAGCGATGGCGGCAGTGAAATTCGCCTGTGGCAGCTTTATAACCTGACAGCCGGCCGCCGGCAACCTCGCTGGCAGACGCTGTCACGGTGACGATGCCGACTGAAGCGGCATCATTTCAAATACAGTGCCCGAAGAGAACTGCAGCACGTGTGGGACGACGAACTCCGAGGCCCTGTGATCGGCGTGCTTCGCGCCTGACCGTATGGCTTGACGGTGCACCGATCCAATGCGTGGATCAGCGTCTACCGACGGGTCCAAATGGAGGAAAGCGATGGTCGAGCGCAGCCTGCGCGGCAAAGTGGCGATCGTCGGTATCGGTGAGACCACCTATTACAAGCATGGTCAGTCGCCGGAGCCGGAGTTCAAGCTGGCGCTGACGGCGATACTGGCGGCAGCCGAGGATGCCGGCGTCGATCCGTGCGACATCGACAGCTTCGCCACCTACAGCAACGATCGCAACGATCCATCCAGGCTCGCCGCCGCGCTCGGCACCAAGGAGTTGCGGCTGTCGAACATGCAGTGGGGCGGCGGCGGCGGCGGCGGCGCGGCAGCGGTCGGCAACGGGGCGGCCGCCATCGTCACCGGGCAAGCCGACATCGTTGTGGTCTACCGTGCGCTGGCGCAGGGACAGTTCCAACGCTTCGGCCGCGCCGCTTCCGCTGGCACAATCGCCGGAGACAACGCGCTGATCAACCCGTACGGTATCTTCGTGCCCGCCCAGCGCTATGCGTTGAAGTTCATGCGCTACATGCACGAGCACGGCATCCGGCGCGAGGCGATGCGTGCGCTGGCCATGGCTTCCTATCATCATGCGCAGTCCAATCCGCGCGCCGTGATGTACGGGCGTCCGCTGACCGAGGAGATGTACGATTCATCGCGGTGGATCTCGGAACCCTATCGCCTGTTCGATTGCTGCCAGGAGAATGACGGCGCCGCCGCTCTGATCCTGGTTTCAGCCGAACGTGCCAAGGATTTCAGGCATAAACCGGCTTACGTGCTGGCGGTGGCTCAGGGTTCCGACCATCGCAACGCCGCCCGTTCGTTCAATGCGCCGGACTTCGCCTCATCCAGCTTCGGCCCGGTAGCGCCGCATCTGTGGGAGATGGCGAAGCTCGGCCCCGGCGATGTCGACGTGCTGCAGAGCTACGAGAATTTCACCGGCGGCGTGCTGATGAGCATGGCGGAACACGGATTTTTCAAGCCGGAGGAAGCAAACGAATTCCTCACGCTGGAGAATCTGCTGGCGCCATCCGGCAAGTTGCCGCTGAACACCAGCGGTGGCAACCTGGCTGAATGTTACATGCACGGACTCGAATTGCAGATCGAGGCCGTGCGACAGATACGTGGCCAATCGACCGCGCAGGTGCCCGATGCGCATGTCGCCGGCGTGATCGCCGGCCCGATGGTGACACCGGTATCTACAATGATCGTCGGCTCGCAGGAGACCCTGTGATGAGCTATTTGCCGCCCGGACTGCCCGCCCCCGTTACCGAAAGCGACAAGCTCGATCTGCCCTATTGGGAAGCCACGCGACAGGGTGTGCTGAAGGTGCAGCGCTGTGGCGCGTGCAACACCTGGCAATGGGGGCCGGAATGGCTCTGCCATCACTGCCGGTCGTGGGACATGCGCTGGGTCGCGGTGGAAGGCCGTGGCCGCATCTGGACCTGGACACGCTGCTGGCATCCGGTCCATCCGGCGCTGAAGGACCATGGCCCCTATATCGCGGTACTCATCGAACTGCCGCACGCGGGAAACATCCGTATGCTGGGAAATCTGCTCGGCGACCCGCGGCAGGAGGTCGCCATCGGCGCGGCGGTCGAGGCCGTGTTCGAACCGCATGATGACGCCGCCACCCCATACACGCTGGTGCAGTGGCGCATCGCGTGAGTGTGTTACCAGGATGGCCGAGCTTGCTCCATACGCATCAGGGTAAGCGCGACATTGGCGAGTTCCTCCCTCTTCTCGTGCGGGAGGGGGATGGGGCCGAACGTCCACACCATCGCGGATCTGGCGTCAGAGCTTGGAGGAGTTTTTCTTGCCACCGGGGATGGTTTCGCTCTCGGCCACCCAATGGAACCGCCTGGATACCCTCCTAGGATGCGCGTCAGACGTGGCGTTCAGCGTGTGGAGCGCCACCAGGAACGTGAAGGATGCATGTCGCAATGACAACATTGATCAGGAACGCAGGATGGGTGGTCGCCTGGGACGCAGCGGCCGGCTGTCACATTTATCTGCGGGATGCGGACGTCGCGTTCTCCGGCAACCTGATCACCCATGTCGGCCAAGACTTTCACGGTGACGCCGACGAGATGATCGATGGACGCGATCTTCTCGTCATGCCGGGCCTGGTCGACACCCATTCGCATCCCAGCACCGAGCCGTTCTATCGCGGTATCCGCGAGGAACACGGCGTGCCTGCCATGTTCATGAGCGGCCTGTATGAGCGCTCGCAAGCATTCCGGCCGGATACGGCGGGCCGATTGGTCGGCAAGCAGGTCGCGTATTGCGAAATGCTGCTGACCGGCATCACCACGGTTGCGGATCTATCGGGCAACGATCCGGGTTGGATCGACCTGGCTGCCCGCAGTGGGCTGCGGGTCTACCTGGCGCCCGGCTACGCCTCCGCCCGGTGGAATCTGGAGAACGACTGGGAACTCAAATACGTCTGGGACGAAGCGGCGGGCCGGCGCAACTTTCACGCTGCCTTGGCGCTGATCGAGGAGGCGCGGGCGCATCCGTCGGGACGCCTCGATGGCATCGTAACGCCGGCCCAGATCGACACATGCACGGAAGAACTCCTGCGCGAAAGCTGGCAGGCGGCAACCGAGAAGAACCTGCCCCTTACCACGCATTGCGCGCAGAGCGTCAGCGAGTTCAATGTCATGGTGCAGCGGCACGGGAAGACCCCGGTTCAGTGGGCCGCCGATATCGGCATCCTGGGGCCGCGTACCATCCTTGGCCATGCGATCTTCATCGACGAGCATTCGTGGCTGCATTGGCATACGCGCGATGATCTCGGGATTCTTTCCGGAACCGGCACATCGATCGCACATTGCCCGTCGCCGTTCGCCCGCTACGGCCAGACGCTCGAGGATTTCGGGCGCTATCGGCGCGCCGGCGTCAACATCGGCTTTGGCACGGATGTCGCGCCGCACAATCTGATCGAGGAGATGCGGCTCGCGGCCATACTCGCGCGGGTTGCCGCGGAGGACATCAACACGACCAACACGGCGGAACTGTTTCACGCGGCCACGGTCGGCGGCGCCTCGGCACTGGGACGCGACGACATCGGTCGCCTCGCCCCAGGCATGAAGGCCGACTTCGTCCTGGTGGACCTGACATGTCCGTTCATGATGCCGGCACGCGATCCGCTGCGATCGCTGATCTACACCGCCGCCGACCGCGCTATCCGGGCCGTCTATGTGGACGGCATCAAGGTCGTCGAGCAGCAGCGCGTGTTGACGCTGGACCATGCCGGTGCGCTGGCAATGCTGGTCGAGGCGCAGGCCCGCATGGAAGCCGACGTGCCGAACCACGATTGGCGCGGACGCCGCGCCGACCAGATCGCACCTCTCAGTCTGCCTGTGCGTTCGTAGCCGGCATCTTCCCCGGGCGCAGTTCTGCCCCGGCCATCGCCTCGAGCACGCGGGCAACGACCGGAAAGCCCTCCTGGCCCCAGCCTCGCGCCTGGGCGCGTTGGTAAATATCGGAGGCGAAAGCACCCAGCACTGCTGGAGCGCCGACGTCACGGGCAAGCTGACAGGCCAGATCGACGTCCTTGGCGACGATGTCGAGTGTGCCGCCGGCCGTGAACGTGCCGGGAAACACACCACGCGCGATGTTGTCGAAGGTGCGGCTCTGCCCGGCGCTGACTGGTACGATGCGGGCCATTGTAGCGAGATCGATACCAGCCTTCGCCGCGATGAGCATTCCCTCGATCGAGGCGATGAAGTTGGTGTAGCCCAGGTATTGCGTCACCAGCTTGGCGGTCGCGCCGGCGCCGCTTGGGCCGACATGGAAGACATTGGCAGCGATCGCCTCGAACAACGGCCGGTATTTGGCGAAAGCCGCGTCGCTGGCGCCAATCATCACGGTCATCGCCGGCGGGCGGCCGCTGACCGGCGCATCGATCAGCTCGACCTGCCGGGTGCGGCAGGCGTCGGCCACACGGGCGACGGTATTCGGCGCATTGGTGGTCAGGTCGATATGGCAGGCACCCGGTTGCAGCCCGGCAAGGATGCCGGTCTGTGGTTCGAGCATCGCAGTCTCAAATTCGGTGGGACCGGGAAGCGAGGTAAACACCACCTCGTTGTCGCGCGCCGCGGCGAATGCGCTGTCGGCGCGTACCGCACCTTGCGCACACAGTGCTGCGGTGGCCTCCGGCCGGTGGTCGTAAACTACCAGCGAATGGCCCGCGCGGATCAGGCAGCCCGCGATCGGGGACCCCATCGTTCCGGTGCCGACAAAACCGATCCGCATCGTCTTGTTGCCCTGCTTGTTTGTGGCCAGCATCGACCGATCACTCGTCGACGACAAGCGACCGAGCCGGCAAGCACCAGGTCGGGCATTCGCTTGTCCGAAGCCAGTTGTACGAGGTACCATGTTGTGGGTTGATCTCGGCTTGGCGGCGGAGTGGGGGTCCATTCCGAATCCCAAAGATTATGCTGCGCGGCCCGTATCCGTGAAGTATAGGAACATGGCACCCGCGCGCGACGTGTTCATCGAACGCCGGGTGGCGGGTGTCCCTTGCGACGCACGACACGTACGCTGATGGAGCAAGAGTAGGCGCTGCGGGACGGGCCGAGGTTGCCGGGGCGAAACAGGGGACTGGTGGCTAGGCCGGCCGTTCGGCAGGAAAGGCGTCCGCCGACGGCGCAGGAAAGAACTGGATCGGGAGGTCCAAACCATGACCGGCAAGGTGATCCAGGGATTTTTTGCCGGTGGGTGGCACAGGGTGCCTGCACCTGTTGCGCAACTCCCGGCGGTACCTCGTCAGTCGGGACCGACTATACCGGCCATCACTGGGCGCACGCCCATGACGCAATCCAAGGCCAGGCTGCTTCCGCCAGGACCGCCAGCGCCAGCCTTCGACGGGCGTCGGCCGGTGGCGCAGGCACGTGGTTCGGCCGATTCGTTCCAGGTCGAAGCAGGACAGCTCGGGCTGGTGAGCGGCGGCGGACGGCCGTTGCCGGATGCCGTGCGTGGCAAGATGGAGGCGGCGCTGGGCGCGGATTTTTCCGCCGTGCGGGTGCATGTCGGGCCGCAGGCGGAGCGGATCGGTGCGATCGCCTTTACCATGGGCACCGACATCTACTTCGCTCCAGGCCGGTTCCAGCCGGATACGGCGCATGGCCAGCAATTGCTCGGCCACGAGCTGGCGCACGTGGTGCAGCAGCGCCAGGGGCGGGTGCGCAACCCGATGGGCACAGGCGTCACGGTGGTGCAGGACCGGGCGCTGGAGGCGGAGGCTGACCGGCTGGGCCATCGCGCAGCCATCCACCGGATCGAGGTCCAGGCAAAGATCGCGTCGGGCGCTGCGCAGCCGCCGTCGCCGGTGCGGATTTCCGCGCCGATCAGCCATGGTCCCGGCAGTTACCGCCTCACCGCCGGCGCCGGCGGGCGGCAGGTGGGGTCGGTCATGGTGCATGTGCAGGACAAGGCGTCCGTCGAGGTCACCGACCTGGGTGTCGATCAGGCGCATCGCGAGCATGGCATTGGCAAGATGTTGATCGCCTCCGCCGCACGCACAGGCCTGCAATCAGGCAAGACCAAGGTGACGCTGGCGGCACAGGACAACGGCAGCGGCAGACTGACGCAATGGTACAAGGGGATGGGTTTCGCGCAGGTGGGCGTGAACCGGCGCGGCTATCCGCGGATGGAGGCCCCAGTTGGTCGCGTCCTCGCCGCAGCTGCCCAACGAAAAATGCAACTTGATACCCCCAGCCAAGTGCAAACCCCAGCCGTTACATGGCGGAGTCCGGAAACATCCGGAGCGAGGGGGCCCGCCGCTGGCATGCTGCCCGGCCGGGCATTCCACGTGCACAGACAATCGGCCATCAGTATTCCGGCCCCCATGGTCCCGGTCCGCAGTGGCAGCACGCCGGCAATTCAACGGAGCCAGGAATTGGTTGTAGGGCTTCCGAGCGACGTGAGCCTGCCAATCTTTGGCGGCTACCTGACCGAGGACGATCGTCGATCCCTCGGACAGGTATCAAAAGCCAGCCGTCGCATGGTGCAGGACGTCAGGCGAAGACTTGCGATTTTGGTGTTGCAGAACGCCATCATCAAACGCTTCGGGAAGCCAGAAGTCGGGTTGGCGAAGCGAAACGCTACAACCAAAATCAGCGCTGCAAGAATCGTAGACAGTATATTGAATGTCCTGAAGAGCGAGGGGAATCAGGCGATTGCATTGGAGAAACTGATAGCGTCCGCCAGCTGGTGGCCGGCGGTAAAACAACGTGGAAAGCCAAACTCGAATCAGAATATAGTTGACGGGGATGGTTTGATTGGCGCTTTGGCCAAGCTGGCTTCAGCTAATTTGGACGCCGACGTGAAGGGGGCCCTTGGTGAGATTCAGGATGCTGTTTTCTTCACAAGCAGGTTCGGTGGAATGGTCGATATGGACCGGACCAAGACATACGAAAGATTATTGCCGGGCCAATATCTCGATACGGTGAAGTCGAAGCAAATGGACGTGGTCTTCTCGAATGATGGTATAACCTACTATGTCGAGACGAAGTTCGATGTAACCACTGCTATAGGCAAACACGCCCCAACGACAAACAAGAAGGAACTTGCCGAGCGCGCACGCAACGCCAGAAAGACATTGACGCTTGCGGAAGATCAGCCGGTGACAGTTCCATTCGAGCCGAATCATCCTCTTGCGCGCCTTCCTGAGGTTAGCCAACAGCTGCTGGGTTACCAGGCTGCGGCAGAGCACCGCATGGCACGCACGGAAAAACCCAAAAAAATCCTGCGCGTCGTTTCCATACCCCATTCCCGAGGATGGCTGCGCCTGTTCACGGAAACCCCCAGCACTGCGGGCCTCTATATCGAGCTTGGCTGGTATTTACGCGTCGGCACGGTGATTTTCTCCCCTGACGACATGAGGAAGATACAAAAAATGATCTTCTTAGAGACCCTGGGCGACGAGGCCCCCAGCTATCGGACGAAGAACGCCCCGGATAGTCGAGAGGCGCTGAAAGCTTACACGGCGAAGAACATTGACCTCGCTCCCGAGGATTTTGAGAAGAAGCTGCGCCAATAATGACCTGCGTGGCTGGTAGACGAAGCGGCCTGGCTGCCAGACTGCGGTGGCGCGCCACGGGACAGAAATCGTGCCCATCTAAAACCTGCGGCATCAGATCTGCCGAACCACATGTGCTACGGAATCATTCTGAATGCGCTGCCGCATCCTGCTGATCGCCGCGATGCTGCTTCAGCCCGCGTGGCCGCAAAATGGCCGGGCGCAGCCCGCATCCCCCTTGGCCCAGTGCGCCATCGCCATTGCCACCGCGGAACGCGCCGAGACGCTGCCGCCCGGCCTGCTGGGCGCCATCGGCCGGGTGGAGAGCGGCCGTTACGATCCCGTCACCGGCAGTCTGCAGCCCTGGCCCTGGACGATCGACGCCGACGGCATCGGCCGCCAGTTCGAAACCAAGGATGCGGCGATCGAAGCGGTGCGCGGCTTGCGGGCCGAGGGCGTACGCTCGATCGATGTCGGCTGCATGCAGGTGAACCTGCAGCAACACCCGCAGGCCTTCGCAACATTGGAACAGGCGCTCGACCCAGCCGCCAACGCCGCATATGCCGCGCACTTCCTGCGCGTCCTGTTCGCCGAAAGCCTGGATTGGTCAACCGCGGCCGGCGCCTACCACTCTCACACGCCCGATATCGGCGCGCCGTATCGCCAACTCGTGCTGGAGACCTGGGGGATGGGCGCGATACTGCCTATTGCGTGGTCCGGCCCGAAACGCGCCGTGCCACTACTGCCGACGGCGCCACGGCCGCCGTTACGGCCGTTTGCGCCGCCGCTGTTGGCCGGCCCGGGCGCCGAGCCGCTCGCTCATCCGGTTGCCGCGCGACTGTTGGCGCTGACGCCCGACTGCACCGAGGCAGCGCCGCCGGCGTACTCGTCGTGGGTCACGAGCGCACGGGCGCCTACCTGCGGCCGCTCGCCGTTCGCCTCTTCCTCTCTGCTGCGGCAGTTATTGGCGTCCCAATAGTGCCTGGCAGCTGAGTTCCGATTGGCCAGCCGCGGGTGGCGGGGCGGTTCCGTTGCGGGCGCCACCCGCGACGCGCCATCGGCGTGACACCCTGGCGGTCGGAAGCCGATCCTGCTGGTAATTTTCCTTGTATGATTCAAGTTGTATGCGACATGGTCGCCAGCACAACCGGGCGTGGTGGGCGGTGACCACTGAACATGCAAAACCACAGGCCACTTGGCAGCGGCCGCCGACTTCCGGCGGTAAACCACCGGCGCGTATAGTGCAGCGCGCTGGTGCCGAGGCGACGTTCGCACCGCACGCGCGCGTCCTGCGTCCACCCCCACCGCCGCAAGCAACGGCAGAGGAACTGCTGCCGCGCCCCGGCGGCGGGTTCCAGGTGCGCTCGGCGCAGCGCCACACGCTGTCGCCGCCAAGCGGGACCTTCAACTTTGTTCGCGTGCATGGCGAGGCGCCGCGCGCCCAGCCAGTGCTGGTGAGTGCGAAGCTGGCGCATGCGCAACTGGCGGGCGGGCGGCCCGTGGTCTATGCCGGAACCGCCCGATTTGAGCGGGGCGAGATGGCGTGGTGGAGCAACTACTCCGGCACCTACCAGCCGATCGCCGCCTTCCGCGCCCAGGCAGGGTTGCCGGAAGACAAGTTCGTGCCCTGGCAGAAGCTCCAGATGGGCGGCGTGGCGATGCAGCGCGGCACCTTCACCGAACGCCGGCCGGCTGGGGTGCCGGAGCGCGCTGCGGCCACGAACGCCGCGGGGGCAGAACAGAAGGTGGGCGGCGCGGCCGGCCGTTCGGCGGGAAAGGCGCCCGCCGACCGCGAGAGGAAAGTCGGTTCGCGAGAGTCCAAGCCATGACCGGCAAGGTGATCCAGGGGTTTTTCCTCGGCGGCCGCCGGCATCGGCAAGATGCTGCTTGAATCGGCTGCGCGCACGGGCCTGCATCTGTTGGGTCTGAAACAGCCTCCCGGCATTGACGATTGGTCGGCGCTGCCTTGGGCGCTGGCGCATCTCGTGATGATCCTGCTGCTCACGCCGTTGACTGACGCACCCCAGCACTCTCCCCGTTGCGCCTCAGCCGCCCGACCAGGCCAGGAGCCTGGCGCGGACTGCAACCACGCGTTGTCTCCACATCGCCTCCGGCATTCGCGCTTGACGCTTAGCGACATTCCAGGGAACGATCGCAACAAGCGGGCGGTCATTCCGCATGAGGAGTGCCGTTTTGCGTCGTCGTGCCGGACAAACAAGAAACGCAGAACTTGACGCAGGGGAAACTGTCGATGCTGGAACATCTCGAGCGGCAGCGGTCGCTGACCGCCAACCAATACAAGATCTTCGCCGCAGCGTTGATCGGCGACATGCTGGATTTCTTCGACTTCTATCTTATCGGTTTCGTGCTCGCATTCATCATCGGCGGCTGGCATCTGACCTACGGCCAGTCTGGCGCGATCCTGCTGTCGTCGGGCATCGGCGCGCCTATCGGCTCGCTGTTCTGGGGCTGGGTGGCCGACAAGATCGGCCGGCGCAAGGTGATGATCCTGACGATATTGAACTTCTCGATCGCCACCGGCGCGATGGCGCTGACGCCCGACCAGGGCTGGCTGTTCCTGTCAATCTGCCGGTTCTTTGTTGGCATGGGCGTGACGGGTCTCTACACCGTCGACATCGCGATCGTGCAGGAATTCGTGCCGGCCTATAAGCGCGGCTGGGTCACCGGGCTGACGACCAGCCTGTTGCCGGCGGGCACGCTGCTGGGCGCGCTGGCGGGCGCGTATCTCGAGCCCTCCGTCGGCTGGCGCGGACTGTTCGTGGTGGGCTTGATCCCGGCATTGCTGACGCTGCTGATCCGTGCGTGGGTGCCGGAATCGCCGCATTGGCTGATCGGCAAGGGCCGCCTCGCCGAAGCGCGCATGTCGCTTGCCTGGGCGTTGCAGGTCGATCCCGCGACGATCCAGTTGCCCAGTGCGACGGGGGAAATCCAACGGACGGTGTGGCGCGAGCTATTCAGGTACCCGCGCAGCCTGGCGGTCGCCTGTCTGACCGGCATCAGCCAGACCGGCACCGTCGGGCTGACTCTGTGGATGACCACGTTGTTCGTGCTGGTGCTGAAGGTCAATCCGAACCAGGCGTCATTTCTGGTAATCTGGGTCGGTGTGGTCTCGATCTTCGGGCGGCTGTTCTGCTCGTGGATGTCCGATGCGATCGGACGTCGCCCGGCGGTGATCATAAGCTGCCTGATCGCGACGGCGACGATGTCGGCCGCCGGTTATCTGAACGCTGTCTTTATCGGCGGCGTGTCGCTCTTCTACGTGATGATCCTGGCACAGAGCTTCTTCGGCAGCGGCAACTACGCGATCGTGGGTCCGTACATGGCCGAGGTCTGGCCGTCGCGGTTGCGCGCCAGCGGGATGGGGTTGGGCTACGGATTCGGCAATCTCGGCAAGTTCATCGGGCCGGCCGGATTGGCGGTGATCGCGGGATCAAGCAACTTCGTATCCCCGAAGGCGACGCTCGACGCGCTGATCCCCGCGATGAATTACTTTGGCTTCTGGTACCTGGTCGCGGCTGTGGCGATCTGGTTCTTCGGCATTGAAACCAAGGGGCGTACCATCGGGGAGATCGACAGCACGTTGACCGCGGCGCCCGAGCGCAAACTGGCGCCAGAGGCAGCAACAAGATAACGCAAGTTCTTTTTTGAAAAAAAGGTTACTGCCTAGGTAGCCGAACGGGTCAACCCACGCGCAGATCGGCGATCAAATGGCCGGGTTCGCTGGTCAGAGCCATGAGCATGTCCCAACCCTGCTTCCTTGCGGTTGAGAGGAGCGAGCGTATCACGGCGAACTCGTTGGCGCCTTGCTCGGAACGGAATCCGCCGGAGATCTTCTGGCGCAATTTCATCATCCGCCCGTCGCGCTCGGCGAGGTTGTTGGTAAAGGGCACCAACGGATCGATGAGAAAGCGGAGCACGTCCCGCTTACGGGTGCTGAGGCGCAGCAGGAGGTTGTGGCCAACCCGCCGGGGCCGGCGGCCACGACGCCTGGCCTTGACCTCGGCAGGGATCAGTGTGGGCTGTGCCTCATGGAACACAAAGCCTTGCGCGAGGATCAGGTCGTAACGACGCTCGATCAGCCCAATCAGACCCGGCTTCAGTGCGACGCCCCGCTCGCGCGCGAGGTTCGTTGCGTGGCAGGCGCGTCGTAACAGGCGTTGCATCTTGTGCGCCCAGTCTTCCTTCTCGATCTCGACCAGCGCCTTCAGTTCACGCAGATGATGCGCGTTGCACAACGCGTGCAGCACGCCTTTCAGGGTGTAGTACCGGCTTCCAGTGGTCGTGCACGACAATGCCCGTGACATGTGCCAGCAGGCTGCCACGCCGCGGCGAGACACGGTAGAAAGTGAGCCAGATGGTCGAGGCGATGTGCAGCCACTGCGTCTTGCCGCCAATCCGGAAGCCGGTTTCGTCCATGTGCTTGACAGGTGCCGCCGCGACGTGGTCGCGCACGGCATCGGCAAAGCCCTGGAATCGCCCCGCACAATCCTGGCTGATCCGGGCGATGGTCGCGGTGACCAGATGCACACCGAAGAGATGTGCCATGAGTTCGGCCAGACGCTTCTCGGGCAGCAACTGGTAGTGCAGCAGATAGAGCACAAATGCGCCGATCCGCTTGCCATATTGCGCCGGCGCGGCAACGCCCTCGGGAAATGCCGCCCGCGTCTGCGTGCCGCAGGCCGCGCAACGGCAGCAATAGGCGCGGTGCTCGGTAACGAGCAGCGGCCTCGGTTCCGGCAGATCGAACACCTGCCGGGAAACATGGCCGCTCGCCATCGCCGTGGTCAAAGGCTCACCGCACGCAGCGCAGGCTTCTGGATAATGCTCGATCGTGGCATCGGGCTTTTCAACCCGGCAAAGCGTCGTGCCAGGATGCCCCTTCTGGCCGCCGGTCTTCTTGCCTGACGGTTCGCGCAGGCTGCTGACCCGCGGCGGCTTTTTCAGCCCGTCGCTCGACGGTGGCTTGCCGCTGTTGCTGCTGTTCAGCCCAAGACGGCGCTCCAATTCCGTCAGCCGCTTCGTCAGGGCCGAATTCTCAGCGCGAAGCACGGTTATCTCCGCCTGCAATGCGGCAATGACTGCATCGCCGCCAGCCGCAGGCGTGGCGTAATCTCGGCCGGACGGGTCGGCGGGCGGTGCCATCGACACGTTAACTCGTACTCACCCGTGACCTGTCAACAGCTCCCTTCGCGAGGATGACCTGGGCTGTTACAAAAAAAGAACCAAAAAACTTTCGCTCCTTTAGGCCGGTGCTTCGAACAAGCACCGGCCTAAACGGATAAGAATTTTTTGCTTCTTTTTTGCAAAAAAGAAGTGCTTTCTTTTACTTTACCGGATCCAGCACGACCACGGGGATCTCGCGCTCGGTCTTGCGCTGGTAGTCGGCATAGGGCGGCCAGAATTCCAGCGACTTCTCCCACAGCCGTGCGCGCTCCTCGCCGGCTGCGGTCCTGGCGCGCGCCTTCAGCTTCGCGGTGCCGACCTGCACCTCGACGTCCGGATTGGCGAGGATGTTGCGATACCAGCCAGGGTGTTGCGGCGCCCCACCCTTCGACGCGACCACGATATAGCTGTCGCCAACCTTGCCATAGAACAGAGGGAAGATGAACTTTTCACCGGACTTCCGCCCCGTCGTGGTCAGCAGCAGCGACGGCACCGTGATTTCAGGGCGACCCGGCTGGGTCATTTTGTACATGTGCCCCTCAGTGCCGCCACTGGACAGGTAGCGGTTCGCATGGTCCTGCATCCATCCCGGCAGGTTGGGAGCGAGCTTGGCGTCGGTCATCGTTGGGGTCTCCCTTGGCGCTGCTGTTGCGATCAGAAGAAGATGCTGAGGTTTTTGGCGGTCACGACATTCTGATCAAGTATCATCCGACGGCCGGCGATCTTCCACTTACCATCGACACGGCGCAGCCTGTCCTGGCGGGCGCCGACATAGAAGTCCTGCTCGGTATCCCCCCGACTGCGGTAGACAATGAAGTTGCAGTGGACGGTGAGTTCGTCAGTCGATGCATCCGGAGCGATCTCGATATTGGTGATCAGGTGCCGAGTACGCGACGGCGGATCTTCCGCCCAGGCCATGCCGGTATCCAACCGTGCGACGCGCGCGGTGAGCGTCCTGATGTCCTCGTCGAACAGGGCGAGTTCTTCTGACCGGGCCGGATCTTCCTCGGCGTAACGATCGGCCTCGAGGATCGCGATCGCCTTGCTCGACCTCGGGTAGCGGTTGCTGCGTGCGGTCATCCAATAGTGCACATCGTCGGTGAACAGGCGGAGCCAATCGTGAAACCGCCGCTCATCGAGCAGGCGGGCCTCCCGATACAGGAATTGCTCGACGCTTCGCAGGATGTCCGCGTCAGGCATAGTTGGCTTCCCGCGCAACTGGGCATCCAAGCGCGCGCCAGTCGGCCGCCGCCATCAACTCGGCCCACCGCCGATAGAACTGACGATGGTTACTTTCGCTGAAGCGGTAGTCGCTGACCCAGGCGCCGAGGGCTGGATCGAAGCGGTCGTGGCCGAGGCCCATGCCGTTGTTGAGCGGCATGCGCCGTGACATGACGCCGCGACAGGTCTGGGTACATTCCTGCCAGTTGTCCATGTCGTCCTGCTCGAAGGACCCGGACGGGCTGAAGCCGCGGATGCCCGCCTGGCGGATCGCCCGCTTGACCGCGTCGGGCGCCGCCTTGTCCATGAAAACGAATGACCGGACCTCGGTTTTTTCCGGGCCGCGCGGCTGCCAGACGCGGAAGGTGCGCGAGGTGCCCCGCAACAGTGAGAAGTTGGGGAAGACGGTGCCGACAATGGGATTGATCAGGTTGGCGCGCGGTCCAAGGCGCTGGCGAACCTCCGCGGCGATGTCCCGCTCATAGGCCTCGATTTCCGGCATCGGGGGATCGCCGACATCGTCGGGGCCGACACAGATCAGGGCATGGCCATTGCCGGGCGAGGCCATCCGCTGCGTGCTGTGTGTATTCGCCGTGACACCGCGGCTGAAGCCGATCTTCACCGCGGACAGATGGTTCCATTGCACATGATACGCATCGCCGCCGAAGTTTTCGGCGGGGAACTTCCAGTTGCAAGGCATGACCCATTTGTGGGTCGCAACGATCTCGATGCCGCCTTCGCGCCGGTCGACGAATGTATCGATGTACCAGGCCATCTCGCCGAGATACTCGCGCAGCGGGGGCGCCTCTGGGTCGAAGGTGGCGAACCAAAGGCCCTTGTAGCTCTCCAGTTGCGCCACCGGTATCAGGCCCAGGCTCTCGCGATCCAGATCGCCGTGATACGCCTCCCGCAGGTTCGGCACGCCGGTCAATCGCCCGTCATTGGCGAACGTCCAGCCATGATAGGCGCAGATGAAGCTCGCCGCATTGCCGTCGTCGGCACGACACAGACGGTTGCCACGATGGCGACAGACATTGAGGAATGCGCCCACGGTTCCGGCACTGTCACGCACCACCAGCACAGGATCCTCACCCATATAGGTCGTGAGGAAATCACCCGGTCGCGGGATCTGGCTGTCATGGCACAGGAACAGCCAGCAGCGCGCGAAGATCTGTTTGAGCTCGGCTTCATAGATCTCCGGCTCGATGAAGATCCGGCGGCTGAGCAGTCCGCGGTCGGTATCAACGAGCCCGGCAATCTCCACAGTCATGATGCCTCCATGATGTGTGTCGTGGCAGGCTTGGGCAGGCGGCGGCTCGGGCTGGCGGAGCATTGCCGGATCGGCGAAGCCTCGTCGCCGTTCGCCCTTCGACGAGGCAAAGCCTAAACGCGCCGCGCGCTAATGACCAGCCTCGCCCGCAACGCCATCGAGTCGCAGCAAACGATCCGCGTTGCCATGGGCGATCTTCGCGCGATCGGCGTGTGACACCGGCAGTGCGTCCAGGAATGCACGCGCGCGTGCGTTCGACGCGAACGGGTAGTCGACCGAGAACATGATGCGATCCACGCCGAACGACAGCAGCGCCGCGATGAACGGGACCGTGGTGAAGAAGCCGCTGGTGGTGATCCAGACCTGATCGACGAGCGTCTGGCGCACCGAACGGCGGAGATGCGATTTCGCCGTGGCGGCAGTGGTTTCGTCGATACGGTCCAGCATGAACGGCAGTGCCTCGCCCATGTGGCCGATGACCAGTTTCAGGCGGGGATGGCGGTCCAGCGCGCCGCTGAGCGCAAGGCGCAGCACGTGGATCGCGGTATCGGCGTGCCAGCCCCAGGTGGACAGCGCCATGGTGAAGCTGAAGTTGCCCGGCAGGTTGTCGTAGTACACATTGCGCACGGCCTGCGTGGGGATGCCGGGATGCAGGTAGATCGGCACATCGAGTTCTTCCGCCCGTGCCAGGACGGGTTCGAAGCGCGGGTCGTCGAGGAAGCGGTCGTCGGTGGCCCCATTCACCAGTACGCCGCAGAAGCCGAGATCTTTGACAGTGCGCTGTAGTTCATCGGCCGCGGCGTCGGGGGCGAGCAACGGCAGGTGGGCGAAGCCGCGGTAGCGGGTGGGGTGACGGGCGCACGCCTCGGCCAGCACGTCGTTATAGGCGCGGGCGAGATCGACGCCTGGCCGGCCCGGCACGAGGTCGGCGCCTGGGCCGGCGACCGACAGCACCTGGACTGTGATGCCGCTGGCGTCCATGTCGGCGAGGCGGGCGTCGCCCAGGTCGGCGAGTTCGTTGCGCTTCGTGGTCTGTGCCCAGACGAAGTCGGGACCGGGAAAGCCGCGGCGGGCGATCGCCTCGGGGGAAATGCCCGCGACGATGCGCGGGACGGTGTAGTGTTCTTCCAGGGCGACGATGCGCATTTGGTTTCCTCCTGTCGGTCTGGGTGTGAGGGTGGCATGGTGGGGACATGGGCGCTACGCGTTCGCTCATTCGGCTCTTCACCACCGCGCGGCAGTCTGCCACTGTTGCGACCAGGCGGAACGCCGGATGCCCAATGGATCTTGTCGAATCACTGACGCTGGTCAATGAGCCACTCGAGTTGGGTCGTGCCGCGACGTGGCTCGATGGACTGCTCGGCGAGGCCGGAGCGTCGCCTCGTGCGGTCGCCGCACTACAGGTCGCGCTCGAGGAAGTGCTCAACAACATCCTTTGCCATGGCTACGCCGATCTCGATGAACATACGATCGAGGTGAGGTTCACCGCGGATGCATCGGCTGCAAGCCTCGAGTTCTTCGATGACGGCATCGCGTTCGATCCGACGCAGCACAAAGCTGCACCCTCCGACGATTCCGCGGATCTCGAGTCGGGCAGACTCGGCCTGCTGTTCGTCCGGCGGCTGATGGATGAAGTGACCTACGAGCGGGACGCGGACCGCAATCACCTGACGCTTCGTAAGTACACGTCGCTATAACGCGGAACACCGGAGGCGGGGCATGGATATCATCGAGTCGCACAGCGGTCACACAGGTGTTCTGACCCTGTCCGGCAGACTGGACACGTCCAGCGCGTCTGAGCTGTCCTCGCGGGCAATCGCGCTGAGCGATCCCGGCATCCGTGCTGTTCTCATCGATCTGCAACATGTGGAGTACCTCACCAGCGCGGGGTTCCGCGCGTTGATCGCGATCAGACAGCACGCGGAACATCGCTCTATCGGATTGGCCTTGTGTGGACTGAACGGAATGGTACAGGATCTTTTCAACGTCAGCGGCCTGCTGGCCAGCTTCCACATTTACCCTGACGCAACATCGGCGATCGCCGCGCTTGCCAAACAGGGCTCAACCTGAAGCACCACGCTGCCATGTGTGGAGAAAAACGATGAGCGACACTCAGGCCTTGGTCGCAGGCGGCTATTCGCAGACGAACCGGTTGCTTGCCATCGATACACCACTCGGCCCGGACGAGGTTCTGCTGCTTGACCTGGAGGGCGAGGAAATCCTTTCCCGTTGCTTCCTCTATCGCGTCACCATCGCCACGCAGCAACCGGAGAGCGCCGTTCAGTCGTTGCTTGGCAAGGCGGTGACGCTTTGGCTGCTGAACAACAGCCCGGAGCTGCGGCGTCCGATCCATGGGCATGTCCGCCGGTTGGTAGGACATGGCACCACGGTTCGTGGCACCCGCCTCTATAAGCTGGAAGTGGTGCCGCGCCTCTGGTTCCTGACCTGCACGTCGGATTGCCGGATTTTCCAGGATCAGAGTATTCCCGATATCCTGCAAACCGTATTCACTGAACATGGTCTGACGAACTTTGAGTTCCGTGTCGTTCGGGCGGACTATCCGAACGCAGAATACTGCGTACAGTACCAGGAAACCGCCCACGATTTCGTCTCCCGTCTGATGGAACACCTGGGCCTGTTCTATTGGCACGAGCACAGTGCGGGTCGGCATCAACTGGTGATCGCCGATCGCAATGCCGCGACCGGGCGATGCCAACCCGAGACAGTAATCATGTCGCCGCTCTCCGGCACCGGCGAGCTGCAGACCCTGGAGGTCGATTGCACGTTTCGTCCGGGTCGCTGGGCGCTGAACGATTACGACTTCCAGTCGCCGACCAAACTGTTGCGCGTTGATGCACCCACCACGCTCGACGTGCCTCGCATGGCGAACCACGAGATGTACGAATATCCAGGCAAGTTCCTTGACCAGGATACCGGCAGGTGGCTCAGCCGCCGGCGCATAGAACTGGAGGAGGCGCTGCATCTGCGCGTGTTTGGCACGGGCCGTGCGCCCGGCTTCGATCCCGGCCGCCGCTTCAAGGTCAAGCTGACGCGCGATGGCACCGACACGAGCTATCTGCTGACCGAGGTGCGCCATCATGGTACCGCGCCGGGCCCGGACACCGACGGTGAGCGGCCAAACTACTCGAATGACTTCGTCGCCATTCCTGCCGATGTGCCATATCGTCCCGAGCGTCTGACGCCGAAGCCGTTTGCCCGCGGCGCGCAGACCGCGACCGTCGTCGGACCGCCGGGCGAGAACATCTTCTGCGACCCGTTCGGCCGCGTGCGGGTGCAGTTTCACTGGGACCGCCGCGGGCAACACAACGACCACAGCTCCTGCTGGATACGCGTTTCGCAGGCGCGGTCCGGATCGTTCTATGGCACCCAGGTGATCCCGCATGTCGGGCATGAAGTCATCGTGTCGTTCCTGGAGGGCGATCCGGACCGCCCGCTGGTTACCGGTACTGTTCCCAATGCGCTGACCATGCCGCCGATGACACTGCCGCTCGACAAGGACAAAACGATCCAGCGCGACCACGGCGACAACAAGATCGTAATGCAGGGCAAGGCAGGCTCCGAATATCTGAGCATGATGTCGCCCCGTGCGATCAACGTCTTCTCATCCGGACGAAGCGCACGACCGGTGTCGGCAGCCTCGACGATTGCCCCGCCGCCACCGCCCGGTGGCAACAGCCTCACGTTCTACTCGGATCCTGCGCAGAACAATCAGTCAGGCATTCCGACCACCCAGACCGGATCGGGCACTACCGCGGACATCAACATTTTCCAGGACGGCGTCGGACTCCAGGAGTTGTGGGCGGAGTGGTACGGAACAACGCAAAGCGATATCGCCATTTCGGGCACGGTCACGCCGGCCACGCCCGGCAGCCCCGCTGTTGCGGGCACGTACGGCACGCAGGACGGGACGGTTGCCGATTCCTATCTGAACTGGGGAAGCGAGGGTCGCATCAACTGTCTCACGCTGGGCAACAACAACAACTGGGTCAACGGCAACGCCAATACCTGGATCAACGGCGATTCAAATACCCAGATCAACAACAACAGCACAACCGTGATCGGGGGCAGCGGCTACGGCGGCGACAACAGCAATGTCGTGGTCACCACGACCATCTGGGGGGTCAGCAACACCAGAATCATGGGCGCCAATGCCTCGACCGTACTCGGCGACAATACGTCGACGGTGGTCGCCACCAATCAGTCGTTCAATTTCGGCCTGGTGCTGACGTTGAATGCAGGAATGAGCATTACGCTCAATCCGGGGCTTAGTCTGTCGCAAACCGGCGTTTCCCTGTCGCAGACCAATGTGTCGGGTTCGATCGTCAATAACGCGTGGAACGAGGTGCTGTTCGAGTTCAAGTCAGCCAACATATCGATGAGGGCTGCGGCTGCGTGTGCCATAAGGGTTGATGGCCTGCGGATGTTCTTATGATTGTGCTGCCGAACCAAGGCACCGCGATGTGAAGATCATCAAGCCGCAGACGCTCAGCCTGCTGACGCGGCCATTCGAATTCCGGCGCGAATACTGGCTCGGCGTTGCGGTGGTCGCGTTCCTGCCGGTGGGCGAAACCCATGTCCTGCTGGAGGAGACCGCACTATGGCCCTTGCTGGCAGAGGAACTGCCGGCGGACCAGCCGCTCGATGCGGTGATTCCCAAGCTACAGCCGGAGTTCCTGGCAGTCGCGCAGTGTTACGCGCCTGCCGGCGAAGCGTCGCCGCTGGTGCGGACCGGCATCCAGCTAGGCCCGCTGATCAAGCTGCTGGATGTGTACGGCGACCGCGTTTTCGACCAGCGCGCCAGACGGATCACCGAATCCGTACCGTTCACGCATATGGCGATCGATTGGACGCGTGCCTACGGCGGTCCGGGATTCGCCGACAATCCGGCCGGCCGGGGGCTGGCGCCGGCGGATGGTTCCGAGCAGATCGTTCCGGTCCACAACGTCGTCAATCCCAAGCTGGGTCGGGAGGGCGCCCGGATTCCCGCCGCGTACGGCGTGGTGGACCAGATGTGGCCGGCGCGCGCGAAACTGGCCGGCACCTTCGACGATGCATGGCTGAAGCAGGACTTTCCCGGCTTCGCCCGCGACATGGACTGGCATTTCTTCAATCTCGCGTCGCGCGACCAATGGCTTCCCGAGCCGCTTGCAGGCAATGAGACCTACGCCTTCAAGAACCTTCACCCTGACAAGCCGCTGCTGAAAGGCCGCCTGCCCGGAATGCTGCCGCGACTGTTCGTGGTCCGCAAAGGCGAGGACGACAGCTTCGAGGAAGTCGCACTGTCACTCACCACCGTGTGGTTCTTTCCGCATCGGGAGCGATTGGTTCTCGTGCATCACGGTCGTGCGCGGCTCGCGGAGGAAGACGGCTCCGACATCGCGCGCGTGGTAATCGGGGCCGACCGGCTCGATGCGCCGAGGTCAGCCGAGCATTATCGTTCGGTCATGGTGAAACGGACCGAGTCCGACGACCGCGGGCTTCATGCTTTGCGCGACGCGGACCTCGTGCCCGCCGAATGGTTGCGGCCCGACCAGGCGTTATCCGTGGCGGGGCCGGAAGGATCGTCGCTGCACGAGGTACTCGCCCGCCAGCGCAAGCGTTCCGAACGCGAGCACGTTGCGATCCGCGAGCGGGTCCGTGTACCTCGGCCTCGACCCCGACAAATACGGACCGCCGCCGCTGCCGCCGGAACAGCCTGCTCCGACGCCCGAGGAACTGCCCGCCTTCATCGAGGCAGTGCGGAAGGAAGCGGCGGCGCAGCAGGCAAAAGCACAGGCCGGCATCGCGGCGAAGAACGCCGAGATTGCCGCCGGACTTGCCGCGGCAGGCGTGCCGGACGATGCGATCCAGCAGCGGCTGAATGCCAAACCGAAGGGTCCCCCCGCGTTCAGCGTCGCCGCCATGCAGTCGGAAGCGGCGGCGCAAATCACCGCGATGCGCGTGCTGGGACAATTGACCCTGGAATTCGAGTCACGGCTCGCGTCCGCGGAAACCGTGGCGCAATGGCAGAGCGCCGAAACCGGTCTGCGCAACGCCTATCGGCTGACCGCGCAGCATCAGGATCCGGCAGATGCGTTGCCGGCAGAACGGAGCGCGGCGATCCGCAGGCTGGTCGCGGACGATAACGCAGCAGCGCGCGCGATGTACGACATGCATGGCGCCGACCTGTCCGGGCTCGACCTGAGCGGTATCGATCTGTCCGGCGTTTGCCTCGACGGCGCCAATCTGACCGGAACAACATTGGTGCGGGCAAAGCTTGCCAACGCTGTGTTCGCGCATGCGCGGATGGCTGGCTGTGTGCTGGATGGGGCCGACCTGAGCGGCACCAATCTGGGCAAGGCGCAGCTTGCCAACGCGAGCCTGCAGGGCGCGGTTTTGAAGAAGACCGTGCTTGCGTGCGCCGATCTCACGGATGCGTCGCTGGTCGGCGCCGAACTGGACAACGCCGATCTCACCGACGCCATTATCGCCGGCGCCGATTTCAGCAGGGTTCGTGCAGTCGGCATCCTCGCGATGAACCTGTCGCTGCGCGCATTCCGCGCGCCCGGAATCCTGCTCAGGAAGGCGCAGTTCATCGAATGCGACCTGGAGGGTGCGGACCTGACCGGTGCCACGCTGGAGCGGTCGGCCTTCATCCAATCGAACCTGGCCGGCATCCGCCTGGTGGACGCACGGATGCGCAAGATCGCGTTCGTCAGGCAATGTTCGCTGGCGCGGGCCGATCTGACCCGCGCTGACCTGTCTGAGGCGAATCTGCGGGACACCGACCTGCGCGGCGCCAATCTCAATGGCGCCACGATCGAGTCGGCTGATCTGAGCGGTGCCGATCTGTCCGGCGCCATACTGACCTATGCGCGCGGCACGAACTGCCGAATGGTCGCCGCCGACATGAGGAATGCGGATCTGCGTCTTGGCAACTTCTCGAAGGCCGATCTGTCCCGGGCCGACCTGCGCGGCGCCAACCTGACCGGGATGGCGGCGTACGAAGCCAACCTGGCCAGGGCGAAGCTGGATCGCGGCACCAGGCGCGGCGGCATGTTCATGACCCGGATGCGCTATCTGCCGGTCTATGAGCCGCCCCAGGACTCGCCGGCGTGACAGCCGACGACGTCGCGCAACTGGTCGAGGATGGTGAACCGGTTCGCAAGGTTTCCCACGCAGGCATCGATCTGTCGGGCCGTTCGCTGCTCGGCGGCGTCTTCGAGACCGTGGATTTCAGCAATGCGAACTTGCACGGCGCAACGCTGACGCACGCATCGTTCATCGATTGCAAGCTGGCGGGCGCGGTCCTGGAAAGCGCGGACGTGACCAGCGCGTCTTTCATCCAATGTGACATGTCCGATGCATTGCTGGCGCGCATCAGCGGGAGGAGTGCGAAGTTCGTCGAGTGCAACCTGACCCAGTCGCGTTTCGCGGAAGCAGGACTTCGCAAGACAGCGATCGTGACCTGCGACATGACCGGCGCGAGCTTCATCGGGGCGCGGCTCGAGCAGACGTCGATCGTCGATTGCACGACGGTGACGGTCGATCTTTCGCGTACCGTTTGGCATCGCGCGGCACTGCTGAACGCCGATCTGCGCGCGGCTCGGCTCGACGGGGCGCGGTTCTTCCGTAGCGCGCTGGTCGGAGCCAATTTCGCGGGCAAGCCGCTGCCTGGGTTCGCGTTCGCGACCTGCCTGTTGAACGCGGCCGACTTCAGCGGCTGCGATCTGACCGGCTGCGATTTCACGCAGTGCATGCTGATCGGTACCAAGCTGCCAAGCGCTCGGCTGGTGGGCGCCAAACTGCCACGCGCGGTACTGAGCAAGGCGACATTGTCGCGCGCGGATCTGTCAGACGCCGATCTGACGCAGGCCATCCTGGTCGACGCCGATGCGACCAACGCCCGGTTCCAGCGGGCCACGCTGTTTCAGACCATCGCCACCGGCCTGATCGCCACCGGCGCGAGTTTCAAGGGCGCTGACCTGACCAATGCGGATTTCAGTCATGCCAACCTCGACCGTGCCGATCTCACCGATGTGGTGATGGATCGCACCAACCTTCACGCGATATCCGAGCAGGACGCGCGCGTACCCTCGCGCCAGGGGGCGTTGATGACCGACCCAGACCGGGCGATGTCGGAAAACTGGTATCAGGCGCCGGCCGTCTGAGGAACCTTGCGTGACGGTGTCTGACGAATCAGGATGCGGCGTTGGCGGCGATGCCGGAAGGAGCGTGAGATGACGGCGGTTCCCCTCGGTCTGCTGCGAACTGCCTCGGATGAACTGTCGCAGGCCGGGATGCCGGCTGCCGCCTCGGCGCGGCTGATCGAGCGCGCTGGACGCGATGCGCGCATCGAGCATGACGGACGCGCCGGCGAGGCGCGCGTTGCGTTCGGCTGCCTGGTGCAGCCCGAGCCTGGCGATCACGTGCTGACCAGCACTGTTGACGGCACCGTCTGGATCGTCGCTGTGCTGGAGCGGCATTCCAATGCGCCGGCGAGGCTGTGGGCAGAGGGGAACATCGACATCGTATCCGCGCGCGGGGATGTCTCGATCACCGCCGCGCAAACGGTCGATGTCCGCGCCGGCGCGCTGGCCCGTGTCGCAGCGCCGGAGATCCATTTGCACGCCGGTGTCGGGCGCTTCGTGGTGGACGAACTGCTGCAGGTCGGGCGGCGGCTCAGCCTTTACGTGGCAAAGCTTCGCAGCGTCGGCGAAATCGTCGAGACCTTCGCGGAACATGTGCTCACGCGGGCGCAACGCGGCAGCCGGTTCATCACCGAAAGCGATCAGCTTCGCGCGGGGAGCATCGACCAGCGTGCTGAAGGCACGTTGCAGTTGCGCGCTGAAACGGCCTTCATCACCGCCGATACGGTCGTGCGGGTGGACGCCGAGCAGATCCACATGGGCTGAAGCCGAGCAACGGGGCGAGCAGGCATGTTTGCGAACACGCAGATGATGGGCATGGACATGGCATTTCCCGATGTGTGCCTGACCCCGGCCGGACCGGTCATGGTGCCAATCCCGTATCCGAATATCGCCATGGGCCCGACGGCAATCCCCAACCAGGCCACGGTCATGATCATGGCGATGCCGGCACACAACCTGGGAACCACGACCCCGCTGACGAATGGGGACAACGCCGGCGTCGGCATGGGTGTGGCGTCGGGCATGGTGATGGGTCCGTCGCGCCATCTGACCGGCTCGTTCACCGTGCTGTTCGAGGGGATGCCGGCGACCCGGTTGACCTCGATGTCGCTGCAGAATTCCACCAATGCGCCGGGTGCGCGCTTGGTGCCAAGTCAGCCGGTGGTGCTGCTGCTGGCACCCTGAGGCAGCGGGCTGGTCGCGGCGAGCCCTGGCCCGCGGACGACCAGCACGGTGGATGCGGCTGGTCAGAACTCGACTTCGAGTTCCTCGATCTGCTCCGGTTCGAGTTGTGCCGCCGCGACCCATTCCATCAGGTCCGGCCAGCGCAACACATGCTTGCAGTACGCCGCCGACACCGGATCGACCTGCACGTCGTAGCTGCGGAAGCGGGTGACGACCGGGGCGTACATCGCATCGCCGATCGTGGGCCGCCGGCCGAACAGCCACGGTCCCTGCCAAGTGTCCAGGCATTCGCGCCAAATCTCGGTGATCCGGTCGATATCCGCCTGGGCCGCGGACCATATGGCCGTCCTGCGGCCCTCGGTACGCAGGTTCATCGGCAACGACGACCGCAGCGCGGAGAAGCCGGAATGCATTTCTCCGGAAATCGAGCGGCAGCGGGCGCGCGCCATGCGGTCGCCGGGATACATGCCCGCGTCGGGGCATACTTCGTTGAGGTATTCGGCGATCGCCAGGGTGTCCCATACCGTCACACCGTGATGCACCAGGCACGGCACGCGGATCGACGACGCCCGCAGCAGCAGTTCCGCCCGGGTGTTGGGATCTTCGGGGTCAACCACCTGCTCGTCGAAGTCGAGCCGCGCCAGGCGGGCGAGCAGAAAGCCGCGTAACGACCACGAGGAGTAGTTCTTGCTGCTGATCAGAAGGGTTGCGTCAGACATTGTTGCTTGCCTCAATTGACCGGCCGGTCCATGCTGCATCGCAATATAACACCCGAACCGGCCCCGCCGACAACCGAATGAATGAAGCAGCCCGCTCGCCGATGATGTACCAGCTTTATCAGGCGCAGGCGGACCTGTTGCATCCGCTGCGCCAGTTCGCGCGTATTGGCGCCAGCCTGACCGGACTGTTCGATGTCGGTTGCTGCTCGCCGCCCCTTGTGCGGCATGTCGCCGCGGGCCTGACCTTGTTCGCTGAGTCAGGTCTGACGCACCGGCGTCCGCCATTCGGCATTCCAGCGGTGACGCTGGGCAATGAGAGCGTCGCGGTGATCGAGGAAGCGGCGGACGACACCCCGTTCGGCACGCTCCTGCATTTCCGCAAGGACACCGTCTCGGTTCAGCCGCGGGTATTGATCGTGGCGCCGATGTCCGGCCATTTCGCCACGCTGTTGCGCGGCACCGTCGAGGTGATGCTGCCGGAACACGACCTCTATATCACCGACTGGAAGAATGCGCGCGACGTGTCGCTGTCCGAGGGGCGCTTCGGGCTGGACGAGTTCATCGATCACCTGATTCGCTGGCTCGGCGTGATGGGGCCGGGCAGCCATCTCGTCGCAGTCTGCCAACCGGCGGTACCCGCACTGGCGGCGACCGCGGTGATGGCCGAAAACGGCGACCCCGCGCAGCCCCACAGCGTTACCCTGATGGCCGGCCCGATCGATACGCGGGTCAACCCGACCAAGGTGAACGAACTCGCCCAATCGCGCCCGATCGACTGGTTCGAACGCAACCTGATCAGCGTCGTGCCGTGGCGCTATCACGGCGCATTCCGCCACGTCTATCCGGGGTTCGTGCAGCTTTCCGCGTTCATGAGCATGAATCTGGACCGGCACATCAGTGCGCATTTCGGTCAACTGCGGAGCCTGGTGGGTGGCGATGCAGCCAGCGCGGAGGCGCACCGTCGATTCTACGACGAGTACGGTGCGGTGATGGATCTGCCGGCGGAATTCTACCTCGAGACGGTGCAGCGCGTATTCCAGGAGCACGATCTGCCGCGCGGTGAATTGACCTGGCACGGACGGAAGGTGCAGCCGACCGCAATCCGTCGCACAGGTCTCCTGACGGTGGAAGGCGAGCGCGATGATATCTGCGCGATCGGCCAGACCATGGCGGCGTTGGATCTGTGCAGCCGCATCCCGGTGAACCTGAAGCAGAACCACGTGCAGACCGGCGTTGGGCATTACGGCGTGTTCAGCGGACGGCGCTGGGCACGCGAAGTCTATCCGCGGGTGCGCGAGATGATCCAGGTGATGAACTGAGGCGGTGTGGTCGAACTGCGGTTGGAGCCGGGTTGTTGATAGGTTTCGCCGCGCTCTGCCCAATTCCGATGCTCAGGGACAGCGCCTCATCACGCCGCCTTGACGCTGACAACGAACTGCTGGACGTCGCCGCTGAGCCTCTCGGCTTGGCGTGACAGGTCGCCGGCCGCATCGAGCACCTGAGAGGCCGCCGCGCCTGTCTCCGCCGCGCCTTGGCTCACACCGATGATGTTGACGCTCACCTGTTGCGTGCCTGTCGCCGCCTCATGCACGTTCCGGGCGATCTCCTGCGTCGCAGCACCTTGCTCCTCCACGGCCACCGCAATCGCCGAGGCGATCTCGCTCACTTCGCCGATCGTGCGCGAGATCGCCTCGATCGCCGTCACGGCCTCCTTCGTCGCGATCTGGATCTGCGCCACCTGCTGGCTGATGTCGTCCGTGGCTTTCGCCGTCTGGTTCGCCAGGTTCTTGACCTCGGACGCCACCACCGCGAAGCCCTTGCCGGCATCCCCGGCACGCGCCGCCTCGATCGTCGCGTTGAGCGCGAGCAGATTGGTCTGCCCCGCGATCGTACTGATCAGACCAACGACATCACCGATCTTCTGCGCGCCTGCCGACAACGACTTGACGATGCCGTCTGTGCGATTGGCATCTTCCACCGCACGGTTGGCGATCGCGGATGACTCCGCCACCTGGCGGGCGATTTCCGCAATCGATGCCGACAGTTCCTCCGCCGCCGACGCGACTGTCTGGACATTGACGCTTGCCGCCTCCACTGCCCCCGCGACATTGCTCGCCTGTCGGGTGGTCTCGCCGGTGGTTTCCGACATGGCGCGCGCTGTGGCTTCGAGCTGGGTTGCCGCCGAAGCCACCGTGCCGACCAGGCCGGCGGTCTTCTCCTCGAAGCCGTGCAGCAGGACATCGAGCCGTTTAGTCCGCTGCTCCCTCTCGGTCAGCAGCGCCTCCTGGTACGTTGAAATCGCGATGTCCATGTCCAGCATGACGCCGGCGTTCACCGCGGCGATCAGTCTGGCGAGCCTGTCCGGCGACCAGCGATGCCTGCGTACCGCCAGCGCTACCAAGCGGTTAAGCACATAGGTGTAGCCGGCGATATACCAGCGCGGCTCGAGCCCGATCTTGTGGTGGATCAGACCGATGGTGCGAACGCCCGCGAAGTAACTCGCATCGAAGCGGCCAGAGAACAGCCGTTGCCAATGCGCCGTCTGGGCCTGCTTCAGGCGCGGAATTTGGTTCCCGACCAACTTGCTGAGTTGCGGAATCGCGGCGACATGCTGATAGAACTCATCGATGATCGTGGGGAGTGCAGCTTCGACCGCTGGCCAGAATGTCGTGAGCAAGCGGCATGCCTCCGGGTCGAGGCCCATGAAACTGGTTCGCACGCTAAGATCGCCGTCGTCCGCCATGGTCATGATGTCGAGCCCTTACCCGCTTGACGCCAACGCGCGCACCGATTGACGCGCCAGGCGTTTCATCCAGTCTCGCGGCCGTTCAACAATTTCTGGTAAACGCCGGTGCGGCAGCGATGGCGTGCCGGCGATCCCGCAGGACCTGGAACGGCCGGACAGCCGCCTCACAGAGCAATCATGCGGCGGCCGGGCTGCCCTGCCTGTCTGGCAGCGTCAGTCGTGCGGCTCCGACGGTGGCTGGATATTCGCGGCCGAACGCGTCGAGGATCAGCAGAATGCGGCCCGATGCCTCGCGCATCACGGCGACCTCCCGCCGCGCGGATGCCTGATCGTCGACAGCCAATGCAGTCAGCGCCTTGCGGCCAGCGTCGTGCACCATCTGGTGCGGCTCCTCGATCGCCTTGAATGATGCCAGCGCCAGGGTCGTGGTATCGCTGACGCCATCGTACCAGCGGCCGAGACGGCAGTGATGCGCCGTCGCCAGGGTACCTGACGGTGGTTTCGCGCGGGCCTCCACGGCATCGACCACCTGCTTGATGAAGGCCAGATGGTCGTCCTTCGTCAGCCGCACCAGGTCCGGGATCGTCTCCAGGCTGACGCGGTCGGCGTCACCGGCCGGTATCCCGCTGCCCGCGAAGGCAATGCGGAGCGTGTCACCGGTCTTGTGCACCACGGTGCCCGACAGCCGCAGCCCGAAGCTGCTCAGCGCCAGATCGATCTGCTGTCCAGCCTGACAGGGCAGTGACGCCTCTCCGTGGCAGCCGCCTTCGGAAATGTCGCGGATCACCATTTTGCCTGACTGTCCCTGACAATCGATTGTGGCATCCGCCAGGCACGGACGCCGGCGATGGTTGCGTCGGTCCACCTCGGCGCTGGAGGTGCGGATCACGTTGATCACCGCGCGCCTCAGCGTCTCTACCGACGCGTTCAACACCGTCGTTCCGTCGAGCACCTCGCCGGCGTGATGTCCAGTCTGTGCCGCCTCCGTGGAGACCTCGGTCGTCCGGGTAGTCATGGTATCAGCCGCGGCAGCGGTCTCCGCCACGTTGCGGGCGATCTCAGCCGTCGCTGCGCCCTGCTGCTCCACCGCCGCGGCGATCGAACTGGAGATCGCGTGGATCTCGCCGATCGTCTGCTCGATCTGCCGTACCGAGGCGACCGATTCGCCGGTCGCGGCGCGCACCTCGCCGATGTGCCGGCTGATCTCCTCGGTGGAATGGGCCGTTTGCGTCGCAAGCTGCTTCACCTCGCTGGCCACGACGGCGAAGCCTTTTCCCGCGTCGCCCGCGCGTGCCGCCTCGATGGTGGCGTTCAGCGCCAGCAGATTGGTCTTGGCCGCGATCTCGCTGATCATGTCGGCGACGGCGCCGATGCGCCCGACCTGCTCGTTCAGCGCCTCCATCTTGGCCCGCGTCTCTCCGCCAGCGGTCACTGCACGGCCAACCACCTGATTCGACTGGTTGACCTGACCGCCGATTTCGCGGATCGAGGCGCTGAGCTGCTCCGCGGCGCTCGCCACGGTCTGCGCGTTGGCCTGCGCCTGCGCTGCCGCCGTCGCCGCGCTTTCGGCAGCGGCGCCGGTGCGTACAGCGGACGCGCGCATCGCCTCGGCAGTCGCCGCCATGGCCTCGCTGCGAGAGCCGATTCCCGTCAGCGCCGCGCTCGTCTCCGCTTCGATCTTTTCCGCCATGGCGACCAGTGCGAGCTCCTTCTCGCGCGCCGCCCGGTCCGACTGCTCCTCCCGCTCGGCTTCCAGGCGGACACGCTCGACGGCGTTCTGCCTGAACACCTCGACGGCCTGCGCCATCGCGCCTAGCTCGTCACCGCGGTCGGCACCGACGACCTCCACCGCCGTGTCGCCCTCCGCCAGGCGGCGCATCGCCGAGGTCATTGCACCGATCGGCGTGGAAATGCCGCGCACGATCGTCCAGCCAATGCCGACGCAGAGCAGTGCCGCCAGGACCAGCACTGTCAGAATCCAGCGATGCGCCGATGCGCCCAAGGCCGCGCCCGTGTCGGCGGCCTGTGTGCCCAGGCGCACGTTGAGATCGATGTCGGCCTGCAAGGGTGCGCGAAACGCCGCCATCGCGACGGTGCCATCGCCTCGGAACAACGCGATCGCCGCGTCGCGCTTCCCCTGCGCCATCAGCCCGGTAATCGCGTCGTCGATTTCGCGGTAGTGCTGCCATGCGGCATCGGACGCATCGACCCGGCGCTGTTCCTCGCCCGATGAGATCAGGCGCTGATAGACCGCCCGCTCTCGCGCGTAGTTCTGCACCTGCTCCTGCAGCGTTGCGGCCGCCTGCGCGCGCTGCTCGTCGGTGGTCGCCAGCAGTACCGACGCCCGATTCTGCCGCATCCGCTCGCTGATCTGGGCCAACCGGCCGAGGATGCTGGTACTCGGCAGGTAGGTATCCTTGATGACCTGCGCGTTGGCGTTCACGGCGTCCAGCCGCTGGATGGCAAACAGCCCGAGCCCGACGGTGCAGATCAGCACGGCGGCAAACCCGGCGACGATCTTGCTGCGAACGCTGAGTTGTGCGAGCAGGTGCGACACGATTACCTCCGGGTTCGGCCCGATGCGTGCCGACGCACACGCACCCATCGCACTTCATGGCGGCGAGAGCTTAAGGAAGTGTGATGCAGTGTCCGCGGCCGTCGGCATGACCCGCGAATTGTCACCGGGCGCGATCGCGATTACCCTTCCCGTGCCTAAGCAACTGCATTCGTTCGCATAAACGGCGCCGCTCGGCCCGCAGGCGACCGGCGGCGCTCACGGAGGAGGCGCCCTCATGAACGGACAAACGTCCGAGGCCTTGCTGTCGCTGTTCGACAAGGCCCCGCTCAATCGCCGCTTTTGGACCAGCTTCAGTCTGCTATCGCTGATCACGATGCTGGAGTTCTTCGACTTCTTCATCGTCGGCTTCCTGATCGCGGTGCTTGGCCCGCAATGGCACCTGACGTACGGCCAGTCCGCGATCATTCTCTACAGTGGCGGCATTGGCGCTATCTGCGGCGCGATCATCTGGGGCGGCCTCGCCGATGCCTGGGGGCGCAAGTCGCAACTGGTCATCGGCACATTCATCTGCGGCATCGGCGCCGGCCTGATCGGCTTCATTCCGGATGGTTCCTGGGGCCTGTTCGCCATCCTGCGCTTCATCGTCGGCTTCGGCCTCACCGCCGCGGTGACACCGTGCCTGACGATCGTGGTGGAGACGGCGCCGACCCGCCATCGCACCGCGCTCTCCAGTTTCTACGTGGTGTTCGCCACCGCCGGCACGCTGGTGTCCTCGGCGACCGCGGCGACATTGCTGTCGGTGCTGGGCTGGCGCGGCGTTGCGATGCTGGGGGCATTGACCGTGCCGGTCGGCATCGCCATCGCCTTATGGGTGCCGGAGTCGGTGCGATGGCTCACCGCCAAGGGACATTTCGCCGAGGCCCGCGCGCAGGTGGCCCGCCAGCTTGGACTGCCGCTCGTGCGAGTGCCGCTGCCGAGTGTGCCTCCGGTGGTGCCTCCCAGCGGCCGGCTCGCGGACCTGTACCGCAGCCCGCGCCTGTTCTGGGAGGCGGTGATCATCTGGGGCGGCTCCTCAACGGCGGCGTACGGTGTCTATCTGTGGGGACCGACCATCCTTGCCCTACTGTTGCGGATTCCGGTCCCGGCGGCGGCGGGGTATTTCGTCTTTGTCGCCGGGGCGGGTGTGATGGGCAAGTTGCTCGTGTCGGTCCTTTCGCCATTGATGGGACGCCGGCTGTGCGGACAGGTGTTCGGCTTCGGCGCAGCCATCGCGCTCGCCGCGGCAGCCTATTTCAACCAGGTGTTCGTCGGCGGCGTGCCTATGATCGTCATCCTGCTGTGCTGCTCGACCTTCGGCATCGACGGCGGCTTTTCCAATCTTGCGCCCTATACCGTCGAGCTGTTCGGCGTGCGCATGGGGGCGCGGTCATCCGGATTGGGCCAGGCGGCGAACGGCGTCGGCAAGATCCTCGGGCCGCTGAGCCTGGCGTTGATCGCCGGCACCGGCAATCTCGTGGCGCCCGAGGCGACCGCGGATGCCGTGCTGCCGGCGTTCCTGTTCCTCGCCTTCGGCATGCTGTGCGTCGGGTTGTCGTTCACTCTGCTGGGCGTCGAGACGCACGGCCGGCCGATGACCGTCGGTGACGAGACGAAGGAGGGCGAGGTGCGCGAAGCTCGGGTGATCGCCGCGCGTTAGGCAATCTGAATAGCGTCGTCGGAAAGTCCGCGTTCTAGCCTGCGACCACGCGGTTGCGCCCCGATTGTTTCGCCTCGTACAGCGCGGTATCGGCACGACGCAGCAGCGCGTTCGCCTGCTCGCCCGCCACCAGCTCGACCACGCCGAAGCTCGCGGTGACCGGATCGGGCAGCGGTTCGACGCGACAGGCAGCGATCGCTTCCCTGATCCGCTCCGCGATGGCA
This sequence comes from uncultured Alphaproteobacteria bacterium, assembly GCA_963696645.1. Lineage (GTDB taxonomy): Bacteria > Pseudomonadota > Alphaproteobacteria > Acetobacterales > Acetobacteraceae > JAMXLO01. Next base: position 520,970 of record CAVOKY010000008.1, read on the forward strand.
ACGGCCTGCTCCATGTCGGTATTCGGCATCAGCACGACAAACTCCTCGCCGCCAAAACGTGCCACGATGTCGGTCGCCCGCGTGCGTCGGCGCAACAGGTCGCCGAACGTCGCGAGCACCCTGTCGCCGGCCTCATGTCCATGGACGTCATTGACGCGCTTGAAATGATCAAGATCGGCCATCAGTGCGCATAACTTGCCGCCCGTGCGGTCGGCCCGACTGACCTCCACGACGATCGCCTGATCCAGTCGGCGACGATTGCCGACACCCGTCAGTGGATCGGTCAGTGACACGGCAAGAATCTCTGCTTCACGCTGCTGCAGCTTAAGGTTGGCCTGAGCGAGTTCGAACTGCGCCTTGGCGTACTCGCTGTTGAGTTCCAACACGGTCGCGTAGACCCGTTCGAGTTCGCCGACGTCGTATTCCGCCAGCACCCGCAATCGTCCATTCATGCGCCAGACGCGGCCACTCAGCGAGCATGTCTGTCCCAGACGGTCACCCAGGGTCAACAGGCCGCGGTAGAGTTCGCCATCGACGCCACCGCGCGTGCCAGCCAGGGTCGCAAAATCGGGCTGAATGAAAAATTGCCCGACGCACATGCCAATCGGCCCTGGTGCTTCCGTCTTGATGATACGCAGGAAACCCGCATTCGCCTCGATCAGTGTGCCATCTTCACCCAGCACCGCCGCTGCGATCGCGAGCAACGCCTGTTGTTCGGGCGCAATCCAGGGCACGCAATCCCGCTAACGGCCAACGAGCTGATTGGCGCGGATCACCGCTGCCGGTGCGTCGACGCCGCAGGCATCCGCTCCCACCATGTCAGCCAGCCGGTTGAAGTGATTGATCGCGAGCCCACCGATGATGACGACTGGCCGTGCGGCGCCGAGTTGCTCGCCCAGGCGCGCAATGACGTCCTTGACGACCGGCAACTGGTGCGCGAACGATACCGACAGCCCCACGAGATCGGCTTGCCACGCAGCCGCGTGCCGGGTGAGTGCCGATGTCGGCACATTTGCGCCAAGGTACTGCACGTCCCAGCCGGCGAGCTGCAAGGCATCGGCGACCATGCGGAGTCCGACTGTGTGCCAGTTCCCCTCCACGCACGCCAACAGCGCGCGCTTGCTGATCGGTGGTGGCGGCGGGCAACGCAGCAACCCCAGCGTCATCACCGATTGCGCGATCGCGGTCGCCATATGCTCCGTGGCGACGCTGACCTGGTTCGCCTGCCATCCCTCGCCGATATGATACAGCGCCGGTTGGATGATGTGCCGTTCGACGTCGATCAGGCTGCGCCCCGTGTCGATGCAGCGGTTCATGACAGCGCATGCCTCGTGCTGGTGACCGGCGAGCAATGCGGTCTCGAAGTCGGCGACTTCCGGCCACGGCTCGACCGGCGGCGGAGGTGTCGGCTGCGCCGGCTCCGCATTCAGGAATTCCGTTCGCGCACCCCGCAGCGCGACGGTCACCACCGCGGCGTCCGCCGCGTCCATACGTTCGGCGAAGAACTCGCCAAGCAGATCGAGCGACAGCGCCACATGCTGCACGGGGATCGCCCGCGCGGCCAGCACACTGCCGAGCCAGCACAGATACTCGACCATGGGCTGGAGCAGCCCGAACTCCAGCACCGGTCGCAGGAATTCGAGGTGGAATGCAAGGTCCTCGCGGCATGCGTCGCGACCGCGCGCGCCAAACTGCGCATAAGCTGACCCGTGCGCCGCGTACATACGTTCAGTCACCGCACCTATCGCATCAGTACGCAGGTCCTCGAATTGCCGCAGTCCCTGCACGCCCAGTGTTGTCAGCTCAGCCGCCATGATGCGCCCGTTGCTGCTGGCGCGTCATTCGCCAAATACGTCGAACAGCCGCAGCGTGACGCTTCCCGGTACCAGTTTAAGTCCTTTGGGTATGCCCTTGTGCGATTCATGGTATTCATGGCTGCGGTGCCAGCCACGGTAGCTCGGCTCGTCGCGCCAACGTGTCACCAGCCAAATCTCTGCCCGGCTGTCGATCGGGCTCATGACTTCCATGCCGAGAAAACCCGGCGCGTCATCGACCAGATGCGGGCGTTCCTGGAAGGCGGCCCGCACCTCGTCCGACTTGTCATTGGCGATGGTGAAACGGCTCAACGCGACGAACATTGTGGTCCACATTTGTCATGTGCGCATGATCAGGCAGCGTGTTGCAGTGCCATGTGACGCGGCGTTTGCGCGAACCCGCTCGCGTCGGCTTGGCCGCCGAGGCGATTGCCAACGGGCAGTGATTCGAGCGCGCAGTCCGAACAGGAGAATCGGCTGGCCCACGCGGCTCCCTTTAGTTTGCGGCGGGAGCTGATCCTGCCGGGCCAGCCTTAACGAATGCCTAAGCCGGCGGAGCCGGAACCAATAGGTCTGGTGTAGCCTTCCCTGCGGTTACCGCGCGGGGGCAGCATGAGCCAGTCACTGACGGAGCGCTACGACGATCGGATTGCCGGGATGCTGTCGTGCTACGACCGGCTGGTGATCACCGGGACGCTGCCCGTAGTGTGCTACGCCGCAGGAATGACCGGGTATCTCCATGCCAGTGGCATCCGCATCTTCGACTACCCGGACTTCGCCAAGACGCTGCGCGATCGGGTGCGCGAGCGTGCGGCGTCGCTGGCCGCCGAGGCTGGGGTCCGCATCGAGCACATCGCCAAGCCGCATGTCCGCAAGGAAGATGTTGTGGCGCGCGTGCTTGAGCGGCGTGGCGACCATCCCGGCCTGGTGCACGTCATCTCGGCCATGGAAGCCTGCGACGCCTACAAGCCCTGGCACGACAAGCAGACGCATAAGACCTACATCCGGCCGGACAGCGGCAAATGCCTGCACTACTACTTCTATTTCCAGGACGCCAAATTCGGGCTGGTCTATCTGCGCGTGCCGACCTGGGCGCCGTTCCGCCTGCAATTCTACTGCAACGGCCATAGCTGGCTGGCGCGCAGGCTGGCCGCGCAGGGCATCGGCTACACCATGGCCGACAACGCTTTCGTGCGGATCGACGACTGGGGCCGCGCCCAGCAACTGGCCGACAGTCTCTCCCCCGATCAATTGCACCGTACCCTGGATCGCTACGCCGCGCTGTGCTGCCCGGTGTCGGAGGTATTCGGGCAAACCTACCACTGGAGCCTGATGCAGGTGGAATACGCCACCGACCTGGCGTTCCAGTCCACCACAACGCTCGGCCCGCTCTATGAGCAACTGGTCCGCCAGTCGGTGCTGAGCGTGAAGGCCGAGCAGATCGCCACATTCCTCGGCCGGCAGATCACGCCATTGTTGGCCCAGGAGGTCGGCTCGCAGTTCTCCACCCGGATCGAGGGTACCTGCATCAAGCACCGCTTCGGCAAGTGCTCGATCAAGATGTACGACAAGCACGGCATCGTGCTGCGCATCGAGACCACGACCAACGATGTGTCGTTCTTCAAGCACCACCGCAAGGTGGAACACCGCCACGGCCCGGCGAGCCGGGAACTCGCACCAGTCAAGAAATCGATCTACAGCCTGATCGACCTGCGTGAGATACTGCTCGGCTGTAACCGACGCTACATCGCCCACCTGTCCGCGCTGGATGACTTCTCCGCCGGCATCCGGGCGCTTGCGCGGCTGACCAAGCCGCATGCGGTGGACGGCAAGACGGTCCAAGGGATCAACTTCTTTGCCCCGGTGGACAAGGCCCTGTTGCACGCCTTGCAGAACCCGAAGGTCAACATTGCCGGCATCCGCCGGGGCGAGTTGTTGCCCGACCTCGGCATGCTGTCGCCAACCAGACTGTCGCGGCAACTGCGCCGGCTGCTGGACCTCGGGGTGATCAAACGCGCCACTGGAACCTACCGCTACTACCTCACCAAAGCCGGACGCGCCGCGACCGCAGCGGCGGAATGGCTTGCCGAGGCGGTGGTCATTCCGGCTATGATTTGATGGGATTTCGCAGAGCATACAATTCAACGCAGGACGCGAGAAGAGTCGGGTGGTAAGGGACTACGCTTTTCCCCAGACATGGCTGTGGAAAAGTGGCCCCTGCGGGGCAGTTCCGCCGCGTCAAATGCCTTGCCACTGGCCAATGTGCCGTCGGTAGTCGGTATGCTCGTCTCGGATAGACATCGGAGTTCGGCAGTACGCCGAGGGAGCGGGCCATGACCGACGGACTGAGCGAGCTCTATCAAGAGCTGCTGAGCGGCAGCTACGATTGCGTGGACCGCATCGTTCTGAACGCTTACTTCGGGATGGGTCATAGCCCTGGTGGTTTCCGCGTGTGGTGGCGGGCGCTCACTGGATCAGACGACACTCTGGACAACGCCCATCTGATGCGGTTGGCCGGCCGGTTCAGCCGGCGCGTGCGAGGCTACGCCAAAGCGCACGACATCCCGGTAATCGATTGTGTGGCAGGAGAGCGCAAGCATGACGTGGCCGACGATTATCTGGCCAAGACAGCGGTGATCGAGGGCTTGTTTCTGGTCCTGGTCGGTCGAGCCCAGGCACCGGTGTGGCACGTCGAGTCGAATTACCACCTTGAGCGGAAGAAGCCTTATGTGAACCACTACTCGTTTCATATTCTCGACCGTGATTGGGGGCATGTCACCATCAAGATCAGCGGGCACCCACCGTTCCCTGCCCAGGTGATCTTGAACGGCCATGAATACGTCGCCTGCCAGGCGCGCAAGGCGGGCATCGGGTTCACCAAGGAAGGCAACTGTTTCACCGCCATCGGTGACACGTCCGGTTTCGCGAAGATCGCAGAGACCTTGTCCGAGCAACGGGCTATAGGGCGATTGAGTGAGGTCTGTGAGCGGTGGATTTACCGCTGCTGCTTGTGCTTTGCGCTCGACTTTGAGGAGCAGAAACGCAGCGGGTTCCGTTATCACTTCTCCAACTATCAAATGGAGTACAGCCGAAACCTGATATTCCTGGTTGGCGGACGCATGGAGCAAGTCTTCCAAGCCCTGATCGATCGTAGCCGGGCGCCGTTGGACCTGAAGACGATAAAGACCATCCTCGGCGACAAGGGCCGGCCGAAATACCGTCCACGCAACATGCGGGCGGCCGAATGGGGAGTCGCGGTCGAGAGACCTACGTATGATCTGACGGTCTTCAAGCTGCATTGCGGCAAGCTGGCGTTGAAGATCTATTCAAAAGGCGAACGCGTACTTCGCATTGAGGCTGTAGCTCACAATATCCGGGAGTTCCGCTGCGGGCGCTTACTGGATAACTTCCCCGAAATCGTCCGCCGATTGAAGGGCATGCTCGAGCAATTCATGGAGGCGCTGAGTTGCATCGATCAATGCTTCGTCGGCGATGAGATGCTCGAGCGTCTGCCGTTGCCGTCACGGGTTGGTAAAACCGTGGTCGGGGGAATCGATCTCAACAAGCCGCGCCTGCGTCACGTCGCTGAGGCTGTCATCGCGTTGTCAGCCTCAGCTGATGGCTTCACCGCCTCGGCACTGGCCGATCAGGTCCGCGCGTTCCGCAATCACAGCGCACCGCTCTACGGCCCCCGCCAGGCCGCGTATGATCTGAAGAAACTCCGCGGCAAACAGATCGTCCAGCGGATCGGCGCGACGCGTCGCTACGAGGCGATGCCGTCCGGTCTGCGCGCTATCACGGCCCTACTCGTGCTCCGAGAGAAAGCCCTCAAGCCACTCCTCGCGGCCGCTCAAGACATCAGCCCCACCCGAGGAGGACAAAACCCGCGCGCCATCGATCGCCACTACCAGGACCTGCAACTCGCCATGAACGGCGTCTTTCGCGAACTCGGCATCGCTGCCTGACCATCGACAAATTTTTTGTCGGGCTTCGCCCTTAAGCGCCTAAGTACTCAGCCCGAATCGGCTGGCGCGAGGTGCCCTCAGCCGCCGCCGTTGATGGTCAGCACCGTGCCCGTGGTGTAACCGGACAGCGGGCTGGCCAGGAATGCCACCGCATTGGCAATCTCCGCTGGCGCCGCCGCGCGGCCGAACGGCATGCCGGAGGATAGTTCGCGCCAGCGTTCCGGATCGCCGTACTTCGCCTGCGCCTCTGCCCGGCGCAGCATGACCAGCCGGTCGGTCTCCACCGGGCCTGGATTGATCGCCACCACGCGCAGCCCATCCGCCGGAGCCCCTTTGCCCAAGGCCCGGGTGAACGCCATCAGCGACGCATTGCCCGCGGCGCCGGCGATGTAGCCGGTGGGAAAGCTCTCGCCCGCCGCACCGATGATGTTGATGATCACCCCCGACCGGCGCGCCTTCATCTGCGCATAGATCACGCGGCAAAACGAGATGTAGCCGAACACCTTCAGGTCCCACGCGTGGCGCCACGTCGCATCGTCCACCGAGAGCAGGTCGCCAGGAGGGATCGCACCGGCGTTGTTCACCAGGATGTCGAGTGCGCCCGCTTCGGCCGCGACGCGCCGGACCGCCGCGTCGGACGACAGGTCGGCCGAGATGGTGCGGACATTCACCTGCCGGCGCGCGCGGATCGCCGCGGCCGCGGCGTCGAGCGCCGCCTGGTCGCGCGCCACCAACGTCACGTCGCAGCCCTCGTCCGCCAGCAACTCGGCTGTCGCGCGGCCTATGCCCTTCGAGCCGCCGGTGATCAGCGCCTTCTTGCCCGCTAGCTTCAGGTCCATGTCGATTTCCCCCAATGGTCGTTGACCGCGCACTGTCATTGCGAGTTCCGTACCGGTCGTCGGCCGGTACGGAACTCGCAATGACAGTGCGCGAATTCACGCCGCCTTTCGCAGTCCCGACCGATACGCCGCACACGCCTCGCCGAACGCCCGGAACAACGCCAGGCTGGCGCTGTCATCGGCGTAGCCCCATTCCGGATGCCACTGCACACCGAAAGCAAACCCAGTCGCTCGCTCCACCCGGACCGCCTCGATCGTGTTGTCCGGCGCCAGCGCCTCCACCACCAATCCTGGTGCCAGAGTGTCGATCGCCTGCCCGTGCAGAGAGTTCACCAAAATCTTTGTGCTGCCGACGATGCGGGCAAGCTGGCCCGACAGAAACACCAGATGGCGCGGCGCGTATTTCTCCTCGATCGTGCCGGGCCCGGGGCGATGGTCCATCCGCTCCGCGACCGCGTGTACCTCCTGGTGCAGCGTGCCCCCCAGCGCCACGTTCAGCTCCTGGATGCCACGGCAGATCGCCAGCAGCGGAATGCCGCGCGCGATCGCCTCGGGGATCAGCCGCAAGGTCGTCGCGTCGCGCTCCAGGTCGTGGCTGTCCGGCATCAGGCTGTCGCCGCCGTCGTAGTGCGAGGGATGCACGTTGCTCGGGCTGCCCGGCACCAGCAATCCGTCCAGCCGGTCCAGCACATCAAGCGCCGCCTCGCCCATCGGCGGAATCATGATCGGCACGGCACCGGCGCCCCCCAGCACCGCCGCGGCATAGCGAGCCGGCGTGTCATGGCGCAGTTGGCCGTACACTACCAGTCTGGCACAGGCCGGAATGCCAACGATTGGATGCATATAATCTGACCCTCTTCTGTTGCCCCTACTATGTGCGTGGCCGCCAGCGATCCGCAATCGCCATGCCGATCGATCCGGCCAGCATCAGGGCAGCCATGCCGCGCGGTGTGCCGTCGGTGACCAGCCCCACCAGCAGGCCGCTGACCGCGCCCAACAGATACTGCCCCGTCCCCATCACCGAGGACGCGCTGCCGGCATGCTGCTGATGCCGCGCCAGAGCTCCCACAATGGTGTTTGGGTTCAGCATGCCCATGCAGCTTATCGCCACGAAGATCGGCGCGATGAACAGCGGCAGGCTGTGCAGGCCGGCAAACGCGATCGCGACCAGCGTCGCGGTCGCACAGAGATGCACGCGGCTGACCAGGCGCAGTACGCGCGAGTGGCCCAGGCGGCGCAACAGCAGCGGATTGAGCTGCGCGCAGCAGATCAGCCCGAACGAATTGGCGCCGAAGATCATCGCGTAGCGCGCCGGCGTCAGTCCGAAGCCCTGGATGAACACCGGCGACGACCCCGCGAGGTAGGCGAAGAATGCGAATGTCGCGAACCCGCCCATTGAGGCATGCGTGATGAAGCGGCGCTCGGTGATGATGTTGCAATAACGGCCAAGCTGCTCGCCGAGATGGAGCGTGATGCGCCGGTCGCGCGGCAGCGTGTCCGGCAACAGGTACGCCACCAGCACGCAGCATAGCGCGCCGTACGCTGTCAGGATCCAGAAGATGCCGCGCCAGTCGGCGAATGCGAGCACCGCGCTGCCGACGGTCGGCGCCAGGATCGGCGCGGCGCCCATCACCAGCGACAACCGCGACATCAGCACCGCCGCGGCGTGACCCTCCGCCAGGTCGCGCACAATGGCGCGCGGGATCACCATGCCGGCGGATGCGCCGATCGCCGACAGCGCACGGAATGCCGCCAGCCAGCCGATCGTCGGTGCCAGCGCGCACCCCAGGCAGGCCAGCGTATAGATCACTGTGGCTACGATCAGCGGGCGCTTGCGGCCGAACCGGTCGGACAGCGTGCCCTGGCTGAACTGCCCGACCGCCAGTCCGGCGAACCAGGCGGCGAGCGTGAGCTGTGCCGAACCCGGCGGCGCGCCGAATGACGCCTCGATCGAGGGAAACGCCGGCAGATACATGTCCGTGGACGATGGTCCGACCGCGGTGAGGAAGCCGAGGAGGAGCGGCAGCCAGAACGGGTAGGTCATGCTCCCCCTGGGCGCGTGTGGTTGCGCACCCAGACGGTGAAGTCGTCATCCGGCATGTCGCGGGCGGCGAGTCGCAGCATCGTAACCGTTGCATCGACTTCAGGGGGCTCGAATTCCATGCCGTTCAACGCAAGAAACATGAACAGCGCCGCGAACGCCGTGCGCTTGTTGCCGTCTAAGAACGGGTGATTTCGGGCAATGGCGATGGCGTAGAGCGCGCCGAGTTCGGCCGCATCCGGGTCGCCGTAACCGGCGCGGTTCAGCGGTCGCGCCAGTGCGCTGTCGAGCAGACCTTCATCGCGGATGCCGATGGCGCCACCATGTTCAGCAAGCTGTTCGTCATGGATTGCGAGGATGAGCTGGCGCGCCAGCCGGACGGTCACTTGGCCAGCTCGCGGAGCACATTTCTCCAGCGCTTCATCAGCTTCCGCGCCACCGCCATCTGTGCCTCGAAATCCGGGTCGGATACGGTGAGACGGATGCCGTCCGGCTGGTCGATGGCGTACACTGTGTCGCCCTTGCCGACGCCCAGCCTGGCCAGCAGCTCCTTTGGCAGGATCACGCCGACCGAATTGCCGATCTGGGTGAGCTTCAGCGCGCTCATGGGGAAATCTCCTGTGGCCACGACCGGGGATCGTATAACAAATGTAAGAACCAGGCACCACAGGTGCCAGGGGCGAAGACCGCATTGCGGGCCACTCACCAGATCGCCAGCCTGGAACGCGAAAGGGCAGGAGCGACGACATGACTCGGGATCCAGTGGACACGATGCGCAGCCTGACGGCGCCATTCGGGCCCCAGCGGACTCTGGTCAGCCGGTTGGGCTTCGGCGGTGCCACCGCAGGTCTGACCAACTACATCCAGACCTACGACGCACGCGCGCCGGAAAGCCGCGACACCATGCTGGCTGCCCTGCATCATGCCGTGGGTCTCGGCGTGACCTACTTCGACACCGCGCCCGGCTATGGCGATGGTTTGGCGGAGGCGATCTTCGGCGAAGCGTTGCAAGGCGCCACCGTGTTCCTCGCCACCAAGGTGCCGCTCAGCGCCGCCGGCCAGGTCCGCCGGTCGCTGGAGGCAAGCCTGCTTCGGCTGCGCCGCGATCGCATCGATCTGCTGCAACTGCACGGCACGTCATACGGACCGGACGAGGAGGCGATCGTGCTGCGCCCGGGCGGCATGTTGGAGGAACTGGCGCGGCTGAAGGACGACGGCCTGATCGGCATGACGGGCTTCACCAGCGAGGACAACAATGCGGCGGTGTATCGCTTCATCGCCAGCGGCGGGTTCGACGCGATGCAGCTTTGCTACAATGTGCTGCACCAGCATCCGTATGACTCGACGCGCCCGTTCGGCAGCCTGATCGAGGCGAAGCGTCGCGGCATGGCCACCGTGACGATGCGCACCGCAACGTCGGGAGTATTCCAGCGCTGGGTGCAGATGGTCAACCCCGCCAATCAGGGCAATCGGGTGAATGAGTAGGTGACAAACCGATAAAGTGCTGAATCCATGACACCCCTCGATTCGCTGAGCGGGGGCAGCCATGGACGACTTGACGACGAGTTGTGCCGCATTCGATGAGGCGGTGGTATTTCTTAGCTATTTCAAGGACCTGAACGACCCTCGCCAGCAAGGCAAGATAACCTACCCGCTCGACGAGATCCTGCTGCTCTGCCTGCTGGCTGTGCTGGCCGGGGCCGAGACCTTCGTTGATATCGCTCTGTTCGGCTGCAAGAAGCTCGATCTTTTGCGCCGCTTTCGACCGTTCAAAAACGGCACACCGGCGCACGATCATCTCGGCGACATCCTGGCCGCTCTCGACGCGGCGCAATTCCAGAGATGTTTTGTCGCCTGGGTGGCGGCGCTGACCGGAGCGCCGGAGGGGGTGATCGCGATCGATGGCAAGACCGCGCGACGGTCTGGCCGCAAGAAGGATGGCGCCCCGGCGATCCACATGGTCTCGGCCTTCGCAGCACGCCAGCGGCTCGTGCTGGGGCAGGTCAAAGTCGCGGAAAAGTCCAACGAAATCATCGCTATCCCTAAGCTGCTGGACATGCTGGCGATCGACGGGGCGATCATCACCATCGATGCCATGGGCTGCCAGCGCGACATCGCTCAGAAGGTGTTGGACAAGAAGGCCGACTATGTTCTGGCACTGAAAGGCAATCAGGGATCGCTGCGCGGGGACGTTGAGCTGTTCGTCGCCGAGCAACAGGCCGCAGGCTTCAAGCACACCGCGATCAGCCGCGACCAGACGATCGACGGCGATCACGGTCGCATCGAGACCAGGACCACGACCGTCATCCATGACATCGCCTGGCTGCAGGAACGCCACGACTGGCCCGGCCTGAAGGCCGTCGTCATGGTCGAGAGCTCGCGCGAGATCGCCGGAAAGATCGAGCTGGAGACACGCTTCTACATCACATCGCTGGTGCTGCTCGCGCACCTGCTGGGTCCGATCATCCGCAGCCACTGGGCGATCGAGAACAGCCTGCATTGGGTCTTGGACATGGTCTTCCGTGATGACGAATGCCGCGTCCGGACCGATCACGCCCCGGCCAACTTCACCACGATCAAGCACATGGCTCAAAACCTGATCCGAAAGGCGCCAGGCAAGGCTTCACTGCGGCTCAAGCGCAAGACCGCCGGTTGGGATGATGACTTCCTCGCCGGATTGATCGCTCGCTAGGTTGCTTCACCCGATTCCCCTGCCCCGCCAATACGTTCGACTATACGGGGGCACTGATCCAGTTCGTGCTGTCGAACCCGCTGGTTGACGTGGCGCTGGTCGGCATGCGCGACGTCGACACCGTGGAGGCAAACGTGCGGATCTGGCGCGACGTCGCCGGGCGCATCGACCTCACGGCGCTTCAGGGGCGGTATGTCGTGCGATGACCGGCGCCAGGTGCCGCGAGCAGCCAATCGCGAAACGCGTGCATCGCCCGCGTCTCGGCTCGCGACTTCAGGCGGGTGAGCCAATATGCCCCGAGCGTCACATCAATCGGGAAAGGTTGGATCAACCGTTCCTGCTGCACGTCCCGCTCAAACATGCACACCGGCAACAGGGCAATGCCTGCCTCCTGTATCGCCGCCTCGGCCATGGCCAGGGATGAATCAAAAACGAAGCCGCGGATGACACGGGAAGGCAGACCGGCCGCTGCGAACCAGGTGGTCCATTCATCGGCCCGATAGGAACGGAGCAGAGTTTCACGTGCGAGATCCGCGGGCTGGTTCAATCGCTGCGCAACGGCTGGTGCACAGAGCGGCGAGAGTGGTGCATTGAACAGGCGCGTTGCCTCCGTGCCGTGCCAGGCGCCGTCGCCGAAGCGGATCGCGTAATCCAGTCCTTCGCCGGCCAGGCGACGCGGTTGTTGTTGGTCATCAGGCGCAGATCCACGAAAGGATGCGCAGCACTGAATTCCGGCAGCCGGGAAACGAGCCATCCGGTGGCGAAGGTTCCGACCACGCCGAGCGTCAGCACCTCACGCATCCGCCCACCCTCGAACCGGTCGAGCGTATTGGCTATGCGGCGCAACGCCTCGGTCAGGACCGGCAGGAGTGCTTCACCTTCCTCCGTCAGAGCCAGCCCGCGCGGCAACCGGCGGAACAGCGGAACACCGAGGATGCCTTCCAAAGACTTCACCTGATGGCTGACCGCTGCCTGGGTGACGCGCAACTCCAGCCCGGCGCGGGTGAAACTCTCATGTCGAGCGGCCGCCTCGAAGGCGCGCAGGGCATTGAGCGGGATCTGTGCAAGGTCCATGTCGTGGCAAGGCCTAATTTTTCTGTGGTCGTAACAGCCCAGGTCATCCTCGCGAAGGGAGCTGTTGACAGGTCACGGGTGAGTACGAGTCAACGTGTCGATGGCACCGCCCGCCGACCCGTCCGGCCGAGATTACGCCACGCCTGCGGCTGGCGGCGATGCAGTCATTGCCGCATTGCAGGCGGAGATAACCGTGCTTCGCGCTGAGAATTCGGCCCTGACGAAGCGGCTGACGGAATTGGAGCGCCGTCTTGGGCTGAACAGCAGCAACAGCGGCAAGCCACCGTCGAGCGACGGGCTGAAAAAGCCGCCGCGGGTCAGCAGCCTGCGCGAACCGTCAGGCAAGAAGACCGGCGGCCAGAAGGGGCATCCTGGCACGACGCTTTGCCGGGTTGAAAAGCCCGATGCCACGATCGAGCATTATCCAGAAGCCTGCGCTGCGTGCGGTGAGCCTTTGACCACGGCGATGGCGAGCGGCCATGTTTCCCGGCAGGTGTTCGATCTGCCGGAACCGAGGCCGCTGCTCGTTACCGAGCACCGCGCCTATTGCTGCCGTTGCGCGGCCTGCGGCACGCAGACGCGGGCGGCATTTCCCGAGGGCGTTGCCGCGCCGGCGCAATATGGCAAGCGGATCGGCGCATTTGTGCTCTATCTGCTGCACTACCAGTTGCTGCCCGAGAAGCGTCTGGCCGAACTCATGGCACATCTCTTCGGTGTGCATCTGGTCACCGCGACCATCGCCCGGATCAGCCAGGATTGTGCGGGGCGATTCCAGGGCTTTGCCGATGCCGTGCGCGACCACGTCGCGGCGGCACCTGTCAAGCACATGGACGAAACCGGCTTCCGGATTGGCGGCAAGACGCAGTGGCTGCACATCGCCTCGACCATCTGGCTCACTTTCTACCGTGTCTCGCCGCGGCGTGGCAGCCTGCTGGCACATGTCACGGGCATTGTCGTGCACGACCACTGGAAGCCAGCACTTCTCATTTTGCCTCAACCCCGTAACGAAGGGGCAGCTTCCCTGCCCCGGCCCGATGACGTTGTTCACGGCCCGAGTGGAGGAGGTCTGGTGAACGCCAGGGTGCCTAGCAGGTGGTGCCATGACGGGAACACCAGATAGGTGGTGATTGCCCGGAGATGCTGGAAGAACCCCTGACGCGTTCCGGCGGTGCGCATGGCGGCACGCCAGGCCTGTCCTGCCAGTTCGCAGACGGTGTGGCAGGCGAAGGCCAGCAGGTTGAGTGTGGCGAGCACGGTTGAAAGGTTCTGCCGGCCGTGCCCGAAATTGTGTTCCAGGTGGTAGCCCTTGGTCTTCAGGGTGTTGAACGCCTCGTTTTCGATTTTCCAGCGCGCCCTGCCGCAGGCGGCCAGTTCGGCTACGCTGTCGCGGCCCACCGCCAGGTCGGTGATGAAGCTGTTTCGGTAGGTTGCCTTGCCGGCGGGATCGAGGATCTCGATCATGAACCAGTTGACCTTCAAGGCGTCGCCGCCGTCGCGCATTGGCACATCGGACAGCCACCGATAGCGATGACGGCCCCATTTGCCGCGGACCTTGACCCGGGTTGTCAGTTCCTCCAGCGCGACGCCGCTGCGGTATTCCTCAATGGTCTGGTGCGACGCGGGCTTGCAGACGAAGATGAAGTGCGCGCTCGCATCGAGCACCGCCTGGCAGGTCGGCTGGCGCGAGTACAGATCATCGCCCAGATACACCGGGTTGAGCCGGGCATAGCAGGCGCCATGCGCTGTCAGCCAGCGCCGCATGGCGCGGCTCTCGCAGTCCTGTTTGTCGTGACCATCCTGCGGGACGATGAATTCCGGCTCCAGCGGCACCGCATGGTTGTGGCCGGGACAGACCAGTGTCGCGGCCAGCAGGGCGTGATGGTATTCCTCCGTGCCGTTGCCGCGTTTGCGGGTTGAGCAATTCGGACAATGCAGTTCGGTCGAGCAGTAATACTCGGAGCCATCCAGCGCGATCAGCATGTGGTCTTTGAGGACACGCAGTTGGTCGATCGCGCCGGACTGCTCCAGTTCGGCGAGCGCGGCGGCGAAGGCAGGGTGGAATTGCTCCGGCTCAACCGGATCGAGCATGGCGCGGATCTGATTGTCGCAGGGGATCCGATCCATCCCGAACAGGGTCTGGCAGTTGGAGCGCCCCTGACCCGCCGCCAGATGCCGCTGATGCGCCAGAAACGACGGGCTCTGCATGAAGAACGCGGCGAACGCGGCCATGCCGAAATCGGCCATGGCGTAGGTCGTATTCTGCCCCTGCCGCTTGTCCGGAAGCGCCAGGCAGCAGCCACGAACGGCAGCGATCAGGTGGTCCGTCGTGCTCACCCCGCCAACGAATCGACAAAGCCGTCGCGCCGGAAGCCGTCATCCGTCTATCGCCGGCGATTTGACCGGCACTGTTGCATTCCAAACTCATACCAGAAGCCCTAAGTCATGACGCACGCCCAAGCGCGAGTTCCGATGGATCTGATGCGATCGGGGTCGCTGATCAGAAAATGCCACGCATCCTTGCAAGCTGTGACGATGGCCTCGTAGCTGTCCCATACCAACAGGCTCAGCTTGTTGGCCCGGAGGTAGTGCCAGACGTTCTCCATCGAGTTGAGTTCCGGCGAATAGGGTGGCAGTGAGATTAGCGTGATGTTGACTGGGACTTTCAGCTTCTTGCCGCGCTGATGCCAGCCGGCGCCGTCGCAGATCAGGACGGCGTGCGCACCGGGCTGCACCTGCGTGCTGATTTCCTTCAGATGCTCGTTCATTGCCTCGGTATTGGCGGCGGGCATGATGACCGCGGCGCCGACCTCACGAGCGGGGCAGATCGCACCAAACAGATAGACCAAATCGTGGCGGTTATCCCGTACTGCGGGTGGCCGGGAACCAATCGGCGCCCACTGGTACGGGAGCCATCCCTTCTGGCCTACTCTGGCTTCATCTTGGAACCACACCTCCACAGGTTTGCCCGTCGCGGATACTGGCAGGACTTCGTTCATCAGGCTGGCGAAGTTTATTTTGAAACTCTCCTGCGCCGCTGCGTCCTTCTTCGGATGGTAGGGGCGCGGCTGCAACCGCGTCAGCTTGAGCTTGCAGAGCAGCTTGGCCACGCTGCGCTTGTGGAACGTAACCGCGAAGTGGCTGGCGATCTTCGCGCGCAGATCAACGCAGCGCCACCGCACAACGCCGTCTTTCTCCGGATCAGGCCCTTTGATCACTATCTCCTTCAGTTCAGCCATTTGCGCCTCGTTCAGCGCCGAAGGGCGTCCAGAGCGCCTGCCGGTTGCCAGGCCGGAAACGTCAGACGCGTTGTAGCGATGCACCCAGTCGCATAGCGTCTGCCGGTCCATCCCACTGGCCGTAGCAGCCTCGCCACGCGACCAACCGTCCAGCAAAAGCGCGATGCCCAGCAGGCGTCGCGTAACGGCGGCATCCTGGGTTTTAATGGCAACGCCGCGCAGCTCAGCAGCGGACCGGTCCAAGCGCGTGATCTCGATCGCCTTGCCCATGCCGTGACCCCCCAAAAGAACTTCAGGGTACAAGGAGTCAGAGTTCCGCCGATTCGGGAATCCCTCCGAAGAGTCGGGACTTCCAGCTTCTGGTATCAGTCCGGCGCCGTCAGGCTCGCAGCCAACCCGCTGCCATGACCCGATTGAGCCCTCGCATCCACCATGCTCGGGGCAAAATGAGAAGTGCTGACTGGAAGCCGGTACTACACCCTGAAAGGCGTGCTGCACGCGTTGTGCAACGCGCATCATCTGCGCGAACTGAAGGCGCTGGTCGAGATCGAGAAGGAAGACTGGGCGCACAAGATGCAACGCCTGTTACGACGCGCCTGCCACGCAACGAACCTCGCGCGCGAGCGGGGCGTCGCACTGAAGCCGGGTCTGATTGGGCTGATCGAGCGTCGTTACGACCTGATCCTCGCGCAAGGCTTTGTGTTCCATGAGGCACAGCCCACACTGATCCCTGCCGAGGTCAAGGCCAGGCGTCGTGGCCGCCGGCCCCGGCGGGTTGGCCACAACCTCCTGCTGCGCCTCAGCACCCGTAAGCGGGACGTGCTCCGCTTTCTCATCGATCCGTTGGTGCCCTTTACCAACAACCTCGCCGAGCGCGACGGGCGGATGATGAAATTGCGCCAGAAGATCTCCGGCGGATTCCGTTCCGAGCAAGGCGCCAACGAGTTCGCCGTGATACGCTCGCTCCTCTCAACCGCAAGGAAGCAGGGTTGGGACATGCTCATGGCTCTGACCAGCGAACCCGGCCATTTGATCGCCGATCTGCGCGTGGGTTGACCCGTTCGGCTACCTAGGCAGTAACCTGTGGTCTAACAAAAGGAAACGTCGTTTGCGAGCAGCGTCATCTAGCGGCATTTCAGGGGCGATAAGGCAATGCCGGGATGCGCCGCTGTCGCTCACCCCCTAACACAAATAGGCCTCAAGGAACCTCGCATGACCTCTGCGTTTGCCCGCCGGGCGGTTGCCGCCGCTGCCGTCTGTGTCGTGCTTTGTCGCGGGCTGCCGGTCCGCGCCCAAGCCCCGGCCGCCACGCGACCGTTCGCTCCGGACACGATGTCGGCGCGGGCGCGCGATGCCCTCGCGGCGCTCGAATCCAGGAACGGGGGACGGCTTGGTGTCGTCGCGCTTGATACCGGCTTGGGGCACAGGATCGGCTATCGCGCCGACGAACGCTTCGCGCTGTGCAGCACGCACAAATTCCTGACCGCTGCCGCGATCCTGACCATGGTGGATCAGAGGCAGATGAAGCTCGACCAGCGGATTCCTTATGGTCGTGCCGATTTGCTCGAATACGCGCTGATTACGCGCAAGAATGTCGATACCGGCTTCATGACGGTGGATGCGCTATGCGCCGCCGCCATTGAATGGAGCGATAACACCGCCGCGAATTTGCTGCTGGAACTGATCGGCGGCCCACCCGGCTGGACCCGTTATGCTCGCTCGATCGGAGATGCTATCTCCCGCCTCGACCGCCTCGAGCCAGCGCTGAGCACCGCGATCCCCGGCGACCCGCGCGATACCACCACACCGGACGCGATGGTCCACGACCTCAACCTGGTCCTTGTTGGGAAAGCCCTGAGTGATGCTTCCCGTGGACGCCTCGAAAACTGGATGCTCGACAGCAAGATCACGGGCAACCTGCTGCATGCCGGACTGCCGAACGGCTGGCGGGTCGGCGACAAGTCGGGGTCAGGAGAGCACGGCACCCGGAATGATATCGGGATCATCCTGCCGCCCGGGGCTGCCCCGATCGTCGCTGCTGTCTACTACACCGGATCGGTCGAACCGCGCTCATCCCGCGAGCAGGTTATCGCGGAAGCCGGCCGAATCATCGCGCACAGCCTCGGCGCCTGACGTCGATGGCTTCGCAGGACGGAATGACAGAAGACTTCGACAGCGTAACCACCTGGACAGCTATTGGGAGCGCACCCGTCGTAGCAAAGACGCAAACCATCTTTGGCTCTTGCTACGAACTACCGACGGCACGTCCCCGTGCGCGGATCTCCGATGAGGAGGTGTCAAAGCGGAAACGGTGCTCGGGGATTTCCGTGAAAAGATCGGCATAGCGATGCGGCACCGGGATGTCGTCCAGCGCGCGTACGCGCCCCGCCGCGTCGACGCGAACGGCCACCAGAAAGCTGCCCCCGGAGTTGGCGATTTCCTCGAGCGCCGCCTGCATTCGAAGCTCGTCATCGCCATAATATTTCGGCGCGACCAGGCGCTCCGCGGTATCCGCGCCGATCACAAACGTCGTCTTCGGAAACAAGCGCGACTTCTCCACGAAGGTGGGCGCTCTTGTGAGTTCGACCGGCGACTTCCAGGCGAATTGCGCGAGCCGGTGCCTCACCGTTTCGCCCGCCAGCGGCGGCTTGTCGACGTTGGTGACAGAGATTTCGAACGCTGAGGGCTGCTGCCTGAGCTCTTCAGCAACCCGCGCCAGCGACACATGTCCGTCGTGCACCGGGTTGAAGGAACCTGGCAACAGCACAGGGGTCCGCGGTGCTGACAGCATCATCTGGCCATCGGGCTGGACGGTGACGCGATCGACCTCGCCCGCCAGGAGCTGATCGATAGGATCCGTGGTCGCGACGACCGTCTCCTCGAATCGTTCATCCGCATCGAGCAGGCTGCGTGGCGACGGTGCGGCGACCCCGCATGCGTGGGCCAGCCACAGGATGATCGCGCGCGAAACGAGGTCTTCTTCAGCGGCACGATCACGTCGGCCCTTGGCCATCACGCCCGTGCAGTGTGCGATGCGGGCAGCGTCGGCGAATGCAATGTGGAATCGATGCTCACCTTTGCGCGGGCGATCGCTCACCAGCGCCGCCGTCGCGCCGAGACCGACCAGATCGGTGCCCCCCGGCACCAGCCTCGCTGCGCGTGCCCGTATGCTTCGTGCCATCGCAATTGCGGTGTCGGAACTGGACGCCTGTGCCGGCGCAAAGCCGAGAAACGTCGCAAGCGCCCGCGCGTCGTACGGAACTTGCGCCTCGATCAGCAGCCGCGAGCCACCGGGAACACGAAGCAGCTCACCGATCGCTCCACTGCCGCCCCCGGTGATCGCGAGTGCAGCCTTACGGCCCGACACGTGCAATGCGGAGATCAATTGTTGCCACGCAGCGTCCAACAGGGTCATGGTGCGTGTGGTCCGAAGCTGAAAAGTGCCTCGTGGATGTTGAGAGACAGTTCGGACCGAGTCAACAGAGTGCACGGCAGGGGACTAGCATTTGGAATTTGCTTGACAGATTGACGCATCGGCTTGGGCGGAATCGACTCTATCCCTGGGCGGTGATCATAGAGCAGCGATGGATGGCTTCACGGCCCGCGTTGCGGGCGTGGATGATCCGGGGCCTGGCGACGCCGGCCGGCATGTTTCCACGGCTCATACCGGTCATGTCACGATTGTTCATTTCATCGGCGCTGGGCTCGAGTCCGAGCGCGGCTTGGTGAAGAGGTTGATCACAGTCCATACCGCCTTGGACTGAACATCGGTTTCCATCACAGTTTGGAAGGTCGTGTTCACCAGCGTGTTCCCTCGAAGACCGCCGGCTGCAGCTCTGCGCCCGCTTCGGTCGCTTGCCCAATCCGGGCGATCTCTCCGCGGCGGACACGCTGGTAAGGATTCGCCGAGAAACAAACAAATCAAGATAGCCCGAAGAACGCAGCGATAGAATCGCAGATTTGCGACCCGCGACGCGGATGCGGGCAGCTACCGTGGCGGGGTGATCGACGTTGACGACATTCGTTTGCGCTGGCGGCAGGCCGAGACATTTCTCGACGAGCGCGGCCGACGGCTGTTGGCGGCGAATGAGGCCCTGGCGCACGGCTATGGCGGCGTCTCGGCAGTTGCGAAGGCGACTGGCCTGGCGCGGAGCACCATCAATCGCGGCATTCGCGAACTGCGATTGGGCCGCAACGAGATCGGCAGCCGGGTCCGCCGTGCTGGCGGCGGACGCAAGAGCGCCGTGGTGCGCCAGCCGGATTTGCCGGCGGCACTTGAAACGCTGATCGAGGACGCCATCCGCGGCGATCCGTGCTCACCGCTGCGCTGGGTGAGCCGCAGTCTGCGTCACCTCGTCAAGGCATTGGCCGCGCACGGCTTCAAGGCGAGCCAACGCGTGGTGGCAAACCTGCTGCGGGAGCAGAACTACAGTTGTCAGGCCAACCGCAAGACGCGAGAGGGGGGCAATCACCCCGATCGTGATGCCCAGTTCGCTCACATCAATGCGACGGTGAAGGCCGCGATCGCGGCCGGCGAGCCGGCGATCTCGGTCGATACGAAGAAGAAGGAGCTTGTTGGCGATTTCAAGAACCATGGTCGCGAGCTACGCCGCAAGGGCGATCCGGAGCCGGTCCGGGTGCACGACTTCAAGATACCGGAACTCGGCAAGGTCGCGCCATACGGGGTCTATGACATTGCCGCCAATCATGGCTGGGTCAGTGTCGGCATCGATGCCGATACCGGAGCATTCGCCGTTGAGAGTATCCGGCGCTGGTGGTGGAAACTCGGCCAACCGCGTGACCCGAACGCCAAGTGTCTCACCATCACCGCGGACTGCGGCGGCAGCAACGGGCCACAGGTAAGGCTATGGAAGCGCGAATTGCAGCGCTTCGCCAATGAGGCTGGCCTGAGGATAACCGTGACGCACCTGCCCCCTGGCACCAGCAAATGGAACAAGATCGAACATCGCCTGTTCGCCTTCATCACCATGAACTGGCGTGGCAAACCGCTGGTCAGTCATCAGGTCATCGTCCAACTCATCGGCGCCACGACGACCGACACCGGCCTCAAGGTCTGCTGCGAGATCGACGCCAACCTCTACCCGAAAGGCCTCAAGGTGACCGACCGCGAGATGCACGCGATCAACATCTCACACGATGAATTCCACGGTGAATGGAATTACACCATCTCACCTAACCAACAACCGCCTTGAAGCAGTTATTCCTCGGCGGGCCCTAAGGGCGCAATACGGGCAACAGCAGCCGTTCAGGTGCTCAGAGCCAACGCCGCCGGGTCGTGGACACGGCGCGCTTACTGCGCCGTCATGCCGCCATCGATCACCAGTTCCGAGCCGGTGACCCAGGATGCTTCGCCGGACGCAAGGAACAGCACGCCATTGGCGATATCCAGGGCGGTGCCGAGCCGACCCATCGGCGTGCGATTGAGCAGCAGCTGGCGCACGGCCGGATCGCTGAAGCGCTGCTCGGTCAGCGGCGTATCCGCGTAGCCGGGGTGCACTGAATTGATGCGGATATTTTCCTTCGCATATTGCAGCGCTGCCGATTTGGTGAAGGTCGTGATGGCGCCCTTGGCGGCCGAATAGGCCGGCGAGGTGGGGCTGCCGACAATGCCCATCACCGAGGACGTATTGATAATCGACCCGCCACCGCCTTTGCGCATGGCCGGGATCGCCGTACGGGTGCCCAGGAAGACCCCTTTTGCATGCACGTTCAGTTCACGGTCCCAGATCTCCACCGTGATGTCCTCGACCTTGCGGGGGAAGGATACACCGGCGTTGTTGAACAGGATGTCGAGCCGTCCGTGCGCCGCCATCACCGCGTCCACGACCTGCGCCCAATTCTGTTCCGATGTCACGTCGAGGTGCAGGTAGCGGGCGTCATGGCCCTCGGCGCGGAGTGCGGCCGCCGAGCGCTCGCCCAGGTCGTCGCGGATGTCGGTCAGCACCACTTTCGCGCCCTCGCGCACGAACAGATGCGCCGCCGCGCCGCCGAAGCCCATGAGTTCGCCCTTGATCGCCGCCGCCGCACCGGTCAGCAGCGCTATTTTGTTCTGGAGCCGCATTGTGTCCCCCCGTTTCATTGGTGATCGGCGGGAGGATGCGCCATTTCGCGGCGTGCCTCCATTGGCGCACCGCGGACCTGCTTGGGTCGGATACTCGCGCTGCGAGCGTGTGTCGGAATGTCCGAAGTGGGTTGAAAGCCGAATCCTGGACTTTTACACTCGAGGCCCGTAGGTGACGATTGAGCCGTCAGTGCGTGCGCTTGTAGTCAGTAACCCGCACGACCATGTTCGGAAAGCCGCTCAGCACCTCGTTCGGAAATTTCTCTATAAGTGACAGCGAACGATCGTCAGCAGGGCTTTGCTCAGTGAAGGAGCGCGAAATTGCATGCTGCCAAATTTGAGGTCTATATCGCACCAATGAGCTCAATAGGAAGCTGCCGAGAAATTGAAGGGAGTATTCGTTCAGTGAACCCGCGCCGGATTGCGCGGCGTGCTTGTGCAACTTCAACGCGCTGTAAGGCCGCAAAGCACGGTCGCCCTACGCCGCGCCGTAGATTTCTTCCGTGGTAATGACGATCCCGGGCGGGTCCATCGCGATCGATCCGTTGACGATGATCCGTGTCTCGATGCCGTCTCGGGTCGGGCGGTGATGGGTCATCATTCGGCGCGTTCGATGAACGATGAGATAGTGCGCGACGGATGGCACGCAGAAATAGTCAGCCAGTTTGCCGCCGGTGTCCGTCGATGTTGGGCCGGGCGACAGGACTTCGACGATGATCACTGGGTTCGGTGCCGCGACCGCATCGTCGGCCATCGGCTCACCGTAATTCACCAGCGCGTCCGGTTCGTAGTCACTGTCGCCGGTCTCCACCGTCGCACCATCGGGCAATGCCCGGCAAGGCACGCAGGCGACGGCTACCGCGCGATCCAGCACCTTGTAGAGTGCTCCCTTGATCCGCAGGTGCGCGCCGCGCTCGGATGCCATAGCCACGATCCAGCCATCCACGCGGTCGTAGCGGCCCGTCGTCTGGGCTTCACACCACCGCCTGAACTGCTCGCGGTAGTAGTATTTGTCGGTCTTGGATTGCGCGAGGTTCATCAAAAGCCTCCAATCGCGACCGACGGTATCATGGATCGGCTCACGGGGCCATTCGCTCGCGCATACTCGGTCGCGTGACGCGCGCCGACACTCCAGCAGCCGGTGTGCATCCCCTGCCCCGAGATGTCATGCTGTAGGCGCTTAAGGGCGAAGCCCGACAAAAAATTTGTCGATGGTCAGGCAGCGATGCCGAGTTCGCGAAAGACGCCGTTCATGGCGAGTTGCAGGTCCTGGTAGTGGCGATCGATGGCGCGCGGGTTTTGTCCTCCTCGGGTGGGGCTGATGTCTTGAGCGGCCGCGAGGAGTGGCTTGAGGGCTTTCTCTCGGAGCACGAGTAGGGCCGTGATAGCGCGCAGACCGGACGGCATCGCCTCGTAGCGACGCGTCGCGCCGATCCGCTGGACGATCTGTTTGCCGCGGAGTTTCTTCAGATCATACGCGGCCTGGCGGGGGCCGTAGAGCGGTGCGCTGTGATTGCGGAACGCGCGGACCTGATCGGCCAGTGCCGAGGCGGTGAAGCCATCAGCTGAGGCTGACAACGCGATGACAGCCTCAGCGACGTGACGCAGGCGCGGCTTGTTGAGATCGATTCCCCCGACCACGGTTTTACCAACCCGTGACGGCAACGGCAGACGCTCGAGCATCTCATCGCCGACGAAGCATTGATCGATGCAACTCAGCGCCTCCATGAATCGCTCGAGCATGCCCTTCAATCGGCGGACGATTTCGGGGAAGTTATCCAGTAAGCGCCCGCAGCGGAACTCCCGGATATTGTGAGCTACAGCCTCAATGCGAAGTACGCGTTCGCCTTTTGAATAGATCTTCAACGCCAGCTTGCCGCAATGCAGCTTGAAGACCGTCAGATCATACGTAGGTCTCTCGACCGCGACTCCCCATTCGGCCGCCCGCATGTTGCGTGGACGGTATTTCGGCCGGCCCTTGTCGCTGAGGATGGTCTTTATCGTCTTCAGGTCCAACGGCGCCCGGCTACGATCGATCAGGGCTTGGAAGACTTGCTCCATGCGTCCGCCAACCAGGAATATCAGGTTTCGGCTGTACTCCATTTGATAGTTGGAGAAGTGATAACGGAACCCGCTGCGTTTCTGCTCCTCAAAGTCGAGCGCAAAGCACAAGCAGCAGCGGTAAATCCACCGCTCACAGACCTCACTCAATCGCCCTATAGCTCGTTGCTCGGACAAGGTCTCTGCGATCTTCGCGAAACCGGACGTGTCACCGATGGCGGTGAAACAGTTGCCTTCCTTGGTGAACCCGATGCCCGCCTTGCGCGCCTGGCAGGCGACGTATTCATGGCCGTTCAAGATCACCTGGGCAGGGAACGGTGGGTGCCCGCTGATCTTGATGGTGACATGCCCCCAATCACGGTCGAGAATATGAAACGAGTAGTGGTTCACATAAGGCTTCTTCCGCTCAAGGTGGTAATTCGACTCGACGTGCCACACCGGTGCCTGGGCTCGACCGACCAGGACCAGAAACAAGCCCTCGATCACCGCTGTCTTGGCCAGATAATCGTCGGCCACGTCATGCTTGCGCTCTCCTGCCACACAATCGATTACCGGGATGTCGTGCGCTTTGGCGTAGCCTCGCACGCGCCGGCTGAACCGGCCGGCCAACCGCATCAGATGGGCGTTGTCCAGAGTGTCGTCTGATCCAGTGAGCGCCCGCCACCACACGCGGAAACCACCAGGGCTATGACCCATCCCGAAGTAAGCGTTCAGAACGATGCGGTCCACGCAATCGTAGCTGCCGCTCAGCAGCTCTTGATAGAGCTCGCTCAGTCCGTCGGTCATGGCCCGCTCCCTCGGCGTACTGCCGAACTCCGATGTCTATCCGAGACGAGCATACCGACTACCGACGGCACATTGGCCAGTGGCAAGGCATTTGACGCGGCGGAACTGCCCCGCAGGGGCCACTTTTCCACAGCCATGTCTGGGGAAAAGCGTAGTGTCTTAGCCCAATGCCTTCCACGGATTGATCAGCGCTAGGCCACAGCCTGCAAAGCCGTCGGTATCACGCGTCACCACGGCAGCACGAGCGACCAAGGCGGTTGCTGCGATCATTGCATCGAACGCACGGACCAGTGCCCCGGCCTGACGGCGGCTGACGATGATCTCGGCACAGCGGTCGGCGGCCGCTGTATCGAAGGCAACCACGCGACCGCGCAAATCCTCATCGAACATCGCCGCCACGGCATCGCCGAATGCGGCGCGGCCGCGGCCCCCCGGCATGATGCCGATGCCGATGCCTAACAGGATTTCCGCGCGGGTGACGCTGGTGGTGTAAAGCGAGGCGCGCGGTTGCGCTGCGACCCAGTCGAACACCGCAGCATGCGGCGCGGGCCGCATCACCTCGGATATCACATTGGTATCGAGCACGACATCAGTCGAACCGGGGTGGATCACGGACCGGTTTCGCCGGTTCCCTGCCAGCCCGCCTTGCGCAGTCCCTCCAGCATATGATCGTAAACCGCCTGTCTCATCCAGGGCATCCGCTGTTCCGCGAACAGGCGGAACGCATCCGGCGCGGCCCCGATCGCCTTGTTCAACGCGGCGCGGGCTTCGTCGATCCGGCCGAGTTGGCCCAGTGCGGCGGCACGCCAACGATAGGCCCAGGGATGATCTGGATGATCCGCGATCAGGCGCGCAGTTTCGACGACTGTAGACTCGTAGTCTTGCTCAAAGTAGTAGCTCATCGCGATGATGCTGCGCACGGACGGATTGGATCCCAGGCGTGGATCCAGTCGGATGCCATACAGGATCGTTTCGCGTCCGTCCGCCGGCCGGCCGGTGAATATCCGCAGCCAGCCCTTGGCACGATAAGCCAGAACGCAACTCGGGTTGATCGACAGAGCCTGCTCGGCGTAGGCGGCGCAAGCCGCGTAATCTCCATGGTTGCCCGCCGCCAATGCGCGAACCGCGAGCGCGTTGGCATCCGCCGGGGCAAGCTCGAGCGCCTTGCGTGCTTCATCTTCCGCGAGGCGCAACGCTTCCAGCATCGGACGAGAGGCAAACACGGTGCCTTCAATCATGAGCAGTACTGCCAGTGCCGTGTGGGCCGCGGCAAGCGTCGGGTCGAGTTCGAGGGCGTGAACGAAGAGTTCACGTGCCCGCGGCATGTTTTCAGGCTTGAAGCGCGAGAGGTTCCACATCCCGCGTTTATAGGTTTCCCATGCGCCGAGACTGCCGGGCGGCTTGCGTAGTACCCGCCGCTGTTCGGCATCATCGACAGCCGGTTCAATGGCTCTGGTGATCGCAAGCGTGATCTCGTCCTGCACGACGAATACGTCGGCGAGATCACGGTCGTAACGCGCCGCCCAGACGTGAGCCCCGGTTTCCGCATCGATAAGCTGCGCGTTGACACGAACGCGCTCACCATCGCGACGCACACTGCCTTCCAGCACGTAGCGAACCCCGAGCTCGCGCCCGATCTGCCTCACGTCGACGGTATTGCCTTTGTAGGAGAAGCTTGAATTGCGGGCGATCACGAACAGCCACCGTATGCGCGACAACTCGGTGATGATGTCGTCGGCGATGCCGTCGGAGAAGTACTCCTGCTCCGGGTCGCC
Source organism: uncultured Alphaproteobacteria bacterium (assembly GCA_963696645.1). GTDB lineage: Bacteria > Pseudomonadota > Alphaproteobacteria > Acetobacterales > Acetobacteraceae > JAMXLO01. The sequence goes on from CAVOKY010000008.1 coordinate 547,335, forward strand.
GCTCATATTGGTAAATGCGAGAACGGCGATCGACGGCCTGTCAGGCAACGGCGCCGCGCCGGCCGTCGACCGGCTGTTCGCCGGGCCGGCAACGGCGGCCACTTTGGACGTGAAGATATAGCCGCGGCGTGGCGCTGTCTTGATGATCGACTGCGCGTCGTCATGAATGGCCCGGCGAATGTCCCGGATGCATTGCGTTATACCGTTGTCGTTTACGATGACATCCGGCCAGATCGCCTGATTGATCCGGTCACGGTCCAGCAAGCAACCGGCATTCTCGACGAACAGCCGCAACAGCTCAAAGGACTTGTGCCGTAGCGCGACTTCCTCGCCAATCTCATTCAGCAGGAGGCCGCGCGCGATGTCGATAACGAAACCTTCAAATTGATAAACCGCGTCTCCGGCAGTGGTATCCATGCCTCCTCCAAAGTGCCAGTCCAGTCGCAATGGTCTCCGCCGCTGCCGCACGCCATCGGCCAGGGGTGGCGTCGGCAGAGATTGCGGGAGCCACCAGGATAGTTGTCAACCGCCGATTTCACCAGATTTCAGGCAGATTTAACCTTCGATTTCAGGACAATTCTCCCATTTCGTGCTTCGTTCGATAGCGATGAACTTATGTCACCGGGAGAGAAACAAATGTGGAAGATCGCGATCGGTCTCTTTATCGGCGTTCTCTTCCTGGCGCCGGAAGCCAAAGCGCAGTTCGCGCGTCAGGAAGTACTCGGGTTCCAAAGTGAAACAATGTCCGAGAGCGACTTCCTCACCGGGAAGCCGGGGACGCCCGTCACACTCGCCGGATACCTGCGGCTGCCGAAGGCCAACGAAAAGAATCCCGTCGTTGTCCTGTTCCACGGCGCGGGCGGTCTCCTGGGAGACGGCGGTATGATAAATGAATGGTCTCGCGTCCTGAATGAAGCGGGCATCGCCACGTTCGTGGTCGACAGTTTCGCTGGCCGCGGTGTCGCGACCCTGGCCGAACTCGGCACGGGTCAGCCCCGTCAGCAGAGTGGTTGACGCTTACCGCGCGCTCGATTTGCTTTCGAAGCATCCCCTTATCGATGCCAACAGGATCGCGGTCATGGGGTTTTCTCACGGTGGCAGCGCGGCGCTTTACTCCGGCCTGGTGCGATTCCAAAAACTGCATGGAAATCCAGACGTGCGATACGCCGCGCACATCTCAGTTTATGGGCTTTGTGTAACGACATACCACGAGGACGATCTGCTGGATCAAAGGCCGGTGCTCGTCCTGCATGGGACGGCCGACGACTGGGTACCGGTCGCAGCGTGCCGCGACTATACAGCGCGGCTCGGCAAGGCCGGCATGAACGTGCGCCTCATCGAGTACCCCGGCGCTTACCACCTGTTCGATAGTCCCGACCGACGGGCGCAGGTGAAGCTCCCGCAAGCGTCAACACTGAGGAATTGCCGGTTCGTCGAGGCCGAAGGTGGCTCCATCATCAACGCAGTGACCAAACAGCCTATGTCGATGAGCGATCCCTGCGTTGAGAAGGGAGTAACGCTCCAGTACAACGAAGCCGCCGCCAACAAGGCGCAGGAAGACGTTAAAGCGTTCCTGAGGGACGTCTTTGCGCAGAAGTAGGCTTGGCGCCTCGCACTCTCGATATCGAATCCAGGTTGGGAGCCGTGGCAGGCAAATGCCTTACCCCGGTTGGATGCAGACATTGCCCGGCCATGCAAAGACAGGTTCTCAGGCGAGATGCGGGTTGCCCAATGCCCACACTCTCAGCCGCGGTTACCGCTTCTCAAGGCACTGGCACCCCGATCGACCTCAGCCGCGCATTCGCCCGACCAGCCCGCGCCTTCAGACCATCGAGATACGTGCTGACATCGGTGCCCGGCAGGTTCAACACCTTGCACCCAAGCCGCCAGTACTCCTCGATCTGTGCCTCGGTCTCCGCCGACCCCCGCGCCAACTTTCCGTGCGCCCCACAGGCCTCCGCAATCCGCCGCACGGCCGCCCTGAACGTCGGGTGCTCCAGCTGCAGATGCACGCCAAGCCGCGCGCTGAGGTCTGAGTGGCCGTAGGCGATCATATCGATGCCCTCCACCGCTGCGATCGCCTCGACATTCTCCAGCCCCTCGAGCGACTCGATCGACACGGCGACCACGACGTTGGCATTGGCCCAGGGCGCATACTCGGTCGCGTGACGGGCGCCGAAACTCCGGTATCCGGTGTGCATCCCCTGCCCCGAGATACCCCGATTGCCGATCGGCGGATACTTCGCCTCCCGCGCAATCGCCCGCGCCTCCTCTGCGTTATCGACCTCGGAAACCTGCACGCCCATGATCCCCTGATCGAGGATCGCGGGGATCAGATACGTGAAGGATTTGTGGATACGCACGATGGCCGAGACGTTGGTGGCCTGAAACCATCCGGCAAGATCCGCGATCGTCTCGAGGTCGAAGGCGCCATGTTCGTGGTCGATCATGCAGTAGTCGAAGCCGGAGGCCTCGATGATCCACGGCACGCCACGCGATGCGAACTCCTTGAGCCCGGTGCCAAGCGCGGCCCGCCCCTCGCGCACCGCCCGCCGTATGCTGTTCTCTTTCATGGATCGTACGAGGCTCCCATTGCTCGTTGATTGCCTGAAGTGTGCAGCGGGTTGGCGCCCTGTCCAAGCCGCCGCGGGATGCTAGCGAATGGCTTCGGCGGCCGTTTGGTTTGCGCGCTGCCTGGTGCCATGGCCGCGACACTTTGCCGCTACGGACGAGGCGCGAGCGAGGCAGCTGCCAGAAACCTGGCGGCCGGTGTCAAGTTGACGCCCCCCACGGCACCCGCCAACCCCCCGTTTTCATCACTGCCCCCGGCGAGCACGCCGGTAAAACCCCAAGCAACCCCCTGTCCCAGGGTGACCATCCGAGGGTGACAAACCGCGCCTAATCCTCGTCCTCCACCCGCCGCACCAGCACCTCCCGCTTCCCAACGTGGTTCGCCGGCCCGACCACGCCCTCCTTCTCCATCTGCTCGATCAACTTCGCCGCACGGTTATAGCCAATGTTCAGGTGCCGCTGGATGAAGCTGGTGCTTGCCTTGCCCTCGCGCGCCACCACCGCGACCGCCTGGTCGTACAGCCCCTTCTCGCCGTTCCCCGCCACGCTCAACCCCGGCAGCATCGTGTCGCCGTCGCTGTCCACCGACTCAGTCACGTCCTCGACATACGCCGGCTCGCCCTGCTCGCGCAGGAACTCCACCACCTTCTCCACCTCGTCGTCCGACACGAACGGCCCGTGCACGCGGGTGATGCGTCCCCCACCCTGCATATACAGCATGTCGCCCATGCCGAGCAGTTGCTCCGCCCCCTGCTCGCCCAAAATCGTCCGGCTGTCGAACTTGGAGATCACCTGGAAGCTGATGCGCGTCGGGAAGTTGGCCTTGATCGTGCCGGTGATCACGTCCACCGAGGGCCGCTGCGTCGCCATGATCACATGGATGCCCGCCGCGCGCGCCATCTGTGCCAGGCGCTGCACCGCGGCCTCGATCTCCTTGCCGGCGACCATCATCAGGTCTGCCATCTCATCGACCACCACGACGATCAGCGGCATCGCCTCCAGCGCCAGCGGCTGGTCCTCGAACGTCGGCCGGCCGGTATCCGGATCGAACCCGGTCTGTACGCGCCGCGTCACCACCTCGCCCTTCGACCGCGCCTCCGCCACGCGGTCGTTGTAGCCGCCGATGTTGCGCACCCCGAGTTGGCTCATCGCGCGATACCGCCGCTCCATCTCGCGCACGGTCCACTTCAGCGCGGTGACCGCCTTGGCGGGTTCCGTCACCACCGGCGCCATCAGATGCGGGATGCCCTCATACATCGACAGTTCCAGCATCTTGGGATCGATCAGGATCAGCCGGCACTGGTCCGGCGACAGCCGGTACAGCAGCGACAGGATCATCGCATTGACGCCGACCGACTTCCCCGACCCAGTCGTCCCCGCAATCATCAGGTGCGGCATCCGCGCCAGGTCGGCGAAGATCGGCGTCCCGCTGATATCCTTGCCCAGCGCCAGCGTCAGCCGCCCGGCACTCTTCTGCACTTCATCGTCCGACAGAATTTCCGACAGAAACACGGTCTCCCGCCGGGCGTTCGGCACCTCGATGCCGATCACGTTGCGCCCTGGCACCGTCGCAATCCGCACCGCCGTCACCGACAGACTGCGCGCCACGTCGTCCGCCAGCCCGATCACCCGAGCGCTGCGAATCCCCGGCGCCGGCTCCAGCTCATACAGCGTCACCACCGGCCCCGGACGTATCTCCACAATGCTACCCTGCACGCCGTAGTCGGACAGCACCGTTTCAAGCAGCCTTGCATTCGCTTCCAGTGCCTCGGTACTTGGCCCGGAGGTGGCGCGGGCCGGTGCGGGCTTCAGCAGCGACAGCGACGGGAAGCGCCAGCCTCCTTCGGCCAGTGGCAGGCTCTCCTGGCGCGGCTTGCGAAACGGTACGACCGGTCGGGTCGTGCGGGACGCGACCATCGGGGGCGGTTCATCCAGCGCGGGAACCATTTGGGTCACCGGCATGGGCGCGCGCCGCACGATCGCACCGGCATCCGCCATGTCGCGACGCCGAAACAGGCGCGGCAGCCGGGGCAACCTAATCCACGCTGTTGGCGAGAGCCGTCCCAGCAGGCCAGCGGCACCTCGGCCGCCGTAGGCACCATAGTGCGCGGCACGGCCGGCCAAATGCCCAGCGGCGCGCCATTCACCCGCGGACAGGCCAAGCGTCATCACTGTCAGCGTCACCGCGAGTGCCAGCCCGACCGCCCAGACCAGCAGCGCGCCGACGGGGCCCAGCAGGCCGTAGCCAGCGGCCAGGCCCGTGAACGCCAGCAAATGCCCGATCGCGCCCCCCAGTCCGGCCACCGATGGCCAAGCGAAAGACGATGGCGTCGGGATACCGGCCAGCACGGCAGCCAGCACCGGCAACGCGGCCAGCATGGCGGCCAGCCGTGCCGCCATGCTGCCCAGGCCGCGGCGAGACGCGATCCGCCAGGCCCAGGCCAGCATGGCAAACCCCGGCAGGGCTCCAGCGATGCCGAACCCCTGGAGCAGCAGGTCCGCCAGCACTGCTCCGACGGGTCCGGCCAGGTTGCTGACGTGGCGGGAGGTTGCGGTGTTCAGCGATGGGTCGCGCGGATCGTAACAGGCCAGCGCCACCAGCAGCGCCAAGCCGAGAAGACCCAGCAGCAGGCCGAGGAGCTCGGCCGATCGCTGCTGCATCAATGACCTGATGGTGGGAGAAGCGAGGCGGCGTGTTTCGACGGATCGTGCAATGGCCATGCGAATCGGGACCTTGTGGCCGCCAGCTGGGGCGGAGCGTCAAGTATAGCTCGGAACCACCTGAGGAATGAAACAGGTTTGCTGAGCGCCGTCAGAACATTTGCCCGCCGTGCAGTACCGACATCCAGTCCTCGCGACTTGCCCCGCGCCTCCCGCCCCGTCGACCGGTCAGCGACGTGAAGCTGGCCGCTGCGACATGGCTTCCCGTGGGGTGTCGGTCCAGTCCTCCTGTCGTTGCGAGGTGCGCAGCGTGCGAGGAGCGCAGTGACGCTGTACGCTCGATGGCAGGCTGCACTGGCTGCTGGTTGCCGCGTCGCTGCGCCGCTCGCAGTGACAGCCGGACACCGCATCCGTTGAGGACTGCACCATCAGCATGTTCACCCGTTTGCCCAGGGAAGTACCGTGAAGGATGGCGGGACAAGCAGGGCCATAACCGTGTAAGGAGTTGATGGCAAAGGCCGTTGGCATTGAATATATCAACGCGGGAGGCAATGATCATGAAGGTGGTCACGCTGCGAGAAATACCAAATACCCCGGTAGAAGGCGCTGAACGGATCGAAGGATGGACAGGGCCGGTTTCCCGGTCACGTCAGACCATCATCGAGCCCGGCGATTCCGCGAATTACAACTGCAGTGTGGTGAACTTCAGCCAAGGCTGCACAACGGGTTGGCATACGCACACCTGCGATCAGTTGCTGATCGTGACGTCGGGCTCGGGCATGGTGGCAACGGAGCGCGAACAGCGCGAGATCAACGTAGGCGATGTTGTGCATATCAAGGCCGGTGAGCGCCATTGGCATGGCGCCAAGGCCGATACCACGATGGGTCATATCACGATTACGCTGGTTGGCGGTCAGGCCACCTGGGGATAGCCTGACTCCACGGGGTGGGGGAGGGGCGCTATCCTCTCCGCCTCCGTAACAGAAACCGCTGCCGCCCCTCCAGCACAAGTTCCTTCCGCTGGTTGTGCACCGTGCTGTGCAGTCCGACAACGCCGGTCGTTCGGTTGGGCGACAATTCGTCTATCTCCAGCGTCGGATACAACGTGTCGCCGGCGAACACGGGCTTCAGGAACTTGCTGGACTGCTCCATAAATCCGACCAGCGACTCCTCTGTGACGAACGGGAACAGCCCCGCGCCCGGCGCCGTCTGGATCAGCGTCTGGAAGCCATGTGCCAGCATCCCCGGCAGACCGTGCGCGCGGCAGTACTCGATGTTGTAGTGCACCGGATGGTTGTCGCCGCTCGCCGCCTGAAACGCCAGGAACAGCGCCTCGGTCATTGTCCGGCTCGGCAGCACGAACCGCTCGCCCAGCCGAAAATCATCGAACCAGCGCTGCTCCGGAATCATGCGATGCGCTGCCGGATCGAATTCGCTCATACCGCGCCGGTCGAATGCAGCGCGGCAATTTCCCCCTCGGTGTATCCGAGTTCGCGCAGCACGCTGTCGGTGTGTTGGCCCAGCCCAGGCACGTTGCCCATCGACGCCTCGACATCGGTGAAGGTGAACGGTGGCAGCATTGCCCGCACCGGTCCGCCAGGCGTGGCGATCTCGCGCCACCGGTCGCGAGCGGTGAACTGCACGTGGTCCCACACGTCCTGGGCCTCGTTCAGCCGGCCATTGGCAATGCCTGCAATATCCAGCTTTCGCACCACCTCGATCGAGGTGAAGTCGGCAAAATATCCCTCGATCAGTTCGGTCAGTTCGTGCCGATGCTCGCGACGAGCATTGTTGTCACGGAAGCGCTGATCGGTCGCGACCGCCGGTTGCTCCAGCACCTTGACGCAGAAGGTCATCCACTCGCGCTCATTCTGCAGTCCGAAAATGACCTGGCCGTCCTTGGTATGATGCGCACCGTATGGGGCCAGCGCGGGATGGCTGGTTGGCGAGCGTGGCAGGGGCGAGCGTGCATAGGCAACGCGATACATCGGATACGTCATCCACTCGGCGAGCGCGTCGAGCATGGCGATCTTGACATTGGCGCCCTGCCCGGTGCGACCGCGACGCACCAGCGCCGCAAGAATGCCCGACAACGCATACATGCCCGTGGCGATGTCGGCGACTGAGATGCCGACACGGGACGGCGTATCCTCGGTTCCCGTGACGCTGATCACGCCGGACTCGGCCTGGATCAGCAGGTCATAGGCCTTCTTCTGTGCGAATGGCCCGCTCTCGCCGTAGCCAGAGATGTCGGCAACGATCAGCCCGGGATGCCGCGGCGAGAGATCGGCATGGCCGAGCCCGAGACGCGCGGCGGCACCAGGGGCGAGGTTTTGGAGCAGGACATCGGCGCCGCCGATCAGCTTCGCCAGTACCTTGGCGGCTTCAGGATGTTTCAGGTCCAACGTGACGCTGCGCTTGCCGCGGTTCAGCCAGATGAAGAAGCTGGCCTGGCCGTGCACAAAGCTGTCGTACGATCGTGCGAAGTCGCCCTCGCCGGGCCGTTCGATCTTGATGACATCGGCGCCGAGGTCGGCCATGTGGCGGGAACAGATCGGTGCCGCCACGGCGTGTTCCAGCGCGATGACGCGTATGCCTTCGAGGGGTAGCACGATGCGGTCCGCCTTCCTGCGTTTCCAGCATGCAGGAAAGCGCCGCGTCGTGGTCGTGTCAAAGCGCGATCGACGCGGCGGTGGACAGCGCGTCGGCAATGCCAGGGGCGCAGGCGAGGATCGCGTTGCCATTTATCGCCCCATCACCTGCCATGAACGGACTGACGCGTGCCCCAGCCTCGGCCAGAATCGCCAGAGCCGCTGCGACGTCCCACAGGTTGATGTGCAGTTCTACGTATGCATCGGTGCGGCCGGCGGCAACGTCGGCCAGGCCAAGTGCGCCGGAACCACCCAGACGAGGCATGGCGCCAGCGACGATGATGCGATCGGTGAGGGCGATGAATGCTTCGTGCGGCCGGCGGCGCGACCAGCCGAGTTCCACCGTGGCACGCGCGAGGTCCATCGTTTCGGCGGCGTGCATCGGCACACCGTTCAATGTTGCGCCGGCGCTGGCGCGAGCCGCGAAGGTCTCTTCCAGGGCGGGCGCGACGATGACGCCGATCACCGGCATGTCGCCGTCGAGGCAGCCGAGAGAAACACAGAACCGGCTGCTGCCACGCATGAAGTTGGCGGTGCCGTCGATCGGATCGACCACCCAGCGAAGGCTGCCCGAACGAGCGGTACCGCCTTCCTCGCCTTGGAACCCATCTGCCGGATAGGCCTGCGCCAGGCGCTCGGACAGCATGCGTTCCACTGCGCCATCGGCCTCGGTGAGCCAGTCCTGCGCGCCTTTCAGCGTGGCCGACGATGCGCCCGGCGGAGGACGCATCCGCAAGGCAAGCGCTGCGGCTTCGGTGGCAAGCCGGACGGCAGTGTCGAAGCGGTCGGCAAGTGCGGTCATCGGATCCCCGCGCGCATGAAGCTCTGCACGAACTGGCGTTGGAACAGCAGGAACGCCACCAGCAGCGGCGCGCTCGTCATCAGTGTGGCGGCGGTGACGATGGACCAGTCGATGCCCTGGTCAGTGGTGGCGAAAACCGCCAAGCCCACCGTCAGCGGCCGCGTGGTGACCGAGTTGGTGATGATCAACGGCCAGAGGAAATTGTTCCAGTGGTAACTAACCGACACGAGGCCGTAGGCGATGTAGGTCGGTCTCGCGAGCGGTACATACACCCGCCACAGCCGAGCCAGCAGACCGCAGCCTTCCAGCCTGGCCGCATCGTCCAGCGGCTGCGGAATGGTGAGAAAGGTCTGGCGCAGCAGGAAGATACCGAAGGCCGAACCGAGATAGGGCAGCGCAATTGCCACGATGGTATCCGCCAGATGCAGTTGCACCACGGTGCGGTAATTCTCCACCAGCAGCACGTCGGGCATCACCATGAGTTGCAGCAACACCACGGCGAACAGCAGATCGCGGCCGGGGAAGGTCAATCGTGCGAAGGCGAAGGCGGCCAGCGTGCACAGCACGAACTGTGCGGACAGGATGAGGGTGACCAGTATCACGGTGTTCAGCAGATAGCGGGCGAACGGCGCGGCCTGCCAGGCAGCTTCGATATTGGCGAACGTCAGCGGCGCGAACGGATTGAAGTGCGTCGCGTAGATTGCCGGATGGAACGCGGTCCATGCGGCGTAGAGCAGTGGCAGCATCCAGATCAAGCCGAGTAGCCAGGCCCCCAGGGCTTCCAGGCCGCGGCCGATCGGACGTTGGTCGGCGACCATCATCGGTAATGCACCCGGCGGCCAAGGAAGCCGAATTGCAGCGCAGCCGCGAGCGCCATGATCGTCAGCAGAACCACCGTGGCGGTCGCCGCGGTTGCGGTGTCCCAGAAGCGGAAGCCGGCCTCGTAGATGTAGAACAGCAGCAGCGTGGTGGCGTTGTCGGGGCCACCACGCGTCATCACCACGATGTGGTCGATCACGCGGAAAGCGTTGATCACCGCGTTTACGGAAACGAACAGCGTGGTCGGCATCAGCAGCGGCAAGGTGACCCGCCGGAAATAGTTCGAGCGCGAGGAGCCTTCCAGAGACGCCGCCTCGCGCAGGTCAGTCGGCATGGTCTGCAGCGCGGCCAGGTAGAAGATCATGAAGAACCCGGCTTCCTTCCAGACTGCCACCGCGATCATTGCAGGGAGCGCGGTGGATGCATCGCCAAGCCAGTTGTGCCGGCCGCCTCCGAACAGCGCGATGATGCGGTCGAACAGGCCGTAGTCCGGCGTGTAGAAGAACATCCAGATGTTCGCGACGGCGATCATCGGCAGCATGGTGGGAAGAAAGTACGCCATGCGAAGCAGCGCCCGCCCAGGCAGCGCTTCGTTCACTGCGAGCGCCATGATCAGTGCCAGAATGATGGAGGCCGGAATGGTGGCGACGGCGTACCAGGCATTGTTGCGCAAAGCTTGCCAGAATACCGGATCGTCAATAAGGCCGACGTAGTTGTCCACGCCGACGAACGGCGCCGGCCGGCTCCCGTGCGGCGTGGCATAAAAACTGTCGATCAGGGTGGCGATCGCCGGCCAATGAGTGAACGCCACCAGCAGGACGAAGGCGGGCAGCAGCAATAGATAAGCGTGGATGGTTTCGCGCCGCATTTCCGCCCGCCGCGCGTCAGGCCTTCCTGAACGGCTTCAGGATCCGATCCGACTCGGCCTGAGTATCCGCCATTGCCTGTGCCGGAGTCTTCTGGCCATTCAGGCAGGCCTGAATGTTGTCGGTCAGCACTTTGTAGACGCGCAGGTTTTCGTGCACCGACAATTCACCTGTAGCCACCGGAAGGAATGTGCGCGCCACATTGGCGTCGGGGTATTTTGCGATGTAATCTTTCAGCGCTGGCGTGTCGTAAGCCGCCGGCGAGGTGGCGATATAGCCAGTGTTGATCGACCAGTCGGCGGCACGTTCAGGCGCGCTGACCCAGCGAGCGAAACGCAAGCTGGCCTGCCTCTCGGCAGGGCTGGCGTTCTTGAAGAAATACAGATTGCCGCCACCCACCACCGTGTGCGGCGACGTCTTGCCCGCCAGGCCTGCAACACCGAACGGGAACATCGCCTTGGCGCGAAAATTCGGCAGGCCGCCAGTGGTGAACTGGATGATTGCCGTGTTCCCCTGCAAAAAGTCGGGCGTAAGGTCGCCCCAACTGCTCACGCCATCGGGCGTGGCGTGATGCTCTGCTGCCAGGCCACGCCAGAATGTCATCGCCTCGATGGTCTTTGGCTGGTCGAAATAGACCTCGGTGCCGGCCTCGTTCATCAATTTCTGCTCTGCCTGATTGGCGAGCGCACCAAACGTCCACTGCGCATTGCCGATATCACCGGCGACTTTGACACCCCAACGTGTCACGCGCCCGGACGAGTCGCGCTTGGTCAGCTTCCCTGCCGCCGCCTCGAGACCAGCCCACGTGGTCGGAAACTTGTCCGGATCGAGACCGGCATCGTGGAACGCATCCTTGTTGTAATAGAAGATCGCAGTCGAGCGCTGAAACGGTACCGACCACATCTTCCCATCGGCGTGGCTGTTCGCCGTGAACGCTGGATAGAAGCCGTCGAGCCATTTTTTTGCATCGGCATCGAGGCCGATCTCGTCCAGCGACACCAGAATGTCTTCATCTTGCAGGCTGTGCATCTGTGCCGCGAGCAGCACTGCAAAATGCGGGCCGGTGCCGGCCTTGATGGCAGTCATCGCCTTGACCACCGTATCGCTATAGGTGCCGGCGTATATCGCGTCGACCGCGATGCCGCTCTCCTGCTGGAACGCCTTGCAGTAGCCGTCGATGATCGCCTGCAGCGGGCCGCCCACGGCGATTGGAAAATAGAATGTCAGCTTCTGCACACCTTGCGCACGGAGGATGGCGGGTGCGGCAAGAACGCTGGCCCCGGTGGCCAGCAAGGTGCGGCGACGGATCATGACGAGAGCTCCCCTTGTTTGTTGGTTACCGGTGGTAAGGACGCAACAGCCTGGACGCTGTTGCCTGCGCTTCCGCCAACGCCGCATCGGGCGCCTGCTTGCCAAGCAGCGCGGCTTGCAGGCCGTCGTTCAATGTCTGTGTCACCTGTTGGTTGTCGTGCGTCGACAACTCGGCGACGGCGTACTGCAATTGATCGCGTGCCACCGCGGCCGGAGGAAAGTCGGTGACGTACTTTCGCATTGCCGGTGTCTCCCACGCGGCTGGACTGGTAGCCACATAGCCGGTGTCGATGCCCCACTGCGCGGCCCGCTCCGGACTGCTGATCCAGCGGAGAAAGTGCAACGCTGCCGCACGCTGCGGCTCGCTCGCGGTCTTGAACAGGTAGAAGTTGCCGCCGCCGGTTGGCGAACCGCGCCGCTTGTCCGCCGGCAACATACCAACACCGAAGGGGAACTTCGCATTGGCGCGAATGTTCGACAAATTGCCGGTGGTGGTCCAGATCATCGCCACCTTCTGTTCGAGAAAGTCGCGCGGCGTGGTGCCCCAGTCGACCACACCGGGTGGATGCGCCTGATACCTGGCCGCGAGATCGAGCCAATAGCGCAGCGCGTCGATACTGGCAGGGCTGACGAATTCGGTCTCGGTGCCGTTGGACTTGGCGAGCGTGCCGCCAGCTTGGGTGACGAGAGCCTGGAACAGCCAATAGGCGAAGTTGGAGGCGGGAATCTGCACGCCCCAATGATCGACCGTGCTGCCGGTGCGCTTGGTCAGCTTCGCGGCAAACGCGGCATGATCGGCCCAGGTGGCTGGCGGATGTTCCGGGTCGAAGCCGGCATCCTGAAATGCCGCCTTGTTCCAGTACAACACGATGGTCGAGCGCTGAAACGGAACGCCCCAGGTGTGGCCGTTGACTTCGCCGTTCTGAAGGAAGGCCGGATAGAAGCTGTGCAGCCACGCGCGGTCTGCATCGCTGTGCGCAAGCATGTCGAACGGCACGATCAGGTCATCGTCGATCAGCGAGAACACGTCGGTGGAGAGCAGCACGGCCATCTGCGGCCCGGCATTCGACTTCAGAGCGGTCTGTGCCTTGGTCAGCGTGTCCTGATAGGTCCCGGCATAGATCGGCGTCACCCTGATGGACGGATTCTCACGGTGAAAATCTGCCGCGTAGCCATCGATGATCCTGGTGATCGGCCCGCCGACGGCGACCGGGAAATAGAAGCTGATCTCGGTATCGGGCTCGGCGGCTCGGCCGACAGCCGGCAGCGCCAGCGAGGCAGTCGCGGCACGCAACAGGCTGCGACGCGTGGTTCTGGTCATGCTCCAACCGACTCCCTGGCGGCAATGATGCTTTCGCTGCGGCATCCCGAGGCGGCATCGAACAGATGGATCGGTTCGTCGCTGGCAAGCCGCACCGGCGTTCCATCGCTCAGCGCGACGCGGCCGGGGAGTCGTGCCAACATCGTTACATTGCCGACACTGCAAGCCAATACCGTGTCGGCACCGAGATATTCGGCGTGGCTGACCACAGCGGGAATCCCTTGCTCCGCCAACCGGATGCTTTCCGGACGGATGCCACCGAGCAGTTCGCCCTCGGCCATCGGCGCGAGGACAGGACCATCAGTTCCGCGCAGTACCATACCGGTGCGGCGCCTCTCCAGCGGGAACAGGTTCATCGGCGGCGTGCCAATGAAGCCGGCGGCGAAACTGGTTGCCGGCCGCGCGTAAACCTCCGCCGGCGGTGCATCCTGTTCGATGTGGCCGTCGCGCAGGAGCACGATCTGGTCGGCCATTCCCATGGCCTCGGTCTGGTCGTGCGTGACATACAGCATGGTGATGCCCAGCCGGCGTTGCAGTGACAGGATTTCGCGGCGCATGTCGGCGCGAAGTTGTGCATCAAGGTTCGACAGCGGCTCGTCCATCAGGCAAACCGGGGTCTCGGCGACGATCGCCCGGCCGAGTGCGACGCGCTGCTGCTGGCCGCCGGAAAGCTGGCCAGGCTTGCGATCCAGCAATTGCCCGATACCGAGAATCTCGACTGCGCGCGCCAATCGGCGGTCGCGCTCTGGGGCAGGGACGTGGCGCGCCCTGAGGCCGAAAACGATGTTTTCGGCAACGTTCAGGTGGGGAAACAGCGCGTAGGACTGGAACACCATGGCGACGCCGCGTGCTGCTGGCGGAAGGTTAGTCACGTCACGACCGGCGATTTCCACGCGGCCGTCCGTCGCTGTTTCAAGTCCGGCGACGATACGCAGGCAGGTGGTCTTGCCGCACCCGGATGGACCGAGCAGGACGGTGAAACTGCCGGGCTGAATGTCGATCGAGATGCGATCCAGCGCCGCGGTCATGCCCCAGCGGCGGCTGACGCCGATCAGCCGAACCGATGCGCCGGCTGATAACGATTGCGGCGTCGATGGGGTTATTTCGTCGCGAGGCATCAACGCGATCTCGTTCGTTTGGCGGGAGCGCAATCTGCACAGCGAATTGGCCTTACGGCAAGCAGGCGACCGGTGGCCCGACGTGGCGTTTGGATGAAACCAGCATTGATCTTCGGCGCGTGCCGGGGAATGTTCCCGGCATGTCCATTCTCTCTGGTCACGCCCGAGTCGCCGGGATCGCCGGCTGGCCCGTCACGTATTCCCGCTCGCCCCGCCTGCACGGGTTCTGGCTGCGGCGCCATGAGATCGACGGCGCCTATATCCCCCTGCGAATCCGGCCCGGGGATTTCGCGACTGCCATGCGCGGCTTGCTGGCGTCCGGTTTCGCCGGTGCCAACGTTACCATCCCGCACAAGCTCGCAGCCTTCGACATCTGCGATTCGGTGGATGACACGGCGCGTCGAGCGGGGGCTGTCAATACGCTGGTATTTTGCGGCGACAGGATTACCGGCAGCAATACCGATGGCTACGGCTTTGTCGCGAATCTTCGGTCGTACAGCGTGGAACCCGCCGCCGGGCCCGCCCTGCTGCTCGGCGCGGGCGGTTCGGCGCGGGCGGTTGCCGCAGCACTGCAGGATGCGGGCGCAACCGTGACGGTGGCCAACCGCACCCGAGCGCGGGCCGATGCTCTGGCACTCGATCTGCCCGGATTGCGCGTTGTCGATTGGGACGCGAGGAATGCTGTGCTGGCCGACCATGCGCTGGTGGTGAACGCCACACCACTTGGCATGGTGGGACATGATCCACTCGATCTCGACCTGTCACGCGCGCCGTCATCGCTGGCGGTTGCCGACAACGTCTATGTGCCGCTGGAAACGCCGCTGCTCGGTGCCGCCCGCGCACTGGGACTGCGCACGGTCGAGGGCCTCGGGATGCTGCTGCATCAGGCCGTTCCGGGCTTCCACGCCTGGTTCGGTGTCAAGCCGCAGGTGGACGAGGAGCTTCGCCAGTTCGTCGCCGCTGATCTGCCGATGCGATGAAGATTCTCGGACTCACCGGCGGGATGGGGATGGGCAAATCGACCGCGGCCGCTGCGTTCCGTCGCGCGCGCATTCCCGTGTTCGACGCGGATGCCGCGGTGCATCGGCTGCAGGCGCGCGGTGGCCGGGCGGTCCGCGCCATCGAGGCTGCATTTCCTGGCACGGTACGTGATGGCGCGGTCAATCGTGTTGCGCTGCGCAATGCAGTCCTGGGCAAGCCCGATGCACTCACCCGCCTGGAGCGCATCCTGCATCCCATGGTCGAGCAGGAGGAGCGATCGTTCGTCGCCCGGGCTCGACGCAGGGGCAATCGCGCGGTCGTGCTGGACATTCCCCTGCTGTTCGAAACCGGCGGCGAGCGGCGCGTCGATCGGGTGGTTGTGGTTTCCGCGCCCCGTGCGGTGCAGATGCATCGCATCCGTTCGCGACGAAGGATGAGCGCCGACGACGTCGCGGCGGTGATCGCGCGCCAGATGCCGGATGCCGAGAAGCGCCGCCGAGCGGACGTGATCGTGCCGACGGGCCTATCGCGCCGCAATTCGCTGAAGACGTTGAGCCGGCTGATCAGGGAGCTTCGCACGTGACCAGGGCCATTCTGTTCGATACGGAGACCACAGGCCTGGAACCTCATCTCGGGCACCGGGTGATCGAGGTAGCGGCGCTGGAACTGCTGAACGACCTGCCGACTGGCCGGCACTTCCACGCTATGATCCACCCGGAGCGCGACATCCCGGAAGAGGCCACGCGCATTCACGGATTCACCCTGGCGCATCTGGCGGACAAGCCGCGCTTCACCGATATCGTCGACGAATTGCTGGAGTTTTTCGGCGGTGGGCCGTTGATTGCACACAACGCACCATTCGACTTTGGCTTCCTGAATGCCGAGTTTGGCCGGATCGGCATGCCGCCGCTGCCTGCCACGCGGATGATAGATACACTCGCACTGGCCAAGACTCGATTTCCGGGCATGCCGAACAGCCTCGACGCACTGTGCCGGCGGTTTGCGATCGATCTGAGTGCCCGTACGACGCACAACGCCCTGCTGGATTGTCGTCTGCTGGCCGAGGTCTACGTGGAACTCACCGGCGGGCGACAGCGAGGGCTGTCACTGGCTGCCGAGCAGGCAGCAGCCGAGCTCATTGTCTATACGCATACCGGGCATCGCACCGCGCGGCCGATGGTGCCGAACGCGGCGGAACTTGCCGCGCACGCGGCGTTCATCGCGCAACTGAAGGATCCGGTCTGGTTGCTGCCGTGAATTGGCCCGCCGCTCAGGCGACGGCTGCGGTGCCTGGCTGGGCCTGGGCTCGGCGAGCCTGCCACAGCGCGACGAAGTCGATCGGCTGCAACAGGACAGGCGGGAACCCGCCGTCGCGCGTCACGTCTGACAGAATGTTCCGGGCGAACGGGAACAGGATGCGCGGGCACTCGACCAGCAGCACCGGCTCGATTGCGTTATCCGGCAGGCCGCTCAGGGTGAAGACACCAGCGTAAGTGAGTTCGGCGACGAATACCGTGGGCGGTACGGCGGCTGCCTGGCCATTGCCCTGCGCCTGGGCGGCCTCATGGGCCTCGGCGCGGATCATGATCGCGACCTCGAAGATGTTCTGCCCCTCCTGCACCCGGCGCGCCTGCACGTCCAGGTTGATGTTGACCTGGGGTTGACCGCGGAGCTGGGTATAGACCTGGGGCGCCCCTGGCACCTCGAAGGAGAGGTCCTTGACATACTGGATATTGACAACCAGGGGCGGCGCCGGGGCCTGGCCTGTCGGCTGCGGGGCGGGGGTGGTCTCGGACATAATAGTCTCCGTGGCATTAAACCGTCGGGCGAGGACGCACGCGTGGGCGGCCGGGTAGCACGGATACGCCAGGCGCGCCATCCTGCTCGCGGCGACCGGTCAAGCCCGCCAGATGATCTCCTGGGGCGGCGGACCGGCCGGATCGCAGCGCAGCCATCGGCCGTTCATCACGCTGGTCCCGGTGAGCGACAGGATGAAGCCCCAGTGGCTCACGACGAGTGTATCGGACCAGTCCGGCAGAGCCGCCATCTCAGCGCGGAACAAACCGGCGCGGTCGATGACCGATGCTGCAGGCTCTTCGATGGCCGGCCACCAGACTTCGTCAATGGTCGAAAAATCGTGCTCCGGCCATGCCCGTTGCAGTTCGGTCCGGGGCGTGCCGACATCACAGGCGAAGGCGTAGCGCTCGCGCACGATGGTGTTCACCAGCACCTTCACCCCAAGCGCCCGGGCGATCGGGGCGGCGGTCTGCAGTGCCCTGGTGTAGGGCGAGGAGATGACGCGGCTGATCCGCTGGCCTGCGAGTTGCCAGGCCGCCTCGGTTGCCTGTATGTGGCCCAGTTCGGTGAGCCGCGCGTCGATAATGCCCGGATCCCGGCGCGTCGCGGTGAAATGCAGGTTGAATTCGCTCTGCCCATGGCGCAGCAGGATCATGATCTGGGCAATACAGGGCGACCCCGCGGGCGGCAACCCCGGTATGTGCGCGAGAATAGTTTGTCTCTTGGGCGGCGCAGCCTTATCTGTGGTCGGTTAGGAGAGCGATGATGGGTGCGAGTAGCGGTTTTCCGATCGATCTGATCCTGTTTGGGATGATCGCGGCTTTCCTGGTGTTGCGGCTACGCAGCATTCTGGGGCGGCGTACCGGATTTGAGCGCCAGGCGCCGCCATATCAGCCGCCGGTCGGCCCGACCGTGACCGGCCCGGTGATCGATGGGCGTGCGGAAGTGCCACCGACGACTGCGGCTCGACCCCTGCCGGACCCGGCCAGCTCGACCGGCCAGACCCTGACGCGAATGCACTCGATCGATCACACCTTCGATCCGACGGCATTCCTCGACGGCGCGGAGAAGGCGTTCCGTATCATCGTGGCGGCATTTGCCTCCGGGGACCGCGCGACGCTGCGCGGGCTGCTGTCCGACGACACGTTCCGTGCGTTCGAGCAGGCAATCGCCGCACGGGAAGCCGCCGGGCAGACGCAGGTGAGCGCCATTCACGCGATGCACAGCGCCACCATCGAGAACGCGGAGTTGCGGGGGACCGTTGCCTCGGTCACAGTGCGCTTCGTGTCGGACCAGACCAGCCTGACCCAGGACAAGGATGGCCATCCGGTCACTGGGACCGACGCGGTGACCGAGATCACCGACGTCTGGACCTTCGAGCGAGACCTGGCGACCCGCGATCCCGTCTGGCACCTGGTATCCGCCCGCAGCGCCTGATGTCGTGCGTCGCACCCTCCTGAATGGAGCAGATCGCTGAGGCTGAGCCGTCGCGGGCATTTGGCGGGCATCGCCTGATCTGCGGCGATTGCCTGAGTGTCCTCCCTATGCTGGCGGCCGGGGCTGTGGACGTGGTGGTGACATCGCCGCCATATAATCTTGGACTGTCATATCGAGGCTATGACGACCGCCGGACCGAGGATGAATATCTGGATTGGCTAATCCGGGTGGCTGGTGAGGTCCGGCGGGTAATGAAGGACGACGCGTCGTTCTTCCTCAATATTTCCGGTTCAGCCAGCGCGCCGTGGCTGCCGTTTGAGTTGATCGTCCGGCTGCGCCGGCTGTTCGTGTTGCAGAACCATATCACGTGGATCAAGTCGATCGCGACCAAGGGTGATGTGGTCGGTCACTTCAAGCCGGTTGGTGGCCAGCGCTTTCTGCATCAAAACCATGAACACATTTTTCATCTGACGCGGTCAGGCGATGTGAAGCTCGATCGGCTGGCGATTGGCGTGCCATTCAAGGACAAGTCGAACATCGCACGTCGTGGCCATGCCAAGGATCTGCGATGCCGCGGCAACACATGGTTCATTCCTTACGACACGGTACAGAGCAAGGCAGCAAAGTTTCACCACCCGAGCACGTTTCCCGTGGCGCTGCCGCGTTGGTGCATCCGCCTGCATGGTCGCGAGAACGCCTTGGTGCTGGACCCATTCATGGGAACCGGCACGACGGTGGTGGCGGCAGAACTGGAAGGTGTCCGCAGCATTGGCATCGACATGGATCCGTCTTATGTGGCGATCGCCGAAGCGCGGCTGATCAAGGCCAGCCACGTGCAGAGCGCGCTGACTGGTCTCTGAGCGGACCACGCTCTAAGGTCGCGTTATGCCATCCAGCGGACCGCGCGTCGCCCTGTTTGTCACTTGCCTGATCGACCTGCATCGTCCGTCAATTGGTTTCGCAGCCATCAGGTTGCTGGAACAGGCCGGCTGTCAGGTCGAAGTGCCGCGCGCGCAGACCTGCTGCGGCCAGCCCGCCTACAATTCCGGCGACCGTGCCACGACGCGTGATCTTGCCGCGGGCATTCTCGACACGTTCGGTGGCTATGACTACGTGGTGGTGCCGTCCGGTTCCTGCGGCGGGATGCTGAAGCATCATCTGCCGCATCTGTTCGACGACGATCCCAATCTGCGTTCGCGCGCTGATGCGCTGGCTGCCAGGACGTTCGAGTTGGTCAGCTTCCTCGCGGATGTGATCGGCGTGGACCGCTTGCCGGCCGGGTATGCCGGCGGCCCTGTCACCTATCACGACAGTTGCTCGGGCCTTCGCGAGCTTGGGATCAAGCAGCAGCCGCGCAAATTGTTGGCAGCGCTCGGGGCGAGCGTCGTCGAGATGATGGACCCGGAAGTCTGCTGCGGCTTCGGCGGCACGTTCTGCGTGAAGTATCCCGACGTCTCGGTTCGCATGGTCTCAGACAAGACGCGCAACATCGTTGCCACCGGCGCGGAGACGGTGCTTGCAGGCGATCTTGGCTGCCTGCTGAACATCGCCGGTCGGCTGCAACGTGAAGGTCACCGCACGAAAGTGCGGCATATCGCGGAGGTGCTGGCAGGGATGACCGGACAGGTGCCGCCGATTGGCGAGGGTCGCCAGTAGCGCGATCTGGCTTGTTTTGGGATGCTCGCTACGTCAGTGGCCGCGCAGGATCTGGCTGAGGAACAGCTTCAGCCGATCGGTCTGGGGATCCTCGAACATGCGTTGGGGGGTGCCGCTTTCGACAATTTCGCCGCGGTCCATGAACACGACACGGTCCGCCACCTGACGCGCGAATCCCATTTCGTGGGTTACGCAGACCATGGTCATTCCCGACTCTGCAAGCTCGATCATCACATCGAGCACCTCCTTGATCATCTCGGGATCCAGGGCGGAGGTCGGTTCGTCGAACAGCATGACCTTCGGGCGCATGCACAACGCGCGTGCGATGGCGACGCGCTGTTGCTGGCCGCCGGAAAGCTGTCCGGGATACTTCTTCGCCTGCTCGGGGATTTTCACCCGAGACAGGAAATTCATCGCCAGGTTCTCAGCTTCCGCCTTGGGCATCTTGCGTACCCAGATTGGCGCCAACGTGCAGTTCTCCAGAATCGTCAGATGCGGGAACAGATTGAACGACTGGAAGACCATGCCGACCTCCCGACGTATCGTGTCGAGTGCGCGGAGATCATCGGTCAGTTCGGTGCCATCGATGATGATCCTGCCTTCCTGATGAACTTCCAGACGGTTGATACAGCGGATCATAGTGGATTTGCCGGAGCCGGAAGGTCCGCAAACCACTACTCGTTCCTTTTCCGCCACTGACATGGTCACGTCGCGCAGGACATGGAGCGAACCGTACCATTTGTTCACCTTGTCCATGATGATGATCGGCGGCCCCTTGGTGTCCGCCCGCGGTGTGAGGACATGTTCGGAGACAGCGGCCTGGCTCATCTGGGGACCTTTGTTCAGCGGCGGTGAGCGCGGCCGAGCTCGCGCTCGAGCCCGCGGCTATACTGAGACATGGCGAAGCAAAATGCGATGTAGATGACGGCAAGCATCAGATAGACCTCGGTGGAGAAGCTCTGCCACGGCGGGTCGGTCAGCGCGACCTTGCCCATCGACAAGAGATCGAACAGACCGACGATCAGCACAAGAGAGGTATCCTTGAAGAAGCCGATGAAAGTGTTGACCAGAGGTGGAATTACCAGGCGCAGTGCCTGTGGCAGGATGATAAGACCCGTCTTCTTCCAATAGCTGAGGCCGAGGGCATCGGCTGCCTCGGCCTGGCCCTTCGGCAGAGCTTGCAATCCGCCGCGTACAACTTCGGCCAGGTAGGCGCCAGCGAACAGGATGATGGCAACCTGCGCACGGAGTAGCTTATCGATGTTGACACCCTCCGGCATGAACAACGGAAACATCACACTGGCCATGTATAGCAGTGCCACCAACGGCACGCCGCGAATCAGTTCGACATAGAGCACGCACAGCAGCTTCACGGCCGGCAGGCTGGTGGAACGGCGGCCGAGCGCGACGAGAATCGCGAGCGGGAAAGCGAATGCGAGGCCAAAGGTCGCGAGGATCAATGTGAGGGGCAAGCCACCCCAGAGATCATCGGTAACTGGCGTCAGCCCGAATACACCGCCCCACATCAGCGCGAAAATCACCGTGAGCGTGGCGATCCATATCAGCACCAGTTCCTTGCGCCAAAACCGCCGCATTGCGGAGATGACATAAAGACCGACGAACAACGCGACGCAGATCGCCGGGCGCCATTGCTCGTCGTAGGGAAATCGGCCGAAGAGTATCAACCGGTATTTATCGCGAATGATCGCCCAGCATGCGCCGACACCCTTGGCGAGCTGGCACGCTGTGGTATCTGCCACGCCCTGCTGGTTGTACGGCACCTTCCAGACCGCATAGACCAGTGTCCAACTGATGAATTCGATGGCAAAGCGCAGAACAAAATAGCCGAGCACCAGCGTGACAGCGGTGGACCACCAGGAGCCGAACAAATTGGCACGCGCCCAGGCCCACGGACCGACGATCGAGGACGGCGGCTGCTCGCGGGGTGTGATATAACGCGGATCGACGGTGGCGACGGTATCGCTCATGCTCAGCGCTCCACCAGCGCGATCCGCGCGTTGTACCAATTCATGAAAAGGCTGATCGAAAGGCTGATCGTGAGATAGACTGCCATGATGTAAGCAACCGCCTCGATCGCCTGGCCTGTCTGGTTCATCGTGGTGCCGGCAATCGACATCACGTCCTGGAAGCCGATCGCCACCGCCAGCGAACTGTTCTTCGTAAGATTGAGGTACTGGCTGGTCATTGGTGGCACAATGATTCGCATTGCCTGGGGCAGAACGACGCGTCGCAGTATTGGGCCACGTCGGAGGCCGAGCGCACCGGAAGCTTCCCACTGGCCTTGCGGCACCGCCTGAATTCCTGAACGGACGATCTCTGCGATATAGGCGGCGGTATAGATCACCAGCCCCAGCAGAAGGGTGAAGAATTCTGGCGTAACGCTGCCGCCGCCCTGGAAGTTGAACCCGCGCAGAGTTGGTGTGTCGAGATGAAGCGGCGCACCGAGTACCGCCCAGATCAGCAGCGGCAAGCCGATGATGAAGACCAGCCCGGCCGGCCAGACTGCCGGCCGTCGTCCAGTGGCTTCCTGCCGCCTTGTGGCATGTCGATTCCAACCGATGGTCAGGATGATCCCAAACACCATACCGGCCAGCGCCCAGCTATCCGCCGATCGCCAGTCCGGTTCGGCAAATGTGGCGCCACGATTGGAGAGATAAAACAGGCTGCCAACGTGCCAGGCCTGACGCGGTGGCGGCAATGTCTCCAGGATCGAATACCAAAAGAACAGTTGCAGCAGCAACGGTATGTCGCGCAGCGTCTCGACATAAAATCCCGTCAGTCTGGCAAGCAGGAAATTGTGCGACAGGCGACCGATGCCGATCAACGTCCCGAGGATGGTGGCGAGTACGATGCCGATCACGGCTACTTGCAAGGTATTCAGTATGCCGATGAGGAGTGCCCTGCCGAAAGTGTCGACCGATGGATTGTATGGTATCGGCGATTGGGCGATCGGGATGCCAGCAACACGGGAGAGGAACGCGAACCCGGTGGCAATATGGCGTGCCGTGAGATTCCGGCTGGTGTTGCCGATCAAATACCAAGCGACAAGCACAACGATGCCAACGATGACAACCTGCCAGACTATGGCGCGAAAAACCGGATCCGACCATGAGAGGCGCAGCGCTTTCTTGGGTGCGGCGTGCGCTCCGATCAGGCGTGGATCGGCGGTTGCTCCGGACATGGCTTCGTGGGCCCCCTTATTTGCATGGTGCACGGCCTTTGCGGCATGCACTGAAGCAACTGTGCGGCAAACGAGCGGGTAAGATCAACCGTCAAGTCAGCCCCATGCAAAGCATGCCGCGTGGTCGATGCCACGCGGCACTTCGTTCGGCCGGGTGACGCGATCAGCGGATCGGCGGTGCGTATTGCAGGCCACCCTTGGTCCAGATGTTGTTGATGCCACGCTGAACACCCATCGGTGTGATATTGCGGTCCCAGACCTCGCCAAGGTTGCCGACCTGCTTGATAACGTTGTAGGCCCACTTGTTGTCGAGACCGAGCGCTTTGCCCATGTCACCCTCGAGCCCGAGCAACCGTCGGATGTCCGGGTTCGTGCTGTCCATGAAGCTATCCACGTTCTGGCTGGTGATGCCCTTCTCCTCAGCAGTGATCATTGCAACGAAAGTCCAGCGCACGATGTCGAACCACTTGTCATCACCCTTGCGAACCATGACTCCCAGTGGTTCCTTGCTGATGATTTCGGGCAGCAGTACCAGATCCTGCGCCTTCGGCCCTTGACTGAAGCGGAACGTTGCGAGGGAGGAAGAGTCGGTCGAATAGGCATCGCAGCGTCCGGATAGAAAAGCGCCCTGAATTTCGGCCAGACCTGCGATCAGGATCGGCGTAAATTTCAGGTTGTTCAGCCGAAAATAGTCGTTGACCGCCAGTTCGGTGCTGGTGCCTGGCTGCACGCAGATGGTTGCTCCATCCATCTCTTTGGCCGACTTCACCCCTGACGCGGCTTTCACCAGGAAGCCTGTGCCGTCGTAGTAATTCACCCAGGCGAATTCGAGGCCGAGGTTACCTTCCCGACCGAGAGTCCAGGTGGTGCTTCGCGAGAGCAGATCGACCTCGCCCGCCTGCAACGCGGTGAAACGGTTCTGCGTTGTCGTTGGCACGAATTTCACCTTGGCCACGTCGCCGAGTGCTGCGGCGGTCACGGCGCGGCAGGAATCTGCATCGATACCGTGCATGACGCCCTGGCTGTCAGGGAGCGAGAAACCCGGTACGTCGCCTGCGATGCCGCAAAGGACCTGGCCTCGGCCGCGCGCCGCATCGAGCGTCGCTGAACCGGAGCCTTGGGCGAGAGCGGTTCTCGCCTGTCCCGCGAGCAACAAGGCGGCGAACAGAACGCCGAAGCGTATGATCGTTGAGCGCCTCATGAATGCAAACTCCCCTGGTCGGCTACGGACAGGACGTCCGCCGGCTAGGAAATGTGCGATGGGCGCGCTGGCAGATCAATGGCGGCCAGCCCCGCGGCCTAGCCCTTTCGCAGACCTGCTCGGCGTAATCCCTCAGCATAAAGTGCCAGATCGTCTCGGAGCAACATTGGGGATCGCTCGATCGCGCTCTTGATCGAGAAGGCTGGTTCGAGCACGAGCAATCGTGCCAGGACGCGCGCCGCCTCCTCTTCGCGGGGCAGGTGACCAAGCGTTGCCAGGTAGCCTTTGTAGGCCGATGAGCAGCCAGGATTTCAGCTCTGTCGCCCGACGGCCGCTGATTACCGCACTATCGAAATCACCGCGCAGGAGATGCGCCATCATCAGTGCCATGTCGAAGAAGAATGCATGCGGATCGTGTGGAGAGAGGCGTTGTGCCTGGGCGATGTGCTCGGTCGCCTCGTCATGGCGGCCAAGATAGCTGAGAGCGAATCCCGAGAAGCACCATGCAAGCGGCAGGTTTGGATTGACCGAAAGGGCCCTTTCATGCAGAGCCCGAGCCTCCTCCGGACGCTTGTGCAAGAATCCCCGGACATGTCCGACCAAGGTCAATGCGCGGGCATCCGCGGGATCGAAGGTGACGGCCCGTTCGGCTAGTTCACCTGCCCGGCGGGTCGCGGCAATGGGATCCTTGGCCCAGCCCTGGCCTACCTGGACCGTGTGCCAATGGGCCCACCACGCGTGCGCTGCCGCATTGCCGGGGTCCATGGCAATCGCGGCCGCGAGCATTTCGCCCGCTGCAAGGAATCCTGTAGGCTCAAGCCGGTAGATCGCTGGGATGGCGCGCAGAACGAGGTCGTTGGACGTGGGTTCGGCAGACTGACGTGAGATCAGACGTTCGCCTTCGCGCAACAGCAACTCAGGATCGATCTGCGCCGCAGTCTCGGCGGCGATGTCCCCCTGCAATGTGAGCAAGTCGTGCGTCTCGCGATCGAAACGACGAGCCCAGACCACTTTGCCGCCAGCATCGACATCGAGCAGACGGACGATGACGCGTATGCGGTTGTCCGATTGCTGGATTGTGCTGTCGAGCACAAAATCGGCGTCGATATTTCGCCATGTGCCGACTGGCGGCGTATGGCTAACGACTGGCGCGCCAATGACACACGAGATCCAGCGGAACTGGGACAAGGAGGTGGTAATTTCCTCGGCCAGACCAAGTAACAGGCTATCGACTCCGCTGCCAGCCAAGACGCGTGGCGGCAGCACAGCCAGGCGCACTCCCATTGTCGGTGCACGATGACTTTGACCGCGCGCTGTGGGTGCGCGCGCATGCGACAGGCTGACGACCAACGCCTGCGTCTCGAGCGAAGGGACCAGACCGGCACTCGACAACGCCGCTGTATATCGCTCGAATACATTGCGGGCGGAGGCACGGTCATCCAACGCAAAGTGTGCACGGAGCAGCGCCTGCCAGGCGCCCTCATGGACCCGCTCGATCGATAGCAGTTTCTCCGCCGCGGTGATTCTGGCTTTGGGATCTGACTGAGCCGCCAAGGTTCGCTCGGCAACAGATCGAGCGACCTGCGCGATGCGCTGTCGCTCCACGGCGAGCCAGCGATCGAACGCCGGGTCGAGCCCGATCAGGTCCTCGAGTAAGGCAGGTCGAAACAGTTCCAGCCCTTCAGGCTGTGATGCGGTTGCCCCGGCGAGCGTGTTGGCGTCAACCCAAAGCCGATCATCCAGCAGCACCAGATGGTCGCGGTCCGCCCTCAACAGGGCGCCGGCGTGTGCTCCCAGGGCGAGTTGCAGTTCATGCACGGATTGCCGCAGTGACGCACGCGCCTGTTCCTTCGCCCGCTGGCTCCAGAGCAGCCCGGTCAACCGGGTGCGCAGGATGGGCTGCGACCCGGCGAGGGCCAGCACGGCCAGGACACCCCTGGTCTTGCGCGAACGCGGCAGGACGCTCTGACCGGCTGCATTCTCGGCCTGCATTTGGCCGAATAGCCACAGGCGCAGGAGGGGCTCGGCGATGGCCGCGCGATGGTCACCGACCGGAGGGATCGTTGTCTTGAGGGCGATGCGCGTGCCTATATCGATGTGAAGTCTCGTGAAATACAACCGTAAGGCGAACTAGTGGCAAAACGCTACTCTGTGGGGGGCATTGTTGCAAGAATGGGAGTCGCCGCGACGCAGGTTTCGGAACCTTGCGAAAATTGTGGATTGGCTGATCGGGTGAAGGAGCTGCCCGGTAAATGGCGGTCGCCAAAACCGGAAAGGGACTGCTCCTGGCAAGTCTGCCCAACAATTATGCCGCGGGCACCACCAGACCACAAGATTCTGACGTGGATCAAATCGCGCCATACTATGAAAATTTTCCTTGACACTAGGTTTGAAGTCGCCATATGTAGCGATGTCAACGGGCGTACTATGTCCGTTTGCTCTCCCCCCAAACCCTCCCACACCTGCATTACCGGACCGATCAGCCGGCAGGCGGATCGCGACCTGTCAGCGGGCGCGGGTGGAACCTGGGGAAGCAAAGGATACCACCCGGGATGACCAACCACATCATCAAGGAATATTCGGCATGAACCCATCTCCTTCGACCGTCACGCCGGTTTCGACGCCCGTCACGACTGATACCGGGCGCATTCGCCTTGGTGCTGGCTTTCGTTTGCCGGCTGCCAAGCCCACTCGCTGAACTAACAGCACGCAAGACCGGCCAAGCGGCGGACCCAACGCCACCGCTTGCCTTCTGGAAACGGTGCCCCGCGGCCAATTCTTCCCGGCCGTGGGGCATTTCCAGACTATCTGCCAGACAATTTGGAAATTGGAGGCGTGTTGTCAGTCATGAACGGACCAAGCAAGCCAATTGTTCAGTTCTATCGCCTGATCGACGAGGCCCGCTTTCCTCAGCGTGCGGACCGTTCGGCTGCAGGGACGCTGCCGGTTCGGGCCTACCGTTATTGCGAAGCCGTCACCTCCGCCGCCAGTTTTGGCTGGTGGGTGTTCCCGCCGACTGATCTACAATTCCTGTGGGATGGCCACGACATATTCTGGCAGTGCACTGGGGGGCCGGACTGGCTGCCGTTGATGTCGGCAGCGCAGTTCCCAGACTTCGCGGCCCGCTTTGATGCGACTGCGCCAGCATATCTTGCGGGCTGTGCCCCGCCGTTCCTGACTGCGCTCCCCGAGCCTGGTACCCTACAGATCTGGACCGGTCTGATGGCCCGCACCGCTTTGGACTGGAGTTTGCTGATCCGAGCTCCAGCTAATCTGCCGTCGCCGGGTGGGTACAGCATGTACGAGGGAATCGTCGAAACCGACCGATGGTTCGGCCCGCTGTTCACCAATCTGCGCTTCACTCGTACCCATACACCGGTGCGTCTCAGGGCCGACTTCCCACTTGTGCAGGTTCAGCCGCTGCCGCGCGCAGCTTACGGCAATGCGACTTTGGCGGCTGTAGCTCATGTTGCCGACCTGGCCGGATTGGCCGAGAGCGACTGGGCCGATTACCGGGATACCATAGCGGTTCCAAGCAACGATCCTGACCGTGCGTTTGGTGCCTATGCGGTTGCTACGCGCAAACGCGCCAGCGGGGTCTGTCCAATGGCCGTTGCGCCTGCCTGACCCTGGGTGGGGGGAGTGGCGCGGCGCCTCGCGCCATCAGGGCAGGTTCAGACGGACATCAGCCGCATGCAGTTACCTTTGCGGCCCGCACGAAACAGGAAGTCGACCAGCGCGCCGACGCGTGGCACCTGCGGCCATTTGGCCACTGAGGAAAGCTCCCACATCTCTTGTACAGCGTCGACTGCGCCGAGCAGGGCGGGATTCTCGCCAGTGATCAGCATGACGGGCAGATCACGATTGTACGCCGCGATTGTCATCAGTACGTGGCAGCCGTCCTGGCCGGCGGCATCCATTTCAGCAACCACTGCCATCGGCCGGCGTTTGAGCAGCACGGTCGCCAGGTCGTCTCGGCTCGGGATTCGTGCAACCGCCACATCCAGGCAGTCACAGATGCTGCGAAATGTGTCGGACAGCAGGTTGCCGTCCTCAATCACCACAACCAAAGGTTCGCGTGTCCGCTGCTCAAGGGCATCGGAGTGGTTCTGCGTCTGGGCCTGCGCGCTGAACGTCTTGTTGATATACGTCATCATGTCCCCGGCCGAATGAATAGCTTCATCAGAATTCATTGTGCCGGTCGAAGCGCGGCACAGCAGCAGTGTGACCGGGCTTGCGTGTCCGATAAAGCGGGGGGATGGTTAGTTAAGCGTAAAAGTACGGGAGTACAGCGTTAATTTGCGGATGTGCGTTCGCATGCGCGACCACATTCAGCCGCGATGCAGAGACACTGACCAGTGGCACCGTCCAGACAGAAGCGTGCCGCTGATCGTATCGGTTGCTGAGGCCAAGCCCTGGAAGCTGATTACCAGATTCTGATGCTCGCCGCCTTGACGGGTCAGGCTGCCGCTCAGATGGCCGTCTTCATCTACATCGCCGTCGATCACCGTCGTGCTCTGGAATGGATCGAAGCCGAACGTCTTGCCGCCGATTGTCATCAAACCCTGTGTAGCCGCGCCACAAGCCGGGTCCGCCGGTATCACGGAGCCGACCCAGCGGCCTTGCAATCCATGCCAGGGCAAGACCTGACCGGATTGGAGCCGCTCGCCAAGATCCTCGTGGCAGCCAGCGAGCAGCACAACCAGAAGCAATCCGCTGGCGCTCGCCAACATAGCTGCGACACCGAGTGACGTCCGACCATCTTCGTGTCGAGTGAGCATGCCGCGCAGTGTAGTGACGAGCCGAGCGGCGCGCGAGCACCCGCCCAGAAAATCACTATAGGATTATATTCAGATTTTTCTTGCCCACCTGACCCAAACTGGGGTATGAAATCAGGTAAGATGGCGGTGTGCGCAAGTAAGCGCGCTGAACCTTCATTTCCTGCCTCGGCGTAGCGGCCACTGGCCTCGCATTGAGAATGTGCGGCGAGATGGGTGAGCGGTTCCCGCAATGCGCTATCCCGCTGATGGTCTCTCGCCACGTCGGCACCGACCGAGTTGAGAAACCACATTTGGAACTCCATAACCTGAACGATGACGCGTTCGACGCACGCCTCGCTGAATCTGGCCCGCGCGTCCGACGAGCACCGCACAATCAGCCTAAGTCTGATCGACTGGGCAGTACAAGTCGTTGCCGAGGCGGGGAAAAGGCCCGCAGCGCACCATCTCCTGCTCCTGCAACAACTTGATGCAATCAGCCTGGGGGCCATCGACAGGCTGATGGTGCTGATGCCACCTGGGGCGGCCAAGACAACCTACGCGTCACTGCTGTTTCCCGCTTGGTGGTTTTCGCAACATCCCGACAGCTCGATAATCGCGACATCGTACGCGGCGAGCCTGGCGGAGAATTTCGGCCGTCAGGTCCGCGAACTGGTCAGAGAGCACGAGTCCCAGCTTGGGTACGGCTTTCAAGCCAGCAGGCCGGCAGCCGGCCATTGGCAGACATCGGGTAAAGGCGACTATTTTGCCGCCGGCATCCACGGACCGCTGACCGGCCGTCGTGCAGATCTCGTCATCATCGATGATCCGATCAAATCTCAGGCCGAGGCCGACAGTCCCGTCCTACGGGATAGATTGTGGAGTTGGTATCGCTCCGATTTGTTGACCCGATTGAAGCCCAACGGTCGGGTTGTGCTGATCATGACGCGCTGGCACGAAGACGATCTGGTTGGACGGTTGCTCGCGCAAGATCGGGCAGAGTGGCACATCATCTGTCTTCCTGCTCTAGCCGAGGAGGATGACCCGCTAGGCCGCGCACTCGGTGAGGCGCTGTGGCCCGAGTGGGAGGATGAAGCCGCTCTGCTACGGAGGCGAAACACCCTGGGCGAGCGCGTTTGGTCTTCCCTGTTTCAACAGTCGCCTCGGCCGATTACGGGCAGCCTGTTCAGGACTGATTGCATCGACATCCTGGACACGTCACCATCATCCGTTAGCCAGATGGTGCGTGCCTGGGATCTTGCCGCCACAGTCTCCACTGGCGGCAACGATCCGGATTGGACCGCGGGCGTGAAACTGGCGCGCGAGAATTCTGGCCGCTTCGTTGTGTTGGACGTCGTTCGTGTACGCGGCAGTCCACATGTAATCATCAATGCCATCGTGGAAACCGCACGCGTAGATGGCGCGTCCGTTCGTGTTGGGCTGCCAGAGGATCCGGGGCAGGCAGGCAAGAGTCAGGTTACCTGGCTCACCGGCGGCTTGGCAGGTTATCGGACCGAATCCTCGCGCGAGACCGGCTCAAAGACAACGCGAGCATCGCCAGTGGCATCCCAGGTGGAGGCTCGCAACGTCGCCATCATTCGGGGCAATTGGAATTACGCCTTTCTCGATGAACTGCGCGATTTTCCGTTCGGCCGCAAGGACGATCAGGTCGATGCGCTATCTCGGGCGTTCCTGATGTTGACCGAAGCCGGTACGCCCATACGTCAGCTCACCGTGCCCTATTTGACGCGGTAAGTGATAAAACCTGGTGCCACAGCACAATGTTCGAAACAATTTGCAATCTGATACCGATCGATCCGCAATACCCGGGACGTGTCCGTACACTGGATGTGCTGAAGCGAGTCCTGGACGGGCGATTGTACGACGCTTTGCCCTACCAGTTCCACGAAGAGCGGGGTGCCGGCGGCCAATACATCCCATTGCGCAGCCGCCGGCCCAGCGTTCGTTATGCTCTGTGCCGGATCGTGGTGGAAGACAGCGTATCCCTGTTATTCAGCGAGGGCCACTTTCCAACCATAGACTGCGCCGATCGAGCAATCCGCGTAGCGATCGCCGACATCGTCAAGGAAGCGCGCCTGAACCTGATAATGACTGAGGCGGCGATACGAGGCGCCGTCGGTTCCATTGCCATTCTTATGCGTGTCCTCCGCGGACGGATATTTTTCGATGTCATGGATACGACATATCTGATTCCGGAATGGGATCCAGAGGAACCCGATACACTCACGCGCGTCACCGAAAAGTACAAGGTATCAGGCGCCCTTCTTGCCAAAAGCGGTTACGAGATACCAGATATCGCGGTCGACCAATGGTTCACGCGATGCTGGGATGCGGATAGCGAGACATGGTTCACGCCTATCCCAGTAAGCAGTTCACTCGATCCGGCGATTGACGAATCACGCAGCGTGCAGCATGGCCTTGGTTTCGTGCCGATCGTCTGGGTTCGCAACCTGCCTGGACAATCATCCACCGGTGACGCTGCCGACGGCGCCTGCACGTTTCGCGCAGCGATAGAAACGCAGATCGAGATCGACTACCAGCTCAGCCAGGCAGGGCGAGGCCTCAAATACAGTAGCGATCCGACACTGCTGATCAAGGAGCCCGCCACCAGTGACAACGAGATTGTCAAGGGGGCGGGCAACGCACTGGTAGTCAGCGAAAAAGGCGACGCGAAGCTGTTGGAGATCGGTGGTACGGCGTCGGCTGCGGTTATTGAATATGTGCGGACACTTCGTGAACTGGCGTTGGAAAGTGTGCATGGCAACCGGGCGAATGCCGATCGGTTGACCGCTGCCCAGTCGGGCCGCGCGCTGGAACTGATGAACCAGGGCTTAATTTGGCTCGCCGACAACCTACGGGTCAGTTATGGCGAAGGCGCCTTGCTGTCGCTTGCACGCATGGTTCTGCGGGCGTCGCAGGTCTACCGACTGCGCGTCATGGGGCAGGATATTCCCGCAATGGATCCATCAGCACGTCTCTCGCTCTTTTGGCCACGCTGGTACCCGACCACTGCCGATGACAGGCAAAAGGATGCGCAGACACTGAGCACGTTGGCGAATGCCGGCCAGATCAGTCGTGAAAGCGCGGTAAAGGTGATGGCCGACACGTTCGATATCGAAGACGTGCCCGCCGAACTGGCGCGCATTGCTGCCGACAGAAAGACAACTGGAAACGACTGATGTCAGACAACGAGACTACACCCGGATCGGAGAATGATCCGATTGTCGAACTGCGCGCCCGGGCGGAATCACTCGAGCGTCGCTTGGCGGACGCAGAGAAGGAAGCAAAGTCGCGGCTCATCCGCGCAGAACTGAAGGTGGAAGCGGTGCGCGCGGGAATGATCGATCTCGACGGGCTTAAGCTGCTCGATCTCGAGGGCGTAAAGTTCACCGAAGACGGTGATCTGGAAAATGCTGCCCAGCTAATGGTGCAATTCAGGCGGGCAAAGCCATGGCTATTTGGCGGGCCTTCTTCCTCCAGCCAGGCAAGCGCGCCGCCTTCAAATCCACCGCGACCAAAACTCGCAACTGAAATGACCAATGAGGAATACCGCGTCGCACGTGCGGCCCTGCTCAAACACCGTCCATAGTTCAGTCAACAACCACGCTGAGGGGATTCCCGGATGGGTATTCAAAATTTTCCGCCAGCCCTGCAACCGATTATCCAGCAGGGTTTCCTGGAGCGCGAATTCGAGCAGGCGTTGAAGTCGCGGCTCGGTTATCGCGCGTGCGCCGACCGGGTACAGATTGCAGTGGGCATCGGCGAGACCCTGACCAAGACGCGCGCAGGGCTGAAGCCAAGTGTCACGACACCACTGGTGCCAAGCTCAAACACAAACTTCGATAACGGGCTGTCGCCGGCGGGCTGGGGTGTGGAACAATACACCATAACCATCAACCACTACGCAGCCACGACTGACTTGAACATGGTCACCAGCCGTGTGGGCATTGCCTCCCAGTTCTTGCAGAATGCCTACGTGAATGGCGAGCAGGCTGCGCGAAGCCTGGACGAGTTGGCGCGCAATGCTCTGTTCAACAGCTATTTTGGTGGTAATTCCAGGGTGCGCACCACGCTGAGCAGCGCCGGAACGGCCGTAGCGGTGGATGACATCCGCGGCTTTCAGAATGCCTTCATAAACGGCGTACAACAGTTGGTCGGTGCAACCAATCCTATCACTGCAACCGTCGGCACCAATGCGTATACGTTGGTCGGGGCGACCGCAGATGTCACCAACGTCTCGACGGCACCTAACGGTGTATCTGGCGTCTTGACGTTCTCGGGGAACGTATCGATATCCGACGGCACGGCCGCCAATACTGTCATCGCGGCCAACGCATCGGTAATCGTGCGGCCGTCGCAGCGCAGCAATGTTTCGGCGCTGACGGCCACGGATATGCTGACAATGTCCAACCTTTTGGATGCGGTTGCCAAACTGCGCATGAATGCCGTGCCGGAGATCGACGGGGTGTACAATTGCTATCTCGACCCGGTATCCGCCCGGCAGTTATTCGCGGACCCGGATTTCAAGCAATTGTTCCAGGGCGCCACCTCGGCCAATCAGGTGTTCCGCCAAGGCATGACGAACGACTTCCTTGGCCTGAGGTTCATCCCCACGACCGAGGCTTTCGTGCAACCTCACCCCACACTGGTCGGCCTCATGGTTCGCAGACCGATCATCTGCGGGCAAGGAGCGCTGATCGAGGGTGATTTTGCCGGCATGGCGGCTGAGGATATTGTGCCGAAGGATTCAATTGTTGCCGTCGTGGACGATGTAGCCATGGTTACAAGGGAGCCTATCGATCGGCTACAGCAGATCATTGCCCAATCCTGGTATTGGATTGGCGGTTACTGCGCACCTTCGGATACGACGACCAATCCGACGACAATTCCCACTGCCACCAACGCCGCATTCAAGCGTGCGGTGATGGTAGAGCATATCGGCTGAAGCTGGCAAGGAGCGCAGCAGGACATGGCTGTCGGGTCCATCACACCGTTCCGCCCGACCGGAACGGTTTCACTGAGTGCCGGGACGTCATCATCCGCGGTTTCATTGGCGGGCGGGGGGGATACTGTCGTCGTGACCAACACGACCGCATCGCTCGCCTATGTCCGTTTCGGTGGGGATCCTTCGGTTTCCGCATCCGCCGCTGACATGCCGGTCATGGCGAACGCCAAGGTGATGCTGTCGGTGAATAATCTGGTCAGCCATGCGGCTGCGTTGCTGGCTACGGGCAGCGGCGCCGTTCTGTTCACCCGCGGCGACGGATCGTATGTCTGATGGCATTCACCGATTCTGAGAAGACGGATATTCGTCGCTTCTGTGGCTACCCCGCCTACGGCGCAGCGCCGGTTGGCATGCAGACCTGGCGGTTCTTCCAGGTTTACGGTCTGCTCGAATTTCGTATGAACAACCTGTCCGATGCAGAGACCACCGTCGTGCGGCGCTATCTTGGTACGCTTATCGTGCTGGAGCACGCTGTACCGAGTGCCGGGGATAATCTCGATACTGATCAGGCGGCGGTATGGACCCGAAATCGGGACGAACTTCGCGATCGCGCCAAGCTGTTTGACGATTGGCGCCGGCGTCTGTGCGGCTTTTTCGGCATTCCGGCGGGCCCAGCATTGGCAGATAGCGGCATCACACTGGTGATCTAAGCCATGAATCCGATGGAGCTGCAGGACCGTATATACCGGGGGTTCAATGCGGCGGCTCGTGCCATTGGTGCGGATACCGACGCCTATCGCCCAACGGGAGCCGCCGAACCCCTGGCTCCCGTAAACCGTTTTCTGCGCCTGCGCGCCGCGTTTACGGCAGAGGATGGAAAGTTCGAGCATCCCGTTGGGTATGGCGATGCCGTATGGTACGGCGTGTTCGACGCCGCCTACACGCGCCGTGGCGATTATCTCGTGCAGAAACACACGATCTGGTTCATCGCCGCCCAGCAACGGTTGTTGCCAGTGCTGTGCGTTCAGACCAACAGAATGGTATCGTTCTCGCGTCCGGCCGCACCATCGAGTACCGGCGTAAATTCGTATGGCGGTGTGCTCGCTGCAACCAATATTCCCCTTCTGACGAACTGGCCGGCGAGTGTGCTTGGTGCTTCGGGAAGGGGGCATCCGGATACCGACCTTCCCAGCGACAGTTCCATCCCCTACTGGACCGTGCTGCTGCCGGCTTACCCAGGCATCGTCCTGCTGCCAGCGGACCTGTTGTCAGATGATCTGGGACGCCATGCTGTCGTTTCGGCGGCAGAGCTGAGCAATCTCGGTTGGCGTATAACTGTCAAACAGGCGACCACCTGATGGCCGATGAATCCGATGTTGAAGCGGCTCTGGTCAACGTCGTCTCTGCCGCGCTCTATCCAAACGGGACCGGCAATAGCAGCGTTCCTGGTCCGGATTGCCGCATCTACCGGGGTTGGCCTAACTCTGCGGCGTTGGATACTGATTTGGCCGAGGGTAAGATCAATGTCACAGTCTTTCCGAGCAGTGGCACGGGTCACACCACGACGCGCTTCATGGAGCAATGGGTTGGTGCATCTGCGCAACCATCGCTAACGGCTTTGGTCGCCGGGACGTCTGTAACGTTCGGTGGCAGTGCAGATGTTGGCCAGATTGCGGGAATTCGCGCCGATGGCACGGCCTACGTCTATCGTACCCAGATGGGTGACACGCCCGAACTCGTGGCAGCCAACCTTGCGTCGATGGCCCGAGTCCAGTCCGTCGTGCTTTTGTCGCAGAGTACGCTGACGATAGCCGGTGCGGGTGATCTTCTTGTCCGCGTGGTCGCCGATGCACCGGCACAACAAGAAATACGCCGGCAAGAACACGATTTCCGTGTCATATGCTGGTGTCCGACGCCCATGGCACGCGACGCAACGGCAACTGCAATTGATCTGTCACTGGGCAGCATGCGCTTCATCACATTGGCAGACGGCACCGATGGCAGATTGATATATACAGGGACAGCCGTGTTCGACCAGTCGCAGAATGCCAATCTATACCGTCGCGACCTCACTTACAGCGTCGAGTACGCCACGATCCTGGTGAGTTCACAACCCGCAATGTTGTTTGGCGATCTCGTGCTCAATGCGACGAGTACTACCGCCTGAATAGTGGAGACTCCATGAATATGCATCTGGTTGTGGTGAGGTCATTCGGCGGCCTCGCGCGCGGCGACGTGGTGACGGACGCCGTGCAAATTACCGAAATACTGAACAGTGAGCATGCGCGCTCGGTCGTGCGAGTTGTCACTACGGCGAGCAAGGGAGCCTAAGACAAATGCCAATCGTTCAGCAGGGAAGCCTCAACACGACAGCGCTGGTCGTTCCCGACCTCTATGTTCAGATCGTCCCACCACAAAATCTCGTGCTGAACGGAGTGCCGACCAATGTGGTAGGTGTTGTCGGTACCGCCTCGTGGGGGCCAGTCGGTCAACCCGTAATCGTAGCCACCATGGCGGACTATGCGCAGAGCTTCGGGCCGATCGTGGCACGCAAGTACGATTTGGGTACCCAGATTGCTACGGCGGTCCAGCAGGGTGCCCAGAACTTCCGCTGCGTGCGTGTGACGGACGGCACCGATGCGGCGGCCCAGGCAGTAATTCCTGGCGCGACGGTGGCATTTACGGCACTCTATACGGGGTCCCTTGGCAACCAGGTCATGCTGACGCTGGTTGCAGGTTCGCAGGCTAACACCTGGCGGCTGACAGTTGCGCTGCCCGGCCTGCAACCTGAAGTGTACGACAATATCGGCGGCACCGGGGCGACGTTCTGGGCTGGTCTGGCCAGTGCTGTGAACGACGGCCTGGGACCGCAGCGCGGACCGTCGCAGCTTATCGTCGCCAGTGCTGGCGGTGCCACGATCGCACCGGCTGCCTTCTCTCTAGCGTTGGGTGCAACAACCGCTGGCTCGGATGGCGCGGCCGGGGTCGCCGTAATCGCGCTCGTCGGTGCCGACGTACCACCGCGCTCTGGAATGTACGCATTGCGTGGTCAGGCCTGCGGCATCGCCCTGTTGGCGGATGCGGACGACCCAGACTACTGGACCACTCAGGCGGGGTTCGGATTGGAAGAGGGCATCTACATGATCCTCACAGGTCCGGCAGGCGACACAATTCAGAACGCTGTGGCGGTCAAACAGCAGGCCGGACTGGACAGCTATGCGGCGAAGATCATGTTCGGCGACTGGCTTTGGTGGTCGGACCAGGTCAATGGCAGCATTCGCCTGGTGTCACCACAGGGTTTTGCAGCAGGACGCCTAGCCAATCTGTCGCCCGAACAGTCGAGTTTGAACAAGCAACTATATAGCGTAATTGGCAGCCAGCGGTCGGGAACTCCAGGATCGGGCCAGAACTCTTCCTATTCGACTGCCGATCTGACGGTGCTGCTGAGCGTTGGCATCGACGTGATCAGCAATCCACAGCCTGGCGGTAGCTTCTGGGGCGTCCGCGGCGGACACAACTCTTCGTCCAATGCGGCGGTGCATGGGGATAACTATACGCGTCTCACCAACTACATCGCGGCAACCCTGGCTGCTGGAATGGGGCAGGACGTCGGCCAACTCATTACTGCCGACCTGTTTCGCCGGATACGTGCGACACAGTTGGCATTCCTCCAGAATATGCTGGGCCAGGGCCTGCTCGGAAGCACCGATGGCAGCCTGCCATTCAGTGTAGTCTGCGACACCAGCAATAACCCTTCCAGCCGCACAGATCTTGGCTACGTTCAGTCGGACGCCCAGGTCCAATACCAGGCGATCAACGAGATGTTCATCGTCAATATGGAAGGCGGCCAGACAGTGCAGGTGTCCGTGCAGACACTGCCTAGTGGACAGGCGTCATAAGGAGCAGACTTGATGTCAATGACCATGTTCTCGATCGGTCGCGACACCCAACTGGTTGTCATTGGCCCGACCGGCCGTATCGATTTGACTTACGTAACGTCCTTTGAGAGTCGTCAAATAACACAGTCAGTTCGGGTGGACAGGCTGGACGGAACCCATATGGGAACCGAACTACCAAAAGGCTGGGAGGGCAGCTTTGAAATCGAGCGAGGCAGTTCCACCGTCGACGATTTCATCGCGGCCGCCGAGCAGCAGTACTTCAACGGCAGCAGCGTGAGTCCCGGCTCGATGTATCAGTACGTGACCGAGACGGATGGATCAACTTCAACTTACCAGTACGACAGCGTCGTCTTTCGCTTGAGCAATGCCGGCCTATGGAAGGGTGACAGCAGCGTGAAGCAAAAGCTGGAATTCTTCGCCGTTCGCAGGCGTCGCATCTGATGATCCCATCCGCAACGATTATTTCGTCTGCTGCCGCCATCCAGACAGTCGGCGATGACGAAGGGCGGCAGTTGACCGTCCGCAAGTTGACTGCACTAGACAGGCTTCGGCTGTTCAAGGCCGCTGGGCCGATGCTGGCGCAGAACCAGCCCTGGCTGGGAATGGCACTGATCGCCTGCTCGGTCACCGCCATCGACGATGTGCCGATTCCGCCACCGGTAAACGAGTTGCAAATCGAGGCGATAATCGGGCGCCTGGGCAATGCGGGTGTGGCGGCAATCGCACGGGCCCTGCAACCCACTTCCGAACCATCTGCCGCTGAAGTGGTCGACAGCGCGGGAAACTGAGTAGGCACCCCGATCTGGTCGACTGCCTTTACCTGGTCCGGAACGGGGTGCCATTCGACGTCGCCTTCAGCCTGCCAGTCGAGGAGCGGCTCGCATTCGTAGTCGCGCTTGGTACGCTAAGCGGTCGCATTTTTGATTGGCGGACAATGCGTTGGAAACCGTGAACCATGAAGCTGATGGAGTCGCTGCCGCCTCGATTGACAGTGCGTTCGCAATGGGCGCCGGTGTATCGGGTGCGCTCGCCTTGCTTCAGCATGAGTTGACGGAGCTTGGCCGGAGTGTGGCATTCGGTGGGACCACACTCGAGCAATTTACCAAGCTCGGCGCAACGACCCACGCGCTCAGTCCAGACGTGGCACCAATTGGCGGGCCAATGGCAAGATCCCCGCCGTACGCCGAGGAGGTCGGGCAACAGGCGTTGGATGTGCTGCCACAAATCGAACCCGTATCCACGCGTGACGCACGAGTTGCTCGCATTGCAAGCTCACCTGTGGGCAGGGAGAGCGGGGAGCAATCACGATCACCGGGCGCTCCACGATCTGACATCGCTGATAGTATTGCACGCCCGGAATTTGCAGACGGTACCGCAACGGTTCCGATAGTCAGTATTCAGCGAATGGCGTCGGCGCCGCGGGATGTATCAAAGGCTGATGTGCCTATTTCAGCCAGCGTTCCACCATTGCCGCAGAGGGCGCCATTGGCCGCCCGTTATTTCGTCACACTGGCTCCTCCGGACCTCGCCGTTCCACCTTTTCCTGGAAGTCCCTCGACTTCATCTGCCGAAAGCGGCGAGACTATTCCGAATAGTGCTGAGACAATTTCACCTGTAACAGTGTCGCCTGTTACCATGCCACCTGCGACCATGCCACCTGTAACCGTGGCGCCTGTAACTATGTCGCCTGTAACCAATTGGCCCAGGCCGGGATATGGTCACTGTGTCCGCTCCAACGTTCATTGGCTCTTTCGCGCCACAAGCAAAAACCATTCCTTCGATATCACGCGCCGTCGCTCCAATATCGGAGCATTCCACTGCGCCGACGAATGCTGTGACGTCCGCTGGTGCCTTACCAGAGTATTTGGCTGCCAATCCAGGTGTTCGGAGGGGCGCACCGCCTGCTGCACAGGAACCAGCGAATCACCAGGAGTCGACGTCTGAACTCCGTCAGGGAACAGTTTATCTGGACGGTGCGCGCATGGGACGCTGGGTTGTTGATCGCCTGGCAAAGTACGCGTCCCGCCCCAGCGCGGGGACGACGGGCATCGACCCGCGTATCACTGCGGCGTATCCTGGCGCCGCGGTCGGCGCGTGAGCACCGTAGTGTCACGGACACATTCCTGTTTACGACCATATATTTGCACCGTCTCCTGACGCAACTGCATGTGGTGATACCTTATGCCGGACCTCATGCTTCTGCTCGGTCCAGTAGCCTTCCAGGATTTCGAGATCCCATCCGGGATTAATTTTGGTGGCAAGCAACAACTCGCTCTGCACCGATTACCCGGTGGCTCGCGGGTCATCGATGCACTTGGTCGCGACGATGCACAGATCGGTTTTTCGGGGGTCTTTGCAGGTTCGGATGCCACGTTGCGGGCCCGTAGCCTCGACGAGTTGCGTGTTGCCGGCATTGCATTGCCGCTCACATGGGACATCTTCTTTTACACCGTTCTGATCGCGGACTTTTACGCCGACTATCGCAACGGGTGGTGGATTCCCTATCGTATCATCTGCACCGTGGTGCGCGATGAGGCATCAGCGCTGATTCAACCGGTCGTCTCACTTGTCACGTCGACATTGGCGGACATCGGCGTTGCATCCGGCTACGCAGCGGACGCTGGGTTGGACCTGTCTTCGCTGCAAACTTCGCTTGCGGCCTCCAGTGCCACCGTGCGCGGCACAGCGGCATTCACGGCTGCCCAGTCTGGTCTGAGCAGCGCCCAGTCGTCCGTTACCGCCTCAATCAACTCGGCCACGGCAGCGCTCGCGAATGTTGATCTGGCAAGTACGGTGTCGCCGCAGGACGGTATCGCAGGGCTGCTCGATGCAACCAGTGCCGCTGGGCAGCTCAGTTCGCTAACGTCGGCCGGCTTTTATGTCGGTCGCGCGGCAATCAACCTGGCCAACGCGAGCACTTGATCATGACAACTCTTTCCGTGGCAGGCGGCAACCTATTTTGGGTCGCCGCGGCACAATTAGCAGACGCAGCGCAATGGATACGTATCGCGGAACTCAATAACCTTTCCGATCCGATGCTCTCCGGGGTGATAACACTGTTGATCCCCGACATCGATCTGACGGCGGGAGGCGGCATTGCTGGCCAGTGACTTGCCGACGGGCTGGAGAGCCCCACGGTTGCGCGTGATCGCCAACGGACTGATTCTCAATGGCGCCATGGAGGCGGAGGTCATCTCCACCAATTACTTCGGGGCAGATCGGTTCAGCGCCTCGGTCGCACTAGGTATCGACCAGTGGGCCGACATCTCATTCTGGGCCAGCGAGTCAGATATCGTTTTGGAAGTGCAGTTCAGTCTGGACGGCGGCGACTCGTTCACCAGCCTGATTCTCGGCACCGTCGATACCGTCGTGATCGATCCCATCCTGTGCTTGGTTCATCTCGGTGGCCGAGACCTTACTACCGCATTGATCGAGTCCCGGACCCAGGAGACATTTGCCAATCGCACCGCAAGCGAAATCGCATCGCTACTCGCAGGGCGCCATAACCTGACGCCGCAAGTCGTGGCGACAACCACGCCGGTGGGCCGGTATTATCAGGATGAACATGACCGCGTTACGCTGGATCAGTTCAGTCATGCGACCACAGAATGGGATCTCCTCGTGTTCCTTGCGCGGCAGGAAGCCTTTGATACCTTCGTTCAGGGCCAGGCACTTTATTTTCAACCAACTACCCAACAATCCGACATTGCAGTGACCTTGTATCCGGGCGATCTGATCGATTTGAAACTGGAGAGGTCATTGACCCTGGCCCACGACGTTGAGGTGGTCGTGAAAAGCTGGAACTCGCGGCAGAACAGTGCGTTCGTGCAGCAGGCGCGTGCCAATGCCGGCACAAGCGGATCCATCGGCCTTCCGCGGAGTTATGTATTCGTGCGACCGAACCTGACACCCAATGACGCTCTGAAATTCGCACAACAGAAACTCGCCGAGCTAACACGACATGAGCGCATTATCGAGGCCAGCATGCCCGGCGAACTCGAGTTGACTCCACGGAGCATGATCATGCTGGACGGGACCGGCTCAGACTTCGATCAGGTATACTTTGTGGATGTAATCGAGCGACGGCTGCATCAAACTAGCGGACTAACCCAGCACATTTGTGCAAGAAACACATCGCCCCGCACAGTCTTGACAACGACTGCTGAAGCAGACGGCGGCGACTAGGCATAGCCCGATGGAACGAATTCTCAACCTCGTCAAGCAGCATGCCGGCGCATTGGATCAGGGAGGTAGCCAGCCACGCTACGGAACGGTCACTTCGGTTAATCCAACGACCTCGACGGCGCGGGTGAAGTTACAGCCTGAAGGCGTACTGAGTGGGTGGTTGCCGATCCTGTCTCCTTGGGTCGGAAGCGGTTGGGGAATGTATTGCCCTCCCACACCCGGCGATCAGGTTCTGGTTCTCGCGCAGGAGGGGGATGCTGAACACGGCATAATTGTGGGGCGCGCGTTTTCAAACACGCAAACGCCACCCGCAACACCGGTCGGTGAAATCTGGCTGGTCCACACCTCCGGCAGCTTCATCAAGCTACAGAACGATGGGACAATTCAGATGCGCGGCGATCTGCACGTGGCTGGTGATATCTACGACGCGCATGGCGCCCTGTCACGGCTGCGTGGCCATTACGATGCGCATACGCACACAAACTCACGTGGCGGCACGACCTCCGTGACCAATCAATCGGACTGAGCACAATGGCAGACGCCTACCATCAGTGGGGTTCGGATCTCATCACAGGCCCGACCGGCGATTTAGGAATGGTCAATGATCCACTACTTGGCCAGCAACGTGTCTTACGTCGCCTTTTGACCAATCCGGGGGATTACATCTGGCAACTCGATTACGGTGCGGGGCTGGCGCGCTTCATTGGTCAGCCGGCGAATCCGCCGCAGATAAAGGCTGTCATACGCAGCCAGGTCTTCAAGGA
Source organism: uncultured Alphaproteobacteria bacterium (assembly GCA_963696645.1). Classification (GTDB taxonomy): domain Bacteria; phylum Pseudomonadota; class Alphaproteobacteria; order Acetobacterales; family Acetobacteraceae; genus JAMXLO01. The sequence goes on from CAVOKY010000008.1 coordinate 590,300, forward strand.
GGCTGCGGTAGCGCGGCAACCCGAACCTGTGATCGACGTACAGGTTTCGCCGGGTGGAGCAGCAGGCACGGTCTACGTCTATGTACGCTACGTAGATGCTGGCAATGGTCAGACACAGATCCTCTCATTTTCGGTATCCAGGTAGGCCATGCAACTTTCGCTCCAGAACTTCACCACTCTTGTACAAAATATGGCGGCAGCCGTTGAGGCTTCGGCAGCGCAGTTGCTGGACCTCACCGTCGGCTCGACGTTGCGCGCGGTGCTCGAGGCAAATGCGTCGGTCGCTCTTTGGATGCAATGGCTCACCCTGCTCGTGCTGCGGACGACTCGAGCTGCCACCAGCAACGGTCCGGATCTTGATAGCTGGATGGCTGACTTCTCATTGTCTCGGCTCCCTGCTGTCGCGGCAACGGGAACTGTCACTTTCTCCCGGTTCACGCCAACCGCCCTGTCGCTGATACCGGTTGGAGCAATGGTGCGTACTGCGGATGGCACACAGACTTTTGTTGTCACTGCAGATACATTACTTGCGGCATGGGAAGCGGCCAGCAATGGCTATTTTATTGCCGCCGGCGTTGCCACGCTAGACGTTCCTGTTGCAGGGCAAACTCCCGGCGCTTGCGGAAATGTTCAGGCTGGGACTATCACGTTGCTCGCCTCGGCAATTCCAGGTGTTGATTCCGTCAACAATGCAAGCCCATTCCAGGACGGCCTGGATGCTGAGTCGGACGGCGCGTTCAGGGATCGCTTCTGCAATTTCATTGCCAGCCGCTCACGTGCCACTCTTACAGCTGTTGGCTACGCAGTCAGCAGCATTCAACAGGGCCTCAATTATACTATTCAGGAGAACCAGGACCCGACCGGCCAGCCACTGATGGGCAGTTTCGTGGTGACAGTCGATGACGGGTCAGGAACTCCGCCCACGTCCTTGTTGGCAACAGTGCAGGCCGCGGTCGACGCTGTGCGGCCGGTTGGATCGGTGTTCAGCGTCCAGCCGCCGACGGTTATGATGGTGAATGTTTCGCTGGCGATTGCCGTGACGGCAGGAACGACCAAGGGCCAGATTGTGTCACTCGTCGCTAGCGCAATCAGTTCCTATATAAACGGTCTAACCATCGGCGCAGGCTTACCACTGACCCGAATTGCTCAGATCGCGTACTCAGCCAGCTCCACCGTGATCAACGTTAGCCAGTTGTTCGCCAATGGGAGTGCCAGCGACATCACGCCGACCGTATTTGGCGTGGTGAAGGCTGGCGTCGTTGCGGTGAACTGACATGACGGGCGATCAGCAGGATATGCTGACACGGTTGCAGGCAGTCCTGCCAACGCATTGGTTTCCAGATCAATCCCCCGTATTGAATGGACTGCTGAGTGGTCTGGCCTCTGCCTGGAGCTGGACATATGGCCAGTTGCAGTATGTCAAGGCGCAGGCGCGGATTGCCACGACCACCGATATCTGGCTGGACATCGTCGCGCAGGACTACTTTGGTGGTAGTGTGACCCGGCCATCCGGCCAGAGTGACGACGCATTTCGGGCTCGGATCCAACACGACTTGTTCCGCGAACGCGGGACGCGCGGCGCGATCATTGGTGATATTCTGTACCTGACTGGCCGCGCGCCCAACGTGTTTGAACCTGGGCGCCCGACAGACACCGGCGGCTACGGGTCCTTGGCCAGCGCGGATACCGGCGTCGCGTACGGCCTTGCCGGTGGGTGGGGCAGTCTTGGACTGCCATTTCAATGCTTCATAACCGCATACCGGCCGGTTGGCAGTGGCATCGCCGCCGTGGCGGGTTGGGGCGGACCTGCCGGAGGCTATGGCCAAGGAACAATCGAATACGCCAGCCTGGAGATGGTACACGGTCAGGTCACGGATGATGACATCTACCGAGCCATCGCCGACGTGCTGCCAGCCGCCACCATAGCCTGGACCAGGATTACCAGCTGAGCTGGTTCCCGCGATCAAGAAAGAGGACCTCATGGACAGAAGCCTGGTCTATCCCGGAGCGATTCCGCTCGACACCGATCTTCTGAATGCCAATCGCGATAGCATGATCGCGCTCGGCTATCTCGCACAGGCGGTGCTCGGGACCAATATCGTCGTCGACGGACTTGTTTGCGCTCCAACCTCGCCAGCCTCGCTGACGGTGACGGTCGGACCAGGAAGCATCACCCAGTTGTCGGTTGTGGATCCGTTGGCCTACGGGTCGCTGCCGGCCGATATGGTAGACCCGTTGGTGAAGATGGGGATCAATCTTGCCGCCACCTCCTTCACGCTTACCGCACCCAACACATCAGGTCAGTCGGTGAGCTACCTGATTGAGGCAGCATTGCAGGAGAGCGACACTGATCCGGTGGTTCTCCCGTATTATAATGCGGCAAACCCGGCACTACCATATAGTGGCCCGACTAACTCGGGAGTCGCACAGAACACTCGGCGTATTCAACGTGTGCAGCTTCAACTCAAGGCAGGCGCCGCCGGCAACACTGGGGCACAGGCTACACCACCGGTCGATAATGGTTGGGTAGGGCTGTATGTCGTCGTCATATCCTACGGCCAGACCACAATCGCCGCGGCCGGCATTGCCCAATTCGCAACAGCGCCCTTTCTAACCTGGAAACTCCCGACGCTTCGACCTGGCTTCGCATCCGGCATCCAGACCTTCCTGAATTCCGGCAGCTTTTCGGTTCCTGCTGGTGTGACACAAGCGGAAGTCGAGATCTGGGGCGGTGGATCAGGATCTTTTGCGTCCTTTGGCAGTGTGGCGAGCGGCGGCGGGGCAGGCGGCGGCTATGCGCGAAAGCGGATCACGGGTCTGATTAATGGGCAGACAATCCCGGTGACTGTAGGCGGTGGCGGTTCAGCGGGGAACACCGGTGGGGCAGCGGCTTCGGCAGGCGGAACATCCAGCTTTGGCACTTATGTCAGCGCAACCGGCGGAAGTCTAAATCCTTTGGCAAGTGTCGCAAGCCCGCAGAATGGTGCGACACCGAGCGGTTTCGGTGTAGCGGGTGATGTGAACTTCGCTGGATCCGTGGGGCAGGCCGGCGTGCTAAATCAAGGGGGACTAGGTGGCGCCGCGCCGATGGGTGGCTGGCAGAACAGCGGAACATGGGGCGTGGCAGGTGCATTTCCCGGCGGTGGCGCATCCGGCGCAGGAACCGGAGCGAACAGTGCCACACAGTATAATGGAGCGATGGGTTCGTCTGGCCTCGTCGTGGTCAGATGGTAGGAACGTCAATGAAAATCTATGCTCGGATTCACGACGGCCTGGTCGCCGAACTGTTGAGGACCGACGGTGACATTACGACGATGTTCCATCCCGCAATTGTCTGGGTGGATGCATCGTCCGCACTGGGGGTTTCCGATGGATGGAGTTTTGACGGCAAGATTTTCACTCCGCCGCCGGCTCCGCCTCCTATTGCACCCGGTCCGACAATCGCAGAGCTGCGGGCACGAATCGCTGTGATCGGCGCCCAACTTGCAGCCTTGACCAAACCTGATTGAGCTGACGCGGCCAACTGTCCAGCTCGGTCACCCATCGGAACTCGTCGCACAAATCAGGAATCTGATATGTCCACTCCAGCCGCACATGTCTGGAAACCCAGCAATGCACGCACGGTCGTCCTTGATGCATTCATCCCGGTGCCGCGCGGGTCGACGGCCGTTGCGCCACCTCCCCTCAACTGGCCGACCAAGGATCCTAGCGATGTACTGGACTATCAGTTCGACATCACGCGCGCGGTCGTTGGCAATGATGGCGATGCGATAGCGACACTCGATGTCACCGTCGAGCCGAACAATCCCGGCGACCTTACCATGAACAGTGCCACAGCGGACGGTACGGTCGCTGTGCTCTGGCTTGCCGGCGGTCAACCGGGAACTGTCTATACGGTGACACTGGTGATCACCACGGTGAACGGCCGGACCATCCAGCGCAGTGTCCTGCTGCCAGTACTCGTATCTGTCGGTTTCGGCGGTCCCGCCGACCTCCTTGATCACGGACAGCGGTGTTGTACTGACCGACCAGAATGGCAATCCGGTTTTGACCTCCCCGTGACGGCACTGCCCCGCTGACCACCCCATTCGATAGCCCAGCCCAACATCTTGACAGTCTGCGCAGACAGGTTATTGCGCACGTGGGAGTTCGTCTCCATCATGCCGACTATCGATCAGCTCGCGCCTGCCACGGCGGCATCGGATACTGACGAGTTTCCCGCCAGCCAAGCCGGCGTCGTGCGCAAGGTGACCCGAGCGCAGATTCTGGCGGGCGTTCAACCGCAGATCGCGATCAGCACCGGAACGCTCCTGGGACGTCAGAGCGCAGGCACCGGCGGTCCGGAGCAGATCACCGTCGGTGCTAATCTTGACCTCAAAAGCGGCACCCTGTCGGCCACCGCGAGCCCCTTCATCGTTGCATCACTGTCGGCCGGCACGGTACCCGGGCAACGGTGACCTCGTGCCGCTGGGGCAAGGCGGAAACAATGTCACGGTCACCTACAGTCAATTCATGAGTGGCCTGACGGGCGTCGCAAATGTCGACGTAAGCCAACTTCTGGTCACGCCAACTGGAACCAAGTCGGCGACCAGAACTCGGTGACCTTGCGGCAAACACGTTGCCGCTGACCGGCGGGACGCTCTCCGGTGCATTGACACTTGCGGCGGCGGCGCCTTCTGCTTCGCTGCAGGCCGCAACCAAGACGTATGTAGACACGCAGGTATCGACAGCATTGCCGAAAACCGGTGGTGTTCTGTCTGGCGCGCTGACTTTGGCAGCCGACCCCACCCTATCGTTGCAGGCGGCCACCAAAAAATACGTCGACGGCCGGGTGGCAACCGCCTTGCCGACGACCGGTGGCATACTTACCGGAGCGCTGACGCTGGCGGCAGATCCGTCAGGATCGCTGCAAGCAGCTACAAAGCAATATGTCGACACGCATGTCTCGAGTTGCGGGGGCACGCTTACCGGACCTCTCGTACTGGCAGCCGATCCGGCGGCCCCACTGCAGGCGGCGACAAAGGAATATGTCGACTGTCAGGTTGCGGGCTCTCTACCCAAGTCAGGCGGCACGCTGAGTGGCGCGCTCACTCTGTTCGCTGATCCGACGCTATCGTTGCAATCCGCGACAAAAAATTATGTCGATACCAAAGCTGCTGCGGCGTTGCCGATCAGCGGCGGCACTCTTACCGGTGCGCTGGCGCTGCCGTCCAATCCCAGTGCCCCAATGCAGGCAGCGACCAAGCAATACGTTGATGCTCAGGCCGCTTCTGCCTTAGCTGTCAGCGGCGGGACGCTCACTGGCGCCCTTACGCTGGCAGCGGACCCGGTTTCATCATTGCAAGCGGCGACCAAGCGCTACGTAGATTCCGCCGCAGGCGCGACCGGAGAGATCAACGTTCGCGCATCTCCCTATAATGCGCAAATCAACGGCGTTGCAGACGATACCGCTGCATTCAAGGCGGCGTATCAAGCAGCTCCCGCGGGTTCAGTGATCTACGTACCGAATGGCGTCACGGTCATGCGGAGCCCTGGTAGCTGGGGGATTCCGCTGACCAAGCGGGTCAAGTGGATCGTCGATGGTACTTCGCTGCCGGACGGCACGTCGCTCGCCGATGCGGTTCCCAGCGGCACCGGGCCAGCGAGCTACTCGCTGCCCGGCATCGTCGTCGGCAACAGTGGACAGAGCGCGGAGATCTCGCAGAACGGGTCCCAGCCCAGCGATTTTGCTGTGCTTCACTCATCCTACATCGTCAACCATACCGGCGGTCCGACCGGTGGCGCGGTCATCGCCAATACCCGCAATGACACGATCATCTATAACAGTCCCAACAACTTCGTTTGGGGCGGGGTAGACAGGCTGCTTTGGTGCGGCTCCCAGACGCCAATTGCGAGCAGTACCGCCGAGCACGTCTCTCGCTATATACAGACCATTCGCCAGAACATCGGCACCGATGCATCAGGTAATCCGCTGCCGCAACCCAATCTTTGGGCCGCATGCCTCGAATATCGCGATACGACCGGTCAGCCATCAAGCTGGGCGGCTGCCTCGCTGACCATCGAAATGGACTGGTACGGCAATGGTCCCGACGACGCGAGCCGGCGTCAGATTCAATCCCTCGTCATTGGCCAGAACAACACCTCTGGTGCACCGGTCGAAGTCAGCACCATCGTTGGCGTTTACATGGCGGCGGGATCCACTGGGCACGCCTATAAGATCTTCAACGTCAATATACCGTTCTCGATATCCGTGCTGGACACTACCGCCGCCCAACAAATGCCGGGAGCGGCAGCCATCCGGCTGGCAGCCGGGCATGCGATCGCCTTCGAGCCAACCAATAGCTGTTCGCTCGCCTATGACAGCACCACTAATACGCTGCGCTGGCATCAGGGTCTATTGTCCTATCCTGTCGGGAAGGGCATCACGGTTGGCTGGATGAACGTGTTCGCGAGCAATGCGACACTGGCGAACTGGTTGTCCGGTAATCTGATCTTTCTGGTTGGCAGTGCCGCGCCGTACACGATCACACTGCCCCCGGCAAGTACTGTCGCGGCCGGAACCGGTTTCACATTTTCCGGTACTGGGTTCGGCCCAGGTTGCGATCGCGACGACCGGAAGTGATACAATCGACAATGGTCCGATCACGCTACGTCAGAACGATCGCTATCACATCATCTCTGATGCCAGCTCAACATGGCACGACCTGTTCCGGTCAAACACGGTAAATCCGCAATTTTCTGGCCCGCCGGTCTTGCCTTCATACGCCGTTTCGACACTGCCCGTGGCACCTGGCGCGGGTGCAATGGCTTTTGCCAGCAACGGCCGCAAGCCAAGCGAATCCGCTGGAGCAGGGTCCGGAGTTCGGGGTGTTTTACGACGGGGCCCGATGGATTTCAGTCTGCGGCGGTTCTCAGGTCGTGGCGTGAGCCCGCCGCATCGCGAGCCTACCCCGTCTGTCATATAGGATAAAGCGATGCCGACAATTTCGCAGTTGCCTCCTGTCACACAGGTTACTCCTGCGGATGAGGTTCCGCTCAGTCAGAATGGCGCGACATATTCAGTCAGCGTCGGCACGCTTTTGGCGAGCACGCAGCCGGCCATCATCAGCGGGTCAGGCACGCTGCTTGGCCGTAGCAGCCTTGGCGCAGGCAGTCCTGAAACGATCACTGTAGGCGTAGGGTTGGTGTTGAATGCCGGCACTCTCGCTGCCTCGGCGAATGAAATCACCATCCTCCCGCAGCAAACTGCCCTGACCCCCACAGATCAGGCAGTGCTGAGCAGTGGCGGCAATCCAATGCTGCTGCCATTATCGTCGCTGCGAGGATTGTTCTCGGCCGGAACCAATATCAGCATCAGTCCCACAGGCACAATTTCCTCCAATGTAACCGGAGGCAGTGACTTCGGGCCAATCTGGTTCCTACAGCATCACGAGTCTGGCTCCAGTCACAACGATCGCGACGAGCGACCTGGTAGCCATCAGCCAGAGCGGTGTGGATCATACGATCAGTTATGCGAACTTCCTCGACGGCCTGACGATTGACCTGGCGCAGCCCGCCCTCGCAGCCGCGAATACCGACACGTTGTGGGTCGCCCAAGGCAGCAGCACCATGCTGCGGCAGACCTTCTCGGCGGTGTGGTCCTGGATCATGTCGCAATTGCCGTCATACAAGCTGCCGGTGGTGGAAATCACCGGCAACATTACGCTCGATGGCACGGTTCATAATGGTAGAATCCTGGTCTGCAGCCAGCCGGTAACACTGAGTCCGGCAGCGTTGAACATGGGCAGCGGATTCTATTGTGACGTGCTCAATCTGAGCGCCGGCAGTGTCACCTTCGGCGCCGGCATCACCACTTCATCCGGCTCCTTGTCGCTGCCCAGTGGACAGGCCGCCGCCGTGCGCTGCGTAAGTTATTCCGGCGGCAGCGTCGTCTTTGCATCGCTAGCCGGCAGCGGAAGCAGCGGAACGACCCCGGCTGTACCCGGACAGGTCATCGGCCTGACCGCTGGCAGTTCAACGACAAGCAGCATCGCGCTGAACTGGATGGCACCGAGCTCCGGTGGTGCCGTCAGCAGCTATACTTCCCAATATCGCGTCACCGGAACGACCACCTGGTCGACATCCGCGGTAGGGATCGCCACGACGGCCATGTCGGCGACCGGACTTGTCGCGGGTACGGCATATGACTTCCAGGTCTATGCGGTGAACGGCAGTGGTGCCGGCCTACCCTCGGCCGTGGCCAATGCCAGCACCACAGCAGTTGCCGGGACCGTCGTGTCAATCACTTGGCAGACGACACCTTCGGGCAGCTTCACACATGGCGCCGGAACGATCGCGGTGAATGCCCATGTCAATCCAGCCACCGCGACCATCCGGTTCGGCTTCTCGACCTCGGCCACCGTACCGCCCGCCAGTTGGACTTTGGCAACGTATGTCAATTCCGATCTCTGGGGTGCCTATGTCCCGACACCTGCCACAGCCGGCACCTGGTACGCGTGGGTTGAAGGCACCGACGGCAGTGCGCCGACAGTTTATCCGGTCGCGTTCACGGTGACCTGAGATGAGCGTTGCATTCGTTGCGCCTGCCCGGCCGATGGGGATCGGCGTCGGCCACGTGGCACTCTGGCAGCCTCTCAGAACCGGTTCAGCCGCATCGGGTGGTGGCGAGTTCAGCGGTCCCTTCCCGAATGCCATCGCCAATTTGTCCGGGTGGTGGGACGCCGGGAACCTAGCCGCCGCAGTTGGCCCAACCGGTACCTCGGTTCCCAATTGGAACAACCCAATTGCCAGCCTGTCGGACAAATCCGGCAACGGCATCGCGATGTCGCCGTATTCCTTCGCAACTCCGGCCGGACCGCCAGGAATGACCGCGCGGCTTTCCGGCCTGTGCGGCGGAGCGGGACGTGTCGCCGGAGGATCGGGGATGCTTGCCCCGGCGCTTGATCCGGACTTGGGGTTTCAGGTCGCCAATGTTTCGCTTCAGGCTGGCGCAGGCTGGACCCGCTACCTGGTCTGGTCCCGGCCGAATTGGCGGCAGAATTCCGGTCGCGATCCCAATCCGATCACCCTGCTCGCCGCGGGTGGCACACCGGTGCTGCAGGCAGATGGTGCGACTGGTCAAGGCCGATTGGTTTTATTCCCCGGTAGCAGCGCCCCGACCACGTTGACCACGTCACTGACACGCCGCCATACACACACGATAGTAATGCGCAACAGTCCCGGTGTCGGCGTCGATGTCTGGCTGGATGGTGCACGCAAAGTGAGCGGCATTGCCAACCCCTTGGCGTCTGGTGCCACCACACCGATGGTGCTGCTGCATGACACCACGCTACTGGGAGGCGCCCAGTGCTGGTTCCACGAGGCGGCTACCTGGGAAAGGGCGCTCGCGGACGCGGAAGTTGCCATGCTCTCGCAATGTGCCACGCGCTGGACAGTCGGTCCGCGTCGCGGCGTGATATTGGTCTTCAACGGTCAGTCGAACGCCATCAACTATGCACTCTACGATGGCGCGGCGCAGCTTCTGGCGCAGGGCGTCGCCTGGTATCTCGGTGCGCTCGCCTACGATATCCTCGCCACAACCGGCAATCCGACCGACTGCACCATGGTGAGCGGGAATGGCCTGTATCCCGCGGTGAACGGCACATATCCCGGCAGCTTTCTGAACGATCCGAACGACGGCTCCAGCCCCTCCACCTGGCAGCTCGGTGCCGACGGGAACGCGACGCAGACGGCCATCGATGCGCTCACGCAGGCGGATCAGAGTGACATCTGCGCGCTGGTCTGGCCGTGGAACGAGACCGATAGTCTGCGCAATTACAGCGAGAAGGCCACCTTCCTGTCGGCTGCGGAACGCTTCCTGGCCCTCGAACGTGGCATGCTTGAGCGCTCGACAAGCGATCTGCCTTTGATCTGGTGGAATGCCATCCCGTACGGCATGGCAGGCGGGATGCAGATGCATCGCGAAGTGGTCGCGACCATGGCAGCCGATCCAACCCAGAACGTGGTCATTGGCAACCCGCAGACCAGTGACAGCAACCCACGAGGATCATCCTGGAACCCCGTGACCGGCCTAGCCACCGGCGGTGATTCGGCCCATCGCGACAGCGCGGACAATCAACGCTTTGCCCTTCTCGCGGCCCCAGTGGTGGCGCGCGCCGTCCTGGCGAGTAGCGGCGGCGACGCATTCAGTGCGATTCCGGCCGGGCTGCCGGTAACGGGCGGTCCAGCAATCGTTCACGCTTATCGCCAAAACAGCACGACCTTGCTGCTGACCATTCAGCACGATGGAGGCACCGACCTGATCGTGCCCTTGCAGGCAGCCAACGGGGCGGGCTTCTGCGTGATGGATGGTGGCTCGACCGCCAGCCCAGGTGTTCTGGTTCTGGCCACTGCTTGCGCGCGCATCGATGTCACGCATCTGCAAGTGACACTCGCTCAAGCGCTGACGAATCCCAGCGCCTCATGTGGCCTTTACTACCCATATGGCGATACCACGATCGGCCGCGGCAATGCGGTCACCGACAATTTCGCTTCCCTGACACCGCCGGCGGGATGGGATATTGCCGGTGATCTCGGCAGCGGCTGGCGGGTAAATTTCCCTCTGGCCGCAACTGCGACGCCGATCATTCTCAGCGACACCACTGGCTGAACGGCATGGATAATTTTGACCGGATGTTCGACCTCGTCGCAGCCCATGAGGGCGGCTTCACGGAAGATCCTGCCGATCCGGGCAACTGGACCGGCGGCCAAACCGGCGTCGGATCGTGCCGGGGGACCAAGTTTGGCATCAGTGCCGCGGCGTACCCCGACCTCGATATCGCCAAACTGACGCTCGATACCGCAAAGGAGCTCTATCGGCGCGATTACTGGGTTCGGATCGCCGGCGACGAATTGCCACCCGCCCTGGCTCTACTCGCATTCGACGCGGCGGTGAACAACGGCACCGGCCATGCGGTACGCTGGCTGCAGCAGGCCGCCAATGTGACGCAGGATGGTGTGATTGGCCCGAAGACCTTGGAAGCGATCGGTCAGATTGCCCAAAGGCCAGATGGCATCGCCGAACTCAGCGCCGAGTTGTTGGCACAGCGGCTGGCGTTCATGACCGACTTGACGACCTGGAAGACATTCCGCCTTGGCTGGGCCCGCCGCCTGTGCCGCCTGCCGTACCAAGCGCTCGCCATCGCTTCCTGACCGGCGGCGAACATCATCTCGAGCGATAGAGCCGGCGCGCATCATCAAGAATGGCGGTTTCGTCGCCACCGCGAAGATCGAGCACGGCAAGCATCCGGTTCGCCATTTGCCTGTGCTGGCCGAACAGGCTGTCGATCTGCGGGTCGATCGAAAGCGACGGTCCATAGCCCCTGCCGGTCGTCGCCATCGTGCCGTGGACGATCCCGGTACTGGCCTGAAGGCGATAGTTGGGATCGATCTCGCGGACGATGCGCCGGGCGAGAGTGGCGGCGCGAAAGTCGATTGCGGCACCGTCGAGATCTGGAAAGAACACGCCACCGGTAAAACGCCGCGCGGTTTCCCGCATGATCCGGTAGCACAGCGGATAGCGTGTGCAGGCGACGATGACTGACGGCACCGGCCCGATGCCGCCGATGCGAAGCATGGCGAGGGCAATCATCCGCCGCGTCAGATTCTGACCTCTGGCCGCGGTGGCCACAAAGGCAGTTTCCAGCAGCAGAAAGTCTTCCCGGCCGGTGGCCCCATCGTTGGCGGCAAGAAACGCCAGATGGCGGCCGGTGAATCGATCGGTGACCAGGACCAGATGGTCGTAATCCGCCAACCGGTACCGGGTGAGCCACGGGAGGGGATCACCGTCCGGCGTATCATCGGACAGGTCTTCAAGGATGCGATCCTGATCGAGATCGTCGATGACATTTGGATCGCGCAGATAGGTCAGCCGCAATCCATGTTCGGTCAGGACATGGTCCATTGTTTGGCCCCCCGGAGAAGCAGGCTAATTGGCCTGATAATCGCCGTCCTTCGACCCTTGGGGTGTGAACTGGTTCACAGGTCCAAGCGGTTTTATGTCAGTGGAAGTCCCGCGACCGGGGAAACACCCGCTCCTGGCGGGGATGGCCCGGGCTTCGCCGCGGTTTCGGGTCAGGGGTTGGCGTGGCCGCGGCCTCGGTGATTCGGGCCATCATGGCGCTGCGGTCATCCAGCCGGTCGGCAATGACATGGATGATGCCTTCCGGACTGCGCTGCAGGCGACCGGTCACCAGCAGGAGACTGCTGCCCATCACGGCGCGGCGGAACCGGTCCAGCAGGCTGGACCAGACCACGATATTGGCGATGCCGGTCTCGTCCTCGATGGTGCAGAACACGACATTGCCATTGCCTGGCCGCTGACGCACCAGCACCACCCCGGCGACGCGAAGCCGGGCACCATCGGCCTGGACGGCAGCCTGGGCACAGCTCACCACGCCTTCGCCGGCGAACAGCGCCCGCAGGAAGCGCATCGGGTGCGCCTTCAGCGACAGGCCGGCGGTCTGATAGTCGGTGATGACGTGCTCGCCCTTCGTCATGACGGGCAGCGGAACATGGTGGATCGCAACCGGCTGGTGGGCAAACAGCGGCAGATCCGTCATGTCGGACAGGCCGCGCACCTGCCACAGCGCGGCACGCCGATCGAGCTTCAGACTGCGCAACGCATCCGCTTCCGCCAGCATGACGAGGGCCGCCCGCGGCAGACCCACGCGGACCAGATCGACAAAATCGTCATTCCCGCGAAAGCGCGAACCCAGGCCAACGGTACGCCATTCTCCCCTGGGTTCCCGCTCTTGCGGGAATGACGTTCGATGATCTCTCAGCCGTTCCGCCCACTCCTGCGAAAAGCCGCTGATCAGCCGGAAGCCCAGACGCAGTGCGCCATCTTCCAGCGTGCAGTCCCATTCGCTGGTGGCTACATCGATGGCGCGCACTTCCACCCCATGCTCGCGCGCATCGCGCACGATCTGCGCCGGCGCATAGAACCCCATCGGCTGCGAATTCAGCAGTGCGCAGGCGAAACGCCGCCGGATGGTGGCATTTCAGCCAGGCCGAGACATAGACCAGCAGCGCGAAACTGGCGGCATGGCTTTCCGGAAAACCATAGGTGCCGAAGCCTTCGATCTGATGGAAACAGCGTTCAGCAAAATCCTGCGTATAGCCACGTGCCACCATGCCATCGACCATCTTGGCGAAAAAGCGGTGGATGGTGCCGGCATTGCGGAACGTCGCCATGGAGCGACGGAGCTGGTTGGCTTCCTCCGGCGTAAACCGTGCCGCCTCGATGGCGATGCGCATCGCCTGCTCCTGAAACAGCGGCACGCCCAGCGTCCTGCCAAGCACCTGCTGCAACTCATCGGCCGGACCGCAATCGGCACGCAGGTGACGGCAGATCCGGTTTCTCCAGGCCCTGTCGCCGCCGTAGATACGGATGCACCATGTCGCCCTGGATCGGCCCAGGACGCACGATCGCCACCTCGATCACCAGATCATAGAACACGCGCGGCCGCAGCCGCGGCAGCATGTTGATCTGCGCGCGCGATTCTACCTGGAACACGCCGATCGAATCACCTCGGCAAAGCATGTCGTAGACGGCCGGATCCTCCGTCGGAACTTCTGCCAGGTTCTTGATTCCCAACAGCTCGAATGCCTTCCTGATGCAGGTCAGCATCCCGAGCGCCAGCACATCGACCTTCATGATCCCCAGCCGGTCGATGTCGTCCTTGTCCCATTCGATGAAGGTGCGCTTGCTCCATCGCGGCCTTGCCAATCGGCACGGTCTCATCCAGCCGGCCGCGCGTCAGCACAAATCCGCCGACATGCTGCGACAGATGACGCGGCAGCCCGACCAGCTGGCGCGCCAGTTCGATCGTGCGGCGCACGATAAAGCTGTGCGGATCGAGGCCGATTTCCCGCAGGCAATCATCCGACCAAAGCTCCTCCCCGGCATGCCATGACTGTGCGGACAGTGCCGCCGTGGCGTCTTCCGACAGACCCATGACCTTGCCCACTTCACGGATCGCCCGCTTCGGCCGGTAGTGGATCACCGTGGCGGCAATGCCCGCCCGCTCACGGCCATAGCGCTGATAGATGTACTGGATGACTTCCTCGCGCCGCTCGTGCTCGAAATCCACGTCGATATCCGGCGGCTCACGGCGTTCAGTGGAAATGAACCGCTCGAACAGCAGGCTGATCTGCGCCGGATCGACGGCCGTGATGTGCAGGCAGTAGCACACGGCGGAATTGGCCGCTGAACCACGCCCCTGGCACAGAATGTCGTTGGCGACGGCATAGCGCACGATGTCATGCACCGTCAGGAAATACCGCGCATAGTCGAGCTGCGCGATGATGCGCAGCTCCTTCTCGATGGTATCGCGGATATGCGGCGGAACCCCATCGGGATAGCGCGCCGCCGCGCCTTGCCAGGTCAGGTTGGCCAGGTGTTCGTCCGGCGTCAGCCCGGGCGGGATCGGTTCGTCGGGATATTCGTAGCTCAGCTCCTCGAGTGAAAAGCCGCAGCGCTCGACGATGTCCTGCGTGCGCAACACAGCCTCGGGATAGTTCGCGAAACAGCCGGACCATTTCCTTCGGTGTTTTCAGATGACGTTCGGCATTGGGCTGCAGGGCGAGACCCGCCTGGTCAATGCGGCAACCAAGACGGATGCAGGTCATCACGTCCTGCAGCGGGCGCCGATCGGGCAGGTGGTAGAGCACGTCGTTGGTCGCCACCATCGGCAACGGCAGTTCAGCCAGCGCACGCAGACGGCGTGCATCATCGCCACGATAACGCCGATTGGCGGCAAGATACGCTCGATCGCGGAAATCCTGCTTCAGGCGCTGCGTATTGGCGCGAAAGTCGGCATCCAGCCGATCCGGTGCAACGGCCAGCAGGATCTGCCCTGCACCATGTTCCAGCAGATCGGCGTAGTGCAGGGAGCAGCGATTGGTCGCCTTCGCCGCATCACTGTTGTCGCCGTGCGGCACACGCTCCTTGCCGACGGTGAGCAGGCGCGTCAGCCGTCCCCAGGCGGCACGGTCCCGCGGATAGCAGAGCAGATCCGGTGTATCGTCGCGGAATGACAGACGCGCGCCGACCACCAGGCGAATGCCGACCTCCTTCGCCGCATCGTACATCCGCACCACGCCGGCAACGCTGTTGAGATCGGTGACACCGATGGCGGAAAGTCCCAGCACCGATGCCGTGGCGGCGAGTTCCTCCGGCGACGATGATCCGCGCAGGAATGAAAACGCGCTTGCCACCTGAAGTTCGGCATAGGGCGTGGTGGGAGAGGCACGAGCCTTCCCTTTATCGTCATGGCCGGGCCTGTCCCGACCATCCGTCGCGGTAACCGTGCTGGTACGGATGCCTGGAATAAGACCGGGCATGATGTGCGGAGGTTTCACCCAAACAGACCATGCAGATACCAGCGTGGCATCCGGTCTCCATGCAGGCCGGCGCGAAAAATCCAGAACCGGGCGCCGTCGGAATCTTCCACCCGATAGTAGTCGCGGATCAGATCGGTCTCCGATCGCTTGTCCGATCGGCGACCGCGCCACCATTCAGCGGCAATCCGCTCGGGGCCGGCCGCACCACGCACGCGATGCGACACGCCGCGCCAGCGAAACCGGATGGGCGGATCATCCGGCACGGGTGCGATGACTTCGATCTCTTCCGGCCGACGCAGCAGGCGAATTGGGCGTGGCGCAGCAGGATCGCCCATCCAGGACGGCTGCCGGACCGGCAACGGCGGCACGCGCTGCACCGCGCGTTCCGGCACATGGCTGGCGTACGGCGCCACACGCGAGACCCGCTCCGATCCCAGGCGATTGGTCAGCGTATCGATCACACCGGCCAGCCGATCGGCGATATCGACAGCGGCCAGATCGGCAAGCTGTGCCTGCGGTGTCGGCAACGGCGACACGATCTCGGCTTCCAGTGCGACCACCTCGATGCCAAAGCCCGGATCGACGGTGTCCAGCTTTTCGCGCAGCAGCTTGGTCAGATAGGCCGCATCGCGCACCGGCAGCGCAGTGGTAACCGCGATCTGCGGCACGTCATCGTCGACACGGAAAAACCGTGCGACGAAGCGCTGGCCGCCATTGCCTTGTTCTGCCAGTCGTTCGCACAATCGTTCGGCCAACCGAGATAATGCGCGCGCCAGATCCTCCGGCGTACCGATCGGCTCGACGAATGCCAGGCGCTCGTGCCAGACGATCGGCGGACGAGGCCAATCGATGGCTTCTTCCATCCCACCCAGCGCCTGATCCAACCGCATGACCGGCAAGGCGCCGAAACGGGCGGTGATCTGCGCACGCGGGATACGCAGCAGGTCGCGCACTGCGCGCAAGCCAAGACGACGCAATCCGGTCACGGTGCCGGCATCGAGCCGCAGACTGCTGACCGGCAGATCAGCCAAAGCGGCCTTCTCCTGTCCTGGCCGCAGAACGCTCCGGTCTTTCCCCATATGGGCCAACGCCCAGGCGGCACCCGTGGTGCCGGCGATCGCCAGGCGGCAGGCAATGGCATTCCCTTCCAGGCAACGGGCAAGATCCTGCATCAACGCAGCTTCGGTATCGAAAACCGCGGTGCAGCCGGTGATATCCAGCCACAGCCCCTCCGGCGGATCCGGTGCAGCCATCGGCGTGTAGCGCTCGCACCACATGGCAAGCCCCGCCAATGCCGCTTCGTCAGCCACCGGCTCGGCCTCGACCGGGATCAGCGCAGGACAGACGGCACGCGCATCCGTCAACGTCTGACCGGGACGCAATCCCTGCGCCTCGCCAGCCACGCCCACCGCGACCAGATGGCGGACGCCGCGTGTGGTCTCGACGGTAACCACTGGCTTATCCGGCAAGACGGAGGCGCTGCGGGTCAGACGCGTGATCGGCCAGTGCGGCAACCACACGGAGAGGATGCGTCGCATCATCCGAGGCCTCCATGATCCATTCCCCCGGCCGGCCGCCACGCGCATGCGTCAACGCCACATGCCAACGCGGCAAGCCGGGTTCCTTGTCGTCCTTCACGCTGGGCACCGGGGTGAGATGCCAGCGGGTCACGGCAACGCTTGCCTCTCGGTCGGTGGCTCTGTGCCCGTGCGGCCAGCGGCGTAGCGCGAAGCCGGTCGAGCCATGACGCAGGCAGGCAAGCCGCAGCCGACGCGAGGCAGTGCGGTCGAACTGCCCCACTTCTCCCACCACGGCGGCGGCAACCCCCTCCCGCAGCGCCACCTCCATGGCGGCGAGCGTCTCGATATCCTTCGTCGGACGCACCAGGATCAGCCGGTTGGGATCGAAACCGTAGGGCAGTAGGCCGGGCGGGTGCAGATCGCTGGAAGGCGCGATCCAGAACACCGGCTTGGCCGGGGCGATGCGTGCCAGCAGGGTGGCGATGAAGGCCGTGGGCAACGCAGCGGTTTCTGCCTCCAGTCCGGTGGCGCCGATCTCGTGCAACTGGCCCAATGGCAGGCCGCCGCCGGGCAGGCAGGCATCCACTCGCGGATCGTTGAACGGCAGGGAACCACCAGGTGATTTGGCCGGGCGCAGCCTGTCCCGCAGAGCAGCCAGGTGTGCCGGCAAGCTTGGCGGTCGGCTGAGCCTGCTCGTCCGGACATGATCCCCTACCGTGGCGAAGGCGGGGGATTCGTCGGCAGGACAATCGGCGGGGTAAATTGGCGGGCGCATGGCTGTGTTCTTTATTTGTTCTCAACCCGCGCCAGGAGTCAACGACTCGAATCGGGGACCGCGAATCAGGGAGGCGAGTCGGCTCTCCGATGCGTCAGTTCGGCACGGACCAGGAACTCGTGCGCCGGCGGTACCAAGGTCGCCCCCACCTCGGCCAGGAACGCCGCCAATTGGTCCTCTGGCACGATCCGCAGCTCCTGATATTCCCCATTGCCATCTGCCCGGTGCGCGGCCAGCACTGCTCCGGCGGTGAGAGCCGTGGTCAGCGCAAGGCCAAGATCCGAGACATGGCTGCCTGGATGCTCGACGATGCACAACGGTCGCAGTTCGTTCACCGTATCGGGGGCAAGCCCCAGCTCCTCCCGAAGCTCGCTCAGCAATTGGCGCCGCAGATCGGCTACGCCATCGTCATTCACGGCACCGGCATCCACACTGCCGGCCGGGGCCAGTTGCCACATCCCAGGCTGATAGATCGCCCCCTGATGCCGCCGCCCCACCACCACACCTCCGGCGCAACAAAGCACCCCGCAGACCGCGAGCGGCCGCACGCCCAGGCTTGTCGCTGGCCCTGGCCCGCGGATGGCAAACAGTTCCGGCCGCTCCATCTGCGCGACGACGCGACGATATTCCGTCAGATGGCCGGTGACCAGATGCGGCGTGATCGTATCGGCGCTGCATACCCGGCCATTGAACAGCTGTCCTGCTCCGCCGGCGGCAGCCCGGCGGCAGGCGGCCTGCCAAAGCTGTTCCACCTCGCTGTCCATGGTTGCGGGCAGTTCCGGCATGGCGCGCCCAATGCGCACCACAAGGTCAGCCGCCACCTCATGCACGACAAATCCGTCCACTGCCTTTCCTTCCCGCCCTCGCATGCCGATAGTAGGCCAGGATCAGCCGAAGGAAGCAGGGCGATGAGCCACGACCACCATCACGATCATCCCCACGAACCACCGGCGCCCGGCACGGTGGACTGGCGTCACAACGGCGTGCGGGTAATCAAGGGCAACCAGCTCGACACCAACACCCCACAGACGCCCGGCATGAACCGTGCCGCTGCGATCGACGCTGCCCGCGTCGGCGCGCAGAAGATCTGGGCAGGCACGGTGCACATTCACGCGAACGCCAAGACCGGCGCGCACCATCACGGCGCGCTGGAGAGCGTGATCTACGTGGTGCGCGGCAAGGCCCGCATGCGTTGGGGCGAGCATCTGGAATTCGTCGCCGAGGCCGAGGCGGGGGACTTCATCTTCGTGCCGCCCTACGTGCCGCACCAGGAGATCAATGCCAGCTCTGACGAGACGCTGGAGTGCGTGCTGGTACGCAGCGACAACGAGGCCGTGGTGGTGAGCCTGGACATCGAGTCGGTGGAAAAGCCGGAGGCGGTCTACTGGGTGGACCCGATCCACAAGCACCCGTAGCGGGTCACATCGCCCGCTCGCCCCACCGCTCGCACGCTGTCACCGTCGCTGGCAGATGGCTTCCCGGTTCAACCCTGCGACGATCAGATCGATGCCCTGGGCGTGCCAGCGCTGCACCGCCTTGTGGTCAGCACCGATCGCGGCGCCGAGGCGGCGCCAGGGAAACAGGTGCCGCTCAGTGATCGGATGTACCAGGCTGCGGGCACCGACGATGCGCCGCAGCACGAAGCGATCGAGCGGAATCATCGAAAGCCACCCCATGGCCTCGTCCATGCGGGTAATCCGTGACGGCGACGGCACAGGCGGCCGTATGCGCTTGTTTGTCCAGCCGTAGCCCTCGATCGCCACCCGCACGATCTCGAGCGAGGAGCTTCTCAGCTTGGTGGACCAGCCGGTTCCCGGCAGGGCGAGCAGGGCGGCACCAGCCTCTTCCAGACGAGAAATCACCAGTGCCGCGTCGAATGTTCGCTCGTTCGCGGCTGTCGCCGTGCTCATCGAGGACTCCTTTGCGAGGCTTCAGCGAGGAAAGATTGGCAGCGGGTAGGGCTCGTCCTGCAGAACGGTCCCGGCATTGATCACCCCCCAACTGCGAGGATCACCAGCCGGCAGAGGATCGCGCGCCGGATCTTCCGGCAAAGCGACAAATTCGAACGGCGGCCGTTGCGCGCCGATGCGGCGGCCGCGCTCGATGACTGTCCACCGTGTCAGGCCAAGGATCGCCGCGATGGCATCCCACGAGGCCCCTTCCACCCGGAGGCGCCTGATCTGGGTGTCCTGCGCGCCGGTCCAGATTAGTTTTTTGGGCATGTGCTCACCCGAACAAAATGCGAATTTCGTCAGGTTAGTGATATAAACTATTACTGTCAACATAAATAACAGACCCGCTAGCCGATCTCGATCACGCGCCCTGATTGCCTGGGCGCACCGGGTCAAGTCTCCGTTGGGGCGTCAGGCCGCCTGAAGACACCAGGTGCGCCCTTCCAGCCATGTGCCGGCCCGCATAATATTTCTGGCCACGTTAGGATAACTGACGTAGAATGCTGCTATGAGCAATCCACGAGACATTGGCCTCCGCATCCGCGCCGCTCGGGAAGAACTTGGCTGGACGCAGGATCAATTGGCCGCAGCGGTAGGCGTGTCGCGCAGCGCGGTGGCCCAATGGGAAACCGGCCGCGCCGGCCAGGTGACCACAAATTTGACCCGTGTCGCCGCGACACTGGGGGTCGGGGTCGAACAACTGATGTACGGCCACGACAAGGCCGCACCGGGCCAGGTCCATCGCGGTGATGAACTCGCGATATTGCGCCTCTACCGTGAATGTGTGCCGGAAGACCGCCAGCTTTTGCTGCGCACCGCCCGGCGGCTGTCAAAAGCCGCCAGCCGACGCTAGGCGGTCCTCAGCGCCGCCGCCATCAGCGAGGCGATCGCGCACGACGCGAGTCGCGCCATCAACGTATCCGCCCGGCTGGTCAGAATGATCGGCACCCTTGCGCCCAGCACGATCCCGGCAGAATCCGCGCCAGCCAGGAAGGACAGGCTTTTGGCCAGCATGTTGCCAGCCTCCAGGTCCGGCACCACCAACAGGTTGGCCCTGCCGGCGACCGGGGAGACTATATGCTTGATCGCAGCCGCCTCGGGGCAGATCGCGTTGTCCAGTGCCAACGGGCCGTCCAATACCGCCCCGGTGATCTGACCGCGATCAGCCATCTTGCAAAGCGCCGCCGCCTCGATCGTCGAGAGGACCCGCGGGTTCACCGTCTCCATCGCCGACAAAATCGCCACCCGAACTTCCCGGAAACCGACGGCATGCGCGAGATCGATCGCGTTCTGCACGATATCGATCTTGTCCTCGAGCGTGGGCGCGATGTTGACCGCCGCGTCGGTGATGATCAGCGGATCAGCGTGACCCGGCACGTCCATCACGAAGCAATGGCTGATCCGCCGGTCAGTACGAATACCGATATCGCGAGCAACAACGGCAGCCATCAACTCGTCGGTGTGCAGGCTGCCCTTCATCAGGGCGCCAGCCTTGCCCTGCCTGATCAGCGCCACCGCCTTGGCAGCCGAGTCGTGGCTATGCGCGGATTCGATGATCGGCAGGTCGGCGATGTCGATGCCGTGGCGTGCCGCAACGTCGCGGATCCGCGCCGCGGGGCCGACCAATATCGGCTCGATCAGGCGCAGCTTGCGCGCTTCCACCGCCCCCTCCAGGGAGACTTCGTCACACGGGTGCGCAACCGCTGTGGTGACCGGGGGAAGCTTCTGCGCGGCATCGATCAGTCGCAGGTACTTGTCATGCGGACGCGCGCGGACGATCGGAGCATGCGGATTCTGAGAAACCATTCAATCAGCATGCGCCAGAATTGCGCCTGTCGCATTGACCTGCATCAAACGGTGCGGCTGCGCCGGGAGCACAACCATGTCTCGCGCCGCGGCAGGCAGCGGCGCTGCTCCACCTTGGGAATAATGGTTGCCACTCAGTAGCGCCGATCGGGTGTAGGATGAACGAATGCTCGAGACCACTACAAGGACCGCCGCCATGCGCCGTACCCTGAGCCTGCTGATTCCCGCTGCCACCTTGGCCTTGGGTGCCTGCACCGTTGCACCACCGCCCGGACCTTCGGTCATGGCCCTGCCCGGTCAGAACAAAGACTTCGCGGCGTTCCAGCAGGATGACATGGCGTGCCGCCAATTTGCCTGGCAGCAGACGGGCGGTGTTTCGCCGGCCGCGGCGGCGACCCAGAGCGGGGTTGGCAGCGCCGTCGTTGGCACGGCATTGGGCGCCGCGGCCGGTGCCGCAATCGGTTCGCTCGGCGGGGCGGTGGGCGCGGGAGCCGCCATCGGCGCCGCTTCCGGCCTGATCGCCGGCAGCGCCATCGGAACGAATGCCGCTGCGGCGTCATACGGCGGCATGCAGCAGGCGTACGACATTGCCTACACCCAGTGCATTTACGCCCACGGCGATACGGTACAGGCGCCGCCCACTGCCTACGCTGGCGGCGCCTTCCCAGCTTACCCCTACCCGGCTTACGCCTATCCTGGCTACTACGGCCCGGCATTTTTCGCCCCGCCGGTCGTGATCGGCTTCGGCGGCGGATGGGGCTGGGGTGGCTGGGGCGGACATGGCGGGTGGGGCGGCTGGGGTGGCCACGGCGGTTGGGGCGGCGGTGGCTGGCACCACTGACCAGGCGTGCAACCCGACGCACTGGTCCGATCGCTCGCCGATCTCCAACCTGCCGTGGAAAGCCGCTGTTACCTCGACCTCTGCCGCAGGTAATGCCGGTGCGCCTTGGCGCGGTTGCCGCAGGCACGCATTGCACACCAGCGGCGATTGCCGCTCTTGCTGTTGTCGAGGAACAGCCAGCCGCAGTCCGGATTGGCACACTGGTGAACACGCGGAAGCTGCGGTCCCACCAAAAGATCGCCAGCCGACCATAGCGTTGGCGCAAGGATCACGCTGGCCGACGGTTCGGCCACGCCGACATCCCAGCCGCCGAGGCGCAGGCGCTGCCGCGGCGGCGCAATGGCGAGCGCCGCGTTCAATGCGCCCAGGTCGTCGTCGGACGGTGCACGCCCCCCGGCCGTCGCGGCGAAGCAGCGGAATATCGCTTCCCGAAGCGTGATCGCGTCCCGGTAACTGCTGGCCGCTTCCTCCGGACGTTGCTGCCAGGCAGTGCCGAAACGGTCGATGATCCGAGGCGGCAGCCGCTCCGTCTCCGCCGCCCAACGCAGCAAATCTGCAGGCCCGTTCAGGTCCTCGGTCGGCGTTGCGGTGCCCCGCCAATAGCGCGTGTTCGCATAGGTCAGACAGAGGTCGTCCTTAGGCGCCGCAATTATCTCGCCAGCAGCCCGGGAAAGCCGGTTCGCCATGAGCTTTGTTACCTAACCAGCAAGGTGGTTGACAACCTTGAGCCGCCCTGATTTTATCTAACCGTCATGATGGTTATAGGAGGACACCATGATCGCCCACATATCCATCGGCGCGCGTGACATTGCCCGCGCGCGCCGCTTCTACGATGCCGGTACTCAAGCCCCTCGGCTATACCTGTCTCAGTGCAGCTGAGGACTCGCTCGGTTATGGCGCAGACGCACCGGAATTCTGGATCATCGCCACACCTCAGCTGGTGCCGCCAGACGACAGATCCGGCCTGCACATCTGCTTCACCGCACCAAATCGCACGTCAGTGGATGCGTTTCACAAGGCGGGGCTGAAAGCCGGCGGCAGGGACAATGGCAAGCCGGGGCTGCGCCCGGACTACGGCCCGCACTATTACGCCGCGTTCGCGGTCGATCCGGACGGCTATCGGATCGAAGCCTGGTGCGGCCAGCAATCCTGAACGCACCCGCTATCGGTTTCTCCCCCCGGTGATAGGATGAGGCGGTTCAGGCAGTTTTCAGGGAGGAACCGATGGCACGGGTCGCATTGGTTACAGGCGGAACACGAGGCATCGGCGCTGCCATAAGTTTGGCGCTGAAGCAGGCAGGCCGCACCGTCGTCGCCAACTATGCCAGCAATGAAAAGGCGGCCAGAGCCTTTCACGACGATACCGGCATCCGGACCATGCAATTCGACGTGTGCAGCTTCGAGGCCTGCGAGAAAGCTGTGGCAAAGATCGTCGCCGATGTGGGGCCGGTCGAAATCCTGGTGAACAATGCCGGCATCACCCGCGACGGCACGCTCGCGCGCATGACGCGCGACATGTGGGATGCGGTGCTCGATACCAACCTCGGCTCTTGCTACAATCTCTGCAAGCTGACGTTCGACCACATGCGTGGCGCGAAGTTCGGCCGCATCGTCAATATTGGCAGCATCAATGGCCAGGCGGGCCAGTACGGCCAGGTGAACTACGCTGCGGCCAAATCCGGCATCCATGGCTTCACCAAGGCGCTGGCGCAGGAAGGCGCGCGCTTCGGTATCACTGTGAATGCGATTGCGCCTGGCTATGTCGATACCGACATGGTGCGTGCTGTGCCGCCCGAGGTACTGGAGAAGATCGTCGCGCGCATCCCGATCGGCCGTTTGGGAAATGCCGCCGACATCGCTCGGGGCGTGGCCTTCCTCACCGCGGACGAAGCGGAATTCATCACCGGTTCGACGCTGTCGATCAACGGCGGGCAGCATATGTACTGATGGGTTAAGCCGGCGCGGCCATATGGCGTGTTACGATTGATTGAGCGCAGGCGAAACCAGTCACGCCTGAACCGCGGCCCGACTTCCCAATCACTTTGTTCGCGGGCATCATTCGACGCCTGAGGAGGACCAGCCGATGAACGCTCCGCGCAACACCAGGTATCGCTATCTTGAGACCCACCGGATCGCCGGCTCTCTCGGCGCCGTGGTGGAGGGCGTCGATCTGTCCGAGGACCTGCCCGACGATGTGCTGGCGGAAGTCCGCGCCGCATTGCTCGACAACTGCGTGATCTTCTTCCGCAATCAGAAGCTCACCCCCGAACAGCAACTCCGCTTCGCGCGCCGCTGGGGCGAGATCCATCTGCATCCGTTCATGCAAGGGATGGCCGACCATCCGGAGATCCTCGAGATCATCAAGACGCCCGAGGACAAAAAGAATTTCGGCGGTTCCTGGCACACCGACCAGATGTTCTCACCGCAGCCGGCGATGGGCACCATTCTGTACGCGTTGGAGGTACCGTCCGCCGGTGGCGACACGATGTTCACCAACCAGTACCTGGCGTACGAAAGCCTGTCCGACGGCATGAAGCGCGTGGTTGACCAACTCAGCACGGTCTGCGTCGGCGACAACTTCAAACAGCACGGCGGCCAGTCGCGCGCACAGCGCTACGAGCGGTCGATGGCGCACATGAAGGTGAAGGATCCGGGCAACGTGCAGACGACGTCAGTGCATCCGCTGGTGCGCACCCATCCGGAGACCGGCCGCAACGTGCTGTATATCGGCGGTCACGTGCAGCATTTCGACGGTATGACAGACGAGGAGAGCGGGCCGCTTATCGACTTCCTGAAGAAGCACTCGACCCGGCCGGAGTTCACCTGCCGCTTCCGCTGGGAATCCGGTTCGCTGGCGTTCTGGGACAATCGCTGCACGCAGCACTTCGCGATCAACGATTATCCGGCCGAAACGCGCATCATGCGCAGCATCACCATCTGTGGTGACACGCCGTTCTGATCGGTCCGGCCACGCATCTATTTGCCATCGCCGCCCGCATTGGCGTTCTGCTGGCGTCTAGCAGCCTGTCGGAGTTGATTTGCCGGAAATTAGGAAATCATCGTCGGCGCGTTGCATTTCCAGCCACTACGCCGCTTGACGCGGAGCAGGGATTCGACTTTCACGCTTGACTTCACGCGGGCCATTCCAACGCAAGGTTGGCCGCGCGCGAACACGCCGAAATGGATCACGATTGGCGCGATGCGGCTCAGTTCGCCCCTGCCAGGGCGAACATCCGTTTCACGTTCCACGCCATGGTCACGAGGTTCCATTCGCCGTGCACCTTGTCCAGTCCGCGCAGCAGGAACTGGCGGAACCCGAGCACCGACTTGATGATCCCGAACACAGGTTCGGGAGTCTGTTTACGCAGCGCGTAGAGCTTCTTGCCCTCTTTCGTCTGGAGCCGATGGCCCATTGCCTCAACCGGCGTGGGGTCTACCGGCGCCGCAGGATCGTCTGCGAAACGTTCAGCCAGCGCAGGATGATGCGCTTCACGCCCCATCGCGATCACCGGCTCGATCCCGGCGTCGGCACAGGCGTTCACGTTGCCCTCGCTGAAATACCCGTTGTCGGCAAGCAACGCGCCAACCTTGCCCAGTTCGCCGGGCAGTGCGGCCAGCTTGCCCAGCATCGGCTCAAGCTGCTGTTTGTCGTTCGGCGCCTGCACCACATCGGCGGCCACCACCAGTAGGCTGTCCGCTGCCACCGCTGCCTGGGCGTTGTAGCACTGCTCGAACCCTCCGCCGGCCACCGGCATGATCCGCGATTCCTCGTCCGTCAGATTGACCTGATCGGTCGGCAGCGGGCCCTCGATCGGCGGCTGCGGTACGCGACCGCGGGGCTTCTTGCCTGTCTGCGTCACCTTCGCCTCACGCTCCGCCATCCTGGCCTCAAATTCGGCTCGCTCGCGCGCATGGCGTTCCTTCGCCCGCGCCTCGATCACCGCCTTGGCGCGAGCGATCCCGGCCAGCCGCTTCTCGCGCCGCGCCAGTTCCTCGGGACCCTGCATCCCGTCCGGCACATCCGCCTGATCAGCCGCCTCCGCCTTACCCAGCAGATCAGCCACTTCGGCCTTCAACTGTGCCTCGATCTTGCTGGCGTGCTCGTACGACAGCGCGCTGTGGCGGCTGGCGTTGGCGTGGATCTTGGTGCCATCCAGCGCCACCGTGCCGAGCTTCAACACCCCCATCTCGCGGGCCACACCGAGCACCTGCACGAACAGCGCCTCGATCTGCGGCAGGAAGCGGCGGCGGAACGTGGCGATGGTGTCGTGGTCGGGATGCTCGTTGGCGGCGATGAAGCGGAACGCCACCGAATCATGCGTCGCCCGTTCCAGGTTGCGGCTGGAAAACACCCCGGTCGCGTAGCCGTAGATGATAAGGCCCAACAGCAGCCGAGGGTGGTAGGATGCCTCGCCCGAGCCCCGGTAGCTGCCGGTCATTGCCCGCAGGTCCAGTCCCTCGATCACTTCCACAACGAACCGCGCGAGGTGGCGTTGCGGCAGCCACTCATCGACCGATGGCGGCATCAGGACGTCCATGTCGCGGTTGGTCGGGCGGAAGTTGCTCATGAGACGGGGGTCCGGCAGTGCCAATCGTGTGCGCCGATTCTACCGCCCGCTTCCGCGTCGCGTTAAGTCCGACAGGCTGCTAGGATGCGGGATCAGGTGGCGCAGATCGAGGCCCGTGGCGGCGGCGCCGTTGGTACCGCTTGAGACCGTCGACATGAAGAGAGACGCCCATGAAGCCAGCCGACATTGCCCGTGTGGAAGCCTATCTGCGTCGGACCCTCGGCAGCGACCGGATCCACATCGACGCGCCAAAGAGCCGGAGCGCCTCGGTCGAGGTTCGCGCCGGGCGGGAATTTCTCGGGACGCTGCACCGGGATGAGGACGATGGCGAGGTGTCGTTCTCGCTCCATATCACCATCCTGGAGGAAGATCTGTCCGACCAGCCAGGACAGGAGACTACCGGCTAGCGGCGGTCCACCGCCCGGTCGGCACGACGTCCGGCGACACAGCTGTGGCCCCGGATCGAGGCGCGTAGGGTCATGATGACGGGGTCGCATGTCATCGTCGGTGTCGCGGCCTGGACCTGGGCGGCGCCCCATCTGGGACTGTCTCCGCTCGCCCCGATCGCGCTTGCGCTGGAAACGGCCGGATCGTTGTTGCCCGACATCGATCACCCGCAGTCCTCGGTCGGCCGGCGGGCCTCGATGATCGCACGGCCGCTGGCAGCCACGATCGGGCATCGCGGAATGACCCATTCCATCCTCGCCGTCATCGCCTGCGCGCTGCTGCTCAGCTGGCACGGCGTCAGCCGCGCCGTCGTGGCGCCGTTGACGGTGGCCATTTGTCGCATCTCGGCGCGGACCTCATGACCGCCAGCGGCCTGCGTCTCACGTGGCCGCCGCAGTGGCGCACGGCGATCCCGCTGTGCCGGACCAGGTCGTGCGGCGAAGCTGTGATCGTGGCGGGCCTGGTGATCTGGATCGGCGCAACCGCCCTGCGCCGGCATGGCGGCTTCGGGCTGTAGCGCCGCGCGCCGTCCGGCGGGGGGGGGCACGTTGGTAGTCCCGGGGCGAGCAGCGGACCAAATTGAGGAGGTCAGGCTGCGGCGGCCAAGGCAATATTCCTGGCGTCAAAGGCAATCAACCAGCCGCCTGCCGCTTCTACCTGATCGTTGCTGACCCGACAGCGGCGGCTTCACCGCTTGTGTGGCGATTTGGCCCCGAGCGAAGGCCGGCGGTGCGCCGATCAGAATGGCCGCGGGGCAGGGGGATCTTGCTTGAGGCCGGCGAGCCCCGCCCAAATTCGCTGGCGCACAGAGTCATCCGTGTCCGGACGGTAGGGGGCAGCCGGTTCGACGAGACGCCCGACATCCGCGTGGGATAGGCGGTCGCATAACGGGGCGCCATGCGCCAACCATGCCACGTGGCCCTTAACCACATGCCCGCGGGCCGTCGGCGCCCAGACGCTTAATGGGGCCAGTCTGCATACCCGGACGCTTCGGCGCGATGACGTAATTCACACGTTCCATGTCGGTCGCACCATCTCAGCAAAATTGTGCGCTGGATCACAGAGCAACCGGTGTTCGTGCACTAAAGTGGGGCAGCGTTTGAGATTAACCGCACGGCGAACGCTCGCGGCCCGACACGCTGCGATGTCGTGACGACAAGCTTCCGATCCCCAAGTGAGACTCGTCAGATGCCGCCAAAGGGATTTTCGACTTCGAAAGCACAGACTTATAAAACGTGCAACGTCCGCGGTGGCTCCAGGAGATGTACCTGTATGAGCTGCAGTGGTAGGGTGGCATTATGCAATTTCGAAACCAAAGAGATGTTCGCGAGACATGCACGTCTTGTGGTGGCTCCGGCACGGCGACCTGTGTGTCGTGTGGTGGCTCGGCGGTAGGTGGGGTTATTAGAACATAGGCACGCCGTTATCTGCAAAGACGCAGATCCGCGCGCTGCGTGCCCACAGCCAGCACAGGGAAGACTCCATTAAATCGGCCACGTGGTACGTTTCGATTGATTTTTGAAGTATTCGCCGGCTGAACAGGAGATCGTGTCGAGGGACCTGAGGTGGAGGTTCGCATGCGAACGCTGCTGCTGATGCTGGGAACTGCTCTTGTGCTCGCCGCTAGCGTCGGCCGCGCCGACGCGCTGAGCCTGCAGTTCGTGCCAGCTTATCCGCTCTACTACCAGGGGCCGTTTGCCACGGACACGCCGAGCGGCGGCGAGACGACAACGGCTTTCATCTGGGCGCCGACCGACGCCGGCGCGGCAAATCCGCACCGGAGCAGTGTGTCAGAACCAATCGCGCCAGGCGGGGAAGTGAGACACAGCCCGGCGGCGGCAACGTGATCTGCGATTTTTCCGGCGGGATGCGGAGCGTTCCGGCCGCCCTGCCTCCCTTCGTCAGGCGGAGCATCTTCAGCTTGGCGCCGGCGCAGATCGCCTCGCTGCAACGCGGCATCCAGGTGATGATGAGCCGACCGGCGAGCGAGCCAACCAGTCATAGCTTCCAGGCCAATTTTCATGGCACCTACGACACCGCGACCATACCCCAGGAAATGCAGAGCTGGAACAACTGCGAGCACGGAAGCTGCTACTTTCCGCCCTGGCACCGGATGTATCTCTACTTTTTTGACGGACCCGACGCCAATGGCGAGGGGCTGTGCTCCGGGGTGGCTCCATGGCCGAACGTTTTGAATTTCGTTGTGGATTGTTCTTAGTCCGGCTGCTAAAAGATATCGTGGGAGGGAACCTCAATGGCGACGTCGCGCATTCTGATCCAGCATCTTGGTGGATCAAAAATCAATAAAATCGAACAGTTTCCGCTTGAAGGTCTTACGGAGATCACGATCGGACGCGACCCTGCCGCCACAATCAGCTTCGATGCGCAGCGTGATGATGCGGTCAGCCGACGTCATGCAGTCATTACTGTCGTGCCGGGCGAGCCCCTGCGCTTTCGCATTGCCGATCTGGATAGCCGGAACGGGACGCTGCTTAACGGTGAACGGATCGCCGCCGAGGTTGAGTTGTTGCCGGACGATATCATCGAACTGGGCAGGGGCGGGCCGAAGTTCAGTTTCGATGTGCAGCCGCGCCCGGGCAACATAATGGGCCGCACCCGGCAAATCGTCACAGGCGTCGGTGGCGCCACCACCCCCACGCGCACCATTGATGTGGCGGATATCGAGGCCGCAGCCATGGCGGCGGCCCAGGCCGCGCCTCCTCCTAAGGCTGGGGTCGGCCGCGAAACGGTCGAGCGAATGCTGGTGGCGGAGAGCCAGCGAACCCACAAGAGCTGGATGTACGTGCTGGCTGGTGTACTGGCACTCGTCGCGATCGGCGGCGGCACGCTCTACCAATACAACAAAGGCAAGACGGAGCAGGCGAGGGCGGAAGCCGCTGCAGCGCTGGCGCAACAGAAGGCGGAACAGGAACGCAAGCTTGCCGAGCAGAAGGCGGAGGAAGAACAGAAACTGGCCGCGCAGGCAGCCGAGCAGGAAAAGAAGGTCGCCCTTACGGAAGCTTCGGTGCGACACGACATGGGCGTGAACCCGGAAGAAATCGTCAGCAAGTTCGGCAACGCCACGGTCGTGGTCGATGTGCAATGGCGTCTCTACGACAAAATCAGCGGCAAGCCACTATATCAGATGTTCAGGACCTTCTCGTCCGGCAATGATAAGGTGCGCCTTCCGTGCTTCGTGATGCTGGCAAACGGCAAAGTGGAGCGCTGGCTCACCACGGAAGATCAGAACCAAAGCAATCATTGGATCGGTGCGGCAGGTCATGGCAGCGGCTTCGTGATCGACGCGCAAGGCTTCATCATGACCAATAAGCACGTTGCCGCAGGCTGGCTGGTGCCATACGGCCAGATCGATCCCGCCGGCCCGGCGGCGGTCTATAGGATCGGCGCCTTGGCCGCTCCGAAGTTCGTGGATTTCAGCAAGGACCCTGAACTGGCCAGCGTCCGCAAGGAACTGAATGAATGGCAGCCAGGCGACCCGCAAAGCGACAATAGCGGCGGTGTGGTGTTCCGCGCGGACGCGCCGATCCCGGTCGACAACCAGTTCCACGATTTCGAGGGACGCAACGATGTGTTGGACGCGCGCTTCCCCGGCAGCCTGGTGAGCATCTCGGCCCACTTCCTGCGCGCGAATCCGCAAGCGGATGCCGCGGAAATGAAGATCGACACTCAGCAGGCGCTGACGACGGTGGAACTCGCACAGGACGACGAGGTGAAGGTCGGCGAGAGCGTGACTGTGCTTGGCTATCCTGCTTTCTCGACCCAGACGATGGCGTTGATCCAGTCGGCCGAGGCCGGCCATGTGCAGAGCAAGTCTGAGGAGGTACCGGAACCGACCGTCACGGCGGGTCTCGTATCGATGAAGAGCCAGGGGGTGCAGAACCAGGGCTCGGGGGTCACCACAGTAGGCATGATGGGTGACGCCTATCAGCTCACGGTTCCGACCAGCGCCGGCAATAGCGGCGGACCGGTATTCAATTCGCAAGGCAAGGTCATCGGCCTGTTCACCTACGGCGATCCGCGGCGCGAGACCACCACCTACGCCGTGCCCATCAAGTTTGGCCGCAGCCTGTTCCAGGTGCAGCGCGGGGGCAACTAGCGGGAACGGTGCGGGCCGTGTCAGGTCAGGAGGGCACGCCGGACCACCCCGCCGGCACGGGGACTTCCGCGGGTAACGGTGTCGCGGTTGACGGCGCGATGCTCAGCCATCCCGGACGTGTGCGGGCGCTGAACGAGGACGTCGTTGCTTATCACATGCCGGCCGCCGATGACCCTCTGGCTCGTCTCGGCATGCTGGCAATAGTCGCCGACGGGATGGGCGGCCACGCCGCGGGCGAGGTCGCCAGCCAGATCGCAGCTCAGACCATCCATCTGCTTTACTACCAGCAGGACCGGCCGGTCCCCGAGGCGCTGGCCCATGCGTTTGCCGCCGCCAATACGGTGATCCATGACCGCAGCCAAGCCTATCCGGAATGCGCCGGCATGGGCACGACCTGCACGGTCCTGGTAATTCGCGACGGTCACGCCTGGCTCGCCCATATCGGCGACAGCCGCGCGTATATGGTGCGACAGGGCGCTATCCATCAGCTCAGCAAGGATGATTCGCTGGTGGCACAGCTGGTGGACGAAGGCACGCTGACGCCCGAACAGGCGCGCATCAGTCCCGAGCGTAACGTGCTGCTGCGCGCTCTGGGCACCCGTCCTTCCGTCGATCCGTGCATCTGGGACGAAGGCATGAAGCTGGCACCCGGCGACGCACTGGTGCTGTGCTCGGACGGGTTGTGCGACCTGGTTGAAGGCGAGCAGATCATCGAAACGGTGATGCGCTATTCACCGTTCGAGGCGTGTCAGGCGCTGATCGGGGCGGCGCTCGATGCGGGGGGGCACGACAACATCTCCGTCGGCGTGTTTGCCGTCTCGTCCGACCCGATCGCCGCTATCCCGGAACGTCCGACGCGCGACCTCGATCTCACCGCCTGTTCGGGGAGCATCGGATGACGTCGCAATTCATCGGACGCTACGAAGTCACCGGCCTGCTCGGCAAAGGCGGCATCGGCCAGGTCTATGAGGCGCGCGACACGCAGCTCGGGCGACGCGTCGCGATCAAGGCGCTGCGTCCGGAATACAGCGCAGATCAGGCCTTCCTGGCACGCTTCCAGGCCGAGGCCGCGGCGCTTGCCAACCTGTCGCACCCCAACATCGCCGGGCTTTATGATCTGCTGCCACTGGACGGCCAGCTCTACATGATCATGGAGCTGGTGCGCGGCCACACGCTGGAGGCCGTGCTGGCACGCTGCAAGCGGCTGGGGGTGCGCGAGTCACTCGCCATCGTGGCGCAAACCGCGGCAGGTCTCAGCTATGCGCACAAGCAGGACGTGATCCACCGCGACATCAAGCCATCCAACCTGATGCTGACCGAGAGCGGTGTGCTGAAGATCATGGATTTCGGCATCGCGCGCGTCCGCGGATCGCAGCGCTTGACACGCGCGGGCAGCATCGTGGGCACGATGACTTATGTCGCGCCGGAACAGATCAAAGGCGGCGAAGGCGACGAACAGAGCGACGAATACAGCCTGGCCTGTGTGCTGTACGAAATGCTCTCGGGCGATCCGCCATTCCAAGGCGAAACCGATTACGACCTGATCAAGGCCCATGTCGAGGGGCGCCCGCCGCCACTGGTGGAGCGAATTCCCGATGTGCCTGCCCCGGTTGAACAAGCGCTCATGCGGGCCCTTGCCAAAGCGCCTGAGGAGCGCTTCGCCTCGATCGAGGAATTCAGCCGTGCCCTCGGCGCGGAGGCGGATCTGGGCCACGCGCCAGAATTCATCCGCACCCATGTGTTGCCATTGGCCGGACCAATAGCTTCTCCGAGCAAACGGATAGCTCCGTCACCATCACCTCCGCCGCGTCCTGCACCAAGGCTGGTGGCTGAGCCGTCGCCGACACCGCCGCCGAACCGGATGCCCGCCATCGTGCTGGGGAGCACGGTCGCGGTTGTGGCACTGGGCCTGGTCTATTTTCTCTGGGGGCAGGATCTGGGGGGCAAGCCAGCCTCGCAGCTTGTTCAGACGGAAGCGCAGAATACGCTGCCACCAACGATCTCGCCGTCAACTCCGGCTAGACCGGCGCCGGAGCACCCGTCGTCCGCTCAAGCCAACCCGACGCCGGTACGGCCGGCGGTTCCGCCGCCGCCGGCTCCGGTCAATCCGATACCGGTGCAGCAACTCGCAACAACCAAGCCGGCATCCGCCAATACAGACCTGGTGTTGAATGGCACGAACTCGACCACCCAGAGCGTCGAGCCGACGCACCATGACACCGGCCTGTTCATCAACAATGGTCAATCGGAAGAACCGCCATCGCAACCAAAGCCTGTCGCGCTTGCCACGACCGCCACGTCACGGGACGTGCCAGGGCTGACGTCGTCACTAACTGCGCCTAATGAGCGGACGACCTATCGCGTCGCCAACTGGATGGTGGCCGATTTGCTGTTCGTCCGCAGCAGCAATGGAGCCGGACTTCAGCCACTCAGCCTGTTCGGCATCATCAATATCGACCAGAACGATTCCCGTGAGCAGGCAGAAGCCCACAGGAAGCAACTCAATGAATACATGGCGTCGGTCCACGGGACAATCAGCTGTTCCGACCACGGCGGCAAATACCAGTGTTTCGGTGGCGGTCAGGACATCGCACTCTGGGCGGTGAAGAATGGACTGGCCCGACCCACCAATGACGCACCAGCGGAATACCGCGCTGCGGAACCCGGCCGATGATTTCCGGCTCAGTCAATAACTCTAACAAACCCGTCTCGGGAGGGAATCCATGGCGCGGCGTCTGTTCCGTCAAACGGCATTAGCTGTATCGCTGACCACGCTACTTGGCAGTTGCGCAGTATCCCCGCAGGACTGCCAGTTGAACCAGACCGCGTCCGGGGCGCTGATCGGGGCGGGGATCGGTGCAGCGGCGGGCGGCATCGCCGCGGCGGCATCCGGTATGCATACGGGCGCAGCGTTGGGTATTGCTGCTGGCGCCGCGCTCGTTGGTGCCGCCGTCGGTGCCGCTATCGGCCACCACAATGACCAGGTCTGCCATCAGATGGCGGTGCAGCAGGCTCTCGATCAGGCCATGGCAGCGAACGCCGCATGGCAGGCGCAACAGGCGCAGCGCGAAGCTGATGAGGCGCAGTACGCCGCCCAACGCTGGCAGCAGCAATCCCATGCGCAGGCCAGCATGGCGACGCATCGGCAGGCGGCGGTCAAGGCCCCTGCGCCTGCCTCGGAGCCCGAATACATGACGGTCGCCTGGGCCAACAAAATGACCAATACCAGCGGTGCGATCACACCGCTGAACAGCATTACCGCGCCGGCCTCCGACCAGGTCTGCATGGAATTCGACGATACGCAGACGGTCGATGGACAGACCAAGTCGGTGCCCGGTAAGGCCTGCCGCGGCCCGGATGGTAAATGGACCCCGATGTAGGGAGCAGGGGTCTTTCCGCGTCGCCGAAGCCTGCTGATGGGACTGGTCCTGGCTGCCTCGTTTGCGGCCGGATCGCCCATCCTGGGTCGGGAGGTCAAGAGCGGCACGGCGTTCTTCGTCTCGCCTCGCGGCCTTCTGGTGACCAGTGCGCATTTCCTCACCGGCTGTGGGCATATCGAAGTATGGCCACCGGGTAAGCCCAGCCTTCAAGCGCACATTATAGCAATCGACGGCGCGCTTGATCTCGGCATGTTGGAGGTCGCTGTCGCGTCCGAGCTGTACGCGATCCCAAATGGGCTGCGGTCGCCCTCGGTCGATGAGGAGGTGAGCATTATCGCCTATGGCGTGCACCGAAATGCACCACGCGAGCCCCAGCTCCTCGGTGGAACAGTCGTGGGTGCCGGCACGACAATGCTTCCGCCCCGGCTCGTCGTCGTACGCGCGAGGCTGCGTCCCGGCTCGAGTGGCGCGCCGGTGATCGACGGCACGGGAGCGCTGATTGGCGTCATTATCGGCCGCTATGCGAAGCAACCGGAGTTCGCGGTTGCAGTGCCAGAGAATGAACTGGCAGGATTCCTTTCTCGCAACGGCGTGACGGTCCCGCCAGGCGACGGACACAAGCTGGCCGAGGCTGATATGCTGCTCAAAGACATTTCGGTTCTAGTGCAATGTGTGCCGTCGATCGGCATCAAGCCGGAGAAATCCGGGATCACGGCGCACGCGCACCGCGCGCATGGCTAACAGCA
This sequence comes from uncultured Alphaproteobacteria bacterium, assembly GCA_963696645.1. Taxonomy (GTDB): domain Bacteria; phylum Pseudomonadota; class Alphaproteobacteria; order Acetobacterales; family Acetobacteraceae; genus JAMXLO01. The sequence continues at coordinate 625,836 of CAVOKY010000008.1, forward strand.
TATCGGCTTGCGGGAGACAATCATCTCGATCGTACTGGGGTCGTGAATGGATATGGCGGAAGGTCACGTTGTGTCAGTGGTGAGCAACAATCTGTTCTCCCGTTCGAGCCAAAAGGTCTATCGCGCGATGCGCTCCGCCGGTGGGTTCGCTGATCGGCGTACGGGACCTCGTCAGGACCCTGATGATCGACAACGGGCTGAACACCGTCGATCATGCTATCTTCGTCCGCGTCCAACAGAAAGTCCGGAGACGCTTTGAACTGCCCCAAAAAGCGCGGACTACTGCGCGTCGAACGGCGACGGCCACGGCGTCCTCTGGCGGATCGCTGACCAGGTGGCTTGACGCAGTTCCTGCCTCTTGCGATGCCGCGGCCAATATCCCGCCCAGGCACGTGGCAGCGGACAGCCCAGACTGTCCGACCCAGACGGCGTACCATCGTTGCGTGTTGTCTTGCCGCATTCACCACAGTGGAACCGACCTTGGCCTTGCGCCGTACGCTCAAGCCGCTCGCGGACAGACGTCGATCGGAAGGCTGAGCAGCGCATCCGCTTTATCTCCCGCCATGCCCCAACCGGAGGCTAGCCAGATTGACAGCCTCCCGAACCTACCAGCGTGTCGGTGAGAATGGACATTGAAAACCCGGCTGGTGCAGACTTCGAGCAAGTCTTTGTACACTCCAGGCGCCACGAGGGCACCTCGCTCGTGCTCTATGTTGGCGCAGCAACTGTATACTGTGGACGTGCGCCGGCGATCGTGTCAGAATTCCTCAGATAGTTCTCGTCTCAACGCGCAACGTCCCTGGCGGGGAAGCGAACGAGGAACTTGCCATGGTTAGAATGAAACGGGGTCGGGTAAGTTCTGCAGCGGCCTGACCTCGCCGCATGCGCACAGAGGGTGCGACTATGTTTGCTCCAAATGTCGCCAAGCCAAAGACAAAGGCAGCCACAGATACGAGGAACAGCCTAGCGCACTCGCGATCGCCCCTCATGGCGCAGTGCCATGGGCCAGTCGAGGAGACTCTAAGCCTCCAACGAGCAATTGGAAATCAGGCAACGGTGCGCCTTCCGGCACAACGGCCTCGAAGCCCGACCGATAGCGAGCACAGCCGTCAACACGAGCGAGATGCTGACGGATCTGCTCGCAAGATCCGCGGTCTTTCGTGGGATTTCACCAAGATCCCGATATTTCCGCCCGACCGGGAACGCCAATCAAAAGGGTTATCCGGGTCGAGTTCGCCGCGTGTGCCAGGTGTCATTCAGCGCAAGCTTTTGGTCGGGGAGGTAGACGATCCGCTGGAACATGAGGCGGATCGCGCCGCTGATCATGTAATGCGGATGCCCAGCCCCGAGCTCTCAATTACTCACGCAGTGCCACGGCTTAGTCGCAAGTGTGTTGCCTGTGAGGACGAGGCACAGGCGCTCCAACCCAAGTCGGCCGCTGCGTCCAAGGCCAACTCAGGTGAGGCGCCCAAGATCGTTCATGAGGTGCTCAATTCGGCCGGCCGGCCGCTTGACGCAGGCACTCGCGCCTTTTTCGAGCCGAGGTTCGGGTATGACTTTTCTCGAGTCCGCGTGCATACCGATGCCCAGGCGGCAGAGTCCGCTCGGGCTATCGGCGCTTTGGGCTACACCGTCGGCGAGCACATCGTCTTGGGACCCGGCGCCGATGCCCCGACCGCTGCAAGCGGGCGCCGACTGTTGGCCCATGAGCTGGCGCACACGATCCAACAGGGTCAAGGCACCGCCTCTTCAAGTTTGCAGCGAGCCGGCGCCGACCCGAGTGCGGTCCCTCCCGGGCTGACCTGTGTGACCGACCCTAGCCCAGGCGGGGCCGGTGAAGTAAGCCTCACTGGTGTCAGTTTCACCAAGGGCCTGTCGCCCGAACAGAAGAAACAGATTGCCGATTTTCACAAGAGCTGGGCGGCGGCGGGCAGCAAGGACTTCATCGCAGTCGAAGGATATGCCAGCCCCGACAGCGCGAACGACACAAAAGCGCAACAGCAATCTAACTGGGGCTACTCCTGCAAACGCGCGGAATTCGTGCAGGCGGAGTTTGTCCGCTTGGGGGTACCCGGAGCCGCATAATTACGTTCGCCCACGGTGAGACCGATCAGTTCGCCAAAGGAGGCGACCCCGACCCAAATAGGCGCGTGAATATCAGCCGCGTACAGGTAACCGGCGGTGCCACAGGCGCCGCAGTGCAGGGAGCCGCTAGTGGCCAAGCGCCCAATCGCTTGACGGTACAGGGTAATATAGCAAGCGATCAACCGAAGGTCGATGTCAAACAGCAAGGAACCACTGACAATCCGCTCAAGAAGCAGCCCCCAGCAACTACCGGCCAGGCGCCGGAGGACAAACCGGATGAGAAAAAAGAAGCCGATAAGGGGCCGCCAGAGCGCGAGCTGAGCATCACACTAGAATTCGATCTGAAGAATGACTGGAAGGTGGACGTCCCGCCGTCACCATCCGGGACACCCAAGTCACCTTTCCTCTGCGACCACGGCGTCTACCAGCTGGGGCTGAAGTGGAACAAGGGAATCAAGCTCCGTGAGGACCCACAGACCAAGGAAGCCACGCTCGAGTTGCTCAGCGAGCCCGAACTGGACCTCAACTTTGGCGACCCGCTGTGTGGGCAAAATCCGTCGGTCACCGCGCAAGTCAACCTCCTGAAATTCACCATTCTCAAAGACCTCCTCGAAGCCGATCTGGTGGGCGTCGTCGGTTTGCCCGATGCGTGGGCGACAAATCTGCCGAAATTTCCGTTCACTGCCGCTACGCAGATCAAGCTACAGACGACGCCGTTCTCACTGATCAGCCCCGAATTCAAGAACATCAAAATCGGCGCTTTCGGAGGTTTTGGTTTTGAGCAAGGGGTCCAAACGCCTGCCGGGGCCGAGCCGCAGACAAAAATATGGACCGTCGGAGGATTTATCGGCTTTGACTATGACATTGGGCCAAAGAAATGAGTGCCTCATAGAATTGGACAAGGATCACGGGTATGACACTTGGAACTCAACTCCCTGCGCGTCTCGTCCGCGGCGGCATCGTGACGAACGGATTGGGCCACAGCCGCTCCGTAAGCGCCCGGTCTGCGGCATGTGGCGCGAATCTGCGGCGATGCATGATGATGCGCGGCTTCCCGGTGTGACCGGGGAGCCAGGCTGTCAGCTTCGGAGGTTGTCGGCAATTGGCGCGCTCATCTGCCATGGCATCAGCTGGTCGATCTTGTTGATCGGATGACCCTCGGCGATCTGTGTCAGCGTATGCTTGAGATAGGTTTCCGGATTGACATCATTGAGCTTTGCCGTCTGAACGAGTGTGCGTATGGCTGCCGCGCGATCGCCGCCGGTATCCGAACCGGCGAAGAGAAAATTCTTGCGTCCCCGAGCAATGATTGGCATGCCGTTCTCGGCAATGTTGTTGTCGATTTCCAACCGACCGTCGGTGACGAAGCGGGAGAGGGCTTTGCGCCGGTTGATTGCATAACGGAAGGCCTTGGCCAGCGCTGACTTTGCCGACAACTTTGCCACGGTCGCCTCGGCCCATGCGAAGAACGCCGCGAGCAACGGTGCGGTCTGCGTGCGGATTGCCACCTGCTCGGCGGCAGGGACGAATGAGGCTTTGGCCTCGATGACATAGAGTGGCGGCGATCCGATCGAGCGCCTCCCTGGTGACCGGCGATTTCCGATGCTCCCACTCGTCGAAGAACCCCCGGCGGCATGCGCCCAACACGCGACTTCGGTGATCGGACCGGGCGCAGTCCACACAAGACTGCCGTCCTCCATCATCACCGGCGCCTTTAGCCCGTCTTCGCGGTAAGACCGCATGTCCGCTGAGCGCTTGAGGTGGCTCGCCCCGCATGTGCGGAAATAGGCGAGGGTTGCCCGGATGGTCCGGGCCGATCCTCAACGCACAGGGGACGAGCCATGAGGAGATGTGGGGAAGTATTTGTCGGGATCGATACCGCCAAGGCGAAGAACGCAGTTGCGATCGCCGAGGCCGGTCGGCAAGGAGAGATTCGATATCTCGGTGAGTTTGCCAATACACCGGATGCCGTTGCCAAACTGGTTCGCAAGCTCGCTGACCGCTACGAGACGTTACATTTTTGCTACGAAGCGGGACCTACGGGCTATGGGCTGTATCGACAGATCGTTGCAATGGGACATAGCTGCACGGTGGTTGCGCCATCGCTGATTCCGCGTCGACCTGGCGAGCGGGTGAAGACCAACCGACGCGACGCGCTGTCTCTGGCCCGGTTGCTGCGCGCAGCAGAGCTGACGGCGGTCTGGGTACCTGACGAGACGCATGAGGCGGTTCGCGATCTGGTGCGCACCCGGGCAATGGCGATCGAGGATTACCGTCGCAAGCGCCAGCACATCAGCTCGTTCCTGCTGCGGCATGGCCGTGTCTACGAAGGAGGCACGACTTGGCGAGGACGACATCTGCGCTGGCTGGACGGACAGAGTTTCGTTCATGCCGCCCAACGGTTCGCGTTCCAGGAGATGCTGAACGCGATGCGAGCGGCCGTTGAACGGATCGACAGGTTGGATGCTGCGCTGGTGGAAATTGTGCCTGCCTGGACGATGGCACCTGTGGTTGCGGCGTTCCAGGCCATGCGTGGCGTCGGCTTTCTAACTGCGACGGCAGTCGTTGCCGAAGCCGGGGACCTCCGCCGCTTCGAGCATCCTCGTCAGCTGATGGCGTTCCTCGGCCTGGTACCATCCGAACGCTCCACGGGCGACACAAGGCGGCAGGGCGGGATTACCAAAACGGGCAACAGCAGCGCTCGGAAGGCACTGGTCGAAGCGGCGTGGACCTATCGACATTCTGCCGGTGTGGGGACCACACACCAGCGCCGGCAGCAGTTACTGCCGCAGCGAGTGCGCGAAATTGCCTGGAAGGCGCAGAGCCGGTTGTGCGCCCGTTATCGACGACTGACCGCGAAGGGGAAGCGCAACACCGTGGTAATCACTGCGATTGCACGGGAAATTGCAGCCTTTCTCTGGGCCATCGCGCGCGAGGTCGAACCTGCACCGATCACGCTACAGGCGGCGTAACACCGCCGCTCCTGAGCGCTGCAGGTTAAGCAAAGAGATTAACGCCAGCAAAGAACAAAGACTGTTGTGCAAGGCTGGGGACGCGACCACGGTGGGGAACTCCCGAGCTCCGCTTGGCGGCCGGCTACGAGCCGATGCCCGTTGTAAGACAGGAACCAGCCCCGGACGGAAACCGGAAATGCGGTATCCAATCCGCGCATCAGAGCAGGTCAACCGACGTCCAGCGGTCCCGTCTCCTGCCTTGCACAGCTACATCGCTACCGGGAAAACTCGCGTGACGAGCGGGATGGAAAAAACGCGTCTGGCCCCTTGAAAGCGGTCATCAGAGCGGAGCGCTATCACCACGACTGCACTTGGTTGACGTGGCAACGCGACGGAACGGTAAACTGTCGTAGCGGTGACTACGCGGCGGCGATGGTGGCTGGCGATCGCCAGTTCCACGGCAGCAGTGCGTTCAGATCGCGGTTCTTGCTGCGCCCGGATACCTAGCGACGCGTGGTGATCTCCGAGACTGCCACATCGCCTCCTTCTGGAGCCCTCCAGGGCTCCAGGGTGGTGTCCCCTGTGGTGGTGTAGGAGCTGTGGGTAAGTAGCCCGCCGGAGCGACCGCCAAGAGTCTGGCGCAGGCGGGCTACTTATCCACAGCGGCGGCCACCGCGGTGCACCTGGGTAGAATTGGGTTGCGAATCGCAACTCTGACCCAAGGACACACCACGATGACCAACGACAAGATCGTTCTTCAGGACCTTCTGGAGAAGTCCTCCGACGCCACTCTGCTGCGCGAGATGATCGGCTTTGCCGCACAGCGGCTGATGGCGCTGGAGACCGATGCGCTGTGCGGTGCCGAACACGGCGAACGCACCGGCGAGCGCCTCAACCAACGCAACGGCTATCGCGACCGCGACTGGGAGACCCGCGCCGGCACCGTCGAACTGCTGATACCGAAGCTTCGCAAGGGCAGCTACTTCCCAGGCTTTCTTGAACCACGGCGCATGGCCGAGAAGGCGCTGACCGCGGTCATTCAGGAAGCCGGAGCCTGCCCTCGGGCTTGACCCGAGGGTGCATGGCATCTCGACACGCAGCGTCGATAACCTCGTGCGGGCCATGCGCTGCTCCGGTGTCTCCAAAAGCCAGGTCTCGCGGCTGTGCGCCGACATCGACAAACGCGTGCAGGCCTTCCTGCAGCGGCCGATCGAAGGTGACTGGCCGTATGTCTGGTTGGACGCCACTTACGTGAAGGTACGCCATAACGGCCGCATCATATCGGTGGCGGTGATCATTGCAGTGGGCGTCAACAGCGATGGCCGCCGTGAAGTGCTCGGTATGACGGTCGGCGACAGCGAAGCCGAGACCTTCTGGACCGACTTCCTGCGCGGCCTGGCGCGGCGCGGCCTACGCGGCGTCAAGCTGGTGATCTCGGACGGGCACGAAGGGATCAAGGCCGCCGTCGCTCGCGTGCTGAACGCCTCATGGCAACGCTGCCGCGTGCACTTCATGCGCAATGCCATGGCGCATGCCGGCAAGACACAGCGGCGCATTGTCGCGGCCTGGATTGGCACGGCATTCGCCCAGGACGATGGCGACGCCGCCAGCAAGCAGTGGCGCAGCGTCGCCGATCAATTGCGACCCCGGGTGCCGAAGCTGGCCGCACTGATGGATGATGCCGAGGCCGATGTGCTTGCCTATACAACATTCCCCAAGGAGCATCGTGCCAAGATCCACAGCACCAATCCGCTGGAGCGGCTGAATGGCGAGATCAAGCGGCGCACCGATGTTGTCGGCATCTTTCCCAACGAAGCTGCCATCATACGCTTGGTCGGCGCCATGTTGCTCGAGCAGAACGACGAATGGGCTGTGCAGCGCCGCTACATGAGCCTGGAAACCCTCGGTTCGGTCAGCGATACTGCAACCGTCACTCTGCCAGCCGTGGCAGCCTGACCACGCAGCCAACGCTGCTCGGGAGCATCGCTCCTACACCACGTCTCGGGACACGATCGCCCTCCAGAAGGACTCCTGACAGGAGACAACCCTTCAGATCTCGCGCGCTTCAGCGCAATACGGTGCAGGCCATGCGCTTACTTTTGACCAGCCGCGACAGCGATCCCGGCACGATGTTGGCGGACAAGGGGTGTGACAGACAGCGAACGCGATCCGACACGACGTGCAGGATCGTGGCACGGCGCCGGAGATCCCGACCAAGAGCAAACGCACGGTGCAGAACGCCGTCAGCAGACGCCCCCAAAGGCCTGCGTTCAGGCATCGAATGCTTCGTTGGTCATCTCAAGGAGGCAGCGGCGTATTACCACCCGCTACGACAAAACCGCATCCAGCTTTCTTGGCTTCGTCTTGCTCGGATGCATTCGTCTCTGGATCAGGTTTGTCCACAGGACCTAGAAGGTGACGCGATAGGCATTACCTTGGTTGGTGCGGCAGAAGCCGGCTCCATGCTGGCCAAAGCCGAGTGCGAGATCGCAGATGATGGAACCACCCTTGCCATCGGTAGCGATGGCAATTGCGGGTCGGCCATGCGGGAAGGACTCTGTCTCATCGGCAGCGAACGTCCCTCCGGCGCCGTTGCAGCCGAGGGAACAGAACGGTCCGATATCCGGCGGTTCGGTCATTGTGTACTGGCCTTCCAAATGGTCGCCGTCGGGCATCACGGCGGATACCGTTCCGCCTGTGAAGCCGTAACCCAGGGCAATGGTGGGAGCCCCCGTACCATAGGTAGCTGTGTCAAGCGGAGTTACCTGTCCTACGGTGGTACAGGCACCGAGCAACATGCAGGCAAACTGCAAGGCATGTGGCCAATTCAAATAGTCATGACCCTTGCTGGATACTTTGGGCATTCGAACTTCCCTTATATGTGTGCGGCCCTTTCTGAAGCCACAGGAATTAGCAGCCCGCGCACCTCAGCCTTGTCAATCGCGCTGCAAGTGGTGGAGGGTGATCTTTGGTGGGCAGTTGAAGCGCACTGCCACGACGGATGACCCGGCACCTACGAATGTGTAGCCAATCATACTGTGATACCGCCAGGTTCCTGCCGCCATACGCCGTGGAAGCACAGAACGCAGGATGATCGGAATCGAACCCGGGAGGCAGATCTGGCCACCATGTGTATGTCCACTCAGCAACAGATCAAAATCTGCATGAGCGGCCTGGCGATAGATTTCCGGCGTGTGCGACAAAAGAATCGAAAACTCATCATTTGGAATCGATGATCTGGCTTTTTCGATATTATCGACTCTGAAGTAGTGTGCGTCATCGACGCCCGCCAAATAAATCCGCTGATCGTCACGTACTATCGTCACACACTCGTTGACCAGCATCCGTATTCCCATGGCTTCCAGCTCCGGTACCATACGAATCGTGTCGTGGTTGCCAAGCACGCCATAAACTGGCCCGCTTAGACGGGCGCGCAATTTCGCCATACCTCTCAGGGCAGGCTCGAATGGCCCATATGTTTTGCCACGGTAATCACCGGTGAGAACGGTGATATCGCAACGCAAATCAGCAACGATGCCAATGAGGTTTCGCATCGCGCCCTCACTCATGTCAACGTGAAGATCGCTGATATGGAGTATTATGAAACCGTCAAATGACGATGGAAGATCCCTGAATCCAATTACATTCTGCGTTACGAGAATGCGCTCCGCATTTCTGCAGCCTCGCGAGTAGAGACCGGTCAGTCTAAGTGCCATCCGAATCATGGACTGGGCGGCAAACCAGTACTCAGCGTTCAGAAAATTGTTGCCTTGGCGGCTGGCTGTTATTTCGTGGTCATTCTCGATACCCAATCTCTGCCGTACATGTATATCTCCAAGACGTTGGCTCAATTTGAGCAAGACATCCTTGTCTGCAAGAACTTGTCGCTGCAATCTTTTCGCTTTCACTCGTGCATCGGATCTATTTCAGAGCATGTGCTGGACCTCGGCCTGCAGGCAAGTGCCTCAATCTCAGCACGTCTGACATTGTCAAAGTATCCGGTCAAGAACATCGACGGAACTATTGAGTAGTGCAGGTTGTCGGAACCGGAAACGGTCGACCATGCAGGCGAGCATAGTCGATTGTTAAATCGATATAGTCCGCAAGATCATCGTAGAAAGTCTGGGTGCTTTGCATAATGCTGCTCTCGACTGTCTGCACTTCGAGGTATGTAATCAGGCCGAGTTCGAAGGAGTGGCGGGTGTCGGCCAACTGCTTGGCGTACTCATTCATCGCCCCCATCCTGACACGCAGATTGGCGGCAAGTGTTGGAATGCGCTCACGGTCACGCGCCACGGAACGTTGGGTGCTCAACACCTTTTGGTCTAGCTTGACTAGTAGATCGTTCATGTCATGCCGTGCCAATTCCTGCTGCCCCGCGGACTGGTTCGATCCGCGCATTAACCAACTGATCGGCACGGTGTTTGCCTGTGGGGGTTGGCTATAGCTACGCTCGCGCTCGCGCTCGCGCACGGCGCGGCGGCCTCTCCAGCGGGCAGGTCGCCACTCGAGCAACGGTATCTGACCCTCAAGGCCCAATATGAGGCGCTCAAGAGCAGCGGTGTAGAAATGCGGCCGTTCGCGCCAATCGTCACGGAAATACAGCAATCCGTCCAGGCGGGCCAGTTGGACCGCGTCGGCATGCTGCTTGACCAACTCGAGACACAGTTGCAAGCCGTGGCGCCGAAGCCATCGACTGCCGTCAGCGCCGCATGTCCCGTAACGCCTGCCGCGCTGACCGTGCATGAGGGGACGCCGCCGACCGCCGGCGGCAATACCGAGGCCCAGTTCGTGACCGAGATAAAAAACAATCCCGACTATCTGCGACTGGTCACCGTCCGCGCGCCAAAAGTTGCAGCCGACGGTGCAGTTGGCCGCAACATTGCCGGCTTTGCCGATGCCGCGGCACAGCGCGATACGATATGGCTCGTCTTGCGAGGCCTCGCGACTGGCAGCGCCGATGACATTCAGGCAACGGTCCGCTCGATGGCGTATGCGTTCGAGCATCAGGCGCCGGCCGGAAATTTCGCCAACAATCACGGCGTCAGCGATGTGAAGGCCGTCGGAGCCGACGCGTTCTTTCTCCAGGCATTCGGACGCATCTATCTCCTGATCGCGGAGAGCCAGTTTCGCGACTGTGGCCTGCCTTTGCTTGATGCGCTCAAGCCTAAATTGGACCGCGCCATGCGCTGGCTCGCGAGCAATACCGACGAGCTGATGCGGCAGGACCACCTCGCGACGAATCGCCTGTTCTTCGACGCCGTAGCCTTTGATCTGAACGGCAAAATTCTCAACGACCCGTCGCTGCGGCAAATCGGCAAAACCTTCGCGCGGGCCGGCCTTTCCAACCAACGCAGTGATGGCACGTTCAATGAGCACGACGGGGCGGACAGCAGCTACCAAGCTGTGTCGATCCTGAACATCACCGGACTGATGGCCCATGAGGACGACCCCGAGCTGCGTGCGCAATACAAGGAAGCGATACGACGAGGGATCGCTTGGGAACGGACAAGGATTCTGCCGGACGGTGAGGTGGCGGTCGAAGGCAATTCCAGGACAGGGCTTGGCCAAGAGGAATTCATGGGCAAGAAGAAAGAAGTCAATTACCCCGAAGTGGCGCTCGCGATGCTTTATGCGTCCATCATCGAGGACGATCCCTCCCTGCGCGCCCAGGGTGTGAGCATCATCAATTACCTGGGTCGCCGACTGCACCTTTGGCCGAGTCGGAACGACTGACTATTCGGTTACAGAGCAATCCCGACTTTGCCGCCCTGGCCTAGGCCCTGCGGACAAACCCAAATCCGGACCTGCTGCGACCCCGGCTGCAACGTAACCGGCAGAGGCATAACAAAAGAATCAGAGCCTCCTGGGCGGCTTGTCATAAAGAATCGCCCCAGCCCAATCGGGATTCGTATTTTGTCTTTTGTCTGCGAGGGACTGGACTGACCCGCTGACGCGGGAGAAGCGGTCTGCGGTAACGGTGAGTTCGAGGTGTTCGGTCTGCCGGGGTCCGGTTGCTTCACCCCAACCCTGGAACGGGAGACCCTCAATGACCAAGATAGCCCGCTGCGTCGGCGCATGATCGAGGACATGGTCCGCAATCTGTCGCCGGCGACCCAACGATCGCATGTGCATACTTTGGCCAGGTTTGGCCGCATCTTTGGCCGTTCACCTGACAAGCTTGGTCCACCGGTTGACCGCGTCTACGTCGCGACGATCAAGGCCGGCGCATCATTGGCTGTGGTGTGGTCGCTGCTGGCCTGGGCAAACCCGGGAATGACAGATGGAGCCTATTGCCCCTCAATACTAAAATGCGCCTCGGTTGGTTTTCCGGCACGGCCGTTGATCGGCAGAATGTCCTGCGGGCAGGCCGAAAATGCGATGACAATGTCCATCGCCGCGCGCAGCCTGATGTAGCAGCCGGGCGTGGAGACCGGCGGTTCGAATGACAGCGTGCCTTCAATGGTCCAGGGGATGTTCATGAACAGGTTGAGCGGGCTTGGCGTCTCCGTCGGCTTCAACCCGAGTTCGGCCAGTCCCTGTGCCAGATTGTCGGTACAGTTGTCGTGGTACTCGGTGCAGCCGAGCCCTTCGTAGCGGTAGCGATCGCAGGCCGCCATCAGCGTGTCGTGAATGCCGCCCGAATTATCCTCAAGCACCGTCAATATCGGCCGCCGGTGATTGGTCAGCAGCGCATCGCCGACGCGCGGAATGAGTCGCTGCATCGAGGCGCGGGTATGCTCCATCGACATGAACTCCAGCATGTCCTGGCGATTGAACGCCCAGGTGTCGACCACCTGTTCGCCATGCGTGTTGATCACACGGATGACCTGACCCGCCGCGACATGGGCGGCCTTGCCGCGTCGCGCCGGGATGGTGATGGTCGCATCGGGCATCTGAAATCCCCTGTCTTTGCGAGGCACGAAGCGACGCGGCAATTCCCAGCCAGTAGGGCCTCGCCCGCGCGAGATTGCCGCGTCGCTTCGCGACTAACAAGAAAGAGTTGCCACCGTCAGAGACGCAAAACCGCGAAAAACCTTGGATTTACATCCAGGGCTGGTCGGCCAGCGGCCAGTGTGGAACTCGCAACAAACGGGGAACCGCGCCGCAGTGGTCGCAGGTCAGGCCTCAGGCCCCTAGCGGATCGCCACCGGCCGGGTACAGGCACCTGCCTGCCCACGATCAGCCTGCGATGGGCGCTCGCCGACGCGGATCAGCAGCGGATAGCGGCCGGCGGCCAGAGCATCAAGACTCGCTGCCGGCAAATGCATCATGGCCGCGTAGTGCCAGGAATACACCAGCGAGTCCTCGATGAATTGCCGTGTCTGCGGATTCGGAATCGCTTCAAGAAACAGCAGCGGATCGCCGTCGTCCCGCACGCTGTCAACCCACTTCCTCAGACCGCCCTGTCCCTGCCCGTATGCCGCCAGCATGCGGATCAAATTACCCTCGATGGCGTCATCGTTCGCCAGCACCAGCAGATAGCGTTGTCCGATCGCCAGATTTACCGCCGGATCGCGCAACTGAGCGCTCTCCTTACCGGCCACCGCGCGTGCGGTTCTTGGCATGAGCTGCATCAACCCGCTGGCTCCGGATCGCGATTCGGCGACCGAGCGGAAGTTTGATTCATGGCGGACCAGTGCGTAAACCAGCGGCGGGTCCACCACAAAGCCGCCCGCCGGCCGCAAGGCAGGCAGCGCGGCTTCGGCGGACCTTTGCTCCATCGTTTCGCCCATCTGCTCGATCTCGGTCGCCAACTGGCCGAAGCCGAGCGCGCGCGTGACGAGTACGAGGGCGTGGTCATACGTGCCATCCTGCGCGGTATCGGTCCACAGTGCACGCAGCTCCGTTTCGGCGTAGCGCTTCTCGCCGACCTGTATCAGAGCGAAAGCCCTGCGGCCCTGCGCCGTGGCGAGCAGCGCGTCAACATCTGCATTGCCGATGGTCTCACCCGGCAGACAGTCGAGCGACGATCCCAGCTCCCGGCGGGCGATGTGCCCGTAGAACGTGTCGCGTTCGTCTGCTGCGCGCTGCATCCAGACGGCAAACCCGCCACGATCCTGGCGGCGCTGTTCGACATGGCCCGCCCAGAATGCGCTCGCCGCACGCAGAACAGCGGTCTCTGCCGAATGATAGGCAATCTGGAAGAACGCATACGCCATATCGGTTTGATCGAGCCGCACGGCGGCCAGTCCCGCAGCGAACAGCGCTTGGGCAATGGCGGGGTCGGCACGTGGTCCCACCAGCAGCGGTCTGGCGGCGGCAACGGCATCAGCGTCGCGGTTCTCCACGAAAAGTGACCGTACCTGCGCCGGGCGGGCCGAGGTTCGGGCAGTCCGTTCCGTGCGATCGAGGCCAACGTCGGCTCCCATGCCGGGGACGACAACGTCCGGAGCAAGGCGCCCCAGTGTGCCACGGATGGCAGCCGCTTCTGGCTGGTCGCCGAAGCGCACAAGCCAATCCGTCAACTCGGCCGGGGCCGGCCGGTAGGTGGTGTGGAGATAGCGGTCCGCCAGAATGACACCAAGCAGAAGCTTGTTCTCCAACCGGGCGGTTTCGCGCGCCGCATCGGCCACGGAACCGCTGTCTTGGAGACTGAATATCCGCCGGATAAGCGCGGCCTCGCTGGGAGAAAGTGGTTGCGGGAGCCCCACCCCAGCCGCGCCGCGCAGCCCGACGCGCGGCACTGCCAGTGCCGTCTGGTCGTCCGTCTCGCCCGGTCTCTGCGCCTGAGCAACAGAATAGTTCCCCTGCGCCGCAAGAACAGCGCAGAGCATCCCCACCCAGATCATCAGAGCACGGGTCTGTAGAGACCCCCACCCTCGCATCCAGTTCCAATACACAGATATATCCTGCATGGCAACACTGCCCGGAAACCAGTCCGCATGACCACACTGAACAGGAGATCCCATGCCCATAACGGACCAGTCACAGCGTTTTCGCCCGACTATCGCAGCTATACTTGCCAATACTTGTAAATTGCGGAAACTACTGTTCTGCAATCTCCAGCCACTGTAATCCGCCGGTTAACGATTGACGTCGTCCGTGTCACGATTGCAGATCGGGATATGCGCCTGATACGCCTCGCACTGACCGATTTCCGAAACTACGCCGCGCTGACCTGGCGCCCAGGCGCGCGGATCAGCGCATTGGCCGGACCGAACGGCAGCGGCAAGACCAACCTGCTGGAGGCGGTGTCATTGCTGGTTCCTGGCCGGGGTCTGCGCGGGGCGCGCAATGCCGATCTGCCGCGACACGGCAGCGCCGGCGGCTGGGCTGTCGCCGGCCGGATCGCCACGGCGGACGGCGAGGTCGATATCGGCACTGGAGCCCCTGCCACCGGCCCAGGCGACGGCGCTCCGCCGACGACCCGTCGGGTGTTTCGCCTCGATGGTGCCACGCCGCGCAGCCAGGCGGAGATTGCCGCTCACGCCGCCGCCGTCTGGCTCACGCCGCAGATGGATCGGCTATTCCTCGAGGGCCTTTCCGGCCGGCGCCGCTTCCTCGATCGCCTGGTCTGGGCACTGGAACCAGGCCATGCACGCGAGGTGGCCGCGCATGACGCGGCCATGGCCCAGCGCAACCGCCTGCTGGCCGAGGGCCGCCATGACCAAGGCTGGCTCGCCGGACTGGAGGACGCCATGGCGCGGCACGCTGTGGCGGCGACGGCTGCCCGCATGACCCTGGTTGCGCGGATGAACGCCATCCCGGCATTTCCCGGCTTCCCGGCGGCGCGGATGGCTTTGGTGTGCCCGATCGCCGACCGCCTTGATGCGGCACCGGCGCTGGCGGTGGAGGATTGGCTGCGGCAGAGCCTGGCCGTCAATCGAGCACGCGACGCCGCGGCAGGGGCGGCATCGGTTGGCGCACACCGTGCCGACATGGCCCTGGCCGATGCCATGACCGGCGCTCCGGCCGCGCTTGCCAGCACCGGGGAGCAGAAGGCGCTGCTGATCGGCGTCATCCTGCGCCATGCCGCACTGGTCGCCGATGCTCGGGGATTCTCGCCCATGCTGCTGCTGGATGAACCGGCCGTGCATCTCGACCCCGATCGGCGATCGGCGCTGTTTGCCTCGCTCGCGCGATTGCCGGCCCAGACACTGATCACCGGCACCGACATGGAGACGTTTCTGCCCCTGGCAGGTGTGGCGCAAGGTCTGATTGTCCGTGGCGGAGAATTGCTGCCGGACGCACGATTTCCGTTACCCGGTTCGGTCGAGACCCACAGGGCAAGCGGGTGAATAGTGGAAGGTCAGGGCTCAGCCACCCCCACCCCCACCGGACGAAAGTGAAAGGTTCCAAGGGCGACGCCCTTGGCGGGAGTCCAGAGGGCAGGCGCCCTCTGGTGGGGTTCGGGTGAAGCCCCGCCCCGCAGCAATCACCCGATCACCCTGTCGATACCCCTGTCCCCGGAACGCTGTAGCAGCTATATAACTAGAGTATCCGAACAGCATCCTGGAGTCGCCCGTCGGCATGTCCGAAGACACCGCGCCGCAGCCTGATTCTGACGCCTATGACGCCGCATCCATTTCGGTCCTCAAGGGCCTCGATGCGGTGCGCCGCCGACCCGGCATGTACATCGGCGATACCGATGACGGGTCGGGCCTGCACCACATGGCGTTCGAGATCATCGATAACGCTATGGACGAAGCGCAGGCAGGGTTTGCCACCAAGGTCGAGCTGGTGCTCAACGGCGATGGCAGCGTCACCGTGCGCGACGATGGGCGGGGCATTCCGGTCGATATCCATCCCGAGGAAGGCATATCCGCAGCCGAGGTTGTACTGACGCGGCTGCACGCCGGCGGCAAATTCAACCAGAACTCTTACAAAGTGTCCGGCGGGTTGCATGGCGTCGGCGCCGCGGTGGTCAACGCACTGTCGGAATGGATGGAGGTGCGGATCTGGCGCCACGGCGTCGAGCACTTGATCCGCTTCCGTCATGGCGATTCGGAAGCGCCGCTCGTGGTGGTCGGCTCGGGCGAACATCGCAACGGCACCGAGGTCACGTTCAAGCCGAGTACCGGGACATTCACCCACACCGAATTCGACTTCGCGCTGCTGGAGCGACGGCTGCGCGAGCTGGCGTTCCTGAATTCCGGCGTGACCATTGTGCTGCGCGACGAACGTCATGCGCCGGCAGTGGAGAGCGTGATGCGCTACGACGGCGGGCTGGTGGCCTTCGTCGAATGGCTGGATCGCGGCAAGACCGCGGTATTCACCCCGCCGATCAATCTGCGAACGTCGGATGACGCGCTGGGCATCCGCGTGGATTTTGCGCTGTCATGGAACGACAGCTTCCACGAAACGATGCTGTGCTTCACCAACAACATCCCGCAGCGTGACGGCGGCACGCATCTCGCCGGCTTCCGCCAGGCGCTGACCCGCGCGGTGACCAAATACGCCGAGGGAATGGGCAAGAAGGAACAGTTGCAACTCGTCGGCGAGGACATGCGCGAGGGCATGACGGCGGTGTTGTCGGTGAAAGTGCCAGACCCGAAGTTCTCATCGCAGACCAAGGACAAGCTGGTATCATCCGAGGTGCAGCCGGTGGTTCAGGCAGCCACGGCGGACGCCATCGCTCACTGGTTCGAGACGCACCCGAAGGAGGCGAAATCCATCATCCAGAAGGTGATGGATGCCGCGGCGGCACGCGAGGCTGCGCGCAAGGCGCGTGAACTGACGCGGCGCAAGGGTGTGCTGGATATCTCGACGCTGCCTGGGAAGCTGGCCGACTGCCAGGAGCGTGATCCTGCCAAGTCGGAAATCTTCATCGTCGAGGGCGACAGCGCCGGCGGGTCCGCCAAGCAGGGGCGCGACCGGAAGTTCCAGGCGATCCTGCCGCTGAAGGGAAAAATCCTGAACGTCGAGCGCGCGCGCTTCGACCGCATGTTGGGCAGCCAGGAGATCGGCACGCTGATCACCGCGCTGGGCACGGGGATCGGCCGCGGTGAACCGGAGCAGGGCGGCTTCGATGTCACCAAGCTGCGCTACCACCGTATCGTCATCATGACGGACGCCGATGTGGACGGATCGCACATCCGCACGTTACTGCTGACGTTCTTCTTCCGACAGATGCCGGATCTGATCGACCGCGGCCACCTGTTCATCGCCCAGCCGCCGCTGTACCGCGCCAAGCGCGGCAATGACGAGCGATATCTGAAAGACGACGATTCGCTCGAGACCTTCCTGCTGGACAAGGCACTGGCCGATGCGCGGCTGGTGTATGCCAACGGCAGCGCGTTCGAAGGGCCTGAGTTGCGCGGCGAGGTACGTTGGCTGCGCGAGGCCACGCTGCAGTTGCGCCGCCTTGCCTCGGCCGCACCGATCGCGCTGCTCGAGCAGGCGGCAATTGCCGGCGCGTTGACCTCGGATGCCACGCGCGCCACCGCTGCCGCGCCCGATCTGGTGGCGCGGCTGAACGCTGTGTCATTGCCGACCGAACGCGGGTGGGTGGTCAGCGCCGATGCCGGCTTGACGATGTCGCGGATGGTGCGTGGCGTGGCTGAACGGTACACGCTGGATGCCGCATCACTGCGCAGTGCGGAGGCGCGTTGGCTGGCGGAGCGGGCAGAAGTGCTGGCGCAGAAGTTCCGCGATCCAGCGAAATTGAAGCTGGATGCGCAGGAGGTGCCGGTGGTCGGCCCCGCCAATGCATACGACCGGATCATCGCACACGGTCGTCGCGGGCTGTCGGTGCAGCGCTTCAAAGGGTTGGGCGAGATGAACCCTGATCAGTTGTGGAAGACCACGCTTGATCCGTCGATCCGGACGCTGTTGCAGGTGAAGGTCGGCGACATCGAGGACGCCGCGCAGGTGTTCAGCACGCTGATGGGCGACGTGGTCGAACCGCGCCGCGACTTCATCGTGGGGAACGCGCTGAAGGTGGCGAACCTCGACGTGTAAGCGGCCTTGCTTCCGGCTGGTTGCTATACGACATTGTTGCATAGGTCAGTTGTGGTCATGACGGAGTTTAACCGGTGCTGGCACGCAAGCCTCACGCTGTTCGATCGGCAAAAAGGACCGCGCTTGGGAAACGCATCGCTGGCGCGGCGCGCGAGGTGGCTGCGCACCTGCGCGGCGAGATCAGCCTGCCATGCTATGAAGTAACCGTTCCCGAGAGTGTAGACGTTGTGGCGCTGCGTGGTCGGCTTGGCCTGTCGCAAGCCGCGTTCGCTCGAGCGTTCGGGCTTGATTTGGGTGCGGTGCAGGCGTGGGAGCAGCATCGCCGGCAGCCGGATCGCACCGCCCGTATTCTGCTCGCCGTGATCGCGCGAGAACCCGCGGCGGTGATGCGGGCTCTGGCTGTGTGATAGCGCCTTCAGAGAATGTGGGCGAGTAATGGCGCCGCCACGTAAAATGCGAAATCGGATCTCGGCCACGGATATCACGCTGGTGTTCGCCGACGCGTGTCTCGAGCGGTTGGCTCAACTTGCCAAGTTGCCGGCGACCGCCGACCTGGCAGTCCTCAAGCGCGGGATTCAGGACGCTGCTCGCATTTATGTGCGAGATGCGAGTGCCCTATCTGCCAATGAGTTGAACTTTGAGGTCCGCAATCTGTACTCCGCTGCCTCGCGGCGGCGGTACGCCGCAGTGGCGGCTTGCCTCGAACGGCTATCCGATCGAACACGCGACGAACTTAACGGGCGGGGCGCCCGATTTGGCATGGACCCAACTCTGCCAGAGCCCATGGCGCAATCGCCACGTCAGCTGCGCCGGGCGCGGCTCCGTAAGGCCATAACCCTACCAGAGCCGCGATCATTGGCTGATCCAGACCAACGCGACGATGCATGTGAGAGCATCATCGCGCTCACTGAGTTTGGCGGTCGTTGGGTCGAAGGCCGCAGGCGGCCATTGGGCAGGCGATCCCGAACGTGGCGACCGCACCTCTACGCGCCGGACAAACAGAGCCATCCTCAGCGCAGAGAAGCAGAGCGTGATTTCATCATGTGGTTGCAGATTGCCTACTTGGACGCAGCCGGAAAATCGCCCGCCTTGACGGCGTCGGCGGACCGCAAGGGGCGATTCGCCAGACTGGCGGACGAATGCCTGCGTCTGGTCGGTGCACCGGAAGCCGACGCGGTCGGACTGACCAACGACTTGCATGCCAGTCGAGTAGCTCACAGTAAACATGACCTGTCAGGCGCCAAAGCCTGAACACACGCCCGATCCATTGGCGATACAACGTGCGCCATCGCATTGCGGGTTCATCCGCTTGATGATGGTGAGACGATGCCGACCCGGGTTATTGCCACACGAAATTACGATCGCCGCGCCGCGCGGCTGCTGTCCGCTGACGCCCGCGCTATTGC
Source organism: uncultured Alphaproteobacteria bacterium (assembly GCA_963696645.1). GTDB lineage: Bacteria > Pseudomonadota > Alphaproteobacteria > Acetobacterales > Acetobacteraceae > JAMXLO01. The sequence goes on from CAVOKY010000008.1 coordinate 645,184, forward strand.
CGAGGCGGCTATCGTGGCGCGACCCGACGCATGGCCAGTGATCCAAGGCACGGGCGGGGCACGCAAGGCACGGGTTCGTTCGCCGGGACGCGGCAAGAGCGGTGGAGCGCGCATCATCTACTTCTTCAGCGCGACACCCGCGCTCATCGCGTTTCTGGACATTTACGCCAAGAGTGCCAAAGAGGACCTCACTGCCGCCGACAAGCAAGCAATTCGGGCCGCAATCGCTGAGATTCGCGCCGCTCTGTAACGGCAGCAGACGCCCTGCCGCGGCTTCATCATTGGAGTCTCCTACCCTTGCCGCCCGCCCGACCGCACGCCTACGCTCCATACCAAACGACAGTGACCGGGACCAACAATGGCGGAACGCACGACGCGGCAGCTCCACCTCAACCTGTTCATCCATGGCCGCGGACACCATGAAGCCGCGTGGCGCCATCCGGCCGCCTCACCGCTCCCACTGACCGACATCCGCTACTACACCGACCTGGCCCGCAAGGCGGAAGCCGGGCTGTTCGATTCGGTCTTTCTGGCAGATACGCTGGCGGTGGGTGACGATGTTGCGCACGCACCGCGCACCTGGCTGGAACCGATCACCACCCTGGCGGCACTGGCCGGAGCGACCAGCCGGATCGGCCTGATCGCCACCTGCTCCACCACCTATACCGAACCGTTCAACCTGGCGCGGCAATTCGCCTCGCTTGACCACATCACCGGCGGGCGGGTCGGCTGGAACATCGTCACCACCTGGCTGGCGACGGCGTCCGGCAATTTCGGCGGTGAGGGCCCGCTGAACCACGCCGACCGCTACGATCGCGCTGAAGAGTACATGCGCGTGGTGACGGGCCTGTGGGACAGCTGGGCGGACGATGCGGTGTTGGATGATCGCGCCAGCGGGCAGTATGCGCGCGCCGGCAGCATTCGTGCGATGCGGCACGCGGGGGCGCACTACCAGGTCGCGGGACCGCTGAATGTGCCGCGCGGCCCGCAAGGGAGGCCGGTATTCGTGCAGGCGGGATCCTCCGAGACCGGGCGCCGCTTCGCTGCGCGCCATGCCGAGGCGGTGTTCACCGCTCAGATGGAGAAGGCGACGGCGAAGGACTTCCATGCCGATCTGAAACGGCTGGTGGTCGAGGCAGGCCGCCGACCGGAACAGGTGTTGATCCTGCCGGGCCTGAGCCCGGTGATCGGGTCCACCGAGGCCGAAGCGCACCGCGTGGCGCGCGAACTCAACGACCTGAGCGATCCGGAGGTGGGGCGCAAACGGCTGTCAGGCCGGTTCGGCGGGCATGATTTCTCGCACCTCCCGCTGGACAAGGCGCTGGCGCCGGAGGACTTCCCCGATCCCGGCACGGTTGATGCGGCGCGCAGCCGGACCGAAGTGATCATCGGCCTGGTGCGTCGCGAAAAGCCTACCCTCCGGCAATTGCTGGGCTACATGGCTGGCGCGCGCGGTCATTTCGTGACGGCCGGCACGCCGGGGCAGATTGCCGATCTGATCGAGGATTGGTTCCGCGACGCCGCGGCGGATGGCTTCAATCTGATGCCGCCGATCTTGCCCGCGATGCTGGAGGTGTTCATCGCCGAGGTCGTGCCGCTGCTGCAACGCCGTGGGCTGTTCCGAACTTGCTACACCGGCGAGACGCTGAGGGCGCATTACGGACTGGCGCGGCCGGACGTCCGGTTCTCGGTATGACTGCGTCAGCCGAGGCCGTTTCAACCATTCTTTCGCCCGACGCCCAGGCCATTCTGGAAAGCATGGGCGATGCATTCTACGCGCTCGATGCCGCGTGGCACATCATCTATGCCAACCAACGCGCGCTGACATTCTGGGGTGTCGAAGCCGATGATGTCATTGGCCAGGTCATCTGGGAGCGGTTTCCGCAGATGGTCGGCACGCTGAACGAACAGGTGCTGCGCCGGGTGCGCGAGGAACAGCGCCTGATCGCCTTCGAAGCACCGTCACCCACCACCGGTGTCTGGGTTTCGGTCAACGTTGGCCCGTCCGGCGACGGCGTCACAGTCTACTGGCGCGACATCAGCGAGCGCATCGCAGCCGAACGTGCACTCCGCGGCTTCGCCGAGCGGCTGGAACGTGAAGTCGGTGACCGCACCCGTGCGCTGCGAGACGCGGTCGAGGAGTTACGCCGTTCGCGAGGACGCTACAGCGCCGTGTTCGAGAACTCGCCGGTGGACCTGGTCTTCATGGCTGTGCAGTCCGACGGCCGCATCATCTGCGAGGATGCCAATCCTGCCTGGGTGCGTCATTCCGGCTACAGCCGCGAGTTCGTGGTCGGCAAGTCGCTGGACGAAATCCTGCCACCCGAACAGGCAGAATACGCAACCATGCAGTACCGCCGGGCAATCGAGACCAGGAAGATTGTCGAATACGAATACACTGCACGATTTCCAATCGGCGAGGTGTCGCGCCGGTCGTTCCTGGTACCGCTGCCTGGCGACAGCGGGCGTATCGAGCATGTGCTGCTGAACTCGGTCGACCTGACCGAGATGCGGCGCGTCGAAGCTCAACTGCGCCAGGCGCAGAAGATGGAGGCGATCGGCCAGCTGACCGGCGGCATAGCACACGACTTCAACAATCTGCTGACCGCGGTGGTCGGCAATCTCGAACTGCTGCAGGGCAGACTGACGGATCAGCGGGCGCTGTCGCACGCCGATGCCGCAATGCGTTCCGCGCTGCGCGGCGGGCAGCTTACCCAGCAATTGCTTGCCTATGCGCGTCGGCAGAACCTGTCGCCGCGCCCGGTGGACGTGAATGCCGTCATCATCGGCATGGGAGAGCTGTTGCAGCGTACGCTGGGCGGCCTTGTGCAGGTGGACACCGATCTGGCCACCGATCTTTGGCCGGCGACGAGTGATCCGACACAACTCGAGCTGGTCGTCCTGAACCTGGCCATCAATTCCAGGGACGCAATGCCAACCGGCGGCCGATTGCGCATCGCCACGGGCAATGTGCATCAGGCCGACGCCGAGCGGTTGGGTGCTCTCGATCCCGGTGATTATGTACGAATTGCGGTGACCGATACCGGCATCGGCATGGCACCGGATGTCATGGCGCGTGCCTTCGAGCCGTTCTTTACCACCAAGGAGATCGGCAAGGGCAGCGGCCTGGGGCTGGCACAGGTCTATGGAGTCGCGACGCAGTTCGGCGGTACCGTACGGCTTGCCAGCGAGCCAGGTGTCGATACGACGGTGGAGGTGTTCCTGCCGCGCGCCCAGGCCATACCGGACCGTGCCGCAGCGCCGGAACTGCGCGCATCCGAAGCAGCGGGCATCGGCGGTGTCGTACTGGTGGTTGATGATGATCCGTCTGTTCGCGAGATCGCCGCCATTTTCCTGCGAGAGGCCGGCTATGCGGTCAAGGAGGCTGGCAGCGGTGCGGAGGCGCTTGAGCACCTTGCATCCGGCCGGGTCTGCGTCGCGGTCGTCGATTACGCGATGCCGATGATGTCCGGGGTCGAGTTCGTGCGACTGGCGCGTCAGCGTCAACCGAATCTGCCGGTACTTTACGTGACAGGTGCAGCCGACTCGCTGGCGCCGGCGGTTTCTGATCCGCCCGATCCCGTCGTCACGAAGCCGTATGCACGCGCCACGTTGCAAAAGATGGTGCGGGACCTGGCATTGCGGGCGCTCGCGGCGCCTTGATACCGCCGACCGGATTTGCCGGACCGTACTGCCCGGCGGCGAAAGTTTGGCTCTCCAACTCACTGCCACCGTCATGCCGACGGATCATGCCCCTGCGAAGACGGCTGGTATTGCATGCCGGTTTTGCTAAATGACCTGCACCGACTGCACTGCCTCCTCCAGTTCCAGGAATGACGGCATGTGCTCGTTGGGGACCATCTTGCGGCCGGATTCCACGCTGACCTGCGGTGCATTGCCGTGCAGATGTGTTACCAGAACGGCACGGATCACCTCGTAGTACTTGGCCTCCTCCTCGACCACGCTTTTCAGGCGGCTCGCGAACGGGCCGACCAATCCGTAGGACAGCAGCACCCCGAGAAATGTGCCGACCAGGGCGCTGCCGATCATCGCACCCAGGATCGCCGGCGGCCGGTCGATATGCGACATGGTCTTGATCACGCCGAGTACCGCCGCGACGATCCCCAGCGCCGGCAGGCCATCCGCCATCGTCTGCAATGCATGCGCGCCGTGCAGCTCCTCGTTCAGCGTCTTCTTCAGCTCGCGTGCCATCACGTCCTCGATCTGATTGGGATCGTCGGCATTCATGCCGACCATGCGCAGATAGTCGCAGATCATGCGTGTGGCGAAGCGGTTGGCGAGAACTTTCGGGAACTTCTGGAAGGCGGCACTTTCCTCCGGCTTCTCGATATGCGGCTCGAGTGCCATGTTGCCCTTGGTGCTGGCCAGCCGCGCCAGGAAGTAGAGCAGGCTCAACAGATCGATGTAGTCACTCTTGGTGAAGGCGGCACCCTTGAAAATCTTCGTGAATCCGGCGCTCGAATGCTTCACGTCGTGCATGCTGTTGGACATGACGAAGGCCCCGACGGCCGCACCACCGATCGTCCACATCTCGAATGGCAGCGCCTCGGCCAGCACCTCGATGCTGCCACCCGAGACGATAAAGCTGCCGAATACGCAGGCCAGCAGGAAAACGAATGCGCCGATCGCCATCATGACGTTTGCTCAGGGCGGTTCCTGCGATCGCACCGGCCCGGACTGTCCGCGCTGCGGCTCAGTCGGCGTTGGCGCAGTGGTCGCTCCGACTTGCGACGAGCCGACCGGAGACGATGGTGCGCCGATCGGCGCTTCCACTGACCGCAGCACGACAATGGCGATACGGCGGTTGGCTGCAGCCAAAGGATCCTCCGGAACCAGCGGGTCGCGCTCAGCATTGCCAGTGACGCTGCGGATGCGGCTCTGCTGCAGTCCGGCATCGACCAACAGCCGCCGCGTGGCGTTGGCACGGTCGGCGGACAATTCCCAGTTGGTCCGGCCGGGGCCCGCAAAAGGTGCTGCATCGGTATGCCCGGCAATCGAGATGTCCTGCGTCAGGTGAGCAAGCACCGGCGCCACTTTCTGCAGCAATTGCCGAGCGCGATCGTTCGGCTCTGCCGACCCAAATGGGAACATCGGCTCGCGATCGGCATCGAGCAGCTGGATGCGCAGACCTTCCGGGGTCATGTCGATCGCCAGCTGGTTCGCGAGGTCGCGCAGCGAGGGATCGCCGCGCACGGCTTCGCGGATCTGCTGCGCCGCCTGGTCGAATGCCTGCTTTTCCCGCTTTTCGAGTTCCGCCTTCAGCTCAGCGTCGGTCGGCGGCCGCTGCGCGACCGCACTGCCCGCGGGCGCGGCCGAAGTCCGGGCGATCTGCGCGGCAGCGGCGGGGCCCACGCCCGGGCGCGCTGGTGCCGACTTCCCGCCGAGGTCCGGCGCGTCGCTCTTGGTGTCGTTGCGATGTGGCCGTGGCTGGGCAACGACGTCGGAATCATCCTCATCAACCTGGTCCACCGCGGGCTGATGCCCCTGGGTGACCTGCACGGAACCCAGATCAGAAGCCATGCCGCCATCGCTGAAGGCGGTCCGCCCGCCGAAAGGCTGTCCAACGCCGGATGATGAATGGCTCAACACGTTGTTCGGGCTGAAATAATCTGCCAGACCCTTGCGCTGCTCCTCGGTGGTTGCATTCAGCAGCCACATCAGCAAGAAGAACGCCATCATGGCTGTGACGAAATCGGCGTATGCCACCTTCCAGGCGCCGCCGTGGCCGCCGCCCTCGACCACTTCCTCTTTGCGGATGATGATCTCGACCTTGCCGTTCTTGCCAGCTTTGCCACGCATGATCCCAAGCTGTCTCCGCAACCCGGAAACCCTAAACGTTCTAGTTTAATCCCTGGCTAAGAGGTGCCTTCGGCGTCCGAGGGTCAGTGATCAGGTCGAGACGCCATGAGCGCACAGAACATCTACGACGATCCCGATTTCTTCGCCGGCTACATTAGACTGCCACGGTCGGAGCGCGGGCTCGGCGCGGTATTCGAATGGCCGGCGTTTCAGCGCCTGCTTCCCGCCACGCTGCGCGACAGGCGCGTGCTCGATCTCGGCTGTGGTCTGGGCCATTTCGCCCGTGAGGCCCGGGTGCGTGGCGCACGGAGTGTCGTCGGCGTGGACATCTCCGAGCGTATGCTGCAAGCGGCGCGCCGACACAGAACCGATCCGGGCATCGCGTATATCCGCGCCGGTCTGGAGGAGTTCACGGCGGAGGCCGAATCATTCGACCTCGTCGTGTCGTCACTGGCGCTGCACTATATCGCGGATTATCCGGCCCTGGTCCGGCGTATAGCTGGTTGGCTGGCGCCCGGCGGGCGGCTCGCGTTCTCGGTGGAACATCCGATCTATACCGCGCACGGCTCCAGCGATTGGCACAGGGGCAGCAACGGCGACGTGTTGCATTGGCCGGTGGATCGCTACCGCGACGAGGGCGAGCGGCGCACGCATTGGTTCGTCGATGGCGTGGTGAAATACCATCGTACCGTCGAGACCTATGTGAACGGGCTGCTCGATGCAGGTCTTCGGCTGGCGCGGCTGGAGGAGCCTGAGGCGGATCCCAGGACGCTCGCCGAGCATCCGGAGTGGCGCGAGGAATGCCGCCGGCCGCCATTCCTGTTGCTGGCGGCGGACCGGGCCGTCGGCTGAATTAGGCCACCGCCTCAGTCATCGCCATTGCCGCGGCCGGCGCCGACGTCCGGCCGGCATCGCCTCCGGCCCGGTAAGCCAACAATGCCCGGCATGCAGCCGCTGGCGGCAGGCCAAGCGGCAGCAGACAGCCGCGATGTGTGTCGCGAACACGGTCCGCCGGAGCGCCAAGATCGAATGCCACTACATCCAGGCCCGCCTGCCACATCTGCGACAGCGTGTAGCTCCAGGTTTCCGGCCACAAGGCCGGCAGGAAGCCCAACCCGGCCTGCTGAGCGCGGATAAGTTCCACCGCCTCCGCTTCTTCGTAACCACCGGTGATGTGCACCGTGCCGGTCTCCAGCAGGCGCTTGTCGTCGCAGGTATAGCCGACCACAACGAATTCCAGCGCCAGACGCTGGGTGGCCGCAAATCGCGCGCAGGCGAGCAGATACTCATAGCCCTTGTCGATGCCGATCGCGCCGACCACGGCGACCCGCAGTCGAAGCCGGCTCACCTGAGGATCCGGCGGCCGTGCCGGCAGGGCCGAATCGGGTTCCCATGGCGTCACGACGCAGGCGATGCCGGGGAAGTAGCGCAGCAGACGATCGGCGACATCCGAGCTCGGCACCACGACGCGGCTTGCTCCGGCCAGCACACTGTGCGAGCGCATGCGCAACAGCGACGGACGGATGTCCTCCTCGATGCTGCCGCCGATATCGCTGTAGCAGGCTTCGCAGGCATCGGCGCCCGGTTCACCGCAATAGCGTTTATCGGGTCCAACCAGTGTGATGCGTGGGCAAATCCACGCGTAGTCGTGCACCACCACGTCGTACGGTACTCCGAGCGACTGAGCCAGGCCGAGTACCTGCGGGATCGTGACCGATGAAGTGATGCAGCTCCGCGCGCACCGGTTTGTCGTCGTGCAGGAAGGCGGCGAGGTCGGCAAGGCCGCCTTGCGTGTCGAACCGCAGATTGGGAAACACCTCGCCCGAGGCATCCGACAACTGGCAGCAGGCACGACCCTGGGCATTGACCACAGGCGACAGCACGATGGGGCGCAGCCCCGCTGCGGTGATTGCCTGGCAACGCTCCATGACGTTGCGCTTCACGCCGCCGGCGCGGCCATGGGTAATCAGTATCACTGCCCCCTTGCGCGAGCACTCGGTCCTCCAGCGCAGTTCGTCCATGCGGAAGCGCGCATGAGCCAGCGGATCGGACCGGCGGAACTCCGCGATCAGTGCGTCGTAGCCAGGATGCAGCCGGTTCAGGATGGCCAGATTGCGTGCCATCAATTGTGCCTTGGCGGCCCCGAACGAGCCCGCGCCGGCGTGCGCAACAAAAACTCCGGGCACCGCGACGTGGCGCCAGCCAAGATGGCGGGCACGGATACAGAAATCGTTTTCCTCGCCGTAGCCCTGCGCGAACAGGTCGGCGCGCAACAGCCCGACCGAGGCCAGGCAGTCGCGCCGGAGATAGACGCAGAAGCCGTGGGCGGTCGGCACATTCGTCACGGCAATGCCGTTTGCGCGGGTCGCCAGGCGATCGAGCTGCACGGTCGCCGCTTCGTCGGGAAACGGGTTCGGCCCATCCTCGAGCGGGTAGCTGAATATTGTCGCGTCATTGGAGAGCGGGGTCGCGGTGCCGATGTCGGGTGCGCTGTAGGCTGCATCGCTCAACCGCTTGATCCAGCCCGGCGGCACCAGGGTGTCGCTGTTCAGCAGGATGACGTCACGCCCGGTAGCGGCGCGGATGCCGGCATTGGCGGTGGCCGGAAAACCGAGATTGACCTGCTGGTGGCGCAGCACGATGCGGCCGCGCCGCGCGAGGGAGCGCAACGCATCGACCAGTGTCGGTTCCGGCGAAGCATCTTCGACAACGATACACCGCGCACCCTTGGGCAGCGATGCGAGCACGCTCTTGATGCAGGCGAGTGTCTGGGCGCGGCCACGATAGACCGGGATGACCACGTCAACGCCGGCTGGCTGGGCCGCACGTTTTGCGAGCGGAGCGACACCGACGATGTTCGCCGGTACCGCCGGCAGGGAAAGCTCGATCGCACGTTCCGACGTGCGCGATGATGCGGGAAACATGCGACGCGCCAGCTCGGCCGCGCCGGCCGCGCTGCGTTTGTCCGCCTGCGGGTCGAGCGGGCTGCCGTAGAGATGTCGGCCGCCGGCATCGAGCACCGCGATCGGCGAGGCGAAGCCGTGCAGGCCGGTCGCCGCGATGTGCAACCGCCTGGGTTTGGCGAGCGGACGGGCGTGCGGCACCTCCGGTGCCGGTTCACGGGCAGCGACGCGCAGGGTACGGCCATTGGCGTCGCGGATGGTCAGCAGGGGCGGGCAGTCCGGATCATGCGGGTGCCAGGCCCAGCCGATCAGTCCGCCGTCCTCCGCTCCGACAAATCCCTCCACCCGGCTGATCGCCGCTGCTTGCAGTTTGCTGCCGAGCAGGTGGCGCGCCTTCAGGCATACCGCTATGCGGCTGGCTGCCCGCCAGGTGTCGGGCAACATGTGCACCGCGCGCTGATAGTCGCCATCGCGGCTGCGTCGCCGCGGCCTGCTGGCGACCGGCACCCCGTCGAACGACACGACAACGCTGTCCGGGTTCGCGAGCGGATCGAACAGCGTGACGTGTAGCATGCCGTCCGCCGTCAGGCCGCACCAACCGAGGTTGCCTTGCGTCCGTGCGACGATGTCGAACAGCGACACGCTGGCCAATTCGTGGCTGCAACCGAAGCGTGACAGCAGTTCGCGCAGTTCGCGGCTGGCGAGGTCGTTGTAACCATGTTGATTGCGCACGGCGACCAGGCCGAGCCAGGCCTCGCGCACGTCGTCGCGCATGGCGATCAATTCGAACGCCTCGGAGGCGCGGGGATCCAGCAAGGCGAGGCGGGTGGCACCGATCGCCATGGTGATTTCGCCGTCCGAGGGCGCGGTGCGCTGGGCGTACTCGTAGTAGCGAAGAGCCGTCTGCAGATCGCCGGCGCCAACCGCTGTCGTCGCGCGACTGAACGCGTCCTGCACTGCCGCGCCGCGGTCGCTTCTCACCCGATGCCTTTCCTCCGCAGACGGTAGCAGCAGATCGTTGGCAGGCTATCGGGGAGACTGTTAACGAAGCGTTGCCAGGTTGGGCTGTCGCAGCCAGGAAATTTTTGCGAGAATTAACGATCTGGTAAGTTTTGCTCGGCACGTGTCGTGCTGCGTTTACCCTTAGCGCGGTGACCGGTGCGGCCGGACTTCCTGCCGTGCGCCGAGGACGCTGCAGGTCATGGGTCTGGTCGATGAAATTCTCTTGGGCGTATTTGTCCATTGGCGACAAGATCAACGAATTACCCGGCCGAATGCGGGCCAGCTTTCCGGAAATCACGGATGAGTTGTTTTGGTCGCTGTATGCGACCGCGTCACCGTTTTCCTTGCTGCACGTAACCGGTTTCTACAATGTCTATCAGACCATGCTATACATCCAGCGTAGCAAATTGCCAGGTGACCTCGTCGAATGTGGCTGCTTCCTTGGCGGCGTGGGCATCTTCATGGCATTGCTGTGCGAGCAGCTGGGCATGGCAGATCGCACGATCTGGCTGTTGGATACCTTTGAAGGATTTCCGCTCGGCGGGGTGGATAGCCTGATCGGCCAGGAGGCACCCATCGACGCGGTGCAGTTCGAGAATTTCCTGGCTGAGGTCAAAGATAACTTCGCCTATTGTCTGGCGGACTGCGACAACATCAGGTTCGTCGAAGGACCGGTGGAGGCAACGCTGCCATCTCTCGATATTCGCGCCATCGCGCTATTGCGGCTCGATACCGATTTCTATGTCTCGACCAAGGCAGAGCTAGAGCATCTGTATCGCAAACTGGTCCGTGGCGGTGCCTTGGTTATCGACGACTACGGTATCTTCAAGGGCGCTCGGCAAGCGACGGATGAGTTTCTTGCCGGACTTGAGTCGCCGCCGCTACTCAATCGAATCGACCATGGCGTGTGGGCGGGCGTGAAGCCGTGATGATGACGCCAGGATGATCCACGTTACCGCGGAGCTGGCCGCGAGGCTGAAGGATGCGGGAGTCGAGTGCTTCCTGCAGGGCAGCAGCATTCCGCTCAATACGATTCTCGAGCCGCCGTGCAGCCTGAAATGGATCACCGCTCAACACAGCCTTATCCTCGGCGCGTTCAGTTATGCGGTGAGTGGATTTTATTTTCATGTTTCGGTCGGTCGATACACTTCGATCGGCGAACAGGTGCAGATTGGACGCGGCGACCATCCGACATCGTGGCTCAGCACAAGTCCCGCATTCTACCTTCAGGAGCCGATCTTCGACGTCGGCCAGGACTTTCCCGGCGCGGCGGAATACCGTGCATTTCGCCCCAGGCTGCCGGCTGGGGCGAATCCGTCTGTGTTGAAGCAGACGATCATCGGGAACGATGTGTATATCGGCCACGGCGCCTTCATTCGGCCGGGCATCACCATCGGGGACGGCGCTGTCGTGGGTGCATACGCCGTCGTTGTGAAGGACGTGCCACCCTACGCCGTGGTAGCCGGCAATCCTGCAACTATCAAGAAGTTCAGGGTTGCACCGAACCTGATAGGACCGCTGCTGCACCTTGCGTGGTGGCGGTTCGCGCCGTGGCAACTATCGGGCATCGATGTCACGCAACCCGCGCGGGCCGTCCGGGCTCTGGCCGAGCAAATACCATTGTTGCAGCCGTATGTTCCGACCACGGTTTCCGTGCGTGAACTGGTGGACGGTCTGCGATAATTCAGTATCGCAGTGCGCTCGTCACCTTCGCAGCGATGCCAACCACTCGCCCAGCAAGCCGCGGTCGGTCTTGGCCGCCACAAAGCTGCGCACGTTGCCGGTTGCGTAGTGGGGCACTTCCGCCGCGCGGTCGCCAATGATCTCGTAGACCATATTAAATCCTACAGCGTACAGCCCATCGCACAGTGCGCGGTAGGTGGGATGGAATTCATAGTGCATCTCGCCTTCGGCGGAATAGTCGACATTTTTGCCGCAAACCAAATGAAAAGCCGACAGCGCATAATTGTGGCAGAGGCTGTCCAGCACAAGGAACTCCTTCGTCACTGCGTACAGGTCGCGAAGCAGCTCCATGGGGAATGTCACGTGGTAGAGCAGGCCGCCGCAGAAAACGATGTCGGCCGGCGGCGTACGGGTGATGTCCCTGGCGTTGACCTGCCGGAAGCTCACGTTGTTCACGCGGAAGACTTCGGCGAGAAATCGTGCCTGTGCGATGTTGGCTGGTCGTAAATCCATGCCGCTCACCGGTCCGAAGCCGCGTTCCGCGAACTCCAGACTGAACACGCCACAATGGCAACCGATATCCATGACCGACAGATCTGGCGCGCGGCGGCCCGCGATGGCGGCGGCGGTGTCCACCAGCAGGCTGCCGCGATAGCGATGATAGCGCCAATCCGCGTCATTTCGAATGCCGAGGGTGGACACGTCGCCCATTTCGATCTGATAGGCCCATGGCGCAAGTTGGTCGATCTGCTGTTGCGACGGCTTCGCGAGGTCCTCCGCGATAAAGCGCTGTTCGAATGCAAACGGCGCGATGCTCGTCGCCACCCGCAATTGCGGCATCAGATATTCCGCCGCGTTCAAGCCATGGCTTTCGGCCCATGCCCACCAGTGACCGAAGCGATCGTCATGTCCGGCGGGTAGCATGCCGCCGACATCACCGAACACAGCACGATTGTACGATAATTGAGCTGTGTCATCGACCACAGTGATGGCCATTTGCGTCCTTCCTTTCTGGCTTTCCCGCGTGGCGTGCAACGCGCCCGAAAACGGCATACGTCTTTGACGCATGATAACGTATCAGCACGCGCCGTCTTGGGGCGCGTGGGGCCATTCGTCGGCTCTGCGCTTGGGCCTGCTAATAACCGGTTAACAGATGCCGGTCTGGCACGTGTTGTCCACAATGATGCGTGGCGACGTGTGCTCGCCGATCCAGCGCGGCCTGCGCCCAGTTCACGTTTTCATCCCGCTTTGCCGATACCGCGCAACATTTCCACGGTCATCTCGGCCGCCTCGAGATTGTCATCAGCAGTACAGCGCGCGGCCCGGGGCTGGCGCGAGTTGTCGTGGGCCAGGCAGCGCTGTGTTCATGGGGACGGCAATGGCGGGCCCACGAGACATGGCCCCAAAGTCAAGCATTCGGCCGTGTGGCATCTGGCACGAGGTGTCGCCGTTTCGACCGGCCTCACCGATGCCGCGTTAATCATTCAGAAGAATTTGTGGTGTAACGACAGGTCGCGGAAGCGGATCATGGCACGGTGAGGACGGCCGCGCAGACCCCGCCTCCTGGTTTGCATCCGGTGATCAGGTCACCCGGTGTGGACCTGCCGGGTAAGAGAGGTTTCAGCCGATAGGCATCATCGACAGACGTGAGATCGAATTCGATGCGAAGGCACTGATCAGTGCCATCGCTGCCTCGTTGCACAAGGTGCAGGCCATCGGTCTGCCGCCGTTGCGGCCGGTTGGCCTGCATTTCTGCCCCGAGCAGGCCCTGATCAAGGTTCTCTATGACCCAGCCTCGAAGCACGAAGAGATATCGGTGTCAGCCGCGCAGCTTGGGGCCTTTTTGGTTTCCTATTGCATTGGCACACGCATTCCGATCCCGCGGCTTGCCGACAAGACGGCGCACATCTCGGCCAATTCGGTTGTCCTCGCCCTCAAGGTGCAATACGCCGAGGCCCCCGCTCGCTGACGGCGCCCTGGGGAGCAGCCGGTGGAATCAGGGCACGGCCAGCCGGTACACCCGCGCCGCGGTGCCGCTGTAGAGCGCGGTCTTCTCCGCCGGCGTCGCGTTGGCCGTGATGCGCTTGAACGCGTTCCACAGCTCGGTGTAGCCGCAGGACTGCTTGTCGGGCGGGAAGTTGCTCTCGAACATGCAGCGGTTGACGCCGAAGGCTTCGATGCAGGGTTCGATATATTGGCGCCACGCGGCGGCAAGTTCCTCGGACGACGGCGGCACCTCGCGTTCATGGAAATCGAAGCCGAACGAGGTCATGCCGATACCGCCAAGCTTCACGTTGACGTTCGGGCATCTGGCCAGTTCGCCGATGTCCTTGCGCCAGCCGGCAAGGATCTCCTGCCGGCGGCCGGAATAGGGGCCGACGCCCAGTACGCCGCCGACGTGATTGAGGATGATGGTGGTATCGGGAAAGGCGCGAGCAAGGTCGATCGCGTCGGGCAGTTGCGGATGATACTGCCAGGATTCGAAGCTGAGGCCGAGACGGGCGAGCTGGGCGAAGCCCTCGCGGAATGTTGCGTCGTGCGCGAGGTGCGGCGGAGTGACGCGGGAGGCGAATTTTCCCACCGCCTCGCTGCCGTCCCAGGCGACGCCGTAGCGAATGCCGCGGAAGCGCCCGCCGCTGACCGCGAGTTCGGCCTCCAGGACGTCGCGGACGCGCGCGCCGAGGGTGAGATCGGCGTGGCCGATGATCGCTTCGGCTACGCGGCATGGGCCGTAGTTGCCGGACGCGCTCATGGCGGCGATGCCGTTGACGAATTCGACCTCGCCCACCGGTGCCATGTCGGCAGGGCCGTGCCCGCGATACATCGCCTGGCATTCGAGGAAGACGGTGGCAACGATGTTGTGGCCGCCGCCGATATCGGTGAGGAGCTCGGGCAGAAAGTAGTGTCCGCGATGCGGCGTGTCCCAGAAATGGTGGTGCGGGTCGATGATGGGCAGCGCGGGTTCCAGCGCGGCCTCGGTCGGGCGCTTTGCCAGCCAGGCTTTCAGGTCGGCGTCATGGCGGTAGACAATGCCGCGGTATTCGCCCTTTGAGTCGCCGGCTTGAGCCATTTCCATCCCCTTTGCTGATTGAGCGCGCGTCGCACCGCGATTTCGCCAGGCGATGAACGTAGGCCGCGGCAATGCGCCGCGGCAAGACAACGCGATCCGGCGCTGTCGCGTGCCATGTTGCTGCGTGACACGGGACATGGGAGCAATGTCGGACCGCTGGGCCGTGGACTTCGGCTTGCCCCATCGAAGGAATGCTGCACGATGACCGACCGATATGCCCGCTACACGCGCCTTCGCTTCGACCGGCCGCATCCACGCGTGCTGCGCATCACCATGGGGCTGGGCCAGGAGCGGCCCAATCCGGTCGATGCGGTGATGCATCGAGAACTGGGCGAGATCTGGCGCGACATCGATGCCGATCCGGAGGTGAATTCCGTCATCATCACCGGCGCCGGCCGATCGTTCTCGGCTGGCGGCGACTTCGCAATGATCGAGCAGATGATGGCGGACTTCGAAACCCGCGCGCGGGTTTGGAAAGAGGCACGCGACCTCGTCTACAACATCATCAACTGCTCCAAGCCGGTGGTCAGCGCGATGCGCGGACCGGCGGTCGGGGCTGGCCTGGTGTGCGGACTGCTCGCCGATGTGTCGATCGCGACCAAGGATGCACGCATCATCGACGGCCACACGCGGCTGGGCGTTGCGGCGGGCGATCATTCGGTGATCGTCTGGCCGCTGCTGTGCGGTCTGGCGAAGGCGAAATACTACCTGCTGCTGTGCGATGCGGTATCCGGCGAGGAAGCGGAACGCATCGGGCTGATCTCGCTCGCGGTCGAGGATGCCGAGCTGGATGCGAAGGCGGTGGAGATTGCCGTGCGACTGGCAGAGGGTGCGCAAAGTGCGATCCGCTGGACCAAGTACGCGCTGAACAACTGGTTGCGCATGGCGGGGCCGTCGTTCGATGCGTCGCTGGCGCTGGAGTTCATGGGGTTCAGTGGACCAGAGGCGCAGGAGGGCCTCACCTCCCACAAGGAAAAGCGCCGGCCGTCGTTCCCGCCTGGTTCCGTGCTGTAGATGAAAGCGTAGCGGCCGCCGCCCGGCGTTTCGTTCCGGGCAGCGGCCTTGCTCCCGCGATCTGTGCGGCCTCTCCGTCGGGCAGACCGCTTACGATGACAACGCCCGTTCGGACGAGGCGGCCGGCGCCGACAGCGCGGCATCGATTTCCTCGAGTGATCTGGCGCTCGTTTCAAAGCCGATGAACCAGAAGGCAACCGCACCGAGCGCGTACCAGAAAGCGAAATAGTTGAAGGCCGGGATGATCGCATCGAGCGTCGCCTGGGGTGCCACGAGGTTCGACGATCCCGCGATCAGCGCTAAGCCGGCCGGGCCGATGAATTTGCCGAGATTGCCCACTCCGTAAACCAGACCCATGCCGCTGCCGCGCAGCCGCGACGGCCACAGCTCGCCCATGTATGGCCCGACAATGGAATAGTTGCCGCTGCCAAAGAAGTTCTGCAGCAGGATCATCACGAAGAACATCGAGACGCCGCCGATGAACACGCTGTGCATATAGCCGGCGAGCGACATGAACACCGCCGCCACCAGGCAGCTCAGCGCGCCTGAGGCACGGCGGCCCATCGCGTCGGAGATCCACGAGCAGAAGAAGCGCCCGGCGACCGCCGACAGGCTGATCCAGATCACCAGGCCCGACGCCTCCGGTGCTGTGATCCCGAGCACCATCACGAACAGCGTGACCATCCACAACGTCAGCCCGACGCCGCCGGTCTGTGTCAGTCCGGTCAGACATCCGACGATCAGGCTGCGCGGATATTGGAACAATTCGGTCCAGCGGGTGTGATCAATCGCCGGCGTGATGGCAGGCAGGGAGATGGACTCGGGATCGACCTGCAAGGCCCAGGCGAGCGAACGGCGCGCTTCTTCGGGCCGCCCCATGCGCATCAGCCAATGCGGCGATTCCGGGACCCAGGCGCGAATGTACAGCGTCAGTGCCGCAGGCAGCAGTCCGACGGCGAACATCCCGCGCCAGCCAATGAAGGGCGTGGTGTAGGCGCCAAGAAACGCGCCCATCAGAACGCCCACCGGTAACATCGTCGTGGTCAGCCCGGTGATCCAGCCGCGTTTGGCGGCGGGCACGAATTCCTGCACCAACGTGATATCGACCGAATAGAGCCCGGTCACGCCGAGCCCCACCAGCAGGCGGCATGCGACGAGATAGATCCACCCACCGCTGGGAGTCATCGCCATAGCGCCGGTTGCCAGGGAGAAATTCAGCACCGTGGCGATCATGACCTTGCGGCGGCCGATCTTGTCCGCGAGCCAGCCATAGAACAGCGAACCGAACGGCGCGCTGATGCCGGAGGCGAGCAGGATCATGCCTGACTGGCCGTAGGTCAGGTGCCAGTCCCTGACGATGAATGCCAGCACGAAGCCGATCAGGAAGAAATCGAAGAAATCGAGCATGTCGCCCAACGTCGCCGCCAGCGCGATCTTCCACTGGTTCGCGGTCAGCTTCCGTTGCTGATTGAGAAGGTCGAGCACGATAGAACCTCCCTCTTGCTCGCCCGCTTTGGCGCTGCGGGCTGTGCGTTGTTATTGTCGGTAGCGCATTCGACCGCAGCCGGTGCAGCAGCCCAACCACGTAACGCCGTTGCGACCGGCGAGCGACTGCATCGGATCGGCAGTCTGAAATCGTACCTCAAGTGTCAACCGCGTGCAACGCGCACTTGCGTGTGCGCTGTTGTCGGCTGGCCAATGGTTTGACGACGAATACGGTTGGCACATCACGACCTGTTGGCAGCGTTGCAAGGCAGGGTATTTCAACCGCAGATTTGACCGCACAGAACCATCCGCGTGTTCTGCGTTAATCTGCCGTTATCTGCGCTGAATGCCTTCTCGTCGTGCAGTGCCACAAGTCTGGCGAGGTAAATCAACCTCGAGCGTTACGGCGCTGCGCGAGCTGACAGGGGCATGTCACCGCTCAGTCCACGAGCTTCCTCACCTCACATAGATACGACCGGTGCCCCGGCACGCCGCTGATCGGATCCACGTCGTCAGCGCGGATCGCCGCGTTGTAATTGGCGCTGTCGGCACCGATCGGGTCGAAGCCGGATAGTCCCAGCTCCGGACAGGCCTGCTACCAGCCATGCTGTGCCACGACCACCCGCGTATCGATGCCGCCGCGCAGCCTGGCGCGTGCACGGAACTGCCCGTGCGGTGTTTCGATCGCGATCCAGTCACCTTCCGCCACCCCGCGTGCCGCGGCCGCATCCGGATGCAATTCGGCGAGCGGATCGGGCATCCGCCGTCGCAGGCGCGGCAGGTTGCGGTGCTGGCTGTGGCAGAACGTCGCCGTCTTGGCGCAGGTCAGCACCAGAGGGAAGCGTTGCGACACCTGCTCGCCATCGTTCGGGCCGAGCGCGGGTTCGATGAACGCCGGCAGCGGCGTCTGCCCATGTCGCAGCAACTGTTCCGAATACACCTCGACCTTGCGCGTCGGCGTGGCGAAGCCGGGCGCCGCGGCCGCACCGTCGCCGGCATACTTGCGATAGCGTGTGCGCAGCGGCGTGCGGATGCCTTCCTGTGCCTGCCTCAGTGCTTCAAGCGACAGGCCGGACGGCGCCAGCATGTGGCGATAGCCAGCGTCGATATCGCCGTCCCAGAACTGCCCGCCCAGGCCGAGCCGCCGCGCCAGTTCGAACACAATCCAGGTGTCCGACCGGGCCTCGGCGCGCGGCTCCACCACCGGCGCGCGCAATTGCGCAAACCCCTCCGCCGCCTGGCTGATCTCAAAGCCGATCCGCAGACCCTCGCGCTCCCATGCGCTTGCAACCGGCAGCACGACGTCGGCGAACGACGCCGTCGGGGTCATGAACAGGTCGGCGTGCAGATAGAAGTCCAGCGCGGCGAGTGCCTCGGCCGCACGCCTGCCGTCGGCATGGGACACCACGAGATTCGCGCCGAAGCCCACAAGCCCGCGCACCGGATACGGCTGGCTGGTCAGGATCGCGTCGTAGAGATCGCGCCCGGTCACCCAGCCGTCGCGTGGCGGCCCCATCGGGCGCCGGTCGAAGCCAAGCGTCTTGTGGCGCTGCGCCGATGCCATCAGCTCCGTGCCGCGCACATCGTTGGTCGCCAGGCGATCGAAGATGACGTTGCCGCCGGGTGCGTCGAAACTGCCGGTCAGCGCGCAGACCAGCGCGATCGCGCGATCGGTCTGCGTCGCGTTGGTATGCTGTCCGACGCCGGTCCAGCCGTAATACGCGACGGGCCGGCTCTGCCACAGCATTTGCGCCATCGCGCGAATGTCGTCGGGATCGACCCAGCAGAGTTCCGCAGCACGTTCGGCCGAAAAGCGGCCACACAACTGCCGGTACAGTTCGAACCCGGTCGGGCAAATGATGCGTCCGCGTTCGGTATCCAGCGTGAAGCAGCCAAACAGCGCCGGGCTCGGCGCGTTGTCTGCGTAACGCCCGCTCGCCGGATCATAGATAACCGGGCGCGCCCGCGCCGTGTCCCAGGCAACGAAGTGCCGATCAGACCCGCCGGACGTCAGATCGGCGGCGGTCAGGAAGCGGCCGGTCGCCTGATCGACCAGCAGCGGACCGTTGCTCCAGTCGCGCATGAACGCTGCATCGCACCAGCCCCCGGCAATCATCACCCCCGCGACCGTCAGCGCCAGTGCGCCATCGTTGCCCGGCCGAACGCGCAACCAGAGGTCGGCCTTGTTGGCGAGGCCAGCCGGCCGCGGGTCCACCACGACAATTCGCGCCCCCCGTGCCTTGGCGGCAAGCGCGCCTGCGGCATGGGTCAGCCAGGACGAGCTGGGATTGTGCCCCCAAAGCAGCAGACAGCCGGTGCGCTCGAAATCGGGCGCGGTGACGCCAACACCGAAGGTGAACTTGCGCGCGTAGTCCTTGTGCCAGTTGCACAGTTCGGTGGCGTAGCACCAGTTCGGGCTGTCGAATGCATTGATCAGCCGCTCGATCCACGGAATCGCATCCGACAACGCGGTCGCGCTCGGGGTGGTCACGCTGAATGCGACGCCTTCCGGGCCGAAGCGGTCCCTCAGTCGGCCGATCTCGCGTGCCGCCGTGTCCAGCGCCTCATTCCAGCCGATGCGCTGCCATCCCGGGTCGGGGTCACCCTTCGGCCGCGTCCGCCGCATCGGGTACAGCAGGCGGTCGGAACTGTAGACCAGATCGGGAGCCGATCGTCCCTTGGCGCACAGAGCCGCGCCGGTGGGATGGTCCGGATTGGGCTCAACCGCGACCAGCCGGCCGCTGTCGACCACGGAAATGCAGCCGCACCGCGCCCGGCACAACGCGCAATATCCCGGGATCCTGCGCACGTGTCGCCTTGTCGACTGTTCGTCGGGCACAGCGGGTTTCCCTGGATCCGTGGGGCTGCCGCACTGTCGCAGACGGTGGTTGCCGCGACAATCGGGATGCTGCCCGGCGGCCGGCGCCGATGGTCAGACGTTGGGTGCGATGCTACTGACCTCCGAGCGATGAGCGACTCCCCCGCGACCTCCCCCAGACCTCGGCTTCGCACCAGCAACCGCACCCGACTGACCGCAATGATCGTCGCATGCGCGATGTTCATGCAGAACCTGGATTCCACTGTGATCGCGACCGCGCTGCCGACCATGGCGAAGGCGTTTGGCGCCGATCCGGTGCACATGAATGTGGCGCTGACCTCCTACCTGCTCAGTCTGGCGGTGTTTATCCCGGCCAGCGGCTGGGTGGCGGACCGTTACGGCACGCGCACGATATTCCGCGCCGCGATCGCCGTGTTCACCATCGGATCGGTGCTGTGCGGGCGGGCCGATACGCTGTGGTTCCTGGTGGTGTCGCGCGTGCTGCAGGGCATTGGCGGCGCGATGATGGTGCCGGTGGGACGGCTGGTGCTGCTGCGCACCGCCGCCAAGCAGGAGCTGGTCGCGGCGATGGCCTGGCTGACCGTGCCGGCGCTGCTGGGTCCGGTGATGGGACCGCCGGTCGGCGGCTTCATCGTCACGTATTTCTCCTGGCGCTGGATCTTCGACATCAACGTGCCGATCGGCGTACTCGGCATCGTCCTGGTGAGCCTGTTCGTCGAGGACGTGCGCGAGCTGCCACGCGGACGGTTCGACGCGTTCGGGCTGCTGTTGTGCGGTATCGCGCTGTCCGGGCTGATGTTCGGGCTGGAGACAGCCGGTCGCGGCGTGGTGCCGCGCGGCCTGACCATGGCGATGATCGGCGTCGGGCTGGTCGCTGTCGCCGGCTACCTGCTGCACGCGCGGCGGCATCCGTCACCGCTGCTCGATCTGTCGCTGATGCGGCTGCCATGCTTCGGCGTCGCGCTGTCGGCGATGATGCTGTTCCGCACCGGCATCGGCGCCATCCCGTTCCTGCTGCCGCTGATGTTCCAGGTGGGCTTCGGCGATTCGGCGGTGCAGAGCGGCCTGATCACCTTCGCCAGTTCGGCCGGCGCGCTGGTGATGAAGCCGGCGACGCAGACTGCGCTGCGGCTGTTCGGGTTCCGCGATACGCTGGTGTGGAACGGGCTGCTGTCGGCCGGGATGATCGCGCTGTGCGCCGCGTTCCGACCGACCTGGCCGGCGGCGGCGATCTATGGTGCTTTGCTGATCGGCGGCTTCTTCCGGTCGTTACAGTTCACCGCCTACAACACGCTGGCATACGGCGATGTGCCGCGGTCGCGCATGAGTGCCGCGACCAGCCTGTATGTCACCTGCCAGCAGCTTGCCGCAACGATCGGCATTTCGGCGGGCGCCCTGGCGCTCGAGATCTCGATGGTGGCAACCGGCCACACGGTGCCGCAGCCGATCGATTTCAGCCACGCGTTCCTGGTGGTCGCGCTGTTCACGCTGGCCGCGGCCCCGATCGCCCTGCTGATGGCGCGCGATGCCGGCGATGATCTGACCGGGCGGCGGTCGGTGGCGGTGCAGCCGGTTCGTGGGGCGGCGGACTGAGGTGCGGGGCTTTGCCCCGCACCCCACCATGGGGCTTCGCCCCATAGGCGTTAAATTAGTGCTGTAGCGGATAGCAGATGTGCGGTCTTCGTTTTCGTCGGGAGTGAGCGAGCCGGTGATGAACGTTCGGATCGGCGCGCGCCAGGGCATCGAGAGTAAGCGGGCCGATGATCGCCAGACCGAGCACCAGCAAGGCGGTGCTTTGCGCGCGCCAGAGCGAGGGGACATAGGCCGCGTCGAGCAACGCCTCAGGGGGAAGATTCCAGGAACTCCTGGCTGAGATCGTCGCACAACAGGGCAAGGATAAGGTGCGGGTAGAGCCAACTTCGCGTCGCCCGTTCGGTGCGCGTCGGCAAGCGATCGATGTGCAACAGGGACTTCAACCGCTTGAACGCCAACTCTATTTGCCAGCGCAGGCGGTATACCGCGAGCACCTCGTCGGGCGGATACTGCTGTGCCGGCAATGAGGTCGCCACGATCATGAATTCGGCCGCGATCAGGCTGCGCGGATCGAGCGTCTTCTGCTTGCGCGACGCCGCGGCCAGCAGCTTCTTGCGTGTCGTCTCGGTTGCCGCCGGGGTCTTGCGCTGGATGATCAGGCGCAATGGCCGGGGTGGGTCCAGCGGGCCGACCTTGGCTTGCACCATCACTTCGTGCGCCAGCGTGTCGCCGGGCAGCGTGCCGAGATGGCCGATCAGGTCGAAATCCGGCCCATCCGGCCGGCGTAGATTGAACGCGTTCCAGCCGACCCGGACGATGAAATCGGCCTGGCCGGCGCTCTGCTGGCGAAAGCGTTGCAGACTCGCGGCGCGACCGAAATTGCGGTCGCCAATGCGGATCTCGCCGGGGATCGCTGCGCCACGGTCGATCGCCTCGGCACCGTGCTTGTCGGTCAACTCGAGGTGCGAGAAACCGCCGCGCCCCAGGTCGTACACCGCATGCACCCGCCAATCGGCACTCGCGCTGCCGCGCTCGCGGATGCAACTGCCGTCGCAGCCACGCAGGATGCGTCCTGGCCAGCGCACCGCGGCACCGGGCGCCTTCGCCGCCAGTTGCCGCATCATCACCGCTTCCAGGAACTCGACCGACTTGTCCAACCGGTACTTCACGCCTGGGTCGCTGATCCGCACGCCTGCCAGCATCGTCGCCCAGGCTGCCGCCTGGCTCAGCGACAGCCCGCCCGGGCCGCGTGCCAGTGACAGGCGCAACAGAGTGGCGCCGGAGGCGATCTCGCGCTTGCGCTCGATTGCCTTGGTCCGCCGGGCGAGACTGTCGAGATCGAGGTCGGCCGGCAGCCGGCGCAGCAGTGCCTCGAACTGGTCCGCCGGGATCGATGCTGTGTTCTGCATCCGCCCCCAGAATCAGGCCGAGTCGCGCCGGGTCAAGCAGTAATTTAACGCCTATGGGGCAAAGCCTCCTGGACCCCGACCAAAGGCGCAGCCTTTGAAGTCCGATCCGTTTGGGACGGGGTGGGGGGTGCTCGATCCCCCCCCCGCGAAGACGACGATCGGAGCACCCCCACCCCGTCCCAAACGAATGGGTTCTAAGGGTATGCCCTTAGCGGAGTTCCAAGAGGCGGAGCCTCTTGGTGGGGTCCGGGGCAAAGCCCTGGGCCTTTTGTTTCCCTGGGTATGCCGACGCGGTGCCGGCGGTGGAATCAGGATGGCGGGACCGGCCGTTGCTGGCCCCGTGGGTGATGACCCGGTGGATGGGTGGGGTCAGGGCGGGCCGGTGGAGGGCCTCAACGCGACTGGCAGTATCAGTGCCGGGCATCCAGGATGCTCAGCGGCGTGCAGGCTGCTCTGCCACATGAAGGCGCGCCCGTTGATGTCCCTGTAGAGGGTGGCGAGGTTGCCGCCGTTGGCGATGATGAGCAGGGAGATTTCCCGCCACAGCGGGCTGCTCGGCATGATCCCGAGGTCGCGACAGATATCGGCGATGACGGCGCCGATCGGGCGGCGGCGGACCTGGGCCGCGATGTCGGCGGGCGTCGGCAGACGAGCGAGGCGTGGGTCGGCTGGAGTGTCGCTGGGGTCCACGGATGGGGCGGCGCGGGGTGCGCGGCGGGATGGGGCGGTCAGGGCGTCCGGCGTGGCTGGTTCGTGCGCGGGGCGGGTGGCCAGCCTGGTTTCGAGTGCGGCGGCGCGCAGCAGGCCGCGGGTGATGCAGGCGAGGATCTTGGCGATGTCGTTGGTGCAGAAGTTGCGCGTGACGTCGGCGCGGCTGGTGTCCGCGGTGCGCTTTTGCAGCGTGGCGGCGAGGTGTCTGCCGTAATCGATCAGCGCGCGGACGAGGACGAGGAGGCGGGCGGTGTTTTTGGGTGAGTTGGCGGTCGGGGACGGCCGATCCTGATGGGGGTCGGGGTGGTTGGGTTGGACGGCGGCGGGTGGTGGAGCAGGCATGAACAAACTTAGAACATGGAAGGAGGAATGGAGTCAAGGAAAATATTCCTGGAGAGTGGCGCGCGACTTCGCTCCTTGGGCAGCTTTTGCTACCAGCGGCAACAACCCTATCGAGTCGCTTGTATTGAGATCGATCCGGTTGCTGTGGGCGTCGGGCCTGATCAGGTCAGGTGCAGCCTTATAGAGTGCCGCGGTGTGCAGGACGGTGAGCTTTTCCTCGCGCGCCTCAAACTCGGGCCGCCGCTCATAGTGAATGCGGCTCCCTGTTGCGTTGTGGCGTTCGACAAGGAAGCTTATTGCCACGCCAATCCGAATGCCGAACACATTGTGCATGGACCCTGACAGTTTGACATTGTCTTGAACGTCCCCGCCAAGGTCCACAACGTAGATGTCGCTGAGGTCTCGTGCGACTAGTACCCCACGTCGTTGATTTTGGCGTGGATCTCTGAATCGATGGCTCCGTAACGACGGAGATGCATCGTGAGTACGAAACAAGCTGCCGTAAAGAAGTACGTCGTGAAGCTGAGCGACGATCAGCGCGGGCGGCTCAAACCGAACCAGCACCTTCAGTCAGGACAGATACGCCGCCGCTCTCGCTGGATTCAATGCCCTGGCGAACTGGTGCTTCAGTTGAGTGCATCGAACAGCCCTGCGCCACAACGCCGTCAAGCAGCCCACCGATATCGTGTACTCGACAGCGATTATCTATGCCGGCGTGCCGCAACATCCTGAGGGCCACGACATGGTTGTGAAGTCGCCGCGGGTCTTTGCTCTCCAATAGACCGCCCTGACCACTGCCGATGACCGACGATCGGCGACGCTGCATCTGGATCAGAATCCTCCCATGTCGGATAATTGCGCTCAGTACACCGCGGGAGGGAACAATGCGGCTCAAGGACAAGGTGGCGATCGTCACCGGCGGCGCTCACGGCATGGGCGAAGCAGAAGCTCGGCTGTTCGCGCAGGAAGGCGCCAAGGTCGTCATCGCCGATGTGCTCCAGAAGGAAGGTGAAGCCGTCGCCGCGGACATTGCCGCCAACCAGCGACAGGCGCGCTTCGTTCGTACCGACGTGACGTCGGAGACCGATTGGAAAAAGCTGATTGCCGAGACGATCGCAGCCTATGGCCGACTCGACATTCTGGTGAACAATGCCGGCATTAGTGGCAGTTCGGTTGGTGATGCCGATGGCGTGGAGGGCTGGCAGAAGCTGCTGTCGATCAACGCGACCAGCGTGTTTCTCGGCACCAAGCTTGCGGCGGCCGAGATGGCGAAGACCGGCGGCGGGTCCATCGTCAACATCTCGTCGATCATGGGCATCGTCGCCAGCGAGGAGAGCCATCCCGGCTATCCGGCGTCCAAGGCGGCGGTGCGAAACTACACAAAGGCCGCCGCGTGCCGCTATGGGCCTCAGGGCGTGCGAGTGAACTCGGTGCATCCGGGTTACATGCCGCCGATGCTGAACGCGACCAACGCCGCGGGACGCCAGGCAAAGATCGCGCAGACCCCGTTGCGCCGGCTGGGTGAACCGATCGAGGTGGCGTATGGCGTGCTGTTCCTCGCATCCGATGAAGCGTCATTCGTGACCGGCGCGGAGCTTGTGATCGACGGCGGCTACATCGCTCACTGAGGCTCTCCGGCGGCGCCCTCGCCGCCGCCAACGGCCAGGGGGCTGTTAGCTGCGTTCAGGCGGCGCCGGCAGGGAAGGCGCTGATGCGGCAGATTGCCTGATCAAACGAATCGGGTTCTGCTGACCTGACGCTGAACACCGTCGCCCAGACCGGTCGGGGTGGCGGCCGCGTCGCAAGGTCAGGAGACTTCGCCATGGTCCAGGTGCCGACCCAACAGATCCCCGGCGTGTATCACCGCCGCATCGGCGACATCGTGGTGACCGCGCTGTCCGATGGCTATCTCGATGGCACGGTCGACGTGCTGCAGAACATCGCGCCGGACGACGCCATGCGCGCGCTGACCGAGAAATTCTGGCCGGGTCGGCGGACGTCGGTGAACTGCTACGCGATTCATTCGGCGGGGCGGCTTGCGTTGATCGAAACCGGATCCGGCGACTATCTGCTGCCGACCGCGGGCAAGTTGCAAAAGAACCTGGCGGCCGCGGGGATCGATCCGGCGGACATCGAGAAGGTGCTGCTGACCCACATGCATCCCGACCACTCGGCTGGGCTGACCGATCCTAAGACGGGCCGCAAGCTGTTTCCGAATGCCGAACTGGTGGTGCACGAGAACGAACCGCGCCACTGGCATGACGATGCGGCGATGGCGAAGGCGAGCGAGCGGGCGAAGAAGCTGTATTTCCAATGCGCGCGCGAGCAGATGGCGCCGTATCATAACGTGATGCACAGGTTCTCAGGCAGCGAGGAGGTGTTTCCCGGTGTCACCACGGTGCCGCTGCACGGGCATACGCCAGGCCATAGCGGCTACATGATCTCCTCAGGCAAGGACTCGCTGCTGATCTGGGGCGACATCGTGCACGTGCCGGACATCCAGATACCGCGCCCCGAGGTGACGATCGAGTTCGACACCGACCCGCACGCCGCCGCAGCGACGCGCCGGCGGGTGCTGGACATGGTGGCGACCGACCGGCAACTGGTCGCCGGGATGCACATGCACTACCCAGGATTCGCGCACGTGGTGAAGCACGGCGACAGCTACGCCATGCTGCCGGAGGCGTGGGATCAGGCGTTCGGCTGACGGACGGCCCGGCGTTCAGCCGGTTCGCACGAACTTGTCCACGCTGCGGTCCACCGTCAATCCGGCGTAGATATCGCCACGTGAGTCGACGCCGGCGCCGTGGACATGGCGGCTCTCCATACGGGCGAGCACATTTCCCTCAGCGTCGCGTACGCAGACATACGCCGGTTTGTCGCCGTCTTCCTGCTCGGCAATAACGAACGTGCCGTCCTTGGCGCGCGTGATGTCGTTCGGTCCACCCATGCCGGTCCACTGGCCCAGGAAGTCGCCGTCGGGCGAGAATATCTGGATGCGCTTGTTCGCGCGGTCCGCGACGTAGAGCTTGCCGTCAGTGTCGATCGCGATGCTGTGCGGCAGATGGAATTCACCCGGTCCGTGGCCCGGCGCGCCCCACGACGTGACGAGGGCGCCGTCGCGCGTGAATCGGTGCACACGGGCGTTGCGGTAGCCGTCGGTCACGTAGATGTCGCCGTTGGGGTGGGGGATCATCTCGGTAGGATGATTGAATGGCCCCGCCGCGCGTTCGGCCAGCCAGGGAGAGCCGGTGCAGCCGGTGTCGGAATGCACGCCGCGCTGGCCGAGTTCCAGCAGGACTTTGCCGTCCAGAGTGAACGACTTCGCGACAGAATCAGAACGATCGGTGGTGTAGACGACATCATCGACGATCTTCAGCCCGTGGGGATCGGTGACCTCGCCGGCGCCCCAGGCGCCCAGGTATTTCCCGTCGCGGTCGAACACCACCACGGGTGGATCCTTGCGCTGGAATACGTAGACGCGGTCCTGTGAGTCGGTTCCCACCCGGCTGACCAGGCCGAACCTTTCTCCGTTGGGGAGCTTAAGAAAATCGCGGATCAACTCGTAGCTGTGGCTACCTGCACCAAGCTGTGTCATTGCTGTTGTCCTCCCGAAAAATGCGCACGAACGTCCCTGGGGGCGTTGAGTGGCATGAACGGCCAACGAATAAACCCCCAAAGCGGATGTGCCGCAATGGCGCCTCTGGTTGTCAGGCGGCTGTACGGTCAAAGGCAATGGCTCTCCCAGATGAATGACGCTGGGTTTGGGACATTGGAGTCCTTCATCACCAATTCAGATTTGCTGCTCGAAGTATCGCCCCGATCGTGCCGACCTCCCAGGATTACGTGAACCACAAACCGTCTTAATCCGACATCCTTGCTATCGCCATTCTTCGCAATGAACCACCCGCAGACCCACCATTCGCTCGCTGAATCGCCCTCATATGCCATGGTGTTTCGAAACTGCGTTCCGTCCGGATTGTCGAGGCTATCTTTAAGTGTCGCTTCGGCGATCGCTTCCACTTTGCGGTCTTCATCTTGAATGCTGGCGCCCGAACCGAGCCATCGCGACACCGCTAAAGTCCCGCTGACCACGATCACCCAACCGAGTACTGTCAGACAACGCCGCATTAGATAAACCCTCCTCGGCGACTGCCCAATGCGCACCGGAAGGCACCGGATCGTTCAACCCACCGCGCTACGGGTAGGTTCAAGGCGTTGCACCGTGGCACATTGGTGCGGTGAACCGCATTTGGCCACGGCATCAAAAACCCCGCGAGGGTCCTGCCGACGGCGGGCGTATGCCAGCATCTCGTCCCGATAGTGCCGTGCCGCGGACAGGCTCATGACGCGAGGCGGTACCTCGGACTGGTCGGTCCGCAGAGGCGTGCAGACGTAAAGGAACAGGCCGTTCGCGTGCCGCCGTGTCCATTCGACTACGCTGCCTTGGACAGGGCGGATCCGCGACCCTTCGCCGATCCGCCCATCCCCAGGCCGCCCTATTCGGCGGCCGTCACCGGTGCGTGCGCGCCGAGGAACCTGTGCACGTGGCGCAACGCCTCGGCAATCTGCTCCTTGGTCTCCTTCCACGGATAGATGCTCACTTCGGCGTTCGGCGCGAGGCGAGCGCTCTCCATCGCCACGGCGTATGGATGCGCCGGGACATCGTCCGGCAGAACCAGTACCGGCGTCCGGCACCCGCGCACGAACTCGCGCGTCACGGTGAACACGAAGTCGGGATTGGCGCCGTACATCCGCTTCAGGAACGCATCGACCATTGCCATCGTGATGTCCGGCCGGCGCGCGCACAACGCCGGACCCCAGCCCTTGATGTTGTTCTGGTAGAACAGGTCGGGCAGTTCCGGACGGAACCCGCTGGGCTGCGCCAGCACGGCGGCGACGATGCGCTCGGGCGCCCGCCGCAACAGGTTCCAGATGAACGGGCCGCCGATGCAGAAACCCATCACCATGAACTCCTTGATGCCCAGGTGATCCATCAGGCCGAGCTGGTCATCGGTGTAGGCGTCCCACGGCCGGTCGATCTCGAGCGGACCGGATGACTCTCCTCCCGCGGCGTTGCGCAGGTCCGACGTGATGCAGCGGTACTCGCCCTTGAACTCCTCCATGCAGTTGAACGGCCCGAAGCCGGTGAGGAAAGAGATGTCCGAGTTCAAACCTCCGCCGGGGATAAACAGCACAGGGAAGCCCGAGCCGGTCTCTTCGTAGTGAATGCGGACGTCGCCTCGTTGATAGAATGGCATGGCGGTTCCTCCTTGCCTGGTTATGGTTACGCGCACGCGCGCCTTGGCCGGCCGCGCGCACCGATGGTGCCTGGCCCGAGCGGAGCGACAGTCTGCCGTTGCCGAGGCGAGGGCACTCCCGGGCCGCTTGGCTACTCCGGTCGAGCTTGCCGCGTCGCGGCGTTGCCTGCAATGACGGGATGGTCCGCGACTACCCCGAATGGGCTGCTCGGGCTGTGCGAAAATCTTGACGCGGGCCATCCCGCGGGTACACGTTCCGGCAGACGGAATTGCTATCGACCGAAACAAAACACTCGGCAACGAAGCGGCGAACAGGGGAAGCTTGCCATGGCGACCAGGGCTCCGTTCCTGAAGTCTCGTTACAGCGGTTACCATCATCGACAGGTTCCGCAAGAGGATACCGAGCTCACCCATATCGGCCCGGACACGCCGTGCGGCGAATACATGCGCCGATTCTGGCAGCCGATCTGCTACACCGACGAGCTGAAGGACCTGCCGCTGGCGCTGAAGATTCTCGGCGAAGAGCTGGTGGTGTTTCGCGATGGCAGCGGCGCGATCGGTCTGCTCGAGCGCCACTGTCCGCACCGCGGTACCTCGCTCGAATTCGGACTGGTCGGCGCGAAGGGAATCCGCTGCTGCTATCATGGCTGGCTGTTCGACGTGGATGGCGCGATCCTGGAGACGCCGGGCGAGCCGGCGACCAGCACGATCAAGGACAAGCTCTGCCACGGCGCCTATCCGGTACACGAGGCGTACGGCATGGTGTTCGCCTACATGGGCCCGCCCGATCAGATGCCGGCCTTTCCGATCTACGACAGCTTCAACCGGCCCGGGTATCGGATGATTCCCGGGCAGAAGTATTTCTATCCGTGCAACTGGCTGCAGATCCTGGAAAACACCATGGATCCGGTGCACACCGCGTTTCTCCACACCATTGTCAGCGGCGCGGTGTTCACCGACGAATTCGGTGTGCTGCCGGAACTGGATTTTGTCGAGACACCCGTCGGCATCATCTACGTCGCGACCCGCCGGGTCGGCGACAACGTCTGGGCGCGCATGGTCGAGAACGTACTGCCCACGCTGCAGCAGGTCGCGCCAATCTGGGAGACCGGCCAGCAGGCGCACCCGTTCAGCGGCCCGATGATGAGCCGCTGGATCGTGCCGCTCGACGACACCAACACGATGCTGATCGAATTCCGCCATGTCAGCGAGACCGACGGTGTCACCACGCCGGACTGGTGGGCCGACCGCGGCATCATGCTGCCTGGCCAGCTTGGCGCCGACAGCTACGAAGCAGCCCAGCGCCAGCCTGGCGATTTCGAGGCGCAGGTTTCGCAGCGCCCCGTCGCCGTGCATGGCCTCGAGCATCTCGGTGCGACCGATCGCGGCATCACCATGTTCCGCAACCAGCTCCGCAAGGGGATCCGCGCGGTCAAGTC
This sequence comes from uncultured Alphaproteobacteria bacterium, assembly GCA_963696645.1. Taxonomy (GTDB): domain Bacteria; phylum Pseudomonadota; class Alphaproteobacteria; order Acetobacterales; family Acetobacteraceae; genus JAMXLO01. The sequence goes on from CAVOKY010000008.1 coordinate 675,695, forward strand.
CGGGGGCGAGCCGGTCGGCCTGTTCCCCGATGGCGGCGGGGTCATTCCCACCTACTGCAATGACACGGTGGTGCGTGTTCCGCCGGCAAAAACCCCGGAGCTGGACAAGAAGCTGCTGCGTGAGACCGGGCGTCGGCTGGCCCTGGGCTACATCGAGGCGCCGCCGCTGATGGCGGCCGCGGAATGACCAGCAGTGGGACAGGCGTGAACCTGCCGCCCGTAGTATACCGCGACTCCCCGGGAAGGCGAAAATACCCCTTGCCAAACGGCCGGAACGCGATTCTACCGTCCGCATGATCCGACGTGGCTTCCTGGACGGCGAATCGCGCAAAGACCTGATTGTGTTGGCTCGGGACGGGTCTGCCGCCCATCGTTTGGCCCGGCGCGCCAATGCGCTGGTGCTGCTGGACGACGGCATGAGCTGCGAAGCCATCGCGACGGTCCTGTTGCTGGACGACGACACGATCCGCAGCTGGTATCGGCTGTACCAGGAAGACGGGATCGAGGGCCTGGCGAGCTTCGGCTATGAGGGCGGCGCCTGCCGCCTGAACGAAGAGCAGCGGGACAAGCTGAAGGCCTGGATCAGCGATACGCTGCCGCGGACCACGCGCGAGGTGGGCGCCTGGATCGAGAAGGAGTGCGGCATCGAATACCAGGGCCGGTCTGGCCTGATCGCGCTGTTGCACCGCCTTGGCATGGAACATCGCAAACCAAAAACGGTGTCGCGCAAGCTCGATCCAGAGAAACAGGCTGCATTCATCAAGGCGTATGAGGAGTTGCTGAACCGCCTGGACGCGGATGAGGTGGTGTTGTTCGCCGACGCGGTGCATCCGACGCATGCGGTACGGCCGGTGGGATGCTGGGCGCCGAAGGACACGCCGATCGCGGTGGCGCAGACCAGCGGGCGGCAACGCCTGAACATTCATGGCGCGATCAACCTGGAGACCGGCCACACCCAGATGCTGGAGGTGGAGACGGTTGATGCAGCCAGCACGATCAGACTGATGATCGCGCTGCTGAGCATGTACCCGCGCAAGCGGGTGATTCATCTGTTCCTGGACAACGCCAGGTACCACCACGCGAAGTTGGTGCAGGCTTGGTTGGCGCGGCCGGGTTGCCGGATCAGGCTCCACTTCATCCCGACCTACTGCCCGCATCTCGACCCGATCGAACAACTCTGGGGCTTGATGCACAAGCACATCACCCACAACACGTGTCATGAAACCTTCCGAGACTTCAGCGGCGCGATCCTGACGTTCCTGCGAGAGGAGGTGCCCAGGAACTGGCGCCTCCACTGCGATGAGGTCACAGACAACTTCCGCATCATCTCGCACGAGGATTTTCGGATTCTGGCGTGAGCGGGGTATATAAGCACGTCACCCTCCACTTTCCCTCTCCAGCAAAGTGGCTGGAGAGGGAAGAGGAGGCGTTTTTCGTCAGGCCAGCACGCCCAACTTCTGTAATTGGCCGATCTCAGTCGCCGAATAGCCGGCTTCGCGCAGCACATCCTCGCTGTGCTGGCCAACCGATGGTGCGCGCCGGGGTGCGACCTTCGCCTCACCTGCCAGATCGAATGGACTGGACACCGTCAGCGTCTTGCCATCGGCGAACGGCACGAGCGCTCCAATCGCCTGCATCTGCGCATCGTTCACTGCATCGTCGGTCTTGCCCACCACGCCGAACGTCACGCCCACCTCGTCCAGAATCTGCCGCCACTCCGCCATGTCGCGCGTGGCGAACACCGCATCCAGTTCGGCCACCAGCGCGGACGCGCTCTGCTTGCGCGCTTCCTTGGTGGCGAAGCGCGGATCGGTCGCCAGTTCCTCGCGGCCGATCGCGGCCAGCAACGGACGCAACTGCCGCTCCTCGTTGAACAGTGCCATGATGAACCAACGTCCGTCGCGGCAGCAATAGTGGTTGGCGAGTGCGTTCGGCGCCTGCTCGCGCGGCGGGCGATGCGGCACTGGTTCGCCGAACAGCCGCGTCTGCACGAAGCAGCCGTTGGCCCACAGCCCATTCGCCAGCAACGATGAACTGACCAAACCGCCATGACCGGTCTTTTCACGACGGTACAGCGCAGTAACGATCGCGGCGTATAGACCGGTCGCGCTGGGGTGATCACCCATGCCCGGAGCCGACCGCGCCGGTGGCGTGTCGTGATCGGCGCGGACAGCGTCCATCAGTCCGGTGCGCGCCCAATAGGCGGTGGAGTCGAAGCCAGTCTTCGCTGCTTCGTCGCCCGCCTCACCATACGCGGTGAACGACGCGTAGATCAGCCGCCGGTTCAGTGGCAGCAAATCCCTGGGCGCCAGCTTCAACCGATCGCGCACAGGCAGCGGGAAGTTGGTGACGAACACATCGGCGTCAGCAACCAGCCGGTACAACACGCCAAGGCCAGCTTCGTGTTTCAGATCGAGCGCCAGGCTGCGTTTGTTGCGCGCAGTCAACTGCCAGTAGTAGTCGTTCGGTGCGCCGCTGCTGCTGCGCGCGCGCCAGGGATCGCCGACTCCAGGTGGCTCGATCTTGATCACATCGGCGCCGAAATCCGACATGATCGTCGCGGCCGCCGGCCCGGCGATCCAGCTTGCGCAGTCGATGACCTTCAAACCGGAGAACAGATGGTCTGTCATTGGATCACGGCTTCTGATTGCTGAAGATGATAGTCCCCGATGCAGCGAACATGCCGCCGACACCGTGACAGACGGAAATCTTCGCGCCCGGTATCTGTGCTGGTGCTATGCCACGCATCTGCCGGACGCTTTCCTGCAACGCGTACATGCCATACATGCCGGAGTGCATATACGACAGGCCGCCGCCATTGGTGTTCAGTGGCAGCTTGCCGCCCGGCGCGGTGTTGCGATCCGAGATGAAGCGTCCCGCCTCGCCGCGCGGCACGAACCCCAGATCCTCCAGCCCGTACAGCGGCAGATGCGCGAAGGCGTCATAGATCATCAGATGATCGACATCCTTGTGCGTGATCCCTGCCTCGCGGAACGCAGTCGGGCCCGCAACACTGAATGCGCGCGACGAGGTGAAGCTTTCCATCTGGCTCACCATGGGCGTTTCGACACTTTCGCCGGTGCCCAGGATGTACACCGGCTTCGTCGGAAAATCCCTGGCACGATCAGCGGATGTCAGAATCAGCGCGCCGCCGCCATCGGTGACCAGGCAGCATTGCAGCAGGCGCAACGGATAGGCGATCATCCGCGAGCCCAGCACGTCCTCGACGGTGATCGGATTGCGGAAGGTCGCGCGGGGGTTCTTCGCCGCCCATTCGCGTTGCACGACAGCCACCATTGCCAACTGTTCGTGCGTCACGCCGTAGGTCTTCATGTAGCGCAGCACCGGGATTGGAAACAGGCTCGGCGGACCCATCGGGCCAAACGGCTGTTCGAACTGGCCGTTCAGACTGGAGGGCGGCACCGGTCGAGGAACGCGACCGATACCGGAACGGCCGCTTTCACCGTGCGTGACCAGGATGGTCTTCGCCAATCCGGCCTCGATCGCCGCGGCAGCATGGCGGACATGGATCATGAAGGAACAGCCGCCGACCGACGTGCCATCAACCCAGGTGGGCGTGATGCCGAGATAGTGGGCAATCTGCACCGGTGTCTCGCCGGCAGTGGCGACGCCATCGATATCCTTTGGCTTCAGTCCGGCATCGGCCATCGCGTTCAGCGCCGCATCGGCGTGCAACTGGATCTGCGACATGTCGGGGATGACGCCGAGTTTGGTGGTTTCCGCGGCGCCGACGACGGCAACTGTGTTGTGCGGCATCGGCCTTACCCCTTCGCCGGGCGGAAAAATGGCAGCGTAACGGTGTCGTTCTGCTTCTCGAACACCACTTCAAGCGGCATATCGAGCTGCAATGCCTCCGGCGTCTGCGGGCATTCGACAATGTTGGTCATCATGCGCGGACCCTCGGCAAGTTTCACCACGGCGATCGCGTAGGGCGGCTCGAAACCGGCAACCTTGCGGTGGTGGATCACGTAGCTGTCGAGGATCGCCTTGCCGCTGGCCTTGAACATGGCCACATCCCGCGACGCGCACCCGGGGCAGAACGGCCGCGGCGGAAAATACACCTTGCTGCACGCGTCGCAGCGTTGCAGCCGCAGTTCACCCGCTTGCGTGCCGTCCCAGAAATGTTGCGTTTCGGGCGTGGGTTGCGGCAAGGCGCGGCCTGGCTCTGGCATGGGGCTGGTCCTCAGTTGGTCGTGGGCGTGCGGCGGCCGGCGACGTAGGTCGTGCCGTTCGGGCCGGCATGCTCGGCGTGCCGGCAGCCGTGCGTCATGCTGAACGTGTCACCCACCTGGTAGGTGTTGCGCTGGTCGCCTACGACGATAGTCATCTCACCGGCAACCACCATCAGGCGTGCGTCGAAGTCGTGCGCGTGCTCGGGATTTGTCGTGTTGGGCTGCATGGTGTTCTGGACGACCTGGTAGCCGTCGCGTTGTAGTTCTGCTTCGAATGCGGTGCGGTCCATTTGAGTTTCCTCCACTGGCGGGCGAATGCGCAGGCTAGGGCGACAATGCGGCCGCGGCAACCTGCCAAGGTTTCGCACGGAGGCCGCCGAGACGGTCACGGAGGGCGCCGTTCGAAACTTTCAGCCCACCAGCACCGCCTTGCCGATCACCTTGCGGTCGATCACCGCCTGCATCGCATCGGCTGCCTGTGCCAACGGAAAACGATGCGAGATGTGCGGTTTCAGCGCACCCTGTCCGGCGAACTCGGTCAGCGTCTTCATGTTGGCGATCGCCAGTTCCGGATCGGCTTCGTTCAAACCGCCGATGCGCACACCGATCGCGTCGATGCCCTTGATCAGCAGATAGTTGCTGCGGATATTGGTCGGACCACCGCCGAGGAAACCGAGGATCAGCAGCCGTCCGCACCAGGCGAGGCAGCGCAGCGACTCGTCCGTCACCTGCGCGCCGATCGGATCGTAAGCAATGTCGACACCTCGGCCGCCGGTGAGCTCCTTCACCTTGTCGATGAAGCCGCCCTGGTAATCGATTGCGTGGTCGGCGCCTTCCTCGAGGCAGGCACTGCGCTTTTCCTCGGTGCTGGCTGTGGCGATCACCCTGGCGCCGAACAGTTTCGCCACCTGGATCGCCGCTATGCCGATGCCGCCGGCTGCGCCGTGCACCAGCACCCACTCGCCGGCCTTCATCCGCCCGCGCTGCAACAGTGCATGGTACGCGGTGCCGTACGCGCCGCGGAACACACCTGCCGCCTCCAGACTCATGCCCGCCGGCACGAGATCGCATAATGCCGCCTTTGCGTTGCCGAATTCGGCGCAGGCGCCGAGAGTGTGGCGGCTCATCACTTTGTCGCCGATGTGGAACTGCGTCACGCCCGAACCGACCGAAACGACCGTGCCGGCGGCCTCGCTGCCCGGAATGAATGGTGGTTCCGGACGGAACTGGTATTTGCCAGCCAGCATCAGCACATCGACATATTGCACGCCGCGCGCCTCGACGCGGACCTGTAATTCGCCTGATCCAGGTGGCGGCGGATCAGGCACGTCGCGCAGCGCCAATACCTCTGGTCCGCCGAACGCCTCGCACACTACAGCTTTCATGCTTCGTCACCCCTGCCGTCGCGGGCAGTATTGCCTTCCCGCGCGCGCACCGCCAACAGTAGCGCCGCATGGCAACTCAGGGAGGCATCGTCATGTCGGGTGCGAACACATTCAAGTTCGTCATGCTGCCGCCGCAGACAGATACCGCCCGCGGTTGGGGCAGGCGGCTCACCGAGGCGATGCCCGAGGTGCGCGTGGTGATCGCGGAAGACCAGGCGGCGGCGGAACGCGAGATCGTCGACGCGGAGGCGGCGTTCGGCTGGTTGCCGCGCGAGTTGCTGGCGAAGGCGCGTCGGCTGCGCTGGTTGCAGGCTCCGCAGGCAGCGCCGGCGGCCGGATACTACTATCCGGAGATGGCCGCGCATCCGCTGACGGTCACCAACTTCCGCGAGATCTTCAACGACCATATCAGTGCGCACATCATGGCCTTCGTGCTGGCGTTTGCGCGCGGGCTACAGGTGTATATACCGCAGCAGCTCCGGCGCGAATGGAAGAAGCCGGGCGAGAACCGCGGCGTCGTGCATCTGCCGGAAGCCACCGCGCTGATCGTCGGCGTCGGCGGCATCGGCGCGGAGACCGCCCGGCTGCTTGCTGCGTTCGGCACAACGGTGCTGGCGACCGATGCGCGTCGGGCTGCGGCACCGCCTGGCGTGGCTGAGCTGCACAAGCCGGATGCGCTGGACACGCTGCTGCCGCGCGCGGACTTCGTCATCCTGACAGTGCCGCACACGCCGGCGACCGAGGGATTCATGCATCGCGCACGCTTTCAGCGCATGAAGCGCAGTGCGTTCTTCATCAACATCGGCCGCGGCATGACGACGAAGCTGGATGATCTGGTGGCGGCGCTGAATGCCGGGGAAATTGCCGGTGCAGCACTGGATGTTTACGAACAGGAGCCGCTGCCCGCCGACCATCCGCTGTGGACCATGCCGAACGTGCTGATGACGCCGCACATGGCAGGCTATGGGCCGTACCTGGACGATCGTCGCTACCAGATCATGATCGACAACTGCCGCGCCTTCCTGGACGGCAAGCCGTTGCGCAATGTTGTTGACAAAGCCTCATGGTTTTAGCATCTCGTTGCCCGCCGCCTGCTCGCCATGACAAATCCAGCCGCAACACCGAGGATTTACACAGATGCCTACGCTGGTGGTGGTCTACGACCTTGAGGGGAATGGCAGGCAGATCGTCAACGATGCGCTGGGCGGAACGGCGCAGACAATTTACCTGACTGATCTCGATGATGCGGGACGCGTCGACGCTCTGCGCACGGCAGACGCATTGTTGGCGCGCACGACAAGGGAACTGCGCCAGGGCGAGATCGCGCTGCTGAAGGACGTGCGTCTGGTGCAGTTCATCAATGCCGGCATCGACTTCGTGCCGCTCGCGGAGATGCCCGCGGGCGTGCTGGTGGCGACCAACGGCGGGGCCTACGCCGAACCGATGGCGGAGCACGCGCTGGCGATGGCACTGGCCGGCGCCAAGCGGCTGCTGGTGGAACACGCGGCATTGGCGCGCGGCGAGTTCAATCAGTTCGCGCGGAACCGCATGCTGGCCGGCGGCGTGTGCGGCATCCTGGGGTTCGGCGGCATCGGCATCGCGACCGCCAGGCTGGCACGCGGGGTCGGCATGCGCGTTCATGCGATCAACCGCCGCGGCTACAGCGATGAGCCGACCGATTGGATCGGCACACCGGATCAGCTCGATACGTTGCTGGAGGCGTCGGACCTGCTGGTGATCTGCACGCCGCTGACGCCGGCGACGTTGGGGATGATCGGTGCAGCGCAGCTCGCGCGGATGAAGGACGATGCGATCCTGGTGAATGTCGCACGTGGCGAGATCGTGGATGAACGCGCGCTGTACCAACGGCTGGTGGCGTATCCGAAGTTCACCGCGTGCATCGATGCGTGGTGGATCGAGCCGATCCGGCACGGGACGTTCCGTATGGATCAGCCATTCATGACGTTGCCGAACGTGATCGGCTCACCGCACAACTCCGCGGCGGCGATTTCGGGGACTGGCGCCGTGGGGCTGCAGCGTGCGATCGCCAATATCAAGCGTGCGCTGGCGGGCGAGACGCCGCGTTATCTGGTGCCGCCGGAAGATCGGATGATGTAGCCACGGGCGTATCGTCATTGCGAGGGGTGGAGCGGCGAAGAGGCCTCATGGTGTCAAACGCCCCGGAGATTGCTTCGTCGCTGTGCTCCTCGCAATGACAGGGGCCGACAGGGCTGCGCTCCAGGCGGACGCATCACCCCCCCTTGGACACCAGATGCGCAAACGCCGACAACTGGTCGGCCTCGACATCGGATACCGCGTAATACGTGATCCCATCGCGCCGCCAGGCAACAACGTTGAATCCCTGTTGCGCCTCGGTGTGCAACGGTTCATCGCCCTTGCCAGGCGATGCCCATGCGAACAGGTTGATCACATGCTTCGCATGCCGATACACCACCACCGCCGCTGGGTGTCCATCGACATAGTCCATCCGGCCACCGACCAGCGGAAACCCCTCATCCTTCAGTTCGAGCACCTGCGGCGACACATCGAGCCGCGCCGACAGCCAGGGCTTCACCGTGTGCTGGTCGCTGGTCAGCACGTCGGTCAGATGATCGGCCTGCAACGAACGGATGTGGCTGCCGATCACCCCCTGCAGCGCATCGCTGCCGCCGCCTGACCCGCTGCCCAGCACCAGCACGGTCAGTGCCACTCCGGCGAGCGCACCAGCAAGTCCGGTCCCGGCCATGCCGAATGCCGGCATGCGGAACCACGGCCGTGACTGACGCGGCGGCATCTCGCGCGGCAGGGCGGCGCCGATGCGCGCGGCCAGGCCCGGCGGGGCGCGATGATAAGGCAGGTTCGTGCGGATCGCCGCCTGCATGGCGCGCAACTCCTCCAGCTTGCCGGCGCAGGCGGCACAGCCCGCGATGTGGCGATTGACGCGCAATCGTGCGACCGGCCTCAACGCGCCATCGATCAGTGGCGGCAACAACACAACGGCGCGATCACACTCCATGCGCGTTCTCCGCTTCCGCCTGTGCCAGCCACAGCTTTCGCAAGCTGAGCCGCGCGCGTGACAGGCGCGACATCACCGTACCGAGCGGCACGCCTGTCACCTCGGCAATCTCCTTGTAGGCAAGGTCCTCCACCTCGCGCAGCAGCAGCACCTCGCGATATTCCGCCGGCAGTTGCTCCATCAGCCGGCTCAGTGTCTGGCTGTCGATGCTTTCCAGCAGCAGCGCCTCGGGATCGCGCGGCCGGTTGCCCCACATGGTTTCTTCGGTGTCAGCGGTCTCCGCGATCGGCGTCTCGGGCACGAACAACATGCGACTCGATCGGTTCTCCTTCACCCAGGTGATGAAGGCGTTGCGGACGATGGTCAGCAGCCACACGCGAAAGTTGCCTCCCTGAAACGCGTCGAAATAGCGGAACGCTCGCAGGTACGCGTCCTGCACCACGTCCTCGGCATCGGTCGTGTTGCCCGCCAGCCAGCGGGCAAGGTTGTAGGCGGCATCGAGATGCGGCAATGCGAGCAACTCGAAGCGTCTGCGTCGATCGTCGTGGGGCAAGGCCTTGGTCCTGACTGCGGCTGCCGCGTTCCATACCCGGCTTGGCGCCAACTTATTCCCGCACGCATCAGGGAATAACCCGGATGCACAATCGGTAAAGCCCGTAGCCGGGGCCGAAGGGCGGACCCCAGAGCAGCGGGAGTTATCCGATGAGCAGCGATTCCATCACCGGGCCGGGCGACATGCAACGCCGCGGCTTCCTGAAATGCATGGCCTGGGCCGGTACCGCCATGGTCTGGACCGTTGCGGGCGGCGTGCCGCGCTCGCGCCTGATCGGCAGTGCCGAGGCGGCGACCAACGGCTTCTCGTTTGTGCAGATCAGCGACAGCCATCTTGGGTTCAGACAGGCCGGAGAATCCCGATGTGACGGCGACACTGCAGGATGCACTGGGTGACATCACGGCGATGCCGAAGCAGCCGGCATTCATGATTCATACCGGCGACATCACGCATCTTTCCAAGCCGGCGCAGTTCGACACGGCGGCACAGCTTATTGGCGGCACGAAGCTCACGCTGCACACCGTGCCCGGCGAGCACGACATCCTGGAGGAAGACGGCAAGAGCTACCTCAACCGCTTCGGCAAGGGCAGCAAGGGCGACGGCTGGTACAGCTTCAACGACGGCGGCATCCACTTCATCGGCCTGGTGAACGTGGTGAACCTGAAGGGCAACGGGCTCGGCGATCTCGGCAACGAGCAACTCGAGTGGCTGGAGGATGACGTGAAGCACCTGACCGCGAGCACACCGGTCGTGGTGTTCGCGCACGTGCCGCTCTGGCTGGTGTACGCCGACTGGGGCTGGGGAACCAGCGACGGCGCGCAGGCATTGAGCTATCTGAAGAAGTTCGGCTCGGTCACCGTGCTGAATGGCCACATCCACCAGGTCATGCAGAAGGTGGAAGGGCACGTGGCGTTCCACACGGTATGTTCCACCGCGTTTCCGCAGCCGGCACCCGGCACAGCGAAAAGCCCCGGGCCGATGTTGGTTCCGGCAGGCGAGCTGAAGCAGCATCTTGGCATCGCGCGCGTCAGCCTGGTGTCCGCCAACGCGCCACTCGCCATCGTCGATACGCCACTGGCAAGCTGAAAGGAACGCCACGATGACGATGAAGCAACCGGGCGGTTCCGCCCGGCGGTTCCTGCTGCGCCGTGCGGCGGCGGTTGGCGTGGTGGTGCTGATTACCGCGCCGGCTCTGATGGCGGCGACGGACGCGAAAGTGGGGATCGATAATTTCACCTTTTCGCCGAAGCCTCTGACGGTTCCTGTAGGCACCACAGTGACGTGGATGAATCAGGACGACATCCCGCACAGCATCGTTGTGCAATCGCTGAACGTCCGTTCGCATCCGTTGGATACACACGATACGTTCGCCTATACGTTCGACAAGGCGGGGACGTACGATTACATCTGCGGCCTGCACCCGTTCATGCATGGACAGGTGGTGGTGAAGTAACAATCGGGGCTTCGCCCCGAGCCCCACCAGAGGGCGCTGCCCTCTGGGCTCCCGCCAAGGGCGACGCCCTTGGAACCTTTCACTTTCGACCGGTGGGGGTGGGGGATGGCTGAGCCTGGCCAATGCCAGGCTCAGCCATCCCCCACCCCCACCGGTCGAAAAAGATTGGATTGCAAAGGCGTCTGCCTTTGCTGGAGGTCCAGGAGGCAAAGCCTCCTGGCGGGTTTCAGGGCGGAGCCCTGATCCTGCATCGTTCAGCTTATCGCATCCGTCTTTCGCAACGCCGCAATGCGCTCCACCGAATAACCCAACGCCGACAGGATCGCATCGGTGTGCTCGCCCGCGCCTGGCGGCTGCATCCGCAACGCTGGTGCCTCGTCGTCGATGCAGAACGGCAGGCCGGGCAGGTTCGCCACATTGCCCTTTGGCATCCGCACCGCCAGTGCCCGGCCGAACGCATTAAGCTGCGGATCGACGAACAGATCGGACGGCGTGCGCACCGGCGAGAACGGAATATTCGCCGCGTCCATGATGCGCTCCAGATCGGCGATCGCGTGTTCGCGCACGATCGCCGCGACGATTTCACGCAGCGCCGGGCGGTTCCGCACGCGATCCGCATTACTGGTGAAGCGTTCGTCCGCCAACAGATCGGCGCGATCGAATTCCGCGCAGAATGCGCGCCAATGATTGTCCGACGTAATGCCGATGAACAGTTTCTCGCCGTTCAGCGTGGGGAATGTTTCGTAGATACCCCAGGCGCCGCTGCGCGCGGGCATTGGCGGCGATGGCGTGCCGGTCGCGGCCTCGCCCGCCATGTGCTGTCCCACCAGAAACGCGGACGATTCGTACAGCGCGCTGACGATGCGGCGCCCCACTCCGTCCTTGTCACGTTGCCGCAACGCCGCGAGGATTGCCAGCGAACCCATCACGCCGCCCATGATGTCGATCACCGATGACCCGGCACGCAGCGGCTGGCCGGGCGGACCGGTCATGTACGCCAGGCCGGTCATGTACTGAGCAATTTCGTCGAGCGACGGACGATGCTCGTACGGACCGGGCAGAAACCCCTTCAGCGCGCAATAAACCAGCCGCGGATTCAGCGCGTGCACCGCATCCCAGCCAAGCCCTAGCCGGTCCATCGTGCCAGGCCCGAAATTCTCGATCAGCACATCGGCCTTGCGCACCAGGTCCTGTGCCACCGCCAGGCCCTCGGGCGATTTCACGTCGATGCAGATGCAACGCTTGTTGCGATTGAAATACGCAAAGAACCCGGTCGCGAAACCATGCAGCCGGCGCGTGCGGTCGCCATCGGGCGCTGGCTCAACACGAATCACGTCGGCGCCAAGGTCAGCGAGCACGACGCCGCACGATGGCCCCATCACGGTATGGCTGAATTCAAGCACCACGAGATCCGAAAGCGGCAAAATCGCCATCGCCTATCATTCCTCTACCAGATCAAACAGCATCTCGGCATTGGGCGGCACGGTCAAATCGGCAGCCGCCGCGGTCAACTCGCGCATTGCTTCGCTGCCACGGAACCGATCGAGATCGGCCAGGCTGTCCCACAGCGTCACCACATGGTACTCGCATTCGGCGCCATGCTTGTGCAGACGCCAGATGCCACGACATCCGGACTGCCGACGCATGCCGGGAAACCCGACATCGTGGGTGAAGCGCAACCAGTCATCGCGCCGTTCCGGCACCACCCGCATCGTCAGCACACGGATCAGCATGGCAAATCCCTTCGTGTCGTAGATGGCAACCTTCGTCGAGCTACCACGGCCGCCTGTCAACCTGGCCGGGCCAAGCGTGCCTGTTCGCCGCGCAGGATGATCACCCGATCACCGACATGAAAGCCAGCCTCGTTGGTTTGCACGACCGAGAGGATTGCGCCGTCATCAGTGCGCACAATGAATTCCTCCAACGGCAATTGCTTGGCCTGCGTCTTGCTGCTGTCGTTGGCGATATTCGATGCGCTGGCGTCCGCCAGAAGCACCGCGCCCCACTGTGGCGGAACCTTCTCCCTGGTCACCTGACGCATGGACAGAATTGTGCCCGCGCGAGCGACGGCAGGTGGCGCGACCTTTGCTGGCGAACCGGCAGCAACAGTATTGATCGATGCACATCCCGCGATACCGACCAGGGCAAGCAGGCACGCGCACAACAGCAAAAGCCGCAACGTTCCCCCCATCCTCGCCGGTTGCCCGCAACAATGTAGCGCGCGGGGCCGATTGAAACGAAGCGCCATTGCAAAGCTGCCAGCCGTTTCGCCGCCGGCGTGGTTACCGGAAATGCTAACCCGCCTATCGAGATGATCTTGCCTGGAACTGCAATCTGGGATAAGGGCTTAAGGACGATTCCTGTCTAGTTACCTGAGCGACGGCCGTCCGGCCGTCGTGCCCTCCGGCCATTTGCGGCCGCGCCACGACGACGGAGGTTTTGCTTCGGATGACCCGCCCCAGCCATTCCGACACCCCATCCATGTCGCATGTCGCCCTGTTCCGGGCAGCCTGTTGCTGCACCCTGCTCGCCATGCTGGCTGCCTGCGCCAGCCAGGGGCCCAGTACCGATGGCTTCGCAGGAGGCGGCGCGCTATATCGCACACGCCCGGGGCAACTACCACCCGCCCGGCCCGCCTGAGGATCCGTGGGGTCCGTATATCAGCGAGGCGTCCAAGCGGTACGACGTGCCGGAACTCTGGATCCGTTCAGTGATGCGGGTCGAGTTCGGGGGGCAACGAATACCTCAACGGTCAGTTGATCACCTCCGGCGCCGGCGCAATGGGCCTCATGCAGGTGATGCCGGACACCTATGAGGATCTGCGTGCCCAATACAATCTCGGCGACGACCCGTTCGACCCGCATGATAACATCATGGCCGGTACCGCCTACCTGCGCGAGATGTATGACATTTACGGCTCGCCGGGATTCCTCGCCGCCTACAACGCGGGACCGCGCCGGCTCGACGACTATCTGAGCAACAACCGGCCGCTGCCGGATGAGACGCGGCGCTACGTGGCGATGATCGGCCCCAACATCGTCGGCACCAGTCCGGTCAATCGCTCGCCGGCCGAAGACTACGCAATGAATGCATTGCCGATCGATATCCCACCTGGGCCGCGCTACGGCCGCGCAATCCAGTTGGCGAGCAACCGTGGCAATGGCGGTCGCGAGCCGATGCGCGAACCGGTTCGCTTTGCACAACTCCCCGAGCCGCCGCGTCCGACGTTCCAGCCGGCGGCGCAACAATACGCCATGGTGCTGCCGCCACCGCTGCCGCCGCGTGGTGGGTTCCGGCTGATCCAGCAGGCGGTGGCCGAGCCGTTGCCGATGCGGCATGGTGGATCGCTGACCGGCGCATGGGCGATCCAGGTCGGCGCGTATTCCAATGAAGGTCTGGCGCGGTCCGCGATCGCCACCGCGCGCGAGCGCGCCGCAACGGAACTGGCGGTCTCGCACGTCGTCGTCAGCGGCGTGCACGAGCAGCATGGCCTGCTGTATCGCGCGCGGCTTATCGGGTTATCGCGTGAAGCTGCCGTGCAGGCCTGCGAACGGCTTGCGCATGGCCACGGGAGCTGCATGGTGCTGTCACCGGAATCGCAGTTGTAGTCAGCGAAGTCGGACGGCCGGCACTCCGTGGCCGCGGCTGCACGTCGCACGTGCATGATCATTCCCGGCGCGCATTGGTGGTTTCGCGGCCGTTGAAATTGCGACAACTGTGAGCCAGCCCACAGCGTTGGTTGTCCGAAACGGTCATGTTAATTGCTGACATAGGTGGTCCGCCAGGTTCCGGCTGCGACCGCAACGACGGAAGGGGACTGCCTGCATGTTCAAGCTTGGGCCAATCGCACTGGTGGCTGCCGGCGTGTTGCTTGCCGCAGTCGCGCCCGCGCGCGCCACAACCTATAGTTTCACCACCATCACGCCACCTGGTACGCCGCCCGGTGACTTCGCTTTTGCGGTCGGTATCAACGACAATGGGCAGGTGCTGGTCAGCACCACCGCTCCGAGCGTGTCGTTCGATTTCACCGACATCGATGACGTTTATAACATGCACAGTCACGGCTACACCGCGATTCCCGCCGCTCCGGGATCGGCGCCGCTCAGCACCGAGGCGTTCGGCATCAACAACAGCGGTGAGATCGTCGGCTGGTACCATCCGCCTGGCGGCATCTGGCAAGGTTTCTCCTATGCCGGGGGCAGCTTCGGCAGTGTCAATGCGTTCGGCAGCAACTACACGTATCCGATTGGTATCAGCAACAATGGGAAGTTCGTCGGGACTGTGGGCACGCCGGTTCAACAGGGATACGTCGATTCCGGCGGTATCTACACAACCGTGGACGGGGATCCCTACCCGGCCAACTCCAGCTACGCCACCGGGATCAACGACGCGGGCGAGATCGTCCTGAACTCGGCACCCGCCGCGTCGAACGTTTTCCAGTGCGACAGCTTTCTCAACGTGGGCGGCGTAAACAGCGCCATCGCCATGCCGGGCGAAGCAAATACCTGTGCCGAGGGTATCAACGACAAGGGAGCCATCGTCGGAGGCGCCTCGAACGACGGCTACGCGACCGGACCGGGCTTCATCGACAATGCCGGTGCCTTCACCCCGATCAATGTTCCCGGTGCGTTGGATACCATCCTGTATGGGATCAACAATCTGGGTCAGATATCCGGTGATTACATCGATGCGAACGGCAACACGCAGGCATTCGTGGCATCGCCCGTTCCCGAGCCTGCAAGCTGGGCGCTAATGCTGATCGGCCTGGCGGGGATTGGCGCCGTCAGGCGCGGCTCAGCCTTCCATAGGCCGCACGGGCTTCGGTGAAGCCGGCGGCAATCAGGGCGTCGAGAGTGCGGTCGGTCGCTGGACGCAGCGCCGCACGCCACTGATTGAGCATCGTCGCATCGGGAACGGTGATCTCGTGGCCGGCACGCACGGCGCCGTCGCGCACCGGCCTGTCCCATCCGTTCCAAAGCTGACCGAAGCGCGTGACCAAGGCTTCGTTTGATAACCGGTCGATCGCCGCACGAATGTCGGCGGGCAGGTCCTCGAATGTCCGTTTGCTCATCACCACGAAGAACGCAGCGCTGTAGAATGCGACGTTGGTGTGGAACTTCATGTAGTCGTTGAAGCCAGGCAGCGGATTGCCCCAGTTGGTGACGATGCCGTCGATCATGCCGTCCTTCACCGCCGGCATGACGTCGTTGACCTGAAGGACCACCGGGATCGCGCCAATCGATTCCAGTAGCGATGCGACCGTCGAGTTCGGCGCCCGCAACCGTATGCCCTTCAGGTCCGTCGGGCCGACGATACGTTTCGCCGCCGTGTGGATCAGGCCAGGGTTGTGCACGAACAAGGCCAGCAGCTTGTAGCCCTGATACTCGCTCCCCAGCCCGCCATCCTGGTATAGCTGCCATAGCGCGCGCGATCCGCTCTGCGCATCATGCACGACGAACGGCAGTTCCACGATGGCGCTGCGTGGGAAGCGGTCGCCCTCGGCGCCGCGCAAACCCAGCGCAATGTCGATCGTGCCATCCTTCACCTGGGCGGCCTGTTTTGTTACGTCGCCGAACGGTGAGCCTGCGTTGTGGATTTCCACCGTCACTTGGCCGGCGGTGTACGCGGCCAGTTCCATGGCCCAAGGCCGCGCAAAATCCACTTCGAAAAAGCTGGCCGGTCCCAGGAAATGGCTGAGCGTCAGTGTGATCATCCCGCGCTGCCTTGCCGCAACCGGTTCCCGGCGTCAAACTGACCGCAACGGGACAGCAGAAGCCCGCAAATCGTCTCACTGGGGAATGTCGAAGATCATGCCTGAGTCCAGATTTGCCAGCCTCACGCCTCTGTTTGCGCCACGCTCGGTTGCCGTGTTGGGTGCCTCTAGCGACCCCACCCGCATCAGTGGCCGGCCCATCGCCTACATGAAGGCGCAGGGCTACCAGGGCGCACTGTATCCGATCAATCCGAACCGAGCGGAGGTACAGGGGCTCAAGGCATACCCCACGGTTGCCGATCTGCCCGAAGCGCCGGACGTTGCCATCGTTGCGATCGCGGCCGAGATTGCCGAGAAGTCGGTGACCGATCTGGCGGAGCGTGGCGTCAAGGCGGTGGTGATGTTCACCGCCGGGTTCGCCGAAATGGACGAAGCGGGAGAGGCTGCACAGGACCGCATGGTCGCGGTGGCGCGCCAGCACGGCATGCGCATCCTCGGACCGAACTGCCTTGGCGTGTTCGATGCACGCACGGCCTATTACGCAACGTTCTCCTCATCATTCGACAGCGGCTGGCCGGTTCCGGGGCGCATCGGCATCGCTTCGCAATCCGGCGCCTATGGCACGCATCTCTATACGCTGGCGCGCAATCGCGGCATCGGCGCGTCGCTGTGCATCATGACCGGCAACGAAGGCGACGTGACGGTTGGCGAGTGCATCGGCTGGCTCGCGGAAAATCCGGAAGTGGACGTGATCGCGGTGTACGCGGAAGGGATTCGCGAATCGGCCGGACTGATCGCCGCGTTCGAGGCGGCTCGTGCGGCGAAGAAGCCGATCGTCATGCAGAAGGTCGGTCGCAGCGAGCTCGGCACCAAGGCGGCGAAGTCGCACACGGCGTCGATCGCCGGCGACGATGCGGTGACCGAAGCGGTGATGGCGGAATTCGGCGTGGTACGCGCGCGCAACTCGGAGGAGATGCTGGACATCGCGCACACCGCAACCCGCAAGATCTATCCCGCGCGCAACACGCTCGGCGTGATCACCGTCTCGGGTGGCGCCGGCGTGCTGATGAGCGACGTGGCGGACAGCGTCGGCCTGGCGATGCCGGAAATGCCGATGGCGACACAGAAGATGCTGCGCGACCTGGTACCGTTCTGTGCGCCGCGCAATCCGGTGGATGCCACGGCGCAGGTCAGCAACGACGTAACGCTGATCAACAAGTTCACCGATGCGATGATCGGCGAAGGCGGCTATCAGTCCGTGCTGGGCTTCTTCAGCATGACGGCGTCGTCGCGCCGCTGGCCGTCGATCCGCGAACAACTCAACCTGGTGAAGGCGAAATATCCGGACCGGCTCTATGCACTGTCGGTCATTACACCACAGGATCGCCGCGCGGAACTGGAAGCGGATGGCTGGGTGGTACATGAGGATCCGACGCGCGCGGTGACCGCGATTGCCGCGATGGGCCGTTTCGGTGAGGCGTTCGCCGCGACCGAAGCCACCCCGCCGCCGAGTGTTCCGCAGGTCACGCTGCCTGCTGCGACGCCGAGCGAGGCGGAGGCGAAACGATTGCTGGCGCAGGCCGGGATCGCGTCAGCACCGGAACAGGCATGTTCCGATGCGGATGCCGCCGTGGCCGCGGCCGCGCAGTTTGGCTTCCCGGTGGTGATGAAAATCCTGTCCCCCGATATCCTGCACAAGTCGGAGATCGGCGGCGTTCTGCTGAACGTCGGCGATGCCGCAGCGGTGCGCGACGGATTCGGCACGTTGCTCGACCGTGCGAAGCGTGCGGCGCCGGCTGCGCGCATCGAGGGCGTGCTGGTTGCGAAGCAGATGCAGGGCGGCGTCGAATGCATCCTTGGCATCCACCGTGACCCGGTGTTCGGTCCGATTGCGATGTTCGGTCTCGGCGGCATTTTCGTCGAGGTGATGAAGGACGTGGTGTTCCGGCGTTGCCCATTCGGCATTGACGTAGCCGATGCGATGATCCGATCCATCAAGGGTGCGCCGCTGCTGCTGGGCGCGCGCGGCCGCCAGCCGGTGGACATTCGTGCGCTGGCAGAGATGCTGGCGAAGCTTTCGGTGTTTGCTCACCAGGCCGGATCGCGCCTGCAATCCATCGACCTGAATCCGGTGTTCGCCATGCCGGAGGGTCAGGGTGCGTTCGCGGCCGATGCGGTGATCGAGGTCGGTGACTGAAGCCGGTCGTTCCGCTCACCGTCCGTCAGTTCATATGCGCCGGTAGCCAAAGTGCCAGTTGGGGAAACACGGTCAGCAGGAACAGCAGCATGAACATGATGACGTGGAATGGGATCGTGCCCAGCACCACGTCGCTCAACTCGCCGTCCCAGATGCTCTGGATGACGAACAGGTTGATGCCGATCGGCGGAGAGATCTGGCCGAGTTCGACATACATCACCAGGATCACGCCGAACCAGATCGGATCGATACCGTATTTCGCCAGTACAGGATATAGCAGGGGCACGGTGATCACGATCATGCCGATGCTTTCGACCAGGCATCCCAGCACGGTGTACAGCACGAACAACGCGCCGAAAAATTCGAAATGGCTGAGGTTCAGCCCGACCAGCCAGCCGGTGACGGATTCCCCCACACCCGCCACACCGATCGCATAGGCGTAGATGTAGGCTGCATAAATGATGAACAGCAAATTGCCAACGATCTGCACGGTGCGATGCAACGCATCGACGAATTGCCGCCAGCGCAATTCGCCCCAGGCCAGGCACAGCAATAACGCGAACAGGCAGCCGCCGGAGGCAGCCTCGGTCGGCGTCGCCACACCGGCATAGATGCTGCCCATGATGCCGCCGATCAGCAGTGCGAACGGCACGACATCGGCGAGTGCCAGCCATATTCCGCCGGTCGCGCCGCCGGTGTCGCGCGGCACCACGCCGCCCCACAGCGCACGTACGCCGATATACAGCATGAACATGCCGGTCAGCATCATGCCGGGGATCACGCCGGCCATGAACAGCTTCGCTACCGAGGTTTCGGTGAACGAGCCGTAGATGATCATGGCGATGCTGGGCGGCAACAGGATGCCAAGCGTGCCGCCCGCCGCGAGCGAGCCTGCCGATAGCTTGCGGTCGTAGTTGCGCTGCACGAGTTGCGGCAATGCCACGCCGCCGATCGACGCCGCCGTCGCGACTGACGATCCACTGATGGACGCGAACAGTGCGCAGCCGACGATGTTGGTCTGCAACAGCCCGCCTGGCAGGCGCGCCACCACCTTCGCCAGTCCGCGATAGATCCGGAACGACAATCCGCTGCGCTGCATTAGTTCCGCCATCAGCACGAACAGCGGAATGGCCGTGAGCGTAAAACTGTTCATGCTGCCCCAGGTGACCAGTCCGATGCCCTTCAGTGCGGTCACCCCGTTCTGCAACAACAGATACACCACGCCCGGCACGGCGATGGCGAACGGCACCGCCATGCCAGCCGCCAGCAGCAGCAGGAACAGGCTGAACGATCCGATCAATGCCAGTGCGACGCTCATCGCTCAGCGTCGCACTGCGCGGCAGCGACGGAAATTCAGCACCGCGGACCGCAGCAACGATACGGTGACGGCCAGCGTGCCGATCGGCATCACCATCTGCGGTATCCACAGCGGAGTGGCCAGCAGCGTCGGCGCCACATCGCCTGAATGCCACGACTGCAACACGAACCGGGTCAATTGCCACAGCAGAAGGGCACAGAACATCAGCGACAGCACGTCGAACGACAGATGCGACATGGCGCGCAGCCGAGGCGACAGTCTGGACTGAATGAACTGCACGTGGTGGTAGGAGCGATAGACCTGGCACACCGGCAGGCTAAGGAACGTGATGCCGACGATGATGTAGCCGCCAAGTTCCTCGGACATCTCGTAGGAGAAATCGAACAGATTGCGGGTGATGAGTTCCAGGATGACGATAGAGCCCATTACGCCGATGGCGATCTCGCAGATCACCATGCAGACATGCTCCAGCAGAGTGGGCGCCGGATGGAATGCCTCCTCCGCCTCCTCGCCCGAAAATTCCGCGTCCGGCGTTTCGCGTGGCACGACGGTCACCGGCCGACGGCGGCGCGGATCTTCGCCAGCACCTCGATCGCCTCCGGTCCGTGCGCCTTCGCCCATTCATCCCAATATGGACGCAGCTTGTCGGTGGCCAGCTTGATGTCATCCGGCGATGCGGGTGTCACGATCATCCCATCGTGGGCGTACTGCGCGGTCAGAGCGTCCTCCTGCCGGTTCATGTCGCCGATCGCCCACGCGGCGGCTTCTGTCGCGGCGGCTTGCACGATCTTTTGCGTTGCAGCCGACAATTTCTGGAACGCCCCCTGGTTCACGATGATCGTCGAATTCACGTAGGATGTCGGGAAGCCGTAGCGGTATTTCAGCAGGTCGTGCCAGGTCACGCCGCCGCCGGAACTCGCGGTCAATGCACCGTCCACCACGCCACGATCGAGCGCAGCGGCCACGTCGGGCGTGCCGATGGTCAGCGGCACACCGCCAAAGCGGCGAATGAACTCGCCCTGCTCCACGGAGGTGACGCGCAGTTTCAGCCCTTTGATGTCGGCGAGCGAGGTGATCTTCTTGCGGCCCCAGATCACCTGGAACGGGTAGGAGTACTGGCTGAGCACCGCAATGCCCTTCTTGCCGTAGTCCTGGTCGAGATAGGGCCGCAGGATCGTCATCGCCTTCGCCAGGTCGGCGTCGCTTTGCAGCAGCATCGGCAGGCGCAGGATCGCGCTGATCGGCACGTTGCCGGTGGAAAAACCATCGTCGCCCATCTGCACCACGTTGTCCGCCACGGCGGGCGTGATGTTGGTCGCGTTGATCGGCAGGCTGCCGCCGAGATGCAGGTTGATCAGCAGCTCGCCGTTGGTCTGCTGCTTCACGTTGTCGATCAGCCGGATCACGCCTTTCACTGCGGCGACCGTAACGACCGGATTGTAGACGTAACATTCCCATGTGGTGGCGGCCGATGCCGCGTGTGCCGCAAGCAGGAGCAAGGCCGCGCCCAGCGCGCGGAACAGCCGACGTATCACGAACGTTTCCCCTTTTTCGTTGGTTACCGAATGCCTACACCCAACGCAGGTTGGGCTCGCCGCCGAGCAGATGCTGGCCGATGGTTTCGAAATGCGCGCGACGGCCCTGTACCTGCTGCGTCACCGTGTTGACGTCGCGGAAGCGCCGTTCGAACGGATTGGCATCGAAGATCGCGGTCGAGCCCGCCTCGTGGTAGGCAACATCCGCCACTTCCTTCGCCTGATGGATCGCATAGGTCGAAGCCTGACGGATCTTCAGGCGGTGCTCCGCGGGCAGTTCGCCCGCCAGCTCTGTTGCTTCCTGTGCGTCGCGCAGCACAGCGATCAGCCAGGTGCGCGCGGCGATCAGCTTCGCATCGGCCAGGCCGATCTCGGACTGGATCACCGCGCTGTCGCGCAGCGATGTCTGCATCATCGCGGGTGTCTTTCCGCCGGCGAGTGCGATGAAATCATCCAGCATCGCGCGCGCGGCACCGAGCGCGACCGCGGCGAAACCCGAAGCGTAGATCTGCATCGCGGCAAAACGGTAGATCAGGCCTGGCTCGCGGCGATCCTCCGGCCGGTCGCGCGTGATGGTGTGGGCATCGTCGACGAACAGATCCTGCACGGAATACGTATCGCTGCCGGTGCCGCGCAGTCCCATCACCTGCCAGACGTCCTTGATCGTGGGGACGTCTCGCCGCATCAGCATGGTGCGATCCCATGGCCTGCCGTCGGGATACCGTTGCGGCGTCGTGCCGTCGGCCTCGAAGCATGGACAATGCGCGCCGAGCCAAGTTGCGTGACGACTGCCGCTGGCGAACGCCCAGGTGCCGGTGATCCGCCAGCCACCCTTGGTGCGGATCGCCTTTGCGCCTGGGCCCATACCCCAGGCCAGCACGTCGCGTTCGCCGCCGAACACCTCGCGCGCAATCTCCGGTGCCAGATAGCCGGCCGACATCGAGCAGCCGGAGCCCTGGTTCATGCACCATGCGACCGACGCGTCACCGCCGGCGATTGCCTCGACGCACTGGATGTATGTCGCGGGATCGAGTTCGGCGCCGCCGATCGAGCGCGGCACCAGCAGGCGGAACATGCCGGCCGCGTGCATCGCGTCGAGCACGTCGGGCGGCAATTCGCGCGCCGCATCGATGCGCGGCGCGGCCGCTTCCAGCAGTGGCGCAAGCTGGCGGGCCCGGGCGATGCAGTCTGTCGCGACATTTGGCCGCCCGGCCTCGTTCACATCCATCGGATCGTTCCTCGGTTCGCTCTGTGGGCAACGCTACACCGCGGTTGGCTTGGCAGGCAAAGCGGGGGATATATAAACACCATGGACGAACACGCGGCCTTGCTGAAGGAGATCGCCGCGGAGATGCGGGCGACCGCGCGCTGGACCGGGCGCGCGCAGCTCTCCCCGCGCGTTGCGACGGCGCTCGCCAAGGTGCGGCGTGCGGCGTTCGTGCCGCCGCAGTCGGTGAGCGCGGCGTATGACAACAGGCCGTTGCAGATCGGTCATGGCCAGACGATATCGCAGCCCTTCGTCGTCGCGTTGATGACGGAACTGCTGGACCTGCAACCGGACGACAACGTGCTGGAGGTCGGCACAGGGTCTGGTTATCAGGCGGCGGTGCTGGCGGAAATCGCGCGCGAGGTGTGCTCCATCGAGGTGATCCCGGAATTGGCTGGCAGCGCCGCGGCGGCGCTGGCTGGTGAAGGCTACGGAAATGTCGTGTTGCGCACTGGCAACGGCGGGCTCGGTTGGCCGGAGCGCGCGCCCTTCGACGCAATCATCGTCACGGCCGCAGCGCCGGGCATACCACCGGCATTGATCGAGCAGCTGCGTTCGGGCGGCCGCATGATGGTGCCGGTGGGCCCACCGCATGGCGATCAGGAACTGATCCTGCTGACCAAGGATGCATCAGGCGAGGTGACGCGGCGAAGCGTGCTGCCGGTGGCTTTCGTGCCGCTGACAGGCGGTTGACTTACCAGCGGGATGCGCAGGATACTGGTGAGTATTAGTATCGCGGAGCGCGCGTAATGAAGCTGATGTGGTTCCACCTGATGCCGTATACGGAATTGCCGGACGATTTCCGTGACAAGAATCCGTCCGTCTGGGTGGACATTCACTCGTCGCTGTTTGATCCGAAGCGCGCCCATCTGATGTACAACGACTTCATGGACGAACTCGAATACGCGGCCCAATGTGGCTTCGACGCGATCTGCGTGAACGAGCATCATTCCAACGGTTACGGCCTGATGCCGTCGCCGAACTTGATTGCATCGTCGCTGGCGCGGCGCACAACGGACACCGCGATCTGCGTGATGGGCAATTCGCTGGCGCTGTATAATCCGCCGACCCGCGTGGCGGAAGAGTTCGCCATGATCGACGTCATCTCCGGCGGCCGGTTGATTGCCGGCTTCCCGGTTGGCACGCCGATGGATACCTGCTTCGCATACGGACAGAATCCGTCGATGTTGCGCCAGCGCTACCTGGAGGCGCACGACCTGGTGATGCGCGCATGGCAGGAACAGGACACGTTCGCGTTCAACGGCCGGTTCAACCAGCAGCGTTATGTGAACATCTGGCCGCGCCCGGTGCAGCGTCCGCATCCGCCGGTTTGGATTCCCGGCGGCGGCTCGGTCGAGACCTGGCAGTGGTGCGCGGAGATGGACTATGTCTACTGCTACCTCAGCTATTACGGTTACAAGGCCGGACAGGCGACAATGACCGGGTTTTGGGACGAAATGGCGCGGTTGGGCAAAGACCGCAATCCTTACCGTGCCGGGTTCCTGCAATTTGTCGGTGTCGGCGAAAGCCGTCAGCACGCGTTCGATCTCTATGCCGAAGCCGCCGAATACTTCTACGGCCGATGCCTGCATGTCGATCCACGCTGGGCGGTGCCGCCGGGTTATACCAGCGAAGGCAGCCAGCGCGCCGGCATCGAAAGCCAGGTGAAGAAGGCCGCCGATGCCAACGTTCGCGGCAAATCCACCGGTGAACGCTTTGCCTCGGTGGCGCGCGAGATGGACGCCATCGTCGACCAGGGCTACGTCATTGTCGGCACGCCTGATGAAGTCGCAGAACAGTTGCGCGAGGTTGCGAACAACCTTAACGTCGGTCACCTGATGCTGCTGCTGCAGTTCGGCAACATGAGCAAGAACCTGTGCCGCTACAACACGAAGCTGTTCGCCGAACAGGTGATGCCGAAGTTGAAAGGACATTTCGCAGCTTGGGAGGATCGCTGGTGGCCGCAGCCGATGGCAGCGGCGCAGCGTGCGGAAATCCCCGCCTTCATGCCGAAACTCGCCGCTGAATAAGGGAAGCATGCCGTGAGCGAACCCGAGACGTTGACCGTCGATGTCAACGGCTTTGCCACCCGTATCTGGCGCAAGGGCAATGGACCGAAGCTGGGTTTTCTCGCCGGCTATGGTGGATTGCCGCGCTGGGTGCCATTCCTCGACGAACTGGCAAAGAGTCGAACGGTGATCGTGCCGTCACTGCCGGGCTTTCCTGGCGGCGATCGCGGTCATTCCGTGCTCGATACGCATCTCGACTGGCTGCTCGCGGTGCGCGATCTGCTGGCCAAGGCGGAGCTGGTTGGCGCGGACATGGCCGGCAGTTCGGTCGGTGCGTCGCTGGTCGCGGAGATGGCGGCGCTGTGGCCCGCGAGCGTGCGGCGCCTGGCGCTGATCGCGCCGTTCGGTCTATTCGACGATGCCGAGCCGCCGACCGATCCATGGGCGCAGCGCGGCGATGCAGTGCCGGGGTTGATGTGTGCCGATCCGGAAATCTGGAAGGCACTGAAGGCGGTGCCCGAAGGTGCCAACTCGATCGAATGGCCGATCGAACAGACGCGCGCCAACGAAGCGGCGGCGCGCGTATTCTGGCCGCTTGGCAACACCAAGCTGGAGAAGCGGCTGAAGTTGATCCATGCACCGACCCTGCTGATCTGGGGGGACCAGGACAAGATCATGCCGCGCAGTTATGCCGATCGTTTCGCTAGCGGTATCTCAGGCCGGTCCGAGAAACAAACGATCGCGGGCGCGGGCCATCTTGCCGAACTCGACAAGCCCGGCGAGGTTGCTGCTGCCATCATCGGCTGGACCAACTGAGGAGCCAACCATGCCGCTCGATCCAGACGCCGAAACCCTGCTTGCGATGATGCGCGCGGCGGGTCGCCCGCCGATGGAAACGCTCTCGCCGGATGAAGCGCGACAGGCATTCAAGGCGGGCCGCGTCGTGACGCAACCCGACCCGCAGGACGTGGCCGAAGTGCGCGATCTGTCGTGTCCTGGCCCGCATGGCGGCATTCCGCTGCGCGCCTATCGCCCCATCGGCACGCATGCCGACGAAGTGCTGCCCGCACTGATGTACTATCACGGCGGCGGTTGGCTGCTCGGCGATCTGGATTCGCACGATGTGGCGTGCCGGCACTATGCCAATGCGGCCCGCTGCCGTGTGGTGTCGGTGGATTATCGCATGGCGCCGGAATACAAGTTCCCCGCGGCGGTGGATGATTGCGCCGCTGCGACCGGCTGGGTTATTGCCCAATCGGACGCGCTTGGCATCGATCGCAGGCGCGTTGCAGTTGGCGGTGATTCGGCTGGAGGCAACCTTGCGGCCGTCATGGCATTGATGGCGCGCGATGGCGATTTGCCGCCGCTGGCATTCCAGTTGCTGGTGTATCCCGCGACGGACATGGGGATGACGCACGAGTCTTATCAGCGCGTCACCGAGGGCGTGCCACTGACCGCGAAAACCATGGACTGGTTCATCGATCACTATCTGCATGGTCCAAACGATCGTCGCGACTGGCGTGCCTCACCGTTGCGCGCGGCTGATTTGTCAGGCGTCGCACCGGCGCTGGTGCTGACTGCCAGCCATGATCCGCTGTGCGACGAGGGGGTTGCATATGCGGAACGTTTGGAGCGGGAGGGTGTGCGGGTGATGCACCTGCATTTCTCCGACCAGCTTCACGGGTTTGTCGGTCAGGGCAGGATCATCCGTGCCGGCACCATGGCGCTGGACATGATGGCGGTCGCGCTGAAGAAGGCGTTGTGCCCGTAGCGGTTGTCTTATGCCGACGCGGGCAGCTTCGCCGTGACGCGCTTGCGGGCGCCCACCATCTGCAGCGCGAGATCGGCCATTCGCTCGCACATGTCGTCAAGCGCGAGCCGACCTTCCGGCCGGTGCCAAGTGTATGCCCACGAGATCATGCCGCCGATCGCCAATGCCGCGAGGCTCACGTCCTTGATGTCGAATTCGTCCGCCGCCAAACCCTCGGCCAACAACTTCGACAACACGCGGTCGAATTTCTTGCGCAGCGCATTGATCTCTTGCAAAGCGCCGGGTGACAGATTCTTTTCTTCGCGGAAATAGATCGCGATATTGGCCTGGCGTGACAGCACAACCTGGGTGAAATCGACAATGGCGCGATACAACCGGTCGGTTGGCGATCCCGGCCCCTTTGCCGCACGAGCGACCGCGTCGAGCGACAGTTCGATCGTCGGTGTGCAAAGCGCAGCGAGCAGGTCGGTCTTGCTGCGGAAATGCGTATAGATGAACGGCTTGGTGACACCGAGCTCCGCGGCGATATCGTCGAGCGTCGTGCCGGTGAAGCCGCGCTCATAGAACAGCTTCACCGCTTCTTCCAGAATACGCTCACGCTTGTAGGCCTGTATCTCCTCGCGCATCGCCCGCTGATCCGTTATCAAGCTGGGTATGCTAGCCTTGTTACAGGACGATGGAAAGAATCCCAATCGAGGAGGCAGCGATGGCAGGACTCTTGGACGGCAAATCGGCGCTGATCACCGGCGGCGGCGGTGGCATTGGTCGCGCGACGTCGCTGGCCTTTGCGCGCGAGGGTGCGCGCGTGGCCGTTGCCGATGCGGAGGAGCGAACCGCACGCGAAACCGTCGCGCTGATCAATGCCGGCGGCGGCCAGGCGATGACACTGACAGGCGATGTCACCAACGCCGGCGCCGTGGAGTCGATGGTGAAATCCGTTGTCGCCGCCTACGGCCGATTGGACTGTGCATTCAACAACGCCGGCATCGCCGGGTTCCAGGTGGACGCCGGCGGGAGAAAGACCGCGGATTGGTCGGAAGAATCGTTCGACCGCATGATCGCGGTCAATCTGAAGGGCGTCTGGCTGTGCATGAAGCACGAGCTGCCGCAGATGGTCGCGCAGGGCGGCGGCGCCATCGTCAACACCGCATCGATCGCCGGGCTGATCGGCCTGCCGACGTCATCCGCCTACGTTGCGGCGAAACATGGCGTGGTCGGGCTGACCAAGACGGCGGCGCTGGAATATGCCGGCGACAGGATCCGCGTGAATGCGGTGTGTCCTGGCTATATCGAAACGAGGATGACCGAGGACACGATGCGACGTCGCGGTGCCGAACTGATGGGGAAGGTGCCGTTCCACCGCATGGGCAAGCCGGAGGAAATCGCCGAGATGGTGGTGTGGCTGTGTTCCGACCGTGCCTCGTATGTCAGCGGCGCGGCCTACAATGTCGATGGCGGGTACATGGCGACCTGACGCCGTCACGCGTTGGTGATGCCGCCGTCGACGGTGACCGTCTGGCCGGTGACATACGATGAATCACGCGAGCAAAGGAATCGTATCACCGACGCAACCTCGGCGGGATGGCCATAGCGCTTCAGCGGGATCTCGTTGCGATATGCATCGCCACGTTCCGCGATGATTTCTGCCGCCATACGGGTGTCGATCAGTCCGGGCGCGACCGCGTTCACCAGCACGTCGGGTGCCAGTCTGCGCGCGAGCGAGCGGGTCAGACCGACCAGGCCGGCCTTGGCTGCGGCGTACGGCGGATAGCCGGCACTGCCGCGGCGATAGGCAACCGAGCTGGCGAACACGATGCGTGCCGGGCCGGCGCGCTTGTCGAAACGTGTGGTGAATGCCACGGCTAGATCGTAGGCGTTGGTCAGGTTCGCGGCGATTGCGCGGTTCCATACGCCGTGGTCGTTCGGATCGAGACTGTCGCGCTCGAACAGGCCGGCGAGATGGATCAGCGCTGCGACGGGACCGCCGGCGGAGTTGAGCGCCGCGGCACAGGATTCCGGTGTGTCGATGGCGGACGGCAAGGTGGCGATGCGCGCGGTGCCGAGTACTTCTCGCGCCTGCGCCAGGCGTGCTTCGTCGATGTCGACCAGCACCACGTGTGCGCCGTGGTCCAGCATGGCACGCGCCGTCTCGACGCCAATGCCGCCGCCACCGCCGGTGATGACAATGCGCTTGCCGGCGAACTCCGCCATGTCACGTTTCCGGTGTCATACCACCGGTCCCGCGAGGTGCTGCTTGTAGGCGGGACGCTGCAACAGCCGGTCGTACCAGGCGCGCAGATGCGGCACGTCGGGCCGGTCGAAATCCATGTTGAACCAGCGATGCAGATGCGGCCCCCATGGAATGTCGGCCAGCGTCAGCGTGTCGCCTGCGAGATAGGGGTGCTTCGCAAGCTGCGCCGATACCATGCCCCAGACGCGGGCTGCGTCCTCGATGCCTTGCTTGATTGCGGCCATGTCGCGCTTGTCCGCCGGCGTGCGCACCAGGCCCCAGAACACCACGCCGATCGGACGATTCAGCAGCGTCTGCTGTGCATCCATCCAGCGATCGATGTTGGCGCGAGCGTGCGGGTCCTGCGGCCACAGGTTGGAGTGCGGGGCGTGGGCATGGCAGAGATAGCGGCAGATCGCGTTGCTCTCCCACAGGGTGAAGTCGTCCTCCTGGAGGGTGGGCACCAGGCCGGTGGGATTCATCGCGCGGTAGTCCGGTGTGTCGGTCTTGCCGAACGAGCCGCCGACATCGATGCGCTCGTAGGGGAGCTGGAGCTCCTCGAGCGTCCAGATCGCCTTCATCACGTTGCTGGACGTGGCGCGGCCCCAAAGAATGCGTCGCATGTGGTGCTCCTGAATGATCCGCTGGGAGGCAGTCTAGCCGGGTTGTCGTCAGCTGTGGAGGGTCAGGAATTGGCGATATCATGATATTAACCTCTTCTTAATTGGTCCCATGTTGGCTTACTGCCCCGCCCGATAGACGTTCGCTTGGCGCCGATGCTCTGACAGTTCATACCGGACTCTTGAAGGCGACATTCGTGGCGCGGGACTGGGATGCTGGTTGGATTATAGGCGGGGGTAAGTGTGGAGGATCATCGTGACGAGTGGATAGGGAGAATTGTGCCAGGAAAGAGCTTTGTTGACATTGGCGGGCTCTGGGGCACGGTGAACGAAAAGATCTCGCCAGCTCACGATGCTGGCGCGACGCACTTGTGCATGGTCGACATCTGGACGCCAGACAGTGAGTGGTGGCAGCGCTTCCGCGAGCATTGTGCCTCGAAAGGAATTGGATCTGTCCGCGAGGTCGTATCGAGCATCGACAATCCTGGCATTCTCAAGAGCGTCGGGACGCACGATGTCGTCCACTGCAGCGGCGTGATCTACCATTGCCCAAACCCGTTTTTCACAATCAGAGCTTTAATGTCACTCGCGAAGGAGAAGCTACTACTGGCGACCGCCGTGATGCCGCCACTGATCGAAAACGAATTCGGCCGGCTCGAGTTCGGCACTGAGTTCCGCACTCTGCGTACCGCTGATCGACGAAGGCAGCCGAAGAATCGCAGATAAATATTTGGCTGATAGCTATGGCGGTGGAGCATATGGCGTGAATGCCCCGGTTGACTGGTGGTTTTTCGACGACGGTGCTCCCAACTACGGCCCATGGTGGTGGCTCTGGTCAGCAGGATATTTTGAGAAAATGTTGGTAACGTGTGGCCTGGAAGTTATCGACTCCGTTTCGCAGTTTGGCGGCACCGGTCACCTATTCCTATGTAAGGCTGGACCACGCGCCACGTCAAATTTTGGTGTCTTCTAAGTGAATAGCCGATCATGCCACTCCGTTCTGAGGCCAGTTATATATTTCTCTACCAATAGGAGGTAACGCTGATCACTGATTACGCTGCGACGATCGAGGCAATCGCAGTTCCTTATTTGGTAAGGAGCGTCCCAGCTCAGTTGAGTCCCAACGACAGACGCTGCTACTTTGGGCATACCGTGAACTGCTTTCAAGGCCGCGGTGCGATCGTCGACGCAGGCACACTAGCCGGCGGCACAAGTGTGGCCCTCGCAGCTGGAGCCATCGCGTCAAGCATTCAGACGCTTTCTAACATCCACGCCTTCGACATGTTCGAATGTGACATTCATACGCCCGCCTTTTTCAAAGCAGAATTCAACCTTGACCTCACGGTTGGCGGCAACTTCAGGAGCGTGTATGAGGACATGACTCGTCCTTTTCGGAGGTTTATCACGATCCATGAGGGAAATCTGCTGAATTCCGAATGGTCTGGTGAACCGATAGAAATTCTAAGCCTGGATGTCTGCAAGTCTTGGGAACTCGCTGATAAAGCTGTAGAGTTATTCCTTCCACACTTGGTAGACGGTGCGTTTATCCTTCACCAGGACTATAAAACTGTGTGGTTACCATGGATTCACGTCTGGATGGAGCGCCTTTCAAAGTATTTTTGTAGGCTATATGAAACGCCGTTGGGCTCCACTGTAGTTTTTCAGTTGATCAGGCCCATACCTGCCACAGAACTAAATGCACTCATGTCTGAGGTAGTTACAACAAGTCAGGCGATCGCTTTGACCAGACGGGCCGCCGACCAAGCACTTACCAAAGAGACAGCGACATTTGTTGAGCTTGCTAGCGTCATATTGCTGAATAAGCAATCGCATGACAGGGCAGTGAGATTGCTGGAGGACATCCGGATTACGCACCATACTCGAGAAATGACAGCTTTCTTTGAAGAAAGGAAGGTCGAACTCAGGTCATATCTCGCGTCGTCTTATGAGAGATAAATCTGGTCGCGAGGCGTCGTCCCCGGTGGATCCCATTCCGGTATCAATAGGTAAATCGAGTAACCCCCATAGGGGTAATGAAACTCGCCGTGGCGTGCTATGGGGGGGCCACACTAATACGAAAGTACTTCACGTTAATCATAAAGCCCAGCGCCGATTGGAACAAAAGAATGAGCCTCAAGCCGGGCCCTCGGGGCACCTCCCCCGGCGATACGGCTTCTGGTACTTCGGTATCAAGGAGAACATTACATTTGTTATGGCCCGATTCTAGAGCCATGTATGTTGTTCCAAAGTATTTAGGTTCTGCGTCCCCATGTGAGTACCGTAACGAAGCAGGTTACCATCGTTGGGAATGCACTGTCTGCGTCGATCGCGACCTCATAGCTTTCGCCGAGGATCAGGAACTGAGGTGAAATTTTCTCGAAGCTCACTATACACGGTGTGCTCTCTGACGTAGCAATCGTCAGTGTAGCATGACGGCGGATAGTGACGCTTCCAAAGCTGCCTTCAGTGTAGATTGCTATGTCGTCAACAGTGTGCCCTGGTGTTGTCAATGTCATATCCAACGGGGGAATAAATTGATGTAGGCCAATACTTCTATTGTCTAATGATGTATCATATAGCATTGACCTACTCTTTCTCAATAATATATCTATGCTATACATTGACCTGAGCAGTGCATAGTCACCGGCATAGCGACTTCCCAAATCACTTAACTCCCTAACTGAAATCGCGTCTATCGACATCCTCATGCTGCTCTCCTGGAGTTCGCGGCATTTTGAAATCAGACCCATACTCGGCCACAAGCATTCGATGCAACAGGTTCAGTTCGTCGAACTTATAAACGTGCGTATAGGCACCAAGATCCGGCCCAGTGAAATAAGCTTGCGACTCAAAATGATGTCGCACTAACGGTGATATCGCTCGATAGATGTCGAAATGTTCTATGAATTGGTGGATATTCGGCATTACCGGTACATCTGACTCGCGTGCCAGCGTCTTAGTCGATATATGGAGTAGGTCCCTGCAATCCACTATCCGGTGGACATACGCAGAAAGAAACCGTTCAATTGGATCGCGCACAACAACTAGCCGCCGCCATGACGAGTAAAGTGCCAAGCGATTGTGACGAAATTCTGGCGTTGGCGAGTAAGTCGCATGTATTCCATACGCAATGGGGTCACAATCATTCCAGAATTCATATCCCCGATCCAACAAATGGAAAACGTGCTTGAGTGTCGTGCAGGCCACTTTAGGAACAGGTACATAGACCAAGTTCTTGGCCTTCCATTCAACAGCCATTTGCCCAACTCTCTCCGTTCAACAGAACAGTCCGGGACCGGGACATAACTGAGCTATCCCGCCGTACGGCTGTGGCCAGATACCAATAACGCCAACGTCTTAGCCCACACTGTTATTGCACCCCTGCCTGCCCGCCCGCAGGCACATTGTATGAGTTCCATCGGTAGGCCATTGCCTCGACTATTTCCAGGTCGCTGGGAGAATAGAGCGCCAAAAGTACCGGGTCTCGATCATCAGTAGCTACGCTGCGAAGCCTGATTCCCGTAGTAAAGGCCTCGAAACGGCTGCCTCCCAGATCGATCAAAGGGCTGGTCTTGCTTTTGCAAATGACATACCCTCCCTCCTCCGGTCGCGGGTCAAGAACAAATTCCATGCGACCGGTGAAGTTGTGGTCATTGGTCTCCGGCATGCGAACCAGCCGCCGGCAAAGGGGTACCGCCCGTTCGATCCAACCGTTCATCGCCTGGACGCTGTGGTTACCCTCGACGGTAATTGCCATCGGGCCTTGCAGGTCGCTGGCGCCGTTACCTTCGCAACGGATAGTCAGTTCGGTCGTTGCTTCGCCGTCGTCTGTGACGGCGCCGGTATCCTCCACCACGGTAAGCGTGAACCCAACGAGCGGATGTCCACTCTGTCCAAAGCTCGCTGCAACATCGCCCCGTGCGGTGGCTTCGTAGCCTTCTATCCTGTACCGTTGATCATTGATCCGGACGCTGCAAATCCGCAACGGCGACAACTTGGTTGTGGCAGCCCATCCCTCGATCTCGTAGGCCCGCCCATAATCCGGCAAAATGGTGCACGAATCGGCCACCAGGCGCGTCTTTCGCTCTCCCAGGGAGCCCGAAGCGGTCAGCAATCGGTACAGTTGATCACGGGTGGAGGACACGTGCAGGCCAAGCTCTACCGCGTCCTCTATTCGACCCAGAGAAAACGCGAGATCGACGATCTTTGTCATGGACTCGTCAGAATTCGGCTCCAATGGCATAAGTTCCCTATGCAGGTATCCAAGGGGCTCTCGGCCAAGGGCGTTCCACGTGTGGTCCAATACCTGTTGCGCCACCTCACTGCGGCGCGCCAACTGGATCAAATCCACCGCCAGAGCAGGCTTTGCCTCGCGCAATGCGTCGAAGATACGAGCGTTGTTGCGCACTGGCGAACCGCTGGCCAACATACCGTCTGGCGAGCTGAAGTAGTAAAAAAGCGGCCTTGGCACGATCCCAATGCGAATGCCCCTGAGATAGGCTTTGAGGAAAAACTCCCAGTCCTCCCAGCCCACACCGTATAATTCGCTAAAGCCGCCGACGCGTTCAAACGCGCTACGCGTGATTAATGCATTGGCATCCCCGAAGCGGTTCGCAAAAAACGCGTGCGGCCCGCCGATTCCGATCGGAAAATACTCTATCTTGCCCGTTTCGGGATGATCGCCGTCCTTGAAAACGAACGATTGTGCGGTAAGGATCTCGAAGCCACCGGTCTCCGCCGCTTGCATGAAAAGGGCAATCTGGTCCGGAGTCGCAACATTATCGTCGTCATGGAAGACTAGGTAATCTCCGCGGGCGATGCTCGCTGCCAGATTTCGTGCGGCCCCGAGGTATCGGTTTGCAGAACGGACGATGCGGAACCGATCGCAGCCGTAGCGGGCTTCGAGATCATCCAGAACTTTTCCGGCAGCCATAGACTGGCTGCCATCATCAACGATAACGATCTCCATGTTCTGATATGTCTGCTGCAACAGGTGATCGAGGGCACGAAGCAATAGTCTTGGTCGATCGTGATGAACAAGGCAAACCGATACCAGCGGTCCACCTTTGCCGGGCCGCGGCCTGCTTGGAACGCGGCCGCTTCGCGGTTTTCCTGCATTCAGCTTCTCGTGTACGCTTTGCCATGCTGCCATGATCGGTGCGGGCGATAGCACGGAAAGTAGCGGGCGCAACCCCAAGCAACGCACCTCGTCGAGCCGCCTTGCCAGCGCGACGGGATTGGCAACAAACAGGGCATCTTCCTGATCTGCTGGCGAAATCAGTTCGCTTGTTCCGCCGACGTTGGATGCTATAAATGGTGCTGCGATTGAGAACACCTCGCCCACGGTGCAAGGGCTGTTTTCTATGAGAGAGGGCATGACGCACAGCGCGTGTGGTCGTGACCTAATATACTGAAGCGCCTGGCTCTGACTGTAGTCATTCAGGAACTGCAGGCGACCGGGAAAATCCTGCAACTGTCGAAGGATATAGCCCACTGAATTTTCGCAGTCGATGCGGTCGAACCTGCCGAGAAATGTAATGTCGCATGATCGACGGTGTTTCATCAGTCGCACCGCCTCGACAAAGACTTCAATTCCTTTGCGCCGCTCATGGCGCCCAAAGAAGATGATCTCGCGCACACCGTTGGGCGGCAGCGCCCGGGTGCGCGACGGCTCCCCTTCAGCATCTGCAGCAAGCCAACCAGGGAGCACCCAATTGATCACTTCGGTTTGTTTCGGCAGATTTACACCATTGTCGCGATACCAGTCGAGCATATAGCGGCTTGGGCTGACCACCAGATCGGAGAGTTCGATTTGGCTGCGTTCCAGCGCCTCCGTCTCAAGGTTGCCCAGATCCGGAAGCCCGAGGTTGTAACGCCTTACCCACTCAGAACTCCCGTGCGTCTGGGTGATGATCGCAGAGGCCAGCAATCCTTGCCGTCTTGCCATTGCAGTATAAAAGCCAACTCCGAGATAGTCATGAAAATGTATGATATCGTAGCTGCAGCGCTCGAAATGGCGATAGCATCTGTAGGACTTGATGATGTTGTCCTGGCTATCCTGGGGGACAAACTCCGCAATCTCCGCATCCTCTATCTCACGGAGGATAGAAATATTCATTCCGTCTGCCTGCAGTCGTGACAGATAGGTATCGACTTCTGAGGAACGGATCAAAGGGCTGGTAATGAGGACATCAACTTGATAGCCGATTCGTGCAAGCAACCGGCTCAATCCGGCGAAGCACACTCCAATCCCGCCACCTGCGGTGATCCCGGCAAATTCTTCTGTTACCAAGCATATTTTCACGTTGCACGGACCCAGCTCGTCTTCACGGCCGGTTTCCCGCCAAACCACCTAACGTGCCGGCGATGGAACTGTGGTTTCCTAGTCATGGGTTTCATGATCAATTATAGTGACACATCGTGGATTTCAGCGTGGTTGAGCCTAGTTGTGGCAGAAAGTGGCTGCTGTTCGCAGACAACTGTCGGCGGCGAACCTATCGGGCGGCTACTGAACGAATAGTTAATGCCGCAGCTGACAGCGGACGACAGCAGCAGGCTCGCGTACCGCCACCACCTTGCGCCCCCTCCCAAACCAGGGCACATCCCCGTCATGACAATGCCAGGCATCCGCAGCCTTGCCCTACTGAGTGCGCTTGCCGCCGGCTTCGCTCTCGGCCTGGCGCTGGCCTCGGAAAAATTCGACGGCCTGGTGCCGTGCGCCCTCTGCCTGTTGGAGCGCTGGCCGTACCGCGTGGCAATCGTGCTTGCACTGTTGGCCATGATCGTGCCGCACCGCCTCGCGCGGTGGCTGTTGATGCTGGTGGTGCTGTCGATGCTCGCCGATGCGGCACTGGCCTTCGTGCATGTCGGCGTGGAACTGCACTTCTGGCCGAGCCCGCTGCCGGAATGCGCCGCGCCGCGTTTCGTTGGCGGTTCCATCGCCGAACGCCTGGCGCAGATGCCCGCCAAGCCGGCGAAGCCCTGCGACGAAGCAGCGTTCCTGATACCGGTGCTGCCGATTTCGATGGCGGCAATGAATTTGCTGTATGCGGTTGGGTTCGCGGTGGTGCTCAGCGCCTTCCTGTGGCGCGACCGGCGGACTGCTCCATGAACGGCGCGCCACGCCGCCTGCCCGGCGATCCGCCACACGAAACGGCGGTGCGGCGCATGCTGCGTGTCGACCATGCCGGCGAGTACGGCGCGGCGCGTATCTACGCCGGTCAGCTTGCAGTGCTCCGCCGCAGCGACATGGCGCCGGTGCTGCGCGAGATGCAGGCGCAGGAACAGCAGCACCTCGACCGGTTCGCCGATCTGATCACGCGTCGCCGAGTACGCCCGACCGCGATGCTGCCGCTGTGGCACATTGCCGGCTTTGCCCTCGGCGCGGCGACCGCAGCATTGGGAGAACGCGCGGCAATGGCCTGCACGGTGGCGGTAGAGGAAGCCATCGATGCACATTACGCCAACCAGATCGCAACGCTGGACGATACCGAGGACGAGCTCCGCAACACGCTGGTGCGGTTCCGCGATGATGAGTTGCAGCATCGCGACATCGGCCTGAAGCACGGCGTAGAACAGGCGCCGGGTTATCGGCTGCTGTCGGCCGCGATCAAGACTGGTTGCAAGCTGGCGATCCAGATCAGCGAGCGGCTATGACATCAGTCGAGGAAGAACGGGGTCTCCTCGGCACCTTGAATGACGATGTCGAAGCAGTAAGCCTCGTCCGTCGCGCGATCCAGTTCCGATGCTCGCCGGGCGAACAGCCGGCCGCGTAATCCAGGCGGCACCGCGGCCAGCACCGGATCCTCGGAACTGGCCGGTCCGTTGCAAAAAAACACCGTCGTGATCAGCCGGCGCATGATGCCTGACGCCAGGATCATCAGGTTGATATGCGGGAGCCGCACGCCCGCCGCATTGTCGTTTCGGCGCCCCGGCATGATAGTACGGAAACGATACCAACCATTGGCATCGGTGGCACAGCGTCCCCAGCCGAGAAAATTTGGGTCGGCTGATGCGCTGCGCGG
This sequence comes from uncultured Alphaproteobacteria bacterium, assembly GCA_963696645.1. Lineage (GTDB taxonomy): Bacteria > Pseudomonadota > Alphaproteobacteria > Acetobacterales > Acetobacteraceae > JAMXLO01. Next base: position 712,979 of record CAVOKY010000008.1, read on the forward strand.
ATCGGCCGGGTGCGAGAACAAACCTTGAGAGTCAGGCTGCCAGATCTCCACGATGGCATTTTTTATCGGTTGGCCGTCGCGTTCCAGTATTTGGCCTGACAGGGTGATCCGGGGGCCGCGCGCCGGCTTGCCACGCAGTTCGGTCAGGTCGGTGCAGGAAGGTTCGGACAGGCGTGCCGGAAAGAATGGACCGATCGTTTGCCAGACACTCGGATCAGTCACCGTGTCAGCCCCTGGCATGTCCACGCAGCACGAACACGTGCTCGAATGCCGATGCATCGCCCGCTTCGACACTCGGCGGCAGCGCACGCGCGATCATCAACTCGCGCGGCGATCCGTCGGGCGCGCCGTTCAGCAGCATGTCGAAATCGTTGAGCGGTTCGCCCGGGAAATGCATCTGCGTCACCATTCGGTCCATCCAACTTGTGCCGATGATGGAGAAATGGATGTGCGGCGCGCGCCATGACGCCGGCCCGGCGCGATACGGTCCCGGCTTCACTGTTGTGATGGTGAAGCGGCCATCGGCATCGGCGACGACGCGGCCGCCGCCGGTGAAGTTGGGATCGAGCGGGGCGTCGAAGCCGTCGTCCTCATGGTTGTACTTGCCCGACGCATTGGCATGCCAGACCTCAACCATCGCACCGACAACCGGCTTGTCGTCCTGGTCAACCACACGGCCATGCAGCAGCATCAGCGGGCCCTGCGCCCTGGGGCCATCCGGACTGGTGCGCGCGAAGTCCGCCGACCCGACGGCCAGCCGCTGTTCGACACCCAATGGACCAGTGCGCTCGGTCAGCGTTACCGGTCGCTCGACAAATGCGTCCGGCGTGCGAGTGAACGTGCGCGCGTAGCCTTGCACGCGATGTGGTGTCTGGTTGCTGTCGGCATACGGTTGATAGACCGTGTCGGCCATCGTGTTCTCCGGTCAGGCGGTGATCGTGGTGATGTCCATTTTGCAGCGCGCTATCTCGTCCCGATCCGGTTCAACGCCAAGGCCTGGACCGTCGGGCACCGCAACACGGCCGCCATGCACCGGAATGTGTGGCCGAATGATTTCGTGCACCATGTTCTCCAGGCCAAAATCGATCGCGCGGCGCACCGGATCGAGCGCTGCCGCCATCTGCAGGTTCGCAGCCATGCCGATGCCAAGCTCGAACGCGCTATGGATTGTAAGGTCTAAGCCGACCAGCGGCGTGACGTCGCCCAGTTCCACCATGCTCTGCGGACCGCCCCACATCACGAGGTCGGCCAGCACCACATCGACGCAGGGTTGGCGCAGCGCGGTGGCCAGATGGTCGAAGTTCACCACACACATGTTGGTGGCCAGCGGCGTCTTCATCCGCGCACGAAGCTGCGCCATGCCGGCGATGTTGCGTGTCGCGTCCTCGTAGTATTCCAGATTGAGTTCCTCGAGCTGCTGGCACAGCACGATGGCCTGCGCCGGAGGATAGGATGCGTTCGGGTCCCAGCGCAGCTTTACGTCATCGCCGAGGGCCGCACGTAATGCACGCAAGATGGCGACGTCCCAAGCCGGGCTGGTGCCGGTGCACTTGACCTTGAACGCTGTGAAGCCGGGGTCACGGAGCAGATGCTGTGCATGATCCACGAGTTCCTGGATCCGCGCCGGATCGGCGAACAGCCGCGGCAGTTCTCGACGATCCACCGGTTCGTCGAGCAGCAGTGCGGGAATATGCGCCACGGCTTCGAAGTCGCGCTTCCCGTTGCCGCCGAGCATGCGCCAGATCGGCAGATTGTGCTGGCGCCCGGCCCAATCGAACAGCGCCATGTCCAGCCCCGCCAGTGCCGCCCAATCAGCGAGACCATTGCGCGACCCGACCGTCGGACCCGCCATCGCCTGGCGCAGCCGCAACCGGTCGAATGGGCTCTGGCCGATTAGTTTCTGCGCCATCCGCGTGCAGCCTTGCAGCACCTCGTCGGTGCCATTGGTTTCGCCGAACGCGCATAGTCCATCGCTGGTTTCCAGCTCGACGACGATCCGCTCCGTCGTGCGACGCATGTACATCGCGCTGACATAGAGCTGGCGCATCGGCACCGAGACTCGATGCAGCGTGATGCGCGTAATGGTCGGGCTCTGGCGCGGTACCTTGGTTGAAGCAGTCCAGTCGACGCCGCTCGACTGGCCCAGCGCAAGTCCGCCGTCCTTGTCCGCCAGCGCCAAGGCCGACGCGGCTCCGATCACCAAAGGCTGCGTGCAGGCATGCAGCGTCGAGGCAAGATGCGCGGCATAACAGGCATCGCAGGCGGTGTCCGCGTGCGCAACCACTGCCAGTTCGACACCGGTAAGATCGGCAGTGGTTGCCCACATGCGTGCGGCTTCCGGGCCACCGACAGGTACCGGGTCCACCAGCACGATCTGCACGCCGCCATCGATCATCGCGCGCGCAAGATCGCGCGGGGCATGGCGATCTGCCGACACGGCAAGCGGCGGTGCACCGTAGGAAAAAGCGCGACACGAATTTGCCAGGTCTGCGCAGGGGTCCGCGATGTAGCCGAGCTTCAACCGCCGGCCGGCATCACGCAGCGTCTCCAGCGCATCGGGATGCAATTGCCCATCGAGCTGCAAGGCAAATTCAACACCCGGCCCCCAGGTGTCCGCTGCCGCATCCAACCCGCGGATCAGCGAGGCGACGTCTGCGTCGGAACTTGCCAGCACGACACGCCGCACACCGTTCGGCACGCTGCGAACCGCATCAAGCCGCAGCGCGACTGCCACCGTCAGTCGCTGCCGCAGCGCGCCTCCCAACCATGTGTGCAGCGGCACATCATACGATCGGCAGACCGCATCGAGCCGTTCTGCTTCCGCGCGTCCGATCGCCCCACGTTCCACCGTCGTCAGGTCGATCGTGCCGTTCGATTGCAACAAGGCATGTCGCGGCAGCCGCGGATGTCCTTCGGCCATCAGCGTCAGGGGTCGATGCGCGCCGTCGCGCTGCCGCTTGCGACCTCCTTGCCGTCCTGATTGGTGGTGGACAACGTCAGATCGACAAAATGCTGCCCGCCTTCCTCCCGGATCGCTGCCACCGTCGCCTTGGCATCCAGATCATCGCCGGGCCACACCTGATTGGTGAAACGCACGCCGAACTTTGTCAGCCTGCCGTCGCCGACGTAATTGGTCAGCATCTTGCCGGTCAGTCCCATGGTCAACATCCCATGCGCGAATACGCTGGGATACCCGGCCTTCTGCGTCACATAAACCTCGTCTGCGTGCAGCGGGTTGTAATCACCCGACACGCCGCAATACATCACGATCTCGGTGCGCGTCAGGTTTTCCACCACGCGCTCCGCATGCGTGTCGCCAACCTTGAGCTGGCTCGCTTTCAATGCCATTGCGATGACTCCTCAGCTCCGTTCCACGGGACGTTCGGTGGTGACGCCGACGCTGCGTGCGGTCACCACCAGCTCGCCCTTCTGATCGCGGTACTCGGTGATCCGTTCGCGGAACGTCAGCTTGCCGGCGCGCTTGCTTTCACGCTCCCACGTATTGCCGGGCTTCGTTTCAACTGTCAGCACATCGCCCGGACGCAGCGGGCGGTGATATTCGAAGTGCTGCTCGGCATGCAGGCCGCCGCCGCCGGATGGCCGCTCCTCCACGCCGCTCGGTGTCTTGCCGGAGCCGAACCATGGCTGCCCTGGACGCCAGCGCAGCGGATAATCCGGATCGAACTGCGCCACGGCCTGCGGAAACGTCGGCGGTGCAATGATGCCGCCGACCTCGGTCCGCTTCGCCGCTTCGGCATCCTGATAGACCGGATTAGTATCGCCGACGGCGCGCGCGAACAGCATGATATGACCCGCCTCGACGGGGAATGTGATCTTCGCCAACGGTTTCCTCCGATGCTTTATCGTCTGGTCGCGAAGCGTAGCAGGCCCGCGCACAGACGTGTAGGGCGGGTGATGACCCGCAGATACATTGCGGACCGGTTGCGGCGCACGGCATAGTGCATCGCATGCGCCGTCCCGTTCGCCGCGTCCCGCGGCCCCGTATCCGCGCCGAGCTCGATGCGACTGCCGTGCCGACCTGGCGTCCGCCACGCATTACCTCCGCGGACGCAACGTCGCTCGCATTCGTGCTGGCGCCGGGCAGATTGCCACGCGGCCGCCGGGTTTACGCGATCGGCGACATCCATGGTTGCCTTGCGGAACTTCGCCAGTTGCACGCAGCAATCGCCGACGATTTTGCCAGACGGCCACCCAACTCCGCGGTGCTGGTGCATCTCGGCGACTACATCGATTTCGGCCCCGACAGCGCCGGTGTGCTTGCACTGCTGGCCGGGGGGCGGCCGATTGCCGGCCTGCCGATAATCAATCTGATGGGCGACCACGAGCGCACCGCACTGGATGCACTGGCAGGCGACGGTGCAGCGGCGACGGATTGGCTGCATACCGGCGGCCAGGCCACGCTCGATAGTTGGGGCATTCCCGCGGACGTACCGCGCAGCGAATTGCGCGCCGGGATCCCCTCGGCCCATGTCGATTTCATGCAAGGTCTCGTGCTCGATCATCGCGAGGGTGACTATCTGTTCGTCCACGCCGGCATCCGCCCTGGCATTCGGTTCGATCGACAGGCGGAGGACGATCTGCTCGGCATTCGCCAAAGCTTCCTCGCCAGCGACCAGGATTTCGGCGCCATCATCGTGCACGGGCATACAGCAAGTCCTACGCCGACGATTCGACCGAACCGCATCGCTCTCGACACCGGCGCGGGCTGCGGTGGCAAGCTCACCTGCGGGATATTCGAAGACGATGCGGTTGCCTTTATGTCGGCGTAAGAGGGTTCTTTTTTGAAAAAAAGAAGCAAAAAACTTTCGATCCTTCAGGCTGGTGCCCGATCAACCACCGGGGCCAATGGACAAGAGTTTTTTGCTTTTTTTGCAAAAAAGAAGCGCTTGCTTGCTTCTGCCTTCAGGATCACAACAGCATAGGCGTCACGATTGCGTCCTCAGCCGGAGTGGACGCATCCGCCAACAGCGATGCACCACATTGGATCAGGAACCGAGCAATCGAATCGAACTCGGCGGGCGGCCGCGTCGCATCATCTGGATCGCCCTCCGGCACCCAGATCACCGTCTCGTAGCGCGCCCGCGTCAGTAGCACGCGATAGGTGTTGATCTGGTAGGCAATCGCAGCCTCGCCGCGCGGTTCCTGCCAGCGCGAACCAGCAAAACTACGCACGATCCATTGTGTGGAGCGATCGCGGCGTATCAGATCGTTGCCCCAGCACAATCCAACATGGTCGAGTTCCAATCCCTGACACGCGAATTGCGTCGCGGGAATCTCCAGCGCATCGGATGCACGTACGTCGGGCCAATGTCGCAGAAACCAGTTTGCGACCGTTGCGTCGTCGAGATGCGGGAAATTTGGGTTGATGCCATCCGCCACCAGTCGCCGCGCCCCGGTGCTGCACACCAGGCCGGCACGACGCGTGCCACGGGCCAGCCGCCGCAGCGCCATGCGCATTGCCGGCAGCGATCGGGTCAGCAGGAATGGAACTCCGCCAGCCGTGTCGGCGATTGACGTCGCGCGCGTCGCGTCGCCGGCCAGTACCGCGTCGACCCAAGGCGCCGCCGCGGCGGATCGTATCGAACGGACCGGCACATCGAGATGCAACGCAAGGTTCAGCCGCATGGTCTCTGGCGCAGCGCTGAACAGACGTTGCCGGGGATCAACGCCGCCCAACACTCCGGGAGCAGCTTGCACACGCCATTCCGGACGTTCGGCAAGAGCGTCTCCCCATGCGGCGAGACCAGCCTCACCGGTGTTGATCTCCTGGCCGTTGCCGACCAGCGCCACGATCACCGCCCAATCGCCATGCCGGCGCATGATATCGAGGAACAATGCCGCCTCGCTCGCGGTGCGGCCAAATTTGCGATGGCCGAACGCAGCGTTCCATGCGCGCTGTGCTTCGTCGAACACGATCACATGTTCATGCGGCGGTGCGCTACGGTCGATGTTGTCGCGCAGGAAGCCCATGAGCGGCTGAATGGCGCTCTCGGTTTCCTGCCGCGCCATGCGAATGCTACGCCCTTGCTCGTGTGCATCGCGTGCCAGCGCCTCGCGCATGACGAAAACCAGCGGCAGGTTGCCGGTGAGGAAAGCCGCGCCGCTGATCGCCCCGAACACCGCGTTCAGGCCACACAGTGTCTTGCCGGCACCAGGGATGCCGGTGACAAACAGCACCTCATGCCGCGATTCCACGTTGGCCGCATCGATCGCATGGCAGATTGCCGAGGTGGTGCGGCCCAGGTTGCCGACGTCGGCGCGCGCTGCGGCGATATCGGCGACGCCGTGCCGATTGTACAGCATGGTCGCTGCTTCGACGATGGTCGGCACGGGCCGGTACGGTGCTCCTTCCCAGGCTCGAACATCCAGCGGTCGCGCTGGCGCAGGAATTCGAGCAGCGATCTCCCGCAGCAATGTTCCAAGCGTCGCTTCCGACACTGCGAACACCGGAGTCACCCCGTGCCAGAGCAGCGGCCACTGCACCACAGGTGCCCTTGCCTGCGTCGCTACCAGGATTGGCACCACGGGATGCACGCGGCTTTCGGCATGGAAATCGAACAGATCCAGCGCGTAGTCTTCGGTCTGCTGACGATCCAGCGTGGTGATCGCCGTCGCGCCGACCTTGAATTCCAGCACCAGGATGGCGGCATCGGTCAACAGCACAGCATCGATCCGTCGTCCCAGCCGAAGCAGCGGATATTCGAGCAGCACGCGCCAGGAACCGGGCATGCCACCCAGCACCGCACGCAGCAGCACGATCTGCTGTCGCCATGCGCGGATCTGCGTGTCGTGGTTCAGGTGGTGCGTTTCAACCAGCCGCACCGCAAGCCGCTGCACGATCGACTCAGGACCGCTCGCCAGCAACTCGGCTACGTCGCCCGACCACCACGCCTGCACACAACGATCCTCGCGTTTGACGCGTTGTCGGTCTGACTGGCCAAGTGCCCACCGTCAGCGCTGCGCTGACAGCACCGTCACTCCGCTTCCTCGCCCTTGCGAAACGGCGACTGCTCCGCCAACGCTGCCATCTCGGCGCGAATGCCGGGCCGCTCATCCTCCAGGAAATTCGCGATCGCCCGGCGCAGCCCGGCATGCGCGATCCAGTGCGCCGAGTACGTCGGCTTCGGCAGATAGCCGCGCTGGATCTTGTGGCGCCCCTGCGCGCCCGCTTCCACGCGTTGCAAGCCGTGCTCGATCGCCCAGTCGATCGCGCGGTAATAGCACAGCTCAAAATGCAGGAATGGCCAGTCGCCGCGACAGCCCCAGTTGCGGCCATACAGCGCCTCGCTGCCGGCCAGGTTCAGCGCGCCTGCCACCGGCTTGCCGGCATGCTCGGCAAACATCAGCACCACGCGGTCGCCCAGCCGCTCGCCCAGCAGCGAGAAGAACGAGCGCGACAAATACGCAGAGCCCCACTTGCGATCCACCGTCGAGCGATAGAACCGGTAGAACGCATCCCAGTGCGCCTCCTTGATGTCCGCGCCGCTCAATGCATGAAACGTCAGCCCCGCCGCATTGGCGTCACGCCGTTCGCGCCGCAGCACCTTCCGCTTGCGTGACGACAGCGCGCCGAGAAAGTCGTCGAAGCTAGCGTATCCTGCGTTCTCCCAATGAAACTGCATGCCGACGCGCTGCAGCCAGCCAGCCTCGCCCAACCCATGCCATTCGTCCTCGGTACAGAACGTGACATGCACCGACGACAGGTCCAACGATTGGCACGCTTGCTGCAACGCTGACGCCAATGCCGCGACCGGCACGGTGGCATCGGGATGGCGCAACAGGCGCGGACCGGGCGCGGGGCTGAACGGTGCTGCGACCTGCAGCTTCGGATAGTAGTCGCCGCCGGCGCGTTCCAGCGCGTGCGCCCAGCCGTGGTCGAACACGTATTCGCCGTAGCTGTGCGACTTGGCGTACATCGGCGCTACCGCGGCCACCTGCCCGGCCTCGCCGCGCAGTACCGCGTGCTGTGGCAGCCATCCGGTGCGGGAATTGGCGGACCCGCTGTCCTCCATCGCGCTCAGGAAGGCATGGCAGACGAATGGATTGTCCGGGCCGGCACAAGCATCCCAGTCGGCGGCCGGGACTTCGGCAATCTTCTGATGGAGCGTCAGCGTCAAAGTGGCGGAACCGTCGGGCATGGCGGGAGCTTAATCGATCTCGAACATTCCCTCCACTTCGACCGCCGCATCCGCGGGTAGCGCCGGCACCCCGATGGTGGTGCGGGCATGCCGGCCCGCTTCGCCAAATACGGCAACTGCGAGGTCCGATGCACCGTTCATCACCGCCGCCTGTTGGGTGAACTCCGGCGGCGAGGCGATGAAGCCGCCAAGACGTATCACCCGACTCACTCGGTCCAGGTCGCCGCCGCAGGCTGCCTTCAGGTGCACCAGCACGTTGATGAAGCAAAGCCGCGCGGCCTCGCGCCCCTGGTCGATCGAGAGCCCGTTGCCGACCTTGCCGGTCACCGCGATCCGGCCATCGACCGCCGGGACCTGGCCAGAGACGACGACGACGTTGCCCGTGACGGCATAGGGAACGTAGTTCGCGATCGGTGGCATCGGGCGCGGCAGGGTGATGCCGAGTTCCGCGAGCTTCGCTTCGATGCGGCCTGCCATGTGCGGTTCCTTCTGGTAACCGTTCGTAAGCGCAAGGAGCCTGACCGACGAAGCCGCCTGATGGCGTTTGCGCACGCACGAGATTGCCGCGCCGTGGCGCTCCCCGCAATGACAATGGCGGCCAGTGGCCACTGCCGCCCAGCCGGCGATTTAGCCGATGTTAATCCCCCAGACCGTACAGGACGCGGCCGCTTACCGGGAGTACATCGTGTGAGTCCTCTGACCCTGAACCTGTCCGAGCGTCTCATCGCCGTGCAGATCGACGAGGCGACCTGCGCCGACCTGCGCGAACTCCGGCCGCTGGTTGCCGAACACATCGATGCAGCGATCGATGCCGCCTATGCGCAGATCGTGCGGTTCCCCGAGGTGCAGCGGATCTATGCCGCATCGCGATGGACGATGCCAAGCGGGCGCAGCACCATCACTGGCTGGACAACGTCTTCGCCGGCACGTTCACGGAAGCGCAGCTCGCCAGTGCCGTCGATGTCGTCGAACGCCGCCAGCGTGCGGGCCTGTCGGTGCGCTGGTACTTCGCGTTCTGGACGGTGATCTTCACCCGGCTGCTCGATGCGATCGCCCGGGCTTACCGCAAGCGTCCAGACCGGCTGCCGCGGCTGTTCGCCTCCATGACCAGGAGCATCCTGTTCGATATCGAGATCTTCACCGGGGTCTATATGCATGCGACGGAGGCTGCCGCAGCGTCCCAGCTCAATCAGCACGCCGACAGCTTCGAGCGCGAGGTATCCGACCTCGTCAAATCGGTGGCAGTGTCGATGAACCAGTTGCACAACACGGCTCAGTCCATGTCGCTGGCCGCTGGGCAAACGGCCGACGAGGCCAGGACGGCACTTGGCGCCGGCGAGCAGACCGACGGCATGGCGCCGGCGGTGGCCGCAACGACCGGGCGGCTTACCGTCTCCATTCAGGAGATCGGCCAGCAGGTGGCCCAGTCCACCAAGATCGCCGGCACCGCAGTCGAGGAGGCGCAACGCACTGACGCTCTGGTGCGCGGTCTCGTTGAGACGGGCAGCCGGATCGGCGATGTGGTCAAGCTGATCAAGGACATCGCCAGCCAGACCAATCTGCTCGCGCTGAACGCCACGATCGAGGCGGCGCGGGCCGGCGAGGCGGGTAAGGGTTTCGCCGTCGTCGCCGGTGAGGTGAAGAACCTCGCCAATCAGACCGGCAAGGCGACCGACGAGATCTCGGCGCAGATCGCAGCGGTGCAGAAAGCCACGCAGGATGCCGTCGCCGCCATCCAGGGTATCGGCACCACCATCGGCCAGATCAGCGAGATCGCCGCGGCCATTGTCGCCGCGGTCGAGCAGCAGCGCGCGGCCACTCAGGAGATTGGCTGCGACGTCAAGGACATGGCCCACAGCAGCGGTGTCGCCAACGGCAGAATGGCAGCGGCGACCAACTCGGCCGAGCAGACCGGCAAGGCCGCCAGGCAGGTAGAGACAGGAACCGATGCGCTGACACACGAATCCGATCGGTTGAGCGCCCAGGTCGATCAGTTCCTGGCCAAAGTCAGGCGCGCAGTCTGAGCGTATCGATCGGGCAAACCAAGCGCCCGTGCAATACCGACGGCACGAATAACGGACCTTGGCCGTCATGGCCGCCACGACGGTCAAACGAGAGGTCCAACGCCGCAATCTTTTCGCTGCCTGGGATTATCGGTCCACAGACCGCGCTTTCTGGGGCGCGCAGCTTCAGTGGTAATGCGCCCCCGGCCGCACTTTCCCGCGGAACACCCAATAGGCGAAGCCAGTGTAGCCAAGTATGGCGGGGATCAGTGCCGCCGCGCCAACCAGCAGGAACGCCTGGCTCGATGGCGGCGCCGCAGCCTCCCAGATGGTGATCCCGGCCTGCCCGGACCCGCGCCCCGGCGGCACAATCATCGGCCACAGGCTGATGCCCAGGCCGGCATAGCACAGCACAAACCAGGCTTGTGCGCACAGCAGCGGCGTGACGTGATCCAGCCGCGCCAAAGAGCGCCAGAACAGCCACCCGACCAGCGCGACGAGGATCGGCACCGGGCTGGTCAGCAGGATGCCCGGCCAGCCGAACCAGCGCTGCATGAACAGCGGATTGAGCATTGGAGTCCACAGGCTCACCGCCGCGATGCATCCTACCAAGGCAATCGCCAGCGCGCGAGCGTACCGCCGGCAGCGAACCTGCAACGCATCGTCGGTGCGCCAGATCAGCCAGCACGCGCCCTGCAACGCATAGCCGATGACCACCGCGACGCCGCACAGGACTGAAAAGCCGGTGAGCCAGTCCCACCAGCCACCGGCATACATGCGGTCCTCCACGTGGATGCCCTGCAACAGCCCGCCCAGCACCAGGCCCTGGCAGAATGCGGCAACCGTGGAACCGGCCATGAACGCAGTATCCCACCAGAACCGTCCGCGCGGGCTGACGGCGCGAAAGCGGAATTCGAAGCTGACGCCGCGGAACACCAGCGCAAGCAGCATTGCGATGATCGCCGGATACAACGCCGGCAGGATCACCGCGTAGGCCAGCGGGAACATCGCGAACAGCCCGCCGCCGCCCAGCACCAGCCAGGTCTCGTTGCCGTCCCATACCGGCGCCACCGAGTTCAGCATTACGTCGCGATCCTCGTGGCGCCGTTCGACCGCGAACAGGATCCCTACGCCCAGATCGAACCCGTCCAGCAGCACGTAGGCCAGCACAGCGAACGCGATCAGGCAGGCCCACACCAGGGTGAGTATCATGGCGCCCCCCCGTCACCCAGGGCGGCGGCAGGCGTGATCCCGGCGCTGCGGATCGGCAGGCCGGTCGGCGGTCCGCTCTCGCCTACAGTCGGCGGCCGTGCCAGCAGTCGCAGCACGAACAGCAGGCCAGCGCCGAACACCACCAGATACACCACAATGATGGCGGCCAGCGAGGCGGCGACGCCCGGCAGGCCGACCGGCGACACGCTGTCGGCCGTGCGCAGCAACCCATAGACCGTGAACGGCTGGCGGCCGACCTCCGTCACCGTCCAGCCCGCCAGCAGAGCAATGAATCCCGACGGCGCCATCGCCATCACGACCCGTTGCAGCCAGGGCGACGCGTAGAGCCGCCCTCGAGTCCGCAGCCAGGCACCCCATAGCCCGACGCTGGCCATCAGGAACCCCAGACCCACCATGATGCGGAACGCCCAGAACACCACCGGGGACGGCGGCCGGTCGTCCGGCGGGAAATCCTTCAGCCCCCTGACGGTGCCGTCCCAGCTATGGGTCAGGATCAACGCGCCGAGATGCGGGATCTCCACCGCCCAGTCGGTGCGTTCCTCGGCCATGTTGGGCATGCCGAACAGGATCAGCGGTGTGCCAGGGATGGTTTCCCAGTCGCCCTCCATCGCGGCGATCTTCGCCGGCTGGTAGCGCAGCGTGTTCAGCCCGTGCTGGTCGCCGGCGAGGATCTGGATCGGCGCCACGACCACGGCCATCCACATCGCCATGGAGAACATCAACCTTACCGCCTGATTCTGCGCGTCGCGCCGCAGATGAAACGCGCCGACCGCACCCACCAGGAAGGCGACCGACAGGTACGACGCTAGCACCATATGCACCAGGCGGTACGGGAGCGACGGGGTGAACATGATCTGCCACCAGTCCGCCGGCAGGAACCGTCCGTCGGGCGTGATCGCGTAGCCTCGCGGCGTCTGCATCCAGGAATTCACCGCCAGGATCCAGAACGCGCTGAACAGCGTGCCGATCGCCACCATCAACGTGGCGGTGAAATGCACGGCGCGCCCCACGCGCTCCCGGCCAAACAGCATGATGCCGAGGAAGCCGGCTTCCAGGAAGAACGCAGTCAGCACCTCATAGCCCATGAGGGGGCCGACGATGGGTCCGACCTTGTCGGAGAAGCGCGCCCAGTTGGTGCCGAACTCGTAGGCCATCATCAGGCCGGACACCACGCCCATGCCGAAGATGATGGCGAACGCCTTCAACCAGTACTGGAATACGTCGATATAGACCTGCCGGCCGGTGACCAGCCACAGTGCCTCCAGCACCGCGAGATAGCTGGCCAGCCCGATGGTGAATGCGGGCAGCACAATATGGAAGCCGACGGTGAAGGCGAACTGTATGCGGGCCAGCAGAACCGCATCCGCTCCTGACATGCCAACCTCGTGACGTTGCCCGCTTGCTTAAGTAGGCACCATCGGCGGTCAGACCAAGTCGCCGGCGACTACGCCACCCTGCGGACTGCCTCCGGCCGGACCTGGGTGATGCTGCGGACGCCGACCACCTGACGCAGGTTGCCCTCGACGAGGTGGACCTCATCGCCGGGCATCGCCGCCATGGCGATTTCGACGTGCATGGTCTCGCCGGCGCGATGCGACCACATGCGGTCGGGTGTCAGGTCGCGCCTGGCGAATGGTTGGAGCAGGCGGCACAGCAGGCCAGGCTCCGCATCGGCGTCGAGCATGAAGCGGACGGCGACGGGTGGCCGCGGGGCGGCGGGTTGATCGGTGGACATGGTGGACACTCCGGACGGACGACGCGAGGAAAAGAGCGGGGACTCCCCGGCTGCTCAGGCAGCCGGGCCGCTAATTCGCGTGCTGATCATCCGTACAGGCATAGAAATACCATACGCCCTTCTGGGAGGATCGCCAAGCAGGGAAATGACAGTGTGTCGGTAGCACATGATATGTCCCGTTTAGGTAGCACACGTTCTGTCCGGTGATACTGGGGTTCTTTGGAGATCCCTGATGTGCAGGGCGGAAGCCTTACAGGGTGTGCGCATGATCAGATTCCGGAGTGTCTTTGAGCGTTATGGATCCAGCGAACCCGACCAGACCGGCGCGGCGGCGCTGCTCGGTGTCAGCGAGCGGACGTTCCGCCGCTGGGCAGCCACGCTATCCTCCATGGGCCGCGCTGCATCGGCCGGTACGACGCGCACGATACCTTACGAGCCGCGGCTTCGGCCGCGGCAGCATGAAGCGCAGCAAGTCATCAGCCTGCATAGTCGTGGGTAACGCAAGCACGCTACTGACAAATCCCCATGCACTGCATCAATTGAGGCCGCATGATCTGCCGCCAGAGGGACCGCCGATCCGCGTTGCCCAGGTACCCGTAGAAACGAACCGGCAACAAGCGGACAATTAGAGTGCTACCTAAAGCGGACAAATTAATTAGCTATCGACAGCCCCCATACGAGCAGTTATATGGGTGTTGCATTTGAGGCTTTCTGGTCGAGTTTGCTGCGGGGTAGAGATTCCCAATAGCTGAAATTCACCTTGAGACGCCGAAATCGGAGCCGCTTGGGGTTCCGCACTGTTGCAAAATCCAAATGCGATTCCCCTCACGAGCAGTTGCAGTTGCTGAGCACCGCAGCCAGAGAGAAAATAATAAAAGTTGGAATAGGGCTAAGCATGGATACGTGAACACAACAACATAACCCTCTTCGACCGTGGAATGAGCTGTGAATAACAGTCGAACTGGGGGAATTGCGCTCTCGCATTGTGACCTGAAACAGGAGGGTGGGATTTGTGCTGTCCGAACGCGAGCGAGACTTCCCCGCGGAGATAACCGCGCCCGCGCCGATGCACGTCGTTCGCCTAGAGGGGCTCTTGGCGACAACATCTGGTGTTCCGGAAACAATTGTCGGGCTCATCGACGGGCCGGTCGCACTAACACATCCTGATCTGGCCACCGAGAATATTCGCGGGACGCCAGACGCGGTCGGCGCACTTTGCAGCAGCCCCAGCAGCTCTGCGTGTACGCACGGGTACTTTTGTCGCCGGCGTTTTGCATGGGCGCCGAGGGTCGTTGGCACCCGCAATTTGCCCGGGCTGTACGCTCCTGCTGCGGCCGATCTTCGGAGAGACGGCTGCGAGCACAAGGGACGACGGCCTTCCGGATGCAGCACCGAAGGAACTCGCCGAGGCAATCATTGATGTCGTCGAAGCCGGTGCGCGGGTAATCAATCTGAGCATTGCGCTGATGGATCGGTCCTTCGCCAGCGACCGCGCACTCGGGGAGGCACTGCACCACGCCGCACGGCGCGGGGCGATCGTTGTCGCCGCAGCTGGTAACCAGGGGACGGTTGGGAGTTCGGCAATCACGCGCCATCCCTGGGTGATTCCGGTCGTCGCCTGCAATCACACTGGCGCCGTGGTGGACCCGTCAAATCTTGGCATGTCGATCGGGCGGCACGGGCTTGCCGCGCCCGGCCACAACCTTATCAGCCTGTGTGCTGCTGGAGGAACCATGCGGCTTAGCGGCACGAGCATGGCAGTACCGTTTGTCACCGGGACAATCGCACTGCTGTGGTCCTTGTTCCCGACACGCAGTGCAACCGAGATCAAGCTGATGGTCACAGGGAGCGCGGGTAGGCCGCGGCGCTCGGTGGTGCCACCGCTACTCGATGCGGCAGCGGCGCATCGAGCCTTGGCAGAATGTCATTATGTGCGGAGACGCGTTGCATGACGTATAAAATAGAACGAGCTGGTTCGGACGAACGGCCAAGCCCTAAACCGCTTCGAATCCGAATGCCAGGATTTGTTCGCGACCAAGATATTGGCTTGGGCGATGTGATCCGCCAGACGACATACGCGGTTGGAATCAAGTCGTCCTGCGGCGGATGCGAGACCCGTGCGGCCTCGCTGAACCGGTGGGTCGTGTTTACTCGTTAGGATTTAACACTCGCAAACAGAGGGGAAGACGCCAATGCTGGACCAACAAGCGAGTGAATTGACGGCGCCGCAATCACCGATCGCCCATCCCACACTGGGTAATCCGGCACCCATGGTGGGGGGCGACTGTCCAACCTGCGGCAGTCAGGCAACGGCAGCGCCGCCATCGCTGGTTTATGCGCTCGGCAGGATCGAACCGCGCTTTCCCCGGCTTTCAGTCGAGAAGGAATTTGTGCAGGCCACAGGCCGGGCCGAGACTGCCAATTTAAGTGACCGGCAGGTGCTACATAGAATATTGTCGGAGCCGCAAAACCGCTATCTGGTGCGACAGCTGTGCTGGGTGCTGATGATCGGCGGAATGGATACGTATCTCCTGCATCCCCACGATCCCGTCGATTTGGCACAGCTCGTGGACGCGGTACGGCCGAGGCCACAGCCGACGGATCTAGATCTGGTCATCGGCGTGCGCGGACCGCTCGCATCACCTGACGTCTGCAATGGTCTGACCGTGCCAATTGTCGCCTTCGACCAGCTTTATGCGTTCGATCGAACACATCTGATTGAATTGATCCCCCGGCCGGAGCATCAGAGCGAGCAGGAATTTGCCGCCGCGGCCGAGGAGCTGTTCGACCGCATTGTAGGGCTTGCGGACAATGCTGGAGCGCTCGATGAGCATCGCGCAGTTAATTATCTCCTTGTGCGCTATCCGCGAATTTATGTCGCCATTGCCGAAGCACACGCGCGCAGTGTGTCCCTGAGCGCGATCGATGTTAGACTATCGGCCCTGAGCGGACTGCGCAGGGTGGTAGACGTCATCTTCGCGTTCACAAATCGGGCCACCGACGTAATTGAGAAGCAGTTCGTCAGGGTCGATGTGACAGAGGAATTCCCGTTCCTGGTTACAAAGTTGTCGCCTTACTTTGACCGGTAGCTGCGGACAATCACCAGACCGAATCTAACCTTCGTAAAGGAGACAATGCATGCAAAACGCTACGCAAAAATTGACGTCAAGCGATTCGGGTGTGGCTCGGACGTTTCATGTGCCTGGCTTCACCGCCGAGGTCGCGCTGGGACTGGAGTGTAATCGTTTCCGGGGCAGGCAGATTGCGGACGTGGGCAACGGATCGGTTGAGTTGGCTTTCTGGCGTTGCTGGGGCGGCATTTGCTGCGACGAGTTTGATTATTGCATAACGACGCACCACCTTTTGATGTAAGGTGGCCGTGTTTCGCTCGCTGGAAGGTCCGTCGGGTCTGTCGTTATTGTGCTTTTTGTCTTGGTCGAGACACGGCTGGCTGCCCGCGCTACCCTGCGGCCATAGAAGGAGCAATAGGGGATGAGGCAAGTTCACTTACCGGGATTTACAGCCGAACTGTCGGTCGGCGTGGTGATGCATCCGTATTTCACAAATGGTAAACAGACTGTCCGGAACACCGGGATGGTCTCTCCTCAGTGGAGCCCGATCTTCGACAGTGTGTGCAATCAGTCGACGGGAAGGCGAACGTGCTTTCGCATGAGTTGGTACTCCGGTTTGCTTTACCAGTTCGACTGTGGACCGTGCTCCATCGGGGGGTTCGGCGGTCCTACGAGCTTCAACTAGAAGGTCTACCCAAACTGACAAGTCTGTCAGCGGCGCCTTGGTGCACGAATTACTTGCCAGTCGATAATTAAGGCGACATCCCGCTTGTACCATCCTGCGCCGACTGTTGTGATGAGGGCATGCTGCGAGATAGGCGGGGTTTCGATCATCGGACGTTAGAATCCATTCGCTTGATGGCAGCGGAGCGCCTTCGGGACAGTGAGCGCCCAACGTCGGGCATTGCGTCGTTCGGGTTCAACCGTACGACGATCTACCGATGGCTGAATGGGGCGTCGAAGCCGGGGGTGGGACTGAGTGCCCTGCGTTCTCGGCCGGCGACTGGGCGGCCACGCAGTCTGGCGGCGCGTCAGGAGCAACAGGTGTATCGTTGGGTCGACGGCCGCGGTCCGCGTCAGTACGGCCTGGACTTCGGGTTGTGGACGCGGCGTTTGATGGCTGAGCTGATTGGGCGAAGGTTCGGCATTCGGCTCGGTGTGACGACAGTGGGAGAGTTGCTGGCAGGGAAATGACACCAGCAGGGCTATCGCATTTCGCCTGGTCCGGTCGTCCTCAGGTAGCAATTGATATCAAGCGGCGGAAAGACCGGCTCGCGGCGGTTTTCGATTGACTGCCATGTGTGCATGCCCCCGGCAAGCATTGGTTTTTACATTCCGGCATTGGCGGTCACTTGCGATCATGTGTCCGGCCTTTTGGTGCGGCCGAGGTCACATCGAACGGGCTATCCCTCTGAAATAGCGGGGGACGGCACAAGCGTGCTCCAGGGCCCTCCCAGCCTTTGGCACCAGTGGCGGTTTTCGAGGTTCCTCCAGTCCGACTCGCAATCGGGCTCCCGGCACCACGGAGCGCCCACCCCTTGCCGACGATCCCGACACCTTACACCATCAACCCTCAACAGGTTTCATTCAGGGCCGGCCGGCCACGGACCGTTACGGAACTCGCAATGACAGGGGAGTCGGGTGCCTGGATCAGACGATAGTGCGCCGACGTCTGCCTGATGCTGTTCAACTCGCAGGTTTTCATCGTTGGCTTTCTGCCGATCGTGCTGGCGCTGTACTACGCCGTCGCGGCATACCGAGTGGCGCGGCAGACGGTCGTGGTGCTGGCCTCGCTGGTGTTCTACGGCTGGTGGGACGTCCGATTCGTGCCGCTATTGGCTGGACTGACGGTGGCGAACTGGCTGATCGCGCAGTGGTTCGGCTGGCGTGGCGGGCGATGGATCCCGGTGCTTGGCGTCGTGCTGAACCTCGCCGTGCTGGGCCTTTTCAAATATGCCGACTTCTTCCGTGGCACGGCCGATGCACTGCTCGGGGACGCGTTCCACCCGTGGCACTTGATCCTGCCACTCGGCATCAGCTTCTTCGTGTTCCAGAAGATCTCCTACCTGATCGACCTGCGGCGCGGTGACCGCCACGTCTACGGCTTTCTCGACTTCTGCATGTTCGTGATGTTCTTTCCGCAGCTCATCGCCGGACCGATTGTCCGGCACAACGAGATCATCCACCAGTTCAGCCTCGATCCACGCCGGCCGGAGATGTGGGAGAACCTGGCGCGCGGGTTCGCGCTGTTCGTGATCGGCGTGGCGAAGAAGGTGGCGCTGGCGGACACGCTGGCGATGGTCGCCGATCCGCTGTTCGGCAAGGCGGTGAGCGCGCCGTTGTCGGCCGCCGAGGCATGGGTGGCGACGGGAGCGTACACGCTGCAGATCTACTTCGATTTTTCCGGCTATTCCGACATGGCGATCGGGCTGGCGCTGATGTTCGGCCTGCGCCTGCCGTTCAATTTCAATGCACCCTACCGAGCCGTGTCGATCCGCGACTTCTGGCGACGCTGGCACATGACGCTGTCGCGCTTCTTGCGCGACTATCTCTACATTCCGCTGGGTGGAAACCGCTGCGGCGCGTTGCGCCAGGCAATCAATGTCGTTGCCACCATGCTGCTGGGCGGGCTGTGGCATGGCGCCAACTGGACGTTCGTGGTGTGGGGTGGACTGCATGGCGCGGCGCTGGCGGTGAACCACGTGTGGCAGGGCTGGGGATTGCGGCTGCCACGCTTCATCGCGTGGGCGGTGACGCTGCTGTTCGTCATGGCGGGCTGGGTGCTGTTTCGGTCAGCGGATTTCACTGCCGCCGGCGACGTGCTGCTGTCCCTGCTGGGGCGGCACGGGCTCGGGCGGGTCTGGCTCGATCGCGAATATGTCGCGGCGCTGGCTGGCGGAGCGGCAGTAGCGCTGCTTGGCGCGACCAGCCAGGAGGCAGCGCTGTCGAAGCTGCAGGCGAAACCATGGGTCGCGATGCCGGTCGGTGTCGCGCTGGCCTATCTGCTGCTGCTGGTCGGTGGGCGATTGCCGAATGTCTTCATCTACTTCCAGTTCTGACACGATCGCGACCTGGCGGCGGTTCTTTTGCCTCGCCGCGGGAACGGCCGCGGTGCTGGCCGGCGCAGTCTATGCGTTCGTCGTGCTGGTCGATCCGTTCGACTGCCTGCCGTTGTCGCCGCCCGCCGATCGCGTGCCGGTGGCAAGCGACGCACGCTTTTCGTTTCCGGCACTGGCGCGCTCAGGCAAATTCGACAGCGCGATCATCGGCACATCAACCAGCCGGTTGCTCCGCCCCGTTGCGCTGAACGCCGAACTCGGCGCGCATTTCGTCAATCTCGCGATGAATGACGCCACGGTCTATGAGCAGTCAAGGCTGCTGTCCGTGTTCGCTCGCGCACATCCGATCGCGCGCGTGGTGATCGTCGGGATCGACGTGCGCTGGTGCGTCACCGGCGAGACATATCCGAAGCTGACGCCGCGACCATTTCCGGAATGGCTGTATGGCGACAACCCATGGATCGGCTATGGCAAGATGTTCAACCTGTACGCGGTGCAGGAGGCGGGGCAGCAGTTCGGCGTTCTGACCGGCATCAAGCGGCAGGTGTACGGCAGCGACGGCTACACCAGCTTTGTTCCGCCGGACAACGAGTACGACCCGGCGCGCGTGGCGATGCATCTGCGCGAAAGCGGGCCGGATGTGCCTCCGGGTGCGCGGAGCGGCGCGCCCGCAAGCTGGCATTATCCGGCGATCGACACACTTGGCTCCGATCTGTCGTCACTGGCGCACATCACGCGGAAGATCCTGTTCTTCGTGCCGTACAATCACGTGTTGCTGTCGCCGCCGGGTTCGCCAGGCGCCGCGGTTTGGCACGAATGCAAGCGGCGTGCGGCGGTTGTTGCAGACGACGTGCCGAATACCCTCCTGGTCGATTTCATGCGGCCGAGCCCTATCACGGATGTAGACGACAATTACTGGGATGGCCTGCATTATCGCGTCGGGGTCGCCGACCGCATCGCACATGATCTTGCCGCGGCCAATCGCGGCCAGGTCTCGGCGGATTACCAGATAATCGTGAGCGGTTCGGTCGCGCAGATAACGCAGGGCGAACGGGAGTGATCGTGAGAGTGCGCCATCAGGCGAGTCCCTGCTCTGCCAGCTTCATCAGCACCGGCACCGCCGCGACGAGTTCGGCGACGCGCACCTTCTCCGTCGGCGTGTGCGCTTCGGCGATGTCGCCAGGACCGAGTACCACGCACGGCGCGATCGCCTGCAGCTCGGACG
Organism: uncultured Alphaproteobacteria bacterium; assembly: GCA_963696645.1. Taxonomy (GTDB): domain Bacteria; phylum Pseudomonadota; class Alphaproteobacteria; order Acetobacterales; family Acetobacteraceae; genus JAMXLO01. The sequence continues at coordinate 733,464 of CAVOKY010000008.1, forward strand.
CGTCGGTGCCGTACGGCGCAGTCGTCGGCGGCTTGCCGGTGAGGTTGGCGCACAGGCGCACCAATGGATGATCGGCCGGCAATTCCGGCGGGAAGCCCTCGCGCGCCTCGCTCACGGCGATGCCGAAGTGTTTCGCGGCGTCGTACACCGCTTGCAGTACCGGGGGTTGGATCGACCCTGGCGGAGTAGCGGAACTTTATGCGCGCCGTGGCTTTCGGCACGGTAACATTCACCGCCGCGCCGTGGTTGTCGATCACCAGGTTGAAGTCGCTGAATGGTGGCGTGTAGTCGGCGTCCTGCAAAGCGGTGTCGATGCGCAGGCGCTCGAACATTGACTTCATCTCAACCAGGAACGGGATCAACTCCCAGTTGGCATTGCGCCCTCGGCCCGTACTGCTGTGCGCCTGCACGCCAGTGGCGACGCAGGTGAACGCAATGTGGCTGCGATGCCCGCGAACCGGGACCATGGCCGTCGGTTCGACCACCACGATGCCGCGCGGCTTCACCTGACGCACAAGGCGGGAAGTCTGCGCGATGAGCCGGGCGCCCTGCTTGGTGGTTTCCTCGTCCGTGGTGATCAGCAGGGTGATCGGTACTGTATCGGGCAGTGAGCGCGCCGCAACGATAGCGGCGGCTACCGGACCTTTCATGTCGGTCGAGCCAAGGCCGTGCATCACGCCATCAGCGTCCAGGCGTGCCGACCACGGGTCCGTCTGCCAACCGGTGTCGGGCACCGTGTCCATGTGGCCGGACAGCGCGATGCCGCCGGCAGGACCGCGATGGGCCACCAGCGCGCGCTTCGCCACGCCCGCGTCGTCATTGTAGTCGAGGTGCTCGATGTCGAAGCCCGGCAGTGCGGCTGCCACGCGGTCGGCCACCGGCAGGTTGGAGACGAAGCTGCGGCTGTCGAGCGACACCAGTTCGCGCGCCAGGGTAACGACAGCGTTCTCGACGTTGCTCATGCAATTGCAATCCTTACTGCGCGTCAGCCGACGCGTGCGTAGGTGAGGCGGCGGGCCAACCAGCAGCCGAGCTCGACACCGGCGACGCGGCCGGATGCGTCGCGTTGAAACGCCAGCGTCCAGTCGCCGGGAGGCGTGTGGTCCAGTGCGCGCGGGCAGGGCAGCACCCAGACATCGTTGCCAATAGCGCTGAGCAGTTCCATGCGGCCTTGGCCGAGGCAGCCCGAGAAAGCCCCATAGAGTGTGCCACCGGCATCGGCAACCGTGAGTTCGGCGTCCAGTTCGTCGCAACGATAGCGGCCGGCAAGGTCGGTGACCGGAGCGGCGTCGTCGCACCGTTGCAGCCGGGTGCTTTGGTTTTCGAACGGTCGGTCCATCCATAGGCCGGTTCCGTCGTGGCGGAGCCGCGCGCTTGGGCAGAGCGCGGTGCCGTCCGGTTGCAGGACGAGTTGTTCCGGGAAACTGCCATAACGCAGGAGCACCTTGTCGTTTGTTGCCATGGCGATGCGCACCGCGAGCCCGGTCTCCGGCTCGGTATAGACACCGAGCCAGTCGGGCGGTGGAGTCGAGCCGGGCGTCGCTTGCGGCCGGTCCTCGTCCAGCACACCGGCGAGCAGATCCACCGCCGCTTCGTGTGCATCCGACAGGTGGTTGAACATGACGACTATGGAGATGCGCTCCGACGGCACGTACATCCTATGGCTGCGCCAGCCGCGCAGCGCGCCGCCATGCGCTGTGACCGGCCGGCCGAGCTCAATGGCCCGGTTCAAGCCGAAGCCGTACACCGCCCGTGCTCCGTCGGCGAAGCTTACCGGGTTGGCCAGCCGGCTGTACAGCGCGCTGTCGTCGTCGCGCGTGGCGTTGATATGCCGCTCCCAGGCGATCATGTCGTCCAGGCTGGCGCCGAGCCCGGCATCGCCCGTCCATACGATACGGTTCTCCGCGGCGCGGAACCCACTGGTTGGGGTGCCTTCGTAGCCCTCGGTGCCGTCGGGCATGGCGCGTGTGTCGGCGGCCAGCAGCGCGCTGTCCATGCCGATGCAATCGAACACGCGGGTGCGCAGCAGTTCAGCGAAGCTGCGGCCGGTGCGCGATTGCACGATGTCGGAGAGCAATCGAAAATTCTGGTTCACTTAGGAATAGCGCGTGCCGGGCACGAACTGCAGCGTGCGCGTGCCGGCGATCACGCGCGTGGCTTCCGGGTCGCCGAACGGTGCCTCGACCGGTGAGCCGTGCAGCATCGCCACAGCCCAGTAGTCGCGCAGTCCGGACTGGTTGTGGCACAGGTGCAGTGCGGTTGGTGCGCCGTGTTCCAGCAGTGGCAGCCGCGCGCGGACATCGTTGTCGAGCACGGACGGGTCGGGGAAGGCATCCAACACCGCAGCGCAGGTGAACTGCTTGGTGATGGAGCACATGCGGAACAGCGTGCGCGGGGTGAATGCGATACGGCGTTCGGCATTGGCCCAACCCCAGGCGTGGCGTACCAAGGTTTCGCCGTCGCGCAACACGGCGATGGCGCCGCCCGGTCCGGGGTAGGCGCGGGCCAAAGACCCGACGATGCGATCCAGGCGGCCGGAGCTTGTGGTGGTCATGCGCGGCACTGTCGCCCGCGGCGGTTGGCGGCGTAAAGCTCGGCGGCTACGTACAGCACCCCCGTCTGCCCGATCCGACGGGTGATCCTCCAATCCGATGCCTTTGGGGGCGCCGGTGACCGGTGCGATCCGGGTGGCTGGCACCGGTATACCGCTGTCTCCTCGTGCCATTGCAGGCCAGTGCGCCATCACCGTGGATTGCGAGCAGTGCTATCCCTCGACCGAGTGTGCGTCACATTTGCGCATCCTGTGCCGCCCGAACCACTCGATCGGCGCCAGCCTATCTCGCCCACTGCGACGCCAGTCCAGAAAGCGATACCATGAGACGCAATCGAACAGCCCCGCTGCGCCAGCAGGCGACAGACGCCACCTCCGCAGTGTCTTCGCGCCATGCAAGGCAGCGCCATCTCATGGTCCGCGACTCCATCCAGCAACGCGGGCAATGGAACGAAATCGGACAACACGTTATGCTGCATCGCCACACGACATGCATGGATTGCCCCGTCGGCGTGATGCTAGGCTCTCCCTATGACATTCCCCTTCGTCTTGCCTGACTGGCTGCCCTGGTGGGTGCCCATCGTGCTGCTCGTTCCGGCGCTGCTGTACGCGCTGGCCTTTCTGTTCATGCCGTTCAGCGTGATTGGGGTGAAAAGCCGGCTGGACGTGATCGAGGCGCGCCTGGACGAGATCCAAGGCGAAATCCGTCACCTCGCCCTCCGCCTGCCCGAAACTTCGCGCGCCGCCGACTACGACGAAATTTATGCGCCGGAACCCTCCGACACGCCGCGACGACCGCCATCTCCAATGGTCACCAGGCCGCCGATCCCGCCCGCTACGCACGAACTCGAAGCGGACCAGCTGCGCGACCGGCCGCTCCGTGCCACGCGGCGCGAACCGGATCGCGACGAGCCCAGGGAAAGGCCCGCGGGCCGTTCCGAACCTCGACTGGACTGGCCGCGCTGACACCGGTTGCGTCCCGCTGCCGGTTCGGCTCTTCTGATCCATGCTCCCAGGTTCAACCTGGGAAACTGACCACTGACTGGAGCGAAGCGATGCGCGTCAGCGTCGTGCAGATGAACCCGGGCGCCGACAAGTCGGAGAACATTGCCCAGGCGCGCCGCCTGATCGGCGAGGCCGTAAAAGCCGACCGCCCCGACATTGTCAGCCTGCCCGAAGTCTGGGACAGCCTCGGCGGCGACCGCGCCACGCGCAACGCCAACGCCGAACTGTTGCCGGCGAAAGGCTCCAACGCGCCAGGCGGCACGGCCTACGAATTCCTGCGCGAGACCGCCCGCGCCACGAAAACCCATGTGCACGGTGGCTCGATCATCGAGCAGGGCAGCGAAAAACTGTTCAATACCACCGTGGTGTTCGACCCCGACGGTACCGAGATCGCGCGCTATCGCAAGATGCACCTGTTCGACATCGTTGCGCCCGATGGCACAGGCTACCGCGAAAGCAACACCTACGGCGCCGGCGACGAAGTGGTGACGTATGAGGCGGACGGGGTGAAGGTCGGCTGCGCGACCTGCTACGACCTGCGCTTCCCCGACCTGTTCTGGAAATTGCGCGAGCAGGGCGCCGAAATCATTTTCCTGCCATCGGCATTCACGCTGGCCACCGGCAAGGATCATTGGGAGGTGATGATCCGCTCGCGCGCGATCGAGACCCAGTGTTGGTTCGCTGCCCCCGCGACCTGGGGCAAGCACCTGGAGGGCAAGGGTGAGCCGCGCTTCACGTATGGCCACTCGATGATCGTCGATCCTTGGGGCCACACGGTGGCGAAAGTGTCCGACGGCACCGGATGGGCCACCGCACGCATCGACCAGACGGTCACTGCCCGCGTACGCCGCGACATGCCGGTGCTGGAACACCGGAAGCGCGTTTGAACATTCCCGACGCTGGCATCCCGGTCGTCCGCCAGCGCGACTACGCGGCGGGCCGGATCGCCTTCGTGGCGGGACCGACCGCGCTGGCCACCGATGCCTGCGAGCGCCTGAAGGCGCGCTACGGCGATTGCGCGTTTGACCATGCATCGGTCGTGGTGGCGCTTGGCGGTGACGGCTTCATGTTGGAGACGCTGCACCGCGTGCTGGGCGACGACGTTCCGGTGTACGGGATGAACTGCGGCTCGGTCGGCTTCCTGATGAACACGTTCAGCGAGGACGATCTGCCGGGCCGCCTGGCCCGCGCGCAGGAGGCGGTGCTGCATCCGCTGCGCATGCTCGCCATAACGGAGAATGGCGCGGCCGAGGAAGCGCTGGCGCTGAACGAGGTCTAGCTGCTGCGCCAGCTTCGCCAGACGGCAAAGATCCGCATCACGGTGGACGGGCGGGTTCGGCTGGCCGAATTGATGTGCGACGGCGTGCTGATCTCCACGCCCGCGGGATCGACCGCCTACAATCTGTCGGCGCACGGCCCGATCGTGCCACTGTCCGCCAACCTGCTGCCGCTGACGCCGATCTCCGCCTTTCGACCGCGGCGGTGGCGTGGCGCGCTTTTGCCGAGTACGGCCGAGGTGCTGTTCGAGGTGCTGGAGTCCGAAAAGCGCCCGACCGCGGCCGTAGCCGATTTCACCGAGGTGCGCGACGTCGTCTCGGTAGCGGTGAGCGAGGACCGCTCGGTCGACGTCACCGTGTTGTTCGATCCAGATCGCGGGCTGTCGGAACGCATCATCGCCGAACAGTTCACGGTATAGCGGATTAGGGCAAGATTATTGACCCTTTGATCTGAATCAACGCGGCCCGCGCGGCGAGCGGTGCAGGGTTGGTGCTTCATCCAGCAGATCGAAGGATCATCGGCATGAGCGTCACCCATCCGTCAGAAGTATTCCCCACCGACCGCAAGCAGTTTCTGGCCGGGCATGACCAGTTGAAGCCGTTCCTGCTCGCCGTGGCGATCTTTGTTGTGTCGGCTGCCGTGGCGCTCGCGTTCACCGGCCTGCCGCAATGAACTGAGATAGCATGCCGCTACGGGCCGGGCACGAGCGGCCGAAGAGCCGCGATAAGTTCTGGGAGCTTAACGCAAGACGCATCCCAGATGATATCGAGGTCACGTTTTACGGCGTTCTGGTGCAGCTTGCTGGCGGCGAACTGAGCCCGGGTTATGGCGGCAACGAATGTAAGTGCCTCGCCGGCGGCGATCAGCATGTCCAGTAGCAGTGGCTCATCCCGCGACATACACCGGCTCGGCTTCCTGTAGTATCCGACGTCGCCTCAAATAATTGCTGCTTTGCTCGACAGCTTGGCGTTCGACCAGGTCAACGGGCCGGCCAAGCACCTGCTCCAGTGATTCCTGAATATCGAGCAGCCTGGCAATGTCTGGCTTCGTGTCCGGTTCAAATTCGATCAGAAAGTCAGTATCGCTGTGTTGTGAGTCGAAATCCGAACTGCGGGCGGCGGAGCCAAAAACCTCAAGCCGCCGGACGTGGAATCTGCGGCACAGTTCGGCTAGGGCCTCTCGCTTGCTGCTAACGATGGCGTGCATTGGTCGGCTCCCGGTCTCAGCACGCCGCATTCATACCATGTGTTCGCCCAATGGCGGCAATCGAGGTCTGCGAAGGTTGCCGCTACCTCGGTTCGTGCTTGCGCGGGTGACCGAAATGGACAGGTCCCTAGCTGTGTGCCGGTGGAACAGCTGCGGCTGCGGCTCCGCTGGCGAATTCGATGATCCGCACCGTCGCAACGCCATGGCACCGCGCAACGCGCGATCCGGTCCAGCCACGCGCACTCGCGCAGGACGAAGTTGGCATTCCGCCGCGAACCCTCCCATCCCGGATCTGGCCCGGAATGGGAGGGGCGGGTCCCAGCCTAACTATGCCAGCGGAACTCCTGCGCCTTTCGCTGCGAGCCCTGGCTGAGCTTCACATTGACCAGCGCCGGCCCCTTGAAGTTCATCGCCTCGTCGAGCGCGCCGCGCAGATCCTTCGGGTCCTCAACATAGGAGCCGTAGCCACCGAAGGCCTGCATCATCAGGTCGTAACGAGCGCCCCAGATCAGCGAGTTCGGCCGCATGTTGAGCATCGGGTTGTTCGGGATTTCCGGCATGCCCGGCCCGATGCCGCCGTTGTTGAACACGACGATCTTCGCCGGCATCCCGTAGCGGCACAGCGTTTCCATCTCCATGCCGGAGAAGCCGATCGCCGAGTCCCCCGACACATGGATGATTGGCTTGTCGGGGTGCACCACACAGGCGGCAATGACGATGCCGAGGCCAACGCCCATCGTGCCATAGCTGCCGGCGTCGAGCCGCGAGCGCGGGTTGACGTTCGGCAACTGGGTGCGCCCGATGTCCATCGTGCTGGCGCCCTCGCTGCAGATGATCGCGTTTTTCGGCGCCCAGGCGGCAACGTCGCGCAACAGCCGGTAGTAGCCGCCCGGTGCGGAGTCATCGGCGATCTGCGGCGCAATCAGGGCTGCGTTCTCGGCCGACTTCTTGGCGATCGCCGCATGCCACGCAGTTTCCTTCGGGTAGAACCACTGACGCGAGGCGAGCGCCTTGTTGAGCTGCCCGACGATCGCCTTGCCGTCACCGACCAGCGCGACCTCGGCCGGCTTGTTCTGGTGCATCGCCTCCGGCTCGATGTCGAGCTGGATCACCCGCACGTCCTTGTTGTAACGCGGCGGCAGGCCGAAATGCATGATCCAGTTAAACCGCGCGCCCATCAGGAACACCACGTCAGCCTGTTGCAGCGCGAGGCTGCGCGCCGCACCGACCGACAGCGGATGATCGTCGGGCATCACGCCCTTGCCCATCGGCGATGCGAGGAACGGCAAGCCTGTACGCTCGATGAACGCACGCACCTCGTCCTCGGCGCGCGAGAAGGCCATGCCCTTGCCGATGATGACGAGCGGCCGCTGCGCGGATTCCAGCACGTTCAGCGCCTGGTCGATGTACTCCGGCATCGTCTGGATGCGCGGCGGATCCGGACACCTCGCAGCCTCGTGCGCCTTGTCCGCGTCGCATGAGCCGGTGATGATGTCGTCTGCGATGTCGAGATAGGCGGCACCCGGCCTGCCGTAGATCGATTGCCTGACCGCCATCTCCACGTAGAACGGGATGCGGTTGACGTGCTCGATGCCGTGCGCCCACTTGCACAGCGGCGTCGCTGCCAGCACCTGGCGCTCCTCCTGAAAGGCGCCCATGCCGTTGCGGTATGTCTCCGATGCGCCGCCGATCAACAGCATCGGCCAGCAATTCTGCTGCGCGTTCGCAAGTCCGGCGAGACCATGGATGACGCCCGGACCTGTCACGACGATGCACGAGCCGGGTCGGCCGGTCAGGTAGCCGACGGCGCCGGCGGCATAGGACGCGGTCTGCTCGTTGCGCATGCCGATATAGGGCAGGCCGACCTTCTGCGCCGCCTCGGCGAGCGGACCCACCGGGAACCCGACCACGCCGAACATGAATTGCACGCCTTGTTCCTTGAGGCTTTTCGCCAGCAGGTCGGCGCCCTTGATCTCAGCCATGTTTCCTCCTGTCATCGGGCAGCTACGATCGGGCCCGTTACAAAAACAACTGAACGACGGTCACATTACCCTCATACGGCGCCACGGCAAATGCGGGTGCCAGTTGACGCCGCCCGGCTTACGTCTTCTGGATGATTTCCATCTGCGCCCCGTCAGGGCATTCCACGAAACAGACGTGCCGCCCGTTGTTCGGCGGCAGCTCTTCCAGAATGCGCACGCCGTTCTTGCGAAGATTCGCCAAGGTGCCCTCATAGTCGTCGGTTTCCACGGCCATGTGCTCGATGCCGTAGTGCTGCTCGTGGTTCTGCACGGCGATCAGGCTGGTGATGTTGAGTTGCACCCCATGCAGATCGACACGGAAGCCGCGTCCAGGAATCTCGCCCTTCGGCGTTGCCCCGAAGTTATCGATGTAGAACTGGGCGGTCTGCTTCGGATCGCGGGTCTTCAGGTGCACATGTTGAACGTTGAAGCTCATGGTGGTTCTCCCTCCCGAGTATGGCGGCCGCCACGCTGCGAGGATTCTGCCGTTCGGTCAAACCGGGCCTATGCTCAGGGCAAAGGAATCAGGAGGAACCCGCAATGACCGTCGCCCGCCAGTTGGCCGAATTCCTGACCGCAACATCCACCACCGATCTGCCGTCCCAGGCCATCGACCACGCGGCGATGCTGATCGCCAGCACCATCGCCAGCGCGGCATACGGCACGGGGCTGGAGTCCGCCCGGATCATTCGCGACCTTGCCCGCGAACGCGGCGGTCGGCCGGATGCATCGCTATGGTTCGATGCTGGCGCGAAACTGCCGATTGCCGATGCGGCGCAGGTGAATGCCGTGATGAGCGATGCCGCTGCGTCCGACGACAGCGACCTCCGCAACATCATCCATGCCGGCACGCCGCTGACCGCTGTCTCACTGGCGATTGCCGAACGCAACGGCGCGAGTGGCGAGGCGGTGCTGACAGCGATGGTCTGTGGCTACGAATCGGCCGGCCGAATCAGCGAGGCGATCACGCCCGGGTTTCGCGCGCGTGGCTTTCACGGTTGCCTCGGCGCGATCTTTGCCGCGTCGGTCGCGGCAGGGCGGCTGTTGCGGTTGGATGCGGCGCAGTTGGCGCAGGCGATCGCACTCTCGGCAACGTCGATCGGCGGACTTGCCACTGCGGCGAATACCAGCGTCGCGCGCGAATATCATGCAGGGCTGGCGGCGATGCTCGGTGTGAACGCAGCGCTTGCCGCGCAGCGCGGCTTCATAGCGGAGGAGAGCGTGCTGGAAACCCGTCACGGATTCTTCGAAGCGTTCGGCGGCGTCGATGGTGGCGCGGCTGGTGAAACCGCGACGGCGGGGCTTGGGCAGAGCTGGGATATCATCACCGACATGGCGATCAAGCTGGTGCCCGGCGGCCATCCTTATCATGCGCTCGGGGAAGCCGCCGCCAATGCCGCGCGGGACGGCGGGATTGTGGCGGCGGATGTCGCGAGTATCACTGTATCGCGTCCCGGGATGACCGCGTTGACCGGACCGCTGCATCCAACCGACCTGATCGACATGGCGCACAGCCCGGCGTATTTCGTCGCCGCCGGCGTGGCCGATTGCGAATTTTCCTGGGTGCATGCGAGTGCTGCGAAGATTGCCGATCCGGTGATCCACCAATTGATCGACCGCGTGCGGGTTGGTGCTCCGCCCACCGGCGATGTCATGCGTTATCGACAGGGCGCGACCGTCACCATTCAAACCCATGACGGCCGTTCATCGACGAGTACCGTGCATGTTCCGAAAGGCGCCGGTGTGTTGGGCATCGCCTGGACCGATGTGGATGCCAAGTACCGGACGCTGGTGCCGGCAGCCGGTCTGCAGGAGCGGGAGATCGAGGCGAGTCTGGCGATCATCCACGATTTCCGCCATGTGCCGAACGTGTCTGGCCTGAGCAGATTGCTGCGCCTGGGTGTCAGTTCGTCATAACGTGTCGGCGAAAGCTTAAGGCTGATCCGTGCGGCAGAACAACCTGTCATTGCGAGTTCCACACCAGCCGCTGGCCGACCGGCCCTGGATGAAACCGTCATGCCCGCTCCGCCGACGTCATGTGTGGATGGCCCCCGGCAAGCAAGGGTTTTTTCGCGTTCCGGGTCCTGGCGGTCACTTGCGGTCATGTGTCCGGCCTGTTTGCGCGGCGCAAGACCGCTGGCCCTGATGGGAACCGTGGATCGAGATCTGATCATGGCCACGGGGTCGTATCGCCCCAAGACGTTGGACAGGTCTGCCTCGATCGGTCGGTTGACCGACACTGCCATCACGCGTGTTCACCCTCGCAAGCCTTCCGTCCCTGCCGGCCTTGGCCGATCAGGCCGCCGCCGGCATGGCGCGGAAGTCCTCCTGACGCATCATCAAGGCCCAGCCGATGCGCGCCATCTTGTTAGCCAATGCGACTGCCACCAACTTGCGTGGCTTGCGGGCCAGCAGCTTGACCAGCCACGGGTCCTGTCGGCCTCGCTTGCTGTTCAGCACCGACATCGCACCGTTCACCAGCAGCCTACGCAAATAGCCGTTGCCGCGCTTGCTGATCGGCCCGAGCTTCACCTTGCCTCCGGTGCCGTCCTGGCGTGGCACCAGGCCGAGCGAGGCGGCGAAGTCGCCACCGCTGCGGAACGCCGCCGGGTTGGTCACGAACGCCGCCATGGCGGTCGACAGGATCGGCCCATAGCCGGGCACCGTGATCAGATGCCGGACGGTTGCGTTGTCGCGGCCCGATGCCACGAGCTGTTGGTCAATGGCTTCGAGCTTTTGCTCAACGTTGCGCAACAACTCAGCCACGATCACCAGCCCGTCGAGCAACGGCGCGGGGATACGGTGATCGTCGGGATCGGCCAGGATCGCCACCAGTTCGGCGACGTGCGCCGGCCCCTCGGCGACCACGATGCCGTACTCCGCCATCAGACCGCGCATCTGGTTCATCTGCATGGTACGTTGCTTTATCAGCATCTCCCGCACCTTGTGGATGCCGGTGGCCGCCTGCTGCTGCTCGGTCTTGATCTCGACAAACCGCATCGACGGCCGGCTCACCGCTTCGCAGATCGCTGCCGCGTCCGCCGGATCGTTCTTGTTCCGCCGCACGTAGGCCTTCGCATACGCCGGCGGAATGAGCCGCACGTCATGGCCCAATTTGCGCAGTTCGCGCGCCCAATAATGCGCCGTGGCACAGGCTTCCATGCCGACCAGGCAGCGCGGCAATTTGGCGAAGAACCCCAGGACACGGTCCCTGCGCAGTGCGCAGCGGATCACCACTGTGCCGGATGCGTCAACCCCATGCACCTCGAACACCCTCTTCGCCAGGTCCAGGCCGATCGTGCTAACATTCATCATGGATGGCTCCCGTTGGTTGGTTGTTGTGACAACCCAACTTTGGCACATAGATGCCGTGAGGGGGCCATCCACCCCATCATGGCCGGGCTTGTCCCGGCCATCAGTAGCGGCACAGTGTCACGACGGATGGCCGGGACAAGCCCGGCCATGACGACAAAATGTGAATCGCTTTTTCTCTCGCAACGGCAGCGGAAACGAGGCGGAAAGAGTACCGGGTGATATCGCGTAACGCTATCCGCTCGCAGTCGCCCGATCCGGTTTCAGATCAATCAGCGGCGTGCCGTCGAGACAGTCGAGCCCCCGCACATGAAGCGTTGCACCCTCGATCGCCACCAACTCGACGACCGAGGACGCGATCGGATTCGGCCGCACTGGCGAGCGCAAAGCGAAGGTCCCGGTGGTCTGTCCCGTGCGGACCGGCGTCTGCAACACGAGATCACGGGGTGCGCGATGCATCCAGGTACAGGACCTGGATGCGCCGGTGCTCCGCCAGACCTGTCAGCGCCACTCGCCAGCGTTCATCCACCTCGATCGTGCAGACCGGACCGTCCGGGCTGCCGCGCTTCGGGCATTCACCGCGCGACCGCCACGGTGTATGGATCGTGCCGATGAAATACACGCCGGCATCGGTTTGCGGAGGCAGCGTAATCGCCGCTTCGCCCGAACGCAGATCGTCGGCGGCACCACAGTGTTTGTCGTTCATCATGCAACGATGACAGGGAAGGCGACGTGATGTCCAGCCGGCATGCCCGTTCGGCGGAACTCGTCCGCCTGATCACACACCGACCATAATGTCGGACGCCATGATCAACGCGAACGCCCGCGTGCCGGGCTTGAGCCCAAACTGTTCGACCGCCGCATTGGTGATCGACGAGGTGATCGCCATAGCGCCGGGCGCCACCAGGTCCGGTGCGGCTCGTCGAAGTGGCGGAGTTGCTCAGCATCGGTTGTCCCGCGTCACGACAGACGCCATTGTTCGCCCCGCGCTGTCACCGGGCAGCCCGGTGTTGGCGCTGATTAAGTCCACGTCGATCGAGGTGCTGCGAAGCTGACGCGATCGATCAGGGGAGGTGCACGATGAGCAGCGTGCAGGAGTTGCTACGTCCGGCAAGCGACAACGCAGATGCCGGAGCCGCCACGCGACGGCGCAACCTGATGCCGCATCCGATCGTGATGATGATCCTGATCATTGCCGCCGCGGTGGTATTGACCTGGTTGATCCCCTCGGGCCTGTTCGATCGCGCGCCGAACAAGCACGTGCTGGCCGGTACCTATCGCGTGATTCCGAAGCAATACTCGCTGGAGGCGCTGTTCTGGCCGCATCACAGCACGCCGGATGCGGCCTTTCCCGCCGATATCGGTTCGCTCGTGACGTCGATCCCGGCCGGCATGATCCAGGCTTCGGGACTGATCTTCATGATCATGTTCCTGGGCGGCATGTTCGGAGTGCTGCGCGCCTCCGGCGCGTTGGACGCTGGCATGGAGCGGTTGTTGGCCGCGACCGGGGGCAACGTCTACCTGCTGGCGCCAGTGCTGATGCTCGCGCTGTCCGCCGGCAGCACATTCCTGGGACTGATCTCGGAATATCTCGTGCTGATCCCGATGATGCTGGTGTTGGCGGAGAAGCTGCGGCTTGGCCCGCTGTTCGCCGTTGCGTTGATCGCGATCCCAGCCAAGATCGGCTACCTCGCATCGGTCACCAATCCGCTGCCGCTGGTGATTGCGCAGCCGATCGTTGGCGTGCCGGTGTTCAGCGGTGCCGGCTTCCGCTTCGTACTGTGGGTGGTATTCCTCGGCCTGGGCATTGCATATCTGCTCTACAACATACGGCGCAGCGGTTTCACCCCAGCGGACGCGACGCATGTCTCGCCGCCACTGTCGGGACGCCACGTCGCGATCCTGGCCGTGATCGGCCTGGGCATTGTCGCGATCGTCTACGGTGCGGGCAATCTGAATTGGGGCAACCCGCAGCTTGCCGCGTTCTATATTGCCTTGGCCGCATTGATCGCCGTGCTGGGCGGCATGACCGCGGAGCACGCCGCCGAATCCTTCGTCGATGGCATGAAGGCGATGATGCTGGCGGCGTTGCTGGTCGGACTGGCCGGCGCGGTCGAGGTGGTGCTGCGCAACTCTCTGGTACTGGATACCATCATCAACGACCTGTCATCGCTGGCGCGCAACAGGGCGCCGGTGATGGTCGCACAGTCATTGGTGGTGATCGAGGTCATTCTGGATGTGGTGATCCCATCGACCAGCGCGAAGGCGGCGATCTCGATGCCGATCCTTTGGCCAATTGCACAACTCAGCGGAGTGAGCGGCCAGACCACCGTGTTGGCCTATCTGATCGGCAATGGACTGACCAACATGGTGACGCCCACGTCGGGGTTGCTGCTGGCCTATCTGAGTACCGGACGCGTGCCATACGCGACCTGGATACGTTTCATCCTCCCGCTATGGATCACATTGCTGGTTCTGTCGCTGATTGCGGCGGCGGTGGCGGTGTGGATCGACTACTGACGGTATTCGGAAGCTAGCTGGCTGAAACGGCCGAAGCGTAGATCTCCTCGTTGAAATCTGGTGCGACCTCGCCGGTGATGCGCCGTTCGTGCGCGGGGAGATCGGCCAGAAACAAATCGCTGCTGATCCGCGCGACAACAGTCGGAATGTCACGCTTCATGCTCGGGATATCGCCGATCGGTAATCCGAAGCTGACGAACCCCGCCGGGTTCTGCACGTGGATATCCCGCAGATATGGCGCTGCTCCAGGGACTTTTTCGAGGTATTCATGCCCGGCGCCAAGATACGGATGCGCACCAAGGTCAGCGTCCTCATCGGCGGCCGGCGGTATGAAGTGATCACGCCACAGCATGATTTCATGATGGAAGTCAGCCAGCTCGTTGCGCGCCGCGAGATCGACATAATAGCCGGTGCCCACAATGACGAAATCGCAGTGAAAATCCCGGTCCGCCAACCGCATCGCAATCCGGCCATCGTCGACCCGAGCCGACTGCAGGGGGGCGCCGAGATGCAAATGAAAATTCGGGAATGCCACGGTGCGAGCGATAGCATCGGTGGTCGGTGTCGAGCCCCATCGGCGAAAGCGCAGCGCCTGTTCCCAGCGGACTGCGTCCGGCAGTGCATAATAGTTGTCGTACGCCCCCGGATACCCGCGCGAACGCGTAATGGGGACAGATGCGATTGTCGGCCGACGCGCGAACAGATGAACCGATGCGGCGCCCGACTCAAGCGCCACACCCGCGGCATCGAACGCCGACGCGGCGGCGCCGATGACCGCGACCTGTTTGCCGCGCAGCGCGGCGAAATCGATGGCGGCCTCGGTATGGGCATATCGATCTGTCGGCAGCGCCTCACGCACCACGGATGGAACATAGGGCCCACCGTTACCGGTAAAGCCTGTGCAGAGGATGATCTTCCTGGTCGTTTCGACCGCGGTTTTCCCATCCGCGTTGAGGTGCAGCCGGAAGTGTCCAGCGGCTGGCTCGATTCGCAACAGACTGGTCCGATAGCGGATCGAAATACCGAGAAACCGGCGATACCAGCTCAGATACGTAGCCCAGTCGGTGCGCGGAATGCGGTCGATCGCGGCATACGCCTCGGCGCCATGCCGGGCTTCGTACCAGGATTGAAAGCCGAATGCAGGAATGCCCAGTTCGGGACCCGGCAGACTCTTTGGCGTGCGCAGCAGATTCATCCGTGCCGCATTCAGCCAGACGCCCGCCCGCGCCTCGTACTCGGCTGCGTCGATCACCGTCACCTTGCCGATGCCGGCTCGGCGCAGCGCAAAACAGAACGCGCTGCCGCTTTGGCCGCCGCCAACGATCGTTACATTGTGGTCGATGCCAGGCCGGTCAGGCACCCAGTTCTGTGGATCGGGCCCGATCAGCCGGAGCGCGTGGCGGGCGGCGTCATCAGGATCGGTCGTCAGGTTCCCCGCGGTAGTCACATCGCCTCATCCCGCCGCGGCGAATTGTTGGGCAAGCTGTGCCGACAGCCGGCCATAGACCTGCCGCGCATTGCCCTCGTAGATCTTCTCCTTGGCGAGCGGCGGCAGTGGCAGTTGTTCGATATAGCGCTTGGTGTCGTCGAATGGATGTCCGGTCTCCGGATCGATGCCGCGCACCGCGCCGAGCATTTCGGACGCAAACAAAATATTCTCGGCCGGAATGACCTTGGCCAGCAGTTCCTGGCCCGGCAGATGATAGACGCAGGTGTCGAAGAATATGTTGTGCAGCACGTGCTCGGTCAGCGGCGGCAATTTCATGTCCTGAGCGATGCCGCGGAACCGTCCCCAGTGATACGGGACCGCTCCGCCGCCGTGCGGGATGATGAATTTCAGTGTCGGGAACTGCTTGAAAAGATCGGAGGTCATGCACTGCATGAACCCTGCGGTATCGCCGTTCAGGTAATGCGATCCCGTGGTGTGAAACGCCGGGTTGCACGCCGCGCTGACATGGATCATCGCCGGCACGTCGAGCTCGACCATCTTTTCGTACAGCGGGTACCAGTAGCGATCGCCCAGCGGCGGGTCCTTCCAGTAGCCACCCGACGGATCGGGGTTCAGGTTGCAGCCGACAAAGCCGTATTGCAGCACGCAACGTTCCAGTTCGGCGATGCAGTTGCGAGGCGATACGCCAGCCGATTGCGGCAACATGCAGACGCCGATGAAGTTGCGCGGGAACAGCGTGCAGACGCGATGGATCAGTTCGTTGCACGCGGCGGCCCAGGCTTCGCTGGTGCTGGCGTCACCCAGGTGATGCCCCATGCCGGCGGCACGCGGCGAGAAGATGGTCAGGTCGGTGCCGCGTTCCTGCTGCAGCTTCAACTGCCCGTTGACGATACTGGCGCGGATCTCGTCGTCCGTGACGGTGGGGCGCGGGGGGGCTGCCTGTCCCTCGCCGTGCGCCTTGATCTGGTCGGCGCGCCAGGCCTCGTGCTGACGCGGCGACGTGGTGTAATGCCCATGGCAGTCGATGATCATGGTTGCCTCCCAGATGCCGGCGTCCGCCGACGCCCGGACAGCGTATCGCGGACTGGCGACGTCAGCCAACCGTGCGGAGACAGCCGCTTGACGCAAGGCGGTGCGGGGCCGTTACTCGCAGACCACATCTGTGCATGGGAGGAAACGATATGGCAGTCCGGCTCGTCGTCACGATCAACGCGGCTCCGGGCAAGGGAGCGGAACTCGCGCAGGCGTTTCGGACACGCTGCGCCGAAGTCATGCAGGAGCCCGGCTGCGAGCAATTCGAGGTGTTCCAGAGCGTGGTAAACCCCGACAAGCTGGCGTTGCTCGAGCTGTGGAAGGATCAGGCCGCGCTCGATGTGCATGCCAAGGTGAACACCACGCGCCCACCGATGCCCCCGGGCCTGCGGGCGGGAGCGGAGCGTGAGGACTATCAGTACAGCCGAACCAGCTAACCCAGGCGAGGCACCCGCCATGAAGGTCTCGTATTTCGAAACGGGGCGGTATCGTTCGCCGGAGACACTCCCTGGCGAATGGCCTATGCCATCGGGCGCCTACGATTCCGACGCCGGCGCGCAGGTTTACCAAGGCATGGTCGAGCGTATCCAGTTCGTCGAGCAACTCGGCTTCGACTGGGTCAGCCTGTCGGAACACCACTATTCGCCGCGCATCCTGACGCCGTCGCCGCCGCTTGCCGCTGCCTACATTGCGGCACGCGTGGACACGATCAGGATCGCGCTGCTCGGCCCGATTGTATCGCACAGCAATCCGGTGCGTCTCGCCGAGGAACTGGCCATGCTCGATACGATGGCGGACGGGCGCCTGGTTGTCGGTCTGCTGCGCGGAACGAGCAACGAAGCGCTGACCTACGACCTCAACCCGCAGGAATCGCGGGAACGCACGGACGAGGGGATGGAATTGATCCTGAAGGCGTGGACCGAACCGCAACCATTTGGTTGGCAGGGCCGGCACTATCGCTATCGCACAGTGTCCGTCTGGCCGCGTCCGATGCAGCGCCCGCATCCGCCGACCTTCGCGCTGGGGACAAGCCGTGAAGCCGGTGAGTTCGCCGCGCGCAACCACATCGGCCTCGGGGTCTCGTACGGTCCCTTCGATGTCATGGGGAAGGCGACCGGCTACTACCGCGACGAGTGCTCGCGCCATGGCTGGGAGCCGACGGCGGACCAGATCATCTTCCGCGCCAATATCGTGTTGGCCGAGACCGATGACGCGGCGCAACGAGCGATGGAGGCGCATCCGGCGCGGCCGGCCTTCACGCTGCGGACCGGCGTCGCCAATGCGCTGCTTGAACTGGATGCCCGCAACATCGCGGGCGAGGCGCGTGCCGCAAGTGTCAACCGCGCCTTGCCGATCAATTTCGCCGGTGGTCCGGAAACGGTTGTCGAGCAGATCAGGCGCTGCCGCGAGGCGACCGGTGCCGGCATTATCGACCTGGGCTTCCAGACGCCGGGATCTGCCGATCCAGACCTGCTATTGGTCGCGCTCGACCTGTTCGGCAGGAAGGTGCTGCCGCGTATCCGCGACATTTGAGGGGAGAAGGCAGCGTGGCGGACGCAGACGACAGATTCCGTGAAGGCTGGGTCGAAGCGGATGGGTTTCGCATCCGCTACAGGGAGGCCGGGCAGGGACCGCCACTGGTTCACCTGCACGGAGCGGGCGGCTTGCGGCTGACGCCTGCGCATGAGCTGCTCAGCCGCAAGTTCCGTGTGATCGCCTTCGAGATGCCCGGCTTCGGCCAGTCCGCCGACAATCAGCGCACACGAACCATGCCCGAGCTCGCATCGACGATGGCGGAGGCGGTCGCGAAACTCGGAGTCGACCGATTCAACCTGATGGGAACCTCGTTCGGCGGAAAGACCGCATTGTGGCTTGCGGTGCAGCAGCCGAATCGCGTGCTCGCGTTGATCCTGGAAGCACCCGCGGCCATTCGTCCGCCGGGCAACGTCACACCTTCGGGTTCACCCGAAGAAATCGTGCGGCGGCTTTATGCCCACCCGGAACGCGTGCCACCGATCCCCGCCCGCGATCCGGTTGAAGCGGCAAGGACGTTGTTGCTCGTGCGGCGATTACGCGGGCCTAACCGCGATGCGGAGCTCGAGGCGCGGCTGCGCGACCTGGCGACCCCGACATTGGTTCTGTTCGGCACCCGCGATGGCGTCATCTCGCCGGACATGGGGCACATCTACAAGGAGCTGATGCCCGACTGTCACCTTGTGTTCGTCTATGATGCCGGGCACGCCATCGCCGCCGAACGGCCCGATGCCTTCGTCGAAGTCGTTGTGGATTTTCTGGAACGCACCGACGCGTTCGTCATCAGCCGCGACAAGACGGTACTGATGCCGTAGCAGATCGACGGGCGCCGGCGCGGCGCAGCAGTCGCCCGCTCACCCCGTGTCGGGCGGTCGGAGCCCGGCGATCTCCACCAGCAGCTTGTGCAGCACTGCCTCACCGAAGCTGCCGGTATCCCGTGCCACGAACGCGCCGGGGCCGCCGATGACATTATCGCGGTAGTACGCCTCCAGTCCCGGTTCCACCTCGACGATCGGCAGGCCATTGACGGTGACGCCGGTCGCCACGGCGGCGTCCCGTGCCTCGGTCACCGGCCTGCCGTCGTTGTTGGAGCCGTCGCCCGAGATGTCGATCACCCGCCGCTGGGTCATGAAGCCGCTGCTCAGCAGTAACCCGACCGAAAAGTCGATGGCGCCGCTGATCGAGGTCCAGCCCGGCAGCGGCCGCAGCGCGTCCTGGATCGCCTGCGCGAAGCCGTGCGCGCCGGCCGGGTCCGCGATCACTGTCCAAGGAACCCCTGGTCCCGGCGGCGCGCGTCGGTCCACTCGATGAAGGTGAGCGCGATTTGGCCATGCCGGCCGCCCTGGACCGCCTCGATGAAGCCCGGATGCCGCATTGCGTCGATATAGCCGCGGAGCTGCATGGCCAGGCGCTCCTCGCTGATGCTGCCCGAGCTGTCCACCGCCAGCACCAGCGCCACATCGACCTCGGCACGCGGCGTGGGACCAACCGCGTCGGCGAGCGTCGCCTGGCGCCGAACGGCGGGAGCGACCGCGTCCCTCCACAAGCGTCCTCTGGAGGCGATCGCCATCGTCCTCCCTTCAGCCCGGCGTGAGAAACCGCGTTCTCCGGCCGGGTACCCGGGCAGGATCGTTCAGGCAGCTTGGCGACTGGGTTGCCGGTCGCCAGATCAAATCGCGTCACGCCAAGCATTATCATTTACACCAAGCCGTCGCTTGGACTAGAGCCAGGGTCGCCTGGCGCTTCCCGCGGCGGGCCCGTGAAACCTGCTTGTTTCTCAAGGCATGACTTATTCTTAACTAATCACCCCCTTACCTGATGCCCCCGCGGATATTTGCCGCTGACAATACTGGTCCAGATGATGAGTGATGAGCGGCAAACACGCGCCCTTATGGGACGAAATTGAGATGGCCGAGACACCGCATCCGCCGCACCTGAAGGCGCTGGAGGCCGAAAGCATCCATATCCTGCGCGAAGTGGCGGCGCAGGCGGCGCGACCCGTCTTGCTGTATTCGATCGGCAAGGATTCCTCGGTGCTGCTGCACCTGACGCGCAAGGCGTTCTTTCCCGCGCGCGTGCCGTTCCCGCTGCTGCATATCGACACGACCTGGAAGTTCCGCGACATGATCAGGTTCCGGGACGAAACGGCCAGACGATACGGGCTTGATCTGCGGTTGCACACCAATCCCGAGGGGCTGCGGCAGAACATCAATCCGTTCGATCACGGCAGCAGCATCTACACCCAGGTGATGAAGACCGATGCGCTGAAGCAGGCGCTGACCGAGGGCCGCTACGATGTGGCGATTGGCGGCGCACGGCGCGACGAGGAACGCTCACGCGCCAAGGAGCGGGTTTTTTCGGTGCGCGGCCCCGGCCATACCTGGGACCCGAAGCGCCAGCGCCCGGAACTTTGGCACCTGTACAACGGCAATCTCGCGCCCGGTGAAACGCTGCGGGTGTTCCCGCTGTCCAACTGGACCGAGCTCGACGTGTGGACCTACATCCTGGCCGAGGGCATCGACGTGGTGCCGCTCTACTTCGCTGCCCCCCGCCCGACGGTGGAACGCGATGGCATGATCATCGTGGTAGACGATGAGCGGATGCAGTTCCGTCCGGGCGAGAAGGCCGTGGATCGCCTCGTAAGGTTCCGCTCGCTTGGCTGCTACCCTCTGTCCGCGGCCGTGGAATCCTCCGCCGCCAATCTGCATGAAATCGTCGAGGAAATGCATACCACCCGGGTGTCGGAGCGCGCCGGCCGGCTGATCGACCAGGACCAGGACGCCTCAATGGAGAAGAAGAAGCGGGAGGGGTATTTCTGATGCCCGATTCCCTGCTGCGCGTGCTGGCCTGCGGTTCGGTCGATGACGGCAAATCGACGCTGATCGGCCGGCTGCTGTTCGAATGCGGCACCATCCCCGACGATGTGATGGCGGCACTGGAGCGCGACAGCAAGCGCTTCGGCACCGTCGAAGGCGGCACCGATTATGCCCTGCTGGTCGATGGCTTGGCCGCCGAACGCGACCAGGGCATCACCATCGACGTTGCCTACCGCTACTTCGAAACGCCGCGCCGGCGTTTCATTCTCGCCGATGCACCAGGCCACGAGCAGTACACCCGCAACATGGTGACCGGCGCGTCGGCCTCGGATCTGGCGATATTGTTGGTGGACGCGCGCAAGGGCCTGCTGGTGCAGACGCGACGGCATGCGGCGATCGCCTCGCTGCTCGGCATCCGCCAGGTTGTGCTGGCCGTAAACAAGATGGATCTCGTCGGCTTCGATCAGGCGGTGTTCAGCAAGATCGTCACCGACTTCTACGCGCTGCTGGGCAAGCTGGGCCCGCTGGCGGTCACCGCTATCCCGGTCTGTGCCCGCGACGGCGACAACGTGACCGTGCCGAGTACGCGGATGCCATGGTATTCTGGCACGACGCTGCTCACCGCATTGGAGGGCGCTGAACCTACCTCGCATGTCGCCGAGAGAGCGTTCCGCATGCCGGTGCAGCTTGTGGCTCGGCCGGACCACACCTTCCGCGGCTATGCCGGCACCGTGGCGACCGGCACGATCCGGCCCGGTGCCACGGTGGTCAACGCGGTGTCAGGCACCGAGGCCAGGGTGTCACGCATCGTGACAATGGATGGCGACCTTGCCGAGACGGTGCCGGGCCAGGCGGTGACGCTGGTGCTGGATCGCGAGATCGACGTGTCGCGCGGCGATGTGCTGGCCGCCGCTCCACCGCCCGCTCTGGCCGATCAGGTGACCGCCTGGGTGGTTTGGATGGACGAGACACCGCTGTTCCGCGGTCGTGCCTACCTGTTCATGCTCGGCACCCGCAGCGTCGTCGCCACGATCACCGAGATCACCAATCGGTTGGACGTGGACACCCTGACCGAGGTGCCGGTGCGCGAACTGGCGCTGAACGAAATCGGCCGCGTGACGATATCGCTGGCCGAGCGTGTGCCTTGCGAGCGCTATGCGGTCAGTCGCGACCTGGGTGGCTTCATCCTGATCGACCGGCTGGCACGCAATACGGTCGGCGCCGGCATGGTGACCGATCTGCGCGCCGGCGCCAGCGACATCCATTGGCATCATCTGGATGTCGACAAGGATGCACGAGCCGTCATGAAACTCCAGAAGCCGGCGGTGTTGTGGTTCACCGGCCTGTCCGGCGCCGGCAAATCGACGATCGCCAACCTGGTGGAGAAATACCTGCACGCACAGGGCCGCCACACCATGAGCCTCGACGGCGATAACGTGCGCCACGGGCTGAACCGCGACCTGGGGTTTTCCGAGGCCGATCGCGTGGAGAACATCCGCCGTGTTGCCGAGGTGTCGAAGCTGTTCGTCGAAGCTGGGCTGATCGTGCTGGTCTCGTTCATCTCGCCGTACCGCGCCGAGCGTATGCTGGCACGCGATTGCGTGACCGAGGGCGAGTTCCTGGAAATCTTTGTCGATACGCCGGTGGAGGAATGCCGGCGGCGCGATCCCAAGGGGCTGTATCGGCGGGCGGATGCCGGCCAGATCCGCAATTTCACTGGTGTCGATGCGCCGTATGAGCCGCCGCTGGATCCGGAGATCCGGCTGCCGACGCTGGATTTACCGCCTGAGGCGCTGGCGGAGCAGGTGGTGTCGGAACTGCGCCGGCGCGGCATCGTTTGGTGATTTCCGCCGAAACTCTCGCCCCAACCGCCTCCCGAAAGGGGAAGGCGAGAGCCGTTGCACGAGCCGCTCCCCCTCCGTTTGCGGCAGGGGGTTGGGGAGAGGCAACCTCACCTCTGGCCCAACTCGTTGCTGAAATCCGCGCGTGCCGCGTCTGTGCCGCGTACTTGCCGCTCGGTCCACGGCCGGTGTTCCGCGCATCGGAGACCGCACGGCTGCTGATCGTCGGCCAGGCGCCGGGCACCAGGGTGCATGAGACCGGCATCCCGTGGAACGACCCCTCCGGTGACCGGCTGCGCAACTGGCTGCGGATGGATCGCGACACGTTCTACGACGCAAGCCGCATCGCGATCGTGCCGATGGGGATGTGCTATCCCGGCCGTCTGTCGAACGGGGGCGACGCGCCGCCGCGCCGGGAATGTGCGCCGCTCTGGCGCGACAGGTTGCTGGCGCTGATGCCGGAGATCCAACTGACGCTGTTGGTGGGAAGCTACGCCCTGACGCACGTGCTCGGGCGCGGCGCTATGACGGAGCAGGTGCGAAACTTCCGCGCCCACCTGCCGCACTACTTCGCGCTGCCGCATCCGTCTTGGCGCACCACTGCCTGGGAGCGGCGCAATCCCTGGTTCGGCGAGGAGGTTCTGCCGGCGTTGCGCGTGGCCGTGGCCCACGCGTTGGCAGCGCCGCGGGTCCGGCACGGGTTGCACCAGAGGCGATGAGGCTTGGCTGCCGACATTCTTTCCCCTTGTCATTCCGGCCATTTCAGCCGACATACCGCAAAAGATGACCGGCCCGGTCCGGTATCCCTCACCACCACCACCACAGCAGGCCGAATCATGTTCATCGAGACAGAAGGCACGCCGAACCCCGCCACCCTGAAATTCCTCCCCGGCCGCTACGTGATGGGCGACGGGACGGCAGATTTCGCATCGGCCGAAACCGCCGACCGCAGCTCCTTGGCCACCGCGTTGTTTACGCTGCCAGGTGTGGCGCGCGTGTTCCTGGGCGGCGACTTCATCACCGTGACGAAGACCGATGCGATCGACTGGCAGGGGCTGAAGCCGCAGGTGCTCGCCGCGATCATGCAGCATTTTGTCGCCGGACTGCCGGTGATCGAGGGCACCGCGGACCCGGACCTCGTCGAGGAGATCGCGCCCGAGGACGAAGAAATCGTCGCGCAGATCAAGGAGTTGCTGGACACCAGGGTTCGTCCGGCGGTGGCCGGCGACGGCGGCGACATCGTGTTCCGTGGCTACCGCGAGGGGATCGTGAAGCTCCACATGCAAGGTTCGTGCTCGGGCTGCCCATCGTCGCGCGCGACGCTCAAGCATGGCATCGAGAACATGTTGCGGCACTACGTGCCCGAGGTGGTCGCGGTGGAGCAGGTCGACATTTGAACGGCCGGATGGACGATCGCCCGGCAGCCTGACGGACCGGCCAGCCTTGCGCCGGTGAGCCGCCCGGCACCCTCCGCCATGTCATTGTGAACGACGTGTTGACGCGGCAATCTCCGGCTCGCAGGAAGGACCTGACCGGCGCGATATTGCCGCATCGTTTGGCGCGCCGCACTGACGACGTTGTTGCGATTACAGGCGAGGCCGCACCAACCGGGATCCTGGGAGAAAAATTGCCATGACGCTCGACGCCGCGGGCCTCGATCTGTTGTTTCGTGAGGCGCGTTCCCACAACAAGTTCACCGACCAGCCGGTTACCGATGAGGAACTGCGCGCGCTGTATGACGTGCTGAGGATGGGGCCGACCTCGGCCAATTCCTCGCCTGCGCGGTTGCTGTTCCTGCGGACGCAGGAGGCGAAGCAAAAACTGGCGCCGGCCCTGTCGAGCGGTAATCTGGAGAAGACCATGGCCGCGCCGGTGACGGCGATCGTGGCCTACGATCCGAAATTCCACGACCATCTGCCGAAGCTGTTTCCGCATAATCCGGACGCGCGGTCGTGGTTCACCAGCAATGAGTCGCTGGCGGCGACGACGGCGTTTCGCAATGGCACGCTGCAAGGGGCATATCTGATCCTGGCGGCGCGCGCTGTTGGGCTGGATATCGGCGCGATGTCAGGCTTCGATAACGCGATGGTGGATGAGGTATTTTTGGCCGAACGCGGATGGCGATCGAATTTCCTGTGCAACATCGGGCACGGCGATCCGGCCGGACTGTTCCCGCGGTCGCCGCGATTGGAGTTCGATGAGGCGTGCGTCCTGCTGTAGGAAGCCGGCAGATGCTGCACCACGGAGACACCGGGACGCGCAGCAACCTGGCGTCGTACATTGGGCACGGCGCGGTCGCGCTTTCGGCCTCCGGATGCCTCCGCGGTAACGCCAGCCTGGCACCGTAGGTGCGCGTCCTGACACTCGATGCGGCGCTGGCTCGCTGCGCCGCTGCTGTCATTGTAGATCAACACACGGTGTCCGCGCGGCAGGCGGATGCCGCGCGCGGCCACGCCGCACTGTTGCCGGTGATGGCCAGCGCCGTGCTGGAAGAGGCGAAGCTGAGCGCGACCGAACTCGATCTGGTGGCGGTCACGGTCGGGCCAGGCAGCTTCACCGGCATTCGCGCGGGCTTGGCGCTGGCGCACGGCATCGCGCTGGCCACCGGCGCGCCGGTGGTTGGCGTGACGGTCGGCGAGGCGCTTGCCGATTCGCTGCCGCACCTGGGCGATCGGCGACTTTGGTCTGCGATCGACAGCCGGCGCGGACGCGTGTTTTTGGAGCGGTCCGGGGAGATCACGGCTGTCGCACTCGACGCGTTGCCGATGCCCGAGGGGCCGGTGGCGGTGGCTGGCGACGCCGCGGCGGCGGTTGCCGCAAGGTTGGCGGCGCGCGACGTCGATGTCATGCTGACCGACGCCAGGATGCCCCTGGTGCGGCATATTGCCGTGGTTGGCGAGAGGCGGTTCAACGGTGTGCTGAGGTCGTTGCCCGCGCAGCCGCTGTACGTCGATCCGCCGGAAGCGCGGCTGCCGGTGGGCGGGCTGCGCCCGCCCCCGCTGGGATGACCGGAACGATCCAGCTTGCCACGCCAGCACATTCGGCGGCGATGGCGGCGATCCACGCGATGGCATTTCCCGCGGGCGAGGCATGGGGGCCGGACGCGATCGCGCTGCAACTTGCCTTGCCGGGCGCGTTCGGACTGATCGATGATCGCGGAGGGATGTTGCTGGGACGCGTTGCCGCGGACCAGGCAGAAGTGCTGACCTTGGCCGTGACGCCGGCGATGCGCCGACACGGCGTCGCCTCGGCCTTGCTGCGCGCGGCGCGGGTCGAGATAACGGCACGTGGTGGCACTGCGATGTTTCTTGAGGTCGCTACCGGTAATTCGTCTGCGAGGGCGCTGTATGAGCGGTTCGGCTTCGTCGAGGTGGGGCGGCGTCGGCGCTATTACGCTGATCTCTCGGATGCGATCGTACTACAGATGAATCTTTTGTGACTTGCCGGGCCTGCTCAGCTGCCGCGTCGCAACAACAGTCGGGTTACGCCATCGGAGCCGGTCTCCTGCGACAGCACCTCATGGCCCTGTTCGCGCGCGGTACGCGGCACGTTGCGCAACGGCTCCTCGCCACGCAGGCGGACCAGTAACGTCTGTCCAGGGGACATGCGGTCAAGTGCAAGTCGGGTACGGACGAAGGTCATGGGGCAGACTTCGGCAGTGATGTCCAATTCCTGATCGACGCCTTGATTGTTTGTCATGTTACTGGACGACTTCTTTGCCTGGCAAATATCCATTGCGAATCAGCCATATCCGCTCATATATAGCAACAGTCGTCCGCCTTGAAAGGAACTGCCATGCCCGAGCAGACGCCAACCGCCGACGTCCTGGGACTGACGGCGCAAATCGTATCGGCGCATGTATCGAACAATTCGGTCCCTCCGGACGCACTGCCGTCCTTGATACAGGAAGTGTACAAGACGTTGTCTGGCGTCGGCAAGGAACCCGCCCAGACGGAACGGCGACAACCGGCAGGTACCGGTGAAGAAATCGGTATCCGCCGACCACATTGTCTGTCTGGAGGACGGCAAGAAGCTGAAGATGCTGAAACGGCATCTGAAAAGCTCATATAACCTGACGCCGGAGCAATATCGCGAGCGCTGGGGTCTGGCGCCGGATTATCCGATGGTGGCGCCGAATTATGCCAAACACCGTTCTTCATTGGCCAAGAAGATTGGCCTGGGGACCAAGCCGCGCGGCGGCGCGCACCGGTAGCAGCCGACCCGGCGAAACGCCGCCCGGTTGCCACATTGGACAGGCCCGACCCTGATCGGCTACGCCGACGCCGACCACCCACGTTCCGGCGTCTGCCCACAACTTGATCCGCAGGGCGTGTCGTGGGGCTGGTTCGAGGTGACCGGGCCGGGCTAGGTTGATCGCAAGGGATCCGATGGAATTGCGCATCGAGCGCCTGTGCGTCGAACGAGGCCTCAAGATGACGGGGCAGCGTCGTGTCATTGCCAGGGTCCTGTCCGAGGCATCCGATCATCCCGACGTCGAGGAGCTGTACCGTCGCGCTGCCGCGCTCGACGCCCGCATCTCGATCGCCACGGTCTACCGAACCGTGCGCCTGTTGGAGGAGCAGGGGATTCTGGAACGGCGCGACTTCGGCGGCGGCCGAGCACGCTACGAACCGACCGAACATGGACATCACTATCACTTGATCGATGTCGACACCGGCAAGGTGATCGAATTCCAGGATCCGGAATACGAACGCCTGATGCAGACGATGGCGGACCGACTAGGCTTCGACCTGGTTTCACTCCGCCTGGAACTGTTCGGCCGTCATCGCGAGCCGGCTCAGGCCACTCGTGGGAAGGCAACGCGGCGGCCCGCGTCACGCCCCGCCAGAGTGCCGGCCGACGACACCGACGCGCCGCCCCCGGTGCAAGGCGGAGCGGCGCGATGACGGTGGAGCAGAAGGTCATCATCGGACCGGTCAGCGACCTGCCGTTCCCGGAACTCCGCGCCGGAAATCTCGGTGTACGCATCGCGATCAATGCTGCTGAAATCGATGCCGTGCAGGCACTCCGCTACCGGGTATTCTACCAGGAGATGGGTGCGCGGGCCGATGCCTTGACAGCCGCCCGCCGCCGCGACCGTGACGCGTTCGATGCGGTGGCGGACCACCTGCTGGTGGTGGACCACGCAATCGGCCCGGGTCCGGAAGGTGTGGTCGGCACCTATCGGTTGATTCAACGGGAAGCCGCAGCGAAACTCGGCCAGTTCTACTCGGCTGACGAGTACGACATCACGCCGATCATGAATTTTCCGGGTCGCATTCTTGAACTTGGCCGATCCTGCGTTGACGAAGCATACCGCGGCCGCGTTGCCATGCAGTTACTATGGCGCGGCATCGCCGCCTACGTGTTCCGCTATCAGATCGATCTGATGTTCGGCTGCGCCAGCCTGCATGGCACCGATCCGGACGCGCTGGCGGCGGATCTGACGTATCTCTACTACAATCATCTTGCGCCTCCCGCGGTGCGGCCGCGCGCCGTGCCGCATCGTTACATCGACATGCGCCGCATGCCGCCGCAGCTGATCGATTCGAGACGTGTGCAGGGCCAATTGCCGCCGTTGATCAAGGGCTACCTGCGACTGGGTGGGTTTGTCGGCGATGGTGCGGTGATCGATCGGCAGTTCAACACCACCGATGTTGCGGTAGTGGTGAAGACCGACCTCGTCACGGATAAATACTATCGCCACTACGAGCGCCAGCTGCGCGACGCGCTCGACTGAGTGTCCGCAACCGGCAGGCTGGTCGGCCCCGCATGCGCGGAGTTGCGCTACTTTGAAACCACGCGGAAGCCCCGCCTGCGCGCACGCGGCGAAGCCTCGGCCGGCAGTTCCAATGGCAGCAGCGGCGCATGGTCGCGGCTGCCATTGCCGACGGTGTCGGCATCCTCGACCTCGGCCTCGGGAATGTCACGCCGGCCCAGATAATTCGCCGCCAGATGCCGGAACGTATAGTCCAGCAGCGACGTGGCACTGGCCACCGCGGGATCGCCTTCCACAGCGCCGGCGGGCCCGAAGCGAGTGAAGGTGAACGCCTCGACGTAAGCCTCAAGTGGCACGCCATGTTGCAAGCCCAGGCTGACGGCGACCGCGAAATTGTCCATCAGGCCGCGAAATGCCGCGCCTTCCTTGTGCAATGCAACGAACACTTCGCCCAGCGTGCCGTCGTCATACTCGCCGGTGCGAAGATACAGGCGGTGACCACCAACCGCGGCCTTCTGGGTGTAGCCCGCACGCCGCGCAGGCAGTTCGCGCCTGCGCGGCGGATGCGCGGGCTTGCGCTGCTGTTCGGGTCGCGCAGGCATGGCGTGGACGAACCGAGCCACCGTGTCGTGGATCGCCGCATGCGCGGCGGCGCCGGCGATCGGCAGCGGATCACCCCCGGCGAGAAGTTCCGCCAATGCTGCCTCCGCGGTGACACCTTTCGCCGCAAGCCACGCCCGCGCGGCGCGGCTCAGGCCGCCTGCCTCGCCGAGCGGCGAGAACGCCGGCGCAATGCCGCCGGTCTCCACCCCAAGCAGTGCGTCCGCCGGTCCCGCTTCGGCAATCGCTGTCAGTGCGTTGTGCCGCAATCCATCCACTGTGCCTGCGGCGTGGCGTGCGGCACGGGCCGCTTCGGCAAGGCCGGGGAGCGGTGCGTCGGGGGGCGGCATCGGCCAGTCGAGCCTCGCCGGTGTGACCGCCCCGAACAGCCTGGCAAGCGTGCCGGAAGCGGCCTCGGCCCGCCCACGCAGAATGGCGGCGAGTGCTCCGGATACCGCAAGCGACGCATCGGACCCGTAGTCGATGCCAAGCATGGACAGCAGGCCGGCCAGATCGGACACGCTAACCGCCAGCCGAGTGGCTGATGGGGCGGCGAGGGTCAGCGCGGTAACCGCGGTCTCCACCGCTTCGGCGAACGCGGGCGCATCGAAGCCGGTGACGGCGTCATGGAAGGACGTCAGTTTCAACACGAAGCCAGGCACCGGTCCGGATTGGCCATGCCAGACCGGGCCGGCGGGTGCGCCGTGTCGCAGCAGCAGCAGGCGATGCAGCCGCTCCGCCAGGGGCGTTTCCAGGCCGGACCGCAGCGCCCGCTCGGCCACCGGACGGATCCAGGCATCGGCCGCGCTAGCCAGCGAGACCGGCCCATCGCCCGGCGCCAACTCCGCCAGCGCAGAGGCGGCCGCGTCGTCCCACGCTGCGGGCAGCGTCACCTGCCGCGCCGGTGCGTCGGGGTCCGCACCCGCCATAACACGACGCATCCGTACGCCCTGCCAGGTCCGGTTTGATTTCATGCCGGTTATGCTAGGGCCGCCATCGCGACTCGGAAAGCCTATTTTGCGTCGAACACAGGGAATGACCACAAAATCCTGTGGATGACGGATCGCTTCACAGCGCCGGTGGACCGGACTCCCAGAGCTTCGTATACCGCGCGACATGAACCTTGGCACTTGGCTGTTCACGCTGATCAAGGGCAGGCGCGTCGGCGCCGACGCCTACGGCAACGCCTACTACGAGGAGCGGCGTCCCCGTGCCGGCTACCGTATTCGGCGCTGGGTGACCTACCCCGGTCCGCCGGAGGCTTCACGCGTGCCACCGGAGTGGCATGCCTGGCTGCACTACACGACCAATGAACCGCTGGTGGAGCGGCCACGATGGTCGTGGGAAAAAACCCACGAGCCGAATCTGACCGGCACGCCGGCAAGCTACCGACCACCTGGCCATGACTACGAAGGTGGGCACCGCGGCCGCGCCACCGGTGATTACGAATCCTGGACCCCAGACAACTGAGACCGCAACCATGAACCGTCGCAGCATCGCCGAGGTGCTGGTCGGCGCGGTCGTACTGCTCGTGGCAGCAGGCTTCCTCGCCTATGCTGTTGCACATTCGGGCCGCAGTACCGCATCCGGCTACACGCTCTATGCCAAATTCGACCACATCGACGGGCTCGGCGTGGGCGCCGATGTGCGGCTGGCGGGGGTCAAGGTCGGCAGCGTCGAGCAGGAGCACATCGATCCGCAGACCTTCCGGGCGGTAGTGGCGCTGACCGTGCGGGACGACATCAAGCTGCCCAAGGACAGCGCAGCAATTGTTACCAGCGAGAGCCTGCTGGGCGGCAAATACCTGTCGTTGCAGCCCGGTGGCGATGAGACGGTGTTGCAGCCGGGGCAGACCATCACCATTACCCAATCCTCGGTGAGTCTCGAGGAACTCTTGGGCAAGTTCATTTTCAGCATGACCAACGTCCAGAAGCCCGGGCAACCCGCCGCCGGCAATCCCGGCGAGGCGCAACCCGGGGCTGCCAAGCCATGATCCCGCCACCTCCCACCGTCTGGCCGCAGTCCGATGGCGCTCCGGTGTCCTGCCGCGAGAAGCTCCGCATGCTGGCGGAGAACCACGCCGAACTCGCACAGGCCTTGCAGGACGCGTTCGAGGACGCCGTGCTGATGGGTGTCGACGAGACGGCGATGCGGCGGATCCTCGCCGGCATGGTGGAGGGCCTGGAATCGCCAAAGCTTTCCGGCCGATGAGGCAGGCGTTCGGCATGCTGGCGGCGATCGTGTTCCCGGTCGCCGCTCTCGGTCAGTCAATGGCGCCGATCACCGCCACGCCGCTGATGCCGCCATCGGTGCAGTACCCATCGCCGCAGCAGCCCCCACAGGTAATGCAGCAGGTTCAACCGATGCCCCAGCCGAGCCCGTCGGCGCCGCAGCAGGGCGCGCAGGCCCCGGGGCAGGGACAACAGGCGACGCAGCCGCCGGTGGATCAGACACAGTCCGAGCCCCCCGCCGCGCCGCAGCCGATGCATCTTACCTGGCTGCCGGAAACCGGCGCGACTCTGCAGGTACTCGACAAGGTGAATGCACTGAGTTCGACGCTGACCATCAAGGTCGGGCAGCAGGCACAGTTCGGCTCGTTGAACATCCAGGTGCAGGCCTGCGATGTCCATCCGCCGGACCAGCCGCGGGATTCCGCTGCCTATCTGACGATCGCCGATAGTCACCCCGATGAGCCGGGCTTCCACGGCTGGATGTTGGCGAACGACCCGTCGTTGTCGATGTTGCAGCACCCGCTCTACGACGTGCGCGTCATCGGCTGCCAGACGTAGCGAATGACACCTGCACTGCCGCCACTGGAGCGGGCCGCGTTGCTGCTCGATCTGGACGGTACATTGCTCGACATCGCGCCAACGCCCGACACGGTGGTCGTGCCACCGGGATTGCACGATGTATTGGTCGATTTGCGACGGCTGTTGGGCGATGCCTTGGCGGTAGTCACCGGCAGGCCGGTCGAAACGGTTGATGCGCTGCTGGGCGATTCGGTGTTCGCGGTCGCGGGCGAACATGGCGGCGCGATCCGCCATGCGCCTGGGCAGATGCTGGAACGACCGCGACTGCCCGTGCCACCGGACGCATGGCTGGCCGAGGTGGCACGCCTTGCCGCGACGCAGCCTGGTGCGTTGCTGGAACGCAAGGCGCGTGGCTTCGCGCTGCACTACCGCGCGGTGCCGTCGGCAGGGCCGATGCTACGCGACAGGCTGACTACTCTGCTGCAAGGATCCGTCGATTTCGAATTGCTGTCCGGCCACATGATCTGGGAGGTGCGCCCGCGCGGCGTGGACAAGGGCAAGGCGGTTGTTGGCCTGATGGAACGCCCGCCGTTTCAGCATCGACTGCCGGTGTTCATCGGCGATGACGTGACTGATGAGGACGGCATCACAGCCGCAGTCGCTGCGGGCGGCGTGGGACTGCGCGTGCCGGAAATCTTTGGTGACGCGGCCGGCGTGCGTGCCTGGTTGCGGCGAAGCGTATCGACCGGCCGATGGGCGGAGCCGGACCATGCAGCTCACTGACTTCGGCGTTCTGACGTTCGATTGCTACGGCACGTTGATAGACTGGGAAAGCGGCATCGTCCTGGCACTCCAACAGCTGCTGTCGCGTGCTGGACAATCGCTGTCGCGCGATGCCGTGCTCACGGCGTTCGGCCAGCATGAAACGCGGCTCGAACGCAGACACCCGGCCACGCGGTACAGCGAGCTGCTCGCTCGGGTACATGATGAACTTGCGCGGACCTGGGGTATCGCGCCCGACGCAGCGGAAAACCGCCGGTTCGGTGCGTCCGTCGGGGATTGGCCCGCGTTTGCCGACACCGTCGCGTCGCTGCGGTATCTGCAACAGGTACTACAAGCTGGTGATTCTCTCAAACGTCGATCGCGACAGCTTTCGTGCGACCAGCCCGCGGCTTGGCGTCACGTTCGATGCGATCTATACGGCCGAGGATATCGGTTCCTACAAGCCCGATCCGCGCAACTTCGCCTATCTGGTCGAGCATCTGGCGGCGATGGGAATCGATGCGTCGACGATTCTGCACACCGCGCAGAGCCTGTTCCACGACCACGCTCCGGCGAATGCCGCGGGGCTTGCATCGGCATGGATCGATCGGCGCCACAATTCGTCGGGCTGGGGTGCCACCGAGGCGCCGCCCGCAAACGTGCGTTACGATTTCCGCTTCACCAGTCTGGCCGAGATGGCGGACGCGCATCGGGCGGCGCTGCGCACGACGTAACTGCCATCGGTGGTACGGAATTGTATTGTCATTGCGAGGAGCGCAGCGACGCGGCAATCTCCTGCCGCATCACGGCATTCCTTGCCATAACAGCCATGAGTTCGGGCTAAATCCGCCGCACGATGTAGGAGTTCTCCAGGGCTTCCAGAATCACATCGGCATGCAACGAATCGCGTGCCTCTACCATCACCTCCAACTCCGCTGCCTGCACCGACGAAGCGGCGAACAGGCGCTGATGCGATACCTCGATGATATTGCCGCCCGAATTCCCGATCTTGCCGGCGATGTCGGCAAGCACGCCAGGCCGATCCGGTATCTGCAGATGCAACCGCAGCAGCCGGCCGTCGCGCAGCAGGTTCCGCAGCAACACATTCGACAGAATACGCGCATCGATGTTGCCGCCGGTGATCGCAATACCCACCCGTCGCCCACGGAAGTGCTCGGTGTACGCCAGCAGTGCGGCAACGCCAGCGGCGCCGGCACCCTCCGCGACCACCTTGGCGCCTTCCGCCAGCAGGCCGACGGCTTCCTCGATGGTATGTTCCGGCACCACCAGAACTTCCACACCGAGCTCACGAATGACAGCCAGAGGGCGCTCGCCGACGTCGCGCACCGCGATGCCCTCGGCGATGGTAGCACCACCGACGGAAACCGTTTCGCCCGCAAGCCGCTGCGCCATGGCGGAATACGCCGCGACCTCGACGCCGTACACCGTAATCCCCGGCCTCATCGCCTTCGCTGCGACGGCACAGCCGGCCAACAGGCCACCGCCGCCCACGGGAATCACCAGCATATCGAGGTCAGGCGCATCCTCCAGCAATTCCATCGCCAGCGTGCCCTGACCGGCCATCACGCTGACATCGTCGTACGGATGCACGAAGACCAGGCCACTCCCGGCCGCCAGTTCCTCCGCATGCGCCGCCGCCTCGGCGAGCGTCTCGCCGTACAGTACGACACGCGCACCCCACGCGGCGGTGCGCGTCACCTTGGTCGCCGGAGTGAACTTCGGCATTACGATGGTGGCGACGACGTTGCTCAGACTGGCGTGCCGCGCCACCGCCTGCGCGTGATTGCCGGCCGACATCGCGATCACCCCACGTTCGCGTTCCGTATCGGTCAGCAATGACAGCCGGTTCGCCGCGCCGCGTTCCTTGAAGGCGCCGGTGACCTGGAGATTGTCGAGCTTCAGCACCACATCGGCGCCGGTGGCACGCGATACCGCATCGCTCGGCAGCGATGGCGTGCGCAACACGCGGCCGGCGATGCGTTGGCCCGCCGCCTGCACGTCGGCAAATTGCAGCACGTCAGATGAACTTGATGCCGAGAATCTCGTAGGAACGATCGCCGCCGGGAGCCGGAACGGCAACGGTGTCACCCACCTTCTTGCCGATCAACGCCTTGGCCAGTGGCGAAGACAGCGACAGCCGGCCGATCTTGATATCGGCCTCATGCACGCCGACGATCTGGTAGGTGGCTTCCTTCTCCGTCTCCTCATCGACCAGCCAGACGTGTGCGCCGAACATCACATGCTCGCCGGACAGCGACGACGGATCGATCACCTCCGCCGAACCCACGATTTCCTCGAGCTCGGCGATGCGGCCTTCGATGAAGGACTGACGTTCTCGCGCGGCATGGTATTCGGCGTTCTCGGACAGATCGCCGTGAGTGCGCGCTTCCGCAATCTGCCGAATGATCGACGGACGCTCGACCGCCTTGAGCTGACGGAGCTCATCTTCCAGGCGCTGTAGACCAGGGCCGGTCATCGGGAACTTCTGCACCAGGGGGTCCTTCGATGCTTCGAACACGGTCAGGCGATAGGCTTTCGGCCAAACGCAAGCGCCGCGGCAGACCGGCGCCTGGCCGCGACGAAGGTTCAGAACGAACGGCGAAAATAGGACTGGAGGGGCGCAACTTCAAGCGTTCCCGATTTCAAGGCGGCAATGGCGTGCACCGCCGCCCGGGCGCCGGCCATGGTCGTGTAGTGGGGTACGCCATGGGTCAGGGCGCTGCGGCGAATCGCGAAGCTGTCCGCAATCGACTGCGGTGTGGACGCGGTGTTGATCACAAGCTGTATCTCACCAGAGCGGATCGCGTCCACGCAGTGCGGCCGTCCTTCCAGCACCTTGTTGACCACCGATACCGGCAGGCCGGCATCGCGGATGCGTGCGGCGGTACCTCGTGTGGCCGTGATGGCAAAGCCCATCTCGGTCAGTCGCCGCGCCAGTGCCGGCAGTCCGCGCTTGTCGGCATCCTTGATCGACAGGAACACCGTGCCGCCATCGGGCAGAATCACGCCGGCGCCAAGCTGCGACTTCGCGAAGGCCCGTTCGAAACTTAAATCGAGACCCATCACCTCGCCGGTGGATTTCATCTCCGGGCCGAGGATGGTGTCCACGTTGGGGAAGCGCGCGAACGGAAACACTGCCTCCTTCACCGCGACGTGCGGAGCCACGCCCTGATCGTCGAGATTGAAATCCGCCAGGCGGGCGCCGGCCATGACGCGCGCGCCGATCTTGGCAACCGGCACGCCGGTCGCCTTGGCAACGAACGGCACGGTACGCGACGCGCGCGGGTTGACCTCCAACACGTATATCACATCGTCCTTGATCGCGTATTGCACGTTCATCAGGCCGACGACGCCAAGCGCCTTGGCCATCGCCTCGGTTTCCGCCTTCAGTTCGGTAACCATGGCAGGAGCAAGCGTGTAGGGCGGCAGCGAACACGCACTGTCGCCGGAATGGATGCCGGCTTCCTCGATATGCTCCATGACGCCGGCGACATAGACCGTCTCGCTGTCGGCGATGCAGTCGACATCGACCTCGATCGCGTCGTTCAGATAACGGTCGATCAGCACCGGGTTGTCACCTGAAACTCGCACAGCTTCGCGCATGTAGCGATGCAGGCCGGCGCGGTCGTAGACGATCTCCATAGCGCGGCCTCCGAGTACGTAGCTGGGTCGGATTACCACGGGATAGCCAATGCGGTCAGCGATGGCCTCCGATTCGTCCGCCGACCGCGCAACGCCGTTCTCCGGCTGGCGCAGCCCGAGGCGTTGCAACAGGAGCTGGAAGCGTTCGCGGTCCTCGGCGATATCGATCGCATCGGCGCTGGTGCCGAGAATTGGAATGTTCGCCCGCGCGAGTGCCTGCGACAACTTCAGCGGCGTTTGCCCGCCGTATTGTACGATACAGCCCAGCAGCGTGCCGCGGCTTTGCTCGCGGCGCACCAATGCGATGACGTCCTCGGCCGTCAGCGGCTCGAAATACAGCCGGTCAGAGGTGTCATAGTCTGTGCTGACGGTTTCCGGATTGCAGTTGACCATGATGGTCTCGAAGCCGGCATCCTTCAGCGCGTATGCCGCGTGGACGCAGCAATAGTCGAATTCGATGCCCTGGCCGATGCGGTTCGGGCCGCCGCCGAGGATGATGACCTTCTGCCGTTCGGTTGGATCGGCTTCGCAGACCGGCGTGCCGTAGCCGCCTTCGTAGGTGGAATACATGTAGGGCGTCGAACTGGCGAATTCGGCGGCGCAGGTGTCGATACGTTTGTAGACCGGCTGCACGCCAAGCCGAGTACGCAGTGCGGCGACGGCTTCTTCCTTGTGGCCGGTCAATTCGCCCAGGCGCCTGTCGGAAAAGCCCAGCGCCTTGACGCGGCGAAGCGCGCCCGCTTCGTGCGGCAGGCCAGAGGCCGCGATCCCGCGTTCGGCATCGACGATGCGTTCCAGTTCACGCAGGAACCACGGGTCGAACTTGCAGGCGTCATGGATGTCTTCGACCGATTGGCCGGCACGCAACGCCTGTGCAGCCATCAGCAGGCGATCGGGGCGTGGCTCTGAAAGCGCGGCGCGGAATGCGTCGGGACCGCCGTCGCCGGGGGGTTCGATTTCATCCAGACCGGACAAACCGGTCTCCGTACTGCGCAACCCCTTTTGCAGCGCTTCTGCGAAACTGCGGCCAATCGCCATGGCCTCGCCGACCGATTTCATCGACGTGGTCAGCAGTGCAGGCGTGCCGGGGAATTTTTCAAAGGTGAAGCGGGGGATTTTCACCACGACATAGTCGATGGTCGGTTCGAAACTGGCCGGAGTGACGCGGGTGATGTCGTTGGCCAGTTCGTCCAGCGTGTAGCCGACGGCGAGCTTTGCCGCGATCTTGGCGATCGGAAATCCGGTCGCCTTCGAGGCGAGCGCCGAGGATCGCGACACGCGCGGGTTCATCTCGATGATGACCATGCGGCCGTCGGCCGGGTTCACCGCAAACTGCACGTTGGAGCCGCCGGTATCGACGCCGATCGCGCGCAGGCACGCGATCGAGGCGTCGCGCATCCGCTGATATTCCTTGTCGGTCAGCGTCAGCGCGGGCGCGACCGTGACGGAATCGCCGGTGTGGATGCCCATCGGATCGACGTTCTCGATCGAACAGACGATGATGCAGTTGTCCGCCCGGTCGCGGACCACCTCCATCTCGAATTCCTTCCATCCCAGCACGGATTCCTCGATCAGCACTTCGGTGGTGGGCGACGCTTCCAGGCCGCCGCTGACGATCTGCTCGAATTCCTCGCGGTTATAGGCGATGCCGCCGCCGGTGCCGCCGAGCGTGAAGCTGGGTCGGATGACGGCAGGCAGTCCGGTGGTCGCAAGTGCGGCGCGCGCTTCGTCGATCGAATGCGCAATGGCAGAACGTGGCGATTCGATGCCGATTGCCGCCATGGCATCGCGAAACTTCAACCGGTCTTCCGCGCGTTCGATGACGTCCGCGCGGGCGCCGATCAGCTCAACATTGTGGCGCGCCAGTGCGCCCGATCGCGCCAGCTCCATCGCGGTATTGAGCGCGGTCTGTCCGCCCATCGTCGGTAGCAGCGCGTCGGGCTT
Organism: uncultured Alphaproteobacteria bacterium; assembly: GCA_963696645.1. Lineage (GTDB taxonomy): Bacteria > Pseudomonadota > Alphaproteobacteria > Acetobacterales > Acetobacteraceae > JAMXLO01. The sequence continues at coordinate 771,467 of CAVOKY010000008.1, forward strand.
CTCGCGCGTGATGATGCGCTCGACGATGTCGGCGGTGATCGGTTCGACGTAGGTTGCGTCTGCCAGACCCGGGTCGGTCATGATGGTGGCCGGATTGGAATTCACCAGCACGACGCGATAGCCCTCGGCTTTCAGCGCCTTGCACGCCTGTGCGCCAGAGTAGTCGAACTCGCACGCCTGGCCGATGACGATCGGGCCGGCGCCGATGATCAGGATGGATGAGATGTCGGTGCGTTTCGGCATCTATCGGTGCTCGGTTGCGCTGTGCGCCACGGCGGCTCCCTTCGGCGTCAATTCCAGATGCCAGTGGCATTGCAGCGCACCCTGCGGCAGTCGGACCGGTTCGCGGATCAGGCCATCGCGCAGACACGCGGCTACTGCATCGCAGAATGCCTGGTAATCAACAGCATCGCCCGCGATCGCGCGGAAACGCGCGAACCCGGCCTCAATGTTCGGCTCGTTGATCGTGTGGCGGAACGCAGTGGACAGCAGCAGCGACCTGGCGTCCATTTCACGCCCGTCGTTCGATCATTTCGACGAACCGCCCGAACAGGTAGTGGCTGTCGCTCGGCCCCGGACTGGCCTCCGGATGGTACTGCACGCTGAACGCCGGCCGGTCGGTGCAGGCCAGACCCTCGTTCGAACCATCGAACAGCGACACATGCGTCACCTTGGCGGTTGCCGGCAGCGTATCCGGATCAACCGCGAAGCCGTGGTTCTGGCTGGTGATCTCGACCTTTCCGGTCGCCACATCCTGCACCGGCTGATTGGCGCCCCGGTGCCCGCGATTCAGCTTGTACGTCTTCGCTCCGAGCGCCAGCGCCAGCAACTGATGTCCGAGGCAGATGCCGAAAAGCGGCACGCCCGCATCCAGAACGCCACGGATTGCCGGCACTGCGTATTCCGCCGTCGCCGCCGGATCACCAGGTCCATTGGACAGGAACACGCCGTCTGGTTTGCGGCGCAGAATGTCCTCCGCCGTGGCCGTCGCCGGCACCACAGTTACCCGGCACCCTGCCGATGCCAGGCAGCGGAGGATGTTATGCTTCGCCCCGTAGTCGACCGCCACCACGCGATACTTCGGCGCGCTCTGCCGCCCCGCGCGGCCAGGCCACGCCCAGGTCGTCTCGTCCCACTCGTACGACTGGCGGCAGGAGACTTCCTTGGCGAGGTCCATTCCCTCCAACCCCGGCCACGCCTCCGCCTGGGCGCGCAACGCCGGCAGGTCGAACCGGCCATCGGCGGGAAACGCCAGCACCCCGGTCGGGGCGCCGCCATCGCGGATGCGCACCGTCAATGCCCGAGTATCCACCCCCGCTAGGCCAGCGATCCCTCTCGCCCGCAGCCACCCATCCAGGTGCTGCACGGCCCGCCAGTTCGATGGCTCGGTGACATCCTGCTTCACCACCAGGCCGCGCGCCGCAACCGTGGCGGCCTCGATGTCCTCGGCGTTGGTGCCGACATTGCCGATATGCGGGAAGGTGAAGGTGATGATCTGCCCGGCATAGGATGGGTCGGTAAGCGTCTCCTGATAGCCGGTCATGCCCGTGTTGAAACAAACCTCGCCCAGCGGTGCGGGCACCCCGGTATGCGCGCCAAAACCGCGTCCCCAGAATACCGCGCCATCGGCCAGCACGAGGCTGGCGGTCGCCCCGGCCGGCACCTCACTGGCGTCGGGGACGAGAGGCTCAGCCGTGCCGCCCGGCAGGTCGGACAATGCCAGTCCGGTGGCGGCAATGACCGCGGCCCAGTGGCGCGACGGGATGGAGCCGGCCTGGCGCCACTTGCGCACCGCCTCGGTGCCCACGCCGGTCAGGCGGGCCGCCGCCTCGGCCCCGCCCAGGCGGTCTATGATCGAATCTACGTCCGTGGTCATTGGGAGCAACCTATGGGAAAGAATTTCCCAGCGCAACCACTGCGGCTAGAGGCGGGAAATTTTCTCCGACACCACAAACTCGAGTCACTTCGCTTATTATAGAGGGATGTTTTCGTGCGGAGGGATGCCATGAGCCTGAGGGAACAGTTCACCGAACAGGTCAAGACATCGATGAAGGCCGGCAATGCAGCCCGGACCTCCACGCTGCGCATGATCCTGGCACGTCTGAAGGACACCGACATCGCCGCCCGCCCAAAGGGCGTCGAGCGCGTCCCAGACGAGGAAATAGTCGCCATGCTGCGCGGCATGGCGAAGTCCAGACGCGAATCGGTGGCGCTGTACAAGCAGGGCAAGCGGCAGGACCTGGTGGACAAGGAGGAAGCCGAGATCGCCATCATCGAAACCTTCCTGCCGCAGCAGATGGACGATGCGGCAATGCAGCAGGCCGTCGCGGACGCGGTCGCCGAGACTGGCGCCTCGACCATCAAGGACATGGGGAAGGTAATGGCCGCGCTCCGGTCGAAGCACGCCGCGACGCTCGACATGGCCAAGGCCGGCCAGATGGTGAAGGCGCAGCTATCGTGAGGCAGGCGCCGTATCGCCCCCTCCTCTTGTGGGAGGGGGTTGGGGGGAGGGGTGAAGCGGGACGCAGGCAGCGCGCTCAAGGTTGGTGGCTGGGCCCCCTCCCCCTGCCCCCTCCCGCTAGGGGAGGGGGAGGATTGCGATAATGCCCCTGCCAGCCTCCTTCCTGGACGAACTCCGCACCCGCACACCACTTGCCGCGGTGATCGGCAGACGCGTGAAGCTGGCCCGCTCCGGCGGCCAGATGAAAGGCTGTTGCCCGTTCCACGGCGAGAAGACGCCGAGCTTCTATGTCTACGAGGATCATTACCACTGCTTCGGCTGTGGCGCGCATGGCGATGCCATCAGCTTCGTCATGCAGAGTGAGGGTGCCGGTTTCATGGAGGCGGTCGAACGCCTGGCCGCCGAAGCCGGCCTCGAGGTGCCCAAACCCACCCCCGAAGCCGCCGAAGCCGAACGCAGGCGGCACGACCTGGCCTCGGTGCTGGAGGCGGCGCTGGCCAGCTACCACCGCCGCCTGTTCCTGCCGGAAGGCCGCCATGCGCTGGATTACTTCCTTAGCCGCGGGCTGTCCGAACAGACCATCCGTCGAATTCGACCTGGGCTGGTCCGGCGAAGGTCGCGGCGCGATCGCTGCCGACCTTGGCCGCGACGGCATCACGCAGGACCAACTCATCGATGCCGGATTGCTGCGCCGCGACGATGAAACCGGCAGGGTGTTCGACCTGTTCTTCAACCGCGTGATGTTCCCGATCCGCGATCGCCGCGGCCGGGTCATCAGCTTTGGTGGCCGCACCCTCGGCGACGGGCAGCCGAAATACGTCAACGGCCCGGAAACGGCGCTGTTCTCCAAGCGGCGCACACTTTACGCGCTGGATCAGGCGCGCGAGGCGGTGCGGGGCGGCGGCGTGCTGATGGTGGTCGAAGGGTATATGGATGTGATCGCTCTGGCGCAGGCTGGCATGGACGGCGCCGTCGCGCCGCTTGGTACGGCGCTGACCGAGGAGCATCTCGACGAGCTGTGGCGCCTCGCACCCGCGCCGATCCTGTGCTTCGACGGTGACGCCGCCGGCAGCCGGGCCGCCGCCCGCGCCGCTGAACTCGCGCTGCCACTGCTGGCCCCCGACCGTACGCTGAAGTTCGCAGCCCTACCCGCCGGCGAGGACCCCGACACGCTGGTTCGCCGCCAGGGCATCGAAGCCATGCGGGCGATCCTGGACGCTGCCCGCCCTCTGGCCGACACGCTTTACGACCTGCTGCGCGAGGCCAGCGGCGAGACTACCCCGGAACAGCGCGCCGCCTTCCTTACCCGGCTCGATCAGGCCGCCCGGCAAATTCCCGATAGGGCGCTGGCCGATGAATATCGGGAAGCGTTTCGCGGCCGCTTCTATGCTGCGCGGCGCCAGAACCGGCATGACCGGGGAGACCGCGGCAACCGCACCGGCCGCTCCGCCGATTCGATCCGTCGTTCGCTGCCGCGACCGCGACCCACCTCCGGTAACGTTGTGACGGAGCGGACACGCATCCTCACCGCGATTTTGTTGCGCCATCCGGCCATCTGGCACGATGTGGAACATGCCTTTTCCGGCCTCGATCTGCCGCCGCCGTTCGATTTGCTGCGTTCTGCGCTGCGCGACTGGTCAGAAACGACCGATGTGCTTGACTCACAGGCACTCATGTCCCACCTCACGCTTTCTGGATTGCAATCTGAAGCCCAGCTGGCCCTGGCAACGGTTCCCGTACCGCTTCCGGCCTGTGCGGCGTTGGCGGCAATGCCGGCGGAGGCCGAGGCGGGGTGGTGGCATATCTTCGGGTTCCTCAACGTGCAGCGGCTTAGCGAGGAAGTTGCTTTGGCAGAAGCCGCCTGCGCGCAGAACCTGACGCCGCAAAGCCAGAACCGACTGCTGGCGCTGAAGGCCGCGCTCAACAAGGTCAACAGCGGCGAGCCCGATGGGGTGGATATTGCGGCTTGAGAATGAGATCGCGGTAGCTGCCGGTGCGCAATGCCGCCTTGACGTAGGAGTTCGCTGAGCGATGGCCACCAAGCCCTCTGTCGCCGCTGATACCGTGACCGCCGAACAGGACGTGGAAACGACCCTGCTGGACGTGCAGACCGCTGCCGTGAAGCGGTTGATCGCGCGCGGCAAGGAGCGCGGCTACATCACCTTCGACGAGCTCAACCAGATCCTGCCGCCGGACCAGAACAGTTCGGAACAGATCGAAGACGTGATGGCCAATTTCTCCGAAATGGGCATCCAGGTTGTCGAGGGTGAGGAGACCGAGGACGGGGACGCGCCGGTCGTCAAGGTCGAAAAGACCGAGGAAGCCGAGGGCGAGGAAGAGCCGACCGGCAACGTCGACGAAGCGACACTCGGCCGCACCGACGATCCCGTGCGCATGTACTTGCGCGAGATGGGCAGCGTCGAGCTACTGTCGCGTGAGGGCGAGATCGCAATCGCCAAGCGCATCGAGGCCGGCCGCGACATGATGATCGGCGGGTTGTGCGAGAGCCCGCTGACCTTCAAGGCGATCATCTCCTGGCACGACCAGCTCAAAGCTGGCCGCATGCTGCTGCGTGACATCATCGACCTGGAGGCGACGCAAGGGGCCGGCGTACCCGCGCCGGACGGCAGCGTACCGGCTCCCGCACCGGTCAATGGCGCGAACGGCGCCCACGCCCACGGCACGAATGGCGCGGCACCACCGGCAGCCGAAGCGCTGGATGGCGTCGACGACCTGGATGGCGACGATGAAGGCGACGGCCCGGGGATTTCGCTCTCGGCGCTGGAAGAGAAGCTGAAGCCCGAGGTGCTGGCGACGTTCGAGGAAATCGAGGCGCTGTACAAGAAGCTGCACAAGATGCAGCACCGCCGGCTGGAGACGATGACCTCGGGCGAGGAGGTCACGACGCGCTCGGAGAAAAGCTACGAACGCCAGCGCGAGGAGCTGGTCGCCAAGGTCGAGCAGGTACGGTTGCACAACAACCGGATCGAAGAGCTGGTAATGCAGCTCAAGCAGCTCAACCAGCGGCTGACGGCGCTGGAAGGCCAGCTCATGCGCATGGCGGAAGGCTCGAAGGTGAATCGCGAGGAGTTCCTGAAGAACTACCGCGGCCACGAGCTGGATCCGAACTGGCTGGACCGCGTCAGCAGCCTGCCGGGCAAGGGCTGGAAGCCCTTCGTGACGCGCCACGCGAAGGACATCGCCAACATCCGCACGCAGATCAACGCGGTGGCGACGGACGCCAGCCTGCCGATCAGCGAATTCCGCCGCGTCTATATGACGGTGAGCCGCGGCGAACGCGACAGCGCGCGCGCCAAGAAGGAGATGATCGAGGCAAACCTGCGCCTGGTGATCTCGATCGCCAAGAAATACACCAATCGCGGCCTGCAGTTCCTGGATCTGATCCAGGAAGGCAACATCGGCCTGATGAAGGCGGTCGATAAGTTTGAATATCGCCGCGGCTACAAGTTCTCGACCTATGCCACGTGGTGGATCCGCCAGGCGATCACCCGCAGCATTGCCGACCAGGCGCGCACCATCCGCATCCCGGTGCACATGATCGAGACGATCAACAAGCTGGTGCGCACATCCCGCCAGATGCTGCACGAGATCGGCCGCGAACCGGCGCCCGAGGAGCTGGCCGAGAAACTCGGGATGCCGCTCGAGAAGGTTCGGAAAGTTCTGAAGATCGCCAAGGAACCGATCAGTCTGGAAACCCCGATCGGCGACGAGGAAGATTCCCACCTCGGCGACTTCATCGAGGACAAGGCGGCGGTGATCCCGCTGGATGCCGCGATCCAGGCCAACCTGCGCGAGGCCACCACGCGCGTGCTGTCGTCACTGACGCCGCGTGAGGAGCGGGTGCTGCGCATGCGCTTCGGCATCGGCATGAACACCGACCACACGCTGGAGGAGGTCGGTCAGCAGTTCAACGTGACGCGTGAGCGCATCCGCCAGATCGAGGCAAAGGCGCTGCGCAAGCTGAAGCACCCGAGCCGCAGCCGGAAGTTGCGGAGCTTCCTGGACGACTGACGTAAGGTGGCGCCGGACAGCCGGCTGGTCAGCGTGGCGGATATGATCCCCCGCCTGCCATTCGGTCCAGGAGTGTGCGACGATCTATCGGGGCCGCGGCGGCGTTTCCACAGCAGGACCGTGGGCCGGACCGTCCAGGTAACCATTGCGGTATGCCTGCTGCTGCTCGCCGCATGCACCGTGCCAACGCGATTGCCGGCGGTTCCGCAGAACCTGACAGAAGACGCGACGATTCCCGGCATTCCGGATGCCCGTTTCTTTCCGGATACCCAGACCGAGCAGATGGCGCAGGAGGCACTGGCGGCGCGGCACCGGGAAGGGCAGGCGCTGGCACGGACCGGCTACCAGGGACCGCTGCCAGTCTCCAATTTGCTGGCCATTTCTGGCGGCAGCGACAGCGGCGCGTTCGGCGCCGGCCTGCTGGTAGGCTGGACCGCCGCCGGAACGCGTCCCGAATTCAACGTGGTCACCGGCATCAGTACCGGCGCACTGACCGCACCTTTCGCCTTTCTCGGACCCGCCTGGGATGCAAGGCTCACCGCTGTCTTCACCACGGTCAACCAATCCGACATCTTCACCCATCGCGGCATCACAGCCGCGATCTTCAACGATGCGATCGCCGATACCTCGCCGCTGTGGAAGCTGGTGTCGCGGTACGTCGACCAGGACATGATGGCGGCGATCGCGCGCGAGTATGCCCGAGGCCGCCTGCTGCTGATCGGCACGACCGATCTGGATGCACGACGACCAGTGTTCTGGAACATTGGCGCCATCGCGGCGAGCGGCCAGCCGGGGGCGCTCGAGCTGATCCGCAAGATCCTATTGGCGTCCGCCGCCATCCCGGCGTTTTTCCCCCCGGTGATGATCGACGTCGAGGTCAACGGGCAGCACTACCAGGAAATGCACGTCGATGGCGGCGCGGTCGCACAGATGTTCCTGTATCCTCCAGGTCTGTTCAACACGCAGGCCTTTCGCAATGTGAAGCGCAGGGACGTACACGCCTGGCTGATACGCAACAGCCGGCTGGATCCGAATTGGTCGATGGTGGAGCGTCAGGCGCTGACGGTTGCCGAAAATGCAATCGACACAATGATCTTCTACAGCGGCGCAAACGATGTGAACCGTATCTACTTCACGACGCTGCAGGATAACGTCGACTTCAATCTTGCCTATATTGGCACGGACTTCGCCATAAGGGCGGAAGAGCCATTTGATCCGACGTTCATGAAGGCGCTGTACAACTACGCGCGCGACAAGGCCCGCGCTGGCTATCGATGGGCAAAGGTCCCGCCGTGGATTCCGCAGGACGAGTTTGGCTATGCCTCCCAGCCAGCCAGTAGCCGATAGGACCCTACATTGAAAAACCTTACGTGCGCGGCAAGCCGAACAATTCCTCCGTCAAGCTAAGCAAGTGTCGCCAAACCGAAGGAGCCTCGCATGCGCGTTCTGGTGATCGGATCGGGTGGACGCGAGCACGCGCTCTGTTGGGCGATGGCCGCCAGTCCGTTGCTGACAAAGCTATGGTGCGCTCCCGGCAACCCAGGCATCGCCCAGGTGGCGGAATGCGTGTCGATCGGCGCCCTGGATTTCCCCGCACTGATCGCCTTCGCTCAGGACAACGAGATCGACCTGGTGGTTCCCGGCCCCGAGGCGCCGTTGGTCGCCGGCATCGCCGATGCGATGGAAGCCGCCGCTCTCCCCTGCATCGGCCCATCGCGCGCGGCGGCGCAGCTCGAAGGCAGCAAGGCCTTCACCAAGGAGTTGTGCGACGCCGCCGGCATCCCGACCGCGCAATGGGAGCGCTTCGACGACGCGGAGGCGGCGCGCGAATTCGTCCGCCGTCGCGGCGCGCCGATCGTGGTGAAAGCGGATGGCTTGTCAGCCGGCAAGGCTGTGGTGGTTGCGGCGACCGAAGCTGAAGCCCTTGCGGCGATCGATGCGATGATGCAGGCGCGCGCATTCGGCGAAGCGGGATCATCGGTGGTGATCGAGGAATGCCTGTCGGGCGAGGAAGTCTCGCTGTTCGCCTTGTGCGATGGCGAGACCGCGCTGCCGCTCGGTTCCGCGCAGGACCACAAGCGCGTCGGCGATGGCGACACCGGGCCGAACACCGGCGGGATGGGCGCCTACTCGCCGACGCCGGCGTTTCCGCCCGCGCTGCAAGACGCGGCGATGGATGGCATCATCCGTCCCGCGCTGGCCGAAATGGCGCGACGCGGCATGCCGTTCCGTGGCATCCTGTATGCTGGGCTGATGCTCACCGGCGACGGTGCGAAGCTGATCGAGTTCAACGTGCGGTTCGGCGATCCGGAATGTCAGGCCCTGGTGCTGCGGATGAAGTCCGATCTATTGCCGGCGCTGCAGGCCGCCTACGACGGCGAGTTGCGCAACTTCGATTTTCGTTGGAACGATGACGCTGCGATTGCGGTGGTAATGGCGGCGCGCGGCTATCCGGATGCACCAGAACGCGGCAGCGAAATCTCCGGCCTTGATCGTGCCACTGTCATTCCGGGGGTGCAGATCTTCCACGCAGGCACCGAAGCCGATGTGCAGGGGCACCTTCGCGCGGCGGGTGGGCGTGTGCTGACGGTGTGTGCGGCCGGCGCCAATCTGCTGGCCGCCCACCATGCGGCCTATGCGGCGATCGGAGTCATCGATTGGCCGGAAGGCTTCTGCCGCAGCGATATCGGCTGGCGCGCGCTCAGCACAGGATAAGATTGTCCGAGCAGCATCATGCCGCCGCTGGCAATGACGTGAGCATATCCAGGACGCGATTGACCTGGGCGAGGTTTGCTGGATCGTCAGAGAACACGACCCCAACGTCATGCCCGTCGCTGCGCACGACGCGCCCGGTTATCCTGCCACCGACGGTGGGGACACCGATGTCAACCGCGGTACCTGCCGGCAACCGCCACTCGCAGAAAATCGCCCCGCCGCCGCATGACAGATCCAGCAAGGTCACGCCGGTGCTTCGTCCTTGTGCCTCCAGGTTCACGACGGTTCCCTTTCCCAAAACCCGCTCATAGCGCCGCCGTTCGCCGCTCTCAGACCGAATTGCCACGAGGAAGTGGTCGACCTCATCGCGCAGCGTCGCAGCTTCATGAGCGATGACCCCAGCGCTCGCCAGCACGTCACCACTGGTGTGGCCGGCGCGTTCGGCGACATCCACGACGTGCCCCATGGCTTGCGCCGCCATCGTGGTCGCGCTCGACACATCCTGAACGCTGGCCGCGATCTCCCGTGTGGTCCCGCTCTGCTCGTCGACGGCGGTGGAGATCGTGACCGACACTTCATCGATCTGACGGATAATGCCGCTGATTTCGTCCATCGCAGCCACCGCCTCTTCGGTTGCAGTGCGCACGGTTTCGATCTGGCCACCGATCTCCGCTGTCGCCCTGGCGGTTTGAGTGGCGAGCGCCTTCACCTCGCCTGCGACGACCGCAAAGCCCTTCCCCGCCTCTCCGGCGCGCGCAGCCTCGATCGTCGCATTGAGCGCCAGCAGGTTGGTCTGACCGGCGATGTCGCTGATCAGGTGCACCACATCGCCGATCCGGCTCGCCGCTGCCGAAAGGCTACTCATTGTCCCCTGACTAGCAGCCACCCGTTGAACCGCATGGCGGGCTATATCTCCCGACACGGTGACCTGCCGTGCAATCTCCACAACGGACGATGTGAGTTCTTCAACTGCAGCGGCGACGCCGGTCAGGTCCTGGGACGACTTGAGTGCGCCGGCTGCCGTCTTGTGTGCCTCGACGTTCACCACCTCGGCTGCATTCGCCATGTCCTGGGAGGCAACACGCATGCTTTCGCTGGATGTCACCAGCGAAGACATGACGCCGGCCACGGATGTGCCGAAGTCGTGGGTGTGCCGCTCCATGGCTTCCTGTCAAAGATCCTGTGTCCTTCGCGCAGCCGCCTGCTCCGACGCAAGCGCATCGGCCGCGATGATGTTGTCCTTGAACACCTTAACGGCCGCCGCCATGGAGCCCAATTCGTCGCCTCGTCCGCTGCCGACGATCTCTGCGGTAAGGTCATGCTCGGCCAAACGGCGCATGACGGTGGTCATGGCAATGATCGGGCGCGCAATGCCGCGGGCGAGCAGCCATCCGACCAGACCGGCAGCCAACAAAGCGAGGGATGCAATCGCCACGACCAGGACCCGGGCAAATCTGGCGGTCGCGACATAGTCGGAGTTGTCCATCACCAGTTCGACTGCGCCGATTGGCTTCCCGGAATAATCATGCACCGGACCCAGCAGTGCTGCGACCGGCTTGCCGCCTAATTCACCCTCCCTGACAAGCAGGCTGCCGGCGGTGGCGGCGCGGTATTCAGTCGGGCCGAAGAAACTGTGCTGATCAAGCGTGCCGCCGAAATACTTGAACCCCTCGCCGTCGGACAATTGGACGGCTACGTCTATATGGCGCAACTGCTTGACCTGAGCGAAGAATTCCTGACCGAAGACCAGCCCGAATTCGACTGTGCCGAGCGGCCTGCCCGCCAGCGCGATGGGCGCGACGCCGCGGATTCCGAGCCCTGCGACACCTCCTTCGAGGCCCGATACCGGCCGGTGGGATGCATTCGCCTCGACCACGGTCTTGCGAAAGCCCGACAGATCATCACCGAACTTCGCCGGGAGGTGAACACGAAAGAACGACGTGGCCGGGGCGGCGTGGAACTGGAATTGATCAATGCCGTAGGTCGCCTTCAGATCGGCGAAGCCGGCAACGAATTGCTTTGCCAAGGCCTCCCGGTCACCGTTCGCCATGGCCTGCTGCACCGACGTCATTGAGGCTACCACAGCGGCCATGGCGACGGCTTCCTTCGCCTGCTGCTGCAGGAGGCTTTGAAATGCGTCGTAGTGACCCAGCAACTCGCGCCGATCAGCCCGATCGATGATACTGTTCACGATCCAAAGCGTGCTCAACAGGAGCAGTATCGCGGTTCCGACCGACACCGCCACCAAAGCGGTGGTGATCCGCGTCCGCAGCGTAAACGAACCAAGAGCCATTGCCACCTACCCACGACGCACATGGGCACTGGCTAGCGCTGGCGCGCTAACGCGGGGTAAATGGCGGACCCTGCGACCCTATCGACGCGACAGGAAGAATTTCCGCAACAACGCTCCGGCCTCGGCCTCCCGTACGCCGCCCACCACCTCCGGCCGATGGTGACAGGACGGCGCATCGAACACGCGTGCGCCATGTTCCACGCCGCCGCCCTTCGGATCGTACGCACCGAAGATCAGCCGGCGGATGCGAAAGAAGCTGATCGCCTGGGCGCACATCGGGCAGGGCTCGAGTGTCACCACCAATTCGCAGTCGGGCAGCCGCGCCTCGCCACGTGCCGTAGCCGCCGCCCGTAGTGCCAGCAGTTCGGCGTGCGCCGTGGGGTCGTGCCGCGCCTCCACCTCATTGCCGGCGCGTGCGAGCACCGCACCGGTTGCATCCAGCACGACCGCGCCCACCGGCACCTCGCCGCGCTCCGCAGCCGTCCGAGCCTCGACGAGTGCCATATCCATCGGCGTCATGCGACACTACCCTCGAACCACGCCGCCAAGGAGCAAGCCGATGCCCCGCATTCCACTGGTATCGCCGGACAGGATGACCGACGCACAGCGCCGGGTCCATGAGGCGATGATGTCGGGCCCGCGCCGCTCGCCGCCGGTGGGGCCGCTTGCCGCCGCCATGCACCGGCCGGAACTGGCGGAGAAGTGGTCGGAGCTCGGTCTGGTGCTGCGCTTCAACTCCAGCTTCGAGCCACGCCTGCGCGAGTTCGTCATTCTGTCTACCGGCCGCTATTGGGATTGCCAGTTCGAGTGGTTTTCGCACGAGGGCGAGGCGCGCAACGCCGGCTTGTCGGAACAATCGATCGAAACCCTGCGCCACGGCGGCCACACCTTCGAGGCTGCGGACGAGCAGGCGATCCACGACTACGCCATGGAACTGCTGAGGGACCATCGCGTAAGCGAGGCGGTGTACCAGCGAATCCTCGCGTCGCATGGTACCGCCGGTATCGTCGAACTCACCGCGTTGATCGGCTACTACGCCATGGTCGCGCTGACGCTGAACGCGCACGAGATCGGTGTGCCCGATGGTGCCACGCCGCCGCTGGCGGCATTGCCCGGCCACGGGGCCGCGAGCTAACAACGGCGTCATGCGCACGCGACCAACCGTCGGCATAACGCTGGATTCCGAGCAGCCGGGCGGCTACTCGAAATATCCTTGGTACGCCATCCGGCAGAACTACGCCGACGCAATCGTCGCCGCGGGCGGGCTGCCGATCGCGCTGCCGCACGATCCGTCGCTGGCAGCCGATTACCTGGACCGCATCGACGCGCTGGTGGTCACCGGCGGCGCGTTCGACGTCGACCCCGCACTGTATGGCGCGGGCGACCGGCACGCGACGGTGACGCTGAAGGAAGGCCGCACCGCCACCGAACTGGCGCTGACCAATGGCGCATTGGCGCGCGGCATGCCGGTACTCGGCATCTGCGGCGGCGAGCAGCTTCTGGCGGTGGCGCTCGGCGGGACGCTGATCCAGCACATCCCCGACGCGATCGCGGATGCGCTGGAACACGAGCAGACCAATCCGCGCCACGAACCCGGCCACCCCGTCGCCATTCGAGCCGGTACGCTGCTGCACCGCATCGTCGGCGCAAGTGAAATGCGGGTGAATTCTGCGCATCATCAGGCGGTGCGCGATCCGGGCCCGCACGCAGTGGTGAACGCCATCGCGCCGGATCAGGTGATCGAGGGCATCGAGGACGCGCGCTATCGCTTCTGCCTCGGCGTGCAGTGGCATCCGGAATTCTTCATCGATCCCGGCGACCGCCACATCTTCGACGCGCTGATCGCCGCCTGCGCGCGGTGAACTGCGGGTTTGGACCCGGGCGCAACCGGGTGAACTCGTGCAACCACGCGCTGACCCGCTATCTGCTGTCATTGCGAGCGGAGCGAAGCAATCTCCAACCCGTTGGGCACTTCGATCGACATTGCGAGTCATGGCTCGGACCTGACGGCAGCGGCCTCAACGCAGGTAAGCCAACGCTCGGCATAATCGTTGGCACTGGCTGCTAGAAAGCATATTCAACCGCAGATGAACGCAGATAACGCCCTTGCCATCGCTACGAACTTCCGAGGCTTTCGCGCATTGCCGCAGACCTTATCTGCGCCCATCTGCGTCCATTTGCGGTTGAATTTCCTTGCTTGTTTCGCCGTCCAAACGGTGAGCTGCAGGTTGATCAGCCCACACATTTCAAGCCATGGCAGTGCGTCACGCACTCGTGGTCACGCGTGCCAGGCGCAAGCATGACGCCAACGGCTGATCGTGGCGAACGCATCGCCAAATGGCTCGCACGTGCCGGCGTGGCCAGCCGCCGTGACGCCGAACGCCTGCTGGCGGAAGGCCTCGTGACGCTGAACAACATTCGCGTGACGCATCCCGCCACCTTTGTGACGCCGGGTGACATCGTGGTAGTCGACGGCGACGTGGTCGATGCACCTGAACGCACGCGGCTGTGGCGCTATCATAAGCCGGTCGGCCTGGTGACCACGCATCGCGATCCGCAAGGCCGCCCGACGGTGTTCGAGAAGCTGCCGCCGGGCCTGCCGCGCGTGGTCAGCGTCGGCCGGCTCGACCTGACCAGCGAGGGTCTGTTGCTGATGACCAACGACGGAACGTTGGCGCGCAAGCTGGAACTGCCGGCGACGGGCTGGATTCGGCGCTATCGCGTGCGCGTTCATGGCGTGCCGGATCAGCAGCGCCTGGCGGCACTGGCGAAGGGCGTCACCATCGGTGGCGAGCGCTATGGACCGATCGACGCAGGGTTGGATTCGCGCAAGGGTGACAACGCCTGGCTCACCGTCAGCCTGCATGAGGGCCGCAATCGCGAGATCCGCCGCGTGATGGCGCATCTCGGGCTCGCGGTGACACGGCTGATCCGCATCGCCTATGGGCCGTTCCAGCTTGGCACGCTGGAGCGCGGCACGGCGGCCGAGGTGCCAGCGCGCGTGCTGCGCGATCAATTGCCACGCGAGGGGTAGGCGGTGCTGCCGGGTAAGCAAGCGAGTCTTCTAACACGGAGAAGCAAGATCGAGGGCCACGGAGGGCCACGGAGCACAAGGTTTTTGTGCTTCGCGCGCAGCGTATCTTTTCGCTTCTCCGTGGCCCTCCGCGGCTAGCTTCTCCGTGTTGAATCCAACCCTCTGACGGCCGTGCGTATCGTCGCCGGCAAATGGCGTGGCCGAACGCTGACCGCCCCAGCCGGCAGCCAGACCCGCCCCACGGCGGACCGGGTCCGCCAGGCGCTGTTCGACATGTTGCTGCACGCGCCATGGGGCGGGCGCGAGGCAATCGAAGGCGCGCAGCTACTGGACGTCTTTGCCGGCACCGGCGCACTCGGCCTCGAAGCGCTGTCGCGCGGCGCCGCGCACGCCACGTTCATCGAGCACGACCGCGCCGCGCTGGCCGCCCTGCGCGCCAACATCGCGGCGTGTCGCGCGGAACGCCAGTGCACCGTGCTGTCGATTGATACGCTTGCGGTGCCGCACGGGCCGGCGTGCGGCCTGATCTTCCTCGACCCGCCCTATGGCCACGACCTGGTGCCGCGCGCGCTGGCACGGCTGCGATCTAACGGTTGGATCGCACCCGAGGCCCTGATCGTCGCGGAAACCGGCCGCGACGAGCCATCACCCGCACCAGCGCCATCGCTCGCCGAACGCGAGCATGGCGCCGCGCGGATCAGTGTCTGGCGGGAGGCTCAGGATAACACGATCAGGACCCCGTCGCCTCGATGACGTCGCCGAACAGCGCCCAGGTCTTGCCGTCCCACTTCTCCAGCCGCATCGCCTTGATCGGCCGGTGGTCGGTGTGGCTGGTGCTCGCCTTGATGCCAGGCAGCAACGTCGGCAGTTCCAGACTGTGCACGCTTTCTGCCTGCTGCATGACGTTGTCGCGCGAGAAGTTGCCGTTGCACTGCTGCAGCACCTGCAGCATCAGTTTCGACGCGGCATAGGCGTAGACGTAGTTGTTGTCGGTCAGGTCGGAGCCGGGCATGTATTTCGCCATGAACGCGCGCCACTCCTTCATGCCGGCGTCGTTGTCCCACTGGTGGTCGGTCGGGTCCTTCAGGTAGCCGGTGCTGATCAGGCCGATGGCGTTATCGGCGCCCGCCGGCGTGATCACCGAGCCAACGGAGATCGATACGTTGGTCATGAAGAACATCGGCTTCCAGTTCAGGTCATGCACCTTGCGGATGGCCTGCGCGGCGAACTTCGGCGCCGCGGCCACCACCAGCACATCGGCACCCGAGCCCTGCAACGTCGTGACCTGGCTGTCGATCGTGGGATCGGTCGGTTCGTAGGTGGCCTCGGTCACCATCTTGGCGTAGCGTTCGCCGAACGCGGCATGCAGGCCGGCCAGGTAGTCCTTGCCGAAATCGTCGTTCTGATACAGCACCGCGACCTTGGCGTTCGGCTTCTGCTGCAGGATGTACTTGCCGTAGATCTGCGCCTCGGTGCGGTAGTCGGGCTGAAAGCCGATAGTCCAGGGATATTGCTTGTAGTCGCCCCACTTGGCAGCGCCGGTTGCCAGGAATAGATGCGGCACCTTCTGCTGGTTCACATAGCGCACGATCGCCGAGTTGGTTGGCGTGCCGAGCGTGTTGAACAGGAACGCGACCTGATCCTCCTCGACCAGCCGGCGCACCTGCTCGACGGTCTTCGGCGGACTGTAGCCATCGTCCAGCGAGATGAAGTTGATCTTGTGCCCGGCAACGCCGCCCTGCTGGTTGACCATGTCAAAGAACGCAGCATCCAGCTTGCCGATCGGGCTGTAGGACGAGACCGGGCCGCTGTACGGCATGGTATTGCCGATCTTGAGCTCGGTCGCGGTCACACCCGGGTCGGCGGCCATCGCGGCAGTCGAGAGGCATGCCGTCATCGCCGCGCCGGCGGCTGCGATTATCCATTGCTGCATTGGTTCGTTTCTCCCTGGTCCATGTCCCGGACGCCGCCGTCGTGTCGGCCGTGTCCGCATGGATGACGCCGGGTTTGTGCGGTTCGCGGTGCCCGCCTGTCAACACGGTGGAGCGACGACCTGGTGGCGACCGAATGTGGGGCGGTCAGGCAGGCGGCAGGAAAGCCAGCGAGTGTCTGACACAGATACTTGCTTGCATCAGCGCCGCCCGAACAGCTTCTCGATCTCGGCCTTGGTCAGCTTGAGGAACGTTGGCCGGCCATGACTGCAGGTGGCAGCGCGCGGCGTGGCCTCCATCTGGCGCAGCAGCGCATCCATCTCGGCCGCGTTGAGCCGACGACCGGCGCGGATCGAGCCATGGCACGCCAGCCGAGCGATTACCGCGTCGAGCCGCGCGGCGAGCGCCGTGGTTTCGTCCAGTTCCTCCAACTCATCGGCCAGGTCGCGCAGCAGCGGCCCCGACTCGGGTGAGCCGAGCGCGGCAGGCAACGCGCGCACCATGACGGCACCGGGTCCAAACGCCTCGATCTCGAGGCCAAGCCGCGCCAGTTCGTCGCCGCGCGACAGCAGACGCGAGGCATCGGCCGGCGGCATGTCCACCACCGCCGGCAGCAGCAGCGGCTGCGACCGCACGCCGCCATCGAGCATCTGCTCGCGCAGCGCCTCATGGGTCAGCCGTTCGTGCGCGGCGTGCTGATCGACCAGCACGAGCGAGCCGTCGCCGGCCACGGCGATCACGTAGGTGTCGAGCACCTGGGCAACCGGAGCGCCCAAAGGGAAGTCCCCCTGGGGATGTTCGGCGCGCGGTTCGGCCACCGGCAGCATGCGCGCCGCCGGCGGGGCACCGAACGCAAGCGGCGCCTCCGCCATGCCGGGCAACGGCACCGACCGATAGGCCACTGGATAAGCGCCACGCGAATGCACCAGGTGCAGCAAGGGCCGCGGCGCCGGCAACGACGTGCCGGCGCCTCCGGCCAGCGCGCGCTGCAGGCTGCCGATAACCAGGGACCGCACCGCGCCCACATCGCGAAACCGCAACTCGTGCTTGGCGGGGTGCACGTTCACGTCCAGTTCGTCCGGCGGCAGGTCGAGCCAGAGTGCCACCACCGGATGACGGCCGGATGCGATCACGTCGCGATAGGCCACCCGTAGCGCGCCCTTCAGCACCGGATCGGCGACCGGCCGCCCATTCACCGTCAGCGCCTGTGCCGTGCCGGTGGCACGCGTCACTGCCGGCGAGCAGGCATAGCCTGCGATGCGCAGCGTCCCGCGTTCGCCGGCGACCTCGACCATCGCATCAGCGGCCTCGGCACCGAACAGCGCCGCCACCCGGTTGGCACGCTCCTGCGCCGGCAGGTCGAATGCGACACGGCCATCGCTTTCCAACCGGAACGCGACAGAGGGGGCTGCCAACGCGAGCCTGCGCACCGCGGCCTCGGCGTGATCGGCCTCGGTGCGCGGATGCTTGAGGAACTTGCGCCGGGCAGGGGTGGCGAAAAACAGGTCGCGCACCACCACGCGCGTGCCTGCCGAGCCGGCGGCCGGGGCGACGTCGGATACCTCGCCGCCCTCAACGCGGATCTCCGAGGCGTGCGCTGCATCGCGCGGGCGGGACGTGATGGCGAGGCGCGCCGCGGCGCCGATGGAGGGGAGTGCCTCGCCGCGGAAGCCCAGCGTGGCGATGCGAACCAGGTCGTCCTCGGGCAGCTTCGAGGTGGCGTGGCGGAGGACAGACAGCGCAAGTGAGGCGGCGTCCATGCCGGTGCCGTCGTCGGTCACCTCGATGCGCTCGATGCCGCCGCCGTCCAACGCCACGGTGATGCGCGTGGCACCTGCGTCGAGGGCATTTTCCACCAGCTCCTTCACCGCGGCGGCGGGGCGCTCGATCACCTCGCCGGCGGCGATGCGGTTGACGGTGTGGGCCGGGAGGATGCGAATGATTGGCATTCAGTCAGCCCTGGGTGGCGCGCAGAAAACAAGCAAGAATAACACAGGTTACACAAATCCAGGCGCAGATCTCACAGAACGCAAGTTTGCTCCGCTTTGCGCCAAATAGACGGTAATGGCAGGTTGCGAATCGAGCCGCCGCGTGGGGAACTCGCCGATCTGCGGCGACGAGATGGAATTTCTCCCTCTCCAGGCTGTCGACCTGGTTGCTTGGGTCGGCAGGCGACTCTGGGTTGAGCCCACCTGTAGATCAGCACAATTCGGCGCACTTAATATCGAACAAGCAACGAGATTGGGCGCAAACCATCTGCGAAGTGGTCCGGTTGAGGGCTTCGTCATCCCTCGTGTGGGTCGCGCGCTATACTAATAGAACAGAATTGGCAAGATCGGAAATGGTCAACTTTCCGTGTGAACGCTCGCCTTTGCGACATGTCAGCTATGTTGCCGGCCAAGGCTTCACAAAAAAACAGGGAGAGACGGCCATGTCGGCAACCGCCTCAACAATGGTTCCGTGGTGGAGGGAGCCTACCAAGGAGCAATGGCACGCCTGGGTCGCAGCCTGGCTGGGGTGGACGCTCGATGCGTTCGACTTCACCGTGTTCCTGCTGATCATGGTGCCGATTGCCAAGGAGTTTAACGTTCCACTGGTGAGCGTGACGGCAGTGTTCACGCTGACGTTGTGGATGCGATTGGTCGGCGCGACCGCCTCTGGTTGGTTGGCCGATCGCATCGGCCGCAAGAAGCCACTGATGATCTCGATCCTGTGGTTTTCCGTGTGTAATCTGATCGCGGGTTTCTCGCCAACCTTCGCCTTCCTGTTCCTGTTCCGCGCCCTGCTCGGTATCGGCATGGGCGCCGAATGGCCTGTCGGCGCGGCACTGGCGATGGAGACATGGCCGCAACGCTCGCGCGGCTTTATGGCCGGTGTCCTGCAATCGTCCTGGGGCCTCGGCGCGCTGTTGTCGAGCGCCGCCTATGCCCTGCTTTATGACTCGATCGGCTGGCGCGGCCTGTTGATCATGGGCGTGCTGCCGGCACTGGTGGTGGTGTATATCCGCCGCTACGTGAAGGAGCCGGAGGTCTGGGCGCAGAACCGGGCCATTCAGCGCGAGCAAAAGAGGGAAGTTCGCGCACCGCTCTTCAGCATCTTCAAGCGGGACCTTCTCGCCAACACGTTGAACGCATGCTGGTGGATGGCGAGCGGGTTCGTCATCGGCTACTCGATTGGCGGACTGTTCCCCAGCTATCTGCAAAGGGACCTGGGACTGAGTCCGGGACTGGTCGCGTTGCCGGTCATGGTGCAGAGCCTGCTGTTCTTCGTCTCCGGCTTCTTCTGGGGCTGGGTGTCCGATCGCATCGGACGGCGGTGGGCGATGATCCTGCCGGCGATCGTCGGCTTCGCGCTGACGCCGCTGTATCTGTTCACCCAGGACTACACCATGATCGTCGTGTTCTTCGGCCTCCAGGGATTGTTTGCGGCGGGCGGTATCTTCGGCCAGAATCCAAGCTACCTCGCCGAACGCTTCCCGACCGAGGTTCGCGCGACGGCAGGTGGCTTCTGCTATCATCAGGGGGCGATCTTTGGTGGTCTGGTTGCACCGGTCATCACCTACTTCGCGGTCAATTGGCATCTTGGCTTTGCCATACCGATGGCCGTCGGCACCCTGGTCGGCCTGGTGAGCTTCATTGCTGCCTTGGCGCTTGGTCCCGAGACACACGGCAAGCAATTGACCGCCGATCTGCAGATCGGGGTCGTCCCCGGCTGATCACGACACATGCAGAGCTACGTTGGTTCGCAACGTAGCTCTGCATGCTCTGCTGCATGAAGCAACCAGACTTGCGCATCATCGTCCGTAAGATCGTATGTCCGTCGTTGATATCGGGCTGGCTGCTGTGGGGCCGATGCTTAATCTTCAGTGCGGACGTGCGTTGGATTCTCCTGGTTCATCAAAATTGGATGCCAGCGAAAGGAGGGTGTCAGTGAAGTGCGTCGCGCAGAGCCGAAGGCCTAGTACCAACGCGACGTCCTGGCGGGGCAACGATGGATGCTGGCGCGTTCCATCGCCATGAAGCTTTGCCATATTGCGGGGTCCGGTCCATGGTGATGCGTGGAGGGCGCGCCCACGACTGACGTCTTGGAATGGTTGGAATTTGCCAAACAGGCGAGAGCAATCGCCAACGCCATGCACGACCCTGTGTCCAAGCAACACATGCTGGAAATCGCGGCCAATTACGACGCTCTGGCAGAGCGGGCCGAGTCCGTGGCGACGGAGCGTCCGAATTTCCACCCGAGCGACAATGTGGAACAATGATTTCGTCGCGCGGTGTCACACGGCCATCGCTCGCGAAACACTGCCGATGGTGATGGCCGAGACTGGCCCGGCCATTCACGGCGGCCGCTGTTACTTCACCAGGGCGGGCTCGGGGACTTTGGTGCGCTTGAACGCGGGCATCACCTCGGTGGCGAAGCGCTCCAGTTGCTCCAGCGCCTCGGACTTAGGCACGCCTACCGACAGACTGACGGAAATCCGATCCAGCGCCGGGTACTTCTGCTCCAGCGCCTTGATGTGGTCGATGATCTCGTTGGCCGAACCGGTGAGGAAGCCGCCGGCATTCACCGCGTCCTCGATACATGGCAGCTTGGCGGTCGGGGCACGTTTCGGATCGCGCATGATCTCGATCTGCTCGTCCGTCATGGCGCGGACCAGGCGCAGTTCGCCGAACATCTTCATGTTCTCTTCGTAATATTTTGCCGCGCGACGGATGCCGTCGGCCTTGCTGTCGGCCATGTAGAAATGGAAGCCGAAGCACAGGCGCTCGCCGAGCTCGATGTGCTTGCCTTGCTTGGCGTGGGCTTCCTGCCAGGCGAGCACGACCTTGTGCATCGCGCCGCCCTCGGCCGAGCCTCCGCCGACCATGCCCTGGATGCCGTGCTTGGCCATGAATTCGAGCGCACGCGCACTGCCGCCCTGGATCGGCTGCCAGGTTTCCACCGGCAGACGCAACGGCCGCGGCACCAGCGTGAGTTCCTTCAGGGTGTAGCCGCGATACGGCACCTCGGGGGGCAGCGTGTAGTGCTTGCCCTTGTGCGAGAACGATTCGTTGTTGAATGCCTTGAAGATGATGTCGGTCTGCTCTTCGTACAGCTCGCGGTTGGCGGCCTGGTCGAGCAAGGGGGAGCCGAAGGTTTCCACCTCGCGCGTGTGGTAGCCGCGGCCGAGGCCAAAGATCACGCGGCCGTTGCTGAGGATGTCCGCCATGGCGTAGTCCTCGGCGAGGCGCAGCGGATGCCACATCGGCGTGATGTTGAAGCCGCAGCCTATCTTCAGGTTCTTGGTCACGTGAGTCAGGTGCAGCGCCATCAGCAGGACGTTGGGGATGCACTCGGTGCCTTCGCGCTGGAAGTGGTGCTCGGCCATCCAAAACGCGTTGTAGCCGAGCCCGTCCATCAGCACGGCCATCGACTGCGCCTTGTCGAGCGCGGTGGCGAGATGGGCGTTGTCGTAGCGGCGATCGTTGATTGGCGTGCCGGCGTAGCCGACGTTGTCCAGATCGACGTGACCCGCGTAAAGGCTGTCGAATTTCGTGATCATGCCGTTGTCCTCCTGGTGCTTGCGCCCATGGTAGTCCAAGGACCACGCTTGGCAACCTGACGCGGTGCAGCAGGGATTGCACGGAGCCCGCCATGCCGGAATTGCCGGATGTCGAAATCTTCAGGCGCGTGGCGGAGCAGCATGCACGCGGCCGTACCGTTGCGCGCGCCGTGGTGTATGATCCGGGCAGTCTGGAGGGCGCCAGTGCAGCCGCATTGCAGCGCCGGCTGAAGGGCGCGCGCGTTGCGTCATGCCGGCGGCACGGCAAGGTGCTGTTCGTCGGTTTCGCCGATGCAGGCATGCTGGCGATGCATTTCGGTACCAACGGTTCGCTGCGATACGTGCCGCGCGGTGAGGAAGAACCGGCGTCCACACGGCTGCTGTTCGAGTGCGCCGAGGGCGATCGGCTGGCCTATGTCAATCCGCGGCGCATCGGGCATGTGTGCGTGACGGCGAGCGACGTGGCGTTCATTGCGGCGGAACAACTTGGCCCCGATGCACTCGATCCGGCGTTCGATGAGAAAGCATTCGCCGCGGCACTCGGCAATCGCAGGCAGGCGACCAAGGCGGTGCTCATGGACCAGGCGCAGATCGCGGGCATCGGCAATATCTACGCGGACGAAATCCTGTTCCAGGCGCGACTGCATCCGGGCATTCCGGCCAACCGGCTCGACGCCGGCGCGCGGCGCAGGCTGTTCGCAGCGATGAAGCACGTGCTGCAAACCGCAGTGGATCGCGGTGCGGGCGCCGAGGATTTCACCGATCGGCTGCCAAAGGGTTTCCTGCTGCCGGAGCGTCATGCCGGCGGTCACTGCCCGCGCTGCGGCACGAAGCTGGCGGTCGACAAGCGCGGCGGCCGCACCAGCTACCATTGTCCGAAGTGTCAGCCGGAACCTGCCGACTGATGGCGGGCTTCAGGCTCTGAGGTTAGCGAAGTGGATCATTGACCGTTGTAGACCGGTGGCGGGGCATACGGATAGGCGTAGGCGGGCGGCGGCGCATAGTAGTACGGTGTCGGCGGCACATAGACGACCGGTGGCGGTGCAACGAGAGCGCCGCCCACTGCCGCTCCAAGCCCGAGGCCAAGAAGAGCGCCGCCGACAATCGCTCCTGAATTGTTGTGATATCCGTAGCCGCCGTAATTGTTGTGATACCCATAGCCGCCGTTATTGTTGTGGTAGCCGTAACTGCCGTTCGATTGTCCGCCATGCCACTGGTTCGACGGCGCATTGCCGTGCTGATAACCGGTGTGGGCGTTATCGTTATGCTGGGCAGTGACAGGCATCGCCAGCAGGACGTTCAGCACCATCACGCCGGCCGCGAGGCCGCATGACAGAGCATATCCGCGGATTTTCATGACAGCTCCTTGGCCTCGCATGTGGTACGAGGCACCACTCCGACGACCAGCACCGCTGCCTCAGCTCACGTGAGCACCCTAGTCTCGCGTGCGCCCGTTGCGTGCTTCGATGAGCAGCTCAATCACTGCCATCGCACCGATCGCGGCCGTCATGATCGCCAGCAACCACAGCATGTCAGTCCACAGAGCGATCCAGCCGCGTAGCATTCCGGCGCCGCCGATATAGTCGTGCATTTTGGCACCCCCTGGTGCGCTCGGCGATTTTGGCTGATGTTGCTCCTGTCTCTGCCGGCACGCCTTGATCCAGATCAAGCTCGCAAAAAATGTTCGGATGCAGCCAGCATACGGGGAGAGTCCGCGATGAGTGAAACCGGTGTGTCGCTGCCTGCCGCGTTGAACCTGACTGGCCGGCGTGTCCTGGTGACCGGCGCCGCCAGCGGCATCGGACGGGCGACTGCAATGGCGTTGGCACAACTCGGTGCAGGAGTACCTGCTGTCCGATCGGGCATCGCTTGCCGCCACGCGGGCGGGGCTGGAAGGTATCGGCACGGTGTGCAGCAGCGCCGAAGGCGACCTGACATCGGATCCTTTCATCGCCGAACTGTTCGGTCAGGGGCGCATTCATGCGGTGGCGCACTGCGCGGCGATTCTCGAGGGCCGTCCCTGGCGCGAGGACCGCAACTGGCATGATCGGTTTCATCGCGTGATGGACATCAACGTGCGCGTGCCGCTGACGCTGGCTGCTGCCGCGATCGACCACATGGCGGAACAGGGTGGCGGCTCGATCGTGCTGGTGGGTTCGGTTGCCGGGCGCACCGGGGGCACCTCGGTCAACACACCGCCTGATTATTCAGCGTCGAAGGGCGCGGTGCATGCGCTGGTGAAGTGGCTGTCGCGGCAGGCGATCGGACGCGGCGTGCTAGTGAACGGCGTGGCGCCCGGGCCAGTGCAGACGCCGATGACAACCGGCTTCACGTCGGGCGCGCAGTTGCCGCTGGGACGCATGGGACGGCCGGAGGAGCTGGCGTGGCCGATCGCCTTCCTGTGCACGCCGGCCGCGAGCTATTTCTCCGGCGCGATCCTTGACGTCAACGGCGGCGCGTTCGTGGGGTGAGCAGCGGGGGGAAGACGTTACGGCTGACCGACCGTTGCAGTCCCATCCCGTAATCGACCTTGTCCGAAGCCGCTAAGGCCGCGGCAGGAGCGCCGCCACCGCGCGTTCGTGCGCCCGACCTCGCGCGGCTGCCGATCACGCTGAACCTGCGCGCCATCAGCCTGTCCGAGGGGTTGCGCGCAGCGCTGTCGGTCGCCGTGATCATCGCGATCAACGAACCGCTGCACTGGACCGCGCTAAGCGAGGCCGCGCTTGCCGCACTGTGGACCTGCCTGTGTGATCCGGGCGGGCCGATCCGCCGGCGCGTGCCGGTGCTGCTGATGTTCGCCGCGCTAGGTGCGCTGATCACGGCGGGGGCCGGACTGGCGCGCGGGTTCGGCCTGCCGGTGGCACTGCCGCTGGCGGCAGTCGGGCTGTTCGCGCTGTCCTTCGCTCGGGTGTACGGCCAGCCCGCGCTGCAACTCGGCCTGCTGCTGTCGTTCGCGCTGATCCTGTCGCTCGATCGCCCGATCGACCTGGCGACTGCGGGAACGCTGGCCGCGGGTTTCGTCGGCGGCGGACTATGGGCAACCGTCCTCACCCTGGTGATCTGGCAGGTGCATCCGTTCCTGCCGGCGCGACGCTCGGTGGCCGAGGTGTATCGCCTGCTGGGCGCACTGGCCGGCGATATACACGCGATGCTGGACGCCGGCAGTGATGCGGCGCGTTGGGAGAGCCATGCGCGCGAACACCGCCGCGCGGTGCGCGAGGCGATCGAGACGGCGCGCGGCATCGTTTTCGACACGTTGCGGACGCGCGGCATCGCTGGCACGCGCGGCGGGAACAGTCTGATCCGGCTGGAGGCCGCCGACCAGATGTTCGGCGCGCTGATCGCGCTGAGCGAGCTCGCCGAACCGGGCACGCTGCTGGAGCGGCGGACCGTGTCGCGCCTGCTACGCCGGCTGCGGCCGCTGCTCCAGGTGCTGGGCCGCGGGATCCTAACGGAGAACGCGGGGCTCGACCCGCGGATCGGCCGTTCGATCGACGCGATGGCAGCCGATGCCGCGGCGCTGCCGGAGGGCGATCCGCTGCGTCCGATCGCGTTGCGCCTGGTGGAGCGGCTGCGCATCGCACATACGCTGGCGCTGCCGCAGAACTACCTGCCCGGCGCGGTTCCGGAGGGGGTGCGCGCACCGCTGCTGCAGCGGGTACTGCGGCCGGCGCGGGCCAATCTCGACTGGCGTTCGCCGGCGCTGCGCCATGCGTTGCGTATCGCCGTGGTTGCGACACCGGCGCTGGCCTACACCATGGTGCATTTCGCGCCATACGATCACTGGCTGACCATCACCATCGTCGGAACGATGCAGCCGTATTTCGCGCTGACCTATTCGCGCGCGCTGGAGCGCGTGGTGGGGACCGCGCTGGGCGGGCTGGTGGCGGCGGCGGTCGGCTTGGTGTGCACCACGCCGCTGGCGATCGCCGCGGCGATGTTCCCGCTGGCGATGGTGGCGCTGGCGGTGCGCGCGGTGAGCCTTGGCCTGTTCATGGCGGCGATCACGCCGCTGATCGTGCTGCTGGTGGAGACCGGTCAGCCCGGCGCGAGCGAGTGGTCGATCGCCTTGACGCGCTTCGCGTTGACCACGGTGGGCGGCATCGTCGCGGTCGTCGCCAACTTCGTGCTGTGGCCGAGCTGGGAACCCGAGCGCCTCGGTGCGGAGGCTCGCGCAGCGATCGGTGCACATGGCGAGTATGCCGCTGCAGTGCTGGCGTATCTCGCGGGCAATGCCACGGTGCGTGCGGTGGAGGCGGCGCGGCGCGGAGCCGGTGTGGCGACCAACAGCCTGGAGGCGTCGATCAGTCGCGCGCTGACCGAACCGGGTACGGCTGGCCGCGACAGGCTGGAGGCGGCGCTGGTGATCGACGCCGCGCTGCGCCGTTCGGCCGGGCGACTGTCCGCGATCGAACTCGATCCGGGAATGCGCGCGGCGTTGCCGCCGGACGCGCTGGCGGCATGGCGCGACTGGATCAGCGGCGCGTTGCACGCATTGGCGGCGGGCGAGACGGCGCTGAAGCCGCGGCCGGCGGCAGCGGGCGTGGATGCGCTGGCGCGCGTCGCGCGGCAGATCGAGCTGATGGCGGGCGCGATGACGCGAATGGCGCGGTGAGGACGGGGTACGGGGCGCAATCGAGGTCTGCGTCAATTTCCCGATACCCCCCGTCGCGCAGGAGGTTGGGGATTGCCGCTGCCTGCCTTCCCCGACGGTTGCTCGCTGCTGAGACGACAAGGCATGGCGCGGCCCAGCCGTCCATGCCCTGTTGTCAGACGCACACCGGAAATGAGAAAGACGTGGTTGGCCGGGCCAATGCCCGCCATGACGGGGGTGGCAGTGGCTTTTTGCATGGTATCGACGCAGCAAAACTATGGACGGGTTGGACGGCGATGAGCGACAAGCCGTCCCCCGGCATCGACATGGAAGAACGCATGCGCCGGAACGTCGGCCGGGCGCTGTTCGCTGCGCGCTGGATCATGGCGCCGATCTATCTTGGCCTGCTGGTCGCGCTCGTGCTGATCGTCGTGAAGTTCGTGCAGAAGCTGGTGCTGGCGATCCCCAGCTACCTGACGCTGGACAGCAACGATGCGATCTTCCTGGTGCTCACGCTGGTCGACCTTTCGCTGGTTGCCAACCTCGTGGTCATCGTCATGTTCGCGGGTTGGCAGAACTTTGTCGGCCGGCTGCTGGAGACGACAGGGAAGGATCAGCCGGAGTGGTTCGGCGTGGTCAGCTTCAGTTCGGTGAAGCTGAAGATGATCGGTTCGGTCGCCGCGATTGCCGCCATCCAGATCCTGGAGACCTTCGTCCACATCGACGAGGTGAAGAGCCAGGATGCGGCGTGGCAGTTGGCCATCCTGGTCGGGATCGGCGTGGTCGGCGTGCTGCTTGCCCTCGCCGATCGGCTTGGCGAGGGGCACGAAGGGAAATAGTCAGATGCAGGTCGGCATTCAGTTCTTCCCCGACATCGGACCGGAGGTTAAATCGGCGCGCGACTACTGGCAGGAGGCGCTGGCACTGGTCAGGCTGTGCGACCGCTACGGGTACAGCCACGTGCGCACGGTCGAGCACTACTTTCACCCGTATGGCGGCTACAGTCCGAACCCGGTGGTTTTCCTGGCAGCCGCGGCGCAGGTGACGAAGCGCGCTCGGCTGGTGACCGGTGCGGTGCTGCCGGCGTTCAACAATCCTTTGAAGCTTGCCGGCGAACTGGCGATGCTGGATGCGCTGTGCAACGGGCGGCTCGACATCGGCTTCGCCCGGGCCTTCCTGCCGCACGAATTTGCCCGGTTCGGCGTGAGGCTCGATGAAAGCCGGGCGCGATTCGACGAGGGCATGGAGCAGGTGCGGGTGCTGCTGGAACAGGAGAACGTCAGCGCCGAGGGACGCTTCCACAGTTTCAGCAACGTCACGTCGCTGCCGCGTCCGACGCAGAAGCCGAGACCGCCGTTCTTTGTCGCTGCGCTGGCCACGAAGGAATCGTTCGAGCGCGCAGGGGCGGCGGGGCACGGCGTCATGGCGATCCCGATGGCGGGCGGGGCGATGGCCGAACTGATCGGACTGTATCGTGAGGCGTGGCAGCGCGCGGGCCATTCTGGGAACGGCACGGTGATGCTGGCGTTCCACATGCTCTGCCACGAGGAGCAGGCGACGGCCGAGCACATCGCGCGCGAACCGCTGAACCGGTACCTGCATTCGCTGGTCACCGCGGCATCGGACTGGATGTCGGGCGAGAGCTCCGCCGATTACCCCGGCTACGACAAGATCATCGCGGCGCTGTCGCGGGACAATTTCGACACGCAGGTAGAGAAGTGCGCGGCTTGGGTGGGAACACCGCAGCGCATCCTGGATGCGGTGGCCAGCTATCAGCGGCAGATCGGCGGGTTCGAGATCGCGTCGCTGCAGGTGAACTTCAACGACATCACGCTGGCGGACGCGGAAGCATCGATGCGGCTGTTCGGCGAGAAGGTGCTGCCGCGGCTGTAACCGGAATCCAGGCGGTTAGGAGCCAACTGCCGTGCGGTCCCTGCTTTCGCAAGGATGACGGTGGAAGGCGGGGGAGGGTGACGGTGGAAACGGGCGGGCCGTCACTCCGCCAGCTTGCGGGCTTCTTCGGGAAGCATGATGGGGATGCCGTCGCGCACCGGATAGGCAAGGCCGGCCTTGCGGCTGATCAGTTCGCTGGCCTCGCGATCGTATTCGAGCGGCCCCTTGGTCAGCGGACAGACCAGGATCTCCAGCAACCGCGGGTCGATTGGCGCCTGGCGCGGCGTTTCGGCGGGTTCATCCATGGCGCGTTCCGTTCCGGTCAGCTCACGCTGCGACCGCCCGGTGTGTCCTGCTGCATGGCGCCCATCTGCAACAGGGCGAGCAGGGTGGACGCGCGGTCGGCATCGCTGGGCGCTTCCAGCAGTGCCTGCTTCTCGGCTGGTTCGAACGGACAGATCATGCCGAGGGTGATGACCAGCATGTCGTCCGGTAGGCGCTTGATGGCATCCCAGTTCGCGTCGAAGCCGCGATGGGCGAAATAGCCGCGCAGCGCCGTGATGAGCGTGTCGCGTTCGATGCCGATCGGCCGCGTATCGAGGTCGAGGTCCGCGCGGTACGGCGCGAAATGGCCACGGACTCGACGATAACCGCGACCCATGGCGAGTTCCTCGACGATGGCGAAGCGGATCACTCCGGTCAGGGTGATCAGATAGCGGCCGTCGTCGGTTTCGTTGAACGATGACAGCCGTCCCAGGCAGCCGATGCGGAACAGCGCCGGACCGTTGGCGGTCTCCGGCAGGTTGGTGTCGGGCTGGATCATGGCGAACATGCGGCCCTGGGCGAGCGCATCCTCGGTCATTGCCACGTAGCGCGGCTCGAAGATGTTGAGCGGCAGCTTGCCGCGCGGAAGCAGCAGCGCGCCCGGCAGCGGGAATACCGGGAACTCGCCCGGCAGATTCTCCACCCTGGGGTGGAAATTGGCCATCTAGCTGAACAGGACCGAGGACAGCTTGCGACGCGCTGCCATCGTGGCCGGATCGTCGAAGCCCCAGGCCTCGAAGAGTTTCAGCAGTTGCAACCGAGCGGCATCTTCGTTCCAGGCACGGTTGCGGCGGATGATCTCCAGTAGGGCATCCGCCGCCTGATCGCGCTCGCCGATGGCGTTCAGCGCGGTGGCAAGGTCGTAGCGCGCCTGGTAGTCGGAGGGGTCGGCGGTGACGCGGGCCTGGAAGTCGTGCAATTGATCCTTCGCCTTGCGGCCTTCCTCGGCCAGAGCGAGGGCACTGCGTGCGCCGGAGATCTCGGCGTGATCGGCGAGCTTCGGCGGCACCTGGCTGAGCGCCTCGCGGGCCTGGTCCTCCTGGCCGAGCGCCATCAGGACGCGGATCAAGCCGCCCCAGGCTTCGGGATTCTCCGGTTCCTGCTCGAGCAGTTCGCTGAACAGCGCGCCGGCGTGCTGGTGGTCGCCGGCTTCGACAGCGGCCTTGGCTTCGGCCAGCAGATCGGCTGTGGGCATCGAACCGCCAGCGATCTTCAGCAGGCCCTCGACGAAGCGCTTCACCTCGGTTTCCGGCAGCGCGCCCTGAAAGATGTCGGCGATCTGGCCTTGCCAGAAGGCGGCGACGGTGGGCACCGACTGCATCGGCAGGCCGAGCTGGGCGAGCTGCTGGACCAGGGATCGGTTCTTGTCGATGTCGATTTTCACCATTTTCACCCGGCCGCCGGCGGAGCGGACGACCTTTTCCAAGGTCGGGGTGAGCTGCTTGCAGGGACCGCACCAGGTGGCCCAGAAGTCAACAAGTACGGGGGTGGTGCGCGAGGCTTCGATGACGTCCTGCATGAACGTCTTCTGATCGCCGTCGACGATGACGGCGGCGCCAGTGTCGCCGCCCGGTGCTGATGGGTTCTGCCCGATGATTTGGTCGTCCATGGTTCCTTGGCCTTCGAGGCTGTCGAGGCATAGATGTTGCGTCAGCCGCGCGAGACAAGCGCGTGCCGCGGTTGTAGCAGACCATGCCGTTCCTGGGGTCTGGCGTCCAGAGCGGGGGTTGCTGGCTGCGGCATGAGCTGGGCCGCGGCCACTGGGAAGGCGGTGATGGGAAAGGACCCGGACTGCAGATTATTCCATCATCTGGTGCGGATAGATGTTGCGGCGAGTACAGACGATCGACCTGCGCGGCAGGCGTCACGCGGCTTGCAATCGAGGGGCAAGCCGCCTAGAAACCGCGCCCTGATCGGGAGCGCGGGCGTAGCTCAGGGGTAGAGCACAACCTTGCCAAGGTTGGGGTCGAGGGTTCGAATCCCTTCGCCCGCTCCAAAATCTCTTTGAGATTTCAAGCGGATAAAAGCGGTCCTTCGGGGCCGCTTTTGCTTACACAGAGGCGGGTCGCCGCCAATGTAAGCTCCTTGTAAGCACCATAATGCGCGGCACGGGATACAACAGCGGGCAAACGGCTGGATCTGCCAATCGCACTGGCTCCAGGGCGCCGCTCGTCGGGCTAGCACCTTTTGCCAAACTCTGGCACCCTCTGCCATCCGTTCTGATGAGAGGACCGGTTGATGCCGGACGAGATACTAACGCTGCCCGAGGTCGCCGTCTTGTTGAAGGTTGCGGAAAAGACCGTCTACACGATGGCCCAAAAGGCGCAGCTTCCGGCATTCAAGGTCCGCGGCCAGTGGCGGTTCAAGCGGGACGATCTCGACCGTTGGATCGAGCAACAGAAGGCAGCGTCGCGCAACGAGGGTGGAAGCTGAATGCCCACGCCCCTCGCCTCGCAGATCCAGGACGTGCTGCCCCGAACCCGGGATGCCTACTACAAGCTCGTGCTGGCGGTTGGGCCGGCCCGCACCGGAAAAACCGCCATGCTGAACGAGCTTGCGGCCCAGCACAGTTGGCCACGGCTCAATGTTAATCTTCGCCTCTCGGAACGTCTTCTCGAATTAACGCATCGCCAACGGGCAACCCGTGTCGCGGGTATCCTTGACGACATGGTCCGAGCAGAAAATTCCGACGTCGTTCTTCTCGACAATATCGAGCTTCTTTTCGCGGAGGAGTTGGCACAGGACCCGCTCCGGCTCTTGCAGTCGCTGTCTCGGAACCGCGCAATCGTAGCCGCGTGGCCAGGCGGCTTCGATGGAGCGTGCCTGACCTATGCCGAGCCAGGTCATCCGGAAGCGCGCCGATATCAGACACCCCAAGCGGTGATCGTCAAAGCCGGTGACACCGATCAGCACGACGCGGAATCGCCTGGGGAGGAGAAGACATGAAGTACTCGGACCTCATTCAATTCGAACCGATCGAAACCGTCGTTCAGCTTCGGGAAGCCGACACCGCCGCGGATGCGCGCCGATTGGTCGAGACGTTCGTCATTTCCGACCGGATGGCTGAGCTGCTCGGTGAATTGGTGTTTCCTCAGTTGCAGTTCAGCAAGCCGGCGGACAACAAGGGCATCCTCGTCGTCGGCAACTACGGGACGGGTAAGTCCCACCTGATGGCCGTCGTGTCGGCCATCGCTGAACATGCGGACCTCGCTTCGCGCCTGACCAATCAGAAGGTTGCCGAACAAGCGGCTGATATCTCCGGCCGGTTTCGTGTGATCCGTGCGGAGATCGGCTCGACCACGATGTCGCTGCGGGACATCGTGTGTTCGGTCTTGGAGGACGGACTGGCGGGCTTTGGTGTCACCTATGAGTTCCCAGCCACTGGCGATCGCCACGAGAACAAATCGGCCTTCGAGGAAATGATGGCGGCCTTTCAGGCCATGCATCCCGATCGCGGTCTGATCCTCGTCCTTGACGAGTTGCTCGACTATCTGCGCTCGCGCGCCGACCAAGCGCTGAGCCTCGACCTGTCCTTCCTTCGTGAGCTTGGCGAGGTCTGCAAGGGATCGCGGTTCCGCTTCATTGCCGGCGTCCAGGAGAGCCTGTTCGACAATCCGCGGTTCCAATTCGTGGCTGACACGCTGAGACGGGTGAAGGATCGCTTCGAGCAGGTCCGGATCGCCCGCGACGACGTCGCTTTCGTCGTAGCCGAGCGAATTCTTGAAGAAGGACGCCAAACAGCAGGCTCTGATTCGCGAGCATTTGAAGCAGTTCGCGCCTCTCTACGGCTCGATGAACGAGCGGATGGAAGAGTTTGTCCGCCTGTTCCCGATTCATCCTGCATATCTCGACACGTTTGAGCGCGTGTATGTTGCCGAGAAGCGAGAGGTGCTGAAGACGCTCAGCGCTGCGATCCGACGCATCATCGATCAGGACGTTCCGACGAACGACACCGGCCTGATTGCCTACAACTCCTATTGGGGCGTGCTCCGAGACAATCCGTCGTTCCGATCCGACCCCGCCATTAAGGAAGTCATCGATCGCAGCGGTGTGCTCGATGCGCGCGTCCAGCAGGCGTTCACCCGGCCGCAATACAAGCCCGCCGCTATCCGGATCGTTCACGCGCTTTCGGTCCATCGCCTTACGACGTCGGACATCTATGCGCCGATCGGAGCCACGGCTGAGGAGCTGAGAGACGATCTCTGCCTGATGCTGCCGGTTCCAGAGAAGGATGCCGAGTTTCTTCGCACGCTCGTCGAAACCGTTCTGAAAGAGCTTCTTCGCACGGTGAGCGGCCAGTTCCTCAGCTTCAACAAGGAGAACGGCCAGTATTTTCTCGACCTGAAGAAGGATGTCGATTTCGACTCCCTCATCGAAAAGCGGGCGGAGACCCTCGGCGACGCGCAACTCGATCGGTACTATTTTGACGCGCTGCGGCGGGTTGTTCTCGAAGACCCGGATGCTCCGCCCTATGTTACGGGCTACCGCATCTGGGAACACGAAATCGAGTGGCGGGAACGGCGCGCCGGTCGCAGCGGCTACCTGTTCTTCGGTGCTCCCAACGAGCGGTCGACTGCGCAGCCCGCACGGGATTTCTATCTCTATTTCCTGCAGCCGTTCGACGCACCCTACTTCAAGGATGAGAAGAAGGCGGACGAGGTCTTCTTCAAGCTGAAAGACCGCGACGACACGTTCGACCGCGCGCTGCGCCTCTATGCAGGCGCGCGCGAACAGGCCATAGCCGCCTCGGGCAGCAACAAGAAAATTTATGAAGACAAGGCAACCGATCAGCTTCGGGCTCTGACGGCCTGGTTGCGCGAGCATGTGCCGACCGCCGTCGAGGTCGTGCATCAGGGGCGATCAAAGACGTTGCTGGAAGTCGTTCGTGGCAAGCTGCCGCCGAACGCGACGGTCAAGGATTACGTCAACACCGCGGGATCGGCGCTGCTGGCGCCGCATTTTGCTGACAAGAGCCCTGAGTACCCGATGTTCAGCGTTCTGGTCACACGGCAGAACCGGGATCAGGCCGCGCAGGAAGCGTTACGGTGGATTACCGGTGGCGTGAAGAGCAAGCAGGGCTCGGCGATCCTGGATGCGCTGGAGTTGCTGGACGGCGAAACGCTGAAGCCGCGCAACTCGCGCTACGGCAAGAACGTGCTCGACGCTTTGAGCCAGAAAGGCCAGGGCCAGGTGCTCAATCGATCCGAATTGATCGCCTCAGAGTCCGGCGTCGATTATTGGTCCAAGTTTCGGATCGAACCGGAATTCCTCAGTGTGGTTCTGGCCGCGTTGGTCCATAGCGGTGACATCGTCCTCAGCCTTGCCGGAAAAAAGATCGATGCGGCTGGCATCGACCAATTCGCGAAGATCGGAATCGCGGAGGTCACCGAGTTCAAGCACATCGATCGCCCGCGCGATCTTCCGCTCGGGCCGCTGCAGGATCTGTGCGATCTGCTTGACGTGCCGAAAGGGCTCATCGTCAATCCCGCGAACCGGGATGATGGGGTGGCCAAAATTCAGCAGCGTGCCGCCGAGCTTCTCGGCAAGGTTGTCGCCTCCCAGGCGCGCGTCGCAGAGTTGATCTTCTGGGGCCGCCCCATCCTGTCGGACCAGGAGCAGAAAGACTGGAAGGATCGGCTCGGCAGCCTCAAGGGGTTCCTTGAATCCTTGCAGCCGTTCAACACGTCCGGGAAGCTGAAAAACTTCCCGCATGACTCCGTCGCGGTGCTCGGCCAGAAGCCGGCGATCGAGCTGGCTCGCGAGGTCGACGAACTGGGCGGGCTCCTGCAGCAGACCAATCCGCTGACGTCCTATCTGGGCAAAGCGGAGGCGCTGCTGGACGCCAGCCATCCTTGGCAGGACACGGTGCGCACCGCTCGCGCCGATCTGACAGCAAAGATCGCCAGCCCGAAGCAGCGGTCGGAGTCGGATTTCAAGAGGCTTCTCACTCAGACCCTGGGAGATCTGAAGTCGAAGTATCAGGATGCGTATCTGGCGGCGCATGAGCGCGCTCGCCTGGGCGCCAATGACGACAAACGCAAGGCCAGCCTCGCCAAGGATTCACGCCTCGCGCAGCTTCAGAAGATCGCCGGCGTGGACATGATGCCAACGCAGCAGCTCCGCGATTTCGAGAACAAGCTGTTTGCGCTGAAGACCTGTTTCCAGCTTGGGCGTCCAGAACTCGACAGCGACCCCATCTGCCCGCATTGCGGCTTCCGGCCAGCGGAAGAGCCGGCGGGCGGCGCCACATCGAAGAAGACACTGAGCGACCTGGACGAGGTGCTGGACGGCCTGGTTCGCGGCTGGACGGACACGTTGCGCACCAACCTCGAAGATCCCACCGTGTCGGGAAATATTGATTTGGTCAGCGATGCGGCCGGCAAGAGCGAGCTTCAGGGGTTTCTCAAGAGCAAGCAGCTTCCCGATCCGGTGAGCGCGGCCTTCGTGAAGGCGCTTCAGGAAGTCCTGAGCGGTCTGCAGAAGGTATCGTTCGGCAACGCGGCGCTTCAAGCCGCGCTGTCAGACGGGGGGCTACCCTGTACCGTCAGCGATCTCCGTGAGCGTTTCGACCGCTATGTCGCCAACCTGACCAAGGGCAAGGATGCGTCCAAGGTCCGTATCGTAATCGAGTGAGGCTGAACGGGATGACTCAGACACGGACGTCAGGGAGCAGCGGCGATCTTTTCATCGAGGGGTCGGGACAACTGCGTCTAGTTGAGAAATCACTAGAGCAGCAGGCATTGGAAAGAGGCAAGGTCGAGTGTCTCGGCATGACGTTCGAAAGCGAAGATGCGCGGCGGGACTATTTTACGCAGAAGTTGCGGGCACACCTTGCAGATCCCGTATTTAGAAGTACGCAAGGATTTCCCGATGGCTCTGATGATGACATTTTGCGCCTGTCCAATCCCCCTTATTATACAGCCTGTCCAAATCCGTTTATCCGAGATCTAATCTCTGCACACAATACAGGACATGATCCTGAGGTAGTCACAGCGGGCTCGCCTTACACAAGTGATGTTCTTTCATCAAAGGCTGACATCGTATATACGGCGCACTCTTATCATACCAAAGTACCGCCAGAGGCTATTTCAACCTACCTGCGCCATTACACAAAGCCTGGAGACGTTGTCTTAGATTTTTTCTCTGGGTCTGGCATGACGGGTGTCGCGTGCCGAATGGTCGATCAGGCACAAGTCAGTCGTTCATCCGGCCAAAATGCGCGCTTTCGGCTCCCTATATGTATTGATCTTTCCCCTGCTGCGACTTTCATCACCTCTGTCTATTTGTGGCCAGACGAGGAAGGGCGCTTCGAGCGGAACGCAGCAAATCTTCTGAAGAAGACTGATTCATCAATGGCCGCTCAATATAGACGTGGCCTGGATATTTCTAGCGCTGATACCGTAGAATATCTCCTTTGGATCGAGGCCCTTTACTGCCCTACGTGCCAAGCTGAGGTGGTTAGCGATAGTGTCGTTAAGGCCACTACGTCAATTGGCTCTGCTGACCAATTCCCATGCCCGCATTGTGGAGCTCTCGTAAGCAAAGCCCCGACAAAGGTATCCGGTGCCGTACGCCTCGAAAGGCGCCTACGGACGACTGTTGATATCGGCAATGGTGCCACGCGGCAGACGATGCGCCGTGTTCCGGTTGGGGCACAGGTTATCAAGGGAACATCCGCGAAAGCAGCAAATCGAAGGACAATTATAATCGCACCTGATGTGCGAGAAGAGCAAATGTGCGAGCACTTGCAGCCTTCAAATTGGTTTCCGACAGACTCTTTGATCCGTGGTGAACGGTTTATTCAAAAGGACTGTTTGGAAAGCTACGGGATAACCAATGTTCATCACTTTTATCTGCCGCGCCAATTAGCCGTATATGCTCAGATGTGGGCAGCCGCGTCAAAGTCGCCATCATGGCGCGAGCGCCAGTCACTTCTATTTTTTGTCCAGTCCAACGGATTAGGGATGACGGTCCTCAATCGCTACCAGCCGACCCAGTTTGGGAAAGAAAGTGGCGGTTCCCAAGTGAATCGGTATTTCACCGGGACGCTGTATGTGCCCTCCATGGTCACCGAAGTCACGCCGGCTTACGCATATTCAAATAAGATGAAGAGGCTGACGAAAGCCTTTGCACTTATGAGCAATCAGCACAGGTCACCAGCCATTGTATCTACGCAAAGCGCAACAGACCTCTCAAACATACCAGATCAAAGTGTCGACTATATCTTCGTTGACCCGCCATTTGGCAGAAATCTGCAGTACTCTGAGTTAAACCAAATATGGGAGTCGTGGCTGCGTGTAAAAACAGATCGTGATCCCGAAGCGATCATGGACATTACCCGTCGTCGAGAGGCACTGGAATACGCTGCTCTAATGCGGTTTGCCTTCCAAGAAGGCTTTCGCGTGCTAAAGGCGGGTAAGTGGATGACAATTGAGTTCCATAATTCATCAAATATAGTGTGGCATGCGATTCAAGAGGCGCTTTTTGCAAGTGGCTTTATTGTCGCCGATGTACGTGCCCTCAATAAGGGACAAGAGACATACAAGCAGTCGCGCCAAGGGTTGATGAGCCAGGATTTGGTAATTTCGGCCTACAAACCAACCGTTAAACAGGAGTCGGTGCGCGCCCTCGGGGTAGTTTCTGAGCAGGAGGTCTGGCAGTTTGTGCGAGAGCATTTACAGCGGGTTCCACTACCTACTTTGAGAAACGACGTCTTGGAGCCCGTCGCTGAACGTCAGCCGCGCGTACTATTCGATCGTATGGTTGCGTTTTTTGTCCAGCGGCAAATCTCCGTTCCACTCTCGGCGATGGAGTTTTATGCCGGGTTGACACATCGCTTTCCCAATCGCGACGAGATGGTCTTCTTGGAGGAGCAAGCGGCTCAATATGACAAGGAGCGATACAAGGCGACAGAAATTCGGCAGTTTCAGATGTTTGTTGAGGATGAGGCCTCAGCAATCGAATGGATACGGCAAATTCTGGACAAAAAGCCGCAGAAAATATCAGATCTGCAACCCGTATATATGCGTGAAACTAGTGGTTGGGCAAAGCACGAGACGCCTCTTGAGTTGGAGGCACTGCTTCAGTCTAACTTCATTCAGTATGATGGCAAAGGGCCAGTGCCGTCGCAAATTCATAGTTACCTTTCCACGAACTATCGCGAGTTCCGGAGCCTTGAAAACAGTTCTCAAGAGCTGCGGACTGGGGCGCTGGGGCGCTGGTATGTACCGGACCCTGGCCGGCAGATTGATCTGGAAAAACTTCGTGAGAAGGAACTCCTTTCGGAATTCCAGGTTTACAGAGCCGCGCCTGCGCGCAAGTTGAAGTTATTTCGCACCGAAGCAGTGCGGGCTGGCTTCAAAGCGTCCTACGACACTCAGGATTACAAAACGATTGTCAGCGTTGCCGCCAAGCTCCCCGAAAACGTCCTGCAGGAGGACGAAAAGCTTCTGATGTACTACGACGTCGCGAGCATGCGCCTCGGTGATGGGTGAGGTGATCCATGCAAGCTGGCGAGTGGTGGCACAGCATTGACCACGATGAACCCT
Organism: uncultured Alphaproteobacteria bacterium; assembly: GCA_963696645.1. GTDB lineage: Bacteria > Pseudomonadota > Alphaproteobacteria > Acetobacterales > Acetobacteraceae > JAMXLO01. The sequence continues at coordinate 809,834 of CAVOKY010000008.1, forward strand.
GCCGCGTTGTCGATACCGAGACGCTATGGGGTCAGGCGAGTTGCCTAGTCTGGCTGCCGCGCCGTGACACGGCGGTCAGGGTTCTGCAGAAACATCTCATCCCGCTAAAGGCGGGGGAGTCCCGTCTCCTCGATCGCCTCTCCTATGTCAGCGCCGCCGCGCGCATCGCCGACGCCTTGGAGCGCGACGCCCTGGTCGCGCCGTTGGAAGGCACGGTCATCCCGCTGCCGCATCAGCTATTGGCTTTGCAGCGGGCAATCTCCGGGGATCGCATTCGCTATCTCCTCGCCGACGAAGTCGGACTCGGCAAAACGATCGAAGCGGGCCTGATCCTGCGCGAGCTGAAGATACGGGGGCTTGTTCGCAGGATTCTCGTCGTTGCGCCCGCCGGTCTGGTTCTGCAGTGGCAGTCGGAAATGAAAGGGCACTTCGGGGAGGATTTCCGGCTCATTCTTCCCAACAGCCTGACCGCGTTGCGGCAGGCCGGCGCCATCGACGAAAATGAAAATCTCTGGCGCATGCACGACCAGGTCATCTGCCCGCTCAACTCGGTGAAGCCGATGGACTCCCGCCGCGGTTGGAGCCAGGAGCAGCTTGCCCGCTATAATCGCGAGCGGTTCGAGGACCTCGTTTCGGCCGGGTGGGACCTGATCATCGTCGACGAGGCCCATCGCGTAGGAGGCAGCACGGAGCAGGTCGCTCGATTCAAGTTGGGTGACGCATTGGCGCAGGCTGCGCCCTATCTGCTTCTGCTTTCGGCGACACCACACCAAGGCAAGTCCGACGCGTTCCGCAGGCTCATTCGGTTCCTTGATCCGGATGTTCTGCCGGGAGACGACGCGATTTCGCGCGAAGCCGTCGCGCCCTTTGTCATTCGCACCGAGAAGCGACGCGCGATCGACGCCAACGGCAACCCACTTTTCAAGCCGCGCTTCACCCAGTTGGTGCCGATTGAATGGGGGAGCGCACACGCGGAGCAGCGGGCTCTCTATGAGGCGGTCACGGAATACGTTCGCGATGGCTACAACCGCGCCATCAAGGAAAAACAGACCGCCGTCGGCTTCCTGATGATCCTGATGCAGCGGTTGATCACCTCCAGCACGGCGGCGATCCGGACTGCCCTGGAACGGAGGCTTGCCGTGCTCGAGCTGCCCCAGGGGCAGCTTTCATTGTTTCCCGAAGACATGGCTGAGGACTGGTCGTCGCTGGATGGCCAGCAACAGTTCGATACCATTCTGAAGACGCGCCTGAAAGGCCTGAAGGACGAGCGAAAGGAAGTCGAACTGCTCCTCTCGGCGGCCCGGAGATGCGAGGGCAGCGGACCGGACGTGAAGGCCGAGGCGGTGCTCGAACGCATCCAGCAACAACAGCGCGAGGAAAACGATCCGATCCTGAAGGTGCTGATCTTCACGGAGTTCGTGCCCACGCAGGCCATGCTTGCCGATTTTCTGGAGCGCCGTGGGTTCACCGTCGTCATCCTTAATGGCGGGATGGACCTGGAGGAGCGCCGGCAGGCGCAGCGGCGGTTTGCAGACGACGCTCAGATTCTCATCTCGACGGACGCCGGCGGCGAAGGCCTGAACCTACAGTTCTGCCACGTGATCGTGAATTACGATCTGCCGTGGAACCCCATGAAGATCGAGCAGCGGATCGGCCGCGTCGATCGTATCGGTCAGAAGCATATCGTGCGGGCGATGAACTTTGCACTCGCGGACACGGTGGAGCTTCGCGTCCGCGAGGTGCTGGAAGAGAAGCTGGCAAGAATTCTCGAGGAGTTTGGCGTCGACAAGTTGGCCGACGTCCTGGATTCCGAGGATGGCGGCGTGCCCTTTGAGGCGCTGTTTGCCCAGGCGATGATCGCGCCCGAGGATGCCGAACAGCGCGCAGCCGGCGTTGCCGACGAGATCAGGCGCCGGGCGGAGGAATCGCGAGCCGGCTCCAGTCTGCTCAATGCGACCGAAAAACTGGATCCATCGGCCGCGCAGCATATCGCCAGCCACCAAATGCCTTATTGGACAGAGAGGCTGACGCTCGGATTCCTGCGCACTCAAGAGCCTACCGGGGCGTCCGCGAAGCCCGCCGTCATCGGCTTCGATCTGCGGTGGCCGAATGGCGACACCAGCGCGTCCGCCGTCTTCAATCGTGACGACGCCGATCGTCCAGGCGTTACGCTGATTTCGCTGGAAGACGAGCGCGTACGCGGGCTGACAAACAGTTTGCCGGTTTTTGCGCCGGGCCAACCGATCCCCTCGGTCGTGATCCCCGATGTCTCTGACAAGACAACTGGCGTCTGGTCGTTGTGGCGAATCAGCCTGCACACCTCCGGAGGCCGGGAGCAGCGGTTCCTTGCCCTGTTCGTGAGCGACGATGGCCGGGTATTCGGTCCGACGGCGCGAACGATTTGGGATCGCCTGATCGACCTTCCGGCCGGATTGAGCCAAGCGACCGACGATCTCTCCGACGCGCCTGCATTGCAAGCGTACGACGCCAGCCGCAGCGCCGCGGAAACCCAAGGCGCTGCAGTCTTTGAAGAGCTCTTGGCGGCTCACCAGCTCAGCATCATTCGTGAGCGCAAGAAAGGTGGGCACGCGTTCGCTTCGCGTCGTCGCGCCATAGAGCGTTTGGGTTTGCCCCAAGTCCGGAGTTACCGGCTCCGGATTTTGGTTGACGAGGAGCAAGCCTGGACCCGAGACCTTACCGCCCGTGAAACCGCTCTCCCGGATCTCGCGGCCGTCCTGATGGCTCGCGTGGCGCCGATGGGTAAGAGCATATGATCGCCCATTCCCCGGCCAGCACCTGGCGAGATCCGATCCTTGCCCAGTTCACACCCGACATCGCCACGGTCGCACGCCTCACAGTCGTCGCCGACCCGGATGAGCTGCTGACGGAACAGGGCGTTATTGACGGCATTCGCCAGCGCGGGTTCGAGATCGTCCCTTTCGAGGATCACGTCGCGTTCCGCTATGCCTATGAGCGGCGCTTTCGTGAGGTGTGGGATAACGGCAAGGACACCAACCTCGTTGTCGTTTTGCGGGCGACGCGATCGGACATCAGTGGACTTCCGTTCGACCTCCTTGAGCAGGCGAAGCGCGACCGCCGGCTGCTCTCTTTCAGCCTTGCGGAGTTGTTCCCGTCCCTAGCTCCGCATGTGCTTTCTGAGTTGGATCGTGGCGACCTTGATGCGGTCTCCGCGGCACAGCAGCTTTTCAAGCCTGAGCCGCTGGGTGAGAACGCCACGCGGGACTTTCTGCTACGCCACGTATTCCGACTCGACCCAGCGCAGATCCAAGATGACGCAGAGCTACTTCGTGCGCTCCTGCGACGGCATTACAGCGGGTGTTACCAACGGGGTGAATTCGCATCAGAGCCACCGGTTTGAAATTCCCTGGGGTTAGCGAGCGCCTGCAGCCCCGATCCGATCGAGCATGCCGCCGTGCTCGGTCCAATCAAGGCCAAGCCCTTCGGGTGGCCGCGAAAGTCGCGGCCAGCCTTGACAGGCCCTGCGCGCGACGGCTGCCAGAATTAGCGGTCGGGACGGAAGAATGCTCGCGGCGCGGGTCGAACCAAAGAATTGCCCAAGCAATTCAGAACGGCGGATGGTTGCCGAACAGATCGAGTTGCCAAGGAGCGTCGGCATGACGTTCAGGCGTGATGGATCGGTGGTGGCGGCGGATCTGGGCGAAATGGGCCGCCTCGAATTTCAAGGCGAGCTCCATCAGCGCGTCCGCAATGTAAGCGGCGGCTTCATCGGAAACGGCATGCTCGGGCGATTTGGCTGAGCGCTTTCGTCTCATCGTGGTCATTGCCGGGCTTACGCTTCAATCTCGTCCTTCATGCGGAAGCTCGGACCTTCGATGATGACCGTCTCGGCGTGGTGCAGGACACGGTCGAGAATCGCGGATGTCAACGTGCTGTCGTTGTTGAAGATCTGCGACCAATGTTTGTAGGTGCGGTTGGTGGTGATCAGGATCGGCGCGCGCTCGTAGCGCTGGCTGATGATCTGGAACAACAGGTCTGCACCGTGCTTGTCGATCGGCAGGTAACCGAGCTCGTCGACAATCAATATGGCGGGCTTCAGGTAGCGGTGGAACTCGCGCTTGAGTTGGCCGACGGCCTGGGCCGCCGCCAGGGTGTTGATAATGTCGACGGCTGTGGTGAACAGCACAGAGTGTCCGTCCAGGCAGGCGGCGTGGCCCAGAGCGATCGCCAAATGCGTCTTGCCAAGGCCGACGTTGCCGATCAGGACGATGTTGGTTTGGGTTGCGACGAAGGCCAGACGGAACAGGGCCTGAATATGCGGGCGGTTGATCTTCCTGGGCCAACTCCACTGGAAGTCATCGAGGGATTTGAGCACGGGGAAGCGCGCGTTCTTGATCCGTCGTTCGATGCTGCGGTTCTCGCGCATGGTGGCCTCGCCCTCGACCAGCTGCGCCAGATAATCCAGGTGCGAGCGCTGCTGCTCGGCGGCTTGGGTGGCGACGGCCTGGTAGTGGCTTTGGATGTGGTGCAGTCGCAGACGATTCAGCTGTGCATCCAACCGTGTCAGATCACTCGGGGTCATGACGGTTTACCTGATATGCGTTGAGGTCAGGGGGAGCGATGTCGATGTCGAGCAGGTCGTGGCGACGGGTGAGTTGTAAGGGTCCGGGTTCCGGCAGCGCACGGGCCCGGGTCTCCAGGATGTTGGTGATGTACTCGGCGCTGAAGGCCTGGAAGGCGAGCCCGTCGGAGATCGCGCGGGCTACGGCATCGGCGGGATAAATCTCAGCCAGAGCCAGGATTTTGCGGACGTGGTGGCGGGCGTTGAGCCTGCGTTGCTCGAGGCCTTCGTAATAGGCCTGGGCATCCGGTGACAGCGCCAGGAAGTGCATCATCAATCGCTGTTCCCGGGCACGGCCGCGCTGGGCGATCAGCACCTTGGCGTGATCCGGATCCTCGACGTCCTCGTGGCGACCATAGCGGCGCGTATGACGGGCGATGAGCTGGTTGTCGAAGTAGAGGCAGACCCGGTCGGGATAGGCTTTGACGGTCAAACGGCGGTGAGCGTATGCGGCGGGGACGGAATACTGATTGGTATCCAAGGTGATGCGGAACTGGCTGGAGGCGACGCTGGTTGAGGTGTGCGCAAGGTCGTAGGGGTGCGGGTTGAGTGATCCCAGATGCGGCCGCTCTTGCGCAAGCAAATCGATGGGGCGCTGTTGCGTTTCGCCATGGATGCGCAGGTTTGCGATGGTGTCGAGCCAGACCTGTGCGGCTGCGCCGATCGCACTGAAGTCGGTCAACTCGAGCCCATGCAGGAAGTTCTTCTTGACGTAACCCACACCTGACTCGACGCGACCCTTCTCATTGCCGCGAGCGACATTGCAGGGCTCGATGGCAAAGCCGTGGTGGCGGGCAAAGTCCAGATAGCGCGGATTGAACACTGGTGCGGCGCCGGCCAGGCGCTGCAGAACCGCCGATTTGAGATTGTCGACCATGATCTTGGACGGCACGCCACCAAAGGCAGCGAAGCCATGTTCGTGGCAGGCGAGAAAATGCTCCATGGTCTGGGAGACGGTGAACTCCACGAACATCTGGCGGCTGAACGCCAGCACCATGACGAAGAACGAAAGCCGGCGACGAGTATTGCCCACGGCGACGGTTCCGTAGGCGCCCCAGTCGACCTGCGCACACTCGCCGGGAGCGAAGTGCAGCTTCAGATAGACCGGCCGCTTCGTCGGCCGGATGCGGCGGACGTAATCCCGCAGGATCGTCACACCGCCGCGGTATCCCTCCTCGCGCAGGCGCTGGAAGATCTGCTGAGCGCTGTATGGGTGGGTGTCCAGCAACCGTGTGATGCGCGGCTTGAAGGGATCCAGCACACTGCCGCGCGGCCGGCTGCGCCGCGGCTCGAAGCGCGAACGAGCGGCCCACGTGGCGACCGTCCTCGGATCAAGGCCCAGCGCCCGGGCGGTCTGCGCGATCGTCAGGCCCTGGCGATCACGGCAGTCGTGGATCTTGGCGAACGTCTCGTAATCGATCACCACCGGCTCCGCCGTCAGGCACGGGGCGTTGCCGCCCGTGCCGCGGATGTAGCGAGAATGTCTTGGCCCAGCCGTAGCAGACGCCCCGTGGTGCGGACGATGTCATCTTGTAACGGCGTCCCGACGATATGGGCGATTAAGCCAATCAGAACAGCAGGTTGCGCGATTAAGACCTCTTGTAACGGCGAGCCCGCCGGAGCGGCTGTTCCACCAGCAGATTCAACAGGTTGCGCCGTTGAGACATCTTGTAACGCAGTGCCGACACCTCGAGCCCTGCGCCAATACCCGGGATGGCGCGACCGCCACGCCTGGACCCGAGCGACGTTCACCGGGCCGCGGAAGTAGCCTTGGTTCTCCGGCGCGGCGCGCCAGCGTGCCTGGCTGGCAGCTTTGCTGGCCGCTCTGCAGGTGCTCGCCGAGCAGTAACGCTGGTGATGGCGGTTACGCGGATCGGGACGAAATAACTGCAGACAGCATTTGCACTTACGGCGGTTGCCACCGGCCATGACGTCGCCTCCTGCGAGGACGCATCATCGCCATGGTGAGGCCTGGCTGGTCTCGATGCCGGATCGAGCATCTGGTGTTCCTGCTCCATCTCGGAGCATTCAATCGACCGCCCGGATCCGCACTACCACCGCAAATTCAAACCGCTGACTTTAGCGCAAAATCAGACTGCTGCTGACAGCGGGAAGATCATCCCGAAGTCTTTGGACGATCGCCTGATCCATTTGCTGCGATCAACGGATCGATGGCAGGAATGGCCGCTCGATCAGATCGTTCCAAGTCGTGCAAATTTCCTGGAGTTTTTGCAGGAAAGGTGGCCGATATTCGTGCGTCAGCGCCTAGCCTCGCCGGCAAGCGCACTGCGCGAGGAAGCAGCCCCCTACGATCTTCAGTTTTCCGGTCCTGTGGATCTTCCGTTCGACCACGACGACGTTCGTGTCTACGTCGATAATCTGTTTACCGATGGTCTGCTGGCTCCGGTTGGCGGCGTCTCTCATTCGCTTGTCGCCGGGTCTTGGATGGCTGTCGGCGTGGCAGGGTCTGCAGGCGCGGACCAGACTTCACGCTTCCGAAAACTCCTGCAGCTTCTGCAGTCTGATAGCCCGTCGTTGAACAGCGATCACCAGGCGTGGATTCAGGTCGCGACGCGATGGGCGGAGGTCGTGGCGCTGCGCTGGTCGCTGCCAGAAGATTTGCCACATGAGGACAAGTCCCGCTTCGAGACCGCACACCACCTGATCGAGCAGCGCTTTCAAGAATGGATGGTTGCGCATTACGGCGCTCTGCACAGCCTGTCGTATCTACCACGGCCGGCCATGCTTCATCAGATACCGAGGTACATGGCGCATCGGCTTGCGGCGAAGGGGCCGGCACGCAAGCTTGCGGTGGTTGTCATCGACGGCCTCGCCATGGACCAGTGGGCTGTTGTCCGCCAGGAGATGCCGTCACGAAAATGGCTCACGGAGGAGTTCGGTCTCTTCGCCTGGGTGCCGACGCTGACCTCAGTGTCTCGTCAATCGATCTTCGCTGGTGATCCGCCATTCTTTTTTGGCCAGAGCCTCGATACGACGCGCAAGGAAGAGCAGCATTGGACGCGGTTCTGGGACGATCGCGGCATCCGCAAAGGCGACGCCGTCTATGCCTGTCAGGGCACCCTTGAAGACGACGATGCTTTCATTAAGAGGATAGTTGAAAAGATCGATCAGCCGCGATGCAGAGTCGCCGGCATCGTGGTCGGCACCATCGATCAGATGCTCCACGGCATCGTCAATGGAACTGATGGGATGCACGCCGGGGTCCGACATTGGGCGAAGCGTGGATCCCTTTGGCGGCTTCTGGACACGATGCTCGAAAGTGGTTTCGAGGTAATCCTGACGGCCGATCATGGGAACGTCGAGGGCGTGGGTATTGGCAAACCGAACGTGGGTGCGACCGCCGATGAACGGGGCGAGCGTGTTCATGTTTTCTCGGACCCGCTTCTGCGTTCGAACGTTGCGGAGAAATTCCCTGGTTCACTGGAATGGCCATGTATCGGACTCCCCGATGAGTATCTTGCCCTGATCGCTGCCCCGCTTCGCGCCTTCATCGGAGAGGGAAGGCGCACCGTCGCGCACGGAGGGATTTGCATCGAAGAAGTTATCGTCCCCTTCGTGACTATCCGAGGGCCAGATTGAAAATGCTGGAGAGAGCGCGAATTGGGTTTGATAGAACGATATCAGCCGAGTGGCTGGACGCGGTTGCCGCTCGTGCCATGAGTGGCGAGCCTCCGGAGGCTACTAGGAAGTTCCTCTGGGAGTTTCTTGATGGTGCTGAAACCGGCAGTACCAACAACAGCAACCGCGGAAAGACCATAACCGTACTCGCCCGAATTTGGCTGTCAGTGCCAAAGCCAGCCGAGGCTCTGAAGCAAGCGGCGCTGAATTGCCTAGCCTCGACACCTGGCGAGAAGCGAATTGGTGTTCATTGGGCGATGGTCATCGGGACGCACCCATTTTTTCTCGACGTTGCGACGCACACGGGCAAGCTCCTTAAACTTCATGGTTACGCCAGTCGGTCGCAAATCAAGCGTCATATGACGGAAGTCTGGGGTGATCGCTCAACGCTTGAGCGCGCCATCCAGCGTGTTCTCCGGTCAATGCTGCAATGGGGCTTGCTGCGGGCCGGCCAACAAAGGGGCGCGCTTGTTGGGCCTGTCCAACGCATTGATATGGATAATGATGTGAGCGAGCTTCTTGTGCATTCAATCCTAGTGGGGAGTGGTAACGGGCTCCAATTGGCCCGCCTCGTCAATCATCCCGCATTATTTCCCTTCTCTATTCACCTTACTGCGCAAGACCTTGCTACAAATCGGACATTCCGTTTGCAGCGGCAAGGCGATCAGTCGGAGCATGTTGAGCTGGCACAGCTCCCTGGATGAGCTGCTTTCAGGCTGGAGGTGCTGCCGCCCCTGGTTTCTCTGCCTCCCCAATGGCTCGCCCCTCCTCATGGAATGGCAAACCTAACTTGAGTCAATAGGCAGTTCCACCCGGACGCTTAAGCCCCCGCCCTTGCGATTGCCGAGGGTGATATCCCCGCCGTGTTCCCAGACGATGGAGCGAGTGATGGAAAGCCCGAGGCCGACGCCACCAGTGCTAGGATCACGAGCGCTGCCGATTCTGTAGAATGGCTCGAACACCTTCTCCCGCTCGCTGCGTGGGATCCCAGAGCCTTCGTCTTCTATGGTGATCACGACCCGGCCAGCCTCAGGGGCGAGCGTTACGTCGGCCTTGCCGCCATATTTCACGGCGTTGTCCACGAGGTTGGAGATCGCTCGCCGCATGGCCGTAGGCCGACAGGATATCGTCACGTCGCGCGGTCCTGTGAAGGTTACTTTCTCGCCGGCGTCGACGGCGTCCTCGCAAATACCTTCGACCAGAGCGCTCAGATCGACGAGCGATCGACCCTCCTGCTTTGAATCGTCGCGTGTGAATGACAGGATCGATTCGATCGCGGGTCTCCGCGACGGGCGCCGCGAGCCTCTCTCGCGACCTCCAACCCGTCGCGGCCGACCCGGCCCTGCTCTCCCTCTAAGCCGCAGGGCGCCGGCCGTACTGCGGCGGACCAGGTAATCTCCGGTAGACCTCGGCCGGTCCGCGCCTGTGGGCGGCGATCACGCCGCCGAGCGCCACCAGGCGATGCGCTCTTCGCGGGTCGCGTTCGCGAGCCGTAGCAGCAGATCGCCGTGGCATGCCGCAGGTGCGCAGAAGCACAGCAGATCCGTCCCCCGCATCTCGTCGAGCGCGCGCAGCAAGTGATGCTGGCGGCGCAGCCAGCGAGCATGTTTCGCGATGACGGTCGCACGATCGCCGTCGACGCCAATCCGGAACGGATTGCCCCACTTGCTGCCGCGCCCGATGTAGATCGCGCCATCGTGCCTGCCAGCCGCGTGCTTGTTGAGAACCCTGCACATCTGAACCTCCGTTTCCCGCTTCGTGAGCGACGGAGGCCGGACGGGCGCGGTGCCGAGCCCGCATGTCACGCGAGCGGTCGGCTCGACGACCGTCGCGGGAACGGCGCAGCCGTTGACATGCGGGCGACCGCGCCAAACTGGCCGACGTTCAGCGATGAGCGGGATAGGGAGCGTGTCAGCAGGGTCCGTCGGAACGAAGGTTCGCTGGCAGAAGGGGCTGGCGGATTGGCGGAGTCGGCGGTGCTAAGGATTGTTGGGCGTTCAGGAGTGCGTCGCCGACCGCTATCGCATCATGGGACGGTAGATGGGCGTGTTCGCGCGCGTCAGGAGGTACCACTGGCGGCACGGGGGCGTTGCGGGGGTTTCCCCCGCAGAAGGGGGTGCGCCGGCGATTTCAGCGCAGGCCAGGGGGAAGGCCTTTCCCCGTGCTACGAGCGGTCACCCGCCCTCGGTCTTTTCGCCGAATGGCCTCCATAGGTGGATTTTGCGCCTACCATCTGGGTTGCATGAAGACATGAAATCATGAACAATAGCAGCACATCTCGAGTCGATCAAGTCAGCCGCTATCGCGGCCCATCCGAGGGTTCCGAGTGTCAAAGCGTCAGCAGGCCGAAAAGGAGGTCCCCATTCAGGTCATGGTGCCTTCCGACATCCACAAGCAGGTTGCCCTGATCGGCGTCGAGAACGGGGAAAGCATACGCACGGTCGTTTTGCGGGGGCTGAAAGCGATTGGCGTCGATGTCCCGGACAGCCAGCTTGTCGATCGCCGTGGGCGCCGCAGGGCGTGATGTAGCATCATGCGTCACAAAAGGACGGGAGGGGGCTATGGCGGAAACCAAGAATGTATTCATTAGTCACGTCCACAAAGACGATGGCGGCTTGCAAAAGCTAAAAGACCTGCTCGCCCCGAAAGGCATGGATGCCCGCGATTCGTCGATCCATGTCGGCAAGTTCAACAACGCCTCGGACCCGAACTACATCAAAACTCAAATTCTAGCCCCTGCCATCAATTGGGCCGGCACGTTTATCTGCTATGTGTCACCGCAAACGAAAGACAGTGAGTGGGTCAACTGGGAAATTGAGTATGCGGCCAAGCAGGGCAAGCGGATCATCGGCGTATGGGAGCACGGAGAGAAGGAATGCGATCTTCCTGCCGCGCTGCAGGAATATGCCGATGCCTTGGTTGGATGGAGCGGTAATGCGATCATCGACGCAATCAACGGCAAGGACAGCTGGGAAAAGCCAGATGGTGGTCAGAGCCTGCGTTTAATGCGAGAACGGATGTTTTCGGACTTCAACTTCACGGCGGCCGTATTCATCGGAGGAATGGGTGGTATCGTTCAGGAGTTCGATCTTTTTCAACAGTTGCAGCCAAACGTGGCGCCGCTGCCAGTGATTTCGACGGGCGGTGCAGTTCTCGACGTTGCGCAGCGTATGGGCAGTGTCCCGCCGGACCTCCGCACCGACTTGGATTATATCGCGCTGTTTCATCGCCACCTTGGTATCTCCGTCAAGGAGATGCGTTACCGGAGCCCGACCGACCAGCCACCGGCAATTGCTGATCGGCTTTGGCAATCCCCAAAGCCTGCGAGTCTGGCTCCCTAGACATCGTAACTCCATTGGGAAGACCGGTGTGACCGGCGAACGCCGCCGTCATCCGAGCGATCATGGCCATTAGCACCGGTCAAGCGGATCCGGCGCTACGGCCGCGCAGCGTCGGACCAGTTGAATAGGGGGCCTTGCCGTGAGGGCGGACAGTGGCCAGGACATCCAGTCCTTCGGCATACAAGCCTGGACCGACCGGATATGGTCGTATATAAGAGACCATAAATAGGATTGAGACCATTCAATGAGACCATGCTATGCAATCGACAGCACTGGAATCTTTGCCGTCAAAACTGCGGCGGTCGCTGGGCAAGCTCGGGAGCGACATCGCAACCGCGCGCCGAAAGCGAAACCTGACCACGGTGATGATGGCGGAGCAAATCGGCTCGGCCAAATCCACCTATCTGAAGGTGGAGAAGGGCGATCCGTCGGTTTCGATGGGTGTCTATGCGATGGCGCTCTTCGTGCTCGGGTTCGGCGACGCGATCGGCGACATCGTCGACCCCCGTCGTGACGACGTCGGCCTGCTGCTCGACGCCGAACGGCTGCCAAAGCGCGTGCGCCCCAAGAAGATACCGACCGCACTATGAGGAGAACCATCCAGGTAGCGCTGGGGGAAAACGCCCGTAGTCTCGGGACACTCCGCTTCGACGCGCAGGGGGCGCGGGAGAACGCCGCCTTCGAGTACGACGCCGCGTTGCTGGCGGCCACGGACGGCTTCGCGATCGACCCCAGCCTTCCCTTGGTCGCCGGCCCGCAATTTCATCGCAAAGAGCGTGGCGGATCCGTCTTTCACGGCGCGATTGCAGACACCGAACCGGACGGCTGGGCGCGGCGCGTCATCCTGCGCGACCACGCCAAACGGCGGCAGGAGGCAAGACGCGCCGGCGCAGATGTGGAGAGCCGCCTGCTGAACGCGCTCGACTTCCTCCTGGCGGTTGACGATGCGAGCCGCGTCGGCGCGTTGCGGTTTCGGGACGAGGATGGCGTGTTCCAGCGTGCGACCGAGGAGGGCCGGCGAACCGCGCCGCCGCTGATCGAACTGGGACACTTGCTGTCCGCGTCACATGCGGTCGAGACGCATACCGAGACGGCGGAGGATTTGCGCTACCTCCGAGGCCGAGGCACGTCGCTGGGTGGGTTACGCCCGAAATGCACGGTCGTGGATGACGACGGGCGACTGTCGATCGGCAAGTTTCCGAGCGTTGCCGACGATCGCGCGGTCACCAAAGGCGAGGTCCTTGCGCTGCGGCTTGCCGCCACCGCGGGGATCGACGCCGCCGAAGGTCGCTTGGTCGAGAGCGAAGGTGGCCCAGTGGCGTTGATCCGGCGCTTCGATCGTCTCCAGGGCGGCGGGCGGTTGATGTACGTCTCTGCCGCGACGATGCTGGGTGTCGATGTCGCGGAGTCGGGCGAGCATGCCTATACCGAGATCGTCGATGCGCTGCGGATGCACGGCGCGGCGCCGCAGGCCGATACGGAGGAACTCTGGCGCCGCATCGCCTTCTTCATCCTCATCACTAATGCGGACGATCATCTACGCAATCACGGCTTCCTGCATGTCGATCGAGGGCAGTGGCGGCTTGCGCCGGCATTCGACATCAATCCGTTCCCGGACCGGGTTCGCGAGTTGAAGACCTGGGTGTCGGAAGATGCCGGTCCGGAGGCAACGATTGAGGCGCTGATGTCCGCACTTCCGTATTTCCGGATTGCCGTGCCGCGCGCCCGACAGATGCTTCGTAAGGTGGAACAAGCGGTGTCGCAGTGGCGCTCGATGGGGCGCAGCCTTGGCATGAGCACGCAGGAACTCGATCAGTTCGCTGACGCATTCGAACATGAGGAGCGCGCCGCGGCTCGGACCGCAAGCCAATGACGCCCATTCACTCGAACGTGGACATGCCTTCCGGGTACGCGATTGTGCCCGCGTGGTGTGTGCCGGCCCTAGCGCAATTGGCAGGCGGAGATTGTGGCTACGAACCGGCTTGTTCCGGCACCCGCTCCGCCACATCGGCACGCCGCACGCGCTGACGCGATGGCGTCGCTCGGCCGTCGAGGATGTCTGCCATTTCGGCGGCCACCCGGTCGGCGGTCATCCTGAGCGCCTCGTCGATATGGATGTAGCGTTGCGTGACGCCGCGAGCGGAATGTCCGAGCAGCGCGGCGATTGTCAGTTCGGAAAAGCCGAGATCGCCGGCCGGGCTGGCGAAGGTGTGCCGCAAGGTGTGCGGTGTGACGTCGGTCAGCCGCGCCGTTTCTCGCAGACCCGATCAAGCACGCGGACCACGCCGACAAAGGTAAGCGGCGTTCTGATGCCCTTCTTTAACATACTCGGCGAGGCTGCACGTTGTGCCTGAGGCAGGGACGAGCTTCGGGCTATCGTTATGGATGACGTTAATGATGACGCGAAGGTTGAGTTCCGCTGTATCGAGTTGCTGGCCGGGCCCGCCCGGCGGCGTCGCTGGTCGGCAAATGCCGTCATCGCATACACGGAAACTCCTCAGGAGCTGGCGAACAGGTGGTATCGCAAAGGCGGATGGCCGGGCGTAAGAAAGCGGCCAAATGTCTGATCAGCGCAAGCAAAATCAGCCCGGCTTATAGCTGCTCGACTTAAACTTCTTATCCAGATCTGTGATCTGATTGCGCAACCTGCGAACCTGTTCCGAATATTGCTGCGACCAGTTCTCGGCCCATTCCACAGATGGTGGATCGTCAGGCAACTGCATAATGAGATCGGCGCGTCGTCTAAGCGTTGAGTTCAACATCGCGAGGTCATCGCCAAGCCCGTCTCCTAAACTCGCGTTGTAGGAGACCACAGATTCGACCGCGACGCTGAGATGCTTCGAGACGAAGATCGCCTGCTGCCTCACAGCCGTCCAGCCATCCTTTGACGGGCCTCTTATGTAGTCCGTCATGGAGGGCAGCATATAGCCCATGTTGACCACGTATAGCTTCTTCAGCTCGGTCAGGGCGTTATCCAGATTCTCTTGCACCTGGTTTTTCAGCGCGGCGACCGTGACAACGCAGTTGGTGGTCACGTTTCCAGTCACGTTCGATATAATAGGGCTGCAGTAGCCTGTCGTCGTCTGCTGCCCATACGCGGCGAAGCTCACTGGCAAGGTGCTCACCGCGCATGCGAGCAAAGCGCCTGGCCATCTCATTTCGCAGGCTCCGGGGAGCTGCTGTTCGTCGTCACGCTGCCGGTGACGTTGGAGATGATCGGGCTGTTGGGTCCAGACGTAGTCTGAGATGCCGATTGGCCAGATGCTTGCACTTCCACATACGCCCAGGCGGCAATACCTGTCACAGCTACGGAGAAGGTCAGAGTGACGATAAGGCGGATGGTCCGGTAGGCGTCACGTGCATTCAGTTTGGGGAAAATGTTCTTCCAGAATCGCCTCCCGGAAAACAACAATGACCGCGCCGACACTGAGACCTCCAAGGCCGGCGACTTCGCCCAAATTCTTCAGCAGCGTCGCGTCCATATGCCAGAAACACCCCCCTGATGGACGCTAGCCGGTTCTGATCCCGCCCGATAGCAATAACGGCACCAGCCAAATTGACGGCTGCTAATCAGCCGCCGGCACCGAATGATGCTCGTGCACGATTGTCCATTGGCCGCCGATGTTTTGGAGGCCGATGGTCAGTCGGGAGTTGAGATCCTCCACCCGACCATCGGAAGCAGGTCCTCGGCATCTCATCGCCATGAACGCAAATGCCACATCGACCCCAGCGACAATCTTCATTCCGTCGACACGGAAGCTCACCAAGTTAGCCGACCAAGAGAAGAACGTCTCCCAAGTTTGACGGTAGGCGTCGATCCCGTCCGTCTGGAACGGAGGTGGCACGTCGAACATGACGATGTCGGCCAAGTGGTGCCGCAGGATGCCGTCAATGTCCTTATGCCTGATTGCGACCATCCAGCCTCAAGGACAGCTCGCACATCCTCTTGGTTCTTGGTAGCCCAGACATCACTTCTCGCCCCTGATCGCTTCCGTGGCGGCTTTTCGGCCATCGCACAGATCGCCGACACGCTGACCGTGACCTGAGCCTGCCGCGCCGATAAACCCTCATTACTATCTGGTTTGGTTCGGAACCGATGGCCGTGTCGTCCAAACCGCTCCGGTCCTCTCCCCCTTAGGCACACGGCTGACGGCCGCCACCAAACGCTTACGTCTATTCGAACGGAAGCGAACCCCTAGCAAGGAACAAGCGAACGGGTTCAACCAGGCCTACGCCTGCGTCCCTATCTCTCTTGGATCTCGCGCATGTTGGAGACGCAAATCGGCGGCAGCCATCTCACTCTGCGTCAGCGGCTTCGCCCTTTCACGCCCGCACAATCCGACCCACTCCGCTTTCGATTTGGCGCGGCCGGTGAGTATGTCGAAGCCGAAGCTGGCAGCGGCGGGGACGCCTTGCAGACCGAAAGCTTCGAGGGCAA
>CAVOKY010000009.1:0-392401 GCA_963696645.1 uncultured Alphaproteobacteria bacterium
ATGTTCGTCATCGCCCGCACGGCCGCCAGGACCTACGATGGAGAATCCACCAGCCCGCGCGAGATCGGCGATGCGTCGGTCGTGCGGGCCGTGCTGGAAGGCAGC
Source organism: uncultured Alphaproteobacteria bacterium (assembly GCA_963696645.1). GTDB lineage: Bacteria > Pseudomonadota > Alphaproteobacteria > Acetobacterales > Acetobacteraceae > JAMXLO01. The sequence goes on from CAVOKY010000009.1 coordinate 106, forward strand.
GTCCAGGGGCCGGCAGCGTACGCGGATCAACGTCCGAAATGATCGAGACCGACACCGAGGCACAGTCTGGTCCGACCGGTTCGATCTGCCCCCGCCGGGCGGCAGCATCGGGCGGGATGGGCTTCTCCGTCAGATCGGACAGGCCACGAACATCGCGCTGACCGACGTCGCGAGCGCCCGCGCCAAGCGGGAGCACCCCAACGGCCCGGATGCCTTCGATCTGATCCTGCAGGCCCGCTCGCTGTGTTTCACACGCCGGACACGCGTAGCGTCGAGCAACGGCAAAGGCTATTCGAGCGGGCCGTGACCCTGGATCCCCGCTCCATTGATGCGCTGCTGGACTGGCGTTCTCCCTGATGGAGAAGGGGCATATGGGGCCGGAACTGGATCGTGCCGAGGAGATGATCGACCGCGCGCGACAAATAGAACCGAACGACCAAAGCGTGTTGACGGCGAAGGCGCATCTGCTTCTCGCCAGAGGCCATTGCGGCGACGCCCTGGTCGCTTTCAATACCTCGGGAGCAATTTCCTCACGCTCCGCCCTGGACATTCGCACCAGCCGGCTACTGCCTGAACTTGCTTGGCCGGGCGGAAGAGGCGGTTGCGGCGCTTGAGCAGAACATTCGCGCCGATCCGCATGCCCCTATATGGCGGACCGGTATGCGCTGCTTGGGTTCGCGACCCTGCTGCTAGGTCGTGATGAAGAGGCGATCGCCTGGGACAAGCGCGCGCTGGCGGCGAATCCCAACAACCGTCCGGTCTGGCGCGCCGAACACATGCTGCACGAAGCCGCCGCCAATGCACGCCTGGGGCACCTGCGAGGAAGCACATGGTTTCGTAGACCAGGCAAACCAGGTTTGGCCCTGGTACACGGTGCGCAGCCACGCCCCGGGAAACATGACGAGTCCGGTCTACGTGGCCCAAATGGAACGCTACCGCGATGCGCTTCGTCTCGCCGGCCTGCGCGACCACGCCGACGAAGGCGCAGATTTCGGTACGAAATCGGACAACCGATTGCACGAGGACGACGATCTCGCCGGACCGATCCAACCGCCGCACCGGGTGCCGCGACGATCCGCACGGAGGACCTCGCGCGCCTGCTGGCGGGTCGCACGCCGATCATCGTCGATACGATGGAATTGTTTTTCAGGGCGGTCATTGCCCGGCGCGGTTGGCCTCGCGGAATCCGGTTGGGGCACCAGCGTCGCAGATCCGATGCAGGATCGTCTTCGCCGGGAAATGGCGGAACTGACCGGCGACGATCGCACGCGCGTCATTGTGGTGGTCGGCTGGAGTTCGGAACGCTTCGGCGGCCGCAATCTGGCGCTACGGCTCGTGGCGCTCGGTTACACCCAGGTCTACTGGTACCGCGGCGGCAGAGAGGCATGGGAGGTTGCGGGCCTCCCCGAAGCGCCGATGGTGCCAACAGTCTGGTAGTTGGGGCGCGGGACAACGCCCCTGAGATCGACCTGAGGGAGCACCCCATTGTTGGTCGGAGCGGCGGGATTTGAACCCACGACCCCCAGTCCCCCAGACTGATGCGCTACCAGGCTGCGCTACGCTCCGACCGTTGGGCCTCCCGTTTACCAGCGGCAGTCCCTGCTAGCAACGCTGCGCGGGCGTGGCGCGGGGCGATCGCTTGAATGACGCAGGTCGGGCTTTGCCCCGAGCCCCATCAGAGGGCGCTGCCCTCTGAACTCCCCGCCAAGGGCGACGCCCTTGGAACCATTCACTTTCCACCGGTGGGGTGGGGATAACAGAGCATGGCGAGCGCCATGCTCTGCTATCCCCACCCCCACCGGTCGAAAAGGATTGGATCCAAAGGCAATGCCTTTGGTGGGGGTCCTGGGGGCAAGGCCCCCAGGCGGGTTTCAGGGCGGCGCCCTGACCTTACGGCAGCAAGGCTCGAAGCGCCTCCAGTTCGTGCAGGGTTTCGGTCAGCAGCGCGCGCAGACGCTCGGTTTCCGGGTCGATCTTGGGCCGCACGTTAATGCGTGCGGACAGCGGCGGCGCGGCTGACGGTGCCAGTCCCGGCATCGGCAGTTCGGGTTCCACTGGCGCCACGGCGGCGCGTTCCGCCTCGGCGGCCTCCTGTTCTTCGGCAGGGGCGGGCGGGATATCGTCCGACAACCGGCCGCCGCCCTCGCGCAGCAGTCGCTGCACGCCCTTGATGGTATAACCTTGAATATACAGCAGATCCGAAATCCGTCGCAGCAATGAGATGTCGTCGGGCCGGTAGTAGCGCCGGCCGCCGCCACGCTTCAGCGGCTTCACCTGGGGGAACTTGGTCTCCCAGAAGCGCAGGACGTGTTGCGGGATATGCAGTTCGTCCGCCACCTCGCTGATCGTACGAAAGGCGTTGGGGGCCTTCTTGGGCCGCACCCGACCGTGCACGGCCGCTGCCTCAGGCGGGTCGCTCATTCGTCATCGTCCTGGCCTGGCGCCAGTCCATTCACCTGCGCCTTCAGCACGTGGCTGGGCCGAAATACCAGTACGCGGCGCGGCATGATCGGGACTTCCTGGCCGGTCTTCGGATTGCGACCCACCCGGCGGCCCTTCTGCCGCACGGAAAATGTCCCGAAGCCACTGATTTTAACCGATTCTCCAGATTCCAGCGCAGCGGATATCCGCTCCAACACGGTGCCCAGCAGATCGGCAGACTCATTGCGCGAGAGACCGACCTGGGTATAGATCGTTTCGGCGAGATGCGCGCGTGTAACGGTCTGCATCAGCGGACGCTAGGCAGGCGAGGCCCTGCCGTCAAGCAATTAGCGTAGCAAAATCGATCAGGATCAGGATGTTGCGGGCAACCGACGCAAGATCACATGCGCACCAGGGCGGAGCCCCAGGTCAGGCCACCACCCAACGCCTCCATCAGCACCAGATCGCCTTTCTGGACGCGGCCATCCCGGCAAGCCTCAGCCAGCGCCAGTGGCACGGACGCCGCGGAGGTATTCGCGTGGCGGTCGACCGTGATCACGACCCTCTCGGGCGGCAAGCCGAGTTTGCGACCCATTGCATCGATGATCCGGCGATTGGCCTGGTGCGGTACCAGCCAGTCGATGTCGCGTCGCGTCAGACCATTTGCGGCCAGCGCCTCCTCGACCGCCTCGGCGAGGCGGATCACCGCATGGCGGAATACCTCGCGGCCATTCATCACCAGATGGCCCGGTTTGTGGCGCTGACCGACCGCACCATCGACGTACAGGATGTCGCCCAGGGTACCCTGGGCATGCAGGTGGGTAGAGAGAATTCCGCGGTCGATGCTGCCGCCGCCGTGGCCGGCGCGCAGGTACACCGCCCCGGCACCGTCGCCGAACAGCACACACGTGCTGCGATCCTGCCAGTTCAGAATGCGCGAGTAGACCTCGCTGCCGATCACCAGCACACCGTGCGCCTGGCCGACGCGGATCATGCCATCGGCCACGGACAAGGCGTAGATGAACCCAGCGCAGGCAGCGGCAAGGTCGAAGCCGAAACCGCGCGTGATTCCCAGTGCGCCCTGCACCCGCAGCGCGGTGGCGGGGAACGCCTGGTCCGGTGTGCTGGTTGCCAGGATGATTGCGTCCACCTCGGACGCTTCCGCGCCGGCGTCGGCCAGCGCGGTACGCGACGCGGCGGTGGCCATGAAGGCGGCGGTCTCGTGCGGTCCCGCGATATGGCGCTGGGCGATGCCCGTGCGCTCGCGGATCCACTCGTCTGACGTTTCGATCGTGCGCGAGAGTTCGTCGTTGGAGACGATGCGCTCAGGCAGATAGGCGCCGACCCCGGCGAGAATGGAACGGATGGCCATGGTTTCCTATGGTGCGGTGGCCAGACGCGCGCCGTTGCCACTCGTCTTGTCCTGCGCGCCATTCTTACCGGCCATGACCATCAATCCGGCGATTCGGGTCAAGTCCTCGCGGATGTGGTCATTGAAGCGGTGCACGACCATGTCCATCGCGACGTCGACCGCATGGGCAAAGCCCTGCGCATCGGTGCCGCCATGCGACTTCACCACCACGCCGTTCAGTCCCAGCATCACCGCGCCGTTGTACCGGCGGGGATCGAGCCATTCGCGCAACCGCTCGAGGCTCGGCCGCATCAGGAGATAGGCGATACGCGCGGCCAGGCTGCTGCGGAACACCTGGCGCAGCAGATCGCCGATCAGCTTAAGCGCGCCCTCGCCGGTCTTCAGCGCGACATTGCCGGTGAAGCCGTCGGTGACGACAACGTCGGTGGTACCGGCGGCGATATCGTGGCCCTCCACAAAGCCGACGAACTGCGGCGCGATATGGCTGGCGCGCAGCGTCTCTGCGGCGAGACGCAGGGTGTCGTCGCCCTTCAATTCTTCCGAACCGACATTCAGCAGGCCAATGGACGGGGCAGTCAGTCCCAGGACGGTGCGGGCGAAGACGTCGCCCATTACCGCGAATTCCACCAGATTGCGCGTGTCGCACAGCACGTTGGCGCCGAGATCCAGCAGTACCACATCGCCGCGCGCCGAGGGGCCGATTGCCGCCATGGCAGGCCGGTCGATGCCGGGCAGTGTCTTGATGACGATCTTGGCCAGCGCCAGCAGCGCGCCGGTGTTGCCGGCGGTGACGACGCCTGAGGCCTCGCCGCCGGCGACCGCGTCGATTGCGATCCGCATCGATGAGCCACGGATGCGCAGTGCCGTCGTCGGCTTCATGTCATTGCCGATCGCTTCGGGGGCGTGGCGAATTGAGCAGGCAGCGGTGGCCCTGGGATGGCCCTTGAGAAGGGGCGTCAGTTGGGCCTCGTCGCCGACCAGGAGAAACCGGGCGCCCGGGTGGCGTTCGACGGCAATCTCCAAGCCTTCGATGACCATGAGCGGTGCGTGATCACCGCCCATGGCGTCCACCGCCAACGTGAAGGTCGCAGTCAAGGGCGCACGTAGGCCACGCCGCGGCCCGGCGTCAGGCCCGGACAGCGCCCTTCAGCGCATTCCCGGCTGGCACAACTTCGCGACCATCGTAGAAGCCGCAATGGCTGCAGACGTGATGGGGGCGACGGAGTTCGCCGCAGTTGGGGCATTCGGCGTGGGCTTCGCGGCGCAACGCCTGGTGGCTGCGCCGCATGCCGGCGCGGGAAGGCGAGGTTTTCCTCTTTGGAACGGCCATGGGACTGCGCCCCTCCGGTGTGAGTGACGCCCTCTGGTCGAATCAAGGCAAGAGGGGCAATCACTTTATGTCAACAATGCAAGTCGGGCCGTCTAGCAGAGGGTCGCGCCTGTCGCAAGGGACGCACGTAACGCGCAGTAAGACCCGTTGGCTCCGAGGCCGTCAGCGTCCGCCCAGATGCCGGCGCGCGCTGGGGATCCATGGATCAGACGCTGCGGACAACCGCCTGTCCCTTGCCACCCAGGCGTTCGCTTCGGCCAGGGTGGCAAAGCCAACGGCAGTGCGCGGGAGCTCGCCGGGTTTGGTGAGCTTCACCTGGAAGCCGCCATCCGGCTGACGGATCACCTGATAGGAAGCGTTGGACATGCCCGGCGAATATGGCATCGCCGGCGTCGCAATGCACGGGGTGGTGGGAGATATTTCAGCCGGCAGGATGGCTCGCCGGGGTCGGCGGCACGGCGACCTGAGGACTGACCGCGGTGACACCTGCCGGCGCTCCGTCGATCGCTGCGCACGCCGCCACCACCGCGGGATGTACGAGCAGGGCGTCCGCGCTGGCCACGGAGGCACCAGCAGGACCCATCGTGGCGACGACCGGTTGGGCAAGCGGTACCACCACGCCATCGACCGTGCAGGCGACCGACAATGTCTGCTGGATCTGGGCCTGCTGGGCAGGTGTCGCGTTGTTGCAGGCTGACAGGCAGGCGAGCAATGGGAGAACGTAGACGTGGCAAAGCGCGGCGAGGTTGCATCGCATCAGGAAGTCTCCTCGTTGTCGAGAAAGCTCAGGTGGCGGGTGGGGGCGGGACGGGCGATAGTGAAATGGAAACGTTAGGGTCAGCGACGAGCAGGCCGCCAAATCTGGCTTCGACCATCTGCTGGACATGCTCCGGCGTGATGCCGAGAGCGGCGAGCGCATCGGGGGTGGACGCCATGACGTGCTGCACGCCCTTGGCGAGGGCGGTGTTGCGCATGGTCACGTCCCGATAGCTGGCCGCATTGGTGGCGATGTAGCCGTAGGCCGCCTGCGCACCAGCGGTCGCAGCAGATTGGACGGCCGCGGCCTGGGTTGCCGTCAGTTGCACGTGCAGATAGCGACGCAGCAGCGGTGCCAGATACGGCAGCGTCGCGCTCAATGCCGCCAGCGCGAGCGCGGCCAGCACCTGCACCAATGGTGTCAGGTCGATGATCATGGTGTCTCCGCGGTGTTGGGGAAAGGGGCGAGCCGCAGGGCGCAGATCGCCCGTTGACGTGAACTAGTTAGTATTGATGACAGATCGCGTCAAGACAATTAGCTTGAACAACGCCAGGTTCGCGGTCCGTTAGAAGGCGGCGAATTGGCCGAGGATACCGTCGGCCATTGTCATTGTGAGGAGCAACGGGACGTGGCAACTGCCTGCCAGTTGGGCTTCACCGGCTAGAGAGTGTCACGTCGCTTTGCTGCTCGCAACGACAATGGGCGTTAGTTATGCTGTCAGTTCGGGCGCTTCAGGGCGCCAAACGCAGCGATCCGATGCGGGTCCGGCACAGATTTCGATCTCCGGGAGTTCGGCACCCGGCGCGCGGGGATACGGATCGAGTGCCAACGCAAGCTGCTCGGCGGCAGCCTCGCCGAGGTCGAGTACGCCATCAGCATAGGTAGTTTCGTCCAGTGCCTCGGGATCGGGGTCTTCGGTCTCCTGTCCTTCCGGCACGCAGCGCACGGTGAAGGGTTCCTCCACGGTGGCGGCGAAGTCCTCGAGCGAAATGACGCAGGTCTGCACCACTTGCGCAAACAGATGGCCGTGCGCGACAAGTGTGCCCGAGGCGTCCCGTGCCAGATGGAACCGGCAGGTCAGCGAACGTACGGCGGGCAGGTTCATCCGTCGCGCGAGTGCGGCACATTCCGTGGCGCTGGCCTCCACTCTGACGTCCAGCCCGGCGGGGCCGATACGCTCGACCGCGACCGGCCTGTGCAGTTCCGGGGTCATGGCATCGCCTCGGGGGCCGGCAGGAATTGCATCTCGCCGGATGTCAGTATCGTCAACTGCTGTTCGGCGAGGTGGTCGGCCTGCATCAACACAATGCCGGCCAGCGCCTCAGCCGCGCCGTCGGGTGCCGAACCGCGCCAGACGTTGCGCGCCAGTGCGGCCTCCAGGGCGGCACGATCCGCCGTCTGCATTGCAGCGGTATAGGCCAGGGCTCGGCCGTGCAATGCTTCCCACATGGCGCGGACGCGCTTGCCGATGCGCAGGTCGCTGACGCCGATCTCGCGCAGGTTCATGTCCATGTCGCTGAACATGGCGTCGAACACTGCCTGTGCCAGGGCCGGTCCGGGGGCCGGCGAATCCTGGAGGCGGCGGATCAGCAGAAACACATGCAGCGCGATCAGATCGAACCGGCCATCCAGCGTGTCCGGCACGCCCAGCGACGCGTAAAAATACGGCTGGCGCGCCGCTGCAACGGCCGCGCCATACAGTGCAAAGCCGGCCCGCTCATGCCGGTTGGCCTTGCGCAAACCCTTCAAACCCAGCAAAGCCACGGATGCCATCACCTTTGCCAAACAGCCCGCTCGCGTCAGCGGCCCGCGATTGACAAGCGGCGGGCCGGCGTGACACCGAGGTGACATAGCGCGGAGCCGAGGATACGCCCAGGTGGACCGAAATCGTTCAGTGTCCCTGCCATCGTCGCCGGAGCGGTGGCGCGCTCGGTGGTTTGTGCTTGCCTGCCTGCTGCTGGGCGGCTGCAGCTTTTTCCAGGCGGAGTCGCAACTGCGGGGCAACCACGTCGACGCAGACCAATTGAACGAACTGGTGCCCGGAACCTCGACGCAAGCCGATGTGACGTCGCTGATCGGCTCGCCGACCGCTAGGGCCACATTCGACGACAACACCTGGCTGTACATCAGTGAGCTTACCAGGCCGCGGGTTGGTCGTGTACAGGCCGTTCTCAGCCAAAACGTGGTTGTGCTGAGCTTCAACGACCAGGGCGTGCTGAAGGATATCAAGAAGCTGAATCAGGAGGATTCGGTGCCGGTATCGGTGGTGGCGCGCGCGACACCCTCGCCGGGCACCGAGGCGTCTTTCCTGCAACAGTTGTTTGGCAACATCGGGCGCTTCAACGCGCTCAGCCAGACCCCAACCGCGCCGTCGGGTGGCGCGCCGACGCCAGCGTACTGACCAGCCGACTTCCTCAGACCCGTGCCGGCGCAAGGCGTGCTTGGGCGGACCAGTGCCAAATGACCAGTGCGGCCGCGATCAAGGTCGGTGGCACCACCACCATGTTCAGCGCGCCCCAGCCGCCGGTGGCCTCCACCGCGCCTGACGTGAACGCGGTGCACGCCACCGTGCCGAACACGATGAAGTCGTTGGTGGCCTGAACACGCACCCGCTCGTGCGGGTCGTGTGCGGTCGCCAGGAGCGTGGTGCCGCCGACGAACAGGAAGTTCCAGCCAATGCCCAGCAGGACCAGCGCCGCCATGAAGGTCGCGACTACCGGGGCAAAGCTCAGGTTGGTGACGACGCAGAGCAGGGTGAGCACGGCGCCGATGCAGATGATCGGATGGGGTCCGAAGCGCTGGATCAGGCGGCCGGTGAGGAAACCCGGCAGAAACATGGCAATCGAGTGGGCGCGGATCACATCGGCGCTGGAATTAACGCCGAAGCCGCAGAACAGCATCTGCAGCGGCGTCGAGGCCATGACCAGGTTCATCGTGCCGTAGCCCACCATGCTGGAGGCCACGGCGGTGAGGAAGGTCGGTCGGGCGATGATGGTGCGGAATGGCACCGGCGCGCTGACCTGGCGCGTCGCCGGCGGCAGCTGGATGAACAGCAGCAAGATGGCGCTGATCAGCGGAAGGACCGTCAAGCAGAGGTAGGTACCGAGAAATATCATCGGTGGCAGCAGCATGTTCGTACGTTTGACGATTTCCGGACCGATGATGGCGGCGAGCACGCCGCCGGTCAGCACGAGGGCGATGGCGCGTGAGCGGGCTTCGGGGGCTGCGACCTCGGCGGCGGCGAAACGCAGATGCTGCGCGATGCCGAAGCCGAGCCCGGCGCAGGCCGCCCCGATGCAATAGACCTGGAAATTGCCGAGCCAGACGCCGAGGGCGAAGATCAGGCTGCCGCTCAGCGAGCCGGCGCAGCCGAGCCAGAAACCCGGTTTGCGGCCGACGCGCGAGAAGATGATGCCGGCCGGGATCGAGGCGGCCATCGTCGCGGTCATCTGGATTGCCATCGGCAGCGTGTTCAGCGCCTTGTCCACTGCCAGGGCATGGCCGATCAGCGCGCTCATCACCGTTTGGCCGGACATCACGGCGTTCATCAGGGCCTGACAGCAGAATAGGAGCCAGACGTTGCGGTTCATCTCTGCTGGCAACTTTCGTTGGTCAGAAGTGGCTCCAACCGCCGGTAGCGAGCGCCATCGGTTCTCTGTCGCTGCCGCGCACCATGACGTGCGGCGGCCCGGAACGGAAACTGCCGATGCGCGTGACAGGCATGCCGGCTGCCTGTGCGGCGCGGTGCAACGCGGCGTTGTGGGCGGGCGGGACTGCAAGCAGCAGTTCGTAGTCGTCGCCGCCCGTCAGACAGGCGGCGAGCCATTCCGGTCCCGCTAGGCGAGCCTGTGGTGACAGCGGCACGCGGGCGGCGTCGATATCTGCGGTGAGGCCGGCAGCGCGGCAGAGATGGCTGAGGTCCTGTACCAGCCCGTCGGACACGTCCATGCCGGCCGATGCGATGCCGGCGATTGCCAATCCGAGACGCGGCTGAGGCAGCCGGTAGCGCGACAGCAGATAACCGGTGGAATCCTGCAGCCTGCCGCGCGCTACGGCGAGCCCGAGTGCGCCGTCGCCGATCGTGCCGGTGACCCAGATGCCGTCGCCGGCCCGGGCTCCAGTGCGGTGCACCGCCTGGCCGGGGGCGACATGGCCCAGGATGGTAAGCGACAGTGAGATCGGACCGGGTGTCGACGTGGTGTCGCCGCCGAGCAGTGTGACGCCATATTCGCGCTGGTCCTGCGCCAGACCTGCGGCGAAACCGGCGAACCAGGCGTCCGGCGTATCGCGAGGGGCCGAGACGGTCATCAGATAACCGATAGGCGTCGCGCCCTTGGCCGCGAGGTCGGACAGATTCACGCGCAGCAGCTTGCGGCCGATGAGATCGGGAGGATCGTCCGGCAGGAAGTGCACCCCACCCACCATCGCATCCGCGCTGAGTACGAGGTCGCGGCCTGGCGGCGGCGACAGCACCGCGGCATCATCCTGCAGGTCGAGCGCGCCCGGGCCGGCGAGCGGCCGGAAATGCCGCGCGATGAGCGCGAACTCGGCGGGAAGGTCGCCGGGCACGCCTCAGGCCAGGTCGATGGCGTATTTCTTCAGGTCTGCCAGCGCGCAATGTTCCAGCGCGCCCTCATGCGTGGCGCGCAGCACCACCCGCGGCGCGGCGCCGGCGTCCAGCGCTTCCTGCCAGCGTGGCGCACACAGGCACCAGCGATCGCCCGGCTGCAAGCCGTCGAAACCGTATTCCGGATGCGGAGTCGACAGATCGTTGCCGGCGGCTTTGCTGAACGCCAGGAATTCCGCGGTCATCACCACGCAGACCGTGTGGCTGCCGACATCCTCCGCGCTGGTGTCACAACAGCCGTTGCGGAAGAAACCGGTCATCGGCTTGGTCGAGCAGATGTCGAGTATCCCGCCAAGCACGTTGCGTGACGGCCTGCGGCCAGGGCGGCGGGAGGTTTCGTCGAATGGCATCGGATCGCTCCTTGTGCGGCGGATGGGTGGTCGCTGGCGACACGGTACGCGGTAAGTCGCGGGTCGGCGATGCTAGGGACTTGTGATGCTATTGTGCGGCCACCTGCATCGTCTGTATCGGCCCTTTGCGGATCATCCGCTTGAACTCCGACAGTGCGCTGCCGACGTAGCCGTCGCGGCGGTGGATGAACAGCGTGTCCACCATCGCTTCCTCCACTGGCAGCGCATGCAGCCTTACTTCGCCCGCAGAGTATGCCTCGGCAACCACGCCGCGTGGCAGCAATGTGATGCCGATACCGGCCGATACACAGCCGACGATTGCATCCAGCGAGCCGAACTCGAGCACACGGACATCAACGATGCCGCGCGATGCCAACAGTGTCTCCAATCGCTGGCGGTAGGAACAGCCGATCCGCAGTACCAGTATCTTCAACGCGCCCGCACGGCCCAACTGCTGCAATCCACTGATGGCGGGCGCAGTGACCAACGCCAGTTCCTCGCGGAACACGCTTTCCTTTGCAAGGTCGGCGTGGTTGACCGGACCGGCGACCAACGCGCCGTCCAGTTCGCGGGCAAGCCCGCCTGATACCGATTCGGCAGACGTGCCGGTGCGAAGCGTCAGATCTACGTCCGGCCATGCGGCGGCGTAGGACGCGATGATCCGCGGCAGACGCATTGCCACCGTCGTTTCCAGTGTACCGATCGTCAGTGGGCCCTTCGGTGTGCCGTCATCGATCGCTGCGAGGCGAGCCTGCGCCAACAGGTCCTTGACCTGGGCGGCGTATGGCAGGAGGCGCTGACCAGCGGCGGTGAGCGTGACGCCGCGGGCATGTCTCTCGAACAATCCGGTGCCCAGTTCCCGCTCGAGCGAGCGTACCCGCGTGGTGACGTTCGACTGCACAGTATTCAGCTCCAGCGCCGCGCGACCAATGCCGCCCAGGCGCGCCACCGCTTCGAACACCTTCAGGTCGGATGCATCCATTGTCGCGCCTCCATGGCAGCGCCATTACGTCGCGAACTCCGCGGGCCGCAACAGCCGCGCCAAGCGGTCCAGCACCGCATTGGCCATGCCGGGTTCCGCGCCGGTGAAGAACCCGCGCGCAACATCGAGGTACTCGTTGATCACGACCTTGGCGGGCGCCCCGTCGGCCATTGCCAATTCCGCGCTGCCGGCGCGCATCAACGCACGCAGCACCGGATCGATGCGCGCCAACGGCCACTCGGCTGGCAGCGCCTCGGCCAGCATGCCATCAATGGTGTCCTGCTGCGCCACGGCGGCACGCACGATTCGGGCGAACAGCGGCACCTCGGCGTCGGGCACGCGGCCATCCTCGAAGCCACCCATGCCAGGCAGCTCACCCAGCCGATGACGGACGAACTGGTCGATCACTGTTTCGGCGTTTTCCTGTCCCTGCTCGCTCTGGAACAACGCCTGCACAGCGGCGACGCGCGAGGCGGTGCGTGGCCTGCGGGGCGACCGACCCATCACACCGCGCCGAGGCGTCGTGCTGCATCAATCTGCAATAGCGCTGCCACCGCGGCTTCCGCGCCCTTGTTGAACCCGTCGTGGCCGGAGCGCGCTTCGGCCTGGGCAATCGTGTCACAGGTCAGCAGCCCGGTGCCGAGCGCGATACCGAACTGCAAAGCGATCTGCATCAGGCCTTCCATGGTGGCGCGGCAGATGAACTCGTAGTGGTCGGTCTCGCCGCGCACGATGCAGCCGAGGGCGACAAATCCGTCGAACCGCTGCGCGCCACGCATGGCGATGCGGATCGCCTGCGGCAGCTCGAACGCGCCGGCGACATCCAGTTGCTCGAACGTCGCGCAAGCTTCGCGCAGGATGCGCGTCGCACCGTCGGTCAGTCCGTCCACCACCGTGCGGTAGTACGGCGCACGCAACAACAGAAGATGCGGAGGCGGTCCCTCGATCCGCGGTGCGGACGGCAGCGGGGCATCCTCGGTACTCATCCGGCGTAACTTTCGCCGACGATGTTCGGGATCGCGCGCTGCTGCACGATGTTCAGCCCGTAGCCCTCCAGGCCGACGATCGTGCGCCGGCGATTGGATAGCAGGATCATGTCCTTCACGCCGAGATCGAGCAGGATCTGTGCGCCGATGCCGTAGTCGCGCAATTCGCCGCCTCGCGGGCCGGAAGGCGGACTGGCCGCGAGCAGGCCCACTCTCTCGGCGAGCGCAGTCTTGCGGTGTTCGCGGATCAGCACCACGACGCCACGGCCCTCGCGACTGATCAGGTGCATGGCATTGTGCACGGCGATCCAGTGCGGACCGCCGGTCATGTCATCCAGCAGGTCGACCGCGTGCATGCGCACCAGCACCGGTTCCGCACCGCTCAGGTCGCCCTTCACCAGGGCGAGGTGTTCCTGATATTCGACCGTATTGGCATACACCACAGCGCGCCAGTCGCCGCCGGCGACATGTTGAAAGTTGCCATCGGCGACACGCTTCACCAGCCGCTCGGTGAGCCGGCGATGGGCGATCAGGTCGGCGATTGAACCGAGCTTGAGATTGTGCCGCTGAGCGAACGCCACCAGATCGGGCAGCCGAGCCATGGTGCCATCGTCATTCATGATCTCGCAGATCACAGCGGCCGGGTATAGGCCGGCCTTGCGTGCGATATCGACCGACGCCTCGGTATGGCCGGCGCGCACCAGCGTGCCGCCCTGGCGGGCCATCAGCGGGAAGATGTGGCCTGGGGTTACGATGTCGTCGCGACCGCATTCGGGGTTGATCGCCACCGCGATGGTGCGGGCGCGGTCATGCGCGGAAATCCCCGTGGTGACGCCCTCGCGCGCCTCAATCGATATGGTGAACGCGGTCTGATGCCGCGTGCCGTTGTGCGCACTCATCAGCGGCAAGCCTAATTGATCGACCCGCTGCCGGGTGAGCGCAAGGCAGACCAGGCCGCGGGCATGGCGTGCCATGAAGTTGATCGCGTCGGGTGTGGCGAACTGGGCCGGTACCACGAGGTCGCCCTCGTTCTCCCGATCCTCGTCGTCCACCAGTATGAACATACGGCCGTTGCGCGCTTCCTCGATCAGCTCATCCGCGCTGGACAGATACTTGGAGAGCTCGATGGTCTTGATGTCGTGCATCACTTGAACTCCGCCAGCCGCGCGACGTAGCGGGCCAGCATGTCGATTTCGATGTTCACCGCATCGTTGGGCCGAAGCGACCCGAAACCGGTCACCGCGGCAGTGTGCGGAATGACGTTCACCCCGAAGGTATCGGCCGTAACCTCGTTCACCGTCAACGACACCCCATCCACGGCAATGCTGCCCTTGACTGCGATGAAACGCGAGAGGGCAGGGGGGACGCGGAAGGTCCACCGCGTCGAACCATGTTCCGGGGTGGCCGAAAGCGCCTCGCCGATACCGTCGACATGACCGGAGACGAGGTGACCGCCAAGCTCATCGCCGATGCGGAGCGAGCGTTCCAGATTGACGCGCGTGCCGACCCGCCAGCGCCCGAGGGTGGTCTTGCTGAGCGTTTCGGCCGAGGCATCGGCGGCGAACCAGTCGGGGCCGAACTCGACCGCGGTCAGGCAGCAGCCGGAGCAACCGATCGAGGCGCCTATGGCGATCGCGGCGGTGTCAGGCCAGGGGGCGGCGATCACCAGCCGCATGTCTTCGCCGCTGCCGAGGGGCGAGATACTGCGGATCGTGCCGAGTGCCGTGACGATGCCGGTGAACATTCAGGCCTTCCTGGTGAATTCGGTCAGCATATCTTCGCCGAGCGGCGTCTGGGAGATGCGGGTGAAGCGCGGCATGGCATCAAGGCGGTCTATGCCGAACGCCTGTACCGCCGGCCAGGCATCGGCGCCCATCACGGCGGGTGCATGGAACCAGGCGATGCGGTCCACGAGGTCGGCGCGCAGCAGCGAGGCCGCCAGTTGGGCACCGCCCTCGACCAGCAGGCGGGTGAGGCCGGCATCGCCAAGCGCCGACATGGCTTTTGTCGGGTCAACGCCGACTCCCGCGCCAGCCACCTCGATCAGCCGTATGCCGAGATCGGCGAAAGCGTCCCGGCGCTCGCGATCGGCGCCGTCGCGCAGCAGCATCCAGGTTGGAGTCTCGGCTGCGGTAGCTGCCAGCGTGGCGCTGAGCGGGGTGCGAAGGTGGCTGTCGGCCACGACGCGAACAAGCTGGGTCGGGCGGTACCCGGGCAGGCGGCAGGTCAGCGCCGGGTTATCCGCCATCACAGTGCCGACGCCGACCATCACCGCGTCGTGCCGGCCACGCAGTGCGTGCGCAGCGCGGCGCGCAGCCTCGCCGGTGATCCAGCGGCTTTCGCCGGCCCGCGTGGCAATCCGGCCATCCAGGGTCGAGGCGAGCTTCAAGGTCACCAGCGGACGTCCTTCCCGGACGCGGGTCCTGAACCCGGCGGCGATCTCATCCGCTTCATCCCGCAATACGCCTTCCTGCACCTCGACGCCGGCCGCGCGCAGCTTGGCGATGCCGGCACCATCCACGCGAGGATCGGGGTCGCGGGTGGCGATCACCACGCGAGCCACGCCGGCGTTGACGAGAGCATCGGTACAGGGCGGCGTGCGCCCCCAATGACAGCAGGGCTCCAGTGTGACGTAGACGGTCGCCCCGCCCACTGCCTTGCCCGCCAAGTCCAGCGCGGCGGGCTCGGCATGCGGCCGGCCACCAGGCGCTGTCACGGCGCGAGCGATCACGCGGCCGTCCTTCACGATGACGCAGCCCACCGCAGGATTAGGCCACGTATTGCCGACCCCGCGCCGAGCCAGCGCCAATGCAGACCGCATATGGGCGATGTCTTCGGCCTGCGTGGTGCGTGACGGCTCAGGCATTGCGCGACCTACGTGGCCTCGGTGAGCCGGCCGATGAAGTCCTCGAAGTCCTTGGCCTCGCGAAAATTGCGGTAGACGCTGGCGAAACGGACATAGGCGACGGGGTCCAGTTCCTTCAGCGTGTCCATCACCAGCTCGCCGATCTGTTTCGACGGGATGTCGCTTTCACCGGAGGCTTCGAGCTGGCGGACGATGCCGTTGACGATACGCTCGATGCGTTCTTCCTGGATCGGCCGTTTACGCAGCGCGATGCGGATGGAGCGGGACAGCTTCTCGCGGTCGAACGGCACGCGCCGGTTGTCCGCCTTGACCACGGTGAGTTCGCGCAACTGGGTGCGCTCGATGGTCGTAAAGCGCTGGCCGCAGTTGCCACAGAAGCGGCGCCTGCGGATTGCACCGCCATCCTCGCTGGGGCGGCTGTCCTTTACCTGGGTATCCTCGTGTCCGCAGAACGGGCAGCGCATCGCGGGCTACCGTGTGCGGTACATCGGAAAGCGGGCGCACAGCGCCTGCACCCGGGCACCGACCGCGGCTTCCGCCACGGCGTTGGAACCGTCGTTGGAGTGCGACAGTCCTTCCAGCACTTCGTTGATCATCAGGCCAATATCGCGGAATTCCGCGGTGCCGAAGCCGCGCGAGGTGGCGGCGGGGGAGCCCAGGCGGACGCCAGAGGTGATCGTCGGTTTCTCGGGGTCGAACGGGATGGCGTTCTTGTTGGCGGTGATGTGGGCGCGCTCCAGGCTGGCCTCGGCCGCCTTGCCGGTGACCCGCTTGGGACGGAGATCAGCCAGCATCAGATGGCAGTCGGTGCCCCCGGTGACGATGGCCACGCCTTGCTGGACGAGTGTTTCGGCCAACACCTTGGCATTCTCCACCACTGCCTTCTGGTAGCTGCGGAATTCAGGGCGCAAGGCTTCGGCGAAGGCGGCCGCCTTGCCGGCGATGACATGCATCAGCGGTCCGCCTTGCAGGCCGGGAAATACCGCGGAGTTGATCTTGCGGCCGATATCCGGATCGTTGGCCAGGATCATGCCGCCGCGTGGCCCACGCAGCGTCTTGTGCGTGGTCGTCGTGACCACGTGGGCGTGAGGGAGCGGGCTGGGGAACAGATCGGCGGCGACCAGGCCGGCGAAATGCGCCATGTCGATCATGAGATACGCGCCCAGTTCGTCCGCGACGCGGCGAATACGGGCGAAGTCGATGAAGCGCGGATAGGCGGAGCCGCCGGCGATGATCAGGCGGGGCTTTTCGGTCCGCGCCAGTCGTTCCAACTCCTCGTAGTCCAGCAGCCCGTCATCCTTGCGCACGCCGTACTGCACCGCATGGAACCATTTGCCGGATAGATTCGGCGCGGCTCCGTGGGTCAGATGGCCGCCGGCGGCGAGGCTCATGCCAAGGATCGTGTCGCCCGGCTGCAACAGCGCCAGGAACACCGCCTGATTTGCCTGCGCTCCCGAATGCGGCTGCACGTTGGCAAACTCGCAGGAGAACAGCAGCTTCGCCCGGTCTATGGCAAGCTGTTCGGCCACATCGACATACACGCAGCCGCCGTAGTAGCGCCGGCCGGGATAGCCCTCGGCGTATTTATTGGTCAGTACCGAACCCTGCGCTTCCAGCACGGCGGCAGAGACGACATTCTCGCTGGCGATCAGCTCGATCCCATCCTGCTGGCGGGCGAGTTCGGCGCTGAGCGCGGCGGCCAGTTCCGGGTCGGTCTCGGCCAGCGGGGCGCCGAAGAACCGCTGGAGGCTGGCGGCGGGACGCTGTTCGTTCATGGACCTGACCACTGACAACTGATGGGTGTCCTGTAGCATGTGGTCGGTGACGCACAAACGCCCCATATGTGGCGCGGCCGCATTCCCGCCATGCGGCAGACGGCGGGACGTTCATCGGGTGTTAGCCGCCGTGCTGTAAGTCGTGACTAATGTCGGCTCCGCATAGCAAAGGAAGTCGCGCCTACGCCTTGGGGATCGCGGCGGAAACGGCTGCCTGCGCGGCGCTGCGGCGCGATGGATGGACGGTCCTCGGGCAACGGCTGCGGACCGAAGCCGGTGAGATCGACGCCGTGGCAGAAAAAGACGGTCTGCTCGCGATCATCGAGGTAAAGTCGCGCCCGACGTTGGCCGACGCGGCGGCGGCATTGTCGTCGCGCCAGCGAGCCCGATTGTTGGGAGCGGCCGAGATCGTGCTGGCAGCGCATCCTGCGTGGGGTGCCAACGGGGTTCGCTTCGATCTGCTGCTGGTGGATGCCGGGGGGGCCGTACGGCGCATCGCTGATGCGTTCCGGCAGGAAGCCTAGCGGTCAGAATTTGCGGCCCGGCATGCGGTGGCGGAACGCCAAGGCCTCCGCGACATGCGGCCGTTGCACATTCGGCGCGCCGGCAAGATCTGCGATTGTGCGCGCCACGCGCAACACGCGGGTGTAGCCGCGCGGCGAGAGGCGCAGCTTGTCCATCGCCTGCCCGACGAGCGCCTGCGCCTCCGGCACCAACTGCACCTCCCGGCTGTCAGCCTCCGCGTTGCTGACCGGACCGTCCTCGCCGTAGCGCGCGCGCTGAGCCGATCGGGCATGTGCGACTCGTGCCGCCACCGCGGCGCTTTTCTCTCCGGTCGGAGCACGTGCCAGTTCGGCGGCCGATGCCGGTTGCACCTCCACGGTCAGGTCGATGCGGTCGAGCACCGGGCCGCTGATGCGGTTCTGATAGTCCTCGCCGCAGCGTGGCGCTCTGCCACATTCACGCGAGGCGTCGCCTAGATAGCCGCAGCGGCAGGGGTTCATCGCCGCGATCAACTGAAAGCGCGCCGGATAGGTGATGTGCGCAGCGGCGCGGGCCACGGTGGTGCGGCCCGAACTCCATCGGCTGGCGCAGCGATTCCAGTGTCTGCTTGGGAAACTCAGGCAACTCATCCAGAAACAGCACGCCGCGGTGTGCCAGGCTGACTTCGCCGGGCCTGGCTCGCTGGCCGCCGCCAGTGAGCGCGGCCTGCGAAGCCGAATGATGCGGTTCGCGGAACGGCGGGCGCATCACCAGCCGTCCGCCTTCGAGGATCCCGGCGACGCTGTGGATCATGCTGACCTCCAGCGCCTGTTTCGGCTCCAGGTCGGGCAGCAGGCCGGGCAGCCGCGCCGCCAGCATCGACTTGCCGGAGCCTGGCGAGCCGATCATCAGCAGATTGTGCCCGCCGGCGGCGGCGATCTCGACCGCGCGCTTGGCGGTCTCCATGCCCTTCACATCGGAGAGGTCGGGGCCGCGGCCGACTTCCGCTATGCCTGCGGTCTCCGGTGGGGTCAGCACCTGAGTGCCGCGAAAATGGTTGATCAGCGCGAGCAGGTTGGTGGCGGCCAGCACCTCGATCCGCCCGGCCCACGCCGCTTCGCCGCCCTGGCTGGCCGGGCAGATCAGTCCAAGGTCGAGCGTCGAGGCGCCGATCGCCGCCGGCAGCACGCCGGCCACCGGGTTCAGCGTCCCGTCCAGCGACAGTTCGCCAAGCGCGGCATAGCTGTAGAGGTCCTCGCGCGGCACCACTTCCATTGCCGCCAGCACCCCCAGCGCGATCGGCAGGTCGAAATGGCTGCCCTCCTTCAGCAGATCGGCCGGCGCCAAATTGATCAGGATGCGTCGTGGCGGGAGTGCCAGGCCCATGGCACTGAGCGCGGCGCGCATCCGCTCGCGGGCCTCGCCCACAGCCTTGTCGGGCAGGCCGACCACAAGCAGTGCCGGCGTGCCACCGGAAATCTGCACCTGCACCTCAACCGGCACTGCTTCGATCCCGGCGAAGGCAAAGGTGCGCACGCGTGCGATGGTGGCAGCTTGGAGAAGTGCGTTCAGGACACGTCGGCCGCGGATGTTGCAGGAGCGAGCAGTCTATCCCCGGTTGGTGAATGCAACGGTAATGACTGTTGGGCGAGCGAGCGGTTGAGGCCGCTATTCAGCTTCGCTGGATAGTCCCGGCTGTGCGCCAGGTGGTCAGGGCCCCGAAGCCACCGATGATCAACACCGACGTGACAAAGACCCAGAGTGAGGGCGGTTCGGGGATGGGTGCGAAATCATATGTAAGCGCCGTCAGCAAATCGAGGTTGTCAAACAGGGTGCATGTGCCATTGTCAGGCGGGGGGAAGCTCCCGTCGCCAAATCCACAAAAATCCGAGTCTTCTGAAATCATGCCGTCGATCAAGATGTCGCCGCTGCCGATATAGCCGGCTACGCTATCGGGATTGCCTTCGAAGCTGATCGGAATTGGACCTGAGGCAGCATCTGGTGTACCCACGTCAAGAGAGCCGTAGAAGTTTGCTTCAGCGAAAAAGGGGGCGGAATTAGGCGCTTAAGGGCGAAGCCCGACAAAAAATTTGTCGATGGTCAGGCAGCGATGCCGAGTTCGCGAAAGACGCCGTTCATGGCGAGTTGCAGGTCCTGGTAGTGGCGATCGATGGCGCGCGGGTTTTGTCCTCCTCGGGTGGGGCTGATGTCTTGAGCGGCCGCGAGGAGTGGCTTGAGGGCTTTCTCTCGGAGCACGAGTAGGGCCGTGATAGCGCGCAGACCGGACGGCATCGCCTCGTAGCGACGCGTCGCGCCGATCCGCTGGACGATCTGTTTGCCGCGGAGTTTCTTCAGATCATACGCGGCCTGGCGGGGGCCGTAGAGCGGTGCGCTGTGATTGCGGAACGCGCGGACCTGATCGGCCAGTGCCGAGGCGGTGAAGCCATCAGCTGAGGCTGACAACGCGATGACAGCCTCAGCGACGTGACGCAGGCGCGGCTTGTTGAGATCGATTCCCCCGACCACGGTTTTACCAACCCGTGACGGCAACGGCAGACGCTCGAGCATCTCATCGCCGACGAAGCATTGATCGATGCAACTCAGCGCCTCCATGAATTGCTCGAGCATGCCCTTCAATCGGCGGACGATTTCGGGGAAGTTATCCAGTAAGCGCCCGCAGCGGAACTCCCGGATATTGTGAGCTACAGCCTCAATGCGAAGTACGCGTTCGCCTTTTGAATAGATCTTCAACGCCAGCTTGCCGCAATGCAGCTTGAAGACCGTCAGATCATACGTAGGTCTCTCGACCGCGACTCCCCATTCGGCCGCCCGCATGTTGCGTGGACGGTATTTCGGCCGGCCCTTGTCGCCGAGGATGGTCTTTATCGTCTTCAGGTCCAACGGCGCCCGGCTACGATCGATCAGGGCTTGGAAGACTTGCTCCATGCGTCCGCCAACCAGGAATATCAGGTTTCGGCTGTACTCCATTTGATAGTTGGAGAAGTGATAACGGAACCCGCTGCGTTTCTGCTCCTCAAAGTCGAGCGCAAAGCACAAGCAGCAGCGGTAAATCCACCGCTCACAGACCTCACTCAATCGCCCTATAGCCCGTTGCTCGGACAAGGTCTCTGCGATCTTCGCGAAACCGGACGTGTCACCGATGGCGGTGAAACAGTTGCCTTCCTTGGTGAACCCGATGCCCGCCTTGCGCGCCTGGCAGGCGACGTATTCATGGCCGTTCAAGATCACCTGGGCAGGGAACGGTGGGTGCCCGCTGATCTTGATGGTGACATGCCCCCAATCACGGTCGAGAATATGAAACGAGTAGTGGTTCACATAAGGCTTCTTCCGCTCAAGGTGGTAATTCGACTCGACGTGCCACACCGGTGCCTGGGCTCGACCGACCAGGACCAGAAACAAGCCCTCGATCACCGCTGTCTTGGCCAGATAATCGTCGGCCACGTCATGCTTGCGCTCTCCTGCCACACAATCGATTACCGGGATGTCGTGCGCTTTGGCGTAGCCTCGCACGCGCCGGCTGAACCGGCCGGCCAACCGCATCAGATGGGCGTTGTCCAGAGTGTCGTCTGATCCAGTGAGCGCCCGCCACCACACGCGGAAACCACCAGGGCTATGACCCATCCCGAAGTAAGCGTTCAGAACGATGCGGTCCACGCAATCGTAGCTGCCGCTCAGCAGCTCTTGATAGAGCTCGCTCAGTCCGTCGGTCATGGCCCGCTCCCTCGGCGTACTGCCGAACTCCGATGTCTATCCGAGACGAGCATACCGACTACCGACGGCACATTGGCCAGTGGCAAGGCATTTGACGCGGCGGAACTGCCCCGCAGGGGCCACTTTTCCACAGCCATGTCTGGGGAAAAGCGTAGTCCCTTACCACCCGACTCTTCTCGCGTCCTGCGTTGAATCGTATGCTCTGCGAAATCCCATCAAATCATAGCCGGAATGACCACCGCCTCGGCAAGCCATTCCGCCGCTGCGGTCGCGGCGCGTCCGGCTTTGGTGAGGTAGTAGCGGTAGGTTCCAGTGGCGCGTTTGATCACCCCGAGGTCCAGCAGCCGGCGCAGTTGCCGCGACAGTCTGGTTGGCGACAGCATGCCGAGGTCGGGCAACAACTCGCCCCGGCGGATGCCGGCAATGTTGACCTTCGGGTTCTGCAAGGCGTGCAACAGGGCCTTGTCCACCGGGGCAAAGAAGTTGATCCCTTGGACCGTCTTGCCGTCCACCGCATGCGGCTTGGTCAGCCGCGCAAGCGCCCGGATGCCGGCGGAGAAGTCATCCAGCGCGGACAGGTGGGCGATGTAGCGTCGGTTACAGCCGAGCAGTATCTCACGCAGGTCGATCAGGCTGTAGATCGATTTCTTGACTGGTGCGAGTTCCCGGCTCGCCGGGCCGTGGCGGTGTTCCACCTTGCGGTGGTGCTTGAAGAACGACACATCGTTGGTCGTGGTCTCGATGCGCAGCACGATGCCGTGCTTGTCGTACATCTTGATCGAGCACTTGCCGAAGCGGTGCTTGATGCAGGTACCCTCGATCCGGGTGGAGAACTGCGAGCCGACCTCCTGGGCCAGCAATGGCGTGATCTGCCGGCCGAGGAATGTGGCGATCTGCTCGGCCTTCACGCTCAGCACCGACTGGCGGACCAGTTGCTCATAGAGCGGGCCGAGCGTTGTGGTGGACTGGAACGCCAGGTCGGTGGCGTATTCCACCTGCATCAGGCTCCAGTGGTAGGTTTGCCCGAATACCTCCGACACCGGGCAGCACAGCGCGGCGTAGCGATCCAGGGTACGGTGCAATTGATCGGGGGAGAGACTGTCGGCCAGTTGCTGGGCGCGGCCCCAGTCGTCGATCCGCACGAAAGCGTTGTCGGCCATGGTGTAGCCGATGCCCTGCGCGGCCAGCCTGCGCGCCAGCCAGCTATGGCCGTTGCAGTAGAATTGCAGGCGGAACGGCGCCCAGGTCGGCACGCGCAGATAGACCAGCCCGAATTTGGCGTCCTGGAAATAGAAGTAGTAGTGCAGGCATTTGCCGCTGTCCGGCCGGATGTAGGTCTTATGCGTCTGCTTGTCGTGCCAGGGCTTGTAGGCGTCGCAGGCTTCCATGGCCGAGATGACGTGCACCAGGCCGGGATGGTCGCCACGCCGCTCAAGCACGCGCGCCACAACATCTTCCTTGCGGACATGCGGCTTGGCGATGTGCTCGATGCGGACCCCAGCCTCGGCGGCCAGCGACGCCGCACGCTCGCGCACCCGATCGCGCAGCGTCTTGGCGAAGTCCGGGTAGTCGAAGATGCGGATGCCACTGGCATGGAGATACCCGGTCATTCCTGCGGCGTAGCACACTACGGGCAGCGTCCCGGTGATCACCAGCCGGTCGTAGCACGACAGCATCCCGGCAATCCGATCGTCGTAGCGCTCCGTCAGTGACTGGCTCATGCTGCCCCCGCGCGGTAACCGCAGGGAAGGCTACACCAGACCTATTGGTTCCGGCTCCGCCGGCTTAGGGAACTCGGCAATCGGGAAACCAGGCGCATCAAATTCATATCCGGTGCTGAAATTAAAGTTGGTCCCGCAATCGATGGAAACGCCGCATAGTGACGGGTCGACCGATGGGTCTAAAGTAAAGCTGGCGTAATAGGACACGGAACCTGAAAAACTCAGTGTGACCGCATTGAGCGTCCCAAGTGATGGGTCGAACTGGTTAAAATAGCCGCCAAACCCACCGCCATTAAAAGTTTGCCCAGTTGTCTCGGCCGTCTGCGTTATCGTGGAAGCCCGAACACCATGCGCCGCCAGGAGGGTGAGGACCGCAAACACATAGGGAACGATCGAGGTCGAGCCGTATCGGCGCATGGTGTCGTCTCCTCGGACGTGATCCGCCTCGACGTGTGGCGCGATATTTCTCAGCCAGCCGGCTGCCTCGCACTATGCACCCGATCCAATTCATTAACAAGTTCGCTGTGAGCGGGCTGGATCAGATGATGAATGCAAGCGTAATGGCGCCTGTTCGCCTGCATCGGCAGATTCGCTTCGATCTCCCCTCTGGCCGAATCTGTTAACGAACCCATCTGCGCCGCATGCGCGTTACGTCTCTGCTGTGTTGCATATGCCTGGTTTGCTGCGCGACGGCCGCCGTGGCAGCACCGCGGCGGATTGTGCTTGGCCCAACGGGAACCGAGGTCGGTTTCCGCGCCTATGGGCTTGGGTTGCTGCCGATCGATGGCAGCTTCACCCGGTTCACGGGCTCGCTCACCTACGATCCCGACAATCATGCTGCCTGCCGCGTGGAGCTCGTCGTCGACGTCGCAAGCCTGATCGCGCAAGACCCAGTGCTGCGCGACACGATCGCAGGACCGGAATTCCTCGACGCTGCCGGCTTTCCGTCGCTGGTTTATGCGGGGGCCTGCCAGGAACGCGCGATAGGTGGGACGCTGGGCATGCACGGTGTCACCCGGCCGTTCGAACTCTCGCTGACCTGGAGCGGGGATCAGGTCGTGGCGGTGGGCCGACTGCTACGCGCAGACTGGGGTATGACGGCGATGCCCATTCTGGCGGGCCGCACCGTCCGGATTCGCGTTGCAGTCTCCCTGACAGGTGCAACCCCGGCCGGCGGGAACTGACTTTCCGACAATGGGGCGGCGCAATTCCGCGCCATCTGGCTATGATGGGGCGATGCGCCTGCCTGCCGCCCTGATCCCTCTCCGCAACGCGACGTTCCGTGGCCTGTGGCTGGCGAACGTCGTGGCATGGCTTGGCACCTGGCTGCAGAACACCGGCGCAGGCTGGCTGATGACCAGCCTCGCGCCCCAACCGCTCATCGTGGCCATGGTGCAGGCCGCCACGATCATGCCGGTGTTCCTGCTCGCGCTGCCTGGTGGGGCGCTGGCCGACATCGTTGATCGGCGGGTGTTCCTGATCGGCGTGCAGTTCTGGACCATTCTGGTCGCCATTGCCCTGGCCACGCTGACGCTGGCCCACGCGATGACCGCCTTCTGGCTGCTGGCGTTGACCTTTGGCATCGGTATCGGCTCGGCCCTCACAGCGCCGGCCTGGAGCGCGATCGTGCCGGAATTGGTGCCGCGCGAGGATCTCGTGCAGGCGATCGCGCTGAACGGCATCGGCTACAACCTGACGCGCGCAGTCGGGCCGGCGCTGGCCGGCTTCCTGATCCTGCTCGGTGGCTCCAGCCTGGCGTTTTCGCTCTATGCGGTATCGATCATCGCCGTGCTGACCGCCCTATTCACCTGGCACCGCGGACGCCGCTTCACCGGACTGCCGCGCGAACATCTGCTGTCGGCGATGCGCGCGGGAGTCCGCTTCGTGAGGAATACACCGGCGGTGCAATACGCGATGGTGCGGACCATCGCGTATTCCGTTCCTGCCTCGGCGCCGTGGGCGCTGCTGCCGCTGCTGGTGCGCCAACATCTCGGGCTTGGCCCGGGGATGTACGGTGTGATCCTCGGCATGATGGGGATCGGCGGCGTGACCTCCGGGATGCTGCTGCCGATGGTGCGAGGCCACATCGACCGCGGCACGACGGTGATCTGCTGCACGCTGTTCTCCTGCACCGGGATCGCCTTGCTCGGTTTGTCGCGCCACTGGCTGCCGGCTGCACTCGGCATGCTGCTGTTCGGCGTGGGATGGACATCCGCCTATGCCACCATCCAGGCGGCGGCGCAGTTGGTCTGCCCGCCCTGGGTCCGCGCCCGGTCGCTGGCGATCTACCAGTTGGCGCAGAACGGCGCATTGACCGCGGGCTCGTTCGGTTGGGGGGTACTCGGCGGCCA
Organism: uncultured Alphaproteobacteria bacterium; assembly: GCA_963696645.1. GTDB lineage: Bacteria > Pseudomonadota > Alphaproteobacteria > Acetobacterales > Acetobacteraceae > JAMXLO01. The sequence continues at coordinate 25,859 of CAVOKY010000009.1, forward strand.
GATCGGTCTGTCCAACACGTTGCTGGTTGCTGCCGCTATCGGTCTTGCCCTCGCGGGGATCGTGCGCGGTTATTCCATCGACCTCTCACTCGGCCGGACAGAGCGTGCTGCCGCGGAGCCCCCGCTGCCGGTGCCGGAAGCGCCGGCCGCCGAGCTTGTGCCGCTGCTGCGGCGGGCACGCGGTCGCGTTATGGAGACGGTGCACTATCGCGTGGAGGAGTTGCAGCGACCGGCATTCCTCGCCGCGATGGCGGAGGTCCGGAAAGTCCGCGGCCGCGCCGGCGCCTTGTTCTGGCAGCTCTACGAGGACGTGGCGCATCCCGAGGGTTGGATGGAAGTGTGGTCGATGGAGAACTGGACGGACCATCTGCGCGAGGTCACCCGGCTTTCCGAAGAAGACCGTGCTGTGCTGGCACGTGCCGGCGTGTATCAATGCGGTGGCGATGGGCCGCGGCCGGCGCGCTATATCGCGGTCGACCCGCTCCACTGAACTGCGATCGGCATCTCGGTTGGCCGCAATTCGGCGTGCGGTCCCACTGGGTGGCGGCATTCCATTCATCAAAACAAAAATCCGCGCTTGCGGCCAACAAAAACTTGACCGGTCGGGTGCCCCACAATGGCGGTCAACATCCGTATATCGTCTCCGCGCGGGCACGATCCGGATTCATGATTGGTGGCAGGAAGCAACACGGGACGCTTTGCTGGGGTGCGGAAGCCACGCAGCGGTCAACATTGGGATGTCAAACCCTGATACGCACCTTGGCACATCGGCAGTCAGCGCCGTGTGGATCTCGTCGATCATCCAGGCTGGCTGCGTCCTGATGATGTTCGGCCTGGTCATTGTCTCGATCGAGCGGCTCGCGAAGAGGGCGCGACCGGGCACCGAGTGATTATTTTGGTACGACGGCCTGATTTCCGCCGGGCGTACCCGGTGGCGGTATCACCGGCATGGTGCCCTGTGAGTGCGAGGGCAACGGTGCCTGGATGCCTGGGTCCACCACGGGCGGCTTCAACGTGCCTTCCTGTGCTGCCAGCCGGTCGCTCAGATTTTGCGTGCCGCTGCTTGGCGGCAGGCTGCTGCCGGGTGCGATCTGCTCCGGTGGAGGCTGCGACGCATTGGGCGGCGCAACCGGTGCCTGGGTCACGTGCGGTGGTGCCGGCTGCGGATTCTGCGCGGCGGCAGCGCCGGGCAACGCGGCGCAGACCACGAGCCCGAGCAGCAAACTGGTTCCTCTCGTCATTGTCCCTCCGTGAACTTCGGGATTGACGCATCGTCGCCCACACGGGTGCGGGAAATTGATGCCGCTCGTGGTGGAACGCGGATGGACGTGCGGCGTTCCCACGCCGCCGGAACTCGTTACAAGCCTACCAGACCTTCCAGGGTGCCCCGCCGGATGACCATAGCGTCTCGAGCGTGGTCTTGTCGCGCAGCGTATCCATCGGTTGCCAGAATCCGGCATGCCGAAACGCGCGCAGCTCGCCGTCCCGCGCCAGGCTTTCGAGCGGTTCGGTCTCCCAGGGCGTTTCGTCGCCCGCAATGCGATCCAGCACCTCGGGATGCAGCACGAAGAACCCGCCATTGATCAGCGCATTGTCGCCGGGCGGCTTTTCGCTGAATCGCTCCACCCGGTCATCCTGCAGCAGCAGCGCCCCGTAACGGCCGGGCGGCGTCACCGCGGTGATGGTGGCGAGCTTGCCGTGTTGCGCGTGAAACGCGATCAGCGCGCCGATGTCGATATCGGCCACGCCGTCGCCATAGGTCATGCAGAAACTTTCATTCGGATTCAGATAACGCCCGACGCGCTTCAGTCGTCCGCCGGTCATGGTGTCGAGGCCGGTGTCCACCATGGTCACGCGCCAGGGCTCGGCATAGTTCGTGTGGTAGATGATCTCGCGGGTCCTCTCGTCCACCGTCACATCTGATTCGTGCAGCACATAATTGGCAAAATACTCCTTGATCATGTAGCCGCGATAGCCGAGGCAGATGATGAAGTCGGTCACGCCATGCGTCGTGTAGATGTTCATGACGTGCCAGAGAATCGGCCGGCCGCCGATCTCTATCATCGGCTTTGGCCGCATGTGCAACTCCTCGGAGATGCGCGTGCCGAGTCCGCCGGCGAGGATCACCGCTTTCATCGCAGTGTCCCGATCAGCGCCGCTTGAGGAAGCTTTTCGGCCAATAGGTGACCCGGTTTCTGACCGTGCCTTCGTTGAACAGGAAGGCGGGTTCCTCCAGCACGAAGTCGGAGTTGCGTGCCAGGAAGGCATCGACCGCGGCGATCGGATTGTTCCAGGACCAGTCGGGCGCCGTGCGTGGGGCACCGGCGAGCTGCGCCATGATACCATCGCAGGCGATAATGTATGAACCGGACGATACCAGCGGCGAATACTGGTCCAGCTCGGCCTCGACATGCGCGCGGCTGTGATTGGAATCGAGCACGACCAACACATGTTCATCCGGCGCTATGCATTGACGCACGGTTGCCAGCGTGTCCGGCGCGGTGGAATTGCCTTCGACCAGCGTGATGCGTGCGGCGAGCGGGTGTGCTTCGATGGCGGTGCGGTTGTGCTTACGAATGTCGACGTCGATGCCGATCACGCGGCCATGCTTCATTGCCTCGAACAGGCTGGCGTAGAACACCAACGAGCCGCCATGGGCGACGCCGGTTTCCACGATCACATCGGGACGCAGGTGCCAGATCACCTCCTGCATGCGGATCATGTCCTCGGGCAACTGGATCACCGGTCGGCCCAGCCAGGTGAAGCCGTAGACGTATTTTGCATCCCAGCCGCAACGGAGCCACGCGGCGGACACTGCCTCGAACGCCTCCGGCGTGTCGAAACTGTGTTCTTCCGCCGTGCCGTCTGCATGCTGGACGACTACGCGGCTATGTGCCTCATCGATTGTGAGCATTGGTATTCCTGTGCAATGGCCAGCAGGTTCGGCAGATCCGCCGCAAGGTTGCTCGAGGTCGGGCCGAACTCGGCATCGAGCCGCGTGGTATCGATCGGCAGATGCCGCAAGGTGGGTGCGTCGGCATCGAAATTGGTGCGCCAACCGGTCAGCTCCGCCAGCCGGTCGGCGATCGCGGCGTGGCTGGTGTTGTTGCCGGCAGCGAGGTTGTAGATGCGGTGACGTGCCCCGGCGGCAATCGCGGGTAACAACCGGACGACGGCGGATACGCTGACATAATCCTTGCAGGAGGCGGCGCTCTGGCGGAACAGCACCTCGCCGTTGCTGCGACCTTCGCGCAGGACCTGCCCCAGGAACGTCTCGGCCGGCATGCCGGCGCCATAGACGTTCGACAATCGCACGACACGAATATCCGGGCGCCGATGGGCCAGGCACAGTGCCTCGCCGGCAAGCTTTGTCACATTATAGAGGTCGGACGGGTCGGCAGGCAGGGTGGGCAGCGCAGTGTCTTCCTGCGTGGCACTGGCGCGGCAATAGACGCGTGTGGAGGAGAGCAGCAGGAATGACTGGAACCGCAGCTTGGAGAGGCAGCGTGCCACCAAGCCGACATGCGCATCCGCGGTATCGAGTGGGCGACTGCGAAAATCGCCGGTCAGTCCGACACAATCGATGACATGGCCAGCCGGCTTGCGCGCAAGGAACAGGGCGGGCAGCGAGGCACGCGTCACGGCATGGACGACGTGATCATGGCTGTCGAGCCAGGCGACGAGTGCCGCACCGATGAAGCCACCGGCGCCGAGGATGGTAAATGATGGATTGCTGGAGGACACAGCGATGCATACCGATGCGAGTTACCTGTGCCCTCAATACGCCGTCCAGGTAAATTTAGCGTTGCCGGCCACGCCAGCCGCGCACCACCGCGGGACGGCCGACCGCCAGGCAAAATGCCGGCAATGTACCGCGGAGCAGCGATGCAGCGCCGATCACACTGCCATTGCCGATCGTGGTGCCGTCCAGTAGCACGCAATTCGCGCCGATCCACACGTCGTCGCCAATCACGATTCCACCGCGGCTGGGTTGAAACCCCTGCTCGCGGATCGGCCTGTCGGGGTCAGCGAATGCGTGATTGGTCGGCGCCAGCGTGCAGTTTGCCGCGATCAGCACGTTGCGGCCGATGGTGATGCCGTTGCCGGTATACAGCACACAGCCCGAATTGATAACCGTGCCGCGGCCGATCACCACATCGCCCGAGCCGCCAGAGGCCTTGAGCTTGACGAACGCATCGATGACCACATCGTCTTCGACCACAATGCGGCTGCCGCGGACAGAGTCTTCGATGTCGGCGAGCGGCGAAATGCGGGCGGTGGCGGCGATGTCCAGCACGTCAGGCGGCCTGCCGTTCGGCGGTGCCACGCCATTCATCCCATAGCGTGCGGTAGGCCGTTTCGACAGCGCGCGCCAATCCCGCCGCATCGCATAGCGGCGATGCTGCCATCTGTGGGCGCAACCTGGCACGTAATTTGTTCAGCGCGGGGAGATCGTTGGCCGCTGCGACGCACCGCGCAACGTAGCCTGGGACATCGGGTCGTACCCAGTCATCCAGGTCCACGGCGTGCAGGATCATGGCGCCGAAGCGACCAACACTCGGCCGTCCGGCTAGAGAAACCACCGGAACCCCTTGCCACAACGCCTCGATGGTCGTGGTGCCGGCGTTGTGCGGGAACGGATCGAGGGCGATATCGATCGTGCCATATGCCGTCCAGGTTGCGTACTGGGGCTCGGTGCAGATCAGATCGAGGCGTTCACGTTCTATGCCGTGCGCGGCAAAGCGGGCGGCAAACAGATCGCCGAACGCCGCTTCCTGGAATGGCCGGCTGTTCAGTACCAGTCGCGCCCCGGGCACATCGCGCAGTATATGCGACCACGTGGCGATGACATCCTGGTTCAGCCGTTCCGGACGGCCAAAGTGTCCGAAGGTGATGTAGCCGTTGTGTAGTGCGGGGAGCGGCCCGACTGGCGGCATGCCATCCGGTGATGCATAGGCAAGCGGAATGCGAGGCAGGCGCATGATGTGCTCGCTGAACAGGGTCTCCGCCCCGGGTGGTGCCAGGACGGCATCGGCCAGGAACGCATCCATCGCCGAGAGGCCCGAGGTGTAGCCGTGTCCAAGCAGATATGCCACCTGTATCGGCGCGGGCTTGCGCGCGAACACCAGCAACCGATTGCCGGCCGTGTGACCACCGAGGTCCACCAGCACGTCGATGCGATCTTGTCGGATGAGATCAGCCATCGCAGAGTCGCTTAGACCCACAGTGCTGCGCCATTTGTCGGCGAGGTTGCGGAATCGGTCGGTGATGGCATCGGGGACAGCAACTTCAGCATAGCAGTACACTTCAATCGCCACGTGATCGTGGGCCGCCAGCAGCGGTTCGGCAAATAACGCTGCGGAATGTTGACGAAAATCAGCCGAAACATAGCCGACCCGCAGCCGCCGTTCTGCCGAACGGTCCACCGCGAAGCGTGGCTCCGCCGGTGCCAGATGCGCGGCATGTTGGCGGTTCCAGTTGCGGTATTCCGCGAAGATCGCTTCGCCGGACAGATCGGTGCGATAATTCAGCGCGAACAGCAGGTTGCCGTGACCGATCGCATAGTCGGGCCGTGCAGCCATCGCCTCGCAGTAGCATTGCTCGGCCTCGGCATGTCTGCCCTGTACTTGCAGTGCGATCGCCAGGTTGCTCAGGCCACGATGACGCTCTTTCAGTCCTGGCAGCGCGGCACGGTGATGGGCTTCTGCCTCGATCGGCCTACCGCTCTGGCCAAGCAAGGCGCCGAGGGTCTCGTGCACTTCGGCATCCTGCGGTGCAATGGCCAACGCTTGGCGCAGAAATGTTTCGGCGCGATCCGCAGCACCGAGGGCCGATAGGCTCAGCGCAAGGTTGCGCAGCAGCCACGGTTGGTCCGGTGCACGGCTGACCGCCTCGGCCAGCACTGACTCCGCCGCCTCCGGTCGGTGCTGATCGAGCAGCACATTGCCTAGATTGCCCAGCGCCGGCACCAGTGATGGATCGAGTTCCAGCGCGCGCCGATAGGCTGCTTCGGCTTCGGCGTAGCGCCCCTGCTTACGCAGTATCACGCCGAGGTCAGAATAGACCGATGCATCGGGTTTGATTTGCAGCGAGCGTTGCAGCGATGCAGCGGCTGTTGTCGCGTCACCGGAACCGAATTGCAGCAGACCAAGTACGTGCAGCGCGAATTCATCTGTGGGGTTGCGCGCGAGCATGCGTTCGGCGAGTTTGCGGGCAGCGTCCAGCTCGCCGGCCTGGTACAGGCGTCGCAGTCGCGTTGCATTGCTCTCGCGCCATGCATCCCACAGGTCGCGAAAGGCGCTTTCCACCTCGCGTGCCAATCCGACTGCATCGCACAACGGAGAGGCGGCGAAGCGCGACCGCAACGTCGCACGCAGTTGCGCCAGCACGACAGGATCAGCGGCCGCGGCGACGGCGCGCGCGATGTAGCTGGCGACATCGGCCGTTACCCAGTCATCCAATCCAACAGCGTGCAGGATTGCGGCGCCGAACCGCCCGACGGTAGGTCGTCCAGCGAGTGATACCACTGGCACACCCTGCCACAGCGCCTCGATGGTGGTGGTGCCGGCGTTGTGCGGGAACGGGTCGAGAGCAATGTCGATCTGGCCATACGCAGCCCAGGTTCTGGGTTGTGGTGAGGTGTACACCATTTCCACCCGGGTCGACTCGATGCCCTGGCTGGCGAAGCGAGCTGCCATCTGCTCGCGTCCGGCTGTCTCGCCGAACGGTGAACTGTTCAACAGCAGCCGCGAGTTCGGCACGGCATGCAGAATGCGGGACCATGCGGCTACCACGGCGTCGTTCAACCGGACCGTTCTACCGAAATATCCAAATGTGATGTAGCCGTTGGTGAGGGCCGGCAAAGCCGCGACATCCGGCATGTCCGGCGGTGGAGCATAAGCCAGCGGAATTCGCGACAGCCGAATCAGGCTTTCACTGAATACCGCGTCCGAGCCTGCGGGCACCAACGCGGCGTCAGCCAGAAATGCATCCATGGCGGACAGTCCGCTGCTGTAGCCGTGGCCGAGTAGATATGCCACCTGCACTGGTGCCGGCTTGCGCGCAAAGACGAGTAACCGGTTGCTGGCAGTGTGGCCTGCCAGGTCAACCAGAATGTCGATGCGGTCGCGGCGGATGAGTTCGGCGACGTCGACATCGCTCAAGCCAACCGTGCTGCGCCAATGATCGGCAAGTGCGCGGAACCGATCGGTGACCGCATCGGGGGCGGGGACTTCGGCATAGCAATACAGCTCCAGCGACGACCGATCGTGCGCTGCCAGCAGAGGTTCGGCGAACAACGCGACTGCGTGCTGGCGGAAATCCGGCGAGACGTAGCCGACGCGAAGTCTCCTCCCCGGCGTCCGATCGAGATCGAATGATGGTTCCGCGGGCATCAGTGGCTGGGCGTGCTGGCGGTCCCACTGTTGGTACTCGGCAAAGATCGCCTCCGCGGATAATTCGGGGCGATAGTTGAGGCAGAACAGGATATTGCTGTGCGGCAAGGCGAAATCCGGCCGCAATGCCAGTGCCTGGCGGAGCGTAGCCTCGGCTTCGGCCAGGCGGCCCTGGCGCATCAATGCCAGGCCCAGATTGTTGTGCGCATCGGCGTTGTGGGGAGCGCGGGCTATTGCCTCGTGCGCGGCCTGTTCCGCCTGCCGCGCATGGCCTGCCAACGCCAGAACCCAGGCCAGATTGACCCAAGCGTCGGTGAAGCCTGGTACCAACTGCACAGCCATGCGATAACAAGCGGCACTGTCGTCGTATCGGCCGCAGTCACGCAGAATGTTGCCCAGGTTGTTGTGTGCACCGACCTGCTGCTGGTCCAGCGCCAGTGAGGTGCGCGCGGCGGATTCTGCGTCCTGCAGTCGCCCTAGTGAGCGCAGGACAGCGGCATGGTTCGCATGTAGTTCTGCTCTGTCGGGCGCGCGTGCAATCGCAGCCTGGAAATGGCCGTCGGCCTGCCTGAAGCGCTGTTTGCGATAGTCCAGCAGCCCCAGAACGTGATGCGCCTCGGTATCGGCATGGTCGCGTTGCAGCATGCGATCCGCAAGTTGTTCGGCGCCGGCCATGTCACCCTCGGTATAAAGGCGATGCAGTCGAGGGATGTCGCCATCGCACCACACCTCCCATAGCGCACGGTAGGTGGCTTCGATGGCGCGGGCGAGACCGTCCGCGTCGCGCAGCGGTGAGTCGGCAAAGCGTTGACGCAGTTCACGGCGCAGTTGCGTCAGCGCCGCCAGATCGGAGGCCGCGGCGATGGCGCGCGCCACATAGTCGTCGATCGAGGTGGTTACCCAGTCGTCGAGCCCGATCGCATGCAGGATGCTGGCGCCAAATCGACCGACTGTGGGGCGACCTGCCAGCGAGACGACTGGTACTCCCTGCCAAAGCGCCTCGATGGTTGTGGTGCCGGCGTTGTGCGGGAATGGATCGAGCGCAATATCGATATCGCCATAGGCCTCCCACACTTTCTGCTGCGGGGTGGAGTAGATCAGGTCGAGCCGATCGGCGGTAATGCCGTGGCTGGCGAAACGCGCCAGCACCTGGCTGCGGAATTCGGCTTCCTGAAATGGCCGGTTGTTGAGGACCAGTCGTGATCGCGGCACTGCGTGCAGAATTCGCGCCCAGGTGTCGATGACCGTGTCATTCAGCCGTTCCGACCTGCCAAAATGGCCGAACGTCACGTAGCCCTTGGCCAGCGCCGGTAGTGGGGCGACCTGCGGCATGCCATCAGGCGGCGCATAGGCGAGCGGAATACGGGACAGCCGCACCAGTCGTTCACTGAACAGCGCATCTGCGCCATCGGGAGCCAGGTAGGTGTCCGCGAGAAACGCGTCCATGGCGGTGAGACCGGTTGTGTAGCCATGTCCCAGCAGGTACGCGATCTGCACCGGTGCCGGTCTGCGCGCGAATGTCAGGAGTCGGTTGCCGGCGCTGTGCCCCGCAAGGTCGACGAGTACGTCGATCTGATCCGCTTGGATCACACGCGCAAGCTGTTCATCGTCCAGGCCAAGCGTATCTCGCCAGTGATCTGCGAGTGAACGGAACCGCGCTGTAGCGGCGTCCACCGCCGCGACGCCGGCATAACAGTAGATTTCGACGTTCTTGTGGTCGTGTGCCGCGAGCAATGGTTCGGCGAACAGCGCTACGGCGTGCTGTCGGAAATCAGCCGAGACGTAGCCCACACGCAAACGGCGCGCCGGTGCGCGGTCCTGGATGTATGACGACGCGGCGGGTGCCAGGTGACGCGCGTGACGCTGGTCCCAGTTCTGATACTCGGCGAAGATGGCCTCGGGCGATATGTTGGTGCGATAGTTGAGTGCGAATAACAGATTGCCATGGCCAGTCGCATAATCGGGCCGTAGCGCCAGCGCATGCCTGTAGCACGTCTCGGCCTCGTCGTGCCGCCCTTGCGCAGCGAGAGCCACGCCAAGATTGGTCAGCCAGCGATGTTCGCCAGGAGCGAGAGCTATTGCAGCACGACATGCGGCTTCGGCTGCCACAGGACAGCCGCAACGTGCATACAGTGCGCCAAGATTGCCATGCGCCATTGCCAAAGCCGGATCCAAGGTGAGCGCCTGGTGCAGTTCGACGCGCGCTTCCTCATTTTTCTCCAACGCAAACAGCAACGTGCCTAAGTTGTTATGAGCCTCGGCGTTGGAGGGTGAGTACCGCACGGCATTGCGGAATGCAATTACCGCATCCGCTAGTTGCCCTTGACGGTGCAGCGAATGCCCTAACCCGGTCCAGGCATCGGCATAGTCGGGGCGGAGCTCGAGCGCGATGCGAAATTCGGTGGTCGCTTCGGTATTTCGCAAATGTTCATGCAGGAGCGTGGCGAGGTTGTAGTGCGCTGCGGCGAGGCCGGCATCGAGTGCGATAGCCTTCCGATAGGCTGCTTCCGCTTCGTCGTTGCGCCCGAGAGCGTGCAGCACGATACCGAGATTGGAATGATCGCCGGCGTCCTCGCACACAGTGCGCAGCAAGGCCAGAGCTTCGGCGTGCCGTCCTGCGCGGTAGGCGGTGAGGCCGAGTTGGCGCGCTGTAGATCGGTCGACCGGCTCACGCAGGAGTGCTGATTGGGCCGCCGACTCTGCTAATGCCAAACTGCGGCGGTACGGAGCGGCGAGTGCAGTAGCGGCACCTGTCGGTGCCGCTTTCCCAGTATGCTCCTTGGCGTCCCGACTTGGCATCATCAGCGGATCACGCTGCTATACCTGAACGAATTTCGTAGCGTCGAAGGTCCAAGGTGTGGTGCCGTCGGTGGTGACAGTACCTACCAATGTGCCGCCGCCAGAGAAGACTCCGTTGCTGCTATAATACAGTCCACCGGTATCGAGTTCGTATGCGAACTGGCCTTTGCCTCCGTTGGTAAGAGTCGTGGCGAGGAGGGCCGTGTTGTCCGCCACACTTGTAAGGTCATTCGGCGTCAGTCCCCCGCTGCCCACGTTGTAGGTATTGCCGCCGAGGATGCCACTACCGGTGGTGTCAAGTGCGATCGTGTCGCCTTTCCCGCTGTTGAAGTTCTTGATCTTGATTGTATTGCCAGCACTGTCCTGATCGAAGACGAACTCGTTTGCTCCGACATTTCCGGTGATGAAGTTCAAGCCGCCGCCACCGTCGACCAGGCTTGCATTGGAGCCGGTTAGTACGATGGTGTCGGCGCCGCTGCCTCCCATTACTGATGCGGTATTGGTGACGGAAATGCTGTTGGTGGTGTCTCCGAGGTGCAGCATGTCGTTACTGCCGCCGAGGTCGACGGATCCATTGGTGGCGGCAGTGCCGAGGGTGATGGTGTCGGCGCCAGTGCCGCCTATGAGCGTGCCGATGGCACTGACGGTACCAGTGTTGGTGAAATTGCCAAGTGTGAGCTTGTTGCTGCCGGTGCCGAGGTCAACGGACATGCTGTTAGTGAGCACGCTCCCCACGGTGATGGTGTCGTTGCCGGTCCCACCGATGATCGTCTCGGTATTTGCCACTGTTGCGGCATTGGTGAAGTTGCCGAATGCCAGCGTGTCACTGCCGGCGCCGAGATCGATCGATGCATTGACTGCGGCTGTGCCGAGAGTGATGGCGTCGACGCCGGTGCCGCTGATCAGGGTGACGATGTTGCTAACTGTGCCGGTATTGCCAGCATTGCCGAGGGTGAGCTTGTTGCTGCCACTGCCGAGATCGACTGACATTGCACCGGTCAGTGCGCTGGCGAATGTGACGGTGTCGTTGCCGGAGCCGCCTGCGATGGTCTCGACGTTGCTGACGGTGGCGGAATTGGTGGCGTTGGCGAGGGTGAGGGTGTCGCTGCCGGTGCCGAGGTCGATCGAGCTGTTGGAGAGGGCGGTAGCCAGCGTGATGGTATCGGCGCCGGAGCCGCCGATCAGGGTGTTGGTGTTGCTGACGGTGGCGGTGTTGGTGGCGTTGGCCAGTGTCAGCGTGTTGCTGCCGGTGCCGAGATCGACGGACATGGCGGTGGTCAGCGCGGTGGTCAGCGTGACGGCGTCGTTGCCGGTGCCGCCGGTGATGGTCTCGGTGTTGGCGACGGTGGCGGTGTTGGCGAAGTTGCCGAGGGTGAGTCGTGTTGTTGCCGGCGCCGAGATCAATGGAGGCGCTGGCGGCTGCGGCGCCGAGGGTGACGGTGTCGGCACTGGAGCCGCCGATGATCGTCTCAACGTTGCTGATGGTGCCGGAATTGGTGGCATTGGCCAGAGACAGCGTGTCGCTGCCTGCGCTGAGGTCGATCGAGGCATTGGCTACGGCTGCGCCAAGGGTGACGGCATCGGCACCGCTGCCGCCGATGAGTGTCTCGACATTGGAGGCGGTGAGCGTGTTGCCGCCTGCAGCCAGGGTCAACTTGTTGTTGCCACCGCGGAGGTCGACGGAGGCGCCGGCGACGGCAGCGGATAGGTTGATGGTGTCGTCACCGGCGCCGCCAAGCAGCGTTTCGACATTGGCCACGGTAAGGCTATAGGCGTTTGGACCGGAAACGGGGTTGAGGGTGACTGTGTCGTTGCCGGCGCCCAGGTCAATCGAGCCGTTGGTGATGGCGCCGTTGAGGGTGATGGCATCGTCGCCGGAGCCACCGATCAGAGTGTGATACGTCGGTGATGGCGCCGGTGTTGCCGCCCGCGGCGAGGGTGAGCTTATTGGCGCCGGTGCCGAGATCGACTGCAATGGCGGTGGTCAGCGCGCGGGCGAGCGTGACGGCGTCGTTGCCGGTGCCGCCGGCGATGGTCTCGGTGTTGGCGACGGTTGCGGTGTTGGCGAAGTTGCCGAGGGTGAGTGTGTTGTTGCCGGCGCCGAGATCGATGGAGGCGCTGGAGGCGGCGGCGCCGAGAGTGACAGTGTCGTCGCCGGAACCGCCGATGATCGTCTCAACGTTGCTGACGGTGCCGGAATTGGTGGCGTTGGCCAGAGCCAGCGTGTCACTGCCTGCACCGAGGTCGACGGCGGTGCCTGTGGTGAGTGCGCCGGCCAGGGTGATGGTGTTGGCGCCGGAGCCGGCGGTGATGGTCTCGACATTGGCGAGGGTTGCGGTGGAGGCGTTGTTGCCGAGCGCCAGGCTGTCGGATCCGGCGCCGAGGTCGATGGATGCGTTGGAGACGGCGCTGCCGAGGGTGACGGTGTCGTTGGCTGATCCGCCGGAGACGGTCTCGACGTTGCTGACGGTGGCGGTGTTGGTGGCGTTGGCGAGGGTGAGGGTATCGCTGCCGGCACCGAGGTCGACGGAGCCGTTGGAGACGGCGGCGCCGAGGGTGATGGCATCGTTGCCGGCGCCGCCGATCAGGGTGTTGGTGTTGCTGACGGTTGCGGTGTTGCCGCCGGCGGCGAGGGTGAGGGAGTTGGCGCCGGTGCCGAGATCGACCGCCATGGCGGTGGAGAGGCCGGTGGCCAGGTTGATGGTGTCGGCGCCGGTTCCGCCGGTGATGGTCTCGGTGTTGGCGATTGTGGCGGTGTTGGCGAAGTTGCCGAGGGTGAGTGTGTTGTTGCCGGCGCCGAGATCGATCGATGCGGATGCCGCGGCGGCGCCCAGTGTGATGGTGTCGGCGCCGGTTCCGCCGGTGATGGATTCGACGTTGCTGATCGAGACAGTGTTGGTGGCGTTGGCGAGGCTGAGGGAATCCTTGCCGGCGCCGAGATCGACGGAGCCGTTGGCGAGAGCGGTGCCGAGCGTGATGACATCGGCGCCGGTTCCGCCGATCAGGGTGTTGGCGTTGCTGACGGTGCCGGTGTTGGCTGAATTGCCGAGTGTGAGCTTGCTGGTGCCGGAGCCGAGGACCGATGGAATTGGCTGTGGTGAGGGCGCTGGCGAGTGTGATGGTGTCGGCGCCGGAGCCGCCTGCGAGGGTCTCGACGTTGGCGACGGTGGCGGAAATGGTGGCGTTGGCGAGGGTGAGGGTGTCGCTGCCGGTGCCGAGATCCACCGAGCCATTCGACACGGTGGTGGCGAGGGTGACGGTATCGGCGCCGGTGCCGCCGATCAGGGTGTTGGTGTTGCTGACGGTGCCGGTGTTGGAGGCGTTGGCCAGGGTGAGCTTGTTGGCGCCGGCGCCGAGATCGACCGCCATGGCGGTGGTCAGCGCGCTGGCGAGCGTGACGGTGTCGGCGCCGGTGCCGCCGGTGATGGTCTCGGTGTTGGCGACGGTTGCGGTGTTGGCGAAGGCGCCGAAGGCGAGCGTGTCGCTGCCGGCGCCGAGGTCGAAGCTTGCGCCGGAGGCGGCGGCGCTGAGGGTGACGGTGTCGTTGGCGGAGCCGCCGAGCAGGGTGCCGATGTTCTTGATGGTGCCGGTGTTGGCGACGTTGGCGAGGGAGAGCTTGCTCTTGGCGGAGCCGAGGTCGACGGCGGTGCCTGTGGTGAGTGCGCCGGCCAGGGTGATGGTGTTGGCGCCGGAGCCGGCGGTGATGGTCTCGACATTGGCGAGGGTTGCGGTGGAGGCGTTGTTGCCGAGCGCCAGGCTGTCGGATCCGGCGCCGAGGTCGATGGATGCGTTGGAGACGGCGCTGCCGAGGGTGACGGTGTCGTTGGCTGATCCGCCGGAGACGGTCTCGACGTTGCTGACGGTGGCGGTGTTGGTGGCGTTGGCGAGGGTGAGGGTATCGCTGCCGGCACCGAGGTCGACGGAGCCGTTGGAGACGGCGGCGCCGAGGGTGATGGCATCGTTGCCGGCGCCGCCGATCAGGGTGTTGGTGTTGCTGACGGTTGCGGTGTTGCCGCCGGCGGCGAGGGTGAGGGAGTTGGCGCCGGTGCCGAGATCGACCGCCATGGCGGTGGAGAGGCCGGTGGCCAGGTTGATGGTGTCGGCGCCGGTTCCGCCGGTGATGGTCTCGGTGTTGGCGATTGTGGCGGTGTTCGGACCAGTTCCCAAAGTTAGCGTGTCGCTGCCGGCGCCAAGATCGATGCTGGCGTTGGTAATCGGCCCGGTCAGCGCGATAGTGTCGTTGCCTGAACCGGAAGTGAGCGTGCCAATGGTACTGAAGGTCGCCGTATTCCCGGCGTTGCCGAGATTCACTACTGATGACACGGTCCGACTCCCTGGAGAGGGCGGGTAACCAGGGACCGGTCGTTTTGTCCTTCCACCTGGCGTGGCTGCGCGCCTGCGCAAGCAGAACCAATATACTCTGTTGGTAAAGAAAGGGTTCGTGGCTACCTGCCGTCGCGGCAGGTTGTTGCAGGCTCAACCGACCTCGGCTCATGTTCATTTTTACCCGATTCACCGACGCGATCGGGGCTGGGGCGTAGGGCAGACATATCGGGAGACAAAGGGTGCCGGCGCCGAAAGCAAATTTGTCGTCTTCGATCTGGTTGATCATCGCCGGCCTTGTGGTGATCACCGCACTCGGCCTGTTCTCCAATGGCGGTGGCGGAGGGTCGGACGTGATCCCGTACAGCCAGTTCCAGCGGTATCTGGACACCAACAAGGTCAAAGAGGTGAGTGTCTCGGGGAATGTAATCCACGGCACGCTGATCGACGCGATGGCGGACGGAAAAACCAACTTCACCACCGTCCAGGTACCGCCTGACCTCGCCGGCGAGCTCGCGAAACACAACGTCGAGTTCAGCGGCAGTGGCACGGATAACGGTGCACTGGGGACGCTGCTGTCATGGATTCTGCCGCCGCTGTTGTTCGTCGGCATCTGGATGTTCGCATCGCGTGCCATGATGGGCGGGCGCGGCGGCGGCTTCGGCGGTGGGCTGCTGTCGGTGGGCCGTTCCAAGGCCAAGCTGGTCGCCGAGACCGACGTGAAGGTCAGCTTCAGTGACGTTGCCGGCGTGGACGAAGCCAAGGATGAGTTGCACGAGATAATCGATTTCCTGAAGCGGCCGGAGGAGTTCACCAGGCTGGGTGCGCATATTCCACGCGGCATCCTGCTGGTGGGGCCACCGGGAACCGGCAAGACGCTCCTGGCGCGTGCGGTGGCGGGCGAGGCGGGGGTGCCGTTCTACTCCACCAACGGCGCCGAGTTCGTCGAGATGTTCGTGGGTGTCGGCGCGGCGCGGGTGCGCGACCTGTTCGAGCAGGCGCGGCAGTCATCGCCCTGCATCATCTTTATAGATGAGCTGGATGCGCTGGGTCGGGCGCGCGGCGTCAGCCCGATGCAGGGGCAGGACGAGAAGGAGCAGACGCTGAACCAGTTGCTGGCCGAGATGGACGGGTTCGACCGGTCGGTTGCGATCGTCATACTCGCGGCAACCAACCGGCCGGAGATCCTGGATCCGGCGCTGTTGCGGGCGGGGAGGTTCGATCGGCAGGTGCTGGTGGATCGGCCCGACAGGAAGGGCAGAGTGGATATCCTGCGCATTCACCTGAAGAACCTGAAGCTGTCGGACGACGTGAAGCTGGAGGAGATCGCGGCGCTGACGCCCGGCTTCACTGGCGCGGACCTGGCCAATCTGGCGAACGAGGCGGCGGTGCTGGCGACGCGGCGAGGGGCAGCCGCGATTGCGGAGGCCGACTTCACCGGCGCCGTGGAGCGGATCGTCGCGGGGCTGGAGAAGAAGTCGCGCATCCTGATCCCGCGCGAGCGGCGCGTCGTGGCATACCATGAGATGGGGCATGCGTTGGTGGCTCTGGCGATCCCGGGGAGCGATCCGGTGCAGAAGGTGTCGATCATCCCACGTGGGATCGGCGCGCTGGGATACACGCTGCAGCGGCCGACCGACGACCGGTTCCTGATGGGTAAGCAGGAGCTGGAAGACAAGATGACGGTGCTGATGGGCGGACGAGCGGCGGAAATCCTGTTGGGGGAGGATGTGTCCACCGGCGCGTCTGACGATCTGGCGAAGGCGACCGACATCGCGCGCGGGATGGTGCTGCGGTTCGGCATGGACGACCGTCTTGGGCCGGTGGCGTGGGATACGGAACAAGGGCAGTTCCTGAACCAGCCTGGGGCGTTCTGGCGGCCGCGGCAGTTCAGTGACGAGACGGCACATGAGATCGATCAGGCGGTGCGTTCGCGGCTGGAGGGGGCGCTGGCGCGTGCGGTGGGGATCCTGACGGTGAATCGGGTGGGCCTGGACGAGGGCGCCGCAGCGCTGCTGGCGCATGAGTCGCTGACCGCGGATGAACTGCCGAAAGTGAGGGCCGTGGCGGTGGGGGCAGCGGAGTAGGGTGTTCGGTAGCACAAACGGGGCGGTCCGGTGAACCGGGAATGACAGGGCCAGTAGTCCGTACCGGCGGTTTTCCAACCCGCACCGGGCCGCTTCGGGACCCTTGTGCCGGCAGCCTGAGCCTGCGACAGTTTGCCAAACTATAGGGAGGGCCTGTCATGACCACTGCATCGACCGGATCGCCTCAGGTCCATGGCTATCACGTGCATGTATATTACGATAACGATAGTTTCCCGGTCGCCGAGAAGCTGCGTGAGACACTTGCCGCGAAGTTCCCGGTCGAACTCGGCCGGTTCAGCGGTGAGGCGGTCGGGCCACACCCGGTGCCGCAGTTCCAGGTCATCTTCAAGCAGGACGCATTCCAGAGCGTCGTGCCGTGGCTGATGCTCAATCGCGAAGGCCTCGACATCCTGGTGCATCCGCTGACCGATGACATGCTCGATGACCATACGGTTTACGCGATGTGGCTGGGCACGCCGATCAGCCTGAAACTTGATACAATGCAGCGCCGGGGCTACAGCGCCGCGCTGCTGCCGGCCGCCTGATTGCCCAGTAATCCCGGAGGTCCAAACAATGACCGACGCAATCGCCGACCCGGTCAAGATCGATGGCTACCATTGCCATGTCTATTACAATGCCGAGAGCCGCCCGCTTGCCGAGGGTTTGCGCGAGACGATCGCTGGGGAGTTTGGCGTGGAGGTGAGGGCGTTGAGCGACAAGCCGATCGGTCCTCACCTGGTGCCGCAGTTCCGATTCAGCTTCGGCTCGGAGCGGTTCGATACGATCGTGCCGTGGCTGATGCTCAACCGGCAAGGTCTGGACGTTCTCGTGCATCCGTTTCTTACCGACAGTCCCTATGACGACCACAGCCGCTATGCGGTCTGGCTCGGCGCGCCGGTGGTGCTAAAGCTGGATTCGTTGCGTGGCTATCGCGCCGAGCAGTATCCGACGCGCTGAGGCGGCGCGGCGCTCGCCCCTTGTAGGCTGCGTTTCCGCCAACTGGTGTCCGCGATCGGCACGGCCAGTTGACAAATCATGCTTCGGCGCGGGCCGAACTATCGGTCCCTGCGCCGGCGCGGGCGGATCGCTATGTTCAGCGATATGACACGGGAGCCGCCACCATGACCGAAGCGAACCGCATCGCCGCCACCGCCGCGCTGCTCGGTGATTCGGCGCGCGCAAACATGCTCGCCGCCCTGATGGATGGTCGCGCGCTGACAGCCAAAGAGTTGGCCTATGCTGGGCATATCACGCCGCAAACCGCCAGTGGGCATCTGGCGAAGCTGAACGATGGTGGGCTGCTGACGGTGGAGAAGCAGGGGCGACATCGCTACTACCGGTTGGCCTCGCCACTGGTGGGGCAGATGCTCGAAGGCGTGATGGCGTTTGCCGGACCCGAGCCGGTGCGCGCCACCAGCTGGCGCGGCGGCGAGGCGCTGCGGACGGCGCGCACGTGTTACGATCATTTGGCGGGACGGCTGGGTGTCGCGCTGGCCGATTCGCTGAGCGAGCGCGGGCATGTCGCGCTGGGGACGGATGGCGGCGAGGTAACCGATGTGGGCGAGCGATTTTTGGACGAATTCGGCGCGGTGCCGGCGGCTGGGCGGCGCGTATTCTGTCGCCCGTGCCTGGATTGGAGCGAACGGCGACCGCATCTCGCGGGCCGTGTGGGGCAAGCGTTGGCGTGCCGGTGCTTCGAATTGGGCTGGATCGCGAGACAGCGCGACACGCGCGCGGTGGCGATCACCGCAGCGGGGCAGACGGGGTTTCGCGAACGGTTCGGGATCGAACTCGGCGGGTAGGCACGGGGTTTTCGCGATCCTCGCAGTACGTCCTGCCTTTCCAGTTTGGCATCATTTGCTGACGTCGCGCCGGCGCTGTCCAAGATACGTCTCCAGGATGCGCGGATCGCGTGCCAGTTCCGCGCTGGGGCCTTCGATGGCCACTTCGCCCATTTCCAGCACGTAGCCATAATCGGAGACTTGCAGCGCAACGCGGACGTTCTGTTCGACCAACAGAATCGACATGCCGCGCCGCCGAAGTTCCACCAGCACGCGAAAGACCTCGCGCACGATCAGTGGCGCAAGCCCGAGGCTCGGTTCGTCCAGCAGCAGCAGTCGCGGCTGGCCCATCAAAGCGCGGCCGAGCGCGAGCATTTGCCGCTCGCCCCCTGACAGCGTACCGGCAAGCTGGCGGCGCCGTTCCTCCAGACGCGGAAACATCGCAAACACCTCGCGCATCGCCGGGCGGGCATCGCGCTCGCCGGCGTGTCGGCGTGGATAGAAGCCCAGCAGCAAATTGTCCTCGACGCTCATATCGGTGAACAGCGCACGCCGCTCCGGCACCAGCACGGCGCCCGCCATCACCAGCGCCTCAGTGGTGCCGGCTGGCGCGTCCAGATAGCGCACCGTTCCGCCGCGTCGCGGCAGCAGGCCCATCACCGCGCCCATCAGCGTCGTCTTGCCCGCACCATTCGGCCCGACGATGGCGATCATGCTGCCTTCCGGCACTGTCAGGCTGACGCCATGCAGCACCTCCACATGTCCGTAGCCCGCGCGCAATCGTTCCAGTTGCAACAATGGAGCGGCGGTCATGCCATGCCGCCGAGATAGGCTTCCGTCACCACTGGATCGGACTGAACGTATTCCGGTGGACCCTCGGCGATCTTCTGACCGAAATCCATCACCACCACGCGGTCGGCGAGTTCCATGACGAAATCCATGTCGTGCTCGACCAGAAGCACGCCCATGCCTTCGGCGCGCAATTGACGCAGCAACGCCGCGAGTAATTGCTTCTCCGCCAGTCGCAGCCCGGCGGCGGGTTCATCCAACAGCAACAGGCGCGGGCGCAGACAGAGCGCGCGTGCAATCTCCACGATGCGCTGCTGACCGAGAGGCAGGTCGCCCGCCGGCAACGTCAGCACGTGGCGCAATCCTGTCCGTGCAGCCTGGGCCGCTGCCTCGCCGAGTAGCCAGTGCTTCCTCTGCGCGGTTAAGCCGCAGCATCGCGCGCAGCAGACCGGCGCGACCCGACAGATGCGCCCCGAGCGCGATGTTCTCGAGCACGCTGCGGTTCGGCAGCAGCTTCACATGCTGAAATGTGCGCGCGATGCCCATCGAGGCGATGCGACGCGGGGGCAAATGTTCGGTGCATACGCCAAACAGACGTACGTTCCCCGCACTGGGGTGCAGCACCCCACTGACAACGTTGAACAGCGTCGTCTTGCCGGCGCCGTTCGGGCCGATCAACGCGACGATCTCGCCCGCACTGACCGCAAAGCTGACGTCACGGTTCGCTGCGAGTCCACCAAAGTTGCGCGACACCGATTCAAGGCAAAGCAATTCCGCGCCTGGCGCGGTAGTGGCCGGTACGGGCAACGGAGAGGTTTCGTCAGGTATACTGATCGTCGGTTCGCCGCGCTGTACGTGTCGCGGGCTCAGACGCGCAAGCAGCGGCAGCAATCCCTGCGGCGCCCGCTGCAGCAACAGGATCACTATGATGCTGAACACCAGCAACTCGAAATCGCCGACGCGGCCGGTGATGCGCGGAATCCAGTCGTTGAACTGATCGCGCAGCACAACGACCAGCGCCGCGCCTATCGGTGCGCCCCAAAGTGATGCGGCGCCGCCGATGATGACCATGAACAGGTAGTCGATACTGGCACCCAGACTGAACGGCGTCGGGCTGATGAAGCGCTGGAAGTGTGCAAACAGAAATCCCGCGATACCGGCGTACAAAGCAGCGACGACAAACACCGATCGGCTCAGGCGGGCGGTGTCGATCCCGACGCTGTCGCCGAGCAGGCGCGCGCCGTTCAGCGTGCGGATTGCGCGGCCCATGCGGCTGTCGAGCAGATTGCTGGACATTATCAGGACGACAGCCACGACGGCCCAGATCACGCCAAGATTGACGCGCAGGCTTTCGGCCGACAGCGGACCGAGCCGCAGCGGCGGGATGTCGCCGATGCCGTTGAATCCGTGCAGCAGTGGCAGCGTGCCGAACAGCGAGAAAAAGCTGATACCCCACGCGACGGAGACCAGCGCCAGAAAGTGCCCGGACAATCGCGCGGTGACCAGCCCGAGCAGCCAGGCGATGATGCCAGTGATGAAAAGGCCGACAATGAGTCCGGCGATCGGTGGCGCGTCCCACAGTTTGGTCAGCAGCGCGGTGGCGTAGGCCGCGAGCCCGACAAAGCTCGCCTGCCCGAAGGAGGTCTGTCCGCTGATGCCGGTGAGCAGCACCAGCCCGAGGGCGACCAGTGTCGCCAGGCCGACATAGCCGAACAGCGTGACGTAAAATGCCGGCAATGCAGCGGGGATGAGCACGACACCAACAAGCGTCGCGACCACGGCAACCATACGCGCAGGCCTCACGCGCGGTCCTCGGCCGATCCGCTGCGCAGCGAGAGCCACACCAGGACCGGGATCAGCAGCGTGAAAACGATCACCTCGCGATAGGCGCTTGCCCAAAAGCTGCCGAGCGATTCCAGCACGCCCACCAGCATGGCACCGGCGGCGGCCATCGGGTAGGAGATCAATCCGCCCATGATCGCCGCAACGAAACCCTTGAGTCCGATATCGAAACCTGCGTCGTAGGACAGCGGCGTCACCGCGCCGATCAGCACGCCGGCCAGCGCGGCGATGAACGATCGCGAGCCCGAAGGCCAGCGCACCGCTCGCGGACGCATCGATGCCGACCAGGCGCGCGCCCAATCGGTCGGAAGCGGCGGCACGCAACACCTTGCCGTGGATGGTGGCAAAGAAGAACCAGCGCAGTCCCAGAACCAGCGCGCCACAGCACAGCAGCACAGCAAGCGATTGGCCGGAAACATTGATGATGCCGAGATCGAAGTTCGCGTCGGTCAATGCGTGGCGCGCTGGCTTCCTCCGGTCCGAAGAACACCAGACCGAGGCCGATCAGCACGAAATGCAGTGCCATTGCCAGGATCAGCAGCGCCAGCACCGAGGCATCAGCGATCGGACGGAACGCGAAGCGCCAGATCAGCGGACCCATCGGCGTGACGATGGCGAGGGCCAGCAGGATGGAGACCGCCGGCACCTGATGCGGTGCGAGCAATTTCGCCGCCACCGTCACGACAAATGGATAGACGCCCCAGGTCAGGACGCCGCGCAGTGCTGCGCGCCATCCGCCGAACAGCGAGGCGACCAGTGCCACCGCTGCAACACCGTCGAACAGCCAAAGCGTGCCGGGCACCTGACCGGATTGCAGCGTGGCGGCGGTCAGCGCGCCGAACGCCAGCAGGTCGCCCTGCGGAACGAAGATCACCCGCGTCACGGAGAACACGATCAGCAGCCCGATCGCCAGCAGCAGGTAGATCGCGCCGGTGGTGATGCCGTCCTGCAACAGCGCCAGGAAGACGAACAAATCCATCCTGCGCTGCTGATGGGAGCGTCTAGTGGATCGCCCTCCAGGCGCCGTCCTTCACTTCGACCAGCACCGCTGCGCGCGAGTCCTGCCCGTTATGGTTGGTCGGCGACATGTTGTAGACGCCGCTCACGCCAACCAGCTCGTGCGTCTTCTCCAGCGCATCGCGCAGCGCAATGCGGAACTGCCTCGGTGCCAGGCTTGCCAGCCTGCAGTGCGGCGGGAATCGCAGCCTTCAACAGCAGAATCGCATCATAGCTGTAGCCGGCGAACGGGTTGACGCTTTGCGGCCCGAACTTCTTCGCGTAGTCCGCCATGAACGCCGTCGCCACAGGCTTGATCACGTTATCGTCGGGCAACTGATCGTAGACCACCAACGGCGAAGTGTCTGCAATCACGCCCTCAGCCGCCGCGCCACCGACCTTGATGAAGGCGGGACTGACGATGCCGTGGTTGCCGTAGATGCCGCCCTTGAAGCCGCGATGGCGCAACGCGACGACAGGCAGCGCCGCAGGCGTTGCCGAGTTGCCCATCATGATCGCCTGCGGATGCACGCTGATCAGTTTCAGCGCCTGGGCCTCGGCCGATGTGTCGGTACGGGCATAACGCTCGTCCGCCAGGATCGTTATCCCGTCGGTCTGTGCGGATTGCTTCGTGGCGGCCAGCACCTGATCGCCCCAACCGTCGGAGAAGCCGATGTAGCCGATATCCTTTACGCCGTGCTGCTGCATGTACTTGAACACGACGGACACCATCAGCGACAGCGGCTGCGCATCGTTGAACGTATAGGGCTGCTTGGTGGGATCATATTCGTAGGGCGCCATGGCGATCATCGGCACATGCGCCTGGTTGGCAAGCGGCGCCACTGCTGCATCCGAGGCGGTCAGCGACGGGCCGATGAAGGCATCCACGTGGTCTTCGGAAATCATCTTCTGTGCGATGGTGAACGCGGTGTTGGCGTCCGTCGCGTCATCGCGGATGATGTATTCCACCTTCTGGCCGGCGATCTCGCTGGGGAAGAAGTCGAACGCGCCCTTGTAGCCAACGCCCATCGCAGCGGCAGGACCACTGATCGACAGGATGGCGCCGATCTTGATCTGCGCCTGGGCTGCCGTCGCTGCGCCGAGTACACCCATGGCCATGGCGGCCGCGAACAGACGGGCTTTCATCCGACTCTCCTGGTTGGCTGATTGGTGCGAACATCGGGCGCTGATCGTTCGGGTGTCAAGTAAGCAACAGCCGCGTGTCGGGCCTCGGGCGCTCTTTTCTACTCGGCCGCGATCAGGGCGCTGGGGAAGACTTCGCCGGTGGTACCGTCGGTTATGCCGAGATCGGTAACATGGGGACCTGGATTGCACGCCAGGCTTGCACCGACGACCGCCTTGAATACCAGATACGGCGGCTTCCAGTCGGCGATCGGTTCGGCGGCCTGCTTCAACGCACGAAAGGCCGCGGCGACTTGCTCGGTCGGCGCGTCGGAGAGCAGGCCACAGACGGCCAGGGGCAGCAGGGCGCGCAATGTCGCGCCACTGGCGACCGCCATGCCACCTTCGGCGTCGATGACGGCATTGGCGGCGATTGCCATGTCTGCCGGGTTGCGGCCGAACACGACGAGGTTGTGGCTGTCATGCGCAACCGTGGTGGCGATCGCGCCGCGCCAGTTGCTCCAACCTTCCAGCACGCCGAGCCGCGGTGTGGCAGGCGCGCGGCCGTGGCGATGGATCACCGCCATGTAGATGGCGCCTTCGGGCAACGCAACGAGTCCATCGTGCACCGTCGCGGTGATTACGTTCCACTGTGTGAAGCGCGGGTTCAACACGGTGCGCAACCGGGCGTTGCCGTTCGACTGTCCAGGGACACGCAAGCAAAAATCCTCCGGGGCGACGCGGCCGAGTTTCATGGTGCTGTTCGGCAGCGCGACAGGATCAGGCCGCGGCTCGAGGGTCATTTTTCCATCGGACGCCACTTCGCGTCCGGATGCGAAGACCCGTTCCACCACCATGTCCGTCAGATCGGACAGCACGATCAGGTCGGCACGCCGTCCAGGCCCGACCAGTCCGAGATCGTGCCGACCCAGGCGCATCGCCGCGTTCAAGGTAGCGGCGCGAACCGCATCGATCGGTGCCATGCCGTAGCGCACCAGACGGCGCAGCACGTCGATCATCCCGCCAACCGTCGCAAGGTCGTCGGGGAACACATCGTCCGTGCAGATCGTCAGCGTCTGCGGGAATTGCGGCAGAGTCTTCAGCGCTTCCACCGCGCCGGGCAGAACGTAATCGTGCGAACCGCGCAGTTCGACGGTGAGGCCGGCACGCAACTTGGCCAGCAGATCCTCGCCCGAGGTGATTTCGTGATCCAATTCGATGCCGGCCGTAACAAAGCCTTGCAACTCGGCGCCCGTCAGGCCACGCGCGTGACCACATACCAGCTTGCCGCTCGCCAAGCCCTCCCCGACGATGTCGCGCATGTGCGTGCTGCGTTCCAGCACGCCGCGCATGTCCATCACCTCGGCGACGCCGACGATCTCTGGCCAGCTCAACATCTGCTGCATCTCGCGGCCTTCGAACGCAGCGCCGGCAAGCTCCAGTCCGGGCGCGGAGGGCACGCAGGACGGGGCGAGCACCAGGATGCGCAGCGGTAAATCGCGCGCGGTATCGATCGCCCAGCGGACGCCTTCCAGACCCAGAACGTTGCCGAGTTCGTGTGGGTCCCAGCAAATCGTTGTCGTGCCCTGCGGCACCACGGTTTCGGCGTAACGCCGCGGGGTGACCATCGAGCTTTCGATGTGCAGATGCGAATCGATCAGGCCGGGCGCGATGAACCGTCCGGTGGCGTCAAGCGTGGTTGCGGCATCACGGTGCGTGCCTGGCGGATGCACGCTGGCGATCAACGGGCCGGTCAGCCCGATGTCGGCGGCGCGCAATTCGCCCGTGGCTACGTCGACGACCGTGCCACCGACGATCAGTGTGTCGAAGCCCTCGAGCCCACGAGCGGCGCGAACGGCGCGGTCGCGCAGGCCGGGGGCGTTCAGATCCTGCATGTCGGTGCCTCACCATTGTCCGTTACCGGGTTGTCCAGACGGCGACGCGGCTTTTTGCCGCTGGGATCAACGGTGAGCCGATCTTGCACGCTCAGGAACTGCGGGATCTTGTGCCGCTCAAGGCTGTCGGGCAGCGCGTGCAGGATCCTTCTGCGCAGTGTTTCGTGGTCCTCGCCCGGCGCGGCGGCGATTTCAGCCGCAACGAGTTGGCCGGTGATCGGATTGCGCCGGCCGAAGACACGGGCATCGGCAACTCCTGGAACGCGCAGCAACGCCATTTCGACTTCCTCCGGCCGAACCTTGGCGCCGCCGACATTGATGACACTGTCGGCGCGGCCGAGAAAATACGCGCGGTCGTGCTCGATGCCGATCATGTCGCCGGTACTCCACCAAGCGGCAGGATCCTCCAGACGCCGCATCGGTGTACCGAGATAACCCAGCATCGCGATAGGGCTGGCAACCTCGAGTATCCCGTCGGTAATCCGCATGCGCACAGGATCAAGTCCTTCGTCGATCCAGCGTGCCGGGAACCCCGCGCGCCCGTCCTTCACGGTCATGAACGCGCCGATCTCGCTGGCGCCGTAAACATGCCATAACTCGGCGTGGGGCAGCAGCGCATGCAGGCGATCGAGAATGTGCTGATCGACGGTTTCGCCTGCAAGCGAGACGCGATCGAACGTCAATCTGGATGCGTCGGCGCCGAGCAACGCCAACAGGCTGCGCATCATCGTTGGCGTGCCCTTGTACTCATCGGGCCGCAGCGTCATCGCGGCATCCGCCAGCCGCGGTAGTGTCGGCTCCGACAAGGCAATCAGTTCGGAACCGGCCGCGATCGCTCCCATGATCACCTTCAGTCCGGAGAAGCTGACGGGATGATAACAGACCAGGGTGCGCCGCCGCTCCGGCGCGGTGTAGCCGCTGACCGTTGTGAGCAGGATTTTCGGGTGATGCCGCACGATCTTCGGCGTGCCCGTCGTCCCCGACGTCGGCAGCAGGATGCCCGCCTCGGCGACACCGGGAGATGCATTGTCGAGTGGCGTTGCGATGAGGTATTCGTCGAGTATCCCCGTCACCTGCCACGCACCCCATTGCGGCGCATCGGACGCGGGCACCTCTCGCAGCAGCAACAGATCGCAGCCGGCGGCCTGACATGCCTGAATCGCAGCCACGATGGCATCAACTCTGCGCGTTGCCAGGGCAAGTCGGCCGCCACGGAAACGCGTGAGCCGCGGCGCAGCCCGCTCCGCCAGATCGCGGATCTGTTCGGGGCTGCGTGGCTGGCCGTCCTGAACGACCGCCGGATATCGATCGTCGCGCAGCAGATGATCGGCCGTTGCGCTCTGCACGACGTCAGTCCACGTAGAGGCGGGCTAAGTCGCCGATGGTGCGAAACGCCGGCACGGAAGTGGCAAACGGGTCCTTTCCCGTGTGCTGCTCAAGTTCGCCGACCAGCACTGCGAGATCGAGGCTGTCCATGCCGCTGGAATTCTCCAGCAAATCCGTCGAGGGGCCGATCGCAGGAAGGTCGAGGTCCTTGTCCTGCGCTCGCTGTTGCCAACGGCCAACGATAAACGATTCGATGTCCGCCTGTGTCATATTGCCGAACCTCGTTTTGTCCATAATATATCGTCCAAAATCGCGACGGGCAAGGAATCCGGTGTCGGCCAGCACGATGGCAGGGAGTGGAAAATCGCAGACGCGGGTTCGCCTGGCGCAGTTCGCCGGGCGTTCGTTGTTGTCGATCGGCGCGGATATCAGCGTGGTGGGAGCCAGCCGCGTTCCCGAATACGGACCGCTCATCGCCGCAGGAAACCATCTGAGTTATGTCGATGCCTTGCTGGTGCCAAGTGTCATGCCTCGTCGCGATATCTATCTGCTGGTTTGGCATGAACTGGAGCACCGCGCATTCTACCATTTCTTCGCCAATTTCATCGGCCGGGCCATTTACATCGCTCCAGCGCCAAGCGCGGTTTTCGCGATGCGACAGGCTGTGGCAATGCTGCGCGCCGGCCATGTCGTGATGATCTCGCCGGAGGGTCGAGTAAGCCCCACCTCGACCATGGAAGCAGGCAATCCGGGCATCGGCTATCTGGCCGCGGCCACCGGCGCACCTGTCCTGCCGATAGCGAAGACTGGCCAGGAGAACCTGTTCGCCAACGCCCGCCGCCTTCGCCGGACCGCCGTGACCGTGGAGTTCGGCGAGGCGTTTGTGCCACCCAAAGTTGCACTCAACGCCGCTGGCATGGCGGCGACGACCGATGTGATCATGCGCCGCATCGCCGCGATGCTGCCGCCCCGCTATCGTGGCGTATATTCGGACTGATAGACATGGCTAGGTCCCTCTGGTCTGCGCCGCGATGCCGCGCACCGCGATGAACGCC
This sequence comes from uncultured Alphaproteobacteria bacterium, assembly GCA_963696645.1. Lineage (GTDB taxonomy): Bacteria > Pseudomonadota > Alphaproteobacteria > Acetobacterales > Acetobacteraceae > JAMXLO01. The sequence continues at coordinate 53,268 of CAVOKY010000009.1, forward strand.
ACGCCATAGGTCACTGCGACAAACAGGAACGGCGCGCCCGGAAAGCACAGACCGTCGCGCGTGAACGTCGCAAACAACAAGCCGGCGACAAGTGGCGAGGCGATTGCCGTCAAGCCCCGCAGGGAACTCAGGGCGCCTTGCGCCTCGCCCTGCCGACTGATATCGGCGCGCGCTGATACCATCGCCTGGATCGACGGCGTGCTCATCGTGCCGCAGGCCTGGACGATGATGCCCAGGAACACCAACCAACCGATACCGGCGAAAGCGAAACAAAGATAGCCGCAGCATGACAGCGCAAGGCTGATAAGCGCCGTTGGTTGCTCACCGAGACGCGCAATGATCCGCTTGACGAGTACACCCTGGACGAATGCGGCGCCCACTCCCAGCGCGACGAGCGCTATCCCATTCTGCCGCGGACTCCAGCCGAGGCGCATTTCGTTGGCAAGGACAAAGCTGCTCTGCAGCGTGCCGAACGCAATCCCGATGCTGCACCAGGCGACAGCGAGGCGGCCGAAAACGTGGTCGGACACCACTGCTTGCAAAACGCCAATCGGGGCGGCGGATCGCCACTGGAAGCGGCGGCGCAGATCCTGTGGCAGGCTCTCGGTCAGTTTGGCCAACCCGTACAGCGCATTGCAGCCCGCAAGGGCCGCGGCGGCGACAAATGGCACGCGCAGACCATATGCGCCCAACATGCCGCCAATTGCCGGTCCTAGTATGAAGCCGAGAGCAAATGTCGCACCAATGAGCCCGAAGCGCTGCGCCCGGTCGGCAAGTGGCGTCACATCGGCGATGTAGGCATTCGCCGATGACACGTTCGCAGCGGTGGCGCCGGAAATCGCCTGACCGATGAACAGCCAGATCAATGTCGGCGCCCAGGCGAGCAGCAGATAGTTGATACAGGTGCCGGCAAGCGATAGCAGCAACACCGGTCGCCGGCCGTAGCAATCACTCAGACCGCCCAGGACCGGTGAGCAAAGGAACTGCATGATGGCGAATGTCGCCAGCAGCATTCCCATACGGAGTGACGCGGCAGATCCCGTGATCCGGGACAGCCGCATGACGAGGTCCGGCATGACCGGGGCGACGATACCGAAGCCAAGTGCATCGATGGCCAGAGTTGCAAGCACGACGCGCAGCGATGCTGACCGGTTTCGCACCGACAGGCTCACCGCTGGCAGCGTTCGGATGGCTGAGGCGCGCCGCGCATCAGGGCGCCCCCGTGCAGCCGCAGCAGCTTCGTCGCGGTCCATATTCCGAACGCGCTTTGCGTCAACACGCCGAGGCTATCGGAGGCGAACTGCTCAGTGGTCGACGGCGCAAACGTCGCGCCGCCAATCGTCACGAACAGGGTCAGGTTGGCCAGCAGCTTCATGCGGATCACGCGCGCCTGGGCATCGATCACCGGCGATTGGCCGTGGTGCCGTGCTAAGCGGTTCAGCATGAGCAGCCATAGATTGAAGATGAGATTGAGCGTCGCGACGATGAATCCCAGCACGGTGCCGCGGATGACCACCGGGTTCGCCAGGCGGTCCGCCAGAAGCCACATCATGCACGCGACACCGGCGATGATGGCCACGGCGGTCAGCACGCAGCTCAGATGCTCCCACATCGCGATACGTGGAGCCGACCGCGCCGGGGCTTCAGGACCGCCGGATAACATATAGATCAGCAAGGCAAATAGGGAAGCGACGGTATCGGCTGCGCCGCGCACCAGGTCGGCCCGCAGCGCGCCAGAGTTCGAGACCACTACCGCCGCGACATCGAGCGCCAGGGCACCCACGCCGAACGCCACGCCGGTGGCCAATGAGCGCGCACCGGAGTCTCGGACAATCCACATGCCGATCAACCCCCGCGAACGGCCGCAAGGATCTGCGACCGATGCTGCTCCGCATACCGGCTGCCGACATCCAGGATCAACGAAAGGTTCGTCACATCATCAAAATCGATCGGCCGAGGAAATTGCAGATCGATGACAATCATCTCGCCTTGATGCAGCACGGTACCGAGCAGAGCCACGGAACGGCCGATCTGATGGCGCATCGCCGTTTGGAACGTGCTGTATCGTGCAAAGAAGTTGCGCTCAGGCTTGGGCAGCGTCTCACGGTTCTCGATGGCGATGATGACGTCGGCATTGCGGCGGCAGGCCTCGATGATCGGGATCGCGACGCTATAGCCACCGTCGCTGTACCAATGGCCGTCGAGATGCCCTGGCGGCAGCATCGGCCACAGTGCCACCGAACCATACACTGCATCGGCCAACAGTCCGGCGCTCAGCGTCACCGGTTCGCCGGTCATGTGGTCGGTCACATTGATGGCTAACGGGATCGTTGTGTTCTCGATGCGGGTATCGCGATAGACCTTGCGAATTGCGTGCTGGATGCGGGTGGGATCGATCAGCCCTTCAGTGTGACCCAGCTTCTGCCCTCCGGGGATTCCCAGCAGACCGAACGCCTTTCGCCAGCGCATCGGCTTGAACATGTTCGGCTGCAGCACTGCCTGACAAAGCGCCGGCATGTCCGAAGCCGGGCAACCGATCGCTGCCAGTGCCGCGACCATTGCGCCGCCGCTCGATCCAGCCAGGAAGCTGATCCGGATGCCTTCGTCCGACAACAGACGCAGGATGGGAATCGCGGCGAGCGGCTTGATGCCGCCGGCACTGATCACCACGGCGACCGATGGCTGCATCAAACATCCGTGTCCAGTAGCACGCGTTCGATATGCTCGCGCCACTGGAGCAAACTCTGTTCACCGGCGGCGATAACCTCCGGAACAATCGACACGTCAAACGGCTCGACTGAGCGTTGCAGGCGGGGTGCCAGCACGAAAATCTCGCCGTCAAGCAGATCCAGTGCGAGAAGGGCGTTGGTTTTCAACGAGGCCTTCTGTAGCACGCCCTGCAGCGTGTGTTGCTGATCGACCAGCGAGGTGTAGTGGTCCCGTGGCGGGAAGCTGCAAGCGACAGTCACCGCATGTCGCAATTTTGGTCGGAGCAACAGGTCGTTGAGTGGGGCGGCGAGATGCACCGAGGCGTCGCCAAGCCATCTTCCGTCGATGCGAAGCGGCGGCAGCGCCGGCATCAGTGCGGTGCTGGCATACGCCGTTGTCGCGACGTCGCCATGCGTCATGCTGCGCAGTTCGCCGCTCAGGCAGTCGATCAACGTTACGTGCAGCGGCACCTTCATGGCCTCGAGGCGCGCGTCACCGAACAGTCGAGCGCATGCTGCCCGCAATGGCCTGGACCGCCACAAGGCATGCCGTAAGCCCCGGTCGCGGAGCGGAAAACCGACCACAGAAAGCAGCGGCATCAGGTTGCGTCGCCGGAACACCCGATTTGGCAGATGGTCCGCGAGATTGCGCGCGATGTCGCGGGCGCGCATGCCGAGGGCCCAGAGTGCGGCAGGCAGCGTGGCGAACCCGGTGGTCGCAATCAGGCCCGGCCGCACGCGGTTGGCTTCGAGGCATTCTAACAGCGGCAGGCAGGCAAGCGCCGTCCAGCCGACGCCGCCCAGTGCCAGTGCGAGATCCGAACGCAGGGAAAAGCCATCGTCAACCTGCAGCATCGGCCAGCCTGCGAACGCCCGCCTCGATCTCGATGATCAGTTGTCGCGAGCCGCCGTAGCGAACGGAGCCGCGGCGCCGTGAACCAGGCTCGATCGCCGGTCCAACCGTCAATCGTATGGGGCCAGGCAGCGGTATGAAATGTCCCTTGGCGAGAAGCCGCTGGGTGCCGTCGATGAACACCGGCAAGACCGGCAGGCCCAGCGTCAATGCGAGGGTCGCAATGCCGCGCTTGAACGGGGCGATCGTCGTGCCGGTCTGACGCGAGCCCTCGGGATAGGCGATCAGCACGCGCCCGCCTCTGCGAAAGAATACAGCGGCAGCGTGGATTGTGCCAAGCATCGCGACACCAGGCGTGTTCCGCTCCACCGAGATCACGGTGAACGGCGTTGCCAGCAGGCGCCGCAGCATGCCGCCCTCGAAGAAGTAATCGCGTGCGCCAAGCAGTGCGCAACCGGGTGACAGGCCGAGCCCGCAGATCAGCGCGAGGCTGTCGAGGTGGCTGCGATGGTTGGCGCAGATCACGAAGGGTCCGACAGGAATATTGTCGCGTCCCACTACGCTGGGCGTTCCAACATAGCCACGGAACAGCGTCAGCAGCGCGGCCGTCAGCAGTGGTTTGTCCTCACCACGCAAATCAACGAGTTCGAGCGGGTGACATGGTGGCGATCGCGGGCTGGGTAATCACGGTCCGGCAGGCAGACGCTGGCAACTGCGCACGAGCGCCACAAGGTCGAGCGCAGGCGGTGGCAATCCGGCAGCGCGCAAGGTCCGCAAGGTCACGGACGAGTCAAAGACCGGCGCGCGACCGTCGAGGTAGGGAACGCCGATAGCCGGGCGCGATGGCGAACCCACCAATATGTGTCGGAACATCATCAGGTCGAGTGAGCGGGCAGCGTTCAGTTCGCAGGAAACGCGCGCGAGAAACACCGGTAAGGGCACTCGCTCCATCGGCGTGCCACTTGCGGCAATCGCCTCGGCAAAATGCCGTGCTGAAACCGCCTCGACCATGCCGAGATGGTAAACGGCCTGCTCCACGGTGACACGCGCAGAACCATTCAGTCCGAGCAATGCGCAGGCTTCCGCCACGAAACTGACCGGCACCAGATTAAGAGCACCCGAACCCAAGGGTGTTGCCCCGACCGCCGCGAACACGCGTACCACACTGGCAATGAAGTCCGTTTCAATGCCGTTCTGGTCATGCCCGACGATCCAGCTCGGTCGTGCACACAGCACATTGAACCCGCGCGCACGAGCTGTTGCCAGCAGCGTCTCGGCCGTCCACTTGGTCTGTGCGTAGCCGAGTGGCAGCAGTTCGGGATCGGCGAGTGGGGTCGCTTCGGTAACGGTCTGGCCGTAGTTGGTCGTCGTTTCCAGAACGCTCAGGCTCGATACGTAGAGTATGCGCTTGGCAAGCCCGGTCGAGGCGAGCGACAGGATATGCCGCACCGCGTCCACGTTCACCCGACGCAGAGTATCGAACGAACTACGAAAATCGAGCCGAGCCGCCAGGTGGAACACGGTCCCGACGCAATCGGCGAGCTGGGCAAACGCGGCTGCGGAGAGTCCGAGCCGCGGCTCCGTCAGTGCGGCAGCAACCATGGTAAAGCGATCCGATGGAACATCGCCACCGAGCGAGGCAAGCCGTGACAGCAGTTTCTCCTTGGCTGTCGCTGCATCACCGCGCACGAGACAGATGATCGGCGCCGATGTTCGTCGCAGGAGCGCCGCCATCAGGTGGCCGCCAACGAAACCGGTTGCGCCGGTTACCAGGATGGCAGCGTCGTTCGGCGTGCGTTGCGTTGCGGGCACGAGGCCATTCGGCAGCATGGCGGCACGGTGAAAGCGATTACTGGCAGCAGATGATGCAACGGGCGGGCTCGGCACCCGTTCGCGCGCTGCGCTCATTGCGCCGTGTCCCACACCAGTTTGCCAGGATTCATGATGCCGTCCGGGTCGATCGCCGCCTTCAACGCGGCGATCGGCATGACGTCGCCGATCGCGGTCTCGGCGCGCAGCCACGGAAGGTGATCGCGTCCGACGGCGTGGTGGTGTGAGAGCGTGCAGCCGCATTCGGAAAAGCTGTCGAGAATGAGCGTCTTTACCTGTCGGTAGTGAGCGAGTTCAGCCGGACGGTCGATATGACCACCCGATGCGATAAGACAATGAAACGCGAAGGTGAAGTACAACGACGCACCGCTGCTGTAACAGTGGCTGATATGGCAGCCCAGCCACGCCGCCCGGCCGCCCTTTTCCAGAGCCGCGCGAGTCCGCTGCATCAGCAGGTGATAGACCGACGGCACGTTCTTCCACAGCACGCAGGTCTCGGCGACATCGACGATGACGTTGTAATCGAGCAGAAAGTCACGCACGTATGGCAGGTCGAACTTGCTGTCTTCCAATGCGCGCCCGGGACCTTTGCCCAGCCCGACGGCACCGTGGCGCCGCCAGACGCTCTCGGCTGCCGAGCGTTGCGCGCGTACCTCAGAGGCATTGCCCTCGAACACCCCAATCATCAGACAGGACTGGCGAAGATCGATTCCCTTGATGTGCGTCAGACCGAGTTTGAACAGGCGTTCCAAGAGGGTGGCCACTGCGCCCTTGCCGCCGCGACGGAACGCGGCCGATAGCTGGGTCTTCGATGGATCGTTCAGACGGCTCATGGAGGGCAGGACGCCGCGCGTCGCCGTCTCGCGGATGGCATCCACGCCGGATTCGAAGTTCGGGAACAGATAGCCACGGAATTCGCGAATCGCCGGTCGCGGCCGTATCCGCATGGTCAGTGACGTAATGATCCCGAGCGTGCCTTCACTGCCGATGACAAGCCGTTTTACGTCGGGGCCATTCGAGGCGTGCGGCAGCGGTCGCGTCTGGAGAACACCGGCCGGTGTCACGACGTGCATGCCCACGACCATGTCCTCGATGTTGCCATAGGCGTCACTGAGCATGCCGGAGGATCGGGTGGCGACCCAACCACCAAGGGTCGAGTACAGGAAGCTGTCCGGGAAATGGCCCAGAGTGAATCCCGAGCGCTCCAGTGCAGCTTCGAGCGTAGGGCCGAGAATGCCGGCCTCCGCGTGGACGAGCCCTGATACGGCATCGATGTCGATGACCCGGTTCATGCGGCGGAGATCGACACTGACGATCATCCGCCCGCGGGGATCGTCCGGATCGAGGCAGCCAGCGACATTGGACCCGCCGCCGAATGCGATAAGCACCACGCCGAACCGCCGTGCCGCTGCGATCAGTCCGGCTACGTCGTGCTCGTCGGCGGGAAACACCACGCAGTCCGGCGCGGCAGCGATCTTGCCAAGCCGCAGGTGCCAGACGTCGCTCGTGCTGCGGCCGGTGGCGTGGCGCAGGCGATCGTCAGCTGCATCCGACCAGAAGTCCGGGGGAAACGTGGTACGCAGCCAGCCGAGAAAATCGGCATGGACACGTGCGGCCGGCAGCGTGACAGCTCGCGCATCAATCGGCTGCCAGCGCGGTTCCGACGCGGTGATCCCCAGATGCGCCGCCGCATAGGGCCACAGGCCGGGGCGATCCTTCGGATCGAAGGATTGCGCATCCGATCCCCACCCGTACCATCGCATTGCGCCCGGGACGGCGTCGCTGAGGCAGCGGCCGTTATCTGTCACGACAATCGAATCAGCATGTCATCCCCCGGACACGATATCCTATGAGAATCGCTCGGTGTTGCAAGTCGAAACATTTCCTGGCGGTCCGCTCCGCACCCGGTGACATGAACCGGCGCGCCGTGTAACTTTCGCGCTGTCGCGCTAGCCGCTATCCTGAGACGATCCTTCCATGGGACCTGCCCGTCGCGCGATGAACCATGCCTACCAGCGAAGTTCATGGCTTACACCGGAAGACCGCGCGCGTCTGTTGCGGCGCGAAACCGCGTTGCCGCTGCTGATTCTGGGGCGCGACTTCCTGATCTACTTCGTCTCGCTTGGCGTGGCGATCGCGCCGGTTCCATGGCCGCTGAGCCTGGCAGCATCCCTCTGGGCAGGATTGATGATAGGGGCGATCTTCGTCGCCGGCCATGACGCCTGTCATCAGGCACTGACACCGAGCCGGACGCTGAACGACTGGATCGGCCGGGTGGCCATGGGACCTTCCTGGACGGCGCGGAGTCTCTGGACGCACTTCCACAACCGCGTCCACCATGTCTACACAAACGTCATTGGTGTCGACTATTCGGTCAGCCCGCTCTCGCTCGAAATGTGGCAGCGTGCTGGCCGCGTACGGCGAGCGATGTACCGGCTGTATCGCAGTCCGGTCGGCTTCCTGCCTTATTACCTGATTGAAATGTGGTGGAACAACCACCTGCTGCCGTGGGATCGCCGGGTTCGCGCGGATTGGCGGGAGCATCTGCTGGACGCGTTGTTCGCCCTGCTCTGGCAGTTGGCGCTGATCGGTCTGGTCCTTTCGGTGGGTGGCGCGATCAACCCCGGCGCATCAACGCTGCATCTGCTCGTGCTGGGATGGCTGCTACCGTTTCTCGTGTGGAACAACCTGATGGGCATCGTGATCTATGCCCACCATACCCATCCGGACATTGCGTGGTACGCCGAGCAGAAAGACGCCGTTGCAGCCGACGTGCAGCTAACCGGCGTGGTGCACGCCGTGTTGCCGCAGCCGCTCCGGATGCTATCGAGCAACATCATGGAGCATAACGCGCATCACGTGCTGCCGACGATCCCGCACTACCATCTTGCCGAGGCGCAGCATGAAATGGAGCTGGCGTTCCCGTCGATCCTGCGACTGATCGTGCTGTCACGGCAGATGCTGATAGTCATCAGAACCTGCAAGCTGTACGACACGCAGCGCCACTGCTGGGTCGATTTTGCGGGCTGCCAGACCGGCCCGATCCATACACCGCCGTCGTAGCGCCAGAGTGCCGGGACGAACGCCTTTGCTGCCGCATTCCGTTCTGATTACCGGAGCGTCGAGTGGCCTGGGGCGCGCGCTCGCACTTGCTTATTCGGATCGGGCGCGGGCATCGCGGACGCGACTGCGGCTCTGGCTGACCGGACGGGATGCCGATCGTCTGGCCGAAACCGCCACCGCCGTAACCGTGCTTGGCGCCGAAGTTACGACTGTTGCACTGGACATACGCGACCGGACCGCCATCCGGGAGTGGATCCTTGCGTGCGACGCCGCCGAACCGCTCGACGTGGTAATTGCCAATGCGGGCCGCTCAGCGGGGATCGGCGCTGGACCCGAAAGCACCGATCAGGTCAGCACATTGATCGACACCAACGTGTTCGGCGTGGTCAACACCGTGCTTCCAGCCGCATCGTGCATGCGAGAACGCAGGCGGGGCCGCATTGTCATCGTGGCATCGCTCGCGGGTTATTTGCCGTTTCCCTCGACGCCGACCTATTCGGCGACCAAGGCGTTCGTCCGCAATTGGGGTCTGTCCTTGCGACCGGAACTGGCCGCGTATGGCATCGGCCTGACACTGGTCTCACCGGGCTACATCGCAACACCAATGACCGCTGGCAACGAGTTCGGCATGCCATTTCTGGTCAGTGCGGAATGGGCCGCTGAGCGCATCGTGCGGCGGCTGGACGCCGATCCGGCGGAAATCGCCTTCCCATTCGGCGCGGTGTTCGCCGTTGCAGTGCTGTCACTGTTGCCCCGAGGCGTGTTCGGACGGCTTATGCTGCGCGGCCCGCGCAAGCACGCGCTTACCGCCCAGCGCTGAGCAGTGCCTCCGTCCGGCGACGGCGCAGCGCCGATGGGCTGATCGCCAGCATGAACAGCGAGAACGGCGTCAACATCATCAAGCCAAGCCAGGGCTGCGTCACCAGGAGCACGCCGAACACTGCCAGTACGGCCAGCTTGCCGAGCAACGGGATATCGACGTGCACGAAATCGAGCAACGGAAGGCGCGAGACCATCAGCAGACCTGACAGCACCAGTGCCGCGGTGGCGGCCAGCGGTGCCCGCGCAAGTTCGGCGGGGACTTGCCAGCCTAGCGCATCCGATTCGAGTGCTGTGAGCAGAGGAAATACGGCGATCGCGGCACCCGCCGGCGACGTCATCCCGGTGTAGAAATGACGCGCATACTCTGCTTTTGGTACGGCCTCGGATGCCAGATTGAATCGCGCCAGCCGCAGTGCCGTGCAGGCAATAAACAGCACGCACGGCATGAATCCCACCGCGCCGTGGGGCCGCAGGGCCCAAACATACATGATCAGTGCCGGCCCGACTCCGAACGCGACCACGTCGGCGAAGCTGTCGAACTCTGCGCCAAAACGCGACGTCGCACGCAACAGCCGCGCCACCGCGCCATCCAGCCGGTCGGCGAGGCCCGCGACGGCCAGCGCCACAACAGCGCCCGGGAATTCTCCGTCGATCGCCAGGCGAATCGCGGTCAGGCCAGCGTACATGGCGAGGAAAGTGATTGCGTTGGGGATCGTCAACCGCAGGGCTCCCCACATGGCCTACTGGCTCCTTCTTCTCGCGTTGCCGGTTCGTCAACACAGCGGGCGCGCCTCAGTCGAAGACTTCGTCGCCTGTGGGTTCAATATGAGGGGTCGCGTTCATCCGCTGGCGGAACTGGGACAACTCCCAATACATTCTTCGGCGAGCGCGACTTTGATTGCCGAGAGGACGATGTTCCGCGAGGCAATGCCATGGGTTGTAGGACAGGTTGTTAGCGAAGGCGAGCTGCGCCGCGGAGTCAAATTTCTGCCGAGGGATGCGCAACCGCGCTGCCGGTACGAAAGGGGACAGGCTTTCTGGCCAACGGACCGCTGCATTCTCAATCGGCATCCTGAAGGGGTCGGTCTGCAACTGCAGCATGATATCAAAGTCCACGTCCTGTTCGGCCAGTGTCTTTGCCATGTTGTCGCGCAGATAGTTGTCTGGTGGCGTGAGCGGCAGGCGCGGGATGTGACGATACACCTTTGATCGGGGATAAACCGAATACATCATCGCCTGCCCGTCGCCCAATAGATAGGGAACGCAGCTCCAGTAGCGTTCGCCCAATGGATTGCTCTGCGTCTTGTTCCACCAGGATTGCATCAGTCCATCTAGCAGGTGCGGGCCGTGTGGGTCCGTGAAGTAGTACAGCGGGCGTCCCTTCAGGATCCATGATTGCAGCTTCGCATTTGCACGTGTGTCGGGAGTTACGAACGTGGGGGTGCAAATCGATAGAAAATCCTGTGTGTATTTCTCGTCATCCAGCAGCTTCGGCCCAGGTACGCCCATCAGCTTTATGGCGCAGCTTACGAAGCCAACATCGTCAATATCTCGTGGCCAGTCGGGACCGGGCCCCGAAAATCGCACCCAGGCGCGAAAGGTCTTCGGCTCGGCGAATACACCGAGCCGGAACCGCTCGGGCAGGTTGTCGAGAATCGTCACCTCACCCCGCACCACGCCGTGCGTCTTCGTGTTGCCGGCACGCTGGTAATTGCCGGGCTGCCAGTGCTGGCGCATGTATTCGGCCATCGTGTCGATGATCGACTGGAGATGCTGTTCCTCGTCCGGCTGCTCGCGCTCTTCGGCAAGCCCGAGCCCCTCATCGCGCCGCTGCCGGTTGATCAGGTATTGGATAAGCGCGGCACTAGGTTCACGCAGCACCGCGTCGACCATCGGGCGAAAGAACGGCTCGAATCGCCGCTCGAGGTGAAGCATTGCGACGATCGCGTCATGCAGCTTCTGCCAGAACATCGTATTGCTGCTCCCTTCTATTGACAGCAGGCGACCGCTGAACAGCAATCGAAGCATTCCTGAGTTCGTTTGCACAGCTTGATGTTGCCCAGGTGCAGCAAAACATGTTGCATGGTGGCAAATTCTATGGTGATCTTCACTCTATGGTGGCGCGCGCCCACGACCTTGCTCGTGCCTTGTGTGCGGAGTTTGCCGCAATTCACGGCGCGGTGCTACCGAGTACCGACCTCGCCTCGTACTGGCGAAATGTGGCGGCGGTCAATCAATCGGCGCTGTGCCTGTCCGGTGGCGGCATTCGCAGCGCCTCGTTCTCCTTGGGAGTGTTACAGGCACTCGCCGGCGCGGGCATGCTCGGGCAGTTTGATTATCTCTCGACCGTTTCCGGCGGTGGTTTCATCGGATCCTGGTTGTCCATGCTGATCATGCAGAAAGGCAGCGTATCGGCAGCCGCGGAGGAGCTGCGTACCAGCAAGGCTGCGCACGCGATTGCCGCGCTGCGCGACTACACGGACTATCTAACTCCGCATGTCGGCATACTGTCAGACGACACCTGGGCCAGTATCGTCCTCTATGTTCGTAACGTGCTGATCAACTGGCTGGCATTCCTGCCGGTGTTTCTGCTCGCGGTACTGGCAGCCATTTTTTATCGCACCCTCCTATGGACGGTCAGTGCGTACGATGCGGCAGGATTGATCGCGCTTGGAATCGGTGCGGTGGCTCTGGTTTTGTCGACATGGCGCGTCTGTTGCGATGTGCCAAGCCATCGGCCGGTTGCGCATGGCGGGCGTCCGATACGTTATCTTGCAGCAACATCTGTCTGGTATTGGATTGCGTTCCCAATGCTGGTGTGGGCGTTCAGCATCCCGATGGCGCTTGCAAGGTGGCTGAGGGCTGACTTGGATGCCACCGGCTTCATCGACCACACATGGCTGCCACTGATCTACGTGATCGCCATGCTGGTCGGCTATTGGTGGGCGGCCGTGACGCGCCGCAGTATTCATCTATACTGGCGGAACTTCGGGGCGTGGCTGATCGCCACAGTCGCATCCGGTCTCATGCTCACCGTCGGATTCTATCTGTTCGGGCACCTGCGCTTCGCATCGAGCGAGGTGATCAGCGATCAGGCGGAGATCCTGGCAGTTATCGGCCCTCTCTGGTTGATCCTTGTCAACGTGCTGCAGTCGACGGTGCATGTAGCCTTGCGCAAGGAGGCACGGCTGGCCGATCTCGATCGCGAATGGCTCGCCAGGCTGAGTGCCACCAAACTGAAGGTTGCCGTCACCTGGGCGTTGTTTGCCTTCTTTTGCCTGTCGCTGGAGCGGTTGGCGTTCGCGCAAGGACATATCATCTGGCCATTCTGGGCGGTACCGATTGTCACCTTTCTTTCGGGTCCGACCGCCGCCTGGCTCGGCAAACAGGCGTTCACGCGGCTGGATGCCGCCACAGGGCCGGCCATCGGCATCGACAAGGTGCTTGCCTGGGGTTTGCCGCTGCTTGGTGCATTGTTTGCGGCCGGGTTGGCCATGCTGCTGGGCTTTCTCGTGAGCCACGGGCTAGGGGTCCTGCAAGCACATTTGCCGCAGACTGGTGCCGTGTTCCTGCTTGTGCAGGCTGCCATCGCCAGTGTACTCATCTGGCTCGTTTGGCACGAATCGGATCGCATCAACGTCAACCGATTCTCCATGCACGGCGTCTATCGCAATCGCCTGACCCGCGCCTTCCTGGGTGCAGCGCGCACTACCCGCGCTCCGGAACCGTTCACTGGCTTCGATCCAAGCGATAACCCGCGCATGACGGAACTGCTGCCAGGGCAAGGTACGCGCAAGTTGTTCCACGTGATTAACATTTCGCTGAACCTCACATCCTCCAGCCGCACCGCCTGGAATCAGCGTAAGGCGGCGGCCTTCACCGTCACCCCTCTGGCTTGTGGCTCGCCAATGCTTTCGCCCCCGGGCAGCGACGTCGCCACGCCTGTCGGCTGTTATGTACCGACTGGCTTATATGGCGGCGAAGAACATGAGACGGGACGACGTGACGAGCCAACCGGGATGTCGTTGGCAACTGCCATGACAATATCGGGAGCGGCACTCAGTCCCAATTGGGGCTATCACTCGTCGCCCATCACCGCGTTCCTGATGACGTTGTTCAACGTGCGGCTTGGCGCGTGGCTGCCCAATCCGGCGGTGGTAACCGACGAACGTGAACTGATCCGGGGCCATCCGACCCAGGGACTCAGGGCGATGCTGCATGATCTGCTTGGTACCACCACGGATGCCATGCGTGCGATCTATCTCTCGGATGGCGGGCACTTCGATAATCTTGGACTATACGAGATGCTGCGTCGCCGTTGCCGTCTTGTCCTGGCGATCGATGCCGGCGAGGACCCGGAATGCACGTTCAGCGATCTTGGCGACTCGTTGCGCAAGACTGCGATCGATCAGCAGATCGACGTGACGTTTTCAGGGCTGGTAAAGATCCGTGGCAGAGACGGCCTGTCACCCGATACGGTCGATTTTGCTCTTGCTACTATCGTATATCCGGAAGGAGGGACGCCTGGACGGTTGATTTATTTGAAGCCGTGCTTCCTTTCCGATATTCCTGCCGATGTGCGCGCCTATGGTGCCGCCCACAGCAAATTCCCGCACGAGAGTACGTTGGAGCAATGGTTCACTGAGAGCCAATTCGAGAGCTACCGGCACCTTGGTGAGCATGAAATGAGTCGGTTGATCGGAATGATATCAGGGCCCGAGCAGACTCTGCAGGCGCTGTTCGACGCCGCGGCAGGGAGTTAATCGACGTTAGCCCAGGGGGGGACACCATGGCATACGATGTAGCGCAACTCTTGAAGATGTCGCAGGCAGAGCTGGACGCGCTGTTTACCGCCAGCGATGCTGGACCAATTCCAGAGGGGCAGGCAGACGGCACCGCGATCGTTGCGCCAGGTACCTTGTTCAGCCCGGAGATCGCCACGTACGTAAATCTCTTTGCATGGCAGGGCAAGGTGTTCGATCCGACGTCTGGGACACTGAGGAATCGGATCGGTCCATTCGGGCTGAATGCGATCATCGCGCGCGTTTACAAGGCCCCGAGTTGGCTCGACGGTAGGGAATGCATCGTCCTCGACTACTCTGAGACATCGCTGGTCGCACATTGGGTTCGTGACGAGATCCGCCTGATCCAGCCAACCAGCCTGTATCTCGGCAAGGTATTCTGGGACAAGAGCCGGCTGATCGACTTTGCCCTGCAGTTCTGAGCACCTGCCCGCCGCATGACGCCGCAGTCCAACTTCATGGTGCTGGCGCCGATTCTGCCGGACCGCAACAGCGATTTGCAACTCATGCTTGACACGATGAATCAAGCGCCCGGCATGGCCGACCCGGCAAATGCGCTGTTTCCATTCGGGCGATTTCCGCGCCTGCATGTTGCCCGCTTTGTGATCCTGAATGACGCGACGCTTGCCGACCTGCCGCCGCAGGATCCACTGCGCAAGGCACCGGTATACCTGGCGTTGCTGGGGGATTGCGACGGCGCGGCAGATGCTCAGCTTGCCGAGTTCGCGACACGTGCCGGAGATGGTCTGCGCCAATTGTTCAGTTGCTGCGCCAATTTTTCGCCGAACGTTGATCTGCTGCGATGGATGCAAACACATTCCGTCACACCGGCCGCGCAGTACGTGAACTGGGTCGGACGAACAGTCGAGCAGATCCGCGAGGAGGCAGCGCTGCATACGACGCTGCGAGCGTTCCTCCGGCGTGAAGGGACCGTGCTGGCACAGCATTCGGCCCGCGCCATCCGTGATTGCCTGGTCGAGTTTCAGCGCGTGAACGGACCCGTGTTGACGCCACCTGCTGCAACTCCGTTCGGTTGGTGGCTCGACCACGTCGCGAATCTGATCCTGGTGCCGTTCGCGATGCTGGTGCTGTTCCCGTTTTTGCTGCTCTATGCGCCAGTATTCGTGTGGCAACTGCGGCGACGCGAAACGACCGATCCGGTCATTGCGCCGCGCCCCGATGCCGGCCACATTGCGACGCTGTCCCGCATCGAAGATCGCGACGTGACCAACCAGTTCAGCGCCTTCGGCAGCGTCAAGCCTGGGCACTTCCGCTTGTGGACCTTGCTGTTCATCTTCTGGGTACTTGAATACAGCACGCGGCATATATACACGCGCGGGCGGCTGGCGCGTGTCGGCACGATTCATTTTGCCCGTTGGGTGTTCACTGACAACCGTCGCAGACTGCTTTTCGCCAGCAATTACGATGGCAGCCTGGACAGCTACATGGACGATTTCATCAATAAGGTCGCCTACGGGTTGAACCTGGTATTCAGCAATGGCTTCGGCTACCCGCGAACTGCCTACCTGTTGAGCGGCGGGGCAAGCCGCGAGACGGACTTCAAGTACTTCCTCCGCCGCCACGAGATGCCGACGCAGGTTTGGTACAAAGCCTACCCTGGACTCACCGCAGCCGACCTGGCGTGCAATACGCAGATCCGCGAAGGGCTGCACAAGCCAGGCATGAGCGACGCGCAGATACGTGCGTGGCTGGCGTTGATCTGAGCCACGCGATGGCACCACCAGCGGCTGAATTCGCAGATGTCCAGGGCCTTCTGCATTCGGGCTACGCAAATCTGACCGAGGCGAGTTTTCTGCTGCTGCGTATCAACGATCGCGTCGCAGCACGCGCATGGCTTGCCGGATTGCCGATAACAACAGCAGCCGAGCGCGACACATCGACTGTATTGCAGGTTGCGCTCAGTGCGTCTGGCATGCGCGCGCTGGGGGTGGCAGAATCGGTCGTCGCAGGGTTCTCCGCAGAATTCCTGTCCGGCATGGCCGGTGACGAAGGCCGCTCGCGCAGGCTGGGTGATGTCGCTGCCAATGCGCCCTCTCGTTGGCGCTGGGGATCGCAGTTCGCGCCGGATTTGCTGGTGATGCTCTACGCGACGCCCGCCATCGGTCTCTCAGCCTGGTGCGCGCGCATCATCACCGATGCGTTTCGCCAGGGTTTTGAGATTTTGCGGGATCTACCGACGTCCGACATGCACGGTTATGAACCGTTTGGCTTCGTCGATGGCATCAGCCAGCCACATATTGATTGGCAGGCGCAGCGCAGGCCGGGAACCGTTGCCGATATCGAATACGGCAACCTGATCAACGCAGGCGAGTTTCTGCTCGGCTATCAGAATGAATATGGCCTCTACACCGATCGACCTCTGCTTGATCCGGCGATGCAAGGCGCTGCCGCGCTGCCTGCTGCGGAAGACGATCCGTCGCGCCGCGATCTTGGCCGCAACGGCAGTTATCTGGTGTTGCGCGAACTACAGCAGGACGTTCGCGGCTTCTGGCAATTCGTGGCATCACAGGCAGCCAATCGTGCCGGGGCAACACATCTGGCAGAAGCGATGGTGGGGCGGCATACGACGGGCGAACCGCTTGTTCCCGGCACGCGCCACATCAGAGGCATTGGCGGAAACACAAAAGACATTGCACAGAACGGGTTCACCTATGATGACGACAGGGACGGATTGCGCTGTCCGTTCGGTGCCCATATCCGCCGTGCCAACCCACGCACCGGCGATATGCCGGGTGGACGGCAGGGACTTCTCTCACGCCTGACCCGGATGCTCGGCATCTTTCATCCCAACCTGCAAGAGGACCTGATCGCTGCCAGCCGGTTTCATCGCATCCTTCGCCGTGGCCGGGAATTTGGCGCGTTCCTTTCGCCGGACGATGCAATGAGCCGCGATGCACCGGATCCCGGCAGCGGCCTGCACTTCATCTGCCTGAACGCCAACATCGCGCGGCAATTCGAATTTGTGCAGAACGCCTGGCTGATGAGTGCCAAGTTCGCTGGCATGAGCGGCGAAAGTGATCCGCTGATTGGCAACCGAGAGCCGTTTCCCGTAGGCACTCCGACGGACGGCTTCGGTCGGCCTCAACCGAACGGCATAACCCAGCGGTTCTGCGGCCTGCCGCAGTTTGTCACCGTTTCGGGGGGTGCCTATTTCTTCCTGCCGGGGCTTCGCGCGTTGCAATTCCTTGCCGCGTCCTGATGCGGGGCCGCGTCCTGCAGAATCATGTCGGCGGCCTTCTCCGCGACCATATAAATCGCACTGACAACGAAAAAGCCGGGGATACGTGGGAACACAGAGGCGTCCACCACGCGTAAGCCTGACGTGCCATGCACGCGAAGCCGGCTGTCCAAAACACCATCCGCCGAGTTTGGACCGATTGCGCAACTGCACGACGCATGATGGCCCCAGGCATTGTCGCACACGAACTGTGCGAGCTGTTCATCGGTCTGTAGATGGTCTCCCGGCAATTCCTCATCGAGCAGCAGACCGGCCTGTCTCAATGGCTCGGTCATCGTTCGGACGAAGCGGATGCCGGCTACGACGCCCCGGAGGTCCTCGGCAAAGTCCTCATTGCTCTCGTCGAAGTAGTGGAAATCAACCACCGGTGGATCACGAGGGTTGTTCGACCCAAGGGTCACCGTGCCGCTTCGGTTGTTCGTATGCGCCTTAAGCAATGCCCACGTGAGATAGTCGTGATGGGCGGCAATCTCGCGCGAATAGCCGGGAAAGTACCCTGGAAACCGCGCCAGCAACGCCATGCAGAACAGGTCAGGTACCGAACGGTCTCCGGCCGAACACAAGGAGGCGGCGAGCGCTGCACCGTTGGATACATACATGCCGGTATGCCTGTCGTGCCACTCCCGATACAGCGGATCGCCTCTGTCAAAACGCGCGCCATCGAGCGCCCGCCACGGTCGCTGCATCCGATTGACCACGCCAACCTCGTAGCGATCCTGCAAATTGCGGCCGACCCCTGGCAGTGGCACGCGAAGTGGGACCCTGTGCTGTGCCAATGCGTCGGGTGGACCAATCCCGGACAGCATCAGCAACTGCGGCGTGTTGAAGGCGCCACCCGACAAGATGACCTCCCGCCTTGCGTGGATCGTCCGCAGCTCGCCGTTCGTGCCGCCCGCGATAGACGATGCTCGGTACAGCCGCTCGCCCTTCAGGTATTCCACATCCGTGGCGCGGTTCTCGGCATCGAACAACACCCTGGTCGCCAGTGCGTGCAGCTCGATCCGCAGTCTCCCGGGATGGCGCGCCGCAACGTCGAGCAGACGCTCACGCGTCCCCGTGCGCTGATGCTTGTTCGTGGTCAGTGGGGTGTAACACAGCTCCAGCGCGGTGCTCCCTGACACGCCCAAATCGTTGGGGTCCGCGCGGCTCGCCAACAGGTTCCGCAGGCCTGGCAGAAGGTTTGCACCGTCGCTCACCGCGGCACGTGCAGCGTCCAGCAGTGTCGTTATCAGAACGTCGTCCGCGAATGCTTCAGGCGGCTTTGCCTGTTCGGTGGTGAGCCAGCCGTCCCAGCCATGACCGGTCGGATCAATACCGAGACGTGCGAGCCAGCGCCAAGCCTCCCTGTGCCGGCAATTCTCCAGGCGTTGCCAATACCGCTGCATCGCTGTGGCGCGCCAGGATGCATCGCCGGTCAGTGCGGCGATATCGTCCCAATCCGTTGAGTGAGGACGCAGCAGGATCATCGCATTGTGCGCGGTGCAGCCGCCCAGCGTTGCACCACGAGGGTAGAATACCCCGCCGCGTTCGGCGATGTACTTGGGATCGCGCCGCTGACGCGCTTCATCGGCATAATGCCGGACGAAGAAGTCCCAGCTCATCGCGGGATTTTCTGAAGCGAACGGATGGAACGCCGGCACCTGGTAGTCGGTTGGCAGGCGTGGCGCATCGATTGCGCAGGCGTCGTCGCCGGCTTCAAGCACGACGACGTTCATGCCAGCTTCGGCCAGCCGCGCAGCGAGCGTACCGCCACCGGCGCCGGAACCGACAATGACATAATCGCAGTCGGCGTCCGCCGTCATGGTGCGTGCGATCAGAACGTCTTCAGGTATTCGATCAGTGCGCGCTTATCGTCATCACTCAGGCCGGAACCGTCGGGCGCCATACTCGTGCCGAAATAGTGGCCGCGATTGACGACGAAGTCCGGACACTTGCTCAGCGCCAGCATGTTGGGTGCCAGGTTCGCAAAGGTCTCCCGCAACTGTTCGTCCGTCGCCGTCGCTGGAAGCTTGGCCAGGTCCAGCTTGAGCTGCAGCAGCAGCTTGGCGATCTCAGCGAGATGCTGAATCTGGGCAGCCGGATTGTTGCTTTCCGGCAGCAACTGGAGATTGGCAAGCAGATTGACCGGAATGCCCGCCGGTATCGGCCCGATTGTGATTCCTCCATCGGCGTCGAACAGCTTCGGCATGATCGCGTGCAGGGGTCCTTTCATCGCGCGGACGATGTCGGGCACAAACCCAGCAGGAACGCGAATGAAGCTTCGCGTCGTTGTTCGGTCGATCAGACCAGGGACCTTGTCGCCGAGTACCGGATCCCTGGTGCGCTTTTCCGGCCAGAGCATCTGCTCGATCGACGCCTGGAAGACACGCATTCTGGCATCTACGGAAGGATCCTGCTCGAACGGTCCGACCGTATTGTTCAGCAAGAACGGCGCGGTTGACCACAGGCTGATCAGCGAGGGAGGACGCGTATAACCGCGTCCGCCGGCCGGCATGTTGTAATCCATTTGCGCGCCAGTGAACGGGTTGTACACCTTGATCGTCCCTACCGACGGCAGGCTCTTGTAGGAATGCGAAGAGAAGTTGTCCCAGATGTTGCCGGCGAGCGCATTGGTGGCGAGCGGGCTGCATGCATTGGTTTGCAGCAGTGTAACCGGCACGCGGAAGTCCGCCGAGAGAAAGTTGTTGTCGAGGAAGTCCGGTGCGTTGACGATGTCACGCATTTGCCGCTTGTAATCGTCGGCTTTGGTCCATGCCCAATACTTGCCCCAACACTGCAGATAGTCAGGCCCGGCGCAGCCGGTCGGATCGAGTCCCGCCGCAGGTTTCGGTGCCTTGCTGGAATGGCAGCGCGCGCAATTTTCGGCAAATACCGTCTTGCCCCTGCTCAGCACGGCCTGATCGCTGGTCAGGTATTTTGAGCCGCCGGGCGCGTCCTGCAATCGATCGGGTCGTCCCGCCTTCAGGAAAAACAACGCGGTGAACGGCGTGCCTGCCTCGGTGGCCTGCCAGTAGCTGGAATTCTTCTCGGCCGACGCGATCGGAATCGGCGAAATCGGCTTGCCACCAACGATCGGATTGAAATGCAGCAGCCATTCCTCGCTGAACAAGCCGATGTTCAGATAGACCCGGTTGAGCGCGCCGAGCGCACCGACCGAATCGGCACCGTCTTTCAGGACATGCGGGGTCCACACCGTGTTGGGTTTGCTGAAGTATTGCGTCAGCGGGCCGCTGCTGACGTAGTCGTTGAACTGCTTGTTGTTCAGCTCGCCATCGGCCAGAGTCTCACGTCCCCAGCGCCGTGCAATGTCAAGCCGAACACCGAGATTGTAGATCGCATTCATCGTCCGCGGGTTGTTGATGTTGTCGGTCGATATGAGCGACGTATCCATCGCACCAGGACGATAGGTGTGCACGATTTGAAACATGAAGTTGTCGGGATTCGCATTGTAGACGAACAACCGATCGACCCACATGTACTGTGCGCCGACGGTGGAATTGAGGTCCGCGAAGGTCGGATTTGCCGGATCGGCTGGCGGATGCACCGGGCTCGGCCCGACATGGCAGAAGCCGCATGACATGCCGACGCGATAAGGGCGCACCAGCTTCTTGTCGTTGTAGTAGGCAGGGTCGTTGAAATAGCGCTGGGGATCCCACCGCGCCGCCGCCGCGGCGTCGAAGTCCGGATTGGGAAACAGCCGCAAGCCCAGGATGCCGCTGGCGTAGCCGTACAAGGACCCGACCGGCACGGTCTTGCCGCGTGCGCCGATCGCGACGCCAGGATACTTGCTCTCGTTCTCGAACGGATCAGCCGGGCAATCCTTCCGCCGCACATCCAGCAGCAGACCAAAACGCTTGGGGTTGGGTCCTTTCGGCGGATCGAAGCAAGGCTCGTTGATCAGGCCGAGCCAGGTCCATCGACGCGTGCGGTCGATCTGCTGAGAGGGGTCATACGCGACGATCTTCAGTAGATCGAAAGCACCGAAGCTCGATGCCGTGAGGCCGTTCCAAAAGCGATCGTTGCCGCCGCTCCACACCAGCCACATGTTGCGGCCCTTGATCTCCGCCGTGTCGCCAGACTGCAAGACGCCGTTATCCATGTCGTGGAAGTAGTCTTCGGTTGCCATGGGCAGCGATGCCGCAGTGCGGCCAGCCTGCTTCGCCTCATCGAGCACGTGGCCTGGCGTTTGGGCGATGCAGGCAAAGCTCAGCAGCAGCAGCGTGACGCTGCACAGCAGCATTCCGATCAATCGATGTGACCGTGCCATTGCTTCCCCCTGAGCATCCGCGGTCATATTAGCAAAGAGCGCTAATTTTCGGAACGCCAGCAAACCACATCGAAGGCCGCGCGCATTGGGTATTTCGTCAACGTGCGTGCTGTCCGGCTGATGAACTGCCAAATGCGGCCAATCCATTTGCGCAATCAACTTTTCGTTATCGACATCGCCCGGAGCGCCTTCAGGCAGGGAACCATCAGATGCATATTGCTGCAATGTGGGGTGCAGGCCGCTTCTGGTCCGGCGCGCTTCAACGGGTAGGACGGTCCGAGGGTGGTTTGTTCGCGCACCAGATCTCCGCCGGCATCAGAGTTATGACATTGGTTACGGGCGCGTAGGTTTTCGTTGCGAAACACAACGATTTGCCATTACTATCCCGCCGAACGCCAACATAGAGCGGGAGGCGGACGTGGCAATTCCACCGGTTGATCCTGATCGGCGTGCTCAACTGTTTCCGAAAGTCGTGCCAGATCCGTTGGCCGGCACCTTCGAGCTAGGCCTGGTACTCGGCGGTACGGTTTCCGCCGGTGCCTATACTGCCGGAGCACTGGACTTTTTGCTCGAGGCGCTTGAGGCGTGGAACGTGGATCCGCAGCCCTTGCATCGGATCATCTTGAAAACGGCAGCAGGTTCCTCGGGCGGCGCTGTCTGCGCTGCCATTTTCGGACTGTTGTCGAGCCGGAAGGTCCCACATGTCGCGTCCGATGCGACGCCGGCCGCCCAGCAAGCCAACCCGGTCGTCACCAACAATCCGCTCTGGGACCTTTGGGTCAACGAATTTCTGATGACGCGCCTTTTGCAAACAGATGATCTGAACGAAGATGCCGATCGCGGGTCGGGTGCAGACGTGCAGCCGGTTCAGCATGTGCCGTCGCTTATCGATTGCCGCATGATCGACGAGGCGGGCGCCAAGCTGGCCACACTTGGGAACACAGCCGGTGAGACCCTGTCGTACTTCGCGGCGCCGTTCCGTGTTGCCGTGACATTGGCCAATCTCCGGGGCGTGCCATACCAGATTCTCAACATCCCGACGCTCGGCGATTTTTCCGGGGCGGCGTTCGTGCAGCATGACGACTTCGCCTGGTTCGCGTTTCCGAATGGAAAGTCTCCCGACGTTACACCGGCTTCCATTGGCAAGCGCGAGGATGAATTCTGGCTAGGCCCGGGCGATGGTTCCGGTTTCGTCGGCTACGACACGCTCGTCACCTATGCCACCGCCAGCGCGGCCATGCCGACCGGACTGGCCGCGCGCGCGTTATCGCGGCCGGCCGAGCAGTATCATTACCGGCCGCGGGTCAGGCCGATCGTGGAAGCTCCCGGCTATATGGTAGACTGGCCCGAGCCCGACTGGACAGGCCTGCCGGACGCTGAGCAAACCGGAACCTATTCGTGCACCTGCGTGGACGGAGGCACTTTCAACAACGACCCGGTGTCTCTGGTGCACCAGGCTCTCGCCGGCCTGATTGGGGTTAATCCGAGGGGCAAGTCCGACGCGAAGCGCGCGATCTTCATGATCGATCCGTTGGCGGACGGACCCAAACCGATCGCCAAGACAGGTAAGAGCCTGCTGTCGGTCGTCGAGAACATCATCGGGACGGTGGTCGGCGGTGGGCGCTATCTGACGGCCGACATGGAACTGTTCGCAAATCAGGACGTGTTCAGCCGCTTCCAGTTGGTTCCGTTCCGGCCCGAGCCGGGCAAAGTTGGAGAAGCAGCTCTGGCGGGGACCTCACTTTATGCGGCGGCGGGCTGGTGTGCGCGCGCGTTTCGGGTTCACGACTATCTGCTCGGTCGCCAGAACATGCAGATCTATCTCCGCAAGGAATTCGTGTTGGCGGGCGACAATCCGCTGTTTGACGGCTGGCAGCTTGCCGATCGCAAGGACTGGGCGATGGATCAGAACGGAAACAGGATCGACGTGCGGCAAGACACACCCCGAAATACGTATTTTCTGCCGGTGATTCCAGACAAAACCGGCGAAGCGCTGCTGCCGGTGCCGGATTGGCCGGTTGGCGCGTACAAGCCGGACGATCTGACGCCGATGTTGAGGGCGCGGCTGAAGGCGGTGATCGACAAGTTGGTAGCCGACAATGGCGGCGGCGGAGCTCTTCCATGGCTGATCGGCATGTTCGCCGTGCCCGGCGTTGTCGACTTTGTCGTCGCGAAGATTGTCGATGGTTTCAAGCAGGAACTGCGCGCCGCGGGATTATTGGCATAGATCATGCGCATGGATCGCCAGCGCTGAAACACCACTGCAGGGGACGCAACCACAACGGGGCGACGCCACTTCGGCGTGCCCGGGGTTTTGCCCCTGCTACGATGAGTGGCGGATGGGGTGGGATTCGAACCCACGAACCCTTGCGGGTTGGCGGTTTTCAAGACCGCTGCCTTAAACCACTCGGCCACCCATCCTGATCAAGGCGCAACGTCCACGTCGCCGGCCGCGTAACGCAAGGCATTCGCCCAAGTCGCACGTGTCGCGAGATTGCCGCCTCACTGGCAACCTCGCAATGACAGCAATCGCTGACGATCCCAGTCAGCACGCCCCGGAATTCGCGCCCAACGCCCGAGCGATCTCCGCCTCGGTGATGCCGAGCTTCGCCGCCGCCTGCCAGATGTCGCGCCAGGTCGTATCGTCCACCTCGATGCCCGCTCGCGCCGCCGCGCTCGGCCGCAGCGCCGCTCCGGCTCGCCCGGCAGCAGCATCTCGTCGAACCCCGGCGCCACGCGCGCCGAGCGGATATGCGCCTTGGTCGCCTCGACCGCCTCGGCCGATCGCCGCGGGATCGCCCAGCCTCGACAGATCGATCACCGTCGCCAGCATCGAGTTCAGGATGCCGCCCTGCACCGGCTGGTCCGCCCGCTGCCCGCCGCCGACCGCCGCCGCCATGATCTCGCACATCACCGCCAGGCCGGAGCCCTTGTGCCGGCCGAACGACAGCAGCGCGCCGGTCTGGTCGCGGATGAACCCGGTGGGATCGTTGGTGGGCTGGCCGTCGGCATCGATCAGCGAGCCCTCCGGCACCGCGCACGCCCTTGTTGTAGGCGACGCGCGCCTTGCCGGCGGCGATCGTGGTGGTCGCCATGTCCAGCAGCAGCCGAGGCGCCGTCGGCGCCCGGCACCGCGGTGCAGAACGGGTTGGTGCCGAGACGCGGCTCGGCGCAGGCAAACGGCGCCGGCGATGTCGTGATGGTCGGCCACGTTGACGAAGGCGGTGAACGCGCAGCCGGCGCGCGCCGCCAGTTCGCCGTAGGTGCCGATGCGGCCGATATGCGAGGCGTTGCGCAGCGCCAGCACGCAGGCGCCGATCTCCTTGCGCCCGCGCGATCGCGCGGCGCACCGCGTCGGCGGCCATGCGCTGGCCGAAGCCGCGGCGCGCGTCGATCACCAGCAGCGCGCCGGCGTCCAGCACCGTCTGCGGCGTCTGGTTCGGCACCAGCAGCCCGTCGTGCAGCAGCCGCACATAGGCGGGCAGCATGCCGACGCCGTGGCTGTCATGCCCGGCCAGGTTGGCGCGCACCAGGTGATCGGCGACCTCTGCGGCTTCCGCCTCGGCGCTGCCCATGCGGGAGGCGACCAGGCTGGTCAGCGCGTACAGCGCTTGCGGCGTGAATGTCGGCATGGGGCAAGGGTCTCCGTGGTAGCAATCGCGGTTTGCCGTTGGGTCATAGCGGAAACCGATGCGCGGCGGAAAACACCGTCGCTCCGCTCAGGTCGCTGCGGGAACGTCGTGACGACGCCTGGCTTTGCCCCTAATGTCGTCCTCGCGAGTGGTGGAGCGACGGGAATGCGGCGAGGCGCCGGCAGCGCTACCGGTCATTGCGACAGGTGCAACACTGGGACGCAACTGCATAGCACCATCGCCGCTGGCCACGGCGCTCGCGGCGGTCATGGCCTTCTCCCGATGCTGGGCGCAAACTCCGGCTCGACCTCTTGCGCTGCCCACCCGCGACGTCGCAATGATCTACGAGGTGACCGGCACTGCCGGGATGGACGGTGCACAGAAGCTCCAGGTTACTTACGCCAATGGCGGCAATCGAGCCCGGGTGGACTATTTCCGCTGGCGCGAGGCCAAATCCGCCTTCGCCGCTCTGATCTTCGGCCGTCCAGCCGATCGCGTGCTGGCGGTCCTGCCGGAGCGGCATGCCTATGTCGAGCACAAGGTCGGCAAGATCGACAACCCGGGTATGTTCCTGAAGCCGACCATGCAATTCACCCGCAAAGGGCAGGACGCCGTGGCAGGACTGACCTGCACCGATCGGACGATCAAAGTGCCGGACAAGGACGGGGACCAAGGAACGGCCTGCGTCACCGATGACGGTGTCGCGCTGCGGCTGACCGCCGGCAAGGATTCCGTGGCAGCGTTGACCGCGACCGCTGTCGCCTATGGCGCACCGTCCAACGGGGTGTTCAATCCGCCAGTCGGATATCAGCGGCAGGTTGCGGAATAGCCAGGTCGAGCGCGCCATGATCCGAGCGATCCGTACTTACAGCGACACATGGCTGCGTCGACACCGCGACACGCACGCGAAGCATGCGGTCTTCGGGACCCATCGGCATCCCTACCTGCACGACACGATGCGCCAGGTTGTAGCCGCCGTCGGTGGCGATCGCACCGACCTGCCGAGTCTGCTGGATTACGGCTGCGGCAAGGGCGTGTTCATGGCGGAAATGGCCCGCCTAAGGTTGTTCCGCTTCATCCGCGGCTACGATCCGGCGATCGATGCCTACAAGGCGCGACCGGCGCAGGTGTACGACGTGGTGACCTGCCTGGATGTGCTCGATCAGTTGGAAGACGAGTTTGTCGAGGCGGTCATCCAGGACGTGGCGCAGTTCACCGGCTCACACCGCGGTATTCGACGTGATCACCGTCCAGATCCGGCACTGGCGCATCTGAATCCGCGGTCGGCGTCGACCTGGCAGGAGATCATCGGCCGTCACATGCGGGTCACCGGCGTCACGGTTCGGCCATCGACTCCGGAGGAGATCGCGCAGGGCGCCTGCCCGGAACGGGTGATCATCCTGGCAGGGCAGGGGAGATTGAAGGACGGTTAAGCACGCCGGCGCGGTTCTGCCACGATCACGGCACGCTCGAAGTCCTGCATGCCGGGGAATTCGACGTCGTCTCGACCACGTCCATGTGGCGGCGGACAAGCTGGGTCCAGTAGAACGGCGGATGGGGCCGCAGGCCGCTGCCGGCTTCGGCAGGGTCAGGTGGTCGAATACCGCGAGGCCGCTGGTGAACGCGGCAATATCGGCCAGCACGGCATCGAGAAACGGTTCCTCGACAATGTCCAGCACGTCCAGGCAGGTGACAAGATCGTACGGCCTCGCCGGCCGTGCCGGGAACGATGGCACGGCGGGATCGTGGCCGGTGATGGTGGCGAACAGGCCGAGCGGGCGGATCTGCTCGATGAAGCCGCCCTTGCCGCAGCCATAGTCCAGCCAGCTCAGTTCGGCGGCCGGCGATCGCTGCAGCCGCCCGGCCAGACGGCGGATGGTGTCGTGCAGATAAAGATGGCGGTGCCGGCCGTAGCCGTCGGTCCTGGCGTGGGCCTCACGCTGCCGCCGGAGATGGGCGGGGGAATAGGTCCGCGGCGGCTGTGTCATCGGCCCTGGCTCCGGGCGGGACGTTGCATGGCGCTCGATCTTGGCAAAGAAAAGGGGCGGCGCAAACGGCGCCGCCCCGTGTAAGGATTTCCGACAGGCTTGGTCTACTGGCGGCAGCGGCGCGCGCGCGCCCAGGCCGAACAGGCCGGCGCCGAGCAGTGACAGGCTCATCGGCTCCGGCGCGCCGTGGATCGATGCAAGTCCGCTGGGCTTCGTGCAGGTAATCGTGCCATTCTTGACGAACAGATCGTTACCGGCGGGCCGCCGACGCCAATGGTCTCCGCGACCGTATAAGCCGGGGCGAACGAGGTGAAGATATTGTGGGTCTCGTCGCCGTTCACCGCGAAGAAGCCAGGGATATCGAGGTCCTGCCGCGGTCGCAACAAAGCCGGAAGAATTGAGATCGGCGCGCCAGAGGCCGCATCCGGCACGTAGGAGAACCCGTTAGGAGTCGTGGCGCTCCGGTCAAGACCGAGGATGCCGCCGCCGGCATTGAAGAAGGCTGGCGATAGAGGTGCGAAAACGTTGCCAGCGTGGTGCCGGTGCCGATCGGATTGTCGCAGCCACCGCAGCTCGTCACCGACGCAACCGCGAAGGCGCTGTATATAGCTGTGGTTGAAGTCCGCGCAGTGACGGCGCTCCGGTCACAATGGTGACGGGGATACCCAGATTGATCAGGGCATGCCGAGTTCGCCATTCCCGCTGCCGCTACTGAAGCTGCCATTGTCGATCACCAGGACCGGCAGGCTCGAGCCATTGCGAACGAACGGGACCTGGCGCCGAGCGCGCCGCATGCGTTACCAGCATTTCCGGCGACGTGCAGTGGTAGTCGTCGTCGTGGCCGGTCAGCAGGATGTTGCCGCCTGCCATCGCCGGGCTGGTAAAGCCCAGGGCCGCAGCGCCGACACCAGCCAAAAGCGTATGTTTCATTAGATTTTCCTCACCACATTGGACTCGTTCGGCACGTCTGAGCTGATGCCGCGATCATCGTCAGAAGCAATTGCCGTGCCAAATGGTAAGTGATTGATAAGGCGGCTCAATATATCGTGATAATAGGCAATGCTAACGCTTGTGTAAAAATCCCGACAGTTCGCGTCAAGAATTTGACATTCGGTAACCTCGCTGGCGATATCCGCACGTCCGGGAAAAAGCGCCACGCGTTGCTGGATTTGTGACCGATGGCCAAGGTAACGATATGCGATGGGAATTCTTGGACAATCGCTTGCTCAATCCGGCAATGTCCGCGTTGGGCGCAATGACCCCTGTCCGTGCGGCAGCGGTCGAAAATACAAGCTTTGCTGCGCCGGCAAGCCGGGAACCGCACCGCCTGCGCGCCCAACGGCGGCCGCCACGCCGGTTCGGTAGATTCCGACCTGTTGCGGATCCGGACACTGCGTGAGGCCGGCCGGTTCTTGGAGGCCGTCAGGCTGGGGGAGGCGTACACGGCCCGGCGCCCAAAGGATCCCGCCGGGCACGGCGAGCTCGGCATGGTGCACATTTATGCGGGCATGCCGGCGAGGCGCTGCCCAGCTTCATGCGCGCGGTGCGCTGGCGCCGGACGTCGCGGAGAATCATTACAATGCCGGTTGGGCATTGGAGCAACTCGGCCGCGACGGGGAGGCGATCACCGCGCTTAAGCGGGCCGTGGCGATCCGGCCGAACTATGCCGAGGCGCTGGACCGGCTCGGCATCCTGTTGCTCAATTACGACCAGCGTGAGCAGGCGCTGGACTGTTTTCGCCGCGCGGCGGCCGCCGAACCGGACACTGTGATGGGCCAGATCAGTCGCGCCAGAGTGCTCTTCGAATCGGGCGAGCGGGAGGCGGGAGAGGCGGCCTGTACGTCAGGCGGCCAAGTTGCATCCGGGCGACGTTGACACAAAGCGGGTCCTGGCCAGCGTTCTGCGCGAGCGTGGCGAGTTCGAGCAGGCGATACCGCTGCTGGAACAGGCGACCGAGGGCGGTCCGCTTCAGGCCGCCACAGCTTATTTCGACATCGCGATGTCCAAGCGCATCACCCAAGACGACCAGCCGATGCTGCGACAGATGCGGGGGCTGCTGGATTATCGTCCGCTGTCGGAGGTCGGGCGCCAGCGGGTGCATTTCGGTCTGGGCAAGGCAAACGACGACTTGGGCGACTATGCAGCGGCGATGCGGCACTATCGATGCCGCGAACCGCATCGCCGCAAAGAACCGGCCATTCGACCGCGCACATTTCGGCGCCAGCGTGGAGCGCGTGATTAGCAGCACCAAAACCGAAATCTTCGCGGCATATCGCGAGCTTGGATCGCTATCGGAATTGCCGGTGCTGATCCTCGGGATGCCACGCTCCGGCACGACGCTGGTCGAGCAGATCGTGTCAAGCCATCCCGAGGTGGCGGGCGGCGACGAGCTGACCTTCTGGAACCACGCGGCACAGGAATTCGGGTGTCTCGGCGAAGCGGGCATGACGCCGTCGTACCTCGACTCGGGTCGCCACCGACTACGAAGCGGTGCTACGTGGGATTTCACCGACGGCGCGCGGGTCACCGACAAGATGCCGTTCAACTTCCGCTGGATCGGCCTGTTCCTCCTGGTGTTCCCGAGCGGGCGGATCATCCATTGCCGCCGCAATCCGATCGACACCTGCCTGTCGAATCTACTTCACCAATTTCCAATTGCCGTTGCCGCTTCGTCTCGGACACGCGACGATCTTGTCTTCTATTACCGGCAGTATCTGCGCCTGATGGCGCATTGGCGCGCGGTGGTGCCGGCCGGCCGCTTCATCTGAAGCCGATTACGAGGCGATCGTCGCCGATCCGGAGAGCGAGGCGCGGCGGATCGTCGATTTCTGCGGCCTCGAATGGGACCCCGCCTGCCTGCGCCCGCAGGACAACCGGCGCGCGCTCGCGACCGCCAGCATGTGGCAGGCGCGCCAGCCGATCTATCGCAGCTCGGTCGAACGCTGGCGGCGCTACGAGCCCTGGCTCGGTGCGCTGCGCGAACTGCTGAACGATGACGACGCGGACGCCGGGAGGCAGCCGACCTCAGACAATGCGAAGATTGCCGTCGGCAGGCGGCTGCGCGACTCCGGCCGGCTCGACGAGGCGCTGTCTGTGTTGAAGGAGGCGCTGCGGAAATCGCCGTACGACCCGACCCTGTACAGCGAAGCCGGCGTCGTGTGCCTGCAATCCAATCAGGTGGAACTCGCAGTCGACTGCTTCGAGCGGGCGATTGGCCTTAGCCCGCATTTTGCCGTAGCGCATTACAATCGCGGCGCGGCACTGGAACGGCAGGGACGTCCGCACGAGGCCGTCAGCGCGCTGCACCGGGCAATCGCACTGGCGCCGACGCTGGGGCAGGCATACAGCCGGCTCGGCAATCTGCTTCAGATGCAGGGCCAGCACGACGAGGCGCTGGAATGCTTCCGCCATGCCAAGAGAACTGCTGGAGAACCCGGCAGACCAGCGATCTGGAGGAAGCCAAGCTACTGCTGGCGGAAGGACGCTACGGAGAAGCCGAATCGAGGCTGCGCTCGGTGGTCGCGGCCGATCCCGCCAACAGTATGGCGCACGCGATGCTCGGCGACGTGCTGGGTGAGTTCGGGACAATTCGACGAAGCAGTTGCCATGCTGCGCAGGGCGACGGACCTGGATCCGGATCGGGTCGGCGCCTGGCACAATCTGGTGATGCTTACGAGGATTTCGCACGCCGATCGATCAATGGTCGAGCAACTCGAGGATATGTTGCGAGAGCCCGGCCGGCAGCGAATTCGACCGCGCTCATGGTGCATTTCGCATTCGGCAAGGCGTACAACGATCTCGGCGAATATGCGAGGGCGATCGATCATTTCGACGAAGGCAACCGGATGGAACATAAGCGGCACCGTTCGATCGTGACGTTCTGGTTGCCGCCGCGGATTGGCCGACTGATCGACGACGTTCCCCCGCGCGGTTCACCGCGTGCAACATGCGCTCGGCAAGCGAGCTGCCGTGATGGTCCTCGGGATGCCTCGGTCCGGCACCACTTGATCGAGCAGATCGTCTCGGCACATCCGCAGGCGGGTGCCGGCGGCGAGCTGACCATTCTGGAGCGAGCAGCCGCGCAACGGGACTGCGGAAATGCGCCGGCGATGGCCACCGACTATCTGACGTTGCTACGACGCATCGCGCCGGACGCGGCGCGGGTCACCGACAAGAAGCCGTTCAATTTCCTGCGATGCGGGTTGATCCACCTGGCGTTCCCGGCGCACGGTTCATCCACTGCCGGCGCGATCCGATCGATACCTGCCTGTCGATCTATTTCACCCACTTTCGCCGCGCCGCATGGACGTTTGCCTACGACCGCGGCGATCTGGTGTTCTATTATCGCCAGTACGAACGGCTGATGGCGCACTGGCGCGCGGTGATGCCGGCGGATCGGCTGCTGGAGATCGACTACGAGGCGTTGACCGCGGATCCCGAACAGCACACGCCGGCGGATGATCGAGTTCTGCGGCCTCGAGTGGGACGATGCCTGCCTGGCGCCCGGAGCGCAACCAGCGCGTGGTGCGAACCGCCAGCTTGTGGCAGGCGCGCCAGCCGGTGTATCGCAGCTCGGTGGCGCGGTGGCGGAACTATGAGCCGTGGCTGGGCGAACTGGCGGAACTCTGCTCCGGAGCCAAATGATGCGACTTCTGTGGCTGGCTCTGCTCGCCGGGACGTTGCTGTCGTATGGTGCGGCGGCGGACGCCGGCCCAGGACCTGGGGCCGACCAAGGACGTGGCAGTGACATACAGGCTCAACGGAGCAACCCAGCAGAACGGCGCCGAGAAGCTTGAGCTCACCTACGCCGACCACGGGCGTGTTCGGATGGATTTCTTTCAGTATCCGGAATTACTCAATCCGCTCGGGTCCGTGATCTTCGACCCGCCGTCCAATCGCGTGATCTCAGTACTGCCGCAACGGCACGGCTATCTTCAGCGCGGCGTTGGAGGGCTGGTAAATCCCGGTCTCTTCGGTCTTAACGCCAAGATGCAGTTCAGCCGCCAGGGCAACGCGACAATAGCCGGCCATCCATGTACCGACTGGAGCGTGCTCAACGGCACGGCTGTGGTTGGAACGGTGTGCGTGACCGACGATGGCGTCATTCGAGGGTTACACGCGACAAGCCAACGCCGGGATCGATCGAGGCAGTAGCTGTGCTTTATGGGCCACCTCCCGCCGGCGTTTTTCGTGCTGCCCGCTGACTACACGCTGATTCCCAGTGCGCCCTCGCCCGGGACGCCGCCAACGCCCGGCCAGTCCGCGGTGCCGTCCTGGGCCGGCCAAGCAATGACGGCCGTGCCAAGGTGCCGGGTCGGCCGCCACGTCGCCGGCCTTGGATGTACGGACTGGTGTCGCGAAGATCGCCGCTGCATCGACCGACATTCTTGATCACCGCGCAGTGATCGGCAACGAAGCAGCGGCACCGCCGAACAATTGTGCCTGGCCGCTGTTCACGTCTGCCGACTTCGCGGCGGCGATGTCTCCGTTCGCTCCGTTCGAGCCGCTCCCACGTCTCGCCGCCGGCGTATCCGGGGGTGCCGACAGCATGGCCCTGGCACTCCTCGCCGACGCCTGGGCACGCCAACGCGGCGGGACGCTGCTCACGCTGATCGTCGATCATGGATTGCGGCAGGAGTCCGCGGCAGAGGCGATGCAAACCGCTGAGCTCCTCACCGCGCGGGGCATCGCGACACGCATCCTGCCGATCGCCGGCCTGTCCCGCGGCCCGGCCCTGGCGGAACGCGCGCGGCAGGCCCGGCTTCGCATCCTGACTGAAACCTGCACGGGCGAAGGCATCCTGCACCTGCTGCTCGGCCACCACGCCGCCGACCAGGCAGAAACTGTGTTGATCCGTTCTCTGGGGGGCAGCGGCCCCGCAGGAATGGCGGGCATCGCGCCGCTGGTCGAGATAGCCGGCCTGCGCATCCTGCGCCCGCTGCTGGCGATGCCCCCGGCGATGTTGCGCGCGACCGTGGCGTCCGCCGGCTTGGCCTGGGTCGAGGATCCGTCGAATGTCGACCTGACGGCACTCCGCTCGCGCCTGCGGCTGCTGCGGCGCGACCGCTCTGGCGGCGGTGCCGCAACTGCCGCGTTGGTCGCCGCGGCCGCAGCGTCAGCCCAACAGCGGGCCGACGATGACTGCCTGGTCGCCGCCGCTCTGGCCGAGCGCGTGTCGCTGAGACCGGAGGGTTTCGCTGTGCTGATCGAGGGGCCATTGGAGCCACGTGCGCTCGCGGCCCTGCTCCAGACCATTGCCGGCGCGCCATATCCGCCCCCTACCGACTCGGTCGCATCGCTTGCCGCGGACCCCCGGCCTGCGACCTTGGCCGGTGTCCGGCTGTTGCCGGCCGGGCGGCTAGGGCCTGGTCTGCTGCTGGCGCGCGAGGCGGCCGCAATGACGCCCCCGGTCGCGGCATTGCCCGGTGCGGTCTGGGACGGTCGGTTCCGGCTCAGCCTCTCGGCGCGGGTCCCTCAGGGGGCAACGTTTGGCGCGCTGGACGCCGATGCCGCCCACCTCCGCCGCGCCTCGGGATTGCCCTCGGCCGTCCTGCGCACCTTGCCGGCGATCCGGCTGGGACCCGTGCTTCTCGCCGTTCCACATCTGCTTTATCCTGACCCTGAGGCCTGCGCGTGCTTTCCCGCGACGTTCAGTCCGCCACGACCGGCCGCAGCCGCGTCGTTCCTGGCGCCGAACGCCTTTGGGGATGCATGAAGGGTGAAGACACCCTATGTTGGCAAATACTAAATGCTGGCCGGTTCATCGTTGCTTGGCGCCCGGCGGGCATTCACTCTGATGGTGGCAACCGTATGGTGCAGCACCGCATGGACGTGAGCGAAGAGACATGAGCAATTTCGGCCGTAACCTGGCGCTCTGGGTAATCATCGCACTGCTGCTGGTGGTGCTGTTCAACCTGTTCCAGCCGGGGACCACCCACACGGCCGCAACGCAGGTCGCCTATTCCGACTTCATCAACGAGGTGAACGGCGGGCAGGTGCGCGACGTGGTGATCCAGGGTCGCACCGTCTCCGGCCAGCTTACCGACGGCCGCACCTTCCAGACCTATACCCCGGAAGACTCTACACTGGTCCAGCGCCTGACCGACAAGGGTGTGCGGGTGATCGCCAAGCCCGAGGACTCCGACGTCAACCCGCTGCTGCACTACCTGCTGTCCTGGTTCCCGATGCTGCTTCTGATCGGCGTCTGGGTTTTCTTCATGCGTCAGATGCAGGCGGGTGGTGGCCGGGCGATGGGCTTCGGCAAATCGCGCGCGCGCATGCTGACCGAGAAACAAGGGCGCGTGACGTTCGATGACGTTGCCGGCATCGACGAGGCCAAGGGCGAACTGCAGGAGATCGTGGAGTTCCTGAAGGACCCGCAGAAGTTCCAGCGGCTGGGCGGCAAGATCCCCAAAGGCGTTCTGCTGGTCGGACCCCCGGGCACCGGCAAAACGCTGCTGGCCCGTGCTATCGCCGGCGAGGCCAATGTGCCGTTCTTCACCATTTCCGGCTCGGACTTCGTGGAAATGTTCGTGGGCGTCGGTGCATCCCGAGTGCGCGACATGTTCGAGCAGGGCAAGAAGAACGCGCCCTGCATCATCTTCATCGATGAAATCGACGCGGTCGGTCGCCACCGCGGCGCGGGCCTGGGCGGCGGCAACGACGAACGCGAGCAGACGTTGAACCAGATGCTCGTCGAGATGGACGGTTTCGAAAGCAACGAAGGCGTCATCCTGATCGCTGCGACCAACCGTCCGGACGTGCTGGACCCGGCGCTGCTGCGTCCCGGCCGGTTCGACCGGCAGGTGGTGGTGCCGAACCCCGACGTCAACGGGCGCGAGAAGATCCTCCGGGTCCATATGCGCAAGGTCCCACTGGCATCCGACGTCGATCCCAAGGTCATCGCTCGCGGCACGCCGGGCTTCTCCGGCGCCGATCTGGCGAACCTGGTGAATGAGGCGGCGCTGCTGGCGGCCCGCATGGGCAAGCGCGTCGTGGCGATGCTCGAGTTCGAGTTGGCCAAGGACAAGGTGATGATGGGCACCGAGCGGCGCTCGCTCGTGATGTCCGAGGCCGAGAAGCGGATGACCGCCTATCATGAGTTGGGCCATGCGCTGTGCGCCATGCACGAGCCCGAATGCGACCCGGTGCACAAGGCGACGATCATTCCACGCGGACGCGCGCTCGGCTTGGTGATGAGCCTGCCCGAGGGCGACCGCTATTCCAAGAGCAAATCCAAGCTGCTGGCGGAACTGACCATGGCGATGGGTGGGCGTGCGGCCGAGGAGATCATCTTCGGCCCCGACAAGGTGTCGAACGGCGCCGCCGGCGACATCAAGATGGCGACCGATCAGGCGCGGCGTATGATCACCGAGTGGGGCATGAGCGACAAGCTCGGCATGATCGCCTACGGAGACAACAGCCAGGAGGTCTTCCTGGGTCACTCGGTGACGCAGAACAAGAACGTATCCGAGGCCACTGCGCGCGAGATCGACGGTGAGATCAAGGATATCATTGACCGTGCCTATGCCAAGGCGCGGCGGGTTCTGACCGAAAATATCGAGGAACTGCACCGCTTGGCGCGCGGCCTGCTGGAACACGAAACCCTGTCCGGCGACGAAATCCGCACCGTGCTGCGCGGCGAGCCGGTGATTCGCAAGGTCGTGGACGAACCGGCCCCGGAGAGTCGCCGCGCGTCCGTGCCGAACACCGGCCGTCCGGCGACCCCGACGCCGCCGGCGGGCGGTCCCGCACCGCAACCCCAGCCAGGGTGATACCCCACGATGTAATGGTCGGATTTGGCCCCGACCATGGCATTTAGGCGGCGATGCAGCCCAGAGTTTGGGCTGGGCTGGCGCTCGACCGCCCCCGTATCATGGGCGTGCTGAACGTCACCCCCGACAGCTTCAGCGATGGCGGCGACTTCCTCGACCCCGCGGCAGCCATTGCTGCTGGCCTTGCGATGGCCGCAACCGGCGCGGATATCATCGATGTGGGCGGCGAGAGCACACGACCGCTGGCAGGGGCTACATCGCCCGAAGTCGAACGAGCGCGCATCCTGCCGGTAATCCGCGGCCTTGCTGACGCAGCACTGCGCGTATCGGTGGATACACGCCATGCATCGACCATGGCTGCGGCGCTGGATGCCGGAGCCACCATCGTCAACGACGTCTACGGGCTTGGCTACGACCCGGCAGCCACGGCGCTTGTCGCAGAACGCGGATGCCCGGTCGTGCTGACGCACATGCGCGGCACGCCAGCGGATATGTACGCCCAGGCACATTATGACGATGTTGCGGCGGAGGTGATCCGCGAGCTCGCTGAACGGATCGCGAATGCCAGGCACGCCGGCATCGACCGCGGCTCTATAGCCATCGATCCGGGCATCGGCTTCGCCAAAACGGCCGAACAGTCGGTCGAACTGCTGCGCCGCCTGCCGGAATTGAGCTCACTCGGCTACCCGATCCTGGTCGGTGTGTCCCGCAAGTCGTTTCTGGGCGCGGCTACCGGCGATACCGACCCGCGCCGCCGCCTTCCCGCGTCACTTGCGGCTGGCCTGTTCGCCCTGTCACACGGCGCCGCCATCCTGCGCGTGCACGACGTGGCAGAAACCCTGCAGGCCGTAAGGATCTGGCAGGCTTTGTGGTGTTGAATGTGCACAGTGCTTCCATTGCGGTGCCGCGGCGGGCAACATGCGGGCCAGCAAGTATGATGGAGTATCGATGACGCGCGTCAGACGCCTGTTCGGCACCGATGGCATCCGGGGCACCGCGAACACCGACCCAATGACTGCCGAGATGGCGCTGCGACTAGGCCAGGCGGCGGGACTGCTGTTCACCCGCGGCAGCCACCGCCACCGTGTGGTGATCGGCAAGGACACGCGGTTGTCTGGCTACATGATCGAACCCGCACTGACCGCCGGCTTCATCGGCGCCGGCATGGACGTCACGCTGGTCGGCCCGCTGCCCACGCCGGCGATCGCCATGTTGACCCGCAGCCTGCGTGCCGACCTCGGCGTGATGATTTCCGCATCGCACAATCCGTTCGAGGACAACGGCATCAAACTGTTCGGCCCTGATGGCTTCAAGCTCAGCGACGACACTGAGCTCGAGATCGAGGCTTTGATGGCCGCCGACATCGGCCACCGTCTCGCCGCCCCAGGTGCACTCGGCCGTGCCTCGCGCCTGGACGACGCTGCCGGCCGCTATATCGAAGCGGCGAAGGCCAGCTTTCCGCGCGGCCTGCGACTGGATGACCTTAAGATCGTCATCGACTGCGCGCATGGCGCGGCCTATCGCGTGGCGCCGACGGTCCTGTGGGAGCTTGGCGCCACCGTCGTGCCGATCGGCGTCGCGCCCGACGGGTTCAACATCAACCGCGACTGCGGTTCCACCGTACCGGCGCATCTCTGTGCCAAGGTCCTGGAACATGGCGCACAGCTTGGGATCGCGTTGGATGGCGACGCGGATCGGCTGGTGATGGCCGACGAAAAGGGCGAACTGATCGACGGCGATCAGATCCTCGCACTGGTTGCGCAGTCATGGGCCGCCAACGGCAGGTTGCGCGGGCAGGGCATCGTCGCCACTGTGATGTCCAACCTCGGGCTGGAACGCCATCTGGCCGGTCATGGTCTGGCCATGCTCCGCACCAGGGTCGGCGATCGCTACGTGGCCGAACGCATGCGTGAGGTCGGCATGAACCTCGGCGGCGAGCAGTCCGGCCATCTGATCCTGTCGGACTTCGCTACCACCGGCGATGGGCTGGTCGCCGCCCTGCAGGTGCTGGCGGTGATCGTCGAGCGGGGTTGCTCGGCCCGCGAGGTCTGCCGCGTGTTTACCCCGCTGCCGCAGCTTCTGAAAAATGTGCGCTTCACCGGCGTCTCGCCGCTCCGCAACATACGCATCCAGCATGCGATCGCTGCGGCGGAAGTCGAGCTGAACGGCTCCGGCCGCTTGTTGATCCGCGAGAGTGGCACCGAACCGCTGATCCGGGTCATGGCGGAAGGCGAGGACGATACGCTGGTCAGCCGCGTGGTGGAGGAGTTGTGCGAGATGATCGCCGCGGCGACACAGGTGCGCGAGCACGCCGACTGATGCACGGCCGCGTGCTGGTGATCGCCGGCTCGGACTCCGGCGGCGGCGCCGGCATCCAGGCCGACATCAAGACCATCACGGCATTCGGCGCCTACGCCGCAACCGCAATCACCGCGCTGACCGCCCAGAATACGCTTGGCGTTCATGCCGTGCACATCCTGCCGCCGGACTTCGTCGCCAGGCAGATCGCGGTTGTACTGGACGACATCGGCGCGGACATCGTGAAGACCGGCATGCTTGGTGATGCGGCGACGGTCGAGGTGGTGTGCGACACGCTGATGCGTCATGTCGTGCGCGTGCCGGTCGTGGTCGATCCGGTCATGGTGGCGACGACGGGCGCGCGCCTGCTGGAGCCGGACGCGCTGGCCATGCTGAAGCGGCGGCTGCTGCCACTTGCCTGCGTGATCACACCGAACCTGCCCGAGGCCGAGGCGCTGGCCGGCATGACGATTTCGGATGTCGCGGCGATGCATCACGCAGTGCAGGCAATGCTGACGCTGGGCGTGCCGGCGGTGCTGCTGAAGGGCGGCCATCTGCCTGGCGAGCAGGTGATGGATCTGCTGGCGACGATGGATGGCGTCGAGGAGTTTGTCGCGCCGCGCATCGCCTCGCGCCACACGCACGGTACCGGCTGCACGCTGGCCAGCGCGGTCGCCGCCGGGCTGGCCCAGGGGCTTGGCTTACGCGATGCGGTGGTGCGCGCGAGGGCCTATGTGCGGGCCGCCATCGCTGCCGCACCAGGTTTCGGTGCCGGACACGGACCGTTGAACCACGCGGTGAAAATCGGCAGCTGGTGAGTGGGTCCCGCGGCTCCGTGTCATTGCGATGAGCGCAGCGACGCGGCAATCTCCGATCCGTCAGGCCCAACTGACCGAAGGGCCGCCGCGCTCGTCGCGATGACAAGGGGCGCGCTACGAATCGGAGAGCACCGCATGTTCACCACCCGCCCCGAGATTGCCGGCACATTCGGTGTCGTCGCCAGTACGCACTGGATTGCCAGCCAGGTTGGCATGGCTGTATTGGAGCGCGGCGGTAATGCGTTCGATGCGGCGGTCGCGACCGCATTCACCTTGCAGGTGGCCGAACCGCATCTCAACGGGCCTGGTGGTGACGCGCCGATCATCATCCATTGCGCGCGCACGCAGACCCAGCACGTGGTGTGCGGCCAGGGCGTCGCACCGCAGTCCGCCACGCTGGCGAAGTTTTCCGACCTCGATATCGATCTGATACCCGCCACCGGCGTGCTGCCAGCGGTGGTGCCCGGCGCGTTCGATGCGTGGTGCCTGCTGCTGCGCGATTGGGGCACCTGGGAACTCGCCGATGTACTGGCCTTCGCAATCGGCTATGCGGCGCATGGCATCCATATCGTGCCGCGTATCAGTGCGACCATCGAAGGCGTTCGGATGCTGTTTGAGGCGGAATGGAAATCCTCCGCCGCCGTGTTCCTGCCAGGCGGCGAGGTTCCCGCGCCCGAGTCACTCTTCGCGCGCCCCGCGCTGGCCGCCACCTACCAGCGGATCTGCCGCGAAGCGATCGGGGACTCGCGCGAAGCCCGCATCGATGCTGCGCGCGGCGCCTGGTATCGCGGATTCGTTGCTGAGGCGGTGGATCGTTTCTTCAGCACTACCGATGTGCTGGATGTCACGGGCCGCCGTCATCGCGGCCTGCTTGCAGCTGACGATTTCGCCCGCTGGTCGGCGACAGTGGAAGATCCGGTCGCCTACGACTACCACGGCCACACCGTGCTGAAGTGCGGCCCATGGAGCCAGGGCCCGGTCCTGCTGCAACAGCTTGCGTTGCTGCGCGACTTCGACATTGCTACGATGGACCCTCTCGGTACCGAGTTCGTCCACACCGTGGTGGAATGTGCCAAGCTCGCCTTTGCCGACCGCGAGGCCTATTACGGCGATCCCAATTTCGTTGCTGTGCCGCTCGGTGAACTACTGTCCGACGACTACAACGCCGGGAGACGCAAGCTGGTCGCACACGAAGCATCGCTGGACCTGCGTCCGGGCACAGTCGCCGGTCACACACCCATCGTCGATCGCGCCGCCGCCAACCGTGCGTATCTGCTGACGCGCGCACCCGGCGTTGGTGAACCAACGGTGGCGCGGCTTGGCGTGATCGGTGCAGATACCTGCCATCTCGACGTGATCGACCGCGACGGCAACATGGTCAGTGCCACACCATCCGGCGGCTGGCTGCAATCCTCGCCGGTGATTCCGGAGCTTGGCTTCTGCATGGGAACCCGCGGACAGATGTTCTGGCTGAAGCCGGATCTTCCCAACAGCCTGGAGCCTGGCAAGCGTCCGCGCACCACGCTTTCGCCAAGTTTCGCGCTGCGCGACGGCAAGCCGTGGATGGCATTCGGCACGCCGGGCGGCGAGCAGCAGGATCAATGGGCGCTGATCTACTTCCTGCGCATGGTGCATCACAACATGGGCATTCAGGAGGCGATCGATGCGCCATCGTTCCACACCGAACACTGGCCGTCGAGCTTCTGGCCGCGCGTTGCGCGACCCGGCAAGGTGGTGCTGGAAGGGCGCTTCCGAGACGCGGTGATGTACGAACTGAAGGCGCGCGACCACAAGGCGGAGAAAGGCGAGGACTGGTCGGAAGGCCGGCTGTCCGGCGCACGCATCCAGGGCACGCAGATGCGCGCCGGCGCCAATCCGCGCGGGATGCAGGGTTACGCGGTCGGGCGCTGATGCGACACCTGGTCCAGCCAGGTCCGGTGCATCCCGAGCGGATCGAAAGCCTGGCAGGACACAGTCGCCGCCTGGAGTTTTCCTTGCAGCCCGGCCTGACACTGAACGATGCGCTGACGCGTCCGCTGATCCACGCCGGCATGCGCAGCGCGGCACTGGTGTTCCAGGGCGGTGCACTCGGGCCATTCAGCTACGTGATGCCCGGCCCGCCGACTGACGCTGCGCATGTCGCGTATTTCAGCGCGCCGCGTTCGCCGCCGGGTGAGGCGGTGGTGGAAATCGCCAACGCCACCTTTGGCTGGCGCGACGGAAAACCGTTCGTGCATTGCCACGGCGCATGGATCGAGCAGGCAACGCATCGCCGTGGCGGTCACATGCTGCCGCACGAAACGATCGTTGCGCCGGCAACGACTGTGCATGCCTGGGCCCTCCCAGATATCGCGTTCGAGGTCGATGCGGATCCGGAGTCCAATTTTTCGCTGTTTCATCCGGTCGCAGCAGGCACTGCAACGCAAGGCGGTCGGACCATCGTCGCGCGCATCCGTCCCAACCAGGACATCACGATGGCGATCGAGGCAATCGCCCGCCACCATCATATATCCGCCGCTGTGCTGCGCGGCAGCCTGGGCAGTCTGATTGGTGCGCGCTTCGAGGATGGCGGCCACGTGGAGGATCGCGCCACGGAGGTTCTGGTTCGTTCCGGGCATGTGCACGACGGTGCAGCGGTGTTGGACATGCTTGTCGTTGACATGGCGGGACTGGTGCACGAGGGCCGTCTGATCCGCGGAGACAACCCGGTATGCATCACCTTCGAACTGGTTCTCGAGGCGGCGTAATACCAGCCGCCGAAAAGATCGACTCTTGTCCGGGGCCGATTCCCGAATCGGCCTGAGTACGATTCCCTCTGCGCGTCACTACGATTCGCCGAGAGCGGAGCCAAATGAGCAGGCCGATCGAGATCACGCGTTTTGACCTTTCGGCGAGCGAGCTGAGGGAGCTGGCGGCGCAGACCCAGGACGGCACGGTGGTGCGACGTCTGCTGGCAATAGCTCTGGTCCTGGAGGGCCATCCACGCGAGGTGGCTGCGGAGCTCAACGGCATGGATCGGCAGACGTTGCGCGACTGGGTGCTGCGCTACAATGCGGAGGGCGTGGCCGGATTGCGTTCGCGTCGCAGCCCGGGATGCCCTGCGGCACTGAACGAGGCCCAGATGGAGGAGCTTCGGACGATGGTGCTGGAAGGTCCGGACCTCGAGCGCAACAAGGTGGTACGCTGGCGCTGCGCCGATCTGCGGGAGGAGATCGCGTCTCGTTGGTCTGTCAGCGTGGCCGAGCGTACGGTCGGCAAGCTGCTGCGCCGGCTTCGCATGACCCGGCTGCAACCGCGGCCCTGTCATCCGAAGAAAGACGCAGCAGCCCAGGAGGCTTTTAAAAAAACTTCGCTGGCCTGGTAACCGAGGCCTTGCCGGCCTCGGCTGCCGGCAAGCCGATCGAGATCTGGTTCCAAGACGAAGCCAGGGTCGGGCAGAAGGGATCGCTGGAGTATATCTGGGCGCCGGTGGCCTCACGTCCGCCTATGGTGCGCGACAATCGCCATGACTCGGTCTATCTGTTCGGCGCGATTTGTCACGCGCGTGGTGTCGGCGCGGCAATCATCATGCCGACCACCAACACCGAGGCGATGAATGAGCACCTGAAAGAGATCAGCACACAGGTCTCGCCAGGCGCACATGCCGTGCTGGTCTGCGACGGTGCCGGCTGGCATCAGCAGGGCAAGCGTCTGCGCACGCCCCACAACATCACTCTCCTTCGACTGCCACCCTCCTCACCGGAACTCAACCCAATGGAAAATATCTGGGACTATCTCCGCGGCAATAAGCTCAGCAGGCTCGTCTGGGACAGCTACGAGGCCATTGTCGCCGCCTGCAAGGATGCTTGGGACTTCCTCATCGGCGATCTGGAGCGCATTCAATCCATCGCTCATCGCTCCTGGGCATCGGTCAATCATTAGGGCCGCTGGTATAACAGCGCTATCCACGCTGCTGTCCCACGACTGGCGCAAATCCGCCAATGCGCGGACCACATCGGCAACCACACCGTCCCAATCGCCGCGTTGCCGTTGCCGGAACAGACGCGCGGTGGGGTACCAAGGGCTATCGTCGCGATCGAGCAGCCATCTCCAGTCGGCGCTATTCTGCAGCATGATCCACACCGGCTTGCCCAGTGCGCCAGCCAGATGCGCGACCGAAGTGTCGATCGTGACCACCAGATCCAGCAGCGATATCAGCGCGGCGGTGTCGGCGAAATCCTGCAGATCGGCGCTGTGATCGATCGGTAGCGGTCGCGCGGCCAGCCAGTCGCGCTGCGCCGGCGGCAAATCCTTCTGCAGCGAATGTACTTCGATACCAGACAGCGACAGTACCGGCAGCAGTGCCTCGATCGGCAGCGAACGTTTGGGAATATGCTGAGCTCCCCACCAGACAAGGCCAACGCGTGGCCGCGTACGCGGACCCAATCGCCGCTGCCACGCCGCCAGCCTGGCCGGCGGTGCGTGCAGATACGGTACATCGGCGGGAACGCTGTCGACTTCGGTGCCGAACACCAGCGGCAGACTCAGCAACGGCGTGACGATGTCGACAGGCGGCTCCTGCTCCCCAACGGCGATCACCGTCTCGACGTCCACCATCGACTGCATCAGCGTCTTCAGCTCGACATAGGTCCGCAGGCTGACCCGCGCGCCATGTCGGACAAGTATCGACGCATAGCGGGCGAACTGGATCATGTCGCCATGTCCCTGCTCGCAGACCAACAGGATGCGCTTGCCGGCAACCTCCGCCAGATCCGGGACCCGCGCATCTTTGTGCGGTGGATCATGATCCGCGACGTGCCACCGACCCTCATACTTCTGCCAACCTTCGGCGTACTGGCCACGCAGCAGCAGTACGAGGCTTTCGTTCCAATCCGCCAACTCGGGTCTCAGGCTCGACAGTCACTCGGCAGGTATCCTGCGCCTCATCGTAGCGCCCAAGACCAACCAGAGCTTCGCCGAGGCTGGCGTGGACGTTTGCCAATCGGTCGGCGTCGGCGCCCGTAGGTGCGGCGGCCAAGGCAGCGCGATAACTGGCAATCGCCTCTTCCAACCGATCCAGCGCCGCCAGTGCACGG
The DNA here is from genome assembly GCA_963696645.1 of uncultured Alphaproteobacteria bacterium. Taxonomy (GTDB): domain Bacteria; phylum Pseudomonadota; class Alphaproteobacteria; order Acetobacterales; family Acetobacteraceae; genus JAMXLO01. Next base: position 97,457 of record CAVOKY010000009.1, read on the forward strand.
CCCAAATTGTAGTGCGCCGCTGCATGGTCGGGCTGGACATGCAGCACCCGCCGAAAGCATTCGATCGCCGCCGCATGCTGGCCATTGCCCGCCAGGACATTGCCAAGATTGTTGAGCGCTCCGATGTCGCCGGGTCGCAACTCAAGCGATCGCCGCAGCGGCGCTTCCGCGTCCCGGTACAGCTTCAATGCCAGTAACGCGGTGCCAACGTGGTAGTGCACCTGTGGTTCATCGGCGCATTCGCGTGCCGCGCGCGTCAGGTAGCCAACAGCATCCGCTAACCGTGACCGGTCGAGGCAAACCACGCCCAGTAGATGCAGCGCATCGAAGTGTCGCGGATTGCGCTCGATAAGCTCGCGGCAACAACGTTCGACCTGGTCGTAATCACGCGCATGGTAGTAGTGCGCCGCCGCTTGCATTCCGTGCGTCGGTGCCGGCGGGATCGGCGTGCCGGCGGCGTCAATAGAAAACCGGTGGCTCAGTCCATAGCTCATACCACGGCGATCGCTATCCCGCTCCTCGCCATGACAATTCAATCGCCGCACAATCGCTAGGCTCGTTTCTTCCCCGCCTGCGCACCGCGTGTCGGTTTCGGGTGCGTCGGCGCTGCGGTGCGCTTTGCCTTCGGCGCAGGTTTTGCCGGCTTCCCGCCTCGCAGTTCCACGATCGTGGTACGCGTGGTGATCTGCTCCGGGTTCATCCGCAGCTCGATCACCGCCGGTCGGCCGCTTGCCACTGCGCGACGGAAGGCCGGCGCAAACTCGGCCGTTTCGCTGACCACTTCGCCATGCCCGCCGAATGCCTCCACGAACTTTGCGAAGTCTGGATTGGTCAACCCGGTACCGGATACGCGTCCCGGATACGTACGTTCCTGATGCATGCGGATCGTGCCGTACATCTGGTTGTTGAACACCAGTACGATCGGCGCGACACCGTGATGGAATGCCGTGGCGATCTCCTGACCGGTCATCAGGAAGCCGCCGTCGCCGACCAGGCTCACCACCATACGTTCGGGAAAAACGATCTTCGCCCCGACCGCGGCAGGCACGCTGTAGCCCATCGCGCCATTTGTCGGGCCGATGTAGCGTTGCCCGTCGCTGAAGTTGATGAATCTCGTGGCCCAACCGGCGAAGTTGCCGGCATCGGTGGTGACGATCGCATCGCGCGCCAGCAGCTTCTCCAGTTCGTGCATCGTCGTGCCGAGGTTGAGCGTGCCCTGATAATTCGGCACCGCGCGCTGTGCCTCACGCAAGGAGCGAAGTTCCTCGGTCCATTCCACCCAGTTCGACTGCACCGGTTCCAACGCAGCGACGGCATGGGCGAACGCATTCAGGTCTGCGACGATACCAAGTGCAGGACGGAACACGCGACCGATCTCGCTGCCATCGGGATGTACTTGGATGATCGGGACGCCCCCCGCCATGTCGAGCAGCGTGTAGCCTTGCGTCACCGTATCGCCGAGGCGAGAACCGATGGCCAGGATCAGGTCGGCGTCCTTCACCTTGCGCACCAGCCCAGGATCGGACCCGACGCCCAGATCGCCGGCGAAATTGTCCACCGTGCCGTCATACAGCGCCTGACGCCGGAACCCGACCGCGACCGGCACGTCATTGCCGAGCAGGAAATCACGGATCGCCGCTCGTCCTTCCTCGGTCCAGCATGAACCGCCAAGTACCGCCAGCGGCTTGCGCGATCGGCTCAGCATGGTGCGGAACCGTGCGAGTGCGGCGGGATCGGGATGCGCCACCGCGACCGGCGCGCGCGGCAGGTCAGGCATCTCGATCATATCCTTCTGCATCTCTTCGGATAGCGCGATCACCACCGGGCCTGGCCGGCCGGACATTGCGACATCGACCGCGTGCGCCACGATTTCCGGAATGCGCTTCGCCTGGTCGATCTGCGTCACCCACTTCGCCAGCGGGCTGAACATCCGCCGGTAATCGACTTCCTGGAACGCGTCGCGGCCGGCATCCTCGTGCGGGATCTGGCCGATGAACAACAGGAGCGGCGTGCTGTCCTGCATAGCGACGTGCACGCCGATCGCGCCATGACAGGCACCCGGTCCACGCGTCACCATCGCGGCCGCCGGCCGGCCTTTCAACTTGCCGTATGCCTCGGCCATGTTCACCGCGCCGGCCTCGAACCGGCAGGTCACCAGCTTCAGCTTCTGCCGCACGTCATACAGGCCGTCCAGCACGTCGAGATAGCTTTCACCGGGCACCGCGAACACATGGTCGATACCTTGCGCGACCAGTGCGTCGGCCAATGCGCGTCCCCCTGTGCGAGGGATGATGCGTGCCTTGCGCGCCTGTGCCAGTTCCATTCAAGCCTCCCGTGATGCCCCGTTGGGGGCTTGCACGCAGGATAGTCGGATCAGCCGGCTCACGTCACGTTCATCGTTCCCCGCTATCCACGCTTCGCCTCTACGTAGAATCCCTATCCGCAAAATTCCGAACTGTTCGGCGGTCACCAAACGGTGTTTGGTTGCCACAAGTCGAACAAAAACACCGCCCATTTCCGCCCTTGCTTCGACCGAGTTTTTGCCTGCTTGCTGGCTGCCACGAGAAGAAGAGGTGCTGCGATGCTACAAAGCATGACCTGGTGCGCGACGGACAATCTGGCCCGCAGCCAGTTCCAGGTTTTCCGCCAGATCGGCGAGCAGATGCAACTCAGCGAAGACGATCAGCGCCGCGTGCTGCTGCTGTCAGAGAAGGAATGGGCCGACTGGGCCGATTTCCGCCACGACGGTCCTCTGCCGGCCCTGCCGCAACTGCCGGTGATGCTGCAGCGTCTCGGCAACGCCAGCCATCGTCTCGCCGTGATCGCCGAAAAGCAGGGGATGCCGTCCTAGCCCGCAAGCTGCTACGTTGCGTCGCATGCGGTGAACCCAGGAGGTCGCATGCGGGCGATATTCGTGCAGATCAAGTGCGAGATGGGCCAGGCATACAAGGTCGCGCGCGAGGCGGCCGACACCATCGAGCAGATGTCGGAGCTGTATTCCACTTCCGGCCAGTATGACCTGCTGGGCAAATTCTATCTCGAAACGGAACAGGACGTTGGCCTGTTCGTCACCGAGAAGATCCAGGTGTTGCCTGGCGTGAGGGATACCTACACCCTGATCACCTTCAACGCGTTCAGCGGCGGGCGCGGGTAGGCTGCCGGCGCCTTGCCATTGCCACGTCGCTTCGCCCCTGACGGTCCCACGCGCAGCTACGGACGCCGCGCGATCAGGTCGATCTCCACCAACGCGCCGCGCGCCAGACCCGTCACGCCGACACAGGTGCGCGCCGGCAACCGATCAGCCGGGAAGTAGCTGAGGTAGACCGCGTTCATCGGTGCATAGTCCTGCTCGAAGCGCGTCAGGAACACGCGCGCGCTGACTACATGCGGCAGGCTGAGACCTAGCCCGTTCAGCACGATCACCAGATTGTCCATCACCCGCCGCGTTTGCGCCTCGATCCCCTCGGGCAAAGGCGCCGCATCATTGTTGGGCAGCGTCGGCATCTGCCCGGTGAGGAAAACCCAACCATCCGCTTCCACCGCGTGGGAAAACGGCGCCACCGGAGTAGGCGCGCCGCGCACCATGTGGAACAGCGCTTTACCCATGCGCGCGTGCCGCCGCAATCGCTGCCCACACGCGATTCGGCGTCGCAGGCATGTCGAAGTGACGGATGCCCAGCGGCGCCAGTGCGTCGTTCACCGCGTTCATCGCCGCCGCCATCGCACCCACCGTGCCAGCCTCGCCCACACCCTTCGCACCAAGCGGGTTGACCTTGGTCGGCACTTCCCGTGTCGTCATGCGGATGTCCGGCAGGTCGTCCGCTCGCGGCATCTGGTAGTCCATGAACGATGCTGTCAGCATCTGGCCGGAGTGCGGATCATGCACGATCTGCTCGCCCATTGCCTGGCCGACGCCTTGCGCCACACCGCCATGCGTCTGCCCCGCGACCAGCATCGGATTGAGTACGTAGCCGAGCTCCTCCACCGCGCTGTAGCGCACCACCTCGGTTACGCCGGTGTCGGGGTCGATCTCGACCTCGCAGATATGTGTGCCGTTGGGAAACGTCACCATGGTCGCCTGGAATTCGCCGCTCTCAACCAGCCCGCCTTCCTCGCCCGGCGCGATGTGCGCGGGATCATGTGCGGCGCGCGCCACCGCAGCGAGATCGACGGACCGATCCGTCCCCGCAATGGTGAAGCGGCCGGCATCAAACGTGACATCGACTTCCGCGGCTTCCAACAGTTCCGCGGCAATGCGTTTCGCCTTCTCGATCACCTTGTCAACGGCGACGGTCACCGCCGAGCCGCCGATGCAGAGTGCGCCCGACCCACCGTTGCCTTTGCCGCCGGACAGCATGTCGGTGTCGCCCGCCTCATACCCCACATGATCCAACGGAACGCCGAAACGCTCCGCGACGATCTGGCAGAATGCCGTTTCCAGCCCCTGTCCGACCGACATCGAGCCGGTGCGCAGAACCAGTGTGCCATCCTCCGCCAGCCGCAGCGTGGATTGATCCTTCGCCGGTCGCAGGAACGGACCGCCGGCAACCTCGATGCAGTTGCACAGGCCGATGCCGCGCAGCCTGCCGCGCGATTCCGCATCGGCGCGCCGGGCGGCGAAGCTGCCTAGTTCCGCCAGTTCCGCGGCCGTCTGCATGTTGCCTTCGAACTCACCGCAATCATACGTGAAGGTCAGTTGCGTCTTGTATGGCATCGCGTCGGGCGGGATCAGGTTGATCCGGCGCAATTCGTACGGACTGATGCCCAGTTCGCGCGCAGCGATATCGATGATGCGCTCGATCGTATAGGTCGCCTCCGGCCGTCCAGCGCCGCGATACGCCGCAGTCGGCACGGTATGGGTCATGACGCCGCAGGATTCCGCGTACATCGCCGGGATATGATAGACGCCGGCAGTGCCGCCGATGTTGCCGACCGGCCAGCCGGAACGGCCAGACACATAGGCTCCAAGATTGACGTCCCAGCGCAGTTTCAGCGCAGTGAATTTATGCTCGGCATTGAGGCCAAGCTCCACCGTGATGCGCATCTCGCGCGCCTGCTCGTCGGTCAGGAACGCCTCGGTGCGGTCCTCGATCCAGCGCACCGGCCGCCTTAGGCGGCGCGCTGCCCAGGCGACCAGCGCATACTCCGCCTGCACACCGGACTTCATGCCGAACGAGCCGCCGACGTCCGCCGCCAGCACGCGGATCTCAGTCGGTGCGATCTTGAAATTGCCGTTGGCCATGCCGTTGCGCAGATTGTAAGGCGACTGGTGCGCGGCATGCACCTCCATACGACCATCCGCGCCAAGTTCCGCCCAGGCGCCGCGCGGCTCCATCGACGCAGCCGTAACGCGTGAGACAGTGAATTGCAGCCGCGCCACATGCGCCGCCGACCGCAGCGCCGCATCGGTCGCTGCCGCATCGCCGCGTTTCCACAGGAAGCCGATGTTGTCCCGCACATCGTCCCACACGGGCGGTGCGCCAGGTTCCATTGCAGCGATCGGATCGGTCACCAGCGGAAGCTCGGCATACTTCACTACCACCGCTTCGGCTGCATCCTTCGCGGCACCGGTAGTTTCCGCCACCACCATCGCCACCGGCTCGCCGACGAAACGCACGCGGTCCATCGCCAGCAGCGAGCGGTCTGTCTTCGGCGCCGGCCCTCCATCCGGTCGCGGGAAGCCGATCCCGCCCGGGATCGGCGCAACGTCCGTCAGATCAGCGCCTGTGAACACCGCCACCACGCCAGGCATTGCGCGCGCCGTTGCGACATCGATGCCGCCGATCGTCGCATGGGCATGGTGCGAACGCACCAGCACGGCTTCCAGCATCCCGGTGGGATGCGGATCGGCGCTGTAATTGCCCTTGCCGGTCAGCAATCGAACATCCTCGCGCCGGCGAACCGACCTGCTCTGCAAATTTGCCATCACTTGTTCTCCCCAGCCGAGACGATTACGTCACCCGGCGGAAGCGGTTCGCCGTTCAGCACTGATTGCATGTTGGTGAATGCGTGGCGCGCGATGTCGGCCACCAGGTCGATGGCGCTGCCCGCGGTGTGCGGGGTGACCACGACCTGGTCGAGCCGGAACAGCTTGTTATTCGGATCTGCCGGTTCCTTCGCGAACACGTCGAGTCCGGCACCATGCAGCTTGCCGCTGACCAGCGCGTCATACAGCGCGGCCTCATCGACGACTTCGCCGCGCGCCGCGTTGATCAGGATGGCGCCGGTCTTCATCCGGGCGATTGCATCGGCGCCGATGATGCCCCGCGTGACCCGCGTCAACGGCACATGAAGCGATAGCACATCACTGCGCTCGAGCAATTCATCGAGCGTCACCGGCGTGGCGTGCAGCGACCTCTGGGTCGCCATGTCGACGCGGCGGATATCGTGGTAGATGATGCTCACGTCGAAGCCGGCGAGCCGATGCGCCACCATGCGGCCGACATTGCCGAAGCCCAGCAACCCGACGGTCTTGCCGGAAAGCTGGTACGCCACCGCACGGATCTGCGGACGGATCCAGACACCTTCGCGCAGTTTGCGATCGGACAGCGCCAGCCGGCGGTAGGTGGCGAGCATCAGCATCACCGTGTGTTCGGACACCGCGCCGGCATTAGCGCCGCCGGTGATCGCGACCGGCACACGCGCGGCGCGTGCCGCATCCAGATCGAACTTGTCGACGCCGATGCCCCATTTGTGCAGGAGCTTCAGCTTCGGGGCGGCACGGATCATTTCGGCATCGACGGCGACGGCGGTCAGGATGAAGTCGGCAGCGGCAATCATCGCCATGTGCTCGCTTCGGTCGCCGCTTTCGGCGAACCGGATCGCGAACCGCGGCGGCAGAGCGGAGCGGATCTCGGCCTGCACCTTGGCGTCCATCACATCGAGGAAGGCTACATTATGGGTCATGGGCTGCTCCGTGTCCGCGTCATCTTGAGGCGCAGGCGCGCAACGGGCAACATCCGGCCCTGACAGGGGAGGAAGCCATGGCTGAACTGCGCGATATCTTGCGTAACCGCGTGAAGGAGAAGCTGGCGCGAGACGAGGTGGTGGCGTCGATGACGGTGCGGCTCACACGCACGATCGAGATCGCGCAGATCGCCGCGACCGCCGGCTTCGACACGATCTATGTCGATGTCGAGCACAACACGTTCTCGATCGACAGCGTTTGCCAGATCTGCATCGCGGCGATGCAGTGCGGCCTGACGCCTCTGGTGCGCGTGCCAGCCAACAGCCCCGAATTCATCTGCCGGCTGCTGGATGGTGGCGCGATGGGTGTGATTGCACCGCATGTGCGGTCTGCGGCCGAGGCACGCGAGGTGGTCAGTTATGCGAAGTTTCCCCCGTTCGGCGAGCGTGGGGCAGGGGGTGCTTTGCCGCATTACCAGTATCGCAGCTTCCCCTCCGCCGTGGTCAATCAGGCGATGAATGACGCCACCATGGTCGTGGTGATGATGGAGACGGTCGCGGCACTGGAGCACATCGAGGAGATCGCCGCGGTGGACGGCGTCGACATGATGCTGATCGGCACCAACGATCTATGCAACGAGATGGGAATCACCGGTCAGTTCGACCATCCGAACGTGCGCGATGCGTTCCTGCGCACCATCGCCGCATGTCGGAAAGTCGGAAAGCATGTCGGCGTCGGCGGGTTGGCATCGCGGCCGGACCTTATGGCGGAGTATGTACGGCAAGGTGCGCGCTATGTGTCCACCGGTACGGACTTTTCATTCCTGATGGCGGCGTCGGCCGAGAAGGCGAAGTTCGTGCGTGACATCAAGGTCTAAGTACTTCTTTTTTGCAAAAAAGAAGCAAAAAACTCTTATCCATTTGGCGCCGGTGCCTGAGCGGGGCACCAGCCTAAATGATCGAAAGTTTTTTGGTTCTTTTTTTCAAAAAAGAACATGATTTCTGTTTGCGGTTATTTCGGCGGCGTCGACACAACGCCCGGAGGATTTTGCTCGGCGGCAGCCAGCGCGGCCCAGACGCGCGCCACCCGTGGATAATTGCGGTCGTTGCAAGGACCAAGCGAGACGTCGAGCCGTCCCGACGACTGGCCAAAGCCGCGACGATTTACCACGACGGCGGCGTAACCGTGCTGGCGAACACGATGGCTGGCCCGGAGTAGCTCTCGGGCGCCTCGCGGATTATCGCTGCCGTATCGCGCGGCAGGCCATGATTGATGATTGCCAGCGGAAAGCGGCCAGGTTTGTCGGGTCGGGTCAGCAAGGCTTCCAACTCGGCATGCGTTCCGTTCGGGTTGGTAACGGCCAGGCGGAACGGCTCGCGGACCAGACCGGGAAGCTGTGTCGTTGTCGCGTATGCGAACTGACGAACTGACAGCATGCAAGAAGCACGATCGCGGCCGCCCTGGTCCACGTGACGGCGGATATCATGTGCGCAGTGCCGCCAAGTCGCCAACGCAGGCCTGGACCAGCGCTTCAATCGAAGGAAACACGCGCGCCCCTGCCGCAATCAGACGCTGCGTCTTAGAGGCCATAGTGCCGGCGTCGCCCATCACCAACGCACCGGCATGGCCCATCGACACGCCCTCCTTCGCCTCGCGTCCGGCGATCAGCGCATAGAGCGGCTTGCGCAGGCCAAGCCGCGCCAGCGCATCGGCGCATTCCTCTTCCTCGCTGCCGCCGACTTCGCCGACCAGGATGATGGCGTGCGTGCGGGGATCGGCGAAGAACATCGGCAGCAGGTCGGCGAAGCGCACGCCCTTCACCGGATCGCCGCCGACACCCACCCAGATGCTTTGGCCCAGGCGTTCATTGGCCAAACGAAACCCGACTTCGTAGGACAATGTGCCGCTCTTCGACATGATGGCGAACGGCCCGGGGCGCAGGCAGACATCGGGCAGGAAGCCAAGTTTGATTTCGCCGGGGATCGCCATGCCTGGCGTGGACCCGCCGATCCAGGTTGCGCCCGCGCGCCGCACCGCTCGGCCGATCCTCATCGCGTCGTGCAGAGGGATGCCTTCGGCCACTGTGACCACAAGCTGGATGCCGGCAGCCAGCGCCTCCTCGACGGCGGCCAGCGTCTCCATCGGCGGCGCCATCGCCACCGAGGCCACCGCGCCGGTTGCCAGTACCGCGTCGCGACAAGTGGTGAACACCGGCACGCCGGCAGCTTCCTGCATATCGGTTCGTGTAGACGTGCCCCCGGCGATATTGGTGCCGTAGGCGCGCATCAGTGCCGCGTGCGTACGGCCCATACGGCCGGTGATGCCCTGCACGATGACCGGCGTCTCGTGCGACAGGGTGTGGATCATTGCCGCGACGCTCCGACGATGTCGGCGATGCGGCGCAGCGCTGCTTCCAGGTCGTCGGTGACGAACATGCCGGGTTGCCGCTCGGCCAGGATGCGTTGCGCATCAGCGGCACCGCGTCCGACCAGCCGCGCCACAACTGGCACGTGAAGGCTTGGCGTCTGCTCAATTCCGGTCGCCAGCAGCCCGCCGAATTCGGCAAGGTCGGTGATGCCGGCGAAGATGTTCACCAGTATCGCGCGCAATGACGGACGAACGGTGATCCATTCCAGCACACGTATCACCCGCGCCGGACTGCCGCGCATCTGCCCAGTGCGGATGTCGCAGAAATTCAGCGGCTTCATGCCGCGCGTGGCGAGTTCGTCGATCAGCATCATCGACAGGCCGGCGCCGGTGGTGACCAGGCCGATCTCGCCTGCCGGATCCAGCTCCACATAGTCGAAGCCTTCGTGCAGCTTGCGGTCGGCATCGGGGTAGATGTCAGGCCGAGCCTCAATCAACGCGGCGATGCGAGGCTGCCGCTCGACCGCGCCGAAATCCACCACCAGCTTTGCATCGCCCGCGACGGATCCCGCACGTGAGACGAAGAGCGGATTGATCTCCGCCAGCGCGAGTTCACACACGATCAACATGTCCGCCAGCTTGCGGCCGACGGTCGCAATGTGGCCGCGCAGTGGCTCGGGCTCCTCCGCAATCATTTCGGCAAGGGCTTCCACCACAGCGCCGGGATGCGGTGCGCACAGGCGCCCTTGCGCGTCGCCTGACTGCTCGATGTCGACCCCGCCCGCAGCCGAATAGATCACGCGCAGCCCATAGCTCGCCGGATCGACCATAACGGCCAGATAACGTTCCATCCCGCCGGCGACCTGTTCGACCAGGCACGCGTTGATCTGATGGCCTTTCAGGCGGCTGCCGAGCATGCCCGCCACCGCTGCCGCGACATCCTCGCGTGCGGAGCAGCGCACCACACCGCCTGCCTTGCCGCGGCCGCCGACGGGAACCTGCGCCTTCACCATCCAGGGACCGGTACCAGGTAATTCGCCAATCGTGGCGGCGCTCGTCACGAGCAGTCCGTCGGGAACCGTCACGCCATGTTCCTCCAGCAGCGCCTTGCCGTCGGCTTCGATCAGCAACACGTCAGTAGGTTCCCAGACCCAGTATTCCCTGATCGAAATCCACGTCGCCGACGATCTTCCGCCCCATCAGGTCGCGCAACGTCTCCGACGTGCCGCCGCCGATCGAGCCGTAGCGCGCACCGCGATAAAATCGGGAAACCGGATATTCGTCGGTGAAGCCGAAGCCACCGTGCAACTGCACCGCCTCCGACGTGACGCGCAGCGACATCTCGTTGCAGAATACTTTTGCCGCCGCCGCCATGAACGGGTCGGGGAACGGATTGGCGGTCATGCAGGCGCGGTACAGCAGACCGCGCCCAGCCTCGATATCCTTGAACATGTCAGCGAGTTTCCAGCGTATGCCCTGATGGTCGGCAATCGGCTTGCCGAAAACCGTGCGTTCACGCACGTAGTTCACCGCCTCGTCGAACGCACCCTCCGCCAGGCCAAGCGAGATCGACGGGTTCAGGCAGCGCTGCGTATTGAACGCGGTGAGCAGCTTGCGAAAGCCGTCCTCGCGAATGACCAGATTCTCCAGCGGCAACTCGCAATCGTTGAACTGGATCTCGAACAGGTTCTCGCCACCCATCGTGTGATAGGTGCCGGTGACCTCGAAACCTTTGGTGCCAGCCTCGAGCAGCACGCAGCCGATGCCCTCGCGGCCGGGTTTGCCGTCGATGCGGGTGAACACCACGAACATCCCCGCTTCGGGCGCGCGGCTTATCAGAGTCTTGGTACCCTTGAGGATCACGCGGTCTCCGACAATGTGCGCGTTAGTGCGATAATTGGCGACATCAGTGCCGGCGTGCGGCTCGGTCATGCAGATCGCCAGCATGCAGTCACCGCTGACCACGCGTGGCAGGATGCGGTCACGGATCGAGGCCGGCGCGTAACGCGCGATCACACGGGTCTGTACCCCGGCCTCGCCCAGCACGGCCATCGCGGTCACGTAACAGACTTTCGCGATCTCCTCGAGGATCAGTGCGGTGTCAAGGATCGGCAGGCCCAGGCCGCCATATTCCTCGGGCACCGACATGCCCAGCACGCCGAGTGCGGCCAGCTTCTTCATGTTCTCCCACGGGAACGTGCCGTCCATCCACTTGCCGGCAGTGGCCTTGAATTCGGATTGCGCGAGGTCGCGCACCGAGGCCACCATCTGCCGCTGTTCTGGGTTGATGTGGAAATCCATGCCACAGGCGTCCCTCTGTCGTATTGGCGCGCAGTCTAGGCGGGAGGGGCGGCAGGCACCACATAGGGGTGTGGCCGGCGCGGCGTCGTGCTAAGGCTTGGACATGTCGGAACGTGTGAGGAAGGTACCTGCGGCGATGGATACGGCGGAGTTCCTGGCGTGGGACGCGCCGGGCAACGCACGTTGGCAACTGGTGGATGGCGAGCCGCAGGCGATGGCGCCGGCTGGCCGCACGCACGGTATCATCCAGGCGCAGATGATAACGCTGCTTGGCAACCACCTCGATACAACCGGTGGGCCGTGCACTGTGGTGGATGCTGCCGGTGTCGTTCCGCGCGTACGATCGGAGAACAATGTCCGCATCCCCGACATCACGGTCACCTGCACCGAGACGCAGGTGGAAGAGTTGACGATCGATGAACCGGTGCTGCTGGTCGAGATTCTGTCTCCCAGCAACCGTTCCGAAACCTGGATCAATGTCTGGGCCTACACCACCATTCCGAGCGTCCAGGAAATCCTCGTGATCGACAGCGTGCGGATGCGCGCGGAGCTGCTCCGCCGCGATTTGCAGGGCAACTGGCCCGAGCGGGCGCTGGTGATCGAGGACGGGATGCTCGAACTGGCAAGCATCCGGTTCCAGGTTCCGCTCGCCGCGATCTATCGCCGGACGCGTCTTGCCCGCGATGTGTCGGGCGATGCTGCGCCCTGAGGGCGGCTTCAATCCGAATCCCGGCCGCTCCCCCTTTGGCAATCGGCGCCTAAATGCTACCCATGGGTAGCAATTTCGATTGGAACGCTTATGCCTGACGCAGGAGTGGCGCCGGCCGGGTCGGTCGCGCGCAAACTGGCCTCGATCGAGGCCGTGGAACACGGGCTGGCCTCGGTCGGCTACATCCCCAACCGACAGATCGCCACTGCCGTGTATCTTGCCCAGCATCTGCAGAAGCCGATCCTCGTGGAGGGGCCCGCGGGGGTTGGCAAGACGGAACTCGCCAAGTCGGTCGCGGCGTTTCTCGACCTCACACTGATCCGCATGCAGTGCTACGAGGGGCTGGATGAGGCGAAGGCGCTGTATGAATGGAAATACGGCAAGCAGCTGCTCTACACCCAGATCCTGAAGGACAAGATCGGCGACGTGATGGGCGCGTCTGACACGCTGCCGGCGGCGCTCGACAAGCTGCATGCGTTCGGCGACATCTTCTTCTCGCGCCAGTTCCTTGAACCGCGGCCGCTGCTGCGTGCCTTGCAGGAACCGGGTGGCGCCGTCCTGCTGATCGACGAAGTGGACAAGTCGGACCAGGAGTTCGAGGCGTTCCTGCTGGAGATTCTGTCGGATTACCAGGTAACGATCCCGGAGATCGGTACGGTGGGCGCACTGGTGGCGCCGATCGTTCTGCTGACGTCGAACAGTACGCGCGATCTGGGGGATGCGTTGAAACGGCGCTGCCTGCATCTGCATATCGGCTTTCCGGATGCCAAGCTGGAAGGCCGCATCATCGAATCGCGCGTGCCGGGGATCGAGAAGAACCTGCGCCGCGAGCTGGTGGCGTTCGTGCAGCAGTTGCGCTCGCTCGATCTGAAGAAGGTGCCCTCGGTCAGCGAAACGATCGACTGGGCGCGTGTGCTGGTGCTGCTGCATGCGGCGGCGTTGGACACCGAGCTGGTGCACGACACGCTGAACGTGCTGCTGAAGTTCGAGGCGGATATCGAGGTCGCCAACAAGCAGATCGCCAGCCTGACGCAGAAGGCGCGGCAAGAGGCGGGGCTGCCGTTGTAGCATGGCGATGCAGACCAGCAAACCGCTTCGCCAGTTCCTGCAAGCAGCTCGCAGCGCCGGCATCCGTGTCTCGGCGGCCGAGGGCATCGACGCGGCGCGCGCGGTCCAGCTCGTCGGCTTCTCCGACCGTACTGTGCTGAAGGACACGTTGTCGCTGGTGCTGGCGAAGACGCCGGACGAGAAGAACCTGTTCGACGAATGTTTCGATCTGTACTTCAGACGCGATGGCCTCGCGCGGGAAGATGCTGACGCTGGCAGCGACCCAATGAACCCGCTGGCGCAGGGCGCTGTCGGCGGTGAAGGCATCGGCGGCAGCGGAGGTTCCTCGCTGTCGCAGATGCTGCTCGACGACGATCGCACGGCGTTGGCGACGGCGATGGAAGAAGCAGCGCGCGAGTCGGGCATCCAGAACATCCGCTTCTTCACCCAGAAGAACCTGTACGCCCGCCGCATCCTGGATCGGATGGGCCTGCGCCAGGTCGAACGGAGCATCGACGCGCTGCGCAAGGACGAGGACCACGCCACAGCGGACCGGCTGGAAAACCGCATCGACGCCCTGCGCGACCAGGCCCGTGACCTGGTCGAGCGCAATCTGCTGCTGTTCGCCCGCGGCGAGACGGAAAAGTTCCGCGAGGAACTGCTGAAATCGGCACGCCTGTCCAACCTGGAGCGGCGCGATCTCGACCGCATGCGCATCCTGGTACGCGCCATGGCGAAGCGCCTCGCCGCGCGTTACGCGAAGACGCGACGACGCCGGCTGCGCGGGCAGCTCGACGCGCGGCGCACGCTGCGACGAAACATGGGCTGGGGCGGTGTGCCCTTCATCACGGTGTGGAAGCAGCGGCGGATCGAGAAGCCGCGCGTACTGGTGCTGTGCGATGTGTCCGGTTCGGTCGCCGCAATGGCACAGTTCCTGCTGATGTTCCTCTACGCACTGAACGAGGCACTGTCCGACATTCGTTCGTTCGCCTTCGCCGGCAGCCTGATCGAGGTCAGCGACATCCTGGAGGCCGAACCGGTGGAAACCGCGATCGCCAAGATCATGCACATGATCGGCTTCGGTTCCTCCAATTACGGCAACTCGCTCGCCGATTTCGAGGACGGCTGGATGCGCTACGTCTCCAACAAGACGACGATCATCATCCTCGGCGATGCGCGCGGCAACCGCACCGATCCTCGCACTGAGATCATGCAGCGGCTGTCGCAGCGCGCGAAGCGCATCATCTGGCTGAATCCGGAATTCCGCTCCGCCTGGGGCACCGGCGATTCCGACATGTTCCGCTACAAGCCGTACTGCAACGTGGTCACCGTATGCAACACGCTGCGCCATCTGGAGCGCGTGGTCAGCGATCTGCTGAAGGACGCGGCGTAATTGCAAGGATCCAAGAGATTGATCCGCCGCGCCCTGGTTCGCCCGCCACGATCGGGCTTGTCCCGGCCATCCGTCGCGGCACACTGTCGGTGGTGATCGCCGGGACAAGCCCGGCCATGACGGTCTCAAATATACCGCACCAGCCGAAACAGGATGCCGGCCGCCTGTGGCAGGCTGCCGAACTCCGAGTGCCGCGTGCCGTAGCTGAAGCTTGCCAGACCGCCGATGGTCCACGCATTCGACAGGTGATAGTCCGCGGTCGCCTGCATGAGCCCCGATCCATCCTCCAGGCTGACATTCGCCAACGCCGTCAGCTCCAGGTCCGGCACGAATGCATCCACCCAGTCGGCGCGCAGGAAAGCGCTGTGACGCGACGTCGGAACCTCCTGGTCAAGCGCATAGGCGCGGATGTACCACAGCGTCGAAGTGATCCCTGGATTAGCGGCGCCACGCGTTCCTGCGCCAAACCAGTTGTTCCAGTCTTGTCGGGTGAATCCCGGCTGGTAGAAATGATATTCGAGATTGAAGGTGATCCTGGATTCGGTGGTGAAGGAGAACCCCGCCGCGAGCTGGTTCTGAAATTGCAGTGTCTGATCCAACGGGATGACCGCCGGTGACGTCGCCGGCAGAGTGCCGGTCTCCCGCCCGTAGCTCAGTGCATTGTCGATCAGGCTGGTGTCGGGTCCACCCGCCCATTCCACATAGGCAACCGTCTGCCGGCCCACCTCGACCGTCAGGTTGGTGCCGATCTGCGTGCGGTTGGCAGCGTGGTACAGCAGCAGTTCCGGACTGAAGCCCTCCGCAATCAGTACGCTGCCCTTCAGCAGGAAGCGGTCCTGTGCATTGGTCCGGTCCAGCATCGGATCGAAATTCGGCAGGTCGTTGTTTCGGTAGATCGCTGTCGGCAGCGTGACACGCGGTGCGAACGCCGCGGTGAGCGACGCGCCCGTCCAGAAATACTGGCCCTGCACCATCAGGGTTCCGAGCCGATCCTCGCGCAACACCGATGGATCGGCGGTCAGCGGCAGCGACCACCGCGCGTGAGCGGAAGAAATCGGTCGGATTGAAACCGACCGCGACACCGCTCTTGAGATTGATCCGGCCAACATCGATCCACACGGACCCCGCCGGCTGCCAGCTCACGAACGCCTCGCGCAGTTCGTTCAGCACATTCTCGTGGCTGGGAAACGGCAGGTCGTTGGCGGCCCGCAGATTGAAGCGGCCGCTGTAGTCGAACAACAATCCATCGCCCAGTCGCCATTCGTGGCGGGTGTCGAGGAAGAGCTGATCATCCCAGCTTGCCGGTGTTGGCGGCGGAAATGGCACGAGCAGGTCGTCGTGCAGCGGCGTCATCGACAGCGCGTTCTCCAGGTAGGTCCGCTGTGCACCCGCGCCAGGCGATGCCGGAACGACGGCCGGTGGCGCCTGCTGTGCCGCCGGCGGGATCAGGTTGAGGTCGCTGTCCTCACCCGCGGCGTGCGCCGGCGCTGCGGCGACGGCCAGCAGAATCGCTGCTGCCACCAGCGCGCAGCGCATCAGTCCGCCCGCAGCCGCGGCAGATAGTCACGCTGGAACCAGCTCTCCGGGATGTCCTGATAATGCGGATCGCCGAACGACACGGTGGTCACCAGCGAGCTGTCCACCGCGTCGATGATGATCGCCTCGGTCGGCCGCACCGATCCGAGCCATTCGGCATAGCCGCGGTAATACAGGATCTTCAGCAGCCGGCCGCTGTCGGAATAGAACTTCGCCTTGATCGGGCGAAAGTTGCCATGCTCGACCCAGTATTCCACCCGGTTGTAGGTCGCCGTGTCGGTCGCCGCCTTCAGGTCGAGGTGCCAGCAGAGCTGTGACTGCTTCTCGGCGTCGGTGATCGTTTCGTCGCCCAGCAGCGTGCCGGCGTAATCGATCGCGAAATTGATGGTCAGCACGTCGCCGACCGACGCCTGGCCGATCAGCCGCTGCTGCGGCGAGATGCGCACGCTGGCTTTCGACGCCGGATCGTAGAACCACAGATTGTGGCCATCCAGCAGCACCATCTTGCCCGCGTCGCGCGGCGGCTCGACGTAGCGCACCACGTTGCGGAACTGGCGTGTCGCCGGATCCTCCTTGGCATAGACCACCAGCTGATCCTGGTTCTTCGGCTTGCCGGCGACGTATTCGGTCAGCGTGTCGGTGGAACGGAACGGCTGGCCCGGATTGCGCACCTTGTCCGCCTCCGCAATGATATCGCGCGGCGATTGCGCGTAGCCGTGCGGCGCCACCGCCACGCACGCCAGAGCGAACAGTAGCGTCCTGACGCAGTTCATGACGGCGCTACACATGACGCAGCGCATCCACGACCGGCAGGCGGGCGGCGCGGTTTGCCGGCAACAGCGCGGCGATGGTCGCAACCAGCACCAGCCCGAGCCAGGTGCCGATGGTCAGCACCGGACGCGCGGTCGGCAGCGCCAGTCGGAACGGGATCGGCAGGGCGTTGCCGGGCGGCGTCCAGGTCAGCCCCGCATGGTTGATCAGCGGATGACGAGGAAGGCAAGGATCACCCCCACGCGTCGCCGCCATGGCGCCGAGCAGCCAACCCTCCAGCAGGAACTGCGCGCGGATGCCGTTGCGGCGCACGCCCATGGCGCGGATGGTGCCGATCTCGTTGGTGCGCTCCATCGACGTTCATCGTCATCGTGTTGACCACGGCGAACAGCACGATCACGCCCATGATCAGCGTGATGAACAGGAAGATGGTGCCGAACAGCCGCACGACCTGGCCATAGAACGGCGTGAGTTCGGCGAAGTCGCGCACTTCCAGATCGAGATGATGCTCGGCGATCAGCGTATTGAGCCGCGCCCGGGCCGCCTTCAGGTCTTCGCTGCGGTGGAGTTGCAGCACGATGCCGGTGACCTTGTGCTCGCCGCGGCCATAGACCAGTTGCTGCGGCAAGCCCGAGCGGCATCGCGATGTAGTTGTCGTCCAGTTCCTTCACGCCCTGCGGATCGACGCCGGCCACGTCGAGGCTGACGACGTTGGGCGCGCCGCCGGCGGTTGCGCTAAGCAGGTCGATGCGCGGCAATTCCTGCGCCGGCTTCGAACCCGTGTCGCCGAGCTCGCTGTGTGCAAGATCCGCCACGTCTTTGTCGAGCGGCGGACCGGAGGCGGTGACAGCAACAGGCTTCGGTGCCGGACAACCGGCGATGTGCAGCGGCGCGCACAGGCCGAGGATGCGGGCCAGCCCCTCGCCGACCAGACCGCTCTGCGGTGCATCGTCGGCCATTCTGGTGTCGCGCACATAGGGCTCCGCGGTGCCATATTCGTTCCATTGCCGCATGCGCTGGCGTTCCGACGGCACCAGTCCGACGCCGAGGAATGTCTTGGCCGCATCGTTGCCGTCGGAGAAGTTGCCGGCGATGCCGACCAGCGACTGCGTCGGCGTCATCACGCGGATCATCGGGCGCAGCACGGGATCGTCGCCGATCAGCTTCATTGTGTCCTGATAGTCGTCGATGCCGTAGGCCGCCGGATTGCCGCTGCCGAACATGAAATAGCCGCTGTGGAACACGGTCAGATGTGCCCGATGCGCTGCACCAGGCTGGTCTCGAACGCGGCGAAGATGTAACTGATGAAGCCGCCGAACACGAGCATCGCCAGCGCACCGACGGCGACCGCCGAACCGGTCATCACCGAGCGCCGCCGATTGCGCAGGATGTTGCGGAACGCGATCTTCCAGAGCATCAGGCGGCTCTCCCGATCTCGTGCGCGGTCAGCATGCCGTCGCGAATCGCGAACGTTGCCTCGGAATGCGACATGAGCTGCGGGTCGTGCGTGGAGAAGATGAACGTGGTGCGCAGCTGCGCCTGCATGCGGTGCATCAGCGCGATGATCGCAGCGCCGGTTGCGCTGTCGAGGTTGGCGGTCGGTTCGTCGGCGAGCACGATGGCCGGCTCCTTCACCAGCGCCCGCGCGATCGCCACGCGCTGCTTCTGTCCGCCCGACAGCTCGTTCGGCCGCTGGCCTCGCTGCTCGGCCAGGCCGACCGCCTCCAGCATCGCCTCGGTGCGCCGCCGGCGTTCCGGCGCCGGCATGCCCACCAGCAGCAGCGGATATTCCACGTTCTCATAGGCCGACAGCACCGGCACGAGACTGAAGCCCTGGAAGATGAAGCCGATGTTGCGGGCACGGAAATCGGCCAGTGCGTTGTCGGACAACCGGCCTGTGTCGTCGCCGCAGACTTCCACGCGGCCGCTGGTCGGCGCGTCGATGCAGCCGATCAGGTTCAGCAGCGTGGTCTTGCCGCTGCCGGACGGGCCGACGATCATGGAGAACCGATGCGCCGGGATCTCCAGGCTGATGTCGCGGATGGCGGCAACATCGATCGCGCCGGCCCGATATGTCTTGACGACGTGATCCAACCTGACGACCGGCTCGGCGGCGGTGTCATTCATCTGGCGCAACCCTCTGGTTTCTGGTACCCTGTGGTACCATACGAAGGGTTTTTAAGGTACCAAATGGTACCTTGGCAAGGGGTAATTCGATGACGGTGTCCTCGAATACGCGGGCGGCGACGCCCCACGGAACGCTGCGCGAGCGTATCATGGGAGCGGCGTTCGATGCATTCATGGCACATGGCTACGCCGGCGCAAGCACGCTCGACATCGCCAGCCGCGCCAGGGTGTCCAAGCGCGACCTCTATACGCATTTCGGCAGCAAGCAGGCGATGCTGGCCGCTTGCATCGCCGAGCGCACCGACCGGATGCGGATGCCGCTCGACCTCCCGCAACCGCGGGACCGCGACGCGCTTGTCGGCGCTCTGGTCACGTTCGGAGCGACGCTGCTGCGCGAGGTATCGCGCCCCGAGGTGCTTGCGGTGTTTCGGCTGACCTTTGCCGAGGCCGAGCACGCGCCGGACATTGCTCGCACCCTCGATGACCTGGGTCGGGTGGCGACCGGCAAGGCGCTGGCGCGCATGTTGGCCGGCGCACAGGCGTCCGGACTGCTGGGCCATGGCGAGCCAACCGAGATGGCGGACGACTTCACCGCGATCCTGTGGCGTGGGGGACTGCTGACACGGTTGCTGGCACGGATTGCCGCGGCGCCCGGTGCCAGGGAATGCGAACGGCGCGCGCGTGCCGCAACCGAGGCGCTGCTGCGACTTTATCCAGCTCGGCGTCGATGATATTCGGATGCGATGCTGGTTCTGGTTGTCGGACCGAGTGGCGCCGGAAAGGACACGTTGTTGGCGGGCGCGCAGCAGGCGCTGGCGGATGACGCGCGGTACCGCTTCGTTCGTCGCGTCATCACGCGCGCCAAGGATGCCGGTGGCGAGGCGCATGAAGCGGTGACACCGGACGAGTTCGCCCGACGCGAATTCGCCCTTCAGTGGCACGCGCATGGCCTGAGCTACGGTATCCCTGCCGATGCGGTGATGAGCGGTAACATCGCGGTGGCGAACGTCTCACGCACGATCATCGCTGACGCGTCGCGACGTTTTCCTGTTCGCGTGATCGAAGTTACCGCGCCTTCGCACGTGCTAGCCGCCCGTCTCGCCTTGCGCGGACGCGAGAGCATGACCGACATCGCGCAGCGACTGGCCCGCAGCGTGGCGATGCCGTCGCATTTGACCGTCGAGACCGTGATGAACGACGCTTCGCCCGAGGAAGGCGTGGCCCGCTTCATCGCCGCGCTCAACCGCGCAGCTTCAGCCGCTGCTCGATGACGAATGGTGCGCCAGGCAGGGGCTGCACGAACAGGCAGATGTCGGTCACCCGGCGCGGCATCGCGATCGCGCGCGCGACATGCGCCTCCGCCAAGGGCTGATAGCGTTGCTTCTCCTCGGCGGTCAGCCGGCGTGTCAGTGTCATGTGAAAGGACCAAGTGTCGAACACATACGGATAGCCCCAGCGCAGCAGCATCGCATCCTGCCGCGGCGTGAGATTGCCGCGTCGGCGACGGGCAAGTTCGGCATCGGATGGCAGCGCGCGCAGCGGATCGAGTTGCTCGACGCACGCGTCGGCCAAGGCCTGCAATGCCGCGCACGGAACGGTTTCGCGCAGTGCGAGAAAGCCGAACAGGTCATGCACCGCAAGCCGTGGCAGTTCGAACGGCGCGATGCGATCGGCGAGTTTCGTCGCGGCCTCAACCACGTCGAACCACTGCCGACCTTCGGCCAGCCGCATCGGCGGCTTCAGCGTGGCATGGAATCCGTACAGCCGAGGTTCCGCTGTCACCTCCTCGACGCCGGATATGTCCGGCTGCGGCACTGGCGCACCGCTTTCCGGATCGCGGCCCAGCCAGGTCGCGCCGGCTGCGAACAGAGCATCGTCGGGCAGCGGAGCGTAATACACCGCGACCCGCGCGTCGGACCTCATCAGGCGACACGCTCGCCTGCGCGCCAGACCTGGCGCACCACCGGCAGGTCATCATGTAAGCGCACGCGCACGATATCGGCACGCTGTCCGGGCGCCAGACGGCCGCGATCCGGCAGTCCCGCAAGCCGTGCGGGGCGATCAGTGATCAGCGCAACTGCCGCCGGCAGGCCGATGTTCTGTGCGCACTGGAATGCGGCCTCCACCAGGCTGTTCGGCACATAGTCCGACGCGAACGCATCCACCGCGCCGTTCTCCAGCAGATCGGCCGCCGATACGTTGCCGGAATGCGACCCGCCGCGCACGATGTTGGGCGCGCCGGCAATCACCTGCATGCCGGCCGCCTTCGCTGCCTGCGCAGCAATCATGGTGACCGGAAATTCGCTGATGGTGATGCCATCGGCGGCATTCTCCGCAACCTCGTCCGTTGTGCGATCGTCGTGGCTTGCCAGCATGATGCCGAGATCGGCGACGCGGTCCAGCAGCGCGCGGCGGTTCGGCCGGCGTGTCCGCTCGCGCTGGTCTTGCAATTCCACAATGCGGCGTTCGATGTACTCGTCCTCCAGGCCACCGCGGCGGCGAAGCGCGCGATAGAAGTCGAGGTCCGCGTACTGACCGACACCGGGGCTGTGATCCATCAGGCTGACCATGCGCACGCGCGGATTGTCGGCGACGGTATCGAACAGTGACAGCATATCCAGCGCCGGCACCTCGCAGCGCAAATGCAGGAAATGTTCGGCCTTCAGCAGATCGGCATCGGCCAGCGCATCGAGATCGACCACGCCTTCGCGGAACGTGCGAACACGCTCCTTGTCGAACCCCAGATCGCCCAGACACAGCGCATCGAGCACCGTGGTGACGCCTGCGCCGGCGCATTGTGCGTCGTGCGCCACCATGGCGGAGCGCGACGGCCAGCGCGCCAACGCCCGAGGCTGCACCTGGCGTTCGAGATTGTCGGTGTGGGTATCGACAATACCAGCGATCAGAAAGTCACCGTCCATGTCCCGTGCGGCGAGCGTGGCGGAGCGGCCGGGTTGCACGTCAATAATGCGGTCGTCGCGCAGCACGATGGTGCCACGCAGTGTTGCATCAGGCAGGACAAGAACTGCGTTGGTAAGGATCGTGTCGTCGTTCATGCGGCATCCTGCAGCGGCATCAGTGGGAATAGCCGATCGGCGATCGCGTCGCGTACTTCGGTATCGTGGCAGATCGCGATGATGGCAGTGCCGCGCGATTTCGCTTCGTTGATCATGGCGACCACAACCGCGCGATTCTCGGCATCGAGCGATGCGGTCGGTTCATCCAGCAACAGCACCGGATGTCCGCCGATGAAGCCGCGCGCCAGGTTGACGCGTTGCTGCTCGCCGCCGGAGAAGGTGGCCGGCGGCAGCGCATGCAGCCGGCGCGGGATGTTCAGCCGCAGCAGCAGCCCGCCGGCTACATCGCGTGCTGCGTCCTGTGTTGCGCCGCGGCCGATCATCACTTCCGCCACCACGTCGAGCGCCGGAACGCGCGGTACCACCCGGAGGAACTGGCTGACGTAGCCTAGAGTGTCGTGGCGTATGGCGAGGATGCCGCGTGGGTCAGCGCTGGCAAGATCGACCATCTCGCCATGATGGCGGATCAGGATGCGGCCCGATTCGGCACGGTAGTTGCCGTAGAGGCTGCGCATCAGCGTCGATTTGCCGACGCCGGAAGGCCCGGACAGCACGATGCACTCACCCGCAAGCAGTTCTAGGCCGACGCCAGCCAGCACCGGTATGCGCACGCCGCCTTGCAGATGCAGCGTGAAGCTTTTCGCCAGCGCATCGGTTGTCAGCATCACCTGGTTCATCGGTTTGAGATCCCGGCAACACTTTGTTCAGTCGGGGCGCGCATGCTGATGACATGCGCCGCCTGATGAGTCCCGACGGACGAAACCGCACACCAACGAATGTTGGCGCGACGGTCGCGGCTTGCCCGGATGATCGGGCATCCTGCTCGGACACCGAGGCAGGACCGCCATCGGAGAGGAACCATGCGCGTTCGCGTTGTGGTACTGATCCGGTGGGGGGTGAGGCGGATCCGCTTCCTAATAGAGATCCGCCTCTGACCCACCGGAGGCCGGAGGGCGGCTGAAACCACCTTCCGGCTTCTGGAATACCACGCATCATCACACCGCGGCAATCGCGAATCATCCTCGCCAGCAGCACCGCAAGGAACAGTAACGCCTTGTTCAGTCGCGACGCGCATGCTGCGCGAATGGATCGAGACTTCGTGCGGTAGTCTGTTCATGGCCGTTCGGTGTGTCCTGAAGGACGAAACGGCCGACCAATGTATGTCGGCGCATCGCGGCAATCGCATTCCGATCATGCCTGCAACACCGAACTGACCAGCAGTTGCGTGTAGGGATGCTGCGGATCGTCCAGCACCTGATCGGTCAGCCCGCTCTCCACCACGCGTCCGCGTTGCATCACCATGATGCGATGCGCCAGCAACCGCGCCACGCCGATATCGTGCGTCACCAGTACCACGGCAATCTTCAGTCGCGTCACCAGCGTGCGGATCAAATCGAGCAGTCGTGCCTGCACCGACACATCGAGCGACCCGGTCGGCTCATCCATGAACACCAGCCGAGGATGCGTCACCAGAGTGCGCGCGATCTGCAGACGTTGCAGCATACCGCCGGAAAATGTGCGCGGCAGATCGTCCACACGGTCGGCGTCGATCTCCACCTGCGCCAGCCAGTCGATCGCCTGCGCACGAATGTTGCCGTAATGACGCGCTCCCTGCGCCATCAGCCGTTCGCCCACATTGCCGCCGGCGGTCACGTTCATGCGCAGGTTCTGTCGCGGATCCTGATGCACGAAACCCCAGTCGGAACGGTGCAGCGTGCGCAGCGCCGGCGTTGGCATGGTGTGCACGTCGTGCAGCCTACCCGCCGGATCGCGATACCAGACGGCGCCCGTATCAGGCGCCAGCCGACCGGACAGCACGTTCAGCAGCGTCGTCTTGCCGGAGCCCGATTCGCCGACCACCGCCAGCATCTCGCCAGGCCACAGATCGACATCGACGCCGCCCAATGCAGTGATGGTGCCGAACGATAGCGACAAACCACGCGCTGATAGCAGAGTGTCATCGGTCATTCCGCTGCCTCCTTGAAGCCCTCGGTGCCGACATGGCCCGCCGACCGGCGTTCCGCGCAGTGGTCAGTGTCGGAACAGGCGAACAGTCGCCCGCCGCGATCGTCGATTACCACTTCATCCAGATATGCGTCAGTGGCGCCGCACAGTCCGCAGGGTCGCGCCGCGTTGATCGCGCGAAACGGATGGTCATCGAAATCCAGCGACCGCACGTCGGTGTAGGGTGGAATGGCGTAGATGCGCTTTTCGCGTCCAGCACCGAACAATTGCAGTGCCGGCATCCTATGCATCTTCGGATTGTCGAACGCCGGAATCGGGCTCGGCGACATCAGGTGGCGGCCGTTCACCATCACCGGATAATCGTAGCTGATCGAGATCTGGCCAAACCGGGCAATATCCTCGTACAGCTTCACGTGCATCAGCCCATAGTCGGCCAGCGCATGCATGCGGCGCGTCTCGACGCGCGACGGCTCCAGGCGAAACAGCGGTTCCGGCTGCGGCACCTGGTAGACGATGATCTGATCCTCCCGCAGCGCCTGTTCCGGAATGCGATGTCGGGTCTGGATGACGGTCGCTTCCGCGGTATGCGTCGTCGTGCTCACGCCGGCGGTGCGCGCGAAGAAGCGGCGGATCGACACGGCGTTGGTGGTGTCGTCAGCGCCCTGGTCGATCACCTTCAGCACATCGCCCGCACCAAGTACCGACGCGGTGACCTGGATGCCGCCGGTGCCCCAGCCATACGGCAACGGCATCTCGCGCGAGCCGAACGGCACCTGGTGCCCTGGAACTGCAACGGCCTTTAACAGCGCCCGGCGGATCATCCGCTTCGTCTGTTCATCGAGATAGGCGAAGTTGTAACCCTTCATTCCGCTGCCTCCGCGCGTTCCGCCATTCGCGTGACCTCGCGCTGCATGCGACGCACGTTCTGCAGTTCGCTCTGGAAATCGACGTAGTGCGGCAGCTTGAGGTGCTCGACGAACCCCGTCGCCTCGATGTTGTCCGAGTGGTACACGACGAACTCGATGTTCTGCGCCGGCGCGGTGACGTCCTCACCCAGTTCCTCGGCGCGCATCGCGCGGTCCACCAGTGCCATCGCCATCGCCTTGCGCTCGGAGAACCCGAACACCAGGCCGTAGCCACGGGTGAATTGCGGCGGCGTGGTCTTCGATCCCTTGAACTGGTTGACCATCTGGCACTCGGTCACCGTGATGTCGCCGATATCGATTGCAAACCCCAGCTCCGGTGGCTCGATCTCCACCGACACCTCACCCATGCGGATCTCGCCGGCAAACGGATGCGTGCCGCCATAGCCGCGCTGTGTTGAATAGCCGAGCGCCAGCAGGAAGCCTTCGTCGCCACGCGCCAGGGCCTGCAGCCGTACATCCCGCGTCGCCGGGAAAGTCAGCGGCTCGCGCGTCAGGTCGCCCGGTTCTGCATCGTCGGCGCCGTCAGGCTCAATCAGCCCCTCGTGTCTCAGGATGTCGGGCACGCGCGGCATGGCAGCGGTTTCCGATGCAACCATCGGTGCAGCGCATTCTTGCGGCGCCCTCCGCCAGGCCAAAATCCAGCAGCCGATGCGTGTAGTCATAGGTGGGCCCGAGGATCTGCCCGCCCGGCAGGTCCTTGAACACTCCGGAAATGCGGCGCTCGATCCACATGGCAGCTGTATCGACCGGCCGGGAGTGCGCGAAACGCGGCAAGGTGGTGCGGTAGGCGCGCAGCAGGAACGCCGCCTCGATCAGATCGCCCTGCGCCTGCTTTACCGCCAGTGCGGCTAGTTCCCTGTCGTAAAGCGAACCTTCGCCCATCGCGCGATCCACCGACCGGCCGAGCTGCTGCTCGATCTGCGCCAGCGTAAGCTCCGGCGTCGCAGGATCGCCGCGCCGTTCCTCGGCCAGCCAGGCATGCGCGTTGTCGATCGCCTGTTCGCCGCCCTTGACTGTGACATAGGCCATTGCTCAGGCCTCCTCGATCGAGACACTACGTGGCAACGCGGTCAGCGTCGTGCCGGCGCACAGCACGATGTCCACGCCGCGTGGATACAGCGCATGGTTCTGCTGCCAGATCGCCACGAAATCCGCCGGCAATCCGCTCGCCGCCAGCAACGCTGGCTCGCGCAGTCCCGGTCCTGACAGGCGGTACCGCTTGCCGGTGCCAAGTGCGGAGATCTGCAGGATCAGCGTCGCCGAACTCTCCGGCGCTTCATGCGAGCCAGCCGGCAATGCAGTCAGGTCGGGCAGCGCCAGCGCCAGCGCGAATGCGGCGGCGGCTGGCATATCGGCGATCACCGCGCCACAGTGGAACACCAGCCAGTCACGCGCCGGCATTGCAGCGCCGTCCAGCCACAGCGGCGTCTCGTTGTCGATCAGTGTCAGCAGTACCGCAGCCGTGGCGCTGCCCAGCGGTGCAGGCGCGGTCAAATGCTCGCCGACGTGATGCAGCCTGCCCGGTCGCGACATCGCATCGAGTACGGCACGAAACGTGGTCTGCGCCTCGCCGACCGGATCGGCGAATCCAGGCAGTGCGATGCTGCTGCTCATGTCCGCATGTTCCGCATGGCAAAGAACTGCACGCGCGTTGCCGCTGCCTTCGCCGCAGTCGCATCGCGCCGCGCCTGTTGCGTTTCCGCCAACGGTTCGACGACCTCGGCCAGCATTCGCGGCTGGCGTGCAGGGTCCTGCAACAGCGCATCCGCCAGCGCCGCCAGTTCCGCTGCACGTTCATTACGCCCGGCCATATACGCATGGCCGACGAAGCCGGCCGGTGTGCGCACGCAGCAACGTGTCACCGTCATTTCGCCGAGGTTGAACGGCGCGCCACCGCCGCCGGCACGGCCACGCACCATCACCAGCCCCGCCTCCGGCCCGCGCAGCACACGATATTCCGGGATGTCGCCGATCAGTTCGGACAATTCATCGGCGGCGGCGCGCGCGAGCACCGCCATCCAGCGACGGCGGGCATCGTGTGGCTGTTCCGTCGGCAATGCATCGGGCATGGCGCGGCCTACACTTGTTCGGATGTCTAGACAGCTAGCCCGAGACTCGGCTATCGTCAAGCAGGGAGTTCCAGGAATGGCCGTGCCGATGGATGACATAGTGATGAATCCGCCGGACCCCGTGCTGCGGCACGAGGGCATCGCGCTGTGGCGGCAGATCGCCGGCCGGCTGCAGCAGGACATCGGTGCCGGCGTCTATCCTCCTGGCGGAAGGCTGCCGACCGAAGCGGAGTTGTCGCAGCAGTTTCGCGTCAATCGTCACACGGTACGCCGCGCGCTCGAGGAACTGTCGCGTGGTGGCCTGGTGCGCGTGGAACAGGGGCGCGGCTCGTTCGTCGCCGAGGATGTGTTGGAATACGCGGTCGAGGCACGCACGCGGTTCTCCGAATGGATCAGGCGGCATAACAAGGAACCCTCCGGTCGCGTACTGCAGCTCAAGGAGACCGCGGCTGAGTCGCAGATCGCCAGCGCGCTCGGCATCCGGGCGGGCAGCCGCGTCGTGTTGCTGGAACGTCTAGGGTTCGCCGACGACCGGCCGGTGAGCCTGTCGCAGCATTACTTTCCCGCCACGCGGCTGCGCGGCCTGGCCGACGCGCTGCGCGCCTCACCGACGATAACCGAGGCGCTGAAGGCCGTCGGCGTGTCGGACTATCTGCGCCAGGTCACCCGCGTCACTGCGCGCCTGCCCAGCGTCGAGGAAGCGGAACTGCTGCGCATGCCGCGCTACCGCCCGCTACTGGTGACAGAAAACATCAACGTTGACCGTACCGGCATGGTGGTGGAATTCGGCATCTCGCGCTATCCAACGCCGCGCGTGCAGATTGTTTTCGAACCCTGAGAGTGAACACGATGGAAAGACTGCGAATCACCGGTGGGCGCGTCCTGCTGCGCTCTGACGGCGAGCAGAATGTCGACCTTGCGCTGGAGGACGGCCGGATCGCCGGCATCGGGCGCGATGGCAGCGGTGCGGAACTCGATGCGCGCGATCTGCTCGTGCTGCCGGGCATTGTCGACATCCACGGCGATGCGTTCGAGCGCCAGTTGCAGCCTCGGCCAGGCGTCGGATTCGCTGCCGACATCGCGCTGCATGACACCGAGACGCAGTTGCTGGCGAATGGCATCACCACCGCGTTTCACGGCGTCACGCTGTCGTGGGAACCGGGGCTGCGCAGTCTGTCGGCGTGGCAGGCTCTGCTCGATGCGCTCGAGGCACGTAGCTGGACCTGTGACATGCGCGTGCACCTGCGGTGGGAAGCGTTCAATCTCGATGCGTTGGATACGGCGCTGGCCGATATCGCGGCCGGGCGCGTGCACCTTGTCGCATTCAACGACCACACACCCGCGATTCTGCAGAAGATCAAGGATCCGGTGGCGGGGGCGAAATACAGCGATCGCGCCGGCATGGACATCGACGCGTTCCGTGCTCTGGCGGACCAGGTCAGTGCGCGCGCGGATGCCGTGTCGGCGGCATTGGAACGGGTCGCCGCGGCGGCGCGCGAAGCCCGTGTGCCGATGGCCAGCCATGACGATGCGACGATCGCCACGCGCGCCGCATTCCGCGCGCGCGGCGCACGCATCTGCGAATTCCCGATGGCGGAGGAAGTCGGGCAGGCAGCGCTATCGGCTGGCGATTGGGTGGTGATGGGCTGTCCCAACGTGGTGCGCGGCGGCTCGCATCTCGGCTGGGCCTCCGCGGCGCGTATGGCCGAATCCGGCGTCTGCAGCGTGCTGTCGTCGGACTATTTCTATCCGGCGATGCTGCGTGCGGCACTGCTGCTGGCCGGCCGCGGCGTGCTCAACCTGCCGCGTGCATGGGCGTTGATTTCGGCCAACCCAGCCGCGGCCGCCGGCCTTGAAGACCGCGGTGCGATAGCGGAAGGCCTGCGCGCGGACCTCGTGCTGGTTGATCCCGCGACGCCGCGCGTCGTCGCCACTATCACCGGTGGCCGCATCGCCCATCTCACGGCGGAAGGTGCTGCGCGGCTGTCTCCCGCGATGGCGCACTAGCGCTTCGCAGCACACTGCTACAGCCCGCCGCCGCCGATTCACGCGACAGTGATCGTGTTGCTGCCCGCGTTCGGACGTGATCGCGAATACGTTGATGCGCATTGGCAATCGCCACTCTATCCTGTGAGTGGATCGAGCAAGTGGTGCCGTGCGGAGTCGGGGTCCGTCGAGAAAACCATCGGTCGCGTTTCATCGAACAAGGACCGGGAGAGACCTCGACAATGCAATCGCGAATCGCGACCGGCCGCCGGATCGTCCGATCCGGCTGGCTGCTGCCTGCGCTGATGATGCTCGCCGCATGCACCGACCCCGCGCGCCCCGTTGTGGCCAGTGCAACAAGTGACGCCACACCCACCGCCCGCGACAGCTCGGCGAGTGGCGGGATGCATTCGGTGGATCAGGTGTCGGATGCGCTGGGGCAGCGCCTGGACACCATGCTGAGCAACAACTCGACCAGCACCACCCACTGACGCGAAACCCAGCCGCGAGGCTGGGTTTCGACAGAGGCTCAAGGTCGGTCGGGACGAAGATCCAGGAGGCACCTGGCCTCCCGGATCGCGCCCGCCCGGATCTATGCGGCGTGCATCAGTTCCAGCGCTTCCTCGTAGACCGCCATGTTCTTCCCGAACGAGATCGCCGCGGCCTGCGCACCGCAGACCAGATGCATCCAGCGCCACGGCTCGCGTGTGGCGTGGAATTCCTCGACGATTGCCTGGTGGTGCTTGAACGAGTGCATCTCGGTGAAGTTGTCGTGGCAGACGATCTCACCGAGACGCTTGATGAACGCCTGCGCGTCATAGCCCAGCTCAACATACTGCTGCGCCAGGTTCACCGTGCCCCGCACTTCCGGCACCGCACGCATCTGCCCGAGATTGGAGACCTTCGACCAGTCGGTCGGCGGCTGGTTGTAGATGCTGTGCGTAATGGCATCCAGCAGGTCTTCCTGCGACCGATGCGGCAGCGCCGCGACGGCTGCCATATCGGGCTGTGGCGCCGGCTGCATCCGGTACTGAGTCGACTTCACCTCCGGACCGGTATGCCAGAGCAGCAGGGTCAGCAGCTTGTTCTTCGGGCTCAGGCCGTCCATCCGCAGCAGGTAGCGCCGCAGATTGACGCTGGTGTGCAGGTGGACGTCCATCGGATTGCCGGTGAGCGAGCGCAGGAACAGACCTGCGGCGCCGATCGACAACGCCTCGCCGGCGCCTTCGAGCGACAGCCCCTCTGACAGGGCCTTCGCCAGCATCTCCGGGATTTCGGTGTAGTTGTCGACATGCCTGATCGCTTCGCCGATCTCGCCGATCACCGCGGTTTCGTCGTCACCGCTGCGCTGGCGCATGACCCGGCCGAGCAGCTCGTACTTCTCGATCAGCGCGTCAACCTCGGGCACCATCCGCTGCGACGGGAAGCGGGCCGCGTAGCGCACGGCGGGCCGCATCAACACGGGCAGATACTCGTGCCCGATCAGTTCCAGCCCGCGCCACAGGTAGCCGGGGAACAGGAAGTAGTGGTCATCCAGGGTATTCTTCGGGATGGCCACGCTCATCAGCAGATCGAACGCCTCGACCTCCGGCACATTCTTCCACATCCACTGGAAGTAATGATCCGCCTTGTGGCTCTCGCCGCGGCCGACGGACTTCAGGAAGGCCTCCTTGGTCGCCTCGACGCCCTTGGCGCGGATCACGTCGCCGGCGCCGTCCTGCGCCAGGTCTTCCTCCGCGGTCATCGCGCCGCCTTCGGCATCCAGCGGCGCGAACTCAAGCAATTGGTATGGGCCTGTCGCCGGATCGTTGATGTGCTTGTTCGACAGGGCGACGTGCTGAAGGACCGGGACGAAGCGCTCCTCACCCTCCAGGCGCTCGGCCAGCTTGAACACGGCGTACATGCCGGCGAGGGGATGCAGCGGGCCGCCGTGATGCCCGGGAGGCAGGTCGGCCGAGCGGCACACCGCGAGGGCCGATGCGGTCAGCATGGTCTTGATCGGCACACCGGCACGAAGCTTGTCCAGGGTGCGGTCCACAATTTCGCTCGGGGGCGTATCCTCGATGAATTGGACCAATGGCTCTATCTCGGAGGCGTACTGGACACGTTGCAGCTTCATGATGGACTCCCGTCCTGCGGTTTCGATCAGGTCAACATTCTCACTCTAGCAAATGGGCGACCTCGGGGTACCGCAGCCGCCGGAGGCGGTCACGGACACGGGGCCTTTGTACACATCGTCCTGCCGGACGGCGCAGGTGTCAATGTCCAGGCGGAAAAGGGGGACCGGGCGGCGCCGGCCGGGGGTGCCGAAGGCGATCGGAGATTGCGCTACGGTGCACTGCACAAGCGGTTCGCAAGGCCTGCTTGCCTGATGACCGCCGCTCAACCAAGGTTCTGTCTACATTGCCGATTGAGGACCGCGTGCTCCGATGAACTTCGAATTCTCCGACGAATTGCGACAGTTGCGCGACCAGGCGCGGCGGTTCCTGACAGAGCAATCGCCGCCCGCAACTGTCCGCCAGGTGCTGGAAGGCGCCGAACCATACGCGAGGTCGCTATGGCGCAGCATGGCCGACATGGGCTGGCTGGGGGCTGCCATCGCGGAACAGTATGGTGGTGCAGGACTCGGCTACGAAGCGCTCTGCGTGCTGGCGGAGGAGCTTGGCCGAGCAGTTGCGCCGGTGCCGTTCGCGTCATCTGCCTATCTCGCGAGCGAGGCGATTTTGCTCGCGGGCAGCGATGCACAGAAACGCCGGCTGCTGCCGAAGCTGGCGGATGGTTCAGCGATCGGCTGCTTCGCGCTGGCGGAAGGCACGGGAAATCCCGACGCTGCGAACGTTCGGCTGCGCGCGGTCGGCGGGAAATTGAGCGGTGCCAAGTGGCCGGTGATGGATGGCGGCGTTGCCGATTTCGCCGTCGTGGTGGCGCGCGACGAATCGTCGGACATTGCGTTGTACGTGGCCGACCTTACCGACAACTCAGTGAAACGGCGCGACCTGACAACGGTCGATCCCAGCCGCAATCACGCACGGATCGAATTCACCGGAACATCGGTTGAGAAGCTTGCATCGGCGACCGGTTGGCCGCTGGTGCAGCGCCTGCTGGAGCGCGCGGCGATCCTGCTGGCGTTTGAACAACTCGGCGGTGCGGATGCGTGCCTGGAGATGGCGCGTGGTTACGCCATGGAGCGCTATGCGTTCGGCCGGCCGATCGGATCGTTCCAGGCAATCAAGCACAAGCTGGCCGACGTCTATGTCGCGATCGAACTGGCGCGTTCGAATGCGTATTACGGCGCCTGGGCGTTGTCGGCCGACGCCGCCGAACTGCCGCTGGCCGCCGCCACTGCGCGCGTCTCGGCGACCGAGGCGTTTCATCTGGCATCGAAGGAGAACATCCAGACGCATGGCGGCATCGGCTTCACCTGGGATGTCGATTGCCACCTATACTATCGGCGGTCCAAACAGCTTGCGCTGGCAATCGGTGCCGCGCCCTATTGGAAGCACCGCCTGGTTGAGCTGATCGAAACGCGCAACGCGGCGTAGGGGAACGCAGATGGATTTCAACGACACGCCGGACGAAGCCGCATTCCGCGCCGAGGCGCGTGCGTTCCTGACAGCCAACGCGGAACCGAAGAGCCGCGCGCGACCGGTGCTGCGGCTTGGCGACATGGGCATCGATGCAGTGCAGCGCTGCAAGGCGTGGCAGGCGAAGAAGGCCGATGCGGGATTCGCCGGCATCACCTGGCCGAAGCAGTTCGGCGGGCGTGAGGCATCGCCGATACTCCAGGTGATCTATCAGCAGGAGGAAGACAACTACGCGGTGCCGCGCGGCCTGTTCGAAATCGGGCTGGGCATGTGCATCCCGACCATGATGGCGTACGCGAAGCCGGAACAGCTCGACCGCTACGTGCGGCCGGCGCTGCGCGGCGAAGAGGTATGGTGCCAGTTGTTCTCCGAACCAGCCGGCGGGTCGGATCTCGCGGCATTGCGCACGCGCGCTGAACGCGATGGCGACGACTGGGTGATCAATGGGCAGAAGATCTGGACCTCGGGCGCACATCTGTCGGACTTCGGCATCATCGTCGTTCGCACTGATCCCAATCTGCCGAAACATGAGGGACTGACGTTCTTCTTTCTCGACATGAAGTCGCCGGGAATCGAAGTGCGGCCGATTCACCAGATGTCCGGTGCGTCGCATTTCAATGAGGTGTTCTTCACTGACGTGCGCGTGCCGGATGCACAGCGGCTGGGTGCGGTGGGGCAGGGGTGGAAGGTCTCGCTCACCACGCTGATGAACGAGCGTCTCGCGGTGGGCGATGTGCATCGCCCGGATGTCGAGGACCTGATCGAGCTGAGCCGTTCGCTGGTGCTGGATGGTGCGCCGGCGATCGGCAATGGCGCAGTGCGCGAACGCATCGCCGAGTGGTATGCGCGCACGCAGGGCCTGAAGTTCACCCGCTTCCGCACCATGACGGCGCTGTCGCGCGGTCAGACTCCGGGGCCGGAGAATTCCATCCACAAGCTGGTGAATGCCGGCAAGCTCCAGGACATCGCGTCGTACGGGCTCGACCTGATGGGGATGGCCGGCTTGGTGATGGACGACGATCTGGCGGAGGCGTACGCGATGTTCCAGCAGGCGCTGCTGTCGTCACCCAGCGCGCGCATCGCCGGCGGCTCGGACGAGATACTGCGGAATATCATCGCCGAACGGGTACTCGGCTTGCCGGCGGACATTCGCGTCGACAAGAACCGGCCGTTCAACCAGGTGCCGACCGAAGCGCGCTAGCACGAGCTTCCCCTCCCGCAAGGGGAGGGGAGAAAGCACGGTCGCTAATCTTCCAGGCGGAACCCGGCTTTGATCGTCACCTGATAGTGCGACACCTTGCCATCCTCGATGTGGCCGCGCATCTGCACGACCTCGAACCAGCCAAGGTGACGGACGGTGAGGGAGGCTTTGGCGATCGCCCTGTCGATGGCCTTGCTGATGCTCTCCTCGGATGAGCCGACCAACTCGACGACCTTATAGACATGTTCCGGCATCGGCGCTTCTCCTTGTGCTGGCGGTTACGCCGCCCACGCGAACGGCGCGAAGTGACCGTTGTTGCCCTTGCCCGCGAGATCGAGGTCAATGCCGAATCCGTGCACATGCGCCACCCTGGCGCGGGCCAGTGCCAGGCGACGGTTGGCGGGATGCGCGGTGTTGTCGATGTAGAATGGCTCCCCGCTGCGGTTGCGCGATGCAACACCCTCGATCTCGAATGCCAGGATATCTGGGATCGTCACCGACCGACGCAGCCCTTCCATCGTGAACGTGATCGGCTTGTAGGCGACGCCACGAAAGTCGCTCACCAGGTTGCTGCGGATGAACGAGGTCGGGCCGCCGGCCTCGCCGCTGCTGATGGCGGCAAGCGCGCTGCGCTGCGCTGAGTTCGCCGTTTCGTCCACCACGGTGGCGAATACCCAGTTGCCGTCGGCCATGATGCGGCCGGAACGGATCACCAGTGCGAACTTCTGGCCATCCAGGCTGGTGTCGCCGTGATGTCCGGAATCGATGCGAAACGCCATGGCGGCGATGCAATGCTCATGCGTCGCCTCGGCCTGCGGATTGGTAAAGATGCAGGGGCAGAGGTAGTCGCAATTGCAACTTTCCATGTATTCGCCGCTGATTTTCCAATTGGTTCCGGCCATGGGTGTTTCCTCCGCGAGGCGGTTGGCGGCAGCATGACAGACTGGGGAGTCTTCGCAAGACTCGCGTCGGCGCGGGACCCTGGCGGCGGCGTCAGCGCCCCGTGCGACCCCAGCCGCGGGCCAGGCCCAGCACCACGACCAACGCCGGCAACGCCGCCGCCACGCGGAACGTCCCGCCAAAGCCCGCCAGGAACGCGGGAACCTCCGTGGCGCCGTTCGCCATTGCCATGCCGCGCCAGGTCTGAAACATCAGCATCAGCACGGTCGCCCCGGTCACCACGCCGACCGTGCGGGTCATCATCACCAGACTGCCCGCAACGCCGCGATCGGCGCGCGGAATGGCCGCGGTGACGATGTCGAAATACGCCACCTGGAACAGCCCGACTCCGAAGCCCTGCAATGCCATCGCGCCGGAGAGCAACGGGATGTTCGGCGTCACATCGGCCGATCCGATCAACACCTGACCGATCGTCATCGCCGCAGCCCCGATCACCGCGAGCAGCCTCGCCGGTACGCGGGTGGCAAGCCGCGCGGCGAGCGGCGCCGCCAACGCGGTCCCGGTGGGTGAGCAGGCAAGCAGCAGCCCAATTGCGTAAGCCGTCAGTCCACCGAATCGGCTCAGATAGAACGGCACCAGCAGCAGAACGGAGAAGCCGGCCAGGTTCAACGCGGCATGGCCGGCGTTCAGCAGTGAGAAATCGAAGTCACGGAAGAACCGCAGATCGATGATCGGTCGGGCCGCGCGCTGCTCCTGCCTGATGAATGCGGCGACAGCCAGCAGACAGATCAAGGTAGCAGCGGCGAACCACACCCGCCTGTCGCGGAGATGCTGCAATTGGTTGAGTGCAAGCAGCATTGCGCTGATTGCCAGCACCAGCAGCGCGCCGCCTGCCGCGTCGAACTTCTCGCGCACCGAGGGTCGCATGTCCGCGGGCAGCAGCCATGCCAGCGTGAAGGCCGACAGTGCGAATGGAACGCGGAACCAGAACACCGCGGGCCAGTCGATGATCGGCACCAGCACGCCGGCAATCGGCGGGCCGAACGCGCTGCCGAGGCCGATGACCATGGTGTATATGCCGAGTACTCGGATGCGCGACGCCTCGGGATACAGGCTGGTCGCCAGGGCCGGACCGCAACTCAGCACCAGTGCGGCACCGATACCCTGCATGATGCGCGCGACGAGCAGTGCGCCGTAGCTTGGCGCCATGGCGCACAGCACGAACGCCACGGCGCTCCAGCCACTGCCGGCGAGGAAGATGCGCCGATAGCCGAACATGTCGCCGACTCGCCCGAACACCAGCATCAGCGCGGCGTAGGTCAGCGTGTAGGCGATGATGACCCATTGGATCGCCGGTATCGGCAAGCCGAATGCCCGCGTGATGTAGGGGAATGCGAAATTTACCGACGAATCGAACGGCACCACCAGCGTGCCGAGCGCCACCACCAGCACGCCGAAGCTAGGCCGCGCGGCAAGGCCGGGGCGCGCGACAAGGAAAGAGCCAGGGCGCATCAAACGCTCCTGGCCCCGGTCGGTGTCGGGATGGCGCTCAGACCGTCTTCTTCAATGTCGGCGAGGCCTTGAATCGCACTGTCTTGCCGGCCTTCACCCTGATCGATTCGCCGGTGCGCGGGTTCAGCCCCTTGCGGGCCTTGGTCTTGCGCACGGTGAACGTGCCGAAACTCGGCAGGGTGAATTTTCCTTCCTTCTTCAGTTCCTTGACGATGGCATCCATCAGGTCGCCGGCCGCACGATTCGATGCGGCGCCAGTCAGCTCAGCTGACTCCTGGAGCACCTGGGCAATGAAGGCCTTGGACATGCTCTCTCCTCGCTAAATCAAGTTCATTGCGCGGCCGCGGACAACGAAATCACGCGTTCCGCAACGTTAAAGTACTACTCACGGCGCATGCCGAATCGCCGCGTCGTTGCAATGGTTTTAGACGGGTCGCGCGAATTGCGCCAGCCCCTCTACGAATTTTCGAGACGGGAGGAAAAAGCTACAGCACTCCCGGTGAGGTCCATCTCGAGCTGGTATGGATTGCGGGTCGAGGCGGCGGAGTTGGTTCATCCCGGTGGCTCCATCGTTGGCCGCGGGAATCAACACGAGGTTCCGAGAGAAGGCAGAGCGCGGCACAAGGATATTGCAGTGCGGTGGCTATCCTGTCATTGCGAGGAGCGAAGCGACGAAGCAATCTCCTGCGGTGCTTGCCGGGCGGGAGATTGCTTCGTCGCTTCGCTCCTCGCAATGACAGGCTCGTCGCTTCGCTTCTCGCAATGACCGGGGGCGAGGGCGGCGGCGCGGCTATACCGGATCGGTATCCAGCGCGTAGCCTGCCGCGCGCACCGTGCGCACGATGTCCAGTTCGCCCTTGGCATTGATCGACTTGCGCAGCCGGCGGATGTGCACGTCCACCGTGCGCGGCTCGACATGGATGTCGGGACCCCACACCGCGTCCAGCAGTTCCTCGCGCGAGAACACCCGACGCGGATGCTGCATGAAGAACTCCAGCAGCCGGAACTCGGTCGGGCCCAGATGCACCGGCCGCCCGTTGCGCTGAACGCGATGCGCGGCGAGGTCCATGGTGATGTCGTGGAACGCAAGCTGGCCCTTGGTCGGCACCGCATTGGAACGGCGCAGCAAGCGCCCGCATGCGCGCCAGCAGCGCATCCATGGTGAACGGCTTGGTGATGTAATCGTCCGCGCCGGTGTTGAGACCGCGCACCGCGTCCTGGTCCTCGGTGCGCGCCGTCACCATGATCACCGGCAGGTCGCGTGTGGCGGAGCGCCGGCTGATCTGGCGGCAAACTTCCATCCCCGACATCACCGGCAGCATCCAGTCGAGCAGCACCAGGTCAGGCTGCGTCTCGGCGATGCGGGTCAGCGCCTCCTGGCCATCGGCAGCCTCCTCGACGCGGAAGCCCTGCTTCTCCAGATTGTAGCGCAGCATGGTGGCAAGCGCCGCTTCGTCTTCCACCACCAGAACCAGTGGCTTGGACAGGCTGGACATACCGTCAGGCATCTTGCTTCTCCCGGTTTCGCGCCTGGCCTGCATCATTCACGCGGCCGTACCACGGCGTAGGCCGAGGTATCGCCCTTCGGCCGCGCCTCCGGCAGCAACTCGCCCTTCACCGCGTAGTACAGATCTTTCGGCGATGTTGGTGGCGTGATCGCCGATCCGCTCGAGGTTCTTCGCGATGAACAGCAGGTGCGTGCATGGCGTGATGTTGCGCGGATCTTCCATCATGTAGGTGATCAGCTCGCGGAAGATCGCGTTGTAGATGTCGTCGACCACCTGGTCGGAGCGCCAGACCTCCATCGCCTTGTCGGTATCGTTGTCGCCGAGCGCGTCGATGATCGACTTCAACTGGCTCCTGCACCAGATGCGCCATGTGCGCCAGGCCGGCCAGCGAATAGGGCATGGAGAACTCCGCCAGCACGATCGATGCGCTTGGCGACGTTGGCGGCGTAGTCGCCGATCCGCTCCAGATCGCCGGTGATCTTCAGCGCCGCGACGATCTGCCGCAGATCGCCGGCCACCGGCTGGCGCAGTGCCAGCAGGCGGATGACGAAGTGTCTCGACCTCGCGCTCCAGCGCATCGACTTTCGGATCTTCCTCGACCGCGCGCGTCGCAGCGGCGGCGTCGCGATGCATGATCGCCTCGGCGGCGAGGGCGACCTGGCTTTCCACGATGCCGCCCATCTGCGGTCATCATGTTGCGCAGGCGCTTCAGCTCCTGGTCGAAGCTCTTGACGAGATGTTCCGGCGTTTCGGACATGGTGTTCCTCCCCGATCAGCCGAACCGGCCGGTGATGTATTCCTGCGTGCGGCGTTCCTTGGGCGCGGTGAACATCTGCGCCGCCGGCGCCACTTCCACCATCTCGCCGAGATAGAAGAACGCCACCTGGTCGGCGCAGCGCGCCGCCTGCTGCATGTTGTGCGTGACGATGGCGATGGTGAAGTCGTGCTTCAGTTCGTCGATCAGCTCCTCGATCTTCAGCGTGCTGATCGGATCGAGCGCGCTGGTCGGTTCGTCGAGCAGGATCACCTCCGGCCGCACCGCGATGGTGCGCGCGATGCACAGCCGCTGCTGCTGGCCGCCGGACAGGCCCATGGCGGAGGTGTGCAGCCGGTCCTTCACCTCGCCCCACAGCGCGCCGCGGGTCAGCGACCACTCCACGCGCTCGTCCATTGTCGGCTTTCGACAGCTTCTCGTGCAGCTTCACGCCGAACGCGATGTTGTCGTAGATCGTCATCGGGAACGGCGTCGGCTTCTGGAACACCATGCCGATCCGTGGCGCGCAGCGCGTTCAGGTCGACGTACGGGTCGATGATGTTCTCGCCGTCCATCATCACCTCGCCGGTGGCGCGCTGGCCGGGATACAGGTCGTACATCCGGTTCAGCACGCGCAGCAGCGTCGACTTGCCGCAGCCCGACGGGCCGATCATGCCGGTCACCTGCCGGTCCGGCAGGTCGAGGTTGATCTTCTTCAGCGCCTGGTTGCTGCCGTAGAAGAAATCCAGGTTGCGAATGGCGATGCGCGGCTCGTTGATCGCCGACCTCGGACCGCGCCTGCACGCCGCCGAAGCTCGCTCTGCTGTCCCTGCTGCTCGCTCATCGTTGTGCTCATTCCGTTCAGCTCCTGCCGCGCAGCGCGAACCGCGCCACGAATGTTGATGGCCAGCACGCCGACCGTGATCAGCAGCGCGCCGACCCAGGCGAGCTGCACCCAGTCCTCGAACGCCGACCCGGCGTATTGATAGATGGTCACCGGCAGGCTGGCCATCGGCTGGGTCGAGGCTGATCGACCAGTTCAGGTTGCCCAGGCTGGTGAACAGCAGCGGCGCGGTCTCGCCGGCGATGCGCGCGACCGCCAGCAGGACGCCGGTGACGATGCCGTCCTTCGCCGCGCGGTAGCAGATCAGCACGATGACCTTCCATTTCGGCGCGCCGAGTGCCACGGCCGCCTCGCGCAGCGCGGGCGGGATCAGCTGCAGCATGTCCTCGGTGGTGCGCACGACGATCGGGAATGACGATCACCGCCAGCGCCAGGCAGCCGGCGATGCCGGAGAAGCCGCCGAACGGCTGCGACCACGAGCTGGTAGACGAACAGGCCGATCAGGATGGACGGCGCCGACAGCAGCACGTCGGAGACGAAGCGCACCGCATTGGCCAGCGGCGAGTTGCGGCCGTATTCGGCGAGGTAGGTGCCGACCATCAAGCCGATCGGCGTGCCGATCAGCGTGCCGATGCCGGTCTGGATCAGCGTGCCGACGATGGCGTTGAGCAGCCCGCCATTCGATCCCGGCGGCTTGGTGGTGTTGGTGAACACCGTGAGCGACAGGCCGGATGCGCCGCGCCAGATCAGGGTGAACAGGATCGAGGCCAGCAGCAGCAGGCCGATGATCGGTGGCGAGGACGCACAGCGCCTCGATCACCAGGTTGGCGCGGTGCCGCCGGCGGCCGAGGGCGCGGGCGACCCGTGTGTCCTTGGCCGGGCCGGGATGCGCGCCGGCGGTGGTTGTGGTTGCGCTCATCTCACACCTTCAATCTCGGCCGCAGCAGCGTGCGCGAGATCGCCAGCACGATGAACGAGATCACGAACAGGATGAACCCCAGCGCCAGCAACGAGGCAAGCTTCAGGCTGCCGGCCGGGCTTTCCGGGAAATTCCAGCGCGACGATCGAGGCGATGGTGTTGCCGGAGGAGAACAGGCTGCTGGAGATGCGGTCGGCGTTGCCGATGACGAAGGTGACCGCCATGGTCTCGCCCAGCGCGCGGCCCAGGCCCAGCATGATGCCGCCGACCACGGAGACGCGCGTGTAGGGAATGACGATGGAGCGCATCACCTCCCAGGTCGTGCAGCCGACGCCGTAGGCGGATTCCTTGAACACCGGCGGCACGGTCTCGAACACGTCGCGCATGGTGGCGGCGATGAACGGGATGACCATCACCGCCAGGATCATCGCGGCGGTGAAGATGCCGGTGCCGAACGGCGGGCCGGCGAACAGGTCCTCCAGCACCGGGATGCCGTCGAACGTGTCGATCAGCGTGGGCTCGATGTACTGCGACATGATCGGCACGATGACGAAGAAGCCCCACATGCCGTAGATGATCGAGGGCACGGCGGCGAGCAGTTCGATCGCGGTGCCGACCGGGCGGCGCAGCCACATCGGCGCCAGCTCGGTGAGATAGAAGGCGATGCCGAACGCCAGCGGCACGGCGAGGATCAGCGCCAGCACCGAGGTGACCAGCGTGCCGTAGACCGAGACCGCGGCGCCGAACACCTGGTGCACCGGGTCCCACGTCGTCGAGAACAGGAAGCCGATGCCGAAGTGCGCGGAACGCCGGCAGGCCGCCGATGAACAGCGACAGGATCAGGCTGCCCAGCAGCACCAGGACGAGGATGCCCGATGCGCGTGCCAGACCCGGCGAAGATCGGATCGCCGATGCTGGTGTGGCGCCGGGTGACCC
Source organism: uncultured Alphaproteobacteria bacterium (assembly GCA_963696645.1). GTDB lineage: Bacteria > Pseudomonadota > Alphaproteobacteria > Acetobacterales > Acetobacteraceae > JAMXLO01. The sequence goes on from CAVOKY010000009.1 coordinate 138,796, forward strand.
GGGGTGCCGAAAGGGCGACCGCTTGCTGCACTGCGTAGGAAATCCCCGTTCATGGAGCAGGCGTGCCGGACAGCGCCGTCACGCCTGGCTCAGGTCGATCGACTGTGATCGGCAGCCGTCACATGGTGCCCGGCACTTCCTTCTGCCAGGCAGCGCGAATCGCGTCGTGCACGCTGGTCGGCAGCGGGATGTAGAGCAGTTGCTTGGCGATGTCGCTGCCATGGGCGAAGCCCCAGTCGAAGAACTTCTTCACCGCGGCGCTCTGGTTCGCGATCCTTCGGATCGGTCGGCAGCAGCACGAAGGTCGCGGACTCGATCGGCCAGCTTGTCAGCGCCGGGCTGATCGTTCAGGTCGACGGCGAAGTTCTGCACCTTCGACCAGTCGGCGCTCGCGGCCGCGGCCTCGAAGGCCGCCATGGTCGGGGCGACGAACTTGCCCGCCTTGTTCTTCAGCAGCGCCGTGGTCAGGTGGTTCTGCGCGGCATAGGCGCTTTCGTCGTAGCCGATGCCGCCCGGGATCTGCTGCACCGTGCCGGCGACGCCGTCGCTGCCCTTGGCGCCGGCGCCGACCGGCCAGCTCACGCTGGTGGAGGAGCCGACCTTGCTCTTCCACTCAGGGCTCTGCATGCCGAGATAGTCGGTGAACACGAAGGTGGTGCCGGAGCCGTCAGCCCGATGCACCGGCGCGATCGCCGTGCTGGGCAGCTTCAGCTCGGGGTTGAGTGCGGCGATCGCCTTGTCGTTCCACTTGGTGATCTTGCCGAGGTAGATGTCGGCGAGGATCGGCCCGGTCAGCTTCAGCTCGTTCGGCTTGACGCCCGGGATGTTGACGATGATGTCAACGCCGCCGATCACCGTGGGGAACTGCATCAGCTTGTGCGCGGTAAGCTGGTCGGCCGCCACCGGCATGTCGGAGGCGCCGAAATCGACCGTGCGGTTGTTGATCTGGTTGATGCCGGCGCCGGAGCCGATCGCCTGGTAGTTCAGCTTGATGCTGGTCGTGGCGCTCGAGGCATCGCCCCACTTGGCGTAGATCGGCGCGGCGAAGGTCGAGCCCGCGCCGGTGATCTGGGTGTCTGCCTGGGCAGTGCCGATAGCGGCAACGCCGGCAGCTAGCCCGACGGCCACAGCCGTGGTGAGCAACTTCATTCGCAATCCTCCTCATGGGGAATCCGTGGCGCCGACGCGCCCCGCTCTCCTAGGCGGGAGGTGCGACACCCGGATTGCAGTTCGATGAAGCTTCGATGACAGTGGTCAGCATTCGGTGATCAATGACGTCGGTCCAGTTCACCAGCGTGGCGATCTTGCGCGCAGGGGTAACCCACGGGCCGTTGATTACCCGCAGGAGTTGAATGTCGCCAGGCCCGCCCGGGCTGACCTGTACTGCCGGCCGCCCCGTCTTCGCTCGTCGAGTGGTGAGCTGTTGCAATGGTATCCTGCGACGTTATCGAGGTTGCTGCCAGAACCTTCACCTTCGTACAAGGAACACTCGCCATGTCGGACGAACCAAGGGACGGGCTCGATCGCCGCGACTTCATGATGGCGACCATTGCCTCCGTCGGCGCATCAACTGTCCTCGCGGCCAATTCCGGCGCTGCGAATGCCCAAGGCACAACAGCGCCTGCCGCAGGTCCGGCACAGGTTGCTCGGCAAGGCACGGTCTATACTGGTGACGTGATCCAGGGGAAGAAGGTCGTCAGCGCGCTCGACATCAACGACCTGGAGCCCGGCAGGCACCTTTTCTATTTCCAGGGCGTGCAGATGCCCACGGGTCAGCACTGGTACGTATCCGTGATGGTCGCCAAGGGGGCGAAGCCAGGCAAGTGCGTCGCGCTCGTCAGCGGTGTGCACGGCGACGAGATCAGTGCTGTGCGCACGGTGCAGACCGTCATGAGCCAGCTCAATCCGGCCGAGATGTCGGGCACAGTCATGGCGGCTCTGGATGTATCCCGTCCGGCCCTTGAAGGGATGGCGCGTCGATGGCCCAATTCAGGCAGGGGAATTGACCTCATCGACATCAATCGCGAATGGCCGGGGAATGAGAATGGCGCCAATGCGCCCAGCCGGCACGCCGGCCTTCTGTTAAACAGGCTCTTCAGACCCAACGCCAACTACGCCATCGATTTCCATACCGGCGCGACCGGGATGGATATAACAGCGTTTCATCTTGCCCGGATGGACCTGCCTGAGGTCCGGGCGATGGCGGAGCTGTATCCGATCGATCAAATCTTCGACAACCGTGCCTATCCCACGCTCCTCGCGAACGCGTTCATCGATGTGGGCATTCCGGCCTTCACGCCCGAGATCGGCGCCCCGCGCATCCTGGACCATGCGATGATCCCCCGGTTCGTGGAGGGCACGAACAATGTGCTCAAACACCACGGAATCATCGCCGGCCCGATGGGCCGCACCGGGCGGGACGCGGGCCTCTTCGTCGCCAACAGCGGGCACACCATCCTTGCGACCCATGGGGGTTTCGTTGAGCTTTTGATCAAGCTGAACGACAAGGTCGTTGTGGGACAGAGGGTTGCAATCCAACGCGATACATTTGGCGAGGTTGTCGCGGAATATACCAGCGGCGTGGCTGGCGAGGTCTCCGGTTATCGCACTGACGCGACAGCCGAACCCGGCACGCCGCTGGTGTTCATCTTCTACAACAATGCGCCCCCGGAGAACCCAGTGGATTATTCCGAGTGAGTGCAGCCGCAAGAGCGATCTTGCCCTGGTCGGTTGCAGCATGTTGCGCCAGCATGGCGATGCCAAACGTGGAGGACTTCATGCGGGGAGTCGCGGCGGCTTGCCTTGGAATGCTTCTGCTCACCGGCGCCGCGCACGCTGCCGGAACGCTGCGCATCGGCATCAACGAGGACCCCGATGCGCTGGATCCCGCACGCAGCGGCAGCTTCGTCGGTCGCGTGGTATTCGCCGCGGTGTGCGACAAGTTGATCGACACCGACGCACAGATGAACTTCGTGCCACAGCTCGCCACGGCCTGGACGTGGTCGCCGGACAATCTCGCACTCACCGTCACGCTGCGCGACGGCGTGACGTTTCACGACGGCGAAACAATGGACGCCGATGCGGTGAAGGCCAACCTGGAGCGCTATCGCAGCGCCCCGGAAAGCCTGCGCAAGAGCGAGCTGAAGCCAGTGTCATCCGTCGAGGTGATCGACCCACACACGGTGCGGCTGCATCTTGCTCAGCCCTATGCGCCGCTGGTCGCCGTGCTGGCCGATCGCGCGGGGATGATGATCTCGCCCAAGGCGCTGGGACGCGACGTGACGACCGACCTGCCGTGTGCCGGGCCGTTCAAGCTTACCGAGCGTGTCGCGCAGGACCGTATCGTCGTCGATCGCTTTCCCGGCTACTGGAACGCGCCGGCGATCAAGCTGGATCGCATCGTGTATCAGCCGATCCCCGATACCACGGTGCGGCTGGTGAACCTGGAGGCGCGGCAGCTTGACATGGTGGAGCGGCTGGGACCGACCGACGTGGCGGCGGTGCAGCGTGATCCGCGGTTGAAGCTGATCAGCCAGCCGGCGCTGGCGTACTACTCGATGAGCATCAACCTTGCTGCGTCTGACAGTCCGTTGAAGGATCCGCGCGTGCGCGAGGCGTTGGAGGCTTCGATCGACCGTGATGCGCTGAACCAGGTGGTGTTCGATGGACAGTTCATTCCGTCGAACCAGTTCGAGGCGCCGGGCAGCCGCTACTGGGATCCGGATCATCCGGTGCCGCCGCGCGATGTCGCCAAGGCGAAGGCGCTGTTGACGGCAGGCGGGACAGGAGCATCCGAGCTTTACCTTGCTGGTCGGCAACAGCCCGGTGGATCAGCAGGTCGGCCAGGTGATCCAGTCGATGGCCGAGGAAGCGGGGTTCGACATCAAGCTGCAAGCAGCCGAGGCGAACGCACTGGTCGCTGCCGGGCGTGCTGGCAACTATCAGGCGACGATAGTGATCTGGAGCGGCAGGCCCGACCCGGATGGCAATGTGGCGATCTGGCTTGCCTGCGACGGCTTCCTGAACTGGGGCAAGTACTGCAATCCGAAATTTGACGATCTGTTGGCCCGCGCGCGCGGCGTCACCGATGTTGCGCAGCGACAGGCGCTGTACCGGCAGGTCGTCGATGTGTATCTCGAAGATCGTCCGCACATCGTGCTGTACCATGCGAAGTGGCTGTGGGCGTTGTCCGACAAGGTGTCCGGCTTCGTGCCTACACCGGATGGCCTGATCCGGCCGCAGGGTATGGCGATGGCGCCATGACGAAATCCATCGATGGGGACAGGCTGCTCGGTGATCTGCGCGCGCTGGCGAAGATCGGCGCTTACAAGACCGGTGTGCATCGGCCGACGTATTCGCCGGACGATGTCGCATCGCGGCACTGGCTGGCGGCGCGCATGACCGAGGCTGGGCTTGAGCCGGAGATCGACGGCATCGGCAACGTCATCGGCCGCGCGCGCGGCGATGGACCGAAGTTGCTGCTCGGCAGCCATGTCGAGACGCAGCCGCACGCCGGCTGGCTGGATGGCGCGTTGGGTGTGATCTACGGCCTGGAGGTCGCGCGCACGCTCGGCGGTGGCATCGATGTCGCGGCGTGGGCCGATGAGGAGGGACACTTCGGTTCGTTCATCGGCAGCCGTTCGTTCTGCGGCCTGTTGCCGGAGGCGGAGATCGATGCGTGCAGCAACCGCGACGGCACGACGTTGCGCGAGGCGTTGCAGCAGGCCGGGTTTGCCGGCCGTGCACGGGCCGTGGTCGATCCGGCGCGCTATCTCGGCTACCTGGAGGCGCACATCGAGCAGGGTGCCGAACTGGAGGACACCGGCCGGCGCATCGGCATGGTCACGGCGATCGTTGGCAGCCATCGGTTCCGCATCGAGTTCGAGGGCGTGCAGAACCATGCCGGCACCACGCGCATGGCGATCCGCAAGGATGCCGGCGTGGCGCTGGTGCGGCTGGCCGATGCGATCTATCGGCGGTTTCCGGAAGTGGCCGAGCCGCGTACGGTGTGGACAACGGGACGGATCACGCTCGATCCGGGCGCACCAAGTATCGTGCCGGGGCGCGCCGAGATGCTGTTCCAGTTCCGCGATACCGATCCCGCGATGCTGGCAACACTGGAGCGCGAGCTGGAAACGCTGGTGGCCGAGGCAACGCGCGGTCCGTGCTCGGTGGTGATCGCGGAGCGCGGGCGGTCGGTGCCGCGGGTGATGGACGCCGGCTTCCAGGATGCGCTCGAACGCGCGGCAGAACGGCATGCGCCGGGACTGCATGTGCGGATGCCGAGTGGCGCAGGGCACGATGCGCAGGTTCTGGCGGAACGCATGAAGTCTGCGATGCTGTTCGTGCCGTCGATCGGCGGGATCAGCCATCATTACGCGGAGAACACCGAAGACGCGGATATCGTGCTCGGCTGCCAGGTGCTGGTCGATGCGGCAGCCGAGATTCTGGCGGGGTGATTTGCAGTGCAAGGGCGTCGTGCGGATGATGCAGACGCATGGCCGGCGTCATTGCCCAGAGATCGCGTGGACGTTGTTCTCGGCCGCTGCCAATTGCTCCACCCTGAAGTCGATTTCGAACGACGAGTTCCGGTGTGAAGCATTTCAGCGCGCGCATTCGATCCGCGTGGGATAGTTTGCCTGTCAGCAAGACCGATGTCGAACTACCGGCATAAACTGACAGGCGAGACGAACAAGTCGAAGCAAACCAACCAACGCTCCGTCTGCGCGACGGAAAACACCAAGGAGAGTGAAATGAAGAACTTGATCCTGACGGCCTTTGCCGCCCTGGGCATCATCCTGGGCACCACAGCCCTGGTGTCGCCAGCAAATGCGGCGCTGCAATCCTACGACAACCCGGCAAGCACCGCGGGTGGCGAGGGCTAACCGCAGACGAGCCGAGGGCTCCTTCGGGAGCCCCTGCTCGGACACCCACCTTTCCGTACGAGGTCGGACCACCACCTTGATTAGGGGGTGGTCCGATCCACGCAGAAATACCGCTACATCCGACCGCCGGCAAATGGCTCAGCCGCAGCTACGAAAAGCCCTACTCCGCGGCTTTGGCCACCTCCGCGACACGCGTGCGGGTGCGTAACGTGACGAACTCCTCGGCGGCCGTTGGATGGATGCCGATCGTGCGGTCGAAGTCCGCCTTGGTGGCGCCCATCACGATGGCGATCGCCAGGCCTTGCATGATCTCGGGGGCGTCCTCGCCGAGCATGTGCGCGCCAACCACTTTCTGACTCGCCTGATCGACCAGCAGCTTCAGCGTGCTCTTGCGCGCGCGGCCCGACAGCGTGTGGCGCATCGGCGTGAACTTGCTGACGTAGACATCGACTGGACCGTGTCGCGCCGCCTGCTCCTCGGTCAAGCCGACGGTTGCGATCGGCGGCGTGGAGAACACCGCGGTCGGCACATTACGCAGCGAGATGCCGCGCGGGTTCTTGCCGAACAACGAGTCGGCCAGCGCGTGGCCCTCGGCGATTGCCACCGGCGTCAGGTTCAGCCGGTCGGTGACGTCGCCCATCGCGTAGATGTCGTGCTGGCTGGTCCGCAGGTGCTGATCGACCACGACGGCGCCTGCTTCGTTGGTCGTCACGCCCGCCTTGTCGAGGCCGAGGTTATGCGTGGCCGGTGCGCGGCCGGTGGCGAAGAACACCAGGTCGGTGTGGATCGTCGTGCCGTCGCTGAGGCTGAGCGCACGGGCAGCGCCCTCCGCGGTGATGGCACGTGGCGTGCAGTTCGCATGCAGCGTGATGCCCTGCTGGGTGAGCGCTTCCGCCAGTGCCTCGCGCATGTCGTGGTCGAAACCGCGCAACGGCAGCGGCGCGCGATACACCAGATCGACGTGCGCGCCGAGGGCGGCGAAGATGCCGGCGAATTCCACCGCGATGTAGCCGGAGCCAAGTACTGCGACACGCTGCGGCATCTTCGGCAGATAGAACGCATCGTCGGAGATGATGCCGAGCTCTGCGCCGGGGATCGGCAGGCGCACCGGATGGCCGCCGGTGCCGATGATGATGTGCTGCGCGGTGACGCGCTTGCCGCCGACATCGAGCGTGTGCGGATCGATGAAGGTGGCGCGCGCTTCGAACATCTTCGCGCCGGCGTTGTCGAGCAGGCGTTTGTAGATACCGTTGAGCCGGCCGATCTCCTTGTCCTTCGCGGCGATCAACTTGGCCCAGTCGTGCGGGCCCTTCTTGATGGTCCAGCCGAAGCCGGCGGCGTCTTCCGCCCAGGCGCCGTATTCGCCGGCCTGCACCAGCAGCTTCTTCGGCACGCAGCCGACATTGACGCAGGTGCCGCCCCAGAAGCGTTCCTCGGCGACGCCGACGCGCGCGCCATGCCCCGCGGCGATGCGCGCGCAACGCACGCCCGCGGAGCCGCCGCCGATCACGAACAGGTCGAAGTCCATGTGGGTGTCTGCCTCCAGCATTTGGTGGGGAAAGTAGGGCCAGGGGGTGCGGGTGACAACGCACCCTGGCGCCGACACGAAGGGGCGCAGGCCGCGGGGAAATCGAGGATGCGGTGGAAGGCCGGCAGCCACCGTTGTCGATCGTCCTGAAAACGGCCGGGGTGGGGCCTATGCCGGGCAGCATTTCGTCGGCATGCTGGGCTGTGGCCTGTGGCCCACCAGGTCCGAGGACACGGCGGCACTGAGCTTGCAGCCGGACTTTCAGCAGGTGTTCCGGCCGAATGCGCAATAGGATATCCACACCCCGGCAGTGTACGGGTTCAGGGCGAATGTGTGGTTTCGAGGCATCGATAGTCGTGCCGGAACCCGACAGCGTAACAGCCTGGGTTACCACCACGAAGTTTGCATCACGGACGAGGCGGGGGCTTCCAATGCCAGTCGGCGTACCCAGTTTTGGACCTGTGGCGTGACTACGGAGTGCATCGGCGATCCACGCGATGACAATTGCCCTGCCGGGCCCCCGGTCTCAGGACTGGGTATGTTGTGATTGGAGATGACGCAATGAACGCAACCGGGAAACTTCACGATCTGGGCCAGAGCATCTGGCTCGACAATATCACCCGCGATCTGCTGGGCAGCGGGACGCTGAAACGCTACATCGACGAACTCTCGGTGACCGGACTCACCTCCAATCCCACGATCTTCGATCACGCCATCAGGAACAGCGCCACCTATGACGCCCCCATCCGCCAGAAGGTGCAGGCGGGCCGGCTCGGCGAGGAGCTGTTCTTCGACCTGGCGCTGGAGGATCTGAGCGGGGCGGCCGACCTGTTCAAGCCGGTTTTCGAGCGCACCGACGGCGTCGACGGCTGGGTCTCGCTGGAGGTGTCGCCGCTGCTGGCGCACGACACCGCCAGCACGCTGGCGGCGGCCAAGGCCCTGCATGAGCGGGCCGGGCGGCCCAATCTGCTCATCAAAATTCCCGGGACACCGGAAGGATTGCCCGCCATCGAGGAGGCGATCTTTGCCGGCATCCCGGTCAATGTCACGCTGCTGTTCTCCCGTGAGCAATATGTCGCGGCGGCCGAGGCTTATCTGCGGGGCGTCGAACGCCGCATCAAGGCCGGGCTCAATCCCAATGTCGGATCGGTCGCTTCGGTCTTCATCAGCCGATGGGACGTCGCGGTCGCAGGCAAGGTGCCGCCGGCGCTGGTCGACCGTCTGGGGATCGCCATCGCCCAGCGTACCTACAAGGCCTACCACGATCTGCTTGGCTCGGCGCGCTGGCAGCGGGCCGCGAATGCGGGCGCCCGCGCGCAGCGTCTGCTGTGGGCCAGCACCGGCACGAAGGATCCCGAAGGCCTCCGACATTCTCTATGTGAAGGCGCTTGCCGCGCCCTTCACCGTCAACACCATGCCCGAGGGTACGCTCAAGGCGTTCGGCGATCACGGTGAGGTCGAGTGACCTGATGGCCGCCCGACGGGGGCGACGCGGAGGCAGTGCTTGCGCGCTTCGCCCAGGCGGGCATCGACGTCGACGGCTCTGGCGAACCAGCTCCAGGACGAGGGGGCCAAATCCTTCGTTGAGTCCTGGAACGATCTGATGTCCTGCATCGAACTCCAAGAGCGCGGCGACGCGGAGGGTAGGTTGAGCGCCGCGGCTTTGGCGCGCCACGTTCCTCCGGCTGTAGGATCACTCTATCGGGGACACGACCGATGACCGTTGCACCGTTGCGCAAGCGTCCCGCCTGGATGGCCCTGAAGGACCATCATCAGAAGATCGAGGGCGTCCATCTTCGCCAACTGTTCGCCGACGACGCCGGGCGCGGTGAACGGCTGGCCGCCGAGGCCGTCGGGATCTATCTCGACTATTCGAAGAACCGCATCACTGACGAGACGCTGAAGCTGTTGCTCCAGCTTGCGGAGCAGTCGGGCCTGCGCGAGCGCATCGATGCCATGTTCAGCGGCGAGAAGATCAATGTCTCGGAGGGGCGGGCCGCTCTCCATGTGGCGCTGCGCGCGCCACGGAATGCTTCGATCTTCGTCGACGGCCGGAATGTGGTGCCCGACGTGCATGCGGTTCTGGACAAGATGGCAGACTTCGCCAACCGCGTCCGCGGCGGCGACTGGAAAGGCCATACCGGCAAGCGGATCCGCAATGTGATCAACATCGGCATCGGCGGCTCCGACCTTGGTCCGGTCATGGCCTACGAGGCGCTGAAGCATTACAGCGAGCGAAGCATGACCTTCCGCTTCGTCTCCAACGTCGACGGCACCGACTTCGCCGAGGCGGTGCAGGATCTCGAGTGCCGAGGAGACGCTGTTCATCATCTCCTCCAAGACCTTCACCACCCTGGAGACGATGACCAACGCGCATACGGCGCGCGCCTGGCTGCTGGCCGGGCTGAACGGCGACGAGAAGGCCATCGCCAGGCATTGCGTCGCGGTCTCGACCAATGCCGAGGAGGTGGCGAAGTTCGGCATCGACACGGCCAACATGTTCGGCTTCTGGGACTGGGTCGGCGGCCGATATTCGATGGATTCGGCCATCGGCCTGTCGACCATGATCGCCATCGGTCCGGACAATTTCCGCGCCATGCTGGACGGCTTCCACCAGATGGACGAGCATTTCCGCACCGCGCCCTTCGAGCGCAATCTTCCCGTGCTCATGGGCCTTCTGTCCGTCTGGTACAACGATTTCTTCGGCGCCCAGACCGTCGCCGTGCTGCCCTACGAACAATACCTGAAGCGCTTTCCCGCCTATCTCCAGCAACTGACGATGGAGAGCAACGGCAAGCATGTGACGCTGGACGGCACCCGCGTGGATTACGATACCGGCCCGATCTATTGGGGCGAGCCGGGCACCAACGGGCAGCACTCCTTCTATCAGCTCATCCACCAGGGCACCCGGCTCATCCCCTGCGATTTCATCGGCTTCGGCCAGACGCTCAACCCGCTGGGCCGGCACCACGACATTCTGCTGGCCAACGTCTTCGCCCAGACCGAGGCGCTGGCATTCGGCAAGACAAGCGAGGAGGTGAAGGCCGAGGGGACGCCGGATTGGCTGGTGCCGCATCGGCTGTTCGAGGGCAACCGGCCGTCCAACACGCTGTTGCTGGATCGGCTGACGCCGGGTGCGCTTGGGAAGACTCGTGGCGCTGTACGAGCACAGCGTCTTCACCCAGGGCACGATCTGGCAGATCGACCCCTTCGACCAATGGGGCGTGGAACTGGGCAAGGTTCTCGCGCAGCGCATCATTCCGCAATTGGAGAGCGCAGGCGAGCCCAAGCTCGAGCATGACAGCTCGACCAACACTCTGATCCGCCGCTACCGCAAGCTGAAGGGAACAGCATGATGCCGCGAGGAAAGGCCGGGTCTTCGACCGAGGCCGGGCTCGCCAGCTGACGGGATTCCATCGCGACTTCGCTCTGCAGGAGGAGACTCGCACGTGCAACTGGGAATGATCGGCCTCGGCCGGATGGGCGCGAACATGGTGCGCCGGCTGTTGCGGGGCGGCCACGAATGTGTCGTGTACGACATGTCCGCGCAGGCGGTCGAGGAACTGGTGAAGGAGAAAGCAGTCGGCATCGGCCTCGCTGGCCGAGTTCACCAAGAACCTGACGAAGCCGCGCGCGGTCTGGCTGATGGTCCCCGCCGGCGTGGTCGACAAGACGATCGCCGATCTGCTGCCCCATCTCGAACGCGGCGACATCCTGATCGACGGCGGCAACTCCTACTACATCGACGATATCCGCCGGGCCAAGGAGCTGGCACCCAAGGGCATCCATTATGTCGAGGTCGGCACCAGCGGCGGCGTCTGGGGCCTGGAGCGCGGCTACTGCATGATGATCGGCGGCGAGGACGACGTGGTGAAGCGTCTCGACCCGATCTTCGCCACCCTCGCCCCCGGCCGCGGCGACATCCCGCGCACCCCGGGGCGGGAAAAGGCGGGTGGCACAGCCGAGCTAGGCTATCTGCATTGCGGTCCCAGCGGCGCCGGCCACTTCGTCAAGATGGTGCATAACGGCATCGAATATGGCCTGATGGCCGCCTACGCCGAGGGGCTCGCCGTGCTCAAGGCGGCCAATATCGGCAAGAAGACCGGCGCGGTCGATGCAGAAACCACGCCGCTGCGCGAGCCCGAGCACTATCAGTACGATCTCAACCTGCCGGACATCACGGAGGTCTGGCGCCGCGGCAGCGTGGTCGCTTCCTGGCTGCTCGATCTTTCGGCGGCGGCTTTGATGCAGGATCCTGCGCTGGCGAATTTCGCGGGCAGGGTGTCCGATTCGGGCGAAGGTCGCTGGACCATCAAGGCCGCAATCGACGAGGGCGTGCCGGCCCATGTGCTGTCGTCGGCGCTCTATGAGCGGTTCAGCTCCCGCGGCGAGGCGGATTTCGCCGACAAGCTGCTTTCGGCGATGCGCTACGAGTTCGGCGGGCATCTCGAGAAGCCGGCCCAAACGTAGCCGGCGCAGGGAAGGGGAGCCGACCGGCATGAACAACGACGATCTCGATCAATTGGCGATCAACACGATCCGCACACTCTCGATCGACGCCGTCCAGCAGGCGCAAGTCCGGACATCCCGGGCACGCCCATGGCGCTGGCGCCGCTGGTCTATACGATCTGGAACCGGGTCATGCGTTTCGACCCGCAGGATCCGATCTGGCCCGACCGCGACCGCTTCGTGCTGTCCAACGGCCATGCCTCGATGCTGCTCTGGTCGGTGCTGCATCTGACGCGGACCCAGGCGGTGAACGCCGACTACGAGCGCCTGGGGCAGCCGTCGGTGACGCTGGACGACATCCGCCACTTCCGCCAACTCGGCAGCAAGGCGCCGGGACATCCGGAGTATCATCTGGTGTCCGGGGTTGAAACCACCACCGGTCCGCTGGGCCAGGGGATCGCCACCAGCGTCGGCATGGCGATCGCGCGGAAATGGCTGGGCGCGCGCTACAACCGGCCCGGCTTCGACATCTTCGACTACAACATCTATGCGGTCTGCGGCGACGGCTGCCTGATGGAAGGCGTCGGGTCGGAGGCGGCCTCGCTGGCCGGGCATCTCGGCCTCGACGACCTGTGCTGGATCTACGACAACAACCACATCACCATCGAGGGCAACACACGCATCACCTTCACCGAGGACGTCGCGGCCCGCTTTCTTGGCCTACGGCTGGAACGTGCTGCGGGTCGGCGATGCCAACGACATCGAGCGGATCGAGGACGCGCTCGCGGTTTTCCGCGCGACCAAGGGCCGGCCGACCCTGATCATCCTGGACAGCCACATCGGCTACGGCTCGCCGCACAAGGTCGACACCGCGGACGCCCATGGCGAGCCGCTGGGCGAGGAAGAGGTCAAGCTGACCAAGCGCGCCTACGGCTGGCCGGAGGACGCCAAGTTTCTTGTCCCCGACGGCGTCTACGAGCATTTCGATGCCGGCATCGGCCGGCGCGGTGCCGAGGCGCGCAGCCGATGGGAGAGGCTGTTCGCCGCCTACCGGGCAGCAGTTTCCCGAACTCGCCACCGAGATCGACCAGATGCAGCGCCGCGAACTGCCCGCGGGATGGGACCGCAACCTGCCGATCTTCCCCGCCGATCCCAAGGGGATTGCCGGGCGCGACGCTTCGGGCAAGGTGCTGAACGTGCTGGCCCAGAACATCCCGTGGTTCCTGGGCGGTTCGGCGGACCTTGGGCCGTCGAACAGGACGACACTGAAATTCGACGGCGCCGGCGATTTCGAGCCCGAAACGCCGGGCGGCCGGAATCTCCATTTCGGCATCCGCGAGCACGCCATGGCGGCGATCGTCAACGGGCTGTCGCTCTCGAAGCTGCGGGCGTTCGGCGCGACCTTCTTCATCTTCAGCGATTATGCGCGCCCGGCCATCCGGCTCTCCGCCCTGATGGAACTGCCCACGATCATCGTCTTCACCCATGACGCCATGGGCGACGGCGAGGACGGACCGACCCATCAGCCGGTGGAGCAACTGGTCTCGCTGCGCGCCATTCCCGGGCTGGTCGTGCTGCGGCCCGGCGATGCCAACGAGGTCGTCGAGGCCTATCGCGTCATCATGCAGCTTCGCCACCAGCCCGCGGTGATCGTGCTGTCGCGCCAGCCGCTGCCGACGTTCGATCGCAGCAGATACGCTTCGGCCGCCGGCGTGGCTCGCGGCGCCTATGTCATGGCGGATGCGCCGGGCGGAACGCCCGAGATCATCCTCATCGCCACGGGCAGCGAGGTCGCTCTGGTCGTCGAGGCGCATGAGACGCTGATGAGTCCAGGGGATTCGCTCGCGCGTGGTCTCCATGCCGTCGTGGGACATCTTCGAGCATCAGCCGCAATCGTATCGGGACAGCGTGCTGCCGCCCAACGTCACGGCGCGCGTCGCGGTGGAGCAGGCATCGGTCCTGGGTTGGGAGCGCTATGTCGGCGCCGCCGGCCAGGTCATCGGCATGAAGACTTTCGGCGCCTCGGCGCCGCTCAAGGAGCTGCAGCGCAAGTTCGGCTTCGAGCCGGAACGGGTCGTCGCCGCGGCCAAGGAGGTGCTCGGGCGCGCATGATGTGCAGGGGTCGTGCGCGGCCCAGGATTGGCCGTTGCGAAACGGCCGCCAGATGAAACGACGGGAGCAAGGCGACAATGGCGGACCGGCAAGCTGATCTCGGTGAGGCCAACAGTGTGGCGGATGAGGACGACCTCGCTCCGGTGGCGCCGCCGTGCGCGATGGTGATTTTCGGCGCCGCCGGCGACCTGACCAAGCGCCTGGTCGTGCCGGCGCTCTACAATCTGGTCGATGCCAGGCGGCTGCCCGATGGCTTCCAACTCGTCGGCGTCGATCTGGCGGCCAAGAGCACGGAGGATTGGCGCCAGGGCCTGACCGACATGATGAACGAGTTCGTCGCCAAGGGCGGCGGCGAATTCCAGGCCGACCACATCGACCAGACTGCCTGGGGCTGGCTGACCGGACGCATGAGCTATCTCCAGGGTGACCTGAACGACCCGGCGATGTACCGGCGATTGGGCGAGCATCTGGCGGAGCTGGACAAGTCGGCAGGCACCGCAGGCAACCATCTGTTCTATCTCGCGGTCGCGGACCGTTTCTTCAGCGTCGTGGTCGCGGGCCTTGGCGCCGCGGGCCTGACCGACGGAACGTGACGGACAATGGCGCCGGGTGGTGATCGAGAAGCCGTTCGGCCACGACCTGCCCTCGGCCAAGGCGCTCAATGCCGAGATCCTGAAGACGCTGCACGAGCACCAGATCTACCGGATCGACCATTTCCTGGGCAAGGAAACGGTGCAGAACATCATGGCCCTGCGCTTCGCCAACGGCCTGTTCGAGCCGATCTGGAATCGCGAGCATATCGATCATATCCAGATCACGGCGGCGGAAACGGTCGGCGTCGAGCGCCGCGGCAAGTTCTACGAAAAGACCGGCGCGCTGCGCGACATGGTGCCCAACCACCTGTTCCAGCTCTTGTCGATGACGGCGATGGAGCCGCCGATCTCCTTCGATGCCGAAGCCGTCCGGGCCAAGAAGGCCGAGGTGATCGAGGCGATCCAGCCGCTGACGCCGGAACGTGCGCTGCAGGATGCCGTGCGCGGCCAGTACGACGCCGGCACCGTGCTCGGCAAGCCGGTCCGGGCCTATCGCCAGGAGCCCGACGTGGCGCCGGATTCGGTGACCGAGACCTTCATCGCCTGCAAGCTGATGATCGACAACTGGCGCTGGGCCGGCGTGCCGTTCTATCTGCGCACCGGCAAATACATGAAACGCCGGTCGACCGAGATCGCCATCCGCTTCCACCAGGCGCCCTATGCGCTGTTCCGCGGCACGGATGTGGAGCGGCTGAATCCCAATTGGCTGATCCTGCGCATCCAGCCCGACGAGGGCATCGCAGCTCGTGTTTGCCGCCAAGCGTCCCGGGCCGACCGTCAGGCTGAGCACCGTCAGCATGGATTTCGCCTACAAGACCTTCTTCAAGATGGCGCCGAATACCGGATATGAAACCTTGCTGTATGACTGCATGATCGGCGATGCGACGCTGTTCCAGCGCGCCGACAATATCGAGGCCGGTTGGCGGGCCGTGCAGCCCATCCTGGATGCCTGGGCGAACACGCCGCCTACTGAGTTTCCGAATTACGCCGCGGGTGAAAACGGTCCGGCAGCGGCCGACGCGCTGCTGGCGCGCGACGGGCGCGCCTGGCGCCCACTCGACTGACCGAACGTGGCGGAGTTTACCATGATGCAAAAACCGAAGATCTCGCTGGTCCTGGCGGACGTGGACGGCACGCTGGTCACCGAGGACAAGGTGCTGACGAAGCGCGCCCAGGCGGCGGTCCAGAGCCTGCATGCCGCCGGCATTCGCTTCGCCATCACCAGCGGCCGGCCACCGAAAGGCATGGCCATGCTGTTCGATGCCCTGCGAGCTCGAAACCCCGATCGCGGGCTTCAACGGCGGGCTGTTCGTCAAGCGGGATCTGTCGATCATCGAACAGAAGACGCTGCCGGCCGATGTCGCGACCAAGGCCATCGAACTCATTCGCGGGCACGGTCTCGATGCCTGGGTCTATCGCGGCAACGACTGGCTGATCACCAAGCCCGACGCGCCGCATGTCGCGCGCGAGGCCTGGACCGTCAAGTTCCAACCGAAGGTGGTGGCGGATTTTGCCGACGCGTTGGATGGCGTGGCCAAGATCGTCGGCATCAGCGATGACCTCGACAAGGTCCAGCACTGCGAAGCCGATGCCCAGGCCGCCTTCGGCCAGCGCGCGACGGCGACCCGGTCGCAGCCTTATTACCTCGACGTCACCAACAAGGATGCGAACAAGGGGGCGGTGGTGGAGTATCTCTCGCGTCACATGGGTGTGCCGGCCGAAGAGATCGCCACCCTCGGCGACCAGCCAAACGATGTGCTGATGTTCAAGCGATCGGGTTTCAGCATCGCGATGGGCAATGCATCCGATCAGGTCAAGGCGCAGGCCAGTGCGACGACGGATTCCTACAACGACGAGGGCTTCGCCAAGGCGGTGGAACGTTTCGTTCTCGGTTTGTCGGATTGAGGCCAGGACATGAGCAAGATGATCGGACGCATCGAGGTACTTTCGGATCCGGAGGCGCTCGCGCACCATGTCGCCGAATGGATGACGGCGATGGCGCTTGCGTCCCCCGGTCAATTCCTGGTGTCACTCTCGGGCGGATCGACCCCCAAGACGCTCTACGGGCTGCTGGCCTCCGACGAGTTCCGCGGACGCTTTCCCTGGCAGCGCGTATCCTGGTACTGGGGTGATGAGCGTTTCGTTCCGTACGATCATCCGGAGAGCAACTACCGGATGACCCGTGAGGCGATGTTGGCCAAGGCGCCCGTACCGCCGGAAAACATCCACCCCGTGCCGGCCGACGGCACGCCTGACGACGCCGCCTCGCGTTATGAGCGGACCCTGCAGGCAGCGTACGGCGCCACAGTTCTGGATCCGGCGCGGCCACTGTTCGATATTACCTTGCTCGGGCTTGGACCCGATGGCCACACTGCCTCGCTGCTGCCGGGCGAGCCGGTGCTCGAAGAGCGAAAGCACTGGGTGGCCGCCGTATCGCACGGGCGGCCGGAGGCTCGCATCACCATGACCTATCCGGTGATCGAGAGCAGCCGGCATGTTGCTTTCCTCGTGGCGGGACAGGAAAAAGCCGCGATGTTCGGTGCGATTCGCGCGGGTGGCAGCCAGGTGCCGGCCGCGCGCATACAGCCGGTGGGCGAGCTCATCTGGTTTGTCGATCAGGCGGCCGCTGGCGGCAGGTAGGCGGCCGCGGACAGGCAGGCGGTCGGATTGCAAAGCGGGCTGGAAGTCTGATCCATCGGCTCGGCTGTGCCGCAGGAAACGATTAAGAGGGAGGCCAGCCTGTAGCTCAAGAACCCAGTCGCGCCGGCATGGCACGGGGCACGCTTGTCAGGTTGCGGCGGCGGCTTTGGCGGGCTCGTCCAGGGCGCGGAGGTGCGGGGTGTTGCCGTGGGCGATGAGGGGCAGCAGTTCGGGCGGCGGTGGGCCGAAGTCGCAGTTGGGCGGCAAGCCGCCGGCGGCGCGGATCAAGGCGGCGCGGCGGGGGTGGATAATGGCGTACTGCTCGGCCTCGGCAGCCAGGTCGGATGTTGGTGCGGCATCCGGTGGCGGTGCGGGCGGCGTCGGTTGCGGCTGCGCGATCGGCACGGACGGCGGGCGGCCCAGCGCGTCGGCCATCAGGCTCATGGCGGCGTGCTCGGTGAAGGCGGCCTGATCGAGCGTGGCGTTGGAGGCCTCGCGCTTCTGGCGGATCGCCTGGACGCGCAGCAGCAGGTTACGGGCGGCGGTGGCCTGACGCATCATGCCGAGGGACATGGCGTGGCATTTCAGCGCGAGCGCGGTGTCGGGGTCGTGGCGGCGGGCCAGGCGGATGCAGTCGAGCGCCATGACCTGGGCGGCGACGCACTGCACGGCGAGGTGGGCCTCATCGGCGCTGGCCGGCAGCATCGAGGCGACGCGGGCGATGGCGTCGTTGTCGCGGCGGACGAGGTCCTCGGGGGAGTCGGTGACCGGGGGCCCCAGCGCGTCGCGCAGGGCGTGGATCACCTGGTGGAAGGTGTCCCGCGGGAGTTGGTAGGCGAGGTCGAGGGGCTGGTGGGGAGGGAGGTCCATGGGGAGGGATGTGGGTTAGGTATGTTGACTGTCAAGAGTTATCTGTGATGGCGGTGCGGAGGGCGGCGCGGGCGGGGGCGGGGGCGACTCAATGGGCGCGAGATTGCCGCGTCGGCTTCGCCTCCTAGTCCTACTGAGTCGCAAACCCCAGAGCGTGGAGAATTGTGTTTCCCCGACACGGCGGCGGTTTGGTAGCGATGAAGATTCCAACCTTTCGTGGAGGGCGGAAGTGGATCTTCAGGATGACAGCGGCACGGAAGCCCGCTTCCGCGCCTACGCGGCGACCCTGGCATCGGTTCTGGGACACGCCGACCGGGTCAGGCCGTTCGAGGACTACTGCGTTGGGCTGCTCTCGGCCGAAGGCCGCAAAAGCGTTGAACTGCTGGCGGCGGCAACCGCGCCGGAGCGCACTGCTGCACAGCATCAATCGCTGCTGCATCTGGTGGCGCAGGCGCCATGGTCCGATCAGGCGATGCTGACGCGGGTGCGCGAACTTGTGCTGCCAAGCATAACCCGCGAGGAACCGATCCAGGCCTTGATCGTGGATGACACCAGCTACCCGAAGAAGGGGACGCACTCGGTGGGAGTGGCACGGCAGTATTGCGGCGAGCGGGGCAAGCAGGACAATTGCCAGGTTGCGGTGAGCTTATCGGTGGCGACCCACCGGGCCAGTCTGCCGATCGCCTATCAGCTCTACCTGCCGCAGGAGTGGGCGGACGACCGGGTTCGGCGCGCCAAGGCCGGCGTGCCCGCGGACGTGGTGTTCCAGACCAAGCCGGCGATCGCTTTGCGGCAGATGCGCGAGATGCTGGCTGCCGGCGTGTCGCCGGCCGTGGCGCTGGCCGATCCGGCGTATGGCAACGACGGCAAGTTCCGCGCCGAGATTACCGAGCTTGGCCTGCCCTACGCGGTTGGCGTGTTCTCCAGCATGCTGGTCTGGCGCCCCGGTGAAGCACCGGTCCCGCCGGCACCGGGTCCCGGCCGCGCCCGGCGAGACAAACCGGCCGGTCAGGCCAAGCGCCCTCGTCCGGTCCAGGTCAAGGCGCTGGCCAAGCAACTTGCCCCGGGTGCCTGGCAGACGATCACCTGGCGGGAGGGCAGCAACACAGTGCTCACCTCGCGGTTTGCCCGGCTGCGGCTGCGCCCGGCGCATGATCGTCGCAAAGGCAGCGATCCTGCCGCCGAAGAGTGGCTGATGATCGAATGGCCGGAGGGCGAGGCTGAACCGGACCACTACTGGCTGTCCACCCTGCCGGTCGATATCCCGTTTGCACGCCTGGTCGATCTGGCCAAGCCACCCCTCGCCTTCGCAAGGGCATGGCTGGCGGATTGAGCGCGATTATCTCGAACTCAAACAGGAGGTCGGGCTCGGACACTACGAAGGACGCGGCTGGCGAGGCTTCCACCATCACGCCACGCTCTGCATCGCCGCCTACGGATACCTGATCTCCGAAAAGGAGACGATTCCCCCCTCAGGACCTGCCCGGGCCTGGCGCCGCGCGCAACCTGCCGTTCCCACTGGTTACCGACCCAGACGTGCTGCCGCTACGCTCGCAACGCCACATGCCACACTCCATCGCGACGCTGCGCATTCGCCTGGCACGGATCCTGCTCCGTTCGCTGCCGCGATGTCCCTGCTGCGGACGCAGCCGCGCGAGATCACGGGTGCGGAATGAGTGACACAGTAGGACTAACAAGAAAGCGACGCACATCTGTCGTCATGGCCGGGCTTGTGCCGGCCATCGTGCGTCCACAAGCGTGCAACATCGGAGAGGTGCAAGTCCCCTTCAGGAATACCTGTTTCCGTCCTGTGGCCGACCGTAACTGCGTCGTCGCGAGACGGGGTGGGGAGCAACGGAAGGCGAACGGGCAATCCGTAGGATGACGAACTCGATTCGGCCGTGCCGGCTGGCGAGCCAGCGATGGAATGGCGAAGCCCAGACCCGCGATGAGTGGGAAGCCTGCGACGCTGACAGGACAGGTGACAAAGCGATCGGGGGAGGCGGTGGGGTGGTTGGAGACGGAGAGCCCGGAAGGTGATGTACGTGACGTGGAGAGACCTGCGCGGCAAAGAGCAGGGGATGTGTGCCAGGTTGAGTAAGCCACACGCACATCCACGCGCAGGAGTCAGAGCACTCATAGTAGCGCTGAAGCCGGGTAATGCCGGTGGAGCGAAGGGGTGCAGGAAGGTGGAGACGTGATGTCTGGAACGGACGGAAGACCACCGGCGACAATCCCGGGGACGCAGTCTGCGGGTAAAAGAACCGGAGAGGCACGGCAACGACAGCCCAGGGCCGAACCCACCGTCTGGACGGCACGGATGCTGGCGACCCTCGAACAGGGGGTCAGAGGCGGCAGATGGCACAGCCTGATCGACAAGCTCTACCCCATCGCTACGCTGCGTGCGGCGTTTGCCGCGGTATCGGCCAATGACGGGGCGGCTGGGGTGGATCACGTGACCATCGAGCGATACGCGAGCGATCTGGACGCGAACCTGGAACGCCTGAGTGTTGCCCTGCGGAACGGAAGCTACCGCCCGCAGGCGATCCGACGGCACTACATCCCGAAATTGGGAAGCCAGGAAATGCGTCCGTTGGGAATACCAACCGTGCAGGACCGGGTGGTACAGACGGCGTTGCGCATGGTGCTGGAACCGATCTATGAGCGGGACTTTGCCGCACAGAGCTACGGCTTTCGCCCGGGTATGGGATGCAAGGACGCGCTCCGACGTGTGGATGAGCTGCTCAGGGCGGGCCACGTCCATGTGGTTGATGCCGATCTGAAGAGCTACTTCGACACGATCCCGAAGGGCCGCCTGCTGGCTCTCGTAGCCGCCAAGGTGGCCGACGGCCGCATCCTGGCACTGGTCGAGGCGTTCCTCGGTCAGAGTGTGCTGGAGGACACCCAGGAATGGGTGCCCGAGCAGGGCACGCCGCAAGGTGCGGTGATCTCGCCGCTGCTCAGCAACATCTACCTCGACCCGCTGGATCACTTGATGGCGGAAAAGGGTTACGAAATGGTGCGGTACGCGGACGACTTCGTGGTGTTGTGTCAAAGCCCACAAGACGCCGCCGAGGCTTTGGCCGCAGTGCAGCAGTGGACGGTGCAAGCCGGCCTGACGCTGCATACGGAGAAGACACGGCTGGTGCACGCCTGGACCGATGGCTTCGACTTCCTCGGCTATCACTTCGAACGCGGCCGCCGCTGGCCCCGCCAGAAGAGCATGGGGAGGCTCAAGGACACGATCCGGGCGAAGACCAGGCGGACGGTGGGGCAGGCTCTGCCCAGAGTGATCGCAGACATCAACCTGACGTTGCGTGGCTGGTATGGCTACTACCAGCACAGCTATCGCCCGACGTTCCGCATGGTTGACGGATGGGTCCGTCGCCGGTTGCGGAGCATCCTTCGGCGACGAAGCGGAGCAAGGGGGATCGCATCGACGCACGGAGCCGATCAGACGCGGTGGCCAAATGCCTTCTTTGCCAAACATGGGCTGTTCAGCTTGCAGGACACTTATGATGCGGTTCGCCAGTCCTCTCGCAGGTGACACCACCGACTGGAGAGCCGGATGCGGGAAAACCGCCAGTCCGGTTCGGAGGGAGGGGGAGGCGGTGTCTCTCCCTTACCCCTAAGCCGGCGGAGCCGGAACCAATAGGTCTGGTGTAGCCTTCCCTGCGGTTACCGCGCGGGGGCAGCATGAGCCAGTCACTGACGGAGCGCTACGACGATCGGATTGCCGGGATGCTGTCGTGCTACGACCGGCTGGTGATCACCGGGACGCTGCCCGTAGTGTGCTACGCCGCAGGAATGACCGGGTATCTCCATGCCAGTGGCATCCGCATCTTCGACTACCCGGACTTCGCCAAGACGCTGCGCGATCGGGTGCGCGAGCGTGCGGCGTCGCTGGCCGCCGAGGCTGGGGTCCGCATCGAGCACATCGCCAAGCCGCATGTCCGCAAGGAAGATGTTGTGGCGCGCGTGCTTGAGCGGCGTGGCGACCATCCCGGCCTGGTGCACGTCATCTCGGCCATGGAAGCCTGCGACGCCTACAAGCCCTGGCACGACAAGCAGACGCATAAGACCTACATCCGGCCGGACAGCGGCAAATGCCTGCACTACTACTTCTATTTCCAGGACGCCAAATTCGGGCTGGTCTATCTGCGCGTGCCGACCTGGGCGCCGTTCCGCCTGCAATTCTACTGCAACGGCCATAGCTGGCTGGCGCGCAGGCTGGCCGCGCAGGGCATCGGCTACACCATGGCCGACAACGCTTTCGTGCGGATCGACGACTGGGGCCGCGCCCAGCAACTGGCCGACAGTCTCTCCCCCGATCAATTGCACCGTACCCTGGATCGCTACGCCGCGCTGTGCTGCCCGGTGTCGGAGGTATTCGGGCAAACCTACCACTGGAGCCTGATGCAGGTGGAATACGCCACCGACCTGGCGTTCCAGTCCACCACAACGCTCGGCCCGCTCTATGAGCAACTGGTCCGCCAGTCGGTGCTGAGCGTGAAGGCCGAGCAGATCGCCACATTCCTCGGCCGGCAGATCACGCCATTGTTGGCCCAGGAGGTCGGCTCGCAGTTCTCCACCCGGATCGAGGGTACCTGCATCAAGCACCGCTTCGGCAAGTGCTCGATCAAGATGTACGACAAGCACGGCATCGTGCTGCGCATCGAGACCACGACCAACGATGTGTCGTTCTTCAAGCACCACCGCAAGGTGGAACACCGCCACGGCCCGGCGAGCCGGGAACTCGCACCAGTCAAGAAATCGATCTACAGCCTGATCGACCTGCGTGAGATACTGCTCGGCTGTAACCGACGCTACATCGCCCACCTGTCCGCGCTGGATGACTTCTCCGCCGGCATCCGGGCGCTTGCGCGGCTGACCAAGCCGCATGCGGTGGACGGCAAGACGGTCCAAGGGATCAACTTCTTTGCCCCGGTGGACAAGGCCCTGTTGCACGCCTTGCAGAACCCGAAGGTCAACATTGCCGGCATCCGCCGGGGCGAGTTGTTGCCCGACCTCGGCATGCTGTCGCCAACCAGACTGTCGCGGCAACTGCGCCGGCTGCTGGACCTCGGGGTGATCAAACGCGCCACTGGAACCTACCGCTACTACCTCACCAAAGCCGGACGCGCCGCGACCGCAGCGGCGGAATGGCTTGCCGAGGCGGTGGTCATTCCGGCTATGATTTGATGGGATTTCGCAGAGCATACGATTCAACGCAGGACGCGAGAAGAGTCGGGTGGTAAGGGACTACGCTTTTCCCCAGACATGGCTGTGGAAAAGTGGCCCCTGCGGGGCAGTTCCGCCGCGTCAAATGCCTTGCCACTGGCCAATGTGCCGTCGGTAGTCGGTATGCTCGTCTCGGATAGACATCGGAGTTCGGCAGTACGCCGAGGGAGCGGGCCATGACCGACGGACTGAGCGAGCTCTATCAAGAGCTGCTGAGCGGCAGCTACGATTGCGTGGACCGCATCGTTCTGAACGCTTACTTCGGGATGGGTCATAGCCCTGGTGGTTTCCGCGTGTGGTGGCGGGCGCTCACTGGATCAGACGACACTCTGGACAACGCCCATCTGATGCGGTTGGCCGGCCGGTTCAGCCGGCGCGTGCGAGGCTACGCCAAAGCGCACGACATCCCGGTAATCGATTGTGTGGCAGGAGAGCGCAAGCATGACGTGGCCGACGATTATCTGGCCAAGACAGCGGTGATCGAGGGCTTGTTTCTGGTCCTGGTCGGTCGAGCCCAGGCACCGGTGTGGCACGTCGAGTCGAATTACCACCTTGAGCGGAAGAAGCCTTATGTGAACCACTACTCGTTTCATATTCTCGACCGTGATTGGGGGCATGTCACCATCAAGATCAGCGGGCACCCACCGTTCCCTGCCCAGGTGATCTTGAACGGCCATGAATACGTCGCCTGCCAGGCGCGCAAGGCGGGCATCGGGTTCACCAAGGAAGGCAACTGTTTCACCGCCATCGGTGACACGTCCGGTTTCGCGAAGATCGCAGAGACCTTGTCCGAGCAACGGGCTATAGGGCGATTGAGTGAGGTCTGTGAGCGGTGGATTTACCGCTGCTGCTTGTGCTTTGCGCTCGACTTTGAGGAGCAGAAACGCAGCGGGTTCCGTTATCACTTCTCCAACTATCAAATGGAGTACAGCCGAAACCTGATATTCCTGGTTGGCGGACGCATGGAGCAAGTCTTCCAAGCCCTGATCGATCGTAGCCGGGCGCCGTTGGACCTGAAGACGATAAAGACCATCCTCGGCGACAAGGGCCGGCCGAAATACCGTCCACGCAACATGCGGGCGGCCGAATGGGGAGTCGCGGTCGAGAGACCTACGTATGATCTGACGGTCTTCAAGCTGCATTGCGGCAAGCTGGCGTTGAAGATCTATTCAAAAGGCGAACGCGTACTTCGCATTGAGGCTGTAGCTCACAATATCCGGGAGTTCCGCTGCGGGCGCTTACTGGATAACTTCCCCGAAATCGTCCGCCGATTGAAGGGCATGCTCGAGCGATTCATGGAGGCGCTGAGTTGCATCGATCAATGCTTCGTCGGCGATGAGATGCTCGAGCGTCTGCCGTTGCCGTCACGGGTTGGTAAAACCGTGGTCGGGGGAATTGATCTCAACAAGCCGCGCCTGCGTCACGTCGCTGAGGCTGTCATCGCGTTGTCAGCCTCAGCTGATGGCTTCACCGCCTCGGCACTGGCCGATCAGGTCCGCGCGTTCCGCAATCACAGCGCACCGCTCTACGGCCCCCGCCAGGCCGCGTATGATCTGAAGAAACTCCGCGGCAAACAGATCGTCCAGCGGATCGGCGCGACGCGTCGCTACGAGGCGATGCCGTCCGGTCTGCGCGCTATCACGGCCCTACTCGTGCTCCGAGAGAAAGCCCTCAAGCCACTCCTCGCGGCCGCTCAAGACATCAGCCCCACCCGAGGAGGACAAAACCCGCGCGCCATCGATCGCCACTACCAGGACCTGCGACTCGCCATGAACGGCGTCTTTCGCGAACTCGGCATCGCTGCCTGACCATCGACAAATTTTTTGTCGGGCTTCGCCCTTAAGCGCCTATTGTAGCGGCACACTGCCGGGGGTGATGGCCAGGACAAGCCCTGCCATGACGCGGTTTCATCCTGGGCCGGTCGGCCGACGGCCGGTATGGAACTCGCAATGACAGGGGGGTGGGGATTGCTGTGCTGTGGTCCTTGCATTGAGAGGAAAGCGGGGGAATGCAGATAGGCGCACGAGTTTGATTGCGCCCGCTGTTATATCGACATCATCCGATGCATGAGGAGCAACGATGTGCGTCCAAATTCAACATCCTGAACACGTCAGATCTCCCAGCACGGTAATTTGCCGAGCCGTTGCATTGCGATGATTGCCGACACCACTGCCGGCCTCGTCCTTGCCGGGGGCTCGGCGCGCCGCATGGGAGGGGGCGATAAGCCGCTGCTGGAACTGGGGGGCAAGAGCATCATCGAGCGTATTGTTGCCGCGCTCGATTTGCCGCACATCGCGATCAGCGCCAACGATGATGCGGCACGGTTTGCCTTCCTCAACCTGCCAGTGGTGTCCGACGGAGCATTCGCCGGGGAGGGGCCACTGGCAGGCGTGCTGGCCGGCCTGGACTGGGCTGCCTCGCTGGGTGCCGACGCGTTGCTGACGGTGCCGGGCGATACACCATTCATACCGCGGGGGCTGGCTGTGGCGCTCTCGCCGGCGCCGGCCTGTGCCGCGAGCAACCGTCGGCTGCATCATCTGGTCGCGCTGTGGCCGGTGGCGCGGCGCGATGCCCTGCGACAACTACTTTCGGCTCCTGGCCGGCGCGATGTGGCAAATTTCGCCTCCATGATCGGCATGCGCCGGGTTGATTTTCCCACCGCGAAATGGGACCCGTTCCTCAACGTCAACACGCCGGAAGACCTGGCGGCGGCGCAGGCCATCGCGGAGGGGAAGACATGACGAAGACGGTCGCGATCGGCGGCCTCGGCGCGATCGGCCTGCAGCTGGCACGCGCACTGGACGCCGGCGTGGATGGGCTGCAACTCGTTGCCGTGGCGGCACGCGATCAGGCCAAGGCTCGGGCCAATGTCGAGAGATTCCGATTGCCGCCGCGGATCGTTTCGCTGGACGCGCTGGCGGACGCGGATATCGTTGTGGAGTGTGCGCCGGCGGCGGTGTTCGAGATGATTGCCGGCCCTGCGATCGAGGCGGGCCGCGTCTTCGTACCTGCATCGGTCGGAGCGCTGTTGCCGCGCATGCATCTGGTGGACCGCGCGCGGGAGACCGGCGCGCGCATCGTGGTGCCAACAGGCGCGCTGCTTGGCCTCGATGCCGTGCGCGCCGCCGCCGAGGGCGCGGTCGAGAGCATCACGATCGAAAGCCGCAAGCCGCCGCGCGGGCTGGAGGGCGCGCCTTACCTGGTGCAGCACGGCATCGATGTCAGCCGGATCAATGCGCCGAAGCGCGTGTTCGCGGGCAATGCGTTCGATGCTGCGGCCGGCTTTCCGGCCAACGTGAACGTCGCGGCGGCGCTGGCGCTGGCGGGCATCGGCCCGGCGGACACGCGCGTCGAGATCTGGGCGGACCCTGGTATCACGCGCAACATCCACACGATCCGGGTTGAAGCGGCGGCAGCGCGCTTCTGCATGACCATCGAGAACGTGCCGAGTACGGAAAATCCGCGCACCGGGCAGATCACGGCGCTGTCCATGCTGGCCTGCCTGCGCGGGCTGGTGGCGACGCTGAAGGTGGGCACGTAGCGGCCCGGCGTTTGCATGCGTGCCGGATGGTCTTCACGCGCCTGCTGTCAGGCGGCGACACATCGAGGGGAGTTTTCATGCCACGTCTGATTTACGCGATCGCGGCACTCGTGCTGGCGATCGGCATCGGCTCGGCGCGCGCGGCGGATGACGTGCTGATCGGCGCGCTGTATCCGATGACCGGGCCGAACGCACAGGTTGGCGCCGATGCCAAGGCTGCCATGGAGACCGCGGCCGACATCATCAACGGCAACCACAATATCCCGATGCTGATGGGCAAGGGCGGCGGGTTAGACAGGCTGGGCGGGGCGCATATCCGGCTGATCTTTGCCGACCATCAGGGCGATCCGCAGAAGGCGCGCGCCGAGGCTGAACGGCTGATCACCCAGGAACATGTGGTGGCACTGATCGGCTCGTATCAGAGCGCCACCGCGGCGACGATTTCGCAGGTCGCGGATCGCTATCAGGTGCCGTACATGTCGGCCGACAATTCCTCGCCCAGTTTGAACCAGCGCGGGCTGAAGTGGTTCTTCCGGACGTCGCCGCACGACATCATGTTCACCCAGGCGATGTTCGATTTCTTCCGCGACATCGGCGCGAAGACCGGACGCAAGGTGCAGAGTGTCGCGCTGTTCCACGAGGATACGATCTTCGGCACCGACAGCTCGAACGCGCAGAAGCAGATGGCTGAGGCGGCGGGCATCAAGGTGCTGGCGGATATTCGCTATCGCGGCAATTCGCCGTCGCTGTCGGCCGAGGTGGAGCAGCTCAAGGCGGCGAATGCCGATGTGATCATGCCGTCGTCGTATGTTTCGGATGCGATCCTGATGGTGCGCGGGCTGCATGATATCGGTTACACGCCGAAGGCGATCATGGCGCAGTCGGCGGGCTTCGTGGAGCAGTCGTTCCTCGACGCGGTCGGGCCGCTGGCCGAGGGCGTGATGAGCCGCTCGGCGTTCGCGCTGGACGCGGCTAAGGCGCGGCCGGCAATTCCGGCGGTGAATGCGCTGTACCGGGCACGTAACAACAAGGACCTGAACGACAACACCGGGCGCGAAATGATCGCGCTGATCGTGCTGGCCGATGCGATCAATCGTGCTGGATCGACCGATGAGGACAGGATCCGCGAGGCGCTGGTGGCGACTGACATTCCCGGCGATCAGACGATCATGCCGTGGAAGGGTATCAAGTTCGACAGCACGGGGCAGAACATAGAGGCGACGCCGGTGATCCAGCAGGTCAAGGACGGCAAGTATCACACGATCTATCCGTTCGATGTCGCCGCGGAGCCGGCGGTGTGGAACGTGGGGAAGTGACGGCGTATCCCGCGCATGGTCCGGATTGTCCCGGCCATCGATTGCGGCACGCCGCCGGTGGTGATGGCCGGGACGGGGCCCGGCCATGACGTGACGAACACGATGACGGATAGATTGTGACCGCAACCATCTTGCTGCAGGACATGGCCGGTGGCCTGCTGATGGGGCTGATCTACGCGCTGGTTGCGGCCGGGCTGAGCCTGATCTTCGGGCTGATGGACGTGGTGAACTTCGCGCATGGCGAGCTGCTGATGCTGGCGATGTACGCGACATATGTCATCTGGCTGGTCACTGGCCTCGATCCGTTGCTGCTGCTGGTGCCGGTTGCGCTGATGCTGTTTGCGCTGGGGGTGGCGATCTATCATCTGCTGATGGCGCGCGCTCTGTCGGTCCGGTTCAACCGCGGCATGGTGCAGATCTTCGTGACCTTTGGCCTGGCGATCCTGCTGCGCGGCGTGGCGCAGTTCAGCTTCGGCAGTGACTTCAAGAGCGTCAGCCGGTCGTGGCTTGCGGGCAGGACGCTGGATCTTGCCGGCGTCTATATCCCATTGCCTCAGCTTGCCGCCGGAGTGGTCAGCCTGCTGGCATTCGCGCTGCTGCTGCTGATCGGTCGCACCGAGTTCGGCCGCGCGCTGGAGGCGACACGCGAGGATCGTGACGCGGTGGCGTTGATCGGCATCGACCGCAACCGCATCTTTGCTCTCGGCTGGGGGCTGGGTGCGGGGACGGTCGGCATCGCAGGAGTGATGCTGGCGACGTTCTACTATGTGTCTCCCAGTGTCGGCGCGAACTTCGCTTTGATCGCCTATGTCACCGTTGCACTGGGAGGCTTCGGCAGCCTGTTCGGCGCACTGGTGGCGGGGCTGCTGATCGGCCAGGTCGAAGCGCTGACAGCACTGCTGATCGAGCCGTCGCTGAAGCAGGTCGGCATGTTTGCCATCTATCTGCTGGTGCTGATGTTTCGCCCGCGCGGGCTGTTCGGCACGCTGTGATGGACACCTCCATTACCCGCCGGCGGCGGAAGGAGTTGATCATCGGTGCGGTGTTGCTGCTGGCGTTGGCGGTGCTGCCGCTGCCGATCCACGACGTGTATACGCGCAACCTGATCATCATCACCGTGCTGTTCGCCGGTCTGGCGCAGGCGTGGAACATCCTGGGCGGCTATTGCGGACAGATTTCGCTGAGCCATGCGTTGTATTTCGGTGTCGGTGCATACGTATCCACGCTGCTGCTGACCCGCGCCGGCGTTCCTCCCACGATTGGCATGTTCGCCGGCGGTGCGTTGGGCGGGCTGATGGCGCTGCTGGTCGGCTGGCCGTGCTTCCGGCTGTCCGGCCACTACTATGCGATCGCGACGGTGGTTGTGGGCGAGATCGGCTATCTGCTGGCGCTGAATTGGGATTGGATCGGTGGCGCCACCGGCATCAATATTCCTTACGTGCGGTCGGTCGGCGATTCCTGGCTGTGGCTGCAGTTCCGCATCGACAAGCTGCCGTATCACTATGCAGCGCTGGCGTTCGCCTCGGCGGCCTGGCTGGTGGCGTGGCTCATCGAGGGCTCACGCTGGGGTTTCGTTTGGCGCGCGGTGAAGGACGATCCGGTGGCGGCGCGCAGCCTGGCGGTGCGCATCTTTCCGTCCAAGATGGCGGCAGCGGCGATCAGCGGCGCGCTGACCGGCATCGGCGGTGCGATCTACGCGCAGTATGTCGGCTATATCGACCCGGACAGCGTGCTGTATGGGCAATTATCGATACTGATCCCGTTGCCTGCGGTACTCGGCGGCGTCGGCACTCTGTGGGGGCCGCTGGTCGGCGCGGCGGTGCTGATCCCGTTGTCCGAGCTGACGCGCTCGTATCTCGGCGGTTCGGGCAGCGGTGTCGACCTGATGATCTATGGCGGACTGATCGTGGTCGTGGCGCTGGTGCGGCCGCAGGGGCTGGCGAGCTTGATTGGCGTTCGCGTGCGCGCACCGGCCGGAGCGGACGATGCCAGCGCTGCTTGAAGTGGACGGCGTCAGCAAGTCGTTCGGCGGCGTGGCGGCGAACGTCGACATCAGTTTCGATGTGCGCGAGGGCGAGATACTGGGGCTGATCGGGCCGAACGGGGCGGGCAAGACTTCGCTGTTCAATTCGATGTCCGGTGAGGTGACGCCGGATGCGGGCGAAATCCGGCTGGCCGGGCGTCGCGTTTCCGGCCTGTCGCCGGAGCAATGTTCGCTGCTCGGCATTGCGCGCACATTCCAGGTGGTGCGCAGCTTCGATTCCATGACTGTGCTGGAGAATGTCATGGTGGGCGCCTATGCCCGCCTGTCGCGCACGCATGCCGCGATGGCGCGCGCATTGGAGACGCTTGAATTCACCGGTCTTGCCGTGCGTGCCGATACGCTGGCGCATGCTTTGACACCGGCGGAGAAGCGCCGGCTGGAAGTGGCGCGCGCGCTGGCCACGCAACCGCGACTGCTGCTGCTGGACGAGATGCTGACCGGACTGACGCCGGTCGAGGCGCAATCCGGCGTGCAGCTTATCCGCGACGTGCGCGCGCGGGGCATTACGGTGATGATGGTGGAGCACGTGATGGAGGTGCTGCTGCCGCTGGTGGATCGTGCCGTGGTGCTGGATCTCGGGCGCGTGCTGACGATCGGCGCGCCGACCGAGGTGGTGCACAATCCCGATGTCATCCGCGCCTATCTCGGCGATCGCTATGCTGCGGCTTAAGGAGGTTTCCGCGTCGTATCGCGGTCTGCGCGCGCTGCAGGGCGTGTCGCTGGAGGTGCGGCGTGGCGAGATCGTCGCGGTCGTGGGCGCCAACGGCGCAGGCAAGAGCACGCTGCTGAAATCGATCGCGGGGCAGGTGGCGACGGATGGGACGATCGAGTTCGAGGGCCAGTCGCTGCGGCGGTTGCCGGCGCACCGTATTACGCGGCTCGGCGTCTCCATGGTGCCGGAAGGACGGCGCCTGTTTCCGCGACTGTCGGTGGAGGACAATCTGCGGCTTGGCGCCTATGCGAAACGCGGTGCCGATCGTTTCAGGCCGCTGGAACTGGTGTTTTCGCTGTTTCCGCGTTTGCAGGAGCGGCTGCCGCAACGCGCCGAAACGCTGTCTGGGGGTGAGCAGCAGATGCTGGCGATCGGTCGTGCGCTGATGACGCAGCCGCGCTTTTTGATGCTGGACGAGCCGAGCCAGGGGATCATGCCTCGGCTGGTCGACGACATTCTGGCCGCGGTGACGCGTATCCGCGATCTTGGGGTGACTGTGCTGCTGGTGGAGCAGCGGCTCGTTGAGGCGCTAGAGATCGCGGACCGCGCCTACGTGTTGCAGACTGGGCGGATCGTGCTGTCGGGGCCGGCCGCGGAGATCGCGGCGGACGCCGCGGTGCGCAAGGCGTATCTGGGGATTTAGGGCATATTGTGGTTATGAGGAGGGGAGTGGGCGGGCTGGTCGGTGCGGTACTGGGTGGAGATTGCTTCGTCGCTGCGCTCCTCGCAATGACAAGGGGGGGCGAGGGTGCTGGGGGTATTGCGATGCATGTGCTGATCGTGGGGGGCGGAATCGGCGGGCTGGCGACGGCGCTGTCGCTGCATGCATGTCGGCATCCGGTGCACGCGTGTTCGAGCAGGTGCGCGAACTGCGCGAACTGGGTGTTGGCATCAACACGCTGCCGCACGCGATCAAGGAATTGGCCGCGCTTGGTCTGCTGCCGGAGCTGGATCGCGTCGGCATCCGCACGCGCGAGCTGATCTACGCCAACCGGTTCGGCCAGGTGGTATGGCGCGAGCTGCGCGGCACCGACGCAGGCTTCGATACGCCGCAGTTCTCCATCCATCGCGGCAAGCTGCATGGCGTGCTGCTGGAGGCGGTGCGCGCGCGGTTGGGCGAAGGATGCGGTGCGGACGGGGTGCCGGCTGGTTTCGTTTGTTGAGCGAGACGACCGTGTCGTGGCCCGGTTCGAAATGCGTGAGGCGGGCGAAACCTTCGATGTCGAGGGCGATGTGCTGGTGGGCGCCGATGGCATCCATTCCACTGTGCGCGCCGCATTCTATCCGGACGAAGGGCCGCCGGTGTGGAATGGCATGATGCTGTGGCGTGGCGCAGCCGATTGGCCGGTACATGTCGATGGCCGCACCATGGTGATCAGCCGGCGGCATGGGGCAGAAATTCGTTTTTTATCCGATCCATGCCGATCCGGCCGAGCCGACGCGGCGGCTGACCAACTGGGCGGTGATGGCGCGTATCGGCGATGGCACGGGCGCACCGCCGCGGCGCGAGGACTGGAACCGCGAAGGTCGGTTGGACGAAGTGGAACCGTTCGTGCGCGATCGGTTCCGACTGGATTTCGTCGATCCGCTGGCGCTGATCCGAGCCAGCGGCACGTTCTACGAATATCCGATGTGCGACCGCGATCCGCTGCCACGCTGGTCGTTCGGCCGCGCCACGCTGCTCGGCGACGCGGCGCATCCGATGTATCCGGTCGGATCGAACGGTGCGAGCCAGGCGGTGCTGGACGCTCGCGCGCTGGCGCGGCATCTGACGGCTGGCAGCGATGTGGTGGTGGCACTGGCCGCGTACGATGCCGAGCGCCGGCCGATGACGGCGGAGATCGTGCTGAACAATCGCAAGGGCGGGCCGGAACGGGTGATCGACGTGCTGGAGGAGCGCGCGCCGGATGGTTTCACCGATGTGGACGCGGTGGCGTCGCACGCCGAACGCGAGGCGATCGTGCGCGGCTATGCGTCGATGGCCGGATTCGCCCGCGAGCAGGTGAACGCGCGGCGGTGATCAGCCTGGCGGCGGCAGGAAATTCACTTCGTGCAATCCGGCGAGGCGAACCACCTCGGCCGGATCGGGCACGTTATGGATCGCCTGGAACAGGTCCCATAGCTTGCGCGTCGGCGACACCCAGAACAGGCAGGTGATGTTCGCCTGACTGTGGTTGAACAGGCCGTGCGGAATGCCGCGTGGCAGGCGGATCAGATCGCCGGCCGTGGCATTGGCCTGCTGACCGTCGAGCACGAGATCGAAGCGACCCTCGAAGACGTAGATGAACTCGTCCTGCGTCGGGTGGATGTGGGGCGGCACGAAGGTGCCGGGCGGCAGCAGCGCATGCCACGAGAAGCTGCTCTCGGTGACCTGCAAAGGTTTGTAGGTCTGGCCGAGGATGTTCCAGGCGATGCCGTCAAGGCTGCTGCCCTGCTGCGTGACCCCGGCGGTCATCGGTGCGGGAGTTTGCATGCGGCGGCTCCTGTGGATTTTCCTGCCCATCATAGGCGTGGGCGGCGGCGGTTGCACAGGAGAACGATTACCCTCGCCGGTAATGGTAGCGGCACGTTACCACTTCGATCCGCTGATCGACGCCGCGCCGACCGGCGACACGATAGACCAGCCGATGTTCGCCGGTAATGCGGCGCGACCACCAGCCGGCGAGGTCGCCCTTCAGCAGTTCTGGCTTGCCGAGACCGGCGAATGACCGGCGGCGTGCATCTTCGATCAGTTCGTTGCTTCGGCGATGAGTGCCCAGGTCGTGCTGTAGCCAGTGCTGGTAGTCCTGCCAGGCAAGGTCGGTAAAATGGACATTCACCTGCTCGGAGCCGGTTTTGCCAACGTGCGCTTGCCTGCTGCGCCGGCATCGGCGGCGCGGATCGAGCGCAGCAGTCTTTCGGAGTTTACCGGATTGGCCAGAAGATGCACCGTCTCCTGCCAACCGGCGAATTCCTCCTCCGAGAGCATGACGACGTTGCCCTTGCCACTCTGGCGCGTCACCACGATCGGCGCACGACTTTCCACTGCCTCGTCCAGGTAATGCGCGAGATTTTGTCGCAGTTCGGTATAGGTGATGTGGCTCATCGATGTCTCCGTCGGGCGTACAACTATCTGTACGTGCTGCCCCGTCGCGTCAAGCATTCAAGCGGATATATGCCGCAGGAACTCGCGCAGCAGCGCTTCGATCGCCACCGGCTGCTCCAGCACCGAGGCGTGGGCGGCATCCGGAATGAACTCCAGCCGCGCGCCGGCGATGTGTTCGGCGAGCCAGCGTGCCGCGTCCTTGAATGCATCGCTCTCATCGTTGCCACACACCACCAGCGTCGGCGCGGCAATGCGGGGGGCCAGATCGCGCAGATCGGCAGCGCCCAGGGCCTCGCATGCCAACGCGTAGCCCTCGCCGCTGCAGGCACGGAACGTGTCGCGCACCAGCTTTACCGCCGGCGGCTCGGACGCGACGAAGCCGGGCGTGAACCAGATCTTCTCGATCATCGGCAGCAGCGAGGCAGCCCCGTCGCGGCGCGCGGCGGCGGCACGGACAGCCCAGTTGGCGCGTGCCTCATCCGTGTAGCGCGGCGTGGTATCGCACAGCACCAGGCGGTCCACCATCGCGGGCTCTGTCGCGGCGAAGTGCTGCGCAATCAGGCCGCCGAGTGAAATGCCCATGATGTGTGCCCGCGCAATGCCCTCGCGTCGCAGCACGGCAGCGAGTTGGTCGGACAGTTCCTCGATGCCGTAAGGGTGGGCGGGAAGTGCAGTCTCGCCGTGGCCGGGCAGGTCGTAGGACATCAGCGTGTGGCGATCGGCCAGCCCGCCGAGGCAGTCCCACAGATGATGCGTCATGCCGAGGCAATGCAGCATCACCAGCGCCGACCCGTTGCCGCTGCGGTGCAGGTGGATCGCTGCGGGATCCAGCGGTTGCGTTCGGTCGCTCAACGGTTGCCTCCATCGACTGGTTGCGCGGCACGAAGGGGATTGTATCGCGGCGTCAACCGAATGAGGATTGCCCCACTACACACTGGGAGACAATAACCATGACCAACTCACTCGGCCGCCGGGCCCTGGCCGGCGCCGCCGCGCTATTGCCGGCCGCCGGACTGATCGGTTCGGCGCAGGCGCAGACCGGCAATGAATTCACCTTCGATCGAATCCGCCGCACCAAGACGTTGCGGATTGCCGCGTTGCCGGGCGAGTTGCCGTACTTCCAGAAGGACCTAACCACCGGTGAGTGGAGCGGCGCCTGCATCGACATGGCGAAGGACATCGCGAAGGTGTTCGACGCGCAGCTTGCCTATGTCGAATCGACCTACGGCAATTCGGTACTCGATCTGCAATCCAACAAGGTGGACCTGGCCTTCGCACTGAACCCGACGCCGCAGCGCGCACTGTCGATCGGCTTCACCCATCCGATGATCATCCATCCGTTCGGCTGCGTCGCGCGCAAGGGGCTCGAGCCGAGCACCTGGGACGACATCAACAAGCCCGAGATCAGGATCGTCTACGACATCGGGTCGTTACACGAGACGGCGGCAAAGCGTTATTGCCCAAAAGCGCAGCTTACCGGCTACAAGACACGTGACGACTGCGTGCTGGCGATGCAGTCCGGCCGTGCGGATGCGCACATCCTGGCAGCGATCCTCGGTCTGTCGGAGATCGGGCGGAATCCCTCGATCGGCAGGTACCACCTGCTGACGAACCCGCTGGTCGCGTTGCCAAGCTGCCTCGGCATTCAGCGGGAGCCCGATACGCGCTATGTCGATGTGATCAATGCCTGGATCGACTTCAATCGCGGCACCGGGCAGATCCGCGAATGGCTGATCGACGGGCTGACCAAATTCGGCATTACGCGCGAGCAGATTCCGCCGACGCTCACCTTCTAGCCGATGCGCCTCTCTCCTGCCGTGCGGGAGAGGGGATTCTTCAGGAGGGCATGATGTTCTATCAATGGGACTTCGCCTTTCTGACGCGCTACACGCCACTTTTCGTCAAAGGCGTGATGGTCACGCTGGCCTATACCGTCGGCACCATCTTTCTCGGCTTGATCATCGGCCTGCTGCTGGGGCTGGGGCGCCTGACGCGTTCGAAGCTGCTCAACATCCCACTGATCGGCTTCATCGAAGCGTTCCGCTGCACGCCGCTGCTGGTGCAGATCGTGTGGTTCTATTATGCGCTGCCAGTGCTGCTGAACATCCAGATCCCGGCCACCGCCGCGGCAGTCATGGTGCTGTCGTGCTATACTGGCGTGTTCTATGCGGAAATCTTTCGCGGCGGCATCATCTCGATCGAGCCCGGGCAATGGGACGCTGCACGGGCACTTGGCCTGCGGCCCTGGCCTATGATGCGGAAGGTGATCTTGCCTCAGGCGGTGAAGCGGATGATTCCGCCGTTCGTCAACCAGTCGATCACGCAGTTGAAAAACACGTCGCTGGTGTCGACCATAGCGGTGCCGGACCTGCTGTATCAGGGGACACTGATCACCGCTGATACGTATCGGCCACTCGAAGTGTATACTGTGGTGGCGCTGATCTATTTCGCCATGCTGTTTCCCAGCACGTTGCTGGCGCAGGCCTACGAGCGGCATTTGGCGAAGGGGCGGTGAGGTGTAGCGCGGGGCTTCGCCCCGCACCCCACCAGAGGGCGCTGCCCTCTGGACTCCCGCCAAGGGCGACGCCCTTGGAACCATTACTTTCGACCGGTGGGGTGGGGGATAGCAGCGCCTGGCAATCGCCAGGCACTGCTATCCCCCACCCCACCGGTCGAAAACGATTGGATTGCAAAGGCGACTGCCTTTGCTGGAGGTCCAGGAGGCAACGCCTCCTGGCGGGTTGCAGGGCGGAGCCCTGCAGTGCGATTAGAATTTGATCGACACGGCGGCAGAGCTGAATTCAAACATATGACCGTATTGGCCATAGTATTCATGCGTCTGCCAGACCTGCGTGAACATCAGGCGCACGCTATTGGAGAACAGCACCGCCAGGCCAGCCTGCAACTCGCCGACCAGCGGGGCAGGCGTGACATGACGGGTGTTTTCGAACGGATCACCGTTCAGGGTTTCGTCCCAGGCCACCGCCTGTCCGTCCGCACCGGCGAAGATGTACCAGGCGAACGGACGCGTCGTGTAGAACGCGTCGCCACCACTTAGTCCGGGACGCATGCGCGCCGCGCCGAAGTCCGCATCGAGGCCTTGGCCGAACCGTACCTGCATGCCGGCCTGGGCATAAATGCGCCAGGTGCCGATGCCCGCTGTGAGTGACGGCAGCGCATCCACTTCGAGCGGACCGATGTGGGCAGGCGGCGAACGCCAGATGCGGTCGGCGGTGATCTGCACCACGGGCTGACCGGGAAGCTGGGTCTCCCAACCCTTGGCGGACTCTGAGCGGGTGATTCGATGCACGCTGTTCTGTGCTTCTTCGCCGAGTGCAGCGGGGCCAATCACACCCAGGCCGAGCGAGAGCATGTTTCGTGTGGTGTCGGTGTCCTGAACCAAGGACATGGTGCCGAGCAGGATGGCCGAGTACGGGTGGTCGTTCAGCGGCGGGTTCACCGACTGGGTGAGGCGCGGGGTGAACATGTTCTGTGTCAGATCGAAGGCAACGCGTTGCTGTCCGCTGCCCCATAGCCAGTTGCCGAAGTGGCTCGCAGTGTCGGGCAGGTGGCCGGTTGGGAGCGTGAGGCCGAGGCGGACACCGCTCGTGTAATAGCGGTCGGTGCCCGACAGCGAGTCGTTCTCGACCTGTAGCGTGGCGATGCTTGACGGATCGGGCGGCGGGTCGGCGCGAGCGCCGGCGCTGCCGAGCAGGATGGCGACAACCGTCAGTGGAATCGCTGAAAGTCGGTGCATCGCGTTGCTGTTCGCCTCTGGTCCCGTTGAGGTGAACAGCAACGGCCATCAATCTGGCCAGAATTGCGGCGCTGGCCGCGCCGATTGCGCAGTCGTGATCCGTGCTACGGCTGTCGCGGCAGCAACTGCTCGGCCAGCGTGGCCCAGTAGGACGCGCCGACCGGCAGGATTTCGTCGTTGAAGTCGTAGCGCGGGTGATGGACCATCGCATCGTCCTTGCCTCGACCGCCGCCCAGCATGATGTAGCTGCCCTGCTTGGCGTTCAGCATGTACGAGAAATCCTCGCCGCCCATGGTCGGCTTCTGCATCGGCACGACGCGCGCGTCGCCGGCCACGGTCGCGGCGGCGCGGCGGGTCAGCGTGGTGGCGTCGGGGTCGTTCACCGTCGCGGGATAGTCGCGGCTGAATACCACATCGGCCTTGGCGCCGAAGCTTTCGGCGATGCCGGTGGCCAGGCGTGCGGACACCATGTTCCAACTGGTCGCCGACGCGCGCATCGAACCAGCGCGCGGTGCCCAGCATGCGCACAGATTCGGGGATCACGTTGTAGGTGTGGCCGCCGTTGATATGGCCGATGGTGACCACGCCGCCTTCGACCGGCTCGATGGTGCGCGCGACGATGGTTTGGAATGCGGTGACGATGTGGGCGGCGACCACGATCGGATCGATGCCGAAATGCGGCATCGCAGCGTGAGTGCCCTTGCCGGTGATGGTGATCTCGATGTTGGCGACCGCGGCCATGATCGGGCCGTTGCGCCAGGCGAAGGTGCCGGCGGGCATCTGCGGCCAGTTGTGCATGCCGAACACCATCTCCATCGGGCAGCGCTCGAACAGGCCTTCCTTCACCATGATCTCGCCGCCGGCCAGGTTCTCCTCCGCCGGTTGGAAGATCACGTAGACGGTGCCGTCGAAGTTGCGTGTCTCGGCCAGGTATTTCGCCGCGCCGAGCAGCATCGTGGTGTGGCCGTCATGGCCGCAGGCGTGCATCACACCGTGGTTCTGCGAGGCGTAGGGCACGCCGGATCTCCTCCAGGATCGGCAGCGCGTCCATGTCGGCGCGCAGGCCGATCGCGCGGGTAGACTCGCCGCGGCCGCGGATCACGCCAACCACGCCGGTGCGCGCCAGGCCGGTGATGATCTCGTCGACGCCGAACGATTTCAGCTTCTCCTGCACCACGCCGCTGGTGCGGGTCTCCTGCAGCGCGAGTTCGGGATGGGCGTGCAGGTCGTGGCGCCACTCGGTCATCTCGCGGTGGAATTCGGCGATGCGGTTGATGATCGGCATGGCGCGTCCTCCGGATGGGTGTCAGCAGTTGTGCGGCGGGGCGAAGGTTCGCGCAAGGCCTGCATCCAGCGGCATGGGCTGTATGCCGAGGATTTGCTGCATGGGACGGATGTCGAAGGCCTTGTCTTCCAGCAGGCGGCGGATTTCGTCGGGCCGGACGTGCGGCAGAATGCGGGATGCGGCGAAAGCAGGGAGGCGGCTGCCATCAACACGCCGGCCGGCACCGGGATGATGCGTGGCCGGCGGCAGGCCAACGGCTGCCGCGACAGCGCGCACGAAGTCGGCGTAGGGCAGGGGGGTTGGGCCGGCGATCACCAGCGAATGCGGCCCGTCCCATTCGTGGTCGAGCGCGGCACGGATCGCGCGGGTGACATCGTCCTGGTGGATCGGCTGCACCAGCGCCTTGCCGCCATTCGGCAGCGGCACGAGCGGCAGGCGTCGCAGCAGTGCGGCGAGACGCTGCACGTTGTCCTCGCCCTGCGCGCCGTAGATCATCGCTGGGTGCAGCATGACGCCCGAACGGCCCGATGCGAGGAACGCTGACTCGCCGGCTTGCACGCCAATGCCATGTGCGTCGGGCCAGTTGGTGAATTTGCGGGTGCTGCCGAGGAAGATTAGGCGCGCATCGAGCGGAGCCGCAACGATCACCGCGCGGCGCGTGGCGGGCGTGCGCGCAGCAGACGATGTGCGTGGCATCGGCCAGCGCGGCATGCAGTGACGGTTGGATCGGTGAGGTCGGCAATGCGCGGCGGTGCATCGATGCCGGTTGCGCTCCATTTGGCGGCATCGCGCACGACGGGCACGAAGCCGGTTTGCAGCGATCGGCAGAGTGCGGTGCCGCTGCGTCCCGTCGCGCCGATGATATGGACCTGGACCGGGTGCGGCATGATGCTAGGTTCTCGCGATGGCCGGGCCTTGTCCCGGCCACAGTGATGCATAGGAGGCCTGTTTGGCGGACGTTGTCGATCCGGTGACCGTTTCGGTGGTGCAGCACCGGCTGCACGCCATCGTCGAGGAGATGGGCGAGGCGATGCTGCGTACCTCGTACTCGCAAATCCTCAATTCCAGCCGCGACTTTTCCACCGCGATCTGCGACATCAACGGCCGGCTGATCGCGCAGGCCGAGCATGTGCCGATTCATGTCGGCGCGTTGCCGTGGGCGGCGAAGTCGGTGCATGATTTTTTCGGCGACGACATCCATCCCGGCGACGTGTTCCTGCTGAACGATCCGTATCATGGCGGCAACCATCTGCCCGACCTGACCGCATTCGTGCCGATCTT
The DNA here is from genome assembly GCA_963696645.1 of uncultured Alphaproteobacteria bacterium. Classification (GTDB taxonomy): domain Bacteria; phylum Pseudomonadota; class Alphaproteobacteria; order Acetobacterales; family Acetobacteraceae; genus JAMXLO01. The sequence goes on from CAVOKY010000009.1 coordinate 179,135, forward strand.
CCAGGGCGATCGGCCGGTGTTCTGGTCGATCAACCGCGCGCATCAGAGCGACATCGGCGGTTCGACGCACGGCGCGTACAATGCCGGAGCGACCGAGATCTGGCAGGAGGGGATTCGCGTCACGCCGCTGCGGCTGTACGACCGCGGCGAGGTGCGGCGCGACGTGCTGGAGATGCTGGTGACCAACGTGCGCCATCCGCATGATTTCCGCGGCGATCTCGCTGCGATGATCGGCTCGGCGCATGTCGGCCAGCGGCGGCTGATGGCGTTGGCGAATGAATTCGGCTGGGAGGTGACGAACGCGGCGATCGAGGCAGTGCTGGATGGCGCGGAACGCCAGGCGCGCGCGGTGATCGCGACGTGGAAGGACGGCGTGTATCACGGCGAGGCGTTCCTCGACGACGATGGCCATGGCTACAGCGACATCCATATCCGCGCGACGGTGACCAAGCGCGGCAGCGACCTGACGGTCGATCTTTCGGATTCGCATGAGCAGGTCGTGGGTTTCGTCAATTCATCGTATCCGAACATGCGGTCCGCGGTGGTGGTGGCGCTGGCCTACCTGATCGATCCGCACACGCCGAAGAACGACGGCGCGTTCCGTCCGGTCGAGGTGATCGCGAAGCCGGGGACGGTGGTGTGGGCCAATGAAGGCGCGCCGGTAACGCTGTGCACCAATCACTGCTCGCAGGAGATCATCGAGGCGATCATCAAGGCGCTGGCGCCGGCATGTCCGGATCGCGCGATGGCAGGGTGGGGGCGGCGCTTCCGCATCGCAATTCAGGGGCGCGATCCGCGTGTTCAGAAGCCGTTCATCTGGCACATGTTCCAGGCGCGGCCGGGCGGTGGTGCATCATCGGTCGGCGACGGCTGGCCGGCGGGCGGCGAATGGCAGGCGGCGGGCGGCATCAAGTTCGGCAGTCTGGAGGTGACGGAGGTGCGGTTTCCGCTGTTCTTCCGCGCACACGAATTCCGCCCGGGTTCCGGTGGCGATGGGCAGTATCGCGGCGGTCCTGGCTGCGTGCTGGAGATGGTGGCGGAGATCGACGAACCGGCGCTCGCGAATACTGCGGGGGACGGCGTGAAGTACGGCGCATGCGGCATGCTTGGCGGCAAGGACGGATTGCCGCATCGCTATGTGCTGCATTCGGAAGGGCGCCAGCAGCGCGCGCTGAAGACCAAGGAGGTGGGGATCGAGGTCCGGCCTGGCGACGTATTCCGGATAGAGTCGGGCGGCGGCGGCGGGTGGGGCGATCCGGCGAAGCGCGATCCGGCGGCGCGCAGGAGCGATGAGATCAATGGATTTGTGTGAGGGTGGATCGTCGCCCGGCGTTGCTGCCATTCGTCGTGGCAGTGCGCCGCTCCTGATGGCCGGGACAAGCCCGGCCAGGACGGGTACGGGACAGGCAGATCGGACTCTGCCATGCTGAAGATCGGCATCGACGTCGGCGGCACGTTCACCGACCTGGTGGCGGTGGATGAAGCCGGTCGATCGACTTTGGCAAAGGTCGCGTCCACGCCTGACGATCCTTCGATCGGCGTGATGGCAGGGCTGGATCGGCTGGCAGAGATACTGGGCGTGGCGCGCGGTGCACTACTGGCGCAGACCGAACGCATCGTGCATGGCACCACGGTCGCCACCAATGCACTGCTCGAGCACAAGGGCGCCAAGGTCGGGCTGCTGACGACCGAGGGCCATCGCGATGTCATCGAGATGCGCGAAGGGTTGAAGGACGACCGCTACAATTTGCGCATGCCGCCGCCGGTGCAGCTTGTGCCGCGCGCGCTCCGTTTCGGTGTGACCGAGCGCATGCGCGCCGATGGGCGTATCGAGACGCCGTTGGATCGGGCGTCGCTGGATGCGGCAATCGCGGAACTAAAGCGCGCCGGCGTGGAGGCGGTGGCGGTGTGCTATCTGCACGCGTACCGCGATCCCCGCCATGAACGCGAAACCGCGGCGGCGCTCGGTGACGGCGATGCCGGATGCGTACGTGTCGCTGTCGTCCGACGTGTTTCCGCAGATCAAGGAGTTCGATCGCGTTTCCACGACGGTGGTGAATGCCTACGTCGGGCCGGCGATGTCGCGCTATCTTCGCAGGCTGGAACAGCGACTTATCGAAGCGGAGTATCGCGGGCCAATCCTGATCATCCAGTCGCACGGCGGCGTTGCACCGCTTGCGGAGTCGGCACGGCTGGCTGCCGGCGGTGTGCTGTCCGGTCCCGCTGGCGGGGTTGCCGGCAGCCGTTACGCGACCCGGTTGCTGGACAGCAACAATCTGATCCCGTTCGACATGGGCGGCACCAGCACGGATATCTGCCTGATCGTTGATGGTGAACCGGCGCTGGTCAGCGGCCGTGGCATCGGCGGGCATCGGCTGGCGCTGAACAGCCTCGATATTGTCAGTCTGGGCGCGGGTGGTGGATCGATTGGCCGCGTCGATGCGGGCGGCATTCTGCATGTCGGTCCCGAGAGCGCCGGGGCGGTGCCGGGGCCGGCATGTTACGGGCGCGGCGGGCGCGATCCGACGGTGACGGATGCCAATCTGGTGCTGGGATATCTCGATCCGGCGCATTTCCTGGGGGGCGCCAGCACGCTGGATGCGGGCGCGGCGGAGCAGGCGCTGGATCGGCTGGCGGCGGCGCTCAACGTGGATCGCGTTGCGGCGGCCGAAGGTGTGCATCGGGTGGTGAACACCAACATGGCGGAGGGGATTCGGCTGGTGTCGGTGCGGCGTGGCGTCGATCCTCGGCGGTTCGCGCTGCTGTCATTCGGTGGCGCGGCCGGCTTGCATGTGACCGATGTCGCGCGCCAGCTTGACCTGACGCGGGTGGTCGTGCCGCGCGTGGCGGCGGTGCTGTCGGCGTGGGGCATGCTGGCGACCGATCTGCGGTTCGAAGTGTCACGCACGCATATCGGCGATACCGCTCGGCTGGATGGCGCAGGGATCAAGCGGCTGTTTGCGGAGATGGAGCGGGAGGGACTGGCACGGCTGCGTGCCTCGTTCGATGGGCCGGTGCGCGTGCAGCGCTCGGTGGAGATGCGCTACGGCGAGCAGATTTTCGAGATCACGGTGCCGCTGGACGACATCGACTGGAGCGTTGCCGATCCGCTGCCGCAGATTGCCGAGCGGTTCCACAACCGCCACGAGGAACTCTATACCTACGCATTGCGCGAGCAGGACGCGGTGCTGGTGAATGCACGGGCTGCGGTGATCGGCGTGCTGCCTGGGGTGCCACAGGAGCCGATGCTGGCCGCGCGGGCCGATGCGGCGCCGCGTGGCGAACGGCGCATTTGGCTGCGTGGCTGGACCGACGTGAAGGTGTTCGTGTTCGATGCACTGGCGCCGGGGCAGGTTATGGACGGGCCGGCGATCGTCGAGTCGGCGATGACGACGGTGCTGCTGCGGCCTGGCAATCGCGCGACGGTGACGCCGCATGGCTGGCTGGATATTGCGGTAGGGTAACGGACAATTTCGTCCTGTCGCATCCCATGATGAAAAGGATGGACCAAGCTGCTGACGCCTCGGGAAAAGTGGCTGATCGCCCGAGCTAAACCCAAGAACCGCGCAACACAGAAGTGAAATCTCGATGCTGGCATCCATGTTGGAGGCCTACAAGTCGGAGAGTCCTACCACTTGAATGCATGTTGATCCCATTGCCAGTAAGAGTTCGTCCCGTAATAGGTCCACGTATCGGTATCAACAATCACAACATGCCCTCCCCAATAAACGGCCTCGTTCAACTGAAAAACGGCCCAAAAACCTGTGTTTTTGGTAAGCTGGTTGGCTGTTGTCGTGGCCTTGGATTGAAACCAGTGCCACATGTCGCGAGCGCGAATAATTCGCTTTGCCGGGGTCCCGCATCGCGCAGTGACCAAGGTGTTTGCGGCTCCGTTTGGCAGGAGTTCAGCGAAGCCGGCACGGATGAACGCGTCCGATAGGAAGTGCGCGCAATTGTTGTCGTAGTGATCGCCTCCGGCGCAGCTGCCATTGTATTCTGCGGCCGCTCCGGCGATGGTTTGAGCAGCTGGCGCAAGCGCCATGAGGGCTTGGCGATGAATCGGCTCGGCAGCAGTGGGCATGCCGGCTATAGGTAGCATTGGAGGTGGTGCGAGATCTTCCATCCCGATTCGTGTTTCTCGCATCCGCGGACTTCCACCGATCTCGACTGGGGTTGAGCGCCAAGCCCGTGCCCCTTTTTTTACCCACGCTCGCCAACTCTGACCGCCGATTGGCTCGATCTCGACAATGTCCGTGTCGGCGATAGACAAGTATTCGTTGGCGCCGGTGACAATGAGCGTACTTCCGGGTCGATTTGCATCGGCAACGCGTACTCCAACAATCGCCTCGCACTCGGCATGCCGCTCGAATCCGGCCAAAACAGCAGTCAAACCACCGGCACTTCGATCCCGGTCCGCACCTAAGGTCGGTACTTGGGCCAGTGCCATATTCATCGTCAACGCAGAAGGCGCGACGCTTATTCTGACAAAGTCTCCGTGGGCGGCATCATATTTGTAGGCACCTAGCTGACCGTTCTTGCGCTTACCGGTAATGACGTACCGCAAATCCGCACACCGGGCCGGGTATTTGTCGGCGCCGATCGCAAGCAAGGCGTCCAGCTGGTTGTCTACCGTCGCGGCGTCCAGGGCGGCTAGGATGGACTGCTGCCTAACCGGTTCTGACCCACCGCGCCCATGGTGATAGATATCGATGATGGCAGCAACTATGAAGTCCGGCCGATTGGCAAGCTGGAAAATATTGGCATGTCCGGATGCCAATTTGCGGAATACTACATCCCCTTGCTCGACGTAACGATTCACGAACGCCGACTTCCATATTGATCCAATAGATAAATCGAGTTGCCGCCAACGTCTCGGCCGCATCCACTTTTGCTTCATCAGAATTGAGATATGACATGAGCCCTGAGGTTGATGCGTCGCTCTCCAGTGGATCAAGCACGTCATTATTGACGTGGCAAATTCGCCCATTGGATAGGCGGAGGTCAGGAAAAACGTCGGCTGCATCACTTCTGCCGAGCAATGCCCGGAACCACTGCACGAAGTCACCGTTGGCTACATGCGCAGCGAACTGAAGGCATCCAAATGTGAATGCCGCTCGGTCATAAGTATTTATGCAGGTGTGCGAACGTTTAGATTCACAGTACGCTGTGCAGTCGAGCAAGTGAGCCCACGCACCAAGTTTTGGAAATTCATCCGGGTCGTACAGCAGATCTCGCGTGACGCTCATCAGTCCGCGTCGGCCCTGGTATGGTACACCCTTACCAAGAACGAATGGCTGTGAATCGTCCACTGTCCCCGAGTATGTGGCGCCTTGATTGGAGTCATTAGGCTCCGGATCGACCAAAATTGCCAAGACCATTTCAGTGTCTCCTCTGATTTCGTCCAATTTCGTCGGCGATTTCCCTCTTAGGTTGGAAAGGTGCTCACCAGTTGTTCGCGGTGCACATAACGGGACAGGACCGGTCCGCAAGCGAGGTTCCGCCATGATTCCGGAAAGGCCTCGGCCATACAGTCTCGGTTACTGTCGCCACGGCAGACGCCCCGGGATAAGCATGTCCAAATTAGCATTTGGAGCGTTGGCTTCCGTCGGAAGCTTACCAACCAGTGGTGCCAACGGCGGTAGATGTCCTCCTTGGGAGAATCCAGGATTGGGGTTCTGTGCTGAACCGGGTGGCGTCAGCGCAGCCTGGATAGCAGTTTCGGCGGGAGCGAGTGCGCACTGCGAGTGTATAGCCGTTATGTGCGCGATCTCATTATTCACGATAAGGTTCGCCACATCCTGATTGGGAAGATTCAGCGAATACTGGCCCATATTGGTATAATAGGTCGCGTTTATTGCCTGTCCGAAGTTGGCCGCTGATGCCTTGTCCCAGAAATCGGAGTCCAAAGCAGACTTCGATCCCGTGACGATGGTGGAAGCGCCGGTCAGGGCATGCACGGTGGCGAGTGGGGTGAAGATCGTTGCCAAACCAGATAACGTCCCCGCCAGGATGTCTCCAAAGGCGTTTACATTGGTCTGCTGTTTGACGATGGTGCTAATGAAAGAGTTACATTTATTATATGAGTTTACAACAATTGAGGCCAGATATTCTCGCTTGTCAAAGTTTTCCGTTGGAATACTAGGTATAGCTAGTGGCTCAGCACTTACAGTCGGTCCAAATGCATTGTGGACTGTCGCGCATCCGCACAATTCACATGTGATTACGGTCGCTACGAAAGTCTCCAATGCATTCATTCTGCGCCCCCAATGCTCTGCTGCGCCAGTTGGAACTGACATTCCCCTTTTCTACGGGCCCATCGGGCGCTCGCCGCGCTCCGGGGTTTCTTCGGGGGTAGGGTCACCGAAAATTATCTCTGATCACGGCATAGAAGTCAAGCACGATTTGTTTCATTGTTTGTTACTGCCTAGCAGCCTGTCGGAGTTGATTTGCCGGAAATTAGGAAATCATCGTCGGCGCGTTGCATTTCCAGCCACTACGCCGCTTGACGCGGAGCAGGGATTCGACTTTCACGCTTGACTTCACGCGGGCCATTCCAACGCAAGGTTGGCCGCGCGCGAACACGCCGAAATGGATCACGATTGGCGCGATGCGGCTCAGTTCGCCCCTGCCAGGGCGAACATCCGTTTCACGTTCCACGCCATGGTCACGAGGTTCCATTCGCCGTGCACCTTGTCCAGTCCGCGCAGCAGGAACTGGCGGAACCCGAGCACCGACTTGATGATCCCGAACACAGGTTCGGGAGTTTGTTTACGCAGCGCGTAGAGCTTCTTGCCCTCTTTCGTCTGGAGCCGATGGCCCATTGCCTCAACCGGCGTGGGGTCTACCGGCGCCGCAGGATCGTCTGCGAAACGTTCAGCCAGCGCAGGATGATGCGCTTCACGCCCCATCGCGATCACCGGCTCGATCCCGGCGTCGGCACAGGCGTTCACGTTGCCCTCGCTGAAATACCCGTTGTCGGCAAGCAACGCGCCAACCTTGCCCAGTTCGCCGGGCAGTGCGGCCAGCTTGCCCAGCATCGGCTCAAGCTGCTGTTTGTCGTTCGGCGCCTGCACCACATCGGCGGCCACCACCAGTAGGCTGTCCGCTGCCACCGCTGCCTGGGCGTTGTAGCACTGCTCGAACCCTCCGCCGGCCACCGGCATGATCCGCGATTCCTCGTCCGTCAGATTGACCTGATCGGTCGGCAGCGGGCCCTCGATCGGCGGCTGCGGTACGCGACCGCGGGGCTTCTTGCCTGTCTGCGTCACCTTCGCCTCACGCTCCGCCATCCTGGCCTCAAATTCGGCTCGCTCGCGCGCATGGCGTTCCTTCGCCCGCGCCTCGATCACCGCCTTGGCGCGAGCGATCCCGGCCAGCCGCTTCTCGCGCCGCGCCAGTTCCTCGGGAACCTGCATCCCGTCCGGCACATCCGCCTGATCAGCCGCCTCCGCCTTACCCAGCAGATCAGCCACTTCGGCCTTCAACTGTGCCTCGATCTTGCTGGCGTGCTCGTACGACAGCGCGCTGTGGCGGCTGGCGTTGGCGTGGATCTTGGTGCCATCCAGCGCCACCGTGCCGAGCTTCAACACCCCCATCTCGCGGGCCACACCGAGCACCTGCACGAACAGCGCCTCGATCTGCGGCAGGAAGCGGCGGCGGAACGTGGCGATGGTGTCGTGGTCGGGATGCTCGTTGGCGGCGATGAAGCGGAACGCCACCGAATCATGCGTCGCCCGTTCCAGGTTGCGGCTGGAAAACACCCCGGTCGCGTAGCCGTAGATGATAAGGCCCAACAGCAGCCGAGGGTGGTAGGATGCCTCGCCCGAGCCCCGGTAGCTGCCGGTCATTGCCCGCAGGTCCAGTCCCTCGATCACTTCCACAACGAACCGCGCGAGGTGGCGTTGCGGCAGCCACTCATCGACCGATGGCGGCATCAGGACGTCCATGTCGCGGTTGGTCGGGCGGAAGTTGCTCATGAGACGGGGGGCCGGCAGTGCCAATCGTGTGCGCCGATTCTACCGCCCGCTTCCGCGTCGCGTTAAGTCCGACAGGCTGCTAGGTAGCCGAACGGGTCAACCCACGCGCAGATCGGCGATCAAATGGCCGGGTTCGCTGGTCAGAGCCATGAGCATGTCCCAACCCTGCTTCCTTGCGGTTGAGAGGAGCGAGCGTATCACGGCGAACTCGTTGGCGCCTTGCTCGGAACGGAATCCGCCGGAGATCTTCTGGCGCAATTTCATCATCCGCCCGTCGCGCTCGGCGAGGTTGTTGGTAAAGGGCACCAACGGATCGATGAGAAAGCGGAGCACGTCCCGCTTACGGGTGCTGAGGCGCAGCAGGAGGTTGTGGCCAACCCGCCGGGGCCGGCGGCCACGACGCCTGGCCTTGACCTCGGCAGGGATCAGTGTGGGCTGTGCCTCATGGAACACAAAGCCTTGCGCGAGGATCAGGTCGTAACGACGCTCGATCAGCCCAATCAGACCCGGCTTCAGTGCGACGCCCCGCTCGCGCGCGAGGTTCGTTGCGTGGCAGGCGCGTCGTAACAGGCGTTGCATCTTGTGCGCCCAGTCTTCCTTCTCGATCTCGACCAGCGCCTTCAGTTCGCGCAGATGATGCGCGTTGCACAACGCGTGCAGCACGCCTTTCAGGGTGTAGTACGGCTTCCAGTGGTCGTGCACGACAATGCCCGTGACATGTGCCAGCAGGCTGCCACGCCGCGGCGAGACACGGTAGAAAGTGAGCCAGATGGTCGAGGCGATGTGCAGCCACTGCGTCTTGCCGCCAATCCGGAAGCCGGTTTCGTCCATGTGCTTGACAGGTGCCGCCGCGACGTGGTCGCGCACGGCATCGGCAAAGCCCTGGAATCGCCCCGCACAATCCTGGCTGATCCGGGCGATGGTCGCGGTGACCAGATGCACACCGAAGAGATGTGCCATGAGTTCGGCCAGACGCTTCTCGGGCAGCAACTGGTAGTGCAGCAGATAGAGCACAAATGCGCCGATCCGCTTGCCATATTGCGCCGGCGCGGCAACGCCCTCGGGAAATGCCGCCCGCGTCTGCGTGCCGCAGGCCGCGCAACGGCAGCAATAGGCGCGGTGCTCGGTAACGAGCAGCGGCCTCGGTTCCGGCAGATCGAACACCTGCCGGGAAACATGGCCGCTCGCCATCGCCGTGGTCAAAGGCTCACCGCACGCAGCGCAGGCTTCTGGATAATGCTCGATCGTGGCATCGGGCTTTTCAACCCGGCAAAGCGTCGTGCCAGGATGCCCCTTCTGGCCGCCGGTCTTCTTGCCTGACGGTTCGCGCAGGCTGCTGACCCGCGGCGGCTTTTTCAGCCCGTCGCTCGACGGTGGCTTGCCGCTGTTGCTGCTGTTCAGCCCAAGACGGCGCTCCAATTCCGTCAGCCGCTTCGTCAGGGCCGAATTCTCAGCGCGAAGCACGGTTATCTCCGCCTGCAATGCGGCAATGACTGCATCGCCGCCAGCCGCAGGCGTGGCGTAATCTCGGCCGGACGGGTCGGCGGGCGGTGCCATCGACACGTTTAACTGGTACTCACCCGTGACCTGTCAACAGCTCCCTTCGCGAGGATGACCTGGGCTGTTACAAATCGAGTATACCCCGCTCACGCCAGAATCCGAAAATCCTCGTGCGAGATGATGCGGAAGTTGTCGGTGACCTCATCGCAGTAGAGGCGCCAGTTCCTGGGCACCTCCTCTCGCAGGAACGTCAGGATCGCGCCGCTGAAGTCTCGGAAGGTTTCATGACACGTGTTGTGGGTGATGTGCTTGTGCATCAAGCCCCAGAGTCGTTCGATCGGGTCGAGATGCGGGCAGTAGGTCGGGATGAAGTGGAGCCTGATCCGGCAACCCGGCCGCGCCAACCAAGCCTGCACCAACTTCGCGTGGTGGTACCTGGCGTTGTCCAGGAACAGATAAATCACCCGCTTGCGCGGGTACATGCTCAGCAGCGCGATCATCAGTCTGATCGTGCTGGCTGCATCAACCGTCTCCACCTCCAGCATCTGGGTGTGGCCGGTCTCCAGGTTGATCGCGCCATGAATGTTCAGGCGTTGCCGCCCGCTGGTCTGCGCCACCGCGATCGGCGTGTCCTTCGGCGCCCAGCACCCTACCGGCCGTACCGCATGCGTCGGATGCACCGCGTCGGCGAACAACACTGCTTCATCGGCGTCCAGGCGGTTCAGCAACTCCTCATACGCCTTGATGAATGCAGCCTGTTTCTCTGGATCGAGCTTGCGCGACACCGTTTTTGGTTTGCGATGTTCCATGCCGAGCCGGTGTAACAGCGCGATCAAGCCAGACCGGCCCTGGTATTCGATGCCGCACTCCTTCTCGATCCAGGCGCCCACCTCGCGCGTGGTCCGCGGCAGCGTATCGCTGATCCAGGCCTTCAGCTTGTCCCGCTGCTCTTCGTTCAGGCGGCAGGCGCCGCCCTCATAGCCGAAGCTCGCCAGGCCCTCGATCCCGTCTTCCTGGTACAGCCGATACCAGCTGCGGATCGTGTCGTCGTCCAGCAACAGGACCGTCGCGATGGCTTCGCAGCTCATGCCGTCGTCCAGCAGCACCAGCGCATTGGCGCGCCGGGCCAAACGATGGGCGGCAGACCCGTCCCGAGCCAACTCGGTCAGGTCCTTGCGCAATTCGGCGTCCAGGAAGCCGCGGCGGATCATGCGGACGGTAAAATCGCGTTCCGGCCGTTTGGCAAGCGCGATTTTCGGCTTCTCCCGGAGGCAGGGTATAGTTTCTCCCGGGAAGCAAAACACGGCGAGGCCCCGAGACGATTTCGAAGCGTCGCAACGCGACTTCCGAGGCTCTCGCTTGTCCTCTTTCGAGGACTGACGGGCGTCGAGAACCTCAGGGTCCTGACATTGAAGGCAGGAGAGTAATCAACGTTCGTGAGATCGACACGGAATGGCATTTGGGCGCCATCCAGGGGATGAACCGAACGTCTCCGCCGATGACAGGATGGATACTGTTCCAAGGCTGCTGCCGATCCGCTGCCGCGGATCGTCGAGCGGTTCCACAACCGCCACGAGGAACTCTATACCAACGCATTGCGCGAGCAGGGCGCGGCGCTGGTGAATGCACGGGTCGCGGTGATCGGCGTGCTGACTGGTGTGCCACAGGAGCCGGTGCTGGCCGCGCGGGCCGATGCTGCGCCGTGTGGCGAACGGCGCATTTGGCTGCGTGGCTGGACCGACGTGAAGGTGTTCGAGTTCGATGCGCTGGCGCCGGGGCAGGCAATTGCCGGTCCGGCAATCGTCGAGTCGGCGATGACAACGGTGCTGCTGCGGCCTGGCAATCGCGCGGCGGTGACGCCGCATGGCTGGCTGGATATTGCGGTGGGGTGATCGGGCCGGCCACGCCACCTGTCATTGCGAGGAGCGCAGCGACGAAGCAATCCCCTGCCCGTTGGGCTGCGGTGCGCGCTCGATCTTCCGGTGACTCACTGGTGGGAGATTGCTTCGTTGCTGCGCTCCTCGCAATGACAGTCGGGCCATGCCGGTGTCATTGACCGGACGCGTCGCGCTGCCAGCGCAGCGCTATGGCACGAAGCTGATCGCCGAAGGGCTGCCGACACGGACCTCGTACATCGTGCGGGTCAGCATGCCGCTGGCCTTGTCCACTGTGAAGGCGACGATGTTGTCGGCTTCCTGGTTGGCCGCGTAGAGAAATTCGCCTGCCGGATCCAGCGAGAAGAAGCGCGGTCGCCTGCCGCCGGTCGGTTCGCAGCCGAAGAAGCTCAGCCGGCCGCTGTCCTGTGCGACGGCGAAGACCGCGACGCTGTCGTGCCCGCGGTTCGACACGTAGAGAAACCGGCCGTCGGGTGCGACACCGATCTCGGCTGTGGTGTTCTTGCCGGTTTCGCCCTCGGGCAGGGTGGCGACGACTTCGATCTCATCGATCCGCCCGTCATTCCAGCCGTAGGCGGTGACCGTGGAATCCAGCTCGTTGTTGACGTAAAGCACCGGCAGTGTCGGATGGAAGATGCAATGTCTCGGCGCCGCGCCGGGACGTGACGGCATGGTCTGCTGAAGCGCCAGGCGGCCATTGTCGAAATGGAAGATGAAGGTACAGTCGAATCCCTTGTCCGGCACGACGACAAACCGGCCTGACGGATCGAAGATCACGGCGTGGGGATGCGAGGAACTCTGCTGTGCCGGATCGGGTCCCGGCTTGCCTGGCAGGTCGACCACCTGCGCCACCGGATGCAGTGCGCCGTCCTCGCCCAGCGGCAGCACCGCGACACTGCCGCTGGAATAGTTCGGCACGACCAGGAACCGGTTGGTCGGATCGAGCGCAGCATCGACCGGATTGGTGCCGCCGGACTCCTGGCGGTTCAGCAGGTTCAGATGCCCGCTCGCCGGATCGACGCTGAACGCGGAGACGTGCGTCAGCGCGCCATGCACCGAATACAGCACGCGGTTGTCGGGGCGCAGCGTGAACAGCGACGGGTTTTCCTCGCCCGCAACGTGCTGCACATGCGTCCATGCGCCGTTGGCTGTGTCGATGCGATAGACATGGATGCCGTCGCCGCGACCGTCGCGGTCTTTCGTGGTGTAGCCGCCAACGTAGGCGAACATTGCGCCCTCCTTCAGAGATGCGGTACCGGAATCGTGCGCATGCGCTCGACATCGCCGCGCGCACCACGCAGCAGATAGCTCTCGTCGTGGCCGGCCGTCAGGTAGCGGGCCCCCAGTCGCACCAGTTCGGTCTGCAGTTCGTGGTCGAACAGTGCGCCATCGGCAAGCTTGCGTTTCAGCCGGTTCTCCATGGCAAATTCCTCCCTTGCGCGCGCCGAGCCTAGGCCAGAAGCTGCGCGCCAACCAGGGAGGAGGGTCCGCATGCGCCACACAACGCGCCGCGCCGTACTGGGTGGGTTGGTCTCGGCGCCACTGCTGTCGGCCGGCGCAAACGCGCAACAGCCGGACATCGACAAGGCGAAGGCGCAGGGCCGGGTGATGCTCTACACCAGCCTGGACACCAAGCTGGTCGATGCCATCATCGGCGCGTTCACCGCGAAATACGGTATCAAGGTTGAGTATTATCGCGGGGGTTCTGCCGATGTCACCGGCAAGTCGCTGGCCGAGGCGGATGCGGGCAGGATGCAGGCCGATGTGATCGATGCCTCCGATCTTGGCGCGTTCCTGGTGATGAAGCAGCACGGGTTGCTGCGGCCATATCGTTCCGCTGCCACGACGAGCGTGCCGGCTGGTCTCCACGATCCCGATTATGCATGGGTGGCTGATCGGCTGACGCAATGTGTGATCCAGTTCGACACGAAGGAATTTGGTGCTGCCCCGCCGCGATCGTGGGAGGATCTGGCGACGCCACGTTTCAAGGGGCGGCTGGTGTTCTTCTCATCGGAGAACGGCGATGGAGCGCCGCGGCTTTACACGTTGGCGAAGTATTTCGGCTGGGACCTGCTGAAGCAGCTCGCCGACAACAAGCCGTTGCGCGTGCAGACGCCGCAGCTTGCGACGCAAGTGCTGGAGAGCGGCGAGCGTGGCTGTGCCTTTGCGACCAACGACAACATCGCCTGGCGATCCAAGCTGCAAGGCAAGCCGACCGACTACTTGTTTCCGGATGTCGGCGTGCCGACCGAACCCGGTGGCGTGGGGCTGGTGTCGAAGAGCGCGCGACCGGATGCGGCGATGCTGTTCTACGACTGGTGGATGGGCGAGGCCGGCCAGAAGCTGCTGGTCGATGGCGGCAAATACTCGAGCCGCACCGACCTGGCGCCGCCAAAGGGCAATCCGCCGCTGGGAAGTTTGAAGCTGCTGACCATCGATTACGGCGAATACCAGAAGCAGCGCAGCGACATCCTGCAGCGCATGACCGACATCTTTGGCGGCGAATGGGGCGTCTGAGCGGGTTCGCCGGACGCGATTATTCCGCCGCGCCGGTGTTGGTGCCGGCGGTGGCGTTACTTCTGTTGCTGGTGGGCTGGCCCCTGACGTGGCTGCTGTTGGGTGCGCTGGGAGCACCACACGCGCTCAGCCTCACGCCGCTGCTGCACGCCGTCGCGCGAGCGGACAATCTGCTGCCATTGGTCAACACGCTGACACTCGGCGTCGGCACCGCTGCGCTTGGCGTTGTGCTGGGCGTGCCGCTCGCCTGGGCGGTGGCACGCACCGACATGAAGCTGCGCGGCGTAATTCGCGCGCTGGTCGCGCTGGCCTACATCACGCCACCATATCTTTCAGCGCTGGCCTACATCATTCTGCTCGGTCCGCAGGCGGGCTATGTCAACCGGCTGCTTGCGTGGCTGTTTGAAACGTCGCGCGGCCCGTTCGATGTGTTCAGTCTGGGTGGCGTGATCTTCGTGATCGGACTGCACGTGATGGCATTTCCGTTCTTCCTGACCGAGAGCGCACTGGCGTCGCTCGACGCGCCACTCGAAGAGGCGGCGCAGATCCTTGGCGCGAGGCCGCGTGCCGTGACGCTGCGGATCACGCTGCCGCTGATCGCTCCTGCCATTACCGGCGGCGCGCTGTTGGCGGCGGTTGATGCCATGGCGCTGTTCGGACCGCAGGCAATACTCGGCTTGCCCGCGCAGCTGGTGTTCCTGCCGACGCGCATCTATGGCGTACTCGGCGCCTATCCGCCGCGCTGGGCAGATGCGTCGGCGCTATCGCTCATCCTGGCCGTGCTGACCGTCGCGGCGCTGGTGGTGCAGCGCGGCTATCTGGAGCGGCGGTCGTACGTGACGGTGAGCGGGCGCGGCAGCCGGCTGCAACGCTGGCAGCTCGGTGCGTGGCGATGGCCACTGCTCGTGCTGTGCCTGATCGTGGTCACCGTGGCGACGGTGGCGCCGCTGTCGGTGCTCGCGGTTGCCTCGATCAGCCGCGACTGGACCGCGCCACTGACGCCGGCGAACCTGACGCTGGCGAATTATGCGACGGCGTTGTTCGACAACCAGATCGCGCTGCGCGGCATCCGCAACAGCTTCCAACTGGCGATCGCGGCCGCAGTGATCGGCGGGACGCTTGGCCTGCTGATTGCCTACATCGATCAGCGCACCAGTGTGCCGGGGCGGCGGCTGCTGGACTATCTGGCTATCCTGCCGCTGGGTCTGCCAGGCACCGTTATGGCGGTCGGCATGCTGCAGGCCTTCATTCGTCCGCCGCTGCCGATCTATGGCACCATCTGGATCCTGTTGGCGGCTTACATCGCGCGGTTCCTGCCGTTGGCGGTGCGCAGCGCACAGGCCAGCCTGGCGCAGATCGACCGCTCACTGGAGGAAGCGGCGCGCATCATCGGCGCCGGCTGGTTCACCACCATGCGCGCGATCATGTTGCCGCTGATGCGACCAGGGCTGCTGGTCGGCTTTTTGCTGGTGTTCGTGCCGGCGCTGACGGAACTGAGTGCGACGATCCTGCTTTATACCGGTGGTACTGAAACGATTGCGGTGGCGATCTTCCGACTGAACGATTTGGGTCAGCTCGAGGTTGTCGCGGCGCTGTCGGTGTTCACGATTGCGGTGATTCTGCTGGTCAGCCTGGCGTTGCATCGGCTGGTTCGCGATAGGCTGCCGGTGGGGCTCAACTGACCGCTGCGGCACGGCCTCATTGTGGCAGCGGTCGGCGGGGGCGCCGCCGTTCCCAGAAACGCAATCCGGCTACCGCCTTGTCGGCAATCGCCGGCAGCAGACGTGGCTGCAGCAACTCGGGGTCGAATTCGCTCATGCGGCGGGCGTTCTCGCGATAGCAATCCTCCACGAAGCGACGAAAGCTGAAGCCTTCGAGGAACATGTTGGCTTCGGTGATGGCGAAGTCGCGGCCGTCGTTGGAATCCTTGCCACGGCGGACCATGCCAAGCAGGCGTCTGAGCGCGCGGCCGTAGTACCATGCTGACGTCAGTGCCCGCAGCGGCGCCGCACCACGGCCGCGCTGCACCTCGCGCCAGGCCATGTAATTGATAAAGAACACGATGTGGCGCGTCTCCTCGTGCATCAGCACGTCAAAGATCTCGAACATCGCTTCGGGCAGGAACTCAGACTGGCGCGCCGTCTTGAAGGCGCCGAAGCCCAGGAAGCTGTCCATGCATTCACCGAAGCCGAAGTCGATGAAGGCGGTTTCCAGGTTCGCCGGGAACTGTTCAAGCGGCTGCTCGGTGGCGTCGAGCCCGTAGCGATCGATCATCACACGCAGCAGCCGGGCGTGGCGCGCTTCCTCCTCGCCTTGCAGGGCAACGGCTTGACGCACGAGGGGATCCTGCACCGTCGGCGTAAAGGCGGCGACGATGGCGCCGGCGCGCCGCTCGGTGTGGTACACCTCCTGCCAGAACGGCACCGAGCGCAGGCGGTTGAGCTGGGCGTCGTGCAGTTCGGGCCAGGGCAGAGTCGCCGGATCATAGAGTTCGTGCGTCTCCACGAACTGCCGACAGAACAGCTCCTTGTGGTCCTCTGATCCCACCTTGATGCGCATCTTGCGCCTCCTTTGGGCGATTAACCGCCGGGCGGTATAGTCGCCGATCAGCCGGCACGGAACACCGCGATGCTGCCCAGGCGTTGGAGCACTCTGATTGGCAAGCGCCCACGGGCGGAGCGTGAATAGCCCGGCAGAGCGCGCGGCGAAATGGCTGCGCGCGTGGGATGCGCAGGGCACCCATCGCACCGCCACAGCGGGTGACGAGGCAGGCGCCGCGTGGCTGGCTCACGAGGCCGCACTGCTCGGCGCACAGGTTGCCAGCGAGGCGTTCGCGCTCGCGCGGATCGATCCGGTCGATGCCTGGCTGGAACAGGATGGGATTCGTATCGATGCGGTGCCGGTGTTCGATGCGCCGCCGACCGGTGCCGACGGCATCACCGGTGCGCTCGGCCCGGCGGGTGGCGACGCCGCGATCGGGGTGGCCGAACTGTCGCCACAGGCGGTGTACAGCGGCGAGTATCGCACGCTGCGTCGCGCTGCGTCGCATCGTGCGCTCGTCATCGTGTGTCGCGGAGCGCATAACGGATTGGGCCTGCTGAACGCCGAGCAGTTTCGCGATCCGTATGGTGCGCCGGCGATTCACGTGAGCAGCAAGGCCCGCGACGAGGTGCTTGGCGCGGCGGCGCGTGGCAGCGCGGCCCGAGTGATCGCTGACTATCGCTGCACGCCGGCAACCGCCCGCAACCTCGTCGTCGCATTGTCCGGGCGTGGCGGCGCGGGCCCGCCGGTTGTCGTGATGACCCCGCGCAGTTCCTGGTGGCAGTCCACCGCGGAACGCGGCGGCGGTTTGGTATGCTGGCTGGAAACGTTGCGCGCACTGCTCGCTGAGCCGCCGGCCGTGGATGTCTTGCTGACGGCCAACAGCGGGCACGAGTTGGGCCATCTGGGACTGGATGATTTCGTGGCGCGGCGGCCTGGTTGGGACCGCCCGGTCGCGCAGGGCGGCGCCGTGTGGTTGCATTGGGGCGCGAACCTGGGTGCTGCCGGCGGCACATTGTCCGTAATGTCGGCGGACGATGCATTGCGCGCACTGGCTGCGGGGAAACTTGCGATCGCCGGACAGAGGCCGGACGCGATTGTGCCCGCGACGCAGGTGCCAAGTGGCGAGACGCGCGATATCCACCGCGCCGGCGGGCGCTACGTCACGTTGGTTGGCAGCAATCCGCTGTTCCATCTGCCGCAAGACCGCTGGCCGCAGGCAGTGGATGTCGATGCCGTTGCGCGGATCGCGGCGGCCGCGGCGCGCATGGTGGTGGCGCTGACACGGTGACGGATGACGGTGATGGCAGAGCCCATCCAGCCCGCGGGCTGATTGACATGGCCGCTATTTCGCCCGGGCGATCGCCTCGGCGATGTAGCGCCGCGCCTCCGCGGCGTCGCCCCAGCCTTCGACCTTGACCCATTTGCCGGGCTCGAGGTCCTTGTAGTGCTCGAAGAAGTGCTGGATCTGCTGCAGCGTGATCTGCGGCATGTCGGAGTAATCGTGCACATGCAGGTAGCGCTGGGTGAGTTTAGGCGACGGCACGGCGACGATCTTTTCGTCGCCACCACTGTCATCCGTCATCTTCAGCACGCCGATCGGGCGGACGTTGATTACGGCGCCGGCAAGGATCGGGCGAGTGTTGGCAACCAGCACGTCGATCGGATCGCCATCGTCAGAGAGGGTGTGCGGAATGAACCCGTAATTGCCCGGATAGCGCATCGGCGTGTAGAGGAATCGATCGACGAACAGGGTGCCGGCGGCCTTGTTCATTTCGTATTTGATCGGCTCGCCTCCGATGGCGACCTCGATCACGACATTCACATCGTCGGGCGGACTGATTCCGATCGGTATGGCGTCGAGGTTCATGTGCCGATGATACAATGTGCCGCATGGCCTCGCATGAAGCCGATGCAGCGAGGCCGAATCACGTTCGGTCAGTGCGGCCGTCGCGTCAAGCTGCGCGGCTGACCGCCAGGGCCATCGCTTGAATGACGCAGGTCGGGGCTTCGCCCCGAGCCCCACCAGAGGGCGCTGCCCTCTGGGCTCCCGCCAAGGGCGACGCCCTTGGAACCTTTCACTTTCGACCGGTGGGGGTGGGGATAGCAGAGCATGGCCAGCGCCATGCGCTGCTATCCCCACCCCCACCGGTCGAAAAGGATGGGATTGCAAAGGCGACTGCCTTTGCTGGAGGTCCAGGAGGCAAAGCCTCCTGGCGGGTTTCAGGGCAGAGCCCTGATCCTGATTCATTCAAGCGATCGCCCTGCTGACCGCGCCGGCGCCGGTTCATCGCATCGCGCAGATCAGCGTGCCAGCTTGCCTGCGGCGAACCGCACCGCCTCCTCCGCGGCGCGCAGCAGGGCACGCGCCTTCTGGCGGGTTTCTTCATATTCGAATTCCGGATCGGAATCCGCCACCACGCCACCGCCGGCCTGCACGTACATCGTGCCATCCTTCACCAGGGCTGTGCGCAAGCCGATGCAGGTATCCATCGTGCCATTGGCCGCGAAGTAGCCGATGCAGCCGGCGTAGATGCCGCGGCGTGACGGTTCCAGTTCCTCGATGATCTCCATGGCGCGCACCTTGGGCGCGCCGGACAGCGTGCCGGCGGGGAAACCGGCGATCAGCGCATCCAGTGCGTCGAGACCCTCGCGCAGCTTGCCCTCCACGTTGGACGAGATGTGCATGACGTGGCTGAAGCGTTCGACCACGAAGCTTTCCGTCACCTTGACGCTGCCGAGTTCTGCCACGCGGCCGACATCGTTGCGACCGAGATCGAGCAGCATGAGATGTTCGGCGCGTTCCTTCGGATCGCCGAGCAGTTCGGCTTCCAATGCCTGGTCCTCATCATGCGTTGCGCCGCGACGACGCGTGCCGGCAAGCGGTCGGAGCGTCACGATGCCATCGCGCAGGCGTACCAGGATTTCCGGACTGGATCCGACTACCGCGAAGCCGCCGAAATCCAGGAAGAACAGGAACGGCGCGGGATTGATCCGTCGCAGCGCGCGATACAGCGCGAACGGCGGTAGCGCGAACGGCACCGAGAACCGCTGGCTGGGCACGATCTGGAACGCGTCACCGGCGGCGATGTACTCCTTCGCCTTCAGCACCGCCGCCTGGAATTCCTGTTGCGTGAAGTTGGACGCGGGCGCCGGCAGTTCGGGCAGGGAAACCGGTGGCGCGGGGTGCGGCAACGGACGATCCAATGCGGCACCGGCTTCATCCAGCCGCGCCTGTGCCGCTTCCCATGCGGATTCGGCGGAGATATCCGCGCGCGGATACACCGGTGCGGCCAGCGTCAGTTCGTCATTCACATTGTCGAAGATGACGAACAGGGTCGGGCGAATCAGCAACGCGTCGGGCACACCAAGTACGTCGCGATTCTTCGCCGGCAGCACCTCCATCAGCCGCACCATGTCGTAGCCGAGATAGCCGACCAGACCGCCGGCCATCGGCGGCAGGTTTCCCGGCACATCCATGCGGGTTTCACCGATCAACGCACGCAGGCTGTCCAACGCCGGACGCTCATCCGTGACGAAGGCGTGTGGCGCGGATCGGGCATCGCGATTGAGTTCGGCACGACCGTCACGGCAGCGCCAAACCAGGTCCGGTTCCATGCCGATGATGGAATAGCGTCCGCGCGCGGCGCCACCCTCGACGCTCTCCAGCAGAAATGAATATGGCTTGCCGTGCGCCAGCTTGAGAAAGGCGGCGACCGGCGTTTCGAGGTCCGCCACGCCGTGCCGCCACACCAGCGTGCCGCGGCCCGCCGCATAGGTGGCACTGAAAGCAGCAAAACCAGGGGGGACCGCGACGTTCATGGTTGACCCGTGACGCTGTCGAGAACGGCCTGATTGATCTCCGGCTTGGCGCGCTCACGCAGGGCGCCGGCGAACACGTCGGCGAGGTCGTTGCTGATCGAACGTGCCACCACCGCCTTTACCTGGGCATAGCCGGTCGGATCGGCCTTCGGGTCGGTATCGACGATTTCGGCCGGCACGGCGACGATGTACTCGTCGTTGGACTCCACCATTGTCGGCTCGCCCTTTTTCAGGCCGAACAGCACCTGCTCGAGTTGCGGTGGCATGCCTTCCACTTCAGCCCCCCGGGTGACCAGCGGCGTTCGCCGGACGGTTACACCGGCGACGGCGGCCGCGTCGGCCAGCGACTGGCCGCCCTTTACCGCGGTCAGAAGCTTCGCCGCGGCAACTTCCTGGTAATGCTGCTCAGCGTCACGCGTCCAGTCCGCCGCGACCTGAGCCTTCACCGCATCGAACGGCTTGACCGCGGGCGGCAACACCGCCTCGACGCTGAGCGCATAATATGCCGATCCGCCGGTCGATGGCGTCTGCACTTCGACAAGCTGCGCTGGATCGCCCTTCTGGGTGGTGAATGCCGCCTTGATGATCGCGGCCTTCAGCTCGGCCGGGCCAGGAATCGGTGCCGGCACGCCATCAGGAGTGGTCCCCTGAGCATCGAGCGTGCCCGCGATGCCGACCAGTCCGAGGTCGCTTGGCAATTCGTCCAGGCTGGCGCCGGTACCCAACACGTTGTCCACCTTGTTGGCGCGATCATACATCAGGTCGGCGGCCTTGCTCGCTAGCAACTGATTGTGCAGCGAATCCTTCACGTCATCGAAGCTGCGAACGCTGCCGGGCGTGACGCTGGTGACGCGCACGACATGCCAACCCAGTGCGCCCTTGGCCGGGGCGGCAACAGTGTCCGGGACGGCGGCGAATACCGTTTTCCCAAGTGCCGGATCGGGGAATTCCCGTTCTGCGGCATCGTTCAGCTCGACCGCCGAACCGCCGGCATCCTGTGCGGCTTTCTGCATGGCGGCCCAGTCGGCGCCGGCCTGCCAGGTGGCGGCCAGCGTCCTCGCCTTTGCCTCATCCGGCACCGAGACGACCTCGGCCGAACGCTTCTCCGGCTTCACGAACTCCGCCTTGCGCTGATCGTAGGCGGCTTGCAGATCCGCATCGGTGATTGGGATGGATTTCCCCAATGTCTCAGGCGAGAGCACGATCGCCTTGATCTTGCGGTATTCGGGGCTCGAATACTGGTCAGGGTGATTGTCGTACCAGCGCTGCAATTCGGCGTCGGATGGCGCTGGCGGCTGCGGGGCGGCGGCGAACGGAAATTCCACCATGTCGGCCGACCGTTTCTCGAACTGGCCTTCGAACAGCGGATGCAACAGCACTTCCGGTGTCGCCGCGCCGGCGCCGACCGCTTCGATCAACTGCCGCTGTGCCAGGTCGTTTCGCATCATGTCGAGGAAACGCGGCTCACTGAGGCCGTTGGTGCGTAGCGCGGCATCGAAGGTCTGCCTGTCGAACTGGCCGTTCGGGCCTTGGAATGCCGGCATGGCGAAGATGCTCTGCTGCACCGCCTGATCCGGCGCGACGATGTGCAGCCGCTGGAGTTCCCTGCCGAGTGCCGCCTGGGCGATCAACTGCTGCAAGGCTTGCCTGGCCACTGTGTGGCGCTCCTCCGGTGTGGGGTCCTGGCCGGCGGGCAGGTTGCGCGAATCCTGTGCCATCGCGCGCTGATAGGCCTCCTGAAGCTGAGCGCCTTCGATCGTCTGGCCATCGACCTTGGCGACCCAGGTGGAGCTGCCGATATTGCGAACGACGTCGCCGACGCCCCAGGTGACAAAGGCGAGCACCATGATCAGGAAGAAGCCGCGGGCAACCCAGGTGTCGAGCACGCGGCGGAAGGCAGTGATCATGCAGGCAATATCCTGTGCGGCACTGGCGCCAGCATATACGAGTGCGGGGCTGGGTTAGCCAGCGTGGGCACTGCGGTTTGCGTTCGCCGCGCCGCCACGGCTCAATGGGCCCCATCCGACAGGAGGAAGTGCCATGCCGCAACTGATCGCCGGCAACTGGAAGATGCACGGGCTCGCCGCCGACGCGGTGGCACTGGCGAGCGGTGTGGCGACCGGCGCCGCCGGCCTGGCGTGCGAACTGCTGGTCTGTCCGCCTTTCGTGCATATCGCCGCCGTGGCGCAGGCGTTGGCGGGTTCAGCAGTCGCGATTGGCGGGCAGGACTGCCACCAGGCGAAGCAGGGCGCGCATACCGGCGACATTTCCGCGCCAATGCTGCGCGATGCCGGCGCCACCTGGGTCATCCTGGGACATTCCGAGCGCCGCCAGAACCATGGCGAGACCGACGAACTGGTGCGCGAGAAGGTGCTGGCGGCGGTCGAGGCGGGGCTGACGCCGATCGTCTGCGTCGGCGAGACGGAAGAGCAACGGGTCGGCGGCCAGGAGACCGAGGTAGTTGGCTGGCAGCTTGCCGGCAGCCTGCCGAAGCCATTCTCAGGCGTGGTGGCGTATGAGCCGGTGTGGGCGATTGGCACCGGCAAGACCGCCACCGAACAGGACGTGGCGATGATGCACGCGTTCATCCGCGAGGAGCTGGTGCGGCAGTTCGGCGATGCGGGGCAGGGGATTCGCGTCCTGTATGGTGGCTCGATGCGGCCGGCGAATGCCGCCTCGCTGCTGTCGGTGCCGCATGTCGGCGGCGGGCTGATCGGCGGCGCCAGCCTGATGCCGGAGGATTTCCTGGCGATTGCCCGGGCGGCGCAGGGGGGGTAGATGCTGCCGCGGCACCCTCTCCCCAACCCTCCCCCGCTGCACGGGAGAGGGGGCGGCGCGCCGCGTACCGTGTCCCTTCTGCCGCAAAGTGGGGGAGGGTTGGGAAGGGGGCGCCGCTCGCCCGAAGGACTTTTGCATGATTACGGTTCTGCTGATTATCCACCTGTTCGTCACGCTGGCGCTGATCGGTGTCGTGTTGATTCAGCGCAGCGAGGGCGGCGGGCTGGGCATCGGCAGCTCGCAGGGGATGGGCGCTTTCATGTCCGGCCGCGGGACGGCCAACCTGCTCACGCGGCTGACCGCCATCCTGGCGACGATATTCATGCTGCTGTCGCTGACACTGGCGCTGATGAACCGCGGCACCACAGGTGTTGGCGGAACGCTGCTGGAGACCCCACCCACCTCGGCGATTCCCGGTCCAGCCACGACGCTCCCGAGCGGGCCGCCGTCAAAGACGCAGGCGCCGGCACCCGCACCGGCGGCGCCCGCCGTGCCAAAGGGCCCTGCGGTGCCCACCAACTGACCGCCCGCGCGTGACGCATGAGTGATGCCGCGCGTGCGGGCTTCCCCCGGCCCGATTCGGGTCGATATACTGGTCGCCCATGACGCGGTACGTGTTCATCACCGGCGGCGTGGTCTCCTCCCTCGGCAAGGGAATTGCTTCGGCGGCGCTTGGCGCGCTGCTGCAAACGCGCGGCTTTTCCGTGCGGCTGCGCAAGCTCGACCCGTACCTGAACGTCGATCCCGGCACGATGAGCCCCTACCAGCACGGCGAGGTCTACGTAACCGACGATGGCGCTGAGACCGACCTGGACCTTGGGCACTACGAGCGCTTTACCGGCGTCCCGGCCAACCGCTTCGACAATGCCACCACCGGGCGCATCTATGCTGAGGTGATCGCCAAGGAGCGCCGTGGTGACTACCTTGGCGCCACCGTCCAGGTGATCCCGCACATCACCGACGCGATCAAGGAAGCCATCGTCCACGACACGCGAGACTTCGACTTCGTGCTGGTGGAAATCGGCGGCACGGTCGGCGACATCGAAAGCCTGCCGTTCCTGGAAGCCATCCGGCAGCTAGGCAATGAGCTTGGGCCGGAGCGGGCGATGTTCGTGCATCTGACCTTGGTGCCGTACATTCCATCCGCCGGCGAATTGAAGACCAAACCGACGCAGCACTCGGTGAAGGAGCTGCTGAATGTCGGCATCCAGCCGCAGATGCTGCTGTGCCGCTGCGACCGGCCGATCCCGGAGAACGAACGCCGCAAGATCGCGCTGTTCTGCAATGTGCGGCCGCAGGCGGTGATCGCCGCGCTCGACGTCGATACGATTTATGCGGTGCCGATCAGCTACCACGGCGAGGGTATGGATCGCGAAGTGCTGCGGCATTTCGATTTGCCGGCTGAGGGCGAGCCGGATCTGTCGCGCTGGCAGGACATCGTCGATGCGATCCGCGCGCCGGAGGGCGAGGTGCGGATTGCCGTCGTCGGCAAGTACACCAACCTGCTCGACAGCTATAAGTCGCTGGCCGAGGCGCTGGCGCATGGCGGGGTCGCCAACCGGGTGAAGGTGCACCTGGACTGGGTGGACAGCGAGATATTCGAGCGCGACGGCGCGGTGCATCGGCTCGAGGAGGTGAACGGCATCCTGGTGCCGGGCGGCTTCGGCGAACGCGGCACGCCGGGCAAGATCGAGGCGGTGCGGTTCGCGCGCGAGCGCAACGTGCCGTTCTTCGGCATCTGCTTCGGCATGCAGATGGCAGTGATCGAGGCGGCGAGGAACCTGGCGGGACTGCGCTGCGCGTCATCCACCGAGTTCGGGCCGTGCGACGTGCCGGTGGTCGGGCTGCTCACCGAATGGGCGCGCGGCAACGAGATGGAACGGCGCATGGAGGGCGGCGATCTCGGCGGCACCATGCGGCTGGGTGCGTATCCGGCAGTGCTGAGCCCCGGGTCGCTGGTGTCCGAGCTGTATGGCGGCGCGACGCGAATCGAGGAACGGCACCGACACCGCTACGAGGTGAACGTGCATTACAAGGAATGCCTGGAGCGGACCGGCATGCGGTTCTGCGGCATGTCGCCTGACGGCGTGCTGCCGGAGATCATCGAGCTGCCCTCGCATCCGTGGTTCGTCGGGGTGCAGTATCATCCGGAGCTGAAGTCGAAGCCTTTCGATCCGCATCCGCTGTTCGCCGGGTTCATCGCTGCGGCGGTAAGGCAGGCGCGGCTGGTGTAGGCTGGGGTTGGAGCAGGGTCGCTGGAGTAGCGGCAGCGTAAGATGTTGATCTTGGAATGTGTTGACGGATTTCTCTGTGATTCCAAGTCGAATTGCGAGCCCTATATTTGGTAACCACACACATATAGAAATACCGCCGCAGTTGCCCGTAACGCCCGAGGATGAAATAAGTGATCAGGGGCCGTCGGCCAAATGTAGCCACGGCAAGCGTTCTTCCGGAAATATGTGCCTCGTTGGCTCAAATCGGGCAGCTTCATCGAACGCGCCGATATGAAAGTGCATTTCAGTCGAGGTTTCACCTTCGCATGTCAAAGTGGACCCGCACCTTGCGCAGAATCCGCGCAACCTGCCGGGCGACGAACTGAACTTCGTTATCTCGCCTTTGGTGACCGTATAAGTGTCACGCCTGAATGCTACGAACACAGAGACAGGCGCACCGCTATGCCTGCGACAGCTATGACAATGGCACCAGGCCGTCCCTGTCGGTTGACCGATAGCTACAAATCGCACCGCTCCGCACAGGCACCCGCCCTCACTTGTGCTGCCCATCTTGTTATCCCTCCCTTGCCCAGAAGCCGTGATCCCTCTCGATCGAGGGATGCGACCATCAGGCTGCCGTCTCAATCGGTAAGCCAGCCGCTTTCCACTCAGGAAAACCATCTTCGAACCGACGCACGTTGAAACCATGCGCGCGCAAGGCCGCTACCGCTTCGAACGAGAGGACGCAGTAAGGGCCTCGGCAATAGGCCACGCTCTCCTGCTTGCGTGGTAGCTCGGCGAGCCGCTGCTCCAACTGACGCGGCGGAATGTTCAGCGCGTAGAGTTGTGCATGACTCCTGAGAAGGTCACAGCCGCTGTCGGTTCGGCCAGGCTGCGGCCATTCCTCGGCATCGAACTGCCGTCCTACCACTACGCTGCCATCTTCGAGAAACTACCTGCCATGGGTGTGCTACACTGGACTTCTACATAAAAAACCGTGAAATCAAAGGTTTGCATTCAACGCGTAAGTCTTGAATTCTGCGACATGGATGGCGGCGAACTGCGATAATCGGCAAATGGCGGAGGTGCCCTGCCCGCAACTGAAATCAGGCGTATGCGGGATGAGCCACGCTGAGACTTTCCCGCCTTCCACATGACGTCACTCCGCGGACCAAGGGTCCACAATCCGCACGCTACATCCGACAAAGTCATCGCCATCGCGTGTCGCGAGGGCCAAGCCGTAGGCGCGCGCCGTTGCGGCAATCATCGCATCCTGCACGGCGATCGGTTTGCCGGCTGCTTCGCGTGCCGCACGGATCGCCCCGTAGAGCGCCGCAGCGGCCGAATCGAAGGCCATGATGCGGCCGACAAATGCGGTCGCGAGGAACACCGTGACCCGCCCCGCAAGATCATTCCGCCGCCGTCCCGACGGCATGCGGGCCAGGCCGTAGCGGATTTCGGCTTCGCATACCGCGGCAGTGAACAGTGTCTGCGGCGGTTGACGGCGCAGAAAGGCCGTCACCGTCGGTTCCGGTTGGCTCCGGATCAGTTCGGAGATCACATTGGTATCGAGCAGTATCACCGCTCGTTATCTGGCTCGGAGAAATCCGGCGGCTTGCGTTGAAGCGCACTCCCACGCGGCGGAATCTCGAGGTCCACGCCGTGCTTCGGGCCAAACAGACGTTGCGCTACGTCAACCACGTTCTCCTCGCGCGCCTGGCGGGAGGTAGCGGTGCGCAACAGATCGCGCACCTCCTCCTCGAGTGAGCGGTGATGCGCTGCCGCACGCTCCTTCAGTCGGGCGTGCAAGGCCGCGTCCACATTTCGGATCAACAAGCTCGGCATGTCTGCTTCCTCACAATGGCTTGTTGCTAGCAATTGCTAGCAACGTTGCCAGGCGGATGCAAGATTCGCTACATGGCATGGATCGCGAGGTGCTGCGGCATTTTGGCCAGCCGGCCGAGGGCGAGTGTGAACCTGCACCCACGGCGCCGGCGCCGCGGTGACGATTGGTCAATGTTCCGGCCGCATTATGCCGCCGATGTCGGTTCATGCGAGCAATCCGTTCGTCGTGCCGGCCCGGCTGCGCCGGCTGCAGATCGAGATCACCACCGGCTGCAACCTGCACTGCGCCGGGTGTCAGCGCACGTTGGGCATGGTGGCGGGGAACTGGCGCAACGCCCACATGCCGGCGAAGCGTCTTGCCGCCATCCTGGACAATGCGCCGCCGGCCGATGCGCTGATCCTGCAAGGCATCGGCGAGCCGACGCTGCATCCGGAGCTGCCCGCGTTGGTGGCGTCGGCGCGCGCCACCGGCAGGTTCGGGGTGATCAGCTTCAACACCAATGCCCTGGTGCGCGACAGTGACTATTACCGCGACCTGCAGGCGGCGGGGCTCAACCATGTCAGCATTTCGGTGGATAGCCTCGATGCGCCGACGGCTGCGGCGACCCGGGCCGGAACCGATTGCGCCCGGCTGGGCAACGCCATTCAGGCGCTGATCGGTCTGTTCGGGCCGACGGTGACGTTGTCGATCGTGCTCTCCCGACACAACATCGAGGAACTGCCGGCGTTGTTGCGACAGCTCTATGCCCTCGGCGGCCGGTACATCGAGGTCCAGCCCCTGATCGGCTATGGCGCGCCGACGCAGCCGCTTTGCCTCACCGCCCAAGAGCTTGCCGTGGCGCGGCGCGCGATTGCCGAGGCGGCCGCTGCGTTGCCTGGATTACAGATGCTGCCGGCCGCGGCGCTGACGCCTACCGGCGGTCGCTGCCGTCGTCCGCTGCACGCGGCTTACGTCACGGTCGACGGGTTCCTGACGCCGTGCTGCACCACCAATGACGCATCACTGTTCGGCCATGCCAACCTGGCGGAAGCGAACTTCGCCGCACTGTGGCAGAGCGAGGGCGTTGCCGGCTGGCTGAATGGCTTTGTCGATCGCGAGCCGACGCTCTGCGCGGGTTGCGCATTCAATCCCGCCGGCGTGCCGCCGCCCTCGCTCGGCGACGCGGAGCAATGGCTGCGCGATGGCAATTGTGATGCTGCGGAGGCCGGGTTCCGCGCCATTATCAGCGATACGCGGCACGCCGATGCGCTGCAGGGACTCGCGCTGGTGCGGTTGCAGCGCGGCGATGCGGCCGGTGCCTTGCCGCTGCTGCAAGCCGCGTTCGCGCTGGAGCCGACTGCGCGCTGCGGGCACAACATGGCGATCACACTGAGCAGGCTGGGTCGGATCGATGACGCCATCGCGACGTCTAAGCGCACGGTCGCATTGGCACCGGACTATGCACCGGCGCAGATTTTCCTGGCCGATTTGCTGGTGGGCCGTGACAATTCGCGCGCCGTCACATTGCTCGCCGGCCTGTGCGAACGTTCGCTGCAGGTGCAACGTAGCGATCTGACCGAGCAATGCGTCGGCCGGCTGGCAAACCTGCCGGTGCCGAGCGACACCAGCCTGCGGCTTGCCAACCTGTTGCGTGGCGCAGGGCTGCAGAGGCTGGCGCTGCGCCTGTTGCGGGCAGTCATGCACGACGACCCTGGCGACATTGCCGCGCGGTTGGTGTCGATAATGAGCCAGCTTGCCGTGGTGCACGCGACGGACGACGAGATCCCCGCGCGGCGTGCCGAATACGGCAATGCACTGGCGGCACTGGACAGCCTGACCGCCGAGGCCTCGCGTGATCTGCTGGCTGCGGCGATCGGACAGGTGGGCAATGCCAAGCCGTTCCTGCTTGCCTATCAGGGCGAGGACGATCGCGCCTTGCAGCAGAGTTATGGACGGATCGTCAGCCGTATCGCCCGGGCTGCATGGACGGCGCCCGCGATTGCGCGACCGCGCACCGGCGAGCGACTGCGCATCGGCTTCGCATCGGCCTACTGGCATCTGCATTCGGTGTCCAAGCTGTTCGGCGGCTGGATGCGTCAACTCGATCGCGGCCGTTTCGACGTGTTCGGCTACCAGTTCGGCGCCGCCGTGGATGCGACCAGCACATCGCTCGCCGCATGCAGCATGGCGTATTATCGCGGCGATGCCGCCGCGGGCACCTGGGCGGAACGGATTGCTGCCGACCGGCTGGATGCACTGATCTATCCGGAGATCGGCATGCACCCGCTGCCGGTCCAGCTCGGCTGTCTGCGACTGGCGCCAGTGCAGTGCATGGCATGGGGCCATCCTGTGACCAGCGGCCTGCCGGAGATCGATTACTTCCTGTCGAGCGATCTGATGGAGCCGTCCGGCGCGGAGCGGCACTACACCGAGCAACTTGTCCGCCTGCCGAACCTGTCGATCGCCTACAGCGCGTTGCCGGACCACGGCGGAAAGCTGGCGCGCGGGGCGCTCGGGCTGCGCGCTGATGCCGTGGTCTACATGTGTTGCCAGACGCTGGCCAAGTACTTGCCGCGCCATGACACGGTATTCGCTCGGATCGCAGCGCAGGTGCCAGCGGCGCAATTCCTGTTCATCGGTGCTCCGACGGCGCCGACCGAGATGTTTCGCGTGCGGCTGGAACGTTGCTTCGCCGCTGCCGGCCTGGCGATGGAACGTCATGTGCGCATCGTGCCGCCGGTGACGGTCGGCGATTTCTTCGCGCTGCTGCGTTGCGCCGACGTGTATCTCGACAGCATCGGCTGGTCAGGCGGGAATACCACGCTGGAAGCGCTGGCTTGCGGGCTGCCGGTGGTGACGATGCCGACCGGCCTGATGCGCGGACGGCACAGCATGGCGATACTGCGGCATCTTGGATTGGGCGATCGGGTCGCCGGCAGCGTCGAGGCGTTCGTCGCACGCGCCGTGCAGCTTGCCGACCTGCCGCACCGCGACGAATTCCGCGCTGCGATCCGTGAAACGCGCCACCGGCTGTTCGACGATCTGGCGCCGGTGCGTGCGCTGGAGGACTTTCTGGTGAGCGCGGTCGCTGGGAAGGTCAGGGCTCCGCCCTGAAACCCGCCTGGGGGCTTTGCCCCCAGGACCCCCAGCAAAGGCAGTCGCCTTTGCAATCCAATCGTTTTCAACCGGTGGGGGTGGGGATAGCAGAGCATGGCCAGCGCCATGCTCTGCTATCCCCACGCCCACCGGTCGAAAGTGAAAGGTTCCAAGGGCGTCGCCCTTGGCGGGAGTCAGAGGGCGACGCCCTTGGCGGAGTTCAGAGGGCGACGCCCTTGGTGGGGTGCAGGGGCAGAGCCCCTCTGCCACCCGGCGGTGTCGGGGCGGTATACTCCGGCTCAAAGCAGGACCAAGTTCTGGCCAGAAAGGAACAGCGCATGCAGGACGAGCAGCAGCGAACCGTGCGTGTCGGCTTCACCGCGATTGGCAACCACCTGCCGTTTGCGCTGATCGCCGGGCCATGCCAGATCGAGTTGCGCGGCCACGCACTGGAGGTCGCCGGCGCCCTGCGCGAAATGTCCGCGGCGACCGGCGTCCCGGTGATCTACAAGTCGAGTTTTGACAAGGCCAACCGCACGTCGGTGGCGGCCGCCCGCGGTGTCGGTATGAGCGAAGGTCTCGCCATTCTTGCCGATGTACGCGAGGCGACCGGGCTGCCGACACTCACCGACGTGCACGCGCCTGAGCAGTGCTGCATCGCTGCACAGGCGGTGGACGTGCTGCAGATTCCCGCTTTCCTGTGCCGGCAGACCGATCTGCTGCTCGCCGCGGGCGAGACCGGCAAGCCGATCAACGTGAAGAAGGGCCAGTTCCTGGCGCCGTGGGACATGGCGAATGTCGCGGCGAAGATCGCCAGCACCGGCAATCACAACATCCTGCTGTGCGAGCGCGGTGCGAGCTTTGGCTACAACACGCTGGTCAGCGACTTCCGCGCCCTGCCGATCATGGCGCGCACCGGATACCCGATCGTATTCGACGCGACACATTCGGTACAGCAGCCCGGCGGGCACGGCACGTCATCCGGCGGGCAGCGCGAATTCGCGCCGGTGCTGGCGCGCGCCGCGCTGGCGGTCGGCGTCGCGGCGGTGTTCATCGAGACGCATCCCGATCCGGACCACGCGCCAAGCGATGGACCGAACATGATACCGCTGCGCGAGATGCCGGCGCTGATCGCGCGGCTGAAGGCGTTCGATGTCTTGTGTAAAAAGGTCTGACAAAAGGAGAGTGTCATGAGTCTTGAGGAAAAGCTGGCGGCTGTGCGGGAGGCGTCCGCGAAACGGCTACGGCCCGAACTGCAGGCGATCATGCACGGCGCGACCGAGCGACTGCGCGCCTCCGGCATGCTGGACCGCGTGATCAAGCCGGGCGCCAAGGCGCCGGACTTCGTGTTGAACGACCAGGGCGGCCAGGCGGTTGCGCTGTCAGCGTTATTGGCGTCGGGGCCGGTTGTCCTCAGTGTCTTCCGGGGCTTTTGGTGACCGTACTGCCGGCATGAGCTGGATGCTCTGCAAGCAGTACTGCCACAGATCAAATCGCTCGGCGCCAGTCTGGCCGTGCTGTCCCCGCAGTTGCAGGAATACACGCGGCCGGGTGCGGAAAAGCAGAAGCTCGGCTTCCCGATTCTGACGGATCCCGACAACAAGGTTGGCGAGGCTTACGGGCTGGCGTTCCGCCTGCCTGACGATCTGATCGAGGTCTACAAGAAGATCGGCGTCGACCTGCCGCGCTACAACGGCGATGAAAGCTGGCGGTTGTCGATACCGGCGCGAATTGTCATCCGTCGCGATGGGGTGGTCGCTGCGGGTGAAGCTGATCCCGACTACACGCGCCGGCCGGAGGTGGAACCGACATTGGCGGTGCTGCGACAGTTGTGAGTGCCGCCCTCAGCCGGTTTGGCATCAGTCGCCCGTCCCGACGCCTGCCTCCAGCAGCAGGGCGTAGCGTTGCACCAGCCAGACGGCCCGCTCGAACAGGCTGGTCAGGCTATGGACCACGTCCTGGTTGTCCGTTTGAATCAAACGCCGGCGTAACGCATCGACCACGCTGCTGCGATCGGAACTGAGCTGCTTCAGCAGTGCGATGTCGTCCGTCTCGCCGGAGCGCGCGGCATCGTCAACGCACATAAGCACCGCGCCAAGCCCCTGTGACAGTGCGTTGGCCAGATCGGCCGCGGCGCCAGGCGGCAGGCCGACACGCGTTCTGGCGATCTGCAGGACTGTTTCGTGCAGCGAGCGCAGCGCTTCGTTGCGAGCCTGCAGGTTGGCGAGCCAGTCCAGCACCGTGCGCGACAGAGCTGCCGCACCGCCATCATTGGAACTGGCGATGCTGGTGAGAAAACCGCCGATGTCCCGGCACAGGCGCACAATGCTGGCAGCGACCACCTCGTCGATCTCTTCCAGGGCAGGAGCAAGCCGGGCGGCCACACGAGCCTGTTCTTTCTCCGCCAGGATCAGCGCGATGTCTGCGTCACCCACAGCCGCATCGTAGATGAACTGCGGCCGTGCCAGGTTCTCGGCCTCCAGCCGCGGCGCAAGGGCGGCGACCAGTTGGCGGACGGGGACCGCCAGCAAGGCGTAGGCCGCCAGTGCGGCCATCTGGCAGGCGAGATAGACGAGAGCCAGTTGCCGGCCCGGATCAGCGAATGCCAGCCGTACGCCTCGCAACAGCAATGGCCAATGGGTGGCTTCCTCGATAATCACCAGCGGCAGGATCACCGCGACGCCCAGCAGCTTGGTGAGCCCCTGGAACAAGACCAATTGCCGTTGGCTACCGCGCGTGCTGCCACCCATGAGCACCACGCTGAGACCTGAGCCGATGCTGGCGCCCAGCACCAGCATGACGGCTCCCTGGAAGGGCAACAGGCCTGCCTGTGTTGCGGAGATTGCGAGGATCGCCGTGGCAGACGAGGACTGCGTGAACACCGTGACGACGCAGCCCAGCAGGAAGGCGCCCACCCCGGATGTGCCGGCGAGCGCGATTGCGTCCGTTGCCGTGCCGCTGGTCCGGAGTCCTCCGGTGCCGAAACGCAACATCTCCAGCCCGAGGAACACCATGGCGACGGCCAGCACGACTTCCATGACGCGTCGACGCGCCGTCCCGGCGGTGCGGTCCACATAAAGCCAGATACCGGCGATCCCGAGTGCAAGCAGCGTCACCAGGCGCAGGTCGATCGCGGCGACCGCAACCAGGGCAACCGTACCAAGATTGGCCCATAACAGCAGCGGCATCGCGGTGGAGATCGGCAGCAGGCCGGCGGTGTTCATGCTGACGAGGATGAAGGTGATACCATTGCTGCTCTGCAGCAGCGCGCCGGCGGCGATTCCCACGATCGCGACCAGCACCGGCTGGTGCACATCTCCGGCGATAGCAAGGCGCAACGGCCGACCGCCGATTTGCAGCATGTTTGCCGACAGGTTTCTTATTCCGGTGAAGAACAGGCCGAGGCCGCCCAGAAAGGCGGCGACCGAGTCGATCCCGGTCAGGGCTGTCATTCCGGGTTCAGAGCGATGCCGCCAGCGCGCTCGCACGATCGGGGTAGATCGACAGGATCGCGTTAAGACCGCTGATCGCGAAAACGTCGGCGACCTGGGGCCGCAGACCGCACAACAGAAGGCGCCTGCTTGAGCCGCGCAGCCGTTTCGCGGCCAGCAACACTACCCGGAGTCCGCCGCTGCTGATGTACCTCAAGATCGGTAAAATCCAGCAGCAGCCACGCCGGTTCAGTCGCCAGCGAGGCCAGCACGTCGCGCTCGAAATTGGCAACCGTGGTGGTGTCCAGTCGGCCCGCAGGTTTCAGGATCGCCTGTTGCATCGGTTACCTCCGGGCTGGCGCGCTCTGCCTGGCATCAGCTTGCCGCAGTTAACGGGTCTCGGATAGCGATCTCGAATGAAGGTCGCACTTGAAGCTCCGTGCTAGCCGTGATCGTTGCTATTAAGTTTCGTTGTTGTGATGTCAAATTTGATCACTGAGGCCTAGTCGGCGATGGCCGGTTCCTTTACTGATACGATCTGATTCTGACTATGTCGCCTGTTGCCTGTGGCTCGACAGTATGGTTACGATTAGGTTCCCAAACCGTCTTATGGTGTGCCGACCGATAATGATCTCGGGTGAAGGAGGCAGCGCGTGGCGAGTGGTGTGCTGGGGCAGAAGGGCGAGCACGACTGGTTGGCGGTGAGCCTGACCGGCGGCCAAGCCTACGAATTCACCGTTACCGGCCTCACCGACCTGGCTGCCGTCCAGGTGGGTACGGCCAGCGCGTTGGACAAAGGTATTTCCGCCTTCGAAACATCGGCGTTCACCACCGGCGCGACCGCGACAACGCAAAATGTGTGGTTCACCCCGGATACCACCGGCACCTACTACGTTGATGTCTCCGACCCCGCCACCATCGGCGGCTATGGCGTCAGCGCGGTGGCAGTCCCCAACGACTTTCCCGACGATACCACCACCACCGGCGTGGTCACAGTCGGCGGATCGCCGACGACCGGCACGCTGGGGCAGACGGGCGAGCACGACTGGTTGGCGGTGAGCCTGACCGGCGGCCAAGCCTACGAATTCACCGTTACCGGCCTCACCGACCTGGCTGCCGTCCAGGTGGGTACGGCCAGCGCGTTGGACAAAGGTATTTCCGCCTTCGAAACATCGGCGTTCACCACCGGCGCGACCGCGACGACGCAAAACATGTGGTTCACTCCGGATACCACCGGCACCTACTACGTCGATGTCTCCGACCCCGCCACCATCGGCGGCTATGGCGTCAGCGCGGTGGCAGTCCCCAACGACTTTCCCGACGATACCACCACCACCGGCGTGGTCACGGTCGGCGGATCGCCGACGACCGGCACGCTGGGGCAGACGGGCGAGCACGACTGGTTGGCGGTGAGCCTGACCGGCGGCCAAGCCTACGAATTCACCGTTACCGGCCTCACCGACCTGGCTGCCGTCCAGGTGGGTACGGCCAGCGCGTTGGACAAAGGTATTTCCGCCTTCGAAACATCGGCGTTCACCACCGGCGCGACCGCGACGACGCAAAACATGTGGTTCACTCCGGATACCACCGGCACCTACTACGTCGATGTCTCCGACCCCGCCACCATCGGCGGCTATGGCGTCAGCGCGGTGGCGGTCCCCAACGACTTTCCCGACAATACCACCACCACCGGCGTGGTCACAGTCGGCGGATCACCAACGACCGGCACGCTGGGGCAGACGGGCGAGCACGACTGGTTGGCGGTGAGCCTGACCGGCGGCCAGGCCTACGAATTCACCGTTACCGGCCTCACCGACCTGGCTGCCGTGCGGGTGGGTACGTCCGGTGCGTTGGACGAAGGTATTTCGGCCAGCGAAACATCGGCGTTCACCACCGGCGCGACCGCGACGACGCAAAACATGTGGTTCACCCCGGATACCACCGGGACCTACTACGTTGATGTCTCCGACCCCGCCACCATCGGCGGCTATGGCGTCAGCGCGGTGGCAGTCCCCAACGACTTTCCCGACGATACCACCACCACCGGCGTGGTCACAGTCGGCGGATCACCAACGACCGGCACGCTGGGGCAGACGGGCGAGCACGACTGGTTGGCGGTGAGCCTGACCGGCGGCCAGGCCTACGAATTCACCGTTACCGGCCTCACCGACCTGGCTGCCGTGCGGGTGGGTACGTCCGGTGCGTTGGACGAAGGTATTTCGGCCAGCGAAACATCGGCGTTCACCACCGGCGCGACCGCGACGACGCAAAACATGTGGTTCACCCCGGATACCACCGGCACCTACTACGTCGATGTCTCCGACCCGGCCACCATCGGCGGCTATAGCGTTAGCGCGCTGGCAGTACCCAACGACTTTCCCGACAATACCACCACCACCGGCGTGGTCACGGTCTGCTTTGCACGAGGAACACAAATCGCCACGCCAGCCGGAGAAGTGTCCGTGGAGAGGCTCACGGCGGGTGACACTGTTTGCACCATTGATGGCAGAGTGGAACCGATTGTGTGGATTGGCACTGGACGCGCAATGGTCACGCCAGGTCGGCGCAGCGCGGCTACACCAGTCATCGTGCGAAAGGGGGCGCTCGGGCCGAATACCCCCTGTCGCGATCTGAGGGTCACCAAGGGTCACTCACTCTATTTGGACGGCGTGCTGATCCCGGTGGAGTTCCTCGTCAACCACCGTTCAATCGCCTGGGATGATCGCGCGAAGGAAATCGAGGTCTACCATCTTGAGTTACCCCGTCACGCGGTGCTGATCGCCGACGGCGCACCCGCGGAAAGTTATCGAGACGACGGTAATCGCTGGCTGTTCCAAAATATCAATGGGAATTGGCATCTTCCTACGCAGCCGCCTTGTGCGCCGGTGCTAACCGGCGGGCCGGTGGTCGATGCGGTCTGGCAGCGTTTGCTGGATCTCTCAGGGCCGCGTCCCGGCTTCCCATTAACGGACGACCCTGATTTGCATCTGCTGGTCGACGGACAACGTGTCGATCGCAGCAGCGAACGTGACGGCATCCACTTGTTCCATTTAGCAAAGAGTCCTGCCGATGTTCGTATCGTTTCGCGAGCCGCCGTACCGCAAGAATTGGGGACGGCACGCGATGCCCGGTTGCTTGGCGTAGCGCTGACGAGAATTGCGGTGTGGCGCGGCAGGCGCCTGCGACTGATCGAAGCATCAGAAATGGCGCTTCAACCTGGTTTCAGTTCATTTGAAGAAAGCAACAGGTTCTGCTGGACCAGTGGTGACGCTCGATTGCCCACAAGTCTATTCGACGGGATGGATGGCGGCTGTACTATTGAGCTGCACGTGGCGTGCACCACGCAATATGCCCTGTCCAACGAAAAGCTGAGCCTGGCAGCCGCCTGAGAATCGCCAGCGATACTGGACCCAGATGACCAGTCGCTGGGAAAATCCTGATGTGCTTGTGCAGAGAGAATTGTCCTGCTGCAACGTATAGGTTGATTTCCAGGATGGCACGGCGACATGGACCGCCGCCTGGCCGCTTCCCGCTACTGGAGTGCGCGCTCCGACGGCGAAAATTGTCTGCATGATCCTCAGGAAATCCGCAATTCGTGGCGAACCCGTGCGCGTTTGAGCATGCATCCTGCAATCCACCATCGGAGCCGCGATGGCATTCGATTGATGAGGCGCAACCGGCTAGTGTGTCGGGGCAGGCGCGCCTGCCGGCGGGAAGGGCTGTGATGGCCCCGGTGTAATCGGCTGTAGCGGTGCGGGTGCCCCTGACGGCGCCGCCGCTGCGGGCGCCGCGGCAGGTGCGGGTTGCCCCCCGGTCTGGCCGAACGGCTGCGTGGGCGCCTGGTCGGCCGGCGGGGCTGCGGGCTGCGACTGGGTTGTCTGCCGCTGGCTCAGATCGGTGACGCAGCGGCCGAACGCGTTGCTCGCCGCGGTAGAGCCGTTGAGCCCAATAGTCCAAGGCGGTTCGTTGCCGGAGGGAAAGGTCAGCGTCATGGAACTGGCGCGGCGGAACTGGGCGTCGAATGTCTGCATTGTGGTGGGGTCGAGCGCCCATTCAACCACCTGCCCATTGCCGACGCCCTGCAGGTTCCACGGTGTATCGAGGCCGATCTGCAGCACTATGGGGATTTGCGTGCCGCCGGGGATGTTCCAACTTGGCTTCTTCGCTTCGAACGTCACGTTGGTGCCGCCGATCTCGAAGCGCAGAGAGAAACTGCGGTTGTCGACCGGGTTGGTACTGCCGATGCCGCACACCGGCTTGCCGTCGTCACCCGGACCGCTGAACGCGTCCCAGCCACCGACATGATAGTACACAGTCATCGCCGCCGAAGCCGTGCCGGCACAAACAATGGTAAACAGCGTAGCGGCAAGGCCGGCGCGTCGCAGCGGTTGCATCTCGCGTTCCTCTGATAACTGGTCGGGTCGCTGCCATACGCAGGTGGCATCATTGCGGCAAGAGCACCGGCTGCTTGCCGGCCGCGCCGGGATGGAATAGGCCAGCGGGAACACCAGTGATCGAGGGAGAAGCGCCATGGCCGACGCCTATATCTGCGACTTCGTCCGCACGCCGATCGGCCGCTACGGCGGCGTGCTGAAGGATGTGCGTACCGACGACCTCGCCGCACATCCGATGCGCGTGCTGAAGGAACGCCATCCGTCAGTGGACTGGGACCAGTTGGACGACGTGATCTACGGATGTGCCAACCAGGCCGGCGAGGACAACCGCAACGTTGCGCGCATGGCGGCGCTGCTGGCGGGCCTGCCGGACCACGTATCGGGATCCACGATCAATCGGCTGTGCGGCTCCGGGCTCGATGCGGTCGGATCGGCGGCGCGCGCCATTCGTGCGGGTGATGCGGAATTGATGATCGCCGGCGGGGTGGAAAGCATGACCCGTGCGCCATTCGTCATGGGCAAGGCGACCGAGGCGTTCTCGCGCAATGCCGAGGTATACGACACGACGATCGGCTGGCGCTTCGTCAATCCGCTGATGAAGGCGCAGTACGGCGTGGATGCGATGCCGGAGACGGCGGAGAACGTTGCCGAGGACTTCCAGGTGCCGCGCGCGGATCAGGACGCGTTTGCGTATCGCTCACAGATGCGCGCCAAGGCGGCGCAGGAGAACGGCTTCTTTGCACGCGAGATCGCGCCGGTGGAAATTGCCGGACGCAAGGGCACGGTCACCGTCGATCGCGACGAACATCCGCGCGGCGATACGACGCTGGAGGGGCTGGCCAAGCTGCGGGCGCCATTCCGCAAGCAGGGCGGCACGGTGACCGCGGGCAATGCGTCGGGGGTGAACGATGGGGCCGCCGCGCTGATCATCGCGTCCGAGCAGGCAGCGGCGCGGCATGGCCTGACGCCGCGCGCGCGGGTGGTGGCGATGGCGACCGCCGGCGTGCCGCCGCGCATCATGGGCATCGGTCCGGCGCCGGCGACGCAGAAGCTGTTGGAGCGGCTGGGCATGAAGATCGGCGATATCGACGTGATCGAGCTGAACGAGGCATTTGCCGCGCAGGGACTGGCGGTGTTGCGCCAGCTTGGCCTGCCGGACGATGCCGAGCATGTGAACCCGAACGGCGGCGCGATCGCGTTGGGTCATCCGCTGGGCATGTCTGGTGCGCGGCTGGCGCTGACTGCGCTGAATGCGCTGGAGAGCCGGGGCGGCAAGAGGGCGATCGCCACCATGTGCATCGGCGTCGGTCAGGGCATCGCCGCGCTGATAGAGCGCGTTTAGGGAAAATTCATCTGGCGCGGTCCTCTATCCGTCATGGCCGGGCTTGACCCGGCCATCTGCGCGCCGCTGCATGTGCGTAGATGGCCGGGTCAAGCCCGGCCATGACGGATTGCCACAAACCGGAGGCCCACCATGAGCGCTATCGCCGACATCGTCGCCCGCGAGATCCTCGACAGCCGGGGCAACCCGACGGTGGAGGCGGACGTGGTGTTGGACAGCGGCGCCATGGGCCGCGCCGCGGTGCCGTCGGGTGCGTCCACCGGCGCGCACGAGGCGGTCGAGCTACGCGACAACGATCCGGCTCGCTTCGGCGGCAAAGGTGTGCTGAGCGCAGTGGCGACCATCGAGGGCGAAATCTTCGATGCGGTCAGTGGCATGGATCCGACTGAGCAGGTGAAGATCGACGATATCCTTATCGACCTGGATGGCACCGCGAACAAGTCGCGCCTGGGGGCGAATGCGATCCTCGCGGTGTCGCTGGCGGTGGCGAAGGCAGCCGCGGTGGAGCTGGGGCTGCCGCTATATCGTTATGTCGGCGGCGTCTATGCGCGGACGCTGCCGGTGCCGCAGATGAACATCGTCAATGGCGGGGTGCACGCCGACAATCCGATCGACATCCAGGAATTCATGATTATGCCGGTCGGCGCCGGTACGGTGGCCGATGCCGTGCGGATGGGTTCGGAGATCTTTGCCGCACTGAAGAAGGGACTGCACGCCGCTGGTCACAACACCAATGTCGGCGACGAGGGCGGGTTCGCGCCGAACCTGAAATCAGCGGACGAGGCACTGGGGTTCATCGCCAAGGCGTGCGAGAAGGCCGGCTATCGCCCAGGCGAGGATGTGATGTTCGCATTGGATCCCGCATCGAGCGAGTTCTTCAAGGATGGCAAGTACGTGCTGGCGGGCGAGGGCAAGACGCTCGATGCCGGTGGTATCGTCCGCTACTACGAGGCGCTGGTCAGCCGCTACCCGATCGTCTCGCTCGAGGATGGCTGTGCCGAAGATGATTGGGAGGGTTGGCGGCACCTGACGGCAACACTCGGCAACAAGATCCAGATCGTGGGGGACGATATCTTTGTCACCAACCCGGAGCGGCTACGGCGCGGCATCGACGAGCGTTCCGCGAACGCAATCCTGATCAAGGTGAATCAGATCGGCACGCTGTCCGAGACGCTGGAGACGATGGAGATCGCACATAAGGCCGGGTTCCGCTGCGTGATGAGCCACCGTTCGGGCGAGACCGAGGATGCCACCATTGCCGATCTCGCCGTGGCGACGAATTGCGGGCAGATCAAGACCGGCAGCCTGTCGCGCAGTGACCGCATGGCCAAGTACAACCAGTTGATGCGGATCGAGGCGGGGCTGGGTCCGGCGGCGCGCTATGCGGGGCGGACGGTGCTGCGGTAATCGATCAAAGTGACGGAATGACTCTGGATCAAGTCCCCCGGGCGCTGACATATCGGCCTGAGGGTGCCGATCAGTCGCTCACTGATCGGACCGAGCCGAATGTCACCACGCCACGAGTACCTGCGCACCTTGCCAGATCTGCTGCATCAATTCGGCTGCCGGCGCGGCTTTGGCGAGCGCTGCGGACTGGCCGGCCCAGGCCTGCATACGCTGAACATCGCCTGCCTGCACGGCGGCGGCCCGCATCGGCGCGGTCAGTGCGCGTTGCACGGGATAGGGCGCGGGAGATGGCGCATTCTGGCCCAGCGCGGCGTGGACAAAGTCCGTGGCAATGCTTCGCCCGGCGCGGCCGCTGAACGCTCGGCTGACGATCGTGTTCTCCGGAGCGGTGCGGGCGAGGGCATCGGCCCAGGCGGGGTGAAGTTTCGCCTCCGGACAACGCAGGAACCCGGTGCCGATCTGTGCGGCACTGGCACCAAGCAAAAGCGCTGCCGCCACGCCGCGCGCATCGGCGATACCGCCGGTGGCAACGACAGGCACGCGCACCGCATCCACCACGGCGGGCAACAGTGCAAACAGGCCGATCTGCTGCTGCTCGGCCAACGCGGCATCGAAGCAGCCCCGGTGACCACCGGCCTCTGCACCTTGAGCCACGATCACGTCCGCCCCGGCGGCCTCGGCGGCACGCGCCTCCGCTACCGTTGATATGTTGGCGAACCAGGCGATGCCGTTCGCTTTCAGCCGGGTGACGAACTCCGGCGGATACAGCCCCATGACGGACGAGACGATCGGCGGACCGGCGGCCAGTATCGCTTCGCACTGCGCGGGAAAGTCCGGCGGCATGGCATCGGGCGCCTCGGCCGGCACGCGTGGGCCCCAGGCAGCGAGAAACTCCCGCACCCGGGTCTCATGCGCGGGATCGCGCTGCGGCGGCGGATCGGGAATCCAGATGTTCAGCTGAAAGGAGCCGTTGCTGCCGGAACGAACCTCGCTCGCCCATGCAGTGATTTCGTGCGGCTGCATCAGCAGAACGCCGCACGCACCCAAGCCTCCGGCATTGGCGACGGCGATCGACAGGGCAGGTGGGCATGCTCCCGCCATCGGCGCGAGCAACACCGGCATGCGCAGTCCGAATCGGCTGCAAAACGCGTCGACTCTTTG
The DNA here is from genome assembly GCA_963696645.1 of uncultured Alphaproteobacteria bacterium. Taxonomy (GTDB): domain Bacteria; phylum Pseudomonadota; class Alphaproteobacteria; order Acetobacterales; family Acetobacteraceae; genus JAMXLO01. Next base: position 221,033 of record CAVOKY010000009.1, read on the forward strand.
CCTGGCTGGGTTCATCGGTATCCTCCAGCAGGCAGTGTGGGCACTTCGGCCAGCGGAACAAGTGAATGATTCTGATGGACGCCATCGCACACGGTGATGGCGTCGGCGGCCTTCGGTTCAGGGGATATTGATGCCGATGCTGACGCCTGGCGGCCCGTAGTTGTAAACCGGCGGCGGCGCGTAATAGCTATAGGCGGGTGGTGCTACATAGACCGGTGGGGGAACGTAGCCGCGGTGCCAGTCGTCGTGGTGTTCGTAGTGCCGGTGGTCGCGGTCGTCGTGCCGATCGGCAAGCGCAGGCAGCGTCGAGCCCAGCAGTACCTGATACGCCGAGGGCGGCCAGAGTGAGAGAGTGTATTCGCATAGGATGCCTCCGTTTCGGCGGGCAGTGCCCGCGCTGTCGTGATGGCACTCCACCCGGATACCGTGGCAATTGTCCGGCAGTTTCGCGGCGAATGCGTTCACGCTTCGGCGAGGATGATGTAGCATCACGATGCCGGGAGTTGGGAGCGACGCATGGCGTTCGGACGTGACTTGAAGCGCAGAATGAAGGCGGCGGTAGCGCCGATGATCTTCCTGTCGCTGGTGGGGTATTTCGGGTGGAATGTCGTGCAGGGCAACCGCGGCTTGCTGGCCTATGCGCAGAGGCAGCAATTGCTGGTTCAGGCGCAGGCCGATCAGGCCAAGGCGCAAGCCGAGAGGGATGGGTGGGAACGGCGGGTTGCTGGCCTGCGGTCCAAACACATCGATGCCGATATGCTGGACGAGCGCGCCCGCGCGATGCTGAATTTGGCGGAGCCCTCGGACATCATCGTGCCGTATGCCCCGCAGGATCGGCTGTTCTGATCAGCGATCACCAGCCGGGCCCTTGCCGCCGCGTGGCATCGGCCACTGATCACTGGCCATGGGCGGCCAAAGCGCCGATATTCATCGGATGACCGCCCCGCCTTCGAACCAGGGAAGACGCCGAGGCATGAAGAACCAAGATTGGGAAATCCCGCCGAACCTGCAACCGGACCCGGACGACTACTCGTTCGACCTCGAGCGCTCGCTGAGGGCGGTGGTGAACCTGAAGACCTATGTGCCGCCGGACGCTTTCACCGCGGGAACGCTGGGCACCGAGCGGGCCGGCAGCGGCGTGGTGATCCGCGAGAGCGGACTGGTGGCGACCATCGGCTATCTGATCACCGAGGCCGAGACGATCTGGATCACCTCGGCCGATGGGCGCGCCATACCGGGGCATGCGCTGGCCTATGACCAGGAGAGCGGTTTCGGTCTCGTGCAGGCGCTTGGGCAGCTTGAACTGCCCGCGCTGGAGATGGGTGATTCCGACCGTTTGAAGATCAACGACCAGGTTGTGTTCGCTGCCGGCGGCGGGCGCCACCACTCGGTGGAGACGCGGGTGGTCGGGCGGCAGGAGTTCGCCGGCTATTGGGAATACGTGCTGGACGACGCGATATTCACCGCGCCGGCGCATCCGTTCTGGGGTGGCGGCGGGCTGATCGGGTCGGACGGCAAGCTGATGGGCATAGGCTCGCTGATCCTGCAACAGGGGGACGGGAAGGGGCGGCGGCTCGACATGAACATGGTCGTGCCGATCGGGTTGCTGACACCGATCATGAAGGACCTGTTGAGTTACGGTCGTGTGAACCGTCCGGCGCGGCCGTGGCTGGGGATGTATGCCACGGAGTTGGACGACTTGCTTGTGGTGGGCGGGCTGGCGGACAACGGGCCGGCCGAGCAGGCGGGCGTGCGGGCGGGCGACCGGATCCTGGCGGTGGGTGGCGACGAGATTTCCGACCTTGGGGGACTGTGGCGGCGGGTCTGGGCATCCGGCAGCGCCGGGGCGGAGGTTCGGCTGCGGCTGATGCGCGACAAGACCCCGGTCGCGCTGACGGTGCGTTCAGGGGATCGGACCACGTTCCTGAAGTCGCCGAAGCTGCACTGATCGGGGCGATTGAACCCGACGCGCGCGGCAGGCGACGGGTTTCCCTGACGTGTCAACCAATGTACGGGCTGGTGCCGGCAGACCGTCTTGTACCACGCCTGCTTGATGATGCTCACAAGCTGCTTCGTCGATTCATCAGTCACCGCAACGTCATCGATCACGCGGTGCCATCGCCGACGCCGGCACGATTGCCTTGGCGCGTTGCTTCTCGCAAAGATGGCGCAGTCCGTCGTCGAAGGACAAAAAGGAGGAAACCATGCGTGGTGTCGTATTCACCGGCGGTCGTGATTTGGAGCTGATGGAGTTCCCCGATCCCACACCCGGTCCCGACGAAGTCGTGGTTGAGATGAAGGCCTCCGGCATGTGCGGCAGCGACCTGCACCAGTATCGCCGGCCGAAAGACCAGCGGCGGTGCCAATGCGACGGGGCTGCCGGCCAATCCGAACCCGGTGATCGCCGGTCATGAGCCGTGCGGCGTGGTGGCTGCGGTCGGGGCCGCCGTTTCGGAGAAGGAAGCGCGCATCGGCGAGCGGGTGATGGTGCATCACTACCAGGGCTGCACGCAGTGCAATCATTGCCGCTCCGGCTGGCAGCAGCTCTGCCAGGAGGTGCCGGTGAAGGTGTACGGCAGCAACTCGCACGGCGGCCACGCGCGGTATTTGCGGGTGCCGGCGAACACGCTGGTGCCGCTGGCGGACGAACTGTCTTTCTCTGCCGGCGCGGCGATCTCCTGCGGCTCCGGCACCGCCTACAGCGCACTGCGCCGGATGCGGCTGTCGGGCAACGACACGATTGCGATCTTTGGCCAGGGTCCGGTCGGTCTGGCCGGCACTCAGTTCGCCAAGGCGATGGGCGCGCGGGTGATCGCGCTGGACGTCAATCCGCAGCGACTGGAGCGGGCGAAGGAATTCGGCGCAGACGAGGTGGTGGACCCGGGATCGAACGATCCGGTGGCGGCGATCAAGGATCTGACGCACGGGCGCTATGCCGATCTGTCGCTGGATACCTCGAGCAATCCGGATGCGCGGCTGAACGCGATCCGCAGCACCAAGGTATGGGGCACCATGTGCTTCGTCGGCGAGGGTGGCGACGTGAAGATCGATGTCAGCCCGCATCTGCTGCGCCGGCAGATGACGCTGATCGCGTCGTGGACGTTCTCCAACATCATCCAGGCGGAGTGCGCGACGTTCTGCGTCGAACGCAAGATCGACGTGGACAAGCTGTTCACGCATCGCTGGAAGCTGGAGCAGGCGGAGGAGGCCTACAAGCTGTTCGACAAACAGTCGGACGGCAAGGGCGTGTTCCTGATGTGACCGACACCCAGACGCGCAAGGACCTTGCGGCGGTTTACCACGAGGCTGGCCAACGCGGGCTGATCGTCGGCAGTTCCGGCAACGTCAGCCACCGCACGCGAACCGGCATGATCATCACACCGTCGGGCTGTTCGGCGGATACGCTGGACGCCGGCGGTTTGGTGGCGATGACGTTGGCCGGCGACGTGAAGGGCATGACGGCGCCGTCCAGCGAATGGGCGATGCATGCGGCGATCTATCTGGCCTATCCGTCGGCGCAATGCATCGTGCACACGCATTCCGATGCCTGCACCGCGCTCGCCTGCCTGAACGAGGCGTTGCCGCCGTTCCACTACATGGTGGCGAATTTTGGCGGCGACGATGTGCGGTGCGCGCCGTATGTGACGTTCGGTACGCCGGAACTGGCGCGGCTCGCGGTGGCGGCGCTGGCCGGGCGCACCGCGTGTCTGCTGGCCAACCACGGCATGATCGTGCACGCGCCGACCGCGGAACGTGCATTGTCGGCTGCGAGCGTGCTGGAGACGCTGTGCCGGCAGTATCTGCTGGCGCGGTCGGCCGGCACGGTGCGGCTGCTGACGACGGACGAGATGCGTGCCGCGCACGAGCGGTACAGGAGCTACGGGCAGACTGGGGCGCGCGGGTAACACCGTACACACTGTCATTACATACCGTCATTGCGAGGAGGCGAAGCCGACGAAGCAAACTCGGGCGAGTTGTGCGCGCGCAACTGGTTCGGGATTGCCGCGTCGGCTTCGCCTCCTCGCAATGACAGGGTTACGCGCTACACCGCCAGCAGCATCTCCGGCGGCGCGTAAGGCAGGTGCAGATCGTGCGCCACTGCTTCGTAGGTGACCTTCCCTGCGTGCACGTTCAGGCCGCGCAGCAGGTGTGGATCGTCTGCCAGCGCCTTGCGCCAGCCCTTCTCCGCCAGCGCCATGACGAACGGCAGCGTTGCATTGGTCAGCGCGAAGGTGGAGGTGCGTGCGACCGCACCCGGCATGTTGGTCACGCAGTAATGCACCACGCCTTCCTCGACATAGGTCGGGCTGGAATGCGTGGTTGGCCGGCTGGTTTCGAAACAGCCACCCTGGTCGATCGCGATGTCCACCAGCACCGAGCCAGGCCGCATCTGACGCACCATCTCGCGTGTCACCAGCTTCGGCGCCGCCGCGCCCGGAACCAGCACCGCGCCGATCACCAGGTCGGCTGCCAGCACCTGCATGCTCGATCGCCTCAGCCGTGGCGAACAGCGTGGTTGCGCGTGGACCGAACTGCAGGTCCAGCTCCTTCAGCCGCGGCAGCGATCTGTCGATGATGGTGACGCTGGCTTCCAGCCCGACCGCCATGCGCGCGGCATTGGTGCCGGATACGCCGCCGCCCAGCACCACGACCTTTGCCGGCGCCACGCCCGGCACGCCACCGAGCAGAATGCCGGCGCCGCCTTGCTCCTTTTCCAGACAATGCGCGCCCACCTGCACCGACATGCGACCCGCGACCTCGCTCATCGGCGCCAGCAGACGGCAGCGCGCCGGACCGATCGGTCACCGTCTCATAGGCGATGCAGGTCGCGCCGGAGTGCATCAGACCCGCGGTCTGTGCCTTGTCGGCGGCGAGATGCAGGTAGGTGAACAGCACCTGGCCCTGGTGCAGCATCGCGATTTCAGTCGGTTGCGGCTCCTTCACCTTCACGATCAGCTCGCGGTGGCAAACAGCTCGGCAGCGCTGTCCACTACCGCGGCACCTGCGGCCCGATAGGCGGCGTCGGAGATGCCGATGCCGGCGGCAGCATTGCACTCGACCGTGACCTGATGACCATGACTGGCGAGTTCGCGCGCACCGGCGGGGGTCAGACCGACGCGGTATTCGTAGTTCTTGATCTCCCTGGGAACACCGATCTTCACGCGCAGCCTCCTTCAGCCCAGGCAGCGGGAACTGCCGCAGATACGGCATATAGTCTTCCTCCACGTCGATCTGCAGTGTCGCCAGCACGCGCACCACGGCGTTGTAGAAGGCGATCGTGACGGTCAGGTCCACCGATGCTCGTTGCCCAGAGCCGATTGCAGCGTCGCGTAGGTGGCATCGGACATTGCGCCACTCTGCGTCATTTCGCGCGCTGCCAGCAGCACGGTTTTCGCCATCGGGTCGAGCTTCGCCGGCTTGCCCGCGGTGTCGTCGATCAGTGCCCTTATGTCGTCGTCGGTCACGCCGAAGTCGTGGCCGATCTTCACGTGGTGCGACCACTCGTAGGGCGAGCGCGCCAGCCAGCCGACCTGGAGGATGGCCAGTTCGCGCAGACGAGGGTCGAGCTTGCTGCCGTAGCGGATGAAATGCCCCAGCCCGTTCAATGCGCGCGCGGCGCCCGGGGAGTTCACCAACGCCCGATGCAGGCTGATCGGGCGTTTCAGCAGGTCCTGGTCGTCGGCCGAGAGATCCGAGGCATCGAGATAAGGCACGCGCGCCATTCAGCCCTCCATTGTGTCGCCGGATTTTCATCAACTCTTGATCCCGCGCGGCCACCATGCATCTTTACCGCCATGGGAGTTGATCGATGATGATGCGCAGAAGCAAGGAACCGGTGGCCCGCCACCACGGCCGGAACCGCCGTGGCTGGCGGGGGCGATGATCGGTCTGGCCATAGCCACCCTGGCAACCAGCGCGATCATGCTGGGCGCCGGCGTGGCGATCGGCCAGGCCGTCACGCGCGGGAAGTAGCGGTCAGACGCCGTCCATTACCGCGGTCGCGCAACCGGTTGCCGTCGCGCGCAGCCGAAGAAGATGTCGGTGGTGATCTCGTCCACGCCGCGGCAACCGGTGTAGGCCATCGTCTTGTCGGCCTCGTTCCTCAGGATGTTGATCGCCTTCAGCGCGCCCGCCTCGCCGCCCACCGCGGTGCCGTAGAGCGTGGCGCGGCCGGTCAGCACCGCCTTGGCGCCGAGCGCCAGCGCCTTGACGATGTCGGAGCCGCGGCGGACGCCGGAATCCAGGATCACCGTCGCGCGGTCGCCCACCGCCTCGGCGATATCCGGCAGCACGTCGAGCGTGGCCGCCGCGCTGTCCATGTTGCGCCCGCCGTGGTTCGACACGACGATGCCGTCCACGCCGTAGCTCGAGCGCCTTCACCGCATCGTCCGGGCGGTTGACGCCCTTCAGCATCAGGATGCCCGGCCAGATGTCGCGGAACTTCGCGATGTCGTCCCAGGCGAGCGAGTCCGCGCGCATCGCGTCGCGCGCGCCGACGCCGCTGACAGCACCGACTTGCGGTATTCCTCCGGGTAGTTCTCGTGGCGCGGAAAGCCGATCGAGGTGAAGTATTTCATCAGCACGCCGGCGACCCAGGCGGGATGGCGCATCATGTCGAAGGTGAAGCGCAGCGTGGGGTTGAACGGCAGGCCGAAGCCGTTGTGCGTGTTGTATTCGCGGTTCGGCGACACCGGCGAATCCACCGTGACGATCAGCGCCTCGAAGCCGTTGCGGTTGGCGCGCTCGATCAACTGGTGCGACAGCTCGCGCTGCTTCCAGACATAGAGCTGGAACCACAGCCGGCCGCCGACGCCGGGGCCGCGCTTCCTTGGCGATCTTTTCCATCGCGGTCATCGAGGCGGTGGACAGCGTCAGCGGAATCTTCGCCTTCGCCGCGGCCTTGGCGAGTTCCAGTTCGCCCTCGTGCCAGCACAGGCCGGCGGCGCCGGTGGGCGCGATCGCCATCGGCAGGCTGGCGGGCTTGCCGAACAGCGTGGTGGCGACGCTGCGCTTGGACACATCGACCAGCGCGCGATGGCGCAGCTTGATGCGCTCGAACGCGGTGCGGTTGTTGGTGACCGCGAGGTGGTCCTCGGTGGCGCGATCGACGAATTCGAACACGCCCTTCGGCAGCCGGCGCTTTGCGGCCGCGCGCAGGTCGTAGACGTTGAGGCAGCGATCGAGGCGGGCCATCACGCGCGTATCCATGACCATGTCGCGCAGCCGGTTGCCCTGGCGGTCGCCGAAGAAGATGTCGGTGGTGATCTCGTCCACCGAGCGGCAGCCGGTATAGGCCATCGTCTTGTCGAGCTCGTTGCGGATCAGGTTGATCGCCTTGAACGCGCCGGCCTCGCCGCCGACCGCGGTGCCGTACAGCGTGGCGCGCCCGGTCAGCACCGCCTTGGCGCCGAGCGCCAGCGCCTTCGCGATGTCGGACCCGCGCCGCACGCCGGAGTCGAGAATCACCGTGCCGCGATCGCCGACCGCCTCGGCGATGTCCGGCAGCACGTCGATCGAGGCCACGACGCTGTCCATGTTGCGCCCGCCGTGGTTCGACACGACGATGCCGTCGACGCCGTATTCCATCGCCTTCACCGCATCGTCCGGCCGGTTGACGCCCTTGATCATCAGGATGCCCGGCCACTTGTCGCGGAAGATCTTGATGTCCTCCCACGACAGCGAATCCTGCCGCGTCATCTCGGCCGTGTTCGGGTCGTTGCGCGACATCCGCTTGTATTCGTCCGGGATAGTTCTCGTTGCGCGGCATGCCGATGGTGGTGAAGTACTTCATCAGCACGTTGGTGAACCACACCGGGTGGCGCATGATGTCGAGGGTGAACGTCAGGTTCGGCGTGAACGGCAGCAGGAAGCCGTTGTGCGTGTTGTACTCGCGGTTCGGCGGCACGATGGTATCGACCGTGACGATCAGCGCCTCGAAGCCGGCGCGGTTGGCGCGCTCGATGAGCTGGTAGGACAATTCGCGGCGGTTCCAGACATAGAGCTGGAACCACAGCCGCCCGCCGACACCGGGACCGGCTTCCTGCGCGATCTTCTCCATCGAGGTCATCGCGCCGGTGGCCAGCGTGAACGGGATCTTCGCCTTCGCCGCGGCCTTTGCCAGTTCCAGCTCGCCTTCGTGCCAGCACAGGCCGGCGGCACCGGTCGGCGCGATCGCCATCGGCATCGACACCGGCTTGCCGAACAGCGTGGTGGCCATGGTGCGGCCGGAGACATCGACCAGCGCGCGATGGCGCAGCTTGATGCGCTCGAAGGCGTTGCGGTTGTTGGCGACGGCGATGCCGTCCTCGCTGCCGCGATCGACGAATTCGAACACCGCCCTCGGCAGACGGCGTTTCGCGGCGGCACGCAGGTCATAGACGTTCAGGCAACGATCGAGCGCGGTCATGGACTTCTCCCCAGGTGACGGAATGATGAAGCCGGGCGGGGGATGTCAAGCTGACGCCTGCGCCGGTATACCTCTGCCGCTGCGCGGGAGAGGTCGACGACGTGCAGCGGCGCGCGGTGAGAGTGCTCGGGCGCGGCATCTACGCAGTCTGGAGCGTTGCCGACCCGATCACGCTCACCGCTCGGTGCTGCGCACCATCGACCGGTGCCCGCGCAGCGGGAGAGGTCTGCCGTTACCCCACCTCCCGCAGCACCTCGGTCTTCACCGGCAGCACCTCGACCCATCCACACCGCATTCAGCGTGTGATCGTCGCGCGGACGGCCGGATTGCGGATGCAGCAGCACGGTCAGCCCCATGCGGTTCATCATCAGGAACGGCACCAGCGTGGGGAAGACTTCGGGCGCAAAGGCGATCTGATACATCGCCTGCACGTGCGGCCCCACCGGTTCGTCGTGCCAGCTTCCCATGCGCACTGGTGAAGCGTTCCTCCACCCATTTGCGCAGCAGCGCGGCGCGGTCCTTGCTGGCGGGATCGTAGTAGACATGCGCGTGGTAGTCCTTGATCGCGCCAATGTCCTTCGGTGCGTCCTGCATCAACCTGTCTCCTCCAACAGACGCTTCACCTCGCGCTTGGTGACCTTGCCGTAGCCGGATTTCGGCAGTTCCGGCCAGAACACGAAACGCGTCGGCCATTTGTATTTCGCCAGCCTGCCGTCGAGATGCGCCAGCAACTCTGCGTCGGTCGACGCAGGCGCCTTCTTCGAGCACCAGCACGGCGACGCCGCTCTCGCCCCAGCGCGCGTCCGGCATGCCGACGACGCAGGCCTCCGCCACCGACGGGATGCGTCAGCAGCGCCTCCTCGATCTCGCGCGGATACACGTTCGAGCCGCCGGAGATGTACATGTCGGACGCGCGGCCGGTGATGTAGACGAAGCCGCGCTCATCCACGTGGCCGAGATCGCCGGTATGGAACCAGCCGAAGCGCGTGGCCTGCGCGGTGGCTTCCGGGTTGTTGTGGTAGCCGGCGAACACGCCCGGGCCGCGCACGCAGATCTCGCCCGTGGTGCCGGGCGGCAGATGATTGCCGTCCAGGTCGAGGATGGCGACCTCCATGCCGGTGCGCGGAAAGCCGCAGCTGCCGACCGGCATGTCGCATCGTCCAGGCTGTGCAGATGCGCGCGGCAGCACGGTGATGTTGCCGGTCACCTCGCCCATGCCGAAATACTGCACCAGCACCGTTGCCCAGCTTGCGCAGCGCGTGCATGCTGGTCGGCGCGATACATCGGCGAGCCGGCATAGATCACGTAGCGCAGCGACGAATGGTCGTAGCGGTCGACCGCATCGTGCCGGGTCAGCATGGTCAGGATGGTCGGCACGGTGAACATGTTGGTCACGCGATGCCGCTCGACAAGCTGCCACGCCTCCTCGCAGTCCAGCCGTTCGCCGGACAGCAGCACCGTCGCGGCGCCGCGCGCCACCTGCGGCAGCGCATGCACGCCGGCACCGTGCGACAGCGGCGCGACCACCAGCGACACGTCGTTCTCGGTCGTGCCAGGCATCAGGTCGCACAGATGGTTGCAGACCACGTATTCCATCTGCCCATGCGTCAGCACGCCCGCCTTCGGCCGGCCGGTGGTGCCGGAGGTATAGAAGAACCACGCCGGATGGTCGCGATCGACATCGGCCGCACGTTCGAGGCGTGGGCCAGAGCTTGCCAGCGCGTCCCACGACAGATCGCCTGCACCGATGGAAATCATCCAGCCGGCAGTGCGGGTTTTCCGCTCTCGCCGCCGCCGCGTGGTCGGGGAACGCGGCATCGAAGATGTGCACCGCGGCACCGGAGGATTGCGCCAGATACGCCACCTCCGGCGGCGTCAGCCGGAAATTCGTCGGCACCCACACCGCGCCCAGCATCCACGACGCGAACATCGTCTCCAGCACGGCATTGGAGTTGCGCGCGTGCAGCAGGATGCGGTCGCCATGCCGCACGCCGCGCTCCGCCAGCGCGCCGGCCGCCGCCTGGACCCGGGCGGCGAACTCCGCCCAGGTCCAGGTGCTGCTCGCGCCAGATCAGCGCCGGCCGGTCGCGGAAACCGCCGCGCCGTCTGCAGCAGCAGATGCGCGAGGTTGCTGGTCGGGATCAGCGCACCGCCTCCAGGATCGACACGTAGTTCGCCACCGCCGCGCCGCCCATGTTGAACACGCCGCCGATGTCCGCCTTCGGCAACTGCATCGCGCCGGCCTGGCCGGTAAGCTGCATCGCGGTGATCGCGTGCATCGACACGCCGGTGGCGCCGATCGGATGGCCCTTCGCCTTCAACCCGCCCGACGGATTGACCGGCAGCCGGCCGTCCTTCGCGGTCCAGCCTTCCAGCACCGCGCGCGCGCCCTGGCCCGGCGCGGTCAGGCCCATCGCCTCGTATTCCAGCAGTTCGGCGATGGTGAAGCAGTCGTGCGATTCGACGAACGACAGTTCTTCCAGTTTCACGTTCGCCGCGTCCAAGCGCGCGCCGCCACGCCTCCGCCGCGCCCTCGAACCGGGTGATGTCGCGCTTGCTGATCGGCAGGAAGTCGTTCACCTGCACAGCGGCGCGGAACCGCACCGCCTTGCCCATCGCGCGCGCGGTCTCCTCGTCGGTCATCACCAGCGCTGCGGCGCCATCCGACACCAGCGAACAATCGGTGCGCTTCAGCGGCGGCGCGACATACGGGTTCTTCTCGCTGACACGCGCGGCAGAACTCGAAGCCGAGGTCCTTGCGCATCTGCGCATAGGGGTTGTCGACGCCATTCTTGTGGTTCTTCGCCGCGATCGCCGCCAGCGCATCGGACTGGTCGCCGTAGCGCTGGAAATAGCGCTCGGCGATGCGGCCGAACACGCCGGCGAAACCGGCAGGGATGTCGGCTTCCTCCTTCTGGTAGCTCGCCTTCAGCAGGATGTCGCCGATCTCGGCGCCCGGCGTCGCGGTCATCTTCTCGACGCCGATCACCAGCGCGAACCGGCCGCGTCCGGCGGCGAGGAAATCGCGCGCGCCATGCACCGCGGCGGAGCCGGAGGCGCAGGCGTTCTCGTACCGCGTGATCGGCCGGAAGCGCAGTTCCGGCACGTGCTGCAACACCAGCGATGCGGGAAAGTCCTGCTTCGAGAAGCCGTTGTTGAACAGGCTGACGAAGGTGGCCTCGATGTCGGTCGGTGCAATGCCGGCGTCCTCGATCGCCGCGCCGGCGACGCGGCCGATCAGCGCCTCGATGTCGGGGTCTTCCAGCTTGCCGAACGGCGAATGCGCCCAGCCGACGATGCAGGCTTCGGTCATGGTGGTGGCTCCTGTTCCGGTGGGCAAATCCTAGCCGAATGGCACACCGCGGGCGACTCGCGACACGTTGGGCTGGCCGGGGCTTCGCCCCGGACCCCATCAGAGGGCGCTGCCCTCTGAACTCCCGCCAAGGGCGTCGCCCTTGGAACCATTACTTTCGACCGGTGGGGGTGGGGGATGGGTGAGCCCGAGCATGCCGTTGGCCATGCTCGGGCTCACCCATCCCCCACCCCCACCGGTCGAAAACGATTGGATTGCAAAGGCGACTGCCTTTGCTGGAGGTCCAGGAGGCAAAGCCTCCTGGCGGGTTTCAGGGCAGCGCCCTGACCCTGCGCGTCGCGCTCACCAGTTCGGCCCCTGGCGCGCGATGCGTTGTGCCAGCGACCAGCGATGCACCTCGGACGGGCCGTCGTAGATGCGGAAGGCGCGCACCTCGCGGAAGATGCGTTCCACCAGCGTTTCGCCGGTGACGCCCTGACCGCCAAGCACCTGCACGCAGCGATCGACCACGCGCCAGATCGCCTCGGAGCAGAACACCTTCGCGATGGAGGATTCAGTGGTGCCGCGGGCACCCTGATCCAGCAGCCACGCCGTGTGCCAGATCGCCAGCCGGCTCATGCGGATGTCGATCTCGTTGTCGGCGAGCATGAAGCCGACGCCTTCGTGGTTGACCAGTTTCGCGCCGAACACTTCGCGTCGCGCGGCATAGCCAGCGGCAATGTCGTGGGCGCGCCGCGCGGTGCCTAGCCAGCGCATACAGTGGGTCAGCCGCGCGGGCGCCAGCCGAACCTGGGCGTAGCGGAAGCCCTTGCCGGGTTCGCCGAGAATGTCGCCGGCGGGCACGCGCAAGTCGGTGAAACGCACCACGGCGTGGCCGCCGGCGAATGCCTGGTCCAGGCTGTCCATGGTGCGCACGATCTCGATGCCGGGCTGGTCCATGTCGGCGAGGAACATCGTCGCCGCTCCGTCTTCGCCCTTCGCCATGATGATGGCGAAGCTGGCACCGTGCGCGCCGGTGATGAACCACTTGTCGCCGTTGATCACCCAGTGGTTGCCATCCTTCACCGCGGTGGTGCTCAGCGCGGATGGATCGGAACCAGCGCCCGGCGCCGGCTCGGTCATGCAGAAGCACGAACGAATATCGCCGCGCGCCAGCGGTCGCAGCCAACGTTCCTTCTGTTCGGCTGTGGCGACCACCTCGAGCAGATGGATGTTGGCTTCGTCGGGGGCGAAGATGTGCATCGCAACAGGGCCGAGTAGCGAATAGCCGGCCTCCTCGAAGACCACCGCCTTGCCGACATTGTTCAGTCCCAGCCCGCCGTATTCCGGCGATGCGTGCGGCGCGAGCAGCCCCGCCTCGCGCCCCAGCGCCACCAGTTCGCGGCGGAAGTCCTCGGTCGGACCATGCGCGGTCTGCCGTCTATCACCCTCCAGCGGGATTATCCGGTCACGGATGAAGCTGCGGGTACGCTGCTGAAGTTCCTGGAGCTCGGGCGAAAGGGAGAAGTCCATCGTTCAGCACCTTCGTTGTGGGGCTACGGCAACGGCCCGCGTCATGTCTGCGGGCGGAACGGCGCGGCGTCTACCGCCGCTTCCACGCATCAGAATGCGCGTCCCTGCGCGATATCGTGGGCGAATTCGACGATGCCGGTGCCGATCGCGGTAAGACCGGCATAGCGCGCCTCGGTGGTCGCACCGCTGCGGTAGCGATAGCCGAGCTGCAGGAAGATTACGCTGAGCTTGTACATCGCCAGCACGCGATGGAACAGGAAGTCGGACATATCACGTCCGCTCAGCGCGGCGTAGGTCTCCACCGCAAGCTGACGCGGATAAAAGCCGCCCTCATCGGCCGGCATCTGCGCCATGTCATGCAGCGCCGGCGGGTCGTCCGCATGAATCCAGTAGCTCAGCAGCGTGGCGAAATCGAACAACGGATCGCCGCGCGTGCCCTGGTCCCAGTCCACCACCGCAACCGGCGACAGATCGCGTGGGTTGAGGATCATGTTGTTGAGCTTGAAGTCGTTGTGCAGCAGCGCCGGCGCACCATCCGGCACCAGATGGCGCTCCAGCCACGTGCCCAGGTCGGCGTGCAGCGAATCGGTGCCTGCCTCCAGCGCGGCGACACCGCGCTTGCGCCAGCCGGACACCGCGCGCGCCAGAAATCCTGCCGGCCGGCCGAGGTCGCCCAGACCGACCGCATCGGCATCCACCGCATGGATCGCGGCGAGCGTCTCGAGCAGCACCTGCGACAATCGCGCGCCGACTTCCGGCCGCCCCGTCAGGTCGGGCGGCAAATGTTCGCGGATCACCAGGCCAGGGCGATATTCGATGATCTGGAACTGGGCGCCGATCACCGTCGGATCGGTTCCGAGGAACAGCCCGCGCGGCACGAACGGCAACGCGTCCGGCAGCCGGGTGAGGATGCGGAACTCGCGTGCCATGTCGTAAGCGCCGGCGGGCAGTTCGCCGAGTGGCGGCCGCCGGAGCACCGCCGGTTTTCCGTCGAGGTAAATGAGGAAATTCAGATTCGCGAGGCCGCCGGCGAACTGGCGTGGTGGCGGATCGCGATCCAGGCGCAAGCCGTGGCCAGCCAGATGGGCGCGCACGGCATCCCAGTCGAGCGGCACGCTCTGTTCAGGTGAGCGCACATCCGCTGGTCGTTGCTCCAAGGTCCCTCCGGCTGTCCTCGATCGGTCGGAGCCTGCGAGACTGCCTTCCCGCCGTCAACCGGACCTGTACGGGTTCAAACCGAGCTTTGCGCCCTGGCTGCCGCCGCTCGCCTATCGGGTGAAGGGGTTCTTCGACTCGACGCGGCCGAACATCGCACTCCATGCCGCCTCGCGCAGCAGCCGTCCCGACATGACGCTGGAGGTTTCTGCTGCCGTGACCCGATCCGCGGTGCGCGGCTGGCCTGCCACTTTGGGCGAAGCCTTGTCCGCGATTGGAGCCGGTTTTGATTTCCTGGTTGCCATGCATCCCTCCCGACCGGGTGCCGGTCAGGCCACAATACCACCATCCATCGCGCAGGCTGTCCACAAGATATGCTATGCTGGTAGCGGAAACAGGCTTTGCCAGGTGCGCCGCACCCAAACCGCCAGCCGGCGCAAAGCCGTGTCGGCGCTGCCGGCCGATCGGCTGACCGGCGCCGCGCCTCTGGCGGTACTCGGCGCTCCGGTCAGAGCGTCGATCGTCTGACGGATGCGGCCGCGTGCACGATGCAGCAGCACGCGCTGATTTTCCGCGCTGATGTCGAGCAGCGTGCAGACTTCCTCCGCCTCGCAGCCTTCCATGTCGCGCAGGATGATCACGGCGCGCTGGCCGGTCGGCAGACGCTCGATCGCGGCCAGGACATGATCCCACAGTTGTCGGCCGCCGACGATGCGCTCGGGATTGATGTCGTCCCATAGCCGCGGTGCCTCACGCCAATGACCATCCGGCTGGAACTCGGTGACGTCGACCGCTCGACCGCCGGCCTGAGTGCCTTCGAGCAGCGCCGGCAGGCCGACCAGGCGACCCTCCCGGCTGGCGCGGGTGCGCGCGCGGTTCAGCACGATGCTGAACACCCAGGTGACGATGCTCGATCGGCCCTCAAACCGGTCAACTCCGGCAAACACCGCGAGCCACGCGTCCTGCACGACCTCCTCGGCCTGGGCCCGGCTGCCGATGATCGAGGCAGCGACGCCGATCAACGACGCGTGAAAGCGCCGGATCAGCGCACGGTATGCCTGTTCGTCGCCGTGACGCAGCCTTGCCAGGAATAGCGGCTCGTCGAATTCGGTCTGACGCATGGCGGAGTTGCCCTGGGAGGTGTGGTCTCGTATCAGGAGACCGCGCAGGCTCTGCGTAACGCATTGGCCCGTACCTAGTCTCACGGAATCGGACGGAGCAGCCAAGGGGACGTGCGGCATGCCCACCTGTCGCGACATGAGCGAACTGGTGACCGACTACATGGAACGCGCGACACCGGTGCGCATGCGCGCGGCCATGTGGTGGCATCTGGTGAGATGCGAGGCATGTCGCCGTTATTTCGATCAGATGCGCAGGACGGTGCGGTTGCTTGGCAGTCCACGGGCCAGTCTGCCGCCGCCCACAACCGAGGAGGCCGTGCTTGCGGCGGCCCGCGGGGAACGACAGCACGGTCAGTAGGTGCCACGATGGCTGCACAGGTCGCAGGCAGCAGACGCCGAAGTGGTCGGCATGACGCATATTATTCGCGCGCCAATGATGGTCCGCCCGCTGGCGATCCGACGAAATCGATCAGCCGCGAGCCTGGGTCAGCGATGGGAGGCGGTGCGACTCGATGGTCCCGCCTACGCTGTAACTCCGGCTCTGGCATTAACGTGATTTTAGAAATACCCGGGTAGGTTATGCAAACTCGGCATGTGTCGGCCCGCGGGTGCCGGCGGAAACGGGAGACGCGTCACGTGATGCGGAGCCCTGTCAACGCAACGCCCCTTCTTGTGAAGCACGCGCACACGGCCGCGACGGCCGGGCTGGGTGCGCAGGCCGGGGTGGGCGAATGTGGCTAGCTGGCGTTGCATGGGATTGAAGATAATGGGATAGTCTTTTGATTATAAAAATTTATCTGCACAGTTTCAGCGTTGTGCGCCGAGCTGCGTGGCAGCGCGCGCTGGGCCCTCGCCGTTTGGTGGCGGCGGCGCGCTGGCAAGGTTGCCAGGTCGATGCAACCGCACGTCGCAGTGAACCGCCACAAAGTCACCATGCTGCGTCCCTTTTCGGAATGGCATAGACTCTCGAGCAGGAGGTCATCGATGGGTGCACAACAGGCCACACCGCGCCTGGAAAGTTCAGGTCTGGACCAAAAAACATTCACGCGACGCCGCCGGCTTACGCTACGCTCGCACCTATCTTGCATTAGAGCCCGCAGTGTTCCCCTTACCAACGGAGCGGCCGATGTATCCCGCCGATGATCTATTTGCCGCATATGCCAAAAGCTTCGAGGCAAATCGCGAAGCGGAGATGACGCTGCCAGAGTACCTGGACGCGTGCCGCGCCAACCCGATGATGTACGCGACCGCGACCGAGCGCCTGCTCGCCGCGATCGGCGAACCTGAGATGGTGGATACGTCGAAGGACGCGCGTCTCGGCCGCATCTTCATGAACCGCACCATTCGGGTCTATCCGGCGTTCTCCGAATTTTACGGCATGGAAGAGACGATCGAACGCATCGTCGGCTTCCTGCGCCATGCGGCACAGGGCCTCGAGGAGCGCAAGCAGATCATGTATCTGCTTGGTCCGGTTGGTGGCGGCAAGTCATCGCTCGCCGAACGGTTGAAGGCACTGATGGAAGTGCATCCCATCTATGTGCTGAAGGCCGGCAGCGAATTGAGCCCGGTGTTTGAGAGCCCGCTGGGATTGTTCAACCCTGAGCGCATGGGACCGATGCTGGAAGAGCGCTACGGCATTCCGCAGCGCCGGCTGACCGGGCTGATGAGTCCATGGTGCATCAAACGGCTCGACGAGTTCGAAGGCGACATCT
Organism: uncultured Alphaproteobacteria bacterium; assembly: GCA_963696645.1. Lineage (GTDB taxonomy): Bacteria > Pseudomonadota > Alphaproteobacteria > Acetobacterales > Acetobacteraceae > JAMXLO01. The sequence continues at coordinate 238,253 of CAVOKY010000009.1, forward strand.
CGCGCTTCCGCGTGGCGAAGATGGTGCCGTCTCGGCTGCGCCAAATCGCCGTCGCCAAGACGGAGCCTGGGGACGAAAACAACCAGGACATCTCGTCACTGGTAGGCAAGGTCGATATCCGCAAGCTGGAGTTGCATGCGCAGAATGACCCCGACGCCTACAGCTATTCCGGCGGCCTCAATCGCGCCAACCAGGGACTGCTCGAGTTCGTCGAGATGTTCAAGGCGCCGATCAAGATGCTGCACCCGCTGCTGACCGCGACGCAGGAAGGCAACTACATCGGCACGGAAAATATCGGTGCCATTCCGTTTTCCGGCATCATCCTGGCGCACTCCAACGAGGCGGAGTGGCAGACTTTCAAGAACAACCGCAACAACGAAGCCTTCATCGACCGCATCTACGTCATCAAGGTCCCGTACTGCCTGCGCGTGACCGAGGAGCAGCGGATCTATGACAAGCTGGTGCGCAGTTCCGAACTCGCCGAATCGCCGTGTGCGCCGGCAACACTGGAGATGCTGGCCCGCTTCTCGGTGTTGTCGCGGTTGAAGCGGCATGAGAACTCTACGCTGTTCGCCAAGATGCGGGTCTATGACGGCGAAAGCCTGAAGGAGACCGATCCGCGCGCCCGCTCGCTGCAGGAATACAAGGACGGTGCGGGCGTCGAGGAAGGCATGGATGGTGCATCGACCCGCTTCGCTTTCAAGGTGCTGGCGGCGACGTTCAACCATGATACGACCGAGATCGCGGCCGATCCCGTGCATCTGATGTACGTGCTGGAACAATCGATCCGCCGCGAACAGCTTCCGTCGGAAACCGAGAAGCGCTACCTGGAATTCATCAAGGGCGAACTCGCCCCACGTTACGCCGAGTTCATCGGCAACGAGATCCAGAAGGCATATCTCGAGTCCTATTCCGACTACGGTCAGAATCTGTTCGACCGCTACGTGGCCTATGCGGATGCCTGGATTGAGGACATCGACTTCAAGGATGCCGACACGGGGCAGTTGATGAACCGAGAACTACTCAACCAGGAATTGACCAAGGTGGAAAAGCCCGCGGGAATCGCGAACCCGAAGGACTTCCGCAACGAAGTGGTGAAGTTCAGCCTGCGGGCACGCGCCAACAACAACGGCAAAAACCCGTCCTGGACCAGCTACGAAAAGATCCGTGAAGTCATCGAGCGGCGCATGTTCAGCCAGGTGGAGGAACTGCTGCCGGTTATCAGCTTCGGATCGAAGAAGGACAGCGATTCCGAGAAGAAGCACGCGGAGTTCGTTGAGCGTATGACGGCGCGCGGCTACACTGAACGGCAGGTTCGCCGCTTGGTGGAGTGGTACATGCGCGTCAAGCAGGCGGGGTGAGGTAGCCCCGCCACAAAAGGCAGCAACATTTCATGCACATCGTCGACCGTCGTCTCAATCCCAGCGGCAAGAACCTGGCCAACCGCCAACGGTTCATGCGCCGCGCCAAGTCGCTGATCCGTAAGGCGGTGCATGAGAGCTCGGCCAGCCGCAGCATCAAGGACGCCGATCAGGCGGGCGAGGTCGCACTGCCTGCGCAGGGCGTGCACGAACCTTCGTTCCACCGCAGCGCCAGCGGCGGCGTGCGCGACCATCTGCTGCCCGGCAACAAGCAGTACATCGAAGGCGATACCATTCCGCGTCCGCAGGGCGGCGCGGGTGGTGGCGGGTCGGAAGGCAGCCCGGACGGTGACGGCCAGGACGATTTCCGTTTCGCGCTGTCACGCGACGAGTTCGTCGATCTGTTTCTGGAAGACTTGGAACTGCCCGATCTGGCGAAGCGCCGCGTGGTGGATACCGAAAGCGTAAGCTGGCATCGCGCCGGCTACTCCATCAGTGGATCGCCGGCAAACCTCGCTCTGATGCGCACGGTCCGCAACAGCCTGTCGCGGCGCATTGCGTTGAAGCGGCCAAAGGCCGGCGAACTGCAGGCATTGCGCGACGAGATTGCAGCGCTCAGTCCCGATGGCGAGCAGCATGTGCGGCGATTGGAACTGGAAGAGGAACTCACGCGCAAGTTGCGCCGCACCGGGCTGATCCCCTACATCGATCCGCTCGACGTGCGCTACCGCACGTTCGCAGCGCAGCCCAAGCCGGTGGCGCAGGCGGTGATGTTCTGCCTGATGGATGTGTCCGGCTCGATGACCGAGCACATGAAGGACCTCGCCAAGCGATTCTATGTGCTGCTCTATATCTTCCTGAAGCGCCGCTACAAGCATGTCGACGTGGTGTTCATCCGTCACACGCACCAGGCGCAGGAAGTGGACGAGGATACATTCTTCCATTCGCCGGAGACCGGCGGCACGGTGGTGTCGACGGCGCTCGAGGAAATGCAGGGCGTCATCGCCGAACGCTACAATCCGGATTCGTGGAACATCTATGCCGCGCAGGCGTCGGACGGTGACAACACGGCATCCGACAACGACAAGACCGCCTCGCTGCTGATCGATACCATCCTGCCGGTCTGCCAGTACTACGCCTACCTGGAAGTGGGACGCGATTCCGAGCACTTCCCGCCCGGCTTCATCCGCCGTGATTCCGACCTGTGGCAGACCTACACGGCGATCTGCAAGTCGGGCGCGCCGATGGCAATGCGCAAGGTCGGCCACCGGCGCGACATCTACCCGGTATTCCGCGAACTGTTCGCCAAGAAGCAGGCGACAACGGGGGCTGAAACCGCATGAATGATTTTGGCGGCATGAGCATCGGTACGCGCGCAGCGCGCCCATTGTTCGAAGGTGCTGACTGGGAGTTCAGCACCGTGCAGCGTGTGCACGACGCGATCGAGAAGATTGCAGTCGAGGAGTTGGGGCTGGATGTCTACCCCAACCAGATCGAGGTGATCGGCACCGAGCAGATGCTCGATGCGTATTCCTCGATCGGCATGCCGCTGTTCTACAAGCACTGGTCGTTCGGCAAGCATTTTGCGCGCAACGAGGCGATGTATCGCGCCGGCATGCAGGGCCTGGCATATGAGATCGTGATCAACTCCAATCCATGTATCAGCTACATCATGGAGGAGAACACGGCCACGATGCAGACGCTGGTCATTGCCCACGCTGCATTCGGCCACAACCACTTCTTCAAGAACAACTACCTGTTCAAGCAGTGGACCGATGCAAACGGCATCCTCGACTACCTGGAGTTCGCCCGCGGCTACATCGCGCACTGCGAGGAACGCTATGGCGAAGCGCAGGTCGAACGCCTGCTGGATGCAGCGCATGCGCTGATGAGCCATGGCGTGCATCGTTATCCGCGTCCACGCGCCGCCGATCTGCGTTCGGAGGAACTGCGCGAACGCGAGCGGCGTGAACACGACGAGAGGGTGTTCAACGACCTGTGGCGTACCGTGCCCGGCAAGGAGACCGAGAAGGCCGATCCGACCGGCGAGGAGCGCCGCCGCGCATTGCTGCAGTTGCCGCAGGAAAACCTGCTGTACTTCCTCGAGAAGACCGCGCCGCGCCTGCTGCCTTGGCAGCGTGAAGTGCTCCGAATTGTCCGAATGATCGCGCAGTATTTCTATCCGCAGTCACAGACCAAGGTGATGAACGAGGGCTGCGCCACCTATGTGCACTACCAGATCATGCAGCGCCTGCACGCGAAGGGCCTGCTGACCGACGGCAACATGGTGGAGTTCCTTCGCTCGCATACCAACGTGGTGTTCCAGCCCGATTTCGACGATCCGCGGTACTCCGGCATCAATCCCTATGCGCTGGGCTTCGCCATGATGCGTGACATCGAACGCATCTGCACCGAGCCGACAGCCGAGGACGAGCAGTGGTTCCCTGCCATCGCCGGCAAGGGTGATCCGATGGCGGTGCTGCGCGACGTGTGGGCGAACTACCGGGACGAAAGCTTCATCCTGCAGTTCCTCAGCCCGCGACTGATCCGCGAATTCGGCCTGTTTCACGTATTGGACGATGCGAACGAGTCGAACCTGAGCGTCGAGGCAATCCACGACGAACGCGGATATCGCAAGATCCAGCGGGCCCTGGCACGGCAATACGACATCGCCTGGACATTGCCGGACATTCAGGTGGTGGACGTCAACCTGGCGGGCGATCGGCGGCTCATTCTGCATCATCGTGCGCTGAACCGCGTGCTGCTGGAAGAGCGTGACGCTCGGTTCGTGCTGCAGCACCTGGCGGATCTGTGGGGCTATGACGTGCTGATGAAGGAATTGGATCCAGCCAGCGATTCGGTGCTCAAAGAACATGCCGCGACGCCTCGCAGCGGTGTATTGCAGCCCGACGCCTGATCGTCTCCGCTTCCAATGAAACGAGCCGGCGAGGTCACTCGCTGGCTCGTTTCATTTCAGGATATGGCGGCTGAGGCTATCGACAGCCAGCCGCCAGTTCACCCGCAGGGCTCACTTGCCACCGGAATCCGAGGCGCCGCCGGCGCTGCCCGCTGGAAGATTCGCCGTCGGGCTCGAAGTCGCGGGCTGGCTCGAGCTCATCCCATAGGTCCCGGGCGCGACCTTCGTCGGCGTCGTCGGCATGCCTGCGCCGGAGGAACCCGGAGATGCGAGTACCGATGGGTTGCCCGACGTGTCGGTGCCAGTTGTGCTACTGGTACTGGCACTATCGGTCGCAGCGAATCCGCTTGCCGCAACGCCGGTCAGAAGGACGGTTGCCAAACCGAGGGTGCATAAGGTCTGCTTCATTCAATTGCTCCTATTGGCCGTGAACGCGCACATCGGTAACGCACTGCGACACGGTGCGATGCGCGAGATCACGACAATTGGATCGATGGAACATTACGGCATAGCTGTGGCATTGCGTGCACCAGCCGACGCGGACCCGCCAGCCCGATCACCGCCACAATCGCGCCAAATGTTACGGATGCGAGGACGTGACTATTCTGCCGCCTTGGCGCGCAACGGCCAGTCGGCGACATCGATGCGCGGCATGTCGAAGCGGTCGGTGGTGCGCGCGTACCAGCCGCGACCATGCATGCGGCCAACCAAGTCTAGTTTCGGTGTGTCGATGTAGCACCTGTCGGCATCGAGCACGAATTCGTCGGCCACGTGGATGGCGACGACCTTGCCGAGGATGACCGCGCGGTCAACGCCGACCTCGACGATCACGAGCCGCTCGCATTCGAACGAGACAGGACTTTCCGCGATGCGCGGCGGCTTCACGCGCGACGACGGTGCGGTTGTCAGCCCGGCCTCGGCCAATTCGTTCACCGACTTGTCGAAATCGATCGCGGTGATGTTCATCTGTTCGGCGAGCTGGTTGCTGACGAGATTCACGACGAACTGACCGGTACGGCGGATGTTGCCGCCGGTGTCCTTCACATCGCCTGGTCCACGGCCGCCGATGCCGAAGGCTACTACCGGCGGATTGCCGGAGACCGCGTTGAAGAAGGAGAACGGCGCGGCGTTCACAGTGCCGTCAATGTCCTGCGTGGTGACCCATGCGATGGGCCTCGGCACCACGGTGGAAACCAGCAGCTTGTAGATATTCTCGTTTGGTGTCTTGTCGAATTCGAACAGCATGGCGATCCCTGTTTGGTGCGTTTCGCCGCGAGCGTTACGCGGACGCACTGCCGCTGTCCAGATGGACCCTGTCATTGCGAGGCGTGAAGCGACACGGCAATCTCGCGCCAGTTCGGCGGTACTGGTAGGAGATTGCCGCGTCGCTTCGCGCCTCGCAATGACAGGTGGGTCGCAATGACAGCGTGGATCGCCTGGCTCCTCGCAATGAAAGTATATGACTGGCACCCGGATGAGCGCTTGCTGCTATGTCCTCGCCTGGGCCGCAACGCTGGCTGACCAGCTTCTGCACCTACCGCTCGCCGGCGACGTCGGTGGCATGGCAATCCTGCTATTCCTGCTGCTCGAGTTCCGCAATCAGCGCCGTTACGCGCAGGTGCTGTTTCTCGCGTTGTCCGCCATCGGCATGGTCGGCGTGGCGCTGGCGAGCGACAAACTCGGCTTGTTCCTGGCGGGGTGGCGGCGCGGCGCCAGCTACACCGCCTTCTTTCTCGCGCTGACGACACTGCGTGACGTGGCGGAAACCAGTCCGCTGGTGCGACGCTGCGGCCAGCAACTCGTGGCACAGCCGCCAGGCCGACGCTATGCGGCGCTGACCGGCGGCGCGCATGTCTTCGGCATCACGTTGTCCTACGGTGCCATCGAACTGCTGGCGGCCATGGTGATGCGTGCCAATACGCTGGAATCGGCCGGCGGTTCGGCCGACATCCAGGCGATACGCACGCGGCGCATGCTGCTGGCGATCTATCGCGGCTTCTGCGTGATGAACTGCTGGAGTCCGATCAACATCATGACCGCCGTCGTCTCCACCGCGGTACCCGCGGCGCCGATGCGGCTGCTGCTGCCGTTGGCCTTTTTCGTTGCAGTCGGCATGACGGCGCTGGGTTGGGGCGAGGACCGGCTGTCAGGCGCCCGCCTGCGAACCAGTGGCGGTCCCCGTCCGGTGACCACGGAATCCTGGACGATTCACTGGCGCATCGTCGCACTGATCCTGCTGGTCATGGCGCTGGCTGAGGGCACATCGGCGCTGTTCGGCATTTCGCTGGTCACCGGCGTGACGTTGGTGGTGCCGTTGATCGCCCTGATCTGGCTGATCGCGCAATCGTGGCGTTTTGCCGGAGCCACGGCATATCGACTGCCAGGCCTGCTGCGTCGGCGCGCCCAGCGCTTCCTGCTGCGAGTGCCGACGCTCCGCAGCGAGGCGACCGTGCTGGCCGGCTCCGGATTTCATGGGCGTGGCGATCGGCAATCTCCTGCCGGGGATAGGCCTGACCCCGCTGCTTGCGGCGTTGCCGGCTGTCACGATCCCGCTGCTGATCCCGGTGCTGCTGATCGCCACCGGACAACTCGGGCTGAACCCCGTGGCAGTCGTCGCGCTGGTCGGCGCAGTTATCCCGGATCCCGTGTCGTTGGGCGTGCCGCCGGCCTGTACTCGCGTTCGCCTGCATGCTGGGATGGGGCCTGGGGGTAAGCATGACGCCGATGTCGAGTTCGGCAATCATCACCGCGCGCTGGGCCGGCGCTTCGCCATGGACGGTGACGACGCGATGGAACGCGTTGTTCACCACATCTGCGTTGCTGCTTGCCTGGGCAGCGATCCTGCTGGCATTCGTATGGTGAGCGATATGCGCGCTACACCACCAGATCGAGAGTCCACGACGCCGCGTCCAATGCCGGCGGATCGCAGAACATCGGTACCGCGTTCTGGGTACGCTGATTGGGCTGCAACCCCATTGCGGAGCGCAGCGAGCGGAACAGCGCGCCGTGTGCAACCACCAGCACCACCGGCGGCAACGCTGTCGCGCGATTGATTGCCGCCACGGCGCGTTGGCGCAATGCGGCGAAGGTTTCGGCACCTTCGGGGGTGAATGTCCCTGCAATCCAGTCGGCGAACCAGTCGCTCATCGACTGGCCTTCCTGCACGCCGAATGCCACTTCGCGCAGTCCATCGTCGATCGCCACTGGCAGTCCCAGTGCCTCGCCGGCGATCTCCGCAGTGACGCGCGCGCGCGATAGCGGTGACGCAACGATGCCGGCAATGCCGCGATTGCGCAGCTTCTGCGCGGCCGACCGGGCCTGAGCGAGCCCGGTCGGGTTCAGCGGAATATCGACATTGCCTTGCGAGATACCCTGGGCGTTCCAGTCGGTCTCGCCATGACGCAGAAACCAGAACGGGATGCGTGCGAGCGTGGCCTTCTGAAACGCCCCATCCATCACCTCAGCCCCAGGCCTTCCTGCTGCATGACCCGCTGCACCGCAGGCCGTGCACGCATGCGCGCATAGTGCGCGGCGCAGTTCGGCGGCAACGTGATCTTCGGCGCGTTCGGCGGCCCAGAACTCGACATAGAACAGCGCCGCATCGGCGATGGAGAATCCACCAACGACGTAATCCTTGCCGGCCAGCGCCTTGTCCATCACGGCCAGGCCCTTTTCGAAGATCTCCTTGCCGCGTGCCTTCACCGCCTCCTCGTCCGCCGCGTTCGGCGAGAAGTTGCCGGGACGGAAGATGCGCGTGAAGCCCTGCATGTGCATGGTCGCCACGACATAATCCATCGCCTCCAGCGCACGTGCCTGGCTGTCGGCGTCATCCGGCAGCAGCTTCTTGTCGGGATTGGTGCGCGCGAGCCAATAGGCGATGGCGGGGAACTCGGTCAGCACCGAGCCGTCGTCGCGCACCAGCGTCGGCACCTTCGACTTCGGATTGACCGAGGTGAAATCCGGCTTGAACTGCGCGCCGTCGCGCAGGTTCACCGCTTGCGCCTCATACGGCTTGCCGATTTCTTCCAGCAGGACGTGGATGCCGACCGAGCAGGCGCCCGGCGCATACATCAGCTTCATGAGCTCTTCTCCCTCGTTAGTTGCGAACCTCACGCCACGCGCCGATGCGTGGACGGTCCAGACCAAGGTTCTCGCGCAATGTGGTGCCACGATAGTCATTGTGAAGCAGTCCGCGACGTTGCAGTTCTGGGGCAACGTAAGCGAACGAACTCCTCGTAACCGCCGGGCACGTGCGAGGCGGCGACCACATAGCCGTCGCAGGCGCGGCTGGCAAACCACTCCTCCATGCCATCGGCGACGTCCTTCGGGCTGCCGATGAAGCGCGGATGATCGCGGAACGTGCCACGCTGGCTGATCTCCATGAAGTCGCGCGTTGTCGGATTGCGCTTGCCGAGCAGACGGAACACGCGGTCGCGCAGGCCCTGCACGCCGGTCCAGCCCATGATTTCGTCCTCGGTCCACGGTTCATCAAGCGGCTTGGCGGCCAGATCGACGTTCAGCACTTCCGACAGCAGCGATAGTGAATCGATCTCGCGCGGCAGGCTGTCGATCAGTGCGGCCTTGTCCTCGGCCTCGGCGCGCGTTTCGGCGACCACGGTGTAGATCCCGGCTGCAACGTGCACCTTTTCGGGATCGCGACCCACATCGGCGATCTGCTGCTTGAACGCGGCGTAATCCGCCTTGGCCTGCGCCAGCGCATGGTAGTTGACGAACACCAGCTCGGCCCAGCGCGCGGCGAACGTCCGACCGCGGCCGCTCTGTCCCGCCTGGATGATCACCGGATGGCCCTGCGCGGACCGCGGCACGGTGAACGGTCCACGCGAGCGGAAATATTCGCCGACATGATCGAGCCGCCGAACCTTGTCCGGGATGCGCGAACAGGCCGCTCCGCTTGTCGATCACCAACGCATCGTCGTCCCAGGAATCCCAGTGACCAGCTACGACTTCCATGAATTCGTCGGCACGGTCGTAGCGCTGGTCGTGTTCGCCGTGCGACGCATGCCCCATGTTCAACGCTTCGCCGTCGTTCATCGATGTGACGACGTTCCAGGCGGCGCGGCCGTTGGTCATCAGGTCGAGCGTGGCGAACACGCGTGCGACATGGAACGGTTCGTAATAGGTGGTGGAATACGTCGCGCCGAGGCCGAGCCGCTCTGTCGCCATGCCCATGACGGTGAGGATGGTGAGCGGGTCCATCTTCACGCAGCGAATGCCGTTGGCGACCGTGTGCGCGTGGTTGTTGCCGTAGCGGTCCGGCATTGCCAGGCGATCGTCGAAGAAGCCGACATGGAATTTTCCCGCTTCGAGCACGCGTGCGATGTGGCGGTAATAGTCGGCGGTCATGAAGCCGGGCGAGGCGTCAGGATGCCGCCAGGAGCCGACGAAGTTCGTGCAGTTCTGCGCCTGCAGGAAGGCCACGAGAGTCATCTGCCGCATGCCCACTTTCCTCCGCCTGCCGTCTTGCCCGTCATCGTGATGCACTGCGACACATTGTCATTGCGAGGAGCACAGCGACGAAGCAATCTCGGACCAGTGAGGCCCGAATGGCTGGAGATTGCTTCGTCGCTGCGCCTCTCGCAATGACAATGGAGGCCGCGACGCTCGCCATCCGGTCCTATGTCGCGCGGCCTTAATCGAACAGCGAACTGACCGAGCTCTCTTCGGAAATCCGTCGTATCGCCTCCGCCATCAGCGGTGCGATCGTCACCTGGCGGATGTTGCTCGCCAGCCGCACCGCCTCGGTGGCCAGAATCGAATCGGTGATGGTCATCATCTCGATCGGCGAGGCCGAGATGCGCGCCACCGCGCCACCCGACAGCACGCCGTGCGTGACATAGGCGCTGGTCGAGCGCGCGCCCTGTCGCAACAGCGCTTCGGCGGCGTTGCAGTGCGTGCCACCGGAATCCACCATGTCATCCACCAGGATGCAGTCGCGGCCTGCCACATCGCCGATGACGTTCATCACCTCGGAATGGCCGGCGCGCTCGCGGCGCTTGTCGATGATCGCCAGATCGCAGTTCAGCCGCGTGGCGATTGCCCGTGCGCGCAGCACGCCGCCCACATCGGGCGACACGATCATCAGGTCACGATCGGTGTAGCGTTCCTGGATGTCGCGGCTGAACAACGGCGCCGCGTAGAGGTTGTCCACCGGGATGTCGAAGAAGCCCTGGATCTGAGCCGCGTGCAGATCCATCGTCAGCACGCGGTTGGCGCCGGCCTCGGTGATCAGGTTGGCCACCAGCTTGGCGCTGATCGGTGATCGCGACGCGGTCTTGCGGTCCTGCCGTGCGTAACCGAAATACGGGATCACCGCGGTGATCCGCCGCGCCGAGCTGCGGCGCAGCGCATCCAGCGTCACCAGCAGCTCCATCAACGTGTCGTTGGCCGGATAGGAGGTGGACTGGATGACGAACACATCCTCGCCGCGCACGTTCTCCTGGATCTCGACGAACACCTCCATATCGGCGAAGCGGCGGATCGAGGCGCGGGTCAGCGGCAATTTGAGCGTGGCGGCCACCGCCTCGGCGAGGGGACGGTTGCTGTTGCAGGCAACGATTTTCATGCTCTCGGCCGCTGTGGGGGTTATCTGACCGGCTCGACGCCGGCACTGCGGCCTTCTAGCAATGCCCCCTGCGCCTGTCCATGAACCGCCTGCTCCGGCGTTGCCGCCCCCTGTGCCGCGGGCTTGGTCTCGCCCGGTTCGTGGCCGGACTGGCGCAGAATGACGTCGTTCACCCCACCGGCCGCCTCGGTCGCGACCACCACCGCGACGTCGGCCCAATAGCGGTCCAGCGAACCCGCGGGAATTTCGTTGAGCTGTACCACCTTGCCGCGTTCGTCGCCGCTCGCCGTCTTGACCGACCACTGGATCTCCACGCGTTGCTGGTCGCCCGGGATCGGCACCATCCGGACATTGCCCTGCACGATGAAATCGGCGCCGTTTGCGGTGTCCTGCACCAGCGGGCCGAGAGCGCCGAGATGGGTCTTCATCTGTTTGGTGAGCGACAGGTCGCCGTCACCCGGCGCGCCGGTCACCGGTCGCGACCTCCACCTTGGCGTGCCGATTGTACAGACTGTTTGGATCGGCGCGCAGCACCGCGGTTTGGATGCTGTCGAGCAGGCTGGCGATTTTCGGCGCCGCGTCCGCCGCGGCCTGCCGGAGCGTGGCAGGCGAGGCGTCCGCCCAGGATTGGGTGGGCACCGGTGTGCCTTCCACCGTGCCTTTGTCCTGGCCCTGCGGGTTCAGCACCTGGAACTCCGGAACCACCGTGGCGCCGCGCTGCCCGGCGGTGGTGACCAACTGCCAGTCGCTCTTGTGGACCTCATCGGCAAACGCCGGGATCTCCTGCGCCTGCAGGCCGGCCGCGAGTGCGCCGGCGAAATGTTTGCTGGCACCATCCGACAGCAGCGCGTTGGCCGGTGCCGGAACCGCCAGCCGAGGGGTCGGCGGTTGGGCCAGCGCCCTGGCTGTGGCGCCGGGGTTGCCAAGGAACGGTTCGGGCAAGTCACCGCAGGATGCCAGCAGGAGCAACAACGGCAGCAACAGACAGAATCGGAAAATCACGAATTACCTTGGATCGAGTGCGACAATGGAAATCTGATGCCCGATCGGGCCGCCGCCGCCAAGAGTGCGCCGGCGGTAGCTGAAGAATCTGGCTTCGTCCGCCGCGGTGTCGGCATCGACGATGTCGATACGGCCGATACCGACGGCGGTCAGGCGTGCGGCACAATAGGCTGCGAGGTCGAACTGCCAGCGTGCCGGGCGCTGGCCGGGGGCGAAAAACCGCTCATTGGCCGTGTTGTCGGCAAGTACCGCATCACGAAGATCTGCGCTCACTTCGTAGGAAGCCTGGCGAATGCAGGGGCCGATCGCCGCGGTCACGGTCCTGCGGTGAGCGCCAAGGCGGACCATGGCGGCCACTGTCGCCTCGATGACGCCAGCGACCGCACCGCGCCAGCCGGCATGGGCGGCGCCGACCACGCCGGCGTTCGTGTCGGCTAGTAGGATTGGCGCGCAGTCCGCGGTGATGATGCCGAGAGAGATGTCGGGCCGATCGGTGACCATCGCATCGGCGCGCGGTCCGGCGCCGGGTTGCCAGGGTTCGGTCACCCGGACAACGCACGGACCGTGCACCTGCGTCAGGCCGACGAGATGATCAGGCTGGGCGCCCAGCGTACGCGCGGCTCTGCTCCTGTTGCATAGGACGGCGTCGCGCGCATCGCCTCCGGACAGGCTGCAGTTGAGGCTGGCATAGTCCCCGCTGGAGACGCCGCCCAGGCGGGTAAAGAAGCCGTGCGGCACGTGTAGTGCGTCGCAGTAGAGTGGCTTGGGGCGGGTGGTCATCGCGCGTCGGCCTCGAATCCGGGTGGTGTCGGGCAGCCAGGGTGGCAAACCACCAACGCCTTGAACAGCCGACCCATGCGGTCGGGCTCGGCCAGGCGGCGGCCTGCCTCGATCAGCGCCAAGGCCTTGGCGGGCGGCTGGGTTCGCGCCAATCGGTCGATGCGTTGGAACAGGCCGAGTTGGGTCAGGAAGACACCCTGGGGGAGGGGGCCATATGCCGCCGCGCCGACTTCGCGTGCCGTCGCAGCCAGGGCCGCGAAGTCGACATGCGCCGTAAGATCGGCAGTGCCGGGCGCGGAAAGCGGGTCGGCTGGCTGGCCGTCGCGCAAAGCCTGAAGGCTGTCGCCTGGGGCGCTGTGTTCCGGGCCGTAGTCGAGGAACAAGGCAGCGCCGGGGTGGGAGACGAGGCGGGCGGCAATGGTTGCCACGCAGATCCGGGCTGCCTCGCAAGTTTCGACGATTGTTCCTTCTGCCGCGAAGCGGGGCAGTGTTTGCGCGGGTGCGGCGGGTTGCTCGACGAAACGCCCATCCCGGACGAACCGCTCCCTCCACCCTTCGGCGCGCCACACGAACTGTCTGATCGGCAGTGCGTCCAGGAACTCGTTGGCCACCAGCAGGAATGGTGCGTTTGGCAGTGTATCCAGCCCGTCGTGCCAGGTCGCACCGGGCAGTTGCTTCGCCTGCACCTCGCGCAAGCGCGGCGACGTCTCGATCAGGTGCAGCCCTGACGCGGCGGTGAATTCCGGCGCCACCTGCCTGATGGCGCGTAATGCATCCGTCATAAGCGTGCCACGGCCAGGGCCGGCCTCCACCAGCAGCACCGGTTCGGGGCGACCGATCAGATCCCAGGTTACCGCCGCCCAAAGCCCAAAAATCTCGCCGAACACCTGGGTGATCTCGGGCGCGGTGGTGAAATCGGCGAATGGATCATGCGTGGCGTAGTAGGCGGCGTTGGCACGCGCCATGAACGCGTCGAGCCGCTCGATCATCGCGCAGGCTGTGCGCGTGCCATCAGCCACGCGCCGACAATCAGCATCGGGATGCAGAGCAACTGCCCCATGGTCGTGCCGAACGGCAGGAACCCGAGGAACGCGTCCGGCTCGCGGAAACACTCGCCGATGATCCGGGCAATTCCGTAGCCGACCAGAAACGCGCCAGTCAGGAAGCCAAATCGCTCGCGCAGGTGTGCACCCCGCACCAGGGCGAGCATCACCAGGAACAGGACGAGGCCCTCCAGCGTCGCCTCGTAAAGCTCGCTGGGGTAGCGCGGCACGCAAAGCGAGGGATCCAGACCGGCGCACACGGTTTGCCGAAGCGCGTCATAGATCGGCATCGGTGGTTCGGCTGCCGGTGGAGCGTTTGGGAAGACCATCGCCCCAGGCCACCACAGCGGTGCAGGGCGGCCCCACAGTTCTCCGTTGATGAAATTGGCAATACGGCCGAGGCCGAGGCCGATCGGCGCGCACACGGCAATGCGGTCGGCAAAGCCAAGCAGCGGGATGGCGTTGCGCCGACAGAACCAGATGATGGCGATGGCGACGCCAAGCGCGCCGCCATGGAAGCTCATGCCGCCTTCCCAGACTTCGAAGATCATGGCGGGATGCGTCAGGTAGAGACCAGGCTGGTAGAACAGTACGTAGCCCAGCCGACCGCCCAGCACCACGCCGAGAGTGGCCCAGGTGAGGAAGTCGTCCGCCTGGACGGGTGTCGCGACCTGCGGCGAAAGTCGCACGAGATAGCGCAGCAGCCGCCAGCCAAGTACCAGGCCGGTGATGTAGGCCAGTGCATACCAGCGGATGGCGAATGGTCCGACCTGGACAATAACCGGGTCGAACCGCGGATACAGGAATACCGAGATCATACGTAAGGATCTGGCTGTGTCAGATAGTCCTGCACGTAGCGCCGCACGCCTTCCTCCAGCGGAGTGAACTGGCCTGCGTAGCCGGCGGCGCGCAGCCGATTCATCGAGGCCTGGGTGAACGACTGATACTGGGCGCGCAGTGACTCCGGCATGTCGATGAATTCGACGCTGCGTGGCCGTCCTGCCGCATCGCAGACCGCGTGTGCCAGATCGCGATAGCTGCGCGCCTGGCCAGTGCCGACATTGAACAGGCCGCTGACGCGGGGCGTATCGAGCAGCCAGAGCAGCGTGTCGACCACGTCGCCGACCCAGATGAAGTCTCGCCGCTGCTCGCCATCCGCGACTCCCGGCACGGTGGAGCGGAACAGCCGCGCGGGTCCGCCGGCGGCCACTTCGTCATACTTCAGCTTGACCACCGAGATCATGCGTCCCTTGTGGTACTCGTTCGGACCATAGACGTTGAACAACTTGAGACCGATCCATTGCGGCGGGTGCGGGCGGTGCGCCGCCGTGGCGTGTACGACGCGGAGGTCAAAGGCGTGTTTGGTCCAGCCATACAGGTTGAGCGGGCGCAACTGCTCCAGCGCGGCCGGCGCCCAGTCGTCGTCGAAGCCCGCGGTTCCATCGCCATAGGTGGCGGCGGAGGAGGCGTAAACGATGCGCACGCCATGATCGGTGCACCAATGCCAGAGGGTCCTGCTCAGCTCGACGTTGGTCGCCCATGCCGCATCGCCATCGGTGGCCGAGGTATCGCTGACGGCACCGAGGTGGTAGACCATCTCCAGTGGTGGGCGGTCCTCCAGGAATGCGTCGATGTCGGCGGGCGGGATCAGCCGTGCCGGTGGGTGCTTCGCCAGGTTGCGCCATTTGCCTTCGTTGCCGAGCCGGTCGGCGATCGCTGTCTCGTGGCCGCGGCGCACAAGGGCCGCGTGCAGGTTCGAACCGATGAATCCGGCGCCGCCCGTTACCAGTATCATGGTTGGCGTTATAGGGGGCCTGCGGAGTCTGCGGAAGGCACTGCACAGGCCGGGCTGCGATCGAGGGAATGGCAGAAATGGGCGAGCGACCGCGTTTCTTCGACGATTTGGCTGGCGTGGCGGGTGGCGCAATTTCGGCACTGGCCGGACTGCGCGAAGAACTCGAGGCGATGGCTCGCGCGCGCGTCGACGAGACAATTCGGCGCCTGGACCTGGTAAAGCGCGAGGAACTGGATGCGGTGGCCGAGCTCGCCGCCAATGCCAGGGCGGGTCAGGAGGCCGCCGAAGCGCGGCTCAATGACGCTTTGCAGCGCCTGGCGGCACTGGAAGTGCGATTGACCGCCCTGGAGATGCGGAAAGACTCAGCGTAAGGCTTGCGGCACGGTAGATTGCCTCGCTAGGCTACGATTCGTGGTTAACTTGGTCCCGCAACCCCTAGATGCGGTGATCCGGAAACCGTCCGGCCTTCCTGCACGATGGGAGACCACCATGTCACTGACGACGGCCCTCAGCCACGACGCTGCCGCCAACCCGCTCGACATCATGGAGCAGATCGTCATCGCCAACGACTGGGCGTTCGACCGGCGCAGTGATTCCGAGATGGCCGCCGAAGCGCCCGGACGCTGGTGCGATTACGGGCTGTATTTCTCCTGGTCGCACGAGATCAGTGCCATGCACTTCACGTGCGCGTTTGACCTGAAGGTGCCGGAGAAGCGACGGGCGGCGCTGTACGAACTGCTGGCACTGGCCAACGAGCGCTTGTGGATCGGCCATTTCGGCATGGAGGCCGAGGACGGAATGCCGGTGTTCCGCCACGCCGTACTGCTGCGCGGCGCGCCAGGCGCTTCGGCGGAAAGTCTGGAGGATATGGTGGATATCGCCATCACCGAATGCGAGCGATTCTTCCCGGCGTTCCAGTTTGTGTTGTGGGGCGGCAAGACGCCGCAGGATGCGCTGGCCGCCGCCATGCTGGAGTGCGTCGGCGAGGCATGATGACCAGGTCGAGTCCGGCCAGGACCACCGGGACAAGCCCGGTGGCAGGCTATGAGGGGCGGGCATTCGCCGGAGACCACACATGAGCATTCCGCCGATTCTGCTGGTCGGCTGCGGGCGCATGGGCAGCGCGATGCTGGCCGGCTGGCGCGAACAGGGGCTTGCGGCATCGGTTGCGGTGGACCCCGCACCGGCGGCGGCGGTGGCATCGGCGGGTGGGGACCTGACGGTGGTGCCTGACGTGGGCGCGATGCCTTCAGGCTTCGCACCGGCGGCGGTGGTGTTTGCGGTGAAGCCGCAGAACGCGTCCGAGACGGTGCCACTGTATCGGCGTTTCGTGGGGCAGGCAGTGTTCCTGTCGATCATGGCGGGTCGGACGATCAGCGGGATCCGGACGCTGCTGGGCGACGGAGCGGCGATCGTGCGGGCGATGCCAAACACACCAGCGGCGGTGCGGCAAGGTGTTACCGTTGCCTGTCCTGGGGCGGGGGTAGACGCCGTGCAGCGGGCGCTGTGCGAGCGGCTGCTTCAGGCGATCGGCGTGGTGGCCTGGGTGAACGACGAAGGATTGCTCGATCCGGTCACCGCTGTGTCGGGCAGCGGTCCGGCCTATGTGTTCCTGCTGGCAGAACTGATGGAACAGGCGGCGATCGAGCAAGGCGTTCCGGCTGACCTCGCACGGCTGCTGGCGCGACAGACAGTATCGGGTTCCGGCGCACTGCTGGCGGCGAGCGCGGAAGATGCATCGGCGCTGCGCGTGGCGGTGACCAGCCCGGCAGGCACGACCGAAGCAGCTCTGAAGGTGCTGATGGCCTCCGATGCCTGGCCGGCGGCGCTCAGTCGGGCGATTGCCGCCGCGACAGCGCGATCACGCGAACTGGCGGGGTGAGGATGGCTGGGCCGCAGAACTCCCACACCGTTTGCTGCAACCGAGAATGCGGCATGCCGCAGGTTCGTGGTGAGAGGCATTCCATTCCTCCGGCGTATTTGCTGCGCCAGACCGTATAACGGATCCCTAACGGCGACTTCGGCGCCGGTCCCGCGATTTCGCGGTGCGCTGTTACGCCGTTAAGATGTGGTTAATCAGCTTCGACGATACCCCTTCGGTTGCACCGCATGGCGTCGATCGAGGGGATCCCAGTGACAACATTCACCTGGAGCGGCGTCAGCGCTGATTGGACAAGCGGCAGCGATTGGTCGCAGGGAAGCGTCCCCACTGCCAGCGACTCGGCGCTCATCAACGCAGCAGGCACCTATACTCTTACGGTCGGTATTTCCGACAATGAGCCCATCACCGCTGTCATTCTGAACTCGGGCAGTGCCACGCTCGACGTCAATGGGACGCTGGCCGCCTCCGGCACCGTGACGGCCGACGCCGGTGTTCTGTCGTTGAACGGCGGCACCGTTACCATTGGCTCTGGTGGCGGCCTCGTCACGGGCGCCTCGGTTGGCCTCGCCGGTACGGTGACGGTCGACGGCGCCTCGTCTCTCCTGACCGTGGCGGCTGGTATCACCGACGGTTCAACCGCCACCGGACTGCTTCAGGCGCTCAACGGCGGCACCATCGATCTGACTGGCAGCAAGGGGATCAGTATCGGAGCCACCCTCGGCAGTGCCGGCACGATGGTCGTGTCAGGCGCAAGTGCGTTGGTGAGTTTCGCCGCCTCCACCAAGGGCATCACGGTCGGCAACGCCGGTAGCGGAACGGTCAATGTCCTGTCCGGCGGCACGATCGCGATGAACGGCATCGGCGGGCTCGGCATCGGCCAGACGTCCGGAGCCACAGGACTCGTCATGGTCTCCGGCGTGGGAGCGCTGATCAACGAAGGCACCGCCGGGACTGGCATGGGTGTCGGCCAGGCCGGTCAGGGGACGCTGGAGGTGTTGAACGGCGGCACGGTCAGCCTGGCCGCGACCGGCAGCGGCGATGGCATCGGCGTCGGTCAGACCGCGGGGGGCAGCGGGCTGATCCAGGTGTCCGGATCGGGCGCCCTGCTCTCATTGAATACCCCCAACGCCGGCATGAGCGTCGGGCAGTCCGGTCAGGGCACGCTCGAGGTGAAGAATGCCGGCGCGGTGTCGATTACCGGCAAGGGCCTGGGGATTGGCACAGCCGCGGGCGGCAGCGGCACGGTCTCGGTTTCCGGGTCCGGCGCGTCGATCACCACGCTGGGCAACGCCGGCGGCATCACTGTCGGTGGCATGGCGGCGGGCCAACTGAGCATCGCCAGCACCGGCACCGTCTCGTCGTCGGCCGGCATCTTCATCGCCCAGAGCAGTTCCGCGGCCAGCGGCACGCTGACCGTAGATGATGGCACCCTGCTCGACACGGGCGCGCTTACCGTGGGCAATCTCGGCTCTGGCACCTTGACCGTGCAGGATGCTGCCGCCGTCACCATCACCGGCAGCGTCGGCGCCGGCGTCGACATCGGCATGGCGGCAACCGGTAGCGGCACGGTCACGATCGACAATGCATTGCTGACCGAGACCGGCGGCATCTTTGCCGTGGGCGCCTCCGGTAAGGGCAGCCTCACGGTGCAGAACGCCGGCACATTGTCGACCAGCCAGGGGTCCGGCCCGGCGGGCGACATCGGCAGTTCCACCGGCGGCTTCGGCACCGCGACCGTGACCGGAGCGACTTCGCTATGGACCGTCGGGGGCCAATTCGTCGTCGGCGACCAGGGCAGCGGCTCGCTCACGATCACCAACGGCGGCGTGGTGAATGCCGGGGCAAACGACATCGACGTCGGGAATCAGAGCGGCGCTGCCGGTGCCATCGTCATCAACACCGGGAATGCGTTGCTCGAGGGTGGCGCGCTCAATCTCGATCACGCGGGCGGCCAGGATGCAGCCGCCAGCCTGACGATCGGTACCGGCGGCACCGTGCTGGTGACCAGCGCCACCGTCGATAACGGCGCTGTGATCACCCTCAGCGGCGGCCTGCTCGATCCGACGGCCCTGTCCGTCAACACCGGCGGCGCGATTTCGGGCTTCGGCATATTGGACGCCGGTGTCGGCAATAGCGGCACGATCACCGCAGCCGGCGGAACGCTCGATGTGACCGGCGGCATCACCGGCAGCGGCGCGCTGGCGATCGAACTCGGGCGCCACGCTCCAACTCGATGGTCCAGCGCCGCTATCGGCGAACGTGTTGTTCAACGCCGGCATCGAGACACTCATGCTCGGCAGTCCCTCCACCGGGTTCAGCAGCACCATCAACGGGATCAATACCGGCGATATCATCGCGTTCAATTTCGGCGCCGGCGTCACCATTGCCAATGCCAGCCTGTCCGGGCAGGTCATTACGTTGACCGAATCCAATGCGCAGACCTATGCGCTGACCGACGTCAACTTCGCACCGTTATCGCTGACCAACTTCACGCTCGGCCAGGACGGCAGTGGGGACGCGACCTTGCAGATCGGGTGCTTCGCTGAGGGCACGCGGATCGCGACAGAGCGTGGCGACGTGGCCGTGGAGGCGTTGTGCATCGGTGACCGCATTGCGGTGATGCACGGCGAGACCGTTGAACCGGTGATCTGGATTGGACGGCGTCATGTCGATTGTACTGGTCATCCGAATCCGAAGATGGTCTGGCCGGTGTGCATCAGCGCGGGAGCGTTCGGGCCTGGGCGGCCGCACCGCGATCTCTGGCTGTCACCCGACCACGCGGTGTTTGTCGAGGGTGTGCTGATCCCGATCCGCCGTCTGATCAACGGCGCCAGCGTGGCACAGGTCGCACGCGAGACGATCAACTACTATCACATCGAACTGTCGCAACACGGTGTCGTGCTGGCCGAGGGCATGCCCGCGGAGAGCTATCTCGACGCCGGCGAACGGGAGGCGTTCGCCAACGGCGACGGCGTCATGCAGCTTCACGCCAATTTCGCGCCGCCGATCGATCGCATGGCGGAACTGTGGGAGGCGCGCGGTTGTGCGCCGCTGGCGATCGTCGGGCCCGCGGTGGAGGCAGCGCGCCGGCTGTTGACGGCAGTTCAGGAGACAACCGCCCGAGGCGCCGGGGCCACGCGTGGTGCATGATCAGACGAACGAGGTTGCGTTGCCGTAAGCCGGCAGCGGACTGCGCGGCAAATTGGCTGTGCCAGACGTGGCATCGACGAGTCCGCGACACATGGTCAGCGGTCAAGAATCGAAACGGATCGCAGCCTCGCCCTGCTCGACCGTACCGATCAGCGTCGCCGCGACATTGGCTTCTCGCAGGGCGGCAATGCACGCGGCCACACGCTCGGGCGCAATGCCGGCCAGAAGGCCGCCGGATGTCTGTGGATCGAACAGCAATGCGGTGCGCGCATCCGGCGCGCCAGCAGGCAGCAGCCTGCGGTTTTCGGGTGCCATCGTGCTCTCCACGCCGGCACCGGCGAGTTCCAGTGCACCCGGCAATGCCGGCACACGATCCAACCGCAGCACCGCACCGACGTGCGACGCGCGCAGCATCTCCAGCAAATGCCCCGCCAATCCAAACCCTGTAACGTCGGTGCACGCCACCACGCCATGTTCGCGCAGGATCCGCGACGCCACGGCATTGCTTGTCCGCATACTGTCGATGGCGGCTGTCAGCCAGGCCGCGCGCGCCAGCCCGCGCATGTGGCCGGCCAGCACGATGCCGGTGCCAAGAGGCTTGGTCAGCAGCAGCGCATCCCCCGGTCGCAGTCCCGACTTGCGCAGCAGCATCGCCGGATCGGCCAACCCGGTGACAGCGAAACCCAAAGCGGGCTCCGCCGCCTCGGCGCTGTGGCCACCAACCAGTGCGCAGCCATCCGCCGCTAGCACGCCACTTGCACCGTGCAGCATGTCGGACAACTCGATGCGCATCTTTTCCCCGGACGTATAGGGCACGGCCGCAACCGCCAGCGCAGTCCACGGCCGTGCGCCCATCGCATGCAGATCCGACAGGGCATGTGCCGCGGCGATCTGTCCGAACACGAACGGGTCGTCGATGAACGCCCGGAAATGATCGACGCTCTGCACGACGGCGAACCCGGCAGGCGGCAGCATCACCGCGGCATCGTCCGGTGCATCCAACCCGATCAGCACATCCGCTCCCGGTGTCCGCGGCAGATCGGCCAGCGCACCCGCGAGCACTTCGGCGCCAACCTTCGCGCCACAGCCGCCACAGCGCATCGGGTCGTCCTCGGCCATCGGCGCCATGGGCTCCTGGTACATGCGCATCCAGCGCCGGTCGATCCAATCCTTCCACCACCAGACCAGACGGCCCGACACCGCCACGCCGTTGCGCCAGGCCAACGCGCGATCATTGCCGAGGCCCAGGATCGCCAGCGCCTGTGATTGGGGCCGCCAGCGCCGCAGCGTCCGACCGCGTGCCGCACGACGCAAGTTGTCGGCCAGCGGCTTGCCGGCCCGTACCGCCCAGACGCCGGCCTTCGGTCGCGGATTGGCTTCGACCGCGGCGCAGTCACCAGCAGCGAAGACGTACGCATGACTGATGCTGCGCAGCGTCCCGTCCACGCGGACACAGCCGGTTTCGTCGCAGTCCAGGCCCGATGCCGCGAGCAGTTCCGGTCCGACGACGCCGGTGGCCCACAGCGCGGCGGCGACTTCCAGGAAACTGCCGTCCGACAGGGCAAGCCTGCCGTCTGTCCACGCACCTGCTCGCACACCGCACACCAATTCGACGCCGGCATCCACCAAGGCGGTGCGTGCGACGGAGCGGGCATGCGATGGCGCGGTCGCCAGCGGCTCCGACGAGTTGCATATCAGCACGATGCGTGCCCGTGCCATGTAGCGATGTGCCAGGGCCAGGGCGAGTTCGGTGCCGCCGGGTCCGCCGCCCACCACGGCGATCCGGGCACCGGGCGGCAATTCTGCCTCCAATGCCGACAGGCGCGCGAGGAACTGCCCGATCGGCTTGACCGGTAACCCCGGGACAAGCGCCCGGGGGCAGGCCCCCGCGTCGAAGGGCATCGCGGGCTCACCGCCAATGTCGATGGAAAGCAGGTCGAACAGCACGGCGGGTCGTCCGACGACCGCCACGTGACGCGCCGCGAGGTCAATGCCGGTCGCCTCCGCCAGGATCAGCCTTGCCCCGGCGCTCGCGGCCAGCGGCGCCAGGTCGATATGCGCTTCGTCGAAGGTGTAGTCGCCGCGGATGAGGCCAGGCAGCATGCCAGTGTATGGAGTTTCAGGTTCGCGGCCGATCAGCGTCAGCCGCACACCGGGTTCCGGGCGCATGGCGAAGCGGCGCAGAACCTCGACATGCGCGTGGCCAGCGCCCAGCAGGACGACGTCGGTCGTGATCGGTGCCCGGGGCTGCATTTCGCCGACCCTAAGCAGAGATTCGTAGCCCGGCCAACGGAAGCGGGGAGCGCTCGGCATTGAGCGCGCCCACCGCCTGGTGGATCACTCGGTCGAGCGCGTCCGGGTCAGCGAAGGTCTGATGCGCGAGATGATGCGCTTTGAGATCATGCCAGACGCGTTCGATGTCGTTCAGTTCGGGCGCATATTTCGGCAGCCACTCGACGGTCAGCCAGTGGGCGCGGGTAGCCAGCGCTGCCAGCGAGAGCTTGCTAGTATGGATCGGCCCATTGTCCTCGACCAGCACCACCGGCTTAATGGGTTGCCCGGGCTTCGGGCCATAGAGCCGGTCGAGTTGCTCGAGATGGGCGAGGAAGTCGCTGCTGCGCTTGGTCGGGCTGGTGTGCACGATGAGCTGGCGTGTGACGTGATCGAACGAACCCAGCATGGCGACCTTCTTCGCCTGCCCCGGCGCCGGCACACGCAGGTCCGCCCCCGCCTTGGCCCATGCCCGCGCGAGATAAGGATGCGTCAGTGCCTCGCTCTCATCACCGTAGAGCAGCACGATGTCGCCGGCCTCGGCCTGTTGCTTGCGCAATTGCAGGCGCAGACCGACCCGTTCGATCTCGGTGGCGCTCTGGCGTCCGTTCAGCGTGTGGCGCGGCCGCCGCCAGCGGAACTTTTTTTGTGCAACGCCTTGGACAGTTGCGAACGGCTAATGCAGACGCCTGCCCGCGCTTCGATCTCGGCACGCAGCCGGGAGATCGTCCAATTGCGCCGGTCCGCCACCGGCGCTTCCAGCAGTGGGGTAGCCACACGCAGCGCCGCTTCACTCTTCACCGGCACCGGGCCGGGCGCCACATTGGCCTTCAGCGCCATCGCACCGCCGCGCATGAAGTCGCTGCGCCACAGGCGGACCGTGTCCTCACGCACACCAAATGCCTCGGCGATGCGCGGGCTCGTCCAACCGGCCAGCGTCAGCAACACAGCACGCGCCCGGTCCGCCTCGCCGCGATCACGCGAGCCGGCAAGCGCAGCCAACGCGGCACGTTGGTCGTCGGTAGCTACAAGCGGTGATCGGCCTGTCATCGTCGGCACCTGCGAATCGGTGCCGCAGGGAATCAATCCACCAAGCGTTGGTCAAGCAGCCAGATTCTGCTTAGCCGGCTTGCGGCGAGTCGCCTGAGCAGCAAGGATGCCGGCCATGACCTGGTCCATTCTGGTGCGTGATCCGGCCAGCGGCGCGCTCGGAGCCGCAGTGGCAACGCGCTTCTTCGCGGTCGGTGCGCTGGCGATCCATGTCGAGGGCGGCGTCGCGGCGCTGGCCACCCAGGGGCTGATCAACCCGATGTATGCGAACCACGGCATGGCGCGGCTGCGGGCCGACGAACCGCCCGACACGGTCGCCGCTGCGCTGCTGGCGCAGGACGCCGGACGGTATCACCGCCAGCTGCACATGATCGATGCCCGCGGACACATCAGCCAGTTCACCGGCAGGGATTGCGTGTCGTGGTGCGGCGCGGTGCGGGGCGAGAACGTCTCGGTGGCCGGCAACATGCTGGTGGGCCCCGCGGTGGTGGAGCGCACCCTGGCGGTTTTTCAGAATACGGGCGGAACCTTGGCCGATCGGCTGTTGGCGGCACTGGAAGCGGGGGAGGCGGCCGGTGGCGACAAGCGCGGCCGGCAATCCGCGGCGCTGAAGATCTGCACGCACGATCCATATCCCGATCTCGACATCCGCACCGACGACCATCCCGACCCGCTGGCCGAACTGCGGCGGCTGTACGCTGTCAGCCAGGAGCGGTTCGCGGTGTTTCGTCGCTTCCTGCCTGGCAGCGACAGCCCGTGCGGGGTATTCGACCGCGCGGTGATCGACCTCGCGATCGCACGCGAGCGAAGACCACCGGCAGAGCGATCACCATAAGAACACGATTTGGGAGCTTCATGATGCGACGTACCCTGCTGGCTACCGCCTGCATGCTGATGACTGCCTTGTCCATTCCCGTGCCGGCCATCTCGCAGACGTTGCGCATCGCGCTGCGCGAGGATGCCGATCTGCTCGATCCCACACTGGCGCGCACCTACGTCGGACGCATCGTGTTCGCCGGGCTGTGCGACAAACTGTTCGACATCAATGAGAAGCTGCAGATCGTGCCGCAGCTTGCCACCGGATACGAATGGGCCGATCCGAAGACGCTGGTGATCCATCTGCGCCCCGGCGTGCTGTTCCAGGATGGCGAGACGCTGGATGCAGCCGCAGCGAAATATTCGCTCGATCGTCATTTGACCATGCCGGGCAGCTTCCGTCGCGGCGAGATCAGCGCGATCGATCATGTCGAGGTGGTGGATCCCACGACGGTGCGCGTGGTGCTGAAGACGCCGTCGGGCGCGTTCCTCGCGCAGCTGACCGACCGCGCCGGGATGATCGTGGCGCCCAAGGCCGCTGAACAGGAGGGCAAAGATTTCAGCCTGCACCCTGTCTGTGCGGGGCCGTTCAGCTTCGTCGAGCGCGTGCCGCAGGATCACATCACGCTGCAGCGCTTTCCGCAGTACTGGGACAGCAAGGATATCCATTTCGACAAGGTGGTGTATCGGGTCATCGTCGACAGCTCGGCTCGGCTGGCCAACCTGAAGGCGGGCGCTGTTGATCTGGCCGAGTACATCGTACCGACCGACGCGGCAGCGGTGAAGGCAGACCCGAAGCTGCGGCTGGTGGTATCGGATTCACTCGGCTACTTCGGCATCACCAACAACCTGGCGAACGGCGCGGCCGCGAACAATCCGTACGGCAGGAGTGCACTGGTGCGGCAGGCGTTCAGCCTGGCGATCGACCGCGCCGCGCTGGTGAACGTGGTGTTCAACACCATGAACGTGCCGACGATGCAGGCGGTGCCGACCGCTTCGCCGTTCTATGACGCCGATCTGAAGGTGCCGGCGCGTGACGTAGCGAAGGCCAAGGCGCTGCTGGCGCAGGCCGGGGTCAAGACGCCGGTGCCGCTGGAGCTGATGGTGGCGAACAATCCGGATACGGAACAGGCGGCCGAGGTGATCCAGTCGATGGCGGCGGAGGCGGGATTCGATGTGCATATCCGTGCCACCGAGTTCGCCACCACGCTGAGCCTGTCGGAACAGGGCCAATATCAGGCGCTGATGATCGGCTGGTCGGGGCGGGTGGACATCGACGGCAACACTTACGCATTCCTGCACAGCCATCAGGCGCAGAACGTCGGTGACTACGCGAATGAAACGGTGGACCGCCTGCTGGACGAGGCGCGTGGCATGACCGACGTGGCGCTGCGCAAGGGGCTATATGCACAGATGTGGACACAGTTGGCGCAGGACCTGCCGATCACCTATCTGTGGACACCGAGAAACATCGTCGGCATGTCGGCGAAGCTGCAAGGGTTCAGGCCGGTGCCGGACGGCATGATCCGCGTGCAGGGCCTGGAGATGACGCAGTAGTGCGCGGGTTTCTTGGCGCTCGTATCGCGCAGATCATCCCGACACTGCTGCTGGTCAGTATCCTGGTGTTCTGCCTGCAGCAGTTGATGCCCGGCGATCCGGCGCTGGTGATGGCCGGCGAGGAACGTGGCGATCCGCAGGTGCTGGCGCAGATCCGCGCGGAACTGTGGCTCGATCGGCCTTTGCCGGTGCAGTACCTGCACTGGATGGGCAATGTGCTGCAAGGCAATCTCGGATACTCGTGGCGCATTCGTCAGCCGGTGTCGCAGCTTATCGAGGAAAAGCTGCCGGTGACGTTGCAGCTTGGCACGATGGCGTTCGCCATTGCGGTGCTGATCGGCGTGCCGGCGGGTGTTGTCGCTGCCGTGCAGCGCAACCGGTTCTGGGACTATGTCGCCAACGCGATCGGCCTGGCGGGCCTGTCAACGCCGACCTTCTGGCTCGGCATCATGTTGATTCTGCTTGTGTCGGTGGACCTCGGCTGGCTGCCGCCGTCCGGCTATGTATCGCTCGCCGAGGACTGGCGACAGTCGCTCGCCACCACGATCATGCCGGCCTTCGTGCTGGGCAATGCGATCGCGGCGATCCTGATGCGGCATACGCGCAGCGCGATGCTGACGGTGCTGGATCAGGACTATGTGCGCACGGCACGCGCCAAGGGACTGCGCGAATTCGTCGTGGTGATTCGCCATGCACTGCGTAATGCGCTGATCCCGGTGGTGACGCTGGGCGCGCTGGAACTGGGCACGCTGTTTTCCGGTGCCGTGTTGACCGAGCAGGTGTTCAGCATTCCGGGCTTCGGCAAGATGATCGTCGATGCGGTGTTCAACCGGGATTATCCGGTGGTTCAGGGCGTCGTGCTGGTGACGGCATTTCTCTACGTCATGCTGAACCTGCTGGCGGATGTGCTGTACGTGGTGATCAATCCGCGGCTGAGGGGCGCATGAGCACCGCCATCGCCACCTCCACTGTCGCGCGCACCGCGGTCATCCCACAGAGTCCGGCGCAACTTGCGCTTCATCGCTTCCTGCACCGACCGGTCGCTGTTGTCGGGCTGGTGGTCATCGTGTTGTTCATCGGTGTGGCGATATTCGCCCCGTTGATTGCGCCCTACGATCCGATCGCGACAAGCTGGACCGCGATCCGCAAGGCGCCGTCGCTGGCACACTGGATGGGCACCGATGAGGACGGGCGTGATGTTCTGTCGCGGGTGATTTTCGGCGCGCGCGCCAGTTTGCTGGCCGGCGTGGTTTCGGTACTGATCGCCGCCGGCATCGGCGTCCCTGCCGGACTGCTGGCGGGTTTCGCAGGCGGCTGGATCGACATGGTGCTCAGCCGTATCGTCGATGCCATGCTGGCCTGCCCGTTCCTGATTCTGGCGATCGCCCTGGCGGCGTTCCTCGGCCCCAACCTGACCAACGCAATGATCGCGATCGGTGTCTCCACCGCACCGCGCTTCATGCGGGTGACGCGCGCCGCGACGTTGGACGCCAGCAGCAACGAGTATGTCGAGGCCGCGCGCGCCATCGGCAACCCGCCCTGGCGCGTGGCGGTCCGCCATGTGCTCCCGAACATCGTGCCGCCGATCATGGTGCAGGGAACGCTGGCGATCGCCGCGGCGATCATCGCCGAGGCGAGCCTGTCATTTCTCGGCTTGGGTCAGCAGCCGCCGGATCCGTCCTGGGGCTCGATGTTGAATTCGGCGCAGCGCTTCCTGTCGCAGGCGCCGTGGCTGGCGGTGTTTCCCGGTCTGGGGATCTTCCTCGCCGTGCTATCATTCAACCTGGTCGGCGACGGGTTGCGCGACGCGCTCGATCCGCGGGGACGGTAGGCCGCTATTCAGCGTGGTGCTGGACGCTCTCCAGGTATTGCACCCACACTTCCGGCAGACCATGCGCACGGGCTCCGTCGCGCAGCAGCGAGATGTAACGGAACGACGGTGCCCGATCGGCATCGAGGCCGCGGGCCATGTAGGTCACGGCGGTGACGACGTTGCCGTCGAGATCCTCGGCCGCCACCAGGACATGGCGATAGCCGCGCCCGGGAACGCCTTCGGTTGAGTCGAGACGCAGCAGTTCCCGGCGCGTGATGCGGTAGAGCACGCCCCATAATTCCTGATCGGGGGCAGGACAGATGTTGGCCGGCGCCGCTTTGCCCCTCGGGCGGCCCTCCAGATTGAAGCGCAGGCGGTAGCCCTGAATGCGCCCGACACGCCATTCGACCGGCTGGATGCCGCGGCGTTCGCGAAACGCGCTGTGGTGCATGTTGGAGCCATAGGCGAGGTACCACACGTGGTCCGACGGCCGTCCAGTCAGGACGTGGCCATGCCAACGGTAGTGGAACCAGGACAGCGCCCAGGATTTAGCCAGCAGTCTGCGCCATCGAAGCCTCATGACCACACGCCCGGTCGCTAATGAACGACTGAGGCGTTGTCGGGATCGATCACGCCCGGCGCCGTCCAGCCGTCCAGATGGTATTCCGCCCTGCAGCTTTCTGCGAAGCCCTTCTAGGGCGTACTGGCCCGAAGCGATTGCGCCGAACGGTCACGCTTGCTCCGATCCAGGTCAGAAACGGCAGCCACTCAGCCGAAGAACGACGGTATCACGATGTCGACCGTGCCGCAGAGCACGTAGCGGTATGATCGGCGACGATCGCGTCAGTCGTTGGCGTGCGCAACTGATGTCCGTTCGCGAGCCGGATGACGGCGCAGGTATACAGCAGCATCGAAGCTGACACTGCGCTCAGCGATGGAGCCGGCCTTCCGCTGCGTCAAACGATTCATCGACTGTGGGTGCGGTGAGATCGGTGCCGGGAGCGATGATCACCGAGCCACGCATGAACCCGTGTACATTGCGGACCGCATCGTGCGTATCGTCTGGCAGTACCAGCACGGCAACCGGGCGGCCTCGCTTGGTGATCGT
The DNA here is from genome assembly GCA_963696645.1 of uncultured Alphaproteobacteria bacterium. Classification (GTDB taxonomy): domain Bacteria; phylum Pseudomonadota; class Alphaproteobacteria; order Acetobacterales; family Acetobacteraceae; genus JAMXLO01. The sequence continues at coordinate 267,381 of CAVOKY010000009.1, forward strand.
CACGCGAGAGATCTGGCGCGCACTCAGTCGATCCAGAATTTCCAGGCAATGCGCCTTGAACTCGGCCGCACCGATCGTCTCACCGGCGTCCATGGTCGCAGCTCCTACATTGTCATAATCAGTGACCAGTCATCTATGATGACAAGCCCGTGGCGCAACATCATTCCGGTTGCCCCGCCTTGTGCGCCAGCAGGGCCATCAGCCGACGGTCGCGCCACTCCTGCCTCACCGCCTGCATGTTGGCCGGAAGCTCCGCACGCCGCGCCGTCTGGAGCTTCCCGATCAGGGCCGCGTCCCACTCTCGCGGCGTCATCTGGCACTGCATCGTCGCGTAAAGCGGGCCATAACGTTCGCAATAATCCGCCAGCCCGCCGGGCGCGTTCAGATCAATCGTCTCCAGCGGCCCCATGAAGCTCCAGCGCAGGCCAAGCCCGTGTTTCACCAGCGCATCGAGATCGGCGGGCGAGATCACATCATCCGCCACGAGCCGGAACGCCTCGGCGAGCAGCGCGCCTTGCAGACGGTTCAGCGCGAACCCGTCCATCTCCTTGTTCACCGTCGCCGGCACCTGGCCTGCTCGCGTCATCAGGTCCCGGGTCCGCGTCACGACCGCAGCATCGGTCCATGGCGCGGGACACAACTCGACCAGCGGGATCAGGTAGGGCGGGTTCACCGGATGGGCGACCAGGCAGCGTGCGCGCCCGGCCAAGCCTTCCGTGAATGCGCTGCCAGGAATGCCGCTGGTGGAACTCGCCAGCACCGCGTCGGGCCGAGCGGCGTGATCCAGTTCGGCAAACAGCGGTCGTTTGGCATCGACTCGCTCCGGCCCGTTCTCCTGCACATGTACCGCGTCGCGCACGGCATCAGCGAGCGTCGCAGCCGGGCTGATGCGCGAGATCACCATTTGCGGCGGTTCGGCCAGCAGTCCGGCTTCCTGCAATTCCGGCAGCCGCTCGGCGATGAAGCCCAGCGCGGCCTGGGTCTGTTGCGGGAACGGATCCCAGAGCGTCACGTCGAAGCCGGCGCGTGCGAAGACGATGGACCAGGCACGGCCGATCAGGCCCGCGCCGATGACGGCAACCTGTGTCATGGCTATCTCCTCGTGGGGGGTTGAGGTCAACGCCGCTGACCCTCAGAGTCAACGCGTGACATTCAAGCCAGATTGGTTCCAGACGCTTGCCGGCCGACCGGAGTTGCTGACGCCGGAGGAGATGGCGCGCGCCGATGCCGCGTCGCCCGCACTCGGTATGCCGGGACCGGTGCTGATGGGGAACGCCGGTCGCGCAATTGCGCGCGCGGTGCGCGCGGCGGTTTCGACCGTGCCGTACCCTGGTGCTCGCCGGCCCCGGCAACAATGGCGGCGACGGATACGTGGCGGCTCGGCTGCTGCGGGAAGACGGCTGGCCGGTGACGCTCGCCGCGCTGTCGCCGCCGCGAGCCGGCTCCGATGCCGCCGACGCCGCGGCATGCTGGCATGGTACGTCATCGCCATTCACCCCGGCCGAAGCGGCGCGCGCGGAACTGGTGATCGACGCCGTGTTCGGGGCCGGCCTCGCGCGCGATGTCGGCGGCATCGTTGCCGAAACGCTGCGTGCTGCGCGGCGCGTGGTGGCGGTCGACGTGCCGAGTGGGCTCGACGGCGCAACCGGTGCGGTCCGTGGCTACGCACCACAGGCGGCGCTGACGGTGACGTTCTTCCGCCTGAAGCCAGGCCATGTCCTGCTGCCCGGGCGCGAATTGTGCGGCGAAACCGTGCTCGCCGATATCGGGCTGCCATCGGCGGTGCTGCGACAGGTGCGACCCGAGACCCGCGTCAATCTGCCGGAGCTTTGGCACGTGCCGAAGCCGGGACCGCAATCGCACAAGTATTCGCGCGGGCATGTCACCGTGGTCGCCGGCGCAACGATGACCGGCGCGGCGCGGCTGGCCGCCGATGCGGCACGCCGCGGCGGTGCCGGTCTGGTGACTATCGCGGCATCCGGGCGAGGCGATGTCTATCGCGCCGGCTCGCCGGGTGTGCTGGTAAGCGATGCGCCCCTGACAGACCTGCTGGCGGACAAGCGTCGGCATGTCTGGGTTTGCGGACCCGGACTGGGACCGGAGGCGGCACGCGCCGCGTTGCCGGTGTTGTTGGCGGCTGGCCGTTGTGTGGTCGCGGACGCTGATGTGTTTTCCGCCTTTGCCGGCAATCCCGATGCATTGCGCGGTGCGGCTGTGCTGACGCCGCACGCCGGCGAGTTCGCCCGCGCATTTGGCGATCCCGGCGTGGACCGCGTCGCCGCCGCGCGTGCCGCCGCGGCGCGCACCGGCAGCGTGGTGTTGCTGAAGGGGGCCGACACCATTGTCGCAGCGCCCGACGGCAGGGTCGCGATCAATGTCTCGGCGCCGCCCTGGCTGGCTACCGCGGGCTCGGGCGATGTGCTGTCCGGTTTGATTGCTGGGCTGCTGGCCCAGGGCATGGCGGCGTGGGATGCCGCCGCCGCGGGCGCATTCGTGCATGGCCGCGCCGCAGTACATGCCGGGCCTGGATTGGTGGTGGAGGACCTGCTTCCCGCGCTTACGCCGGCGCTGATCGAAACAATGTGTCAGTCACATTCACGCAGGCAGAGACTATGATCGCTGGCCCCGGCAAGGAACGTCTGCATGAGTGATATCGCCGTCCCCGGTCTGCTCGATCGCGCTATCCGCCGCATAACCATGGCATGGCGCGATATGGCGACGGGCGTGCCGGACGAGTCGATCGCCACGCAGATGCGGACCTGCCTGGAGGGTCGTGGCGGTGAGGTCAGCGCGCGCAATCGCGCCGCCAAGCTGGCGCAGACCTACCAGGGCCTCGACGAAGTCGGCCGCAAGGAATTCCTGCGCACGCTCGCCAGTTTCGATTCCGATCCCGACGCGGTGGCCACCGCCTACGCCGCGGTACAGGCGGCTGATGACCCGGCCGAACGTGCCACCGCCAAGGCGGCGCTGCGCCGTGCATTGGAGCCGCCGAGGGTGCGGCTGCTGACCCAGTTCACCACAATTCCGGACGGCTGGAAGTTCCTGGTCGATCTGCGCGGCTTCCTGTTGCGCACGCGGCGCGACGATAAGCTGCTGGCGGCGCTGGAGGCCGATCTGCGTGGGCTGCTGGCAGCGTGGTTCGATATCGGATTGCTCGATTTGCACAGCATCGACTGGAACAGTCCCGCGATGCTGCTCGAAAAGCTGGTCGGCTACGAAGCGGTGCACGAAATCCGTTCCTGGCGCGATCTGAAGAACCGCCTGGATTCCGATCGCCGCTGCTATGCGTTCTTCCATCCGCGCATGCCGGGCGAGCCGCTGATCTTTGTCGAGGTGGCGCTGGTGAAGGGACTGGCGGGCAGCGTGCAGCGACTGCTGGACGAGAAGGCACCGCTGCTCGATCCGCGCGAGGCGGACACTGCAATCTTTTATTCGATCAGCAATTGTCAGGACGGCCTGGCGGGGATCAGCTTCGGCAATTTCCTGATCAAGCGCGTGGTCGAGGTGCTGTCAGCCGAGTTCCGCAGTCTGAAGACGTTTGCCACACTGTCGCCGATCCCGGGTTATCGCGCCTGGCTGGACGAGAAGCTTGCAACGGACCACTCGGGCCTGTTGTCCGACGACGAGGCGGCCAGCCTGGGTTCGGCGATGCCGTCGCCGTCGGGCGAGCAGGCGCTGGCCGGGATTCTGGCGAAGCGCGGCTGGTGGCGCGAGGTGGGTCTGCGCAAGACCGCCGAGCCGATACTGGTGCGACTGTGCGCGCACTACCTGTTGGCCGAATCGCACGGCGGCGGCAAGCGCGCGCGTGATCCGGTGGCGCATTTCCATTTGTCGAACGGCGCGCGGGTGGAACGGATCAACATGCTGGGCGACACGTCGGAGAAGGGCGCCAAGGAGGGCGCCACGCTGATGGTGAACTACCTGTATGACCCGGCGAAAATCGAGGACTGGCACGAGGACTACGCCGGGGAGGGGAAGCGCAACGCCTCGACGACCGTGCGGCGGCTGGCACGTGGTTGGGCGTGAACTTGCGCGGCGATGGCAGCCTGCGGGGCTTTGGTGCGTCACGGGGCCGAGCCTTCGTGCGATTCAGCCTGGCGGGCGCTCCGAGCAGGGTGCGCCCCCCGCAGATCGGGCACTGTTGCAAAGTATCGGTCACGAGCGCGGTGAAAGTGCCGGCGATGTGATTTGCCGGGCGGCTACCCGGTCGGCGGGCAGAAGGACGCCAATCCGGCCAATCCCACCGGCTCGATTGCTTCGCAGTATGACGGCTGAGCCAGAACTGCGTTGGCAGATGGGCTTGCCGTGCCGCGTCTTCCGGTCCAAATTCACCTTCCTGAAACGGGTCGGGGCGATTCGAACCGGGATGATTACCCGGCGTCAGTTGTTTGTTGCCGGCGCTGCTGTGGCGCTTGGGGGTAGTGCGGAGGCACCACTACCGGTGCCGCGCAGCGGCAGCTTGGCATTTCGCTTGATGCGTCACGGTTCGGCGATCGGGACCCATGCGCTTGCCTTCCGTCCCGACGGCGATTCGCTCGAAGTCGACATCGCGGTCGAGGTGCTGGTCAAGTTCGGGCCGATCCCCTTTGTTCGCTACACCCACCACAACCGAGAGTCCTGGCAGAGTGGCCGACTCGTGGGCTTGGAGGCTCGTACCGACCGCAACGGTACCCGTCTGGAAATGGCCGCCTCCCCAACCAGTTCGGGCCTGAAGGTGGAGGGTAGCGGCACCCAGCCTTACATCGCCCCACACGACGCGTTCGGCACAACCTACTGGCGGCAGGCATCGGTGTTCGGGCCGTTGATCGGTACACAGGACGGGATTCTGGTGCATCCGGTAATATCGCAATTGCAGCCGGAGCCGATCCGGATGGCATCAGGCGAGGAGACGCCGGTCAAGCGCTACAAGCTGAGCGGCGTTCTGAATCTTGAACTGTGGTACGACACAAGCGACACGTGGGCGGGCATGCGCTTTACCGTCGATGACGGGTCAGAGATCAGCTACGAGCGGCTGTGATCCGGAGCGGGCCGACTAGCGGCGGGTAGTACCCGCCTGAGCGGTGCGGGTCGGCGCCGGGCAGGTCACAACATCGATCGGCTGCACCAGCGCCTTGCCGGAGGCGTAGTGCGCCAGATCGGCACCCTTTGGCAGTGCCAGCACCTCATCGAACATGCCCACATTCATCTGGCAGAACAGCGTTCCTTGCTGGATCCCGCTCTGCGACTGGGTGTTCGCCAGGCTGGTGATGTAATCGTCGTGCTCCTGCTGTGCGTGGCCACCGCCGAATGCACGGGCAAAGTAGGCATGCAGCGCGCGCTCCTGTGCCATCAGGTCGGCGCGGAAGCGCAGCACAAAATCGTTGTAGCGGTCCTGCTGGCTGCAGGTGAGCGCCGTCACCATCAGCTTGGACTTGAGACTCGCGACGTCGAACGCGGACACATCCGCAGGCTTCGCGCACGGCTGCGCGACGGCGATACCGGCACACAGCAGGCCGGAGACGAGGAGGCCAGAGAACATGATGCGCATGCGAAAGCTCCAGTCCCGATCACACGGGCCGCAAGACTTAACCTGGGAAATAAGCTAAACGCCGTAAATTCCAGCAAAGCAACAGGAATTCGCGCTTGTTCCCCCAGATTTCGCCAGCCTGTGGCGTGTTTACCTCGGATTTTGCATTGATTAGACCACGGGCGGCAAGCCCTGAAGGCTCGACCCAGCGCAATCCACGGATGGCGAACCGCGGCGATCCGCACCCATTATGAGGGCATGAAAGACACACATATGATCGATCGTCTGTCGCACGATCAGCTCTGGGACCAGGTCATCCGCCGGGAGCCCGGAGACTTCCTGTATGCCGTAACCACCATGGGCATCTACTGCCGGCCCGGCTGCCCATCGCCGCGGCCATTGCGCAAGAACGTCCGCTTCTTCCGCAATTGCGGTGAGGCGGAAGCCGCTGGTTTCCGGGCTTGCCGGCGCTGTGATCCGAAGGGCGAGCGGGCGCGGCTCGCCCAGGCGGTGGTGCAGGATGCCTGCGCGTTTATCGAGGCGGCCGAGGACATGCCGTCACTCGATGCGCTGGCGACGCGGTCGGGCTACTCGCGCTTCCACTTCCTGCGCATGTTCCGCGATCATATCGGGCTGACACCGCGCAGCTATGCGGAGGGCGTGCGGGCCAGGCGGCTGCACTCTGCACTGGCCAGCGGGGCACGCGTGGCCGATGCGGTGGCCGATGCCGGCTATGGCTCGGAGAGCCGCGTCTACGAAAAGACCGGCGGATTGCTTGGCATGACGCCCGGCGCCGCGCGACGGGGCGGGGAGGGGGAGTTGATCCGCACCGCTTTCGCCGATTGCCCGTTCGGGCGACTGTTGGTCGGTGCCACCAACAAGGGGGTCTGCTTCATCGGTTTCGCCGAACCTGACGAAGCGCTGCTCGGCGATCTGCGTCAGCGTTTCCCGCGTGCGCATATTGTTGCGGATGATACAACCCTGGCAGATGCGGTTCGCGCGGTACTGGCATTCCTCGAGGAACCGAAGCAGGCTTTAGACTTGCCGCTCGATCTGCGCGGCACCGCGTTCCAGCAGCGCGTCTGGCGCACGCTGTGCCGGATTCCGCCTGGCGAGACACGAACCTACAGCGAACTTGCCGGCATGGTCGGCGATCCGCGCGCGGTGCGTGCCGTTGCCCGAAGCTGCGCGCGCAACCCTGTATCGCTGGCAGTGCCCTGCCATCGCGTCATCGGCAGCGACGGGAGCCTGACCGGCTATCGCTGGGGCGTGCCCCGCAAGCGCGCGCTGCTGGAAAAGGAACGCGCGGCCGCGGGCGGCTGAGGATCGTCAGCGACTGATGATGACACCGGAGGCCGGCTCATCCCGTGCACGGTCCTCCTGGCGTCGTGCGTCGTGCCAGTCGCGATGCGCGTCACGTTGCGCATCGGCGGCACCTTCATAGTCGCCGACCGCGGCGCGACGTTAGGCCTCGTTACGTTCCATGTGAGCATCGGCGCGGTCCTGCTGCGCGCGCTGCTCGTGCGTCGCGGCGTCGAGATTCGGTGTCTGGACGATTACCTGGGCCACCGCCGGCGCTGCAACCAGGATTGCGGCGAATGTGATTGCGTAGATGCTGCGCATGTCAGCCTCCGTTCTCGGCCGTTGATCTCATCATCAGAACGCCGCCGATCTGGACGAAGTTTCATCCGTAACGCAGGTGTCACCGCAAAGGCGCAAGGAAGGACGGCAAATACGAAATGGCGGGGTTGACCCGCCTTTGCCGCTTGACGTCAGTGACCGAATTGTACCGACACGCCGTTGCTGTCGCGGTCCGCATCATGCTGCTGATGTTGGGAATCGCGCCATTCGTCGCGCGCTTCGTTCTGCTCATGAGCGGCGCCTCGGTAGTTGCCCATTGCCGCATCGCGCTGCGCCTCCGCCTGGTCGTGGTGCGCGTCCATGCGATCCTGCTGCGCACGCCGGTCGTGCCGCGCGGCATCGTTGTCTGTGTCGATCACGACCTGAGCCATGGCAGGGAGGCAGCGAGAAATGCCGCCAGGCCGATTGCATATGCAGTTCGCATCGTTGCTCTCCTTGGAGAATTGCTGACTGAGATCAGAACCGGTTATGTCACTGCATCTTGCATCACGGTGCTTGCGCACTCTCTTGCCAGTTTCGTGAGGGTGAAACCCTGGTGAGGGTGCAATCAATTACATCGTCTGCGTCGATTGAGACAAGGGCAGCGCCGTTCGTTTCATGACTGTCGGCCGCGTGTTATATGGTCGCGGGGGGAATGCCATGCTGACAGCGCGTGCCGCGGTACTGCGGCAAACCGGAGCGCCGATGGCGATCGAAACCGTGGAAGTCGGTCCGGTCGCGCCTGGCGACGTGCTGGTGCGCATCCGCGCAGCCAGCCTATGCCATACGGATCTTGAGGCGATCGAGGGCGCATTGGCGCTGAAGCTGCCCGCCGTGCTGGGGCACGAAGCAGCGGGCGAAGTTGCTGAAGTGGGCGCCGGCGTGTCCGGTCTTGGCGTCGGTGATCGCGTGGTGCTGTCGTGGAATCCACATTGCGGTCGCTGCTTCTATTGCGAACGCTCACAGCCGATCCTGTGTTCGCAGTTCCTCGCCAATGGTCCAAAGGCGTTGCATTTCGACGGCCGTCCGCGGCTGGCGTGCGACGGCGTGACGATGCATCAGCTCATGTATCTCGGCGGCTTCTCCGAGTATTGCGTCGTGCCGGCACAGAGCGCGGTACGCGTGCCAGCGACGATACCGTTCGATCGTGCCGCATTGATTGGCTGCGGCGTGATGACCGGCGTCGGTGCGGCGACGCATATCGCCGAGCTGCGTTGGGGTGCGGCCGCCATGGTGATCGGCTGCGGCGCTGTCGGACTGTCGGCGATCCAGGGCTGCCGGCTGGCTGGCGCGGGCACGATCATCGCGGTTGATCCGAACCCTGCGCGCCGGCAACTGGCGCAGGCGCTGGGTGCAACGCACGCGACTGGCGCAGATCCGACCGAAGCTGTCGACCTTGCACGGTCGTTGACCGAGGGGCGCGGCGCCGATGTGGTGATCGAGGCGGCGGGGCGGCCCGAGAGTTTCCAACTGTCCGTGGAGGCAGTGCGGCCGGGTGGTCAGGTGGTGTGGCTTGGCAAGACCGGCGTCAATGATGCGGTGGAGTTTCGCTGGGGGAGTTTGATGCAGGAGAAGCGGATCATCCGCAGCTCCTATGGCGGGGCGAAGCCTGCGCACGATTTTCCGCTGCTGGCGCGCGCGTATCTGGATGGGGCATTGAAGCTCGACGAGATGATCTCCGCGCGGATTCCGCTGGAGGCGATCAATGAAGGTTTTGCGGCATTGAAGCGCGGCGAGACGGTGCGCAGCGTGATCATGTTCGGTGCTTCAGCATGAAGGTTTATGCGGGCGGGCGCAGCCTGGACGGCGCGGTGGTGACGGTGGACGGAGCGCCGCTGAATCCGCGTTTCGATGTTCATCGGTTCAGCCGCATGGGATTCGAATGGACTTACGAGGGTGACGGGCCGCGTCAATTGGCCCTGGCATTGCTGGTGGATCATCTGGGGGACCCGCAGCGGGCGTTGGCGCTGACGGAGGTGTTCATGCGCAATGTTGTGGCGGAGTTGGACAATGCCTGGCGGCTGACCAGCGATGAGATCGATGTGGCGCTGGCGGCGTTGGGTTGATGCGTCGTCGCATTCCACTGTCGTTGCGAGGTGCATAGCGACGCTGCAATCGCCAGCCCGATGAGCACTGGGATGGAGATTGCGGCGTCGCTGCGCTCCTCGCAATGACAGTTGAGGTTGGTCAGCCCAAATTCGGGCTAATCGAACGCCAGCCCGATATTCTCCGCAACCAGTGCGGGGCGGGACGATCCCTCGACCTCGATCTGGCTGTCGAAGGTCAGCCGCACACCGCCCTCGACGTCCTCGACATTCTTCAACGTCTGGTGCAGCCGTACGCGCGATCCCGCCGGCACAGGCGCGGTGAAGCGGACCTTGTTCGAGCCGTAGTTGATGCCGCGCGAGCGCTGGCGGATGTGCAGGATGTTGTGCGACAGCCGAGGCAGCAGCGACAGCGTCAGGTAGCCGTGCGCGATGGTCTTGCCGCTGGGCATTTCCCGCTTCGCCCGCGCGACATCCACGTGGATCCATTGATGATCGCCGGTCGCCTCGGCGAACTTGTCGATCATCGGCTGGTCCACCAGCACCCATTCGCTGGTGCCGATCTGTTTGCCGATATGGGCCTTCATGTCGGCCGGCTTGTCCACTTCCAGCATCACGGTTCCTCCGTTCTGATGGCGCCGATTATGCCGAGCCCAGCGGGACTTGTCGCGGCGTGGATTTCCGTCCTATCACTGCCGGAACTGGAGGAATTCGCTGATGGATACACAACGGATGTCGCAGCGTCAGGCGGCGTTCCGCGCCGATTTCCGGACGCGCATCGCCCGGGCGTATTCCGGCTGGGCGCATGTCGCGCTGATCTACGCGCTGGGCTTCACCGCCATCTGGTACTGTGCACGGCAGATCGCCTCGCCCGCATGGTACGAATTCCTGGTGATCCCGGTTGCCTTCTGCATCTCCAACGCATTCGAGTGGTGGATCCACCGCTACGTCATGCACCGCCCGGTCAAGGGTTTCATGGGCATCTATAAGCGTCACACGCTAGCCCACCATCAGTTCTTCACCCATATCGAGCCGACCATCGACAACACGCGCGACTTTCGCATCGTGTTCTTCCCGCCCTATGCGCTGGTGGCGTTCATGGCGCTATCGATCCCACCGGCTGCGCTGCTGGGTCTGGTGGGATTGCCCAATGCAGGCTGGCTGCTGCTGATCACCAACGTGGCGCTGTATCTGAACTACGAGCTGTTCCACTTCTGCTGCCACGTGAAGGACGACCACCTCGTTCGCCGCATCCCATTGGTGAACTCGATCCGCCGCCATCATATTGCGCACCACAACACCGCGCTGATGATGGAGCGAAACTTCAACCTGACCTATCCGATCGCCGACTGGTTCTTCGGCACGTCCGACCTGGCATGCGGGCTGCTGCAGCATGTGTTCAACGGCTATGACATACATTTCGTCCGGCGCGATCTGAAGCGCGTGCGTAACACCAGCGATGATCCGCGGGTCGGACACGTGCAGGCGGCGGCGGAATGACCACCGGGACAAGTCTGGTGACAGGCTCACAGCGGATCAAGCAGGGCAAGGCGAGCCTGATTGGCGGCATCGCCGTGGGCGTGGCTGTGTTGGTGCTGTGGACGGCGGTTGCGCACGAACTGGCGGCCGACAGCGCCGCGATCATTGCTGTCGGCGTGCTGGTCGCTGCCGGGATCGCGGTGTGGATCAGGCTGGCCGATCTATGATTGGACGACGGAACGACACGCGCCAGACAGGTGTCGTCAATCGGGGAGCCCATGCCAGATACCAAAGAAGAAACGTTCGACTTCATCGTCACCGGCGCTGGATCGGCTGGCTGCGTGGTTGCTGCACGGCTATCGGAGTCCGGCCGTTACCGGGTGCTGCTACTGGAAGCGGGGCCACGGGACAGTAACCCGTGGATTCATATCCCGCTCGGCTTTGCCAAGACCTACGTCAATCCGGACGTGAACTGGCGGTTCGAGAGCGCGCCGCAGCCGCAGCTTGCCGGGCGGACACTCTACCTGCCGCGCGGCAAGACGCTCGGCGGCAGCAGTTCGATCAACGGCATGGTCTACATGCGCGGCCATCACGGCGATTACGATGAATGGCGGCAGCGTGGTTGCGAGGGCTGGGACTGGGATTCGGTGCTGCCCTATTTCAAGAAAGCCGAGAACCAGACCCGCGGCGCCGATGAATTCCATGGCGTCGGCGGGCCGCTGCATGTGTCCGATCAGCCGGGCCAGTTCGAACTGGCGGACGCCGTGCTGGAGGCCTGCGTGCAGGCCGGCATCCCGCGCAATCCGGACTTCAACGGCGCGCAACAGGAGGGCTGCGGCTACTACCAGACCACCAGCAGCAACCGGCGGCGGTGGAGTACGGCGAAGGCGTATCTGCAACCGGCACGACGGCGGCAGAACCTGGTGGTGCAGACCGGTGCCCATGCCACGCGCGTGCTGGTCGAGAACCGTCGCGCGGTCGGCGTCGAGTACCAAACAGCGAACGGTCTGCGTACAGCGCGCGCGCACGGCGAGGTGATCGTATCGGGCGGTGCCTATGGGTCGCCGCAGCTTCTGCTGTTGTCGGGCCTGGGCCCGGCGGAGCATTTGCAGGACGTTGGCATTTCCGTGGTCCGCGACTTGCCGGCTGTGGGCTGCAACCTGCACGACCACTTCAACTCGTACGTGAGCTGGCGGTGCAGCAAGCCGATCACGCTGAACGATCTGGAGCGCAGCGCGATGCGCAAGCTGTCAGCCGGTGTGCGCTATGCGTTGTTCCGCTCGGGTCCGATGGCGAGCAACGGCATCCATTGCGGACTGTTCACCCGCACCGATCCGAGACTGGAACGACCTGACGTGCAGATCAACGTTTTCGAATGGAGCACGCTGGTGAGAAACAAGGCCGGCGTCGTCCCGCACCCGTTCCCGGGTTTTACCCTCAGCCCGGTGCATCTGCGCCCAGATGGGCGCGGCACCGTACGCCTTGCCAGTGCCGATCCGCTGGCGCCACCATCGGTGCTGTTCGATTTCCTGCGCACCGACTACGACATGCAGGCGGTCCTGTTCGGCATCAGGCTGGCGCGCAGGATCGCCGAGCAGTCGGCGCTCAAGCCGTACATCGTGCACGAACTGGCACCGGGCGTGACGGTTACCGGCGATGCCGAACTTGCCGAGTACGTGCGCCAGAGCGGCGTGTCCAACCAGCATCCCACCAGTTCGTGCGCCATGGGACACGGCCCGAACACGGTGGTCGATCCGCGGCTGCGTGTGCACGGCATCGATGGACTGCGCGTGGCCGATGCCTCCATCATGCCGGTGGCGGTCGGCGGCAACACCAACGCGCCGACCATCATGATCGGTGAGAAGGCTGCTGCGATGATTTTGGGAGATGCCGAGGCAATGCCTCGGCGCGCGGCAGCGTAATCGGGGGAAAAAGCGGATGGCCGTTACGGACGACACTTACGACTATATCGTCACCGGCGCTGGTTCGGCCGGCTGCGTGCTGGCCTCGCGATTGTCGGAATCCGGACAGCATCGTGTGCTGCTGCTGGAAGCCGGCGGCAAGGACAGCAACCCGTGGATCCACGTTCCGCTCGGTTATGCGCGCACGTTCTGCAATCCCAGCGTCAACTGGATGTTCGACAGCGAGCCGGAACCCAACCTGAACAACCGCGTGATGTACCAGCCACGCGGCAAGGTGCTGGGCGGCACCAGCTCGATCAATGGCATGATCTACATGCGTGGCAACCATGCCGATTACGACGAGTGGCGGCAGCGCGGCTGCGAAGGCTGGGACTTCGATTCTGTTCTGCCGTATTTCCGCAAGGCGGAGGACAACGATCGCGGCGCCAGCGAATTTCATGGCAGGGGCGGGCCGTTGCATGTGTCCAACCAACCGTATCAATGGGAGATCGGCAAGCGGCTGCTGGAGGCCTGCATCCAGGCGGGCATCAAGCCCAATCCGGATTTCAATGGTGCGCAGCAGGAGGGTGCCGGCTACTACCAGACCACGACCAAGGACCGCCGGCGCTGGAGCACCGCCGCAGCTTATTTACGTCCGGCGCGGAGCCGGCAGAACCTGACGATACAGACCTACGCGCATGCCACGCGCGTGCTGGTCGAAAACGGCAGGGCGGTCGGCGTCGAGTACCGCACGCCGCAGGGGCTGCGCACCTCTCGCGCGCGCGGCGAGGTGGTCGTCTCCGGCGGTGCCTATGGGTCGCCGCAGCTCCTGCTACTGTCCGGCATCGGTCCGGCGCAGCATTTGCAGGATATGGGAATCGCGGTGGTGCATGAACTGCCTGGCGTAGGCGGCAATCTGCACGACCATTTCAATACCTATTGCGCGTGGCGAATATCGCGCTCGCTGTCGTTGAATGTTCTGCATCACAGCATCCCGCGCCAGATCATTGCGGGCATGCAATACGTGTTCTATCGCGGTGGTCCGATGTCCGGCAACGGACTTTATGTCGGTGCACTGGTGCGCAGCGATCCCAGCCTGGAGCGGCCGGATCTGCAGATGAACATCTCGGCCTGGAGTACCATCGATCGAACGCGCGATGGCATCATCTCACATCCTTTCCCGGCCTTCGCGATCAGCCCGGTGCATTTGCGTCCGGAAGGCCGCGGGACGGTGCGGCTCAAGGGTCCGGATCCGATGGCCGCGCCGGAGATACGCTTCAACTTCCTGCGCAGCGACTACGACATGCAGGCAGTCATCACCGGCATGCGCATCGCACGCAATATTGCGAGCCAGCAGGCCCTGAAGGATCTCGTGGTGGAGGAGGTGTTGCCCGGTTCGTCGGTGGCGTCGGACGAACAGATGGCGGACGACGTGCGGATGCGGGGCGTGTCCAATCTGCATCCGGTCGGGAGCTGCAGCATGGGACACGGGACAAACGCAGTGGTCGATCCGCGGCTGCGGGTTCATGGGATCGCCGGTCTGCGGGTGGTCGATGCGTCGATCATGCCATCGATTATCGCGGGCAACACCAATGCGCCGACCATCATGATTGCCGAGAAGGCGTCGGACATGATTCTGGAGGATGCGAAGGCGGGGGCGCTGCGGGAGGCGGCATGACATCGTCATGGCGAGGGGCGCGGCGATCTCGTGCCCAACTGGCGGGGGATTGCTCCGTCGCTGCGCTCCTCGCAATGACAGTATCGGGCTACAGGGGAATCGCCAGCAGCGTGTCGATCTTGTCGCTGTCGAGCACCACGATCCGTTCGTTGAAGCGGAACGGGGATTTCGACGTGTCGATGCGATCCTGGTAAACGCCGGTGGCGAACAACGTCGTCGCGCCATCATGCATGATCCGCGCCGCCAGGAAATTCGAATGCACCACCGCCACGCCGCCGTTGACGCCCTTCAGTCGAATCGGGCCAACGACATGGCGATAGCGGTGCGGCTCGAAGATATTCGCGCGCCGGATGGAAAATACGCGATCGAGCAGCATGCCGCGCGACGCAGCATACATCACGCCCTGCCGCATACCCGCCGCATGATTGGCGCGGCTGATGATCAGGTAGCGGCAGGGATCGGTGAACAGGTCCGGCCACTCCTCCAGCCGGTCCTCGTCGATACGTTCGGCGTAGTCGCCGATCAGCTCATGAACGCCGAGGCGGATCGCGACTTCATCCATGATCAGTCACCCATCAACGAGCGATAGTGCTTCCAGAAGCCGCGGATTGCCGCCTCGCTGGCACGGAAATTCTGCGACTCTGCCTCATGTCCACCCATCATCACCAAGCCGGCGCCTTCGTCGTTGTATTGCAGTGCGCGCTGCACGAAACCGCCGACGCAGCCGTCCTCCATCGAGATGTAGCCTGCCGCACCGATCAGGTTGCCCTGGCGCAGCCGGCGCTCGGTCATTGCCTCATCGTCGGTGTCGAAGCCAAGGTGAATCCATTCCAGTTCGGCTTTGTCGACGCCGCGCGGCCGGATCACCCGCACCGCGATCGTGTTGCGCACCTGCTGCAACACCATGCCGGGGAAGACAGTCAGGATCTGCACTGACACGCCGTCGCCGTATTCGTCCACCGACTCGACCACCGAGCGATCCTGCAAGCGGAACTCGCTGTCGGCGCGCAGTTTTTCCGCTGCGTAGTCGGCATCCTCGGCCGCGTAGTCCAGCTTGGCGTAACTGTAATGATTGCCGCCGTCGCGGTTGATGTAGATACCGCCAGGCATGCTGAGGCGATTAATTCGGAACGTTGTCAGGAACAAGTGGAGGATCGAGGCGTGATAGGTGTCCTTCACGTTCTCGAAATACAGCTTCCAGTTGTTCGGCATCACCTGCGTACTGCGGCCCAGCAGCACCGGGGTGCGGTTCATCACGCGCAGCAGGCCGCGGGTGACGTCGGGACCCAGATAGGTCTCCAGGTCGGGCGTCGCGTCGCTGAACGTGCCGAACACCAGGCCGCCGAGTTCGGCGGTGCGCAGGGGCTGAAGCACGTGCTCGTCCTTGCGGAACTCGGGCGGCATGCCGCCTTGCCGCTTCACGCCATGCTCGAACGCAACGCCGGTGAGTTGGCCGGCGAGATTGTAGGTCCAGCCGTGGTAGATGCAGGAGAATTCGCTGACATTGCCGCTGCGCTCGATGCACAGCAGATTGCCGCGGTGGGCGCAGCGATTGACGAACGCGTTGATGGCACCGGCCGCGTCGCGCACGACGATCACCGCGGTCTCGCCGATCGTGGTTGCGACGTAATCGCCCGGCTTCGCCAGTTCTACCGCCAAACACAGGTAGTTCCAGGTCGGTCCCTTGAACAGGCGCTCCTGCTCGCGCTGATATTGCGCCGGGTCCGTATAGAGCCGGAATGGCACCTCGCTGATGCCGTTGGACGGCCACGCCACGCCGTGTTCCACGGTCAGTCCGGATTGAGACATGCGCACACCCTCCACCGCGTCAAGGGCGGCCGGTTGATTGGCCCCCTCCAGTGATCGCGATGCCGCTACTTTACGCCGGACCTGCCGGTCCGGGAACCCGTGCGTCCGTGGATCACCGCACCAGCGCGACGCGCAATGAGTTCGTCGTTCCTGAATGGCCGAACGGCACACCGGCAGCCACGACAATCTCGTCGCCATGCTGGGCAAAGCCCTCGGTCTGCGCCACGCGCGTCGCCCGGGTAATCGCGTCGCCCATCGAATGTGCGTCCGCCGACACAACAGCATGCACACCCCACACGACGGCCAGCCGGCGAGCCGTGGTCAGTTCCGGCGTCAGGCCAATGATCGGTGCCTCCGGCCGTTCACGTGCCACGCGCAGGGCGGTCGCGCCCGAGGCAGTGAACGCCACCACCGCCTTTGCGCCGATGGTGTGGCACACCTGGCGCGCCGCCGCGGCGATAGCATCGGCGGTGGCATGTTCGGGATCCGCGCGGCTTGCCTCGATCATGGCGCGCCAGCCGGGGTCCTGCTCCACGCGCGCAACGATGCGGTCCATGATGTTGACCGCTTCGTAGGGATACTGACCGGCGGCGGTCTCTCCCGATAGCATCACGGCATCCGCACCGTCGAATACTGCCGTCGCCACGTCCGAGGCCTCGGCACGCGTAGGGGCTGGCGCGCTGATCATGCTCTCCAGCATCTGCGTCGCCACCACCACGGGTTTGCCGAGATGCCGCGCGGCTCGCACGATGCGCTTCTGCGCCAGCGGCACCTCCTCGGGCGGCAATTCCACGCCGAGATCGCCGCGCGCGACCATTACCGCGTCGGTGAGCTGCATGATGGCGTCCAGGTTCTCCAGTGCCTGGGGTTTTTCCAGCTTTACCATGACCCAGGCGCGGCCCTGGATCAGTTGCTTTGCCTCCACCACGTCCTCGGGCCGCTGCACGAAGGAGAGTCCGATGTAATTCACGCCGTGCTCCAGCGCGAAGGCGAGATCGTCACGATCCTTCTCGGTCAACGCGGGGATCGCCAACACGACGTCAGGCACGTTGACGCCCTTGTGGTCGGACAGTGGTCCACCGACCACTACCTCGGTGTCCAGCGCATCGGCGCGCTTGCGCACCACACGCAGCCGCAGCTTGCCGTCATCCAGCAGCAGCGAGCAGCCGATCGACGCTGCCTCGATGATCTCGGGATGCGGCAGGTTGACGCGCGACGCATCACCTGGCGTCGGGTTGAGATCGAGCTGGAAGTGCTGACCGGTCTGCAGGTGTACTCGTCCGCCGGAGAAGCGTCCGACGCGCAATTTTGGTCCCTGGACATCGGCCAGAATTCCGATCGGCCGATCGAATTTTTCCTCAAGCTGGCGGATCATGGCAAAGCGGGCCGCATGATCCTCATGCGTGCCGTGGCTGAAATTGAGCCGGAACACATCGGCGCCGGCCTGGAACAAACGCGTCAGCACGTCCATCGACGCGCTGGCGGGGCCGAGCGTGGCGATGATCTTCGTGCGCCGGCGGCGGCGCAGCCTGGGTCGTGAGGCCATCGGGGGTTCCTTCAGGCGATCAGGATGGCACGAACATCGTTTACATTCGTCAATGTCGGTCCGGTGCGGATCGCATCGCCGATCGCGTTGAACAGGGTATGGCTGTCGTGGCCGGCGAGCATGGCGCGCGCATCAAGTCCCTTGGCGCGGACACGTTCCAGAGTGTCAGGTGTCACGATGGCGCCAGCGATATCGTCCATGCCGTCCACGCCGTCGGTGTCGCCGGCGATTGCCCAGATATCCCTGGCGCCGCCCAAGGCCACGGCAAGGGCCAGCAGGAACTCGGTGTTGCGGCCGCCATGGCCGGCCGATGCGCGGCCGATAGTGACGGTGGTCTCGCCGCCGGACAGGATCACGGCGGCCGGCGAAAGCGGCTGGCCGTGAACGCGAACGCCGCGTGCGATGCCGGCCATCACGGTGCCGACCTCGCGCGATTCGCCTTCCAACGCATCGCCCAGCACGAGCGGTGCCAGGCCGAGACCGCGTGCCGCTTCGGCCATCCGGGTCAGCGCCATCATCGGTGTGGCGATCAGATGAAAATCCGCATTTGGCAGTTCGCCCGGCTTCGGGGTCTCGTCGGTTGCCTGGGCGAGCCGTGCGGCGACCGCCGGTGGAGGTTCGATGCCGTAACGGGCGATGATCGCGCTTGCATCGCCGAATGTGGTGCTGTCCGGCACGGTCGGGCCCGAGGCGATCACGGCCGGATCGTCGCCCGGCACGTCGCTGATAGCCAGCGTCACGACGCGCGCCGGACGGGCGGCGGCGGCAAGGCGCCCGCCCTTGATCGCGGACAGGTGTTTACGGACGCAGTTCATCTCGGTGATCGTGGCGCCGGAGGCGAGCAGGGCGCGGTTGATGTCCTGCTTGTCGGCCAGGGTCAGGCCCGCGGCCGGCGCGGCGCACAGAGCCGAACCACCGCCCGAGATGAGCGCCAATACGAGATCGTCAGGGCCCAGGCCGCGCACGCGCTCCAGCAGCCGGTGGGCGCCGCGTTCGCTGTTGGCATCGGGCACCGGGTGGGAGGCCTCGATCACCTCGATACGATTGGTCGGCACGTTGTGGCCGTAACGTGTGACGACGGTGCCTTCCAGGGCGACGTCGGGCCACGCGTCCTCTAATGCGGCAGCCATCACCGCTGCGGACTTGCCGCAGCCGACCACGATGCAGCGTCCTTTCGGCTTGGGCGGCAGGTGTGCTGCCAGGACCTTGCGTGGATCAGCCGCCGCCACTGCCGCGTCGAACAGTGTCTTGAGTGCGTTGCGAGCGCCTGCATCGTCCCACACCATTGGCCTCGCTGTCCCTCCGTCCGGTCACGCCGGGAGTATGGCGAACTGGGTCCAGACGCGCCATCTTAGGGGTTGGCGAGAGGAGGGCCGACATGACCGCACCCGAATTCGACGAGAAGACCCGCACCGAACTGGAAGCTGCCGCGTTCCGCCGCCTCGTGCAGCATCTGCGCGAGCGAACCGACGTGCAGAATATCGACATGATGAACCTGGCCGGGTTCTGCCGGAACTGCCTGAGCCGCTGGTATCGCGAGGAGGCGGAAGCAAAGGGCATCGGGATTGCCGATCCGGACGCGCGTGAGATCGTATACGGCATGCCGTACAAGGAGTGGCAGGCGAAGTACCAGAGGGAAGCGAGTGCGGACCAGAAGGCTGCGTTCGCCAAAGCCAATCCAGGTCATTGACCGCACCAAGGGTGACCGCTATCTCCGCCGGCCTTGCCCGATCGGAGTGGAACGATGGCGCTGCGCGCGGTGGAGAAGCCTGACACCAAGACCGGCGGCATCGCCGCCGACCGATTGCGTAGCCTGGTCGATCGCATCGAGCGGCTTGAGGAAGAACGCAAGGCGCTCGGCAGCGACATCCGCGACATCTATGCAGAGGCGAAGTCCGCCGGTTTCGACGTGAAGGTGCTGCGACAGCTCATTCGTCTGCGCAAGCAGGAGCCGGCCGATGTGGAGGAGCAGGAAACGCTGCTCGATGTGTATCGACGCGCGCTTGGCATGTAATGCGGCGTTGAAGCGTGACTGCGAGTCTGCTATGCAATCCGGACTCGCGGCGAGCGCACCAAAACGGCGGCCCGTCGGGGCCGGTTGAGTAGGCTAACGGCGGATGAAGAATACGAGCTTCATCCGCCACCTACCCCACCGGCGACGCAGTGCAATGCATAGCATTGTCTGTGCTCCAATGGTGGCACTATCGCCGCATCGGTGGCATAGGCGAGTTTGATGAAGACGCGGTTAGCCGTGCAGCTTCGCCAGTACCTCGGTATTCGCGCGCATCACTAGCATTCGGCGGATCTTATGCGTCGGCGTCAGCAGTCCGTTTTCCACCGTGAACGGCTCGACCACTGCATGCTTGCGGATTCTCTCGGTCACAGACAACCGCAGGTTCACGCGACTGACCGCCAATGCCGCCGTTACGTCATCATGGCCATCCGCCGGAACCACCAACGCGGTCAGTGACGAACGGCCGTCGCCGGCGATGACCGCCTGCGAAATCTCGGGCTCGGCCATCAGCATGCCTTCGACCTTCGCGGGCGACACGTTCTCGCCGCCTGAGAGAACAATCATGTCCTTCTTGCGATCGGTGATGCGAAGATAGCCATCGTCGTCGAGTTCGCCGATATCGCCAGTATGCAGCCAACCATCCTGGATCGCCGCCGCGGTCGCCTCTGGCAGGCCCCAATAGCCCTCCATCACCAGATCGCCGTGCACCAGGATTTCGCCATCCTCGGCGAACCGCAGTTGCACGCCCTGCAGGGCGCGACCAACCGAGTCGATGCGAATACCGTCCGGCGGGTTGGCGCTGATCACCGGGCCGGCTTCAGTCTGACCGTAGCCCTGCATGATCAGCAATCCGAGTGCCAGGTAGAAGCGGCCTACCTCCGGCTCCAGCCGTGCTCCGCCAGACATCGCCGCCTTCAGCCGGCCACCGAAGCGGGAGCGAACCTTGGCGCGTACCAGCCGGTCGAGCAGCGGATCGGACAGGTGTTCGCTGATTGTCAGCCTTCGCCCTTCGACGCGCTTCAGGCCGATATCCAGCGCGCGGCGGAACAACGCCTGCTGCCAGGCCGGCTGGCGCGCCACCTGCGCCAGGATGCGGCTGCGGATCACCTCCAAGACCCTTGGGACCGCCGTGAGGATCGTCGGACGGACCGTCAGCATGTCGGCGGCAAGATGTTCGACGCCGCGGCAATACACGATCTCCGTGCCCACGCTCGGGAGAAAGAACGTGCCGACGGTGTGCTCGTAGCTGTGCGACGTTGGCAGATAGGACAGATACACTTCGTCCTTCAGATGGAGCGGACGCAGCAGTTCGAACGCGCCGCGGCAATTCGACAGGATCGAGCGATGCGGCAGCATCACCCCCTTCGGGGCGCCGCCAGTGCCGGAGGTGTAGATCAGGCAGGCCAGAGCGGTTCCGGGGATGGCGGCGGCTTCCAGAGCGATATCGTCCGGCGGCACGCGGTCGGCGACCAGTTCGCCCCAATGCATCAGGCGAGGCGATCCGCCGGCCGCCTCGGGCGGGCCGTCAATGACCACCAGCAGATCGAGCCCATCAGCCAACCGGCCAGCCTCCCGCAGCGCGCCTGCGAGGGCAGGGGAGGACACGATGGCTGCCCCGGCACCGGAATCGTGCAGAATATGCGCATGGTCCGCCACCGTGTTGGTCGTGTACGTCGGCACCGGAATGGCACCCAGCGCCATCAGTGCCGTCTCGGCAATCGGGTATTCCGGCCGGTTCTCGGAGACGATAACCACCCGGTCGCCGGCCGCGACACCCGCAGCGCGCAGATGTCTGGCGCAGGAGGCGGCCATCCGGCCGAACTCGGCCCAGGTAGTGGAGTGCCATGCACGGTCACGAAACGCGCGCAACAGCGGCTTGTCCGGCCAGGTGCGGGCGAGAGCGAACATCATCGCCGGCAGATTTGGCCAGTTTGGATAGGTCTCCACGTCGCCTCCCGCTGCCCGGGCCGTCCTGCGCCGGACGCAGCCCTTTGACCTCCGGCCCTACTACCTTACATGGACGAACACCGCAGCCTCGCGAGGATGCCAACATGCACCATACCGCACCAGCCGACGCCGCAACCAGCCAGC
Organism: uncultured Alphaproteobacteria bacterium; assembly: GCA_963696645.1. Taxonomy (GTDB): domain Bacteria; phylum Pseudomonadota; class Alphaproteobacteria; order Acetobacterales; family Acetobacteraceae; genus JAMXLO01. Next base: position 289,070 of record CAVOKY010000009.1, read on the forward strand.
AGGCCCTGCCTAGCTGGGATCTGTCCGACCTTTACCCGGCCCCTGAAAGCCCGGCCGTCGAGGCGGACTTCGCCTGGGCAGAACAGACGGCCCGCGCGTTCGCCACGGCACATCAGGGCAAGCTGGCAACGATGACAGGCAGCGCCCTGGCCGACGCGATCGCCGAATATGAGCGGATCGAGGAAGTACTCGGCCGGCTGATGTCGTACGCCCAGTTGCTGTTTGCGGGGGATTCGACCAACGCCGAGATCGGCCGTTTCTACCAGACCGCCAGCGAGCGGGTGACCACGATCAGCAGCAATCTGCTGTTCTTCGCACTGGAACTGAACCGGCTGGATGAGGCGACGCTGGAACAGAAAACGACCGATCCGGCGCTGGCGAAATGGCAGTCCTGGCTGCGCGATCTGCGGGTGTTCCGGCCACACCAGCTCTCCGACGAACTGGAGAAGCTGCTGCACGAAAAGGAAGTGACGGGGCGCAGCGCGTGGAGCCGCCTGTTTGACGAAACAGTGGCCGCGATGCGTATTCCACTTGGGAGCGACGAGCTCACTGTCAGCGATGCGCTGAACAAGCTGTCCGATGGTGACCGCTCGGTGCGCGAGGCGGCCGGTCACGCGATCGGCAAGGCATTCAGCGGGAATATTCGGCTATTTTCCCTGGTCACCAACACATTGGCCAAGGACAAGGAGATCATCGACGCATGGCGGCACTATCCGCGTCCCGGCAGTTACCGCAATCGTTCGAACATGGTGGAAGATGACGTCGTTGACGCTCTGGTGTCGGCGGTGCGGGCGGATTTTCCGCGGCTTGCCCACCGCTATTATTTGATGAAGGCGAAGTGGCTCGGGCTGCCGAAGCTGCAGCATTGGGATCGCAACGCACCGCTGCCGGATGACGATGATCGTATCATCGACTGGAATGAGGCGCGCGAGCGGGTGCTGACAGCGTATGGCGCGTTCAGCCCGGAACTGGCCGATGTCGGCAAGCGCTTCTTCGATCGGCCGTGGATCGACGCGACGCTGAAGCCGGGCAAGTCGGGCGGTGCATTCGCGCATCCCACGGTGCCGTCCGCGCATCCGTATCTGCTGTTGAACTACCACGGCCGCACGCGTGACGTGATGACGCTGGCGCATGAGCTCGGCCACGGGGTGCACCAGGTGTTGGCGGCGGAGCAGGGCTATCTCATGTCAGGCACGCCGCTGACACTGGCCGAGACGGCGAGCGTGTTCGGCGAGATGCTGACATTTCGCGCGCTGCTGGATGCTGCCGACCCGAAGCGGCGGCGCATCATGCTGGCGGCGAAGGTCGAGGACATGCTGAACACGGTGGTTCGGCAGATCGCGTTCTATTACTTCGAAACGCTGCTGCATGATGAGCGACGTTCCGGCGAGCTGGTACCGGATCGCATCGCCGAGTTGTGGATGAAGGTGCAGAAGGAGAGCCTCGGGCCGGCGTTCGAGTTCACCCCGGAATATGGCGTTTACTGGGCGTATATACCGCACTTCATCCACTCACCGTTCTATGTCTACGCGTATGCGTTCGGCGATTGCCTGGTGAATGCGCTGTATTCGGTATTTCAGTCGGGCCATCCGGGGTTTCAGGCAAAGTATCTGAACATGCTGCGCGCCGGAGGGACGAAGCGTCACAAGGAGTTGCTGGCGCCGTTCGGCCTGGATGCGTCCGATCCGGCGTTCTGGAAGAAGGGCCTCGATGTCATCGCCGGCTTCATTGATGAGCTGGAGAAGGTGGGGTGACGAAGGTTGAGGTGGAGACGGCAGGCGGCAGGGTGAAGAAAGAACGATCTCTCCCTCCCTTTGCGGGCGGGGGTTGGGGGGAGGGGGGGCCACAGTCTCTGCTGGAACATGCCCGAACCATGCGACGCACGGCGACACCTGCCGAACGCAAACTCTGGCAAGGACTTCGCAAGCATCAACTCAACGGTTTGAAATTTCGACGGCAGATGCCGCTTGGTTGGTACATCGCTGATTTCTACTGCGCCGCTGCGCGACTTGTCGTCGAAGTCGACGGAGTGTCGCATATCGAATTCGGCGACTGAAGCGATCCGCGATGTTTGGATGGAAAAGCAGTGTATTCGTATTCTCCGGTTCAGCAACTTTGAGGTTCTGAGCAACCTTGAAGGCGTGCTCATCGCCATTCAGCAGGTGGCCTGCTCGACCCCTTCCCCCAACCCCCTCCCGCAAGGGGAGGGGGAGTTTTGACCCGATTCAGCCCACTCACTCACGTTCGCCCACTCACCCCATCCACCCACCTCCTGCCCACCACCCCACTCGATGTCTGACCGCAGCAACATCTTCGGTGAAATCCGGCGCATGGCGCGGACTTCCGGCGCCGTGGGCGGGATAGCCGCGCGCGTTGCCGGTGCGCGCATGTTCGGCATCAAGACCGACCGTGCCAGCCACGCCGAGGACCTTCGCACCATTCTCGGCGGCCTGAAGGGACCGCTGATGAAGGTGGCACAGTTCCTCTCGACCGTGCCCGATGCACTGCCGGCGGAATACGCCGTGGAACTCGCGCAGTTGCAGGCCAATGCGCCGGCGATGGGCTGGAACTTCGTGCGCCGTCGCATGGTGAGCGAACTCGGCGCGGAGTGGGAGGCGAAGTTCGCCACCTTCAGCCACGAGGCAGCGGCCGCCGCCAGCCTCGGCCAGGTACATCGCGCGCGCCTGCACGACGGCAGCGATGTTGCCTGCAAATTGCAATATCCCGACATGGCAAGCACCGTGGAGGCCGACCTCCGCCAGTTGCGCCTTGCCATGGCGATCTATCATCGCATGGACAACGCCATCGACCACGAAGAGATCTACAAGGAACTGACGCAGCGTCTGCGCGAAGAGCTCGACTATGAGCGTGAGGCCGCACAGATGCGGCTGTATCGCCTGATGTTGGCAAACGACCCGACAGTGCATGTTCCGGTGCCGATGGAGGGATATTGTACGCGGCGGCTGCTGACGATGACCTGGCTCGATGGCCGGCCGCTGATGCAACGTTTGGCAGAGGATCCGCCACAGGAAGAACGCAACCAGATCGCCGAGGCGCTGTTCCGCGCGTGGTATGTGCCGTTCTACCGCTACGGCGTGATCCATGGCGATCCGCATCTCGGCAATTACCAGGTTCGTCCGGATGCCACCGTGAACCTGCTCGACTTCGGCGCCATCCGCGTGTTCGACGCGAAATTCGTGCGCGGCGTGATCGACCTCTACGAAGCGGTGCGCGACAACGACGATGCCAAGGCGCACCACGCCTACACGACCTGGGGTTTTACGGATTTATCGAACGAGAAGATGGCGGCACTAAATTTGTGGGCGCGGTTCCTCTACGAACCGCTGTGCGAGGATCGCGTGCGCCGCATCCAGGAGACCGACGACCCGCAGTTCGGCCGCGAAGTGGCGGAACGCGTGCATGCCGGTCTGAAGCGCACCGGTGGGGTGAAGCCGCCGCGCGAGTTCGTGCTGATGGACCGATCGGCCATCGGACTGGGCGGCGTGTTCCTGCGGCTCAAGGCGGAACTGAACTGGAGCCGGCTGTTCCGCGGTCTGATCGAGGATTTTGACAGCGCGGCGCTTGCCCAGCGCCAGGCGGACGCGCTGTCGAGCGCAGGCGTGCCGCCGGCGGCGTAGGCGGGGTTATCCGCTCAATCGTCCCGCCCGCCCGGCGGTCATGCCGCCGTCGATCACCAATTCCGAACCCGTGATGTGGCTCGATGCATCCGAGGCCAGGAACAGTATCCCGTTGGCTATATCTTCCGCTTGTCCGGCCTTGCCCAAAGGCACCGTCACCTCGGCGATCCTGTTCGGATCAAGCGGCGCGTTGGCGCCCGGCGGCAGCTTGGTCCAGATCGGCGTATCGATGATGCCCGGATGCACGGAGTTCACCCGGATGCCGTCGCCCGCCTGGGCACATTCCAGCGCCATGGACTTGGCGAACAGCCGTACCGCGCCCTTTGTCGCACTGTAGCCTGCGAGGCCCGCCGACCCGCGCAGTCCCGCCACCGAAGACAGCATGATGATGGACCCGCCGCCGGATCGCCGCATCGCCGGGATGGCGTATTTCACCGACAGGAAAACGCCGTCGACATTCACCGCCATCTGCCGACGCCAGTCAGCCAGTGACATGTGGATCGCCGGTCCCATGATGCCGATGCCGGCATTCGCCACCAGGACGTCCAAGCGGCCAAAGCGCTGTTCTGCCGCGGCAACTATCGCTGGCCAGCCGGCTTCGTCGGTCACGTCGTGATGCAGGTATACGCCGCCGACTGCGTCCGCCAGACGCTGTCCCGCGGCGTCGTCCAGATCGGTCAGCACCAGCTTCGCACCTTCGCGCGACAGCACCCGCGCACAGGCGGCGCCGATGCCGGATGCTGCGCCCGTGATGATGCCGACCTTGCCGTCGAGTTGGCCCATGGTGTCCTCTCCCGTGATCTTTGACGCCACAATCTCATCGATGCAGCCCGGTTCCAAGTCTGCTGCGATGCGTCGCAAGCGGTGCCCCGTTCAGACCTTGTTCACTGATACGCAGCTAAGGCTTGCCGCGACAGCAACTGTATGGACTGCCGCGCCCCCTTGCACCGCCAACCCCCTTCGCGCATGGTACAGCGCAATTGGACCGGGGCAGTGGCCGCATATCCTCTCGGGCCCAGTTCCTCCTTCTGGGCTGTTGATTGTGAAGGATTGATTGATGCGCCTTGCGGTGCTTAAGGAACGTCGCGCATTCGAGACACGCGTGGCGGCAACCCCCGATACGGTGAAACGGCTGATCGCCCTCGGCCTGACGGTTGCGGTCGAGGCTGGGGCTGGTGCCAGCGCGTCAATACCCGATGCCGAGTACTCCAATGCCGGCGCCGAAATCGTCGCCGACGCCGCGGCGGCGCTCTCAGGTGCCACGGTTGTCTTCACAGTGCAGATGCCGCTGCCCGACCAGCTTTCGTTGATTCCGCGGGGCGCCTTGCTGGTCTGCATCGCCAATGCCTTTGCCGATCCGGCTGTCATCCCCACGCTCGCGGCGGCCGGCATCGACTGCGTCGCAATGGAACTGTTGCCGCGCATCACTCGGGCACAGGCGATGGACGTGTTGTCCAGCCAGGCCAATCAGGCCGGCTATCGCGCGGTGATCGAAGCCGCCGATGCATTTCCCCGTGGCTTTCCGATGATGATGACGGCGGCGGGCACCGTGCCGCCTGCCAGGCTGTTCGTGATCGGCGCAGGTGTCGCCGGCCTCCAGGCGATCGCCACTGCACGGCGTCTCGGCGCCATCGTTTCCGCCACCGACGTGCGGCCTGCCGCAAAGGAAGAAATCAAGTCCCTCGGCGCCAGCTTCGTCGGTGTGGAAGACGAGGAGACCGCCGGCCAAACTGGCGCCTATGCGCGCGAGATGAGCGAGGCGTTCCGCCAAAAGCAGGCCGAACTGATGTCCAGCACAATCGCCAAGAACGATATCGTGGTTTGCACCGCGCTGGTGATGGGCCGCAAGGCACCGGTGATCGTCACCGAGCCGATGGTGCAGTCCATGCGCCCCGGCAGCGTCATCGTCGATCTTGCCGCTGATGCCGGGGGCAATTGCGCTGCCACAGTGCCGGGCGAGAGCGTCACCACACGCAACGGCGTCACCATCCTGGGCTACTACAACTGGCCCGGCCGCATTCCCGTCGCGGCTTCGTCGCTCTATTCCCGCAATCTGCTCACCTTCCTGACCACGTTCTGGGACAAGGAGGCAAAGGCGCCGAAGCTGCCGGAGGGCGATGACATTGTGAAAGGTGTGCTGCTGACCCGTGGCGGCAGCGTGGTGCATCCGCAGTTCCTTCCCTCGCGAGCCGCCTGAGTCAGGAGCCCGACCGATGAATCCGAACCAGTTGGCCGAAGAAGCCGATCGGCTTGCGCAGCGGGCGAACGAACTCGCCCAGCATGCCCATTCGCTGATCATGGGCGGTGGCGTCGTGGTCTCGGAGGTGGAACCGTTCATCTACCTGTTGGCGATCTTCCTGATGGCCTGCTTCGTCGGCTATTACGTGGTGTGGAACGTCACTCCAGCGCTGCACTCGCCGCTGATGTCGGTGACCAACGCGATCTCCTCGGTCATTGTCGTCGGCGCCATGTTGGCGACCGGACTAGGCACCAACGGCTGGGCGATGGGCTTCGGATTCATCGCCGTCACGCTGGCCTCGGTGAACATCTTCGGCGGCTTCGTCGTGACGCAGCGCATGCTGTCGATGTTCAAGAAGCGGCAATAGAGGCCCGCCGATGTCCGCCAACCTGACCGCGCTTGCCTATCTGATCGCCGCTGTCCTGTTCGTGCTGGCGTTGCGAGGGCTGTCGTCGCCGGTCACCTCACGCGAGGGCAATCGCTTCGGCATGATCGGCATGGCGGTGGCGGTGATCGCCACGCTGGCGCATCACGGAATGGGCGGGGTCGGCTATGGGCTGATCTTCCTCGGCATCATCATCGGTGGTGCGATCGGCACCTTCGTCGCGCTGCGCATCCAAATGACCGCGCTGCCGCAGCTGGTCGCCGCGTTCCATTCGCTGGTCGGACTTGCCGCTGTGTTCGTCGCGGCCGCGGCGTTGAATGCGCCCGAGGCGTTCGGCATCGGAACTCTGGGCAATGTCCACACCGAGAGCCTGATCGAGATGTCTCTCGGCCTGGCCATCGGCGCCATCACCTTTTCCGGCTCGTTGATCGCGTTCGCCAAGCTGCAGGCATTGATGAGCGGCGCTCCGATCACATTCCCCGGCCAGCACAAGCTGAACCTGGGGTTGGGCATTCTGCTGGTGGTGTTGATCGTGGCGTTCGTCGCCACCGGCAGCCAGATCGTGTTCTGGCTGATCGCGCTGCTGGCGTTCGGGCTGGGCTTCCTGATCATCATTCCGATCGGCGGCGCCGACATGCCGGTGGTCGTGTCGATGCTGAACAGCTACTCGGGCTGGGCGGCCGCCGGCATCGGCTTCACCATCCAGAACCTTGCGCTGATCATCACCGGCTCGCTGGTCGGCGCGTCGGGCGCGATCCTGTCCTACATCATGTGCAAGGGCATGAACCGCAGCATCTTCAACGTGCTGCTGGGTGGTTTCGGCAGCGAGGGTGGCTCGGTCAGTGCTGCGGCGGGCGCGACGGACCGCACGGTGCGCAGCGGCAATGCCGAGGATGCGGCGTTCATCATGAAGAACGCGACCAAGGTCATCATCGTGCCTGGCTATGGCATGGCGGTGGCGCAGGCGCAGCACGCGTTGCGCGAGATGGCGGACACGCTGAAGAAAGAAGGCGTGACGGTGAAATACGCCATTCATCCGGTTGCCGGCCGCATGCCCGGCCACATGAACGTCCTCCTGGCCGAGGCCAACGTGCCGTACGACGAAGTGTTCGAACTGGAGGAGATCAACAACGAGTTCTCCACCGCGGACGTGGCCTATGTGATCGGCGCGAACGATGTGACCAATCCGGCGGCGAAGACAGATCCGCAGTCGGCGATCTACGGCATGCCGATCCTCGATGTGGAGAAGGCGGCGACGGTGCTGTTCGTGAAGCGGTCGATGGCGTCGGGCTATGCCGGCGTGGATAACGAGCTGTTTTTCCGGCCCAACACCATGATGCTGTTCGGCGACGCGAAGAAGATGACCGAGGAGATCGTCCAGGCGCTGGGGCATTGAGGTAGCGTCATTCGTTGTCTCCCTACATTGGGCGGTCGTTCGCTTAGGGCCCGCCGGGGAATAATCGCTGCGGTTCGGACGCTGCGCCATCGCATCGTCATGGCGGGCGGAGGCCCGCCATCCACGACTTCTTTTTGATCGGCACTGCACAAGTCGTGGATGGTGCGCCTTCGCGCACCATGACGCGGGGGGCGGTGCGTGACACCCGCCTGCCAAACTGCCGTGGCGTGCAACGCACAGCCAACCCCCTGCATACCCTTGCTGTCTTATTGACTGGACCAGCACGGAAACCATATGATAGCGGCAATGCTATCATGATCGGGTGGGTGCCATAGGCCAAGTCTTGATCCGGAATGTCGATGACACGGGTACTGGCCGCGCTGCGGGAACGCGCTGCCGCACGCGGGTTGTCGCTCGAAGCAGAATTGCGCGATGTGCTGACCCGAGCCGCGGGTCATCCGCGGGCCGACCTTGTTGGAGAGTTCGCTGCCGTGCGCGCCATGACGCCGAAGGGACGGCGCCGTCTAGCCGAGGACCTGGTACGCGAGGGTCGCGACGAACGGTGACGTTGGTCATCGATGCCAGCGTCGCCCTGAAGTGGTTCGTGGAGGAGGACGGCACGCAGCAGGCGGCGGCAATACTGGACGGAACGGAACTGCTCATTGCCCCCGATCTCATTGTGGCTGAGGTCTGCAATGCGGGATGGCGTGCGGTTCGCGCTGGCACAATGCACGCCGCGCAGCATGACCATGCGGCCGCCCGCCTCTCGCTTGCCTTCGATGAACTGCTGCCATTGGCGCCACTTGCCGAGCGTGCTGTCGCGCTGTCCCGCGCACTCGCGCATCCGGTCTACGACTGCTTCTATCTGGTGCTGGCGGACGAGCGTAGTACCCGGATGGTAACCGCCGATCGGCGCCTGATCAGTCGAATTAGCGGGACGCAATGGGAGACGCGCGCCGTCGATCTGCGGTTGGTTGCGACGACGTGAGTGGGACGACGTGCCATGTGCGAACAATGACAACGGAGGCGCTGGGATACTGAGGCCGGCGTCACGGGAAACAGATGGAGGATGGTGCCGCAAATGAGCGGTTTCGGTACTTGAGCGCGCTGGATTTGAGCCATTCGTCCGTCGCGACGGCACGGGCAAGGTGCACTTCAACGGTCGCGGCCGGCCTTCCACAGGGCGCCACCGCGATCGCGTATGGCCGGCGCTTTCTCGCTACAAGCAGTTTCGGCGGAAGACGGACGCGTGGCAGCAGCGCTCGCGCTCGATCGCCTCGGTCAAGGGGAATCGCTCGATCGACAAGGCATCGATGCTGACGGTCCTCCGTCGCTGGGACCCGACGACTTCACTCGACGCCTGGCACATCAAGCAATGCGATCACGCGCAGCGGCCGCCGCGGTATGATCCGTGGTGAGTTGATGGTCGTAGTCACTCAGTCGAGCGATCGCTGCCGTCACAGCGCGCCGGCCTCGACGCGCTCCCCTGTACCCGTGGCGACGACGACCGGTCGCTTGCCACTGACCGCCGTCAAACGGCCACCGGCGCCCAGCCCCGCCGGATGGAACCGCGACGCCGACCACCCAGCCATCTCCTCGTAACTCCGGTACTTCTCCATCAGTGCTGCCTGCGCTGCCGCCATCAGCGCCTCGGCTTCCTCCGGCCGGCTCTGCGCCAGCGCGCGATACCGCGTCTCGTTGTAGGCATAGTCACGGAATGGAATCGTCGGCCGCGGGCTGTCCAACAGGAACGGGTTCTCGCCGATATCGCGCATCGCCGGGTTGTAGCGGAACAGCGGCCAGTAGCCGCACGCCACGGCAAGGTCCTGCTGCTTCATGCCCCGCTGCATGTCGATGCCGTGCGCGATGCAGTGGCAGTAGGCCAGGATCAGAGATGGCCCAGGATACGCCTCCGCCTCACGGAACGCCTGCAAGGTCTGTTGCGGATTGGCGCCCATCGCCACCTGCGCGACATACACGTTGCCATAGGCAATCGACTGCAGTCCCAGGTCCTTGCGCGCCACGCGCTTGCCTGCCGACGCAAATTTCGCAATTGCGCCGAGCGGCGTTGCCTTCGACGCCTGGCCGCCTGTGTTGGAATACACCTCGGTGTCCAGCACCAGCAGGTTCACGTCGCGCGCGCTGGCCAGCACGTGATCCAGGCCGCCGTAGCCGATGTCGTATGCCCAGCCGTCACCGCCGACGATCCAGATGCTGCGGCGGACCAGTTGATCGACCACCGACAGCAGGTCCTTTGCCTGCGCACCATCCAATGCGCACAGTCGCCGCCTTAGTTCGCGCACACGCTCGTGCTGCGCACGAATTTCCGACTCGCGCACCTGCGGCGCGGTCAGCACAGCTTCCACGAGTTCCGTTCCCAGCGCCGGTGCCAGCTCTCGCGCCAGCCGTCGTGCCATATCCAGGTGCTTGTCCGCCGCCAGCCGGAATCCCAGGCCGAATTCAGCGTTGTCCTCGAACAGCGAGTTCGACCAGGCGGGACCCCGGCCCTCACGGTTGGTGGACCACGGCGTCACCGGCAGGTTGCCACCGTAGATCGACGAGCAGCCGGTCGCATTCGCGATCTGCGCGCGATCGCCGAACAACTGCGACAGCAGCTTCAGATACGGCGTCTCGCCGCAGCCGGCGCAGGCCCCGGAGAAGGTGAACAGCGGCTCCAGGAACTGCACGCCGCGCACGTTGGCGAAATCCACCCGCGCGCGGTCGTTCACCGGCAACGCGGCGAAAAAAGCGTTGTCGGCGCGCGACGCCGTCACCAACGGCGTCTTGTCCTGCATGACCAGCGCCTTCTCCGGCATCACGGGACAGGCTTCCACGCAAAGTCCGCACCCAGTGCAGTCCTCGATGGAAAAGTCGAGCGCGAACCGAACGTCGGGAAATCCGCGCACATTGATCGCCGCCGACCGGAAGTCTGCCGGCGCCTGCTCCAGCCGCCCGGCGTCGAAATAGCGTGCCTGGATCACCCCATGCGGACAGACGAAGCTGCATTGGCCGCATTGCACGCAGAGGTCCTGTGCCCATACCGGCACGGTCTCGGCGATGTTGCGCTTTTCCCAGACCGCCGTCCCGAGCGGCCAGGTGCCGTCGACCGGCATGCGGCTCACCGGTATCTCGTCGCCACGGCCTTCCAGCATCGCCGCAGTCACCTCGCGCACGAACAACGGCGCATTGTCCGCGACCAGGCCCGTGCGCTCCCAATCGCTGGTCGCCGTCTTCGGCACCGGTACCTCGAACAGTCGCGCGAGTGTGTCGTCGACCGCATGGAAGTTGGCCTCCACCACGTCCTCGCCCTTGCCGCCATAGGTCTTGCGGATGGCATGCTTGATATGCTCGATCGCCTGATCGCGCGGCAGCACGCCCGAAATGGCGAAGAAGCAGGTTTGCAGCACCGTGTTGGTGCGCCCGCGCAAGCCCACATCCAGCGCGACGCGGGACGCATCGATGACGAACAGGCGCAGCCCCAGGGCGATGATGCGTTGCTGCATGGTGCGCGGCAGGTGCTCCCATACGTCGTCAGGACCGAACGGGGCGTTCAACAACACGGTGGCGCCCGGCGCGGCAAGCCGTAGTACATCGTGTCGAGAAACAAATTGGAACTGGTGGCAGCCGATGAAGCCTGCCTGCTGAATCAGGTACGGCGCGTGAATCGGCCGCGGTCCGAAGCGCAGATGCGAGATCGTCTGCGCGCCAGACTTGTGCGAGTCATAGACGAAGTAGCCCTGTGCGAAGAGTCCGGCATCTTCCGCGATGATCTTCACGCTGTTCTTGTTGGCGCCCACCGTGCCATCGGCGCCCAGCCCATAGAACACTGCCTGCACCACATCGTCCGGTTCAATGCGGAACGTCGGGTCAGGTGTCAGACTGGTATGCGAAACGTCATCCAAGATGCCGACGGTGAACCCGTTGCGCGGTACGGCATTGCGCAATTCGTCGAACACCGCCTTGGCCTGTGACGGATTGAAATCCTTGGACGAGAGACCATAGCGGCCGCCGATTATCCGCGGCATGCTCTGCCGCTGACCGCTCGCCGCTGCCTGCGCCAGCGTATGCACCACGTCGAGATACAGCGGCTCGCCCGGTGCGCCGGACTCCTTAACCTGTTCCAATACGGCAATCGCACGCGCGCTCTTGGGCAGCGCTGCCAGGAACGCATCCGCCGCAAAAGGCCGATACAGCCTTACCTGCAACACCCCGACCTTTTCGCCCTTGGTGCCCAAGGCCTCGGCTGTCGCACACGCAGTCTCGACACCCGAGCCCATCAGCACGATCACGCGGTCGGCATCCGCGGCACCAGCATAATCGAACAGGTGATAGTGCCGTCCGGTCAGTTCTCCGAGGCGATCCATTTCTTGCTGCACGATCGTCGGCACGCGGTCATAGAACGGGTTCACCGTCTCACGAGCCTGGAAGAACGTATCGGTATTGTGTGCCGTGCCGCGTACCACCGGATGCTCTGGCGTCAACGCCCTGGCGCGATGCGCGCGTATCAGATCGTCGTCGATCATGGCGCGGATCTGCGCGTCGCTCAGCAGGTCGATGGTGGCAAGCTCGTGCGAGGTGCGAAAGCCATCGAAGAAATGCAGGAACGGGATGCGCGAGGCAAGCGTTGCAGCCTGTGCGATCAACGCGCCGTCGTGTGCCTCCTGCACCGACGCTGAGGACAGCATGGCAAAGCCCGCCGCCCGCACCGCCATGACGTCCGAATGGTCGCCGAAGATCGACAGCGCCTGGGTTGCCAGGGCGCGCGCCGCGATGTGGAACACCGTCGCCGTCAGTTCTCCGGCGATCTTGAACATGTTGGGCAGCATCAGCAGCAGACCCTGCGATGCGGTGAAGGTCGTGGTCAGTGCGCCCGATTGCAGCGCGCCGTGCACCGCGCCTGCCGCGCCGCCTTCGCTCTGCATCTCCTGCACCACGGGAACGTTGCCCCAGATGTTCGGAAGGCCCTTCGCCGACCACTCGTCAGCGAGTTCGGCCATGGTGGAGGAAGGCGTGATGGGAAAGATGGCGCATACCTCATTCACGCGATAGGCGACATGCGCCACCGCCGTGTTGCCGTCCATCACCGCGCGCTGATCAGACATGCTTCGCTACTCCTGGGACGCTTCGCCGACCATCTCGATTGCATGGCATGGGCATTGTTCGAAACACGTGCCGCAGCCGGTACACTTCGCGTTGTCCACGCTGTAGCCTGCTCCCGGTCCGAGCTTGGCGATCGCCTGTTCGGGACACGCGGCATAGCAGTTGTCGCATTCGAAGCAGTTGCCGCAGGACAGACACCGTTGCGCCTCGTGTCGCGCCTCCCGATCGCCCAATCCGGCCAGTACCTCTTCGAAACCGGAGATCCGCTCCTCTCTTGCGAGATGGTGCTGCACTGACGGATCGACATCACTGAACACCGGGAGGTGCAGCATGTCGAACGTCACGATCGGTGACGAAGCCGGTTTGTCATAGGTCATGCCGCGCAGCCAGGCATCGATGCAGCGGGCCGCCTTCTTGCCGTGGCCAACCGCGACGGTGACCGTCCGTTCCGCAGGCACCATGTCACCGCCGGCGAACAGCCCCGGATGGCCGGTCATCATCTGGCAGTCCACCACCACGGTGTCCCACTTGAATTCCACCCCGGGTACGTTGCGCAGAAAACCGCTATCGCTGTCCTGGCCGAGCGCCAGCACGACGGTATCTGCCTCGAGCGTATCCATCTCGCCGGTTGGTTGTGGGCGGCCCTTGTCATCAACCGTCATGCGTTCGACCGTCAGCGTCGGGCCGACGATGTCGTAAATCGTGGTGAGCCATTTGATCTTGACGCCCTCGGACAGTGCCTCGTCTGCCTCGAACCCGTGCGCAGGCATGTGCTCGCGATCACGCCGGTAGATGATCAGGGTTTCATCGGCGCCTAGTCGGCGCGCCGTCCGGGCCGCATCCATCGCGGTGTTGCCGCCGCCATACACGACGACGCGCCGTCCCAGCTTTGGCGCATTGCCCGTGCTGGTGTCGCGCAGCAGCGCCACGGCATCCAGCATGCGGCCCGCGTCGCGCGCCGGGATTTCCGCATGCTTGCCAACATGCGCGCCGATCGCGACGAACACTGCGTCGAAGCGGCCAATGTCGCGGGCGTGGATGATGTCGGTCACCTTGTGGTTCAGCACGATCCGCACGCCCATCCGCTCGATGCGCGCGATCTCCTCCAACAGGTCCGCGCGCGGCAGGCGGTAGGCGGGGATACCGAAATGCAGCATCCCACCGGGCAGTGGGCCGGCTTCATGGATCTCGACCTGATGCCCGAGTTCGGGCCAGGTGATAGGCGGCCGACAGGCCGCTGGGTCCGGCACCCACCACCAACACGCGCTTGCCGGTTGGAAGGCCGACCGGCACCGTCCAGCCGCCTTCGGTTGCCATGTCGCCGAGGAAGCGTTCCACCGCATGGATCGACACGGCAGAGTCGAGTTCGTTGCGGTTGCATGCGGTTTCGCACGGGTGATAACAGACCCTGCCGTGCGTCGCCGGCAGCGGATTGTCCGCCACCAGCACCTCCCATGCGCGGCGGTAGTCGCCGGCCTGCGCCAGGGCCAGCCAGGCCTGGATGTCCTCACCGGCCGGGCACGCGTGATTGCACGGCGGCAGCAGCGAGACATAGGTTGGCAGGCGCGTGCGGAACGGCCCGGGGCCGTGATGCAGCGTAAGATCGACCGCAGGCGTCAGATCGTGGGCTTGCCGCGACGCTGCGGCTATTGGTGCATCGTCCATCGAGGGCTCCGCTGTTCGGCGGCGCATATGCCCATGCCGCCGTTAGCAAAGCATTGACGTGGATCAACCAACTGTATGCGGGAAACCATTACCCTGGCCTTCATGGCACCACGTCTGATCACGCTGACCCTGAATCCCGCGCTGGATATCGCCGCCGATGCCGATGCGGTGGTGCCGACGCACAAGATCCGCATGCACCAGGCGCATTCCGATCCTGGTGGCGGAGGGGTCAACGTCGCCCGCGTGGTGCACGAACTCGGTGGCGACGTGCTCGCTGTTCTGGCAGCCGGCGGAGCCTCAGGGCGTGTGATCGAAGAGATGCTGGACGAAGCCGGCGTGAAGCGCCGCAGCGTGCCAATCCAGGGACTTACCAGGGTCAGCCTGAATGTGCAGGACCGTGCGAGCGGCCTGGAATACCGTTTCGTGCCGGAGGGCCCGACGCTTGCCAAGGGCGAATGGCAGGCGATCCTTGCTGCATTGGTGGAGGTCGAGGGCGACTGGCTGATCGCCAGCGGCAGCTTGCCGATCGGCATACCGGACGATGCCTACGCCCAGGTTGCGCGGATCGCCGCGCGCCGCGGCCAGCCCTTCGTGCTGGATACCTCGGGCGTGGCGCTGCGCGCTGCGCTGGACGAAGGCGGCATCACCCTGGTCAAGCCCAGTCTTGGCGAACTGGAGCATCTGGTGGGCCGCGACCTGAAGGACCCGGCAGAACAGGACGACTACGCCATGGACCTGGTAGGACGGGGCGCCTCCAGGTATGTCGCGGTCACGCTTGGCGCCGACGGAGCATTGCTGGCCACACCGGAGGGCGTGCTTCGGATGCCGGCGCTCGATGTTCCGGTGCACAGTTCGGTTGGCGCGGGCGATGCCTTTCTGGCGGCGGCGACCCTTGCCCTGGCCCGCGGTGCAACGCCGTTCGAGGCACTGGCCTGGGGCACCGCGGCCGGTGCCACCGCCATCGCATGTGCCGGCACCGCGCGGCTCAGACGCGCCGATGTCGCGGCACGCTATCGGCAGCTTACCAGCGCACAACGCTGAGCGCTGGGGCGTCGCAGAGCCGGCCGGCAGTCGATTGAAAGACATTATTAACCGCTTGCGCCTACGTCCGCATTCCATGGACACGCAAGCGGCTGGCAATAATCAGTTGGCGCGTTTCGCCGCGCCCCATGTGCTTGTGCCGTGGCTTCGCAGGCAAATCCGGCGCGCCGTCCTGCTGATCTGGTGGACCATCACACTGCAATTGCCGACACAGTTCGGGTTCTGGTTGCGTGCCAGGCATACACGGCGTCTCGCCCCGATCACGGCAGATCTGGCACCGACACTGCTCCACTCGGTCAATTCCAGGAACATCCATATACCACGCGATGCGAATCCCACCGTCTCGATCATCATTCCGACCTACGGCAATATGGACTACACGCTGGCCTGCCTCGCATCGATCGCGGCATCCCCGTCGCATGCCACGATCGAAGTCATCGTCATCGACGATGCCACTCCCGACACTTCAACGGCCTGTCTCGCCGCAATTAAGGGTGTTCGGCTGATCATCAACCCGCGCAATCTCGGCTACCTGATCTCCTGCAACACAGCCGCACGGGTCGCCGACGGTGAGTTCCTGTTGTTCCTGAACAATGACACCCAGGTCCAGGCCGGTTGGCTCGATGCATTGCTGACACCGTTCCGCTCCGCCGATGACATCGGCGCGGTCGGCTCGAAGTTGCTCTACCCCAACGGCAGACTGCAGGAGGCCGGCTGCATCATCTGGGACGATGGTTCCGGATGGAACTATGGCCGGCTCGATGATCCCGACCGCCCAGCCTATAATTACCTGCGTGAGGTAGATTATTGCTCGGCCGCCTCGCTGATGGTGCCGCGCAAACTGTTCCTTCGGCTCGGCGGGTTCGATGAAGTTTACGCTCCGGCTTATTGTGAAGACAGTGATCTGGCCTTCAGGTTGCGCGACCAGGGCTACAAGGTGCTCTACCAGCCCCGATCGCATGTCGTGCACTACGAGGGCATCAGCCACGGCAGGCAGTTGACCGGCGGCGTGAAGGCCTTTCAGACACGCAACCAGAGGATCTTCCACGCACGCTGGCAAACAATCCTGTCGCAGGAGCATCTGCCCAACGGTGCGCACGTCATGCGGGCACGCGACCGCTCTCAGCGCAAGCCGATCATCCTGATAATCGACCATTATGTGCCGGAACCCGATCGTGACGCCGGCTCACGCACCATGCTGTGCTTCATCCTTGCTTTGCTGCGGGCTGGTCTTGTCGTAAAGTTCTGGCCGCAGAATCTGCACTACAGCCCGGGCTACACCGCTGCCATGCAGGACATTGGTGTGGAGGTTGCCTACGGCGGCGACGGCGACACATTCCACCATTGGCTCGGGGCAAACGGTGACGATATCGATTATGCCCTGCTGAGCAGGCCGCAGGTGGCCGCTGCCTGCATTCCAGAACTGCGCCGGTACGCCGACATACGGCTGCTGTATTACGGTCACGATCTGCACTTCCGCCGGTTGGCTCTGCAAGCGCAAGTGATCGGTGACAGCAACATTGCGCGCCAGGCGGACGATATGGAGCAACTGGAGCGTTCCGTCTGGCGTGACGTCGATGTGGTGCTGTATCCGTCGGATGAGGAAGCGGCGATCGTGACTGCCACGGAACCTGGCATCGTTGCGCGCTCCGTGCTGCCCTATTGCTTCACGGACTTCGCCGCACCGCGGACACCGCCCCCGGAACGGGTCATCCTGTTCATCGGCAGCTTCGCACACACGCCGAACCAGGAAGCAGTGCTGTGGTTCGTGGCGCATGTGATGCCGTTGATCCGCACGGGAGTGACCGACGCGAAATTGACCATCGTCGGCTCCAACCCGCCGCCAGTGGTGCTGGCATTGGCCACACAGGACATCGACGTGCGTGCGAATGTCAGCGATGCGGAGCTTCGCGAGCACTATCGCACGGCGCGGGTTGCCGTCGTGCCACTGCGCTATGGCGCGGGCGTGAAGCTGAAGGTGGTCGAAGCACTGCGCGAGGGCTTGCCTCTGGTCACCACGCCGGTCGGGGCCCAGGGATTGCCGGGCCTGGAAAACATTGCATCGATCTGTCAGGAACCGCAGGACTTCGCCGACGCCGTATGCTGCCTGCTTACCGATGATGCGCTTTGGACCGAACGCAGCGCCACACAGACCGACTATGCCGCGTCGCGCTATTCCGAGGCAGCATTTCAGAGCAGGCTGCTCGCGACGCTGCCTCAGTCAGCCAGGCGCTGCGCGGCGCGCTGCGATTCATAGTCGGCGCGGGCGGCATTTACCTCCGGGCGTGCCGACACTTCGGGTACACCGACATCCCACCAGTGTCCGCCGGCGGCCGTGGCGACGCGCGGATCGGTGCGCAGCACCACCACGCTGGTGCAATCAGCAGCCAGGGCGCGCCGCACCGCCGCTTCCAGCCCGGCGATTCCCTCGACCTGCTCGGCGACAGCGCCGAGGCTCGCCGCGTGCGCACGAAAATCGATCGCGGGCGGAGCGCCGCAATCCGCCAGCAGATTGTTGAATGCCGCACCGCCGGTCGCGTTCTGCAGGCGATTGATGCAGCCGAAGCCGCCATTGTCCAGCACCACGATGGTGAGTTTCAGACCGAGCATCACCGACGTGGCGATCTCGGAATTCAGCATCAGGTAGCTGCCGTCGCCCACCAGCACGATCACGTCTCGATCGGGTCGCGCCAGCTTGACGCCGAGCCCGCCGGCAATTTCGTAGCCCATGCACGAATAGCCGTACTCAAGATGATAAGTGCCGACCTCGCGAGCCTGCCATAGCTTGTGCAATTCGCCAGGCAAACCGCCGGCAGCGCAAACCACGATGGCATCATCCGGAATGGCGCGCTGCACCGCGCCGATTATCTGCGCATCGGACGGCAATTCGGCATTGGACGCAGCGGTGACGGCGGCCGCTGCATGACACCACACCGCCATTGCCTCGGTCAGAGAGGTCCGCCATGCGGCCGGCGTGTGGTATTGTCCCAGCGCACCATGAAGTTCGCCCAACCCAATGCGCGCATCGGCGAGCAGCGGCCTCACGTGATGCTTGGCGGCGTCGAACGCCTGCACATTGAGACCGATCATCTGACGATCGGGATGCTGGAACAGCGACCAGGAGCCGGTGGTGAAGTCCTGCAGTCTGGTTCCCACAGCAAGAATGACATCGGCTGACCGTGCGGCCTGGTTTGCCGCAGACGTGCCGGTGACTCCGATCGCGCCGAGGTTCAACGGATGGTTGTACGTCAGAGCGCTCTTGCCGGCCTGCGTTTCGGCAACCGGAATGCCATGCGCCGTGGCAAATCGATCCAGCATGCCGGTTGCTTCGGAGTAATGCACGCCGCCACCGGCGATGATCATTGGCGCCTTGGCGTTGCGCAATGTTCTTGCCGCCGTCGCCAGTTCCACCTCGTCCGGTCGCTGACGCCGCGCGCGCCAGACACGCCTGGCAAAGAACAGCTCCGGATAATCGAACGCTTCGGCCTGCACGTCCTGACACAGTGCCAAGGTCACCGGCCCACATGCCGCTGGATCGGTCAGCACCGACAGCGCGTGAGGCAGCGCGGTGAGGATCTGCTCCGACCGGGTGATCCGGTCGAAGTAACGCGATACTGGTCGAAAGCAATCGTTGGCTGAGACAGTACCGTCACCGAAATCCTCAACCTGTTGCAGAACCGGATCGGGCCGCCGCGAAGCGAACACGTCACCGGGCAGCAACAGCACCGGCAGGCGATCGACATGTGCCACCGCCGCGGCGGTGACCATGTTGGTGGCACCTGGTCCGATCGACGTGGTGCACGCCATCATGCGCCGCCGATGCATTGCCTTGGCGTAGGCGATGGCGGCCAATGCCATCGCCTGTTCGTTATGGGCACGATACGTCGGCAGATCGGAGCGGTTGGACTGGAGCGCCTCGCCGATGCCGGCGACGTTGCCATGGCCGAAGATTGCCCAGACGCCGCCAAACAGAGCCACGGTCCGGCCGTCGCATTCGGTCTGCTGTGCCGCAAGATAGCGCACCAATGCCTGCGCCATGGTCAGACGGATCGTGCCCATCGCTGCGTTTCCTCCTGCCAACCGACGGTTCTGTTGCTATTGTCCCATGGCAGGGCCGGGAAGGGGAGGGCGTCGCGATGCTGAGTATTGCGGTGATCGGTGCTGGCCGCATCGGTCGGATCCACGCGCGCAACATCACCGCCCATGCAGGCGCGCGCCTGGCGGGTGTGGCCGATGTCGATGCCGTGGCGGCGGCGCGCCTGGCGGCTGACTGCGGTGCGCAAGTGTTGTCGCTAGATGCGGCCTTCGCCGCGGATGCCGTGCTGATCGGCTCGCCGACGCCCACCCATGCCGAATACATCGAGCGTGCGTCCGCTGCCGGGCGGGCGGTCTTCTGCGAGAAGCCAATCGATCTGTCGGTGGAACGGGTCCGTGCGTGCCTGGATGTGGTGCGCCGCGCCGGTGTGGTTCTGATGGTCGGGTTCAACCGACGCTTCGATCCGCATTTCTCGACGTTGAAACGTCGGATGGACGCAGGCGAAATCGGCTCGTTGGAACTGTTGACCATCATCAGCCGCGATCCCTCGCCACCGCCGCCTTCCTATGTCGCAAACTCGGGCGGCTTGTTCCGCGACATGATGATCCATGATCTGGATATGGCGCGATTCCTGTTGGGTGAGGAACCGGTCGAGTTGCACGCCGCCGCTTCCTGCCTGGTTGATCCGGCGATCGAATCCGCCGGCGATGTGGATACAGCGGTCGTGACGCTGCGGACCGCCGGCGGCAGGCTATGTCAGATTTCCAATTCGCGACGGGCGACCTATGGCTATGATCAACGGATCGAGGCGCATGGTGCGAAAGGGCTGCTGCGCGCGGGCAACGTCACGGCAACGACGGTGGAACTGGCAAACGATGCCGGCTTTACCACCGACCCAGTATTGCCGTTCTTCCTGGAGCGCTATGCGGCGGCATATCGTGCGGAACTGGATGCGTTCATCACTGCGGTGGCGGCTGGTGTGGCATCGAAACCGGATGGCGAGGATGGATTGAAGGCTTTGCTGCTTGCCGATGCCGCGACCGAGTCGGCGACGACCAGGCAGGTGGTGAAGCTGCAACACGGATAGGAGACTAACGATGCGCATCGGTATGGTGACCGACAGTCTGGGCCATCTGTCGCTTGACGAACTGCTACGCACGACGGCGGAACTCGGTATCGAAATGCTGGAATTTCCTTGCGGCAACTGGTCGAGCGCACCGCATGTGAAGCTGGACGCTCTGCTGGACAGCAAGGGGGCGCGCGACAAGTTTACGGCAAAGTTGCGCGATCATGGCATTGCGTTGAGCGCGCTGAATTGCTCCGGCAATCCTTTGCATCCCGGGGAGAAGGGCAGGCAGCATCAGGCGATTACCGCGAAGACGATCAGGCTGGCTGGGATGCTTGGCGTGGAGCGTGTGGTGATGATGTCGGGCTGTCCTGGTGGGCCGGGTGATGCCAATGCGAATTGGGTTACCACGGCATGGCCTCCCGAAGCAGCTCGAGTGCTCGCCTGGCAGTGGGATGAGGTGCTGATCCCGTATTGGAAAGGTCTTGTGGCCGAGGCCCATGCGGCCGGTGTGAGCAGGCTGTGTCTGGAACTGCACGGCCAGCAGAATGTGTACAACGTCGAGACGCTGTTCCGTCTGCGCGATGCGGTGGGTCCGGTGGTTGGTGCGAACTTCGATCCCAGCCACCTGTTCTGGATGGGCGCCGATCCAATTGCCGCGACTCGGGAGCTGGCACCGGCGATCTATCACGTGCATGCGAAAGACACGCGGATCGATCCGGGCAAGGCAGGGGTCAACAGCCTGATCGACACCAAGGCAACGGATCGGCTGCTCGACCGGTCATGGAGCTATGTTACGTTGGGCTATGGCCACGATCTGCTGTGGTGGCGCGAGTTCTGCTCGATGCTACGCCTGGTCGGCTATGACGATGTGCTGTCGATCGAGCATGAGGATCTGCTGTTGCCGCCGTTGGTCGGCGTGCAGCGTTCGGTGGAGCTGCTGAAGGCGGCGATTTGAGACGCTGTCGTTTCGAGGAGCGCGGCAACGAAGCAAGCGCCCGCCGATACCGCGGTACTGGCGGGAGATTGCTTCGTCGCTATGCTCCTCGCAATGACAGAGGGGGGCTGGTCAGATTTGCGAGTAGCCTGATCCGGGAGTGTCCACGCCTCGGCCCACTGCATTCTCGATCCAGCCGAACTCCTTGAGAATCTGCTGGCTGTAGGTAACACGTCCGTTCACCTTCGCCGCCGGTTCGCTGGCGAGCAACAATGCGGCGCGCGCCATCATGATCGTCGGCTCGCCTTTCGGATCGTCCATGCCGGTGACGAGCTTGTGGTAAACCGTGCCCGGTGTCGGCACCACGCGCGACGGCGATACCGCGGCAACTGTGATGCCGTCGTATTGTGCAACCTCCTGTGCCAGGCCTTGCGTGAAGCGTTCCAGTGCGGCTTTCACTGCGCCATACATCGTGCCGCCACGTACAGTCTTGTCGGCATATGGGCCACGCCCCGGCCCGATCGCGGCGCCCGAACTGATGTTGATGATGGCACCGCTGCGCCGCGGGATCATGTCCTTCAGCACCTCCTTCGCCAGCATGAACGGCCCATGCACATCGACCGCGAAGGCGCGCACCCAGCGGTTGGTCTGCATCTCGGTGATCGGCTGGTAGTAGGTGAGTGCCGCGTTGTTCACCAGGATATCAACCGGCCCGTAGTCACGCGCCGCCTGCACCAGTGCAATGCAGTCGTCTTCGATGGAGACATTGGCGGCGACAGGTCTGGCCTCGCCACCTTTTGCGCGGATCAGCTCGACGGTGCGTTTCAGCGTGCCTTCCAGGAACGGATGATCGCCCTCGTTGAAGGTGCGCGCGGCACACACCACCTTCGCGCCTTCCTCGGCGAACAGTTCGGCGATCGCCTGGCCGATGCCGCGACTCGCTCCGGTGACGATTGCGACCTTGCCATCCAGCAGGGGCATGTTGCGTCCTCCCTATCTGCGTTCATTCAGCATGCGGCGAGCAATCACCATGCGGTGCACCTCGGATGGGCCTTCATAGACGCGCATGGTGCGCACCTTCTGCGCCATCAGTTGCAGCGGCAGTTCCTTCGCCACACCCATCGCGCCGAACGCCTGCATGGCGCGGTCGATAGTTTCAGTCGCCATTTCGGTGCCGTACAGCTTCACCATCGACGCCTCGGTGCGGACGTCGCGGCCGGCATCTGTTTTGGCCGCGGCGTCATACACCATCAGCCGGCATGCGTGGATCTTGATCGCGGCTTCGGCAATCCACCATTGGATCGCCTGCCGATCCGCCAGTCGCGCACCGAATGTCACGCGCTGCTTGGCGTGTTCCATCATCATGTCGAGTGCGCGGCGCGTCATGCCGATGCACCAGGCGCCGATTTGCAATCGCCGCACAGTCAGGCGCAACTGCATCGGCGCGAAACCGCGGCCGATTTGGCCGAGCAGTTGCGAATCCGGAATGCGGCAATCGTCGAAGGTCAGTTCGTAGGTCCGCTGACCGCCAAGCATGGGGATTTCCCGCTCGATATTGAAGCCCTTGGTGCCGCGTTCGACGATAAAGGCGGTGACGCCTTCGTGGCGCTTGCCTTCGCCGGTGCGCGCCATGACGATGACGAAATCCGCCTGCGGCACCCGGCTGACCCAGATTTTCCGGCCATTTATCACCCAGTCGGTGCCGTCCTGCACTGCGCGTGTGGTCATGCCCGCGGGATCGCCGCCGGCATTGGGTTCGGAGATCGCGATGGCCGACTGCGCCTCGCCGCGCGCGTAAGGCTCCAGGTATTTCTTGCGTTGTTCAGGATTGCAGACCGCCATGAGCATGTGCAGATTCGGGCTGTCGGGTGGAAAGGTGAACGGGACGCAGGTGCGGCCCTGTTCTTCGTACACACCGATCAGCGCGACCGTCGGCAGGTTGGCGCCGCCGAATTCCTCCGGCACATCGAGCCCCCACAAACCGAGCTCACGGCACTTGCCGAGCAGGGTCTCTTCCTCCTCCGCGGACAGCGCGGATTTCTGGCCGGATGTTTCGCGCGCGAGTACCGCCTTTTCCAACGGGATCACATCCCGGTCAATGAATTTCGCGACCAGGTCCTGCAACATGCGGTGTTCTTCGGAGAGCTCAAACATCGTCCCTAATCCTTCAGCGTTAGCAGTGCATCGGCAATCGTAAGGCCCGAACCATCCTCGTGCAGAATCACCGGATTGAATTCCATCTCCGCGATGCGGTCGCGGTATGCCAGTGCGGCCTGAGACAGGTTGGCGATCAGTTGCGCGGCGGGCGCAACGTCGATCGGATCGGCACCGCGAAAACCTTGCAGCAACTTCGCGGACTTCAGGCTGCGCAGCATGTCCGTCGCCTCCGCAACATCGACCGGCGCCGGCCGATGCACGACGTCGCCCATCAGCTCCACCATTGTGCCGCCTAGCCCAACCATCATGATCGGTCCAAAGGTTGGATCGTTCACCATGCCGATGACCAGCTCATGGCCTTTTGGCGCCATCTTCTGCACCAGCACACCGTCGATCCGCGCATCCGGTTTGTAGCGCTTCGCGGATGCCACGATCTGTTCATAGCCCGCAATCACGGCATGCTGTCCCTGCAGGCCAAGAATCACGCCGTTGGCTTCGGTCTTGTGCGGCAGGTCGGGCGACGCGATCTTCAGCGCAACTGGAAAGCCCAATGCAACAGCAGCGCCCACTGCCTCGGCCGGCGACGTCGCCAGACGCTCATGCGAGGCAGGCAATCCAAACGGCGCCAGCAGTGCTTTCGCATGATGTTCGGTCACCACCGACGGGAGCTTGTCCGGCAGCGGCGCAACATCCGCGTGGCCAGGCAAAGCGGGCAGGGGACGCGCCAGCAACTCCGCATAGCCGGCGAGTTTACCCATCGCCACGCCGACATTGCGCAGATCGCTGTGCACGAACAAGCCGCAGCCAGCCGCCTGCTCACGTCCGAACGTCGAGGGCAGCGTATACGTCCACACCGTCATCGGCTTGCCACACCGCGTCGCAACAGCGCGCACCCGCGCCGCATCGAGCGACACCCGCGTCTCGCTGGTCAGCGAAGTGATAAGCACGAGCATATCCAACTCGTCGGTCTCGGCCAGCCGTTCCATCACCGTCATCATCGCGGTGCCGGTGTTGGAACCCTGCGCGGTGACATCAACCGGATTGCCCGATGCGCCATAGGACGGCATCAGCGATCGCAACGCCGCCTGTGTCGCGGCGGACAACGTCGGCACGATCAGCCCATGCGCCGACAGAGTGTCCGCCATCCACGCGCCACCACCGCCCGATGGCGTGATGATGCCGGTGCGCCGGCCCTTCGGCAGCGGACAGGTCAGCAGCATGCCGGCGATTGCCACCGCTTCGTCGGGGTCTTCCGCCTCGATCACGCCGTAGTGCTCGAACACGGCGCGATATGCGCTATATGAGCCGGACAACGACGCGGTATGCGATGCGGAGGCGCGAGAACCGGCATCGGAACGGCCGATCTTGATGGCGATGATCGGCTTGCCCAATCGCCGTGCCTTTGCCAGCGCGGCGACGAATGCGGGACCGTTCCGCACGGTTTCGCAGAACAGCATGACCGCATGGGTGTTCCTGTCCTCGACCATGTAGTCGAGAAAATCCGCCATGTTCAGATCGGCTTCATTGCCGGTGGAGATAACGTAGGTGAAGCCAATCCCTGCCGCCTTGCCGCGATTGAACAGCGCGAAGCCGATGCCGCCGGACTGCGCAATCACACCGACGCGGCGTTCCGACGCAAGCACGCGACCCTCGTCTTCCTTCACTTCCACCGTGGGGCTGAAGGTGGTGGCGATCTTGCCGAGCGCGTTGAAATAGCCCTCGCAGTTTGGCCCGCAGGCGCGGATGCCGGTGCGCTTGGTTACCTCGACCAGTGCCACCTGCATGTCGCTGGCCGCACCACCTTCCTCTGCGAAACCCGAGCTTATGATCAGCGCGTTCTTTACGCCGGCCTTGGCGCATTCCTCCAGCGCGGGTGCGACGCTGGCAGCAGGAATTGCCACCAGCGCAAGGTCGATCGGCTCCCCGACCGCACCGATCGATGGATAGCAGCGGAGGCCGTCGATTTCCTGGTAGCTCGGATTGATCGGCAGGATGCGACCTGGGAAGCCATTTTCGCGGAGTTGATGCAGCAGGCGACCGCGAATGCGATGGACGTCGGGTGAAGCACCCAGCACCGCGATCGATTGCGGCCAGAAGAAGCTTTCGAGACGGTGCGGGCGGGAGATTGCTTCGTCGCTTTGCTCCTCGCAATGACAGTGGGATGAGGTGGGCGTCATCCGCGGCTTCCCGTCGGCACTTCGCGGAACGGCACGTCCTTGTCGACCCGCACATCCTGCGGCAGGCCGAGTACGCGTTCGGCGATGATGTTGCGCATGATCTCGTCGGTGCCGCCGGCGATGCGCAACGCCGGCGAATAGAGCAACGCTTCCTCGAAGATGCCAGCCACCGGCATCTCCTCACCCATCGTCGGGCCCGCCATGCCGATCAGGTCCAGCCCATAGGACAGGATGTCCTGCAGTTTGTTCGCAGCCACCACCTTGATGATCGACGATTCCGGGCCAGGCGTGCCACCGCGCGACAGCGCCGTCATCCCACGATACTTGGTGTATTTCAGCCCCTGGGAGCGGACGTAGAATTCCGCCAGCTTCTCCTGCACGGCGGCGTTGTCGATCGCCAGGCCGTCCTCAAGCTCGAGCTGATTGGCGAGAGTAAAGAGCTCCTGGAAATCTGGGCCGGGCGAATCACGCATGCCGTGCCGTTCGTTCATCAGCGTGGTCAGTGCGACGCGCCAGCCGCCGCCTACCGGACCGATGCGCATGTTGTCCGGGATGCGGACATTGGTGAAGAACACCTCGTTGAAATGCGCGGAGCCCGAAAGCTGTCGGATCGGGCGGATCTCGACGCCCGGCGCCTTCATGTCGAGGATGAAGAAGGTCAGTCCCGCGTGCTTCGGCACATTAGGATCGCTGCGCGCGACCAGGATACCGAAGTCGCTGTAGTGCGCGCCGGAATTCCAGATCTTCTGGCCGTTGATGATCCAATCGTCGCCATCGCGTTCAGCGCGCGTACGCAGCGCGGCGAGGTCCGATCCGCCGGACGGTTCCGAGAACAACTGGCACCACACTTCATCCGCCCGCATTGCCGGCGGCACGAAGCGGTCGCGCTGCTCCGGCGTGCCGCACACGCAGATCGTCGGCAGGGCGAGGTGGATGCCGATGCCGAAGATACCGGATAGCACGTCGAACTGCGCTTCCTCCTGGTTGTAGATAACGTTCTGGATTTGCGTGCCGCCTCGGCCGTACCATTCCTTCGGCCAGTGGATGCCGACGAAACCAGCATCCGCCTTCCGACGCTGGAACGCCTTGGCGCGCTCCATGGCACCGGGCGCGTCCTGACCGCGGCGATAGCCTTCTACCGCCCCCGGCTTGCGGCGTTCCGCGTTGGCTTCCAGAAACGCGCGAGCCTCGGCGCGGAATGCCGCTTCTTCCGGGGTGTCTTCGAAATCCATCTTCCGTCCTTCCTCAGTCCGTCGGCAGCGCGATCGTATTGCGCGTGCGCAATTCCGCGATCAGCCGCTGTTTCCATTCGCGTGTACCGCCCAGCGCCAACGCGTGCAGCTTGGCGCGGCGGTAGTAGAACTGGCAGTCCATCTGCCACGTGAATCCCATGCCGCCATGCGTCTGGATATTCTCCTTCGAGGCCAGCCACCCCGCGTCGCAGGCGGAGATGCGTGCCACCGAGGCGGCGATCGGCAGTTCGGCTGCATCGGAATGCAGCGCCCATGCGCCGTAATACGCGTTGGAACGCGCCAACTCGACCGCGATGTAGATGTCCGCCAGCTTGTGCTTGATCGCCTGGAACGAGCCGATCGGCCGGCCGAACGCATAGCGCTCGCGGGCATAATCGCGCGCCATCTCCAGCGCTGCCTGTGCG
The DNA here is from genome assembly GCA_963696645.1 of uncultured Alphaproteobacteria bacterium. Classification (GTDB taxonomy): domain Bacteria; phylum Pseudomonadota; class Alphaproteobacteria; order Acetobacterales; family Acetobacteraceae; genus JAMXLO01. Next base: position 316,564 of record CAVOKY010000009.1, read on the forward strand.
CAACCGACCTGCTCGAACGCCAGCATCACCGCGGCGCAGTCGAGCAGGCGATGCACCGACTGGGCACCTTCGCTGCCAGGCAGCGGGTCCGTCGCCGTGCCGTCGAACACGATGCGTGCGTGTGACCGCGTTGGGTCGATGGTCGTTACCGCCTCACGCGTGACGCCCGGACCGGCGAGGTCAACCAGATGCAGCCAAGGCGCGTCTCCGCCGTGTACCGCCACTACCGCAAAGTCGGCGACATCGCCGTCGGGCACTGCGAGTTTCGTGCCGTTCAGTTTGCCGTCCGCAACATGCGCGGTCAGCCGGTGCGGAGCGGCCGGCCCCGGACGTTCAGCCATCGCGAACGTTCCAACCAACTCGCCCGCGGCAAGCTTCGGCAGGTAGTGCCGCTTCTGTGCATCGCTGCCGAACTGCTTGATCGCTTCAGTTGCCAGATACACTGACGACGAGTACGGCACCGGCGCGACCGCATGGCCCAGTTCCTCGGCCAGCACGCAGACCGCCAGATGGCCAAGCCCGGCACCGCCGTACTCTTCGGGAATTGCCGCGCCGGCCCAGCCCATTTCGGCCATCGATTGCCACAGCGCGCGGTCGTACGGCTCGGGGCCTTCCAGAATGCGGCGCGGCACACTGGTCGGGCAGCGTTCGGTCAAAAAGCGCCGCGCTTCATCGCGCAGTTGCTTCAGTTCATCCGGGAAGTCGAAGTTCATGCCGCCAGCCCTTCCAGGAAGGTCTCGACCGCGCTGTTGAATGCCGCCGGTTGGTGCAGGTTAGAGGCGTGGCCGGCACCGTCGATCACCACTTTCGCGGCACCTGGAATTTTGCGCGCCATGTAGTCGGTGGCGGCGAGGAAATTCCTGTCCTCGCTGCCGACCAGCACCAGGCTGGGCACCGCGATCGTTTCCAGCGACCGGAACACCGCATCGTCGCGCTGCGTCAGCATGCCGCGCGCCGCACCTGCCAGTCCCGACGCATCGCGGTGCTGGCTCATCCGTACCTCATCGCTGGTGCCCAGCGCCGCGAAACCGCGCGCGTCCAGATCATCGCCCCGTTGGCGCGCACGCTGGTTCCACGCCTCGCGCGCATCGGCGTTGCGGAAGCCGGGGCCAGTGTCGAAGATCATCAGCGCCCGCGTCATGTCCGGATGCACCAGGTGGAACGCCAGCGACATGTAGCCGCCGAGCGACAGGCCGCCGATCACCGCGCGCGTTTCGCCACAGGCGCGCAGGATCGCTGCCATGTCCTCGACAGTGGCAGCCTCCGAATAGGCGGCAGGATCGCCGGGATAATCACTCTGCCCGTGGCCGCGCATATCCCAGACGATGACGCGGTAACGGTCCTTCAGCGCGGCTATCTGACCATCCCACATGCGGCAGGTCGCGCTGTAGCCGTGCGATAGCAGGACAGCGGGCCCGCGCCCATGAACCTCGTAGTAAATCGCCACGCCGTCGCGATCGAGCCGCGCCATGACCGTTTCCTCCGTCGCTTCCCCCGCGTAAGCTGGCACGCAGCGCAATGCGGCGGAAGAGCAGGGCAGGGAACCGGACATGGCAAGCTACGAACATATCGGCGTCACGCAGTCAGGCATCGTCGCAACGATCGAGGTGCGTCGCGGACCCAACAACTTCGTCGATACCGACATGGTAGGCGAGATCGCCGACGCGCTCGAGGGGTTCGACCGTACCCAGGAGGTGCGCGCCATCGTGCTGTGCTCGGAGGGCAAGCATTTCTGTGCCGGGGCGGATTTCGGCAGCCGCGGGCCGGACGGGGTGAACCGAGGGACCAAGCGCGGGCGGCATCTATATAAGGAGGCGCAGCGGCTGTGGCGCACCGGCAAGCCGATCGTTGCCGCGGTGCATGGTGCGGCGGTGGGCGCTGGGGTCGGGCTGGCCGTGATGGCGGATTTCCGCGTCACCTGTCCGGAAGCGCGGTTTTCGGTGAATTTCACCCGATTGGGGTTCCATCCCGGGTTCGGACTGACCGCGTCGCTGCCGCGGCTGATCGGCGCGCAGCAGGCGGCGCTGTTGATGTACACCGGGCGACGGATCACCGGCGGGCAGGCGTTGGAGATCGGTCTGGCCGACTATTGCGTGCCACAGGACGAGGTGCGGGCGAAGGCGACCGAGCTGGCCACCGAAATTGCCCAGTCTGCGCCACTGGCGATCGTGGCCACGCGCGAGACGTTGCGCCGCGGTTTGGCCGAAGCGGTGGCATCGGCAACCGAGCGCGAGTACGAGGAACAGGACTGGCTGCGCGGCACCGAAGATTTCCGCGAGGGCGTAAAGGCGATGGCCGAGCGCCGGGTGCCGGAATTCAAGGCGAAGTAGCGCTCGCTCTGGCGGGAACAGCGCCAAGGGTTCCCGCGTGAACAGCCGTGAGATGGCGCCCCGCGGTCTGGCTGCCTCGGATTCATGCACAGTGCACCGCCATCCGCTATAACCCCGCGGATGGCACCCGAACCCCGCGCCAACCCCCTGCTGCTGGGCCACGAGTCAGCGGAGACAACACTGCTCGAGGCGTTGCACTCGGGGCGCATGCACCATGCCTGGCTGATCACCGGTCCGGAGGGCGTCGGCAAGGCCACGCTTGCATTCCGCTTCGCACGCCGGCTGCTGGCCGGCATGCCGGAGGGCGAATCCTTGGCGCTGGACCCGTCCCATCCGGTGTTCCGCCGTGTCGCCGCAGGCTCGCACGCCGATCTGCTGACCGTCGAACGCGCCTACGATGAGAAGCGCAAGCGCATGCGCAGCCAGATCGCGGTGGAAGATGTGCGGCGCATCGGCAGCTTCATGAGCCTCACTCCAGCGGAAGGCGGCTGGCGCGTTGTGGTCGTCGATGGCGCCGAGGAACTCAACCAGAACTCCGCCAACGCGTTGCTCAAGGTGCTGGAGGAACCACCGCCGCGCGCCGTGCTGCTGCTGGCGTGCGCCGCGCCCGGCCGACTGCTGCCCACCATCCGCAGCCGTTGCCGCCGCCTGCGGCTCGACCCGCTAGGCCAGGAAGCGATGGACCGGCTGCTGGCGAGTTATCTGCCTGCTCTGTCCGCCGACGAACGCGGCCTGCTGGTGACAGTCGCGGAAGGCTCGCCCGGACGGGCCCTGATGCTGGCGGAGGAGGAGGGTCTGGCCATTGCCGGGTTGGTGGACGAGGTACTGGCCGCGCTGCCGGGCCTCAATCCGACGCGTGCCTACGCCGTGGCCGACACGCTGGGACGCAACGAAACCGCCTTCACCAACTTCATGGACCTGCTGCGCGCTGGCATCGCCTCTGCGGTGCGCGACGTGGTGCGCGGGCGCGCCGATGAGGAACAGTCGCGGCTGGTAGCCTTGCGTCCGCTCGATGCCTGGGGAGAGGTATGGCACGCGCTGACCACGCTGCAGGATGAAACCGAGCGCTTCGCCCTGGACAAGCGCCAGGCGATCGTGGCGGGGCTGGGGATGCTCAGCAAAACTTCCTGATACGGCCGTCGCAGGTAACGATGCACAGATGGCATGGCGCCCCTGTGGTTTCACGCCAAAGGCTGCTGGATGACTGGCGTACGGTTCGGACGGCGATGGGGAAAATAGCAATCCTATGCTAAGCGGACAGGGATAGCGGAAATACATCATGACCAGACGATTCTACATCACGACACCGATCTATTACGTGAACGGCCCGCCGCATCTGGGTCACGCGTACACGTCGATCGCGACAGACGTGATGGCGCGGTTCAAGCGGCTCGATGGGTTCGACGTGTTCTTCCTGACCGGCACCGATGAGCATGGCCAGAAGGTGGAACAGGCGGCGGCCGCGGCGGGCGTCGATCCACAATCGTTTACCGACAGGATCTCAGCCGATTTTCGTGACATGTCGGAGAAGATGGGCGTGTCGTTTGACGACTGGATCCGCACCACCGATCAGCGGCACATCGTGTCTTGTACCGAGTTGTGGAAACGCATCGAGGCAGCGGGCGACATCTATCTCGGCCATTACGAAGGCTGGTACGCCGTGCGCGATGAGGCGTTCTACGACGAAGACGAACTCACCACGCGCTCCGACGGCAGCAAAGTGGCGCCGAGCGGCGCGCCGGTCGAGTGGGTGAGGGAGCCCTCGTATTTCTTCCGCCTGTCAGCCTGGCAGGACAGATTGTTGAAATTGTACGAAGAGCAGCCCGATTTCATCCTGCCGCCTGGCCGGCGCAACGAGGTCGTGAGCTTCGTGCGCGGCGGCCTGCGTGACCTGTCCGTCAGCCGGACCACGTTCACCTGGGGCATCCCGGTGCCGGGCGCACCGGGCCACGTCATGTATGTCTGGCTGGACGCGCTGAACAACTACGTTACCGCCTGCGGCTTTCCCGATGAGAATGCGCCGCGCTGGAAATACTGGCCAGCCGATGTGCACATGGTCGGCAAGGACATCATCCGGTTCCATGCCGTCTACTGGCCGGCATTCCTGATGTCGGCGGGGCTGCCATTGCCACGGCGGATATCCTCGAACGGTTGGTGGGTCGTCGAGGGCGAGAAAATGAGCAAGTCGCTCGGCAACGTCATCGAGGTGCGGCAGCTTGCGGATACCTACGGGCTCGACCAGGTGCGGTACTTCCTGTTGCGCGAGAAGCCGTTCGGCGCCGATGGCAGCATGAGCCACCAGGCGCTGGTCACGCGCACCAATGTCGATCTGGCGAACGATCTGGGTAACCTTGCGCAGCGTTCGTTGTCACTGATCGCGCGCAACTGCGACGGCAGGCTGCCGGGCAGGGGGCCCGTCACCGAGGACGATGCGGAAATCCTGGCGGCGGCGGATGAGCTGCCCGGTCTGGTCCGCGACCGCCTCGACCGACAGGCTTTCCACGAAGCGCTGGAGGATGTCTGGAAGGTCGTGCGGGCAGCGAACGGCTACATCGACCGCCAGGCGCCATGGGCATTGCGTCGCACCGACGTCGCAAGAATGGACGCGGTGCTGCGCGTTCTGGCAGATGTGCAGCGCGTGATCGCCACCGTGCTGCAGCCTTTCATGCCCGGCAGCATGGCCCGTATGCTGGATCAACTTGGCGTACCGCCCGATGCACGGACGCTGGCCGATCTTAGCACGCCGTCGCCGGCCGGTGTTGCCCTGCCGCCGCCGCAAGGCGTGTTTCCGCGCTATATCGAACCGCGGTTGGCGGAACCTTGATATCCTCATGCTGATCGATTCCCACTGCCACCTGGACTACTTCACCGACGACTGAACTGCCCGGATGTGCTAGCGCGTGCGGCGGCAGCCGACGTGGGCGGAATGGTGACCATTGGCACGACCCTGACCCAGTCGCGGCAACTCCCGGTGATTGCTGTCGTGCAGCCGAACATCTGGTGCACCGTGGGTGTGCATCCGCACCATGCGGCGGAAGCCCCGATTCCGTCGCCCGAGGCCATTGCCGCGATGACCAACCACCCGAAGGTCATCGGCATCGGCAAGTCAGGTCTGGATTACTTCTACGACCGGGCGCCACGCGATGTGCAGCAGGACAGCTTTCGCGCCCATATCCAGGCCGCTCGCCTGGCTGGGCTGCCGCTCGCCATCCACGCCCGGGATGCTGATATGGACATCGCGCAAATCCTTCAGGATGAGTATGATAGCGGTGGAGAGTTCACGTTCCTTCTGCACTGCTTCAGCTCGTCGAGGGCGCTGGCCGAGGCGGCGCTTGCGCTGGGCGGCTATGTCAGCTTCTCCGGCATCCTGACATTTCCGAAATCCTATGAACTCCGGACAATAGCGCGCGATGTTCCAGCGGATCGACTGTTGGTGGAAACCGATGCGCCATACCTCGCGCCGGTCCCGCTCCGCGGAAAGCGCAACGAACCGGCCTATGTTGCCCATACCGCCAGGATGTTGGCCTCAATTCGTAATCTGGAACCGGAAGCGCTCGCCGAACTCACGACAGGTAACTTCCGCCGCCTGTTCCATAAAGCAGCCTGACGCTGATGCGGGTGATCCTGCTCGGCACAGGCGGCTCCGCCGGCGTGCCGTTGATCGGCGGGCCGGACGGCAGCGGCAACTGGGGCGTCTGTGACCCGGCCGAACCGCGCAACCGGCGGACCCGCACCAGCATCGTGGTGGAAAGCGGCGAGGGAACGCGCTTGCTGGTCGACACGTCACCCGACATGCGGACCCAGTTGCTGGCATGCCGGATCCCGGCGGTGAACGCAGTCCTCTACACGCACGCACATGCCGACCACATCACTGGAATTGACGATGTGCGCATTCTCAACCGTATCATCGGCCATCCGCTGGACGCGTTTGCCACGCGCCCAGCCCTCGATGAACTGACGCGGCGGTTTTCCTACGCTTTCCGGCCCTGGCAGCCGCCAGACTTCTTCCGGCCTGTGCTGGTGCCACGTGAGGTGGTGGCCGGCGACACAGTGATGATAGCCGGCATGCCGGTCAGGCTGTTCGAGCAGGACCACGGCCATGTGCATTCGCTGGGCGTGCGCATCGGCGGTTTCGGCTATTCGACGGATGTCGTGGGCTTGGACGATGCCGCGTTCGCCGCGTTGAACGGCGTGGATACCTGGGTGGTCGGTTGTTTCCTCCGCCAGGGTCCGCACAAGACGCATGCCGATCTGGCGGAAGTGCTGGGCTGGGCTCGTCGTGTCAACGCTCGCCGGACGATCCTGACGCACATGGGCGCCGACATGGACTGGGCCTGGTTATCGGCAAACCTGCCGCCAGGCGTGGAAGCGGGCCACGACGGGATGATACTCGACTTAACATAATATATCTTATGCGGTATTGAGCCGCAATATAGAGATGACACCCCTCTGCAAAGTAGAGATGACACTCCCCCGGGTTTCTGGGGTCCCGGGAGGTGCGTCATGGCGGTGGTGTCGATGAGCAAGCAGGAGTTCAGCCGGCTTGAGGTGTTGCTGCGGGTTCAATCGGGACGGCTGCGTGTCAGCTGATGCCTGTGCGCTGATCGGGCTGCAGCGACGGCAGGTGTTTCGTCTGCTGCGTGGCCTCAAGCAGGATGGCGCCCCAAGCTTGCTGTCGAAGCGGCGCGGCAAGCCGAGCAATCATCGGCTGCCGGCCGAGGTTCGTGCGCTGGCGCTGTCGCTGGTGCGCGAGCGGTATGCGGACTTTGGCCCGACGTTCGCGGCGGAGAAGCTGGCGGACGCTGCACGGCTGCACGATCTCGCGCGAGACGTTGCGTGGTTGGATGATCGCGGACGGGCTGTGGATCGATCGCCGTCACCGCCTGGCCTCCCCGCATCAGCCGCGCCGGCGGCGTGAGTGTCTGGGCGAACTGGTGCAGATCGACGGCTCGGAACACGCCTGGTTCGAGGACCGCGGCGACGACGTGCACGCTGCTGGCATTCGTCGACGACGCGACGAGCCGGTTGATGCAACTGCGGTTCGTTGCGTCGGAATCGGCGTTCGATTACTTCCGCGCGACCCGCGCCTATCTGGAGGCGCACGGCAAGCCAGTGGCGTTTTACAGCGACAAGCACGGCATTTTCCGGGTGAACGCCAAGGACGCGGTGGGCGGCGATCGGCATCACGCAGTTCGGCCGCGTGCTGTCGGAGCTGAACATCGACATCATCTGCGCCAACAGTCCGCAGGCGAAGGGCCGGGTCGAGCGCGCGTTCGGCACGTTGCAGGACCGGCTGGTGAAGGAGCTGCGTCTGGCGGGCATATCGACGATCGCCGCGGCGAACGCGTGGCTGCCTGGCTTCATCGCCGGCTACAACGCGCGCTTTGGGCGGGAACCGGCGAACGCCAAGGACCTGCACCGGCCGCTGACCGCGGCGGATGATCTGGACGAGATCCTGGCCTGGCGGGAGGAGCGGACGGTGCACGCAGAACCTGACCCTGCATTACGACCGGATGATGCTGTTGCTGGACCCGACGCCGTTCGCGCGTGGATTGGTGCGCAAGAAGGTCGAGGTGGTGAACTACCCGGACGGCCGGTTCGCGGTTCAGTTCGAAGGCATGCCGCTTGCCGTTCCGGGTGTTCGACAAGATCCAGACCGTGCAGCCCGGCGACGATCGTCGAGAACAAGCGGCTGTCGGCGCGGCGCTGGCAGATGGTGAAGGAGCAGCAGGCTGCCTACGCGCCGCGTCAGCAGCGCGGGCACGCCGCGCGGCAGCGGCCGCCGAACAACCTGGAGGCGCCGGGGCTGCCGTCGAAGGGGCGGCCGCCACGCCACCGGGCTGCGGCGGCTTCGGCCTGAGCTTCCCTTGTCGATCGCACGGCTGCTTCAGCATGCTGCAGGCGAGCGACGGCCTCAAGGGCTGCGCTGCGCGCACCGGCAAGCGCCGGCTTCGGCCCTTGACCCCGTCGCCCGCCCGCAGCAGTTGGCCGACATGCCGTTTGGCGCTGACCGTGTTCGCCGCCGCGGGGGTGTCATTTCTACTTTGCGCGCCGGGTGACATTTCTATCTTGCGCCGACACGCGTTGCCGGGGCTCGTTTGCACCGCCGGTTTCGCTTGCGAACCGCAGGTTTTCCGAAGGGTGGTAGCGACTGGGGGCACGGATCAATGTGGAAAGCAGGATAACGATGGCCGCGGCGCTGGCACCGCGACGACAGCCTGGCTCGGAGGTGCCGCTTGCCGCGCGGCCTTGATTACCCTCCCTCCCGGCGACTCTGGCGCCCCCGGGACCGTCACAGGCGAATCGATCTCCCTAACAACGCGAATATATACAACCGCCGCGATCAGCGTATTTATTACAACGACATCGGACTCCCATCGCTCTACCATACAACACAACGCCCGATGGTCCTTGCCAACACGTTTACTCCGTAAACGGTAACTTACGGCGGATCTACGGTGGGAGAAGCTTAATGGGGTGATGGTTACGACCGAACCGAAGGCGGGCAGAACCCCGAGACCGGGGGGACGATACCCGAACCCCGACGTAACGCACGTCTGCGCCACCGCACCCCCGAACCCCGCGGGCCTGGGGCCGCCGGCCGGACCCCGCGCGCCGACAACTCTGGCATAGGCGCGCCCCCAGCCGCATAGGTGGTCGGCGGCACGTGGACAGCAACGACGACGATCGCAGGGGCGACCAGACGAGGCGAGGGCCAGCACGGAGCCCGCTGGACGGCGGGAGGCCGGGGGGGACGGCGGAGCGAAGAAAAAGGAAGAAGGAAGGAAAAAAGAATCTGTAGCCGCACACCAGCCCAGCGACCGCAAATCATCAACGCAATCGGCCTGGGTTTCCCGCCACCTACCCCATCGTGCAGCCGAAATCCCATGTGCACGGTATCGTGACCACGTCCGCACGACCGGTAATCGACGGGGTGTGATCCTGCTCACACGTGCCGCCGAGGGACTCACGCAACCTGAATGCCGCAAGGCAAGGCTCTGCTTCATCCCTCAGAAAACTTGGAGGTAACTATGGCCGGAACGTGGGCTCCGATGACGAATCAGCCCCCTGGCGGGTTCAATGCCGAAAGCATGATCCTGCTGACCGACGGCACGATACTCGTGCACGACGCCTATGCCGCCGACTGGCGGCGCCTGACAGCCGACACGCAAGGCAACTACACCACCGGCGCATGGTCCGCGCCGGTCGCCATGAACAACTCGCGGCAGTTCTTCGCCTCCGGCATCCTTCGCGACGGTGAGCTCTTTGCCATCGGCGGTGAGGATTCCAACGCCGGCCCCGATACGCCTCTTGGCGAGATCTACGATCCGCTTGCCAACACGTGGTCCAAGCTGACCACCAAGCCGGCGGGCTTCGACTGGATCCGCGGCGATGCCTCGTGCTGCATCCTACCGGACGGCAAGATCCTGTTCGGCTGTCTCGATGACTCGCGCACCGCGCTCTGGGACCCACAGCACGACACCTGGCAGGAAGCCGGAACCGCCTTCGGCACCCAGCCTCGCACCAAGATCGGCCGCACCAACGAGGAGACCTGGACCCTCCTGCCCGATGGCACCGTGTTGGCCGTTGAGACCTTCAATCCGCCGGCGGCCGAGAAATACCTGCCCCATGAAGACATTTGGGTCAGCGCCTCTTCCACCCTGCAAGGCCTGGTCGATGTAACCATGCGCGAGATTGGGCCGGCGATACTGCTGACTGACGGCCGGCTGTTCGCCATCGGCGGTTCAACTCAAACCGCCATCTACCGGCCACCTCAGCACCCGAAAGACCCCGGCGCCTGGCACGCCGGACCTGAGATGATCGACAGCGGCAACAACCTGCTTACGGCGATGGATGCTCCTGCCGTCCTGATGCCGAACGGCAAGGTGCTCTGCTGCGCCGGCGTGCGTCACCCGGAGGGTACCGAGTTCTGGTCCGGTCCGACCCAGTTCTTCGAGTTCGACCCGGTCAGCGACACCCTGACGGAAACGCCGACACAGCCGGCCACCGCCGGCGGCGATACCTGGACCGGACGGCTGATGCTGCTGCCGAATGGGCAGGTCATGTACACTGCGCAGCAGACGGATGTCTGGATCTACACGCCGGATGACGGCCCGCGCCACGAGTGGCGGCCACGGATCACCGAGCATCCGCATCGGGTGGACCGCGGCGAGGCATATGAGATCGCCGGCCATCGCTTCAACGGGCTGTCGCAGGCGGTCAGCTATGGCGATGACTATACGGCGGCCACCAACTATCCGCTGGCGCGGCTTACTCAGGGGAGCACTGTGGTTTACTGCCGCACGCACCGCTTCTCCAGCTTCGCCGTTGCGACCGGCGATCGGGAGGTTCGTGCGCGGTTTCATGTGCCCGCGACCGCTCCTCTTGGGGAGTGCCATCTTGTCGTTGTTGCCAATGGCATCGAGTCTGAGCCGGTGCGCGTTCATGTCTTTTGAGTACTGATTGCGCAGAAAGGGCCCGGGGCTCTGCCCCGGGACCCCGCCAAGGGCGTCGCCCTTGGAACCATTTCGTTTGCGCCGCCGGCCTCGATCTGGCGAAGCAGCTTCAATGGAAGTACAAGGCCTGATGGGTTATCGGCGAGAACGTGGGAATGGCTGACCAAGGTGCGGTGCGACCTGCTACTGCCAACCTGCTGTTGACCTGTCGCCCGGGCAAGACCGGTAATGTCCTGCACTTTGCCTATACATTGGAGAATCGCGACACCGTCGATATCTACGCAATGCACGCTCAGCCCAGTATCGATCCGGCAAGTGGCGCAGCGCAGGCGAACGAGCAGGCACTGGTTGTCATGGTCGACGATCAGGCAGTCGTCACGCTCGGCAAGTTCGCCGCGCCGCTGCCTACCGATCGGCGTGTCGCCGTACCGGTGTTGCCGCTCGCTCGCCGGCTCGAGCCAGGTGCGAGCCTGGAGGCCCGACTGGAGATCCCATTGCCGCTTGTCGAAAGCAGTCCGTATTTCGCTGATTTGACTTTGCGGCAGCACGAGGTCATCGACATCAAGTCAGTCGCGTTCACCATCGGCTATTGGTTGGCTGGCGTCGATGGCCTGGCCGCGGTACCGGCCGATTATGCACCCGACTTGTTCGTCGTGGCCACGCGCAATACACTGCGCAGCGCGCAACGTGTGTCGCAACGCTTCCCGTCAACCGGCCTACAGATCTTCAGGCGCACCGACGCGTTTCCGCGATCGTTTCCCGCGCGCTAGGATTTATCATGGCATAGTCCGCGGGCGCGCCAAGGTACCACGGATCGACCATGACACGCAGCGCACATAAATCTTGATCGGCGCATGTGTCATGTTACTGTTGGGATATGGTAGCTTGAAGGGCGCTCGGTATGCCGTTCCAGGTTGTTAACGGCGCGCAGCTTGCGTGCACATTCGGCAGCAGCCCATCGAGCCTCACGGTGCTGCCGCTCAAACGAACTGTGATCGCGAATCAGCCGAAGGCTAGCGTGCAGGACTACGTGCCGACGCTCAACATCATGCCATTCGGCATGTGCATGAGCCCGTCCAATCCGCAGGTGGCAACGGCAACGTCGGCCGCATTGGGCGTACTGACCCCGCAGCCATGCATCCCGGCGACGTCCTCACCCTGGACACCCGGGGCACTCACGGTGGAGCTCGCGAATCAGGTCGCGCTCGACAACGTCTCCATGTGCAATTGCATGTGGGGCGGTGTGATCTCGATCACGGATCCTGGGCAGGAAACCACCGAGATTCCCTGACCGGGGTCGCGACGATGGCGTTCGCACGCTTCCAACGGGACCAAGACGAGTCTGCTCAACCGACAGGTGAAAGCCCAAACCCATGACCGTGTTTGAACAGAAGACGACGTTGAAGATTTACACGCACCTGGGGTTACAGCAGGAAATGGATGACGAGGGCCCGCTGCTGCTGGCCCAGGTGCAGGGCATCGAGGGGATTTCAATGCCCTATGCCTACGACGTGGTGATGTACCGACACCTCGAAGACGGCGACCTTGATCCGAGGACGATGATCAACACGAAAGTGGCGATCTATATGCGGGGAAAGGCAGAAGATTACACTGTCAGGCGAGGTGTATTTCAGACGTTTGAAAAGGATGGCACGAACAAGCGTACCTTCGACCGAGGGAAGCAGACCGACTTCATGGTCTTCAGGGCACGGATTATTCCTACATTCAAGATGTTGGATTACGAAATAAGGTATCGTGTGTTCGAGAACATGTCGGTCCTGGATATCATAAAGGAGGTGGTTTGGGGTTTCAGTGTCAACGCAGGCCTATCGTCCTATGTCGTGATGCCCAAGGATAACGATTCAAAGTTTCCCAAGATACCCTATTGTGTGCAATTCGGCGAAAGCAGCATGAATTTCCTCCATCGCCTGATGGCGGAGTTCAATCTCTGGTATTACTTCGATCATGGCGACCTGGAGATGCAGGTCCACGAGGACGACGAGGACGATTCGGATGAGTGGTTGATAGCCGGAGAGAGGATGATCCTCGCGACCGACCCTGCGTCGCCGATCAATTGCTCGTATCCGGACATGGCAATTGTCTACCGGGGACCGGACGCCAAGGCCATCCCCGACGTTCAACAGATCACGACCTTTCAGCGGACCTTCGTTCCGATCCACAAGCGCGTGTACGTGAGCGATTTCAACATGGTGAATCCGACCGATACACCGCGCGGAAACGCACCTGTCAGCGAGACCTATGACATGCTGCCACCGGTAGGTGATCCGACCGGATTTGAGCGCGAGATCTTTCCGGCACTGGTCACCAATCCCAACAACACCGCCGTCAACCCCGAGACCCACGACAGCGTCATGACTGGCCAGGCGGGTGATCGGATGCAGGATGAGGAAGGCAACACCTTCTCGGCGATGGGAGTGAGCAAGAAGGCGAGTTTGATGGCTGGCCGTAAATTCCGCATTGTCAAGGACGATGCTGAGATTGACATTCTCAGCGTCGGAATACCTAACGGTCCTGAATATCTGATAACCCAAATTTCATTCGCAGCCTATGAAAATACCTATGGTCATACGGTGGGCTCTGACTTTTGGAATTGGTTGGACACTCCAGTTCGATGGCTCTACAGCATCTTCTTGCCGCAGAACAAATCGCAGGCGCTTTATTTCGACGCGACGAACGCACTGGCCAGTGGAGGCCTGAGCAACTGGATTCAAAATCAGAATATCGACCCCCTGACCCACTATCGTGACAACCCATATGATCACAGTTTCGGCGATACTTTTCTCGCTGGCATGGGTACAACCTTGGTCCAGTCCCTCATGCAGGCCTGGCTCGTCAGCGGTCCGAAGGACATCATTACCGACCACAATGATGCATTTTCCAACGCGTTCATCGCGATTCCCTGGGATGGAGCGAAATACAAGATCGTTCCTGGTCCGGACGGCACCAAGCCACGTGCCTATGGGCCGCATCTGGCGATCGTCATCGGACAGGAAGGCAAAAAGGACGTCTCACAGGGTGGTAGCACCGACATTTATGCCGACGGTCTCGGCCGGGTGCGCGTCCGCTTCCCTTGGCAGCGCGTGGTCCCATCGCGGAACTACATTCCGGGGTTTCCTGAACTCGACGACACCGAGACCGACCCGCTGAATTCCGACCGCCGGACGTGCTGGGTGCCGGTTTCCGAGGGCTGGGCCGGCCGTAGCTTTGGCACGCAGTTCCTGCCGCGGATCGGTCAGGAAGTGATCGTCAGCTTTCTCGATGGCGACCCGGATCGGCCCATCATCACCGGCCGCCGCTACAACGCCGACCGAGGAGCTTCCAACATACCGTTCCCAGCCGGCCAGGTGGATGCCGAGATCTACGACCTCGACGACTGGGCCAACCCCGTGCCCTCCACCAACTTCCGGTTCAACGGTCTCAAGACCGCCAGCACACCGAACACCAGCGGCGGCAAGTCGCGCTACCATCTGATGCGCTTCGACGATACGTACAACTGCGAACAATATTTGCTGCGTTCGCAGGGCCGGCTCGATGTCACAGCCTACGCCCACAGTTTCGAGACCACCTACGGCAACAAGAACGTCAGGGCGGTGAAAGGTACCGACAAGGATGGCACGCCGTTCGGCGGAAACATGTACACCACGGTCGACCAGGAGTACGACCTGCACGTCGGCTCAAACCGCTACGAGCAGGTCGACAAGGATTACGAGATCACTGTAAAGGGCAATGTGCGGGCCGATCTGGAACAGAACCTCACAGCGGTGATAAAGGGCGACGTGAGCATCGGCCTCAATTCGCTGACGATCGAGGCGACGGAGAAGATAACCTTGAAGGTGGGCCAGAGCTTCATCGTCATTGATCATTGTGCCGTCTACATCAGTGCACCATCGATGATCTACGAGAATTCCGGCGGATCGCCGCAGAGCGCTGCCGCTGTCACGATGCAGAATGTCGCAGATGCCGCGCTGGCCGAGCCTGGCGACAAATGGAACCAGAGGCTGACGGATTGCAACGTTCACGCAGGCCCCGGCGGACAGCGCACGACCCACACGGCAACCCCCACGCCGGCGCCGGCATGCGACTCCGTGGTGGATGGCGTCGCCTGTGATTTCCTTACGGGGGGCAACAGTTCGTCGAACAGCTCGACGCCGAGCTGTTAGATGTTCGACAACCTTGGCGTCGGAGGCACCGTGCAGCCATGAGCCGACAACCCGCCAGAAACATCGGCGCCGAATTCGAAGTGGCTCCAGATCGATGCACCGGAGGCCGGTTACGCCAGCAGCGTGGTCACCCTGGTCGCGCGCATCGCCAGAACGCCGTCGGGGCGGGCGATTCTCGAAGGCATCCGCGACAGCGGCGGCATCGTCAAGATCGAGAAACCGGCGCTCACCGATCCCCCGAATGCCACTGTCGGACGGCAGACTTCGGTGCAGACGCAGGCACCGGGCACGTCGGGGGCGAAACCGGACTGGTATATCGGTTTCGATCCGCAGGACTGGCCGAGCCCGATCGATCCGGACGCACGATCGCCGGAAGTGGTGCTGTTCGTACTGTTGAGCGAAGCGCTCGCGTGTCTGCGTGCCGGGTCTGCCGCGGAGGCGCAGCGGGTGATCAGCGACCTCCATGCCGTGGATACGGCGGCGATTGCCCGCTTTCAGGAGGAACGCAACACGAGGTGACCGGGCAGGCAGGCGCCGCAAATCGGCTGCTTGCGTGCCGGGGGCCTGCCAGCCTATGGCCAATCCATGGCGCACACACCCCGCTCATCGACAACCTCCGAGGCTGAACTCCGCCGTCTGCTCGACGTGATGGCGGCGCTGCGCGACCCCGATCACGGCTGCCCGTGGGACAAGGAGCAGAGCTTCGCCACCATTGCCCCTTACACGATCGAGGAAGCTTACGAGGTAGCCGATGCCATCGCCCGGCGCGATCTGGCCGCGCTGCCGGACGAGCTGGGGGATCTGCTGTTCCAGGTCGTCTACCATGCTCGGATGGCCGAGGAAGCCGGTCTGTTCGGCTTCGCCGCGGTGGCGCGCACGATCGCCGACAAGATGGTCCGCCGTCATCCTCATGTATTCGGCGATGCCGCCATGCGGGATGCGGCAACTCAGACCGCCGCGTGGGAGGCGCAGAAAAGCGCCGAACGCGTAGCCCGGGCTGAGACCGGAGCGCTGGCGGGGGTTCCTGTCGGCCTCCCTGCCCTCACCTGTGCCGCCAAGCTGACCGCGCGTGCCGCCCGTGTCGGCTTTGACTGGCCGGATGCCGAAGCCGTGCTGGCCAAATTGGACGAAGAGGTCGCCGAGCTCCGAGCGGAGCTGTCAGGCGCCGATCCGGAACGGTTGGCTGATGAGGTGGGGGACCTGCTGTTCGTGCTCGCAAACCTGGCGCGGAAGCTCGATCTGGACCCGGAAACGTGCCTGCGGCAGGCCAACCAGAAATTCTCGAATCGGTTCAATAAAATGGAGCAGAATGCTGCTTATGCAGGATATGCTTTGGCTGATATGTCACTCGAGGACATGGAAGCCGAATGGCAACAAGTCAAGCATGATGAACGATCTACGGGGTAATATTAATGTCCCAGGATAGGTGGCGGGAACTCAACCGGGCGAACTGGGATGAGCGGGTGCCGATCCATCTTGCTGCACCAATCTACGATGCCGCCCCGTTGCGGGCTGGCGAAGCCAGGATCAACGCCATCGAGGAGGCTGAGCTTGGACCGGTCCACGGGCTTCGCCTGCTTCACCTGCAATGCCATTTCGGTCACGATACGCTGATCCTGGCTCAGCACGGCGCCACCGTGGTGGGCCTGGATTTCTCCAGCCCCGCGATCGCCGCGGCCCGTGCGCTGGCCGACGAACTCGGCCTCACCGAGCGGGCAAGGTTTGTCGAGGCTGATCTCTACGATGCCGTGGCCGCAATCCCGGAGCCTGCGTCGTTCGATCGGGTGTTTGTCACCTGGGGCGCCATTCCCTGGCTACCCGACATTGCGGGGTGGGCA
Source organism: uncultured Alphaproteobacteria bacterium (assembly GCA_963696645.1). Classification (GTDB taxonomy): domain Bacteria; phylum Pseudomonadota; class Alphaproteobacteria; order Acetobacterales; family Acetobacteraceae; genus JAMXLO01. The sequence goes on from CAVOKY010000009.1 coordinate 333,369, forward strand.
CAGATCGTCGCGCATTTCCTGAAGCCCGGCGGGTCATTGTACCTGGCGGAAGGCCACCCCGCCGCGCTGGTGCTCGATGACGAGGCAGCCGGGCCGGACGGCAATCCCGGGTTCTTCCTGCCGTATTTCCACAGCGAGCCTATGCTGCTCGACGAGACGCGCGACTACGCCGACAGCGCAGCCCGGCTCCGCAACAGCGCCACATGCCAATGGATCCATCCGGTCGGTGCGGTCGTCACCTCGCTGATCGAGGCAGGCCTCCGGCTAGACTGGCTGCACGAGCACGACGCCGTCACCTGGCGGATGTTCGAGTGCCTGATTGAAGGCCCGGACGGCCTGTTCCGATGGCCTGACAAGCCATGGCTGCCGCTCGCGTACTCGCTGCGGGCCACCAGATCGTAGGCTGGGACAGTGTCCTGGCCGTCGCCGCCGGGGTCAGCACAGCCTGATCCGCATGGACAAAGTGCGCCGCTCGCCGGGCGGGATCAGCATCAGGCCCGGCTTGTCGCAGAACTCGCCGTCGAAATCGACCGCACTGGCGGTGCCGTACCACGGCTCGATGCAGAGGAAATCGCCGCCCTCGCGGGACCAGACGCCGAGTTGGCGGAAGCCCTCCCATGCGACCTCGATCGTCGGCGCTTCAGGCGCGGTGTAGCGCACCGCGCTGCTGGCAGGCTGATCCAGTATCACGGCGTCCGCCGCGAACAGCGCGGGATCGAGCGCCAGGGTCTGGCCCTGGATCGGGGTTGGCTGCGGGTCGGTCTTCAGCAGTCCATCCGCCAGCCGGCGCACGGGCGCGGTCTCGGCCTGAGCGAACTCCAGCACATGCCGCGCCTTGTCCACGCCCTCCACCAACGGCCAGATGAAGCCCGGATGCGCTCCCAGCGATGCGGGCAAGACCTCGCGTCCCGGATTGGCCACCGTGAAGCTTGTCTCCAGCGCATCATCGTCCAGCGTGAAGGCAACCTCGAGCCGGAACGCAAACGGATACACCGCGCGCGTTTCGCCATCTTCGTGCAGCACCAGCCGGCACGCGGTGGCTGTACGGTTCAGCCAGGCAAAGCGCTTGTCGCGGGCAAAGCCGTGCTGGGTGAGCCGATACGATCTGCCCTTGTGGCGCAGCGTGTCATCCTTCAGACGCCCGACGATGGGAAACAGCACGGGCGCATGCCGTGGCCAGATCGGCGCGGCCTGCCACAGCATCTCCTCACCTGCCGCATCACGCAGCGAACAGAGTTCCGCGCCATCCGCTTTCACCGAGGCGGAGAGGGTTCCGTTCGACAACACGTGCCGATCCATCATCGAAGTTCAGCGGTCCATGATCAGACGATGGAGGATAGCGGCTCCGGCCGCGGCTGACGACTCTGCCGCTGGCGATCCGGCCGATCAGTTCAGATCATGCGTCCAGTTCCGCTCGTACCGCCGCTTCCAGTTCCCTCATGCGGAACGGCTTGCGCAGGAATCGACGGTCGACCTGTTGCGAGACGAAGTAGCCAGAGATCAGGATGATCTTCAGGTCGCGCTGACGCTGCGTCGCGATGTCGGCCAGTTCGATTCCAGACATGTCCGGCATGCGGATATCGGAGATGATCATGCGAAGATCCGGTGTGCGCGCCAACAACTCGAGGGCCTGCGCACCGCCCTCCGCCTGCAACACCCGATAGCCGAAATCTTCGAGGAATTCCGCAACGATGATCCGAACCTCAGGGTCGTCATCCACAATCAACAGCTTTGCGCGGTTGGCGCATCCGGCTTCGGACGTAGCGACCTGTCTGTCATCGGTCGAGCCGGACACCGTGTCTCCCCAAACCACCGAGTAAGCCAACCCGCCTCGCTCCGGACCGCAATCGCGTGCCTGTGTCGTTGCGGCCGGCCGGCGTCAATAGCATTGCAGCACGCGCACAGCCCATGCCGATGATGGTTCTCCAACGTGCCTGTCAATCACAAACGTGCGACCGGGAGAGGTTGTTGCAACCTGGTTGCGGAACTCGACGATGCCGGCGATCCATGCGATGTGTTTTGAATGAAATCCCAGCCGATGAGAATGGAGCCGTGATGCGATCCGCAGAAAATCGGGGACCCCTCGCCCGTTTCAAGGTCATCGACCTGTCGCGTGTGCGCGCCGGACCGACGACCGTGCGGCAGCTCGCCGACTGGGGAGCCGAGGTGATCAAGGTTGAGTCACCTGAAGGCGATGCCGGGATGGGCGGCGAACGCCATGGGCCGGACTTTCAGAACCTGCATCGCAACAAGCGCAGCATGACGCTCAATCTGAAGTCCCCCGAGGGCGTGGAAATCCTCAAGCGCCTGGTGCGCGATACGGATGTGCTGGTGGAGAATTACCGGCCCGATGTGAAGTTCCGGCTCGGTATCGACTACGCCACCTTGCGCGCCGTCAATCCGCGTCTGGTCTACGCCAGCATTTCCGGTTTTGGCCAGGACGGTCCGTATCGTGAGCGTCCTGGCTTTGATCAGATCGCACAAGGCATGGGCGGGCTGATGTCGATCACCGGCCTGCCAGCGCAGGGTCCGGTGCGCGTTGGGATCCCCGTGGCTGATCTTACAGCCGGCATCTTCTGCGCGATGGGCGTTCTGGTTGCACTACTGGAACGCGAACGATCCGGCGAAGGTCAGTGGGTGCAGAGCAATCTGCTGGCCGCGCAGATCGCCATGCTGGACTTCCAGGCGGCGCGCTGGCTGATCGGTCATGAGGTGCCGGAGCAGGCTGGCAATGACCATCCCACCAGCATCCCGACCGGCGTATTTGCTACCGCCGATGGATACATGAACATCGGCGCCGCGGGCGAGGCAATCTACCGGCGGTTCTGCAAGGTGATCGATGCACCAGAGCTCGCCAGCGATCCGGATTTCGCCACCAACACGGATCGCTCGAAGAACCGCGGCCGGCTGCACGAGGCGATCGGCGCGATCACCCGCAAGCGCACGACCGCAGCGTGGATCGAACTGCTGAATGAGGCGGGCGTGCCGTGTGGCCCCATTTACAAGATGAACGAGGTGTTCGCCGATCCTCAGGTGCGGCACCTGAACATCACGCGGCACGTGCAGCATCCAACGCTGGGCGACGTGGAAGTTGTGGGCCAGGCTGTTGAACTCTCGCGCACGCCGTGGAGTGTGCGGACCGCAACGCCGGAGCCGGGCGAACACACCGACGAAGTGCTCCGCGAACTGGGCTATGACGATGCGGCGATTGCGCGGTTGCGCGAACATAAGGTGGTGTAGCGTCCTCCGATGCGCATATCAGCCGTTGAAGGTATTGACCCTCTTATTTGCATTCCCCGTCATGCTCACGAAGGTCATAAACCACGGCTTTTCGTTGCGCCGATCGCGTGACGCGGTACCTACCGTCGATGAAATCTGCGCAGCCGATGTCCACGGGACCGACTGGCGCGCAAAGCTCATGCAGCCACTCCGAGTTCCCGAAGCAGTGGCTCCAACATGTCCTTATAGTGGCGCCAGCGACCGACCGAGCTGGCATAAACGGGTTGACGCACCTGCCGCACGCTTGCTGTCTGCACGGGACGTCGCGTTTCGTGGAAGCGCAGGCAGGCGTCATCCCAGTCGAGACCACAGTGCGCGACGATACGGCGTGCCTGGCGTTCGAAATCGCCTACCAGCTCCTCGGTACTGCACGTCGAGCATCACGCCCGGCAGCACTTCGCGCCAGTGCTGCATTAACGTATCGTAGGCACGATAATATCGGCCAAGCTCGCCAAGCTCGTATGTCTGAAGAAGCTGCCCGTGTGCGAACAGGTTTGTGAAATTGGACAGACAGCAATCAACCGGGTCTCGACGCGTATGGATGATCGTGGCATTTGGCAGCGCCAGATGGATCAGCCCTACGAAGGGGAAATTCATTGGCATTTTGTCGGTGATGCGCTCCGGGTTCGGCCCGGCCTTGGCCCGGATGGCCGCAACATACCGCGTGCCCAGCGTCCTGAGCTGGTCGTGCGTCAGTGCGCTGGCCATTTCGGGATACAGCTTCGTGGCGCCCAACGCGGTGATTGCGCGTCCGAAATGCGTCAGCTCTCCGGCCGCGAAGACCTTCGGATGGCTCGCCAGGATCTGCTCGACGAGCGTGCTGCCTGATCGCGGCATGCCGAGGATGAACACCGGTGCGGGCGAAGGCGTGCCGCGACCTCTGTTGGCGTCGATCAGTGCTGGCGTGAAGTGGTCTTGCACGCGCCGCAGGAAGCCAAGTGCCGCCACTTCGTCATAGCGCACGTTCCGGCGCTTGATCGCGTTGCCATCGAGATAGTGCCCGAAGGAGCGGGCATGCTCGCCGAGATCTGCGTATGCCTTGCCAAGCGCGAAATTCAGTTCCACCTGATCGTCAACTGGCAGTGTCGGCAGGTGCTGGGCCAACGCCAGCATCGCGGCCAATCGCGGATCGCCGGCAGTGAAGCGCTGGCTGTCCGCCAGACTGCGGTGAAATTCGGCCCGCCGAGGCATCAGTGCAACGGCTTTCGCGAGAGCCGCACGTCCCTCGTCAAAACGGCCGAGCTGTTCCAGGACAACGCCAAGCTTGTGGCATGCATTGGCGTAGTCGGGCTTGAGCGCGACCGCTCGTCCGTACTCGACGGCTGCCTTGTCCGGCTCCGCCGTCTCCTCGAAAACCGACCCGAGGTTGTTGAGCGCCTCGGGGTAATTCGGCCTGATCGCCATCGCCGAGCGGTACTCGGCGATGGCATCCCGATGACGTCCCTCCGCCTGCAGCGCCATTCCGAGCGTGTTGTGCGCCTCGGCCGACCTGGGGTGGCGAGCGAGGGCACGGCGGACGAACCGCACGCCTTCCGCGATGTTGCCTTCCTGGATCAGGATCAGACCCAGGTTATGCAATGCCCCGACATGGTCGCGATTGAGCGCAAGCACCGCCCGATACTGTTGCTTGGCACCCGGATGCTGTCCGGCGTGGTGCAGAGACAGTGCAAGTTGAAATGCCCTTTCCGCCAATCCCGGAGGTTGACGTGGCGGCGGTCGCGTGGCGGGGGAGGACATATCGGTTGCTGTTCGAGGCCGGATCGCGCGCAGCATAACCCGCGCTTGCCGCCGCCTTCCAGGTCAATCCGGTTCAGGGAACCGCTCGTGAAATGGAAAAATTCACGCCAGGTTGTCGGAAAACTTTACAGTCCGATTTTTCGTTGCAAACTCAGCAAACGAAATCAACGGGATAATTTCTGGCATACCGCTTGCATTAGTCCGTGTAGGCAATATGCCAGCTGACAAATTCGAGGAGGCGATGGTGCTCAAAAAAGCAGGTCTGCTAGCGACGGTAGCATTGGGGGCCCTGACATTCGCGCCCTGCGCGAATGCATCTCTTTCTTCGTTCCAAACCTTCACGGGTAGTGACGGCGTTTCCACCGATGGTTGTGGTTCGACCTCGCAGTCTTGCACCATCTCGGCCCTGGTTCCCGCCGGCTCCACGGTCCAGGCTGCGTATCTTTACAGTTCGCTGTACTTCACCACGGCGCAGCCTGGCGGCACCTTGAATGGAACCACGGTGAACTACGCGACGCCACTCGGCATCGCCAGTTCCTGCTGCACGCTGCAGGCCTGGCGCGCCGACGTAACCAGCATCGTGGCGCCAATCATCAATGCCGGGGGTGGCACGCCGGGCGTCGATGCAGCCACCGGCGCTGCTGGCCTCGTCTATAACTTCCCGGTCACCGAGACCCTCAGCAGCCAGGACGGCGAAGGCTTGGTGGTGGTCTACTCGAACGCGAGCCTGCCCACCCAGACGGTCGGCATCCTTGATGGCTTCTCGGCCACGACCGGCGACACGGCGACCATCAACTTCTCCAAGCCGCTGGACCCCTCGGCGCCAGGCTTCACCGCCGAAATGCGGATCGGCGATGGCTTCAGCTACGACGGCTCGGCTAACTCTTGCAGTGCCGGCCAATTTTCCACCATTTCTGTCAACGGCACGACAATCACCAATGTTGCCGGTAACGCCGACGACAGCCAGGATAGCTCCGAAGCCAACGGAAATCTGATCACCGTCGGCGCTTGGAATGATCCGTACACCCCGCTGTTGCCTTCGTGCATTTCTCAGGACCACGAGCGCTACAATATCGCCGGCGAAATTGCCACCGGCGATACGTCGATTACGGTCAATACGTTGAACCCGAGCAATAACGATAACATCTTCCTCGAAGTCTTCCAGGTTAGCGGCGTGGCAGGCGTCAATAAGCCGCCGCCGACCGTGCCAGAGCCTGCCTCGTTGGTTGTGCTCGGCACTGGGATCGTTGGCCTTGGATTGATCCGCCGCCGCCGGAACCGCAGAGGCTGAACAACTCGGCCTGAACCGCGCACGCGTTGCCTGATCTTGGATGCCAGGGCATCCTGACCGGAAGGTCAGGATGCCCTACATCTTTCAGGAGCTGACCATGCGTATGCCATGGGCGATCGCGGGAGCTTCTGGCGCACTTGCCGTGCTGGTGAGCCTCGCGCCGCCTGCCTATGCGGTTCCGCTCGACCTGCTTCCCCCAGACATGCAACTCTCTACCCAGCAGGATGCCCTTCAGAAGGCTCTGGCTGATCTTCATGCCGGCGATCTCGATAAAGCCCAGTCAGAATTCGAGCGCGCGGCCCAGGATCCCACCACCGCCGTAGGGGCGCATCTCGGCTTGGCAGAAATCGCCCATCGCAAGGACGACACAGCCCGGACGGAGGCCGAATTGCGCGCGGCACTCGCCGCCGATCCTAAGTCGGCCGATGCACAGACCGCCTGGGGCCTCTTCCTGGTTGCTCAAAAGCGAGATCAGGAGGCTGCATCAGCTTTCCAGAATGCAATCAACCTCATGCCCCAGGCCATACCGCCACGCATGGCTCTCGCAGAACTGCAACGCACCCACCTTAATCAGCCGGGCAAGGCCGCAGAACTTTACCGATCGGTGATTGCACAGCAACCTAAAATGGCATCCGCTCACGTGGGACTGGGGGCCGCTCTGGGACAGCTCAACCAACCGGATGCAGCCATCGCCGAATTCACTGAGGCGCAACAGGACGCGCCGTTGGATCCGCAGCCATCATACCTGCTTGGCCAGATGCAGGCTGGGCGCGGCAACACCGAGCAGGCCATTACGCAGTTCAATCGAGCTCTCAGGGTTCAGCCGAACTTCATGCCCGCCCATGTGGCCAAGGCAGATATTCTGCTGGCCAAAGGCGAGTACAAGTCAGCGATCGCCGAATATCAGATTGCATTGACCCAGGACGCAAATCTGGTGCCCGTCCTGGTCAACCTCGGCATCGCGCAAATACACGATCATCAGACAAACGATGCGATTGCAAGTTTCCAGCGCGCGCTGAAACTCAACCCGAAGCAGCCAGACGCCCTTAACAACCTTGCCTGGATTTCCGCTGAGCATGGGAACCATCTGGACGAGGCACTGTCATGGGCCGAACAGGCGGTCAGCCTGGCGCCGAAAGATGCTTCGTTTGTCGATACGCTCGGTTGGGTCTATCGCGCTCGGGGACAGTTGCCAGACGCGAAAGTCCAATTCAGTCGCTCACTTGCACTGCAACCCGATGCCGAGACGGCCTATCATCTGGGCCTTGTCGATTCTCAACTCGGTGATCGCGCAGGGGCCGAAACCGCGTTCCGCCGCGCGTTGGAGATCGACGCCAACTACGCCCCTGCTTCCACTGCGCTGGACACCCTTCTCCACCCTAAGTGACATGCGCCGTCATGGCCAAGTGTGGCCGGACTGCCCATTACTTGGCTGCGAAAGACACGGGAACACGTGAACATTACACAGTCGCCCGCCATGACCATCGGGTGGGCGCACCTTCGGCGCGCTATGCACCGCTCAACGACGCAGCGTCGTGTACTGCGTCGTCGTTGTCGGCCGCGTTACGACGCTGGTGATCACCACTGGTTCCGCCGGCATCTGACGGGGCGCGCCATGCCCTTCCCACAGCCAGTATCTGTTGTCGCCGGCGCCGTTTACGGCCACCACCCTATGGTTGCCCTTGGCATCGATCGCATGGATCGTCACGCGGCTGATCAGACCACCTCGCAGCGCGCGCATATCGTCCACCGCTTCAGCGACAGCGTCGGCCACACTGGCGCCCGCCTTCATGTACAGCACGATGGAACGTGCGGTACAGCAGCGGATGGTCATCTCACCGGCGCCAGTGCACGCGGCGGCGCCGTAACGCGTATCGGCATAGGAGCCGGCGCCCACGATCGGACTGTCGCCCAGTCGGCCAGGATATTTCCAGCCCCAACCCGACGTGCTGGTACCGGAACAGATGTTGCCGGAGCGATCGTGCGCCAGAAATACCGTGGTATCGCCACCCTCGGGTTCCCGCCCCGGGAGGCGCCCCACTTCCGGATCGATCGCGTGACGGCAGAGGGGCGCCAGTTCCGTGTGCGGCCAATCGCGTCGCTGTTCCGCCGGCACCTCGTTGTCGAACCATTCCTGCCACGCGCGACGTGAATCAGGGATCAGATTGTCAGCAATCTCGGCGCCGATTTCGCGCGCGAACCGAGCAGCGCCCTGCCCCACCAGCAACTCATGCGGCAATCGGCGCATGATCTCGCGTGCGACGCTGACGGGATGCAGATAGCCTTGCAGGGCGCCGACAGCGCCTGAGCGCAGCGTGGTGCCGTCCATCATGCAGGCATCCAGTTCCATCTCGCACAGCAGGTTCGGCCAGCCGCCACGACCGACGGTGCGCACCGACGGGTCGGCTTCGATCAGCCGGATGCCGGCTTCGATGGCATCCAGCGCATGGTAGCCTTCGGCGAGCAACGTTGCGGTAGTGGGAATGCCAACGGTGCCTTCGTTGTTGGTGACCAGAATCATACGCCCTGCCTCCGTGATGCCGCCTCACTCACCGAGGCCAGTGCGCGGGTTCCGATTACACAATTGTAGCTGATCTTTCGCGAAAATTTCAAAGGATCGCTCTCCCGACTGTAATCCAACCACGGCAGGCTGGACTTGCAACAAGGAAATCAGGGGATGAGGGATCATGCGACGTCTTGCGCTTGGGCTTCTGGTCACGACCACGCTTTGCTCGCCGGGTACTCGCCGGCCCTATTCAAACCGTATTTGTGATAGCGCTGGAGAACCATAACTTCACGCAGCCCAGCACGCTCACCTCACCTGAGCAGATCCTCGGCAATCCGGCCGCTCCCTATGTCAACAGCCTGATCACACCGGGCAATTCCAATGCGGCCCAGGTGTCATATGCGTCGAACTATCAGAACGCTGCGATCGGCCTGCATCCCTCCGAGCCGAATTACATCTGGAACAACGCCGGTTCGAACTTCGGCGTGTTCACCGACACCGATCCGTCGGCAGCCGCGGGCAACGTCATCTCCTCGACCAGCATGACAGGGCTGATGCAGAAGAAGGGCGTCACCTGGAAGTCATACCAGGAAGACATCGACATGAACTACAGCACCAATACGGTATTGCCACAGAGCGCTTGGACTGTACCGTTGACCAGTGCCTCGGGCACCAATCCCGGCTATGTGAACCCTTACAACGGTAGTCACCAGTATAACTACGCGGTGAAGCACAACCCGCCAGCATTCTTCACCAACTCAAGCGGCCCGAATAATCGTCTGAACTATGCGCCCTTGCAGCAGCTTTCGACAGACCTGGCGAACAACACGGTCGCGCAATACAACTGGATCACGCCCGACCAGTACAACGACATGCATAGTTCGCTGAGCGGCGGGTTCACCTACCACGGCACATCCTATACTGGTGATCAGGCCGCCATCGCGGAGGGTGACAATTTCCTGTCCCGAGTCGTGCCTGAGATCGAGGCGTCTCAGGCCTACAAGGACAACGGCGCCATCGTGCTCTGGTGGGACGAGAGCGAGGGCGGTAACTCATCGGCCTACACAATTCCGGAGATTATCATTTCGCCTGACGCCAAGGGCAACGCCTATACCAACAACATTCTCTACACCCGCTCGTCTGATCTGCTGACCATGGAGGATATTTTCCAGCTCGGCCAATGCCTCGGCGCATCGTGCGGTGCCAACGGCCTGTCGGGTCTGTTCTTGCCCGGCACGATCCCCGCGGGCGTGCCGGAACCGACAAGCCTCGCACTGCTGGCGACTGGACTGCTGGGTATCGGCTTGGTTGCGCGCCGCCGCGCCTGACAGATTACCCAGGTCGACGCCGGTTCAGACCAACGCAAGGTTCGGCAGGGTGACGTGATGCGTCATCTTGCCGAAATGCATCTTCACTGGCGCAGTCGCCGGCTGGGCAGCATGCGTCGCGTTATTCTCGGCGATGTCGATCTGGTCAAGCGTCTCGTGACGCCGCCCGCCGATATGACGCTTCAGTCCCGGCCGCAATTGGCTCACCGTGACGAGGACCGAACATTAGCTATATGCAATAATCAGCGATACATCAGATCACGCCTTCCTCCGCCAACCGCTGCACATCCGACTTCGTCATTCCCAGCAACTCTGTCAGCACCCATTCATTATCCTCGCCGTAGCAGGGTGCGCCGCGATTTGTCAGGCCGCCGATGTAAGCCGGCGTTCTGCTGAACTTCATCGGCAGCTCATAAATCGGCCACGTCCCGATCTTCGTCCCGGTGACTTCAGTAAGCCACTTCAAGTGCCTCAACTGCGGATCGTGATCACAGCGGTCCTCGGCATTCTGGCACACGCCAGCCGGCACGCCGGCACGCTGCAGCATCATCATGCAGTCATACGCATCCTGCGTGCACGTCCACGCTTCCACCAGCGCGTCGAGCGAGTCCTGGTGCACCAAACGATGTTCCAGCGTGCTGAACCGCCGGTCGTCCAGCCACACCCCCTGCCCTGCCGCCTGCGCCAGCGCGCGCCACTCCACATCACTGAAGCACGCGATGGCGATCCAGCGGTCTGTTCCCGCGCAACGATACGCGCCATGCGGCGCCGCCGGCTTATATGGCGAGCGGTTGCCATAGCGACGCCACTCGCGTTCGTTTGCCGACCAGTCGAGAATCGTAGCCCCGGTCAGGAACAATCCCAACTCGCACTGCGACGCATCGATCCACTGCCCTTCACCGGTGCGTTCGCGATGATACAACGCGCCGAGCAGCGCCAACGCGTAACCGTAGGCGCCCATCCAGTCGAGATACGAATATCCCCAGCCAACCGGCATTGCCGGTTCAGGCAGCCCCGACATGTCGCCCTGTCCGCCAAATGCCGCGGCAACCGGTCCGACCGTGCGCATCCGACCATACGTGCCATGCACGCCCATACCGGACTGCTGGATGTAGATGACGTCGGGCCGGATGCTCTTCATCACGTCGTAGCCGAACCCAAGCCGTTGCAGCACACCCGGCGAAAATCCCTCAGCCACCACGTCGCAGATACGCAGCAGGTCCTTGGCGATCTGCAATCCTTTCGGGTGGCGGATGTTCAACGAAATCCCGCGCTTGCCGGCATTCTTGTTGTTGAACTGGCCCCCCATGTCGTGGTCTTTCACGCCAGGCAGCGGTCCGGTTGCCGCATCGCGTGCTGCGCGTCCGCCAACCGGCGCCATCGCAGCGAGGCGCGTGTCTGGATTGTCCTTCCACTCCACCTTGAAGCTCTCTGCGCCCAACGCCGACAGGAAACGTGTGCCGCCCGCCGATGCCAGGAACCACGCGAAATCCAATATCTTCACGCCCTGCAGCGGGAACGGCTTGCCGTGCAGTGCCGACAATTTCGGCTGTTCTACTCCCCGCGGCTGCGCCGGCACATTCGGCCGTCGAGATGCCTCGCCCAGCACCGCCGCGGTGTCCTCGCCCAGCAATGGCGCGCGCCGCCCCACCTGCCAGCTTGTCCTGTTGCTGAGCCACTTGCTGGTCGGATAGCGGAAGCTGCGGCTATGCTCCGGATGGAACACGTCTGCGAAGCTCCTGCGTTTAAGCCAGTGCTCATCAAGCCCATTCTCGTGCGGCTTGCGCAGTGGCGCCCATAGCAACCCGGCATCCTGCGCCTCGCGCCACGGCATGTCGGCATAGGTCCACGCACGGATGAACCGCTGCACCACATCCAGCATATGCGCCCGCGTCTCGTCACCCGCCTGCGAACCCGGCACCTGGCGTCCCTTCAGATCGGCGTCCGGCGGTGGCGGTTGCAGATCGGCTTGCATGCCGTATTTCGACAGCAGGGGTATCAGGTTTTTCAGATCGCGCGCGCCCATCCCATGCGAGATGAACCAGCGCCCGTCCTTGGTGTGGCAGATGGACGGCGAATGGTTCGGCGTCTCTGCCGCGTGCCGATTGGTCATCCGCCATATCGGCACGCGGCGCATCACCCAGTGCATGATGTCGAGTTCAGGATTCTTCGACACCGCTTCATGCACCGCAACCGACACATCCTGCCCCTGCCCGCTACGATGCCGATGGATCAGCGCGGCGATGATTTCCGTCGCCAACTGCTCGCCTGCGATGTGATAGGCATGCCAGATCTGCGGCGCGATCGGTGGCGTGTCGTATTCCAGATTGGGATCGGGATCGTAGCCGCAGTTCATCATGATCCCACCCAGCGCCAGGTGGATCAGGTCCGAACTCTTGAAATCCCGCCATGGTCCGTCGTCGCCGAACGGCGTCATGCGCGCCGTCACCAGCGACGGAAATCGCGCAGACAACGTGCCGCGATCCAGCCCCAGCGCCTCGTTCAGCGCGCCACAGCTGGCATCCAGGAGCACATCCGCGCCATCCAGGAGCCGCAGCATCCGTTCGCGTGCCGGTGCCTCGCGCAAGTCCAGCACAACGGATTTTTTGTTGCGATTATAGTTCCAGAAGAACAGCGACCGCTCCAGGCCCGGTTGATCCTCCAGGAACGGACCGATCCGTCGTGTCGGATTACCCTCCGGCGGTTCAATCTTCACCACCTCGGCACCAAGCCCGGCCAGCAGCAGTCCGGTATATTCCGCCCGTTCGTCCGCCACCTCGATCACGCGCAGTCCGGCCAGCATCCCTGGCCCGGCATTGCCCATCATCTCGCCTGGGCCGCGCGCAATCTCGCTGGCGTCCGACATGGTGTTTCCCCCTTACGGCCGCGTTCGCCGCAGCATCTCCAACAGCATGGCATGGAACTGTTCGGGCGCCTCATACGCCACCCAATGCCCGGCACCTGCGATCATTCGTACATCGGCATCCGGGCGCATCTTGCGCAATGCCGCGACGCGTTCCGGCGCGCGCGGATTGGCCGGCGCATCGCATTCACCCCAGATGCCATTGATCGGCACGTGTACTTGCGCGATGGCCCGCTGCAACGCGCCACTGCGCGATAGCGTCGGCGTCTTCAGCCGCGAATGCCGCGTGTTCCATTCCTGGATCGTCAGCGCCAGATCGTCGATCTTCGCCGGGTCGGCGATCATCAGCCGATTCAGATTGGTGCGATGCGCCGCAACGCGTTCCTCGCCGCTCAGATGCCGCACCTTCATCAGTTCCACCGCGCTGCCCGGCGGCCCGACACCACTCGAACCAACGATTGTTACCGACCGCACGCGCGTGCCATGGATCGCGGCGACGCAACTCGCCATTGTACCACCGAAGGAAAACCCGGCCACGTCGTACCGCGCATCCGCGCCCAGCACGAGATCGATCCCCCGCGCAACAATTGCCGCGACATGCGCCGCATCGTCACCAGCAGGCGGGAACGCGGATTCACCCAGCCCCGGCAGGTCGGGCACCAGCAAACGGTAGTCGCGCGACAGCGCATCGACGTTGTGCGCCCAATGCCGCCACGATCCAGCGCCACCGTGGAACAGCACCAGCACCGGGCCGTCCCCCCACAATCGCCACACCATCATACCATCGCCGCACGGCGTTTCGGTTCGCGTCGCCGTACGGTCGAGCCGGTCGAGGAACGCTGCCGGCCCTTGTTCAACCCGATCGTTCATCCTGTTTCCATTTGCGCATATTCGTGGAAGGCTAGGGACGCCGCCGCGACATCGTCAAGGTCAGGCCCACTCGTTACGGAACATCACGCCCTATGACGATTGTCTTCATCGGCGACATCCACCAGCAATGGCAGTTGGTCGAGCGCGGGCTGGCATCGCTCGATCCACTGCCGCACGACGCAGTCCTGCTCGGCGACCTGCAATGCGATCGGCCGCTTGATCAATTGGCTGCGCCATTGCTTGACCGCGGGATCGACGTGCATTGGATCTTCGGCAACCACGATAATGACGGCGGCCCCGAGATGTGGGCCAACCTGGTCGAGCCGCAACGCAATCCCCGCACCACACAAGGCGCCCTGCACGGCAGGGTTGCAGAGATTGCCGGCGTTCGCATTGCCGGCCTCGGCGGAACGTTCCGACCGCGCATCTGGGAACCGCCAGACCCACCCCGCCTGCATCGCCGATCGCAGCTGCCGGAAGACCTGGCCTGTCTCGGGGCCGGCTGGCGCGAGGACCATATCGCAGCGCTGGTTCATTCTCTTGGTGCAACAGCCATCTGGCCCGAGGACTACGACCAACTGGCAAGCCAGCGCGCCGACATCCTGGTGACGCACGAAGCGCCGCGCAGTCATCCCGCTGGCAACGCCGCACTGGACGCATTGGCGCGCGCCATGGGTGCCAGCCTTATCGTGCACGGCCACCACCATGTAACCTACCGCGCGGTTGCGCCCGATGGCCTGCGCGCAATGGGCGTCGCCGCCGCGTGGGGCGCCAATATCGACGGCGAACCGCTATGGCCAGGCGAAGCGCCGCGCCATCTCGGCCAGCTCATTGCCGGATGGTCGCTTGAGGAGGCCGCGGCGAACCAGTAAGACGTTCGCGAACGGGAGGCACAAGAAAGCCGGTGGACTTAGAGGCCCTGATAGAAAATGTCCTGAACGCACTTGCGGCAGGCATTACCGTCGGCTGCATCTACGGACTGATGTGCATCGGCCTGGGGCTGATCTTCGGCATCATGCGCATCGTCAACTTCGCGCAGGGCGAACTTCTGATGCTCGGCATGTACGCCAGCCTGTATCTGGTGACCGGCGGAGGCGTGCTGGCATTTCTGGGCCCCTATGTCGGTCCATTCGTCGGAGCGCTGTGTGCCGGCCCGATCGTGTTCGCCGGCGGCGCGCTGTTGCACAAGTTCCTCATCGCCCGCGTTTCCGGTTTGCGGACCGCCGGCAGCCTCGACGATGGGCATTTCGGCCAGCTCATCATTACACTCGGCATCTCGCTGATCCTGCAGAACGGCGGGCTGATCCTGTTCGGCTCCACACCACAGGCGGTGCGCACGCCCCTCGCCTCACGCGCGTTCGAGATCGGTCCGATCTACGGCGACGCCACGGTGTTCCTCAATAAGGCCCGCCTGATCGCGTGCGTTGTAGCGATTATCACTGCGATCACGCTGTACCTGGTGCTGGAATACACCCGGCTTGGCAAATCGCTGCGCGCCGCCGCCGACAACCCAACCGCCGCGACCTACATGGGCATCGACGTCGACCGCGCCTATCGAATCGCCTTCGCACTCGGCTGCGGCATCACCGCGGTCGCCGGAGGTTTGATGGCGACCTACCTGTCGTTCGGCCCATTCATCGGTCTCGACTACGTCATCATCATGTATTCCGGCGTCGTACTCGGCGGCATGGGCAGCATCCTGGGCGCATTCTGGGGTGGCCTGACGGTTGGCTTCGTACAACAATGTTCCGCGCTGGTGCTGCCGCCGCAATTGCAGAATGCGGCGATCTTCGTGGTGTTCCTGCTGATCGTCATGCTGCGACCACAGGGCCTGTTCGGCCGATCGGCGGAACGCGCATGAGACCGGGGGCTACCCCACGCCTGCGACGTGACGGTATCGCGCTGATCATCGTGTTGGTGGCATATCTCGCCGCCGCGAGCCAGGTTACCAACACCTACTATCAGCTCATCCTGTCCCTGGTACCGATCTGGGCATTGTTCGGCGTATCGTGGAATCTGCTGTCCGGCTATGGCGGACAGCTTTCATTCGGCCATGCATCGTTCTTCGGCATCGGCGCCTACACCGTGACGCTGGCGCTGGTCTATTGGAACATGACGCCATGGCTCGGCATTCCGCTCGGTGCGCTTGTCGGCGCGATTGCCGGCATCCTCATCGGCGTGCCAACCTTTCGGTTGCGCGGTCACTACTTTGCGCTGGCCATGCTCGCCTATCCACTGGCTATTCTGTACGTTTTGCAATATCTGGGTTTTCAGGAAATCTCCTTCCCGATGCACCGGGAGCATCCGGTGTACTATCTCGAATTCAGCGACCAGCGCATTTACACCCTGATAGCAGTCGCCTTGTTGGCCACGGGCCTGCTGGTCAGCATGCTGGTCGAGAACTCCCGCTTCGGCCTGGCGCTGATGGCAATCCGACAGAACGAATTGGCAGCGGAGGCGGCCGGCATCGACGCGTGGCGCTGGAAGATGCGCGCGCTGGTGACGTCCGGCGCGATCGCCGCCACCGCCGGCGGGCTTTACGCCTGCGTGCTGCTGGTGCTGACACCGGATTCCGTGTTCGGCATTCTGGTCTCCGCGCAGGCCGTGGTGGTGACCCTGTTCGGCGGCGTCGCCTCGATCTGGGGGCCGGTGATCGGCGCCGCCATTCTGGTGCCGTTGGCCGAATCCCTCAATGCAGAACTGGGGAATATCATCCCGGGTATCCAGGGCGTGGTGTACGGCCTGGCGATCATCCTGATCATGCTGGCCTCGCCTGATGGCCTGTTCTGGACCGTTCGTGATCGCTGGTTCCGCCGAGCTCTGCCAGAACCCGCACCAATGCTGCCGGTCATGCCAGCGCGGCAAATTGTTCGGCATGGTCACGTCGGTGCAGAATTGTTGCGCGTCGAAAGCCTGTCGCGGTCATTCGGTGGATTGCGCGCAGTCAGCGAGGTGAGCTTCTCGGTCGCGGAGGGCGAGATCCTCGGGATCATCGGCCCAAATGGCGCCGGCAAGACGACGTTGTTCAATGTGCTGAATGGTGTGCTTACCGCGGACGAGGGCGTCGCCATGCTGGACGGTCAGTCTATGCTTGGCCGTAAGGTGCATCGGGTCTGCCGGATGGGCGTCGGCCGCACCTTCCAGGTGGTTCGGAGTTTTCCGCGTCTGCCGTTGCTCGACAATGTTGTAGTCGGTGCCTACGGTGCCGGATTGCCCGATCACACAGCGGTGGAATCGGCAATTGGCGCACTGGCCCGCGTGGGTCTGCATCGTCAGGCTGGTACCGCAGCCGGACAGCTCACCAACAAGCAATTGCGCCTGATGGAGTTGGCGCGTGCGCTGGCAGGCCGTCCGCGGCTGCTGTTGCTCGACGAAACGCTCGCCGGTCTGGGCCGCGAGGAATGCGACGAAGTGTTGGATGTGCTCCAGCGCCTGCGGGAGGACGGCATGACGATCGTGATCATCGAGCACACGATGCACGCGATGATGCGGATCGCCGATCGGTTCGTGGTGCTGGATCATGGCCGCGTGCTGGCGAGTGGCACGCCTCGCGACGTGGTGGAGAATCATGCGGTGATCGAGGCGTATCTTGGCGCCAAGTGGCTGGCACGGCAGAATGCTTGAAGTCCGTAACCTCTCCGTCGCCTATGGCGGACTGCGCGCGCTCAATGACGTGTCGCTGTCAGTGGCCGAGGGCCAGTTCGTCACTGTCGTTGGACCCAACGGCGCCGGCAAGTCCACGCTGTTCAAGACAATCTGCGGCATCGTCCCGCCGCTTGCGGGCAGCATCAGCTTTCGCGGCGAAGACCTGAATGACAAACCAGCCGCGTCACGTGCACATCTCGGCATTGCGCATGTCCCTGAAGGCCGCCAGGTGTTCAAGACCCTCACGGTTCGCGAAAACCTGGAGATGGGCGCTTATCCCAAGGCCGGACGCGCGCAGTGGCACCATACGCTGGAACGCATCCACACGCTGTTCCCCATCCTCGCCGAACGCGCCACGCAACTCGCCGGTACATTGTCCGGAGGCGAACAGCAGATGGTGGCTATCGGTCGTGGACTCGCGTCGGCGCCGAAACTGCTGATGCTCGACGAACCGTCGATGGGCCTGGCACCGGCAGTCGCCGACACGATCTTCGAACGCATCTCGCAGATCCACCGGGAGGACGGCGTCACCATCCTGCTGGTGGAGCAGCGTGTCGCCGAAGCACTGGAACTGTCCGACCATGGCTATGTGCTGGAGACCGGGCATATGGTGCTCGATGGCACCTATGAGACACTGCTGGCCGATGACCGGGTCCGCCGCTCCTACCTCGGCCTGACCGAAGCCTGACCAAGTAACGATCGCAATGGAGAACTCCGTCATGACGAATGCATCTACAATCGGCCGCAGGTCGGCACTCGGTCTGGGCCTTGCCACCGGCGCCGCAGCGATTGCGCCACGCCGGGTACGCGCGCAGACGCCGAAGGAAGTAAAGATTGCGATGGTTGTGCCGCTGTCTGGCCCCTGGGCGCGCCAGGGCATTTTGGAAAAATTCGGTGCCGAGATGGCGATCGACGACATCAACAAGGCCGGCGGCATCAAGTCGATGGGGGGCGCCCAACTCAAGCTGCTGGAATACGACACAGGTGATAGCGCGGAGAAAGCGAAGGACGCCGCGCAACGCCTGCTGGCGCAGGAACCTGATGTTGTCGGCGGATTTGGCTGCTGGTTATCTACGTTCACGCTTGCAGTCACCGAAGTGACCGAGCGTGCCCAACTGCCGTGGCTGACATTGTCCTATTCGGACCTGATCACCAACCGTGGATTCCACTACGTGTTCCAGTCCTCGCCGACTGCCGTTGCTCAAGCCGAGGCAATAGTGCCGATGGTGGTTGATCTGGCGCAGAAGGCCAGCGGCAAACGCCCGACGAAGGTCGCGATGCTCGGCGACAACACCGCTGCCAGCGTCAGTTTCTACAAGCCGATCCACGACCACGTCATGAAGGACCTGAACCTGACCCTGGTGAGCGATCAGGTCTACACGCCGCCACTGACCGATGCGACCACGCTGATCCAGGGCATCCGCACCGCGCGGCCGGATTTTGTGCTGCTGCAGTCAACCAATGTGCCGGATGACAAGCTGCTGATCGACAAGTTCTCGGAATTCGGCCTTACGGCGAACAAACTTCCGCTGGTGGGCAGTGGTGGCCATTGGGCGGTGCCTGAACTGCTGAAGGTCGCCGGCGCGGAAAACCTGGAGGGAGTGCTGGTCGGCCTGGCCAACTGGCCTGGCAAAGCCGTGGCAGATGTGGCGCAACGCTTCGTCGAACGCACCAGGGAGCCTTGGTTCGGCCATGACTCGATCTTCGCCTACGTGCACGTGCTGATCCTGAAGGAGGCGTTGGAGCGCGCGGGTGTCGCCGATCGGAACAAGGTGGCCGAGCAGATCCGCAAGTTGAACATGACCACCGGCCCGGCCTTGTTCTTCCCTGATGGTCATCTGCAATACGACGAGAAGGGTCGCCGCGTTGGCGCCGAGCTGTGCATTGTGCAATGGCAGAAGGGCAAGCCGACACCGGTGTTTCCTGCTTCTATCGCGGCGTCTGACGCGGTTTGGCCGAAGACGTCATGAGTACCGAACTGCAACCCTATGAGTTGTACGCGGTCCACTACGCGCACAACGCCAACGCGAAGCGATCGGGTGCCTTCATCGGCGGTGATCCGCACGATGGGCCAATGCCGCTCGACTACTTCGTATGGGCGATCAAGGGGCAGGAGCGATCGTTCGTGTTCGATACCGGCTTCGACGAAGCGATGGGCCAGCGGCGGGCGAGACAATTCGTCCGCTCGCCCGCTGTCGGGCTACATGCGATCGGGGTCGATCCGGCGCAGGTGACGGACGTGATCCTGTCGCACATGCACTACGACCATTGCGGCAACTACGATCTGTTCCCGCAGGCCCGCTACCACGTGCAGGATATCGAGATGGCGTATTGCACCGGCCGCTGCATGTGCCATGCGGGACTGCGCGGGCCGTTCGAGGAAGACGACGTGTTGGCCATGGTGCGGAAACTGTACGCTGGCCGCGTGGTGTTTCATGACGGTGTCGAGGAGCTGGCGCCTGGCCTGTCGGTGCATCACGTCGGCGGGCATTCGAAGGGTTTGCAGGTCGTGCGTGTGTGGACGCGACGCGGCTGGATGGTGCTGGCGTCAGACGCCAGCCACTTCTACGCCAACATGGAGGAAGGCCGCGCGTTTCCGATCATGCACAGCCACGAAGCCACGCTAGAGGGCTATGCCACGATGCGGAAACTCGCCAGCGCACCGCATGCGATCATTCCGGGACATGATCCACTGGTCTTGCAACGCTATCCGCCGGCGAGGCCGGGACTGGAGGGGATTGTGGTTCGGCTCGACGTCGAACCGTAGGTCATCTTCGGGCCCGGCCGCCTCGCAATGACAGGTGTGCGGGCTACGGCATGAACGCACCGCCGTTCACGTGAATCGTCTGCCCGGTGATGAACCGCGCCACCGGCGAGCACAGATAACGCACCATCTCGGCGATCTCCTCCGGCTTGCCCTGCCGACCGATCAGGTTGTCGGGCAGATGCGCGCGACCCGCATTCCCGCCGGCCGCGAAGCCGCGCACCGTGTCGATCGTTCCCGGCACGACGCAGTTCACCGTGATATCCGGCGCCAGTTCTTTCGCCAGCGCGCGTGTCAAACCCACCATGCCGGCCTTGGCGGTGACCGCGTGCACGCGCCCCTTCGCGCCGATATGCGCCGATATGCCGCCAAGATTGACGATGCTGCCGCCGCCCGCAGCCATGGATGTGCGGCGCGGCGGCATGCGCGCAGTAGAACGCGCCATCCAGCGTGGCGCCCATGATCTCGCGCCATTCCTCTACGGTCAGTTCGGAGAACTTCGTCTGCCGGCGGATCGATGCATTGTTCACCAGCACATCCAGCCGGCCGAAGCGTGTGACGACGGCCTCGACCAAACCCCTCGCCTGCTTGGGATCGGAGATGTCGGCGAGATGCACCGTGGCCTCGCTGCCGGCTTCGCCGACCAGTTCGGCAGTTCGGGCACAATCCGCAGCCGAACTGCGCGCGGTCACCATGATGCGATAGCCGTCGCGCGCCAAGGCCAAGCGCGATCGCCCGGCCGATATTCAATGCGCTGCCGGTGACCAGCGCGACCTTGTGTTGTTCCGCCATGCTGCATCCTTCCCCACTCACGTGCCGATTGGACTCGAAGATCGGGTTGGTGTGCAATAGCCAGGTCGCTTCAACGAATGGAGGAAATCATGGCCCAGGCACCCTCGACCGAATCGCGCGACCGCGTCCGCGGCACTGTTCCCAAGCTGATCGACCTGTCCGAGAAGGTGCTGTTCGGCGACGTGTGGGAGCGCCCGCAGCTTTCCAAGCGCGACCGCAGCCTGATCGTCTGCGCGACGCTGATCGCGACCTACCGGCCGGAACAGTTGCGCGGCCATCTGCAGCGCGCACTGGCCAATGGCGTCACCAAGGAGGAACTCTCCGAGGTGATCACCCATCTGGCGTTCTATGCCGGCTGGCCGGCGGCGATGTCGGCGGCGAACATCGCGCGCGAGGTGTTCGAGGCCAACCCGTAACGGAGGACTGCATCATGCAGGCGGGATTCATCGGCCTTGGCACCATGGGTGCCAGCATGGCCGCGAACTTGCAGAAGGGACTGAAGGCGCGCGGCGACACGTTGGTGGTGCACGACATCCGCCGCGAGGCAGCCGCACGCCATCTCCGCGATGGCGCAATCTGGGCCGATACGCCGCAGGCGGTGGCGGAGCAGAGCGATGTGATCTTCACCTCGCTCCCCGGCCCGCCGGAGTTCGAAGCGGTGTCAGCCGGATTGCTGGCGGGGATCAGGAAGGGCACGGCGTATTTCGATCTGACGACGAACTCGCCGACCGTGGTGCGCAAGGCACATGAGGCGTTCGCCGCGAAAGGCGCTGATCTGTTCGATGCACCGGTCAGCGGCGGACCACGCGGCGCGGCGAGCGGCAAGCTCGCGATCTGGTGCGGCGGCGACGAAGACGTGTTCGACAAGTGGAAGCCGGTGCTCGACATGATCGGCGACGCGGCGCGCTATATCGGACCGATCGGCGCCGGCTCGGTCGCCAAGCTGGTGCACAACTGCTTCGGCTACATCGCCACCGCGGCGGCGGCCGAGGTGTTCAGCATGGGCGTGAAGGCCGGCATCGAGCCGCTGGCGATCTGGGAGGCGGTGCGCCAGGGCGCGATCGGCCGTCGCGGCGCATTCGATTCGCTGACCGATCAGTTCCTGCCGAACAAATACGACCCGCCGGCGTTTGCGCTGCGCCTGGCGCACAAGGACGTATCGCTGGCAACGGGGCTTGGGCGCGAACTGAACGTGCCGATGCGGCTGGCCAATCTGGCATTGGCCGATCTGGCGGAGGGGCTGAACCGCGGCTGGGGCGATCGCGATTCCCGCGCGATCATGCTGTGCCAGATGGAGCGCGCCGGGGTGGAGATCGAAGTCGATCCGCAGCGGCTGACGGAGGCGCTGGAGAACAAGTCCAAGAACGGGTAGCACACGTTCCTCCCCCTCCCATTGCGGGAGGGGGGTTCGTCAGGTAACGCTACGTCGCCGTTCAAATCGCGGATCGCGCCACGCGTCAGTGCGCATCAGTTCGCGCAACGCCGTGACTGCGTCCCACACATCGACGAACCGCACATAAAGCGGCGCAAGTCCGAATCGCAGCACGTCCGGCGCGCGAAAGTCGCCGATCACGCCACGCTCGATCAGCGCCTGCATGATCGCATAGCCATGAAGATGCGCGAACGACACCTGGCTGCCGCGGTGCTCGGGCTCCCGTGGCGTCAGCAGCGTGAAACCACTTTCCCGCTCCGTCAGTGAGATGAACAATTCGGCAAGCCGCAGCGACTTCTCACGGATCGCCGACATCGACGCCTGAAGCAGCATTTCGACCCCGACCTCGAGCGCGGCCAGGGAAAGGATCGGCGGTGTTCCCACCACTCCGCGTGCAATTCCGTCTGCTGGGCGGTACAGACTTTCGAATGCAAATGGGTCCGCATGGCCGAGCCACCCGGTCAGCGGCATTCGCAGATCATCCTGCAAGCGCTTTGCAACATACAGAAACGCCGGCGCACCTGGCCCGCCATTCAGGTATTTGTAGCCGCACCCGACCGCCAGATCGACATCATCCTCGTCGATCCGCAGCGGCACAGCGCCCGCCGAGTGCGACAGATCCCAGAGCACCAGCGCACCCGCCGTCGTGGGTCGCTCGAGTCAGTGTTGCCATGTCGTGCATTGCACCGCTGCGGTAGTTCACATGTGTCAGCATCAGCACGGCGACATCCTGATCCAACGCTTCGTGCAATTGCGCTGCGGGTACCGGGCGAAGCTCGTGCCCGCGTTGCAGCAGCGCCGCGAGGCCCTGCGCCACATACAGATCAGTAGGGAAATTGCCTTCCTCGGTCAGAATTACTTTCCTGCCCGGCCGTCGGTCCAACGCCGCCGGCCAACAGCTTGAACAGGTTCACCGAGGTAGAGTCCGCCACGAGCGTCGTGCCAGAAGCGGCGCCGATGAGCTGGCCGATCTTCTCGCCCACACGGAACTGCAGATCGATCCAGCCATGATCCGTCCAGCTTCGAATCAGCGACTGGCCCCACTCCTGCTCCACAACCTGAGCGACACGTGCTGCGGTATCTTTCGGCAAAGCACCGAGAGAGTTGCCATCGAGATAGATCACGCCATGAGGCAGGACGAAGCGATCGTGGAACGCCGCAAGTTCGTCCGCTCGGTCCAATGCCGCAGCGTCGTCTCGTGTCATCACCATGTCGATGTTCTGCCGTCGTGCGGGGATGACGAATGCAGATAGATCAGTCGTCCTTCTGCAGCACCACACCCGCCGTCGTTCCGCCATCCACCACCAGCGTCTGGCCAGTCACGAAACTGCCGGCGGGCGATGCGAGAAACACCGCCGCGCCGGCTATTTCGTCCGGCTCGCCGATCCGCTGCAACGGATTGTCGCGCGTCGTCTTGCGGTAGCGGATCGGATCCTCCCACAGTGCGCGTGCGAAGTCGGTGCGCACCAAGCCAGGTGCGATGCAGTTCGCGCGCACGTTCTTCGGGCCCCACTCCACCGCAACATTACGCGCAAGCTGCATGTCGGCAGCCTTGGAGATTCCATACAGGCCCAGACTGGCGGAACCGCGCAGTCCGCCGATCGAGGAAATGATGATGAACGATCCGCCCCCGCGTTCGGCCATTTGCGGACACACCATATTGGCGAGCCAGAAATTGCTGCGCACGTTGGCGCCCATGACACGCTCGTAGACCTCGTCGGACGCGCCGGCCGCCGGGCCGAGGTAGGGATTGACTGCGGCGTTGCTCACCATGATGTCGATGCCGCCCCACAGCGCGGTGGTTTCATCGACCAGCTTCTGCAGTTCCTCCTTGCGCGCGATGTGACACGGGATCACTGCGGCCTCACCGCCCTTGGCACGGATACCGGCGGCCACCGTCTCGCAGACATCGGCCTTGCGCGACGACACCACAACCTTCGCACCGTGCTCGGCCATGCGTTCGGCGATGGCGCGGCCGATTCCCTTGCTGGAGCCGGTGATGACAGCGACCTTGCCGGTAAGATCGAACAGCGACATCGGGGCGTCCTTTGCTGGAATGCTACCGATCAGTATGCTGGGTGTTTGGAAACGTCAATCGAGCCCGGCATGCAAACGAAACGAACCACGGTCTACCACCACACCGACCTGACGCGGCTGCTGCACCCGGCCAGTGTCGCGGTGATCGGCGCATCGACCCGCGCGGGTTCGTTCGGCGAGCGCGTGCTGCACAACCTCCAGCATTACAACGGCCGCTACTACCCGGTGAACGCGCGCTACGAGCGGATCGGCGAGCATCGCTGCTATCCCAATGTCGCCGATCTGCCTGAGGTGCCGGATTGCGCGGTAATCACCGCGCCGCGCGAGGCGGTAGAGGAGATCGTGCTTGATTGCGCGCGGGTCGGCATCGGCGGGGTGATCATCTTCGCCTCCGGCTATGCCGAGACCGGCAAACAGGACCGGATCGACCAGCAGCATCGCCTGGCGGCGATCGCGCGCGAGACCGGCATGCGCATCGTCGGGCCGAACTGCATCGGCGTGGTGAATGCACCGCTCGACATGCGGGTGACGTTCATGGACATCACGCCGATCCCACCGCCGAACCGGCAGTCGATCGGCATGGTCAGCCAGTCGGGCGCTCTGGGGATGGCGCTGGCGCAAGCAGTGGTGCGCGGCGTGTCGTTCAGTCACGTGATGACGTCGGGCAATTCCTGTGACGTCGATATGGCGGACTATATTTCCTACCTCGCGGACGATCCATCCTGCGCGGCGATCGCCTGCGTGTTCGAAGGCATGGCGGAGCCGGAGCGCATGCTGATCGCGGCGGAACGCGCGTGGCAGCGCGACAAGCCGCTGATCGTGTTCAAGATGGCGAACGGCGAACAGGGCGCGGCGGCGGCGATGTCGCATACCGGCTCGCTGGCCGGCTCGCAGGCGGCATATCGCGCGGTGTTCCAGCGCGCCGGTGCGATCCTGGTGGAGGACTACGAGGCGCTGTGCGAGACGGCGGCGTTCTTCGCCAAGGCGCCGCCGCCAAAGGCGAAGGGCGTGGCGGTGGTCGCGGCGTCGGGTGGAGCGGCAATCATGGCGGCGGACCGCGCGGAACAGTTCGGCGTCCCGCTGCCTCAGCCGAACGATGCAGTTCGGGAGATTCTGCTGGCGCATATTCCGGAATTCGGTTCGGCACGCAATCCGTGTGACGTGACGGCGCAGATCCTGGCCAATCCCGAATCGCTGGGCGCCTGCGCCGATGCGCTGCTCGGCGATGCGGGCTACGGCGCGCTGGTGGTGCCGCAGACCTACGGTTATGCACCGTCGGCCAAACGCATTCCGGTTTACGATTCATTGGCAGCGAAGCACGGAAAGGTTGTCTGTATCGCCTGGCAGACCGAATGGCTCGAAGGGCCAGGTGTAAAGGAGGCGGAGGAGGCGGAGCATGTCGCGCTGTTCCGCTCGATGCCGCACTGCTTTGCTGCGCTGGCAGCGTGGCATTGGCGAGCCGACAAACGCGCGGCGGGGACCCCGGCGATCGCGGCAACGCCGGCAGAAACGTTGGCGGAGGCGCGCAAAATGATCGCAGCGGCCGACGGCCGGACACTGACCGAGCGCGAAGCAAAGCAGGTGCTGGCGCTGTACGGCGTCCCGGTGGCCGGCGAGCGGCTGGCGCAGAGCGTGGACGAGGCGGTCGATGCCGCTGGCGCTCTTGGCTATCCGGTGGTGCTGAAGGTCGAATCACCGGACCTGCCGCACAAGACCGAGGCCGGTGTGGTGCGGCTGGACCTGCGCAATGCCGACGACGTGCGCGACGCTTATCGGACGATCATGGCGAAGGCCGAGGCGGTGGCGCCGCGACCGCACATCAACGGCGTGCTGGTACAGCGGATGATGCCGCAGGGCATCGAGATGGTGGTCGGCGCGCGTATCGATCCGCTGTTCGGCCCGCTGGTGGTGGTCGGGCTGGGCGGCATTCTGGTCGAGCTGTTGCAGGACACCGCACTGGCACCAGCGCCGGTGACGCATGATCAGGCACTGGCGCTATTGGCGCAACTCAAGGGCGCGCGGCTGCTGGATGGCTTCCGCGGCATGGCGGCAGTGGACCGCGACAACCTGGCAGAGGTGATCTGCCAGGTTGCCGCGTTCGCCGCCGATCATCGCGATTCGATCACGGAGCTCGACGTGAATCCGCTGATCTGTGCCGGTGACCGCATTACCGCGGTCGACGCGCTGATCGTGCCGGCCCGACCGGCGTAGATCGACGCGTCAATTCGCCGGCCTGATCGGTACTCGATTGTCTCAACGAAGCATTTTGGAAGGCGAGTTTGGAAACGCCGGGTAAGAGATCCTGCGGCCCTCGCAGAGCGAGATCGGACAGCGACACAATGCCGACCACCTTGTTCGAGCTGTTGCGAACCGGAAGATGATGGATGCGCCGCAACTCCATGGTGCGAAGTGCGTCCTCGACGCTGTCGTCCTCGTGGCAGTAGGTGATGCCATTGGTCATGATCAATTGCACCGTGGTCGTGGTCGGGTTCATGCCCTCGGCGGTCGCCCGGGTGGTTATATCCTTTTCGGTCAGGATGCCGGTAAAACCACTGCCGTCACTAACCGGCAGGCAGCCGATGTTACGATCGCGCATCCTGCGTGCGGCATCGGCCAGGGTGGTGGTGGATGTCGTCGATTCGACGGTTTTGGTCATCAGTTCGCTGATCAGCATGGCGGACTCCTATTGCAAGTTGACCGGACCGGCGGAACCGATGCGCCGGTGGTGCTTGCATCCGCTCTGATGTCCGCTTTCAAGGGGCAAGACGCGTTTTTTCTATCCCGCTCCGTCGCGCGAGTTTTCCCGATAGCGATGTAGCTGTGCAAGGCAGGAGACGGGACCGCTGGACGTCGGTTGACCTGCTCTGATGCGCGGGTTGGATACCGCATTTCCGGTTTCCGTCCGGGGCTGGTCCCTGTCTTACAACGGGCATCGGCTCGTAGCCGGCCGCCAAGCGGAGCTCGGGAGTTCCCCACCGTGGTCCCGCCCCCAGCCTTGCACAACGGGTCTTCGTTCTTTGCTGGCGTTAATCTCTTTGCATAACGTGCAGCGCTCAGGAGCGGCGGTGTTACGCCGCCTGTAGCGTGATCGGTGCAGGTTCGACCTCGCGCGCGATGGCCCAGAGGAAGGCCGCAATTTCCCGCGCAATCGCAGTGATTACCACAGTGTTGCGCTTCCCCTTCGCGGTCAGTCGTCGATAACGGGCGCACAACCGGCTCTGCGCCTTCCAGGCAATCTCGCGCACTCGTTGCGGCAGCAACTGCTGCCGTCGCTGGTGTGTGGTTCCCACGCCGGCAGAATGTCGATAGGTCCACGCCGCTTCGACCAGTGCCTTCCGTGCGCTGCTGTTGCCCGTCTTGGTGATCCCGCCCTGCCGCCTTGTGTCGCCCGTGGAGCGTTCGGATGGTACCAGGCCGAGGAACGCCATCAGCTGACGAGGATGCTCGAAGCGGCGGAGGTCCCCGGCTTCGGCAACGACTGCCGTCGCAGTTAGAAAGCCGACGCCACGCATGGCCTGGAACGCCGCAACCACAGGTGCCATCGTCCAGGCAGGCACAATTTCCACCAGCGCAGCATCCAACCTGTCGATCCGTTCAACGGCCGCTCGCATCGCGTTCAGCATCTCCTGAAACGCGAACCGTTGGGCGGCATGAACGAAACTCTGTCCGTCCAGCCAGCGCAGATGTCGTCCTCGCCAAGTCGTGCCTCCTTCGTAGACACGGCCATGCCGCAGCAGGAACGAGCTGATGTGCTGGCGCTTGCGACGGTAATCCTCGATCGCCATTGCCCGGGTGCGCACCAGATCGCGAACCGCCTCATGCGTCTCGTCAGGTACCCAGACCGCCGTCAGCTCTGCTGCGCGCAGCAACCGGGCCAGAGACAGCGCGTCGCGTCGGTTGGTCTTCACCCGCTCGCCAGGTCGACGCGGAATCAGCGATGGCGCAACCACCGTGCAGCTATGTCCCATTGCAACGATCTGTCGATACAGCCCATAGCCCGTAGGTCCCGCTTCGTAGCAAAAATGTAACGTCTCGTAGCGGTCAGCGAGCTTGCGAACCAGTTTGGCAACGGCATCCGGTGTATTGGCAAACTCACCGAGATATCGAATTTCTCCTTGCCGACCGGCCTCGGCGATCGCAACTGCGTTCTTCGCCTTGGCGGTATCGATCCCGACAAATACTTCCCCACATCTCCTCATGGCTCGTCCCCTGTGCGTTGAGGATCGGCCCGGACCATCCGGGCAACCCTCGCCTATTTCCGCACATGCGGGGCGAGCCACCTCAAGCGCTCAGCGGACATGCGGTCTTAGCTGGAAAGCGTGAACCGACTCTTAATTTGGCAATCGTGCGTCGGGATCGATCAGCCCCGTGACCACGCCGAATGCGTGCGCATAACGCTGCGCTCCGGTTCCAGCGTGCCGCGATCGGCGAGGATGCCGGCCAAAGCGGACTGCACGGTAACCCGCTCCATGCCATCGATCGGACCGCCGGATGGCGAGACGATCGGCACAATCTGGCGGCTGTGGTGGAACGGCGGCGTGGTGCCGAACAGGGCGTATGTCCGAGTGCCTACCGCGGCCGCCATGTTCATGACCCCGGTATTGTTGCCAATATAGAACGCTGCCGTCGCAAGCAGGGCGGCGGTCTCCGTCAGCGGCCACCCGAGTGCGGGCAACAAGCGGGAGGCACTGGCACCGAGCCTGCCCGCTATGTCGTGCAGCAGGTCCGCGTCCTCCTCGCCCCCAAGCAACGTAACACAAGGCCATTGGGCGTCGAGCAGCGCCCGCACCAAGGCCGCAAACCGCGCCGGTCCCCATTGGCGCGATGGTTCGGAGCTGCCAATTCCAACCGCCACGAACGAGTGCGGGACACTGCTCAGTCGGTCGGCAACCGCGTCCCGCGCCTTGGGCAACACCGGCAGTCGAGGTTCGGTCTCTGGCATGTCGATCCCGGCCGCTTGCAGGAACTGCGTCGCGCGCTGGAATTGATGGTGATCCAGCAGCGAACGTGCAAAGACGGGCGGGACGTTGAGGAAGCGGCGTTGCAGGCCAATGCCGTATCCCTGCCGCCAGGGGATGGCAGCCGCCATTGTGGCAAATGCCAGCCAGGAGCTGTGGTGGAGCAAGACCGCAGCGTCGAAATGGCGTCGGCGCAGCGTGCGGATCATCTTGTGCAATCCTGGCAGTCCGTCGTGGTCACCGCGCCGGCCGAGCGGGTTGCGATCAAGCCAGATGATCTCGCGGACTGTCTCTTCCGCCGCGAACAATTCGTCTGCGTGCGAGCGCGGTTTGGCGAGCAGTGTGACGGGGGCGCCCGCATGACGCGCCAGCGCGCGGATATGCGGCAGGTGCCAGACCATGTCGCCAATGCCAGGCAACGGCTGCACTACCAGCAGGGAACCACGCGCGGCTGGTCCGCCGCCGGTCATGACCTGGGGCATCTTCGATCTTCGTTCATCCACAGCTTCATTTATGCGTTGTCCCGGTTCGAGCCGGCAATACAAGTGGCGGTCGACTTTGCAGTCCCATGTTGGAGCGTTACAGGCCTGTCCGGACGCGTTCAATGGTCATTGCGGTGACGGTTCGGATCAATCGGCGAGTTCTTCAGCCGGCCCCGCTGCTGCGTGGCGATGCTTGGCCAGCAGTTCGGGCCGATATTCGAAGTGCATCGTGTCAAAGTGCGCCCACCTACCGCCCCAGATGAAGCCGTGCCGTTCGAAGACGTCCACCACCGCCGCCGGAATACGGTTCACGTATGTTGGGATACCTTCAGCAGACCGGTGCCACAGCCAGTAATCGGAGAAAGCCGTGTTGATATCAATCGCAGCGCCCCACCCGTGCATACTCGTTTGGCCGGTGTCGGCGACCGACCGACACGTATAAGTACCGCCCACCGGATAAAGGTATCGCTTGTCCTCTGCCGGCAACGCATCCAGCTCATGCGACACCGTGTCCAGCGCACGATCGACGCCGTTGATCGACGTGATGCGCACGACATGTCCCCACGTCTGCGGCAGCCAGACGACCGGCACCAGCGCCGGCGCGACCTGGCCCGCCCGGCAATCGCCATACATCTTGTCGAAGAATGCCCGGTTGCGAACCCGGCCGGGATCCTGTTGCGGGGGCGGCAGCAACGGCGCGCCCGCGGGATACGGCAGGCGCAACTGGTCGAGGATGGAGCCGTTGCGCAACTGCTCCTCCATGCTCTTGTCCTGCCGTCCATCGTCCACCGGCATGCGCGTGCCGTCACGCCAGATCAGATTCGTGCCATCGAAGCCAGCCAGGAAGTCCGGATAGGCGCGCACCAGGTCCTCGACCGTCGCAGCGACGCCGGGAACCGACGCGCCAAGCAGCAGCACCAGCGCAACACCCCAGCGACGCCATCGCCCACCACTCACGCTGCCGCCCCGACAATCAGATCGCCCACGCGGCGACGCAGTGCGTCGATGCCGGCGTCGCGATGACGCGTCGGATGCACGCGATTGGTCAGCAGCGCCCATGACACGCCTCGCTGAAAATCGATCCATGCGCCGGTACCGGTGAAACCCGTGTGGCCGATCGTCGCGTCGGAACAGGCGTTGCCGCCGGACCACCCGGCGTGACGCGCTTCCCAGCCGAGGCACCGCGTCGCCGATTGCCGCACACGCAGTTCGTCCACCCACGGATCGGCGCCCTGAAGCAGGCGTTGCGCAGCATCGAGCACCCCATCGACGGTGCCAAACAGCCCGGCATGGCCGGCCGCACCACCCAGCGCGAACGCATTTTCGTCATGCACCTCGCCGCGCATCACGCGGCCGCGCCAGGTGCAGCGTTCCGTCGCGGCGGTGTCGGCCGGCTCCGGATGCCACGAGAATCCCGGCGGCAGTGGCAGATAGCCAAGCGAACAGCCGGCCACGCGCTCGATCGCAATGCCCAGCAGCATGAAATTGATATCGGAATAGACCGGCGGCCCATGCCGCCAGACCCGCTGCAGAATGAAGGCGCGCAACGTCGCCGGATCCTGCCCGTAGGTATACAGCGGCTCGACCGCCGGCAGATGCGTTTGATGGCTGAGGCATTGGCGAAACGTCAAATACCGCTCGGCCGCAGCCGGATCGGTACTGCCGCAGGTCCGGCATCGCCACGGTCAGCCTGTCATCGAGCGCGATGCGTCCCTCCGCCACGAAGCGCAGGATGGCGGGTGTCGTGAACAGGACCTTGGTGAGCGAGGCGAGGTCGAACCAGATGGAACGGTGTATCACTGCGGGTTCCGGTTCGCATTGCGCAAGCCCGAACGCCGCCGCGGCCCGGTCACCCGTCGTCGTGACCACGCCCAGCACGGCGCCAGGGATGCCCGCTGCGATCGCCTGCGAGACCGGACCTGTGGCGGCGGCAAGGATTTCGGCTGCGGTCACACTGGACACTCTGCCTGGCAAGACAACGGTGTTGTCGCTTATACAGGCCCGAGCGGACGGAACCTACCGGCCGTTTCAAGACCGGGTCTAGTCGCTTGCATATACCGTCTCGTCACCCTGTGCAGCGGCGCGTCCGCCCCTCGCTCGAAGCGTTTTGCTTTCTGGCGTGTGTGCTGGCGGCCTGCACAAAGGAGCAGGCGCCGGTCGCCGAGCAGGCCAGCCCGCCGCCGAACAGCGAGCAGTACCGCGCCTACGCAGGACACTCGCCACCATTCGCGCAAATGCCCTATGAACCCTTCAGTCGCGTCCAGGCGGTGGCGATCGCGCGAGACGAGTGGCGCCTGTTCGGTCAGAATGTGGATGACAATCCGCCGGACCCGAGCGGTGAATCAGAGTTGAACGGCGACCTGCAACGCCTTCCGGGTTACTGGCAGCGCGTCGGCGAGTATTGGTGGCTCGGCCAGGACGCCAGCCGTCGCGAATCCGCATGGACCGGCATGCACGACGAGAACGGCCAGGAATTCGATATCAACCGCGCCGACTACTACGCCTGGTCGGCCGCGTTCATAAGCTACGTCATGCGAACCGCCGGTGCCGGTGCGCGGTTTCCCTATGCACCCTCGCACTCCGTCTACATCGACATCGCCAAGGACATGGCGCTCGGGCGCACGTCGGGCTGGGTGGTGGTCGCCGAACGTGTCGATCAGTACGCCCCCGCTCCTGGCGACCTGATCTGCTTCTGGCGCGGCAGGCGCCGCGTGACCTACGATATGCTGCCGGTGCGTCACTTCCCGGCGCATTGCGATATCGTCGTGCAGCGCGACAAGGAGCAGATCAGCGTCATCGGCGGAAACGTTGATGCGGCGGTGACGATGAAGCACGTGCCGGTTACCGCGGACGGGCGGCTGGCCGAGACCGGGGAACAGCCACTGGACAGCCGCTATCCATGGTTCGTCGTGCTGCGCATCGTGTATGATCAATAGGCGTGGTCTCGCGCCCAGCCAATTCCGAGTGCAGCGCAACAACACGCGTTCGTGCGCCAATGCGGCGTCAGATGTTTTGACTGCCACAAACGGCCGGGCATAAGCTCGATACGATAAAGTACAAAGAACCGGCGGATCAGCGACCGGTCATCAAGGGAGAACGGCCATGATGAGCATGAGCCGGCGATCGGTGATTCGCGCTTCCCTAGGCTTGACTGCGGCAGGGATGCTCGCGCGACCACACATCGTCAAAGCTGCGGCGCAAACTATAGTCGTCTGGCGCGACCAGGGCTTCGTGCCGGAAGAGGACAACGCCTTCCGCGCGACCGTCGCAGACTACGAGAAGGCAAGCGGCAACACGGTCGACCTCAGCATCATGCCGTTCACGGCGCTGAACCAGAAGATCATCTCCGCCCTGACCACCGGTGACGTGCCCGATCTGATCTTCCACATCGCGCCCTCGACGATTTTGCCGCAGAACGCATGGAACGATAAGCTGGTCGACGTCAGCGACATCGTCGAGGCGCACAAGTCCGAACTCAGCCACACCGCGCTCTTGTCCTCCAGCTACTATAACAATGTCACGAAGCGGCGCGGTTACTACCTGGTGCCGCTGAGCCAGGGCGCCGAGCCGTTCCACATCTGGGGCGACCTGGTCGAGAAGGCCGGTTTCAAACTGTCGGACGCGCCGAAGACCTGGGACGCATACTGGGATTTCTTCAAACCGATGCAGGCGGCGCTGCGTGCCAAGGGCGTCCGCAAGATCTACGCCATGGGACCGCAGATCACGACTGTCGGACCCAACGACGGCAACGGGCTCATGGCGCATTTCATGATCGCCAATGGTGGCGCGGATATCGTCACCGAGGACGGCAAGCTGCATACCGAAGATCCGCGCGTGCGCGAAGCGGCGATCCGGTCGGTCACCTGGCTGACGGATGCCTACAAGGGAGGCTATGTGCCACCGGAGGCGTTGAGCTGGACCGACGCCGACGACAACAATACCTTCCACGAGAAGCTCATCGTGATGGATTTCGACGGTTCGCTATCAACCGAACTGGCAATGATCCACGACAGGAAGGCCTATCTCGAACAGATGGTAACAGTCGGCCTGCCGCTGGCGAACGACGGCAAGCCGATGCCAGCCCAGATCGGCGCCGGTGGCCTGTTCATCCCGAAGGGTGCCGCCAATGTGGCGGTCGCCAAGGATTTCGCCCAATTCTTCATCCAGCCGGCGGTGTTGAACGCGAACCTCAAAGGCGGGCTGGGACGCGCGGTGCCGTCAATCCCTGCGATCGTGAAGCAGGACCCGTGGTGGCTGGACCCCAGTGACCCGCATCGGCCGCCCTACGTGCAGGAGTTTGTGCTCGGTCCGACGGTTCCCGCCTACACCGGGTTCAATCCCGCGTGGGGACAAGTGAACGCAGAACAGCTTTGGGGCCAGGCGAATGCCGATGTGATCAAGAACGCCATGACGCCGGCGGAGGCGGTCGACAAGGCGTTCAGGCGGATGGAGGCGATCTTCTCGAACTACACGTTCGAGTATTCTGAGTCGCGCCAGTCCGACTGATGCGTCAGTCCTTGTAATCAGCCTCCCGCTTGTCGAGCAGCCGCTTCAGCGCATCGAAGTGCCACTGATAGGCCGGCCGGTTGCCGTACATTGGTGCGGTCTCGCGATACGCCTTGATCGTCGCGTCGATCACCTCCTGCGGCACGAACTTCAACTGCCGGCCGCTCGACATGGCATAAAGCTGCACCTGAGCCACGCGCTCGACGTAGTACAGCCGGTCATACGCCTCGGCCACCGACTCGCCGACCACAGCAACACCGTGGTTCGCCATCATCAGCACCGTCTTGTCGCCGATCACGCGCGACAGCCGCTCGCCCTCGGCCGGATCGAACGCCGGACCGGTGTAGCAATCGTCGTACGCGGTATCCATCATCACGCCAAGCTCGGTCTGGCCGATCGGCAGGATGCGCTGATCCTCTAACCGCGTCAGCGCGCTGGCGAACGGCATGTGCGTGTGCAGCACCGCGGCCGCGCCCGGCACCAACCGATGCAGCGGGGCGTGGATGCAATAGCAGGACTGCTCGATCTCGCCCTCGCCGGCCAGCAGGGTCCCGTCGTAGCCCACCTCCATGAAGCAGCTTGCCGTCACCTCCGACCAATGCAGGCCGAACGGGATCTGGTAGTAACGGTCGGACCGGCCCGGCACGCGCAGGGTCAGATGGTTGAAGATGCCCTCGTGGAAACCGTGCATCACCGCCAGTCGATGCGCCGCCGCAAGGTCCACGCGGGCCTGCCACTGCACATCGGCGAGCGCGACATCCTGGGTTTCCAGCGATTCAAGCGGCATGGCGAGCATCTCCTGGTTGGGTTCGACCGCCATGCTACAGGCTGCCGACAGCCAGGTTAAGCCTTCTCCACCTGCCGCCGCTCCGGCTTGCATTGGCCAGGAATTGCGTTATTCCCGCCGGCCGACAGGAAAGCTGGGGGAACGCGGCGTGTCGTCTGCCGGCGGAGAGCCATTGCTGATCGAAATCACCGGGCTGACCAAGCGCTTCGGCAGCTTCACCGCGGTGGACAACGTCACGTTCAACGTGGCGCGCGGCGAGGTGCTGGGCTTCCTCGGGCCGAACGGCGCCGGCAAGTCCACGACCATGCGCATGCTGGCCGGCTTCATGATCCCGACCGCCGGGTCCGCGCGCATCTGCGGCCACGATGTGCAGACCGACGGCGTGGCGGCGCGGCGGGTCCTGGGCTTCTTGCCCGAGGGCGCGCCGACCTATCCCGAAATGACCGTCACCGGCTTCCTGACATTCTGCGGCAAGGTGCGCGGCTATTCCCGCAACGACCTGGCGCGACGCGTGGAGCATGCGGTGGAACTGACGCGGCTCCAGAGTGTGCTGTTGCAACCGGTGGAAACGTTGTCAAAGGGGTTC
This sequence comes from uncultured Alphaproteobacteria bacterium, assembly GCA_963696645.1. Classification (GTDB taxonomy): domain Bacteria; phylum Pseudomonadota; class Alphaproteobacteria; order Acetobacterales; family Acetobacteraceae; genus JAMXLO01. The sequence goes on from CAVOKY010000009.1 coordinate 369,232, forward strand.
AAGCGCCGCGTCGGCCTGGCGCAGGCGCTGCTGCACGATCCACCAGTGCTGGTGCTCGATGAGCCGACCGATGGGTTGGATCCCAATCAGAAGCATGAAGTGCGTGCGCTGATCGCGCAAATGGCGCCCGACAAGGCGATCGTGATCTCGACGCATATCCTGGAGGAAGTCGACGCGGTGTGTTCGCGCGCGATCATCATCGCCGCTGGCCGCGTGGTGGCCGATGAGACGCCGGCTGACCTGCAACGCCGCCATCCGTCCGGCAAGCTGGATGACGTGTTCCGGCAGTTGACGATGGACATCGCCTGAGCATGCGCAACATCTTCATCATCGCCAGCCGCGAGCTCGCCGGCTATTTCGCCACACCGGTCGCATCGGTGTTCATCATTATCTTCCTCGTGCTGCAAGGCGCGCTGACCTTCAACCTCGGCAGCTTCTTCGACCGTGGCCAGGCGGACCTCAATCCGTTCTTCACCTTCATCCCCTGGGTCTTTCTGCTCCTCGTCCCTGCGATCACCATGCGGCTCTGGGCCGAGGAACGCCGGCTTGGTACGATCGAGCTGCTGCTGACCCTGCCGATCACCCAGGCACAGGCGGTGCTTGGAAAGTTCCTCGCCGCCTGGGTGTTCTGCGCCATTGCACTGCTGCTGACCTTCCCGATCGTCATCACCGTCAACGTACTCGGCCGGCCGGACAACGGCGTCATCGCCTCCGGCTATGTCGGTTCACTGCTGGTGGCCGGCGCATTCCTGTCAATCGGAGCAGCGCTGTCGGCACTGACCAAGAACCAGGTGATCGCTTTCGTACTAGCCGTCGCGGTGTGCTTCGTGTTCGCCGTTGCATCCTACCCCGTCGTCACCGACTTCTTGTCGCACAACATTCCGGTACTCGCCGACATCGCGCGGCGCATCGCGGTGATCGACCGGTTCCAGGACTTCACCCGTGGCGTCGTCAGCCTGCGCGACCTGATCTTCTTCGCCAGCTTCATCGCGTTCTGGCTATTCCTCAACACGGTACTCGTCGATCAGCGCAAGGCGGACTGAAACGATGGGCCGTCGCATCTGGTTTTCCGTCATTGGCATCATCGCGGTTGCCGCCATCGTCATCGGCATCAACATGTTCGCCGATGCACGGCTGGCCAACGTGCATGTCGACCTGACGGAGAACCACATCTACACGCTGTCCCCCGGCACTCGGCAGATCCTGCAGAGCCTGAAGGAGCCGATCACGCTGCGCCTGTTCTACTCGCGGCGTCTCGGCAGTACCGTGCCGATCTATGGCGCTTACGCCGACCACGTGCGCGAGATGCTCGAGGAATACGCCGCCGTGTCGAATGGCAGGATCAGGTTGGAATTCTATGATCCCGAACCGTTCAGCGACACCGAGGACCGCGCGCTGGCCTATGGTCTGCAAGGCGTGCCGGTCGATCAGGGCGGCGTGCAAGTCTACTTTGGATTGGCCGGCAGCAACCTGGAAGACGATCAGCGTACCATCGCCTTTTTCCAGCCGGAGCGCGAGCGCTTCCTTGAATACGACCTCACCAAGCTGGTCTACGACCTGTCCAACCCAAAGCGTCCCGTGGTCGGCGTGATATCGTCGCTGCCGCTCGACGGCGATCCACGGCTGATGATGATGACGCACAACCAGGGGGGTGGCGAGGGCCAGCCCTACGCATCAACGACGCTGTTGCGGCAGACCAACGAGGTGAAGACCGTCGCCACCGATGCGCAGGTAATTGATCCCGACATCCAGGTGCTGCTGGTGGCGGAGGCGCAGCATCTGTCCGACGCCACGCAGTATGCGATCGACCAGTTCGTCATGCGCGGCGGCAGGCTGATGGTGATGGTCGACCCGTGGAGCGAGGCGATGGCGGCCGCTCCCTCGCCCGACGGCATGCCGCCCACCGACACCAGCTCCGATCTGAAGAAACTGTTCGATGCCTGGGGCATCCAGTTCGATCCGACACAGGTGGTGGGCGATCTCACCGGCGCATGGCGGGTGCGCGCCAACGCCGATGAGAACGCGCAAGCGGTGAACTATGTGGCCTGGTTCAACATCCGTGACGGCATCAACCACAACGATCCGGCCACCGCCGACCTGCAACAGGTGACCGTGGCCTCGGCCGGCGCGCTCAGCAAGGCACCGAATGCATCGATCGAATTTACCCCCTTGCTGACCAGCAGTCCGCAATCGGGCCTGATCCCGGTCGATCAGGTGAAGATGCCTGATCCGGTAAAAATGCTGGCGAACTTCAAGCCCTCTGGCGGCCCGCGCGTGATCGCCGCGCGCATCCATGGCGCGCTGAAATCGGCGTTCACCGGCCCGCCGCCGCTGGCAAAGGGTCAGACGCGGCCGGCGAATTTCCCCGTGTACAAGCCGCAGACCGATGGCCCGGCAAATCTCGTCGTGGTGGCCGATAGCGACATCCTGGCCGACCGGTTCTGGGTGCGCATTTCCGACTTTTTCGGCCAACAGACCGCCACGCCGTTCAGCGACAACGGGCCGTTCGTCGCCAACCTGATCGACACGCTGGCCGGCGGCAATGCGCTGATCGGGTTGCGCGCGCGCGGCGACACCAGCCATCCGTTCGTGCTGGTGAACCAGATGCAGAGCGAGGCCGAAGCGAAGTTCCGGCAGACCGAGCAGACGCTGCAAAAGCATCTGGACGACACCGAGAACCAACTCCGCACGCTGCGCCAGGGGCCCAGCGGCGACAACAACACCGATGATCACGCGATCATCACGCTATCGCAACGTTCGGCGATCGATGCGGCGCGCAAGGACATAGTCGATACCAGGGAACAACTGCGCGCCGTGCAGTATGACCTGAACCGCAACATCTCCCGCCTGGAAACCGAACTGCTGGTATTCAACGTCGTGCTGGTTCCCGCCTTGCTTGCCGTCACGGCGATCGTACTCGGCATCGTGCGAAGCCGGCGTCGCGCGAGGGCGCGCGCATGAAGCCGCGCACGCTGCTCATCCTGCTGGTATTCGGCGCGATTGCCGTGGCTGGCGGCTGGTATTTCGGCACCGCGGAACAGCCGAGCGAGCAACAGGCGTACAACAACGGCAAGCTGATGTTCCCGGACCTCGCGGCGCACCTGAAGGACGCCGCGCGCGTCGATGTCAGCCATCAGGGCAAGACCCTGGTCATCGAAAAGCACGGCGATGCCTGGGGCCTGCAGGACCGTGGCGGCTACCCGGTGCAGGTGTCCAAGCTGCGCGGCATGCTGACGGCGCTGACCGAACTCCGCCTGGTCGAACCGCGCACCAGTGATCCGGCGGAGTTCAGCCGGCTCGGGCTGGAGGATCCGAACCAGAAGGACGCCACGTCGTACCTGCTGCGTGTGCTCGATGCATCCGGCAAGCCGATCGTCGCACTGATCGTCGGGCATCGACGCGTGCTCACGCAGGGCAACGTGCCGGAGCAGGTGTATGTACGCCGGCCTGACGACAATCACACCTGGCTGGCCGAGGGCAGTCTTCAGGTGGACGCCGATCCACAGCTTTGGCTCGACCGCAATATCATGAACATCGACCACACGCGCATCGTCAGTGTGGCGGTGACGAACGGTGACCAGAAGCTGGAGTTCGCGCGCGACGACCAGAAACTGGTACTCAAGTCGCCCACGGACCATCCGCCGCTGGACGAGTACAAGTTGGATGACCTGGATCGCGGCTTGGAACTGCTGACATTCCAGGACGTGCAGACGGACAAGCAGCCGGTCGGTGACGCGGTCGGCCAGTCGGTGTACAGCACCGGCGACGGCATGGCGATCACGGCGACTGTGTTCAAGGGCGGCAAGGACATCTGGGTGCGCTTCGCGGTCACAGGCAACGACAAGACCAAGGACGAAGCCGACAAGCTGAACGCTCGGCTTGCCGGCTGGACCTATCAGCTTGGCGCCTGGAAGCAGAAGGCGCTGGTGCCGACGATCGATGACCTGAAGGCGCCGCCGCCCGAGAAATCAGCCGCACCGCCCGGGTCAAGCCCGGGGGCAGGCTCCGCCCCCAGACAATGAGCGATCGCGAGTATCCCAATCGGCCCATCGTCGGGATCGGGATCGTGGTCATCAAGGATGATTCCGTGCTGCTGGTCCGTCGCGGCAAGCCGCCGAACATTGGCGCATGGACGCTGCCCGGCGGCGCGCAGGAAGTCGGCGAGACAACCGAGGACGCGGCACGGCGCGAGTTGCTGGAAGAAACCGGCCTGGAGGTAGGGCCGATGTATTTCGCCGCGACGGTCGACAATATCAGGCGCGACGAAGCCGGGCGGGTGCGCTTCCACTACACGATCATCGACTTCGCCACACGCTGGGTATCGGGCGAACCGGTTGCCGACACCGATGTGACCGAAGCGGTATGGGCACGGCTGGATGCTCTGACTGACTACGACCTTTGGAGCGAGGCGCACCGCGTCATCGCGATCGCCCGTCGGCTGGTGGAGTGACTGCCCGCAGCCACCAACACCGGCAGCTCACACCATGTGGCGAAGCGATCGGTTCGTCGCCCCTCGTTGCCCGTCACCCCGCCCTGGGGGATTTCCGGGAACGGCCACGACGGGCACACGAGAGATGACCGAAGGTCAAACATGCTCGCGCCTGGTATCACACCATCATTGCGAAATGCGTTGCAAGGCGGCAATCTTGCGCCTGTTGCGCGGCAGGAACGCTACCAGGGAGGCGCGAAATGAACGTCACGCACGGGCTGCGGCGGGCGCTGCAGATCAACGCGGGCGGCATCGCCATGAAGTTCAGCGACCGGCAGCGGACCTGGGGGGAAATCGCCGATCGCGTTGCCCGCTTTGCCGGCGCATTGCGGGACATGGGCGTCGGTGTCGGCGATCGTGTCGCGGTGCTGATGCTCAACCAGGACCGCTACCTGGAGAGCTATCTTGCGGTCGCCTGGGCTGGCGCGGTGATCGTGCCGCTGAACATCCGCTGGAGCGCGGCAGAGAACGAGGATGTGCTGCGCGACTGCCGCCCGCGCGTGCTGATCGTCGATGCGGCGTTCGCCGCGATGGGCGGCATGCTCGCGCAGGCGATCGGCACGTTCCAACTGATCCACGCCGATGACGGTCCGGTCCCCGCCGGCATGGCGAGCTACGAGGCGCTGGTCGAAGCGGCCTCACCGGTGCCCGACGCGATGCGCGGAACAGGCGATCTTGCCGGCATCTTCTACACCGGCGGCACCACGGGTCGCTCGAAGGGCGTGATGCTCAGTCACGGCAACCTGATGGCAGACGCATTCAACGCGCTCGCCGAAGGGCTGTTTCCCAACGATTCGGTGTATCTGCATGCCGCGCCGATGTTCCACCTGGCAAATGGTGCTGCGATGTACACGCTGATGCTCAGCGGCGGCACCAACGTGGTGATCCGCGCGTTCAGTCCCGAGGCGGTGATGCAGGCGGTACAGCACTACCGGGTCAACGAGATCCTGCTGGTGCCCACCATGATCCAGATGCTGGTGGACCATCCGGCGATCCACTTGCACGACATGTCGTCACTGCGCCGCATCGTGTTCGGCGCTTCGCCGATGAGCGAGGCGCTGCTGGATCGCGCCGTTGCGGCCCTGCCCAACACGCAGTTCGTGCAGGCCTACGGAATGACGGAACTGTCGCCGATCGCGACCATCCTGCACCATCGCGAGCAGGTCGGCGAAGGCCGCAATCTGGGCCGCCACCGTTCAGGCGGTCGCCCGACTTTCGGCACGCTGGTTCGCATTGTCGACGCCGATGACAAGCCGGTGCCGCACGGCACGGTAGGCGAGATCTGCGTCAGCGGCGACGTGGTGATGATGGGCTACTGGGAGCGTCCGGAGGAAACCGCGAGGGCCCTGGTCGATGGCTGGATGCATACCGGCGACGGCGGATACATGGATGCGGACGGCTTCGTCTACGTCGTTGATCGCGTCAAGGACATGATCATTTCCGGCGGCGAGAACGTCTATTCCGCCGAGGTCGAGAACATCGTCGCGCTGTATCCTGCGGTCGCACAATGCGCGGTGATCGGCATTCCGAGCGAGCGCTGGGGCGAGGCGGTGCATGCGGTGATCGTGCCGAAGCCCGGCGCGACGGTGGGCGCCGAGGAACTGATCGCGTTCTGCCATGCGCGCATAGCAGGCTATAAGTGTCCGCGCAGCGTCGAGGTGCGGAATGCGCCCATGCCGATGTCGGGCGCGGGCAAGATCCTCAAGCGCGAACTGCGGCGGCCGTTCTGGGAAGGACACGAGCGGCGGGTGAACTGACGGCCCCTATCGCCATCGTCGGCGGAGGTGGCCGATGACGATGGGGGAAAGGCGCTCTAGCTTCTCCGGTGCGACCGGCGCGCCGCCTTCTTTCGGGTGGACAGCGTCAGCGACACGCCGCCACAGATCAGTCCAAGCGCCGCCGGCAGCAACCAGGCGGGACGCACCATCAGCGGCATGGCCACCGACTCCCACAGCCATGCCGACACGTGCTGCTCAATGCCGCTGTGCAGTGCGTTCATCAGATCGTGATCTATCATGAACAGCGCCTGACCGAGCGGCACCGATGGCGGGCCGAGCATAGCCAGGGCGACGGCTCCGACCAGCAGCATGGCAGCCAGCACAGCAAAGATGCGTTGGGCAATCACATGAACAGCTTTTCGTTCGTCCGATCGGTGTACAGCGAGGCTACGAACTCACCATAGCCGTTGTAAATCTGTGTTGGCACCATCTCGTCGTTGCCGAGCAGGCGCTCCTGCGCCTGGCTCCAGCGGGGGTGAGAGACGGCCGGGTTCACGTTGGCCCAGAAGCCATATTCCGCCGGCTGGATCGCCTGCCAGAAATTCACCGGCCGCTTGTCGGAAAAGCTGATCTTCGCCAGCGCCTTGGCGGACTTGAAGCCATATTTCCATGGCGTTGTCAGCCGGATCGGTCCGCCGTTCTGCGGCGGCAACGGCTTGCCATACAGCCCAATGGAGATGAACGCCATGTCGTTCGCCGCCTCGTCGATCGCGAGACCTTCGATGTAAGGCCAGGGATAGAACGGCGTATCCAGGCCGGGCATCGATTTGTCCTCGATCGTCTGAAACACGACGTATTTCGCCGACCCCAGCGGCTCGGCGATCTTCAGCAACTGGCTGAGCGGAAAACCGGTCCATGGCACCGTCATCGCCCAGGCCTCGACGCAGCGATGGCGGTAGATCCGCTCCTCGACCTGCACCTGCTTCAGCAGATCGTCGATGTCGATGGTGCGCGGCTGCTTGATCATGCCGTCCAACTGGATCGACCAGGGACGCTGCTTCAGAACCTGAGCCGATTGCCACAGGTTCTTGCTTTCGCTGAATTCGTAATAGTTGTTGTAGGTCGTGGCGTACTTTTCAGCGGTGAGTGCCCGCCCCGGCGGGTATTTCGGATCGGGCGTCAGGGCCGGGGCCTGCTGCGCCACCGCCGGGGCCGCAAGGGCCAGCGAGCCGGCACCGGTCAGCACGGTCCGGCGGCTCATCACCAACGCTTCAGGTGTCACCAGGCGCTCCGGCAATTCCCAACCACGGCGACGTAGGATGTGCATGCTACTCTCCACCAACCGAATTAAGCCTGATCTGGGGTCTCCGCGCGGCTTGTCACCGTGACGTGACGCCGCTCGCGGTCCATCCGTGCATTGTCCGACGCCACAGGATGGTGAACATTACAGCCGCGCCGCGCGATTGGCAGGAGATTTCATGCATCTGGCCCGTTTCCCTCGTGTCCGCCTGTTCCCCACCCCCACACCGCTGGAGCCGCTGCCGAACCTAAGCCGCCATCTTGGCGGGCCGGAGATCTGGATCAAGCGCGACGACTGTACCGTGGTGGCGACCGGCGGCAACAAGGTCAGAAAACTGGAATTCCTGGTGGGCGAGGCCAAGGCGCAAGGTGCCAACCACCTGGTGACGCAGGGCGCCGTGCAGTCCAACCACGTACGCCAGACGGCCGCGGTGGCGAAGCGGTTCGGCATGAAATGCACCGCGTTGCTTGAGCACCGGATCGAGACAAACGACCGCGACTATCTGAACAGCGGCAACGTCCTGCTGGATCGGCTGTTCGATACGGCAATAGAATACCGCTCGGCCGGGCTGGACATGAACGCCGAGGCCGAGGCGAAGGGCGCCGCGCTGCGGGAGACCGGCGAGAAGCCGTATGTCATCCCGGGTGGCGGCTCCAATCCGGTCGGTGCGCTGGGCTACGTGTCCTGCGCACAGGAACTGGTACAGCAGGCCGATGAGATGGGGTTGACCATTGATCGCGTGGTGACCGCAACCGGCAGCGCAGGCACCCAGGCCGGCCTGCTGGTCGGCCTCGAAGGCATGAACGCCGGCGTCCCGGTGCTAGGTATCGGCGTCCGGCTGCCGAAGGACCGGCAGGAGGCCAACGTCCACCGTCTGGCAGAAGCGACGGCTGAGTACGTAGGCATGCGCGGCGGCGTGGCCCGGAGCGCGGTGGTGGCGAATTGCGACTACGTCGGCCCGGGCTACGGCCAGCCCACCAAAGGCATGACCGAAGCGGTGCTGATGCTCGCCCGGCTGGAGGGCGTGCTGCTCGATCCGGTGTATTCCGGCAAGGCGATGGCAGGGCTGATCGACCTGATCCGCAAGGGCGAACTTCGCAAGGGCGGGACCGTGGTGTTCCTGCACACCGGCGGCTCGGTCGGCCTGTTCGGCTATACTGGCGTGTTCGAGCAGGCCATGAGCGCCAAGGCCTTATGACCCACGCGAGCCGAATGAAACGATAACCGCATGGCGGGTGCGCCGCGCAACCCGTGCCTGCCGTTGCCTCCGCCGACACGCTGTCCAGCAGAAAGACAAGACTGCGCAGTCCGAAACAAGAACGGCCCGCGAACGGGCCATTCTATAGACGATCATCCAGACTCCGGTGTTACTTGCGGCGGCGGATCAGCCCGAGACCTGCGAGGCCTGTGCCCAGCAACGCCAGCGTTGTGGGTTCAGGAACACTGTCCTGCGTGAACGTGAAGGTGAAGTACTTCGAGACTGTATCCTTGGTCACCAGAGTGCTGGTGATCGCTTCAAAGTCGGTGGGGATGATCGACACCGGAGAACCGAGAGCCGTCAACGTCCCACCGCTGTAAGTGCTCGTAAGGGTCGATTTCCCTAGCGAGTCATCGAGGCTCTGCGCCACCAGATTGATATGATGGAGGCTGCCAGCCTCGAGCCCAACATCGTAGCTGATCTTATAAGTGTCGCCATTGGTGAATTCATCGCCGCTGATGGTGCCGGCGACGCCCAGGGTCAGCGAGTAGGTTTCCGGCGTCCCCAGAGACGCCGCCTCCCAGTCGATCTGGGTGTACCAGCCGTTGGGCATGGTGACCGGATTACCAGTTTTTGTATTCGTAGCGCTCAGCGTGAAGCCGTAATAGACCTTGTCATCGACCAGGAGGCCGGTCGCGCTGCCCCCCATGGCCAATGAATAGGTCCCCCAATAGCTGCCGGATACCGACCCGGCTACAGGCAAACTCTGATTGTAAGTGAAGGCGAGGGAGGTAGGACCGGCCTGCGCCTGGCCAAATCCCAATGCGGCCAAAGCGGCTGCGGCGAGCACGGCTAACCTAATGGGCATCATTTTGACGATAGCCTCCAATAGAACACGCCATAGAACTCACCTGATCCAGAGCAAGCTTCATGCCAATGGGGAAGGTCTTTGTTTATCAATCGGTTAGCCTGAGCGCAAAATCGGCTCTGAAGTGGTTGTGTAAAGATTTCCGACACTTACCTGGAGTTGGTTTCACTGGCGTTGCAGACGCGTGATCGCCGGGGAGCGGGCGCTGGGTCATTGAAAGGCAACAATAGGCAACCGGAGCAACCCACCAGCCGTGCGTCGGCGGCGGATCTCCTCGGATGTACGCAAGCGGATGGGCGGCTTTGGCGAACGCCACTCGGTGCCTGCTCCTCGCATGGCCGAGCAGAAACCAGCCGTGGTTTCGACCGAATGGACGCGCAATCCGAGTGATCTCGCGACCAGAACACAGCATTTGACACCGTGCCGGCTGCACCCGAGCATCGAGCAAAACGGGGAACGCCGATGCTCACCAGCCAAAACCGCATCCTGACCACGCACACCGGCAGCCTGCCGCGCCCGGCCGAACTGACCGCACTCTACATCCGGCGCTCGCGCGGAGAGGCGATCGATCCCATGCTGCTGGACGCCGTCGGCAAGGCGGCGGTGCACGACGTGGTGGCGAAACAGATCGCCGCCGGCGTGGACGTCGGCAACAACGGCGAGCAGCAGCGCGAGGCGTTCTTCCTCTATGTCCGCCATCGCATGAGCGGGTTCGGCGGCGGCTGGGCCCGCAGGGTATTCGCCGATGTCACGCACTATCCCGCATTCAGCGCGTGGAAGGCGGCGCACGACGCGGTCAACGAGTCGATCAGCAACACCGGCGGCGTGCCGGAGGCGGTCGGTGAGGTCCGCTACCTCGACCGCGCCTTGGTCGAAGCCGAATGCCAGGATTTCCGCGCCGCGCTGGATGCGGCGCAGGGCGGATTCGCTGAACCGTTCATGACAGCGCCCTCGCCGGGCATCATCGCCGCGGCCATGCGCAACGTATGGTACAACAGCGAGGACGCGTACCTTGACGCACTCGGCCGCGCGCTACAGGTGGAATACGAGACGATCGTCGCCCACGGCTTCCTGTTGCAGATCGATGCGCCAGACCTGGCGATGGAACGACACCTGTCATACCAGGACCGCCCGCTGTCCGACTTCGTCGGTTTCGTCGAGCGCGTGGTTGCCACGATCAACCGCGCGCTGGTCAATATCCCACGCGATCGTGTCCGCCTGCATGCGTGCTGGGGCAACTACGAAGGACCACACGACTGCGACGTTGCGCTGCCGGAGATTCTGCCTGCGATCAAACAGGCGAAGGTGGGCGGTTTCGTGCTGCCGTTCGCCAATCCGCGTCACGCGCATGAATATCGCTGCCTGAAAGAGCTGCCAATCGACGACGACCAGGTCATTGTCGCCGGCGTGATCGATCCGCTGACCAATTTCGTCGAACACCCCGAGGTCGTGGCGGATCGCATCGAACAGGTTGCACGCGTGGTTGGCGATCCTCGGCGCGTGCTGGCCGGCACCGACTGCGGCTTCGACACCTCGGCCGGGCGGGGACGCGTAGCCGACGATGTGGTCTGGGCGAAGCTGGCGGCAATGGCGGAGGGTGCTCGCATCGCCACTCAGCGGCTATTCTGAGCAGGTTCGATCGCGACCGACGCTAGGCGCGTTTCGACATATCGATCACCGCGGCAAAGCCCTGCTCCGTGCCGAACGCGAGCTGTGTGCCGTTCGGACTCCATGCCAGTGCGGAGATCGGCCCATGCTCTGGCGGCGCCACCGGCAGAACGCGTGACGAGTCGATATCAGCCAACACCACCAGCCCATCGGCGAACCCGCCGGCCACCATCTCCTGCAGCGGATGGCTCGCAACCTGGCTGCACATGATGCCGTCGCCGCCGGCCAGTTCGATCGGCGCCTTGCCCATTGGACCGCCGCCGAAGAACGGCCACAGCACCATCGCATCGGCGCCGCTGGTCGCCAGCCATTTGCCGTTGCGGGTGAACGACAGCGTCTGCGTCTTAGCGGGATAGCCGCTCATACGCATGTGCTGACCGTCGGACAGCCGCCAGCCATGCAGCGCGTTTTCCTGCATCGCCGTCACCACGGCATCGCCGTCCGGATGGATGGCGAGCGCGGTATGGCTGCCCTTCCATTCCAGCTTGCGCGGACTGTCGACCTTGGCAGCGACAAACCACAGTGTGGCGCCGCTGTAGTGCGAGGCGCCGACGCGCTTGCCCCTGGCATCGAATGCCAGACCAGTGACCGAGGAAGGATGCGGCAGTTCCTTCAACTTCTGGCCCGCCTGATCGAACAGGTGGATCATCTTGCCAACCGCGCAGGCGATCAGACCCCTGCCCTTGTCGCCCGAATGACTGGCAACATGCTCGACCCATCTCGAGCGGAAATCGGCGATGTCGGTAACCGTGCCGTCGCCATCGATGCGCCGGAATTTGCCATCGTCGCCGCCGGAGATGAAGCCCGCCGACATGGCGTCGGGTGCCAGCGCCAATGCTGCACCATCGTGCACCTCCACCTTCCGCCAGTCCGCCTTGTCAGCGACCGCGACGAGATGCATCGAGCCGTCGCCGAGTACGAATGCGGCGGTCTCACCGGCGCGGTCGAAACGTGCGGCGACGACGAACGCATCCAGGTCGCGCTGGACGCCACGGCTACCGAGCAGGAATTGGGCGGTGGTTTCACTCATGGGGCGGGGGCCAAACTCAATCAACCACACACCCCTCGAACCCGCGCCGCAACCGCGGCCGGTTCAAGTTGCGCCCGATGAACACGATGCGGCTGACACGCGGCTCGCCCGTCTTCCACGGCCCGATGAAATCGCCGTCAGCGATCATGTGCACCGCCTGGAATGCAAACCGCCGATCGTCATTTGCGTACGACAGAATCCCCTTGGTACGCAGCAGATCGGGGCCCTGTTCCTGCAGCAGCGCGCCGATCCAGGCGTTGAACTTCTCCGGATCAATCGGCTTCTCGACCTCGAAGCTGACGGACGTCACGTCCTCATTGTGTTCGTGTTCGTCGTCCGTGAGAAAATCCGGCGCGATCTGCAGCACGCGCTTCAGATCGAAAGCCCCCTGGTTCAGCACCTGCTCGATCGGCAGAGCGGCTCGCTCGGTGCGATGGATGGTGGCGAAACGATTAATTGCGCGGATCTTGTTTTCGACCTCCGCCAGCTCCTCCGGCGTCACCAGGTCGGTTTTGTTCAGCACGATGACATCGGCGAATGCGATCTGGTCCGCGGCCTCGTGGCTGTCCTCCAGCCGCTGCGGCAGGTGCTTGGCGTCCACCACAGTGACGATCGCGTCGAGCCGCGCCTTGCCCCGCACGCCTTCGTCCACAAAGAATGTCTGCGCCACCGGTGCGGGGTTCGCCAGACCGGTCGTCTCGATAATGATGCCATCGAACCTGTCGCGCCGCTTCATCAGGCCGCCGACGATGCGGATCAGGTCGCCGCGCACCGTGCAGCAGATGCACCCGTTGTTCATCTCGAACACTTCCTCGTCTGTATCTACAACGAGGTCGTTGTCCACGCCCAGTTCGCCGAACTCGTTGATCACGACGGCGTATTTGCGGCCGTGCTGTTCAGTCAGGATGCGGTTCAGCAACGTGGTCTTGCCGGCGCCGAGATAGCCGGTGAGCACTGTCACCGGCACCAGCGCTTCCCTTGGGGCCTCGGTTTCCGCATTCGCCATCACGCCCACTCCAATTGCACTCGAACGGCCAATATAGGGCGCAGGCGCCGGATCAACCACCCGGCCGGCCGTGCTCCTGGCCGTCGGCTGCATTGTCTCGACCCGCGATGCCGCCTATGACCCGGTCGCCCCCGCCGCCGGCGCACGGGGCTGCACCGCAACAACCGAGCGATGTCGAGTGCCTTGGACAACACGCCCACCCGCATGACCCGATGGCCGGCGGTCCTGGTATTCGGCGCCCTGCCGACCCTGGGGCTGATTGCCGGCCCATCCTATGCCGCGCTGATCTTTGGCCTTGCGGCCGTGCAGCTGGCCCAGGGCGCCATCGTCGCGCACCGCTGGCCCACCATCGACCCTGCACTCTCCCTGCTTGCCGTTGCCTTCGCAACGCTGTGCTGGGTCAGCGCGACCTGGTCGATCGATCCGGCACGCAGCCTGCACGGTGCCTTGCAGATCACGGCGATCCTGCTGGGCGCGATGGCGCTGCTCGCCGGCCCGCAATTGACCGGCGAAACCACCGAACTGCTGTTCCGCACGCTGGTGGCGGCGACCGTAATCGGCACAACGATCTTCATAGCCGACAGCCTACTCGGCGACAGGTTGCAGGCATTGCTCTCGGCGCGCCCCGGTTCCGCAGCGGCCACGAAATACAACCGCGGCATCGATTACCTGGTGCTCATCGCATGGCCGCAATTCGCCTGGCTCGCGTCGCGACGCCGCTGGCGCGAGGCGGTGCTGCTGGCGATATGCCTGGCGGTCCTGCTGGTGATCGGGCGGAGCCTCGCCGGCCGCGTGGCGGCGCTGGCAGGCATTCTTGCCCTCGCCCTGGCATTCTGGCTGCCGCGCGCGGTCGCGCCGATCCTGGCGGCCGGCAGCGTCGTGGTTGCCGCCAGCCTGCCGTTCGCGCTGCGCCTGCTGGCGGAGCATCGCGCCGCGCTGGCGCCCTACCTGAAGCTGTCCGGCGTCGATCGGCTGGAGATCTGGGACTACATGACGGCACGCGTGCTCGATCGCCCGCTGCTGGGCTGGGGCGTCGCGGTGTCCAACGCGGTGCCGGTCACGCCAGCCGAGTTGAGCCAGTATGTCTATCAGCACAGCCGAGCGAGCTATCCGCACAACCAATGGCTGGAGCTGTGGATCGAGACCGGTGCGGCCGGCGCGGCGATCGGCCTTGCTTTCGCCCTGCTGGTTATCCGGCGTATCGGCCATCTGACCCCGCCAATCAGGCCTTTCGCCTGTGCTGCCTTCGCCTCCGCTGCTGCAATTTCGTGCGTCAATTTCGAAGTCATCACCGACTCCTGGTGGGCTGCACTCGCGGCGACCGCATATCTCCTGGCGATGCTTGACCGTCGCATGGGCGCGCGCTGACGCGGCATGACGGACTATCTGCCGACCATCCACGATCTGCTGGGCATCGCCGGGCTGGCTGTCGCACTGCTGCTGTTTCTGCTGCTCGGCGCGTTGACCACCGCGCGGCGCACCCTGCCGGAGATCCAACTCGTCGCAGGTTGGGGCCTGGCATGCCTGGTCCTTACACTCTGGGCAGTGCTGACCCCGGTCACGCTGCAGATCCCACTTGCCGTACTCGGCGCAATCGCACTGCTTTGCCTGGCGTATCCACACTTTCGCGCGCGCATCGGGCCACTTGGCGGCGTCATGCGCCTGCTGCTGCTGAGCCTGCCGTTCTGGCTGATCCTGCTGCCGCTGCGCCCTTCGCAGATTGATACCTGGCTCAACCTGTTGCCCAATGCCGGCTACCTGTTCGACCACAACATGCTGCCGGCCGACAGCCGGCCGCCAAGCTACTCGTTCCTGCCAGGCGCGCCGTACAATACGCAACTTGCCGCCTATATCGCGTCGGTCGCATCCGGCTCGTTCGCCGATGCATCCTTGGCGCTGTTCAACGTAGCGCTGCTGTGCGCCAGCGGCCTGCTGCTTGCCCGCATCGTCGCCGGTCGAGCGTCGTACCTGTCATGGTCTGCCTGCGCTGCCGGTCTCCTGTTGGCGATCCCGCTCAATCCAGGATTCGTGCCCCGCACATTCTTCGCTTCCTACGGCGAGGCGCCGCTCGCGGTGACCACCATGTTCGCCGTGTGGCTGGCGGCCGACGTGACCACGGAACTGGCAAACGGCATCGCATGGCCGCGTGCGACCGCCGCGCTGGCACTGGTGCTGACGGCGATGGTGAACATCAAGCAGTCCGGCATCGGCCTGGTGCTGTCGATCGGCGTGGTCCTGCTGGCGTTGTTGCTCGCCCATCCACGTATCCCGCGCCGTCGCGGCATTGCTGTGGTCCTGGCAGCGCTGCTTCCCGCCCTGGTGCTGGCGCTGATCTGGCAAATGTTCGTGCTGCGCAATTTTGCCGTGGGCGAATTGAAGCCGCAAACATTCGCCGATTGGAACACCGGCCTGCTGCCGCAAATCATCGCCAGCATGGCGCGCGTGATCTACCAGAAGGCGACGTTGTCGCTGTTCGTCGCGGCCGTGCTGGCAGCAACGGTCCGGCAATGGCGGCGCGACAAATGGGGGCGCCGCGGTGTGCTGCTCGGCCTGACCGCCGGCACGATCGTGCTGTTCAATGGCTTCCTTGTCGTGACCTATGTCGTGCATTTCCCACGCGACATGGCGGAGGACGCGCACTCCTATTACCGCTACATGACGCAACTCTCGCTGGCGGTCATTCTGGCACTCGCCGTCACACTGCGGCCGATTGCGGCATATTGGTTGGCGCGCCACGAGGCTTACGCGCGTTTTGCCACCGCTGCGTCCGTCGTGCTGATACTGGCGATACCGCCGGCCATCGCGGGCATGCTGCGCTTCGATCTCGATCCACCGCAGCCACTGATCTGGCGCCTTGGGCATCAAGTGGCGCGTCATGTGCAACCCGGCGACCGGTTGGCATTGCTGCTGCCGGATGACACCGACGACTCGGTCGGCAGCATGCTGCGCGGTGTGTTGCTGTTCACGTCGCCCGGGCACGAGGACCTCGATATCACCACCGCAACGAAAGCCGATGCAGCGACGCTGCTGGCGGACGCCAAGGCCGGATACACCCTGGCCTTCATCAGTTGCACGCCACACCGGATCGACGATGTGCCGCCTGGCGTGGCGGCCTTGCTGCGTCGCGCCGGCGATGGCTGGCAACTGGTACAGGCTTGGCCTTATCCCGCCGATATCGCGCAATGGCGCTTCACCGCGCTGCTTGCCCGAGGCCCACTGTGCGCGGTTCCGGCATCACACTAATATCGACGACAAAACGTCAGGCCATCGGCCGTCTCGCATTTGACCGTGATGGCTGTCCCCGAATCAGGTCCAGGTCTGACGGCGGTGGCCGGAACTGATCCCCGGGACACGCCCATTTTGCATGACGGATCACGTTGCCGTCAGCAACGTCGTGAACGATCCCATAATTCGGCAAGACAGGCGGTGGGAATCAGCCGCTCGCACAGGCGCGGGTGCGCAAAAGGTCCGCCACCGGGAGTGATGCTCCCGGCAGCAGCACCTCTGCTCGAACAGTGGAGGGTGCCGTCAGGCGAGCTTGAGGTTGGTGGCCGCAGCCTTGCCGCGTTCCATCGCCACCTCATAGTCCACCTTTTGGCCGTCGTTGAGACCTTTCAACCCCGCGGCCTGGACGGCGGTGATATGGACGAACACGTCCTTGCCGCCATCCTGTGGCATGATGAAGCCATAGCCTTTGGTTGCATTGAACCACTTGACGGTTCCAACGGCCATCGTCGTCACTCCTTCCGGTGCGCGTCCCCTATCGCGCTGGGGGGGAATGGTTGGAAAATACCGGCGCTGTGCCGGCTTCGTCAGGCGAGCTTGAGGTTGGTCGCAGCAGCCTTGCCACGTTCCATCGCTACCTCGTAGCTGACCTTCTGACCTTCATTGAGGCCACGAAGCCCAGCCGCCTGTACTGCGGTGATGTGGACAAACACGTCCTTGCCGCCATCCTGCGGCATGATGAAGCCGAAGCCCTTGGTCGTGTTGAACCACTTGACTGTACCGATAGCCATAATCTGCGTCATCCCCGTCTGATGCATCACGCAACAGCGCGCGATGCTGTAGACAACCGGCCCTTTGGACGTCTTGAGGGCACCCGATTGGACGGAGGCGCAGCAAGCCAAGCCAAAATGCGATTGCGTTGCCAGTTGGCACAGAAAGGCCAGTCCCTGTCAATCACAGTCGCGAGACGTTGACCGATTGGAAATCGATCAGCACAGAATGCGAGAACAGTCGAAAAAACCGCACGTAATGGCCGCGTGGTACGCGAATCAAAGCTCCGCAAGCGACTCTTGCGGCGCGATCTTCGGCCTGCCGACATCTGTCTTCAGGACCGCGCCGCAACTTGCGGCGAAGCACCGTCCGATTTTTCCCAGAGCCGGTCTCCGAACGGCACCTAGGCCCAGGCTTCGAAGGTCCTGGCGCAGGGTGCTGATCCTGCGCTGATCCTGCAAGGTCGCTGGCGGCATATGCGGAAAATCGCGATTGTTCTTGCTGTCCTGGCAACAGCTTGAGTGCTGGTATTGATGGCCGCGATTTGCCGAACTGAACGGCGCAAGAACCGAAAGAGCGGCCAGCCTGGTAATGCTCGAGACGCGCGGGTCATTCCACAGACGCCGCAGCGACCCTATGGTGGCAAATGCGTGTGGAGTGTTGCCGGGAGGCGAGTCATTCGATGCTTCTTTATACGGCGCGTGGGGCCATTTGGCTGATTTTATATCTGCTCTTCATTCTCGCCCCATTGTTCGCGCTCCTGGGAGGTTCATTGCCGCCATCGCGCGATTTCTGGACAGAGTTCTCGGTCGCGATCGGTTACTCCGGCCTGGCGATGATGGGCCTGCAATTCGGCCTCACGGCGCGTTTCCGCTATGTCACCCAACCATGGGGCGAAGATGTCATCTATCACTTTCACCGTCAGATATCGCTGATAGCCGTCAGTCTCGTCATAGCGCATCCGCTCATCCTGTTTATCGTCCGGCCGGAATTGCTTGCACTCCTGAATTCCCTGCAAGCGCCTTGGCGAGCCCGCTTCGCCGCCCTATCGATCTATTCGCTTATCGCCCTGGTTGTGATGGCTCTGTGGCGCCAGAAATTGAGTATCCGGTACGAGACTTGGCACCTCACCCACATCTTGCTCGCGGTCGTCGCCGTCACGGCGGGGATCCTACACATGGTAGGATGGGGTTTCTATCTGGTAGACCCATGGAAGCGGGTGTTGTGGATCGGCCTGACAATCTTCTGGGTCGGGCTGCTGCTTTACGTGCGTATCGTCAAACCACTGTTCCTGCTTCGTCGGCCGTACCGCGTCGCTGAAGTTCGCAAGGAACGTGGTGATACCTGGACGCTGGTGATGCAGCCTGATGGCCATGCGGGCTTCCGCTTCAGCCCTGGCCAATTTGGCTGGCTGACGGCGTGGGGAAGTCCTTTCAGAATTACCGGGCACCCGTTCTCCTTCTCATCTAGCGCCAATGCTTCAGACGGGCGGGTAGAGATGTCGATCAGGGAGCTGGGCGACTTCACGAGCACAATCCATAAAGTACCGGTAGGGAAGCGCGTCTACCTCGATGGGCCGTACGGTGCGTTCACCGCCGGCAATCCGACGGATATGCACGTGTTGATCGCCGGTGGCGTCGGCGTGACGCCGATGATGAGCCTGATCCGCACGTTTGCTGACCGGGGCGAAAAACGGCCCGTGATTCTGCTCTACGGCAGCAGGGACTGGAAATCGATAACCTTCCGTGAGGAACTGGAAGCGTTGAAGGCGAGGCTCGATCTGACGGTCGTCCACGTACTGGCAAATCCACCCTGCGGTTGGACGGGCGAGCAGGGGTTCATAACTGCCGAGATACTCAAGCGCCATCTGCCACCACCTTTCGGCGAACACGAGTATTTCATCTGCGGGCCGAACGTGATGATGGATGCGATTGAGCAGACTCTCAGCGAGATGAATGTCCCCTTGGCGAAGTACCATTCAGAGCGCTATAGCTTCGTCTAGCAGCCTGTCGGAGTTGATTTGCCGGAAATTAGGAAATCATCGTCGGCGCGTTGCATTTCCAGCCACTACGCCGCTTGACGCGGAGCAGGGATTCGACTTTCACGCTTGACTTCACGCGGGCCATTCCAACGCAAGGTTGGCCGCGCGCGAACACGCCGAAATGGATCACGATTGGCGCGATGCGGCTCAGTTCGCCCCTGCCAGGGCGAACATCCGTTTCACGTTCCACGCCATGGTCACGAGGTTCCATTCGCCGTGCACCTTGTCCAGTCCGCGCAGCAGGAACTGGCGGAACCCGAGCACCGACTTGATGATCCCGAACACAGGTTCGGGAGTTCTGTTTACGCAGCGCGTAGAGCTTCTTGCCCTCTTTCGTCTGGAGCCGATGGCCCATTGCCTCAACCGGCGTGGGGTCTACCGGCGCCGCAGGATCGTCTGCGAAACGTTCAGCCAGCGCAGGATGATGCGCTTCACGCCCCATCGCGATCACCGGCTCGATCCCGGCGTCGGCACAGGCGTTCACGTTGCCCTCGCTGAAATACCCGTTGTCGGCAAGCAACGCGCCAACCTTGCCCAGTTCGCCGGGCAGTGCGGCCAGCTTGCCCAGCATCGGCTCAAGCTGCTGTTTGTCGTTCGGCGCCTGCACCACATCGGCGGCCACCACCAGTAGGCTGTCCGCTGCCACCGCTGCCTGGGCGTTGTAGCACTGCTCGAACCCTCCGCCGGCCACCGGCATGATCCGCGATTCCTCGTCCGTCAGATTGACCTGATCGGTCGGCAGCGGGCCCTCGATCGGCGGCTGCGGTACGCGACCGCGGGGCTTCTTGCCTGTCTGCGTCACCTTCGCCTCACGCTCCGCCATCCTGGCCTCAAATTCGGCTCGCTCGCGCGCATGGCGTTCCTTCGCCCGCGCCTCGATCACCGCCTTGGCGCGAGCGATCCCGGCCAGCCGCTTCTCGCGCCGCGCCAGTTCCTCGGGACCCTGCATCCCGTCCGGCACATCCGCCTGATCAGCCGCCTCCGCCTTACCCAGCAGATCAGCCACTTCGGCCTTCAACTGTGCCTCGATCTTGCTGGCGTGCTCGTACGACAGCGCGCTGTGGCGGCTGGCGTTGGCGTGGATCTTGGTGCCATCCAGCGCCACCGTGCCGAGCTTCAACACCCCCATCTCGCGGGCCACACCGAGCACCTGCACGAACAGCGCCTCGATCTGCGGCAGGAAGCGGCGGCGGAACGTGGCGATGGTGTCGTGGTCGGGATGCTCGTTGGCGGCGATGAAGCGGAACGCCACCGAATCATGCGTCGCCCGTTCCAGGTTGCGGCTGGAAAACACCCCGGTCGCGTAGCCGTAGATGATAAGGCCCAACAGCAGCCGAGGGTGGTAGGATGCCTCGCCCGAGCCCCGGTAGCTGCCGGTCATTGCCCGCAGGTCCAGTCCCTCGATCACTTCCACAACGAACCGCGCGAGGTGGCGTTGCGGCAGCCACTCATCGACCGATGGCGGCATCAGGACGTCCATGTCGCGGTTGGTCGGGCGGAAGTTGCTCATGAGACGGGGGTCCGGCAGTGCCAATCGTGTGCGCCGATTCTACCGCCCGCTTCCGCGTCGCGTTAAGTCCGACAGGCTGCTAGGGGGCCCACCCGAAAATCGAATACGCGTTCAACCTGCGTCCAACCCTCCGGGCCGACGAACCAGCTTGCCTTGCCCTCAGACGTGGCCCAGGCGGCAAACACGCGGGCCGGCGGGGCGTCGTACACGCGTTCGATGACGAAGGTGTCGTGGGTCACTGATCGTGTCGTCATGGCCTGCTCCGTCCAGTTGGTGCTTCGGGCTGCCTGGCAAGGTAATCGCCGAGCCGGTCGAGGTGACGCTCCCACTGTGAGCGCCGCGCACTGATCCAGCTCTCGGCCGTTCGCAATGCCTTGGGTTCGAGCCGGCACGTACGCACGCGCCCGATCTTTTCCGACCGCACCAGCCCGCTCACCTGCAAGACATGCAGGTGCTGGACCACCGCCGGCAGCGACATGGCAAGTGGCCGGGCGAGTTCGCTGACCGAACTCGGCCCTCGGCTCAACCGCTCCACCATGGCGCGGCGAGTTGGGTCGGCGAGCGCGTGGAACATGCGATCGAGCGGCATCGATTGGCTAAGCATACACTTAACTAAACCGCGACGCGTTTCCTGGCAAGCCCCGGATGCAGCGACCGCCGCACATTCCCGTCATCGCTCGGAAGGCAAGCACTTCTTTTTTGCAAAGAAGCAAAAAACTCTTGTTCCTTCGCAGCGGTGTTCGATCGCACGCCACCTTAAAGGATCGATAGTTTTTTGGTTCTTTTTTTCGTTACTGCCTAGGTAGCCGAACGGGTCAACCCACGCGCAGATCGGCGATCAAATGGCCGGGTTCGCTGGTCAGAGCCATGAGCATGTCCCAACCCTGCTTCCTTGCGGTTGAGAGGAGCGAGCGTATCACGGCGAACTCGTTGGCGCCTTGCTCGGAACGGAATCCGCCGGAGATCTTCTGGCGCAATTTCATCATCCGCCCGTCGCGCTCGGCGAGGTTGTTGGTAAAGGGCACCAACGGATCGATGAGAAAGCGGAGCACGTCCCGCTTACGGGTGCTGAGGCGCAGCAGGAGGTTGTGGCCAACCCGCCGGGGCCGGCGGCCACGACGCCTGGCCTTGACCTCGGCAGGGATCAGTGTGGGCTGTGCCTCATGGAACACAAAGCCTTGCGCGAGGATCAGGTCGTAACGACGCTCGATCAGCCCAATCAGACCCGGCTTCAGTGCGACGCCCCGCTCGCGCGCGAGGTTCGTTGCGTGGCAGGCGCGTCGTAACAGGCGTTGCATCTTGTGCGCCCAGTCTTCCTTCTCGATCTCGACCAGCGCCTTCAGTTCGCGCAGATGATGCGCGTTGCACAACGCGTGCAGCACGCCTTTCAGGGTGTAGTACCGGCTTCCAGTGGTCGTGCACGACAATGCCCGTGACATGTGCCAGCAGGCTGCCACGCCGCGGCGAGACACGGTAGAAAGTGAGCCAGATGGTCGAGGCGATGTGCAGCCACTGCGTCTTGCCGCCAATCCGGAAGCCGGTTTCGTCCATGTGCTTGACAGGTGCCGCCGCGACGTGGTCGCGCACGGCATCGGCAAAGCCCTGGAATTGCCCCGCACAATCCTGGCTGATCCGGGCGATGGTCGCGGTGACCAGATGCACACCGAAGAGATGTGCCATGAGTTCGGCCAGACGCTTCTCGGGCAGCAACTGGTAGTGCAGCAGATAGAGCACAAATGCGCCGATCCGCTTGCCATATTGCGCCGGCGCGGCAACGCCCTCGGGAAATGCCGCCCGCGTCTGCGTGCCGCAGGCCGCGCAACGGCAGCAATAGGCGCGGTGCTCGGTAACGAGCAGCGGCCTCGGTTCCGGCAGATCGAACACCTGCCGGGAAACATGGCCGCTCGCCATCGCCGTGGTCAAAGGCTCACCGCACGCAGCGCAGGCTTCTGGATAATGCTCGATCGTGGCATCGGGCTTTTCAACCCGGCAAAGCGTCGTGCCAGGATGCCCCTTCTGGCCGCCGGTCTTCTTGCCTGACGGTTCGCGCAGGCTGCTGACCCGCGGCGGCTTTTTCAGCCCGTCGCTCGACGGTGGCTTGCCGCTGTTGCTGCTGTTCAGCCCAAGACGGCGCTCCAATTCCGTCAGCCGCTTCGTCAGGGCCGAATTCTCAGCGCGAAGCACGGTTATCTCCGCCTGCAATGCGGCAATGACTGCATCGCCGCCAGCCGCAGGCGTGGCGTAATCTCGGCCGGACGGGTCGGCGGGCGGTGCCATCGACACGTTGACTTGTACTCACCCGTGACCTGTCAACAGCTCCCTTCGCGAGGATGACCTGGGCTGTTA
>CAVOKY010000010.1:0-41179 GCA_963696645.1 uncultured Alphaproteobacteria bacterium
CAACTGAAGTCGATCCACTCGACATAACAACTACGAGCCGAGGAGCAGTTTTCACATCAGGATACGCTTTGCCGGTTCCTGAGGTGGAAGTCGACGGACGCAAGCCCAGGCGACCGCTCTGCGCCCATGACAAACATGCTCGGCCGATCACGTCATCCCAGAACTGGACGTTCAGCAACCATGGCATCGGCGCAGACGGATCATGTCAAACTCTGCAGCGGCACCCTGTTTCTGCTGCTCCTTCGGCCCTTCGGCGATCAACCCCACAGGAAACCAGCGATGCAGGCCGTTCCGGTCACCATGCACGAGAACAGGCCCGCCGCTGCATCCGCTCATGTTGAAACCCACTGGCGGAAGGACGGGGTGCCCAAGTGACCGGTTTGACAATAGCCGGGTCGTAGGCAATCAGAATCTCGTCCCGCGTGACGCGTTCGACGGCGGCCAGCGCGCCCGACGCCTGAAATACGGCAGAGAGGTCGGGCCTCGTGATCCGCATTGATTCGGGGAAACCGCAGGCGCTGAGTAGCCATAAGTGCCGTGGCTCCGACGGCGGCCAGCTCCCCCGGCAATCGAGCGGTATGGCGTCGATCTGCGATAAGAGCGTGCAGGGCGCCGCGAAGATTGCGATGTCCCGCGCCGCATCCCGCGCAATGATCGCGCCCAACAGATCGAAGCCAGGCGAATTGCGCAACCGGCAAACCGTGTTCGCATTGCCCGCCACGGCGCTCTCGAAGGCGCTTACGACATGATTGGCAGTGACGCTGATAATTCCGCTGTCGAACCGCAGGAAAAAGCAGGTCGCTCCGTCCAGTCGTTCGGCCATCTCTCCGTGCGGTCATGCCAGATCAGGGGTTGCGCCACCCGTAGCGTCAGCGCCGCCACCTCGTCCTGCACCGCCTGAACCTCCGGCGTCACTTCATTCCCTCTGAATCGCGCGTCGCCTGCATCGCCCTGATATGGGCTTCACCGCACGCAAACGCCCGTGCTCACCCCTCGTCGGCTGCTTTGCGTGGCCCGCGCCAATTCTGCACCTGATTAATGCAGCGAAAAAGCGGCATGATTTAATGCCGCGTGACCGTGCGATTGCCTGATTTATGCATCGACAGGCGGGGAGTGGCTTATGGGCGGTCAGGCAGTATGGTCAGCAGGACATAACGCGTCGGAGATGCCATGCTCGCGCCTTCCTTCGTTTCTCCCGCCGCGCGGCGCGCTCCTGCTGCGTTTAGTGGCGGAGCAATCATCGGTGCTCTCGGCGGCCTGATTGGGTTAGGTGGCGCGGAATTTCGCTTGCCCCTGCTGATAGGGATTTTCCAGTTCGCCGCCCTGCAAGCAGTGATTCTCAACAAGGCCATGAGCCTCGTTGTCGTCGCTTCCGCCTTGCCTTTCCGTATGGCAGCGGTTCCCTTTTCCAGCGTCGCGGCGCATTGGCCGATCATCGCCAACCTTCTCGCCGGAAGTCTGCTCGGCGCGTGGTTCGGTGCCGGGTGGGCAACCAAGCTCGCATCAAAGACGCTCTACCGTATCATCGCCGTCATGCTCTTTCTCATCGCCATTGTCTTGATGATGGGCCACGACGTGACGGCGACAGGGGCCATGCTGACCGGCGCGGTGCAAATGGTGGTGGGCGTCGTCGCCGGGTTCATGATTGGTGTCGTCGCCGCGCTGCTCGGTGTGGCAGGGGGCGAGTTGCTGATTCCGACTCTCGTCCTACTGTTTGGTGCCGACATCAAGCTGGCCGGTAGCCTTTCGCTCGCGGTGAGCCTTCCGACAATGCTGGTTGGTTTTGCCCGCTACAGCCGGGATCGCAGCTTTACCGTCCTCGGTGAGAACCGCCGCTTCGTGCTGGTGATGGCGACGGGTTCAATCGTTGGCAGCTTTATCGGCAGTCGGCTGCTTGGACTGGTTCCAAATACCGTGCTGTTGCCCCTGCTCGCGGTCATTCTGGTGCTTTCAGCGGTCAAGGTCTGGCGACACAAATAGCGGAATGGGCTGCTGCGAGGTTTTCGAATTTGCATCTCAAGTAGAGACGGGTGGAAGCGGTTCACATACCATGCTGCAAATGGACGCACTGCTTCGACGTGGCCTCTGGCTCGAATACGCAACGCTTGGGTGGAACATTATCGGCACCATTATTACCCTGATCGCCGCCGTGCGGACCGGTTCGACGGCTCTTGCCGGTTTCGGACTTGATAGCGCCATAGAGATTTTCGCGTCGGTCGTCGTCGTCTGGCAGCTTAAGGGGATCGAGCAGGGCCGGGAGAGTTTGGCACTCAAGCTAATCGGCGCGGCCTTCTTCGCACTGGCAACCTACGTTCTCCTCCAATCCGGCTGGACACTGTTGGCAAACGCGCATCCTGCACCGTCACTCGTTGGTATTGTCTGGCTCGGGGTAACGTGCGCCGTTATGCTGCTGCTGGCGTGGGGGAAGTCGGTTACGGGCGGTCAGCTCGGCAATCCCGTCCTCACCACTGAGGCCCGCGTCACCCTAATTGATGCTGCACTCGCCGGTGCGGTATTGATCGGCATCGGCCTTAATGCGCTTTTCGGATGGTGGTGGGCTGACCCGTTCGCCGGGTTGGTCATCGTCTATTACGGACTGACGGAAGGCCGGGCCGCATGGAAACATGCCGCCGCTGCGTAGCCATGCAACGCATCGCGGCGGCGCAGGATTGATCCAGGTCAATGCGCCCTAGTGGTTTTCGGATCAGGGAAAAATTCCGGGCGGAGAACCTGACATGCCAGAGGTGGTCGGCATGGCCAGCGGATTGGACCATGCGGCGGAGATGCTGCACGCGGCGGCGAAGGCGCGGAAGTGCTGGGCATGTGGCTGCCTGCGTCACGCGCTGGATACCATTGAACAGGGACCGGCCGTAGCCGGCCTCAGCACCGCCGCCGATGCCGCGCTTGCTGCGGCGCGTGAAAATCTGCTGCCTCAGCGATATGAATGCCTCGGCTGCGACGTCTGCTTTCCGGCTGTCGCCCTGAACGATCTGGCGGCGGGCGGCGCGCTCGATCTCACCGCCGTTACCGCCTGTCCAACCGATGCCGTCGAAGAACGGCATGGCTGGCCGCCACTACCGGGCGCTTATCGCGTTCTGCACTATCAAGCGCCCGTAGCGGTATGCACGCTCAACGACGATGAATTGGCTACCGCCATCGCTCGCGCCGCGCCCGCCGGACTAGCGGTCGTCGGCACCTTGCACACCGAGAATTTGGGTATCGAGCGGCTGATCGCGAACGTGATCTCCAATCCGCATATCCGTTTTGTCGTCGTGTGTGGCTTGGATAGCCGTCAGGTGATTGGTCATTTGCCCGGCCAGTCGCTTGTGGCGCTTTCCCGCGACGGCATCGATGATCGCGAGTGCATCATCGGAGCGAAGGGCAAGCGGCCAGTGCTGCGCAATCTCGGTAGCGCCGCTGTTGAGCATTTCCGGCGCACGCGGGAAGTGATCGATCTGGTTGGTGTGACTGAACCGGCGGAAATTCTCGCCGCCGTGCAAAGCTGTGCCGGGCGTGATCCGGGAATGGCCCCGCCGTTCGCGGACAGCGATGCGCTGGAACCTGTGCGCGGCAGCGTTCCCGCCCGCATGATATCGGACCCAACAGGATATTTCGTGATCTTCCCGGACTACGCTCGCGGCTTGCTCTCGCTTGAGCACTACGCCAACAACGGCGTGCTCGGCACCATCATCGAAGGTCACGCCGCTGCCGACCTCTACATGACGGCGATTGAGCGCAATCTCATCTCTCGCTCGGACCATGCCGCCTATCTCGGCCGCGAACTGGCGCGTGCCGAACATGCCCTGTCGTCCGGAGAACCGTATGTGCAAGACGCGGCCCCGGAAGCGCCCGCTCCGACTTGTGGCTGTGCGTCGCCGTGTGCGCCACTAGGCGGCAGCCACCACCCGGACGCATAAGGCCCCATTATGGCAAGCAGCCCCTTGCGGCGTGCAGGCAGACTGGTCCGCTCGTCAGCAACCGGACGAGCGGCTAGCCGTCGATTTCCTCGCCGATGTGGCTTTTTGTGCAGCCCCACTGTTTAAGGCCGCTTCGGCCACTATCTGCCGAAACGGTCGGCTGCCTTCGTGTATGCTCACACCTTTGGACACACGAGAGGCGCCATTCCGAATTCGGCCAAGACTGGCTATTTGCCCTGGCCACTGCGGGAGTGCCACTCCTTGTGCAATCCTGTTGATTGCGCGTCGAGCTTGCAGAGTCCGAATTACCCAGGCCGGCCTGAATACACCCAGTTGCGGTAGAACCGGTCGATCGCGCCGATAGCTCACGCGCCCCTTCCCGTAGCCCGTAGATCCCATTGGATGATTCCCGCGCTCCATTCGCTTAGGTGCTTCAGACTGAACTGGCCGAAGCTGCGCGAGGCGCGCCGTCGGGAAGGCAGTTACCTGTTGCGGTCGAATGTGACGGGCGGCGATCCGGCGCAGCTCTGGGCGTTCTACCTGCAACTGGTCGAAGTGGAGCAGGCGTTCAAGGAACTTAAGGGAGACTTGGCGATCCGCCCGATCTACCACCAGACCGACGAGCGCATCGAGGCGCACATCTTTGTCGCCTTCCTGGCCTACTGCCTGCAGGTCACGCTGAAGCAGCGGCTGCGATCACTGGCACCGGGACTGACACCGCGGTCGGTGCTGGACAAGATGGCAGCGATCCAGATGGTCGATGTGCAACTGCCGACCACGGATGGCCGCACCGTCATACTGTCTCGCTACACCGAACCGGAGGTGGATCAGGCCATTCTGCTCCAACGGCTGAAGATCAGCCTGCCCGCCCAGTCGCCGCCGAGGGTCATCGCGGCTGACGTTCCACGATCAGTATGACCGCCCGCACTGTGGTGCCGACCTTGGCCGCTCCTACTACGGAAAATCAGCGCTCTGGACGATTCTCGCCGTCGAGTAGCGAAAGTCGGGCTAGTCTGATCCCAACGGGAAGGGATCACCATGCCGATACCACTTAGGGTTCAGTGCGGCTTTACCTTGATCGCGCTGTTAGCGGGGTGTGCGGGACTGACGAAAATTCCACCCGACGTGGCAGCCACGGGAATGCCAAACGCAGAGCTCGCGCTCCAGAAAAGCATGAGCGACGTCGATGCGGCGATGGCGGAGTTGAACGGCATCAGCCCAACGCCCGCACCGGCGCAGCAGTCGGTAACGGCCGCAGAATTGAACAGGCCGGTATCGTTCGCGTGGAACGGACCGCTCGACACTGGCGTGAGGACGCTCGCTGATCAAATCGGTTACCATGTGACCGTCACGGGGCCGAGTGCCGGAAAGCCCGTGGCAGTCGCGGTCAACCTGTCCAACGTCAACGTGCTCGCGGCCTTCCAGGCGCTTGGAAACGCCGCAGGTGCCAGCGCGACCGTTCTCGTCGATCCGGACCATCATGTGGTTGAGGTCGACCACCATGTGTAAGCATCGCCTCTGCGCCGTGCTGTGCGTGGCGACGATCCTGGGTACGCTTCCCCTTGCCCCATTCAGTCGCGCGCGTGCGCAGGGAACGCTCGTCAGCATGCCGGTGCCACCAGCGCCGTCACCGAGCCAAGTGGATCAGGCCGCACACCTCCTCGGCAATCCGATCAACAACCCGATCACGGGTGCGACCGTCGATCCGCAGGTCGTCGGCGGTGTGCCTCCGCCATCGCTGGAGACGCTGCAGGCCGCCAGGCCGGGCTTCAATCCGGACCAGGGACTGAGCGGGCCACGGGGCGAGGCCTTGCGCGAAGCCGCGCTGTCTTACGGTGCGCGGGGCGGCTTGGCCGCACGGAGCTTCGCCATCAACGAGATGCTTCGTCGCTATCAGGCGCAGCTCGATCACACCTTCGATTTCTCTGGCCTTGTTGTGTCCGTCGGCGGTGGCCAGACATTGATCCGGCCGCCCGTTGTAACCGAGGCGCAGCTTGCCTTCGCGCTGGGCAACGGCGGGCAGAGCGCGCGCGAGACCGGCCGTATCTACCAAATCACGCGTTAGGCGCAGCTTGCTTCGGCGCCACCCAATTGGCGCAGCTATCTGGTTCGCACATGGACCAGCCCGACGCCGCCACCCGACGACCTGCGACCGCGCAGCAGGCAGGAAGTCGAGTACCTGGAACAAATGGGTTGCGGAGGGATGGAGCGACGGCGAGAAACAGGCCGTCGAAATATTCCTCTCCGATCTGTCACGCCTGCAACGTGACATCGTTGGCATGGCGCGCTTTCGCGTATTGCTGCGCCGCCGCCTGGTCGAAGAACCGCGCGTTGCTTTCGCGCGCAGCGCCGTCGAGGGCGGTCGGGATATGATGCGTGTGAACAACACCACCGTCCGCATCACCGACCAACCAGGCCTCAACCCGCGGCGTAACCAATGGCGCGCCGGTGCCGGCGAGGCAGGCGGACCCATCGGTGCCACGCCATGAACCAAATCACGCGCGTCGAGTTTCTCAGCGAGGAAGCGTTCTCGCCTGACGAAAGGGCACGCTTCACGGGAGACAGCCTCGACGCGCTGTTTGTCTGGGCCTTCCGGAAGAACGCCTCGGACATTCGGCTGCAAACCCATGAACCGGCGCGCATCCAGATTCACGGCCGGTTGCAGCAAGTGACACGACGCGCCCTGACCGAAAGCGAGATCGAGGAAGCGGTCAACAAGCTCTATGGCGCTGACGGCCAAGCCCGGCTGAAAGGTGGTGAAGACTTCGACGTGTCTTACGAAGTTGAACCCGACCGCCGGACGCGCATGCGCTTCCGCGTGAATGCGACAGCCGTCCTCAGCCGCGGTGCTGATGGTGGCGCCGTCGTCGCGCGCGCGCTGCCCAATAAAGTCAAGAGCCTCCAGGAACAGCAGGTTGAGCAGGCGATCGTCGAGGCCTGTATGCCGCACGAAGGGTTGGTACTGATTGCTGGCGGCACCGGCAACGGCAAGAGCACGCTCATGGCCGGCATGACGCGCCAGCGACTCGAAGACCCACAGAGCCACTGCGCCATCCTTGAATATTCGGCGCCGATAGAATTCCTTTTCGACGACATTCGTGGCCCGACGGCGATGATCAGCCAGAGCGAGGTGCCGCGTCACATCGCGACTTTCGAGGCGGCCTTGCGCAATGGCATGCGCCGCGCTGGCGACGTGATCATTATCGGCGAGTGCCGCGACGCCGAAACGATGAGCGCGGCGGCCGACGCCGCCCTCACCTCGCACGCCGTCTATTCATCGATCCATGCCGGTACGCTCTCGGAGACGATCCAGCGCATTGTGAGCCTCTGTCCGGTGGAGAAGCGCAAGGCTCTCACTGTCGCAATCGCCCAGACCCTTCGTCTCGTCGTGAACCAGCGGCTGGTGCAATCGACGGATGGCACACGGACGGCGCTCCGCGAATTCCTCGTCTTCAACCGCCGCATTCGTCGTCGCCTGTCGGAAACCGAACCTGATCGCTGGCCCGGTCTCATCGACGAGCTGCTGGAACACGAGGGGCAGAGCTTTGCAGTCGCCGCACGTCGCGCACTCGACGAGGGTCGCATCACCGAAGCGACGGTGCGGACCGAGCTGAGAGATGTGTTCGATGTGGCGTAACACCATGCTGCCGATCCGGATCTACGTGGCCGATGCCCGTGCGCTCATCCCGGTGATGGTTGTGCTCGTGCACATCCGAATGTGGACCTTCTATCTGGCGATCGCGGGCATTGTGGTGTTCGCAGTGCTCGAATGGTTCGGCCTGACCTTCCCTGCGGCGATCCGCACGCTCCGGCGCTGGATCGTCGGGCGACGCCGGCCCGCCATTCCAACCTGGAAGAAGCGGAGGTTTGCCTGATGCAGTGGCGCGTCAATCTCGCCGCGGTCAGCCGAACACTGGAAACCCTGTTGTCACAGGGCGACCGATCCGTAGCGATGCTGGATCGAACAACCGGGCAAGCCTGCCAGGTGAGTCCGGGTCTGGCAGCGGCGCCGGAGGGCCTGCTGCCGGTGTTTCTTGTCGCTGCGGATACGATTTGGCGTGAGGCGACCGGCAGAAGCTTCGGTGTTGATCTCCAGCGTGATCCCGAGACGCTGTTGGGATTCCACGCACGTGGTGTCAGCGGCGGACCATTCTCCAGCGTCATGCTCTCCATGATGGAGGCGATGGCACAGGTCGCGCGACCGGACATGATCCTGGTCAACGATTTCGACCAACTCTGGCGGGGGATCGAGCGTGACCTGGCAGCCGAAGAAAGTGCCGGGCACCGCTACGCTCCTTCGTTCGGAGGCCGCTGAGAGATGGTCGGGTTCATGCGTCGCCTTTGGCCGACCGCTGTCGGGCTGCTTGCCACGATGGGTTCGGCGAATGCCTCGTCATTTCAAAGCGCACCAACCGAGGTCGCGCGACGCGCTGTAGCGTCAGCAACCGCACCGGTCATCGAAGGCTGCATTCTGGGGGCGGCCTCGATCCATCACCTGCCGCCAACGGTATTGATTATCCTGCTGAACGTCGAAGGTGGCCGCCTTGGACAGGTATCGGGGAACAGCAATGGAACTGTGGATGTGGGTCCGATGCAGGTCAACGAAATATGGCTGCCGAAGCTCGCTGCGCATTGGCATGCCACGATCGACGATACGTTCGAAGCCCTGCGCGACAATTTCTGCGCGAACGTCGAGGGCGGTGCCTGGATTCTGCGGCTCGGACTGGACGAGGCGCGCTGCGACTTCTGGCGGGGAGTTGGCATCTACCACTCCCACGACCCTGGGTATCAGGAAACGTATTTGAGGCAGGTCCTGCGCCAGGTTCTTCAGCTTCAAGCGAACCAACACAACGCCAACCATGCGGATACCGCGGTGGCGGCAAGGAACTGACCGATGCAAGGCCAGGCTCCAACACAACGAATATCATCGTCCGACGACAGCTTGATTGCATTCGGGCTGATCGTGGCTGTGCTCATCGCTGGCGGTTGGTTTCTTTGGTACCGGTACCACGCGCAGATCGCGGCCCAGCTTATCGCTGTCAAACATTGGCAGATGCGTTTCGTTGGCCTGTTCACTGACCGATACCGAACGCTCGATGCGCAGGCACTCGCGCTCAATCCGGTTGATGTGTCGGCAAAGACGCTGCTCCGTCTCTGTCATCTTGTCGGGTTGTTCTTCCGAATCCCGGTCGCCGTCGGGCTTGGCGGACTCGCCATTCTCTGCCTGACGCGCGCGGCGCCCAGCCGCTTTACACGGACGCTCGATCTCGCCCACCTCATGCGGGTCCAGGCGGAGGTGTTTGGTTCGATCGGCGCCTTCGTTCGGCGGGACCTTCGCCCAGTGCACCTGGCCGGCGGTCCGCCACGACCGCTCGATCCTGCACTCCATGTCTACGAATGGATCGAACGCTATGCCCGGCGGACGGATGGAACCTTTGACGAAGACGGTGCACGACGCGAGTTGACCGCCCAACTTGGACCACTGTGGCAAGGCCCGCGACGAGCGGCCCCCCACGTCCGCTGCCTCTTCGCCGTCTTTGCGCTGCAATTGGCCCGTCAGCGTGACGCGGCTTTGGTATTCCTGGGCGACATTGCCGGAAGCCTGTCCCGCGACCGTCATAAGGATCCGAGCGGTCCTCCCTCTGCCCTCGACATCCCACCGGCGGTCGCGCAGCGCGCTGAGGCAATTCTGGCGCGTCCCTCTCTGGTCGACGGCTGTTTGGCTGTTGCCGGCCGACATGCGTTCACGGCCACCGCGATGATGAGTGTGCTTTGCGAAGCGCGCAGCAAGGCCGGCATCCTGGCGCCTGCACAGTTCAACTTTCTCAAGCTGATCGATCGCCGCCTCTGGTACGCACTCCATTCGCTCGGTTTCCCGGACGGGGCAGAGGCGCCTGCCATACCCATGCCGAACCCACGCGTCGAGGCCGCAGGCGCGCGCGATCACTGGGCGGCCGAGTGCCAGGCGGGACGGCCGTTGCGCGTTCCGTCCATCGACCGCGCTGCCCTCGCCATTCGCGCAGCGTTGAAAGATGTCGGTCACGGTACCGCGACGGAGGAGCCGTCATGATAGTCATCTACACCGACGACATGACCCGAGTGTCGCTGCATGTCGAGCCCGACGGCACCGACCTGCCCACCCTCGTGCTGCGGTCGATCGCATCACTGCCCGCAGCCCCGCTCTCGGCCGGATGCCCGCAACCAACGGCCCACCCGCGCCGGGTGGGGCCCGTCACGGCACTCGTTGTGGCCATGGTTGCCGCGGCTGGTGGGTACATCGCGGCCTCACGTAGCCCAACGCCGATGCCCACTCGAGCCGCCTACGCCGCCCCGTCGCCGGAAGTCGGCCCGCCGCAGATGCCCGGCATCCCACCCTCGCTGCGACACGAGTTGGAAGGGCGACCAACCGTGACGCCGACCCCGGCACCTGCCGCAGGTAACCACACCCAGGTCAGTCCGTTCGGCTTGCAGCCATGATTTCACAGCGACACCATGTGCCGACAACGCGCGACCAGTGCGTCGCGCTTCGCGATCTGGCTGGCAGGTCACGCGCTGTGTTGGCACCGCTCCGATACCTTCTGGGCAAAGCACCTCGTGCCAATCCGAGGACAATGCGCATGCACAGCTGTTCGCCGCTCCGGCGCGACCGGAACAAAGCGGTGATGCTCTTTCGTAATCGGAGCATGGCGGCCATCCCGGCATGATCGACCGCCAGACGCACGGTCCAGAGGCAGGTTACGAGCAGACTGGCGCGCAACTTTACCGGGAAGCCCGAACCGGCGCCGCGCGTTTCGCCGACGTCCTCAAGGGGCCGGCCTCGGGCGCAATCCTGGCGGCCGCAGCGATCACCACGGCGGTCGAACCCGCTACCATCGATGTGTTGGCGCCTGTCGCCGTCCTTTATGGCGTCTGGGTTTTGACGCGGCGCGTGATCCTGCCGTTGCGCCTGCCCGCGGGCGCCCGGCGGAAGGACTACAACCATCCACAGCCTGGTAGGCGTCGCCCCCGCATGGCCGAAGGAATTGTCTACATCGGCAACGACTACAAGACGCAGCAGGAGTTGTGGATCGGCAATGAAGACGCACGGCAGCACGTGGCGGTCCCGGGCACAACTGGCGCTGGCAAGACGGAAGTGTTGCTCAGTCTCGCCTCGAATGCACTGACCCACGCGAGCGGATTCATCTTTGTCGACGGCAAGGCCGACAACAAGCTCTACGCCAAGGTGATGGCCCTCGCACGCCGGTTCGGCCGCGAGGACGATGTGCTGGTGCTGAATTTTCTGGTCGCCAGCGGCGGCAAACACTCGAACACCTTCAATCCCTTTGCTTCAGGCAACGCGGACGTCATTCGCGAGCTTCTGGCCAGTCAGATCGAAGCCAGCCCCAGGGTCGGCAATTCCACCGGCAACGAGGTCTTCATGGCCCGAGCGATTGCACTGCTGGGGGCACTAACGCCAGCTCTGGTCTGGCTTCGCGACAACAAGGGCGTGCCGATCGACATCGAGAAGATCCGTTTTGCGACCGAGCTGCAAAGCATTGCTCTGCTCGCGCTCGACAAGAAGTTCCGGCGCTTGAACGTCGAAACCGGGCAGGTCGAGTTGATCGATGTGTCCGACATTCCTGAAGCGTACCTTTATCCGTTGCGGGCGTATCTCGGTGAGACGGGCGGCTACGATCCTTCATTGCCTTACAACAAGCAAAAGTCCGACGAGCCGGCGAAGCAGCACAGCTTTGTCACTATGCATTTCTCCAGCACGTTCACCCAGTTGGCCGTCAGCCTCGGGCACATTTTCAAGGTCGAAACTGGCGACATCGACATGCGCGACATCGTCCTTAACCGTCGCATTCTGGTGGTGAACCTGCCGTCGCTGGAGAATTCAGGCGAGACGACGGCCGCTCTCGGCCGCATCGTTGTTGCTGCGCTGCGCAACATGATGGCGCAGACACTCGGGAGCAATCTTGAAGGTGACTACGCGGACATCGTGGCGAACAATGCGTCGATGGCGCCGACGCCCTTTCCTGTCATCTTCGATGAGGTCGGGTATTACGTTGTGCCTGGCATGGACAAGATGATCGCGCAGGGCCGTGGTCTCGGATTCATGTTCTATCTTGGCTTCCAGGAGGTCGCGAGCTTGCGTGCCCGCATCGGAGAAGCGATGTACTCGTTGCTGGGCAACGCCAACTTCCAAATCCTGATGCGACTTCAGGAAGGCAGCGAAACGCGGCGCTATGTCGAGCAGACCGCCGGCGACACAAACGTCATGCAAGCGGTGTCCTATCATGCAAATGACGTGGGCACCTATCACGAGGCACAACACGCGGAGATCCGTCGCGTTGCTCGCATCGAATGGAATGATCTGCGTGGTCTCATCGAAGGCGAGGCCATTATTGTGTTCGGTAATCGCCGCATTTATGCGAAACTGTTCCATGCGCAGGTGGACCCAGACGGACCGATGCGACTAAATCGGCCCGTTGTGCTGAGGCCGCCGGCAATCAACTTGATGCAAAGTTCCGCCGCACGGATCCTCGCGATACGCGATGCAATCGAGAACGGCTGGGCGCGACCGGATGGCGAACCGACCGGAAACACAGCAGTGTCTGCACTCGTGGACGCATTCAGGGAAGCGGTGGCTTCCGGCACGAGCGTGACCGCCTGTGCCGACGCTGCCATCCTCCGGGCCAATAGCGCGATGGCGGGCGATCTGGCTGCCACTCACGTGCAAGGCGCCGCTCCCGGCTCGATCCCATCCGCCTCTCCAGGAGAGATGGACTCGATGCTCCAGAGCGCCCGCGATCATGAGGCTTCGGAATCACAGAGTGCACGGGCAGCGTTGGCACCGGTTACGGATGCAAACAAACAGCGGGATCTGACGAGGATCGAGGAACTGGCTGGCGCGCCTGCCCCAGTCGCCCGCATCGCCGCGAAGGAAGGCTTGGCAATTGGCAATGCCGTCGGCAACGAAGATCGCGTACCAGTTCCCGCGCATCTCGGAGCGGACGCATTGCGGCAGATAATCAGTGAGATCAACGCCGCGTTGGGATTCACTGACGCGTCAATCGTGAGCATCGAGCAGAATCCGAGAATGCTCGAATGATGACACCTGCGCGCGCGTCCGCTCTCCACCCAACTGCGATGGGGTGTCATGGGGATGCCACGGTTACTTCCTATGCAACATCAGACATGGTTTACGTCGTTGGCTGGGTAGCTCTGATCGCCCTTCTTCGGCACTTAGGCTAGGTGATCGAATGGCAAGTGCTGGCCATTGAACGAACCCGCTTCGGGAGAGGTGCCGGTGTTGATGTAGAGGTAGAGGTAGAGGTAGACGCTCAGCGGCTGGACTTCGTTTGAGCGGGGCCCGGTGCGGGCTGAGCATTTCGGCTTCCTTCAACCAAGAGGAGCCGACCGATGGACGAGCCCATTCTCACCGCTGCGATCAGTCCGCTGCGCCAGCGTCTGATCGACGATATGAACATGCGCCGGTTCTCCCCAGAGACGCAGCGCAACTACATTCGGGACGTGGGGCGCTCTGCGACATTCCTCGGGCGATCACCCGATACAGCAACGGCGGATGACGTGCGCCGATTTCAGATCGAACAGCGCGATGCCGGCATGCCGACGCCGACCATGAACGGCATTGTGTCGGCGTTGCGGTTCTTCTTCACGCGCACAATCGACCGGCCCACGTCCCTACCGGGATGGGGCCCCAATGGTCGGGTCGGAATTGACCGCCACGCCAGCACGCCGATGGTAGTGACCGGGTTCACCGGCCACGCCGGATTGGTAAGGGCGAGGATGGACCGGCGCCGTCAACCCTTGACCGCACCTGCCGTCAGCCCCGCGACGATGTGCCGCTGTGCGGCGAAGAAGACGATGACGGCGGGCAGGATGGTCAGCGTCACGAAGGCCAGTACGAGCTGCCACTCGGTGCTGAACTCGCCCTGGTACACCATGATGCCGAGCGGCCAGGGATATTTCGGCTCGCTGTTCAGCATGATCAGCGGCAGCAGATAGTTGTTCCAGCTGCGCACGAAGCTGAAGATCCCTACGGTCGCCAGGATTGGCCGGGACAAAGGCAGCGTCATACAGAAGAAGAAGCGGATGTAGCCGCAGCCGTCCACGAACGCCGCCTCGAACAATTCGGTCGGCACCGCGCGGAAGAATTCACGGAACAGCAGGATGCTCATCGCCAGCCCGAAGGCCGATTCCGGCAGGATCACGCCCCAGTAGGTGTCCAGCAGCCCGAAATCGCGAATCTGGATGAACAGCGGCAGCACCGCGGTCGCGGCCGGGAACATCAGCCCGAGCAGGAAATAGTTCAGCAGCATCTCGCGCCCGAAGAAGCGCACATGCGCGAAGGTGAAGGCGGCCATCGACCCGGCCACCAGTGTCAGCGCGGCGGTCAGACCGGCGATGAGCATGGAATTGCCGAGCATCCCCCAGTAGCGCGCGCTCCCCAGAATGCCGAGATAGTTTCCCCATTGCCACTGCTTCGGCAGCCAGACCGGATTGCTGCGCAACTCGCCCAGCGTCTTGAAGCCGCCGAGCAGGGTGGCGAGCAGCGGTACCAGGATGATGCAGGCCATTACCGTCAGCACCGCGTACATCGCCAGCATCGCCAGCGCGCGCGAACGCACGGCGTGGCGCGAGCGTGCCCCTCGGTCGTGCAGCAGACCGACGGGGGAGGCCGCCGCGGCGTCAGTCATCACGGAACGCCAGCCGCTTATAGCTGAAGGCGAAGATCACGCAGATCGCGAACAACACCACGCCCACCGCACTGCCGAAGCCCACCCGCATGCGCATGATGCCGAAGGTATATAGGAACGTCACCAGCGTCTGCGTGCTGTCCGCGGGGCCGCCCCTCGTGAGCGGCATGATCATGTCGAAAAGTTGCAGCGAGCCGATCACCGAGAAGAACACCGACAGCCTGATCGTCGGCACCAGCAGCGGCAGGATGATATGGCGGAAGCGCTGCAGCCGGCTGGCGCCGTCGATCGCGGCGGCATCGAGCAGCGCCTGGTCGATGCCTTGCAGCCCGGCGATGAACAGCATCATGTGGAAGCCGAAATACTTCCACACGATCACGACCAGGATCGCCACCATCGCCCAGTTGGGATCGGCCAGCACGTACGGTGCGGGCAGACCCAAAGCATGCGCGATCGCCGCGGCCAGGCCGTAATCGCCGTCGAACATGAAGCGCCAGATCAGCCCGGCAGCGACATCGGCCAGGATGTACGGCAGGAAGAAGATCATGCGGAAGGTCAGCGCGCCCCTGATGCGGCTGGCCACCAGCGAGGCCAGCCCGAGCGCCATCGGCAACTGGATGCCGAGCGAGACGATGATGATCAGCAGGTTGTTGAACAGTGCCTGGCGGAACGCCGGAAAGCGCCAGATCAGCTCGAAATTGCGCCAGCCGACGAAACGCGTCGGCAGTCCGTAGCCGCTCCAGTCGAAGAAGCTGTAGCGGCCCGCTTGCAGGATCGGCACCACCACCAGCACGGTGAACAGCAGCGCCGCCGGTGGCAAGAACAGTACCAGCACGGGCCCGGTGCCCCACACCCGTTGCGCGAGGCGGCTCGGGCGTCGGCCCCGCCCGCCCGAAGCGTGCAGGGCCAGGCCGGCGGCGCTCAACGAGCGAGGTTCCACGCCTCCTCGACCTGCTTGGCCACACCTTCGGGGGTGATGCTTCCCGCCGCCAGCGCGGTAGTCTTGTCGTTCAGCACGCGGCCGACATCGGGCCCCAGGTCCTGGTCGAAGTAGTTCTGGTGGTAGGTCGATTTCGCCAGTTCGGCAGCGGGCTGCTGCAGCAGCGTATCCGTGATGGCCGAGTTGGCGGCTGGAACCGAGGGCAGGTAGATGCCGGTGGCCGCGGTCGCGGTCTGGTATTTCAGGCTGGTCAGCAGGTTGAGGAAAGCGTCGGTCTGCGGCGGCGCGTTGCGCGACACCAGCCAGGCGTTGATGCCGCCCATGGTGTCGGTGGGCTGGCCCTTGCCGCCGGCAACACTGGGGAAGGCGAACAGGCCCAGATCGTCGTGCGCGATCCCCTTGCCGTCCTCCGCGGCATGCGCCTGACGCGCATAGCTGCCGGAGAAGCTGAGGATCATCGCACCGCGCCCGTCGCCGAAGGCGCCCAGCATGTCCGGGAAGGTGGCCCCGAGATAGCCCTGCTGGAACGGCTTCAGGTCGGCAAGCTGCTTCAGCAACCGCCCGGCCTCGACGAACGCCGCGGCGTTGAAGCCGCCATTCTTGCCGGCCTTGGCGTCATCAAGCGCCTGCCGGCCGCCGGCGCGCACCACGAGATACGCCCACCAGTGCATGATCGGCCACTTGTCGCCGCCGCCCACCGCGATCGGCGTGACGCCGGCCGCCTTCAGCGCCTTCACCGCGGCCAGCAGGTCGTCCCAGGTCCTGATCTGCTCGGCGACCACCCCGGCCTTCTTGAACAGCACCTTGTTGTAGTAGATGTCCATCAGCGCCATCTGGTGCGGCGCACCCCAGGTCTTGCCCCCGTCGGTAAAGGCGCCCAGCGCCGCTGGGTTGAGCCGCGCCTTCCAGGCATCGTCCATCTGCACCGGGCGCAGCGCACCGGTTTCGATCTGCGCCCGCATCACCCCGCCGCCCCAGCTGTAGAACATGCTCGGCGCGTCAGGCGACTGCAGCAGCGTCGGCAGCTTGGCCTTGAACGCCTCGTTCTCCAGGAACTGAAGCTTGACCTCGGCGTCGGCATGCTGCGCGTGGAACTCCGCGGCGGCATCGTTCCAGATTTTCAGGATCTGCGGATTAACTTCGAGGTGCAGCCAGCGGACCATCGTTTCGGCGGCACGTGCCGGGGTGATGAGTGCCCGCCGGCCGATGGCGGCGAGCGCCGCGGCGGCCAGGAATGGGCGGCGCCCAAGCCGGACGCCCATCGGGGTGACGTTGATCCTCCGCACGGTGATTGTCCTTTTTCCCGTATTCGGAATAAATTGCCGCGTGTCGGCGGCACCGTCAAGCAGATGTCTCGCCTGCGCTTGATGTCTTCCGGGGATGCGTTCAGATTTACGACATGATCCGCGATAATAGGCCCGAACCCCTCTCGGCATGCCGATGAAGACAGCCGATCCCGAATTGATGCGCGCCATCAACCGGTTTCACGTGCTCGACGCCATCCGCCGCAACGGCTCGATCTCGCGCACCGAAATCTGTGCTGCAACCGAGCTCAGCTCCACCACCGTCTCGGCCATCACCGCATCCCTGCTCGAGGACGGGCTGATCGTAACCCGCGCCATCGGCAGCATCCGCACCGCCCAGCGCGGCCGTCCGCGCGTGATGCTGGAACTCAACCCCGACGCCGCCCGCGTCGTCGGCGTCAGGCTCGGGCCGCAGCGCATCGTCTGCGTGGTGACCGACTTCCAGGGCGACGTG
Organism: uncultured Alphaproteobacteria bacterium; assembly: GCA_963696645.1. Lineage (GTDB taxonomy): Bacteria > Pseudomonadota > Alphaproteobacteria > Acetobacterales > Acetobacteraceae > JAMXLO01. The sequence continues at coordinate 17,319 of CAVOKY010000010.1, forward strand.
TTGGCCGACCTCGCCATTCCCGTGCGCGTCGAGCGCCAGACCTCGATGGTTATCGCCGATCTCGTCGAGGACGGGGTGCGACGCTGCGTTGCCGATGCGGGGCTCGCGCTCGGCGCCGTCAGCAGCGTCTGCGTCGTGCTGCCGGGTGTTACCGAGCATACCACTGGCACCGTCCGCTACAGCCCGATCCTGCGCGAGCGCGACGTTCCCCTGGGCGCCGCCATCAGCTCCCGGCTCGACCTGCCGACGCTGGTGGAAAGCGACAGCAACGCTGCCACGGTCGCCGAGCACTGGTTTCGCCAGTGCCGAGAGCTCGACGACTTCCTCGTCGTCACCATCGACCATTCGCTGGGGCTGGGCGTCATGCATGGCGGCCAGCTGTTCCGCGGTGCCCGCGGCATCAGCTTCCATCTCGGCGACCTGGTGGTCGGCGGCTGCGGCCGCGACACCACCCGCCTCGCCGATATCGCCTCCGAGGCCGCGATCCTCAACACGCTCCGGGCCGAGCCGGACTTCGCCGAAGCCATCCGCGCCGGCACCGGGCTGACGCTGGCGCTGCAGCAGCAGGACGCGGCGGAGGGCCGGTTGCAGGACACGGTGGCGCGTGCCGGCGTCGCGCTCGGCATCGCCATTGGTAACCTGATCACGCTGTTCGCGCCGGCGCGCGTCGTGCTCACCGGCTCGACGCTCGCCTTCGGCGCGCGGCTGATGGAGCCGCTGCGAGCTGCCCTCGAAGTTACGCTCCCGCCATGGCTGCGCGGCGTTGCGACCCTGGTGGTGGATGAGCTCGATGACACCGCCTGGGCGCGCGGCGCGGCCGGCGTGGCGCTGCGGGTGCTGTATGGCGCGCCGTGGGGAACCACCGGACCGGTGACGCCGAACAGTCGGGCGAGAACGGAGACAATCAACGCATGAGCAACCACAGCACCGGGCCAATCGGCATCGGCATCATCGGCTGCGGCAACATCTCGCCCGCCTACCTCAAGGCTCTACCGGGCTTTCCCGGGGTGCAAGTGCGCGGCGTCGCTGACCTCAACGGCGCTGCTTCTGCCGCGCGCGCCGCCGAGTTCGGCGTACCGCAGCGCAGCGTCGAGGACCTGCTCGCCGATCCCAGGATAGAGTTGATCGTCAACCTCACCACGCCGAAATCGCATCTCGAGGTCGGCCTTGCCGCCATTGCCGCGGGCAAGCACGTGCATTCGGAAAAGCCGCTCGCAACCCGGTTCGCCGACGGCGCGCGGCTGATGCAGGCGGCCCGCGCGGCGAATCGGCTGGTCGGTTGTGCGCCGGACACGTTCTTGGGCGGCGGTCATCAGACCTGCCGGCGCCTGGTGGACGAAGGGCGGATCGGCACGCCGGTCGGCGGCACCGCTACGTTCATGTGCCCGGGTCATGAACGTTGGCATCCGAACCCGGATTTTTATTACCACGCCGGTGGTGGCCCGATGCTGGACATGGGGCCGTACTACCTCACCGCGTTGGTCAATCTGCTCGGCCCGGTGGAGAGTGTCGCCGGCATGGTCAGCACGCCGCGGGCGACGCGCGAGATCGACAGCGAGCCGCGGCGCGGGCAGACCATCACCGTCGAGGTGCCCACCCATGTCGCCGGCATAATCCGCTTCGCCTGCGGCGCCATCGTGCAGGTCACCACCAGCTTCGACGTAGCCGGCCATCGCCATACGCCGATCGAGCTCTACGGCACTCTGGGCACTCTGCTGGTTCCCGACCCCAACCGCTTCGGCGGCCCGGTCGAACTGCTGCCCACCGGGGGCACGTGGGAGGAGATCCCCGTCGACGCGCCCTATGCCGACGGCAACTACCGCGGCATCGGGGCGGCCGATCTCGGCCGTGCCATCCGCACCGGCCAGCCGCACCGCGCCAGCGGCGCCCTGGCGCTGCACGTGCTGGAAGTGATGGAGGCGTTCGGCCGCTCGGCCGAGACCGGCCGGCAGGTGGCGATCGAGACCCGCGTCGAGCGGCCCACAGCGCTTGTTCCGCTGAGCTAGAGAGGAGAAATCCGATGCGCGAAGCACTCATTGTCGCCGGCGGCTGGAACGGGCACGAGCCCGCCCAGTGCGCCGACATCATCGCCGCCATGCTGCGCGAGTCCGGCTTCAAGGTCTGGAGCGAGACCTCCACCGAAGCCTTCGCCGACCCTGCGCTGAAGGACCTCAGCCTGATCGTGCCGATCATGACGATGTCGAAGATCGAGAAGGAGGAGCTTGCCAACCTTACCGCCGCCGTGCGCGGCGGCGTCGGCCTCGCCGGCTACCACGGCGGTATGTGCGACGCCTTCCGCGACGCCACGGAATACCAGTTCATGTGTGGCGGCCAGTGGGTCGCCCATCCCGGCGGTGTGATCGACTATCGGGTGAACATCACGCGCCCCGACGATCCGGTGATGGCTGGGATCGACAGCTTCGACTACCACTCGGAGCAGTATTACATGCACGTCGATCCATCGAATGAGGTGCTGGCGACGACGACGTTCTCTGGTGCGCACGCGCCGTGGATTGACGGGGTGGTGATCCCGGTGGTCTGGAAGCGGCGCTACGGCAAGGGCCGCGTGTTCTATTCCTCGCTCGGTCATGTCTCGGCCGAGTTCAAGGTGCCACAAATGAGCGCCATCGTGCGGCGGGGCATGCTGTGGGCGGCCGCGGATGCGCGGGCGGCCTAGGTGCTTAGCCTCGGGCCCCTGTCAAATCTCGACGCGCAACTGCGTGCCGAACTGCGGGTCGAGATCAAGCGCCTGCACCAGCGGCTCGGTGCCTCGACGATCTACGTGACGCACGACCAGATCGAGGCACTGACTCTGGCCGATCGGATCGCGGTAATGAAGGATCGCGTGTTCCAACAGATCGGCTCGCCGCAAGAGATCTATCAGCGTCCTGCCAACCGCGCCGTCGCGACGTTTGTCGGCTCGCCGGCGATGAATTTCCTGCCCGGTCGCATTGTGCAGGATGGCGGCCGACTGATGTTCGAAACGGATACGCTGCGCCTGTCGCTCGCGTCCTATCCGTTCGCTCGTAAGCCCGAGCACGCCATGCCGGTCGAGCTTGGCATCCGCCCCGAGCATATCGTTCTCAGCGCCGAGGGGGCACATGATGTGGCGGTGGAAAAGACCGAGCCGATGGGCAGCGAGCTGTTGGCCTGGACCCGTCTCGACCAACGACCGCTGTCGATCCGACTGCCGGCCGAGACAAAGCTGAACACCGGCGACCGGCTTCGAGTCCTGTTGCCCGAACAGCGACTCAATTTGTTCGATATCAACTCCGGCGTACGCGTGTGATGGAGACCGACCCATGCCCGTGACGGATGTCCTGTCCATACAGCTCTACACACTGCGTTCACTGAATGACCTCGACGATACGCTGGATACCGTCGCGGCCGCAGGCTACCGCTACGTCGAGGGCATCGGCTCGTATCTTGACGATGCGGCGACGGTACAGGCGAAGGTGGGCGCGCGCGGGCTGCGCTTCTCCTCCTCGCATGTCAGCCTCGCCGCATTGCGCGACCGACCGCAGGCGATCATCGACGCCTGCAAGCTGCTAGGCTTCGAGAACCTGTTCATGCCGTCGGTGCCGCCTGAGCAGCGTGATGCAGACGCCGCCTTCTGGCGCTCGCTGGGACGCGAGCTAGGCGCACTGTCGCAGCGCTTCGCCGATGCAGGGATCCAACTCGGCTACCACAATCATAACTGGGAACTGAAACCGAAGGACGGTTCAACGACGGCGCTCGAGCTGATGTTCGCTGAGGCGGAAGACACGCCACTCACCTGGCAGGCCGACGTCGCCTGGCTGGTGCGTGGCGGCGCGGAACCGGCGACGTGGCTGCGTCGCTACCGCGATCGCCTGGTGTCTGCACATGTCAAAGATATCGCACCTGAGGGGACCGCGCTGGACGAGGACGGCTGGGCCGATGTCGGCGCTGGCGTGCTAGACTGGAAATCGCTGTGGCAGCTCTGCCGCGACTGCGGCGCACATTGGATGGTGGTGGAGCACGACAAGCCCTCCGATCCGGGCCGCTCCGCGCGCGTCAGCTTCACGTATCTGAATGGAATGGGGCGTTGAGCGGCATGCCGGCTACTGTCATCGGCATCATCGGCTGCGGCAATATCAGCGATGCCTATCTGCGCGGCGCTGCACACTCACGGCTCGTACGGGTGAAGTCAGTCGCCGACATCCGCGCCGACGCCGCCGAGGCTAAAGCCCATGAATACGGCGTGGACGCGGTTACAGTCGATGCGCTGCTCGCCGATCCCGATATCGAGATCGTGGTGAACCTCACTGTTCCGGCCGCGCATGCACCGCTGTCGCTGCAGATCATCGAGGCGGGCAAGCACGTCTATCTTGAAAAGCCGCTCGCCTCGCGCTTTGCCACGGCGAAGCCGGTAATGCAGGTGGCCACCGCGAAAGGCCTGCGGGTCGGCTGCGCACCGGATACGTTCCTCGGCGCCGCGCACCAGGCCTGTCGCTATGCAATCGACGCCGGCCGCATCGGCGTCCCGGTGGCCGGCGCCGCTGCGGTGCTGTCGCACGGTATGGAGCACTGGCACCCCAACCCAGCGTTCTTCTTCCAGCACGGTGGTGGACCGATTCACGACCTCGGGCCGTATTACGTCACGCAACTGGTGAACCTGCTCGGCCCGGTGTCGCGCGTTGCTGCCGAGACCTCCATCGCGTTCAAGACGCGCACGATTACCAGCGAGCCGCTTGCCGGCCAGCCGATCACGGTTGAGGTGCCGACCACGGTGAACGGTATACTCGGCTTCGCCAGCGGTGCGAACGTCACGCTGAGCCATTCCTGGGATGTATGGAAACATCGCCGTGTACCACTGGAGATCTATGGCAGCGAAGGCAGCCTCCTGGTGCCCGATCCGAACTTCTTTGGCGGCGAGCCGATGATCTCGCGCCGCGACGGCGACTGGACGCCGCTCGACATCAGTGCGCATCCGTTTGGCGTTCCGAATCGCACCACGCGCACCGGCGCACAAGTGGCGGACTATCGCATCATCGGTCTGCTGGACATGGCGGCGGCAATTCGCGCCAGCCGCCCGCATCGCGTCAACGGCATGCTGGCGCTGCACGTGCTGGAAGTGCTGGACGCATTCGAGCGTTCGTCGTTGGAGGGCCGGCATATCGTCATCGAGACGCTGTGCGACCGGCCGGAGAAGCTGCCACTTGGCGCAGACGAAGAGGTGTTCGCATGACGATGACGACTATTCGCGGGCCGGCGATCTTCCTGGCGCAGTTCGCCGGCGATATCGCACCGTTCAACAGCCTGAAGACGATTGCGGAATGGGCGGCTTCGCTTGGCTATAAAGGCGTGCAGATTCCCTCCTGGGACCGACGCCTGTTCGACCTCGATCGGGCGGCGGACAGCGACGCCTATTGCGACGAGGTGAAGGCCACACTTGCGCAGGCCGGCATGCAGCTCACCGAGTTATCGACGCATCTGCAGGGCCAGCTCGTCGCGGTACATCCGGCCTACGACGAGGCGTTCGATGGCTTTGCGCCGGCTGCGGTGCGCGGCAACCGCGCGGCACGCCAGCAATGGGCCGTGGACCAGTTGATGAAGGCGGCACGCGCGTCGCAACGCCTGGGCCTGACGGCGCACGCAACGTTCTCCGGCGCGCTCGCCTGGCCCTATGTGTATCCCTGGCCGCAGCGTCCGCCTGGCCTGATCGAGACCGCGTTCGACACGCTCGCCGCACGCTGGAAGCCGATTCTCGACGCGTTCGATGCCGCCGGCGTCAATCTGTGCTTCGAGATCCATCCGGGCGAGGACCTGCACGACGGCGCGAGCTTCGAGATGTTCCTGGCGCGCGTCGGCAATCACCCGCGCTGCAAGATCCTGTACGATCCGAGCCATTTTGTGCTGCAGCAGCTCGACTATCTCGGCTTCATCGACCTGTATCATGAACGCATCGGCGCGTTCCATGTGAAGGACGCCGAGTTCAATCCGACCGCACGGCAAGGCGTCTATGGTGGCTACCAGTCCTGGGCGGACCGCGCCGGCCGGTTCCGTTCACTCGGCGACGGGCAGGTGGATTTCCGCGGCATCTTCTCCAAGCTCGCGCAGTACGGCTTTGCCGGCTGGGCCGTGCTCGAATGGGAGTGCGCAATCAAGTCGGCGGAGCAGGGCGCGCGCGAAGGCGCCCCGTTTATCCGCGACCACATCATCGAGGTGACCGGGAAAGCGTTCGACGACTTCGCCGCAGCGGGCACGGATGATGCAGCGAACCGCCGCATGCTCGGGCTGAGTTGAGCCATGGCACCGCGTGCGTCTCGGCATGGCCGGCGGCGGCCAGGGCGCATTCATCGGCGCCGTGCACCGCATCGCCGCACGGCTGGATGACGCTTATACGCTGGTCTGCGGCGCGCTGTCCGCAGATCCCGAACGGGCGCGCAACTCGGGTGCCGAGCTCGGCCTCGATCCGGCGCGCTGCTATGAGTCCTATGCCGCGATGTTCGCCGCAGAACGTGCGCGCGCCGATGGCATGGAGGTGGTGGCAATCGTCACGCCAAACCATCTGCATCATCCGATTGCCAGCGCCGCACTGGATGCCGGCTTCCACGTGATCTGCGACAAACCGCTCGCCACAAGCGTGGCCGAGGCCGAGGATTTGGTGCAGCGCGCCGCAGCGATGCAACGCATTTTCGCCGTCACCTACAATTACTCGGGCTACCCGATGGTGCGGCAGGCACGCGCCATGGTGGCGCGCGGCGATCTCGGCGCGCTGCGCGTCGTGCAGGTGGAGTACCCGCAAGGCTGGCTGGCCGGACCACTGGAGGCGACCGGGCAAAAACAGGCGGCCTGGCGGACCGATCCGGCGCTGTCGGGGCCGGGCGGTGCGATCGGCGATATCGGCAGCCACGCCTTCCATCTTGCTTGCTTCGTCACCGGCCAGGTGCCGCAGTCGGCACTTGGCGATCTCACCACCTTCGTGCCCGGCCGCCGCATCGATGACAATGCTCATGTGCTGCTGCGCTTCGCGAGCGGTGCGCGTGGCATGCTGTGGGCGAGCCAGGTCGCGCACGGGCACGAGAATGCGCTGAAGCTGCGCGTCTATGGCGAGCGCGGCGGCTTGGAATGGGCACAGGAGGAACCGGACCGGCTATGGTTCGCTCCGGCGGATCAGCCGAAGCGCCTGCTCACGCGTGGCGGCGCCGGAATGGAGCCGGAAGCGGCGCGCATCGCGCGCATCCCCGGGGGACATCCGGAGGGCTATCTGGAAGGCTTCGCCACCCTCTACGCCGAAATCGCCCGCGCCATTGTAGCCGCGCGCGGGGGGAAACCAATTCCCCCCGACGTGGCGTTCCCAAGCGTCGCGGACGGTGCACTCGGTGTCCGGTTCATCGCGGCGTGCGTCCGATCATCTCAAGAAGGCGCGCGGTGGGTCACGCTGTGAGAAAACAGTTGAGACCGTCCAAATCCCTGGGCGTCCGCCCCACCAACCCCGCGCGCGGTACCAGACGCCCAAAACGATGGAAGAGTCATCATTTTGGGCCGCCGGTATGAGATGCCGATATCACGGCGGCCCGTGGCACACTAGTGCCGGTAGTGGGCGCATATTTCGACCTCGATGGCGAGAACGTCATAGCCCGGGTAGCGATCATGCATCCGGATAGTTGTTCAGCAGCACGGGTGCCGCGAGTTCCGCCAGGGCCAATCCGGTGAATCTCGGCGGCGCCGCGATCGGCGGACCATTCAACATGTGGCTGCGGACAGTAGGGCCTGGCCCCAGGCAATTCGCACGAGATCGCCTCGGCCGGGGCGCCGAATGGCGGCGCGATCACGCTCATGACAGACGTCGGTCGACTCCGGCGGCGGCCGGTGCGGGAAAGGCGCGGGCCAGCATGGCCTCCAATGCAGCGACGCCCGGGCGCGGGGAGTCGGACATCCGGCCGAGAAGATCCAGCCAGACGTCTTCCTCCGCGTAGTCGAGCATTTGGCGGACTGTGCTGGCCACGAATGCGCCGACGCTGACACCTTCCACCGCAGCACCCCGCCGGACGCGCTCCATGACCCAGGGTCGGCGATCGCGGCCATGGCTTCCTCGGCCGAGGTGGCATCCGTTAGGGCGCCGAGTATGTTGCCGAGCATGCCCGCCTCCTATTGCACGAGCGGCGAGGTGGCGGCCGGCAGATCAAACCCTGCGATCCGCGCCTGCCCCGCCACCAGCGCGACGTATTGCGCGACCGCGCGACGCCACGTGCGCTCTTCGAGATAGCTGGCGATCCGGGTGCGGACAGAGTCGAACGGCAAGGTCTCGCCCGCGATTCTGCGGTCCAGACGGAGCACGTGCACACCGTAGCGCGTGCGCACCGGTGTTGGGCAGATTTGGCCGGGCTCCATTGCAACCAGAAAAGTCTCGAACTCCGGGGTCGTCTCGCCCCGCACGATCTGTCCGAGCCGCCCGCCTTCCGTCGCGGACGGGCAGTCGGACAGGCTGCGCGCCAGACTGTCGAACCTGTCCGGATGCTGCTGGAGGTTCGCCAGGACCGCGGCAGCTTGAGCCTCGGCTTTGGCGTAGGCATCCGCGTCGTCGCGGCGGGCCTTGAACAGGATGTGCGCCGGTTCGAACAGATCCGGGCTGCGGAAACGCGTCGCGTTGCTGTCGTAGTAGCGGCGGCAGACGGCGTCATCGGCCTTTGGCGTGATGACCTCGCGTTCCAGCAGCAATCGGATCAGCGACTCCTCGTCCGTCTCCCGCGCACCGTCCGCGGTACGTGGATCGGCCACGAGGTCCAGCGCATGTGCGCGCTGGAGCAGCAGTTCGCGAATGACCAAAGCGCGAGTTGCCTGTTCCCACGCGACAGCGGGCGATTCTGCCTGGTGGTTCTGCACCTCCCTTGCGATGGTCGCGTGCGGAATGGCGACGTCGTTGACCATGACCGGTTGCATGGCTCAATCCCCCGTGCCGGATTGCGAAAATTTCGCGCCGACCGGCTTTGTCGATCCGGCGCTCGTCACCAGATCGGCCATCGTCAGCGATTGATCCCGGGCCTGATGTCCAACGCTCTGCCGGCTGCGCACGATCTGGAAGCCGGGGCGGCCGAGATACCAGACCGGCGCGCTCCATATATGCACCAGGCGGGTGAACGGAGAGACCAGAAAGACGGAAAAGCCCAGCAGGATATGCATCCGGTAGATGACCGGCGTGCCGACCAGCAGATCGGCCGCGCCAGGATGCAGCAGCACGATTCCCTTGATGTAGGCGACCAGCGTCAAGAACAGCGCGCCGTCCATGTGTTGTGCGGAAACCGGAACGGTCAGCAGGCCGAGGGCAAGCTGCGCCCACAGCATCAGGATGATCGCGATATCCCATCGCCGGCTGGTGGCGCGAATGCGCGGGTCGGTCAATCGCCGATGGATCAGCAACGACAGGCCGATGATGGCGATCAGGCCGGCGAGGCCGCCCACCACCATGGCAAGCAACTCATGCTGGGCGGGGCTGATCAGCCAGTCCACTGCCCAGTCGGGCATCAGGAAGCCGGCGAAATGGCCGGCAATGACGACCAGGATGCCGACGTGAAACAGAGTTGGAGCCCCAGCGGAATTGCCGCTTCCGCAGCAACTGACTCGACCCGCTGCGCCAAGTGTATTGCGCCGTGTCGAAGCGCACGAGGCTGCCAAGGGCGAACACCGTGAGACACACATACGGGTACCAGCCATAGAGAGCACTGTTGAGATAATCGCTCATCGCTGCATCTCCTCAGACGGTTGCCGCGTCGCGGGCGGCGGCACGAAGCCGGGTCCGCAGGCGATCGGTTCCGCAACTGTCGATTTGTTCGCCGGGTCCGAAATGAACCGCCGCTTCCTCCCACGCCGCGTCGAGCGCCACCAGGTCGTCGGGGTCTTCGGCGCTGGTGTCGGGCAAGTCGATCGCCGGGGCGTTGGCGAGTGTGGCGAGCGCCTGGAACACCGCTGCATAGGCGCTTTTACGTGTGACAAGCCGGTCCGCGAGGGTCTGAAGAATGCCGGCCGGTTCCGCCAATAGCGCCTGCGCCTCATGTCCTGGCAGCAATGAGAGGAACTCGAGGAACAGTGGCAGGAAGTCGGGCAATTCGCTGGCGGTCGGTTCGAATCCATGACCACGATAGAGCTCGATCAGATCGGCCATGGCTTGCCCGCGATCGCGGCTTTCGCCATGCACATGCTCGAACAGATGCAGCGACAGCGTGCGGCTGCGGTCGAACAGGGCGAAGTAACGTTCCTGCAGATCGTAGATGTCGCGATCGGCCAGTTCGATCAGCAGACCGTCAATGGCGGAACGCCGCGGTGCCGGCACCAGGCCTTCCTCGGCCAGGACCGAGGCGATTTCGGCTGTCGCGGCTTGCAACCCCTCCGTGGGATAGGCGATCAGGGCCGCGAGGGCACGATAGGTGCGGGCCATCACACCACCTCCATCGGGGTCTTCGACTTTTTCGAATCGAACAGGCCGAAGCCGGTTTTGCCTGAACAGCCCTCGCCGAAGGAGAAGCCGCAGGACCCACGCATCTGAAAGGTATCCTCGCCGGTCTCGCGGTGGGCGGTGGGGATGACGAAGCGGTCTTCGTAGTTGGCGATGGCCATGAGCTGGTACATGTCCTCGATGTCATGGCCCGACAGCCCGACGCGCTCCGCGATCGAGTCGATGATCACGCCGTCCACGGTCTTGGCGCGCATGTAGGCGCGCATCGCCAGCATCCGTTCCAGCGCGGCCGTGATCGGCTCGGTGCGGCCGGCGGTCAGCAGGTTGGCCAGGTATTCAACCGGGATGCGCAACGACTTCACATCCGGCATGCCGCCGATCGTGCCGAGGTCGCCTTTCGCGGCGGCGGCCTGGATCGGCGACAGCGGCGGCACGTACCAGACCATCGGCAACGTGCGGTATTCGGGATGCAGCGGGAAGGCGATCTTCCATTCCATCGCCATTTTCCAGATCGGCGACTTCCGCGCCCCCTCCAGCCAGGCCTCCGGAATGCCGTCAAGCCGAGCCTGCGCCTGCACGGCGGGGTCGTGCGGATCGAGGAAAACTTTGAGCTGCGCCTCGTAGAGATCGCCTTCGTCCGGGACGGACGCGGCTTCCTCGATGCGGTCGGCATCGTAGAGAATAACGCCCAGATAGCGGATGCGGCCGACGCAGGTCTCCGAGCATACGGTCGGCTGCCCCGCTTCGATGCGCGGATAGCAGAAGATGCACTTCTCGGATTTGCCGGATGACCAGTTGTAGTAGATCTTCTTGTAGGGACAGCCCGAAACGCACATGCGCCAGCCACGGCACTTGTCCTGATCGATCAGGACGATCCCGTCCTCCTCCGCTTGTAGATGGCGCCGGACGGGCTTGTAGATGGCGCCGGACGGACAGACGGCGGCGCAGGCCGGATTGAGGCAGTGTTCGCAGAGGCGCGGCAGATACATCATGAAGGTGTTCTCGAAGGCGCCGTAGATTTCCTTCTGCACGCCCTCGAAATTGCTGTCCTTGGAACGATTGGCGAATTCGCCGCCGAGGATTTCCTCCCAGTTCGGGCCCCATTCGATCTTTTCCATGCGTTCACCGGTGATCAGTGAACGCGGGCGGGCTGTGGGCATGACCTTGCCCTCGGGCGCGGTCTGCAAGTGTCCGTAGTCGAAGGTGAATGGTTCGTAGTAGTCGTCGATTTCAGGCAGGTCCGGGTTGGCGAAGATGTTGGACAGGATGCGCCACTTGCCGCCAATGCGCGGCTCGATCTTGCCGTTCTTCCGACGGGTCCAACCGCCTTTCCAGCGCTTCTGGTTTTCCCAGTCCTTCGGGTAGCCGACGCCAGGTTTGGTCTCGACATTGTTGAACCACGCGTATTCCATGCCTTCGCGGCTGGTCCACACGTTCTTGCAGGTGACCGAGCAGGTGTGACAGCCAATACATTTGTCGAGGTTCAGCACCATCGCGATCTGTGCGCGGACCTTCATGACACGGTCTCCTTCTGGCGGGTGGCTGCTGTTCCGTCCAACCAGTCCACCTTGTCCATGCGACGGATGATGATGAATTCGTCGCGGTTGGAGCCGACCGTGCCGTAGTAGTTCAGGCCATAGCTTTGCTGCGCGTAGCCGCCGATCATGTGCGTGGGTTTCAGCACCACGCGGGTAACCGAATTGTGGATGCCGCCGCGCAGGCCTGTCACTTCGCTGCCAGGCATGTTCACGATCTTCTCCTGCGCGTGGTACATCATGACCATGCCGGGATTGACCCGTTGCGAGACCACCGCGCGGGCGACCAGCGCGCCGTTGGTGTTGTAGGCCTCGACCCAGTCGTTGTCGGTGATGCCGACCTGTTTGGCGTCCGTCTCACTGATCCAGATGCATGGCCCGCCGCGGCTGAGCGTGAGCATCAGCAGGTTGTCGGTGTAGGTGCTGTGGATGCCCCATTTCTGATGCGGGGTGATGAAGTTCAGCACGATCTCCGGGTTGCCGTTGCCGTGCTTGCCCTTGATCGCCGCAGTGCCCTTGGTGTCCACCGGCGGCCGCCACGTCACCAGCGCCTCGCCGAACGCGCGCATCCACAGATGATCCTGGTAGAGCTGCTGGCGCCCAGTCAGCGTCCGCCAGGGTATGAGTTCATGGACGTTGGTGTAGCCGGCGTTATAGCAGACCTTGTCGCTTTCGATCCCGGACCATGTCGGGGACGAGATGATCTTGCGGGGCTGCGCGATGATGTCGCGGAAGCGGATTTTCTCGTCCTCTTTCGCACGCGCCAGGTGGGTGTGGTCACGGCCGGTCTTCTGGCCGAGCGCTTCCCAGGCCTTTATGGCGACTTCACCGTTGGTTTCGGGCGCCAGGCTCAGGATGGCCTCGATGGCGTCCACGTCGGTTGCGAGTTGGGGCTGCCCAGCTGCTGCGCCGGACCGCACCGTGCCGTTCAGGGCGCGCCAGGAAGTCGATTTCGTGGCCGGTGTCCCAGGCGATTCCCTTGCCGCCGTTACCGGATGCTTTCAGCAACGGTCCCAAGGCAGGTGAATTTGGCAAACAAGTTCGGGTAGTCGCGCTCGACCACCGCCACTGACGGCATCGTCCGGCCTGGCACGGGATCGGTGCCGTCGCGTTTCCAGTCACTGACGCCGTAGGGCTGCGCCAGTTCGCCCGGTGTGTCGTGCTGCATCGGCGTCAGCACGACGTCGGTTTCGCGGCCCAGCACCTCCGGACAGATCTCCGAGAACGCCTGGGCAAGGCCTTTGTAGATGTCCCAGTCGGTGCGGGATTCCCATGCCGGATCAACCGCGGCGGTCAGCGGGTGGATGAACGGGTGCATGTCGGACGTGTTGAGATCGTTCTTTTCGTACCAGGTGGCCGTCGGCAACACGATGTCGGAATAAACGCACGTGGTGGACATGCGGAAATCCAGCGTGACGAGCAGGTCCAGTTTTCCCTCGGGGGCCTTGTCGTGCCACGCCACCTCTTGCGGCTTCTCGCGACCCTCGACACCCAGATCCTTTCCCAGCACGCCGTTGCTGGTGCCCAGCAAATGCTTGAGGAAGTACTCGTGTCCCTTGCCCGACGATCCCAGCAGGTTGGACCGCCACACGAACATGTTGCGCGGCCAGTTCGCCGGATCGTCCGGATCATGGCAGGACATTTCAAGCTCACCCGATCGCAGCGCCTTTGGCACGTAGTCTTTGGGGGCCAGGCCCGCTTCCTGGGCGCGGGCGGCGATGGTGAGCGGGTTTTGTTTCAGTTGGGGCGCCGAAGGCAACCACCCCATGCGCTCGGCGCGCACGTTGTAGTCGATCATCGAACCGGACCAGTCGCCGTCGGGCGCGGTCGGGGACAGAATGTCCGAGACCTTCATGCGTTTCGTAACGCCACTGGTCGGTGTGCGCGTAGAAGAACGACGTGCCGTTCATGTGGCGCGGCGGGCGGCTCCAGTCGAGGCCGAAGGTCACAGGTACCCAACCGGTCTGCGGGCGCAGCTTTTCCTGCCCCACATAGTGCGACCAACCGCCGCCGGACTGGCCGACGCAGCCGCACAGCACCAGCAGATTGATGATGCCGCGATACGTCATATCCATGTGGTACCAGTGGTTCACCCCGGCGCCGAGTATCACCATGGAACGGCCGTTGGTGATTTCGGCGTTGGTTGCGAATTCGCGGGCGACATGGATGATGTGGGCGCGCGGCACGCCGGTCACGCGCTCGGCCCAGGCTGGCGTGTACGGCTCGTCCTGGTCGTAGTTCGATGCGACGCCAGCGCCGCCGAGACCACGGTCCAGGCCATAATTGGCGCACAGGAGATCAAACACCGTCGCGACCGGTGTCGCCCCGTCCTTCAGCGTCAGGGTGCGCACCGGAACGTTACGCGTCACGATATCCGGATGCTCGGTCGCGACAAAGCCATTGGTCGCGGCGCCGCCAAAATAGGGAAACGCCACCTCTTCCGTCGCACCGCCGTCGATCAGGCTGAGGCGCAGCGACGTTTCCGAGCCGTCGCCGCGCCGCTGTTCCAGATTCCACTTGCCTTGCTCGCCCCAGCGGAAGCCGACCGAACCGAGCGGGGACGACCGGGTTGCCGTCGGTGTCCAATGCGACGGTCTTCCACGCGGGATTGTTCGTTTCGTCCAGCGCGTCGGCAAAGTCGTCGGCGCGCACCAGGCGGTCCGGGACATAGCGGCCGTCCTTGCGCACCAGCCGCACCAGCATCGGCAGATCGGTGTATTTGCGGATGTAGTCCTGGAAGTAGGGCACCGTTCGGTCGAGGTGGAATTCGCGCAGAATGACGTGACCCATCGCCATGGCCAGCGCGGCGTCGGTGCCCTGCTTGGGATGTAGCCACAGATCGGCGAATTTAGTCGCCTCGGCGTAGTCCGGGGAAATGACGGCGCTCTTGGTGCCCTTGTAGCGGACCTCGGTATAGAAATGCGCGTCGGGCGTGCGGGTCTGCGGCACGTTCGAACCCCAGATCAGCAGATAGCCGGCGTTGTACCAGTCAGCACTTTCCGGCACGTCCGTCTGCTCGCCCCAGGTCATCGGGCTGGCCGGCGGCAGGTCGCAATACCAGTCGTAAAACGATAGGCAGACGCCGCCCAGCAGCGAAAGGTAGCGCGCACCGGCGGCGAACGACACCATCGACATCGCGGGGATCGGCGAGAAGCCGACCACGCGGTCAGGGCCGTATTTCTTGACTGTGTAAGCATTGGCGGCGGCGATGATCTCGTTGACCTCATCCCACCCCGCACGGACCAGGCCGCCCAGCCCGCGCTTGCTGGTGTAGCTCGCGCGCTTCTCCGGGCTTTCCACGATCGAGGCCCAGGCTGCGACAGGCGGAAGCGTCGCCCGGGCCTCGCGCCACAGTTTGAGCAGGCGCCCGCGCACCATCGGGTGTTTCACGCGGTTGGCCGAATACAGATACCAGGAGTAGCTGGCGCCACGGGCGCAGCCGCGGGGTTCGTGGTTCGGCAGATCCGGCCGCGTGCGCGGATAGTCGGTCTGCTGCGTCTCCCACGTCACGATGCCGCCCTTGACGTAGATCTTCCACGAGCAGGAGCCGGTGCAGTTCACGCCATGGGTGGAGCGCACGATTTTGTCGTGCTGCCAGCGTTTGCGGTAACCGTCCTCCCAGTCGCGCGACTCATTTGTCGTGACGCCGTGGCCGTCGGAGAACGTGTCGACGTTCTTGCGAAAGAAGGTGAGGCGGTCGAGAAAATGGCTCATCTTGCTGCCTTGCTGCTTGCGAACCCGATCGTCCGTGTCATGCCGGCACAACGTTATTGCGGGTACGGATGAAACCGATTGAAACCATGATCGCCGCGACGGCCAACACGACGTAGACGAAGAACCCGCCGGAATAGCCGGCATCGCCCATTGCGCCGGCGAACAGGCCGAGGGTCGGCGGGATCACGAATCCACCCAGGCGCCGAACCCGCCCACCAAGCCCGAAGCACCGCCAACCGCGTGCGGCACATATTTCGGCACCATCTTGAACACCGCGGCGTTGCCCAGACCCATGCCAAGGCCGATCAGCAGTTCGCCCGCGACGTTGATCGGGAACGTGACCACCGCGGTCAGCAACGCCGCGCCGATCAGCACGATGGTGAAGGAGATCGCGGCCATGTATTCGCCGCCGAACCGCTCGGCCAGAGAACCCCCGCCCACACGCGCCACCGCCGCCAGCAAAGAGAAGCCAACGCCGCCGAGAATGCCCGCATCGGTCAGGCTGAGATGGTGCAGGTTGGTCCAGTAGGTCGGGAACCAGGCGGTCAGCGCCAGGAAGCCGCCGAAGGAGACGAAGTAAAGGAAGATCAGGCCCCAGGTACGCGTTTCGTCGGCCGCCGTGATCAAGGCGCCCCAGACCGAATTGCCGGGGAACAGTTCCTGCCCGCAGCTCTGTGCGACATTGCGCGCTTCTTCTGGACCGATGCCGCGGGCGCGAAGCTGGAAGTAGTAGGCATCGCGGGCCAGCCAGCCATAGATGCCGGTGCCGATCAGCAGGAAAGCGAGCCAGGCCAGATAGGATCCGGCGAGACCGAACGCGGCGATGGCGAACGGCAGGATCAGCGTGAACAGACCGGGTGCCAGATTGCCGACACCGCCATAGATGCCAAGGGCGGTGCCCTGCCGGTTGCGCGGGAACCAGTAGGATACCTGTGGAACGCCAACCGAGAACGTGGCTATGCCGCAGCCGCTCATGAAGCCGAACAGCAGGATGATCGGGTAGAGTGCCACCGTGACATGCGGCACGGTGACCAGAATGAACACCAGCCCCCACATGCCGACGATGGATGTGCCGAACAGGACCAGCATCGGCAGACGGCCGCCGACCTTGTCCACCCAGGCACCGAAGGGGATGCGCAGCAGCGAGCCCGTAAGCGCCGGCGCCGCCACAAGCAGCCCGACCAGCAGGGGCGAAAGCTGCATCGATTGCTGGAACGCATGGGCGGCCGGCCCATAGAGCGCGACCGCGGCAAATCCGATGAAGAAGCCCCAGGTGCCCATGATGAGGCCCTGGCGCGGGTTGCCCAGCACACCGCTTTGCGCGACCGCCGCAGCACTGTCGGACTGAACGCCCGCGGTATCTATCGCCTGCATGGTTCAGTCGCCTTGCGGCAGGGCGATGGCGGGCGCGAACGTTTCATTCTCGTGTGCTCCGGTCTTTGGTCCGGTTCGCATGATGACGGCCCTGCTCCGTTCCCGACATTGATCTAGATCAATGCTCAGACCGCATGAGAATGCCTTTATCCGTGATGTAGATCACTCGTCGGTGCGCGCCGTGTCTTGCGGCCGGCCTGAACGGAATAGCCAAACCTGATGTCAGCGAACGTATTCACTGAAGCTCCGGATGGTCACGCGGCTGGAGGTTCCGTCGCAGGGGGCTCGGCGCCCTCGGCCCGCACGGCTCTGGGCGAGACTCCTTGGCTTGGTGGGGTACCCACCGCGACCCTCGATCGCTTGGCGGACCTGGCGGTCCTGCATCGGGTGCCCTCGGGAAGCACGCTCTTTGAGCAAGCCGAGACACCCTCCTTCGCGCATCTCCTGGTATCCGGCAGCGTGGCGCTTCTCGGTGTCAGCGGCACCGCTGAAACCCTGATTGAGCTTGTGCGGCCGATCGATCTGCTGCTTCCGGCGGCAGTCCTCAATCGGCAGCCGTTTTTGGCGCGCGGTCGTGTTCTGGAGGAAGCGCATCTGGTCCTTATTCAGGCCGACGCGTTCCGTGACGCCATCGCAACCGATCATGCGCTATGCCTCGCTGTGCTCGGCTGTCAGGCGGCGCAGTTCCGCCGCCAGATCAAGCTGGCGAAGAACCTGAAGCTTCGTTCGGCGGAAGAGCGCGTCGGCTGCTACCTGCTGAAGCTTGTTCAGGAGACGCCCCCCAACGTTCCGGTACGGTTGCCGATGGAAAAGCGCCTCATCGCATGGCAGCTCGGGATGACCCGTGAGACGTTTTCGCGGATCCTGGCGGGGATGGAACAATACGGCTTGCGCATTGTCCGGCGACATGGTCGAGGTCGTGGACGCGGCCCCGCTGCGTGCGCGCTTTCGCCTCGACCCGCAGATCGACGGGCCCGAACCGGTCATGCCGTTTACGCCGCGGCGGCACTGAGGTGGCTTCGGTGGGAACCGGTGTGGCCGTGATTGGGAATTGTCATGGATGATGTTGTGATCGCGCGCGCCTTGCATGTCCTCGGCGTAGTCATCTGGATTGGTGGTGTGTCGATGGTGACCACCGTTGCCTTGCCAGCCATTCGCCGTGGCGACCTTGGCGGCGACTGGCTTCGGGCCTTGGAGGCGATCGAACATCGTTTCGCCTGGCAGGCGCGCATAGCCGTCGTCATCGTCGGCCTGACCGGATTTTACATGGCGGCGCGCCTTGATCTGTGGGACCGGTTCCAGTCGGCACAGTTCTGGTGGATGCACGCGATGGTCTGCCTGTGGCTGTTGTTCACCGTTGTCCTGTTCGTGGCAGAGCCGTTCGTCGTAGCTCGCCACTTCCGCAAGTGGGCGACATCAGCACCACCGGTCGCGTTCAGGTGGCTGCATCGCATGCACTGGGTCCTGCTCGCGCTCAGCCTGATCACGATTTTCGGTGCGGTCGCGGGCAGTCAGGGATGGTCGATATTCTAAAGCGTCTGCTGCCAACGGTATCTTCCTTCCGAGAGTTATTGACCATGACGACGAACCTGAAAAGCGCTCATGCGATGCCGGCATTTCTCTCCCAGGGCTTCCGGCCATTCTTTCTGGCAACGGGTCTCTGGTCGGCGATAGCGCTCGCGGTCTGGATCGTCATGTTCACGACAGGAACCACTGTACCGAGCCGGTTCGATCCGCTTGCCTGGCATATCCATGAAATGCTGTTCGGCTTCGTGATGGCAGCGATTGCAGGCTTCCTGCTGACCGCTATCCCGAACTGGACGGGCCGGCTTCCGGTCAGCGGCAGTCCGCTGGCGCTGCTGGCCGGATTGTGGCTGCTGGGTCGCATTGCCTGCCTGCTCTCGGCGCTTGTTCCAGCGTGGATCGCCATCGCGGCGGACCTTTCCTTTCCGGTGGTGCTGGTCGGTGTCGTCGCGCGCGAGATCGTTGTCGGGCGGAACTGGCGGAACTTGCCAATGGTGGCGCCGGTGGGCGTCCTCGGGATCGCCAATCTGCTGATGCACCTCGAGGCCGACGGCGTCGCCGTGCCATCTGGGCTGGGATGGCGGCTGGGGCTGGCCACCGTTATCGTTCTGATCTCGGTGATGGCCGGCCGTATCGTGCCGAGCTTCACGCGCAATTGGCTGGCCAAGCGCCCTGGGTCGGAACTGCCGGGCGGCCATGGCTGGGTCGACAAACTCGCGCTCGGCGTCCTGCATGCGGGCCTCATCGGCTGGGCATTCCTGCCCGGCGTTCGGCCGGTCGGACTTCTGCTTCTGGTCGGCGCGGCGATCAATCTCTGGCGCCTGCTGCGCTGGCGCGGGATCGCAACGACCGCGGAGCCGCTGCTGCTTGTTCTCCATGTCGGCTATGCTTGGCTTGTGTTTGGTGTCGCGTTGCTCGGCGTGGCCGTGCTCGGTGCCGACGTGCCGCTCAGCGCGGCCATCCACGCACTGACGGCGGGGGCGATCGGGACGATGATTCTGGCGGTGATGACACGGGCCACGCGTGGCCATACCGGACGCGATCTATCAGCCGATCGTGTCACCGTTCTGATCTATGGTCTTGTGACCCTCGCGGCGATCACACGGATCGCGGCCGCGTTCGGTGCGACCTGGACGATGCCGCTTCTGATCATTTCAGCCTGTCTCTGGATCGCCGCCTTCGCAGGCTTCGTACTCGCCTACGGGCCGATGCTGCTTCTACCTCGCGGCGATCGGTGAAGACACTCGATGCCGTGATTGATGAGAAATGCATCCAGCTACAATCGATAGCTATCGATGCGACCGACGTGCCGAAAGCACGCTGCCCTATCCTAGAATAACCTATGGTACGCCCCCTCACTCCCACTCGATCATCCTTGGAGAACCGCCCGGATCAATGCAGCCTGAGGGGTTAATTCCACGTGTTTCGTTGACGATGCGAAGTACCCGCGACAACCACTTTACGCCTATGTCTGCTTTCGAGCAGCCGTTTCCGCAGTATGCTCGACCTGGATGAGCGCGATGCGGCAAGTCCGCTATGATCGCTTACCACGCAGCCTCGTCATCCGATGACAGGTTTGCGTCACATAGCATCATGCGCGAGTTGGTGTGGAGTCGCGACATCAACCGAATCATTCGGTCCATCGTGGATGTGGGCGTCTTCGCCCGTACGGTGACACGGTTTGGAATTGCCACAGTTAAAAGCTCGGACCTCTCTGCGACGACGGGCGGACAATTACCGCGTCCCCGTGTTCGGCGCTGGCTTGCTCAATACGATGGAGGGTGCGTTCCAGGCTCGCGCGCAGGGCCGTCAAATGTTCGTTGATGTGGGTGGCGATTGCTGAGATAGCCCCCCCGTTCTGGACAATCGCCTCGCCGAGCGCGCCAATCTGTCCTGCGAGCGCGCGACGCACGGCATCGGCGCGCAGTCGCGCGTGGATTTCCCGCCCGTGCTGCCGCCCATCCGCGCGCTGCCGCTGTAGCCGGTGGTCTGCGCGCATGAACCCGTCCACTGCCTTCTCATGGTCCCTCCGCAACATGGTCAGCAGATCCACGCCGAGAGCCTTGTACGGTTTTTCGCTCATGTCGGCAGCAACTTTGTCCCAGAGTTGGTCTGCCGTGATTTGCTCATGGTCGCCGAGGGGGCGCCCTGTCTTCACCGCTTCAAAGACGGCAGCCTCCGAGATCATGGTCCAGACCTGTGTAATGTGCCGACTTTCGGCCGTGTACGCCTTGAAGGAAGTGATGCCAGCAGTTCCCCGCGGCAGGGCATTGATGTGCTCCCCGCTCGTGATCCCTTGGGCGCTGTCAATGGTCAGTGCGTGGCCGAACCCCAGCAGCAGACGGTCTGAACCCGGGTCCATCATTCTGCGCCACTCGACGTCGCCAACTCGGCCGGCGGCGTCGCGCAGCTTCACCCCTTCTGCCACACGGTCCACGATGGTGACGACGTCCCCATTGCTTCCAATAATGCCGCGCCTGCCATCGATCCGCGCCATCGTCTGGCGGAACAGCCGGACCTTGTCGCCGGTGGCGAGTGGCAGATCGTAGGTCTCGCTGCGCTGATCGATGGCGCGGTACACAATCTCGTCGTCCGCAATCTCGCCCCGCTGCTTGAGGCGGTGGCGCACGGCATCACTGATCGCGGCCGCATCGGCATTGGTGAGCGCCGAAATCGTGATGCCCCGCCTGGCACCCGAGGCGAGGAGGATATCCCGCCGCTCCATGTAGAGATCGGCTATCCGGTCAACGACCTGACCGTAGTCGCCACCCACCAGGAGCGCAGTACCGTCCTCGCGTTTCATCGCCAGGGCCTCCGCCGCCTTTCCTTCGCGGAAGAGACTCGCGATCTCGCGCCCACGTTTGGTCTCTTGGCGAACAGTCGTCAGCAATGCCGGCATGGCGGCCTTGGGCAGTACACGGCGGAGAATTTCAATTGTGTCCCCCGCTTCGATCGCTTGTACCTGTTCGCGATCGCCCAGGCCCTTGATGGCGAAGCCATGTCTGGCCTGCAATTCCAGAAGCTGCAGGAAGGGCCTGGGCGCCACCTGGCTGATTTCGTCGATCACCAGCACGCTGTTCTCAGACAACGTGATCTCGCCCGCCTCAACCCGGCGCAGGAAGGGTGTCAGAGCATAGACTCTGGTCGATCCCTGTTTCTGTAAGCGCCCGGGCCTGTCGCCAGGCAGTTGCAAGCCCGAAGACCTCTCGGCCCTGGACGCTCAGGGTCGTATCAGCCTTGTAGGCCGCGACCAAAGGCTTCAGGAGCGCGGACTTGCCAGCGCCCGCGGCGCCAGTCAGCACGGTGAGGTTGCTGCCAGTGCCGAGCGCATAAATCGCAGCCCGCTGCGCGGTTCCGTGGTCTGGCTCGCTCTCAAAATCGAGTTCCGAGGCTTGAATAGCGGCGGTGACGGCCGCGATGGAAAGCGCCCCTGATCGCCGTTCGGCAGCAGCCCTGGCGCGCTTGGCCACGTCTTCCTCGATGCGCACCTGGGTCGTGTGCGTGACCCGAACCGTGTCGCCCGAGAGGCCGACGATGAGAGCGGCGTGTTCGTCCCCGATCCGAATGCCGCGGTGTTCAAGCAGTTCGACCACGCGGTCGATGTCCTGGATGCCGGTGATGCCAGTCTGGATGAGGCCGCGCGCGGCGTACATCCGCAACTTGTCGTGGTCGATGACGCCGGCGGTTTGAAACTCCTTCGCCAGGTGCCGGGCCGCGAAGGCATACGCGCGATCGTGACGTTCGGTATCAGTTAATGCCGACGCGACTGCGCCTTCGAGGATCGTTGTATGATGCCAGCCAAGGTCGCTTGCTTGCTGCTGCCAGATTTCACGGTCGTTCTTGCCTGCGTCCTTGGCGAGCCGCTCCGCGAGACCCGCAGTCTGCAACAACCTGAACTTTCGCTCGGCGGGTAGAGCGTCCCAGTCTAGCCCCTGTCGCTCCGCGTAGGCGCGGGCATCGAACTCGCGCTTGCGCCTGCCCTTGGAGAAGGCGTCGGTGACGTGCTGTGGGATGGCCGGCAGCACGAACGCCTCCTCCTTCTTGTCGTACTCCGTCCGGATGTCCAGGGCGCGCAACGCGGTTGCCAGTCGGGCCTGGAAATAGGCCCCAAACTCGTGAACACGGGCGTGCAGCCGCTGCGTATCGAGGGAACCGATCCGGCCATCCTCGGTCACCACGACGTTGAAGAGCTCGTTGTGGATGTGAGCGTGCGGATCGCCCGGAACCGGCACATCGGCCAGATAAGTCACGCCGGTCGGTCCGTCTTCGACATGCAGAGTCGGACGGGCCGTGTAATGCCGAAACGAGACCCATCCGACTGCACCGGGGTCCGCCCCCTCCTCTCCCCCCTTCCCTTTCCGGGCCCAGCCGAGCTCGCGCGCGACATAACGCATGGTGGCGTCGTTTGCCCGGTCGATTGCGTGCCAGATGGCGGCTGCCTCGGTCGCCGTCCCAGCGAACTCCGCCGCAAGGGTCACCGACTTGTGCGGGGCGATCGTCAGGTCGTAGGCACTGATCTTTCTCGGGTGCTCGGACCAGGCCTCCCCTGTATCGGCGCGCTTCGCCTCAAAGAGACGATCGAGGGCTGCATGCGTCGGCGGCTTGGTCGGATCAATGCCGAGCGCTCGGGTGATGGACGGCGGCATATCCGGCCGCCACGACGACCGGCTGCCCCTGCCGGTGTAATACGCCGTCAGGCGTTCACCAGCGTCAGCCGCCGACGCGGGGTCCTGCGTAGGATCGTGTGACGGCTCGGGCGTGCTCTCGGTGAAGTAGGCACGAAGCAGGCGGCCAGCAGAGGCGGCAGCGAGCTTGCGGAACGTCATCATGGCTGAGCGGAATGGCCGTTGACCCTGCCATCCGTGGCGTCTGTCGCCGGCGGCCCAACTGTGCCGAGGTTGTCGTCAATCACCCGCACAACATCGAGCGGCAGGTTGCGCGCCAGGGCTACCTGCGCGGCAAGGATGTCTTTGAGCATGGTCGACTGACTATCGAGCCGGGCGATGAGATGCCCGAGCAACTCGTGGAGAGGCGGCCCCGATTGCCCGGCTTCCTCGGGGGTGATGGTTTCCAAAATCCGCTGCAGGCACTCGCCATGGACACGTAGTTCGGCAGCGATAAGCGCGATTGCGCTTTGCAAACCCACGATACCCTGATCGATGCTGGCCAGTCTGGCGTCAGTCGTTTGGTTCATCCGCGTCGCTCCATGCTGCGAACAGCATCCGACGGAGCGACGCGAATGGTGTCGCAACCCCCGTCCGGGCGTCGTAGCCCGGCACCGCGGGTGCAATGGTGTA
>CAVOKY010000011.1:0-693214 GCA_963696645.1 uncultured Alphaproteobacteria bacterium
CGCAATTCGTTCTGGAACTCTGCCGGCCCGCCGCCTGAGTCCTGTTGCCGCTGCGGATTGGGGAGTGGTGCGTCAATGAACGCTTGTTGTTGCGCTGCCGGCGAGCGCGGCGGCATTGACACCGCGGCGGTCTGGGTGCCGGCCGCCCGTCCTCCGAAATGCTCCCCGACCACGAATGTGCCGAGCAACGCGATCGCCACCACCAACCCCTTGAGGATCGGTCGGCCTCCGGTCTGGGAGGTGCGCGCCTGACGATTTTCGTCTGCCAAAGCCAGAGGCGCGAGCCCCCAACGATAATCTGGACGTTGGCGACCTCCGGAATTTCAAGGTGCATGGCTACACTCCGGCGAGAACTCGATTGATTCAGGGTGCTGAGCTTGCTTGCGAATGGCGCCACCAGCCGCGGCAGGATCCGGAATCACCTGCACGGCGCGGCTCCCGCCGACTTGCGTAGCGCTTCGACCGCCCGGCTGAGGTTCGGTTCGATGACCGGCCCGCCCGCGGCGCGTTCGGCCGCCCAATGATCCCGCGCACCGATCGCCTCAACACGGGGATTGGGATGCAGGTAGCGCCCCAATCCGTCCGTCTTGTACCCGAGCGAATGCAGTGCATACCAGAGGCGACGGTCGACGAGCTTGATCCAGGCGAATTGCGCAGGAGCTAGAACACCGGCTCGATGGCGGGCCTCAACGAGCAGCTCCATCATCGCCGGGTTGGTGTAGGCGTGACGGGACGCCATACCGCGCGCATCCCCTGCATCCATCCCGAAGAGGATCGTGTCAGCCCGGGCGACGACCGCGCGGTCAAGCACCAGGGGCTTGTCGGGTCCCTCTGCCCGGTCCTCCGCCTGATCGCCCAGACCGGCCGCCAGAGTCCCAGGAGTTGCAGCGCGTCGTCGCGACGCTCGGCCATGTGCAGGGAAAACGCCGTGAACAGGCAACGCACGGCAGGCTCCGCCGCCTCCGGCTCCGTCCAACGCGGCCCGAGTTGGCCGCGCAGAGCGTCATGTGCCGCCGCCTGATCGAGACTGCCGTCCTGCCGTCGGGCGAAGCGTGCCAACCATTCCTCGGGCGTGAGCGCGATATCAGCCGGGCGCGGTTCTGCCGAGGCGGGCGACACGAGACGCAAACGCCGTGCGACATGGGCGACGCCCGCCGGAAACAACGTCGCCTGCTCGCGCATCAACCCGTCCAGATCGAACGCCCGTTTGAAGCGCGATGGTGCGGCACGCACGGTGCAGATGGCTGCAAGAAGCAGGATGAAGGCCGTCGCCGGCATTCGAACAAAGAGACCGATCGCCCGGCCAATGCCGTAGAGATCACGAAGGGTGACGCCCGCGGGATCGGCCGCAGCCATCTGCCGATCGGCCAACTGGAACCTATTGGTGAAATGGCCGAGGAGAAGTATCTCCTGATGCGCCAGCGACATCGCTGCGGCGCTGATCGCCTGGTGGTAGTTGGTCCAGAGCAGGTACGCCCCAAGGCCACAACCCAGCAGGATCACAATCAGGTTGAACCCCGTCGTGTCGTCGTTCGACGGCCAGGATGCACGGGGATGGGGTCGGGGCGTCATCATTAACCCCGTGCCGCGCGGGCGGGTGTGAGGGCAGCGGATACTGCACCCTTCACCGGCGGCGCCACCTGCGACTGCATCACGAGGGAGCGCAGCCGCAGAACCTGCGCCAGGACAGCCCGCAGATAGCGGCGCTTGTACTCAGGGTCGTGCGAATGGTAGTAGCCGACACCCTGCCAGAAATCGCCATGCGCTTCGTCGAGGCCCTGGTGCAGAATCCAGGCGCCCGCCTCGACGTTGGCGCAAAAGCTGTCACGCAAGGCGGCATAAGCCGCGGGAACCGTTGTGCGCCAATGCGCGGCGACATCCGGAAGCCAGATCTGATTCACTTGCATCGGGCCGATGTCGATGGTTCCGTTCGTGTTGTAGCTGACATGGCCCAGCGAACCGCCTTCGACATTGAGCAGGACCACGAGCACGGCGGGTGGTTCACGGTATGCTTCGGCCGCCGCAGTGATGCAGTCGCGGATGGTCGCTTCGTTTGCTGCAGGCTCGCCGGCTCGGGCGCAGCCGGGGGAGACTGCCAGGAGGCCGATCGCCACCAGAGCCACTCTGGTCACGGCTGTGCGCCGGCTGCCGCAGACGATCGGGGTCGCATCTCGCGCTCCACGCGCTCACTGACGGCCGACCACAGTGCGCCAAAATCGTTGAGCGGGATCGCCTCGGGACGGGCGACCTGATGGATCGCCTCCATCGTCGCCAGCATGACGGTCGAGAAATTGCCCGCGCCGATCGCGCGGAGACGGTAGCCGAGCAGCGCCTGCGGATCCTGTACGATGTCGAGCGCAAACCCCTTCCCGGTCACGTCGCGCCAGACTGCCTCGCCGGCGACGACAAGGGCAGGGAGGAAGCCAGCTGGCGACGCAGCGGTCTCAGCGTCAATGGTTATGTCTCGTCCGGTCGCCCCGTCATGGTAGCGAATGGGACGACGGTCGAACGCGAGGAGGGCCTGCATGGTTCGGCCCACCGCGTCCACGCTCACTTCGTTCACGCCAACCTCCGTCGGTTCCAGACCGGCACGGCAGTCCGAACCGGCCCGACGAGCCAACGACGGGCAAGCCGCGTCATCGCCGGCAAGGTGAGGCCGAAGAATGAAATCGCCGAGAAGAAGGCGATCCCGATGATGGCGATGTAGAGGGTGAGCCAGCTCCAATAGACCATCACCGAAAGGATCGGCAGGCAGGCCCGCGCGTCGAGCATCAGAAGCCGTACCGGCTGTCCCGTGTTACGCCACATGGTTTACCCCACCTGTCTCAACTCGAATGCCGCGGTTGCTTCGGAGATGCGGCCCTCTTGAAGAGCGCGCCCGATCGCTACCCGATACGACTGGCCTTGTTCGTCCACGGCTCGCCGCGTCAGTGCCGGCCACCCCGATGGCTCGGTGCGGAGAAATTGCCCACGGAGTTCCGCATTGAAAACGAGATACTCGCGCAGGGGCGTGCGCCTCCCGTCGGTCGATGGCGCCAGGCGCTGATTGATGACGAGGCGTAGGGACTGCGCGACGGCGGAAACGAGGTTCTCCCGTTCCGCGGGCGGACAAAGGCTGGCAATGCGCTGCATGGTCAGGGCGACGTCGTTGGCATGAACCGTCGTCGTCAGCACGTGCCCGGAAATTGCAGCCTGGACTGCCGCATCCATGGTCTCGCTGTCGCGGCACTCGCCGACGATGATGTCGGTCGGTTCCCGGCGCATGGCCCCGCGGACGAAAAGCGCAAAGCTGGGCAGGTCCCGTGGGATCTCCGTCTGATTGATTGTCGATGAAGGGCCGCGCACGCGCTCCAGAAGGAACTCCACCGGGGCCGCGCCCTCGACGATATTGAAGTTGCCCTCGGGATCCTTGAGTTTGGCCACCGTCATGCCGGCGATCAGCGTCGATTTGCCGGAGCCGGTCGCGCCGCTGACGATGACCATCCCCTGTCGCGGACAATACGCGTCGAGGATGCACTGTTCGACGAGCTGGTTCTCGAGCGGCGGCGGCATGTCCGCGATCGGACGCAGCACGATATTGCCGCCGTCGCGCCGAGAGGTCCGCGTCGGAGTCGCGTTGAGACGGAAGCGCAGCCGCGTGGAGCGATCGATCGGGATCGCGTAGGCGGTGTCGAAATCGTTGCCGCCCTGCAAACGCGCCATGCCGTCGGCGCCATAGAGGTGATTGACGATGTAGCTGAAGTCGATCTCGTCAATCGGCGACCGTGTCGCACGGTGATTACGGCCGTGGATGCCGACCCACACGGGGTGCCCTGTCTGGAATGCGACCCGGTGAGCGCCGGCGCGAAAGGCCCAGATCAGCAGAGAGTCGAGGCCGGGCGCGCTCTTGCGCGGCTCCTCAACCCATCGGAGTCCGTCCCGGCCATCGTCCGGCCACAGGACCGCCGCTGAGGCCATCGCATGCGGCAGTGAGGAAGGCGACAGGCTATCCAGCATTTTGGACGCGCTCCCTCCCAATTTCACTGGGGACAGCCGGCGCTGGGCGCCCAGCGACGCGGATTGCCTTGCAGTCCTGGCTGATCGGTGATCCGGATCGTTTGGTCGCCGACATGCAGGCTGTCACGGCCGCCATCCACGGTCCGGTGCTGGAAGGCCACGCGCGGAGGCTCGACCAGGCCGGCCCGGAGCAGGACCCGGTAACGCGCCATGCCGACAATGTCTCGTTCCAGTCGGCCGAGATCGGACAGGAAGATCTCGACCGCCTGCTTCTCTCCGTTCGCCCAGCCCTCGGCGACCCACTTGTTCCAGTAGGCGGCCTCCTGCTTCGTGCGTGGAAGGGCACCGTCGGTCGGTCGGCGCGGCTTGGCCCAGGCGCGGACCAGGTAGGCGCGCCAGTTCGGCGGCGTGGACGCAAGCTGCGCTTCGCGCGTGATCTGATAGATGCAGGATGTCTCGCGCGCGACCTGGCCCCCATCACCGAGCGCAAACGCCATCTGCGCCGCCGACACGATCGGCGGTCGCATGAGCGTCTGGCCGCTGCCGACGGGCAACACGAGAGTCCGGAAGTCATAGGCACTGTCGAGCTGCGCCTGATAGCGGCGAAGCATCTCGTTGATCGCAAAGCTGCGAGCCGCAAGACCGCCTTGCGCGCCATAGGTGAGGGCGGCGGTGCGCAGCATGTCCGCGCGCCCGGGTTCGAGGCTGTCGCCCTTCTCGTCGCCGGGCCGGGTTGCCTGGAGCGCCTCCAGCGAGGGAGGCGGTTGCGTGCCGACCGCGAGCGGATCTTCGGTTGCACCGGTGATCGGCTTGTTCAGCGGATTGCCGAGATCAGGCAGGTTCTGCTCGACCTGAGCCGGTGTGGGATCCGGCGGGACCCGCGGCGACGTGAGGGTGCCCTGAGCCCGCGCGACAGGACCGGCGGCGCAGCACGCAAAAAGCGTTGCCGCTCCCAGCAACATGCGCAGCCTAGACATGATGGATCACCTGCACCTGGTGGTGGAGCGGATCGACCTGAACGGTCGCCCGCGTGCCCGCTTCCTCGCCGAGTGCTTGAAAAACCTGAAAGGCCGGCACCGAGGCAATCCGGATGGTGACGTTGATCGGCTGCGCGCTCGGTGGGGCGGTCGTATAGAAGGTGTAGCCGACGCTCTGGGCGAGCTTGGCGACGGCCTGGTCCAATGGCCCGGACCACTGGAACGAGACGATGCGTTGCAGATCCTCCGGCACGACGGGCGTATCGGGGCGGGCGACGGACGGCGAGAGCTGGCCCAGTTCGGCCATCTCGGCGTCGATGTGCTGCATGCTCTGGCGCAGCGCTTCTTCCGGGTTCGGCATCCCAGGCGTGACGACCGTCGTCGGGACGGCGCGGACGGTCGCGCAACCCGCGAGCATCGCCACAAGAAGCAGACCCGGAGATACCGAACGCCGCAGTGCCCTCATTGCGGGGCTCCTGGAGATGCAGGCTGGCGGCTGCGTCGGGGCCGACTACGGAACGATCGAGCGTGATCCAAGGGCCACCCCGCTGGCCACGTCCCCGCGGCCACGCCGGCGGCGACCGCCGCACGCAGCGCACGACTACGCCACCCGCGCTCGGCACTCGTCATTCGACGTGGGGCATCGAATGGGATCACCAGAGCAGCGCCGAGTTGCAAGGTCAGATGCGCCATGTCCGCCTCCATTGGTCGCGGAGGCTAGCGAGGGCGTTTGCGAATGGCGCTGGGCGCTTTCCGCCGAGGGGCACATTTCCCGTTTGCGTCGTGCACCTGCCGATAGCCCGAC
Source organism: uncultured Alphaproteobacteria bacterium (assembly GCA_963696645.1). Lineage (GTDB taxonomy): Bacteria > Pseudomonadota > Alphaproteobacteria > Acetobacterales > Acetobacteraceae > JAMXLO01. Next base: position 5,779 of record CAVOKY010000011.1, read on the forward strand.
GCGTTATCGCGAGCGATCAGACCGGAGAGCTACAGCTCCCTGATCGCGGCGCGGGGGGTGCCGCGGCGAGTAGCGTTGGCAGGGCCGAATCCGACCTGGAACGGTCGTAGCGCTCCCACCAGCGGCGACCGCCGCTCGCGACCCCAGTCCGCCATAGGTCGGCCGGCGAGGCGATCCGGAAACCAGACATTCGGCGTCGCTCGGCGCCGACGGCTCCGCGCCCAAGGCGGTCGTTCCCGGCGTCCTCCCCGTTGCTCGAATGCAGACGTTCGCCCAAGTGTGGCGGTAGCTGGTCAGATGTCTGCTGCGGGTGGATCCCGGACATTCGCCGTGCCCTGGCGGACTTTGTGACAGTCAGAAAGTCAGAGTGAACCAGCGAGCACAGTGCGCGCAATCGACCGGCATCGTCGCGAGAAGCGCCGCAGTCACGGCAACCCGGTTGCGACCGAGACCACCAGCCACTGATACCTGCAGAGGGTCGGCGGCCGCTGGCTAGGTGCACGAGCTTGCTGAATGCTTCGAATGCGAGTCCGCTGAGATCAGGCTGTCAGACTGATTTGGTAGCGGAAATCAGTACTGCGCTATTCGGAATCCCTGCAAATTACACGTCGTCCGAGCGGATTTAGTGCCTTCGCCTGCGTCAATGGGGCGTCCCAAGTTCGTGCTGGTTCACCGCCCGGGACGCTTCTTCGGCATCGTGGAAGATCGGGATCACCGTGTCGATTCCTGTTGTTTTGATAACTGTCTCGACATTTGCATTGGGGCTCAGCAGCACCATGCGACCCTGCTTACTACTGACCGTCTTGGCAGCCGAGACCAAGCAGCGAAGGCCCATCGAGGCGATGAAACTCACGCCGGACAGATCGATCACCACGGCGCGCCGCGATCCCGCGACGATGCTCATGCGCATGTCGATCTCCTGCGCGCCGGCGCTATCGATCCGGCCCGAGAGGACAACCCTGGTAACCCCCCCTTCGAGCTCGTGGACGGCGATAGGCATCTCCACCCCTCTGACATCTTAATGGCGGTGCAAAAGCCTATGCCTTGCGGGTCACTGGATGCAAGATAGCGGAATGGCCGCCGGGTGTTTGCAACTCTGGTCCGCGGCAATTATCGTAATATGGACCGCCGACCTCGCTCACGCCGGGCTCAGAAATGCTGTGGCCTGAGCACTACCGGACAGCGCACAGCCAAAATGCTACCCGACGCTGTTGAAACGAAATCAGACTGAGGGAGATGTGTCCGTGAAATCGCAACTCCAGCCGCATGGTGAACGGACATGACTTCGGGACCGCGAAGCGACCGTATGGTATCGCCCGAGACGGCGGTGCGATCCATCCGCTCCGGCGAACGAGTGTTCGTCGGCACCGGATGTGGCGAACCGCGTGGCTTGGTGCGAGCCTTGGAGGCGCTGCACCCCGGCCCCGACGACATTGAGCTGGTGAGCGTCTTCCCGACCGGGTGCTTCGACTCGACGCTGACGTCTGCGCGCCGTCACCGCAACCGCGTCTTCGTCGCGGGTGGCGGGCACGACGCGGCCGGTGTAGCGATGATCGACTACGTGGCGATCGGCCTCGACGAAGTTCCTGCACTGCTCGCCCAGGGCCGCCTGCCGGTGGACGTGGCGATGGTGCAGGTCTCCGTCCCCGATGCTCACGGTTATGCCAGTCTCGGCATCAGCGTCGATCTCGCGCCGGCCGCGCTACGTGCGGCGAAACGGATCATTGCCGAGGTGAACCCGGCCATGCCGCGCACCCACGGCGACAGCCTGATCCACCTCGACCGGATCGACGTGCTGACGGAGACGGAATGCCCGCTCGGCGAGTTCGCCCATCCGCCAGGCAAGGAGATCGCGGTCAACATCGCTGCCTACGTTGCAGCGATCATCGAGGACGGCTCGACGTTGCAAATCGGCATGGGCGCTGTGCCGGACCAAGTGCTGCGCCTGCTGGGTGACCGCCGGGACCTTGGCATCCACACCGACCTGCTGACCGACGGCGTGATCGATCTGATCCGCTCGGGGGCGGTCACCGGGCGGCGCAAGGACACTCTTCCGCGAGCGGATCGTCGCCAGCTACTGCCTGGGAACGCAGCGCCTTTACGACCTTGTCGACGACAACCCGCTATTCTGCTTCTTGCCGATCGAGCAGGTCTGCGCGCCCGAGACCCTCGCGCGCACTGGTCGGCTGGTATCTCTCACACAGGCCCACGCGATCGATCTCGCCGGTCAGGTGTGCGTCGACTACCCCGGCTCGATCGGCGCTGGGCCGTCGACGCAGGTGGCGTTCCTCCGTGCGGCGGCGCGCTCGCCGGGTGGCAAACCCATTATCTGCCTGCCGACGACGGACGCCGACGGAGCCTCGCGTATCAAGCCGGCGCTGGAGGGGGACGTGGTCGGAATCGCGCGCGCGGACGTGCATTACGTCGTTACTGAATTCGGCATAGCCTATTTGTTCGGCCGTTCCGTGAGGGAGCGAGCGCTGGCGCTGATCGGCGTGGCGCATCCCAATCACCGAGCGGCGCTGCTGGAGGCAGCCAAGTCGCGGGGCTTCGTCAGTTCCGGCCAAACGCTAACGTCGATGGGTGACTATGCGGTCCAGGCAGAGCGCCAGGTGCCGTTGAAGAATGGCGTGAGCGTGCTGCTGCGTCCGGCGCGCCCAACAGACGCGCCCGCGCTGCGCGCGCTGTTCCACCTACTGACTGCAGACGATGTGTATATGCGTTTCTCCCAACGCATGCGCAACCTGTCGGATGCCAACGTGCAGAGCCTGTGCAACGTCAATGACGACACCGACGTCGCCTATGTCGCGACGGTCGGGCCGCGCGAGCAGGAGACAGTGATCGGTAGCGGCTGCTATTTCCTGAATCCGGCGACGGGGCTGGCGGAGGTCGCCTTCGTGGTGGTGCCGGACTGGCAGGGCACCGGCCTGGGTGGCGCGCTGCAGCAGCGGCTCCGCGAGCACGCGATGGGCCGCGGAGTACTGGGGTTCATTGCAGAGATTCTGCCGCGCAACGCGCGGATGCTGCGACTAGCCCAATCCGCCATCGGCCGTACCGAAGTGACGAATGATGCGGACGGGGTGACGGTGACAACTTGGTTCTCGGAGTGATGGGCTCGCCTACGCCGGAGGCTTCGTGGACCCCTCGCGGACGCCGGAACACTGTCGGTCAAGAAAGAGAGAATGTCAGCGAAGGGGTCCGAGCCGTTCGGCAGGCACTGCTTGGATGGCAGGGTAGGTTGGCGAGCGGACGCACAGCGGTTTCAGCAGCGGCGGCGGCGGCTCTGCGCCCAACAAGGCCGTTCCAGGCTGCGCTTCTGTCACTCGAAAGCAGACGTTCACTGGTAGTTGCTCCGACGTCTGCTGCATCGACCTGGATGAAGAGGCGTCAGATCAGCGCCTATGCACGAAATACTTCCGTCGCCCGTGAGCGAAACGGTCGGCAGAGCCCGCCCGTGCTGTAATGTAAAGCGTTCACTAGTCCTGAGGAGACAGGTCTGTTTCGGGCAGCCCTTTTACCTCCCATGCCTCGCGCCCGCCGCGATACCAACGGATGTTGGTATATCCGAGCGCCACCAGCCGCAGCGCTAAGTTGTAGCCATCGAAGCATTCCGAGTTCCAGCCGACCGCGACGATCGGCCTGTTCCGATCATCCCCCAACATTTTCACCATCGTGCGCAGCAGCCGCTCTTGAGTGCCGTCGGTAAGGGTACCGCCCATGCCGACGCTTGTCAGGCCGATAGCACCAGGGATCGAGCGGCCCCAGAAATGCGTGACAGTCTCCAGCACGATTGGCCTGACATCCAATTCCAGCATCCGCGCGAGTTCGCCTGTGCGGATAGTCGTCGCGCCGGGCGCCGTGATGGGGGTCCCACCCCCCAGATCCGTGTGCAGGACGCTCGTCGGTGGAGCACCGAAATCCGCATCCTCCTCCGCGTGATCTCGCACGCCCGCGAGAGCGAGGCCGCGTCGGAATATCAATTCGTGCGCAACAAGCGCCTTGCTGTCGAGGGCAAGCGGATAATGGCTCCGCACAGTGTCGAAAGGCCACAACCGCTGAGCCTCCTCGGCTGCCCGATGTGCTTCCTCCAGCCGTCCCGCCAGAGCGAGCGAGGCGCTCATGTTGCGATACCGCGTGGCGCGCAGGGAAGGTGGCGCGTCGGGATCAGCCGCGAGCGAGCGGGCAAACCAGGCCGCGGAGTCGTCGTAACGACCCGCCTGCATCATCGAAAACGCCATGAGGCCGTAGCGTTGGAAGATCCTCGGGTCCAGCGGATCAAGCAGGATGGCCTTCTCGAACATCGTCACTGCATCGGCGAACCGCCCCTCGAACTGCCGGACACGGGCGAGATGATGGTATCCTTCAGGATTGTTCGGAAAGAGTTCCACTAATCGCTGTGCCGGCGACAATAACGCCGCGAATCGCGATTGGCCGTGCAACAGCCGTGCCTGGGCGACGAGCGCCGCCTCGGATGAGGGAGCGAGCGTCAAAGCAGTACTGACCAAGGTTTCCGCCAGATGCTGGTTTTCGCTGCTCAGCCACTGGCCAGCCCAATTCATATTTTCTTCGCTGAACGTGTTGGCGAGGCCGGTCATCGCGGCGATTGAACCAGGGTCGAGCATTAGGGCCCGCCGATACAAATCCTGGGCCTGCTGCATCCGTTGCGGACTGGGCGGCTGATTGGACCACCAGCGGGCGCGAAGGATCAAATCGAAGGCGTCCGGCCTGGAAGGGCGTTCGCGTTGGCTCCGTTCCGCTTCGATATCGACCAGGTTCATGCCAAGTGCGCCGCGCATCCGCGCCAGGACCTGCTCCTGACCGGACCCGAGATCGGCTATGTCCTGATCATACCGGTCGGCCCAGAGATGCCCGCCCGTTTCCGAGGAAATCAGCTCCGCGTTGACCCGCAGGACGGAGCCAAGCCGCTGAACACTGCCTTCGACAACATATCTCACCCCGAGTTCACGTCCGATCTGACGTGCATCGACATTCCGGGCGGAAATCGCGCGAGCCGAGGCATGCGCGATCACGAATGTCTGTGGAACGTGCGACAAATCGGTGGTCAGGTCGCTCGTAATGGCATTGGCCAGATAGTCGTCGCTCGAATCGTCGCTGAGATTCTGGAACGGCAGGACCACGATCGACAAACGCGGCGCCGAGAGTGCCGCCGTCTGTTGTCTATTTCCCCTCTGCCAGGAAACCACCGCGCCCAGGGCGAGAATGGCCAGGACTAGCAGGGTGATGAGCGCCGTTTTCTGGGAACCGGCGCGAGCGCATAGGACGGCGACTGATACGGCCCTGGGTAATTGCGTCTCCGATGGCGCCGAGGATGCGGACGTATTGGCGATTTCCGGTGCGAGCCCAGACGGCTCAGCTGGCCCATCGGTTTCCGCCGCGACCGCCGGAAGGAAACGGTAGCCGCGACCGATGAACGTCTGGATGCAGCTTTCCCCGCCGCGCCCCTCGTCCAGGACGCGGCGCAGAGCGGCCATCTGCACTGCCAGGTTGGAATCCTCGACCGACACGTCGGGCCACACCGTCTCCATCAGCGTCTGCTTTGTCACGATTTCGCCGGATCTCTCCACCAGCGCCGCGAGAAGACCAATCGCGCGCGATCCAAGGGGGATCGGCGTCCATTGCGCGTCTCCATGCTTCCTGACTAGGCCGCGCCGGTCGAGGCGAAAGCCGTCAAACAGAAAGACGGTATTGGGTGGCTTTGCGTTCGCACTCACTCCCCGGTTCCCTCGTCAATGTGACCGCAGTCCGGTCTCGGATGGGCTCGACCCTGCTCACCTTGCACCAATTAATCCCCTTAAGTGCGGATTAATGCGCCTTTCGTAGCGGATTTGTCCCGAGCCCGACAGGATCTTCCGCGGGCCACACGGCGTTGGCCGTCCGACATGCAACCCTGAAACAGCGGAGAACCACGATGAGAATGAAGCGGGATATGAACCGGATAGTGGCAGGCCTGGGTGCGGCCATGGCGTTGTGCCTGCCGGCTGCGGCGGGCGTTGTTCCGTTCACGTTCGCCCCCAACGCCGCCAGTCCGTCGCTTGCGGGGGCGGGGAGCGCCATCACGGCCAACGGGATTACCGTCAGCAACGACCTCTACGCCTTGGTGCAGCCTGACTTCTCGTTTACCGTTCACCAATATCTTCCTGTCACTGGCCTTACATTGAACGGCGCCCCCGTCGTGGCCCCTGGTCTCGGGTCGTCATACGGCCTGTATTTCGAAATCACCGGGGGCGGCGTCCAGCCGCCGCATGTCGCGCCGTCTTATTCCACGCTCAACGTTGCGTTGAAGGCGGATCCGGCAAATCTCGACGGCACTCCGGTGGCGACCCCAAGCGGCATCGCATTCACCAACACCGGCGCGACGGGCGCCGCCGATGACGTCGTGCTCGCGCTCGGCACGCTGTCGAAGGCCTCGCTGACGTTCCATCCGGCGACCGGTGTGCGAAACGCCCATTATGTCGAAACGTTTGCCCCAACCCCCAGCGAGGCGGGCTTTTTTGCCGCGCCGCCGTTGGATATCTCGTCGCTGCTGAATATTCTGCTGACCACCAACCCCGATACCTACAAGTCGGTCGCCGGGCCAGGCGGGACATCGGTCAATTACGTCAACGGTGCGTTCGGCTCGGTGCAATTCATACCCGAGCCCGCCTCGCTGGTGTTGCTGTGCTCGGCGGTGGGCGGCCTAATCATTGCCCGACGGCGATACTGCTCTTAAATCTACACCTGACGGGACGCCGTCGCGTGGCGTCCGGTCAATCGGCGGATCGACAGATGTCGTTGCCCGTGTCGAATGACCGCTTGATGCCGTTGCGCACCCCAAATCTGCCCGTCCGGAATCGGCCAATCATGGCCGTAAGGCGAATGACCAGTATTCGAGTTGTTAGGCCCAGAACCGGACCGGCACAAAGCCACCCCAAGCGGTCATCAGCGGCAAACGCGTATCGTAGGGTCTGGCGCTGCCGGCTGTAGAATGCCGCCACCTGCGCGGTCTGTCCGCGTCCTGTCGATCCACGCGTGTATGACCACGGGAACAAGCCGCACATGCCGGTGTTTAACAAATCAGGGCGCAAGGACGGTCCATCTCGCAGGTCGATTTAGCCGATTATCACGAGAGCGACACCTGTCTCCGTCCACCCTGCTCGACCTGTCGCAACAGCTGGTTCATGGCCCGGTACCCCTCTAGCTCGCCTCGCAGCATCCTCGCATAGGCACGGGCTACCCGGTTGCGGACACCCTGATCTCCCGCGGCATGGCCGAGGCGTTGGAACACGTCGCGCAGGTCCCGCTGATGCTCGCCGAGAAACGCCTCCACCCGCTCGACGTTCTCGGCTGCACCGCTGGCGTTGCCAGTGCCAGCTCCCGCGTCGGCGAACTTGCGCAGGGTGGCCTTCATCTTGGGGGTCCAATTTTTGGTGGCATTGCGGTGGCGGTGTATTGGTGTGCTCCGCTCGACCACCGTGATGGGCGGGCCGGGCGTCTGACTGCCCTGGGGCTGATAGCGCCAGTTCCCCGGCGGCGGGCCGACCTTCTGCTCGCGACGCCGCGTTCTGACGATGGCGCGCTCCCAGGCCGGCCAGTCATCCCGATCGAGTTGGCTGAACCGCCACTGCCAACGCAAAATGTCAGCCGACAACGGGCTCAGCTCTTCCAGCGGCAACGCCGCGTGGGCGCAAGCGGCCCGGAACTCGATCTCGATTTTCGGCGTGAACCAGATCGTCGTCCCGTTGAACCAGGGATCACGATACCAGATCGCCTGCATCGTCGCCCGGTGTTTGCGCGCGAACGCCTTCGCGATCCGGTCCGGATCATTGCTCGCGATGGCGAGCTGCGCACGCCGCTTACGATACTCCGGATCGTGCGACCAGCAGAAGTCCGAGCCTCTCATTGCGATGCGACGGCACTTCGCGCACATGCGCCGGTAAGGCGACGCCCAATTGAATTTGCGCCCGAGCACCAGGACCTCGACGCAATCCGCCGACGGCTTGGTGATCCGGCCGGTCTTGGGGTCGCGTTCCTCGATGTGATACGACACGCGGTAACCTCCTGTCGCCGCGGGTCGGCAGCTACCCTGATGGGTCCAGGGACCAACCGAGCCGGCGCACCCTACATAGAACTTGGCAACGCGTATCGTTCCACTTGGCCGCACCCCGACCAGCTCCGGGAAATCGCGTCTGCGTTAGCACGTCTCGCTGACTTGCGCAGCAGTCCCAGCCTGGGCTGTCTCGTACACCAAGGCCATCGACCGCGTTGCGGCTGCCCGTCACGTGGCGGCGCAGGGCGATCGCTTCTGATGAAACCGGATCGGCCCGAACGGATTTCGCGCTAGCGATTAATGCTGATCATGTGACGCAACGGTTTTCATCGCGATCAGTGCATCCGACAAATTGGCGGGTAGCAGCCCCCTCGCATTCATCGCGATGCTGTTCCAGCAATCGGCGGATCGGGCGGCGCTATTCGGTGGAGGGTTCGCGGATCACCGGCACGACCAGCATGTCGGTATACAGCGTCGTATTCATGCGTGCCTCGAACCTCCGTAGCTCAGAGCCGGTGACATTTCGGCGTGTCGGGTAAGGTGCCTATCGACACCACGGTGGTCGGGGGCAATATCAGCGTCCAGCACGTAGGGGCGAATAGGTGGGAGCACCAGTGGGATCAACGCGGAACGTGTCTCAATAAATCCTTTTGCTTTCAATGGTTTATACACACTTGGCGTCTCTGGCGTCCCCGGCGGGATTCGAACCCACGGCCCCAGGATTAGGAATCCTGTGCTCTATCCTGCTGAGCTACGGGGACTTAACCAATTATTTCAATATATTAGCCGTCTCTTTCCGTCCCGCCTCCACATCCCTCTAGTCGGTTGGGGCATCACCCGGGCATCGTTACCGCCGAGGTCCGCCCACCGCCAGAGCTATAACATCACCCAGGCGGACTTGGGAGGGGCACGCCATGCGACTCGACGAACTGCTGCCCTGGCACAGGTATGATGCACAGAGCGAGATAAGGACGGCCGCCTGATCGTCGTTCCCGCGGCGTCACTCGCCGAAGGGACACCACAGACCGCGAATTCGTAAATCCGGGTTAAAGCAGTGGACCAGATGCTGGCCGGCGTCTATCAAAGGAAGCCCGGCGGGACGTGGCCGAGCGCATCCGGGTCTCCGACTTCGCCGTCCGTGCCCCGCCGATCAGTACCTGCCGGATCGCGAGAAACTCGAAATCCTCGCGCCGACGCCTGGCCCGCCGAGGGAGATGCCGTGACGATACGCCGTAAGCTCATCGAGACCCCGGTTGCTCTGGAAAACAGCGAGACCGTATCGACGTGGGCGACCACACCACCCTTACATTCCACGAAGGTAATGGCAGCGAACAGCGCGAGATTTACGGTCCGCACATTTGATGGTCGAACTGGCGATCGGCACGAGTTTCACATGTCCGGCGCACTAATTCATGCGACCCTGGACGCTGGCGGCTCGACTGTTTGGGTTTCGGCGAATGAGGCGGCGCTGCCCTATGGCGGTTATGACCCAAGCGTCGGGGTCGAGTCCCGAGGCTTCAGCCTGACAATGTCACGAGTACAGGCTGAAAGTCTCCGCGACCAACTTGTTGCTCAACTTAAACGTCGTCGGCGAGCTAACGTCGTTCCCTCCGCCTGAACGTGGCACGCGCTTCGCCCGTTGCATGGATACCGTTACGCGGCCTGGCAGGGAGAAAATCGGTTGCGCTGTCTGACTTGGCGACGCACGCATGGCGGCATGCATAGCCCACCACCCTCACACGCTCACCGACGCCGGTTGCATGATGAAATTGGAGTGTTCGGAGTGCCGAATTTCCCGTCGCAGCAGAGTTGGAGGCGATCAGGCCGATTAAACCTTCTGCAAGTCTATGTGGATACCTTTGCTGTTTATCTCCTTTGCCAACGTCAGTGCGGCTTCCCGGACTTCGTCCTTGAAGGGGATATAGATAAGTCCCTGAATGTCAGACGGCCGTTCCATTGAAATCTGATCCTTCAACAGGATGGCAACGCGGTCACGGCCCAAGACAGTGAGCATCATGCCTAGCTCCAGCACTACGTTCTGACGCGCCCGATAAGCCTTTTCATCAGGATGTCCTGCTCGATAACCTTCATTGATCGGGATAGGGGGACGCCTCACGGCGCCGCCCCTCCCACACCACCGGGCATACGGGTCGCGTACCACGGCGGTTCGATCAGGTTATGCTGCGGCCGGAACATAAAGTCGGGGTAGACCGAGTAAATCGAAGTGTTGGTTGCGCAGGGCGGCTTGGACCGCCGGGTGTCCTGACATGCGCCAGAATCCCGTCGGTGAGCCGGCGGCGACCGCCGCTCTGAACTGCGATACGCCGCGGCGGCGCAGTTCTTTGAAGCGGTTGTGCCCGTTGCCCCACTGTCGCCAAAGATACGAGCGTAATCTTCGGCAAATCCACGCCTCCAGATTTGTGAGCACCCGGGGGGTCTGGCAGAAGCCGAAGTAGCCGCGCCACCCGATGAGGTATGACGTCAGTTCCTCGATAATCTGCGACAGGCTGAGCCCCCGTATCCGGCTGGTCATTTCGCGAACCCGCTCCTTGAATTTGTCGAGGGCTTTTGGCGCGATCCGCCGCTCGCTCCCGTCATTCGAGATGCTGAATCCCAGAAACTTACGCTCCTCCGGCTGCGCCACCGCGCTCTTCGTCTCGTTGACCTTCAGCCGCAGCTTCTGGGTCAGGAACCGGCTTACCGAGGCCATGACCCGTTCCCCGGCGCGGATACTGCGGACGTAAATGTTGCAGTCGTCCGCGTACCGGCAGAAGCGGTGACCTCGCCGCGCCAATTCCTTGTCGAGATCGTCGAGCATGATGTTGCTTAAGAGGGGCGAGAGCGGACCGCCTTGCGGGGTCCCCTCATCCACCGGAAGAACCAGGCCGTCTTCCATCACCCCGGCAGTCAGAAATGCCCGGGTGAGTTTGAGCGCGCGTTTGTCGGATATCCGAGCGGCGACGCGGGCCATCAGGCAATCATGATTAACTCGGTCGAAGAATCTTTCGAGATCGAGATCAACCACGACGTTATAGCCCTCGGCAACGTAGTGTTGCGCCTGGGCCACCGCCTGATGGGCCGAGCGCCCCGGACGGAATCCGTAACTATGCTCAGAAAACGTCGGGTCCCACCGCTCTTGGAGTACCTGCAGCATGGCTTGCTGGATCAGTCTGTCGACGACGCAAGGCACGCCGAGTTTTCTGACCCCGCCGTCCGGTTTGGGTATTTCGACCCGCTTGACCGGCTGCGGCTGGTAGGTTCCGTCGAGCAGTTGAGACCGTATGCTTGGCCAGTGCTCACGCAGGTAGATCTTGGCGTCATCGATGGTCATCCCATCCACGCCAGGACTGCCCTGGTTCCTTTGAACGCGTTTCCACGCACTTCGGAGGTTCTCTCCGTCGCACACCTCCTCCATGAGGCGTTCCGTCACAGCCGGGCTTTCGGTTGCTGGCTTCGCCGCAAGTGGTTCGGCCCTCGGGTAGCCGCTGACCGGGGTTTCACCCCGGCCCTTCGGCTCCAAGGCCAGTAAATACTGGATGTTCTGTCGCTTTCCACTCATGAGTTGCCAGTCCTACTTGCCACTCCCAACCGTTCGGGCCTTCAGCCATCGTTCCCGGGTCGGTCTATCCGTTGCTCCGCCTTTCGGCTTGGAGTGCCTCAATTAACCTTGCCGACAGCATGACCTACTATGCCCTCTGCTGACTCCTGCGCCCCGGTCAGGTCACCTTGCGGCTCCCTCAGTTCCGAAGTTGGAACGTGACGCAGGCCTCCCTGGGTAAGTTCGATCGCCTTCCCCGCACCCCTGTCGGATCTACAGCCCTGGCCTTTGATGGATATGGACTTTGCGATTAGTCGCCCGCTCGTCCGGCCAGAGATGCCTCGTATCCGGTTTCTGTTCGTCAGGTCGCGGTTTTGCTCCACGCTTCCTTCAGACACCGCCTCGCGGTGATGCCCTTGCGCTTCGCTAAGCCTTCACCTCCATCAGGTTGGCCAGGGGACTTTCACCCCCAAGCTATCGAACATGCCAGGCACGCGACTAAACCGCTTCGCGGTAGTTCTGTGACCCGATCGACATGGTTGCAAATCGACTAACAATGCGGGTGTCGGCGGTGTATCCGCCCGCCTCGCCTGACAACCCGGCTGCGAGACCATGCGGCGGCGCCATGTGGCGCTGTTCATCTCGCAGAGGAGTTGTCTATGAGCCCACTTCGCCGTCGCATGATCGAGGACATGCAGATCCGCAACCTGGCACCGCATACGCAACGTGCCTACGTCGAACAGGTGGTCCGGTTCGCCCGCCATTTTGGCAAATCGCCGGAGCAACTCGGACCGGGTGAGATCCGGACGTATCAGCTCTATCTGGCTCATGACCGGCACCTGGCGGCCAGTTCGATCGTTGTCGCGGTCGCCGCTCTACGGTTCTTCTACACTGTCACCCTCAAGCGGTCCTGGGTTGTCGAGGACGACATCCCCACCGGCCGCCAGGCCAAGAAGCTTCCGGTCGTGCTGAGCCAGGGTGAGGTGGCACGTTTGCTGGGCGCCGTGGATAACCTGAAGCACCGCGTGATTCTGACCGTCTGTTACGCGACCGGTCTGCGGATTTCCGAAGCCGTCTGCCTCACGCCCGCCGCGATCGACAGCCAGCGCATGGTCATCCGGGTTGAGCAGGGCAAAGGTCGCAAAGATCGCTATGTCATGCTGCCGCCCAAACTTCTCGATATACTCAGGGACTATTGGAAGCGTACCCATCCCGGACAGTGGCTGTTCCCCGGTGATCCGCCTGACAAGCCGATCTCTACGCACACCATCGGTCACACCTGCCGGAAGGTGCGGCAACGGTGCGGGATCGGCAAGCCGGTCACACCGCATTCGCTGCGCCACGCTTTCGCCGTCCACCTGCTGGAGGCCGGCACCGATCTGCGCACCATCCAGTTGTTGCTGGGCCATCGCAGCCTGAGCACAACGGCGCAATATCTGCGGATCGCCACCAGCAAGGTCTGCGCCACGGCCAGTCCGCTGGAGTCTCTGCACACCGTCGTGCCAACCGCGCCGGACCTCGTGCCCGCCTGAAGCGCGGGTGCCGTGGCCCGCGAGGGGCTGGAAGTGGCGGACGTGTTCCGCCACTTCGGCGCGGCTTTTCTTGGCCGGCACGGCGCATCGCTGTCGACCGCGCGGCGGCGTGCCATGAGCGCGATCGAACGCTGTCGCACCGCAGCGCTTGGCGGTCACGTCGAGCACTGCGGCGACTGCGGTCATCAGCGCATCGCGTACAACTCATGCCGCAACAGGAACTGTCCGAAGTGCCAGGGTCTGGCACGGGCACAGTGGCTTGCGGACCGTCAGGCGGAACTGCTCGACGTGCCCTACTTCCACGTCGTGTTCACGGTGCCGGACGAGGTGGCCGTCATTGCATTTCAAAACCAGACCGTGGTCTACGACATCCTGTTCCAAGCCGCGTCGGAGACGCTGCGCACCATCGCCGCCGATCCGAAGCACCTTGGTGCGGAGATCGGCTTCTTGGCCGTGCTGCACAGTTGGGGGCAGAACCTGATGCACCACCCCCATTTGCATTGTCTGGTCCCCGGCGGCGGGATCGCACCCGATGGCAAATGCTGGATCGCTTGCCGACCAAGATTTTTCCTGCCGGTCAGGGTGTTGTCGCAATTGTTCCGAGGACTGTTCCTGCACCAGCTGGAGAAGGCCTTCGCCGCCGGCGAGCTGAAGTTCTTCGCCGAGCAGCGCCACCTCCATGAACCCGCGGCGTTCCGGCGTCATATCGCACCAGCCCGCGACACCGAGTGCCGAGTAGATGGGGACGTCGCCGCCCCCATCCCTCACAGACCCGGACGTGCAGATTTCCCGCATCCGGTTCTTCACGAGAGAGGTTCGCTCGCGGCGGCGTAACCGTGGACGATTCTGGCGGGAGGCAGCGGGTGACGTCTCAGGATTTCATTGAAGCTGTCCCATCGGAGCCAGCCCTGCCGATCTCGCCGAGACAACCATTTCCGCCAAATCCGCCCGACCTGATCGGCGAACCAGCGTAACCGTCGAATGTTGCCGCCAACGCCATAATAGGCGAAGTGGCCCCGCATCATGGAGGATAGGTGACGATGCTGGTCACGCAGGGACCAGTGGCGGTTTTCCCGACACCAGTCGCTCACCGCGGCCACCGCGCGGGCAAAGCGGCTTTTGGCCGTTACCTGCCGGACCATGTTCTTCCCGTTCCGCGACCGTCCCCAGATATGGGTCAGGCCGAGGAAGTCGAAGCTGGTCCCATCCGTCGCCGGATGGCATGCGTCGTCTTTCCCCAGTGGGCGGAAGTCGACAATACGTGTCTTGTCCGGGTGGAGCGTGAGCCCAAAGCGAGCAAGACGCCTGCCCAGCACCGCCAGGACGCGTTGGGCGTCGCCAATGTTGTCGAACGCCATGACCGCGTCGTCGGCGAAGCGGACAAGGGTGCAATCCCCTCTGAGACGCGGCCGCACCTCGTTCTCAAACCATTCGTCCAGCACGTGATGCAGGAAGACGTTTGAGAGGCAAGGTGAGATCACGCCCCCTTGCGGGGAGCCCTCGGTCGTGCGGCGCAGGAGACCGTCTTCGACGGCTCCGGCCTTCAGCCATTTATCGATCATCCTCCGGATGACACCATCCGTAACTCGTCGGTCGAGGAACGTTCGAAGGTGAGAGTGCGGAATCGAATCGAAATACTTGCGTATATCGATATCGAGCACCCAATCAAGTCGCTTTGCCCACAATACGTTCTGCAAAGTGCGGAGCGCCTGATGAGCCGAGCGGCCCGGCCGGAAGCCATACGAGCAAGGCAAGAAGTCTTGTTCGTAGACGGCCTCCAGCACCATCGTCACGGCGCGTTGCGCCACCTTGTCTTCGAACGTCGGGATGCCGAGTTTTCTTTGCGAGCCGTCCGCTTTTGGAATGTACGCGCGGCGAACCGGCGGCGCGCGATAGCGGCCAGACCTGATGCGCTCCAGAAGGTCCACAAGATTGGCTTCCAGGTTCGCTTCGTAGTCCGCCGCCGTGACGCCGTCGATGCCGGGAGCACCGTCTTTGCGGGTCAGCCGATAAGCCTCCATCATCCAGTCGAAATCGATGACGTGGTGGAGCGAGCACAGCGCCGTCCCCCGTTTCGTTCTCGCCGAATTGGCTATCCGTTGTCGGTTCGTGGACAGGTTCGTGGGGTCCAGGGTCCCCTCCCATGTTTCAGGTCAACGGCTCTCTACTCAGTGACGCCCCCCTTCCCTCGATCGGGTCCCGGCGAGCCCGGTTCCCCGACTTCGTCGGGTACTACGAAGGCGCTACGACTTCCCGCCCGCGCGAACCCGGTCCCTTATTGTTTCGGTTCCAGGCCCCACGCGCGCCTCCTGTATTCGTGTTCGCCGAAGCGCTCCTGACGACCCTGGAGGAAGTTCGTCAGACCTGGAACACTTGGTCAGCCGGCGTTCCAATCCCCGGCATGACGCACCCGTGGGCGCGTGCGGGATCTCACAGGTTTCCTGGCGGTCCATCCCATGCCTTTGCCCTGCTCCAAGACCCCGGCCGAGCCGGCAAGATCTCACCTTGGCGATCTTGTCAGTGCTGCCCCCGGTCTACCCAAACCGAAGGCCTCAGCGGGCACATAATCTCGAGGCTGACACAGGGCTTCAGCATCCGCTGTCTACGCTTCACGAGCGACGTCACCGGCACCCATGCAAAACTCGCTTCCGGCTGGCAGGCTGCGCCTCTACCGGGAGGGGGTCGAACCCTCTGGATCGCTTCGAAAGGTTTCAGGCTACATCTCCATTCTCCTTTCCAGGACTTCTCCTGTCGCAAGGGTGGTCTATGCGAAGCGGCCCTTCGCGGGGCCGCGCCAGGTCCTCGACTATGTCGGCCGCTATACCCATCGCGTCGCCATCTCAAATAACCGGCTGCTGTCGATGGACAACGGCAAGGTCCGGTTCCGCTGGAAGGATTATCGAGACGGCAATGGCCAGAAGACGATGACTCTGGACGGCAGCGAGTTCATCCGCCGCTTCCTGATCCATGTGCTGCCGGATGGGTTTCATCGCATCCGGTATTACGGCTTCCTCGGCAACCGCCATCGCGCCCGCAAGTTGGCGCTCTGCCGTGAACTGCTCGGAACCACACAGGCCGAGCCAGTGGCAGCCGCGCCGCCCGCCGACTACCGCGACCGTTTCGCGGCATTGACCGGGCGGTCATTGCGCGCATGTCCGCATTGCCACACCGGCGTCATGGTGGTGATCGACTGCATTGCGAGGGCCAAACTCTGCCTGTCGGTTCTGGATACCTCATGACCTGCGATCGACGTTCCAACCGCACGCCGCCGAACCACCCGCCTGACCGCGGTGGGGACGCTTGGGCCACCAACGCTTCCGGAGCGTCTGAACAAGTGCTGAGTGGCCAGATCCCGACTGTGCTGATCGTTTGGCGGCAAGGCTGGTGCGACCAAACGCCGCTCGCGATGCCCAGATGATGCACTCCCAAGGCCGATGGGGCCATTCAACGCCCATAGCTCCGGCGACGCGGGGAGCGGTTTAGTCCAATCCGTTTTTAGCTCACCGGCGCGGCCCCGACATTCGGTGCCAACCGGGCAGCCGCGTGCGCCGCGCCGCCGAGCTAAAAACGCTCTTCATCATCTGGCGTGGCGAGAACGACTGCGAAAGATGCATCGGCCCGGACACGTTCGAGCTTCTCAATTATCGTCTGCCCACCTGAAGTCAGCTGATCCAAAATCAGCGGATTGAGGCCCCACCGACGAAGCATTGCCTCAAGTTCGGTTCGCGCCGGGCCATCGTGGCCGTACACAACGAAGACGTTGCGGTTACCAGATCCTCGTGCCGGCGACGCCGCAGGGCTTCCGGCACCGACACCGGGGCCAGGTTGACCAAATAGTGGCTTGGTGCGCGCCTGGTTCTTGCCTTAAATCGACAGGCTGCCCGAGTCGAAGACGTTTATGATCTCACCCCCTGAGCACCGAATTCCCCAGCCGAGATCGCTCCCCAGCCTCTCCTCGGAAACGATCTCGAAAGCGTTCTGCTGGAGGGTGTCCCTGACGCTGTCGCGGCTCCAGGTAGCCATCATATTCTCCACGGAATGAACAGGGGCTGGGGCTGCATGGTCCACACCAGACAGCCCATGAGCGAGCAACATTGATACGTTCGCGGCGATCGTCAACGCCAGCAGCACGAACGCCGTGAAGGGATCGGTGTCACCCGCGAGATCGGGCGCACGACGAGCGAGTGGCTGCCGATCTGGCCAGGTCGCGCCACCGGCTTCTCTCGTGTTGCACGGCGGTGGAACAAGACCGCCCGAGTGCCATCGCCCACACGCTCCGGGTGGTGACACGGTTGTCACAGGATACTTGGCGGTGAAGTCGACGTTGCGGTGGCGTCCCGCCCTGACCTGATCGGTTGACCGTCGCACGACCGCCGGCCTGCACGCCGAGGCTCGGCAACGAGCCGACCCGTGGTATGAACGCCCAGCGATTGGCGCGGACCCGAACAATGGACGTAATCGAGCAGGTACGGAGGTTGGACGCTGCGGTCATCGAGCCGCCTCCCGATGCCGGCCGGTGTCAATGGTTCAGGCTGCCCGCCGACGAAGCGAGGCTGAAGCGGCTCGGCTTCCGCCTGGCCCCTGGCGGCGTGCACCTCTCGAAGACCATGATGCTCTCGGAACTGACCGCCCTTTTCAATGCCACCCCCTCCGCGAGCGATATCCAGACGCTGGTTTTGGAATCGAATGTCCTTGGCAAACGGACTGGCGCGGCCCGGCGCATCGCGCTGGCGCGGCTCAACGCGCTCTATGGGGTCCAGGTGTCCAACGCCCTGGCAGTGGTGCTTGCCAGACTGTGGCATCGCCGGGCAGAGGGGCGTCCGTTGCTCGCCCTGCTGTGTGCGCTGGCCCGGGAACCGCTTCTGCGCAACTCGGCGGACGCGGTGCTTCCCGCGGCGCCGGGAACGTCACTGCGGGCGCCGGATATCGCCGTGAAACTGGCCCGTAAAGAGCCAGGGCGATATTCGCCGAAGATGTTGAGTTCGCTTGCCCGAAACTGCGCATCGACCTGGACCCAGTCCGGACACCTCGCCGGTAAGGTGAACAAGCGTCGCAGTTCGCCAGTCGCCACGCCTGAAACCGCCGCCTATGCCGCGCTTCTCGGGACGCTGGCCGGTTTTGGCGGACCCGCGTTGCTCGCATCGCCGTGGATGCGCACGCTAGATCGTTCCGATACCGAGTTGCTGCACCTGCTGCGCGCGGCTGAGGGAATGGGTCTGCTAAGGGTGCGCGCCGGCGGTGGCGTCATCGAAATCAACGTCTGCCGACCAATGGCGGACAATCTTGGGGTGCCTGAACTTGCCGACGGTTGACGATCTGTTGGTCCAGTTCCGCCGGCAGGTCGCGCTGCCGTGGCGCGCGGATACCGCCCCGGAATATCGCGTCTGGATCATGCACTACGACAAGGTCCTTGATCGGCGTGTGCGGGCCAGATTGCCAGAATTCGAAGACGCGGCCCGGCGGGCCGGGCACGGATGGTCGGTCCTGGGCCTCGCGCCGCTGGTGGCACCCTGGCTGGCTCAACATGGGCTGTTCGATGGCCTGGTCGATCAGCCGGACGAGCTACCCTCCATCCTGCCGGAGTTCGAGGCCCATATAGTGGCGCGGGTTCGGGAGCATTTGGGCCAGCTCGGTGCGAATGACCTGCTGGTGTTGACCGGCGCCGGCGCGTTGTTCGGCCTGATGCGTGTCTCTCGTCTGACCCAGTCGGTGGCGGACGCGATCAACGGGCGGCTCCTGTTGTTGTTTCCGGGTCGCCACAGTGACGGTGCCTACCGATTGTTGGACGCCCGCGACGGATGGAGTTATCGCGCCGTTCCGATTCCGGCCTGAAAACAACGCCCGGAACGAGGGGAAGCAAGATGCGCAACCGCGACGTGTTTCAGACCGACCCGAGCGAGTATTCGATCCCGAATGATGGTGTCGCCAAGATTGTCTTTCCGCCCCCGCCCGGCACTCTCACCGAAGTCCTTGAGGCGGAACTTCGAACCTTCATCACCGACGGGGAATTTGGACGCGGCCTGCTTCGCATTCTGGAATCGTTTCGCACCGGCCTGAACCAAGGATCGCAGAAGGGGGTCTGGATCAGCGGCTTCTATGGTTCCGGCAAGTCGCTCCTGGCGAAGATGCTGTGCGCGCTTTGGACGAACATCTCATTCGCCGATGGTGCCTCACCATTCAGTCTCCTCCCGGAACCACCGGCGGACCTCGATGCCGAACTCCGCTTGCTGCGTTCGTCGTCCGAGCGTGCGGGCGGCCTGCATGCCGCGGGCGGAACGATGGACGGTGACGATCCCGCTTTGATCACACTTGGCATCGTGCTCGGCTCGGTCGGGCTGCCGGCGGATTATCGCGCCGCCCGCGTCGCTTTCTGGCTCGATGACGAAGACATTCTAAACGGCGTACGCACGCGATTGGGTAAGTCGTTCGGCACGAGCTTGACTCGCTGTGTGCTCGACACCGGCTTTCACCGAGCAGTGCTGGCGGAGAAACCTGTCCTGGCCGCCAACCCAAAGGAACTGGCCGATCGACTGAAGGCCGATTTCCCGCAGCGCGAACTAACCGCCGCCGACCTGTCTTCCACGCTCCGCCGCGCGCTGTTGCTGAACCACAAAGAGCTGCCTCTGACGCTCGTGGTGCTGGACGAAGTGCAGGAGTTCCTGAAGAAGGATCCCCAGCGCGTCCTCGCGATTCAAAATATCGCCGAACGCCTGGCAATGGATTTCGACGGCAGGCTGCTTTTGGTCTGCACCGGGCAGCAGGCGCTGATCGACCTGCCGCAGTTGCAGAAACTGCTGGGTCGCTTCCAGGTGCGCATCAATCTCGGCGAGGCCGACATGGACGGCGTGATCCGCAAGACTGTCCTGCGCAAGACCGGTGCCGGGGCGGATGCCGTCCGGTCCATGCTCGGCCATCGAGCCGGCGAGGTGGCGCGCCAACTACACGGCGCCCGTGTCGCGCATCGGGCCGAGGACGATGCTGACGCCGTGATGGACTGGCCGCTGCTGCCAAGCCGCCGCCGGGTCTGGGAGCGCGTGCTACGGGCGCTGGACGCCACCGGGCTACTCGGCAATCTCCGTACGCAGATGCCGGTCGCATTGGAGTCCGCCCGTCTGGTCGCCGACCAGCCGCTCGGTCACGCGGTTCCCGCCGACTTCCTCTACACGCGCTTTGCGGATGAAGCCTTCGCGGCCGGCGAACTGCCAGAGGAGACCCGCGCCCGCATCCTGAAGCTGCGCGACGGCGGCCACGCCGAGCAACTTCAGGCCCGCGCCCTGATGCTGATCTACATGCTGGGCCTGATCCAGGGCGATGCGGAATACCACGGCGTCCGGCCCACCACCGAAACGATCGCGGACCTGCTCATCGAGGACCTGTCGGCCGGCGCCGCCATCCGTGACGCAGTTCCGAACGCGATCGAGGCACTGGCCGATGCCGGCGATATCATGCTGGTCGACGGTGCCTGGCGCGTGCAGACACGGGTCTCGGCGGAGTGGGACAAGGCGTATCGCGGCGCACTGCGCGCATTGAGCGGCACCCCAGGGGAGTTGCCGGCGAAACGTCGCGTGGCGCTCGATCAGGCGCTGTCGGAGGCGTTGAAGGGCCTGAATGGCATTGCCCAGGGCCGCAGCAGCGTCCGGCGCGACATCCAACGCCTGCGCCGTGGCGAAAAGCCCGCATCGGACAAGCTGCCACTGCGCATCTACGATGGATGGGACGATGACCTGAAGGCGGTGGCCGCGGACATCGCCGCGCGCCCTGACGCGGAGCCGGAAATCCACTTGCTCATTCCGGCCGACCGTGAGGCGGCGGACCGGCTCGACGACGCGCTCCGCCAGAAGATCGCCGCGCGCGCCGTGTTGGATTCGCCCCCTCCCGGCTCCACGCGCACCAATGAGGGCGAGCAGGCGCAGCGCGCCATGCAGCAGCGCGAGTCGGCCGCGGACCGAACCGTGCGAGAGGTCGCGGAATCGTTGGTACGTCAGGCCGAGGTGATGCTGTCGGCCGGCGCGCCGCAAACCGGAACATTCCTGAAGGATCGCGTCCATGAAGCGGCCCAGGCGGCGCTGATCCGGCTCTATCCGCATTTCGATACCGGCGATGATCCAGGCTGGGAAACCGTGGTGAAGCACGCCCAGGCCGGCAGGCCCGACGCGCTGAAGGCGATCGGTCACAACGGCGCGCCGGACAGCGAGCCAGTCTGTCAGACCATCTGTGCCCGCCTGGGCGCCGGCCGAAAGGGCAAGGAACTGCGCGACGAATTCGAGGGGCCGCCCTATGGCTGGCCAGGCGATGCGGTCGACGGCGCGCTCTACGTTTTGGCGCATGCCGGCGCGCTCCGCACACTGGACGAAGCCGGCCGCGCAATCGTTTTGCGAACCGTGCCACGACAGAAGATCGGCGTTTGCCGTTTCTTGCCGGAAACCCACACCGTTACCCTGTCGCATCGTAAGGCGATCCGCCAGTTGGGCGTGATCGTCTCTGTCACCGTAGCGCCCGAGCAGGAAGCGGAGCAATTGCCGCTGATCCTGGAACGACTGCGCGATGCCGCGAGGGCAGCGGGTGGTGACGCACCGGCGCCCACCGTGCCTGCCACACCCGATCTCGATGCCGTCACGCAGCTTGCCGGCAACGAGCGGCTCATCGAGGCCGCCAGTCGCGCCAAAGCCTTGCAGGACGGATTCGCGGCATGGAAGACAGCGGCCCAGACCATCGCCGCACGGCGCTCGACTTACGAAACGACACAACGGCTGGTTGATCTGGGCGCACACGGCCAACAGGCGGCGCTGGACGACGTGCGGGCCAATCGCCGGCTGTTGGAGGAACCGGACCCGGTGCCTCCGCTGCGTCAGGCCGCGGCGGCTGAACTGCGCCAGCGCCTCAATACCGCCGCCGATGCCTATGCCGCCGCGTTCGCCGATGCCAACGCGCGGCTGGACGCCGACCCGCACTGGCAGAAGCTTTCGCCCGAGGACAGGCACGCGATCCGCGTCGAAATGGGGTTGCTGGAGGTGCCGCGCCCCACCGTCGCCACGCCCGAAGACATCGTGACGGCTTTGACCGGCCGCTCGTTGCCCGGTTGGGCTGACCTCGCGCAATCGCTTCCGGCCAAGGTGCAGCAGGCACTCGACGAAGCCGCCGCACGGTTCGAGCCGAAGGCGCGGGCGGTGAAACTGCCGGCGCCTGGCCTGATCGCGGATATGGCGGCGGCGGAACGCTGGCTGGCCGCGCTGCGGCAGGCGTTGCAAGATGCCCTGACTGAAGGCCCTGTGCTGCCACGGCTGTAGCGCCCTCGCCGGGATAATATTTGTGCGAAGACGGCATGGACAGCCTATATGGCAGCCAAGGAGGCCCGAATGGATAGCACGGTCGAAGTGACGCTGCCGGTTGACGCGGAGGCCGCCAAGGCGCTTGAAAACCCCGCGCGGCGGGAGGCGGCAGGCCGATACCTCAGCCGCCTGCTGAAGGGCGAGCGCGTCCGTGAAGCCCTCGCCGAGGCGATCGCCGACGCCAAGCAGGAGGCCCGTGCGAGCGGGCTCACCGACGAAGCGACCGATGCCGAACTCGAAGCCTGGCGGACAGAGCGCAAGGCTTGATCGTCGTCTTCGACGCCTCGACCTTCGTATCCGCGGCGCTCAAAGAGGCCAGTATCCCCGAACGAGCACTGCTGCGTGCCGTCAGCGCACCCAATCGACTGCTCCTTTCCTGGGAAGTGGAAGACGAGTACCGCGAGGTGATCTTTCGCCCGAAATTCGACCGCTTCGTTTCTGTCGGGCGTCGCCACCTCAT
The DNA here is from genome assembly GCA_963696645.1 of uncultured Alphaproteobacteria bacterium. Lineage (GTDB taxonomy): Bacteria > Pseudomonadota > Alphaproteobacteria > Acetobacterales > Acetobacteraceae > JAMXLO01. Next base: position 28,685 of record CAVOKY010000011.1, read on the forward strand.
CCTGGACATCATTGTTGTCGCGGCTGACCGGATCGAGCCAACCGAAACCGTCCGCGAATGCCGCGATCCCAAGGACGACAAGTACCTGGCGCTGGCGGCGGCCGGCGGCGCGGATGTCATCGTGAGCAGCGATGTCCGTCACCTGCTTTCGATGCACCCGTGGCGGGGAATCCCAATCTTATCGCCGGCCGATTTTCTCGGCCTCCCCTGATCGACGCCGCGGCTGATGGCGTGACATCTTTCCGCCGGCGGAGCAGACAGGCTTCGTCGCGGCGCAATCGCCAAACCGAGGCTTCAACCGACAATGCCTGATCTTTCCCGCGAACAACGCCGCGCCCTCGACGCCGCCATGCGCGACGCGCGCGAGGCGGCGGAAGTCGGCGCGGCCGATGCGTTGCGTCGTCTGGGGGTGGCAGATGCCGCCGCTCCGGCGCACCTGGATGACGCGCGCCGGGCGCTGCGCCGCCGCCTGCGCGAGCACGCCCGCAGCCTGGGCGACAAGCGCAACCCGGACGGCACACAGGGCACCGACCACCTGAAGGAGGCCGCCGCCTACATCCAATGGCACCGCCTGCTGTTCGCCCGCTTCCTGCTGGACCGCAACCTGCTGCGCGACGCCGACAACGACCTGGTGTCGCTCGCCGACTGCCGCGACGAAGCCCTACGCACCGGGGCCGGCGACGAATGGGCGGTCGCCGCCGCGCACACCGCGCGCATGCTGCCCGGCGTGTTCCCCGCCGACGATCCGGCCGAGGCGCTGACGCTCGCCCCGGAACACGCCAGGGCGCTGCGCGAGCGGCTGCGCAGGCTGCCGCAGGAGGTGTTCCTGGCCGACGACTCGCTCGGCTGGACCTATCAGTTCTGGCGCTCGGCCGAGAAGAAGCGGGTGAACGACTTGCAGGTGAAAATCGGCGCGGCCGAGCTGCCGGCGGTGACGCAGTTGTTCACCGAGCCCTACATGGTGCGCTTCCTGCTGCACAACACTCTGGGCGCCTGGTGGGCCGGCAAGCTGCTGGCAGCCGACCCGGCGCTGGCGCGCGACGCCGCGACCGAGGACGCGCTACGTGCCGCCTGCGCGCTGCCCGGCTACGCCTGGGACTACCTGCGCTTCGTCAGGGACGGCGAGACCTGGCGCCCAGCGGCCGGTGGTTTTCCCGGCTGGCCGCGCCGCGCCGCCGAGCTGACCGTGCTGGACCCGTGCTGCGGCAGCGGCCACTTCCTCACCGAGGCGCTGGCCGCCCTGGCCGCGCTGCGGGCGCACGAGGCGGGGCTGACGCCGGCGAACGCCGTCGCCGCGGTGCTGCGCGACAACCTCGCCGGGCTGGAGATCGACGGCCGCTGCGTGCAGATCGCCAGTTTCGCCCTCGCGCTGACCGCCTGGCGCATCGGCGGGCCACAGAGCCTGCCCAACCCCAACGTCGCCTGGGTCGGCGCGCCTCCGCCGTTGCCAAAGGAGCAGTTCGTCGCTCTGGCCAATGGCGACGCGGAGCTGCGGCGCGGGCTGGCCGCGCTGCACGATCTGTTCGTGCAGGCGCCGCTGCTTGGCAGCCTGATCGAGCCGGTGGGCGGCGATCTGGTCGATCCGGTGCGGGTGGCGCGGATCGAAGATTCCATCAGCGCACTGGTGGAGCGGATGCGCGATGCGGAGCCGGAACGAGCGGAAGGGGCGGTCGCCGCGCGTGGCATGGCGGATGCGGCGGCGATTTTGGCGCGGAAGTGGGTGTTGCAGGCGACGAATGTGCCTTTTCTTGGGAGGGGGCGTCAGGTTCCGGAACTGGCGGCGTACCTCGCACGGCGCTTCGATGCTGCGAAGGCCGATTTGGCAACGTCTATGCTCGAACGGATGCGTGCCCTTTCGGTAGAAGGCGGCACAATTGCCGCCGTAACGCCGCAAAACTGGTTCTTTCTTGGTAGCTACAAATCATTGCGCAACACTGTTTTGACGCATGCGACCTTGGGATTTGTTGTCATTCTGGGAGAACATGGTTTCGACAGCGCAGCTGCGGCGGGCGCTTTTACTGGTCTTGTTGTGTTCTCGGCGACTAGGCCCGGCCGCGGAACCGTGCTCTTCACTGGGCTGGACTCAAGCAGTGGTCAGGACGCGGCGACAAAGGCAACTATTCTGCTGACCGGGCGTGCGCTTTCTGTCGAACAAGCTGCCCTGTTGCTTGACCCCGACCATCGGATAAATCCGGAACCGGCGCCGCCCGACCGGCTGCTCTCGGCATTCGCCGACTGCTTTGAAGGTATGACGACCGGCGATCTCGAACGGTCCGTCCGTTTGTTTTGGGAGGGCTTTGCGCAGCCGATTTGGCGCCCGCTGAACGGGAGCGTTGAGGAAACGGTGCACCACGCCGGACGCGAACAGCTCGTGCTGTGGGGCAATGACGGAGAGGCGCTCCTGACGAACCCAAGTGCCCTGATCAAAGGGCGTGCGGCATTCGGTAAGCGGGGTGTCCGAGTCTCTCAGATGCGTGAACTCCCGTGTACGCTTTACGAAGGAGAGTGTGTCGACAAGAATGCGGGTACTATAATCCCGCGTGATTCCGAGAATCTCCCGGCAGTTTGGGCGTTTTGCTCTTCCCCCGAGTACACAAATCACGTCAGAAAGATCGATCAGTCCCTTACGGTGACTGCTGGGACTCTCGTGAAAGTCCCATTCGACTTCCTCCACTGGCAACAGGTCGCCGCCGAGAAATACCCCGACGGCCTGCCCGAACCCTACTCAGACGACCCCACGCAATGGCTGTTCCACGGCCACCCGCGCCACGCTATCGCCGGGACTGAGCTTCACGTCGCGCTCGCCCGCCTCGCCGGCTATCGCTGGCCGGCGGAAACCGACGCCGCGATGCGCCTCTCTCCCGAGGCCCGCGCCCGCATCGCCGACGCGGCCGCCCTGCCGCCGGCGGACGAGGACGGGCTGCTGCCGCTGCCGCCGTTGCTCGGCCAGCGCGCGCTCGCCGAGCGGCTGCGCACCTTCTGCCTCGCCGCCTGGGCGGCGGACTGGCAGCCAGGCATCGAGGCCGCGCTGGTCGCCGCCGCCTGCGAGCGCACGAGGGAAAAGCCGCCGCGCGACCTCACGCTCGACGCCTGGCTGCGCGGCCCCGCCGCCCGCCAACACGGCAAGCTGTTCCACGACCGGCCGTTCCTGTGGTGGATCACCGACGGCCAGCGCGACGGCTTCACCGTGGTGGCGCACTACCACCGCCTGACGCGCGACGCGCTGGAGCGGCTGACCTACCAGCTCCTCGGCGACTGGCTGGTGCGCCAGAGCGAGCCGCGCCTGCAAGAGGCCGCGCGCATCCTGCAAGCGAAACTGCAAAAGATCATCGAGGGCGAGGACCCGCACGACATCTTCGTCCGCTGGAAGACCCTGGCGCAGCAGCCGCTGGGCTGGGACCCGGACCTGGACGACGGCGTGCGGCAGAACATCCGCCCGTTCCTGACCGCCGAGGTGCTGGCCTATGCGCCGAACATCCTGAAGGCGGTGGACCGCGGCAAGGACGTGTCCTCCGCCCCCTGGTTCCACAAGTTCAACGGCGAACGCCGCAACGACCACCACACCACGCTGGCCGAAAAGCGCGCGGCGCGTGAGACGCGGACCACAAGGGCATGAGCCAGGCCGCGTTGCCGCTGCCGGAGCCACCGCTGGCCGCGCAGGCGCGGGACTGGTTGCGTCATCAGTTGGCGCATGGTGGCCGGCCTTCGGCGCGGGAGTTGCTGGTGGCGCTCGAACAGGCACTCGGACTGCATGCACGCTGGCACCTGGTCGAGGCCGTGGATGCGCTTACCCAAGCTTCCGAACCGCGAGAATTGACGCGCGCCGATCGCGACTATCTGGCGGCCATGCGACGGGATGGCAGCCTGGCGGCGGCCTTGCGTGGTGCGGGTGAGACGGATGCGTTTGTCGCCTCCACCGTAGATGCGCTGCTTCGCCGTAGTGGTGCGTTGCGCGAAACGGCGCAGTTCAGCGACATGGTGGCGTTCATGGCGAAGTTCCGCCGCTACTCGCCATACAACAACATGCTCGTGCGCACGCAGAACCCCGCATGCAGCTTCTACGCGACACAGAAGGATTGGGAACAGCGGTTCAAGCGCGCATTGAAGGAAGATGCGCGGCCGTTGGTAATCCTGGCGCCGATGCATCCGGTGATGCTGGTCTATGAGCTGGATCAGACGGTGGGCGACAAGCTGCCTGATCTGTTGGCGGAGTTTGCCCGCATGGACGGCGAGGTTCCGCCCGGCGGTCTGAGCAGGCTGATCGAGAACGCGGCGACCTACGGCATTCAGGTGGCGTTCCGACCGCAGTCGTCGACGCTTGCCGGCTTCGCGACATCCTATCGAGGCAGCGGCGATTTGAAAATGCGCGTGGTGGTACATGACGCGCTGAATGAGCCGAGCCGGTTCGGCGTGCTGTGTCATGAGTTGGCGCATATTCTACTGGGCCATTTGGGAGGCGATGCTGACGGCTGGTGGCCACCGCGGCTGAACCTCGACCGCGATACAGTGGAGATCGAGGCGGAGGCGGTCGCCCATATCGTCACGCAGCGATCGGGGTTGGCGGGTAGGTCGGAGGGGTATCTGGCGCTGCATAAGCATACCGGAAAGATTCCGGCCACCGTCTCGCTCGATGCGATCGCGAAGGTGGCGGGGCTCGTGGAACGGATGTCCCGCGAGAGACTGCGACCGCCGCGGCGTCGCGTTGCCGGCAGGAGGACATCCCGCTGATCGCCGCGCACCCATGGCCCTCGCCCGGACTGACCGTCACGTCCGACCTCGGCCCCGATGAACCGGTGACAGACGCCGAGATCGTGCTGGTCCTGGCTCTCCTGGGAGATAAGATCGCACGAATTCGCGAAGGCCCGAGTCCCTCATGTCCCGCATCACCCGAACCAAACCAGCCGCCAGACGCTTGGCCGGCATCGGACCGATCGCCGGCCGCTCGCCGGTCTGAAAACAGGTGACCGCCGCTCGCCACCTGATCGCTCTGTTGCAAAGCCACATTGACGGCGATGAGGAGCATTTCCTGACGGTGGCCTTGCAGGCGGCCGCCGGGGAAGCGCGCCAGGGCCATGGCAAGCTGGCGCAACAGCTTCGCGATCTGGTGGATGCGGCGCGCGCCCGCCGAGGTGCAGCGAAGCCGGCGCGCGGCGCGGTGCCCCTCGTTCGCCCCAAGGGCGATCTCGCCAACCTGATCGCGGTCCGATACTCGGACACGCGATTGTCCAGCATGGTGCTGCCTGAGGCGTTGGATAAGCGGCTGCGGCGCATCCTGCTGGAGTTCCGCCAGCAGCATCGGCTGCAAAGCCGCGGGCTGCACGCGCGCCGAAAAATCCTGCTGCTCGGTCCGCCCGGGACTGGCAAGACCATGACCGCCGCCGCGCTCGCGGGTGAACTGCACATGCCGCTGTTCACCGTCCTGATCGACGGCCTGATGACCAAGTTCATGGGCGAGACGGCGGCCAAGCTGCGCCTCGTGTTCTCGGCGATGGAGGAGACGAAGGGGGTCTATCTCTTCGACGAGTTCGATGCCATCGGCTCGCGCAGCGCCGAGCGCAACGATGTGGGAGAAATTCGCCGCGTGCTGAACTCGTTTCTGCAATTCCTGGAACAGGATGAGAGTGACAGCCTGATCATCGCCGCGACCAACCACCCGGAACTGCTCGACCCGGCGCTGCACCGCCGCTTCGACGATGTGATCGAGTATCGCCGGCCGGATCATGATGTCGCTCTCGGCATCCTTCGGAGCCGTCTGTCGACCTTCCGGACCGACGCCGTCGACTGGGAGGCAGCGGTGGCCGCCGGCGCCGGCCTGAGCCAGGCCGAGCTGTCCCGAGCCGCCGAGGACGCGGCCAAGTCCGCTGTGCTGGCCCATCGAGAGGTCGTCACGGGTGATGACCTGACCGGCGCGATCGGCGAACGCAGGGCCACGGCGGGGGACTGAGCCTGGCGGCCTATGGCAACTGAACCCTCGCGCCCGCGTCCGCACATCTACCTGCCGGGGCATGGCGAGGCCCAGGGGTACACCGCCCACTCGGCCGGCGGCGGGGACGGCAGTGAATTGCCGGTCCGCGACCGCGCGGAGCACGCGGATCAATTGACGGCGGCCCTCACGGAGGCGGTAAGGGCGGCTGAAACGGTGCTGGCGAGCCGCGATCCAGATTTGCAGGGTGGCACGCCGGGCTTCTACCTCGAATTCGAGCTGCCGGCTTCTCAGGCCGACGCCGTGGACAGGTTGGAGAACCGGCAAGGGAAGGCGCCGATCGAGTTGGTTGCTGTCCGGCCGCTTGCCCCGGATCAGGCGGACAAGATCACCGCGACCGTATTCGTTCCAGATCAGAAGCGCGACTATTACCTCGACAAAGTCGCCGCATATCGGGATCAGGATCGTAAGCCGACCAGCAAGGGCATCACCGGGCCGAGGAACGAGCGGCTGGTTGCCGCGATCGACACCGCGCGGCTGGCTGTCGTGCGATCGCTCTATACCGACGCGCCAGAGCTTTCCCCTGTGCCTGCCAAGGAGACCTGGTGGGAGGCATGGTTGCGCGCCGGCACACGCGCCACGTTCGATCACGCGGTGGAGCGGCTTGGTCTACTGAAGCGCGAGCATGCCCTGTCGTTTCCTGATCGCGAAGTCGTTCTGGTGTGCGGCACGACCGAGGCGTTGAGCCAAATCGTAACGAACACGGACAGCGTGGCTGAACTGCGGCTGGCACGCGACACGCCCGGCACTTTCATGGCGATGGATGGTGCCGAACAACGCCTTTGGTCTGATGATCTGACGCGTCGCGTCGTCCCGCCTGCCGAGGATGCCCCGGCCGTATGCATCCTCAACTCGGGGACAACACGCCGTCATCCGCTGATAGAATTGGCGCTCGCCGCTGCCGATCAGCAGGCATACGATGCAAGTTGGCCGATCGAGGATTTGAGCAACTCGGGCCACGGCGGGCATGGCACGCAAATGTCGGGCCTGGCGTTGTATGGTGACCTCCTGCCCGTGTTAACCAGTAACGGCCCCGTTGAATTGTCGCATCGTTTGGAGTCGGTGAAGATTCTCCCCGACCGAGGCGCCAACGATCCCGACTTGTATGGTGCGATAACCGCGCAGTCGATCGCGCGTGCCGAGATAGTTGCGCCCTTTCGGCCCCGTGCTGTTTGTCTCGCGGTGACCAGTCCAGGAGATCATTGGCGCGGACGGCCATCATCGTGGTCAGCTGAACTCGACCGGCTGGCATACGATCCCGATCAGCGCCGGTTGATTGTCGTTTCAGCGGGAAACATCAGAACGGCCTTGCTGCCAGCGGACTATCTGACTCGCAACGATGTGACTCCGATCGAAAGCCCGGCGCAGGCGTGGAATGTCCTGACCATCGGCGCCTGCACCGAGAATGTCACCATCGCAGACCCGGCATATGACGGCTGGCAGCCCTTCGCGCCCGCTGGTGATTTGATGCCGCGCAGCCGCACGTCGGTCCCCTGGCATCATGACTGGGCACTGAAACCGGACGTGGTTTTCGAGGGAGGCAATCTCGGGATCGATCCGGCTACAGGCCAAGGCGACGATGTGGACGATCTGGCGTTGTTGACGACGCACCGCCGTCCGGAGGAGAGGCCGTTCACGACAAGCGGTGACACGAGTGCCGCAACCGCGTTAGGCGCCAGAATGGCCGCGCAAATTCTCGCGGAACGACCTGAACTATGGCCGGAGACCGTCCGTGCATTGATTGTGCATTCCGCCCAGTGGACGCCGCGCATGACTGCGCACCTCGCAACGCTCGACAGGAAGGATCTGCTTCGACGCTACGGGTTCGGCGTGCCGTCGCTTCAGCGGGCGCTGCGTAGCCTCGACAACGACGTGACGATGGTTGTCGAGCGGACCATGCATCCCTTCCAGGCAGACAAGGCGAAGATCACGACGAAAGACATGATCCTGCACGAGTTGCCGTGGCCGAGAGATCAGCTGGCTGACCTGGGTGGAGCACAGGTCGAGATGCGGGTGACGCTCAGCTACTTCGTCGAACCCAATCCGGGCGAGCGAGGTTACACTCGGCGGCATGGCTACGCATCGCACGGTCTTCGCTTCGCGGTGAAGCGTGGTGATGAGCGCCTTGATGCGTTCTGCCGTCGGATCAATGCAGAGGCTGGAACTCGATCTGGACGCCAACCGCCGGACGCCGGATGGGTCGTTGGCCCCCGGCTGAGGCATCGAGGTTCGCTCCATGCCGATATATGGAGGGGCACCGCCGCTGAATTGGCGGAGCGGCATGCGATAGCGGTGTATCCGGTGGGCGGCTGGTGGTGAGAAAATCCGTCCCACAAGCGCGGCGATACAGAAGCCCGGTATGGCCTGCTCGTGTCGTTGCGAGCGCCGATCGCCGTCGACCTCTATACAGCCATTGAAAATCAGATCGTGACGGAAGTAGCCATCGACACATAGCGATCCGGTGCCCGATCCTGGCCGGCGTGGTAGTCGCGAAATCGGCGGCAGGGGCCGCGAGGGCCGCCCCAGGCGCATCGCGGTGGTCGATTGCGGTTTACCTTTGCCGATCCATTGCCTGCCTGCCAGTGTCCCCCCAAAGCCTATGTTCCAGGACGCGCCACTTTGACCACGCCGCTCGACGCCCTAACCACGGCCTTACGCAATTCGTCCGATCATGACCCTCGCGCTGAGACAGCGCCCGAGGCATTGCTGTGGTGCGATCCGGCGAACGATTTCGCCACGCTCCTTCCGCTCCTGCGGCGGGGGCTGCCGAACCTGCTGACGTTGGGTGACCACGACCCTGAGCGGCGACAAGGCCCCGCCGTCTGGCTCCGGGCCGCCGCCGGACGGGGGCTGCCGGGCATCTCATGGGCGCCTGATGTCCCGGCGATCCTCTATCTGCCCGGCATCGGACGTGATGCGTTGCGGGCAGCGGAGGATTGTCCAGCCCCCTTGCAGCTTCTCGCCTGGCTTGTCGTGGGCGGTGCGTCGTTCAACCATCCGAACGGCCGTGACTGGACGCTGCGTGGCTTCCTGGCCACCAAGCAGGTGAACGGCGGGCTGGGGCTGGATGTGCCACAGGATGAGGCCACTCGGCAGGCCCTGCTGCTCGCGGCACCCAAGCTGTTCACCCTGCCGGTCGCGCAGCTTCAGGAGCGGCGCCTTGATGCGTCGTGGTTGCACGCTTTGCTGGCGCCCGATTTGAACGAGGACATGCTCGCGTGGTTGGATGGTACGCTCGATGCGGCATCTGACCCGGCTCGCTTCGCTGCCTTCCAGGCGAGGGCGAGGGCGGAATTGAAGCTCGACCCAGCGAAGGTATCGCGGGAGCGCGCCGCCAAACGGTTGCTGCGACGGGACGATGGCTGGGCGCCCATCTGGTCTCGGTTCACCACCAGTGCGCCGGGCGTGCATGAACCTCTGGTGGCGCTGCTGACATCGCAGGAACCGCCCGCGCCGCTGCTGGCCGACCCCACGGTCTATCCGGCGGTCAACGCGCGGCAGGAGAGCGAACTAAGGAGCGCGCTGCTCGGCCTGCACGGAAAGTTGCCGGCGGAGGCGGCGAGCGCCCTCTATGACCTGGCTGCCGACCACGCGCGCCGTCGCGAGGGACCTTGGGCGGCACGTGGGTTGGCACCGCTGGCGGAGGCGGTCGCGCACCTGGCGGAGCTGTCATTGACCCCGCCGTTGCCCGCCGATGATCCCGAGGGATTGGCCGAGGCGTATGCCGGCGGCGGGTGGAGGGCCGATTGGTGCGCCCTCGCTGCCCTGATCGCCACGTCGCCGACGCGCGCACTGGGCGCGCTGGCGACCGCCGCCGCCGATCGCGCCGCGGTGGTCGTCGCCCTCAGGGCGCTTTATTTGCCCCGTCTGGAGCGTGAGGGCAGCGTGCTGCAAGACTTATTGGCTAGCGGCATTCCGCCTACACGGGAGCCGGGAGAGGCGGACACGCTGCTGTTTGTCGATGGCTTGAGGATGGATCTCGCACAACATCTTGCCGAGATGTTGCGCAGGGCCGGCGCCGCTGTCGACCTGAGTTGGCGGTGGACCGGTTTTCCCACTGTGACCGCCACCTGTAAGCCGCTGGCAACGCCGGCATTGGGCAGATTCAAGGGCGGGTCGGGGGAAGGATTCGCGCCGGTGACTGCTGACGGCAAACCCGTCGGCAAACCCGAACTGCTGACGGAGTTAGCGGCACTCGGTTGGCGCGACGCGGACTCCCTCCTGGCGGCGGAAAAGAATTGGCTGGAAACGGGACACATCGATCACGACGGTCATCAGATGCAGGGCAGGCTGGCGGAACAGCTACCCGGCATGCTGCAAATCGCCGCTGCTGAAGTGCTTCGGTTGGCACGCTCCGGACGCCGGGTACGAATAGTCACGGATCACGGATGGCTGCTCATGCCCGGAGGGTTGCCGGTGGCCAAACTCGGGGCCGGTCTCACCGAGACCCAATGGTCGCGTTGCGCAACCGTGAAGGACGGGGCGGCGCGCGTGACGCGCCAGGTGCCCTGGACCTGGAATAAGATGGTCATGGTGGCGCTCGCCCCAGGGGCACACGTGTTCCGTGCCGGCATGGAGTACGCGCACGGAGGAATAAGCCCGCAAGAATGTGTCGTGCCTGATCTCCTGGTTGCTCCGCAACAAACCGTGCGTCGGGCGGTCATTGTCGAGGTCATCTGGGTCGGTCTGCGCGTACGGGTGCGTGCTGATGGCGGCGACGGCCTGGCGGCCGACTTACGGCTCGGCGCGGATGGCGAGGGTCAATCGATCGCGGACCGGCCGCGACAGCTTGACGCGGAGGGACGCACGAGCCTTCTCGTGGTGGATGATGCGTTTGCGGGGCAGACTGCGATGCTCACGTTGCGCGACACCCAGGACCACCTCGTTGCCAGCAAGACGACCGTGGTGGGAGGCTGACGAATGGAACTCGACGATCTCGATCGCGCCACCGCGGATGCTTTCCATGGTCTTGTGGTCCGCAAGGATCTGGTGCGCCAGTTCCGTGGCCAGTTTCCGGTGCCGACATACGTCGTCGAGTTCATGCTCGGCCGCTACTGCGCCACGACGGACGAACAAGAGATCAGCGAAGGTCTGGAAATCGTTCGCAAGCAATTGTCCTCGCGTACCGTTCGCGCTGATGAAGACGAGTTGGTGAAATCAAATGCGCGCAAGTCCGGCGCGGTACGGGTAATCGACATCGTCACCGCGCGGCTTGAGGCGAAGTCCGACAGCTATCTGGCTTCCTTGCCCAGTCTGCGCCTGAACGATGTGCGGATCGCCGATGAACTGGTGCATGCGAACGATCGGATGCTCACCGGCGGGTTCTATGCCGAGATCGACCTCGGATATGACGCCACCATCGCGCAGGAGCGTGGTGGTCGACCGTTCCAGATCAACGCCATACGACCGATCCAGCTTTCAACTCGTGGCATTCTGGACCGGATCATTGAGGGCCGCGCCAAGCTGACCATCGAGCAATGGAAGGATTTCCTGCTTCGCAGCGTGGGCCTGGAGCCGGCACGGCTAAGCCCTCGCGCGCGCGACATGTCAATGGTGCGAATGGTCCCGTTTGTAGAGCGGAACTATAACATGGTTGAGCTGGGGCCACGGGGCACTGGTAAGAGCCACCTGTTTCAGCAGGTTTCACCGTACGCGCATCTGGTCTCCGGCGGGAAGGCGACTGTTGCCCGCATGTTCGTGAATATGGCGAACGGACAGCGCGGACTCGTGTGCCAATATGACGTTGTCTGCTTCGATGAGGTGTCAGGCGTATCCTTCGATCAGAAGGACGGCGTCAACATCATGAAAGGCTACATGGAGAGCGGCGAGTTCTCTCGCGGCCGGGAAAGCATTCGCGCCGAAGGTAGCATCGTCATGGTCGGCAACTTCGATGTCGACGTTCAGCACCAGCAGCGTATCAGCCATCTGTTCGGGCCATTGCCGCCCGAAATGCGCAACGACACCGCGCTCATGGATCGCATCCATTGTTATCTGCCAGGCTGGGACATTCCGAAGGTAGACCGAACGATCTTCACAGATCATTTCGGGCTGGTCAGTGATGTGCTGGCGGAGTCGTTCACTCGGCTGCGTGAGGGCACACGCGCCGGCCAGTTGATGGGGCGAGCCCACTTTGGTGGTGCATTGTCCGGTCGCGATCAGAACGCTGTCAACAAGACAGTTAGCGGGTTGCTGAAGCTGGTCTATCCAGACCAGACAACGCCAATCCCGGATGCAGACCTCGAATGGGCTTTGCGTCTCGCATTGGAATGTCGGCGCAGAGTGAAGGAGCAACAGAAGCGGATCGGCTCCGCCGAGTTTCGCAACACCCAGTTCAGCTACAGCCTGGGCAACGACGGGGTCGAGCATTTTGTTTCGACACCCGAACTCCAAAGTGAGGACAGTATCGGTGGTGACCCTCTACCAGCTGGTCAAACCTGGACGATCAGTCCTGGTGGACAAGATGAAGGTCCCGGTCTGTATCGAATTGAGGTGAATGAGGGGCAGGGAAGTGGCGTGCGCATCCTCAATCAGCCGCCGGCACCGTCATTTCGTGAATGCGTGCGCATCGCGGAACAAAATCTGTATGCGCGGGCCAGGGAGTTGGTCGGCGACAGGAACCCGCGCGAACATGAGTTCGCGGTTCAACTTCGGTCGTTCGACGCCGTGAAGAGCGGGGCGGACCTCGGTGTGGCGGTTTTGATCGGTCTATGTTCCGCGCTCGTGAATCGGCCGGTGAAGGGTGGTTTGGTTGTCGTGGGTGGACTGAACCTCGGTGGATCGATCGAGCGCATCCATAATCCGATCGATGTCGTGGAACTGGCGCGTGAGAAAGGGGCTGCAACCGTGCTCATGCCAGTGGCCAGCAGGCGCTCTCTGGTCGATCTCTCGGACGAAGTTGCCGCTCGGGTGCAGGTGGTGTTTTACCTCGACGCTGCTGACGCACTGCGTAAGGTGCTGCATGAGGGAGGGTAGCCTAGCCTACATCTCCAGGGCGAGGCCAGGTCTGCTATTTGGACGGGCCAGATCCGTCCGCTGTGCCGATGACCTTGCGCTTTCGTGCGATGAGGTGCCAAGGGACTGCGCATTTGAGAGAGGTTGAGGGCCGAGTCGAGCGTCTCAGACATCGCGTTTACCATGGGTTAGGACGAAAATGTTATGGCCGGACACACACCGAGTCATGTTGATATGTATACGAAAATGTTCGACAATGACCTGTCCGAGCAAGGACGATGGAAGGTGTGTCCGTAACTCGACCGTCGTGACCGCAAAGACCATGTTCATCGTTCCGCTCGGGAAAATGGGATGGAGTTAAGAACGCTGAACGACTCACTCTTGTCCTAAATCCCAATTGTTCCAGACAGTTATCTGCGTCTGACCGTTTTCAGTATAATACGATATCGACATGATTCCCTCCGCGCTGCCTTGGTAGGTCTCGACCATCCGGCGGTGGCAAAACGGGTGGACTTCATTAGTTCGGCACGGCGATGACGATCGATTTTAGGGTGTGCAGGTGCCGCCCGGACGCGGCGTGCCGAATAGATCAGGTCAAGGAACTGATGGGCGCCTTGTCATTGTAGGCAAACAATGTTGCGACGGGAGCGAACCAAGCCTTCGGGCGGAGCGTATGAGCAATGAAGTTGACACCCGACAACCTGGACGAAATGGATTGCCGACCCGGACTGCCAAAGACCAGGATCAAGCTGCCGGAGCGCCTCGAAAAGTTGCTGGCACAGGCGGCGGAGCGGAGCGAACTCCCAGCAGACGGTCCTACGGTGCCGAGAAAGCCTGCGGGCCGGCTGCCAGTTGAATAGCCCTTTTTCTCAAGGCGGCGGTCCCGACGGCGCGGCGGGTGACATGCTCGCGGAGCCGACGCGGGTCTCCAGTTGCACACGGGAACGTAGCTGCCGTGTCACAACACCGTGATCCAGCGAAGCACCAGGACGCGGCGGCCGAGTCGGTTTGCGAGGGTGTGAAGCACGCAGACGGGCGGCTGGTGGTGCCCTTCCCAGGTGACGAGGTGTTCCAGCATGTGAAGTGCTGCGGCGCGCCGTCTGCCACTCGAACAGCACGACGCATCAGCTGACCGAGTATTGGGAGGCCAAGGGTGATCCCGAACTGGGGCGTGGGGCGAAGCGCGAGGCAAGGGCCAGGGCGGCGACGGAGGCGGCGGAGCGCGAGGCAGGGGAGAACCGGATCAATGCGCTCGCCGTCGAACGCGATACGCTGGACCTCGCCTCGGTGGGATGCGGCGACGTGGCAGAAGATCCCGAAGGCGATCTGCAGCCCGATATCTCGGTGTCTACTAGGGCAATTCTTAGACCACGCCGTTCTCCAAAACGGGGGAGGCCCGTGCCGCATCGGCGTCGATCCGCGCGGCTGGCGAATGCCCATTGATGTTCAACTGCCAGACGACGCCGGGTTGAAGATCGATAATCGTGAGCGGCGCTATCGTTGGCGGCAGCGCAACAGCGAAAATGGAATGCGCAGGCTGAGATGGTGACGCGGAACGGTGCATGCCCTCCGGGGCGCAGCCGGCCAGCGTGCGCTAACGTCAGGTGGCGCTGAACTGGGCCATGTCGGGCGCCATCCTGTCCGGATCGAACGGCTGACGCCGATCCGCCCTGACGCGCGGGCATCCAATTGGTTCGCCTCTTGCCAGGAGAGGACCGAGATCACGGCACTGCCGGCGCGGCATGGTTTCAGACTGCTGGATTAGGGCTCCGTAGTGACGGGGACGTACTGCCACCACCAAACTCTCAGGATTTTCGCTCGTTCAGTGCGCCGCCTCTGCGCCAAGATGCATCAGAACATCCCATAGACCAATGGAAACACATCATATTTCCGATCGTTTCATTAACCGCTTCTGCGCCACCGTCGCATTCCTGCGCATCGCCTTGATGTCTTTTTCCGATCCAGATCGTCCCCAAACGTGTCAGTACCATTCCGTCACCGCTCAGCCGGGGCGGTTCTCAGGTAGGTAACGCTAATCAGGTTTTCGATGTCGGCCAGACGGGTCTGGCGAAACCTCATTTGGGGCCAGCGGTTTGGCGTTGAGCCGCCTCGACGTGCGGGTTTCGGTTCAGACAGACCACTCAATTATCCTTTTTCAAACTTCCGGGCACCCGAGGATGTCGTGCGTCACGGGCCGGAGCTGCTGGTGTTCGCCACAAGGCCACGTGATGCTGTAGCCGGAGGCAACAACCACCGCTGCGCCGTCCGAGGCTAGCGAGCCTTCGCGCCAAGGTATTTTTCCGCGTCGAGCATCCCATCCATGCCGGCGTTCGGACATCAGCACGCCGAGCCGACGGGCGACGTCCCATCCAGTGACGCGCCGCCGCGCCCAGGTTGCGGGCAAGGCGTGAGGGTTAGCGGCGCATGCATTCTCTCTCGTCCGCACGATCGAAGGCACACGATATTGGGGTGCTGCCCTTCAATGCCCCGCAACGTCGTGAGCGACCCTATGGTCGGCCGCGCGGTGAAGCCGATGAGATTCACCACGATGGGAGGCCGTCGCAACAAAGCCGCGCACGGAGGGGCACACCCTCCCGCCACCAAAATCCTCGATATTTCGAAGCGTCTGCTGCGCCGCTGCTGCGCCATGCTTTCTCGGAACGCCCGGTAACCCCCTGGAAATACTTGGCCTTCCCGATCGTTTCATTAACCGCTTCTGCGCCACGCTCGTGTTCCGGCGCGTCGCTTCCGTGCCATTTTTCACGCCAGAGGCGTCCAACCTGTCAGTGCCATTCGACTGGTGGCCGGCGAGGCGGCTCACGGGGGGTGACGCGAAGCAAGTTCTCGATGTCGGCCAGCATGGGCGCGATGATGCCTTATTCTCGGCTTGGGGCCTCGTACAGGGCCGCGTCGGGTGGGGGCTGGGTCGGGGGGGGGTAGGCATTTCGTTCGCCACCGCCAGAGAGGGCGTCAGAGCCGCCTGCGTGGGGGGTGTTCGATCCGCGCCTCCTGGATCGGCATCGCGCCGGAGTCACCAAATCCGGCTCACAAGTCTCAACCGGCAGCTTGGTACACGGATAAATCACCTCCACCTCTCGTCGCTTCGTTACGCATCGCCGCGATCGGCTCAGCCGAAGGCTGAATCTTTCTTTTCTTTCATTCCTTCTTATCTTCTTCTTTATTGCAGCAAGCTTAACACTCTGATCCCGCGAACTTTTTGCCTACCAGGTGGGCGGAGAATGACCGGGACCCGGGCGGGTAATGGTCGAAGACCACGGAAGAACCACCAGCGGACCGGTTCTCAACATATTGATGAAATAGAGGATTTCCGTTCGCCGAACAGACGCGCGATTGGCCGGGAACTGGGCGACAACTGGTCGGTGGGTGGGCGGGCGAAAATTTCACAGCAATAGCAATCAGTTACTGGCGTCGGACGAGTTTTTGATATCCGATCGCGAGACCGCGGTCATGGTCCTGGGCAACCTGAGACGGCAGGCTATCTGGTCCGCGCGAAGCAATCGTAGCCGAGCACCCTGATGACTGAGCCGGCGGCGTCTCCCCGCCCGACGCGCCGCCGATCGATCTCGATCAGCCCTGCCTCAACCATCCTGACCAGGAGGTCCCGAAAGGTAGTGCGGCGGTAACCCCAGGCCGCCGACCAGGTTCGTTCTGAGATCAGCAACTCGCCGCGGCTGAGCTGGATGTCGCCCTGAGGAGTGTATACAATTTCATCGCGCCACGCCGCGCGTCCTACCATTACCACGAACAGTCCGCGCTCGCGATCATCGCGCAAGACCGGGTTATCGAAGTCGCTGTGTGACACGGCGAACCAGCCAATCCGCTTCATTTCTCACGGCCTTTCAGGCTGGATTTCGAGCTGGCGACTCTGCTCCGAATGGCAGCGGAGCGACCTCAACTGTGGTCGGCCCGGACGGGCTTCTGGACGGGCCTTCCGCGCCGACACCCCCGGCGGCCATGCGGGGTCGGCGCTGGCAACCGGTGGAACCATCGCGCGCTTCTCAGTGCAAAGGGCCGTCATGGCGGCGAGCGAATCCGCGCGCGCGGTAGCGAGGCGACTACGGCCTTCAGCGAAGCGGCATCGACCAAGGATGAGCGACCGCACTTGAGGATGATGATCTCGCCCCGGCCCGCGCGACGATAGATCTCGCTGCGGCTCAAGCCTGAAACGCGCTCGGCCTCCGGAAAGCGATAGGCGAGCGGTTCGGCGCGGTCAGTTGGCCCAATGCGCCGGTCACCTGGATCATTGCGTGGCATCTGATGGCCCCATTGACTACCGGGCTATCCCCCGGCGTTGCGGGACACGTCAGTAAGGCCAAACCTCCCACGAGATCACGGCGAAACTCCGCATAACCTGCGAAACCTCATCACCTGGGCGGCAGTTCGGGGGGCAAATAGCTCTTCAGATATCTGTCGATGGTGCCCACGTCAGGCTGCTCGGGAAAGTGACGCGCGCACCAGTCCAGCATGTGCCTTTTGACCACGGCATGAGATTGGAGACCGTCCGGTTGGTTTGCGAACCGCACAATTTCCCGTGCAAAATCATCCCAGTCGTATTTGCGCGGTCGGCCGCCAGGGTTCGCATTCCGGCTCGGCCTCCTCGCGGGTCGCGTGGAGAGATGTTGGTTGGAATCCACGCAACTCGCCTGGTCAAATGCCTCCTGACCGCCGTCCGGCAACCGAATGATCAACGCCCCGTCATGGGTGAGTTTCCACCTCCGATGTCGCAATAAGGGCGTGGGTAACTGCACGTGCTCAACGCCTTTGAATGCAGCGACAAGCACGTCACCGATGCTGATCGACGTGATGAGCGGCTGGACGGCAGACGCGAACACAGGCGAGCGGAGTGACCCGATCTCGTCAATCAGCCTTCGCCTGGCTTCTTTACTCCGCACATTGGCGCCATAGACGTGTAGGGGGTCGATCGCCGTCGCCACCGGCGTTGGATCAAGATTGAGCGCGTCAAACTCGGTCCACCAGGCTGCTCCAAGCATTGCGCGGAGCAGATCGTCCGATGGGGGTGGTGACGGAAATCGGAAGCTGGCATTGCCTCGGCCTCTCCTGACGTGGAGTGCACGCCACCGACGAAGCCGCGCGTCATCCAGTGCCCGACCAAAGGCGTGCGTCGACCAAAGCTCGTCCACGATTGAAACGAGAGAGCGGCCTTCGAGCGATTGCGGTAGCCCAATCTCCGTCACACTGTCCGTCCGCCGGGCGCCTGCAATAGCACGGTATCTCCCTCGCAGATCTGGTTCCAGACCGGGGCGCCGGCCAGGCGTTGCGGTGGCGCGGCCGCTTGTGGCGAGCACAGGTGCCCTATCAATAGGTTACGCCGCAACTCGTTCGTGAGTTACAACAATGCGATCCAGTTCATCCGCCAGAAGCTGCAACGCCGCAGCCACCTGCGGACGATAACGGCTTCGATTGTATGTTGCTGCCAAAGGCGATCTGATCGCGACGTGATTGAGGGCCGCGTCGACGAGGTCCGGCAGGATACCAAGCTCACCGAGCATGGTCGCCCCCGTCCGCCGCAGGTCATGACGGTGCCAGGTCGATGAACTGTCCTTCATCACGATCTTGCCCGTCTTCGTGTCCTTCACGCCAAGTCCACTCGCCAGAATGATCCGCTTCGTTTCGCGATCCCAGTTGCCAAGGTGCGCACCACTCTCGGTGCAGAATACCAGTGCATCGGGGCTGCCAGGTCCGATCGCCATCAGCAGTTCGCGTGCCTGCCTGGATAGCGGCACGACGTGAGGCTCGGTGTTTTTCGGTTTCGGGATAAGCCACGTACCAGCCACCAGATCGATATGTCGCCATCGAGCGACGCCAGCCTCCTCTCGCCGTGAGAGGGTTAGCAGCAGGAAGTACAGCATACGATTGTGAGGGCGCTCCGAATCCCGGAGGAGGGGCAGCACCGCGCGGATTTCATTCTCGGTCACGACTCGTTTCCGCGCTTTGATCGTCGTGGGCGTGACCAACTGCGCCAGATCGCGCGAGACGTATGCTCGTCCTTGCTGAGCCGCCCATTTGAGTACCGGACGCAACGTCCGGACAGCGAATGCGGCGGATTTGGGGAAGGGATAACGGTCCGCTTCAAGTTGCAGATCGCCGATGGACAACAACGCGCACGGTCGGCCGAGTGACCCGCGCGGAAAACAAGCTCAACCCTTGGGCGACCTGGGTACCAGGACTTCGGTGGACTCCCATGGGCCTCATAGGTGTCCAGTAGCGCCTTCAGCGTGCCCACGCCGGCTTTCGACTGTTTTCCGATGGCGACGTTCCGCCGCTTCTCGGCGATCGGGTCGGCGCCTTCTTGTTTCACTTTATGGTGCATCGCGCGGGCTGCCTCGCGCGCGGCGGAGATACCCATTGCCGGATAGCTTCCGAGTGAAAAGCGCCGCGCCTTACCGAGTTTGTCCCGCGCTCCGAGTATCCATGAGCGACCGCCCGTCGAAGTGACCCTGATCCGCAGCCCTGGGCATCCAACGTCCGCCAGCTCGCGCCGCTTGCCGTCCGCCTCTGCGTCTCGCGCGGCCTTGTTGATCGCCTGGTCCGTCAGCTTCATCCGCATTTCGTTTTGCTCCTGGCGCGGCGGGGCATCACTGGGGCATCATCTTCGCCGGGACTGCCAGGGACCGTCGGGGATGATCAGGGACGCTTCGTGCGAGGTATTATAGCAACGGAGTGCGGCGATATCACCTGGAAAACACTAGGTCTTTTGGTGAACCGCGAGGTCCGGAGATGGTCGGGGACGGTGGGGGACGCCTAGGGTCAAAACAGGAACAAGTCGCCTGAAAGAGGATTAGGAATCCTGTGCTCTATCCTGCTGAGCTACGGGGACTTATCAAGTCTTTCAGCTCGTTATACCGAAAACGTTACTGCCTAGGTAGCCGAACGGGTCAACCCACGCGCAGATCGGCGATCAAATGGCCGGGTTCGCTGGTCAGAGCCATGAGCATGTCCCAACCCTGCTTCCTTGCGGTTGAGAGGAGCGAGCGTATCACGGCGAACTCGTTGGCGCCTTGCTCGGAACGGAATCCGCCGGAGATCTTCTGGCGCAATTTCATCATCCGCCCGTCGCGCTCGGCGAGGTTGTTGGTAAAGGGCACCAACGGATCGATGAGAAAGCGGAGCACGTCCCGCTTACGGGTGCTGAGGCGCAGCAGGAGGTTGTGGCCAACCCGCCGGGGCCGGCGGCCACGACGCCTGGCCTTGACCTCGGCAGGGATCAGTGTGGGCTGTGCCTCATGGAACACAAAGCCTTGCGCGAGGATCAGGTCGTAACGACGCTCGATCAGCCCAATCAGACCCGGCTTCAGTGCGACGCCCCGCTCGCGCGCGAGGTTCGTTGCGTGGCAGGCGCGTCGTAACAGGCGTTGCATCTTGTGCGCCCAGTCTTCCTTCTCGATCTCGACCAGCGCCTTCAGTTCGCGCAGATGATGCGCGTTGCACAACGCGTGCAGCACGCCTTTCAGGGTGTAGTACGGCTTCCAGTGGTCGTGCACGACAATGCCCGTGACATGTGCCAGCAGGCTGCCACGCCGCGGCGAGACACGGTAGAAAGTGAGCCAGATGGTCGAGGCGATGTGCAGCCACTGCGTCTTGCCGCCAATCCGGAAGCCGGTTTCGTCCATGTGCTTGACAGGTGCCGCCGCGACGTGGTCGCGCACGGCATCGGCAAAGCCCTGGAATCGCCCCGCACAATCCTGGCTGATCCGGGCGATGGTCGCGGTGACCAGATGCACACCGAAGAGATGTGCCATGAGTTCGGCCAGACGCTTCTCGGGCAGCAACTGGTAGTGCAGCAGATAGAGCACAAATGCGCCGATCCGCTTGCCATATTGCGCCGGCGCGGCAACGCCCTCGGGAAATGCCGCCCGCGTCTGCGTGCCGCAGGCCGCGCAACGGCAGCAATAGGCGCGGTGCTCGGTAACGAGCAGCGGCCTCGGTTCCGGCAGATCGAACACCTGCCGGGAAACATGGCCGCTCGCCATCGCCGTGGTCAAAGGCTCACCGCACGCAGCGCAGGCTTCTGGATAATGCTCGATCGTGGCATCGGGCTTTTCAACCCGGCAAAGCGTCGTGCCAGGATGCCCCTTCTGGCCGCCGGT
The DNA here is from genome assembly GCA_963696645.1 of uncultured Alphaproteobacteria bacterium. Lineage (GTDB taxonomy): Bacteria > Pseudomonadota > Alphaproteobacteria > Acetobacterales > Acetobacteraceae > JAMXLO01. The sequence goes on from CAVOKY010000011.1 coordinate 49,748, forward strand.
CTTCTTGCCTGACGGTTCGCGCAGGCTGCTGACCCGCGGCGGCTTTTTCAGCCCGTCGCTCGACGGTGGCTTGCCGCTGTTGCTGCTGTTCAGCCCAAGACGGCGCTCCAATTCCGTCAGCCGCTTCGTCAGGGCCGAATTCTCAGCGCGAAGCACGGTTATCTCCGCCTGCAATGCGGCAATGACTGCATCGCCGCCAGCCGCAGGCGTGGCGTAATCTCGGCCGGACGGGTCGGCGGGCGGTGCCATCGACACGTTGACTTGTACTCACCCGTGACCTGTCAACAGCTCCCTTCGCGAGGATGACCTGGGCTGTTACCCGAAAACAAGTAACAGGGGCAAAAGTGTGGGCATCGGCATTGCTCAGGTTGGCCGGGTCCGACACCTGACGTAATGGCTCGAGCAGCGCGATGACGGTGTTGCCCGCCACTTTCAATCTGCTGCCAGATAATCCCCGACGGCGATGCCGAGTTTGTCGCAGGTCTTGGCGAGACAGAGGAAAGCATCGCGGCAATCGCGGCCGATGTCGCTTCGTGTCCCGGCGCTGACCTTCCGCCGGGTGAGGTAACAACGAATGTCGTCTTCTGAGCCGTTGGTCTGCTTCGCAGCCCAACTGTGGAGCGGGATGTCCGGCCGATCCAGCACCGTCAGCAACTCCGCCTTGTTGGCATGCAGCCGCGCGAGCATCCAGCGTGGCGAAGCCGGTGCAGCGGAGGAAGATGCGGTCGAAGCGCCTGCGCAACGCGAGAGACTGGCGCTGGCTGGGTTTGAGCCGGCAAGCCTTGAGGCTGGCGTAGAAGTTCCAGATCAGGTCGCGAACCTTATTCTGCGCGGCACGATGGCGGTCGTTGAACGTATCCAACTTATGCGCCAGCCGTTCCGCATGAACCCAGCACAGCGCGTGCCGGCCGATATTGAACTGACCCGCGTCGTCGCTCAGCACGACGGCGTCACACAGGAATTTGTGCGACTGAACGCTGCCCCACAGCGCGCCCTCGGTCGCGACCGGAATTGGATCGGGCGTAACGTTCAACGCCGCGAAGCCGAGCCGATCGAGATGCGCCAGCCACGCTGTCCGATCAGCGAAGCGCGTCTCTGGTTCAGCCGACAAACGGCCGATCAGTTCCCCGGACAGTGAATGCTTCCGCATATAACGGCAAGCCGCGTCATTGAGCACGTAATCTGTGTGACCGGCGCGGAGCAGGCTTGTCACCGGACTTGATCCGGTGATCGACAAAGGTGCCGTCGCGGAAGTGGTGGAAATTCGGAGTGGTTTAATCTCCGGCTTGTGCAACGAGCCAGACTCGACGCTGAAACGCCGAGGGAGATTACACCATGGAACAGCAGATCAAGGACCGCTCGGAGGAGTCGTCTGAATTCCTCGGAGCTGGTTGGTTCGATCCGATCGAGGCGGCGATCCGGGACCGGGTTCGTGGGTTCATTGAGGAACTGGTGGATGCGGAGCTGGCCGAGGCGCTTGGCCGCTCGCGCTACCGCCGCCGCGTGCCAGCTGAGTTGGCAGGTGGATCGGCCGGGTATCGGCATGGACGGCGGGACCGGCATTTGCTCGGCTCGTTTGGTCCCGTGACGATCAGCGTACCGCGAGCACGGCTGAACCAAGCCGACGGAACGCACCATGAATGGCACAGCGAAGTGCTGCCACGTTACATGCGAATGACGAAGCAGGTGGAGGGCGCTGATCGCGGGCGCCTACCTGTCGGGCACCAACACGCGCCGGGTGCGAAGGGCGCTGGGAGCGCTGTTCAAGGGCGCGGTCGGCAAGGATGTTGTCAGCCGGACCTGGCGGAAGGTGCAGACGGACTGGCAGACGTGGTGCCACCGCTCGCTGGCTGAAGAGGACGTTGTGCGACTGATCCTGGATGGCACGGTGGTGCGGGTGCGGCTGGATCGTAAGGCGACGTCAATCTCGCTGCTGGTGGTGCTTGGCATTCGGCGCGACGGGCAGAAGGTGCTGCTGGCGGTGCGCAACATGGGCGGCGAGAGCGAGGCTGCGTGGCGCAGTCTGCTCGATGATCTGATCGGACGCGGCCTGCAAGCACCGAACTTCGTCATCATCGACGGCGCGGCGGGGCTGGAGAAGGCGCTTGACCTGGTATGGTCCGATGCACTGGTGCAGCGCTGCACCGTGCACAAGCACCGCAACCTGTTGGCGCACGCTCCTGAACGTCTGCATGAAGAGATCTCGGCCGACTACAACGACATGATCTACGCCGGCACGCCGAAGGAGATAGAGACGCGCCGCAAGTCATTCATCCGCAAATGGCGGCTGAAATGTCGTGCCGTTGCCGACAGCCTGGAGGAAGCCGGAGACCGGCTGTTCACCTTCTCCCGGTTGCCCGACAGCCAGTGGAGGTCAGCACGCACCACCAATGCCATCGAACGGCTGCACGCGGAGTTCAAGCGTCGCATCAAGACGCAAACCGTGCTGCCCTCGGCGGAGACCGCCGCCATGCTGTTCTGGGCATTGCTTGCCGCCGGTCAGATCACCATGCGCAAGGTAGATGGATGGCAAACACTTGCCGAGAGGCCGACCGCTCAATGCATTGACCTTGCTGCATGACACGATAACTTCACCCCGTCGGAGATCCAGCTACACCAATTTCCACCAACTCTGCGACACGACCGCTCTTCGAGAACCGGGTGCCGAACCACGTGAACCAGTTATTGCCGATCTGTGTGCAAAAGCCATGCTTCCCCGCATGACGCGCGCCGGTGTCGTCCACCGATACAAACGGCGATGTTTCAAGTCCGGCACGCAAAACATCCTGGGCTTCAGTGACGAAAGTGGTGGCCGGGTTGGTCTTAACAGCGTTTCGGTTCCCATAGATGGTTTCCCACCCAACTGTTTCCATTGATTGTCGTTGTGGGGCATCGCTCCGGTCGGGCTACGCCCGCCCTGCGCGACGGTCGAGTAGGCACGGGAGATTGCTCCCCCGTGCCTCTCACAGGACCGGACGTGCGGTTCACGCATCCGGCTCTTTGGATTGGTATGTCAGAATTCCAGCGCGAGTTGGTCCGATACCTGCGGTGGGTTGAGGTCGTGCCACCGGACTTTGAGCGAGGCCAGCCGGCTGGCGAACCAGCGCGGTGGGTAAGCTCGCGTCATCGCCGGGCGGTTTGACTTTACCCATGCCCCTTTGCCGCATTACGCACAGCTGGCGGAAGCCTTGTAGCTGACGCCTTTCGCCTTCGGGTCCCGGTAGAGGAAACGTTGCCGCTTCCTTTGTCGAACGACGATCGCCCTGACCCGGCGGCAGATATGGGCATCGATGATCCCCAGTCGTGGTACCGCTTCCGGCGTACAAAGCCGGTAGTGGGACATCCACCCGGTCGCGTAACGGCTGATGTTGTCCATACAGCATGTAATGGACCGCCCCCAATTCGGTGGCGTCATGTCCCGTATGGTTATCCGCAGCCGCTGTTCCGCCTTCGCTGAGGGATGGATGGCGACATCGCCACCGCCCCGCCCCTTCGTGCGGTGAAAGCGGAAACCGAGAAACTGCACTTCGTCCGGTTCGCGTACACCACTCTTCTCCTCGTTGACCTGGAGTCGCATGCGCTTCTCCAGAAACCCACGGATCGATGTCATGACGCGCTGGCCGGCCCGTTCGCTGCGCACGAAGATGTTTGCATCGTCGGCGCAGCCGACGAAACGGTGGCCTCGCCTGGCCAATTCCTGATCCAACTTGTCGAGCACGATGTTGGAAAGCATCGGCGAAAGCGGGCCACCTTGCGGCGTGCCTTCCTCGACCGGTAGCTTCGTTCCGTCCGGCATCGCCACCGCAGCTGTCAGCATCCGGCGTATCAAAGTGATAATCCGTCGGTCCGGTCAGGTTGGCGTTGCGCTTCAGCACGCACCAACGCGTTTTCTTCAAGATAGGTTCGTAACGGTCCTGAGCCAGCCGGCGCGCCTCGGCAGCACGCACATCGTTCAGTGCGGCATTCATCTTGGCGACAAGATGGAAGCGGTCGAGGATGTGGATCGCCTGGCTGCACCGTTCACGGATCACCCGCAGGTAAGGCTGCCACATATCGGAGCAGACAAACTCGAACCGTCCGGCCAACTCCTCGCCGATCAGGGTGAAGAACTGTCCGAAGCTCTCCACGGGCCAACACCGCGACAACATCTGGGTTCTCGGTGGTGAGATCATCAGCCGGTTGCAAATGGACCGCGGCCTTCGGCGGCGGCCAATCGAGCAGGTCATACTCGACATCGTCAGCGACGACGGAGGGCCGTGGCTCTCACATGGCCAGTCGGAAGCCGAGCAACGCTCCTTCGACGCAACCTGCCGCAAGCTGTTTCGTTTCTTCACCGACCCTGCGATCAGCCGCGACCGCGCGCAAAGCACGCCGACAGCGACGAACCGACTGCGACATTGATGGCATGGAGGCCAAAATCTCGGCCGCGCGTATCGCGGTCAAGCCCCGAAGGTGCGAAGCGGTGCACCCCACGGGTCGGCCCTTTGGGCCGCCCGAGGACAGGCTCCGGTGCAGGGCTTGACGGCGGTCCGCGTGGCCGAGACACAATTGATCGTGCGATCAGGTGACCCGCTGCCTACCAATCCTGAACGCCGCTGCGATCCACAACTGATGCGGCCAATCTAGCCACGGAATCACCCACGGTTACCCGAGCGACCCGAAATATAGCCGCGCGCCTCACCGCATCCGCGCGCCCGTGCGCAGCAGCATGGCGAGGCCCGCCAGAACCACCACTGAACCGAGCAGGCGGCGCAGTTTCTGCTGCGGCAATGCGTGCGCGATCGGGGTGCCGATGATGATGCCCAGCGTCAGCGTTACCGCAAGACCACCGGCAAGCCACAGATCCACCAATCCCGTGGCATAATTGACCGCGCTTGCCAGCCCCGAGATTGGAATGGCAATTGCCTGGCCCAGCCCGATCGCCGCGAGCACCGGGGTGTCGAGCAGCAACAGTAGTGGCAGCAGCACGAAAGCACCGCCCGCCCCGGTCATTGCGGAGACAAATCCGGTGACGCCGCCAATACCGAGCAACGGCACCGCTGCCAGTGTAACGCGCGCCACCGGCACGTTCCGCGGCGTGCGCAGTGCGTACAGTCCGCCGGCCAGCAACAACACGCCGATCGCACCCTCCAGCAAACTCTTCGGCGCATAGCTGGTGGCGCGCGCACCGAGCCATGCCGCGGGCAGCGCGGCGAGGCACAGCAGCCACGCATCGCGCCACGGTATCGAGCCGCGCCGCGCATACAGCGCCACGGCAACCAGGCAACTCGGCAGATAGCTCAGCAGAGCCGCGGCAATCGCCTGCCTGACGTCAAGGCCCAGCGCCAGTGTGAGGATCGGCACCAGCAGCACGCCGCCAATGCCGGTGGCACCGATCGATATGCCAAGGACGATGCCAGCGGCGGCAATCGCCATGCCGAGGCCTAGGTCCATGACATCTCCCGTGGTCCACCATCATTGTGACAAGCATAGCCTCAGCTCGGTCCGCCACCACGCGGCTTCAGCGTCTCAAGGTAGGCAATGATGTCACGCCGCCGCAGCGCGTCCGGTATGCTCAGCGGCATGGTGGCGCCGGGCACGAAGCCGCGCGGATCGGTCAGCCATTTGTCCAGCGTGGTCGCGTTCCAGGTGAAATGCGCACTCGCCAGGGCGGCCGAATACGGATAGCCCGCCACGCTGCCTGCCACGCGCCCCACCACGCCATCGAGCGGCGGCCCCACCTTGTTCGCATCGAGCGAATGACACGCACTGCACACCGTCTCGAACACCTCGTGACCCGCCGCTGCACTTGGCTTCTCGCTGTCGAACCGCGCCAGATCGGCCGCACCGTTCGGCTGACGTGACGTAAAGAACGTATAGGACAGCGTGATCGTATCCACGTCGCGCGCGTTGATGTCGCTCGCTATGCGCGGATCGACGTAGAAATCCACCGGCATTTCGACCTTCTGGTGAGGCCCCAGCTTCTCCTCGGTGAAGCAGAAGCATTGGATCTTCTTGAAGTAGGTGCCGACCCTCTCTGGCGTGACGTTGAACGTCGCGTGTCCGACAACCGGCGCATCGGACAGGTTTTCCGCCTCGAAGAACACCAGCGCCTCCTGCCCGAGGTGTATGCGCACCTGCCGCTGCACCGGCTCGAACCGCCACGGCATGCCGGGCGCCACATTGGTGTTGAACGCCACGGTCATCATGCGCGCTGACTGCGTTGCGGTATCGGCCGCCACTCGCTGCGTGAATCCGCCGGCGCCGGTGACCTGACAGAACAGCCGGTACAGCGTGACTGAATACGACACGAGCGTGGTCATCACGCCGATGGCAAGACACAGCCCTGCCAGCGTCGCCAGCTTGCGCCTGCGTCGCGTAATGACACTCCCGTCATGATCCGAATGAACTGCCATGTCCGATGACCCGCGTCTTGGCCTCTCGCGGGCAGCTTGGCAAGTCCCCCAATCGCTTCCGCGCATTCCCGTTTCGCATCAAGCAGAACGACTGGAATGCTACACCCCAAGGTGGCTCCTCAATACTTCCGGGTCCGTCCGAAATTTGTCCAGCAGAATGCTGCGCGCGTCGCGAGCCGCGGCGGCACAATGTGACGCCGCGGCTCGGTCGAAACTCTGTCACCTGTGCTCGCCGGCATCGCCGCCGCCGAGCATGGCCTCGATCGCCGTCAGGCGACGACGACGTCCGCGACGATTTCCCTGCCCCGCGTTTCAGGCCCAAGCGCCACCGCAATAATGAAGCTCACAGCAGCACCGACCGTTCCGACCAGCATCGGAATGGCGTAGCCGATGTGATACGTCGTGGCGCAGTAGGCGAGGATCGGCGCCACAAGGCCACCCCAGATCGCGCCCTGATGGTAGCAGAAGCCCGCCGCTGTCGCGCGCACCTCGGTCGGGAAGCGCTCGTTGAGATAGCTTGGTGCCTGGCTGGCGAAGCCGCCGCTGCCGAACGCACCCTGGATCACGAAGGACCACCAGATCAGCGTGAAATTGCTGGTGAGCAGGTAGAGCGGGGCGATCGGGATCGCAATCAATACGGGCAGGATCTGCGCCAGCTTGCGGCCGAACCGGTCGGACACCAGGCCCCAGCACGCGCTGGCAATGAAGACCACCAGATTGGCCGACACGCCGATCTCGCCGATCGCTGCCGGCGACATGTGCAGGTCGACCTGCAGGTGCGTCGCGAACAGCACGTTGATCGAGTAGTAGAGCACAAAGCCGCTCGCCGTCACCCAGCAGGCGTTCAGCGTGTTGAGGATCATGCCGCGCTTGAAGATGCTGATCAGCGGCGCCCTGACCTCGCGCTGCTGGGTGCGCTGGATTCGCCGGTTCTCGATCCAGACCTCCGGCTCCTTGACGAAGAAACGAATGTAGAGGACCGCCAGGGCGGGCAGCACCCCGACCCAGAGCATGCCGCGCCAGCCGATCGAATTGTAGAACAGTCCGTAGATCGCGAACGACAGGAGAAAGCCGAGTCCCCACGATCCCTGCAACACCCCGGCCATGAATCCGCGCGAACGCTGCGGCCAGGTTTCCATGGCCAGTGCGGAGCCGGCGGGCCATTCGGCGCCCATGAACAGGCCAAGCACCGCGCGTGCGCAGAACAGGAACGTGAAGGTCGGCGAGAAGCCGGCGGCGAAGTTGCACAGCGAATAGCCGAGGATGGCGATCATCAGCGGCTTTTTGCGACCCATCCGGTCACCGAACCAGCCCGAGGCGGTGGCGCCGACAAGCCGCATCCAGAGAGTGATGGTGAACACGAACGTCACGGCGGTCATCGACACGCCGAACGTCTCTGCGATGGGATGCATGATCAGCAGGAACACGGTGAAGTCGAAGGCATCGAGCATCCAGCCCAGCCATGCAGCGATGAAAGCATACCATTGGTCCTTGGTGGGCTCCCTCCACCAGGGTATCGATGCAGCCGATGGTCGAACTATTGAGTTTGCCACGATGCTCTCCCTTGCGGACCCGGAACTTGTCCGCGTGTGCGTTCCCAGACATGCGCGGGATTTCCCGCATTTGCGCATGCCTCGAGACCAACACCGAAACAGCCTTCCGGGTCGGGCCGGCGAGGCTTGCGCGCAAACGATAGCGCCATCGACACTGATCATCCGAGTGGAATCTGCTGGTCGCGCGCACCTCGCAGGTTTGTGATGGCCGCCGCCCTGACCCGATTGGCACAAGTTTTCGGATGTGGACGCACGTTCATTCTGCGGACACTTGTTGGTATGGAAGACGTTGCAATGTCGGTTATCAGCCCACGGACGATCGTCGGAGATCATGCATGGCCGCCAACGTGTCAGAGCACATTCCCATCATGCCTTCCCACGTCGATCCATCGGAGCCTGTCCGTCGGGATTTTTTGAAACTGGTGACGACGGCATTCGCCGCCATTGGCACTGCCGCCATTGCCTGGACCTTCATCGATTCGATGCAACCGGCGGCGGATGTGATCGCGGCTGGCGCTCCGATGGATATCGACGTGAGCAGGGTAGCTGCCGGTCAGCAGATCGTCGTGTTGTGGCGCGGCGCCCCGATCCTGATCGTCAACCGTTCCCCAGGCGCGTTGAAAACATTGCAGGATCCAAGTCTCGTGAGTCGCCTCAGCGATCCGGACTCCGAGGTCCATCAGCAGCCGCCGTATGCCGAGAACTGGCACAGGTCCATCAAGCCGGAATTCGCGGTGCTGGTCGGCATCTGCACGCATCTTGGCTGCCTGCCCGGTTACTGGCCGCAGCCTGATCCGTCGGACCCGGTCCCGGACTGGCCGGGTGGATACTTCTGCCCATGCCATGGATCGAAATATGATCTCGCCGGGCGGGTCTATCGGGGCGTGCCGGCGCCGTACAACCTGCCGGTGCCGCCATATCACTTCCCGAACGACAACACCCTGCGGATCGGCGAAAATCCGACTGGCCAGATATTCGAACTCGCCTCCGTGGTGCAGATGTAGCGCCGGTCGCCGCTGCAACATGAAGCAGAGCTAATCTGCTGCGTACTGGATTTGGCCTGGATTTGGCAATTGTCCTGCCTATCTCCAACCAGTGCGGGAATCTGCCCCTCGCCTCGCGGTAAGCGACCGCCCCGGACAGGTTTCACGAAACCTGTACCAGGAGCTGGCAACATGCTTATCAGTGACGTTCTTCATGCCAAGGGTGCCGATGTTGTCAAGGTGCGTGCGGCGGACACTGTCGCGCTCGCCGTGCACCGATTGGCCGAGTACCGGATCGGTGCGCTGGTGGTGGAAAATCAGTGGATGAAGCTGGTCGGCATTTTTTCCGAGCGCGATTTCGTCAATGCGATCGCACGCGAGGGTGCTGTCGTACTCGGATATGACGTTCAGCAGCTGATGTCGTCACCGATCATCAGTTGCCGGTCATCCGATCGCATCGATGCGGCCCTGGCAACGATGACAATGGCAAAGATTCGTCACCTGCCGGTAATCGACGATGGCGATCTCCGTGGCATCATCAGCATCGGTGATCTGGTGAAGCATCGGCTCGATGAGAAGGTGCTGGAGGCGAACGTACTGCTTGAACTGTCCCGCATGCGCGCCTGAGGTCAAGCCTACAGGAACACGCCCGCCGGTTCGATCCCAAGCAGGATCTGGCCCACCGATTCAAAATGTGCGGCGCGAGACTGGATCTGCTGCGACAGCGTGTGGATGTCGCGGAAGCGGCGCTCGAATGCGGTGCCGAGGAAGATCGCATCCGTTCCCGCCGCCTTATAGCTGTAATCCGCAACCACCTCCGCCGCCTGGATGGCGAACGCACAGGCAAGCCGGACGCGTGCGCGCGCCGGCACGTCGATGACACCGACATCGTCCGCCGTCTCCCAGATGCTGGACAGCGTCTGCACCAGATACGCACGCGCTGCTCCCAGTCGCGCCTCCATCTGCGCCACGTTCGACTGCACCACGGCATTGTCGGCCAGCCGGCCAAGGTTACGCGGGGTCTTCCGCGTCGCCAGTGCCACAAACGCATCCAGCATCGCCCGCGCGATGCCCATCGCGACGCCGGCTACGCCCACCGCGTAAATGCCCGCCATCGGAAAGGCGTAGAGCCGGCCGGGCAGGCGCCGCAGCGTAGGGTCCTCGCGCGTTGTGCTGAAAGCCTCGGGCACGAACAGGTCGTTGAGCGTGTACGAATCGGACGCAGTGCCGCGCATGCCGATCACGTTCCACGTGTCCAGCAGCGTCGCCTGCGATACGGGAAACAGCAGGGAACGCACGGTCGGCCTGCCCGCTGCGTTCAGCCGCAGCGCGCCGCCGGGCTCCACTACGTGGCAATGCGCGCCCATCCAGGTCGCCTGGCGGCAGCCGGATGCGAAGTCCCATCGTCCGGTGACGCGATAGCCGCCCGGCACGGCAATCGCCTGTGATGCATTCGGCGGTCCCCAGGCGACAATGGCGCGTGGATCGGCGAATATCGTGCGCATCGGTTCAAGGGCCAGGAACGGAGCGATCAGCGCTGAGCTGTTGGCGACGAACACGTTCCAACCGACTGAACCGTCGTGTCGGCTGACTTCCTCGACCGCGCGCAAATAGACCCACGGTTCCAGTTCATCGCCATCAGCCGACCGCGGCAGCAGCATGCGGCACAGCCGCGCCGCGTGGAGCTGCGACAGCAACGGTTCGGGGATGCGCTGCGTGCGTTCGATTTCGTCTGCGGCAGCAGCGATCACGGGACCGCGTTCGCGTGCACGTGCGACGGCGTCGGCTCGGGTGTCGGGCGCAAAGTCGTTCATACGGCGGTCCATCACGGGGTTTCACATTGATTAGCGGCGTGGCAGGAGGCCGCTGTCAACTTGCCGATCCGCCGGCAAAGGGCGATGCTGCACCGGAGCAGTACGGTACACGAAGCAGCAGTTTCACGGCCACCAACAGCAACGGTCGGGATCCGCCACATCGCAATCAGCGTCCGCGATCCCCGGGCCGCGGCGGATTCGAGGTGGCCTGGCACGCGAGAGGAACGTCGATGATCGAACAGACCCTGGACATCGTGACCAAGGCCGGCGCGATGGAAACCTTCATCTGCCATCCCGAGCGCGGCGGTCCGTACCCCGCGGTGATGCTGCTGATGGACGCGCCCGGCATTCGCGAGGAACTGCGCGACATGGCGCGTCGGCTCGGCACGGTCGGCTATTACGTGCTGCTGCCCAACCTGTATTACCGCGCCGGTCGCGACACGATCTACGGCCCCGGCGTGCTGGAAAAGGGCAGTGCGGAGCAGCAGCGCATGCGTGCTGTCCGCACCAGGATGACCATTCCGCCGGTGATGGACGACGTCGCCGCGATGCTCGCATTCATCGATCGGCAAGCTGCGGCGAAACACGGACCGGTCGGCGCGCACGGCTATTGCATGAGCGGCCCGTACGCGCTGGCCGCCGCTGCACGCTATCCGGATCGCGTCGCCGCCGCCGCGTCGTTCTACGGCACCTGGCTGGTCAGCGATGCGGAAGAAAGCCCGCATCTCAACCTGGGCAAGGCCAAAGGGGAACTCTACATCGCCTGCGCGGAACATGACGAACTGGCGCCGCTGCCGATGGTCGAGGAATTGCGCGGTTTGTTCGAACGCTCGGGCAATCCGGGCGAACTGGAAATGTATCCCGCCGTCCACCACGGGTTCGCCTTCCCGCAGCGCTGGTGTTACGACAAGTCGGCCGCGGAGCGACATTGGGAACGCCTGATTGCACTGTACCGACGGCGGCTCGGTTAGCAGTTTCGTTGCGAGGCGCGAAAGTGGCAGGCTCACACCGTCCCTTTACGGATCGTTCCCCGCGGCGCTAGGCTACTGGTCAGTAGGCGCCGAAAAGCGAAACGAGGAACGACCATGCTGTTGAGTCGGGACGAAATCCGCAAGGACAACGCGATTGACGCCTTCACCGACGCCATCCTTCAGCGCGATCAGCCGCGCACCGCCGATCTGTTCTTCAAGTTGGTGCGGCGTGATGGCCGTTCGGTCGGCGATGCGCTCAGCGCGGTGACAGAGGCGGAGGCGCCGTTCGTCCAGGTGCCGAACCACATCGACGTGCGCGACGGCCAGATCACTCTGATCAACAACGACCACACCATACTAGGCCTGCGCACATCAGCCGCGCTGACGCACTATCTGCCGGAGGAGTACCGGCTTCTGGGGATGCTGCAGAGCGTCTGGTACATCCCAGCCGGCCTGGATATCTGGAACCAGTTGCGCGGCAAATATCCCGGCCGCTATGCCACGATGAAGGGCATGAACGTGCCGCCGCCAAGCTATGGTCCGGTAGTGTGGAACGACGATCAGCAACCGATCGTCGAAGCCGGTACCCACGACGAACGCCTGCACGCGCACATGATCGCCACGATGAGCGGCGATGTGAAGCGGGCCTACGGCTTGTTCCTCGGCCTGGCCGCCGATGAAACGGCGCGGCTCAAGCTGCGCGATCAACTGCTGTTCCTCGGCCTGATCGATCTGCAGGACACCGTGATGGGGCGCAAGGCGCGCAACACCGGCCATAAGGCGTTGCGCGCCCGCGCCGTGGTGGACCTCGCGGATCATATTGGCTGGGAACGCGCGCACGGCGTGTACTATACCGGCGTGCCGGACATGGCGATCGGGCCGTTGTATTACTCCCTGTATGACGCCGCCTGCGTCACGCTGACCGATGCGTTTCCCGACGCCGGCAAGAGCCTCAAGCAGACCAACCGGACCGCCCTGACGCCCGAGCAGGTCGAGGACATGGTGCGCCTGCTGATGGAGGCCGATGCGCAGACCGTGTGGGACCAGATCACCACGCACCTGCGCAACGGCATTTCACTGAAAAGCCTGGGCGATACCATCCAGGTTGGCGCGGCGGAACTCGTGCTGCGCACCACGATCCCGCGCAAATTCACCGAGGGTCAGCATCCCTTCGACTACTGCAACACCGCGAACTACTGGATGCGCACCAGCGACAATCCGTATCAGCCGCGCATCCTGTATCTGATGGCCAACTTCGTGAACGACGCGGCGCGCGCCAACAAGCTGTTCAGCTCCGTGCTCGAACAGGAATTCGCCACGCGCGACGTGAGCGCACGCACCCAGGAAGCTTTGCTGCGCGAACAGGACGAAGCCATCATGGCGTTCGACTTCCCGCGCGCAACCGCGGTGGCCAACGCGTATCTGCAATCCGGCGCGGACCGCGCACACCTGCTGGCAACACTTGCAGTCACCGCCTGCAAGTTCCAGGACGATCCGCACAACCAGAAGATCAGCCATTCGACGTTCGAGGAGTACCAGCACAACTCCACCCATCTGCGCGACCGGCTGCTGTTGGCCACCGCGCGGCTGCTCGCCGGCTGGCCGAAGATGCCAGGCGAGCGCGACTGCTACGGCCGCTACATGAAGGAGTGGATCAAGCACTGAAGGAGGAACGACCATGGCACGCGACTACAATGTCATCGATGCCGACGGACACATCCTGGAGCCGCTGACGCTCTGGAATGACTATATGGACCCCCAGTATCGGGACCTGGCTCCCAAGCTGATCCGCGATGCGGACGGCAAGCAGCGCCTGCAGGTAGGCGAGCAACTACTCGGCAGCAAGAAGGGCCTGGGCGCGCTTGGTGGCGTCGGTGCCCGCGACGGCACCGTGGTGGACGACGCCATGGAATACGAACAGGGCCGCAAGGGTGGTTTCGATCCGCACGCACGCATCCCCGACATGGACCTCGACGGCATCGATGCCGCATTCCTGTATCCCAGCATCGGCCTGTTCGCCGGTGCGGTGACCGACCCGCCCGCCGCCGCCGCGATGTCGCGCGCCTACAACCGCTGGCTGGCGGATTACTGCAAGCCGTATCCCGACCGGCTGTTCGGCATCGCCATGATACCGATGCAGTCGGTCGACCTCGCGATCGAGGAAATGCGCTACGCGCGCGAAAAACTCGGCTTCCGCGGCGTGTTCCTGCGGCCCAATCCGTACAACAACAAGATGATCCATCACCCCGACTACGAGAAATTCTGGATGATGGCGGAAGAACTCGACATGTCGGTCGGGTTCCATGAAGGCGGCAACAGCGGCATGATGCAGGTCGGCATGGACCGCTTCGAGGAGCGCGGTGCGCGCCACATCATCACCCACACGATGGAAATGATGCTGGCATGCATGGCGGTGATCTGGGGCGGCGTATGCGAGCGTCATCCGAAAGTGCGCATCGCGTTCCTGGAATCCGGCGGCGGCTGGATCGCCGGCTGGCTGGATCGCATGGACCGGCATTTCGACGACAAGGGGTTCAACGATTCCGGCCTGAAGACGCGTCCGAGCGAACTCTTCCAGCGCAACTGCTGGATCGCATTCGAGCCGGTGGAGCATTGCCTGAAGCCGCTGGTGGACTATGTCGGTGCCAACAAGATCCTGTGGGCGACCGACTATCCGCACCCGGACGGCTTCTTCCCCGGCGCGCCGGCAATGGTGCGCAAGCTTATCGAGGGCGCATCGGCTGAGACGGTCCGCCAGGTGATGAGCGGCGGAGCGAAGGGGTTCTACGGACTGCACTGACCGCGGGCGCGGAACCCCGACGCGAGCGCTGCCATCGCGCTCGCGTCAGGGCGCCCCACCCGCATCCGTGTCAGGGCGCGCAAGCCGCGCCCGCGCGGCCCAGCCGCCCACTGCCATTGTGACGCGCCACGCCCCTGTCATTGCGAGGAGCGCAGCGACGAAGCAATCTCCCGCCCGTATCGCACCGGCGGCGGTATATCCACCGCACGCCAACCGTGCCCGTCACCACTGATCGTTGTCGTGCACAGCCAAGGAACATGCCGATGCCCATGCAGCAGAATACCGACCGGATCATGACCACGCATGTCGGCAGCCTGCCGCGCCCGCATGATCTGCTCGACATGATGAAGGCGCGGCTGGCGGGCCAGGACTACGATGAGTCCGCGTATCAAACTCGCATCCGCTCCGCCGTGGCCCAGTGCGTGCGCCAACAGGCCGCAACCGGTATCGATATCGTTTGTGACGGCGAACAATCCAAACCAGGCTTCTTCACCTATGTGCGCGAGCGGCTGGATGGCTTCGAACCGCGCCCGCAGCAGCGCCGCACCATGTTCGCAGCCGAGGTCGCGGCGTTTCCCGAATACTACGACCATTACTTCAAGACCGCGATGCTCGGCGGCTCCGTCGCGCCGGCCGTGCCTCTGGTCTGCACCGGCCCGATCCGCTACCGCGGCGAGGCGGCGCTACAGCGCGACATCGACAACCTGAAGGCAGCGCTGGCAGACGTGCCGCATCACGCCGCCTTCATGCCCGCCGTGGCGCCAAGCGGCGTCGGCGAGAACGAATACTACAACACGGACGAGGCGTTCTTTCTTGCAGTCGGTGAGGCCCTGCACGCGGAGTACCAGGCGATCGTCGATGCCGGGTTCATACTGCAGATCGACGATCCGTTCCTGTCTGATCTGTTCGGCGATCCGACGTTCGATGCCGATCAACGCCGGACGCGTGCGGAGATCTACATCGCGGCGATCAATGCGAGCCTGCATGGCATTCCGCCGGAGCATGTGCGCTATCACACCTGTTACGGCATCAACCACGGTCCGCGCATTCACGAGGCGGCGCTGGCGGATGTCGCCGGCTTCATGCTCCGGGTGAATGCCGGCGCCTATAGTTTCGAGGCAGCCAACGCGCGGCACGAGCATGAGTACCATCTGTGGGAGACGGTGAAACTGCCGCAAGGCAAAGTGCTGATCCCTGGCGTCATCACGCACTCCAGCAACATCGTCGAGCATCCCGAGTGGATCGCCGAACGACTGGTGCGCTTTGCGCGGTTGGTCGGTCGCGAAAATGTTGTTGCCGGTGCCGACTGCGGATTCTCCTCGCAGGCGACATATCAACCCGAGGTGCATCCAACAGTGATCTGGGCAAAATTCGAAGCGCTGCGTGACGGCGCACGGATTGCTAGTCGGAAATTGTGGAGCTGACTCATCAGCGACGGCGGGTAATCAGGCTCTCGGTGGCTGCGACAAGCGTGCGGGCGTGGTGCGCCGCCTCGGTTTCATCGGCCATGTCTGGTGTTTCGACAGGCACCGAGGATTCCAGTGGCACATAACCAAGGGCCTCCGCGGCGTCATCGAGACGCCACCGCATACCATGGTTGTTCGATACCAGATTGAAAATGCCGAACCGCAGTGTGTCCGGTGCCAGCACTGCCTTCTCGAAGCCTTGGCAGAGATCCCGATCAGACAGCCACATGCGCTGACCCCACAACCCCCAGCCCATGTGCGTGCCCGGGCGGTTGTCGTGGTCCCGCTGGCAATAGCCGATGCGGAAGGCGATGAACGACAACCCGCGAAGTTCGCTGGCAGCACGGCCGACCCGCTCGCCGACCAGCTTGGAAACGCCGTACGGATTGACAGGATACGGCTCGGTGGCGGCGTCGAGCGGCGCAGTTTCAAAGCGATGTCCGGCAAGCACCCAGTTGGAGCTGGCGAACACCATGCGACGCACGCCGGCGCGGCACGACGCCTCCACCACGTTTTGCGTCGCGTCGATGTTGTTGCGCTGCACGGATCTCCACGAGGCGCGTGGGCTGGGATCGCCCGCGAGATGCAGCACGCTGTCGACGCCGGCGAAATGTCGGGCCCAGTCATCGCGGAAGTCGGCGAGGTCGGCCGTTTCGATCGCACCGTCGCCGCGCGCGTCGCAATCCAGCAGCGTCAATCTCCATCCGAGCGCCTGCAAATGACGCCGCAGCCGCGAACCGAGAGCGCCCGCGGCGCCGGTGATCAGCACATGTGGCATGGCGACCTCACAAACCGGACCGCATCAATAGTTCCACAGCGTACCGTCAGCGAGGCGGCAGACCGGCAAGAAGGAACGAACATACGGGAAGCGTGCCGCCGCTATCTCGTCGATTTCGACGCCATGGCCGGGTAACTCGCCACAGGCAAGGCAGCCGTCGGCGTAGCGCCAATCATGTTGGAACACTTCTTCGGTCGTGGCGGGATGGCCGGCGAATTCCTGGATGCCGAAGTTGGGGATGGCGCGGCCAAGATGCAGCGCGGCGCCGAACGTCACCGGCGACATGTCGGCCGCGCCATGGAATGCCGTGCGAATCTGCCAGAGCGCAGCGAGATCGGCGATGCGGCGCACCTGCGTAAGGCCGGCGGCGTGCACCGGTGTGACCCGGATGTAGTCGATCAGTTGTTCCTGCAGCAGTTCGCGACAATCATGGATCGAGTTGAATACCTCGCCGATCGCAAGCGGGGTCGTGCTGGCGCGTCGGATCAGCCGGATCACTTCGTGGTTTTCCGCCGGAACCGGATCTTCGAGCCAGAACAGATGCAGTTGTTCGACGGCACGGGCAAGCCGCGCGGCCTCGATCGGTGTCAGCCGATGGTGGATGTCGTGCAGCAGCGCAACCTCCGGACCAACACCGGTGCGCACGGCCTCCAGCATTCGCGGCGCAAACCGAAGGTAGGCGTCCGCATCCCAAAGCTGCTCGACCGGCCGCTCCGGAGCCATGGCCGGACCAGCGCTCCTGCTCTGCGGTTCGGGCAGACCGGGAATGCCGCATTGCAGGCGCAACGCGCGAAAGCCCTGCGCGCGCAGCGCCGCGACATGATCGAGCAGTGCGGGAATGTCGGCACCTCGGGCGTGCGCGTAACACAGCATGTGCTCGCGCGATGCGCCGCCGAACAACTGGTACAGCGGCATCCCCGCGGCCTTCGCCTTGATGTCCCACAGCGCGACATCGACCGCGGCGATCGCCGCCATGCCGATCGGTCCAGCGCGCCAATAGGCGCCGCGGTAGAGATACTGCCAGGTGTCCTCGATGCGCGCGGCGTCGCGGCCAATCAGGCACGGCAACACGTGGTCGCGCAGATAGGCGACAACGGCCAGTTCCCGCCCGTTCACCGTGGCGTCGCCAATGCCCGCAAGGCCGGAGTCGGTCTCGATGCACAAGGTCACGTAGTTGCGGCCGGGCGAGCAGACAATGACGCGCGCGTCGCGGATCTTCATGCGGCATCCTCCGTTCGCAGCAATTCGAGGCGGTCGAGCATCACCTCGCGGGTAAACCGCACATGCGCCGCACCGACATCGGCCGCACGCGTCGCATCGTGGCGGCGGAAGGCCGCGAGCAGCGCATGATGCTCGCGCACCACGCGTTTGAGGTAGCCAGGCTCGTGGCCGACCTTGCGGACCAGCATTCGCCCGAGATCGATGTAGCGCGAAACCGGATCGATGATCAGCGGGTTGTTGCCGTAGGTGTTGATCGTGCGGTGGAATTCACGGTTGGTCAGCGCGACCTGCCGTAAATCGCCGGCAGCCGCGGCCTTGTCGTGCAGCGCCTGGATCGCCTCGATGCTGCGGATTTCGGAAGGCCGTGCGTCTTCGGCGAAGCGGCGGGCCATGTACGATTCGAGCGCCTCACGCACTTCATAGATGTAGCCAAGCCGGGTCCGGTCGAGGCCGTGCACGCGCGCGCCACGGTTCGGCAGGATCTCGACCAGACCCTCGCCTTCCAGCAATTGCAGCGCCTCGCGCACCGGCTGGACGCTGACGCCGAAGCGATCGGCGACCGCCTGCATGCGGACCCAGCTTCCCGGCTCGATGTCGCCATCGAGGATTTCCTGGCGAAGCCGATCGGCAACGCGGCGATAGCCGGTGACGCCCTCAACCGGTGGCTTTTCGCTGATCCGAGGCGCGGAAATGAACACGGCGGTCTCGCAACAAAATCATATATGATCTTGACTGATCTGATAGGAAGCGCAAGGGTATCCCGCGTCCAGGGGGCGAAAACCAATCACGGGAGGATTGGCCGATGGCGGGAAGGCAGACGACCATGACGCGGCGGGCAGTGACCCGCGGCCTGGCGGGACTGGCGGCGGCCGGCCCGGGACTGATCGCCGCGCCTGCCAATGCCCAGCCGGTCACGCTCAAGATGTGGATGCACCTGCATCCACCGCGGCTTGCCGTGGACAAGGACATCATCGCGGCGTTCGAGAGGGCCAACCCGGACGTGCATGTGGATTACCAGGTGTTTCCGCCCTCGGATTACGCGACCAAGCTGCTGACGGCATTTGCCGCGGGCGCCGGTCCCGATTTCTTCAACTGGTCGTCAAACTTCATGGCGCAGTGGCATCACTACGGCGTCGTGGCGCCGATCGATTACGCGGCCATGGGCTATACCGATGAGAAGGCATTGACCGGTCAATACCTCAACGGATTCGCCGCCGCACGCTTTGGTGACCGGTTCTATGGCGTGCCGAGCGAATACAGCAACTGGGCCTGCTACACCAACAACACGATCTGGAAAGCAGCAAATCTCGATCCAATGAAGGATTTTCCCGACACCTGGGAGGATCTGCCGAAGGTGGCCGAGCAGCTCACGGTACGCGACAAATCGGGCGTGCCGGTGCGACGCGGCTTCGACTTCGACTGGGCGAATTCGAACATCTTCTTCACCATGATGAGCACGATGATGCACCAGCTCGGTGTGAAGCTCGTGGACGAGGAGAAGAACGAAGCCAATCTCGACACGCCGGCTGCTCGCCAAACAATGCAGTACTATGCCGACTGGGTGAACAAGTCGAAACTCGGCGGTCCGCAGTATATCGAATCGCGCATCGCCTTCCTTGATGGCAAGATGGCATCGGAGGGCAGCTTCGGCATCTGGGGCATTCCGCAGATGAAGAAGGCGAATATCGATTTCAGCGTGCGTCCCGCACCGCGCTGGCCGCACGGCGTGAACGAGGGCTTCGATGCCTATGCGTTCTACATGATGGCGAACGCGCGCTCGCCGGCGCCGGTGCAGAAGGCGGCGTGGAAGATGGCCCGCGCCTATGCCAATCACGCGCCGGCGCTCTATGAGACCGCCGGTCTGTTCGTGCCGCGGCAGGACGTCACCGACAGCCCCGCGTTCAAGTCGAATCCGTGGGCTTCGGTGTTCATGGATGAACTGAAGGTAGCGAAATTCGCGCCAAGGATCGTTCCCTTCGAGCGGGTGCTGGCGGCGCTGGCGGCTGGGCGGGACCAGATCCTCGTGGGCCATCAGCCGGTCGCGCCGGTCATGACCGACCTCAACAAGCAGGTGAACCAGATCCTGAAAACCGGTGCCTGACACGGCACATTTCAGCAGCGCGGCATCGCTGCGGTGAGCGGGCGAAGCTCGGCGCTCGACAACTGGTCGGCAGCGCGCGCGGCTCCCATGCGGCGCCACCGTCCGATGCATCCGCGCTGGTGGGGGCTGTTGTTCGTGCTTCCCGCGGTGTTGTTCTTTGCGGTGTTCAGCGTATTCCCTGTCCTGTACGGCCTTTATCTCAGCATGACGCAGGCGAGCCTGCTGGTGCCGCCGCAATGGACCGGCTTTGAGAACTACCTGACGATGCCCGACGATCCGCTGTTCCGCGAGGCGCTCGGCAACACGCTGGTGTTCGTACTCGGCAGCACGGTTCCGGTCTGGTTAGGCTCCTTGTTCGCGGCGCTGCTGTTCCACCAGACATTTCCCGCCCGCGACATCCTGAAGACATTCTTCTTCCTGCCGGTGCTGCCGCCGCTCGTGGTCGTTTCGGTGATCTGGAAGGTGCTGCTGGATCCGGTTGGCGCAGTCACCTGGATGGTGGGCTGGATGTTCGACAAGGCGGAGATCTCGTGGCTGTACGATACCACGCTGGCGCCGCTGGTGATGATCGTCGTGCACGATTGGGCGGCGATCCCGTTCTTCATGATGATCTGGCTCGCCGGCCTTGCCACGCTCTCGCCGGAGATGAGCGAGGCCGCGCATCTGGACGGCGCCGGACCGGTTCGCACTTTCTGGCACATCGAACTGCCGCAATTGAAGGGTACCGCCGTTTTGGTCTGCGCACTCAGCTCGATCGGCGCGTTCCAGACCTTCACCCTGCAATATGTGCTGAGCAACGATCAGGGCGGGCCAGTGAATTCCACGCTGGTGCTCGGACTGTTGATCTTCAAGGAGGGGTTTCAGTTCTTCCGCATGGGCTACGCCGCGGCAATCTCGGTCGTGCTGTTCCTCATGATCCTCGCTGTCACGCTGATCCAGATCAGGCTGGCGCGCCGTGCGGAATAAACAGCGCCGACGGCGCGGCAGCGTTGCACAGTGGATTTTCTTCACCATCGCCCTGCTGCTGGCGGCGACATTCGCCTTTCCGCTCTGGTTCATGGTGAGCTCGGCATTCAAGGCCGAGTCCGAGATCATGGCCGTACCGGTCCACTGGCTGCCGCATGATTTCCAGGGCCTCGACCAGTTCCGCGAAGCGATCTCGGAAGCGCCGCTCGTGGGATACCTCTGCAACAGCATGCTGCTCGCCGCGGTCCAGGTGGCGGTGACGGTGTTCTTCGGTGCGCTGGCGGGATTCGGCTTCGCCAAGTACCGCTTGCCGTTCCACCGGTTCCTGTTCTTCTTCGTCATTGCCACGATGATGATCCCGTTCCAGATCCTCGTGATACCGCTGTTCATGGAAGTACATGCGTTCGGCTGGGAGAACACCTACGTCGGCCTGATCGTGCCAGGAATGATGAACGCGTTCGGTGTCTTCATGATGCGCCAGTACGCTGCTGACCTGCCGAACGAGCTGCTCGAGGCGGCACGCGTCGATGGCGCGGGCGAATTTCATATCTTTCTGCGAATCGTGCTGCCGCTCCTGGTGCCGGCCATGACCAGCCTTGGCATCCTGGTTTTCATCTGGAGTTGGGGCGCCTTTCTCTGGCCGCTGGTTATCGTGCAGGACCGCAGCCTGCAGGTGCTGGCAGTGGGTCTCACGGATTTCAGCCAGTCCTATTCGCGGCCACCGGAGTGGGCAGCGGCGATGGCCGCCTCGACAATCGCGACGCTGCCCATCGCGGTACTGTTCGCATTCTTCCAGCGATACTTCATCACCGGCCTCACAGCGGCCGCGGTCAAGGGATGACGCGCTGCTGATACCAGATGTAGGTCATCGCCGATATCCATTCCCTGCTCGACCCAATCCAATGCCAGTGCGGCGGTATCGGCGTGGTCTACACACGCTGCAGTCCCGCGCAAGCCGCGCAACGCGCGCATCACATCCGCCGCTGCGGAGCACCCGCCAGCCGCGCCTCGGTCTGCGACGCCGCCCAATGATCCGACATTGCGCGTGCCAGCGAAAAGCTGTGCGGCCGGCATGATACCGGCCGCACGCGCGCACGGCGCTGTCGAGTACAGGCCGTCGCCACCTCGTCCAATGGCACCACCACTTCTTCGGCCACACCGTGCAGATGCACGCACTGCCACGTCGTCGGACGGTGCGGGATGCTGTCCGGGCCGCTGAAGGTTTCGATCACGCCAATCGTCGTCACCGGGACACTTTGACCGAGCGTCACCTGAACCGGCCGGCAGGAAGAAGCCGAAATCGGGTGCCGCCGGTGTCGATCGTCCGCAGCAGCGCCACGGAGACCAGCGGCCGACGCCGGTGTTGTCGGTGGTGATCTCCGCCGGCTTGAACTTCTTCGTGTGACCGTTCTGCGTGAAGGTCAGCGCAGTAAAGGCAGGATTGGCGCCGATGATATACTCGACCTCGACACCGTTCCCGTGCAGCAGATAGTTGTTCGCCATGAGCCGTGCTCCGCTTCTGTATGCCGGCAGAAGCCGGCCGGCGGCGCCGACGCTAGGTAGAGCGAGGGCAGCCAAGTGTGAGCCGGTTCATAGAGTTGCTATTGATAGCGGACACGTGAATGTTGGCCCCGCCCTCACTCCGCCGCCGCCGCCTGCTCTCCCGCCTTCCGCACCCGCAACTTTCGGATCCGCCGCGGATCGGCATCCAGCACGCGGAATTCGATCCCCGACGGGTGGCTGATCACCTCGCCCTTCGCCGGCACCCGGCCCGCCAGCGTGAACACCAGCCCGCCCACCGTTTCGATGTCGGCGTCCCGCTCGTCTTCCGACAGCACCGGACCCATGCGGCTTTCGAATTCCTCCACCGGCAGCCGCGCGTTGATATCCAGCGCCCCATCCGGCCGCTCCACCATCATCGCCGCGTCCACCTCGTCATGCTCGTCCGAGATGTCGCCGACGATCGTCTCCACCAGGTCCTCGATGGTCACCAGCCCATCGATGCCGCCGTATTCGTCCACCACCAGTGCGAGGTGAATGCGCGCCTGGCGCATCTGCAGCAGCAGGTCCAGCACCGGCATCTGCGGCGCCACCATCAGCGGGCGGCGCAAGATCGCCTCCAGCCGGAATGCCTCCGGGCGGCCGATATAGGCGATGACATCCTTGATATGCACCATGCCCACGACGTCATCGAGCTGCTCGCGGTACACCGGCAGACGTGAGTGGCCCTCCCAGCGGATCTGCTGCAACGACTCCTCCAACGAGACATCCACCCGCATGGCGACGATATCCGCGCGCGGCACCATCACGTCATCGGCGGTGGTCTCGCGCAGCCGCAGGATGTTGGCAATCAGCGCGCGTTCCTGGCGGTCCAGTTCGGGCAGTTCGCCGGCCACCGGCTGCTCGTCAGCCGCCTCCTGCACGAGTTCGGCAATCGACTCGCGCAGGCTGTGCTCGGTCTGACGCCCACCGAGCAGATGCCGCAGACGCGTCAGCAGCGGAACGCGCCCGCCGTTGCCGTGCGCGCTCATGCCCGCTTCCACGGGTTGGGCACGCCAAGCTGGTGCAGGATGCGGGCTTCCGCCAGTTCCATGCGCCGTGCCTCACCGGGGTGGTGATGATCATGGCCAGCCAGATGCAGCGCACCATGCACCACCAGATGCGCCAGATGGTGCCCTGGGCGACGGCCAGACGCCGCAGCCTCGCGCCGGATGACACCCAGCGCCAGCACCATTTCGGGCGCCGGCGCCGTATAGGTCAGCACGTTGGTCGGCCGGTTCCGCCCGCGATGGCGTGCGTTCAACCGCCGCACTGTGCGATCCGCCGCCAACACCACCGAGACATTGGCACCGGCGGCCCGGGCAGCACGCCAGGCGATGCTTTCCGCGTGCAGCACCAGCCGGCGCCACGCCGGCTCCGTGACAATCACGCTGACTTCGTGGCGGATCCCCGCTCGCGCGGGGCGGCTACTTGGGTCTGGATCCATCGCTATTTGCCGGTTGCATCCCCCGGCTGGTTGATCTCTCTCGCTCGACGGGCTTCGCGGCGCTTGTCGCCCTCCGCCGCCGCGCGCTGATCATAGGCATCGACGATGCGGGCGACCAGCGGGTGCCGCACCACGTCGCGCGTCCCCAGCCTGACCACCGCAATGCCGGACACCCCTTCCAGCGTGTCCAACGCGTCGCGCAGCCCGGACCGCACCCCGATAGGCAGATCGACCTGCGTCAGGTCGCCCGTCACCACCATGCGCGTGCCCTCGCCCATCCGTGTCAACCACATCTTCATCTGCACTGCGGTGGTGTTCTGCGCCTCGTCCAGAATGGCATAGGCATGCGCCAGCGTGCGCCCGCGCATGAACGCCAGCGGCGCCACCTCGATTTCGCCGTTGGTCAGCCGGCGCACCACCTGTTCGGCCGGCATCATGTCGTGCAGTGCATCGTACAGCGGCCGCAGGTAGGGATCGACCTTCTCCTTCATGTCGCCGGGCAGGAAGCCCAGCCGCTCGCCGGCCTCCACCGCCGGCCGCGACAACACGATCCGGTCCACCTTGCCGGCCTGCAGCATGGCCACCGCCTGTGCCACCGCGAGATAGGTCTTGCCGGTGCCGGCCGGGCCGACCCCGAATACCATCTCGTGCGACGCCAGCGCCTCGATATACGCGGCCTGGCCAGGACTGCGCGGCCCCACCGCGCCCCGCCGCGTGCGGATCGCCGGCACGTCAGACAGCGGCAGCCGAGGATCGGTGTCGGCATCCGCCAGCTTGATCGCCGCCTCCACCTCCGGGCGGCCGACGCTCTCGCCGCGTTCCAGGCGGCGCCACAGCCCTTCGAGCGTGGCCTGCGCCACGTCGACGCGCGACGGTTCGCCGGTGATGGCGACCCGATTGCCGCGGCACGACAGGCGCACGCCGAGCGCCTGCTCGATGCGCACCATGTGGCGGTCGTGGTCGCCGAGCAGCAGCGGCAGCAGCGTGTTGTCAGCAAACTGAAGTGTCACGGCCTTGCCGTGGGGGGAGGCGGCGGGGATGGCAGGGGTGGCGGTGGATTGGCTCAAGCGCAGGCTCTCTCCTCGGTGAGGGTTCCAGACAATGAGTTGGGGAGTGCGGCGGCGATCTGCACGGTTATTTCCCGGCCGATCAGATCAGCCTCCCCCGATACATGCACCGGCTGAAGGAATGGTGACCGGCCGGCGACCTGCCCCTGATGGCGGCCAGGACCGGTGAACAGCACCGCCAGGTGCAACCCGACGCAGCCGGCGTTGAATGCCGCCTGCTGGGCACGCAGCAGCGCCTGCAACTCGGCCAGTCGGGCATCCTTCGCGGCGTCCGGCAACTGTGCCGACGCGCCGGCGGCCGGCGTGCCTGGCCGCGGCGAATACTTGAAGCTGTACGCCTGGGCGAAGCCAACCTCGCGCACCAACATCAGCGTGGCCTGGAAATCCGCCTGGGTCTCGCCCGGGTGACCGACGATGAAATCGGACGACAGGGCGATGTCCGGCCGCGCGGCGCGCAGCCTCTCCACCAGGCGCAGGTAGTCCGAGGCGGTATGCTTGCGGTTCATCGCTGCCAGCATGCGATCGGCGCCCGACTGCACCGGCAGATGCAGGAACGGCATCAGCATTGGCACATCCCGATGTGCCGCGATCAGATCGTCGTCCATGTCGCGCGGATGCGACGTGGTGTAGCGCAGGCGCAGCAGCCCGGGGACGCCAGCCAGTTCGCGCAGCAGGCGGCCGAGGCCCCAGACGCCGCCGCCGGGCGCCTGGCCGTGCCAGGCGTTGACGTTCTGGCCCAGCAGCGTGATCTCACGCGCGCCCTGACCCACCAGCCGGCGCGCCTCGGCGATCACGGCGGCGGCCGGCCGGCTCTGTTCCGCACCGCGGGTGTACGGCACGACGCAGAAGCTGCAGAACCTGTCGCAGCCCTCCTGAATCGTCAGGAACGCGGTGATCCCCTGCGGCGCCGCGGCATCCGGCAGGAAGTCGAACTTCTGCTCCGCCGGGAAGTCGGTCTCGATCACCGCCCCGGCTTTGTCCCCATGGGCGGCCCGCACCGCGCGCGCCACCATTTCCGGCAGCCGATGGTAGGTCTGCGGCCCGAGCACGATATCGACATACGGCGCGCGCGCCAGGATTTCTGCGCCTTCCGCCTGCGCCACGCAGCCGGCGACAGCCAGGATCATCCGTCCGCCATCCGCTGCCCGCCTCTCCTTCAGCCGCCGCAGCCGGCCCAGTTCGGAGAACACCTTCTCCGCCGCCTTGTCGCGGATATGGCAGGTATTGAGGATCACCATGTCGGCGCCATCGGCATCGGCAGCCGGCGCATAGCCCAGAGGCGCCAGCACGTCCGCCATCCGCGCGCTGTCGTACACGTTCATCTGGCAGCCCCAGGTGATCACGTGCAGACGCTTAGGGCCGGACTCCGCACGCTCCGTGACGTTC
The DNA here is from genome assembly GCA_963696645.1 of uncultured Alphaproteobacteria bacterium. GTDB lineage: Bacteria > Pseudomonadota > Alphaproteobacteria > Acetobacterales > Acetobacteraceae > JAMXLO01. Next base: position 76,235 of record CAVOKY010000011.1, read on the forward strand.
AACGACCAAACTCCGTCCTGCCTGGCCGGACTGTTCCGGCACGCGGCGAGGGATGAATCGTCGGACAGTTCGAGCAGGTCAAGCGCGGCAGCGCGGATTCGCCTCCTGAGTCTGGTCGCAGTCTGGCAGGATTTGCCAGCCCGCTGTCAACCGGAACCAATGCAGGTCAGCACTTCTCATTTTGCCTCAACCCCGTAACGAAGGGGCAGCTTCCCTGCCCCGGCCCGATGACGTTGTTCACGGCCCGAGTGGAGGAGGTCTGGTGAACGCCAGGGTGCCTAGCAGGTGGTGCCATGACGGGAACACCAGATAGGTGGTGATTGCCCGGAGATGCTGGAAGAACCCCTGACGCGTTCCGGCGGTGCGCATGGCGGCACGCCAGGCCTGTCCTGCCAGTTCGCAGACGGTGTGGCAGGCGAAGGCCAGCAGGTTGAGTGTGGCGAGCACGGTTGAAAGGTTCTGCCGGCCGTGCCCGAAATTGTGTTCCAGGTGGTAGCCCTTGGTCTTCAGGGTGTTGAACGCCTCGTTTTCGATTTTCCAGCGCGCCCTGCCGCAGGCGGCCAGTTCGGCTACGCTGTCGCGGCCCACCGCCAGGTCGGTGATGAAGCTGTTTCGGTAGGTTGCCTTGCCGGCGGGATCGAGGATCTCGATCATGAACCAGTTGACCTTCAAGGCGTCGCCGCCGTCGCGCATTGGCACATCGGACAGCCACCGATAGCGATGACGGCCCCATTTGCCGCGGACCTTGACCCGGGTTGTCAGTTCCTCCAGCGCGACGCCGCTGCGGTATTCCTCAATGGTCTGGTGCGACGCGGGCTTGCAGACGAAGATGAAGTGCGCGCTCGCATCGAGCACCGCCTGGCAGGTCGGCTGGCGCGAGTACAGATCATCGCCCAGATACACCGGGTTGAGCCGGGCATAGCAGGCGCCATGCGCTGTCAGCCAGCGCCGCATGGCGCGGCTCTCGCAGTCCTGTTTGTCGTGACCATCCTGCGGGACGATGAATTCCGGCTCCAGCGGCACCGCATGGTTGTGGCCGGGACAGACCAGTGTCGCGGCCAGCAGGGCGTGATGGTATTCCTCCGTGCCGTTGCCGCGTTTGCGGGTTGAGCAATTCGGACAATGCAGTTCGGTCGAGCAGTAATACTCGGAGCCATCCAGCGCGATCAGCATGTGGTCTTTGAGGACACGCAGTTGGTCGATCGCGCCGGACTGCTCCAGTTCGGCGAGCGCGGCGGCGAAGGCAGGGTGGAATTGCTCCGGCTCAACCGGATCGAGCATGGCGCGGATCTGATTGTCGCAGGGGATCCGATCCATCCCGAACAGGGTCTGGCAGTTGGAGCGCCCCTGACCCGCCGCCAGATGCCGCTGATGCGCCAGAAACGACGGGCTCTGCATGAAGAACGCGGCGAACGCGGCCATGCCGAAATCGGCCATGGCGTAGGTCGTATTCTGCCCCTGCCGCTTGTCCGGAAGCGCCAGGCAGCAGCCACGAACGGCAGCGATCAGGTGGTCCGTCGTGCTCACCCCGCCAACGAATCGACAAAGCCGTCGCGCCGGAAGCCGTCATCCGTCTATCGCCGGCGATTTGACCGGCACTGTTGCATTCCAAACTCAGTCCGGCGCCGTCAGGCTCGCAGCCAACCCGCTGCCATGACCCGATTGAGCCCTCGCATCCACCATGCTCGGGGCAAAATGAGAAGTGCTGCTCGGGAGATGATCAATGCGACACATCTGAAGTAGAAGTGATAACTTAGAGCGTTTTTGGCTTGGCGGCGCGGCGCACGATCGGCGCGATGAGTGCACCGTGTCGCGGGGCCGCGCCGGTGAGCGAAACACGAGTTGGGCTAAAGCGTCACGCGGGAACCGTTATGGGGATTGTTTCGACGTCCCTGGGATCGATCAATGGTGTTTGTCGCCCGTTTGGCGTCCAGCCCGATGGTGGTGAGGAACGCGATCGAATGATGCCGCTCTGCGGCCGGTGATCGACGAGGCGCGCGACGTCATCAGCAGGAACCACGGGGCCGTGCGTGAGGAAAATGGCTTCGCACGACACGCTCCGACTACCGCCGATGTCGGCGTTGCCTGGCGTGCCCGAGCGGAGAGGGAGCGACAGAGTCGGCGTCATGAACTGTCGCACCACATAGGCGCGCGAGGCGGCGGAGTTGGCGGCAACGATGCACAAGTCAGCATTTGGCCGCCGCAGCAGGGACACACTTCGATCTCCACACCGGTCAGGTCCCGGAGGCGATCTTGCCATCGGCGCAGAGGTGGCACGTCTGGTTGCCGGCGCCGCGGCGAGTAAGTCGCGACAAAGCGCCAGCTTGGCGGCGCGATGGCAGTTGGCAAGGAAGCCGATATGTCGAATGCGATGAAACCCGCTGGGCACGGTGTGTTGCAGGCAGCGGCGGATGAACTCGTCAGCGGAGAGCGTCATCACCTTGGTTTTGCCGGCCTGACGATAGTCCTTCCAGGTGAAGCTGACCTGGCCATTGTCGAACCCGACCAGACGGCTGTTGGCGATGGCGACACGATGGGTGTAGCGCCCGAGATAATCGAGTACCTGCTCGGGTGCAGCGAACGTAGGCTTGGCGAAGACGACCCAGTCGATTTGGGCCAACGCGTCGATCCGCGCGATGAAGTTGGCGGGAACAGCCAAGGCGTCGAGGGAGCCGGAGAATCGGAGTTCACCATTCGCGAGGGCGGCATGCAGCGCTGCAGGAACAGTGCGCGGAAGCAGTGAGAGAGCGTAAGACCGCATGTCCGCTGAGCGCTTGAGGTGGCTCGCCCCGCATGTGCGGAAATAGGCGAGGGTTGCCCGGATGGTCCGGGCCGATCCTCAACGCACAGGGGACGAGCCATGAGGAGATGTGGGGAAGTATTTGTCGGGATCGATACCGCCAAGGCGAAGAACGCAGTTGCGATCGCCGAGGCCGGTCGGCAAGGAGAGATTCGATATCTCGGTGAGTTTGCCAATACACCGGATGCCGTTGCCAAACTGGTTCGCAAGCTCGGTGACCGCTACGAGACGTTACATTTTTGCTACGAAGCGGGACCTACGGGCTATGGGCTGTATCGACAGATCGTTGCAATGGGACATAGCTGCACGGTGGTTGCGCCATCGCTGATTCCGCGTCGACCTGGCGAGCGGGTGAAGACCAACCGACGCGACGCGCTGTCTCTGGCCCGGTTGCTGCGCGCAGCAGAGCTGACGGCGGTCTGGGTACCTGACGAGACGCATGAGGCGGTTCGCGATCTGGTGCGCACCCGGGCAATGGCGATCGAGGATTACCGTCGCAAGCGCCAGCACATCAGCTCGTTCCTGCTGCGGCATGGCCGTGTCTACGAAGGAGGCACGACTTGGCGAGGACGACATCTGCGCTGGCTGGACGGACAGAGTTTCGTTCATGCCGCCCAACGGTTCGCGTTTCAGGAGATGCTGAACGCGATGCGAGCGGCCGTTGAACGGATCGACAGGTTGGATGCTGCGCTGGTGGAAATTGTGCCTGCCTGGACGATGGCACCTGTGGTTGCGGCGTTCCAGGCCATGCGTGGCGTCGGCTTTCTAACTGCGACGGCAGTCGTTGCCGAAGCCGGGGACCTCCGCCGCTTCGAGCATCCTCGTCAGCTGATGGCGTTCCTCGGCCTGGTACCGTCCGAACGCTCCACGGGCGACACAAGGCGGCAGGGCGGGATTACCAAGACGGGCAACAGCAGCGCACGGAAGGCACTGGTCGAAGCGGCGTGGACCTATCGACATTCTGCCGGCGTGGGAACCACACACCAGCGACGGCAGCAGTTGCTGCCGCAACGAGTGCGCGAGATTGCCTGGAAGGCGCAGAGCCGGTTGTGCGCCCGTTATCGACGACTGACCGCGAAGGGGAAGCGCAACACTGTGGTAATCACTGCGATTGCGCGGGAAATTGCGGCCTTCCTCTGGGCCATCGCGCGCGAGGTCGAACCTGCACCGATCACACCACATACGATGTAATACCGCCGCTCCTGAGCGCTGCACGTTATGCAAAGAGATTAACGCCAGCAAAGAACGAAGACCCGTTGTGCAAGGCTGGGGGCGGGACCACGGTGGGGAACTCCCGAGCTCCGCTTGGCGGCCGGCTACGAGCCGATGCCCGTTGTAAGACAGGGACCAGCCCCGGACGGAAACCGGAAATGCGGTATCCAACCCGCGCATCAGAGCAGGTCAACCGACGTCCAGCGGTCCCGTCTCCTGCCTTGCACAGCTACATCGCTATCGGGAAAACTCGCGCGACGGAGCGGGATAGAAAAAACGCGTCTTGCCCCTTGAAAGCGGACATCAGAGCGGAGCGTTGAGCACACATTGCGCGACGCGGTGGTGATGTGATGCGTGTTGTCGATGGAGATGGACGACGAGCCGGCCGAAGCTGGGGCCGAAGCAAAGAGCGCTCATACGACTGGTCGTATGAGCGTTCGCAGTCAGCGGATCGATTTGATCACGCGCGGCGAGCGGCGACGACGCTGGTCTGTCGAGCAGAAGCGCGAGATTGCCGCCGAGAGCCTGGAGCCTGGCATATCGCCGATCACGGTGGCGCGGCGTTACGGCATCAGCAGTGGCCTGCTCTACACGTGGCGACGACATCTGCTGGAAGGATCGCTCGGGACGAGGTCCTGGCCGGTGGCGAAGTTCGCACGTGTTGACGTGTTGGCCATGCCGGCCCAATCGGCGCCGGCGACACCGTCGCTGCCGCAGCCGGCGCCTACGGCGAATTCGACGAACCACCCGGACGGGACGATCGAGATAGCACTGCCCGGCGGTGTGAGCGTGCGGGTGGATGCGCAGGTGGACAGCGGCGCGCTGCGTCGGGTTCTCGCCGCGCTGGTGCGTCGATGATTGCGCTGCAGTCCGACGTCCGGGTCTACCTGGCGTGCGGATATACCGATATGAGAAAGGGCATGCAGGGGCTGGCGATGCTGGTGCAGCAGGTGCTGGCGGAAGATCCGTTCAATGGCGCGCTGTATGCCTTCCGCGGACGCCGCGGCAATCTGTTGAAGCTGGTCTGGCATGACGGCATCGGTCTGTGCATGCTGACCAAGCGGTTGGAGCGCGGTCAGTTCATCTGGCCGATGACGAGTACGGGCTCGATCGCGCTGTCGGCCGGGCAGTTGTCAACGTTGCTGGAAGGCTGCGAGTGGCGGGCAACGGCGCGCAATCTGAGACCCGAGCTGGCAGGCTGATTAGAATCTGACGTGATCACGCGGGAGTCATTGGCTGCGACGCGACGGCGTGCATCATCATCATTGTGTTGTGCAGATTGATCTCGCGGCCCTGCCTGACGATCCGGATGCCCTGCAGCAGATGCTGCGGGAGGTGGTGCCTGAGTTGCAAGCCGAGAACGAGAAGCTGTGGCTGCTGATCCAACGTCTGCTGCGGCATCGCTACGGTCCCCGTTCGGAGAAGCTCGACCTCGATCAACTGCAGCTCGTGCTGGAGGATGCCGAGCAGAGTGCCGCCGAAAGCGACGCCGCCAAAGACGCGGCAGAGCCGCCGGCGAGACGGCGGCGCATCGAGGTAGCCAACCGCAATCGTGGTGCGTTGCCGGCACACCTGCCGCGTTACGAGGTCGTCATCGATATCGAGAACAAGGCATGTCCCTGCTGTGGCGGCGCACTGCATGTGATCGGCGACGACCGCAGCGAGATGCTCGATCTGGTTCCTGCCCAGTTGCGAGTGAAGGTGGTATGTCGTCCACGCTATGGCTGCCGCACCTGCGAGGGCGCTGTGGTGCAGGCGCCCGCGCCCGAGCGGCCGATCGATGGCGGCATGGCGACGGAAGCGCTGATCGCGCATGTGGTGATCAGCAAGTTCTGCGAACTCCCTGCCGCTCTACCGTCAGGCGCAGATGCTCAAGCGCCAGGGTATTACGCTGGATCGTTCGACCCTGAGCGCCTGGGTGGGATGTGCGTGCTGGTGGCTGACGCCGCTGTATGAGCTGGTGCTGGGCACGGTGCTGTCGACGGACAAGGTGTTCGCCGATGAGACCACGCTGCCGGTGCTTGACCCAGGCAGGGGCAGGACCAAGACCGGCAGACTGTGGTGCTATGCCGTCGATGATCGGCCGTGGGCCGGTTCAAGCCATCCGGCAGCAGCCTATGTCTACTCCGAGGACCGCAGGGGCGAACATCCGACCACGCATCTTGCCGCCTTCAGGGGTACCCTGCAGGTCGACGGCTATGCCGGGTTCAGCAATCTGGTCGATGCGCGCACGGATGCATCGATCCGGCTGGCGTTCTGCTGGGCGCATGCGAGACGGCCGTTCTACGAATTCTACACCTCTACCCAGTCACCACTCGCGGCTGAAGTGCTGGCACGCATCGCCAAGCTCTACGAAATTGAGGGCGACATCCGCGGTCAACCGCCGATGTGCGCAAAGCCGTTCGTCAACTGCGAAGTCGACCGCTGGTCGTGGACCTGCACGTCTGGCTACAGGACCACGTGCCGCGCATCCCGGGCTGGTCAGACCTGGCGAAAGCCATGCGCTATGCGTTGCGACATTGGGACGGGCTGATCCTGTATCTCGACGATGGGCGCCTGGAGATGGACACCAACGTTGTCGAGCGGGCCATCAGGCCGGTGACCATTACGAGAAAGAATTCATTATTCGCGGGATCCGACGCCGGAGCCCGTCGGTGGGCAATCGCCAATACCTTGATCCAGACCTGCAAGCTCAACGGCGTCGAACCGCTGGCCTATCTCACCGATGTGCTGCAGCGGATCGTATCCGGGCGCGCCAAAAACCGCGATCTGAACGCACTGCTGCCGTGGAACTGGCGTCCGCCAGCCACCATCGCCGCCGCATAGTCACCGCTACGACAGTTTACCGTTCCGTCGCGTCGCCACGTCAACCAAGTGCAGCCGTGGTGATAGCGCGCCGCTCTGATGTCCGCTTTCAAGGGGCAAGACGCGTTTTTTCTATCCCGCTCCGTCGCGCGAGTTTTCCCGATAGCGATGTAGCTGTGCAAGGCAGGAGACGGGACCGCTGGACGTCGGTTGACCTGCTCTGATGCGCGGGTTGGATACCGCATTTCCGGTTTCCGTCCGGGGCTGGTCCCTGTCTTACAACGGGCATCGGCTCGTAGCCGGCCGCCAAGCGGAGCTCGGGAGTTCCCCACCGTGGTCCCGCCCCCAGCCTTGCACAACGGGTCTTCGTTCTTTGCTGGCGTTAATCTCTTTGCATAACGTGCAGCGCTCAGGAGCGGCGGTGTTACGCCGCCTGTAGCGTGATCGGTGCAGGTTCGACCTCGCGCGCGATGGCCCAGAGGAAGGCCGCAATTTCCCGCGCAATCGCAGTGATTACCACAGTGTTGCGCTTCCCCTTCGCGGTCAGTCGTCGATAACGGGCGCACAACCGGCTCTGCGCCTTCCAGGCAATCTCGCGCACTCGTTGCGGCAGCAACTGCTGCCGTCGCTGGTGTGTGGTTCCCACGCCGGCAGAATGTCGATAGGTCCACGCCGCTTCGACCAGTGCCTTCCGTGCGCTGCTGTTGCCCGTCTTGGTGATCCCGCCCTGCCGCCTTGTGTCGCCCGTGGAGCGTTCGGATGGTACCAGGCCGAGGAACGCCATCAGCTGACGAGGATGCTCGAAGCGGCGGAGGTCTCCGGCTTCGGCAACGACTGCCGTCGCAGTTAGAAAGCCGACGCCACGCATGGCCTGGAACGCCGCAACCACAGGTGCCATCGTCCAGGCAGGCACAATTTCCACCAGCGCAGCATCCAACCTGTCGATCCGTTCAACGGCCGCTCGCATCGCGTTCAGCATCTCCTGAAACGCGAACCGTTGGGCGGCATGAACGAAACTCTGTCCGTCCAGCCAGCGCAGATGTCGTCCTCGCCAAGTCGTGCCTCCTTCGTAGACACGGCCATGCCGCAGCAGGAACGAGCTGATGTGCTGGCGCTTGCGACGGTAATCCTCGATCGCCATTGCCCGGGTGCGCACCAGATCGCGAACCGCCTCATGCGTCTCGTCAGGTACCCAGACCGCCGTCAGCTCTGCTGCGCGCAGCAACCGGGCCAGAGACAGCGCGTCGCGTCGGTTGGTCTTCACCCGCTCGCCAGGTCGACGCGGAATCAGCGATGGCGCAACCACCGTGCAGCTATGTCCCATTGCAACGATCTGTCGATACAGCCCATAGCCCGTAGGTCCCGCTTCGTAGCAAAAATGTAACGTCTCGTAGCGGTCACCGAGCTTGCGAACCAGTTTGGCAACGGCATCCGGTGTATTGGCAAACTCACCGAGATATCGAATCTCTCCTTGCCGACCGGCCTCGGCGATCGCAACTGCGTTCTTCGCCTTGGCGGTATCGATCCCGACAAATACTTCCCCACATCTCCTCATGGCTCGTCCCCTGTGCGTTGAGGATCGGCCCGGACCATCCGGGCAACCCTCGCCTATTTCCGCACATGCGGGGCGAGCCACCTCAAGCGCTCAGCGGACATGCGGTCTTACCCCGCCCCCACCAGGTCGTGCGGTCTTGAGATGGCGCATCGGAAGGTCTTCGAAGATGGCGTGCTGGCGTTGGGACTGGAGTGCCCGCCCCGGTCGTGTCCCCTGTGGTGGTGTAGGAGCTGTGGATAAGTAGCCCGCCTGCGCCAGACTCTTGGCGGTCGCTCCGGCGGGCTACTTACCCACAGCTCCTACACCACCACAGGGGACACGACCTCGCAGCAGAGAGCAGTGCGTTCAGATCGCGACTTATACCAGCCGCCGAAAAGAACGCCTCTTGTCCGGGGGCCGATTCCCAAATCGGCCTGAGTACGATTCCCTCTGCGCGTCACTGCGATTCGCCGAGAGGGGAGCCAAATGAGCAGGCCGATCGAGATCACGCGTTTTGACCTTTCGGCGAGCGAGCTGAGGGAGCTGGCGGCGCAGACCCAGGACGGCACGGTGGTGCGACGTCTGCTGGCAATAGCTCTGGTCCTGGAGGGCCATCCACGCGAGGTGGCTGCGGAGCTCAACGGCATGGATCGGCAGACGTTGCGCGACTGGGTGCTGCGCTACAATGCGGAAGGCGTGGCCGGATTGCGTTCGCGTCGCAGCCCGGGACGCCCTGCGGCACTGAACGAGGCCCAGATGGAGGAGCTTCGGACGATGGTGCTGGAAGGTCCGGACCTCGAGCGCAACAAGGTGGGACGCTGGCGCTGCGCCGATCTGCGGGAGGAGATCGCGTCTCGTTGGTCTGTCAGCGTGGCCGAGCGTACGGTCGGCAAGCTGCTGCGCCGGCTTCGCATGACCCGGCTGCAACCGCGGCCCTGTCATCCGAAGAAAGACGCAGCAGCCCAGGAGGCTTTTAAAAAAACTTCGCTGGCCTGGTAACCGAGGCCTTGCCGGCCTCGGCTGCCGGCAAGCCGATCGAGATCTGGTTCCAAGACGAAGCCAGGGTCGGGCAGAAGGGATCGCTGGAGTATATCTGGGCGCCGGTGGGCTCACGTCCGCCTATGGTGCGCGACAATCGCCATGACTCGGTCTATCTGTTCGGCGCGATTTGTCACGCGCGTGGTGTCGGCGCGGCAATCATCATGCCGACCACCAACACCGAGGCGATGAATGAGCACCTGAAAGAGATCAGCACACAGGTCTCGCCAGGCGCACATGCCGTGCTGGTCTGCGACGGTGCCGGCTGGCATCAGCAGGGCAAGCGTCTGCGCACGCCCCACAACATCACTCTCCTTCGACTGCCACCCTCCTCACCGGAACTCAACCCAATGGAAAATATCTGGGACTATCTCCGCGGCAATAAGCTCAGCAGGCTCGTCTGGGACAGCTACGAGGCCATTGTCGCCGCCTGCAAGGATGCTTGGGACTTCCTCATCGGCGATCTGGAGCGCATTCAATCCATCGCTCATCGCTCCTGGGCATCGGTCAATCATTAGGGCCGCTGGTATTATTGGTGCGGCCGTAGACGATCCGCTGCAGAACATCGGAGAGATAGGCCGCGGCTCAACGCCGCCGAGCTTGCCGCTCTGGATCAAGGTATTGGCGATTGCCCACCGACCGGCTCCGGCGTCGGATCCCGCGAGCTCCCCGTGCGCCTCGTTTGCCTCCTTCTGTAACCACAGAAGGAGGTTCGCAGTCGAGATCATCGGAAGCAGCTGCCGATCGCAGTCGCATACACGGTGCGGCGCTGCCCGGACGCTTGCCAAGCGGCAGCGTCAGCCCGGATAAGTTTGGCGGCTATAGGGAGGGAATATGCGTTGGCGAAGTATACCGAGCGGATCGAGCGATGGATTGCTAAAAAACCCGATCCGACGCTGCCAGCCAGCAGCGTCACTGGTCCAAGGATAATCACGCGCCCGTATTCCGTGACCTTCCTGTGCATTTCGCTTCATATTGTAATCAGTCAGACGGTAATTCGCATTCTTGGTTAGGTCGTAGTTCCATGGCATCGAGCAATGGTGTCAGTAACTCACGATAGTATCGCCAGCGTCCAACCGAATTCTGGTAGACAGGTTGACGAACCTGGACCGCGCTTGCGGTTCGTACGGGGCGCTGCGCAAGATGAAAGGCGAGACAATTTTCGTCCCAGTCCAATCCGCAATACGCAAGCAACCGCTTCGCTTGACCTTCGAGATCAGCAACCACTGCTTCGTAATCAACCTCCAGAAGTACCCCCACGGGAAGTACCGCACGCCAATGAGCCATCAGCCGCTCGTACGCACAATAATAGCGCCCCAATTCTTCTAATTTGTATGTATACGGCAGCTCACCAGAGAACAACTTTGAGAAACAGGATATGCAGGTGTCCAGTGGATGCCTTCGGACATGTATGATGCGTGCGTTGGGCAGCGCCAAATGGATCAGTCCTATAAACCGGAAATTCCCCGGAAGCTTGTCCGTAACACGCTCGGCATCGGGAGCCGTCCTAGTGATGCTTTCGACGTATGCGGCACCGAGATGGCGCAGTTCCGGATCGCTGAATTCACGAATCCAGTCGGGATTGGTTAGCCCACCCCCATGCGGGGTACAGGAATTCATTGCGCCTTTTTCAAAATCCCCGCGCTCTCCGGCCCCGAAGATCTTTGGGTGGCTGGCTAGAATCTGCTCAACCAACGATGTACCAGAACGAGGCATGCCTAATATAAACACGGGGACTTGAGAAGGATTCCCACTCCCGGCCTTGGAGCGCATGTATTCAAAGGTAAACACTGATCGGATACGATCCAACGATGTCAACGCCGCGTGTTCGTCATACACAACCATGTTCCGCTTGAGCGCGTTCCCGTCGAGGAGGCGCCGGAACGCGCGCTCATGCTGTCCGATGTCCATGAGTGCCTTGCCGAGCGCGAAATGAAGGCACATCCGCTCCTCCTCCGGCAGCGACGTCATTTCGCGCCCCAGCGCCTCCATCTCGGCGAGGTGTGGGTCATCGGCTCGGTAACGCGTGTTTTCTGCGAGCGATTGATGGAAGCGACCCGACCTCGGGGTCAGTTCGACCGCCCTCTCGTAGCTGGCCCGGGCTTCCCCCAGCCGGCCAATTGTCTCCAGCGCGACCCCCTTGTGGAAGTGGGCGCCTGCGAGACCGGGCTGGATCGCCAGCGCCGTGTCGCTGTAACTGATCGCTTCGTCGTAGCGTTCCAGCGCTAACATGGCAGCGCCGAGATTTTTGTAAGCTTCCGCAAAATCCGCCTTTGTCGCAGTCGCCTGCCGGTAATGTTCGACTGCCTCCTCATAGCGTTTGCACTGGAGTAGGCTATTGCCCAGATTATTATAGGCTACGGCATAGTCGGAATTGATGGCGATTGCCTTTCGATATGCCAGCACCGCCTCTTCGGGGCGTCCCAGCGCTTGCAGGATATAACCAAGGGTGTTGTATGCCTCAGCGGAATTTGTATTCCGACCCAGAGCCTTCAGGGTCAGCCGCTTGGCCGCCTTCAAATCACCTCGCTGTGCGCTAACCAGAGCGAGGGAATGCAGAGAATCGAAGTGGTTCGGGGTCACCCGGAGCTGGGCTTTGTAGAATTGTTCCGCTTCTTGCAGCCGACCCTGCTGGTGAAAGCGCACGGCGGCCTGAAAGGCATTGACGGGTGGCTGAATGCCGATGGGTGGAGTCCCACGGCCGCTTCGGTTCGAACCCATTGGGCCGGGGCGTTTCATCTGACTGCTCGCGTTGTCCCGGGATAGGAAGCCCGTTCCTATTTCGCGGAAATGAGGCTGACAAGCCCGCACGTTGGCCCTGTCTTTATAGTCGAGAGCTTCGCCGTTGCAACAGCTTTCTCTCTGGCGGTAGGTGTACGCATCGTGTCGATGCTCGCCATAGAGCGCGCACGCAGCTGGTTGATCCGCGCCTATTCCGATACCGCCGTAGAGCTATTACTATAACCTCGGTGCCAGAATACTCGTATGCATGCAGAGCGGTGGCATCTCGCGTTATGCGCAGCAGTGTCGGCATGCTGCTCGGCTCGGTGGAGGCAGCGATCAGGACAGGATGCGGTGGCTAGGATCGCGAAGATATTGCGACTGGTCTTGCGTGAGGCTCTTCTGCCCCGCGATCTGTACGAGCGGGTGCCAGAGCAGAGTGTGATGCGTTCGCCGGAGAGCATCGCCGGATTTGATGCCGCCGGCCAGGTGAGTTTGCTACCCATTTACCACTTCAATGCCAGAGCGATAGCCGCTCTGGCGAAGCGGAATTCCCACGTGCTGGATCTTGGTTCTGGAAGCGGGCGATTTCTTGCCTACCTTGCCCAGCATCGACCCGATCTGCGAATCACAGGCGTAGACCTGTCGGAAGACATGATCCATGTTGGGCAAGAGATGCTCGCTCGCTCGGGGCTTGCCTCTAGGGTGAGACTGCGGTGTGGCGATATGCGGAACCTGAGCGATTTCATCTCGGACCCGGCGGATCTCGTCAGTAGTGTCTTCGCACTTCACCACCTGGACACGCCGGCCGACCTCGCTGTCTGCCTCGACGCGGTATCGAGGATTGTGGCGGCCGGGTCGTCTCTCTGGATATTTGATCACGTGCGACCGCGCCGGCAGCGGACCGCAGTCGAATTTCCCTCAGTGTTTACGCCGAACGCGGAGGACGCGTTCTGTCGCGAACTCGTCCAACTCGCTGGGAGCTGCGTGGAGTTACGACGAGCTTGCAACGGCGCTACGGGTCTCGGGCCTGGCCGGGGCCAGCAGCGTCAAGGCCCGTCTGATGCCTTTATACCAGAGCCATTGGATCGCGGCATTGCGGCAGAACGGAGATGATGCGGAATGGGTCAACGGCAAGGACCTCCCCCCCAAAGCTCGATCGGAAGCCCGGCAGTTCGAACGCCTGTTTCGCTTCTCGCCGCAACGAAAATGTGGGCGTATTGTTTGATTTCAGCGAGTGACAGGGAGACGATTGATACCCAAGGTCGTGGACACAGGGATCAAGCGCCGGTGGCAAGAACTGGCAGGCCAAGCTGGCTGTAAGCTACCGCTGTCGGCTGCATTGCACGGCGCATCCAAGGCGCCGTCCTAAAGCACACCACGGATACTACATTTGGCCATCAAAGAAGCGCGCTGCCCATATCTCGTATGGGTTGCGCGTTTCTTCCGAACAGAACTCGAAGAGTCAGACGTCGGCCTTCGTACGCCGCCGCCGAACAACTCCAGCCAAACCGAGCAGGGCCGAGCCCAGAAGCGCTAGCGAGCCCGGCTCGGGGGCTCTGATCGAAGTTACGACGGGGTCATTGCTTCCCAACGTGAATTGCTGTCCCGGGGGGCCAGGAAGCTTTGCGCAGTACGGCTGGCCCGAAGCACAGAAGCTGTCCTTGATGAACAGGTCGGCTGGGGTGCCCGCCGCCGTCGTCTGCGTGCCGGTGGCGAACTGTGCCGCATCTGTCCCGCCGGTGATGTCCGCATACCCCTCCGCATCCCCTACGAGCGGATTGGTGCTCGTTGTGACCGCCTCCAAAAATGAACCGGTATCCGTAGAATCAGCGCCAGGCACCAGCGAGAAATTCAGCAGGTTTTCGAACCCCTTATTGGTGATCCCGTTATAGCACTGCGTGTTCACTCCGCTACAACCACCCGTGGTGTAACCGGTCAGCCCCAGCGCTGCTAACGTGCCAAACGTGGTCGTTGTATCGTAGTAGAAGGAGAATGCGCCCGGCAAATCCGCCTGCGAGGTGTTGCCGGTGAGACTGCCGACATGAATTCCTGAAAAGACCCCGACGATCAACGGGTTGGTAGCGGTCGGGGTAACCGGCGCTGAATAGATAATGTTGCTCGCGTTATCCAAAATGCTGGTTACCTGGAGAATGCCGTAGTTGGAGTTGCTCACCGCAAGCGTGTGAGTTCCAGTGAACGTCTCGTAGTTGTTGAATATGATCTGGATCGGACCGGTATAACCGCCCAAGGGGATGGTCGTTGCCGCAGCCTCGCCCGCGCTGCCGAGCACCAAAGCAGTAAGGGCCGCGCCGGCAAGCAAGTCTGAAATTTTCATCGCCGCTCTCCCAGGGCCAAAAGATTATGCAATATAACTAGGCGTGCATATCCCGTGCCAGTCACAACCTCGTCAGAAAACATCCTCTTTTTCAACGGCTTAGGTCTTATTGCATTCAACGGCAAATCGCGATCTGAAAGCAAGTGTAAAGTTTCCCGACAGGAGCCGTCTGGTTGCAATGCGGGGTCCGGCCTTGTCAGACGCCGCATTGACCGGCGGCGCGCCTGCCGGTGCGTGGAGATCTGGCCTACATCGTTGTTTTATCAGTGTTTTCGGAAACGACGGGAGTCGAGCGCCAGCGTGTCGTGCATGGCCCGCTTGAACGGATCAGGCCCGGGACCTATACCGAGGGCGACAGACGGCAGCTCCGAATGCACCAGCCTGTAAAATTCTTCGACACTCGCGCGTGAAATGATGGCCTCACAGGATCTCGCCGCAGCCTTGGGCCTGTGGCAGGCACTCCTGGGCAGCGACCGGGTTCTGCCAGCCAACGACGCGATGCGGCGCTACGACGCCGACACCAGCGGGCGGGGTCAGAGCCTCGCTGGGGCTTTACTCGTGAAGGATCGTGCCGAGGTGACCGCCGTGGTGGAGATCGCCCGGCGGCACCAGGTTCCGCTCTACCCGATCAGCACCGGGAAGAATTGGGGTTATGGCGGCGCCAGTCCGGTGTGCGATGGATGCGTTCTCCTCGACCTCTCGGGGATGAACCGCATCATCGAGATGGACCCGGAGCTCGGCCTGGTCACGCTGGAACCGGGGGTGACACAGGGGCAGCTCCGCGAATACCTCGACCGGCATGCACCCGGCTTCATGGTGCCGACGACCGGGGCGGGGCCGAATTGCAGCCTGGTCGGGAATGCCCTTGAGCGCGGCTATGGCATCACACCGCATGCGGATCATTTCGGTGCGGTTACCGCTCTGCAGGCGATACTGCCGGACGGCCGCCTATACCGTTCCGCCCTGGCCGAGCTCGGTGCCGAGACAGTGGATCGGTCATTCAAATGGGGCCTTGGTCCGTATCTCGATGGTCTGTTCGCGCAAGGCAATCTCGGCATTGTCACGCAACTGACGATCGCGCTAGCGCTGCGGCCGGAGCGGGTCGAGGCATTCTTCTTCGGCATCAAAGACGAGGGGAAGCTCGCGGACGCCGTCGTGGCGGTTCAGGGCATTCTCCGGACGTTGGGCGGCACCGCCGGAGCGATCAACTTGATGAACGCGCGACGCGTGCTGGCAATGACGGTGCCTTACCCGACAGAACTCGTCGGTGGTGATGGCGTCCTGCCGCGGGAAGTCGTGCGGCGCCTCGCCCGCCGGAACCAGGTGCGGCCGTGGATGGGTGTGGGCGCACTTTACGGTAACGCCGCGCTCGTCAAGGCGGCGCGCCGCGTTGTCCGTCAACACCTGCGACCGATGGCAGACCGTCTCGTATTCATGACACATGAGCGCAGCGCGTTCCTCGCCCGCCTGGTCGGCTCGGTGCCAGGTTTGAAGGGGAGCCGTCCAGCGAAATTGCTCGGAGCAGTCAACCAGGCGCTGGAGGTGATGGTAGGGCGGCCATCGGAAGTGGCGCTAAGCCTCGCCTATTGGCGGACCAGGAAGCTGCCGCCCGCGGGTGCATTGAACCCCGCGCTGGATGGCTCCGGTCTGACCTGGTATTCGCCGCTCGTGCCGATGAAGGCGTCTGCGGTAAACACCCACGTCGCCATGGTCCATGAGATTTGCCTCGCCCATGGGATCGAGCCACTGATCACGCTGACCAGCCTGACGGATCGATGCTTCGACAGCACTGTCCCGTTGCTTTTCGATCGGGGCGACGTCGGACAGGCAGCGCGTGCTGCGGCGTGTTTCGATGCGCTGTTCGAGGCCGGCCGGAACCAGGGGCTCGTGCCCTATCGTCTCGGCATCCAGGCAATGAGTCGCGTGACGGGAATGCCTTCGCCGTTCTGGGACCTGGTCGGGATGATAAAATCCGCAATAGATCCCGATGGCGTCATTGCGCCGGGACGCTACGCACCGGTGGGCGCGCGCGCCCCGGTGTCGGCGAACGGGTCGCCAGCGGCAAGCGGTGCGAAGTACCGTTGATGCCGGTCTTGACCAGCCGCCCGCGATAAATGGCCGGTGACGGACAGTCACGTCCCGCGAGCGAAGGCTGGGCAGGAGTTCTGTTGGATTGGTGGTGTTGGCGACGACGCGCCATTTCGCTTCAACTGCTGGGGACGGTGATTGTCCTCGGCTGGGTTCCGGGGAACGTGGTCAAGCTCGCCGTCATGGTCCTCATTTGGGTCATCGGTTTTGGTAGGCTCTCGCTGGCGGAGTTGATAACAGCGGGCTTGGTCAATCTGCTCTTCATCGTGATGGACGAGGGGGCGCTACGGCACGGTATCTTCCTGTTCCGCAATCCGGACGCCATCGGGCTGCCGGTCTATGAATTTTTCATGTGGGGATTTTATATCCTCAATGCGGTCTGCTTTCTTGACGGTCCTGAGGCGCAGCCTCGCCGCATGATGTGGGCACTCGGATTGGCGATCGTTTTTTCCCTATGCTTTGCGATGTTCACTGATCCAATACTTTTGGCGGCGGCAGCCGTTGCCGTTCTGGCCGCGAGCCTGCTCCTTTTCCACGAGCCCTTCGACCTTGCCTTCACCGCCTATATGACTGCTGTCGGAGCGTTGGTGGAATATGTTGGCGTAGGGACCGGCCAATGGTCTTATCCGCATGCCCCCGCCGGCGGTGTCCCGCTATGGTCATTCTCTATGTGGGGTGGCATAGGGCTGTTCTGCCGGCGGCTTTTGCTGCCTTTTCTCCGCCGATAGAATGAGCCCGGGCCATGTTGGGGACTGCGGCTTAATCCGTCAGGCATCCTCCAGCACATCGACCTCCTGGCGCGTTGCAGTGCTATGAGTCCGCCCGATATCCAATACAGGCTTGTTCGGGAAATGGCTCGTCAGAGGTCCAGGCCGCGAAAGGTATCGACGATTGCTTATTCCATACGCGCCATTGCGCGTCACGTAGTTCCAGACTTCCGGCTGTTCATAGCGCGCACGATCGAGCACGTCGTTGATCTCCAGCCATGCTGGCTGACGAAGACCGTGGTATTCCACAAGGGATCCTAGGTTTTGAAAGCAAACGGAATGCATTTGCAGAAGCCGCAGCAAAGTTGGCTCCATGATTGCGCACCAGTGCGTCAGTCCCAGCTCGAGACTGATGCGAACAACCCCCTGCATCAAACCAAGGCGAACCAACACTGTGGCGCCACAACTCATGCGCCGACGCTTCGAAATGGCGAAGCGGGAGATTTCCCCTGTCGTGCGTAACGGCAAGTGGCGCAACAGATCGGGTGCACAGACCCGGGTCATTGGAAGGCCATTGACTCCATAGGTGGCAAAGGAGGGAATGACCCGAGCAGTTCCGACTGTTTCACTGGTCTCGCGATGAACGAGAAGCACATGCCACGCGTGACGGTCGAATTCATCGGATTCGATGCCATTGCTGCCGGGCTCGAACCCTCGCTCGAGGCAATAGACCTGATATCTTAGACTGCAAGCTGCTTCGACAAGGTCCGGCGTATCCGCGATGATGACCGAAAACGCGCCCTCGGTTTGTCGGATCTGCTCGCGCAGAGACGGCATGTGCATGACTTTCCCCTTATATGTCCGACCCGCAGCTCGCTCGCGTCAGACAGCCCCGTTTTATTTGCGATTGGGACCAAGCGTAATATCAGGAATTGATTACTAGCTAGTTGCTTCCTGCATCGTCTATCGCTCGGTTCAAGCGTTACCTTCACGTGACAGTATCTGTTCCTTCACGCACTTGTATTATTTCAGAATTCTTTCATATATTGACGCTGACTGGCTGCCGCACCAACAGCTGCCTATTTGGCTGCTGTTACAGCACATTATCGGTGATCCCGATCCTTCCGTCCTCGATGCTGAGTATCCGATCAGCAACACCGCGAATGCGCGAGTCATGCGTGACAATCAGCACAGCCAAGCCACGTTCGCGTGCCAATTCGGATACCAATTCCATCACCTCGCCACCGCTTTGGCGGTCCAATGCCGCCGTGGGTTCGTCGGCCAACAGCAGATCGGGATCGCGGACTAATGCGCGAGCAATCGCGATCCGCTGGCGCTGACCGGCGGAGAGTTGAGCTGGCCGCAGATGCAGGCAGTGACCCAGATCGACCGCAGCTCAACATCACTGCCGCTCGTCGCATGCGATTGGCTTCGCTGATCGTCGGATCGTGCTCCAGCGCCGTCGCCACATTCTGAACTGCGGTCAGAAAATCCAGCAGTCGGTGGTCCTGAAAAATGAACCCGATCCTACGCCGAATGGCGACCCTTACAGCGTCCGCCGCTCCGGCGAGTTCATGGCCGAGCACGGCGCAACTTCCGTCTTGCACAGCGCGCAGGGCACCCACGAGAGTCAACAGCGTGGTCTTGCCGCTGCCAGACGGACCAGTCAGCAGAACGATCTCCCCACGATGGACCGTCAGATGCAGGTCGTACAGGACCTGCCGCGCAAGTCGTCCCGTTCCGAATGCGTACGACAGGTGGGACGCTTCGACGGGCTCTCCCATTGGCCTAAAACACGCTCACAGGATCGGCCTCTCGCAGCTTACGCAATGCCAGCAGGCCGGCGAACGCGCACATCACCAGGATCAGTCCGAAGACCGCCAAACAGCGGTCGCTGGTCAACTCGAGCGACAGGTACGCTGCCTGTCCTACGTATCGATAGAGCACCGCGGAAAGCAACAGGCCAGGCAGGAAACCAACGCAAGCAAGGATGCCGGCCTCTCCCAGGACCACACGCTGCAGGTAGTGATGGGAGAAGCCCAGCGCCCGCAGAGTGGCATAGCCCCGCAGGTGGCTGCAGACATCGCTGAACAGGATCTGGTACACGATGACCATGCCGACAATCAGCCCCATCACGCTGCCAACCGCAAAGATCACGCCGATCGGCGTTGTCTGGTTCCAATAGTCCATTTCCCATTGCACCAGTTCAGCATGCGTGACGACCTGCACATCCGGTGGCAGCAACGCGCTTAGTCTGGAACGAACCTGTGCTAAGTTAGCGTCTTTCGTCAGGCGCAACGCAATCAATGCCGCATCGGCCGCCCGGCTACCGGGTACCAGGCGTTGGAAATTGGCCGCGCTCATGATGACGTTGCCGTCATCGCCGAAGCTTGCCCCGAGCTTCACGGTACCGACCACTGTCACCTCGTGATCGCCGAGCTGGGCCTTCACGCTGTCATGCTCCGCCAGCAGCCGCTTGACGTCGCCGAACTCCGGGCGCCCCAACGAGTCGAATGCAACCGTGTCGTCCCGTGTCAATGCGGCGGCCAGTGGCGCTAATCCCGGAATGGCTATCGCTTCGGCCTGGACATCGAAACCGATGATCTGGATGACGCGGTGGATACCCGTCACTGGATTACGCCATGGCTCCTGGGCCAGATAGATCGGAGCCGCTTGTAGCACCTGGGGTAGCGCCAGAGCCTCATAGCCGCGAATGCGGGGAACTGGCTCGGCGCGAAACAACGCGGTCGTCAGCGGGTTGATCAGGAACAACTCGCCCTTCATGGCCCGCGGCAGTGCGGTTGCCGTATCAAACAGCGCGCCGCGGAAGCCGAACTGCATCAGCACCAGCATACTGGCGAACATGACGCCCGCCACCGCAACCATGAGTCGTGCCCGTTCCGCGCGAAGCTGCCGCCCTGCCAGCCGCACCGGCAACAGCAGCCGGGGCACGCGGTACATCCTTCCCAGCGCAGGGAATCCCTCGGACGCCAGGGAAAAGCCTGGTCGATCCGGTTGCGCTCTGGCCAGCATATTCATGGCTGAATCGCTACCTGCACCTGCATGTCGATTCGCCCGCGCAGAGCCTTGGCGCCCTCCGGCAGCAGAACCAGCCGGACCTCTCCCGTGCGGCCATCGACTCGTGCAACCGGATCCGTACCGGCCTGGATAGTATGCGCAACCAAGTCGCCGATTTGCACCACCCGCGCTGCATAGTGGTGGGGGTCTCCCGGCACGATCACCTCGGCCGGGGCACCGATCCGCGCGCGCGGTAGATCGGTCTGATACACATCCGCGACCACATCGAGCCGGTCCAGATCCGCTAGATCCAACAACCCATCAGCTCCGACCAAATCCCCTGGACGCGCATAGATCTTCAGAATTTCCCCGCTGACCGGTGCGTAGACCCGCGACAGTGCAGCATCTGCCTGCGCACTGGTCAACGCAGCCTGGGCCGTCTGCAGGCGCGCCCCTGCCAGCGCGACATCCTCGGGACGCGGATGCTCAAGGGAGGTCAGCTGATTCACGGCTTGGCGCAGATTCGCCGCTGTCTGCTCCGCTGCAGCACGATCCCGGTCTGCCTGCGCGCGCGCGGCTGCGCCGCTCGGTACCAAGGCCGCCGACCGCGCGGCATCCCGCGCCGTCATGTCCCGCGCGGCTACCAGACCGTCGACCCGCGCCTGCTGTGCCGCAATATCGCTCGGCCGTCCGCCTGCCTCGACCAGCGCCAGCGACGCCTTTGCCTCCGACACCTTGGCACTAGCCACGGCTACCGCGGCATCCTTGAGGTCGGCGTCCGCAAATTCTGCCAGAAGCTGGCCGGCGAGCACTTGCTCGCCCTCGTGCACGAGTAGCCGCTGCACGCGCGTGGCAGCGAGGGTACTGGGCGGACCCAGCCGCCGAATCCGAGATGTGGGCTCCACGCGCCCGAGCGCGCCGATGCCGAGCGGGGCGGGGAGAGGCTGGGGCGCAGGTACGGCGGGGAGGTCTTGCTGCCAGGTTATCCCCATCCGCTGCGTGGCCAGCACTCCGCCAGCACCGATGAGCAAAGCGAGCAGCATAAGGGACAGTATACGTATGGCTGATGCGACCTGGGCGCCAAGTGAAGCGATGCGTTCCGCGTCCAACGCCGAGCCTAACCGCTCAGCCGCCCGCTCCTCGGTGGCCCTACGGCCAGCATCAGGACCCCGCGTTTCTTCGGACAGGGCAACCGGCAGGCTCCTGAAGGTCAGATCGTCCATTATAGTTCACCAAGTGCAGCCCGAACCTCTTGTCTCGTCGCCGCCAGCCGCAGTTCGATCGCGGTCCGCGAGGGACGAGCTCCCCAGAAACCGCTGATCCCCTGCTTATGGCACGTTAACACTCTCTGTCTAACAAAAAGGTAACCGCCCCGGTAATCGGAGGGTTCAGGCCGAGCCGGCCATGTCCAGAGACGTGGTGTAGGAGCTGTGGATAAGTGGTCTGCCGCATCGACCGCCAAGAGCCTGCGTAGACCGGCCGCTTATCCACA
Source organism: uncultured Alphaproteobacteria bacterium (assembly GCA_963696645.1). GTDB lineage: Bacteria > Pseudomonadota > Alphaproteobacteria > Acetobacterales > Acetobacteraceae > JAMXLO01. The sequence goes on from CAVOKY010000011.1 coordinate 97,988, forward strand.
ACGAGATCGCCAAGGAGCTTCTGGATAGGGCTGGATTGCGAACGCAACTCTGACATTGGCGGCCACTACGATGACCGGCGCCATGATTGTCCTTCAGGAGCTGCTGGAGAAAGGCTCTGATACGACGTTGCTACGCGAGACGATTGGCTGTGCCGTGAGCTGGAGACCGATGCTCTATGTGGTGCCGGCTATGGCGAACGCAGCGAAAGGCGGACCAACCTGCGCACCGGCTGCCATGATCGCGACTGGCACACGGATGCCGAAACGGTCGAGATTCGGATCCCGCAACTGGGCAAAGACAGCTGCTTCCCTGGCTTCCTGGAGCCGCGTCGGATGGCGGCAACGTCCAAGGCATCTTGACCCGGTCTTGGATGGACTGGTCAAGGCCATGGGCATGGCGGGGATCAGCAAACCTCAAATGTCGCGGCTCTTTGCCGAGATCAATCAGCGGGTTCAGACCTTCTACGTCGTCCATTTTCGTTACGTTTTCCGATTATATCCGGCAAGGCTGAACACCCCTGACGGCCCCCAGCATGGCTTCGACGGCCTGAACCGCCGAAGTTGGCGTCCCGCCCAGCAGCCCAGCGCGCAACAGAGAATGGTCCGCTGGGAGCGCAGTGTACCGGGCGACACGATCAGCCATCCAACCGGTGTTCCACCTGGTGATGTACCGACCAAGCGGCGTCCAGAACCGCAGCGGTGACCTGCTCGCAGCAAGCTGTTCTAGGCGTAGGTGGGAGAATTCCAACGAGATCAATAACTCCAGATCATCGAACAGTTGCTCTGCCGCACCTTGAGGCACGTTTGCATCGGTGACCTCGTTCGCGAACAATTGGAAGACAAGGTCGCTGGCGGGCGTCTGGTGGGATGCCAAGCCTCGGAGCACTTTCCAGTCGATGTCGCCGAGAGCCAGCAGTGGCAATGCGGCAGCGGCGGCACGCTCGCCGATGCCGGTCCTGATCGGTGTGTGCATGAATGCCCCGAGCGTGGTGAAATCATTGCGCACAAGCGCACCAGCGAGCGCCCAATAGAGGCAGAGGCTCGCACAGAAACCGCGTAACCCGCTCCAGTAGGCGTATCCGCCCGTATCCGCCGGGCGATGTCCCAACATGCGCAAGACACGGATGACCGAACGGTTGGCCTCGCCGGTGCCGTACCTGGCGCTCACGAGACAGCACCGGCGGATAGCCTCGGACAGGCGAATGAATACTGCGAGTAGCGCGTTGATCGAATCGATTGTCGGGGCGCGCCGGGGATAGTCCGGTCCGGTTGTAAATCTGCGGATCGTCCAGACCTCACCTGCCAGGAATTCGACCCAGGCCGAAGCATAGCGATCGTCCTGACAATACCAGCTCGCCGCAGCGACAGCGGACTCCGCACTCGACGGTTGCGACAATGCCGGCGGGGCTCCACTGAAGTCCGTGACGGCATGCCGTGCGTGGTGCACCGGTCCAGCTTCACTGCGATCAGCAACGACACGATCTCGTGCTGAGGCCGGCAATTCAATGATCCTCGCAGCGCCCACTCCAGGCCTCACGACGAAACAGCGGCTTGTTGCCGAGCAGTTTGCCTGCGACTGTAGCGTGGCCACGATTGAGATTCGCTTAACAAACTTTCGCCCATAACCTAAGCCTGAAAACTCCTCCAGGCTGAAGTAGGGTCCGCGACCCTGACGGGGGACGGATGAATGGCTCTGGTGCAACTTGGGGCCTTAATCCGGTGTTCTGGCTTGGGGAGCTGGGTGAGGGGCGGCAATGAGCGAGAGCCAGTAGTGATCCAGTTCGGTTCTGTCAGTTTTCGCGCCGTTGAGTTAGGCAAGCTTGGGCCATCGACGCCAGCACTCAAGCCGTTGCCAGGACAGCGAGGACAATCGCGATTTACGCATATGCCGCCAGCGCGACACGGCGGCGGGAAAATGTTCGCGCATTCGGGACCGGCATCGTAGAAAGTTTCGGAATTCATCATAGTCGCGGCAGTAGCGTGTCGCTGATACAGTGCTTTTCAGTCCAAGCATGGGTCGACATCGACTGTTGATGCCGCGATGGTCCTGCTCAAGCCTGTTGTTGAGATATCGGCTCCTCCGATGCTGCACATGTTTGCCAAGCTCGGTCCGGATGGCGCTCGGATAGGGGAGTGTCCAGAGAATGGGGGGACGACGACATGGGAGGTACGATCGACCGGTCGATAGTCGACTGGGGGAACGCGGCTGCGATGGGTGTTGCGGTTGATTGCGACCGAGGATGATGCCCGCTGCCTGAGCACCGATCTAGTAGCAATTTGCCGGCCTGAGGGTCTTGGCGATGGCACGAAACTGGGTCTGACATTGGCCGAAGCGAAGCAGCTTCTACCGAGCGTTCAACGAGCGGTCGTTTCCGGCCAGGTCGACAGCCATGGGCAGCTGCGGCCGTGTTGCCGGTCCTGCAGCCGGCCGTCGCTTCGGTGCCGCAGCCGCGGACCTCAGCCGTGATCCACACCACGTATCGGGAGAATGGGCGCGCTGCGATATCGGCCGGGACGGCCATTCCCAGCGGTGAGAATGCCCGCAACTCCCGAAGACACCTCGCGATCTCATCTTGCCCTGGCCCGGACTCTTTCTCGGCGATGCGCAGAGTAGGAATTGGATGCCTTCCTCGATAATGAACGGAATCCAGCCGGTCCAGCGACCGGCGCACTGCGCCAGCCAGGATTTCCACTGGCAGCTGACGCAGTCGGTCGGCGACCACTTGGCGCCGCACGCGACCGGTGGCGATGAGCTCAGCTTGTTCGATAATCGGCATGGGCTGCGTCAGACGGTCGCGAAGCCTTGCCTCGGTCCCCATCAATACGGCGTCACAATTCGTAATTTCCTAATCCACAAGAGCCGGCGCACGGAACAGGCGTTTCATATTTCCTTCAGGGCGCACCGGTCCCCACCGAGGCGTCTTTTTCTTTTTTGGTGATCAAGTCGTCTAGCGGCTCATGGCGGCAGGGTCCGCGCCAGCCACCAAGCGATGAACAACTGGACGCTCGCGATACAATCACTCGGCAACAGGACCCGACGTGCAGACTGGGTGCAGCACGACTATGCTACACGGCCATGATCATAGTCACTTATGCGCACCGGTCGAAACTTAAGACGCGGCATCCGGCGACGCATCCCGCACCAGCTAGCGACGACCGAAAAGCAGCGATCGTCACTACCGCTGCCAGTGGGAAGCGGCCAAAGCTGCTGGGCGCGGATGACGCCGCAGGTTGCCATGCCAGAGCGCATCGGAGTGTAATTCGTTCCCCTGCCGGAGGGTGTAATCGCACCGCTGCACGCGGCACGGCTCTCCGATACGACGGTGGAACGCGGCATCCGACGGCGAAGACGCACGGCAAGACCTGCGCGATGCAGTTTCCCAGCTATGAGGTGGCGGAGGAATGGAGGAACGCCGGCGCCTTGCTGCGGGCGTATTCCAGCGACAACGAAGTGCTGCACACGGGATACGCCGCAGCGAAGACGCGGGTCAAAGGCTAACCCGACTTTCGCAACTCGACGGGCAAACTGCTCCAGAGCGTTGATTTCCCACGCTGGCAGTCGCGAAGGTCGGCACCACAGCGCGGGTGGTCATACCGGTGACGGAACGTCAGGGATGAGTACCTCTGGGAGGCGACTGGGCGGGCAGGCTGATCTTCAGCCGCTGGAGCAGGACAGCCTGATCCACCTCCGGTTCGGTGTAGCGAGACAGTATGACGGTGCGGCCGTCGGTGGTCGGCAGTTGCACGTCCACCATCTGGATCGCCGCCATCTTGTCGAGCACCGACCTCGGTGTCAGGCCGGGAGCCAGAGATCGCAGCCGCTGCTTCAGCGTAACCTGCAGGCAATAGGCGAGGAACGCGACAAAGATGTGCGCCTCGATCCGCTCATCGGTCTGATGGTGGATCGGGCGGATCGCCAGATCCCCCTTCAGTTCCTTGAACGCCTGTTCCACCGTAAGCGGTGTTCCCCGACCCTTCGGCGCTTCGTGAGATCAGGGTGGCCGTTCGGGTGCCCAGAGCCAAGGCATCAATTCGTCGATGCGTTTGTGCGGCCAGCCATTCACCAGGCGTGTCAGGAGATCGGTAAAATATGCCTGTGGATTGACGCCATTCAACTTACAGGTTTCGATTAGCGATGCTAGGCATGCCCAGTTTTCGCCGCCTTCGTCGCTGCCCGCAAAGAGGCTATTTTTTCTCGACAGACAGACCGGCCGCATGGCGCGCTCGACACTGTTGGTGTCGAGTTCGATGCGTCCGTCCTCAAGGAACCGCTCCAGCCCTTCCCAGTGGTTCAGCGCATAGCGGATCGCGTCGGCAGTTGGACCGCGGGCGGGCAGTTTCGCTAACTGCGCTTCGAACCAGATGCGCAATTCCGTGACCAGCGGTTTGCTTTCGGCTTGACGCAGCGCCAGCCGATCGGCGGCGCGCTTGCCGCGGACACGCGCCTCGATCTCATAGAGCGCGGCGATCCGCCGCAGCGTTTCCATAGCGATCGGCGCCTTCGTCTTGGCCAGATCGTAAAAACCCCTGCGCACGTGGCTCCAGCAAAAAGCCAGGGTTACGGGAGTCTCGGTCAGCTTGGGCCCGGCGAGTTTCTTGTAGGCCTGGTATCCATCGCACTGCAGGATGCCGCGATAGTCACCGAGCAGCGTGTTGGCGTGGATATGTCCCCGACCAGGGGCGTAACTATAAACCACAGCCGGTGGTTCGCTCCCGCCCCATGGGCGATCGTCACGGGCCATGGCCCAGAAGTATCCTTGCTTGGTCCGTCCGCGGCCCGGGTCGAGCACCGGCACCACGGTCTCGTCGGCAAATATCCGTGTCGAGGCCAGCATCATCTCGCGCAGCCGCGCCACCACGGGGGCGACTTCGGCCGCGGCGTATCCCATCCAGAACGACAGGGTGGACCGCTCGAGGATCACACCCTGTCGCGCCAGGATCTGTGCCTGGCGATACAGCGGCAGATGATCGGCATAGCGCGCCACCAGCACATGGGCGACCATTGCCTCGGTCGGGATGCCGCCCTCGATCAGCCGTGCCGGCGCCCGTGCCTGCACCACGACGCCTGTGCAGGACCGGCAAACGAGTTTCGGACGCCTGGTTACGATCACCCGAAACTGCGCCGGGATCACATCCAGACGCTCTGATGTGTCTTCCCCTATTACCGTCATGCTCGCCCGGCAGCACGGGCACGCAGTGTCCTCGGGCGCCAGCGTCACCTCGATCCGCGGCAGGTGCGCCGGCAGCGCACCACGGCTGGCACGCCGCTTGGCGGCATTGTCCAAGCGCCGCTCGGGATCGTGCTTCTCTGCCTCCGCGTCTGCTTTGGCGATCGCCTGCTCGAGGGCTTCCAGGCCCAGTTGCAGCTGTTCCTCCGGCAGACGCTCGGAGCGGGGGCCGAAATGCATGCGTCTGAGCTGCAGCAGCAGATGACGCAGCCGGTCATTCTGTGCCAGCAGGATGTCCCGCTCCGTAACCGCCGCATCGCGCTCGACAAGTGTCGCATCGCGTTCGGCAATTGTCGTCAGCACCAAGGCCCGCAAGGCTTCAATGCTTTCGGGCAGGCTCTGCATGTCGTCGCGGGGTGAAGCCATCACGCAACGAATCCTACGCGGCAACCGACGGTTTGAGAATCCCCTTTATGGTCTGAACACGCGTCCAATCGAGCCCATCGAACAACGCGGCGAACTCAACCGGCGACAGCTTCATCACCCCGTCCATGATCGGCGGCCAGCGGAACGATCCCTGCTGCAATTGCTTCCACACCAGCACCAGGCCGCTGACATCCCAGACCAGTATCTTCAAGCGGTCGCTGCGCTTGGCGCGATAGACGATCACCGCGCCAGCGAACGGATCCTCGCCAAGCACCTCCTGCGCCAAGGCGGCGAGAGAGTGTGCCCCTTTGCGGAAATCAACTGGCCGCGTCGCCAGTAAGACGCGAGCGCCAGCGGGGACATTGATCATGATCGGGACGCCGACGCGCGCACCGCGCGCAACACCGCGGTCAACTGGGCAGCATCCATGCCGGACGAGACCCGCACCACAGCACCGGCAAGCTTGACCTCGATCCCCGGTGCGGCAGACGCCGCGCGTGGAACCATTGTTGCAGGAATGGCTTCGCTCACGATCGGAACAAAGCTGGGTGTTGCCGGCGTTGTCGTTCGCCCCGCCACGAGCGGCAAGTCTTGCCGCATGGCGCGTCGCCAACCGAATACCTGCTGCGAGCAGATGTGCCAGCGCCGCGCAACCTCGGAAACGCGCGCTCCCGGCACCAAGGTCTCCGCGACGATCCGGGCCTTCTCATCTGCCGACCAGCGCCGCCGCCGGCCAGGTCCCGTTAGAACCTCAACTCGCCGGTATTCACCCTTCGCGTCATCGCTAACGTCAAACATAAGGATAGCTCGAAGCCCTCTGCCTCAAGCAAATCAAGCACTTCAAGGGCACCCATTAAAGAAGGGTCGGGGAACACCGCTTACGTTCCACCTCGACCAGTTGCAGATAGAACGCCCAGAGCTGCGCCGGATCGCCGCCCGTCACATTCGACCGCAGCAGGTAACTGCCTTCCCGGCGTCGCGCCTCGCGCAGCTTCGGCCAATTCAGCTTGAAGCCGAACGTCTCCGGCGTGACCGCCTGCTCCTTGTCCGGCAACTGAAGCTCGATGATCCGCCAAGCCGCCGGCTCAGCCTCTTTCCTGGCCGCCCCCAGCTTGATCAACAACTGATCGCGGGTCAGTTTCTGCTGGCGCAGCTCATGCAGGCGCTTGATCAGCTTCTTGAGCCGCCGCCGCCGCATCGCCTGTTCCTTGTCCCGGCGTGCACCACTGCGGGCGAGCACATAAAGTTCGTCGTCCTGCTCAACGAGTTTCACCTGAACGGTGTCGCGGACATCGGTCCACGGCTTGGTCAGAAAGCCCTGCTCCAGTTGTCCGAGACGGCCGCGCGGCGTGCCCACCAGATACTGTATCGGCGTCTCGGACGCCCGCATCTCCGCCAGCACCGCCTCCGTCGGGATGCCGCGGTCCATCACCCAGGTGCGCGTGGCCTTGCCATACTGGGCCTCGATCCGCTCGACGAAGTCGCGCAACGTGGTCTTGTCCGAGGTGTTTGCCGCCATCACCTCATACGCCAGCGGCAGGCCGTCCGGTGTCACGACCAATGCAATGACCACCTGAACGCAATCCGAGCGCTTGTCCCGGCTGTAGCCAAAGCGCCGCTTGCCCGCCTCTGGTGGATCGCATTCGAAATAGGTGCTGGTCAGATCGTAGAGCAGGACTTCGAAGTCTGCTCCGAACAGGCTCTTCCAGCGGTGTTGCAGGAAGCGGAACAGATCCGTCTTGTGCATCAGCAGCTTGTCAAGACACCGATACAGATTGTCCTTGCGCGCCAGCGCGAAGTCCGCGCCGAGCAGATCGCCCATCGCACTTTGCTCATACCATTGCCGGTGCAGCCGCCACTCGCTGCCGGGATCGATCAGGCGATAGACGGCCAACGTCTTCAGCACGTCCAGCCACCGTGTCCCCTCCCGCGACGTCGGCAGCCGTGGCGACCAGAAATCATCCAGCCGCAGTTGATCCCACACATGGCAGGCCAACCAGCAGGCGCCCCATTGCCGCGGACGGTGCAGCCGAAGACCGCTGAGCCGGACATGCACCACATCGCAATTCAGTGCCGGTGCTTGCCGATCCTCGGGAAACAGCGCGATCTGTCTGGCTTGCTGGCCATCTTCGTCGAACGCATCGATCGTCCGGCACCACGCCGCCCTCTGGGCATCGTTGATCTCGCCCAGGTACAGCACGTGTCGCTGCACCGTGCGGCCGCCGGAGACACGACGGTTCTCCACGATGCTCCAGTAGCGATGCTCCTTGCCGTCCTTTCGGCGAACCTTGTGGCGCAAAAACATGGCCGCAGACTTTCAAAGACAGCAGCCGTTTCGCAAGGGACTTGGTCGGCACCGCACGCGATTTTCGCCGTTTCTCCCGCGTTGATGCTGGGAATTACAGGAACTTACCAGCGCCAGGCAGGCACAAAATTCCCAAAATCGTGGTCCAGTTGCGAAAGTCGAACTGGTACCCCGAGTCGCTCATAATGCCGGGTATAACCTGTTCAGCTTTACGCGGGCGTCGGCGGTGGTGAATTGCCAATCTGCTCTGACCTGCTTGTGGTTGCGGCTATGTTCCCAGGCGGCGACCTCCTCGATGAGGCTGAGCTTGTCGGGGATCCTGCGATCGAGACATTGACCGGATAACACGCTGAGCTCGGCTTCGGCCATATTGAGCCAACTGCCTTGTTTCGGGGTGTAGTGCCATTCGAACCGCTCGACGAGACGACGGGCTTCGGCTGCGGGGAAGGCTTCGTAGAGTGACGCTGGTTTGTGGGTGTTGAGGTTGTCCTCCATGAGCACAATCCTCTTGGCTGCGGGGAAATGTGTATCGGACAGATCCTTGAGCATGTGGGCGAAATCCACAGCGGTGTGGCGATCGGTTACTGCGACGTGCCGCCAGCCCTCCAAAGGCGCGAACATCATGAACAGGTTGACGGTTCCATTCCGCTCATATTCATAGTCATGCCGCGCAGGCTGTCCTGGCTTCAGCTTGATCGGCACACGCGTTTCGCTGATCAGTTGCTTTGATGTCTCGTCCACGCAGACCACGGGGTACTCTGGATCGTGCGGCCGATGATAAACCTCCAGCACATCTTCCATGTTGGCTACGAACGCCGCATTGGCATCCGGAGGGATGACCCATTGTCTTTGCAGGTGGGGTTTGAGCGTGTTGTTTTTAGCGTGCGCCCAATGGTGTTGTCGCTGGCGCGCTCGACGATATTCAGTTCCACGACGGCCTCCTCCAGCAACTGCAACGTCCACCGCTTGCGGCCTTTGGGCGGTCGGGAACAGGCCAACGCGATCAACTTCGCCTCAGCTGCCCCGTCAAAGATGCGTGGCCTGGCCGAAGCCGGCGAATGCTTGCGGACCAGGACCGCCTCGAACCCTTCTTCCACCAGCTGCTGGCGGGTCCGCGCCACCGTGTCGATGCTGGTATCGAGCGCCGCCGCAATCCGGCTGTCACTCCATCCTTCGCCGGCTTCCGAGGCGTCGGCCTTTAACAGGATGCGTGCCTTGGTCAGCAGCCGGGCAGAGTGTTTGCCGGCATGTATCAGCGCTCCGAGCCGCTCCCGCTCATCATCGCTCAGCTTCACCACATATCTCTTCACGGCAGCTTGTTTCGCGGTCACGATGCATCTCCGCCATTGCGGAGCCATCAATTCGGAAATCCACCGGGGAATCAATGACGGGGGGTACTAGTGCGTCCTGGACTTAGGGATTTACCCGTACGTACACCCCGGCTGAACCCGGTGCATGCGTCATGGCCTGCCGCATGCGCGGCGAATTCGGCGAGGAATGTTGCTGTTGCTCCTTCCACTGCGGGCTTTCGGGCACCGCCGTACTGGCAAATTCGTAGACCGTGCTGTAGCCGCTGGTACCCTCGAGAACCCGATAGCGGCGGGCATAGATCACTCCCGGCACCTTACGGTAGCCTGGCACATACTCCCCACTATACCAGGCGTTCCACTCGGCATCGACCTCGACGGGGACGGACATACGGCCAATCTGCAACACCGGCGCCATGCCACGCTCCGGCATTTCCATGCCGTCCGGGTAAATTTGTTCCCCGACAATGCGTGTCAAATTCTTCCCGATCACGGACGGCGAGACTTTCTTCCCCCACGGCGTCCGCGGCCGGTTGGTAAACGCCGGCGTCTGCATCACCGCCACGCTTTCCAGTTCATAGCATGCGAGGTGCTTCGGGCCACCCTTGACTGCTTCGTAGCGGGCCGCTGAGAGGATGCCGGGCACCGACAGCAATTCTGGTAGATGTTCCTTGTTATACCACTCGTTGAATTCCTGCACGTCCTGGGCGTCGATATCAACGTACACCATGAAAATCCCGTGACCTTTTTGTGCCATGTTTCCGTCTCCTCTGTGAAGCGTAGCCGCCATCGTTTTGCCTCGTCTCGTTGGCTCCCGGTCCTCACGCCTGGAGCCCAGCAGAGACACGTGCCACCTTAACCGACATTCCCCAAATTCCGGAGCTGTTGAGCGGGATCGGTCTCATCTAGCTACACCGTAATGAAACTCGGGCACTACCAGCCTCGGCGGCGCGCAATCATAACCGGTCCGCGCCGAGCAATGTGACGCTGCGGCCCCGGTTATGATAGTTCCTCACGTCCGGCTCGATGAGCGGCGTCAGGAAACGTAGTCATGCCAGGCGGGATTGAGGGAGTGCGCGAAAGCGACACCAACAACCCACCGAGCGACTAACGTTACCGCGCCTGTCTACCGATTGGATAAGTGCATCGATTTACGATGGCATTTGGCCAAGATAGTTGCGCTTACCGAGGTTGACGCCGGTGCTGCGGATGATGTCGTACGCTGTCGTCGCGTGGAACTGCACCTGCAACATCGCGAAATGGTACAGGTAGTTCTGACACTTGAACTCGCGCGGCTGGCCACCCATCGGGACCGTGATGACGGTATCCTCCTTGCCGTCCAGCTGATCCGCGCGCAGCCCCTTCAGGAAGTCGACGGTCTTGTCGATGCGCGCCTGCATCTCGGCGAAGCTGTTGTCCTGGTCAGCGAAGGACGGCAGGCTAATCCCGGCGACCCGGCCGGCTCCGCAGGAATGAGTGCAGACCTGCCGCACCTGCCGCTCGAGCGGGAACATGTCGGGAAAGAGCCGCAGGTTCAGCACCACGGTGGTATCCCATTTCTGGGCCGTGGCGTGCTCCTCGGCCTTCTGCAGCACAGTCTTAAGGCCGCCGAGCAACTGCAGGCATACCGGCACAAAGCCGCTATACATCGTGATTGCCATGGGACGCTCTCCTTGTGGGGTTAGGAACGATTGCGGGCGATTTTAGCCCGTGCCATCGAGGAGACAAGCCGGATAGGCATGCGCTACCGCACCTGCGGCAATTCCTTGCGCATTGCGCGCCGGTGAGGGGTCGAACGGTCGCTTCGGGTCGTAACTCGGCTCACTACCCTTCAGTGGTGGTTCACGCTAGAGAGAATTGTTGTTCGTAGTACTCGATCATCTCCTCGCGCTCTGCTTCCGTCAGGTCGTCCGGGTCGCGGATAGGGTATACTCGGCCACCGCGAGCCCGATGAAACTGATATTTCCCAGCGCTGGCCCGACCGATTGGTGTTAGGCCGAGGGCCCTGATGCGAGCGTGGTACTGCTCACTCGTCGTCACTCTACATCGACGCGCACGCGCCGCCCTGGCCGATCTATCGTCATCGTCGCAACCTTATCACCCTCGATATCAAGAAGGTCCCGTAGGACAGGATCCATGTCCCGCCACAACTCGTCTTCCGATCTGCCCATAAGCATAAGACTGCGCATCTGCCGACTTCGCGCGTGAATGAGGCCGGCGTTGCCACGCACGATTACGATATCGATTTCGATGCTACGTAGCATCCTGATGTCCCTTTTTGCTCGCGCGGCGATTGGTTTGTCTTGCTGCCCTGTGACCCATCAGTCAATTGGCGTCACAGCGCGGTCAAATCATCCAGTGGCCTCCGCAGCCGCACGTCAGGCCACCGATCTCCACGCGTCGCGCATAGAATCGTTGCGAAGTCCGAGGTAAATAGGACGAGCGAACGTTTCATCACCGAACCTCAACGGATTGGGCTCCACTTTCCCGTTGCGGGAGTGGCATGGACATGTGACAAGCTTGATGCGTCGATCTGTTCACCTGAAGCAGGAGCAGTTCGCGGCGAAATGTTGATCCGCCTAACGCCGCCCCGATCCCTTCAATTCCTGTTTGCATTAGCCATTCCGGCTCCTTGACGGGTTTCAGCCGGTCCGTCCCTGCTTGTCTCTTGAAGCGCTAGACCGAAGTTTCCATTCGCATGACTTAAATGCTGAACGTCAGGGAATGGTCCGAATACATCAATAGCCTCGCCAACGAGATCCGTGATGGCGCCGCCAAGCTGCGTGAGAATCTCAAACATGGTCCCTCTCAGGCTCGCAAGCAGGCTGGCAAAAATGATGTGCAAGCGAAGGGCCTGACCAATTAGGCTGCGTGGCCGCTGTACCATAGGCTCGACAAGCGGCACACGGTGATGCGACCGTGCGATCAATTTTTCATGCACCAGCACCGTGTGCTGGCCGTTGTGCGCCTGGACAATCCGCGCGACAATACGAGGGAGCAAGGCCCTATCGACTTCGCTGCCTTTACTGGGGCCCCAGGAGGAATGCCCACGGCATTTGTCAGATGTTATACCGGCGCGGATGGTCAGTCACACTTTGAGGACCTGGATCTGCTCCCACCTGACTTGGAGAGGTCAAACGAGCAGACCGCCAGTAGTATCACCTTCACGCGTTCGCAAAACGGCCGTTTCAGCGATTGGCACAATGCGCCGCGCCGCCAGTACGCCATTTTCCTCTCCGGAGGCCAAATGGAGGTCATGATCGGCGATGGAACGATCCGGCGGTTCGGCCCTGGTGACGCCGTCCTGTTCGAAGACCTCACAGGACAAGGGCACACCAGCCGAAGCGTCGGTGGGGACCGCCTGACCGCTATAGTGCCCTTAGCGGATTAGCCGTCGGGTGCGCCTGGCGAAGAATAGCCGCGTCTCTGTTCGCCTTGCGATGGCCCCACCGCGCGGGATGCTTCGAAGCGATTGATAGGACAAGGTGTGTATCACACCGGCGAGGGGCCTTCAGTGAAGGAGAGCGAAGGGTAGACGGAGAGGCCAGCAGCCAAGCCGGAAACTGGAAGAGGAAAAACGTAGCTGAGAAGATGCGCTACAACAAAATCATCGACCTCCTCGAGCACGGCAAGCCGGTTTTCAGCACCAGCACGGTCCCCAACGGCAGTCTGGATGACCTGACCTACATTGCTGATTCCGACCACGGCGCGGTCATCATTGAAATGGAACACGAGGGTTTTAGGGCTTGTCATCAATTAGGCCAAACGACGCCGGCGACGAGCTGGGCGGCGGCGAGGAAGTTCCGCGCGGTCTTCTCGTAGCGGGTGGCGATCGCACGAAACTGCTTGATCTTGGCGGAGAAGTTCTCGATCAAATGGCGCGCCGCATAAAGCTCGCGGTCATAGTCGCGCGGCAAGGACCGGTTGGTTCGTGGTGGGATCACCGCGGTCTTGCCAGCGGCCGCCAGCGGCTCAAGTAAGCGCTCGTCGGCGTCGAACGCCTTATCGGCGATCAGCGTATCGGCCTGCATCGTGGGCAGCAGGTGGTCCGCCCCCACCAGGTCGTGCGCTTCACCGCCAGTCAGGAAGAAGCGGATCGGGTTGCCCAGCGCGTCGACCAGGGCGTGGATCTTGGTGCTCAGTCCGCCGCGCGATCGGCCGATTGCCTGGTCCTTGCCGGCTTCTTTTGGCGCCGGCGCTATGCTGGTGGGCGCGCACAATGGTGCTGTCGATCATCGCATATTCGTTGTCGGCGTCTGCGGCGAGGTGCTGAAACATCCGTTCCCACACACCGCTTTTGGCCCAACGGCTGAACCGTGTGTGGACCTGTACCCCGTCGCCGAACCGCTCCGGCAGATCGCGCCACGGCATCCCGGTACGATAACGATAGAGCACGGCCTCCACGAACAAACGATCGTCTGCCGCGGTCACTCCGACCGAGCCTTCTCGACCCGGCAACAGGTCCTTGATCCGCTCCCATTGATCGTCACGCAGTCCGAAGCGCCGCATCATCGGTCAGTCTCCAACAAACTGACCGCCTATGAAATCGAAGAAACTGCCGCGCCGGAATCGGTTGCGTATCATCTGGCGCCGATTGACGGCTGGGTGTGGCAATCGGGACTCACCGGCTCAATTCGGTGTCCGGCTGGCGCCCACCGACCGAGATCGGCTAATTGATGACAGGCCCTAGCTTCCCCACCCTGCGTACCTCCCTGCAAGTGCTGCTGAACCGCAAAAGGATTGCCGAGAAGGGCAACCTGCAACCCGACGTGGTGCCAATGGTCCGGATTCCTCTGAACGCCCGCGAACGCAACCAGTGGGTGATCAAGCAGGCGCTGGACACCGGCGTGTATGGTCTGGTGTTGCCTCACCTGAGTACAGCGGAGGACGCCCAAGCCGCAGTCGCGGCGGCACGGTATCCCCAGATGCCGGGGGTGCAAGACTTTGCACCGGCTGGGGAGCGCGGTTGCGGCAATCGCATCGCCTCCCGATATTGGGGCCTGACCCCCGCAGGAATACTACGACGCCGTCGACCTCTGGCCCCTGGACCCTGAGGGCAATATCTTACTGAGCGGCATCGTCGAAGAAGCAGAAGGGGTACGGAACATACGCGACATTTTGCGTCAGGTGAGGGGCATCGGTGCCATCTGGGCAGGCCCCGGGGACATGTCGGTGTCGATGGGATTGCGGGGTCAGGCCAGCCATCCAGCCGTGCAAGAAAATCTGCTGCTCGTCCTGGCCGCCTGCAAAGAGTTCGGCATTCCCTGTGCGACGGGAGCCACGGCTGATGACGTGGCGATGCGCCTCGAGCAAGGCTTTCGCATTATCATGACCGCCCTGGTGAGAAGCACGCCGGGCCTGGTCGAGGGGCGCCGCCTTGCCGCCCTTTGAATTTCGCCGACTTGTCTTCCCAGATTAGAACTGGATGACCAGCCGTCCTCTCGTACCGCCAGCCTCTAACCGACGGTGGGCGTCGGCCGCCCTTTCCGGCGGATAGACCTCCGCCACGCGAAGGGTGATCTTGCCGGCCTCGACCTGTTGCCGGAGCCGATCGAGCTTCTCGAACTCCTGCGTGTAGGAGCGCACAAAGGTTGCTGTGAAGTGGATATCCCGCTGCGGGATGCCCTGGAATCCGCGGACGGACGTGAAAGCGCCGCCGTCACGAACGGCGGGGATGACAAGCTCATTGAGCACCGCTCCGTCCGCGAGCCCATCAACTCCTTGAGGGAAGTGACTGCGAATCCGCGACGCGACATCATCGCCCCTTCGAACGACGATATCGGCGCCAAGCGATGCCACCAGCTTTTCGTCCTTCTCGGAAGCATCGGCAATGACCGTCAGCCCCTCGGCTTTGGCGAGCTGGACGACATAGCCGCCATAAGCGCCCGCCGCGCCGATCACTGCGATGACCTGACCCGGAGACAGTTTGAGCAGGTCCAGCGACTGGCGCGCCGTCAGCCCGTTCATCGGCAAGCTACAGGCCTCAGGATGGGTCTTTCCGGTAGGGGCGCGCACGACCGATCGGGCATCAAGCATAATTTGCTCGCGATACGCGCCATGGCTGCCTTTCGGCACCACGATTGCCATGACGGCGTCGCCAACTTTGAGTCTGTCGGGAACGCCGCTTCCAACCTCGTCGACAATGCCCGACGCCTCCATTCCCGGCACGTAAGGCGGCGGATCAGCCTTCTGCTGCTCGGCGCGCGTGCCGTTGCGGACCCCGACGTCGGTTGGGTTGACCGTCGCTGCATGGACGCGGATCCGCACCTGTCCTGGGCCGGCGTGCACTTCGGGCAATTCAACGACCTGGAGCACCTCAGGACCGCCATGAGTGAATAGTCCAACAGCGCGCATCCCTTTCGTCCTTTGTCCGATAGCCAGTTCCGGTCCTCTCCCGGTCCCGACTATACCATGGACATTCGCCCGGCGGGTAATCGAACACCTGACGGATCAGCAGGGACTGCGCCGACAGCCTGGTATCTGCGTGCCGAGCTCGAAAGCGGCCCGTCGCAAATCAACCATCGCCGACCTTGCTGCTGTAGGACACATGCAGCATGCGGTCGCAAAGCCACAGCGCAAAAGGCCGGGCAACAGCAGTTCGCCGTGTCGTATAGGCCGGTTCTGCTTGATTGCGATCACCACCGGATTTCTCGAACCGTCCGCGTTTGACTACGATGACAGCAACGAGGCTGATGCCCCTGTGAAGTTGAAGAGAGGATTAGATGAGCGAGATAATTGAAACCGATTCGCCCGATGCTGCCGACATCGCGGTCATCGCCGACGGTCTCCGTGCCTATAACACCGCTATGGCAGGGTACGACGATTACCGTCCGCTCGCCGTGTTCGTCACCGATCCGGCGACGGGCAAGGTGATTGGCGGGCTTTATGGTGCGAGCTCTCGCGGGCAGCTGCGAGTTGATCGCTTCTTTCTGCCTAAGGAGTTGCGCCGCGACCAACTCGGCAGCCGCCTCTTGAAGATGGCTGAGGAAGAAGGTCGGCGGCGCCGCTGCACGCGGGTGACCTTAAACACGATGGAAATTCAAGCTCCCGGCTTCTATCTGAAGCAGGGCTACGAGATGGCCGCGAAACTCGACTGCGATCCGCCCGGTGCCACCCGTTATGTAATGACAAAACAACTCTTCCTCTGAGTGTGTCAATACGAGGCGCAGAAGCCGTCGCGGGCGAGGGCGCAGTAAGTGATGGCGGTAGTCGGAATTCGGTGGCGGCTTCGTGCGCGTGGCTGCTACTCGCACGTTTCGGTGACAATACTCAGCGGACCATCGAGGCAACCCAGATCGCAAGGCCCCGCACCTCGGTGTTCGCAGACCCAAGCCGATGACCGAGGACGGGGGCCAGGAGCCGATGCCGGTGCACATCGTTGTGGTGCACGACCCCCCGCAATCCATCGAAATGAGTGTGGCTGCGCTTTGGGGCGCCGGTTACGACGTCAGGGCGTTTCGAGAATGGTCAGGGCGCGGTATTCAGCAGCATGTCTGCCGCGTTTCTCACCCAGTCGAGGATTTCGTCATCGGTGGTCCGACCGGCGCCCGGGGCGATCTCGCTCATCTGAAGCGGCGTCATGGCCGGAGCCGTCATGGTCTCGCGAGGGCGACTATGCGGCAGTTGACGGATTGATTTTCCTGTGCCATAACATTCTCCATCAGGCATGGAACACCTTCCGATACTCACGACTCCCCTCATTTGTCAGACCGGCCCGAAAACGTCTGCGAATAGCGGCTGCTCCTGCAGCATGCGGGAGAAGCGCTGCATCAGCGGACGCAGCCTGGCTTCTGGCATCGTCGGGATCAGGTCGTAGAGCATGCAGCCCTGGCGGAACAACGAATGGACGCGGCGTTTGGCGGTGTTGGTCTTGAGCATCCGGTCATAGCCCAGTGCCTCGCCGGCGGCACCGAGGAGCGTCAGCAGCACCACGGCGAAAGCGTTGATCAGCCACAACCGATCGCGCCGCTCGGGAGTTTTGACATGCATCGCGCCCATCCCCATGCCGAAGCGCAGATCCTTGGTATCGCGTAGCGCGCACTCGATGCCCCAGCGACGACCGTAGTATCCGGTCAGATGCTTGGCCGTGGCATCGGCACTGCTGGCCGCCAGGCACCAGGCCTGCTTCATGTCGGGGTCCTGAACGCAGACCACGGTCCCCACTGCATAGCGGTCGGCGGTGACCGCGGCGCCACGCAGCACACGGGCGCGTCCGCCGGGTCGCACCCAGGCGGCAGCGGTGCGGGTTTCGCCGGTGGTGGTGGTCACAGCGATGTTGCCGCGGAAGCGGATGACGTAGTCGAAGCACAGCTCTTCGGTCAGCATCCGGTAGAGTTTCTGGTCGCCGAAGCCGCGGTCGGCGATCACGCACACCGCGATGTCGGCCGGCAGCAATTCGGCCAACCGCACCAGTACCCGATGCTCGTAGAGGCTGCGGTTGTCCTTGAGTGTGCACGTGTCGACCGTGAGCCATACCAGCGGTGTGGCACGACCGTGATCGGTGATCAGCGACAACATGATTGTGGCCTGCTTGTCGGCCTCGAAGTCGGTCCAGTCCAATGCCACCACGATGGCGTTGCGTGTGCCGATGATGTAGGGCACCCAGCGGGTGAGGATGTCATCGACGTTGATATTCCGGTTGGACAGCAGGCGGTCGACCTGCTTGGTCGCATGCTTGGGGTTCAGGCCACGTGCGGCAGCGAGCCCCTGGCCGATCGTGCAGACCGCCAGGGAGGCGCTGCGCAGCACGCCGAGGGTGGCATCGCAGAGCGAGCCGACGCGCTTGGCGTGAAGATCATGGCCAAGCACGCCGCCAAGAACCTGCCTGACCTGGTCGATGGAGAACTGCTGCTGCCCGATGACCATCGTATCCCCCGACCTGCCGTTGCTGGGCGGGAGATCTGTTGCTTCACGCGACTGCAAAACTGGCCATGGCGGATTCGCAAGGATGTGCCGCCGTCGCTGCTCATGCAATTCTTTCCGGAATCGTCCTTATGGCCGACCGATTCTTTCATGTCTCAAGGAAAATGAGGGGATGAGTGAGCTTCCGATGGGCAATCCGCAGTTCACCCCGCAAATGACCGTCAAGGAATGGGAGCGTCTGTTCCCCACTGATGACGCGTGCAAAGCGTATCTCGCTCGCCGACGTTGGCCGGACGGTATTCGCTGCCCGCGTTGCGCATCTGACCGCGTTTATGCTCTGACCAACCGCGCGTTTCACTGGGAATGCCCTGATTGCCGGAGGGGCGGCGCCTATCGGTTCTCCGTCCTCGTCGAGACGATATTTGAGGATACCAAGGTTGGGCTGCGCCAATGGTTCAAGGTTATCTACCTGATGCTGACCAGTAAGAAGGGGATCAGCAGTCTGCAAATCCAGTGGATGATGGGCTTTGGCTCCTATGCGACGGCGCTCTACATGACGCACCGTATTCGCGCGGCTCTGATCGATCCGGAGTTCCGGAAGCTGATGGGTATCGTTGAAATTGACGAAACCTATGTCGGCGGCAAGAACAAGAACCGACACAAGACCAAACGCTCCACCGGGACTGGCGGAGCGGGCAAGATTGCTGTCATCGGCGCAGCGCAGAGAGGCGGCAACGTCGTTGCCCGCGTCGTCTCGCACGTTGACGCCCAAACGGCCAACTACTTTGTGAACGAAGCTGTGTCTGAGAAGGTTGATCTGGTCGCGACCGACGAGTCCGGCGTCTACCATCGCATCAACCGCCATCGGCCGCATGAGTTCGTCAGGCATAGCCGTGGGGAGTATGTGCGCGGGTTGGTCCACGCTCAAACCATTGACGGCTTCTGGTCGCTGTTGAAGCGCAGTATCATCGGTACATTCCATAATGTCAGCCGCAAGTATCTGCCGCTCTACGTGGCCGAGTTTGAGTGGAGGTACAACAACCGCGAGAACCCCGACATCTTCGGGGAAGCCGTAGGAAGATGCTGAGACGGGCAGACTGGCGGCCGGTCCAGCTAGGGCCGATGCCGCCAGCGAACGACAATCCGCTAAGACAATTGGAATTCTCATTTCGCCCAATCGCGAAGGAGGACTCTAATTCGGATTGAGATAAACAACAAAACCGCAACAGATAGCACTGCGGCACGGAACCGCTCATGCCAATAGAGTCGTTCTATGTCGATTGATGTCACTAAAGCCATGTCTGACCGGTCCTTCTGGAGTGCGGTTGCCGATATAGGGTCGGTCGCCGTACTAATCGGTGTAATCTTTGAGTCGGTTGTAGAGTTCGAGACGCTTACAAAATTCGGGACACAAGTCATCGCACTTTTACGAATGCCTGCCGGCAGGGGGCGAAGAAGGAAGCTTGGAAAGCTCGGTGCTCTATTACTAATTGCCGGCCTCGCAGTCGAATATTTGGGAACCTCAACCAGCCAAGATATTACAGGAGAGATCGAGGGGCAACTGTCAGTAGATACTTCGGTAGCAATTGACCGGGCGAAGCAAGCCGAATTGGCGCTGGCTAAATTCAAAGCACCACAACTCGTGACTTCCGACCAAATGACCGAAATATCTGGCCGACTGAAACTGTTCCAAAGCACTCCCTGTGAGTTCGCGCTAAGGATTCGCCGAGAAACAAACAAATCAAGATAGCCCGAAGAACGCAGCGATAGAATCGCAGATTTGCGACCCGCGACGCGGATGCGGGCAGCTACCGTGGCGGGGTGATCGACGTTGACGACATTCGTTTGCGCTGGCGGCAGGCCGAGACATTTCTCGACGAGCGCGGCCGACGGCTGTTGGCGGCGAATGAGGCCCTGGCGCACGGCTATGGCGGCGTCTCGGCAGTTGCGAAGGCGACTGGCCTGGCGCGGAGCACCATCAATCGCGGCATTCGCGAACTGCGATTGGGCCGCAACGAGATCGGCAGCCGGGTCCGCCGTGCTGGCGGCGGACGCAAGAGCGCCGTGGTGCGCCAGCCGGATTTGCCGGCGGCACTTGAAACGCTGATCGAGGACGCCATCCGCGGCGATCCGTGCTCACCGCTGCGCTGGGTGAGCCGCAGTCTGCGTCACCTCGTCAAGGCATTGGCCGCGCACGGCTTCAAGGCGAGCCAACGCGTGGTGGCAAACCTGCTGCGGGAGCAGAACTACAGTTGTCAGGCCAACCGCAAGACGCGAGAGGGGGGCAATCACCCCGATCGTGATGCCCAGTTCGCTCACATCAATGCGACGGTGAAGGCCGCGATCGCGGCCGGCGAGCCGGCGATCTCGGTCGATACGAAGAAGAAGGAGCTTGTTGGCGATTTCAAGAACCATGGTCGCGAGCTACGCCGCAAGGGCGATCCGGAGCCGGTCCGGGTGCACGACTTCAAGATACCGGAACTCGGCAAGGTCGCGCCATACGGGGTCTATGACATTGCCGCCAATCATGGCTGGGTCAGTGTCGGCATCGATGCCGATACCGGAGCATTCGCCGTTGAGAGTATCCGGCGCTGGTGGTGGAAACTCGGCCAACCGCGTGACCCGAACGCCAAGTGTCTCACCATCACCGCGGACTGCGGCGGCAGCAACGGGCCACAGGTAAGGCTATGGAAGCGCGAATTGCAGCGCTTCGCCAATGAGGCTGGCCTGAGGATAACCGTGACGCACCTGCCCCCTGGCACCAGCAAATGGAACAAGATCGAACATCGCCTGTTCGCCTTCATCACCATGAACTGGCGTGGCAAACCGCTGGTCAGTCATCAGGTCATCGTCCAACTCATCGGCGCCACGACGACCGACACCGGCCTCAAGGTCTGCTGCGAGATCGACGCCAACCTCTACCCGAAAGG
This sequence comes from uncultured Alphaproteobacteria bacterium, assembly GCA_963696645.1. Lineage (GTDB taxonomy): Bacteria > Pseudomonadota > Alphaproteobacteria > Acetobacterales > Acetobacteraceae > JAMXLO01. The sequence goes on from CAVOKY010000011.1 coordinate 118,986, forward strand.
CCTCAAGGTGACCGACCGCGAGATGCACGCGATCAACATCTCACACGATGAATTCCACGGTGAATGGAATTACACCATCTCACCTAACCAACAACCGCCTTGAAGCAGTTATTCCTCGGCGTACCCTAAGCGCGTCAGATCCAGAATATCTGGCGTTAATGTTGCTGATACGAATAACGGTGGAAAAGGCGGGTTGGACCGTAATCAGTTGGGTTGAGGCCGGCGAGGGAGTCATTGTCTTAGATAAACGGGTGGGCCTCAACGTTCTCGCCATAGATGTGACGATCAGCTTGTTCGAAGGCGCCCCCGTGAAGACGATGGCGGCCGGCACGGCACTCGCGGCCGCCCTAAAAGGGATCGACATTGACGCAACCATTATCACAGTCAAACCGCCAGTGAGCCAGCACCCCAGCGCCGATACGCTTCGCATTGTGATCGGACGAAAGTCGCAATAGCGCTGGGTAGCGCCGGCCTGTCGAGGGAAGGATATGCTGCGCTCCAATTTATCCGTCAATACCAGCATAGTCGCCCTCGCGAGCGATGCGGACCGCGCGCACCGTCAGCTCCGCATCGGGCGGCGACGACAGAAAATTGAAGTTGATTGCCGGCAGTTTGCGTGGATCAGTCGCGGCGATGTGAACGTGGCCTTTACTCTCGGGGCGCACCGCATGGGCATAAAGAGTCAGACCCGACTGGCGCGATATCCTCGGGCCTCGCGGGCTGGGTTCCGTCAACATCGGGATTCCATCCCAGCATCAGGTTCGGCGCCTCCAGGCCCAGGCGCGAGCAGACGAACGCCCGGATCGGGGCGCCCGCCATCGCCAGCAGGCCCTGGCGGAACAGCGCGTAGCGCAGCGCCTGGTGCGCCAGCCCGAGGCCGCGCCCCCGGTCGTTGAACGTGATGCCCTTCTTGCGGACCAACCAACGGGTGCGCGGGACGTAATGATCGCGCAGGTTCTCACCGACTTCGGGCAGCTCATGGCGCACCTCGATGCCGAGATTGCGCAGGCGATCGGGCTGACCGATGCCGGACAGCTCTAACAATTGCGGCGAGTTGAATGCGCCGGCGCTGACCACGACCGCGCGCCCCGCCCGAACCTCGCGCACCTCGCCGGCGACGGAATAGCGAACGCCGGTGCAACGCTTCCCCTCGAGCAGCAGCCGCTCGGTCAATGCCTCAGTCTCGATGTGCAGGTTGCCGCGATTGCGCACCGGATCGAGGTAGCAGTGCGCCGTGCTCATGCGGCGCCCGCGGGCAATCGTCGCCTGACTCATGGCGATGCCTTCCTCGCTGGCGCCGTTGTAATCCGGGTTGTGTCGGATGCCGACCTGCCCCGCCGCCTTGATGATCGTCGCGAACAGCCGATCGCGCGGCTCCGGGTTGGTCACGCGCAGCGGGCGCTCCCGACCACGAAATGCGTCGTCGCCCTCGCCGGCATACCTCTCCATGCGCTGGAAGATCGGCAGGACATCATTGTAGCTCCAACCGCGGTTGCCCATCTGCGCCCAGGTATCGAAGTCCTGAGCCTGGCCGCGGACAAACCGGAACGTGTCAACGACTTTGATACAGCCGGGATCGGCATTTAGGCTCGGATGATTGACGTTGCCTGTGGTTGATTGATCCAAGCTGCGGTTGGTTTGGCAGGTGGTGTTGGTGGCCTGTTGACGAAGCGCGCGGGGTTTTCGTGGAACGCACGATCGAGTGTGAGCTGACGGGCGGTATAGACGGCGTCGGTCTGGCCATAATGCACCTGATCTGGGGTCATCAGGCCGATCCCGACGTGATGATGATCCTGGTTGTACCAGTCGAAGAAGCGTCGGCAGAAGCTTCTGGCGTCCTCGATGCAGCCGAAGCGTTGGGGGAACCGTGGCTGATACTTCAAGGTCTTGAAGTGGCTTTCGGAGAATGGGTTGTCGTTCGATGTGTGTGGCCGATTGTGCGAGCGGGTCACGCCGAGATCAGCGAGCAGCAGCGCGGTGGCCTTGGCCTTCATCGGTCCGCCACGGTCGGCATGCAGGGCGAGCTGGCCGGGCGGCACATCATGTTTCGTGATCGCGTCATCGAACAGTGGCTTGAATTGCGCGGCACTTTCCGCATCGGCGACACACCAACCAACCACCCGGCGGCTGAAGATGTCGAGGATGACGTAGAGATAGAAGTAGGTCCACTTGGCGGGTCCCATCAGCTTGGTGATGTCCCAGGACCACACCTCATTCGGACGTTCCGCCAGCAGTTCGGGTTTTTGATAGGCTGGATGCCGCAACTGCTCGCGGCGTTCGCGGACTTCGCCGTGCTGGCCGAGGATGCGGTACATGGTGCGGATCGAGCAATGATAGACGCCTTCATCGAGCAGACTGGCGTAGATCTCGGCGGGCGCCTGGTCGGCAAAGCGCGGCGCGTGCAGCAGATCCAGCACCAGCTGTTGTTGCGGGATGCTCAGCGCTCGGGGCGGCCTCGGTCGCGGACGGACGATCGCCGGCGGCGCGGCCAGGCGGGCGCGCCTGCGCTGTACGCTGGCGCGTGAGACCCCGAGCGCGGCACAGGCCGCGGCGGTCATGCCGCTGTCCGGCGCGAATGCGATCACGGCATCCGTCAAGGCTCGTCGTCGCTGGACGCCAACGGGATGCCCAGCAACGCCGCAACTTTTTTTTGGATGTCGATAATGGCTTCGGCGCGCGTCAGGCGCAGCGCAAGACGCGCATTGTCCCGTTGCAGGCGCGCCACTTCGGCTGACAGCGGGTTGGCTTCGGCGGTCTTTCGACCACGTTTGCCGGGAACCAGTGCGTTGAAGGCCCCGGCGTCGCGCTGCCTTCGCCAGTCCGTGAGGGCCGATGAGTAAAGCCCCTCGCGACGCAGGATCGCGCCGATGCCACCGGTCTCGGCGCGATCGGTCTCGGCCAGGATGCGTAGCTTATCCTGCGCAGTGAATGTCCGGCGGCGCGGGCGGTCCGATAATTCGGGCGATGCCGAGGCCGGCGCTGCCACGATCCTCGGCCTACGGCCTCCGCTCGTGGCAGCGCCGGCCTCGGCATCGATCAGTGTCTGCTGCATGGGCATGTGCGAGATGATCCTTCCGCGCCCTCAAGTCTAATTTCCCGGCGAGGCGATGTCTCATCTTCATTGGCACGGAGGGAACACCATTCTGTTGATCGAGCTGGAGCCGCCGAGCAGCTTGCCTCGAGGCACCGGGAGCCGGCGGCCGTTGGTGCTCGCCTCAGGCTCGGAAGAATAGAGCCAATTTGAAAACAAGACTTTCGCTCTCTTCTAACTTGAAAGAAGCATCTTGATGCGCGAGAAGCCAAAAGGGTGCCTTTTGATCCGGTCGTCGTCATCGTTGTCACCGTGCTGTTCGAGCAGTTCATCACCTTCGGAACAGGCTTCCGTGGCATGCTGCTCAAGGCATCGACGCGGGTCAACTCCGCTTCACAGGCGCTCTGCTCGCGGACATCAACCTTGGCAAGATCAAGTGATGGAATGATCGCGGCGATTGCAGAACCGAGCGGACGTGCTTCCTGCTTGCGAAGGCATTGTCACCGCCACCCGCCGCCGTCGTTTTCTCCGCCACGCCACATTGCGATGCGCATAATGCAGGCGGCATGATCAGCAAAACTCAGCCGACGCGTGGCACCGCAAATTGCGCGAGTCGTGAGCGAACCTGCCGCCACTCGATTGCCTGGCTATCCCTGCGCCGACGCGGCGGGGGGACAGGCAAAATGCGGGTTATTCCGCAGCGATCCGCGGCGGGTCGTGCTCGTCGAGCGCCGCACGCAGTTTCGGCGGCGACATCGGAAGATCCCGCAGCCGCAGCCCCGTCGCGTCGGCAATCGCGTTAGCAACTGCCGCCATCGGCGGCACGATCGGGACCTCGCCGACGCCGCGTGCGCCAAACGGATGCCGCGGATTTGGCACCTCGATCAGGATCGCGTCGATCATCGGCAAGTCGGAGCAGACCGGTACTGCGGTAGTCGAGGAAGCCGGGGTTCTCCAAGCGGCCGTCCTGGTCGTAGATGTATTCCTCATTGAGCGCCCAGCCGATGCCCTGCGCCACACCGCCCTGCATCTGGCCCTCAACATAAGAGGGATGTATGGCCCGGCCCACATCCTGGATCGCCGTGTAGCGTAGGATCTTGACGTGGCCAGTCTCCGGGTCGACCTCGACATCGCAAATATGCGTCGTAAATCCGGGCGCTTGGCCTTGCGCATTGATCTGCACCTCTGCGCTGATCGGCCCGCCGGTGCGGGCTGAGCGCGCGGCAATGGCAGCCAGATCGAGCGGCTCGAAGCTGCCGGCATTGAGACCAGCCGGGAACACCTTGCCGTCCTTCCACTCGACCGCGTCTACGCTGATGTCCCACATGACCGCAGCGCGCTTTTTCAACTCCTCGATAACCTTCTCGGCCGCCTGCGTCACCGCCATGCCGCCGGCGAAGGTAACGCGGCTGCCACCGGTGGAGGCGCTGAACCCGATCGCGGTCGTGTCGCCGACTACCGGCCGGACGTGTTCGAACGGGATGTTCAGCACTTCCGCGACCATCATGGCCATCGAGGCGCGCGAGCCGCCGATATCGGGATGGCCCTCGGTGACGGTGACCGTGCCGTCCTCGTTGATGTGCACCGCGGCGCTCGATTCGCCGCCAGCATTGTGCCAGTAGCCAGAGGCAATGCCACGTCCTTGGTTGGGCTTCAGCGCGACCTTCATGTGCCCGCTGGCGCGCGCCGCCTCCAGTGTCTTTTGATAGCCGATATTGGCCCAGGTGACGCCGTGCGTCGCCTTGACGCCGTCTCTGGCACCGTTGATTTCGCGCATCCTGAGCGGATCGATCCCCAATTCGCGCGCCAGTTCGTCGACGCAGCTTTCCAGGGCGAACGTCCCGATCGGCGCGCCAGGCGCGCGGTACGCCGCGACCTTCGGCCGGTTGCTCACCACGTCGTAGCCGACTGTCAGTGCGTTCGGAAAGTCGTAGACCGCCATGGCGCAGATGCAACCCTGCTGCACCGGCGAGCCGGCGAACGCCCCGGCCTGGAATTTGAGGATACTTTGGGCCGCGACGATGTGACCGTCCCGCTTGGCGCCGAGTTTGACTTCGACAACGGCGCCGGAGGTCGGCCCGGTCGCGCGGAACACCTCCTCGCGGCTCATCTGGATCTTGACCGGCCGCCCCGATTTCTTCGACAGCATGTAGGCGAGCGGTTCGAGGTAGATGATCGTCTTGCCGCCAAAGCCGCCCCCGATCTCAGCCGGGATGGCACGGATATTCGCGATATCAGCGCCGCAGATGCGCGAGGTATAGGCGCGCACCATGAACTGACCCTGGCTCGAACTGAAGATCATCGTCTGGCCATCGGCCCCAACCGAAACCAGACAGGCGTGCGGCTCGATATAGGCCTGGTGCACCGGCTTGGTCGTGTAGCGCCGTTCGATGACCACGTCGGCTTCCTTAAAGCCGGCCTCGAGATCGCCCTTGGCGAAACGCACGACCTTGGCGATGTTCGACGGCTTCTCAGGCTTCGGCTCGATCCCCGCAGTAAAGATGTTGTCGTGCAGCAGCGGCGCGTCCTCGGCCATCGCCGCTTCGACATCCATTACGTGCGGTAGGACTTCATATTCAACTTCGATCAGGTCGAGCGCCTGCTCGGCGATCAGCTGCGAGGTCGCCGCGACCGCGGCCACCGGGTGGCCCTCGTAGAGAACTTTCCCCTTCGCCATGCAATTCAATGACAGGTCGCGCAGATTGTGCGGTGCGGCGCCAATATGCGCGCGCTCGGGCGTGATGTCGGGGAAATCGGCGCGGGTGATGACCGCCCTCACTCCGGGCAGTGCCCGCGCCGTTTCGGTATTGATCGATATGATCCGGGCGTGAGCATGGGGGCTGCGCTTGATTCGGCCCCACAGCATACCCGGCATGGTCATGTCGGCGCCGAAATTGGCCCGGCCCGTGACCTTGTCGACGCCGTCGGGGCGGATCGGCCGGGTTCCGACTACCCGAAGCGCGGTCTTGTCGAGATAGCTCATCTGCACCCTCACTCGTCCCGTGTACGACGCCGCACATGGTACCAGAAACCGTCGCTGCGCGAGGTTCTCGGGACGCTTCCTCGGTCGCGAATGGTCTCCCACCCCGCTTAGAAGGCTCATCGACAAATATCAAGATCGGGCGTTGCGCGAGAGCGCGGGCCCTGCCTTTCGATTGGTCAGTTGTTCGAGCCGCAGTCATGCGTATCAATTGCAGTGCCCTGATGCCGAGCTTGTGACGTGATACAATCGATGGCACCGTGACCCGGAAGGAGAAAGCGAGTGGCGAAACAGATTCTTTGTGGCTTTGGCGTGGACATCGATGCGGTCGCCGGTTGGCTCGGCTCCTATGGCGGCGAGGATTCTCCCTCCGACATCCAACGCGGGATGTTCGCCGGCGAGGTGGGCGTGCCGAGGCTCCTGAAACTGTTCGACAAGTTCAAGCTCAAGGCGAGCTGGTTCATTCCCGGTCATTCGATCGAGACCTTCCCCGAACAAACCGGGATGATCGTCACCGCGGGGCACGAGATCGGCGCGCACGGCTATTCGCACGAGAACCCGGTGGCGATGACGCGGCGGCAGGAAGAGGACGTGCTGAAGAAGTCAATCGAACTGATCGAAAAATTCTCCGGCAAGAAGCCGCGCGGCTATGTGGCGCCATGGTGGGAGATGTCGGCGGTGACCGCGGAGCTCTTGCTGCAGAATGGGTTTCGGTACGATCACAGCCAAGCCTATCACGACTTCCTGCCGTTCTATGCACGGGTCGGAGATTCCTGGACCAAGATCGACTATTCAAAACAGGCGGCCGATTGGATGCATCCGTTGCAGCGCGGCAAGGAGGTCGATCTGGTGGAGATCGGCGCCAACTGGTACGTGGACGATCTGCCGCCGATGATGTTCATCAAGAAGTCGCCGAACAGCCACGGCTTCGTCAATCCGCGGCATCTGGAGGAGATGTGGCGGGACGAATTCGATTGGGTCTATCGCGAGATGGACTATGCGGTGTTCCCCATCACCATCCATCCCGATGTGAGCGGCCGGCCGCAGGTGCTGCTGATGCTGGAGCGGCTTATCGGGCACATCAACGCGCATGACGGCGTGCGCTGGGTGACGATGGAGGAGATGGCGGAGGATTTCCGCGCGCGCCAGCCATTCCGGTCGTCATAGGTCGCGCCGCATGTGCGTGCTCTGCGGCCAGATGTTCGGCCAGATCCATTGGTCGGAACGTCAGCTCGATCCAGTGCAGGTGAGCCATGGATCGGGCGAAACCAGCCGCCGGCAGGAACGGCACGCACGTATCCGCCTGCTGCGTAAGGTGCTGACGCAGTACGGGCTCGAGGTCGGCGACGATTGGAGCGCCACCAGCTACACAGTGGGCAATCGCAAGGGCGATCAACGGCTCGCGGCAGCCATGGGCGAGTTGTGGCGGATCGCCGAGCAGATGGTCGGCAAGCCGCTCGACCCGCTGGACGAGAGCCTGCTGGAGCGACTGCGCAATGTTGAGAACAACGCATGACGCGGCATGGACGGCGCGCCATTACGATCCTTTCCGGCTTCCTTGGGAGCGGCAAGACGACATTGCTGCGGCGCTACTTGGCGGAGCAAGAGCACGGAGATATTCACGTTATCATCAACGAATATGGCGCTGTCGGCATCGATCATCATCTCACGCGCATGGTTGAGGATCAATCGGTTCTGCTGCAAGGCGGCTGCGTCTGCTGCGGCCGTCGCGAGGAACTGGTCGGCACGCTGCGCGACCTGCTGGACCAAGAGCAAGGCTGCGTGGGTGCGATGCGCCAGGTGGTTATCGAGACGAGCGGGCTCGCTGACCCGGTACCGGTCATGTTCTCGCTGGCAACTGACCCTGTGTTGCGGCACCAGTTCGACGTGCCTCTAGTGGTCGTCGCCTTGGCCGCCATCGATGCGGAGGTTCAGATCCGGCGCTATGAGGAGGTCCGGAAGCAGATTATCGCGGCCGACCGGGTGGTCATCACAAAATCTGATCTAACTACGCGACAGGAGGTGGCGCGTTGCCGCGTGGCAATCCGGGCGCTCAATCCGACAGCACGCATTATCATGTCGCGCTTCGGAGAGGCTTTCGAGGCTCTGGCGCCTGATGAGGGGCAGGAAGACAAGCGACGATGGGAGACGGTGCTGGGCGATCCGACAGGCCTGCCGCAGCCGCATCCGTCAGTTCGGTCGACTTCATTGGCGTTCGACAGTCCACTCGACTGGATGGGCTTCGGGGTCTGGCTGAGCATGTTGCTGCAGGTGCATGGGCCGAATGTACTGCGCATAAAGGGGCTGTTGCACATCGGTGATGCCGGTCCGGTGGTCATGAACGTAGCGCAACACGTGGTACATCCGCCAGAGCACTTGCCCGCTTGGCCGTCGAACGATCATCGTTCCAGTCTCGTCTTCATCACCCGCATGATCGACCCGGAGCGCATCGCCTATTCGTTGGAGACGTTCCAGCATGCGGCAGGTCGATCCGATCTGCGTGTGGTGCGCCTTGGCTGATGTTGTCGACCGTTCCAGACGCAGCAGATCGTCGCCGACTTGCTGCTCAGACCGACGCCAGGCTGGTTTGTGCAATATTCCGATGTAGGTGTAGCGTGTGCGATAACATAACTCTGCATCGGGGGACGATTGCACAATGTCCGATACGATTCCTGTATATCGCGGGCTCGCCCAGGCTTTTCGGCTGGAGGATGTAGATACAATCTTCGTGCTGACTGGCGATGGCAACATGCATTGGGAGGCGGCGCTCTCGGAAGACGAGAAGGTAAGAGCCTTCCACGTCTGGCACGAGCATTGTACGGTCGCGACGGCGTCAGCCTATGCTGTGGCATCGGGAAAGGTAGGCGTGGCATCGGTGACATGCGGGCCGGGTGTCACCCAGCTGATGACAGCGCTGGCGACCGCCGCCAACAGCAGAATACCACTCGTCGTTTTCGCGGGTGAAAGTCCGATCAATGCCAGTTGGTACAATCAGGAGATCGATCAGGGACCGCTAGTCGATGCCACGGGCGCCCATTACATCGCTGCTCACAGCCTCAGACGCATGTTCGAATATGTATCGGAAGCGTTCTATATTGCCAAGACCGAGCGTCGGCCAGTCGTACTCGGTATTCCGACCGATCTGCAGCAGGTCCAGATCCAGACCGCCTTCAAATATGTGCCCTCTGCCACTCTGATTCCGGATACCGGACCCGTGGTGCCGCATCCGGATTACGTGAATCGGGCGGTCGAGGGCATTGCGCAAGCCGAACGCATCATCATTATCGCGGGACGCGGCGCTCAGTTGTCCGGTGCCAAAGCGCTTTGCGAACAACTGGCAGAAAGGTGCAACGGCCTGCTGGCGACGACGCTCCCGGTGCGTGGGCTTTTCGAGGGCAATCCACGTTCCCTTGGGATCGCCGGAGGTTTTTCGCATCCTGCTGCGCGCCAAGCGTTTGCACAGTGCGATCTGGTTGTAACTGTGGGTGCCAGTCTGACCTATCATACGACCGATGGAGGAAAACTCTTTCCGCAGGCTGTGATCGTGCAAATAGATCCGGCTCCGCAAGGCATCAGGCATGGTCAAAGAATTGTGCGTACCTTCCTGCGAGCGGACGGCTCCGAGGGTCTGTCTGCAATCATCAAGGGTTTGGGGAACGCGCCTTCTCACGGCCGCTCGGCAGCGTGGGACGCGGTCAGCATTGCTGATCGGACCAGGTCGGACCCGTTTGATACTATGTCCTTCGACGTTCAGGCCGGCCTCCTCGATCCGCGACAACTGGTGATGGAGCTGAGCCGAGTCATGCCTAAGGACTGGGAATATGTGAATGGCTCTGGGCACAACGCATTTTTCACCGCACAGATGCAAGGCGTCAGTGCAGATCATTTCACGACGATCCGCGAATTCGGCGCTATCGGCAACGAGCTGTGTTACGCTATTGGTGTCGCCGCGGCGAGACCGGACAAGCCGATCATCCTGACATGTGGTGACGGCGGCTTCATGATGCACGCGCAGGAACTCGACACGATTCGTCGCTACGACCTTCCCGTTCTTATCTGCGTGTTGAACGACGGCGCATATGGCGCTGAGATTCATAAGTTGCGAGCGGACAAACTGGATGACAGCGGGTCGATGTTTGGTCGTCGCCCGCTTGCGGGGATCGCCAAGGGCTTCGGCCTTCAAGGCGCTACCATCACCAGCCTCGATCAGATCGTTGGATTGCTGGAGGAGTTCAAAGCGAACAAAGAACCGACGCTCTGGGACTTCCATATTTCGGACCAGGTTGTATCGCCCATGATGCGGCGCGGTGTGATGCGACCAAGGTGAGAAAGGGTTTGGGCGCTTTTGCAGTTTCTCTGTATCGGTCAAACCAAGAGGGGCAGCCCTTCTACCTCCAAGACTTTGCCTATGTTCAGGGAAAGCGTAACCGGCTGGCGGCGCGTGGCCTGCGCAGCTTATGACAGCTCGTCCACAAGAGGTTGGTGATCCACCCAAAACACGAATGTGGCATCGAAACCCGCCGCACCAGGCGGTCTACGAACGGTATTCATCACCGCAGTCGCCGATCAGCGTCATTAGATCGCGCGATCTCGCGAGCACCGCCTCGATCAAGCTAAGGATTCGCCGAGAAACAAACAAATCAAGATAGCCCGAAGAACGCAGCGATAGAATCGCAGATTTGCGACCCGCGACGCGGATGCGGGCAGCTACCGTGGCGGGGTGATCGACGTTGACGACATTCGTTTGCGCTGGCGGCAGGCCGAGACATTTCTCGACGAGCGCGGCCGACGGCTGTTGGCGGCGAATGAGGCCCTGGCGCACGGCTATGGCGGCGTCTCGGCAGTTGCGAAGGCGACTGGCCTGGCGCGGAGCACCATCAATCGCGGCATTCGCGAACTGCGATTGGGCCGCAACGAGATCGGCAGCCGGGTCCGCCGTGCTGGCGGCGGACGCAAGAGCGCCGTGGTGCGCCAGCCGGATTTGCCGGCGGCACTTGAAACGCTGATCGAGGACGCCATCCGCGGCGATCCGTGCTCACCGCTGCGCTGGGTGAGCCGCAGTCTGCGTCACCTCGTCAAGGCATTGGCCGCGCAAGGCTTCAAAGCGAGCCAACGCGTGGTGGCAAACCTGCTGCGGGAGCAGAACTACAGTTGTCAGGCCAACCGCAAGACGCGAGAGGGGGGCAATCCGGAACGTGTCAACGACTTTGATACAGCCGGGATCGGCATTTAGGCTCGGATGATTGACGTTGCCTGTGGTTGATTGATCCAAGCTGCGGTTGGTTTGGCAGGTGGTGTTGGTGGCCTGTTGACGAAGCGCGCGGGGTTTTCGTGGAACGCACGATCGAGTGTGAGCTGACGGGCGGTATAGACGGCGTCGGTCTGGCCATAATGCACCTGATCTGGGGTCATCAGGCCGATCCCGACGTGATGATGATCCTGGTTGTACCAGTCGAAGAAGCGTCGGCAGAAGCTTCTGGCGTCCTCGATGCAGCCGAAGCGTTGGGGGAACCGTGGCTGATACTTCAAGGTCTTGAAGTGGCTTTCGGAGAATGGGTTGTCGTTCGATGTGTGTGGCCGATTGTGCGAGCGGGTCACGCCGAGATCAGCGAGCAGCAGCGCGGTGGCCTTGGCCTTCATCGGTCCGCCACGGTCGGCATGCAGGGCGAGCTGGCCGGGCGGCACATCATGTTTCGTGATCGCGTCATCGAACAGTGGCTTGAATTGCGCGGCACTTTCCGCATCGGCGACACACCAACCAACCACCCGGCGGCTGAAGATGTCGAGGATGACGTAGAGATAGAAGTAGGTCCACTTGGCGGGTCCCATCAGCTTGGTGATGTCCCAGGACCACACCTCATTCGGACGTTCCGCCAGCAGTTCGGGTTTTTGATAGGCTGGATGCCGCAACTGCTCGCGGCGTTCGCGGACTTCGCCGTGCTGGCCGAGGATGCGGTACATGGTGCGGATCGAGCAATGATAGACGCCTTCATCGAGCAGACTGGCGTAGATCTCGGCGGGCGCCTGGTCGGCAAAGCGCGGCGCGTGCAGCAGATCCAGCACCAGCTGTTGTTGCGGGATGCTCAGCGCTCGGGGCGGCCTCGGTCGCGGACGGACGATCGCCGGCGGCGCGGCCAGGCGGGCGCGCCTGCGCTGTACGCTGGCGCGTGAGACCCCGAGCGCGGCACAGGCCGCGGCGGTCATGCCGCTGTCCGGCGCGAATGCGATCACGGCATCCGTCAAGGCTCGTCGTCGCTGGACGCCAACGGGATGCCCAGCAACGCCGCAACTTTTTTTTGGATGTCGATAATGGCTTCGGCGCGCGTCAGGCGCAGCGCAAGACGCGCATTGTCCCGTTGCAGGCGCGCCACTTCGGCTGACAGCGGGTTGGCTTCGGCGGTCTTTCGACCACGTTTGCCGGGAACCAGTGCGTTGAAGGCCCCGGCGTCGCGCTGCCTTCGCCAGTCCGTGAGGGCCGATGAGTAAAGCCCCTCGCGACGCAGGATCGCGCCGATGCCACCGGTCTCGGCGCGATCGGTCTCGGCCAGGATGCGTAGCTTATCCTGCGCAGTGAATGTCCGGCGGCGCGGGCGGTCCGATAATTCGGGCGATGCCGAGGCCGGCGCTGCCACGATCCTCGGCCTACGGCCTCCGCTCGTGGCAGCGCCGGCCTCGGCATCGATCAGTGTCTGCTGCATGGGCATGTGCGAGATGATCCTTCCGCGCCCTCAAGTCTAATTTCCCGGCGAGGCGATGTCTCATCTTCATTGGCACGGAGGGATCACCCCGATCGTGATGCCCAGTTCGCTCACATCAATGCGACGGTGAAGGCCGCGATCGCGGCCGGCGAGCCGGCGATCTCGGTCGATACGAAGAAGAAGGAGCTTGTTGGCGATTTCAAGAACCATGGTCGCGAGCTACGCCGCAAGGGCGATCCGGAGCCGGTCCGGGTGCACGACTTCAAGATACCGGAACTCGGCAAGGTCGCGCCATACGGGGTCTATGACATTGCCGCCAATCATGGCTGGGTCAGTGTCGGCATCGATGCCGATACCGGAGCATTCGCCGTTGAGAGTATCCGGCGCTGGTGGTGGAAACTCGGCCAACCGCGTTACCCGAACGCCAAGTGTCTCACCATCACCGCGGACTGCGGCGGCAGCAACGGGCCACAGGTAAGGCTATGGAAGCGCGAATTGCAGCGCTTCGCCAATGAGGCTGGCCTGAGGATAACCGTGACGCACCTGCCCCCTGGCACCAGCAAATGGAACAAGATCGAACATCGCCTGTTCGCCTTCATCACCATGAACTGGCGTGGCAAACCGCTGGTCAGTCATCAGGTCATCGTCCAACTCATCGGCGCCACGACGACCGACACCGGCCTCAAGGTCTGCTGCGAGATCGACGCCAACCTCTACCCGAAAGGCCTCAAGGTGACCGACCGCGAGATGCACGCGATCAACATCTCACACGATGAATTCCACGGTGAATGGAATTACACCATCTCACCTAACCAACAACCGCCTTGAAGCAGTTATTCCTCGGCGGGCCCTAAGATCATCAGCGTCGAGCTTGACGTCGAACACTCGGGCATTATCGGTGAGGTGCTGCGCCACACCGAGCCGGGCGCCGACGATCACGCCAGCGACCGCCGGACGATCCAAGACGTAACGAACGCCGATATTGGCGATACTTACCCTGTGTTTTTTGGCGATTTGTTGCAGCACCGCGAGCAGCTCTTGGAACAGCGGCCAGTCTCCCCAGGCGTCGAGCATGTTCTTGTATTTCTGCAAAGAGGCGGTGTTGAGTTCGGATCGACGCGGCTCTGGGCGGCCCAAATATTTCTCCGAGAGCAGCCCGCCGAGCAGGGTGCCGTAGGCGAGGAGCGTCATCGAATGATCAGAGCAGAATCTGGCCATCCTAACCTCGGGGCGGCGATCGACGAGCGAGGTACTGCACCTGGTTTGAGACGGCGCGGACCTCGTGGTCGGCGATGGCGCTGAGGCGCTCGGTGTCGAAATTGGTGAGCGCAAGATGACGGATCTTGCCTTCCTGCTGGAGGTCGGAGAGATGTTTGAGCGCGTCTAGCAGCCTGTCGGAGTTGATTTGCCGGAAATTAGGAAATCATCGTCGGCGCGTTGCATTTCCAGCCACTACGCCGCTTGACGCGGAGCAGGGATTCGACTTTCACGCTTGACTTCACGCGGGCCATTCCAACGCAAGGTTGGCCGCGCGCGAACACGCCGAAATGGATCACGATTGGCGCGATGCGGCTCAGTTCGCCCCTGCCAGGGCGAACATCCGTTTCACGTTCCACGCCATGGTCACGAGGTTCCATTCGCCGTGCATCTTGTCCAGTCCGCGCAGCAGGAACTGGCGGAACCCGAGCACCGACTTGATGATCCCGAACACAGGTTCGGGAGTTTGTTTACGCAGCGCGTAGAGCTTCTTGCCCTCTTTCGTCTGGAGCCGATGGCCCATTGCCTCAACCGGCGTGGGGTCTACCGGCGCCGCAGGATCGTCTGCGAAACGTTCAGCCAGCGCAGGATGATGCGCTTCACGCCCCATCGCGATCACCGGCTCGATCCCGGCGTCGGCACAGGCGTTCACGTTGCCCTCGCTGAAATACCCGTTGTCGGCAAGCAACGCGCCAACCTTGCCCAGTTCGCCGGGCAGTGCGGCCAGCTTGCCCAGCATCGGCTCAAGCTGCTGTTTGTCGTTCGGCGCCTGCACCACATCGGCGGCCACCACCAGTAGGCTGTCCGCTGCCACCGCTGCCTGGGCGTTGTAGCACTGCTCGAACCCTCCGCCGGCCACCGGCATGATCCGCGATTCCTCGTCCGTCAGATTGACCTGATCGGTCGGCAGCGGGCCCTCGATCGGCGGCTGCGGTACGCGACCGCGGGGCTTCTTGCCTGTCTGCGTCACCTTCGCCTCACGCTCCGCCATCCTGGCCTCAAATTCGGCTCGCTCGCGCGCATGGCGTTCCTTCGCCCGCGCCTCGATCACCGCCTTGGCGCGAGCGATCCCGGCCAGCCGCTTCTCGCGCCGCGCCAGTTCCTCGGGAACCTGCATCCCGTCCGGCACATCCGCCTGATCAGCCGCCTCCGCCTTACCCAGCAGATCAGCCACTTCGGCCTTCAACTGTGCCTCGATCTTGCTGGCGTGCTCGTACGACAGCGCGCTGTGGCGGCTGGCGTTGGCGTGGATCTTGGTGCCATCCAGCGCCACCGTGCCGAGCTTCAACACCCCCATCTCGCGGGCCACACCGAGCACCTGCACGAACAGCGCCTCGATCTGCGGCAGGAAGCGGCGGCGGAACGTGGCGATGGTGTCGTGGTCGGGATGCTCGTTGGCGGCGATGAAGCGGAACGCCACCGAATCATGCGTCGCCCGTTCCAGGTTGCGGCTGGAAAACACCCCGGTCGCGTAGCCGTAGATGATAAGGCCCAACAGCAGCCGAGGGTGGTAGGATGCCTCGCCCGAGCCCCGGTAGCTGCCGGTCATTGCCCGCAGGTCCAGTCCCTCGATCACTTCCACAACGAACCGCGCGAGGTGGCGTTGCGGCAGCCACTCATCGACCGATGGCGGCATCAGGAAGTCCATGTCGCGGTTGGTCGGGCGGAAGTTGCTCATGAGACGGGGGTCCGGCAGTGCCAATCGTGTGCGCCGATTCTACCGCCCGCTTCCGCGTCGCGTTAAGTCCGACAGGCTGCTAGGTAGCAATCGTTTTTGTAATCCCACCAATGGAACTGTAGTAGATCGAGACGTTCCACCCATTCGCGTGAGTGAGATGCTGATCGCGTCCTCGACGACGCGCCTTGTCATCCGACCCGGGCGTGGGACCCACTTCGTAAACGCCTGAATCTCTGGAAGCCGGTCCACTCCATGACGGACGGCGAATCGCCGGAGGAAGTCGCCGATAAAATCCTCGGCTGGGCCATAATGGTCGGCCAGGTCTCACTCATCCCCTCATTTTCCTTGAGACATGAAAGAATCGGTCGGCCATAAGGACGATTCCGGAAAGAATCGCATGAGCAGCGACGGCGGCATATCCTTGCGAATCCGCCATGGCCAGTTTTGCAGTCGCGTGAAGCAACAGATCTCCCGCCCAGCAACGGCAGGTCGGGGAATACGATGGTCATCGGGCAGCAGCAGTTCTCCATCGACCAGGTCAGGCAGGTTCTTGGCGGCGTGCTTGGCCATGATCTTCACGCCAAGCGCGTCGGCTCGCTCTGCGATGCCACCCTCGGCGTGCTGCGCGGCGCCTCCCTGGCGGTCTGCACGATCGGCCAGGGGCTCGCTGCCGCACGTGGCCTGAACCCCAAGCATGCGACCAAGCAGGTCGACCGCCTGCTGTCCAACCGGAATATCAACGTCGATGACATCCTCACCCGCTGGGTGCCCTACATCATCGGCACACGCAACGCCATCGTGGTGGCATTGGACTGGACCGACTTCGAGGCCGACAAGCAGGCCACAATCATGTTGTCGCTGATCACCGATCACGGTCGTGCCACACCGCTGGTATGGCTCACGGTCGACACGTGCACACTCAAGGACAACCGCAGCCTCTACGAGCATCGGGTACTGGTGCGGTTGGCCGAATTGCTGCCGGCCGACATCGCGGTGTGCGTGATCGCCGACCGCGGCTTCGGCGACCAGAAACTCTACCGGATGCTGACCGAAGAGCTGTGCTTCGACTACGTCATCCGCTTCCGCGGCAACATCGCTGTGACCACCACCACCGGCGAAACCCGCACCGCTGCCGCCTGGGTGCGACCCGGCGGACGCGCCCGTGTGCTGCGTGGCGCCGCGGTCACCGCCGACCGCTATGCAGTGGGGACCGTGGTCTGCGTTCAGGACCCCGACATGAAGCAGGCCTGGTGCCTGGCGGCCAGCAGTGCCGATGCCACGGCCAAGCATCTGACCGGATACTACGGTCGTCGCTGGGGCATCGAGTGCGCGCTACGCGATACCAAGGATCTGCGCTTCGGCATGGGGATGGGCGCGATGCATGTCAAAACTCCCGAGCGGCGCGATCGGTTGTGGCTGATCAACGCTTTCGCCGTGGTGCTGCTGACGCTCCTCGGTGCCGCCGGCGAGGCACTGGGCTATGACCGGATGCTCAAGACCAACACCGCCAAACGCCGCGTCCATTCGTTGTTCCGCCAGGGCTGCATGCTCTACGACCTGATCCCGACGATGCCAGAAGCCAGGCTGCGTCCGCTGATGCAGCGCTTCTCCCGCATGCTGCAGGAGCAGCCGCTATTCGCAGACGTTTTCGGGCCGGTCTGACAAATGAGGGGAGTCGTGAGCGGCCAGGTCCCAAGTAGTAAAACCGGCCTCGTGGTAGGCGGACATCGCATCAACCGCGCGCACCGGGTCCACTGCGCCATGGGCGCCGGAAACCTGCCACATCCCGTTCAAGATGCGGCAGATGGTGAGGTCGGCAGTAAACTGAACACGGCTCGATGCGGGGAGGGGCATGCTGACTCGGCCTCTGCTACAACGGTTGCGAACGTGCGGCACCACAGACACGTCCCAGATTGCTTATGGTATGTGCCATCGGCTTCACACCGTAGTTTCGTCGCTGTAGAATGCAAACCGTCGCAGAGATCATCTGAATTGATCCGCTCAAGTGAGCGGTTCGCCCCAAGCGAAGTCGTAACGTGCGACAACACACGATAGCAGCACTTCTCGCGTGTTATTCCGACGCCGAAAACCGACCAGCCCGCGCTTAATTTGTCGAGTTATACCAGCGGCCCTAATGATTGACCGATGCCCAGGAGCGATGAGCGATGGATTGAATGCGCTCCAGATCGCCGATGAGGAAGTCCCAAGCATCCTTGCAGGCGGCGACAATGGCCTCGTAGCTGTCCCAGACGAGCCTGCTGAGCTTATTGCCGCGGAGATAGTCCCAGATATTTTCCATTGGGTTGAGTGCCGGTGAGGAGGGTGGCAGTCGAAGGAGAGTGATGTTGTGGGGCGTGCGCAGACGCTTGCCCTGCTGATGCCAGCCGGCACCGTCGCAGACCAGCACGGCATGTGCGCCTGGCGAGACCTGTGTGCTGATCTCTTTCAGGTGCTCATTCATCGCCTCGGTGTTGGTGGTCGGCATGATGATTGCCGCGCCGACACCACGCGCGTGACAAATCGCGCCGAACAGATAGACCGAGTCATGGCGATTGTCGCGCACCATAGGCGGACGTGAGCCCACCGGCGCCCAGATATACTCCAGCGATCCCTTCTGCCCGACCCTGGCTTCGTCTTGGAACCAGATCTCGATCGGCTTGCCGGCAGCCGAGGCCGGCAAGGCCTCGGTTACCAGGCCAGCGAAGTTTTTTTAAAAGCCTCCTGGGCTGCTGCGTCTTTCTTCGGATGACAGGGCCGCGGTTGCAGCCGGGTCATGCGAAGCCGGCGCAGCAGCTTGCCGACCGTACGCTCGGCCACGCTGACAGACCAACGAGACGCGATCTCCTCCCGCAGATCGGCGCAGCGCCAGCGTCCCACCTTGTTGCGCTCGAGGTCCGGACCTTCCAGCACCATCGTCCGAAGCTCCTCCATCTGGGCCTCGTTCAGTGCCGCAGGGCGTCCCGGGCTGCGACGCGAACGCAATCCGGCCACGCCCTCCGCATTGTAGCGCAGCACCCAGTCGCGCAACGTCTGCCGATCCATGCCGTTGAGCTCCGCAGCCACCTCGCGTGGATGGCCCTCCAGGACCAGAGCTATTGCCAGCAGACGTCGCACCACCGTGCCGTCCTGGGTCTGCGCCGCCAGCTCCCTCAGCTCGCTCGCCGAAAGGTCAAAACGCGTGATCTCGATCGGCCTGCTCATTTGGCTCCCCTCTCGGCGAATCGTAGTGACGCGCAGAGGGAATCGTACTCAGGCCGATTCGGGAATCGGCCCCCGGACAAGAGGCGTTCTTTTCGGCGGCTGGTATTACGCTTAATGCATTCAGCGGCACCACTTAACCGTTCAGCAGCGCCGGGCGAATCATTCATTCACTCTGCGGCTGAAGTATTTAACCGTGCATACCCGGCGCATTCGGCGGGCTTCGATCAGCTGAAAAACTGGACGACCCGCGAGGAAAGCATCATGGGGTGCACCGGGTGGGCAGGTAGGCGCGCCGCCGTTGTCCGTTCGGTCGGGGACAACGGCGGTGCGAAGTTACACCGGCCACACGACCGGGCGTATGAGTTCAAGTTGCTGGAGTGCAGTCACGCCATCGTCCAGACCGATTTCCTCGGTGATTTTGCCATCTTCAATCCGAAGCACAGTGGTTCCGGTAAACCGCATCTTCCGACCGGTTGCCTCGGGCAACGCTCCAACAAGGAAGTCACTAAAAGCCGGGCCGGTATGCGTGCCGCCGCCTTCCCAACGACCGACCACATAATCCCCTTCGGCGATAAGGTCTGGCGCACCCCAGAAGTTGAGATCGGGGAATGCTTCACGAAACCCTGTCATGAACGCCTTGATGTCTTCACGGCCGCGACGCGGTGCGTGCAGCGAATATTGGAGGAGCATATCGGGCGCGGCCAGCTCGTCGACGATGTCGAGGTTGCAGGTTTTGCCCCAAAAATTGGTGAACCACCGGCCGATGATGGCCTTGTTATACCCCACTCACGCCAGAATCCGAAAATCCTCGTGCGAGATGATGCGGAAGTTGTCTGTGACCTCATCGCAGTAGAGGCGCCAGTTCCTGGGCACCTCCTCTCGCAGGAACGTCAGGATCGCGCCGCTGAAGTCTCGGAAGGTTTCATGACACGTGTTGTGGGTGATGTGCTTGTGCATCAAGCCCCAGAGTTGTTCGATTGGGTCGAGATGCGGGCAGTAGGTCGGGATGAAGTGGAGCCTGATCCGGCAACCCGGCCGCGCCAACCAAGCCTGCACCAACTTCGCGTGGTGGTACCTGGCGTTGTCCAGGAACAGATGAATCACCCGCTTGCGCGGGTACATGCTCAGCAGCGCGATCATCAGTCTGATCGTGCTGGCTGCATCAACCGTCTCCACCTCCAGCATCTGGGTGTGGCCGGTCTCCAGGTCGATCGCGCCATGAATGTTCAGGCGTTGCCGCCCGCTGGTCTGCGCCACCGCGATCGGCGTGTCCTTCGGAGCCCAGCACCCTACCGGCCGGACCGCGTGCGTCGGATGCACCGCGTCGGCGAACAACACCACCTCATCCGCGTCCAGGCGGTTCAGCAACTCCTCATACGCCTTGATGAATGCAGCCTGTTTCTCTGGATCGAGCTTGCGCGACACCGTTTTTGGTTTGCGATGTTCCATGCCGAGCCGGTGTAACAGCGCGATCAAGCCAGACCGGCCCTGGTATTCGATGCCGCACTCCTTCTCGATCCAGGCGCCCACCTCGCGCGTGGTCCGCGGCAGCGTATCGCTGATCCAGGCCTTCAGCTTGTCCCGCTGCTCTTCGTTCAGGCGGCAGGCGCCGCCCTCATAGCCGAAGCTCGCCAGGCCCTCGATCCCGTCTTCCTGGTACAGCCGATACCAGCTGCGGATCGTGTCGTCGTCCAGCAACAGGACCTTCGCGATGGCTTCGCAGCTCATGCCGTCGTCCAGCAGCACCAGCGCATTGGCGCGCCGGGCCAAACGATGGGCGGCAGACCCGTCCCGAGCCAACTCGGTCAGGTCCTTGCGCGATTCGGCGTCCAGGAAGCCGCGGCGGATCATGCGGACGGTAGAATCGCGTTCCGGCCGTTTGGCAAGGGGTATTTTCGCCTTCCCGGGGAGTTGCGGTATATCGTCTTCCTTGGACATGTGAACTTCTCGCATTCTGCCGTTATCGATGGCGGGTGACTGACGCGGAACGCCCGCCAAATCCGACATGGAACGTAGGTCGTTTCGTCGAGAGAGGAACTCCGGATATTGCTTTCAGCCAAAAGCGGGTGCGGGTAGCGGCGGTTGAGCAGCGTCCTACTCTACCCGCCTTGTGCATGAAAATGGCGTGGGCGTTTCGCTACACACGTTCGCGCGTCATTCCGGCACGGTAACGCTACGTAAAGGGCAAGTCTCGGGATGCCCCCTATGAGATCAAAGGCCTGCCCGTCACGAAAGTCGGTCTTGCTTGTTCCGTTAATCAAGAATAGAGGCGAGATGCACTCTCGAACACCGACTTAGGTGAGGTCGCTGGAGATCACATGAAAGACGAAGATGATCAGAGCGGCGGCATGGTCTGCTGCGAGGCGTGCGGCACGACCGTCCCGGCCTACGATGTCGTGAACTATGGCTCAATTGAGCAAGGTTACCGAGAGCTTTGCAACCGTTGCTTTAACGCCGAGGTGGCCAGCGCCCTGGGTCTGGAGCGGCTCGAGAATGTCCGTCTCCATCCGGTTGTGTTGACTGATTGCGCCGGGGAGAGGCACGAGTTCCATTTCCGGATACGGCTACTTGGATCCATGGCGGCCCTCGACGCCTTCGAGCTCAAAGACGGTGCGCCGGGAGGTATCAGTTTCAGATTCTAGGGGAACCGGACGACGAACCATTTTCCCTGCTCGGACGCCTGATGGAGCGGATGCGCCGAAGTCTGTCAGTCAAGCATCTCGTGCGCAGCGAGCACGGCATGCAGATCGCCGACCTGACGGTATGCGGCCGCATCGAATGGGATGGATCTGAGGACGGCCGAATACCTCTGCTCGTTATCGACGGTCGGGAAGTGTCGTGGAACGATTTGGGGCGCATGCTGATGAGCTTCGAGGGCTGGCAGTTACGCTTGGCCATCTGCGATCGGAGCGAGGAGGTGTAGGTGGCACCGATCGGCACGGCGTCGCTCCCCGATCACAAGCGGGACCGGACGACCCGGGCATCCGGGAGGACTTGCGCCCGCGCGACGGCGGACGATGATGACCGGCAATGGACCGATGGGAGGCTCCAATGATCAAGGGTCTGCACCACAGCGCGTACCGCTGCCGGGATTCGGAGGAGACGCGCGGCTTCTACGAGGACTTCCTCGGCCTGCGTTTCGTCAGCGCCTTCCCAATCGACGAGGGGCGCGCGCTGCACAGCTTTTTCGAGATGGTCGACGGGTCGTGCCTCGCGTTTTTCGAGGTTCCCGGGAAGTCGTTCGACTTCAAACGGCAGGACACGCTCGACCTGCATATCGCGCTGGGCGTCGAGCCCGACGTGTTCGACCGCATGCTGGACAAGGCGCGGACCAGTGGCGTTGAGGTACGCGGGCCAGTCGATCACGGCTTCTGTCGATCGATCTACATGCGCGATCCAAACGGCTACGTGGTCGAGTTGACCGCGAACACCGGCGCCCAGCAGGAGATCATGAATCCGGCGGTCTCGAAGCCGCATGAGGCGCTGGCGCGATGGCAGGCGACGAAACCCGGGCGTGCAGGCGCCGCCGCCTGACGGTGGACGGGGAGTGTCCAGCGAATGGGGTTCATGCTGCGTTGGTCAGCCGCTCGTTCTTATTTGCATGCGGGTGAAATCGGTGGCCCAATTCTGAGCCGAGCGTTCCATTGTAGACCGCGCAGCGAACCTGAAGCAGGAGATCGGCACCTCTTCGGGACCACCGCATCTGCTGTGATTTGTTCATACGCCGATTGACGAGAAAGTTTGCGGTTCCTTCTGTAATCGAAGTTCCGACACGCAGACCGGCACGGTATCGCTTGACGTAGTTGACAAGCCAACTACCCTGGCCTCTGAGATAACGGTCGACGTCAAGCAGTGCGTGCCACAGCCTGCGCGAGGGCGCGCTCCTCGTGTGTTGGCCTCGTTCATCCGTGTAGACATGCATGACCTCGCGGACGCGATCGATTCTGCGCCTGGCATTCTTCGCCTTGCCGTTCCAGATGCGCCAGCGCAGACGTTCGACCTCCTCCACGATCATGGACTTTGCCCGCATCCTGCCGGGATTGTCAGCCAGGGATTGTCACAGTAACCGGGGTTGGCGGCAGGAGTGGGGATGAATGAGACTGAGGGATGACGCCGCCACCCGACCCGCACTACCGCCACCGCTTGCCCGCGGACATCCGGTGAGTGTCAAGCAAGCTGCCGCTCGTAACTCGTAATGAAGCGCCATTTATCGTTGTGATGCCCGGTGTCGGATCGGGGGCTGATGGCCTGGTCCACCGACACGTGTTGAGTGTGCCACGGTGCTCACTTCGGGGAAGGTCCGGTGCTCGCCATCCTCGCCATGCTCGCGCGCTTCGGCGCGCTGCGCGTGGCTCCGGGTGGCTGCGCGCCTCCCATCCCCTCCGTTGCGCGCCGTGGCCCAGGCGTTGCCAGGTCGGGACGGGAAAGCCGTCGTGGCAGTCGAACCGGAAAGCCGGCTTGCCGTCTGGATAACGATGTCGCGCTCTGGATTGAGGGTGACCGCCGCGACCGGTGTCCAGTCGCGGGTCTGCCGGCTCCATCGCCGTGGGTTGGCCAAGCGTGCCTGTTGGTAGAGTTCATGGCGGGCGGCGAGCAAGGCACGATCCTGGCCGGCGTGGCGCTGCGCCGGGGTCACGTAGCCGATGCCGCTGTGGCGGTGTTGGTCGTTGTACCAGTGAACGAAGCGCGCCGCCCATTCCCGCGCAGCATCGAGCCCGGCGAAGCCTTTGACCGGGAACTCAGGGCGGTATTTGGCGGTGCGGAACAAAGCCTCGGCATAGGGATTGTCGTCGCTGACGCGCGGCCGTGAATAGGACGGTTCGATGCCGAGCCAATGCAGCATGGCCAGAACCGTCGTGCCCTTCAGTGTCGCACCGTTGTCACCGTGCAAAACGGGCTTCACCGGCATGGCATGCACGGCTTCGCCGAGCGCGGTCCGACGGGCCAGATGCGCGGCGTGGTCGGCGCTGTCGGTATCATGTATCTCGGAGCCAACGATCTTCCGGCTGTCGAGATCGAGGATCAGGTACAAATAGAACCACCGCCCTTGCACAGTGGCAGGCAGGAACGTCACGTCCCAGCACCAGACATCTCCGGGTCCGGTGGCGATGTGCGTGGTTGGCGGGCGTGATCGACGCGGTGGCCGGGCGCGGCCCCGGCGGTTCATTTGGTCATGCGCGCGCAGCACCCGATGGAAACTGGATTCGCTGGCGATATAGACGCCTTCATCGGCCAGCACCGGAACGATCCTGGCAGGCGGGGTCTCTGCGAAACGCGGCTCGTTCGCTACCTCAACGATCCTTGCCCGTTCTTCTTCCGTCAGGGCATGCGTCGGCGCTGGCCGGATCGCGCCCGCCCGCCGGTCGCCGTGTGTCAGACCGTCGCTCTGCCGCCAGCGTTGGATGGTGCGTGGATCGACTCCCGCCAAAACACAGGCTTGTGCCTGCCGGCCACCGTTGGCACGGGCCTCGGCAATTTGGTCAATCAGGGTCTGGCGATCTTCCAGGCGGGTCATGCGTCCTCGCCTTCGTGGAAGATCGCCGCGAGTTTTTTTGACAGCACAAGCAAGGCGGCCGTTTCGGCCAATGCCCCCCGCCTACGCAGGGGCATGCTTGTCCTTGCGGTGCAACTCCCGCTCAAGCTCCTTGATCCGACGGCGCTCCTGCTTCAGGGCCACGCTTTCCGTCTCGCGGGGGTCGCCAAGACCACCAATCGCATCCTGCTTCCAGGTCTCCAGTTCGGTTGGATAGACGCCGTGTTCGCGGCACCAGGCACTTCGGGCGGCCTGGTTCATCGCCGCCGTCGCGATCACGGCTTCCAGCCGCGCCGCCGCGGTCCAATGCCGTGCCTCATCACCTGAAGGTTTGGCCAGGACTGCCAGGACTTGAGCACGCCAACGCTCCAGCGTTCCCATCCTGATCCCAACCGCCTGTGATACCGCTTCTACCGGCGAACTCTCCGACGGCAACAATCGCGCGACTACGCGCTCTTTGAACTTCTGACCGTATCGAGCCATTTACCCTCGTCCTGCACCCCCTTGGGCCTGATCCTATGTAGGCGGCAACTGGTCTGACACAGGGGGCATCATCAGCCATGCTGTCTGGCTATAGCGTGTTCAGCCTCAGCCTGCGCGACGTCGAATTGCTTCTGGCCGAGCGCGGCATCGTCGTCTCCTACGAGACCGTACGGCGCTGGTGCAAGAAATTCGGCCAGAGCTTTGCCATCCGCGTGCGACGCCGCCGGCCACGGCCAGGGGACAAGTGGCACATGGACGAAGTCTTCATCCAGATCTGCGGTGTGCAGCACTGTCTCTGGCGCGCCGTCGATCAGGATGGTGTCGCGCTCGACATTTTGGTTCAGGCCCGGCGCGATGCCAACGCGGCGAAGCGCTTCTTCAAGCGGATTCTGAAGGGATTGCAATATGTGCCGTGGGTCATCGTGACCGACAAGCTGAGAAGCTATGGTGTGGCGCAGCGCCACCTGCTTTCCGGCGTCGAGCACCGACAGAACCGCTATCTCAACAATCGCGCCGAGAACTCACACCGACCGACGCGACGCCGAGGGCGGCAGATGCAACGGTTTAAATCGCCCGAGCAGGCCCAGGATTTCCTCTTCGCTCATGCATTCATTCATAGCCACTTCCATCCACGCCGACACGTCATGGCAGCCACCGCCTACCGCGCAGTCCGATCCACGGCATTCAATGTCTGGCAGCAGGAGACGTGCGCTCGGCATCCGTCGTGATCAACAGTGCAACCGCCCTCCGGGCCCCACGTCACCGCTCGAAGTTAACGTGACAATGCCCCCCCGCATGCTGGCCGGGGTCACGATCCGTATCTCAGCCTTTCGGATGATCGAGCCGTTGCCCGGACGACAAAAGGATGAGGCGATTGCGCGTGCTGCAGTCTTCCGTAGTGATCGGATGCCGAAGTTCCTCGGCTGGTTCGAGCGAATTCTAGAGGCGAACCCGAGGCGAGCGGATCGCCTGGTTGGCAGCTCCGTCACCTATGCCGATCTGTCCTTGTTCCAGTTGATCGAGGGACTGTGGTTTGCGTTCCCCTCGCGTCCGCGCGTGCCAGCCCTGCACGAGGCAGTGGCGGAACGGCCGCGACTGAAAGCCTATCTGGCGAGCGAACGGCGCGTGCCGTTCAAGGAGACCGGGATCTTCCGCCGCAATTCGAAGCTGGATGGTTAGCAACAAAGGCCCCGGTGCAAGTTTGCTGAGACGCCATCGGTTCCACTTCCACGAGCAGCCCGCCTGCGCCAGACTCTGCACGGTCGCTTCGGCGGGCTGCTTATCCACAGCTCCCGCCAAACCTGATGGGGCATGTACAATGTAACGAAGATGATGAATCGGATCATGACAAACACCTGCGATTAAAGGGCCGAAACACACTCTCTTCGTCGCCACGTTCTGGTGTCAGTCATTCGGTGGTGCTCTGCGGGCGCCCGCACGCACATGATTTCCTGAGGGTCAAATAGAACGCTGGGGTCGACGTTGCGGTAACTGCCAGTCTTGGCGAACGCCTCAAGCGCGCCCCCAGGCGCAGAATTGCTCAGATGAGCGACGATACCGAGCTTCCAGTGGCTGTGGCGTCGCTCTCACCCGACCGCTCCTCGGCAGGGCCTTCGCTCCGGGTCAGATTTAGCGCGGTATTCACCAACGCGACGTGGCTAAACGCCTGCGGGAAGTTCCCCATCTGCCGCTTTGTGCGAGGATCGTACTCCTCAGCCAGGAGACCAACGTCATTTCGCAGCGCAAGAACCCGTTCAAACATAGCCAACGCTTCCGCTCTCCGGCCCGCGAGGATAAGGTTATCAGCGTACCACAGGCTGCAGGCGACGAACGCACCCTCGCCAGGTGGTAGCCCATCTTCTGTCTGCCCCGTGTCATACCGGAACACCAGACCATCGAACACCAGCCTTCGCTCGATCGCGGCAAGTGTCCCCGCTACGCGCGGATCATCCACCGGCAAAAACCCGACCAGCGGCATTAGCAAAAGGCTTGCATCCAGCGTGTTTGATCCGTATGCCTGCACGAAGCTATTGAGCTCTGGATCAAATGCTTTGCTGCAAATGTCAGCATGGATATGGTCGCGCAGCACAATCCAGCGGTCCATCGGGCCCTCGGCGCCAAGCTGCTGCACCGCCTTGACCGCTCGGTCGAAAGCTACCCATGCCATGACCTTTGAGTGCGTAAATTGCTGCCGAGGTCCACGCACTTCCCAGATACCTTCATCCGGCTGATCCCAATTGCCCTCGAGGTATTCCATCAGCACGGCGCCTATCGCGCGTGACCGTGCATTGGGCGGCATGCCTTGAAGGCGCGCCTGGAACATTGCGTCAGCCACCTCGCCAAAGACATCAAGCTGGAGCTGCGAAGCTGCGGCATTGCCGATGCGCACCGGACTCGCCGTTTCGAAGCCCGGAAGCCATGTCGCTTCCCACTCAGGCAAACGCCGCTCGCCGCCGATCCCGTACATGATCTGCATCTGCTCTGGACTGCCAGCGACCGCCCGCATCAGCCAACCGCGCCAGGCGCGCGCCTCCTCGGCATAGCCGGCACCGCCGAGCGCCAGCAGCGTGAACGTGGCGTCGCGCAGCCAACAGTATCGATAATCCCAGTTGCGCACGCCACCGTGCTGTTCCGGCAGCGAGGTCGTGGGCGCTGCCACTATGCCACCAGTGGGTGCATATGTCAGGCCTTTCAATACCAAAAGCGATTGTTTCACCACATCAGTCAACCGGCCGGCCGGCGCACATCGATCCGACCAGGCTCGCCAGGCTGTCTCGGTGTTGCGCAATGCCTCTTGGGCGTCCAGCCATGGATCAAGAGCTTGGTGCGATGGATAGTAGCTTAGCACGAAGGGAATACAATCGCCCGCATGCACAGTGAATTCGGCGACCGTGGTGTGATCCTCGCCGCGATGCGGGACAGGCGACCGCAGCAGCACCATCTCCGGACCGCAGATGGCCCGAATGGTGCCATCCTCCAATGCTTCGACCCAGGGTACGGCCGACCCGTATTCGAAACGCAATACTACTTCGCTGCCCATTGTTACGCTGCCCGAGATGCCGCGGACCATTCGCACAACGTGCGATGTCGCCAAGCCGAGCGGCATGAATTCGGTCAGCTCGACCGATCCATTGGCGTTGTCGAAGCGGGTGATCAGAACCAGCGTCCCGTCGTTGTATTTGCGCGACACACGCACGGCACCCTTGGGCGCGAGGCGCCAACATCCGTGCTCGGGGTTCCCAAGCAGTGCGGCGAAGCAGGCGCTGGAGTCGAAGCGCGGCCAACATAGCCAGTCGATTGCACCGTCGCGACTTACCAGCGCTGCCGTGATGCAGTTGCCGATGAAGGCATAGTCCTCGAGACGGGCGCAGGACGACGGCGGGGGCTCGGACATTCGGGTCTCCGGCAGCAGGCGACGCAGCGAGTCGATTGTGGGATTCTCCACTTTGCAAAGGGCCGCACTAAGGCAGCCGCGGCAGCAGTTATTCAAAGTAACGTGAATCTCGAAGGTGCATGTTGCGCGACCCACACAACATTTGGCCACAACAAACAGGAAGTTTATCCTGCCCGGGGAGGCAGCCCTGCCGGACACATATGTTTCGGCGCCCAATCTTGACCCCGCGTCATTTCTGTCTATGGCATTGACATGGTTGATATTTCATCCGTTCGCATCGAGGGGCGATCGGCTTCCGTCATTGACCCCTTTCCTGCGCCCTCATGATATTGATCTCATTCGCAATTTTGGCCTTCCACCAGGGTTAAAATTGGCCGCCGAAGGGGGGCAAGCACCGACGCCGGAACACACGGTTCCAATCACAGCCACTCGTTGCGCCACCTGTGCGCCGCGCCGCCAAGCCAAAAACGCTCTAAGTTCCCGCGTGTTGGGTCATTGGCTCCGGCCGCTGTTCAAGTGCTGGTATCCTGGCCTGGCAAACGAAACTCGTGCCAATAAAGATGAGACATCCCTCGAATAGGTTGCTGGGCATCCCGTTGGCGTCCAGCGACGACGAGCCTTGACGGATGCCGTGATCGCATTCGCGCCGGACAGCGGCATGACCGCCGCGGCCTGTGCCGCGCTCGGGGTCTCACGCGCCAGCGTACAGCGCAGGCGCGCCCGCCTGGCCGCGCCGCCGGCGATCGTCCGTCCGCGACCGAGGCCGCCCCGAGCGCTGAGCATCCCGCAACAACAGCTGGTGCTGGATCTGCTGCACGCGCCGCGCTTTGCCGACCAGGCGCCCGCCGAGATCTACGCCAGTCTGCTCGATGAAGACGTCTATCATTGCTCGATCCGCACCATGTACCGCATCCTCGGCCAGCACGGCGAAGTCCGCGAACGCCGCGAGCAGTTGCGGCATCCAGCCTATCAAAAACCCGAACTGCTGGCGGAACGTCCGAATGAGGTGTGGTCCTGGGACATCACCAAGCTGATGGGACCCGCCAAGTGGACCTACTTCTATCTCTACGTCATCCTCGACATCTTCAGCCGCCGGGTGGTTGGTTGGTGTGTCGCCGATGCGGAAAGTGCCGCGCAATTCAAGCCACTGTTCGATGACGCGATCACGAAACATGATGTGCCGCCCGGCCAGCTCGCCCTGCATGCCGACCGTGGCGGACCGATGAAGGCCAAGGCCACCGCGCTGCTGCTCGCTGATCTCGGCGTGACCCGCTCGCACAATCGGCCACACACATCGAACGACAACCCATTCTCCGAAAGCCACTTCAAGACCTTGAAGTATCAGCCACGGTTCCCCCAACGCTTCGGCTGCATCGAGGACGCCAGAAGCTTCTGCCGACGCTTCTTCGACTGGTACAACCAGGATCATCATCACGTCGGGATCGGCCTGATGACCCCAGATCAGGTGCATTATGGCCAGACCGACGCCGTCTATACCGCCCGTCAGCTCACACTCGATCGTGCGTTCCACGAAAACCCCGCGCGCTTCGTCAACAGGCCACCAACACCACCTGCCAAACCAACCGCAGCTTGGATCAATCAACCACAGGCAACGTCAATCATCCGAGCCTAAATGCCGATCCCGGCTGTATCAAAGTCGTTGACACGTTCCGCAATGCATCAGGCCGCGTTCAATGCGCAGTGGCTTGACCACCCCACACGTCGTAATGCTCTCCTTGAAATCAACTTCTCCCTGGAGCGCCCCGTGCTGACCTATGATTTTCGCCTGCCGCCCGGTCCGCGGACCGTCGAATACGCGCTACTGGCAGAAGACCTCGGCTTCCGAGCGGTCTGGTGCCCCGAGGTTCCCGCCTTCGGCCACGACATATGGGTCACTCTCGCCCGCATCGCCGAAAAGACGAACCGCATCAGATTTGGCCCCTCTGTGCTGATCCCGAGCTATCGCCACCCGATGGCTCAGGCTTCGGCTATCGCGACGCTCGAACAGATCGCGCCGGGACGCCTGATGGTTGGGTTCGGCACCGGCTTTACGGGGCGCGCGGGGATGGGGAAGAAGCCCTTGAGCCTCGCGAGCATGCGTACGCATATCGGGCAGGTTAAGGCCTTGCTGCACGGCGACATTGCCGACATCGACGGTGGTCTGGCCCAGATCCTCGCGTCCGACGGTTGGTTGCCCGACCGTCCGATCAACGTGCCATTCTACTTGGCGGGCCAAGGCCCAAAGGCCCGCGCGCTCGCCAAAGACATTGGCGACGGCCTGATTTCCCTCGGCGGCCCGGCCGAAGGGTTCGAGACCTGCCTCGTGTCAACCAACGGCACGGTGCTCGATGATGGGGAGGACGTCACCTCGCCGCGCGCCTCGGCCGCCCTCAAACCGATCATCGCGCTTGCCTATCACCATAGATACACGACCGATCCGGAAAGTGTGAAGGAATTGCCGAACGGCGAAGCGTGGCTGGCGAGTGTCGAACGTGTGGACGAGAATGTTCGCCACCTCTCTGTTCATCGCGGTCATAACCTCGACGTTTCAAACGGCCACGACGCGCTGGTGGACGTGTCCAACGCCAAACAGATGACCTTCACAGGCACTCGCGACGAGCTACGCGAACGTCTCACGCAGCTCGAGGCCAGGGGCGCTTCCGGCATCATCTTCGGGACCAGCGGTTACGATGTCGAGCGGGAGCTGAGGGCCTACGCGGAGGTTGCGGGATTGAGGTGACCGAGGTGCGGCGCTTACTGGTCAGCAAGGATCAACACGCACGCAACATATTGCTGGCTCTTGCACTGATCGAAGGCCGATGTCCGAAACGCCACATCTGGGCCCGACGTGGACTGTCGCAATATCACCCGATCCGCTGGTCTGGTCTCACAGAAATCCCGAAGTCAATCTGCGCGATGCAATCGCCAAGATCGTCGAAGGCCACCTCACCAATCGGATCGCCGAACCGATATCATGGCAACCAACAATCGCACACTGATCCAACGGCCATCATCGGACCTTTACGCACGGGGTGCGGCGTATCCATCCGGCTGGCACCGCCCGGTCGGGTCGGCCGGGGTGTCAGGCGGCCAGCTCGGATGGAATGCTGACCGAGACGCTCATGCCGCCCTGCCTTGAGCCGGCTATTGGCCGGCACGGCGAGGTTGCTAAGCGATCGGGCGTTGTTCAACGGCGACGTTACGCAAGGCGACCGTCTCGCCCCCAGGCACTGAGGCCTGATCGTAGTGGTGAGGTCCCGCACAGGCCAGCTCACCCGATACAGCGACCGGATTCGCTCCGTTTCCGGTTAACTTGACAATCCCCGATCACCTTATACACCCGAAGCGGGGAACTGAGGAGACGACCTTGAGCGACAACCCGAGCGCGGCTTCCTATCTGTATTTGCTGGAGCCCGAGATTCACTTTCTCGAAGCCGCCGTCGAGCATCTGATTCCCACCGATGAGCTGGCCCCCGGGGCGCGCGATGCCGGCGCGGTCGTCTACATCGACCGCCAATTGGCCGGCTCCTGGGGCACGCACGGCCGAATGTATCGTGGCGGTCCATGGATGGAGGGCACCCCGCAGCAGGGCTATCAATCGCGCTTCACGCCACAGGAAGTCTACCGTATCGCGATTCGCGAGATCGACCAGCACTGCAAGGCTGCGTTCGGCCGAAATTTCGCGCAGCTTCCCGGTGACCGGCAACTGCGCTTGCTCCAGCAATTGGAGAAGGACGAAATCGCGTTGCCTTCGCTGTCATCGAAATTCTTCTTCGACCTGCTGTGGCGCAACACCGACGAAGGGTATTTCGCCGATCCGCTGTACGGCGGCAACCGCGACAAAGTGGGTTGGAAACTGCTCGGATTCCCCGGACTGCCCAGCGGCGAATACCGCCACCTGGTCACCAGCAGTGAGCCGTACCACGCCGAACCCGTCAGCGTACTCGACGTCCAGACCGGGAAGGTGCCGGTCGACGCGGAAGGCTTTCCGAAGCACGTTGTTATCAGGCGCGACAAGGAAGGCTAAGATGTCGAATACGAAACTGAAATCCGTCGATGTTGTTGTCGTGGGCAGCGGTGTCGTGGGCTCGATCATGTCGATGGAACTGGCCAGCACCGGGTTGAGCGTCGTGTGCCTGGAGCGCGGCAAGTCTTTTGATGTGAACACCGATTTTTACAAACCCAATGTGTACGACGAACTGAAGTTCGATCGCCATAGCGATATCTTTCAGAACCTGGCACGCGACACCATCACATTTCGTAACAACGACGCGCAGACGGCGCTGCCGATGCGCGAGATGGGCGCATTCAAGCCAGGCGAGATGGTCGGTGGCACGGCGGCACACTGGGGCGGCAATGCGCGCCGCTTTCTCCCGCATGATTTCGAAATGCACTCGCGCATCAAGGAACGCTATGGCGCATCGTTCATTCCTGAGGACTGCCATCTGCAGGACTGGGGCGTCACCTGGGATGAGGTCGAACCGTACTACGACCAGTTCGAGCATATCTTTGGCGTCGGCGGTAAGGCCGGCAACCTGAACGGCGAGATCCAGCCAGGCGGCAATCCGCACGAAGGGCCGCGCTCGCGCGAGTATCCAAACCCGCCGACCCGGCCCTCGTATGAAGGTAGGCTGTTCGCCGACGCAGTGAGCTCGCTGGGCTATATGCCGTTCCAGGGCCCAACCGCGGCGATGACGCAGGACTACCGCAACCTGTATCGGGTCCAGATGCTCGAATGCGCGCGCGGCGGCTTTTGCTCCAGCCATGTCTGCGCGCAAGGTGCCAAGGCCAATCCGCTCACCTCGGTGCACCCCGCGCTCGCCCGGCAGCCGACCTTCGAGTTACGCCCGCTGTGCAACGTGCTGCGCGTCAGCACGGATTCCACCGGCAAACAGGCCACCGGCGTTACCTATATCGACGCGCGCGGCAACGAAGTGGAGCAACCGGCCAGCATCGTGGTCCTGGGTGCGTATTGCTTCAGCAACACGCGGCTGCTGCTGTTGTCGGGCATCGGCACGCCGTACAATTCACGCACCGGCAAAGGCGTGGTCGGCCGCAACTACTCCTATCAGCAAGGCAGTACGGTGCACGTGTTCTTCGATGATCGCGAGTTCAATCCGTTCATCGGCGGCGGCCAGCTCAACACGTCGATCGACGAACTCAACGGCGACGTGATCGACCGCGGCCCGCTCGGCTTCATCGGCGGCGCCTATGTCAACACGTCGGCGCGCGGCGCGGCGCCGATCAAGGGCAAGGTGGTGCCACCGGGCACGCCGCGCTGGGGCCGCGAATGGAAGAAAGCCGTGGCGTACAACTATCGCCGCAACATGGCGATCACCAGTCACGGCACCTGCCTGAGCTACCGGCACAACTATCTTGATCTCGACCCGACCTACAAAGACGCGTACGGCCTGCCGCTGCTGCGTATGACGTTTGACTGGAACGACAACGAACTGCGCATGATGAAGTACATCGACGAGCGCTGTGCCGAGATCGGCCGGGCCATAAACGGGTCGCGCCTGGGCGGCAAGACCAAGGGCACGCATTTCGAACTCGTGGGGTATCAGAGCACGCACAATGTCGGGGGCGCCGTGATGGGCAGCGATCCATCGACCAGCGTCGTCAACAAATACCTGCAGTCGTGGGACGTCTCGAATCTGTTCGTGGTGGGCGGCAGCGCGTTCCCGCAAAACCCCGCGAACGGCCCCACCGAGACGATTGGCATGCTGGCCTGCTGGGCAGCCGATGCAATCAAGGATAACTACGTTCGGAGTCCTGGGGCTTTGGTTTGAGCAGGGAGGCGAACCCAACCCGTTACCCCCGCCGCACCCCACAGAACAGCGGGAACGCCGCCCTCACGATATCCGTGATGTCGGATTGGCACACCGTCGGCTGGAACAGTTGCCCCAGGGGAATACACGGCAAGGTCTCCAGCGCGCATCTGAACCTGCTCGGCGATCGCCTTCTACGCCGGCAGATCCGGCGCGTCGAACCAGGCGGTGCGAAGACGTTCCGATTCTACATCGTCCGGCCAGCCACAACCAGGCTTGGGCGCCATTGCCCCGCAGCTCGAAACTGCCGCCCGGCGTGCAAGCCGCCACGCCCTCGATCTGGGTGATGAAGCAACTCCAGCCGCCCTGGGCCGCGGGTTCGCGGCTGGTCCGCCGCGTGACCACGGTCCCCCAGTCCATTTGCCGGAAATCCACGTTCAGGCCAAGCCTGACAGATCGCGCGCGACCGGCATCATTTGGTTGTACACAGGCCAATCGGTCGGCGCCAGCATCACGACTTTTTCTCCGGCGTAACCGTATTCCCGCACCAGTTGCTTCGCCAGGGCGTCGTCGCGCGGTCCGGACAGGACATCGAGCCCGGCATGGCCGGAACTAACGAAACGCTCTCCTGGCACGCATAAGCCGACAAAGCAGGAACATCATGCGGCCTTGGGGTAGGCGTCATTGAGATGGTGCCGTCGCGGAAGTGGTGGAAATTCGGAGTGGTTTAATCTCCGGCTTGTGCAACGAGCCAGACTCGACGCTGAAACGCCGAGGGAGATTACACCATGGAACAGCAGATCAAGGACCGCTCGGAGGAGTCGTCTGAATTCCTCGGAGCTGGTTGGTTCGATCCGATCGAGGCGGCGATCCGGGACCGGGTTCGTGGGTTCATTGAGGAACTGGTGGATGCGGAGCTGGCCGAGGCGCTTGGCCGCTCGCGCTACCGCCGCCGCGTGCCAGCTGAGTTGGCAGGTGGATCGGCCGGGTATCGGCATGGACGGCGGGACCGGCATTTGCTCGGCTCGTTTGGTCCCGTGACGATCAGCGTACCGCGAGCACGGCTGAACCAAGCCGACGGAACGCACCATGAATGGCACAGCGAAGTGCTGCCACGTTACATGCGAATGACGAAGCAGGTGGAGGGCGCTGATCGCGGGCGCCTACCTGTCGGGCACCAACACGCGCCGGGTGCGAAGGGCGCTGGGAGCGCTGTTCAAGGGCGCGGTCGGCAAGGATGTTGTCAGCCGGACCTGGCGGAAGGTGCAGACGGACTGGCAGACGTGGTGCCACCGCTCGCTGGCTGAAGAGGACGTTGTGCGACTGATCCTGGATGGCACGGTGGTGCGGGTGCGGCTGGATCGTAAGGCGACGTCAATCTCGCTGCTGGTGGTGCTTGGCATTCGGCGCGACGGGCAGAAGGTGCTGCTGGCGGTGCGCAACATGGGCGGCGAGAGCGAGGCTGCGTGGCGCAGTCTGCTCGATGATCTGATCGGACGCGGCCTGCAAGCACCGAACTTCGTCATCATCGACGGCGCGGCGGGGCTGGAGAAGGCGCTTGACCTGGTATGGTCCGATGCACTGGTGCAGCGCTGCACCGTGCACAAGCACCGCAACCTGTTGGCGCACGCTCCTGAACGTCTGCATGAAGAGATCTCGGCCGACTACAACGACATGATCTACGCCGGCACGCCGAAGGAGATAGAGACGCGCCGCAAGTCATTCATCCGCAAATGGCGGCTGAAATGTCGTGCCGTTGCCGACAGCCTGGAGGAAGCCGGAGACCGGCTGTTCACCTTCTCCCGGTTGCCCGACAGCCAGTGGAGGTCAGCACGCACCACCAATGCCATCGAACGGCTGCATGAGGACTGAAGTTGACCCGGTTTCGTGGACACTGGACGATTTGTGTTGGAGGGGTCCACGATGTCGAGAACGAGACGAGGTTACCCGCCTGAATTTCGTCGGCAAATGGTTGAACTGGTGCGTGCCGGCCGCTCGCCCGAGGAGCTCGCGCGCGAGTTCGAACCGACGGCGCAATCGATCAGGAACTGGCTTGCCCAATCCGAGCGCAATGCGGGCCGCGGTGATGGTGGCCTGACAACAGCGGAGCGCGAGGAGCTGAGCCGTCTGCGACGGGAGAACCGCCATCTTCGGCTGGAGCGGGGTATACTCTCAAAGGCGGCGGCCTGGTTCGCTCGGGAGACGAACGCGATCCCTGCGAAGGGTTCCGGTTCGTGAGCGATCACCAGGCCGAGTATCCGATAGCCACAATGTGCCGGCTGCTGGGCGTCTCCTCCAGCGGCTATCATGCGTGGGTAAAGCGGCGGCCGTCGCGGCGGTCGGAGAGCGACGTGGCGCTGACTGCAGAGATCCGTGTCGCCCATGAGGCTTCGGGCGGCACCTACGGCGTGCCACGGGTTCATGCCGAGCTTGCGGCCAAAGGCATCCATGCTGGCCGCAAACGCGTCGCGCGATTGATGACGCAGGCCGGTCTTGCCGGTGTGTGTCGGCGCAAATTCGTCACAACCACGATCAGGGACGGTGGTCGTCAGGCGCCGGATCTTGTCGAGCGCAACTTCACGGCGGCAGCACCCGATCGGCTGTGGGTCGCCGACATCACCTACGTCCCGACCTGGGCGGGCTTTCTCTATCTCGCCGTGGTACTCGATACGTACAGCCGTCGCATCGTCGGCTGGGCGATGGCAACGACACTCGCCAAACAACTGGTGCTCGATGCGCTGAACATGGCGCTGGCGACGCGACGGCCACGGGGTGTGATCCATCACTCCGACCAGGGTTCACAATACACCTCGATCGAGTTCGGTCAGCGCTGCCGCGATGCAGATGTTCGCCCCTCTATGGGCTCGGTCGGAGACGCTTACGACAACGCTATGTGCGAGAGTTTCTTCGCAACCCTCGAATGTGAATTGCTGGCACGCTGCCGGTTGAAGACGCCGGCCGAGGCGTGCAGCGTCATCTTCCAGTTCATTGAAGGCTTCTACAATCCGCGCCGCCGTCACTCGTCTATCGGATACCTCTCGCCGATCGACTATGAGCGTCGGCATCAGGCAATGGCAGTCGATTCCGACGCACAGCAGCGTGCCGCCGTGCTCGCGGCCGTCAAGGACAAGCCCTGCGGGCGGCCCCAAGAGGGGCCGTCCTTGACTGCCGCTGTGCGCGACGGCCGCACCATTGTGCGGGTCGGGACGGAAGAATGGCTCCGCCAGGGGTCGAACCAAAGAATGGCCAAACAGGAGGACACTTTGCCGTCAGATCAGATAGGCTGAACACAAGCTCACAACTCTCCACGAAACCGGGGCAAGTCCAGAGTTCAAGCGTCGCATCAAGACGCAAACCGTGCTGCCCTCGGCGGAGACCGCCGCCATGCTGTTCTGGGCATTGCTTGCCGCCGGTCAGATCACCATGCGCAAGATAGATGGATGGCAAACACTTGCCGAGAGGCCGACCGCTCAATGCATTGACCTTGCTGCATGACACGATAACTTCACCCTGTCGGAGATCCAGCTACACCAATTTCCACCAACTCTGCGACACGACCTGTACCAGTCGGGCTGCGATACATCCGTTTCAGGTTGAATTCCCGCACCCGCGCCTCACGGTATTCGGTGCCCAGGTCGTAATATTTCAGGTCGATGTCGAGATAGGGCAGGATGAGCTTTTCCCTGATGAACCCCCAGATAATGCGGGTCACTTCGTCCCCATCGAGCTCGGCGACCTGGGTCTTCACCTTGATTTTCGCCACATTGTGCGCGCCTCACAGAGTGACCCTTGAAGAGTTGGGCCGCGAAGAATTGTGCCAAATGAAGCAGGTGGGATGTTGCCGTGTCCGGCCGTCCCGCAAGCCGGCGGACATTCGCATCGGTCCGGGTGCGGAGCACGCCGGGCGATCAGGCGGCCCATGCATGCGCCTTGACAGGACGAATAGTCGCCCGGTCCCGCGACCAATGGTTGTATTTTGCCTCACGAAAGCGTTAAGCAGGGCTCGCGGCGGTTCGCTGCTGTGCCGCTTTAACCGATCATGGGATGGCGATCCTTGAGCAGGATCCGGCTGGTTCCGTGCATGGCGGGACAATGAAGCTGAGAAGCGGCAGCGAGGCCGTCGGTTTCGTCGCTATCGTCGCAGCCGCCGCGACGTTGATTGCGCTGACCTGGGTCGGCACGTACAGTGCTACGCGCATCCAGCGTGCTGAGGCTGAGGCGCGTGTCGCTGCCAGTGTGACAAATCAGGCAGCATTGTTCGAGCAGCAGTTGCAACGGCAGTTCCTCGAGGTTGACCAGACGCTGCGGATTGTCGCGCACGACTGGCAAGCCGACCCGAGCCATTTCAGCATGCGGGGCTTGCTCGATCAGCTCGTGCTGCTCGCTTCCCTCAGCCCCACGGTGTTCATCGTCGATGACCGGGGCATCGTGGAAGGCGGTACCATGCCGGACGCGGTCGGCACCTACGTCGGTGACCGCGACTACTTCCGCTATGAGTCAGGGCGCAACTCCGACGATGGCCGGATGTATATCGGCCCCAGCTCGTCGGGCCGGCTGATCCGGGCGTGGCACATGAACCTGGCCCTCCCGTTGCACCATCCTGATGGCTCGTTCGCCGGGGTCGTTGTCGCCGCTTTGCGGCTCGACGCGATCGACAGCTTCTATCGTTCGGCAAACATCGGCACGCATGGCATCGTTGCGCTGGTTGGTCTGCAACACGGTCTTGTGGGGTTCGTCGAGGGATCGAAGCCGGTAGAACCTGGCTCGAGCATCGCCGGCAGCGACATGTTCAAGTCGTTGCAGGCGCATCCCGACTCTGTCTGGATCGGCCGTTCGGCGCCCGACGGCATCGAGCGCGTCCACGCTTTCAGCCGGGTACCGGACCGTGACCTTGCTGTGGTCGTCGCCGTGGACCGGGACGAGGCGATGCACCTCACGAACACGTGGGCGGCAGGGGCCATCGTCTTCGCCAGCGGCATCACCGTGCTGTTGCTGTCGCTGGCGGCGATCCTGCTTTACGTCATCCATGCTGCGCGCCGGCGCGCAGTATTGCTCGCGCACGAGCGGGCGGTGCTGGCCGCGGCCAACAGCGCGCTGGAAACGGCCAAGGCGCGCGCAGACGACAAGGCGGCGCAGCTCGAGGCGACGCTCTCCGGCATGTCGGACGGCGTGGCGATGGTCGACGGCAATTTCCAACTGGTGGAATGGAACGCGCGCTTCCCCGAGATTGCCGGTGTGCCGAGCGGCCTGCTGCGCGTCGGCCTGCCAATGGAGGCGATTTTGCAGGCCCAGGCGGCAGCCGGCCAGTTCGGCGCCGTCGACATCGAGGCGGAGGTCGCGCGCCGAATGGCTATCCTTCGCGCCGGCAACTTCCCCGGGGTCGTCGAGCGCACACGGCCGGACGGCGCGGTGGTGGAACTGCGGCGCAATCGGCTGCCCGACGGCGGCTTCGTCACCCTCTACAGCGAGATCACCGCGCGCAAGCATTCGGAGAATGCGCTGCGTGAGGCCAATGCGCGGGCCGAAGCCGCCACCAAGGCCATGTCGCGTTTCGTGGCAATCGTCAGTCACGAGATACGCACGCCGCTCAATGCCCTGCTGAACAGCCTCGGCCTGCTTGCCGATAGCGGGATGGCGGCGACGCAGCGGGTCCTGCTCGACATGGCGCGTCAATCCGGTGACGCGCTGATGGCCCTGATCAACGACATCCTGGAAATGTCGCGCATGGAGGCGGGCCAGCTTGCACTGCGTCCCAGTGTGTTTGCGCTGCGCCCGCTGCTCGAAAGCACTCTTGAGATGTTCGGCGGCCAGGCAGCCCAACGCCGTATTGGCCTGCGTCTGTCGATCGCGCAGGGAGTTCCCGACGAGTTCTACGAGGATCCCGGCCGGCTGCGGCAGGTGCTGATCAACCTGCTGTCCAACGCGATAAAATTTGCCGTGGCAGGCGAGGTGCGGGTGGTCGCGGAGACCCGCAGCGAGGGCGGTAAGGCAGCGTTGCGCCTGGCCGTGCGCGACCGGGGACCGGTGATCCCCGAAGCCGACCGGGCACACTTGTTCGAACCGTTCTCCCGTCTCGAACACGATGGTGCCGGTGCTCCGGTTGGCAGCGGCCTGGGCCTGGCCATTTGCCGGCAGCTAGTCGCGTTGATGGGTGGTGAAATCGGTTGCTCGATATGGACCGCCGGCGGCCATGACGCTGGCAACGAATTCTGGCTCGTCATGCCGATCAGGCCGCTGCCGAGTCAGGCCACCACGACGGCGGACCGCCCCTATGTGCGGCCGCGACGGCAGCTGCCGCATACGCGGATCCTGCTGGTCGAAGACATTGTTGCCAACCAGCTTGTCACCTCGACCCTGCTCCGCCGCGAAGGCCACCTGGTCGACATTGCCTGCAATGCTCAGGAAGCGATCAACGCGGCGGCCAGCCAGCCGTATGATCTGATCTTCATGGATATCTTCATGCCGGGCATGAGCGGTTTCGACACCGCACGACAGATCCGTGGCATGGCCGGCCCTGCCGGCACCGTGCCGATCGTGGCTTTGACCGCGAATGTCTGCCCTGAGGATCATGCGCTCTGCGCTGCGGCAGGGATGAACGGCATGCTGGGCAAGCCGGTGGGTTTACGGGAACTGCTCGACGCGATTTCGCGGCACGTCTGGCCGTACCGCTCCGAATGCACCACGGCTGAGGTCACCGTCGTAGCGGCACTGCAACTGCTGTCGCCGATCCTGTCGGCATCGCGGGTGGAGGAACTTCGCACGGCCCTGCCAGCCGACACGCTGGCGAGCCTGGTGGAGGACTGTCTCGTTGATCTGTCCGAGCGTCTGCGCGCGTTACAGGAAGCTTTGCGGCAGGGGGCATCGGAGCAGACCGTCGTACACGCCCACGCCATGGCAGGCATGGCCGCGGAATACGGCATGGCGGCACTGGAGGCGCGGGCACGGACACTGATGCGGCTCGCGCGGGACGATCCGGCATCTGCCGCAGCAATGTCCGACGAACTGGAGGCAGAAGCATATCGAGGCGGCGCAGCGCTGCGGGAGGCGTTGCACATCGAAATGGCCGGAACGGGCGCCGACGGGGGAGTACTATTCAACCAATCTTAATGCCAGTGCGCGATTATGCTCCCCATGTTGTCGCCCAGCACTCTCGCGGTCTTCTCCGGCGGTGTGGCGCAGTCCGGGCTTGGCCAGGCACGCCCCATCCGGCCGGTTCGCGCAGTGGGCACTCTGCAACAACAGTCTACAGCGCCGGCGACGCGTTCGGCGGTCGCGCCAGCTACTCGGGACGGCAGCAGTTTGCCGAACCGGGTCCTACCGCGGGGATCGCTACTCGATCTGTCGGTCTGATCACAGGCGTTGTGGGTGAGACCGGCGGCCACCCCGGGAAAGGCAGCCTTTGTAGCCGCTTCGCGGCGCGGCATAGGTCGTGCGGGACGGGGATTGATCCCGGTCGCTGAACGCGCCACGTTCCGACCATGACCGAATTCGTCCGCCGAATACCGGAAGGGGATAATCGCGAGCGATTGATCTGTACCGATTGCGGTCATATCGCCTACGAGAACCCCAAGGTCGTGGTCGGCTCGGTCATTGCGGTCGGTGGTGCTGTGCTGATGTGCCGCCGTGCCATCGAGCCTCGCCTCGGTTTCTGGACCCTGCCAGCCGGCTATTTGGAACACGGCGAGACCCTCGAGGAGGGCGCCGCGCGGGAGGCATGGGAGGAAGCCCAGGCCGAAATCGTGTTGGATGGCATTCTTGGCGTGTTCACCATCAGCCGGATCGGCCAGGTGCAAGTAATCTTTCGGGGTCGATTTGCCTCTGCCGGCGCGCCACGCTTCGCCGCTGGGCCCGAGAGCCTGGAGGTCGCCCTGTTCCCCTGGCAGCAAATACCGCGTGACGAGATCGCGTTTCCATCGGTGCGCTGGGCGCTTGACGCATGGCGCAACGCCAGCCCTGGTCCTCTCGGCATGCCAGCCGGCAATCCAGCCAGTGGCCCGCGCGGTACCGTGCGGCTGGCGGAACCGGCGACCGGGTCGGCCGCGTGATGCGCGCCCGCTGGGCCGCGTTGGTATTGGTCGTCACTGCAGGTGCCAGTCCGGCGCCCTCCTTGCCGCTACCGCCGCTGCCGCCAACGCATCGGCCGGTGGATCAATCGGCACCGGTGCCGGATCCCGATGCCGCCGGACCGTTGGCGGCTGGCCCGCAACGTACGGAAGTTGGCATCAGCAATTTCCGGGTGGATCGCTACGACAGGAGTCTTGGCTATTCGCCTGGTTCCCGCTTCCAAACCAGCGAGGAGAGGCGTCCGATCCAGACCCCTGGTCTGACCTTGCGGGTTCCGCTGCAATAGGCGCCGGCGTGCCCGGCGTCTGATCCAGATCAATATGTTCGGCTGCGCAATCGAGTATATGCTTGCTGGAACGTAGCGACAGGGAGGGACGGCCGATGGCTCTGAAAGACATCCTGGTGCATTTGGACGTCACGCCACGCAGCGCGGTGCGGCTCGCCTTGGCCGCCAACCTGGCGACACGACATGGCGCGCATCTCACCGGCGTGCACGCGATCGACATTCCCTCGGCCAACTATTTCTATGGCGCGGCCATGCCGTTAGTGCCGGCCAATCCAGAAGAGATCGTCGATCGCATGCGCGCGGAGGCGGCTGCGGCAGCAGAGCCGGTCGAAGCGGCGTTTCGCGACTGCCTGCGGCGCAACGGCATCGAAGGCGAGTGGCGTCTGGTCGAAGGCAATCCGCCGGCGACTGTTGCGCTGCACGGCCGCTACGCCGATCTGATCGTCGTCGGCCAGCCCAATCCGGATCAACCGCAGGATGGCGATGCGATCACGGTAACCACGGTCATGACGTCGGGACGACCGGTGCTGGCGGTGCCGTTCGCCGGCGATTTCCCGACCATCGGCGAGCGCGTGCTGGTCGCCTGGAATGCCAGCCGCGAGGCGGCGCGTGCCCTCAACGACGCTTTGCCACTGCTGACTGGGGCGAAGCAGGTCACCGTGCTGGCGATCAACCCGCAACGCGGCATCGGCGGCCATGGCGACGTGCCGGCGGCCGATATCGCCCTCCATTTGGCGCGTCATGGCCTGAAGGCCGAAGCGGCGCACACCGTGGCCAAGGACATATCCGACGGTGAGGCCCTGCTGTCCTACGCAGCCGATATCGGCGCCGATCTCATCGTCTCGGGTGCGTATGGCCATTCGCGGGCGCGTGAACTGGTGTTCGGCGGGGTCACACGCACGTTGATCGCGGAGATGACTGCGCCGGTGCTGTTGTCGCACTGAGGGGACGCCATCGCGCTCGACCACGCATGGTCGCGGACCTGCCGCGGGCCGGCCAGCGTGGCAGCTCTCCCGTGCTGGGTTGACCGCCGAACCGACTACCAGGCGAAATACGGAATTGTCGCGATCGGTGCGACGCCGGCTGACTTCGCAGCCGCTTCCGCCTTGCTGACGTCGAAGCGGCCGGGCGCGGTGGCCAGTGCCTCGCCGTGCACCCCGCCGAGTACCCAACAGGATGCGATGTCCACGCCCGCCGCCCCGACGATATCGGTATGCAGCGCATCGCCGACCGCCAGCACGCGCCCGACCGGCAGCCCGAGGCTTTGCAGCACGGGCTGGTAGATCGTCGCGTCGGGCTTGCCGATCGAGCGGACGTCGCCGCCTAGTTCCTGGTACCGTACTGCCAGCGCACCGGCGCAAAGCACGCGCACGCCACCGCGAATCACCTGAAGATCCGGGTTGGCACAGATCATCGGCAGGTGGTGCCGGGCGCAGTCCTGCAGCACCGACTCGAATTCGGCGAGATCGGTGGGATTGCGGTGATCGTCGGGGCCGGTGTTCAGCACGAAGTTTGCCTCTGCGGGGTGTGCGACACTGGTCAGCGCCAGACCCTCCATCACGCCGCGGTCGCGCTCCGGTCCGAGGTGGAACACGCGCTGGCCGAGTTCCGCCCACCACAGGTCGGGCGGTCGCTGCAGCGCACGGCGCACCGCCTCGCCGCTGGTCAGGATGTCGGTGTAGAGGTCGTCCGGGATGCCCATTCGGCGCATCATCGCCTGCGCCGCGTCATTCGGCCGCGGCACGTTCGACAGCAGCAGTGTCCGTTTGCCGGAGGCGCGCAGTTGGGCGAGGCATTCCACCGCGTGCGGGAAGGCGTTCACGCCATCGTGGATGACGCCCCACAGGTCGAGGATGAATCCGTCGAACCGGTCGGCGAGGGCAGCAAAGCCTGAAAGATGTTCCATCAGCCGCATCCTGCCAGACGTTGCGCGTCGCTGCCCACC
The DNA here is from genome assembly GCA_963696645.1 of uncultured Alphaproteobacteria bacterium. Lineage (GTDB taxonomy): Bacteria > Pseudomonadota > Alphaproteobacteria > Acetobacterales > Acetobacteraceae > JAMXLO01. Next base: position 163,307 of record CAVOKY010000011.1, read on the forward strand.
GCATCGTTGACCGTGCTGAAGCCGGCGATGCGCAGCGAGGCGGCAAGCTCCCGCTTCAATCGGGGGACCAGTGCCGGGCCAGCGTAGGCGAAGCTGGTGTAAAGCTGAACCAGCGATGCACCCGCGCGGATCTTGGTCAGCGCGTCCTGTCCAGTGGACACGCCGCCGACGCCGAACAGCGCGAGGCGGCCGCGCGCCAGCAGGTAAGCCCGCGCCAGCACGATGGTGGAGAGTTGCAACAGCGGTACACCGGACAGGCCGCCGGCCTCCCGCGAGTACGGCGAGCGGAGCCCGTCGGGCCGCGCAGTGGTGGTGTTCGATACGATCAGTCCCTGGACGCCTTCGGCCACGCAGGTTTCGACCAGCGCCGCCAGAGCGTCATCGGCCAGGTCCGGCGCGATCTTCACCAGCACCGGAGGGCGCGCGGGGACCTGTATCGCGACGGCACGCAGGATCGCTCGCAACTGCGCCTCGCCCTGCAGGTCGCGCAGCCCTGGTGTATTGGGCGACGAGACGTTGATCACCGCGTAATCGGCGTGAGGCGTGACCGCGGCGATCAGCGCCGGATAATCCCGCTCAGGATCGGCGCCCTCCTTGTTGATGCCGACATTGGCGCCCAGCAGAGCCAAGCCGCGCGGGCGCGCCTCCAAACGGGCGAGATAGGCTTGCAGACCGGCATTGTTGAAACCCATGCGATTGATCACGGCATGGTCTTCCGCCAGGCGGAACAGCCGCGGCCGTGGATTGCCGGCCTGCGGCATCGGCGTCACCGTGCCGGTTTCGACGAAGCCGAAGCCAAGCTGCATGAGCGCCGGCACGGCCACCGCATTCTTGTCGAACCCGGCGGCCAGCCCTATCGGGTTGGCAAATCGCCGTCCGATCACTTCGATCGCCAGCGCCGGATCGTCTGGTTCGGACGCACTGCCTGCCAGACCGAGGCGCAACGCCAGCAGGGCGAGATCATGCGCCCGCTCCGGATCCATCCAGCGCAGCAGCGGGAGCACGGACGATGCGATGCCGGGGGTCATGCGTGGCCGGGCTTATGCCCGCAACACCGCGAAGTTGGAAGCCGGTGACCTGGCCATTGCCACCGCGCCGTAGCAGCCCGACGATGGCGCCGTGTCGCATGAACCGTATCTCGAGACATGCTGCCGGTCGGCGTTGCACCGGCTGAGCCTTTGCGGGCCAGGGGGCCGTCCTTCGGGATTGCAGGACGATCCCTGCCTGGCGCGGTTGGCCAACATGGATCTGGCCCGGCGGCGGGACGATGGGCGCTACGAAATTACCGCGGCCGGATCGGTTCGGCATACACGCGAGGTGCTAAAGAAGCCCTTGGTCCCCGCTTGCGCAGGGGTGATGGGGTGTAGCCGAAATGACGGGCGTTGACTCTCGGGGATGGTGACGAGATGCCGCAGCGTGGGTCTCGTCAACCGGAAGCGCCTGTCTGGTGGGGATGACGCGCGGATTGTCACCCACGCGGCAGCCTGGCGCCAGCGCTACGCCAACCGGGCGGTTGCGACCTCGCCTGTGGCGCCAGGCGCTACGCAAAGCACGCGACCGCCGTCGGGCGCCGAGACCATCATCATGTCGCCTTCGGCCAGCATGTCGGCCGCATCGGCGAAGAAATCATGCGTCTCCACTTTGTCGAGTGCGTCGCGGCCGGCCTTGTAATGCCAGAGCGTGAAGCCGTTGGCGTAAGCGAGCACCGATAGATTGCGAATGGCGAAGGCCATGACTGTGCTGTCCCTTCGGGCAAAAAAGAAGGGTCGCCGCGTTATGCGACGACCCTTGAGGTTTGAGGAGGAGAAAGGTCAACGGACGCAATCCGCCCGTTGACAAAATCAATGTAGGCAATGGCTGAAGGCATTGTCAATGACTATTTTCCTAAATTCGAGTTAACTGCGCCGTATCATGCGACAATGCCCTTGACCCTCAACGGCCATTCCAACCGGTCCATCGCCTCGCGCCACAACCGCCAGTCGCAGCGTTCGCAGGCATTTGCGGGGTTCGGCGAGACCCGGCGCTCACCCCAGATCCGCAGAATGCGGGCATGGACGAGGTCGATCCGCCGCCGGCGGTAGAGCGCATCGAGGCACTTTACCACGTCGTCCGGCTCGCATGGCCGACCGATACGGCCCAGATTGGCGGTATAGCGCGCGCCTTCCCGCCGCGCTGTAAGCGCCGCCATGGTCCAGAACCATGCCTCCTCGGCGCTGCGGAACGGCTCGGTGGGCCGCTGTGCGGAATAGCTGGGAATTCGGTTGCTGGCCGGTCGGGTGGCGTTTGCTACCATTGCGATCTATCTCCTTTTGAGGTTCGCTCAATAGACGAACGAAGAGCGAACATATGAAACTATAGGTTGTATGTCATGGCAAGTGAGTTTCGACATAATTCAGAAAACAATCCTATCAACCAGTTCGTCTCCAAGACGGCGGCGACTGAACGCCACCAATGCCGCCACGCACTGGCCGGCCGATCAGTGACCCGAGGAGACCAACATAGGGTGCCGGAAGTTGTGGCCGGCAGGGCTATCGATCCCCCGCCGGAACCCAAGGCTCATGCCTGCACGGACGACAACGGCGGCGCCACATCTTCCAGCGGGCGCCGCTCCGCCGGCACTGCCAGCACGCCCGCGACCACGGCGGCGCCCAGCATCAACGCGCCGCCGAGCAGGTAGCCCCACAGGATCGAGCCGCGTGAACCGGTCTCGATCAATGCGCCAAATAGCGCCGGGCCAACCACGCCACCGATGCCGGTGCCAAATGCGTAGAACAGGGCGATCGCGATCGCGCGCATCTCCAGCGGGAAGCTTTCACCGACCGTGAGGTAAGCCGAACTCGCCGCGGCCGAAGCGACGAAGAAGATCACCGTCCAGGCGATCGTCTGCTGCACGGCGTCCAGCACACCGAGCGCGAACAGCCAGCCGGTGATCGCCATCAGGATGCCGGAGAGTGCGTATGTGGCGGTGATCATGAAGCGTCGGCCGCGGGTGTCGAACAGCTTGCCCAGCACCAGCGGACCCAGGAAATTGCCGGCGGCAAACGGCAGCATGAACCAGCCGATGTCGGCGGATGGGATCGCGTAGAACCGTGTCAGGATCAGTGCGTAGGTGAAGAACACGGCATTGTAGCAGAACGCCTGCGCCACCATCAGGGCGATGCCAAGTACGGCGCGCCGGCGGTAGTCGGTGAACAGCGCGCGCATGCCGATGAAGAACCATGAGCGGACGTCCTTGCGCAGCCGCAGCGATTGATACGGCACCGGAGGCAGGGGGCGACCGGTTTCCCGTTCGACACGTCGCTCGATCTCCGCCACGACGCGTTCGGCTTCCTCCGAATGGCCGTGGGTCATCAGCCAGCGCGGACTCTCCGGCAGGAAGCGGCGCAGCAGCAGCACGATGAAACCCAGCACGCCGCCGATGATGAAGGCGAAGCGCCAGCCATATTCCGCCGGCATCACCGCCGGATCGAGCACCACCAGGGCACCGATCGCGCCGACCGCGGCACCCAGCCAGAAGCTGCCGTTCACCACCAAATCGGTGAAGCCGCGGCGGCGGGCCGGGATGAGTTCCTGGATCGTGGCATTTACCGCGGCGTATTCGCCGCCGATGCCGGCACCGGTCAGCATGCGGAACAGCGCAAACGACCAGAAGTTCCACGACAGGCCGCACGCGATGGTGGCGACCAGGTAGACCAGCACGGTAATGCTGAACAGCTTCTTGCGGCCCAGGCGGTCGGTCAGCCAGCCGAAGAACAAAGCCCCGGCAACTGCGCCGACCAGATAGGCACTGGCGGCCAGGCCGACCTGTGCGCCGGTGAGATGCAGCACCGGGCTTTCGGTCAGCGCGCCGGACAGCGAGCCGACAATAGTGACCTCCAGCCCGTCGAGCACCCAGGCGATGCCGAGTGCCACGATCACAAGCCAGTGGAACCGGCTCCACGGCAGGCGGTCGAGTCGCGCCGGCACGTCGGTCTCGAACACCGCGTCGCTTGGTATGGGGTGCCGCAGCTCATCTGGCATGTCGCTCGATCCGTCTCCCTGGCATACTGGCCACAAAACCGGGGAGACACACATGGACCCGTTCGAAGCCGAGGTTGAGGCAACGATTGCGCGATGGCATGGCATAACCGCGCCGAACGATCCGGCTCGGCGGATGGCGGCTGACCTGATTTCGACAATCCGCGCATTCGAGGCGCTGCGCGGCACGCTGGTGTTCGAGGACGAACCCGCGAGCTTCGAAACGGCGCTGCACGACACGAAGGAGTGAGTGCCATGACCGAACTGGCCGATCTCTCGCTGGTCGAGGCCGCCGATGCGGTGCGCAACGGCGAGGCGACGTCGATGGAATTGCTTGACGCCTGCTGGGCCAATCTGGAGGTGGCAAATCCCAGGCTGAACGCGACGATCTGGCTGGACCGCGAAGGCGCGGAGCAGGCGGCGCGGGCAGCGGATCGCGCGGTGAGGGAGAAGGCGTGGCTGGGGCCGCTGCACGGCGTGCCGCTGGCGCACAAGGACATGTATTACCAGGCGGGGCGGCTCAGCACGTGTGGGTCGGCGATTCGCAAGGATTGGCGTCCAAGCGTGACCGCGACCGTGATCGAGAAGCTGCATGCGGCCGGCGCTTACGAATTCGGCGGGCTGAACATGGCGGAATTCGCGCAGAATCCGACGGGTCACAATCGTGCGTTCGGCGACTGCCACAATCCGTGGAACCTGCCATACATCACTGGCGGATCATCGTCCGGCTCCGGCGCTTCCGTCGCAGCGCGGTTCAACTATGCGGCGCTGGGTTCCGACACAGGCGGATCGATCCGCCTGCCGGCCGCCGCGTGCGGCGTCACCGGGATCAAGCCGACGCAGACCCGCGTGTCGCGCTTCGGCGTGATGCCGCTGTCGTTCAGCGCCGACAACGTGGGGCCGCTGGCACGCACTGCGCGCGACTGTGCCCGCATCATGACACTGATCGCGGGGCGCGATCCACGCGATCCGACCAGCTCGCACGAGCCGGTGCCGGATTACGAAGCCGCGCTCGATGGCGACATTCGCGGGCTGCGCATTGGCGTGCCGTCCACCTGGTTCCTCGAGGAGGTGGATGCGCCGGTGCTGGATGCGCTGGAGCATGCGCTTGCGGTGCTGATGGCGCGCGGTGCGTTGGTGCATCGTATCGCGCTGCCGGTGATGGATGCGGTCACCACATACGGCGGCATCATATCGCGCGTGGAGGCTGCAACGATCCATGCGCAATGGATGCGCGAGCGGGCCGGGGAGTACGGCATCCATATCAGCGGCCGGATGTATGGCGGGTATGCCATCCCGGCGACCTACTACGTCGAGGCGCTGGCGCGTCGCGGCCCGGTGCTGCGCGCTTTCGCCAAGGAGGTGTTCGCAAAGGTCGATGTGCTGGTCACGCCGACAATCCGCACGTGTCTGCCGACGCTGGCGGAAACCGATATCGACCACGGACCGCCAGGCACCGAGGCGAAATTCATGGCCGTATCGGCGAACACGCGCCCGTTCAACTACCTCGGCCTGCCGGCGGTGAGCCTGAACTGCGGCTTCGATCCGAATGGATTGCCGATCGGCTTGCAGATCGCCGGACGGCCGTTCGCCGAGGCGCGCGTGCTGAAGGTGGCTGACGCGTATCAGCGCGACACCGAGTTCCACATGCGTCGTCCGCCGGTGCTGGATGCGGCGGATGCGGTCGGCGTCATTGTCGCATGAAGCCGAAGGTCGCCTTCATCGGTACGGGCGGCACGATCGCATCGATCGGCGTGGGGCCGCTCGATCTGCAGGACTATGGCGCGACCGGCAAGGTCATGCACGCCGACGAGCTCATCGCTCGGTGGCCGGAGACCGCGTTGGTGGCCGATGTGCTGCCGGTGCGTTATCGCAACATCCCCAGCACCGCCATCGATTTTTCCGATTGGAAGGCGTTGGTCCTGCTGTGCGAGACTTTGGTGGCGCAGCATCCGGACCTGGCCGGCATCGTCATCGGTCACGGCACGGCGACGTTGGAGGAAACTGCGTATTTCCTGACATTGACGCTGAAGGTGTCGGTGCCGGTGGTGCTGGTCGGTGCGCAGCGGCCATCCAGTGCCTTGTCCACCGATGCCGGGCTCAATCTGGTGAACGCAATTCGCGTCGCCGCCAGCCCGGAGGCGCGAGGCATGGGCGTGCTGGTGGTGATGAACGACGAGATCCAGGCAGCACGCGAGGTGACGAAAACCGCCACGGCGCGGCTGCAGACGTTCCGTTCCGCAGATTTCGGTGTACTCGGCCATGCCGATGGCGACGCAATTGCATTCTATCGACAGCCGCTGCGCCGGTGCTATCCGGCTACCGAGTTCGACGTTCGCGCACTGGATGCGTTGCCGCGTGTCGACATCGCATACGCCTATGCCGGCGGTGACGGCACCGCGGTGCGTGCCTTCATTGCCGCCGGCGCGGAGGGCATCGTGTCTGCCGGCTTCGCGCCAGGCTTTACGCCACCAGGAGACTTTGATGCGCTCAAGGAAGCGGTGGTACAAGGTATCGTGGTGATACAAAGTACCCGCGCCGGCAGCGGCCGAACCTTCCGGGGCACCAGGCTCGCGAACGCCGGTCTGCTGATCGCCGACAACCTGACCCCGCAAAAGGCGCGAATTCTGCTGGCGCTGGCATTGACCGTAACGAACGATCCCGAACGTATCGGGGAAATCTTCCGCAGTTACTGAGGAGACCAACCAATGATCCACCACCTGTCGATTTCCGCGCATGATCCGAAGCATGTCGCCGGCGTGCTCGCCGAGTTGATGAACGGTCGCTGCTATCCGTTCCCCGGCGGGGTTGCGGATTCATTCATGGCGGTGAGCGGGGACGAGCACGGCTCGATGATCGAGGTCTATCCGGAGGGCGTTACCCTGGTGCCCGGCACCCGTGATGATGCGCAGGTGCGCGCGAACTATGACGCGACGCCCGGCTATGTGCCGTTCCATCTGCTGCTGTCGGTACCGGTCGATCGGGCTACAGTCGAGCGGATCGGTGAACGCGAGGGCTGGCGCACACGCTATTTCGGCCGCGGTGCACCGGGGCGTCCGCCGTTCTTCCACGTCATCGAGTTCTGGCTGGAAAACCGGGTGATGGTTGAAGTCGCCACGCCGGACATGCTGGCCGAATATACCAAAATGATCAGCCGCGAGAACCTGGACAAGATGTTCGCCGACCGCGCGGCGGCTTAGTTCGTAAGATTGTCAAGGTTTCACACAGAGGGCACCGAGGACCACAGAGAACCACTGAGAAAGGATGGATGCGCTTCGCGCGGCGCTTACTAAAACCTCAGTGGCTCTCTGTGTTCCTCGGTGTCCTCTGTGTGAAAGCTGTTGAACTTGGCGAAACCTCTGGCAATGTCATTCGACCCCGAAGCAGTGCGTGCCTTTGAGCACGGTCGGTGGCAGCGGGCCGCCACCGTGTACAAATCGACGTTCGCCAGTGCGACGCGACCGTTCATCGACGCGTTGCTCGACGCGGCTAATGTTTTCCGCTGCACGCGCCTTCTGGACATCGCCTGCGGCCCCGGCATCGTCGCATCCAACGCCAGCGCGCGGGGTGCGACAGCGACCGGCGTTGACTTCTCGTCCGCCATGCTGACGATTGCGCGGGCCCGTCACGCCGCAATCACCTTCGATCATGGCGATGCCGAAGCGCTGCCGTACGCGGACGGTGAATTCGACGCGGTTGTGGCGAACTTCGGCATCCATCACGTGCCGCGGCCGGCGCTGGCGTTGGCCGAGGCGCACCGCGTGTTGCGCAATGGCGGCCGTGTTGCTTTCAGCTTCTGGGCTGATCAGAGCGAGAATATCGCCTGGAAGTTGCTGTTCGACGCGATTGCTCGGCACGGCGATCCGGCGGCATCACAGGCGCCTCGTCCGGGCGGCTGCTTCAGCACAGCGGAGCAGTGCGCGAATGCATTGCGCCAGGTCGGCTTCACCGATTGCACGACCGAACTGGTGCGCGCGACGTGGCACCACCCGAACGCCGAGGCACTCGTCGCGGCGCTGCGGGCCGGCACCGCGCGGATGGCCGCAATGATTGAAGCACAGCCAAACGCCGCCATGCCGGCCATCATCGCGGACATCGAACGGAACGCAGCGCGTCATCGCGCCGCCGATGGGATCTCGGTGCCGATCGCCGCGGTGATCGCCGCCGCCATCAAGCACTGAAGGAGGTCGGCTTGGACATCTACCACGCATGGTGCGATCTCAAACCCGGCGTCAGCGACATGGCGTTCGCGGAAAGCGTGGCCACCTACATGGGCCACCTGAAGGAACAGGGATTGATCGAAGGCTGGCGCCTGACCCGCCGCAAGCTCGGTTTCGGCGCGCCCGGCCTCGGCGAGTTCCACATCATGATCGAGGTGAAGGATCTCGCCCAGCTCGAACAGGCATTCGAGCGTGTCGCCGGCCGGCGTGACCCGGTGGAGGGCTTTCATTTCGCTGTCAACTCGCTGGCGCGGAATGCCGTCTTCGCGCTGTACCGCGACTTCCCCGACGCGTTCCGCCACCGCGGGGAGGAACGCTTCTGACTGCGTCGGAGGGGCGTGAAGGCACCTCGATTGATCGGCGAGGAGCTTGCCATGCTGACTAGCACCTACTACATTGTGTGGTCAGCCCCTATCGAGGCCTACATTCCATAGTTCTGACACCATTGGGTTTATCGGAGACGCAGTCATGGATGGCATCACCCGCTCCGCCGACGAACACAAGGTGCAGTTCGACCTGCTCACCGAGAACCCGGTCTACAAGCCGTTCCGTTACCCATGGGCATACGAGGCTTGGCTGATTCAGCAGCGCGTGCACTGGCTGCCGGAAGAAGTGCCGCTGGCCGACGACGTGAAGGACTGGCACCGCAACCTGACGGCAGCCGAGCGCAACCTGCTGAGCCAGATCTTCCGGTTCTTCACCCAGGCCGACGTTGAGGTGAACAACTGCTACATGAAGCATTACTCCCGCGTATTCAAACCGACCGAAGTGCTGATGATGCTGTCGGCGTTTTCCAACATCGAGACGATTCATATCGCCGCATACAGTCATTTGCTCGATACCATCGGCATGCCCGAAATCGAGTATCAGGCGTTCCTGAAATACAAGGAGATGAAGGACAAATTCGACTTCATGCAGAGTTTCACGGTCGACTCGAAATATGAGATCGCCAAGACGCTCGCCGCATTCGGCGCATTCACGGAAGGGCTGCAGCTTTTCGCGTCATTTGCCATTCTGCTGAATTTCCCACGGTTTGGTAAAATGAAGGGAATGGGACAGATCATCTCCTGGTCCGTGCGCGATGAGACGCTGCACTGCATGTCGATCATCACGCTGTTCCGCACGTTCGTGCAGGAAAATCCGGAAATCTGGACGGAGGAATTGAAGCGCGACATCTACCTCACCTGCGCCACAATCGTCGATCATGAGGACGCCTTCATCGACCTCGCGTTCGAACAGGGTGCGGTCGAAGGTCTGACCTCTCGCGAGGTGAAGGAATACATTCGCTACATCGCCGATCGTCGGTTGATGCAACTCGGGCTCAACCCGCTATTTCACGTGGCGAAAAATCCGTTGTCATGGCTCGACGAGATGCTGAACGCGGTCGAGCACGCCAATTTCTTCGAAAACCGCGCCACCGAATACAGCAAGGCATCCACCACCGGCACATGGGAGGAAGCTTTCGGGGAAGCGAACCCCGGCGTCCCTTCGGGGGAAGTGGCGGTGGCGGTACTCGGCGCATCAGGCTGAATGCCCAGATTGTGTTGGACCGGTCAAACCATCCAGAATTTGCGATCAACTGCTGGTTCCAAGACGCAACCCTTGTCTGCGATCTTGAAATGCGGCATAATTCAGCGCTACGGAACAAAAGTATCGTCTGGCTTGGGGATTGTCAGACAAGTAACGCGCGCGTCGCGTAAATATGACGAAGAATTCAGCCAAGTGGTGCAGACGCTTGTCTGATTGATCACTCGCTGGCGGCCTGCGCGGCCGGCGATAGAGCGGCTATCGGACGGGGCGAGAACTTATGGGGACCACGCTAGGGGACACGGCGAACCAGGCGGATGAACCGGTCGGACGCGAAAGCGGAGGCGGCGGGCCGCCTCGCTATACCCGACGCCTGTCGGACAAGATCCTGATTGCCTTCCATCATGCCTGCGACCAGGCTGATTTCGAGGTGGCAGAACAGTTGCTGCACATCCTGGAGATGATGCTGACCCGCCGGCCGCTGACGCCCGACGGTACCAGGCGACGCAACATGGAAAGCCTCGTCGCGGCGCATGAACGCCTTTGGCACCTGCGCCATCCACGCACCGACGACGACTCGCTCTAAAGCTCCAGCCCCCGACCGCCGCGTAGGATTGCCTGGGCTTCCGGCGTGAAGCCGCCGGTGGCCTCATGCAGCACGAGCCCGGGCAGCACGCGGAATGGTGCATTGGCGCCCTTTATCCCTCGCACCAGCATCAGTTTCGCCGTCACGCCGACTTTCGGCCATAGCGGCAGCATCGCGGTGGGCTGGCATCCGGCGGCGGCGAACGCCGCGATGGCCTCCGGCAGCAGGGACGCGCGCAGTATGAGGGTCAAAGTGCCCTGGGGCCGTAGCGGGCGAGCCAGTGCGGCGGTCCAGGTAGCGAGCAGCCCGGCGGCGCCCTGCTTTGCCGCCTGGCGTGACGGATCGGGCGACGGTGTCCCACCCGCCATGTGATACGGAGGATTGGCGAAGGCATGATCGAACCGTCCCAGTTCGGGCGCCGATGCCAAATCGATGGCGAGGAAACGCAGCCCAGGCCACGCATTGGCCGCGGCGTTCTGCGCAGCGAGTGCCACCAGCGACTCGTCCACTTCAATACCGATCCCCTGCAGCCCGGCTACCCGCGCGGCGAGGCAGAGCAGGGTACCGCCCGCTCCTGAGCCACCTTCCAGCACGCGCTCGCCTGCCTTGGCTGGCACCGAAGCCGCCAGCAGCACAGGTTCGATGCCGCTGCGGAACCCCTGCCGGGGCTGGGCATAGCGGACCCGGCCGCCGAGCAGATGGCCGTTGGTCGGGACGGCATCGTCCGTCATGTAAGCTCGGGCATCAGTCACGGTGCACGCCCCGGAGTGGCTGGCGGCCAGCCTACCCCTTGATGCCACCCATGGTCAGGCCCGCCACCATATATCGACGGAGTGCGAAATAGATCGCGATCGGCGGCAACGAATAGATGATGGCGATCGCCATCATGTAGTTCCACGGCGCTTCATCGCTGTCGAAGAACTGGTCGATCGCCACCGCAACCGTCATGTTGCGGGTCGATGACAGCAACAGGTATTGGTACAGGTATTCGTTCCACGCCAGCAGCAGTGCATAGACGCCAACCGCGACCAGCGCGGGCGCCATCAGCGGCAGATAGATGCGCAGATACACCTGCAACGGCGATGCGCCGTCAATCTTTGCCGATTCATCCAGTTCGGTCGGAATCAGCTTGCCGTATTGGTGCAGGATGAGAATCGCATAGGGTGTGGCGAACGTCACTTGCGCCGCAACCACCGCCCAGAGGCTGTCCGACATCCCGTACTTGTGCATGATGTGGACGAAGGGGATGGCCAGGAACGCTGTCGGCAGGACGTAGGTCAGCAATGCAACGTCGCTGACGATCCAACCTTGCTTCAGGTGCATTCGGCCCAGCGAGAAGCTTGCCAGCGAGCCAATCAGCACGGTCAGTGCCATAGTCGCAAAGCCAAGGTAGATGCTGTTGCCGAACTGGTGCCAGAAGTGGTCCATCAACCAGTAATCTTCGGTCCAGACGGAACGGAAGCTGTCCAGATTGGGATCAGGCGGCCAGATGCTCCCGGTGAACTCGTCGGCGTCGGCATCGAGCGCCATCAGCAGCATGTTGTAGACGGGCAGCAGCGTCCAGATCAGCAGCCCAACGCCGAGTACGATCGCTCCTGCCTTCGCCAACTGCCGCCGCTGGCGGTAGCGCGGCCGTAATGTCGGTTGCCCCGACGTCAGTGCAATGCTCATAGCTGCACCCCTCGCGTCTGGACCCGCCGCATCAGCAGGATCACCAGCGGGATCAGCACCGGCAGCGCCGACATCATCGCCGCTACGCCGAGGTTCGGGTAGCCGAAATCGAATGCCTCGTGGAAGCCATAGGTGGCCAGCACGTCGGTCTGTCTGCCCGGGGCTCCACTGGACACGAAATACACAGTGGGGAAGTCGCCAAGTGCCCAGACCGTGGCGAGCAGGGTCGAGATGAAATAGACGTTCGCCAGCAATGGGAACGTCACGTGGATCAGGCGTTTGAAGCCGGAGGCGCCATCGATGTCGGCCGCCTCATAGATGTCCTGTGGGATCGACATCCGGGCGGCGAGGAAGATCAGCGTCCAGAACGGCGTCCATTTCCAGATAAAGGCGACGATGTTCGCCGACATGGCGATCCACTGCGATGTCAAGAACAGCGGGCCATCCTCGCCGGTCACCGCACGCCATAGGCTGTCGAGCAGGCCCCATTGGGTGACCAGCATGAAATGAATGGAGGTGAACACGACCAGCGCGGGCAATGCCCAGGGCACCAGGAAGATGGCCAGCAGCGACCTGACCCACCAGCTTCGGTTCATGAAGAAGCCGGACAGCAGGAACGCCAGGAACATCTGCACGTTCACCCCGACCGCGACGAACAGCAGCGTATTGATGGCGGTGGTCACGTACAGCGGATCGGTGAACAGCACGCCGTAGAGGACCGGGTCGCGACCCATCCAAAGGCCGAACACCACGGGATAGATGACGAAGGCTGCGAAAACCGCGACGTATGGGACTACGAAGGCAATCGCCCAGGTCGTGTCTGAGCCTTGCAGTCGGGCACGCCAGCGGGGCAGCCGCGAACGGCTTCTCGTCAAGGGCTGGCCAAACCCGAGGGCTTGATGTGTACTGCTCATTGTCACACCTCCGCGTCGCCGCGGCGGTGGCGCTTACCCCTTCACGCCACCCATCGTCAGGCCTGCCGCCATGTAACGGCGGAAGCCATAGTACAGGATCATTGGCGGCAGTGCATATATGATAGCGGTGGCCATCATGAAGTTCCACGGCAATTCATCGCTGTTGAGGAATTGCGCCAAGGCGACGGCAACTGTCATGCTCTGCGGCGTGGACAGCATCAGGAAGTTGTACAGGTACTCATTCCACGCCAGAAGCAAGGCATAGGTGCCCACGGCAACCAATGCCGGCGCCATCAACGGCAGGTAAATGCGGAAGTAGATCTGGAACGGGTTGGCGCCATCGATACGCGCCAACTCGTCGAGTTCCATCGGGATGGATTTGCCATACTGCGAGAAGATGAAGATCGCGTATGGGGTAGCGAACGTCGTTATCGCAGCGACCACCGCCCAGAGGTGGTTGGAGAGGCCATAAATCTGCATGATCCGATAGAACGGGATCGCCAGAAACGATGCCGGGATCACGTAGGTCATCAACGCCGCATTGGTCAGCATCCAGCCATTGCGCAGATGCAGGCGTCCGACCGTGAAGCTGGCCAGCGAGCCGATCAGCAAGGTCAGGAACATCGTCATCAGGCCGACGAAGAAGCTGTTGCCGAACTGATGCCAGAAATTCGCCAGGTACCAGAAATCCTCGGTCACCACGACGCGGAAGCTCTCCAGCGACGGGTTCGCCGGCCAGACCGCCCCACTGAACACGTCATCGTGGCTGTCGAGCGCGATCACGATCATATTATAGATCGGCGTGATGGACCAGACGACGAGTACAAAACCAAGCACAACGCAGGCCGCCTCGACGATGAAGCGTTGCACCTGGTAGTGCAGCTTGGACTGGCGCCGGCGGCCGGCGACTGTGGCGCTCACAACTGCACCTCCTTCATACGGAGCTTTCGCATCAGGATGAACACGAGCGGGATCAGCAAGGGCAAGGACGTCATCACCGCGGCCACGCCGAGACGCGGCAACGCTGTGGTGAACGCGTAACGGATCCCGAGTGTAGCGAGGACCTCGGTGGACATCGCCGGACCACCGCCGGAGACGAAATACGTCGCGTTGAAGTCGCCGAGAGCGAAGATGGTGTCGAGCAGTGTGCAGACGAGATACAGGTTTGCCATCAGCGGCAATGTCACATGCGCGAACCGGCGCAGGCCGGTTGCACCATCCACCTCGGCCGCTTCATAGAGCTCCTGCGGGACCGCCATCCTGCCGGCCAGCAGGATTACCGTCCAGAACGGCATGTTCTTCCAGATGTATGCACCGATGTTGCTGGCCAGCCCCATCCAATGCGAGTTCAGATAGACCGGGCCGTCGATGCCGAACAGCATCCACAACACATTGTTGAGCATGCCCCACTGGCCGTTCAGCAACCAGTGGATCGAGATGTAGGCGGGCAGCGCCGGCGTCGCCCACGGCAGGATGTAGATCACCAACAGCGCCTTGATCCACCAGCGCTTGCGCATGAAAAAGCCTGACAGCAGGAATGCCAGGACCATCTTCAGGTTCACGCCGATGCCGACATACAGCAACGTGTTGATCACCGCGGTGAAGTAGCGGGGATCGGCAAACAACTGGCTGTAGAGCTGTGTCTGGCCGCCCAGATACAGCCCATAGGCGATCGGATAGAGGACGAACGCGAAGAATATCGCCACGTAAGGCAGCGCGAAGGCGGTGGCCCAGATGTACTCCGAGCCGTGCAGTCCACCGTGCCATGCGCGCCGCGCAGGGCGCGCCGCAGCGAGACCCCGTCCAACCGCAAGTGTCTGCTGTGTGACGCTCATGTTCGCCTCGCTGGTATCAGTCGTATTTCACTTGTGCGAAGATCTGCCCGCAACGCTTGAACGCCTTGTCCACGGCGTCCGCCACCTTCATGCCATTCTTGATGACGTCAGCATGAGCCTGGCCCCAGAGCTGTTCGGCGTTGGCTTGGCCCCAGGCTGGCGAGAACCCCTCGTAAACGGGCAGGGTCGGATTCAGCACGGCTTCCGTAACATAGGGTTTCAGGCACGGCATCTCGGTGCTGAGCCAGAACGGATCGTCGTGCACGATCTGCGGGATCGCCGGCACCCAACGGCCAAGGCCTCCCTTCAGGTTCTCGTTCATCACCTTCGGCTGCATCCAGTACTTCATGAAGTCCTTGGCAACCTCGACGCCCTTGGCACCCTTCGGAATGAAGCCCCCGCCGGCGTTGACCTGGGTCTTCATCGGCGTGCCATCATTCTTTAGCTGCGGAGCTACTGTCTGCATGTCATGGAAGAAGGCCTGCTTATCCTTGATCATCGCCAGCTCAGTTGACAGCGTGCCGTCGAAGTCCATCACGAACAGCTTCTCGTGGTAGCCGTTGTTGTCGTCGGCGTCATTCCAGCTCAGCGCCTCCGGCGGCACCACACCTTCCTTATAGAGGTTCGTCATGAACTCGACCGACTTGATTGCCGCCTCGCGAATCTTCGGGTCGTCCGTGTGCAATTTGCCGTCCGACGTGACGATACCCTCGCCGCCATTGGCGATAAGGAAATGCGCGAACAGGTTGTTGCCGTCGTTCGGTCCGACCGTGGTGATCTGCAGACCACAGGCGTAGACTTTCCGCATCCCCTTGGCACGTAGCGGCGCCTGAGCCTGCTTGAGGTATGTCCATACCCCGTTCCAGTCCTTGGGTATGTCCGACATCTTCAGGCCCGCCTTATCGACCAGGTCGCCCCAGATGTGGAACGGGGTCGCGCCCTGCTTGATCGGGCACAGGTAGTAGCTGCGCTTCTTGGCCGCCTTGTTGTAGAAGGTTGAGCCAAGCTTCGCGGTACCGGAAAGCTGCAACTCATAAGGCGCTACGACGTCAGTTACGTCGACCAGTTTGTCGTCCCAGGCGTTCTGCGGCAGGATCGACGAGGGTGCATCGTGAAACACCAGGTCCGGAACGTCGCCGCTGGTCAGCGCGGAGATCGTCTTCTGGTTCAGCGCCATGAATGGCAGGATGCTGTAGTCGAGCTTGTTGCCGCTCAACTTCATATAGTCCTCGCATACCTTCTTGGCGGCCTCGTCCTCCTGGGGAATGAACCCCTGGTTGATCCAGATTGTGGCGGTTTTCGCCTGGGCGTTGGCAATATACGGACGCGACAAGGCACTCGCCGCCGCTACAGCTACGGATCCTGAAAGCACTGAACGTCGGCTCATGCTACCCACGGCCGCCCTCCTTCCCTGTTGTGGCTGAGGTTAGACCCCGGGCCGATTGTACAAAGTTTCGTTAGTGACCAAGCTTATAGCGAATTTTCAGAGAACGTCAAACCCTGCCGAATTATTCCTCGTGGCGGCGACGGGACTCACACAATCGTGGTCCGCGCCTCGGCGTACCCCCTGAAATATCAAGCTTCGTAAGCCAGGACGTCAAGGCCGCTGTTGGTATCGATAACGAACAGCGTGCCATCGGCGGCGGCGAGCACATCGGTCGATTGCACCACGCGTGCGCCGCCGAGACGGATGTCCACCGCGCGTTCTGGAGCCGGCGGTACGTAATCGCCACGCTGATGTCGAATACCCGCACGCCGGCGTTGTGATAGGTGGCGAATATTATCCCCTCGGACTGGAACGAGCCAGGCCGGTTCTCGTGCAGATTGTGCGTCCCGAATTTTCCTCCCTTATTGTGGAAGTTCTCACGCTTCGCGATCGGCACTGTGCCGATCGTCACGGGATTTTCGGGCGCGCGCCCATTCAGCATCCCGATATAGGCCAAATCTTGCCGCAGCGGCTGTTGGTGTTTCGCTACCGGCACAATGGATGCCCGGCAGCTACCAGCGCCCAACGCTTTCCGGTCTGGTCGGATCGGCGTTGTCGATCACCACCAGGATATGGTTGATGAACCCTTCCTGGTGCGCCGAGGCATAGGCATGGCGGCCACCGATCCACCAGATGCGATGCAGCCCGACGCCGTCGATCGGCATGAAGCCGATCTCCCGCCGCGACGCTGCGCTCCAGCTTGCTGAAGCCGTCCGCCAGCGATTTGCCGAAGTAATCTTGCTCCTTTTCGTATTGCTGCAGCACCCCGGCATTCGCGGCATTGATCGCCAGCAGCAGCCCGTCATGCCCCTGGATGTGGCTGGCGCGCGTGTCGGCCGGGCGGGCGATGCCTGAGCGACCGAATCCGATGTGCGTCGGTGATCCTACCCCTCCGGTGGCGCGAGCACATCCAGCGCCACGCCACGCGACTCTGGGCCGATCAGGTTGACGGTCAAGGCGGCGATCAGCAGGACGGCGGCAACCGAGGCGAACACCGCGCCGATGCCATAGCTGGTCTGGATCCACAGGATGGTGGGGATGATGAAGGCAGTGCCGAGCCGGCCGGCACCCTGTGCCATACCGAACCCCGAGGCGCGCGCGTTGGTCGGGAACACTTCCGAGGCGAAGATCTGCATCGAGTTGCCAGCCAACTGGATGAAAAAGATCATGCAGAAGCCGACTACCAACAGGGTCATATCGGTGCCGGCGTTGACGAAGGCGACCGCAAACAGGCCTGCCATCACAAACGCGGCAGTTGCAGTCTTCTTTCTTCCGAACTTCTCCAGCGCGAACATCATGAACAAGCTGGCGCAGGGAAAAGCCAGTGTCATGCCGAACGTGAAAGTCAGCGACTTGGTGATGGTCATGCCGCGTTCGGCCATCATGTTTGGCAGCCAGGTGCCAAGCCCGAGTGCGACGCCGAAGAATGCGACGAAGCAGACCATGGCCGCGATCAGGCGGCCCCGGTAATGGCGGAGCACCAAGGCGATCGGATCGCTGTGCGAATCGCTCGCGGCATCGGTGAGCAGTATCTCGCCTGCCGGCGGGCGCTTGATGCCCATGCGCTCCAGCAGGTCGAGCGCGCGCGCGCCCTGGCCGTGCGTCGCGAGCCAACGTGGTGACTCCGGCAGCGTGAAGCGGAACAGGAACACGATCAGCGCACACACGCCGATGACGATCCAGCAGCCGCGCCAGCCGATCAAGTCACGGAAGGCCAGGGCGAACAGCGTCGACAATGGCCAGGAGAACGCGCCGCCAATCAACTGCACGCCGGCGATGAAGCGGCCGCGGATGTTCTTTGGCGCGTATTCGCCGGCGTAGGCGAAGCACAGCGGCTGTTCCGCGCCGAGGCCGATGCCGGCGATGAAGCGCAGCGCCGCGAGCCAGATCCAGTTCGGCGAGAACGCCGCGGCGATCGTTGCACTGCCGTACAGCAGCAGATTGAACTGATAGACCGTCTTGCGGCCGAACCGGTCGGTGAACTCGCCCTGCGCGACGGTGCCGAGAAACAGGCCGAACAGGGTGGCGCTGGCAACGGTGGCGATCTGTGCGGGGGTGGCGAAGCCGCTGCGCACGATGTCAGGGATCAGCGCACCAAGGATGACGTAGTCGGCGACGTCGAAGAAATAGCCTGCGGCGATCAGTGTAAAGACGCGATAGTGAATCGGGCTCATGCGGGCATCGTCCAGCGACGTGCCGACAAACCCTTCGATGGTCTGGGCCATACGGTCGTTTCCTCCCCCGGTGGCGCCGCTTCTGCGACTGCCGACGCAGCGTCTCAGAGGGCCGGATTCGCGTCAATCTGCCGAGCGCGTGTCGTTTTGCGTCCGACTTGCTTGCTCTCCGACAGGCTGTCGCCTGCGCACCATTTGCGGCATAATCGCGGCCGAGAAAGGGAGGCCGCCATGCTGCAGATCAAGCAACTTGACCATCTGGTGCTGCGTGTCGTGAACCTGCAGGCCATGATGCATTTCTACATGGACGTGCTGGGGTGCGCGCTCGAGAAAGTGCAGGAGGAGCTCGGCCTGTACCAACTCCGCGCCGGCAGCGGGCTGATCGACCTCGTGCCGTTGGATGGGCAGTTGGGCCGGAAGGGCGGCGCGGCGCCCGGCAAGGAGGCACGCAATCTCGACCATTTCTGCCTGCAGATCGAGCCGTTCGACGGAGAGGCGATCATCGCTCATCTGAAGCGGCACGGCGCGGAGCCCGGCCCTGTGGAATCGCGGTATGGCGCTGCGGGGCAGGGACCTTCGATCTACGTGCCGGACCCGGAGGGCAACATGGTAGAATTGAAAGGTCCGCCCTGGGAAACCGGCAAACCCTGATCGCACCGTGGCTTGCCACGGCCGCAGCGCCCAGGCATAGCCCAGTCGCCTGTACCAATGCCGGGAAGCCAGCGCTTGGTGCCCGCGTCCGACAGGCATCGCGACAGTTCCTCGCACGAGGCGAGCCTGCAATTCGCCACGCCTGCTTCGGGAGGGGAAGCGCCACATGCATGTCTCGGTGAACGGCGCGCGGTTATTTTTTTACGTCGGACCGATCCCCGGTACAAGCTTGGCGGCAGCCAGGGCTGCGATGCGTTGGATGGGCCATAAGAGCTGGTCACAGCTTTCCAGTCCTGACCCTGGCATTCGATCTTTGTCACCGTCGCCGGCGCCGCCATCGACGGGAGGCGGGTCGCGCGCACGCATGACATTGGGCGTACGGCGTGGCATGCCATAGTGTTCGGTCTCCACCTTCGGCGCGTCGGCTGTTTGTGGTGGAGGCGGTGCCAGCGGCACGGCGACCACCGGTCACGGCGCCGGCGCGGTTGTCGCCGCCGGCTCCGTCGGTGCGGCGGAGGCCTGCTTCGGCGGTAGCGAAATCGGCACCGTGTAGTCTGGCACCACCCGCGCCTGGTTGCCGGCAATCACCAGCACCTTTTCTCCGACGGTCAGGGGCACCTCGTCCTTCTGCGTCACGCTGAGCAGGTCGCCGTTGGTCTTGCGCACGATGTATTCGAAGGCATGCGTGTCGCCCGTCACGTGTTCGGCCGCATTGCCGGCGATCCCGCCCACCAGCGAGCCGCCGAGGGCGCCGAGGGCACTGGTCACGCCGCTGCCAGCCTGTGCGCCGACAATTCCACCTGCGGCGCCGCCGATCACCGTCCCAGCGGTGCCCGATGCGCTGACGTCCACTGCGCGCACGCCCACCAGCACGCCCTGATCCACCTTGTTCGCCTGCTGCACGGCGTTGCTGGCATAGGTGTTCGGCGAGTAATCCGGGCCGCAGCCCGCCACCGAAGCGGCCAGCGTGGCGCAAAACGCAATCCTGACGAGCAAAGGCGATCTCCAGGCTGTCGGGCCGCGCTTGGTAGAGCACTCGGTAGGTCATTGTCACCTCGGCGAACAAGGCACTCCGCTGGTTGGAACTTGCATTGCCGTGCGGTTCAGCCGGTCGCATATCGGGCGCGATGACATCGGGCATGACACCAGCACACCGCGAATGACCGCACCGTACCGCATCAATTCCACACGCATGGCATGCAAGCCTTGGGTGCTTTGTGCCGTGCTGACGGTCATCTTTGTTCCGCTGGGCATCGGATTCGCTTGGGGCGATGTCTCATGGACCATGCCAGTACGGCCGGCGTGCATTTCATCGCCCTTCGGCTGGCGCCATGCGGTTGGTCCGATGGCACCCGCCGGCTTCCACAACGGCATCGACATGCCGGCGCCCGCGGGCGGCTACGTTTATGCAGTCGCCGCCGGCCACGTGCTGAGGGTCAAGAAGATGGGCCTGGGCGGTTTGCAGATCGATATCCAGCATCCGGGTGGCCTGGTGACGGTGTATTCGCATCTGGGCAGCGTATCGCCTGCCGTCGCGGACGGTCAGCGCGTGGTAGCCGCCGGTTCATGGCTTGGGCGCATTGGCCGTACAGGCGTCACGTATGGGACCCATCTGTTCTTCATGGTGCTGAGCGACGGCAAGCCCGTGGACCCGGCGCCGTACCTCGGCGTGACAAGTTGCAAATGATGTACCGCGCCGCATCGCCAAAGGCTGCGACGGCGTCGGGCGCCCCTCATGGTTGTGCCTCTGCCAGGTCGGCCGGCCGGAAACCGAGACGTTCGGCGAAGCGATCGGCGTAGCGCGGCCACACCTCCGGATTGACCAGCCGCGGCGGTACGCCACCGTCAAAGATCGTCAACCATTGCAGCGCGGTGGCCTCGCACATCTCGGTCATGGTCTCGATGGTCATGCCCGCGATGTGCGGGCTGGCGATCACGTTGTCCATCGCCAACAGCGGATGGTCGAGCGGCGGCGGTTCCTGCAGAAACACATCGAGGCCCGCGCCAGCAATGCGGCCTTCGCGCAACGCCTCGGCCAGCGCGGATTCGTCATGGATGCCGCCGCGTGCGGTGTTGATGAAGTACGCGCCCGGCTTCATCGCGGCGAACTCAGCGGCACCGAACATGCCGAAGGTCTCTTTGCTGCGCGGACAGTGCACCGTCACATAGTCCGATCGCCGGAGCAGTTCATCGAGCTCCACCTTGTTGGCGCGGCGTGCGATGATCTGCTCCGCCGTCAGATAAGGGTCGTAGGCCAGCACGGACATGTTGAACAACACGCCACACAATTCCGCGACACGCCGGCCGATATGCCCAAGCCCGACGATGCCGACCGTCTTGTTGCGCAGGTTGTTGCCGGCATAGGCGCGGCGATCGAGATCGGGCGTGCGTTTCATCGCGCGTTCCGACAGCGCGATCTTCTTCGACAGCGACAGCATCATCCCGAGTGCATGCTCGGCCACCGGCTCCCAGTTGGTGCCTGACTGGTTGACCACGATGACGCCGGCAGCGGTGCAGGCATCGACATCGATCATATCGTAGCCGGCGCCGGTCGAGCTGATAGCCAGCATGTTGGGGCAGCGCGCCAGCAACTCGGCGTCGCCGAACCATGGCGCGCGCAATTCGCCGCGCGGCTGGATCTGATAGCCGTGCGCGGCGGCGAATTCCGACCAGTTGTCGGCTTCGGGCGTGGCGTACTCAAGCCGCACCAGGTCGATGTCGTCGCGCCTGCCAATGATCGCATTGGCGATCGGGTCCATGAAGCTGTCGAAATACACCAGGCGCTTGAGATTGACCGCCATTTGCCGTTTCCCCTCGCACGATCGTCCTACCTGGCACGTCATGACGGCAACAGGCAGCAAGAAAGCATTTTACCACGGAGCAAGCATGGAGGGCCACGGTGGGCCACGGAGCTTTCGTTGCGCTTCTCGCGAAGCGCCGAGTGCCTCCTCCGTGGCCCACCGTGGCCCTCCATGCTTGCTCCGTGGTAAAAGACCTTCTTTGCGACGCATCAGGACAAGCCAGACCCTGGCGTGCTACGCACTCTCGGGAATAACCGAAACAGCGGCGCCATCATGAACGAAGAACCAGCCCCCAAGCGCGGCCTTGCGCGCAACACCGCCAACTACGGCGATCGCGACTTCGCGCTTTACCTGCGCCGATCGTTCGCCAAATCCATGGGCTACTCTCAGGCGATGCTGGATCGTCCAGTGGTCGGCATTGTCGACACCGGTTCCGGCTTCAACAACTGCCACCGCACCGTCCCCGAGCTGATCGAGGCGGTGAAGCGCGGCGTGCTGGCCGCCGGCGGGCTTCCCCTCGCGTTCCCCACCGTGTCGCTATGCGAGCCGTCGCTGTTCCCGACATCGATGCACTACCGCAACCTTGCCGCGCTGGACACCGAGGCGATGCTGACAGCGCAGCCGATGGACGCTGCCGTGCTGGTGGGCGGCTGCGACAAGACCGTGCCGGCGCAGTTGATGGCTGCCGCATCGGCCGACATCCCGGCAGTGCAGCTTGTCACCGGCCCGATGCTGGCGACGCCGTATCCAGGGCGAGCGGCTCTCTGCCTGCACCGATTGCCGCCGCTACTGGGCGGCCTATCGCGCCGGCCGCGTCACCGCGCGAACGCATCGCCGAGATCGAGGGCCGGTTGGCCACCACCGCCGGCACCTGCGGCGTGATGGGCACTGCTTCCACCATGGCCTGCATTGCCGAGACGTTGGGAATGGTGCCGCTGGGGCATGGCTCCATTCCGGCGGTGCATGCCGACCGGCTGCGTGCGGCGGAAGAAGCCGGCGCACTGGCGGTGAAGCTGATCACCCGGCCGATCCGGCCATCGGAGATCATCACCGCGGCGTCGGTTGAAAACGCGTTGCGTGTGCTGCTCGCGCTTGGCGGGTCCACCAATGCGCTGATCCACCTGACGGCGATCGCCGGACGCCGCGGCGTGCGCATCGACCTGAAGCGGCTGAACGAATTGTCGGACACCACCCCGGTGCTGGTTGATCTGAAGCCGACCGGCGAAGGCTACATGGAGGATTTCCACGCGGCCGGCGGCATGCCCGCCCTGCTTTGGGAGTTGCGCGACCTGCTGCATCTATCGGCGCGCGATGTCACCGGTGTGACGCTGGAAGCGCGCCTGGAGGAACCGGCATTCGTCGATCGACGCTACATCCGCGCGCGCGCCGAGCCGGTGTCGCCGGTGGGCGGTCTGGTGGCACTGTTCGGTTCGCTGGCACCGCGCGGCGCGATCCTGAAGCGCAGTGCCGCCACGCCGGAACTGTTCGAAACCGAGGCACGGGCGGTGGTGTTCGACGGGCTGGAAGATCTGGCGCAGCGTGTCGACGACCCGGCGCTGGACGTGACTGAGCGCGACATCATGGTGCTGAAGAATGCCGGTTCGCTGACTCCGGCGGGAATGCCGGAGGCGGGCTACCTGCCGATCCCGCAGAAGCTGGCGCGCGCCGGGGTGAAGGACATGGTGCGCATGAGCGACTGCCGCATGTCGGGTACCGCGTTCGGCACCATCGTGCTGCACATCACGCCGGAAGCCGCGGCGGGTGGGCCATTAGGGCTGGTGGAAAGTGGCGACCGCATTCGCCTGTCGGTGAAGGAGCGGCGACTGGATCTGCTCGTCGCGCCAGACGTGCTGGACCAGCGCCGAGCGGCATGGCAGCCGCCTGTCAAGCCGGCGCGTGGCTGGGACCGCATCATTGCCGAACAGGTGTTGCAGGCGGACGAAGGCTGCGATCTGGCGGTGCTGCGAGCCGTCACGGCGTAACCAGGTCAATCGTCAGAAAATAGCTGCGATATCTCAGCACCGCAGGACCATCCCACGCGAGTTGGAATTCAACCACACTGCCTGGCTTGATCCCAAGGCGGTCGCGTCGGCCGAGTGCCGGTCCCCAGTAGGATCAGAACTCGCCGTGGCGATCGAATCGCTCACGTAAGGTGGGCTTGTGCACCTTGCCGGTCGCGTTGCGCGGCAGGGCGTCGGTAAAGACCACCGAATGTGGCAGCTTGTAGCGTGCCAGGTTTGCCGCACAATGTGTCAGCAGCGCGGTTTCAGTCAGCGTGTGACCCGGCATGGCAACAACGACAGCGCAGCCAACCTCGCCCCAGCGCGCATCGGAAACGCCGATAACGGCAGCTTCAGCGATGCCTTCGACCTGATACAGAACGTTCTCGACTTCGGCGGGATAGACGTTTTCGCCACCGGAGATGTACATGTCCTTCCAGCGATCAACGATCGTATAGCATCCATCCGCATCGAGGATCGCCGCGTCGCCCGTGTGCAGCCAGCCATCGGTGAACGCCGCCTGCGTTACCTCGGGTTGGTTCCAGTAGCCAGGCGTTATATTCGGTCCCTTCGCCCAGAGCTCGCCAACCTCGCCGGTCGATGCGTCGACGCCATCCGCGCGTACCACACGCACCTCGGTGTGCAACACAGGTGTGCCAGCAGACCCAGGCTTGCGTATCGCATCATCGCGTTCCTGCAACAGAACCAGCGGGCCGGTCTCCGTCATGCCGTAACCCTGCTGCAGGATGGCGCCTTGCTCCTGCCATGTCCGCAGCGTTGCGTCCGGTGTCGGCGCGCCACCGATGCCGGCGAACACCAGTCGTGTCACGTCGGTGTCGCGGAAGCCGGGATGCTGCGCCATGAACTGATAACTCGCCGGTACGCCGAACAGATGACTGACCCCCTGCGTCGGATCGCCAATCAGGCGCAGCACCTCACCGGGATCGAAGCTGCGCGGGATCATCACCGTGCCGCCGGTGTAGAACAACGGGTTCGCAAACACGTTGAGCCCACCTGTATGAAACAGTGGCAGCAAACCAAGGAACACCGAGGAAGGTGACAGCAGCGCGGGGGATGTCGAATTCACCGCGTTCCAGACATTCATTCCATGCGTGATGATCGCGCCCTTTGGCCGCCCGGTCGTGCCGGATGTGTACAGAATGGTCGAGACATCGTCGAGTGTGACATGCTCCCCTTGATCCAGCGGGCGCGCTTGCATCGTGGCCCGTTCATAGGGGCTGTCGGCGGGACCACGCATGCAGCGATGCGGCACCGCGCAGGCTTGCGCCAGGTCGTCCGCGCGCTCGGTGAAATCCTCATCGTAGATCAGCAGGACCGGACCGCAATCGGCCAGGATCGCCTGCAACTCCGGCTGCGCCAACCGCCAGTTGAGGGGCACGAAGATCGCACCGACGCGGGCGCAGGCGAACTGCACCTCGAAGGCATCGGTGGTGTTGGGCGCGAATACCGCCACACGGTCACCGCGAGCAACGCCGTAGACTTGGCGCAAGGATGCAGCCAGACGAGCGATCCTGTCGTCGAACGTCTTATAGGTGTGGCGCCGACCGCTATCCAGATCTATCGCCGCAATGGATTGCGGTCGCCGCCGTGCGTGGTGGGCGATGCAATCATAATACGCCAGCGACATTTCGTGCGTCCTAGGCGGTCGGTATCCGCACCGGCATGGAGACGATGCCGTGCAGGATGTTGGAGTACATCCGCTTCGGCTCCGCCATCACCTCGATGGCCGGGAAGCGCTGCAGAATCTCCTCCCAAAGGATCGCCAACTGCATCTCGGCAAGCCGGTTGCCGACGCAACGGTGAATGCCGAAGCCGAACGACAGATGCTGACGTGGCCGCGCGCGGTCGATGATGAATTCGCTCGCGTTCTCGATCGCGTCTTCATCGCGGTTGCCGGAAACGTACCACATCGCGACCTTGTCGCCCTTGTGGATTTGTTTGCCACCGAGCTCGGCATCCTGCAGCGCCGTGCGCCGCATGTGCAGCACCGGCGTCTGCCAACGAATGATCTCCGGCACCATGCTGGCAACCAGACGGGGATTGTCGGTCAGCTTGCGATATTGGTCCGGGTACTTGTTGAGTGCCAACACGCCGCCGGACATGGAATTGCGTGTCGTGTCATTGCCCCCCACCAATAACAGCAGGAGATTCCCCATGAACTCGTGCGGCCGGGACGGCAGATCGCGCGTTGCTTCGCCATGCGCAAGCATGGAGATCAGGTCCGGACGCGGCTCCTGTTTCGCCCGTTCGTGCCAAAGCGCGGTGAAATATTCCAGCGCCTTTTGCAGCACGGCGTCACGCTTCGCTTCCGAATCGATCTCGGTGCCGGCGCGCGTGTTCACGGTCGCGACATTCGACCAATAGGTCAGTGTGCGCCGCTCCTCGAACGGGAAGTCGAACAGCGTGGCGAGCATCTGCGTGGTCAGCTCGATCGACACGCGATCCACCCAGTCGAACGTCTCGCCGCGCGGCAGCCCATCCAGAACGCGCGCCGTACGCTCGCGGATCGTGCCGGACAATCGCTGCAAGTTCATCGGCGCGACGATCGGCGACACCACCTTGCGCTGCTCGTCGTGCTTCGGCTGGTCCATCGAGATGAAGCTCGGCCGCCGAAAATCCATCGGCACGTCGCGCAACACGATGCCACCGAACATGGCGTCCGATGAATAGATCTGCTGGCTGGTGTCCACCTGC
The DNA here is from genome assembly GCA_963696645.1 of uncultured Alphaproteobacteria bacterium. Taxonomy (GTDB): domain Bacteria; phylum Pseudomonadota; class Alphaproteobacteria; order Acetobacterales; family Acetobacteraceae; genus JAMXLO01. The sequence continues at coordinate 189,904 of CAVOKY010000011.1, forward strand.
ATGATGTCGCGATACTTGGTCACCGACCAGTACGAGCCATACATGCCGCTTTCGCACCAATGCACGGGGTCTTCGCGACGCAGGCGCTCGAAATATGGTTCCCAGATATCGTCCTGGAACAGCCTTGGCTGGCTAACGTCGATCTTGTCCAGTGGGATCGTGTAGGCGTCTTCGCGTGGATCAAAACTGACGGGAGCGTGCATCGCATTCCATCCCTCATGGCAGGCGCCGTTTCTAAGGGGCGCTTTCCCGGCAGCCTGCACTGGGCGGCCGCGTTATGTCCAGAGCGTTACATGTTGCCGACTTCGTCGGGCACTTCGTAGAACGTTGGATGGCGGTAGATTTTGGAGCCTGTCGGCTCGAACAGCATGTCCTTGTCGGACGGATCGGACGCGGTGATCGCGGCCGACGGCACTACCCAGATGGACAGCCCCTCGCCACGTCGCGTGTAGACATCGCGCGCCGCCTGCAACGCCATCGTCGCATCTGCCGCGTGCACCGAGCCGACATGCTTGTGCGCCAGCCCGGTCCGCGCACGGATGAACACTTCCCAAAGTGGCGTGGCCTGTTCCGGCATCGTCAGGCAGCCTGGCGCTGCCGGGTCGGCTGCTGCTTCGCCGCGTAGGCGAGCGCTGCCTCCCGCACCCAGGCACCGTCTTCGTGTGCGCGCCGCCGCGCCGCCAGCCGCTCGCGATTGCAAGGTCCGTCGCCGGCGAGCACGCGGCGGAATTCATCCCAGTCGATCGGGCCGAACTCCCAATGGCCGGTGGCGTCGTTGTGATGCAGCTCAGGATCAGGGAACGTCAGGCCGAGATAGTGGCCTTGCGGCACCGTGGCATCGACAAATTTCTGGCGCAATGCATCGTTGGTGAAACGCTTGATCTTCCACCGCATGGATGCATCGGAGTGCTGCGACTGCGTGTCCGGCGGACCGAACATCATCAGGCTTGGCCACCACCAGCGGTCCAACGCATCCTGCGCCATCGCGTGCTGCTCCGCCGAACCGCGCGCCAGCGTGGTCATGATCTCGAAGCCCTGACGCTGGTGAAAGCTCTCTTCCTTGCAGATACGGATCATTGCCCGAGCATAGGGACCGTAGGAGCAGCGACACAGCGGGATCTGGTTCATGATTGCCGCGCCGTCGACCAGCCAGCCGATCGCGCCGATGTCCGCCCAGCTCAGCGTAGGATAGTTGAAGATCGAGGAGTATTTGGCACGCCCTGTCAGCAGCTGCTCCACCAGCTCCTCGCGCGAAATGCCCAGGGTTTCCGCCGCGGCGTACAGGTAAAGTCCGTGGCCGCCCTCGTCCTGCACCTTCGCCAGCAGCGCCGCCTTGCGGCGGAGCGTCGGCGCGCGGGTAATCCAGTTGCCTTCCGGCAGCATGCCAACGATCTCGGAATGCGCGTGCTGACTGATCTGGCGGATCAGCGTGCGGCGATAACCATCCGGCATCCAATCGTTCGGCTCGATCCGCTCCTCGGCGTCGATGCGCGCCTGGAAGCGTTCGGCTGCTTCGCCGGTGTCGACGACTGCCTCTTGGGTATTCAGTGCCTGACTGTACATGTCGGGGACTATGGCGCGGCGGGGCGGGGAGCGGAAGAGCCAGGGACTTTGCGTCAGTCCTTGGCGCGCCGCAGCCTGCGACGGCCCAACAGCGCCGCTGCTCCGGCGACGATGACGGCAATGCCGTCTCAATTCGCTGCTGCTGTCTGCCTATCGCAGTCTAGCAGCCTGTCGGACTTAACGCGACGCGGAAGCGGGCGGTAGAATCGGCGCACACGATTCGCACTGCCGGACCCCCGTCTCATGAGCAACTTCCGCCCGACCAACCGCGACATGGACGTCCTGATGCCGCCATCGGTCGATGAGTGGCTGCCGCAACGCCACCTCGCGCGGTTCGTTGTGGAAGTGATCGAGGGACTGGACCTGCGGGCAATGACCGGCAGCTACCGGGGCTCGGGCGAGGCATCCTACCACCCTCGGCTGCTGTTGGGCCTTATCATCTACGGCTACGCGACCGGGGTGTTTTCCAGCCGCAACCTGGAACGGGCGACGCATGATTCGGTGGCGTTCCGCTTCATCGCCGCCAACGAGCATCCCGACCACGACACCATCGCCACGTTCCGCCGCCGCTTCCTGCCGCAGATCGAGGCGCTGTTCGTGCAGGTGCTCGGTGTGGCCCGCGAGATGGGGGTGTTGAAGCTCGGCACGGTGGCGCTGGATGGCACCAAGATCCACGCCAACGCCAGCCGCCACAGCGCGCTGTCGTACGAGCACGCCAGCAAGATCGAGGCACAGTTGAAGGCCGAAGTGGCTGATCTGCTGGGTAAGGCGGGGGCGGCTGATCAGGCGGATGTGCCGGACGGGATGCAGGTTCCCGAGGAACTGGCGCGGCGCGAGAAGCGGCTGGCCGGGATCGCTCGCGCCAAGGCGGTGATCGAGGCGCGGGCGAAGGAACGCCATGCGCGCGAGCGAGCCGAATTTGAGGCCAGGATGGCGGAGCGTGAGGCGAAGGTGACGCAGACAGGCAAGAAGCCCCGCGGTCGCGTACCGCAGCCGCCGATCGAGGGCCCGCTGCCGACCGATCAGGTCAATCTGACGGACGAGGAATCGCGGATCATGCCGGTGGCCGGCGGAGGGTTCGAGCAGTGCTACAACGCCCAGGCAGCGGTGGCAGCGGACAGCCTACTGGTGGTGGCCGCCGATGTGGTGCGGGCGCCGAACGACAAACAGCAGCTTGAGCCGATGCTGGGCAAGCTGGCCGCACTGCCCGGCGAACTGGGCAAGGTTGGCGCGTTGCTTGCCGACAACGGGTATTTCAGCGAGGGCAACGTGAACGCCTGTGCCGACGCCGGGATCGAGCCGGTGATCGCGATGGGGCGTGAAGCGCATCATCCTGCGCTGGCTGAACGTTTCGCAGACGATCCTGCGGCGCCGGTAGACCCCACGCCGGTTGAGGCAATGGGCCATCGGCTCCAGACGAAAGAGGGCAAGAAGCTCTACGCGCTGCGTAAACAGACTCCCGAACCTGTGTTCGGGATCATCAAGTCGGTGCTCGGGTTCCGCCAGTTCCTGCTGCGCGGACTGGACAAGGTGCACGGCGAATGGAACCTCGTGACCATGGCGTGGAACGTGAAACGGATGTTCGCCCTGGCAGGGGCGAACTGAGCCGCATCGCGCCAATCGTGATCCATTTCGGCGTGTTCGCGCGCGGCCAACCTTGCGTTGGAATGGCCCGCGTGAAGTCAAGCGTGAAAGTCGAATCCCTGCTCCGCGTCAAGCGGCGTAGTGGCTGGAAATGCAACGCGCCGACGATGATTTCCTAATTTCCGGCAAATCAACTCCGACAGGCTGCTAGCGCCGCAAATGGTGATCACGCTCATCGCGTTGCCCCTGTCGGGAATGATCGTGCGCAACCACGAGTTCCTCTGGGCATCGGCACTTGCCTTGCTTGGTACTGTGGTGATGTCGGCGCTATTGCCGGCGGAAAGCGCGTGGGTTTGGTACCATATCGACGAGCCGATAGCGCCTGGGCCGCTGCGCGACTTCGAGGCGATGCGAGAGGGACATCTGACCTTCCTCGATCTTCAGCAGTTGCGCGGCTGGTGACCTTCCCCTCGTTCCATGCATCCATGGCGGTGCTGCTGGCCTAGTCGGCGCACGGCACGCGCTTTGCGCTGCTGTCGATTGTGCTGAACCTGTTGATGATCGGTTCCACACCATTAGAAGGAGGGCACTACCTCGTCGATGCACTGACCGCCATCGCCGTGGCCACTATTGGGATCGTGGGTGCTCGCCGTCTGGTGAAAGCTGAGCAGGGTGCTGAGGCCCCGATAGCCGTGTCGCGCCGCCTGGATCGTCGTTGGCGCGACATCGCCCGCGGTAACCTGGACCAACTCTGTCGGGGCAGGCAGCCTGACCTTGTTCAGGCCAGGGTATATCAACGAGCGGCGGCTCGCTGTCGACCCAATACACAGCGGAGGCTGATGTCCGGAGCCAGGGCCAACAGATCTGGCCCTGGTAGGCGGAAGCTGGTCGCCTCAAGCACTAACGGTGGCTGGTCCTCCGGCCACCGCAGTGCGCATCAACGCCAACGACGATTGATCAGACCCAGGCCGGCCAGGCCCGCGCCAAGCAGGACCAGCGAGCCGGGTTCGGGCAGTACCGCCAACCCCTGGTTGATCGCCAGCCCGTCGTCGTTGACCGCGGTGAGCGCCAAGACATGGTAATCCGGCGTCCAAACCGTCTCTGCATCGGTTACCAGCGCGAGGTACAGCGCCTGAACGCTGGAGTCGCTTGAGGTCAGCGAGATGCCGGGGTATTCGATCGCCCAGATCGCAAGCTGCGTTGCTGGCGAGTATGGGAAAGAGCTCCCGTGCCCAATGTCGTAATTCCCGTGTGCCATCAGGGCGCCGATCTCGCCGATCTGGGTATGGCTTAGAAGCGTGCCACCCGGGCCGCCCCCGTTGTTGGTGAGCGGTCCGCCGACCGCGTACGTGCCGCTGCCCTGCAGGAAGTCGAAGATATCGATACACCACGCAGGAACGCTGCCTTTCGGCGTGTTCAGCAGGTCGATCTGTCCTGACCCACCAGTTTCATTCACCGCCGGCGGCCCGGCATAGCTAATCGAGACGTTGGTATTGGCTACCACGTTGTAGCCGTTGTACGGGAGCGTCCCCGCCACGGCGGACCCGATCCCGGCGGCTGCAATGGCTGCGGCAGCGATGGTTGCGAAAAGTGCATGTTTCATAACCGACCTCCTGAGAGCGCCTGGCCCTCAAATCCTTCGTCCCAATTTAGAGCAATAAATGTGCCAGCAATAAAAGTTCTGATAAATCAAAGGATCAGGACGAGCTGGCGAATTCGAATCCTGAAAGGTGTAAATACCATCGACAATAAAATCTAAACTTAGATGAAAGTTCGCCGCCGGCGACAGCCAAAGTTAGTGGACCTCATCATAAAATCGCTACTTTTCAATATGTTACGAGGAGGCCGCTCGGGCTACCGACCGAGCCAGGCTTGTCGGAGAATTTTACATCTGAATTTGTTTATCGACTTATCTCATTTTTTCTTCCAACCGTCGTTGGCGTGCCTCCCTGTTCCTGGCAATCCACTGAAACGCTGAGGTCTGCAGCCGTCGGGTACGGGTTTGGAGTTGTGAGCGCCTGCGCCTGGCAGGGCTGGCGACCTGTAGAGTCGTTGGCACACCCCCGCGTTGTCCGCGCGGTCACTCCTTGTCCTCAGCCTTCAGGCGCTTGGCGGGTGCAGTCAGGAACGCGCGGGAGTTGGCGCGCCTCGGGCGGCTGACTGCCGTGGTGGACGACATCGAGGGGGGGGTGTTCGGCGCCCGGCTCTGCATGAGACAACACAGGCCAAGACCCGTCGTCTACGAAAGGCTCCGCCATGGACTTCGCCCTGACCGACGAACAGCAGCAGATCCGCGATGAGGTGCTGAAGCTCTGCACCCGCTTCGACGATGCATATTGGCTGGAGCGAGACCGCACCGCGACGTTCCCCGACGCGTTCTTCGCCGCCATGGCCGAGGGTAACTGGCTCGGTATCGCGATGCCCGAAGCTTATGGCGGGGCGGGACTCGGCATTACGGAAGCGACGATCCTGATGCAGGCGGTGGCCGAGTCCGGTGCCTGCATGTCCGGTGCATCGGCCATCCATCTCAACATATTCGGCCTGAACCCTGTGGTTGTATTCGGCACCGAGGCGCAGAAGCAACGCATGCTGCCGCCGATCATCGCTGGCCAGGACAAGGCATGCTTCGGCGTCACCGAACCCAATGCCGGCCTCAACACCACGCAGATCACTACGCGGGCCATCCGCCGCGGCGATCGCTACGTGATCAACGGCACCAAGATCTGGACCTCCACCGCCCAGGTCGCGACCAGGATTCTGCTGCTGGCGCGCACTACGCCGCTCGATCAGGTGAAGCGTCATAGCCATGGACTGACGCTGTTCTACACCACGCTCGATCGCGCGCATGCCGAGGTGCGGCTGATCCACAAGATGGGCCGCCACGCGGTCGACTCGAACATGGTGTTCTTCGAGGACATGGAAGTGCCGGTAGAAGATCGTATCGGCGAGGAAGGCGAGGGGTTTCGCACCTTGCTGCACGGCCTGAACCCGGAGCGCGTGCTGGTCGCAGCCGAGGCAATCGGCATCGGCCGTGCCGCACTGGCACGCGCCACGCGCTATGCCCGTGAACGCGTGGTGTTCGGCCGGCCGATTGGCCAGAACCAGGGGATTCAGCACCCGCTGGCGAAATGCTGGGCCGAACTCGAGGCCGCGAACCTGATGGTGATGAAGGCGGCCTGGCTATACGACCAGGGGCAGCCATGCGGCGGCGAGGCCAATGCCGCGAAATATCTCGCCGGCGAGGCGGGCTATCGCGCCGCCGAACAGGCGGTAATGACGCATGGCGGCATGGGCTACGCGCAGGAGTACCATGTCGAACGCTACCTGCGTGAGGCGCTGATCCCGCGCATCGCTCCCGTAAGTCCGCAGCTTATCCTGAGCTATCTCGCCGAACGCGTGCTGGATTTGCCTAAGTCTGGTACTGAACAGCGGCTACTTGAGCTGATCGCGGATCTTGTCGAGGCCGGCACGCGCGCATGCCTCGTCGAGATTGGCGCCCGGCGCGCCACCGGCGCCGATCGCGCCCACCACTTCGTCGCCGACCTTGATGACAATGCCGCCGCCCAACAGGATGAGGTGCGGAAGCTGGGTGAACAGGTTGGCGAAGCCGGGGGCCGTCTTCGCGCGCTCGAACAGCGCGCTGGTGTCGGTCTTGAATGATGCGGCCGTATATGCCTTGTCATATGCGCTGTCGAGCGTATGTCTGCCCGCGCGATCGCCGCGCAGCACAGCCTGCTGTACGCCATCGGCGTCGACCAGCACTGCGGTCTCCGCGTAACCCTGCTTCGCGCAGCTTGCCACGGCTTCGGCGACCGCCTGGTTGGCCAGTTCCGCTGGGATACGATGCGTTGGCAGCAGGCCCTGCGCATTGCCGGGAGAAACCGAGACTGTCGTGACGAGAGCGATCGTGACGATCATGGGCAGGCGTGGAATGAGATGTTCGCTGGACACGGCGATGGTGCCTCCTTCGTGAACGGGCGCCGTCGGCCAGCGCTCCCGGTTGCAGCACACCACAAAAGCACGAAGGCACGAAGAGCGCCGGTCTCTTCGTGCCTTTGTGGTTTTGTGGCGAATCGCCTACGTCGGTTAGGCCTCGATCTCCTCGCGATCCACGCCGCCGTCGCCGTCCTCGTCCGGCTTTGGCAACGCGGGCAGCGCCGCCTCGATGATCTCGAAGTCCAGCTTGCCCTCCTTCAGCGTGACCTTCACCGAACCACCCTTCACCAGCTTGCCGAACAGCAACTCCTCGGCCAGCGGCTTCTTGATGTGCTCCTGTATCACGCGCGATAGCGGTCTCGCACCGTACAGCCGGTCGTAGCCGCGCTCCGCCAGCCACTCCTTGGCGGCCGATGACAATTCGATCGTCACGTTGCGGTCGGCAAGCTGCGCCTCGAGCTGCATGACGAACTTTTCTACAACGCGGCCAACGATCTCCGGAGTAAGCCCGGCAAACGCGATCGTCGCATCCAGCCGGTTGCGGAACTCCGGCGTGAACAGACGCTTGATCGCGTCCTCGTCCTCGCCCTCGCGCGTATCGCGGCCGAACCCGATCGCTTCCTTCGCCAGATCGGACGCACCGGCATTGGTCGTCATGATCAGGATCACGTTGCGGAAATCGACCGTCTTGCCGTTGTGGTCGGTCAGCTTCCCGTGGTCCATCACCTGCAACAGGATGTTGAACAGATCAGGATGCGCCTTCTCGATCTCGTCCAGCAGCAGCACTGCGTGCGGGTGCTGATCGATCGCGTCGGTCAGCAGCCCGCCCTGATCAAACCCGACATAACCCGGCGGCGCGCCGATCAGCCGGCTCACCGAATGCCGCTCCATGTATTCCGACATGTCGAAGCGGATCAGCTCGATGCCCATGGTCGATGCCAACTGCCGCGCCACTTCGGTCTTGCCGACGCCGGTCGGGCCACAGAACAGGTAGTTGCCGATCGGCTTCTCCGGCTCGCGCAACCCAGCGCGTGCGAGCTTGATCGCCGCCGCAAGCGCATCGATCGCACGATCCTGGCCGAACACCATCGCCTTCAGGTCGCGCTCCAGATTGCGCAGCGTCTCCTTGTCGTCGGCTGAAACGGACTTGGGAGGAATCCGCGCGATCTTGGCGACGATCTCCTCCACGTCGCGCAAGGTCACCGTCTTCCGCCGCTTGTGCTCCGGCAGCAGCATGCGCGATGCACCGACCTCGTCGATCACGTCGATCGCCTTGTCGGGCAGCTTGCGGTCATTGATGTATTTCGCCGACAGCTCCACAGCCGCGCGGATCGCCTCGTCGGTGTAGCGCACCTTGTGGTGCTTCTCGTAGTTCGCCTTCAAACCGCGCAGGATCTTCACGCTGTCTTCCAGCGTCGGCTCGTTCACGTCGATCTTCTGGAAGCGCCGGACCAGCGCGCGGTCCTTTTCGAAGTAGTTGCGAAACTCCTTGTAGGTGGTCGAACCGATGCAGCGCAGGTTGCCTGACGCCAGCGCGGGCTTCAGCAGGTTCGACGCATCCATCGCACCGCCAGACGTCGCGCCAGCACCGATCACCGTGTGGATTTCATCGATGAACAGGATGGCGCCCTGCTGATTTTCCAGTTCGGACACCACCGCCTTCAGCCGCTCCTCGAAGTCGCCGCGGTAGCGGGTGCCCGCCAGCAGCGCGCCCATGTCCAGCGCGTAGATCGTGGATCGCGCCAGCACTTCCGGCACGTCGCCCTCGACGATACGCTTCGCCAGCCCTTCGGCGATCGCTGTCTTGCCGACCCCGGGGTCTCCCACATACAAAGGGTTGTTCTTGGTCCGCCGGCAGAGGATCTGGATGGTCCGCTCGATCTCAGGCTCGCGGCCGATCAGCGGGTCGATCTTCCCCGCCATCGCCTTCTTGTTCAGGTTCACGCAGTAGTTCGACAGCGCGTCCTGATTGCGCCGGTTGGGCTTTTCCTCGCGTTCCTGCTCCTGGTGGGTCTCAGGTTGGCTGCCCGAGCCCTGCACCGGGCGCTGGGCAGACCTGCCTGGCGCCTTCGCGATGCCGTGGCTGATGAAATTCACTGCATCGAGCCGGGTCATGTCCTGCAGCTGCAGGAAATACACTGCGTGGCTTTCCCGCTCGGAGAACAGCGCCACCAGCACATTCGCCCCGGTGACCTCGTCGCGGCCAGAGGATTGCACGTGGATAGCCGCCCGTTGCACCACACGTTGGAAGCCGGCGGTCGGTTTCGGATCGCCTGCGCGGTCGGTCGCCAGACCCGCCAGATCCTTGTCGAGGAACTCCGACAGATCGCTGCGCAGCTTGTCGAGGTCCACCCCACAGGCACGCAGCACCGTCGCAGCGTCCGTATCGTCCGCCAGGCCGAGCAACAGATGCTCGAGCGTTGCATATTCATGGCGGCGCTCACTGGCGAGCGAAAGCGCACGGTGCAGCGTCTGTTCGAGGTTACGTGAAAGCATGGTCGTCGACGCTCCTACGCGCTGAAGTCGGTAAGCTGGACCCGATCATCCCTGGCAACCCGGCGGGCCGTCAACTCGGGCGAAAAATCCGTACTTTGCCTTCTGGCCAATCATCTCTCAGGCAATCTGGTGTCTATTACCCTAATCCCTGCAATCATTCCTTCTCGATCGTGCATTGCAGAGGATGCTGGTTCTGCCGCGCCAGGTCCATGACCTGCGTCACTTTTGTTTCAGCCACTTCGTAGGTGTAGACGCCGCACACCCCGACGCCGCGCCGATGGACGTGCAGCATGATCCTGGTGGCCTCCTCGCGCGATTTCTGAAAGAAGCGTTCCAGAACGTGAACGACAAACTCCATCGGCGTGTAGTCGTCGTTCAGCATGAGGACCTTGTACATCGCAGGCTTGCGCGTTTTGGGCCGCGCCTTGACGACGACCCCAGTGTTGGGGCTCTCGGTGTTGTTGTTGCCGCCACGCCTGTCGCTGTCGCTCATCTCTCCACCGCGTCCACCTGTCGCGACATCCCCGCCGCATTCGGGCGATTCTGCCCGCGCATACCACCGCAGGATTCCCGTCCCACTGCCTGCCGAAGCACGAACCATATCGGAAGGCGGTGGGAGGATAAAAGAGCATTGACGCGGCAAAGCTTCGGTTCATAGGTCCGGACATGAAAAAAGGCCCAGGCTCAGGGCCAGGACCTTCTTCCATTCCAGCAGAGCCTGCCCTCGGAACTGCTCCGAAGGCCGCCGGGGGAGGGCGGCAAGCCCCGCTGACCAATCGTGATCGGCCGCCGGTCAGGCCGACTTCGCGAACTTTTCCACCGCCATGCTGACGCGCGCCGTGATCGGCGCCAGCGTCTGCTCCGTGAGCTTCAGCGACGCGTCGGTCAGCTTGCCGGACTCGGCGAGCGTCTTCTCCATCGTCGTCCGTGCCAAATTCGCCTGCAGGTCGAATGCGTCCTTCAGCGACTTCACCGACGAAAACGCCTTGAACGTCGCCATGGTCTCGTCGAACGAGGCCTGGGCATTGGCAGCCATCTGCTTGCCGATGTCCTGCACACCCGCGGCCCAGATCTGACCGGACTTCACCAGTGCTTCGACGTTGCCCTGGCTGAACGCGACCAGTTCCTCGGCCGTCTTCATTGCCTTTTCCATACCTTCTTTTACCTTTGCCTGTGTTTCCGCGAATCCCGCGGTTGCCTGCGCCATGCCGTCCTTCAGTCCTGCCACGGTGGTCTCGAAGCCTTTCTTGGCCACGTTGACCACGGCGTCTTCGCCAGCGGCCACCGCTTCGATCGTCTTGGTTTTGGTCGTCATGCACATGATCTCCTGTGTGGGACGGCCGCCGAGGGACACGAAAGGTCGAACCGTCGCTTTGATTGCCGAACCGTTTTGCTGCAATGCAGCACGGACCGCATATAGAACGCAGGCGGCCCCCGATCAAGTGAATTTTGTGCACTGCACAAAATATTCCGCGATCCCGAACCCGCGGTGCAATCGCCCCGTGGCTGGCGAAGGAGTCGCGCATAACCCGTTCAATTTTTTCTGTTTTCGGTCCGATTTCGGCTGGACAGGCGCGCCGGCTGGCCCATAGAGTTGCGACGGATCGCCGGAGGGGAAGCAGGAATGGCCGGGATGGAGCGCCCTGGACGCAAGTTTGTAATGCGTCTGGCCCTTCTCACGGGCGTCCTGGCTGGCGCCGTCGCGGCCCTTCCGGTCGCCGCGCGCGCGCAGATCGGCTCGGACCGCTACAGCTCCATCGTTGTTGACGCAGCCACGGGCAACGTACTGGAGGCCGCCAACCCCGACGCGCCGCGCCACCCGGCGAGCCTCGCCAAACTGATGACCTTATATATGGCGTTCGAGGCATTGCGCGACCGCCGCATCACACCTGACGAACTTGTCCCGGTGTCGGCACACGCCGCCTCGATGGAACCATCGAAACTCGGCTTGGTGCCTGGCATGCAGCTGACGGTGGAAGAGGCGATCCTCGCACTCGTCACCAAGTCCGCCAACGACGCCGCCGCCGCGTTGGGCGAACTGCTTGGCGGCTCGGAGGATCGATTCGCCCAGATGATGACGCTGCGCGCTCGCGCGCTGGGGATGAGCCACACGACCTTCACCAATGCTTCGGGCCTGCCTGATCCCGACGAATGGTCGACGGCCCGAGACCTGGCGATTCTAGCGCGACACATATTGGCGGATTTCCCGACAGACTATTCGCTGTTCAGCACCCCCAGCTTCAGCTTCCAGCATCGCGTGATCTTCAATCACGACCGGATGCTGCAGACCTATCCCGGCGCGGACGGCATGAAGACAGGCTACACCGAAGCCTCCGGGCATAACCTGATCACCAGCGCCGTGCACAGTGGGGTGCGGCTGATCGGTGTCGTGCTGGGGGCAGCCTCCAATCCCGAGCGCGACGTGCACATGGCCATGCTGCTGAACCAAGGCTTCGATGAGATGGGCGTGGCGCCGGAACGTCGGACGACCGTGGCGAGCAGGCTGCCCAGTCTGGTCAGCACGGCGCATGCGGCGACGCTGACCGAGCAGCCGCCAGCTCCGGCGCTCCACGCGCGTATGACGCCACCGCCGAGCGCCTGGACCATCCAGGTCGGCAGCTTCGCCAGTGAGAAAGCGGCGCGCGACGCGGCGATGAGCGCCCGGCGCTTCGCGGATGGCGGGGAAACGCGCGTCGAGGTCGCCAGTTGGCACGGCCGGACCGCCTGGCGGGCCCAGGTCACCGGTCTGACAGCTCCCGAGGCGCAGACCGCCTGCTCCGCATTGGCACGACACAAGGCCACATGCATGATTATTCGCCCCGATCAGCGGCAGGTAGCCAGCCGCTGATCAGGCTCAATCGTCGATCAGGCCTGGTCGGATAGCGACAGCCGCTGGACGCCGGTGGCGTCGGCCACAAGGGCGAGTGCCGCCATGCCGACGAACAGCCCGGTTTCCACTACGCCAATTATCCGGCCGATCGTCTGATCCAGCCCGGCCGGATCGGCAATTGGGCCGAAACTACAGTCGAGGATCAGATTGCCGCCATCGGTGCGGAACGGCTGACCCGCTCCATCGCGACGTAACACCGGTTCGGTGCCAAGGCCGCGAAGCCGCGCTGCCGTCGTTTCCCAGCCGAATGGCACGGTCTCTACCGGGACCGGCACCGTTCCACCCAACCGGTCGGTCAGCTTTCTGGCGTCTGCAACGATAACCAGCCGATCGCTGGCCGCCGCGACTATCTTCTCCCGCAGCAAGGCGCCACCCAGACCCTTGATCAGGTTGAGCGATCGCCTTTCGATCTCGTCGGCGCCATCGATGGTAAGATCCAGCCGAGGATGTTCGGCGAAACTGGTGAGCGGAATGCCGCCTGCGCGCGCCTGCGCTGCGCTGCGCTCGGAGGTGGGAATCGCCAGGATGCGGAGGCCTTCACGCACTTTGAGGATCAGCGCCTCAATGGCAAAATACGCAGTCGAGCCGGTGCCGAGCCCGATCACCATGCCATCCTCGACCAATTTCGCCGCGGCCTCCGCGGCCGCGCGCTTCTGCGCATCCCTGGCGGCATCGCGGGCCATCAGGCGCGCACCGCTTGAAACACTCGTAACCAATTGCCGGAGCAAACCTTCGCCACTTCGTCCTCAGTCATCCCCCGATGGCGCAACGCGGCGGCAACCTCGGCGTGCCGCGAGAAATCCGGCATTTCAGACTTCGCCGCGCCAGCCGGCAGATCGCTGCCGATGCCGACATGGTCGATGCCGATCGCATCGATCAGGCGGAACAGATGGCGGATCATCCCGGGCAGCTTCTCTTCCCACAGCACGGCGATCCAGGCACCGATCACGCCACCAGTCGCCGCAACCATTCTGGCATACTCGAGACTGAGATAGCGCGGATGGTCGCCATCCGGGTGGCCCGGCTCCTTCAGATTGGCGTGGGTGCACAGGATTGGCTTTGTGGCGGCATCGACCACGCCGGCCACTGTCGCTTCCGAGCAATGCGCCACATCCACGATGATCCCCAGCCGGTTCATCCGCCACACCGCCTCCGCACCAAAGCGGGTCAGGCCGCCGTGCACTGGCGGAGCGGTCTGGATGTCGCCGGTTTCGTTCACCAGGTAGTGGGTAAGCTGGATCGAGCGCACGCCGCGCGCCTCGAGCGCATCCAGCCGGTCGAGATCGCCTTCCAGGAAATCGCAGCCCTCCACCGCCAGGACCAGAGCCGGATCCGCCGGGCGGATGTCCGCCGGTTCCCGGGCGATGCGCATCCCGGTAACCTCGAACGTGCCCAGATACTCCTCGACGCAGGCCAGACATTCGCCGGGTTCCGGGTCGCGCACCTTTTCGAGCCGCTTGGTCACCGGATTGCGCCGGATCATCGGCAGGTCGGCGATCGCGGAAACCACGGCGGCCGCCACACCTCCCGGCGCCATGGTCGCCAGGACGGTGGGATCGACCGGCCCGACCCGATTAGGTCGCCCGGCGTGAGTGTGCATATCGATGATCATTGTTCAGCGATCAGTAATCAGTGAAAGGTAATCAGTAAACAGTCGATCCGGGCAGCCCGGCAGTTGATCGCAGATCGCTGATCACTGGCCTTGCGCCGGAACCCTGGGTTGCGCATCTTGCCATCTTCCAGGCAGAGCCGAGGCGGACGGAGAACAGGGGCGATGGACGGCGGAGCCGATGCGAGACGCATTACCATCCATGCGCGAGAGGACTTCGCCGGAATGCGCGCTGCCGGCCGCCTCGCGGCCGAGACGCTGGACATGATTGCCGGGCATGTGCGTCCGGGAGTGTCGACCGTCACGCTCGACGCGGTGTGCCACGAGTTCATCATGGCGCATGGTGCGATTCCGGCGCCGCTGAACTACCGCGGCTACCCGAAGTCGATCTGCACCTCGATCAACCACGTGGTGTGCCATGGCATTCCGGGCGAGCGGAAGTTGGAGAGCGGCGACATCCTGAACATCGACGTCACCGTGATTCTGGATGGCTGGCATGGCGATAGCTCGCGCATGTATGTCGCCGGCCACGCCTCGACACGCGCACGCAACCTGATCGAGGTGACCTACGAGGCGATGATGCGCGGCGTGCAGGCGGTGAAGCCTGGCGTGACGCTGGGCGACGTCGGCCATGTGATCCAGAACTATGTGGAAGGTCAGCGCTTCAGCGTGGTGCGCGATTTCTGCGGCCATGGCATCGGCCGGCGCTTCCACGAGCCGCCGAACGTGTTGCATTTCGGTCGTCCCGGCGAAGGTCCGGTGCTGCGCTCCGGCATGTTCTTCACTATCGAGCCGATGGTGAACGCTGGTCGTCCCGAGGTGAAGGTGCTGGATGACGGCTGGACCGCGGTGACGCGCGACCGCAGCCTCTCGGCGCAGTTCGAGCACATGATCGGGGTGACGGACGATGGCGTTGAAATCTTCACTCTCTCGCCCGCCGGTTTCGACAAGCCACCTTATCGAACTGAGTGAGTTGATCGTTGCGGTGGTGCGGCCGAAGCGACTCGGTCACGCCGCGGTTGCACGACGCGGCCGATGACCGGGCCGGCCGGTAGATGCCCGGTGCACCATTGAAAATTGCTGTGATCGGCGCCGGTATTGGCGGGCTTACGGCCAGCCTGTCGCTGCGGCGGGCCGGCTTCGATGTCGAGGTCTACGAGCAGGCGTCCGAGCTGACCGAGGTCGGTGGCGGCATCAACATGGGCCCCAATGCCGCGCGCATCCTGTACGGTCTCGGGCTCGGTGAGAGGCTGGACCGCGAGGCGGTGCGCCCCATCGGCTCGCATCAGCGGCGCTGGCGGGACGGCCAGACATTGCAGCAGGCGCAGCTCAATCCATTGTGTGAACAGTTGTACGGCGCGCCGCATCTGACCGTGCATCGGGCCGATCTCCTCGCGGTCATCGCTTCGGGCTTTCCAGCCGAGCGCATCCATCTCGGCCACCGCCTCGTCGGCCTGCGTGCTACCGGGGACAGCGTCGAAGCCCGGTTCGACAATGGCGCGCGCATCGCGGTTGATGTGGTGGTCGGCGCCGACGGTATTCATTCGGCAGTACGAACGGCGCTGTTCGGCGAAGAGGCGCCGCGCTTTGCCGGCTGCGTCGCGTACCGCGGACTGGTGCCGACCGAACGCATAGCCGATCTCGATCTGGAGTTCGGCTCGCAATCGTGGGTCGGGCCTGGCGCGCATTTCGTGCATTACTTCGTGTCGCGCGGCCGGCTGCTGAACTTCGTCGGATGGACCGAGCACGACACCTGGAACCGCGAGGACTGGACCGATCACGCGACAATCGATCGCGCACTTGCCGCGTTTGAGGGCTGGCATCCGCAGATACGGCGCATCATCGCCGCTGCGGAAACCTGCTTCATCTGGGCACTGTTCGACCGCGATCCGTTGCCGCGCTGGTCAGTCGGGCGCACCACCCTGCTCGGCGATGCCTGTCACCCGATGTACCCGTTCATGGGCCAGGGTGCCGCCCAGGCCATCGAGGACGGCGCCACCCTTGCCGCTTGCCTGATCGCCGGCGCCGCCGACCCGGCCGCGGCGCTGCGGCATTACGAACGGCTGCGTCTGCCGCGCGTTACCCGGTTGCAGGACATGTCTCGCGCCAACAAGGCCCGCTTCCATATGCGGGACGGGCCGGAACAGCAGGCACGCGACGCCGAATGGGCGAGAGCCGCTGACCGCTCGCCCGACGCACTGCGCTGGCTGTACGACTTCGACGCCAGCGCGCTCGCGCCGGCGATGAGATAGAGGGACCCGATAACGACGCGTTTGGCCGATTGCCCCGCAGGCGTCCGGTCGCGCTTGCCGCTGGCAGGACCGCCTCGTAGGTTGATCACACGAAGAACCAGGAGGATCGCCATGAACGACCACACGATGACATCGCCCACCATGAAAGTCGCGGTCGCCAGCAAGGAAAACGCGAATTACGTCGCCGGCCGGCGCGCCTTCTTCAAGTATCGCGACCTCGGCGTGACCGAGGGCACCAACGGCTTCATGCGCGCGCAGGTGACATCGGCCGAGCAGGGCATGTCCAAGCCAACCGGCTGGCACGTCCACAAGTGCCAGGCACAGCTTGTCTATATGCTGAGCGGCTGGGTGGACCTGGAGTTCGCAGACCGCACGGTGCGCATCAAAGCCGGTGATTCGATCATGATCCCTGGCAACACGCCGCACAACGAGACCGGTACCTCCGACACATTTGAGCTGTTGGAAGTTTCTGTCCCCGCGGACATGGGCACCGAGCCCTGTGCCGCGCCGCCTGGTCGTTAACCGCCGCCCAACCTCTTTGCCGCATGGCTGGGGCGTGACCGCCCCAACCTGCGCACCTCCCGACCAAACGCCGGAGCCGGCTCCCGCCGGAGAGCCCGACCTGTTTGATCAGCAGGCGTCAGCCGATCCGCGTAAGCCGCTGGGTGTCGAGGGTCATCGCCGGCGCCTGCGCGAGCGGCTACTGACGGCGGGACCGGAAGCGCTTGCTGACCATGAAATGCTGGAGATCGTGTTGTTCGCCCTGCCGCGACGCGACACCAAGCCGATTGCCCGCGCGCTGATCACGCAGTTCGGCAGCTTTGCGCGGGTGGTCGCCGCACCCGTGCAGGAACTGCTGGCGGTGGAAGGGCTGGGCGAGGCTGGAGTGGCAGCGTTGAAATCGGTGCAGGCCGCGGCACTGCGTCTCATGCGTGCGGAGATCATCGATCAGCCCGTGCTGACCACCTGGGACCGGCTTCTCGGGTATCTGAATGCCGAGGTGTCGCGCGAGCGGGTCGAGCAGTTCCGTGTGCTGTTTCTCGATCGTCGCAACCGGCTGTTGGCAGATGAAGCGCAGCAGCGCGGCACGGTGAACCACACGCCGGTCTATCCGCGCGAAGTGGCGAAGCGCGCGCTGGAACTGCACGCCTCCGCGCTGATCCTGGTACATAATCATCCGAGCGGCGATCCCACTCCGTCGCCCGACGACATCGCGATGACACAGCAAATCAAGGCGGCAGCCACGGCGTTGTCGATCATGCTGCACGACCACATCGTCATCGGCAACGGATGCTGGTTCAGCTTCCGCAAGGAGGGGCTGTTGTAGGGATGCCCTGGGGCCTGTCTCTGAATGACCAGGGAACGGCCGCTCGCGACGCAAAGCTGACATTGAGACGGGATCACCTGAGCGCCAGCAAAGCGCCACTATCAGGCATGGAAACAGGCAAAGTCCGCAACGAATTCACCCCGCCGCGCGGCTTGTGCAGCACTGGCCATAAATTCGGCGGGCGCTATGGAGTTGACGAGAGATCGGGCTTTCCAGTGTCGAGATTTACGGGCACTGAAACGTGCTCATGGACGATCAGCCAATCACCCTTGATCTTGCGGTAGACCTCTGTGACTCGCAGTGTGATATCAACGTGCTGCCCCGTGGTGTCGACGCCGGTAATCCGTTGGACCTTGTGGCCATAGCCGATTGTGCGGTCAACCACCACGTTGAGATCGCTGATCTCAAACGCCAATGTTCAGGGGAATGCGGCGAAGAAACCCTCCCAGACTTTTCGATAAGCTGCCGAGCCCACATACTGGCGCAGCGGCACCAGATCGAAAGCGTGCAGGCTCTGATCCGGTATGTGGACCTGCATGATGGCGTCCAGGTTCTTGGCGTTGACGGCCTTAGAGTATCGGCCCTCAAGCGCCTTTATCGAAGCCAAATCATCCCGCGCCGCGTCGTTACTACTTACCATCGAGCGTCTCCTTCCGTCATTGCCACTTCGGTCGGTTTATTAGTTTGCACCGCGTTGGGCCGACGCCGCCGCGCATCCTCGATCAGGTCAAGGTGTTTGTGACCGCAGTGGCGCAATGGCACGATACAGCACCTGGCGACGTAGGGGGTGGCCCGGCGGCACCGTGGGATGATCGAAATCGCCGGTTTCGCCTCTTTCCATCCCGATCCGCTCCATTACACGGCGCGAAGGCCAGTTGTGCGGGACTGTGTTGGCAGTGATCTCTGAGAGACCAAGCCTCTCAAACCCGTCAGCCAGCGCTGCCGCTGCAGCTTCCGTCGCATACCCTTGCCCTCGGTGTTCTTTCGACAACCTCCAAGCGATTTCAACGCCCGGAGTGAACGGTGCGTCAAAGGGCACCACACTCAAACCAATGCACGCAATGAATTCTCCGCTCTGTGCCAATTCGACCGCCCAAGGACCATATCCGTGCCGATCAAAATGGCTTCGTCTGCGAGCAACCCATGCTTCAGCGGCTGCCTGATCAGCAAAAGGCATTAGATGTTCACTGAAGTCTGGAGCCGAAGTCATTCGGACGAACGCGCTCACATCGGTGTCGCGCCGCTCCCGAAGAATCAAACGGGCTGTGCGAAGTTCTGTAGCCATTATCTCAGCTACCTTTGGGCCTACCATGGCATCCCGGCGTAGTGACATCGCATCACCCCGGCTTGCTATAATTGCGATAGGCTAAGTCAAATCGGCTGCGGGCTGCAATGTTCTGAGGGACGGACGTTCGGCGAAGTTCGGCAGGGTGCCCACCGCGAGTGTGAGACTGTCGGCGGTAAAGTGACAGCCGTGGGAATCGAAGCCGCGCTCGATCCTACCGACGAAGGTCTTGTCGGGATGCTTCTCCAACTGAAGCACGCCAGGGGTTTCGTTCACCGCCTCCACAGCACGGCGCCGCATGAGGCGATCCCAGCATAGGCTTGGAGGACCGCTTTCTACCCAAAGCGGTCGTCAGGAATGTAATCCGGTCCGAGGTTGTTCAGAGACGGTTCCTTAGATCGAGTAGTGCCGCAACCTGTCCTCATCCACTTCGATGCCGAGACCACGGCTCATGCGGTCACCGGGGCAGGTCGCCGGCCAGCGTGATCCGCTGCATGATGCGGCGGTGACCGCCGTAGTCGTTCACAGCGTAGTGCTGCGCGCAGCGATTGTCCCAGATCGCCAGTGAGCCGGCCGTCCAGCGGAACCGGCAAGTGAACTCCGGGCGGATCTGATGGCGAAACAGAAACTCGAGCAGCGGCGCGCTTTCCTCTTCAGTCATGCCGGCAAAGCGGACCGTGTGTGCGCGGTTGACATAGAGCGCCTTGCGTCCGGTCTCGGGATGCGTGCGCACCGCCGGATGCTCGGCGGTCAGCAGCTTGCGCGCATCGGCGCTGCCGTCGGATTTGATCCGGTCCTCGCGTGTGCGGCTGAAATCCGCCTTGGCAGAACTCGCAACACCCTTCAGACCGCCAAGCAATCGCTTCATGCCCTCCGACAGCGTCTCGTAGGCGAGGTACTGGTTGGCGAAGATCGTATCGCCACCGGCCTGCGGCACCTCGCGCGCGATCAGCAGAGTCGCCATCGGCGGTTCCTGCAGGTAGGTCGTGTCGGAATGCCAGACGCCGCCGAAATTGATCGTTTCATGCTCCAGCTTGGAGACGGTGATGATTTCCGGAAATCCCTCGATGCCCTTGAGGAACGGATATTCGATCGGCGTGCCGAAGTGGCGAGCCAGCGCCAGGAAGCGGTCGGGCGGCAGGTGCTGATCGTGGAAGAAGATCACCCCATGATCGAGCAGCGCCTGCCGGATTGCACCGATCGTCTCGGCGGGCAATTCATCAGCCAGGTCCACGCCATGCAATTCCGCGCCAAGCGCACCGGCGATCGGCCTTATCTCGAATATTGCATTGCGCATGTCACTTCTCCGAGGCTGCGAGCCAAGCCTAGTCCAGCAGGCCGGCGCCGGAAAAGCCGCCGAACACGCCCAGCGCGCAGGTCAGCGCGCAGATCGCCAGCACCAGCCAGAGATACGGCCCGCGCAGCCGGTGCGCCTGCGGCAGCGCCTTCACCGCCAGCGCGATCAGGAAGCCCAGCACCACCGGCAGCATCAGCGCGTTCATCACCTGCACGCCGACATTCAGCGACACAAGGTCGGGCCACAGCGCCACCACGATGGCGCCAGCCGACCACGCAGAGCGCGTAGACGCCGTAGAACCAGCGCGCCTCCAGCGGGTGGTATTCCAGCGAGCGGCGGTAGCCGGTCACCTCGCCCAGCCCCCAGGCGAACGCCAGCGAGCAGACGATCGCCGCCACCATCCCGGCGCCCAGCACGCCGACGCCGAACACCAGGTTGCCCACCGCGGTGCCGAGGAACGGCGTCAGCGCCTGGCTCATGTCGCCGACGGATTGCGAGCGCGTCGGATGCCAACGCCCGATCGTCGCGGCGCAGGCGATCAGCACCGCGGCCATGACAAGCTGGGTGATCACCGCGCCGACCGCGGTGTCCCAGCGCGCGCGCGGCGGTAATGCTCCGGGCGCAGCCTCTTATCGGCGATCGCCGACTGCTGGTAGAAGATCATCCACGGCATCACCACCGCGCCGATATTGGCCGCCGCCAGAGTAGAGATAGTCCTTGTTGGCGTAAGGGATGTCGAGGCTGCCGGCGAGCAGCGCATGGGATCCGGATGCGCGGCCCAGGCGACAAAGAAGAATGCCAGCTCGAACAGCCCGACGATGATGGCCGCCCGTTCCACCCGGCGGTATGAGCCGGTGATGCACCACCGCGAGCAGGGCGACGGCGGCGATCGGCAGCGATGCCGACGCGCGGCACGCCGTACAGCTCGCCGACGCCGGCGACGCCGGAGAATTCGGTGAGCAGCGCGCCAACGGTGGCGATCGCCCAGGCCGGTGGCGGACGACCCAGCCCCAGAACGGGCCGAACGTGTCGCGGATCAGTTCGCCGTGGCCGCGGCCGGTGAAGATGCCGAGCCGGACGGTCAGTTCCTGCACCATGTAGAGGATCGGGATCAGCACGAACTGCAGCGCCAGCAGGCGGTAGCCCCACTGCGCACCCGCTCTGGCCGGCGGTGATGACGCTGCCGACATCGGTGTCGGCCAGCATGACCACGAGGCCGGGGCCGAACACGGCCAGGAAGCGCGCCAGGCGTCGCCGTGCTGCCGCCGTGACATCTTGCGCCTGTGCTCCGCGCCGGCATGGCCGCGTCGTCCACCGTGCCGGATACCGGCGCGCATTGCGAGTCATTCGCATATCGGGGCGGCAGCCAGCGCCACGGCGCCGTGTCAACGGCGCGCGTTGATTTGCCCGCCGGTTTGGCGGAGAAAGCGCGTTCCTCGGAGACCAGGTTCCCATGCACGACGCTTTTCCTGCACAACAGCCTGACGCCGCCGGAAGGAGCGGTTCGAGCCGCTCGATCCCCAGCATGTGCGGATGTACGTGTGTGGCGCCGACGGTCTACGACCTGGTGCATGTCGGCAATGCGCGGCCCGGTGGTGGTCTACGACGTGCTGGCGCGGCTGCTGCGGCGGCTGTATCCGCGCGTCACCTATGTCCGCAACATCACCGACGTCGAGGACAAGATCAACGCGCGCGCCCAGGAACTGGGCGAGCCGATCACGTCGCTGACCGCGCGCACGATCGACGATTACCACGCCGACATGGCGGCGCTCGGCGCGCTGCCGCCGGACGTGGAGCCGCGGGCGACGGAGCACATCGCCGAGATGATCGCGATCATCGAGCGGCTGATCGCCTCCGGCCATGCCTATGCGGCCGAAGGCCATGTGCTGTTCGCGGTGCCGAGCTATCCGGCGTATGGCCATCTGTCGGGCCGCAGTCCGGAGGAACTGCTGGCCGGCGCGCGGGTCGATGTCGCGCCGTACAAGCGCGATCCGGGCGATTTCGTGCTGTGGAAGCCGTCCCCGCCCGATCTGCCCGGCTGGGACAGTCCCTGGGGCCGCGGCCGGCCGGGCTGGCATATCGAGTGCAGCGCGATGTGCGTGGCAGCATCTCGGCGAGACTTCGACATCCACGGCGGCGGCACCGACCTGATCTTCCCGCACCACGAGAACGAGGTGGCGCAGAGCTGCTGCGCGTTCCCCGGCAGCCGGTTCGCCCGCTACTGGGTGCACAACGGCATGCTGCTGGTGAACGGCGAGAAGATGTCGAAGAGCCTCGGCAACTTCACCACGCTGCGCGATGTGCTGGCGCGAGGTGCCCGGGGAGGTCGTGCGGCTGCTGCTGCTGCGCACGCATTACCGCTCGACGCCGGATTATTCCGATGCGGCGGTGGCCGAGGCGCGGCGCGAACTGGATCGGTTCTATCGCGCGCTGGAGACGCTATCCGGATATGCGCAGCGTGGATGTGCCGGCGCCGGTGATGGCAGCGCTGTGCGACGATCTGAACACGCCGCTGGCGTTGTCGGCGATGCACGCGCTGGCGGATCGTGCGCTGGCCGGCGATTTCGACGCGGCCTGCGGGCTGCGCGCGGCGGGCGGTGTGCTGGGGTTGCTGCAGGCCGATCCGGCGGCGTGGTTCCGCGGCGGCGCCGACGATGCGGCGGCGATCGAGGCGGCGATCGCGGAGCGGTTGGCCGCGCGCAAGGCGCGCGACTTCGCCCGCGCCGACGCGATCCGCGCCGAGCTGGCGGCGCAGGGGATCGTGCTGGAGGACGGGCCGCAGGGCACCACGTGGCGGCGGGCTTCATGAACAGGAAAACGACAATGTCCCGATGGCTGCTTGTCGCGTCGGCGCTGTCGATCTCGGTGCCGGTGTTCGCCCAATCGATGACCGGCATGCAGATGAGCGGCCCGCCGGCTGCGGGCGAGCCAGCATCGACCACGGGTTATCGCGATGCGATGACGAAGATGGATCAGGGAATGTCCATCCCCTACACGGGCGATGCCGACAAGGACTTCGTCGCCGGCATGATCCCGCATCATCAGGGTGCGGTCGACATGGCGAAGGTGGAGCTGCAATACGGCAAGGACCCGCAGTTGAAGAAACTCGCGCGCGATAT
Source organism: uncultured Alphaproteobacteria bacterium (assembly GCA_963696645.1). Classification (GTDB taxonomy): domain Bacteria; phylum Pseudomonadota; class Alphaproteobacteria; order Acetobacterales; family Acetobacteraceae; genus JAMXLO01. The sequence goes on from CAVOKY010000011.1 coordinate 213,262, forward strand.
CATCAAATCGCAGGATGAGCAGATCGCCTTCATGAAATCCTGGCAGGCCAAGCACGCCAAATGACCGGTCGCGAATTCGGTGCCGACCTGGCGCCGATCGGCAATTCGCCGGTCGTCATCCTGGTGCGCCCGCAACTGGCCGACAACATCGGCGCCTGCGCGCGCGCCATGGCGAATGGCGGGTTGTTTCATCTGCGCCTGGTCGCGCCGCGCGACGGCTGGCCGCAGCCGAAGGCGTGGCGCAATTCCTCGGGCGCGGATCGCATCCTGGATTGCGCGACGCTGCATGCCGACGTTGCCGATGCGGTGGCCGATCTGCACCACGTCTTCGCCACCTGTCCGCGCCCGCGCCACATCATCAAGCCGGTGCTGACCGCGCGCGGCGCCGCCGCGGAATTGCGCGAAATCTGCTGCCGCGATCTGCGAGCCGGCGTGCTGTTCGGACCCGAGCGCGCGGGGCTGGACAACGACGACATGGCGCAGGCGGACGCGCTGGTGCGCTATCCGCTCAACCCCGCATTCATGTCGCTGAACCTGGCGCAGGCGGTAATGGTGATGGCCTACGAATGGTGGACCGCCGGCGAAGCGACGCCGCCGCGCGCGCTGATGACCAACGAGACGCAGGTCGCCACGAAGGCCGAGCTGGAGAATTTCCTCACGCACCTGGTCGATCAACTGGACGCGTGCGGTTTCCTGCGCAACCAGCCGAAGCGGCCTGGCATGGTGCGCAACATCCGCCATTTCTTCCAGCGCGGCGAGGTGACCGAACAGGAGTTGCGCACGCTGCACGGGATTGTCACCGAACTGGCGATCGGCCGACGGCAGTTGGGGAGGATCGAGCGCGAATAGCTCAATGCGTGTACACGACACATGTCATTGCGAGGAGCGAAGCGACGCGGCAATCCCGTTCCAGTTTAGGCCTTGCTGGTCGGAGTTTGCTTCGTCGCTGCGCTCCTCGCAATGACAGGTGCGCCGCGGCCGCGTCACCGGGCGCACTCGATCACCACCGTGCCGATCTTGTCACCACGCTCGACCGCCTCGTGCGCTGCCGCGGCTTCGTACAGCGGAAACCGTGCGGCAACCGACAGCACGCGCGACCCAGTCGCGATCCATCGTCCGACGTCGCTCTGTGCGCGTTTGCGCGCCGGATGCGGCGAGCCGGGCAGCGACATCGGATACAGCAACACGTTGCGCTGCATAAGCTCGCCGATCGGCACACGCGGTGTGCGATCGCCGTTCGATGCGTAGATCGCGATGCTGCCATTGGCGCGCACGCAACCAAATGTCGCGGCCAGATTGCCGCCGAAATCCACGTCCACCACGTGGTCGACACCCGTACCGTCCGTGATGTCGCGCACCCGCGCGGCCACGTCCTCGGTCCGATAGTTGATCACAGCGTCGGCGCCACCGGTGCGGGCACGTTCCGCTTTCGCCTCGGAACTGACCGTCGCGATCACCGTGGCGCCGGCCCACTTGGCAAGTTGCACCGCGTAGTGACCGACTGCGCCCGCCGCGCCGGTCACCAGCACTGTGCGACCTTGCACCGGGCCGCCGACGAATACGCAGTAATGCGCGGTCATGGCCGGCACGCCGAGTGTCGCGCCCTCGGCGAACGACACGTTCTCCGGCAGCGGCGTGATCAGATCGGCGTTCAGCGCGATGTATTCCGCCGCGGTGCCCATCCAGCGTCCGTTGCGTTGGCCATTGTACAGCCAGACGCGCTGGCCGAGCCAGCTATCCGGCACCATCGCACCGACGCGATCCACCACGCCGGCACCATCGCTGCAGGTGACGACACGTGGATACTCCATCGCCGGCGCAGGGCCACGGCGACGATAGGTATCCGACGGATTGACGCCCGCCGCTTCCAACTTCACGCGAACTTCGTAGCTGCCGGGCTCCGGTGTGGGCAGCTCGCCACACACCAGTACGTCGCGTGCCGGACCTTGCCGGTCGTACCAGACGGCGCGCATGATTTGGCCTCCTCGAACGGTGGGACCATGAGGGTGAACCAATGAGCGGACAACGCAAGCCGGTGTTGACTGGCGGCTGTCAGTGTGGCGCCGTGCGTTATGCGCTGTTCGCCATGCCGGAGCGCGCGGGAATCTGCCATTGCCGCATGTGCCAGAAGGCGGTCGGCGGGCCGTTCAAGGCCTGGGCCAACGTCGCCACGGAGGACTTCGCCTGGACGCGCGGTGCACCGGCCACGTTCCGCAGCTCCTCGGCTGCGGAGCGCGATTTCTGCCCCGGTTGCGGCACGCCTCTCGGTTTCCGCTACATCCGGCGTCGTGGTGCGGTCAGCGTGACGATCGGCAGCCTGGACACGCCGGAGGCGGTGACGCTGACCCGGGTGGACGGGATTGAGAGCCGGTGGGCGGCGTTCGATCCGGCATTGATTGCAGCGTTGCCGACGCACCGCACCGGCGACGCGGGCGCACCGGAGGATCTGTCGCGGATCGCGGTTTATCAGCATCCCGATTACGATACGCCCGCGAACTGGCGGGCCGGTGCAGCGTAGTAGCTCATATAACATTGTACCCCCCGAAGGCGCCTGGTATCCAATTGTTGGACGGCGGCTTGCGACCTGAAGCGGTTCCTCAAATCGGACTTTTAAGCGGCAAACGCACAGCCGGAATCGAAAGAGTCGGTTTGATCTAGATCAACGACGGCACAGCCGGATGATAGTTCATGTGTTCGAGGGCTGCGCCGAATGGTCGCACCTATGGAATTTCACATGCCCGGGCAACAAGGCCTGGCCCACGAGTAGGACCGATGAGACTGAGAACCAATGGGCGAGCGTTGCTGCTGTTGTCGCTCGGCGCGTTGGCACTGCTGGCGGTGCCGATGGGACGCAGTCCCGCGTGGGCGCAGGAGAAGGCCCCGCAGACCTCGCCCGAACAAGCCAAGGCAATCGAGGCATGGACCGCGACCCTCGCCGTGCAGGCCGCGACCTACGCCGCCCCGCTCGTAGCGATGTACAACCTTCGCGACACTGTTGTCTTCGGCGACAAGCCCAAGGCCTTGCCCGGCCAGATCTGGCGCCTCGAGGACATTTCCACGCCGAAACTCGCTGCCGAGTCCGGTTATGTCTCGCCGAATGTCGATGTTGTCTACGGCTTCGGCTTCGCCGACCTCGCCGCCGAGCCGATCATCCTTACCGCGCCCAACTCCGGCGGCCGCTACTATACCCCGCTCACGCCAGAATCCGAAAATCCTCGTGCGAGATGATGCGGAAGTTGTCGGTGACCTCATCGCAGTAGAGGCGCCAGTTCCTGGGCACCTCGTCTCGCAGGAACGTCAGGATCGCGCCGCTGAAGTCTCGGAAGGTTTCATGACACGTGTTGTGGGTGATGTGCTTGTGCATCAAGCCCCAGAGTCGTTCGATCGGGTCGAGATGCGGGCAGTAGGTCGGGATGAAGTGGAGTTTGATCCGGCAACCCGGCCGCGCCAACCAAGCCTGCACCAACTTCGCGTGGTGGTACCTGGCGTTGTCCAGGAACAGATGAATCACCCGCTTGCGCGGGTACATGCTCAGCAGCGCGATCATCAGTCTGATCGTGCTGGCTGCATCAACCGTCTCCACCTCCAGCATCTGGGTGTGGCCGGTCTCCAGGTTGATCGCGCCATGAATGTTCAGGCGTTGCCGCCCGCTGGTCTGCGCCACCGCGATCGGCGTGTCCTTCGGCGCCCAGCATCCCACCGGCCGTACCGCATGCGTCGGATGCACCGCGTCGGCGAACAACACCACCTCATCCGCGTCCAGGCGGTTCAGCAACTCCTCATACGCCTTGATGAATGCAGCCTGTTTCTCTGGATCGAGCTTGCGCGACACCGTTTTTGGTTTGCGATGTTCCATGCCGAGCCGGTGCAACAGCGCGATCAAGCCAGACCGGCCCTGGTATTCGATGCCGCATTCCTGTCCGATCCACACGCCGACCTCGCGCGTCGTCCGCGGCAGCGTATCGCTGATCCAGGCCTTCAGCTTGTCCCGCTGCTCTTCGTTCAGGCGGCAGGCGCCGCCCTCATAGCCGAAGCTCGCCAGGCCCTCGATCCCGTCTTCCTGGTACAGCCGATACCAGCTGCGGATCGTGTCGTCGTCCAGCAACAGGACCTTCGCGATGGCTTCGCAGCTCATGCCGTCGTCCAGCAGCACCAGCGCATTGGCGCGCCGGGCCAAACGATGGGCGGCAGACCCGTCCCGAGCCAACTCGGTCAGGTCCTTGCGCGATTCGGCGTCCAGGAAGCCGCGGCGGATCATGCGGACGGTAGAATCGCGTTCCGGCCGTTTGGCAAGGGGTATTTTCGCCTTCCCGGGGAGTCGCGGTATACATGATCGAAGTCGTCGACATGTGGACAAATGCCTTCGCCTGCCCTGCCGGCGGCGCCGCTGGCTACGCCGGTGGCAAGTTCGCGTTCGTCGGCCCCGGCTGGAAGGGCACGTTGCCGCCTGGCGTCGAGCGCATCGACGCGCCCACGCGCTGGGTCGAGTTTCAGCCCCGCGTCAGCGTCAAGAGCGAAGCCGATCTCCCTGCCGCGCGCGAAGTCCTGCGCGCCATCACCCTGCAAGGCCTCGCAGAATACACCGGCCAGCCCGTGCCGCCCCACCCCGCCTACCACTACGATGCGCCGAAGATGACCCCCGGCATTGCCAGCAGCCACATGAAGTTCGACGATCCGCTGCAATTCTGGTCGATCTTCTCCAACGCCCTGAACGAAAACCCGCCACCCGCCAGCGAGATCGGCGCGGTGCTGCCGAGCTTTCAGTATCTCGGCATCAAATTCGGCGAGCAGTGGACACCCGAGAACGTCCCGCCGGCGATTCTCGCCCAAATGAAAAAAGCTGCGGCCAGCATCAGCGACCTCGCCCTCGGCACCATGCCTCTCGCCGGTACCCTGGCCAATGGCTGGGTGATCCCGCCCTACAACACCGGCAACTCGGGCACCGACTATCTTGCCCGCCTCGACGTCGCGGTCTTCGGTCTCGCCGCGAACACCACAAGGGAAGCGATCTATTACTCCGGCATTCTCGACGCCAACAACGAGCCGATGACCGGTGCCAGGCGCTATACGCTCACGCTCAAGCCGCCGATGAAATACGCGAGCCCAGTACCGCCAGGCTTCTGGTCGGTAACAATGTATGATCGCGTGACCAACTACACCGCGCCCAACCCGATCAACCGCTACAATCTCGCCGACTACAGCGACCTCAAGAAGAACGCCGACGGCTCGATCACGCTCTACCTGCAAACGGCCAGCCCCGGCCCCGACCTGGCATCGAACTGGCTCCCCGCACCCCCTGGCCCGTTCTATCTGATCCTCCGCAATTACGCCCCGGGCCCGGACCTGCCGGAGCACTTGAAGCACCGCGCCACTTTCCAGGGGCCGCCTGGTGTTCAACCAGTAGCGGAATGAGGCGACCCGCCCGCGGCGATTGTCTTCGAACCATCCCACAACCTATGCAGGACAAAACGATATGCAACGCGCACTCCAATTGACCACGTTCCTGGTTTCACTGTCCGCTCTTGCTCCCGCCGCTGTCGCGCAGACCGCGCCCTCAGCCGAGCAGGTTCGCCAGCAGGACGCACGCTCCGAAGCAGAGTGGTATTATTCGGTGGGCATTCAGAACTATGTCTTCGCCCTGCCGCTCTCGATCATGGAGCGCGAGCGCAAAATCCGCCTCGATCCCGCCGCCCTCGAGCAGGCCAAGAAGGTCGCCCCTGCCGCGCCGATCAATCAGATCGGCCACATGCACACGCTCGCCACCGCCAACGACATCATGCCGTACACCCCGAATAACGACACGGTCTACAGCGGTGCCTTTCTCGAGCTGGCGGGCGGTCCGATCATCCTCACCGCGCCCGACATCGCCGACCGCTACTGGTCCGTCGAGGTCGCCGACGCCTACACCAACAACCTGTTCTACATCGGCACGCGCGCCACCGGCGGCAAAGGCGGCAACCACGCCTTTGTCGGACCCGACTGGCATGGCACGCTGCCGGAGGGCGTCATCGTCCATCGTTTCCCGACCAATACCGGTATGTTCGCGATCCGCATCGGTGTCCTTCCGCAGGACGCCTCGGATCTGCAAAAGGTCAACGACCTACAGGGAAAATTCCACCTGACCTCGCTCGACAACTGGGGCAACCCAGCAAAATTCGGCCAGGCCGCAGTCCCAGAACTCGCCACGCGCCCGAACCACACCGGCGATCTCGCCTGGTTCCAGACCGCGGCCGATCTGCTCGCCGAAAACCCGCCCCCGCCCGATCAGCAAGGCGCTGTCATCCTGCTCGGCCGCGGCGGCATCAAGCTCGGCCAGCCGATGGATATCGCCGCGCTCGACGAAGCCGCCGATGACGGCCTTGCCCGTGCCGTCGCGGTCGCCCCGCAGATCATGAAGTGGAAGGTGAAATACCGCGGCACGCCATATCCCACGCGCTGGAACAATCTGCGCCCCGGCGATTACGGCGACGACTATTTCGACCGCGCCGCCGGTGCACTCGAGGGCCTGTTCGTGCACGATCGCGCCGAGGCGGAATATTTCAGCACCTACGAGGACGGCAACGCCCATCTGCTCGACGGCGCCACCAACTATGTCCTGCACTTCAACAAGGAGCAGATCGCGCCGACGCTGCAGAACGGCTTCTGGTCCTTCACCATGTATGGCGCCGATTTCCAACTGGTGAAAAATCCGATCGATCGCTTCTCGATCGGCGACCGCACCAAGGGCCTGACCTACAACGCCGACGGTTCGCTCGATATCTACATCAGGCACGCCGCCCCCGCCGGCCACGAGGGCAACTGGCTGCCATCCCCCGCGAGCGGCCTCTTCCGCATCAACTACCGCATCTACCTGCCGGCGAAGGCTGCCCAGGATCCAGCGACGCTCGGCAATTACCTGCCGCCGATCAAGGCGGCCAGTTGAGCGCATCGTCAATATTGCGGTCGCGGCGGGCGGCCTTGGTTGCGTGTCATTTTTCGTCGCCTGTCGATTTATGTTATACCAGCCGCCGAAAAGAACGCCTCTTGTCCGGGGCCGATTCCCGAATCGGCCTGAGTACGATTCCCTCTGCGCGTCACTGCGATTCGCCGAGAGGGGAGCCAAATGAGCAGGCCGATCGAGATCACGCGTTTTGACCTTTCGGCGAGCGAGCTGAGGGAGCTGGCGGCGCAGACCCAGGACGGCACGGTGGTGCGACGTCTGCTGGCAATAGCTCTGGTCCTGGAGGGCCATCCACGCGAGGTGGCTGCGGAGCTCAACGGCATGGATCGGCAGACGTTGCGCGACTGGGTGCTGCGCTACAATGCGGAGGGCGTGGCCGGATTGCGTTCGCGTCGCAGCCCGGGACGCCCTGCGGCACTGAACGAGGCCCAGATGGAGGAGCTTCGGACGATGGTGCTGGAAGGTCCGGACCTCGAGCGCAACAAGGTGGTACGCTGGCGCTGCGCCGATCTGCGGGAGGAGATCGCGTCTCGTTGGTCTGTCAGCGTGGCCGAGCGTACGGTCGGCAAGCTGCTGCGCCGGCTTCGCATGACCCGGCTGCAACCGCGGCCCTGTCATCCGAAGAAAGACGCAGCAGCCCAGGAGGCTTTTAAAAAAACTTCGCTGGCCTGGTAACCGAGGCCTTGCCGGCCTCGGCTGCCGGCAAGCCGATCGAGATCTGGTTCCAAGACGAAGCCAGGGTCGGGCAGAAGGGATCGCTGGAGTATATCTGGGCGCCGGTGGGCTCACGTCCGCCTATGGTGCGCGACAATCGCCATGACTCGGTCTATCTGTTCGGCGCGATTTGTCACGCGCGTGGTGTCGGCGCGGCAATCATCATGCCGACCACCAACACCGAGGCGATGAATGAGCACCTGAAAGAGATCAGCACACAGGTCTCGCCAGGCGCACATGCCGTGCTGGTCTGCGACGGTGCCGGCTGGCATCAGCAGGGCAAGCGTCTGCGCACGCCCCACAACATCACTCTCCTTCGACTGCCACCCTCCTCACCGGCACTCAACCCAATGGAAAATATCTGGGACTATCTCCGCGGCAATAAGCTCAGCAGGCTCGTCTGGGACAGCTACGAGGCCATTGTCGCCGCCTGCAAGGATGCTTGGGACTTCCTCATCGGCGATCTGGAGCGCATTCAATCCATCGCTCATCGCTCCTGGGCATCGGTCAATCATTAGGGCCGCTGGTATTAGACGCACGCAGGGGGACGATGAACTTCTGAGGGCTAATGGCAACGTCCGATGATCACCCAGTCACGCTGCCCCCCGATCTCCCGTCCGATCTAATCCGGCTCCTTCTCCAGCTTCCGCCGCGCCGCCTCCAGCGCGGCCTGCGCCTCCGGGGTCAGCGGCGGCAGCTTCAGGTCCAGCGCCTCCAACGCCTCAATCATCGCAGCGACAACAACGAGTTGGGTGAACCACTTGTTGTCGGCCGGCACCACGAACCATGGTGCGTGCGGCGTAGCAGTGGCGGCGATCGCCTCCTGGTAAGCGTGCTGGTAGTCGTCCCAGAATTCCCTTTCGGCGAGGTCGCTGGCGCTGAACTTCCAGTACTTGTCCTTCTCCTCCAACCGTTCCAGGAAGCGCCGCTTCTGCTCCGCCTTCGACACGTTGAGGAAGAACTTCAGCACCACCCAACCCTGCCGCGTGAGATAGCGCTCGAACGTCGCGATCGCCTCCAGCCGCTGCTCCCACAGCCGCTTGCCCACCAGCTCCTTCGGCAGGTTCTGCCGCTCCAGCAACTCGGGATGCACCCGGACGACGAGTACTTCTTCGTAGTGGCTGCGATTAAAGATGCCGATGTGACCGCGCGTCGGCAGCGCTCGATTGGCACGCCACAGGAAGTCGTGCGCCAGCTCCTCTGGCCCTGGCGCCTTGAAGCTGGTCACCTGCACGCCTTGCGGGTTCACCCCCGACATCACGTGCTTGATCGTGCCGTCCTTGCCGGCAGCATCCATCGCCTGTAGCACGCACAGCATCGACCAGGCGCTCTGCGCGTAGAGCCTCTCCTGCAACATCGCCAGGCGACTCACGCCATTGGCGAGCATGGCTTGTGCCTGGGCCTTCGGCAGCAGGTGCCCCGCGGTGTCGGTGGGATCATGGTCCTTCAGCCGAAAGCCTTTGCCGGTCGTCACGCGGTAGCGGTCAATGATCCGGCGAACCTGCTTGCGCGACAGGCGTAAGGTACTGGCGACATCTGCGATTGCGTCCATGCGGTATCCCCCTGACATGGCAATCAGCCGGTCATAACCAGATGAAATGACGGCAACCTGCCGCAGCAACCCTTGCCGCGACCGGCAGGCAGGGGCGACAATACAGCCATGATGCCGCGGAATGCCCAGCCCCTGGTCGACGCCGTCAAACACCAGGGGGGCGAAGCGCGGCGCTTCCTCGGGCCCGCCTTTGCCGCACTCGATCTCGGCACCAACAACTGCCGCATGCTGGTGGCGGCTCCCTCGGGCGAGGGGTTTCGCGTGCTCGACAGCTTCAGCCGCATCGTTCGGCTGGGTGAGGGGCTGCATCGCACAGGCCAGCTCAGCCCGGATGCGATGGAACGCGCCTTGGCGGCGTTACGCGCCTGCGCCGTCCGGCTGGAACGCCGTCCGGTCCGCCGGCTGCGCGCCATCGCCACCGAGGCCTGCCGTCGGGCGGCCAATGGCGGGGCGTTCCTGGCCCGGGTGAAGGACGAGACCGGGCTTGACATCGGCGTCATCTCCACGCGCGAAGAGGCCGAACTGGCGCTGGAAAGCTGCGCTGCGCTGCTTGCCGGTTGGGGCCGCCGCGCGTTGCTGTTCGACATCGGTGGCGGCTCTACGGAGCTGGCGTGGGTGCGCATCGACCCTAACGGCCGGCCGCAACTGATCGGCTATGATTCGCTTCCGGTTGGCGTGGTGACGCTGGCCGAGAGGTTTGGCCAGGCCGGCTTCGACCCCGACGGTTTCGAAGCGATGGTGGACGACGTCGCTGTCCGACTGGCGAGCTTTGAGGCAGTGCATTGCATCGCCCGGGAGATCCGGGCAGGCGGCGTGCAGTTGCTGGGCACCAGTGGCACGGTCACCACGCTGGCGGGTGTCGCGCTGAACCTGTCGCGCTACCGCCGCCCGCTGGTCGATGGGACGGTGCTTAGCGCGGATGCGGCCGATGAGGCGCTGGCCAATCTGCGGGCGCTGGGCCGCGCAGGGCTGGAGGCACATCCCTGCGTGGGACCGGATCGCGTGGACTTCGTGCTGCCTGGCTGTGCCGTGTTCGCCGCGCTGATCCGGCTGTGGCCCGCGCCGCGCGTCGTCGTGGCCGACCGGGGCCTGCGCGAGGGCATGTTGCTGCGCATGATCCGCGGCGACCGGACCCGCGGCGCGGGGCGCGGCCGGGGCACATGACGCGGCCGCCCCGGAAGGTTGCAGTGCCGCGCGGATTGGCGGTGCCGCTGCGCACGGCGAAGGGGCGCACCGGCGCATCGCAGCGCTGGCTCTCTCGGCAATTGAACGATCCGTATGTGGCGGCGGCGAAGCAACAGGGCTGGCGGTCGCGTGCCGCCTTCAAGCTGCTCGAGTTGGACGATCGGTTTCACCTGATCCGTCGTGGTGGACTGGTGGTCGATCTGGGCGCTGCACCCGGCGGCTGGAGCCAGGTAGCGGTGAAACTCGGGGCGAGAAGGGTCGTCGGGGTGGATCTGTTGCCGGTCGATCCGGTTCCGGGCGCGACACTGCTGCTGGGCGACTTCGGCGATGCCGACATGCCGGCACGTCTGGCGGCGGAACTCGGTGGCAAGGCGGATCTTGTGCTGACCGACATGGCGCCGAACACCACGGGCCATGTCGCCACCGACCATCTGCGCATCATGGCATTGGCCGAGGCGGCGCTGGCCTTCGCGCTGGAGGTGCTGGCGGAGGGCGGCGGCTTCGTCGCGAAAGTGTTCCAGGGCGGTTCCGAGCGACTGATGCTGGAACAGCTCAAACGGCACTTCACCAGCGTCCGGCACGCCAAGCCGCCCGCGAGTCGCAAGGAATCGAGCGAGCTCTACGTGGTTGCGACGGGGTTCCGTTCGTCGGACTGACCTTGGGCACTTCGGTTCAGGGGGAATTTGTCCGGCCTTCAGCTTTCGTGAACGTCGCGGGCTTTACTATGTGCCGTCGTCGGAAGCCGACCCACGATCGCTGATCGCACGCTATGAGTTTGAGCATCCTTCCCGTCTCACTGCAGTTGCCGTCGGGCTACAGTCTTACGGCCGACAGCTCCGGAGCACAGGGGAGCGCAGGGACGGGCGCCATCCCCACCACGGATGCAACCGCTGCGGGGACGACTGCAAATCCGGCGGATGTCGTGAGCATCAGCAACACGTTCGAACTCAGGGACGTTCACGGCGGCTACCGGCGACGTGTACAGGTTGAGTTCCCTGTTCCAGGGACAGACCGGATCAGGTTCCATTGCCGGCTATCGCGTGGCGTTGGGGGACGGTAGCGGGACGCTGCTGTTGAACGGCAGCCCCACTTCGCTGACCAGCTTCACCGCCGCGCAGTTCGCGCAGCTAACCTACGCTGCAGGCGATCAGGGCACGCAGCAGAACCTCGTTGTGATCGCGCAGACCGGCACGCTTCAGGCGAACGGTTCGCTGACCGGCGAGATCGACAGCCCGGCGGTGCAGATCACCGCCGATGTCACCGGCAGCCGCTCGATCAACGCGATGAATGCACTGGTCAACACGCCCACCACAACGGCGGATGCCAACGTCGCCGGCATCGTCCAGCAGGCCGGGATCTTCACCGGCTTCGGCGGAACGGCGCGGCCCGCCTGGCAGACCGACGGCAACTTCACCGCCGCGGCCGGCGACGTCTACCGGCTGGAACTCGCTGTTTCAAGCCAGCGCGCCCAGCGGCCAGGCGATTGCCGGCTATCGCGTGGCGCTGGACGGCGGCAACGGGACCCTGAACCTGAACGGTGTCCCCACCGCACTCACCACATTCACCGCCGCGCAGTTCGCGCAGCTGACCTACACGGCGGGCGATCAGGGCACGCAAGGAAGCCTGGTGGTGGTGGCGCAGACCGGCACGCTTCAGGCGAACGGTTCGCTGACCGGCGAGATCGACAGCCCGGCGGTGCAGATCACCGCCGATGTCACCGGCAGCCGCTCGATCAACGCGATGAATGCGCTGGTCAACACGCCCACCACAACGGCGGATGCCAACGTCGCCGGCATCGTCCAGCAGGCCGGGATCTTCACCGGCTTCGGCGGAACGGCGCGGCCCACCTGGCAGACCGACGGCAACTTCACCGCCGCGGCCGGCGACGTCTACCGGCTGGACTCGCTGTTTCAAGCCAGCGCGCCCAGCGGCCAGGCGATTGCCGGCTATCGCGTGGCGCTGGACGGCGGCAACGGGACCCTGAACCTGAACGGTGTCCCCACCGCACTCACCACATTCACCGCCGCGCAGTTCGCGCAGCTGACCTACACGGCGGGCGATCAGGGCACGCAAGGAAGCCTGGTGGTGGTGGCGCAGACCGGCACGCTTCAGGCGAACGGTTCGCTGACCGGCGAGATCGACAGCCCGGCGGTGCAGATCACCGCCGATGTCACCGGCAGCCGCTCGATCAACGCGATGAATGCGCTGGTCAACACGCCCACCACAACGGCGGATGCCAACGTCGCCGGCATCGTCCAGCAGGCCGGGATCTTCACCGGCTTCGGCGGAACGGCGCGGCCCACCTGGCAGACCGACGGCAACTTCACCGCCGCGGCCGGCGACGTCTACCGGCTGGACTCGCTGTTTCAAGCCAGCGCGCCCAGCGGCCAGGCGATTGCCGGCTATCGCGTGGCGCTGGACGGCGGCAACGGGACCCTGAACCTGAACGGTGTCCCCACCGCACTCACCACATTCACCGCCGCGCAGTTCGCGCAGCTGACCTACACGGCGGGCGATCAGGGCACGCAAGGAAGCCTGGTGGTGGTGGCGCAGACCGGCACGCTTCAGGCGAACGGTTCGCTGACCGGCGAGATCGACAGCCCGGCGGTGCAGATCACCGCCGATGTCACCGGCAGCCGCTCGATCAACGCGATGAATGCGCTGGTCAACACGCCCACCACAACGGCGGATGCCAACGTCGCCGGCATCGTCCAGCAGGCCGGGATCTTCACCGGCTTCGGCGGAACGGCGCGGCCCACCTGGCAGACCGACGGCAACTTCACCGCCGCGGCCGGTGACGTCTACCGGCTGGAACTCGCTGTTTCAAGCCAGCGCCCAGCGGCCAGGCGATTGCCGGCTATCGCGTGGCGCTGGACGGCGGCAACGGGACCCTGAACCTGAACGGTGTCCCCACCGCACTCACCACATTCACCGCCGCGCAGTTCGCGCAGCTGACCTACACGGCGGGCGATCAGGGCACGCAAGGAAGCCTGGTGGTGGTGGCGCAGACCGGCACGCTTCAGGCGAACGGTTCGCTGACCGGCGAGATCGACAGCCCGGCGGTGCAGATCACCGCCGATGTCACCGGCAGCCGCTCGATCAACGCGATGAATGCGCTGGTCAACACGCCCACCACAACGGCGGATGCCAACGTCGCCGGCGTCGTCCAGCAGGCCGGGATCTTCACCGGCTTCGGCGGAACGGCGCGGCCCACCTGGCAGACCGTTCTGACGCCGGACCCTCCGCTGCCGCTCACCACAGCGGGCCAGGCCACCGGTGCCTACAACATGGCGGGCCTGAGCGAAGCGGCGACACTGCTCGACCTCGCAGCGCTTTATCCGGACGCGATCGGCGGCTCAGACTCGCCTGGCGTCATGGCCGCCCCGGGCGGTTCGGTCGCCGCAGCATTGCTCCTGCTCGATGGCAATGCGACGGGGTCGTTCCAGACAGCCGACGATCCCAGTGCGCAGGCCGTGGCCATCAAGGCCTACAACACCACCCAGGCCCTCTGACCGGTCCGATCCGCAAGGCCTACTCCAGGGTCAACGCCGTGCCGTCCAGGTCTTCCGCACGTTCGACCTTGATGAGGACGGCGAAACCCTTCTTGTCGGGATCGCGGTCCTTTTCCGGCTGTACCAGCCTGCGCCACACCTCGTCGTACGCCGGGCCTGACTTCACCACGCTGGCGGTGCCGTAGAACCGGGCGATGCCGCCCTTCGGCAGCACGCCGTCGGCGCGAAGCTGCGGCTTGCGGAAATACACCGTCATCCTGGTGCCGTCGCGCAGATTTCCCGTCGTCGATCCCTTGCCACGTTCCCACAGTGCGATGTGGTCATCATCGAACACCATAGTGCTGCCACGCGGGGTGATCTGCGCGTAGCCGCTCGGCAGCACCGTGCCGACCAGGCAGACATTGTCCGGGAATGCCGTGTTGATATGCGGCTGCAAGGTCTTCGGGATCGTTGCCACGGGATCAGGCTCCTGGATTGGTTATGGCCGCATCAATCATCATAGGTCATCTTATTGCAAGCCGGCGCGGTCTTCTCGGGGGGATAGGTCGCGATCACCTGCGGCACCGGCATCGGCTCCACCTGCTTCACCACCTTGACGATGTAGCCTTGCTGCAGCGTCTGATGGTCGCATGCGCGCATCGCGACATGACCCTTGATGCTGTCGATGGCCACGGCCTCGAGGGCGGAACGCAGCTTGTCGGGCTCGATGCCGCCGGCCTTCATGATGCCGGCGGACAGCATCTGACATGCCTGCCACTGCTCGCCTTCGTTGTTGTTCGGCACCTGGCCGTATTCCTTCTGCCACAGTGCGACGAATGCCTTGTTGGCCGGATTGTCGAGTGTGTAGGTGTAACGCGTCGAGCCGATCAGCCCGACTGCCGCATCACCCACCGCGCGGATCGAGGTCAGGTCGACCACCTCGGTGAGCAACTGCACCTTTTCGCCAAGTCGGTACTGCTTCGCCTGAGTGAGGAACGCGTTATAGTCATCGCCGGCGAGCACCATGTACAGCGCATCGGCGCCGGACTGGCGGATCTTGCTGATATACGTGGCGAAATCCTTGGTGCCGATCGGCGAGAACACGGTGCCGATCAGCGGACGCCCGGCCTTTTTCAACTCGTCCTGGAACACCGCGACGCTGCCGCGACCCCAGGCGTAGTCCATGCCGATCGCATAGAAGCCCTTGAAGGGCGCATCGCGCAGATAGAGCGACACGGCGCGGGTTCCCATCGGCCCGGAAATGTTCGAGCGAAAGAAGTTCGGTACCAGCGATGAGCCGGTCAAGCGGCCGTCGCCATTGTCGGACGACATGAAGATGGCATTCCATTCCGCGAGTTTCGGCACCACGGCGAGCGCCTCGGATGACAATGTCATGCCGAAGAACACATGGCAGTCCTCGCGTTCCACCAGTTCCTGCGCCTTGCGCACGCATGTGGCGGGGTCGCCAGCCGTATCGGTGATGAACAGTTGGATCGGCCGGCCAAGCAATCCGCCCTTGGCATTCTCCACCTTGGCCCAGAGTTCGGCGCCGTTCTTCATTTCCTGCCCGACCGAGCCGAGCGGGCCGGTGAGTGCCAGCGGCATGCCGATCTTGATCGGGTCGGTGGCGCCGGCGACGCGTGGAATGGTGGCGGCGGCGAGCGCTGACGTGACGAGGCTGCGGCGGGTGATGCGGTTCATTGGCTGGTTTCCCCCTGGAGTGCGTGTGGCTTGTCACGCCACCTTCGGCACGAACGGCTTGCTGGTGAAGTGTTCACCGCCGCTGGAGAAACGCAACCCTGCCGCCTTCACGGCCGCATCAAGCATTTTCTCCAGCGGCACATAGTAGCGGTCGTGGTCGCGCACCACTGTGTCATTGTCGATACGATTGTAGCAGCAGATCAGCGTCCAGCGGCGGTGCGGCGAGCGGTTCTGATCCGACCGATGCAGCGTATTGGCATGGAAGAACACCGCGTCACCTGGCTCCAGTTCGCACGGTACCACCGGCAGACGCGCCAGGATGTGCTGCATGCGCGCGGGATCGGCGACGTTCTGACCCTCCCCGGGGACGGGGACGTGGTCGATGCGGCCTAGCAGGTGCGAACCCCGCACCATCTGCAGGCAGCCATTTTCCCGCCCTGAGCGATCCAGTGCGACCTGACAGCTTGCCAGATGCGGGAAGATGCAGCCGTTGTGGTACCAGTAGCCGTAATCCTGATGCCATTCCCAGGCACCGCCGACGAACGGCTGCTTCGCGGTGAGTTTCGACTGGAAGTGATAGACCGGGCCGCCGAGCAACGCCTCCATCGTGTCGACCATGCGCTCGCAGCGCGCCGCCATGCCGTAAACGGAATCGCCCGCGCGATTCCACAGTGCGAGCGCGTCGCTGCGCCGTCCGCATCGAGACGATCAAGCAGGTGGCCGGCGACTTCCGGATCCTGTTCCATCGCGCGGCGCAGCAGGTCGGTCTCCGCCGCGACGAACATGGCGCGCACGATGACGAACCCGTCCGCATGGAACCGGGTGAGTTCGGCTTGGGAGAGCAGAGAGGGCATGACGCTTCCTCGGCGGTTTCCCGACAGATTAGCTATGTTCCGGCGTCAGTGCTTGACCCCTATTCGGCGTCGTATGTTGACCTCGGTGGAAAGCCAATTCTACCTACGACATCAATGGTATGATAGCGCAAGGAGGGGTCAAATTTGGACGCCGTAACATAGACCGGGCTGGGGCATGGGTCTCTCAAGCCGCCATGCTCTGCTCTTTGCGTGGACGGCCAGCCCTGCGTGGACCAGGCCCTGCCGCGCCACGCCGAGCAGCGCCGGCGCAGCGCTGCGGCCGGGCTCAGGCGCGCTTGCGGCAGATGAAGCCGAGACCGACGAGGCCGGTGCCAAGCAGGGTGAGACTCACTGGTTCCGCTATGACGGTGGCGGTCAGCGCACCGTTGTAAGCGTTGTAGAGCGTGTCGCTGGCCAAGAAACCTGTGTAACTGGTGCCGCCGTCCCACCATAGGTTAAAACCGGTATTGCCTGGTCCGCTGACGAGGAACACCAAGCCGTTGGCGTCGACAAATGATGGCACACCGCTGGGGTTGGCATAGGTGTCGCCGATCAGATCGGTTCCACCACCGAAGCGGTAGGATAGGTTGCCGCCTCCCAGATTGTGCATGCCGGGCGTCGACAGCGTCACCGGGGTGAGGGTCTCCGGCGCTGACAACGCCGGACCGGTGATTGTGCCGGTTCCGCTGCTCGCCTGATTGCCGATCACGTCGAGAATGCCGATGGCGCTTAGCCCGGCCGCGGAGAAATCGAACCTCATCTCGGTGGCATTCGCGGCGCCAGATGCCATCGCGATAGATGCCGCGAATACTGAAGCCAGGAGCATCGTGCGCATTTGTTCAATTCCTCAGAAACTGTTGAGATATTATGAGACAAGTCTTATCGAACGCCATGATCTGGATCAAAAGGCCCGGAACGGTCTAATCCGGGAGGCAGCGCGGCGGGGGAATGAGTTCGCCAATTGCCGCAGCGCCATTGCATCCGCACCAACGGCATCTCGCCCTTGCCGGCGGCGATCCAGGTCGGCATCCATGGCGTGGTGGCAGGTGGACGCGACAGTTCGGCGGCGACATCGCGGCGAAGTTTGGTGGTAGCTGAAACTTTGGTCATGCCAGCGAGGATGTGCTGTGTGTGAGCGGCAACCGGGCGTGCTGTCGGTCGTTGCATTCTGAACAAGGAGACGACCGATGCATGCTCAGCAGCCGCCGCAGCCGAATCCTCAGCCGGATCCCAACCCTGCGCCACCGCCCCTGGAGATCCCGCCGCGTCCCACGCCACATCCGCCCGAGGGGCTGCCGATGCCGACACCATTGTGAGCGGCGGAACGCAAGGGATGCAGCAATTTCACACGGAACCGATCGTATCGCCTGCGCGATGATGAACACACGCTTCAGGATTTGCGTTCGACCATCCGCAGGAAGCTGACCCCCGCAGCCGCCGCCGAGGCAAATGCTGCGACGATCAATGTAATCTCCGTGCCTTGGACCGGAAATCGCCCGAACAGCAGCGCCACCGTTGCAGCACCCATGCTCTGGCCGAGCAGCCGGGACGTTGCCTGCATGCCGCTCGCGGCGCCCGCCCGTGTCGGAGGCGCCGATGTGATGATCGCGCGGTTGTTTGGCGTGTTGAAGAAGCCGAAGCCGATGCCGCAGATCAGCATGCGCCAGACGATATCGAACACTGTCGGCTGCGGCGGCAACAGTCCGAGCAACGCCAACCCGGTTGCCATCACGGCCAGTCCACAGCCGCCAAGTATTCCCGCTGGATAACGGTCGGAAAGACGGCCGGTGAACGGCGCAATCACCGCCACCGCGAGTGCCCAGGGCGTCAGCAGCAGACCCGTCTCCACCTGGCTGCGACCGAGTGTGTTCTCGAACAGGAACGGCAGCGACACCAGCGCCATGCTCTGCGCCAGGAAGGCGCAGATCGACGTTGCCACCGACATGGTGAACAGCGGGATACGCAGCAGGTCAACCGGCAGCATCGGCGAGGATTGTGACAACTGGCGTGTCACCAGGACGAAGCCGAACACCATGGCGAAACTCAGTTCGGCGCCGGCCAGGCTGGCGCCCTCGCCATGGCCGAGGCCGGCGATGGCGGTGATCAGCAGGCCGAAGGTGAGAGCGCTCCAGATGGCGCTCCGCTCATCGAAGCGGGCGCCGGAACTCGGTGTTCGCGGCAGTGCCCGCCAGGCGATCGGAATGGCGATGGCACCGATCGGCACGTTGACGGCAAACAGCCACGGCCACGGGCCGATCGAGAGGATGCCGGCTGCGACGGTCGGCCCCACCGCCGAGGCGATCGATCCGATCGTGGCATTGAGCCCAACGCCGCGGCCGAGCCAGCGGCGCGGATAGATGAAACGGACGAGCGCGCCATTGACACTCATGATGCCGGCCGCGCCGAAGCCCTGGATAATGCGGGCGATGGTCAGCGTGACCAGCGAGTCCGACAGTGCGCAGCCCAGTGAGGCCAGGGTGAAGACCACAAGGCCGTACTGGTAGACGCGGCGGTAGCCGAAGATGTCGCCAAGGGACGCCAGCGGCAGCAGCGATATCGTCACCGCGAGCTGGTAGGCGTTCACCACCCAGATCGATGACGACGGGCTGGCATCCAGGTCATGGGCGATGGTCGGCAGCGCCACGTTGGCAATCGCGCCGTCCAGCACCGCGAGCGTCAGGCCGAGGGCGATCGCCAGGATTGCCCAGTAGCGCTGCGGGAGCGGAACGCCGTCCGGGGCGGTAGTACGACCCGGATCCGCAATGCGCGGCGCAAGTGCCGGCTGATCTGCCATCAACTGGCGACCAGCACGCCGGCGGAGCCGGAAACCGCCGTGGCAATCGCATCCATCACCGTTTTCGCATCGAGCTGGCCCAGGTCGGGCCGTCGCAGCACGTGGACGCTCGGCCCGCGTGGCGCGCAAAGCGCGGGGTCGGACTCGCGCGAGAACAGCACGATGGAGGGGCAGGCGGCGGCGATCAGATGCATTGGGCCGGTATCGTTGCCTATGGCGACACGCGCGGCGCGCGCCAGGCTGGTAAGCTGCGAGAAATCCGTGCGGCCGGTCAGGTCGATCGCGCTCGGGACCGAGCCCTGGATCACGCGGGCCAGCGGCTGCTCCAGTAACGTGCCAATGATCACCGGCGTGACGCCGCCCGCCGCCAGCATTTCCGCAAGTTCGCGATATCGGACCACTGGCCAGCGTTTGATCGGCCGGTGCGGTGAACTTCCCGGGACGAGCAGGGCAAAAACCTCCGGCAGTCCATACGGGCCGATGTCGGCGCGGCTCCAGGACAGGTCGGTCGGTTCGCGATTGGCGATCCCTGCCTGCCGAAGCTGACCGAACTGGCGGTCAACGTCATGCAGGTGGTTGCGATTCGCATCGCGGTCCGGAAGGGCGCAGCCACGTGCGATCCCTGACCAGTCGGGGCGATTCCATGGCGAAAGGAGCTGAAAATAGCGGCTCGACCGGGCCGACGTCTGCAAATCATAGACCCGCTCGAACCGGCCGCCGATCAGGCGTCGTCGCAGCCGCAGCCAGCCCGGAACGTCCCACCACGCCGGGCGGTCGTCGATCCAGACGGTATCGAACCAGGGCGACGCGGCGAGCCACCCGGCGTAGGGCGCGCCGGTCAGCAGCGTGATGTGCGCGCCCGCATGGTGGCGCCGGATCGCCGCGAACGGACCCAGCGACAGGACGACGTTGCCCAGCGCGCCGAGCTTGACCACGAGAATGCGACGTGGCGACGGATTAGCGGCCCGCCCTTGCGTCATGCCGGCGGGTGATTGGCGGCCCAGTGCCGCGCGATGTCGATGCGGCGGGTTATCCACACACCAGCGTATCGGCTGATGTGATCCAGCAGCCTCTCGAGCCCGGCGGCGCGCGCAGGATGGCCAATGATTCGCATGTGGAGGCCGATCGATAACATCTTCGGCTGGGTGCCACCTTCCTGATACAGGAAATCGAAGGCGTCGCGGCAATAGCTGAAGAAGTCGTCGCCGGTGGCGAAGGTTCCTCGGCCATATTTCGAGTCATTGGTCGACAGGCTGTACGGCACGACCAGATGCGGCTTGCCCTGGACCGTCGTCCAATATGGCAGCTCGTCATCGTAAGCATCCGAATCGTAGAGAAAACCGCCCTCCTCAACCAGCAGCTTCCGGGTGTTCAGGCTTGGCCCGTAGCGGCAGTACCAACCAAGCGGTCGCTCACCCATCGTTTGCTGCAGCGAGGCGACGGCTCGTCGGATGCGCTCCCGTTCCTCGGTTTGACTCAGTTCGAAATGCTTCTCCCAGCGCCATCCGTGACAGCAGATGTCGTGGCCGGCGGCGCGGATCGCCGCGGCGGCCGGCGGGTGGCGTTCCAACGCCAGCGCGCAGCCGAACACGGTCAGCGGCAGGTTGCGGTCCGCGAACAGGCGCATGACGCGCCAGAAGCCGACGCGGCTGCCATAGGCGAACATGCCTTCCGCGGCGAGATCGCGTCCCTTCACGCCAGGGTTCAGCATGCCGTTCTCGGTCAGACCCCATTCCGAGGCGGGGTCGCCATCCGGCACCGAGGGTTCCGATCCTTCCTCGTAGTTCAGCACGAAATTCAGCGCGAGCCGTGCGCCGCCGGGCCATTTCGGGTCGGGCGGGCGCGCGCCATAGCCAATCAGGTCTCTGTCCATGGTGGCCAGATTGGCATGGTTCCACGGTCGCTCGCCACAGCCGCCGGCGGGAATCGCGGGTTGCGGGCCTGCTGCTCGCGGGCTTCGACCGGCTCGGACAACACCGTTCGCGTTCACCTCGGAACTGTTGCACCTACTTGGGCGGGGCGCCGCGGCGGTGATCGTCCGTAGTCGCGCTCACCCGCAAGCGGGTGAGGCTGGCTAAGCCGCAGGCTCGGCAGCGGGTCGGAAGGGCTCGGCCCTGGGCTGATCGGCTGTCAGCATCTCCATGTGGCCGGTGATCTGGCCGCCATCCTCGACCTGCAGGCGCCGGCAACGGGCGGTCCCGAGCACTTTGCCGGTGGCGCGCACGACCAGGGCGCCACGGGCGGTCAACGTGCCGTCGATTGTACCGGCGATTTCGGCGTCTTCCACCTCGATCTCGCCCTTGAAGACGCCGCCGGGCGAGATGGCGAGTTCGGTGGCGTGGATCATGCTGGCTTCGACAGTGCCTTCGACAACAAGGCGTTCGGCATCCTGCACGGTGCCTTGCACGCTGATGCCGCGGCCGACGACCAGGGTGCGACGCTCGGAGGGATCGCGCGTGGGCGTGCGGGCCGGCGGCAGGCCGGGCCGAGGTCCTGTTGGCGGGACAACCTGCGGGCCAGGCGCGGTGGTGAATGGGGGCCGGGACATGGTTTGCGCCTCCTGCGACTGGGCGGGACGGAAGGGGGGCACGCCCAGACCGGTGTCGATCGGGCTGGTCGGCGCGCCGGAAACATGGGCGGTCAGGTTGCCAGGATGATCGTGAGGATCTCCCTGGTCGGGAACGGGAAGGCCAGCGGGCAAGATGGCGCCCGGTTCGGCGGCCTGCGGATCGTCAGGCTTGCGGCGTTTGAACACGGTCTCCCCACTGGGCTGATCAACATCAGGAGTCGTGATGGTGGCATCGGCCTAACACGAGCGACCGTGGTGCAACAACCGGCTAGCCGGAGTTATCCACAATGATCCGCTTGCCTCATGAGTGCCAGCGTGGCGATGACCCGACGGACACCGCCGTCATCGTCTGGTCGAGCACGTGCACCATGGCGGCGGTGCCGACCACGGGGATCAGCAGATTTAGGATCGGAATGGAACCTGCCAGCGCCATGATGCAGCCCTGCGCGAGGATGACGGGTCGCGCGCGGCGGTACAGTGCTTCGGCCGCGGGACGGGGCATCCGGCGCATCGCCACCGCAACGAACAGGCCGCGTCCGATGGCGTAGCCGCCGATGAGCCAAGCCAGGACCAGACCAATGCCCGGCAGGATCAGGGCGAGGATCAACGCAAGCACGCTCAATACCAGGATGCGCAGGCCGACACTGATCGCGTCCCAAGTCTGCGCGGCCGGGGACGCGCCGCGTGGCGGCGGCAGCGCAGGGTAGTAACGACGCTCCACTGCGCGGGCGATGCGGTCGATATAGAGCGTGCCGATGATGGCAGCGACCGGCAGGAACAGCCACAGTGCAAGCAGCGAGGCGCCGATGCCGCCAAGTACGTCGGCCAGCCAGCCAATCCAGCCGTGCAGGCCGAGCAGATGGTGCACCGCCCAGATTGCCGTGAGGTGCAGCAGGACGAAGCAGGCGGCCGACCATGCGACGCTGCGCGCCAGCACGCCGAGAAAAACGCGGTCGTCGAACTGCGCGATTGCGCGTGCGAGCGGATAGAACAGACCGGTCATGTGCAAACACCGGAGCCAATGGATAAAAGTTTTTTGCTTTTTTTGTAACAGCCCAGGTCATCCTCGCGAAGGGAGCTGTTGACAGGTCAC
Source organism: uncultured Alphaproteobacteria bacterium (assembly GCA_963696645.1). Classification (GTDB taxonomy): domain Bacteria; phylum Pseudomonadota; class Alphaproteobacteria; order Acetobacterales; family Acetobacteraceae; genus JAMXLO01. Next base: position 236,155 of record CAVOKY010000011.1, read on the forward strand.
GGGTGAGTACGAGTTCAACGTGTCGATGGCACCGCCCGCCGACCCGTCCGGCCGAGATTACGCCACGCCTGCGGCTGGCGGCGATGCAGTCATTGCCGCATTGCAGGCGGAGATAACCGTGCTTCGCGCTGAGAATTCGGCCCTGACGAAGCGGCTGACGGAATTGGAGCGCCGTCTTGGGCTGAACAGCAGCAACAGCGGCAAGCCACCGTCGAGCGACGGGCTGAAAAAGCCGCCGCGGGTCAGCAGCCTGCGCGAACCGTCAGGCAAGAAGACCGGCGGCCAGAAGGGGCATCCTGGCACGACGCTTTGCCGGGTTGAAAAGCCCGATGCCACGATCGAGCATTATCCAGAAGCCTGCGCTGCGTGCGGTGAGCCTTTGACCACGGCGATGGCGAGCGGCCATGTTTCCCGGCAGGTGTTCGATCTGCCGGAACCGAGGCCGCTGCTCGTTACCGAGCACCGCGCCTATTGCTGCCGTTGCGCGGCCTGCGGCACGCAGACGCGGGCGGCATTTCCCGAGGGCGTTGCCGCGCCGGCGCAATATGGCAAGCGGATCGGCGCATTTGTGCTCTATCTGCTGCACTACCAGTTGCTGCCCGAGAAGCGTCTGGCCGAACTCATGGCACATCTCTTCGGTGTGCATCTGGTCACCGCGACCATCGCCCGGATCAGCCAGGATTGTGCGGGGCGATTCCAGGGCTTTGCCGATGCCGTGCGCGACCACGTCGCGGCGGCACCTGTCAAGCACATGGACGAAACCGGCTTCCGGATTGGCGGCAAGACGCAGTGGCTGCACATCGCCTCGACCATCTGGCTCACTTTCTACCGTGTCTCGCCGCGGCGTGGCAGCCTGCTGGCACATGTCACGGGCATTGTCGTGCACGACCACTGGAAGCCGTACTACACCCTGAAAGGCGTGCTGCACGCGTTGTGCAACGCGCATCATCTGCGCGAACTGAAGGCGCTGGTCGAGATCGAGAAGGAAGACTGGGCGCACAAGATGCAACGCCTGTTACGACGCGCCTGCCACGCAACGAACCTCGCGCGCGAGCGGGGCGTCGCACTGAAGCCGGGTCTGATTGGGCTGATCGAGCGTCGTTACGACCTGATCCTCGCGCAAGGCTTTGTGTTCCATGAGGCACAGCCCACACTGATCCCTGCCGAGGTCAAGGCCAGGCGTCGTGGCCGCCGGCCCCGGCGGGTTGGCCACAACCTCCTGCTGCGCCTCAGCACCCGTAAGCGGGACGTGCTCCGCTTTCTCATCGATCCGTTGGTGCCCTTTACCAACAACCTCGCCGAGCGCGACGGGCGGATGATGAAATTGCGCCAGAAGATCTCCGGCGGATTCCGTTCCGAGCAAGGCGCCAACGAGTTCGCCGTGATACGCTCGCTCCTCTCAACCGCAAGGAAGCAGGGTTGGGACATGCTCATGGCTCTGACCAGCGAACCCGGCCATTTGATCGCCGATCTGCGCGTGGGTTGACCCGTTCGGCTACCTAGGCAGTAACCTTTTTTGTAAAAAAGAAGTGCTTGCTGTCATCATTCTACCTTCGATTTCCCTGAGACGAATCGTTTTATGGAACCACAGTATCAGGATGGGTCAGTGCCCAACGTTCGGTGTTGTGGCGTCAGCCCCGCGTGGATTTCGATACCGAGTTTCTGCACCATCGTGATCAGCAGGGTGTTCTGATACTCGAGGTGGCGGAGGATCACCTCGATCTCCTCCTCGGCTCTAACATTCACCGCCAGATCGTTCTCGGCACGAGCCTCCGCGTGGAGTCCCAGCAGGTTCTGGCCAACCATGATCAGCGGCATGAGCCGGATCTGAATCACATTGGATATGAACAGCCAGAACACAAATGCCATCGGCGGATCGAACTGCCATGCCGGCGGAGCCAGCAGGTTCCAACCCAACCAACAGGCGGTCCATCCGAGAATAGTCAGGAAGAAACCCATCGAACCGACATGGACAGTGATCCAGAGCGCCAGCCGGTTCAGCGGCGTGATCGTTTGCAGGACCTCCTGGTGAACGTTGCGCGCGGGACGGCGGTGACTGAGGACCTCTTCCACCGATGGCGGCAACAGCGGTGACGCGGACGATGTTGTGCTCAAGGTGGAAACTCCCGTGGGGATCGCGCCGGCAGCGAATCAGGTGATGATGGGCCAGGCTTCAACCGCGCGGCAGACGCATGAGCGGTTGTCCGACGCGGATCGTGGAACCCTCTCGCAGACCGTCGGACAAGGCAAATCCGTACGGTGCGAACACGATGATCGTCGATCCGTGCTGGAACCACCCCATCTCGTCGCCCTTACGCAATGCGACATCGAGGGAAATCGTTCGCGCGCCGCCGCGTCGGATATCGACGCTCGCACCCAGGAAGCTGAGACGGATGCTCGCAACCAATATTGCTGCGACCGGAACCAGTGTGATGGCATGACCTGTGCGGGAGAGCCTAGCCCTGATCAGGGCTCTCTCATTCTTGCAGAACAGTTGCTCGATTCGCTTCAGGGCGATTGGATTGACGTTCCAAGTATCGCCGGCGATATAGGTGACAGATTCGACGCGGCAGTCATGCGGCGCATGAAAGCGGTGATACATGGCCGAGGTAAGCCGAAGTGTCACATAGCAGCCGTTCCGGTAGATGTTAGCGTGCTCGTCGTCACCGAGCAACTCGCGCAATGCGTAGGGGAAGCCCTTTATCTGTAGAACCTTGCCATCTTTGACCGCTCCCGATGCCCCAACTATTGCGTCACAGGGACTGACAAGCAGTTCAGGGTCGGCATCGATCGGACGGGCACCTTCCCGCAGGCGACGGATGAAGCAATCATGCAGACTGCGGAAGCGTCGGTCACGCGCATCTGTCAGATCCAGGTCGGCGAACAGGCGCCAGACACCGATCGACAGATCGCGGACCAGAGGATGCTCGAGTTGGCTGAACCAGCCGAAAAAGCGGGTTGCCAATCGCCTTGGGATACGATTGGTCAGCAGGAAATTGATGTCCTCCTGCTGGGTGAATTTAGTGATCGCGGCGCGCAGCCGCTTCATGATATCGGCCTGCTGCCAGAACAGGTAATGCGACCGCCATGGAACTGACGATCCTTGCAGCCTGCGTGGCCAGTACGGTGTTGCTGACCGTTTCGTTCCTCAAGGCCAAGCGGCGGCTTGAACTGTCGAGGGCGAAGCACCGGTCGCTGACCGGTCATGTTCGGATGGCACGATGGATCGCGTCGCTGGTTCCATTCTACGAGTACGATGAGCATCGGTTTTTCCGATCGGACGATCCGCCGGACAACATCGCGAGACAACGACGGGATGGATTTCTGCGCCTCGCGTCCATCTACCGCGAACGCTTTGTACGGACCAGCGCACTGACTGCCGAGGTGCAGAGCGGGGCGTCCGATTTGCAGTTCATCTCTGCCTATCGCGTTCCGTTCCAATATGGCCGCATCGTCCGTCAGCACCTCGCCGCCGGCTCGGTTCTGGCGGCCTCTGACGGAACGACCGTCAGTGACCTCGACGGCAATGTCCTGTACGACCTCGCGGGATCCTACGGGGTCAATCTTTTCGGCTACGATTTTTACAAGCAATGCATCGACCGCGGTGCGGAACGGGTCAGTGACCTCGGACCGGTGCTTGGCTCCTACCACCCGGTTGCCGCCTACAACATCGAGCGCATTCGCGAGATATCCGGACTGGACGAGGTGTCGTTTCATATGTCCGGCACGGAGGCAGTGATGCAGGCCGTCCGGCTCGCACGCTATCACACGCGCCGATCGCATCTGGTCCGGTTCGCCGGCGCCTATCACGGATGGTGGGGCGACGTTCAGCCCGGTATCGGCAATCCTGTGGCGGCGCGCGAGACCTACACTTTGGCGGAGATGTCCGCCCACACGCTGCATGTGCTGCGCACGCGCCGGAACATTGCCTGCGTCCTGGTCAATCCGTATCAGGCGCTGCACCCGAATTCGGGTCCTCCGGCCAACTCGTCGCTTGTCGACAGCGGAAGGACGGCGCAGTTCGACCGCCAGGCCTATGCGCATTGGCTGAAGCAGTTGCGGGCAGTCTGCACCGAACGCGGAATCGTCCTGATCTTCGATGAGATCTTCGTGGGCTTCCGGTTGGCGCTTGGCGGCGCGCAAGAGTATTTCGGCGTCCGGGCCGACCTCGTCACCTACGGCAAGTCGCTCGGTGGCGGCCTTCCGGTCGGCGTGCTGTGTGGTCGGCACGAATGGATGAAGCGGTACCGCGACGACCGCCCGGTCGATGTCTGCCTGGCGCGAGGCACGTTCAACGCGCATCCTTACGTCATGGGTGCGATGAACGAATTTCTCCATCGCCTGGAGACGCCGGAGGTGCTGCGCTTCTATGAGGGCCTGGACGAGATCTGGAACAGGCGGGCCGAACGGCTGAACCATCTGCTGGACGAGCAGAACCTGCCGCTCAGGGTGGTCAATCTCTCGTCCATCTGGATAGTCTGCTATACGCGCCCGTCCCGTTACAATTGGATGCTGCAATACTACCTTCGCGCCGAAGGATTGGCGCTGAGCTGGGTCGGTACTGGCCGTCTCATCTTCAGCCTGAATTACAGCGATGATGATTTCACCGTGGTCGTGGAGCGATTTCTGGCGGCGGCCAAGGCGATGGAGCGGGACGGCTGGTGGTGGGCCGGTCCCACCGTCACCAACAAGTCGATCAAGCGGCAGGTCCTGCGCGAGATGCTGGCGAACTACGCAGCGCGATATCGTGGCCGGCTAGGCGCCGCTTGATGCAGGCCGCGTCTGTAGCGCAGCCCGACTATGCTTCTTCGGTGGCAAAATCGAATAATTCACCGCGCAGAAGATAGCTGGGCGCCCTGTAGTACAGCGTGATGTCATGGAACGGGTCGGTGACGATCTTGGTTGCCCAGACCAACCCGGTCTGCACATCCTTGATCTTGAAGAGATGCAGTGTGCGAAACAACAATCCGCCGAGGCCGATCGCGAGCCACAGATAACCGACATGCCGGACGAATTCACCCAGCGTGTGATGTGGCCGGACAGTATGCAGAAGCGTCGGATCCACCAGGAGAAATAGCGGCGACAAGGCCCAGATCGTCATCAGAATCACCTTCCGGCGGAGATTGTAGCCAACCTTGACCTCCTCCTTGTATTCGTGCGTTGCCTGATTGACGACGTCATAGCACTTCGGCTCGAACCAGAAATGTCCGATCTGCCGACTGGTCATCGACACCAGCCATCCGGTCAGCGCAGCTGCGGCCGGATCCTTGAACACCAGCAGATATGCGCAGACGAAGCTCATTGCGCTGATCAGGTGGAGGGACTGGTTTATCCGACTGTGGTGGTAGTAACGATGATCATCCCATCGCTGCACCTTCAGGAGTTCGAGAAAGCCACTCATCACAATCTCCTTGCTGCCATCGACACGAAGTCACTCCAAGCGATTTGCTTCCCCAGCCGGCAAGCACGCTGCCGGCCAGGCCATCTGCGCCCGTGCATCGTCACTCGCAACATCCATCGGTCCTGCGTCAGTGCAGCCTCGCGCCGTCGGCCAATTTGGCAAACCGGATCAGCGCAAAATGCCCCAACGGCGGCAGGGAGCGCCGTTCGACCAGGCGCACCGCCGGCAATCCCGTGGCCCAACGAAGAAAGCGATCCCACGCAAACTCGGTCCGAAAGCCGAGCCGGCTGGTCACCGGCATCAGCCGCTTCTCTATGATGGCGCGCAACCCCGCGTCTGCGCCGATGCGACTGGTGATGACGATCTCCCCACCCGGCTTCACGACACGAACAAATTCGTCGAGAGCCTTCTAGGGATGCGGAACCGCCGTTACGACATATTGTGCCACGACAACGTCAAAGGACGAATCCGGAAAATCCAGATTCTCGGCGTCCATGACAGCAAGCCCCTCGACGTGATCCAGGTGCAATCTCGCAACCCGCTCGTGCGCCTTTCGCAACATTTCGGCCGAGATGTCGACGCCGTATACGGAATTGCCTCTGCCATAGCCAGGGAGCGACAGCCCGGTGCCGACGCCGACCTCCAGAATGCGCCCTCCAACGCCCTCGGCGGCGTGAATGGCCGCGCGACGACCGGCCCTGAATACCGGTCCGAACAGCAGATCATAGACCGGCGCCCATCTGCCATACGCCTGGACAACCATGTCCTTTGCCAATTCCACTGTCATCGCCGGCAGCTTCGAGGCACAATCGCGTTGTATGTGAGGAATGCCTGCATCCGGCAACAGTCCGAGCGACATTGATCGGGTCGCGTTCGTTGGATCAAGCGGACGCCATCGTAAAACGCATTCAGCGACCTCCTTATGGTCGATGCGCTCCCGCCGTCGCGAGCGCACGCCACGTGCCGAATCGGCAACCGACTGCTATGTCGCATCGGTTCGAGGCGTGTGACACGTGATGGTTTGATGAATTTGCGCCCGCGGAACGACCGTCGTCGTGCCGGCGGAGGTAGGGACCCGAGTTGCCTCCGGCACGCAACCCGCTAGCCTGGCCACGTTCTTGGAGCAATTCGTCGCATGGAATACACCACACTCGGCCGCACCGGGATTCGCGTCAGTGTCGCCGGCCTTGGCTGCGGCGGGTTCAGTCGGCTCGGGCTGAATACCGGCGGCAACGAGGCCAGCGCCATCGCCATCATTCACGCCGCCCTCGATCTGGGCGTGAACCTGCTCGACACTGCGGCGCCGTATGGCACCGAGGGCGTGGTCGGCAAGGCACTGAAGGGGGTGCCGCGCGACAAGGTGGTGATAGCGACGAAATCCTCGGTGATCCGTGGCGGCGAGCGCTACACGCCGGAACGCGTGGTCGCCAGCCTGGACAACTCGCTGCGCGAGCTCGGCGTGGACTGCATTGATGTGTTCCAGCTTCATGCGGTGGCGCCGTCGAGCTACGACTACGTACTCGACGCGATCGTGCCGGTGCTGCTGAAGGAAAAGCAACGCGGCAAATTCCGCTTCCTCGGCATCACCGAAACGTCACCCAACGACCTCGAGCACCAGATGCTGCTGCGCGCCGTGCCGGACGGCATGTGGGACGTGGTGATGGTCGCGTTCCACCTGATGAGCCAGAACACGCGAGAGAAGGTGTTCCCGGCGACGCTGAAACATCGTGTCGGCACGCTGCTGATGTTCGCGGTGCGCAGCATCTTCGCACGCAACGACCGCGTTGCGGAGACGATGAAGGAATTGGCGGCGTCGGGCCAGGTATCGCAATGGCTGGCCGATATCGCCGGAACCGCTCGGATTCCTGATCCATCCCGGTGGCGCCAGCAGTCTCACCGATGCGGCGTATCGCTACGTGCGGCACGAGCCCGGCGTCGATGTGGTGCTGTTCGGCACCGGCGACCAGGCGCATCTGCGATCGAACATCGAATCCATTCTGAAGCCGCCATTGCCGGACACCGACCGCGCCAAACTGGCAGAGCTGTTCAGCCATCTCCGCGGCGTGGGGCTGGTCTTGCCACCACGTGCCAGACCCGCCGCGAGCAAGGGAGCAACGTCATGAAACTTGCGAAGATCGAAGACCTGCATTGCGACGCCGGCTGGCGCACGTTCTCGTTCCTGAAGCTGACCACCGATGACGGCCTGGTAGGCTGGTCGGAATACACCGAGGCCGATGGCAGCCGCGGTCTGACCGGCGTGATCCATGGCCTGGCCGAACCGCTGATCGGCCTCGACCCGCGACCGGTGCAGCAGATCGCATCGACGCTGTGGGTGCGTCAGGTGCAGGCGCCCGGCGGCGTGAATGCGCGCGCGATCGCGGCGATCGAGAACGCGCTGCTCGACATCAAGGGCAAGGCGCTCGGCGTGCCGGTATACGAACTGTTCGGCGGCCCGGTGCGCGAACGCATTCCGGTCTACTGGTCGCATTGCGGCTCCTATCGCGTGCGCAACCACGAACTGGTCGGCGTGCCGCCACTGCGCAACTACGACGATATCGCCGCCCTTGGCGCCGAGGTGAAACGGCGCGGCTTCAAGGCGCTGAAGACCAACATCCTGCCATTCGATGGCCAGAAGCTGACGAACTTCGGGCCGGGCTTTGGCCGCACGCCGGGCTATCCGGAGCTGAACGTCGATCGCAAGACGCTGCAGTCGGTGCGCGATCTGCTCAGCGCGTTCCGCCAGGGCGCGGGGCCGGAGATGGGGCTGCATCTCGACGTCAACTACCACTTCAAGACCGAGGGCTATCTGCAGATCGCCAAGGCGGTCGCGCCGTTCGACATGACGTGGCTGGAGATCGACACCTGGGATCCGCAATCGCTCGCGCTGATCCGCCGTGCCGCGCCCTGTCCGATCGCATCTCTGGAGTCGGTGTGCGGACGGCGAGCGTTCCGGCCGTTCTTCGATGCGTACGCCACGGACGTCGCGATCATCGACGTGATCTGGAACGGCTTCCTGGAGTCGATCAAGATCGCGTCGATGGCCGAGGCGTACGAAGTGAACTGCGCGCCGCACAACTACTACGGCCATCTGTGCTCGGCGATCAGTGCGCATTTCTGCGCGGTGGTGCCGAATTTCCGCGTAATGGAGATCGACATCGACAGCGTCGCCTGGCGCGACGAACTGTTCATCAACGCGCCGGCGATCGAGAACGGCGAACTGATCATTCCGAAAGGCCCCGGCTGGGGCGTGGAGGTCAACGAGGCCGCGGTGCGCGCGCATCCGCCAAGGGCACGATAACGCGCGGCCCACCTGTCACTGCGAGGAGCGCCGCGACAAAGCAAGCTCGCGCCAGTTTGGCGTTCAGCCGAACCAATCCTTAACCGCTTCAGATTGAAAGCCCAACCATGACCGACATTCGGTTCGACATACTCGGAATCGGCAACGCCATCGTCGATGTGGTGGCGCAGTGTGGACGACACGTTCCTGTCGCGCCACGACATGCGCAAGGGCTCGATGACCCTGGTCGATGCCGATGCCGCCGAAGCGCTGTACGCCGGCATGCCGCCGGGGCAGGAGAGCAGCGGCGGATCGGCTGCGAATACCTGCGCGGTGGCGGCGGCGCTGGGCGCGCGCGTGGCGTATCTCGGCAAGGTCGCCAACGACCAGTTGGGCGGCGTGTTCCGCCACGACATGACGGCGATCGGCGTGCATTTCCCGTCAACCCCGCTGTACGGCGGCGCATCGACCGCGCGTTGCCTGATCGTGGTCACGCCCGATGGGCAGCGCACGATGCACACCTATCTCGGTGCCTGCGTCAGCTTCGATGAAGCGGACGTCGCCGAAAGCCTGGTGGCGGGCGCAGCAGTGACCTACCTGGAGGGCTATCTGTTCGACCCTCCCGCGGCACAGCGCGCCTTCCGCCGCGCCGCCGCCGCCGCGCACGCCGCCGGCCGCCAGGTTGCGCTCTCGCTGTCCGATGCGTTCTGCGTCGATCGCCATCGCGCCGCGTTCCGCGAACTGGTGAAGCAGGACGTGGACATCCTGTTGGCCAATGAAGCCGAGGTGACCAGCCTGTACGAAGAGAACACGTTCGAAGCAGCGGCGGAGGCGGCACGCCAGGACGTGGCGCTGGCGGCGCTGACGCGGTCTGAGGCCGGCAGCGTGATCCTGCGCGGCGCGGAGACGGTGGAGATCGCCGCCGAACCCACGCGAGTGGTGGATACGACCGGAGCAGGGGACGCCTATGCAGCGGGCTTCCTGGCGGGGCTGACCTCGGGCAGGCCGCTGCTGGTGTGCGGTAAGCTCGCCAGCATCGCGGCGGCGGAGGTGATCAGCCACTTTGGTGCGCGGCCGCAGCAGGATTTGAAAAAGCTGGTTGCCGCGTTCGGCTGAGCACACAGCTCGCAGCATCACCGCAAAGCGCGTTGTTTGAAGGGCTCCGGTGCAACACGGCGTCTCAATCCGGTATTCTGGCTTGGGGAGCTAGGTGAGGGCGGCAACAAGCGAGTTGAAGGGCATCGACGAGCTGTTCGAGGGCCGACACTTCGACCGCGAAGTCATCATTTGCGCGTGCGCCGGTATCTTCGATGCAAGCTCAGCCTTCGAGATCTGGTGGCGATGATGGCGGATTGTGGCTTGTCGATCGCGCATACAACCATCATGCGCTGGGTCTGCCACTACGCGCCGGAGTTCGAGAAGCGCTGGCGACGGCGTGCCAGGGAAGTCGGCTGGTCGTGACGCGTCGATGAGACCTACATCAAGATCCGTGGCAACTGATATTATCCGTATTGTGCCGTTGACCGGGCGGGACGGATGGTCGACATCCGGCTGAGCACCAGGCGGGATGTCGCTGCTGCGAAGGCGTTCTTCCGGCAAGCGGTCAAAGGCCCGCGACGGGCCCCGGAGACAATCACCTTGTGCGGCTGCGGGGCATCGCAGCGGGCGGCGCGCGAGCTGAGAGCCGATGGTTCGCTGCCCTCGGACACGAAACTGCGTTCGTCGACGTGCCTGAATAATCTGATCGGGCAGGACCACCGAGGTGTGTAGCAGCGATCGCCGCGATCATGGGCTTCCAGAACTTTCGACACGCCGCGAGCGACGGTCAGTCGGAGCCATGTCAATGGGTAGGTAGGCATCGCTGCCCATCCGATTTTCCGACGCGGCAACGAGGACAAGGCTTTGAATTCGCGGCCAAAAAAGCTTGTAGGGCAAATCGGCCAAGCCCCAAGCTTAGAGAGAATGCGCCGTTCGGAGAGAGATCCGGCCAGTCATTACGCTGCCGAAGCTGTCAATCGGCATCCAAAAGGGCCCCCCTATTGGAGTGCGCCCCCGCGGGTGGACAGATTGAGCGATTAGAATTGACCATCCCTGCTGGGCTTCCGGAGGATGGAAGCCATGACGAAGCACCGATCGCACAGCGCCGCGTTCAAGCGGCAGGTTGCTGAAGAGTTCATCGCCGGGGAGACACTGCATGCGCTTACGAAGCGGCATGACATCTCGCGGCAACCGGTCCGGATCTGGGTTGGCAAATTCGAGGCCGGCGCCCTGGATGAGGATGTGCAGGCGGCTGATCTAATGCAGGAATACGAGGCCCGGATCGCGGCCCTCGAGCGTCTGGTTGGTAAGCAGGCGCTGGAGCTCGAGTTGCTAAAGGGGGCTTTGAAGCACGCACCCCGGCCGAGAAGCGCGACCACCTCCGTCATCACAGGCCCCTCGGCATCTCTGTCAGCAGAGGGTGTGAGCTGATGGGACTGTCACGCTCCACCTTCTACGATGCTCCACCTGTTCCGATGGCCGCGAACAAAGTTCTTGTTCGGATCCGCGCGATCTGCGACGAGTTCGAGTGCTACGGCTACCGTCGCGTGGGAGCTGCATTACGCCATCAGGGTGTGGTGGTTAACCACAAGAAGCTGCGCCGACTGATGCGCGAGAACGATCTGCAGCCGAAGCAACGTCGACGCTACGTCGTCACCACCAACAGTGATCATGCCGGACCGATTTTCCCCGATCTGGCCAAGGGTGTCGTTCCCGATCGCCCGAACCAGCTATGGGTCGCAGACCTGACGTATGTCGCCATCCCGGGCGGCTTCGTCTATCTCGCCGCCATTCTCGACGCTTGGTCGCGAATGGTCGTCGGCTACGCGATCAGCCGGTCGATGGACGCGCGCATCGCCGTCGCTGCCCTCAAGGCCGCAATCAGAAGTCGCAACCCGCCAAAGGCTGCATCCACCATTCCGACCGAGGCTCGCAATACGCGTCAGAGACTTACCGCGTCTTGTTGGCCGTGCATGGCTTGGCCGGTTCGATGAGCCGCCGAGGCAATCCCTACGACAATGCCAAGGCGGAGAGCTTCATGAAGACCTTGAAGGTCGAGGCCGTCTACCTGGCTGCCTACGAGACGTTCGAGGACGTCACCGCCGACCTTCCGCGCTTCATCGACGAGGTCTACAATGCCAAACGATTACATTCCGCGCTTGGCTATCTCAGCCCCGCGCAGTTCGAGGATCAACACGCCCGGCAGACGGTCAAAACGGCTGCTTCAATCTGTCCACCCGCGGGGGCGCACTCCAGTAGGGGGGCCTTTTTCCACGCCGAATCACACCAGCTGGTTGTCTTCCAACCGCAGCCCCTGCGATTTCATCACCCGGAACAACTGCTCGATGACCCAGCGAAGCTGGTACCATTCGACAATCTGCCACACCCCCGCAGCGTCGGTGATCTCGTGCGTTGTCAGCAGCCGCCAGTGCAGCGGCTCCACGCCCTCCGGTGGGTTGACCTCCCGCACGTCAATCAAGCACAGCCGCACAGTTGGTGGCAGACTTCGGTCGAACTCATCGCGTGGCCGGCAAATGTCCACTTCACCATGCCGCAGCTCCACCACGGCGGTGCGCTTGGGATGTGCAGGATCATGCGCCCGCAGTTCAGTGGTGCGCCGCCCCACCACCGGGAACCGCGCTGCCGCGGTAAACAGCGTGCCGCCACAGGCCAGCGCACGATCCGACATCGCTCGGCCAAGCATATGGAAGTTTGCCTCCGGCACGATTACCCACGCAGGGTAGATGTCGGCCTCGCGGTCGGCGACCACTGTCACCTTGGCGGCAGAGCTCAGCCTTGTCCAACCGGTACTTCACGCCTGGGTCGCTCATCCTTACGCCTGCAAGCATCATCGCCCTAACTGCCGCCTGGCTCAGCGACAGGCCGCCAGGGCCGCGTGCCAGCGAAAGGCGCAACAGAGTGGCGCCGGACGCGATCTCGCGTTTGCGCTCGATTGCCCTGGTCTCCAGGGCCTGACCGTCGAGATCGAGATCGGCCGGGAGCCGGCGCAGCAGTGCCTCGAACTGGTCCGCCGGGATCGATGCTGTGTTCTGCATCTGCCCCCAGAATCAGGCCGATTCGCGCCGGGTCAAGCAGTAATTTAACGCCTAAGGTGGTCAACCCCTCCCTGTGCAGGAAACGGATGGTTTTGAACACGGTCAGCACGACCGTGGAAACCACGGTTGGAAGCCAGCTTCCGGCGACGCACAGCAAGCGGATTTCTCGACAGTCGGCAGGATGTTCGCCCGCTCGGCAAGTCCAGCAGACGATGGCGGGCACGTCGCAGCACAGGAAGATTCGCCTCCACCCGTTGTCTTCGATGTGCTATGCAAACGTCCCACTTACAGTGTGGCGGGTGCAAAAAAATGTTCGGGCCTCGCGTGATTCTGAGATATATTCAACACTACATTGCCGGCCCAGCGTCCGCGACAGCGCCTGCGCGCACAAGCCGGGTTTTGGGCCAGGTCCGATTCCGTCAACTCGACGCACTTAGAGGAATAGCCGCCCTTTTCGTGGTGTTTAATCACTATGCCCTGACCGTCCCGGAGTCGGTGCGTCAGTTGTCAGGGTTCCCCAACGGTTTGCTCGACGCAGCCGCGTGGTTGACGCCATGGCCATGGCTCCGCGTCACTCCACTTCGTTTGGTCGTGGATGGGGAGGCTGCGGTCGACGTGTTTTTCGTGCTTAGTGGTTTCGTGCTCGCCCTGCCGGTAACGCTCAGCCGACAGCCAGAGTTCTGGCCGTTTCTCCTAAAACGGGCATGTCGTGTCTACCTTCCCTTTGTGGTCGTCATCCTGCTGTTCGCTGCCCTCTACGCGCACGTCCCGATGAGCCCTGCTCAGGGAGCCAGCCGATGGCTCAATGCGAATGTGCCGGTTCCCGGCAGCTACTCCGTTATGGCGCACTTGCTTATGACCGGCCACTATTCCGACATGGTCCTCGACCCACCGATGTGGACGCTTGTGCACGAAATGCGCATGGCCGTGATCTTTCCGCCATTGTTTCTGGCGATTCGTAGGATTGGAGCGGCTCGTACCCTGGGTGCATGCGTGTTGGTCTCGATTGTGGCCTCGTTTGGGCTTAGCGACTCATATTCGGGTTCGTGGCAAGCGACGCTACATTTTCTATGGATGTTCGCAGCAGGCAGCACGATTGCATATCACCGGACTTTCCTGCTGGGATTACTTGTTGCCACTCGGCCCGCGTTGATCGCCGTTTTGTGGATCTGCGCAGTCCTGCTGCTGGTGACCCCGTTCAACCGTGTGTGGTCGGATTTTCTAATCGGTTGCGGTGCTTGCTTATTGATTATCCTATGCCTGCCCGAGAGTTGGGCCTCGCGCCAACTGAGCGCATCAGTTCCAATCTGGCTCGGAAAGGTGTCTTATAGCCTCTACCTCATCCACGTTCCAATTCTTGTTCTGGCATTGTCCGGACACATCGTGAGTTCGCTCGTGGCCTTCCTTGTGACGTTGCCGCTCGCTGAGTTCACCTATAGGTGTGTAGAATCGCCGGCACATCGACTTGGCATTCTGCTGTCCCGCATGGCTGGTCGAGGTCGCACCGACACTGCGCGCCGTGTGCGGGGTCGATGGCGAACGGATCGCCTACCTGACCACGCAACAGGAGACGCGATTGCTGGCAGCGTACAGCCAATGGGCGGCTCCGGTCATGGTGCTGCTATGCGAGACGGGGCTGAGGACGCAGGAGGCGCTGCGGCTTGATTGGCGGCATGTGGACTGGCAACGCGGCGCAGTGGTTGTCGAGCATGCCGGGCGTCGTGGTGGCCCGCTAACGAAGTCGGGTAAGTCGCGTCAGGTTGGGATGCGCCCGGTGGTCACGAGGCTCTGTTGGCGATCTGGACGAAGCACGGTCGCCCGGATACCGGCGCGATCTTCCTGAACAAGCGCGGGAAGCCCGACGCCGACACGCGACAGGTGGGCGGCAACCCGTTGACATCGGCGCACCGGACAGCATGCCGCAAGGCCGGGATCACCGGGTTCCGCATCCATGACTGGCGGCACCACTTCGCCGTCTGGTTCCTCAAGCGCGGCGGCAATCTGCGAGCACTCTGCCAGGTCACCGACAGGTCAAGCATGCGGATGGTGCATCGGTATGCCGTGTTCGAGCAGTCCGATCTCGATGAGGCGATGGCGAGGACGGCGCGAGCCCAGCAGCGGGTAGCCTGAACAGGATTGGGCAAAGCGACGATCCCGGCGATGGTCGCGCCGAAGAACTCACGCTGGCGCATAGACCTTTGCGTACAATGGACAGTCTTTGCCAAGGTTGGGCTCGAGGGTTCGAATCCCTTCGCCCGTTCCAGCGTCCCGCCAGGGGACTTGTCTCCGCCATTTCCAGGATCGCTAAAAAGCCCAACTGTCGCAGGCATTCGCGCGTCAGGCTTGGTGCTTCGGCTGTGATTCGGCGTGGAAAAAGGCCCCCCTACTGGAGTGCGCCCCCGGGGGTGGACAGATTGAAGCAGCCGTTTTGACCGTCTGCCGGGCGTGTTGATCCTCGAACTGCGCGGGGCTGAGATAGCCAAGCGCGGAATGTAATCGTTTGGCGTTGTAGACCTCGTCGATGAAGCGCGGAAGGTCGGCGGTGACGTCCTCGAATGTCTCGTAGGCAGCCAGGTAGACGGCCTCGACCTTCAAGGTCTTCATGAAGCTCTCCGCCTTGGCATTGTCGTAGGGATTGCCTCGGCGGCTCATCGAACCGGCCAAGCCATGCACGGCCAACAAGGCGCGGTAAGTCTCTGACGCGTATTGCGAGCCTCGGTCGGAATGGTGGATGCAGCCTTTGGCGGGTTGCGACTTCTGATTGCGGCCTTGAGGGCAGCGACGGCGATGCGCGCGTCCATCGACCGGCTGATCGCGTAGCCGACGACCATTCGCGACCAAGCGTCGAGAATGGCGGCGAGATAGACGAAGCCGCCCGGGATGGCGACATACGTCAGGTCTGCGACCCATAGCTGGTTCGGGCGATCGGGAACGACACTCGTTGCAGTGATCCACGCCATCTACCTCGCGGGATATGCCACTCGGAAGAGCGTCATCGACGCAGCACGGCAATACGCGCGGCAACTGATCCTGAGCTGTGAACTAATTATGCCCCAGGAGAGGTAGTGGGGCGTGTGACAGTGATAACCTCAGCGCGCTGTCCCCGGACCCCACTCAATCTCACGCGCCGCTACACCGCGCAAATACGTCTCCTCCCTTAACCCCGCGCGGCGATATGCTCCGCCAGACGCGCCGCGTCCTGTTCCACTCCAAAGATGAAGCTCGACGCCCGGCGGGACAGAAAGGGCAGCCCCAGGACATACAGCCCAGGCACCTCGGTGATGCCGCGCCGATGCATCGGCGCCCCACGCACGTCCAACGTACCGACCTGCAACCAGCTGAAATCGAACGCAAACCCGGTCGCCCAGATGATCGTGGTGATCCCGGCTTCGCGAAGATCCAGCCGCAGGATGGGGGTGGTGACGCAGGACGGCTCCGGTTCCGCCACACGGGCCGCCGGCTCCTCGGGCAGGTCGAGGCCTTCGCGCGCGGCGTAGGCATCGGCCGCGTCGAGCAAGGAAAGATAGTTCGCATCGCCGGCCGCGAGATCGCGCGCCAGGCCAGGGGCGATGCGCATCACGCCATCGGCGAAGGCGTCGGCCCGGCCCAGCAGCGTAATGCCGCGTGCCGCCAGGCGTCGGAAGTCGATGGTGTGGCCGCCGTAGGCGCCACTGACCGCGATTGTGACGTGCTCCTTCGCCGGGTCGCGGGCCTCGGCGTCCCAAAGACCCAGGACGTCCAGCCAGAAGCAGAAATCCTTGCCACGATAGCGCCGGGGTGGGCGTTCATGCTGGCCGACGCACAGATAAACGCGGCGGCCGGCGCGCGACAGCTCGTCGGCGATCTGGGTGCCAGAGGAGCCGGCGCCGACCACCAGCACTGCGCCCGGCGGCGGCTGGTCGGGGTTGCGGTAGGCGGTGGAGTGCATCTGCGTGATGCGGGGGTCCGGCGGCACCAGAGGCGGAATGATGCCGCGCTGGAACGGCCCAGTGGCGGCCACGACATTGGTGGCCTCGATCGGACCGACGGAGGTTTCGGCGTGGAAGCCGGTGCCGTCCCGCTTGCGGTGCAGCGCGGTCACGGCGACGCCGCAGCGGGTGGGGGCGGCGATCTGGGCGGCGTAGGCGGTGAAATAGTCCGCCATCTGGTCGCGCGTGGCGAAGCCGTCGGGGTCGACGCCGGCGATGAGGAGGTCGGGGAAGCGGTCGTGCCAGGCGGGGCCGTTCGCGTGCAGCGCGTCCCAGCGCTCCGTGCGCCAGCGTTCAGCGATGCGGTGGCGTTCCAGTATGAGGTGGGGCCGGCCGCGCTGGCGGAGCTGGGCACTCATCATCAGGCCGGCCTGGCCGCCGCCGACGATCAGGGTTTCGACTTTCTCCACTGGCACGGGCCGATCCTGTTCCGGGTGAGGAAGACTGATGCACGAGGGCGCGGGGGCACAAGCGGGTTTGCGCCGCGCGATTGTTCGTTGCAAAACGGCCGGACCGTATTCGGCCAGCTCCAGCGAGAGTGAGGCGGGTCCGATCAGCGCCCATGGCTGCCGTTCAAATGAGCGGCACCGTGCTCCCGAAGCGGTCGTTCATAGCCGCGGCGCAAATGGCCGGGTCGGGTGGATAGCGGCCCGTTGTGCCTTCGGCATAACGCCAAGCGCTAGCATTTTTCAGTCCGCGCGGAAGGAGTTCCAAGTCCGGCATATATTGTGCCAGCATACGACGTATACTGCTCGACTAGGGCCTGTCATCAATTAGCCGATCTCGGTCGGTGGGCGCCACCCGGACACCGAATTGAGCCGGTGAGTCCCGATTGCCACACTCAGCCGTCAATCGACGCCAGATGATACGCAACCGATTCCGGCGCGGCAGTTTCTTCGATTCATAGGCGGTCAGTTTGTTGGAGACTGACCGATGATGCGGCGCTTCAGACTGCGTGACGATCAATGGGAGCGGATCAAGGACCTGTTGCCGGGTCGAGAAGGCTCGGTCGGAGTGACCGCGGCAGACAATCGTTTGTTCGTGGAGGCCGTGCTCTATCGTTATCGTACCGGGATGCCGTGGCGCGATCTGCCGGAGCGGTTCGGCGACGGGGTACAGGTCCACACACGGTTCATCCGTTGGGCCAAAAGCGGTGTGTGGGAACGGATGTTTCAGCACCTCGCCGCAGACGCCGACAACGAATATGCGATGATCGACAGCACTATCGTGCGCGCCCACCAGCATAGCGCCGGCGCCAAAAAAAGTCGGCGAGGACCAGGCAATCGGCCGATCGCGCGGTGGACTGAGCACCAAGATCCACGCCCTGGTCGACGCGCTGGGCAACCCGATCGGCTTCTTCCTGACTGGCGGTGAAGCGCACGGGCCTGGCGGATCCGGGTAAGACCGCATGTCCGCTGAGCGCTTGAGGTGGCTCGCCCCGCATGTGCGGAAATAGGCGAGGGTTGCCCGGATGGTCCGGGCCGATCCTCAACGCACAGGGGACGAGCCATGAGGAGATGTGGGGAAGTATTTGTCGGGATCGATACCGCCAAGGCGAAGAACGCAGTTGCGATCGCCGAGGCCGGTCGGCAAGGAGAGATTCGATATCTCGGTGAGTTTGCCAATACACCGGATGCCGTTGCCAAACTGGTTCGCAAGCTCGGTGACCGCTACGAGACGTTACATTTTTGCTACGAAGCGGGACCTACGGGCTATGGGCTGTATCGACAGATCGTTGCAATGGGACATAGCTGCACGGTGGTTGCGCCATCGCTGATTCCGCGTCGACCTGGCGAGCGGGTGAAGACCAACCGACGCGACGCGCTGTCTCTGGCCCGGTTGCTGCGCGCAGCAGAGCTGACGGCGGTCTGGGTACCTGACGAGACGCATGAGGCGGTTCGCGATCTGGTGCGCACCCGGGCAATGGCGATCGAGGATTACCGTCGCAAGCGCCAGCACATCAGCTCGTTCCTGCTGCGGCATGGCCGTGTCTACGAAGGAGGCACGACTTGGCGAGGACGACATCTGCGCTGGCTGGACGGACAGAGTTTCGTTCATGCCGCCCAACGGTTCGCGTTTCAGGAGATGCTGAACGCGATGCGAGCGGCCGTTGAACGGATCGACAGGTTGGATGCTGCGCTGGTGGAAATTGTGCCTGCCTGGACGATGGCACCTGTGGTTGCGGCGTTCCAGGCCATGCGTGGCGTCGGCTTTCTAACTGCGACGGCAGTCGTTGCCGAAGCCGGGGACCTCCGCCGCTTCGAGCATCCTCGTCAGCTGATGGCGTTCCTCGGCCTGGTACCATCCGAACGCTCCACGGGCGACACAAGGCGGCAGGGCGGGATCACCAAGACGGGCAACAGCAGCGCTCGGAAGGCACTGGTCGAAGCGGCGTGGACCTATCGACATTCTGCCGGTGTGGGGACCACACACCAGCGACGGCAGCAGTTACTGCCGCAGCGAGTGCGCGAAATTGCCTGGAAGGCGCAGAGCCGGTTGTGCGCCCGTTATCGACGACTGACCGCGAAGGGGAAGCGCAACACCGTGGTAATCACTGCGATTGCACGGGAAATTGCAGCCTTTCTCTGGGCCATCGCGCGCGAGGTCGAACCTGCACCGATCACGCTACAGGCGGCGTAACACCGCCGCTCCTGAGCGCTGCACGTTATGCAAAGAGATTAACGCCAGCAAAGAACGAAGACCCGTTGTGCAAGGCTGGGGGCGGGACCACGGTGGGGAACTCCCGAGCTCCGCTTGGCGGCCGGCTACGAGCCGATGCCCGTTGTAAGACAGGGACCAGCCCCGGACGGAAACCGGAAATGCGGTATCCAACCCGCGCATCAGAGCAGGTCAACCGACGTCCAGCGGTCCCGTCTCCTGCCTTGCACAGCTACATCGCTATCGGGAAAACTCGCGCGACGGAGCGGGATAGAAAAAACGCGTCTTGCCCCTTGAAAGCGGACATCAGAGCGGCGCGCTATCACCACGGCTGCACTTGGTTGACGTGGCGACGCGACGGAACGGTAAACTGTCGTAGCGGTGACTATGCGGCGGCGATGGTGGCTGGCGGACGCCAGTTCCACGGCAGCAGTGCGTTCAGATCGCGGTTTTTGGCGCGCCCGGATACGATCCGCTGCAGCACATCGGTGAGATAGGCCAGCGGTTCGACGCCGTTGAGCTTGCAGGTCTGGATCAAGGTATTGGCGATTGCCCACCGACGGGCTCCGGCGTCGGATCCCGCGAATAATGAATTCTTTCTCGTAATGGTCACCGGCCTGATGGCCCGCTCGACAACGTTGGTGTCCATCTCCAGGCGCCCATCGTCGAGATACAGGATCAGCCCGTCCCAATGTCGCAACGCATAGCGCATGGCTTTCGCCAGGTCTGACCAGCCCGGGATGCGCGGCACGTGGTCCTGTAGCCAGACGTGCAGGTCCACGACCAGCGGTCGACTTCGCAGTTGACGAACGGCTTTGCGCACATCGGCGGTTGACCGCGGATGTCGCCCTCAATTTCGTAGAGCTTGGCGATGCGTGCCAGCACTTCAGCCGCGAGTGGTGACTGGGTAGAGGTGTAGAATTCGTAGAACGGCCGTCTCGCATGCGCCCAGCAGAACGCCAGCCGGATCGATGCATCCGTGCGCGCATCGACCAGATTGCTGAACCCGGCATAGCCGTCGACCTGCAGGGTACCCCTGAAGGCGGCAAGATGCGTGGTCGGATGTTCGCCCCTGCGGTCCTCGGAGTAGACATAGGCTGCTGCCGGATGGCTTGAACCGGCCCACGGCCGATCATCGACGGCATAGCACCACAGTCTGCCGGTCTTGGTCCTGCCCCTGCCTGGGTCAAGCACCGGCAGCGTGGTCTCATCGGCGAACACCTTGTCCGTCGACAGCACCGTGCCCAGCACCAGCTCATACAGCGGCGTCAGCCACCAGCACGCACATCCCACCCAGGCGCTCAGGGTCGAACGATCCAGCGTAATACCCTGGCGCTTGAGCATCTGCGCCTGACGGTAGAGCGGCAGGGAGTTCGCAGAACTTGCTGATCACCACATGCGCGATCAGCGCTTCCGTCGCCATGCCGCCATCGATCGGCCGCTCGGGCGCGGGCGCCTGCACCACAGCGCCCTCGCAGGTGCGGCAGCCATAGCGTGGACGACATACCACCTTCACTCGCAACTGGGCAGGAACCAGATCGAGCATCTCGCTGCGGTCGTCGCCGATCACATGCAGTGCGCCGCCACAGCAGGGACATGCCTTGTTCTCGATATCGATGACGACCTCGTAACGCGGCAGGTGTGCCGGCAACGCACCACGATTGCGGTTGGCTACCTCGATGCGCCGCCGTCTCGCCGGCGGCTCTGCCGCGTCTTTGGCGGCGTCGCTTTCGGCGGCACTCTGCTCGGCATCCTCCAGCACGAGCTGCAGTTGATCGAGGTCGAGCTTCTCCGAACGGGGACCGTAGCGATGCCGCAGCAGACGTTGGATCAGCAGCCACAGCTTCTCGTTCTCGGCTTGCAACTCAGGCACCACCTCCCGCAGCATCTGCTGCAGGGCATCCGGATCGTCAGGCAGGGCCGCGAGATCAATCTGCACAACACAATGATGATGATGCACGCCGTCGCGTCGCAGCCAATGACTCCCGCGTGATCACGTCAGATTCTAATCAGCCTGCCAGCTCGGGTCTCAGATTGCGCGCCGTTGCCCGCCACTCGCAGCCTTCCAGCAACGTTGACAACTGCCCGGCCGACAGCGCGATCGAGCCCGTACTCGTCATCGGCCAGATGAACTGACCGCGCTCCAACCGCTTGGTCAGCATGCACAGACCGATGCCGTCATGCCAGACCAGCTTCAACAGATTGCCGCGGCGTCCGCGGAAGGCATACAGCGCGCCATTGAACGGATCTTCCGCCAGCACCTGCTGCACCAGCATCGCCAGCCCCTGCATGCCCTTTCTCATATCGGTATATCCGCACGCCAGGTAGACCCGGACGTCGGACTGCAGCGCAATCATCGACGCACCAGCGCGGCGAGAACCCGACGCAGCGCGCCGCTGTCCACCTGCGCATCCACCCGCACGCTCACACCGCCGGGCAGTGCTATCTCGATCGTCCCGTCCGGGTGGTTCGTCGAATTCGCCGTAGGCGCCGGCTGCGGCAGCGACGGTGTCGCCGGCGCCGATTGGGCCGGCATGGCCAACACGTCAACACGTGCGAACTTCGCCACCGGCCAGGACCTCGTCCCGAGCGATCCTTCCAGCAGATGTCGTCGCCACGTGTAGAGCAGGCCACTGCTGATGCCGTAACGCCGCGCCACCGTGATCGGCGATATGCCAGGCTCCAGGCTCTCGGCGGCAATCTCGCGCTTCTGCTCGACAGACCAGCGTCGTCGCCGCTCGCCGCGCGTGATCAAATCGATCCGCTGACTGCGAACGCTCATACGACCAGTCGTATGAGCGCTCTTTGCTTCGGCCCCAGCTTCGGCCGGCTCGTCGTCCATCTCCATCGACAACACGCATCACATCACCACCGCGTCGCGCAATGTGTGCTCAACGCTCCGCTCTGATGTCCGCTTTCAAGGGGCAAGACGCGTTTTTTCTATCCCGCTCCGTCGCGCGAGTTTTCCCGATAGCGATGTAGCTGTGCAAGGCAGGAGACGGGACCGCTGGACGTCGGTTGACCTGCTCTGATGCGCGGGTTGGATACCGCATTTCCGGTTTCCGTCCGGGGCTGGTCCCTGTCTTACAACGGGCATCGGCTCGTAGCCGGCCGCCAAGCGGAGCTCGGGAGTTCCCCACCGTGGTCCCGCCCCCAGCCTTGCACAACGGGTCTTCGTTCTTTGCTGGCGTTAATCTCTTTGCATAACGTGCAGCGCTCAGGAGCGGCGGTATTACGCCGCCTGTAGCGTGATCGGTGCAGGTTCGACCTCGCGCGCGATGGCCCAGAGGAAGGCCGCAATTTCCCGCGCAATCGCAGTGATTACCACAGTGCTGCGCTTCCCCTTCGCGGTCAGTCGTCGATAACGGGCGCACAACCGGCTCTGCGCCTTCCAGGCAATCTCGCGCACTCGTTGCGGCAGCAACTGCTGCCGTCGCTGGTGTGTGGTTCCCACGCCGGCAGAATGTCGATAGGTCCACGCCGCTTCGACCAGTGCCTTCCGTGCGCTGCTGTTGCCCGTCTTGGTGATCCCGCCCTGCCGCCTTGTGTCGCCCGTGGAGCGTTCGGATGGTACCAGGCCGAGGAACGCCATCAGCTGACGAGGATGCTCGAAGCGGCGGAGGTCCCCGGCTTCGGCAACGACTGCCGTCGCAGTTAGAAAGCCGACGCCACGCATGGCCTGGAACGCCGCAACCACAGGTGCCATCGTCCAGGCAGGCACAATTTCCACCAGCGCAGCATCCAACCTGTCGATCCGTTCAACGGCCGCTCGCATCGCGTTCAGCATCTCCTGAAACGCGAACCGTTGGGCGGCATGAACGAAACTCTGTCCGTCCAGCCAGCGCAGATGTCGTCCTCGCCAAGTCGTGCCTCCTTCGTAGACACGGCCATGCCGCAGCAGGAACGAGCTGATGTGCTGGCGCTTGCGACGGTAATCCTCGATCGCCATTGCCCGGGTGCGCACCAGATCGCGAACCGCCTCATGCGTCTCGTCAGGTACCCAGACCGCCGTCAGCTCTGCTGCGCGCAGCAACCGGGCCAGAGACAGCGCGTCGCGTCGGTTGGTCTTCACCCGCTCGCCAGGTCGACGCGGAATCAGCGATGGCGCAACCACCGTGCAGCTATGTCCCATTGCAAGGATCTGTCGATACAGACCATAGCCCGTAGGTCCCAGCTTCGTAGCAAAAATGTAACGTCTCGTAGCGGTCAGCGAGCTTGCGAACCAGTTTGGCAACGGCATCCGGTGTATTGGCAAACTCACCGAGATATCGAATCTCTCCTTGCCGACCGGCCTCGGCGATCGCAACTGCGTTCTTCGCCTTGGCGGTATCGATCCCGACAAATACTTCCCCACATCTCCTCATGGCTCGTCCCCTGTGCGTTGAGGATCGGCCCGGACCATCCGGGCAACCCTCGCCTATTTCCGCACATGCGGGGCGAGCCACCTCAAGCGCTCAGCGGACATGCGGTCTTACGGATCCGGCTGGCTTTCCAGGACTTCTATCAGCAACCCTCCCCCACAGCCGGGATGGCTTACCTCAAGCGTTGGTACTTCTGGGCAACCCACAGCCGCCTGTCACCGATCATCGACGCCGCTCACACCATCAAACGCCACTGGGATGGCATCCTGCGCTGGTTCCACAGCAAGATCGCCAATGGGCTGATCGAGGGCATCAACAGCCTCGTGCAGGCCGCCAAGGCCAAGGCGCGCGGCTACCGTTCAATGCGCAACCTGACCGCTATGGTCTACATCCTCGCCGGCAAACTTGATCTCAGATTGCCCGCGTGAAGCCGTTACTACCCACGCAAAACAGCGAAGAACCTGGAAACAGTTGGTTGGGAAACCATCTATCGGAACCGAAACGCTGTTCAGACCAACCCGGCCACCTCTCGCGACGCTCCTCTGCCCTCGGTTGATCAGTGGTGATATGTCATTGGTCGATGACACAGGCCCGGCGCCCGCGGCAGAGTGGGAACGGCGCGGCCGAACGGGGGGATGGACACCTATGGCCCAATCAATCGAAGCGTTTGTCGGCAAAACGATGGACGATGCACGGATGACGCCGATCCACTGGCGGGTTCTGGCGCTCGTTGCCGGTGGCTATTTTTTCGATGTTCTCGACCTGACGATCCTCGGGGCGTTGGTGCCTGACATGATCCACAGCGGCTTCATCACTGCGCCGCAGGTCGCGATTGTGGGGAGCTCCACCCTCATCGGCCTGCTAATCGGCTGCGTCGGCCAGGGCGAGTTCACCGACCGCTTCGGCCGCAAGGCGGTCTATCAATTCAACCTGCTACTCTACGGCGTGGCGACGATCGCCGCCTGCCTTTTCCCCGAATTTCATGTGGCTCGCGGCGTTTCGTTTCATCGCCGGGATCGGGCTCGGCGCCGAGCAGCCGCTGTGCTTTTCGTATACAGCTGAATATGCGCCCAAAAACATTCGCGGCCGCATCCTCGCCCTCATGCAGCTGATCGGTGGCGCCTTCCCGTGGCCGGTCGGCATCCTGCTGGCGCTCGGGTTCCGCGACACGATTGGCTGGCGCGGCATCTGGGTCGTGATCGGCATCGGCGCGCTGATCATTTTCGTTTTGCGCTTCTCGCTGCCGGAGTCGCCGCGTTGGCTGGCGACGCACGGAAAGGGGCAGCGCGCCCTCGACATCTTAAAGCGCATGAACCTGACGGTGCCGCCGCTTGAGACCCTCGCCGTCGACGCCGCAAGCGACACAAAAAGAGATCCGATGGCCATCGTGTTTCAGCAATACCCGCGCAACGTGATTGCGTCGATGATCTGCTTCTTCGCGTTCTTCGGCATCGCCAACGGGCTCGGCACCTGGCTGCCCAACATCATGGCCGGCCAGGGGTTCTCGATTACCAAATCGTTGACGTTCACCCTCGGCATGACGATCGCCTATCCGTGCAGCAGTGCATTCATGATGTTCGCGCTCGAACGTTTCGGCCGCATTCGCACCGCCGTGACCGCCTTCGTGCTCGCCGGGCTGTTTGCCGCGGCGTTCGCCTCGGCGCGGTCGGAGGCGATGCTCCTTGTCGTCGGCTTCGTGATGTTCTTCTGCATCCAATTGGCTGGGAACTCGATGCAAATATTCGCTTCCGAGGTGTTCCCGACCAATGCGCGCGCTTCTGGTTTCGGCCTCGCCCATTCAGGCGGCCGGCTCGGTGCCGCGATCATCGTCCCAGGCTTCCTCTTCATTCAAACCGCCTGGGGGGTTCCGCGGTCTTTGGCACGATCGCGGTGATGCTGGCGGTGGCCGCCGTCGCGGTGACCCAGATCGGTTCTGAGACGCGCGGTCTTGCCCTTGACGCAATCGCGCCGCCGACCGGGTGACCGCGGCCGAGAGGGCGCGAAAGTAATTTTGTGCGACGTATCAGGAAGGGCTCTGTTGCGCCATTCCTTTATAACCCACACCCCGACAATTCAAGCACTCACCGCTACAGCGAAGCGGTTTAGTTGTGTGCCAGGCTTGCTCAATGGCCTGGAGGTGAAAGTCCTCCGACATACCCTGATGGGTTCGGTGGCTTACTTTTGTATATGATCATGCGTACAGCCGTTGGCGGAAGAGCAGGGCGAGCGTTGATTGACCGAGTGGCGTCGACAAGCGAACGTCGCTGTCAGATCCACAGCTCCAGTAGGGGAACACCAGCCGATGACCATTGATGACCTGGAGGCATTCTGCGCGTGGTGGGAACCGCCGGGCATTCCGGATCATGTGGCCGCTGATACACTTCCAACACATCTACCATGCCGGCTACGAATGCACCGGTCCTGGGCGATGGCACGGCCGCGTCCGCGGACGACGTCATCACCATTGAACTTCTCCCTTCAAGCGGCGCGGACCACAGCGAGGACTCGGCGGTCCGGCCGAAACCACCAGGTGACCACAGCGCCGATCAGCAACAGGCCGAGCGACACCCCAAACGGCGCCGTCCAACTACCGGTGCGATCGAGGATCCAGCCGAACGCCAGCGGCGACAAGATGCCCGCCACCGCTCCGGCAGCATCCATCAGCGCGCTGGCGCTGCCGACGTAATCCAGTGCGATGTCCATCGTCGCAGTCCACATTGATGAAATTGCGAAGCCGAGAAAGAACAACGCGAACGTAAGGGCCGCCAGCCCAATGACCAGGTCGTGCACGAATATCGCCGGCACCAGGGACACGACTGCGAGTGTCCAACTCACCGCGATCAGCGCCGAGCGCGCGACGCCAATTTGCCGGTGCGGCGCAGCAGATAGTCGGTGGTTGCACCACCAAGCAACTCGGCGCACATCGCGCAGAATAACGTCACCGCGTAGAAAAGCGACGAATTCTTCAGATCGAGGCCGTAGTTTTTCGAAAATAGCGATGGCATCCAGGTCACGTACAGCCAACCGGTCCAACCCTTACAGAACTAGCCGAGCATCATCGGCGCCATGCGAGGGATGAGGCGCCGCCACGGTACTGGACCGGATGCGATTTGCCGCGCCGGATTGGCAGCCGCCAACTCGGCCAGCTCAGCGGCCGTGATGCCGTGTTGCCAACCGCCAAGCCGCGGGAGCAAGCGAGGTCCAGTTGGATAGCGCCCGGTTGGCCGCCGGCAACGTGGCGCCTTCGCCCATGCCAAGCGCTAACCGTACCGCGAACAGCGACGCCAGCCCAGTCACCGCGCCCGTCGCTATCGTTGTGATCGACCACGCCAGGCCGCAGACCGTCAGCGTGCGCCGTGCGTCGAAACGGTCCGCGATCCATCCGCCGGCCAATTGAAACGGCGCTTAGGCGTAATTGAATGCGGCGAAAGCGAGGCCAAGACCGATATTGGTGAGGCCGAGATCGCGCTGAATCACGAGCGCGGCAGTCGCGAGGTTCACTCGGTCGACAAACAGAATGAAATTCATCAGGCAAAGAATGACCAGGAAAGTCCTGGTGGCACGTCCGTTGAACAGCACGTTGCCCCTCCCAGGGTGCAGAGACCGCCGTGGCGCACCGCTCGACGCCGGCATGGCGGTCTTCTTTCTGGACGCCATTCTAACCGGGAAGGTTATGCCAAATCTGGATTGGTCGCCAAATCTCGCCTGGGTTTTGTGCCGGCACCGGCTACTGATCGCATGGTACGAGCCGTCTATAACGCGCGAGGAGGCCCATTACCGCTTTAGATGTTATACCAGCGGCCCTAATGATTGACCGATGCCCAGGAGCGATGAGCGATGGATTGAATGCGCTCCAGATCGCCGATGAGGAAGTCCCAAGCATCCTTGCAGGCGGCGACAATGGCCTCGTAGCTGTCCCAGACGAGCCTGCTGAGCTTATTGCCGCGGAGATAGTCCCAGATATTTTCCATTGGGTTGAGTGCCGGTGAGGAGGGTGGCAGTCGAAGGAGAGTGATGTTGTGGGGCGTGCGCAGACGCTTGCCCTGCTGATGCCAGCCGGCACCGTCGCAGACCAGCACGGCATGTGCGCCTGGCGAGACCTGTGTGCTGATCTCTTTCAGGTGCTCATTCATCGCCTCGGTGTTGGTGGTCGGCATGATGATTGCCGCGCCGACACCACGCGCGTGACAAATCGCGCCGAACAGATAGACCGAGTCATGGCGATTGTCGCGCACCATAGGCGGACGTGAGCCCACCGGCGCCCAGATATACTCCAGCGATCCCTTCTGCCCGACCCTGGCTTCGTCTTGGAACCAGATCTCGATCGGCTTGCCGGCAGCCGAGGCCGGCAAGGCCTCGGTTACCAGGCCAGCGAAGTTTTTTTAAAAGCCTCCTGGGCTGCTGCGTCTTTCTTCGGATGACAGGGCCGCGGTTGCAGCCGGGTCATGCGAAGCCGGCGCAGCAGCTTGCCGACCGTACGCTCGGCCACGCTGACAGACCAACGAGACGCGATCTCCTCCCGCAGATCGGCGCAGCGCCAGCGTACCACCTTGTTGCGCTCGAGGTCCGGACCTTCCAGCACCATCGTCCGAAGCTCCTCCATCTGGGCCTCGTTCAGTGCCGCAGGGCGTCCCGGGCTGCGACGCGAACGCAATCCGGCCACGCCCTCCGCATTGTAGCGCAGCACCCAGTCGCGCAACGTCTGCCGATCCATGCCGTTGAGCTCCGCAGCCACCTCGCGTGGATGGCCCTCCAGGACCAGAGCTATTGCCAGCAGACGTCGCACCACCGTGCCGTCCTGGGTCTGCGCCGCCAGCTCCCTCAGCTCGCTCGCCGAAAGGTCAAAACGCGTGATCTCGATCGGCCTGCTCATTTGGCTCCCCTCTCGGCGAATTGCAGTGACGCGCAGAGGGAATTGTACTCAGGCCGATTTGGGAATCGGCCCCGGACAAGAGGCGTTCTTTTCGGCGGCTGGTATTACGCTATAAGGGGACATGACCGACTCATTCAGTGCGGCACGAAAACGCCAACTGGCCCGCCTGGCCAGGCGCCCAACCGCCCTCTCCACGCGCAGCGATGGCACTCGCCAGGTCACAAGCCTACCAGGACGCGGCGGACGCGCCGAGAACCCTGCGGGCCTATGCGGCTGACCTCGCGAACTATAAAGCTTGGTGTGACCGGCACGGTTTCGTCGCCATGCCGGCTACACCGGAGGTAGTCGGGGCGTATCTAGCGGCCGCCGGCGAAGGCTACGCGATGCCGTCCCTGCGCCGCCGGGTTGCCGCCATCGCCCGTACCTGCGGCGTTGCCGGCCATCCGCTCAATACCAAGCATCCCGCGATCCGTGAGACACTCCGTAGTATCGGTCGCAAGCATCGTAGTCCGTCGCGGCGAGCTGCGGCGATCACCACGGAGGAGGTCGGAAAGCTGAGCCGCGCCTGTGGTAACGATCTCGCCGGCGTCCGCGACCGGACATTGTTTCTCCTTGGCTTCGCTGGCGCGCTGCGCCGCTCGGAACTCGTCGGACTGGATTTGCACCACGTGACTTGGACCAAGGGTGGGCTGAAGCTACTCGTCGAGCGTTCCAAGACGGATACGCAAGGGGAGGGCGCCGAGATCGTCATTCCCCGCGGCCAAGCCCAGGATACCTGCCCGGTCCGGGCCCTGGAAACCTGGCTGGAGTTGTCCGAAATCGCTGCCGGTCCGCTGTTCCGTAAGGTTAACCGTGGAGGTGCGGTAGAACACACCAGACTGGGCGCCGACGCGATGCGCCAGATCCTCCTTAAGCGCGCCGCCAGGGCCAGACTGCGCGGCTCGCTGGCTGAGCCATTCAGTCCCCACGGCTTACGCGCTGGGTTCGTGACGACCGCCAACCGCAATGCCGTGCCGGACGGAGAAATCATAAGGCATACCCGGCATCGCAGCCACGATGCGCAGCTACGTATGGGGCGCCAAGCTCGGCAAGGACAGTCCAGCTGGTAAATTGGGACTTTAGCGCGACGCCATATTGTAGCGGGCGGGCTCACGGTACGGCGAAGGGTCCATCGCCTGATTCGCAGCTGACATCACCGCTATCTGATCGACGCCAGCGAGACTCGCGATGAGGCTCTTCGGGCCAAGATTGTGCTTTCATCGCGTCCCGGTAACCATCTCGACCGAGAGATCACCGCGACTTTCGACTGTCCGCCTTATGTTGTCGATATACTCCGAGGAAGTGCCCATGCGATTGCAATGGCGCGGGACATGGATGATGTTGGCATTCTGGCCTGGCAGCGATATCGGCGCAGTTTGCCTGAAGGACCAAGGACCACGATGACTGCCTCCGAGACTGACCATGCCATTACCAGCCGCCGATCTGTCCGCGCGTTCATGCCCACGCCAGTTCCGCGCCCCGTCATCGAGGCGATCCTGGATGCTGCCGCCTGCGCCCCGAGTGGCACCAACATGCAACCCTGGCGCGGTCATGTCCTTATTGGTGTCGAGAAGGACGCGCTGTGTGACGCCGTGTGCGCCGCCCTCGACGAGACAGATCCGGCCAATAGGCGGGCGGTGAAATACTCCCCGACGAGTTCTTCGAGCCTTACCTATCCCGCCGTCACAAGGTCGGGTGGGATCTGTATGGGCTGCTTGAGTGTGGATCGGCGTGGAAAAAGGACCCCGTCTGAGGGGTGATCGGTGTCGCGCTGCCGATGGAGACCGCCAGATGGTCAAAATCCTCACCACGGTGCCGAGTGACGGCCTGCCAGCGGCCGAGGCGGCTTGCCTGGAAGCGCTGCGTGAGGGCGTCCATCCCGCCGACGTCATCATCAACATCCTGGCCCGGCGTCGCGAACCCGAACCGCCGGTCACGATCGGCACGCCGGAGGCGCTGCGGCTGCGGCACGCGCCTGCCGCTGATTGCACCCGATACGACAGCCTCAGGAGGGTCCACTGATGGAGTGTTCCGAGATTCTTGCCATCATGGGCGAGCTGAAGCTCTATGGGATGAAGGCGGCCTTCGACGAGATCATCGCCACGGCGGTAAAGCGCCAGCACAAACCGCAACGCGTGGTCGGCGATCTGCTGACGGCCGGGATCAGCGAGAAGCAGGCGCGCTCGATCAAGTGTCAGATCACCATTGCCAAGCTGCCGCTCGCCAAGGATATCGACTGTAGCGCGACGATCTGGATGGGTAGCGAGCGTCGATCAGGATGAAATCTGCGACCACGCTTGGCGAGCATGATTGTCGTTGCTGATTGACGTTGGCAAGAGTTTTGTTGGTCGTTGGCGATGTTTTTGATTGTCGCGGTTGATTGTCGCTGGGGGCGACGATCAGCATGAGGCTGAGGTCTCTTGGTTTTCTTGGACGATTGTATGCGGAGTGTCCGGTTCTTTCGATCGAGAGCGCCACGACGTCGGTAGCTTTCGACGTTCATCTCGAAGATGATCGAGTGGTGCACCAGGCGGTCGATAGCGGCGATCATCATAGCGTGGTCAGGAAAAACCTTGTTCCAGTCTGCGAAAGGCTGATTGGCGGTGATCAGCATCGAGCGGCGTTCATAGCGTGCACCGATCAGCTCGAACAGCACGGATGTCTCGGCATGGTCCTTGTGAACGTAGCGATAGATCATCGAGGATCAGCAGGTCATATCTGTCGAGCTTCGCTGATCGCGGCCTCGAGTTGCAGGGCCTGCCGCGCAGCCTGCAGCTTCTGGACGATATCCGTGGTGCGGGTGAACAGCACACGGTAGCCGTTCTCGACAAGTGCGCGGCCGATGGCCGAAGCAGCAGTGGCTTTTCCCGGCTACCGGGCGGCCCGAACAGCAGCAGATTGGACGCCTTGTCGAGCCAGGCGTCGCCGGCGGCGAGCGCCATGACCCGCGCCTTGCTGAGCATCGGCACGACGGAGAAGTCGAAGTTGTCGAGCGTCTTGCCCGGGGAGCAGACGTGCTTCGGCAAGATGTCGCTCGATCCGCCGCCGGCCGCGCTCGGCAATCTCCAGTTCGGCGAGTGCAGAGAGGAAGCGTGCCGCCGGCCAGCCCTCCTTGTCCGACGCGCTCGGCGAACTCCGGCCAGAGGCGTGGCGATGGCCGGCAGGCGAAGGTCATGCAGCAGCAGCGGCAGACGGGTGGTGTCGACCTCGATCGCGCTCATGACCGCAGCCACACCTGCGGCGCGCTGAGCAAGGCGTCATAGGCGATGGCCGCCGGCAACGTGACGGTGATGATCGGGCACGGCCTGGCTGGACGGCATGAACTGTTGCTGCAGCAGCGGCGAGATCAGGCAGCTCGCCGGCGTCGAGGATCGCCTCCAGCGCGATCGCCAGTTCGGCCTCGCAGGCGCGATCGTGCGCCAACGCCAGCAGACCGACCATGGTGCGACAGGCATTGCGCGACGGCTGCGTGGCGAGCAGCGCGGTCCCAGGCATGGCGGAATGCATCGCGTGGGAACAGCTGATCGCGGTAGACCAGGTTGAGCAGCGCCATCGGTTTGCGGCGCAGTGCATGGATGACGTGACGATAATCCACCACATGGCCGCATCGGCGCGATTGGCCCGGCCTTTGGAATGCGTCCGCGTGGCAAGGTCAGCACAAGGGTGCCGCCAAGGAAGCATTCCAGCCGATCGTCATAGAGGCGGACCCGCAGGCGATGGCCGATCAGCCGCGAGGGAACGGTATAGAAGATGCGGCGCAGGAAGAACCCGCCGCTGCGGGTGACGATGACCAGTTCCTCCTCGTAATCGTCGGTGCGACGTGACGGCAGCGGCTTGAGCTTGCGCTCGCTCGATCTCCAATGCCTTGCGACGGCCAGCATTGGCTACGGCCAACCACCTCATCGACAAAGCGGCGATAGGCTTCGAGGTCCGCGAAGTCGCTGCTGCCCCGCAGCAGCAGTGCCTGCTGAAGGGCCTCTTGAGATGGGCGTGTGGCCCTTCGATCGCGCCGTTCTCATGCGCCAGGCCGCGATTGTTGCGCGTCGGTGTCATGCCGTAATGTGCACACAACGCCTCGTAGCGCTGCAGTCAGATCCTCCGTCGCATCCCGCTCGAGATTGCGGAACGCCGCCGAGAGGCTGTCGCTGCGGTGTTCCTGCGGTGTCGCCACCGAAGGCCCACAGGGCGTTCTGCAAGCCCTCGGCCAAGGCGACGAAGCTCTCGCCGCCCAGTACCACGCGAGCCTGCTCCCAACCGGAGAACGCCAGGCGGAAATGGTAGAGCCGATGATCGAGCGGGATGCCGGCGATGGTGACGCCGAGCTCCATCGCATCGGTGAAATCCGACAGCGCCTGCTGACCAGGCGGATGCTCCTGACGAAAGATCACCTCCCGCTCCGGACCATGCAGCGCCTGCCACAGGCGGATCCGCCGCTCCAGCGTGCGTCGCAGGTCATCGGAAAAGCCGGCATGCCGTCGCTGCATCTCGCGCAGCAGGGTGATCGGACGCGGTCCAGGGCTGGCGTCCATCCGGTTTGTCGCCGCGCACCCGGCCTTGCCGAAGGGTGACACGGTGTCGACTATCGCAAAAGATCGGCGGTCATCGCAATTGCTTGACCAGACCGTCTCCATGGGAGCGATCAGCGGCGAGACCGCCTTCAGGGAGGCCTGAACCGACAGTTCATCCATCCGGCCACGGTGTGACACCACTTTGACGACCGTGGGCGTCCCGCTGTCGTTTGTTGGGGTATTCCGCACATTTGGTGCTGGCGCACGCGCTCCAATAGAACATAAGCCCAGCTTCCCACACGCACCGATCCGGTCGGAATTGTCCACCGAACACTCGCAGAGCGGGATATTCGCACGACCCGTGACGGGGCTCATCCGCAGGCTCAGCCGTCGACCAGCACGATCTTCCGGACCGGATTGCTGCTCCCGCCCTCGATGCAGGTGATCAGTTCGGCCCGTCGTGGCGCATGGGCGAGAATGTCGCTCAGCAGCAAGTCGCGCTGCTTCATGTGCACCTCATTGAGCATCCGGCCCTTGCCCCAGCGGTCGCACTCAATGCGCAGGAACCATGAGGGGAAGGCGGCGGACGCCTCGTTAAGAGCGACCCCACCACCCGGCAGCGGGTCGTCGCCGTTGCTGCGCCAGTGCCACTCCGGGACCGGTCGCGTGGTCACCGCTTCGGCAGCGGCGCGGCTCCATGGCGCACCATGCGGGCGAAGAACGCCTTTACCTCGGGCGCATCGGCGTCCGGCGCCCATTCCGCAAGCGGCGGCTTCAGCCGCTTCCTGCTGGCGGTGGTGACGATCGCCGCCTTCCGGTCCTTCGCGTCGAACGCTGCGGCCGGCGCGCGTAAGGATTTGCCGAGAAACAAACGAATCAAGATAGCCCGAAGAACGCAGCGATAGAATTGCAGATTTGCGACCCGCGACGCGGATGCGGGCAGCTACCGTGGCGGGGTGATCGACGTTGACGACATTCGTTTGCGCTGGCGGCAGGCCGAGACATTTCTCGACGAGCGCGGCCGACGGCTGTTGGCGGCGAATGAGGCCCTGGCGCACGGCTATGGCGGCGTCTCGGCAGTTGCGAAGGCGACTGGCCTGGCGCGGAGCACCATCAATCGCGGCATTCGCGAACTGCGATTGGGCCGCAACGAGATCGGCAGCCGGGTCCGCCGTGCTGGCGGCGGACGCAAGAGCGCCGTGGTGCGCCAGCCGGATTTGCCGGCGGCACTTGAAACGCTGATCGAGGACGCCATCCGCGGCGATCCGTGCTCACCGCTGCGCTGGGTGAGCCGCAGTCTGCGTCACCTCGTCAAGGCATTGGCCGCGCACGGCTTCAAGGCGAGCCAACGCGTGGTGGCAAACCTGCTGCGGGAGCAGAACTACAGTTGTCAGGCCAACCGCAAGACGCGAGAGGGGGGCAATCACCCCGATCGTGATGCCCAGTTCGCTCACATCAATGCGACGGTGAAGGCCGCGATCGCGGCCGGCGAGCCGGCGATCTCGGTCGATACGAAGAAGAAGGAGCTTGTTGGCGATTTCAAGAACCATGGTCGCGAGCTACGCCGCAAGGGCGATCCGGAGCCGGTCCGGGTGCACGACTTCAAGATACCGGAACTCGGCAAGGTCGCGCCATACGGGGTCTATGACATTGCCGCCAATCATGGCTGGGTCAGTGTCGGCATCGATGCCGATACCGGAGCATTCGCCGTTGAGAGTATCCGGCGCTGGTGGTGGAAACTCGGCCAACCGCGTGACCCGAACGCCAAGTGTCTCACCATCACCGCGGACTGCGGCGGCAGCAACGGGCCACAGGTAAGGCTATGGAAGCGCGAATTGCAGCGCTTCGCCAATGAGGCTGGCCTGAGGATAACCGTGACGCACCTGCCCCCTGGCACCAGCAAATGGAACAAGATCGAACATCGCCTGTTCGCCTTCATCACCATGAACTGGCGTGGCAAACCGCTGGTCAGTCATCAGGTCATCGTCCAACTCATCGGCGCCACGACGACCGACACCGGCCTCAAGGTCTGCTGCGAGATCGACGCCAACCTCTACCCGAAAGGCCTCAAGGTGACCGACCGCGAGATGCACGCGATCAACATCTCACACGATGAATTCCACGGTGAATGGAATTACACCATCTCACCTAACCAACAACCGCCTTGAAGCAGTTATTCCTCGGCGTACCCTAAGTGACGTTGGTCACTGGCGAAGCCACGACCAGATCGGCAACCGTCGGCGCGATCCCGGC
The DNA here is from genome assembly GCA_963696645.1 of uncultured Alphaproteobacteria bacterium. Lineage (GTDB taxonomy): Bacteria > Pseudomonadota > Alphaproteobacteria > Acetobacterales > Acetobacteraceae > JAMXLO01. The sequence continues at coordinate 271,587 of CAVOKY010000011.1, forward strand.
GAGCGGCACGACCAGCCAGTACATCAGTCAGCAACCGGAGTCGCTCCTCCGGCCACTCGTGTACACGGCCTGTTGCCGCGCCAACCTCCAGCATCCCCAACGGTTAGGTGCGTCGGGTTCACGCCATGATGTAGAAACCGTTACCCGGCGTCGCACCGACGTCCGCCGCGTCCGCTGTGGCAGCGGCTTTCGAAAGAGCCTGCTCACCGATCTTGATGGCGCCCCCCTCACCGCGCAGTTTGTCGATAGCCAATTGGGAAGCTGCCTCGCTTTGTCTAGCCCGTGCCATATTGATCGAAGTTTGGTCGCCCAGCGGTGCTGCCGGACGGCTGGTTATGACTGAGCCGTTCATGAAGGCCTCCTGCCAGCGTGTTCGATTGTCACACTGTCTCCCGCAATCGTTGCGTTTCCGTTAATGCCGCGACAAAAGTTGTCCCCCCAGCATCTGCCCCTTCTGCCAGTTTGCCCGCAACCGCTCGGGCGACATCCGCGCGATCTCGCCCCGTAGCCGCCGGCAGCGGGGGTATCCTCGTCGGACGCCGGCGGCCTTTGGGCAGGCTTTGCTCATTGCTCCTCGTCCAGCGCCTTGCTGAGCGTGATCGCTACCTAGGCCGACAATTGCACCGATGAAAGTCCGCGAGATGGGGGCAACTGATCGTTCGCAGCGTGCCTGCGATCCGCGAGCAACGTGGGGAGCGATCAAGGCCTGATCGCGGTCATCAACGCAGCCCGGCGACGGGATCGATTGTCATAGATCTGCGGCTGCCAGCGCCCGAGCCTCTCCAAGACAATCGCGCAGTTCTTCGAAACTGCTGCAGTGATCATTCATTTCCGCGATGACCGGGTGGCCGAACGGACAACGCTCGTGCCTCGCCCGGGCCACCCGCACCAGATATCTGAGCGTAAGGTCGTCGCAGCGTAGATGATCTAGCGCGCCGATCAGGCAAAAGCTGCCGTGGCCGTCGCGCAGCTCGCCTCTGCACCAGTTCCTGCCGCCATCGAAGCACCGCTCGAGACGGACCAGCATTTCGTAAGCGTGGCGGATGTCCTCGGCTGACGCTTGCGGCCGTGAGGTTCCGTCGAACGGCATCGCCTGGGCCTTCTCTCCGCCTGAACCATCCTACGACAAGCCGGCGCTGGCGTGCATATTTTTAAAGCAAGCGCTACGGTTCGACAAGGACCGATCTTGTCCTTATGCCAACTCGAGAAGGACAACTAAACGCTCGGTTGCGGGCGTGCCGAGCCTCCCTGAGGCTGGCATAGGCTTCAGACTGCCGGTTTCCGGCGGATATCGGCGTCATGTCGTCTGCTTACCGCGCCTTATCAGTGGCGGATGCTGTCAGCGTACGGCCACCAGGCCGCCGAACTCGGTGAACTCGACCCGGCCGATGTGAGCGGGCAGGGGGGGTGGCGCGGGCATGGCTAGCGCCGTCTGCCGTGGGGCGCAGCCTGGCCGAACGCAGCGTGTCACGCACCGCGCAGGCACGGCAGTCTGCCCGCACCATCGCCGACTGGAAGCCGCCGCGTCCGGTTATGCGGCTGGCCGAGGCGGTCGCAGTGGCACCGGACCAGGCTCGGACGTGCAACAGAGCCGAACAAAAAAGGCCCTCGTCCTGAAAGGCGGCAGGGAAGGCCATGTGGGGATAATGACCTTGCCTCCGCAGGCGCTAAGCCTCGGTGAACGTCGACCACGCCGGGGAACAGCCGGCGCAGTTCGACCGCAGCCGCGAATTCGCTACCGCGATTGAAGGCAGCGCGGATCGCAGCGGGTCCGCCTCGGTGACCAGCATCACCGGTGCATGGGAACGCGAGGGAGAGGTGGCAAGTGAAGTGCAGGCGACAAAACCCGGAGAGGACGGCTGGCGCGCGCCGACGCATTCGCTGGTCCTTGAGCTTGGCCGTGGGAAACGATGAGACAACGCTCGCCACGTCGGCATGTCGGATAACTTGCGTTCCGGAGCTCACCCGCCATGGAACCACCACCCACTGCAGAAGGGGTCGTCGCCTCGGCTGCAGCGTCCGCTTTCGGCCGCCCCTTAGTGCAAAACAACCTCCGAGCCCTGCTGGCGGAGGCCAAGGTCAACGCGGTGCTGCCTGAGAATTGGACGTGGGCGTCCGCGGATTTGGCCGGCTGGGACTTCAGGCGTGCAGACGGGATCCGCCCGGAGGTCAAGCAGTCATCCGTGCGGCAGACCTGGACATCAAGGCGACCGACCCCGGGGTCATTCGATATTCGTGCCCGCACCGGCTACTTCATCGGCAGTGAGTTCGTAGCCGAGCCAGGTCGCAACGCCGAAACCTATGTCTTCGCGCACCATCGGGTTGCGGACGACACCGCTGATCACCGCGACCCTTTGCGATGGCGGTTCCGCGTCGTGCGGGTGTCCGCGCTGCCACTGACCAAGACGATCTCGCTTGTGAATGTCCGGAAACGCGTCAGGTGCGACCGCGAGCAAGATTGCTTGAGGAGCGCGAGCGCCTGGATTGGAGTAGTCGAATGCGACGCCCGTCGTTTGGGAGTTCGCGGGCACGACATCGATCCACTCGTCAATGAACAACCCCGCGATCTGTGCCCCCCCGGCTGTGCCCCGGGCGTCCATGAGATCAGCGAGAGCGTGCTGCTCGACGGCGGCGGCGCGGTGTCGAGCTCGCCCCACCGATCGCCGACGGCTGCAAGCACCTGCGCGACGCCCGGCAAAGGGAACGGCACACCGGCAAGACTCTCCGCGAGGAGCATCGTCGCATCCATCCGATCGACGCCCGCGCGAACGCGTGCAGCCTGTTGCAGGAACCGCACCGGCGCGAATGCATCGGTGCCTTGCAGCGAAATGCTGTTGGTCCATAGCTGCGCGAGCGGCGCCGTCGCGGCCGTGGCCAAAGCCGGAAGCGCGACGAACGAGGAGCCGAAGGTGGCCTGCAATCGCGCAACGTCGTGCGCGATTTGTGCGTCCGCCGGCGCGGTCGTTCGATCGAACCCGCTTGCGAGCGCATCGAGCGTCGTCGTACGCGCCGTGAGGTTGGCGAACGCGGCGGCGGCCTGCGCCGACCAGCTGCTCGCATCTGTCCCCGGGAATGCGCCGGTTACGCCGAACGAAGCGGCGTCGAGCAAGGCGGCAGCCGTCGGTGGTGACTGCGTGAGCGCGGTGCACGCTGCGCGCACGTGCGATTCCGCCGCATCCGCACGTGCTTGTAATTCCGCCGTATCGACGGCGAAAGGGGTGTCGCTCGGCCCAGCAAAATCTGCCGGCGTCAGCGCTCGCGCGCCATTGACCGCGCGTGCCGTCGCGCGTGCCAGCACGAGCCATTCAGTGAGCCCGATCGTCTGCGCGTTCCACGCCTGGTTGCGCTCTGTGACCACGCTCGCCACGGAATCGGGCGCAACGCCGGCTGGGCGATGATTGCTTGAGGCCGCGAGAATGCGCGCCACGAGTTCAGGTCCTCCGTTGGACGCCTCCGGCAGCGCGAGCACGTCGAGCGGAGCGAGGCCGAGTTCGGTGAAGCCGAACTCCACCGCGACCGACGCAGGCGCCGCGAACGATGCACGCAAGCGCACGCGCGAGGGATCGCCGAGCAGTGCACCGGCCCATCCGTTGAGCCGCGGCTCCGCTGCCGCTCGCGGCGTCGAAGCCCATCCTGTCGCCGTAGTCTCGAGCGCGAGGCTCAGCACGCGATATGTCGAGGCGTTCCCACTGCGCGACGTGGCGACGAAGTCGATGTCTGGTGGCGGCGCGTCGCCGCGCGCGATCGCATCGAGCGTCGCACTCGCTCGCAAGGTGTTGCCGCGCGTCAGCTGGTGCACGCTCTCGGCCAGGGTGAGATCCGCCACCGCATCGAGCGCAGCGGCAAGAGTCTCGAGCGCTGCCGTCGTGCCGGTCCGTTCCGGGGTTCCGCTCGCCGGCAGTCCCGCGGCATTCCAAAAAGTGGCGCTCGTTTGGAACGTGCGCACGAGTGCGAGTCCGTCCACGACGTCGAGCGCGCTCGCTGCGTCGCTCGGCTCCACGGCGCGGAAAGCGTCGATGAAGCGATCGAGAACGGCCTCATGAAGCGCTCGCTCGAAGCGATAACCGAGACGTGCGCCGAGCGATTGTCCAGAGCGCATCCCGTCGAGCAAATGGAGGCCCAAGCGCACGCGTTGCGAGGAGAGATCGAGGGCTAACGGTCTTCCGACGTCGCCCGCGTGGGCGAGGTATCCCGAACGTAACACCGCCGCAGTGGTCGCCCGGTCGATCGACGGCGCCTGCAGGTAGCCGCTCGAAGCCACAGCCGCCGTCGCGGGCCGTACATTTTCAACCCAACCGTAGCCGCCGATTACGACGCCACCGTTCGGGTTCGTGGTGCGCGTCTGATCGAGCCTCGACTGTGCGAGCGAACTGATCCATGCATCCAGCCGGTACGAGGCGAGGTCGAACACCTCACGCAGGGCCGCATCCAAGTCGCTCGCCGAGAAGGTGGCAAGCTTTCCAAAGGCCTTCCAGAAGGCCGCGAACGCTGGCACGCTCGGATCGTTCTTCAAACCGTCGAGGACCGAGCCGACCGCGCCGCGGCCTGGGAGAGCGCGGCCGAGCACGGACCGCGCGTCGGGTCGCGTTGCGTCGAATCCGACCAGCTCCGCCTCGATCCGCTCCGCCGGCTGTGCCGCCTTGGCCTCAAGCAACAGATCGAAGGCCGCGTCGACATACGTCCGCAGCGCTGCATATCGCAATAGATATGAAGAACAGCAGCGCTGGAGATTGCGCCGGCGTCGCGTCGCGCAGCGCCTGCCAGCCCATCGCGGCCAGCTGCGCCACGTATGCCGGCGCGGCTTGCCCTGCGAGCGGCGCATCCGCGACGAGCTCGCTGCCCAAGCTGCGCGGCTGCAATATGTAGGTCGCGTTCGCGAGGCGCGTCGCGGCGAGTGGAGCTCCGATCGTTGCCGCATCGGCCGCGGTCTTCGTTGCAAGCGTGGCCCACCACGTTGCGTCGAGATCGCACTTTGCGAAGTTGAAGAACGTGAAGGCGTATTCGGGTCCGATCGTGCCGCGCGCGGCATACGAAATCGAACTCGGCGTCATGCCGAGTACCGCGACGAGCGCCGCCTCCACGTCGCTTGCACCGCTCAGGCGAGGCACGTTTGTGACCGATTGCTCCCAAGTCGTTCGCGCCTTGGCAAGCAACGGCGCAAGCTGCGACTGCACGGGATCGCTCTGCAGCGCGGTCCACTGCGCGCTCCAGCAGACAGGCAACACGCCGTAAGGTTGCCGCCCTGCCATCAGCACCGGATAATGGCCGCGCGCGCGCACGTGCGTCGCGAAATGGTCGCACACCGCGGGTAACGTCGTCTCGGGGTTCGGGACCGCCCCCGTGACCAGTTGTTCGAGGTAGTAACCCAACGTCGCGGGCCACAAGGTCGCGTTCATTGCAGCGGCCTGCTCGTCTTCGCCGCCGTCGGCGTCCGAAACGTGTGCGAACGTGGTGGGAACGATCCCGAGTACGCGCGCGAGCCGATCGCCGTCGCCGGTCGGTCGCGTAGGACAAAGCGCGGGTCCTTGTTCGATCGCGAACAGCGCATCGTAATCCGGATCGGCTGTCGAATACGCCGATGGCGTCATATCTGTGTTTTTTGTCGCCGCATTGCGCGGCAGAAGCGCGAGTCCGTCGCTGTAGTGATGCGCCTGTAAGAGCGACGCAAAGCGCGCGCTCGCATCGGGAGCGGCGAGCGTGCTGCGCAGTCCGGGCACGACAAGCTTGTCGAAACCCGGCGGTGCTCCGGCCGCCAAGGTAACACGCACGCCCATGCCGGCTGCCACCGCCACGTCGAAGTCGCGCAGCCACGCGATGCCCGGGTCGCTGGCCGGTCCCGTTCCGTTCGGCGCCGGACCGACCGCCAGCGAATCTGCGATCGGATTGCCGATCGCCAGCGCCTGCGCGGGCGCCGTACCGTTATATCCGAGCACGATCCAACGTTCGGGCAACACGTTCGTAAACGGCGCGATCGTCCAATCGGCGGCCTTCGTTGCGCTCGTCGCGTCCCCGCTGCTGAGGTACGCGGCGCGCGCCGTTCCAAATTGGCGCACGAGCGCCCCGAAGGCGGCCTTTCGCGCTGCGGTGTCGCTCGCGGCGATCGCGAGATACTGCGCGCGAGCCGCAGCTTCGGTGGCAGTCAAGGCCGCTTCGAAGCTGTTGACGTGCAAGGCGTCGGGAAAGATGCGAATCAGCAGCTCGTTGCCGGAGAACGCCGTTTCCAAGCGCACCGGCAAAAGCAACAGCGGGACCTGCGCCGACGGCGGGCTCACGAATTTGCTCGTGCTCGGATAGGGCGGCCCGATCGGAATCGCCGCGAGGTCCGCCGGCGCCCGTGCGAGCGCGCCCTCGAGCGTGTGCCCGAGATCGCGCAGCGTCGTCGCGTCGGGTACCGCACGCCGTTGGCCGTTCGCCATGACGTACGCATACGCACCGGCGCCGCGCAGGACCGTGCCGTCGGCCGGGATCTCACTCATGTTAGCTTCCCGCGGGCGCGGGACCGAGCAGCGCGATGGCATGCATCGCGACGCGCACCGGCCGCCGCTCGAGGACGAAAGCCATCGTCGCCGCACCGGCGCTCCACGTCACCCCTTCCCGCGTCGGAGCCTGGGGCGCGGTTGCCGGATCGAGGAACGCACCGCTCATGGTCACGTCCTTCCAGCTGAGGTCGTTCCAGGTCGGGCTCGTCGTCGTCGACGGTTCGGGCTCGAGCCCGAAACGCGGCTCGGTTGCATGTTGTTCGATCGCGAAGTACCAGCCCGCATCTTTTTTCACGGGATCCGGATCGCCCCGCGCGTCGGGGATGTCGAACGCGAAGAACGTTATGTCGCTGCCGATCGTGCCGCGGCAGAGCGGATAACGCCGGTTACCCGACAGGGTGCGCACGGAGCCCGACCACTGTGCCTGCACTGCAGCGACGACGGCGCTCGGGTAGCGTGCGAAGAGCGACGCGCACACGAGCAGAATGATGCGATTTGCGTCCGCTGCGCCGGCGATGTGGGAGCCGAGTCCACTCCGGCGAAAGCTGCGCGAGCGGCTCCTACATTGCTTGCGGAAACGACGGCGCGTTGCGGACTCCGGCGAGCGGGTCCCCTGTCGTTCGGAGTGGCACGCGCGCACCCGCACGCGCCGCGATCGTGCGCTCCGGGTCGAGCCTCGCCGCCAGTGCCGCGCGGGTCGTCGTCAGCGCCGCCGCGCCTCCCAACGGCACGAACGTTGCGGGCGTCGGAGCGGCGACTTGGAGGACCGTACCTGCAATCTTCGCCACCGCTCCGAACCGGTCGGAGAACGTCGCCATGTCCGTCGCGTTCGTCGGCAGCGCGATCAATGGCGGCACATTATTGTTTGTCCCCTTGAGCAGCGCGGGAAGGTTCGGATCTTTCGCTAACACGGTCGGCTGAAATGCTTCCTTCGCGGCGCTGGCGTCGATGGACGATTGCGAGCCCGCCGGTGCTTGCGCGACCGGTTCGGCTGCTGCCAGCTCGGCCGTCAGGTTCCAACCCGATTGTGTCCGCACCGGCACGGCTGCGAAAGCTGCTACGTGCACCGTCGTCGCGACGTCCTCGAACGCGACCATCCCGCGCGGCGCCGCCGCCGGGGCGCGCATCTGCAGCGCGTTCGACCCGGATGCGGGCGCGGTATTCAGCCGCGCGACGAGTTTGAAGGTCGTATCCGGCAGCTGCCGCCCGATTGGTAAGCGCGGCCGCATCAACCTTCGGAAGGCCCCGGAGAGCGACGTCGGTGGTAACGCGCTTGCCGCCGCCGCGCCGCGCAAGGTCGTGCTCGACCCGCCTAAGGTAAGCGCGACGCGCGCGTGCAGCGGCGCCGTCATTTGCAGGTACGAGCCGTCCGAGGCCGAATTGAGATGGCGCGTCGCGAGCGATCCCGCCACGGCGCGTGCGAGCAGTGCGTTGGCGCGCTTGATCACTCCGGCTTGGTCCCACGCCGCGCCGGCTAGTGCTTCGCGCGCCGCTTGAACGACTTGCGTTCCCGCGCCAGCAACGACGCGCGAGCGCGGGTCGAGATTGAGATCGCTCATCCACACCGGCGGCTGCCCGGCGGGAGGTAACGTGCTTCCCGTTTGCGCGTTGCCGCAGGTCGGCGGCGCGACGACCGGATCGGCTGCGGGCGGCGGTGCGAGCGCAGTGCGCAAGGAGGCTTGATACGGCGCCTGCGTCGCACCGGGCCACGATGCGGTGGTTGCACCGAGAACTTTGAGTGCGCCTTCAACCCCGAGCACGAGTCCCGCGCTCTTCGCCGCGCCGAATCCGGGGGCGCTCATATCGACGTCGCGCGTGCCGCTCGCCGAACCCACGAGTACGGGGACGATTTTGCGCGCAAGCGATGCGAAGTCGCCGGCTGGGCTGGTGCGAAAGCGAAATGCATAATACGACGGCAGCACGAACGGCGCCACGACGCTTGCATCCCATGCCAGCGCCGCGTCCGCGGGATCGACTGCAAGTCCGAGACCCGCGTTCACGCCTGCATGATAGGTCGGCACGACGCACGCGAGGTAGGCCGTCTCCGGAGCGAGCTTGCGTGGCGCGATCAATCGCGAGCACGTGAACGAGGGATCGCCGTCGAACGCCGCGCCGAGCTGCGCGTTCGAAAGCCCGCTGCCGGTCACCTGTGCGTGCGCCCACGCGTCGATCGTCGCGAGATCGGGCAGTTCGTTCTTGGGCACGAGCGGTGCATCGAGCCGCAGGACGCTCGTTCCGCCAGGCGTCGCCGACAGTGTGGCGCCCGGCCTGACGGTGTCCTGAACTTTCCAGGTGGGATGCACCGCGAGCGTTGCGTTGACGATCTTTTCGAACTCGTCATAGGTCATCGTGTCGTTCCACAAGACGTCGGACCATACGAACAAGTACATCGCGAAGAACTCACCGAGCAACAGGAGATGACTGCGGCGATCGTCGCCGGTGAAGCCCGCATTTGTGATGACCTCAAAACGCGTGCCGGGTGCGAGGGCCGATGCGGCGTGCGTCGTCGAATTGGCCGACGGCAAGATTTCGCCCGTGCCGCTCCATCCCAGCAAGACGTTGCCGGCATCGGTGAGCGACGCCAAAAGTTTGTCGTCGCAGTCGTCTGCGTAGATTTGATCGCCGGTGAGCAAGAGCTGATGCGGCCGCTCCATCGGGTCGCCCGCAGAGCTTGCGATCAAGCCGTCGAGCGTCGCTAGCTGGTCGGGCGTCGGCGTTTGTGCGTTCTTCAGCGTACCGCCGTGTGGTTTGCGGCACGACCCGTGCACGAGCCGTAGGTGATTGAGATCTTGCGGTGGAAGCGCGAAACTCGGGAAGTCGTGCGGATCGTACGCGAGCGGTTTCGCAGGCGGCGTTCCTCCGGGCGCGGTAATCGCCTGTGCGAGCGTCTGCATCGTGGTGGTCGCATCGGTCGTGACGATTGTTGCGTCGTAGCAGTAGATCTTGCCCGGAACGAGCGGCGTCTCGGCGCGCACCGTGGCGGCCACGACGTGCAGGTTCTTGCCGATCGGCATCGTCGCCACCGGCTCGGTGTTTGGCGCGGTCGCGATCAGCGGGCTGCCGGGCGAACCGCTCTCGAACACGCGCAGGTACACCTTTGCCGGCTTCAAGAGCGCGAATCAGACGGTGACCGCATTCGCCGTCACTGACAATTACGTTCATGATCGGCATCGTACCAGTCATTGTAGCTGAGGTCACCACAGGCAGTGCGCTGGTCGTCGTGGTGTTCGGCCTCCGCACGGTGCACTGGGCGACGCGGCGCTCGATAGCTGCTGCGCCGTCCGCATGGCGGCGGCGCAGTCCACTTTGGCGATAGTGTTGAGTTCGTTGCGAGTCCACAGGCTCATGTCAGATTGACACGGCGGCAGTGGCTGGAACATCAGGACCTTCCGTGGCAACGATGCGGTCTCACCGTCATTGGCAGGAGGTGCGCGCCATGGCTTACGAGTTCTTCTACTGGCCCGAAATCCAGGGACGCGGCGAGTTCGTTCGCCTGGCGCTGGAAGACGCAGGGGCCGCTTATATCGATGTGGCGCGGGGGCTGGAAAGCGAGGGACGCGGCGTTCCGGCCATGCTGGCCCTGATGCGCGGTGAGGGCACGTCACACATCCCATTTGCCCCTCCGTTCCTGCGTGATGGCGACACGATCGTCAGCCACACCGCGGCGATCTTGCTGTATCTGGGCCGGCAGATCGGGCTCGCACCAACCGACGAAGATGGCCGGCAATGGGCGCATCAGATCCAACTCACGATTACCGACATTGTCATGGAGGTGTATAATTCGCATCATCCGATCGACGAGGATAAGTGGTTCCACGAACAAAAGGATGAGGCGATCGCGCGTGCTGCGGTTTTCCGCAGGGATAGGATGCCAAAGTTCCTCGGCTGGTTCGAGCGAATTCTAGAGGCGAATCCGGCGGGACCGGATCACGCGGTTGGCAGCTCCGTCACCTATGCCGATCTGTCCTTGTTCCAGTTAGTCGAGGGGTTGCGGTTCGCGTTTCCTCTCGCGTCCGCGCGAGAGTTGGCGAATTTGCCGCGCGTGACGGCCCTGCACAAATCAGTGGCGGAACGGCCGCGACTGAAGGCCTATCTGGCTAGCGAACGACGCGTACCATTCAAGGAGACCGGAATCTTTCGCCGCTATTTAGAGCTGGATGGTTAGCACGAAAGGTTCTGGTGCAAAATCTGATGAGACGCAATCGGTTCCACGTCCGAGAGCGGATCCCGTACTCCTCGATCTGCGCCTCGGTTTCCGCCGACCCTCGGGCGAGTTTCCCGCGCGTGTTGCAAGCGTCCGCGATCCGGCGCACGGCTGCCTTGAAAATCGGGTGCTCAAGCTGGAGATGAAAGCCGAGGCGCGCACTGAGGTCCGAGTGGCCATAGGCGATCATGTCGATGCCCTCCACGGCCGCGATCGCCGCGATATTTTCCAGGCCCTCAAGCGACTCGATCGACACGCAAACCATGATGTTGGCATTGGCCCATGGCGCATACTCGGTCGCGTTGACGAGCGCCATGGCTCCGGTATCCGGTGTGCATCCCCTGTCCCGAGATACCGCGATTGCCGATTGGCGGGTATTTTGCGGACCTGAATACAAACTCATGCGGACGGGGATCTCCTCCCAGGACCTGGCGCAAGACCGCGCGTTTTGGCGCGCGACCTTGTGGCGCGACGCACCAGCTTGCGGGGTCTGCCGGCGCGTGGCGCAGCTGGACGTCTTCCTCCGCTGCGCGGGCCTTGCTGGGGAGGCGTTTTTCACGCTGGCTGATCAGCTCCGTGCCAAGATCGAACCCCGGCTCCAGGCAGATATCGGTCCGGACGCAGCAGTGAGATGGAGCGACTCCCACCACCCAGGGATGACCGATTGCGCGGCTATTATTCTGGCGGACCCACTGCCCTCAAACGACTGTGCAGCCGGACAGCATATCGCGTGTTCGCCGATAGATGTATTGCTCAAGGCGACCATTGTGCTGCCGAAGGTGTCGCTATCGCTTCGCCGCCGCGATCAGAACCTCGATGAAGTCCTTCAGCTTCATGCCAACCCGACCATCGCGCCGGGAAGCCGGACCGTTGACGTGCGACAGGACGCCGTTGTGATAGAGAGCGCGGGAATCGCCAATGGGAGCGCTGTCCGCGGCGATGGCGCCCGCGACGATCCCTTTTCGGTCGAGGTCGTCGAGCCTGGCGATACCCGCCCCGTCCATGCCGCCGCCGGCATCACTGAAGAACACCGCGTGGATACCGGGCGGAACCACATTGTCCGGACGACCTCCGGAGAGAGCGCCGTGCGACGCCGTTACAACAATCCGGCCGGCATCGTCGGGCAACTGCATGCCGATGGAATCGGCGCAGATCAGAACCGGCTCGCCAGGAACGTCACGCATGACGAATCGGGCACCCTCGGTAATGGATGGCGGCGTGACCGTCGGCACGGTTGCCGTGCGCATACGCTCAGCGCAGTCCCGAACGCTTTGGCCGGGCGCGCAGCCGAGCGCGTCGGCAGCGAGATTGACGTAGCTGATGATGCCGTGCGCTAGCATGTGGTCGCCGTCCCCGATGCGGCACGTCCGCGCATCTGCGGTCGCGGCGGACATGTCGATTTGATCTAGAAAATCAAGGCCAACAATGCCGGCCTTGTCCTTGCCGATGCCGGCATCGTTCATGATCACGGCGCGTACCGGCCATTTGGCCGCATTGAAGGCATTGTAGCTGCCACCATAGGACCCAGAAACGACGACATGCGAGCGGTGTTCGGCGCGGACGTTTGAGCAACTGGCGACTGTCAGGATTCTTACCTCTTCGTTCGCAGCACTCATAGATGTTTCCTCCCAGTGGAATGTTCTGTTGCAGTCGCGCCGCCAGCCATTTGACGGGCTAGCCAAACTCGTGGCGATGACCGGCGAAACTGAACACGGTCCTGGATCGCGCGATAGAGTGCCGATCACCGACCGAGACTGGCCAATTCCGGCCGGGCAGCTTTCGGGCATCCGATTGGCTTAAGCCGACATTTGCGACGCGCGAAAAACGACGGTGACGCCGGGGAAAATAGGAGCAAAATGCCAGCCGAACGGTTCTGTCGGGAGCACAATGAACTTCAAACTGACAGAACCGCTGACCACTCCATGACCAAATGGTCGCTATGGTGGTTCGGACGTCGAGCTCTGGGCAGTGACCCGTCCGTAATCGTCATCCAGCCGCTCAATGTCATCCTCGGACAGCCTTGCCCCGGTCTGCACCTCGATGAATACGACATCGTCCGTGCCCTGGTTCGCCACACGGTGCGTGGTACCGCGAGCGATCCGGATTGTCTCACCGCATCCAAAGGAGACAGTCTTGCCACCGCGCGTGACATGCGCGATGCCCGCGACGACCACCCAGCTCTCGTCACGGTTGCGGTGGCGCTGCAGGGACAGACGCTGGCCCGGCCGGACCGTGATGCGTTTCACGACGAAGCCTGGGCCGATGTCGATGATCAGCCATTCGCCCCAAGGCCGGGTGTCCTGCTGCCCCACCGCGTAGGGCCGTGCCGTGTCCGCCACCATCGGTCCCTCCACAACATTGACCGCCAAATCGTTTTGGAATACCTCAGCAGCCAAGTCAAAACGATTTGAAACGTCCTGTCCAAGTGTCGCTGCGCAGCATCGCCAAATGCCTCGACCTTTCGGTCACCACCGTCTCACGGGCCCTCGGCGGCTTCCCCGAGGTCTCAGCCAACTCGCGTGCACGCGTGCTGGCTGAGGCCGAGCGGATCGACTACCGTCCCAACCAGCTCGCCCGTCGCCTGCAGCGCGGCCGCAGCGAGGCCGTCGGCCTGGTGCTGCCCGCGGAGGCCGGCCAGTTCGACGATCCGTTCTTCCTGCGTCTGCTCGCGGCGATCGGGGCGCCATTGCAGCGCGCTGGGCTCGACCTGCTGGTGATGAGCGCACGCCCGGGTCCCGACGAGCAGCGCGCGTACCGTCACCTGATCGAAGGCAATCGCGTCGACGGCATGTTGGTGGCACGCACGCGCCGCGACGACCCGCGGATCCGCTACCTGCTGGATCGCGGCGCCGCCGTTTGTCGCGCATGGCCGCTGCGACGATGTGCGACCATACGCCTTTCTCGACATCGACAGCGCGACCGCGTGCCGGGCGGCGACGGAACGCCTGATCGACTTCGGCCATCGCCGTATCGGGCTTATCAACGCCGCCGCACACTATATGTTCGCACTTCACCGGGAAAGCGGCTGGCGCGCCGCCCTCGCCTCGGCTGGACTGCCGCACGGGCCGGTACGCTACGCCGAACCGTCGGAGGAAGCCGGCTTTCACCTGATGTGCGAACTGCTGGCCGAGAGCGAGCCTCCGACTGCGGTGCTTTGCGCCACCGACCGCCTGGCGGTGGGCGCGTTGCACGCCGTGTCGCATGCTGGTCTGCGCGCCGGCCGCGACATCTCGGTGATCGGCTATGACGACTTGTCGATGGCGAGCTGCACCGATCCGCCGTTGACCACGATCGAACAACCGATGGATCGCGCCGGTGTGCGCATGGTGGAGATGCTGGTTGCTCTGCTCGATGGCGCGGATCCGGCCACACTGACGGAGGTCTGGCCGGCCCGGCTGATCCCGCGTGCCTCCGATGGGCCCGCGCCAGCGCGCCGGCGCCGCATGAAAAAAGTCCGAGACTTCCAGGGAGGACGCCATGAAGCAACGCATTCTCGCCGCCTGTAGCGCTATCCTGCTGGCCGCGCCACTGGCACCACGGCTGGCCGCGGCCGACACCGTGTTCCTGTCGACACAACTGCGCCCGATCGAGGAAGCGCAGAAGATGCGCGACGTCATCCTGAAGGATTATTCGGCCAAGGTGACCTACGTGCCGGAAGAGCCGGCTCAGCTTCCGGTGCGCATCCAGGCCGAAATGCAGGGCGGCACCCACACGATCAGCCTGATCGGCGCGCTGCACGGCGAGCTGGAGCCACTGGTAACCATCAAGGGCATCGTTCCGCTGGACGATCTGGCAGCGAAGCTGCAGGACCGCGGCATTCCCGCCGGCCTGATGACGCTGGGCAAGCTTGGCGGCACGCAGCAGATGTACATCCCCTGGATGCAGGCTACCTACTTCATGGTGGCGAACAAGCAGGCCCTGGCCTATCTGCCGAAGCGGCGCCGATGTCAACGCGCTGACCTATGACCAGCTCGCCGAATGGGCGCGCGGCGATTCAGGCAAAGACCGGCAAGCGCATGCTCGGCTTTCCCGCCGGCCCGAAGGGGCTGATGCACCGATTCCTCGAGGGCTTCCTCTACCCCTCCTACACCGGCGGCCTGGTGACCACCTTTCGCGGTCCGGCAGCGGAGGCGATGTGGACCAGTTTCGCCGCGCTGTGGAAGAACGTGAATCCCAATTCCACCAACTACAACTTCATGCAGGAACCGCTGCTGTCGGGCGATGTCTGGATCGCGTTCGATCACGTCGCGCGACTGCTGGACGCGCTGCGCCAGAAGCCGGACGATTTCGTTGCCTTCCCGGCACCGGCCGGACCGAAGGGGCGCGGCTACATGCCGGTGCTCGCCGGCCTCGCGATCGCCAAGGATGCGCCTGATCCGAATGGCGCCGCGGCTCTGATCGACTACCTGACGCTGCCGGCGACGCAGATCGCCACTGCGCGCGCGGTCGGATTCTTCCCGGTGGTGAAGGCGACTTTGCCGGCAGACCTCGATCCGGGCGTGAAACTGGCCGCCGCTGCGATCGCACGCACCGAGAATGCCAAGGATGCCATGCCGGCGCTGCTGCCGGTCGGCCTCGGCACGCATGGCGGCGAGTTCGACAAGGTGATGCTCGACACGTTCCAGCTCATCGTGCTGCGGGGCGTGAAGCCGCATGATGCGCTGGAGCGCGAGGCGCCGATCCTGCGCAAGATCATGACCGATGCCGACGCGCCATGCTGGCCGCCCGACCCGCCGTCCAAGGGCGCCTGTCCGGTACCGTGACGGCGAGGCCATGCGTCGCCGCGCATATCATACCCTATCTGCTGATCGCGCCGGCGACCGTGTTCCTGGGCGTGCTGTTCGTCGTGCCGCTGGTGCAGACCATCGCCCTGGCGTTCCGCACCGACGAGGGCGTTTTCGTTCGGCAATTTCGCCCGCATGGCGGGCGACATCAATTTTCGCGACGCGATCATCGATACATTCTCGGTGGTTGCGCTGGCGGTGCCGCTGCAGCTCGTGCTGGCGTTGGGGATGGCATGATGCTGCGCCATATCAGGCGTGGCCGCGATCTGGTGTTGTGGGTCTGGTCGATCCCGCTCGGCATTTCCGATCTGGCCGCGGGCCTGGTGTGGCTGGCGATCCTGAACGACCGCGGCTACCTCAACACGCTGCTGTTCCACCTCGGCGTCATCGACGGACCGCAGAGCTGGCTGACCTACGAGACGCCGACGGCACTGCTGATCGCCATCGTGGTGGCGGAGCTGTGGCGGGCCACCGCCATCGTGCTGGTGATCCTGGCCGCCGGCGTGCAGTTGGTGCCGAAGGAATATGGCGAGGCGGCCGACGTGTTCGGCGCCACGCCGTGGCAGCGTTTCGTGCGCGTCACGCTGCCGACTGCTGCGGCCGTCGATCCAGACCGCGCTGATCCTGCGCACCGTGCTGGCATTCGAGATGTTCGCCACCGTGCTGGCGCTTGGCGGCCGCAACTTCCCGGTGCTGGTGAGCGAGGCATTCAACTGGCAGTACTTCCAGCAGGATTACGGCGTCGCCGCGGCCTACGCGATCATGGTGATGGCTGCATCGCTTGCCTCCACGCTGGTCTATCTGCGCCTGCTGCGCACTCCGGCGGAGCAACTGCCATGACCCTGCGGCGCGCGCGTGTTCCTGGCGGGTGTTGCGACATTGTGCGCCTGGGTGCTGGTGCCGATCTATCTGATCGCGCTTGGCGGCATCGGCGGCGAGGCCGTGGTGAATGCCTGGCCGAAGCTGGTCTGGCCGAACACGTGGTCATTGGTTGCATTGCAGCAGTTCCTGCACATCAGCGGCGTCTGGCTGAGCGTGCTGTACAGCATCGAGGCGGCGACCCTGTGCATGGTGGTCTCGATCGTGCTCGGCGCGCCGGCAGGTTACGCGCTGGCGCGCTACCGGTTTCGCGGTGCCACGGCGTTTCGCCTGTTCGTGCTGCTGACGCGGGCTTTCCCGGTGGCGATCCTGGCGTTGCCGCTCGCAGTCAGCTTCATCCGCCTGGGATTGTACGATTCGCCGATCGGCGTCGGCCTGATGCACAGCGTGCTGGCCATGCCGTTCGCGGTGCTGGTCACTGCCAGCCTGTTCCAGGCCATTCCGCGCGAACTGGAGGAAGCCGCCTGGGTGTTCGGCTGCTCCGGCCCGACGGCATTCTTGCGCGTGGTGCTGCCGCTGGCGCTGCCCGGCATCACCGCGGCGGCGATCTTCGCCTTCGTGATTTCGTGGAACGAGGTGTTCGCCGCCATCGGTGCTGACCGTGCGGCACAGGACGCTGACGGCCTACCTGCTGTCGGTGCTGTCGGAAAGCCCGCTGCACATGCAGTTCGCCGGCGGGTTCCTGCTGATCGTGCCGTCCGTGCTGTTCATCTTCCTGGTGCGCAAGCAATTGTTCAGCATGTGGGGGATCGTGAATCGCTGATGGCAGATATCGTCATCGAGCAGGTCGGCATGCGGTTTGGCGGCACGGTCGCGCTGGAGAGCGTGTCGCTCACCGTCGCCGATGGCGAACTGGTGGCACTGCTGGGGCCATCGGGCTGCGGCAAGACGACGCTGCTGCGCATCATCGCCGGGCTGGAGACGCAGACCTCCGGGCGCGTGCTGATCGGTGGCCGCGACATGACGGGCTTGCCGCCGCGCCGGCGCGGCCTGGCCATGGTGTTCCAGAACTACGCGGTGTTCCCGCACATGACGGTGCGCGACAACGTCGCCTTCGGGCTGCGCATGACCGGCGCCGATGCCGCGCGGATCGAGCGCCAGGTCGCCCGCGCCACCGCACTGCTGCATATCGAGCCGTATCTGCACCGCTATCCGGCGCAACTGTCCGGCGGGCAACGTCAGCGCGTTGCCGTGGCGCGCGCGCTGGCGGTCGAGCCCGCGGTGCTGCTGATGGACGAGCCGCTGTCCAACCTGGATGCGCTGCTGCGGCTGGAGATGCGCGCCGAACTGAAGACGGTGCTGCAGGCGGCCGGCACCACCACGTTGTACGTCACGCACGACCAGACCGAGGCAATGGGGCTGGCGGACCGCATCGCGGTGCTGAATGCCGGCCGCATCGTGCAGGTCGCACCGCCGGCGGAGATCTATCGTCACCCGGCATCGCGCTTCGTCGGCAGCTTTCTCGGCACCCCGCCGATGAATTTCCTGCCACTGCCCGTCGAATCGCGGACAAGTCGCGCTCGGGCCCCTGCGCCTTCCCGCCCCGCGTGGAGCCGCGTCCGTCGTACTTGGCATCCGACCCGAGGATCTCGACATCGTCACCGAGGGTGAAGGTTTCCCATTCAGCGTGCAGGTGATCGAGCCGCTCGGCTCGCATACGCTGCTGACCGGAAATGCCGCCGATGCATCGATCCGTGTCATGGCCGGCGCCGACCTGCGCCCCGCCGGGTGGCAGCGCGCTGCTACCTGCGCCCGCGGGCGGATCGCATCACCTGGTTTGACGCGGCAGGCGGCACCGCGCTCGGGGATTAGAGCATGAGCATGATCGACCGGGCCCGCGCCATCCTGCGCGCCAATGACCGCGGTGGTTATTGCGTGCCGACTGCACGGCTGTATCCGTTCCAGTGGAACTGGGATTCCGCGTTCGTCGCGATGGGCTGGGGGACGTTCGACGAGCCGCGCGCCTGGCAGGAGATCACCTCCCTGCTGAAGGGGCAGTGGGAAGACGGTCTGATCCCGCAGATCGTGTTCCACGCGCCATCGGATGATTACTTTCCCGGACCGGATGTGTGGGGCACCGCGCGCACGCCGCCGACCTCGGGGATTACCCAGCCGCCGGTGCTGGCAACCGCGGTGCGGCATTTGTGGGACCATGGTCACGACCGCGCACTGGCGGATAACCGCGCTGCGTCGGTATATCCTGCATTGCTGCGCAATCACCGCTGGTGGCAGTCGGCGCGCGATCCGCAGCGTCGTGGCTTGGTCGCGACGCTGCACCCGTGGGAAACCGGCATGGACAATTCGCCGGCATGGGATGTGGCGCTGGCGCGCGTGCCTGCCGACACGGTGACGCCGATACGCCGCCGCGACACCACGCATGTGGATGCGACGATGCGGCCGCGTGGCGAGGAGTACCAGCGCTTCATCCACCTGGTCGATCTGTTCCGCGACGTGGACTGGGATCCGGCACGCATGTTGGCGGTGTCGCCGTTCCATGTGGCGGATGTCGCCACCAACGCGATCCTGCTGCGCGCCGAGGCGGATCTGCTGGCGCTCGCCGCGCGCTTCGGCACCGCGAGCGATCGGACGTCGATTGCGGAACGCATCGCACGCCTGGATGCCGCGCTGGAGCGGTTGTGGCGCGATGATCTAGGGCTGTATGCCAGCATGGATCTGGTAACACACGAAACCATTCCGGTCGGTACCTCGGCAGGGTTCCTGCCGCTGTTCGCAGGCCATGCCGCGACACGTGCCGCGACGCTAGCGGCGACGCTCGCGCGCTGGGCCAACCAAGTGAGCCGGCTGGTGCCGTCCACGGATCCGGCGTTCCCCGGCTTCGAGCCGAAACGCTACTGGCGTGGCCCGGTTTGGGCGATAATGAACTGGATGATTGCCGTTGGCTTCGACGGCGCCGGCAACACCGAGCTGTCAGGCCGGATTCGCGCCGATACGCTGGCACTGATCGAGGCGGCGGGGCCTAGCGAGTATTTCGAACCTGTTACCGGTGCCGGCATCGGTGGAGTGGACTTCTCCTGGACGGCGGCAATCTATCTGCTGTGGTGCGGTGGTCCGGCGGGTTGAACGGCGTGACGAAACTGTGCTCAGCATCGCCGTTAATTGGCTAATAGCGTGGTGCACTCACTGCGTGAGGGTTCTGGTGCAAATCGGCAGCACGGATGTGCGCGTACCTGATGTGCTGTGCAACAGTCAGGCTCGCCAGACTGCGGGCGCGGTTCGGCGCTGAAGGCCGAGACGTCGTAGCCCGAACTGCCCCTTGCGGATACGGCGCATCGGCTCGATGCCGGCGATCGTGATCACCGCATTGCGGAACTGCTTGAGGCCAAGCATCACAGCGATGCGCTGCTCCACGAGAGGAGGTTGGCGTCCAGAAGAACGACGAGTGGTGCGGAGGGGGTGGTCAGAGGCCATGCGCCATGAGGTCTTCCGTATCAGCACGCAACGCCTCCAACGCGGTCCGGACGGGCGCCTCGATGCGCTTGAGTTCAAGAACGTCGGCAAGCCGGACGCGTCGATGCGCACCGACGCGGCGGAACGGCAGGTCGCCCACATCCATCCGACGCCGAACCAGCGGTCGCGAGACGCCCAGGATCGCCGCCGCGTCTTCCGGCGAAATCTCCGCATCGCCGGTCAGCAGCGCGATCTGCTCCGAAGCCGAAGCTTACTCAAGAGAGTCCGCAATGATCGCGGTGGCCGCGGCAGGAACCTCGACAGCCTCCCTTGTGCCATCCGGATGCACCACAAGCGTCTCGACGCGATCCGCAGGCGCGCCACGTTTCAGGAGGTCGGCGCCACGCACCACGGCCTGGCGATCGTCGGCAGACAGGCTGTAGCGTGCCATCAATTCCATACCCATCACGGCCTGGCAGCCGTCGCGAGCGCTGCGCCGACCTACTCAGTTCATGTCGTACGGCGGATACACGCGGAACACGGTGTTCGCCGTGACCAGCGCATGCTGCGTCAACGTGTGCGCCGGGAGCGCCCCTCCCGATAGCATACGCAGCGCCAGCGGCAGTACTTCATAGCCATAGCGGTCCATGAAAAACGCCACTGATCCCAGCACCACGCTGCCGCGGTTGTTCGGATCGAGCTCCTTCTTCTCGCTGATGCCGCCGTGAATGTTGTGATCGAGTCCCTGGCTTACAATCACGCAGTCGCCCTGTCGCCGGTTCATCTCAACCGCATTCTTCGCATAAATCGCCGCCAAATCATCCAGCGTTGCGATCAGCAGCTTGCTGCTCTCGGTCAGCAGGAATTTCGTCAGCAGCGCATCGGCGCGCACCCCCTGCCCTGCCGTATCGAGCTGCGCGAATTCCAGCCCCGGCAGCAATTCGTGTGCGCCATCATTGATGCCTTGGACGCGGTCGGTCACTGCTGCGCCCGGATCGGCCAGGTCGCCGATCACCACGCCGGCGACATGCTCGTCCGGCCACGTGTCGCGCGCAAACGCTGCCAGTGCATGGCCGGCGATGCGTCCGGCGGCGTGATTGTCCGGCCCGTACAACGGCGCACCCGGCACCGGATCGACTAGTGCCAGCACAGGAATGTGAGCGGCGGTGCACCGGCGCGCAATTTCGGCATTCGCCTCCGCGTCGGCGTTGTATTCGATCAGCAGATCGACGTGATCGGCCACCGCTGCATCGGCGTTGGCGATCGCACGCACTGGGTCGCCGGCATTATCGAAATACGTCATGTCCACCGGTAGCGTACGCGCCGCGAGTTCGAAGCTTTTCCGCACGTCTGGCCCGGTAAAGCCTAGTCCCTCCAGCGTAACGCCCGCCGTCTCATCCAGGTCCGCGAACGCGATGCGAAACCGGCGGCCCTCGGCTCTCGTGAAACCACAACCGCCGACGAGCATTCCGGCCAGCAGTGGCCGTCGCCGCAGAAGCGTCCACGGCGGCGGCATGCGCTACTGAATCGCCTCGATGTTGACGAACGTGCCGGTCAGGCCGACCGACCGGGGAACCGTCATGTCCAGGAAGAACGTGGCACGGCCGGTCTGCGCGGCCTGAGCCGCGATCAGGTCGGTGCGCACGTTCTCGATGATGTGAATGCCGTTGTCGGTGAGCAGGGTCTTGTGTACCGGGAAGGCGATGTTCGGATCCTCGCCCGGGATCACTTCCACAGCCCAGCTATCGGCGCCCACCAGGATCACCTTCTGCGACGCCAGCCACTGCGCAGCCGCGGTGTTGATGCCCGGCTCGCCGGCATTATAGGTCGCATTCTGCGCCGGGAATTGCTGGAACAGGTCGCCCCAGCCGGTGTTGAGGAACACCGCATCGGCCTCGCGCAGGGTCACATGGTACATGTTCAGCCCAGCCTCGAGATCGCCCTGCGTGATAACCGTGCCGGCGTCCAGACAAGGGCCCTTGCATTGCGGATTGGGTTTCAACTTACCCGCGTTCTGAAATACTTTCACCAGATCGATGATGACCCCGCGTGTGGCGAAGCTCTTGGTGTTCTCTATGCCCAGCCGCTTCAGATAGTTCTGGGTTACGTATTTACCGATCGGAGTCTGGTTATAGTAGCAGTCCTGTATGCCGATATGGCCCATGCCATCGATGTGCGTGCCGACATGGCTTTGGCTGAGGTAAGTGTCCTCCATATAGCTCAGCTTGTTGTTGCCGAATTCGGCGCCCGGCACTACGGCGAAGCTGCTCAGCACGGTCTTGGTGAATCGCGTCCCGAACAGCGGAATGCCGTCCACCAAAAGATTGCCCATCGGCGTGACAACGCCGGTCTGGATTTCGGCGGCAGCCGCCTTGGTGACCGCAGGGGTCACGCGGTTTGTCGCGCCGGTCTGGTCATTCGGACCGAACGGCGACGGTGCAACGACCTGCTTGCAGTCGGCTTGTGCGACGGCAGGCAGTGATTGTGCGAGCAGGGCCAGGACCGACAAAGCCATGGCCGCAGCATAACCGGCGATCCTCATGGTCATCCTCCCGAATTGATCATTCCGCGTCCCGCCTTCTACGGTTCGCTTGCGGTGAACAAAACGCCGGACTATTGGCTTTTGCAATAGGTGGCCGCCGTGATTTGTGGATGACAACCAGCGTTGCTGCGACTGTATATGCTCAACCGTCCAACAGCCGATCCCAAGAACTCTGCACATGCGTCGCCGATCAGCGCGACCGAGCGTGGCGTATGGCTGCGTGACGTGACCGTGCGATACGGGCGCCAAATGGCACTGGAAAACATCAGCGGTGAGTTCGCACCCGGCAGCCTGACCGCGGTGGTCGGCGCCAACGGTGCTGGCAAGAGCACCCTGCTCGGCACGATTGCGGGTACCATTCGGCTGGCGTGCGGCGCAGTCCAGCGTTCGACGCGGCAGCCTTTGGCCTATCTGCCGCAGCGCGCCGCCATCGATTGCGATTATCCGGTCACCGTCGCGGAACTGATCGCGCTTGGCGGATGGCGTGAGTTCGGTGCGTTCCGCGCCCCCGCCCGCGCGCTGCTGCTCAGGGTGGAAGCGACGGCCGAGGCGATGGGGCTTACCGGTCACCTCCAGCGGAGGATCGCCTCGCTCTCTGTCGGCGAACTCCAGCGCGCGCTGTTTGCGCGCATCATCATGCAAGATGCCGGCGTGATCCTGTTGGATGAGCCGTTCGCCGGCGTCGACGCGCAGACTTTGACAGTGTCACTTCAGCAAGTCGACCGCTGGCATCGGCAGGGACGCACCGTCATTGCTGTGCTCCACGATCTGGACGTGGTGCGCGCGCGGTTCCCGACCACGCTGGTACTGGCGCGACGCTGTCTGGCCTGGGGCGAGACGGAGGCCGCTTTGCCGGCGCTGGCAGGATGACCACGCTGCACGCGCTGCTGCTGGCGCCGTTCGAGACGCTGGCGTTCATGCGCTCCGCCTTGGTTGCATGCCTCGCCCTGGCGCTCGCGAACGGTGCGGTCGGCACGCTGCTGGTGCTGCGGCGCATGAGCCTTGCTGGCGACGTGCTGGGCCACGCAGTGATGCCAGGCGCTGCAATCGCCTTCCTCTACGCCGGTCCGTCGCCGACATGGCTGTCGCTCGGCGGATTAGCGAGCGGCCTTGCAGTGGCAGCCCTGGCCGGGATCGCTGCGGGTGGGCGCGCGAAACACGATGCTGGGCTGGTGGCGTTCTACCTGGTGG
The DNA here is from genome assembly GCA_963696645.1 of uncultured Alphaproteobacteria bacterium. Classification (GTDB taxonomy): domain Bacteria; phylum Pseudomonadota; class Alphaproteobacteria; order Acetobacterales; family Acetobacteraceae; genus JAMXLO01. The sequence goes on from CAVOKY010000011.1 coordinate 295,074, forward strand.
CGCTGTCGCTTGGCGTGGTCCTGGTGATCTGGCGCGGCAGCAACGTCGACGTCGTGCGCGTATTGTTCGGTACGGTGCTGGCGATCGATCACGGCGCAGTGCTGCAAATTGCCGCGGTGAGCACTGTCATTGTGCTGGCGATCGCGGCGCTTTATCGGCCGTTGGCGGTGGGCGCATTCGACCCGGGCTTCTTGCGGGTCGTCTGCCGCCGTGCGCCGTACGACGCGGTATTTGTGGTGCTGGTGGTATTGGCGCTGGTGACCAGCTTCCAGGCCTTCGGCACGCTGCTGGCGGTCGGACCGATGTTGCTGCCTGCTGCCGCGGCGCGCTGCTGGGGGCTGGGCGTCGCGGCGACGATGGCGTTGGCGACGCTATTCGGCGCCGTCGCGGCGGTTGCCGGACTACTGGCATCCTACCATGCCAATCTGCCCTCTGGCCCAGCAATCGTGCTGGCGGGCGGCGCGTTGGTTCTTGGCTCCGTCATCATCACCGAGGCATGGCACCGGGTGGCACGCCAGGCCTGGGAGGAGACCCTATGATTCACTGCGTTGCCGCGCTGGCTGTGATGCTGCTGGCACTGCCGGCGCACGCCGCTGGGCGCATTCCGGTCGTGGCGACATTCAGCATCATCGCGGACATGTTGGCGCAGATCGGCGACGACCACATTGCGATCACCACCATCGTGGGTCCGGGCGGCGATTGCGAGCTTTACCAGCCGACCACCGGTGATGTCGCGACGATAGCGGCGGCGCGCGCGGTGTTCTTTAACGGCCTGAACACCGAATTCGAGCCCTGGCTTGAACCATTGCTGAAGCAATCCGGATTCACGGGCAGGAAGTTCGTGGTGACACGCGGCGTGCGCACGCTGCTGGCCGAGGAAGAGCACCCGGTGTCGGGCCGGCAATTGCCTAGCGCGATCGACCAGCATGCCTGGATGGATCCGCACAACGGCGTGATCTACGTACGCAACATCGCAGCCGAACTGACGCAGCTCGATCCAGCCAACGCCGCTGACTACCGGGAGCATGCGGCGCAATACAGCGAACAGATTCAGGCGATCGACAACTGGGCACGGCAGGAGTTCGCGTCGGTGCCCGCGCCGAAGCGACGTGCGCTGGCGTCGCATGATTCGCTGCAGTACATCGCCTATGCCTACGGCATAATGCTGTTGTCGGTGAACGGCTGGACAAACCGTAGCGAACCCTCGGCGGACGAATTGGCGAAGCTGGCGCGCGAGATCCGCACAGAGCATGTGAAGGCATTGTTCCTGGACAGCATCACCGATCCGCGTGCCATACAGCGCATTGCTGGCGAGACCGGCGCGGTGATCGTCGGCACGCTGTACGGTGATGCGCTGTCACCGGCGGACGGCGCGGCGGCGACCTATCTCGACCTGCTGCACCACGATGTGGCCATGCTGAAGGCCGGCATGCTGAGCAACTGACCGATGCTGCTGGCCTCGGCACGTCAGCGCCTGCTGATAGCCGCAATCGCGGTCGCCGCGATGTGGACCGGCGTGTGGTGGGTGGCCCCGTCTACGCCGTCCATCACCCTGGCGCAGCCCGCGGTATTGGTGCCTGCGACCACAGCGGCGACGGCAATCAGCCAGGTGCCCCTACGCCCCGTGGTCCGCGCCGGCCAAGCCGCACCCGGCGGCGGCCGCTTTGACCGGTTCGAGGTTTCCACGCAGCCCGTGGTAGCGCCGGTGAACGCGAGCGGCCAGGTCGCATTCTATGCAACGGTCGTGCATGCCTTCGCTCGCGAGGGCATCTTCCTCGCCGAGGCTGGACGCATCAGCAAGGTGGCGGCGTTTGGCGACCCCGTGCCCGGTGGCGGCACGCTGGGCATTTTCTCCGACCATCCATTGCCGGCGCTGAACGCGGCGGGCCATGTCGCGTTCGAAGCCGAGGTCGCCGGCGGGCGCGCCACCGAGGGCATGTTCCTGGTCCGCGACAGCGAGCTGCACGTCATCGCGCTGGCCGACGACGACGCGCCTGGCATTCCCGGTGGCGTAATGGTCGGATTCGATACGCCGGCGCTGAACGACAATGACGAACTGGCGTTTGTCGCGACGGTGCGACGCGGCCGCGACACACTGCACGTGCTGTACTTTTGGAACAGTCGACGACTGCAGCGGCTGATCGCCGCGGGCGAACTGCTGCTGCATGTTGGCGGCACAATGGACGGCATCGGCATGCCTGCGCTCAACAACAATGGCGTCGTGGCGTTTCCGGCGGCCATCCTGAAGGGACCCGTGCTTGGCGGCATATTCGTTGCGGGCACGCGCGAACTGCGCCTGCTGGTCGCCGCCGGCGACCGGACGCCGGACGGCTCGATGATCCAGCGGTTCTCAGAGCAAATCGCGATTGATGACAACGACGCGGTTACGTTCGGTGCTTATGTCGGCACGAACGGCGACATGCGGGAGGCAGTGCTGCGCCGGGGGGCGGACGGCCTCGACTCGATTGCCGTGGAGGGCGCGCCGGCGCCAGGCGGCGGACGCTACGCCGGCTTCGGACCGTGGCCGACCGTCGCTGCGGATGGCGACGCAGCCTTCACCGCGGCGCTGGATGGCGGGCCAGGACCGCTCGCCGCTTTCGCCGGAACGCCAGGCCACGTGCGGCGGGTAGCCATGATGGGCGAGGGCTTGCCGGGGGGCGGACAGATCGGCCGCTTCGTTCTTAATGCGGTCGCCGTTGCCGGTCCGGATGGCAGATTGACGTTCGCAACGATGGCCGACCGGGAGGGCGAGCACAATGCGATCTATTGCCGCTGCCCACTGCGTGCACCCTGAGACGCGCGTGACAAACCAGGATAATGCCGGTGGGTCGCGTGAAGACGGGCCTGGAACATGCGGTACCGCTTTCCAACCCGCCCTGGTCGTGCTGGGGAGGATGCTGTTGACCGTGATTCCGTGGCGGCTCAACTGGATTGCCAGCGTCTTTGTCATATGCACCAGGCGCCGGCATTGCGTGCTCCGCCGCCGAGATTGCCGGCGTTGCGGGCGTTGGCACCGCTGATATTGGTTGATCGTGCCGGCCGTTCTGGCTTGTCAGGGGTCAAGAACCTGCACACCATGTTGCGGGAATGGCGCCCTATGCGAAATCCCGGACGGTTATTGCGATCTCAGGCGCAATGAGGTGGGGGCGAGAGGAAAATGATGTTTCCGTACGAAACGTTCCGGGATTCGACCGGATACCTGGACGACGGGGAGACCCTTCGGGCCCGACTGGCTGAGGACGGTTATCTGTTCCTGCGGCGCCTGTTGCCACAAAAGGCGATCCTCGACGCGCGTGCGCGGCTTCTGAACAAGGCGATGGAAGGCGGGTGGCTCGCCCCGGGTTCGCCCGTCGCCTCCGGTGTCGCCAATCCCGCCGCCGCCTGCAAGGATCCTGAGCCGCGCTATATGTCCGTGTTTCGCCGCCTCTGGTCGGACGAGGCGTTGCATCGGCTCCGTATCGATCCTCGGGTGATCGCGCTGTTCGACCGGATTTTCGGTGAGCGCGCCCTGGCGCATCCGATGTTTGTTCAACGCAACATTTTTCCTCAGTCAGATGGTTTCGATTTCACCACCGGCATTCATCAGGATCGCGTCCACATCGGCGGCGCGACCAGCTACGCGATGTGGATGCCTCTGGGCGACTGCCCACGCGAGATGGGTAGTCTGGCGGTCGCGGCAGGGTCCCACACCACGGGCATTCTGCCGACCAAGGTCGGTTCGGGTGCGGGAGGCATGGATATCGCCGTGCCCATCCCGGGCACCTGGGTCACCGGCGACTTTGAGGCGGGCGATGCTCTGATCTTTCAGGACGTGACGGTGCACAAGGCACTGCCGAACCAGACCGGGTCGATCCGGATGTCGTTCGATGCACGATATCAGAAGCCGAGCGAGCCGATGGCGGATGTGAACCTGATGCCCTATGCCGGCTGCGGTTGTTGGGACGAGGTCTACGCCGGTTGGTCGAGCCGTGAGGGCCAGTATTACTGGAAGGATCTGCCGATCAAGATCGTGCCGCTGGATCGGTCACATTACGAGCGACGTGACGCAATGGCGTTCGAGATGGCTGAAGCCGGCGACCTTGGGGCGAGGGACGCGATCCTGCGAATCATCCAGCGTGATCCTCTGCCGGCGAAGCGGGAGCGCGCAGAGAAACTCTTGGCACGGCTGGACGCAGGCTGACGACAAACTGCCGGTCGGGTGAGCGTCGTGGACCCTGGCTTGCGGCGACGATCCGGTTGAAAGCATCCTCCCGCCTGCAGGTTATTTCTTGTTACCGCGACGAAGAGACAAAGGGAGGCGGCGAATGGCGGCGGATTACAGCATAGGTCTTGGAACGGCTGGCTGGGGCGTATGGCAAAGTCCAGATGCCGGCACGTCCTGGGTACGGCATCGTGCCCCCTTCCCGCTCAATAGCCGCATACAGGCCTTGGCTGTCCATCCAACACAGGCGCGCACCGTCTTCGCCGGCGGCGATACCGGCTTGTTTGTGAGCCACAATGGCGGAGCGCGGTGGGGGCGGATCGGCACCGATGGCACCCTGCCGACGATCTGGTCGCTGGCCATCGACCCGGCCGAGCCCGATATTCTGTTTGCCGGCACGCGTCCAGCCGGGGTCTATCGGTCGCGTGACGGCGGACGGCACTGGGAGAAGTTAGCGGTCGACATCGCCCGCGAATGCTCGATCGGTACACCCTTCGTCACCAGCATCGTCGTTGACGCCGACGATCATCGTATCGTCTGGGCCGGAGTGGAGATCGACGGCGTGTTCCGCAGCCTGGACGGCGGGGACAGTTGGACGCACCTTGAGACGGGTCTGTATGACCCGGACGTCCACGCCGTGACGATCGCGCCGACGCAGCCCCGGCGCCTCTACGCCAGCACGGCGCGCGAAATGTTTGTCAGCCATGATCTGGGCGACACTTGGCAGCCCCTGGGTATCAAGCAGAAATGGCCGCTGCCTTATGCCCGCGGCATGGTGGTCAAGGCCGACGATCCCGGCGTGCTGTTCGCCGGGTGCGGCGAGACCACGACGGGCGAAAAGGGGCACGTGCTACGCACCACCAACTTTGGCGAGAGCTGGGAGGTCCTGCCGCTCCCCAACCAGACCAATGGCACTGTATGGGGACTTGCCGCCCATCCCGCCAACGCCGACCGCATTGTCGCGTTCAGTCTGTTCGGCGAGGTCTACGTCACCGAAGATGCGGGCGCGTCCTGGCGCAAGATCCCGCGTGAGTTCGGCGAGATCAGGGCTGCGGTCTGGCTGCCGAACTAAGATATTTGGTCTCCGACCGAGCGTAGAACACGTTTACACCGCGCAACCACGCCGCAATGAGGGCACGCGATGACACCCAATGAAGAATGGGGCCTGATGGACAAGGTGGCGATCGTCACCGGCGGCGGGGCGGCTGGTGACGGTATCGGCAACGGCCGAGCGGCGGCTGTCTTGCTGGCGCGCGCGGGAGCCAGGGTCCTGGTCGTCGACCGTGAACTCTCGCTGGCAGAGCGTACTGTGGCGATGATTGCTGCCGAAGGCGGCAGTGCTGTAGCTGCTTCTTACGACGTAACCAGTTCCGCACAGTGTGCCGCTATGGTCGAGGACGCCGTGTCCCGCTGGGGAAGGCTCGACTGCCTCGACAACAATGTGGGCATTGGCAGCAAGGGCACCGTGCTCGAGGAAACCGAGGAGAATTGGGCGCACGTGATGCATGTGAACGTGGACACCATGTTCCTCGCCTGCAAGCACGCAATCCCGGCGATGATCCGCACCGCAGGCGGCGGAGCCATTGCCAATATCTCTTCAATATCGGCGCTTCGCCCGCGCGGCCTCACGACCTATACCGTCTCCAAGGGTGCGGTAATTGCATTGACGAAGGCGATTGCGGTCGATCACGGCGCAGACGGCATCCGCGCGAACTGTGTTGCCCCCGGACCCGTTTTCACGCCGATGGTCTATGCCCGCGGCATGACAGAACAGGCGCGTGACACCCGCCGTCAGGCTTCCGTGCTCAAGCGCGAGGGTACCGGCTGGGACATCGGTCGCGCTGTGCGCTTCCTGCTGTCCGACCAGGCCCGTTACATCACCGGCCAGGTCCTGGTCGTGGACGGCGGCGCTACGCTGGTCGGCCCGAGCCGGGCATCGCAGTGAGCCGGATACCCGGAAACAAACGCCCGGCACGCCCCTGAACGTTCGTTAGCCGGTTCGACCTTCCCGCCCTGTTGGGCTGCGAGCGATAATGATGTGGCTGGCTGAGCCATGCGGCGTATCAGATCGATCGGTTCGCCCGTGTCTTCGCAATAGCCGTATTGTACCATCCTCAAGCATTGAAAGTGCTCGTTCCGCTTGCCGCTGCAGCCTCTGGATCCGCTTGCGATTTTGGAGCGCAAATTCTCGTTGCGGGGCCGCGCTGGCTTGGTCAGTCTGGTCTCTCTCCTGGGTGATACCCTGAGCCTCCGGTGGCGGAATCGCATCGAGCTCGCGTCGCAGGTCCGCCCGCGACTGCTCCAACCGTCGGCGAAAGTACGCGACCTGCTCCGGGTTCATGAATTCCTGGTCTGCCGAGGGTTGGTACCCGGGGGCAGTTCGACGACCATTTCATTCACTTCTGCACCAGAGTGGACCACCCGTGGATCATGCGGGCATTGCGCCGCACTAGCCAATGGGCGTGCGCTGGGGCTTGCCGCCAACGTAAGTGCGTCGCCCGACCATGGCTGAACGGGTTGACGAGATCATTTCTGGGCGCAATTGGTCCAACGCTTGCCGGCGCAGACCCCAAGGCAGTGTGATCGAGGCCGCATGTTCCTCCGCCGCTGTTCGGAATGCATCCAGCGCTTTGGTCTCAGCGCCCGCACGAGGGGCCTGCCGCGCTCGCTCGGTCAGCTTGAGCTCGAGGGACCGAGCGTACCAAGATTGTGAAGCCTGATACGTCGGAGGCGTGCGCCACAATCACATTGTCGACGCGAGGGGCGATGCGACCCAGCCGAAGGCGCGCGGCGGTCGTGGACATGCCCTTGGCGGAGATGATGGCGATGTCGAACCGCTCCGCGATCCGGCCTGCGGCTTCCGGATCACGCCGCGGCCGCATCCCCTTCCTGGCGCTTCATGGCCGCCAGCATTTCGAGTCCGTCAGGTGTCAGCCCGTATGGGGCGGGTCGCGAATCGGTCTGGGTGTGGACCGCGTTCTTGCGCTTGAGGTATTGCATAAGCGCGTTGATCGACGCCTGGGGAATCCCCAACCTGAAGCCGATGTCCCGCGTGCGAGTCGGCCCATGGCCTTCCAAGTACGACAGCACTCCGCGGACCCGATCAGACCGGAACGGAGGTGGCGGGATGTCGGCGTGGCGCGCAGTCGCTGATCGCTGCCAATGCGACGATCCCATCACCGTCAGCTGATACAGATCGCCATAGGTTGCAGCCCCGGTCTTCTCGATAAGGCCCGCTTTGCACAGGGATTTGCGATCCTGGAAATCTTACCGGCATACATGTTTGTCACGAGAGCGATCTTCGATAGCGTCGTTGCCTTGATTTCCGGAAACGCGGACAAGACGCGTTCTTCTTTCTGCCGCAGCAAGAACGATGGGTCATCCTTGAGCGCTATCACGAAGGTGGGATAATCCCGATCGGCGGACCGTATGAGGCCGAATGCGGTCAGCGCGACAACCAGCTGATGGACACGTTGGCGCGTCACGCCAAGCAATGCGGTCAGTTCTGTGCCACGTTTTGGTCGGTCGAGCAATGCCAGTAGACGAGCCGCCGATGGTCCAGGAACCAACCCCGTCCCTGGCGGTCGGCCGCGCGTCCGGACAACGGGGGTGATCGATGTGCCTGCTGTCCTCCCTAGTGGCGTGAGATGCCAAGTGCGATTGCCGTTGATAGTGGCAAGACCCAGCGAGGCAAGCGCCCCAAGTGCCAGTTCGGTCTGGCGGAGATTCAAGCCCGCCTGCAGGGCGATCAGCACTTTCCGCTCGGTGCCGGAGCGCAGAACTTCCAGGCAGGCCGCTTCGGGCGCTCTCATGGAGATGGGTTTTGGCATCGCAGGTGGATACACAAAGTTGGCATTTCAGCGTCGCTAGCTTAGGGGATGTGTTGGCGATTCGCTATCGTGACGGTCATCTCCTGAAAAAACAGGGCCGCATGAGATCATCGTGGCAATGCAGACCGGCACGATCCCGGGTTTGCGGGCTACTTCGCGGGCAACCACCTCGACCCACGTGACGAGCCGGCCCGTGCGGGCGCAAGCGCGGGCGGACGGACAACCGAGACGCTCCGAGACTACGCACGCCCATATGTTCACGACTGAGGCGCGGTTCACACGGAGTGGGGATGGTACGGCGTCCATTGGCGGGGAAACGCGCCGCCGGGTGTGGATCACGAGTTCGTCCCGGGGCGCGGTAGTGTCTCGGGTTTGACGTCCGCAATGACTGGATTGTGTTGAAAAATCCGTCCGGCGCGGATTTCGACCGATAGAACCCGGGATAACAACTAAGTACTGCTTTTCGTAAATACGGTGACGCACTTTCCGTGTCGATATCCCGGCCACGGCCCCAAATCCGCGCACTGTCAGTGTGGAAACGATAGGAGGGGCCATGGATACGATCCCGGAATACGTCACCGTAATTACAAATCGCAGTACTAATATAGCAGTTGATATCGGTAATGCACCTGTTGCAACCACGATAGGTTTTGTGAGCGGCTTTGCGATGCCTGGAAATTGGCGGAATTGCCGGGGTCGGTGAGCAGGCTTCGCGATGGGTTTTTTGAACACGGGATGTGAACGGCGCCCCCCGCGAGAGCTGGGCCTCGGTGACATCGGGGACTGTCGGGAGATCAGGCGCGCGCCGCCCCGGCCAGCCGGCCTGGATTGGAGAGCGGTCGGAGCCAACAAAATAACAGACCGAGCGTACGGCCCGTATCGTGATCACCCCGATCTCCGGACCCTCCCGCCGGAGGGCAATCGGTGCGGCCCAGTACAGCCAGAGGTCGAGTGGACCTTCCATCGCTCTGCGGTAGCAGCTCCGGTACTGCAGGCGCAGCGTTGGCAATCGGCTCGTCGGGCGGCATATTGGCAGCCGGTTCGCAGGCAATCCACCAGGGAGGCAGAGATGGCAGTAGCAAGCGTGTCGAAGATCACCGCAGCCTCACCGACCAGTTTCGACGCCGCCGTCCAGGAAAGCCTCACGCGCGCAAGCAAGACATTGCGTGGGATAACCGGTCTTCACGTGATCGAGCAGAAAGCGAGCGTCAAGAACGGCAGGATCGAGGAATATCGGGTAACCATGGAGCTGACCTTCATTTTAGAGGGATAAGCTCGACAACGGGACGCCCGGTCGTAACAGCGGCGCGGACGGACGACGATATTGGCAGCATCCCTGACCGCGAACGGCCGCGATAGTGCGGCGAGGGACCAGCGGGGCGGGTAGGGCTGACGCCGACTACGTCCGCGAAGCCTCGTCGGGAGGCATCGCGGAGCTCCGAACAGCCGTGCGGTCAATACATCTCGCTTCGTTACTGCCTAGCAGCCTGTCGGAGTTGATTTGCCGGAAATTAGGAAATCATCGTCGGCGCGTTGCATTTCCAGCCACTACGCCGCTTGACGCGGAGCAGGGATTCGACTTTCACGCTTGACTTCACGCGGGCCATTCCAACGCAAGGTTGGCCGCGCGCGAACACGCCGAAATGGATCACGATTGGCGCGATGCGGCTCAGTTCGCCCCTGCCAGGGCGAACATCCGTTTCACGTTCCACGCCATGGTCACGAGGTTCCATTCGCCGTGCATCTTGTCCAGTCCGCGCAGCAGGAACTGGCGGAACCCGAGCACCGACTTGATGATCCCGAACACAGGTTCGGGAGTCTGTTTACGCAGCGCGTAGAGCTTCTTGCCCTCTTTCGTCTGGAGCCGATGGCCCATTGCCTCAACCGGCGTGGGGTCTACCGGCGCCGCAGGATCGTCTGCGAAACGTTCAGCCAGCGCAGGATGATGCGCTTCACGCCCCATCGCGATCACCGGCTCGATCCCGGCGTCGGCACAGGCGTTCACGTTGCCCTCGCTGAAATACCCGTTGTCGGCAAGCAACGCGCCAACCTTGCCCAGTTCGCCGGGCAGTGCGGCCAGCTTGCCCAGCATCGGCTCAAGCTGCTGTTTGTCGTTCGGCGCCTGCACCACATCGGCGGCCACCACCAGTAGGCTGTCCGCTGCCACCGCTGCCTGGGCGTTGTAGCACTGCTCGAACCCTCCGCCGGCCACCGGCATGATCCGCAATTCCTCGTCCGTCAGATTGACCTGATCGGTCGGCAGCGGGCCCTCGATCGGCGGCTGCGGTACGCGACCGCGGGGCTTCTTGCCTGTCTGCGTCACCTTCGCCTCACGCTCCGCCATCCTGGCCTCAAATTCGGCTCGCTCGCGCGCATGGCGTTCCTTCGCCCGCGCCTCGATCACCGCCTTGGCGCGAGCGATCCCGGCCAGCCGCTTCTCGCGCCGCGCCAGTTCCTCGGGACCCTGCATCCCGTCCGGCACATCCGCCTGATCAGCCGCCTCCGCCTTACCCAGCAGATCAGCCACTTCGGCCTTCAACTGTGCCTCGATCTTGCTGGCGTGCTCGTACGACAGCGCGCTGTGGCGGCTGGCGTTGGCGTGGATCTTGGTGCCATCCAGCGCCACCGTGCCGAGCTTCAACACCCCCATCTCGCGGGCCACACCGAGCACCTGCACGAACAGCGCCTCGATCTGCGGCAGGAAGCGGCGGCGGAACGTGGCGATGGTGTCGTGGTCGGGATGCTCGTTGGCGGCGATGAAGCGGAACGCCACCGAATCATGCGTCGCCCGTTCCAGGTTGCGGCTGGAAAACACCCCGGTCGCGTAGCCGTAGATGATAAGGCCCAACAGCAGCCGAGGGTGGTAGGATGCCTCGCCCGAGCCCCGGTAGCTGCCGGTCATTGCCCGCAGGTCCAGTCCCTCGATCACTTCCACAACGAACCGCGCGAGGTGGCGTTGCGGCAGCCACTCATCGACCGATGGCGGCATCAGGACGTCCATGTCGCGGTTGGTCGGGCGGAAGTTGCTCATGAGACGGGGGTCCGGCAGTGCCAATCGTGTGCGCCAATTCTACCGCCCGCTTCCGCGTCGCGTTAAGTCCGACAGGCTGCTAGGTAGCCGAACGGGTCAACCCACGCGCAGATCGGCGATCAAATGGCCGGGTTCGCTGGTCAGAGCCATGAGCATGTCCCAACCCTGCTTCCTTGCGGTTGAGAGGAGCGAGCGTATCACGGCGAACTCGTTGGCGCCTTGCTCGGAACGGAATCCGCCGGAGATCTTCTGGCGCAATTTCATCATCCGCCCGTCGCGCTCGGCGAGGTTGTTGGTAAAGGGCACCAACGGATCGATGAGAAAGCGGAGCACGTCCCGCTTACGGGTGCTGAGGCGCAGCAGGAGGTTGTGGCCAACCCGCCGGGGCCGGCGGCCACGACGCCTGGCCTTGACCTCGGCAGGGATCAGTGTGGGCTGTGCCTCATGGAACACAAAGCCTTGCGCGAGGATCAGGTCGTAACGACGCTCGATCAGCCCAATCAGACCCGGCTTCAGTGCGACGCCCCGCTCGCGCGCGAGGTTCGTTGCGTGGCAGGCGCGTCGTAACAGGCGTTGCATCTTGTGCGCCCAGTCTTCCTTCTCGATCTCGACCAGCGCCTTCAGTTCGCGCAGATGATGCGCGTTGCACAACGCGTGCAGCACGCCTTTCAGGGTGTAGTACGGCTTCCAGTGGTCGTGCACGACAATGCCCGTGACATGTGCCAGCAGGCTGCCACGCCGCGGCGAGACACGGTAGAAAGTGAGCCAGATGGTCGAGGCGATGTGCAGCCACTGCGTCTTGCCGCCAATCCGGAAGCCGGTTTCGTCCATGTGCTTGACAGGTGCCGCCGCGACGTGGTCGCGCACGGCATCGGCAAAGCCCTGGAATCGCCCCGCACAATCCTGGCTGATCCGGGCGATGGTCGCGGTGACCAGATGCACACCGAAGAGATGTGCCATGAGTTCGGCCAGACGCTTCTCGGGCAGCAACTGGTAGTGCAGCAGATAGAGCACAAATGCGCCGATCCGCTTGCCATATTGCGCCGGCGCGGCAACGCCCTCGGGAAATGCCGCCCGCGTCTGCGTGCCGCAGGCCGCGCAACGGCAGCAATAGGCGCGGTGCTCGGTAACGAGCAGCGGCCTCGGTTCCGGCAGATCGAACACCTGCCGGGAAACATGGCCGCTCGCCATCGCCGTGGTCAAAGGCTCACCGCACGCAGCGCAGGCTTCTGGATAATGCTCGATCGTGGCATCGGGCTTTTCAACCCGGCAAAGCGTCGTGCCAGGATGCCCCTTCTGGCCGCCGGTCTTCTTGCCTGACGGTTCGCGCAGGCTGCTGACCCGCGGCGGCTTTTTCAGCCCGTCGCTCGACGGTGGCTTGCCGCTGTTGCTGCTGTTCAGCCCAAGACGGCGCTCCAATTCCGTCAGCCGCTTCGTCAGGGCCGAATTCTCAGCGCGAAGCACGGTTATCTCCGCCTGCAATGCGGCAATGACTGCATCGCCGCCAGCCGCAGGCGTGGCGTAATCTCGGCCGGACGGGTCGGCGGGCGGTGCCATCGACACGTTGAACTCGTACTCACCCGTGACCTGTCAACAGCTCCCTTCGCGAGGATGACCTGGGCTGTTACCTCGCTTCGAAACCGACCTCCACGAGCGGGCGGCCGCAACCTTGATTACGCGGCCGGAAGAGTGGCGTTGATATGCATTGCGGCGAACGTGGACCTTCGCCAAACCGCATGCCCGAGGCGTTAGCGGGGATCACCACGATTGGCGAGGCCATCAGCTACGGGATGACGTCCCCGCCTTGGGCGAAGTCGACGAGCGTGTTGCCGACGCCGCGTGCTTGCCGTTCAGGCTGTCCGGCCGCCGCGCCCCCCGGCAAGTCGGTTCCAACGCCACTGGGGGCGCGGATACCCTGCACCAGGAAGGCAATGAGGTTGGCCGGCATCCTGCCGCACAGCATCGGTTCCACCGCCGCCGCCAGGTCCGACGCTTCGATCATCCCCGGCGGTACCGCCAGCGCGACCATGAGGCTGCCGCCCATCCAGTAATAGCGCCAGACCACCTCATGTGGCGCAAGGTGCGGCACCGCGCGTTGCAATGCGGCGACGAACGCCTCGCGCACCTGCGCGTAATAGCGCGCCAGCATCTGGTTCACTTCAGGCGTGCCCAGGATCCGGCCCAGCGAGGACCTGTACGACGATGGCGCGAGCGCTGTCATTCGCCACATCGGTCAACTGCAGCGCCGGCATCACATACGCCGTGACGATGTCCGCCAGCGTCGGCGTGCCGTCCGCGGCGCCGATGCACGCCGTCAGGCGGGCCAACCGCTCCTGGTTCAGCGGGACGATGCGACGGAGGAACATCTCCTCGAAAAGCCTGTCCTTCGACCCGAAATAGTAATTCACCGCCGCAACGTTCACGTCAGCGGCGCCAGCGATCGACCGCAGCGTCACTGCCGCCGGCCCCTCGTCGGCAAACAGCGCCTCCGCCGTATCGAGGATGCGTGTCCGGGCGCGCTCGCCCGGCGCGCCGGCCGATGCATGGCGCCTGCTTGTTCTTTCGATCTGATCCATTAAGCGATCCCCGCAAAGTGAGCGCACGGCGCGCGGCATCCTGCACTTAGCATGGTCGCCCTCGGAACTCAATCACAATCATCCGATTGATTGAAACAAACGCTTGATTTATGCATGGGCGGCATCTAGGTATCGGGGACACCGAGCATGCCACGGGGGTCCGGGGCGCGACAAACGCGGTGGGAGGGGGAGCAACAGCCATGTCGCAATCGACCAGCCGTCCACAGACCATCGCGGAGATGCCGGCTCAGCGGCCGAGTAACCCCGCAACAGCCGCGCAGGCCCGCGGCCGGTTCTTCAACACCGGCAACGCGTTCAACGTGCGACTGCCGCCAGTCCCGGACCATCTGTTCACCGCGGAACCCGTCGCTGCGCTGGACCCTCGGGCGCCGACCGGCCTGATCGCCTGCGATCTGTCGCAGCAGCTCGCATGCCCGTTTCCGGCCACCACCCCGCTGGTGCTGGCGCGCTATGCGCGCGTCAGATCCGGCGAGACGCTGACCACCGAATTCGCGGCCAGCGGCATCATCTGCTATGTCATATGCGGCGCTGGCAGCACCGATTGCGGGGCCGAGCGCATCGCCTGGAACACCGGCGATCTGTTCATCCTGCCGGGCGGCCGTGCCTATGCGCATGCGGCTGCTGCCGACGCCGTGCTGTGGATGGTTACGAACGAGCCGCAGCTTGCCTTCGAGCACCTCCGCCCGCCGGCCGACGGCGACGCGCCCACCGCGATCGTGCACTTCACGGCCGAAGAGATCGCGCGCCAGATCGATTTTATCTACCGAATCGGCCGGACCGAGGAAATCGCCGGATCGGCGCTGATCTTCTCGTCGGCGGAGCAGGAAGCCAGCCGCAACATCCTTCCCACGCTCACGGTTGCGATGAATTCATTACCGGGCGGCCAGTCGCAGCGGCCGCACATCCACAACTCGGTCGCCGTCAGCCTGATCATCAAGGGCGCGCAGTGCTATTCGGTGATGAACGGCCGCCGCAAAGACTGGGCCCCGTGGGCCACCAGCATCACGCCACCGACCGCCGTGCACTCGCACCATAACGGCGGCAATGAACAAGCCATGTTCCTGATCGTGCAGGACGGCGGCATCTTCTACCACGCGCGCGCCATGGGCTTCGAGTTCGCCGAACATCCCGAATAAGCCGGCACGGAACGGCTGCAACCAACAGCAGAAAAGAGGGCAACGCCATGTCAGACCACACCGCAGACACCGCCTCCTGCCTGACCGTTCGCAAGCTGCACCCGGCGCTCGGCGCCGAGGTGCGCGGGGTGGATATGCGCCAGCCACTTGACGCGGCCACTTTCCGCCAACTGCACGAGATCTGGATGGAACATCTTGTCCTGGTGTTTCCCGACCAGCACATCACGGACGCCGAACACGTTGCCTTCACGCGCTATTTCGGCGAGCCGGAAATCTTCCACCAGAAGATCATCCGCTCGGAGCGCGTGAAGGAGATCTTCCGCGTCTCGAACGTGGACGAGAACGGCGTCCTGATGCCACCCGACCATCCGGTCGCGCAACAGGTGGCGCTGGCGCAGTTCTGGCACACCGACAGCAGCTATCGGCAGATCCCATGCACAGGCGCGATGCTGCACGGCATTGAGGTCAGCCGTAGCGGCGGCGAGACGCAGTTCACCAACATGTATCTTGTCTACGACTCGCTGCCGGACTCGCTGAAGCACCAGATCGAGGGCCGCAAGGCGAAGCATGACTTCGGGCACATGCACACGCAAGCCAAGCTGAAGCCGCTGACCGAGGAAGAGAAGGCGGCGATGCCGGCGGTGTGGCAGCCGATGGTCCGCAAGCATCCGATCACCGGGCGCAAATCGCTCTACATCAGCCCGATCTACAACGACGTGGTCGAGGGAATGACAGCAGAAGAGGGGCGGCAGCTGATTAGGCAACTGACGCAAATCGCCGCCGATCCCCGCTTCGTCTACACGCACCACTGGGAAACCGACGACGTGCTGATGTGGGACAACCGCTGCACCATGCATCAGGTGACACCTTTCGACCCGCGCGAGCGCCGCGTCATGCATCGGACGACCATCACGGGCCAGGATCCCGTGATGGCCGCGTGATCGCAGGAGACCGCGCCATGCCCGCCGCTCCCCCACCTGCCTTCCAGCATCCTGATCCGAATCCTACTTGGCTCAGGCAACGTGCCGAGGACGCGCTCGATGCCGCGCTGCCGATCGTCGATCCGCACCACCGCCTGTGGGAACGCGGCGGCGATCGGTATTTCCTCGACGCGCTGCTCGCCGATAGCGATACGGGACATAACATCGCGGCGACCGTCTTCGGGCATTGCGGCTGGGCGTACCGCACCGACGGCCCCGAGGCGTTGCGCCCTGTCGGTGGGACGGGATTCGTCGCCGCAGTGGCGGACGTGGCGGCGCGTCAGCGCGTCAGGATGTGGGGTTGCGCGGCGATCGACTGCGGAGAAGGCGCTGCTGTCCCATGACGTTGCCGCGAGGGTCATTCGCCTCCAGGCCTGGACGACGGTCCGGGCCAACACAGCTTTTCGCAAGGCGAAACAAAGAAATGCCGGCGACGGGCTGACCAGGATCGCCGGAGTGAGTGGGAAACAATCATGATCACGATGACACGTCGCGCACTGATCGGCACGCTGGTGGCCGCACCGCTGGCGAAGCCTGCAATAATCCGCGCGCAGACCGCCTCGGCGCCGGTCAAGATCGGCCTGCTGAGCGATGTGGGCGGCCCGTACAAGGATGTGGGCGGCCCTGGCAGCAAGGTCGCCGCCAAACTGGCGGTGCAGGATTTCGGCGGATCGGTTCTCGGTCGCCCGATCGAGGTCCTCCAGGGGGACGATCAGAACAAGGCGGACACTGCCGGGGCCCTGGCACGCGAGTGGATCGACGATCGCGGCGTGACCGTGCTGGCGGACGGCGCGGCATCTTCGGCCGGACTGGCGATCCAGCAGATCGCGCACGAAAAGAAGCGCATCTTCCTGATGAGCACGCCGACCTCCACCGCGTTCATCGGCAAGCAATGCTCGCCGTACGGCTTCCAGTTCGTTGCCGATACCTATGCGCTCGCCAAGGGCGTCGGCGGTGCGCTGTCAAAGGCCGGCGGCGACACCTGGTTCTTCATCACCGCGGACTACGAATTCGGCCACTCGCTGCAGGAGAACACCGAGCAGTTCGTCAAGGAAGCAGGCGGCAAGGTGCTGGGCAGCGTCCGCGCCCCGCTCGGCACCGCAGACTTCTCCAGCTACCTGGTGCAGGCGGCCGCTTCGGGCGCAAAGGTCATCGGCCTGGCGAATGCGGGCACCGACTTGCAGAACTGCATCAAGCAAGCGGCCGAATTCGGCATCGTCAAGCAAGGCCGGCGCCTCGCCACGCTGCTGATGATCGTTCCGGATGTGCTGTCGCTGGGTCAGGACGTCTGCCAGGGATTGGTGCTGACTAATTCGTTCTACTGGGATCAATCGCCGCAGACCCGCGGCTGGACAGACCGTTTCGTGGCGAAGATGGGCAAGCCGCCGACCGAGTACAACGCCGGGGCGTATGCCGGCGTGCTGCACTGGTTGAAGGCGGTGAAGGCCGCCAACAGACTGGACGCCGATGCCACGGCCGCGAAGATGCGCGAGCTTCCGCTGGACGACTTCTACAACAGCAACGTGCGCATCATGCCGAACGGCTGTGTGCCGCACACGATGTATCTGTGGGAGGTGAAGCCGCCCTCGGAGGCGAAGCACCGTTGGGATCTCTTCAACCTGATCGGCACGATGCCGACGCCGGAAGCCTATCCGCCGCCCAGCCTGTTCGGCTGTCCGCTGAGCCCCGCCTAGTCAGGGTGGCGCACCAATGAAAGCACCCTTCAGCCGGACGCTTGCCGATCTGTTGTTCGAGCAGGCGGAGCGTCATGTCGCGGCGCCGGCCGTGATCGGCGGCGATCGCGTCATCGCCTACACCGAACTCTCACAGCGTGCGGGCCGGATCGCCGCGGGGCTGCGCGATCTGGGCGTGCGTCGCGGCGACCGCGTCGGCCTGCTGGTCAACAACCGACCGGAATGGCTTGAGGCATTCTTCGGCGCGACGATCCTGGGCGCTGTCGTGGTCGCCTTCAGCACCTGGTCGAAGCGCGATGAACTGGCCTGGCTCCTGGTTGATTCGGACGTTCAGTTGCTGATCGCGCTGGACCGTTTCAGCGACCAGCACTTCGCTGCCGACCTTCATGCGCTGATCCCCGAAGCCGCTGCCGGCGCGCCCTGGCGGTCCGCGGCTTACCCGCGACTGCGCGACATCATACTGCTGAGCGAAGGACGGGACGACGTCTTCAGGTCCTATGCCGACCTGGCGGCCGCCGTGTCGATCGGGCCGTTGCCGCCGGGTGAAGGACCGAGCGCCGCCGACGATGCGGTCGTGATCTACACCTCGGGATCGAGCAGCCGGCCGAAATCCGTGCCGCTGACGCACTACGGCATCATTGAGAACGGCTTCAACATCGGCGAGCGGCAGGGCTATCGGCCCGGCGACCGCGTGCTGCTGGCACCGCCGCTGTTCTGGTCCTTGGGTTGCGCCAACGCGATGTCCGCGGTCCTGACACATGGCGGCACGCTGGTGCTCCAGCCGAGATTCGAGGCAGGCGAGGCGATTACGCTGATCGAGCGGCACGGCTGCACGGCGCTCTACACGCTACCCTCGATCACCGCGGCAATCCTGTCACATCCGGCCTTCCGGCCGGAGCGGATGACAACCCTTCGCGGCGGCCTGACCATCGGTACACCGCAAGACGTGATCACCGCGGCGACCGTGCTGGGCGCGCGCGAGATCTGCAACGTTTATGGACAGACCGAGAGCTACGGCAATTGCTGCGTCACGCCGCATGACTGGCCGCTGGAAAGGCGCGCCAACTGCCAGGGACCACCGCTGCCCGGCGTGCAGGTCCGCATCGTCCATCAGGACACGGGCGCGACCCAGCCGGCGGGCGAGATCGGGTTGATCGAGGTACGCGGCTATATCCTGCGCGGCTATCTGGGCAACAGCGCCAGCCAGAACGACGCGGCGCTGACCAAGGACGGGTTCTTCCGCACCGGCGACAGCGGCCACTTGACCGATACCGGAGACCTGGTGTTCGCCGGTCGCGTGTCGGAAATGATCAAGAAGGGCGGCATCAACATCTCCCCGGCGGAGGTCGAGGACGTGCTGATGCGCCATCCCGCCGTCGCGCAGGTGGGCGTCGTCGGCGTTCCCGACCGGCAGCAGGGCGAACTGCTCGCCGCCTTCGTCGTGCCGAAGCCGGGGATCTCGCCGACGCCGGCCGAACTCGTGGCTCACTGCCGCGCCGCGGCCTCGCGCTACAAGGTGCCCGACTTCATAGAGATCTGCGAAGCACTCCCGGTCACGACGACCGGCAAGCTGATGCGGCGTGACTTGAAACAGATGGCCGACGGCCTGCGCCGCGACGCGGCGGCATTGAGAACGGAGCCGCCGAGAACAGAGGCACCGAGGACAGGGACAGCGAGAACAGAGGCGCCGACATGAGCAAGGAGGCGTGGGGACGCTGGGGCTCCGACGACGAGCGCGGCGCGCTGAACCATATCGGCCCCGACACGGTGCGACGCGCCGCGGCGCTGGTGCAGACCGGACAGGTCGTCAGCCTGGCGCAGCTGCTTTCGCCGCGCACGCCGGTCCCAAAGCACCGCGCCGGCGTGCAGCATTTCATGGGGCGCGATGGCGGCGACTACGCCGCGGGCGCGCGCCGTCCTGGCGGCTTCCAGTTCGCCGAAGATACCGTTGTCATGCCGTTGCATATCGGCACGCATATTGACGCGCTGTGCCATGCCTGGTGCGACGACTGCCTGTACAACGGCTTCCCCGGGCAGGGAACGCGCAGCACAAGCGGTGCCTTGCGTTGCGGCATCGAGAAGATGCCGCCGATCGTGACGCGCGGCGTGCTGCTCGATCTGGTCCGGCTGAACGGCGGCTCGCTCAGCCCGCACGCCTCGATCGGCCGTGCCGATCTGATGCGCGCGGCAGATGCCGCGTCGGTGGCACTCGAACCGGGCGATGCGGCGCTGATCCGCACTGGCTGGCAGGAAAGCCAAACGGATGCGTCCGACATGTCGTTCGACGAGGAGCCGGGGATCGACGTTGAAGCTGCGCTGTGGCTGGCGGAGGGCGGCGTTGCGGTGGTCGGCGCGGACAACTTCGCGGTCGAGGCCATTCCGTTCCCGACCGGCACAGTCTTTCCCGTGCACCAGCGGCTGATCCGCGACTTCGGTATCCCCTTGATGGAAGGACTGGTACTGCAGCCCTTGGCGCAACATGGTCGCGGCCAATTCCTGTTCGTCGCTGCCGCCCTGCCGGTCTTCGGTGGGACCGGCAGCCCGCTGACCCCAGTCGCGGTCATCTAGCATGCGCGCCGCCGTCGTGCATATCTCCGGTCCCGCGCGGGAGGCGTTCGTCTGCGAAACCGTGCCGGACCCGACACCCGGTAGGCGCGACGTCGTCATCCAGGTGGCTGCCTGCGGCGTCTGCTCGCACGACATCGCCGTGCGCGCCGGAATCCTGCGCGTCGGTGTGTCGCTGCCCTGCATCATGGGGCACGAGGTCGCCGGAACGGTGGTCGCGACCGGATGCGACGTGCGCGGCGTCAGTGTCGGTGACCGTGTCGCGACCGTGCAGCGGCGCCGCGTGTGCGGCGAATGTCGATACTGCCGGACCGGACGCGAACCATTGTGCCCTGACGGCGTATTCCTCGGCGATGCCGGGCTGAACGGCGGTTATGCGGAGTTCGTCGCCGTGGCGGGCGACTCGGTCGCGCGCATCCCCGACGAAGTGCCGCTGGACGCGGCGTCGATCGCCGCCTGCGCGATCGGCACCATGCTGCACGCCATATGTGCGGTCGGCCGCGTCGGCCCGGGCGATACCGTGCTGATAACCGGTGCCGGCGGCGGGCTTGGGATACATGGCGTCCAGATGGCGAAGCGCGCGGGTGCGACGGTCATCGCGCAGACCACATCGGCGGACAAGGTGCCGGCGATCCGCGCAGCGGGCGCCGATGCGGTGGTGACGGCGGCACGCGGCGGCGACGTGTCGCCGGAGGTGAAGGCGCTGACCGCGGGCACTGGCGTCGATTGCGTCATCGACACGGTCGGCACCCAAGTGTTCGATTCAGTGCGCCGGTCTGTCGCCCGCGGCGGACGCTGGGTGATGGTCGGGCAACTGACCGGCGATTTCGTCCAATTCAATCCGGCCCAGCTGTTTCTCAACGGCATCTCACTGCTGAGCGCCACCAGCACGACGCGGGAAGAGTTGCGGCTCAGCCTCGATCTGCTGCGCACTGGCGCCATACGCGCTGTGCTGGGACCGGCCGTCGCATTGCAGGACGTGGGCGCGGCGCATGCCTTGGTTGAGGCCGGCGCGGCGACCGGACGCGTGTTGCTGGATCCGGCGCGGTGATCGCAATGTCACGGTTGAACAGCTTCCTGCACGGCCTGCGCGTGATCGACGTATCGGCCTATCTGCCGGGGCCGCTAGCCAACCTGCTGCTGGCCGACATGGGCGCCGATGTGGTCAAGATCGAGCCGCTGCAGGGCGACGGGATGCGCCTGCTCGGACGGCGCGACGCAGCGGGGAAGCCGCTGTTCCATGCGGCGCTGAACGCCGGCAAGACGGTGCGCCGGATCGACCTGAAAAACCTCGACGGCAAGCGAGAATTCCTGGATCTGCTGGATACGGCGGACGTGCTGATCGAGGGGTTCCGGCCGGGCGCGATGACGCGGCTCGGCCTGGGCCACGAGACGCCGCGCGCGCGCAATCCTGGTCTGATCTTCTGTTCCCTCAGCGCCTACGGCACGGCGGGTCCGCTGGCGCAAGCGGCTGGGCATGACTGCAACTACCTGGCGCTGGCCGGCGTGCTGCACCGTAACGGCATTCCGCCGACCTTCTTCGATCCACCGGTTGCCGATGTAACCAGTTCGCTGTTTGCCGCAGTGGCGATCCTGGGCGCGGTGCAGGGGCGGCGGCGCGACGGATTGGGCTGCCATATCGATCTCGCCATCGCCGACGTGGCAATGCCGCTGCAGCTTTTCGAGGTCGCGGCCTTCGGCGCGACCGGCAACGTGCCACAGCCGGAAGGAACCTATCTGAACGCCGCCGCCGCCTATTACCGGGTGTATGCCACCGCCGACGGACGCCACGTCGCTCTCGGTGCCGTCGAGGCGAAGTTCTGGCGCAGCTTCTGCACGGCCGCCGGCCGCCCCGACTGGATCGGGCGCCAGGCCGAGGTGCTGCCACAGCACGCGCTCATCGCCGAGCTTGCGGCGTTCTTCGGGGCACTGCGACTGGCCGAATGCGAAGTCCGGTTTGCCGATGCGGATTGCTGCCTGTCGCCGGTGCTCGATCTGGCGGACGCACTGCGGAGTGCACACCATCGCACACGCGGCGTGGTGCGACCGACGCCGCATGGCGGCTTGCAGGCACTGTTTCCGGCGTTGGTGGATGGCCAGCCGCCGGCCGCGCGGGCCGATTTCCGACCGACCGAAATGACACCGAGGGAGTGACGCGATGCCATACAAAGTCCAACCCGGCGTGATCGGCTGCGCGATCCGGCCCGCGATCGCCGGTCGGGACCGATCGCTGGAGGAAGTGATCTACGATACCTCGCAACAGGCGTTGGCCGATGCCGGCGTTGCGATTGAGGATATCGACGGCATCATTGTCGGCTGCAACGACCAGCTCGACGGCCGGGCGATCTCGGTGATGATGGCGTCCGGCGCAGTGGGCGGGGTCGATCGCGACATCCTCTCCACGCCGTCCGGGTCCGAGCACGCGTTCATCCTGGGCGCCCTGCGCGTCGCCTCCGGCCAGTTCCGCACGCAGCTCGTGGTCGCCTGGAGCCCAACCGAAGCTGGCTCGATACCGGAAGCAGAACGCCTTGCCACCGATCCATACTTCCACCGCCGGCTGCCGCTGGACGAGCTGTCAGCGCACGCGTTGCAGGCCGCGGCGCTGGAACAGGCGGTGCCGGGCCTGCGCGACGTAGCGGCGACGGTGCTGGCGAAGAACCGGCGTCACGGCGCGTTTGCCTATCCCGATCCGCCGCTGTGCCCGTCGCCCGGACCGGCGCGTTGGCCGTTGGCCGCCGGGACAACCACGAGCCCGGTCACGGGCTGCGTGGCACTGGTGCTCGCGACGGCTGACTTCATCGCGGAGCGTGGCATTGCCGACGTGGCCTGGATCCGCGGCATGGGATGGGCGACGGAGCCGAGCTTCCTGGGCGACCGCGATCTCGGCAGTGCCCCGGCGCTTCAGGCGGCGGCGCAGCAGGCCTACGCAGAGGCCGGCATTACCGATCCGCTCGCACAGCTCGATGTGGTCGAGATAACGGACGCGACGCCCTATGCCGAGCTGCTGGCGTACGAGGCGCTGGGCCTATGCGCACGACAGGATTGGGCGGCCCGAGCCGCCGACGGAACCTTTGCGCGCGAAGGCCGCTTGCCGGTCAATCTGTCGGGGGGCGTGCAGACATTCAATCCGGTGTTCTGCACCGGCCTGATCCGTTTCGCCGAGATTGCCGAGCAGGTGCGCGGCCATGCCGGCGCGCATCAGCACAAGAACGTACGTAGCGGACTGGCGCAGGCCGGCAGCGGCTTCGCCATGCAGTATCAGGCAGCCATCGTACTTGGGCGCGAGCAGGGGACACGGGCATGAGCACCGATCGGGTGGGCATTATAGGCATCGGGCAATCGCAGTTCACCGCACACCGCGATGATGCGAGCTATCCGGACCTTGTGCGCGAGGCCGTCGTGCTCGCAATGAATGATGCCGCCCTCACGTTCGACGACATCCAGGCCGTCGTCTATTCTCTCTCGCCGGACGCGATGGTGGGTATCGGCAATGCCGAGCGGCTGGGCGTGGACGCGGTGGGCGCGCGTAACAAGCGCTTCCTGCGCATCAACACCGGCGGCGCCACCGGAATCTCCAGCGTGGCCGCGGCGTATTATCACGTTGCCTCCGGCGCCTGCGAGGTCGTACTGACCGCCGGCGCTGACAAGGTGGGCGAATGCGGCGATTCCCAGACGGTGCTGAACAAGATCTGGGACCCGACCTACGAGCGGCAATTGCCCCTCGGCACCATCAACATGCTGGCCATGTCGGCGGTCCGCTACATGGACTTCTACGGTCTGACGGAGGAGGACATGGCGCGGGTGACGGTGAAGAACCGTCGACACGCGTCGCTCAATCCCAACGCCCACTTGCGAAGGGTCGTGACCATCGATGACGTGTTTGCGTCCCGCTACATCGCGTGGCCGGTGAAACTGCTGGATTGCTGCCCGCAATCGAGCGGCGGCGGCGCGATGGTGCTGGCATCCGAACGCTTCATCCGGGAGCGCAACCTGGATGCGGTGTGGATCACCGGCCTGGCGCATTGTTCCGAAACCTATTGGCTCGGCGATCGGATGGGCAGGAATCCGACGGCCGACCATGCCGATGCCTTCGCGCTCGGGCGTTCGTTCCAACGCGCCTATAAAATGGCGGGGATCACCGATCCGGCCAGCCAGGTGCATGTCGCCGAGCTGTACGCGCCGTTCAGCAACACCGAATACCACGCCATCGACGCGGGCGGCTTCTGCAAGCCGGGAGAATCGATCGCAATGATGCGCGAAGGCCAGTTCGAACTCGGCGGCCGGCTGCCGGTGAACCCGTCGGGCGGGACGCTGTGCACCAACGCGATCGCTGTCACCGGGATGATCCGCGCGGCGGAAGCCGCCTTGCAGGTCTGGGGGCGCGCCGGCGCGCACCAGGTCAAGGGTGCGCGGATCGGGATCGCGAGCGGTAATGGCGGCGACCACCAATTCTTCGGAACAATGATTATCGAGGCGTAGGGAGACCGACAATGGAACTGATGAGCCGCCAGGAAACCTGGAACATCACCTACACCCATGCGCTGGGTGAGACCGCGAGCTGGTTCTACGGCCAGATCCGCGACAACGCGAAACTCTATGGCCGCCGTTGCGCCAAATCCGGCCGCGTGCTGGTGCCGCCGCGTTCGTTCTCCGATCAAACGTTGCAGCCGACGACCGAGTGGGTGGAGGTTGGACCGGGTGGACGCATCGAGACGTTCACCATCGTTTACGAACAGTTCCAGAATCTGCCCGATCCGCCCTACGCATTCGGGTACGTTCTGCTGGACGGTGCCGATACCGCGTTGGGCGGCTACTTCAAGGGCGTCGATCTGACGGATCCGGCGACGGCGGCCGACAAGCTGAGGATCGGTAGCCGGATCGTCACCCGGTTCGCCGAGCGACGGACCGGTGATGTGCTCGATTTCTGGTACGAGATCGCCTGATCGACGCGACCGGCCAGAGTGTATGGAAATCGGCACATGGACATCGTCCAGGCGTTGACAGTCGAAAGATCGAGCTTCGCCCTGGCACGATCGACGCAATGGTAAATGACGCGCCAGAGTCTGGTGTCATGCTCGCCGACCAGTAGGGCGACGGCGTTGACCGGCATCGCGGAGACCAGGCTCATGGTCAGCGCCTCGAACAACAGAGTGAAGCCGCTGTCCGGCCGTGCCCAGGGCACACTGAGCGTCTTGATCCCACAGCCGGTGCAATGCACACGCGGCATGCGAGCGTGCAGAAACGCCTGGTGCTGGAAGAAGTTGAGATGCCGCCAGGTCATCTGCTCGGCGTCGTATGCCGGGCAGTCCGCCGCGCCGCAGCTGGGGCAGGCAAACCGGCTGCCGGCGGCGAAGTCGGTGTGGATGTCGAGGCTGACGCGCCTCGGCATCGAACCCGCTGCGGATGACCGCCCAGGGCGGCCCCAGCCCCAACGCCAGTTGCCGCAGGCTGGTGTCTCGCATGGCCATTCCCTCCGCGGTCGCGCCGGCCTGACCAAGACCGCGGCCTTGCTCGCTGCCGTCAAGGACGCTGTGCGCCGCCTCGCGATGGCCTGCGGCCATCCTTGACCGCAGCTGTGCGCGGCCCCCGCAGGGAAACTCAGGCCGGGATGGAGAAACGGCTCTCAGCCGAACCGAGAAACGCCCGCACAACCGCCGGACCGGTGCCTGCTACCCACACCAAACAGCGAGGGGGCGGTTTGGTAGTGTGTGCCCGCGTGCCCGCATGTCGCGAACAGGACTAGCCGTAAGCATTTCCGGAGCAGGCTTGCAGGTGTCAACCAGCACTGCAACGGGACCGCTGTTGGAATCGGGGCAAGCACTTGAGAGCGTTCGGGAAATCGACGCTGAAATGCGAGGCGCATGATCATGCTTTGAACCGGGCATCGCCTTATCCCGATGCGGCGTGACGACCCGCGATGAACCCCTGACAGGCGGCACGCGCCAAACCGTGCTGGCTGAACCCGCCGGCCGATTCGCCACCGCAATACAGCCCGGGAATGATCTCACCATGCATGTCGATCACCTGGCAGTGCGCGTTGATGCGCAGCCCGGCGCGGGTGTCGTGCACAACCGGCGTCGCCCAGGCGGCGTAGAACGGCGGCGTGGCGATCTTGTGCAGCGGCGTGGGCTTGCCGAAGTCCGCATCAATGCCGGACTCCACGAATGAATTGTAGCGTGCCACCGTCTGTTCCAGATTCTCCGGCGGCATCTTCACGCGCTGATATCGCATCACGATCTTCCGCGCCAGCTCGGCGATACTATCAGCGCGAACGAAAAACCCTGCGGCGACGTCGACATGCGGCGGCTCGGGCACCCACTTCTCGCGGACACAGGCATCGGCGTCGAAGATCGCCCAGATCGGGCCGCCGCCATTTTTGCCATCGCCGATCCCGGCCATTGCCGCGTTCAGCCAGTTGTTTGGATTCCAAACGATGTTTTTCGCGTTCAGGTAACTGCCCTGAACGTAAGGGTTGATCGAATTGTAGTTGTTGGTGGTGAACGCCCGGCCGGTCTCGTCATAGAATCGCCGGCCCAGCATGTTGACCGTGATGACATCCTGCCAGTCATTCACCGGCAAGCCGATGGCACGGGCCTTGTGGAACACCGCGCTGCCCGGCCGCCAGCGCAGGTTCTGGTAGTTGTACTGGCAGCCGATCGCGGCGGGCTTGGTCACGCTGTAGCCGAATTCACCCGCCTGATTGTACAGCCCCCACAACGCGGCACCGTTCTCCATCGCGGCGATTTCGCCGCTCGCATCCTGGTCCGACCACGGCATGCCGGCGAGGCCGCAATATTCCTCGGTCAGACGCGGGTCGAACATGCGGCGGAAATTCACGTTGCCGGTCGAACCGCCGGTGGCAACGATCACCGCCCTGCGCGCGCGGATATCGAAGCGGGCGCCATCAGTCTCCACCGCGATGCCCAGCACGCGGCCGGAGCACGGTGCCTCGCGGTGCAGCGCCACCATGCGGTGCCGGAGCATGATTTCGACGCCGAGCTTACGCGCCGCGGCCTCGAGCGGGCGCATCATGCCGTTGCCGGTCGATGTCGTCGCGCGCACTGCCGGATCGACAGGCTTGCCGGTCTGCACCATCGGCCAATCCATCGCCGCACAATGCATCTCGCGCGGCACCGAGTTGCCGACGGCGTTGCCACCGCGTGCATCCGGCGTCTGGTCGATGAACACCACGCCATGCTCCACGAGAAAATCATGGGTGGCGGCGGCGTGATCGCAAAACGCGCGAACGATCTCATGGTCGTTGTAGCGATAGTCGGGGAAGCCGTTCGGTTCGACCACTGACCAGTCGGTCAGGTCGCGGAACATCAGATCGGGCGAGTCCTCGATGCCATGGGCTCGCTGCGCGCTGTTGCCGCCGCCCAACGGCACGTTGCCGCCGCTGGTGATCGCATGGCCGCCGATGTCCGGTTCCGCTTCGACCACGATCACCGAGGCGCCCGCCTCGCGCGCCACGATCGCTGCTGGCAACCCGGTGGCACCGGAACCCACAACCACGACGTCTGCTTCAACCTGCCAAGCAATATCCCGAATGCCGGTCACGACTGCGATCCTGTTACGGCTCATGCTGACCGAGTCATGTTGGTTTCGCAAGATCGTCCAATGTCGAAAGTTTGAAGGGAAGCCATTGGTTGCTCTTGAGTGGCGGTGGACATCCATACCCGGCACCGCCTGCATGCGGCGACGGCGCGAGGTCACTGTTAAGTGCCGAGCGTCTGATTGCCGGTATGACATCAGGTTCGCTGCTGGTGCCAAACCGGTGCCGGCCTGCACGCGCGACGTTGGGAGAACGAATCGTTGCTGGGCAGGCGAATGGCACGCTTCAATCGTCAGGTATTGAATCACCTGATGTCGCGCTTGCTACCCGGCCCCTTCACGGAGGCTTAACGCCTGCGGAGGCAGGGTGCAGGCGTTCGCGGTCCGCCCGTGAATTGTCCATCTGGCCGACGCCTGTACTCGTGCTCGTATGGCAGGGGGAAGTCGTGAAACAATCCGTGATTTGCATGCTGGCCCTTGGTCTTTCTCTGACCTTGGGTTTCTTGCCTGCCCATGCCGAGCCCTCTGTTCCGCCATTCTATCAGGCTGTCGGCGACATCAGGCCTGATGGGAAACTGGGGCAGATCGTCAAGCAGGAGCCACTCGCGACCCCGGTGGCCGGTGCCCAGGCCTGGCGCATCGCCTACATCTCCTCCGACCTGGCGGACCGAAAGACAATCGCGACCGCAATTGTCGTGGCACCGGTCGGAGCCCGCCCGAATGACGGCCGGCCCGTGGTTGCCTGGGCGCATGGCACCACCGGAACGGCGCAGAATTGCGGTCCGTCTCAGGTGCCGAATCCGGCGCAGCCGCTCAACGAATACTTCCTTGTGGGCGGAAATTCCTGGACGGATTACGGTCTGCCGAACGTCGAAGCCTTCATCAAGGAGGGTTATGTCGTAGTCGCCACCGACTATCAGGGGCTGGGTGGCGGTGGCCGGCATCAGTACGCCGTGGCGGCGACCCAGGCGCGTGACGTCATTAATTCGGTGCGCGCGACAGGCGCTCTTGCGGCCAGCGGCGCCGGAAAAAAGGCAATTGTCTACGGTTGGTCTCAAGGTGGCGGTGCGACGCTCGCCGCGGCAAGCCTGGGCTACTATGCGGCCACGCAAGGCACAGCATCGGACAATATCCAACTGGTCGGCTTTGTTGCCTTGGCGCCGTTCGATGTGGCAGTGACTACCGCCGCCACAACCTTCGATCAGGCAAGCGCGGAAAAACTGATCAGCGGTCTGGCGACCACCTTTTCCGACAACGCGTTCAACTTCACGCATTTTGCAATGACGATCTGGGGAACAGCGGCAGCATTTCCCGGGCTTCGGATGGACGACATTTTCACCGATGACGGCGCAAAAGTACTCGAGACAGTGTTTTCAAACAAATGCATGCATGCCGCTGCGGACACACTGAACTATGCATATTCGTCTGAATACAAATCGCTCGTCAATTCCCAATCGAAAAACACGCTGGCATGGGCGCAGGCACTTATCAAAGGCAGCGTTACGCCGGTCAAGCCCATGGCGCCCGTGGTAATCTATTAGGGTACCAAGGATACGGTTCTCCCCCTCACGACTCCCCTCATTTGTCAGACCGGCCCGAAAACGTCTGCGAATAGCGGCTGCTCCTGCAGCATGCGGGAGAAGCGCTGCATCAGCGGACGCAGCCTGTCTTCTGGCATCATCGGGATCAGGTCGTAGAGCATGCAGCCCTGGCGGAACAACGAATGGACGCGGCGTTTGGCGGTGTTGGTCTTGAGCATCCGGTCATAGCCCAGTGCCTCGCCGGCGGCACCGAGGAGCGTCAGCAGCACCACGGCGAAAGCGTTGATCAGCCACAACCGATCGCGCCGCTCGGGAGTTTTGACATGCATCGCGCCCATCCCCATGCCGAAGCGCAGATCCTTGGTATCGCGTAGCGCGCACTCGATGCCCCAGCGACGACCGTAGTATCCGGTCAGATGCTTGGCCGTGGCATCGGCACTGCTGGCCGCCAGGCACCAGGCCTGCTTCATGTCGGGGTCCTGAACGCAGACCACGGTCCCCACTGCATAGCGGTCGGCGGTGACCGCGGCGCCACGCAGCACACGGGCGCGTCCGCCGGGTCGCACCCAGGCGGCAGCGGTGCGGGTTTCGCCGGTGGTGGTGGTCACAGCGATGTTGCCGCGGAAGCGGATGACGTAGTCGAAGCACAGCTCTTCGGTCAGCATCCGGTAGAGTTTCTGGTCGCCGAAGCCGCGGTCGGCGATCACGCACACCGCGATGTCGGCCGGCAGCAATTCGGCCAACCGCACCAGTACCCGATGCTCGTAGAGGCTGCGGTTGTCCTTGAGTGTGCACGTGTCGACCGTGAGCCATACCAGCGGTGTGGCACGACCGTGATCGGTGATCAGCGACAACATGATTGTGGCCTGCTTGTCGGCCTCGAAGTCGGTCCAGTCCAATGCCACCACGATGGCGTTGCGTGTGCCGATGATGTAGGGCACCCAGCGGGTGAGGATGTCATCGACGTTGATATTCCGGTTGGACAGCAGGCGGTCGACCTGCTTGGTCGCATGCTTGGGGTTCAGGCCACGTGCGGCAGCGAGCCCCTGGCCGATCGTGCAGACCGCCAGGGAGGCGCCGCGCAGCACGCCGAGGGTGGCATCGCAGAGCGAGCCGACGCGCTTGGCGTGAAGATCATGGCCAAGCACGCCGCCAAGAACCTGCCTGACCTGGTCGATGGAGAACTGCTGCTGCCCGATGACCATCGTATCCCCCGACCTGCCGTTGCTGGGCGGGAGATCTGTTGCTTCACGCGACTGCAAAACTGGCCATGGCGGATTCGCAAGGATATGCCGCCGTCGCTGCTCATGCGATTCTTTCCGGAATCGTCCTTATGGCCGACCGATTCTTTCATGTCTCAAGGAAAATGAGGGGATGAGTGAGGGTTCTCCCCCTCAAATGGGGAAATTGTACCAGGAGCAGATGTGCAGGCTTGGCGGAAATGTCGGCCGAGTGCAATTGGACGGCGAACAGACCCACTTCTCGACACCTATTGTCGCAGCACCGCTGTACCTGTCATGGGTGAAAGACCGGTTCGCAGGAAGGCCCGCAGCAAACGCCTGTCCTTGAATGTGGCAAAGTCAGTCTTGCTCGAATGGTCGTTGCGATGCTGAACGCCGCATGATTTTGCTTGGTTCACACGGAAGGGCGTGGTGAGCCAGAATACGGACGGGCGGCTCGAAGTCATCTACGTCGGCACCCTCAACGGCACCAACGACATCGTCTATTAAATCTGGCAAGTGCAGGCGGGTGGCCTCGCTGACCGGACCAGCGAGATTGTACCGCGGGGGCAAGAGCACACAGTGAGATCGCTTTCCAAAGCAGGGGAATCGCATATGGAATTCGCTTGACAGATCGACGCAACATTTGCCCAGCGCGGGGCGAATCGACTCTACCCCTGTTGATCACCACAGGGGACGACGATGGACAGCTTCGCAGCCTGCTTTGATGGCTTGGAGGATCCGCGCACCGGCAACGCCGGCCGGCACGATCTGCTGGAGATGCTGGTGATCGCGCTGTGCACCGTGCTGTCTGGTGGAGAAGACTGTACCGATATGGCGGAGTTTGCCCGCGCCGAGCTGGGGTTCTTGCACGGCTTCCTCGAGCTGGACCACGGCGCGCCGAGCCACGACATCTTCAGCCGGCTGTTCCGTCTGCTCGACCCCGAGCAATTTCGCGCCTGTTTCCAGCGGTTCATGGCCGGCTTTGCCGAGGCCTGCCAGGGTGTGGTGGCGATTGATGGCAAGGTGCTGCGCCGTTCGTTCGACCGTGACCGTCGATGCACTCAATTGCCAACGCGAGATTGCCCGCCAGGTGGTTGACCAGAAGGGCGATTACGTTCTGGCATTGAAGGGAAACCAGGCGACGTTGCACGATGACGTGCGGAGTTTTCTGGACGATCCAGAGACACAGCTGTCGGTCAGCGACAGCACGGTCGACGCCGACCATGGCCGCATCGAGACCCGGACCAGCATGGTTTCGACCGATATTGAATGGCTGCAGGCGGACCATGACTGGCCAGGACTGGCTGCGATCGGCAAGGGTGTCCGCGTCCGAGAGGCCGCCGACAGGACCACCACGGAAACCGCCTACTATCTGCTGGGCACGGCGATGGCTCCCAACCGGCTCGGCGAGGTCGTCCGCTCGCACTGGGCGATCGAGAACCAACTCCACTGGTGTCTCGACGTTACCATGAACGAAGATCAGGCACGAAACCGCATGGGCAATGACCCACACAACCTCGCTGTCTTGCGCCACATGGCACTCAACCTGGTACGGATGGAAAGCTCCAAGGGCTCGTTGCCCAAGAACTCAGGCGCGCCGCTTGGAGCGACGCTTTCCTCGCCAGGGCCCTGGCTCAACTTTGAAATGCGATTACCCTGAACCCCTGCGCCACCCGCCAAGCAGAGACCATCTCATGACTCACCACCGCATCGGCATCGACCTCGGCGGTACCAAGATCGAGATTGTCGTGCTCGCGTCCGACGGCAGCGAGCGGCTGCGGCATCGGATCGATACACCGCACGGATACCAGGCCTCGCTGGAGGGCATCGCGCGCCTGGTGCGCGACGTGGAAGCGCAGCTTGGCGTCACCGCGACCGTCGGCATCGGCATTCCTGGCATCATCAGCCCCGCCACCGGCCTGGTGAAGAATGCCAACTCGATCGCGCTGAACGGGCACGCGTTCGACCGCGATATCAGCGGCCTGCTGGATCGCGAGGTGCGCGTCGAGAATGACGCCAACTGCTTCGTCCTGTCCGAAGCCGTCGATGGTGCGGGCGCCGGCCATGGCGTGGTGTTCGGGGTCATTCTCGGCACCGGCTGCGGCGGCGGGGTCGTGATCGACGGCAAGGTGCTGCGCGGCCGCAACCGTGTCACCGGCGAATGGGGCCACAATCCGCTGCCCTGGCCACGGATGGACGAGATACCGGGGAACCCGTGCTGGTGCGGCCATTGGGGCTGCCTGGAGACCTGGGTCGCCGGCCCGTCGCTGGCCCGCGATTGCGATGGACCGGGAGCACACGATGCCTCGGCAATCCCGGCGCGCGCCGCCAAGGGCGAGGCGCGGGCACAGGCGGCGCTCGACCGCCATGCCGACCGGCTGGCGCGCGGGCTGGCGCAGGTGGTCAACCTGCTTGATCCCGATATCATCGTGCTCGGTGGCGGCCTGTCGAATATGGCTCATCTGTACAACGTGCTGCCGCCGTTGGTGCGCCGCTACGTGTTCAGCGACTTCGTGCAGACCCCGATCGTGCGCAACCGGCATGGCAATTCATCCGGCGTCCGCGGCGCTGCATGGCTGTGGCCCGCATAGGGTCGCCGTGCCCGCACTGTGTCGCGATTGTCTGGCGGTGGTGGGCGATCCGGCGTCGCCGGCGCACTGCACAGCATGCGAGGGGACGCGCATCGTCGCGCACCCTGAACTGTTCGATCTGACCATAGCCCACGTCGACTGCGACGCGTTCTACGCCAGCGTGGAGAAACGCGACCGGCCGGAGCTTGCGGCGAAGCCGGTCATCGTCGGTGGCGGCGTGCGCGGCGTGGTCACCGCGGCTTGCTATGTTGCGCGCATCTATGGCGTGCGCAGCGCGATGCCGATGTTCAAGGCGCTGAAGGCGTGTCCCGATGCCGTGGTGATCCGGCCGAATTTCGCCAAATACGTCGCGGTCGGACGGCAGGTCCGAACGATGATGGCGACGCTGACGCCGCTGCTGCAGCCGCTGTCAATCGATGAGGCGGTGCTCGACCTGGCGGGCACGCAGGCGCTACATGGCGCGCCGCCCGCGGTCGTGCTGGCACGGTTCGCGCGCGAGGTCGAGCGGAGCATCGGCGTGACCGTGTCCATCGGCCTGGCGGCCAACCGGCTGTTGGCGAAGATTGCCGCCGGCCGCGACAAGCCGCGGGGCTTCGCGGTGATCGGCGCCGTCGAGGCCGCGGCGCTGCTGGCGCCGGAGCCGGTGCGATTGCTGCCCGGTGTCGGTCCGACGCTGGCCCACCGCCTGGCCGCGCAGGGCATCACCCTGCTGTGCCACCTCCAGGCACTGAACGACCGCGATGCCAGGCGCAGGCTGGGCGATGACGGGCCGTCGCTTGTTCGTCGGGCCCGCGGCGAGGATGACAGGCGCGTCGATCCGTCACGCGAGACCAAGTCGATCAGCGCGGAGACTACCTTCGATGCCGATCTGACGCGGCTTCCGGACCTCCAATCGCATCTCTGGCGGCTGGCGGAGAAGCTTGCGCGGCGGCTGAAGGAACACGAACTGGCCGCGGGCGGCGTCGTGCTGAAGCTGAAGACCACGGACTTCGCAATCCGCACCCGAGCCGCACGCCTGCCGAGCCCGACGGTGCTGCCCGACCGGCTGTTCGATGCTGCCAGTGTGCTGCTGGCGCGGGAAGCCACCGGCACCGCGTTCCGGCTCATCGGGATCGGCGCCAACCCGCTGCTGCCGCTGGAAGAGGCCGATCGCGGCGACCTGGCGGATACCGAGACGCCTCGCCGTGCCGCCACCCAGGCAGCGATCGATACGCTGCGTCAGCGATTCGGCGATGGTGTCATCGGCCGCGGGCGGGGGCTGCGGCGTCCCGCGTAGGTCCGCATCGCAGGGACAGGCGCTGAGGAAATTCTCCCCCTCTCGTCGCAGAGGGGCGTTGGGGGAAGGGCGCGCCAACCCGGTATAGGCGGGCGTGGGCCCCCTCGCCCACCTCCGCAAAGGCGTGGAAAAAGATCCAAGAGAACAATAGCTGCGACGATTGCCTCGTAACTGTCCCACTCCAACCTGCTGAGCTTGTTGCCACGCAGTGAGGGTTCGCGGGGAAATAACCGAATCAGTTGAAATGACGCACCGTCCCCCGCCGCGTCATGGTGCGCGAAGGCTCACCATCCACGACTTGAGGTGCCGATCAAAGAGGCTCGTGAATTGCGGGCCTCCGCCCGCCATGACGATGCGATGGCGCAGCGTCCGAACCGCAGCGATTATTCCCCGGCGGGCCCTTAGTCCCGGATGTTCTCCATGGGATTGAGTTCGGGTGAGCAGGCCGGCAACGGCAGGAGCGTCATTTAGAACGTGATCCGAATCCCGCCGAAGCCGCCGATCGGTGCCGCAGGACTGTAGCTTCGCGGATTGGTCGCTCCCGGTGCCTGCGCAAGGAACACCGAGCTGGTCGGCGAGAAAGTGCCGAACGTATAATACCGCGCATCCGTGACGTTCTGCGCCCAGGCGAACAACTGAACGTGGTCCGTCAACTGATACGAAGTGCTGAGGTTAATGGTGAAATAACCTGGCAGCGGCGGCGTCAGATTGGCCTCGTCGCCGAACAGGAAGGCGGTGCTCGCTCCGATTGCGGTGGCACCAACAGTCCACTTGTCCGTCACATTGTAGTAGACGCCGAGTTTGATCTGATTCACGGGTATACCGGGTAAGCGGTCGCCGCGCTGAATGGTGATGTTGCCATTGGCGTCGGCTGCCGGGTTGCTGCCTGCCGACTCGGTGAATCCGCTCTGATATGTCGCGTCGGTGTAGGTGTAGGCGACATAGGCGAGCCAGCGGTCAGTCTTGAACTGCAGCCCGGCGTCAATACCCTGACGGCGGGCCACGCCGATATTGGCGAAGAACGCGCGACCCGTTGTGACGCTGTTGATAAAGGCGATGTCATTGTTGAGATCGGTGTGAAACAGCCCAATGTTGTAGCTAAGGCTGGCACCATCGGACGGTGCGAAGGTACCGCGCGCGCCTGCTTCCGCGGTGTACGAGATCACCTGTTGTAGATTGGGATCCCCTACGAAGAAGTTCGCCAGGCTGCACGAGTTGGCGGGCCCCGCGCAGGAAAGTTCAGCCGGTGTCGGAGCACGGTTCGCCACCGCGTATCCGGCATAGGCGGTCAGCCAAGGGGCAACCTGGTAGGTGACGCCGGTCGCCGGGTTGAAGTGGCTGTAGCTATGATTGCCAGTCAGATCACCGCCATTCTCATCGTTCAGATCGACCAGTGCCGCATTGAATCGGCCTGAGACAGTCACGGCAAGGCGCTGCGTCAGGTTCAGCGTATCGGCAAAGTAGAGACCGTAGGTGGCATTGGAGATGGCGACGCGAACCGGTAAGTTGGTCCCGGGCTCATCGATCACCACGCCAGGTCCGATGAACACGCGGGTGTCCGGTGTCAGGCCACCGATGAACGAGGTGGCGCTGAACAGGGTCTGTGCCCCGTCGAAGCTGAAACCGGCGACGAAGTGGTTCTTCAGACCGAACAGTTCGTTGGTGTTCGTTACCTGCACCGACGTGCCGTAGGCGTTGGTGTTGGTGGTCTGGTTATCCAGTTCCGAATATGGGCCGCCGTTCAGGAAGTCCGGAATGAACGCACCTCCGAGCGTCGCGCTGGGCCCGGAGTCGGTGCATAGCAAGCCAGAGCCATCGTTGCAGGGTGTGTCATTCGGCGCATTGCCATTGGTCACCCGCTGCAGGAAATACCGGTAATACACCAGTGCCTGGATCGAGCTGGTGTCGGTCACGTCCACGGTGCCATCAAGGCTGACCGCGGCGTATTGGTTGCGGACCTGGTTTGGCGCCGTGAACTGGGCACTCGGATCGGCAGACAGCAGCTCGACCGGAGACGTACCGGGGCCGTTGAGCACGGAGTGCGCCGCTGTGATGTTGAGGTGCAACTCGGCGCGATCGCTTCGCCAGGCGACATCGCCGTAGACGTTCTGCAGGTCGGTGGATTGCAGATCGCGCCAGCCGTTCTGGTGCAGCACTGTGCCGGCAAGGTAGGTCGATGCATTGCCGGACTGCTTGCCGTACCTGAAACTCGCCCTGAACCTGACCGAACGAGCCACCGGAGATATCGGCCTCGAAGCCGTGATAGGTGAAACCGTTCTTGAGCTCGACGTTCACCGAGCCGCCGAGGGCGTTGAGCCCGAACACCGGGTTGGATCCCTCGAGATTTACCTTGTCGATGGCGATGTCGGGAATCAGATCCCAATCCACGGTGTCGCCGAATGGCTGGTTGAATCGAACACCGTTGACGTAGACCGCAAGTCCCTGTGGCGTTCCTTGCAGCCCCGATGCGGCGAAGCCGTGATAGAAGAACGTCGGCTGGAAGGGATTGCCCGAGGCGGCTTCCAGGCTGACGCCACCAACCTGCTGATTAAGCGAGCCCAACAGATCGGGCGTTCCCTCGCGCTTGAGGTCGTTGCTGTTCAACACATGGGTCTCTGCCGGCACGGTGGCCCGGTCGATGCCCGAGCCGACGAGCGGCGACGCGCCGACCACCTCAACTGGTGGCAGTTCAGCCATCGGTGCCGCAGGCTGCGCGGTCTGGGCTGCCGCATTGCCGCCCAGCAACATCGCGCTCACCGCGATAATCGGCCCGGGTCGCACGCCAACGCCTCCCACCACGCCCCCTGGCAGGCATTAGGACGGCCTGGATCAGCGATGGCTATGGCGAAAGTTCCCGATATTGGCGAGAATGTTTCCCGAAATCACTGCGCGGCCTGCAATGCGCGCGGATAACAGGGACAGGAAGCCGTCTATGCCGCTCCGCCTGCGGCTCATTGTGGTGATCGGACTCGTGCTGCTGGTCAGCCTTGCCGGAGGCAGTCTGCAGGTGGCCTGGCACGCAGCCGGACGCGTGCGCACCGAACTGAACGCCGCGCTCGATGGAGGCGCCAATACGGTCCACAACGGTCTGCGCGACCTGTCTCCGTCCGATGACCGGTCCGCGGAATTACGCCATCTTATCGCGACGTTCGATGGCAACCGCCACGTCCGGGCCGTCCTGCTCAACGAACAGGATCAGCCGCTTGCGACATCAAAACTGCTCCGCCCGAAGCATCCCGTCCCAGGCTGGTTTCTCACTGTGATCGGTGGAACCCTGGCTACCCAGCGCTTTTCCGTCCCGCGCGCGGGCAAGGGGGGTGCCGCCATCGTGTTGTGGACCGATCCGGGCAACGAAGCCGGCGAGGTCTGGGGCGAAGCCCGCGATTCGCTGCTTGTACTCGGCGGTTTTGCCACTCTGACCGCATTGTTGATCTGTGCTGCCATTGGCCGTGCGCTGCGTCCCCTCGAGAATCTGTCCGCGGCCTTCACACGCATCGCCAATGGCGACTATCACGGCAAGGTGCCGGAGCAAGGGCCGCCGGAGCTCGCGCGGTTGGCCATCGGCTTCAACCTTATGTCCGAACGGCTTGCAATGGCCGCCACGCAAAATCGTCGCCTGCACGAACGTCTTCTCACATTACAGGCGGAAGAGCGCGCCGATCTCGCGCGCGATCTGCATGACGAGGTCGGGCCGTTGCTGTTCGCCGTCGATATGACCGCCGCCACAATCGAGCGCCTGGCGGAAAGTGGCCGCGGCGCCGACATACCGACACACGTACGATCGATACACGACGCGGTAACACGCATGCAGCGACACGTACGTACGCTGCTGGAACGGCTGCGCCCGCTGCGCACCATGGGACTGGAGACAGCGATCAATCGCCTGGTTGCGTTCTGGCAAAGCCGTCGGCCCGAAGTCCAGTTCATCGTCAAAATCTCCATCGAAGCCGATCAGATTGCGGACGATATGAAAGACACGATGTACCGTGTGGTGCAGGAAGCGGTGAGCAACGCGATCCGCCACGGAGAGCCGAAGCACGTGGAGATTGTCATCGCGTACGACGCGCCGCGCGGTATCCGCCTCGAGATAACGGACGACGGTGTTGGCATGCCCAAAGACGGCGTCGCCCCACGCGACCACATGCAATTCGGGCTGATTGGCATGCGTGAGCGCGTGATGGCGATGGCTGGATCCTTATCGATCCACCATGGACACGACGGGAAGGGTCTGGCGCTCGTCGCACACCTGCCAGGCACCGGTCCGCTCCAATCAGGTGACGCGGACCAACCCGAATGAAAATTCTACTGGTCGACGATCACGTGATTGTCCGGAGCGGGTTGCGCAACCTGCTGACATCCATGATGGACGTCCGGATTTCCGAGGCAGCGACCGGGCGCGACGCTCTGTTACGGCTCCGCCAGGATCGCCCCGATATTGTGCTGCTCGACCTGAACCTTCCAGGCATCGGCGGCCTCGAGCTGTTGCGCAGGATGCTGCTGGAAGACAGGGACGCACGGATCGTGGTGTTGAGCATGCACGCCGAACCGCTCTACGTCGTGCGCGCGATGGAGCTCGGTGCCCGCGGATACCTCAGCAAGAATGCCTCCGCCGAGGAGTTGCTGATCGCCGTGCGACGCACAGCCGAAGGTGGCCGGTACATCGAGAATGAGATCGCGCAAGAACTGGCGCTACGGGCCATCGCACCGGAAAACGGGCTGCGCGAACTCACCGAGCGCGACCTGGAGATCATGCGCTTATTGGCCGAGGGCCTGGGGCTTGCCGAAATCGCGGACGCGCTTGGTATCAGCTACAAGACGATTGCCAATGCATGCAGCCAGATCAAGGCCAAGCTCGGCGTGACGCGCACCAACGATCTGATCCGGCTGGCGATGACCTTGGGCGTCGCGTAAGCGGCGCTGCGGGGCCGGGACCCATGGGTTGAGCGCGGGGAAGGTGACCAGCCGCTGTCGCATTGTGGGCGTCGAATCGGCGCTCGCGAGGCAGCGGGTAACCACCCCCACTCGTCCTCCCGGCAGTGGCATCGCGGACGGTGCCGTCGTCGACTTTGAATTCGCGCGCCACTTCGCGGCTGCTCTTGCCGGCGAACAAATCCGGGCCGACGCCAACTCAGGAATTGCCCGCGGAAGCGCCAGCCTTTCCGATACGTGGAATTACGGCCCCGCGGTCGAATGCATCATCAGCATGAGCGCACGGCGCAGGCGGAGAATGCCACCCCTGGTCTGACCCTGATCGCACATCCGCTGGCCCTCGCTCGACAGGGAAGAGACCTCCTGTGGCGGCGGCGCCGAGGCAACCCGGACCATTTCGCTGACCCGGTCTAGCAACTTGAGGCAATACTCCGGCGTGTCGGTGGTCACCTGCTGCGGCGTTTGCTGACCGACCACGGGCATGGCGCCGAGCAAAACGGCCCCGAGGGCGAGGCTCGCGGCCATGCTGGCAAAGCCGGTTGTACGAATGGCGGACCACATACGCCGCACCATGGCCCTCGCGGGCTCACCAGTCCGTGGTGAAGGCATGACAATGGCGTTAGCCGGGCGGCGCCGGTTCATCGTACACCGGCAGGGTGAGAATGGCGGCAAGGCCAGGATTTGCCGCCTCCAGGCGCAGGCTTCCGCCGTGCAACTGCGCCACAGCCAGCACCAGCGCCAAGCCGAGGCCGGACCCCGGCGTGTTGCGCGCGATTTCCCCACGGAAGAACCGCTCGGTGGCTCGTGCGCGATCCTCGGCCGGTATGCCGGGACCCTGATCCGCCACGACCATATCCACCCCGGTGGCCGTGACCACGGCTGAAAGCCGCACCGTTCCACCGTCAGGCGAGAACTTCACCGCGTTGTCGAGCAGATTGGCCAGCGCCTGCTGAATGAGCTCGCGATCGCCATAGGCCGGTACGTGTTCCGGCGCCTGCACCGACAGCGTGATCGCTCGCTCCTCGGCGACAGCGCCGTACAGCTCCGCCAGGTCGGCGATCAGCGGCGCCAGATCGATTCGGGCGAAGGCTGAACGGCGGGAGCCGGCCTCGATCTCGGCAATCCGCAGCAACGCCTGGAACACCGCGACGATGCCATCGAGATCGGCAATCGTCCGTTCGATCGCCGCACGCAACTCGGTCACACTCTCGGCATGCAGGGCCGCGTCCTCCAGCCTTGCGCGCGCGCGCGTGATCGGCGTCCGAAGGTCGTGTGCAATCGCATTGGATACTTCGCGCACGCCCTCCATCAGCCGGCCCATGCGATCCAGCATGTCGTTGATCGTCTCGGCGAGCTGATCGAATTCGTCGCCGCGGCCGGAGAGCTGCACGCGCTGGGCGAAATCCCCCGCGGCAATTGCCGTCGCGGTCGCGGAAACACTGGACAGCGTGCGGCGGAACAGGCTGCGCACCACCAGGGCGCCGATCGACGCCATCGCTAACACCACCAGCAGCGCCCACAGCAGCGCGTCGGTCAGCAGTGAGCGCAACTGCGCGCGCACCTGGACGTCGCGGCCGATCAGCAGGCGGTAGCCACCCGGCAGATTGTAGCTTTGCACCAGGGCCAGCGAGCGCGTTCCGGCGCGCTCGATCGGCAATTCGTACCAGGCGCCGCTCTGTGTGTCGGCCTGCGGCCAGCGCTCCAGGTTGCCCGCGATACGATGCCCCGTCGGGTCGATCAGCAGATAGATCGCATCGTCCTCGACGTCCTGCGTCAGCCGGTCGTCGATGGTCAGCACCAGCGCCGGAAGCCCGCCGGCGGCAAACCGCTCTGACAGGCTTTGGGCATCCGCCTGGATCGCCGCCTCGGTCTGCCGGTCAAGCAGCCCGGCGGTCGCCCACCAGAGGAACAGTGCCAGGGCTGCCGCGCTGAACGCGAGCAGCACGGCATAGATCACCGCGAATCGGACGCCAGCCGAGTGCAGCAATCCTCGGTTCGTGCCACCGGCTGCCCGATCGGCGGCAGCATCCGGGAAGGGGCGGGAAAGTAATGACGACTGCGTCACGCGCTCTCGGCGCGCAGCATATACCCGGCGTTGCGAACCGTCTGGATCAGCGGGATCGGGAAGGGCTTGTCCACCTTCTGCCGCAGGCGGGAGACGTGTACGTCGATAACGTTGGTCTGCGGGTCGAAGTGATAGTCCCACACGCCTTCGAGCAGCATGGTGCGCGTCACCACCTGGCCGGCGTGGCGCATCAGGTATTCCAGCAGACGGAATTCACGGGGCTGCAGGTCGATCTTCTGGCCGGCGCGCTTCACCTGGCGCGACAGCAGATCGAGCTCCAGGTCCTCGACCACCAGCTTGGTCAGCGGACCTTCGCCCTTGCTGCGCCGACCCAATGCCTCGACGCGCGCCAGCAACTCGGCGAAGGCGAACGGCTTGGTCAGGTAGTCGTCGCCGCCGGCCTTCAGGCCGCGCACCCGTTCGTCAACATCGGCGAGCGCCGACAGGATCAGCACCGGAACAGAATTCTTCTGCGCCCGGAGGGTCTCGACCAGGCGCAGGCCATCGATGCCGCCCGGCAGCATGCGGTCGAGAACGACCGCGTCGAATGACTCGCTGGCGGCAAGGAACAGGCCGTCCCGGCCATTGTCGGCGTGCTCGACCACGTGGCCGGCCTCCTTCAGACCGCGCGCCACAAAGCCGCCAACGTCCTTGTCGTCTTCTACAACCAGAATACGCATTCCCTTACTCCTTCAACCGGCTCCCTCGGGGGGACGCTGGCCGACTGTCACCGGCACTTCGATCTCGTGGCCCTGCCGGCGAATCGACAGCTTGACGTCGGTTCCAGGTGCCGCCGCGGCAACTGACCGGATCAGGCCGCGCGAGGTATCGATATGTTCGCCGTTCACCGCCGTTATCATGTCACCCTGGCGGAGGCCCGCTCGCGCCGCCGGGCTGTTGTGCTCGACGCCGGCGACCGTGACGCCGTTGTCCGAATCTTCCACCGAAACGCCCAGCCAGCCGCGCTCGATCCGGCCGCCGCCGCGCAATTGTGCGACAATCGGCATGATCAGCTCGCTCGGTGTGGCAAAGCCGATGCCCACGGAGCCGCCGGACGGCGACACAATGGCGGTGCTGACGCCGATCACCTGGCCGTCCATGTTGAAGATCGGACCGCCTGAGTTGCCAGGATTGATCGGGGCGTCGAGCTGCAGGAAATTGTCGAACGGTCCGGCGCCAAGGTCGCGGCCGAGTGCCGAGACGATGCCGGCGGTCACCGAGCCGCCCAGGCCGAACGGGTTACCGGCGACGAGTACCCAGTCGCCCACCTCCACCTGGCGGGAATCGCCCCAGGCCACGGCAGGCAGCGGGCCGGGTGCCGAAACCCTGATCAGTGCGACATCGGTCAGCTCATCGGTGCCGACCACCTTGGCGGGGTACTGTTTGCCGTCGGTCATCGACACCACGATCTTGTCCGCGTGTCCGACCACGTGGTTGTTGGTCACGATCAGCCCGGACGGATCGATGATGAAGCCGGAACCGGCGCCCAAGGTCTGTTCATGGCGATTGCCGAAGCGGCGGCGGAACTCCCGCCCCAGCGGGGTGTCGCGCAATTCCGGCGGCAACTCCGCCAGCGCCTCGCCGCCCGTGATGGTCTCGGTGACCGCGATGTTCACCACCGCCGGCAGGACGCGCTTCACCAGCGGCGAGAAACTCTCGGGCGCCCCCCGCGCGACGGCGTCGCCTGGAGCGACAGCCGTGCAGGCGGTGACCAGCAGTACAAGGGCGAGAATGAGGCCAGTCGGATGACGGCGTTGCGGCATAGGGATCGTGTTCTTTCCCGGATCGTCGCGGCATGCGTGTGGAGCAGATGGCATGTTGACGCGCCTGCAACAAGAATCCGGCCATCAGAGTTTGGTCAGAAGCTGTCGGGGTGGTGGCGGGAAGCGCAGCGCGTCAGTCATATGGGAGTCCTCATGGTCCGGCCTGTATCGGGTCTTCGGGCCAGTCGTGCCGCGGATAGCGCCCGCGCATGTCGCGCCGCGCATCGGCCCAGCCGCTGGTCCAGAAACCCGCGAGGTCGGCGGTGATGGCGATCGGCCGGCCGGCCGGAGACAGCAGCGCAAGCTGCAGCGGAACCCGACCGCCGGCCAGCGTCGGCGTCGCGACCAGGCCGTAGAACGCCTGCGCCCTGGCCGATGCGACCGGCACCGGTTGGGTGTAGTCGATCGGGGCTCGGCCGCCGGGCAGCGTGAGTTGTGTCGGCAGTTGATCGTCGAGGCGCCGCGTGAGGTCCCAGGGCAGTTGCCCGCGCAGCATGGCGGTCAGGTCGAGGCGCGACAGGTCGGCAAGTCGCGACAATCCGGTAAGCTGCGGCGCCAGCCACGCCTGGACAGACGTACCCAACGCCTCATCCGACAGGTCTGGCCACGCCTCCGACGGTTGGATATTGCGCATCAGGCCGACGCGGGCCTGGAACTGCCGCGCCGACTCGGTCCACGGGAGAGGCCGCAGTCCATCGGTTGCGACGGCATCCGCCAGCGAGGCGGCAAGTTCCGCCGCACCGACCGGCTCCGTGCGATCGGCCAGGATCAGCGATCCCAGCCGCCGCCGCCGCCGCGCCAGCACCGCTCCGGAGACCGGATCGAAGCCGGTCTCGACCTGCTCGGTGATGCGTGCCGTGAGCGATCCCGGCAAGGCCTCCGGATCCAGCGGCGCCGCGAGCCGGATGCGCGCCGCTGCCTTCATTTCTAGCGACGCAACGGCGAGCAGTTTCGCATTGGCCAGCGGATCGGTACGCGGCAGCCGAGCCCCACCGCCGCCCGCCAGCCGAAAACTGCCCGGCTCGCCGCGCCGTTGTGCCATACGGTCGGGGAACGCGGCGGCGAGCAGCTTGCCGGGATCGCCATCGGCGCGTGCGTCCGCCCGCAGACGAAGCCGCCGGCGATATTGGCCGGCGACCCGGCGAATCCGCGTCAGGGCACCACGATCCGCGGCCGAATCGCCGTTCGCGATCGCTGCCAGACGGAGGCCGATATCCGCCGGCGCGTTGGGGCTGCGCAGCGGATCGCGCTCCTCGAGCAGCGCGGCGAGGTCGGCGGCACATGCCGCCTCACCCGGGGTCTCGGCTGCCAGCATCATCGCCGCCAGCCGCGGATGCGCACCAAGCGTCGCCATGCGGCGGCCGGCATCGGTGATGCGGCCCCTCGCGTCCAGTGCGCCGAGTTCCATCAACAGTACGCCGGCCGCGGCGAGCGCGCCGGTCGGCGGCGAGTCGAGGAATGTCAGATCGTCGGGTGCAGAACCCCAGGCGGCGCAATCCAGCACGAGGGAAGAAAGTTCGGCCTCCAGGATTTCCGGCCGGTCGAAGGCGGCCAGCCCACGGTGCAAAGCCGTTGACCAGAGCCGGATCGCCATGCCTGGCGCCTCACGGCCGGCGCGACCCGCGCGCTGCTCGGCGGCGGCGCGCGAAACACGCAGCGTGGTCAGCCGCGTCAGGCCGGTGGACGGGTCGAGCCGCGGTGCGCGACGCCAGCCGCCATCCACCACAATGCGCACGCCGGGAACGGTCAGCGAAGTCTCGGCGATCGACGTCGCCAACACCACGCGCCGCCCCTCGGCCGGACGCAGCGCGC
This sequence comes from uncultured Alphaproteobacteria bacterium, assembly GCA_963696645.1. Classification (GTDB taxonomy): domain Bacteria; phylum Pseudomonadota; class Alphaproteobacteria; order Acetobacterales; family Acetobacteraceae; genus JAMXLO01. Next base: position 339,862 of record CAVOKY010000011.1, read on the forward strand.
GATCCTGCTCAGCCGGCGGCAGGTCGCCGTGCAGCGGCAGCACCAGCGCACCGCAATCCGCCAATCCTGCCTGGGTCCGGCGGATTTCCGCCATGCCGGGCAGGAACGCGAGGATGTCGCCGGCATGCTCCGCCAGCACGGCACGCACCGCGCGCGCCATCGCGTCGGGCAGTTCGCGCGGGCCTGGGATGTCGCGCGCGGCGTGGCGGATATCGACCGGGAACATACGTCCCGCGCTCGCGATCACGTCCGCATTCATCAGGCCTGCCAGGCGGGCGCCATCCGCCGTGGCCGACATCGCCAGAAGCCGCAGTTCCGGCCGCAACACGCGCTGCAGTTCGAGGCAGAAGGCCAGCGCCAGATCGGACTCCACCGAGCGTTCGTGCACCTCGTCCAGGATCACCACCACCACGCCATCCAGCCCGGGATCGGATTGCAGGCGCCGGACCAGCAGTCCTTCGGTGACGACCTCGATGCGGGTGTCAGCGGACACGGCGGCGTCCAGCCGGGTGCGGAAACCCACCATCCCGCCGGGCGCCTGACCAAGCAGCGAAGCCATCCGCGCGGCCGCGGCACGTGTCGCCAGCCGGCGCGGTTCCAGCATCAGGATGCATGCGTCGCCACGCCACGAAGCGTCGAGCAGTGCCAACGGCAGCAGTGTCGTCTTGCCGGCGCCCGGCGGTGCCACCAGCACGGCGTTACGCCCGGCCGCCAGCGCAGCCAGCACGGCTGGGATAGCTTCGGTGACCGGGAGTTCGGGCAAATTCATTCCGAGTAATGCTGGCCGTTCGGCGGGTTTTGCCCCATATGGTCACGAAATCCGGTCCCTGGGGAAATCGATGCCGCGCACGCTGAGCATCCCGCTGTTGTTCCTGCTCCTCCTCGGCTGGGCGTTTCCCGCCGGTGCGCTGGAAAGCCGGCCGGCCGTCAGTGCACGAGCCACGGTCGCCCTGGTGTCCGATACCGACGCGGTGACGCCCGGCCAGCCGTTCCGGATCGGCCTGTATATCCGGCTGATGCCGGGCTGGCACACCTACTGGAAAAATCCCGGTGACGCGGGTGTCGCGCCTGATGTGACGCTGACGCTGCCGCCCGGGGCCAAGGCCGGCTCGATCGCCTGGCCTGCACCGGGGCGCATCTCCGAGGGTCCGTTGATGACCTACGCCTACACCGGTGATGTGCTGTTGCCGATCAGCATAACACCGGCCCCGGGTCTCGCCGCCACCACCATCAAGGCACACGCCGAGTGGCTGGCGTGTCGCGAGATCTGTGTGCCGGAGGAGGCCGACTTCCAGCTCGACCTGCCATCCGGGACCGCTGCGCCATCGGCGCAGGCACCGCTGTTCGCCGCCTTCGATCGGCAGGTGCCGCGACCATCGCCGTGGCAGGCCGTGATCAGCAAGGATGGCGCGTTGTGGTTGCAGGGACCCGAGCTGACCCCGGCAACGGTGGTCGATGCCTGGTTCATTCCCGACACGCCGGGCGAGATCCGCGACAGCGCCGCGCAGCCGCTTACCGTATGGCTTGGCGGTTTCACGTTGGCTCTGAAGCCCGGCAAGGCGTTTCAGCCCGACGGTGGCCTGTCCGGCATACTGACGGTGCGTGACCGCAGCGGCTTGGAAACCGACGTGACGATGCGCGCGACGCCCGGCATCGTACCGCCGCCGCCGCCGGCGATGCGGTTGCAGCGCACGCTTGTGCTGGCATTTCTCGGCGGATTGATCCTGAACCTGATGCCCTGCGTGTTTCCGGTGCTGGCCATGAAGGCTGTGGCCCTGGCGGGCGCGCCGCGTGGCGGGGCACGCTGGCAGGCCGCTGCGTACACGTCCGGCGTGCTGATCGCCTTTGCCGGCCTTGGTGCCGCGTTGCTCGGGGCGCGCGCAGCCGGCGCGGCGGCCGGCTGGGGGTTCCAATTCCAGTCGCCGGTGTTTGTCGCGGCGATGGCCTGGTTGCTGTTCGCAGTCGGCCTCAATCTGTCCGGGGTGTATCAGATTGGCACCGGCTTGACCCGGACGGGTCAGGGCCTGGTGGCGAGCAGGGGGCATCTCGGCAGTTTCTTCACCGGTCTTCTGGCAGTCGTCGTCGCCACGCCATGCACCGCGCCGTTCATGGGTGTCGCCATCGCCGCCGGGCTGGCGGCGCCTCCAGCCGTCACCATGCTGGTGTTTCTGGTCATGGGGCTTGGATTGGCGGCGCCCTACGCCGTGTTGGCCGTGCTGCCGGCGTTGGGACGTGTCGCGCCGAGGCCGGGACAATGGATGGAGATACTGCGCCAGGCGCTGGCGTTCCCGATGTATGCCGCGAGTGCCTGGCTTATCTGGGTGATCAGCCAGGAGGCAGGGCCGTCCGGAGTACTCGGCACCGCGGCCGGCCTGGTGCTGTTGGGTTTCGCCGCCTGGGTGGTAGGGATCACGCAGGCCACCGCAGACCGCGGCCGCCGCATCGGACAATCGGCTGCCGCGGCGGCGCTGCTGGCGGCGCTTGCGGTACTGAGCGGAATTGCGACCGCGCCGGCGGTCACGGCGGGCAGCGTGGCGGAAGCCGGCGCCGAGCCCTTCACGCCGGCACGTCTGGCGGCGTTGCGTTCCGAGGGACGGCCGGTGTTCGTCAACATGACCGCCGCATGGTGCGTGACCTGCCTGGTGAATGAACGGGTGGCACTCGGCAGCGAACCCGTGCAGCGCGCCTTCGCCGACCACCACGTGGTCTATCTGAAGGGCGACTGGACGCGGCAGGATCCCCGTATCACCGATTATCTGCGCGAGAACGGTCGCGATGGCGTGCCGCTGTACGTGTACTATCCGCCAGGCGGACAGCCGGAGGTCCTGCCGCAGATCCTCACTGCGAATGCGGTGCTGACCGAGTTGGATCACGGCTGACCGCCTCCATCATCGGCCCCCGGGCGCGCAGCGATTTTCGTTTGACATTGCTGGTGCGATCCAAAGACACTGTCCGTCCGTGACCTGACCGCTCGGCTGAGACGGGGTGGTGGATGCGCAGGCAGCGAATTACCATTGCGACGCTGTTGCTGGCCCTGGTCGCGGCCCCGGCGAATGCCACCGTGCTGCTGGGTGGCGTGGCACCGGAGCCGGCGAACCATCATTCATTCGTGCGCGATTTCACCGGTGCCCTTGTGGCGCAGGACAACCAGTACGCCGCCGACATCGCAGCCGCCTACAACGGCACGTTCGATGTGGTCATGCAGCAGTGCTTCGGCGGTGGCTTCCTCGACGACATCCATGGCCTGGCGCAGCCGCACACCTTCACCTCGGCTTCCGCCTGGAACGAGGTCTCCTGGTCGTCGACGCGCACTCCGAACTTTCTGTTCAATGCCAGTGTCCAGGACTTCACCGACGCGTGGCGCGCCGATGTCGCCACCTACCGCAGCGCCCGTGCCACCTATGTCACCACGCTGGGCGGCAATCCGGGCACCAAGGACCTGTTCGCGCCACCGGGTGTGACACAGGGGATCATCACCACCACGACCTATCTGGAGCATCCGCAGTACGAGTCGCCGGACCCGCCGCCCAGGCCCGGCGCCAATGACCTGCGGCAGATGTTCACCCCAGGTCCAGGGGGCAACAACTATGCCATCCTTGTCGCGTGGAGTTCACCGCGTGCCGGGGATGCAGCGGACCTTCTGCGCGAACAGGCGGATATCGAGCGGGTCTACAATACACTGCGCACAACCTATAACATTCCCTTCAACAACATTGTTGTGCTGTTCAATGGCGATGCACGGAATACCGCCCTTCCGGCGCTCAATGGCATCATAGGCGACGCCTTTCCGGGCGGCGAAAACATCGGGCCGGTCACCGTCGATGGGCCGAACACGCAGGCAAACTGGCGGTCGGCGCTCGCCGGCAATATGTTCGTCAACGCGGCAGGCGGGCTTGGCATTCGATACGGCGCCAATGACCGCCTGTTCGTCTATAACACCGGCCATGGCGGCGAGGTCACCGTGCAGGCGCCGCCGGCCGCGCCTGGCATGGCCTGGGCAGTGCCATACCGCGCCAACGGCTTCAGCCTGTTGCCGCAACTCGACGATATCTGCTGCATCGTCAACCCTGACGGGACCGACCTGTTGCAGATTTCCACCCGGCAACTGGTCACCGATCCCAATGTGCACGTGACAGTGGATGGCATCGATCTCGGATCGCTGATGGCCGATCTGGTCACTGGCACAAGTGCGCTGATCAATGATGTCACGCCATACGTCGGGGCCACCTACACGTACCAGCTCGATGTCGATCCGGCGCTGCTCGCAACCGACCCGAGCGACTTCTTTGTCAATCTGATCGACCCGATGAGCCCGGGCTTCCTCGCCAATCCAAGCCTGATCCCCGCGATCGACATTAGCGGCGGTGATCAGGAACTGCTGACGGTGTACACTCCCGAACCTGGCACTGCGGCGCTGCTGTTGGTGGGCATTGCAGGCATCGGCTTTGTTCGGCGGCGTCCGCGCGGCTGACCCGGCGGTTAGCCGGCTACCATCTTCCGCACGATTTTGCTCGCCTCCGGCGTCGACCAATCCGCCGAACCTTCCAGCCGACCGCGTTCGCGTCCTTTCGTATCGATGATCAGACTGGTGGGGATGCCTTGTACATTGCAGGCGCGAGCCGCCGCGCCACTGGGATCGAGCAACACCGGCAGGCCGGTGATGCCGTGCTCGTGGTAGAATGCTATTACCGCCTCGGCGCCGCCATGATCGGATGACAGCGGCAGCACCGCGATGTCGTCGGGCGCCAGCATCTTCGACAACGCGGCGAGCGACGGCATTTCGGCGACGCATGGCACGCACCACGTCGCCCACAAATTGATCACCATGCCGTGGCCGAGGAACTCGGACAGATGATGCTGCGTGCCGTCGGCGGCGACGAAGACAATGTCCGGCGCGGGCACTGGCGGATCGATGGGTTTCAGATCGGTCGCCAGGTCCTGCAATTCCTGTGCACGCGGTTTGCGTGCGATGAGGCCGGCGGCTAGGGTCCCGCCCGCCGCGAGCACGGTGCGGCGCGTGATCAATGGCACTGTGGAAGCCCTTCCTTGAGCAAGACGCCGGACAACAGGAACGTGGCGGCGAACCCGCAATGGGGCGGGCGTTTCGCCGCCGGCCCGTCGGCGGTGATGCAGGAGATCAACGCCTCGATCGGCTTCGACCGCAAGCTGTGGCGCCAGGACATCCGGGGTTCGCTGGCGCACGCTGCGATGCTGGCAAAGGTCGGTGTCATTTCCGCCAAAGATGAGCAGTCGATCCGCGACGGTCTAGCCGCGATCGCGCACGAGATCGAGACCGGCCAATTCCTATTCGATGTGGCGCTCGAGGACATCCACATGAACATCGAGGCGCGGCTGACCGAGCGGGTCGGCGAGGCTGGCCGCAGGCTGCATACCGCGCGCAGCCGCAACGACCAGGTGGCGGTGGATTTCCGTCTATGGGTGCGCGATGCGATCGACGGATTGACCGGGCAGATCACCGACGTGATGCGCGCGCTTGCCGATCGCGCCGTTGCGCATGCCGCCGATCCGATGCCGGGATTCACCCATCTACAGGTCGCGCAACCGGTGACGTTCGGCCATCATCTGCTGGCCTATGTCGAGATGCTGGATCGCGACCGCGGCCGGCTTGCCGATTGCCGCCGCCGGTTGAACGAGTGCCCTCTCGGCAGCGCGGCGCTCGCCGGCACTTCGTTTCCCATCGACCGGGCGATGACCGCGCAGGCGTTGGGTTTCGACCGGCCGACCGCCAACTCGCTGGATGCCGTATCGGACCGCGATTTCGCCCTGGAGTTTCTGGCCGCGGCCGCGATCTCGGCGATGCATCTGTCGCGCTTTGCCGAAGAGATCGTGGTGTGGTGTTCGGCGCCGTGGCGCTTCATCCGGCTGTCCGACGCCTTCACCACCGGCAGTTCGATCATGCCGCAGAAGCGCAATCCGGATGCCGCCGAACTGGTGCGGGCAAAGTCGGGGAGAGTGACCGGCGCGCTGGTGGCGCTGCTGACGGTGATGAAGGGCCTGCCGCTCGCATACGCCAAGGACATGCAGGAGGACAAGGAACCAGTGTTCGATGCGGCCGAGGCCTGGGCGCTGTCGCTGGCGGCGACCGCCGGCATGGTGCGCGACCTGACGCCGGACTTGGCGCGGATGCGGGAACTCGCCGGCTCGGGGTTTGCCACGGCGACCGACCTGGCCGACTGGCTGGTGCGCGTGCTGAAGCTGCCGTTCCGCGATGCGCACCACATCACGGGCAGGCTGGTCGCCTCGGCCGAAGCGAAGGGTGTCGACCTGGCGGGGCTGACGCTCGTCGACATGCAAATCGAGGAACCGCGGATCACCGACGATGTATTCTCGGTCCTCACGGTCGAGGCTTCGGTCGCATCACGTACCAGCCTCGGCGGTACGGCGCCGGCCCGGGTGAAGCGCGCGGCGCTGCGGTGGCGGGCGGCGCTGGCATGAGAGCGGTCCTGATCCTTGCCGCGCTGCTGGCAACCGTCGTGCTGACGGGCTGCGGCAAGAAGGGCCCGCCCGATCCACCCGGACCGCAGGATCAGATCATCTGGCCGCGGAGCTATCCCACGCGCTGACGTCTGAGGCCTCACGCAATTTCTAGATGAATCTATTTATTAAATACAACTATACGATGCTTTTCTGTTGATATTTTTCTAAAAGTATCGTTAATTGATTGCAGCGGCGGTGCTCAGACAGGCGCTGCTACAACCAGAGGGCGGCGGCGCTCGCGATCTGCGCCGGCGCGACTGTCCGGATTTTGGAACAAAGGCCGTGAAAATGAAACCGTTTGGTTGGGGAGCAACCGCGCTGCTCCTGGCGGTCGTCGCTGGCGCTCCGGCGCCAGCCTCTGCCACGCTGTATGATTGGACACTGAATGCCGGCGGCGGCCTCACAGGCTCCGGCACGCTGGCCACCGGCACACCGGCCGGCGGGGGCTACGATATCGTCAGTCTCACCGGGACCATCGGTGGTGCATCGGTAGCCCTGTTGGGCGGCCAACCGGGCGGTCAGGCCACCAGCCCGTCCGGCGCATTCCTGTTCGACAACATCGTGTTCCCATCGTCCGACCCGGTATTCGACATCAGCGGCCTGCTGTTCACCATCAGCGGGCATGAGGGAAATATCTGGGGCAACGGTGCGCCGGGCTCTTACTCGTACTGGACGCACATCGGCTCGTCGTACGACTGCAGCAACGGTTCAGCTTCATTCGCGCTCACCCCAGCACCGGAGCCTGCATCCTTCGCGGTACTCGGCATGGGATTGCTGGGTCTAACGTGGTTCCGTCGCCGCCCCGCGTGAACCCCGCTGCATTCTTTGCCGTATGGCGGCGCCGGATGTCTTTCTTTGCGCCGGCGTTGCCGTAGCATAGGGGTATGTCGCCCGACCAAATCGTCACGCAAGCCATCCCGGAACCGTCCATCGGTGAACTGATCGCGGCGCGGCCGCACTTGGCCATGCATGCGATGGACGGCCTGGTGATCGACGATGTGCCGCTCAACAGCATCGGCGACGCTGTCGGAACGCCAACCTGGGTCTATTCGGCAGCCAGCATGCGTGGACGCTATCGCTCCCTCGCCGCCGCGCTCAGCGAAGTCGGGCTCGATGCACATATTCATTACGCAATGAAGGCGAACGACCGGCTTGCGGTGCTGCGCCTGTTTGCAGCCGAAGGCGCCGGCGTCGATGTCGTGAGCGAAGGGGAACTGCTGCGCGCCCGCGAGGCCGGCATTCCGGCCGATCGGATCGTGTTCTCCGGCGTCGGCAAGACAACGCGCGAATTGCGCCTCGCGCTGACCGAGGATATCGCGCAGATCAACGTGGAGAGTGCTGAGGAACTGAACATGCTGTCGGCTGTGGCCGATGGCATGGGGCGCACCGCGCGCATTGCCTTGCGTGTCAACCCCGATGTCGATGCCGGCACGCACGCCAAGATCACCACCGGTCTCGCGCATAATAAATTCGGCATTGCCTATGGCAACGCGGCCGAACTCTACCAGCGCGCCGCGGCGCTGCCGGGGCTGCAACCGATCGGACTCGCGGTGCATATCGGCAGCCAGATTCTTCTCCGGCACCATACCGCGCCGCTTACGGGCGTCTGGCTGAACTCGTGCGCGTTCTGCGTTCGGCGGGCCAACAGGTCGATGTCATTGACTGCGGCGGCGGCCTCGGCATTCCGTATCGCAACGAGCCGACACCGACCCCGGCTGCTCTGGCCGGGGCGATCCGCAGTGCGTTGCACGACCTTGATGTGCGTCTGGTGCTGGAGCCTGGCCGTTGGCTGGTTGGGCCGGCGGGCGTGCTGCTGGCCTCGGTCATCCTGGTGAAGCAGGCGCCAGGCGGCCGTTTCGTCGGTACTGGACGCGGCGATGAACGATCTGATGCGCCCGGCGATGTACGACGCCTGGCACGGCATCGTGCCGGTATCCGCGGTCGACGCGGTCGCACCGGTGACGCCGGCCGATGTTGTCGGGCCGGTTTGTGAGTCGGGCGATACATTTGCACGCAACCGTCTGCTGCCGCCGCTCGCACCCGACGCGCGCGTGGCGATACTGGACGCCGGCGCCTATGGTTCGGTGATGAGTTCGGCGTACAACGCGAGGCCCGCGGCGGCGGAGGTGATGGTGGACGGCGCCAACTGGTCGGTAATCCGTGATCGCCAAAACCATCGCGACTTGTGGCAAGCTGAGCACGTGCCAAATTGGCTTGGTTGAACGAAGCGGGGATGCGCGGCGGCAAATGAACGGCCCTGGCGAAGAGAACGATCGCCTTCTGCGCAGGCTGGCCGGCCGGCGAGCATTGGCACGCTGCGTAATCCTGTTCGAGCGCGTCTGGCCGGCGCTATGGCCAGCACTCGGTGTGGCCGGGCTGTTCGTCTGTGCCGCCCTGCTTGGACTGCCACCTCTGCTGCCGCCGTGGGCACACATCGCCCTGCTTGCCGTCACCTTCCTGCTGATCGTCGGATTGCTGGCCCGCGGCCTCTACGGCATCGCCGCGCCGGATGACGTGGCCGCCGACCGGCGGCTCGAGCTTGCCTCCGGCCTGTCGCACAGACCGCTCGCCGTACTGACGGACCGCCCCGCGCGTGGCGGCGCGGAAGCCGATGCCGCGGGGGTTGCGCTCTGGCAGGCGCATGTCGGGCGCGCGGTGCGGCAGGTGCGTCGGCTGCGGGTCGGCGTGCCGCGGCCAGGACTGGCGCGGCGTGATCTGCGTGCCTTGCGCGCCGCGCTGCTGGTCGGCCTGATCGCCACCTTCGCAATCGCCGGCGACGATGCGCCCTCGCGGCTGGCGCAGGCGATGGAACCGACGCTGCCGCGTCCGACGCCCGCGCCGTCGACCGAGTTGCAGGCCTGGATAACACCGCCGGCCTACACGCGGTTGGCGCCGATCTTCCTCAAAGCCGACGGGGGCACAGTGTCGGTTCCGGCCGGTGCGCGCCTGACGGTGAGCGTCACTGGCGGAGAGGCTGTGCCCGATCTGTCGCTCGATGGGAAATCGGAACCGTTCCGCACCCTCGACAAGGCAAGCTTCCAGGCCGATCACGAGCTGACCGAGGGCGGCCGCATCGTGGTGCTCCGCAATGGTGGCGAGCTGGCCGCGTGGAACCTGTCCGTGGTCGCGGACCAACCGCCCACGGCGGCATGGAGCGAACCGCCTGGCGGCGTGCCCGGCAGCCAGCAAACTCGCCTGCCATGGCGCGCCACCGACGACTATGGCGTGGTCTCGCTGCAAGCCGAATTGCGGCTGCGCGACCGCCCGGATGCCCCGCCGCTGGTGGTGGCCCTGCCGCTGCCAGGCGGCACGCCGAAGTCGGCACATGGCGTCAGCCAGGAAGATCTGACAGCCAATCCCTGGGCCGGGCTTCCCGTGATCGCCAGGCTGGTGGCGCGCGATGCACTGGGCCAGGAGGGTGACAGCAAGAACGCGGAGTTCGTGTTGCCGGAACGGCCATTCCAGAATCCGATAGCGCGCGCCCTGATGACGATCCGACGCGGCCTCAGCCTGCATCCGGACGATCGCGATACGGCGGTGGAAGGGTTGGATGCCCTGCTGATGGCCCCCGATGCATTCGGTGAAGATTTCGCCGCCTACACCAATCTGGGCGCAATCTACTACCTGTTCGAATTCGACAAATCACCTGCGGCGATCGGTCAGGCGCAGCAGCGCATGTGGGACCTCGCACTGCACATGGAGGAAGGCCAGACCGAACGCACGGCACGCGCACTGGATGAAGCTCGTCGAGCGGCCAATGACGCCCTCGACAAGGCGATCCGCGAGCCGAACGACGCCAACCGGCAGGCGCTCGAGCAGCGGCTGAAGGAACTTGAGCAGGCGATCGAGCGCCATCTCCAGGCGTTGGAGCAGGAGGCGCGGCGCAACAATGAAGCGCTGCCGTTCGACCCGAATACCCAGCATCTCTCCGACCGCGATCTCGACAAGTTGGCCGAGCAGGCGCGCGAGGCGGCACGCGACGGCCGGATGGACGAAGCGCAGCAGCGCCTGGCGGAGCTGGAGCGGATGCTCGACAAGCTGCGCAATGCGCGCGCCGAGCATGGGCGTGATGGCGAACGCACTCAGGGGCAGCGCCAGCGCGGCCGTCAGCAGATGGGCGCGGTGCAGGACATGATCGGACGGCAGGGCGGTGTGCTCGATCACACGCAAGGCCGGGTGGACGAGACGACACGGTTCCACGACAACCACCCGATCGCGACGCCGTCCGATGAAGCTGCCCAGCGCGGCGCGGACCGGCGTGTGCAGGAGGCACTGCGCCGGGCACTCGGCGAACTTATGCAGCAGTTTGGCGACCTGACCGGCGAGGTGCCGCCCAGCCTGGGCGAGGCCGACACCGCGATGCGCGAGGCCGGACGACAACTGGGCTCGGGCGACGACCAGGCTGCCGGTGCCTCGGAGGAGAAGGCGATCGAGGCGTTGCAGAAGGGCGGCCACGAGATGGGCCAGGCGATGGCGAACCAGTTCGGCCAGCAGCCGGGTCAGGATGGCAGCGATCAGGACGGTGACTCGGACGGGCCGATGGGCTTTTCGCTGCGGAACGGTCAGGACGACGGCACTGGGGGTGGCTACCAGTCCGGGCCGCCTGACCGCGCGCGCTCGGGGCGTGATCCGCTGGGGCGGCGTTATGGCCAGGGCAGTTCCGGCGCCGATGAGAGCGCGGACGTGACGGTGCCGGAGGAGCGCGAGCGCCAGCGCACCCAGGCGATCGAGGAGGAACTCCGCCGCCGCGGCGCCGACCGCGCCAGGCCGCAGGAGGAGCTGGACTACATCAATCGGCTGCTGAAGCAGTTCTGATGACGTTGGCCGACCGAGCGCGCCCGTCTGTCGGCCGTAACGATCTTTGTCCGTGTGGCAGCGGCAGGAAATACAAACACTGCTGTGCTGTCGCCGGGTCAGCCACCATGCAGCCCCGGGAGGCATTGCCACCTGGCAAGTCCACCCCGTCCCCCGTCAGCGCACCAGCGGGGCGTGCACCAATTGCGAAGCAGCAGGCCAAGGCCGCGGAGGAAGCCCATAGGCGTGGCGTCCAGCTCATTGCGGGGGGGCACCCTGTCGAAGCGGCCTTGGCACTCCGCAAGGCGGTTCAGATCGACCCCGGGCGTGCCGTATCACATCACGCGCTGGGTGTCGCCCTGCTGAAGGCCGGGCAGTTAGCTGCCGCCGAAGCCAGACTGCGGCGGGCTGTCGCGCTCGATCGCAAGTTCGCAAGCGCGTACCTGGATCTCGCCGTTGTCCTCGACACGCAGGGACGCGACAAGGAGGCGCTGGAAGCCTACGGCCAAGCCGTCTCCCTCTCGCCTAAGCTCAGCCACGCCCATCGCCGGATGGGTGAACTCTGGCAGGCGCGCGGCCAGAAGGAGCGAGCTATTGCGGCCTATTACCAGGCTGCGGCGGCCGCGCGCGACACACCGGAGGGGCGGCTGTTTCGCGCTAAGGCGATACTGCTCGAAGGCAAGGTCCAGGAGGCCGAGCAGGTCCTGCGCAAACTCGTCGCGCTGGATCGCAATAACAGCAAAGCCGAGAATGCCCTGGCTGACGTTCTCATCACCCAGGGACAGTTCGCCGAGGCGATTCGGCACTACGAACGTTCGCTCGTCATCGATCCCCGGCGGGTCTCCGCCATGCTCGGCATAGCGCGAGCAACGAAGTTCACCGAGGCGGATCGGCCACGCCTTGTGGTGATGCAATCTGCCCTTGCGTGGGACGGACTGACCGACAAGGAACAGATGCTTCTCCATTTCGCGCTCGGCAAGGCAAACGACGACTTACGGGACTGCCAGGACGCCATGCGGCATTTCGATGCGGCCAACCGTATCAGAAGCCTCGATCTCCGTTTCGATCAGGCCGTTTTTGCCGCGCGGGTGGACCGGATCGTCGGGCGCTTTACACCCGGGTTCTTCGCCGAACGGGCAGACTTCGCGACCGCCGATGAGACGCCGCTGCTGATCGTGGGCATGCCGCGCTCGGGGACCACGCTGGTGGAGCAGATCGTCTCCAGTCATCCCGCGATCGCGGCCGGCGAGGAGCTGGTGTTCTGGACCACGCTCGATGCGCCATGGCAGGCGGCGGATGTCGCCGACTTCTCACCGGAAGCGGCACACGCCCTGACGTCGGAATATCTGGGCATACTGCGCCGGATCAGCTCCACTGCCTGCCGCGTGACCGACAAGATGCCATTCAACTTCCTTCGGCTCGGCCTGATCCACTTGCTGCTGCCGAACGCCCGGATCATCCACTGTCGGCGCAATCCCATTGACACGTGCCTGTCGATCTACTCCGTCCATTTCGACGGCACGATCGAATTTGCTGCCAGCAAATCGGACCTCGCCTTCTCTTACGGGCAATACGCGCGTCTGATGGACCACTGGCGCGCGGTCCTGCCGCCCGACCGCTTCATCGAGGTGCAATACGAGAGGCTGATCGACAATCGCGAGGCGGAAACAAGGCGCCTGATCGCATTCACCGGCCTCGAATGGGACGCCGCATGCCTGCTGCCGGAGCAGAACGAGCGCATGGTTCTGACCGCCAGCGTCTGGCAGGCGCGCCAGCCGGTCTATGCCACTTCGGTCGAGCGTTGGCGGCGCTATGAGCCGTGGCTCGGGGAGTTGGCCAGTCTTGCCGAGTGACGGGCTGGCTGGGCGTTGAAATAGGGTCGCCGAGCCCAGCCTTCTCCCCATACTGAAAAACATCACAGCCACGGACAGAGCTCCAGGCTATCGTCTCAGTGTGCACGAGTTTATCAAAGACCGCAATTCCGATTTCACTTCGCGGACAAGATCGTTCCAATTGCCAATCCCTCGCTGCCTGAACAAGCGTGCGCTGGGGTACCACGGACTGTCACTCCGATCCAGCAACCATCGCCAGTCTGCATTGTATGGCAGCAATATCCAGACCGGTTTGCCCATCGCTCCTGCAAGGTGGCCAACACTGGTATCCACCGTGATGACCAGATCCATGACATCGAGCAGTGCCGCTGTATCACTGAAATCCTTTAACTCGTCGCCAAAAAAACTGACGCGCCCGTCCCTTTTCAGCACGTCGGCATCAGCGTCTCCTATTTCTTTTTGCAGACATACCCATTGAACGTCGTCGCACAGAAGCGGAATGAGCGTAGTCAGATCCATCGACCGGTTGTTGATGTTGTGAAGCAGACTTCCACTCCAGGCAATGCCAATTCTAGGTTTGATTCTTGGAGACAAACGCGTTTCCCAGCGTGCCTTGATCTGCTCGTCCGCCCAAAGGTAGCGCGGTGCTGACGGGATTGTCCCGAGTGTCGTACCGAAAGCCAGCGGCAAGCTCATCAGTGCGCAGTGGTAGTCAAATCCAGTGGGCCTCTGGTTTCCAGCGGTGACGTCCAGATCGGGGTGTGCCTGCTTGATAAGGCGACGCAAGGGGTCCTGTACGGATAAGATGACCCGGGCTCCGAGTGCCTGCGCAAGCTTGGCATATCTGGAAAATTGAATGGTATCGCCATATCCCTGCTCCCAGGTACAGGAACAACGTCTTGCCTGCGATATTCGCTTTGCCCAGCCAAGGTGGCTCCGGATAGGAGCGGTTGGCGATCGGTTTGTCACGTCTCTTTCGCCACTCGTACTGCTGCCATCCTTGTTCAAATCGGCCGAGCAAAAGTAGACAGAGGCCCTGGTTCCAGTTTTCGTCTGCATCGGCAGGATTCAGCGCGACCGCTTTGTCATAGCTGGCGAGAGCTTCAGCGTGGCGCGCCAGGTCCTGTAGAACCACGCCGCGATTACCGTGAGCCGCTGCATGGTCTGGCTTTAGTGCGATTGCCTTGTCATAACTGGCAAGGGCCTCTTCGAGGCGGTTCAGATCCCGTAGCACAAGACCTCGATTACGGTACGCTTCGGCAAAGTTGGGCGTCAGAGCGATTGCCTTGTCGTAGCTTGCGAGAGCCTCTTCGGGACGTTTCAGCTCCCGTAGCACAACGCCACGGTTACGGTACGCCAGTGCATTGTCTGGCTTCAGCGCGATGGCCTTGTCATAGCTTGCAAGGGCTTGTTCCTGCCGCTTCAGTTGCCGTAGCACATTGCCGCGATTGTTGTGCACGCCAGGCAAGTCGGCATTTAAGGCGATCGCCCGATCGTAGGCAGCAAGAGCCTCATTGGGGCGCTTCAGTGCTTGCAGTCCGATCCCAAGGTCATTGTGTGCAGCCGCGACATGAGGGTTCAACTTGATCGCTCTCTCGAGCAACCCAACCCCTCGGGCAGTTCGGTTTGTCTCCAATGCAATGATTCCGAGGAAGTGCAAGGCATCGAAGTGGCGGGGCTGCCTCCGAAGGATTTCTTTGTAGATTGGCTCTGCCTCGGAGTATCTGCGTTGCTGGAGCAGTGCAAAGCCGCGTGACAGCAGCCCCTGTTGCAGCTTCAATGCATCAACGCCTGCTTGCGACACTGATGGTGCTCCCGCGTTCATGCCGAGCCGAGCTACCCGGGATTGCCCCAATCAGCAGCCGCTTCGCCACTCCCGAAGGCAGGTTAGCGACCGTCCCCGACATCTTTCAACAGTTGACTGGCTGCTTTGACGCCCCAGAGAGCGCAGGCGGTCGCGACAGCGTCGGCGGGCCGTCGGACTTCGGTACCCTCCCAGTTCGCGTTGACCGCACGAGGTGCCGCGGCAAGCTTCCTGATGTCTTTGATCTCGCTGGTGTCGGTCATATGCGAATGGCTGGCGGCAATCTGCACAACCGGGCACGGACCTGAACTGGGTCTATCGACAAATAGAATGCGATCACGCATGAGCGCTGATCGAACAGTCCGAGACGGTGAGCGATTCGATCCTCTGATCCGGATGGCCGGGCTAAGGCGCAGCGGTCCCCGGCAGGGCTAGGAAATTGCGGGAATGCCCTTTGCTGATCCCGCGGCACCGGGACTACACCTCGTCCAGCCTGCCGGCTTTGTAGCGTTTACCGTCGCTGCGGAAGCTCCCCGCGGCTACTCTCTGGCGCTGCCGCTCGGCGCTGATCTCCGGGCCCTGCATGGCCGGTGGTAATCATCCGTTGGCTTGGCAACGGGATCGAGGGACGCCGGGAACGCAACGGGGCGGCAGCAACGCTGCCGCCCCCGCGGTAACAAGGCGGAGTGACGTTGTTAGCCTCTGCGGCGACGCACGAGCCCAAGGCCCGCCAAGCCAAGGCCGAGTACGGCGATGGTCGCGGGCTCCGGTGTCGAGATCACAATGCCGCCGGTGGAGGCCGGCTCCTCAAGCGAGAAGAGGCCAAGCTGGCCAGGCGCCAAGCCACCAGCGAAATCCACAAAACCGGAATTTGTGGTCGTCGCAGTTAGGGTCACGCCGTCTGGCGCATAGTCGAAGCCCCCGGGCGCACTCGCAATCCCGGGACCAGTGGTTACGCCCGTCCCGCACGCGAAGCCAGTGGAACTGAATCTGCTGGTCTCGCAGATGCCGTCGCCATCCATGCCACCGAAGATGCCGCCGTAGTGCGTCACGGACGGCCCGGTGATTGCGAAGTGGTTTAGCGTCCTCGACGTGTTGTTCAGGATACCGATGTAATTGTCGTCGGATCCGTCATACGGCGTGGCTTGGGGAAGGGTCTCGGTCACGCTGCCATTGGCGTTGATCGTCAGCAGCACGTTGCAGTCAGTGGCTCCGAAGCCGGATGTGTCGGTAATGACCGGGCAGGTGCCGGCATGGGCGGGCGTCGGCGCCGCAGCCATCAGGCCGAAGGCAAACGTGGACGCGACGGCCAACCCGGCCGCGCCGGCCACGGTTGCAAGTAATTTGGACTTAAGCATCAGGATGCTCCTCAATGATCGTTTTGGTCGAGTGCCTCATCCAGAGCCATCGACTTGGCACCAGCGGAGCAAGAGACGTGCCAAAAGGCTAACGTTAATCTTTTCAATGGCTAATGGAGGGCTGGAAACAGTCGGGAAAGCAAAGTGTAAGATTCTCCAACTCCCACACTGATGACGACTCTGGACAGCCGGCTACAACCAGGAGACGGCATGGGGCCCAGGATGTCTGTTTTCGGCGGCTCACTGCCGTTCGATCGCGGCGATCAGGTCGTCAAGATGTGCCACGTAATGACGCCATCGCCCCACAGAGCGGTCATAGATCGGCTGCCGCACCTGCCATCCGCTCGCCGTAGTGACGGGTCGGTCGGTCTCGTGGAATGCAAGACAGCCCGCTTCCCATTCAAGCCCGAGAAAATCGATGAGTCTCCGGCTCTCCCGCTCCAGATCGGCGACCAGCTTCTCGTAATTCATCTCCAGCATCGGCGGACACAGGACATGTCGCCAGTGATTCGCAAGCCGGTCGGTTTCGACCAACCGTGTGCCACAGTCGGCAAGGCTGTAGGAAAACAGCATCCCGGAGGCAAACATCTGAAAGAAGCAGGACAAGCCGGTATCGAGGGCGTCACGCGTGCAGTGGATGATCCGCGCGCGCGGGAACAACGCCGCGATCAGGCCAAGGTGGAATATGTTGTCCGGTAGCTTGTCGATGACCCGCGACGCACCGCCGCTGCGTTCGGCCAGTCTGTCCACATGCAACCGTGCCAGGCGCGCCGCCGCGTCCCAGCCCTCGGCCACCCGCGCGCCTGCCATGCCACCGACGTTCCGCAGCTCTCCGGCCCCGAATACCTGCGAATGACTCGCTGCGATCTGCTCCACGAGGCTCGTGCCGGACCGCGGCATGCCGACGATGAACACGGGTACGTCCGACTCGGAGCGACCATCAATTACCGCGCCGACGGTCTCTGCATTCCAGTGTTCGATAATGCCATCCACCTCGCGCCGCAGCGCCGCCGCGTCAAACCGCTGGCCCGCGGCGGCCCGGATGTCGCGGAACAGTCGGTTGGCCGCCGCGTAATTGGTGAACGCCTGGTCGTACTCACCGGCGTCGTCGAACAGTTTTCCCAGCGTGAACCCGGCAATGACCCGGTCCATCGGGGCGGTCTCCGACCTGCCAATCAGCCCCATCAGCCGGTCGATATCGCTCTGCTCAGCCGAGTGAACGCCGATCAAAGCAAGATTGCGGTGCGCATCGGCCAGATCGGGATTGATCGCCAACGCTTGCTGCAGACACGTGCGCGCGTCGTCGAACCGGCCAAGCACCCGCAGCATGCGGCCAAGTTCGTTCCATCCAACCGCGAAGGCACCATCCAATTCAACGGCGCGGCGCAGGCTGGCAACAGCGGCAGTGACGTCACCCCGGCGATACAGGATCTGGCCGAGGGCCATGTGATGGGCCGTGACCTTCGGCTCCAGCCCAATCGCCTTGCGATGGCAGGCCATGGCCTCGTCGAATCTGTCGAGTTCGCCCAGGACGGAACCAAGCTCGCTCCAGGCGCCGGCCATGTTCGGACGCAACGCCAGTGCCCGGCGGAACGCCGTTTCCGCGTCAGCCTGTCGGCCGAGGTTGCGCAGCGCAAACCCTTTGCCCGCATAAGATTCCGGCAGACTTGCATCAAGCTCGATGGCACGCGAAAAACTCGCAAGCGCCGCGGTATGGTCGCCGATGTCGTTCTGCAGCGTACCCAGATTATGATGTGCGTGGGTGAGTCGTGGTTCCAATGCAATCGCTGACTGGTAGTGTGCGGCGGCCTCGGCCCCTCGACCAGCCGCTTTCAACGCGTTGCCTAGATTTGAATGGGCGCTGGCATTGTTCGGATTGATCGCCAGTGCCCTACCAATCAGTTCAATCGCCTGGCCATGGCGGCCACGGTCAATCGCAATTATGCCTAGGAAGTGCAGCGCGTCAGGCTGATTTGGCAGGCGCAGCAACATCTTTTTGCAGAGTGCTTCGGCGGCATCCAGCCGCCCCGCCCCATGAAGCTCGACCGCCCGCATGAGCTCAGCCCGAAGCAATCCATGCTGCCTTGCGGTTTTCGTGGCATGAAATCTGGCCATCGCTCGAGCACTTTCCATCCATATCTGCTGAACGGCCAATGGTGGCCGGTGTCTGCCGGCTTCGGGGGCAAGGAACTGCACCACCACACGGGTTGGCGATTGTCCAGTCCCGACGGGGCATTGTGAGGTCAGCGATGCCTGATCAAGTTCATAGGCGTTGATTGGGGCGATGTCTGTCCGCGCCCGGACAACCGGCGCATCGTAAGAACTGCCAGCATGTGGCAGGTGCGCCAGCCGGTCTACCGCAGTTCAGTCGAGCGGTAGCGGATTTGCGATCCCTGGCTGGGAGCGTCACGCGAACCGTTGCCCGCGCGAGCTCGCGGAAACTGCCGAATTGCGGGCGGTAACCCCGAATGGGCGTCGACGCTGTTTCACCGCGGTGACCCGATGTGGCAAACTGACCCCAGCAAGGATCGATGATCATGGATACCACCAGCAGCGAAATTCTGGGTGCCGCGCCGACCTCCGCCCAGGGGGCGTTCGACCAAGCCTCCGTGCTCCACGGGGAGGGCAGGTTGGCAGAGGCAGAGTCCCTGTATGCGGCGGCATTGTCGCTCGATCCCGACCATGCCGGTTCGCTGTGCTACCTGGGGCTGCTGCGCCTGCAACAGGACAGACCGGAAGACTCCGTTGCGCTGCTCCGTCGCGCAATCGCGTGTGATCCAGCGTCGGCCGAAGCGTACAACCACCTGGGGACCGCGTTGCAACGCCTCGGATCGTTTGACGAGGCGCTCGCCTGTCATGAAGCCGCGCTCGCGTTGATCCCGGACTACAGCGAAGCCCTTCGGCAACGGGGGCGCGCGTTACACACGCTGGGCCGCGTGGCGGAGGCGATCGCATGCCACGAGGCAGCGCTTGTCGAAGCGCCGGATGATGCCCAGACGCAGCTTGCACTGGCGGATGCGCTGGCAGTGTCGGATCGGCATGAAGAAGCGTTCGTGTGCTACCGCAACGCCGCCGGTCTCGACCCCAGCCTGGCCACCCATCTGTCGACGGCACTTGGTACCTACGCTCAGGTGCACGAGGCCGCGGCTCAGGTGGGGATGCAGCGGCTCAATCGCTACATCGGCGCATTCCTGACGAATCAGGCTGACGCCCGGATGGGCATGTATCCGGGCCTGCGCTCCGCGCCATTCCATGAGGCGGCACAACTGCCTGGCGCGTTGGCGCTGGAGCGTAACTTCGCGGCGATCCGCGAGGAGATCAAAGGTCTTGCGGCCGCCGAATTCCAGGCGGAGGCCGAAGGCCTGATGGGACACGGGTCGTGGGATGTTTTCCTGTTCTACGAGCGCAGCCGCAAGAATGAGGAGAACTGCGCCCGCTGTCCGGTGATCACGCGGATCATCGAAAGCAGCAATACGGTGCGGACCCAGGCCGGGCTGCTGTACGTGTCGAAGCTGGCCCCTGGTACCCACATCAAGCCGCACCGGGGACCCACCAACCTGCGGCTGCGGTGTCACCTCGGCATCACGATCCCGGCCGGCGACTGCGGGCTGAAGGTCGGCGGCGAGACGCGGCGCTGGCAGGAAGGCCGCTGTCTCGTGTTCGATGATTCGCTGGAGCACGAAGCGTGGAACCACACCGCGGAACCACGGATCGTGCTGATCATCGATTTCTGGCACCCGGATCTGACCCCAACGGAGGTGGCCTACCTCGAGGGGCTGCACCGATTCGCATCGTTCCAGGCGGTCAGTCTGAACCGGTATTGGGCCGCGAATGCCGAGTCGCGGTCCAAGGCCAGGACGCACTACGACTGAGCGGGCCCCCTGACGTCATGCATCATGGCGGACCGATCGTCATCGACCGTGGCGCGTCGCCGCGCTGCCAGATCTCCCACATTTGCTGGTAGGCCAACTCGATATCGCGCCGCGTACGATCGATATCGAACAATGGGGCGCTGGCGCGCACGCCTTCCAGACGACGCCGCACCGCGGCGAGTTTCTCCGGTTGCTCGGCCAACGCCAAAGCGAGTTGTTCGTACTCCGCCAGATCCTGGGTTGTCAGTTCCGGCAACCCCACGGCGTGCAGCAGGCTGCCCGCCACGCGTGACGCGAAGCTGCGTCCCGTGCAGGTCACTACAGGCAGCCCCATCCACAAGGCGTCGCTCGCGGTCGTGTGGGCGTTGTAAGGAAAGGTATCGAGGAACAGGTCCGCCAGCCGGTGACGCGCGAGATGGTCCGGCAGTTCCTGTCGCGGCGCGAAGATGAGCCGTTCGGGCAGGACACCGCGGGCCGATGCCTCACGCCTCAGATTCTCCTCCGCCCATCGGTTGTCGGCCAGCAGCCACAACACACTGTCGGGAACGGCTAAAAGCAGCCGCATCCATGCATCGAAGAATGCGGGGGTGATCTTGTAAGTCTGATTGAAGCTGCAAAAGACGAACGCATGCGGTGGCAAGCCGACCTCGGCGCGAATGGGACGGTGATCGCCGGCCGTGCGCTTCCGGTCGTTCGCCTGATAGCACTGCGGCAGGTAGACCAGCGACTCTGTGTAATGCTGCTGCTCGCTCACTGGCACGACGAAGGGATCGACAATGAGATAGTCGATGAAGTCGACCCCCAGCGTGCCGGGGAACCCGATATAGTGCAGTTGCACCGGCGCCGGCCGGGAGGCGAGAATTTCCAGCCGGCTGCCTGCCGTGTGACCCGTCAGATCGATCAGGATATCGATCTCAAGTTCCCTGATATACCGGGCGATTTCGTCATCGCCGCGCTGCCGGACGTCGAAGAAGCCGTCGAAGGATTGTTCGAGACGCCGCCGCATTGGCGTGCCGTCATCGTCGCCATACGAGAATGCAAACACCTCGAAACGCGACCTGTCGTGCTCCTCAAACAATTGGGCAACGAGGCAGGGGATCGGATGAGTGCGGAGCTCGGCTGAAAGGTAGCCCAGGCGCAGCTTCTTATGCCGCGCTGGCGAGCGCGGAGCACGCGGGCGCGCAGCAATGGCCTTGCGGTTCCAGTATTGCCTGGCGCACTGCTGTTGGACGGCAGGATCATCCGTCACGCTGAGCAGGGTGAACGGGGCAATCGGCAACCGGCCCGATTGCACACCGCTGATCAGCCTGGCCTCCAGCGCTGTCATCTCGCGCCAATCGCAGATCTGCCGCCTGATGAGCGCGCGCATGCTCAATGCATTCGCGTGGTCTGGGTTGACCGCCAGCACGTTCTCGTAACTGGCGAGCGCCGCGTCGTACTGGCCAGCCTGCTTCAGGGAATTGCCAAGACTGTTCTGCGCCTGGACGTGCCGCGGATCGATCGCCACTGCCTTTTGCAGGCTTGTGATCGCCGCGCCGTGTCGGCCCACACGCTTCAGCGTGACGCCAAGGTTGAACAGCGTATTGGCATCGTTCGGCGTGGCTGCAAGAGCGTCCTGAAATTGCGCGATCGCGGCCTCGGAGTCTCCGGCCTCCATCAGTGCCACGCCAAGTCCATTGCGCGCTTCCGCGACATAAGGATTGATCGCCAGGGCGGCGCGGAAGCTTGCGATCGCCGCATCGTAGCGCCGCAGATGCCGCAGGGCGTCACCCAGCAGGCAGTGGACGTTTGCGTCCGGTCTGACTGCCAATGCCTTCGCGAAACTTGCAGCCGCGGCATCGAAGCGACGCGCAGTTGCCAGGGCGATTCCGAGGCTTCGGAGCAGATCGGCATCGCGTGGCCTGAGCGCGAGTGCGGCCTGAAAACTCTCGATCGCCTCGTCGTATCGCTGAAGGCTGACGAGCGCGATGCCAAGGTTGCGGTGATCCTCGAAGGTCCGCCGCTCGGCCGCAACGACGCGCTTGCGGTCAACGAACCCCTTGAAGCAATCCCTGGCCTCGCCAGCCCTTCCCTGGCTGTCCCAGATGACCCCGAGGAGATACAGGGGATCGGCGTTGCTCGGCTGTTGTCGTGCCAGGTTCACGCAGTGCAGGGCTGCCTGCTCGAGTTGCCCCTTACGAAACAGTTGGACAGCCTCACCGAGTGGATTAGCGGGTGGAGGAGTCATTCCGATGGCTACGCACTTCAATCACAAACCAGCATCGGTGATCGTTCTCCGCGTGGTGGAGTATAGTCGGCGGCACGGCTGGGCCATCTGCCGCATACCCGAGTAGGAACCAGATTTGGTCGAAGCACGCAACCACCCTGGTGCCGCCGAACTGCAACGTGGGAAGTCAGGTCGCCGGCCTGGGAGCGCATCGGTCTAGCGTTGCATTCGGCAATTCCGACCTTGTATTGCTCGGCACACGCACGGCGGTGGCCCATTGCCAGGAAGCATCACGACCGACGGCCGCGGCTATGCTGGGCGCTCCGACCTGAGCGGACGTCGCGAGTGAACCCGAAAGACAGGACGCATGAACGAAGTTTCGCCCGAAGAGCCAATTGCCGACCCCGAAATGCAACGCGCCGGACGGCTGCTCCTCGAGAATCGCGTGCAAGAGGCCGAGGCCGTGCTGCAGCAGATCATCGCGCAGCGGCCGGACGATCCCGAGCCGCATTACGCACTCGGCGTCATATGGATGAACTGCGAGCGCCTGACCGAGGCCAACGCGAAATTCCGGCGCGCGATCGACCTCGATCCCGAGTTTGCTGAAGCGTGGTGCAACCTCGGCATCGTCCTGAGCACGCAGGGCAACAAGGCTGGAGCCATCGCCGCCTTTGCACGTGCGACTGAGATCGATCCCGAGATGGCCGACGCGCACAGCAATCTTGGCGACGCGCTGATGGCGCAGGGTAAACGCAGCCAGGCAATCACGTCGTACCGCCGGGCGGCGGCGGCGGACCCGGACTCCCCGATCGGCATTCTTGCGGAGGCGAGCGCTCTCCTGGCCGAGGCGAGGCTGCCGGAATGCGAGGCGGCACTTCGCGGATTGATCGCCAACAACCCCCCGACACACATAGCGGCGGCACATTGCCGCCTGGGTGCGGTCCTTGCGCAGCTAGGGCGGTTCGAGGCGGCAGTTGCCTGTTTTGACCACGCGATGGCGATCGCACCCAATGATCCCGAAAGCCAGTTCGCCTATTTCAGCCGGGTCAACGCGGTAAAGGTGACCGAAGCCGACCGGCCGCTGGTCGATCGAATGAAAGCGCTGGTCAATACGCACATGACCGACGGCAATCGCATGGCGATCCACTTCGGCCTTGGCAAGGCCTTGGATGATCTGGGGGATTACCCGGCCGCCATCCACCACTACGACGCTGCCAATGCCATCAGGCGGCGCGACGGCAGCCTCAACCGCCCCGGTCTCACGGCATGGGTGGACCGGATTGTTGCCCAATGCACGCCGGAATTCTTCGCGCGCAATACACATCATGCCAGACGGAGCGAGACGCCGCTATTCATCGTCGGCATGCCGCGCTCCGGCACGACGTTGCTGGAGCAGATCCTCTCCAGCCACCCCCGGATCGCTGCTGGCGGCGAACTGGACTTCTGGAACCTGAATGGTCCAGCCTGGGAGCGGGCCGGGCCTGCCGGTTTCGACGTCAGGCGCGCAAACTCACTGGCTGACGGGTACGCCAGAATGCTTGCGGAGATGGCGCCCGGTGCGCAGCGGGTGATCGACAAGAACCCCTGGAACTTCCAGTGGCTCGGCATGATCCGGCAGGCATTGCCGAATGCGCGCTTCATCCACAGCCGGCGCAACCCGGTGGACACCTGCCTGTCGATCTACTTCACACCGTTCACCATGGCGCAGCCATTCATGAGCGACCGCGGAGACCTTGCCTTTTATTATCGCCAGTATGTGCGACTGATGGAGCATTGGCGTCGCGTGCTGCCGCCCGATCGTTACACCGAAGTCGATTACGCCACGCTGGTTTCCGACCGCGAAGCCGAGGCTCGCCGCCTGATCGCATTCTGTGGCCTCGAATGGGACGACGCATGCCTGCACCACGAGGCGAACCGCCGCCCCGTGCAAACGGCAAGTGCGTGGCAGGCACGCCAACCGATCTACCGCAGCTCATTGGAGCGCTGGCGGCGCTATGAGCCCTGGCTCGGCGAACTCCGGCAGTTGCTGCCGACGCAGGCATCCTCTACTGACGCCGTTTTGTTCGACGCCGCCACGCCGGCGCGATGACGCTGCAATGACCGCGAGACCGAATGCGACGCTCCGACAGGCGGCCGCACTGTACGAGCAAGGCAGGCTGGGAGCGGCGGACATCATCTGCCGCAGGATCCTCAAGCGGACGCCCGAAGATGCCGCGGCTCAGCACCTCCTCGGCCTCGTTGTCCTGCAACGCGGCAGCACGGACGAGGCGATAAGCCTGATCAGCCAGGCCGTCGCGGCGCAGCCGCAGGAGGCGCGGTATCGGCTCAATCTGGGCGCCGTGCTCAGCGCGGCAGGACGCCCCGAAGAGGCCTTGGCAGTGCTGGAGCGCATGGTCGCCCTCCGGCCGGACTATCCCGAGGCGCACAACAACCTCGGCACAGCACTGGTCAATCTCGGCCGCCGCCAGGACGCGTTGGCGAGCTACGACCGCGCCATCGCGCTGCGCGCCGACTACGACGAGGCGTTCTACAATCGCGGCGTCGCCCTGAATTCGCTCGACCGGAACGAGGAGGCGGTGGCGTGCTACGACCGGGCGATTGTGCTGCGTCCCGACTACGACGTGGCGTACTACAATCGCGGCGTCGCACTCCAGGCGCTGGAGCTGCACGACGCCGCGGTGGCCAGCTACGACCAGGCCATCGCACTCCGGCCCGACTATCCGGAGGCGCTCAACAACCGCGGCATGGCGCTCCAGGCGGTTGAGCGCCATGCGGAGGCGCTGGCCGACTTCGACCAGGCCATCGCACTCCGGCCCGACTATGCGCAGGCGCATTTCAGCCGAAGCACCTGCTTCCTGCAGTCGGGCGATCTGGCACGGGGCTGGCCGGGATACGAATGGCGGTGGCAAACGCCGAACCTCGCTGGCAGCACGCGGCGCTTCGGTCAGCCGCTCTGGCTCGGGGCCCAGCCGTTGGTCGGCCGGACCATATTGCTGCACGCGGAACAGGGCATCGGCGATACGTTGCAGTTCTGTCGATTCACCGCAGCGGTAGCGGCACGTGGCGCCCGTGTCGTGCTGGAAGTACCGCGTCCGCTCGCGCGGCTACTGGCGGGGCTTGCCGGCGTGACGCAGCTCGTGGTGCGCGGCGATCCGTTGCCGGCGTTCGATCTGCAATGTCCGCTGATGAGTTTGCCGTTGGCGTTGGGCACGACGCTCGGGACGATCCCCGCCGCGGGATCCTATATCATGGCTGATCCAGTTGACTGCGCCGCCTGGCAGCAGAGGCTGGCGATGCTGCCGGGCATTCGCGCGGGTCTGGTCTGGGCCGGTGCACCGAAGATGGGTGCCGACCGGCGCCGCTCGATGACGCTCGACCGGTTTGCGCCACTCGCCGCCGTGCCCGGCGTCAGCTTCGTCTCCTTGCAGAAGGGCGAAGCCGCGGCTCAGGTCCTCGCCGCGCCGAGCGGGCTACCGGTGCATGATTTCACCGACGACCTGCACGATTTTGCCGACACGGCGGCGCTGATCGCGGCACTCGATTTGGTGATCAGCGTGGACACGGCGGTCGCGCATCTCGCGGGAGCGCAGGGCAAGCCCGTGTGGGTGCTCAATCGGTCCGATGCCTGCTGGCGCTGGCTGCGCGGACGCGAGGACAGCCCGTGGTACAGCACCGCCCGGCTGTTCCGTCAGCCAACGCCCGGTGACTGGGGCAGCGTCGTCGCCGGCGTCGGCACTGCGCTGCGCCGCTTCATCGAAGCACATCCGGGTCGCACGTCCGACGATCGAAACCGGACGGAGGTAGGACACGACGATGGTTCGACAGCCGGCGCGGTCTCCTGATACCAGCCGGCGATGGACATGGCGGACTGTTCGCTGTGGGTCCCGGTTTGCGATGGCCATCGTTGGATCGCCGGGCCGCAAAAAAGAAAACCCGCCCCCTTTGCAAGGGGACGGGTTTGGTAGCTTTGTCGGGCGCCCCGAGCGGTTGTAGCCGCCCGGAGACCGCTAAAGTCAGCCGCGGCGGCGCCGACGGCTTGCCAGGCCAAGCCCAGCCAAGCCAACGCCGAGCAGGGCCATGCTGGCCGGCTCCGGTGTCGGGTGGATGGTGATCGTGCTGGTGAGGCTGATCGCCTCTTCCAGCGAGAAGAAGGTGCTCGAGCCGGCCGCCAGGCCACCAAAGAAGTTCACCGTGCCGGTGTTGCCGGAGATGTTGGTGAAGAAGCCAAGCGGACCGCCGTAGCCAGTGGTGTCGGGGTTACCGGGAGCGACCACCACCGGCGGGTTGACGCCGCCGAAGACGCTGATGCCGTCGCCGTCGAACCCGAAGATGCCCGAGCCGCTGATCTTGAAGCTGTTGATCACATGGCTGGTGTTGTTGACCACGCCGACCAGCGCGTCTTCAACGCCATCGTAGTTGGTCTCGGGGCCAAAGGCTGTGGTTGTGCCACTGCCACTGAAGGTGATGGTCAGGTTGCAGCCGCCAGGCGAAAAGCTGGTCGTGGGACAAACGCTCGCCCGCGCCTGCGTAGGAGCGAGCGCCAAGGCGGCACCGGCCACCATGGTCGTCGCAAGCAGGATGTTTCTGTAGTTCATGAGTGCTCCTCTCCGTTCCGTGAACGCCGGCAACTCCAAGCCGCATGCCCGGGTTCCATCGCACTACAGGTTATGCAAGCCCCTTGCCAAGTTTGATATGCGCGCAATTTCAAGACCTTGGTTGGGGAAAACAGATTACGGGGAAGGAATATTGTAAAGAAGTCCGACAACTCACCATGACGTCTCCGACGCAGCTCTTGCCGGCAAATGACGGGCGTCATGAGCATCGTGTCATCCGTTCCATGCTCATTCAGACTGCTGCTAGTATGACAGGGATGAATAAGTCCCAGCCGATCTCTCGCCCGACTGAGCCCTCGAACAGAGCTCGCAACGAGCCATGTCCGTGCGGCAGCGGGCGGAAATACAAGCATTGCTGCGGCAGCAACCTGCCAACCGCGCGCGCTGATCCTGCGCCACCCGGTCTCCGCATGCCGCCGGCCGCAGCATCCATCGGACCGGTGACCGACGCGGGCCGGTTCCTGGCGTCGGTACTCCCCGCTCCAGCAGGTGGTCAGGCATGGCCAGACCAACGCTGCGGACCCGCCGACAGACGGAGCGCCGGCAGCGGCGAAGCAAGCCGGCCAGTCAGCCCAGGCCTGGCTCAATCAGGCCGCACGTCATGAGGCGGCCGGCAGCCGATCCGAGGCGATAACGGCGCTTCAGATGGCCGTGCGCCTGGCTCCGACCAATCCGATCGCGCACTACAATATCGGCCTGCTCTACGCCAAGGCCAACCGCCAGTCGGAGGCGATCGAGCGGCTGCGGCAGGCGGTGAGCCTGCAACCCGATTTCGGCCAGGCACATTTCCGGCTCGGAGTAGCGCTCCACGATCAAGGCCATGACGAGGAGGCGATCGCGGCGTACCGCGCGGCGATCTCGTGCGGCGCTGCGCTACGCAGGGCATCAGCCAGGCTGGCCGAACTGCTGAACGCTCGGGGGGATACGGCCGAGGCGGCCGATTGCTATCGCCGGGCCGCCAACGACACGACATGGGGACGCCTGCAATCGGCGAATGCCCTGGTCGTGGAAGGGAAATATGCCGAAGCCGCGGCAGCGGTGCGGCGTGTCCTGGCGCTCGATCCAGCCAGCGCCGATGCCGAATGGCTGCTGGGCGATATCCTGATTTTCATGGGGCGGCTCGACGAGGGCGTGTCACACTGCGACCGCACGATCGAACTGGCGCCCGGGGCTATCGGCGCTTATCACTCCCGGGTCCTCGCAAGGCGGGTGACCGAGGCCGACCGCCCGCTCGTCGCGCGCATGACGGCCATGGCTGAAACCGGCCCGCTCAGCGACATTGCCCGCAGGAGATTGCACTACGCCCTCGGCAAGGCGTTCGACGACCTGAAGGACTACGCGACGGCCATCCGGCACTTCGATGCCGCAAATCGCATCAGCAAGGCTCGGTCCAGCTATGACCGGGCCGGGCAGGCGGCTTGGGTGGACCAGCTCATTGCGCGCTTCACCCCTGAGTTCTTCGCGCACCATGCCGGCCTCGGCGTGGATGACGAAAGGCCGATATTCATTCTCGGCATGCCGCGCTCCGGCACCACGCTGGTCGAGCAGGTCATCTCCAGCCATCCACTGATTGCGGGCGGCGGCGAATTGGAATTCTGGCTGCAACGCGGGCAAGCTTGGGAGAATGGCGGCCCCGGCAACCTTGCCAAGGCGCCGACCGATCTTCTGGCGGACGACTATCGCGCGGTGCTGCGTCGGATCGCGCCGAACGCCGCGCGGGTCACCGACAAGTTGCCACATAATTTCATGTGGCTCGGCTTGATGCATCTGGTGTTCCCGCGCGCCCGGATCATCCATTGCCGGCGTCACCCGGTCGATACCTGCCTGTCGATCTATTGCACGTATTTCCTCCGGCGCATGGGCTTCGCCAGCGACCGGGGCGATCTGGTCTGGGAGTATCGGCAGTACGAACGTCTGATGGATCACTGGCGCGCCGTTCTGCCGGCCGACCGCTTCCTGGAGGTGGACTACGAGACCCTGGTTGCCGATCGCCAAGCCGCGACACAGCGGCTGATCGCGTTCTGCGGCCTGGATTGGGACGATGCCTGCATGCACCCGGAGAGCAACCAACGCGTCGTGACGACCGCCAGCGTGTGGCAGGCGCGCCAACCGGTCTATCGCAGTTCGCTCGAGCGCTGGCGCAATTACCAACCCTGGCTGGGTGTGTTGAGCGAGTTGCTGCCGCGGGACGAACTCCCGCGATCCGACGACGCGGCGGCGCTTTCAGCGGCCAACGCTGTGGTGAGATTTGAGCACCAAGACTGATCAGGCCTGGTCAGGCAGCAGCTCCTGGAGTTCGCCGAGCCACGGCTCATAGCGGCGCCAGCGCTCGACCGAACTGCGGTAGATCGGCTGGCGCGCCTGCCACAGGCTGGCGGTTTGCACCGTTCGCCGATTGGCCTCCGGGTGCAGGCAGGCCGGGTCCCAGTCGAGGCCGCAGAATTCAACCAGCGCGCGGGTCCAGGGTTCCGGATCGGCGATCAGCTCCTCATATTGCACCTCGAACATGGCACCGGTTGGCAAAACCGCACGCCAGTGTTCCATGAGCCTGAGATACTGACGGTAGTAGAACACCAGGTCGCCCCGGTCGCTCGCGTAATCCGTCGGTACCCCGAACAGCGTGGTGTAAATCGATAGGCAGGTGTCCACCGGGTTGCGCCGGCAATGAACGAAGCGCGCCTGCGGGAACAGCAGGTGGATCAGACCGATCCACAGGAAATTGAGGGGGGTTTTGTCGATGACGCGTGCCGCCTTGGGCGCGACGCGATCGAGTTCAGCGCGATAGGCGGCGATGAGACCAGACGCCTCGGCGGCAATCTGTTCTGGCAGGTGCGGCGAGACGAGCGGCGCGGCTGCTTTGGTCCAGAAAGTCAGCTCGCCACCAGCCCCGACCAGGGGGTGGTTCGAGATGATCTGCTCAACCAGGGTCGTTCCGGATCGAGGCATTCCCAGGATCATGACCGGGCGCGCGTCTGCCGCACCAAGAGCCGCGTGGCGCGAAAAGAGGTTCGCGGTGAACGTCTCGATCAACCAGTCGAACGCACCGGCCACCTGATCACGGCGGAACGGGGCGAGTTTTTGGCGAAGCCTGTTCGCCTCGTCGAAACGGCGCATCGCGAGGCCGTACTCCGCGAGGTCGTCGTGCGCCTTCGCGATGGCAAACAGGAGTTGCATCCGCTGCTGGATCGTCAGCTCCGGCCGATCCAGCAGACGCTGCATCTGCTCCAGCATGGGGCGGTCGGCGTCGCGCGCCTTCTTGCTCGCCAGAAGATTGTGATAGGCGGGGATCTGGGCGGGATCGAGCTCGATCGCGCGACGATGCAATGCCTGCGCCTCTTCGAAGCGGCCGGTCTCGTCGAACAGATTGGCGAGCTGCCAATGCGCCAGGCTGCTGGTGGGGTCCAACGCGATGGCATGTCGCAAGCACGATTCAGCTTCGGCGCTCCGCCCCTCCGCCATCAGCGCCCGCGCCTGATAGAGGCGCCCCGCTGTCGTCCGCGGGTCCGCTGACGCAGCGCGCTTGTAGGCCTGGATGGCTTCGGCGCGGTTGCCTCGCGCGTGGAGCAGATGGGCCAGGTGGCCATGAGCGTCCGCCATTTTCGGTGCCAGCGTCGTGGCGCGCCGAATGGCGGCGATTGCATTCTGGTGTTCACCAAGCTGCTCCAATGCGAGGCCCATGTTGTAGTACGCGTGCGCGAAATCCGGTTTGATCTCGATCGCGCGACGGAACCCGGCGACAGCACGCGGCAGCATGCCGGCATTGAGACAGGCGAGGGCGAGATTGTAGTGGGCGGCAGGGTGATTAGGCTGGAGCGCCACTGCCTTGTCCAGCGCATCGATCGCGCCACGAAGATTGCCGGCCTCGGTCAGGCGACCGGCAAGCTGCACATACGATTCTGCCACCGGCACGCTTGCCTGCTGATGCGGCCGCGCCTCACGTACGGTTGCCATCGCTCGCGGCGCCGCGCCGCAGCAGAACTTGTACTTGCGCCCGCTGCCACACGGGCAAGGTTCATTACGGCCGGCTATTCGTGCACCACTCATCCCCCGTCGATATCACCCCCGATGCAGGCCTGGAAGGATGAATGGTGGTGGGTCAGGGCTCCGCCCTGAAACCCGCCAGGCGGCTTTGCCTCCTGGACCTCCAGCAAAGGCAGTCGCCTTTGCAATCCAATCGTTTTCGACCGGTGGGGGTGGGGCATAGCCGAGTCTGGCGATGCCAGGCGCGGCTATCCCCCACCCCCACCGGTCGAAAGTGAAAGGTTCCAAGGGCGTCGCCCTTGGCGGGAGTCCAGAGGGCAGCGCCCGGGCGAAGCCCCCATAGGCGCTAGGATAAGTGGCGTACGCGGATGAATTCTTCCCCCTCCCCTTGTGGGAGGGGGTAGGGGGAGGGGTTGAACGCCGACAGATGGAGGTGTGGGAACCCCTCCCCCTACCCCTCCCACAAGGGGAGGGGAAGCGATTTGGCATCACCACTGCTTATCCTAGCGCCTATGGGGCGAAGCCCCGCGGATTGCACCGCTACCCCGCGGCTGGCACAGTCGCGACAAGAGCTACTGGTCAGTATGGAGGATCGGCCGATGGACCTGCGCTTCACACCCGAGGAACAGGCATTCCGCGAGGAGGTGCGCGCCTTCATCCGTGACAATCTGCCGGCTGAGATCCGCGAGCGCATGCGCCTCGGCTATGGTCCGCGCAAGCAGGACACCGTGGCGTGGCAGCGCATCCTGAACAAGCGGGGCTGGGCGGCGCTTGCGTGGCCGAAGGAGTGGGGCGGTCCCGGCTGGTCGGCTGTGCAGCGGATGATCTTCCTGGAGGAGAACCAGGTCGCACCGGCGCCCGAGCTGTCCTCGTTCAACATCACCATGATCGGTCCGGTGCTGATCCAGTTCGGCACCGAGCAACAGAAGAAGCGCTTTCTCCCTCGCGTGGCCAACCTGGATGACTGGTGGTGCCAGGGCTTCTCCGAGCCGGGCGCCGGGTCCGACCTGGCATCGCTGAAGACCGCGGCGAAGCGCGACGGCGACCACTACGTGGTGAACGGGCAGAAGATCTGGACCTCGACCGCGCATCACGCCGACTGGTGTTTTGTCCTGGTTCGCACCAACCCGAACGCGGCGAAGCGGCAGGAGGGCATTTCGTTCCTGCTGGTGGACATGAAGACGCCGGGCATCACGGTGCGGCCGATCATCTCGATCGACGGCAGCCACCATCTGAACGAGGTGTTCTTCGACGACGTGCGCGTCCCGGTTGAGAACCGCGTCTACGAGGAGAATCGTGGCTGGGATGTGGCGAAGTTCCTGCTTGGTAACGAGCGCACCGGAATCGCGCGGCTGGGCAAATCGAAGGAGCGGGTGAAGGCGTCGAAGGATATGGCGCGCAATGTCCGCGAGAATGGACGGCCGCTGATCGAGGATGCGGCGTTCCGTCAGCGCATCGCGCAATTGGAAGTCGACATGAAGGCACTGGAGATCACCCAGTACCGTGTGGTGTCGGCGCACGAAAAGGCGCGCGATGGGCGGCCGGATCCGCTGTCGTCGGTGTTGAAGGTGAAGGGCACCGAACTGCTGCAGGCGACAACGGAACTGGCGATGGACGTCGGCGGTCCGATGTCGATGCCGATCTGGGCCGAGGAACTGGCTGCGCTGTCGAACGAACCGGATGTCGGACCGGAGTGGGCGACGCAGGCCACCGGCAGCTATCTGTTCCTGCGCGCAGCGTCGATCTATGGCGGCACCAACGAGATTCAAAAGAACATCCTGACCAAGGCGGTGCTGCGGCTTTAGTCCGGCAGTACGCCGACAACAGTACGCCGTCATTGCGAGACGCTGTCGTTGCGAGCGAAGCGAAGCAATCTCGGGCCAGTGGTGCGCGCACTCCGCAAGCCGGATCGCGTCGCCGGCTTTGCCTTCTCGCAATGACAGGATAACGGGAGCGCCAGATGGATTTCGATCTTTCCGATGAACAACGCCTGCTGAAGGACAGTGTCGATCGGCTGATGGCCGATCGCTACGCGTTCGAGCAGCGCAAGAACTACTGCAAGGAGCCGATCGGCTGGAGCAGCGCGATGTGGTCACAGTACGCCGAGCTAGGGCTGCTCGGGCTGCCGTTCGCCGAGGCGTATGGCGGGTTCGGCGGCGGCGCGGTCGAGATCATGCTGGTGATGGAGGCGTTCGGCCGATCGCTGATCCTGGAACCTTATCTGGCGACGGTGGTGCTGGGCGGCACAGCGGTGCGCCTGGGTGGGACCGAGGCACAAAGATCAAAAGTTCTGCCGGCAATTGCCGATGGCAGCATGAAGCTGGCGTTCGCGCACGGTGAACGGCAGGCGCGCTACGACCTGACCGACGTGATGACCACGGCGAAGCGCGGCGGTCCGGGCTGGGTGCTGGATGGTGCCAAGAGCGTGGTCACGCACGGC
This sequence comes from uncultured Alphaproteobacteria bacterium, assembly GCA_963696645.1. GTDB lineage: Bacteria > Pseudomonadota > Alphaproteobacteria > Acetobacterales > Acetobacteraceae > JAMXLO01. The sequence continues at coordinate 373,260 of CAVOKY010000011.1, forward strand.
GACTGCGCCGACATGCTGGTGGTAAGCGCTCGCACCTCCGGCGAGCGCGACGATGCGGACGGCATCACGCTGTTCCTGGTGGACGCCGGCGCTGAAGGCGTGGCTCGGCGAGGCTACACCATGCGCGACGAACAACGCGCGGCAGAAGTGTCATTGTCGGGCGTGCAGGTGGGGCAGGACGCGGTGCTGGGCGAGATTGGCATGGCGCTGCCATTGATCGAACGGGTGATCGAGACGGGTATCGCCGCGACCTCGGCTGAGTCGGTCGGAGCAATGGAAGCGCTGCACACGATGACGCTGGAATACAGCCGGACGCGCGAACAGTTTGGCAGGACGATCGGGTCCAACCAGGTGGTGCAGCATCGACTGGCGGAGATGCTGATGTCGCTCGAGCAGGGGCGCTCCATGGCGATGCTGGCAGCGATGATGGTGGACGAACCGGACGCCGACGAGCGTGCACACAACATCGCCATGGCCAAGGTGGGCATTGGCCAGGCTGGACGCTTTGTGTCGCAGAACGCGGTGCAATTGCACGGCGGTATCGGCATGACCGAGGAACTCGCCGTCGGCCACTACTTCCGTCGATGCATGGTGATCGAGCGGCTGTTCGGCGATACGGCGCATTACCTGGCGAAGCTGGCCGAACGGGTGGAGTAGGCCGGCGCGTTTCGGCGGGGCCGTTGGCGTTCCATCCACGATCATAACCAGCCTGCGGCGCTTCGAGCCTCTTGTATCCGCTGCGAATTTGTTGCTTTATCCTAAATAAAGCGACAGGGGGCTGGCTATGCAGACTTTTCGCAACGCACTCATCTGTGCCGGCGTCGCGACACAGTTGATCGTGGCCGGTGTCGCGCAGGCGACCAATATCAGCATCCCAGCTCTGCCGGTGACCAGTGTCATCACGATCCAACCGATCGACGTCTGTAACGCCACCGGCACAAGCTGCGCTTCGCTCGCCAATTTGGCGACCGACGAGACGGCAGTGAATGCGGTGTGGGACCAGGCAGGGCTTGGGTTCGCTTTTTTGCCGGCGGTGCAGTTCGACGACACGACGTCATCCCAGGGGTTTCTCAACCCTACCATCACGATCGCCTCAGGTTATCCGACCGGGACACCAACCGATCTGGCGCATCAGCTCATGTACGGGCCGGGCCACGGCCAGAGCAGTAATCCGACGACGCTCAACGTATGGTTCGTGGACCATCTGACCCGCAGCGACAGCGTCGGCGTTTATGGCACGGCCTTCATCGGCGGCAACGGCGTGATCATTCCAACTCTGCCCAATCTCAACACTGGCCAGCTTCCGGCACTCGATACGATGGCGCACGAGCTCGGACACAATCTTGGATTGCAGCATGTGGACGGGACATCATTGAGCAGCCCACTGAACCTGATGCAGAGCGTGGGGAGGACCGTTCCCAGCAATTTCTGCCAGATTGGTCCGAACAACTGCGCTCCCGTCGGTACCGCTACCGATCAGATGCTGCCGACGCAGAAAACGACTGCCCAAAATCCGCTTTTCACCATTGCTCTGGCGCAAGTGACCGCCCAGGTCGATCATGCACCGGGCGAGTGTGCCGTCGGGTCCGGCACTTGCGACATCAGTTTCAATTTCGCCAACTCGGCGACCACACAGTCGTTGATCGGGTTCAAGGTCCGCTCACTTGCTGCCAATTCCATATTGGATGGGACATTGATCAGCGGCAGTTCGCCTGACGGGATAACCGGAAGAGGTCCGACGACCACGCTGCTTACGCCGACCGGGGCTATGGTCCAGTACAGCTTCACGCCGGGTCTGTTCGGGCCAGGAGATTCATTTGACCTGGCGTTCAATTATAACAGTTGCGATAATCGCTGCGCCTACGCTCCGCCATTCTCGGTCGAGTTCGACTTCAGCTCCGGTGTCACGTCTGCCGCACTGTTCGATGGCAGCGGTTTCGCCAACTCGCAACTTCCGGGGACGCCATTGCAGACCCCGTTCCCGCTGGGCCTGGGTTTCATCGGCACGCCGACCTATGGAGTGGGGAAGACCGTGCCGGTCGTCGCCTGCACTGATGTGGAAGGTGATCAGACGTCGGGTGCCAACAGTCCTTGCACGTTCGGCAGCGTGCCCGAGCCTCCGGCCGCCGGCATCTTCGTTATTGCGCTGGCGGGGCTGGGCGGAATTTTGCGCTGCTCGAGACCGCATGCCCACGGCTGAAATCGCAGAACACGGCAGATTCGCGCGGCAGCATCGCCGTACCGTAGTGCAATGATTGAGGAGCGGGGTTGAGGTAGTCGTCGGCACCAGTCACAATCGGCGTCAGCGACTGCAGCAGCACAGGCGGATGCATGATACGGTCGATCTCGATTGCCGGTGTTACCTTGGAAATTGAGATGCGCGGCACCGGCCGGCCGTTGCTGTTCCTGCACCCCGGCGAGGGGCTGCAACCGAGCCGTCCGTGGCTCGATCTGCTGGCGCGCCGCTATCGCGTGATTGCGCCGAGCCATCCCGGCTGGGGCAACTCCGCGCTGCCGAACTGGTGCAGCACGGTCGATGACCTGGCCTATCTGTATCTGGATCTGGTGGGGGCACTGGAACTGCGGGACGGCATCCTGGTCGGCGCGTGCTTCGGCGGTTGGGTCGCTGCTGAAATGATGGTGCGCGACACACAGCGCATCGCCTGCGTGGTGCTGGCCGCCCCTTTGGGGATCAAGGTGGGCGGCGTGCTGGAACGCGACATTGCCGACATGCACGCCATCTCGCGGGAGGAATACCTGCGTCTCGCGTGGGCCGATCCGGCGAAGGGCGAAACCGACCTTGCGCAACTGCCGGAAACCGAACTCGCCGGCATCGCGCGTGGCCGCGAGGCATTCGCGACATTCGGCTGGAAGCCATACATGCACAATCCCCGGCTCAAACGTTGGCTGCATCGGATCGATCTGCCGACGCTGCTGTTATGGGGCGAGCAGGATGGCATCGTACGCCCGGAATACGGCGAGGCCTGGCGCGGCGAGATCCCCGGCGCGCGGCTGGAGCTCATTCCCGATGCCGGGCATTTCCCGCACTGGGAGCAGCCGGAGGAATTCGTCGACCATCTGTCGCGCTTCGCCGACATTCATTGATCGCACGGGGGATCGCACCATGCGCTGCTGGTATTTTTCCGAGATGGCCTATCATCCGGCATGGGAGGCAGGATTGCAGCGCGGCACGCTGCGCGTGGTGCTGCCGTCCAGCAACTTCGATCCGCCGACCGCGCACGGACTGCTGAACCGCTATCTGGACGAGTTCGCGCTGTGCGATGAGGTTGGGCTCGACATCATGGTGAACGAGCACCACAGCACGGCGACCTGCATGACGGTGTCCGCGCCGATGGCGTTGGCGATCATCGCTCGTGAAACGAAACGCGCACGCCTGCTGTCGCTGGGCACGCCAATCGCCAACCGGCCCGATCCGGTGCGCGTGGCGGAGGAGATGGCCTGGCTGGACGTATTGTCCGGCGGACGGCTGGAGATGGGGCTGGTGAAGGGCGCGCCGTATGAGATCCAGCCGGCGAACAGCAACCCCGCGACGCTGATGCGGCGTTACTGGGAAGCGCACGACCTGATCCTGAAGGCGCTTTCCACCCACGACGGCCCGTTCAACTGGGAGGGCGAGTTCTTCCAGTACCGCAGCGTCAACATCTGGCCGAAACCGATCCAGAAGCCGACGCCGCCGGTTTGGATGACCGGGATGAGCGTCGGTACCGGCACGCTCGCAGCCGAACGCGGGCACGTGGTTGGGACACTGCTGTCGGGTGGCACCGCGAAGCCGATGTACGATGCGTATCGCCAGCGGGCGCACGAACTGGGTTGGGAGGCGGGACCGGATCGCATGGCCTATGCCGCGGTGGTCGGCGTCGGCGCGACACGCGACGAAGGTCTGCGTCGCGCCGATCAGATCGCGGATTACGTGCGCACCGCGCCGGTGGTGGCGGAGCCGTTCACCAATCCGCCGGGCTACAACTCGATCGGCGCCAATGTGGCGATCATGCAGGCCGGCGCGCGCGCGCATCGCATCGTGAAGGATCGACAGGGCAATACGATCGATCATCGCCGCGCGACGGTGCAGCAGTTCATGGATACCGATACGATATTTGCCGGGACGCCGGACGATGTCTACGCGCAGATCAAGGCGTTCAGCGACCGCATGGGGGGCGTCGGCCATCTGCTGTTCTTCGGTCAGGGCGGGTTCCTGGACCACAAGGATACCGTGGAGAACATCAGTCTGTTCGGCCGCGACGTGGCGCCGCGGCTGCGCGAGCTGAATGTCGCGCCAGCACAGCCGGGCGTTGCTGCCGCGGAATAGTGCCGTCGCCGCCCTGTCGGTGAGCGGAAATTGGGCAGCTCAGTACCGCCGATATGGCAGGAACTTGCCCGACATCGTGATCTTCACCCGATCGCCCTTCTGATCCGGCTGGCGCTCCAGCGCCATGTCGAAGTCGATCGCGCTCATGATGCCGTCGCCGAACTCCTCTTGGATCAGCTCTTTCCAGGTGGTACCGTAGACCATCACCAGCTCGTAGAACCGATAGATCAGCGGATCGGTCGGCACCGCGCCGGGCAGCGATCCGCGATACGGGATCTGCTGCAGCAGCGCAATATCGGGCGCGTCCAGACCGAACAACTGCGCTGCCTTTTCCGCAGTCTCCGGCGTCATCGACATCTGCCCGAGACAGGCCGCGCAGGCCCAGGTGGGCGAGTAGCCGAGTACGGCGGCAATCTGCGCCCAGGTAAGCTGCTTCTCCTGCTTGATCGCCAGGATCCTGCGGCCGAGCTCCGTCTTGGCGTCGTTCATGCCCTGTCTCCCTGGACTGCGGCGGCGTCAGGGCAAGCAAGGACCGCGCCACCCTGGACCGGCCACGCATGCCCGCCCAAGCAGAAATTCGTCGCCCGGCCAATGGAAGCGCGGTGCGCTCGGCATTGAGCGCGCTTGCCGCAACGGGCGCGGTGCGAGAAGACCGCGGCACGGTGATGCGGCTCGGCACCGACGAGTTGGTGCGGCTGGCGCCGTGCCTGCGGCCCTACCTGATGAACGCCACGCCGACCTGGCGCGAAATCGTCGATACCGCCGATTGGCTGCGCCACGATCGCGGTGTCCCGAAATCGCTGTGGAGCAAGGCCCGCATCGCCATGGGCCGCGAGGAGGCGGCAATTGCTCTCGCCATCGTCTCGTCGAAACCGACGGAGTATTTCCGCACCTCGCCCGGCGGTTGCTTCCACGGCATGGTGGCCAAGGCCAAGACCGGCGATCTGCATCTCAGCCGCACGATCTGGGCTTTGCGCGCCGGCGGAGAAAATAAGAGCTACCCCGAAGGCTTAAACAGCAAGCGGCGCGCCGGGAGGGGGCACATGGGCCGGCTGAGGAATCCGGCCGCCGTCGTTGCGGCGGGACCAAAATGGTATATAATCTCCAACTGGAGAATATTTATCATGCAAACTCATGAAAGCCCGCTGTTCACCCCGGCCGAGGCCGCCGTTCTAACGCGGCTGTCGCTGAAGGCGGTGAACAACGCGATCGACAAGAAGACCGTGCCGGCGACCACCGGGCGGCGCGCCGGCCAGGCAACGCGCCTGCTCGATTTGCGGGCGCTGATGTCGCTCGCGCTCGAGCGGCGGCTGGCCGATCGCATGGTGCCCGGGCTGCGGCGTGAACTGTTCGAGGCGCTGACGGATGCGCAACGCAGCACCGTATCGCTCGAGGGCGGGCTGATCAAAGTTGATTTACGCGAACCGCGTCGAGAACTTGCGGCCGCGCTGCGCGAGCTCCGCCGCGCACGCCAGCTGGTCGTGACCGATCCCGATATCCTGGGCGGCGATCCGGTCTTCCGCGGCACGCGGGTGCCGGTGCGCGCGATCGCCGCGCAGCTGGAGAGTGGCGAGGCCGAAGCCGGGCTGCGCCAGGCCTATCCGCGCCTCACGACCGAAATGGTGCGTCTCGCGCCGCTATATGCCGCAGCTTACCCGGCGCGCGGGCGTCCGCGTACCCAGCCCTGGCACGGCGCCGCGCCGGTCCGGCGGATCCGGCGCAAGCTGGTTGCGGCCGAGGCAGGATGAGGTTTCTCATCGATGAGTGCCTCAGCATCGATCTGATGTCGGTTGCGAGCGCCGCCGGCCACGAAGCCCACCACGTCGCTCGCATCGGCAAGGCCGGCTGGAAAGACTGGAATGTCGCGCGCCACGCGGCAGACGGTGATTTCGTGCTGGTGACCAACAATGCCGGCGATTTCCGGAAAATCTACGCGACGACCCCACTGCATGCCGGTCTAATCGTCATCGTGCCGAATGTCGATCTGGTCCTGCAGGCCACACTGTTCCGCGCGTCGCTCGAGGCGGTGACCTTGCCGAACGACCTGGTCAATCGGGTGCTTGAGGTCGGCATCGACGGCGAGGACATCACACTCGATCTGTACGAGCTTCCGCCATAAGGGCATCCGGGTGGGATATCTTCGACAGGGTACAACTCAAACAACTGTCCAACCTCGGCGAGCCTTCATACCGATGCGACTATTGCACCAAATCCTTCAGCGTGAAATCGCGTGGGCCGATCTGGTGAAGTCCAGCAGCACATTGGTCAAAGGTCACGGGCTTCATAAAGAACTTGGCGTGCCGCGAGTCAGCATTGCCCGGAGCGCCCGGCGCATCCATCGACAGTTGGCACTGCCACGCTGCAGAATTTTTTGACTTTCGCAAATACGGCGGGGTTGTCTGTAACTCGCTCGAGCGGCGGTTCTGTCGGATAACCGGGTTACACGTCGCTTTGGGGGATGTATCTGTTGGAAACCGCCAACTGGACTTGGGCTCTGTTGCTCGTCGCACTGACTGTGGCAATCCACGCGACGGGGGTGGTGATGATGGCCCTTACGGAGTTCAGGATCAGGATGTGTCTGGAGACCTGGAAACTCGGGCCACGCCACGTGATCCCGATAGTGATCGGCTTGGTCGGAGCGGTCGGACTGCTGCTGGCGGCGCTACACGGGTTAGAGGCCGCGATCTGGGCGGCGGCGTATGTATGGCTTGGTGCGCTGGACTCGCCTCAGGATGCAATCCTCTATTCCGTCGAACTCGATCACAACGCGGGGCGCTTCGGGGCTGATGCTGCAACAGCACTGGCGAATGATGGGAGCGCTGGAGGCAGCGGATGGCATGCTGCTGTTTGGTATCAGCACCGCCTACATTTTCGCGATAATGCAGGTGTATTGGCCGATGCTCTCCGAGCTGTCCATGACCCGCCGTTCCCCACGATGAAGTTCTTACGCGGCGGGCCGCTCCGTCGACGTCCAGTTAACGTAGATGTGTAGCCGCGCGGTAATGCACGGTCTCTGGCAGGCCTCCGATCACCACGAACGCCGCGCCGGCATCGGCGGTTCGATCCGTTCGGCCAGCTCCACCGTCTCGATCGCCCTGCGCTGCTGCTCCACAACGGCCGCGATGGCTTGGCCTTCCTCGTGGCTGAGTTCGCCGCGCCCGATCGCGCCAAGGATCGCGCGGTCGCCCTGGCGCGGCTCGGGCGGGGCAGTCACGGCCCATGACTCGCGAGTTTTACGGAGTGCACGACCTGTGGAGAAACCTGCCCCAAAGCTAAACATACCTGCCACCGCCAGTTCAGGACGGACCGACCGAAGAAAGCAAAACGCATTGCACAAGAATGCGGTCGGGAGAAGCTGTGCTATATGCAAGCGGTGGGGCGGCCACCGCGGCCGCCGCGCGGTCGATCAACGCCGAGCCTATCCGGCCGCACCCTTCAACAGCCCAAGCGACCTAAGGTTTGTCGCGAGGAGCACTCCATGGACCCAAAGCGATCTAATCATCCGCAGCGCCAGCTCCCAGGCGCCAAGCAGCCGAAGACCAACGCGCCAGCCCAGCACCCTCGGCCCTCGACCCCGATACCCCCGGTCAAGTGGGCCAACAATACGGCAGCAGTCCAGCGCCAGCCAGTGGCCTCAACCCAGACAAATCGGCCAACAGTGCCAATTCCCTCGGTGCGAATGCCTCACTCCCACCCCATAGCCTCGTCCATCCAGCGCATGGGTGAGGACGACGACTTCGAGGTTCCACAGGCGTACCGCCCACGGCCATTGCCCACGTTATGGGATTGGATCGAAGGGCCGCTGCGCCGCCGGGAGGAGTACGAGCGCAATTACCCGACCCAGGTCGCCACCATCACCGATATTCCGGTGGCGGTACCACAACAGGTCGTCGTCGTGCCAGGTCACGTGCCGCAGCCGCAGCCGCAGCATGTCGCGCGCGTGCCAAGGATTGTAACGATTGAAACACTATTGAAAAAGGGGGCGAGCGACGAACTCTCGACGGCACTCAAAAGCAAATACGGCGAGGAACTCGGCCGAGAGATGTCGAGGCAGATGAAAATCAAGCCCACAACAAGCGAGTCGGCCCTGAAGAAACAGGCAGAGACAAAGATACGTCAAAGGGGGGAGAGCCAATATGAAAGCGAAGGTAAATCGACTGGTAGTGGCTCACGCGGTCTGAACGTGAAGGGGAAACAAGTTTCCAATATACAGCATGGAACCGGCGGGGGATTTCGAGCGGGAGTGCCTTCATTGTGGCACGTACACTTCGATCATGTGAAATGGGGTACGAGCCAAAATACGCGGATCAATTTCACGGGTAGAACAAAACAAGCCATACTTGCTGACTTCAATTCCCTACAGCCGGCAGCAACATCAGCAAATCGTCCATCATGGGACACCTGTCATCAATGGATGCTAGCCAACCTGTAATAAACCAAGAGGCTGGGGTTTCAGGGTCTTCTGCGCAAGGAAGGCCACCGAGAGGAGATCTGCGATGAACACGAGCAGGCCTCCACAGCTGATCGCGTGAAGCTGCCGGAGATTTAAACGATCGTTATGGATTAGGTGGACCGACAAATCGGCCCGGCCGGTCTGGAGACGTTCCAGACCGCGCGCCGTGCGGATTATGCCGGTCTGTTCATCAGTGAATTCATTGCCGGTGAAGGGGAGAGGCGAACGCCTCAACGTGGCTGGATCGCGAGAATTATGCGCTACGGCGCCCCTGTTCCGGCCTGCTGATATATTGCTGGCTGAAAACAATGATAGTAACCTTGCATGATGACGCACGAAGAGAGAAGCCGGCATGGTCGCCCAATCGGAGTCAATCGATCCGAGCTGCCGCATCGCGCCGACAGCGCGCATTCACCCTGGCGTCGTGCTAGGGCGGAACGTTAGCATCGAGGATTACTGTATCATAGGCTATCCGCCTAAAGGTGAGATTGGCCGCTCGCAGACCACCTTGCTAGGCGATGATACGATTGTACGCACTCACTCGGTCGTCTATGCTGGCGTGCGGATTGGACGCGGTTGTCATCTTGGCCATAGCGTTTGGGTACGAGAACACACGGTGCTGGGCGACCACGTTTCCATCGGAACAGATACGTTGGTCGAACACCATTGCCAGATCGGCGACGGGGTGCGGGTGCAGGGCAAGGTCGGCCTTGGTGAGTATACGATTGTGGAGGAGGGAGCGTGGATCGGCCCTGCCGTCACGACGACGAACGTGCTCCATCCGACCTGCGAACGGGCCAAGGAATGCCTGGCCGGCCCGATCATCCGTGCGGGTGCCATTGTCGGCGCAGGCGCGGTCATCTCACCCGATGTCGAAATAGGTGAGCGCGCGTTTGTCGGCTCGGGGAGCGTCGTCGTAAAGTCGGTGGAAGACGGCGCTGTCATGTTTGGCAATCCCGCGCGGCGGGTGGGAATGACGTCCAATATGACCTGCCCGTACGATATGCTCGAGGATGGAAAGAGCCCATACGACCCAGGTCTTCCGACGCGGGCCCTACGCGTCCCGTCGACCGATCCTGCAGCCGAGCACCAAGCACATAAGCAGGAATTCCGTCTTGCCATTGACCGGGTAATCCTGAGCGGCCGATTCCGTGATGAGGAGCGGACGCGCGTGTTTGAGCGGCGTTTCGGTGAGACGGTCGGGCTTGATCATGTTCGCTCGGTCGGCAGCGAACTTGCGGGGCTCTGGCTGGCACTCGCCGCACTTGGGATCGGCCCAGGCGACGAGGTAGTTTGCGCCGCCTATGGCCCGGCCAACGTGGCACAAGCGATCAGACTGACGGGCGCTCGACCGGTATTTGCCGAGATTGATCCTCGCCGCTATTCACTCGACCTGGACACCTTGGGTGCGCAATGCACGACGCGCACGAAAGCGATCATCGCGTCCAACCTGCACGGGCACTATGGGCAGATAGTCAAGCTGCGCGGGATCGCGGATCGGCTTGGACTCTGGCTGGTTGAGAACGCGGGTCAGGCGCCTGACACGTTGGGCAATGACATGTCTGGCGAGCCGGGTGCCCACGTCGTGTGCGTTTCGTTCGAGCCGAGCGGCACGCTTGGGGGTTACGGCTCGGGCGGCGCGGTTTGCACTCAGGACGCCGGTCTGGCTGAGCACATCACATGGCTGCGCGATGGGGGTGTCTCGACCGCATTCGCCGGCACCGGTGCCCTCGATGCACTGCAATGCGCGGTGCTCGACGCGAAGCTACCGCATCTGGCGGACGGAACTCAGGCACGACGAGATATCGCGGACCGATATATCGAAATGCTTGGTGATCTGCCGCTAGTGCTGCCCGATGTCACATCGCATGTATTTCATCGCTTTGTGGTACGGACCGCAAACGCCGCGGCACTTGGTGCGCATTTGCGCGACCGGGGCATTGAGGCGCAGATGGATTCGTCAATTCCGCTGCATCTCGCCCCGGCCATGGCGGAACTAGGTTATAAGGCAGGCAATCTGCCAATAACGGAAGCGCTCGTGCCTGAACTGCTCTGCTTGCCAATCTACGCGGAACTGACGCCACGTCAGTCCGAATACGTCATTGCCAGTGTGCGTGCGTTCTTTGAGAAAGCCTCAGGTCAGCCTGAAGCGTAAGCACGGAGGAAGAGCAGTAGCGCGCAGCTTAGACAGAGGCGATCGCTGGCACGACCCCATCACGGATCATCGCCTGGCATCGGTGGCGCTGAACTTTGCCGCTGGAGGTGCGCGGGATTGATTTTGGGCGAACGAAGTACACTCGCTTAGGAACGATCTCATGCTCGAACGCCAGCTCACGATCGATGGCGTCCCGCAGCGCGGCCAAGTCCTGTATGAGCCCCGATTGGACCTCGACGAGTAGGTAGACAAGCTCCTTTCCGTCTTCGTCGACCGATACTGCTACACATCCGTTCGCGAGAAAGTTCGGATCGGTCCTGGCAACAGTGGCCTCAAGGTCCTCGGGATAATGATTTCGGCCGTTGATGATAATCAAATCCTTCCGCCGTCCCGTTATGTAGAGTTCGTGATCAGCAATGAAACCGAGATCGCCGGTGCGGAAAAACTGCTTGCCGTCGCCCTGGCCGTGCATGCGTGCCGCAAAATCATGCTCGGTCGGCAATTGTCGCCAATATCCGGACGCTACATCCTTACCGGCAATCCATATCTCGCCGACTGTCGTATCCGGTTGTTCCAGCCCAGTTTCAGGATCAACGATACGTACGTCGTGACCCGGCAGCGCGCTACCACAACCGACGAATAACGGACGTCGCCCATTGATCGTATCGGTCCGCTCCTTTCGGGCAGGTGCGGCGAAGCGCGGCGGCTCGGCCACTCTCCCTCCAGTGACGATCAACGTGCCCTCAGCGAGTCCGTAGCATGGATAAAACGCCGTGCGGCGAAATCCTGCTGGCGCAAAATACGCACTGAACCGCTCGATCGTTTGGAAACGAACTCGCTCAGCGCCGTTGAACGCTACCCTCCAGGTGGAAAGATCCAGCGTTGCACGCTGTTCCGGAGTGATGGCGTCTACGCAGAGATCGAACGCGAAATTCGGGCCGCCGCTGGTCGTGGCCTGATGACGACTGATCGTGTGCAGCCAGCGGATCGGCTGTTTGAGGAAGTGCATCGGAGGCATCAGCACGGAGCGGCAGCCGGCGTAAAGCGGTTGCAGCAGATTGCCGATCAGTCCCATGTCGTGAAATAGTGGCAGCCAAACGACGACAACGGAATCCGCATTGTGCTCGAACGCGATCCGCAAACGCTCCGAATTGTAGAGTATGTTGTTATGCCTCAGTTGCACGCCTTTCGGCGCGCCCGTAGAACCGGATGTGTATTGCAGCATCGCCAGATCGTCGGCGTGTGTTTGCGGCTCGTGCCATTCTTCTGCCTGCTCTATGAGCACGTCATCGATATCAAGCCACTCGACACCGCTCAACTCCCCTGTCTGCTGACGACAGAAGGTAACTCGGGCGGTCATGCTCCGCTCAAACAACACAATGGCAGGGGTACAATCCTGAGCGATGGCGCTGACACGCTCAACCCGGCGGTTGCGATGCGGGGGATAGACTGGCACAGCGATCACACCCGCATACAAGCACGCAAAGAATGCGACCACGAAGCCCGGCCCGGTGTCGAACAGGAGCAGGGCGCGCTCCCCCGCCAGCTTGCGCCGCTGCAATGACGCGGCGATCGCCCGTGCCCGCATATCGAGATCGAGATATGAGAACGCTGCCTCATGACCCGAAGCGCCGCTGACGAACGTGCAGGCCAGCATGTCCGGCACCATGACGGCACGCCGACGGAGGATGTCTCGCAATGTTTGGAAATCACCGTCGCCACGCGGGGTAAGCACGGTGCGTTCAGTCTCGCCGTGCAAACTTTACCGGCGCTGCGTCATGAGTTGGACCTACTCGAAGAGCTTGCCAATCGCCCAAGAGTATAAGCGCGCTCTAATTCGGTGCGGCTTGGGAGCTTAACGTCCCACACCAATCCGAGACGGCGCAGGAGGCGCAACGTGCAATAGGCCAGATCGGGCTCCCACCAGCGTAGGCCGTGCGCGGCCGAGGAGGGGAAGGCATGATGGTTGTTCTGATTGCCGTCGCCGAACGTGACCAGCGCGATCCACCAATTATTCGCACTCAGATCCTTCGCTCGGCCGGGAAATGGTCGGCTGCCGAACATATGGCACACCGAGGCCACGCACCAGTAGAGCTGATTAACGGCGAACATGCGCACGAGGCCGCCCCATAGAAACCCGACAAGCGCGCCCTGCCAACCGCCAATGAATGCCCAGCCAACCAGCGCCGGCAACAGCAATCCGCCCAACACCAACGCAGTGTAATGCCTGTGCAACCAGAACGCGACGGGGTCCCTGAGCAGATTGATGACGAAGCGGCTCCAGGGTGTTTCATCACGCCCGAACATCCAGGCGATATGGCTGTGCCACAATCCACGCAGCCGCCCGAGCGTGTCGTCGCCATGCAGTCGGGGGGAATGCGGATCCTCCTGTGTGTCGCTGAAGGCGTGATGCCGGCTGTGGTCGTGGACCCAACTTAGCAGCGGCCCCTGTCCGCTGATCGAGCCGAGTAATCCGAGCACGAAGCGCATTGGGTCACTGGTTTTGAACGCGTTGTGCGTGAACAAGCGATGGTAGCCTAGCGTCACGCCGAGCAGCGAGAGGATGTAGAACACCACAAAGATCGTTATCTCGACAGGCCTCACGCCGCGAATGAGTGCTTGCCCGACCGCCAGGAGCACGCCAATCAACGGCACGAGGACGGTCAGGAAGGCAAATACCTGTCGGCGTGTCGGAGGCTCGAAACCTCGGCGCTCGACCCCGTAGTGCGACCGCTCCAATTGTCCCCGGTCAGGCTGAGTGACGTTCCTCACGGCATCCACCATCAAATAGAACTGGCCGCAATAGGCGGGCGTTACTCAGAGGGCTGGTACGACACACCCTCGCGCAAAGTCTGCAGCATTCGCGCAAGATCGGCGATGGTGGTCGCCTCGAATAGCAACGCCGGCTCGATTTCAATCGCGAGTTGCGCTTCAATCTCGCCGGCAATCTTTACCAGGGTCAGACTATCAATGCCGAGCGTCCGCAACGATGTATCCCGCCGAAATACCTGGCCGCGACGCAATTTGATCCGCCGCCCCAAAAAGGCTGCCAGATAGTCCGCCAAACCGTCCGCGTCCAGCGGAGCGTCCTCCACAGGGTTGCGATCGTTCGTCGTGCGCACCCCGTGCCGCCAAACGTGTCCCATCTTGCCTGTGATGCTCATACGCCCGCTCGAGCGAAGTTTGACCAAGGCCTCGCGCTCATTGCGAAACACGAAGCTGTGCGCAAACATACCAATCGGGAGTAGTAACGGTCCAGTGATTTTTTCCGTGGGGTCCATAAATCCCATGGACTTGGCCACTATCTGAAAGCTTGAACACCTGCGCGGCCACTTTCAGAGCTCCTGATAGCTGCGCCCGACCATCGCGCGCTGCTACCGCGGCGACCCCTGCCGGAACGAACCCGGGCAGGGCCTCGGCTGACGGCGACGATCAGTCGGCGTGTTCGCCTACATGGAAAACTGCGTCACTGATCTGGTGCAGCCCGCTCTTCGATCTCGGCACGCAGCCGGGAGATCGTCCAGTTGCGCCGGTCGGCCACCGGCGCTTCCAGCAGCGGGGTGGCCACACGCAACGCCGTTGCACTTTTCACCGGCGCCGGGGCGGGCGCCACATTGGCCTTCAGCGCCGTCGCACCGTCGCGCATGAAGTCGCTGCGCCACAGGTGGACCGTGTCCTCGCGCATACCAAATGCCTCAGCAATGCGCGGCCTCGTCCAACCGGCCAGCGTCGGCAACACGGCACGGGCACGGTCCGCCTCGCCGCGATCACGCGTGCAGGGAACGCCGTCAGCGCGGCACGTTGGTCGTCGGTCGCTGAAAGCGGTGCCCAGTCTGTCATCGTCGGCACCTGCAAATCGGTGCCGCCAGGGAAACAATCCGAGAACCGTTGGTCAAGCAGCCAAATGCCGCTTAGGCTTGCCGCCGAATTGCCGGAGACCGCGCTATGGAACCGGACCTCGTCACCTATTCGCCGATCCAGCACCGCCCGCCGCTGCGCTGGCCGAATGGGGCGCGCGTCGCGCTCTGGGTGGTGCCCAACATCGAGCACTACGAATACCTGCCGAAATTCGTTCGCACGCGCGATCCCTGGCCACGCTCGCCGCATCCCGACCTGCTTGGCTACACGCAGCGCGACTACGGCAACCGCGTCGGGCTGTGGCGACTGTTCGATCTCACCGACGCGCTGAACATCCGCTGCACCGTCAGTCTCAACATGGCGGTGCTGGAACATTTCCCCGAGATTCTCGGTGCCATGGAGTCACGCGGCTGGGAGTACATGTCGCACGGCATCTACAACACCCGCTACCACTGGAATTTCTCCAGTGATGAGGAGCGTGCGGCGATGGAGGAATCCAAGGACATCCACCAGCGCCTGACCGGACGACGGCTGCGCGGCTGGTTCAGCCCGGCGATCACCAACACGCTCGACACGTTCGATCTGGCAGCCGAATGCGGCTACGACTACACGGCCGACCTGTATCATGACGATCAGCCGTTTCCGCTGAACGTGAAAACCGGAAAACTGCTCTCGATGCCGTATTCGGTCGACCTGAACGACGTGATCCTGCACCGGCGTGGCGAGGAGGCCGCGGAATTCGCCCGCCAGATCCGCGATCACTTCGATACGGTGTACGAGGAAGGCGCTGAGCAGGGACGCGTGATGTGCATCGCGCTGCATCCCTACTGGGTCGGCCAGCCGCATCGCATCCGTGCGGTCCGCTCGGCGCTGGAATACGTCTTGTCGCACCCTGGCGTCTGGCAGACCACCGCGGGAGAGATCGCGGACTGGTACAATGCCAACCATCTGCCGCTGATCGAAGCGCACCTCGCCGCGCGGGAGGCAGCCAATGGCTGATCATGTAGCCACGACAACTCCGCCGGTCGGTGAACAGCGTCGCCTTGGCATGGACCACGCGCACAGTGCATTCCGCACGCTGACCGAGGCGCCGCGGTTCACCTGGCCCGACGGCGCACGCATCGCGTTCACGGTGACGCTAATGCTCGATTATTGGGAAGTGAACCCGCCGGAGGCTGCCAGCCGCGACCCGCGCATCGTCTCACCGTTGGGCAACTTCTTCCCTGATTGGCTGACCTGGAGCCGGCGCGAGTACGGTGCCCGCGTCGGCATCTTCCGTGTGCTGGAGGTGCTGGATCGCTTTGGCGTGACGCCGAGTGTGGCGCTCGGTGCAGCGGCCGCGACGCGCTATCCGGAACTGGTCGATGAACTGCTGCGCCGCGATGCCTGCTTCCTGGCGCACGGCACGTACGCGACGCGGCGCATCACCAGCCAGATGAGCGAAGCCGACGAACGGGCGTACATCGCCGCAGGTCGCGATGCGGTGCGAGGGGCGACGGGTGAAACCCCACGCGGCTGGTGCGGCCAGGATTTCAACGAGTCGGATCGCACACCGGGGCTGCTGGCGGAAGCCGGCTTCAGCTACACGACCGACTGGGCCAATGACGATCGGCCGTTTCTGCTCGGGCCGTACCATGGGCGAAGCCTTGTCGCGCTGCCGCCGCAGCCCGAGTGGAATGATCTCGAATGCATGTGGCTGCGCCGCGTGTCGCCGTCGGTCTGGGCCGACAACATTGCCGAGGGTTTTGCGTTCCTGCACCAGGAAGGCGGCGCGACATTCAACCTGACGCTGCATCCGTGGATCGCCGGTCAGGCGCACCGCATCCGCTGGCTGCGCGAGGCACTGTCGCGGGTACTCGGCCTGGGCCATATCTGGCGGACCACGACCGACGAGGTGGCACGGGTCGCGCGTGAGCAACTTTGAACCCCGAACCCGACACATGCTGCAACTGAGACCAAACTGTGAGTATTGCGACAGGGACCTTCCGCCGCACGCGACCGATGCGCGGATATGCAGTTACGAGTGCACGTTCTGCGCGCACTGCGTCGAGACAGTGCTGCGCAACGTCTGTCCGAACTGCGCGGGTGGTTTTGTGCCGCGACCGATTCGGCCGACCACGGAGCGCCGCCCCGGCGTGAGCCTCGCCAGGCAACCGGCGTCGACCCAGCGGGTTCATCTCAAATGGGATCGCGCGGAGCTGGCGGATTTCATACAAGCTGTGCGCGACATCAACCCCGAAGACCGGTAGCTGGCTGGCCGCAACATGGCGACGCGCAGAATTCATATCGTCGGAGCGTCGGGCGCCGGAGTCACCACGCTCGGGCGAGCGCTCGCTGACGCGCTGGCGGTGCCGCACCACGATACCGACGATTACTTCTGGCGTCCCACCGCGCCGCCGTTTCGCGAGAAACGCGACGTCGCCGATCGCCTACGGCTGATGGCTGAGATATTCCTCGATCGACCGGCTTGGGTATTGAGCGGCTCGCTCGACGATTGGGGGGCAGCGGTCGTTCCGCTGTTCGATCTGGTGGTGTTCCTGCATGTGCGCACGGAAATCCGCCTGCAGCGGCTGCGCGAACGCGAGGCGCGGCATTTCGGTCGCGAGGCGGTTGCTCCAGGAGGCTGGCGGCACGAGGAAACCGAAGCCTTCCTCGAATGGGCAGCGCATTACGATGACGGGGCACGCGAGGGGCGCAACCTGCCGCGCCATCTGGCTTGGCTCGCGACCTTGACCTGCCCGGTGCTGCGCCTGCATGGCCCGCGCCCAATTCCCGGTCTGGTGGAACAGGTGGTGGCGGCCTTGGCGGCTCCGGCAGCGACGCTTGCCGAAAATTCCGGTGGATTTGAAGCAGGGTGAAGTCTGTTGCGGTTACGAGCCGATCAATTGCTGGTGGATCGCGGGCTGGTCGAAAGCCGGACGCGCGCGCAGGCGCTGATTCTCGCCGGGAAGGTGTTCAGTGGCGACCGCCGCATCGACAAGGCGGGACAACCCGTCGCGCCCGATGCCGCGCTCGAGGTGCGCGGACAGGACCATCCCTGGGTGTCACGCGGCGGCCTGAAGCTCGATCACGCGCTGGCGCATTTCCAACTGTCGCCGCGGGACCGGATCTGCCTCGACGTCGGGGCGTCGACCGGCGGCTTCACCGACGTACTGCTGACCCGCGGCGCGGCGAAAGTGCACGCGGTCGACGTCGGCCATGGCCAGCTTGCCTGGAAGCTGCGATCCGATCCGCGCGTCGACGTGCACGAAAAGACCAACGCCCGCTACCTGACCCACGAGCTCATACCGGATCCGATCGCGGCCCTGGTGTGCGACGCTAGCTTCATCGGCCTGGCGACGCTGCTCCCGGCACCACTGGCCTTATGCGCGCCAGGGGCCTGGGCAGTGGCGCTGATCAAGCCACAGTTCGAGGCTGGTGCCGATGCCGTCGGCCGCAGGGGTGTCGTGCGCGACCCTGCGGTTCACCGCGCGGTCTGCCAGCGCGTTCACGCGTGGTGGGCGGGGTTGCCCGGCTGGCACGTACTCGGCATCAGCGAAAGTCCGATCACCGGGCCGGAGGGCAACCGCGAATTCCTGATCGCCGCAGCAAAACTCTGACGCGACGCCTCAGTTCAGGTTCTGGACCGCCTGCGTCGCACTTCGATCGCGCTGCGCGATCTCGGCCAGGAGAGACCATACCTTCGCCGGTTCCATTGGAACGTCCGGGTCGTTCAGCAGTCGTTCGAGTTCGTCAAGTTTCCGGGCGTAATCGGCGTCTGTCATCAGTCTCTCCGGTTGGGTCGTTGGTACATTGAAACCACAGGAACATGGCGGTCCTGCGGCAGTCTTATGGAGGTGGAGTGATTACCAACTGCTTACCAGCGACCGACCGATCACACTGAAGATAGCACCGCCGATGCCAGCGCAACGGACTTCGCTTCGGGATGTGCCGGATTGCGGAACCGAAGCTCGCCATCCTGCACCGCGTCCGGCGCCGACATGCCGAACAACTCGAACCGCGAGGCGCAGGTAACCGCGACGACCGGCCTCGCCAGCCGGTACGCGAGGAACTGGCGTGCCTCGGCTTCCAGTTCCAGACTGTCCCGCAAAGCGCGCCACTCGCCCCGGTCGGTGTCATCGATGAACATCGCCAGGATGCCGGGCCGCGTTCCGCTCAGACGGGCCGGCGCAATGGCGAACAGCCGATGGCGAACGGCGATGGCCACCTCGTCCGAGCGCCCCGCCCGCGCCGCCATGACGAACCGGCCGCGGGCGGTGGTGGTGACCGAAAGATGTGCCTCCGGGCCGAACTCCACCCGCAGCGAACGCACCAGGCCGATGTCGTCCTGTTGAGTGCCCGCCAGGAGCATCGGATCAAGCCGCAGCACCGCCACGTCGTCGTGATCATGGCGGCCCTTGGTCTCCAGCAGACGGCGGACGCGGTCATGCACGGCTTCCAGCGTCCCGTCCTGCGGCTGCTCCTGGAGACCGCGCGGCAGCGTCATCTTCAGCAGGTAGCGGCCCGGATGGGCTGCCAGCCAAGCCCGCAACTCGGCATCGATCCGATCGACCAGACGCGACCAGGCGCTCCGCTGCACCAGACGGCCTGCCTCGGCCGAGACCACTTCGCAGGCAACCTCAGCCGCAAGACATTGGCGCGTCAGCAGCAGATCGTATGGCGCGTCGTCTTCCAGGCCGGCGAAATGCACACCGAACCCGCGTGAGCGTTGCAGGGCGGCGGTTCGCAGCATGTGGAACAGCGGGATCAGCGTGCCATCGCCGGCCGTCGCCGCAAGCAACCGCTCGTGCAGCCGTGTCCTTGCGCGTGCACCAAGTCGCCGGGCCAGTGCCACCGCATTTGCCGCCAGCCGAGCCGCGTGCAGTTCGGACGTGGTGGCTGGACGCATCATGGCGCCGCGCAGGCGCTGGATCGCCAGTTCCAGGGCGTGCCGCTGACGGATCGCCTGACCCGTTCGCGGACCGAACCGGGCACTATGGGCGATTTCCTCCATGCGATCTGACCAGGCGCGCGCACCGACCAGTGCGACGAACGCATCCAGCGCGCGGGGGTCGAATGGAGGTGGCTGGGGCTGCATGACGGGCGGGGTCCGTCGTCATAGACGCGCCGCGCTGCCGGTTCATTCCACCGGTCGCGGAGGTCAATCAGTTACGCGGCAGACGAGCCGTCGCCGGGGCGTCGGGGTTCTGCGCGCGGTGGCGCAGCAGGTGGTCGGCGAGCACGCACGCCAGCATCGCCTCACCCACCGGCACGGCGCGTATGCCGACGCACGGGTCGTGGCGGCCCTTGGTGGTGATCTCGATGTCCTCGCCTGTCCGGTTCACGGTCTGGCGCGGCGTGAGGATGGAACTGGTCGGCTTCACCGCGAACCGGGCAACGATCGGCTGACCAGTGGAGATGCCGCCGAGAATGCCGCCGGCGTGGTTGGACGCGAATTCGACCAGCCCGTCGCGCATCCGCATCTCATCGGCATTCGCCTCGCCGGACAGCGCCGCGGCGGCGAAACCCTCGCCGATCTCGACCCCCTTCACAGCGTTGATCGACATCAAGGCCGCGGCAATGTCGGCGTCCAGCTTGCCGTAGATCGGTGCGCCGAGCCCGGGCGGGATGCCCTCGGCCACCACCTCGATGACCGCGCCGGCGGACGAACCCGCCCTGCGAACCCCGGTGAGGTAGCTTTCCCACTGCGCGGCGGTGACCGGGTCGGGGCAGAAGAACGGATTCTCGTCCACCGTGTCCCAGTCCCAGCGCGCCCGGTCGATACTGTGGGGTCCGATCTGCACCAGCGCGCCGCGGATGCGCACGCCGTCGCCCAGCACCTTGCGCGCCACGCCGCCCGCCGCCACCCGCATCGCAGTCTCCCGCGCCGAGGAACGGCCGCCGCCGCGATAGTCGCGAACACCGTATTTCAGCTCGTAGGTAAGGTCTGCGTGGCCAGGCCGGAACTGCGCCGCGATCGCCGAATAGTCACGCGACCGCTGGTCCACGTTGTCGATCCGCATGGCGATCGGCGTGCCTGTAGTCACGCCGTCGAACACGCCGGACAGGATGCGGACCTCGTCCGGCTCCTGTCGCTGCGTGGTGAAGCGCGACTGACCGGGGCGGCGGCGATCCAGCCATGGCTGGATGTCAGCCTCGATCAGCGGAATGCGCGGTGGGCAGCCGTCGATCACGCAGCCGATCGCCGGTCCGTGGCTCTCGCCCCAGGTGGTGACGCGGAACAGATGGCCGAATGTGTTGTGGGACACCGGCAGTCAACCGAGCAGTTCGTCCAGCGTCATCGGGCAGATCGGAGAAACGGGTTGTGGCGGCTGCCCGTCCATGGTCGTCGGCATGGCCTTGAGCGTATCAGCGTAGAGTTCCGCAACGTCGATCCGCTGACGCATGGAGGGACTGAAGGCGCGCCGCGCCTGGGAGCGGAACAGCAGGGCATCAGACTGCCACGTGGGAGCGGACAGCGAGTTCGGCCATGCCTGGGTCTTCAACATGTGCATCAGTGCCTGCAACAACAGGGACTCCACTGCGCGCAGATCGCTGCGTCCCACACTCTCGACCTCCTCGATGATGTTCACCCAGTCGGGCCGCTCGTTCACCGGTTCGCCGCCGGCAAGACGCCGCAAGAGTTCGGCCTGGCGTTCGCTCCACAGCAGGATGTCGTCGTCGTACAGGTCGCTCATCGATCCCTATCCCTCGACGATCGAAATATCGGGCGCAGACGGGTTCTTCATGCCAACGATATGGTAGCCGCAATCCACGTGGTGAACCTCGCCGGTAACGCCGGACGACAGATCGGACAACAGATAGACGCCCGCCCCGCCGACATCCTCGATTGTCACATTGCGCTGCATTGGCGCATTCAACTGGTTCCAGCGCAGGATGTAGCGGAAGTCGCCAATGCCCGACGAGGCCAGCGTCCTGATCGGGCCGGCGCTGATGGCATTCACGCGGATGCCTTGCGCGCCCAGATCGGCCGCCAGATAGCGCACCGACGCCTCCAGCGCCGCCTTGGCCACGCCCATGACGTTGTAGTGCGGTGTCCAGCGTTCGGCGCCGACATAGGTCAGAGTCAGCAGGCTGCCGCCGGTCTGCATCATCGGCACGGCGCGCTGCGCCACCGCGGTGAACGAATAGCAGGAGATATCCATCGCCTGCATAAATGTGGCGCGCGGTGTATCGAGATAGCGCCCGCGCAGATACGCCTTGTCAGCAAAGCCGATCGCGTGGACCAGGAAATCCAGCCCGTCCCACCGCGTCTTCACCGCGTCGAACGCTGCATCGATGCTCGCTTCGTCCGCCACATCGCAGGCAAACAGCCGGTCGGACTGCACCGACGCAGCCAGCGGACGGACGCGTCGCTCCAGCGCCTCGCCCTGGAAGGTGAACGCAAGCTCCGCACCCTGGCTGGCGCAGGCGGCGGCAATGCCCCAGGCGAGCGAGCGCTCGTTCGCCACACCCATGATAAGGCCACGCTTGCCTTGCAGCAGCGTGCCTTTGACCGGGGTCGTCACGGGGGCGCTGTCAGCCATGGTCCATCCTTCATGCGGTCCGGCGATGCACGGCGGCATTCGTTGCCACCGGTGGTGACACAGCCCGGTGATGGGGGGCAAGAGCCGCCAATGACTGACTGCCGGCCAATCATACCTTGGCGCGCGGACTTCGTCGCGCCACAGTGCGCCCGTCCCTTGGCGCGCGGACTTCGTTGCGCCACAGTGCGCCCGTCCCGTCGGGAAGACCAATCCATGCCAGACAGCCTCCAGCTCGTGACTGATCCGTTCGCCAAATTCCACGAATGGATGGCAGAGGCATGGACGCATGAGCCGGAGGACGCCAACGCCATGACGCTGGCGACCACGACCCCTGACGGCAGGCCAGCGGCACGCATCGTCCTGTTGAAGGGAGCGGATCAGCGGGGCTTTGTGTTCTACACCAACAAGCAGAGCCGCAAGGGCGATGAGTTGGCAGCCAACACCCGCGCGGCGCTGCTGTTCCACTGGAAGCCGCAGGGCCGCCAGGTGCGCATTGAAGGCGGCGTCGAACATGTCACGGACGCCGAGGCGGATGCCTACTACGCGACGCGCGCGCGCATTTCGCGCCTGGGGGCCTGGGCGTCGGACCAGTCTCGCCCGCTGGCCGACCGGGCCGAGCTGGAACGCCGGCTGGCGGCGGTGGAGGCGAAGTACCCGGGCGAAGAGGTCCCGCGCCCGCCGCACTGGTCCGGCTACAGGGTCATCCCGGAATATTTCGAGTTCTGGCAGAACATGCCGTATCGGTTGCACGACCGCACCGTCTACACCAGGACGGCGGACGGCGGCTGGGCGATCGGCAAGCTGTTCCCCTGACAATGGCGGTGCCGCCGGATCAGGCCGAGACAGCGGCCTTCCTGCATCGCCTCGCGGGTTCAGCGCCGGTGGAGACACACATATCGCTGGTCTACGTCGGCGGCGACACGGTGTGGAAGCTGAAGAAAGCGGTACGGCTGGCCTTCCTGGACTTCACCGCGCTGAGTGAGCGCCATCGTTTCATCCTGCGCGAACTGGAGCTGAACTCTTTGGCAGCGCCCGGCCTGTATCGCGACGTGGTGCCGATCGTGCGCCGCCCGGACGGTGTGCTGGCGTTCGGCGACGGCCAGCATGCAACGCTGCCGGTGGTGGATTGGGTGCTGCGCATGGCGCGCGTGCCGGCGGAGGATTTCCTCGACGCGATCGCCGCTGCGGGCAGGCTGACACCACCGTTGCTCGATGCCGTGAGCGATGCGGTGGCGGCTTACCATCAGGCCCTGCTGCCTCCTTCCCAGCCCTCGCCCGCGGAGGGGGGAATGGTTGGGGACGGGGCCGACCCCGCAGAAGCGATGCGCGTTGTAGCGCGCGGCAACACCCGCTCGGCGCTCGACGCCGGTCTGCCCGCGGATGCTGTTCAGGACTGGCAGACGCATCTGCTCGCCGCGCTCGATGGCATTGCGCCGTGGCTGGGCGAAAGATCGCGCGCGGGTTTCGTTCGCCGCGCGCATGGCGATCTGCATCTCGGCAATCTGTGCCTCTGGTACGGCAAGCCGGTGCCGTTCGACGCGCTCGAATTCGACGAGGCGATGGCAACGATCGACCTGGGCTACGACCTCGCCTTTCTGCTGATGGACCTTGACCAGCGGGTATCCCGGGGCGCGGCAAACCAGGTGCTGAATCGTTATGTCGCGCGCACCGGCGACGCTGCGTTGACCCGCGGCCTGCCGGTCTTTCTGTCGCAGCGCGCAATGGTTCGTGCCCATGTCGAGGCCAAGCGGGGCCACGCGGACGCGGCTTCCCGCTATCTGGCCGCAGCCACCGATTACCTTAGCCCGCACGCTCCGATCATCATCGCGATCGGCGGTCTGCCCGGAACCGGAAAATCCACGCTGGCACGCGCGCTGGCACCTGGAATTGGTGGTGCACCGGGTGCACTCGTGCTGCGCAGTGACGAAATCCGCAAGCGCATGCATGGCGTGCCACCGGGGCAACGGCTCCCGACAACAGCCTACAGCGGCGCAGCGAGCGAAGCAGTATTCACCATCCTCGCCGACATGAGCGGCGACGTTGCCGCTGGCGGACATGCGGTGATCGCCGATGCCACATTCACCGACCCGCGCCACCGGTCCAAGGTATCAGCCGCCGCCCGAAGCGCCGGGGTCCGCTTCGTCGGCCTGTGGCTCGAAGCGCCCCTGCCGATGCTCGAGGCACGAATTTCCGCGCGCCAAAACGACGCATCCGATGCGACGGTCGCGGTGTTGCATGCGGTAAGCCGCGCCAACCCCCAGGCTGGCGACTGGCTCCCGGTGGATGCCAGCGACTCGGACACCGCGCTCGGCCAAGCCCGTGGCGCTTTAAGCCGCGGCTCGTGATGCGCAAGCGGCTCGAGCCGTGCTAGAAACACAAACCAGACCCGCAAGCAAGGAGCTAAGCCATGGCCATCCGCAAGCTGCTGCTGCCTCTGACGGGCACCGCCGCCGGCGAGGCGGCACTGTCCACTTGCCTGATGATCGCCCGACTTTGGAACGCCCATGTCCTGGCGCTGCATGTGCGCGTGGACAGCCGCGATGTTGCACCGCTCGCCGGCGAAGGCCTGTCCGGCGCGATGATCGAGGAAATGATGTCGGCCACCGAGAAGGAAAGCAGCGACCGCGCGCATGCCGTCCGCTCGATGTTCGACCGCTTCGTCGCGCAGCACGACGTGATCCTGTCGGAAGCGCGACCCGGCGCCGACTGCGCGACCGCCAGTTTCGCCTCGGTTACCGGACGCGAGGAGGATCTGGTCGCCCAGCAGGCGCGGCTCGCCGACCTGACCGTGGTGCCGCATCCCGACGCGGGCGAGGACGTCTCCTCATCCGATGCACTGCACGCGGTGCTGTTCGATTCGGGCCGCCCGGTGCTGATCGCCCCGCAGGTCGCGCCGACCACGATCGGTTCGCGGATTTGCCTGGGTTGGAACGGCACTGCCGAGTCCGCATCCGCCGTCTACGCGGTATTGCCCTGGCTGCAACGCGCCGATGCGGTTCGCATCCTGTCGGCCGATGGCTACCAGCGGCGCGGCCCAGGGGCACCGGATCTCGCCGCGTATCTGGCGCTGCATGGGGTGCATGCCGACATCGTGATGTTCCGCTCGGTAAACAACTCCGTGGGCGCCGGCCTGCTCGCGGCGGCACGCGAATTCGGCTGCGATCTTGTGGCTATGGGCGCCTATTCGCACTCCCGCCTGCGCCAGCTCATTCTCGGCGGCGTCACGCGGCATGTGCTGGAGCATGCTTCGTTGCCGATCATGATGAACCGCTGAGCCGTACTGCCGCCGCGGTGACCTGATGGCCGCCAGGCCGTTCGGCGTGGACGATGTGCGCGTGATCGCGGCGCTGGGCGCCTACGTGAAGTTGCTGCGCGCTGGACGAGCGGTGCTGGCGCGGGTCGAGCCGCGGCTGGCGGCGGCCGGGCTGACCCCGACCCAGTTCGGCGTGCTGGAGGCGATCCTGCACAAGGGACCGCTCGGCCAGCGCGAACTGAGCCGCAAGGTGCTGACCAGTCCGGGCAACATGACCGACCTGGTCGATAAGCTGGAGGCGCGCGGTCTGGTACAGCGGACCCGTCAGAAGGCGGATCGGCGGGCGGTCAGGGTTGAGCTGACGGCGGAGGGGCGCGCGCTGATCGAACCGCTGTTCACTGCGCACGCCAGCGATATCGCGGCCGCGATGGCGGGCCTGGGCAGCGATGAACTGCATGAACTCGGCGGATTGCTGCGGAAACTGGGTCTGACACCCGATACGGCGGACGACGACTGTTGAAGCAACGGCAGCAGCCATCATACACGCTCACTGGGGCAGACGCATTCTGAGGCTCGTGCACTGCGTATCAGAATCCCGGCTCTCATAGTCAGCTTGCGGTCTGTTGCTTCGTATTGAGCCAGCCGCAAATGGACCCCTTCGTGCCAATAAAAGATGGGACATCGAGCCCAGGGGAATTTGCGCAGCCCCTTCTTCGATTGGCGCCCAATGGTCATCAAACCCATCGAGGGCGCTCCATGCCGATTCTATTTCAGATGGACGTCATGGAAGCCCGCATCGAGCGATGCTCCGAAGCAGCAGCAGCGGCGGCGGTCAGGTCAGGCTGCCATGGCTGGCAGGCCGATGGTTGCAATATCGCTGATGGAGCCGAGCGCTTCCAGGCTCCTAACGTCCGCTGCATAATCCATTCGTCGTAGTGGTCGAGCCGCGCCAACCAGAGATATGGTAGCAGCCTCCTTGGGGGAGATTCCGACCACATCGGTGCTCAGCTGAACCGGCACGGAGCGCTCGCATGCTCAGGGCAATATTGGTTGCGAAGTACACGGAATAGTGCTGGAGTTCACCAAAGGCCTGTTTTTTGCACAGCCTTCGTGAGTCGTGGTGTGTCGCGGGGACTGCATCCGAGGCGTCGAGATGCTCAAAGGGGACACCGATGAAGAGATTTCTGCTATTTCGAACCCTGGTCGCTGTAATATTTGTTTTTATTTCGTACAAATCAGCAAGCGCCGACGTGTTGTACCAGTTTAGTGGTACGCTGGATTCTACTATAACCTACAATAATATCGACCCGAGCACCCCAATACCATTCGCACCTAACCAACCAGTTTACGCACAAATTTATGTGCCGGAATTTTTCGGCGGCGGGTTTGCGGTCGAAGAGCACTTGTATGTGAATGGCGTGGATAAGGGATTTGCAACAAATGACGGCTTCTACGGGGTCATAGATTTCGGGCTCGGCTTTGCCGACATTAATATGAATGTCGGGTTCACAGATTTTGCAACGGCAGGTTCCTTCCCGGCGGCGGTAAGACCGCATGTCCGCTGAGCGCTTGAGGTGGCTCGCCCCGCATGTGCGGAAATAGGCGAGGGTTGCCCGGATGGTCCGGGCCGATCCTCAACGCACAGGGGACGAGCCATGAGGAGATGTGGGGAAGTATTTGTCGGGATCGATACCGCCAAGGCGAAGAACGCAGTTGCGATCGCCGAGGCCGGTCGGCAAGGAGAGATTCGATATCTCGGTGAGTTTGCCAATACACCGGATGCCGTTGCCAAACTGGTTCGCAAGCTCGGTGACCGCTACGAGACGTTACATTTTTGCTACGAAGCGGGACCTACGGGCTATGGGCTGTATCGACAGATCGTTGCAATGGGACATAGCTGCACGGTGGTTGCGCCATCGCTGATTCCGCGTCGACCTGGCGAGCGGGTGAAGACCAACCGACGCGACGCGCTGTCTCTGGCCCGGTTGCTGCGCGCAGCAGAGCTGACGGCGGTCTGGGTACCTGACGAGACGCATGAGGCGGTTCGCGATCTGGTGCGCACCCGGGCAATGGCGATCGAGGATTACCGTCGCAAGCGCCAGCACATCAGCTCGTTCCTGCTGCGGCATGGCCGTGTCTACGAAGGAGGCACGACTTGGCGAGGACGACATCTGCGCTGGCTGGACGGACAGAGTTTCGTTCATGCCGCCCAACGGTTCGCGTTTCAGGAGATGCTGAACGCGATGCGAGCGGCCGTTGAACGGATCGACAGGTTGGATGCTGCGCTGGTGGAAATTGTGCCTGCCTGGACGATGGCACCTGTGGTTGCGGCGTTCCAGGCCATGCGTGGCGTCGGCTTTCTAACTGCGACGGCAGTCGTTGCCGAAGCCGGGGACCTCCGCCGCTTCGAGCATCCTCGTCAGCTGATGGCGTTCCTCGGCCTGGTACCATCCGAACGCTCCACGGGCGACACAAGGCGGCAGGGCGGGATCACCAAGACGGGCAACAGCAGCGCACGGAAGGCACTGGTCGAAGCGGCGTGGACCTATCGACATTCTGCCGGCGTGGGAACCACACACCAGCGACGGCAGCAGTTGCTGCCGCAACGAGTGCGCGAGATTGCCTGGAAGGCGCAGAGCCGGTTGTGCGCCCGTTATCGACGACTGACCGCGAAGGGGAAGCGCAACACTGTGGTAATCACTGCGATTGCGCGGGAAATTGCGGCCTTCCTCTGGGCCATCGCGCGCGAGGTCGAACCTGCACCGATCACGCTACAGGCGGCGTAACACCGCCGCTCCTGAGCGCTGCACGTTATGCAAAGAGATTAACGCCAGCAAAGAACGAAGACCCGTTGTGCAAGGCTGGGGGCGGGACCACGGTGGGGAACTCCCGAGCTCCGCTTGGCGGCCGGCTACGAGCCGATGCCCGTTGTAAGACAGGGACCAGCCCCGGACGGAAACCGGAAATGCGGTATCCAACCCGCGCATCAGAGCAGGTCAACCGACGTCCAGCGGTCCCGTCTCCTGCCTTGCACAGCTACATCGCTATCGGGAAAACTCGCGCGACGGAGCGGGATAGAAAAAACGCGTCTTGCCCCTTGAAAGCGGACATCAGAGCGGAGCTCTTATTACGCAGGCTGACTTCTGCTGTAACTTTAATCCTCCGTTTTCCTGTGCATGTGAAAATGGCGACGTCTATATTTCTGGTTTTGGGGGTCCTGCGAATAGCTTTGAGGCCTCATATGCTGTATAGGGCATATTCGGCGACGTCGAGGCCACGGGCTCCGGAACTTGGAGTGCGCAACTGATTGGTACGCCGCCGATCCCGGAGCCCAGCGGTTTGGCTTTGCTCGGCGCTGCCTGTGTTGCCCTTGGATGCATCCGACGCCGCCTGTAGCCTGTCAGATGCCCGTGCTTTGGGCCGCGGGAAGTTGAAATGATGCGGGCGCGCCAAGCTTCAGCGAGTTGCCTGGGGAAGGATCGCCGGGTCGCATTTCGCGCGTCCGCGCTGTGGTCCATCGCATGGGGCTGAATGGACGCCCCTCCGATTGATTGGACTAGATTTTTCAGGCCAGTGTTTGGACCTGAGACAAGGGCTCCTGGCCGCTGTGGCTGCACAGACGGGGCGGTGATGCACCCGGGCGGCAGATAGGCCTCTCACACGGCGCTGGGTTTCGCCCCGATGCACGGCGCAGGCAGGGCTGCTTATCCGTACCAGCCAAAGGCGTTGGGGCAGATTGGCTTCTGTCTATTTCGTTCTGGCCTGGTGTTGCCCGCCCCCTTGTATCCCGCTACCTGCCACACTAATTCTTCGCCAAACCATTCGGTATCGAACGATATTCGAGGATTGATCCACATGATCCAGCTACGCCCCTTCGCGGGCCTCGGCGGCTTCCGCAACGACTGGCTGAACGCCCGCCACCACTTCAGTTTCGGCCACTACCATGACCCGAAGCGCATGGGCTTCGGCCGCCTGCGCGTATGGAACGACGATGAGGTGGCGCCGGGGAACGGTTTCGATCCGCATCCCCACAAGGAGATGGAGATCGTCACCTACATCCGCCAAGGCGCCATCACCCATCGCGACAACCTCGGCAACGAAGGCCGCACCGAAGCCGGCGACGTGCAGGTGATGCACGCCGGCACCGGCATCGTGCACGCGGAGTACAACCTGGAGGACACCCCGACCCGCCTGTTCCAGATCTGGATCGAGCCCGATCGCCACGGCGCGCCGCCAGGCTGGGGCACGCGGCAGTTCCCAAGGACCGGTGGTCTCGCAGTGCAGGCCAGCGGCCGCGCACAGGATGCCGACAGCGATGCCCTCAAATTGAACGCCGATGCCGCGGTGATGGCAGGCACGCTGCGCGCTGGCGAATCGGCACATCTGACGGTCGCGCCGGGTCGCGGCATCTACCTGGTCCCGGCAAGCGGCGCGGTCACCGTGAACGGCACCCCGGTCGACACGCGTGACGGCGCGGCGATCACCGGCGAACCCGAACTGGTCATCAACGCGACCGCGGACAGCGAACTCGTGCTGGTTGACGTGGCAGCCTGACCGCATCACGCGGTATCCTCGGAGTACAACCACGCCGAGGAGGGCCGGCCGTGCGCCTGCCGCATCATGTTGCGATCTGCCTGCTACTGCTCCTGCCGTGCGGCGCCCGGGCCGATGACATCGGCCCGGAGCAGGCCCAGGTGCTGCAACAGCAGCTGAAGGACTGGCTCGCCGGCCTGCTCGGCCCGGCCGTCAAGCTGCCTGACATGCCCTGGCGGATAACCGGCGAGCATGACCATTACCGGATAGCCTGGCCGCTTCCTGGCGTGGACAACCCTGCCGGCGACCTCGCGGTGACAGCGTCCGTGCGGCCGCTGGATGGCGGCCGCTGGTCGATCGACGACGTCAAGGCGCCGGCGAAGGCGAACTTCACGTTGAACCTTCCCGCCACCGGCGACTTGGCCAAAGGGGGCCCGATGAAGGTCGCCTATACGATCGGCGCGCAGGATACCCACGCCTCGATCGACCCGAACCTGGCCGCGGCGTCAACTCTGCATGTCGAGATCGGCGACCTGGCAGTGACGACAGACGATGCGAAGCAGCACCAGGAGCAGCACATCGATCACTATCTGGCGGACACGATCCTGAAGCCGGGGCAGGACGGCAGGCTTGACCTCACCATGGACGCAACCCTGGAAGGCTGGAAATCGGCCGCGACAAGCAATGCCAGCGCCGCAATGGCGATCGCAGCAAAGTCGATCCACGGCGTCGGGCGCATCGAAGGCGTCAGCCGTGACCGGTTCGCAACACTGCTCGCCGCGTCGGGCGCACTGTTTGGCGCACTCCCCCCTGACGTGATGGAGAAAGGCAGCAAAGCGGAACTGCCGCCTCCCGCCAAGGCACAATTACGCCTGATGATCGCGGCGCTGCAGGGCATGATGACCGCTGCCAGGCTGGACGAAACGGTCGACGGGTTGCAGGTCGAGATCGCCGGCACCGGCGGGATGGCTGTCCGGCATGTCATGGTCGGCTTCGGAGGTGAGGCGCCGGACGGCAAGCTGCACGCCTGGTTCGATCTCGGGCTCGATGGGCTGAACGCCCCGACGCTGCCGCCGAAGATGGCCGCCTATCTGCCGCAGCACATCGAAATCCGCCCGAGCCTGTCGGGCGTGCAGACCGCGGACCTGGCGAAACTGGCGACGGACGCGACCGAGGACGGTGCAGACGATCGTCTCACACCCGACGTCGCTGCGCTGTTCGCGCATGGCGGCGCTGTACTCGGCATCGAAACCCTGTCGTTCGATCTCGGCCCGGCGAAGGTCGAGGGCACTGGAGAGGTCACCATGCTGTCGCCGGAGACCTGGCATGGCGCGGCACATCTGAGTGCGACCGGCCTCGATGACCTGATGACCCAGGCACGCACCAATCCGGATCTGCAGCAGGCCCTGCCGGTGCTGATCATGCTGCGCGGCCTGGCGAAACCCGACGGCAACCGGCTGATCTGGGATATCGTTAGCGATGGTCCGTCGGTGACGGTGAACGGCATGGATCTGTCGCAGCTTGGCGGCGGTGACAAGCCGAAGGCGAAGCCGCCCCGCGTGCAGCCCAATCAACCGCAAAGCCGGTAGAGCGTCACCCGCCGTTCGGTACAATCCTCCAGTTCCAGGCTGGTGGGAACGAGGTATTCAGCGAAGCTGCTCAGACCATCGTGCGGCAGATAGGCGCGGCCCGGGTCCGCCAGCCATACCTCCGTCTGGCGCGCCATCCGGATCAGCCACGGCATGATGTGCGCGGTCATCGGCGCTTCGTAGCAGACATCGCCGCATATAATGAGGTCCCAGCGGCAGGCAGCGCCAACCACGTCCACCTCCGGCAACGCGATCGACACGCCATTTGCCGCGGCGTTCAGGCCGATCGCGGCGCGCGCCAATCCGTCGATCTCCGCAGCTTCGACATGTGCCGCACCGGCCAGGGCACAGGCAATGGCGGCGATCCCGCCACCCGCGGCGAAGTCGAGCACGCCCCGGCCGGCGACGGATGCAGAGTGGCCCAGGATGTGGCGCGCCAGCGCCTGCCCGCCAGGCCAGGCGAACGCCCAGAACGGCGGCTCGACGTTGCGTTCCGCCAGCCACTCCTCGGTCGCTTGCCATGTCGGCGTTATCTCGGTCGCGAGGTGGAGGGTGATCTCGGGAACCACGGGGGCGCGACTGAGCACGGTATTGGCACGGACGAACGCCGCGCCATCAATCGCATGCATTGCGAGAACCGCGGGAAAGCAATCGAGCGAACACAGAGTGTACACAAAGTTTCACAGAGATAGTAAATCGCGCTTCGCGCGGGTCGCATCGACCGGCAACTGCGCGAAGCGCCAAAAAATCTACTCTGTAAAACTCTGTGTACACTCTGTGTAACCCTGTGTCCGCTTGATTGCTTGCTGTCTGAATTAATCCGCCATCAACCGTAACCCGTGATTCTGGAGCGGAAATCCGTCGAGCACATCATGCCATTGCACGAGGCCCAGATCCTTACCTATCTGCGCCTCAGTCAATGCCGCGTCGGACTCCTGGTCAATTTCAATACGCTCTCGCCAAATGACGGCATTCGCCGGCGCGTTCGTTAGCCCGCCATGGACAGCCGCGAACTGCCCGCGCCTCACGACCACCCGACCAGGATAGCCGCCGCCACCGCCAATCCCGCCTCCCGGTTCGCCCTGAACAGACGCAGGCACAGCCCCGGATCGTGAATGTCCAGCGCCCACACCTGCCGCGCCAGCAGCGCCGCAGGCAGGGCCAGCGCGGGATAGAACCAGCCCCCCAATCCGACCAGCCAGCCGGCAACAGCCAACAGCAGCACCGTGCCGGCATAACACGCCGCCAGGAACGGCGCGGTCCGCTCGCCGAACAGTCGCGCGGTCGATCTCACCCCGACCAGCGCATCGTCCTCGCGATCCTGGTGCGCATAGATCGTATCAAACCCGAGATCCCACAGGATTGCCGCGCCGTACAGCACCGCCCATGCCCAATCGATCCGCCCAGCCGCGGCCGCATAACCCAGCGGAGCGCCAAATCCGAAGGTAAAGCCCATCATGAGCTGCGGCCACCAGGTCACCCGCTTGGCCAGCGGATACAGCGCCACCAGCGGCAGCGACGCCGCGCCCAGCGCCTGCGCCAGGCGATTGAGCTGCAACAGGATCATCAGCCCGGCCAGCAGCAACACCGCCAGGAACGCGAGCGCCTGGCGCGGCCGCAGCACGCCGGACGCCAGCGGCCGGGCGGCCGTGCGCGCCACCATGCGGTCGATGTCGCGGTCCCACAGATCGTTCACCACGCAGCCCGCGGCCCGCATCATCAGGCTGCCGATCGCGAACAGCAGCACCAGCCGCGCCGATTGCCAAACCGGCGCGGCGGCAAGCAGGATGCCCCACAGTCCGGGCAGGAACAGCAGCCAGACCCCGATCGGTCGATCAACCCGCGCCAACAGCAGATAGGGCAGCCACGCCGCGGGCAGCCGCGCCACCCAGCCTGTTGCGACGATGTCGGTATGCGCGCGCATCGCTGCTACTCTGCCCGCCGCCATGCCCGGGTCAATCCGCCTGTTTGTCAACGCGCCTCTTTGCTCTGGCGAAACCATCGCCGCTTCGCCGCAGCAGACGCACTATCTGGCCGCCGTCATGCGACGCGCGCCGGGCGATCCGATCCATCTGTTCAACGGCCGTGACGGCGAATTTTCCGCACTGATCGAGACAATCCGGCGGGACCACGCCAATTTGCGCGTGGACCGCAGGCTGCGCCCCCAGGCGCCGGAGCCCGGTCCGTGGCTGGCCTTCGCGTTGCTGAAGCGCGACGCCACCGATCTGGTCGTGCAAAAGGCGACCGAGCTTGGCGCCGCCGCATTGCTGCCGATCATCACCGAGCGCAGCAACACACACCGGATGAACGAGGCCCGCCTCACCGGCATCGCCATCGAAGCGGCCGAACAGTGCGAGCGCCTGAGCGTGCCGCATCTGCATCCTGTCCGATCGCTTGATGCAATGCTGCACGACTGGCCGCCCGACCGCCGCCTGTTCGTCGCTGCGGAGCGGACGAATGCGCCGAGCATCGCATCCCTGCCTGTCAGCCTCCCTGACGGTGAGGCAGCCCTGCTGGTCGGTCCGGAAGGCGGCCTCACGCCGGCGGAACTTGACGCGATGCGCGCACGTCCCTTTGTAACCCTGGTCTCCCTCGGACCGCACATCCTCCGGGCCGAGACCGCCTGCATCGCCGGCCTGGCATTGTTGCAGGCGGTGGAGACCCGCTAGTACCATGACCAACCCGCCACGCCTGGGAGCGACATGTCCAACCCCGGAGACGCCGATGCGACCCCGATCACGTCGATCAGGCAGCTGGCCGATCACATAGCCGCTGGCTGCAAGCCGCCGGAGCAGTTCCGCATCGGCACCGAGCATGAAAAATTCGGCTTCCGCCTCGGCGACCTCGCGCCGCCGCCGTACGAGCCGGCCGATGACCAGGCCGGCTCGATTCGCGATCTCCTGGCCGGGCTTGAACGAATTGGTGGCACGCCGATTGTTGACCACGGCCATACCATCGGCCTGAAGCAGGGCGACGCGGCGATCTCCCTGGAACCCGCCGGCCAGCTTGAACTGTCCGGCGCGCCGCTGGAAACGCTGCACCAGACCAAGGCCGAACTCGAAACGCACTACGAGCAGGTGCGAACAGTTTCGCGCGACCTGCAGATCGGCTTCGCGGCGTTGGGGTTCCACCCGACCGCCACGCGCGAGCAAATGCCCTGGATGCCCAAAAGCCGCTACGCGATCATGCGGCGCTATATGCCGAAAGTCGGCAAACTCGGCCTCGACATGATGACGCGCACCTGTACCGTGCAGGTCAATCTCGACTACGCGTCGGAACAGGACATGGTGCGCAAGCTGCGCGTCTCGCTGCTGCTGCAGCCGCTGGCCACAGCGCTGTTCGCCAACTCGCCATTCACCGAAGGCAGGCCGAACGGTTATCTGTCGTATCGCGCGCACGTATGGAGCGATACCGACAACGACCGCTCCGGCATACCGGCGGTGATGTTCGAACCAGGCTTCGGGTTTGAACGCTATGCGCAGTGGCTGGTCGACCAGGTGCCAATGTATTTCGTCTATCGCAATGGCGAATACATTGACGTTGCCGGCGCTTCGTTCCGTGATTTCATGGCGGGCAGATTGCACAACGCAACCGGTGTCGTCGCCACGGTTGGCGACTTCGCCGACCACATCACGACCGTGTTCACCGACGTGCGCATCAAGCGGTTTCTGGAAATGCGCGGGGCCGACGCCGGACGCGCAGACATGATGGTGGCGCAGTCGGCGCTCTGGGTCGGACTGCTGTACGACGACGATGCGCTCGCGGCGGCGGAGGCTCTGCTGCACGGCGCAGGCTGGAACGATGCGATCGCTCTGCGCGCCACCGTGCCGCGTGAGGGGCTTGCCGCGCAGTGGCGCAGCGGCAATCTGCGCGATCTCGCGCGCGACGTTGTTGCCATTGCCCGCGCCGGTCTGCGTTCCCGGGCTCGCCGCGACGAAACCGGGCAGGACGAAACGATCTACCTCGAACCAATCGAAGCCATTGCCGCGGGCGAGCCGTCCCAGGCTGAACACTGGCTGGCGCGATTTCATCAGGCATGGCAGGGTGATATCCAGCGTATTTTCGCCGAATCGGCGATCTGAAAGGCGGCTGTAAGCCGTGGCGTGCTGAAGCCCTTGCTAACACAACCGAATTCCGAATTAATGACGCGATGACTGCAGGCGCTTCACACCGGTCCTCAGCCCACACTACGCCGCCCAGTTCCGCCGGCCAGGTCATCGTGAGGTTGCGGCTGATCGGCCAGATGGAAGCCTGGACGCTGACCAGCGAAAATGTGCTCCCCGCCGGGCGCAAGACGCGCGCGTTGTTGGCTGTCGTTGCGTTGTCATCCCCGCGCCCGGCGCTGCGGGGGCGACTGGCGGAACTGCTGTGGAGCCGCCGGCCGGAAGAGCAGGCGCGGGCTTCGCTGCGCCAGGAAATTCACCGCCTGCTCGAGTCGCTGGCGCCGGCCGGGTCCGAGATTTTGCTGGTAACCCGTGACCATCTCTCGCTGCGTCCCGGTGTGGTCTGGGTGGACGTGGACGAGGTGATGCGGGCGACCACGGAACAGCCGGCATCGCTGTCCCTGCTGGATGGCGACCTGCTGGAGGATCTGGACGGGATCGATCCCGCGTTCGACACCTGGTTGACCACCGAACGCGAACGGCTGCGCGACCGCGCCCGCACCGTGGCCGAGGCATTGCTGCGCGAACAGGTTGAGCCGGAGGCGGCAATCCCGGCAGCACAGCGCCTGTTGCAGATCGACCGCGCGCACGAAGGCGCCTGGCGGGCGCTGATGCGTGCACACGCGGCGCGTGGCGAACGCGGCATGGCGATCCAGGCCTATGACCGCTGCAGAGCGGTACTCGCCGATCTGTTGGACGCGGCGCCATCAGCCGAGACCCAGAAGCTCCTGGCGGAAATCCGTGGCCCGTCGGGCAGCCGCATGCCGCTGCGGCCGCCGGCGCCGCCACCGCTGCAGCAGTCTGCCTCCGCCGAGGAGCCTTACGAGCCGCCGCCGATCCTGGAGCCGAAGCCACAGGAAATCCGTTCCACGCAGGGCGGCGCGCATGTCGGCGTCATGCCGTTCCAGCTCATCGGCACGACCGAGGAAGAATCGCACCTCGCGCCAGGTCTGGCCGATGAGATCACCACGGCACTGGCGCGATTCCGCTGGATGTTCGTCATTGCCTCCAACTCGCTGGCGCGCTTCGCCGCCGGGACCCGCGACGAGACGGCGATCCGCCGCACCTTCGGCATCGACTTCCTGCTCGACGGCTCGATCCAGAAGGTCCGCAACCGGTTGCGGATCACCGTCCGGCTGCTCGATCTGCGCGCCGGCAACCAGGTGGTCTGGGCTCGGCGGTTCGACCGCCAGAGCAACGATCTGCTGTCGTTGCAGGACGAGATCGCCTCCGAGGTGGTCGCGCAGATCGATCCGGCGATCCTGTTGATCGAGGCCAAGCGCAGTTCCAGCCGCCCGCCGATCGACGCCACCGCATATGACCTGATGCTGCGCGCAATCCCCCTGATCGGCCGATTGGATCGCGAGGCGTTCATGGGGGCCGGCGAACACCTGTTGCGTGCGATCGAGCTGGAACCCGACTATGCCGCCGCCTACGCGTGGTACGCTTACTGGCAGATGTTTCTGGTCGGCCAGGACTGGGCAGACGAGCCCGCGGCAGTGATGGCGGAGGCTGGCCAGCACGCCGAGCGAGCGGTAGTGCTGGATCCGTTCGATGCACGCGGCCTGACGATTGCCGGCCATGTCCGCGCCTTCCTGCACCGGCGGCTGCGCGAAGCGATCGCGCTGCATGAGCGGGCTCTGTCGCTCAATCCGAACCTTGCGATGGCCTGGGCCCTGTCGGCGATTGCCTACGCCTACATCGGCGACCTGGAAGAAGCCGAGCGCCGCAACAACCGCTACAAGCGACTGTCGCCGCTCGACCCGCATGCATTCTTGTTCGATGCGTTCTTCATCCTGATCCACCTGCTGAAGCGCGACTACAAATCAGCAGTGGCAGTGGGACGTGCGGTGAGCGAGATGAATCCGTCGTTCTCGGCGACTTACAAGCCGTACCTTGCGGCGCTAGGTCACCTCGGCCGCTCGCAGGAGGCCGCGGTAGTACGCCGGCGGCTGTTGGCAATTGAACCGGACTTCACCGTCGAACGCTTCATCGCCACGTCGCCGCTCGAACGCGAAAGCGATCGCGATCATTACGCGGAGGGCCTGCGTCTGGCCGGCGTGCCGGAGAGTGCGGCCGATGTGGCGGAGCAGTTGCAGACGCACGCGGCGTCGTAGCCGCCGCCGCCCTCCCCGCGTCCACCTGCCGTCACACGTCCACCTGTCATTGCGAGTTCCATACCGGCCGCTGGCCGACCGGCCCTGGATGAAACCATCATGCTCGCTTCCCATGCGTCATGGCCGGGCTCGTATGGAGGATTTGTTGTCAAGCATCTTTTGCGTGACGGTTGACCTCGCTTTTCGCGTTGAAGATTGGTTGCATGCGTCGTTGCATTGACCATCCTGGGCGACCCCTTGGGACAGACCTGTCGGCCTGCAAGCTCGTATCCGGTGGAACCGGTTGGTTCCGAACCACGTTGCCCCATTCGCGGGGCCGGCAGGGGTCTGAGGGGGCGGGACCAATCTTGACCGCGGCGTGTCGCAGCCATAGCCCGGCACGGTTCACCGCCCACCCAGATGGTTGTCAGGCGTCAGATGCCGATCATCGTCTGCCTGTTTGCTCGATCCTTGTGTTCTCCGCGCATGGCTGCCCCCGTCGTTTCTCAGGCGGCGGCGAGGCGCGCGCCGGCCGGCACCTCGCCGGCCTCGACATAGCGCCACAACGCCACCAGCAGCTTGCGGGCGAGTGCCACCACCATGATCTTGCGGATGCGCCCCTTGGCGCCACCGGTGCGCTCGACGAACCAGCAGCTCAACGCACTGTGCGGCTGGAAGCGCAGCCAGCGCCATGCCAGCTGCAACAGAATACGACGCACGCGCGGATTGCCGTTTTTGCTGATGCCCTGCTCGCGTTCCGAGCCGCCGCTGTTGAACGGTGTCCCGGTGAGCCCGACAAATCCGGCAATGGCGCGGCGGTCGGCGAACGAGCGGCAGAACACCTCGCGCGTCAACCCGGTCGCCGTCGCCAGCCCGAGCCCCACCAGGCGGGCCAGCATCTGGACCTGCTGCACCGCATGGTCCGGTTCCGCCGCCGTCGCCGCCTGCTCGCGGGCTGTCTCGATCTCGCTGAGCTGCTCGCTCAGCAGGCGATGACGCGTCATCAGCCGCTTCAACTCTTCATTGGCGGCAGCGGCGCGCCGGCATAGCTGCGAAATGCGTCCAGTCGTTCCGCGGCCTTCTTCAGGCGCGGCTTGAAGTTGGTGATCCCGTGCAGGCACAACAGGTTCTCGATGCGGTTCTCCAACGCGATCCGCTCGCCGACCAACCGCTCGCGTTCCCGCTCCGGACGCCGCATGTCTTCCTCGGCCTCGCTCGGAATGCGCACCATCGAGCACACCCGCGGCTCACCCCGCAGCCAGGCCAGCAAGCTGCGCAGCAGCATATCGAGGTCGATCCGATCGGTTTTCGCCCGCCGCCCACGTCGCTCCACCGGGATGCTCGCCGGATGCATGATCTGCACCTCGATGCCACGCGCCAGCAGATAACGCGCGATCCAAAATCCGTCGCGGCTGGCTTCGTAGGCGAGCACTGTCCGGCACACGGTTCGCCCCCCACGCTGCGCCTCCACCTTCCACCGCTCGATCTGCTGCAACAGCCCCGTCATGTCGCGTGCCGCCAAACTGCGACGTGGCCGGCGTGTGACGCCGGGCAAGATCGCTCCGACCTCCCAGCTCTTGCCGCTCAATTCCAGTGCCAGCACCAGCGTGCTAGCGTGATCGAAGGCGGTTGCGGCGGGGGCAGACGGCTTTGTCATCGCATGGCTCCTTACAGGTTTGGGACAACCGGCAGGATACGTGCTGCTGCGACCGCCCACCCCCATAGCATCTTGTCCCGGCCATCCGTCGCGGCACACTGTCGGTGGTGATCGCCGGGACAAGCCCGGCCATGACGAGGAAATGTGCGTGGCTTTCTTGTTAGGAGCGCAGCGACGCAGCAATCTCGTGCCCGTCGTTTACGGACGAGATCGCCGTATCTGCCCTTGGGCCTTACCCGAAGGTTGCTGCGCTCCTGACACAGGGGACAGAGCGACCGTGTTCGTCTCGACCGAATGCTGAAAGGGTCGCACCGATGACGTTCCAGACATTCCGCTTCGATCCGGTCGAACTGCCGCCGGCGGCGAAAACCCTGCGCAACGAAGTCCGCGCCTTCCTCGACGATAACCGCGCCTCGCTCGGCAACCGCCGCGACTACGACCAGGCATTCAGCCGCAAGATGGCTGAACGCGGCTGGATCGGGATGACGTGGCCAAAGCAGTATGGCGGCCAGGAGCGCACTGCGTTCGAACGCTATGTGCTGATCGAGGAGATGCTCGCTGCCGGCGCTCCCGTCGGCTTCCACTGGACCGCGCGATCGTCAGAGCGGACCCGAACATCCTGCGTTACGGCACCGAGGAGCAGAAGAGCTACTTCCTGCCGCGTATCGCCCGCGGCGACCTCTCGTTCTGCATCGGCATGAGCGAGCCGGACTCCGGTTCCGACCTCGCCGGCACACGCACCCGCGCGGTGAAGGTGGACGGCGGCTTCCGCATCAATGGCAGCAAGCTGTGGACCTCGAACGCGCATCGCGCCGACTACATGATCCTGTTCTGCAAGATGGCCGAGGCGGGACAGGAGGAAGTGGATCGCCACGCCGGCGCGACGCAGTTCCTGGTGGACCTGAAGAACTCGCCCGGCATCGAGATCCGTCCGGTGATCAACCTGCTCGGCGAGCATCACTTCAACCAGATCTTCCTCACCGATCTGTTCGTGCCGGACAACCGGCTGTTCGGCGAGATCGGCAACGGCTGGCGCCAGGTGTCGAGCGAACTGGCATTCGAACGCAGTGGGCCGGACCGGTTCCTGGTGCTGTTCAAGCTGCTGGTGGAGATGGTGCGCGTCGCCGGCCCGAATCCCGACCGCGCAACCGCCGCCGCACTCGGCCGGCTGGTGGCGCAACTCGCCACATTGCGCCGCATGTCGCTGTCGATCGCCGGCATGCTGCAGGAGGGCCTGCAGCCGCTGACCGAAGCCGCCGTCACCAAGGACCTCGGCACACGCTACGAGCAGGATCTGCCGGTGGTTGCGCGCCAGTTGTTCCCGGCCGAGCCGGAGCTGGAGGCTGTCGATACATATGTATCCATGCTGGCGCGCGGCACGATGAATGCGCCGCGGCTTTCGATCCAGGGCGGCACGCGCGAAATTCTGCGCGGCATCATCGCGCGCGGCCTCGGGCTGCGTTGAGGGAGATGACCATGCGCGACGAAACACGGATGCTGCTGGAGAGCATGGGCCGCCTGTTCGAGGACCACTGCACCAAGGCTGTTGCCGACAAGGCCGAGACCGGCATTTTTCCCGACGCGCTGTGGCAGGCGGTCAGCGAAACCGGCGTGCCGCTCGCCGCGCTGCCGGAGTCTGCGGGTGGCGCCGATGCGGAATGGTCGGATCTCTACGCCGTGCTGCGCGTCGCCGGACGCTTCGCCGCGCCGATTCCGCTGGCCGAAACGATGCTGGCCGCATGGGTCGCATCCGCCGCCGGGCTGCCGGTGAGTGAACGGCCGATGACGGTGGGACCGGTGCGTGCCGATGACCGGTTGACTCTCGTGCGCGACGGCAATGGCTGGCGGTTGACTGGCCGCGCCAGTCGGTTGCCCTGGGCTGCGCAGGCCGGACAGATCGTACTGATCACCGATGGACCTGACGGCGAGATGGTCGTCACGTTCGGCGACGGCGCAGAAGGCGCTATCCCGTCACCCGGCCATAACATGGCCGGCGAGCCGCGTGACACACTGACCTTCACCGGACTGGGACTCGCCGGCAATTCGGTGGCGCCTGTCGGGTGCGGCGTCGATCGTGCCGCGCTGTATCGCCGCGGTGCCCTGGCGCGCGCGGTGATGATGGCCGGTGCCATGGAGCGCGCGCTGGACACCGCGGTCAGCTATGCCGGCGAGCGCAAGCAGTTCGGCCGGCCGATCGGGAAATTCCAGGCCGTGCAGCAGCAGCTTGCGGTGATGGCCGGGCAGGTCGCCGCCGCGGGCGCCGCCGCCGATGCCGATGCCGGCGTCGAGGCACTGTCACACGGCGATCCCGCGATGGAGGAATTCCTGATCGCGATCGCCAAGACACGTGTCGGCGATGCCGCGACGCTTGCATCGGAGATCGCGCATCAGGTGCACGGCGCGATCGGCTTCACCAAGGAATATTCGCTGCAGCTCAGCACGCGTCGGTTATGGTCGTGGCGCGACGAATTCGGCGGCGAAGTCGAATGGGCCGCTCGTGTCGGAGCGTTCGTCTGTGCGCGCGGCGCCGATGCACTATGGCCGACGCTGACCGACGGATAACCAAGCAACCCTGTCATTGCGAGGAGCGCAGCGGTGCCCGGACTTGATCCGGGCAAGCAAACTCCAACCTGTACCGCCCGGAAGCTGCGAGCGCGCTGCAACTCCCCGCTACTCGCAATGCCAGACCACAGGCCTCGCCCCACGCATCACAGCCGCCCCATGAATTCCCGCAGCACCGGCGCCCATTTCGCCGCATCGGCGCCGGACGCGAGGTGGCCCTTCTCGCTGTCGATCTCGAAGTAGGCCGCTTCGACACCGGCCTCGCGCAGACTGGCCATCACGCCTGGCGCCAGACTCGGGGGAAACAATTCGTCCGTGCGCGACAGCACATACAGCACCGGCACGCGGATGCGATGCAGCTCAGGCGTCACATCGTACGCCTCCATGGCCCGGCCGAGGATCAGCAGTGAGTTTGCATCGAACTCGCGCGCCCACACCGACGTAAGCCGCGTGATTTCCGCCTCCGAGACGTTCATGCCGTATCGCTTCAGCGTCTCTACCCGCAGCGCCAGCATGCTCTCGAACATGCCCGGCGTATCGTAGTAATCGCCGCCATGCCAGTTCGGGTCGCGCTCAAACCGCGCAAGCAGACTTGCCGCACGGTCGCGGCTCGGCGAGCGCGGCGATGACACCACCGGCACGACACCATCCATATCGTCGGGAAAAGTCACCGCCCACTGGAACGCCTGGAATCCGCCATACGACGGTCCCACCACCGCACGCAGATGCTTCACGCCGAGATGCTCCAGCAAGTGGCGCTGTGCGGTCACGATGTCCACCACGGTGATGTGCGGAAAGCGCGCCCCATATGGACGTCCTGTCCGCGGATCGCGCGACGCTGCATTGGTCGAGCCGTAGCTTGAACCCAGCATGTTGGAACACACCACGAAGCAGCAATCGATATCGATCGGTGCACTGGAACCGACCAGTGTGCTCCACGAGCCTTCGGACGAACCGGCGCCCAATTCGATCATGCGGTGTCCGCTGGTATAGCCGTGCGTCACCAGCACGGCATTACGACCGTCCGCCGCCAGCCTGCCGCGCGTGCAGTAGGCGAGGGTAACCTCCGGCATCACCTCGCCGTTCTGCAGCCGGAAATCGGCAAAGGTGAAGCTCGCGTGCTGAGTCTCGCTCATGCCGTTCTCCTCGCAGGGCTCTGAGCCCCTCCCACGATGAACATGCAGGAGGGGCTCGGTGCTGACTACGGGTGGTTCGCCCGATGCAGCGGACCGCGAACGATCTGACCTGGAAGCGCGTCGGTCAGTTCGCCGTTGTCCAGCAGCACCGTGCCGTTGACGACGACATAGTCGATCCCGACGGCGTCGCGCTTTACGCGTGCTCCTCCGGCCGGCATGTCGTTCACCGGCACGCGCGGCTTTGGTGCGATCGTGTCAGGATTGAAGATGACCATATCCGCGACTTTCCCCGGGGCGACAAAGCCGCGGTCGTCCATGTCGTGCATC
Source organism: uncultured Alphaproteobacteria bacterium (assembly GCA_963696645.1). Taxonomy (GTDB): domain Bacteria; phylum Pseudomonadota; class Alphaproteobacteria; order Acetobacterales; family Acetobacteraceae; genus JAMXLO01. The sequence goes on from CAVOKY010000011.1 coordinate 416,895, forward strand.
TGCGCCGTCCGACCGGTCAGCCGATGCACCGCTTCCTCGAGCGACATGATCTGCTGTTCGCGCACCCAGTGTCCCAGCAGATTGGTGCTGTACTCGTGGCGATCAGCCGAGTGCGGACGCGCGCCGCCATCGCTGGTGCCGATCACCGTGTAGGGCGAACCGAGGATCTGCTTCTGCGCCACCGGATCGGTGTTGCGGTCGACGCCGATGAAGAACGTCTGCAGATCCTCATCCAGCGACAGGTCGAGGAACGCGTCCATCACGCTCTTGCCCTGCTTCTGGGCGATCTGCGCGACGCTCTTGCCCTCGAGCCCACGATTACGCTCGTGCTGGGTCATGAAGACCTGCACGAGGTCCCAGCGGCGATTGAAGAAGCCGCGTGCGCGCCCCCGCCGATCGGTGCCGGGCCGTTCCTGGGCGACGGTGCCTTCGACCGCCTCGGCGCTTAGTGACTTGCGGATTTCCGAATCGCGGAACGCCTTCATGCGCTCCTGATAAGGCAGGGCCATGACCTTGTCCCAGGTCGGCATGCCGGCGAACAGACTGTTCGGGTTCGTCAGGTCCTCGTCCTGCGGCACGTCGAGCCCGAGCCGCAGGTCGAAGATCGGACCCGCAACAACCGAGACGCAGGAGCCATAGCAGCGCGCACCCGATCGGAAAGAATCCTCGAGCCAGCGCAGATGTTCCTGCCACTCCTCGGGCCGTTCGATCGGCTGGGTGACGAGGTTGTAGATGGTCGGCCGACCGGTTCGTGCAGCAAGGTCGTGGGCCATCTGGCGTGTCGCCTTGGTACCGCCAGGTGCGCCACCCGACACCTGCATGACGCCGGTCCCCAATTCTCCCAGCACATCGGCAAGTGCCAGGCGCTCTGTGTCGGTTGCGACGCCGGCGGGGTCGCCGCGGCCGAGCGGTGAGGTGCTGAAGCCTAGCGCGCCCGCATACATGGCATCGCTGATCAGCCGCTTCATCGCGGCAAGTTCGTCGCCGGTCGCGTCAGCCCGTTCCGAGGCCGCCTCGCCCATCACATAGCGACGGATTCCCGAATGGCCGACCAGGGTTCCCACATTGCAGCCGCGTCGCTTGCCGAGCGCGTCCATGTATTCGGCGACCGACTCCCAGGTGAAGTCGATGCCCTGACGCATCACGCTCATCGGGATCGCCTCGGCCTCGGCGAAGAATTCGAGGTACCAGTCATGATCGCCGGGCCGTGCCGGTGCGATCACCTGGCCGCACTGGCCGACCAGGATCGTGGTGTGGCCGTTCTGCACAGAGGAACCGCAATATGGATCCCACAGCGCCTGCGGATCGAAGTGCGTGTGGTGGTCGATGAATCCAGGGGCGACGACGCGCCCGGCGGCGTCGATGGTGCGCTTTGCGGGGGCGCCGTTGTATTTGCCGACACCGACAATTCTTCCTTGGTGAACCGCCACGTCAGCCTGGAAAGACGGTTCGCCGGAACCGTCGACAACACGCGCGTTCTTGATTAGCAGATCGTACGTCATGGCTCGTCCTCCTTCGGTCGAATTCTTTTCGAATGCGGACCTTCGCAGCGAGCCAATCACGAATGAACCAGCTGACCTGCCAGCTCCGCTTCGCACTGTTCAGCACAAGGCTAGGCCCTGACGACAATTCCAGCAATACGCGACGCTCAGGGCTTTGCCCCGAACCCCACCCAAGAGGCTTCGGGAGCTCCGCCAAAGGCGCATCCCTTGGAACCCGGCCTGGATTGACCGATTGCCCTGCGCGCATCCGATGATAGGCTGGTGCGACGCGGCGTACGGAGGAGGTAGCAGTGCCAACGATCGTCGGTTCAGGCGAGTATCGCTACGAAGTCATCGAGAACTGGGGCAAGCTGCCGGACGGCTGGCATTACGGCGAGGTCGCCGCAGTCGGCGTGGACAGCAAGGACAATGTCTACGTGTTCGCGCGCAGCGAGCATCCGATGATGGTGTTCGATCGCGATGGCAATTTCCTGCGTTCCTGGGGCGAGGGACTGTTCCGGCGCCCGCACGGCGTGCACATCGCGCCGGACGATACGATCTATTGCACCGATGACGGCGACCACACGGTGCGCAGGCTGACGCTGGAGGGCAAGCTGCTGCTGGAGATCGGCGTGCCCGGTGAGCCGGCGCCGATATATGGCGGCGATCCGTTCAACCGCTGCACGCACACCGCGCTGTCGCCCGATGGCGATATCTACGTGGCCGATGGCTATGGCAACGCGCGCGTGCACAAATACTCGCCGAACGGCAAGCTGCAGTTCTCCTGGGGCGAGCCTGGCACCGATCCGGGCGCCTTCAACATCGTGCATAACATCTGCTGTGACGAGGACGGCTGGGTCTATGTCGCTGACCGCGAGAATCATCGCGTGCAGGTGTTCGATGGCAAGGGGAAGTACCACGCGCAATGGAACAATCATGCACCGGCCGTGCGGGCTGTGCATGACGCAGCGGTCGCAATCCGATGGCCTATATCGGTGAGAGCGGGCCGGGGATGGCGGTGAACGCGAAGTCGCCCGGCATCGGCCCGCGCGTCAGCATCGTGACGCACGAGGGCAAGCCGCTGGCGCGGCTGGGCGACGCGACGCGCGATCGGCCGAGCCAGTTCATCGCGCCCCATGGCGTGGCGATCAACTCGCGCGGCGACATCTACGTCGGCGAAGTGTCGCGCACCGCCATGCGAAACCGCGGCACGCCGATCCCTGCCGAGCAGGATATTCGCTGCATGCAGAAGATGGTGAAGCTGGCCTGAACGGGTGATTGCAACATGCTCAGTGAAGCACGCAACAAGCTGCTGACCGAGGTCGGTCCCGGCACCAGGATGGGCGCACTGCTGCGTCGCTACTGGCAGCCGATCGCCGCGGTCAGCGAACTGGATGACACCGCCACCAAACCGGTGCGGCTGCTGGGCGAAGATCTTGTGCTGTACAAGGATTTGTCCGGGCAATACGGATTGCTGGAACGCCATTGCCCGCATCGCAGCGCCGATCTTTCGTATGGCATCGTCGAAGCGTGCGGACTGCGATGCAACTATCACGGCTGGCGGTTCGACGAGACCGGCGCGTGCCGCGAGCAGCCGTTCGAGGACATCGACGCGCCAGAGGTGCGCTTCCGCGACCAGATCCGCATCCAGGCCTATCGCGTGGAGGCGAAGGCGGGCCTGATCTGGGCGTATCTGGGTCCTGATCCGGCGCCGCTGCTGCCGAACTGGGAGCCGTTCTGCTGGGATAACGGCTTCGTGCAGATCGTGTTCTCCGTGGTGCCGTGCAACTGGTTCCAATGCCAGGAGAACTCGATCGATCCGGTGCATTTCGAGTGGATGCACGACAACTGGGGGCGGCGGCTGACGGGCCACAATGGGGCGTATTCGCCACGCCATCTCAAGCTGGCGTTCGATGAATTCGAATATGGCCTGGTCTATCGCCGCGTGCGCGAGGATTCCGACGAGACCAGCCAGCTATGGACGGTCGGGCGCGTCTGCCTGTGGCCGAATGCGCTGTTCACCGGCAACCACTTCGAATGGCGCGTGCCGATCGATGATACGACAACGCTGAGCGTCGGCTGGTTCTTCACGCGCGTGCCGAAGGATCGCGAGCCGTTCGTGCAGGACAGCATCCCTGTACTGGCATGCGCCGATCACCGATGCCACGACGGGTCGCTGGATCACCAGCCACATCATGAACCAGGATTTTGTCGGCTGGGTCGGGCAGGGGGCGATCACCGATCGACGGCGCGAACATCTCGGCCGCAGCGACCGTGGCATTATCATGATGCGGCAGCGATTCTTTCAGGACCTGGATACCGTTGCGGCCGGCGGCGAGCCGAAGGCGATCGTGCGCGACCCGGAAGTGAACCGCTGCATCACGCTGCCGATCATCGGGCGCAAGCAATTCGTCGAGGGCCTGACGCGCGAGGAGGTCGAAGCGGGCAGTCGAACGTCCCGGCATCGCGCCGCGGCGCGAATTCCCGTTTCTCGTGGGTCAGCCTGAAGCGGTCGTGCGGCGCGCGTATGCGGAGGCGATGGGGTTCGACGCCTGACGCGCCGTCACACCGCCCGGCTCGCCGGGATCGCAATACCCAGCAGCCGCGCCGCGTTAAGGCCGAAGATCGCGGCGCGTTCGTCATCGCTCAATCCAGCCGCACCTTCAATGAACCCGACCGGATCGATCTCGCCCATATCAGCGGGATAGTCCGTGCCCATCAGGACATGGTCGGCGCCGTATTGCGCACCAGATATTCCAATTGCGGATGCGTGTAGACCAGCGCTGTCGAAATACAGCCGCTTCAAGTACTCCGTCGGCATCGCGCGGATCTGCTCGCAGCAGTCGGGCCGCGCGCTGGCGGCATGGTCGATGCGGCCGGAATAGGCCGGCAGATAGCCACCGCCATGCGCCAGCACAAGCTTCAGCTTCGGGCATTCCTCCAGCACGCCACCAAAGATCAGGTGATGCACCGCCACCGTCGTATCGAGCGGATTACCGATCACGTTGGTGAAGTAATGATCGGCAAACCGTCGCGCCTCGGTGAAGCCTGTGGGATGCATGAAAATCGTCAGACCCAGCTCCTCGGCCTTGGCGAAGATCTTGCGAAACCGGTCGGCCGACAGATCCTCGCCGGCCACATTGGTCGCGATCTCGATACCGCGCAGTCCCAGTGACTTGTGCAGCCGCTCAAGCTCAGGCAACCGCCAGTTCCGGCGCCTGGAACGGCACGGTCCCAAGGCCGACAAAGCGATCCGGGTGGCGCGCAACGATGTCGGCGATGTTGTCGTTGATCGCGCGCGCGGTGGCGATGCCGAGATCGGGCGGCGTGTCGTAATAGGTCTGGTTCGGCGCTGGCGTTATCGCCTGGATGTCGATCCCCATCACATCCATATCGGCGAGCCGCTTTTCCACCGAGGTGAACTGGATGCGCGTGCGTTGCGGCCTGCTGCCGGTTGACGTCGCGCGTGCGCGGATTGGCGAACACGTCGCGCGGCCGGCGCTCGACCTGCCCTGCGGCGATCGGAACATCGCCTCGGCCGATTCGGTCAGCACATGGCAATGGATGTCGATGGTGAAGCGCTTGCCGCGTGGATGCGGCGGACCGGGAAAGCGGCCGGGAATGCGTGCGCCGGCAGGCAGGCAACTGAACAGCATGATCGGGTTCGCCTCCGCTGTTAGGATAATCCGCTGCTCCACAACGTGCCTGATCTGCGATGCGTCCATGCCCGCCAAGTCCCATGCGTTCCAGCGTGCGCGCCTCAGCCGCAAAGTTCTTGCCAGTCATATGGCGCACCATCGCGATGACAGCATCGATCGCCGGAGTTGGAACCCCAGCGGCAACGCCCAACGCGCTCATCGGCATCAGCCCGACCGGCACATCCTCCGTGATGTATTTGTGGTCGAACGATTTCGGCGTGCCGGTCGCCTGATACGGTCCGTCGCTGTTGGTGGTGAGCAGCTGGCAGGTCTCGACCAATGTCGCGCCACGCACGCCATAGATGCGCTCGAACCAGTCAGCCAAGGTCGGCACCGACGCACCCAGCGCCTGCCGCCACCGCCACGCGTTCCGCGTTGATCGCTTCGTACAAGCCGCGCGACCAAGGGCGTAACACCCTCGGCATAGAACTTGTAGCCTCGTGCCGATCGATCTTGCCCGCATTGGCGACACAGTTCGCCACGTGCAGCATCGCGTTGGCATTGGTAAATCCGGTATACACACCGTTCGGCGCCGCGATCGCATGCGGGAACAACGGCGACAGGCGCGGAAATACCGATGCAATTCGCCGCCCCGGAAACGTCGCAATCTGCAGCCAGCGCTTTCGCACGATGGGGCGGATGCGCGTCGGCGCAAGCCGCCAGCACGAGTACGGATAATTGTCCATTTCCGCGACATCGACATCCGCGCGGCATCCCGCATCGTCCAGTGCCCGGCGCACAATCAGCGATCCGCCGGTGTTGCCCTGGATCAGCAGGATCATCTGGCCATCGCGCAACACCGGCGCCAACGATCGTGCCACCGCCGCCTGTGCGTTGCCGCCCGGTCACGATGATGATGACATCGGCGCCATCGACGCCGTTCGCAAATCGGTCGTCGCATGCTCGACCGCGGCGAAACCACCCGGCTCGCCTTCGACATCGATGCCGCCGCGCGCGCGAATTTCCGCCAGCCTGGTGTCATCAAGATCGTGCAGCCGCAACTTGTGCCCAGCCACGCCCAAGTTCGGCGACAAGATAAATGCCGCCGATGCCGGCACCGATGATGGCAACCGTCGCGTCATGCGATCGCGCCGTCCTGGCGCAGTTTACCCAGAGCGTCCTTGTCGTAGCCCAGCAGCCGTCCCAGCACTTCGTCCGTATGCTGTCCCGGCATTGGCACGGGCCCGACATGGCCCGGCGTGCTGCGACATCTTCACCGTCACGCCTGGCACATACATCTCGCCGGCGACCGCATCTTCCATCTTCACCAGCATCTCGCGCTCCCACAGATGCGGGTCCTTGGCGACCTCCGGGATGGTGCGTACCGGCGCGACCGGCACGCCGATCTCCATCAGTGACGAGCAGATCGTCTCCACCGACCTGTCCATGCACCACGCTTCCAGTGCCTTGCGGGCCATCGCCACCGCCTTGCCCGCCGGTCAGCGGCTCGGCCGTCGCTGATGTTGCACCTGAAACCAGTTGCATCAGCCGCCCGGCCATTTCGCGTCCGCCGGCGGAAATGACCACCCATCCGTCTTTTGCTCGATACGGCGGACGACCCGCTTCGCCACCCTCCTCGCCGGTCGACAGATAGTATGACGTCGGGATTTCCACCATGGTCAGCGCGGAATCCAGCAGGCAGACATCGACCAACTGCCCCTCACCGGTGCGATCACGATGCCGCAGCGCGGCGAGCGCTCCGATCGTCGCGTGCAACGCCGTATAGCGATCCACCACAGACGACGCAGTGCCGAGAGGCTGGCCAACAGGTTTGCCGGTCAACGTCATCAGGCCGCTCATCGCCTGGCCGAGCGGATCGAATGCCGGACGTTCGGTATAGGGACCGTACTGGCCGAATCCCGAAACAGACACCAGGATGACACGCGAATTCAACGCGCGCAGCCGCTCGTAATCGAAGCCCATCGCCTTCATCGTGCCTGGCCGAAAGTTCTCCAGTACGATATCGGACTGCTTCACAAGGTCGGCGAAGATCTCCTTGCCGCGCGGATGGCGCAAATCGACGCAGATGCTCTTCTTGCCTCGATTGTAGACCGTGAAGTACACGCTCTGCCCGCGCACCATGGGTGCATGCTTGCGGGTCTCCTCGCCACCGAACCGTTCGATCTTGATGACCTCGGCACCGAGATCGGACAGGATCATGCCGCCGCGCGGCCCCGCCTGATACCGCGCCAGTTCAAGCACGCGCACGCCGTCGAGACTCAAACTCATGGCGACACCTTCATTGCTGCAACGCGCGAAGTCGCGAACGCTAAGGCGCGGTCGCCGGTAGTGTCAAACCTGCGCTGCTATCCGCCAAGTACTCCCTGCGCCTCGACATACAGCGCATAGATCGACTGGCTCGCCGCCATGAACAGCCGATTACGCTTCGCCCCGCCGAAGCAGACATTGGCGCAGCGTTCCGGCAACAGGATGCGGCCGATCAGCGTGCCGTCCGGGGCAAACACCGCGACACCGTCCTCGCCCTCACCGCCCGAGAAACCACACCAGACATTGCCCTCGGTGTCGCAGCGAATGCCATCCGCCCAGCCCGGTGTCGCGAAAAACACGCGCCCGTTCACCGCCCTCGTGCCGTTCTCCACAATGTCATAGACGTGTGTCGTCTTGGGCTCGGCTGGCGTATCCACCACATAAAGCCGCAATTCATCGGGCGAAAAACACAGCCCGTTCGGCCGCTGCATGTCGCCGATCGCGATCGTCAGTTCGACGGTCCTGCCATCGAGCCGATACACACGGTATGGCAGTTCCGGTGTCCCCTTGTGGCCCAGATAATTGCCGCGGATGCCGGCACCATTGTCGCTGAACCAGATCGAGCCGTCGGACTTCACCACCACATCATTCGGGCCGGTCAGCCGCTTGCCGTCGAATTGCTCCGCCAGCACGGTGATCGTGCCGTCATATTCGGTGCGGACCAGTCGCTGCGCATCCATCTCGCAGGTGATCAGCCGGCCTTGGCGATCGCGCGTGTTGCCGTTGGCATAGTGCGACGGTTTGCGGAACAGGCTGACCGCCCCCGTTTCCTCATCCCAGCGCATGATGCGGTCGTTCGGGATGTCGCTGAACAGCAACTGCCGCGTGTCGCCGAACCACACCGGGCCCTCGGTGAAGCGACAGCCGCCGGCGATGCGTTCGATCGCCGCATGGCCAAGCATCAGCCGCTCGAAACGCGGGTCAAGGATCCTGATGTTGGGATCCGGGTAGCGGATCGGCGCCGGACTGTCCCATCGCGTGCCGCCTGGCATGAGTTGTTCCCTCCCGTTGTGTTCCGCTGCATTTTGCGGCATCGGACACGGAAGGCAAGCAAGCCTCGGCAAGATTCCCCGGCGCCAGATACATCTGCCATGGCCGCACCCGTCGCGGTTCCTCGAGACGATGATCCGCGGCATCCAGGTTGAAATTCGAACTATAGAATGGATCCCGGTCCAGCGCCGAACCCCACCGCGCGCGCATGTACCGGTATTCGCGCGCAAACCGTTCGGCTTTCCCCGGCGTCAAATCCGATCCACGGCTGGCCAACTCCAGATGATACAGTTCGGCGAATGGTGTCCAGACGTTGTGCAGCCCGATCGTGCCAATCCGCAGGCATAGATCGACGTCATTGAATGCGATTGGCAGATTGTTTTCGTCCAGGCCGCCAGCCGACAGATAGACCTCGCGCCGCACCGCCAGACATGCAGCGGTGACGGCTGACACGTCGCGGGTCAAGGCATTGTGGCCGAAGTAGCCGGCATCCGCCCGGTGCAAGCCGAGCCCGAGATGTCCGGCAACACCTGGGCTATCGCTGCCGCCCCTGATGCCCAGCACGACGCCGGCATGTTGCACGGTGTTGTCAGCATAGATCAGCTTGGCACCGACCGCGCCGATTTCCGGTCGGATCGCGTGCGACACTATTTCGCGCAGCCAGTCGCCGCGGATCACCTCGATATCGTTGTTCAGCAGCACAATCACATCGCCTGACGCCGTTGCAACGGCATGATTGTTCATGGCTGCGTAATTGAACGGACCAGGAAATTGCACACGTCTCACGCGCGCATCGCCGGCAAGCCGTCGGAGCAACGCCAATGCATCCGCCTCGCTGCTGTCGTTGTCCACGATGATCAGCTCTAAATTTGTATAGTCGGTCCGTTGCAGCACATCGGCGGCAACCCGGCTGAGCAGTGCGGCATGGTCTCGTGTCGGCACGATGATGCTGACGGGCGGCTCTGTGGTCAGTGGCCGAATGACGCGAAGCCAAGGCAGGCCAGCAGGATGCGGTTCCACCGTCGCTCCGCTCACACCTGCGCGGTCCAGATGCTCCGCGACCGCCTGGCGCGCCGTCGCTACACAGCGCGCCAATGCCGTTTCGGAAAACGCTGCGGAACCGGTGATCTGTCGCCAATGATAGAGTATGGCCGGGATGTGGCGGATGCGCTCCGGCTTTGTCAGCGCAGCGCAGCGCAGCGCAAGACAAGATCGTGATCCTGGCTGCCCTCGAAACCCTCCCGCATTCCACCGGCCCGTTCGATCAGGCTGCGTCGGAACACTGCCAGATGATTGATGTAGTTCTGCCCGAGCAACAGGTCATAGTTCCAGTCTGGTTTGCAATACGGTGCAAAACGCCGGCCGCTTTCGTCGATCTTGTCCTCATCACTGTACACCAGGTCCGTTTCGGGATATGCGTCCAGCTCCGCTGCAACTTCGTACAGCGCGTGCGGCGGCAGCACGTCGTCATGGTCCATCAGCGCCACGAACTCGCCCTGCGCCAACGCAAGTGCCGAATTTGTGGCTGCGCTGATGTGTCCGTTTGCGCGCCGCCTGACGACCTTGATCCGGGTGTCTTCGGCAAACTCTGCCAGCAGTTCGTGGACATGCGGCAGGGTGGAGCAGTCGTCCGCGATGCATAGTTCCCAATGCGGATACAGTTGCGCCTGGACGGAGGCGACCGCTTCGCGCAGCAGTTCAGCGTCCGTGTTATAGACTGGCATCACCACCGAGATCAGTCGCGTCGGCAACGCCGCGATATGGTTGCGGATGGCGGCGATGTCGGTGGCACGCAGCGTGTCGAAGTCGCGGATCCATTCGGCATACGCGGGCGCCTCTCGCAGGCGGAAACGAGCCCGCATGACGACACCTCGCAGTCGAGGCAAATGCGCCAGGGCCAGCAGTCCGGCCTGACGCAGCGGCGGGAACCTCCGGACAATTCGCCAAGTCCGGGCCAGCCCCGCCCACACGTACATGCGCCTCATCCGCGTACCGCCGCCGGTCGCGGTCATGGCAGAGTTTCGATACTCAGAAGTCATGATTGACGCCGATGCCGCGTGCCCTTGCCCCACGGCGTCACGGCATCGCACCTTGCTCCGTCGGGCTCGCCAGCGGTCGGTCGCTATCCAACATCGGCAAATCCAGCAGCCGCGCATACAACGCGTTGGTCAGCTCATCCCGGCGATCCCACAGCGAGCGGTACCACGCGATGCGCGGTGCCACCTGATAGGCGAGCATGCGTTCGCCCGCGACATAGCTGCGCGCCGCATCGCCCAACCCGCGGGCCAGCTCCGGCATCGCCACCAGGCGCAGCAGCCGGTCGCGCAGTTCCTCGGGATTGTGGAACAGCAATCCGGTGCGGCCATCCTCGATGCTGCCGGCATAGACGATATGGCTCGCCAGTGCCGCAACCCGGCAGGCGCCGGCCTCGATGAACTTCAGATCCGACTTGGCGCGGTTGAACGGTGTGTTCCCGAGTGGCATGAGCGAAATCTCGCACTGGCCGAGCAGCGTCAGGTAGGTGCTGTAGTCGCAGGTCGGCGTGAACACCTTGTGCGGTGTCCGCAGCGCGTTGAAGAACGCCTGATCGTGCACCACGCAGAAGCGCAGCCGATCGCCGGCTTTCTCAGCCGCCGCGTTGATCACGGGCATCAGCGGCGCCCAGTCGGGTTCGCGGTTCAACGCACCGAAAAACAGCGTCAGCACCCGCGGATCGAGGAAATTCCGCACGTCCGGCAGCGAATGGATCGCGTTCGGAAATACCGCCACCTCGGGGTTAAGCGTCCCCAAGATTGTCGAGAGGGTCGGTGTGCTGACCTGAATCGCATGCACACCGCGAAACGCAAGCTGATCGTCCGCGTCCAGCAGACCGAAATGATCGGGATGGTCGTCGAATTCGGTTACGATCAGCCAGCCGGCGGATAGCAGGGAGCGGATCGTCGCGGCACCCGACGCACCGGACAGCGTCGGCCGGTGCAGGACGAAGATCCGCGGTGCATCGTCGGCAACGTTCGGCGGGTCGCGGCCCATGACGAGGTGCGTCGTTATGGTCGGATCACTTCGCAGTGCCTGCAGCGGATGGACGATGCGCACATGCGATACGCCGCCGATCGGCTGCAGCATGTTGGCCGTCACGGTCAGTCGCTGGCGCAATCGCTTGCGCACGCGCCACACGTAATGCAGCGGTGCGGCGCGCTGCACATAGGCCTGTGGATCGACGTCCAGCGCAATCAGGGCCGGCGCGATCTTGGCAACGAATGCCTCCGCCTGGCTGGCGTCCGACACGCGCGGATGCACATCGTAGGGCAGCAGTCCCAGCTTCAGCAGGCCCTGGCGCATCGATTCCAGGCTGAACCAGCGCAGATGCGTCTCGTCCAGCAGGCCGTCCGCCTCATATGTCCAGGTGCCGCGCAGCAGGTGATCGGCGAAACTCCAATGTTCCAGGTTCGGCACACTGAGCAGAATGGTGCCATCGTCGCTCAACGCCTCGATCTGCCGGCTGAGCACCCGCCACGGATCGTGCAGTTGCTCCAGCACGTCGCTGTAGATGATGCAGTCGATCGGGCGCTCCAGCGCAAACGGCAGCGGATCGCGTTCCACGTCCACCACCGCCACTTCGTCGAACCGCTGCGCCGCAAGCTCCGCGGCTGCGGGGTCCTTGTCGATCCCCAGCAGCCGCACGCGCGGGTTTAGCCGCCGGTACGCCGAAGCCAGCCGCCCGGTACCGCAGCCGACATCCAGCACGAGGGTCGCACTGAGCGGGATACGCTCCAGCAGATCGTCGTTCGCTAGGTCGGCGTTGGACGGCATGGGTGGCGCAGGCTCCAAAATGCCCGGGCGGCGGGAGAGGCCGGGCCGCCTGGAGCGGCGATCAACCGGGCCCTGGGTGGTAGGCGGAATAGTGCCGACGACGCAAGGCACAAGCGATTTCCGCGGCGTCATCCGCTCTTGCCTTTGCCCGGCTTCTGTGCTCACGATTAGTTTACTGACCGGGCTGGCCGCCCCGCCATTTTGGCTCTTGCCACGCGGTCTAAAGCGTCCGGGGATTACTCCTCGTGGTGCTTTGGAAACAGGAGACTGGCGAGTTCGCGTGCCACGCCGGGTGTTGACCCTACGGCTATGGACGGAGAAACTCGCCGGACCAAGGTTTCAGGGGCAGGAAGCGCATAATGTGTGCTGGCTTGTTGATGTCGGCCTACGCTTGTGATCCTCGCAGGAACGCGGGTTCCTGCCGTGCGCCCATGGCTTTTTGCTTCACCGTGGAACTCTCCAGTCAACCAGACAGTGGTGACCAGTGGCGTCGGGCAGTCAGAGGGCCTAGGCTCCAGGTCACCGAGGCAACTCATCGGTAAGAGAAGGAGGCTCGAGTATGGCGAACCAAGATGACATTGCTCTGATGGCCCATCTGATGCGGCGTGCCGGCTTTGGCGCCACCCGCGACGAACTCGAAGCGCGCGCCGCCAAGGGCTACGACGCGACCGTCGAGGAATTGCTGAACCCTGCGTCGCAGCCCCCCGTGGACCCCTACACGCTGCTGCGGCATCAGCCGGCGGCATTGCTGCCGGGCGGTCAGCCACCGATGGGCAACGTCAACTACATGTACTACCTGGTGAACTCCAAGCGTCCGCTGCAGGAGAAGATGGCGCTGTTCTGGCACAGCGTGTTCGCCACCGGCAATTCGAAGGTCGACAACTACGATCAGTTGCTGGAACAGATCGAAATGTTCCGCCGCAATGGCATGGGCAACTACCGTGACCTGTTGGTGAGGATTGCGAAAAACCCGACGATGCTGTTCTGGCTGGACAACAACCAGAACCACGGCACCGCCGTCAACGAGAACTGGGGCCGCGAGCTGCTGGAACTGTTCAGCCTCGGCGCCGGCAACTACACCGAAGTGGACGTTCGCGAGGCATCGCGCGCATTCACCGGCTGGACGTTCGAGACCAAGCTGCCGCGCCTGCCGTACGGCCGCTTCCCGTGGAAATTCGAATACCGTGCGGAAGACCACGATGACGGCGAGAAGACGTTCCTCGGCCACAAGGGCAACTTCAACGGCGAGGACATCATCAACATCGTCGTGCAGCAGGATGCCTGCGCCAAGTTCATCTGCCGGCACCTATACAATTTCTTCGTCGCCGACGAACCCCAGGTGCCCGCCTGGTCGATCGAGGAGCCACGCGATCCGGCAGCGATCGCCACGCTGATGAAGGCGTTCAAGGATTCGAAGTGCGAGATGACTCCGGTCCTGCGGACGTTGTTCAAGTCGGACTTCTTCAAGAACGCGCGCTATCAGCACCTGAAGTCGCCGGCCGAGGTAGTGGTCGGCACCCTGCGACTGGTGGGGGGCTACGAACTGCCGAAGCCCGGCTACGGCGAACTCTCGATGCAGCCGTCGTATATGGGCCAGGATCTGCTGAACCCGCCCTCGGTCGAGGGCTGGCACACCGGCAAGGAGTGGATCAACAGCGGCTCGCTGATGTCGCGCATCAACTTCGTTGCGGCACAGGTTGGCAATCCGGACCTGCCGGGCGTTCAGGCGATCATCAGCCGCCTGAAGGCGCAGGGCACCAAGACGCCGGATCAGCTGGTCAGCAACTGCCTTGATCAGCTCGGCCCACTCGAGGTGAGCGCCGATACCAAGAAGGAGCTCACCGACGCGGCAAAGCAGTGGGGCGATATCAGCTGGGACGGCGCCGGCGCGCAGAACGCCACGCGGCGTACCGCGGAGATGCTGCAGCTCATCGCGGCGACGCGTGAGTACCAGTTCGGCTGAAACATGACACGGAACGGATAGGAGGAACTACTCTATGTCGGCAACGCAACAATCGAAGGACCCCGTGCTGGTCGTGTTGCAGCTCACGGGCGGCAACGACTACCTGAACACGGTGATCCCGTACAGCAACGGGCTGTACAAGGACAATCGCAAGGCGGTCGGGATCGCCGACAGCGACATGCTTCACCTGGACCAGTCGCATGCCATCCCGAAATACATGGCGCCGCTCAAGAAGTTCTGGGACGACGACAAGCTCGCTATCATGCACGGCGTCGGCTACCTGGACTTGCCGCGGTCGCATTTCCGCTCCATGGACATCTGGCACACCTGCGAGGCTGAGAAGGTCGGCACCGAAGGCTGGCTGGGCCGCGTGGTGCGCGAGTTCGACCCGAAGAAGGAGAATGTCGTCACCTGCGTGAGCTTCGGCCCCAGCCTGTTCCGCGCGCTGTCGGTGCCCAATGTCCCGGTCGCCTGTGTGGCCGGTCCGCTTGAGCAATACGGCTTCCTGCCAACGATCCGCGATCAGGCACAGCGGCTGAAAGTGCTGGAGACCTTCTCCCACATGTATCAGCCGATCGAGGGCAGCGGCGTCATGGAGTACCTCGGCACCACCGGCCTCGACGGGCTGAAGGGCGCCGACATCCTCAAGGTGGCGCCGGGCATGTACAAGTCCGATGTGCAGTACCCGAACAGCACGATCGCGCAGAAGCTCCGGGGCGTCGCCCAGGTGCATCTCGCCGGTCTCGGCACGCGGGTGTTCTACTGTGATCACGGCAGCTTCGACTCGCATGCCGGTCAGGCTCCGCTGCATGCCAATTTGTGGACCCAGGTCACCGAAGGCCTCGACGCCTTCATGACCGACCTGCGTGCGCACAATGCAGCTGACAACGTCATCGTGCTGATGTTCTCGGAGTTCGGCCGCCGCGTGCGCGACAATGGCTCCGGCACCGATCATGGCGCCGCCGGTGCAACGTTCGTACTCGGCGACAAGGTGAAGGGCGGGCACTACGGCGAATACCCGTCGCTCGATGCGAATAAGCTCGTGCAGGGCGACCTCAACCCGAGCATGGACTTCCGCAGCATCTACTCGACCATTCTCGACAAGTGGCTCGGCCTGAACCCCGCGCCGATCGTGAACGGCACCTACGAGAAGCCGGCCTTCCTTCACTAGGCCAGGCGGCGACGCGACTGTCCTCGTTTCCCGGATGCAATCCAGGAAACGAGGACAGGCTTCGGCTTTTTGATGAAGGGAGGGGATTATGGCGCTAACCACAGTCGTTCGAGGCAGGGCCTATGACTGGAGCCATGCCATCGGGCGTGGCGCGGCGACGGGCACCGGGTTCAACTACGTCCAGACGATGTGCCTGGGCAGGGACAATGACCTCTATACCGCCAACCGCGGCAACGAGAACAATTTCGGCATGCGGGTGAACCGCATCAGGATGGGCGGCCCTGGCGACGAGGAGCTGGTGGCCGAATTCTTCCAGCACGGCGAAGGCGACGGCAAGGCCACCTGGCCATTCGGCGTCGCTGTCGGCAACGACGGCCGCGTTTACTGCTCGGACGAATGGACCAACACCATTTCGGTGTTCGATGCCAACGGCAAGTTCCAGTACAAGTTCGGCAAGACCGGCAGCGGCGAAGGCGAACTGATGCGGCCGGCAGGGCTTGCGGTCGAGAAGAACGGCAACCTCATCGTCGTCGATAGCGGCAACAGCCGGCTGCAGGTGTACTCGCCGGAGGGCAAGCTGCTCGCCTCGTGCGGCAAGGCCGGATCGGGTGACGGCGAGTTCAACCAGCCCTGGGGAATCACGCTCGACAAGGATGGCAATATCTACGTTGCCGACTGGAAGAACCACCGCGTTCAGAAGCTGTCGCCGCAGGGGCACTTCCTGATGAAGATCGGTAGCTACGGCGCGCTGCCGCAGCCAGACGATTCCTTCGCGGTAACCTACCTCGGACCGTTCGTCTCCAGTCTGCCGGAATCCCACTATCCCAAGGCCGGGCTGCTCAATCACCCGACCGACGTGGCGGTGGATCCGGACGGCGACATCTACGTCACCGACTGGGGCAACCATCGGGTGTCCATCTTCGAATCTGACGGCACGCCGCTGACCAACCTGTACGGTGACGCGCAGGTGTTCTCGAAGTGGGCCAAGCAGAGCGTCGATGCCAACCCGGACATGATGAAGGCGTATCGCCGGGTGCGTAACTCGGAGCCGCTGTGGCGGTTCTGCTTCCCGACGGCGGTGGACTTCAATCCGGCCACCGACGAGATCATCGTGGCCGACAGCCAGCGCAACCGGCTGCAGGTGTACAAGAAGGTTCGCGACTACCAGGACTTCCAGGCGAACCTGTAGCATCGCTGGTTACCTCCCGCCTCTCTCTTCAGTCTGCCGAGGAGGGGGGCGGGAGTTTTTTTGCGCCGTGATTCACGCAACCCGCAGCGGATCGCGCCGTACCTCCTGCAACTTCTCCAGCATGCGCGTCTGACAGCGGTCCAGCGCCGCAGCAGCGGTCAGTTGTGGTGCTTCAGTTGCGGCCAGCGCCAAGGCTTGTGCCCCCCGCTCAACGAACCAGCCTGGCATCAGACACTGCAATGCTGGGCCGCATCGGTCCAACAGACGGCGCCCCGTGTGCGACGCAACGAGCCCGGAGGCGTGCAGTCGTTCACGCAGCGACGTAGCGGGCAGCAGCCGGAACTCGACGTGCAGGTCAAGCGTGTCGGCCCAGTCGTACCATTTCGCGCGATGGACCGGCGACAGCGGCCGAATCGCAATCCACGGTACGCGCAGCGCATCGGCGACGATCACCCCGTGCAGCGCCTCACTGAGCAGCACGCGGCACCGTCCGATCGCGGCGATGATCGCCATCGGATCGCCGCGCGGATCGATCAGCTCGATCCCGGCAGCCGATGCTGTTGCCGCCCAGGCACCACGTTCGGCGCTTTCGAAGTGCGGCATGAAGCCGACGCCGCCGCCGCCGCCGTCGCGGTGCCAGCCGGCCTCCGGGAGCAGCATGGCCGGATCGCCAAGTCCGTACGCAGCCGAAAGCCCGAGCTGGCTTGCTGTGCGCGGCCCGCGGACCCAATGGATCACCCAGCGCGCATCGAGGGTCGGCAGAGGCTGGTAGCCGCCGTAGCCGGCGCCTGCGACCAGCTTCACCGCATGCCGAGCATGTCGTGCGTCCAGCACGGACCCGATGCCCAAGAACAATTCAGCCGGATCGTCGTCCAGGAAGTTTGGCAGCAGGCGCGGCCAAAGCAGTGTGTTCAGTTCGTCGCCGAAGTTTCGCGCCTCGCCCTGCCAGCGATACAGCAACATGTCGCTACGATCCTGCTCGAGCCGACGCCGCGACGCCCCCCCAGCCGAGTGCCGCCCAAATGAAGCCGCGCGCGTAAGCCAGCCGCCAGCGGCACTGAACCAGCCGCGTGCTGCGGCAAGGCAACAGGGCCGACGGTGCCAGCACGGCCGCCACCAACGCGCGACGCGGCAATTCGCGCCAGACCGAGCCGGGACGGCCAAGCAACCGGCGCGTGAGCACGGTGGACACGCCCTGCCAGGTACAGTCGCGACAGCAGCCATCCAGGTGTCAGCCTTGTCGCCTGGATCCGGTGCTGCACCACGATCCTTGAGTTGTAGCGCGCCAAATGCCCGGCAGCCTGCATGCGCCACGCGACCTGCACCTCCTCATCGGACAGCAGGACCTTGCCTAGCCGGCCGATCGACGCGCCAAAGCCACCGACCGCGAATAGCGACGGGACGTGCACGACCATGTTGGCCCCGTACGGTTCCAGCCCCGCCGGCAATTGTCCGGTGCGATATTCGCCCTCGCCCTCGCATTCGATGATCGACAGCACGCCACGCAGTTGCGCGGGCCACCAGGCCGGCAACGGCGCTTCCCAGCGTGGCAGGATGCGGCCGCCGATCAGCGACGGAGGCCGATCGCCTGCACCGATCGCCGCCACGATCCGTTCCACCCAGTCGGCCGCAGGGATCGCGTCATCGTCGATATAGGCGACATACGCGGCTCTCGCCTGCCTCGCACCAGCGTTCCGGGCGATGCTGATGCCGGGCTGCTCGATCCGCAGCACTCGTGCATTGTCGATTTCAACGACCATGCGCGCCAGTTGAGCCGGAACGTCACCCGTTGATGCGCTGTCCACCACAAGGATCTCGAATTGGTTGGACGGCACGGTCTGTTGCCGCAACCCGTCCAGGCATCCGCGGATGTAATCCGGCCGGTTGTACGTGCAGATGCAGACGGTGATGTCCATGCGCCCAGGGTTAGTGCCCGGGCGTTGACAAAGGATTACCTTGCTATTCGGCTGGCCGGCCAACGCAATGGTAGTCGAAGCCAGCCTGCCGCATCGCCACCGGGTCATAGACGTTGCGCAGGTCCACCAGCACGCGACCTCGCATCGTGTCCCGCAGCCTGGTCGGACTGAGCGCGCGGAACTCGTTCCACTCGGTAATCAACACCAGCGCATCGGCACCCTGGACTGCATCGAACGCATCGCGGCAATAGGTCACGCCGGACGGGAGCAGCGATTGGGCCTGCTGCATGCCTTCCGGGTCAAACGCGCGGAGCGTGGCGCCATCACCTGCCAGCCGCGCGATGATCGACAACGAGGGTGCGTCGCGCATGTCGTCCGTCTCCGGCTTGAACGTAAGGCCGAGCACCGCGATCGTCTTGCCACGCACCGAGCCGCCGCACGCGCCGATCACCCGCATGGCCATGCTGGATTTGCGCGCGTCGTTGACCGCAACGGTGGCCTCCACCAGGCGCGACGGCGCACCATAGTCCTGCGCGGTGCGCATCAGCGCCAGCGTGTCCTTCGGGAAGCACGATCCGCCATAGCCCGGCCCGGGATGCAGGAATTTCCGGCCGATGCGACCGTCGAGGCCGATGCCGCGCGCCACATCGTGCACATCGGCGCCGACCTTCTCGCACAGGTCCGCCATCTCGTTGATGAAAGTGACCTTCATCGCCAGGAATGCGTTGGCGGCATATTTCGTCAGTTCCGCGGTCTCGATGCCGGTGAACACGATCGGCGCCTCGATCAGGTACAGCGGACGGTACAGTTGCCGCAGCACATCCCGCGCGCGGTCGGTTTCGGCGCCGATCACCACGCGGTCGGGCCGCATGAAGTCGCCGATCGCGTTGCCTTCGCGCAGGAACTCCGGGTTCGACGCCACGTCGAAGTCCTGGTCCGGCCGTGTGGCGCGGACGATTTCCGCAATCGCGCGGCTGGTGCCGACCGGAACAGTCGATTTGGTGACGATGACCGCGTAACCGGTCAGCGCGCGTGCCACCTGCTCGGCGGCGGCATAGACATAGGACAGGTCCGCATGACCATCGCCGCGGCGCGTCGGTGTGCCGACGGCGATGAACACCGCCTCGGCACCATGCACCGCGGCCGCAAGATCATCGGTGAAGGCGAGGCGTCCGGCCGCCACGTTTTCTGCCACCAGCTTGTCGAGGCCAGGTTCGTAGATCGGCATGCGCCCTTCACGCAGGGCGGCGAGCTTCTGCGGGTCGACCTCCACCACCGTGACGTCGGTGCCGAATTCGGCGAAGCAGGCAGAAGAAACTAGGCCGACGTAGCCGCCGCCGATCATCGCGATACGCATTCATCCGGGTCCTTAAGCGAGTGTGGTGGGGATAAAGCACGGAGCAGGCATTGGATTCCAGGGTGGGCGCAACGCAGCATGCTCGCCTCTGCCTGCTCCTCCAGCCGTGCGACGGGAGAATGCCGTCATCCTGACGGCATGACGTCCATGCATCGCTGGCTGCTGGCCCACGCCTCAGTGCTCGCCGTTGTGTTGCGCGACCTCGTCGAGCGCGTGCTGCTCCTGGCGTTCCGACTCTGCCCGACGGTGGGCTTCGTGTTCCTCCAGCATCTCCTCCGCCGCCTGCACCGCGGCGCGTGCCGCCGCCAGCATGATGCGCGCCTGCGCGGTTGCGGCTTCGGCGTGGCTCTCCGCCATGTAGGCCGCGTGCTGCCTCGGACGCATGCGCCGCAGCCAGGCGGCAAATGCTTCCACCTCCGCATCGCCGGTCGCCAGACTGGTCGCGGCTTCCGTTTCGCGTTCGATCGCGGCGTCGAGCGCAGCGATCGCCCGCACCGCCTGATCTTCGTCGCGCAGACAATCGGC
This sequence comes from uncultured Alphaproteobacteria bacterium, assembly GCA_963696645.1. Lineage (GTDB taxonomy): Bacteria > Pseudomonadota > Alphaproteobacteria > Acetobacterales > Acetobacteraceae > JAMXLO01. The sequence continues at coordinate 437,263 of CAVOKY010000011.1, forward strand.
CAGACTGCGGCGCGCTTCGTCCGCAGCCAGCCGGCGCAGGCGTATCAGTGCCTCAAGAGGATCGCGTGTCATATTGGCTCCAATGCTGCCCGCAACAGCGCGAAACTGCCCTCGATGTCGGTGCGCTCGCTTCGCTCCTGGCGCAGCATCGCTTCGATCCGCGGTGCCAGCGCCACCGCCTCGTCCACCGCCGGATCGCTGCCGGCGCGATACGCACCAAGGCGGACCATGTCGGCCATGTCGGCATGTAAAGCCAGCAGCGCGCGAGCGCGGCGGGTCATCGCGTTTTCCTCCGGCGCATTGCAGCCCGGTACCGCGCGCGACAGCGAGCGCAGAACGTTCACCGCCGGGTAACGCCCACCTTCGGCAATCCGGCGATCCAGCACGATGTGTCCATCCAGGAAGCCGCGCACCGCATCGGCTACCGGCTCGTTGTGATCGTCACCCTCCACCAGCACGCTGAACAGTGCGGTGATCTGTCCGGCAGACCCGTCCGGTTGCTCCAGTCCAGGACCGGCACGCTCCAGCAGGCGCGGAAGTTCGGCAAACACGCTTGGCGGGTAGCCGCGGGTCGCCGGCGGCTCACCCGCCGATAGGCCGATCTCGCGCAGCGCCAGGCAGAACCGAGTGACGCTGTCCATCAGCAACAGCACCGACTTTCCCTGGTCGCGGAAGTATTCGGCCACTGTCATCGCGGCAAATGCTGCCTGGCGGCGCAACAGCGGCGGTGAATCCGAGGTGGCGACCACCACAACGGAGTGCGCAAGTCCGGTTTCGCCCAGATCGTCCTCGAGGAATTCACGCACCTCGCGGCCACGCTCACCGACCAGGGCAAGCACCGCGACGTCGCAGGCGGTGTGTCGCGCCAGCATGGCGAGCAGGCTCGACTTGCCAATGCCGGACCCGGAGAACAGGCCGAGGCGCTGGCCCTGCCGGCAGGTGGCAAAGCTGTTGAGTGCGCGTACGCCAAGATCGAGCCGCGGACCCAATCGTGCGCGCTGAGTTGCGTCTGGAGGCGCCGCCCGCACCAATCGAGTCCGCGGCCCGGCGGGCAACGGGCCGTGTCCGTCCAACGGTCGCCCCAGCGGGTCCAGCACGCGGCCGAGCCAGCTGTCCGTCACCGCCAGTGTTCCGCCGCCGCCGAAGCTGAACGCAGTCTCTTCGGTTTGTCCTTTCCCTGCATCGGCACGAAACAGGGCAGCGCTGCCCGGGCCGAGCCCATTGACCGTGCCAAATGGCATGGCCTGCGCGAGGCCTTGGCGAAACCCCACGATTTCAGCCGAAATCCCCTGGCCGTCGCGCGGCGACAGCGACAGGCGGTCGCCGACCGAAACGTGGCCGCTCAGGCCGTCAATCTCGACCACGAGCCCGGACAGTCCCGTCACCCGGCCTTCCAGGTGAATAGGAGCAATATCATGCATTTGCGCCTGGCAGGCAGCGCTGCGTTCTAGCAATGACGTGTGCCTCATCGATATAGCTGCCCTCCCGAATACTGGATCAGGCACCAAAATTCATTCTGATCCCCATGGCTCGATAAATCGCAAACCCGAAAGATACACGCAATTGATGAAAAAAGGGTAGCATGTCACACGCTATAGTGGTAAGTTGCGCGCCTGTTATACCGAGGGAAGCAAACAATGCGGATCCTGCTCATCGAAGACGACGTCGTGGCGGCCCGCGGCGTTTCGCTGATGCTCAAGGCCAGCGGTGCTGTAGTCGACCATGCGGACACCGGTGAGGAGGGTCTCGAGCTGGCCCGCCACTATGATTACGACATCGTCGTCCTCGATCTGATGCTGCCCGACATCGAAGGCTTCGAGGTGGTGCGGCGGATGCGCGTCTCCCGCAACGACACCCCGGTGCTGATCCTGTCCGGCATGTCGCGGCCGCAGGCCAAGGTTAAGGGCCTTGGCCTCGGCGCGGACGATTTCATCACCAAACCGTTCGACAAGGCCGAATTGCTGGCCCGCATGCAGGCGATCGTTCGGCGCAGCAAGGGGTTCAGCCAGCCTTCGCTGCGCGTCGGACCCTTGCTGCTCAGCCTGGACAGTCATGAGGTACTGGTCGACGGGCATCAGGTGCATCTGACCGGCAAGGAATATGCGATCCTGGAACTGCTGGTGCTACGCAAGGGGATGGTGCTCACCAAGGAGGCCTTCCTCAACCACTTGTACGGCGGCATGGATGAACCCGAGATGAAGATCATCGACGTGTTCATCTGCAAGCTGCGCAAGAAGCTGGCGAACGCCGGAGCCGAGAACCTGATCGGCACGGTATGGGGCCGCGGCTATATGATCCGCGAGCCGACGTCCGGCCACGGCACCATCCCGCAGGAAACCGGAACGGAGCTCACCGCAGCCTGACCGCGTGCCTCAGCCGCAAAAACCGGCGAGGCCAGCCTCGATCGCTGACAATCCTCACGGCACAGCGCGCGCTACTCTCTCCCGTGTGCTCGCGCAGTTCCCGGCCATCCACGTGTTCGCAGCTCACAGCGGCGAAATCCGGCAACATTGGCTCGGATCGGCACGACGACGTCGCGGCCATCGGCGGGGCAATCCTATCGATACCTCGTAGAATGCAGCATGAACCACACGCGGAACAGCATCGTCTCCGGCCAGGTCTGCCGTCGCAGCCCCCGCATGCGCAGCACTGCGCAGCGCTGCATCGCACTGCCGTCCATCGCGCGCGCGATCGCCGCCACCTGAGCGCTTGCAGTTCCGGCTATCAGCTCGGACTGATCCTCCAGCGCCGCGATGTTCTGCGCGAACACGTTCATGAAGCTCGCCGGTCCGCGCCGCAGCGCGGCGAGGGCACGTTGTGGAAATGTGGCCGGTGCGCCCAACGCGTTGGCCTCGTGCTGGCGATACAGCACCACCGGTGTGGCATCGAACAACACTCGTCCACCGGCGGCGGACACCATCAGGTAGCTCCACCAGTCGTGCAGCGTGGCGCCGGGCGCTCGGCTCGCCGCAATCAGGTCGGCTGCGGCACGGTTCACCATTACCGTGCAGCCGGTGGCGACGTTCTGTGTCAGCGCCGCAGGGAATGCCGGCGGATGCCGCACCATTGCCGAAATCTGCGATGCGCCGCAGCCTGGCATCCACCAGAACCTGACGCGCGCAATACAGCGCCGGGGTCGCAGCCGGCACTTCATGCAGCGCCCTCAGGCCACGTGCGAGTTTCTCCGGCATCCACACATCGTCCTGGTCAGCAAATGCGATCGCATCGCAACCATCGGCCGCGGCGATACGCAGCAGGCGCAGGAAGCTTTCGCCTGCACCGACACGGCCGTCGCTTGGCATCACGACGGAACGCCCGGGCCCGAGCGTGGCGAGAAAATCCCTCATCAGGCGCGGCGTAGCGTCCGTCGAACCGTCGTCCCGCCAATAGAGTACCCAGCCGTGCACTGTCTGCGCCTGCAGGCTGGCAAGCTGCTCGGTAAGGAATGGCTCGCCGTTGTAGGTGGACAGCAGGATCGCCAAGCGGCCTGACGCCGGCGCTGCATCGGGCGGCATCGCAGGACCTAACCGGCAGGCTGCAGTGCCGGCGAAGCAGCAGCGGCGAAGATCGTGTCAATCGTCCGCGCCAGTCCCTCTGGCCATGGCGGCAGGCGTAGCCCGAACACCGCCGCGAGCTTGCCGCAGTCCAGCCGCGAATCGAGCGGCCGTATCGCCCTGGTCGGCCACTGATCGGTGGTAATCGGTTCCACGATCGGAATCGCAACGCCATGGCGCGCCGCCGCGGCGAATATCGCGCTCGCCAGGCCGTGCCATGTCGCCGAACCCGTGCCCGCGGCGTGGTAAATCCCGGCATAGCCGTCCTGCCAGCCATTGGCGGCAAGCCGGTCGGCAATCCCGATGATTGCCTCCGCAAGGTCCGCTGCACTCGTCGGGCAGCCGATCTGGTCTGTCACCACGCGCAGCCGGTCGGTGCGCCGGGCAATGCTCAGCATGGTCCGCACGAAGTTCTTGCCGGTTGCCGAATAAACCCATGAGGTCCGCAACACGATCGCTCGCGTACAGGCGGCCGCAACCGCCAGTTCACCGGCCAGTTTGCTCGCTCCATAGACACCTTGCGGCGCCGTCGCATCCGTCTCGACGTACGGCGTGCCCTTCCGACCGTCGAACACGTAATCGGTCGAGATATGGATCAGCGGAATGCCCGCCTTCTCGCACAGGCGCGCCAGCTCAGCCGGCCCGTCGCGGTTGGCGCGGAATGCGGCATCGGCTTCGTCTTCGGCCAGATCGACCGCGGTGTGGGCCGCCGCGTTCACCACCAGCCAGGGCGCGCTATCCGCGAAAACCCGGGCAATGCTGGCGGGTTGGTCGAAATCCAGCAGCGGACGTCCAACGCGGCGAACCGCCAGACGGTGCGATCCGGCGGCAGCCTCCAGCGCGACCGCAAGCTGACCCGAGCCGCCGGCGATCAGGATCGGCGGCGCCATGTCAGGGCACGTGCCATTCGGCACAGTCCACCAGGCGCGGCAGCGCGCGATCCTTGTCGGACAGGATCGCCTCCGCGGGTGAGATCGGCCACGGAATGCCCAGCGCGGGGTCGTTCCAGATCACACCGCGTTCCGCCTGCCGGTCCCACGGTGCCGTCACCTTGTAGATCACCTCGGTGTCCGGCTCCATCGTGCAATAGCCGTGCAGGAGACCCGCCGGTATCCACAGTTGCTGCCAATTCTCCGCCGACAGCACCGCGCCGAAGTACCTGCCATAGCTCGGCGAGCCATGCCTGATGTCCACCGCGACGTCCCAGATCGCCCCCCGCACCACGCGGATCAGCTTGCCCTGCGCATTCGGCGCGATCTGCAGGTGAAGTCCGCGCACCACGCCGCGGTCGGCCGATCTGGCGTGATTGTCCTGCACGAACGGGCCTGGGATACCTGCTGCGGCAAAGCGGCTCTCGTTCCAGGTCTCGGAGAAGAACCCGCGGCCATCGAGAAACCGCTGCGGGGTCAGCAACACCACGTCGGGGATGGTGGTCGGCTCGACGATCATGCGTGTTCCCCATCGGCGAGTTCCATCAGCACGCGACCCAATTCCGTCTTGCCGAGGTGGTGCGCGTGCGACCGCAGCGTGTCGGCGTCGATGTAGCCCATGCGGAATGCGACCTCCTCCGGACAGCCGACCAGCATGCCGGTGCGCGACTGGATGGTCTGCACGAATGTCGCTGCCTGCAACAGGGAATCGGGCGTGCCGGCGTCGAGCCAGGCACAGCCGCGCGACAGGCGTTCCACCGTCAGCGTGCCCGCATCGAGATAGATCCGGTTGAGATCGGTGATCTCCAGTTCGCCACGACCGGACGGACGCACCGTTCGCGCTAGATCGCTGACCGCGCGATCATAGAAGTACAAGCCGGTCACCGCCCAGTTTGATGCCGATGCGGCCGGCTTCTCGACGATATCCACGGCGCGTGCGCTCGCATCGAACGACACCACGCCGTAGCGCTCCGGATCGCGCACCTGATACGCGAATACCGTCGCGCCGTGCGGTCGTGTCGCGGCCGCGCGCAGCATCGCCGAGAGGTGTTCGCCGTGAATGAGGTTGTCACCCAGCGCGAGTGCGCAGGCCTCGCCGGCGATCCAGTCGCGCGCGATCAGGAACGCCTGCGCGATCCCCTCGGGCCGCGGCTGTTGGGCATAACCGAAACGCACGCCGAACCGTGCGCCGTCGCCCAGCAGGCGGCGGAACTGCGGCAGATCGTCGGGCGTCGAGATCACCAGGATGTCGCGGATGCCGGCCAGCATCAGCGTCGACAACGGATAATACACCATCGGCTTGTCGTAGACCGGCAACAACTGCTTGGACGCCGCCAGCGTCATCGGATGCAGCCGCGTGCCGGAGCCGCCGGCGAGCAATATACCCTTCATGCGGCGGTCCCCAGCCGCTGTCCGGCGTAGCGCGCGCTGCGCAACGCCTGCCACCAGTCGCGATGCTCCAGGTACCAGTCGATGGTGCGCGCCAGCCCGGTCTCGAAGTCGTGCGGCGCGGTCCAGTCGAGCGCCGTCTCGGCTCGCGTCGGGTCGATCTCATAGCGGAAATCATGCCCCGGACGGTCGGTCACAAACTGGATCAGCCGTTCGCGCGGTCCCTGCGGATCGGGCACCCGGCGATCGAGATGGGCGCAGATGGCGCGCACCACCTCCAGATTGCTGCGCGGCTGTCGCGCACCGATGGCGTAGGTGGCGCCTGGCTCGCCGCGCTGCAGGACACAAACCAGCGCGGCAGCGTGGTCTTCGACGAAGATCCAGTCGCGTCGCTGGGAGCCATCGCCATAGACCGGCAAGGCCTTGCCCTCGAGCGCGTTCAGCGTGATCAGCGGGATCAGCTTCTCGGGAAACTGCCAGGGTCCGTAATTGTTGGCGGTGTTGGAGACGATGGTCGGCAGCCGGTAGGTATGGAACCAGGCACGCACCAGATGGTCTGACGCTGCCTTGCTCGCCGAATACGGACTGCGCGGATCGTACGGCGTGGTCTCGTCGAACGGCGCATCGTCCGGGCCCAGCGCGCCGAACACCTCGTCGGTTGAGATGTGGTGGAAGCGGAACGCCGCGCGCCGCTCGGTGCTCAGCGTCGACAGATACACCCGTGCCTCGTCCAGCATGGTGAAGGTGCCGACGACGTTGGTCTCGATGAACGCAGCCGGTCCGTCGATCGAGCGATCGACATGGCTTTCTGCCGCGAGGTGCATCACCGCATCGGGCTGATGGTTGGCGAATATCTGCCGCATGGCCGAGGCATGCGTGATGTCGGCGCGCACCAGCACGTGCCGGTTGTGGTGGCGGCCCTCCTCCAACGCATCCTCGGAGGCGGCATAGGTCAGCTTGTCGACGTTGACCACCACGTTATCGGTATTGCGCAGCAGATGACGGATCACCGCGGACCCGATGAACCCGCAGCCGCCGGTCAACAGAAGCTTCATGGTCCAGAAAATCCATCAGGCATGATGATTCGGTTTCCTCGCCTCGCATACTGCCCGATGCGCGGACCGCCACGGACAAAAATGCGTCACGGTCCCGTGATAAACGATGATCCTTTTCCTTATGCCGTTCCCTCGGGCGGTTGGGAAGCAGCAAGGACGGTGTGTTTCAACCGAAGACCTACCGATCGCCATGCTTGCGGGCGCAATCGGCGGTAGAGCGGGCGGCCCGAGGGGGGAGCCAGCCCATCGCGGGACTGGCCCCCGCCCTACCGTCGATCCAGAATGATCTTGACGCGAACGGTCAAGGTCACCACGATCCACGGCAGGAGCTTGCGATGTTTGCTCATCACATTCTCCTCTGAGCGCCGGCCAGGCCAGTCCTGACCGGCGTTCGTCGTTTATCGGATTAGTGGCTAATGGACCGTGGTGTGTCCATCAGGCAGGGATGACAGGGGCGTCTGCCGCCATTGCCCTGGTGGCGCCCCATAGCTCCGATGGGCGACCCGTCGTTCGCAGAGCCGGCCCCTCCCGCGCCGCCGATCATGCCCTTCCAAGCAGCCAGCCACCGCAAACCGCTGCCATGCAGAAAGCGACCGAACCCACGATGTACCCGGCAGCAGGCCAGAGCTCCCCGTTTTGCAGCAGTTCCAGTGTTTGCAGGCTGAACGCCGAAAATGTGGTGAAGCCGCCGCAGACGCCGACCATGAGAAAGGTCCGTGCGTCGGGAGGCATGGCAACGCGCGCCGGCGCCAGTGTCAGCCCAGCGACCAGGCCGATGACGAACGAGCCGAGGATGTTGATCAGCAACGTGCCCCAGGGGAACCTCGGCCCGGTCAAGGCGACCATCGCCGCCGCCAACCAGAAGCGCCCCAGGCTACCCAAGGCGCCGCCGACCGCCACTGCCAGCCATGTCGCCGGTGCCCCCATGCGCTGCACTTTACCCGGCAAGCCTGGGGCCGAAGCAAGTGCGCAACGGCCGTGCTGAGCGAGGCAAGCGCATCGGCCCTGCGCCCACTGCATGGGACGGCGGCTGGAGCCTTATCATAACGTCGCTTATTATCAGCACCGCATCCCAAAGGACTATCGCTGGTGCAGGATTTCCAACGCGACCTGATGTTCCTGGTGCACGACGTGGCGCGGCTGTTGCGCGTGGACGCCGACAAACGGGCCCGGGCCCACGGCATGACCCGGGCGCAATGGGGCATCCTGATCTGGCTCGAACGCCAGCCCGGCCTGTCGCAGAAAGAACTCGCCGAAATCCTCGAAGTCGAGCCGATCACCGTTGCCCGGCTGATCGACCGGCTGGAGGCCAGAGGCATGGTGGAGCGGCGGCCGGATCCCAAGGACCGACGCATCTGGCGTTTGCATTTGTGCCCCCCGGCCCATCCCGTGCTCCGGGAAATCAGCCGCCAGCGCGCGCTGATGCACGACATGGTGACTGAAGGCCTCGATGATGCAACAATTGAAACGATGACGGAAGCGCTGCACACAATGAAGACGACCCTGACCCACGAGGCGCATCCCGCCCGCCGTTTCTCCCCGGTTGATACCGAAGCGCGGGAGGTCGCCTGATGTCGCAAGCCACCACCGCCGGCTCGGCGCCACGCGTCACCGACGCCCCGGTCCGCAGCCGCCGCGTCAACCGCGCGCTGCTGCGGCCGTTGCTGATGCTGGGCGGCATCCTGGTGGTCGCGATCGCCTCCGGCGCCTACTGGCTCACCGGCGGGCGCTACGTGTCGATCGATGACAGCCTATGTTCGCGCGGCGAAGGAGACGATTGCCACCGATGTCTCCGGCATCGTCGCGGCCGTGCCGGTGCACGAGGGACAGCACGTCAAGAAGGGCGACGTGCTGCTGCGGCTCGATCCTCGCCAGTTCCAGATCGCCGTCGATGGCGCCAGGGCCAATCTGGGCGGCATCGGCTCCGACCTCGACGCGATGAAGGTCGATTATAAGCGGATGCTGCGTGAGGTGGAGGTCAGGCAGGCCCAGGTGCAGTCGGACCAGGCTGATTTCGACCGCATGGCCAACCTGGTCAAGTCGGGCGGCGTGACGCGCGCCGAGTACGACAACTCCCGCTTCAAGCTCGCCGCCGACCAGCAGACGGTGATGGCGTTGAAGGAGGCTGCCGCAGTGCAGCTTGCCAAGCTCGGCGGCGATCCGGACGTCGATATCCATACGATGGCGGATTATCGCCAGGCGCGGGCCAAACTCGAGGAAGCGCAGCGCGAGCTCGATCACACGGTGATCTATGCGCCGTTCGATGGCATCGTCACCCAGGTGGATACCGTGCAGCCGGGCATGTATCTCGCCGCCTCAACCGCGGCATTCGGCATCGTCTCGACGCAGGACATGTGGGTCGAGGCGAACCCGAAGGAGACCGAGCTCACCTGGGTGAAGCCCGGCGACCCGGTCGATGTGACGGTCGATACCTATCCGGGCCGCACGTGGAAGGCCGAGGTTGAAAGCATCGCGCCGAATTCCGGCTCGGAGTTTTCGGTGCTCCCGGCGCAGAACACCTCGGGTAATTGGGTGAAGGTGGTGCAGCGCATCCCGGTACGCATCCGGGTCGAGCACAAGGATGGCGATCCCGAACTGCGCGCCGGCATGAGCGTTGAAGCCGAGATCGATACCGGCCACCGCCGCACGCTCGCCGACCTGTTCTAGCCTGATCCGCCATGGCCTCCGGTCCGCATGATCAGGTGCCGCACCGCCTGATCATCACCTTCTGTACGGTCGGCGCCACACTGATGCAGGCGCTCGACCAGACCATTGCCAATGTGGCGCTGCCCTACATGCAGGGCAGCCTGTCGGCCAGCTTCGACGAGATCACCTGGGTCCTCACGTCGTACATCACCGCCGCGGCGATCATGACCGCGCCGGTCGGCTGGATGGCGGCACGCTTCGGCCGCAAGTATCTGTTCATCGCCTGCCTGACCGGCTTCACCATCACCTCGATGATGTGCGGTGCAGCGCAGACGTTGAACCAGATGGTGCTGTTCCGCCTGTTCCAGGGCTGTTTCGGCGCCGCGCTGGTGCCGCTGTCACAGGCGACGATGCTCGATATCTATCCGGTGGAGCAGCGTGGCAATGCCATGGCGATCTGGGGCGTCGGCGTGATGATCGGGCCGATCCTTGGCCCGACCCTCGGCGGCTATCTGACCGAGATGTACAACTGGCGCTTTGTGTTCTACATCAATCTGCCGTTCGGCATTATGGCGATACTGGGTCTGATGGTTTTCATGCCACGCACCGAACCCCGCGAGGGCATGCGGTTCGACTGGATCGGCTTCGCGGTGCTCAGCCTCGGCATCGGTGGCATCCAGTTGATGCTGGACCGTGGCCAGGACCAGGACTGGTTCAGCTCCCGCGAAATTCTCGTCGAGGCGGTACTCGGCGGCCTCGGCATCTACCTGTTCATCGTTCACATGATGACCGCGCGACGGCCGTTCATTCCGCCCGCCCTGTTCAAGGACCGCAACTTCTCGCTCGGTGTGGTGATGATGTTTGCCGCCGGCACGATCCTGGTTTCCAGTTCGTCGTTGATGGCGCCATGGCTGCAGAACCTCGCCAATTACCCGGTCGATACGGCTGGCTTGATCATGGCGCCGCGCGGTATCGGTACGATGCTCGCGATGGTGCTCGCCGGTCGCATCGCCGCGCGCACCGATCCCCGGCTGGCGATGGGCGCCGGCATTCTGTGCGTCGTCTGGTCGGTTTGGGAAATGACCAGTTGGACGCCCGATATCGGCGAGTTGCGGCTGATCCTCACCATCTGCGTGCAGGGTTTCGGCCTCGGCTTCCTGTTCATCCCGCTGCAGATGGTCGCATTTGCCACGCTGCCGGTCATGCTGCGCACCGACGGTGCGTCGCTGTTCAGCCTTGCGCGCAACATCGGCGCGGCGATCGGCGTATCCATCACGTCGTCCGAGCTGGCGCGCAACACCCAGGTGCTGCATGCGGAAATCGGCGCCCAGGTGAACCCGTTCAACCGCGCGCTACAGGACGGCGGCGCGGTTCATCATTATCTGAATCCGGCTACCCATCATGGTGCCGCGATGCTGGATCGCATCATCAACCAGCAGGCGCAGATCATCGCGTATGTCGACGACTACAAGATGATGATCTTCACGACGCTGCCGGCGCTGCTGCTGTTGTTCCTGATGCGCGGTACACGCCAGGCCGCACCGGCTCCGGCAGACACGCACGCCGCGATGGATTGATGCTCGTTTGACCGGCGCACCGGCTGGGTGCTTGTGTTCGTCGGCTGAGTTGGCAGACCCGTGCGCTGCGGCGTCATAGCCCATATATGCGGCTGCGTCATAACATGATTTATGTTAAGTCGCTTTCGAGCAGTCACCTCTCGCGGTTGTTGACGCCAATTTGTATGAACATCAGGTTGGGGTCTTTGGCGTCGGGATAGATGGTAGTCCCGACTGGCGTTCGTGATCCGCTGCCGGGCAGGAAATATTGACGGGGCTGAATGACACTATAGCCGTTGTCTCTCAAAAAACTTTCTATTTGGTCAGCGAAAGCATCTCGTTCGGGCGCATCATCTCCGATCAACACCGTAATCTGCACGCGCTTGCTCTTTACGGTGTAGGAAATAAGCTCTTTATTCAACTGATCGTCGATTTGTCGGTTGGGGCGTTCTCTCTCACGACTCCCCTCATTTGTCAGACCGGCCCGAAAACGTCTGCGAATAGCGGCTGCTCCTGCAGCATGCGGGAGAAGCGCTGCATCAGCGGACGCAGCCTGGCTTCTGGCATCATCGGGATCAGGTCGTAGAGCATGCAGCCCTGGCGGAACAACGAATGGACGCGGCGTTTGGCGGTGTTGGTCTTGAGCATCCGGTCATAGCCCAGTGCCTCGCCGGCGGCACCGAGGAGCGTCAGCAGCACCACGGCGAAAGCGTTGATCAGCCACAACCGATCGCGCCGCTCGGGAGTTTTGACATGCATCGCGCCCATCCCCATGCCGAAGCGCAGATCCTTGGTATCGCGTAGCGCGCACTCGATGCCCCAGCGACGACCGTAGTATCCGGTCAGATGCTTGGCCGTGGCATCGGCACTGCTGGCCGCCAGGCACCAGGCCTGCTTCATGTCGGGGTCCTGAACGCAGACCACGGTCCCCACTGCATAGCGGTCGGCGGTGACCGCGGCGCCACGCAGCACACGGGCGCGTCCGCCGGGTCGCACCCAGGCGGCAGCGGTGCGGGTTTCGCCGGTGGTGGTGGTCACAGCGATGTTGCCGCGGAAGCGGATGACGTAGTCGAAGCACAGCTCTTCGGTCAGCATCCGGTAGAGTTTCTGGTCGCCGAAGCCGCGGTCGGCGATCACGCACACCGCGATGTCGGCCGGCAGCAATTCGGCCAACCGCACCAGTACCCGATGCTCGTAGAGGCTGCGGTTGTCCTTGAGTGTGCACGTGTCGACCGTGAGCCATACCAGCGGTGTGGCACGACCGTGATCGGTGATCAGCGACAACATGATTGTGGCCTGCTTGTCGGCCTCGAAGTCGGTCCAGTCCAATGCCACCACGATGGCGTTGCGTGTGCCGATGATGTAGGGCACCCAGCGGGTGAGGATGTCATCGACGTTGATATTCCGGTTGGACAGCAGGCGGTCGACCTGCTTGGTCGCATGCTTGGGGTTCAGGCCACGTGCGGCAGCGAGCCCCTGGCCGATCGTGCAGACCGCCAGGGAGGCGCCGCGCAGCACGCCGAGGGTGCCATCGCAGAGCGAGCCGACGCGCTTGGCGTGAAGATCATGGCCAAGCACGCCGCCAAGAACCTGCCTGACCTGGTCGATGGAGAACTGCTGCTGCCCGATGACCATCGTATCCCCCGACCTGCCGTTGCTGGGCGGGAGATCTGTTGCTTCACGCGACTGCAAAACTGGCCATGGCGGATTCGCAAGGATATGCCGCCGTCGCTGCTCATGCGATTCTTTCCGGAATTGTCCTTATGGCCGACCGATTCTTTCATGTCTCAAGGAAAATGAGGGGATGAGTGAGGCGTTCTCTCAATATTGGGTTGGCGGTATTGGTGCCTCCCGTCTGGCCTTCGGTGATGATACCTTGGTTGTTTGATGCCGCTACCATATGGTTAGATGGGTTTGTATATACCCATCCAATTGCGGCCAAGACGACTGGGATTGCCACGTCCCCCACGATGAACTTCGGGTCTTTATACCACTTCATCACCACGGACTGCCTTCAGCTTGGAAGCCTCGAATAATCATCGCCTTACTCATCGGCGTCGGTCGGCAGGAGCGCAAGCGCCTCCTGTAGCTCGGCGGCAATGTTGTTGAATCCGGAGCGATGCGCCGAAGCAATGACAGCCGCGATTTTTTCACCCGCGGTCTTCGGCTGACGACGACGGCCCATATGTCCCCCCGGTGGATTATGCATCAGAAAAAGCCCAATCGCTTCAGGCGCCGGGGTTTGCAAAGGTCGCTGCACGCCTAATATACCGCGACTCCCCGGGAAGGCGAAAATACCCCTTGCCAAACGGCCGGAACGCGATTTTACCGTCCGCATGATCCGCCGCGGCTTCCTGGACGACGGCATGAGCTGCGAAGCCATCGCGACGGTCCTGTTGCTGGACGACGACACGATCCGCAGCTGGTATCGGCTGTACCAGGAAGACGGGATCGAGGGCCTGGCGAGCTTCGGCTATGAGGGCGGCGCCTGCCGCCTGAACGAAGAGCAGCGGGACAAGCTGAAGGCCTGGATCAGCGATACGCTGCCGCGGACGACGCGCGAGGTGGGCGCCTGGATCGAGAAGGAGTGCGGCATCGAATACCAGGGCCGGTCTGGCCTGATCGCGCTGTTGCACCGCCTTGGCATGGAACATCGCAAACCAAAAACGGTGTCGCGCAAGCTCGATCCAGAGAAGCAGGCTGCATTCATCAAGGCGTATGAGGAGTTGCTGAACCGCCTGGACGCCGATGAAGCAGTGTTGTTCGCCGACGCGGTGCATCCGACGCATGCGGTACGGCCGGTGGGATGCTGGGCGCCGAAGGACACGCCGATCGCGGTGGCGCAGACCAGCGGGCGGCAACGCCTGAACATTCATGGCGCGATCAACCTGGAGACCGGCCACACCCAGATGCTGGAGGTGGAGACGGTTGATGCAGCCAGCACGATCAGACTGATGATCGCGCTGCTGAGCATGTACCCGCGCAAGCGGGTGATTCATCTGTTCCTGGACAACGCCAGGTACCACCACGCGAAGTTGGTGCAGGCTTGGTTGGCGCGGCCGGGTTGCCGGATCAAACTCCACTTCATCCCGACCTACTGCCCGCATCTCGACCCGATCGAACGACTCTGGGGCTTGATGCACAAGCACATCACCCACAACACGTGTCATGAAACCTTCCGAGACTTCAGCGGCGCGATCCTGACGTTCCTGCGAGAGGAGGTGCCCAGGAACTGGCGCCTCTACTGCGATGAGGTCACAGACAACTTCCGTAATTGCTCACCTGGGTAGCAGGACGACGATGCGATGCGCGGTGGCGTATCGGGTTTGGGGCTGAACATGATGGTTGACGCGGTGACGGGCGACTCAATTCAAGCTCTGTGTGACGCAGGGTATCGATCTCAGCACGCTAAGCCACGCGGAGAAGGATGACCTCATCCTGTCGCTGGTCGGGCAATTGGAAGCGGCGCTGGCGCGTATCGGTGAACTTGAGAAGCGGCTGGCCAGGTTCGAGCGCCCTGCCAAGACGCCGGACAATTCCTCCCTGCCACCGTCGAAAGGGCAAAAGCCCGCTCGTCCCATGGGCGACCAGCCGCCGCGCAAGAGCCGCCCGGGGTTCGGACGGACGCTGCACCCGAACCCGGATCGTGTAATCGACGCCAGGCTGACCGCCTGTCCGAAGTGCCAGGCGGCATTTCCGCAGACCACCCAAACCCCGCAGCAGGTCTACGAACGCATCGAGCTACCGCCGATCAAGCCGGACGTGACGCAGGTGCGCCTGTTCGGCGGTCGCTGTGCCTGCTGCGGCGAGCGCGTGGTCGCGGTCGCGCCGGCCGGGCTGGAACCCGGTTCGCCGTTCGGTCAGTCGATCGCTGCCTTGGTGGTCTACCTGCACTACGCGCATGCCATTGGCATGGAGCGGCTGGCCACGCTGATGGACGAGATCTTCTCGCTGAGCATCAGCGAAGGGGCGATCAGCAACATGCTGGCTCGCGCACGTGAACCGCTGCTTGCGGCGGCGTCAACGATCCGCGCGACGGTGCTGGCCAGTCCGGTGGTGTGTTCCGATGAGACCTCCGCGCGGGTGAGCGGCAAGAACTGGTGGGAGTGGGTGTTCATCGGCAGCCTGGCGGTGCTGCACGTGATCCGCCCCAGCCGTGGCAAGGCCGTGGTTCAGGCCCGGTTCGGCGAGATCAGGCCGATGGTCTGGGTGTCCGATATGTTGGGCAGCCAACGCGGCCACGCCGTCGAATGGCAGGTGTGCCTGGCGCATCTGCTGCGCGATGCGACATACGCGATCGAATGCGGCGACACAGCCTTCAGCGCTGCGTTCAAGCGACTGTTGCTGCGTGCGATCGCCATCGGGCGACGCCGCGATAAACTGAAGGACAGCACGCTGAAGCAGTATCTTGCCGATCTGGATCGCCGGCTCGACCGCATCATGGCAGCCGTTCCGAGCGGCGAGCCAGGACGCAAGCTGCGCAAGCGCATCGCCGCCAACCGCGAGCACTTGTTCGTGTTCATCACCAATCGCGATGTACCGTATACCAACAACGTCTCCGAGCGACATCTCCGTCCCAGCGTGATCTTCCGCAAGGTGACCAACGGTTTCCGCTGCGAGTGGGGCGCCGAAACCTATGCCGCCTTCCGCTCACTCGTCAGCACCGCTAAGGCCAACCGCGCTTCAGTGCTCGGCGTCCTCCGGTTCGTGCTGGCAGCAAAAACTCCCGAGACGCTACCGGCTAGACCAGGGTGAGCAATTACCAGCAATTACCAACTTCCGCATCATCTCGCACGAGGATTTTCGGATTCTGGCGTGAGCGGGGTATATGTAAAGGCTTTTTGAATATAAAAAAAATTAAAATCTGCGCTGTCCAATAAATCCAGGCCTCCTCGCGGTGTTTCACTGACTTTCGACGTGCGCGGGGTCGGGCAATTTTACTTGCCGCCGCCCGCGATTACTTCGGCCGTCGGCGCAGGATATAGGAGCACGTGGGGGCGCTTCGGCATGTAGCCGGGCCTCCTGCCTGTGCCAGCGCAATGATCCGCAGGGGACGACGCGACCATATAGTAGGCAGGTGATGGCGAAGAAGGCGGCGGGAGTGATGGAGTGGTTCAAGCCGTTGCGACGAGCGAAGCGACGCAACGATCCCCGCCAGTTCAGCCCCACTTGCGTGCCATCGCCGCGGCCTGCCCCTGGGCCTTGCCGACCCCCTCCCCTACCTCACCGCCATCGCAATGTCGTGGAACAGCCGAGCCGGCAGCGCCGCCGCCCTGCACCGCCTTCATCGGCCGGTCGTCGTCGTTGCCGAGCCACACGCCGATGATCTCGCCGTCGATCCAGCCGATGAACCAGGCGTCGCGATAATCCTGCGTCGTGCCGGTCTTGCCGGCCACCGCATGCCCCGCCACCGCCGCCGCCCGCCCGGTGCCGCGCGTCACCACGGCGGTCAGCATGCGCGCCATCATCGCCGGCCAGCTCGGGTCGATGACGGCCTGCGGCCGGCGCGCGTCGCCGCGTCGATGGTGCGCCCGTCCGACTGCAGCGTGCTCGACCCCGAACGGCGCGACGCGCGTGCCGCCGTTGAAGAACGCCGCATAGGCGGCCGCACAGTTCCAGCAGCCCCACCTCGCCGGTGCCCAGCGCCAGCGACGCGTCGTCCGGCAGCTTGTCGGCGATGCCCGAGCCGCGCCGCCACCGCCGCCACCGCGCGCGGCCCGCCGGCCTGCAGCAGCAGCCGCACCGCGGCGGTGTTGATCGACTGCGCCAGCGCCTCCTCCAGCGTGATCTCGCCCAGATAGCGCCGCTCGAAATCGGCGGGGCTCCAGTTGCCCGATGCGGATCGGCGCATCCAGCACCGTGTCGTCGGGCGTGCACGCCCTTCTGCAGCGCCGCCAGCCAGATGAACGGCTTGAACGCCGAGCCCGGCTGGCGGCGCGCCAGCACCGCGCGGTTGTACGAACTTTGTCGGTAGTCCCGCCCGCCGACCATGGCGCGCACCGCGCCGGTCGCCGCGTCCAGCACCACCACCGCGCCCTGCGTCGACGCCGGCCGCCGCGCCGGGCCCGTCCAGCAACGCCACCAGGCGCTGCTCCGCCGACCGCCTGCAAACGCGCGTCCAGCGTGGTGCGCAGCGTCGCGTCGGCGTTCGGCCGGCACCAGCGTCTGCGCCTGATCGGCCGCCCAGTCGGCGAACCAGCCGGCGGCGATCGGCGGGGCCGGCGGGAAGGCGATCTGCGCGGCGGCCGCCTGCGCCTGCGCCGCGGTGATCGCGCCGGTCGCCGACCATCGCCGCCAGCACCTCGCGCGCCCGCGCCGCCGCGGCGGCCGGATCGGCGCGCGGATTGAAGCGCGACGGCGCGCGCGGCAGCCCGGCCAGCACCGCCGCCTGCCACAGCGTCACGTGCCGGGCGGAGACGCCGAAATAGATGCGCGCCGCCGCGTCCATCCCCCAGGCGCCGGAGCCCAGGTAGACGCGGTTCAGCCAGATCTCGAGGATCTCGCGCTTGGTGAATGTGTGCTCCAGCCACAAGGTCAGCAGCAGTTCCTGCACCTTGCGGCGGAAGGTGCGCGCGTTGGTCAGGAACAGGTTCTTCGCCACCTGCTGGGTGATGGTGGAGCCGCCCTGCACCACGTGGCCGCGCGACCAGGTCGGTCAATGCGGCGCGCGCCAGGCCGATCAGGTCGATGCCGGGGTGATGCCAGAACCGCCGGTCCTCGACCGCCACCGCGGCGGCCGGCAGGTAGGCCGGCATGTCGGCCAGGCGCAGCGGCTCGCCGACGACGTCGCCGAAGCGTGGCGAACACGTGGCCGGTGCGGTCCTCCAGCGTCAGGCTGGGGCGGCGCGAGGCGTCCAGCGCGGCTTCCGGCCGCGGCAGGTCGCGCGCGAACCACAGCAGCAACGCGCCAGCGGCCAGCGCGCCCCAGATCGCGGCGATGATGGCGTAGCGCAGCAGGCGGAACCTGGGCCGTCGAGGGGTCTCGATGCGTGGCGGTACCGCGGGCGCCGGGATGCGTTGGGGCGGTGCAGGCGGCCGTCTGCCGGCAGGCCGGCAGCGTGTGGCTCGCCGGTCTTCTGGAGTGATGCGAGGGGCGCGTGGCATCCGGAACGTCACTGATACGGGATCGCGCCCGCTTCGGGGAAGGCTATTTTCGCACCGTATCAGCCTATCGCGCAGCGTCACTCCGTCATGGCCGGGCCCCGTCCCGGCCATCACCACCGAACCGGTGCCGCAACGGATGGCCGCGACAAGCCGCCCATCACAGTCAAACGAGAGGTCCCCCGAAACCCGAACACACCCCCCTAGGCCCATCCCGGTTGCCGACCCCGTCCGGCTTGCGCAGATTGCAGCGAGGCGAACAACGAGGAATGCGATGAAGGGCCTGTTTCTCGATGCGGTGGACGATCTGGCGGACGTATTCCGTCGCGTCGTGCGCCCCGACGATCCGCCGGTGACGGTGAACGAGCAGCTCGAGGTTCCGCCGCACACGCTGCCCGCACTGCTGGCCGGCTATGACTTCGTGCTCGACGACCATAGCCAGATGCCGACCGAGGTGATGCGGACCTGCACCGGCCTGAGGCACATCATTTTCCTCGGCACCGGCGCGCGCAGCTACATGCACCCGGAGGAACTCGCCGAACACGGCATCACCGTGCACATCATCAAGGGCTACGGCGACACGGCGGTGGCCGAACACACCATCGCTCTGATGTGGGCCGCGGCGCGCGGCCTCGCCGTGATGGACCGCGGCATGCGCGAGGGCCGCTGGGTGCGCACCGAGGGCATGCAGCTGACCGGCAAGACCCTCGGCCTGCTGGGGTTCGGCGGCATCGCAGCCGAGGTGGCGCGCATCGCCGTCGGATCCGGCATGCGGGTGATCGCCTGGAACCGCTCGCCGAAGACCGCGCCGGGCGTGACGTTCGTCGATCTCGACACGCTGCTGGCGGAGAGCGACGTGCTGTCGGTGCATCTGCTGCTGACCGACGAGACGCGTGGGTTCCTTGGCGCCGAGCGGCTGGCGAAGCTGCGGCCGGGCGCCATCCTGGTGAACACCGCGCGCGGCGCGATCGTGGATGAGGCGGCGATGATCGCGGCACTGCGATCGGGCCGGCTGCGCCATGCGGCGCTGGATGTGTTCGCTACCGAGCCGCTGCCGCCGGGCCATGAACTGGCCACGCTGCCCAACGTGACCCTGTCGGCGCACAGCGCGTTCCGCACGCCGGAGGCGTCAGAGAACCTGATCCGCCGCGCGCTGGACATCGCGAAAGGCCTTGCTACAGGCTAATGGTCGGGCCCGCCTGGCGGAACGGTAGACGCAGCGGACTTAAAATCCGCAGCCAGTTGGCGTGGGGGTTCGAGTCCCCCGGCGGGCACCACAGCAAGACCGCCGACTTCTACCGCTGGTATCAATGCCGTCTGCGGCCGCCTGGTCGGCGCCGATCGCGGCTCGGCGCCGGCTTCAGATAATTCCGCCAAAACTTGTGAATGCCGATGATGCAGCCCGGAATGATGTCCGGTGCCGCAGCCATGAAATCATCCTCATCGATGGCTTCCCCGGCGCCGCTACCGAATTCGATATCGCCGTTGAGCAGGAAGAACGGGACGATCAGTGCACCGGCACGAACATGCTCGATGAGCGGTCGCCATGCCCGCGGGCGAAGCGCAACCGCATCAAGGAACCCCGCAGCCCAATCGGACGCGATGATGACGCCATCCGCTCCTTCCCAGAAGATCGGCTCGAACTCGTCCGGGTCCGTGTCCAGGCAGGCGACGATCTCATTGTAGCGGCCCATGATCGTGCCGAGGACCGTGTGCATCTCGTCCTCGGTGTCGAATTCGGGTTCCTCACCACCCCAGATCACCGGCAGCCATTCGCCCGGCATGATCAACTCCGGCCCGACCACGATGCCGGTAAGGAACCCGTCGAGATCCGACAGTCCCATGCCGTTGTCCGGCGCATGGTCGGACGTAAGGTAGTCGTCGAGCGCATCGAGCTCGATTGGACCAGGCGGAATGTTGCTTTCGTCCATGTCGCCCTGCTGCTGTATCAGATGGCCGTGCGAGGGACCAAACCTAGGGCAAACTCCGCTGCCCGCTTCAAGGTCGCGTCGGCAGCGATGCGACCTGATAACTGAATCGCTGACCGGGCGCCACGCTGGCGATCCACTTCAGACCCGTCTGGGGATAGCCGAGAAGTTCCCACTGCGGAACACCTAGCCCCGGCGGATAACCAGGATGTGGCAAGTATCCTGGCGTGTCGGTCGCAACGCCGGCAGGACACTGCGAATAGCCACGCAGTTCGAACTGCGCCGGCTGTGGCAGCGGATCGACAATGAACACGTCCGCCCCGGCCAGCAGCTTGCTGCCCTTGGCAATCCCGACGATCTCTTCCAATTCGACGGGTGTACGACCGACGACATACTTGAACGTCGTGCAATACCCCGCCGTGTACTTCGGGTCTGGCACCATGCCTCGTGGCGCGACCTTGACCAGCGTATCCATTCCGCCCCGCTTCCACAGCGAAATCGCCAGTTCCTTGAGCTTTGCCGTATCGAAGGTTCCGGACATCAGCTTTCCTCCAACTTCAGCAGCCTGCCGTCCTTATGCCTGAATGGCGATCACCTGTGACAACTGCCGGGTTCCGGGCCTAGGCTGGCCTCTCCCCGTCATAGCGAGCGAAGGCCCGCCATCCACGCTTTGCAGATCGCGGCAACGAAATCCGTGGCCGTTGGCCAGCGTCGGCACGATGACGCCACAACCGCCGGTGGGTCAATCCTCTCGACACTTGATATCGGACGTTCGCATTCACCGCCCGCCGGCTGCTCCGCTTGATCCACGTCAATGCGCTGGCCAGCGGATGGCGTAAACTCGCCACATCATAGGCCCAAGGTCCGCAGTCATGAATGTCGCAGTGATCGACCGCCTGGATGAAACCTGCCGCGATGTGGATGCGGATGTGACGGATGTCCGCCACATGACGCCGGCGCAGTTGCAGTGCCTCGGTGTTCGCTCGGTGGCTTATCTGCGCGCCGGCGTTCTCGACGGCCAGATAGCCTATGCGATTCACGGCGCCGATGGTGCTCGGATGGCCATGGTCGAGGACATCGATCTCGCGATCGAGTTGGTATCCGAGCACGGCATGGCATTCGTCGCCGTACATTGATGTCACTCATCGCCACCACAATCGAACCGGACGGCACCGTGCGCATCTTCTTCGATTGCCGCGAAGCCGAGCCCGATCGCGCCGATCAACTGCGCATCGCCCGGGCGATCGAGCAGGCCGCGGCGATGACTCGGATCGACGTGGCAGCCGGATACGTTCCCCTGGCTGCATGAAGGGTATTGCTCCCTCTCATTGCTGACGATTCATGCGCTGCATCGCCGTGATGGCCGTCTCCGCGACGGATGGCCGCTATTCATCCTCGGGACAAGCCGGCGCCCGGCCATAGTACGTTTCATCCATGGCTGGTCCGCCGCCGGCCGGTTCACACCCGCAACGACGCCGGGACGCTTCAGCCGAGAGCCGCCAGCACGCAGTCGCACACATGCGCCATGTCCGCTTCGCTCAGGTCCGGGTGGATCGGCAGGGCGAGAATCCGCTGCGCGAGATCCTCCGACACCGGCAGATGCGCGCCATCGTGCTGCTCGCGATATGCCGGTTGCAAATGCAGCGGGCGCGGATAATAGATCGCAGTGGGAACGCCGTTCGCGCGCAGTGAAGCCTGCACGTGATCGCGCGCCGCCGCATCCCGCAACAGGATGGCATAGATCGCCCACGCGCTGGTACTGTCCGCCACGCGTGCCGGCGTTATCACCGCATTGCCGAGCCGCGAATCATAATAGCGCGCCACGCGTTCGCGCAGCGCGAGTTCGTCGGTGAACACAGTCAGCTTGGCGAGCAGCACTGCCGCCTGGATCGAATCCAGCCGGCCGTTCATTCCAGTCCGGAGAACCTCGTACCGTGTCGTGCCCTCGCCGTGCGTCCGCAGGCTGCGATACAGCGCGGCGCGGTCATCGCTCTCGGTCAGCAACGCGCCGCCATCGCCATAGGCACCCAGCGGCTTGGATGGAAAGAAGCTGGTCGCGGTGGCATCTGCCGCCGCGCCCAGCGGCCGGCCGTGCAGCGTGCAGCCAAAGCTCTGCGCCAGGTCATCCAGCGTGAACAGGCCTTCCCGCGCCGCGATAGCGTTCAGCACCGGCCAGTCAGCCGGCTGGCCGAACAGGTCCACACCGATCAGCGCACGCGGACGCAGCCGGCCGTCCCGCCGCACCTCGGCAATCCGCCGCTCCAGATAATCCGGGTCGATCTGAAATGTACGCGGATCGACATCGACGAACACCGGCGTCGCACCCAGCATCAGCGGCACCTCGGCCGTCGCGGTATAGGTGAACGCAGGCAGGAACACCGCGTCGCCGCGTCCGATGCCTTCCGCCATGAAGGCGATCTGGATCGCGTCGGTGCCTGAACTGACCGCCACGCAGTGCCTGGCGCCGCCCAGTTTCGCCAGCTCGGCTTCCAGTTCAGCCACCTCCGGGCCGAGGATGAACTGGCAATGCGCCAGCACGCCATCCAGCCGCCGCCGCAGGTCGGCCGCGATGCGCGCCTGCTGCGCCTTCAGGTCGAGAAATGGGATGGCGGGGCGGACGGTCATGGGCGATTCACCACAGGCATCAGTCCTTCGGCATTGTGCGCGAACTCGGTCACCAACCGTCCAAGCAAAGTCAGTGCCAGACGCGCCTGGCCACCGCGGCACGCAGCGGCAATCTCGTCGATGGCGCGGCCGACGATGGCAGGGTCAGCGGTGCGCGGATTGGCCATCAGCAGACCGGGGTAGTCCGTTGCCACCGGCGGTTCCTTGCCGTGGAACAGTTCCTCATGCAGCTTTTCGCCGGGCCGCAGCCCGGTGAAGCGGATCTCGACGTCGCGGTCCGGGGTCAGCCCGGCCAACTGGATCATCTGCCGCGCCAGATCGACGATCTTCACCGGCTTGCCCATGTCGAGCACAAAGATGCCGCCCTCTTCGCCCGACGGCAGCGCAGCGTCGCCCGAGCCGACCACGCTGGCCTGCAGCACCAGTCCCACCGCCTCGCGGACCGTCATGAAGTAGCGCTGCATATCGGGGTGTGTGACGGTCAGCGGCCCCCCGCGCTCCAACTGACGTTGGAACAACGGCACCACCGACCCGGTGCTGCCCAGCACATTGCCAAAGCGCACCGTGATGCAGCGCATCCCCTGTCCCGAGCTGCGCGCGGCAATATCCAGCGCCTGGCAGTACATCTCGGCCAGCCGCTTCGAGGCGCCCATCACCGAGGTCGGGTTCACCGCCTTGTCGGTGGAAATCAGCACCATCGCCCGCGCGCCGACACTGCGCGCCGCGTCCGCGACATGGCGGGTGCCGGCGACATTGGTCAGGAGCCCCTCCAGCGGGTTGGCCTCGACCATCGGCACATGCTTCAGCGCGGCGGCGTGAAACACCAGTTCCGGCTGCCATTGCTCGAACACCGAACGGATGCGCGCCTCGTTGCGGATGTCGGCCAGCAGGGATTCGTGCGGCACGTGCGGATGGTTCTCGGCAAGTTCCAGATCGATCAGCCAGAGCGCGTATTCGCCGTTGTCCACCAGGATCAGCCGCTCGGGGCCCAGCGCCGCCACCTGGCGCGCCAGTTCGCTGCCGATGGTGCCGCCGGCCCCGGTGATGATGACGCGGCGGCCCTGGATCAGACGCGCCATGCCCTCGCGGTCGAGCGGCACCTGCGGCCGGTTCAGCAGATCCTCGATCGCCATCGGCCGCAACTCGAGCTGACGCCGGTTGGCAACCAGTGCTGCGGGATCCAGCGACGTCGGGCGCGGTGCGCGACGGATCCGCAGACCGTAGCGCTCTGCCTGTTCGACCAGCACGGTCAGCGACTGGCCGGACAGATCAGGCGTGGCGACCACCAACGTGTCGGGCAGCCGTCCCTCGCCCTCCAGCCGTTCGAGCACGGTGGGGGCATCCTCGATCGAGCCGAGTATCGGATAGCCGTGAATGCGCCGTCCGGTCTGGCGCGAGCCGATCGCCAGCAGTCCTTCGACCCGCAGCAACCGCCGCCGGTCGCCGGTGAGCGCGCGCAGGAACAGATCGACGTCCTCCACGGCGCCGACCAGCAGGCCCACGGGAACGGCGGCGGCATAGGCGGCGGGCAGCCTCCCGCCAGGGCGCTGGCGCAATCGCCGATAGGCAACGCGGGGCGCGCCAAGCAGCACCAGCAATGTCAACGCGTGTACGGCAGGGAAGGCCGGATTGGCGGACGCCGTGCCGGCCAGTGCGGTCACCCCGGCGAACAGGGCGGCACCGAGGGCACTGGTACAGGCAACAGCCAGCAGGTCGGCGATGCCGGCGAAGCGCCAGTATTGCCACGGCAGCCTGAAGGGCAGTCCGGCTACCAGCAGTGTCGCGGCGCCGGCCGCCGGCAGCCACAGCGGCTGCAGCCAGTTGCCGGACGGATCGGCGATCGCGCGCGCCAGCGGCACCGCCAGCGCCGCCAGCAGCCCGTCCAGGACGATGTTCAGGGCGACTCGAACGGGCGCGCGCGCGGTCATGCCGGCCCCCTATAACCCAGCAGGCGTCGCGCGTCATGGCGGGGGTCCGGAGCCGTTCCCGCCGGCGACGATGCCATGCGAAAGCTCGTCGCCGCCTGGTCGGACGAGAACAAGGTGGATGTCGAACTCGACTTCCTCAGCTCGGTCGGCAACAAGATTCAGATCACCATGGCCGCCGAAGCGCAGGCCCGGACCGGGCACGACATCTACGCGTTCGACATGTGGACCGTGCACCAGTACGCCGACAAGCTTGACCCGATGGATGACATCATGAAGTCGTTCATCGCCAAATACGGCAGGCTCGGTCACGCGTACGAGTATCTCGCCGTGTCCGACGGCAAATGGATGGCGGTGCCGGTGGCCTGGGGTTCCGCGCCGCTGACGCCCTGCGCGCGCATCAGCATCTTCAAAAAATTCGCCGACACCGATGTGCAGCCATGGTACCCAGCCCACGAGGCGACGCCCGACGCCGCCAAGGACTGGACCTATGAGAACCAGCTCAAGCTCGCGGAGGCGTGCTTCAAGGCGGGCTATGGTTTCGGCATGGGCTGCGGGCCGACAACGGCTTCATGCCAGTCCTGGGGCGCCACGTTCGGCGCATTCGACGCCGATCCGATGGACGCCAAGGGCAACATTACGGCCAACTCCGACAACGTGAAGATGGCGCTCGAGTACGCCAAGCGGATGGTGCCGTTCCTGCCGGCGGACACGGTCAGCTACCACGACGCCTCCAACAACCGCGCCCTGATCTCCGGCAAGTCGGCGATGATCTGGAACCCGCCGTCGGCCTGGGCCGTAGCCAAGCGCGACGCCCCGCAGGTGGCGGAGGATTGCTGGACCTTCCCCAATCCGAAGGGCATCAAAGGCCGGCTGGTGCCGCATCGCCCGTACTTCTGGGGCATCTGGCAGTTCGCCCGGAACAAAGGCGCGGCCGGCGACCTGATCGAGTTCCTCTGCCAGCGCGAGCAGATGGAGACACTGACCACGTCGGTCTCCGGCTATGACATCCCGCCGTACCTGTCGATGTCGAACTTCAACGTCTGGAGCGAGGTCGAGCCGCCGAAAAGCACGGTCTACAACTATCCGGTTCGCCCCTGGCACGACGCCGAATACTACATCGCCGGGTCATCCGCCCCGCCGGAGATCGGCGTGCAGATGTGGAACCGCGGCCTGGTCCCGACAATGGTGGCCAAGCTGGTCTCCGGCCAATCGATCCAGCAGGCGATCGACTGGGCGAAGAACGAGCTGGAAGGCTTCCGCTGATCTGGCGCGGCCGGCGCAAGCTGGCCATCGGCCACGGTTCGCTGTTATCGGGCTCCTCCACGTGAGGAGCCCGCATGACTTTCAGCCGCCGTACTGCGCCACCTGGCGTTTGCCGTTGTGCTCGCGCTGCTGTCCGCCGCCACGGTGCGGCTGATGATCGCCGTGCGTGTCCTGGACCGCCCGGATCCGCGCAAGGTTCATACCCAGGAGACGCCCAAGGGCGGCGGCGTGGGCGTGGTCGTCGCGTTTCTGGTCGGCATCGCCGTGCTCTATCGTTATGCCGAATTTGCCCGCCTGGCGAACCCCTACTTCATCGGCGTGATCGAGGCCTCGATGGCGATCGCCGTCGTGGCATTCCTGGACGATCTCTACGATTGGAAGTTCACCGTGAAGCTGGCGGCGCAGGTCCTGGCCGCGCTCGTCGCGGTCGGCAGCGGCATCTATGTGCAGGATTACCGGCTGCCCTATGTAGGACCGCTCTACGTTGGCTGGCTGGGCGCGCCGGCCACTGCCGTGTGGTTGCTGTTCGCCACCAACGCAATGAATTTCATCGATGGGCTGAACGGCCTGGCAGGCGGCGTGGCGCTGATCGCTGCGGGCTTCCTCGCCGGCATCGCGGCAGCCCACAGCGGCTGGTTCGCGTATTTCGCCTCGTTGCTGCTGGTCGCGGGGCTCGCCGGGTTCCTGCCGTTCAACTTCCCCCGCGCACGCATCTTCCTGGGCGATGTCGGCAGTCAGTTCTGCGGCTTCATCCTCGCGATCCTCGCCGTTGTGGCAAGCCGGCTGGACGACGTCGAGTTGTCGTTCCTGATCGTGCCGATGTTGCTATCCGGGGTGCTGTTCGACGTCGCCTTCACGTTGATCCGTCGCGCCCTCGCCGGTGAACCGCTGACCGAGCCCCATCGCGGGCATCTCTATCAGGTGGCGCAGCGCTCCGGCGTGCCGGCCCTCGACGTGACGCTGGTTCACTGGGGCTTTGCCGCATTCGGCGGCATCTGTGCCCTGGCTTTCCTGGCCGCGCCGTCACCGGCCAAGCCGTTCATTCCATTGCTGACGTTGCTGCCGCAACTGGCGTGGCTGGTCTTCGTTGTGGGGCGCGCACGAAGCGCCGGCATTGTGCAGTGGGGCTGATGCGACCCTAGCCGCGCCGCGCGCCGCGATCGACCGTCACGGCCAGCCCTTAACCGCCATGGGCGGGCTTGTCCCGGCCATCGGTAGCGGCACAATGGCAGCGACAATGTCCGGGACGAAGCGACCCCCGCCATCCGCGACTCTCCTGATGGCAACAGGAAAAATCGTGACTGTGGGTGTCATTGGCGACAGCCGTTGTGACGGCTGCGCCGGCTGTCGCCATTCCCGCGAAACCAGCATCGTCGCGGGGATGGCGACAAACATGGTCTTCCAGACGTCAGGCGGTGGCGCGTCGGTGCGATGTCTCGCCTGCTGTAGACTGCGAGGCTTTTTTGCCAGTGGACGAAGCTTCGCCCATGATCGACCGCAGGTCGCGCAGGAATGCCGCGCCCTTCAACGTGCGCTGCACGAGGATGCTGCGTCGATCCAGCGGATCCACCTTGCGCCGGGCGAGATCGAGTTCGCCCAGGCGATCCAGCGCGCGCGTGATGGCCGGCTTCGATACGTTGAGATCCGCCGCCAGACCGCGAACCGTGTGGCCGCCGTCATGCAGGTAGCAGGTCAAAAACACGCCAAGTTGGCGCGCCGATAGGTCAGGACCATCGCGTCGCACAAGCGCAACGACGGTTTCGCGCAATATGCCGACCAACTGATCGGCGGAAGGGCTAACGGCCATGGTTTTTCCTTTCTGATTCCCGGACTTGGTAAATCGTTGGCACCGCATGGTGCTGATGCAGATTCGATACTACGTCAATTCCATTCCACCAGCGCAGTCTTATCAATGTGCTCGCGCATACGTGACCAGCAAATTCAGTCCAATTGCGAATTGGCGCATCGCTCCACTACGCCGGCAAATGCCGCACGCATCGCATACGCCTCGCCTCCTTCAGGATGTGCAGGCGTAGTCTGGTCATTCCACGCATATAGGTCGAAATGCGCCCATGCAACCCCCGCCGTAACAAATCGTTGAAGGAATAATGCCGCTGTGATGGCGCCGGCGTGCGGTTTGGATGAAACATTGTTAAGATCGGCAACACCGCTGTCGAGCCAGCGGTCGTAGCCGGCCCATAGCGGCAGGCGCCAAATCGGGTCGTGCTGCTCGATCCCGTTGCGCAACAGCGCGTCCGCCCAGACATCGTCGTTGCAGAACATCGCCGGCAGGTCCGGGCCAAGTGCCACGCGCGCGGCGCCGGTCAACGTCGCGCAATCGATCAGCAGCGATGGCTTTTCGTCGCATGCCTCCGCCAGCAGATCGCACAACACGAGCCGGCCCTCCGCATCGGTATTGCCGACTTCCACCGTCAGGCCCTTGCGCGTGCGGATAACGTCGGACGGGCGCATCGCAGTGCCGGATATCGAGTTTTCCACGCAGCCGATTCGCACTGCGAGTCGGATCGGCAGGTCAGCGTCCATGATCATTCTGGCGAGGCCCAGCACTGTCGCCGCACCGCCCATATCCTTCTTCATCCGCAGCATGCCGCTGGACGGCTTGATGTCATAGCCGCCGGTGTCGAAGCACACGCCCTTCCCGCACAGCGAGATCAGCGGTGAATCCGCGTGGGCCTTGCTGCCGGACCAGCGAAACATCGCAACGCGCGGCGGGCGGGCCGAGCCGCGACCGACCGCGGCGATGGTCGGATAAGCGGTATCCAGCGCGTCATCCGCGACGGTATCGCATGCGACGCCATAACGTTGCGCGAGCGACGCCGCAAACGTGGCGAGTTCCACCGGCCCCAGCAGGTTAGCTGGCGTGTTGACCAGGTCACGCACCATCCAGGTGGCGGATGCTGCGGAACGACTGCGCGTCTGTCCGCCTTGGGCCAGGAGCCGGGCCGGGCCACGCTTGGCGGTCTTCAGCGCACTGTAGCGGTACGCGCCGAGGCAGAAACCCAGTGTGGCAACGCCTGGATCGTACTCGCCCGGCTGCAGGCGCCACGGGGTGCCCTCCGGCAAGCGAAATGCCAGATTGCCGAACGCGACCGGAGACGTGTCGTCGCCGAGGCCCAGTACCGCACCGACCACGCCATCGTCGCCAGGCAGGAACAGCAGTTCCTGTGGCGCCGCGCCGAAATCGAGCTGACGGATATAGCGCCCCTGCGCCTCGGGCAGGCTATCCAGGAAGCCGGCAAGTCCCGATGGACGCACGGCATGCAGCGGACGCGTCGCCTCCGCCTCGTCCACCAGACAATCGAGTCTCTGTTCCAACATCGCGTCCCCACATCGTCGTGCCGCGCCGCCGGCGCTATCCGCCGAGCGACGATCCAAGCAGGGAGGTGACGCGTCGCGCAAATTCCGCCGGATCGCGTGGCAGATCGCCCTCCTGCACGCGCGCCAGATCGAGCAGCGTACCGGCGGCTTCCGCGATCAAGGTTTCATCTGCAAGCTTCGCCGCCAGCGCCTCGATCAGCTTATGCCGCGGGTTGACCTCCAATATCGGCGCGGCCGGCAACATGGCGCGGCCGGCGCGGCGCAACAGGCGCTGCATCTGCAGATCCGGTCCCTTGTCGCCGGCCGCCAGGACGACCGCGCTGTCGGTCAGCCGACCGGTCGCTCGCACATCGGCAACCTCATCGCCGAGCGCCTTTTTCAGCGCGGCCAGCAGTGGCGAAACGTCCGGCTGATCGCCGTCCGTGCCGAGCTCGGCCGACGCCTGCGTGACGCTCTTGAGATCCTTTCCTTCGAAACTATCCAGCCGATCGGGCCAGAACGCATCGATCGGATCGGCGAGCAGCAGCACTTCGATGCCCTTGGCGCGGAAACCCTCGAGCTGCGGCGACGCCTTCAATGCGGCCGGATTGTCGCCGGCCAGATAATAGATCGCATCCTGGCCCTGCTGCATGCGCGACAGGTAATCCGGCAGCGAGATCCAGCCGTCCTGCGACGACGACCGGAACCGCAGCAGCGGCGCAATCTCGGCGCGATGCTCGGCGTCCTCCCACACGCCTTCCTTCAGCACCGAACCAAAATTGTCCCAGAAATTGCCGTAGTCATCGGCATCCTTGGCGCGGTTCTTCAATTCGGTCAGCACGCGGCCGACCAGTGTCTTGCGAATCCGCCCAAGCACCGGCGTGGTCTGCAGCATCTCGCGCGAGACGTTGAGCGGCAGGTCCTCGGTGTCCACCACGCCCTGAACGAAACGCAGCCAGGCCGGCAGCAGCTCCGCCTTGTCGGTGATGAACATCCGCCGCACGTGCAGCCGCACATGCGAATCGCGATCGCCCTCGACCGGTTCGAATGGTTTCATGCCGGGGACGAACAGCAGGGCGAAGAAATCCAGCATCCCTTCGGCCTTCCAGTGCAGCGTGGCCCAGGGCGTGTCGAAGATATTGCCGAGATGGCGGTAGAACTCGTTGTACGATTGCTCCGACACATCGGCGCGCGGCTTGCGCCACAGCGCGGTGCCCTCGTTGGCGGGCAGGTCCTTGCCATCGCGGGCGATGGTGATCGGCAGCGTGACGTGATCGGCCCATTTGCGCACGATCGCCTCGAGCCGGATCGGATCGAGGAATTCATCGGCGTCCGGCTTCATGTGCAGCACGACATCGGTGCCGGCTGTGTCGCGCTCAGCCGTTGCTATGGTGAACTGGCCGGCGCCGTCGGAAGCCCAGGTGAACGCCTCCTCCGACCCCGCCTTGCGCGATGTGACCTCCACCCGATCGGCGACCATGAAGGCGGAATAGAAGCCGACGCCGAACTGACCGATCAGGCTGGGCCGCTCCTCGGGCTTGGCCGAATCCAGCGCGGCGCCGAACGCACGGGTGCCGGACCGGGCAATGGTGCCGAGGTTGTCGATCAGCTCCTGCCGGCCCATGCCGATACCGTCGTCCGCGATCAGCAGCGTGCGCGCCTGCTTGTCGGGCACGATGCGGACCTTCGCCTCGGCCGGTGGCGCCAGCGCGCTGTCGGTCAGCGACTCGAACCGCCGCCGATCCATCGCATCGGCCGCATTCGCCACCAGCTCGCGCAGGAAAATCTCCCGCTCGGAATACAGCGAGTGCACCACCAGATCGAGCAGCCGTCCGACCTCGGCACCAAAATCATGCTTTTCCGCCACTGTTTCGCTCATCGTCAGCCCTCCTGTCGGGCCGCGATATGCGGCGGATCGCGGCAGGTTTCAATGCGGCAGCGAAGCGGGGTGACTATGCGACCCGCAGCAGGCTGGCAATGGAGATGTCCTCGTCCACCTCAGGCCAGTGGATCCCTTCGCCGCGGCCAATCAGGCGCCAGTGCGCCCGCTGCGCGGCGGTGGCGTCGCGCAGCCGCGGAAACCACGCCAGCGGAGCCGACAGTTCGCGGCCGTCCGCAAGAACAACGTGGAGTGACGAGTCGGAGATCGAAACGTCAACTGCGGTAGGGTCAACCGAGACGACTGAAGTGCTCATCCCATGCCTTCCGAAACAACTGTCTGTGTCTACTGACCATGCCACGAACCCGGGTTAGCTCATGTGCACGAAACCGGCTGGACGCTGCAAGCTCCACAGGTTCCAACCAGTATTTGGCGAGCTTGTCGCCGTGCTCGACATGGGTGTGTGGCGGCTCATGACCCTCGAGCGTGTAGAAATAAAAGCGAAACCCTTCCACGCGAAGCACGGTCGGCATCCGTGCCCAATAGGGGGGGGTTAATGTCAACAACGGGTAACCAAACCTCAGCGCTGATCGATTGGATTTGCCTGACTCTCAAGTAACCACAGCGGCCAAAGCTCTTCGCTTGCAGGAGCTGTGGCTGTCGGCAATGTCCCTACCAGACGAACCGCACGCCGGCATTGAACGACTGTGCGTTGCTGCTGCCGCTGAACGCGCCGCCATAGCCGACGAACATCGCGACCGGCCATGACGCCACCTTGATGTCAGCATCGATGCCGACCAGGGCGGCGTCGCGTCCGATCGGCGCGCTGGCCAGCGCGAAGCCGCTGCCGTTCAGCGCGGCGAAGCTTGCCGTGATGCCCGCGATGTTGTCGGCGAACTCGTGCGACCAGCCCAGCTGCCCCTTGACGATCATCCGCACCGTCTCGCCCACCGCAAAGCCGCGTTGCGCACTGACCGCGAGTGTGCTCTCGGCGCTGGCCAGCGTGGCGCCGCCGATGTTCTCCGCCAACGCCCCGCCGGTCTCCGTCAGACCGTTCAGATGCAGATCGAAGCCGCCGAAGCCGATACTCGGCTCGATCAGCCAGCCGCCGAGGCTCTGCTGCACGCCGGCCCGCACCCCGCCGCCGCCGGCCAGCCCGTCGGTGCCGCCCTGCGTCGCCGCGCCGAACAGCGGCAGGGTCCGATGCACGGTCTCCTGCTGATACATCAGCCCGAGTTGCGCCGTGGCGAACACCATGCCGCTCTGCCATTGGCCATAGCTGACCGCCTGCGCCGTGCTGCTGGTGGCGCGCCCACCGGTCTGCGACCAGGTCTGCCCCTCGACCGTGCCGATCGCCACGCCGAGGTGGCCGGTGCCGGCCACCGGCACATCGACGCCGGCCGCGGTGCCGCCCAGCCCGGCGGTAAATCCCGGTGAGCCGCCGCCGGCGCCGACGCTGTCGTAGCCGCCCAGCCCGCTGACCCAGATCGTGCTGCCGTGCGGCCCCGGTGCGCTAGCCGCGGCGGGATCGCCGGCCAGACCACGGCGTGCCGCCAACTGCCCGCTCACCGCATCGGCCATCAGATACCAGGCGTTGCGCGCGGTGATCATCTCGTCGGCGTAGAGCGACGGCGCCAACTCATCCAATCCCGTGGTGATGCTGCCGGCGGGCAGCGCGTAGAGCGGGCCGAACAGCGCCGACTGGGCCGGATTAAGCACTGCGCCCGGGCCGGGGCGGATCGCATCCAGCGCATTGCCGATGGCGGTTTCGCTGCCGCTCTGAACGATCCCGGCGGCGCCGAGGTTGCCGTACAGGCTCGGCGTCACCGCCAGGGATACCGCGTTGCTGCCAACCAGAGTATCGACCCGGGTGCCCGGGGCCAGTCCGCTGGGCGGCTGGATCAGCGAAGCAAAGTTCCCCGACACGCCGCCGGCTGCGGTCAGGATCGGGTAGCTGCCCAGGGCAGGGGCGGCGCCGTTGATGGTGACCACGAGCGCACTGCCGGACAGCGTCGCCGTGCCACCGGCCTGGATCAGGTTGGCCCCGTTCAGGCCGACCGCCGCCAGGTAGGTGGAGCCAGGGAGCATGGCCAGCGAACCGCCGATGGCGCCATTGCCGGCGAAGCTGGCGCCGGACCCGACTGCCAGATTGCCGGCCAACGAGCCGGTGACCGCCAGCGTGCCGCCCTGCACGACGGTGTCGCCGGTGTAGCTGTTGTTGCCGGCCAGGACCAGGGTTCCGGAGCCTTGCAGGGTCAGGCCGCCGGGGCCGGAGATGTTGTTGCTCCAGATATCGAAGGCGTTCAGCCCGCCCAGCGCGGCGTTCATGTTGACCGTGACGTTGCTCGGGAACGCGCCATAGCCGTTGGCGGCGGCATACAGATTGAGCCGCGCCCAGCCGGTGCCGTTGTCGATCGGCCCGCCCGACGGCAGTTCGGTGGTGGCGAGGACGTCATTGAGCTGTGCCGTGCTTAGATAGGGGAACCGTGTGGCGATCAGCCAATGGGCATCGGTCGGCACCACCGGCGCCAGCGTCGTGTCGCTGACCGGCGGCAGCCCGTAGGTCAGATAGGTGGTGTAGGCCTGTATCTGTTGGGCGTAGGACGCGGAAGGGCGGATCGTACCGCCGGCGATGCAGCCGGCGACGCTGCCGGCGCACGCGGCCGCATAGGGGGAACTTGCGCCGCCGCCGAGATAGCCCTGCATCGTCTGGCTGAGCGCTGGCAGGTTGCCAGGGGTGGCGTTCGAAGACACGTACGACGGATTGCCGGCAAGCGTCTCGGCGATCAGGTAGGTGGCGAGAATGCGCCCGGCGATCACGTCCGTCGGGTAATGCACGCCGTTGACATTGAGGTCATAGGAGAAGTCCGCCGCCGCCTGCACCAGTTGCTGGTAATAGCCCGGTGCCAGGATGGCGAAGGTGATGGCGTTGACGGTACCTCCGATGGTATGCGCGCTGGGGAAATCGCCCGTCTGCAAATCGCCGTTGATCTGCCAGTTTATACCGAAGCTGCCAGGCGTCTGCTGGTTCTGGTAGGCGAGCAGCGACGAGTTGGCCGGCGTAAAGGGATTGTTGAAGATTGTGGCCGACACCTGATAGGGCGGCGGGTTGCCGACACTGTCGATCTGGCCGGGCAGCAGACCATAGGCATTCTTGTAGATGTTGACCGCGCCAAACGCAGTTTTCATCAGGTTCAGTTGTGCACTGCCGCCGATGTCGTTCACCGCATTCTGCACCGACGTCGGAAGCGCCGGGGCAAAAGGCAGCCCTGCCGAAGTATAACCGAAATTATTATTGGACGGAAACGCGCGGAGCAGAATATTGGCGTAAATCTGCGGCGCGATCAATACAGTCCCGGAGGAAATCTTCTGGGCCTGCGTCGAATTAAGGTAGATGTTGTTCTCGGTTTGCAGGTTGGCATTGAGCGCCGCAACGCCGGCGGGCGAGCTCAGCAACTGGTTGAATGGTGACAGCAGGTTGATCTCGTACGTGGCCTGCGCGGAGCACAGCGGAGTCACCACGGTCGTGCACTGCGCGAACGCCGATCCTGCCCCGGCCATCGTGACCAGCATCATGGCGAATGCGCATGGCAGTCGGCATAGCTGTCGCGTAACTGCCACGTGGTCGCTGCCGGCATGAGGTCTCAACCTGCTCATCACGGTTCGCCCCGGTTCACGGGGGAAAGTTGCTCGTGAAACACCAATTAACCGTGAAGAATGTTCGGATGCCTCGTGGGGCGCGGCTCTGCGCCCACTCTCCGCTTTCCCTTGTCAGTGCCAACACCTCAGCGCCACACCAACCCCCCGGCTTTCCCCTGTCGTCGCAACGACGTCAGTGCCACGCCACCCCCCGATTTCCCGTCACCGCAAAGACCACAGCGCCCGGCATCCCCGCCCCCCTGTCATTGCGAGGAGGCGAAGCCGACGAAGCAATCCCCCACCCATTGGGTCGCCCCACCGCCCAGCCGCCATCCCTTATAACACTTGACAGTCAACTTACCTAACGGCATACACGCCGCCATGGACAGCTTCCCCAACCACCCCCTCGACCTCTCCCTGCAGCTCCCCAGGGACACATTCCACCAGGTCATCCACACCCTGTGTGCCGCGCTGCCGCCCCCGGTCAGCGACTCCCCCGAGGACCTGATCCGCCGCGACAACGACGCCATCGCCCGCGTCGCCTCCATGCTGCCGGCCAACGCCGATGAGGCCCACCTCGCCGTGCAGTGCATCGCAGCCCAAGCCCAGGCGACCGACTGCATCCGCCTCGCCCGCCGCCACGACATCGACACCGCGCTGGTGCTGCGATGCAACACCCTGTCCCTCGCCATGATGCGCCAGGCCTCCGCCGCTCGCCGCCTGCTGCTGCGCGTCCAGGCGATCCGCCAGAAGCGCGAGGCCAACAACGCCACGCTCGATCAGGCCGCCTGGACCGAGCACGCCGCCATGGGCCTGATGGCCAACGCGCTGGGCCGCACCCCGCCCGCGCCGATCGCCCAGCCGGCACCGCCCGAGGCGCCACCGGCGGCCGCACCAGTCGCTGACCTGGCCGCCGAGGCCGAGCAGTATGCGATCATCCACCCCCGCCGTGCCGCGCTGATCCGCGCCGCCGGCGGTCTGCCGGCCAACTGCGACTTCGGCCCACCGCCGCCCGACCTGCTGCCCCTCATCGCCCACGGCACCTCCGCGCCCTCGACGACCCGGCCTCAGCCATCGCCGTTACCTGACAAGCCCGCCCCGTGCCACGCCGACGCAGGCCGGCATGACCGCACCAGCACGGCGCAAGCAAGCAAGTATTCGGCACAGATTACTCAGTTCAATTCAGCGATTTCACAGACAAGGCTTCGTTTATTTGCGCTTCGTGCGCAGCGTTTTTTGCCTTTCTGTACTACTGACCTACGAACCGGCCACATGGCAAATTTTCGGCAAAGTATCGATGAGGAGCTGATTTCGCTGCCCCTTCCACCGAATCATTGCCTTCGCAGGATCAACACCTCAACCGATCATGCTGCGATCGAGTGCGATCTCGGCCCACATCGCGAGCCTTGCAGCGCCGCGGCACAAGAAAGCATTTAGCGTCTCCATATCTGCGTTTGAATTCTTTCCGTTGCGATCCTGCCGATTGGCAGCGGCGGATGGGTTGAAAGGGCCGGCGGGGCAGCAGAGGAATCTGGCGGCAAATCACGGTGGCACAGCGCACCGTGCGGCGCTCTTGTTTGGTTGCGACCTGATGGCGACGCTGTGAAAATCTGTGTTACCGCCTGCTTGATGCCGTGCCGGCATCCGCGGTCCCAAATTCGCCTTCAGCAGCCCCCACCCCCTACCACGTCCATCTCACCCAGCGGGCAATGAGACGGACCCGAGACGCTGCTCGTCATCGCATTGCAGATCATGGCGCGCGGCGATCGCCGTTGGAATCCGCCAGTCATACGGCTCGCATCACCGATCCTGACGCCGCGACTGCCACACTTGAAACCCGCCCCGCGCGGGCTTGCCGATCCCGGCGATCCTCCGCACACTCCCGCGTCCAAGAAACATAACGGAGGGAACGATGCCATCGACGCTGCTAAAGCATTGCGCCGCCGCGAGCCTTGCGCTGCTCGCCACCACCGCCATCCCAGCCCTGGCCGCGCCCTTCATGATCGTTGGCAATGACGAGAAGATCGGCACCGATGCGCAGGGCAAGCCGATGGTCAATCCTACCGGCAACGACAAGGTGCTGATCGTTGACCTCGCGAAGCCCGAGGCGCCAGAGATCGTCGCCACCCTGCCGCTGGAGAATTCCATCGTCGGACCGCCGGTCAATCTCGCCATCGCACCGAATGGCAGCATCGCCCTGATCGCCGACTCGATGACGGTCGCCGAGGACAACGGCGTTCGCAAGATGGTGCCGACCGACAAGCTGTTCGTGATCGACATGAAGGCCACCCCGCCGAAGCTCATTCAGACGCTCACCCTCGGCAAGCAGCCCTCGGGCCTGTCATTCAGCCCGAAGGGCGACATGGCTCTGGTGTGCAACCGCGCGGAGGGCACCATCAGCGTGCTGAAGATCGACGGCACCAATGTCACGCAGACTGGCACCGTCACCATGAGCCCTGGCATCTCTCAGGTGGTGTTCACACCGGATGGCAAGCGCGCGCTTGTCGTGAAGTCGCCCGACAACAAGCTGGCGGTGCTAGACGTGGATGGCGACAAGGTCACCTACAACAAGCTCGATATCCCGACCTATGCCTTCCCGTACAACGTCGTGGTCACGCCGGATTCCAAGCTGGCGATCACCGCCGACAACGGCAACAGCGGCTCCTCCGACGGCAACGCCGACGCGGTGACGGTGGTCGACCTGGAGGGGCCGCACCCGCACGCGATCGCGCACGTCACCGTGGGTGACGCGCCGGAAGGACTGGCAATGAGCCCGAAGGGCGATCTCGCCGCAGTGCTCAGCGTCGACGGCTCCAACATGAAGCAGGCGTGGTTCTACCACCCGCACAGCAGCGTCACGATCCTGCGCATCCAGGGCGAGACGGTCACGCCGATCAAGACGATCGAAGTGGGCGCCTTTTCGGAGCCGATCGCGTTCAGCCCCGACGGCAGCTACATCTACGTCGGCAACTATGCCGATGCGGACTTCTCGATCCTCAAGGTCGATGGCACCAACGTCACCAACACCGGCAAGCTGTTCAAGGAGCCTGGCCACCCGGCTTCGGCACGCATGGGCCCCTGACCCAAGTCATTTGCCCACCGAGGTGACCGCGCTGAAGGCGACATCCAGCGCGCCGAGCTCGAGCTGCATGCCGGTGCTGTTGCTCAGCACGCCGGTCGCGGTGCCGGTCACCGTGAATGGCAGCGCCGAGGTGGTGCCGTCGCTGTTGGCGCCGATCGCCGCCACCTTGTAGGCGCCGTCCGGCACGGTGTTGCCAGAGCTGTCCTTGCCGTTCCAGGTGAACGTGTTCTGGCCCGTCACCGAGGTCAGCGTCGCGTCATACAACTGGGCGCCGCTGCTGTTGTAGATCGCGATCGCCACCGGTTCTGCCCCCGGCGCGGTGAAGTTGATCGTGCCCGTACCGTTCTGCAGCGGCACCTGCGTGGACGTCACCGTGACCTGCTTGCCGGTCATCGCCGAGGCCTGCATCACTTCGCCGGCCTGGGTAAGCTGGATCAGCTGCGTCAGGCTCGTGTTCGTGTTGATCTGCTGCTCGACGCTGGAGAACTGCACCAGCTCGCTGGTGAACTGGTTGCTGTCTAGCGGGCTGGTCGGATCCTGGTTCTGCAACTGCGTCATCAATAGATTGAGGAAGTCGCCGAAGTTCGACGACAGCGAATTCAGTGCCGCACCGCCGCCGGACGCGCCGGTGGTCGATCCCGCCGCCGCGGTGCCGGTTTGCGTGAGGCCTGCAGCGGATTGATTGGCCGCGGCGGTTGCGGCGTTTTGCTGTGCGGCAATCGAGGCGATACTCATCTGACTAGTCCTTCCGGGTCAGGCGGTGATGTCGAGACCGGCGCGCAGCCAGCTTGGCAATGCAACCGGCGTGAATTCGTTATCGGTGTCGTCCATGCTGTCGGCGCTCTGCTGCTGGGCACCGCCGCCATGCCGCGACGCGCTGTCCGAGCCGTTGCCCGCCTGGCCTGCAACATTCGAGCCAGAACTCGATACGAATGCGGCGCCCGAGCTCGGCGCTGGTTCGGCCGCGGCCAGGTGAAAGGTGATGCTGCGGCCGTCCTGCGCCACGCCGGCCTGATTGAGTGCGCTCTGCAACTGCGGCTGGTCGCGCAATAGCAAGGTCAGCGTTTCCTGCCGCTGCACCGTGATCTCAACGCGCGTCGGCGCATCCTGCGGCCGGTCGATGCGGATCTGCACCTGCCCGAGTTCCGGCGGGTCGAGCCGCAACGTGAGCCGCTGCGCGCCGTCCGGTGCATGCGCGAAGGCGACCAGGGCCGGCGCGATCTGCGCCGCGGGCGACGCGACGCCAGACCCGGTCGATGCCATCGTGGACGAACCGGGCGGAGTTGCGTTCGGCACTGTCGTGTCCGCCGGATGCAACGGCGCCGGGATGACCATTCCGCCTTGTGATGGAGCCAGGGGTGCTTGAACCGCGGACGCGACATCGAGCGCGTTGTTGCTTTCCGGCGCCTGTCCAGGGAACGCGGCCGTCCTCAATTCTTCCGAGCTGGGTGTCGTGGACAGCGTCGGGGCATCATCGGCCGTTTTCCTGGCGAATGCAGATGTGTTCCCTTGGCCTGCCGCTCGCGGCCGAACGCCTGCTGCCTTCGTCCGGGCGGTCTGAGGATCGTCGGTCGGCGCGTACGCAGGCGCGGTCTGAATTATCTGCGGCGGGGTGGACGCGCTCGCCGGTGCCGGTAGTGCCGATGGAATGGGGGCTGCAATTGCACTTGCGCCACGATGGGTCGGCAGCGCAGGCCGTTGCCGATCGGTCGGCTGGGCAGATCCAGCAGTTGTGGCGATCGATGTGAATGGCGGGATCGGTGCGGTTCCATCGGATGGAGCCGCCGTCGACAGCGGTAACGTCTGGGTCATGGCGACCGCTGTTACGGCGGGAACGGGGGCCTGTTGGGGTACGCCGAATTGCCTTGCCGGTGTCGTTGCCTGCTCCGCTTGCGACGCAGCCCCTGACGTGGGCGCGATTTGCTTACCGAGGTCTGGCGGCAACGACGCCGCCACTTTCGCATGAGCTGATGGCGGATTGGAGAGCCTTGCCACCTGCGGCGGGTCGTTTGCAGTTTGTCCCATCGATACCGGACCGGACACAGCCAACTCGGAAGGGATGGACCGGATCTGCTGTTGCTCGATCGCTTGACTGCCGGCACCGTCCGCGTTCTGGCCGGGCGCTAGAGGCGCCAGTGCCGGCGCCGAATTGCGTGCCACGTCAAGTGCGTGAGCAGACGGGATTGGTGTCGATGGTCCTGACCGCGAAAGGGGCGGCCGATCGCCCGCTTCGACCTTTGGTGTGGCGTTAGCGGCCTGACGCGCCGGCGCCATTTCTGCGGACGGGGCCGTCGACAACGGCTGCAACGGCAGAGGGGCTCCGGCAGTCGACGCGGCAGGTGCGGGAGCCTCGGAAATTAGTGGCGATACCGGGTCAACCTGCCGACTGACAGCTGCTGGCTCCCCCTGTATAGCGCCGGTCATGACGTTCGCAGTGACAGCGTCAACTTGAGGCGCGACAGGCAGCGCTGGATCCGCGCCAGCAGGCTCCAGGTCAGGCAGCATTGTCGATGGCTGCGCGCGATTTGCGACGGGAGCCACTGGAGCCAATACGGGCTCGCCGTAGGTCCGCGGCGAAGGAACTGTCGACATGAGCGAGGACGACATTGGCGCATTGGCGGCGGCAGTTTGGCGCGCACTTCGTGCCGAACCCGATGCGACTGGCAATTGAGTCGCACCAGCCGATGACGGCTGCACATTGAACCAGGATGGCTCTGGCGTCCGCGACGTGGCGGTGCCTTGGGACATAGGGATGGCGGAAGGATTTGCGCGTGACGAAGGCGCGAACTGGACCACCTCTTGACCAAACCTGGCATCAGCGCTGCGCACTGCCGTGACGGCTTGGCGCACGGCTGGCCCTGTCCCAGCAGTCTCAGCCGTCTGGCCCGACGGCAACAGCTGCGAGGCATCGGGTGCAGCGGTCCCTTGTTGAAATAGAGCCGGCTGCGCCACTGGTGGCCCTGCCAAAATCGCCTGCATCGCACCCGTCATCGCGTGTGCCATCGCCGCGTCGAATTGGGGCAGAACAGGTGTCGCCCGATCTGAACCGACCGACTGCGCCGGAGCAGCTTGAACAGGTTGTATCGCCACTTGCGTCTGGGGTACGACAGGAAGGCCCGCGAGCATCGCAATCACTCCACACTGCAACTGCCAGCAAGCTGCATGCCAGCAAACAGTGGCCGGCGTTCATCGACCAGCCAGGCTCTGTATGGTGTTGATGGGCAAGATATGCCGGGCCGAATCTGCCTTTGTGGCGTCGATTGCGACAAAAGCCGCGGTGCAGCGCGGGCTATTCGCCCAAAGGTCGGTGGCACGGTTCCTGCGTCGCGGTGCGCAGGCGACCCAAGCCGCAATCTTCGCAGGAGCCATCCAATGTCATTGTTCGGCGCAATGAATACCGCAGTCAGCGGACTGTCTGCGCAGTCGAGCGCCTTCGGCAACATCAGCGACAATGTCGCCAACAGCCAGACTGTCGGATACAAGCGCGTAGACACGAGCTTCATCGACTACCTGACGACGAGTACCGCCGCGGACAACGTACCGGGTTCCGTGGTCACTCGGCCC
Organism: uncultured Alphaproteobacteria bacterium; assembly: GCA_963696645.1. Classification (GTDB taxonomy): domain Bacteria; phylum Pseudomonadota; class Alphaproteobacteria; order Acetobacterales; family Acetobacteraceae; genus JAMXLO01. The sequence continues at coordinate 478,719 of CAVOKY010000011.1, forward strand.
GACTACGTGAACAACGTCGAGGGTACCATCACGCAGACCGACAATCCGCTTGGTCTTGCGATCACTGGCCAGGGGTTCTTCGCGGTCTCGACACAGGCCGGGACGTCCAACAACCTTCCGACATTTGACGCACAGCAGGAATATACCCGCGCCGGCGACTTCCAGATGGACAAGAACGGCTACCTGGTTAACTCGGCTGGCGAGTTTCTCAATGGCTGGCCAGTCACCAATGGCGTGGTGAACCAGAATACCCTGACGCCCATCCAGGTCTCACAGTCTGTGTTCAATCCGATTCCGACCAAGAATGTCACACTCTCGGCCAACCTGCCGGCCACGCCCACTGCCGGTACATTGCCGATCACGTCCAACATCGACGTCTATGACAAGAACGGCACGCTCCACACCATGACGCTGAGCTGGAATGAGACGGCAGCGAATACGCCGAACGATTGGACTGTGACGCTCACCTCACCGGATGACACCGTCAACACGGCGATTGGCACCGCCGACGTGAAGTTCGGCGCCACCAGCACTAATCCGGTGTCAGAGGGCACAATCGGCAGTTTGGCCGGCACTGGTGGAATCACGCCCTCCACGTACGCGCTGAACGGCCCCGCCACGCTCGCTTTCACCGCCAACTTCGGCACGGCTGCCACTCCGGTAGGTCAGCCCATCACCATCAATCTTGGCACCTACGGTGGAACCAGCGGCCTGACGCAGTACGCTGGAACCGACTACAACCTTCGCGGTCTGACGCAGGACGGCGTTCCACCTGGCGCGTTCTCCTCCGTCAGCACGGCGAGCAACGGGGACATCGCCGTGAATTACGACAACGGCCAGTCCAATGTGATCGCCAGAGTGCCATTGGTCACTTTCAACGACCCGAACGGGTTGCAGCGCCAGAACGGCCAGGCATTTACCGCCTCACAGTATTCCGGTACGCCGCTTGCCGAGACAGCAAATACCAACGGTGCCGGTGGTCTCGTCACGCAATCGGTCGAGGGCTCCAACGTTGATATCGCCACCGAGTTCTCCAAGCTCATCGTCGCGCAGGAGGCGTACTCGGCCAACACCAAACTGGTGACCTCCGCCGATCAGATGCTGCAACTGACCGTCAACATGAAGCAGTAGTCCATTAGATCGGGAGCTGCACGGTGAGCATCCAAGGCGCACTGTCGATCGCAACCGGCGGTCTGGCGAATATCAATCGCCAGATGGCCGTGGTTTCGCAGAACGTGGCGAATGCCAGCACACCGGGATATTCCGTCGAAATCGGCACGCAGCAAAGCGTCACCGCCGGTGGCGAGGGAATGGGGGTGCGCAGCGGTCCGGCCATTCGAATGGTCGATGCGACGATGCAGGCGGAGGCTTACAAACAGAACGCTACCGTCGCCGGATTGCAGACACAGCAGAACGCGTTGCAGGCGATCGACGCCGTGCAGGGAACTCCGGGCCAGGGCCAGGATATCGCCAGCCTGCTCGGCAACCTGCAGAACCAGTTCTCCACGCTGCTGAATGATCCCAGCAATGTGACGCAACAGAGCCAGGTGGTCGCCAGCGCCACCACCCTGACGCAGGGCATCAATGCACTCAGCAACGCCTATGCGACGCAACGCCAGACAGCGGAAAACTCCATCGTCAGCGAAGTTGGCACGTTGAACACCACGCTTGGCACGATCGGCAGCCTCAGCAGCCAGATCATGGTGTTGAAAGCCGATGGCCAGAGCACCGCCGACCTGGAGAACCAGCGTGATGTCGCGGTGACCACTCTGTCGCAGTTGCTCAACGTGAAGGTGCTGGACCAGCCGGACGGCGATCTGTTGATCAACACTGCGTCCGGCCTGACCCTGCCGACCAATGGGGGCGCCAATCCATTGACTACCAGCGCGGTGAACGTGCCGGCCGGAACCTGGTATCCGGGCGGCGGCATTCCACCGATCATGCTCGGCGGCATCGACGTCACCAGCGAACTCCAGGGCGGGCAGATCGGCGCCAACATCGCGCTGCGCGACACGACCTTGCCGACCCATCAGGCGGAACTGGACGAGTTTTCGCAGAACCTCGCCAGCCGGTTCGACGCGCAGGGACTCACGCTGTTCACCGACCCGACCGGTGCGGTCCCGCCAGGCGGAGGTGCGCCGGCGCAGAACGGCTATGTGGGTTTTGCCGGCATCATCCAGGTCAATCCCGCGGTGCTGGCCGATCCGTCCGCGGTACGCGACGGCACGCCATCGATCTCCGGCGGGCTGGCCGGTTTCACCGACATCATCAACGCGGTGCTGAACAACGCGCTCGGCGACACGCCGCCGTTGGTCACCAATGTCGCGGGCCTCGGCGCATCGGGCACGCTGGATGCGCCGTATGTGGCGCCGGACACGCTCGGCCAACTCGCATCCACCGTGGTCGCATCGCAGGCACAGGACAGCGCCACCGTCACCACCCAACTCGGCACCGAACAGGCAGTGCAGAAAACGCTCGCCAGCAATCTATCCACACAGAGCGGCGTGAACATGGATACCGAGATGTCAACCATGATCCAGTTGCAGAACGCCTATGGCGCCAACGCAAAGGTCATCGCTGCCGTGCAGGCGATGTGGACGCAGTTGCTGGCTACGGTGCAGTGAGGAGAATGCCATGAGCAGCATCACAGGCGCGGTCAGTCCCTCGAACTATGGCATGCTGGGCAGTCTGATCGCGCAATCCGCCTCGGTCCGCCAGCAGCTCGATCTGCTTACCAACCAGGCGAGCACCGGTCTGATCGGCAACACCTATGCCGGACTGGGCACGGGGGCGCCGGTCTCGCTCGATCTGCGCCCGCAGATCAGCGCCATGCAGACCTGGCAGAACAACGTCGACGCATCGACCGGACGGACGGGTGTGACGCAGACCGCCATGACCCAGATCCAGTCGATCGCATCGAACTTCTATGCCCAGCTCAACAATGTCGACAGCACGAATATCGGCGAGGTGGACAGCATCGCGGCGAACGCGCGCGATGCACTGAACCAGGTGGCTGGGCTGCTCGATACCCAGGACGGTGGCATCTACGTGTTCGCCGGCCAGGACACCAACGATCCGACGGTGCCCAATCCCAACTCCATGCTCACGTCCGGCTTCTACACCCAGATCAACACTGCGGTGACCGCGTTCAACGGTACGCCGCCCAACGACGCCGCGGGAGTAGCAAACACCACGTTCGGTATCGCGACGTCCAATACCCCAGGAATTTCGCCGTTCTCCGCATACATGTCGCAGCCGGCCGCCGCGCTGTTGACGCACCTTCCCACTGTGCAGGTGGGTAAGAATCAGTCGCAACCGGTTGGCCTGCTGGCCAGCGCCAACACGCTGATCCCGGCTTCGGTGAGCGCCGGGCCGGCCATCGCCGGCGGCCCGCCCACGACCACCGGTTCATACATGCGCGATATACTGCGCGCGCTGGCCACGATCGGCTCGCTCAGCAGCAGCCAGGCCAATGTGACCGGCTTTCAGGACCTGGTGCGGGACACACGCATGAGTCTTTCCGGCGCGGTCAGTGCCTTGGGTCAGGACGCCGGCGTACTCGGCAACATACAAACGTCACTCACAACGACGCAGACCAATATTGCCGATACCCAGACCGCACTGACCAACCAGGTCTCCTCGGCCGAGGATGTTGATATGGCTTCGACGCTGTCGCGACTTTCGCTGGTGCAGACCCAGCTTCAGGGATCCTACCAGCTCATCGCCGGCATGAGCGGCATGTCGCTTGTCAAGTTCCTACCGGTGTCATGATGAAAACTGCAACCAGTTTCACCGGCCGTTAACTCCGAGGCCGCAAGATGCGGTCACACCCGAGAAAAAGCGGGAGCATGAAACTACGTGGGTAACGAAGGTAATATGCCATGTCTCTCAATTCAGTGAATACGAACTACGGCGCGATGATCGCGCTGGAGTCGCTCGACGCGACCAACTCGGCGTTGCAAGGTGTTCAGAAGCAGGTCTCTACTGGCTATCGCGTGGCGGACTCGACAGATGATGGTGCAGCCTTCGCAGTGGCTCAATCGGTCCGCTCGACGGTGGGGGCACTGACCACCGCCAATCAGCAACTCGGCAACGTGCAGGGATTGCTGGCCACCACGCAGACGGGCCTGACAAGCGTCTCCCATACGATGGCCAGCATGCGTGATGTGCTGGTATCTCTGGCGGACTCCAGCGTGACCGGCAACGAACGGACCCAGTACATTGCCCAGTACAATTCGTTGCTGGCGAACGTGAAGACCTTCATCCAGGACGCCGGCTACAACGGCAAGACGCTGATTGGCAACATCTCGGGCTCGACCGGCGTAATGGCGCGCGTAGCTGTGGTGCGTAACGAGAACGGCGCTTCCTACGCCATCGCCTCGTACAGCGGCTCAGCGTTGTACGGGTCGATCGCCTTTACCTCGACGCAGCTCAACGGTGCGGCCACGGTGGCAACGTTGATCGGCACCTCGGCGACGACTGCCGCGTTCATCGATATGCAAAACAGCGTCGGCGGCGAGTTGAATACGATCGGCGCCTCGGTGAACTACGTGAACAACCAGATCAGCTATAACAGCAACAAGGTCGATGCCTTGAATACTGGCCTTGGCGCGCTGGTGGACGCCGATCTGGCCAAGGAGTCTGCCTCATTGCAGGCCCTGCAGATTCGCCAACAGTTGGGCACGCAAGCCCTGTCGCTGGCCAATCAGGCACCACAGACGCTGCTGAGCCTGTTCAAGTAGCAGCGAGAGCCAGGAGTGACTTCGGGTCGGCCCGCAGCCGGCCCGAAGCTGGTTCCCACTGACGACCCGGCAGATCGCCGGTGACACTGTCAAGGCCGCGTATCGTCATGGAAACGGACGAGGCGAAGCAGGAAGTGGCGCATGTCCAATCTTGTCCTAGAGCTTCGCCAGGGCGAAGTGATGATCGTCAATGGCGCTCCCATCCGATTCCGCACGAAATCGCGCATCGAGCTGACGGCCAAAGCCCGGTTTCTCTTCGGCAAGCAGATTATGCCGCCTGATCAGGCCGACAGTCCGGCGCGGCGTATCTACTTCGCCTTGCAATCAGCCTATATCGGCACCGATGATGAACGTGCCCGCGGGCTCGACGCGGCTCGCGACCTGATTGCGGCCTTCAAGCAGGCGACCACATCGGCGCTTGTATGCGAGATCCTGGACCGCGCGATGAGCGCAGCGGAGGCCGACGAATGCTACCAGGCCCTCAAGCTCGCGCGACGAATCATTCGGCACGAAGACACCGTCTTGCACCGTTTGTCGGAGCATGCCGGTGGCGAGCCGGCACGATCTGTGTCATCTCAGAGGGATCTACCACAGCCATGCCCACCATGAGTCAGGCGGCCGGCGCCTATCAAACCGCGGCAACGCATCGCACCCAACGCGCGCAGGAGGCGGATGTATTTCGGCGTGCCACCGGTGCGCTGAAGGCGGCGCGCGATGCAGGCAGCATCCAGCGCGTACAGGCGATTGCCGACAATCGTCTTCTTTGGGCAACAATCACCGATCTGATGCGGGATCCGCTCAATGCTCTGCCAGAGCAGTTGCGTGCGGCAATCATCTCGGTCGGCATGACCGCTCGGCGAGAGATGGACCAGGTGTCACCCAACTTCGACTTCCTGATCGACATCAACGAAAACATTGCCGCGGGCTTGTCCGAGCAGAGCTGAACAGAAAAACATCCCTGAATACAACCGGCTCAAAAGGAGCCTCGCATGGAAACGTTGCAAGCTACCACCGATACCGGCGCCTTGACCGCACGGATCGCGGCACTGATTGGCGCGGGGCGCCCGGCGGCAGCCCGACCTCTGCTGACAGCGGTGCGCCGGCGTTCAGCGCCTTCGCCATATCTCGCGGAACTGGCCACGCGGCTCGCGCTGTGCGAGGGGCGCAACGAATTGGCCCTTCAGGAAATAAGTAGGGCTATCGAGCTGCATCCTGGTCACGCCGGCCTGCATAAATGCCGAGCCGATGTCCGCATGCTGATGAACGACTGCGAAGGCGCGGCACGAGACGCGGCGGAAGCGGTAATACTCGACAGCGGTGATCCTGCGGCCAAGGCACTCCTCGGCCTTCTGATGTTGGAACTCAAACGTCCCGCCGACGCAATCGCATGCCTCAACGAGGCGGTTTTCACCGACCCGTGCAATGCCGTCTATCGCCAGGGCCTTGCTGCCGCACAGGAAGCGAGCGGAGATACAGACGCAGCGCTTGCCACACTCGACGCCGCAATCGCAGCCGCGCCCGCCTGCGTGGAATTGCGCAATGCCGCCATCCTGCTGTTGGTTCGGCGGCGCGATTTCACCGCCGCCTACCGCCTCGGTGAGGCGTCCCGCGTCGCCGGCGTGGCGGATGCATGCTCATTCGGCCTCATGGGCCATGCGCTTTCCAGCCTCGGCCGCCACGCCGAAGCCGAGGACGCCTATGCCGACGCGCTCAAGCTTGGACCCAACGACCCTTATGTGCGCCACCTCGTCGCCTCCTCGGGTATCGTATCGGGCGCCGCCCGCGCACCCATTGAGTATTTGCAGGTCGTGTTTGATGGCTATGCCGATCGCTTCGAAAGCCACATCATCTCACTAGGCTATCGCATCCCGGGCCTGGTCCGGGCGACACTCATGCAGCACCCCAAGATCGTGGCCGGACAGCGTCTTGGGCCCGTGCTCGATCTCGGCTGTGGTACCGGACTGTTGGCTGTCGTCCTCTCGGACATGGCCGTCGGCCCGTTGGTCGGCGTCGATGTGTCTACGGGCATGCTTGCTCAAGCAGCGGCCAAGCACCTCTATTCGGAGTTGCACGAGGCTGACCTTATGCGGCTGCTCGCAGACGATCCAACACGATGGCAGCTCGTGCTGGCGGCCGACGTGTTCATCTACTTCGGCGCCTTGCCGGAGATGCTGGCGGCCGTGCATGCGCGATTGGAGCCAGGCGGCTGGTTCATCTTTTCCTTGGAGGAATTGCTTCCCGACCACGACGGTATCGTGCATGGCAACGGAGACTGGGCACTCCAGCGGATGGGCCGCTACGCGCACAGCATGTCCTACGTCTCCCGCGCGGCACGCGACGCCGGTTTTGCCGTCCGGACGCTGGAACGTCAGACCGTGCGACATGAGGCGGATGCAGAGGTCGCCGGCATCTACGTCGTGCTGGAGCGCGTCCGCCATGACGGCTGACGCGGCGCTTGCGCTGCTGAATGCCGGTGATGCAGCCGGCGCGCTTGCCTTGCTGGACGATGCGGTGCCGCCTGGTGAGCCCGATACCGCGTGGCTCGTGGCAAGGGGCATGGTGCAACTCGCGAACGACCATCCAGCAGAAGCACTGACCGCGCTGCGGACAGCAGTCGCGCTCGGTGACACGATGCCAGCGACATTGTTGAATCTGGCACTGGCGGAAGACAAGGCTGGCGACCCGGCACGCGCTCGTCACCTTATGGAGGCGCTCGAGCACCACCTTCCAGAGTGGGACGAGCCGCCATTACGGCTCGCGGAATCCCTGCGCGCCGCGGCTAAATTCCATGACGCCGAACTGGCCTACGGCCGCACGCTCGAGATCAACCCTCGCCGCGAGGCTGCGCTTCTGGGTTTGGGCGGCCTGTTGATCATGCGCGGCGAGGCCGAGGCTGCACGCAAACTGCTGTTGCGCTGCTGCGACATCGCACCCGCGCGCGCCGAAGCCTGGGATACGCTCGGTCGTGCATTGATGCAGACCGACGACAAGCCCCTCGCTGAAGCGGCATTTGCCGAGGCGCAACGTCTGTCACCGCATACGCTGGAATATGCGCTGCATCGGGTCGGTGCCGCGCTCGCTGCTGGAACGGGCGAGCCTCTCCTGGCCTGTCTGCTGTCCGCCGCCGACAATGATCCGCTGAATCCGGCACTGCCCACGGCGCGCGGTGTCCTGCTGGAAAGATTGGGTCGACGATCCCAATCTATCGATGCACTGGAAACGGCAGCAGCCCTGGCGCCCGAAGCGCAGCTGCCAGCGGCGCTGCTCGGCGAATTGCTCGCCCGAGCCAACCGCCTGGATGAGGCAGAAGCCACGCTACGACATGCCATCGAACTGGATCCCGGCAATCACCATCTCGCCAACGCCCGCGCCACTGTGCTGTTCCGCATGCAACGTCACGCCGATGCACGCGCCGAACTGCTTGCATCGATCGAGCGCAACGGCGAGCAGGTGACCGAACTGTGCCAATCTTGCCAATGCCACCACATGCCTCGGCCTGCAGCAGGAGGGGGTCGCCCTGGCGCGGCGCGCCATCGCGCTCGCCCCGGAGGCAACGCTGCTGCGGCGCATACTGTGCAACGCGCTGCCGTATCGCGATGGTATCACTGGCGCCGAAATGCTTGCCGCGCTGCGTGAGTGCTCCGACCGGCTGCCGCGCGACCATACTGCCGGTGTTCGCCAACGATGCCAAACCCGGACCGCCCGCTCGTCATCGGCCTGCTGTCGGGTTCGCTGCGGATCCATCCGGTGGGCTGGCTGACCGTCGCCGGGTTCGAGACGCTCGATCCCGCGGCCTTCACCCTCGTCTGCCTGGCGCAGAACGGCTCGCATGACTGGATCGCCCGCCGCTTTCGCGACTCTGGCGACGCGAATGGCATGACGTCGACATGCTCGACCGACCCGGCTGCTTGCGGCGAAGGCGCGCGACCTCGGGATCGATGTCCTGATCGATCTCGGCGGCTATGGCGACTCGGCGCGCATGACGGCCTGCGCCTATCGCCTGGCACCGGTGCAGGTGAAATGGGTCGGCATGCAGAACCACAGTTCCGGCCTGGCGGAAATGGACTGGATCATCACCGATCGCTGGGAAACGCCGCCGGAGCTGGAGCATGTCTACTCCGAGCGCCTGCTGCGGATGCCGGACGGCTACGTGTGCTACAGCGCGCCGCCCTATGCGCCGGACGTCGTGCCATTGCCGGCACTGGCCAACGGCCACATCACCTTCGGCTGCTTCAACAACCTGGCGAAGATCACGCCCCGCGTCATCGCCACCTGGTGCACCATCCTGCATCGGCTGCCGGACCGCACGCCTGGTGCTGAAGACCCACCAGTTTGCCCATGCGCCGACCGCCGAACGCGTGCTGGCCGAGTTTGCCGCACACGGCATCCCACCAGCGCGGCTTGACCTGCGAGGTGGCTCGGCGCACCGGGCCTTCATGCGCGAGTACAATGACATCGACATCGTGCTGGACCCGTTCCCCTATTCCGGCGGCCTGACCACCTGCGAGGCGCTGTGGATGGGCGTGCCGACAGTGACTGTTCCCGGCGAGATTTTCGCCTCGCGCCATTCGGTGAGCCATCTGAGCAACGCCGGCCTGGCCGACTGGGTGGCCGCCGACCTTGCCGCCTACGTGGAACTTGCCGTGGCGCGGGCCTCCGACATTCCGGCGCTGGCTGCGCTGCGATCCGGCTTGCGCGCGCGGGTCAAGGCGAGTCCGCTGTGCGATGCGCCGCGCTTCGGCCGCAACCTCGGTGCCGCGCTGCGCCATCGCCTGGCAGGAGTGGTGCGCCGGACAATGACGCTGATCGACCGCAGTAGCAGGAGCAGCACAGATGACCGCGCTGCCTTCCGTCGATGTCAATATGATGGTCTACAACAGCGTCGATACGGTCGGCGCGGCCATCGACTGCGTGCTGGCGCAGACCTGGCCGGCCGTGACGCTGACGCTGTTCGACAACTGGCTCGACCGATGGCACGGTGCAGGTGCTGCGGGACTATGCCACGCAGCATCCCACGATCCGCATCAAGCAGCAACCGCTGCAACGCCGGCCCGATCGCCAACATCCAGCGCGCATTCTGGTTCGGCGACGCCGACTACGTCATGCCGAAAACCAGCGATGACCTGATCGCGCCCGACTACATCGAGCGGCTGATGGGCGTGCTGCTGCGCCTACCCGGACTGCGCGATGTGCCACGCGGCGGGCCTGGTGTTCACCGGCGCCAACCAGGTCGGCTACCGCTACCCGCCGGAGCATTGGTTGGAAGCGACCGGGCCCGACCCGGTGGCGCGCGCCCGTCACGTCATGCAGCGCTACACCAGCGCGCCGGCGTTCTGGGGCGTCTACCGGCGCGACGCCGTCGATCAGCTCTCGACCATCCGCTATCGCTCCGGCTTCGATCACGCCGTGCTTGCGGAACTGGCGCTGTACGGCGAAATCCGCCACGTGCCCGAGCCGCTGTATCTGGCGGCGCGGCGGCGGCAAGCCGGTGATGCTGCTTGCACGCGGCGCCACCGAGCAGGCCAATCGCGGCGTGCCGCTCGATGATGTGCTGGCGGAACAGCGCTGGCGCACGCCCCTGATCACCACCGCCTATGCGCATATGGAGGTGTTCGCCGCGGCGCGGCTGCCGTTGCCGCAGCGTCTGTTGCTGCTGGAATCCGTGCCGGAGATATTCCGCGCCCGCTGGCTGTCGTTGATGCAGCGCGAGGTGCGGATCTTTGCGCGCGGCTCTGCCGGAGTTGCTGCGAGTGATTTCGATTGCCGAGCCCGTCGAAGCCAACTGGCTGGCGCGCGCGCTGATCGAGGTCCTGCTCGGCGCGCAGGCGATTCTGCCCGAGGAGGATCTGACCCTCGCACTGCTCGAGGTCGCCGCCCTGGCTGGTGAGACACGTCTACCCACGCCGGTCGATGTCGCTCGGTAGCGGACTTGCTATCCCGGCCATCAGTCCCGGCCAACTGTCGAGGTCGTGTGCCGCTGTCGACGGCCGGAACCCTGCCCGGCCATGACAATGTTGCGCGGTTTCATCCAGGTCCGGTCGGATTCCCAATGGCCAGCGACGACCGCTGCTACTTGACGCCGTGTCCCTTCGATGGCGCCGCCTGCACCTGCGGCCTGACCACCGGTGCCACTTGGACCGGCGGCGACGCAATGCTTGCTCCAGGAGGTGCTGGACCTATATGCGCTGTGGCCCATCTCTGGTAGGCCTCAAGCTGTCGTTGGCTGGGAACCGACGTGCTGACGCCGCCGGTGTCGTTGCGGAATTCGATCACCACCAGGCCGAGGCGGCTGTCAAACCGCAGGGTCGGATTGTAAATTGGCGGCGACTTCGCCACAGACTCCGGCTGCGGCGAGGGTTGCACTGCCGCCGCAATTGCCCCGCCACCCGCATCGTTGGCAGAGCGCGCGGGAACGATTGACTGAACGCTGATATCGCTTGACATGGCGGAATTCACCGCAAACTTTGCGCCGTTCTGGCGCTGGGGATTTGCCGATCATCCACCGTATCGGTTAAGCCTCCGTTAAGCCCCTCTCACCAGCACGATCGCTTCCACTTCCACCGCAATATTGCGCGGCAGGCTGCCCATGCCGACCGCCGACCGTGCCGGCCGCCGCCGGCTCGCCGAGCACCTGGACGAACAGGTCGGTGCAGCCGTTGATCACCTCGGGATGCTGGGTGAAATCCGGCACCGCGTTCACCATGCCAAGCACCTTCAGCACCGTATCCACACGCTCCAGCGTGCCAACTGCGGCGATCATGTTGACCAGCAGGTTGAGCCCGCACAGCTTCGCCGCCTCATAAGCCTGCTCCACCGAGACATCGGCACCGACCTTGCCGGTGATCATCGTTTCGTTTGCGCGCCGCGGTCCGACGCCGGACAGGAACAGCAGATTGCCGGCCAGCCGGAACGGCACGTAATTGCCGATCGGTTTCGGCGGCGACGGCAGCGCCAGGCCGAGATCCGCTAGGTTTTTGTCAGCACTCATCGGATTCCCTCCTGATCGGTGGGTTCACTGGGCAGCCTGCGACACCGTGCCCGCCGCTCCAGCAGCGCGCTCAGGTCCGCCACCTTGCCGACCGTCTCGATCCTGCCGAGCAGATCGAACAGCGGCGCGATTTGGCCGGCGCGGCAAGGCGCGCCTGGCGCAGTCTTCGAACTTCTCCCACAACTCCTCGCGTGCTCATCGGCGCGCCGCCGGGACCGCGCCGCTCGAAATCATCCAGCCGCGAGGCCAGGCGTTGGCCGTCGCGCGTCGTCACCACCACTTCGGCACCCCATTGCAGCGGTGACGCATCCGGCATGTCGGGGTGCTCCCGCGCCTCCGTGCGCGCCATCAGCGCGCGGATTGCCGGGTCGAAATGCGCGGTCGCCCTCGAAATGATCCAGCCGCACGGCGCGGTCGGCCAAGCGCACGTGCCACCGCGTATTGGATGCTGAATTTCGGCGCCCAGTGGCGTGCGCGGGTCGGGGTTGTCGGTGTGTGGCAGGCGGCGGGCATGCGGCATGATCTCGATCTTCGCCACGCGATCCGGCGTCAGGTCGTGGGTGCGCGCGAAGATGGATCATGCGGTTGATCGAGGCATGCGTGCTGCCGCAGCACGGATACGGCTTCAGCCCTGGCTCGCCACCGCCTTCGACCTCCAGCGGCGCATACCAATCGGTCGAGGATGCGGTCGGTGTCGTAGGTTCCCGGCCCGTTGAACACGTCGAGAAATCCCTGCCGATGTTCCAGCGCGGCAGGATTGGCGGTGAAGCCCTGCCTGCACCATCAGCGCCGCGAACAGGCCGTTACGCGCGGTATGACCGACATGCAGCGGCTTGGTCATGGTGCCGAAATTCGCCTTGAGCCCGGATGCCAGCGAGGCGGCCAACCCCAAGTGCCATTGCGGTCTGGTCCGGCGTGAAGCGCAGCAGCCGCGCCGCTGCCGCAACGGTGCCGAAGATGCCGAGTGTCGCGGTCGGGTGCCAGCCCTTGTCGTAGTGATGGAAATGCACGCCGCGCGCGATGCGGCATTCGGTTTCGAAGCCGACGACATAGGCCAGCGCAAGCTCGCGCCCGGTGCAGCCAAGCTGCTCACCGAGAGCCAGCATCGCCGGGATCAGCGTCACCGATGGATGCCCACCCAGCGTGCCGGATACATCGTCATAGTCCAGCGCGTGCGACGCTGTGCCGTTGACCAGTGCCGCGTCGAGCGCACTGGTGCGCCGGTCGCTGGCGAAGATCAGGCTGGGCCCTGGCGCGGTGGCGATGCCCGGCACTTCCATCAGGATGCGCGGGCCGTCCTCCACGATGCCAGCAAGCGTGACGCCGACCGTGTCGATGAATGCGGCGCGGGTCCAGTCGAGCGCAATGGGCGTAAGGTCTTCGTAGCGCAGGCGATGGATGCGATCGGCGATCTGGAGCGCGAGCGAAGTCATCCGCGGGGTTCCTTGGCGATAGACCCCCTCCGCAACCCTCCCCCGCTTCGCGGGAGAGGGGCGCTGAACTCCCTCTCCCGCGAAGCTGGATTGCTTGGCGAGGGGGTGCGTTCCGTCGCACATACAGTCTCCATCATCCCGCTTCCGCCGCTGCATTGCGCCCGGCAATCCGGCCGAACGTTGCACCTGAAACCAACCCGGTGCCCGCCGGATAATTGTCGTAGAACAGCCCGCCGATCATCTCGCCGCACGCATACAGCCCCTTCAGCGGCCGCCAATCCGTGGCGATCACCTGCGTCTTGTCGTTCACCTTCAAGCCACCAAACGTGAAGGTGATGCCGCCCGTCGCGCTGTACGCATAGAACGGCGGCTTCTCCAGCCTGATGCCCCAGTTGGTCTTCTCCGGCGACAGGCCGCGCGTGGAAATCCCGTCCTTCTTCGTCGGATCGAATCCATCGCCGGCATCGCGCGCCGCCGCGTTGAACCGATGCAGCGTCCTGATCGCCTGCTCGCGATTGTCGATGTCGATCAGCCCGACCAGTTCCTCCAGCGTGTCCGCCTTGATCGGCTTGCTGGTGGAATAGCGCGGCTCCAGCAGATGCACGACCTGCTGGTCGAAGATCTGCCAGGCCATCGCGCCCGGCTGCGCCAGAATCGACCGCCCGAACTTCGCATAGGTGAACAGGTTGGTGTCCTCGCCCTCATCAACGAAACGAAACCCCTGGCGGTTGATCATCACGCCGTAAACGTAGCTCAGCCGGTTGCTCTTGTCGGTCAGTTCGCGCGGCGCGAACTCGCCCCAGTCGGCGCTGATCGGCGTGGAGTGGCAACCGCTGTACTGCCCCCACGGCATTGCGCCGACCGCGAACGCCATGCGCAGCCCGTCGCCCTGGTTGTGCGGCGTGCCGCGCACCTTCGCCTGGCCGACCAGCGGCCCAATATGCTGAGTGCGCATCTGCACATTTGCCTCGAAGCCGCCGCACCCCAGCACCACAGCCTTCGCCGTCAGCTCCTTGATCCCCTCGTCATCGCGCAGCTTCACGCCGCAGATGTGGCCGCGCTTGTCCACCAGCAATTCGGTCACCGCGCTGGAATAGCGGATCTCCACGCCCTCGCGCTCCGCGATGTCGAACCAGGAATTCGACAGCCCGACGCCCTCATGCGCGGCGCGCACCACCATGCCCGGCGGCCAGTACCAAACATTGCCGCGCTTCACGCCGGCAACGCCGAGCGCGGGCTCCATCGGCACACCCTTCTCATGCATCCAGAACACCGTGTCGCGCGAGTTCGACACCAGGATATCGGTCAGTTCCGGATCGGCGCGGCCCGATGTGACGCGCATCAGGTCGCCGAGGTATTGCGATCGCGGATACGGATTGATGCCGGAATAGAAATCCTCGAACCGCTCCTCGATGCCGGGCAGCAGCGGCGCGATCTCCTTCGGGTCATCGAACGCGAAGCGCAGGATGGCGCCGCTCCAATAGGTGTTGCCGCCGCGCATCGCGACCGGCGCCTTTTCCAGCGCCACCACGCGCTGCGCACCGTGTTCCCGCGCGGACACCGCGGCGGCAAACGCCGCATTGCCGGCGCCGACAACGATCACGTCATAATCGGGCATTGCGTTTCTTCCCCTTCGATCAGGCGCCGGTTCCGACCAGTGCCATCAATTCGCTCACCTGTGGCGGTGCCAGCGTGTCGATCCGTGACGCCAGCGCAATGCAGCGCTCCACCGCATCACTGTGCAGCCGCGTTGCCAGACAATCGCGGACCTTGACCAAATGGTCCAGCGTCGGCGATCGGCGGCTGGCCCCACATGCCGCGCGGTCCGTCGCAACGCGTCTCCAGTACGCGCCCATCAGCCAGCTCGATCGCCACCACCACATGCATCGTCTCGAACCGCGCCGGGATCGACTTGTCCATGCGCAGCATGATCTTCGGCAGCAGCGCCTGCATGTCCGGGTGCGTGCAGGCGGGCTTCGGTGAACGTGCCGATGCCGACCTTGCCGTCCAGCAACGCGCTGGCCAGCGTGTATTGCAGGCTGAATTTGCCCGACAGTCCGGTGTCCGGTTGCGGCCGATCGACATAGGCCATCTGCGGCGCGGTCAGCGTCACCGACCGGATCGCCGCCGCATCGGGAATCCGCGGCTGCAGTGTCCAGCCCGGCGGTGATGACGAAATGCGTGCCGAACTGGCTGGGAAACATCTTGATCGCATAGCCCGGCCGCACCACGCGCCACGGCGCCTGCCCGAACTTCCGCAACTCGTCCGGCATGAACGTGCCGCGATGGAACGTTGCGGCGTAGCCCTGCGGCGATTCGAAGGTTGCCGCATCGCCGGTGAAGCCGGCTTCCGCCATCAGCGCCGCCTCCAGCCCGAGCGAGCCCGCCTGGCCGCAATGCGTCGACTTGGTCATCGTGCCGACATTGCCGAACACGCTGCCGGCGCGCGACGCCGCAATGCCGAATGCATTCGCCAGCCGCTTCGCATCGAGTCCGAGCAGATGGCCCGCGGCAGCAACCGCGCCCATCGGACCCACCAATCCTGGTGGATGGAACTGCAAAACATCGGGTGTGAACTGGCCGGACGCCTCGCGCAGCCAGCCCTGGATTTCGATGCCCTTCACCAACGCGGTCAGCACCTCGCGTCCGGATGCACCGCGCGCTTCTGCCAACCGCAAGCGCGACCGGCAACGTGGTGGACAGCGCGTGCGTCGCCGGACTCCACATCGGCTCGAAGTCCAGCACGTGCATCGCCGCATCCATTCAGCGCCGCAGCACGAACCGGGTCGATGCGGAATCCGCAACCAATGGCGGTGCACAGCGGATCGCCGCCAAGCCTGCGGTAATGCGCGGCCATGATCGGGATCGCGTCCTCCTCCACCGCACCGGCCAAGCGCGACAGCCAGCCCATCCAGCACCAGCCTGCGCGCCGCAGCCACCGCTTCCGCCGGCAGGTCTTCGAAGCGCGCAGCGGCGACGCGTTCGCACAATTCAGCGGTCAGGCCCATGGTGTTTCCCCCTCCGCTTGCTGGCGTTCCCGCCACACGCCTATGGTTAGCATCGCATCATTGTCGTGGCGAGCGGGGGACTTCCAATGGACGCGCAGGTAGACCAACAGGTTTCGCCATCGCGCGCGCTTGCCGAATTTGCCGCCGGTCTGCGCTACGACGACATACCATCACCGGTGCGCGATCTGGCAAAGCTGCTGATCCTCGATGCAATCGGCTGCGGTCTTGCCGCGACAGGCTACGACTTCGCCAAGGCCACGTTGTCGGGAGCGCGCGCCCTCGGCGGTGACGGACCCTCCGCGGTAATCGGCAGTACCATTCGTCTGCCGCTGCGCGACGCGGCACTGGTGAACGGTGTGCTGCTGCACGGGCTGGATTTCGACGACAGCAATTTCCTCGGCATCCTGCATCCAACCGTCGCCTGCCTGCCCGCAGCATTGGGCGTCGGCGAAGTGCGTGGAGCAAGTGGTCGCGACATGCTGACCGCGTATGTCGCCGGCATGGAGGCTGCGATCCGCATCGGTGCCGCGGCGCGCGGCATCTTCCACCACATCGGCTTCCACGCCACCGGCCTGGTCGCGCATTTCAGCTCGGCAATCGTCGCCGGCAAGCTGATGGGCCTGGATGCGGCGACGCTGGTGCGCGCGCAGGGCATCACCGCCAGCACATCAGCGGCCGTGCAGGTCTTCCTGGAGGAAGGCGCGTGGACCAAGCGCCTGCATCCGGCATGGGGCGCGGTCGCCGGCATCACCGCGGCGACGCTGGCGCAACATGGCTTCTTCGGACCGACGCGCGCCTACGAGGGTCGCTTCGGCTTCTTCGAAACCCATGTGCAGACGCATCTGCATGACGTGGACTACGCGCGGATGACCGATGGCCTCGGCAGCGATTGGACGCTGTTGCAGACCGCGGTGAAACCGTATCCCGCCTGCCATTTCGCGCACGGCTGCGCCGAAGCTGCGATCCTGCTGCATCGGAACCATGGTCTGAAGCAGACCGACATCGCGCGCGTGGTCGCCGCGATCCCCAAGGACACGCTGCCGATCATCGCCGAGCCCGCCGCGCGGAAGTGCCGGCCAAGTAACGATTACGACGCGAAGTTCAGCGCACAGTTCATCACCGCCGCCTGCCTGTTGCGCGGCCGCTTCGGCCTGGCCGAGCTCACGCCGGAGGCATTGGAGGATCCGCAGATTCTGGCATTGGCGGCGAAGGTGGAATGCATCGCCGATCCCGATACGGCGTTTCCCGAGTACAATTCCGGCGGTGTCGAGCGTTACCACCACAGGTGGCGAGACGCACCGCGAGTACATCCGGGTGAACCTCGGTATGGGCGACCGCGCGATGAGCGAAGCGGACATCGTCGCGAAGTATCGAGCTTCCGCCCGGTTGGCATTTTCCGCCGCGCAGGTCGCACGGCTGGAACAATTGGTGCTGCATCTGGAGGATACATCGGTGGATGTATTGGCGGATGCGGTCAGTGGGAGGACAGCATGACCATCGCAAAGGACTTGGCGGATCGGATCGCTGGCGTGACGTTCGACGTGCTGCCGGCGGATGCGCTGCATTGGGCGAAGGTGGCGATCCTGGACACCGTCGGCTGCACGCTGGCCGGCGCCAGCGAGCCGTGCGCGCGCATCGTCGAGCGCGTTACCACGGCCGGCATGCCGACGGGGCAGTGCCTAGTGTTCGGCACCGATCATCGCGTGGGGCCGCTCGATGCGGCGCTGATCAACGGCACTGCCGCGCACGCGCTGGACTTCGACGATTGCAGCAACACGCTTGGCGGCCATCCGTCCGCGCCGATCCTGCCCGCGCTGTTCGCACTGGCCGAGACGCGTGGCGCTGATGGCCGCGCGTTCATCACCGCCTACGTCGCCGGGTGGGAAACCGAAACACGCATCGCACGCGGCATCAATTTCCATCATTACGAGAAAGGCTGGCATCCGACGGCGACGATCGGCGTGTTCGGCGCAACGGCCGCATGCTGCCACCTGCTTGGACTGGCGCCTGACGTGACCGCGACCGCCCTCGGGTTGGCAGCAACCTTCTCATCCGGCCTCAAGGCGAATTTCGGCACCATGACCAAGCCGCTGCATGTCGGGCACTGCTCGCGCAACGGACTGCTCGCGGCACTGCTGGCGGCGGATGGGTTCACCGCAAATCCCGGCGCGATCGAGCACCGGCAGGGCTTCCTGCATGTGTTCAACGGCGCGGGGAATTTCGATTCGGATGCGATCCTGCGCGACTGGGGGCAGCCGTGGGACATCGTGCAGCCCGGCGTGGCGATCAAGCAGTATCCCTGCTGCGGCAGCACGCATCCCGCGGTGGATGCGATGCTGATGCTGGTTCGCGAGCACGGCCTGACGCCGGCGATGGTCGAACGGGTGGTTTCGTGGACGCATCCGCGGCGGCTCGCGCACACCAACCGGCCGGATCCGCAAAGCGAACTGGACGCCAAGTTCAGTGTGCAGTACTGCCTGGCGCGCGCACTGCTCGATCGTCGCGTGTCGCTGGAGCATTTCGAGGGCGACAGTTACCGCGACCCGGCAATACGCGCGTTGCTGCCGCGCATCCATGCGGCGCCGCATCCCGACATGTCGATGGCGAGCACCGAGCACTTCGGTGCGGAAGTGAAGGTGACGCTGACGGATGGGCGCGTGCTGACCGCGAAGGTCGCACGGCCGCTGGGTCGGGGGCCGGAGAATCCGCTGCCGGTCGATCTGCTGGAGGCGAAGTTTCTCAACTGCGCGACGCGGGCGTTGTCGATGGATGCGGCGGAGCGGCTGCTGTCGGTGCTGCGTATGCTGGATGGCGCTGCGGACATGCGCGACGCGACGACGGCGATGCTGCCGCAAGCCGCATTGGCGGCAGACTAGGCCGGACTAGTCAGTCCCTGTCATTGCGAGGAGCGCAGCGGTGCCCGGACTTGATCCGGGCAAGCAATCTCGTGGAGCACTACGCCCCCGGCATCACTCCGTGGCAGCGCCCTTGCACTGACAGAGCGGATCACGCCCGTCCCGAAACCCGCCGCCCGATCTCCAGCGCCGCAAATGACGGAACCGGCCCAGGCATCAGCCAGCGGAACCCCTGCTCGATCAACTTTTCGACGTTCTTCGCATCGACGTGCGGATGGCCGCACGGCACGTTGTGCTGCTTGCAGATTGCCAGCACCTCGTTGATCGCCGAGGCCACGGTGGGATGTTCGTACTGCCGCGGATAGCCGAGATCCTGCGACAGATCACCCTCGCCGATCAGCACCACGCCGATGCCGGGAACCTGCTCGAGCATCTTCGGCAGGTTGGCGATGGCGCGTTTCTCCTCGCACATGATGACCACCAGCACCTCGCCCTGCGGGTTCAACGGCCAGGTATCGGCGCGCGGGTAATATTCCTGATCGGTCAGGCCCCAGTAGCGCGCGGCGGTGCGCGGAGCGTCGCCGCGCTGGCCGGGCGGATCGTAGTATTTTGCCTCGCGCGGGCGCGGATAGCGGCAGGCCTGCACCGCGTTGCGCGCATCGTCCACCGTCGATACATGCGGCCACACGATGCCATAGACGCCGATATCGAGCACCTGCTTGGCGATCCACTGGCTGTTCTCGCCGCCGTTCGGCGGAATGCGCACGAACGGCGTCACCGTCGGGGCGATCTGAACCGGAGTTCGCGATCTGCCGCCGGTTCAACATGTATTGCAGGCAGTCGCGCAGCGCCTTGATGTCGTACGGGTTGTGTTCCATCTCGAACACCACGCCGTCGTACGGCGCGCCGCTGATGGTCAGCGCATTGCTGATCTCGCCGGGGGAGAACGGCACGAAAGCCGGTTTGCCGGATTCCAGCGCCTTGATCGCGCCGTTCAGCCGCGGGATTTCAGCCATCGTCAGCTCCTTATGTCAGGGTCGCCACGAACAGTTCGTCGACGCCATAGGCTCGTGGAATCAGCTTCTGCTGCGCAGCATAGCGCATCACAATTCGATGGCAGGGCGGTTCGCCGCGATGCCGTACGGCTCCGGATCATCACCGACCAGCGCGGTCAGCGGCGACGGAGCCGGCGCGCGAGGCCTGCCCCTTGGCTTCGATGAACAGCCGCATCAGTTCATCGGCCAGCCATGGGTACTCGGCCAGCAGCGCATCCTTCACCACGACGACATGGTTCACCGGGTAAGCGCCGGTCCTGCGATACCATGCGGCTGCCGCGACATCCGCAGCCAGGGATCACCGTGCGGATTTGTCCCGGGTCGATGCCGGCAACGGCCAGCGCCGCATCGATCTCGCCGGTCATCAGCATCGCCCGCAGATCCTGGCCTGCGGCGATGCGCTGCACGAAGGGCGGATCGACGAATTCCTGAACGTGAGCGTCTTCCTCGGTGACCCAGGTCATCGCATCGGGCGCGACGCCATAGTCGTCCTGCAGTATGCCGCGCACCCACACGCCGGTGGTCTGCGACCAGGCACGCACGCCGATGCGCTTGCCGAGCAGGTCGGCCGGTCCACGCAACGGTGAGTCACGCCGGCAGATCAATGCGCCGTGGTGGAAGCCCCGCAGCAACACCACCGGCAGCGCGGTGATCGGCTTGCCGTAGGCGCGTGCCTGCGCGTGCGTCGTCAGCGCGATCTCGCACAGGTCGAATTCCATCGCGCGGGTCATGCGGCGGAACGCGCGCGTTATGCGGATCCACATCCACGAAATCGAAGCCTACCCGCTCCGACGCAACAGTGCCGTCCTTCAATGCGCGCACCAGCGGCGACTTGCCGAGCGCGGTGCGCAGGGTGACCGGCGTTGTCACGGTGCCTTCACCGTCGGATAGATGTCCGCGCCGTAGTGCTTGCGGAATTCCACGATCTGGTCCGGCGGCGGCGCGGCATACGAACAGCGCTTCGACGTGAAACGCCCACCCATGATGCGGTTCAGCTTCACTGCCATCTCGCCCAGCTTCACCAGGTTGGTGATGCCGTTCAGGATCGGCATGCCATCCTCGGTCTGGTGAATATCCGCATTCGCCAGCAGTGCCATCACCACACCGCCCGCCGCAATCACCACCTCGGCGCCCGCTTCTGAATTCTGCGCGCGCGGCGCGATTGAACTGCGCCACGATGCGGTCGCGCGCCTCGCCCGGATTTCGAACCCGGCGCCCAGATCGGTCAACCGGTCGATCGCCATGCGGTTCACCGCCGCCAGCCGATCCTTCAGCCCGTAGCGCATCACGTTCTCCACGATGCGCGGGGTGAACTTCTCGTTGATCGTCACCAGCGAAAAGCTGGCGCCCATCATGCACGCGACGTGCATCGCCGATTCGCACAGTCCCAGCACCGGGATGTCGGCGATCTCGCGTGCCTCGCGCAGGCCGGGATCGGCGATGTTGCCGATCAGGAACGCATCGAATCCCTCGTGCACCGCGCGGTGCACGTTCTTCAGTACCTCGCCGGTCTCCAGGTACTCCAGGTAGCGGAACTGGTCGCCCACGCCGCCGATCTCGGTGATGCCGGCGACATGGATCTCGGTGTCCGGATCACGCACCTTGTCGAGGATGCCGCGCAGCACCCGCGGATAGCCGCCCCATTCGGTCTGGCGCGACATGCTCTGATACCAGAGTTTCATGCGATCTCCCTCCGGCGCGCGGGCTCGGCATTCACTGCGGCGGATGCCAGTCGAACCGCCCGGCGAGCCATTGCCGCAACGCGAGCAAGGCGTTCGCGTTGGCGGCGGTTGCGACGATGTTGATGGTGGCGACCGGCCCGCCATTCCCACGGACGTTGAGCGAGGCGCCGGTTGCCTGCACGGCGGCGGCAGCGGCGGCATCCGTGCCGGCTTGTCGCCACAGCGAGACCATCGCCGCCGGCGTCAGTTGTGGCAGGACCAGCGCGAACTCCAGTCGCGCGGCCGCCGCAACAGCGCACCATGCGTGATACAGCGGATCGTTCGGTTTGCCGCCGGATCGCGTCTCGTACAGTTCGGCAAAATGCGGCACGTCTGGAAATGCAGGGTCGCGGGTCGGCCGCCCGGCATCATCGATGGCGCCGAGCGTGAACAGCGACTGCGCGCCGACCGCAGCGAACGCTTCGAATTGCTCGAGCACATTGGGACCGCGCAGCAGCACCGCATCCACCGCTCCCTGCGTGAAGGCATTGCGCGCCGCGTCCTGTTCGGTCAGGCCGAACACCGGTTGGATGTGTGTGCCCAGCAGGTGGATACCGAGTAACGCGGCCAGGTCGAGGCTGGCGGGCGCGGCGGCAGCGGGACGCGCATCGCCATCGGGCGCCAGCGCAGCCGGCAGGCCGACCACGATGCCGGAACTCAGCCCCGCCATCACCGGTACCCAGTGTCCAACGTCGAACTGCACCCTGGAATCGCCGACCATCCAGGCGAGCGCTGCCTGACCAGGCGCCAGCAGGACCGTCATGCCGTCCGGCGCACCGCGTGCCTCGAACCGATTGGCGCCGGTGACGCCATCGGCGGCACCGATTTCGAAACGGTGGATCGATGTATCGCCCGGCAGCGATTGCTCGAGCGCCGGCAGCAGTACATCGGCCCACCGGTTCAGCGCCCCGTCGCCCGGCCCGGCGACGAGAAGATTGGCGCCCTCCGGAAACGGCACGGCCGCAACAGGCGGTGCGGCGGCAAACGCTGGCGCGGCCGATGGCGTCTCAGACCGCATCAGGGCGGGCAAAGCGGTCAGCGCTGCAAGCAGGTGCCGCCGGCCAGGCTTCGGCAGGTCGATCATCCCGGTCCCCCAAGGGATCTTCCTATCCCCGAACCGCCCCGCAGGCAAAGCGGCGGCCGGCCGGGGATGCCGGCGGGGATTATGCCCAGGGGCTCATTCGTCGTAGGAGACCAGCGCCTCGCACGGCACATCGAGCCGCGCGCGGCCGTTGAGGAAAGTCAGTTCGATCAATGCCGCCGCCGCAGGCACCACCGCGCCGACCTGCCGCAGCAGCGCGATGCTGGCCGCCATCGTGCCTCCGGTCGCGAGCAGATCATCCACCACCACCACACGCTGGCCAACTTCAACCGCATCGGCCTGCACCTCGATGCGATCGGTGCCGTATTCCAGCGCGTAATTCAGTCCGACCGTGATGCCCGGCAGCTTGTTGCGCTTGCGCAGCATGACGAAGCCGCAGCCGAGTTTCAACGCGAGCGGTGCGGCGATCAGGAAGCCACGGCTCTCGACGCCGGCGAGCAGATCCGGCTGATAGACGCGCACCGCCCGCGCCATGCGACCCATCGCGACCTGCCACGCATCGGCATCACGCAGCAGGGTGGAGATGTCGTAGAACAGGATGCCGGCCTTGGGAAAATCCGGAATGCTCCGGATGTGGTCCTTGAGGTCCATGCGTGCCGGATGCCTTTCTGGGTGGGAAGCCGCCAAGGGATGTAGAACGCTGACGTGGCGGCCGCAACAAATGCCGATCGGACCGGATATCCCGGTTGCGTGGGCCGTTGATATTATCCGCCCGCATGTCGGGCTGCGGCTTGCTCGTTCGTCCTGAGAGATGGTGCAGCCGAAGGAGTGACAAATGCTCTACGCGATTCTTTGCTATCACAATGAAGATGTCGTCAGTGCCTGGAGCAGGGAAGAGGATGCCGCCGTCCTCGCGAAGCGCGCGACGGTCACACGTGGCCTGGCCAGTGCGGGGAAACTCGGACCTGTCGCTCGCCTCATGCCGACGACCGCGGCGGTAACCGTAAGGTCGGGCAACGAGCCGCTTGTCATCGACGGCCCGTTCGCCGAGACCAAGGAACAGCTGCTCGGCTTCTACATCGTTGATTGCGCGACACTCGAGCAGGCCATCGAAATCGCCGGTCGAATGGGACATGGTGAATCGGGCGCACTCGAGATCCGGCCGGTGCGCCTGTTCGAGCCAGGCAGTGACGTGGCGTGACCGACTTCGCCTGGATTGACACCGCGCTGAAGTCCGCTCGGCCCCAGGCGACCGACGCGCTGCTGCGCTACTTCCGTGATCTCGACCAGGCCGAGGAAGCCTTCCAGGAAGCCTGTCTTCGCGCGTTGAAGAGCTGGCCCATCAACGGTCCGCCGCGTGATCCCGCCGCGTGGCTCATCCTGGTCGGGCGCAACGCTGAGCTCGACGATGTGCGTCGTCGCAATCGGCACGAGCCACTGCCGCCTGAGGAAGTCGTGTCGGATCTCGACGATGCCGAAGCGGATCTCGCGGAGCGGCTCGACAGCTCGCGCTATCGCGACGACATGCTGCGCCTGCTGTTCATCTGCTGCCATCCCGAGCTGCCGGCAACTCAGCAGATCGCGCTTGCGCTGCGCATAGTTTCGGGGCTTTCGGTGAGCGAGATCGCGCGCGCATTCCTGGTCAGCGAGACCGCCATGGAGCAGCGGATCACCAGGGCGAAGCGCCGCATCGCGCAAGCACAGTTCCCGTATGAAACGCCAGGCGCGATCGAGCGGAGCGAACGGCTGGCAGCGGTTGCGGCGATGATCTACCTGCTGTTCAACGAGGGCTATTCAGCGAGTGGCGGCACCGCACACATCCGCGTGCCGCTGTGCGAGGAGGCCAACCGGCTCGCTCGTCTGCTGCTTCGGCTGTTCCCGACCGAACCCGAGATCATGGGCCTGACTGCGCTGCTTCTGCTGCAACATGCGCGCGCGCCCGCACGGCTCGATACCGACGGCGAGATTGTGCTGCTGGAAGATCAGGACCGTGGCCTGTGGCATCACGACATGATCGGTGAGGGACTGACGCTGGTGGAAAAGGCGCTGCGGCATCGGCGTCCGGGCACGTATCGGGTGTAGGCCGCGATCGCCGCACTGCATGCGCGCGCGGCGCGGTTCGAGGACACCGACTGGGGCGAGATCGATCAGCTCTATGCCGTGCTGGAGAGGTTGCAGCCGTCGCCGGTGGTGACACTCAACCGCGCCGTTGCGGTCGCCCGATTGCATGGCCCGGCGGCGGCGCTGGCGATGATCGAGCCGCTCGCCGCGCAGCTTGCCGGCTATTTCCATTTCTTTGGCGTAAAGGGCGCGCTGCTCACGCAACTGGGGCGCACCGCGGAGGCGCGCACCGCCTTCGACCAGGCCATCGCGCTGGCGCTTACTCCGGCCGAGGCCGCGCACATCCGGCTGCATCTCGATCATTTGACCAGACAGAACCCACCGGCGTGATGGCGCGGCGCCGCGCGCGCCGCACTAGAAAAATCGGCGTCGCTGTCGGATCGCTGCCGGTTCGTGCGTCCTTGGTTTGCGAACCCGTCCAGCAATGCAGCAACCGAAGGAGATGCATCGATGCGTTTCATGATCATCGTCAAGGCCAACAAGGACAGCGAAGCGGGCGTGATGCCGAGCCGCGAACTGCTGACCGAGATGGGCAAGTTCAACGAGGCGCTGGTAAAGGCCGGCATCATGCTCGCGGGCGAGGGCCTGCAGCCAAGCTCGAACGGCGTGCGCGTCAGCTTCCCCGGCGGCAGGCTGACTGTCACCGACGGCCCGTTCCCCAACGCCAACGAGCTGATCGCTGGGTTCTGGCTTTGGCAGGTGAAGTCACGGGACGAGGCCCTCGAGTGGCTACGGCGTAGCCCGTTCGGCGAGGGGGCCGAGCTCGAGGTCCGCCGGGTGTTCGAGGTGGAGGATTTCGGCGGTGAGCTGACGCCCGAACTCAAGGAACAGGAACAGCGTCTGCGCGCGCAGACGGCCAACAGGCAATAATTCGCGGCACGTCCGCAGCAACAGGAGAATGCGATGCAACTGAACTCGTATCTGCATTTCGCTGGCGAATGCGAATCGGCCATGCAGTTCTATGCGAAGGTGCTTGGCGGCGAGATCGTCGCGATGATGCGCTATACAGGCTCGCCGGCGGAACAGCATGTGCCCGCCGAATTGCGCGACAAGATCATGCATGCCCGGCTGATCGTGGGAGACAAGGTGCTAATGGCGTCCGACGTGCCGCCGGATCGGTATGATGCGATGAAGGGCTTCGCCGTGACGCTGGGCATCGACGAACCGGCCGAGGCGGAGCGCGTGTTCCATGCGTTGGCGGACGGTGGAACGGTGCGGATGCCGATCCAGCAGACCTTCTGGGCCACGCGCTTCGGCATGCTGGTCGATCGCTTCGGCACACCATGGATGATCAACTGCGAGCAGCTGCCTGGGTGAAAGGCCCGCGGCCGCGTGGGGCGGAAAGGCGCAGCGCGCTCCGCCCTACGCAGCTCCAAGCACGCGCCCTGCCACCGCGTCCAGCTTGGCGACCAGGCTGGGATCGCGCATGTGGCTGGCGGTGATGATCGCGTTGTCCAGCGCCCGGTCGCAGCCGGCCGGGCACAGATCTCGCGCGGCTGGCCGATCTCGGGCACGACGTGCTCGCACCAAGGCCCGCGCCTTGTCGGCGTTGTCGAGCAGCACGCGCACCACCGCCTCGACCGTGACGTGGTCGTGGTCGGGATGCCAGCAGTCGAAATCGGTCACCATCGCGACGGTCGCGTAGTTCAAAGCTCGGCCTCGCGCGCGAGCTTGGCCTCCGGCATGTTGGTCATGCCGATGACGCTGCAGCCCCAGGACCGGTACAGCTCGCTCTCGGCCTTGGTGGAGAATTGCGGCCCTTCCATCACCAGATAGGTGCCGCCGCGCGTCACCGGCAGACCCAGCCCGCTGCGCCGCCGCTTCCAGCGCATCGCCGAGGCGCGCGCACACCGGATGCGCCATCGACACATGCGCCACCACGCCCTCGCCGAAGAAGCTCTTCTCGCGCGCGAAGCTGCGGTCGATGAACTGGTCGACGATGACGAAATGCCCCGGCGGCAGTTCCGGCTTCAGGCTGCCGACCGCGGAGAGCGACAGCACGTCGGTGACGCCGGAGCGCTTCAGCGCATCGATGTTGGCGCGATAGTTCAGATGCGTCGGCGACAGCGGATGGCCGCGCCCGTGTCGCGGCAGGAACACGCAGCGCACGCCGCCCAGCCGGCCGAACAGCAGCGCATCGGACGGCGTGCCCCACGGCGTGGCGACCTGCCGCCAGGCCTTGTCCTCCAGCCCGTCGATGTCATACAGGCCGGAGCCGCCGATGATGCCGATGACGGGCTGGATCATGCCAACCCCCTGTCAGGGGGGCGCGTCACCTCAGTGCACGTCCGACCAGACCTTGCGCTTCACCGCGTAGGTCAGGCCGGTCATGCAGCAGCAGGAACAGCACCACGCGCCAGCCGATCTGCTTGCGCTGGACCAGTTCCGGATTGGCGGCCCAGGCCAGGAACGTCACCACGTCGTGCGCCTCCTGCTCGACCGATGTTCGGCGTGCCGTCGGCGTAGGTCACCTGCCCGTCGTGCAGCGGCTGCGGCATGGCGATCTGATGGCCGGGGAACATACTTGTTGTAGTTCATCCCCGTCCTGCATCTTGAATCCCGGGCGGCGCATCGGCGAAGCCGGTCAGGATGGCATAGACGTAGTCGGCGTGGCCCTCGCGCGCATTGACGATCAGCGACAGGTCAGGCGGCAGCGCGCCGTTCAGCGCCGCGCGCGCCGCCTTCTCGTTGGGGAAGGGCGAGCGGAACTGGCTGGCCGGCGTTGCCGGGCCGTCCTTCGGATTGCCCTGGTCGTCCGACGCCCTGCGGCACCGTGACCGCGGCGGCGATCGCCTTGATCTGGTCCGTCGGTCAGGCCGATGCCGGCAAGGTCGCGGTAGTGCAGGTACTGCATCGAATGGCAGGCCGAGCAGACCTCGGAATACACCTGGAAGCCGCGCTGCGCGGCCGCGAGGTCGAAGGTGCCGAACGGGCCGTCGAAGCTCCAATGCTGCGGCGGCGGCGATGGGCTTCGTCCTGTGCCCACGGCAGGCGACGCGCACGACGGCGGCGAGCAGCGCGGCGGCCAGAAGCTGACGCAGCGCGCGCATCACGCCTTCTCCATCGGCTTGGCGGCGGCACCGGACGGCATCGGCCCGCCGCCGCCGCCGATGACCGGACGGCTGATGCTCTCCGGCAGCGGCAGCGGGCGCTCCAGCTTGCCGAGGATCGGCAGGATCACCAGGAAATGCAGGAAGTAATACAGCGTGCAGACGCGGCTGAGCACCACCCAGATGCCCTCCGGCTTGTGCGCGCCGCAGATGCCCAGCACGATCACCGCGGCCACCCAGACCCAGATCAACTGGCGGATAGATCGGCCGGAACCGCGCGCTGCGCACCGGCGAGGTGTCCAGCCAGGGCAGCACGAACAGGATCAGGATCGAGCCGAACATCATGCACACGCCCAGCCAGCTTGTTCGGCACCGAGCGCAGGATCGCGTAGTACGGCAGGAAGTACCACTCCGGCACGATGTCGGCCGGCGTCTGCAGCGGATTGGCCGGGATGAAGTTGTTCGGATCGCCCAGGAAGTTCGGCGCGAAGAACACCAACGCGGCGATACACGATCAGGAACACGCAGATGCCGACGCTGTCCTTCACCGTGTAGTACGGGTGGAACGGCAGCGTGTCCTGCGGCGACTTCACGTCGATGCCCAGCGGGTTGTTCGAGCCGACGATGTGCAGCGCGGCGACATGCAGGAACACCACGCCCACCAGCACGAACGGCAGCAGGTAGTGCAGCGAGAAGAACCGGTTGAGCGTCGGGTTGTCGACGCTGAAGCCGCCCCACAGCCAGGTGACGATCGGCTGGCCGACGATCGGGAAGGCGGAGAACAGGTTGGTGATGACGGTGGCGCCCCAGTAGGACATCTGGCCCCAGGGCAGCACGTAGCCCATGAACGCGGTCGCCATCATCAGCAGCAGGATCACCACGCCGAGCATCCACAGCAGCTCGCGCGGCGACTTGTAGGAGCCGTAGTACAGGCCGCGGAAGATGTGGATGTAGGTGACGATGAAGAACATCGACGCACCGTTCTGGTGCACGTAGCGGATCAGCCAGCCGTAGTTCACGTCGCGCATGATGTGCTGCACGGAGTCGAACGCGAGCTCGGTGTTCGGCTGGTAGTTCATCGCCAGGAAGATGCCGGTGGCGATCATGATCGTCAGGGTCACCATCGCCAGCGCGCCGAAATTCCAGAAGTAGTTGAAGTTCTTCGGCGTCGGGAAGACCGCGTATTCCTTCTGCATCATCGTGAAGATGGGCAGGCGGGTGTCGATCCAGTTGATCACCGGATTGGTGAAGTCGCTCTTGGTGCATGGCCGGCCATGGCGGAATTCCGGTCGATTGCGGGCTGGCGCGCGTCAGCCGAGCTTGATCTTGGTGTCGGATTCGAACGCGTAGGGCGGCAGGCACAGGTTGAGCGGTGCCGGCCCGTGGCGCACGCGGCCCGAGGTGTCGTACTGGCTGCCGTGGCAGGGGCAGAACCAGCCGCCCCAGTCGCCGCGCGGATCGGTCGGCTTGTTGCCCAGCGGAACGCAGCCGAGATGCGTGCAGATGCCGATCAGCACGATCCACTGATCGTGCCCGGCCTTGACCCGCGTCGGAGTCGGTCTGCGGCTCGATAAGCTGCGACAGCTGGCACGTCCTCGGCTGACTTGATCTCGGCCGCCGTGCGGTGGCGGACGAAGATCGGCTTGCCCTGCCAGACGACGGTGATGCCCTGGCCCTCGGCGATCGGGCGTCAGGTCGACCTCGACCGAGGACAGCGCCAGCACGTCCTGCGACGGGTTCATGTAGTCGATGAAGCGTCCAGGCGATCGCCGCGGTGCCGATGGCCGCGCCGGCGCCGGTGACCAGTTTCAGGAAATCGCGTTTGGTGACGTCGGCGGGATGGCCGTGGTGCGGCGGCGGCAGCAGACGGATCAGCCATCATTCCCCTCGATACGATCGCAACGCCGGCATGGCGCGGGACGCACCAAACCGCGGACGGACCCGCGCGGCCTGCCCGGAATTCAACCCCAGACGACCGGACCCGGCCGCGGACGGCGCGCATATTAGGGTCGTGCCCGCACCCCTGCAACACGCGGCCGGCACGGGCTACCCTACGAAACTGCCAGGAACAAGCCCCCATGCCGCAATCCGCCACGGAACACGTTGCACCGCCGCCACATCTCGCGCTGAAACAGCCGGCCCGGGCCTGGTTCGAGACGCTGCGCGACCGGCTGTGCGCCGCGTTCGAGGCGATCGAGGACGCGCAGGACGGCCCGCTGGCCGAGCGTCCCGCCGGCCGGTTCAGCCGGACCGCATGGCAGCGGCCGACCCCGGACGGGTCGGACGGCGGCGGCGGCGTGATGAGCGTGATGCGCGGGCGGGTGTTCGAGAAGGTGGGGGTGAACGTCTCCACCGTCTGGGGCGAGTTCAGCCCGGAGTTCCGCGCGCAGATCCCCGGCGCCGAGCAGGATCCGCGATTCTGGGCCAGCGGCATCAGCCTGGTCGCGCACATGCAGAGCCCGCGCGTGCCGGCGGCGCACTTCAACACGCGGCATGCTGATCACCACGAAGGGCTGGTTCGGCGGCGGCGGCGACCTGACGCCGATGCGGCTCGACGCGCCGGAGGCGATGGCGGACGCGGCGGACTTCCACGCCGCGTTCAAGGCCGCCTGCGACCGGCACGACCCGGGCTATTACCCCGAGTTCAAGGCCTGGTGCGACCGCTACTTCTTCCTGCCGCACCGCGGCGAGCCGCGCGGCGCCGGCGGCATCTTCTTCGACCACCACTTCAGCGGCGATGCCGACGCGGATTTCGCCTTCACCCGCGATGTCGGGCCGGCGTTCCTGGACGTGTTCCCTCGCATCGTCCGCCGACGGATGGCGCGAGCCATGGACGGCGGACGAGCGCGAATACCAGTTGGTGCGTCGCGGGCGCTACGTCGAGTTCAACCTGATCCACGACCGCGGCACGCTGTTCGGCCTGAAGACCGGCGGCAATGTCGAGGCGATCCTGATGAGCCTGCCGCCCGAGGTGAAGTGGCCGTGACAGCCGTCACCCTGTCATTGCAAGGAGCGCAGCGACGCGGCAATCTCCCGCCAGTGCGGCCCAACTGGCGGGAGATTGCCGCGTCGCTGCGCTCCTCGCAATGACAATTGAATCTGCTACACGCACTTACCGCGGCCGGCCCGCAACACCTGAGCGGAACAACAGCGTCAGCGGCACGATGCAGAACGCGGCAACGGCCGTGTATGTATATAGATCCGTATAGGACAGGATCGCCGCCTGCTGGTTCAGCGTCTGATTGATGAGACCCATCGCCGCATCATGCGCGCCGGCAGCCGTCTGACCCATCGCCTCCAGCGCATGCGTGTCGTGCGACAGCAACTCCTGGTACGGTTGATCGAACGCACCCAGATGGCCGGCAAGATAAGCGCGGTGCGCCTGCATGCGTTCCGCGCCCATCGCCGTGACGACCGCGATGCCGATCGAGCCGGAAATGTTGCGGAACATCGAATACAGCGCGGTGGCATCCGCGGTCAGCGAGCGCGGCAAGGTCGAATAGGACAGCGTGCTGTTGGGCACGAACAGGAACGCCAGCCCGATGGTCTGGAACGTGCGGAACATGGCCAGCGTCCAGAAATCCATCTGCGGCGTCAGCCGTGCGGCAAACGCCGACGAACACCCGAGGATGAAGAATCCGAACGCAATGACATAGCGCGTGGAGATGTTCGGCAGCACCACCCTGGCCACGACCGGGATGAACAGGATCATCACCGCGGCGCCCGGCGACAGCAGCAAGCCTGCCAGCAAGGCCGTGTAGCCGAACCATTGCTGCGCCATCACCGGGATCAGCACGTTGCTGGAGTACAGGATCGCGCCGATCCCCGACACCGTCACCACGCCGACGCCGAAATTGCGATCCTTCAGGCAGCGCAGGTTGACCACGGGCTTGTCGACCATCAACAGCCAGGCAGTGCCGCCGACGATGCCCACCGCCGCCGAGCAGCGCAAAGATCCGGATGGTGGGGGAGCTGAACCAGTCCAGGTCCTCGCCGCGGTCCAGCATGATCTGCAGCGAACCCAGGCCGAGTGCGATCAACGCCAGTCCGCCATAGTCGATGTCGCGCAGATGCGCGCGATCGCGCTGCACCCAGGGCGGATCCTCGACCAGCTGCATCACCGAGATGAAGGCAAAGATGCCGACCGGCACGTTGATCAGGAACACCCAGCGCCATGAGTAGTTGTCGGTGATCCAGCCGCCCAGGGTCGGGCCGATGATCGGCGCGAAGATCACGGCGATCGCCACCAGCGAGAACGCCCGCGCACGCTGCGACGGCTCGAACGTATCGAGGATGACCGATTGCTGCGCCGGCTGCAGCCCGCCGCCGAACAGGCCCTGCAACAGCCGGAACACGACAAGCTCCGGCAGGCTGGTGGCGATGCCGCACATGAACGAGCAGACGGTGAACATCGCGATGCAGATCAGGAAATACCGCTTGCGCCCGATCAGCCGACCCAGCCATCCCGCGACCGGCACGACGATGCCGTTCGCCACCAGGTAGGAGGTCAGCGTCCAGGTTGCATCGTCATTGCTCGCCGACAGCGCGCCGGCGATGTTGGGCAGGCTGACATTGACGATGGTGGTGTCGAGGATCTCCATGAACGGCGCCAAGGTCGCCGCGCCGGCCACCAGCCAGACGCTGCCCCTGGGACGCCACGTCGCATCCAGCAGGTCGCTCATGCCACACGGTCGGTCGCGCTGCCGGGACGCCGCACCAGCCTAGCTCGATGGTGTGAGGCGCACGGTCGGCATGACGGACAGCCCCAGCGGCAGCGGCAGGTTGGGGTCCAGCCCGCTGTCGATGACGATCTTCACCGGCACACGCTGCACGATCTTCACGAAGTTGCCCGTGGCGTTTTCCGGCGGGAAGGCGGTGAAGCGCGACCCGGAGCCAAGCTGGATGCTGTCGACATGGCCGGTCAGCTTGAGGTCCGGATAGGCATCAATGCCGATGTCCACCTTCTCCCCGGGGCGCATGCGGGCAAGCTGCGATTCCTTGAAGTTGGCGGTGATCCAGATGTCCGGCGTGACGATCGAGAAGATCGACTGGCCCGCCTGCACATAATTGCCCTGCTCGACGTTCCGCTTGGTGATCCAGCCGTCCTGCGGCGCGGTGACCCTGGTCCACGACAGGTTCAGCTCGGCCTGGTCAAGCTGCGCGCGGGCGAGTGCCACCTGCCCCTCGAGCTGCTTTACCTGGGCTTCCGCCTGGCCGATGTACTGCGGCACCAGTTCGGCCTGCTGCACACCCGCCTGCGCCTGGGCAACCTGTGCATCGGCGGAACGCAGGCCGGCTTCCGCGGCATCGATGTCCTGCTGCATGGTGGCCTGTTTGGGCAGGCCGCGCTGACGCCGCGCATCGGCGGCAGCCTTGAACTGCGTGGCCTGGGCGGCCGCCAGTTGCGCCTGGGCGGCGGCGAGCCTGGCCGGGTAGTCCGCTCGCGCCCAGTCGAGGGTGATGCGGGCGTTGGCGAGCTGCGCTTCGGCAACCTGGAGGCTGCCCTGTGCCTGGTCGCGGGCGGCGGCGTAGGCGCGAGGATCGATCTCGACCAACGTGTCCCCGGCCTTGACCCGCTGGTTGTCGGTCACGCGCAGTGCGACGACGGTGCCGGAGACCTGGGGCGCCACCGTGATGGCATGGCCATCGGTGTAGGCATCATCCGTCGTCACCTCGTCCTTGGTGACGTACCAGTAGGTGGTCGCGCCGGCGACCGCGACCAGGATGATCAGCAGCAGTACCCACTTTGCGTGCGCGGCCCGCCGGCTCCGCTGCCTTGTCGACAGCAGATCCCGCTGATCCGGGCGCACCTGCACCCGGGCGCTGGTCCCGGGGGGTGGCAGTTCGCTGGTCGTGTGGTCATCCATACCAAAGGCCCATCGTCGGGGTCAGCATGCCGGTGCAGGCGTCCGTGCATACCATCTTATGGTGCAGGCGGAATCGTTAATCCAACACTACTGGACCAGCGCCTGGCTGCGCACCAGTCTGGCGTAGAGACCGTTCTGGTCGAGCAGCGCGGCGTGGGTGCCCTGCTCCACCGCCCGACCGTCCTGCATCACGACGACCAGATCGGCGTCGCGCACGGTGGACAGCCGGTGGGCGATGACGATCGTGGTACGGCCCTTCCGCAGATGAGCGAGCGCGACCTGAATGGCCGCCTCACTTTCGGTGTCGAGCGAACTGGTCGCTTCATCCAGCAGCAGGATCCGCGGATTGCGCAGCAGGGCGCGGGCCAGTGCCACCCGCTGGCGTTGCCCGCCCGACAGCCGTTGTCCGCCCGGTCCGACCCGCGTGGCATAGGCGTCGGGCAGTGCGGCAATGAACGAGGCTGCCGCTGCTGCTTCGGCGGCAGCCTCGATGTCGCCATCCACCGCATCCGGATGGCCCATGCGAATATTGGCCGCGACCGTGTCGTCGAACAGCAGCGTGTCCTGCGCGACGTAGGCAATGGCGTCGCGCAGGCTGGCCAGCGTCACCTGCCTGACGTCAGCGCCGTCGATTCGGACAACGCCGGCAGTGGCGTCGTGAAGGCGCGGAATCAGCGCCAGTGCGGTCGACTTGCCGGCACCGGACGGGCCGACCAGCGCGACCGTGGTGCCGGGGCTCGCGGCGAAGCTGAGGCCCGCCAGTGCGACGCGGCCGTCCGGATAGATGAAGTGCACATCGTCGAACGCGACATGGCCGCGGCCCGCCGGCAGGGGTTCGGCACCCGGCAGGTCGGTGATCCGAGGCCTCTCGTCCACCACGGCGAACACGCGCACCAGGCCGGCGAGGCCTTCCTGCAACGCCGCATTCAGCGAGCCGAGGGCACGCAGTGGACGCGAGGCGATCAGCAGTGCGGCGACAAACCCGGTAAAATTGCCGATCGTCTGCGAGCTGATCGCCGCGCGCCAACCGGCGAAGCCGATCACCGCCGCGACCGCGGCGCCGCCCAGCACCTCCAGCACCGGATCGACCCGGGCCCGGCTCCTGGTCATTCGCAAAAGCGCGCGGTAAAGCTGGGCGAACGCGTCCTCCGCCCGATGGGTCTCCGCTGCTTCCAGCCGGTAGGCGCGCACGGTGCGGGCCTGCGCGAAGCTTTCGTTGAGCAGCGCCGCGGTCTCGCCCATGCGCTCCTGCATGCCGCCCGAGGCACGCCGGATGCGCTTGCCGATGCGCTGGATCGGCACCGCCGCCAGCGGATACATCGCCGCCGCGATCAGGCTGAGCAGCCAGTCGAGATACAGCATCGAGGCGACCAGGCCGATCACCGTGACGACGTCGGCGATGCCGTTCACCGTGCGGGTGAGCGCGTCGCGGATGATCGTCGCATCCGTGGTGAATCGGGCGGCGAGCTGCGCCGGCGCCTCACGCTCCAGCCGCGCCAGGTCGGCGTACGCGAGATGCGCGAACATGCGGCCCTGCAGTTCACGGATCACCAGCAGCACGATCTGCTGCACCTGCACGTTCTGGAAATACTGCGCCGCGGCCTTGATCGAGGTGATGGCAACGACCAGCGCGGGAATCTGGTACAGGATGCGCTGGTCGCGGTTGGTGAACATCTCGAAGGCGTGGTCGATCACCACCGGATACAGCGCGGTGGTGCCCGCCATCACGACAGTCAGCACAAGCACCAGCAGCAGGCGCGGCTTGTGGTGGCTGATGTGCTCGCGCCACAGTCGGCCAAGCAACACGCGCGTCGTGTCGCGGTTGGCCTTCAGGTCGATGCGGGGCGTGGCGGCATCCATATCGGGCGTGTATCAGTCGCGTGGTGGGGTGGCCAGAGGGTTGCTGTCACGGCGTGAAGCGAAGCGTGCCACCGTCATCGCGAGAAGCGCAACGACGCGGCACCGCGCTGCCAACGCGCGTCGGCGGTTCGGTCATGGTGGGCAGGCCTGCCTTCCATATCTCGAAATACGCTTCGGCGCCATTGGGATGCCATTGGGATGCAGGATGATCGTCGCGTCCATGCCGAGTTGCGCCAGCGGCGCAAGCCTGGCCTGGTCGAATACGCCGGCGGCACGCATCAGCGAGGCGCCAGCACCGACGCGAGGTGAAGGCTTCCCTTCAGCATCCCCATCAACGGTGTCTCGTTGAATTGGTTCACCACAATCGCCGGCACCGTGCCGCCCACACGCACGCCCAAACGTATGTCGATGGTAAGATTTTGCGGCCAGATCTCGAAGTATACCTCCGACGCATTGGGATACACGATCACGGGGAAGCTGAAATCACCCTCCTGGCACAGCTTGTTGAACGCTCCCTGGATCACCTTATGGATGCGAAACAGATCCTCGCGACCCACGAATTCGGCGAACAGCGCACGGTAGAATTCGCGCACGACGTCGATTTTCCCGCGCAGCAGGGTTGAGGACACAATCGGGCGTCGCCGCCAGTTATCGTCGACATCGGTGAACAGCTGCAGGCGATGGACATTATAGTCGGATTCGCCGATGGAAACCGGGCCTTCACTGAATACCGACAGGCCAACGGTCTTGCTCAGGAAAGGGTCGCGCAGGAAACCAGCGTGCAACGTATCGATCAGCAGCACCTGGTCGAGCTGCACCGATTGGTCCGCGGCCAACTCGTCCAGCACATGACTCAGATGGATATGGGCGACATTGTTGACGTCGATCTCCGCGGCAACGGGCGCGCTCGTATGGGCGACGGCGCCGTACCTCCGCAGCAACACGAGATCGTTCGCGTCGAGTGCGCCAACGCAATGGATTCCGCCGGCAAAGCCAACGGCACGCAGGGTGGCGAGAAACGGCTCCAGCCAGTCCGCGTCACGTTCGCGATGATAAAAGCAGACGACAGCATCGGTTGTGTCGGCCGTGTCGGGCTTCACCGGTAGCGGCGGGGCCGCAATGGCGCGACTTCGCACCATCGGATAGCGTGGTTCGACCTTGGCATCGAGTCGGAACTGTGGCGCCGCCTCCACGTACTGGCGCAGCTTTTCCTTGCGATCCCACTGATGAATGACCGGCACCAACCGCCCATCGATCAGCACACCGCGCTGGTCAATGCTCATCGCCTCGTCCGGCATGTAATTCATGGTCGAGACGATGGTATCGCCCGCGTCGCAGAACGCGTTTTGCATCGGCCGCATGCGGGTGACGTAGTTGTGGACGCCCTGGTCCATACCACCCAGAATCGGGATCGGCCGCCCCGCCATCTCGTGGATCATGGCGGTAAGATATTGCTGCATTCCGCGTGCCGTGCCGAAGGTGGTACCCGAGCAGGACACCATGCAGTGCCGCAG
The DNA here is from genome assembly GCA_963696645.1 of uncultured Alphaproteobacteria bacterium. GTDB lineage: Bacteria > Pseudomonadota > Alphaproteobacteria > Acetobacterales > Acetobacteraceae > JAMXLO01. The sequence continues at coordinate 515,975 of CAVOKY010000011.1, forward strand.
ATTGTCGGCCATCGCCTCGCCATACGCCTGGATCAGCCAGCTCCGATTGACCGGACAGTCGCCAAGCGTGATGCGCTCCTGCGCGAATACCAGGTCGGCGGGCAACGGCCTCGCGAACGGATCGGCCTGGAACAGCACGTCGCGCAGATCGGAAATCATCACGTTGGCGTATTCACCGCCGTGGCGCCCCAGGTAGTCCAGGTAGCTGTAGTAGCGGCTGCCCTGGTAGTTCAACTGTGGCAATGCGAAGCGGCAGGCGCGCTCAACGATGACGCCGTGCGCCAGCAATGTCCGCACCGTGTCGGCGGGCACTTCATCCACGAAAATACATAGGTCACCGTCGAACGTGGTACGGCGCAACGATGCGATAAACCGCTCCAGACCGCTGAAGGGCAGCCTCGACCAGACGCCCATTATCAGATTTTTCCGGCCGCTCATGGCATCAGCACAGCCGTCGACTGGCGTGGCCATCGGCAACGGATCTATCGGCCGGTACTGAATGGCACAGCAAGGCCAAGATTTTCCCCGACGACGATCGGCACAAAACGATTGTCGCAGAACACCAGGTCGATACCGAGAGCCAGCTCACGCCCGGCCGGACGTGCAGCGTCGTACAGCAATTCGCAATCTACCCCACAGCACAGACAATTCCAGGCCGCATAGCAGCCCTCCCGGTTCAGTGCGAGCTGCACATCCGCGCGCGGCAGCCACACCGGCGTCTCGCGAGCCACGCCATCAATCGTCACACGTACCGATTTGATGTCAGCGTTGGCGAGGCACCAACCATCCAGCTTGACCCGCAAGCCAGCGGGCGTGGCTTCCGCAAGCAGCGACAACACCCAGCGCAGCGGCATGCCGCCGCCAGTGACGTCCGCCTCGCTGCAGCGCCGCGGAGTGGGCGGTTCGATGCGCGGAACAGGTGCCACGCTGTGCGGCCAAGCGGGTTTGGTCAGCCAGAACAGGTAACCTGGCGACATGTCCCGGGCATTCAGCAGTGGCAGGTAGCGGTTGGCATAGATCGGCCAGAGTCGCATGATCTGCCCGGCGAGTGGTTCGCCGACCCGCAGCCTGGCCAGCAGCGCGCCGCTGCTGAAAAGTCCATCCGGATCGGGACTAGAGGGCAGAGCCTCGGCGGTGGTGAAGCCAGCCTGAAGCGCCATGGCCTCGAACACTTCGCCGTTGAACATGTGCTTATCCTCGCACTCGGCCAGGGCCGCGACGTCGTCCTGCAACACAGTACGCTTGCGAGCCTCGGCAACCCAGTTATGCAACACCTGCCGGTCATCGGAGAATGTCGGGTCGCGCGCCAGCAAGAATGCCAGGATATCGGCAAATGCCATGGCCAGGACCCGCCCGAAGCGATAGCTCGGCTCAATGAACCAAGCCAGGCCACCGGGCCTGAGGATGCGCCAGACATCGGCAAGGAATGCGCCGACATCGGTAATGTGATGCACGACAGATCCACCGACACAACTGTCGAACACCGCATCGCGAAAGCACGGTTCATTCGCGCTGTAGGTCGCAAAGCACACCGGAGGTGCGGCCGCATCACGCAACCGATCGAAATTGGCACGGCAAAGCCGGAGCATATCCGTCGACACATCTGTCAGCACGGCGTCCACAGCGTCGCGATGTCGGAGGATCGAACGGGACAGGGCGCCCGTTCCGCAACCGATCTCCACCACCGAGCCAAGTGATGCCGGCCAGCGGTGCGCTGCAACTTGTTTGTACGATTGATACGCCGCCTCCGAACTGGCGTCCTGCACCGTGTTGATGACGTCGTAGGTATCGGCATCAAGCTGCGTGGCGAAACGGCCGCCCACGAAATCCAAAATGCCATCGGCGGTGGCAAACGACCGGTCACAGTCCACGCAGGCGCCAAATTCGGCGGCCAATGGACCGCGGCAGACCGGACACTGGAACTTGCTCAGTACCGGTGACCATCGGCCGAACTCAGACTTCCGATAGGCTGAGGTCGATCCTCAGCTTGATCATCAGCGGCGTCTCCGGATTGCCGCCCAGAACCACGGCCGGCACGCTGCCACCGATGCGCACACCATGCCGCGTATCGATCGCAAGACCGGACGGCCAGAAGTCGAAATACACCTCGGCGCCATTCGGATGCATGGTGACCGGAAACCCGAGGTCGCCGACATGGCACAGCTTGTTGACCGCACCCTGGACGACCTTGTGCATGCTGAGCAGGTCCGGCCGCCCGATCAGTTCGGCAAACAGCCGGCGGTAGAATTCGCGCACCGTCGGCATGGTCCCCCGAAACACCGATGAAGACACAACGGGAACCTGCAACGAGCTTTGTTCCGGTGGCACGAAGAGTGCCAACCGGTGCCGATTGTAGTCCGAATCGGCGATACGTGTCGGGCCTTCCCAGAACACCGACAGGCCAGGTGTGGTGCTCAGGAACGGATCGCGCGGAAACACGGCGCTCATGCTGTCAAGCACCAGCACACGGTCCGGCATCGCCGCCTGGTCGGCTGCCAGCTTGTCGAGCACCTGGCTCAGATAGAAGTGCGCAATATTTTCCGCAATTCCGGGTTCGCTGGCGGGAACCTGATAGACGACGCAATCATGGCGCGCCAGAACGTCCAGTTCGTGCGGTTCGAAATTGCCGACGCAATGCATGGTGACCGCGCCGGTAACGCAACGCAGACTGCCCAGAAACAGCTTCAGCCAGGCCGCGTCGCGATCGCGTTGGTAGAACGCGACGACCGCGTCGCCGGCAGCGGTCGCTGCTCGTGCGTCGGACGGCGCGGGTTCGCCAGCGGGTTCTGCTGCCGGCCATGCGCCGCGCATGGAGTCATCCGCCTGAAATCGTGGCGTCGCATGGACAAACGCGCGCGTCTTCGCATTGTCGTCCCAATGGCACAGCACCGGCACCGGTCTGCCGTCGATCAGAACCTGCTGATCCGCGACCTGCACCAACTCATTCGGCAGCGCGCGCACCGCGGCGGCGACCAGGCCGGCCGGATCGAGCCAGGCGTCGGCGAGCGGACGCATGTGGACGACGTAATTGTGCACGCCCTGATCGATCGCGCCGGTGATCGGTGTCGTCCGGCCGCTCAGTTCCTGCGTCATCGCCACGAGATAGCGCAGCATGCCGTCACGCGTGCCGATGGTGCTACTGGCACTCACGCACAGGCAGTCGCGGACGTTGTGCGCCACCGCCTCGCCGTAGGCCTGTACCACCGCATCATGATCCGCCACTGACTCGCCAAGCCTGCGGCGCGTCGATGTGTAGACGATGGCGGCGGGCAGCGGCGCGGCAAACGGATCGGCCTGAAAGACCACGGCGGCCGGATCGGCCAGCATCACCTTGGCGTAGTCGTCGGCGTGCCGTGTCAGAAAGTCCAGATAACTGAAGTAGCGGCTCGCCAGCGCTGTCATGCGCGGCTGGGCCGACGGCCCGGTGCGCACGACGATGATGCCGTGGTCCCGAAGCTGGGCGATGGTATCGGCGGAGATATCCTCGACGCAGAGGCAGACGTCACCGGCGAATGTGGTGCGGCGCAGGGACGCGATGAACTTCTCCAGATGCCGGAACGGCTGCCGGGCCCACAGTCCCATGATCAGGTGCTTGGCGCCGTTCACGCAGTTGCCTCGGGCGGAAATGGATCGGACGAGGAAGTTAGAGCAGTTTCAGCACTGCCGCGAATGCCGTCAGGACCGTCGGGCATCATGCGCGTTGGCATCCGCCAGGCGCCGTACCAATTCGCCGCGGCACGCCGCCTCGCCGGCAACGCAGCCGCCATCCAGCCACCAGCGTCGCACATCGCGCAGCAGGGCGCCGATGCGCGGGCCCTCGGGCTCGCCCAGCGCCAGCACATCACGCCCCTCCAGCGGGAAAACCGGACGCGGCAGCGCGGACAGGCGGGCTCGCAACGCCGCCCATTCCGGCGCGGCGCCGCCGGCCAGCCAGCTCCGGTCAAGCAGGACCGCCGCCGCTTCGTCCGCCAGCAGACGCCGCAACACATCGTCATCCATGTCGGGCCGCGGCACCGAGCCGCCGCGCAAGCCTACCAGCCGGTCCCGCTCCGCCACCGACAGCCGCAGTCGTGCAGCCAACGCCAGCGGATCGCCGGTCAGCAGCGCTGCAAGCCGCAGCAGCGCATCGGGTGGCGCACCCGCCTCGACCAGCCGCTCGAGGCGTGCCGGGTCGGCACCTTCCGGCAGCACTGCGTCCAGCACGCCGAGGTCCGCCATCTGGCCAATCGCGGCTCGCGGATCGGGCGCGGATAAAATTCGACCAAACTCGCTCCACACGCGCTCCGCCGACAATCCCGCCAGTCCCGGCACGCCTGCGCGGATCGCCGCCAGCGCTGTCGGCTCCGCCGGTCCCGCGCCATAGCGGGAAAAGAACCGGAAGAAGCGCAGGATGCGCAGATAATCCTCGGCGATGCGCGTCGCGGGATCGCCGACGAAGCGCACACGCCCGGAGCGCAGGTCGGCCACGCCGTCGAAGTAGTCGAACACTGCGCCGTCGCGTGTCATCGACAGCGCGTTGATGGTGAAGTCCCGGCGCGCCGCGTCTGCCCGCCAATTGTCGGTGAATGCCACAACGGCGTGGCGCCCGTCGGTCTCGACGTCGCGCCGCAACGTGGTGATCTCGAAGCCATGTCCGTCCACGACCGCGGTCACCGTGCCATGGTCCAGCCCGGTCGGCACGGCACGTATCCCGGCAGCTTGCAGCGCCTGAACCACCTGCGCAGGCTCGCGCGGGGTCGCCAGATCGACCTCGGTGACCGGTCGCCCCGCAAGCGTGTCGCGCACCGCGCCACCGACCACCCGCGCCTCGGGGAGCACCGCCATCACCGATGTCAGCGCGGGCTCAGCCAGGAAGGCGGGAGGCGGGATCAACAGGGCGGGCGCCTCAGTCATTGCGGCGCCGCGTGGCCCGGAATCACCCGGCCATTCTGCAGTTGCGCGGGTGCGTAGACGGTACCCGGCGGCAGTGCCGCCTCCTGGCTGAGCCAGATCATGGTGCCGATCAGCAGGATCACCACACCGGCGGTGGCGATGACCAGTCGAATGGACGGGCCGCGTTCCAGCGCGAACACGCGCCAAACACCAAATGCCGCGAATGGGGCGAGGAACAGCGCCAGTTCAACCAGTCGAAGCATGCGGCCCCACAGCCCGCAGCTTCTGCGCCAGATGCACGAGAATCGCCGCTGTCGCACCCCAGATGTAGTGATCAGGGTGCGGCCACACCCAGTATTCCCGCCAGATGCCCTGCACATGATGGCGCTGCCGCTTCGGCGCGTCCGGATCGAGCAGTACGTCGATCGGCAGTTCGAACACCGAATCCACTTCATGCGGCGATGGCCGTAGCGCCAGGCCAGGCGGCAGCAATCCCACGACCGGGGTAATCCGATAGCCCGTGCCGGTGATGTAATCCGCCATCCTGCCCAGCACCTCGACCCGCGTCGGATCCAGCGCGATCTCCTCGTGGGCCTCGCGCAACGCGGCCGCTTCGGCATTGGCGTCGGTGGTGTCGATCCGGCCGCCGGGAAAGCTGACCTGGCCGCCATGCTTGTTCAGATGCGCGTTCCGCTTGGTGAGCAGCACGCCAGGGTAGGCTCCCAGGATGATCGGCACCAGCACCGCCGCCGGCACAGGCGCAGTGTTCAGCAAGGCCAGCACGTCATCGCCGTGCGCGACCTCGCCCGCGACCGGTTCGGCAACAATCCCCACGAGCCGGGCCCGCAGTTCTGCCGCCGTCATCGCCGGATCACCAGTTCAGCCGGGATCACTCGCAGCCGGGAGGCAGTTCGCCAAGCGGGAAGAATTTGCCGTTGCTCCATACCCCGAGCATACGCCGGCAACCGACCCATTCCGGCACGGCGAGAGCGACCAGTTCGTAATAGACCGCCCGGTTGATGCGCGCCTCGACTGCATAGTCGCCAGCGCCATCGCGCACCCGCAGGTATGGTGTCGGCTCGCAGGTCAGCACGCCGTGCGCCACGCGGATCGGATGCTTGGGGCCGGCGGTCACCACCTGATCGACATTGGTGCGGAACGACAGCATCTGCTGGCGTCCGTCGCCGGACCAGTCGAGTTCGACCGCGACAAACGGCGCATCCTCGACGTCGATGCGGCCACGTTCGGCGGGCGTCTCCAGCCAGAATGAGCCGTCCGCCTCGCGCTTCAACACGCTGGCGAACAGACACACCAGTTCCTTGCGGCCGATCGGGCTGCCGCGGTACAGCCAGCTACCGTCGCGTCGGATCAGAAAAGGCAGGTCGCCGCATTCCACCGGCGGCCGTCGCACGCGGGCACGCGCCTGCTTGCACGGTGCCGGGATGGGCGTGATCGCCTCGCCAAATCCCGCGGTCCTTGCGCGCGCAGTCGAACTGCTGCCGAAGGCTCCGGCGAGCGGCGCGGAAGAACTGGCCTCGTTCACGTCTCCGTCTCCATACTTGGCGATCTTCCTTCCCGGTTTGCGATATAGGGAGCATCCCCCCGGCGGCGAAAGTGCCTATATGACGGCTTGGTTAGAATTGTCGGAGATGGAGCCCGTATGTCGATCAGTATGGCTGCCGCGCAACTAGCAGCGGGTAATGCGGGCTCGGTTGATGCCGGCACGATCCTCGCCGAGGTCGAGGCGTTGGGCGCGCGCATCGGTCGAGTGCGATCGGCGATCGGGCGCGTCATTTTCGGCCAGGATGAGGTGGTGGATCAGAGCCTGATCACGCTGCTATCGGGGGGCCACGTGCTGCTGGTCGGCGTCCCCGGCCTGGGCAAAAGCCGCCTGGTGGAGACGCTGGGCGTCGTACTGGGCCTGGCCACCAAGCGGGTGCAGTTCACCCCCGACCTGATGCCGGCCGATATCATCGGCAGCGAGGTGCTGGACGAAGCGGAGGGCAGACGCAGTTTCCGTTTCGTGCCAGGGCCGGTGTTCTGCCAGTTGCTGATGGCCGACGAGATCAACCGTGCCAGTCCGCGCACCCAGTCGGCGCTGTTGCAGGCCATGCAGGAGCAGCGCGTGGCCGTGGCGGGCGCGGAACATAGATTGCCGCTGCCGTTCCATGTGCTGGCGACGCAGAATCCCATCGAGCAGGAGGGCACCTATCCGCTGCCTGAAGCGCAGCTCGATCGCTTCCTGCTGCAGATCGACGTCGGCTATCCGGAACTGGCCGCCGAGAGGACCATGCTGCTTGCCACCACCGGGGCCGCCGAGCTGCCGCCGGAACAGGCGATGACTGCCGACGAACTGCGTGCGGCGCAGGCGCTGATCCGCCGCGTGCCGGTCGGTGAGAAGGTGGTGGACGCGATCCTGTCGCTGGTGCGCGGCGGGCGGCCGGAAGCATCCGACGATGCGACGGTGCGCCGTCACGTTGCATGGGGGCCCGGCCCGCGCGCCGCCCAGGCGCTGATGTTGGCATCGCGCGCACGCGCACTGCTGGGTGGCCGGTTGGCCCCGAGCGTGGATGATGTGGTGGCGCTGGCCCGTCCGGTGCTACGTCATCGCATGGCGCTGAACTTCGCTGCCCGTGCCGATGGCGTTGTGCTGTCCGATGTGATCGATCGCCTGGTGGAGCGCCTTGCCTAGCGGCGCCGTCCCGACCGCGACGGACGCCAGGCGAGCGGAGGTACTCGGCGCCCGTCTGCCACCGCTGCTGGTAGCCGCCGATCGCGTCGCTGCGACAGTGGCCCAGGGCGTGCATGGCAGGCGGCGTGTTGGTCAGGGCGACAGTTTCTGGCAGTTCCGCCGCTTCGTACCGGGCGATCCGATCGCGCGCATCGACTGGCGGCAATCCGCGAAGTCCGGCCGTCCGGTGCCGGATGGTTGGTTCATCCGCGAGACCGAGTGGGAAGCGGCGCAAACCATCTGCCTGTGGCGCGACGGCTCTTCGTCGATGCGCTGGCGTTCGCGCGGCGCGACGGTGGAGAAACGCGAACGTGCTGGCCTGCTGCTGCTGGCGCTGGCTTCGCTGCTGCTTCGCGGTGGTGAACGCGTGGCGATGATCGAACCCGATGCCCGCCCGATTTCCGGCCGGCCCGGCCTGGACCGGCTGGCCCGGGCGCTGACGGGCGTCGCGGATGAGGATGCCGGCACGCCACCGCACGTTCCGCTGCCACGCCATGCGCGTGTCGTTCTGTTCGGCGATTTTCTGTCACCGCTCGAGGAAATCCAGGCGGCTATTGGCCGCATGGCGGCGGTCCCGGTCAGCGGCTTTCTGTTGCAGGTGCTGGATCCGGCGGAAGCCGACCTGCCGTACAGCGGGCGTATCCGCTTCCGTGGCCTGGAGCGCGAGGGCGATACATTGATCCCGCGCGTGGAAGGCGTGCGCGATGAGTACGGTCGCCGCCTCAAGGCACAGCAGGACGGGCTGGCGGCGATCTGCTCGGCTGCCGGATTCGGCTTTGCCATTCACCGCACCGATCATCCACCAGAGGCCGCGCTGCTCGGCCTGTACGTGGCGCTGACCGCGCGATGATCTTCGCTGCCCCTTGGGTACTGCTCGCGTTGCCGGCCCTGCCATTGCTGTGGTGGCTGCTGCGGGTGACACCGCCGGCGCCACGCAGCGAGACATTTCCCGCGATCCGTCTGCTGATGGGGCTGCACGCGCGCGAGGAGACGCCGGCGCGCACACCCTGGTGGCTGTTGCTGCTCCGGATGATCGCCGCGACGCTGGTGATCCTGGCGCTGGCGCGGCCCGTGTTGGATGCCGGCTCGAGCCTGCCGGGCTCCGGCCCGATGCTGCTGGTGCTGGACAATGGCTGGGCATCCGCCGACGACTGGCCACGCCGGATGCAGGTGGCAAACAACATGCTGGACCGCGCCGAGCGTGCCGGTCGGCAGGTCGCCCTGCTGGCCACGGCACCGGACGGAACTGGAGCCGCGCCGCGCATTACCGCGCCGATGCCGGTGGCCGACCTGCGTGCAAGGCTGGCGGCACTGCACCCCGAGGCGTGGCCGCCGGATCGCGCCGCCGCGGCTGCCGCACTGCAAGCATGGGATCGACCCGGCACCGCCGTCATCTATCTCGGCGACGGGCTGACGCATGGCGACGACTTTTCCCGCTTCGCCACCGCGCTGGACAATGCAGGCCCGGTGACCGAGTTGCGCTGGCCGACCGCGGCCGCCCGCCTGCTGCGTCCGCCGCTGAGCGAGCCTGACCGACTGGTCGCCCGCGTCGAACAGGTGCCTCAGCCTATGGCCAGCCGCGCCGTGGTCCTGGCACAGAGCGGCGACGGACGCACCCTGGCAAGCGCGACCGTCGACCTGCCGTCCGGTGCAGCCGACGCTACCGCGGCGATCGTGCTGCCTCCCGAGATGCGCAACCGGCTGAGCCGGCTGGTTCTTGAAGGTCCTCCATCTGCCGCTTCGGTCGTGCTGCTGGATGAACGCTGGCGGCGCCGGCCCGTGGGTATTCTGGCCGGCGATCTTGCCACCGCCGATACGCCATTCTCCGGGCCGCTGTATTACCTGCGTCGCGCGCTGTCGCCATTCACCGAGGTGCGCGAGTCCGACCTCACAACGCTGCTGCAACGCGAATTGTCGGTGGTGATCCTCGCCGACCGGCCACTGCCCGCCGGCGCCGATCGTGACGCATTGACCCGCTGGGTGGAGCAGGGCGGCCTGCTGATCCGCTTCGCCGGTCCGCGGACCGCTGAACAGCCGATCGGCGAAACCGATCCGCTGATGCCGGTTAAGCTGCTGAGCGGCGACCGGCAGCTTGGCGGGGCACTGTCCTGGGCGGAGCCGGCAGGCGTCGCGCCGTTCCCGGCCGGTTCGCCGTTCGCCGGTCTGACGGTGCCGAACGAGGTGAAGGTGAACCGGCAGGTGCTGGCGGAACCGTCGGCCGACCTCGCCAGCCATACCTGGGCGGCGTTGGCTGATGGCACGCCCCTGGTAACGGAAGCGGCGCGCGGCGCGGGGCGCATCGTGCTGTTCCACGTCACGGCGAACGCCGACTGGTCCAACCTGCCGCTGTCAGGGCTGTTCGTGGATATGCTGCGGCGGCTGGTCGCACTGTCGGTGGGGGTGGCGACCGCACCCGACAACACGGTGCTGTCGCCTGCGGAGACGCTGGACGGCTACGGGCTGCTGTCGCCGCCGCCGCCGGCCGCCGCCGGCCTGCCGGCCGCCGAAATTGCCCGCACCGTCGCCTCACCTCGTCACCCGCCTGGATTGTATGGGCCGGAGAACGGCAGGCGGGCGCTGAACCTTGGCGCCAATCTGCCGTCACCAGAGGCAGCGCCCGCGGTGTCGGGCGCGCGGGTGGAAAATCTCGGTGCCGCCGTGCCGGAGCGCGCACTGGGTCCCCCATTGCTGGCGGCCGCAGTGCTGCTGCTGGCGCTGGATATGCTGATCGCTCTCGGCTTGCGCGGACTGCTGCGGTCGAGCCGGGTGGCCGCGGCGGTGCTGTTCACCCTGCTGGTCGCTCCAGGGGCCCATGCGCTGGACGGCAATCCCAATCCGGCTTTGGCCACGCGGCTCGGCTACATCACCACAGGTGATCCGCAGTTGGACGCCGTATCGCGCGCCGGACTGGAAGGCCTGTCCGAGTATGTCAACCGGCGCACCGCCGCCACGCTGGTGGAGCCCGATCCGGTCGAGCCCGGCAACACCGATCTCAGCTTCTACCCATTGCTGTATTGGCCGATCAGCGCCGATGCGCAGCAGCTCAGCCCAGCGCAGGCCGCAGCGCTGAACGACTACATGAGCCGCGGCGGCATTATCCTGATCGACACGCGGGATTCCGGTTCCGGCGCCGGCTTCGCGCCGGGGACCGATTCGGCGTTGCAGCGGGTGGCCCAGGGGCTGATCATTCCTCCGTTGGCGCCACTGACCACCGAGCATGTGCTGGCGCGCGCCTTCTATCTGCTGCACGATTTCCCCGGGCGTTACACTGGCGACACGGTGTGGGTGCAGCGCGACCAGGACCGCACGAACGACAGCGTCAGTCCGGTGATCATCGGCGGCAATGACTGGGCTGCGGCATGGGCGGTCGACGACACCGGGCACAATCCGTATGCGGTGATCCCAGGCGGCTCACGGCAGCGCACGCTGGCCTATCGGTTCGGCGTGAACCTGGTGATGTATGCGCTGACCGGGAACTACAAGGGCGACCAGGTGCACGTGCCGGCGATATTGCAGCGGCTGGGGCAGTAGGCATCTGGATGCGTCCCTCGGAAGCCATCGCCGCCCTGCGTTTCGATCCGCTGCTGCCGCTCTGGCTTATCGCGGTAGTCGGCGTGCTGGCGCTGCTGGTGGTGGCACTCGCCGCCACGCGCAGAGCACGCGGCACGGTCTGGCGGCTCGCCGGCTTCGCGGTGCTGCTGCTCTGGCTGGCCGGTCCTCGGCTGGTGCAGGAGACCCGGGAAAACCTGCCCGACATCGGCCTGCTGGTGGTGGACCAGACCGCCTCGATGCAGATCGGCGATCGCGCGCGACTGGCCGAGGCGGCGCGGGCTGCGATCACGCAACAGGCGGCGAAACTTCCCGGCCTGGAGCTGCGCACCGTCACGGTGCCGGAAAGTGGCGATACCGGCACCCACCTGTTCGGCGCCATCGACCGAGCGCTGGCGGACATCCCGCGGTCGCGGCTGGCCGGCACGATCGCCATCACCGACGGCCAGGTGCACGACAGTCCGGACACGCCTCCCGGTGGCGCGCCGTTGAACGTGCTGATCCCGGCCAAGGGCGAGGAAACCGACCGCCGCCTCCGCGTCATCGAGGCGCCGAGTTACGGCATCGTCGGCAAGTCCGCCACGCTGCGTGTCGCCATCGAGGATCTCGGTGTGCCGCATCCGACCGGCACGGCCAACCTGACGATACGCCGTGACGGCGAGCCGCCGCGGGTTGAGAACGTGCCGATCGGCGTGGAGCAGACCATCGAGCTGCCGATCACCCGCGCGGGCCCCACGGTGGTGGAACTGTCGGCGAGCCCGCTCGCCGGTGCAGTCACCGCCATCAACAGCCGGGCGGTGATCGAGATCAACGGCGTGCGCGACCGGCTGCGCGTGCTGCTGATCTCGGGCGAGCCGCATCCCGGTGAGCGCACCTGGCGGCGGCTGCTGAAGGCGGATCCCTCGGTCGACCTGGTGCACTTCACCATCCTGCGCCCGCCGGAGAAGGACGACCTGACGCCACTGAACGAACTGGCGCTGATCGCCTTTCCGGTGCGCGAGCTTTTCCTGGACAAGATAAACGAGTTCGACCTGATCATTCTGGACCGCTTCCAGAACCGCGGCCTGCTGCCGTTGCCCTATATCGCCAACATCGCCGAGCGTGTGCGCGAGGGTGGCGCGCTGCTGCTGAGCGTCGGGCCGGAGTTCTCCGGTGCGGCCAGTCTGGCGGCGACGCCACTCGGCCAGGTGTTGCCGGGCATTCCAGCACCGTTGGATTCCGTGGTGGATGGTCGGTTCCGCCCGCGCGTGACCGATCTTGGCCAGCGCCATCCGGTGACCGAAGGTCTCGTCGGGGCGAACCCGCCGGGCGAGCCGGACGCACCGCCGGCATGGGGTTCCTGGTACCGGCACATAGACCCCACCGACGTGCATGGCGAAGACCTGATGGACACGCCGGACGGCGACCCGCTGCTGCTGCTGGATCGGGTCGGCAAGGGCCGGGTCGCGCTTCTGCTCTCGGATCAGATCTGGCTGTGGTCGCGTGGTCATCAGGGTGGCGGTCCGCAAGCCGAGTTGCTGCGCCGTGTGGCGCATTGGCTCATGCAGGAGCCGGAACTGGAGGAAAATGCGCTGACGGCGCAAGTTGCCGATGGGCGCCTGACGATCGAGCGCCGCTCCACCGATCCGGCGCCGCCCGGGCAGGTGACGGTGACCGATCCCGATGGCAAGGTCCTGAAGCTGGATCTGAGGCAGACCAGCCCCGGGCGGGCGACCGTCGGCCTGCCGGCAACCACGCCGGGGGTCTGGCAGGCGAGCGACGGCAGCCGTACTGCCTATGCCGCGGCGGGCGCTGCCAATCCCCTGGAGTTTGCCGATCTGCGCGCCACGGCGACGCTGCTGCACAAGCTGGCACGCGCCTCGGGCGGCGGGGTGCGTTTCATCAGCACCGGCAAGCCCGGAGCGCCGCCGGATGTGCCCGACCTGCGCCGTATCGAACCCGATCGGCCGGCGGCGGGCAGTTCGTGGATCGGCCTGGAGCGCCGGCATGATCATCTGGTGACCGGGATCGCCGCGCTTGCGCTGCTGCCGTCCTGGGTCGCTCTGCCGCTGATGCTGGGAGTGCTGGTGCTCGCGTGGCGGCGCGAAGGGGCGTGAGCTGATTGGCCACCGCTGGCACCGCTCCATCAGCGTGGAAACGCCGGGAATCAGGGTCTATCACGCAAGGGGTTGTTGTCCCCGAGGCGGTTGTCCACAACTTTTTGTGGTTTAGCGCAAATGGTGAGTTGACGGCCGCACTGGCCTGTATACCGTATCTTGTGGTTGCGCCATCAGGGAGACCACAAGATGGATTGGGCCGAGGAAACGATCATCCGCCTGCGTTCGCTGTGGGACGAAGGGCACTCGACCGCCGAGATTGGCCGGCGTTTGGGTGTGTCGAAAAACGCCGTGGTAGGCAAGGCACACCGTCTGGACCTCCCGGCTCGGCCCTCGCCAATCCGTCGTGACGGCGTGCCCGGGGGGGCGCCTCGACGGTCCACGCCACGCCGCGTGGCCGGGCCCACGCTGCCGCCGCTATCCAGCACCGGCCCGATCTCCACATCCGGCGTTGCCCAGGCAATAGTGCCGCTCGTGCAGGCGCTGGTGCCCAAACCCGCACCCCCGCCGCGCGTACTGCCGCCCGCACCGCGACTTTACGGCCGCGTCGTCACCTGTTGCTGGCCGATCGGAGAACCAGGAACGCGCAGCTTCCGTTTCTGCGATCTCGCTTCGGAACCTGGGAAGCCGTATTGCGAGGAACACGTCAAACTGGCCTATGTCCAGGTGCGCGACCGGCGTGACCGTCGCGAGGACGCTGCCTGAAGCGCCTTCGCAGCGCCGTTCCAGCGACCAGCAATCGGTTCCCACCGTCGCCCCAGTGGGCGGGGAAGCCTGTTGGGTGTGTCAGCGCGGTGCCGCCGCCTGGACCTTCTTGCACCGATCGTGAATCCTGCGGCGACAATGTCATTCGTTGGCGGCTAGGCGGATCGCGCCAGGCGTCGCCGCGATCAACTGGTCATGCGAGGCGGGCCGGTCGGATCGGATGAAGCCGTAGGTCGGGTATTCGTTGATGCCCATCTCGACCGTGGGCGGCCACCAGACACGTACCATCGACCAGTCGTTTGCAGCCGAGATGTCGATCACGGGTTGGTCCTCGCTGACCCGGTGATGCACCCAGTTGGCCTGGGTCACCAGGATCTGCCGGTTGCCGAGTACCTGGGAGACAACGGCGACATGGCCGCTGGGCAGACGGCCCGAGCGTTGGAATACCAGCACGCTGCCGACCGAAGGGCGGTCGCTGCGCGCATAGCGTCCGCTCGCCTGCCACCACCAATCGGCCGCGGAGCCCCATAGCCGCACGCCGCTCAGTTCGCGGGCGAACGGGGCGCACTCCACCGGCACTGAGCCGCCGACGTAGTCGCCGATCCGACCATCGGTGGCTGGGCCAGTGGAGGCACAAGCCGCCAGGGTGAGCAGGCCGAGCAGGGGCAGGATAAGCCGAACCAGGGTACGCATGCGCCCTCGGCGGGTGATGCACTTGCAGCGGATTTATCATGCAATTTATCGGAACGATGCAAGAACTGATTGATTTGGAGCGAAACCCGTCTCCGCCATTCGCGCGCGCTGCCGGCACGTGCCGAACGGATCAGCCTTGCTGCTGCGCCGAGCCCAGCAGCGTCTGCAGCACGTACTTCGTGTGAGCCCCGGCGGCCGGACCCGGCCAGCCGATCGCTGCATCCGGCGGGTCGCCATCCAGCCGGATCGTCGGCCCGGGATGCAGGGTCCGCCCGACCAGCGGGTCGTCCACCTCCTGCACCGACCCACGTTCGCGGAAATGCGGATCGTGGGCGCAATCGGCGATGTCGTAGAGCCGCGAGCACGGCACATCGGCAGCCTCCAGCCGCGCTTCTGCCTGTTGCGCCGGGAGCGTGCGGGTCCAGGCCGCAATCGCCGCGTCCAGCGCATCGCGGTGTGCACAACGGTCGCCGTTGGTGGCGTAGGCCGGATCACGCGCCAGCTCCGGCCGGCCGATCGCCTCCATCAGCCGGCCGAAGATCAGGTCGGAGTTGCCGGCGATGCACAGCCACTTGCCATCGACGCAAGGATAGGTGTTGGTCGGTGCGGCGGTCTGGATGGCGGCGCCGACCGGTTGCCGCACCCGGCCATCCATTGCGTATTCCGGCAGCATGCCCTCCATAAGGCTGAACACGCTATCCACCAGGTTGACGTCCACCACCCGCCCGCGCCCGGTCCCCGCCACGTCGCGCTGCCACAGCGCGGACAGCAGTCCGATTGCCGCATACATCCCCGCCAAATCGTCGCTGATCGAGATGCCGCAGCGCGGCGGCGGCAGGTCCGAACTGCCGGCGGGATGCGCGGTGAGATGGCGGATGCCGCCCATCGCCTCGCCGATCGCGCCGAACGCCGGCTTGTCGCGATACGGACCATCCTGGCCGTAGCCGGAGATGCGCGCGATCACCAGCCGGGGATTGACCGCGTGCAGTGCCTCCGGCCCGAGACCAAGCCGCTCCAGCCTGCCAGCGCGCAGGTTCTCCACCAGCACATCCGCGCGTGCGGCGAGGCGCAGCAGGGTCGGGCGGTCGCGCTTCAGGTCGAGCGTGACGGACAGCTTGTTGCGCCCGTGCACGCTGAACCAGACGGAGTGCCCATTCACCGCCGCACCCCAGCCGCGGAACGGATCGCCGCCGGGTGGTTCCACCTTGATCACCTCTGCGCCAAGGTCGGCGAGGATGCGGGTGCAGAACGGAGCCGCGATATAGTGGCCGATCTCCAGCACCTTCAGGCCGACGAGGGGACCGGTGCGATTGGGCGGGACGAGCATCTGCGGCTCCAGGTTCGTGAAATTGTGATCATTGAGGCCAAAATAAAAGAAAGGAAGCACACCGCTGTTACCGTTTCATAAGAGTTTTGCCTCCATATTCTCGGTCATGGAGCCGGCATTGCCGGTGTCCTGTTTCCTCCCCGATGTCGCGCCCTAAGTTGTGGCGCGGCCCCCTTGGGCGGTGCGGCCCCGAGGCTGCATCGCCCTTTTTTTGTCCGGCTTCCGTTCGCCCGCGACTGATCGCATGATCGGCGGCATCAGGCCACGGGAGAGGTGAGATGGACAAAGACCTGGTCACGAAGCTGGCGCGTGCCGCCGGTCTGGACAAGGCGCTCGACGAGTTCCCTGGCGATGTCGCGATCGCCGCTGAACAAGCGCTGGGGAACAAGGACGGGATCGCCTATCCCGCCGACCCCACCGTTGAGCCGTGGCCGCCGATGCGCGCCGGGATCGGACTATGAGTGAGCTGCACTGGCTCTCCGCCTCGGAAGCGGTGCGTCAGTTTGCCGCGCGCAGGCTGTCGCCGGTCGAATTGCTGACGGCGCTGCTGGCGCGCATCGATCGGCTCGAGCCCAGGCTGCATGCATTCACCCGGCTGGATGCCGATGCGGCGATGGACGCGGCGCGCGCCGCCGAAGCCGAGATTGTCGTGGGGCGCGTGCGCGGCCCGCTGCACGGCGTGCCTGTCGGCATCAAGGATATCTTCGACGTCGCCGGGCTGCCGACGACGTGCCATTCGAAGATCCTGCTCGACAATGTCGCGGCGGCGGATGCGGTCGCGGTCGCAAAGCTGCGACAGGCCGGCGCGATCATATTGGGCAAGCTGTCCACGCACGAATTTGCCATCGGCGGACCGAGTTTCGATCTGCCGTTTCCGCCGGCGCGCAATCCGTGGAACCCGGAGCACCATCCGGGTGGTTCCTCGTCCGGTTCGGGTGCAGGCGTATGCGCTGGGCTGTTTCCGCTGGCGTTGGGCTCGGATACCGGTGGTTCGGTGCGCAATCCGGCGTCGGCCTGCGGCATTGTCGGGCTGAAGCCGACCTACGGCCTGGTGTCGCGCCGAGGCGTGTTCCCGCTGTCGTTCACGCTGGATCATGTCGGGCCACTGACGCGCACTGTGGCGGACAACGCGCTGCTCCTGGATGCGATTGCCGGGCACGATCCAGCCGATCCCGGGAGCGCTGCTTCGGGCGCGCGCTATTTCGGCCGCATGCTGGATCGCGGCGTGCGTGATCTGCGCATCGGGTTCGTGCGGCATTTCCATGAGCTGGACAAGCCGGCGCATCCCGAGGTGACCGCGGCGATCGAGGACGCGGCACGCGTGCTGCAGGCCGAGGGCGCGGAAATCCGCACCGTCGCCCTGCCGTCGCTCAACGAGTTCGCCGCGGTGAATCGGGTGATTCTGTGCAGCGAGGCGTGGTCGATCCATGCGCCGTGGCTGCGTTCGCGTCCCGGCGATTACGGCCAGTCCTCGCGCCAGCGGCTACTGCCGGGCGCGTTCATGAACGCCGGCGATTATGTCGGCGCCCAGCGCCGGCGGATGCAGATGATCGCGGCGGTGGAGGAACTGTTCCGCGATTGCGACATACTGCTCTGTGCAAGCTCGATGGATCCGGCAAGCCGTATCGAGGACGCGGCGGAAACTCTGCGCACCTATCCGCGGCAGGCGCGCACACCGTTCAACGTGACCGGCCATCCGGCGCTGGCGATGATGGCGGGCCTTGCGCGCAACGGGTTGCCGGTATCGGTACAGTTTGTCGGGCGCTACTTCGACGAGGCGACGGTGCTGCGGGTTGCGGCCGCCTACGAGCGCGGCACGGAGTGGCACAAGATGCGTCCGCCGATCGGGTGACGGTGGCGCGAGACGCCATATGACCTGATCGGCGGTTCATCGCCGCGCCTGGCCATGCCGGTACCAGGCGGCGAGGCCAACGATCAGCCGGTGCCAACGAAGCCGCCAGAAGGGCTTGAGGCTGCTGCCCCGTCCGGCCCACAATCCCTGTTCAGTCAGGCCTGATGCAGGAGTGCCATGCGCGTTCTGGTCATGGGCGGCGGCGTGGTCGGCGTGACCACCGCCTATCAGTTGCTCAAGGACGGCCACGAGGTGGTGCTGCTGGAACGCAATGCCGGCGTTGCGGAGGAGACCAGCTGGGGAAATGCCGGCATGATCGCGCCCGGCCACTCGTTCGTCTGGTCCTCGCCGCGCGCGCCATGGATCCTGCTGAAGTCGCTGTTCCGCAAGGACCAGGCGCTGCGGTTTCGGTTCTCGACCGATCCGCGGCTGTATTCCTGGTCGCTGAAATTCCTGGGCGAATGCACTGCGGCTAAGGCGCGCGACAACACACTGCGCAAGCATCGAATCGCGATGTATTCGCAGCGCGTGCTGCATGAAGTGATTGCGGCCGAAACGCTCGACCACGATCGCAATGCGCGCGGCGTCCTGTACTTCCATCGCGACCAGGCGGCGCTGGATGCAGGTGTGGCGCATATGCAGTTGCTGGCGGATGACGGCCAGGAGATCCGCGTGCTTGACCGGACGCAGGTGCTGGAACTGGAACCCGCGTTGCAGGCGGCCGCACACAAGATTGCCGGCGGCATCTATTGCCCAAGCGACGAGACCGGCGATTGCCACAAATTCGCCCGCGCTCTCGGCGCGCGCTGCGAGGCACTTGGCGCGGAATTTCACACCGGCACGGCGATCACGGCGATCGATACGGCAGGCGATGCGGTGACACAGGTGCGAGCCAACGGCCAGGCGTTCAAGGCCGATGCGTACGTGATGGCTCTGGGCAGCCATAGTCCGATCCTCGCACGGCGGATCGGCGTTACATTGCCGATCTATCCGATCAAGGGCTATTCGCTGACCATCCCAGTCGGTAACCACGCTTCGCCACCGACCATCGGTTCGGTGGACGAGTCGAACCTGGTCGCCATCTCGCGCTTCGGCGACCGCGTGCGGGTAACCGCCACGGCGGAATTCGCCGGTTACGACACCAGCCACAAGCCGGCCGATTTCAGCTTCATGACATCGGTGGCGCAGGAGTTGTATCCCGACGGCGCCGACTACCATCGCGCCGAGATGTGGGCTGGTCTGCGGCCGATGACGCCCGACAACCTGCCGGTCGTCGGCCGCAGGAAACACCGCAATCTGTGGTTCAACACCGGCCATGGCCACATCGGCTGGACCATGTCGCATGGCACTGCGCGCATCACCGCCGATCTGATAGGCGAACGGACGCCGGCGATCCCGGTCGATGGCTGACGGAGGACACGGGATGGACAACGGCGCCATGTTCACCGATCTCGGCGTACTGCCGTGCACGCTGGACGCGGGGATTGCTTCGCGCGCGGCAATCGGACTGCTGGTGCTGGCGACCGACCAGACCATGGAGCATGAGTTCCGTCACCTGATCCGACTGCCCGGCGTTGCGGTCTACGGCGCTCGCCTGTTCAACAACGCCGATATCACGCCGCAAACGCTGCGTGCCATCGGCGACCGCATAACTCCCGCGACAGCACTGATCCTGCCCGACATGCACCTGGACGTGGTGGCGTTCGGCTGCACCTCGGCCAGCATGGCGCTGGGCGAGGCCGAGGTGTTCCGCCAGATCCGCCGAGCCCGGCCGGCGGTCGCCTGCACGACGCCGGTTACCGCCGCGTTTGCCGCCTTCAAGGCGCTTGGCGCGCGGCGGATCGGCGTGCTGACACCCTATGCGGCCGAGGTCAACGTGGTGGTGCGCGACTACCTGAATGCGCATGGCGCCGAGGTGGCTGCGTTTGCGACGTTCGACAAGCGCGACGACCGGGAGGCGGCGCGCATTTCGATGGCTTCGATCGCTGGCGGGATTGCCGCGCTGGTCCGTCGCGCACGGCTGGATGCGGTGTTGGTATCGTGCACCAGCCTGCGCCTGGCCGAGGCTGTGGCGACCATCGAGGCGGATGTGGGGGTAGCGGTCACCTCGAGCGATCACGCGCTGGCGTGGCATTGCCTGCGGTTGGCGGGGGTAAACGATACGGTACCGGATGCGGGTCGACTGTTTGCACTTGGCATTCGCTGACGGGCGAGCGTGGCGGCAACTGATCCGGTCCGGGCGATGACCGCCGTCGGACGTTCGAGCACACCAACGCGCAACAGTTAACTTGCCCAATGCGCCATGCATCAGCAAACTGGCGACATGACTACCGATTCGCTCGACTGCCTGAAATGCGCTGCCCTGTGCTGCAGAATGGCCGGCTATGTCGAGGTCAGCCGCAACGATATCCGGCGACTGGCGAAGTTCCTCAACCTGACGGTGCGCGAGTTCGAGGAACGCCACATCATCGAGCGCACGCGCAAGGGCGGCAAGCGCATCAAGACCGGCTACGCGACGTGCCAGTTTCTCGGCAATGACCGGCGCTGCACGGTTTACGAAGGGCGGCCGAAGGACTGCCGCGGCTATGTCTGCTGGAACCAGGAGGACACCACGGTGTTCGAATTCGCCCGTTTCCTGCAAATGCCGGTGGCGAAACTGCGCAAGCAGGACCAGACCGCGACGTAGCGCGGCGAACCGCTCGCGCCATCGCTCAGGTCATCCCCAGCACATCCATCATCGAGTAAAGCCCCGGTTGCTGTCCGACCACCCATAGTGCGGCACGCACGGCGCCGGTGGCGAAGGCGCGCCGGTCAAAGGCGCGATGGGTCAGGGCAATGTGCTCGGTACCCGAGGCGAAGATCAGCGTGTGCTCGCCCACGACCTGACCACCGCGCAGGGCGGCGAAGCCGATCGCGCCGGTCTTGCGCGCACCGGTATGGCCATTGCGGCCACTCTCCATCACGTCTGACAGGGCGACGCCGCGACCCTTGGCAACGGCGCGGCCCATGCCGATCGCGGTGCCGGAGGGTGCATCCACCTTCTGCCGGTGGTGCATTTCCATGATCTCGGCGTCGTAGCTGTCGGCCGGCAGTGCGGCACCCATCCGTTCCGCGAGCGCCAGCACGAGGTTCACCCCGGCGGAGAAGTTGGACGCATAGACCACGGGGATACGGCGTGCCGCTTCGGCGGCGGCAGCCTCATCGGCTTCGGACAGACCCGATGTGCCGAGTACCCAGGCCTTGCCGCTGTCCCCCATCGCGGCGGCGTATGGCTGGGCGGTTGTGGCGTTGGTGAAGTCGACCACGACGTCGCAGGCGGCGGTCAAGGCACCGATGTCGGCGAACAGCCGCGCGTCCGATGGCGCTGGTTTCGTGGATCCGGCGCGGCCGACGCCACCGGCCAACTCGGCGCCGGCAGCCCGTACTTCCTCCACCAGCAATTGACCCATGCGTCCGGTGATGCCGGCAATGCCGATCCGAGTTGTCATGGTGTTTCCTCCCTCGTCAGAAGCCGATCCCATCTGGACGCGAAGACGGCGTCGAGACGTAATGGCTACGTCCTCGCTGTAGCCACGCCGATCTCGTAGACCCGTCCGGCCTTCATATCGTGCAGCGTGTCCAGCAGTATAGGAAGCAGGGGTAGCAGGTCGGCATAGCGGTTGGTTCGGGCTCTCAGCACAACGATGCTGAAGGGTCGATGCTTCAGCCGCTGTTGATGACGCATGCCGCGGTCCACCGTAACCAACGCATCATATCTGCCGGCCATCCGTTCAAGCAGTTCGCCATCCTTTAGAGCCGCCCAGCCAAGATCGCTAACAGTCGTGACTGAGTGGCCATCAATCGCGGCGGCCAGGCGTTTGGGGACGCAGTTGTCAAACAATATCCGCCGGTTTGTGACGCCCATCATGACGAGAGCTCTGGCTTAATCAATCCGCGAGCACCACCGGCCCGGCATCTCCATCGGCCCGATAAGCGAAAGACAATTATGTGGTTTGCAAACACAGGCCGAGATTTGAAGAGCAGCCCGTTATGGCGACTTTGGTCTGCGGATCTCGCCGATCACTCGGCCACCCTCGCCTTCGCCAACGCCATCGCGACTATTCTACTTCCCATCGGTACTAACGGGATTGACTTGGCTCCGGCTCCTGTCGTGCGATCACCGCCAGCTTCGCCTTATTCAGCGGCGGCGCTACATGCCAAGTCGACAGCAGCATGCTGTGCCATCTCGAGAACCGCTATAGCGTGCTCACGGCTGACATTAGGGAAGTCCCCGAGAAAATCGGTGAGGGGGTCGCCAGCCTCTAGATAGTCAAATAGCGTCTTCACAGGCACCCGGGTGCCACTGAACACAGGTGTGCCGCTGAGCGTGTCAGGCGAGGCACTGATGAGCGGATCGGGCGCGGGCATCCTTAGGCTCCTTTGGGCGTCACTCTAGCACATATGATGCATCTCGCAGTGCGTACTGCCTTACCCGCGCCCGCCCTCGAAGAATTCCTTCACCTTGGAGAAGAACCCCTCGCTTTCTGGGCTGCCTTTCCCATTTCCCGCGGCTTCCGCCTCGAACTCCTCCAGCAACTCGCGCTGACGCCGCGTCAGGTTCTGCGGGGTCTCGACCGCGACCTGGATATACATGTCGCCGCGCGCGGTACTGCGCAGGACCGAGAACCCCTTGCCGCGCAGACGGAACTGATCAGCGGTCTGCGTACCTGGCGGGATCTTGACCTTGGCCTTGCTGCCGTCGATCACCGGCACTTCGACGTCGCCGCCAAGTGCGGCCTGCGCCATGCGCAACGGCACGCGCATGAAAATGTTGGCGCCATCGCGCTGGAAGATCGGATGCGCCTTCAGCGAGACGTGCACATAGAGATCGCCGGGCGGCGCGCCCTGTCCACCGGCCTCACCCTCGCCGGCGAGCCGGATGCGCGTGCCGTCCTCCACACCAGGCGGAATTGCCACCTGGAGGCTGCGCTCGCGCTGCACGGTGCCGACGCCGTGGCAGACCTTGCAGGGGTTGCGGATCACCCGGCCCTGGCCACCGCAGGTCGGGCAGGTGCGCTCGATCAGGAAGAAGCCCTGCTGCGCACGCACCTTGCCGGCGCCATTGCAGGTCGCACAGGTGTCCGCCGCGCGCGCCTTGTCCTCCGAACCCGTGCCGCTGCACGCATCGCATGCCACCCTGGTCGCTACGCGAAGGTTCACCTTGGTGCCGGCGAACGCGTCGGTGAGTTCGATCTCGACGGCCTGGCGGATGTCATTGCCGGCACGAGTGCGCCCCGCGGCGCCACCGCGGCGGCCGCCCATGAAATCGCCAAACATCTGGTCGAAAATGTCGCCCAGTCCGCCGCCGGCCGAGAAATCGAAGCCGGCATTGAAGCCTGCCGGACCGCCGCCCTGCTCGAATGCGGCATGCCCGTACCGGTCATAGGCTGCCCGCTTCTGCTCGTCCTTCAGGATGTCGTAGGCTTCGTTGACTTCCTTGAACCGGCCCTCGGCCTGCTTGTCGCCGGGATTGCGATCGGGATGGTACTGCATGGCAAGCTTGCGATAGGCCTTCTTCAGGTCCTCCGCGCCTGCCTCCCGCGCCACTCCCAGTGTGGCGTAATAATCCTGCTTCGCCATTTCAGCCCTTCTCGCTGGCGCTGAACGAAATCGCGCCCGCCTTCGATGAAGCGCGGGCGCGACTCCTCATGCCTGTCGGCCCGGAATGATCAGGCCGACTTCTTCTTCTTTTCGTCAACTTCCTCGAATTCGGCGTCAACGACTTTTTCATCGGCATTGCCGCCGGGACCCTGCTGAGCGCCGGCCGCAGCCGATGCGGCTGCTGCCTCGTCAGCCTGCTGCGACTTGTACATCGCCTCGCCGAGTTTCATTGCGGCCTGGCTGAGACGCTCGGTCGCCTGTTTCAGCGCCGCGGCATCGGTGCCTTCCATCGCGGTACGTGCCGCCGCCACGGCCGACTCAGCCTCGCCCTTCTCCTGTGCCGGCAGCTTGTCGCCATGCTCCTGCACGTTCTTTTCGACCTGATGGATCAGGCCGTCCGCCTGGTTGCGCAGTTCGACGAACTCGCGACGCTGCTTGTCGGCCTCGGCATTCGCCTCCGCCTCCTTCACCATGCGCTGGATATCGGCCTCGGACAGGCCGCCGGACGCCTGGATGCGGATCTGCTGCTCCTTGCCCGTGGCCTTGTCGCGCGCCTGCACCGAGACGATGCCGTTGGCGTCGATGTCGAAGGTCACCTCGATCTGTGGCACGCCGCGTGGAGCGGGCGGAATGCCGGTCAGGTCGAAGTTGCCCAGCAACTTGTTGTCGGCAGCCATTTCGCGCTCGCCCTGGTAGACCTTGATGGTCACCGCGCCCTGGTTATCGTCCGCCGTGGAGAACACCTGGCTCTTCTTGGTCGGGATCGTTGTGTTGCGCTCGATCAGTCGGGTGAACACGCCACCCAGCGTCTCGATGCCGAGCGAAAGCGGGGTCACATCCAGCAGCAGCACGTCCTTGACGTCGCCCTTCAGCACCGCACCCTGCACCGCCGCGCCAATCGCAACGACCTCGTCGGGGTTGACGTTGCGCGCAGGGTCCTTGCCGAAAAAGTTCTTCACCGCGTCGATGACCTTCGGCATACGGGTCATGCCGCCGACCAGGATCACTTCGCCGATCTCACCCGCGGTCACGCCGGCGTCCTTCAATGCGGCGCGGCACGGCTCCATGGTGCGGGAGATCAGGTCGTCGACCAGGCTCTCGAGTTTCGCGCGCGTCAGCTTCATCACCAGATGCTTCGGCCCGGCGGCGTCCGCGGTGATGAACGGCAGGTTGATCTCGGTTTCCTTGGACGACGACAGCTCGATCTTCGCCTTCTCGGCGGCTTCCTTCAGGCGTTGCAGCGCGAGCTTGTCGCGGCGCAGGTCGATGCCCTGCTCCTTGCGGAACTCATCGGCGAGATAGTCGATGACGCGGGCGTCGAAATCCTCGCCGCCAAGAAATGTGTCGCCGTTGGTGGACTTCACCTCGAACACGCCGTCGCCGATTTCCAGCACCGAGATGTCGAAGGTGCCGCCGCCCAGGTCATACACCGCGATGGTGCCGGTGTGCTTCTTGTCCATGCCGTAGGCGAGCGCGGCCGCGGTCGGCTCGTTGATGATGCGCAGCACGTCGAGGCCGGCGATGCGGCCGGCATCCTTGGTTGCCTGGCGCTGGCTGTCATTGAAGTAGGCCGGCACGGTGACAACCGCCTGTGTCACTGGCTCGCCGAGGTAGGCTTCGGCGGTCTCCTTCATCTTGCCGAGGATGAACGCGCTGATCTGGCTCGGCGAATATTTTTCCGACTTTGCCTCGACCCAGGCGTCGCCGTTGTCGCCGCGGACGATCGTGTAGGGCACCAGGCCCTTGTCCTTCGCGACGATCGGATCGTCGAACCGGCGGCCGATGAGCCGCTTGATGGCATAGAGCGTATTGGATGGGTTGGTGACCGCCTGCCGCTTGGCCGATTGGCCGACCAGACGCTCGCCGTTGTCGGCGAAGGCCACCATGCTGGGCGTGGTGCGCGCGCCCTCGCTGTTCTCGATCACCCGAACTTCCTTGCCCTCCATGATGGCGACGCAGGAGTTCGTCGTGCCGAGGTCGATGCCGATGACTTTGCTCATTATTCAGCTCCTTTCAGCGGACTCGCGCGACCCGAAGCATCGCGGGGGTCCCTACGCGGGAATGTGACATGGATGTATGGGCCAGCACCCCGCCGGGCAAGGGGCCGAACGCGGGTTTCTTGTGCGCGGGCGGCACGAATGCATCAGGCCGTAGTGTTCAGCTTGGATGTGCTGGAGCCACTCGAAGAGGCGGACGCGATCTCGCCTGGCGGCGGCTTCGCGACCACCACCATGGCGGGCTTCAGCAGCCTGCCGTGCAACGTCCAGACCGGGGTCCAGGCGTGCATGACGCTGCCCGGCGGATGGGCCGCACTTTCCTGCTCCGCCATCGCCAGGTGCAGGTTCGGATCGAACGGGATGCCGGTCGGATCCTCCCGCCTGATGCCGTTGCGCTCCAGGATGTTCACGAAGTTGCGCTCGATTCCCTCCAGACCCTCCCGTAGACGAGTAACGATCTCCGGTTCGCCGGTGCGGGGGGCTGGCAGGCTGTCGAGGCCGCGGTGCATGTTCTCGGCTGCCTCCACCACGTCCTGGGCGAATTTCTGCACAGCATACTGCCGCGTCTCGTTGACCTCACGGTGGGCGCGAGCGCGCACATTGGCCGTTTCGGCCTCGGCGCGGATCCAGCGGTCCTTCATTTCCGCCAGTTCGGTCTCCAACTCGGCGATGCGCGCGGCGGCGGCCTGCATTACCTGCTCGGGCGTCTGCGGCTGGTCCGAGGCGGTGGCAGTCGGGTCATTGCTGTTGGCCGGAGGGTCGGATTTCATTGGCTCGGTTTCGTTGCTCATGGCGCGAACAGTTGGGATGCCGTCGGGTGATCAACAAGCGGTGTCGTGCGGCTAAGGCGATGCGCGGGCAGTATAGCGGCAAATGATGAATCCCTGGTTTACCGGCGTCTAGTCGGCACGACCGTCACGCCACGACGGCGGACGGGGCGGCGCAGTGCCGCACCAATCCAGAAGTCTTATCCCAGGAGCCGGCCGATCACCCGTGCGGTGTAGTCCACGACCGGGATGATGCGGCCGTAGTTGATTCGCGTCGGCCCGATGACGCCGATGGCGCCGACGATCCGGCCGCCGTCGTTGCGCGCCGGCGCGACCACCATCGACACACCGGACGTACCGAACAATCCGCTCTCTGCGCCGATGAAGATACGAACGCCTTCCGATTGTTCCGCGAGTTCGAGCAGGCGCAGCATGGTCTCCTGCGCCTCCAGCCGTTCGAACAGCGCCTGAATGGCGGACAGGCGCTCGATCTGCGTCACGTCGGTCAGCAGCCGTGCCTGGCCGCGGACGATCAGGCTGCCGCCGCGGCCCTCGCCGGTCCAGGTCGCCAGGCCGGCTTCGACCACCTTGGCCGAGAGATCGTCCAGTTCGGTTCGGTTGGCGGCCATGTCCTCGGCCACAATGCGTCGCAGTTCTGCCAGCGGACGCCCTGAAAGCCGCGCATTGAGGTAGTTGCTGGCTTCCTGGAGCGCCGAAGGGGGGAGGCCCGGGGGAGTGTCGATCACCCGGTTCTCGACGTGCCCATCGGCGTTGACCAGTACCACGAGCGCCCGGCCCGGCCCCAATGGAACGAATTCGATGTGGCGGACCGCGCCCTCGGACTTCGGTGCGAGGACGAGGCCGGCTGCCTGCGACAGGCCGGAGAGCATGGTGCTGGCTTCGGCCAACGTATCTTCCAGGCTGCGGCCGGAGGCGGCTAGTGCGGCGGTGATCGCCGACCGCTCATCCTCCGCGAGTTCGCCGAAATGCAGCAGGCCGTCGACGAACAGGCGGAGGCCCTGGTCGGTGGGGAGCCGGCCCGCGGAGGTGTGTGGCGCGAACAGCAGGCCGGAGTTGGTAAGGTCGGCCATGACGTTGCGGATGGTGGCGGGGGACAGGTTCATCGGCAGACGGCGCGACAACGTGCGGCTGCCCACGGGCTCGCCGGTTTCCACATACTGCTCGACGATCTCCCGCAGGACCGCGGCGGAACGCGCGTCGAGACCGGGCGGGAGAGGGCCGCTGCGAGAAGGCGTGCCGGGGGGCTTGAGGGGATTGTCCATGGTCTACTCCGGTGCACGAACCTAGGAACACCGGACAGGTCGGTCAAATATGCAGTCGCGTAACCTATTACCCACCGTGGCGTATTCTGAATTTCGCCAATATACGCTATGTTCCAGATCGAATGATCTGACAGAGAGTGCAATGAGGCACGACCACCAGATAGTGCGAATGTCCGAAAATGGACGCCTGAGTATCCCGGCGAAGCAGCGTAAACAGCTCGGGCTGGACAATGGTGGCATGGTCGTGGCACGCGTCGAGGGTGGCGAATTGCGGATTCGTCCTGTCCGGGCGGCACTGGCGGAACTGCAGCAGAAGGTAGGCGCCCTGCTTGCGGCTGCCGGCGTCAAGCCTGGAGAGTTGTTATCAGAGCAACTCATCGCGGAGCGGCGGGAGGAGGCAGCACGCGAAAATCGTGAGTCCCAGAAACCGCGGGGACCGGAACGTGCAAGCCATTCTTGATTCCGCAGCCGTCATTGCCTTCCTGAACCGTGAGATCGGGCACGAGTCGATTACGGATGTACTAGCCGCCGGGGCCGGCGTCTGCACGGCCAATATTGCCGAGGCGATCGCCCTGCTGGTGCGGCGCGGCCTCAGCTCCGCCGATGCCGTCGCAGCGGTGGCGGAATTGCCGATCGCCGTCTTCGACGTCGACCTGGAATTGGCGCAAACCGCTGGAACCATGGCGCAGCCGACCAGTCAGTTTGGCTTGTCGCTCGGCGACCGGCTGTGCCTGGCGCTCGCCGCCAGGGAACGGCTGCCGGCACTGACGGCGGACAGAATATGGGCCAAAGCCGGTCCCGCCGTAGGCGTCGAAGTCAGGCTGATCCGGTAGCCGTCACACCTGCCGGTACAGCTTCATCGCGTTGTTGAAAAAGAAATCACGACGTTTCTGCTCCGGCAGCGGCATCGGCAGGACCTGGGTCGGATCGTCATAATCCCAGTGCGGGTAGTCGGTGGCGAACAGCAGCCGGTCCCAACCGATCCAATCGATCGCGTCCAGCACGTGCTCGCGTGGCTGCGGCTCCTCCATCGGCTGGGTGGTCAGCCAGACGCTTTCCCGGATGTATTCCGACGGCGCGCGCTTCAGGTGCGGCGTCTCGACCTTCAGGCGGTTCCACAGCTTGTCGAGCCGCCAAGCCAGCGGCGGCAGCCAGGCGAAGCCGGACTCGATCAGCACCAGCCTGAAGTTTTTCACCCGCTCGAAAACGCCCTCGATCACCATGCTGGTGAGGAAGGACTGCGCCGACTGGGCGTGGCCGACCATGTCCTCGATGTAGAACGAGGGCCAGCCGCTGCCAGTCACCGGATAGCCGCCAAAGCCGAATGCGTGCACCCCGATCGGCAGGCCAGCCGCGGCGGCGGCCTCGTAGATCTTCCAGGTACCTGCTTCTGACCGGGCGGATTGGCGGTGCGCGTCACCATCAGCACCTGCACGAAACGCGGATCGCCGGCCCAGCGCTCGATTTCGGCTACCGCGGCTTCGGCATCCTCGTAGGGCACCACGATGGAGCCCTTCAGGCGGGGCTCGATCAGCCACTCGGCTTCGACCCAGCGGTTCATCGCGCTGGCCACGCCGGCGCCGAATTCGCGGTTCTGGAAGCTGGCGCCGTTGTCGCCGGTCGGGTTCAGTATGCCGAGTTGGATGTTGTTCTCATCGAGCAACTGCTTCTGCATGAAGGACAGGCTGCTGCCGGGGCGACCACCTTCCGGCGGCCAGGCGTCGCGACGCGAGGCGTTGGGCTGGCCCTTCGGGTAGGCCGGGCCGGCCTGATAGGCCTGGCGCGGGCGCGACCCGAAGGTCTTCGCCATCTCGACCCAGCGCCGCTCCATGTAGGGGAACAGGTCCTTGTAGGAGTTGCGCTGTGGATGGATGTCGCCATCGGCGATTGCCAGCTTCGAGGTGGCGGCAGGCTGGACTGTCGGGCGGCTGGTGACCTGGACGTTCATGCGACGGTCTCCATCGGGCGGGAACAAGCACTCCGTGAATACCAGCCATGATCGTGCGTGCGGGGACCGGTGACAAGCCCAGGAAGCGATTCAGCATGGCCAGGTAACGGACCAGCGGTCGGCATGTGCCACTTCGCCTAGCGGTCGGCGAGTGACCGGGCCGAAGCGGCCCTCCGGCCAGCCCAGCGGCATCAATGCGAAGGTATCGATCTCGGCCGGAATGCCGAGTACCGCCTTGAACTCCGCCTCGACGCGCAGGTGATTGGTGGTGATGAGGGTGCCGAGACCGAGCGCGCGACAGGCCAGAATGATGTTCTGCACCGCGGGGTAGATGCTGGCGCCGCGAATACGGTCCAAATATGCGCGCTCGGCGTCGTAGTGGCCGCGCCAGGCCAGGTCGAGTGCGTCGCGCGGCGGCAGGTCGCGCTGGTGCAGGCAAGGAATGATCAGCACCGGGGCATCGCCCATATGGTCCCACAGATGGGCGCCGGCGGTCAGCATGCGCTGCCATTGCGCCGCGGTCAGATGCGCGGGGCGGCTGCGGGCCTGATACACGGCGGCGGCAATGTCGGAGGCCTTTCGGTAAAGGGCGCCCACTCGACGGCGCAGATCGGCGTCGCGGACCACAACGAAATGCCAGTTCTGCTCGTTGCCGGCAGACGGCGCCTGAATGGCGGCGTCGAGCACGCGGGTGATCAGCGCCTCGGGCACCGGGTCGGAGCGCAGGCGGCGCTGGGCGCGGGCAGTGTGGATTGCCTCGAACAGGTCGATCGTGGGCACAGCAGGATCGGACATCAGGGCCTCATGTCACACGAACCGGATGAATATCGCGTACCGGGCAAGGTTTCGCCCGTCATGCGGAGCGTCGGTTCGCCGCGAGACGGCAATGGATATCCCGCGGATTGTCGATCAGGATCTGGTGGGCGAGGTCACGTGGCAACACCTCGGGCGCAGAACCCTCATGCCTTCACGATCTCGGTGCGGTATTTCCCCAGCAGCGACTCTGCCTTTTTCTGCCGTTTGCCGATTTCCCGCGGTGTCAGCTGCGGCGGCGGCGCGGTTCGGCTAACGACGGGATCGCCAACCTCAAGGAAGAATTCGTCCAGCCCGGCCGGCGTTGCCATGCAGAGCATCCGGACGGCTGCACCCGATGCATTCTTGAAGGCATGCGGCGCGTTGGCCGGGATGTTGACGGTGGATCCTGCGCGGACCGTGGATGTCCTGCCGCCGAAGGTGAATTCAAGCTCGCCCTCGAGCAGGGTGAACATTTCCTCGAAATCATGACGATGTGGCGGCGGTCCGCCGCCAGCCGGCACATGCATGTCGATCAGGCAGTAGCGGCCAGCAGTGTCGGCGCCGCTGACGAGGATCGTGTAGGTGTCGCCGGCAATGGAGACGTGACGCAGCTTCGAGCCCTCGGGGTTCGCGACTGTCAGCGTGCGCCGCGGATCATCCGCAGGAATGGGCGCTTCGGGATAGGACGGGGAGGTCGCGCTGTCAGCCATCGCACGCCCCCTGCGGCGATGGCGACCGGTCAATGGCTGACGATCCAGTCGTCATGGGGTCGCAAGGCGGGAATAGGTATCCCTTGGATTGTCGATCATGATCTTGCGGACGAGATCGCGTGACAAACCATCGGGCAGCGCGGCGTCGCCGTCGAACTGCCAGTGCGGATAGTCGGTGGAGAACAGCAGCATCTCGTCGGACCCCATGTGATCCATCAGACGCTGAAAGGCCTCCGTTGTGGGCGGTGCATCGCATGGCTGCGTCGTCAGCCGGACGTTGCTGCGCACGATCTCGGTCGGCGCGCGATCAACCCAGGGGACCTCCATGCGCAGGCCGCGCCAGAATTTCGTCAGCCGCCACAGATGCGCCGGCAGCCAGGTGAAGCCGGATTCCAGCAGCACGACCTTGAGGTCCGGGAATTTGGTAAATACGCCCTCGCAAATCAGGCTGGAGAGCGCCGCCTGGAAGGCCTGAGCCTGAGCCGCATAATCCTCGGTGTAATAGGTTGGCCAGCCATGCGGCGTGACCGGATGGCGGTAGGCGGAGCCGGCGTGGATGCCGACCGGCAGGCCAAGACGTTCGGCGGCGGCGTATATCGGCCAGTAGTGACGCTTGCCCAGCGGCATGTCATGCATCACCAGCAGCAGGATCTGGACAAAGCGCTTGTCGCGCGCGACGCGGTCGATCTCTTCCACCGCCAATTCGGGGTTCTGCATCGGCACGACGATCGAGGCGCGCAGGCGCGGCTCCTTGTCGAGCCACTCGCGCGCGATCCAATCGTTCAAGGCGTGGGCGAAACCGGCGCCCATGTCCTCACTGAACAGCAGTTGCGCGCCGTAGAGGCAGTTGCAGATCGCCAGGCTGGTGCCGAATGGGGTGAGCGCCTGCGTTCGCAGCGCATCGAGGTCCGAGCCGGGCTTGCCGTTGGCCAGGCGCCAGTCGGGGCGCGATGTCAGCGGGGAGTTGGCCGGATATGCGATCAATTCCAGCTCGTGGACGCCGCGCTGCACGACGATGTCTCGCCAGTGGTCGGAAAGGTACGGCAGCAGCGCTTTCAAGTTGGGGACCGCGGGATGAATGTCGCAGTCGATGCCGCCTGGTTCGATGAGAGACATGTGCGGGTGCGCCCAGGGATATTTGCCGGTCGGCAGGATAGTGGGCGGCGCTGCGGCCGTCCAACCGCCGCACAGGCCAGGCGTCGGCAGGTTGGACAAGTACCGTGCTGTCGGGCGAGGTGATACGCAGCGGCGAATTCGGCACGACGGCGATCAGGCTGGCTGGCGCAATCACTCACAAGTGAGCGACACAATCCTTCCCGGCTATTCACGGATTTGTGATCACCGCCGTGAAGGTGCGAATCGTCGCCGGCTTGCCGCTGCTCAGACCCACGCGGTAACAGTTCCGCCGATGCTTTCAGTTATGAGAAATATCACAAATACCGGAGACAAATGTCGCACCTGCGCCGGTGCCCAGTTTCCAGCACGATCCCTCTATTGTGGCTGACTGTTTCGCATCTGTGGTCGCCTGTTACACACCGGCCGCCGCGATTTCATGCGCCGAACGTGACGGAGTTGATTAGCGTCAGACCAACCCCAGTTACGTGGAACCTGCCAAGGACTATGATCGAGGCAGCCAAGGAGAGGAGCAAATGGTATGAAACAGTCGGTAATCACCGCTATCGCAGCGGCCGCATTTGTCCTGGGTGGCGCCAGTCTGGCGCTTGCCGCACAAAACGATCCTGGCCAGTACTCCGGCAATGGATCGGCGAAAGTCAGCAACAACGCGGATCCGGGTGGTTCCGCCGGCAACGGCGCGGCCCAAATCAACAACGGCGCGAACTGGGGCGGGTCGGGCGGCGAAGGCGCGGCCAAGGTCAACAACGGCGCAAACTGGGGCGGATCAGGTGGCGAAGGCTCTGCTAAAACGAAGCAGTAATCGCAACCTGCGTCGGTGGGATCGGGGGGATGAGTTCCCGATCCCGACCGGCGGTAGCGGATCCCGGTTGGCCGGATTGCTTTTGCTGATGGCGGTGGCGGTTGGTTTGGCGCCGGGACCCGCGCGCGCTGGACCACCGTTCACTGACTGGACCACCGTCGCACGGCAGGTGGTCCCGGCTGTTGTGAACATCTCAGTGCTGTCCATTACCACAGGCGAAGATGGCTCCCGGCTCGGCGAACGCGAACACGAGGTGGGCAGCGGGTTCATCGTCGATCCGAACGGCACCATTGTCACCAACAAGCATGTCATCGCCGGTGCATTCCGCATCACCGTCACGTTGAATGACGGTACCGAACTGCCCGCCAAGCTGCTCGCGGCGGCGAAGATGGTCGACCTTGCGGTGTTGAAAATCGATGCCGGGCACACCTTGCCGGTGCTGCAATTGGCGCCGGCTGACGCCGTGCACGCGGGCGACCCGGTGCTGGCGTTGGGCAATCCGCTTGGTGTCGGCACATCGCTCAGCGCGGGAATCGTGAGCGGGATAAACCGGAATCTGATGAAGTCCCCGTTCGACGACTACGTGCAGACCGACGCCGCCATCAACCACGGCAATTCCGGGGGGCCGTTGATCGACACCAAGGGCGAAGTTATTGGAGTCGATACCATCCTGCTGACCAACCTCCCCAACGAAGGCTCCAACGGGCTCGGATTCGCGATCTCGTCCGTCGTGGTCGGCTACGTGCTGCATCATTTGCTGGATCCGACAGCCACGCACGTCGGCTGGATCGGCACGCAGTTGCAGGACGTGACTCCCGATCTGGCGAGAGCGTTTGGTATGGAAAGTCCGCACGGATTTCTCATCACCGACACCGATCCCGGCAGTCCCGCGCAACAGGCCGGACTGCAACCGGGTGACGTGATCCTGCGCTATGGCACCGCGGCGGATCAGCCTGGCGACCCCAGGGCCCTGCTGCGCATGATTACCATGGCGCCGATCGACACGCCGCAGACACTGACAATCTGGCGTGACGGACAGACGCTGCAGATTCCGGTCACTGTGCGTCCCTGGCCCAATATGATGGAGCCGCACGGATCGATGATGGCGGCCGGAGGTGCGATACTGCCGCTCCCCTCTGCCGATCTGGGCATGCTGCTGGCGCCGATTACCCCGTTGGCGCGAGAGCAGTATTCACTGGGCAACCTGAAGGGTGTGCTCGTGGTGGCGATCGACAGGCAGTCGGAGGCGTACGGCTACGGGATGGATTCCGGCGACGTGATCGAGCGTGTGCAGGGTATTGCGGTGGAGACGCCGAAAGAGGTGTACCACTTGGTGAAGAAGGCGGCGGCGAGGGGCGGAATTGTCGCCGTTCTGATGCGAACGAAGGAACGCACCCGCTGGATCGCGCTGCATGCCCAGGGGGACGTGGACGCGGAAGTGAGCGCCATGTTGGAGCGGGAGCATGACGCATCGGCGCCCTGTACTGATCATGCGCAAGGGTGCGGAGCGCCCCGGCAACCGGCCATGGCGACACAGCACTGAAATGGCGCACCGCCTTATCGTGCGGTGACGCCTGAACTCGGCACGCTGAACCAGGTGGCGAAACGAAAGAATGACTCGACGCCTTTTGTTTGGCCGTCATGGCCCGGCGTGACCCGACCATCGTTCGCTGCACACTGCCGGTGGTGATGGCCGGGACAAGCCCGGCCATGACATTCAAACGAGTCATGGCCGAAGCTCAAACATTCTGCCGATGGCTGTTACAGTCCCAGGTATCGCCGCTGCACATCCACCGCTGCCCGCAACTCGACCGAATCGCCAGACCAGACCATGCGGCCCTTCTCCAGAAGGTAGTGCCGGTCGGCTATCCGAGACAGTACCGCGACATTCTTGTCGATGAGCAGAATCGATTGGCCCCGCGCCTTCAGCAGTTCCAGCGCGTGCCAGATATCGCGACGTACCAATGGCGCCAGACCTTCCGTCGCTTCGTCAAGGATCAGCAAACGTGGATTGGTCAGCAGCGCCCGGCCGATCGCCAACATCTGCTGCTCACCGCCCGATAGCAGCGTGCCGGCGCGATGCAACCGCTCGCGCAACGGCGGAAACAGCTCGAGCACGGCATCGAGCGTCCACGGCTGCATGGCGTCGCCGCGGTTTGCGGCAGTGGCGACCAGATTCTCCCGCACGGTCAGGTTGGGGAAAATCTGCCGCCCCTCAGGCACCAGGCCCAATCCCAATCGCGCCACCCGATACGGCGGCAGGCCGCGAATCGGCGCACCATCCAACAGGATTTCGCCCCGCTGCGTCGGCAGTATTCCCATCACCGCGCGGATCGTTGTGGTCTTACCCATGCCATTGCGGCCAAGCAACGTCACCACCTCGCCCGGCGCGACAGCAAAGCTGACGCCGAACAGCACCTGGCTGTCACCATAGCCTGCCTCGATGTCCGCTACGCGCAGCATCACGCCGCTTCACCCAGGTAGGCTTCGAGCACCGTCGCATCCTGACGGATTACATCCGGTCTGTCGGTCGCAATCGCTTGGCCATGCACCAGCACGGTAATCCGGTCGGCAAGCGCGAACACCGCATCCATGTCGTGCTCGATCAGCAATATCGTCTGGCGTCCCTTCAGCGCACCGAGCAGTCGCACCATGCGTGCTGAATCTTCCGGTCCCATACCGGCCATCGGCTCGTCCAGCAGCAGCATGCGCGGCTCGATCGCCAGCACCATTGCCAGTTCCAACGCGCGCTTTTCGCCGTGCGACAATGCTCCCGCTGGCACATCGGCACGCTCGGCCAACCCGACTTCAGCCAGCCATCGGCGCGCCGGTTCGCGCAACGCCGGATCGCGCCGCGCCGGCCGCCAGAAGCGGAAACTGTGTCCGGCGCGCGCCTGCACCGCGAACGCAACGTTATCCAGCACGGAGAACCCGGTAAAGATCGTCGTCATCTGGAACGATCGCGCCAGTCCGCGCGCCGCGCGTCGCGCCGGCGTCTCGTGGGTGATGTCGATCCCGGCGAACAGTACCGTGCCCTCGTCTGGCGCGAGTTCACCGGCGAGTTGGGCGACCAGCGTGGTCTTGCCTGCGCCGTTCGGTCCGATTACTGCGTGGATCTCACCTTCGGTGATGTCCAACGACAACGCATTGGTCGCCACCAGGCCGCCGAAGCGCTTCAGCAAACCGCGTGTTGCCAGCAGGATTTCAGGCATCGCGACCACGCGTAGTTGCCGGGAGCAAGCCAAGCACGCCGGCCTTGGAAAACAGCACCAGCAGGATCAGCAGCGGGCCAAGCACCGCCTGCCAATGCTCGGTCAGGCCGGACAGCACGTTCTCCAATATCAGATAGGCAGCAGCGCCCGCGACCGGTCCGAACAACGTGCCCATGCCCCCCAGGATCACCATCATCATGATCTCGCCCGATCGAGTCCAATGCATGATCGACGGCGAGAGGAACAGCGTCTGGTTGGCGAGCAACGCGCCGGCAAGTCCGCCCATCGCTCCGGCGATCACGAACGCCGTCAGCCGATAACGGAACGTGGAAAAACCCAGTGTGGCCATGCGTCTTTCGTTCGACTTCGCGCCGCGCACCACCATGCCGAAGCGGGATTCCACCAACCGGCTGGCGATCAGCAGGCAGGCAATCAGGCAGGCGAACGCGAGGTAGTACAGCGTCGCGGCGTTATCGAGATCGAGCAGCCCGGCGAAGTTGCTGTGATCCGGTATGTTAAGGCCGTTGTCGCCGCCGAACTGGTTCAGGCTTTCGCACAGGAAATAGAGCATCTGGCTGAACGCCAGCGTGATCATGATGAAATGCACGCCGCTGGTGCGCAGCGATACCCAGCCGATGGCCAGCGCCGTCAGTGCCGCGGCGACGATCGCCACGCCGAAATGCAGGAAGCCATTGCTGATGTCATAGTAGCTGAGGATGCCAACCGAGTAGGATCCGATGCCGAGATACGCCGCGTGGCCGAAGCTCACCATCCCGCCGTAGCCAAGAATGAAATCCAGACTGACCGCGGCGATCGCGAAAATGACGATGCGGGTGAACAGATCGACGGTAAAGGGTGCGTCGAATACCAAGGCGAGCGGTGGCACCAGCGCAAGCGCCGCCAGGCCGATGCCAACGGCGATCGTGCGCGGCGAGATCATCGTCCGGGTTGCGGGAACAGACCAGCCGGGCGGAAGAACAGCACCGTCGCCATCATCACGTAGATCAGCATCGAGGCCACCGCCGGGCCGGCACTGTCAGCCGCCGTGCCTGTCATCAACAGTGCGAACAGCGGGCGCAGGAAGGCGCGGCCGACGGTATCCACCACGCCCACCAACAACGAGGCGATGAACGCGCCACGGATCGACCCCACGCCGCCGATCACGATCACCACGAATGCGAGGATCAGGAAATCGTCGCCCATGCCGGATTCGACGGTAAAGATCGGCCCTGCCATCGCACCGGACAGCGCGGCCAGTCCGGCGCCCAGCCCGAACACCAGCGTGTAGAGCAGGGTGACGTTGACACCGAGCGCGCCGATCATCGTTCGGTTGGCCGCGCCGGCGCGGATCAGCATGCCGGTGCGGGTGCGGTTCACCAGCAGCCACAGCAGCAGCGCCACCAGCAGGCCTGCCACGATGATGGCAAGGCGGTACGCCGGATATGGCACGCCAGGCAGCACCGAAATCTGACCGGACAGCAAGGCCGGCACCTGCATGTAGAGTGCCGTCGCGCCCCAGACGATCCGCACCATCTCATTGAAGAACAGGATCAGGCCGAATGTTGCCAGCACCTGATCGAGATGATCGCGGTGGTACAGCGCGCGGAAGATCACGACTTCGATTACGATGCCAAGCAGCACCGCGGCAACAACGGCCGCGGCAATCGCCAGGATGAACGAATGCATCGCAGTGAAAGTGGTGGCCGCGACGTAGGCGCCGATCATGTACAGCGATCCGTGCGCCAGGTTGATCAGATTCATGATGCCGAAGATCAACGTAAGGCCGGCCGCCATCAGGAACAGCATGACGCCGAACTGCACGCCGTTCAGCAACTGCTCAAGCAGGATGGTCATCCCCTCCCCTTGTGGGAGGGGGCAGGCGGGGGAGGGGTGCTTCCTCGTCTGCGTCGTCGATGATGGGGCCTATCCCTCCCCCTGCCCCCTCCCACAAGGGGAGGGGAAAAATTATCGGCTGCCACCACCACTATTCGAACGGCTTCATATGGCATTCGGTGTAATACGAATCCTTGTGATTGGTGAAAATCGTGGACTGGATCTTCCGCACGAATTGCCCGTCGCTGTCCTGCACGATCTTCAGCAGATAGAAGTTCTCGATCGGGAAATGGTTGGTGTTGAACGTGAACGGGCCCCGCACCGACGGAAATGCCGCCTGATCCAGCCGGGCGATCATCGCCTTCTTGTCCGACAGCTTGCCATGCACCGACTGCACCGCATCGTCGATCATGTTGATCGCGTCAAAGGTCTGCGCGGCGTAGTACGCACGGCATATAGTGATACTTCGTACGGAACGCCGCGACGAACGCCTTGTTGCGCGCATTGTCGAGGTCCGGCGACCAGAAGCTCACCTCGTAATTCCCAGCTGCGGCATCGCCGATCGCCGGCAGCGTCGTCTCGTCCACGGTGAACGCCGAATACAGCGGGATCGTGCCGCGCAATCCCGATTGGGCATACTGCTTGACGAACTGGATGCCCATGCCGCCCGGCAGGAAGATGAACAGTGCCTTCGGGTTCGCCTCACGAATCTGGCTGATCTCCACCTGGTAATCCGACTGCCCCGGCTTGGTGTACACCTCGGCTGCGATCTTGCCCTTGAAATACCGCTTGAAGCCCGAAACCATGTCCTTGCCCGCGGCATAGTCCGGCGCGATCAGGTAGACATCCTGCATGTTCTGGCTGGCCATGAACTGGCCCATCGCCTCCGGCGTCTCGTCATTCTGCCACGACGCGGAGAAGTAGTTCGGCGCGCACATCTCCCCCGCCAGTTCATGCGGCCCGGCGTTGGCGCCAATCAGGATCGTCCCTGACTTTATGATCGGCTGATACGATGCCAGCAGCACGTTGGACCAGATGAAGCCGGTCATGAAATCGACCTTGTCGCGCTTCAGCATTTCGTCCGCGACCTGCCGCCCGACATCGGGCTTGAACTGGTCGTCGCCATAAATGATGGTGGCGGGGACGCCGCCGATCTTGCCGCCCAGCATCTCCAGCGCGAGATCGGCGGCGTCCTTCATGTGCTTGCCGATCACGCCGGCTGGACCGCTGAGCGTGGTGACCAGGCCTATCTTGATTTGTTCGTCCGCGAACGCCGGCGCGGTCAGCATGCCCAATGCGAACAGGATAACCAGCAGCCGAACTTTCACGCGCACCTCCCGATGTCTGCCGTCACCACGGCCAGATCGTTGCCTCCACTACACGATGCCGCAACCGCCGAACAGACAGATGGCCGAAGCCGCACACCGCGCCTATTGTCCGCCGCCCAGGAACCCCGAGGAAACCGACACATGCGCCCATCCGGCCGCGCGCCCGACATTCTGCGTCCGTTCTCGCTGACGCCGGGCTTTGCGCGTCATGCCGAAGGCTCGTGCCTGATCCGCATGGGTAACACCGAGGTGCTGTGCGCTGCCAGCGTGGAAGGTCGCGTGCCGCCGTTCATGCGGAACTCGGGCCAGGGCTGGGTGACCGCGGAATACGGCATGCTGCCGCGCGCCACCCACACGCGCGGCGAACGCGAGGCCGCGCGCGGCAAGCAGTCCGGACGCACGCAGGAAATCCAGCGGCTGATTGGCCGCTCCTTGCGCGCGGTGGTGGACCGGTCCGCGATGGGCGAGGTGACCGTCACGCTCGATTGCGACGTACTGAACGCCGATGGCGGCACGCGCTGCGCGGCGATCACCGGCGCCTGGGTCGCGCTGAGCCTTGCCTTCCGTCACATGCAGAAAATGAACGTGATCAAGAAGTCACCGTTGATCGGGCAGGTGGCTGCGGTCTCCTGCGGCGTATGCGGCGGCGAACCGGTGCTCGATCTGGATTACGCGGAGGATTCCTCGGCGGACGCGGATGCCAACTTTGTGCTGACCGACAGCGGTGGCATCGTCGAAATCCAGGGCACGGCGGAAAAATCGGCGTTCAGCGAGGCGCAGTTCCTCGGCATGCTTGGCTTGGCGCGGACCGGCGCCGCAGCGCTGTTCGAGGCGCAGCGCCAGTCCGTTGCCACGGCTTGATGTCGCGGCCGGCTGGTTCTGGCAAGCCACAATCCTGGCAAGCTTGCCGAGCTTGCCGACCTGTTGCGTCCGCACGGCGTTGCAGTGGTTTCGGCCGGTGCTCTCGGCTTGCCTGAGCCGGTGGAAGACGCGCCGGATGTCGTCGGCAACGCGGGCATCAAGGCGCTCGCGGCGGCGCGGTCAAGCGGACTGCCGGCGCTGGCAGATGATTTCGGGGTTCTGCGTCGCCGCGCTGCACGGCGCGCCGGGCGTGCATTCGGCACGGTGGGCGGGCGATGCGAAGGATTTCGCCGCAGCGATGACGCGGGTGCATCGCGAGATGGCCGATGCCGAGGACCGACGTGCCTGGTTCATTGCTGCGCTGTGCCTCGCATGGCCGGACGGACATACGGAGACGTTCGTAGGCCGCATCGACGGTACGGCGATATGGCCGCCGCGGGGCACCAAGGGCTTCGGCTACGATCCGATGTTCCTCCCGTCCGGCGCCTCAGCAACATTCGGCGAGATGGACGCGGCGGAAAAGCACGCCGTCAGTCACCGCGCCCGCGCATTCGCTCAGCTGATGGTGTCGTGCCTGCCGACATTGCCGACACTGTCAACGGCCGCTAGCCGCTCCGCACCGCCGCTACCCGCGCACCGGTGATCCGCAACAGCTCTGCGGCGCTGGTGCGGAATACATGGCGCGGCGACCCTGCCGCTGCCCAAATCGGCTCCAACGGCAGCAGGTCCTCGTCCAGCAGCAGCAGCGGCGGCGTCAGATGCCCCAGCGGCGCCACGCCGCCAATGGCAAAGCCGGTTGCCTGGCGCACCCAGTCGGCATCCGCCCGACCAAGCTGCACACCCAGTGCCGCAGCGGCCTTCGCCTGGTCCACGCGGTTCACACCTGACGTGATCACGACCGCCGCCCGCATGCCACAGCGGAACACGATCGACTTGGCGATCTGCGCCACCGTGCAACCCACCGCCGCCGCAGCATCGGCAGCGGTTCGCGTTCCGGCGGGAAACTGCGTGATCGTGTCCAGATGGCCCGCCTGAAGCAGCGCCGCGCGTACGCGCTCCACCGAACTGCCGGTTTCTGACGTGGACATCCTATATTCTCCCCGGAATGGAACCGCTCGCCCTCTATATCCACTGGCCGTTCTGCCTGGCCAAGTGCCCGTATTGCGACTTCAACTCGCATGTCCGGGACCGTATCCCGCAAGACCGCTTCCGCATCGCCTTGCAGCGCGAGTTGGCGTGGGAGGCGAGCCGTCTCGGCCGCCGCCGATTGACCTCGATCTTCTTCGGCGGGGGCACCCCGAGCCTGATGGCGCCGGAAACCGTCGCCACGCTAATCGCCGATGCAAAGCGCCATTTCGAACCAGCCGACGACATCGAGGTCACGCTGGAAGCCAATCCGACCAGCGTCGAAGCCGGACGCTTCGCGGCATTTCGCGAAGCCGGCGTGAACCGCGTGTCGGTCGGCGTGCAGAGCCTCGATGACGCGGCACTGCAATTGCTTGGACGGCAGCATTCCGCGGCGCAGGCAATTGCTGCGCTGGAGACGGCACGGGCGATCTTTCCACGCATTTCGTTCGACCTGATCTATGCACGGCCGAACCAGACCCTGGCCGAATGGCGCGCGGAACTGCACCGTGCGCTGAACCTGGCGGCCGACCATCTGTCGTTGTACCAGCTCACCATCGAGCCAGGCACGAAGTTCGCGGCCATGCACCGGCGCGGCGAGCTTGCGCTGCCGGACGATGACACTGCCACCGCGCTTTACGAGGCCACCGCGAAAGCCGCCGGACGCTTCGGTCTGCTGCCCTACGAGGTGTCGAACTACGCCGTGCCCGGCGGAGAGAGTCGGCACAATCTCAGCTACTGGCGCTACGGGGATTACGCCGGCGTTGGCCCTGGTGCGCATGGCAGGATCACGCTGGCCGGAGCATCGAGCAGTGTAACGACTGACTCGCCAAACCCCCCGCCCGCCCGTCATGGCCGGGCTTGTTTCGGCCATCACAACCGGCAGGGTGCCGCAACTGATGGCCGGGACAAGCCCGGCCATGACGGTCAAGCGAGCGATGTCCAATCGTCAAACGAGAACACAACTACGCTGGTTGCCACGCGGCGTCATCGGGCTCCGGAATCCTGGGCTGAGCTTGTGGAACGCGATGGACACGGCATGGTCGAACAGATCGCGCTGCAGTCGACTGACCGCGCGCGCGAGATGCTGCTGATGGGATTGCGTCTGACCGAAGGGGTTGATCGCGCGCGATTTGCGGCACGCACCGGCATGGCACTTGACGCAGCGTTGGATCCGGCTGTGCTGCGGCAGGCCCTGGACGAGGGCTACCTCGACTGGTGTGATGATAGCCTGGTGGCGCTGCCGGCAGGTCGCCTGCGGCTGGATGCGCTACTGGCAGCCATCGTGCGCTGAGGTGACCGGATGCAACGTCGGACCGTCCCGTGGCTCGCGATCATCATGGCGTTGGCGCTTCTCGTGCCACTTCGGCAGGGAACGGCGGCCACCGGACCGGTATTCTCCGACACCGGGCCGGACGCCGCCGGTTACGGTTCGGGGCAAGGTTATCCGACGCAGCGTGGCGGGGCCCTGCTGCCGCAACGCTTCATGGTGGGCGACTACAGCCACTACGATACGCTTTGGCCGTCGCATTCGGTGGCAAAGGCGCCAGTGCCGTCGGAACTGCGCCGCTCGGCCGACG
The DNA here is from genome assembly GCA_963696645.1 of uncultured Alphaproteobacteria bacterium. GTDB lineage: Bacteria > Pseudomonadota > Alphaproteobacteria > Acetobacterales > Acetobacteraceae > JAMXLO01. The sequence goes on from CAVOKY010000011.1 coordinate 558,815, forward strand.
AGATCACGCTCAGCTATCAGTACCAGGGGGTCAATTACACACTGGACGACTACCTCGACCGCAATCCGACGACCGGCCTGCTGATTGCACGCGACGATACGATCCTGTTCGAGCACTACCGCTATGCGCGCACCGATCATGATCGTTTTCTGTCGCAGTCGATGGCAAAGACCGTGACAGCCATGCTGCTTGGCATCGCGGTGTCGGAAGGGGCCATCCATTCGATCGATGAGCCGGCGGCAGACTATGTGCCAGAACTGGCCGGTACGGAATACGGCAACACGACGATCCGCGCGCTATTGCACATGTCTTCCGGCGTCGCGTTTACCGAGGTGTACAACGGCAGCGATGACAGCGCACGGCTTGGGACGATGCTGTTCATTGGCAATGTCCCGCCCACCACGGCGGTGGCGGTGTTCAATCATCGCGAGGTGCCGGCTGGCACCCGGTTCCACTATGCCGGCGCCGAGACGGAGGTGCTCGGGCTCGTCGTCAGTCATGCGGTGCATACGTCATTGGCGGACTATTTGCAGACCCGCATCTGGCAACCGATGGGCGCGGAGGCCGATGCGCGCTGGGTGGTCGATACCAGCGGACAGGAAGTGGCGTTTTGCTGCTTCAACGCCACGCTGCGTGATTGGGCTCGGTTCGCCTTGCTGCTGGCACATGATGGAGCCTGGAATGGCAGGCAAATCATTCCCCGCCGGTGGCTGCTCGACGCCACCAGCGTGCAGGCACCGCAGTTCGCGCCATACGCCGCCACTGCATACTACGGCTATGGCTACCAGCTATGGCTGCTGCCGGGCGCGCGACGACAGTTTGCTCTGCTGGGGGTTCATGGCCAGGTGATCTACGTCGATCCGGCATCACACCTGGTGATGGTCCATACGGCGGTTCGCCAGAAGGCGGCCGGCGATCCGGGCGTGAAGGAAGCGGCCGCTCTGTGGCTGGCGCTGGTGGCGCGGTATGGCGGGTAGTCCGATCCGCGTCAGGTGACGGCGGGGCGAGGTGTCGTTGCAATCTCCACCGCCCACAGGGGGCTGAACTGCGTCGCGGCGATCTGGTCATACGGAACGTCGCCGGAGAGCACGCCGATATCCCGGGCAAACGCGTTCAGCGCGCCGACCGACGCCTCACTGATGGCGGCATCGTAGAATGGCAGGTCGCGGCGCACGATGCCGGCAATCAGCCCTGCCTCGCGCGGCGGAAATCGCTTGTGGCCCACTTCCGTGGCGCGCGACACGTCCTGCCTCAGAGCAGACTGCGCCGCGACCAACGCGCGCACCGCTGCCGCGGCGGTTTCCGGCGAGCGTTCGATCAGCCGTTCGGTGGTTGCCAGCACCGGCATGGTGTAGTCGAAGCACCCCGGCGGGCCGTCGCCGCGGCGGACATCGAGCACGATGCTGCCGGTGCCCGTCGTCAACGCGATCTCGGTCGCCATGCCGTTCGCCCAGAAGCCGTCGATCTTGCCGGCCGCCAGCGCCTCGGCCGCGGTCAATCCGAAATTGACGGTGGCGCCGGTCGCACCTGGCACCGGGGCGATCTCGATCTGCTCGCGCTCCGGGTCGATTCCGGCCGCGGCCAGCACCCGGCGCAGTCCCATCTCGACCCAGGGTGCGGCGCCGATCCGTCGCCCCCTGAGCGCCGCCAGGTCGCCGCGCGCGATGCCGAGGTCGGCGCGCATCACCAGGAACCAGTACATGCCCTGGGCCAGTGCGCCGAGCAGCCTGACCCCACGCCATGCGGGAAACGCGGCGAGTGCGCCGTGCGCGGCACCGCCGACAAAATCGATCTCGCCGTCACGCAACGCCGCGTAGGCGCGATCGACCGGGAAGATGAGTTCGGCCGACACATCGATACCCTCGTGCGCGAAGCAGCCGAGTTCCGCTGCCGCCAGCGCGGGGAAATACGAGTTCGAGATCAGATCCGGTATCGCCAGTCGCATGGTGTCCCGCTACAGCCGAGCATTTGCGGCGTCGCTCGTCCGGCGTGGCTAGCATGCTTCAGTCGGTTCTGTCAGTTTTCGTGCCGTTGAGTTTGGCAAGTATCGGCCATCGACGCCAGCACTCAAGCTGTTGCCAGGACAGCGAGGACAGTCGCGGTCTTCCGCATATGCCGCCAGCGCCGCACGGCGGCGGGAACATGTTCGCGCATTCGGGATCGGCATCGCAGAAAGTTTCGGAGCTCGTCATAGCCGCGGCAGTAGCGCGTCGCTGATACAGTGCTCTTCAGTCCAAGCATGGGCCGACATCGGCTTTTGATGCCGCGATGGTCCTGTTCAAGCCTGTCGTTGAGATATCGGCTCATCCGATGCCGCACGTGTTTGCCCAGCTCGGTCCGGATCGCTCTCGGATAGGCGTCATGTCCATCGGTCGTGACCCGATCCGGAGTGACGCCGGTCACCGCCTTGGCCGACCGGAAGAATGCCCTGGCGGCGGCAAGGTCACGATGTTCGCTCAGCATGACGTCGACCAAAGCGCCGTCGCGATCGATCGCGCGATAGAGATACCGCCATTGGCCCCGCACCCGGATATATGTCTCATCAACGTACCAGCTGGGGCCAACCCTGCCTCTGCGTCGCCGACGCAGGTGCTCGGCAAGCGCCGGCGTCAGTTTAGCCCGAGCTTCCTCCATGCAACAGGCGCAAGGGCCTGAATTGGCGGCACAATTCGTGTATGGCGAGGTAAGTTACTGGCTACACCGGGATGCCCAGGAGGGCGAATGCCTTGTGCTGGATGGGTGTTGGCCTGGTCAGCACGGTGAGTGGATAACGCGGTGTGATTGCGGTGATGATGGTATTGCGCACCAAGGTTGCGAGGTCGGCCAGCAGCGAGTGGAAGCTGTGCACCGGCAACCCGTCCTCAGTGAGGCCTGTGGTCTGCTTGGCGACAGCGGCCGGTGAGCGCTGCGCCTGCGCCACGATACTTGTGCGCAGCGCTTCGGCGGCATCCTTGTCGGTGTCGTCGAACAGCATTGGTGCCAGGCGCTGCCGCATGTGCCATTCGAGGTAATAGGCCAGCATGCAGAGGAAGACGTGGGCGCGGACCCGGCCGGCCAACCGGTGATAGACAGGGCGGACGTGCAGATCGACGGTTTTGATGCAGCGAAAGGCTCGTTCCACCAAGGCGAGTGACTTGTAGCTACGCACTGTTGCCGTGTCGTCGGAGGCCTCCGCCGGCAGGCTGGTGCGGATGACATAGATGCCGTCGGTCGCCGCCTCGGCGGCAATCTCGGCGGTCTTGCGTGCAAAGCTGAAGGCGGCATCGGCGATGTCGAGATCGAAGTGCTTGGCCATCTTATGCTTGTTGATCACCTTGCCGACCGCGAGTGCGATCTCGGCGGTGCCGCGCAGCGGATCGCGCTTTCGGACGACGGCCGCCTGGATGCGGGCAAGGTCACGCTCAGTGGCGGCGAGCAGGTCTTCGCGCTTGCGGGTGCGCTCGGCGGCGAGATCGGGATTGCGGCAGACCACCAGGCGCTCGCCGGGGAATTCCGGTGCGGTGATGCTCGCCATGTCGCGCTGATCGAACAGTGAGAGCTGCAACGCGCCGCTTTCCACCAGCGCCTTGATCGCCGGCGCGCGCAATGCGGTGATCCAGTCCAGGCCTGCCGATTTGATGTCCTCGGTAATCCGCGCCTGAGTGATCATGCCGCGGTCGCCGACCAGCACGACGTGGTCGAGTTGGAAGCGCTGCCTGAGCTTCTCGACCTGGCTCGCCAACGTCGTCGGATCGGCGGTGTTGCCATCGAACACCTCGATGGCGACAGGGCAGCCGTCGGCAGCGCAGAGCAGACCATAGATGATCTGCAGCGTGCCTTTCTTGCCATCGCGGCTATAGCCACGTTTGGCAAGCGGGCAGCAGCGCCCTTCCATGTAACTCGATGACACGTCGTACAACACCAGCGTGCCATGGGTGAGATGGCGCCTGGCCAGTGTGGCCTCAATCGCGGGTTGGCGCTCCAGCAGCCAGTCGAGTGCGGCGTAGAGTTCGTCCTCATCGACCTCGCCAAGACCCAGCACTTCGCCGAGGCTCGATGCGGCAGTGGCTGGCGACAGCGCGCGAGCGGCGGCAAGTTTGGATGCAGGATCGAGGATGCGACTGACCAGCAGGGCGAGGACAAGGTCGCGGCAGCGATCGCCAGCAGGACCGAGGATGCGGTCGAGGCCGATCTTACGCGCGGTGCCGAGCGCGGCGGCGGCGTGGCCGTGCGGCAGGCTGCGGATGACGGTGAAGGCATCACGCTCGGCAGGGATGACCGTGCCGCCCTTTAACACGCCGCGCAGGCCTTCGATGTAGGCTGTGGGCCAGTCGGAAAGGTTGCACAGTGTCCGCTTACAAACTTTGCCACCTTCGCGGTAGCTTTCGCGCAGCAGGATCGCGGGCGGCGAGTTCCAATTCGGAACGGCTTCGATGTACATGGCAGAGCATGCGCATATCTGACAGCGTGGTACAAGTCTCAAATATGACATTACATGGCCACGGTTTGGACCACCTCAACCGATATTGCGAGTCCTTTCAACAACTTCATCGCAAATGCACGAGGAAGCTCCGTTTAGCCTCCCAATCGCGCACCGCTTCATAGCTGAAGATGAACCCGCGGGTCAGGAACATCTCGGCCAGATCCCGCAGGCTCAGCTTGTAGCGCAGCCGCCAGAGCACCACGAGGGCGATGACATCGCTCGGATACTGCACACGGTTAAGCACACCGGTGCTGCGCTCGTTGAACTGTTTGCCGCAGTTCGCGCACCGGAACCGGCGATAGCCTTGTGCGGTGCGCTCAGGCCGTTCGCTGATCGTCGTCGATCCACATGCCGAGCACCGCATTCCGATCCAATCCCCACAACGAACAGCAGCGTGCCTGATACATCCGTTGGCGCAAAGGCTGACAGAACCATCGGAACTGGCGCAGGTGTCGGCGGTGTCACCAGCGACTTTCAGTATCCTGGAACGCTTTATGCCTATGAGGCCCCGACGGGCCCATACCACAGTCGCATTGCGGCGGCGGGCTTCTCCGTCGCGACGGCAGCAGCCCCAACCACGGCGACGGCTCCGCTCCCTCAGGTGCTCTACCTGCAGGAGGCGTGTGATTCTACGCTGATCACCATCAACGACATCCACCAGGGGGGGATCGGAGACTGCTTCCTGCTGTCATCGATCGGTGAGATCGCGCTGTGGCACCCAAACGCAATCATGAACATGATCCACGCCAATGCCGATGGAACCGAGACGGTAACGCTCTATCTGGACGCCGCCACGGGCCAATTGCCCGGGTTCGCCACGACATCCCTAAAGGCTACTTCCGTCACCGTCGACAACACCTATGCAGTCAACAGTGGCGCCACGCAGGACGTGGTCGATGGGCAGAAGGAGATTTGGGTCCAGGTCTTGGAAAAAGCAGTGGCTACGCTAGGTGGCGGCTACAGTTCAATCACCTACGGTGGCTATCCCATGCTCGCGATGGAGGAGCTGACAGGGCAGTGGGCGACATTGGCATCGGCCTCCGCGCTCAGCCTGCCGCAGTTGCAGAGCTCGATCGCCGCCGGCGATCTACCTAGCTGCGGCCAAGCGTTTCTTTCGATCAGCAAAGGCCGTCACCGGTGTGATCCCCGACCGGGTCACGACGGATGGCCACGATGCCCATCCGCGGGCCGTCCGGACGGAGCTCGGCAGCCGCGTCCGGCATCGGACAAACTGCTATCTCAACAATCGCCGTGAACAGGATCATCGTGGCATCAAGGGGCGATGTCGACCGATGCTCGGCTTCAAAAGTGTGCCATCAGCAAGGCGGCATTGCCGCGGTCACGACGAACTCCGGAACTTCCTCCGCTCTCGATCTCGCATGTGCCAACACGTTCCCGCAGCTGTGCGGCGCTTTCACTATATGCGCCGGGCAGCCATCGCGCTCGGTATTCTCGAAGCTGCTTGAACCCGGAGGCTCTGCAACTCAGGAACGTTGCACTGAGCGGGCGCGAAGGCTGACAGATCCATTGGTTCTGGCTTCGCCGAATTAGGAAGACCGTAGATCCGGTGCGGCGACGTCGGCGTCCGTAGCCGAGACCAAGCAGTCCGATCAGCATGATGGCTACCGATGATGGTTCCGGAACTTTCTTGGCCACTGTGACGCTGGCGGGATACCCTGCGGGCAGTTGCGCAAAATTCAGCGTCGCGAAATCGCTGCCGAACATTTCGCCAAGCGTCATATCATTTCCGGTGCCGACCGCCAGCCGGTCCACCAGATCAGGCAGCGCGAAGTTGCTGATTCCGTTGCCGCCGAAGGTATTGCCGGTCACGGCGAACAATGCTGGGTTTTGTGCGATCGAAAGCAGCTGACCATCGGCGAATTCCCAGCCCGCCGGCGCTACGGTGCCGGCGTACAGGCTGATCTCGCCGAGAAACGGCACGTCATCTGGAACTACCCCTTGCACCGTGGGAAACAGGCCCTGTACCGCGATGATGTAATGCAACGCGAGCGACGGCTGCTGCACGGAAAATGCCTGACCTCCGCCCAGGATCGACGTCCTGCCGTTGGCCAGCGTCAATGGCTGTGGCGGCAGGTTGGCCACCGTGAGCGTGGTGTCTTGGGCACCCGCATTTTCTCCGAGCGTCTGAGAGAGCAGGCCGGGAGCAGCGCCGGCCTCGGTGGCGGCACGCCCGGCGAGGTTCGGCACCGCAAACGTGACGGGAAAGTTGCCCCCGTAGGTGTTGCCAATGATCGAGAACAGCGCCTGCTGTTGGATGATCGGGAGTTGCGCACCATTGGCTTGAATCTGGCCGGTCGGCAGCGTGGATCCGGCGTACGTCAGCACTTGGCCGACCACCGGTCCTTGCGCCTGTGCGCCCGTCGGCGACGGGAAGAAGCCCCGCGTGACCAACCCCTGGTTCAGCGCGAGCGACGGCTGCGACGTCGAAATCGGCTGGCTGCCGGATGTGATCCCGCTCGCCCCTCCAAAGGGCGGCAACTCGTTGGCGGTCAGTGTCTCTGTCGTGGCACCGGCGACGCTGCCCAGGCTGCGATTGGTAAGCCCGACGCCCTGGCCGGTGCCGACGACGGCGCGGCCCGACAGGTTCAGCAGCGCGAAATTGGTGAGGCCGTTGCCGCCATATGTCGTGCCGAGTTGTGAGAACAACGCCTGGTTCTGGCTGATGGGCAGCAGTTGTCCATTGGCAACGGCAAATCCACCAGGAGCGTAATTGCCGGCGAACAGTACAACCTGACCGAGGTCGGCAATATTGCTGGCGCTCGTGCTGACAAGATACGTGAGTCCAAGTAACGGTTGTTCAGTTGCGATCGGTAAACCGCTGCCGGTGATCGGGCCGGCCAGGGCAGTCGAGCCGGTGGCCAGTCCGATTACCCCGGCAGCGCTCAGGATAATGCCGAGGTGTCGCGCGAAGATAGTGCGATGCATGGCGATGAGTCTCCATTTCTCGAGGCTCATTTGCCGCAGCCGCTTGCGTGGCGGTGTGAGTCAACTCACAGGAGCGGCAAGGTAATGCCAGACAATAATGTGGCTGACATTCGACCGGCCGCGCCGACACGCCGTGTCTTGCCATGTCGTGCGTGCGGTTCTGTGACGATCCCGCGAAACGTCGATACGATCCGGCGCACGATGTGAGTCAACTCACATCCACCTTCCCACAAGGCCTTTATGAGTGTGTGCAACGTGCTGCACTGACAGAGCGCGTCAACACAGCAAACATGAGGAGACCCTGACCATGCGTACACTTTCCCTGGCCGGGATGCTGGTCACTGCGACCGCACTCGGCGCCATTAACGCCAATGCGGCGCCGTTGACTCCGACATTGGAATTCACCGATGGCCCGGCGGCATCAGTGCCGGTCACCACTGGCAGCATTTCCTTCGGCGGTGTCAGCGCCAATGGTGCGCCCGTCGTCGGAAGCGCGAAGCAACAGGTGCTGCAACTCAATGGCAATTTGACCCTAGGCATCTTCGACCCGCTGCCAATTTCGACGTCCGAATTCAACCTTTCGAATCCGACTGGCCATTCCAGAGTCTCGGCGTCTATCGGCGGCGCTCTTGGACCGCTCAGCACGCTTTCCTGGAACGTGTATCTCGATCCAGCCAATAATCCGTTCGGCACCGCGCAACTGATCGCATCGGGCAGATTCACCAACCCTTCGTCTCTGCTTTCGGTGGGCTTCTCCGATCCGGCAACGGCGGTCTTTGCCTCCGTGCCAGGGCCATTTTCGCTGTCGGAGTTTGTCGACATTTCCGCACCTACGGGTACGACGGAAAGCTTCGCCTCCTCGGTCACGGCAACCTCGGTCGCTGCGCCGGAACCGGTATCGCTGGCGATCCTGGGCAGCGGCTTGCTGGGCCTGGGTTTGATCACGCCCATGCGGCGCCGGCGGACACAAACACCGTCCTGAGGCATCGCACAACCGGCGACAACAAACACTTGCAAGCCTTGGCATCGATGCTCACTGCGCAGCGCCGTACCGCAAGGACCATACGATGTGCGATACGTGCGCTGCGCAAAGGCGCGCGGTAGGCCGCGTCCTTTGCCCGCTCAGCCCTCGCCTTCGCCCGCCGCCAGCGCACGTAACGCCGAAATGTTGTGCAGCGTGATGGTGCGCCCGGCCTGGCTCAGCCAACCCGCCTCGCGCCACGTCCCGAGGTGCTTGTTGATGCTCTCCCGGATCAGCCCGGTCATGGCGCCCAGTTCCCGCTGCGACAGCGGCAGGTTGATCTGCAGCCCGGCTGCCGCCGGCCGCGAATGCAACGCCGCAAGTTGCAGCAACGTCTTGGCAAGCCGCGCCGGCGCAGGCAGCTCCAGCCCGTCGGTCAACTGCTGCGTCGTCTTGCTGAGACGCCGACCGAGCAATTGGATCACCCAGAACATCGCCTCCGGCGATCGCCCAAGCGCTGCGCGGAAGGCTCGTCCGTCGATCGACAACACGGAGCATGGTGTCACCGCTGTAGCCGTCGCCGCACGCCCTTGGTCCATCAGTACCGCCAACTCGCCGAACACGTCGCCGGGGCCCACGACATCCAGTACCACTTCGCGCCCGGCCGCAGTGACCGCCGACATCTTCAAGTAGCCGTGGATCACCACCAGCACCGTCCGGCCTTCGTCGCCCTGCGCGAACAGTGCGGCCCGTTCATCCAACACGCGCACGCTCGCATTGCCCACCAGCACGCGCAGATCGTCGCCCGCCAACTGTCGTAGCAGTGGATGGCGACCAAGCTGTTCCAGGACTGCGGTTTGCGGCGGCGTCAGTACCACACGGCGACGATACGGGAATGTTCTGCCATAAGCTACCCTCGCGTCAGCCCCAGGGAGGACGCGGGGAGAGAGCATGGTGGCGTCGCCGATCAATACCATTCGTCAAATTCGGCCTTCCGGCGTGCGCCAGGTTCGGCTGTGCAGCGGTATGATCCTGATGCTGTATGTATCGTTGCATCTGACCAACCATGCACTCGGCAATGTCTCGCTGGCTCTGATGGAGCGCGGCCTGCTGGTGCAAAAATTCATCTGGCAAGGCTGGATCGGCACCATCGCTCTCTATTCGGCACTGACAGTGCATTTCGTGCTGGGGCTGTACGCGCTGTACGAACGCCGCCGCCTGCATTGGACGCCGCCGGAACTGGCGCAGCTTCTGTTGGGGCTGTCGGTGCCGCCGCTGCTGGCGAACCACCTCGCCGTGACGCGCATCGCCTTTGCCGAGTTCGGCGTCAATAAGGGCTATGCGCAGGAACTGTATTCGTTCTGGATTGCCTCGCCGGCGTTGGGCTGGGTCCAGCTCACCTTGCTCGTGGTCGCGTGGCTGCACGCTTGCCTGGGCGTCGCATTCTGGCTGCGCGTCAAACCATGGTTCGCGCGGCTGCGCGCTCCCCTGCTGGCCGTCGCGGTGCTGCTGCCGGTGCTGGCATTGCTCGGCTACCTGCAGGCCGGGCGTAAGGTCGTGGCGCTGGCGCGCAACCCGGCGTGGCTGGCGGCCGCCACGGCACCGTCGAACGTGGGGACGCTGGTACAGAATGTCTGGCTCACCGACCTGCGCAACGACTTCCTGGCATTCGACGGCACAGCGCTGCTGCTGATTGTGCTTGCGCGTGTCCTGCGTGGTGCGGTGGAGCGTCACCGCGGCCGTATCTGCGTCTCGTATCCCGATGGCCGCAGACAGCACGTCCCTCTCGGCTTCAGTGTGATGGAGGCCAGTCTGCTCGCCGGCATCCCCCATGCCGGGCTCTGCGGCGCGCGCGCCCGTTGCTCCCTGTGTCGCGTGCGCGTGCTGGGCACGCCGTCGCTGTTGCCGCCGGAGGAAGCGGAACGCCGCGTGCTGGCCCGCCTGCGCGCCGATCCCGCACATATCCGGCTGGCCTGCCAGTTGCGCCCGCTGGCCGACATCGCGGTGCTCCCTCTGGTGCCGCCGGACGCACAAGCCGCGTTCCTGCACCGCCGGCAGGAGCGTGCGATCCCCGATGAACGCTTCATCGCGGTGCTGGTCGCGGACATGCGCGGTTCCACCGAACTTGCCGTCGCGCGGTTGCCGTACGACAACGTGTTCATCCTGGGGCGCTTCGTAGCGGCAATCTCGGCTGCGGTGGTGGAGGCCGGAGGGTTGCCCAACCAGTTCCTCGGCGACGGGGTACTGGCGATTTTCGGCCTGGATTGCGACGCGCGTACCGCCTGCCGCCAGGCAGTGACGGCGGTGGGATTGGCCGCGCGCAATATCCGACAGCTCAACGCCGCGCTGGTGCAGGAACTTCCGGCGCCGATCCAATTCGGCGTGGGCGTGCATTGCGGTCAAGCGGTGATGGGCGAAATCGGGTTCCGGGACCACGTCGCCTTCACTGCGCTCGGCGACGCGCCGAACGTCGCTACCCGTCTGGAGGGACTAACCAAGGAGGTCGACTGCGAAGCGCTGATTTCGGATGACGTGTTGCACCATGCCGGACTTGGTTTCGATGCCGCGGCGCTGGCGCCGCATCTCGCCGGTACTGCGCGGCCGGGCGGAGCCGGTGCCAGCGCGGATCCTGCGCGATATCGAGCGTGAGCTCGCAACTCCGGTCCAAATATCAGCAAACCGTCGAACATTGTCTGCCCACATCCCGTAGCATCCTCTGCCCGCGAACCGATGTGATGCCGCGAAACCCTTCGGGGCGTCGCAGTGGGACGGCGTGTCAGGATCCTACGCGTCGGCAAGGTCGAAACCGAACAAAGGCCGGACAAGCTCTGGCTGCCGCGCTGGCATCAGGTTTCTGCTGACCGCGCGCGACAGTGGGTCGACATAAATGGCGCGGCGAAGCGGATGGCAGACGTATCGTCTGATCAAGCTGCTCCGCGCTTGGCACGCCAGGTGCGGCTATCCGCCTTTCGTTGTGATTGCGTATCTCCTGCGCTCCTGTCTCGCGTCGCATACGGGGCCGCCAAAACGCAGCCGATCGAACGGGCAGGGGGGCGCACTGTAATGCTGCGAATGTTATCCCGTTGGATGCAGGGCAGTCGGCACTCCCTGATTAGCGACGACCTGTCAACCGATCAGAGGGGGCAAGGTTTATCCAGTTTCAGACCGTCTGGCAGCGCCTTGGGTTTGCCGCACGCCAGATTCAACTGATCCTGGGTGAGATTCCGGGCGTCGGTCAGGTCTGCGCCGGTCAGTTCGGTGGCGCGGCTCAGGTTGCTCCCGTTCAAGTGAGCGCCGCTCAAGTTGGCGGCGCGCAGATCTGCTCCGCTTAGGTCGGCGGTGGCCAGGGTGGCTTCCTGCAGATCGGCGCCGAACAGGTCTGCGCCGCTCAGGTTGGCGCCGCGAAGGTGGGCGGATCCCAAGTGGGCGCCGCGCAGGTTGGCATCGCGCATGTCGGCGCCTCCGGTTGCGGCGGTCGCACCGTGAGCTAAGCCGCAGAGCACAGCGAAAAGTAAAAGGGCAGGTTTTTGCATTTCGCCTTTCTCACTCGTTGAGATGCAGCACCTGAGGTGAGCCAAAGCCAGTGTACCAAAGCGATTTTTTGGCGATGGTGTTCCTTGCGTCGAAGCGTATCCGCCTGCGCGTCCGCTATCGCCTGGTCCTTCGGACGCGTGCTGATATTGCCGATTGCCGCCATAGATTACAATGGCTGGATTCTCTGGGTTTCGGCCAAATCGAACATCGAATGGCGCGACGATGCGGATGGCAGACTTATCGCCTGATCAACCGGCATCGACAACCTGCCGGCGATCGATCTCGAGCGCCCCCACCTTGAGGCGCGGGATCAACTCGCGACCGAACTCGACCGTGTCATTGACCGGATCAAAGCCGCGTATCAGGAACGACGCGACGCCGAGACGATAATAGGCGAGTAGCGCATCGGAGACCTGCTCGGCGGTGCCGACCAGGCATGACGTATTCCCCAGCGCGCCTGTCGCTTTGGTGATTCCCATCCAGAGCCGCTCGTCGTGTACGTCCTTCTCCTGAGCCAGCGCGAACTGGCGCAGACCCGCATTGTCGACGGGCGCACGGACACCCTCATGCTCCTGCCGGGACCAGCCGAGCGCGCCCGTCATGCCGTTGAGGATACTTCTGGCTTTGTCCCAGGCCGCACCTTCAGTGGCGGCGATGATGGGCCGGACTGACATGTTGAACCCCACCGCGCGACCGTGCGCCGCAGCGCGCGCACGGAATTCGGCGACACGCTCGGCGGTCGTCGCACGTGGTTCGGCATAGATGGCGAAGACGTCGCACTCGGCTGCCCCCATTTCAAGCGCACCCTCCGAGGCGCCGCCGAACATGATCAACGGGTGCGGCGTCTGCAGGGGACGTACATCGGAATGGGCGCCACGAACCCGATAGAAGCGACCCTGAAAGTCGAACGGCGCGTCCGATGCCCAGGTACGTTTCATCAGGTGCAGGTATTCCTGCGCCCGCTGGTAACGCTCGGCCTTGGGTGCGAAGTCGCCGTCGCCTTCCTGCTCGGCATCCGTCTTACCGGTGATCACGTGCAGCGCGATCCGGCCCCTGGTCAACTGGTCGAACGTCGCCACCTTGCGCGCAAACAAGGTGGGCGCAACGAAGCCGGGCCGATGCGAGACCAGATATGACAGCCGTTCGGTGTGGGCCGCCGCATGCATCGCTACGAGAAATCCCTCGGCCGATGATGAGGTATAGCCGACCAACACCATGTCGAAGCCCGCTGCCTCATGGGCCTGTGCAAAATCGATGACAAACGATGGCGAAATCGCACCCTCGATGACCAACAGGGTCGAACTTCGTGCCGGTGGCGTGACACCGATCATACCGATGATGCGGACTGGCATGACGACCTTTCGAATTCAGAGTCTGGGACAGGCGGTTCCAGTATAACAGCAACCGTATCCAATGCGTCCCCTGGTTACCAGCCGGCGGCCTCGAGTGATCGGCCAATCGCACCGCGCAAGAAAGATCGCCGCGATGATCGCGAGAACTTTCTGCCAGGCTGTGTGAGTCAACTCACATCGGCCGACGACCTCGCGTGCGACACACCGCGCTGCCGTCCGGCGGCGTCTGAGCGATCCCGCCGGAACCAAAATACCGAGGGGAGCCGTTCCAGTGAAGATCGCCGCAATCTCCTATCGCGCGCCGTCCTGCGTCATGACCAACGACGACATGATCGAGATGGTCGATCGGTTGAATCCGCAAATCTCGCGCGTCCGCAAGGCAGTGTTCTTCCGCGCCATCGAATCGCTGTATCATCGTCTCGGTGCCAAGACCCGCCATGTCCGCGATATCTCCGGCGGCGAGAAGGCTGCGGACGTCATCCTCGGTGCGATGGACGATGCACTGGCGCGCGCCGGAATGGTGCCGGAGGATATCGATCTGCTGATCTACTGTGGCGTCGGTCGAGGCTTTCTTGAGCCGGCGAACGCCTATTTCTACGCGCGCGCCCGCGGCATGCGGACCACCAATTGCTTCGACGTGACCGATGCCTGCATGAGCTGGATCCGCGCCATGCAGATTGCCCATCTGATGCTGCAGAGCGGCGCATTCCGCAACGCCATGATCATCAACGGCGAGTTCCATCTCGGACTGCATGACAAATGGGAGTTCGAGACACTTGATTCGCTCGCCTACACCTTCCCGATGTTCACCATCGGCGAGGCATCGACTGCGACAATTCTGCTTCCCAGTGATCAGGAGTGGCGCTTTGACTACGCGTCGCAGACCGACCTGGCCGACCTGTGCACAATTCCATTGCCTGGCTACGAACAGTTCGTTGCGCCCTCCAACCGCCTTGGCCTCAACGGCACGAACAAATTTGTATCGTTCGGCCGTGAGCTGTTCGAAGCCGCGGAACAGATGATCGGCCCGCTGGTCCAGCGGACCATAGCCGATCCTGGTTCGAAACGTTGGTTTTTCCCACATGCGCCATCCCGGACGCATTACGAAACGCTGATGCCCAAGTTTGGCGTGCCGCGTGAGCGACTTTACCTGGAAGTCTTTCCCCGGTTCGGCAACGTCGTCTCCGCGAGCATTCCACTTGGGATCAGCCTGGCCCAGGAGCAGTGCGTACTTGAACGCGGCGATGACATCGCCTTCGTGCCGGTGAGTGCGGGCATGGTCGCTTCGGTTGTGCAGACCGCCTTCTGATGCAGGGTGAAGCAAGCAATGCCACACACATCGGCTGATGACGACGCCATGAGCGGCCCAGGATATCTCCTCAGCTTTGCTGTGCCAGGCATCATCGTGCTTTCAGTGGTTCTTGGGCGAGCGCCGGGATGGACCAGTATGGCTGCGTTCTTGCCGCTGGCCGTTGCCTTCCTGATTGCTCCGATGCTGTCGCTTCTGTTTGATACGGACGCCAGGCGGCAACCCACGCAACCAACCTCGCGCGCCGGACAATGGTATCTTCGCTGGCTGCCGGTCGCCGCCGTGCCTGCCCAGTTTACCGCCGTCGGCTTTGCCGTTGCGCACTGGAACGATCCTGGCCTGGGCTTCGTCGGCAGCGCCGGGTGGCTGCTGTCGACTGGGCTGTTCAGCGCCCTGTTCGCGGTAACCGTCGCGCACGAGTTGATCCACCGTCGCGGCCCGTTCGACCAGGCGCTTGGCGGACTTCTGCTTTCAACCGCCTGCCTCGGCGCCTTCAAGATTGTGCACGTGCGGCTGCATCACCGCTACGTTGGTACAGACCGTGACTTCGCGTCAGCGCGGCGCGGCAACTCCCTGTATGCCTACTGGCTGCGTGCCCTCGCTGGCAACCCACGCGAAGCACTGCGCCTTGAAAGGCTCCGCCTCAGCCGCACGGATCACTCGATCTGGCGCAGTGAACTTGTCATCTGGTACGGGTTTTCGGCGCTATGGCTCGTGCTGGCTGCGGCGGTTTGGGGCTGGAGTTGTGGCGCGTTCTTCCTGCTGCAAAGCCTGGTCGCCGCGCTTGTTCTCGATTGGACGAATTATATCCAACATTACGGACTGCGTCGCCGGGCCGATGTGAATGGGCGCTATGAGCCGGTACGACCGCACCATGCCTGGACGATCGATTGCCGCATCAGCAATCTCGCGTTGTTCAACCTGCTGCGCCACGGCGACCACCATGCCCGGCCGTTGGAGCCGTATCACAGCCTCACCTACACACCGGCACCGAGCTACCCGTACCCATTCGCCTTCATGATGCTGTTGGCGCTGGTGACGCCGCTGTTCCGCCGCACGGTCCATCCGTATCTCGACCGGCTTGCAATCACCGAGGGCTGAGCAATGGTTGTCCTCATTACCGGAGCATCCTCCGGGGTCGGTCGCGCATTGGCCGAACACTATGCGCAACAGGGTGCGGTTGTCGCCACGGTCGGCCGCCGCCTGAACGGCGACCAATTGTCCTCGCGTCTGTTCCCATTCCAGGGCGACGTCACTGATCGTCAGGCGATGGACGACGTCGTTGCGATGGTAGAGCGGTCGCTTGGCCCAATCGAGCTGGCCATCGCCTGTGCCGGGATTGCCGAGGAGCAGTCCACGCCTGATCTCGACCTGGACGTACTGAAGCGCGCGCTGGCCACCAACGTCTGTGGAACGTTCAACGTACTCGTGCCTGCTGCGGCAAGGATGCGTCTGCGCGGCCGAGGTCATATCGTGGCCATTTCCAGCCTGGCCGCAGAATACTCCCTGCCGCGAATGACCGCCTATTGCCTGTCCAAGGCGGCGCTGAATTCCGGTATGCAAGGCATTGATCTGCTTCTGCGTGGCACAGGCGTCAGCGTCACAACCATCTGCCCGGGCTTCATCGCCACCCCGATGACCGCCGGCCGTGTTTCATCCGATCGCTGCATGGACCTCGACAAAGCGGTCGCGAAGATCCTGCGCGCAATTCGGCGACGAAAGCGTGTCAGCCACTTTCCTGTCCGGCAGTACCTGCTGATGCGCCTGCTCTGCATCATGCCAGGTGCGATGCGGCGGAGCGTGCTGGAGCCGGCATTCAGTCGCCTTTTCTCTCCCGGACAGGTTGCTACACCTTTGCAAAGGACCGTCCCATGACTCAATCCAGCGCAGCACCGATGCGAAACAGCATGTTCTGGGCCAATCTTCGCTATCAACTCACCTTCAACAGCTTCATCCGCCCCACCAACATTGTCCGTCTCTGGCGGCATCTGCCGGAAATATCGCTTCGCTATTGGCCGCGCGCCCTGTTGATAGCCACCACCAGCCTGCTGACCCAGCCACTGCGGCTGTTGGAATTCGTCTGCTATGGCCGCCGGATCGCGCTTACTTCAATCGATCAGCCGCCGGTTTTCATCATCGGACATTGGCGCAGCGGAACCACGCATCTGCACAACCTGTTCGCGCAAGATCCGTCGCTCGGCTGGCTGACCATGTATCAGGCCATCGCCCCCGATTGCTCGCTGATTGGCGGCAGATGGCTGAAGCACCTGTTGGGATGCGCGCTGCCGGAACGCCGCCCGATGGACAACATGGTCTGGCCGATCAACTCGCCACAGGAGGAGGAAGTCGCCCTTGGCAAGACCACGGCCTATTCGTTCTATTCGCAATTCATGTTCCCACGGAAGGCGCGCGCGTTCTTCGCGTCGTACGTGCTGTTGCGGGACGTTCCAGACCGGATAGCGGCGGAAGTGAAGGCACGGTACCTGCGCATATTGAAAGTTGCCGCGATCCACGCCAAGGGCCGTCGTCTGGTACTGAAGAACCCGGTGAACACCGCGCGTATCCGCATGCTCCTCGAGCTGTTCCCGGACGCCAAGTTTGTTCACATCCATCGTTCGCCATACGAGGTTTATGCTTCCACGCGCAATCTGCATCGCCAGATCACCGCGTTCACCACTCTGCAGTCGCTGGACGGCTCTGCGGCGAATGACACCGTCTATGCGCTCTACGAGGACATGATGCGGAAGTTCTTCGCCGATCAAATGCTGATCCCACCACGCAACCTTGCCAAGGTGAGGTTCGATGATCTGGAACGCGACCCGCTGGGAGAGATGTCCCGATTGTACCAGGAGTTGTCGCTACCAGATTTCGGGCGGGCGGAGCCCCTGCTGCGCCGCTACGTCGCCAGCCAGGCAAGTTATCGAAAGAACGGGTTCACATTATCGGCGACCGAGCGTGAGCAGGTTGCTCGGAAATGGACATTCGCATTCGCCGAACTCGGCTACGACGATCAATTCGCTGCCGGCGGCATTTTGCCCTGAACACCTGTGTGTCAATCAACACTTGTCCCATTGGCCTTGCTGCTATTCGCGGTGCGGAAGCAGTAGATCCGCGAGGATACCGAACCATGGATGGCGCGATCACCGGCCGGATCGACATTGCCTTTCGTCCGCCGCTCCCGTCAGTGAGACGGCGCCGCCCTCGACCCTACTGGGCGCTGCCGCTGGTAGTCGCGGCCGGTTTGGGCTGTTGGCGCTACGTTGTCCCAGTCAACGTCGACGTGGTGCAGGCTGTCCCGCGTCCATTTGCCGTGAGCGTATCTGGCCCTGGTCTGCTCGACGCACTCCTGAAGGTGGAAGTAAGCGCGCGTGTTGAAGGCCGGATTGTGCAGTTGCCGGTCGAACAAGGTGACGTCCTGACGGAAGGCGCGCTGATCGCACGACTGGATGCGCCGGACGTGGTGCAGCAGGTGACCCAGAGCCAGGCGGATGCCGCGGCGGCAGGTCTGCATATCAGTGAGGAAGAAAATGCTCAGCTCAGTGCCAAGGCGGCCTATGTCCACGCCCAGGTGGACTTCGACAGGAAGGTCGCGCTGCTGCGAACGTCCGATACGTCGCGCGCGGATTATGACGCGGCGCGGGCGGCGCTCGACCAGGCAACGGCTGACTTGGCGCGCGCAACAGCAAGCGTCCAGCACGCCCGCATGGCCGCCGACGCCGCCGCCGCGGCAGCGCGAGCAATGCAGGCACAACTTGCCGATCGCACCATACTTGCGCCCGTCAGCGGGATCGTCACGCTACGCAATCACAGCCTTGGCGATATCCTGACGCCGGGTTCTCCCATCGTCGAACTGGTTGATCCGCACTCTTTGATCGTGTCGGCACGCATGGATGAGTTGGTGATGGGAAAGATCGCTGTAGGCCAGCCGGCTGTGCTGCAATTTACCTCGTTCCCGGATCGCGTCTTCCAAGGACGCGTGTTGCGCCTCGGCAGGAGCGTGGATACGACGACGCGCGAGTTCATTGTCGACATCACACTGGCAGAACGACTGCCGCATTGGGCAATTGGTCAGCGCGCGACCGTCAAGATTGCGACAGGTGTCATTCCGGACGCCTTGGCAGTGCCGCAATCAGCTCTGGCGCCGCGGGCCGGACATCCCGGAGTGTGGATCGTCGGTGACGGTCAACGGGCGCAGTGGCGTCCGGTGCAACTCGGTGAAGTCTGCGGCGATCTGGTCGAGGTCGCGGCTGGCATCACGCGAGGCGACATGGTCGTAACGGACCCGGCGGGTCTCCATTCCTGGGCAGCGGTTCGTTGGACCGGCTCAGCCGGGGTGAAGTCATGAACTTCCTTGCGTTGAAGGAGACTGGCTTCAATCCGTTGCGCTTCATGCTGGCGTCGCTTGGTGTCGGCTTCCTGCTGACCGGGTGCATCGGGATCGCCGGCCTGTATCGAGGCATCGTGCATGATGCGCTGTCGATCATCGACGCCATCGGTGGAGACCTCTGGCTGAGCGAAGGTGGCCGCGTCGGGCCGTTTGCCGAGACGTCGGTCATTTCGCCTACATTGGACCAGCGGGCGGAAGGTGTCGCCGGGGTGCGTGAGGCACGTCGGTTCGTACAGAATAACATGCAGTTCAACATCGGCGGTCGCCGTATTCGGATTGCCATCACCGGCCTCGATTTCCCCAAGGACAAAGGAGAGTGGGTGGACCTGTTGGCCGGCCGGCCGATCGAATCTTCTCACTACGAGGCAATTGCCGATCAAAGCCTCGGCCTGAGCCTGGGACAGGTCGTACATCTTGGTCACGATGACTATACGATTGTCGGGCTGACACATGGGCAGGTCGACATGTCCGGCGATGGCCTCCTGTTCGTGACCATCCCCGATGCATTGGACATAGCCAGCGCGCGGCCAAGCGAGGCCGTTCTGTTGGACCGGGCACAGGGATTGGGCTCAATGGCAGATCAACCGAGTCGCGTTTCCGCTGTTGTCCTGGACCTGCAACCGGGTGTCTCCGCGACCGAGGTTGGGGTGCGCATCGCCGCGTGGCGTGATGTCACCGTGCTGACCGCGCAGCAGGAACGTGACGCGCTGGTGGACGGACGTCTCTGGCGCCTGCGCCTGCAGATCCTGTTTTTCATGGTGCTCCTGATGGCGGTTACCGGAGTGGTGATCGCCATGACGATCTACAACAGCACCGTCGAGAAGCTGCATCAGATCGCCATGCTCAAACTCATCGGGGCACGCGACAGCTTCATTCTGGCGATGATCGAGCAACAAGCGCTGCTGGTCGGAATCAGCGCCTACGCCATCGCCATTGGCCTGTCACAGTTGGTGTTTCCGTATTTCCCGCGGCACCTGGAGTTCGTGTCCAGCGACTTGCTCGCAATCTTCTCCGGCCTGATCGCAGCTTGTGTACTCGGCAGTTGGTTCGGCATTTCACGCGCGCTGCGCGTTCGCGCCAAGGAGGTCCTCGCATGATTTGTGGTGCACCTGTAGCCCAGTTGTGCGGTGTCTCCGTGCGATATGAGGCAGGCGACGGCAGCACTGTCCTGGCGCTCGATTCCGTATCGCTCGCGCTGCACGCAGGTGAGCTGACTGGCATCTTCGGCCCCTCCGGTTGCGGGAAAACCACTCTGCTCCTGGTCGCCGGCTGGCTAGAGGCGCCAACCAGCGGGTTTGTTCTGTTCGATGGAACCCCGATCAATGAGCTGGTAGCAGGCGAGACAGAGCGTCGCGACTTCCGCCGCCGGAACGTCGGTTTCGTGTTTCAGAAACCCAATCTGATTCCGTTTCTCAGCGCAGTTGATAATGTGGCAATTGCCATGATCATCGATGGCGTCTCCGTCGGCGCGGCGAGGCGTCGCGCCATGGAGCTGCTTGACCTGCTTGACGTCGCGCATCGTGCGGTCAATCACCCCGCCTCGCTATCAGGGGGCGAGCAACAGCGAGTCGCAGTTGCCCGCGCGCTGGCAAACAATCCGCGTCTGATTCTGGCTGATGAACCGACCGCTGCGCTCGACAGATCCCGGGGGCGGCTGGCGATGGAGCTGCTGAAATCGATCGCACAATCCATGGCGGCCGCTGTAGCGATCGTCACGCACGATACACGCTCTGCCGACCTCTTTGATCGCACGGTGGAGATGGAGGATGGCCGGATCATCTCCGAGAGAGATCGATGTGCTCCCGCGAACAATTCTTTGGGTTCTATGGCGATCCCGATCGAGGGACTGATGAATCCACAGTCTGGCGCGCCTGCTGAAGCGGGGATAACAGATGTTAGATGGTTTGACTGCAGGCAAGGTTGAGGTGGAAGTTTGTCCCACCCCTGATTCGATGCCAAGGACGGAAGTGGGCTGTGGTGACATTTCCGGAGCCCCTACGAGTAGGCGCGGAATGCGGCGTCACGCATCCCGATGGTGTTTCGTATCTGATCGGTGTTTCACATGCTCGCTTGTGGTTCGTCATTGACGGACAAGCAGTGGAGGCGGTGCGATATGGCTTCACCGCCCATGGTATTGAAATGAATATCATGCCCTGGGAAACTCCTGCTGCCGCTCTGCGTCGGCAAACCCGGCTCAGAAGCGTTTATCCCACAGAATAGTGAGCGCTTCTCATTAGCATTGCCGGGGGGATGGGCATCGTCCGCACGTGGCAATCGGTTCTGTCACGTCTCGCGCCGTTTACAACGCGCGTCGCGTGGCCTGAGTTCTGATTACACTATCTGCATGATGCCGAGCGCGATGCGGGCGTGCTGGAGGAAGTGACGGCGCCGGCGGGTTGCTGGAACGTATTGGTTGTGACGGGATCGGCTGCGGGGGAAGTTGCGGAGTTCATCATACTCTCGGCAAAATCGATCTGCCGCCTCATGCTCCTTGAAGCCGCGCATACATCGGATGCGTCTTTTGATCCTGCGATGGTCTTGTTCCAGTCGATCGTTCAGGTAGACACTCGTCCTGTGACGGACGTTGCGGCCCAATGTCGAGCGGATCGCGCGCGGGTAGGAATTATGCCCGTCGGTTGTCACCCGGTCCGGCACAAAGCCGGCGACCGACCGTGCCGAGCGGAAGAACCTCCGAGCCGCTTTCATGTCACGGGTCGCGCTCAGCATCGTGTCGATGAGATTCCCGTCGCGATCGATCGCCCGATACAGGTAGCACCAGCGGCCATGGACCTTGAGGTAAGTCTCGTCAGCGTACCAGCTCTGACCAGAGCTGCGTCCAATGCCGTGTCGCCTCTTGCGCAGCGCCTTGCCCATCATGGGCAACAGCTTCGCTTCCCACCGCCGGATGGATTCATGGCTGACGGTGAACCCGCGCAACAGCATGATTTCGCTCAGGTCCCGCAGTGTCAGCCTGTAGCGCAGCCGGCAGAACACCACGAACGCGATGATGTCGCTCGGCAGCGTCGCGCGCTTGAGGACACTGTCGCTGCGCTCGTTGAACTGCTTGTCGCAGTCCCGGCACCGGAACCGACGATAGCCTTGCGCAGTCATGTCCGGCCGCTCGGCCACCGCCGCTGAGCTACAACCCACGCAATCCATCCCAATCTGCCCCGTCGCCCCGCCCAGCCGCAATCCTAGGAAACCTCATCGCGCGCTACCAGCAGCGCCTGCACGAGCTCTGTTCGCGTTGCAGGCGCTGACGGCCGATCACATCTCGGGCGGTCGGCTCGACATCGGGTTGGGGATTGGACTGGAGAGTGATCCCTCCTGCCGGATGATGGGCGTCGAGAACTGGAGTGCGAAGGAGCGCGTCGCCCGGTTCGGCGAATACGTCGAGATCGTCCATCGGCTGCTGTCACAGGAGGAGACCTCGGTACCAGGGTCGCTACTATACCCCGCTCACGCCAGAATCCGAAAATCCTCGTGCGAGATGATGCGGAAGTTGTCTGTGACCTCATCGCAGTGGAGGCGCCAGTTCCTGGGCACCTCCTCTCGCAGGAACGTCAGGATCGCGCCGCTGAAGTCTCGGAAGGTTTCATGACACGTGTTGTGGGTGATGTGCTTGTGCATCAAGCCCCAGAGTCGTTCGATCGGGTCGAGATGCGGGCAGTAGGTCGGGATGAAGTGGAGCCTGATCCGGCAACCCGGCCGCGCCAGCCAGGCCTGCACCAACTTCGCGTGGTGGTACCTGGCGTTGTCCAGGAACAGATGAATCACCCGCTTGCGCGGGTACATGCTCAGCAGCGCGATCATCAGTCTGATCGTGCTGGCTGCATCAACCGTCTCCACCTCCAGCATCTGGGTGTGGCCGGTCTCCAGGTTGATCGCGCCATGAATGTTCAGGCGTTGCCGCCCGCTGGTCTGCGCCACCGCGATCGGCGTGTCCTTCGGCGCCCAGCATCCCACCGGCCGTACCGCATGCGTCGGATGCACCGCGTCGGCGAACAACACCACCTCATCCGCGTCCAGGCGGTTCAGCAACTCCTCATACGCCTTGATGAATGCAGCCTGTTTCTCTGGATCGAGCTTGCGCGACACCGTTTTTGGTTTGCGATGTTCCATGCCAAGGCGGTGCAACAGCGCGATCAGGCCAGACCGGCCCTGGTATTCGATGCCGCACTCCTTCTCGATCCAGGCGCCCACCTCGCGCGTGGTCCGCGGCAGCGTATCGCTGATCCAGGCCTTCAGCTTGTCCCGCTGCTCTTCGTTCAGGCGGCAGGCGCCGCCCTCATAGCCGAAGCTCGCCAGGCCCTCGATCCCGTCTTCCTGGTACAGCCGATACCAGCTGCGGATCGTGTCGTCGTCCAGCAACAGGACTTTCGCGATGGCTTCGCAGTTCATCCCCTGGTCCAGCAGCACCAGCGCGTTCGCTCGCCGCGCCAAGCGATGCGCGGCCGACCCGTCCCGAGCCAACTCAATCAGGTCTTTGCGCGATTCGCCGTCCAGGAAGCCGCGTCGGATCATGCGGACGGTAGAATCGCGTTCCGGCCGTTTGGCAAGGGGTATTTTCGCCTTCCCGGGGAGTCGCGGTATACAAGGTCGATGCCGCCGCGCTCTGTCCACGCCCGGTGCAGTCGCCGCGTCCCCCGCTGATTATCGCCGCTCTCGGCCCGGTCATGCTTGGTCACGCCGCGCGGCACGCCGAAGTCTGGAACACCATGAGTTTTGCCGCGACCTACGAATCCCAGATCGAAGAGACCCGCCAACGCGTGGCGGCGATGAATGCGCGCTGCGCCGCGATCGGGCGCGACCCAGCCAGCCTGCGGCGCTCCTTTTACATGTCGTCGGCGGGCGGCACGAGCCCTTTATACGAGTCCGAGGAGACAGTACCCCGGCTGGCGCGGCAGTTGATCGCGCTTGGGCTTCCGGAACTGGTGTTGCCCTATCCACGGCTCGATCGGCACGTCCGGACATTCGAGCGCATCGCACGGGATGTCCTTCCGGCGCTGAGGGCCGCGACATAAGGCGGCTTAGCGTGCATGTGTGGACGGCCCCTTGGATGCAAGAGCTTCGTTGAGAATTTTGACGGGCGGATCGATTGCGAGCATGTGTCCGGCCTGTTGACGCGGCACCATGTCCGCTGGCCCAGATGGGTTCCGCGATCCAGCCCCAAACAATTTTGCGGCTTCGAAAGCCGGCACGCTAATCGGGTTCTCTGGATCATCGGTTCGACCGATCGTCATCTCATTCAGCTCTTTCACCCTGGCATCAACGCGTGCTTACGGCGATGACCGGCGAACGCCGGCCCAGCCACACGCGTCATCGCGACCCATGCCACATGGGCCACCCCGCGGCTCAATCACGTCCGAAGCCCCTTGGCGGCTCAACCGCCTGAAGCTCGGAGAGATCGAGTTCAACAATCGCGCGCAAGGCCTCGGCGAGCGCGCTGTCCTGTTGATTGTCCGGCAACGCATCCAGCCAGCCGGCATATTCGGTCTGCAGCTCCACGGCCGCGGCGATGGTGTCGTTCCACCGTTGGATCCTGGAGCGCCGGTCGGTGGGGCGGCGTGTGCGAACCACCGGTGCGCCAGCCGCGTGCGCGGCGCGATAACGTGCCTGACGCTCGGCGCCGGTCATGGCTGTTTCACTGATTGATTGACGTGGCATGGTTCCACTCCCAATCGTTACGTGACGGAATGTCGGTCACGCCGCGGCTGCTCCGGCCGCCGCGGAGGGACGCCGGTACGTCTCGCCGCGCTTCATCATCGCCCAGGCGGTGCGGGCCATTTTGTTGGCGAGCGCCACGGCGACGAGCTTGCGCGGTTTGCGGAGCAGCAGCGCCCGCAACCACTCCGTCATTTGCTGGCTACCTGGCCTCATGGCGGCATTGATCACCGCGGTGGCACCAGAAACGAGCAGGACGCGGAGCCGTTCATTACCGGCCCGGCTGATGCCGCCCATTCGTTGCTTGCCACCGGTCGAACGCTCCTTCGGCGTGAGGCCCGCCCAAGCGGCGAGATGGCGTCCGGATTCGAACATCTCCGGGTCGATCTCGACGGCAAGCGTCAACGCGGTTACCGGGCCCACGCCCGGGATGGTGACCAGACGCTGGCTGACCTCGCTGGCTTTGTGCGCGGCGTTCAGTTTGGCGTCGACGTTTTTGACACGGGCGTCGATTTCGTCGATCTGTTGACCCAGAAGAACGAACATCTCCTTGGCTTCCGGCGGGATGGCGACCTCTTGTTCAATAGCAAAGAGCAACGGCACGATCTTTCCGGCTCCTTTACCAGCGATGACGCCGAACTCGGCGGCATGACCGCGCACCGTGTTGATCAGAGCGGTGCGCTGACCGATCAAGGTCTCACGCACCTTCAGGACCATGCCCTGAGCCTGTTGCGTGACAGATTTCGCCGGCACGAAATGCATGCCCGGACGCCCGGCGGCTTCGCAGATCGCTTCGGCGTCGTTGCGATCGTTTTTGCCGCGTTTGACATAGGGTTTGACGTACTGAGGCGGGATGAGACGCACCGTGTGGCCGAGCGCGGTCAGTTCGTGAGCCCAATAATGAGAAGAGCCACAGGCTTCCAGGGCGACGACGGTGGACGGCAGCTTCCTGAAGAAGGAGATCATCTGCGCGCGGCGGAGATTGATCCGTAACACCGGCCGGTCTTGCTGATCGATGCCGTGTAACGTGAACACGGCTTTGGACGTGTCGATGCCTATGCGCTTATATTGGGTCATGGACGGCTCCGGTCTTGGTTGCTCACAGCCCCAATTCTGGCACTCGATGCCGCGGGGCCGTCCACCCCAACAGATTTGAACAAATCGTGTGGTGACCCCATGGTACCCGAGATTGGCGAACGACAATGCTGCGGGCAATGCCCGGGCAGTAGCGGCATGACCCGCCCCACACATCGTCATGCTCTCCTCGTCAATCGGCGAATGAACAAGTCGCAGCAGATGCGCTGGTCCCGAAGAGGCGCCGATCTCCTGCTCCAGGTTCGCTGCGCGCTCTACAATGGAACGCTCGGCTCAGGGTTGGGCCACCGGTTTCAGCCGCATGCCAACCAGGACGAACAGTCGGCCACCGCGGCATAATCCCCCCATTCTCTGGACACTCCCCTGACTGGCGTGTCGAGAAGCTTCGGCAATTCTGGGAACTCGTCACCTCGCCCACTCCGTTCCGGTACGGGAACGATGAACGATGTGAGAGCAAGCCGCCGTTCCGACGAACGACGGCTTGCCGTGCTCAAACGGTACGGAGCAACCTGAGTTGGGTCAGGGCAGTGACTCCGTCGTCCAGACCGATCTCCTCGACGATCTTGCCGTCCTTTAGTTTGAGAACGGTGATGCCCGTGAAGTGCATCTTTCGGCCCGTGTTGGCTACCAGGCCGCCAGCGAGGAAGTCGTTGAATGCCGGTCCGGTGTGAGTGCCTCCACCCTCCCACTGGCCGACGACGTAGTCCCCCTCGGCGATGAGAGCAGCCGTGCCCCAGAAGTTGAGGTCGGGGAACGCTGCGCGGAAATCGGTCATGAAGGCCTTGATGTCTTCGCGACCTTTCCGCGGCTCATGCAGCGAATATTTCAGCAACATACCCGGCGCGGCGATCTCATCGACCACGCCCAGTTTGCAGGTTTCGCCCCAGAAGTCGGTGAACCAGCGGCCGACGATGGCCTTGTTATCATCTTGCAAGCTCATACGAGTGCCTTTCAATTGTTGCTCCGCAGGTCACCGGTTGGTGCGATGACCTTGGCATGTACGTAGCTTATTGAGGGCATGTGCGAACTCCGGTTCTTGCTCCCGTATCAAACCTCAGGTCACTGGTTCCTTCGCCATTCGTCCTCGGTCCTCAGGGCACCGCGAAGTGCACGGGGTCAGCTCCATGACGCTCAGGAAAGCGCAGACCCGAGGCCGCTGAATAATCCGCGATGGCGTAATGTCTGGTCCTGAGGCGATCACCTCCCAGTCTGAGTGACCGCATTGGGCGCAGTCCCGACCGACTGCATTTGACCGGAACGGTGAAGGTTTTCGGACGCCGGCCCGCACGGGTCGAGCGTGAGGGATAGGGGCCGACGTACGGAAACCGCCCAAGCACGAACCCGCGGGGGCACAGGCCCGACGTTATGGGGATTTGAGAATTCTGGTGGAGCGGTTCAGGCGGCGCGGTGATTGCGCGACGCGATTTAGTGGCGCGGCGCAGTGGTGATCGCGGTCCGCGAGCGCGGCAACAGTGCCACGTGATGTCGACGGGCAACGCGATCCGGCTTTCATCGTCGCGGTCAGGTCATTGGTGATCGATGCAGGTGCATGACGAACCGCTGGCTGAAGCGCCACGGCTTCGGCGGGAGGTTGAGGTTCATCGTGCTGGATCATGACACCGTGGTCCCGGTGTCGCGATGTGACGATGGTGGCGCGCGCGCCCGAGCCGCACGCTGGAAGATCTCTATGATGACCATACGGCCGCCGCAGCAGGGGCATGGCGGACGCAGGTCGGGCGGCGACGCGGCGTCCTCGACCTCGACTCGTGCAGGCGCAGCAAGCAGCTCCCGGGCACGCGCGACGTTAGCCTTGCGGCCGGCGCTGGCGAGGAAGCCGTAGTGACGGATGCGGTGGAAGCCCTTCGGCAGAACGTGGAGCAGGAAGCGGCGGATGAATTCGTCCGGACTGAGCGTCATCGTGCTTTGGCGGTCGGCATTGTCGCGGCGATAGTCCTTGTAGCGGAACGTGACACCGGTCTCATCGAGCGCGATGAGCCGATGGTTCGAGATGGCGACGCGCATGGCGTGGCATCCGACATCAAGCAAAGTCAGCGGATTACACCACCGTCCGTTCCGGAGTCGGCACGCAACTCCGCATAATCACGGACTCCGTATCATGCGTCGTATGCGGTGCTCCGCATACGGCGCATTTCGAGCGCGTGTATGTGCATGTGAACGATCGCCGGGTGTTGCGGCCGGCCGGTCGCGTCCGACAGGGCGATCGAGCGTTCGATCACGTGAACAGCCTCGACGACATCCGAATTATATGCCGGTAAGCCAGTCCTGACGTCCCAAAGCCGACGAGGCGTACGCGTGATGAGCGCTTCTGCGAAGAGCGCCATCACGTCGTGGTCGTTTGGGAACTCGTAATGGACCCGGCGCATTTCGGCGGCATAATCGTCGTCCCACCTGTCAA
Source organism: uncultured Alphaproteobacteria bacterium (assembly GCA_963696645.1). Lineage (GTDB taxonomy): Bacteria > Pseudomonadota > Alphaproteobacteria > Acetobacterales > Acetobacteraceae > JAMXLO01. The sequence continues at coordinate 586,941 of CAVOKY010000011.1, forward strand.
ACTCCTCGGGTGGCACGGCGTGCGGCTTCTGATAACGGCGAGACAGCGCCTCGACCAGACGCCGCTCGACCCGCGTCGCCCGATCGAATCGCCCACGTACGAGGCCGATATTCGTGAAGGCGAGCGCGGTTACGGCCTCCGCCTCCTTCGCACCGAGATCGCGCCAGGGCAGGTTGTAGAAAGGCCCGCAAGCATACGCGATACCCCAATGGGCCATGAGGCAATCCGGGTCCGACTCAAGCGCCTTTCGGAAGCACTTCACACCCTCTTCCTGATTGAAGCCATAGCTCCAGTTGAGGCCAAGGTTGAACCACTTCTGTGCGTCGGGTGAGGTGGTGGAGATGCGTCTCGTGTGGGCGCCGAGGTCGAAGCGATCCATTCGCAGATCTCCGTTGTGGCCGCCGGCCCTCATCCTGGCGTGGCTTCGTAGTCGCCTCGGACAAACTGACGGGGCGTCGGCGTCAGTGCAGGCGCGGATAGCCCGCCGCGACGGCCTCGTCTGCATAGCGGCATGGTGTCCGGTAGTCGACCTGGTCCGGCGGCACGACGTCCAGCAGCAGCATCGCGGCCCGCACGGGAGCCCATTCTGGCTCGGTGGCCACGCGTCGCAGCGCCTGTGCAAGCGCAGCCTTACTCACCAGTCGATAATTAAGACGACATTCCTATTGTACCAGCCCGCCAGCGGTGCTATGACGAAGCATGAAACGAGATGGACGCGGATTTGATCATCGGACGCTGGAAGCCATTCGATTGATGGCGGTCGAGCGTGTGCGGGGCGGGGAGCGTCCATCAATGGTGGTCGCCTCCTATGGCTTCAATCGCACGACGATCTATCGATGGCTCAACGCGGCAGCAAAGCCTGGTGTGGGACTGAGAGCACTGCGCTCGCGGCCGGCGACGGGGAGGCCACGCAGTTTGACACCACAGCAGGAGCAACAGGTGTTTCGCTGGATCAATGGTCGCGATCCACGGCAGTATGGCCTGGACTTCGGATTGTGGACGCGGTCGTTGGTGGCCGATCTGATCGAGCGGAAGTTCGGCATTCGGCTTGGCGTGACGGCGGTGGGAGAATTGCTTGCCAAGTTGGGACTGACGCCGCAAAAGCCACTGCAGCGGGCCTATCAGCGCGATCCTGAAGCGATTGAGGCGTGGCAGCGCGAACGGTATCCTGGCATTGCCATGCAGGCAAAAGCCTCAGGCGGTGAGGTGTATTTCTGGGATGAGTCGGGGTTTCGTGCCGACGCCGTGCACGGCAAGACCTGGGGCAAGAAGGGTAGGACACCTGTGGTCGAGCGCCCTGGCCAGCGACAATCGATCAGTGCCGCCTCGGCGGTGAATGCGCGGGGTGGGTTCTGGTATTGCACCTACCAGGGCGGGCTGAACGCTGAGTTGTTTGTCAAGCTGTTGCGGCGGATGATGCGGCGGCGTACGAAACCTGTGCATCTGGTGGTCGATGGACTTCCCGCGCACAAGACCACGCTGGTGAAGACCTATGTTGCCTCTACGAATGGCATGCTGACACTGCATTTTCTACCCGGCTATGCGCCTGAGCTGAACCCCGACGAACTGCTATGGAGCCACATGAAACGCACCGGTGTGGCAAGAGCACCGCTGCGGCGCGGTGAAAAGCTGCAGGCGAAGATCGAAGCGCAGCTCAGCGCCATCAAGCGGATGCCTCAGTTGATACGGTCACTCTTCAAGGCGCCGAGTGTCGCCTATATTACCGACTGGTGAGTAATCGCCGGATCTGTCGTGGTGGCGGTGACGTACCGGATCGTGGGGGTAGGCGGCGTCGCGGCCAGGATACGAAGCTGCTTCGCTACGGTGGACCGATGGCGGGCGAAGAACGCATAGGTGACGCAGTCGACGCACGTGGCATCGACCTCGCCGCGGACGACGCGTTCGAGGTTGATCGGCTGGCTGTGAGTCTCGACGATTGACCCGAAGAAGGGCATGCCGCCCGCCAGTTCGGCGATCACGCGGCGCAGCAAATTCATGCCCGAATTCGAATGGATACTGTTGAAGACGAAACTGGAGCCGCGAAGGTCGGCCACAGAGCGGAAGGGCGCGTCTCGCCGCACGGCAAACACGCCGGCATGGGTCGGGCCGGCGCAATGGGGCGCGTCATAGACCGGCACGCCCAGGACCACCGCCTGCTCGGCGTAGATGGTTCGCAACGGCCAGCCGCACACCTGGGTGAACACTGTGTCGGGCTCGATCCGCGCGGGCACTGGTTTGCGCGCGAAGTCCAGTGCCGGGGGAAGGCCCATAACGCCGAGCCGTTCTGCCTCGGTCCGGATTGCCAGCCAGAAGGCGGCATTCTCCGCCTGCATCTCCGGCAGATTGTACATCGGCAGGCTGACTTGCGGCATCAGACGGTGGCTGGCGGCGACACCGTGGCTTGGGGCGTCCGCGGCTCGGAGTCGTCGTAAAGCAGTCGGCGAGGCGGTGACAGCGAGAGGAGGGTCCGCACCTGGTTGTGCTATTCAAACTGCAAGCCGTCGGGAAGTTTCAGGAAGTCCCGGATGCGCAGCGCCAGCCCGGTCATCTCACCGCCTCGGAAGCAGTGGACTGCGCATCGGCCGTCCGGAATTAGAAACATCCTCTCCACCTCCTGGCAGCACATCGGGCGCATGTTGCATGACCAACTCGGCCCACATTGACACAGTAAACTGACATTTCTCAGATACCAGCTCATCCCGCCATCTGGGGGATAGCCTACCCGCCATCCAATGGTCTTTGCGACGACGGCATCGTCGGGATGACGTCCGCGGAAGGTCCGGTTGGTTGTTGATTTTCATCACGCGAATAAACGGCGACGGAGCGAAGCCCCAGATCGGCCGCCGCCCGGGCGATGCGAATGGCGATCTCGCCGCGATTGGCGATCAGGAGCCTGGTGATGGGCATAATCAGATCCGTGGCATGCCCAGGCCACGTTCGGCGACGATGTTGCGCTGAATTTCGTTCGTTCCACCGGCGATCGTGCCGGAGAACGCACTCAAGAAGTCGAACATCGGGCTGCCGAATGGCTCCTCCGCCAACAGGGCGAAAGCCTGGCCGTCCACGCCGCCGATCCGAACCATGAAAGAGCAGATCCGCTGGCGCAACACCGTCGAGGACAGCTTGACGATGGACGGCAAGACGCTGGCCGATGCACCGGGCGTTTCGCTCTCCTGCAGCACGCGCCGCAGCAGACGCCGTGCCGCCTGCATTTCTGCAAGGAAACTGACGAACTCGCGATGGAGTTGCACATCCCGCAACCACGCCGCACCGGCCTTCAGCGATTTGCGGTAAAACGCCTCGATCTCGTTGCGTTGCCGCTCGCCGCCTTCGAACGAGATAACGCCTCGCTCCGAGGCAAGAGTCGCCTGTGCCACGCGCCAGCCATTGTTCTCTGCGCCGATCATGTTCGCGGCCGGGATCCGGACATCGGTCAGGAACAGCTCGCCGAACTCCGCGCGGCCGTTGGCCTGACGGATCGGCCGCACCTCCACGCCCGGAGACCGCATGTCCATGATGAAGTACGTGATGCCGCGGTGCTTCTGCGCGTTCGGATCGGTCCGTGTCAGCAACAGGCAGTGATCGGCGTACATCGAGTTCGACGACCAGATCTTCTGTCCGTTGATCACGTAATGATCGCCATCCCGCACCGCCCGGCATCGCAGCGATGCGAGGTCCGACCCTGAATTTGGCTAGGAAAATCCCTGGCACCAGACTTCGCCGTTTGCCACCCCTGCCAGATAGCGGCGCTTTTGCGCTTCGGTGCCGTGCGGCAGCAACGTGCCGGGCATATGGATCAGCGAGATGGTAAACAGCCGATTTTGCGGCGCGTCCGCGCGCGCCATCTCATCGGCAACGGCGACCAGGTGGCGTTGCGAAAGCCCAGTGCCGCCGTACTCTTTCGGCCAATGCGGAATGGCGAGACCGACCTTGCTTCGCTCCGCCATCCACCAGCGCTGGAAAGCGATGTATTCCTCGTTCGAGGCCCGAGCCATACGAGCCTTCCAGTCGGACGGCACGACCTCGGCCAGCCAGTCGCGAATTGCCTGGCGGAAGGCCGGCAGGTCATGTTGCGCTTCAAGAATGCTCATATTTCCAGCTCCAGCGCGGAACGCCCGGACGACGTAATGGCGGCCAGTGCAGCGGCGGCCTGATCGCGCAAGGCGGTGTTCGCCATGATCAGCACTTCGTTCAGGCGCGCCCGCTTGAGGAAAATGTGCGGATCGAAGTCCCAGGTGAAGCCGACGCCACCGTGCAGTTGGACGCAGTCCGTGGTGACGAACACACAGGCTTCTGTGACTTCCGACTTCGCGAGCATTACCCACAGTTCGGCGTTAGGCTCGTCAGTCACCGTTCGCTGCACAGCGTGCCTGACGATCTCGTCCGCGACGGCCAGCTTCGTGGCCAGGTCAGCGGCGCGGTGTTTCAGTGCCTGGAATCCCGCGATCGGTTGCCCAAATTGCTCGCGGGTTTTCATGTAGGCAATGGTGCGTTCGGTAATGGAACGGGCACCGCCGGCGCTGTCGGCAGCGACGGCGAGCGCCATGGCCCGTGTCAGCGCCGCGCGGGTCGCCGCCGCATCTGGCAAAATGCTGATGGGTGTCGCGTCCTTCAGCCGGACGTCGATCACGTCCCGCGTCCGGTCCCACATCGGTGCCAAGGTCACCTCGGCCCCGGCCAGGTCGACGATCACCCAGTCATGGCCGGTGTGCGCGAGAAGGAATGCCGCATCGGCGGCACCGAGGCAGCGCAACGTGCCGGAAACGCCGGCGCCGGATCGGATCAGGCCGCGTCCGTCCAGTGTTGCTGGCACCGCGGCGCTGATGTCCCCGGATGCCAGGCGCGGCAGCCATGTCTGGCGAATATCGTCGCCGGCGGTTTCGACGATGGCCTGGGCGGCCGACAAGCTGGCGATATAAGGCCCCGGCGCCGATTGCCGCCCGAGTTCGCCATGCAGGATGGCGAGGCCCTGGGTGCCCATGCCAAGACCCCCATATTGCTCTGGAATCCCTAATCCCGGCCAGCCAAGTTGCCCGGCTTCCGCCCAAAGCATCTTATTGAGCGCGTTTTTGCCTTCGATGAACGCGTGCAGCTCCGTGCTGCCGCATTGCTTCGCCAAAACGCTGGCAACGCTTTCCCGTAACGCATCGAGAGTCGCCTGATCCAGCGCGCTCGCCGTCTCCATCGCCGATGTCACCGTGCGGGCTCCTGTATTGTCGCGACAATTACCGTCACTACCGAAGAGTATACATCCACGGACCACCGAGGCCTGGGGGTTGGTTACTAACCGAAATCGTCGCCCTTTCTTTTGTTCCATCTCACCGCCGCACGCTCCATGTTGGGAGCCGGAGGCCCCATTGCCCCGCAATCCGCGCATTGAACTGCGAATGTACCGCTCTGCACAATCTGGGGCCGGTCCCCGCAGAATGGGCATGGTTTCAGTATCGGGACGAGCGCCTCCTGTTCCATAATTTTCCTCTCCATGTGCGCGCCGGCCAGCAATGTCTCTCATTCGGACATACACGGCCAGGGGCGCGGATGGTACGGGGGGGCCGGCAGTCGGCGACTTTCACGGCATGTACGATCCGCCGTTGACATGCAGGACTTGGCCGGTTATCGCGTTGGCATCCTCAGAGGCAAGGAACACTGCCGTTCGCGCAATCTGATCCGGCGATAGCATTTTGCCGCCGAGCGGAATGGTCCTGGCCATCTCAATCAGTTCGGCTTCTGTGTTGCCGTAGCGTGGCTGCGCCGTGTCGGTCGTGCCGGGAGCGATGGCGTTGACGCGAATATTCAATGGCGCCAGCTCGAGCGCCATCGCACGCGTCATCGAGACCACACCGCCCTTGCTCGCGCTGTAATGCACGCCACGCACTGCACCGCGAACCGCCTGCGAGGAGATGTTAATCACCGAGCCGCTGCGCTTGACTGCCGCCGTCAGTGCCTTGACGAAGGCGATCGTGGCAAAACACCCAGCCTTGAGGTTGATATCTAGCACGTAATCCCAGTCGGACTCGCGCATCTCGAGTAACTTCACCCGCGGATAGACGCCAGCGTTGTTGACGAGTATGTCGGGCGCACCAAGCACTTGGACCGTATCGGTAACCATTGATTCGATATCGGCCAGCCGCGCGACGTCTGCGCGGACCAGGTGAACACGGCGACCCGCCTGGCGGATGCGACCTGCAATTGCTTCAGCCGCAGACTCGTTATCGACCCAGCTGATCGCGACGTCCGCCCCCTCCTCGGCCAGCGCGACCGCAATGGCGGCGCCGATTCCCTGCTGCCCGCCGGTGACCAGCGCAATCCTGCCTGCCAATTTCATGCGTACCCCCATTCGGCTGCACCACACCAATCTCCCGCGGCGAGTCAATCACAGTCCGTGCCGGAGATGTCGATGTGTCCTCGTTTACAGGAAGAACCGTTGCGAGGGATCGAACGGCGGTGGCGGCACACCAAGCATCGCCTGTGCATACAATCCGGAACTCATCTCAATGTTAGAGGCAGGGTGATTCCGCATAGACAACATATCGCGAAAGTGCCGTTGAAGCGCCGCATCAGCATTCATGGTTCGCCCGCCGTTCACCCCCATCAGCTCGAAGATCGCGCGCGAGCAGGCATCGTGCACCAGCGTCGCCTCATAGAACGCCTGCGTCCGCCATTCGTAGGGGATCGGTTGGCCAGCAAACGCGTGCGCCTGTAGCTCCGTCCACGTGGCCGACATGCGTTGCCGCACCATGCCGATAATCGCCAAGGCCCGGGCCAGCGGCCGGTGCAACGCCGGATTGCGCGCCACAGGCTGTGCGCCATGCGCCGAATGCCGGTCGCGATTACCGGCGATGAAGGCCTCGAGCGCGCCCGCCGCGGCGCCCGCGGCCGGCGCAGCGATGCAGTAGCCAAACACCAGCCGCCAGGGTAACCGGTAATAAGGCCGGTCGTTGATCGCCAGACCTGGATCGGTACCGTTATAGTTGTCGACGATGCTGTGCGCCCGGTATTCGGGCAAGAACACATCGCGCAGGGTCACCGTCTTGCTGCCGGTACCGGCGAGGCCGGTCACCTTCCAACTCTCCTGATCAATCGTGAAATCCCGCCTCGGCACCAGGAACGTGTAGTACACGCCGCCGCCATTCGCATCCGGCGCGGTGCCGCCCAGCACTGCCCAGCCGCAATGGTCGACGCCACTGGAGAACGGCCGGCGGCCTGTCAGCCGGTAGCCGCCCGATGCCCGTTCGACCTGGCCGACCGGCGCCAAGGACGTGGACATCATCGCGTCCGGGTCATCGCCCCACAGCTCACGCTGCGCCTCGGGTGCAAACAGCGCAGCATGCCAGGGATGCACGCCAACGACACTAGGGCCTGTCATCAATTAGCCGATCTCGGTCGGTGGGCGCCAGCCGGACACCGAATTGAGCCGGTCCCGATTGCCACACTCAGCCGTCAATCGGCGCCAGACGATACGCAACCAATTCCGGCGCGGCAGTTTCTTCAATTCATAGGCGGTCAGTTTGTTGGAGACTGACCGATGATGCGGCGCTTCGGACTGCGTGACGATCAATGGGAGCGGATCAAGGACCTGTTGCCGGGTCGAGAAGGCTCGGTCGGAGTGACCGCGGCAGACGATCGTTTGTTCGTGGAGGCCGTGCTCTATCGTTATCGTACCGGGATACCGTGGCGCGATCTGCCGGAGCGGTTCGGCGACGGGGTACAGGTCCACACACGGTTCAGCCGTTGGGCCAAAAGCGGTGTGTGGGAACGGATGTTTCAGCACCTCGCCGCAGACGCCGACAACGAATATGCGATGATCGACAGCACTATCGTGCGCGCCCACCAGCATAGCGCCGGCGCCAAAAAAAGCCGGCAAGGACCAGGCAATCGGCCGATCGCGCGGCGGACTGAGCACCAAGATCCACGCCCTGGTCGACGCGCTGGGCAACCCGATCCGCTTCTTCCTGACTGGCGGTGAAGCGCACGACCTGGTGGGGGCGGACCACCTGCTGCCCACGATGCAGGCCGATACGCTGATCGCCGATAAGGCGTTCGACGCCGACGAGCGCTTACTTGAGCCGCTGGCGGCCGCTGGCAAGACCGCGGTGATCCCACCACGAACCAACCGGTCCTTGCCGCGCGACTATGACCGCGAGCTTTATGCGGCGCGCCATTTGATCGAGAACTTCTTCGCCAAGATCAAGCAGTTTCGTGCGATCGCCACCCGCTACGAGAAGACCGCGCGGAACTTCCTCGCCGCCGCCCAGCTCGTCGCCGGCGTCGTTTGGCCTAATTGATGACAAGCCCTAGCCACCCAGCCGGTGGAAGTGCAGGCAGAGGCGAGACGGATCATGCCTTCGTAATAGGCTGCGAGATCGAGTTCCAGCCCACCCCATTGTCGCGGCTGCAGCGCTCTGAACACACCGGCCCCAGTCAGTGACCGTATGATGTCTTCCGGCACCATGCCGCGCTGCTCGACCTCGGCGGCACGGCTGCGGAGCTCAGGCAGCAGCGCATCGATTGCGGCAAGAAAGGACGCCGCCTCGGCTGCGCGTTCCGATGTCGTAGGCGGCATCAGCGGATCGGGTCGTCGGGTCTCGTCCAGCATGGCCAAACGCCTCCCGTCAAATTCCACGGCGTCCGCACGCCGGACGCCGCCGGTGCGCGGACTGGAGGTGAGTTATTTTGCCACGCCGAAATCGATCAACTGGCGCAGCACGTCGCCGGTCTTGAGTTTCGCGTAGCCCTCATTGATCTCGTCCAGCTTGATATGGCTGGAGATCAGGTGGTCGAGCTTCAGATGCCCTTTCTTCCAGGCGTTCAGGAGCTTCGGCATGTCAACACGGAACCGGTTGCTGCCCATCGATGAGCCCTGGATCCGCCGGTCGCGCAGGAAATCGTAGCCGTGCAGCTCGATCTTCATTCCGTACGGCACCATGCCGATGATCGTTGCGGTTCCGCCGGGACGCAGCGCTTCGAAGCACTGCTCGGCGGTGCGCTTCAGGCCGACCGCCTCGAATGAGAATTCTACCCCACCACCGGTCAGTTCCTTGATCGCTTCGACCGGATCGGCGTTGGACGCATTGATCACATCGGTAGCGCCCATCTCTTTCGCCACGTCGAGCTTGGAGGAGATCATGTCGATCGCGATGATCCGATCGGCACCGGCGATGGCGGCGCCGTTGACCGCCGACAGACCGATACCGCCGCAGCCGAACACGGCGACGGTAGAACCGGGTGGCACCTTCGCCGTGTTCGTAACCGCGCCCGCGCCCGTGATGACGCCGCATCCCACGAGTGCCGCGACGTTCAGCGGAATGTCGTCAGCAATCTTCACCACGGCGTTTTCGTGCACCAGCAATTGCTCCGCGAACGACGACAGGTTGGCAAACTGTCCCACCGCCTGGCCCTTCCAGAACAACCGCTGCGCCTTGCCGGGCGGCATCTTCACCTCAGCGTTGGAGCACAAGTTAGGCCGGCCGGTGGTGCAGTATTCGCAGATGCCGCAGAAAACCGAAAGACACGTGATCACCCGGTCGCCAGGCTGGACGTACGTAACCTCGCTGCCAACGGCTTCGACGACCGCCGAGGATTCATGCCCGAGAACGACCGGCGTCGGGATCGGATATAGTCCTTCCAGGAAATGCAGATCGCTATGACACAAACCAGCGTACGCGGTGTTCAGCAGGACCTCGTGCGCGCCTGGTTTCGCAACCTCCAGGATTTCGATCGTCATCGGCTGATGAGCCTCATGGAAGACGGCTGCGCGCATGGCGTTCCCTCTCTATTTTGCGATGGGGACACTGAACGCCCGATGCGCGCAGCCCGTCAACGGCTGGCCGATGGAGCGGTGTTCAGTCCCGCGCCGCCGAACCTCCAGACGGGAATGCCGAGCTTCTTGGCTTTGTCGGCGAGGTTGTCCTGAATGCCCGTGCCGGGGAATGTAGGACGCCGATCGGCAGAGTCTCCAGAATGGCATCGTTGCGTTTGAACGGTGCGGCCTTGGCGTGCCGGGTCCAGTCGGGCCTGAAGGCGATCTGTGGCACCTTGCGATTGTCAGCCCATTTGGCGGCGATCAGCTCGGCGCCCTTCGGAGAACCACCGTGCAGAAGAACCATATCGGGGTGCTTGGCATGGACCTGGTCGAGTTTGGCCCAGATCAGCTGGTGATCGCGCCGGCCAAGTCCGTTCACCCCGCGATTAGTGGACGCTGATCCAAGTGCTGATCGATCAGGGCGAAAGCACCCAGGAGGAAGGAAAGCGGTCGCTGGCAGTTGGCGAGTGGGATGGGCAGCGACGATTGGCCGCCGGCTGGAACGGCAATCCAGACAAACCCGCTGGAAATCCTCAGTCTAGAGGGGTCGCCACGTGGTTCGTGATGCCACCAGAATTCGAAAAGCCTCTGATGGCGATTGTGCCCCCTGACAAGCTGGCTCTCGCCAAAGCCCTCTTGAACATCGCGGCGTGACAACAGAAGGGCCGTCCTCGTGGCGGCCCTTCTCGTCCGCCAACGGAGGACCAAACAAAATGCCACGCTCAAAGACAAGAAATGAGTCGTTCGATCTGAAGTATGCGTTCAGCGAGCGCATACTTATTGGCCAATGCGGCTCAGCGGCGAAGCGCGGCGATCATGCAAAGCTCCAGGCCGCACGCTAGAGCCACTCATGTCGTCTCTCCTCCCCTTTCATCGCCAAGGCCTTCCCCGCAGCCTGGCACGACCGCCGAAGATGGGCGGAACTATCAGGTCGACGTGAAATTCAGTGCGGCGCCGTTGATGCAACTGCTCCACAATTCCTGAATTACGAAACCTCATGTGCCGCGCACTGCAAGCTCTCCGTCAATGCAGCAGCCCGACACTGGGGGCTATGCCGATGAAGCACCGTCGATGGCGATCTCCGCGCCGGTAATGTAGCTGCTCTCGTCGGAGAGCAGGAATGCCACCAGCTGCGCGACCTCCTCCGGCGTCCCGTGGCGGTGCATCGGCACCTGCTTCATCCGCGCATCGCGCTGCTCGGGCGTGCGGAACGCAATCATGTCGGTGTCGATTGGACCGGGGTGAACCGAATTCACCCTGATTTTGCGGCCGCCGAGGTCGATTGCCGCCGACTTGGTCATCCCTCGCAGCGCCCATTTGGTCGCGGCGTAGGCGAATGACCCGGGCGAGCCCTTGAGGCCCGCGACCGACGAGATGTTTACGATGGAGCCGCCGCCCGAGCGCTCCATCGCCGGCACGACCGCCTTCATGCCGAGGAAGCAGCCGGTACTGGTTGATCTGAATGTGCCGCTGCCAGAGCGCCTCGTCGGTTTCCATCAGCGCGGCAGGCTGGTAGATCCCGGCGTTGTTGACCAGGCCGTGCAGGCCGCCGAGCTTCTGGGCGGCCTCAACGGCGCGGGCCCAATCGGCTTCCGAGGTCACATCGTGCCGGACGAAGGCCGCGGCCGGACCGAGCTCGACCGCAAGCGCCTGGCCCTGATTGTCCAGCACGTCGCCGATCACCACCTTCGCACCCTGCGCCACCAGCAGGCGGGCCTCCGCGGCACCCTGGCCGCGCGCCCCGCCGCTCACGAGCACCACCTTGTTGTCGAAGCGTGCCATGTCCGCTCCCCCCTCCAGTTGCCGACAAAAAGATTTTGGCGGATCGGAGCCGCCTCGTCACGGCCGGGGGGCGACGGCACAACGCGGGTAAACCAGTTCATGTGACAATGCCCACGGAATCATTGCGCTCCGTATCCTGACAGCACCCTGATCGACGCTGTCGCACTTCTCTCAACCGACCGAAATTGACGTCGAGCCTGGCAGTGACGATGGTGGAATACTCCTTGTGAGCCATTCCAAACGTCGCACGAACCAGGATGAACCACCCATGGCAACAGACACTCTCCGCATTGGTATCATCGGCGCCGGCGCCAACACGCGGTCGAGGCACATTCCTGGCCTACGCACGCAGAACAGCGTCGAGATTGTCGGCGTTGCCAACCGTAGTTTGGCGTCGAGCGAAAAGGCGGCGAAGGAACTGGACATCCCGAAGGCTTACGGCGACTGGACCGAGATTATCGCGGACAAGACCATCGATGCGGTGTGCATCGGCACCTGGCCGTACATGCATGCCGAGATGACGATCGCCGCGCTAGATGCCGGCAAGCACGTGCTGTGCGAGGCTCGGATGGCGATGAACGCGCGAGAAGCCCATGCGATGCTGGCGGCATCGCGCCGCAATCCGTCGCAGATTGCACAGATCGTGCCGGCGCCAATGACGCTGCCGGTGGACCGAACCATCGCCGACACGATCGCTGGCGGGGCGATCGGCAACGTGATCGCGATAAATCTCTGCGTGTCCATGGGCGATTATCCGAATCCGGACCTGCCGCTGCATTGGCGGCAGAGCCGCGATTTCTCAGGCAACAACATCATGGCGCTCGGTATTTGGTACGAGCAGATGGCGCGCTGGGTCGGTCACGCCTCAAGCGCGTTCGCCGTCGGTCAGGTGGTGGTGAAGCACCGCCGGGACGCGTCAGGCGCGCGCGTGCCGATCACCATCCCCGACCATGTCGACGTCACCGGCCAGTTGCAGCAGGGCGGTCAGTATCGTCTGTTGCTCTCGTCGGTCCTCGGACACACGCCGAGCAAGACCGAAGCCTGGATTTTCGGCGACAAGGGCACATTGGCCTTCATCACGCCGAACGACGCCGAGCCTTACCTGCGGCTCGGTAAGAAAAGCGCTGCCATGGGCGTGCTTGCGATGGATCCCGCGAAAATCGGCGCCTGGCGGGTGGAGGAAGAGTTCGTCAACGCCGTGCGCGGCCGCGAGGGGGTAACGCACACGGATTTCGTTACGGCTGTAAAATACATGGAATGGACAGACGCCGTGACGCTGTCGATGCGCGAGCGGCGCGAGGTGCAGTTGCCGTTGCTTTGAATATGCCGCCTGACCGGGACGTCGATGAAGTTGAACCGCGATGGTGGTCTGATTATCGTCGCCTTGGTCCAATCGCACGGTCTCGCGCAGCCGCGATGCCCGCGCCGACGTGCCGGCGATCAGCCGGGGGCGAGCCAGGCATTCGCATCGGGCCGCGACGGTTGGCGCTTGCAACCGACATCTGAAAGAGCAGCCATTTTGGACCATATCGTTTACAAGATCATGTTGTCCGCCGAGCTGCGACGGATGCGAGATAACGGCGAGTTCCGCGGTTCGCCCGCGGATGTCGCCGATGGTTACATTCATTTGTCGCGCGGGTCACAACTCGCCTCGACGCTTGATAAACACTACATCGGAGTCGAAGGCCTGATGCTGATCGCGGTGGACCTGTCGCGGCTCAGGGAGACGGTGCGCTGGGAGCCCGCGCGCGGCGGGCAGCTATTCCCCCATATTTATGGTCCCCTTCCGATCGGAGCGGTGGTATCCGTCGCGCCGGTGGAGCGAGAGGCTGACGGAACGGTCAGGTTGCCCGCGTAGGTCGTTGCCGCCAAATCCGGGATCGACATCTGCGAAAAGAACGTTGAGCGGAGCAGTACATGCGTGTTGTGGTCGTGGGTGGTGGCGTTATCGGCACTTCCATCGCCTGGCGTCTCGCGGCGAGAGACGCTGATGTCACTGTTGTCGAACGAACGGCGATCGCCTGTGCCGCATCCGGACGGTCAGGAGGCTTTCTCGCGAAGGACTGGTGCGACGGAACCCCTCTGATGCACCTCGCTCGCCGGAGCTTCGACCTTCACGCTGAGCTCGCCGAAGAACTCGAGGGCGATTGGGGCTATCGCCGCCTGACCACCTATGCCGGCGTCGTGGGCCGACCGACAACCGTCGCGCCGCGTGGTCCGTCACGGGAATGGATCTCGTCTGACGTGGAAATCAGAGGCCGGATCGGCTCCGTCGGCACCACTGCTCAGGTGAACCCCGCCGCCTTTACGATTGGCATGATGCGCGCCGCGTGGGCGCGAGGAGCCGAGCTGAGGCTGGGAACGGTCTCGGGACTGCTGCGACGAGGGGGAAATGTGGTCGGTGTGGATGTGGGAGGAGAGTCCGTCGAAGCCGATGCGATTGTCATCGCGATGGGGCCGTGGTCCGTGCTCGCGGCACGTTGGCTTTCGTTTCCGGCCGTGTGGGGTTTGAAGGGTCATAGCATCGTTTTCGAAACGGGCGCGTTGATCCCGCCGGAAGCCCTTTTCCTCGAGTTCGAAGAGACCGGCGGCGCAACGCTCTCACCCGAGGTTTTCCCTCGACCAGATGGGACGACTTACGTGTGTGCGATTTCGACCGAGTCTCCCCTGCCCGTCGATCCCGCGTCAGTCGTTCCGGATGACGGTGCGATTGCTCGCCTGAAAGCACTCTGCGTGCGAATTTCGCCTGTTCTGGCGGGCTCTCGTGTTCTTACGAGCGGAGCATGCCATCGCCCCATCACGGAGGATGGCCTGCCGTTGATTGGCGCCGTCCCAGGCGCCCGCGGTGTCTACGTGGCCACGGGCCACAGCGTGTGGGGTATCCTGAACGCTCCCGCGACCGCTGAGGCCATCGCTGAATTGATCCTCGACGGAGCAACGAGGGAGATCGACCTGGCGCCGTTCGATCCGGCGCGTCTCTCGCCTCTTGATCCTGGTGGCCTCGTCACGCTCCAGGACGGTTCCTGACACGCGAGCAGTCGTCGCCGATGATTCCAACAACGATCCACCGAGTGCGAGCGCCCTTCTTCTTCATTCGGCGCCGCCGTCAGCGCCCGGCATACCAGCCCGCTTCGGTGGCAAAGCGCTCATAAAACTCCGGATCGTACGCATGGTCGGGGTCCTCTCGCACCATGCGGTCGATGATGTGCGCGTCGGGCCCGACCGGGATGCGAAGGCGGTCTGCTCTCACGCCGTCCAGGATGATCTTCGCCGCCTCGGCCGCGCTGGTCGGCGCGTCGCTGACGAAGCGGCGGGCACGCTCGACGTGCATGCGTTCAATATCGGCGTCGGAATATTTCGAGGGATCGCGGCCCATCGACGTGAGGCGGGTGCGGATCTGCGTGATCCGCGCGGTGTCCAACCCATCTTCGTCGGTCCCGGTTTGCACTTTGAGTGAGTTTTGGTTACTGCCTAGGTAGCCGAACGGGTCAACCCACGCGCAGATCGGCGATCAAATGGCCGGGTTCGCTGGTCAGAGCCATGAGCATGTCCCAACCCTGCTTCCTTGCGGTTGAGAGGAGCGAGCGTATCACGGCGAACTCGTTGGCGCCTTGCTCGGAACGGAATCCGCCGGAGATCTTCTGGCGCAATTTCATCATCCGCCCGTCGCGCTCGGCGAGGTTGTTGGTAAAGGGCACCAACGGATCGATGAGAAAGCGGAGCACGTCCCGCTTACGGGTGCTGAGGCGCAGCAGGAGGTTGTGGCCAACCCGCCGGGGCCGGCGGCCACGACGCGTGGCCTTGACCTCGGCAGGGATCAGTGTGGGCTGTGCCTCATGGAACACAAAGCCTTGCGCGAGGATCAGGTCGTAACGACGCTCGATCAGCCCAATCAGACCCGGCTTCAGTGCGACGCCCCGCTCGCGCGCGAGGTTCGTTGCGTGGCAGGCGCGTCGTAACAGGCGTTGCATCTTGTGCGCCCAGTCTTCCTTCTCGATCTCGACCAGCGCCTTCAGTTCGCGCAGATGATGCGCGTTGCACAACGCGTGCAGCACGCCTTTCAGGGTGTAGTACGGCTTCCAGTGGTCGTGCACGACAATGCCCGTGACATGTGCCAGCAGGCTGCCACGCCGCGGCGAGACACGGTAGAAAGTGAGCCAGATGGTCGAGGCGATGTGCAGCCACTGCGTCTTGCCGCCAATCCGGAAGCCGGTTTCGTCCATGTGCTTGACAGGTGCCGCCGCGACGTGGTCGCGCACGGCATCGGCAAAGCCCTGGAATCGCCCCGCACAATCCTGGCTGATCCGGGCGATGGTCGCGGTGACCAGATGCACACCGAAGAGATGTGCCATGAGTTCGGCCAGACGCTTCTCGGGCAGCAACTGGTAGTGCAGCAGATAGAGCACAAATGCGCCGATCCGCTTGCCATATTGCGCCGGCGCGGCAACGCCCTCGGGAAATGCCGCCCGCGTCTGCGTGCCGCAGGCCGCGCAACGGCAGCAATAGGCGCGGTGCTCGGTAACGAGCAGCGGCCTCGGTTCCGGCAGATCGAACACCTGCCGGGAAACATGGCCGCTCGCCATCGCCGTGGTCAAAGGCTCACCGCACGCAGCGCAGGCTTCTGGATAATGCTCGATCGTGGCATCGGGCTTTTCAACCCGGCAAAGCGTCGTGCCAGGATGCCCCTTCTGGCCGCCGGTCTTCTTGCCTGACGGTTCGCGCAGGCTGCTGACCCGCGGCGGCTTTTTCAGCCCGTCGCTCGACGGTGGCTTGCCGCTGTTGCTGCTGTTCAGCCCAAGACGGCGCTCCAATTCCGTCAGCCGCTTCGTCAGGGCCGAATTCTCAGCGCGAAGCACGGTTATCTCCGCCTGCAATGCGGCAATGACTGCATCGCCGCCAGCCGCAGGCGTGGCGTAATCTCGGCCGGACGGGTCGGCGGGCGGTGCCATCGACACGTTGACTCGTACTCACCCGTGACCTGTCAACAGCTCCCTTCGCGAGGATGACCTGGGCTGTTACGAGTTTTCGCGAATGCCCGTGCCGATATGCCCCGGCATGACGACGGACACCTTGATGTGCGGCGCGTTCATCCGGAAGTCGGCAATCAGCGCCTCGGTGAAGCCCTTCACGGCGAACTTCGCCGCTGAATAGGCGGTATGCGGCGTGTCGGGTCCAACCGAGGCCCAGAAGCCGTTCATGCTGCTGGTGTTGACGACATGTGCCTCATCGGCGGCGCGCAGCATGGGCAGGAAGGCGCGCGTGTTCAGATAGACGCCACCCCAGCAGATGTTGAAGGTACGTTCCCATTCCGCCCGCTCGTTGACAATCATGCTGCCGCCACCACTGATCCCCGCGTTGTTGAACAGCAGGTGAATGCGATCGCTCGCGTGTTGGGCTAAAACCTCGTCACGGAAACGCAACACATCGGCTTCAATTGAGACGTCGGCGGCATGCGACGTGAGGCGCAGACCCTGAGGCAGCCCGGCCGCTTCACACAAACGTCGCGTTTCCGCCATGCCGCGAGGGGACACATCGCACATGGCTATGGCGCAACCCTCGGCGACCAGCAGACGCACGAGCTCGCGGCCCATCCCGGACCCTCCGCCGGTCACCACGGCGATCCTTCCAGAAAAGTCCTTCATTGGTTTTTCTCCCTCGCGCTCGCATCGCCGACGATCAGGTCCGGCGGACCGAGCCTTTCGGTATCCGGTTCTCATGGCCGATCGGCACGTTCGCCCAGCGATCCGGCGGCGGCAAGTCGCTGACGCGATGAACATGACTCGCATCGGGATTCATCGCGGCACATTCCCCCGCCCGGCTGGCTTCCCGCATGCCCTCATGCCAGGCTTCGAAGGTCCTTCCGAGGAGTTCAGTATGCGCCTCGCCGTCATCTCCGACATCCATGCGAACCTCGCCGCTCTGGAAGCGGTTCTGGACGATATCGAAACCAAAAGTCCCGACGCCATCATCAATCTGGGCGATTGCGTGTCCGGTCCGCTGTGGCCGAAGGAGACAATGGAATTGCTGGAGGCCCGGGGCATTACCTCGGTGCGTGGCAATCACGACCGTTGGCTGAGTGACCGTCCGGTGGAACGGCTGGCCACGTCCGATCAATTCGCGCGCGGCTCGCTCGGGGAGGACTGGGTGAAGAAATTGTATGAGCTTCCAGCGACGATAGACGTGAACGACGATGTCTACGCGGTGCATGGTACGCCAGCCGACGACAACACCTATCTGCTTGAAGACACCGAAAGCGGCCGCATGGCCCCCTCGCCCCGCGCCGCCATCATTGAACGTTTGGGCGACGCGATGACCCGCGCGGTAGTGCTGTGCGGCCATAGCCATCGCCAATCTCTGACCCAAATTCCGGGCGGCCCATTGATCCTGAACCCAGGCACCGTGGGATGTCCCGTCTCGCCGGACAATCGGCTCGCCCTGTCGTTGGAGTTCCGCTCACCGCACGCGCGGTACGCCATCCTGACCCGCCGCGCCGGTCGGCGGGGCGCGGAGCTGTTCGCGCTGCCCTACGATTGGGAGCTGGCGGCGTCGCGCGCGGAAAACATCGCCTCAGGAGCATGGCGCGACGCCTTGACCGTGGGATCGGTACCATGGTGATAACGCGCTAATTCGCCGCGGCGGCAGTCTGCTGGAGAGGCTAACGGCAAATGGGTTCGCCCGTTCCTTGCGACTGCAAACTGGCAATCGACTGCTGTCGTGGAATTGGACGGCCCCGGAGAGCCGGTCGTCACGGCACTGGCCGCATAGCTACCGCGGAACTCATCGCGCTGTCTCCACGCGATCCCTCGCAACCGAGTCCGTCACGAAGCGCGATCCGGTGGATGCGGCCGTCGTGCCGGACGTTCGCGGCCAACGCGGTTCGGCTTCAGCTTCATGCACTCGCCTACAATCTCGGCAACTTCCTGCGCACGCTGGCGACACCGGAGCCGATCAGCGAGTGGTCGCTGACCAGGCTCAAGGAGAAGCTGATCAAGATCGGCGCAAAGCTCGTCAGCCACGGCCGCTATGTCGCCTTCCAGATGGCCGAGGTCGCCATTCCCAGGACGATGTTTGCAGGGATTCAGCGGTTGATCGCTGAACTCCGCCCGCAGCCCGGAAGCTGCTTGCTTGAACGGGACGCTTTGCAGCCCGAGAATTGCTCCCCGGGCAGGCTCGAAAGCTAACAGAGCCCGCATCGTTTGGTACATCGACGGCGATGCGTCGCCACAGAAATCAAATCGATGTCGGTTCGGGCAAAGGCTTTTCCGCAACCCGTTAGGTTACGCTAGTGGATAAAACCCGACGTTTGAGTCCGGCGGGTTTGGCGGACAGCGGCCGATTATACCAGAAGCTGGAAGTCCCGACTCTTCGGAGGGATTCCCGAATCGGCGGAACTCTGACTCCTTGTACCCTGAAGTTCTTTTGGGGGGTCACGGCATGGGCAAGGCGATCGAGATCACGCGCTTGGACCGGTCCGCTGCTGAGCTGCGCGGCGTTGCCATTAAAACCCAGGATGCCGCCGTTACGCGACGCCTGCTGGGCATCGCGCTTTTGCTGGACGGTTGGTCGCGTGGCGAGGCTGCTACGGCCAGTGGGATGGACCGGCAGACGCTATGCGACTGGGTGCATCGCTACAACGCGTCTGACGTTTCCGGCCTGGCAACCGGCAGGCGCTCTGGACGCCCTTCGGCGCTGAACGAGGCGCAAATGGCTGAACTGAAGGAGATAGTGATCAAAGGGCCTGATCCGGAGAAAGACGGCGTTGTGCGGTGGCGCTGCGTTGATCTGCGCGCGAAGATCGCCAGCCACTTCGCGGTTACGTTCCACAAGCGCAGCGTGGCCAAGCTGCTCTGCAAGCTCAAGCTGACGCGGTTGCAGCCGCGCCCCTACCATCCGAAGAAGGACGCAGCGGCGCAGGAGAGTTTCAAAATAAACTTCGCCAGCCTGATGAACGAAGTCCTGCCAGTATCCGCGACGGGCAAACCTGTGGAGGTGTGGTTCCAAGATGAAGCCAGAGTAGGCCAGAAGGGATGGCTCCCGTACCAGTGGGCGCCGATTGGTTCCCGGCCACCCGCAGTACGGGATAACCGCCACGATTCGGTCTATCTGTTTGGTGCGATCTGCCCCGCTCGTGAGGTCGGCGCCGCGGTCATCATGCCCGCCGCCAATACCGAGGCAATGAACGAGCATCTGAAGGAAATCAGCACGCAGGTGCAGCCCGGTGCGCACGCCGTCCTGATCTGCGACGGCGCCGGCTGGCATCAGCGCGGCAAGAAGCTGAAAGTCCCAGTCAACATCACGCTAATCTCACTGCCACCCTATTCGCCGGAACTCAACTCGATGGAGAACGTCTGGCACTACCTCCGGGCCAACAAGCTGAGCCTGTTGGTATGGGACAGCTACGAGGCCATCGTCACAGCTTGCAAGGATGCGTGGCATTTTCTGATCAGCGACCCCGATCGCATCAGATCCATCGGAACTCGCGCTTGGGCGTGCGTCATGACTTAGGGCTTCTGGTATTAGGCCGAGGTTTAGCCGGTACCAATTGTTAGATTCTATCCACTAGGGCAGTCGCGCCAGGCGGGCCAATTCCTCCCGTTGCGCAATCGGCACGAAGTAGAAGCAGAACACGTATGGGTGCGACACGGTGAATTCTGCCGGCGAGGGGGAAGCACGTTGCATAGTTCCGAGATCCAATTGCTCGATGCGCCGCCAGTCACCGAACAGCTCAAACCAACCTTCGTAGCCCAGGTCGCGCAATAACTCCGGCACGGCAACGGTACTGCCTGTTCGGTGGCGTTCCTCGATCTCAATCGATAGGCAGGGATGGTAGCGTCGGAGCGTCTGCCGCGCACCGATTAGTACCTCTCGTTCGGCGCCTTCGACGTCGATTTTTATTGCGGTAACGTCCGTCAATCCGGCATCGTCCAGGCGCAGTAAATCCACCGGCCAGGTTTCGATTGCCTCAATGCGCGGATCCGCTTGGCGCAGAGCCGCGTAGTCCTTGGAGATCGATGCCCACTCTTCCTGCAACACACCACCGACGCGCGGCGCAGCGATCATCATCGTGCCGCTGCGCTCTGCCAATGCCTCGCGCCGCAGCGTGATATGAGGCGGGATTTTGCCGTCCCATGCCGACGATACGGCTTTCTGTAACCGGGCGAAGGCAGGCGGCAGTGGCTCGAATGCAACCACCCGCGACGCCGGTAGCTGTGCCAACGGCAGAGTCAGTCGGCCTTCATGCGCTCCGGCGTCCACAATCGTGCCAGGCCGATGCAGCGCGTGATGGAATTCCATCTCCTGCACGTCATGTACTCCGGCCGCTCAACGGCCACTGCCAATCCGGTGAAGTATTGGGACGGCATACTTACATGCTGTGTGCTATCGAGACAGCAGCCACAATGTCGTTGAGAAGTTGCCCGCCCAATGCACTGCGACCAACATATTGGTCCACGGCTCAGGCGGCCGATCATCCGAGCAAACAGACCGCTGAACAGCCCGCGGTTGCGGTTGGCATCCGCCAAGTTGGAGCGAACCGCCGGCACGATGCCCCAGTGGATACAGCCGACCGGCATGGCTTGCCATGCCCGCCTCGACGTCGTGCAACGCACCCGCCTTGGAAGCCCGGCCATGACAATGGGGCGAGGTTCGCTTACTGCGCGTTCGGGTGCCCGAGCGCCCACACGTAGTCGGCCACCGCGGCGACATCGGCCTGGGACAGTTGGGCCCCTCCCTCGGGCGGCATCGCTCCCGCATGCTCCTTCGCCTTTGGCACGCCGTTCTCGATCGTGTGCGTGATGGCCTCCAGGCTACCGTCGCCCCATAGCCACTTGCCACTCGTTAACTCGGAACCGACGGACGAGCCCTTGCCGTCGCTGCTGTGACAGCCGGAACAGGTGCCTCCATCGACCTGACCATGGAAGATACGCTCGCCCAGAGCGACCTGGTCCGGGGATCCGCCAGGCGGGATCGGCAGGCCAGCCGTTGGGTGAACACCTTCCGGCGGCGATGCACCGCGCGACGCTGAAGCACTGGGCGGCATCGGGGCGGCCGCCGCTATGCCACTGGCCTTGTTGCCGCCGGTGTAGGTGACCCGCCAGACCCGGCCGCCGATATCGTCGGCGATATACAGCGAGCCGTCAGGTCCAACGGCCAGCCCCGTCGGCCGGTGCGTCGCCCTCCCAGGCTCCTTGAGCGCCCCGGCAAAGCCATCGGCGAAGATGACGAACGGTCCGATCGCCTTGCCGCCAGCCAGTGGCTGGAACACGACGTTGTAGCCGCCCTGCGGCAGCGGCGCGCGATTCCATGAGCCGTGGAAGGCGATGAAGGCGCCGTCCTTGTACGCTGACGGAAACTGGCTGCCCTCATAGATCAGCATGTCGTTCGGCGCCCAGTGAGCGGGGAAGGCCGCCACCGGCGCCTGTTTCTGCGCGCACACGCCGACCGTCTTGCCGCCGTCGCCGCCATATTCCGGTGCCAGGACAAGTTTCTTCTGCTCGTAGTCGTAATAGCATTCCGGCCAGCCGAAGTCGGCGCCGTGCCGCAACTGCACCAGTTCCTCGGCCGGGTTCTCCGCACCCTGTATCTGCTTGTAGAGGCTCGGGAAATTTTCCGCCAACTGGTCACGGCCGTGCTGCGTCGCGAAGATCCGGCCCGCGGAATCGAACGAGATGCCCTCGCCATTGCGCAGACCAGTTGAGAAACGTTCTGCCGCCGAGAAATGCTGATCCAGCTTGTCGGCGTCGTAGCGCCAGGTACCGCCGCGGGCCTGCAGTTCCGTGCATGGCTGGTTGCCCGGCACGTTCGGAATGCGGTTCTGGCTCTGGCAGGAGTTGGTCGCCGACCCGAGATCGACATAGAGATTGCCATTCTTGTCAATCTGGAACGGATGCATAGGGTGGTCGCCGGTCAGCGGCAGGCCCGACACCACGGTCTCTGCTGCGGCGGTCGGAGCAATGCCAGTGGCCGGCAGCACATAGCGCACGATGCGGTCGTTGGTCTCCGCATACACATAGTCCTAATAGATGGCGATGCCCGTGCCGCCGGCATTACCGTCTGCCTGGGTCGGTCCGAACCGGACGACCTTATCGGCGTGACCGTCATGTGCGGTGCTTTGCAGCGCGATCAGGAAACCGCCCGCCGGAGGCGTGTCGTAGTGGAAGTATCGACCGCTCCAGGTGTTGACGTAGACCACTCCGTTCGGCGCCACCGCGAGGTGCCGTGCGTGACCAAGCTTGTCGGCGAACACCGTAGCGCAGAAACCGGGCGAGAGGGTGATGCCGCCGTTGTCGTTGGGACAGGCTGCCGGCTGGGCGCGGGCCGGCGTCGCAGCGGCGATCAGCGCCGCGGCGATCGCGGAGTTGGCAACGAGCGAGGACAGTCCTCCATGGTTCTAACGAGAGTTCATTGTGCAAACCCCTTGGCGTCTTCGCGGCCTTGCCGAAGGGTGACACGGTATCGACAATCGCAAAAGACCGACAGTTATCGCAATTGCCTGACCAGACCGTCTCCACGGGAGTGATCTGCGGCGAGACCGCCTTCAAGGCGGCCCCAACCGACCGGTCATCCATTCGACCACTGTGTGACGCTACTTTGACGACCGTGGGCCCGACGGCGCGTACTGCCGCGCGGTGTCGGGCCGAACAACCCGAGTGTCGGTGTGTCGGCGGAGGCGGCGAGATGCACCACGCCGGAGTGGTTGCCGGCGAACCGTGCGCAGCGAGCATGGCATGCGGCGACCCCGGGCAGGCTGAGCCGCCCCACCAAATCGATTGCGCCGGGCAGCGCGGCCAGACGCTTCTCCGCCCGAGGGGTGCTCAGCCGCGCCAGGGCCGGCGAACACGACAGGCGCCACGTCTGGCAGCCTGTTGCTCGACAGTGCATGGAACAGCGCTGCAAAATACGCTGTCGGGCAGCCCCTTGGGCGGCCGGTTCGTGGTCGGACCGAGCCACGATCTGGAGCGGCCATAAAGATACGAGACGCGCGACAAGAGGTATTGTCGCAGCCCCAGACAGCCACCCGGCGCGGATCATGCTGGGTGCAGGTCTCCTGATAGCCGCCGCATATCGCACGATCAGGTCCATCGGCTTTGACGTCTGGCGTCAGGAGACCTGCGCCCGACACCCAGCATGATCCGCGCGCTGTCTGGGGCTGCGGCTCGTAAGTCCGAAGTTACCATGACAATGCCATCGATGCTCTGTGGCGCTCGCTCGGCAGCCTCATTGCGTGCTTCACAGCGGATGAGTGCGTTGTGCGAGATGCTCTCGATGCACGATTGCTGGCTGAGCAGCCAGTCCAGTGCGGCGTAGAAGTCCTGCTCGCTGACCGTGTCCAGCTCCAGCAGTGGACCGAGCGATGCGGTTGCTGTCGCGGCATCGGATCTGCGGCGGCATCCCAACTGGCAGTCAGGCATATGGCACGCCGCTCTCAGGGCGACCTGAGCCACGCCTGTGCCGCTGCGCCCCCGGCAGACGGGTAGTGCCGCATCTGCACTCCCACGACGTGATTGGCCCTGAACTCCGCGATTGGCGCGAGAGCTGAAGCGGTGACCAGGGCGATACGCCGCACGCGGGCGTGGTGAGTGGCAATGAAGCGGGCGTAGACAGCGAACGCGCCTATGCTCGCGAAGCCCGGAAATGTCCGTGTCTCGACCATCACGCCGGCGATCTTTGGATGGCCGACGAGATACTCGTCGGCCGCTCGCGTCAGCGTGGCTACGTCCTCCCAAATGATCGGCCCATCTGGTCGCACCGCGAGCACGTCGCCGTCGAATTGGACATTCAGCATCGTCCCGTTCTTCCCTATCGGAAAGGAAACATACAACGGCCGCCCGCAGCTGTCCTCCGCCCGATCGGGCCCGACGATACCGACCGCGTGCGCGCGCGACGCGATGAACCTTCTCCGAAGACGTCTACAGTAGGCAGGTGGCTCTCGATGTTGCGGCAATTGTCTTGGGCATGACCCGGGCGCATGGGAAGTGGGCCATGACGTCTCCCGCGATGTGGTCAGGCTGGTTCGAGCGCGATAGCGAAGGCCTCCGTGCCGATGGCGGTCAACGAGTCGCCCACTTTGACCTGTTTCAGTGCCGCCTGCCGCCTGGGATCGGTAACGTCGAAGGTATGCACCATGCCGCCCGACGGATTCACCAGCGAAATCGAATGATTCACTAGATCGACAGCGACCACAGTGACCGGTGACCACCATCTTGGTGCCGAGCGCGCCCGCCGGCATGTGACCCTTCGCCGCACGGGCCATGGCGGCATTCACCTGATTGTCGGGAATCTGGGTTCCCGATGCCGATAGCACCAGCACGATCGAGGCGTAATAGGTCGTGACGACAGTGTCGCCCACCTTGACCTTGTCGAGGTTGCGCACCGCGTCACCGGCATGGACGGTGAACACATTGCCCCCCGGACCGACCAGCGCGACCTCGCGTGTGGCGAGGTCGATCGCCTGCACCTTCGCGCGCTCCGTGATCGTCTGCGATGAGCCGATGCCGCCCATGCCGGATGCCTGTCCCCAGGCAGGGACGGGACCGGTCAGCCCGGCGATGCCGAGCGCCAGGCAGCCGGCCAGCGCAAGGCAGGTATTTCGCAGCGACGCATGATGAGTCATGGATGTTCACCTTCTGACGAACAGTGTTGCGTCGGCAGGCGCTAGCTGCCGGCCCGGCCCTTCCGGTGGCACCGCTTCCGAGTTGCTGCTGCAGACTATCCCTCAGACCGTAAGCACTTCGAGTAGATGGCCGTTTGGATCCTTGAAGTAGAAGCCACGTCCGCCGCCTCGATGGTTGATCGTCATGTCGTCGGGCGAGAAAGGTCCGCTGCCATAGGCAAGACCCTCGTCCCTGACCCGCTCAAAGATCCCGTCGAACTCGCCGTCACTTACCTTGAAAGCGTAGTGCTGCCAATCGAAAGTCGTGCGTGTGTCGAAGTCCAACACCAGCGTCTCGTTCACCCGAACGGGCGCGAAGTGTGAGGCAATTCCCTCGTAGCGCAGGCCAAAGATGCATGCAAAGAACTTTGCCGAGGCTTCCTTGTCGTGCGCAGGAACGATGGTGTGATCGAGAATGATGGCCATGTCTGCCTCCCTCTGTTTCACCGGCACCGTCAGACATCATAGCATTCTCGAGGCGCTCGGACACGTCCTGCTGCCGGGCAGTTGCCGGCGCGGCGTGAGCTTGCATCAATATCCGCGTTCATCCGCGATTTCAAATACTGCTTTCTTTGGGTCGATCCACGCTACTCGCCGGGACAGCGCGAACTGCCGAAAAGCAGCAATTCTCATTTTGGCCTCTTGGACGGTGGCGACCAAGTCGCTGTTGAGGTTACTCAGCGCCTTCCGCATCTCGCTGGCGTGTTCCTGATCGACGCAGAATGCGATCGTCTTGTCGAAGCGGTCGGTCTTTTTCAGGAACTCGGTGAGGTGCGTCGCGATTGCCTCGGTGCGTGCGCGCAGCGCCACGACCTTTCGAAATCCTTCGTTCCATATTCTTCGTCGGGGATGGGTCGCCCGTAGCGATCGAGATCGGCCTTGCTAGGACGCCACCCTGCCGCGTCCCACTCCGTGATCACACGGTGCACCCGGTAAGGTGCCAGGAGGCCGTCATCGATTCCTTGCCGCGGGCTATATTCGTAAAGCGGGTTGCCGAAATAGCGATAAGTGTCGCGGTTGTCATCGCGCAATGGCGTCGCCGTCATCCCGAGCTGATAGGCCGGCTTGAAATATTGCAGGATGACGCGCCACGAACTCTCGTCCCGCGCGCTGCCGCGATGGCATTCATCGACGATGATCAGATCGAAGAAATCCGGCGAGAAGGATTTGAACAGACCGACCCGCCGCTCATCTTCGGCGATGGCCTGGTAGATTGCGAAATACATCTCGCGGCTTTTGACGACTTCGCCGCCTTCGATCTTACGCCGCGCGTCCTCGAACGCAGCGAAGATCCCGTCCTTCGGCTGATCGACCAGGATGTTGCGATCGGCGAGATACAAGATGCGGGGGCGCCGGTAGTCACCACTGCGGTTCCAGCGACCATTCCAGAGTTTCCAGCACAGCTGGAACGCGACTGCGGTCTTGCGCGTGCCGGTCGCCATCGTGAGAAGCAGACGCCGCTTGCCCTTGAGAATGGCTTCCACGGTTCGGTTGATCGCGATCTGCTGATAGTAGCGCTCGCCCTTCCCAACGGCATGATTGGAGGGCGTGAGCAGCCGATCGGCGCGGGCGTCGTCGTCGAGGCCGCTTTTCGAGCGATAACGCTGCCAGAGCTCCGCCGGTGTCGGATAGGAGCTGACCGTGGCTTCAATGCCAGTGAAGTAGTCGAATTCCAGAATCTCGTGGCCGTTGGTCGCGTAGGTATACCCTGACTCCGGGAGAAGCCGAAAATCGCGCTTGCCAAACGGCCAGAACGCGATTTTACCGTCCGCATGATCCGCCGCGGCTTCCTGGACGCCGAATTGCGCAAGGACCTGACCGAGTTGGCTCGGGACGGGTCTGCCGCCCATCGTTTGGCCCGGCGCGCCAATGCGCTGGTGCTGCTGGACGACGGCATGAGCTGCGAAGCCATCGCGACGGTCCTGTTGCTGGACGACGACACGATCCGCAGCTGGTATCGGCTGTACCAGGAAGACGGGATCGAGGGCCTGGCGAGCTTCGGCTATGAGGGCGGCGCCTGCCGCCTGAACGAAGAGCAGCGGGACAAGCTGAAGGCCTGGATCAGCGATACGCTGCCGCGGACCACGCGCGAGGTGGGCGCCTGGATCGAGAAGGAGTGCGGCATCGAATACCAGGGCCGGTCTGGCCTGATCGCGCTGTTGCACCGCCTTGGCATGGAACATCGCAAACCAAAAACGGTGTCGCGCAAGCTCGATCCAGAGAAACAGGCTGCATTCATCAAGGCGTATGAGGAGTTGCTGAACCGCCTGGACGCGGATGAGGTGGTGTTGTTCGCCGACGCGGTGCATCCGACGCATGCGGTACGGCCGGTGGGATGCTGGGCGCCGAAGGACACGCCGATCGCGGTGGCGCAGACCAGCGGGCGGCAACGCCTGAACATTCATGGCGCGATCGACCTGGAGACCGGCCACACCCAGATGCTGGAGGTGGAGACGGTTGATGCAGCCAGCACGATCAGACTGATGATCGCGCTGCTGAGCATGTACCCGCGCAAGCGGGTGATTCATCTGTTCCTGGACAACGCCAGGTACCACCACGCGAAGTTGGTGCAGGCTTGGTTGGCGCGGCCGGGTTGCCGGATCAGGCTCCACTTCATCCCGACCTACTGCCCGCATCTCGACCCGATCGAACGACTCTGGGGCTTGATGCACAGTAAGCGGTGTTCCCCGACCCTTCGGCGCTTCGTGAGATCAGGGTGGCCGTTCGGGTGCCCAGAGCCAAGGCATCAATTCGTCGATGCGTTTGTGCGGCCAGCCATTCACCAGGCGTGTCAGGAGATCGGTAAAATATGCCTGTGGATTGACGCCATTCAACTTACAGGTTTCGATTAGCGATGCTAGGCATGCCCAGTTTTCGCCGCCTTCGTCGCTGCCCGCAAAGAGGCTATTTTTTCTCGACAGACAGACCGGCCGCATGGCGCGCTCGACACTGTTGGTGTCGAGTTCGATGCGTCCGTCCTCAAGGAACCGCTCCAGCCCTTCCCAGTGGTTCAGCGCATAGCGGATCGCGTCGGCAGTTGGACCGCGGGCGGGCAGTTTCGCTAACTGCGCTTCGAACCAGATGCGCAATTCCGTGACCAGCGGTTTGCTTTCGGCTTGACGCAGCGCCAGCCGATCGGCGGCGCGCTTGCCGCGGACACGCGCCTCGATCTCATAGAGCGCGGCGATCCGCCGCAGCGTTTCCATAGCGATCGGCGCCTTCGTCTTGGCCAGATCGTAAAAACCCCTGCGCACGTGGCTCCAGCAAAAAGCCAGGGTTACGGGAGTCTCGGTCAGCTTGGGCCCGGCGAGTTTCTTGTAGGCCTGGTATCCATCGCACTGCAGGATGCCGCGATAGTCACCGAGCAGCGTGTTGGCGTGGATATGTCCCCGACCAGGGGCGTAACTATAAACCACAGCCGGTGGTTCGCTCCCGCCCCATGGGCGATCGTCACGGGCCATGGCCCAGAAGTATCCTTGCTTGGTCCGTCCGCGGCCCGGGTCGAGCACCGGCACCACGGTCTCGTCGGCAAATATCCGTGTCGAGGCCAGCATCATCTCGCGCAGCCGCGCCACCACGGGGGCGACTTCGGCCGCGGCGTATCCCATCCAGAACGACAGGGTGGACCGCTCGAGGATCACACCCTGTCGCGCCAGGATCTGTGCCTGGCGATACAGCGGCAGATGATCGGCATAGCGCGCCACCAGCACATGGGCGACCATTGCCTCGGTCGGGATGCCGCCCTCGATCAGCCGTGCCGGCGCCCGTGCCTGCACCACGACGCCTGTGCAGGACCGGCAAACGAGTTTCGGACGCCTGGTTACGATCACCCGAAACTGCGCCGGGATCACATCCAGACGCTCTGATGTGTCTTCCCCTATTACCGTCATGCTCGCCCGGCAGCACGGGCACGCAGTGTCCTCGGGCGCCAGCGTCACCTCGATCCGCGGCAGGTGCGCCGGCAGCGCACCACGGCTGGCACGCCGCTTGGCGGCATTGTCCAAGCGCCGCTCGGGATCGTGCTTCTCTGCCTCCGCGTCTGCTTTGGCGATCGCCTGCTCGAGGGCTTCCAGGCCCAGTTGCAGCTGTTCCTCCGGCAGACGCTCGGAGCGGGGGCCGAAATGCATGCGTCTGAGCTGCAGCAGCAGATGACGCAGCCGGTCATTCTGTGCCAGCAGGATGTCCCGCTCCGTAACCGCCGCATCGCGCTCGACAAGTGTCGCATCGCGTTCGGCAATTGTCGTCAGCACCAAGGCCCGCAAGGCTTCAATGCTTTCGGGCAGGCTCTGCATGTCGTCGCGGGGTGAAGCCATCACGCAACGAATCCTACGCGGCAACCGACGGTTTGAGAATCCCCTTTATGGTCTGAACACGCGTCCAATCGAGCCCATCGAACAACGCGGCGAACTCAACCGGCGACAGCTTCATCACCCCGTCCATGATCGGCGGCCAGCGGAACGATCCCTGCTGCAATTGCTTCCACACCAGCACCAGGCCGCTGACATCCCAGACCAGTATCTTCAAGCGGTCGCTGCGCTTGGCGCGATAGACGATCACCGCGCCAGCGAACGGATCCTCGCCAAGCACCTCCTGCGCCAAGGCGGCGAGAGAGTGTGCCCCTTTGCGGAAATCAACTGGCCGCGTCGCCAGTAAGACGCGAGCGCCAGCGGGGACATTGATCATGATCGGGACGCCGACGCGCGCACCGCGCGCAACACCGCGGTCAACTGGGCAGCATCCATGCCGGACGAGACCCGCACCACAGCACCGGCAAGCTTGACCTCGATCCCCGGTGCGGCAGACGCCGCGCGTGGAACCATTGTTGCAGGAATGGCTTCGCTCACGATCGGAACAAAGCTGGGTGTTGCCGGCGTTGTCGTTCGCCCCGCCACGAGCGGCAAGTCTTGCCGCATGGCGCGTCGCCAACCGAATACCTGCTGCGAGCAGATGTGCCAGCGCCGCGCAACCTCGGAAACGCGCGCTCCCGGCACCAAGGTCTCCGCGACGATCCGGGCCTTCTCATCTGCCGACCAGCGCCGCCGCCGGCCAGGTCCCGTTAGAACCTCAACTCGCCGGTATTCACCCTTCGCGTCATCGCTAACGTCAAACATAAGGATAGCTCGAAGCCCTCTGCCTCAAGCAAATCAAGCACTTCAAGGGCACCCATTAAAGAAGGGTCGGGGAACACCGCTTACGATGCACAAGCACATCACCCACAACACGTGCCACGAAACCTTCCGAGACTTCAGCGGCGCGATCCTGACGTTCCTGCGAGAGGAGGTGCCCAGGAACTGGCGCCTCTACTGCGATGAGGTCACCGACAACTTCCGCATCATCTCGCACGAGGATTTTCGGATTCTGGCGTGAGCGGGGTATAGCAGCCTGTCGGAGTTGATTTGCCGGAAATTAGGAAATCATCGTCGGCGCGTTGCATTTCCAGCCACTACGCCGCTTGACGCGGAGCAGGGATTCGACTTTCACGCTTGACTTCACGCGGGCCATTCCAACGCAAGGTTGGCCGCGCGCGAACACGCCGAAATGGATCACGATTGGCGCGATGCGGCTCAGTTCGCCCCTGCCAGGGCGAACATCCGTTTCACGTTCCACGCCATGGTCACGAGGTTCCATTCGCCGTGCACCTTGTCCAGTCCGCGCAGCAGGAACTGGCGGAACCCGAGCACCGACTTGATGATCCCGAACACAGGTTCGGGAGTTTGTTTACGCAGCGCGTAGAGCTTCTTGCCCTCTTTCGTCTGGAGCCGATGGCCCATTGCCTCAACCGGCGTGGGGTCTACCGGCGCCGCAGGATCGTCTGCGAAACGTTCAGCCAGCGCAGGATGATGCGCTTCACGCCCCATCGCGATCACCGGCTCGATCCCGGCGTCGGCACAGGCGTTCACGTTGCCCTCGCTGAAATACCCGTTGTCGGCAAGCAACGCGCCAACCTTGCCCAGTTCGCCGGGCAGTGCGGCCAGCTTGCCCAGCATCGGCTCAAGCTGCTGTTTGTCGTTCGGCGCCCGCACCACATCGGCGGCCACCACCAGTAGGCTGTCCGCTGCCACCGCTGCCTGGGCGTTGTAGCACTGCTCGAACCCTCCGCCGGCCACCGGCATGATCCGCGATTCCTCGTCCGTCAGATTGACCTGATCGGTCGGCAGCGGGCCCTCGATCGGCGGCTGCGGTACGCGACCGCGGGGCTTCTTGCCTGTCTGCGTCACCTTCGCCTCACGCTCCGCCATCCTGGCCTCAAATTCGGCTCGCTCGCGCGCATGGCGTTCCTTCGCCCGCGCCTCGATCACCGCCTTGGCGCGAGCGATCCCGGCCAGCCGCTTCTCGCGCCGCGCCAGTTCCTCGGGAACCTGCATCCCGTCCGGCACATCCGCCTGATCAGCCGCCTCCGCCTTACCCAGCAGATCAGCCACTTCGGCCTTCAACTGTGCCTCGATCTTGCTGGCGTGCTCGTACGACAGCGCGCTGTGGCGGCTGGCGTTGGCGTGGATCTTGGTGCCATCCAGCGCCACCGTGCCGAGCTTCAACACCCCCATCTCGCGGGCCACACCGAGCACCTGCACGAACAGCGCCTCGATCTGCGGCAGGAAGCGGCGGCGGAACGTGGCGATGGTGTCGTGGTCGGGATGCTCGTTGGCGGCGATGAAGCGGAACGCCACCGAATCATGCGTCGCCCGTTCCAGGTTGCGGCTGGAAAACACCCCGGTCGCGTAGCCGTAGATGATAAGGCCCAACAGCAGCCGAGGGTGGTAGGATGCCTCGCCCGAGCCCCGGTAGCTGCCGGTCATTGCCCGCAGGTCCAGTCCCTCGATCACTTCCACAACGAACCGCGCGAGGTGGCGTTGCGGCAGCCACTCATCGACCGATGGCGGCATCAGGACGTCCATGTCGCGGTTGGTCGGGCGGAAGTTGCTCATGAGACGGGGGGCCGGCAGTGCCAATCGTGTGCGCCGATTCTACCGCCCGCTTCCGCGTCGCGTTAAGTCCGACAGGCTGCTAGAACCGCTAGAACCGGGCATTTGGCTCCAGCCGTGATTGGACGGCAGCGGAACGGCGGCGTCAGAGTTGCTGGGGCATTCTCCAGGCCGCACAACCGAACGTCTGGCGCTTAATCAAACAGGTGACTCGTTCTGGGCACAAAGAGGACATCATAATACCGAGGCCGTTGGTTTGCGCCATTCAGAAAATTGAAAACCAGGAAATCCCGTTCCAACATGAAGGATATAAGCTCGCTTATTTGATATGAATTTACAAATCGTCTCCGAATACTTGCTTCACAGATAACGAATTGCACATGATCCCAGGTACTTGGTCAGACCTTTCACGATCTCCAGTTCATATCCTTCTGTATCGATCTTTATGCCGATCCGAGGTCCGCAGTTGATCGAGTCCAGCAGGTTATCAAGCGTGATGGTATCAACCTCATATTGTGCGATTGTTGGCGACACGGTCAGCGCCGTGCGCTCCAGAAAGGTCGTCTTGCCCGCACCCTGTTCTTGGAGGGTGCGTCGTCCCGGCGTAGCCGCCAGCCCCTTGTTGACGAATACATACCGAGCCGGCTTATCGCGAAGCTGGATTTCCGCGTCTCGCCTTGGGTCGATCAGTACAAACATGCAGTCGCCAAACGCATCATACAGCGGCCGGGTACCGTGATCGACCCCGACATCAATGATGGTCCTCACGTCGAAACCAAGCGATTGCAGGTAGTCACTCCTGAACAACCCGGTCTCTCTCCTGTATCCCAACTGGCTGGCAAACTTGGCCAGTGTCTCCCGAAATTCCGCCATGTCCCGTCTCGATCTGATCCGCGCGCAGGTTCTCCACAGTGTGCAACTTGAAAATGACAATTGCAACGGCCGCGTGGCCCGACAGAAGCTTGTCGTCATCGGAGCAAACTTGGACCCTGGCGGACTGCGCAACTCACCTCCGCCGGACCACGTGCCGCAACGGGCGCGCAAGGTGGTAACGCTCTGGCGCACCCAACCGCACTATACTACGGCTGTGCTAAACTAAGCACGATCTGTGCCCCGACCCCTCACGACTCCCCTCATTTGTCAGACCGGCCCGAAAACGTCTGCGAATAGCGGCTGCTCCTGCAGCATGCGGGAGAAGCGCTGCATCAGCGGACGCAGCCTGGCTTCTGGCATCATCGGGATCAGGTCGTAGAGCATGCAGCCCTGGCGGAACAACGAATGGACGCGGCGTTTGGCGGTGTTGGTCTTGAGCATCCGGTCATAGCCCAGTGCCTCGCCGGCGGCACCGAGGAGCGTCAGCAGCACCACGGCGAAAGCGTTGATCAGCCACAACCGATCGCGCCGCTCGGGAGTTTTGACATGCATCGCGCCCATCCCCATGCCGAAGCGCAGATCCTTGGTATCGCGTAGCGCGCACTCGATGCCCCAGCGACGACCGTAGTATCCGGTCAGATGCTTGGCCGTGGCATCGGCACTGCTGGCCGCCAGGCACCAGGCCTGCTTCATGTCGGGGTCCTGAACGCAGACCACGGTCCCCACTGCATAGCGGTCGGCGGTGACCGCGGCGCCACGCAGCACACGGGCGCGTCCGCCGGGTCGCACCCAGGCGGCAGCGGTGCGGGTTTCGCCGGTGGTGGTGGTCACAGCGATGTTGCCGCGGAAGCGGATGACGTAGTCGAAGCACAGCTCTTCGGTCAGCATCCGGTAGAGTTTCTGGTCGCCGAAGCCGCGGTCGGCGATCACGCACACCGCGATGTCGGCCGGCAGCAATTCGGCCAACCGCACCAGTACCCGATGCTCGTAGAGGCTGCGGTTGTCCTTGAGTGTGCACGTGTCGACCGTGAGCCATACCAGCGGTGTGGCACGACCGTGATCGGTGATCAGCGACAACATGATTGTGGCCTGCTTGTCGGCCTCGAAGTCGGTCCAGTCCAATGCCACCACGATGGCGTTGCGTGTGCCGATGATGTAGGGCACCCAGCGGGTGAGGATGTCATCGACGTTGATATTCCGGTTGGACAGCAGGCGGTCGACCTGCTTGGTCGCATGCTTGGGGTTCAGGCCACGTGCGGCAGCGAGCCCCTGGCCGATCGTGCAGACCGCCAGGGAGGCGCCGCGCAGCACGCCGAGGGTGGCATCGCAGAGCGAGCCGACGCGCTTGGCGTGAAGATCATGGCCAAGCACGCCGCCAAGAACCTGCCTGACCTGGTCGATGGAGAACTGCTGCTGCCCGATGACCATCGTATCCCCCGACCTGCCGTTGCTGGGCGGGAGATTTGTTGCTTCACGCGACTGCAAAACTGGCCATGGCGGATTCGCAAGGATATGCCGCCGTCGCTGCTCATGCGATTCTTTCCGGAATCGTCCTTATGGCCGACCGATTCTTTCATGTCTCAAGGAAAATGAGGGGATGAGTGAGCCCCGACCCTCATCCTGGCGGGCGAATTCGATGTGGTGCGTCGCGCGCGCACAGATACTCTCTCCCACCCCGTTCCGGGTACGGTATAGTATATCATTTCGGGTGCTGACCACTGTGCTCCGTTGACGAGGCCTAACCAAGTCAATGCACAAATTACCGCCTTTCTCAGCAGTGCGACACCCGGCGGACACTAAAGCTGCCGCATGACAAGGCGGGTGAGGGCGGCGAGTAGGTAGAACTCCACCGCACCATGGCGGGACCGGTACTTTGCCTGCATGAGGCGCCGACCGTAGCGCTGCGCCCTTATTTGTTCTGGGGGTGGGCTTGGCGCGTGCATCAGCGACGGAAAGCCAATTCGATAGTGCAGCGTGATATCATCAATGAACGCGGCGCCACATTCGCGCATGACACGAAGGTAGAAATCCGCGTCCTCCATCAGATGGATCTGTGGATCGAACCCGCCGACGCGCGCAACCGAAGCGCGACGCAACACGCCAGCACTGCAAACCAGCAGCGGGTTGTCAAACAGCATCTGTCCGGCAAAAACAAGCCTAGTGCTAATATGCCGGCAGACGCGCGCTCGCCGTGCGGCGTCCTTGAAGTAGGCCTGTTCATGGCTTAGTTGCGTAGGTGGACAGTCGCCAAATGGCTCGACGCGGCCGAACACCAGGCCAATTCTCGGCCGCTGCGCGAAGACGGCCATGACTCGCTCGTAATGTCCATCTGGAATGATGTCATCGTCGTCGAGGAAATGCACAAACATACCCGTGGTGTGCGACCACCCCTGATTGCGCACCATGCTCGGAACTCCGCCCGTCGGCCTTGGGGTTCGCAAATAAATGATGCGCTGGTCCCGAAATTTCTCTACTGCCTCGCGTGCGGCACCCTCGGGGCTATCGTCCACCACGATGATCTCCAGCGTAACGCCGGCCTGACGCTGCACGCTAGCGATCGCTGCCGACAGTTGTTCATTGCGTCGGCAGGTGGGGATGACGGCGGAGACGTCTATAGCCACCCTGTCTTTACCGGGACCGGCGCCGTTTGCGCGGGGCTGCTCAAGTACAGTGTAAGGCTGCCGGCGAGGGCCTGCACGTGTGGTGGGCGCAACAACGTATAGTGGTCGCCAGGTATCACGTGGATCGGCAATGTCCGGCTGATGCAGGCACCCCATCCCAGGGTAGGATCACGGCTGAATTCCACCGGGCGCTCGATCGCATTGAACATCACCACCGGCACGTCACGATCCGTCGTCGCATAGGCGTGCCATGCCGCGGCAAGGGATAGGGCATCGCTGCTGATCACGGCAGGCGGGGCATGACCCAGACGGACAAACACCAATCGTACTGCACGCCAATAAAGACGTTTGGTGTGCCCGTATACGGCACGGGCCGCGTCGCGCAGCACCTTATCAAGCCGGCCCTTTCTCATCTTGCGCGCGTATTTTACCAGGCGGCTGATGAGGTAGGTAAGTCGGAATATCATGCGGCGTCCTCGCGACATCTGTCGCTTGTAGCCCGGATGCAATGTATCAATCAGCGCAACGAGCCCAACTTCGGCCCCAGCACTTTGGAGAAGTGCCGCCATCTCGTAAGCAACCAGACCACCGAAAGAGTGGCCACAAAGGTTGTAAGGACCCTCCGGCTGTATGGCGCGCGCAGCCTGGACATAGTCGCTGGCAAGTTGCTCGACGCTTGGAAAGGCCGAGCCGGAAGGCAGTGGTGGAATCCCAAAACCATAAACAGGCTGGTCGTCTGGGAGCGCCAAAGTCAAGTCGCGGTATGCCATCACGTCTCCATCGCCGGCACATGCGCAGAACAGAGGCGACCGCGTCCCGGCGGTGCGCAGCGGAGCCACCCAGGGAGGGCCGATCCAGCTGGAAGCGCTGCCATCAGGCATGGGCAGAGCATTCGTTTGGAATGGAGAACGCCGTTATGGGCGCAGATGCCTCGAACAGCGTGGTCCATTCCGAAAAATCGCGTCCAATCATGTCGGTAAGTTCCTGGGTCTGGCGCCGTTGGATTGGCCGCAGGAATTCGACGACCGGTGATGGGTCGACTGTGCGGCGGTCCACGCGTACGGATGTTAATCGTTTGGCTGCTCCGCGAACTGCTGTGGGCAGATACGGTGCGATGGTACGCAGGGGGGAGGAATGACGCAGGCGATGTGCTATGCCGAAGAAGGACGGCTGTGCGACGACGTCGGGCGTGACATTTTCAGCGCACACAGAAGCCACTGGCGTGGCTGCCGAACGGTCGACGCCGATCCAATGATAGAGAAGTTGCATTGTTCTCTCTGTATCGCGTGTGAGCTCCTCAAAGGTTAGGGTGAACACTCGGTCTCTCCCGAACAAGCCGAAATACGGTGCGAGCTGCATCGCATAATGACTGACTGCCAGGTAGTGAGGGTCCTGCAGGATAGCGGTAAGCATTGGGCGGTACTCGGCGTTGAATCGCACCATGTGCCAATAGTGGCTGATGCTGCGCTCCACCGGGTCACGCATGACATAAATGAATCGCGCTGCGTCGTTGAACCGTGCGATCCGTTCGGGTACCCCGCATACCAGGGGGATTTTGCTGTAGTTTGTGCTCGCTTCGCCAAGAATCGGTGCATCGCCGCCGGGCAGAAACAGCCGTAGATAGGCTTCCTCGCTGCGCCATATGCCCTGGCCCCACATATATGGCCACAGGTCGCGCAGTTGATCGGGCGGAACGAAATAGCTCGGTTCCTCCAGACTGGGTATGAAGATTGACGGATGAAGACCAAGCAGCCGGCTTAGATAGCTTGTTCCCGACTTCATCGCGCCAATCACGAACAGATTGGGCTTGCGCATCGGGGAATCAGGTGAAGGCTGTCGTGTCATTGGCCCTCCCCTGTCCGAGAAAACGCTTTGCGTTGCGCAGCGCGCCATAAATGGGGGAGGTGCGCTGCACTATGAGCCGCATAGCAAACCGACCGCCAAAGCCGCTCATGAAGCGCGAGGTGCCGCTGGTTGATACGCCGTCCAGATCGAACGACAGTCCGCGTTCATGGGCACGTTTGACACCTTCCCAGATCAGCAGGTTGATCGAGCCATTGTCTCCTTTGTCGCCGGCGCGCGTAGACATCAGGTAGTACATCCGGCCGCACCCCCAGACGAGGACGACCATTGCCGCCGGCTTGCCGTCGGGCCAGTTCGCACAGAGTATCTCAGCACACCGACGCTCCTGCGCTGCGGAAAACATCGCAGGAAACGTGGTGAAATCGACGAAACTCCGGAGGCCCGCCCGGTGCACATTGTTGAGATAGAAGTCGATGAATGCCTTAGGTTCTTGGAGCGCCACGACAGTAAACTTCTCCTCCGCGCGCCGGATATGCTGCCGGGTCTTGGAGTGCACCTCCGACCAGAGGTCACTGAGGCTTTCGCGGGCGTCTATCTGGAAGGTGTATTGCGGCGTCACTTCGAATCCGTGATGCTGAAATGCAAGCCCGTCTACCAGGGACAATGCGAGAGCCTGTTTAAAAAACGCAACATTCGGCAACTGATCGAGCAGGTCTCGGATGATGGACATGCGACGGAGCAGCAGGGTCTGTGGCTTGCCGACACCGGGATGCACCACCGGACCAAGGGCATGTGTGAAGGGTGGAAGTCGACTGACAGCGAAACCGGCTTTCCGCGCAAGTATGTAGGGGAGCCGACCGACGATCTGGCCACCGCGGCTGACCTGCGCCTCATGGTACTGTCCATCGGTGACTGCATCGAGCCACCAAGGCTCGTGGAACAGAAGCGCGTTTGCCTCAGGGAACTGCTGGAGCGAGTCGGTGAGCACCTTGCCGGGTCGCGGTGGGGCGTTGGATGCGGACGGCTTATTCATCGTGGACGCCGAACTGTACAGAGGGTGTGCGTGCCGGTCCATTACAGGTCAACACCACGACCGGAGTGCCTCACACCCACAAGCTCAATCGAATTCTCGTGCCGCGCAAATGATCTACCCAGCGTGCGGGCGAGTCGATGTGACGGATATTCGACGAGGCGGTAGAACACGTACGACATGATCAGGACGGCGGCGATCTCCATGGGCCACAGTACGAAAGCGTAAGGATGCAGGAAATGGTGTGTAAAAAAGACGATAACGACGTTGTGCACCAGGTAAATCGAATAGCTCCAGCGCCCGCCCCATTCTAGCGTCGCAGGCGGCCGATGGGACTGATAGAAATGGACCTCCTTGCTAACCCAGAAGAACGCGAACACTGCGTAGGGGCCCAGCGTCGCAGGGTTACCAATGAGAACCGGCGACACATCAGGATACACGAGTGCCTTTGGAGGAATCGAGAGCAGTATGGCGCCGATCCGCCACGTCCAGACTGACCCCGGCAGTACCGGCAGCCGTCCGGCGACGATGGCCTGCGCCAGGGCGCAGCCCATGAGCCAGGCAGGCAATGCGGTAATCCATGCCAGCGTCTTGGGATATTGCCAGTACGTCAGCAGGTTCCAGTGGTCAAAGATGGCAACATATGCGGCAACAAAGGAGGCGGCGATGATTGGGATCAAACCAATCCGCTGGAAGCCGATCAGGAAGGCCGGATAGAGCGCGTAGTAGATAAGCTCGCACCAGAGCGACCAGATCACCGTTCGCAGCGCGCTAGAAATGTCGCCGGCAACATGGGAGACACCCAGCGATTGTGCGCCCAACTCGAAGGCAACGACGATGAGCAGAGGCGTTCCGACGCGAACGAACCGCTGAGCGTAGAATGCCGGCAGATTGCACGACAGCGATCGCGCATGGGGGTAATGAACACAGAGGCCAGAGATCACGAAGAAGAGGATCACTGCCGCTACACCGTCGTAGGTAATGGCGTTCCAATCCTCGAATACAGGCGACAAGCCCAGCCAAAGTACGAGATGTGGCCTGGCACCGTGATGCAGGGCAACCCATATTGCGCAGAAGAACCTCAGGCTGTCGAGACCTGCGATGTGGTGGTTATTGAAACCTGCGGGTTTGGACAGGGCACTCGTCCTCATCACGGACCGGCCCCCCACGCAGCTGGTCTGATGCCAGCCCAATTCGGCACACTACCCTCTCCGTTACCAGGGCGGTCGCGTCCCTTTGATCCCAATGCAGTAGCCGGCCATACCGCGATGGGCTTGGTATTCACTGCGATGTCTCTCCTGACCGCCCGACGGTGGCTGAGATCATTGTCGATGGTCAATTAAGCCATTTGGTCAGATCCCCCGTTGCCACGACGTCCGGCCGCCACCTGATTTCCGTGCCATTGCCAGCCGCAGAGCCGCGCCGCACGAGCGACCTCGTCCGCTTACACCGCGTGGCGAATGGTTAGTCGAGATCCCACTGTGGCCAGCGATCTGGTGGCGGCCCATCAGTCGTAAAGGTGATTTTCTCTCGGTAAGCGCACGGGCTGCAACGTACCCCGTTTGTGACCGAGATCGCTGGCCCGTGTGGTTTTTGTGATCTCGCCGCAGTCTCCTTTTTGAGCTACAAAAGGAGGCAAACGAGGCGGACAGGCAGTTCGCTGGTCAGGGCGGTTGCGGCGCGGTCATTGAGGTCATCCGCCACGGCATCAAGTCATCGATCCGGTTGATTGGATGCCCCTCGGCGATCCGTGTCAGGATCTCCTTGAGGTAGGTCTGCGGGTTGATGCCGTTAAGCTTCGCCGAAGCCACGAGCGTGTAGATCGATGCTGCCCGCTCGCCGCCACTATCCGAACCGGCGAAGAGATAGTTGCGTCTTCCGAGCGCAATTTTACGCATCGCGTTCTCGGCGATGTTGTTGTCTGCCTCGAGCCGTCCGTCGGTAACGAAGCGGGTGAGTGCTTCACGCCGCTTGATCGTGTAGCGGAACGCCCCGGCGAGCGCCGACTTGGCCGACAGCTTGGCCTCGGTGGCTTTGGCCCATTCGAAGAACGCCTCGATCAGCGGCGCCGTCTCCTTGCGGTGTTCAACCCGCTCGGCAACGGGGCAAACCGGGCCTTGTCCTCGATCACATAGATCGCGGCGATCCGATCGAGCGCCTCCTTGGCAACCGGCGATTTCGTCGCGTCCCAAACGTCGAAGATCTTGCGGCGGCAGTGCGCCCAGCAGGCAACTTCGGTGATCGGACCTGGCACGTAGTCCAGCACCTCGGTCACGTCCTCGCCGAGCCTGGCCATTCCCCTGCCGCAATCAGGGCAGGTGCACGCACCGTCATCAGCAGGCTGATGCACGACCTCTTGCCTCGGCAGATGATCGGGCAGTGGCCGCCGCTTTGGCTTGCTACGCTCGCGGATCGGTGCCGCGGGTTCGGCGGCTTCGGCCTTGGCTTCGGCGCGGGTGGCGTCTTCGGCCATGCCGGCCTCCAGCTCCTCCAGCCGGAGCTCAAGCTGGGCAATCTGGTGATTGATCCGCTCCGATGACCGGCCGAACTGCATGCGGCGCAACTTGGCGATCTGGAACTTGAGCTTCTCGATCTCCAGGGCCTTGTACTGCACCGCAAGCTCGGCCGCCTTCAGTTCGCCCTGACAGGCCAGCGCGAAGGCACGCAATGCGGGGAGATCACTAGGCAGTTCGGCGGTGGCGAGCGACATGACTAAATCTATCAAACCTTCCTCTCACAGCACCGCAGTCAAATGCGAATCGGTGCTTTGTCAGATCAGCATTGGTCGAATCGGAGCAGGTGGCGCTACGGTTCGACGCCAATCCATCGCCTCGACCAGGACGGAAAACTGCGCGGGCGTCATCGCGCCATCAACGATCGGCGGCCATACGAAACGACCCTTCTCAAGACGCTTGGCGATCAGCCACATCCCGCTGCCATCCCAATACAGGCCCTTGAAATAGTCGCTGCGCTTGCCGCGAAAGATGAACAGGTGACCGCTGAAAGGATCACTACCAATCACCTGGTGTGCCTTCGCAGCCAGACCGTCAAACCCGTTGCGAAGGTCGACCGGCTGACAGGCAAGGAAGACCTTCGTGCCAGGTGCCAAGCTGATCATAGCGCGTTCCGCATTGCGCGCAGCACCCGCGAAAGCGCCTTCTCGTTCACCGAAGCATCGACGCAAACACGAGCACCGTTCGGCAACGCGATCTCGATCAGTCCCGCGTCATCTCTGCCGGCCTGCTGCTGTTGCGATCGTTCGCATTCCGGCGGCGCCAGCAGCGGCTGCCGCTCCCCTTCCACATCCGGTTCGATTATCCCAAGAGGCACAAAGTCCACCGGTGCCGCCGCACGCATCGCAGACGCCGTCGCCTTCCACGCCGACCGCCAATTATATAGTAGAACTCTCCGAGATACCGCGCCGCCGCGCCACCACCGCGACCTTGCCACCTTCGGCTTCAACCTCAGCCAGCAGCGCAGCCTTCTCCGCCGGCTGCCACTTCCGCCGACGCGTGATGATCTCTGATCCCGTCACACAGCCTCCTTCTGGAGCCCTCCAGAAGGACCCCCGTCAGGGGCCGACTCTGCAGACGATGCGCACTTCGGCGCAACACGCCGCAGGCCGGACGCTTACACCCGGTCGGCCAGGGCGGAGACATCGAGTTCGACGCCCGCGCTGGCACACATCTCACTCTGGCGGGTGAGCGGCTGGTGATTGGCAAATTTGGGATCCAGGGGTTGAGCCGCGAAGTGGATCAACCGTCAGCAGGTTTGGACCGGCACGGCCGCGGGAGATCGAATGAAATGGCGCCGGCGACCGGGTGATCGGCAATGACCACTTCAATGAGCATGCACATAATGCGCCTTTTCAGCCGTGCATCCGTAGTGGGGGCGGCCTGCACCGACTTCAGATCGTCGGTCAATGTTGCGAATGAGGCGGCCGTCGACGATCGTGGGTTGCGATACACGCTTCCACCTGGCTGACCGGCGTCAACGTCTGGTACCTGCGGCGCTCAACTTCTGCTGCCACCAGGTGGTTGGCCGAATCAATCACGTCGTACTGCCAGACAGCACGGTCGGCAGCGTATCGCGTTGCCTCGAGATCCTGGCCCTGAGAATCACTTACTTCGTCGCGTTGCGCAGTCGGGCGCATTACGGGCAGCCTCGACAGCGGCGTCGGTCCAGCCGTTGACCCAGCGTGCGCGGGCTCGCCAGATCTGGCCCCAGGTCTGTGCGGTGCGCAACACCTTCGGGTGCCCGGTCAGCAGCGCGGCCGTGCCGAACAGGCCGATCCGCATTAATACCGTCACCTTGTAAAGCATCCGGCCGATCTGGATGGGGAGCGCTGGTTCA
Organism: uncultured Alphaproteobacteria bacterium; assembly: GCA_963696645.1. Taxonomy (GTDB): domain Bacteria; phylum Pseudomonadota; class Alphaproteobacteria; order Acetobacterales; family Acetobacteraceae; genus JAMXLO01. The sequence goes on from CAVOKY010000011.1 coordinate 629,779, forward strand.
TGGCGTTGCATCAAGCTGATCCGGCCGGCCAGCACCTTGATTTTCTGCTCCGCCGCATGCGGCTCCGACGCATGTCCATAATGAATGATCGTCGCGTCCGGCGTGATCATGGGGCGCGCGCCGAGCCGGTGTGCGCGAAGACAGAGGTCGGCCTCTTCCCCGTACATAAAGAAGGCTGGATCAAAGCCACCGCAGCGCTCCCATAGGGCGCGATCGATCAAGAAGAAGCAGCCGGTGACAACGTCCACCTGGCGCTCGGAATCGCGCGCCCAGCCGCCGTATGCCTCCCAATTGAGCAGTGGGCTGGCATGGAAGCGCGCCAAGCCAAGGGCCCGGCAAAGGATGCTCCATAACGTCGCGCGGCGCCAGCACGAGGCAGGGTTTAGGGTGCCGTCGGCGAACACGGTCCGCCCACCCCAGATTCCACATGTAGGGTGTGCCGAGGCAAATGTCTGCAGTCGGTCGATAGCGTGGTCGAGGACGACAGTGTCGGGATTGAGCAACAGCAACCGCTGTCCCCGGGCCCGTGCGGCAGCGACGTTATTGGCCCGAGCAAAACCGAGGTTTACATCCGATGCGATGACCATGATGTCGGGAAAATTGCTACGGATGGCGGCGGCCGAGCCATCCGTCGACGCATTGTCCAAAATGATTAGTTCATAGCTCGTGGCAGACGTTTCCGCGATGACGGAGCGGATGCACGCGAGAGTCATCTCGCGCGTCTGGTAGCTCACGATAATGATCGTGAGGTTCGGCCCGTTTCCTGCGTTGTCCATCCATTGTGCCTTGCCGCCGCCCGACGTGCACCGCCAGGAGATGAATGGTCATTATCACACTTAAACCGCTTCTATGCCTCACTCCTTTTTCCACGCCCCATAGCCATTTATGAGGATGTGGGCCGATAACCACATTTGTATCGTGCTTCTCATGATAACACGCACGCGCCAGAAACGAGAGTGAAGCACGTTTATCTGATGCCGGGTATCTCATGTTCGCCGTTTCAAGCAGCAGGCGCGGTCTTGTCATAGCAGGTGAAAGGCATTGTCACGGTAACCGGCCTGGGCAGCTAGCCCGCATTTCTCATACTGGTGAGTAGCGCTGGGATTTATGTTTCTGTTACGGACTGAATCCCGGAGCCGTCCGACGCCACCATGGGAGAACTCCTAATTCCGGCCAAGCTCCGCCGCCACCGCGATCTCGGCGGCGTTGGCGAGACAGCATGGTGCCTATGCGCTGTCTGGTTCGTATCAGGCGGTGGCGTTGCGCAGTCGGGCATGTGCCAGTTCGAATTCGTCCTGCCACGGGCAGGCCGATGCCATGGCGATCTTGATCCGCCGCACGCTGACCCGAACCAAGGCGCCCAGCTTCAGCAACTTCAAGCGTATGGTGCCACAGGTTGCCTCGGCGAACTGCGTGTGCGCCAGCCCGATGCGGCGCAAGCCGCACAGCAGCACGTAGGCCATCGAGGCAAACCACAGACGAAGCTGGTTGGCCTGCATCGTCGCCGTCGAGGTGCGGTCGGCGAACAGGTCGAGCTGGCACTCCTTGATGCGGTTCTCCATGTCGCCGCGCGCGCAGTAGATCTTCTCGTAGAGCTGCCGCGCAGCTGCCTCGCTCCGCTTCAGCGAGGTAACGACAAAGCGCGGATTAGCCTCCCCGCCGGTTACCTCGGCCTTGCCGATGACCCGGCGTGCGCGGCTCCAACTGTCCAGCGTGGTGTAGCGGAAGTCCTTGAAGCGGCGTGCCGTCTTGCCGGTGCGGATGCTGTCGATCGTCGCCGTGAGCAGTTCGGGGATGATCGCCTTCTCCAGCCGGTCGTTGCGGGCCAGGCCGAACACGTAGTCCACGCGGTTGGCCTCGCACCACGCCATCAAGGGTTCCCGGGTGAAGCCGGAATCGCCGCGCAGCAGAATGCACACACGCGGCCAGCGGCGGCGGATCTGCGCCACGATCCGCGCGACTTCCTCCACCGCCCCGGCCGCACCATCGATGTTGGAGCGACGCAGCTTGGCGCCCAGCAGGTGGCGGCCGCAGAAGATGTAGAGCGGCAGGTAGCAATAGCAGTCGTAATAGCCATGGAAGAACTTGCCCTCCTGGTTGCCATGCAGCGGATCGTCGGTGGCATCGAGGTCGAGGATGATCTGCTTCGGCGCCTTCTGGTGGGCGTCGAGGAAGAGATCGACGAACAAGCTTTCGATCGCCGCCGGGTCGTGGCTGACTTTGTGATAGCGGGTTGGCTCGGCGCGGCTCAGCTCCAGCCGGTTCAGCGTCGATTTGCCGGCCAGCGGCGCACAGTCCGAGCGCTGCGCCGCCAGCTTGCTGGCCAGCACCGCCAGCACCGGGTCACGCCGCAGCTCGTCGTGGTCGTTCAGGTCCTCGTAACCCAGGGCGATGCCGACGACGCGTTGCATCACCAGGGTCTCCACCTGGTGTTCAACCAGCCCGGCGGTGCGCGTGTCGGCGAAGCAGGCCGCGAACCGTTCGGTCAGCCGGATCGCCCGGTCGGTTTGGCCCAGTAGCAGGGCTCCGGCATCCGAGGTGATTGCGCCACCGTCGAACGAGGCCACCACGCGGCGGCCTTCGACGGCTGGAAATTCAAACAAGGCGCGGTTACAGTCTGTCGGCATTGGGGCCTCCTATGGATTCGAGAAAAACCGTGGTCGCAACACGATTCTCTCAGAATCCGCGCCCCAATGCACCTGATTTGGTGAGAAATGCGGGCTAGGGCAGAGACCGACAAGATCGGAGGCATGAAACCTCCCCCCCGACCCACACTACCGCCATCGCTTCCCTGCGGAGATCATCGGCCACGCTGTCTGGCTATATCACGTGTTCAGCCTCAGCCTGCGAGACGTTGAGCTGCTTCTGGCCGAGCGGGGCATCGTCGTCTCGTATGAGACCGTGCGGCGCTGGTGCAAGAAATTCGGCCAGACCTTTGCCAGCCGCCTGCGCCACCGCCGGCCACGGCCCGGGGACAAGCGGTACCTCAATGAGGTCTTCATCCGAATCCGGGGCGTGCAGCACTATCTCTGGCGCGCGGTGGATCAGGACGGCGTCGTGCTCGACATTCTGGTTCAGGATCGGCGTGATTCCAACGCTGCCAAGCGTTTCTTCAGACGATTGCTGAAGGGATTGCAATATGTGCCGAGGGTGATCGTGACCGACAAGCTGAGAAGCTACGGCGTCGCGCAGCGCCATCTGCTTCCCGGCGTCGAACACCGACAAAGCCGGTATCTGAACAACCGCGCCGAGAACTCGCATCGGCCGACACGGCGGCGAGAGCGGCAGATGCAACGGTTCAAATCATCCTGCCAAGCCCAGGACTTTCTCTCCGCCCACTCGTTCATCTATGGCCACTTCCATCCGCGCCGACACCGGCTTGCAGCCAATGCCTATCGTGCGATCCGGTCCGACGCCTTCAAGACCTGGCAGCAGGAGACCTCTGCCCGACACACAGCTTGATTGCCGCGGCACGACCATCCTTGGCTCCGCGCTGCCCACACGAAGTTAACGTGACAATGCCCTTAGCAAAGTTGCCATTTAATCGTCCCCTGTTTCTCGTTATCGGCAGCGGGCTGAGCTGCCAGCAAGTACTGCTTCGTTAGGCGGTCCCTGAGAATTCCAAGTGTGGCCAAGTTTGCCAATCGGGACTTTGGACCATCAAAGCCTAACTGCAAACCATGCTTCACAACCAAGCCCGCTCTGTTCAGAAGCTCAAGGGCCGAACGCTTCACGAAAAAGCGTAGGTGGGTTCTGTCGAGGATGCCAGCGTCGCGGTACCGGAATTCACCATGCAAGACCAGCGGCAGGGACACCGATAAATGCGCTACATTCGGAAGTGACACGATGATGGTGCCGCCGGGTGCCAGGATGCCGACCAGCGATGCCAGCACTCTCTCCGGTGCGATCAGATGTTCGAGCACATCGAGGCATAGAATTAGATCTGGTTCACCGACGTCCGGAATATCTTCGTTCAGATCCACGATGTGCGCGACATCTGCGTTGCTTGCAAGTATGCTGCGAAGACTTGGATTTCTTTCAAGTCCGATGGTCACAGCGGCGGGGTAGTGCCCCTTGAGCCAAGCGAGCGTCGTGCCCTCTCCACATCCGATATCCAGGATCCGCCGGGCGCGAGCGGGCAGCAGGAGTTTCACTTCTCGACGTTCGTGCCGAAAATAAGCGGCAGGTTCATTCGCCACAGCGGTCTCCAGTGCGGTGGCCTGCCTCTGCCAAGGTCCCAGCCCTTGAGACTGTGCCGTGCTATTTTGGCACTTACCGCGCTGGTCCGGTGACGATTCCATTCGCGCTACCTCATTCATCAATGCGACCTAGCTCGCCAAGGTGCGCTCTCACACCGACCAGCAGGCCAATAAGGACCCAGGTAATCCCCCAAAAGTCGACCGTAAAGCCCATATACACAATTAAGAAAGTGATGATGCCCAGCGCGCAGCCAAGCCGCGACTCCTCGGGCAGCAGTCGGGCCCGCGAAGCATCTGTTGGCAGCGAGCACGCCCCCAACATTGAAAGGGCAGTCAGAATGCCGCACGGAAGACCAAACGTCACTGCCAGAACGAGCCACACCGAATCAATGGATCCCTGGTAGTCGTAGCTCGTACTCACCACACTGAAGAACGGGTTTTGGAGAATGGCAGGCCCAACCATGTTCCAGATGTATAACCTGAAGTATGCTGTTTGCGGATCAATGGTAAAAAGGTCAAAGAGATGACCGAAGGGCGTAGGCGTGGACACGAATAGGATTGTCGCAAGTGTGCCAGCGCCAATCCAGAGGACACTCCACTTCCAACGATGGCGCGCCAGTACCCAGCCGTGCACGAGGAGCGCCAGCCCCATGATAGCGCATTGTTGGGGGGCGGACGAAAGGGCGAGGAACAAGCCCAGCGCGCTTCCCGCAATGCAAAAACCTCTCCATCGAATCTTGACGCCAACGGACAGAAGAAAGCCGATAGCGCTTATGAAACCAAAGAGTATCGGGTGCTCGATTGGGCCCATGGCGCGGAGAAGTCCAAGCCGGTACATGTCGGAATTGTACCGGAGATCGCTGTAGCCGGTAATCTGGGAACACGCCTCACGCGTAATATAGGTTCCCGTCGCCGTATCGAACGCGGCATCCATCACGACAAGCACAATGAGCACACATAGCATGTTGATGAACAGCAGCGCCTGCCCATGTCCAGACAACAATATGCGAGTCGAGCCGTATGCGATCAGGAACTCAAGAACGACGGGTCCTGAGTGTTGAAGCGCGTAACCCGGATCGAACGTAACGGCAGGGCCCACGAACATCCATAGCGCAGCCAGAGGGGCAAACAGATCAGACGCCACGAAGCGGTAATTCCCTGACGCAACCTTCTGGACCAGCCGGACCGCCACGACCGGTGTCAGTAATATGAGCAATAACCGCTCAAAGGTGAGTTTCAAGTCCCCGAGGAAGAAAGAGAGCTCTTGCGGAACGAACAGGACGGCCAGAACCAGCTTGAGCGAAAGTGGAAGCTGTGCCTCAGCATGGCCACTGGCATACCACCGCAAGTGCGTTCCTGCTTCCTCTGCGGCGCCACTTGTCACCGTGGCTGCCGTAGACCGCCCGCTCGACATCATCTGCCCGGACAGCGTCCGAGCCGCGGGTCAGCCGGCGTGGCATCGGAGCACGGTGGTTCCGTCAACTGTCTCTACCGCCTCAACGCGGCTTTTGCGGGAAGCAACATCGTCGCCAAGGCGTCGTCTTGATATTCATCTACTTTCATCCCAAAGCCACACGCTCTGTCCGACCGTTATCATGGCCGAGATGACAGAACCGGAGGGTGCGGCCCACTGGCCGCCGCGTACGTGTGAATCCCGACTATGATGGCAGCCGTATCTGACACTGGAACGCCGTCATCAAAATATATCATTTTGGTGGATGTGTGGCCAAACGGTCAACGGTGTCAGAGCGTTGCAATGCCCCCAAAGGGGAACGCCATCGCCCGACACAGTCGCGCGCCGGTCGGCGCAATCTTACCGATGTCTCTCGAGATGTTCTTACGATCCGCTCCAGGCGGACGCGCGACACGAAGCGGATCAGCCTCCCATCCTTGCCGCCCCACCACCAAATCGGACAAGTGTATCAGGCGGTCGGGCCCAGCATACACTCCGCATATGCCATCCCGTCTCTCTGCCGCCTCGCTCCTGACAGCGTGTGTATCGCCGATCGGGGCGTTCTCCCTGCGCTTCATCAGAACATTCATTCTTTCTCGTTTACTTCTGCCGGACGACATGGGGGCGGCCGTCGTCCTTATGTCCATCCTGACCGCGTGCGAGCTTGTGACAGACGTTGGGCTTGATCGGTTCGTGATGATTGCGGACAGGGAGTCACGTGCTCAGGCCGTCGCGGCGGCGCGGCAGATTGCAATTGTGCGCGCTGTGATCCTGGCGATGATGATCGCCCTGTTCGCGCCCGAACTCTCTACAGCCTTTGGCGCGCGTGAGCTCGCGGGTAGCGCTGCGTGGCTGGGGCTGGTGCCGTTGATTGTAAGCTTCAAGAACTGGCGCCTCGACCAGATCCAACAGGAGTACCGCTACGGTCCGGCGGCACTTGCCACGCTTTGCAGTCAATTCGTGGGGGTCATGTCGGTCGGGCTTGGGTTCCCGCTCTGGCATGATTACCGCCTGATCCTGCTTTCTCTGATTAGCGAAGCCATTACGTATGTCGCGCTATCGCACCTTCTGATCCGTCATGAACCGGTACCGGCCGTGGACCGCTCGGTCAGAAGGGCAGCACTGGTTTACAGCCTACCCCTTATGGTCAATGGCGTGTGCCTCATGATGATCAAGCAATTGGATCAGGTCATCGTCGCGAACCTGTTCGACCTGGCGACATTGGCGGTCTACGTACTGGGTCTTAACCTGGCCGTAACACCCACCTCCCCCATTCAGGTGATATCCCAAAAGATCGGCCTCCCGTTCCTGTCCAACGCACGGACGGATCCCGACGCGTTTAGGCGGGCATCAGCCCTGATAGTGCTTGGCACGGCCGTGCTCGGCGCTGCATACTCGCTGCCCGTTGGCCTAGCTCTTGACCACATTGTTCCGTTCCTTTACGGACCGCACTACCATATATCGGCTGGCTTCGCCGCGTTTGCGATGCTGTGCGCGTTCCTGAGGTTTTGCCGAAGTGGGCCGACACTCATCTTGTTGCACCGCGGCGCGACCAGAACGCTGACCGCAGGAAATATGGCCGCTGGCGTTGGCGCGCTTGCAGGGCTGCTGGCGGGCTTGGTGTCGAGGCGGATTGAGGGCGTCATGGCCGGGTTCGCCTTTGGCGACTTGGTCTCATTCCTGATGTATCTGTTTCTAATACGCCGCCATATTTCCCTGCGTTCAACTCTGACGCATTCCACCTTTTTGACCCTGACCATCGGGGCAGTTGCGGCCGTGTTATGGGCGTCAGCAGGTTCCGGTTCGGCGCTGAGGCTCTGGATGCTTCTGATCGGGGCGGGTGCGATCGGAGTGGATGCCGCACTGATCTGGCGCAATCATGGCGGAAGACTTGTGATGCGATGGGGACGGCGGCCACTTGAGTTGCGTGAAACGGATATCGAAACTGTTCGGTAAGTGCGCTTCGCCCCAGCTCCCCCCATAGGTTCTGTCAGTTTTCGCGCCGTTGAGTTTGGCAAGTATCGGCCATCGACGCCAGCACTCAAGCTGTTGCCAGGACAGCGAGGACAGTCGCGGTCTTCCGCATATGCCGCCAGCGCCGCACGGCGGCGGGAACGTGTTCGCACATTCGGGATCGGCATCGTAGAAAGTTTCGGAGTTCGTCATAGCCGGGGCAGTAGCGTGTCTCTGATATAGTGCTGTTCAGCCCAAGCATGGGTCGACATCGGCTCTTGATGTCGCGATGGTCCTGCTCAAGCCTGTTGTTGAGATATCCTCCACTGAGAAGTGCCTAGCGCTGTGTGCGTTCGGCCTCCTCCTGGGGGTAGCGGTCGCCTTCGACGGGGATCTTCGCGGCAGCTTCCTCGATGTGCCGAAGATCGTCGGGCGTAAGGTCGATCGCGGCCGCGGCGATGTTCTCGTCAAGCCGGCTCAGCTTGGTGGTACCGGGGATCGGGACGATCCACGGCTTCTGCGCCAGCAGCCAGGCGAGTGCGATCTGCGCTGGCGTTGCGCGCTTCTGTGCGCCAATCCTTTCCAACAGGTCGACCACAGGTCGGTTCGCCTTGCGGGCCTCGGGCGTAAAGCGCGGCAAGCTGGCGCGATTGTCGTTGCCACCAAAGGTGGTGGCCTCGTCAATCTTGCCGGTGAGGAAACCTCTCCCAAGGGGACTGAAGGGGACGAAGCCGATCCCCAGTTCCTCGCAGGCTGGCAGCACCTCCGCTTCGGGCTGACGCCACCAGAGGGAGTATTCGCTCTGAATCGCCGCGACCGGCTCGATCACATGCGCACGGCGAATGGTTGAGGCTCCAGCTTGGGACGGGCCGAAGTGCCTGACCTTGCCTTGCGAGATCAGGTCCTTCACCACGCCGGCGACGTCCTCGATCGGCACACGAGGATCGACGCGATGCTGATAGAACAGGTCGATCGCCTCAGTCCGCAGACGCTTCAGCGAGGCTTCGGCCACCTGCCGGATGCGCTCGGGGCGGCTGTCGAGTCCGTTAGAACCGTGAGGGCCGCCAGGACCAAGGTCGTGGCCGAACTTGGTGGCGATGACCACGCCCTTCCGGAACGGCTTCGAGCGCCTCGCCGACGAGTTCTTCGTTGGTGAACGGGCCATAGGCTTCGGCGGTGTCGAAGAAGGTGACGCCGCGCTCTACCGCCGCACGGATCAGCGCGATCATCTCCTTGCGGTCCGGAGCCGGGCCACGGTGATAATTCATGCCCATGCAGCCCAGGCCAATGGCTGAGATCGCGAGGCCACTCTTACCAAGTTTGCGGGTCTGCATTTTCATTCTCCTGCGCACGTTCGGATCATTGGGTGGAGGTTGCTTAGGTGGAGGCGTCTCACGGCTTGCCGCCCCGGTATTGGTCGTCAGAGACGTGCTCCATCCAGTCCACGACCTTGCCGTTCAGCGCTTCCTGGATGGCGATATGGATCATGGCCGTGGTTGGCGCGGCGCCGTGCCAGTGCTTGTCGCCCGGTTCGAACCAGACCAAGTCACCCGGCCGGATTTCCTCGACCGGTCCGCCCTCGCGTTGCACCAGGCCGCAGTCGGCCGTGACGATCAGGGTCTGGCCGAGCGGATGCGTGTGCCATGCCGTACGCGCACCGGGCTCGAACGTGACACTGGCGCCGCGGACGCGGGCCGGATCGGCCGCCTGGAACAGGGGATCGATGCGGACAGTGCCGGTGAAGTAGTCAGCCGGCCCCTTGCCGGATGGCTGAGAACCGTTTCGTTTGATTTCCATTGTCTGCTTGCTCCGTTTGGTTGTAACAATCCTGTCGGCGTCTCGGCGGCGACGGGTCAGCGCGGTTCAAGCCGCAGCGTGGTAGGCAGGATCTCGCCACGTGCCATCTCCTGCGCGTGGCTGCTGTGTTGGTATTTCCGTAGGATCTCGCGGCTGGCGCGCCGGACCGACGCGGCGTCACTTGCTGGGATCGCCTGCACTGGCAACCGGCGGCCGGCAAACTCCAGCGTGGCGGGACCGCCCGCCGTGAGGTCCTGGTACCAACGCCCCCGTGCGCCTAGCCACGAACGCACGAACACGTCGCCGCCGTCGACCACCACCCCGATGACCACCGCACTCCTGGGGTGCTTGTCGGTCCGGATTTTCGGCTCCTGCACCTCTCGCAATGTATGCAGGGTCTCCGCGTCGAATGTCGTCATGGCCTGATCTCCCCGGTGCGTCAGACGCCTGGCGCCCTGTGCGGCAGGCCGGACGCGGCGAGTTACGGGACGACAAATTAGCCCTCCGGCGCTATCCGATTAGATAGTATGATCCGCGTACACTTATGACCCGGGCTCATGAATGCCGCGCGAAAACCTCAACGATCTTCTCGCCTTCGTCGCGGTCGCGAAGGAACGCAGCTTCACCAAAGCGGCGGCACAGCTTGGTGTTTCGCAGTCGGCCCTGAGTCATACCGTTCGCGAACTTGAGGAACGCCTTGGCCTCCGACTGCTAATCCGCACCACCCGCAGCGTCGCGCCGACCGAGGCGGGCGAGCGCCTGCTGCGCGCCGCGGGGCCGCGCCTTGATGAGATCGAGGCGGAAATGGCCGCGCTGAGCGAACTGTGCGAAAAGCCCTCCGGCACCATCCGCATCACCGCGCACGATCACGCGGTACAGGCCGTCCTCTGGCCCGCGCTGGAGCAGCTCCTGCCAGACTACCCGGACATCAAGGTCGAGATCGTGATCGACTACGGCCTGACGGACATCGTTGCTGAACGATTCGACGCCGGCATTCGCTCAAGCGAGATGGTGGCGAAGGACATGATCGCCGTGCGGATCGGGCCGGACATGCGGTCAGCGGTCGTCGGCGCGCCGTCCTACCTCGCCAAACAGACAAGGCCCAAGACACCGCAGGACTTGACAACGCACGCCTGCATCAACCTGCGCTTGCCAACCCATGGCAGGCTCTATGCCTGGGAGTTCGAGAAGCGAGGGCGCGAAATAAGAGTGAGGGTCGAGGGGCAGCTCGTGTTCAACGGAACCGCCCCTATGCTCGACGCGGCGTTGTCCGGGTTCGGCCTGGCATATGTGCCTGAGGACACGGTGCAGGCGCACCTCGCCAACGGGCGGCTCATCCGTAAGCGCACGGGCTGCAACGTACCCCGTTTGTGACCGAGATCGCTGGCCCGTGTGGTTTTTGTGATCTCGCCGCAGTCTCCTTTTTGAGCTACAAAAGGAGGCAAACGAGGCGGACAGGCAGTTCGCTGGTCAGGGCGGTTGCGGCGCGGTCATTGAGGTCATCCGCCACGGCATCAAGTCATCGATCCGGTTGATTGGATGCCCCTCGGCGATCCGTGTCAGGATCTCCTTGAGGTAGGTCTGCGGGTTGATGCCGTTAAGCTTCGCCGAAGCCACGAGCGTGTAGATCGATGCTGCCCGCTCGCCGCCACTATCCGAACCGGCGAAGAGATAGTTGCGTCTTCCGAGCGCAATTTTACGCATCGCGTTCTCGGCGATGTTGTTGTCTGCCTCGAGCCGTCCGTCGGTAACGAAGCGGGTGAGTGCTTCACGCCGCTTGATCGTGTAGCGGAACGCCTCGGCGAGCGCCGACTTGGCCGACAGCTTGGCCTCGGTGGCTTTGGCCCATTCGAAGAACGCCTCGATCAGCGGCGCCGTCTCCTTGCGGTGTTCAACCCGCTCGGCAACGGGGCAAACCGGGCCTTGTCCTCGATCACATAGATCGCGGCGATCCGATCGAGCGCCTCCTTGGCAACCGGCGATTTCGTCGCGTCCCAAACGTCGAAGATCTTGCGGCGGCAGTGCGCCCAGCAGGCAACTTCGGTGATCGGACCTGGCACGTAGTCCAGCACCTCGGTCACGTCCTCGCCGAGCCTGGCCATTCCCCTGCCGCAATCAGGGCAGGTGCACGCACCGTCATCAGCAGGCTGATGCACGACCTCTTGCCTCGGCAGATGATCGGGCAGTGGCCGCCGCTTTGGCTTGCTACGCTCGCGGATCGGTGCCGCGGGTTCGGCGGCTTCGGCCTTGGCTTCGGCGCGGGTGGCGTCTTCGGCCATGCCGGCCTCCAGCTCCTCCAGCCGGAGCTCAAGCTGGGCAATCTGGTGATTGATCCGCTCCGATGACCGGCCGAACTGCATGCGGCGCAACTTGGCGATCTGGAACTTGAGCTTCTCGATCTCCAGGGCCTTGTACTGCACCGCAAGCTCGGCCGCCTTCAGTTCGCCCTGACAGGCCAGCGCGAAGGCACGCAATGCGGGGAGATCACTAGGCAGTTCGGCGGTGGCGAGCGACATGACTAAATCTATCAAACCTTCCTCTCACAGCACCGCAGTCAAATGCGAATCGGTGCTTTGTCAGATCAGCATTGGTCGAATCGGAGCAGGTGGCGCTACGGTTCGACGCCAATCCATCGCCTCGACCAGGACGGAAAACTGCGCGGGCGTCATCGCGCCATCAACGATCGGCGGCCATACGAAACGACCCTTCTCAAGACGCTTGGCGATCAGCCACATCCCGCTGCCATCCCAATACAGGCCCTTGAAATAGTCGCTGCGCTTGCCGCGAAAGATGAACAGGTGACCGCTGAAAGGATCACTACCAATCACCTGGTGTGCCTTCGCAGCCAGACCGTCAAACCCGTTGCGAAGGTCGACCGGCTGACAGGCAAGGAAGACCTTCGTGCCAGGTGCCAAGCTGATCATAGCGCGTTCCGCATTGCGCGCAGCACCCGCGAAAGCGCCTTCTCGTTCACCGAAGCATCGACGCAAACACGAGCACCGTTCGGCAACGCGATCTCGATCAGTCCCGCGTCATCTCTGCCGGCCTGCTGCTGTTGCGATCGTTCGCATTCCGGCGGCGCCAGCAGCGGCTGCCGCTCCCCTTCCACATCCGGTTCGATTATCCCAAGAGGCACAAAGTCCACCGGTGCCGCCGCACGCATCGCAGACGCCGTCGCCTTCCACGCCGACCGCCAATTATATAGTAGACTCTCCGAGATACCGCGCCGCCGCGCCACCACCGCGACCTTGCCACCTTCGGCTTCAACCTCAGCCAGCAGCGCAGCCTTCTCCGCCGGCTGCCACTTCCGCCGACGCGTGATGATCTCTGATCCCGTCACACAGCCTCCTTCTGGAGCCCTCCAGAAGGATTCCCGTCAGGGGCCGACTCTGCAGACGATGCGCACTTCGGCGCAACACGCCGCAGGCCGGACGCTTACGACCAGGCCACGGCGCTGCGGATTGCTCTTGAGACGCGGTTTGCTGAGTGCGGACTGACGCTATACCCCGCTCACGCCAGAATCCGAAAATCCTCGTGCGAGATGATGCGGAAGTTGTCGGTGACCTCATCGCAGTAGAGGCGCCAGTTCCTGGGCACCTCCTCTCGCAGGAACGTCAGGATCGCGCCGCTGAAGTCTCGGAAGGTTTCATGACACGTGTTGTGGGTGATGTGCTTGTGCATCAAGCCCCAGAGTCGTTCGATCGGGTCGAGGTGCGGGCAGTAGGCCGGGATGAAGTGGAGTTTGATCCGGCAGCCCGGCCGCGCCAGCCAGGCCTGCACCAACTTCGCATGATGATATACCCCGCTCACGCCAGAATCCGAAAATCCTCGTGCGAGATGATGCGGAAGTTGTCGGTGACCTCATCGCAGTAGAGGCGCCAGTTCCTGGGCACCTCCTCTCGCAGGAACGTCAGGATCGCGCCGCTGAAGTCTCGGAAGGTTTCATGACACGTGTTGTGGGTGATGTGCTTGTGCATCAAGCCCCAGAGTCGTTCGATCGGGTCGAGGTGCGGGCAGTAGGTCGGGATGAAGTGGAGCCTGATCCGGCAGCCCGGCCGCGCCAACCAAGCCTGCACCAACTTCGCGTGGTGGTACCTGGCGTTGTCCAGGAACAGATGAATCACCCGCTTGCGCGGGTACATCGCCAGCAGCGCGATCATCAGCCTGATCGTGCTGGCTGCGTCGACGGTCTCCACCTCCAGCATCCGGGTGTGGCCGGTCTCCAGGTTGATCGCGCCATGAATGTTCAGGCGTTGCCGCCCGCTGGTCTGCGCCACCCCGATCGGTGTGTCCTTCGGAGCCCAGCACCCTACCGGCCGGACCGCGTGCGTCGGATGCACCGCGTCGGCGAACAACACTGCTTCATCGGCGTCGAGGCCATTCAGCAACTCCTCATACGCCTTGATGAATGCAGCCTGTTTCTCTGGATCGAGCTTGCGCGACACCGTTTTTGGTTTGCGATGTTCCATGCCAAGGCGGTGCAACAGCGCGATCAGGCCAGACCGGCCCTGGTATTCGATGCCGCACTCCTTCTCGATCCAGGCGCCCACCTCGCGCGTGGTCCGCGGCAGCGTATCGCTGATCCAGGCCTTCAGCTTGTCCCGCTGCTCTTCGTTCAGGCGGCAGGCGCCGCCCTCATAGCCGAAGCTCGCCAGGCCCTCGATCCCGTCTTCCTGGTACAGCCGATACCAGCTGCGGATCGTGTCGTCGTCCAGCAACAGGACCGTCGCGATGGCTTCGCAGCTCATGCCGTCGTCCAGCAGCACCAGCGCATTGGCGCGCCGCGCCAAACGATGGGCGGCAGACCCGTCCCGAGCCAACTCGGTCAGGTCCTTGCGCGATTCGGCGTCCAGGAAGCCGCGGCGGATCATGCGGACGGTAGAATCGCGTTCCGGCCGTTTGGCAAGGGGTATTTTCGCCTTCCCGGGGAGTCGCGGTATATCTGGCGTTGTCCAGGAATACGTGGATCACCCGCTTGCGCGGGTACATCGCCAGCAGCGCGATCATCAGCCTGATCGTGCTGGCTGCATCAACCGTCTCCACCTCCAGCATCTGGGTGTGGCCGGTCTCCAGGTTGATCGCGCCATGAATGTTCAGGCGTTGCCGCCCGCTGGTCTGCGCCACCGCGATCGGCGTGTCCTTCGGCGCCCAGCATCCCACCGGCCGTACCGCATGCGTCGGATGCACCGCGTCGGCGAACAACACCACTTCATCGGCGTCCAGGCGGTTCAGCAACTCCTCATACGCCTTGATGAATGCAGCCTGTTTCTCTGGATCGAGCTTGCGCGACACCGTTTTTGGTTTGCGATGTTCCATGCCAAGGCGGTGCAACAGCGCGATCAGGCCAGACCGGCCCTGGTATTCGATGCCGCACTCCTTCTCGATCCAGGCGCCCACCTCGCGCGTGGTCCGCGGCAGCGTATCGCTGATCCAGGCCTTCAGCTTGTCCCGCTGCTCTTCGTTCAGGCGGCAGGCGCCGCCCTCATAGCCGAAGCTCGCCAGGCCCTCGATCCCGTCTTCCTGGTACAGCCGATACCAGCTGCGGATCGTGTCGTCGTCCAGCAACAGGACCGTCGCGATGGCTTCGCAGCTCATGCCGTCGTCCAGCAGCACCAGCGCATTGGCGCGCCGGGCCAAACGATGGGCGGCAGACCCGTCCCGAGCCAACTCGGTCAGGTCTTTGCGCGATTCGCTGTCCAGGAAGCCACGTCGGATCATGCGGACGGTAGAATCGCGTTCCGGCCGTTTGGCAAGCGCGATTTTCGGCTTCTCCCGGAGTCAGGGTATATATAGGCGTGTACCGTCCGGCAGACAGATCTCAATGCCGACCGCATTAGGGCCTGTCATCAATTAGCCGATCTCGGTCGGTGGGCGCCACCCGGACACCGAATTGAGCCGGTGAGTCCCGATTGCCACACTCAGCCGTCAATCGACGCCAGATGATACGCAACCGATTCCGGCGCGGCAGTTTCTTCGATTTCATAGGCGGTCAGTTTGTTGGAGACTGACCGATGATGCGGCGCTTCAGACTGCGTGACGATCAATGGGAGCGGATCAAGGACCTGTTGCCGGGTCGAGAAGGCTCGGTCGGAGTGACCGCGGCAGACAATCGTTTGTTCGTGGAGGCCGTGCTCTATCGTTATCGTACCGGGATGCCGTGGCGCGATCTGCCGGAGCGGTACGGCGACGGGGTACAGGTCCACACACGGTTCAGCCGTTGGGCCAAAAGCGGTGTGTGGGAACGGATGTTTCAGCACCTCGCCGCAGACGCCGACAACGAATATGCGATGATCGACAGCACTATCGTGCGCGCCCACCAGCATAGCGCCGGCGCCAAAAAAAGTCGGCAAGGACCAGGCAATCGGCCGATCGCGCGGTGGACTGAGCACCAAGATCCACGCCCTGGTCGACGCGCTGGGCAACCCGATCGGCTTCTTCCTGACTGACGGTGAAGCGCACGACCTGGTGGGGGCGGACCACCTGCTGCCCACGATGCAGGCCGATACGCTGATCGCCGATAAGGCGTTCGACGCCGACGAGCGCTTACTTGAGCCGCTGGCGGACGCGGGCAAGACCGCGGTGATCCCGCCGCGAACCAACCGGTCCTCGCCGCGCGATTATGACCGCGAGCTTTATGCGGCGCGCCATTTGATCGAGAACTTCTTCGCCAAGATCAAGCAGTTTCGTGCGATCGCCACCCGCTACGAGAAGACCGCGCGGAACTTCCTCGCCGCCGTCCAGCTCGTCGCCGGCGTCGTTTGGCTTAATTGATGACAAGCCCTAGCCCTGTCCGGCGTTGGCTGACGCGGCGGAGGTGCCGCGGTCTCTGGCGAGCTCGATATCAGGTGGACGGGAACGAACTGCGGCAAACACCTGGGGGCCAGCCGCCCTTCGCGCACTTGACGGCGCCAGTTGAACAGCAGGCTGGGGTAAACCTCATGGCGCGCCGCCACTTCGGTGATCCGCGCACCAGGCTCCTCCGCTTCAGCAACGATGCGCAGCTTCTCTTCAACACTCCAGCGCCGCCGGCGCTCCTTGCCAGTGATGATCTCGACTGTCCCGTCTGGCATACACCTTAACCCCGACCTTAAGCATCGCTTTACGGTCACAGAGAGGCCCACGTTCGCAAGGCGCGGCTGGCCGGACGCTAACAGCGGACCAGTTCTCCCGAGAGCACGTCTACGGGGAATTGGCCGTCCGATGCCTTCGACGCGAGCGCAGTCGGTCGTCGCCGTGGGCCTTGCGGTGAAGCCAGTCGGAAAGCCGGATGCGGGAAATCCGCACGTCCGGTTTGATGAGCGGGGACGGGAAACGGGGCACCTCGCCACCGCGTCCGTCCTCGACTCTACAAGTCAACGGCCGCAAGCGTCACGCCATGGTCCATACCGATGGCCGAGGGTTGATTTTCCAGGTCCATGAGGCTTCGGCCCAGGATCGCGACGGCGCCGTCCCTTTGCTACGAGCGTCACGCGCACTGTTGCCGTTCATTGAGCGGGTCTTCGCTGATGGCGCCTATACGGCCGAACGCATGGCGAACGCGACCAGGATCATCGTCGAGATCAAGCGCAAGCAGGCCGGACAGGTTGGTTTCGCCGTGCATCCCCGGCGTTGGGTGGTCGAACGCTTCTTCGCCTGGCTCGGGCGCAACCGCCGTCTCGCCAAGGACTTCGAGGGAACGATCGCCTCGGCAACCGCCTTCCTCTATGCCGCTTTCGTCATGCTGTTGACACGACGCCTCGCTCGTTCGGCTTGAGATTCGAGACAGATGGGGTGGTGCATGTGAAAAGCCCGTCCTGCCGCTCTTGGCGTGCTTTGCTGACGGCGCGCCGAATGGTACTGAACAGGCGATGCGACGTGGAGAACGGCGTGCGTGCGTTGTTGCGTGAGGCCGGGCTGAGGGTCGGCACGCCAAGTCGCAAGGACTTTCCGGCACGGGTGCGCGAGCTGGCCGCTGGAGACGCCGTGCTCAGCGAACTGGTCGGGTCACCGTTGTCGGTTATCCAGTATCATGGCGGAGGAAGTTGCCAGGCTCACGAAGCGGGTGCTCGATGAGGTCCGCGTCGCACCCGCGTGCCGACACCTGATGACCGTGCCCGGCGTGGGTCCGCTCACCGCGCTCGCATTCCGCGCCACCGTCGACCGGCCAGATCGCTTCCGAAGGTCACGTGACGTCGGCGCGCATCTCGGCTTAACGCCGCGACACTACCAGTCCGGCGAGACCGACGTGCAGGGTCGGATCAGCCGACGCGGCGACGAGCTGGCTCGCACGGCGCTGTATGAGGCGGCCCACTCGCTGCTGATCCGCAGTACGAAATGGCCCGCGCTGCGGGCCTGGGGCAGCAGGTAGCCAAGCGGCGCGGCATGGCGCGCGCTCGGGTTGCGGTCGCCCGCAAGCTGGCGGTCATCCTGCACCGCATGTGGGTCGACAAGTCCGAGTTCCGCTGGGGCAAGCAAGCTGTGGCGGCGTGAAGAAAGGAATTGCAGTTCCCGCCTAAACAGGCGGAGCCGACGTCGTTCCCGTGGGGACGATGGGCGAGGTGATCCCGTTGAGAGTCCGGAACTGGAGGGCAGGAATGCCCCGAAGGTCGCGGGACAGATTGAGACACCTCGCCCTTCCTGACCCCATCATGCGGCGGCCGAGCGCCGACCGCGAAGAGAAGCGAGTGATCCACGGGCGCGACATCAGGCAAGAAGTTATACCAGCGGCCCTAATGATTGACCGATGCCCAGGAGCGATGAGCGATGGATTGAATGCGCTCCAGATCGCCGATGAGGAAGTCCCAAGCATCCTTGCAGGCGGCGACAATGGCCTCGTAGCTGTCCCAGACGAGCCTGCTGAGCTTATTGCCGCGGAGATAGTCCCAGATATTTTCCATTGGGTTGAGTGCCGGTGAGGAGGGTGGCAGTCGAAGGAGAGTGATGTTGTGGGGCGTGCGCAGACGCTTGCCCTGCTGATGCCAGCCGGCACCGTCGCAGACCAGCACGGCATGTGCGCCTGGCGAGACCTGTGTGCTGATCTCTTTCAGGTGCTCATTCATCGCCTCGGTGTTGGTGGTCGGCATGATGATTGCCGCGCCGACACCACGCGCGTGACAAATCGCGCCGAACAGATAGACCGAGTCATGGCGATTGTCGCGCACCATAGGCGGACGTGAGCCCACCGGCGCCCAGATATACTCCAGCGATCCCTTCTGCCCGACCCTGGCTTCGTCTTGGAACCAGATCTCGATCGGCTTGCCGGCAGCCGAGGCCGGCAAGGCCTCGGTTACCAGGCCAGCGAAGTTTTTTTAAAAGCCTCCTGGGCTGCTGCGTCTTTCTTCGGATGACAGGGCCGCGGTTGCAGCCGGGTCATGCGAAGCCGGCGCAGCAGCTTGCCGACCGTACGCTCGGCCACGCTGACAGACCAACGAGACGCGATCTCCTCCCGCAGATCGGCGCAGCGCCAGCGTACCACCTTGTTGCGCTCGAGGTCCGGACCTTCCAGCACCATCGTCCGAAGCTCCTCCATCTGGGCCTCGTTCAGTGCCGCAGGGCGTCCCGGGCTGCGACGCGAACGCAATCCGGCCACGCCCTCCGCATTGTAGCGCAGCACCCAGTCGCGCAACGTCTGCCGATCCATGCCGTTGAGCTCCGCAGCCACCTCGCGTGGATGGCCCTCCAGGACCAGAGCTATTGCCAGCAGACGTCGCACCACCGTGCCGTCCTGGGTCTGCGCCGCCAGCTCCCTCAGCTCGCTCGCCGAAAGGTCAAAACGCGTGATCTCGATCGGCCTGCTCATTTGGCTCCCCTCTCGGCGAATCGCAGTGACGCGCAGAGGGAATTGTACTCAGGCCGATTTGGGAATCGGCCCCGGACAAGAGGCGTTCTTTTCGGCGGCTGGTATTAGATACCTGATTACTACCTGCCGTTCGCGACCCTTGCGATCATCGGCCCTGCCTTACGCGCCTGCTCATGGGCGGCAGGTTTTGTCTCGGCGCGGGTCCATGTCAATCGATAGACCCAGCCGTGCCGCCACCCAAACGCTCCCGGCCGTGTGACGATTTCAAAACGATCGCGTGCCTGAGATGGGATCGAATGACACAATCGAACGGGGCAAGCGCTGTCCACACACGCCCACTTGCGACCGCAAGCTTGGCGGTCCTGGCACGCGCCTCGAAGCGCTTCTGCTGGCGCAATGTCATCTCGTGTTCGAGCAGGATGCCGAGCCACTCCATGTGGTCGAGAGCCTTGCTTTCGGGGTTGGCCGTCAGATCGCGCAGGCTCTTGGCCAAGCCGTCCAGGCCGAGCTCGCGCAGTCGATCAATCGTAGGGTGCTGCAGCAACGTCGTTCTCCTCAATGGTAGTAGCGGGAACCGCGAATGTTGGCGTGCAAGATTGGCGCACTGTCTGCCGCCTGCTGCGCTGTCTTGCTCTCGAGCCGGTGCTCGAGGATGGAGGAGCGCGCTCCACCCGGCTCGCCGGCTCCGTCCGCGAGCGCGCGATCGACTGAAGCGCTGCTAGATCCCGCTTCTGTAATAAAAAATCCAACCACCTTCCGAGCTGCTGCCATGATACATATCCACTGCGTTGGACCGGCCCGACCCCTCACTCATCCCCTCATTTTCCTTGAGACATGAAAGAATCGGTCGGCCATAAGGACGATTCCGGAAAGAATCGCATGAGCAGCGACGGCGGCATATCCTTGCGAATCCGCCATGGCCAGTTTTGCAGTCGCGTGAAGCAACAGATCTCCCGCCCAGCAACGGCAGGTCGGGGGATACGATGGTCATCGGGCAGCAGCAGTTCTCCATCGACCAGGTCAGGCAGGTTCTTGGCGGCGTGCTTGGCCATGATCTTCACGCCAAGCGCGTCGGCTCGCTCTGCGATGCCACCCTCGGCGTGCTGCGCAGCGCCTCCCTGGCGGTCTGCACGATCGGCCAGGGGCTCGCTGCCGCACGTGGCCTGAACCCCAAGCATGCGACCAAGCAGGTCGACCGCCTGCTGTCCAACCGGAATATCAACGTCGATGACATCCTCACCCGCTGGGTGCCCTACATCATCGGCACACGCAACGCCATCGTGGTGGCATTGGACTGGACCGACTTCGAGGCCGACAAGCAGGCCACAATCATGTTGTCGCTGATCACCGATCACGGTCGTGCCACACCGCTGGTATGGCTCACGGTCGACACGTGCACACTCAAGGACAACCGCAGCCTCTACGAGCATCGGGTACTGGTGCGGTTGGCCGAATTGCTGCCGGCCGACATCGCGGTGTGCGTGATCGCCGACCGCGGCTTCGGCGACCAGAAACTCTACCGGATGCTGACCGAAGAGCTGTGCTTCGACTACGTCATCCGCTTCCGCGGCAACATCGCTGTGACCACCACCACCGGCGAAACCCGCACCGCTGCCGCCTGGGTGCGACCCGGCGGACGCGCCCGTGTGCTGCGTGGCGCCGCGGTCACCGCCGACCGCTATGCAGTGGGGACCGTGGTCTGCGTTCAGGACCCCGACATGAAGCAGGCCTGGTGCCTGGCGGCCAGCAGTGCCGATGCCACGGCCAAGCATCTGACCGGATACTACGGTCGTCGCTGGGGCATCGAGTGCGCGCTACGCGATACCAAGGATCTGCGCTTCGGCATGGGGATGGGCGCGATGCATGTCAAAACTCCCGAGCGGCGCGATCGGTTGTGGCTGATCAACGCTTTCGCCGTGGTGCTGCTGACGCTCCTCGGTGCCGCCGGCGAGGCACTGGGCTATGACCGGATGCTCAAGACCAACACCGCCAAACGCCGCGTCCATTCGTTGTTCCGCCAGGGCTGCATGCTCTACGACCTGATCCCGATGATGCCAGAAGCCAGGCTGCGTCCGCTGATGCAGCGCTTCTCCCGCATGCTGCAGGAGCAGCCGCTATTCGCAGACGTTTTCGGGCCGGTCTGACAAATGAGGGGAGTCGTGAGGCCCGACCCACCACATTTGGGGGTGCGGAGGGGATCGTCTGTAATTGATCTGTTTTACCGAATCGATATGCTAGCTGTCCATACGCTAGCCACAGGCGACAGACTGGATAGGGCTTGGCGGTCGCGGCGAGATTGGATAATGATGCACCCCAATGTCCCTTACCGATGAGCAGCATCAACCGTTCGACCTCCCAAGCTACATTCAGCGAGGTGATGTCGCGCCTTGGTGGAGACAGGGCCGGTACAAATTCGCATTTGATCGTGCGGCCGGGCGCTATATCGTGCTGGGCTTCTACGGGACCGCGCGTGATGCGATAGGCCAGGCAGCACTTCGTGCAGTCCGAGAGAGCCGCCACTTGACCGATACAGGCAAGGTCAGCTTCTTCTGTGTTTCCTCAGACCCGGTGGACGCAACGGAGTCCGGTGTTGCCACGAGCTTTGCCGGGCTGGATTTCATGTGGGATACAGACGGAACGGTTCGTCGCGCTTATGGCGTAAACTCACGGATGTGGATTGTTCTTGACCCAATGCTGCGTGTGGTCGAGGTCATCCTGTTCAACATCGACGGCACACACATCCGTGTTCTGACCGAGCTGCTCAACATCCTTCCATCGCCATCGCTTTATCTCGGCGCTCTAGCTCCGGTACCAGTCCTTGTTCTCCCTAATGTCTTCGAGCCGGCATTCTGCCAGCATCTGGTCCTTTGCTATGAAGAACATGGAGGCAGGGAAAGTGGTTTCATGGATGAGATCGACGGGAAGACAGTTGAACTCCATGACCCCGACTGGAAGCGCAGGAGCGACTTCATCGTCGCGGATACATCGTTGATCAATCTCATCAAAATTCGAATGGCGCGCCGTCTCGGAGCCATGGTCCAACGTGTATTTCAATTTAAATTTTCTCGAATTGAGCGTTATCTCGTCGCGTGCTACTCTGCAGAGAACAATGGCCACTTTGGCCCACACCGCGACGATACGGTCAAAGGAACGGAGCACAGAAAATTCGCGGTTTCCATCAATTTGAATGCGGACTTCGATGGCGGCGGCGTCAGTTTTCCCGAATTTAGCTCGCAGGAGTTCAAGCTTCCGATCGGCACCGCGCTCATATTCTCTGCGTCGCTACTTCATCGTGTCTCCAGGGTCACGCGCGGGCGTCGCTACGCATTTCTGCCTTTCATACACGACGAAGAGGCAGAATGCATTCGTCTCGGAAATCTCGGATTCGTGAGGCCTGACGATGTATAACCGGGCCCGCGCGTGAGAGTATGCAGTTTCACCATCCTACCCATATTCCATGACTTTTTGTCGACAATCGATTGAGACTGCACGGTCGTTTTCGACTGCCCGGTGAATTGTTGGGCTCTCAAGATCCTCTCGCCAAATCACGTATGGCGCGCCCGGGCAGGACTGCTTGGCCGGTAGGTACATTAGAACTCTACCAGGGCGAATCTTTGACAAAACGACTTTAACAAATGTGCTGTCGCTGCGAAGCGCCGGCGGCAAGCAAATAGACGATCTGTTGGATTGCTTTGCCGGCACGGTGATATGCGGTCTCCAATTTGCTGTGTGGCTGGGGACGCTCGACAGGGCGGTTGTGGAAGCGGCTGTTGCCGAGCGGACCGCACAGCCGTATGTGGAAGAAGAGAAAGTGCAGCCCAACCTGAACGCCTTTCGGGGAGAGGCGGTAGGCGTAGCGGGTTCCAGCACGCTGCAGCAGGCCATGGCCTTTGAGTTTGCGCAGGTCGTAGAGCGGCGCGGACGCCTGCCTGCATGCTGCTGATCTCTGGAGGCTCCTTCTGGACGCCAGAAGGCGGCGGCTTTGACGGAAACGGACATTCTCGGACCGTCAGATCGTCGGCGTATTTGGAGCGCGGAGGTGAAGGGAATGGCGTGATCAGCCTGGCCGCGGGCATCCAAGGTGTTTCTCGCGTGTCGTCCCGTCGATCGCACGGAGCACCCGCGACAGCGCCTTCTCATTGACGAAGGCATCGACACTGACGCGGACGCCGTTCGGCACCGCGATCTCGGTCGATCCGGTCTTGCCCTCAGAGGACGGAGACTGCGGCGCAGGCTCCGGCGTTGGCGGCGCCAGCATCGCCAGGCCACGTGTCGCAGGACCCTCGATGACCCCGACCGGTATAAACTCGACGTTCTCCGACGCACCCATCGCCACCGCTGCCGTTTTGCGTGCAGACCGCCAGTTATACAGCAAGCTCTCAGACATCTGACGCCGCTCGCGCCACCAACCGAACCTAGCCGCCTTCGATTTGCGCAAATATGCTGAGCGTATCGTTATGCTGAGTGAGCCGCGCTCGCGGGAGCATCTCTGAGGCTGCGCCATGGTCTGATCGGAATGTCGCTCCGAATTGCTCTGCATGACTCGGTGAGGACTGTAATCCGGCACCGCTCGCCTGATACGACCGCTCACTACGCTAAGGTCGACGTGGCATGCTCCGGCAGGTGGCGCAGTGCTGGCCGGGGAGCGAGCCATGCTGAGCGATGACATGACACGTTTTGTCGACCTGCATCGCGGCCTTGGCTTCAAGTTCCGCACCCAACATGGTCTGCTGCGGAGCTTCGTTGCCTTCGCTGAGGCTCATGGGGACGAGTTCGTACGGCGCGACCGTCTGCTCGATTGGGCCAGCGAGGCACCTTTACCACCGCTGCGCCGCAACCGACTTGTCATGATAAGGCGCTTCGCTCTTGCGCTATGCGCTGAGGATATCCGCCACGCGGTACCCGCTGCCGACACACCGGGGCACGCGACGTTCCGACGCTGGACCCCCCATATCTAGACGCCGGGCGAGATCACTCGGCGGTTCTGTCGGAGGTTGCGCCAACAGCAGGGCGTTAAGCTCATGCTGCGAAAGTTGCTCCAGGGCGATGCCGTCCACCAACTCCTTGGAATCGGTCCACAGCAGTCATGTCGACCAAACGCTTGCTCCCGACGTACCGGCACCTGAAAAGGCCCCCGAAAAATAGCCCACCACCTCGCCAATCCGGGCTGGCGCCAAGCTGGGCGGTTACTCCCTCCCCTTATTATTCCGCCGATTCGATCAGACAACTGCCGGATTTAGGATCAATAATGGTTACTTCCCAGGTAGGCGTCACGATGGGGGGCCTTGACAGGTCACGGTCTGGTACAAGTCGACGTGACGATGGCACGGTCCGCAGACCCTTTCTCCCGCGAGGACGCATCGGCGGCTGGTAGCGAGGCGGTTATAGCCGCGCTGCAGGGCGAGAATGCACTGCTGCGCTCCGAGATCACGTTACTTATGGCGCGCATTGCCGAGTTGGAACGCCGGCTTGGGCTGAACAGCAGCAACAGCGGCAAGCCGCCGTCCAGTGACGGGCTGAAGAAGCCGGTCCGCGTCAGCCGCCTGCGGCAACCGTCTGACAAGAAGAGCGGTGGGCAGAAGGGCCATCCAGGCGAGACGCTACGCCGGATCGAGACACCCGATGCCATCATCGCGCATTATCCACCTGCGTGCACGGCGTGCGGCGCGGCGTTGAGCGCGGCGATGGCGACGGATCATGTCGCCCGGCAGGTGTTCGACCTACCCGAACCGCAACCGCTGATCGTCACCGAACACCGTGCGCACGGCTGTCGTTGCGCTGCCTGCGGCGTGCAGACACGAGCGGCGTTTCCCGAGGGCGTCGCCGCGCCCCCCGGGCCAAGTCCGGGGGCAGGCTCTGCAGTACGGCAAGCGGATCAACGCCGTGGTGCTGTATGTGCTGCACTACCAGTTGCTGCCCGAGAAGCGTCTGTCCGAGGCGATGGCTGATCTATTCGGCGCACATCTCGTCACCGCGACGATCGCGCGGATCAGCCAGGACTGTGCCCAGCGCTTCCAGTCCTTCGCTGATGCTGTGGGTGACCACGTGGCGGCGGTCCCGGTCAAGCACATGGACGAAACCGGCTTCCGGAGCGGCGGCAAGACGCAGTGGCTGCACATCGCCTCGACGATCTGGCTCACGTTCTACCGCGTCTCATCCAAGCGCGGCAGCCTGCTGGCGGGTGTCATCGGCACTGTCGTGCACGACCACTGGGCGCCCTACTACACCATGAATGACGTGCTGCACGCGCTGTGCAACGCGCATCATCTGCGCGAACTCAAGGCACTCGTCGAGATCGAGAAAGAAGACTGGGCGCGCAAGATGCAGCGGTTATTGCGTCGTGCCTGCCATGCGACAAATCTCGCACGCGAGCAGGGCATCAGGCTGCAGCCCGGCCTGATCGCGCTGATCGAGCGATGCTACGACGCGATCCTCGCGGAAGGCTTGGCGTTCCATCAGGAACAGCCCGCATTGATCTCGGCCGACGTGAAGGCCAAACGTCGCGGCCGTTCGCCGCGACGGGTTGGCCACAACCTGCTACTGCGCCTCAGCACCCGCAAACAGGACGTGCTGCGCTTTCCCGTCGATCCTCTGGTGCCGTTCTCCAACAATCTGGCTGAACGCGATGGGCGGATGATGAAGTTGCGCCAGAAGATCTCCGGCAGATTCCGCTCCGAGGATGGCGCGACGGGGGTTGGCGTGATCCGCTCGGTGCTCTCGACAGCGCGCAAGCAAGGGTGGGATATCCTCCAGACGCTGAACGGCGACCCCGTGCGCATGATCGCGGAACTCCGTGTCGTCTGACCGCTACCGCGATACCTGGGCAGTAACCAACAATGTTTGATTCGACATCAACGCGCTGATGCTCCAGCGCGTTCTGGCCGAGGTCGGATGGTGGCAGCCTATGAAGGAGGCAGACAGGCGCGGTCTCAGCCCATTGGTCTGGGGCATGTCGGCACCCATACCGGGTATTCGAGCTCGACGTGGATAACCGCCTCGACCTTGAGATGAAGGCGGCCGCGGTACGGCGACACATAATTCCTACCCCCGCGCCGTCCTCAGCGCCGCCGCGGTTCCCTGCTGTCGATGATCGACATCGCCTTAACCCCAGGTGATGGAGCTGCTTGGCACAACAGCCACGCCACGGACGTCCACCCAATGGCTACCGTCTGAGCCAAAGGTAATCAGCTTGCGGTCTCGGCCGTCGGATTCCTGGGCCATGGAACCCTGCAGCCCCTTATCAAACATCAATTGATCGCCATTCTCTACCGAGAAGTTGTCGATAGTCAGCTGACCGTTGGTGACGTGGATAAGGTGAGTGTCTTTGCCGTCGCCACCTGTCACCTCTAGGCTTCCAGCTCCAGCAGCGAACCAATTATTTCCTGTGTCTGCCGCCACCTGAGAACTCGCCGAGCCAGTGGGGCTAATCGTGCTCGCGCCGACGAATGCAATTTGGCTGGTTCCTGTGCCCAGTGTTACCGCCGCCGCATTGCCGCTGCTGAGCACGAAGGAATCACCTTCAACAGAGTAGGTGCCCGTCTGCGACAGGTTCTTGTTCAGGGATCCATGGTCGCTCGTTTCGGTGACCGAAGGCGTGTTGTCAACTTCGGCGTTGCTGATAACCGAGGTAGGTACTGCTGCTCGCGAGATTCGAGCCCGTAGTGCCGGGGGGATCGACCCCCAGTCCCGCGAATGTTGCAACGGCGCCGGCCAGATTGGCTGTGTTGCCGACGGCGTCCTTGACGGTGGCACCGGTTGGCAGCGTCACCCCGGTGATGGCGAGGGCCGAGACAGTCTTGTCGGGTACTCGCGACCGTGTAGCTGAAGGTCAGCGCGTTGCTGCCGGAGCCTCCCGAATAGGTCGCGGTTCCGCCGTCGTTAAGGCTCAGCGTCGGTGTGCCGGTGACGGTAAAGTTCTCATCCAGATTGACCGTGAAGCTGATTGTGCTACCTGGGGTCAGGGTGCCGCTCGTCTGCGATGCCGTTACGCTGTAGACGTCGCTCAAGGCCGGTGAGTAGCCGGAGGCGTCCGCATAGGTGTAGTAACCTTGCGCGGTCTTGCTGGACGAACTTGGCACCGGTATTTGGGCGCCCGTCACCATGTTGATGACGTTGGACAGCGCCATCGGGTGCGCCAGATTGATGCCGTAATAGCCGGTCGGGAACCAGGGCGAGCCGGTGTATCCCAGCGGGCCAGTCGGATCGATGTAGAGGTCGTGGATGACGATGTTGGAGGCCACACCGCCCGAGTCAGCGTAGAACCCGGTCGAGAAATTGCCGGTGACGTCTGCCGCGGTCTGGACGATCGTGTCGTTGTTCACCGTGAGGCCGGTCATCGTGGCGTTCGGTCCCTCGGCGAGCGGGACCAGGGCTCCATTGCCCGGCCCTGGTTGGTTGACATTCTGGTAGACGGTATTGAACCCGATATCGCTGCCCGCGCCGGTCGTCGTGTTGTACCACTGGATCGTATCGGCATGCGCGGTGTTGACGCCGATGTTGGCGAACAGGTTGTACTGGATGAGATCGACCTGCGCCGCATTACTGGCGTTCAGGTCGATCATGTCACCTCCGGAATTGTGGAGGTAGTTGTATTGGATCGTCAGCGTGCCGGAGCTGGCAATCGAGATGGTCGATCCCACCTCGGGCGTGACGGCGACGTTGTTGCCGTTGATCTCGTTGTCGAGCAGGCTGAAATTGCTGGCCGACGCGGTGACATTCAGAACTGTTCCATGGGAACCCTGGTTCGGGCCGACGACGAACTCACTGTTCTCGATGGTGTCGTTGACACCCTGGACGATGACCTCATAGCCGTTGGCCATCCCGAAATTGTAGCCGTTCAGCGTCACGTTGTTGCCGGTGACGGTGATGGTATGGTTGGTCGTGTTGACCGACACTCCCGCCATAGCGATCGTCGACGGATCCTTCAGGGTGGTGCCGGATGGGACACCGACGGCATAGTCGACGCCCGCGACTTCCCACGGCGGTCGCACCGCGTAGCTGCTGAGGATGGCGGGCAGCGGCGGTGTCCCCGCGGGCGCGCCGCTGGCGCCGTCAACGTAGCCGGATCCGGTCAGTGGCGTGACGGTCACGGTGACAGCGGCGGGTGCGGAGGCAGCACCGAGAGTGTTGGCGACGGTGTACTGGAACGTGTCGGTGCCGTAGAAGCCGCTGGCTGGAGTGTAGGTGATCACGCCGGTGGTGGCGTTCACCGCGGTGGTGCCATGCGCGGCGGCCGTGCTGACGGCAACCGTGGTCGGGTTGATGGTGCCGACGGGATCGCTGTCGTTAGCCAGCACCGCGATGCTGACCGCCTGGTTCTCCGGCGTCACCGCGCTGTCGGCCACCGCGACCGGCGGGGCATCCACAGTGACGGTGACGGTGGCGGGCGTGGAGACAACACCATCGGTATCGGCGACGGTGTATCGGAATGTGTCCGTGCCGTAGAAGCCAGTGGCCGGGGTGTAGGTGATCGCGCCGGTGGTGGCATTCACCGCGGTGGTGCCGTGGCCAGCTGCGGTACTGACCGTGACCGAGGCCGGATTCAGTGTGCCGCCGCCGCCGGTGTCGTTGGCCAGCACCGCGACGCTGACCGACCGGCTTTCCTCCGTCGCAGCATTGTCGGCCACAGCGATCGGCGCTGCATCGACGGTGACGGTGACGGTGGCGGGCGCGGAGGCACCACCGAGGGTGTTGGCGACAGTGTACTGGAACGTGTCTGTGCCGGAGAAGCCGCTTGCCGGGGTGTAGGTGATCGCGCCCGTGGTGGCGTTCACCGCGGTGGTGCCGTGGGCCGGGGTTGTGCTGACGGCAACCGAAGCCGGATTGATGGTACCGACGGGATCGCTGTCGTTGGCCAGCACCGCGATGCTGACCGCCTTGTTCTCCTCCGTCACCGCGCTGTCGGCCGCGGCGACCGGCGGGGCATCCACAGTGACGGTGACGGTGGCGGGCGTGGAGGCAGCACCGAGGGTGTTGGCGACAGTGTACTGGAACGTGTCGGTGCCGTAGAAGCCGCTGGTCGGAGTGTAGGTAATCGCGCCGGTGGTGGCGTTCACCGCGGTGATGCCATGCGCGGCGGCCGTGCTGACGGCAACCGTGGTCGGGTTGATGGTGCCGACGGGATCGGTGTCGTTAGCCAGCACCGCGATGCTGACCGCCTTGTTCTCCTCCGTCACCGCGCTGTCGGCCACCGCGACCGGCGGGGCATCCACAGTGACGGTGACGGTGGCGGGCGTGGAGACAACACCATCGGTATCGGCGACGGTGTATCGGAATGTGTCCGTGCCGTAGAAGCCACTGGCCGGGGTGTAGGTGATCGCGCCGGTGGTGGCGTTCACCGCGGTGGTGCCATGCGCGGCGGCGGTGCTGACCGTGACCGAGGCCGGATTCAATGTGCCGCCGCCGCCGGTGTCGTTGGCCAGCACCGCGATGCTGACCGCCTTGTTCTCCTCCGTCACCGCGCTGTCGGCCGCCGCAACGGGCGGAGCATCCACAGTGACGGTGACAGCGGCGGGCGTGGAGACAACACCATCGGTATCGGCGACGGTGTATCGGAATGTGTCCGTGCCATAGAACCCTGTGGCGGGGGTGTAGGTGATCGCACCGGTGGTGGCATTCACCGCGGTGGTGCCGTGGCCGGCTGCGGTACTGACCGTGACCGAGGCCGGATTCAGTGTGCCGCCGCCGCCGGTGTCGTTGGCCAGCACCGCGACGCTGACCGCCTTGTTCTCCTCCGTCACCGCGCTGTCGGCAACGGCGACGGGGCTTGGGCTTGACGAACCTGGGTTGACCCCCAGTCCCGCGAATGTTGCGACGGCGCCGGCCAGATTGGCTGTGTTGCCGACGGCGTCCTTGACGGTGGCACCGGTTGGCAGCGTCACCCCGGTGATGGCGAGGGCCGAGACAGTCTTGTCGGTACTCGCGACCGTGTAGCTGAAGGTCAGCGCGTTGCTGCCGGAGCCTCCCGAATAGGTCGCGGTTCCGCCGTCGTTAAGGCTCAGCGTCGGTGTGCCGGTGACGGTAAAGTTCTCATCCAGATTGACCGTGAAGCTGATTGTGCTACCTGGGGTCAGGGTGCCGCTCGTCTGCGATGCCGTTACGCTGTAGACGTCGCTCAAGGCCGGTGAGTAGCCGGAGGCGTCCGCATAGGTGTAGTAACCTTGCGCGGTCTTGCTGGACGAACTTGGCACCGGTATTTGGGCGCCCGTCACCATGTTGATGACGTTGGACAGCGCCATCGGGTGCGCCAGATTGATGCCGTAATAGCCGGTCGGGAACCAGGGCGAGCCGGTGTATCCCAGCGGGCCAGTCGGATCGATGTAGAGGTCGTGGATGACGATGTTGGAGGCCACACCGCCCGAGTCAGCGTAGAACCCGGTCGAGAAATTGCCGGTGACGTCTGCCGCGGTCTGGACGATCGTGTCGTTGTTCACCGTGAGGCCGGTCATCGTGGCGTTCGGTCCCTCGGCGAGCGGGACCAGGGCTCCATTGCCCGGCCCTGGTTGGTTGACATTCTGGTAGACGGTATTGAACCCGATATCGCTGCCCGCGCCGGTCGTCGTGTTGTACCACTGGATCGTATCGGCATGCGCGGTGTTGACGCCGATGTTGGCGAACAGGTTGTACTGGATGAGATCGACCTGCGCCGCATTACTGGCGTTCAGGTCGATCATGTCACCTCCGGAATTGTGGAGGTAGTTGTATTGGATCGTCAGCGTGCCGGAGCTGGCAATCGAGATGGTCGATCCCACCTCGGGCGTGACGGCGACGTTGTTGCCGTTGATCTCGTTGTCGAGCAGGCTGAAATTGCTGGCCGACGCGGTGACATTCAGAACTGTTCCATGGGAACCCTGGTTCGGGCCGACGACGAACTCACTGTTCTCGATGGTGTCGTTGACACCCTGGACGATGACCTCATAGCCGTTGGCCATCCCGAAATTGTAGCCGTTCAGCGTCACGTTGTTGCCGGTGACGGTGATGGTATGGTTGGTCGTGTTGACCGACACTCCCGCCATAGCGATCGTCGACGGATCCTTCAGGGTGGTGCCGGATGGGACACCGACGGCATAGTCGACGCCCGCGACTTCCCACGGCGGTCGCACCGCGTAGCTGCTGAGGATGGCGGGCAGCGGCGGTGTCCCCGCGGGCGCGCCGCTGGCGCCGTCAACGTAGCCGGATCCGGTCAGTGGCGTGACGGTCACGGTGACAGCGGCGGGTGCGGAGGCAGCACCGAGAGTGTTGGCGACGGTGTACTGGAACGTGTCGGTGCCGTAGAAGCCGCTGGCTGGAGTGTAGGTGATCACGCCGGTGGTGGCGTTCACCGCGGTGGTGCCATGCGCGGCGGCCGTGCTGACGGCAACCGTGGTCGGGTTGATGGTGCCGACCGGATCGCTGTCGTTGGCCAGCACCGCGACGCTGACCGCCTGGTTCTCCGGCGTCACCGCGCTGTCGGCCACCGCGACCGGCGGGGCATCCACAGTGACGGTGACGGTGGCGGGCGTGGAGACAACACCATCGGTATCGGCGACGGTGTATCGGAATGTGTCCGTGCCGTAGAAGCCAGTGGCCGGGGTGTAGGTGATCGCGCCGGTGGTGGCATTCACCGCGGTGGTGCCGTGGCCAGCTGCGGTACTGACCGTGACCGAGGCCGGATTCAGTGTGCCGCCGCCGCCGGTGTCGTTGGCCAGCACCGCGACGCTGACCGACCGGCTTTCCTCCGTCGCAGCATTGTCGGCCACAGCGATCGGCGCTGCATCGACGGTGACGGTGACGGTGGCGGGCGCGGAGGCACCACCGAGGGTGTTGGCGACAGTGTACTGGAACGTGTCTGTGCCGGAGAAGCCGCTTGCCGGGGTGTAGGTGATCGCGCCCGTGGTGGCGTTCACCGCGGTGGTGCCGTGGGCCGGGGTTGTGCTGACGGCAACCGAAGCCGGATTGATGGTACCGACGGGATCGCTGTCGTTGGCCAGCACCGCGATGCTGACCGCCTTGTTCTCCTCCGTCACCGCGCTGTCGGCCGCGGCGACCGGCGGGGCATCCACAGTGACGGTGACGGTGGCGGGCGTGGAGGCAGCACCGAGGGTGTTGGCGACAGTGTACTGGAACGTGTCGGTGCCGTAGAAGCCGCTGGCTGGAGTGTAGGTGATCACGCCGGTGGTGGCGTTCACCGCGGTGATGCCATGCGCGGCGGCCGTGCTGACGGCAACCGTGGTCGGGTTGATGGTGCCGACGGGATCGCTGTCGTTGGCCAGCACCGCGACGCTGACCGCCTGGTTCTCCGGCGTCACCGCGCTGTCGGCCACCGCGACCGGCGGGGCATCCACAGTGACGGTGACGGTGGCGGGCGTGGAGACAACACCATCGGTATCGGCGACGGTGTATCGGAATGTGTCCGTGCCGTAGAAGCCAGTGGCCGGGGTGTAGGTGATCGCGCCGGTGGTGGCATTCACCGCGGTGGTGCCGTGGCCAGCTGCGGTACTGACCGTGACCGAGGCCGGATTCAGTGTGCCGCCGCCGCCGGTGTCGTTGGCCAGCACCGCGACGCTGACCGACCGGCTTTCCTCCGTCGCAGCATTGTCGGCCACAGCGATCGGCGCTGCATCGACGGTGACGGTGACGGTGGCGGGCGCGGAGGCACCACCGAGGGTGTTGGCGACAGTGTACTGGAACGTGTCTGTGCCGGAGAAGCCGCTTGCCGGGGTGTAGGTGATCGCGCCCGTGGTGGCGTTCACCGCGGTGGTGCCGTGGGCCGGGGCTGTGCTGACGGCAACCGAAGCCGGATTGATGGTACCGACGGGATCGCTGTCGTTGGCCAGCACCGCGATGCTGACCGCCTTGTTCTCCTCCGTCACCGCGCTGTCGGCCGCGGCGACCGGCGGGGCATCCACAGTGACGGTGACGGTGGCGGGCGTGGAGGCAGCACCGAGGGTGTTGGCGACAGTGTACTGGAACGTGTCGGTGC
Source organism: uncultured Alphaproteobacteria bacterium (assembly GCA_963696645.1). Lineage (GTDB taxonomy): Bacteria > Pseudomonadota > Alphaproteobacteria > Acetobacterales > Acetobacteraceae > JAMXLO01. Next base: position 662,919 of record CAVOKY010000011.1, read on the forward strand.
CGTAGAAGCCGCTGGTCGGAGTGTAGGTAATCGCGCCGGTGGTGGCGTTCACCGCGGTGATGCCATGCGCGGCGGCCGTGCTGACGGCAACCGTGGTCGGGTTGATGGTGCCGACGGGATCGGTGTCGTTAGCCAGCACCGCGATGCTGACCGCCTTGTTCTCCTCCGTCACCGCGCTGTCGGCCGCCGCAACGGGCGGAGCATCCACGGTGACGGTGACGGTGGCGGGCGTGGAGACAACACCATCGGTATCGGCGACGGTGTATCGGAACGTGTCCGTGCCGTAGAAGCCACTGGCCGGGGTGTAGGTGATCGCGCCGGTGGTGGCGTTCACCGCGGTGGTGCCATGCGCGGCGGCGGTGCTGACCGTGACCGAGGCCGGATTCAGTGTGCCGCCGCCGCCGGTGTCGTTGGCCAGCACCGCGACGCTGACCGACTGGCTTTCCTCCGTCACCGCGCTGTCGGCAACGGCGACGGGGCTTGGGCTTGACGAACCTGGGTTGACCCCCAGTCCCGCGAATGTTGCAACGGCGCCGGCCAGATTGGCTGTGTTGCCGTTGGCATCCCTGATGCTAGAGCCGGTTGGCAGCGTCACCCCGGTGATGGCGAGCGCTGAAACAGTCTTGTCGGGTACTCGCGACCGTGTAGGAGAAGATCAGCGTGGTGCTGCCCGAACCGCTGACATAGGTGGCTGTGCCGCCATCGTTCAGCACCAGGGTTGGTGTGCCGGTGACGAACTCCGCCTCGTCCATATGCAGACTGAGCGTTATAGCCGATCCGAGCGTCTCCGTGCCGCTCGCAGGCGAGGCGGTGACACTACTGACGTCGCTCGATGACGTTCCCCCCGGGCTTGCGATCTGCGCACCCGTCTTCATGTTCACGTTGCCACTGAACGTCAGGTTGGTGCCAGCCGGCGGGTAGAAGGGGCCGTAGGAGCCAGTGTAATCAATGTAGTTGTCATCAACGACCACACCATTGACCGTATTCCCTGACCCCTGTTCTTGTACAGCAATAGAATACGATATAGTAACAGATGGCCCCGGCGCCACGATCACGTTGTTCTCGATTGCAGTGTTCGTCAGGGTCGATCCGCTGCCCTGCGCATCCAGCTGAATCCCCTCCTCTCCGCTCGTTACCGTGTCGAACGCTATGATCGAGTTGTTCGACTTTGTGCTGTCATATTGAACCACATCGGCGTGCGCTCCCGGGGATGTTCCGAGATTTTGGAAGACGTTGTATTCGACGATGGTCGTCATTGTCCCACCGCCGAAATCGATGGCGTCCTCCGGCGTGTTCATGAAGCTGTTGTATCGTGCAACGAACGTACCCGATCCATTATAGTTAACCAATGCCCAGACTGCGCCGCTCGTGAGGCTCCCGCCGTCCATCGTATTATCTTGAACGGCAAGATTGCCGGCCCCCGAACCAGCGTTGATTGGGACGTTGTTGTTCGAGCCGACAAGGAAGTGGCTGTTCTGGATAACGGTGTTCGTCACCCCGGACCGGATGACGATCCCCCAGCCGCCGGCGAGCCCGAAGTCATAGCCGCTCAGCGTCACATTGCTTGCGGTCACCGTCACGATGTGACTGGTCGTATTGACGGTCACCCCGGGCATGGCGATCGTCGCCGGGTTTAGCAGGGTCGTTCCAGCTGGGACGCCGACGGCGTAATCCACCCCCGCAACCATCCACGGCGGGCGCGCCGCGTAGCCAGCAAGCAGGCTGGGAAGCAGGGGGGAGCCCGCTGGCGCACCGGCGCTGCCGTCGTTATACTGGGACGTCATGAACTAGCTTCCTTTGCCTCTGCCAGCGTTGCGCCGGCGGGATAACGACCGCTTGGCGACCACGCAAGGCGGTCGTGCTGCATAGTCGTTCAAAACGCGCGGCAGGAGCGGCGTCCCCAAGGGCGCCCGCGCAGAACCATCAGCGCAGGACGAAGTCAATCGTGCACCACCGTATCCTTACGGTGAAGTTGTGATGAAGTCTTCGTGTCGGCAACTAACCAGACTTCGCTATTTCACACTTCGCTCGCCAAGAAGGAACAGGCGCCAACTTCCCATTTGCCCCACCCGAAGATTGCTGGTCTTTAATATACTTTGATACTGGCGATTCCTCCATAGGGCTAGTAACGTCCCAGAAGAATCCTTTCCTAAGGCACTAAATGTAAATTCTTGATTAATGCCTCCGTCTAAAAACTTGAGCGCACCAGTTCTCGTCGGCGCTACTCTCGATTGTTAAGCATCGGCATCCACGCACAAGGCGCGTGTGCAGGTCTGAGTGCTGGGAATTAAGTGCGCCTTTAGCGCAATATTTTGACACTCTGAGCTAAGGCACTGGGGTCTCGAGGTGAACTAATCACGTTTCTGTGAGCTCTTCGATTGCGCAGCTCGGGCAGACAAAGCCGAACTCGGTGGCGGCAGGGAGGGCCGTGTCCGTTCGCTAAGCCTCGTTGAAGCGCCAAGTACCATGGCAGGCATTGCCCTTGGCTGATGCACGCGAGCGGCTCGGGATCGCTCCATTCGACCCGAGTTCGCAGCAAATCGAGTCAGTATCGACAAGGCCGCCATCCGGCTCGGTAATTGCGTCGGCTCAGTCTACATGCTTACCCGCAGCGGCATACTTCCGGCAACTCCATTCATGCAGTCCGCTCTATGGCAGATCCCAGCTTCCGCGCTCAAAACCGAGGCCGTGAATGCAATCGCGCCCAACACATATAACGGTTATGTGGCACGCACGCCACATATCCGTTCAACGGCGCGCTGCATGCGCATTCCGACGAATGCGCACGATAATCTGAATGGGGTGCCGTATTGCCCTATCCAGGAATGATCCTGGCGCCACGTCAGTTTGTCATTCGATTACACGGTTCTGCTCTGCCGCCCGTTGCGGCATTCATGAACACGCTGTCGTTGTCCGTGTCGAACCCGAGCAGCGGGAATACCATCCGTTGGCGGATCTCGCTCACAACCGCGGCCAGCAACTTCCGTTCGCGCACCAGCACCGGCGCGCACTCCGTCCAGCCCGTCGCGATGTCCGTCAGCGTCATCGTCTGCCCGAAGCTGCCCCTCTCTGTGGGCCCGCTGTGTGCCACGAGGTCTGCTTCGACGAACCCCGGTGGCGGGTCGTCCCAGCCGTCAAAGGTGCGGACTGCCGCCGAAAACGGCGCGTTCGGCACCAGCGCCCGCATTCGTTTGCCGCAAACCTGCTTCCCAGAGTACGATCAGTGCCTCGCGCACAGCCTCACTATATAAGCGCCGTGCCGGCCGTGGGCGGGACCGCTGGCAGGTTTTCCCCGCACGCAGCGGACGCATCGCATGCTTGCGATGCAAGCCACTCACTGCGACGAATTCATCCAGGATACGCCCCCGTTCCTTCCGCTTGCTCACGGCATAACGTGTCGCCATCGCACCGACCAACTCATCTCGCGTTGCCATATTGATCCGCCCCATTTCCGCTCCCCAAGCGCACTGCTCGGGCGCAAATTACGCGAGGCAACAGCTCAGCCTCTGGGAGCATTTCAGGCGAGGCAATGCGGGTCGGCCCATGCTTGGACTGAAGAGCACTGTATCAGCGACGCGCTACTGCCGCGGCTATGACGAACTCCGAAACTTTCTGCGATGCCGATCCCGAATGCGCGAACATGTTCCCGCCGCCGTGCGGCGCTGGCGGCATATGCGGGAGACCGCGACTGTCCTCGCTGTCCTGGCAACAGCTTGAGTGCTGGCGTCGATGGCCGATACTTGCCAAACTCAACGGCACGAAAACTGACAGAACCATACTATCGTCCTCCCCGCCCCGAACGGCTTGCGGATGGACGAACGCGATACCGGTTTGGCTCGGAACCAGCGGATCGCGCGGTCAGGAGCCGGTGGCCAAGCCAGATCTCGACGTGGTGGAACCCCGATATGTGCTGCCACATGAGATGCGCAGACGCTCTTGCTTCGATTATGCTTCCGGCCTCGACGAAGGCGCCGGTTATGATCCGAGCGTCGTCCGTCATGCAGAAGCAACGGTAGCGCATCTCCTCGGTTCTGTCAGTTTTCGCGCCGTTGCGTTCGGCAAGCTTGGGCCATCGACGCCGCCGCTCAAACTGTCGCCAGGACAGCGATATCCTGCCAGCGCCACGCTGCGGCGGGAACATGTTCGCGCATCCGGGATCGGCATCGTAGAAAGTTTCGCAGTTCGTCATGGCCGCGGCAGTAGCGTGTCGCTGATACAGTGTTCTTCAGTCCAAGCATCGGTCGACATCGGCCCTTGATGCCCCGATGGTCCTGCTCAAGCCTGTTGTTGAGATATCGGCTCATCCGATGCCGCACGTGTTTGCCAAGCTCGGTCCGGATGGCTCTCGGATAGGCGTCATGTCCATCGGTCGTGACCCGATCCGGAGTGACGCCGGTCACTGCCTTGGCCGACCGGAAGAATGCCCTGGCGGCAGCAAGGTCACGATGCTCGCTCAGCATGACGTCGACCAAAGCGCCAGGAACATCTCGGCCATAGCCCGTAGGCTCAGCTTGCAACGCAGCCGCCAGGACATCCGAGGGCGATGACATCGCTCGAATACCGCACACGGATGTGCACACCGGTGTTGCGATCGTTGAACAGTTTACCGTAGTTCGCGCACCGGAACCAGCAATAGCATTGCGCGGGCCACGCGGCCCGATCGCTGATGGTCATCAACCCACATGCCGGGCACCGCATTCCGTTCCAATCTCCACGACGAGCAGCAGCGTATCTGATACATGCGATGGCGCAATGGCTGGTGGAACGCCAAGAAGTAGCTGGGGCCATGAATTGTCGTAGAGTACCCTAGAATCGAGTGGATTATCCCATGACCGAGTATTAACTCAGCAGTCGGCAATTTGAACGATACTCGGATGGCCATATCCAGTCGCCTGCTGATGATTCCACGTCCGGCGTGTCGTCCTAATTGCCGACTACTGAGTAAGATGGCTGGAGTTCGTGGCGGTTGCGATGACTACGAGGACGGGGGTTGCACATTATTCGAGCCGCTCGCCACAAGGATGTCCCGCTGAAGTCTTGATCGCATTCTCTACTGCTAATCTTTGGGCTGGCTGTCATATTCTGGAGACACGATAAATATGTAGAATTGGATTTTCTGGACCATGAAGCTTCTGTTGACCGGCGGCTGCGGGTTCATCGGGTCCGCGGTGATCCGTCATCTGCTGCGCAATACCGATAACGTGGTGGTCAACGTCGACAAGCTGACCTATGCCGCCTCCGAGGATGCGTTGGAGGAGGGCCGCCACCACAACCGGCACGTGCTGGTGCGCGCCGACATCACGCATGCCTCGGCCATGCGGCAGATATTCGCCAACCATCAGCCCGATGCGGTGATGCACCTCGCGGCAGAAAGCCATGTCGATCGCTCGATCGACGGACCGGCTGCGTTCATCGAGACCAACGTCGTCGGCACCTTCACCATGCTGGACGAGGCACGGGTGTATCTGTCGACGCTGAGCACCGAGCGGCGCGCGGCGTTCCGCTTCCACCACATCTCAACCGACGAGGTGTTCGGCGCGCTGGGCCCGGACGATGCGCCGTTCGACGAGACCACGCCGTACGATCCGCGCAGTCCGTATTCGGCGAGCAAGGCAGCGTCAGACCATCTGGTGCGTGCCTGGTTCCATACCTACCGGCTGCCGACCATCGTCTCCAACACCGCCAACAATTACGGACCCTGGCAGTTTCCCGAGAAGCTGATTCCGCTGATCACGCTGAACGCGCTCGAGGGCAAGGCCTTGCCGGTCTATGGCGATGGCTCCCAGCGACGCGACTGGATCTTCGTCGAAGACCACGCTGCCGCGCTGGTTTGTGTCCTGCAGCGCGGCGAGCCAGGCGCCACCTACGCCATCGGTGCGCGACAGCCGCGCAGCAATCTGGAGGTGGTGCGCGCCATCTGCGCCCATCTCGATCGCCGGGTGCCCGATCCGCAGGGACCGCGCGAACGGCTGATCCAGTTTGTGACCGACCGTCCGGGGCATGATTTCCGCTATGAGATCGACCCGACGCGAGCCGAGACGGCGCTCGACTGGACCGCGCCGCACGACTTCGAGACCGGGCTGGCGCGCACCATCGACTGGTACCTGGAGCATCGCGACTGGTGGCAGGCGTTGCGCAGCGCGCGCTACGCCGGACAGCGGCTGGGGACCGCCGCATGAAGGGTATATTGCTCGCCGGCGGCTCCGGCACGCGGCTGCATCCGATGACGCTGGCGGCGTCCAAGCAGTTGTTGCCGGTCTACGACAAGCCGATGGTGTATTATCCGTTGTCGACGCTGATGCTGGCCGGCATCCGCGACATCCTGGTGATCTCGACGCCCGACGATCTGCCGCAGTTCCGCCGCCTGCTGGGCGACGGCGCACGGTTCGGCGTGCGTTTCGGTTATGCCCAACAGCCGCGGCCCGAGGGGATCGCGCAGGCGTTCCTGATCGCGCGCGACTGGATCGCCGGCGAGGCCTGCGCACTCGCGCTGGGTGACAACCTCATTCACGGCGAACACCTCTCGGCGATGCTGCGCGCGGCCGCGACACGACCGCACGGCGCGACGGTATTCGCGTATCAGGTGCGCGATCCGGAGCGCTACGGCGTGGTGTCGTTCGATGCGAGCGCACGCGCCGTGGATATCGTCGAGAAGCCGGCCGCATCGGCATCAAACTGGGCGGTGACCGGCTTGTACTTCTATGATCGCGCGGTCAGCGATCTAGCGCGAACGGTGCGTCCGTCCGGTCGTGGCGAACTGGAGATCACCGATCTCAACCGGATCTATCTCGATGCGGGCACGCTGACGGTGGAACGCCTGTCGCGCGGCTGTGCCTGGCTCGACGCCGGCACGCCCGATTCCCTGTTGCAGGCAGCGACATTCGTGCAGACCATCCAGTCGCGCACCGGCATGCTGGTCGGCTGTCCGGAGGAGGTCGCATTCCGCATGGGCTACATCGACGCCGACACGCTGCGGTCGCACGCGCACCACCTCGGCAAGACGGAATTGGGTCGCGTGCTGATGGAACTCGCCGATGGGGAACACGCATGATCGTCGAGCCGACCACCATCCCCGACGTGGTGTTGCTGACCCCGCAGCGGTTTCTCGATGGCCGCGGGTTCTTCTCCGAGACCTGGAACGAGAGCCGCTTTGCCGCAGCAGGTATCCCAGGCCCGTTCGTGCAGGACAATCACGCCAGATCGGCCGACCGCGGCGTGGTGCGCGGACTTCACCTGCAGATCGCGCCGAATGCGCAGGGCAAGCTGATCCGCGTGGTGCGGGGGGCGATCTGGGACGTCGCGGTGGACATCAGGCATGGCTCGCCGAGCTATGGCAGGTACTTCGGCGCGGTGCTGTCGGCGGAGAATTGGCAGCAACTGTGGATACCGGCGGGTCTCCTGCACGGCTATTGCACGATGGAGCCGGACACCGAGGTGATCTACAAGGTGACGGCACCGTGGGACCGGCAGGCGGAACGCGGTGTGATCTGGAACGACCCCGCGCTGGGCATTCCGTGGCCGATCTCACCCGCGGAGGCGATCCTGTCCGACAAGGATCGCGCGCTGCCGCGCCTCGTGGACTGTGCCGAATGGCACGTGCCCTGACATGGCGCCGCCGATCCTGATCGCCGGCGGCTCGGGTCAGCTTGCGGTCGCGCTGGAGGCTGCCGCCGGATCGCACCGTCTGGCGGTTCGCCGCGTTGGACGTCCGCTGCTGGATTTCGACCAACCCGCCAGCATTGCCCGGGTTTTCGCGGATAGCGCGCCCTGGCTGGTGGTGAACGCGGCGGCCCACACCGCGGTCGATCTGGCCGAAGACGAAGCCGATGCCGCATTCCGCGCCAACCGCGACGGGCCGGCTGAGCTGGCGCGCCTGTGCGAGAAGGCGGGCATTCCGCTGATCCATATCTCGACCGATTACGTGTTCGACGGTCGGAAGGGCACGCCGTACGTCGAGACGGATGCGACGGCGCCGCAAGGTGTCTATGGAGCGAGCAAACTGGCCGGTGAACTGGCGGTTGCGGCCGCCTGTACGCGAGCGATCGTGTTGCGGACCTCATGGGTTTATTCGGCAACCGGCAAGAACTTCGTGCGGACCATGCTGAGCATTGCCCGGCGCACCGACCGGCTGCGCGTGGTGACAGACCAGATCGGCTGCCCGACGAGTGCAGCGGACCTTGCGGAGGCAATCATCGGGATTGCCGACCGGCTTGCCGCCAATGGCTGGCAGGACGGCTATGCCGGGATTTACCACGCCGCGGGCACGGGTTCGGCGACATGGCACGGCCTGGCGAGCGCGATATTCGCCGCGGCGGCGCGCCATGGCGTTGCGATTCCGATCGTGGAACCGATTACCACCGATCAGTGGCCGACTTCAAGTAGTGCAGCAGATACAGCACGAAGGCGCCGGTCCGCTCGCCGTACTGCACCGGAGCGGTCGCCGGCTCGGGGAACACCGCTCGCGTCTGCGTACCGCAACTGAGGCAGCGGCAGTCATGTGCACGGCGTTCGGTGACGATCAGTGGCGTCGGCTCGGGGAGATCGAACACTTGCCGGGCGACACGGCCCGTCGCCATGGCCGCAGTCAGTGGTTCACCGCACGCCGCGCACGCCTCTGGATAATGGTCGACGGTGGCATCAGGGTTTTCAGTCCGGCGAAGCGTCGTGCCCGGATGGCCCTTCTGGCCACCGGTTTTCTTGCTTGACGGTTCCCGCAGACTGCTGACGCGCGGCGGCTTCCGTGACCTGTCAATGGTCCCTATCACAGGCGCCCTGGGCAGTTACGATCTTATTAATGCCCAATCCCAGGATGCCCAACCGGAGCCCATTCAGTGGCGACGTGCGTCCCTGCGCCAAACACCAACCGTGGTCAGATCCGCCTGATCCAACGCTTAACGGCTGAAGCAATCGGCATCCAGCGATATCCGCCTGCGCTCTTCAGATAGAACTCCAATAGGCTGTCATCGGGGCTGACTGACACTCTGCCGCGCACGCGGCTTGTGGAGCACAGATCCACCGGCACTGGCTCGATGGAATACATAAAATGATACCCAGCCTTTTCACACAGATCTGCCACCTCGCCATTGTAGTCCCCGTAGGGGAACGAGATCAGGCGGGTCTCCTGCTCGACCACGGCATTCAAGACCGAACGTGACCATTCGACCTCTGAGCGTGCGGTGTCAGGATGAACTCGCGACAAGCGGCAATGCGACATGGTGTGTGAGCCGATGGCCACCAGAGGCGAGGAAAGGCCCTTGATCGTCTCCGCGTCGGCAACAACCTCATCGCGCCTTGTTGTTTCCTCCATCTCCCAATTCGGGGCACGTCCCATGACACCCGCCGGCACGAATATTGTGCAGGGAATTTGGCGTGACTTCAGTTCAGGTAAGGCGTTGGCGATGGTACTCACGAACCCATCATCGAACGTTACAGCGCACACGCGACCTTTGACCGGTCCGCCACGCCAGTCGGCTGGAACGATGGAGGCGTGGCGCTGGAGAAAATCCATCTGACGCGCAAACGCAGCCCGTTGCGGCCGAGATATGCCATGATAATAGAGAATGACGAGCGACGCCGATTGCCTGATTTGAAGATGTCTCCTCACTGTCGCCACCGACCACGCGAGCGCGAGGTAAACGCAACTGATCAAGGTTTTCAGGTTCCGCTTCAATGCTTCATTCCCGGAACAGTCCGCACTTCGTCATTCGGCGGCATTGCATATACTTGATTTGTACACGGTCCCGCCATCGGAACATGACATCGCATTGGGGCGAGCGACCCCATGCAGCACGGCATCATGCGTCCGTTGTAGAGTGGCCAGTCCAGGCCTTCGCGCGGGGTAGCAGCCCAGCCTTCCGTACCAGAGCGGCTGCCAGGATCATTGCATAGGCAGTGTTCGTGACGAGGTATCTTCGCCACATCCGGCGCGGCTCTTGAACAATGCGATACAGCCATTCGAACCCGCTGCGCTGCCAGCCGCCCGGTGCTCTGCGAACGTGACCTGCCAATATGTCTATTCCCCCGCCGACCCCCATGATAAACGGAACGTGCAGCTCGCTGGAATGTTCGGCCATGAACCGTTCCTTGCGTGGCGTCGGCATCCCGACAAAGAGACAGTCAGGCTTTGCGTTGCCGATGTCTTCAATAATCCGCTGTTCTCCCGCACGGTCGAAATATCCATGCTGGGCACCGGCGATCTGCAACTTCGGAAAACGCTTCGCCAAATTCGATAGGGCCGAGTTAAGCACCTGTTGGGTCGCGCCAAGGAAGTAAGGGCGGAAACCCTCCGCTGCACATATTGCGAGCACTCTCTCCATCAAGTCGACCCCTGCCACGCGCTCCGGAATGCGGATCCCCAGGAAACGCGCTCCGATCAAGATCCCCGCTCCATCCACACCGATCAGATCTGCGTTAAACACGTCGTCACGCAGCTCTGGGTCATCCCGCAACCTCACAAATTTCGCGACATTCAATGCCACATGGCGAAGTGGCTGGCGATGGCGCATTGCCGCTTGGACGTAACCCAGCGTCTCCTCCATGGTCAGCGGATGAATCGGGACGCCCTGGAAATCCACAGGATGCGGTAAGCGGACGAGCCCCTGGTCAGGCTTGGTCTTCTGGCGATATTCGACAGCCGATACAGTGACCGTTGCATCTGAGAGGGACATTACCAGACACCGCGCGTGTCAATGACGAATTTGTCTTTCAAGAGATCATGATCAACCTGCATGAATGCCATGTGGTCGACCAGAAGCAGTACAACGTTTGCTCTCTCCAGCGCCTGATCGAAGTCATTGAGCTCAAGGCCCAGCCACGAAAGTTCCCCGGGCAGACTAAAGATATGCGGTTCGACGACAAGAATTTCACCGACTTTCTCTTGGGCCAAGCGCCGTACGATCTCGACCGCGGGACTTTCCCGCAGATCGTCCACGTCATTCTTGTAAGAGAGGCCGAGGCAGGCAATGACCGGGTGTCGCAGTGCTGCCGCACACTTGCGAACCTTGGCACACACGTATTCCGGCTTCTCATCGTTGACTTCGCGTGCCAGGCGAGTAAGGCGCGCCTCCTGTGGTGCAGAAGCAACAATGAACCAGGGATCAACCGCGATGCAGTGGCCGCCAACACCTGGGCCTGGACGAAGAATCCTCACCCGGGGGTGCAAGTTTGCGAGCTCGATGAGCTCCCACACGTTGATCTTCAGCCGATCGCAGATGACCGAGAGCTCGTTCGCAAAGGCGATGTTGACATCGCGGAATGCGTTCTCCGTAAGCTTGGCCAGTTCTGACGTTCGCGCCCCGGTGACGCGGCAGTCTCCATGCACAACGATCTTATAAAGGCTGAGGGTACGCTGTGCGCACCGCCGGGTCATTCCGCCAATAATTCGCGGATTGTTTACCACTTCCTCAAGTATTCGCCCGGGGAGAACGCGTTCCGGACAGTGCGCTACCTGTATGTCTGCTAACTCCCCCCGTTGGTGCGGAAAGCTCAGATCCGGGCGAATCTCGCTCATGATCTCGGCAACCCGCTCCGTCGTGCCCACCGGAGAGGTCGACTCAAGAATGACCAGATTGCCTTTGATCAGGACGGGTGCGATGGCTCGCGCCGCAGCTTCCACATAGGATATGTCAGGTAGAGGCTCTCCGCCGTGTTCTTGCAATGGGGTTGGCACCGCGATGATGAATGCATCCGCTGGTTCAATGTCCGCCGTTGCACGTAGCTTGCCGCTCTCGACGACACGTCGGACCAAAGCATCAAGGTTGGGCTCGCCGAAGTGCGGCTTACCGTTGTTGACCGTTGCCACCACGCGTGGGTTAACATCCACGCCGACGACCTCGATACCCTTTGCCGCGAAAACGGCGGCGGTTGGGAGTCCGATGTAGCCGAGCCCGATCACGGCAATGCGACCGAAACTATCCATTGATCAGTGCCTCCAAAATGCGGTTCGCCGCCTGGCCATCGCCATAAGGATTGTGCGCAGCGCTCATCGCCTCGTACGCATCGGGATCGTCGAGAAGTCTGTTCGCGCGGGTCACTAGAAGCTCGGTCTCCGTGCCAACCAGCTCGACCGTTCCGGCGCGCACTGCCTCAGGACGCTCTGTCGTGTCGCGGGTCACCAGGACAGGCTTTCCCAGCGAAGGCGCCTCCTCCTGAATCCCGCCGAGTCCGTGACGATAAGTGTTGCGCGGCGCATCAGGTGAATGAACGGAAGGTAGTCGAGGGGAGGGATCAGGTGCACCCGAGGGTGATTGCCCAGCACGGGGACCACCACCTGCTGCACGCGCGGATTCGGATGCAGCGGCAGCACGACATCGACGTCACCGCGGTTGGCGAGTTGCAACAGCCCGCGTGCGACCCGTTCCAATCCGCCGTCAAAATTCTCGCGCCGATGGAGAGTCGCGAGGATCAGCCGCGTGTTTGCGCGAATGGGTGGCAGGCCGTTGCCAAACGGCGCCAGCCGCGACGGGTCGGTGTCAAGAATGGCAATCGTATCGAACAGTGCATCAATGACGGTATTTCCCGTCACGATGATTCGGGCCGGATCCACGCCCTCACGGACAAGGTTGTCGTGTGACTCTTTGGTAGGCGGAAAATGCAGCGCCGCAAGCCGCGTCGTCAGGCAGCGGTTCATTTCCTCCGGCCACGGGGAGGAGGGATTCCATGTGCGCAGACCGGCCTCGACATGCGCTATCGGTATTTTCGCGTAGAATGCAGCAAGCGCCGCGCCGAAGGTCGTCGTGGTGTCGCCCTGAACAAGGACCCAGTCAGGACGAACGTCGCGGTAGACATTCTGTAGACCTTCAAGCACCGCACTCGTGATATAGGTCAGGTCCTGAGCCTCGCGCATCACGTCGAGGTCGTAGTCGGGCCGGATGGCGAACAGGTCGAGGACCTGGTCCAGCATTTGGCGATGTTGCGCCGTCACGCAGACCCTGCAGTCGACAGCCGGCACGTTGTTGAGCCGCCGAATGATCGGAGCCATCTTGATGGCCTCCGGCCGCGTTCCAAACACGGTGAGCACACGCATTGTCATTTGTATGTGTGCACCGCGGCAGGACCGTCCGCGTCGAGCCCCGCAGACGTGCGATGCATTATGCCGGGAAGCGCCAGCTTCCGCCCCGACGGTTGGTAACCTGCATAACCGCCATAACCGCCATAACCATAAAGCCGCCGACCGCTTCGAGAGAGGCTGACCTTATTGAGAACAGCACCGGCGAGCTTTACGTCTGCCGCCTGCAATGTCCTGACCGCCTGCTCCACAACCGGCCTCGGTGTGTCGCCAAATTCTACGACCAGCAACGTGCTGTCGGCGACGTTCCCGGTGACCAGCGGGTCAGAGACAGAAAGTATCGGCGGGGCATCCAGGATGACCAGTTCATTGTCCTGCCTGATATCCTCGATCAGCCCGGCGAGTTGACGTGACGCGATGATGTCGGGGCGCGCGGAGAGATTCTGTCCGGCCGGTATGATCGTCAACGGAAGATCCCGATGAGTATGTCGCCGTATTTCGCCCGTTGGCCGGCTGTTCTGCAGAATTTCCATCAAGCCCTCCGATCCTTGCAGACTGAACAACTCGGAGATCGATGGATTTCGAACATCAACATCCACGAGGACGGTGCGGATTCCGGCAAGTGCGGCGGAAATGGCCAGGGACGCGGCCACGGTGGTCTTGCCCTCGCCTGCGGTGGCCGAAGTCACCTGAAGCACGTGCGGCCCGTTCACCATTCCGATCCGCAGGTTTGCGCGCAGTGCACGCAGGCATTCGGAGAACTGCGACAGCGGCCGCACCATCATGTAGTTGGTAATGTATGACGGTGAAGCGGCCATTCCTGGCTTGTGCGGCTTGAGCTGCGGAAGAACACCCAGTAACGGGAGTGACAGCCGTGTCTCCAGATCTGCTGCAATGACGAAGCCCTTTTCTGGGATTGGTCGCACCAGCGACAAACCAGTACCCGCCACCAGGCCGAGAACGGAGCCGCCAGCGATAAACAGTATTGGCTTTGGAAAGCTGGGAGTGTCGGGTAAGTTTGCAGGAGATATGATTTTGGCCTCCGGGTCTTGCCGCGTGAGTTGCTGGTCAACTTCCTGGAGCTTGCTGAGGAACACCTGATAAAGACTTTGATTCACCTCCACAGCCCGGCGAGCATCGCGAAGCTCGACGGAGCCTTCGGCCCTCGCTTCGCTGGTCGCTGCTGTGGTCTTGCGCTCCAACCCGTCAACGATCGCCTTCTGTCTCGCTTCGGCGATTGTCAACTGGTCATGAAGCTGTGCGACATAGCGGGCGCCTTCCGCACGAATGACCGAGTCCAGCGCCGCCTTGTCGCGCAAGGAATCGACCACATGCGGATTGGCACTCGTATCCACCGCGGAGAGATTTGTAAGTTGCCGCATAAGGTCGTCTTGCTGCTTGAACAGTTCATCATTGGCCGGAGATTTCAAGGCTTGCAGAAATGGTGCCATGTCTCCCCCGCTGTTGAGGACATGCAGGGCCTGCTCATAGTTTGCACGCTGTGCTGCAACGTCGGCTTCCGCCTGCAGCAACTGAGTGTTCATTTGCTGGATGGACTGCTCATCCGTGTTGGCAAGAGGCCCTGCGTCAGTTTCTGCGATGCCATACTTCCGGCGCACCATCTCGACATTCTGCTCGCTTCCCTTAAGGGCCCGGCGGGTCTGTCCCAGTCGAGATATCAGCCAGTCATGGTCGCGCTGAACAGCGTCACCTTTCGACCTCGTTTGTTCGGTAAGGTAGTTTTCTGCGACCGCTTCGGCGAGCTGTCGCGCCTTTCCAGCCAACTCTGCAGTCACGGAAACTTCGATGACGTAGGTCAGACCTACCCGACTAACTTTTAGCGAGCGTGCGAGGTGCGCCATGGCCCACAGGCTTCGCTCCTCTTTGGTGTCAGGAGCACCCGGTAGATCCGGCAGCAGATGCCCTCGCTGCATTAGACGCTGGAGTTGCGATGGTGGGAGCGCCGCGAATTCCGGGTCGTCTGCGAGATGCTGGGATTCTACTACGTGATTCAGTAGGTCGGCTGACTGCATGATCTGCAGAACGCTTTCGACCCGCGCGCCATCCACGTAGAGACTCGCGAAATCCGACGCTGCGCCGAACGAGCCTGGAGTCTTGGGATCAAGCAAAAGTAAAGCCGAGCTGGTATAGCGTGGCTTAAGCTGATGCATGAGACCGCCGGCCAAGCCGATACCCAGGACCATACCCACAAAGGCGATATGGGGGCGGTAAAAATCCGCCGTAAAAGCGCCATGATGTCTAGTGACTGGGCCGCGCGACTCTGCGGTGATCCCCTGCCAGTCCACGCTGGCGACGAAGTTGTCATGCTGGCGCAGTCCTAATACGCGTCTCGGGCAAACAGGAGATTGCCGATGGTACGAAGGATGATCCAAAGGTCGAAACCAAGCGACCAGTGTTCGATATAGTAACAATCAAGCATTACCCGGCGACGAAGCTTCTCTTGGGAATCGACTTCACCTCTGCAGCCGGAGACCTGCGCCCAACCGGTGATGCCTGGCCTCACCCGGTGCCGCGACGGATAGTCAACGGCCACTTCATGCAGAGGTTGACCGGTTGTCGTCATTGCAAGCGCGTGGGGGCGCGGTCCAATGATCGACATGTCGCCTCTCAGAACGTTTAAGAGCTGAGGGAGCTCATCGAGGCTGGTCTTGCGGAGAATGGATCCGACCCTCGTGACTCGATTGTCTGCCCGGCCGGTCTGGCGTACTGAACCATCGTCCCGCATCTGATGGTACATCGTGCGGAATTTCCACATCCGGAAGCGTTGATCGTGAAATCCCGCGCGCCATTGGCGGAAGAGCACCGGGCCAGGTGAATCCAGCTTGATGGCGATGGCAATGACCGGAGACAACACCGAAACAAGGGGAAGAGCCACGACCAGGATCAGAAGATCCTCAAGCCGCTTCAACACGGTGTCGATGGAAGAGAGCGGCGCCCGATTGACATCCACAACCGGCCGCGGACCAATGCGATCGACATGCAGGGCCGGAGCCTCGATCCCAGCAAGGTCAGGCAGCAACGTTACGTCCACAGCCAAGCGTGACAGCCGGCGCAGGAGCGTATTCGTCTCGTCGATGAACCCGCTGAACCCGGCAACGAAGACGCGATCGATAGCGCCCCCCCGGATTACGTTCTCGACCCATTCGCAAGATGGTCCACCCCACCGCGTTGGTATTCTAGCGACGGCAGCAACGCGCACTTCTCCCATCGTATCGCGCTCGAGATACTCGCGCAGGGCAGGTCCGTCCTCGTCCGCCCCGGTCAGAAGAAGAGCTCGATCGATGCATTGCCCATTTTGCAGCAGCAATCGCGCGTATCGTTGCCAGCTCACGCGGAGAACCCAAACCCAGGCCAGAACTCCGGCTGTGGAGATGATGAGTGCCGTTGTTTGTTCACCATCCATCGGAAGTGCATTGGGGGCAAGGAACACGATAAGAAGTGCAGCCAGGACAATCGGGACCGCCGACTTGACGAGCTGGGTCCGCAGTGCGCCGAGCAGGCTGGATTTGTCGTACAGCCGCAGCGAGTGAGTCACCAGCAGCCATATTATCAAAGAGCCGCACGCGGCAATCCAAGCGACTTTGGCGGTCAACCGATTGACGATAACGAAGGATTCCGTGAGAGCGACAACACCTACCAGGTCTCCCAAGGCCAGGAGCGTGGCCCAGCCCAAAATCGGGACGCGACGAATGGTCCTGACGGCGAGTGTGTCGGTTGACTCGCGGAAGGTGTCGGGCTCGCTTTCGTCGATCTTAAACTGCTGCAACACTTCTGAACAACTCCCCGTACGGGCAACTGCCATCACACCCGCCGGAGCACTCGGGAATTTTCACTCGCGCGGCTCCGATTTCACTCGCGCACGTCCGAGTGGATCGCGGGGGGCAGCGGGAAGGTAATGGCCAGCGATCTCCTACGGAACGAGCACTTCCGGTGTACTCGGACCTGAACCCTGAGGTGACGTCGTGTTGCAAAGGAACGTTACATTGCCCGGATGGATAGCCTGCCGCATGGGCGCACAAGCCATTCCGCTATTTCGTCCGATCGGCCTGCCTGTCCGGCCGACACAGTCCTTCACCGGACGGGGTATTAAGCTTGGGCCGGAAGGTTACGGATGGAGCTTGGGCCAATCCCGGAGGAAGTTACGCAACGCCTCGGTCTCATACCGCCCCCTCAAAGCCTTTATCACATTGGGCTGATGGTTGGCCGCAGCGTTACATCAAAAGAACTATATGCATGGTGGATATGTGTGCGCTAATCGACAGCGGCGCGCTTTGCGCTACGGCAATTCCGAAACAGGCAACGGGGGTTCTCTGATGCTGGTCGACAATGATAAGACAAGTGCCCACGAGCCTGTCAGGACGTTGGTACTGCAGACTATTACAGCCGTTGCAACGGAGCAGGGAAAGACACTTGCGCCGCTGTCGGATCAGACAGCCCTTATGGACTCTGGGTTGGACTCGTTGTGCGTCGCAATCGTGGTGGCGCGCCTTGACGATCAGCTGGGGGTGGATCCGTTCGGAAGTGGCGATGATGTGACGCTGCCGGTGACCCTGAGCGACTTCATCCAAATCTACGAAAATGCGGCAGCGTGACGGCGAGACACTATGGGGCCTCGTCACTGGGTATGGTGACCTTGGTTCTCGCTTCATTGCCGACGCCAGGTCGCGCTTAAAGCTCCCCGAACTCGTCGCGGATCCGGCGCGCCGCACCGCAACCTGGTCCTTGCGGAACCGCAGTGTCCTTTTGTATACCGGCGATCAACTCGGCACGGCTCTCGCGCTGAGTGCCCTGGACGGTACCGCGCGCCGGCTGGTCATCTGTCCGACCAAGCTCGCGCCGGACCTGCTGGCGTCGGTGATACACAGGGCTGAGGTTGATGCAGTTGTCACAGATGCGCAGCAGGGCTCAGACGGCTGCTTCGAGGAAGCGCGGCATGCCGTCTACCGGCCGGAAGACCTCGCTCCGATGGATGGAGATGCGGACCGGACGGTAACCGAGTGGGTCCTCTTCACATCAGGGACGACCGGCATTCCGAAGCTGGTCGTTCACACGCTTCAGACTTTGGTCGGCCCCGTTGATCGGATTCGCTCACTTGGAGCGAACGCCGTCTGGAGCACCTTCTACGACATCCGGCGCTATGGTGGTCTGCAAATCCTGCTCCGGGCGTTCCTTGCGGGCGGCTCGATGGTGCTGTCGAGTTCGTGGGAAAGTCCGTCCGAGCTCGTGCGGCGTTTGGCGGGTGAAAGGGTCACCCATATTTCGGGGACACCATCGCACTGGCGCCTGGCACTGATGAGCGGCGCTTCGAACCTAATCTCACCGCACTATGTCCGGATGTCGGGGGAAGTCGCAGACCAAGCCATTATAGCTGCTCTTCGTGCGGCCTATCCAAATGCTGTCGTGTCGCACGCGTTTGCCTCCACCGAGGCCGGCGTCGTGTTCGATGTGAATGACGGCGAGGCTGGCTTTCCAGCGAGCTTCGTCAACCCAGGAAACGGCATCGTATCACTGTGCGTCGCGGGCGGTTCCCTTCGTGTCCGGTCGACGCGGGTGGCGCACCGATATCTAGGAGACGATATGCCTCCGCTTGCGGATGCAGCCGGCTTCGTCGATACCGGCGACATCGTCGAGCTGCGCAAGAAACGATATTATTTTGCCGGAAGACGAGAAGGCATTATCAACATCGGAGGTCAGAAGGCCTATCCCGAAGAGGTTGAGGTTGTCATAAATCAGCATCCGAAGGTAAGGATGTCGCTAGTGAAAGCGCGGCGAAGCCCGATTGTCGGAGCGATCATGGTCGCCGATGTAGTGCTTCGAGATCCTGGACCACCCTTCAACGAGCGGGATTGTTGGGATGTGGATGGCCTGACGGGAGAAATCCTTCAATTGTGCCGGGACACGCTTGCACCGTTCAAGGTTCCGGCCAGCATCCGCATTGTCCCCAGCCTGGACATCAGCGCGTCCGGCAAGCTCGTGCGCAGCCATGCGTAACGTCGTCGTCACGGGTGGAAGCCGTGGCTTGGGGCTGGGTATTGCCAGACTGCTTGCTAATACCGGCTATCGGGTCATCGCTATCGCGCGACGGGAAAGTGAGGAACTCACGGCGGCAATACGCGAGACCAGTGAAAACCGCGGCGATCTACGGTTCTTCCCGTTCGATCTGAGCGAGACGGCGGCAATACCAGGGCTGGTCAAGAGTATACGCTCGGAATTCGGTCCGCTGGACAGTCTGGTCAACAACGCCGCGATCGGGACCAGCGGGATCCTGGCGATCACGCCGGACAAGATGATCGAGGACCTCTTCCGCATCAATGCCCTGTCTCCCATCATGCTTTCGAAGTACGTCGTGCGGGCCATGATGGCGGACAGGAGCGGCCGCCGGATTATCAACATTGCATCGATTGTCGCCAACACGGGCTACAGCGGCCTTGCGGCCTATAGCGGGACGAAATCTGCGCTTGTCGGTTTCACGCGCTCGCTCGCGCGCGAGCTTGGCTCACTTGGTATTACGGTTAATGCCGTTGCCCCCGGATTTGTTGACACGGACATGACGCAGAGCATGGACGATATCGAACGTGGCCAGATCTCGCGGCGGAGCGCGTTGCGTCGGTTGCCGGAAACAGAGGACATCGCCGCGGCGGTCGAATTTCTGCTGAGCGAGCGGGCAAGGAACATAACCGGGGCTATATTAACGGTTGACGCAGGCAACACTGTATAGCCGTTGTTCAGGGGTCACACTCGGATGCCGCCGCGAATGATTGCGGCGTAGCGGACCCGATCCAGCGGCACGAACGCGCCGCAAATACGGTCGTTGAAGTAGAGAGAGTCAGAAATCCGAGTTGGATCGTAACCCTCTCCTGCCAGTTGCGCCGTGATCGGTTTGAACGTGCCGGTCATCGGGAGCGATGCACAGAGCCGAAGGACCAAGGGCCGGGCATACTCCGGCAGATTTGCTGCCAAGTGATCCCAAAGCTGGGTCAGGCTGAAATCCGATGTCACCACGAGAGCAGCCATGCCCGCCTTGCCGTCAGCATGGGGCACGGAGATGCCAAAAACGACCGCCTGCTTCACGCCCGGGCAGTTGCCTGCCACGTCTGCGACCTGCGCTGTGGATACGTTCTCCCCCTTCCAGCGAAACGTGTCACCCGCACGATCGATGAAGTAGAAGAAGCCGGACGCGTCGCGATGCATCAGGTCGCCGGTGCGGAACCATGCGTCGCCCGGCGTGAATACGTTCTGAAGCACCTTCTGCCGCGACGCGATCATATCAGAATATCCATCGAACGCACTCATCGGTGCGCCCGGTCCTTCTGCAATCCGTCCAATGGCTTCCCCGGTCTCGCCGGCCCCCGCACGACTGCACAGACCAGCGCCAGTCCTGACGGGTTCTCCTGCTTCATTGCACCTTATCAAAGCCACCGGAAACCTGGCGGCCAAAAACGGGGGAATCCTGCCGATCGCTCCCGGCTTCCCCTCGCAGTTGTAAAGCGAGACGTTCCCCTCGGTCGACGCGTAGAATTCCAGTATGCGGGGCACCGTGAAGCGCCGCTGAAACGCGGACCACACGTCTCCGCGCAGTCCGTTGCCGCAGCACAGCCGCAACCGATGGTTGCTTTCATAGGGATCTGGAGGGCTGTTCAGCAGATAACGACAGAGCTCTCCGACATATTGGAACACCGTGCAGTGGTTGGTTACAATGTCTTGCCAGAAATGGCCGGCCGAAAACTTCTCGCGGATTATGATGGTGCCTCCATGGACGAGAAGCGCACCGATGGCAACGACGCCACCTGTACTGTGATACATCGGAAGGCAGTTGTACATTCTGTCTTCCGACCGAGTGTCCATCATGCCGGCGAACCAGTAGCTCCACTCGAGCAGCCGGTAATGAGTGATATTCGCCGCCTTGGGTAATCCCGTAGTTCCGGAGGTATAGATGTAGAGCGCCCGATCACTTGTGGTGACCTTGGGTACTTCGGCCGCGGTCATCGGCGTCCCGGAAAACCGATCCACACAAAGGGGTAGAAATGTGTGGGCGTGGTCGGGCGCAGGTCCGGCGATCCGGATGTGGATCGTTTGCGGCAATTCCCTTATCACCTCAAGAACGGCAGGGATCGCAGCGGCTCCGACGATGAGGTATTTTGCAGCCACGACGCCGATCGAATGGCCAAGAGCCCTTCCTTTGAGGTTGGTGTTAATCAGTGCGACGACGGCACCAACATGGCTGATACCGAGCCAGATCGCGATGTACTCGGCGCAATTCGGCATCAAGAGGCAAACTGCGTCACCTGGCTGAATTCCCTGTTCCAGAGCCCACCGGGAGTATTGATGCGCCCGTGTCGCGAGCCCCTGATAGGTAAGTCCATCTGCAGGCCCAAGAAGAGCTGGCTTCTGCCGATATTGCTCGGCCAACTCGTCGAGCAGCACCGGAAGCGTTTGGCTTGCGTCATCTGAAAGGCGCCCCGTGTTAGAAAGCGCGCGGACCCAGGCGTCCAACGGCTTATCGCCGGGCCGCCGGTCGTTCTGCGGCATATTGTCAGGCAACGCCATCTGGTCTGCGAGGATCACCGAAAGCCTTCAGCGAAGGGGAGTAGCCTCCAAAGTTTACTTGTTTGTGGCTGGGACGCGCCCTAAACGAAGGTATTACATGCCATTGCTGTGGGTCCGAGTTTTTTGGTGGCGGCATCGAATTTATGGTCAAGGCAGCATACCGGCTTACTGCCGGCGGCACATCCTTTTCACCTAGCGCCTTGGCAGTTTTCGGCGTGCTGTCGGACGTCATAAACTGTGCACACTGATCTTACGTCGGAAGGTTACAGAATGGAACCGGACAATGACCTCTGGCGACAACCGCTTGTTTCCGTCGTAATACCCCACTTCAATGATCTAGCGAACCTGCGGACATGCTATCGGCATCTCATGAAGCAGAGCTGGCCAGCCGATCGAGTGGAGCTGATAGTTGCCGACAATAACTCTTCATGTGGCCTGGGCGCGGTCCGTGAGGCCGTACCGAATGCGGTGGTAGTTCCTGCGCCGGTGCAAGGTGCAGGCGCCGCCCGCAATGCAGGTATTGCAGCGAGCCGGGGCGAGGTACTCGCGCTGATCGACAGCGATTGCGTGCCAGAGACGGCCTGGATTGCCGAAGGTGTCAAAGGGCTGGAGCGTTTCGATTTTGTTGGTGGACGGGTGCTGACAACTGCCCTATCACCGGACCGACCCAATTCCGTTGAATCGTACGAGAAGGTCTTCAACTTCAATTTCCGCCGCTACATCGAAAAGGTCGGGTTTACCGGCACTGGAAACATGTTCGTGCGTCGCGAAGTCTTCGACAAGGTAGGTGGGTTTCGGCTCGGAATATCGGAAGATATGGAATGGTCGTTCCGCGCCCGCGCGATGGGCTTCCGCCTCGGTTATGCCGAGTCCGCCATCGTCAGTCATCCTGCGCGAAGGAACTGGCAGGACCTCAGGCGACGCTGGGTTCGCATTCAGGATGAGCATTACGCCTTGGCGAAGGAGCGCGCTCATGGACGCCTCCTGTTTGCACTCAAGGCGCTGCTGATGCCGGCCTCCGTCCTGCCACACGTGATGAAGGTTTTGCTGTCGCCGCAGTTGCCGGATCTCTTTTCAAGGCTCGGGGCAATCGCGGTACTCACGCGCCTGCGGTTCTGGCGCGCGTGGCGAATGCTGTATCTGCTTGCTGCAGATGCGTCCTGATCGGCGTCGGAACAGATAGTCAGCGCCAGGGCGATAGCTGTGCCCAATCCAGATTCGTCAGATCAGGTACAGGACAGCGGGATTAGGACCAGCAGAACCTCTTTCGGCGCAGTTCTCTCGCGCAGTCCAAGAGTGTGGAGTGCAATCGCGACGGCCCAACGGCTCGCGATCTGTACCGGGTTCGCTGTTCGTCCCGCGAAACCAAGATAGATGAAGCGCAGCTCACCAGGCCGCGTCAGGATTTAGGATATAGCGGGCTGTCGCGCTCCCCGTACCATCGACATCGACGATGGTCAAGAGCAGTTCCTGTGCACATTCCGGTGCCGACGCCGCGAGCGTTTCCGGAATGCTCGAAGGTAGTTCATGCAAACCAAGTGCCCGCACCTTGGTTGAGCTGGTCACGCATTTTCGGCGGCGCGCCATCTCGGATACGCGCTAACTGGGTGAGAACGGCGAACACCATCAGAAGAAGGAAGGTTGCGCGGGTGATGTGGGTGACTATCAGTTGGGTAAACTTTGGCTCTCTCGTGTGGCGAGAAACGGGAACAGTACCTGCGAGTGCGACCGCGGATAGCGAGTACATAACGCGTCCACCTCCGTCATGTAGCCATAGATCGCGACGTTGCTTCCGCCACATACTCACGCACGATCGTATAGCCGCCGGAAAATCCCCGTTCATCCCGGAGACGTTCGAAAATCCGTTGCGCCGTGTGGCGTTGCTTCTTATGCAACCCGCGATCCGCGCCGGTAGGCGAAACCGAATACTGAAGCATCTTCGAGATCGTGTTCCGATGAACGCCAAGCCGCCTCGCCGTCTCCCGCCGGCTCAGCCCGTCCACCATCACCGCCCGCCGGATCCTGGCATAGAGTGCCACTGTGAACATCTATCCGACTCCTCCATGCCCGGCGCGGACATTGAGAAGCACTATCAGGACCGGTACACTTTGGCGCCGCCCTCACGGCGCGGGCTCAACGCCGATTCAGCGGTACACTTTGCCGCCGCTGTTTATACCTGGCTCTGCATAGGTCAGGCACGCTCCATCGAAGCCACCTGGCCACGCGGCTACGATTGCGCGGTTCCGAGACAGCGACTGCAAGAGCCGGAGCGGGTCCTGTGCCAACTCCTCCGCGAAAAGAAGCTCGATATTGTCGAGAAGAACGACGTCGGAATTTTCTGCTCGGACCATGTCGTCAAGGATACCCGCGACACGGGTTGCCCGTTGGCGATGCGTTAATTCGAGAAGACGTTCCGAGAGGGAAGATTAACATTGAGCCGTGGCCAACTGTGCTGGGCCGCAAGCTCGTTCACCATGGCGGTTTTTCCGGTGCGGGCCGGCCCAACCGCCAGCACGAGCTTGTAGTAGGCATCCCGGGTTCGGGGCAGCACGTCCTGGATCTGCGAGGCGAGGGGCGTGGGCATTCAGCTTCCTCCCTCGTTGCGCGACGCGGCCTTCTGTTGCTCGATCCAACGGTCGAGGTCGTCCCGCTTGAACCGCCACTGACCGCGGACCTTGAATGCCGGAAGCTGCGCCTTTTGGGCCATCGTGTAGACAGTCTTTTCCGCGACCTTCAACAAGACGGCGACCTCGGGCAGCGTCAGTATCTCGTCCGGCATCAACCGGTCCTCTCATCAGAACGGATGGCAGAGGGTGCCAGAGTTTGGCAAGAGGTGCCAGCCCAACAAGCAGTGCCCTGGAGACAATGCGATTGGCAAATCCAGCCGTTTGCCCGCCGTTGTATCCCCTGCTGCGCTTTATGGTGCTTACAAGGAGCTTACATTGGCGGCAACTCGTCTCTGCGTAAGCAAAAGCGGCCCCGAAGGACCGCTTTGATCCGCTTGAAAGATCTACGCTTTTCCCCAGACATGGCTGTGGAAAAGTGGCCCCTGCGGGGCAGTTCCGCCGCGTCAAATGCCTTGCCACTGGCCAATGTGCCGTCGGTAGTCGGTATGCTCGTCTCGGATAGACATCGGAGTTCGGCAGTACGCCGAGGGAGCGGGCCATGACCGACGGACTGAGCGAGCTCTATCAAGAGCTGCTGAGCGGCAGCTACGATTGCGTGGACCGCATCGTTCTGAACGCTTACTTCGGGATGGGTCATAGCCCTGGTGGTTTCCGCGTGTGGTGGCGGGCGCTCACTGGATCAGACGACACTCTGGACAACGCCCATCTGATGCGGTTGGCCGGCCGGTTCAGCCGGCGCGTGCGAGGCTACGCCAAAGCGCACGACATCCCGGTAATCGATTGTGTGGCAGGAGAGCGCAAGCATGACGTGGCCGACGATTATCTGGCCAAGACAGCGGTGATCGAGGGCTTGTTTCTGGTCCTGGTCGGTCGAGCCCAGGCACCGGTGTGGCACGTCGAGTCGAATTACCACCTTGAGCGGAAGAAGCCTTATGTGAACCACTACTCGTTTCATATTCTCGACCGTGATTGGGGGCATGTCACCATCAAGATCAGCGGGCACCCACCGTTCCCTGCCCAGGTGATCTTGAACGGCCATGAATACGTCGCCTGCCAGGCGCGCAAGGCGGGCATCGGGTTCACCAAGGAAGGCAACTGTTTCACCGCCATCGGTGACACGTCCGGTTTCGCGAAGATCGCAGAGACCTTGTCCGAGCAACGGGCTATAGGGCGATTGAGTGAGGTCTGTGAGCGGTGGATTTACCGCTGCTGCTTGTGCTTTGCGCTCGACTTTGAGGAGCAGAAACGCAGCGGGTTCCGTTATCACTTCTCCAACTATCAAATGGAGTACAGCCGAAACCTGATATTCCTGGTTGGCGGACGCATGGAGCAAGTCTTCCAAGCCCTGATCGATCGTAGCCGGGCGCCGTTGGACCTGAAGACGATAAAGACCATCCTCGGCGACAAGGGCCGGCCGAAATACCGTCCACGCAACATGCGGGCGGCCGAATGGGGAGTCGCGGTCGAGAGACCTACGTATGATCTGACGGTCTTCAAGCTGCATTGCGGCAAGCTGGCGTTGAAGATCTATTCAAAAGGCGAACGCGGTACTTCGCATTGAGGCTGTAGCTCACAATATCCGGGAGTTCCGCTGCGGGCGCTTACTGGATAACTTCCCCGAAATCGTCCGCCGATTGAAGGGCATGCTCGAGCGATTCATGGAGGCGCTGAGTTGCATCGATCAATGCTTCGTCGGCGATGAGATGCTCGAGCGTCTGCCGTTGCCGTCACGGGTTGGTAAAACCGTGGTCGGGGGAATCGATCTCAACAAGCCGCGCCTGCGTCACGTCGCTGAGGCTGTCATCGCGTTGTCAGCCTCAGCTGATGGCTTCACCGCCTCGGCACTGGCCGATCAGGTCCGCGCGTTCCGCAATCACAGCGCACCGCTCTACGGCCCCCGCCAGGCCGCGTATGATCTGAAGAAACTCCGCGGCAAACAGATCGTCCAGCGGATCGGCGCGACGCGTCGCTACGAGGCGATGCCGTCCGGTCTGCGCGCTATCACGGCCCTACTCGTGCTCCGAGAGAAAGCCCTCAAGCCACTCCTCGCGGCCGCTCAAGACATCAGCCCCACCCGAGGAGGACAAAACCCGCGCGCCATCGATCGCCACTACCAGGACCTGCGACTCGCCATGAACGGCGTCTTTCGCGAACTCGGCATCGCTGCCTGACCATCGACAAATTTTTTGTCGGGCTTCGCCCTTAAGCGCCTAAAAGATTTTGGAGCGGGCGAAGGGATTCGAACCCTCGACCCCAACCTTGGCAAGGCGCCGGAGGGACCTACGCCAGGGTATCCGGTACCCCGCTATGTCCCGATATTAAGCCATAAATCAACATCTTAACTGTCATCTCATCCGCCTCTCGATATCCCGTCCTATCCGGCGACTTGCCACCAAATGCTTGGAATCAGCCGCGATCGGGGGTATCATGGGTCATTCTAAGCAGATGTCCAGTAGGTGACTGATATGGCTGGGGAAAAGCTCACCAAGAGGGTTGTCGATGCCTTGAAGGCTCCCGAACCTTCGAAGGTTGGGGTCAAGGTTCGGGAGAGTTTCGTGTGGGATCGCGAGCTCCGCGGCTTCGGCGTTCAGGTCATGCCGTCAGGCCTCAAGAGCTTCGTCATCCAGTATCGCACGCCCGAGGGACGACACCGGCGCGTGGTCATCGGACGCTACGGCCTGATGACCGTCGAGGAGGCCCGTACTCTCGCCCATAAGCAGTTGGTCGCCGTGTCCAAGGGGGTCGATCCAGTCGCCGAGGCGGCCAAGGCGGCCGGACTCCAGACGGTGGCCGAAATCTGCGATTGGTACATCGCCGAGGCAGAAGCCGGCCGCATTCTCGGTCGCCGCCGTCGCGCCATCAAGGCGTCCACGCTGGTGATGGATCGCAGCCGGATTGAATCCCACATCAAGCCATTGCTCGGCAAGCGGCAGGTCGCCTCTCTCAAGCTCGGCGACGTTGAAGGCGCCCAGGCCGACATCGCGGCCGGCAAGACATCGAAGGCCCGTGTCGGTAGCCGTGGCGGCGCCACCACCGGTGGCGAAGGTGTCGCCGCACGGACGATGTCGACACTCCATGCGATCTTCGAGCACGCTGTCCGCCTGGGACAGATCCAAGCCAATCCCGCCAAGGGCGTGCGCAAGCTGGCGAGCGTGCCCCGCGAGCGGCGGCTCAGTCGCGGCGAGATCGAGCGCCTCGGCAAGACGCTGCGCGCCGTCGCCGAGGAAGGCGAGCATGCCACGGCGCTTGCGGCCATCCGCTTCCTTCTGCTCACCGGCTTCCGGCGTATGGAAGCCCTGGGGCTTCAACGAGCATGGCTTGATGAGGAAGAAGAGGCGATCCGGTTCCCTGACACCAAGAGCGGCGCACAGACGCGCGTGATCGGACGGGCGGCCGTTGAGCTACTGCTTGAACAGCCCAAGACGAAGTCACCCTTCTTCTTTCCGGCCGACTGGGGCGAAGGCCATTTTATCGGCGTGGTGCGCGTGCTGGATCGGGTCTGCGAAAAGGCGCGGCTGACCGACGTCACACCGCACACCTTGCGGCACACCTTCGCCAGCCTGGCCGGCGATCTCGGCTTTTCCGAACTGACGATCGCCGCGCTGCTCGGGCATTCCGCTCGCGGCGTCACGCAACGCTACATCCATATCGACGAGGCGCTCAGGATGACCGCCGACCGGGTAGCCGCCGAAATGGCGGACATCCTCGACGGCCGCGCGACGCCATCGCGTCAGCGCGCGCGGCGTGCCGATGTCGCCGAGCGGGTGCCGGAACAAGCCGGTTCGTAGCCGTGATCTCCGTCTGCCAATCGCGCTAGGACCGGCACACACCACGCAGGCACAATCGCGCACCCGCAAGGCGTGTCCACGTTCGAGTGAATCGGCGTCACTGGCTTGCGGTCCGAGCCGCGGCGCGCTCCTCATGCTCGAACGCGTCGGCGAACTGATCGAGTTCCTGCGTGCTCATGCCAGGGCTGCGCCCCATTGAGCGCCACTGCGACACCGCTTGTTCCACCTCACGAAGCATCTGTCGGGCGCGCGGCCATATTACGCCGCCCTTTCACTGTGCATCGCCGGTCGAGGCTGCGGATAACATACGCAAAGCCACGGTTTCATGGCTGAATGTGCTGCCGTCTGGCGCCGCGTCAGCCTTCCGTTCCCGCCATTTGGTGTCGCGCCCATTTATCGGGGAAAATCAATGGCTATGCCGGCGCCGTCTTCGATCTTGTTGATGGACCCCTACCGCACAGCGCTGATCACCATGGCGTTGGAGGAACGTCTTCTCACTCTTCCACCGATGTCAGCGGAGCAGTTGGCCACGCAAAAGGCCACGTTCAAAATGGGCGAGGACAAGGAAATCCGAGCCACCGTTCTCCAACAATTGTTACTGTTTGATGATCCGCTTATCATCCAGAACGAGGAACGGGATACAGCCGAGAAGCATGCCGCCGAAGGTATAATCGATCTTTCTCTTCGGAATCTGCATGAGGAGAATATCGTACAATTTGCTACCGGCAAGATAGACATTCCAGATTGGGGCGGTGAGTTTGCCAAATGTTGGAGCGACATTGAGGATCAGCTTAGGGTCTTAAGGTCCTGGATGGTCGATCAGCTGATGAGCCGCTTCTACATCGGCCATCCATCCGTATACGATTGCTGGTTCGAAGCGCAACGGCGGGCATGCGTGTCTGCGCGTGGCGAACCTGTAGACGATACTCCACTTCACGCCGCACTTGCGGCTGTTCCTCTCGAATGGAGAGATCAGACGCGCGAGATTTTGGAGAATCCTAATCGCGTGGGAGCTGTGCTGTTTTTGGTGCTGAACAGGTTGGGTGAGGCCTGGCAGATCGGCAAGATCGCAGAGGAACGGCAAGTCTACGCTGCGATACCGCACCTAGATGTGCCCCACGCGAGTGGTGGTACAGAAATACGGGCGTTCTCTTCGAGATCGTCATCCGTGAGCTGCTGGCGGACAACATCGAATTTCGATTGCCGACGAAGCTGCGCGAAGCGCGTGACCTGCGTCGGGATCCTGCCGTCGTGTCATTCCGAGGGTGCTTCTTGCCCTGGCTTGAATCCCTCAAGGCTGGCGATGCTGCGGCTGAGGGCCGATTGGCGAAGGAAGTATATCTTGCCGCGAAGACTTATAAGTTCTCTTCGATAGCGAAGGATATCTCAAAATGGTCTACGATTGCTTCGATTGCCCTCGAAGCTTTCGGTCTGCAAGGCGTCCCCGCCGCTGCCAGCTTCGGCTTCGACATACTCACCGGCCGCGCCAAATCGAAAGCGGAGTGGGTCGGATTGTGCGGGCGTGAAAGGGCGAAGCCGCTGACGCAGAGTGAGATGGCTGCCGCCGATTTGCGTCTCCAACATGCGCGAGATCGAAGAGAGATAGGGACGCAGGCGTAGGCCTGGTTGAACCCGTTCGCTTGTTCCTTGCTAGGGGTTCGCTTCCGTTCGAATAGACGTAAGCGTTTGGTGGCGGCCGTCAGCCGTGTGCCTAAGGGGGAGAGGACCGGAGCGGTTTGGACGACACGGCCATCGGTTCCGAACCAAACCAGATAGTAATGAGGGTTTATCGGCGCGGCAGGCTCAGGTCACGGTCAGCGTGTCGGCGATCTGTGCGATGGCCGAAGAGCCGCCACGGAAGCGATCAGGGGCGAGAAGTGATGTCTGGGCTACCAAGCAACCAAGAGGATGTGCGAGCTGTCCTTGAGGCTTGGATGGTCGCAATCAGGCATAAGGACATTGACGGCATCCTGCGGCACCACTTGGCCGACATCGTCATGTTCGACGTGCCACCTCCGTTCCAGACGGACGGGATCGACGCCTACCGTCAAACTTGGGAGACGTTCTTCTCTTGGTCGGCTGACTCGGTGAGCTTCCGTGTCGACGGAATGAAGATTGTCGCTGGGGTCGATGTGGCATTTGCGTTCATGGCGATGAGATGCCGAGGACCTGCTTCCGATGGTCGGGTGGAGGATCTCAACTCCCGACTGACCATCGGCCTCCAAAACATCGGCGGCCAATGGACAATCGTGCACGAGCATCATTCGGTGCCGGCGGCTGATTAGCAGCCGTCAATTTGGCTGGTGC
>CAVOKY010000012.1:0-20192 GCA_963696645.1 uncultured Alphaproteobacteria bacterium
CACGGCGAGCTGGTTAAGTGCGCGAACCGCATCATTTCCGCCGTTGTTCAGGCATCAGTCCGGTTGGGCTAAGCCCACCGTCACTCGGCGCCCCACAGAAACGCTGTTCAGATCCACCCGACGGCCCCTCTGTGATCTACTTCACAGCGTTACAACTCCGAGTGTGCTGCGATCAATCATCCTGCGTACCCGGAGCACCGGCCGCGTGCGGTGTGCAGCAAACACCCTCAACAAGCGCTGTCCTGATGCAGCGCGGCTTCTTGTGCCCGACCGACAGACGGGACGACGCGTGCAGTGCTCAAAATATGGAGAATGTCGGATTAGAACCTAGGGAGGAGACGATCGATGGTGTCCCGGGCTTTTGCCGCACTCCTCCTTCATCCGATTGCTCTGGACTTGACCAGGGCAAACTGGGATGGGCTTGGCGCGTGACAGGGCACTATGTGCAACTGCTGCATCCGTTGTCACGAGAGACGTGTACCGCCGATCTGGCGCTCGCAACTTTTTCTGCGATGCGTGGCGCGATGACGTCGGACGATCAGTCGTGGCCGCTTGGGGTGCAGATATGTGTCCAGCGGCATGGTGACATGACAAAGGTGACGCTGTTTCTGATGCGTCGGCTGCGTGACGGATGTCTTGAGATTGCGAACTCGTGGCAGCAATCATTCTCTGCCTCGACGAGTGATGCCGAGATCGCACAGACTGCCACCAGCACATCCTGGCGTTCGTTCGAGCGCGCCGGTTATCTCTAACCGGAGGGAGTTGACAATGAAGCGAGCTCCCGCTACAACCCGCAGCCCGCGCAAGGTGGAAGTAGGCGACGGCAACCATATGAAGCCCACGCCGAGCGTGGACAACAAGCGCACCAGTGCGTTGTCATCGGGCTCGTACCGGGCGACGCAGAGCGCTGCCGCGCGCGATGTGCGGGGCTTACGAACGATCCCGGCTGATGCCAAAGCGTCAAGTGCTGAAGGGGTTGGCGTATGCATTGCCTGAAGTGCCATGCGAACAATCCGCGGGACAACCGCTATTGTCAAACGTGCGGTGCCCAGCTCGTCATCAGCTGCCAACACTGCGGTCATCAGAATCAGCCTCACGCGCGCTTCTGCGGATCATGCGGGACCGAGCTTGGGCCATCCTCGCGGAGGCCGAACGCTGCGCTGATCGGGCTGGCAGCAAACTCAGGTGAGCTTAAGCATGCAACGGTGCTGTTCGCGGATATCGTCAGCTCAACGGAGCTCGTCGCCCGCCTAGATCCTGAACAGGCGATGGCGCGTCTTAAGCCGGCAGTTGACAACATGTGTCACGCGGTTGAGCGCTACGGCGGATCGGTGATGCAGAACTTGGGCGATGGGATTATGGCGTTATTTGGTGCACCGCGGTCGCTGGAGGGGCATGCATTTCTTGCATGTGAAGCGGCGCTGACCATGAAAGAGAGCATCGCGGGCAGCAACGCCGGGTTAGCAATTCGGGTCGGGCTTCATTCAGGCGAAGTGCTCGCGGATCCGCCGGAGGTGGATGAAGGACGTCGTGACGCGCATGGCTTCACGCTTCATCTCGGAAGCCGTGTGGTTTCGCTCGCGGAGCCTGGAGGCATCTGTCTGACCGACAGTTGCTATCGCCTAGTCCGGCCGTACTATGATTTTGCCCCGTTGGGCGAGCGCACGGTGAAGGGCGTCCCGGAACCGGTGTTGATTTACGCGTTGCGCGGGTCAAAGCCCATCGTCAACAACCAGCAACTGCATCGTACCTACCTCGCGTCATTTCGTGGCCGGACCAGTGAGCTGGGGCTGCTGCAAACTGCCTTGCGTCGTGCCGAGGACAGCAACGCCGCGGTGATCGGTATCGTGGGTAACTCGGGTACGGGCAAGAGTCGTCTCTGCTTCGAATTCGCCAAGTGGTGTCGCAGCCGCTCGATCCGGGTCTTCGAGGTGCATGCCCAACTTCATGGGCATACCACACCCCTCCAGCCAGTGCTGGAGATCCTTCGGTCACTGTACTTTGGCATTTCGCCCCTAGACGACGCCGCGACGTCGCGATCCCGCATCGAGGAATGCCTGCTTCAGCTTGGCGCCACCTTCACCGCGGACCTACCGATCGTATGGGAATTGCTCGGCGTGTCCCAGAGCACTGACTCGCGTGCGCAGCTCCCGCCACACTTACGGCGCCTCAGGCTGCTGGAAGTCTTCCGCCACTTGGTGCGAAAGCAAGGAACCACGACCTCTGTCATCATCATCAATGATCTACACTGGCTGGACGACGCGAGCGGCGACTTCATAGCCGCGCTGGCCGAATCGGTTGCAGGCACACGTGCAATGTTGGTCCTAAATTATCGGCCATCATACGACTGCCCCTGGGCGCGATGGGACCATTTCAGCGAGATCCATTTGGCGGAACTTCAACCCGCCGAGACGGAGGCCCTTGTTGATGAGCTAATAGGGAACGACGCCTCCGTGGACGCGATTCGGCGGCAGGTGGCGGAGCGCAGCGGTGGGAACCCATTCTTTGTGGAAGAGCTGGTTCGCGCGCTTGCCGAGGGCGGATCTCTCGTCGGCAAGGCGGGCGCCTACCAGCTCGGGGCACCGCAGAAGACGAGTGCACTGCCACCCACGGTTCATGTCGCTATCGCCGATCGCATTGATCACCTGGACCAGCTTGAGAAGACCGTGCTGCAGATCGCCGCAATCATCGGCAAACGCATACCGATCGCGGTGCTCGAACGGCTGGCCAGGGCCGCTCCCGCCGCTCTCGCACAGGCACTCAGGCGACTCTCGGACAGTGGCCTAATTCAGGCTCAGCGATCCAATGACGGCACTGAGTATGTCTTTCGCCATCCACTCTTTCAGGAGGTTGCCTACGCAACACAGACCAATACGCGCCGGCGCGCGCTTCATGCGGCAGTGGCAGAGGCCATGGAGGAGCACTATATCGAGCGCCCAGCGGAGTTGGCCGGCCTGCTTGCCTATCATTACGAAGCAGCGGCGCAGGCCTTTCCCGCGGCACACCACACAGCGCGCGCAGCGAAATGGATCGGCGCCACCAGCACGCGTGAAGCAGTGAGACTCTGGCACAAGGTAATTCAGCTCCTCGAAGATCAGGAACAGTCTGCCATGGTCCACGCGCTCCTGATCATGGCGAATGCGCAGATCGCGTGGCTTGGTTGGCGTGAAGGTATGACAGGAAGCGAGGCCGAACCGTTTATCCGCGAGGCGGTCCGGATAGCGCGCGGCACCGATGATTCGATGATTCCGCTGTTGCTTTTTGTCGAGGCCCGCATATCAGGTGCCAGCGGTGGCTCTGCCGACACCTACGTCACCGTCGTCAGCAACGCCCTGTCGTTGATCAACTCAAGGTCGCAAATTGCGCGCGCAGCGACCTTAAACGCCGCGCTCAGTCAGGCCTACGGCTGGGCCGGCTTGTTCCGTGAGGCCCTGGCCGCGAACAATGCCGCCATGGTTGCCTTGCCAGGGCCGCGTAGCGAAGATGACGAATTTCTCGGCTACAGCGTCAAGCACTGGATCCTGAGCCTCCGCGCGCGCATCCTCGCCAGGCTCGGGCACCTACAGGAGGCCGTCGCCTGCTCATCGGAAATCCTCGATATGCGGCCGGAACTGGTAGATCCGACGGTGCAGTTCATCACGCATCTCGCCTATGTTGAGGTGGCCTGGAGCCAGAACGATGCCGCAACGGCGGAAAGGCACGCGGCGCGGATCTCAGCTTTGGCCGAGCGCCATGGAAGTGCCTATCTTCGCGTTTATGCCCTGGCATCAGACGGCTACTCGAAGGCGCTACTGAAGGACTTTGACGGTTCAATAAGCTGCTTCGCAAGGAGCCTTGACGTCGTCAGGAACGCGAGAGTTGCGATGAACTACGAGGCCGATGTGCTGGCTGGACTGGCGGACTGCTACTTCAGGTCCGCCGACTACGACCGCGCGATAAGCACCGCAAGGGAGGCCATTCAGGTTGCCCGGATGAGAAGCGCGCGGTCGGCAGAGATCCGCGCGCTCATCACCCTAGGAACTGCGCTGGCGGGCGATGTCGGGGCTGCTGATGCCGAGAGCCTGTTCGGTGAGGCGCACAGGCTCATCGCGCTGACTGGCGCCACTATTTATCAGCCTTTGTTAACCGAAGCGCGAACCTCAGTCGGCCTGGCGCTGAGGACGATGGTGGACTAGCAAAGTGAACTCTGCAAGACCGTATCCGCTCAGGACTTCCGCAGAGGCGCGGTATGTTCGCTCACAGTAGTCAATCCACGTTTCCGGCCTAGCCAAATACAATCCGCGCTTCGCCTGGCAGCCTGGCTCAACACGACACATGAAGTTGACAGCAAAACCCTTGCGACTGGCGGCGCTAATCTGCGTCAGCGTCGAACGAATGAATTGTCGCCACAAACCGATTGGCTCGGTAAGACGGACATTGAAGATCCCGCTCGCCACAGTGTAGTCGGCGGCGCGCGGAATGTGATGGCCAACCACGAACTGTTGCGGATCCCGACATTGAGGAAGTCGTCGAGCATGCCAGATCATCGCTGCCGACAAATCAATGCCGAGGTAATCGACCTCGGCGCCCAAATGACGGCCTGCGATATGGACCAGGAGACCTCCATATCCACATCCCAGGTCATTGAGCGAGAATGGCTCGGAGAAATCGCAGATCTTCAGCAGTTGGGTGAAGCGCAGTTGCTGCGCCGCGCAGCTTGACCAGTCCGCCCCCCCCGACGTTGGGCCGTATTGAACCACCTTGCGGCTGTAGTAAGCCTCGACGCGCCGGTAAAGCGCAAACAGCGCCTTTGCCTCGTCGGAAGCGCCATATATATTGTCCACGACCGATGCCTAGGAACGCCGCCCCCTGGTTGGCCTCCGCGCGGCTACGCGGGTGGCTCGAGGACGCATCGGGATCGAGACTGTAAGAAACGGCTGGTCAATGTAAAAGAGTGGTCTTGCATCGGGTGTGATCATGACCCGATCAGCCCTGGGGTCGGGGGAGTTGTGCGTCGTGAAGTAAATGGGCGATGGAGGTGAAGTACCCAGATCCAAGATTATTGCGTCTACGATGCTCTCGTCCCCGTTCTTCCCAGGCACGTTAGAGTCCACCCTGCGGAGCCAGTCCAGCAAGTTGAGCCAGCGGTGCCTGACCCGCGCGTTCCACACACCGCCGATATTTAGGACGGAGACGCTATCTCTGAACGAACGTCCTGGCTTAAAGAGTCCAAACTCCTTCTGCAACCGCGCCATCTCATCAATACCGCCGAACCATTCCGTGCGAGGTCCACCCTGAGATGGCCCGAAGCGGACGTTAAGCTGGTCGAGTAGCCCTCCTATATAGACATCATCTTCCTTCATGATCTCGCCCATTGCCCGCTCCCCCTTTGCTTCTGCCAATTATCGGTCGTTAATTATATCATCGTTCATCTCCCAGTGGCAACGTCACTGCGGCGGCATATTGGCGACCATTCCGTCTCAATCGGTATGGCCGATCAGCAACTGCAAAATCCTCCCGCTTCCATTCATGCATCCACTCGATTCGATTGACCCGATGCACGGCGATCTCGTATGGATACCCAAGATTGTTGCGCACGGCCTGACGTATTGTGGCCTTATCGCCGCTCGTGAGTGATCGCGAGCTTCTTACATATACCCCGATCACATGGTCCGTGTACACCACAAATCGCCATTCGAGCAGGCCTTTGACCTTCTGGAGGTTCGCTGCATCAATGCGTGCCAAGATGCGTTTGTTATCCGGCCTTCTGATGAGGCGCCAGGAACGACCGAGGATGTGCCTGATGACAGGCAAGGTAATCCCGCAATCACACGAGTCGCCCCACTCCGCGACGTCTCCAATGTCGTAGCGAATCAGCGGCATAGCATAGCTGTGCAAGGATGTGACAAGCACCCGCCCAGGCTCGCCAACCGGGCAGGCCTTGCCCCGTTCATCCACGATTTCCACCAACACCGTTCCGCTTAGTACGTGGTAGTGTGGGTGGCGCGGGCACTGTATCGCGATGTAGCCGCATTCCTCGCTGGTGTAGCGGTTGACGACCGTGCTACCGAACGCCGCCTTAATAAGCATGCGGTCTTCTGTCGTCACCGGACCACCGTATGCCAGTACTTGCTCGATCCGGACATTCCTGACTTTGCTCGACAGCGCCTCGCGAGCGAGGCTCGCCGCCAGCGGTGCGTTGATCACGAGATAGTCAGGACACGTGCGCATCATCACGTGCAGCACCCGGTCAACTGATGCACCGGTTGAGTCGAAGCTGAAGCGGGGGCCAGTTGGGCCAAACCAGACGAACGGTGCCCCCCAGTTAGCTGCCCTTTCCGTTGTGATGCCCGAGCGGATGACGCCGAGACGCCTGGTCTGATCACGTCCGTGCCAGCGATGCTCGACCAGGGTGGAAGCGTGATACAGCGGCTCGTAGATCGGCTTAATCCGCTCGACACTCACCGGATGACCGGTGGAACCGGATGTGGATGTCACTTCTATTAGGGACTCATTCATCTCGTTGCTGCGTGCTCGCATCAGTGAGAAGTGTGCTTGCACCTCGGACCGCGTAAGGACCGGCAGGGTCTCCAGGGCCAAGTGCTGCGCATTGCCGATGCGATCTTGCCAGAACGGTGAGTAATGTCGCGCATGCTCAAGCAGCGCGTCGAGCTGGCGCGACTGCATGCTGCGCTGATCTGCCACGGCAAGCTTTTCGAAGTGCCGAAGCTGCGCATAGAGATTCGCAACGGCGCCGACACCTGGAATCGGGAACCGTGGAAACGCCACCCGAAACAACGTCTTGAAATTCCAGTCGCGGTGGGTTTGCATGCTCCAACCTAATTGGCACCACTCGAGCGGCCAAGACCCTGGCACCGGCCACCCCGGCGCAACCCTCGTAAGCCTGCATACTGTGAGACGGGTCACCCTTCCTCAGGCGAACATCTGGTCTAGGCGGTCGCCGTTGCGGTCGCATTGGTCCGGGCCCTGCCGCGCCGCTCAAGGCACAGAATGACCAGCCTAGTGAGCAGCTTGAACCCGATCGCCCTGCCCCAGTTGCTTCAACTGAGGGTGGGTCTCGATTGACGAGTTCTGGTGTGAAACGTTTCAGGGCGTGCACCCGATCTGTCTGGAATGGTCGGCCGGTCAGCAAGATTGACGTCAAACGACCGGTACAAACTGACAGCCGAGACGACTAAGCCAAAGTTACCCGATCAACCCTCCGTCTGCGCGACGGGAAACAGTGAGGAGACTAAAATGAAGAACGTGATCGTGGCGGCCTTCGCTGCCCTGGGCATCATCCTGGGCACCACGGCCCTGCTGACGCCGGCATGCAGCACTGCCATCCTACGATAACCAGGCGAGCACTGCGGGAGGCGAAGGCTGACCACAGACGAATGGGGGGCTCCTTTGTGAGCCCCCTGCCCGGACTGCGGCCCTGATCCGAGGACGGTCGCAGGACATTTTTGATATCCTGAGTCTCATGCAGCTGCGAAGATTCATTGTCGTGTGAAGCATACGGCTCACTTGCACGACCCGCCACTTCCCTCCACCTTCTGTCGCCTGCTATCGCGAAAAGTCAGTTGATCACCGAAAGGGTCCATTTGTTAGCACGCTGAACACTCCAGATCGTCACTCCGCCTATTCAACGTACGGTGCCGCGAGAGTCTCGCTGGCGGCGTGCGCGATCATGGTGCACACGGCGCCGGAAATCCTGGACGGCGGTTGATCGCTCATTCTGGCGTCGAACCAGATCGTTTAGTGTGCGGCGTCGATCATCGCTTCGGACGGCATGGCCGGCAGCTTCAAAGCCGCGCTCCCGCCTGCCCGAAGAGTGGATCGGTTAGCCGGTCAAGTTGGAGGGTCGCAGGCGTACCCTGCGACCCTCAACCAGCCCCCGACGCGAGCGCGGTTCCCATGTGCCACGGCACGAGGTTCAGCGGGCTGGAACCTCGGCCACGCGGCGCGCGTGAGTGTGCAGGCAGAATGGGAACTCGGTGGCCAAGTCGAGCAACTCACGGTGCTATGGCCTTTACCGTCCCGGGCTCGGTCCCTGCCGGTGCTGTGCTGCATGGTAGCCAGCGGCATGGCTGACAGCTTCGCGGCCGCCAGGGCAGCGGCGCTGCACGTGGCACGGGCCGAGTGATGATCCTGGAGTTGGATGCGGAACGCACCACTCTGCTTGGTGGCCATCCTTACGGCCGCAAGCCTCGCCGGTATCCGAGTGCCTGGCGCTGTGCGAGCCGCATGGTCTCGGCCTGGTTGGCGCTGGCGAACCGGCCTTCCTGCAGGGTGTGAACGGTCCGGCTGACCGCGCCGAGCGCGGCGTGGTGCTCGCGCGGCACGGACGCCGCTTCAACCAATCCGCCGCCGCTGCGCTGCATCGCACGCACGGTGTCGTCGCCGAACCGCTGCTGCACGGCGGCCGAGAACTGCCCCAACTCGGCGCTGATCGCTTTGTCCGTCATCATGCCGCGCCACAGCGCCGCGCGGACTTTCTCGTCCGTGGCCGCTGCCAATGTGGCCACGGCCGCTTCCGCCCGCGCGGTGAGCTTCGGGATGGGCGT
Organism: uncultured Alphaproteobacteria bacterium; assembly: GCA_963696645.1. GTDB lineage: Bacteria > Pseudomonadota > Alphaproteobacteria > Acetobacterales > Acetobacteraceae > JAMXLO01. The sequence continues at coordinate 8,547 of CAVOKY010000012.1, forward strand.
CGCATCCGCTTGGCGCTGCGCCTCCACGTTGCTCAGGTAGGCTCGCGCGGCCCTGGCTTCCGCCCTCCCGATGCGCTCCAGGCTGGGGGCAATCGCCTCGGCCGCGCGCTCCGCCATTGCCCGCCCGGCCTTTGCCTTGGCGCCGGCAAAGAATCCGACCCTCCCGCGTAGTTCGCCAAGCTGGGTCGGGTCCTGCCCGATGCGTGCGGCCGTACTAGTCCAGCCTTGCCGCTGCACCATCTCGTCGAGTTGCGCCTTCGCTGCGTGCGGATCGCGATAGGCACCGCGCAGGTAGTTCGGCAGTGATTCCCGTTCCCGTTGCACGGTGCGGTCTGCCGCCACGGCGGCGGCGACGCTGCCGGCGTCCAGCCCCCGGCCGAGGCTGTCCCGCCCGCCCGGGTCCACATAAGCCGGGATGAGGGTCTCGGTCGGGACGCGCGCCTTCTCTCCAGCAGACGGCGCCAGCGGCGGGATCGGATCGGCAGTCGGCAACCGCGCTGCGACGGTCTGCCAGTACCGATGCCTTAGTCGCAGACTGTGACTCGACAGTGGTGTTCTGGCTCGCCTGTGGGGCTGTCCCATTCTGCTGCGCGCGCACCCGCTGAACCGGAGTCAGCTCGTCCACCGTGGCCCATGCCACGGACGCAGCCTTGATCTCGCCGCGCGCCATCTGCCGCGCGAGCTGCGCCACGTCGTGCGCCGTTTCCCGCGCCACGAACACCTGTGCGCTCTCACGCTGCCGGGTCAGCGCCACGTAGCTCGCCGCCGCGCGCCAGTGATGCGTGTGGTACAGGTAGGTGTGGTCCAGGGTCCGGCCCTGGCCCTTGTAGATCGTGCCCGCGTAGCCGTGCCGGAACCCGGAAAATTCGGAAGCCGACCACACCACCTCACGGCCTGGCTGCCCTGCCGCAGCGTCCAGCCGTGCCCGGATCACACCCGTGTCCGCGTCAATGTCGGTGATGGTGCCGACATTGCCGTTGTAGATTCGCGCCGGCTTCAGCGTGTCAGTGAACTGCACCCGGTCGCCGGGGGAAAAGTCTGCCGGACCATGTTTGGTTTCGAACCGCACGTCCGCCCCGGCCAGCTCGCCGCGGTCGCGCCGCACTTGGCGCAACTCGGCATTCAGCGCGTCCACGTCGCGGTTCGTGTAGGCGAACACGAAACGCGTGGCGGCGGGCTCCGCTGCGGCGTCGCGTTTCCACGCCTCGACCAAAGCTCTGCGCGCGCCCGCCTGGTTGTCGGTCCAGGTGATCGCGCCGGCCTGCTCGAACGCCGCGACGGCCTCGCCGAACCGCCCCTCGGCCAGATCGCGCGCGGCCTGGCGCTGCCAGTCCGTGCGCTGGCGGGTGATCTCGGTAATTTCCGCCGCGCCGTGCCGCTGGCGCAGTTCGGTGAACAGCCCGCCCCGCTCGATGCTGGCAAGCTGGCGGTCGTCGCCGGCAAGAATCACCTTTGCCCCCGCCCGCCGCGCCTCGGCGAACAGCTCGCCGGTGACCTTGCTGTCCAGCATGGCGGCCTCGTCGACCACCACGACGGTGGCCCGGTCCCATCGCGTCCGCCCGTTCTTCAGCTTGAACAGCTCGGCGTGCGCCGTCCCGGCATTGGTGAAACCGTCCGCCTTCAGGTCCTGTGCCACGGCATTGGTCGGTGCGAGGCCGATCACATGCCGGCCCGCCTGCTCATGCGCGTCGCGGATCGCCGCGAGGGAATAACTCTTCCCGGTCCCGGCCCGGCCCTCGATGATTTTCAGCCCGCCGGCGGCAACCGCGTGATCGAAAGCGCGACGCTGATCCGGCCGCAGGCTGCGTGACACCACGGCCGCGTTGATCGCCGCCGCCGATAGCGCCCCGTGGTGCCGCACCCGGGCCACGACCTGCGCGTCGGCGAGCGTCGCGCGCTCCTGTGCGCGGACCGTCTTGGTGGTGTAGCGCCCCACCGCCTCCCCGCTCGTCCGGTCATACAGCGGTAAGGTCTCCGCATGGCCAAGCACCGCCGCTCTCGTGGCGGCGCGTTCGCCGTCGCCGGCAATGTGCTTGGCCAGGTGCCGATCGAGATCCCGCTCAGAAAACGTCGCGTTGTGCCGCGTCAGCGTCGCCAGCACCTGGTTCGGGTCGCGTGCCGCCGCCTCATTCGCCTGACGGATGATCTCTGCCCGTTCGACGATTGCCGCGCCGGCCTTGCGCATCCGCACCGGACCGATGTGCTCCTGCGCGTGCGTCGCCGCCGGGTCCACCCGGATGTCCAGGCCGTGCTCCACGAAATACCGGTTCTGGTGATCCCGCCACAGTTCGCCCCAGGCCTCCCCGTCGGCGACCACGGCGCGCCCGCCGGCGCGGCGAACCTCGGGATCCAGGTCACGCGCCTTCTTCGCCGCGAACCCCTCGCCTTCCAACCGGCGCGTGGTGATCAGCAGATGCGCGTGCCAGTTTGCCCGCTCGGACTCGCTTTCCCCCTCGTGCGGCCGGTGCACGTCGAGCTGCACGGCAAGGCCCTTGGCGACGAAGTGCTGCTCGGCGAAGGAGCGTGCCAATCCGATGCGGTCCTCGTCGATCAGCTCCGCATTTGCCGGCAGGGCGAGAACAATCTCGCGGGCGACCTGCGCGTCCTTCCGCTTCTCGGCCGCCTCTGCGGCATTCCACAGCACCGCGCTGTCGGCAAACTGCGGATCGGCACCCGTAGGCAGCAGCACCTCGTGGTGCTCGGGTGCGTCGCGGTGCTTGAAGTAATAGAGCTCACCGGTGCGGTCCGCGGTGATGGCGGCACGTTCGTTGTACGCTGCCGAGCGCACGGCGCTGCCGCCGGTGCTGCGGGAGATGTAGCGCGCGCGGGCGAACTGGATGGCCACGTGGGCACTTTGTGTTGGTGTGGTGGCGCTTCGCAACTCGCATTGCCGTGCAATGCATATTGCGTCTGCACGCTTTCTGCTCGCTCTCGCTCGCTGGTGCAGAACCCGCTGCGCAGTGCCTTTTATTCAGTGCAAATCAACGATCTTTTAACGCCACACCGCGATCGGACTGATTGTGGAATCTCGGCTTCGTGCTTTGGCGCCGCGCGACCGACCCAGTACCGTCCCACCGCAGACAATCACGCGGGGAGACGATGGAGCTGCTGCAACTCGAACCACCCGATTACGGTGTCCATCTCGCAGGACTCTACATCATCGACGATGATGGCGAACACGTTTTTGCCGGACCGTTCGAATCCGAAACCGTCGCCATCGCCTGGATCACGCACCGCCAGGATGCCCTGATCAGACGCCGTTCGGAGCACGACGGGGCGATTCATTGATCGAACGCAATGCGTTGATCGTACGATTCTGAATTCGACACGGAGGAGACCGCATGGCCCGTTCGCTGGCTGAGCGTCTGCGCGCGCATGAACAACAGAAAGCCAGGCTTGCCGAGGAAGCGGCCAAGCTCAAAGACGCGGAACGCCGCGCGCGCACGCGCCGGCTGATCGAGGCCGGCGGACTGATCGACAAAACGGGCCTGCTCGAATTGGAGCCGAACGCGCTGTACGGCGCACTGCTCTCGCTGCGCGACGGCGCTGCCGACAAGGATCAGGTCGGCAAGTGGGCGGCGCTCGGCGGGCGTGCCTTCGCCCGCGAGGCGCGCCTGCGCGACGAAGGCAAGGAAGCCGTCGTGTTGACCTTCCCCGCACCCCTCGCCAGGGAGGCCACGACGGCGCTGCGCCAGGCCGGCTTCCGCTTCAGCAAGGTCATGCAGCATTGGGAGGGCCTCGCCCGCTTCGCCGAAGCCGAGGCGCTTGCCAAGGCACACGGCGGCACCGTGCGGCACGTCGCGCCAGCGGCCCCGCCAAGCCGGCCCGAGGTGGCGGCAGCCGCCGAATGATCGAACGGGCCACGTATGATCTGCTGCGCGTCGGCCTGCGCATCGTCGTCCAACTCTGGCCGCTGTGGCTGTTCTGGTTCGCCTGGACCTTCGCCAACAACTGGTGGCTCGGCTATCTCCTCACGTTCCCCGACCGCTCGACCGCCGGTTATTTCCTGGCATACCGGTCCTGGCCGACCATCGCCCTGCTCAGCCCGATCCTGGTCATGCTGGTAGCCGTCGTCGCCTACCGGATGCAGTTCGCCACCCGTTTCATGCCGGCGGCCGGCGTCGCCGGCGTCCTCGTTGCCACCATCCTGACCGGCTGGCCGGAGTACCAGCGCCTGGCGCCATACGTCGGCAGCGCATCGCTGCTCGATATCCTGCAAGCCCTCGACCTGGGCATCATGCAAGCCGTGGCTGTCGGCCTTGTCGCCGCCTTCCTCGGTTGCGGGCTCACGGTCCAACGGCCGCTCGGCCCTGGTTTCGGCCGGCGCCTGGTCCGTGGCCGGTCCGACAATTTCGGCCATGCCGACTGGCTCTCCATCCGCGAGGCGCGCCGCCTCTTCCCCGGTCCGGATGAAACCTTCGGCGGCATCGTCGTCGGCGAGGCCTATCGTGTCGATCAGGACCGGGTGGCACGCCGCGCCTTCAATCCGGCGGACAAGTCCACCTGGGGCCAGGGTGGCCGCACGCCGCTGCTGGTCGATCGCTGCCGCACCGGCTCCACCCATGCCCTGGTCTTCGCCGGACCTGGCGGCTTCAAGACCACCTCCGTCGGCGTGCCCACCATGTTGACCTGGCTTGGCGCCGCCGTGGTGCTCGACCCCTCCCGCGAGATCGGCCCCATGGTCCAGGACTTCCGGCAGGCGACACTCGGGCACCGGATCGTCACCCTCGACCCGTCCGACCCGGCCGCCGGCGCCTTCAACGTCCTCGACTGGATCGACACTACCGCGCCCGAGGCCGAGACCAACGTCGAGGCCGCGGTGAACTGGATTTGCGGCGAGACGCGCGGGCAGATCACGTCGGGGGCAGAATTCTTCCGCGAAAGCGGCAAGGGCCTGATCGCCTGCCTGCTCGCCGACATGCTCTGGAATCCGTCAATTGCGCCGGAGCGCAAGACGCTCAAGCAGCTGCGCCGTGCGCTCGTCACCCCGGAAGGCGAGATGCGTGAGATGCTCGGGCGCATTCACGCGACCTCCACGAGTCCCCTCGCCCGCGATCTCGCCAGCACCCTCAAGGGCCTCGTGGCCGAGACCTTCTCCGGCATCTACGGCAACGCCAGCAAGGACACCCGCTGGCTCTCCACCACGGCCTACGCCGATCTCGTCTCCGGCAGCGCCTTCCGCACGCGCGATCTGGCGGACGGCCGGCTGACCGTGTTCGTGCAAGTGCCGCTGAAGACGTTGCAGGCAACCCCTGCCCTCGGCCGCGTCATCATCGGTGCGCTGCTCAACGCCGCCTATGAGGCCGATGGCCGGGTGCGCGGGCGCATCCTGTTCCTGCTCGACGAGGTCGCCCGCCTCGGCTTCATGGGCGTCCTCGAACAAGCCCGCGATGCCGGCCGCAAATACGGCATCACCCTGCTGCTGCTTTACCAGTCGCTCGGCCAGCTCGTCGGCCAATGGGGCCGCGAGGGGAAGCAGGCGTGGTACGACGCCACCTCATGGCGCCTGTTCGCCGCCGTGCAGGACCCCGACACCGCCAAGGAACTCTCCGCCATCTGCGGCGAGTACGGCGTCGTCGCCACGGCACAGGGCAACAGCAGCGGCAGCCATGGCCGCGGCGGCGGAATCGGCAACAGTTCGTCGGGCCGGTCGGAGAACCGCTCGGAAATCCGGCGCGCCCTGATCAAGCCCGAAGAGATCATCCAGGATACCCGCGCCGATGAAGCCTTTGTCCTCGTGCGCGGCGCCAAGCCACTGCGCTGCGGGCGCGCGATCTACTTCCGCCGCCCGGACATGGCGCCCCTGGTCGCCGCCAACCGGTTCCACCCGCAACGGGACGCCGCCGAGTGATCCGCGGCCTGCCGCTTCGGCTGCTGGCCATCCTCGCCGCGGCGATCGTCGGCTGGGCGCTGCTCACCGCCTATGCCGGCAGCATCTTCCTCGCCTGCGCCGCCATCGCCTTCTGGCGGCTATGGCGTGCCGCCGCCGGGGTGCCGATGCCGATGGGCGGTGCACCGCGCGCCGGGCAGCAGAGCCGGCGAGAGAACGACGCGCCCGCCCGGCCGACGCGGTCGCTCGATCAGGCCATGGCCGAGCTGGACGGCATGATCGGGCTCACCGGCGTCAAGGATGAGATCGGCAAGCTGGTGGACGTGCTGCAGGCCGAGCGCGAGCGCGCCAGACTGGGGCACCGCACCTCGGTGCCATCCCTGCACTGCGTGTTCCTCGGCAATCCCGGCACCGGCAAGACCACGGTCGCCCGGCTGATGGGCGATATCCTGCACGGCCTCGGCTATCTCCGGCGTGGGCACATGATCGAGGCCGACCGCTCCACCCTGGTGGCGGGCTATGTCGGCCAGACCGCCATCCGGGTGCGCGAAATCGTTGCCGCCGCGCTGGACGGGGTGCTGTTCATCGATGAAGCCTACACGCTGGCACCCCTGGGCGCCGGCACCGGTCACGACTTCGGCCGGGAGGCGGTCGAGACCTTGCTCAAGCTGATGGAGGACCATCGCGGCCGGCTCTGTGTCATCGTCGCCGGCTACACCGGCGAGATGCAGCGGTTCCTGGACAGCAATCCCGGCCTGAGCTCGCGCTTCACCCGTGGCATCACCTTTGCCGATTACGACCCGGACGAGCTGGCCGCGATCTATCGCGGCCTGGCCGGGGACGATGGGTTCCGTCTGAGCACCGCGGCCGAGGACGCGCTCGCCGATGCCTGCGCCGACATGGTGCAGGCCAAGAGCCGGACCTTCGGCAACGGCCGCGCCATGCGGACCCTCTGGGAGCGGACCCGCGAGGCGCAGGCCGGGCGCATCATGCGGCGGCGGAACCGGACCGCGGAGGACCTGGTGACGATCGACGCAGCGGACATTGACGAAGCGGCGTCGGTCGGGATTGCGGCATGACCGCGGTCGCTGCAACGCGCACCTGGCTGCGCCGCTTGGCCGGGTCCGTGCCATCGGCCTGGCACTATGACCCGGCGTTCCGCTGGGCGGCGATCGGCGCCGGCGTCGCCCTGGCGCTGTTCGCGCTGCGGCTGGCCGCGCCCCCTGCCCGGCTCGGGCCGCCATCTGTGCCGGGTTCGTCCGTGCCGGCAAACCTGGGGACAACATACGGCGCTTCGGCGACGGGATCATTGCCCGCCTTCCCCGCACTGCCGAAGATCCCACCCGGACGGTCGTTGGATGGGGTGACGATCACGCCGACACCCGATTCCGACCGGTTCGGCACTGTGCCGCCGGCAAGTCACCCGTAGAGCCAAGCCCGTGTCCCGTCCTTGCCTCGCTCTCCTGATCGCCGGCCTCGTGGTGTCCGGCGCTGCCCCGGCTTCGGCGCAAGCGCCGCCTTCGCAACTCGACCGCATCGAGCAGAAGCTCGACACGATCCTGCGCCGGCTGGATCAGCTCCAGCCCGGCCAGGCAGGTGCACAACCCGCTCGGCCGCCTTCGGAGCCCGGGCCGGCCGCGTCGCCAGCCAGCACCTCGGCCCCCTCGCCCGCTCCCGAGACCCTCGCGGCCGGCGCCGTGGCGATCATCCATGCCGCGCCCACCACCCCGGTTGCCGCGCACGAAATCCCGCCCGACAGCGTGGGCGGCTTCGTCTACACCGGGGGATCACTCCAGCTTGCCGATCTGGCGGATCATGGCGTTCGGTACACCGGGCTTACCGGCGTCGAATGGCAGGGCTGGCTGCGCACCACGGAAACCGGGCGCTACGAATTCGAACTCGACGGCAGCACCGTCAGCGCCAACAACTTCACCAACTCCACCTGCATCTTCGCCGGCTGGCTGGAGGACCGCTCGCTCGGCGTTCAGGAAGCCACCCCCAGCTCCGGCATCGCACGGCCCGCGCCATTCTCCCTGGTCCTCGGTGCCGAGCTTTCGCCCGGTCTCTACAAGCTGAGACTATGGGCCGTCTGCACGCCATCTGTACCCAACCAGCGCGTGTCCGTCACGCTGCTGGAAAAGGCCCCGTCCGATCTCAACCTGCGCCCGGTCACCGGCGCAGACCTCGTGCACAAGCAGGCTATGGGCCGTTCCGCTGGATGACGTTGGGGTGTAGAATTCGAGCATGATCCGAGAGACCGTCATCGCCACGCTGCGCGCACACGAACCGGAGTTGAAGGCTGCCGGGGTCGTGCGGCTGTCGCTGTTCGGCTCCACGGCGCGCGGTACGGCACGCCCGGATTCCGACATTGACCTGCTGGCCGCGTTCGATGACGCCCGGCCCCTGTCGCTGCTGGATGTGATCAGGATCGAAAACCAGATCGCCGACCTGCTCGGCCAGCCGGTCGATCTGATCGAGGAAGGCACATTCAAGCCGCGCGTGCAGCAGAACGCAGATCGCGAGGTCGTGCGTGCCTTCTAGCGATCCGGTTCAACGCTTCACGGATATCGTCGAGAACATCGATCGCATCAAGCAATTCCCCAAGGGCCTGAACGCAGCGACCTTCGCGTCATTCCTTGGCGCGAAATCCGCGGCCTCGGCAACCGGCTGCGGCACGATTACGACACCGTTGACCTGGCCCGCATCTAGCTGGTGATCGAACGCGACCTGCCGCCACTGAGGGCAGCCTGCCCGGACGCGCTGCGAGCTCTATCCCGCGACAGACCTCCCGCTTGATCGGCGGCCACGGGCGGGGCTGGTCCTCGAATTCTCGCCCGCGACCCTTCCGTCGCCCCAGAAAGCCTCCATCAGGTCCGGCAGCTCCGACTGCTGGGATTGCTCCGGCAGGACCGGCCGCTCTGGCGGCAGGCGAGGCCCAATTGCTGAGCGGCCGGACCGGCGGGATGGTACAGGCGGAATCGCGGGGACAGGTACCTTGCGAGCCATCAACGGCCTCCGTCCAGTGGAAGCCAACGATACGCCGGATGTCCTCGGCCGCGCGAGCACCGATGCCGGTGCAAGGCCGGCTGCCCTCGCCGTCGGGTGATGCGGCTCATCGTCAACCTGTGCCATGACAACGCCTTGTCAATCCGGACCCGAGGTCATCGCATGACCAAGCGCATCTATCTCGCCGGACCCGAAGTCTTCCTGGCCAACGCGCGCGACATCGGCGCGCGCAAACGGACTATCTGCGAGCGCCACGGCCTCATCGGCGTGTTCCCCGCGGACGAAGAAGATGCCTGTGATCCGGCGCAGTCCTTATCCGAACAGGGGCTCGCGATCAGCCGCGCCATGGAGCGCGTCATGCGGGGCTGTGACGCCATGATCGTCAATCTGACGCCGTTCCGCGGGCCGAGCGCCGATGTCGGCTCGGCCTACGAGATGGGCTTCATGCGCGCGCTCGGCCGGCCGATCTTCGCCTATTCCAATGATGACCGGCCGTTCCTCGATCGGGTCACCAACTTCTGTGGCGGCACCGTCCGCGTCCGCCCGACCGGGGAACACGAAGATCCCGACGGCATGGCGATCGAGCCGTTCGAATTGCACGACAATCTCATGCTCGCCGGCGGCGTCACCGCCTCCGGTGGCTGCATCGTCGCCGAGACGACAACTTACGCCGAACGCTACACCTCACTCGCCGCTTTCGAACGCTGCGTCACGCAAGCCGCGATAGCGCTGCTCCGGTGACACACTGCCGACTCGGCAGGCGTCGGCGCACATAGTCATTTCTCCCTGCCCGCCGGGGTGCTGGTTCAACCCGGCTGCACCGTGACCGACATGTGCCCTGCCCCGTGACGTGTGGTGGGCTTCACCGTCACCTCTACGTCCTGACCGAGCGTCGTCAGAAACTCCATCAGCTTGCCCACGGACACGGACACCGGGCGGCAGCGCATCAGCGCTGAAACCTGGGCCTGGGTGGTGCCAAGCAGCCGGGCTGCTTCGGTCTGAGTGAGCTTCCGGTGTTTGAGGATCTGATAAATCTGCACCGTGAGTTTGGCCTTTACCAACTCCTGCTCGGAATTGGGCAAGCCAAGGTCGGCAAAGACATTGCCGCTGCTGACTTCGTGTGTCGTCTCCATGCTCAACCCTCCTTGGTCTTGCCGGTGTAGAGGCGCTCGGCCCATCTGAGTCGGGCGCGGATCAACTCGATTTCCTTCTGCGGCGTGGCGATGCCGCGTTTCGACTTCTTCTGAAACACATGCAGCACGAAAATCCTGGTCGCGAACCGGACGGTGTAGACCGCGCGGTAGGTGTCGCCTCTGTGGTCCTCCACCAGCTCCAGCACCCCTGCTCCGCCAAAGCCTTTCAGCACCTTCGCATCCGGCGGCGTCTCGCCGAGCTAGTCGCATAAAGCGCCAGGCCAACCGCACGTCGCACGGGCCGCGGAAACGCCCTCAGTTCCTTCCGTGTCGGCCCCACCCAGACAACCGTTTTGAGAACCGGTTCATCCATTATCTGAATATATAGATTTCCATATGACCCATCAAGCATCTTCGCCAGTCCTGCGCGAACTCATCACCCTGCCGGCCGATCGCTTCGAACGGCTGCTCGTCACCATGCAGGACATTCCGGCCGCCGGCGGCCTGGCGGCACGCGCCGCGCCCAGCGGCACCTGGCCAGGGTCGCCCGGGAGGCCTCCGGCGTGCGCTCCGCCGCGCACCGCCACCACGCATTTCCTCGACAGCCCGCGCATGACCGCGGTGATGAGGGGCCCGCTCCGACTTCGACTTCGCCGCGCTGAAGCAGCGCAGGCCATACGTTCCCTGACGCGCTCATCCCTCCAGCCATCCGCACCGGTGCTGTTCCTGCTCATCCGCGCCTCGCCAAGGCTCGCGCTGCTTGCGACCCTTACCGGCCGGGCTGATATGATCGAGCGATCATCGAAGCCAGGGCGCTGGCCCTCTGATCGCCGCACACTTTCCACACCCGAGACGCACAACATGGCCCTGACCAACCAGCAGCTTTGGGTTGCCGCGAAGATCGACACCAGGATGCCGAGAAGCTCATCCGCGCCGGCAAAGACAACATGGCCATCATGGCGGCGATGGCCGACCACATGCCGGCAGTCCATCAACTGCTCGGCACCGCCCAGCCCGGCGATATGGCGCAACTGACCCGGAAGTTCCCCGGCTTCTACCGATACGCGAAGATCCTTGAAGCGATCGCCACGGGCATCCAGTCCGGCGCGATCCCCGTGCCTGGACGAAAAGCCGCACCCCGGCAAACGGAACCCCTGACCGACTACCGCCAGCTCGCGGCGGCAATCAACCTCCGTGTGCGCCAACTGGCCGACCAAGGGGTGCCTCGCCGGGCAATCGTCGAGCGCATGACTGGATATGTCGCCGATCTCGGCAAAATCTGGAACGCGACCACCGACGAGCAGCTCGCCGCCCTCTGTCGCGAGTATCCCGGTTTCCACACCTACGCCGAACTGATGGAAGAGGCCGCCGAGGCCGAGCGGCAGAAGCCGGCCAGGCCCTATGATGGCCTTCCGGAACTCCCCGACGCCCTCAAACAGCAGCTGTCATCGTTGCTCGGCACCGCCGCCAAACTGGAGCGCGACTATCAGTCCGTGCTCGATGCCGCCGGCACGGCGGCGCCAACATCATGGCGGCTGCCGCTCGCCAGGCTTCATGCCCAATGGCAAGCCGATCTGACACGCTTCAGAGCGGCAATCCGGGACGCCGGCGTTCCGCAGAAGTCGCGCGACTTGGTCCTGCCGGCCCTGGAGCGCATGGCGCAGCAGATCAGCGAAC
>CAVOKY010000013.1:0-147816 GCA_963696645.1 uncultured Alphaproteobacteria bacterium
AGCTTTGCGCGACAGGGTGCGCGCATGCATCCGAATGCATTTGCGCTTCCCCTACTGCATCGAGCCTGGCGCCTGCTGCCCGCGCGCTGGCGCCGGCGGATGCTGACCGGAACGCTGTCGCGCATCGCGCCGCGGCCGGATCGCGAGCCGCCTCAGGCCCTGCACGGTATGGCAATCGCCGGCGAGTTGTCACAGCCGACCGGCATCGGCGAAAGCGCGCGCCTGATGCTGCGCGGGCTGGATTCGATCGGACTGCGCGCATGGCCGCTCGACGTGGCCGGACGGTGTGGTGAATTGCCGCCGCCCGGCGTCCCCCTCGTGGTGCACATCAACGCACCGATGCTGGCCCACGCGCTGCTGCGCCTGCCGCGTGCCCTGGTCAGGGGCAGGCGCATCATCGGCTACTGGGCGTGGGAATTGCCCACCGTGCCGCCGGACTGGCACGCCGGCTTGCGGTCCGTCCACGAAATCTGGGTGCCGTCGCACTTCACCGCCGCGGCGATCGAGATGATCGCGCCAGGCCGCGTCCGCGTCGTGCCGGCGCCGGTGGGTGCCTTGCCGCTGCGGCGCACCATGCTGGATCGCTCCGCCTTCGGTCTGCCGGACACCGCCGTCATCGTGCTGACCTCGTTCAACCTTGCGTCGTCGTTCGAGCGCAAGAACCCGCTGGCGGCCATCGCCGCCTTCCGCGCCGCGTTCGGCAACCGAAAGGACCGGATGCTGCTGCTCAAGGTCGGCAACCCCGAGCACTTCCCAGAGGATTTTGCGGTGCTGCGCGCGGCGGTCGCCGATGCGCCAAACATCCGCATCGACACCGACATGCTGCCCGCGGCGGACCACGCCGCGATGATCGCAGCCTGCGATATAGTTCTGTCCCTGCATCGAGCCGAAGGCCTCGGTCTGGTACCGGCAGAGGCGATGCAACTGGGTAAACCGGTGATCGCCACCGGCTGGTCGGGCAACATGGACTTCATGGACCAGGCCAGCGCGGTACTGGTGGGTTTTCGTCTCGTGCCAGCGCGCGATCCGCGCCACGTCTACGACTTCGCCGGCGCGGTCTGGGCAGAGCCGGATCAGCGGCAGGCCGTCGCGCAGTTGCGCCGCCTGGCCGACGACATCGGCGAACGCATTGCACTCGGTTCGCGTGCCAGACATTCGGTCGCAGCGAATCTTGGCCTCGGACCATTAGCGGACGCAGTGCGGTGCCTCGGACTGCCCATGGCTCCCGACATGGCGGCATGACAATAAGGCGTGTTCTTTTTTTGAAAAAAGAACCAAAAAACTTTCAATCCTTTTCGGCTGACACTCCGGTCAGGACCGGTGACAAATGGATAGGAGTTTTTTGCTTCTTTTTTGCAAAAAAGAAGTGTCTGTTACTACGCGTCCATCTTCAAAGCCGCCAGGAATGCTGACTGCGGGATCTCAACCTTGCCAAACTGCCGCATCCGCTTCTTACCCTCTTTCTGCTTCTCCAGCAGCTTTCGCTTGCGCGTAATATCACCGCCGTAGCACTTCGCCGTCACGTCCTTGCTCAGCGCGCCGATCGTCTCGCGCGCGATGATCCGCCCGCCGATTGCCGCCTGTACCGCGATCTTGAACAACTGCCGCGGGATCAAGTCCTTCAGCTTCGCGCAGATCGCCCGCCCCCGCGCCTCGGCCACATGGCGATGTGCGATGAAGCTCAGCGCATCCACCGGATCGCCGTTCACCAGGATGGAAATCCGCACCAGGTCGCCCTCGGCATAGCCGTCCATCTGGTAATCGAAGCTGGCATACCCGCGCGACACCGACTTCAGCCGGTCATAGAAGTCGAACACCACCTCGTTCAGCGGCAGCCGGTACACCGCCATCGCGCGGTTCCCGACATACGTCAGGTCCACCTGCTCGCCGCGCCGCTCATTGCACAGGCCGAGCACCGCGCCGAGGTAATCGTCCGGCACCATGATCGTCGCGCGAATCCACGGCTCCTCAATGTGGTCGATGACGCTGCCGTCGGGCATGTCCACCGGGTTGTGCAATTCCTGCACCTCGCCATTGGTGCGATGAATGCGGTACACCACCGAAGGCGCCGTTGCGATCAGATCGAGGTCGAACTCTCGCGTCAATCGCTCCTGGATGATCTCCAGATGCAGCAGCCCCAAAAAGCCGCAGCGGAATCCGAACCCCAGCGCCGCCGAGGTCTCCGGCTCATAGTGGAAGCTCGCATCGTTCAGCCGCAGCCGCCCCAGCGACTCCCGCAGTTTCTCGAAATCGTCGGCATCCACCGGATACAGCCCGCACCACACCACCGGCACCGACGGCTTGAACCCCGGCAACGCCTCGGCCGCCGGCATCCGATCATCGGTGATCGTGTCGCCGACATTGCAGTCAGCCACCGTCTTGATCGCCGCCGTGATAAAGCCGATCTCGCCCGGCCCCAGGTCGTCGGTCGGGATCATCTTCGGGCTGAATATGCCCACCTGCTCGACCTGGTGCGCCGCCCCGGTGGACATCATGCGGATGCGCTGGCCGCGCTTCAGCCGCCCGTCCTTCACCCGCACCAGGATCACCACGCCGAGGTACTGGTCATACCAGCTATCCACCAACAGGGCCTTCAGTGGCGCGGCGCCATCGCCTTTCGGCGGCGGCAGCCGGTGCACCAGCGCCTCCAGGACGCCCTCGATGTTCAGTCCGGTCTTCGCGCTGATCTCCACCGTATCCGACGCATCCAGCCCGATCACGTCCTCGATCTGCTGCTTGACCTTCTCCGGTTCCGCCGCCGGCAGGTCGATCTTGTTGAGCACCGGCACGATCTCGTGGTTGGCCTCGATCGCCTGATACACGTTGGCCAGTGTCTGCGCCTCGACCCCCTGGCTCGCGTCCACCACCAGAAGAGACCCCTCGCAAGCGGCCAGGCTGCGGCTGACCTCATACGAGAAATCCACGTGCCCCGGCGTATCCATCAGATTCAGCTCGTAAACCTGCCCGTTGCGGGCCTTGTAGGTCAGCCGGACGGTCTGTGCCTTGATGGTGATGCCGCGCTCGCGCTCCAGGTCCATGTTGTCGAGCACCTGATTGGTCATCTCCCGGTCGCTCAGCGCGCCGGTGGCCTGGATCAGGCGGTCGGCCAGGGTGGATTTCCCGTGGTCGATATGCGCGATGATCGCGAAGTTGCGGATATGGTCGAGCGGGGTGTCGGTCATTTTCAGTAATCAGTGGTCAGTGGTCAGTGATCAGGGCCGGGGGGCACTGGCACCGTTGGGCTCAGATAGAGGGTCCGGTGGGTGGTGTCATCTACTGTCATCCCAGGGAGATGTGACAAAAGGCGCCGGTTCAGCGTTCCACCACGCACCGCGCCGCAGTCGCGGCTGACCAGACTGAACATCGCGGTTGCGAGCACGGTGGGCTCACCTTCTGGCGCCTGTCCCGCAGCCCCGACCGGAGTCCGCTCCAGCAAGTGCGTCCAGAGAGATCTCTCCACTTGGAACACCCCATGCAACGTGACAATGCGCACCATTTATGGCCGTATCACTGGACCGGCCACCATGGCCGACAATGGACCTGCGTCTCAGCAATCCACCCGGAATCCCACCATGCGCGCAATGAGACGCGAGCGCCCCACGCCTGACGCTCAGTAAACCTCGAAGTAGCGCGCACACAGCTCGTTCACTGCCCACTCCGCCACGTGGTGCACCTCGGATCGCTTGTGCCGCAGATACGCCTCCAGGAACACCGGCCCGAACCAACCGGCCACCGCCTGGCTCGCTGCCATGTCATCCAGCGCGCGCGCCAGCGAATGCGGCAGCGGGTCCGCGCCCCCAGCAGATGATGGCAGCCCCAGCTTCCGCCGCAGCCCATCGGCGCCGGCGAAGATCACCGCACCCAGCGCCAGGTACGGACTAGCCGCCCCATCCGACACCCGGAACTCCACGTTGAACTGCCGCGCGCGATCGTCCGCGCCGTCGGCGGCGAACACCGGACAGACGCGCATCGCCGCGCCGCGATCCTGTTGCAGCAGGTCGATCGCGGTCGGCGCCCACCGGTTCGGCGTCAGCCGCAGATACGACACCGGCGAGGGCGCGGTGATCGCACAGATCGCCGGCAGGTGGTGCAGCACGCCCGCACAGAAATGCTGCGCCGCCATGCTCAGCCCCATCGGCCCGTTCGCCGCATAGGTCACTGGCACCCCGGACGCATCCTGCAAACTCATGTGGATGTGCACGCCGTTGCCCACGCCGGACGCCTCCGGCATCGGCGAGAACGACGCGCGGTGCCCCAGCCGATGCGCCGCAGCGCGCGCCATCTCGCGCGTGATCACCGCATGGTCGGCGGCAATCATCGCCGGCGCCGGCGCCACCGTGACCTCGAACTGCCGCGTGCCGTACTCGGCCAGGAACGAGTCCGGCACCACCCCCGCCACGCGCATCGCCGCCACAAAACTTTCACCGAACACGCCCTGGCGGCGAAACGCGCCCAGGCTGTACGCATCGCCGTCGTGCTGCTGGTTGCCCGTATAGACAAACTCCTGCTCGAACGCCGCGATCAGTTGCAGTCCCGCCGCCGCATCCAACGTCGCCACCGCGCGCCGTAGAAACTCGCGCGGACAGCATTCCCATGCAGAACCATCGGCGTTGCGGACATCGCCGAGGAAGAAGTGCTCCGCCGCCGACCCGTCGCCGAAATCCACGCGCACCTCGGCCGCCGCATCGGGCACGATCATCAGATCGCCAGCGGTACCGAACGGCGTATCCAGGATCGGCCCGAACGCCGTCTGCATCAGGTTGGAATGTGTCCAGCCGATTCCCTTGCGCCGCCGCGCATCGATATCCCGCGCGGGAAATCCCTTGCCACGGACATGACCGGCAATATCGCAGGTACCGACAAACACCAGTTCCTCGCGCAGCATGATGTTCTCCCCCCACCGCTGTGGCGCAGCGCCGCAAACATTGCGCGCATTTCACTTCTGGCGCGCTTGTGCCGCTCAACCATAGGATGCACGCTAGCGCGATTGCCGGTCTACAGCCCGATTCGCCAATCCCATCACGCCGCCCAGAGGACACCCATGATCAAAAGTAAGCTCGGCCTTGCTGTCTGCTTCGCCGCGGCCATTAGCATCGCCGGTTGCGCGTCGAACCCTCCCCCGCCACCGCCCGCGCCCGCGCCCGTCGCCGCTCCGGCACCGCCGCCACCGCCACCGCCGGCCATGCCGTCCGGCCTGACGCCGGCGCAGCAGCACGTCGCCAAGCTCCAGATGGCATTGAACGCCAATGGCGCCCAACTGACGGTCGATGGCAAGATGGGCCCTGCGACCAGGGATGCACTGAAGACGTATCAGTCGGCGCACCAGCTGAAGCCGACCGGCCACGTCGACAGCGCAACCGCGAAGGCGCTCGGCCTCTGACGCTCCTCGCCACGCAGCGCTGACAATCAGCGCTGCGTGGCGCCGGTCGCCTTGGTTACCGCTGCGACGACCTTTTGGCACGCCGCCTCGATCTCGGCGTCGGTCAAGGTACGGTCGCGCGGCTGGAACACCACCTCGATCGCCAGCGACTTCTTGCCCGTCGGCAGCCGGTCGCCCTGATACAGGTCGAACAGCGACACGCCGGCGGTCAGCGCGCGGTCGGCGCCCCTGGCGGCGCGCAGCACGGCATCGGCCGTCACGGCACTGTCCACCAGGAAGGCGAAGTCGCGGCGGATCGGCTGGAACGGCGGGAGGTCGGGCGCCTGCCTGCGACGGCGCTTCGGCTCGCCGATCGCGTCGAGGTCCAGCTCGAACACCGCAACCGGTCCGGTCAGATCGAGTGCCGCCAGCACGCGCGGATGCAGTTCGCCGAAGCGTCCCAGGACGGTCTTCGGTCCCTGGCGCACTGTCGCGGAACGGCCGGGATGATAGAAGCCAGGCGCATCCTGGGTCAGCATCAGCCCATCGAGCGGCACGCCGACCGCCGCCATGGCCGCCCACAGATCGGTCTTGGCATCCATCGCATCCACCCCGCGCGCCGGCACCAGCCAGTTGCGCGGCGTCGAGCCGGCGCGCAGAGCCGCCGCGACCAGACGCTGCCCGTCTGGTGCCCCCTCGGCGAATTCCGGCCCGACCTCGAACAGTGCCAAGTCGGGATAGCCCCGCGCGGCATTGCGCTTCGCGGCGAGTGCCAGTGTGGCGATCGGCGTCGGGCGAAGCTGATCCAGATCGGCGGCGATCGGGTTGGTCAGCCGCAGCGTCTCCGGCGTGTCGCCGAACAGTGCAGCCTCACTGGCGGACATGAAGCTGAACGTGACGCATTCGGCCAGACCCTGCGCGGCCAGCGTGCGGCGAGCGAGAGCAACGCGGTTCTGCCGCGGCGTCAGGATGGCCAGCGGTACCGGTGACACCCGCGGCAGCGAGACCGGCGGCACCACGTCAAGACCGCGCAGGCGCAGCACTTCCTCCACCAGGTCGCATTCCGGTTCGATCTCCGCGCATCCCTCGGCCGCCTTCGCCGCGACGGCGGGATCCAGCGTCTCCGCCTGTTCCAGCGCGATCTCGGCGGCGATGTCGTTGCGCCAGGACGGCACCACGACAGTGACCCGCGACGCGTCGCGGCTCTGCACCACGAAGCCCAGGCGTTCCAGCGAGGCGACAGCTTCGTTCGGCGGAATGTCGGAGCCGCCAAGGTCGCGAATCCGCTCGAAGCGCAGCGACGCGGTGCGGTGCCACGCAGGAGACTTGCCAGCTTCCGTCACCTCGCCGGGCTCGCCGCCGCAGAGTTCCAGCACCATCGCCGTCGCCGCTTCCACCGCGTCGGGCATCAGCGCCGGATCGATGCCGCGTTCAAAACGCTGTCGTGCATCGGACACGATCTGCTGACGGCGACCAGTTAGCGCGACGCGGACCGGATCGAACAGCGCGCACTCGATGAACACCGAGGTGGTGGTTTCATCGCAGCCGGTTGCCTCGCCGCCAATCACACCGGCCAGCGATTGCACGCCGGCCGCATCGGCGATCGCGCAATCCTCCGGCGTGGCGGTGTAGTCCTTGCCGTTCAGCGCGAGGAACGTCTCACCGCGTCCTGGCCGCAGCGTCAGCACATCGCCCGTCAGCTTCGCCACGTCGAACACATGCAGCGGACGGCCGAGATCGATGGTGAAGAAGTTCGTCACATCGACCAGCGCATTGATCGGCCGCAGACCAATCGACGTCAGCCTGTCCTGCAGCCATTGCGGGCTCGGTCCGTTGCGGATGCCGCGAATGGTGCGGCCGAGAATCCACGGACATGCCTCAGGCCAATCGATCTGCCAGCGCGGCCCGCCCCGGAATTCCGACGCCACCTTCGCCGGCTGCCACGGCTTCAGGGTTCCGATGCCGGCGGCGGCGAGATCGCGCGCGATGCCGCGCACGGAAAAGCAGTCGCCGCGGTTCGGTGTCACGCTGACGTCGATGATCGGATCATCCAACCCGGCCCATTGCGGATACGCCATACCGATCGGTGCGTCCTCGGGGAGGTCCATGATGCCCGAATGATCGTCGCCCAGGCCCATCTCGCGCGCGGACAGCAACATGCCCGCGCTCTTCACGCCGCGAATTTCGCCGACCTTCAGGGTCAGATCAGTGCCGGGAATGTAGCTGCCGGGTGCGGCGAACACGGCCTTCATGCCGGTGCGCGCGTTCGGTGCGCCACACACGACAGTGACCAGTTCGCTGCCGCCAAAATCGACCTTACATACTCGCAGCCGATCGGCATTCGGGTGCTGGGTTGCTTCTACAACATAAGCGACGCGGAAAGTCGCAAGTCGCGAACCCGGATCTTCTATGCCTTCCAGCTCAAGCCCGATCCTTGTCAATGTGTCCGTAATGACATCCAGTGTCACGTCGGTCTCGAGATGCGTCTTCAGCCAGAAGAGCGTGAACTTCATGGCAGAGACTCTGCGGTCTCCGTCATGGCCGAGCCTGTCCCGGCCATCCGTCGCGGCACACTGCCGGTGGTGATGGCCGGGACAAGCCCGGCCATGACGGGGAAGCGATGACGGTTGGCGATGCGCATCCCCTCACACCCCTTCGTGCAGCATCGTGGGCGCGAGCGGGTTGAAACCGTAATGGCGCAGCCAACGAATGTCGGATTCAAAGAACGGCCGCAGGTCGGGAATGCCGTGCTTCAGCATGGCGATGCGCTCGACGCCCATGCCCCAGGCGAAGCCCTGCCACTCGCGCGGATCGATGCCGCAGTTGGCCAGCACGCGCGGATGCACAATGCCGCTGCCGAGGATCTCCAGCCAATCGCCGCCTTGCCCGAGTTCGCCGGTGCGGCGGTTCCAGCCAATGTCCACCTCCATCGATGGCTCGGTGAACGGGAAGTAGCTCGAGCGGAACCGCACCGGCAGATCGGCGATGCCAAAGAACGTGCGGAGGAAGTCGATCAGCGTGCCCTTCAGATGCCCGAGCGTCAGGTCGCGATCGAGGATCAGTCCCTCGCACTGGTGGAACATCGGCGAGTGCGTCGCGTCGTGATCTGCGCGATAGGTGCGGCCGATGACGATGGTGCGGATCGGCGGCGGCTGGTTGAGCATGGTGCGGATCTGCACCGGCGAGGTGTGCGTGCGCAGTACCGGCGCTGGCTTGTTGCCCCGCGCCGGCAGGTAGAACGTGTCGTGGTCGGCGCGTGCGGGATGATGCGCCGGGATGTTCAGCGCGCCGAAGTTGTACCAGTCGCTCTCGACATCCGGCCCGTCGGATACGGTGCAGCCCATGGCGCCGAAGATCGCCGCGATCTCCTCCATGGTGCGGCTGATCGGATGGATCAGGCCGATCTCGCGCGGGCGCGGCGGCAGCGTCGGGTCCAGCCGTTCGGCAGCCAGTCGGCTGTCGAGTTCGCTGTTCTCCAGTGCTGATCGGCGGGCCTCGATCAGTTCGGTCAGCGTGTCCTTGAGCTGGTTCAGCGCGGCACCGCGTTCGCGGCGCTGTTCGGGCGGCGCCTTGCCGAGATCGCGCAGCAACGCGGTCAGCCGGCCGTTGCGGCCGAGCGTGGCGACACGCACCGCATCCCAGGCGCGCAGGTCGGTGGCGGAGGCGAGGGCTGCTTCGGTTTCAGACTGAAGGGCTTGCAGATCGTCGGTCATGGGCTCTCGCATCAGGACTTCCCCTCCCCTTGCGGGAGGGGTTGGGGGAGGGGTTCTGATATCAGACCGCTCCGCCCCTCCCCCAACCCCTCCCACAAGGGGAAGGGAGCGATCTTGTCAGAGCGCGGCCTGCACCTTCCTGACGATCTCCGCGAACGACGCGGCATCGTCGTAGGCGATCGCAGCCAGCACCTTGCGGTCCATCTCGATGCCAGCCTTCTTCAGCCCGGCGATGAACCGGCTGTAGGTCAGGCCGTGCTCGCGAACCGCGGCGTTGATGCGCTGGATCCACAGCCCGCGGAAGTCGCGCTTCTTGTTGCGCCGGTCGCGGTAAGCGTACTGCAGCGACTTCTCCAACCGCTCCTTCGCCGCGCGATAGGTGGTGGAGGTGCGCCCGCGAAAGCCCTTCGACTGATCGAGGACCTTTTTGTGGCGGGCATGGGTGGTGGTGCCCCGTTTGACGCGTGCCATATGCCTGCTCCCTCAATCCAGCCCGTAGGGGGCCCACTGCTTCACCGTGCGCGCATCCATGTCGGTGAGCGTCTGCATGCGACGGTTGGAGCGGATGGCCTTGTGGGTGCGGGCGGACAGGTTGTGGCGCTTGAAGCCGGGCCCAGCCTTCACCTTGCCGGTCGCCGTGATCTTGAATCGCTTCTTGACCGACGACTTGGTCTTCATCTTGGGCATTTGGTTCTCCTTTCTTGCGGCGGCTTGCGGCGAGCGCAGCCGGTCGCGGCCGGGCATGCCCATTTCAGGCCCGGACGCGCGATCAGGGGCGGCTGTATAGCGGCGGGGGTTGGGGGGTGCAAGCGACCGGCAGCGGAGACAGCCGGATAGATTCCGCACCATCGCTGACCGCGGCTTGCCTCGGCCTGGATGCCGGGCGCACCAATCTGCTCTCAGCCTGAGGGTAATGTGGTCGCCATGCACAGTACTTGTTTCGTCGAAGGCTACGTCATCGTGTCGGAGGATGGCATGCTCGCGGATGCTACCGGCACCATGCCGGACGCGTTGCAGTTCGAGGCCGATCAGCGCTTCTTCGAGCATGGCCTCGACGCGGCCGATGTCGTGGTGAATGGGCGGCACTCGCAAGAGCGGCAGGCGCGATCGCATCTGCGGCGGCGATTGGTCCTGACCCGGCAGGTGCCGGCCATCGCCGCCGATCCGTCGAATGAACGGGCGCTGCTCTGGAATCCGGCCGGTGCATCTTTCGAGCAGGCCCTGGCGGCGCTTGGGCCGCCGATCGCCCGCGTTGCTGTCATCGGCGGCCCCGACGTGTTCGGGATGTTCCTGGACCGCTATGATCTGTTCCACCTGACGCGAGCGCCCGGCGTGCGACTGCCGGGCGGGCGGCCGGTGTTTCCCGGTGTGCCGGCGCGGACGCCGGAGCAAGTGCTGGCGAGCCATGGCCTGCACAGCGGCCGGCGGCAGGTGCTCGATCCGGCAAACGGCCTGGCGGTCGTTACCTGGGAACGTCGGTAGTGTCCCGATGCAGATTGACGCAAGCTCCGGCGCATGAGTGAAGGCACCAGTGGACCTGCTGCGTCGTGGCCCAGCTTTGCCCTGCCGCAGGGAACTGTCGTCAACGGCTACCATATCGAGCAGGTACTCGGCAGCGGTGGGTTTGGCATCACCTACCTCGCCCACGACCTGCTGAAGCAACGCTTCGCCATCAAGGAATATTACCCGCGGCAGTTTGGCACCCGGAACGGCCTCAGTGTCGTGCCGGCGTCCGCTGAAGACGTGGCGCTGTTCGAGGAATGCCGGGAACGCTTCCTGCGCGAGGCGCAGGCCCTGGTTTTGCTCGGCCGCGCTGCCGGCACCAGCGACGGCATTGTGCGCGTGCGGACCTATTTCGAAATAAACGGCACGTGCTTCCTGGTTATGGATTACATCGAGGGCGCCAGTCTCTCGACCGTGATGCGCCGGGAACCCATGGGCCTGACCGCCGAGCGCGTGCGCTCGCTGCTGATGCAGTTGCTATCCAGTATTCGAATCGTTCATAGGGCCGGCCTGATGCATCGCGACATCAAGCCGGCCAACATCATCCTGCGGGATGACGATAGGGCGGTGCTGATCGATTTCGGGTCAACCCGCCAGGCGGCCCGCAGCGATACCACCACCTATACGCAGATCTATTCAGGTGGCTATGCACCACCGGAGCAGATGCTTGGCCTGCGTCAGGGGGAATACTCCGACATCTACGCAATCGGCGCGGTGTGCTACCGCGCGATCGGCGGCACGGTTGTGGACGCGATGACGCGGCAGAATGCCGTAGCTGCCGGGCGGGCTGACCCACAACCCCCGGCGGAGCAGATCGGCGCGGAACGGTATCCAAGGCAATTGCTCGCAGTGATCGATGCGGCACTGGCAATTGACGCGACGCAACGGCCACAGAACGTCGACGACATGCTCGCGACACTGGGCCGCGGTGATGCGGATGATGACGCGACAATTGTGGCGAGGAAGCACCAGTCGCCCGCCACTCAGCCGCAGCGCCGGCGCGGTGCATGGGGCGCGGCGGCAGGCGTTGGCGTGCTGGCCTTGGTCGGTGCGGGGTATTGGGTGCTGCGGGATCATCCTACCACACCGCCGGCTGTCACGCGTCAGGAGGTCGCCGCGATCACGCCGGCCCCGGCAGCACAGAGGCCGATCACAACACCGCCGTCGCCGCTTCCCCAGCCGCGACCGCCGGAAGCCGACGGCGCACCGCCGCAAGCAACTGCGATGAACGAACAGCCGGCCGCACAGATCCCAGTAGCACCCTCTCCATCGCCGCCGGCCGAGCGCCCACAGCGCGAGGCGATCGCGGTGCCGCCGCCACCCGTGCAAGTGCCCGCAGCAACACCACTCGAAATTGCGCGCGCCGCGGCACGGTCAGTACCCTGCTCGGTGCTGAACGTCGCGGGCGACCCGGACGGCATGCGCGTTTCGGGTGTGGCACAGGCTGGACAGGAGCTTGATCGATTGCTGGCAGACTTAGGCGGCGCAGATCACTACAACGATGACATCACCCGGATCGATCGGTTTGCCTGCGGCCCGATCGCGGTAGTCGGCGACCTTGTCCGGGACACCTGGTACAACACGAAAATACCGCTTGCGATCCAGCTTGATCAGCGCAACCTGGTGAGCGGCGCACGCCTCGTGATCAATGTCAGTGCGGCGCAGCCCGCGCTCTACATCGATCTTTATCAGGCCGACGGATCGGTGCATCACCTGCTGCGCCCGGCACGATCCGGCGCGACCGGAAAACAGCTCGCGGGATGGATCGCCACGCCACCGCCGGGACAGCGGCTGGTTGTTGCGCTTGGCACCGCAAAGCCACTGAATCTGGACACGCGACCAGAAACTGAAAAGGCCGCCGATTATCTGGCAGCGCTGCTACCACAGCTTCAGAATGCCGCTGAGCAACCAACCGCCGACCTCGCTATAGTGACGGTGCACGCCGCCGAGCCTGTCGCAAAGGCAGTGCAGCCGCACCCGAGCAACTTGCGGTCCGACAAGTGCGCCAATATCGTCAGTCGCGTCCAACTGGGGGAAACATTGTCCGATGCCGAACTCGCGGCGCTACGGACCGAGTGCCGGTCCTGATCGTATTCGCTTCGGCTGCCTTTCCATGCGGCGCGCGTGGCTTGTCGGTTCAATCCTGGCATTCATCGCGAGTTGCGCACCAACAGCGCCGAACACTCCGATTGCGACCACAGCCCCGCCGCCGGTGCAAGCGGTGCCATTTCCGGATGCCGTGCTGAACGCTGCCAATGCGGTGTTCTCGAGTGCGCCGGTCAGCAGCCCACACCAGGTCGTGGTGATCGATCCGCTGGTCAACGGCGTCACCGGTGAGCAGTCGACCGCGACCCAGCAGATACAGGATCGTATCGTCGCTCTGGCGCGCGAGAAGTATCCGCAATTCGACATCGAACCATTCACCGCTGCCACGGTGAGCACGGCGCCGTATGTGATGGTTGGCACGTTCACGCCGGTGAATGCGCGGGGCCAGACCGCCGGCATACGCGAGGCCTTCCGTTTCTGCCTGGTGATGGTCGATCTGCATGCCGGCAAGACTGTCGCCAAGGGCGTGGCGCGTGCGCGGCCGGACGGTGTCGATTCCACCCCGATCAGCTTCTTCCGCGACAGCCCCGCATGGAGCAACGACGCCAACATCAAGAGCTATATCGACACATGCCAGGCCACGAAGGTCGGCGATGCCATCAGCCAGACCTACCTGAATGGCATTCTCACCGCTTCGATCATCAGCGAGGCGATCAATGCCTATGACGCCAGCCGCTACCGCGACGCGCTCGATCTCTACGTGACCGCGCAGAAAACGCAGGCGGGAAATCAGCTACGGGTTTACAACGGCCTATATCTAACCAATTGGAAACTTGGCCACCACGATCAGGCGGCGGAGGCATTCGGCCGCGTGGTTGATTTCGGATTGAACAACAACACTCTGGGGGTAAAGATTCTGTTCCGGCCAGGCTCGACAGCTTTCGATACCCAGGAGCAGACCACCGGCCCATACGATATGTGGCTGAGGCAGATTGCCGCTCATAGTGCAAGCCGGAATGCGTGCCTGCAGGTCACCGGCAACAGCAGCCCGACGGGCTCCGCCGCACTCAACGATCAGTTGTCGCAGTTGCGGGCCGAGTATGTGCAAGGACGATTGGAGACGGATTCGCCCGTCTTGCGAGGGCATGTCATCGCGACAGGTGTCGGCGCGAAGAACAACCTGATCGGCACAGGCGCCGATAACATGTCGGATGCACTGGACCGCAGGGTCGATTTCAAGGTGATCCCCGCCTGCTGAGCAGCGTTTCGGTCGCTGATGCACGGCGGCTATCGGATACGCGGTATTTCAGCCATGCAGCGGCAACCGTATTGACCACATTGGGTGTGTGGATAATGGATCAGCAGAGCACAACTATCTCCGAACTCGCGGGTGTGGAAGCCGATCTCGTCTATCTCGCCCCGATGACGGAACGGCCGCACAGCTACACATACGATCCGCCGCCCGGTGTTCCGCGCCTCAACACGGTCAACACACCGCTGCCGCGCGAAAGTATCGAACTTCGCACGATCGCCTTCCATTCGGCGTGACAATGCGCGGACTGGACGGCAGGCGGGTTATTCTGACCGGTGGCGCGAGCGGCATCGGCCGCGCCGCCGCACTGCGCCTGGCGGCGGAAGGCTGCGTGCTGGGAATCTTCGACCTGAACGCAGCCGGTGCACACGAAACCGCGGCACTATGTGCCGGCGGGCAGGCGAAGGCCTACGGCGTCGATATCACCGACCGCGACCAGATTGCTTTGGCGCTGGCATCATTCGAGGCGGAGTGCGGTCCGGTGCAAGGGCTGGCGAACATCGCGGGATGGGATACGCCGCGCGCCTTCCTCGATACCGACCGGGCGCTGTGGGACAAGCTGATCCAGATCAACCTGTATGGACCTCTGAATATGCATCATGTGGTCGTGCGCGGCATGGCCGAGCGCGGCTTCGGCCGCGTGGTCAACGTCGCGTCCGATGCAGGGCGGGTAGGTTCGTCGGGCGAGGCAGTGTACGCTGCATGCAAGGGCGGCATCATCGCATTCACCAAGACGCTGGCGCGCGAACTGGCGCGCAAGGGCGTCACGCTGAACGTGCTGTGCCCTGGCCCGACCGATACGCCGCTGTTCGACAACTTCCGCGCGGCGTCGCCATCCATCGGCGACGCACTGGCGCGCGCCATTCCGCTGCGACGATTAGGCGACCCGGACGACTACGCCGGGATGATCGCATTCCTGCTGTCGGACGATGTGGCCTACATGACCGGCCAGACGATCAGCGTGTCCGGCGGCCTGACGATGGCGTAGGTTACGCTGTCCCTGCGCGAAGCAACGCGACGGCTGTCATCGCGAAGAGCACAGTGACGACTGTCATTGCGAGGAGCAAGGCGACGAAGCAATCTCCAGCGTAAATGGGCGCGAGATTGCTTCGTCGCCTTGCTCCTCGCAATAACAGAAGGCTGCGCTCCTCGCAATGACAGGAGGCTATGCGTCTCGCAATGACAGGGCATCAGAGAGTCAGCCAAGCTCGATCCGGCGACGAAATTGCTCGTCGCGCAAACTGAATTCCTTGCCCGCGAGATCATCAGCCTCGGAGGAGCACAGATAGACGATGGCGCGCGCGGGATGCGCGACCGGCGTAAGCTGCTCACGCGGAATCTTGCTGATCGGATTGATGCCGGACGCGCGGATGAGCACCTGCATGTCGGTATCCGTCGTGCCAGGCTGAAAGCCGAACACGCGAATGCCGGCGGCGCGATGCTCGAGATCGATCGATCGCGTCAGCATCGCCAGCCCCGCCTTGCCGGCACAATAAGCGCTCCAGCCTTCCTGCGGCCTCAGCGCCGCACCCGACGACACGTTGATGATGTCACCGTGCCCGCATTCCAGCATGCCGGGCAACACCGCACGGATCGCATAGTAAGCACCGATGAGGTTGATCTCGATGCTGCGCGCCCAGTCGGTGGGATCGCTCAAGCCGACCATGGCGATGGGCTCGATGACACCGGCGTTGTTGACCAGCGCATCCGGCGAGCCAAGGCGTTGCGTGGTTTCCTGCACCAGACGCTGGCAAGCCGCAAAGTCGGCCACATCGCATGCCATCGAACTGGCGTTGCCGCCGGCAGCTTTGATGCGCTGAACGTTCGCCTCGATCCGCGCGGCATCGCGCGCCGCGAGCATGACCGACACCCCGG
The DNA here is from genome assembly GCA_963696645.1 of uncultured Alphaproteobacteria bacterium. Lineage (GTDB taxonomy): Bacteria > Pseudomonadota > Alphaproteobacteria > Acetobacterales > Acetobacteraceae > JAMXLO01. The sequence continues at coordinate 15,809 of CAVOKY010000013.1, forward strand.
CACGTCCAAGCGCAAGCGCTGCCTCCGCGCCGATCCCACGGCTCGCGCCGGTGACGATTGCAACTTTTCCTGTCAGGGCCTGCATCGCCGCCGCCTCCATGATTGAATTGTCGGTATCGCTTTACGGCACGAGCGGCCGATTGGACAAGCGGGGCTACTGGTGAGTATCCTGGGCTCGAAGCAAAGTGCCGGAGGGGGCGTGGATGCCGACCTGGAATGAAACCGCGATGAATATCGCCGGGAACAAACTGCATCTGACGCGCGGTGGCAGTGGCCGGCCCGTGCTGGTTCTGCACCATGACATCGGCACGCCGGATCGGCTGCCTTTCTACGACATGCTGGCGCAAAATTTCGATGTGTTGGTGCCGCATCATCCGGGCTGGGGCAAGTCCGAGCGGCCGCAATGGCTGCGCAGCGTGCGGGACATCGCGGCGATTCACAATTGGATGCTGACGGATATCGGCGTCAGCGACGTATCACTTGTGGGCCTCGGTTTCGGTGGCTGGATTGCCGCGGAAATGGCAAGCCAGGCGCCGACTGCATTCCGCAAGCTGGTACTGGTCGGTGCCATGGGCATCAAGCCGCCCGAGGGAGACATCGCCGACCAGGCCATCGTGTCGTATCTCGACTACCCGCAGGCAGGATTCCACGACCAGGCCGCATTTACACGCGTCTATGGCGACGTATCGACGGATCAGCTCGAGCAATGGGACATCTGCCGCGAGATGGTGTTCCGCACTGCGTGGAAGCCTTACATGTACAGCCAGACGCTGCCACATCTGTTGGGTGGTGTGCGCGCGCCGGCACTGGTGGTGTGGGGCGACGATGACCGGCACGTACCGCGCAGCGCCGGCGATGCCTACGTGAAGGCGCTGCGCAATGCCCGGCTGGAGACCGTACCCGCGTGCGGCCACTACGTGGACATGGAGAAGCCGGACGAACTGGCGAAACTTGTCACCAATTTCGTCAACGCGAACTGAGGGGAGCGGACCATGCACCTGATGTATTTCACCGAGCAGCCGATGGCCGCCTACGATGCGAAGGAGGGCCTGAAATACGGCGCAACCGCGCTGACCTTCTCTAACAAGCACTACGACGCGATGGAAGGCAGCCGACTCTACAACGAGTACCTGGAAGAATACATCATGGCCGACGAGTGGGGCGTCGACGGCATCATGCTGAACGAGCACCACAATGCGCCATTCTGCATGCAGTCACGAACCAACATGTTCGGCGCGATCCTTGCAGCGGTGACCAAGCGCGCGAAGATCGTCTTCCTCGGCAATCCGCTGCCGCTGTCGGATAACCCAGTGCAGCTCGCCGAAGAGATCGCGATGATCGACATGGTTTCGAAGGGCCGTGTTGTGTCGGGCTTCGTGCGCGGCGGTGGACAGGAACAATTGGCCAATGGCGTGAACCCCGCGTACAACCGGGAACGCTTCATCGAGGCGCACGACCTCATCACCAAGGTTTGGACCCAGCCCGGGCCGTTCCGCTGGGAAGGCACACACTATCAGCAGCGCGTCGTGAACCCCTGGGCGCTGCCCGTGCAGAAGCCGTATCCACGCGTTTGGATACCAGGCGTGCTATCGCGCGAGACGGTGATCTGGACCGCGCAGCAACGCTATCCATACATCGCCCTGAACACCGCGATCGATGCGACCAAGACGATCTGGGACACGTATTCCAAGGCGGCGGCAGACGTGGGCTACACCGCCGGACCAGAGAACTTCGGCTACCTGATCCGCGTGCACGTGCAGGACACCGAAGAGAAGGCGCTGCAGAACGCGCGCCAGTTCATGTGGATGCAGGGCGAATTCACCGGCCTTGCGCATCCGGTATGGGCCAATCCATCGGGCTACTTCTCGCCGTCAGGTCGCCGCGGCTTTGTCGAGTTCGCGGTGGGACGCGCGAAAAATCCGCGCGGGCAACCGACGTTCGAGGAGCAGGTCGCCGACACGATGATCATCGCCGGCACGCCGGACCAGGTGATCGCGCGGCTGAAGCATCTGATCGAGCACACGCGGCCCGGTATCATGGGCATGTGGGGCAACGACGGCACGGTGCCGAGGGACGATCGTCGCCGCTGCATCGAACTGCTGGTGAAGGAAGTCATGCCGGCAGTGAGGGAGCACGGCCAATCGCTCGGCCTGAAGGATCCGTGGGAGGCGAATGCGCCGGTGCATCTGCGCTACTCGACGGACATTCCTGTGCAGAAGGCCGCGGCGGAATAGCGGTTGACGCTGGTAAGGAATATCCTTACGTGACGGATGTTCCTTACCAAGGTTTTCTGCCGTGATTACCAGCAAGCTCACCAGCAAGGCTCAGACAACAATTCCCCAACCAGTGCGTGCAGCTCTGGGTGTGACCGAGGGCGACGAACTCGCCTACATAATCGAGCACGGGCGCGTCGTACTGACCAAGGCTCCGCCGCGACTGCCTCGCCGGTGCGATCCTCAGGAGGATCCATTTTCGACATTCTGGGAGTGGGATACAAAAGAAGACGACGAAGACTTCGCCGACCTTTGATTTGCGGCGATAGGCATGGGTCCGCGCAGCGGCTTCAATGTGTGGGACGTTGTGCGCGTTGAGTTCCCTTACGCAGATCAGCCGATTGCGCGCAAGCGGCCTGCATTGGTCATAGCGGCTCCCGACCTCGAGGGGCCCTTCGCAATCTTGTGGCTCGTGATGATTACTAGTGCCCGCCATGCCGCATGGCTTGGGGATGTCGCCATCATCGATCTCGACAGCGCCGGTTTGCCGCGTCCAAGCTACATCAGAACGTCGAAAGTGGCGACCATCGACACGCGTTATGTTGTCACTATCGGTTCAATCGCAGAACCGGATCGGCGTGAGGTTGCCCAGTGCCTGCGCACGCCGCTTGCTACTGTTCTACGCATAATGTGAATATTCAGCGTGCTCGCCGGACATTATCGCGGAATTCGAACTTCCCGGTCTTTCCGATGGACGTCTTCTGCAGCGTACCGAATGTCACCAAGCGCGGGCACTTGAAATGCGCCTGGTGCGTACGGCACCAGTTGCAACACCACGCACTTGAGGTTGCCGATGGTACCCGATGTGTTGTTCAGCGCAATCGCCAGCCATTCGTCATCGGGTGTCCGCACCGGAAACGTCGGGTCGCCATCGGCAATAAGCGCCTCGCGGTCGGCGTCAATATCAACCACAATCTGTTGCGTCGCTCGCCATGAGCTACCGCGACGCACGGTCCGTACAGGCGTACCGCGCGAACCAGGAATGATATGGCCGACAGCGGCACATAGTTTGGCGATGTGCGATCGAGATTCTGTTCGTAGATGGAAAGGCGGTATCCTTGCGCCCGTGGTACCCTTCGCCTAGCGTCAGTCACGCGCAGCAGCAATGCCAATCGGGGAACCAGCATGGCAGGTTCGGTCAAACTGACAGTTCAGGATTACATCGCCACGGTGGTGATGGATCGGCCGCCGGTGAATGCGCAGAACTCTGAATTCCGCCAGGAGGTGATCACCACGTTTGACTCATTGGCCGACCGGGACGATGTGCGCGTCGCCATCCTGACCGGCACGGGCCGGATGTTCTCTGCCGGCGCCGACATGAAGGAGCGGCCGGACCCGGAGCATCCCGGCGAATACTGGCACTTCAACCGCCTCGCACGCGAGGGATTCAACGCCATCGCCGAATGCGCCAAGCCGGTTATAGCCGCGGTGAACGGCCCCGCGTTGGGTGCCGGTCTCGGCCTGGTGGCCGCGTGCGACATCATCCTATGTTCCGACAATGCGCAACTCGGCATGCCGGAAATCGATGTCGGCCTGGCAGGCGGCGCGGCAATGCTCCAGACCCTGTTCGGTCGATCGCGTGCGCGGCGCATGTTCTACACCGGCTGGCGCGTTCCGGCAGATGAGTTGTACCGCACCGGCGTGGTGGAATGCTGCGTGCCATTGGAACAGTTGATGCCCGAGGCGATGAAGATCGCTACCGAGATCGCCTCGAAAAGCCCGATCGGCATGCGATACGCCAAGCAATCGATGAACACCACGATGCACATGCCGGCGCGCGACGGCTACCGATTCGAGCAGGGCATCACCGTGATGCTGTCGAAGACCGAGGATGCGCAGGAAGCTCGCCGTGCCTTCATCGAAAAGCGCAAGCCGGTATTCAAGGGACGCTGAACCATGGATCTGCGACGGCGTGACAATGCCGGTGCGGTCGTCCCGGTCGACGACGGGTTGCGGCGCCATCAATTCTGAAGGGATTACATCATGCGCCAAATGGTACTCGTGGGTTTTCTTCAGGCGCAGAACTGCACGACACTTGCCAGTGCCTGGCGCCATCCCGAATCGCGCACCGATTTCACCTCGGCCGCCTACTACCAGAAGATCGGGCAGGTGCTGGAGGAAGGCAAGTTCCAGCTTGCGTTCTTCGACGACAGGCTGGCGATGCCGGACATTTATGGCGGCAACCCGGCCGAGGTGGTGGCAAACGGCGTGCGCGTCGTGAAGATGGACCCAGTGGTGACGCTGCTTGCCATGGGCTTCGGCACGCGCCGGCTTGGCATCGGCGCGACCGCTTCCACCACTTACTACGAGCCGTTCGATGTGGCACGCCGGTTCCAGACCGTGGATCACATGCTGGCTGGGCGCGCCGCGTGGAACGTGGTGACATCGGTCAATGATGGCGAAGCGCAGAACATGGGTCGCGAGGTGCATCTCGCGCACGACCTGCGCTACGACCGCGCCGATGAGTTCATGGAGATCGTACTCGGCTGCTGGGATGCCTGGGAGGACGATGCGCTCGTCGTCGACAAACAGAGCGGCCTTTTCGCGCACCCGGAAAAGGTGCACCGCATGGAGTATCGCGGGAAATTCCTGAACTCGCGCGGAACGTTCACGGTGCCGCGCTCACCGCAGGGCCATCCGGTGGTGATCCAGGCGGGTTCGTCCGATCGCGGCAAGCGGTTCTCGGAACGTTGGGCGGAGACGGTGTTCGTCGGCTATCCGGATTTCGAGGAGGGCAAGCGCCGATACGCTGCGTTCAAGCAGGGCGTGGCGCAATTGGGGCGCGACCCCGACCTGGTGACCGTCAATACAATCGCCTATCCGGTTGTTGCCGCGACCAGGACCGAGGCCGAGGACAAGATGGCATTGATCGAGACGCTGTATCGCGAGGTGGATGGGCTATCGCTGTTGTCCGAGGCGCTGAACTTCGATTTCTCGACGAAGGGTATGGACGAAGCGTTTTCGGACGAGGAACTGGAGGGCATGTCGGGGATGCAGGCAATGCGCGATCGCGTGATGCGCGTCATCGGCCGCAATCCGACGGTGCGCGATTTCCTCGAGGTCACGCGGCGTGGCCGGCCGCGCGAGGCGATTGTTGGCGGGCCGAAGGAAGTCGCCGACCGGTTCGAGAAGTGGTTCGTGGAGCGGGCCTGCGATGGGTACGTGGTCGGCGGCACGCACACGCCAGGCACGTTCGAGGATTTCGTGCGGTTTGTCGTGCCCGAATTGCAGCGGCGCGGGATCTTCCAGAAGGACTACAAGGGCGCGACGCTGCGGGAGAATTTGGGTTTGCCGATGCCGCGGCTGGGTTGGTGGAAGGCTGCGGTGTAGTCCGGAAGCAACCAGCGCACTCCGCGCTAAATCCGTTCAAACACCGCTGCAATCCCCTGTCCGCCGCCAATGCACATCGTCACCAGTGCATAGCGGCCGCCGATGCGTTCCAGTTCGTAGAGCGCCTTCACCGCGAGGATCGTGCCCGTCGCGCCGACCGGATGGCCGAGCGAAATGCCGGACCCATTCGGGTTGGTCTTCTCTGGGTCGAAGCCGAGGTCCTTTGCTACGGCACAGGCCTGCGCGGCGAACGCTTCGTTGCTTTCGATCACATCGATATCTGCCAGCGCCAGCCCGGCGCGCTGCAATGCCAGCCGCGTCGCCGGTACCGGCCCAATGCCCATGATCTTCGGATCAACGCCGGCGTTGGCGTACGCCACCAACCGACCCATCGGCTTCGCGCCGCGCTTCTCCGCTGTTTCGCGATCCATCAGCACAACGGCCGCCGCACCATCGTTGATACCGGACGCATTGCCCGCGGTCACTGTGCCATCCTTGCGGAACACCGGACGCAGCTTCGCCAGGTCTTCGGCACTCGCATCGGCCCGCACGTGTTCGTCGGTATCGAACACGGTCTCGCCGCGTCGCGTTTTCAGCTTGATCGGCAGGATCTGCCGCTTGAACCGTCCTTCGGAAATCGCCCGCGCCGCTCGATGATGCGATTCGACCGCCAGCGCATCCTGATCGCCCCGCGTGATCTGGTGGCTCTCCGCCAGGTTCTCCGCCGTCTCGCCCATATGGATGTTGTCGAATGGGTCGTGCAGCGCAGCCAGCATCATGTCGATCATCGCCGCGTCGCCCATGCGCGCGCCCCAACGCACACCCTGCGCCAGGTACGGCGCACGGCTCATGCTCTCGACGCCGCCGCCCACCGCGATGTCGGTATCGCCCAGCATGATGGTCTGCGCCGCCGACACAATTGCCTGAAGTCCCGATCCGCACAACCGGTTCAACGTCAGCGCCGGTGCGTCCTTCGTCACACCGGCATTCATCGCCGCTACGCGCGCCATGTACATGTCCTTCGGCTCGGTGTGGATCACGTTGCCGAACACCACCTGTCCCACTTCGTCGCCGCCGACACCGGCACGCGACAACGCCTCGCGCACCACCTGAGCGCCCAGATCGGTCGGCGCGACGTCCTTCAGTCCGCCACCGAAATCGCCGATAGCGGTGCGCACACCGGATACGACGACAACCTCGCGCTGCATTGCCATGTCAGCTCTCCCGCACCACCTGATTGCGCAACGTGCCGATGCCGCTGATCTCGATCTCGCAGACATCGCCGTGCTTCATGTTCGCCGTGGCACCCTCGGTGCCCATCCACAGCACGTCGCCGGGATACAGCGTCAGGTATCGTGTCATCGCCACCAGGAAATCCACCACGCCGAACACCATGTGATTGGTCGGGAAGGCGACCATCTCCTTGCCGTTCAGCCGCACCTTGGTGACCAGATTTTCCAACGTCACATTGGTCTCGATCCACGGGCCCATCGGCTTGAACGTATCGGTGTTCTTCGCCCGCCAAAGCGTGCGATCGCTCTTCTGCCAGGTCCGCTCGCTGACGTCGTTGCCGATCGTGTAGCCCAGAACAGCGGAAAGCGCATTGTCGCGTGTCAGATGCTTGCACTTGCGGCCGATCACCACCACCAGTTCGCCCTCGGTACTGGACCATTTCGGTGGCATCCTTTGGAATGACGATGTTCTCGCCATGCGCGATCAGCGCGTTGTTGGCGCGATAGCCTGCATCCGCGTTGGTCGGCAGTTCCACTTTCAAGCCGAGTTTCTCGGCCGCCTCGCGCACATGGTCGGCGTAGTTCAGGCCGGCGGCATAGAAGGTTGGCGGTTCCACTGGGATCAGCAGCCTCACATCCGACAGTTTCAGCATGGTGGACGTGCGTTCCCAACTGTCGAATGGCGAGCCGTGCACCGGAATGATCTGGTCGCCCTCCACCACGCCGTAGGTCGGTGTGCCGTTCTGCTCGAAACGTGCCCAGCGCATGGCTCTGTTTCCTCATCCTGTTGCGTGTTGCCCGCAGCCGCTCCGCACCATACACGCGAAGCCGCGGGTCCACCATCAGTTGGTCATCGCGGTGCCCCACCCGCCCCCCTGTCATTGCGAGGAGCGTCAGCGACGAAGCAATCTCCCACGTGTATTGCGCGCACGACTGGCGGGAGCTTGCTTCGTCGCTGGCGCTGCTCGCAATGACAGAGTGGGCATGACCTGGATCACGCCGTCGCCGCTTCCTTCACGCCCAATTCCGCAACCATGCGCTCGCGCATGATGAACTTCTGCATCTTGCCGGTCACCGTCATCGGGAACTCGTCGACGAACCGAATATGCCGCGGCACCTTGTAGTGTGCGATCTGGTCGCGGCAGAATTCCCGCACCTCCTCCGCTGTCAGCACTTCGCCGGCGCGCAGCTTGACCCAGGCGCACAGCTCCTCGCCATAACGCTCATCCGGCACACCGAACACCTGCACATCCTGGATCTTGGGATGACGATACAGGAACTCCTCGATCTCGCGCGGATACACATTCTCGCCGCCACGGATCACCATGTCCTTGATCCGCCCGACGATGTTGCAATAGCCGTCAGCATCCATCGTCGCCAGGTCGCCGGTGTGCATCCAGCCCGCCGCATCGATCGCCTGTGCGGTGCGCTCCGCATCGTCCCAATATCCGAGCATCACCGAGTAGCCGCGGGTACAGAATTCGCCGGCCGTGCCGCGCGGCACCACGCGCCCCTCGGCATCAACGATCTTCACCTCGACATGGGGATGCACGCGCCCGACCGTCGAGACGCGCCGCTCCACCGGATCATCCAGCGCCGTCTGCGTGCTGACCGGGCTGGTCTCCGTCATGCCGTAGCCGATCGTCATCTCGCGCAGGTGCATGTCGCGGATGCAGCGGCGCATCACCTCGATCGGGCATGGCGCGCCGGCCATCATGCCGGTGCGCAGGCTGGTCAGGTCGAAATTCCCGAAATCCGCATGCTCGAGCTGGGCGATGAACATGGTCGGCACACCGTAGAGCGACGTGCAGCGTTCCTCCGCCACGGTCTGCAACGTGGCTAGCGGATCGAAGCCCTCGCCTGGGTACACCATCGCGGAACCATGCGTGATGCAGGCCAGATTGCCGATCACCATGCCGAAGCAGTGATACAGCGGCACCGGGATGCAGACCTTGTCCTGCTCGGTGTAGCGCATCGCCTGACCGAGGAAGTATCCGTTATTGAGGATGTTGTGGTGAGTCAGCGTGGCGCCCTTCGGCAGCCCGGTAGTGCCTGACGTGAACTGGATGTTGATCGCCTCGTCGAACTGCAACGTGCCCGCCAGTTCGGCCAGTCGTGCACGGTGCGACGCGGCGCCCATGCTGTACACACTGTCGAACGGGATCATGCCCGGCGCTGGCGTATCGCCGATCTGGATCACCGTCCGCAACGACGGCAGTTTCGCTGCATCGAGGTGGCCGGGGCGCGCATGGCGCAATTCCGGCGCCAGCGTGTTGATCATCCCGACATAGTCGGAGGCCCTGAACGACGTCGCGGTGATCAGCGCCCGGCAGCCGACCTTGTTCAGCGCATATTCAACTTCGGACAGCCGGTACGCCGGGTTGATGTTCACCAGGATCAGCCCGGCCTTGGCGGTGGCGAACTGCGTCACCACCCATTCGGCATTGTTCGGCGACCAGATGCCGATCCGTTCGCCCGGCTGCAGCCCGAGCGCGACCAGCCCGGCGGCGAACGCATCGACCTTCTCGCCCAGTTCGCGATAGCTCCAGCGTACGCCCTGCTGGTGCACGACCAGCGCGGGCCGGTCGCCCCAGCGCGCAACGGTGCGGTCGAAGTGGCAGCCAATCGTCTCGCCAAGGAGGGCGACGTTGCTGGCGCCATGCACATAGCTCGGTGCAGCGTCGGTCAAGGGCGTGCTCCCATGCATTGTTGTCGGGCTGATATTGTCCCGCTTCGCGCCTACATGGCCAGAGGCATCGGGCGGCGCTAGTCTGCCAGCCCGCAAGAGGAGAGCCAGACATGGACGACATCGTCATCGTCTCCGCCGCCCGCACACCGGTAGGCAGCTTCAGCGGCGCCCTGGGCACGCTGGCGGCGCACGAATTGGGCACGGTCGCGCTGAAGGCAGCATTCGAACGCGCCGGCGTCGAAGCAGCCGACGTTGATGAAGTGATCCTGGGTCAGGTGCTGGCCGCCGGCGAAGGGCAGAATCCCGCCCGTCAGGCCGCGCGCGCCGCGGGGCTGCCGGATGCCAAGACCGCGTTCGGCATAAATCAGGTCTGCGGCTCGGGCCTCCGCGCGGTGGCACTTGCCGCGCAGCAGATCCGTACCGGCGAAAGCGCCATCGTCGCGGCCGGCGGCATGGAGAGCATGAGCCTGTCGCAGCATTCGGCGTATCTGCGCGCCGGGCAGAAGATGGGCGGGCTGGAATTCATCGACACGATGTTGAAGGACGGACTGTGGGACGCATTCCACGGCTATCACATGGGCAATACGGCGGAGAACGTCGCCACCAAGTATCAGATCACGCGCGAGCAGCAGGACCAATTCGCGCTGGCCTCGCAGCAGAAGGCGAGCGCGGCGCAGAAGTCGGGCCGCTTCAAGGACGAGATCACGCCGGTAACGGTGAAGACCCGTAAGGGCGACGTGGTGGTCAGTGACGATGAGTACATCCGCCACGACGCCAGCATGGAGACGATGGCTCGCCTGCGTCCGGCGTTCAGCAAGGACGGCACCGTGACTGCGGGCAACGCGTCCGGCATCAACGACGGCGCGGCGGCGCTGGTACTGATGAGCGCATCGGAAGCCGCGAAGCGCGGACTGAAGCCGCTGGCGCGCATCGCGGCGTTCGCCACGGCGGGAGTTGATCCGGCAGTGATGGGCACCGGCCCGATTCCCGCCACGCGCAAGGCGCTGGCGCGCGCGGGATGGAAGACCGACGAGTTGGACCTCATCGAGGCCAACGAAGCGTTCGCCGCGCAAGCGCTTGCGGTGAACAAGGACCTCGGCTGGGACACCGACAAGGTGAACGTGAACGGCGGCGCGATCGCCATCGGTCACCCGATCGGTGCGTCCGGTGCCCGCGTACTGATCACGCTGCTGCACGAAATGCAGAAGCGCGATGCGAAGAAGGGGTTGGCAACGCTGTGCATCGGCGGCGGCATGGGCGTGGCGATGTGCGTGGAGCGCTAGCTGCCAGGCCCCTTGCGCGGCGTTCACCGTCATGGCCGGGACGGATCCCCGCGACGCGCCCCGGGACGGCCATAACAGTATAAGGACTCTGGGGATGGTCCGACCGGGGGGAGCTATGTCAGCTGCTTGGTCATGTAGACCCGATCGTAACCCCGCTCGCTGACACGGTGAGTTTCGGAAAAGCCAATCCGGCAATAAAGCGCGATATTCTCGGTCATCAGCGCGTGGGTGTACAGGCTGATCGCCGGAAAACCCCGCCGCAGCGCCTCACTCGCGGCAAATTCGATCAGCGCACGGCCGTAGCCCTTCCCCTGCCAATCCGGCAGCACCGCGACGTTGTCGAGCAGAACACCTTGTGGTCCGGCTTCCAGCACCAGGATGCCGACAATTCGCCGCGCATCCTCCAGCACCCAGACCTGGCTGGCGGCGATGCGCTGTGCGTAGTCGTCCAGCATCGGTTCCGGCGGCTTGCCGATGCGGTCGATGTAGTGACGGTACGCCGCATACACGGTGTCGCGCACCGCTTGTGCCTCCGTTTCATGCGCCAAGCGAATCATCTGGCGATCTCTCCTGCAAGCTCTCGACCGGCCCGAGCAACACCACCGGCGTCCGCCACCGCAATGCACCGCCGCGGCCCTGGTGGGAAGCGCCATCCGACGGTGCCGTCCCATGCCATCACGCGACCCTGAACTACCGGTGCCTCCGCCGGCATGTTACTGCCGGTGCATGACCACGCTGGCACCGGAGACCTGGCGCCGCCTGCTGCGCCGCGCCTCGGCGGACGAGGGACTGTCGCCGCTCTACGGCCCGTTGCTCGATCCGCCGACGGCGGCCGATGGCTGCTACGTGCTCGGCCGGATCGCGCAGTCGCTGGATGGGCGGATCGCCACAGCCAGTGGCGCATCGCATTGGATCAGCGGGCAGGCGGATATCGTCCACACCCATCGCCTGCGCGCGCTGTTCGATGCCGTGGTGATCGGCGCCGGCACCGTGCGCGCTGATGATCCGCAACTAACCACGCGCGAGGTCGAGGGACCGTCGCCGGTGCGCGTGGTACTGGATACCGACCGCAGGCTCGACGCGCGGTATCGTGTCTTCCGCGAAGCACCGGAGACGCTGCTGCTGTGCGCCCGCGATGCTGGCGGGGGCGACCGTCTCGGCATGGCGCCGGTGCTGCGGCTGCCGCGTGCACGCGAGGGGTTGGACATCGTCGCCGTGCTCGCAGCGCTGGCGGCGCGCGGGCTACGACGCGTGTTCGTCGAGGGCGGCGGCATCACGGTGTCTCGCTTCCTCGCGGCCGGCGCGCTGGACCGGCTGCACGTCACCATCGCGCCGCTGCTGATCGGCTCCGGCATACCCGCCTTCACGTTGCCCGAGGCGCCAACGCTGACCGAAAGCTTGCGCTTCGACTGGTCGGTGCATCGGATCGGTGCGGATCTGCTGGTCGATATTCCGCTTTCGCGCGCCCGGACGGGCAGCCACACATGACAGCGGCGCGCGCCTTTTGGACGGTCGCGCCAGGCCAGGGGGAAATCTACGAGGAGACGTTACCAGCTGTCGGTGCGGATCAGGTCCTGGTGCGCACGCTGGCAAGCGGCGTATCGCGCGGCACCGAGGCACTGGTGTTCGCCGGTCGCGTGCCGCCGAGCCAGTACGGGTCGATGCGGGCGCCGCTCATGGGCGGGCAGTTCCCGTTTCCGGTCAAATACGGTTACAGCGCCGTCGGTCGCGACGGCGATGGCAGGCGCGTCTTCGTGCTGCATCCGCATCAGGACGTGTTCCTCGCGCCGGCGGCGATGTGCATTGCCGTGCCCGACGCCGTGCCGACTGCTCGCGCGGTGCTGGCGGCGAACATGGAAACCGCGCTGAACCTGCTGTGGGACGCCGCACCTCTGGCCGGCGAGCGCATGCTGGTGATCGGCGCCGGCGTCGTCGGTCTGCTGGCCGCTTCGTTGCTGGCACGTCTGCCGGCGGCGCGCGTCACCGTGGTAGACATCGATACCGCGCGCGAGACGCTGGCGCGGCGGCTGGGCTGCGCCTTCGCAGCACCGGACCGTGCTCCACGCGAACAGGACCTGATCGTACATGCTTCTGCCAGCGAAGCAGGACTTCGGCTGGCGCTGGACTGCGCCGCGTTCGAGGCGCGCATCGTCGAGGCAAGCTGGTTCGGCGATCACGCGCCATCGCTTCCACTCGGCGAGGCATTCCACGCGCGGAGACTGCGCCTGATCGCTACGCAGGTCGGTGCTATCGCGCCAGCGATGCGCGGTCGCCGCAGTCATGCGGAGCGGCTGGCACTTGCGCTCGAACTGCTGGCCGATCCCGCCTATGACGCGCTGCTGGACGGGCCGACGCGGTTCGACAATATGCCGGAGGCGATGCCGCGCATCCTCACACCGGGCGGCCTGTGTCACGTTATCAGCTATGGGGGCGAGTGAATGTTCAGCCTGACGGTCTGCGACCATATCATGATTGCCCACAGTTTCCGCGGCGAGGAATTCGGTCCGGCCCAGCGACTGCACGGCGCGACCTTCGCGGTGGAAGCCGAGTTCCGCGCCCCGAAGCTCGACCACCTGCAGCTTCTGGTGGATATCGGCCTGGCCAAGACCGAACTGCGCCGGGTGCTCGACGCCCTCGACTACAGCAACCTGGACGACAACGCGACCTTCGCTGGCATCAACACAACGACCGAACACATGGCGTTCCACATTCATGGCCTGCTCGCCGCGGCCTGTCGCGACGGGCGGCTTGGTGAAGGCGGCCGTGGCGTCACGGATTTGAGGATCCTGCTGCGCGAAAGCCCGAACGCCTGGGCCGCATACGAGGGGTCGCTCGCCTGATGCATGTCTCGCTGATCGTCCCCGCGCCGTTCGATGCGGTCTCCGGTGGCTATCGCTATGACCGATGCATCGTCGCCGGCCTGCGCAAGGCGGGCCATACCGTGCAGCTCGTCGAACTGACAGGCAGCCACCCGTTGGTCGATGCCACCGCGCGGGATGCCGCATCCGCCGCCTGTGCCGCATTGCCCGATGCGTCGCGGCCGATCATCGACGGCCTCGCATTGCCCGCCTTCGCCGGAATGGAAGATGCACTGGCCGCGCGGAATGCGATCGCGCTGATCCATCACCCGACCGCGTTGGAGACCGGCTTCAGCGAAGCCGACCGCGCCGCGCTGTTGGCGACCGAGCAGCGTCTGCTGCGCAGGCTGGTGCGTATCATTGTTACCAGTGAGACGACTGGTGAAGAACTCACTGCCGGCTTCGGCGTCGCACCCGATCGCATCAAGGTTGTCGTCCCAGGCACCGATGATGCGCCACGCAGTCTCGGTTCCGGCGGGCCGACCTGCCGCATCATCTCGATCGGTACGCCGGTGCCGCGCAAGGGTCACGATGTGCTGCTGCGCGCGATGGCTCGGCTGTTCGACCTTGACTGGCAGCTGACCATTGTCGGTTCACCTGACCGCGATCCGATTCACGCCCGCGCGCTGGTGGCGCTCGCCGAGGAACTCGGCATTAACCATCGCGTGCGCTTTGCCGGCGAAGTGGTCGATGCCGCGCTGGAAGAGCTGTGGCGTGCGGCTGATCTGTTCGCGCTGGCGACGCATTGGGAAGGCTACGGCATGGCAGTGGCGGAAGCGTTGAAGCGCGGCCTGCCGGTGGCGGTCTGCTCGGGCGGCGCGGCCGGAAAACTGGTGACGCCAGAGTCAGGCGTGGTGCTGCCGACCGGCGATTACAACAATCTGTCGAAGGCACTGCGCCGGCTGATCTTCGGCGCGAACCTGCGGCGCACCATGGCGGAAGCCGCATGGCAGGTGGGACAGACCTTGCCGAGTTGGCAGACGCAGGCGAGGGAATTTGCCCAGGCTCTGGCGGGGTGAGCTGCGGTTGCGGCACCTCCGTTCGTTGTAGTGGCAGCCGATCTCGCGTGGTCGCGCGGCCCTCGTCATGGTAGTGCAACGGCCGGAACGCTTTGACACCGATTGGCTCACCCTGCGCGAGCCGTTCGACCACGCCGCGCGCAGCATCGCATTGTCCCGCCGGCTTGCCGATCGCCTTCCGGCGCGCCCGCGCCTGATCGATCTCGGGGCCGGAACCGGCAGCCTGTTCCGCTTCCTGGCGCCGATCATCGGACGCCGGCAGGACTGGATCCTGATCGACACAGATGCAGTGTTGCTGGAGGAAGCATTCGGACGTACCGCTGCCTGGGCTCGGCGACTTGGCTTCGCCGCCACGGCACCGAACGACACGCTGCTGGTCTCGACACCAAAGGGGCTCTGGAGCATGCAGGCTGTGCAGTGCGATCTGACGCTGCCGCATGACAATAAACAGTGGTTCGACGTCGATGCGATGCTGTGCAGCGCATTGCTCGACCTTGCCTCGCCGGCATGGCTCGGACGGTTGTTGGACCTGCTGCGTGTCCCCTTCCTTGCCTCTCTGACAGCGGATGGCCACGATGCCTGGCAACCCCGCCATCCGCACGACGCACTCGTGCGATCGGCGTTCCGCCACGACCAGCGGCGCGACAAGAGCTTCGGACCGGCACTTGGCGCAACCGCGCCGGCTGTCGCACTGCAAGCGCTCGCGGCACGGGGTTTCGTGACCGCTTCGGCCCCGACAGACTGGCGCATCCCGCGCACCGCGCTCCGCATGCAGCGCGCCCTGATCGATGGCGCCGCCGATGCCGCACGCAACGCGCGGCCCGCGCGCAGCCGCGCCATCACGGCTTGGCAGGAAGTGCGTTTGCGGCAGGCGATTCGCGCGAGGCTTGCCATCCGCATCGGCCACCGCGACATACTGGCACTGCCACCGGGAGGATGACGCCATGCTGCTGGGTGCGATAGCGGATGACTTCACCGGAGCGACCGACCTCGCCTCCATGCTGGTGCGTGGCGGCCTGCGCACGGTGCAGCTCATCGGAGTGCCACGCCCCGGTGAGCGCCCGCCCGATGCGGATGCCGTCGTGGTCGCGCTGAAGTCGCGCACCGCACCGGTGCGACACGCGGTGGAGGAAAGCCTGGCCGCGCTCGCCTGGCTGCGCGATGCCGGCTGCCAGCAGTTCTTCTTCAAGTACTGCTCCACCTTCGACAGCACCGATGCCGGTAACATCGGCCCGGTCGCCGATGCGCTCATCGCCGCATTGGGTTGTGGCTTCGCGCTTGCCTGTCCGGCGTTCCCGGCCAACGCGCGCAGTGTCTATCAGGGCTACTTGTTCGTCGGCGGCGTGCTGCTGAACGAAAGCGGCATGGAGCACCATCCGCTGACGCCGATGACCGATGCCAATCTGGTCCGCGTGCTGTCGCGCCAGACCGAAGGCACGGTGGGGCTGGTACCGTACGCGACGGTCGAGCAGGGCGCCATGGCAATCCGCCAGGCGATGACCGCGCTGAAGGAACAGGGCCGTCGCTACGTCATCGTCGATGCGGTGAGCGACTCGCATCTGCTGTCGATCGGCGAAGCGGCCGAACACCATGCGCTGATCACCGGCGGCTCCGGTGTCGCAATGGGATTGCCGGAAAATTTCCGCCGCGCCGGCAAACTGCCGGCACAGGGCGATGCGGCAGCGCTGCCGATGCTGGACGGTCACGCCGCCGTACTGGCGGGTTCCTGCTCGCGCGCAACACTTGGGCAACTCGGCTTCGCGCGCGAGCACGTGCCCGTGCTGCAGCTCGATCCGCTCGCGATGCCGGACGCCGATCGCATGAGTGCGGCAGCGCGCGATTGGCTGGCGGACAAGCTTGGAGCAGCACCGGTGGTGATCGCCGCATCAGCACCGCCGGAGCAGGTGACGGCGTTGCAGCAGCGCCTCGGCCGCGAAGCCGCGGGTGCACTGATCGAACACACGCTGGCGAACATCGCCGAACACCTCGTGGCGCACGGCGTGCGGCGGCTGGTGGTAGCCGGTGGCGAGACCGCCGGTGCCGTGGTGTCGCGGCTAGGCGTTCACAGCCTGCGCATCGGCGCGGAGATCGATCCCGGCGTGCCGTGGACCTATGCGGAAGGCGGCACGACGCCGCTGCTGATGTCGCTGAAGTCGGGCAACTTCGGCGGCCGCGATTTCTTCCTGAAGGCATTCGAAGTGCTGCAATGACAACAGAGGGGCGGGCATTCGCCCGAAACCAAACATGACCGAGGACGACACCCGCGGGCTGCTCGTCGAGCTCGCTGCCAGTCTGTTTGCTCGCGGATTCTCCGTCGGCAGCGCCGGCAATATCAGCGTGCGCCTGGCCGATGGCTACCTGATCACGCCGACCAACTCGAGCCTGGGACGGCTGGACGCGGCGCGGTTGTCGCGGCTCGATGCCGACTTCCAGCACATCGGCGGCGACAAGCCATCGAAGGAGGTGTTCATGCACCGCGCCTTCTATCGCGCGAATGAGGACGCCGGTGCGGTGGTCCATCTGCACTCCACCATGGCAACAGCAGTCGCCTGTCTGCCCGATGTCGACGCCGCGAATCCCATCCCGCCACTGACGCCGTATTTCGTGATGCGAGTCGGGCGGAGCATGCCGATCGTCGAGTACTATCGGCCCGGCGATCCGGCGATGGAGCCGGCGATCCACGCGGCGGCGCGCAACGCGCGCGCGGTGCTGCTGGCCAATCATGGTCCCGTGGTATCTGGCAAGACTCTGATCGCTGCGGTGTATGCGGCGGAGGAGTTGGAAGAAGCAGCGAAGCTCTATCTGCTGCTGCGTGGCACGGCGCCGCGTCTGCTGTCAGGGCGCCAGGTGGATGATCTGCTGACGACGTTCGGCTGAGAAAGACGCGGATAGTCTGCCTGCGCAGACCACATAAGCCACATAAAGGAAAGGGCGCCTGTTGGCGCCCTCTACGCGTCCAGCCCGGCCCCACGCATGGGGCCGGGATCGGCGTGAACTCAGTTCATCGACTCAGAACTACCTGACGGCATCGAGTCAGCGGAGGGAGCCGCGGCTGCAGCGGCCTTCTTGCGTCCGCCGGTCTTTCTGGCAGCCTTCTTCTTCGGCGCGCCCTTCTTTCTGCCAGCCTTCTTCGCACCGGCCTTCTTCGCAGCGGCCTTCTTCTTCGCGCCAGCCTTGCGGCCTGCCTTCTTCGGTGCAGCCTTGCGGCCCGCTGCCTTCTTGCGCCCAACGGTCTTGCGCGCAGCAGCCTTCTTCGGACCAGCCTTGCGTCCAGCCTTCTTCTTCGGCGCAGCCTTCTTCTTGCCGCCGGCACGCATCGCCAGCGCCTGAGCGCGCGGCTGTTCGGTGGTGGTGGTTTCGTCGTTGCTCACCTGTAGGAACTCCTTCTGGTGTCGTTGGTTTTTGTCGCGCGGTTGACCAACGGCCGCCCTTGCAGCCGGTTCCGCACCAAGCCTGCCGCAGCGATCAGAGCATGCAGGCAGGCCAGCTTCATCGGGCCGGCGATCCAGCGTGGGCCATCGTCTGCCACGCGTGCCACGGCCGCACATGTCCAGCGACACGACGAAGGGATCTGGCGCACGGTATCTGCTGCGCTGCTGTCTTCGTCGCTTCTGCGATTCCGCATCCGACGTCGATGCTCGATCGGCTTTGCTTCACCTGGACAAGGCTGCGGTCAATGGACCGTCCTTCTGTTGTCGCGTGCGACTTATCGATTCAATGCGAATTGGATTCGCGCACACCGAATCCGCTATTCCGCGTCTCGCCCATGGCTGTCAACAAAAAGCAACCGTTTCGTCGCAAGCTCGATGAAAAATATGCGCACGCGATGCAATGCGATGCATCGATGTCACACAAAACCGCCGCGACATCGCTGTCGCGGCGGTGTGTTCAGCGTTCGAGAGTTCTACTCAGCCACGCTCGGCGATGGGTACGAACGGTACGTTTTCGGGCCCGATGTAGTTCGCAGTCGGACGGATCAGTTTGTTGTCGATGCGCTGTTCCATGACATGCGCGCCCCATCCGGAGGTGCGTGCGATCACGAACAGCGGCGTGAACATCGCGGTCGGCACGCCGAGCATGTGGTAGGAGATGGCGCTGAACCAGTCGAGGTTGGCGAACATCTTCTTGGCGTCGGACATGGCTGCCTCGATCCGGTCGGCGATATCGAACAGCTTCATCGAGCCGGCTTCCTTCGACAGCCGTCGCGCCACTTCCTTGATCACCTTGTTCCGCGGATCGGCGATCGTGTACACGGCATGGCCGAATCCTATGATCACCTCGCGGTTGGCGACACGCTTGCGGATGTCGGCCTCCGCCTCATCGGGCGTGGCGTAGCGGCTCTGAATTTCGAACGAGACCTCGTTGGCGCCGCCATGCTTCGGTCCACGCAGCGCGCCGATGCCGGCGGTGATGGCCGAATACATGTCCGCACCCGTGCCCGCGACCACCCGGCAAGTGAAGGTCGAGGCGTTGAACTCATGCTCGGCATAGAGAATCAGGGAGGTGTGCATGGCGCGGACGAACATGTCGCTGGGCGGCTTGCCATGCAGCAGGTGCAGGAAATGCCCGCCGATCGAGTCGTCGTCGGTCTCCACGTCGATCCGCTTGCCGTTGTGCGCGTAGTGGTACCAGTAGAGCAGCGCTGACCCGAGGCAGGCCATCAGCCGGTCGATGATGTCGCGTGCGCCAGGCGCATTCTGGTCGTCCTTCTCCGGCAGCACACAGCCGAGAGCGGAAACGGCCGTGCGCATCACGTCCATCGGATGCGCCGCCGGTGGCAGTGTTTCCAGCGCCTGCTTCACTGATGCCGGCAAGCCACGCCAGGCACGCAGCCGCGCCTTGTAGCCGGCCAATCCAGCGCGGGTCGGCAGCGTACCGTGCACCAGAAGGTAGGCAATTTCCTCGAACTCGCAGGTCTCGGCGACGTCGAGAATGTCGTAGCCGCGGTAGTGCAGGTCATTGCCGGTGCGCCCTACGGTGCACAGCGCGGTGTTGCCGGCGGTGACTCCGGACAGGCCAACGCCCTTCTTCGCCCGGTTCGGAATTGCTGCGGTGTCGCTCATGAGTGTGTCTCCTTGTTCTGTGGTCGCTGTCATTGCGACGAGCGTCAGCGACGCGGCAATCCCCGTCCCGCCTGGCGCGCACGACTGATGGAGATTGCTTCGTCGCTGCGCGCCTCGCAATGACAGGGGGGACGGCGTCGCCGTCATCGGCAAAAGGAGTGTCAGAAAATCCCCGGCTTGCCGATAGCAAGCGCACCGGCGGGCAGCACGACGTTCAACCGATGCAGCTCTCCGGCCTTCAACCGCGGCAGGTCCTGCGCCGCTTCCAGGAACCGATTCGCCTCGCGGGTGGAGATGATGCCGTCGGTCAGTGTGACGAACTTGTTGATGTAGTCGTCGCGGACGAATGGTTTGGCGCCAAGCGGATGAGCGTTGGCCACCGCCATCTCATCGACGATGCGGCTGCCATCCTGCATCAGGATCTCGACGCGGCCGCCGAATGCCTGCTCGGCCGGATCGGTGGAGAGATAGCGGCGCTCCCACTCGGGATCCTCGCGCGTCTCGACCTTGTGCCAGAGCCGCACTGTGTCGGCGCGACCGGCGCGGCGCGGCGTGTAGCTGTCCACGTGGTGCCAGCGGCCGTCCTGCAAGGCGACCGCGAAGATGTACATGATGGAGTGGTCGAGCGTCTCCCGGCTCGCCTTCGGGTCCATCTTCTGCGGATCGTTGGCGCCGGTGCCGATCACGGCATGCGTGTGATGGCTGGTGTGGATGGTGATCCGCTCGATCTTCTCGAGGTCGGAAATCTGTCCGCGCATGCGGAACGCCAGGTCGATCAGCGCCTGCGACTGGTACTCGGCGCTGTGCTGCTTGGTGAAGCTGTCGAGGATCGCACGCTTCGCTTCGCCTGGCGCCGGCAGCGGAACCCGGTAATGCGCATCGGGCCCGTCGAGCACCCAGGCGATTACCGAATCCTCGCCTTCATAGATCGGGCTCGGTGCACCTTCACCGCGCATGACGCGGTCCACCGCCTCCACCGCGAGCTTGCCGGCATGTGCGGGGGCATAGGCTTTCCATGAGCTGATCTCGCCTTTGCGTGACTGCCGGGTGGTCACGCTGACGTGCACCGCCTGCTGCACCGCCTGATAGATCACATCCTGCTTCAAGCCGAGTAGCGTGCCGATGCCGGCAGCCTGGCCGGGGCAGAGATGGGTGATGTGGTCGATCCTGTGCTTGTGCAGCGAGATCGCACGTACGAGGTCGATGTGGATCTCATAGCCGGTGGCGATGCCGCGGATCAGGTCGCGTCCCGACTTCTCCATGGTCTGCGCCACTGCAAGAATCGGCGGGATATTGTCGCCGGGATGCGAGTAGTCCTCGGCGAGGAATGTGTCGTGCATGTCGAGTTCGCGCACCGCGGTGCCATTTGCCCAGGCGGCCCATTCGGGGCTGACGGTCTTTCCCGATGCCACGCCGAACACCGTGGCAGCGTTCTTGCGCGGATGCCCCAGCGCCGCGTCGCGTGCGGAAACGATGGCGTGCCGGTTGGCCGAGGCGATCGCCACCGAGGCATTGTCGATGATCCGGTTGACGATCATCGCAGTGACGTCCTTGTCCACCGCCACCTTGTCGGCGGCGACGGCGGCGATCTTCCACGCGAGCTGATCCTCGCGCTTCAGGTTCGCTTTGGACGGGTACACCCTCACGTCGTGCAGGATCATGCGTTTCCTCCGTTCGATAGCCCCAATGCGATAAGCCATCGGGCGCGGAACGGCAGGCTTGGCTGGCGTCCGTGCGCGGTCTAGCCTTCGTGCCATCCTTCGTAAGATGGCGGCTCCGCAACGGCAAGCGCGCCGCGACGCAACTCAGTGCCGGGGATACATATATATAGTGTCAGCACCATTCGATCGGGTGATCATTGGCGAGGTGGTCACCTCCGAAGCGATCATCCCACACGGCTACGTGGCGGTGCGCGGCGAGACAATCGCGGCGATCGGCGAAGGCGCGCCACCGCCGGCGACGGAGACAATCGACCACGGCGGCAAACTGATTCTGCCCGGCCTGGTGGACGGGCACATGCACACATCATCCTCCACCGGCTGGCCCGGCATCGAGAGCGCGACAAAGAGTGCGGCAGCGGGTGGCGTCACGACCTGCGTCGACATGCCGTACGACGTGCCACGTCCGGTGACCGATGCGGCGATCCTCGCGGACAAGATCGGCTGGGTGGAGCGGACCGCGCATGTCGACATGGCGCTATACGGCACCATCACGAAGACCGGCGGTGTCGGCGCGATCCCCGAACTGGCGGCCGGCGGCATCTCCGCGTTCAAGCTCTCCACCTACGAGTACGACGCGGTGCGGTTCCCACGCATCGACCATCCGACGATGCTGGCGGCGTTCCACGAAATCGCCAAGACCGGACTGCCGGTGGCAATCCACAACGAGGACCAGGAGCTGGTCGAGATGCTGACCGCGCAGGCGCGATCGGCTGGCCGCACCGAGCCGATCATGCATTGCCGCACGCGCCCGCCGCTGGCCGAGACGATGGCGGACCTGGAGATTTTCGAGATGGCGCTGGAGACCGGCGCGCATGTGCATATCGCGCATTCCTCACTGTCGCGCGGCTTCGAGATCGCCCAGACGTTCCGCAGCATGGGTGCGCAGACCACCGGCGAGGCATGCATCCAGTATCTCTGCATGACCGAGGACGACATCGTGCGGCTGGGCGGCAAGGGGAAGTGCAATCCGCCGTTCCGTACCGCAGCCGAGGTGGAGCGGATGTGGGTTTGCCTGCTGGCCGGCAAGATCGCCTACGTCTCCACCGATCACGCGCCATGGCCGATCGAACGCAAGACGCTGCCGGACATCTTCGCCAACGGCGCCGGGCTGACGGGGATGCAGAGTTTCGCGCCGCTGATGTTCTCGCTGCTGGACGAACGCGGGCTGTCGCCGACGCTGATGGCGACGTACTGCGCCGAACGGAGTGCGAAGATGCACGGGCTTTGGCCGACCAAGGGCGCGATCCGGGTTAGTTCGGATGCTGACCTTTGCGTGCTGGAACGCGGCGATTTCACCTTCGACGAAACAAGCATCCAGGACCGGCCGGAGATGCGCTGGTCGCCGTATCACGGGCGGAGAATGCGCGCGCGCGTGGCCGCCACGTATCTGCGCGGCACACTGATCTGGGACGGCGCAACGGTGCTGGCAAAGCCGGGCACGGGACGGTTCCAACGGCGACAGACGCGCTGAGCGCACTGCATCGGCCGCGCAAGCGGCCAGCGTTGCGGCGTGCCCTGGCGCTCGCCGCATTTGCCCTGTTGGCATTTGCGGCGGGATGCGTGGTCTGGCTGCGCAGCCACATCGTGCCGCCGAATTGCTCGGATCCCGATACGCTCGCGT
This sequence comes from uncultured Alphaproteobacteria bacterium, assembly GCA_963696645.1. GTDB lineage: Bacteria > Pseudomonadota > Alphaproteobacteria > Acetobacterales > Acetobacteraceae > JAMXLO01. Next base: position 38,898 of record CAVOKY010000013.1, read on the forward strand.
TGGTGCACCAGAGCCTGGCCGGGCGGTTCAAGCTTTCGGCAGACGTGACAATCGAGAACATCCATACACTCGCCGGCGGTTATGTCGCATTCCGCTTCGTCTGCGAGGCGAACATCGGCGGGATCAACCCCCATGACCTGCCGCCAGGCACCGTCGTGCCGGGCATCGTGCACTACGTTAGCCAGTTAACGGCGGATCATCAGCGCCATGAAGTGCGCGTGAGCGTCCGACCTTTGTTGATATGGGAGCCCGTGCAGTGACCAGCCGGAGCATCACCGTTGCCGCCGCGCAATTGGGGCCAATCCAGCAGGCCGAACCGCGTTCCGTCGCGATCGAGCGGATGATCCGGCTGATGGAGCGCGCGCACCGGCGCGGCGTGGAGTTCGTGGTGTTTCCCGAACTGGCGCTGACCACGTTCTTCCCGCGCCACTACCACGCGGACATCGCCGAGGCGGATCGCTGGTTCGAGACGGCGATGCCGTCGAATGAGACGGCGCCGCTGTTCGCCGCGGCTCGTCAATATGGCATCGGCTTCCATCTTGGCTATGCCGAGATTGCCGAGGAGCCGGACGAAACAGGCACGGTGCGGCGACGGCGGTTCAACACGTCGATCCTGGTGAATCCCGATGGCGACGTGATGCTGAAGTATCGCAAGGTGCATCTGCCGGGGCACGCGGAGTTCGATCCGCGGCGCAAGGTCCAGCACCTGGAGAAGCGCTATTTCGAGGTGGGGAACCTTGGCTTTCCGGTAATCCGCGCGCCGATGGGCGGGGTGACCGGCATCAATATGGGAATGCTGATCTGCAGTGACCGGCGCTGGCCGGAGGCTTGGCGTGTGCTGGGACTGCAGAGCGTGGAGCTGGTGCTGCTTGGCTATAACACGCCGAGTTTGAACATGGAGGCGGGTGGATTCGAGGCGCACCATCTGCGCGTGTTCCACTCGCATCTGTCGATCCAGGCGGGCTGCTACCAGAACGCCTGTTTCGCGGTGGCAACGGCGAAGGCGGGCACCGAGGATGGCTGCGAACTGTTCGGCCACTCGATCATCGTCAATCCGCAGGGTGAGATCATCGCCATGGCAACGAGCTGGGACGACGAGCTGATCACCGCGGACTGCAATCTGGACATGTGCACGCTGGGACGGACAACGATCTTCGCGTTCGAGAAACACCGCAGGCCGGAAGCATACACGCGGATCACCGAACAGGTGGGTGCGGTGGCCCCGGCGCAATGGATAAAGCAGGCGGCAGAGTGACGCGCCTGGTATCGCACCGGTGTCATTGCGATCAGCGTGGCGACGCAGCCATCTCCCGCCAGTTGGGTACAGAGCACGACATTGCGTCGTCGCTGCGCTCCCAACAAGAAAGCGACGCACATTCTGTCGTCATGGCCGGGACAAGTCCGGCCATGACGACGGCGGAGCGGGCATGACGGTGTCATCCGGGGCCGGTCGGCCAGCGGCTGATGTGGGACTCGCAATGCCGGGGCGCTTGAGTTGGCCCACTCCCGGCAACGGGACTGCCTGCTCCCGACGGGCGCACGCCAAACGCGCCCTCCGTGAATGCAACAGTGTGCGCCACCTCATGGCATGGCGGGCGCGTTAATCGTCTGCTAACTCGCACACGTCGGTAATCGGCGGTCATAGCTCGAGGAAGGGCATCACGATGAGTGGAATCAACGCTGCCGCGGTCCGTGCCGCAGAGCGACTACCGCCGGAACCAAACGATACACCGAAACGCGACGGCGGTAAGGAGCCTCGTCCACGTCGCGTGGCGAAACCGAAGACGAACGAAGCAGAGGTGACGGAACCTCAGGTCCGCAAGCTGAACGTCAGCGTTTGAACGCGCCGTTAGCGAGACGGTAACCCAGGACGAGGCATGATGGCGGCGCCGACGACTCAGTCGCGGCCAGACTGCGGCAAAACGGCGCGAACCGAGCACAAGGAATCACCTTATGAGTGCGATCAGCGCTGTTGCCGGCAGTACCGGTTGGGCCGCCCAGATCAATCAGACCGCGGCAAAGACTGCGAAGGCCATCGGCCATCACGGCAACCACGATGCCAACAAGCCGCAGAAGGCAGTGGAAACTGCCAAGCATGCCGGAGCGGGAACCAGCAAGCTGAACATCAAGGCATAGATAGGCGCCTGCCACTCAGACGGCGATCTGCTCCGGCGCCAGGCGGGTGATAACTGCCGGCTGGATCGCGCTCAGCACGATCCCGGCCGCCGCCTGGCATGGTTCAATCACTGGAACGCCGGTGGCAGCCTCCACCACGGCACGGTGATGCGCCATGCCGGTACAGCCGAGAATGACGGTGCCGGCGCCAGCTGCGACGCACCCGCGCGCGGCGGCGATCAGCCGACCGCGCGCCGCTTCGGGCTGCAACAGCGTCTCCATCGTGACATTCAGCGCCAACTCCGCGGCGAGCCGACCCTCCAGACCCATCGCCCGCAGTGCGGCGAGATGCCGAGCCTTCGATGCTTCGACGATGGCGATCACGCCAAACCGCTCGGCGCGCGCCACCGCAACTGCAACGGCGCAGCGGAACACGCCGAACACCGGCCGCTGGGTTGCCGATCGGGCCGCCTCGATGCCGGGATCGGATGCGCAGGCGACCACGTACGCCGCTGCCGGCTCGCGCTCGATCAGGCGGCACAACGGTGCCACCACGCCGTGCCAGTCCCGCCAGTCGTAGATCGCCGGTGGCCCATCGGCGAGCGTCGTGACCTCGAATTCCGGCCCACCAGGCAGCTGGAACGGTTCCAGCGCGGCGTAGATGCCCGCGGAACAGGCTATGGACGAGTTGGGGTTGACCACCAGAATACGTGCCATGCGGATAGTGTCGATCCTCTGGCGAGCGCGATCAAGAAGGCCGATATGGAGTCCAGTTTTCCTGAAACTGCAAGGACATGATCCATGGCCCCGACCCGCTGGCAGCCTGACCGAACACCCCGGCTGCCCCCTTGGCCCGTGCCGTCACTGCTGACCGCGATGGGGCGCGGCTTGAGGGGACGCTGCCCGGTCTGCGGCAAGGGCCGGATCTTTGACGGCTTCCTGCGTGTGGTACCGCAATGTGAACATTGCAGCACTCCGTTGGGGCTGGCGCGCGCCGATGATGCGCCGCCCTATTTCACCATACTGGTCGTCGGGCATATCGTGATCCCCGCGATGCTCATCGTACAGAAGCTATACGATCCGCCCACCTGGGTGCTGTCGGCAATCTTCCTGCCGCTGACGCTGGTCCTGGCACTCGGCTTGCTGCGTCCGATCAAGGGCGCCACGGTGGGACTGATGCTGAGCTTCAACATGCTGAAGCCCGACGTCGAAATCGGATGAGCAGACCGCCGGCCAGCATTGTTGAGGGACGCTTGTCCCACGTAGTGCTGGACGGTGAAATCCCTTCCACCCTGCCGCCCGCCCTGGAGGCGGATCGTGCCCAGGCCGTCGCAGATCTGACAGCCGAGAACCACTTCGCGCCGCTGACCATCAAATCCGGAATACAAGTGCACGGACCGTTCGTCCTGCATCTCACGCTGCGAGACGGCAGGCTGGTGTTCGATATTCGCCGCGGGAACAATACGCGGCTGGCCGTGGTCGGCCTCGCCCTCGGCCCGTTCCGCCGGCTTATGAAGGACTATCACCTGCTGGTGGACAGCCACATCAAGGCGGTGGAGGAAGGCCGATCGGAACGCATCCAGGCGATCGACATGGGCCGCCGCGGGCTGCACGACGAGGGTGCCACGCTGATGCGCGAGAGGCTCGCAGACAAGATCGCCATCGACTTCGCCACGGCGCGACGGCTGTTCACGCTGGTCTGCGTGCTGCACCAAAGGGTCTGAGAATCATGCGGATCGATGGAGTATCTTACCGAACCATTTGGGTCGACGCGGACGATGGCTGGTCGGTGCGCATTTTCGACCAGACAAAACTACCCTGGGCGCTGGAGATCGTGCGGCTGACCGATGTCGCGCAGGCGGCGCATGCCATTCGCTCCATGCAGGTGCGCGGCGCGCCGCTGATCGGGGCAACTGCGGCCTACGGCCTATGTCTCGGCTTGCGGCAGGACGCTTCGTCCACCGCGATGGAGCGTGACGCGGCGCTGCTGGCGACGACGCGGCCCACCGCGATCAATCTGCGCTGGGCGCTGGAACGCATGCTGACGCGGCTCCGGAACACGCCGGCGGCGGAAAGGGAACGCGTCGCCTACGCCGAAGCCGCTGCCATCGCCGACGAGGACGTGGCGCAGAACCAGGCGATTGGTCGTCATGGGTTGCCGTTGATCGAGCGGGCTGCCTCGGGGAAGCCGAACCAGCGGGTGAACATCCTGACCCATTGCAATGCCGGATGGCTGGCGACAGTGGACTGGGGTACCGCTTTGGCGCCGATCTATCTCGCACATGACGCCGGCATCGACCTGCATGTTTGGGTGGACGAGACGCGACCACGCAACCAGGGAGCGGCGCTGACCGCGTGGGAACTTGGCAGGCATGGCGTCGCGCACACCGTGATTGCGGACAACGCCGGCGGGCATCTGATGCAGCACGGCGACGTGGATCTGATCATCGTCGGCACCGACCGCACCACGCGCCGCGGCGACGTCGCCAACAAGATCGGCACTTACCTGAAGGCGCTGGCGGCGCGCGACAACGACGTGCCGTTCTGGGTGGCGCTGCCGTCCACCACGATCGACTGGACGGTGTCGGATGGTATTGCTGAAATCCCGATCGAGCAGCGCGGCGCCGTCGAGGTGACCGATGTTACCGGCCGCACATCGGACGGCACGATTGCCACGGTGCGCGTCGCACCGGTCGGCAGCGCGGTGGCAAATCCAGCGTTCGACGTTACCCCGGCGCGCCTGGTCACCGGCCTGATCACCGAACGCGGCTGCTGCGATGCGAGTGCGGAGGGGCTGGCTGCGCTATTTCCGGAGCACGCCTGACCTCTAGGCCTCGGGCGCAATGCGCAACGTGCTGCCCGACCTGAATGTTGCTTTGGCCAGTGGTGCGGCTGCTCAGCCGCCTGGAGAAGCACGCGACTGCGAGGAGACGCTGATGCGCATTGCCTGGCTACTGGCCCTCGCCCTGCTGTCCGCCTGTGCCGCGCCGCAGCCGGCGCCGGACGCGCATGTACCGCCGTTCGCGCGCGTCCCGTACGAACCGATCTCGCGCGACGCGGTGGTGGCGGTTACATTGCGGGAATGGCGGCTGTTCGGCTCGCCGGTGGACGACAGCGCGCCGCCCGGCACGTACCACCCGGCGACACCGCAGGACAAGCCGGAGCGGCAGCAAGGCCTGTGGCAGCGTATCGGCGAATACTGGTGGCTGGCGCTGAATGCGGGTGCGCCTGAAGCCGCCTGGACCGGCAAGCACGACGCGAACGGCAATGTCTTCCCCGCCAGCGAGGACGGCGACTACGCCTGGTCGGCGGCGTTCGTTTCCTACGTCATGCGCATTGCCGGCGCGGGCGCGCGGTTCCCGTATTCCGCCAGCCATTCCGACTATATCGACATCGCCAAGCAGCAGGCGCTCGGTCAGACTTCAGGATGGCTGATCACCGCCGAACGTCCGGAGAGCTACGCGCCGCAACCGGGCGACCTGATCTGCCTCGGCCGCGGCAATGCGCGCGCGCTGCGCTACGACGACCTGCCGGCCGAGCATTTCCCAGGACATTGCGACATCGTGGTGGACACCTCGATGCCCGGACAGATCAGCGTGATCGGCGGCAACGTGGATGACGCCGTGACGATGAAGCACGTGCCGGTGACACCTGACGGCAAACTGGCGACACCGGACGGGCAAGTTCTGGATACGCGCTATCCCTGGATGGTGGTGTTGCAGCTGCTGTTGCCGGCACCATCGGGCCCTCCCGTGGCGTAGCGCCCCCCATCGCATAGCATCGCATCGGGCCCAACCGGCGGCGGGCCGGCGGCATCCACCGCGGACATCTCGGCGTCGGTGAACACGCGCGAGCGGGTGATGAAGCGCACGCCCTCCGCCGCCTCGAGCGAGAAGCTGTCGCCGCCATCCGCCACCAGATCGATGGTGAGCTGGCTGTGCGCCCAATAGGGAAACTGCACGGCACTGACGTAGAACGGACAGCCTGAGATAACCCCGAGCAGCACGTCGCGTGCGCCGACCCGGAAGCCGCTGCTGCGCAGGCACATCGGCGCGCTGCCCTCGCAGCAGCCGCCCGACTGGTGGAACAGTAGCGGACCATATTGGTCCCGCAACTGTCGCACCAGTCGTCCGGCCTGCTCGGTGACCAGCACCCGAGCCGGCGCGGCGCTCTGCTCAGAAGAAGCCAAGCGCGTTCGGGCTGTAGCTGACCAGCAGGTTCTTGGTCTGCTGGTAGTGGTCCATGATCATCTTGTGCGTCTCGCGGCCATAACCCGAGTGCTTATAGCCGCCGAACGCCGCATGCGCCGGATACATGTGGTAGCAGTTGGTCCACACGCGGCCGGCCTGGATCTCGCGGCCGACGCGATATGCCACGGTGCCGTTGCGCGACCATACGCCGGCGCCGAGGCCGTAGATGGTGTCGTTGCCGATGGCGATCGCGTCCTCCACTGTCTTGAACGTGGTCACCGACAGCACCGGCCCGAAGATCTCCTCCTGGAAGATGCGCATCTTGTTGTGGCCGACGAACACCGTCGGACGCAGGTAGTTGCCATTCTCGAACTCGCCGCCGAGATGCGCGCGTTCACCACCCGTCGCCAGATGTGCGCCCTCCTGCTTGCCGACATCGATGTAGCCGAGGATCTTTTCGAGCTGACCGCGTGAGGCCTGCGCACCCATCTGCGTGCTGGCGTCGAGCGGGTCGCCCATCCGGATATTCGCGACGCGCGCGACCGCCTTCTCCATGAACTTGTCGAAGATCAATTCCTGCACGAGGGCGCGCGAGGGGCAGGTGCATACTTCGCCCTTGTTGAACGCGAACAGCGCAAAGCCTTCCAGCGCCTTGTCGAAGAACGCATCGTCGGCGTCCATGACGTCGGCCATGAAGATGTTGGGCGACTTTCCGCCCAGTTCCATGGTGCTCGGGATCAGGTTCTCCGCGGCATACTGCATGATCTGCCGTCCGGTCGTGGTCTCGCCGGTGAAGCTCACCTTGGCGATGCGCGGACTGGAGGCGAGTGGCGCGCCGACCTCGGAGCCGTGGCCGTTGACCACGTTGAGCACGCCAGGTGGCAGGATGTCGGCGGTAAGGTCCATCAGCACCGCAAGACTGAGCGGTGTGTCGGACGCGGGCTTGATCACCACGCAATTGCCTGTGGCGAGCGCCGGCGCCATCTTCCAAGCTGCCATCAGCAGCGGGAAATTCCATGGAATGATCTGCGCGACCACGCCCATCGGTTCACGGAAATGATACGCGACCGTGTCGTTGTCGAGTTCCGCCAGCGTGCCTTCCTCGGCGCGGATGCAGCCGGCGAAATAGCGGAAATGATCGGCTGCAAGCGGCACATCGGCGTTGCGCGTCTCGCGGATCGGCTTGCCGTTGTCCATGGTTTCCGCGTACGCGAGCAGTTCGAGATTTTCCTCGATCCGATCAGCGATCCTGTTCAGCATCCGGGCACGATCGGCTGGCGATGTGCGACCCCAGGCGTCGCGTGCTGCATGGGCGGCATCCAGTGCGCGTTCGACATCCTCGGCGTCGGAGCGCGCCACATCGCACAGCTTCGTGCCGTTGATCGGGCTGGTGTTGACGAAATAGCGTCCCTTGGCCGGTGCCTGCCATTTGCCGCCGATGAAGTTGTCGTAGCGCGAGCGCAGCCGGCTGCGCTGTGACATCATGGCCTGTGTCTGATCGGGCATAGCTATCTCCTGGGGCTCTGTCGGTGCGGAACCTGCATCGGCGCGTCTCGCGGCGACGTTGATCACCGGGTTACTGACAGCTTGCCCTACGGTCGGCATTGATCTGGATCAAGCCGATTGACGGTCGGTGCCATGCGGCTGACTGGAGGAGTTCGACCACCGGCAGTCCCAACCGCTGTTATCGGCGGCAGAGCGGCACTGTTACTCGGACCCGCCGGCCCAGACATGAGACACGACTATGGCGCAGGGTCTCATACGTTGTGTTTCAGTACCTCGCCGGCGAGGTACAGGCTACCGCAGATCAGCACACGCGCGGGCCCGGTGCCGCGCGGCAGTGCACGCAGCGCATCGGTGACGTGGGGTCCCGGCCGAGCGACCCCGGCCGATGCCTGGACGATCGCCTCGACGGGGCGTGCGTCGTGTTGCCCCGGTTCCGCCACCGCCCAGATAGTCGTTGCAAGTGGAACCAGCGGGCGCAGGAACTCGGTCGCATCCTTCGCCTGCTTCATGCCAACGATAAGATGCACCGGTCGATCTGCCCACGACCGCAGATGTTCAGCCAGCACGACGCCAGCACCAGGATTATGGCCGCCGTCCAACCAAAGCTCCCAGTCTGCGGGCAGCAAAGCGCCAAGTGGTCCATGCAGGCGTTGCAGGCGCGCCGGCCATTCCGCTGTGGCGATGCCTCGGCCGATCGCAGCATCCGGCACTGCCAAGCCCGACGCGCGCAACGCGGCAATCGCAATGCCTGCGTTGTCGAGTTGGAACGCACCAGGCAATGAGGGTGTCGGCAGGTCGAATACACCGTTCGTATCCGCATAACGCAAGCCGCGTGGCATGGGTTCGATGTGCCAGTCGCGGTCGCGCAGCCGCGGCTCAGCGCCGGTGTGCGAAGCCGCCGCCGATAGCACCTGCAACACCGATGCGGGCTGCGCACCGATCGCCACCGGCACGCCACGCTTCATGATGCCGGCCTTCTCGGCGGCAATAAGGTCCAACGTTTCACCCAGCAGTTCGCGATGATCCAGCGAAATCGAGGTGATCGCGCAGGCGGCCGGATGTGCGATGACATTGGTCGCATCGCCTCTGCCGCCAAGCCCAACTTCCAGCACGCACAACTCTGCCGGCGTCTGCGCGAACAGATGGAACGCTACGGCGGTGATCACTTCGAACACGGTGATCGGTGCGCCGGCATTCGCCCGCTCGACCTCTTCCAGGGCATTCGCCAGTGCTTCGTCAGATACCAGTTTGCCGGCGATACGGATGCGTTCGTTGAACCGCACCAGGTGTGGCGAGGTGTAGACGTGAACGCGCAGCCCCGCAGCCTCGCCCATCGCGCGCAGGAAGGCGCACGTACTGCCTTTGCCATTGGTGCCGGCGACGTGGATGGCGGGCGGCAGGTGTAATTCCGGATGATCCAGCTTCGCCAGCAGATCCAGCAGCCGATCCAGGCTGAGATCGATCAGGCGCGGATGCAGGCCGTGCAGCCGAGCGACGATGCCCTCGATGCGCCCGCTCATCGTGGTTGACCAGCCTTTCCTGTCATGGCCGGGCTTCTCCCGGCCATCACCACCGGCAGCGTGTCGCGACTGATGGCCGGGACAAGCCCGGCCATGACGGGAAATGCACCGGTCTGCATTCGTGCCCGGCCAGTCACCCCTGGCCACGACGATGGGGCGTCGATGCGGTGCGCCGCGCGCATCATGCCGCTGCGGCCGGCATTTCCTTGACGCGCAGCAGTGAGATCAGCCGCGCCAGTGTCGCCTTCAGCTCGGTGCGTTTCACCACCATGTCGACGATGCCGTGTTCGTGCAGATACTCGGCGCGCTGGAAACCCTCGGGCAGCTTTTCCCGCACGGTCTGCTCGATGACGCGCGCCCCGGCGAAACCGATCAGCGCGCCAGGTTCGGCGATATGCATATCGCCCAGCATGGCGAAGCTGGCGGTAACGCCGCCGGTGGTGGGGTCGGTCAGCACCACGATGTACGGCAGCCCGGCCTCCTTCACCAATCGCGTCGCGATCACCGTGCGCGGCATCTGCATCAGGCTGATGGCGCCTTCCTGCATCCGCGCGCCGCCCGAGGCGGTGAACACGATCAGCGGCGCCTCCTGCAACACCGCGAGGCGAGCCGCCGCGAGCAGCGCCTCGCCGACCGCGGCGCCCATGGAGCCGCCGATGAATTCGAACTCCATCGCCGCGACGACGGCCTGATGGCCTTCGATCTTGCCATGCGCGACCACCATCGCATCATCAAGGTGCGTCTTGTCGCGCGCTTCCTTCAGCCGGTCGGTGTAGCGCTTGCTGTCGCGGAACCGCAGCGGATCGAGCGGCACCTTCGGCAGTTCGATGCGCGTGAAGCTGCCTTCGTCGAAGGTCCAGTCGATGCGTTCGACGGCACCGACGCGCATGTGGTGGCCGCAATGCGGGCAGACCTTCAGGTTCGCCATCAGGTCGCGGTGAAAGATCATCTGCTCGCAGGCCGGGCACTGATGCCACAGATTCTCCGGCACCTCGCGCCGCGCGAACAGCGTGCGGATCTTCGGGCGAACGAATTCGGTGAGCCAGTTCATGCGTGCACCCGCGCGCCGCGTACGCCGGCGGCGAGCTCGCGCACCTGGTCGAGCACCTTGCGCACCGCGTCCGGTTTGGCGCGGCCCTGTTCGTCGAGGTTCGCCGCCAGCGTATCGATCAGCGCCGAGGCCACCACCGCGGCATCGGCAACACGCACGGCCTCCGCCGCCTGGTGCGGGCTGCGCACGCCGAAGCCGACCGCGATCGGCAGATCGGTAACCCGGCGGATGCGGGGGATCGCCGCGGCCAGATGTTCGGACGTCGCGCTGCGCGTGCCGGTGATGCCGGTGATGCTGACATAATAGACGAAGCCCGAACTGCCATCGAGCACCAGCGGCAGGCGCTTATCATCGGTGGTCGGCGCCACCAGGCGGATGATGTCGAGCCCGTGCGTGCGAGCCAGCGGCACCAGCAAGATCGGCTTCCTCGGTTGGCAGATCGACGACGATCAGTCCGTCCACGCCGGCCGCTGCCGCATCGGCGCAGAAACGTTCAGGGCCGTACGACAGGATGGGATTGAGGTAGCCCATCAGGATGATCGGCGTGTCCGCATCGTCGCGGCGGAAATCGCGCACCATGGTCAGCACGTGCGCGACCTTCACGCCGGCCTTCAGTCCGCGCTTGCCGGCGGCCTGGATGATCGGTCCATCGGCCATCGGGTCGGTGAACGGAATGCCGATCTCGATCAGGTCCGCGCCAGCAGCGGGCATGCCGCGCAGCAGCGCCATCGAGGTGGCGGCGTCGGGGTCCCACGCTTCCACGAATGGGATCAATGCGCCGCGGCCCTCGCGTTTCAGCGCGGCGAAGCGGGTGGCGATGCGGCTCATGGACAGAAGCTTCCTGCGCGCATCACAGCTTCACCCCGAGATGATCGGCCACCGTGAAGATGTCCTTGTCGCCGCGCCCGCAGAGATTCATCAGGATGATCTCGTCCTTGCCCATCGTCGGCGCCAGCTTGGTCACGTGCGCCAGCGCATGCGCGGGTTCCAGCGCGGGAATGATCCCCTCGGTCCGCGTGCAGAGCTGGAACGCCGCCAGCGCCTCCTCATCGGTTGCCGACACGTATTCCACGCGGCCGATGTCGTGCAGCCAGGAATGTTCCGGCCCGATGCCGGGATAATCCAGGCCGGCGCTGATCGAGTGCGCCTCGATGATCTGCCCGTCATCGTCCTGCAGCAGATACGTCCGATTGCCGTGCAGCACGCCAGGCCGGCCGCCGGTCAGACTGGCCGCATGTTCGCCGGTCTCGATGCCATGGCCGCCTGCCTCGACGCCGATCAGCCGCACCGACGGATCGTCGAGGAACGGGTGGAACAGCCCCATCGCATTCGACCCGCCGCCGATACACGCGACCGCTGCGTCCGGCAGCCGGCCCTCGGCCTCGTGCAACTGCGCCCTCGCCTCCTCGCCGATCACCGACTGGAAGTCGCGCACCATCGCCGGATACGGATGCGGGCCCGCGACGGTGCCGATGAGATAGTAGGTGTCCTCGACGTTGGCGACCCAGTCGCGCAGCGCCTCGTTCATCGCGTCCTTCAGCGTCGAGGCGCCCGAGGTCACCGGCTTCACCTCGGCCCCCAGCAGCTTCATGCGGAAAACGTTGGGCGCCTGCCGTTCGACGTCGGTGGCGCCCATGTAGACGGTGCACGGCAGGCCGAACAGCGCGCACATTGTCGCGGTCGCCACGCCGTGCTGGCCGGCACCGGTTTCGGCGATGATCCGTGTCTTGCCCATGCGCCTGGCCAGCAGGATCTGGCCCATGCAGTTGTTGGCTTTGTGGCTGCCGGTGTGGTTCAGCTCATCGCGCTTGAAGTAGACTTTCGCACCGCCGAGATGCCGGGTCAGCCGCTCGGCGAACCAGAGCGCGCTGGGGCGGCCGACATAGTTCTTCAGGTAGGCATCCAGTTCGGTCTGGAACGCCGGGTCGGCGCGTGCCGCCAGATACGCCTGCTCGACCTCCAGGATCAGCGGCATCAGGGTCTCGGCGACGAAACGGCCGCCGAACTCGCCGAACCGGCCGCGGCCGTCCGGGCCGTTGCGCAGGCTGTTCACGCCGAGGGGTTGGTTCACGTTGGGCAGTCTCCTTTCGCCGCGTCATAGCGCAGGCAAGGCCGGGGGTCACGGGGCGCCGTGGCGCGCCCGCAGCTCGTCGAGCAATCGGGGGGGCGGACCCGAAAATCCGCCGCCTTTGGACGAGGCAGGATGAGGGCTAGTCAACCAATCCCAGGGCTCTGTCGCACTTGCCGGCGGGAGGTGCTGGGCGCGAAAGTTGGGCGTCGCGTAGGATCGCGGGCCCAACGCGACATTACATCCGAGCGGCCTTTCTGTCGGTACCGTGACGATAGCAGCTCGGATTATCCTCAATCCGCGAAGCGGCGTGCCTACCTGCCGGCTTATGCGGAACCAGCGGATGCAACGGCCCCCGCGGTGGCCAGGAAGCCAGCCGCCGCAACCACAACGTTAGCCCAGAAATACACCTGACCGGGTGTCGAGTGGAACCAGTCCCAGAACGTGCTGTGGGGATCGGTCCGATGAATGATTGCCACTCCCCATAGCCCAGCCAAAACGTCAGCGGGGATACTGGCTGAGAAAGAGCATATCCTGTCGTGCGGTCCTGTGGGGTCAAGTTTTCCTGCAACTCCACAAATACAGTCGGCTGAGGTCCAAATCACGTTGTTCTGTTCGTCGATCAACGCCACGTCGGAGACTCCGTGTACACCCTGCCAGTCATTCTCCGTCCACGTATGGGTTTTCCCTGAGAGATTTCCCTCCTGGTCAATTGAAACGGTCGTTTCCATAAAATTTCCGGCTGTGACTTCCTCCTTCGCATGAACACCGTTAAACAGTGGCGGATTGTTCCAGGCACGCATCCACGATTGCCAATTGCCGTTGTCACGCCATGTCAGATTGGTAGTTGCGTCTGGACCCAGACCCCAGACGTGGACGTTGTCATCGGGAGGATTGACCGCGATTAACGACGAGAGCGCGGGAGCGTTATTCCACTTCTGCATCCACGGGCTCCAAGTGCCCGCGTCCCGCCAGGTCAAGTACAGGGTATTGTCGAGTCCGATACCCCAAACATGCATATTATCGTCGGAGAAGTTCACAGCGAAGATCGATTGCAGCTTTGGCGCGCCGTTCCAGTTCGGAAGCCAATCACTCCACTGCCCAGATTCGCGGGATGTCAGGTAGAGGGTGTTGTCAAGCCCAATGCCCCAAACCAGCATGTTACTGGCCGATGAGTTCAGGGCCGTGATTGCTTGCAGCCTTGGTGCGCCGTTCCAACTGGCCATCCATGAGCTCCATCCACCAGCCGGTCCACGCCAGGTCAGATAAGTGGTGTTATCGAGACCAATGCCCCACACGTGCATGCTGTTATCGGGTGAGCTGATGGCAGAAACGGATTGCAGCTTTGGCGCGCCATTCCAGTCTGGGATCCACGCACTCCAATTGCCGGCGTTGCGCCAAGTCAGAAAGACCGTATTTTGTACCCCAATACCCCAGACATGAATATTGTCATCGGTTGGGTCCACAGCAAAGATTGAATTAAATCGGGGGGCGCTGTTCCAATTCGCGGCCCACGAATTCCACGTTCCATCCACGCGCCAAGCTAGATAGGCGGTGTTGTCGGTTCCGACGCCCCAAACATGTATATTGCCGTCAGGGGGACTTACTGCGAACACCGATGTCAATTTGGGCGCATCATTCCAATCAGGAATCCATGAACTCCAGTTCCCACCTTCGCGCTGGCATAGATATAAAGTGTAGTCAGAACCAACGATGTTCCAAAGATATATGTTGCCGTCCGGATCTGCTTTTCCGAACTGTAGAGGTGGTGTGCTCATTAATCCATCTCCTCAATCACTGCGCTCAACGCCAATTACGGGTTCGTAGGTCTTTCGTCATTGATGCCCGCATTTCTCATACTGGTGAGTAGCGCTGGGATTTATGTTTCTGTTACGGACTGAATCCCGGAGCCGTCCGACGCCACCATGGGAGAACTCCTAATTCCGGCCAAGCTCCGCCGCCACCGCGATCTCGGCGGCGTTGGCGAGACAGCATGGTGCCTATGCGCTGTCTGGTTCGTATCAGGCGGTGGCGTTGCGCAGTCGGGCATGTGCCAGTTCGAATTCGTCCTGCCACGGGCAGGCCGATGCCATGGCGATCTTGATCCGCCGCACGCTGACCCGAACCAAGGCGCCCAGCTTCAGCAACTTCAAGCGTATGGTGCCACAGGTTGCCTCGGCGAACTGCGTGTGCGCCAGCCCGATGCGGCGCAAGCCGCACAGCAGCACGTAGGCCATCGAGGCAAACCACAGACGAAGCTGGTTGGCCTGCATCGTCGCCGTCGAGGTGCGGTCGGCGAACAGGTCGAGCTGGCACTCCTTGATGCGGTTCTCCATGTCGCCGCGCGCGCAGTAGATCTTCTCGTAGAGCTGCCGCGCAGCTGCCTCGCTCCGCTTCAGCGAGGTAACGACAAAGCGCGGATTAGCCTCCCCGCCGGTTACCTCGGCCTTGCCGATGACCCGGCGTGCGCGGCTCCAACTGTCCAGCGTGGTGTAGCGGAAGTCCTTGAAGCGGCGTGCCGTCTTGCCGGTGCGGATGCTGTCGATCGTCGCCGTGAGCAGTTCGGGGATGATCGCCTTCTCCAGCCGGTCGTTGCGGGCCAGGCCGAACACGTAGTCCACGCGGTTGGCCTCGCACCACGCCATCAAGGGTTCCCGGGTGAAGCCGGAATCGCCGCGCAGCAGAATGCACACACGCGGCCAGCGGCGGCGGATCTGCGCCACGATCCGCGCGACTTCCTCCACCGCCCCGGCCGCACCATCGATGTTGGAGCGACGCAGCTTGGCGCCCAGCAGGTGGCGGCCGCAGAAGATGTAGAGCGGCAGGTAGCAATAGCAGTCGTAATAGCCATGGAAGAACTTGCCCTCCTGGTTGCCATGCAGCGGATCGTCGGTGGCATCGAGGTCGAGGATGATCTGCTTCGGCGCCTTCTGGTGGGCGTCGAGGAAGAGATCGACGAACAAGCTTTCGATCGCCGCCGGGTCGTGGCTGACTTTGTGATAGCGGGTTGGCTCGGCGCGGCTCAGCTCCAGCCGGTTCAGCGTCGATTTGCCGGCCAGCGGCGCACAGTCCGAGCGCTGCGCCGCCAGCTTGCTGGCCAGCACCGCCAGCACCGGGTCACGCCGCAGCTCGTCGTGGTCGTTCAGGTCCTCGTAACCGAGGGCGATGCCGACGACGCGTTGCATCACCAGGGTCTCCACCTGGTGTTCAACCAGCCCGGCGGTGCGCGTGTCGGCGAAGCAGGCCGCGAACCGTTCGGTCAGCCGGATCGCCCGGTCGGTTTGGCCCAGTAGCAGGGCTCCGGCATCCGAGGTGATGCGCCACCGTCGAACGAGGCCACCACGCGGCGGCCTTCGACGGCTGGAAATTCAAACAAGGCGCGGTTACAGTCTGTCGGCATTGGGGCCTCCTATGGATTCGAGAAAAACCGTGGTCGCAACACGATTTCTCAGAATCCGCGCCCCAATGCACCTGATGGTGAGAAATGCGGGCTAGATCAACCTGGAATTCACGGACGATCGGGCCACCTTGGGGCGGCAGTCGCCTATTCTGGGCGGTCTGCCTCTGTCTTGGCTGTTGCGGGTCGCCAACCCGGCCTCATGTCGCTCCCAGAGACAGGATCTGTTGCAAGCACAGGACATTGCGTCCATTGAGATCTGCCCGTTGCGGCGGCGTGCGAAGTGCGGCTTGCGATGTCAGGAATGTTGCAACAGGAAATCATCACTGGAAGATCAATGATTGGGGCGTTCCGACGCTCCGTTGCGAAATGACCACAGCAGAGACAAAGCGCCAGCGGACGACATGAATGCCACGATACCCCGTCGCGTCACAGCCGAAGCTGGACGCCATACATCACCATCTGCACTATCTGCGATTCTGACGCAAACTCGCACTCATGAACCCGTCCATCACCCTCCGCGCCGCCACATCGCTGCTGATTCGAGGCCGGCGAGGACCCATCCTGATCAACGCTGGCTGCGGCGTTGTGCAGCGAGTTGCCACACCGGACATCCAACTAGCCCGGATCGATCCGGCTGCTGAATTGTACTACCATTACGACCAGCGGCATCGCCGGGTGCTGAAACAGCCGGTGCGCGAAATCGTGCAGGACGCACCAGCACTCGATGTTCCGTTCGTGCCTGGCAAAATTCCGCGCGCCAAAATACGATGGGGCGTTCAGCAGCTTTACCAGCGCCGGCCCGTAGAAGTCACGTGCCGCGAACGCAAAACTCGATATGGCGGGCGTCGCGCTTTGGCGGGCCGCCGACGATGGCTCGCGCCGCTGCGATGGCAGCCGGCGCACTCGGCATGTTACTGGCCATTAGCGGCGCGAGCGAGACCCCGGTCTGCGCCGCAAGTCGCGGCCGGGGGCCGACAGGTAACCCGATGGCCTGGTCTTACGGTCGGCGCATCATCCGTTGGACTGTCTCGGCTACTTGGCCTTCTCGGCCAGTGCCTTGATCTCGTCCATCGCCTCCGCGAAACGCCGGTTCAGCAGACCGAGCGCTTCGGCATTGGATTGCTGGATCAGGTCGCTCAGCTCCTTCATGTGCGCGACCGCGTGCTGGTAGGCCTGTTTCAGCAGATCCGCCTGCCTGGCCGCCTTCGCCTGCGGTGTGTCGGTGGCGGCGAGCGCCTGCATCGCCTCGGTCATTTCGGCCATGCTGCTCTGCACGATCTCCATGTGGCGACGCGCCACCGCCTGCGCACCTTCCAGTGCGACGCGATTGGCCGCCGACAGGGTCTCGAGATTCTTGCGGCTGGCCGACAGGAAGGATTCCATGTCCGGCAGCGCGGGGAGTTTCATGTCGGCGAAGTATTTGGTGAAATCCATGTCTGGTGTCGATGTCGTGCCGCCTGATTTGGACTGCGGACCGCTGGCCATGGCCGGGCTCCTTTCCTGTGGCGTTCGGATGGGACCGCAGGTTGCACGCGTGCGGCTTCCTGCGCAATCTGCCGGCGCGAGACTGCAAGGGACAACACCCATGGCGATCATCGAGGACTGCACGATCACGCCGCTGTCGGACCATACCGGCGCCGAGGTGCGTGGCGTTGACCTGACCTGGCCAATGGATGCGGTGATGCGCGAGCGGCTGAACCAGTCGTTCGTGCGGCACTCGGTGCTGGTGTTCCGCGACCAGCACCTGTCGCCGCAGCAACTGCTCAACGCCGTGCAGCTGTTCGGCGAGGTGTTCCCGCAGCACAACACGCGCTTCGCGTTGCCGGAGTGCCCGCAGATCCATTACATCTCCAACCAGGACTTCTATCCCGACGGCAAACGGTACATTCCGGGCGAGGGCTATCACACCGACCACTCGAACGCCGCCGAACCTCCGAAGGCGACAGTGCTGCATGCTGTCACGTTGCCGGATCGCGGCGGCGACACGCAGTTCGTCAACATGCAGCGCGCCTACGACGATTTGCCGATGGATATGCGGCAGCGGATCGATGGCCTTCAGGCGCTGCACGTGTACCAGAGCCGGCACAGTGAGCGGAAGCTGATGGGGCTGAGCGATGCGGCGCGCGCCGCGGTGCCCAATGGCGTGCTGCATCCGCTGGTCCGCACGCATCCGGAGAGCGGCCGCAGATCGATCTATCTCAATCCGATCCGCATCGAGGCGATCGTCGGGATGGAGGAACCTGCGGCACTCGCGTTGCTCGACGAACTGCTCGCGCACGCGACGCAGCCGCAGTACCAGTACCGCCATCGGTGGCATACGGGCGATATAGTGATGTGGGACAACCGCTGCCTGCTGCACAAGGCGAACGGCGATTATGACATGGGGCAGGTGCGGTATCTGTATCGCATCATGCTGAAGGGCGACGCGCCGGTGTGAACTGATAGCAAGCACTTCTTTTTTGCAAAAAAGAACCAAAAAACTCTCATCCATTGGCGCGCTGCCATACCGGGGCAGAGGCCTCCAGGAATGAAAGTTTTTTGGTTCTTTTTTTCAAAAAAGAACATGCTTGCTACTCTGCCGCCATCGCAACCCGCGCGTCCTCCGCCAACAACCGCTCAACCGTGCGCCGCATGTGCAGCCGCGCAGCATCGGTTGCAATATCCACCAGCGCGTCTTCGCCCAGCTCCGCAAGCCGCAACTGCTGGCCCTCCACCACGGTCTTGTCCTCCATGAACGCAGCCGAGACCTGTTGGAAGAATTGGTCGGTCGCCGCCGGATCATCCTGCCGGAAACCATTCGCGGCCGACCAGAAATAGAAGCAAGTCGTGTCGGTTTCCGGTGTCAGCCCATGGAACAGGCGAAACTCCAGCGGACTGCCGCTGGTGTCGCCGTCACGATATGCGCCCGCCTCGGCCGCACCGGTCCATTGCAGGACCGAGCCAGGCGCGATGAATTCGAAGCGCTGGCAGCGGTCAATGCGGCCCTGGAAGCCCACCGCCTTCACGTAGGTCGGCGGCGGCACCGAGTTCAGAATCCAGCGGGTGAACTTCAGTCCGAGCGGCGTGCGCTCGGTCTGCATCTTCGCCTCGACATGCTGTGAGGGATTGCCACCGATGGTCGAGACATGCACGTAGCCCAGATGCGTCAGGTCCATCAGGTTGTCCACCATCAGCATGGCGGCAGCCTTGATCGGATACATCGTGTGGCGGTGCGGCCAGTTCTTCGCATCGTTGTGGTACGGCCAGGATACGATCGTGGATACGTCCGCCCGCGCCGGATCGCCCATCCAGATCCACACGAACGCGTCCCGCTCCACCACCGGGAAACTGCGCACGCGTGCGCGCTCCAGGATGTGTTCCTGCCCTGGCACGCGGACGCAGGCGCCGGAGCGATCGAATATCAGCCCGTGGTAGCCGCATTGAATGCCTTCCTCGACCACCTTGCCCATGTGCAGCGGCGCGCCGCGGTGGCAGCACATGTCGAGCAACGCCGCGACGCGGTTCTGCTGGTCGCGGAACAGCACTATGGGTTCGTTGCAGATGCGCCGGGCGAGCGGCGCCTCGCCGATCTCGTCCGCCCAGGCGGCGATGTACCAGGCGTTGCGGATAAACATGGCGGCTTCCTTCCTCGCGCATTTTCGCAAACGTCGTCCGATCAGGCAATTTCTGCAACCGGAAGGTGATTGCGCAACTCAAACTAGGCGGGCAGGCTCGTTGCAAGATGGGCGATCAGGCTGCCGCCCGGACCGGCTATCGCTTCGCTGCCGCGGTCTGCCAACCAGGGGGAAGCTACTGATGGCCCGGACAATGTATTGTGCAAGCTTGGCATTGACGGCAATAGCGGCGTTCGCGATGGTGGCGCCATCTGCCCGCGCAACCGGTATCGTCGATAATTTCCAGAGCTACGCCGTCGGCAGCTTTCCCTCGCCGACATGGCAGGACGTGGGCACGGTGGACCCGGAGCCACCGATCGCCCCCATACCGTCAGGAACCGTCATCTCGACGACCGATGCGTTCGGCCATCCCACCAAGGCGTTCGAGCCGGTGTCCAGCCTCGCCTCCAGCGCCGGCATCTATCAGAACGTTCCGAACAGCAACTTCTACACCCTGCACGCGAATATGCGTGTGGATCAGTATTCGGACGCCCCGAGCAGCACGGTTGAGGACTGGGCCATGCAGCTCACCTTCGCGCAGGTGCTCAGCAATTTCGCCGGCACATCCCAGTTCGGGCTGTACGCCAGCAGCTTCACGCACGACTGGCGGCTGTATTTCCAGGGCGCGGTTTCAGGCTTCGCCGACATCGATCTCGGTGTCGCCGCGCCGGTGGGCGAGTGGTTCACCGTGGGTCTTGCTTTGAACGCCGTTACTGGCGCGTATGATGCGACCATTGTCGATACTGCGACCGGCTCGCTCCTGACCAACAGCATCGGGCTGCTGTCTGGCTGGACCTCGGGGGACAACACGTTCGACTCGGTTGCCTTCTTCAAGGGCGATCTGAGTCCTGGCGATACCATCGGCGACACTGCCGCGGTCACCGACATCAACGTCGTCGCAACTGTGCCCGAGCCCGCCGGATGGTTGTTGCTCGGCACCGGGCTCGTGGCGCTGTCACGTCTGCGCTTGGGCCGTCGCCACACCCGTTGATGTAGGCGCGACGCAACAGTGCGGATCACACGGTCGGACGTGGTCGCGTCATGCGCCCACTGTCCGCCCGACGCCGGGTACGCCATGCTCCCCGCTGAACGCAGCGACACTCGAGAGGGGACACGGTTATGAAGGTCGGCTTCATCGGCGTCGGCAACATGGGCGGACCCATGTGCCGCAACATCGTCCGCAACACCAACCACGCCGTCGTGGTATTCGACCTCAACCCCGCCGCAATCGCAGCCTGCACCGCTCTCGGCGCCACCGCCGGCACCTCCGTCGCGCAGGTGGCGTCGACCTGCGACGTGGTGTTCACCTCACTGCCGATGCCGCGCAACGTCGAGGAGGTCGCTCTCGGGCCAGACGGCATCGCCGCAAACGCGCGCCCCGGCACCACCTACATCGACCTCTCCACCAACGCGCCCGCCACCGCGCGTAAGGTGAACGAAGGCATGCACGCGAAGGGCATCGCGATGCTGGAAGCGCCGGTGTCCGGCGGCACTTCACGCGCCGCCGACGGCACGATCGTCATCATGGTTGGCGGCGATGCGGCGACCTTCGACGCACAACTTCCGCTGCTGAAGTCGTTCAGCGGCGAGGTGGTTCACGTCGGCGAGATCGGCATGGGATCCGTGGCCAAGCTGGTCAACAACATGCTGGCGTTCTGCAACGCGGCGGCGGCGGCCGAGGCGCTGATGATTGGCGCGATGGCCGGCATCGACCTGCGCAAGCTGCAGCAGGTGATCAGCAACGCCAGCGGCAATTCCTCGGCATTCCGCAATATCTCGGAGAAGGCGTTCAAAGGCGAGTTCGCCGCCACTTTTGCTCTTGACCTGGCGCATAAGGACTTGCGGCTCGCGCTGGAATTGGCTGATGAACTCGGCGTGCCCGGCATGATTGCGCCGCAGGTGATGAACCTGATGCGCATCGCACGCGCCAAAGGCATGGGCGGCGACGACAGCAGTTCGGTGATCCGCGTCTACGAGCAGGCGTTGGGACGCGACGTTCGCGCATGATTTCTCCCGAGTCTGGGTGCAGGTAATTCCGGAAAAAGAATCTCTAATATAACAATAGCGCGATCATCGCGATGGCTGCTTGGAATTGTTCCGCACCTTTGCAAGCATGGTGCGTCCGGAACCTGCGTTGTTCTGCCGCGAACAAACTGAGGTCGCAATGGCCAGCCAATCGCACATCCTTGTCGTTGAAGACGATCCTCTCGTCTCCGAGGTCGTCGTCGATGCGCTCGACGGCATTTACACGACCAGTCGAGCGGAAACCGCCGCCGCGGCGTTGGAATGCCTGCGAGCCGGCGGGATCGACGCCATGCTGCTGGACTGCACTCTGCCGGGCGGCATCGATCCGCATCTTGTGCCGACTGCCGACGAATCAGGTGTGCCCGTCATCCTGATGTCGGGCCACCCCGATATGGCTGAAAAAGTGCCTGGTGCGGGACGCCCGTTCATCCTGAAGCCGTTCAGCCTGACGGTGCTGCTGGATACCATCGAGCGAGTGATGCCCGCCTAATCCGCCTCCAGCAGATGCTGCACTGCTGACACCAGCGCCCGCCGCATGAACGGCTTGGGCAGGAACTCCTCGCTGCCCGGCGGTTGCTGCAGGCCACTGAGGAAAAGCACCTTCAGTTCCGGATGCAACAGCCGAGCCCGGCTCGCGAATGCGACACCATCCAGTCGCGGCATGGCAATGTCGGTGACGATCAGCGAGATGTCTGGGTGGTCAGCCAGAACCTGCAGCCCCTCCAGCCCGTCGGAAGCCTCATAGACGTGGTCGCACAGGTCCTCGAGCATGGCCACCACGGACTCACGAACAAGTTCGTCATCGTCAACCACCATTCCGATAGGATGGCCGGAACCATTTTCTTCATGCAGAGTTGCAGCCATCTGGTACCCCCAGGCTTCGCTGCCAATGTGTGACTAGAACCCCCGGCGCGTGCCACACGTTCCAGTGGAAGAAGGCTGAAGCCAATCAAAAAGACTGCGATGGTCGGAGAATGCGACGATGTCGCAAAGTGATGAAGGGCTGCCAGCACTGCCCGCTTTGTGCTGCCGACGTCCGCCTTCGCAGCGTGCCGTCCTGATTCCCTCTACGGACGGTGTGGAATCACAGTGCTCCGGCCCGGCTTCAGCCCATCCCGTCGCGCCGTCCGATCTTGCAGGACCTGCCATCACGTCCGCGTGCGAGGCAGCGGCCGGCCATTCTGGTCATACCGGCTGGGCCAGATCGTCTGAGGCGCGACGCCAAGGGCGGTCGCCACCAGCCGTTCCATCGCCGGCCAGGACTGCTTCAATGCCTTTCCGGCGGCTGTCGGGTGATAGCCGTTGGACACCGACAACCCAGCCAGGCTGTGGCCTCGCTTCTTCAACGCCGCAAGGATATCGGCCGGGTGCCAGTCGGCGGGAAGTTCCGATGAGGTGTTCACATAATCTCTCATTGCATCCTTGCCTCATTCTCTCTAGAGAATTATCTGCCGAAAAGTATTAACGTCTGCCCGCCCCAACGTCCGGAAGTAGTCGGGAACCTAGCTCAAAAGTGTCGATACTTTGAATGGATCACTGCTTAATGTCACGTAGCAGAGAGGCTGTCAGACCTTCTTCCACCGGCGACCGTGTCGGAACCGACCGCGCGGCGTTCGTAGCCCGCCTGCACGCAATCCTGCGTCATTGGCCGAGTGCTGATCGCCTCGCCAGGGCGACCGGCGTCTCCCCCTCGGCGTTCCGCAAGTGGCTCAAGGGGGAAGCCGAACCGAGCCGTGAGCGCCTTGTCGCCCTGGCCGAGGCCACCTCGGTTACCGTCGGCTGGCTTGCCATGGGCGAGGGACCAGAACCACGCTTTAAGACTGTCGGCCAACCCTCACGCGGCCGCGGCGCCGCGCCGGTGCCTGATGCCGGCGTGGACCGGCAGGCCTTCGCCGTGCTGCCCAAGCGTCCAGAGGCAGCGGCAGCCGGCCCAGAAACACCAATTGCCCCGGCCGGCAGCGAATTCCTTGCCCTCCGGCACGATTGGATTCGCACCGTGCTGGGCATCGAGCCGGACCAGCTACTCGTCGAGACCGCCATGGGAGAATCGATGCAGCCCGGCATCCAGGATGGCGATCTGCTACTGGTCGACTCCGGCGAAACGAAGGTCCGCAGCTTTGGCGTCTATGTGATCGAGATCACCGGTGAGCGCCTGGTGAAGCGCGTCCAGCCCAGGCTGGATGGCACCCTGACGCTGATCAGCGACAATGCCGCATACGAGACCGAGCATGTGCCACCGGCCCAGGCCGGTGACGTCCACATCGTTGGTCGCGTGCTGTGGACCTGCGGCCCGGTAAGAGGATCGAGGGCTTTCTAGTCCCGCGATCAGCGCCAGATCGGACGGCCGAGGTTGACGTCGTGACCGCTGGTCAAGGCGCCGCCCAATGCGCCGGCGCCACCACCGATCGCAGCGCCCACCAGCGGACTGCCGCCGGTGACCGCCGCGATCGCCGCGCCGCCGCCGGCGCCGATCAGTCCGCCAGACAATGCGCGGTCACCCCGGTTGTAGCCGCATCCCGCCAGGCTCAGGACGAGCGGAACCAGAATCAGGCCAGCCGCGATGCCGCGTCGCATGGTGGATCATTCCTTCGCTGTTCGTTGTGGAGGAACAGTTACGCCATCACGGCGTGGTCAGGGCGCCGCCAACTGCGCCGACACCGCCGCCGATCAGGGCGCCGGTTGCCGGCCTCCCGCCGGTCAGCGCTGCGACACCTGCGCCGGCACCCGCACCCATCAACCCACCGGTCACCGCCCGGGTGCCGGGGTCATAGCCGCAGCCAGCCAGTATCGCCAGCAGGCTGCCCAGCGCCAGTCCAAAAGCCATCTTGCGTGCCATCACCAAATTCTCCCGCTGTCTGCAATGTTCGACGCGTCCCCTCCGGGCACCTACGATATTCTCTGCCGCGAAGGAGATCGCGTGTCCGGAATGCGGCGATCCTGGGGCGTACGCTTCAACCTCTTGTTAACGTCGGTAAGGCGGTCTAAGCCCACCGCCTTCCAGCCATTACACCCAGAGGCCCAATTTTGATGTTCTCGCGGATGCTCGGCTTCATGTCCGCCGACATGGCCATCGACCTCGGCACCGCCAACACGCTGGTCTATGTCAAAGGCCGCGGGATCGTGCTGGCGGAGCCCTCGGTTGTCGCCATCGCCGATGTCCGGGGCAAAAAACAGGTGGTCGCGGTGGGCGAGGAGGCCAAGATGATGCTCGGCCGGACGCCCGGTTACATCACCGCGAGCCGGCCGCTGCGCGACGGCGTCATCGCCGATTTCGAAGTCGCCGAGGAGATGATCAAGCATTTCATCCGCAAGGTGCATAACCGGCGTGGGTTTGCCTCGCCGTTGATCATCGTCTGCGTGCCTTCGGGATCCACCGCGGTTGAACGCCGTGCCATCCAGGAAAGCGCGGAAAGCGCCGGCGCGCGCAAGGTGGCGCTGATCGAGGAACCGATGGCAGCGGCGATCGGCGCAGGTCTGCCGGTGACTGAGCCATCCGGCTCGATGGTGGTGGATATCGGCGGCGGCACCACGGAAGTGGCGGTTATCTCGCTGGGCGGCATCGTCTATTCGCGCAGCGTGCGGGTCGGTGGCGACAAGATGGACGAGGCGATCATCAGCTACATCCGCCGCAACCACAACCTGCTGATCGGTGAGTCATCGGCCGAGCGGATCAAGATGGATATCGGCGCGGCGAGCCAGACCGAGGACGGCAGCGACGGGCCGCTGCGCGAGGTGCGTGGCCGCGACCTGATGAATGGCGTGCCGCGCGAGGTGCTGGTCGGGCAACGGCAGATCGCCGAAAGCCTGTTCGAGCCGGTGAGCGCAATTGTGGAGGCCGTGAAGGTGGCGCTGGAGAACACGCCTCCCGAGTTGGCGGCGGACATCGTCGACAAGGGGATCGTGCTGACCGGCGGCGGCGCGTTGCTGCATCGACTGGACCAGGTGCTGCGGGATGCGACCGGCCTCGCGGTGGTGGTGGCGGAAAACCCGCTGCAATGTGTCGCTCTGGGCACCGGGCGAGCGCTGGAAGAGCGCAAGCGGTTGGGGAACGTGCTGACCAGCATGTACTGAGCGGCAGGCGACGCGTGCCGCCGATCACATCGGCGGTGTCATGCCGTCCTTGCCCACCGCCACGCTTTTTGCGCTGAGCGTGCCATCTGTCGCCGTAGTGGCCGTGACGATGACATGCGCGCCAGCCACCAACATACCGGCGTTGCCGGGCTCGAAGGTGACGATGGGCGTGGTCGGCGACACCACCACGCGCTTCTCACCCCCTTGGTAGCGCAGCGTGAGCGTCCGCCAATTGTTGCCCACAACGTCTCCGACGGTGCCATTGGTCATCGTGTTGTGTGGCTCCAGGTCGAACGGGCGGTCGCCTTCTCCGGCACCACGCCTGCTTGGCGGAAACACGTGAACTTCCAGCGCCTTCAGCGTACCGTCCGGCTGCGGCATCGCCGCGGTGCCAATGTAGCTGCCTGGCGCAATGTCGGTAATCTTGTCGGGCACGATCAGGGTGACCGTGGTGTCGGGCCGCAGCATGACGGCCATCTTGCCGCCGCTGCGCGCCGTTACCTGCAACGTCTGACCGTTCACCTGATCGATTGTGCCGCGTATACGCGTCGTCGCGGCGGCCTCCGCCAGGGCCGCGTAACCGGGCAGTCCGGCGAGAAAGATCAGCAGGACGCGCCGTGCGATCGGCATGTTGTGTCACTCCGTTGGTTGGCGGCCGATCCACGGTGGAACGGCCGTCGGTGACATACGCTATGGTGACGCTCGTTATTCCCTGCAACCTACGGCGCGGGAGATCTGGCTCGAAGCGCGGAACGATCGTTTCGTATCGCGATGTCGTGCGTAGCGCCTGTCGGGCAGCCGCCGCCCTCACGCAACCCGCGGCACACGCCCCGCCACCGCACGCACCTTGCGCGGTGCTGCCAGCCAGATCGCCACCGCCGACAGCACGCTGGCGCCGATGGCGATCCAGAACGCCAGGACATAGTTGCCGGTCGCGTCGTGCAGCGCGCCGGTCAGCCACGGACCGGCTGCGCCGCCACCGATCGAGGCCAGCATCAGCGTGCCGAAGATCGTGCCGTAATGTCGGCCCTGGAAAATTTCCGCCGGGATGGCGCCGATGACGGACGTCACGCCGTAGCCGAGTACGCCCTGCGCGGCGACCATGACGTACAGGAGCGCCGGCGTTGGCTGCTCACGCAACAGGAGCAGCAGCAGGAAGGTGATGGTGAAACCAAGGCTGCCGATCGTCCAGACGACCTCGCGTCCGATGCGATCGGACAGATGGCCCAGCCCGATCTGGCCGGGAATGCCCGCCAGACTGACGCCGCCCAGCGCCCACGCGGCCAGCGCCGGACTGAAGCCGATCTCCAGCAGGTATTTCGTCTGGTGCACCTGCACTGCGTACCAGGCGAACAGTGCGCAGAAGTAACCCACTGCGATCCACCAGAAGCGCGCCGTGCGCACCGCCCGGCCGAGCGTCCAGTCCACCGCGACCCATCCCGGATCCACCACGTTGGCGGCGTGACCGCCAGGTACGACATGCGGCGCGACGTTGTCGCCGTCCGGTTGCAGTCCGATGTCCTGCGGCCGTCGCCTGACCAGCAGATTGAGTGGCAGCAGCAGCACCAGCACCAGAATGCCCATGGCGAAGCAGGCGGAGCGCCAGCCGGATCGCGCGATCAGGCCTTGCATCCAGGGCAGCACGATGACCGACCCGACGCCGACACCGGAGAATGCCAGGCTCATCGCCAAGCCTCGGCGATGCACGAACCAGTTCGGCAGGAACAGTCCCTGGCCGGTGTAGCCCAGGCAGACGCTGCCGGCGCCGACCAGCATGCCGAGCGAGGCATAGAGCTGCCATGGCTGATGCACCTGCGTCGCCAGCAGCAATCCGCTGCCGATCAGCACCACGCCCAGCTCGTTGACCAGCAGCGGACCACGCCGGTCCATCAGCCTGCCGAGCAACGGGCTCAGCGCTGCGGCGACAATGAAGCCGAAGGAGAACGCGCCGGCAGTGACCCCGCGATCCCAGCGGAACTCGTCCAGGATCGGCGGGAACAGCAGCGAGAATGCCGTGCGCGCGTTGACGCCGACACCCATGGTGACGAACACCACGGCCACGATCACCCAGCCGTAGTAGACCGGCAGCCGCGCAAAGAGCCGGTGCGGCTCGGTCACCGTGCCGCACCTTTCCGGCGGGCCTCACGCGCGTGGCGCTCGCCGTATTTCATGCCTTCCAACTTGAGCCCGTCAGGGTCAAGGAAAAACACAGCGTAATAGTCGTCATAGTACTCGGCAGCCGGATCGACGATGGTGGCCCCGAGCTCATGCAGGAACGCCTCCAGTGCATCGACGTCCCCGCGGCTACGCAGTTCGAACGCATAGTGGTGGAAGCCGACATCGCCGATGCGGTATTTGCGCTTGCAGCCCAGTTCGTCAGCCGGACCGATCCAGAAGCGCGTCTTGCCATTGGTCCAGCCGATTGCGTCGTCGTATTCGTCCGACACCTCGAAGCCGAGGAAGCCGAACAGCCGGCCGTAGAAATCTTTCGACTTCTGATAGTTGCTGACCCGGATCACCAGATGATCGATCCCTACGACACGCACCATGCTTTCCTCCCATCGCGGCCGATTATCGCAATTGATCCGCAACTATGGCCGGACGATACTGATCTGCTGGCAGTCGGCAAAGCAGCTAGGAGAAGCGCGAATGAGCGGACTACGGATGCTGTGCTGGCGGCGTTGGCCGATCCTGGCCGTTGTCCTGCTTGCCCTGCCGCTGACCGCCGCGGCGCCGCAGACCAGTGACGACCCGGCAATCGCAGCCAGCCTGGCGCGGATGCTGCAAGCGGCGCGCACGGTGATCTCAGCCAACCAGGCGCTGATCAACGATCCCGACAAGGGCGACAAGGGACTGACCGGTCAGGTGGTACTGGCGCAGACGCTGAAGATCTACCACGACGCAACCGGCACCGATCCCATGACGATCGATCCGCAGTCACGCGAGGGGCGTCTGCTGCACGCGCAAATGGACTCGATTGTCGAGGTGGTGGACGCCAATCAGGCGACGATCAATGCCAAGGGCGTCGGCTTCAAGGCGTTCATTCCCGCGGTGTTCGCACGCCTGGTCAACGAGGCGTTCGCGCGGCGTGCTGGCGACGAGGCATCGGTGAAGGTGACCGCGCCGATTGATCTGGTGCGCAATCGCAAGGCGTTGCCGGACGCGTGGGAGCAGTCGATCATCGAGTCCAAGTTTCTTTCGCCCGACTGGCCGAAGGGCAAGGCGTTCGAGGCGGTGGTCGATTCCGGCGGTCACACCGTGTTCCGCATGATGACGCCGGAGTACTATGCCGCCTCCTGCCTGACGTGCCACGGCGATCCGAAGGGTTCGCTCGACATCACTGGCTATCCGCGCGAGGGCGGCAAAGTAGGCGATCTCGGCGCGGTCATCAGCGTTACGCTGAAGCGTTGACAGCAAGCCCATGCTGAGGCGGCTATCCATCAGTGCCAGACTGCTGATCCTGTCGGTGACGCTGCTGGCGGTGATTGCCGGCAGCAATCTCTATCTCACCGCTGCACTGCGCCAGGCATCGGACAAGGCGCTGGATGCCGATCGCTCGGTCAGCCAGATCGAAATCGCCAACGCGGTACGCGTGGCTTTCGGCGACCTGCGCTACTGGCGGGCCGATCTGTCGGTGAGCCTGCTGATGCTGTCGGAACGCAATGCCGATGCGGCGCGCCGGCGACTGGATCACGAGCTGGATCGCCTGGCGGTGGTCAGTCCGGATATCGCGGCGACGCTACGCCAGCAGGTGGCGGCGTTCGACGATCTGGCCATGCAGGCGGTCGATGCATACACGCAGGATCGCCGCGTCATCGGCAACTCGCTGTTCGCCCAGGCGCGTGAGCACAGCCTGAAGATAACCGGCGTGCTGGGCGATCTGGAGGCCAGTCTCGCCGAGCAGGAACATGCGGCACGCGACGAAGTGCTGCGCAGTGCGGGTCGTGCGACGCAGGTGTCGCTCAGTGTCGTCGCCGTTGCCGTGCTGCTGGCCATCGGGCTCACCGTGTTCATCCTGCGCTCCATCCTGGTGCCGCTGCGCACGCTGGTTGGCGCGGTGCGCGCGATCAGTGACGGCGATGCCTCGGTGACACTGCCGCCGCCGTCGCACGACGAGATCGGTGAGATGACGCATGCGCTGCATCTATTCCGTGACAGCCTGGCCGAGCGCGACCGGCTCGAGCGGGAGGCGGAGCATCAGCGTCGCACCATCCAACAGGCGATCGAAGCGGTCAACGAAGGCTTTGTGCTGTACGGACCTGACGACAGGCTGGTGCTGTGCAATTCCAAATACCACGAGATCTACGGCGGCATTGCCGACGTGGCTGTACCGGGTGCGACGTTCCGTGCGATCCTGCAAGCGGCGGTCGCACGCGATATCATCGACCTCGGCGGACTCAGTGGCGAGGAGTGGATCGACGCGCGGCTGCGCCACCGTGTCGTGCCGCGTGGCGTGCAGGAGCTACGGCTTGGCGATCGCTGGGTGCAGGTTGCCGAGCGCAAGACCTATGACGGCGGCACGGTCTCGATCCACACCGACATTTCCGACCTGAAGCGGCGGCAGGAGGAGCTGCAACGCGCGAAGGATGCTGCCGAGCGTGCAACCCAGTCGAAATCGGAATTCCTGGCGAACATGAGCCACGAGCTGCGCACACCGCTCAACGCGATCATCGGTTACAGCCAGATCCTCCAGGAAGATGCCGAGGATGCCGGCCAGACCACCATGGTTCCCGATCTGAAGAAAGTCGAAAACGCCGGCAATCACCTGCTCGGGCTGATCAACAGCATTCTCGATGTGTCGAAGATCGAGGCGGGTCGTGTCGAGGTCTATGTCGAGACCGTGAACGTCGCCGGGCTGATCGAGGATGTGCGCATGATGGTCGAGCCGCTGGCGGCACGCAACGACAACCGCCTGGCGATCACCTGTGATCCGGATGCCGGAACGATCGCGACCGACCTGACCAAGCTGAAGCAGTCGCTGCTGAACCTGCTGAGCAACGCCTGCAAATTCACCGAAAAAGGCACGGTGCAACTGACCGTCGCGCGTCGCGACACGGACGGCGCCGAATGGATCGACTTCACGGTCAGTGATACCGGCATCGGAATGACAGACGAGCAGGTCGGGAAACTGTTTCAGGCATTCAGCCAGGCCGACAGTTCTACGACACGCCGCTATGGGGGAACCGGCCTGGGGCTGACCATCACGCGCAGCTTTGCCCGCATGCTCGGAGGCGACGTCACGGTCACCAGCCGGCCGGGCGAAGGCTCGGTTTTTGTGCTCAGCCTGCCTGTGGTCGAGGCGGTGATGGTGCCGCAACACGACGGTGTTGCCTCGTCCGTCACCGACATCCAGGCAACAGTGCTGATCGTGGACGATGATCCGACAGCACAGCACATCATTGGCACGCATCTCGCGCGGGACGGCTACCGTCTGCTCTATGCGGGCTCAGGACAGGAAGCACTGGACCTGGCGCGTGAACATCATCCGGATGCCATCACCCTCGACATCCTGATGCCGCAGATCGATGGCTGGACGGTGCTGCATACGCTGAAGGGCGATCCCGAGTTGTCGGATATTCCGGTCGTGCTGGTCACGCTCAATCAGGATCGCAGCCTGGGATTCGAGCTCGGTGCAGTGGCGTTCCTCGCCAAGCCGGTGGATCGCGAGAAACTGATCGAGGTCATGCGCCGCTGCTGTCCGTGCGCTACGCACGGCGTCGTGCTGGTGGTGGAAGATGACGCGGAAACCCAGGCGCTGACCGAACGCACGGTGGAAAAACTCGGCTATCGCGCGGTGCTCACGGCCAATGGCAAGCAGGCGATCGCCTGGCTGGAGGCGAACGCCCCGCCGCAGATGATCCTGCTCGATCTGCTGATGCCGGAAATGGATGGCTTCTCGTTTCTGGAGCGGCTGCGTGTTCGGCCGGAATGGCGCGACATCCCGGTGATCGTTGTCACCGCCAAACAGCTTACGGCCGAGGAGCAGCAATGGTTGGGACAGATGACGCAGCAGGTCATCGCCAAGGGGCAGAGCGCGCATGTCGATCTCTCGCAATCGGTGCGTGCGGTGCTGGCGCGTGCTACTCCCGCGCCGGCCGTCTGAGGCCACGCAATGGCGAAGATCCTGCTGGTCGAAGACAATGAGTTGAACCGCGACATGCTGTCGCGCCGGCTGGTGCGCGGTGGCCATACGGTTGTCGTTGCAGTGGATGGTGAGCAGGGCGTAGCAATGGCGGCGAGCGAAGCGCCTGACATCGTGCTGATGGACATGAGCCTGCCGGTGCTGGACGGCTGGACGGCAACCCGTCAGTTGCGCGCCAACGCCGCCACGCGGGACATTCCGGTTATCGCGTTGACCGCGCATGCGATGCCGGGCGACCGCGAGAAGGCAATGGCGGCAGGCTGCAACGACTACGACACCAAGCCGATCGAATTGCCGCGACTGCTGGGGAAGATCGCGGCGCTGCTGGGTGCGTGAGGGCGGCGTCGACTGCCACTGCTCCGGATCAATGGACGGAGGCGTGCATCCCCCTATTGATCTTCACTCGGGTCATACGGGCGGCACGTCACGCCGGCCTGCGCACCACCAGCAGCGTCACATCATCAGCCTGCGGCGTTTTGTCGGCATGGGCGAATACCCGCTCGACCAGCGTATGTGTCAGCGGCGCGACGGGAAGATGACCAAGCTCGTGCAGATCCGCCAGCAGCCGATCCAGCGTATAATCTTCGCCTGACGCGTTGACCATGTCGGGCATGCCATCGGTCACGATCACCATGCCGTCGCCGCGCGCGATTTCCAGCTCGCTGTCGTGGAATGCCACGCTTTCCATCACCCCGAGCGGCGGATCGTTGGCGCAGACCAGTTCCTCCACCGGTCTGTCCGCATGCAGCAGGAACGGCCGCACGTGGCCGGCATTGACGTAATGCAGCAGGCCGGTATCGAGCTCGAGAAATCCGAAGAACAGCGTCACGAACATGCAGAGCGGGTTGTTCTTGCACAGCTCGGCATTCATCACCGCGGCGATTTCCGCCGGCTGCGGCAGGCGGCCCATCATGTCGACGAACTGCAACGTGGCGGCACGCAGCAGGCTGCGCGCGCGCGCCATGAACAGCGCCGCGGGCATCCCCTTGCCGGACACATCGCCGACCGCGATGCACAGCGTGCGCTCATCCACAGCGAAGCAGTCGTACAGATCGCCGCCGACCTCGCGCGCCGGATGCATCGCGGCGTGCACATCGACCGCCATGCCATCCGCGACCGAGGGAAACTCCGTCGGTACCATGCTGAGCTGCTGGTGGCGCGCCTCCGCCAGTTCCGCCTCCATGCGGTCGAGCTGGCGCCGCACCTCCGCGCGCAGCCGCTTCTTTTCCAGCACGGCCGCCAGGCGCGCGCGCAATAGCACAGGATTGAACGGCTTCGGCAGGTAGTCCTCGGCGCCCAGCTCCAGACAGCGCACAACGTAATCGATCTCGGTCGCGGCCGAAATCATGATGACCGGCGTCTGCTCCAGCCGATTTTCGTTGCGGAGCTGTTCGAGCACCTCGATGCCGCCTTTCCGCGGCATCATCACATCCAGCAGCATGACGTCGAATGGCGCCGCGGTATTCATCGCCAGCGCCTGCTCGCCGTCCACCGCGCACTGCACGTCCTCGTAGCCCAGGCGCCTGAGCCGGCGGCTCAGCATGTCCCGATTGTCCTGGTTGTCGTCGACGACAAGCAGACGGGCGGCAGTCAAATGCATCGTGTTGTCGAATTTCAGACCGCCGCCAGTGAGTCAGTTCGATGACACTGGAGCGTCATTGTTGCAAAGCTTCGGATAACTCGGCATGTAGCGCGGCGGCGAAGTTGCCGCAAGCAGCGGGAGATGCACGATGAAGATGGCGGTCGAGACGCTCGGTCCCGGCGTGGTCAAGGTGATCCTGGACGGACGCCTGGACATTACCGGTTCCGGCATCATCGACCTGCAGTTCAGTGCCATCGCGGGGTCCCACAAGAGCGTCGTCGTCGATCTTTCCGGCGTCAGCTTCCTGGCATCGATCGGCATACGCACCCTGCTGCTCGGTGCCAAGGCGGTGCAGCGCAAAGGCGGTAGCCTCGTGCTGCTGAATCCGGTGGACGAGGTCGAGCGTGTGCTGGATGTCATGGGCGTCACGGAGCTGATGCCGATCTTCCGGGACATGGACGCCGCGCTGGCAGCCGCATCAGCCCAGGCCTAACAGCCGGCTCTGCCGCGGTGCATGACGTCCATACTCTGACGTTGCGGAACGACCACGCTGAACTTCCCCGAATGGTGACGTGGATCGATGACATCGTCGCGCGACTTGGACTGAACGCGGAGATTGCCTACGCGCTGCATCTCTGTCTGGAAGAGGCGGTGGTCAACGTCATTTCATACGCCTTCGCGCCTGGGACGTTGCATGACGTGCATGTTGCGATATGGCGCGATGACGGGGCGATGCATGCCGAGGTGACCGACGATGGCTATGCGTTCGATCCGCTGTCGCAGGAGCTGCCGACCGCGCCGCAGGACCTGGCGTCGACGCAGGTGGGCGGCCTCGGGATCAAGCTGATGCGGCGTTTCGCTGGTCGCGTTGCCTACCAGCGGGCGGGTTCCACGAACCGGCTGACGCTGTCGTTTCCGGTGGGCTGATTTCCGCCCGGCAACAGGTTCTGGCTCGGTGTCGTGGCGCGGATGCAGCGGATCACGCCACCAGCAAAATCTTGCCGATGTGCTGGCTGGATTCCATCAGCCGGTGCGCCTCCGCCGCTTCGCGCAGCGGGAACTTTTTGTAGGTGAACGGGCGCAGCTTGCCGGCGGCCCATAGCGGCCAGACCTTCTGGCGCAGCGCCGCAACGATCGACGCCTTCTCCGTCACGCTGCGCGAGCGCAACGTCGAGCCGGTGACCGTCAGGTGCTTGCGCTGGATGGCGCCGAAGTCCGCTGCCACTTTGGTGCCGCCCATCAACGCGACGAAGCACAGCCGGCCTTCGCGCGCCAGCAGGTCGATTTCGCGCGGGATGTAGTCGCCGCCGACCATGTCGAGGATCGCATCGACGCCACGCCCGTCCGTGGCCTGTTTGCCAACCGCGACAAAATCCTGCGTGTGGTAGTTGATCGCGACATCGGCACCGAATTTGCGGCAGGCCTCGCACTTCACCTCCGAGCCAGCGGTCGCCAACACCTTGCAGCCGAATGCCTTGGCAAGCTGGATGGAGGTGACGCCGATGCCGCTGGAACCGCCCTGGATCAGGAAGGTCTCGCCCGGTTGCAGGTGCATCCGCTCGAACACATTGGTCCATACGGTGCAGAACGTCTCCGGCAGCCCGCCGGCATCGACCAGGTCAACGCCAGCAGGTACCGGCAGGCACTGCACCGCCGGCACTGCGGCATACTCGCTGTAACCGTCGCCGATCATCAGCGCGCAGACCTGGTCGCCGTTGTGCCATTCGGTGACGCCATCACCCAGTTTTACCACGGTGCCGGAGCATTCCAGGCCAGGGATGTCGGGCGCACCGGGCGGCATCGGGTAGCGGCCCATGCGTTGCAGGCAGTCGGCACGGTTGATGCCGGCGCCGGCGATGCGGATCAGCACCTCGCCGGCTTTCGGCTCCGGCACCGGACGGGTCGCGGGGACCAGCACCTCGGGGCCGCCGGGCCGGCTGATTTCGATGACGGTTTGCGTGGCGGGGATGTTGGCGAGCATGGCCGATCCTCCCATGGATGTGTTGGCGCGTCGGTTCACGGGTATGGCAAATCGGCGGGCCTCGCGCCAGGACGCTGCGGATGGTACCGTGGAGGCTCGCTGGCGAGGGGAGATGCGTGGCCGCGTTTGCTCCGATGGTGGATTTCTGGCGGATGGCGGCGATTCCGGCCGAGGACTATCGGATGCTGTATCCCGGCTCGCTGTCGCTGTTCGGCTTCATCGGCTTTTCGGTGCTGAAAATCCCCGGCGGCTGGTGCAATCCGCTGTATCTGGTGCCGCTGTTCGTCTCAGTAGTGCTGACCTACGGCATGTTCTGGTTCGTCTGGGCGTATTTCGGCGCGCTGATCGCGTTCGCGTGTCTGGCGGGGCCGTATGTGCTTGCCGAGATCACCGGCAGCCTGCTGTCGATTCGGGTGCGGACCATCCTGGTTTTCGTCGCATTTTTCGGCTCCATCCTGTGCGCCGACATGGCGGTGCACATGGGAGAGTTCGGCTGATGGCGTATTACACCAAAGTGCTGCAGCCGGACGAGCGGGTGTTGGTGGTTGGCCAATTGCACTGGTCGATCTATCTGCGCGCCGTGTTCGTGCTGGTCATTGCGCTTGTGCTGGCAGTTGGGTCGCTCTGGCTGGCCGATCCGCAGTGGCAGCGCTACGCGCTGCTGGGCGCCGCCGCAGTCGCAGTGCTGGGCTTTCTGCTGCTGCTCGGCGCATGGACGCGCCGGCGCGCGACCGAGATCGTGGTGACCGACCGGCGCGTCATCTTCAAGCGCGGGTTGCTCGCGCGGCATACCGTGGAGATGAACGTCAGCAAGATCGAGACGGTGGACGTCGAGCAGGGCATCGGCGGCCGTCTTTGGAACTATGGCACGCTGCTGATCCGCGGCACCGGCTCCGGGTTCGAGCCGTTGGTGGGTGTGGGGTCGCCGTTGGAGATCCGCAACGCGATCGTGGCTGGTTAGGCCAAAGGGCGCTGCCCTCTGGACTCCCGCCAAGGGCGTCGCCCTTGGAACCGTTCACTTTGGATCCCAAAGGCAATGCCTTTGGTGGAGGTCCAGGAGGCAAAGCCTCCTGGCGGGTTTCAGGGCGGAGCCCTGACCTTGGTTCATTCATTCTATACGCTGGCGGCGTCCTTTCATTTTGTGGGCGGCCAATGCTAAGTGCGTCGGCAGGAGGACCCACCATGACGGACAGCCAGCCGACTGCCGACCAGACTACGCAGCGCGCGCCTGGTCTGACACCGAGGATTGTCTCGCCGGACCAGGGCTCGTCGATCTGCGCATTTGGCATCCCGATGAACATCATGCTGCGCGCCGAGGAAACCGGTGGCGCGTTTGCCGCGCTGGTTGCGGAATTCGCGCCCGGCCAGGGACCGCCGCCGCACTTCCATCATGACCACGAGGAGTACTTCTTCGTTCTCGAGGGCGAGTTCGAGCTCAGCGTGGGCGATCAGACAGTGACCGCCGGGCCGGGGTCGATGGTGTTCGTCCCGCGTGAGACGGTGCATGCGTTCAAGTATGTCGGCAGCGGTCGCGGCAAGCTGCTGGAGTGGGGCACCCCTGGCGGCCAGGAGCGGTATTTCGAGGCGATCGATGCGCTGGCGGCTGGCGAAGGCCTGACCCCGGAGAGCGTGGTGGCGACCAGCAAGCAGTTTGAGACGGAGTTCGTGGCGTAAGGGACCGAGGCGGGCTGCGCGCGGATGGCGGGCGGCATTCTCCATCCAGAACGGCGATGTAATTGTAGAACGGCCGGGTAACCCCAATTTCGCGTATCGATGAATGCACCATGGTGGCGGGGAGTCGCGGAGACCAGCACGACTGTAACGCTGCGCAAGCGCGATTGGCAGGCGCTCATGGCCCGGCTTGAGGATCTCGAAGACATCGCTGCCATCGAGGAACGGCTCGCACACGAGAAGCAGGTCGGCAAATCGGTCGCCCGGCAGCATTATTAGACCGGGGGTGAGTTGTGGCGCATCCTGGACGATGAGAGCCCGGTGAAGGTCTGGCGCGATAAGCGCGGACTGTCACAGCGTGCGCTGGCGGAGCAGGCCGACGTCAGCCTGAGCTATCTCGCGGAAATCGAGATCGGCAAGAAGCCCGGCCGCGCAGATGCATTGCGCAAGCTGTCGCGCGTGCTGGCAATTCCGACGGAAAACCTTGTGTCGCGGCCGAGGTGATCATCAAAGGCGTCAATCGCAGTCTGGCCAGGCGATGTGCTAAGCTGACATTCTAATACGGAGGCTGCTCATGGCCGACACGTTCGACTTTACCGTGGTGCTCGAGCCTCAGCCGGAAGGTGGCTTCACCGTGAGCGTGCCGGCGCTGCCTGAAGTGGTAACTGAAGGCGACACCGAGGCGGAGGCGATGGCGATGGCAGAGGATGCCATTCGCCTCGTCCTGGCATATCGCCGCGACAATGGGATTCCGATTCCGGGTGACGCTCAGCCAACAGTGCGGAAGATTACCGTCGCCGCATGAGCGCGTCGCTGCCTGCCGTGAATGCCCGGCAGGTGCTGGCAGCCTTGCGGCGAGCAGGCTTCAGGGTGGATCGGATTTCCGGCAGTCATCATATGCTGGTTCACGCCAGCGACGCCCGGCGGACCGTCACTGTGCCGTTCCACGGAGCGCGAAGCCTCAAGTTGGGAACGCTGCGCAATATCATTCGTCAGGCAGGACTGACCGTGGAAGAGTTTCGTCGGCTGTTGTGATTGGATTGGGTTCGGAATCCGCGCGCGAACTCGGCGGGACTCCATGACAGGCGTCGAGTTGCGACGCATCGCCGACGAGCAGTTTTGCCTTGATCCTGTCAGGCGGCATCGCCGCGGTCTGGCGGTTGGCTCAGCCAGCGCAGCAGCCAATCCTGATCGTCGGGAGCCAGCGACGATGGGTAACGCGGCATCGGCAGGTGCTCGGTGCGCAAATGCCAGGACCAGGTCGGCGACCGACACTGACCGGCCTAAGCGGGCGGCTATCTCCTGACGATCGAGTTCGCCTCGGCTGTAGGCCTCGATCAGGGGGCGTTCGATGATGGCCTGGTCCATGCCGGGCAGGTTATCAGGCTGGGGATTGGGTTGCCATGATCGGGTGGCCGTCGCGCGGCGCATTCTTGACGATGAGAGTCCGGTGAAGGTTTGGCGCGAAAAACGCGGGCTGTCACAGCGTAAGCTGGCGGAGCTGGCCGGCGTCAGCCCGAGCTATCTCGCGGAGATCGAAACCGGAAAGAGGCCCGGGAGTGCCGACGCGCTGCGCAAGTTGTCGCGCGCGTTGGCGATACCAATGGAGAATCTCGTATCGCGGCCAGGCTAATCTGTGGAGCACTCCTCTCAGGTGAAGTCACGTATCGCAGCGAAGATCACATTGACTTTCCCAAGAGGCGTCTCGATCAATATCGGTGCGCCTCCGCCAAAGTTGACGGGAATCGTCATGTGCATTGGAACATCCGCAGGAACCGCAAGTGGAATTCCTGTTTGGTACCTGGTACAATTCCTGCTGGAGCTCGCATCGTGACGTCGATGACCAAATGGTCCCCAGATTCGTTAAGCTTATACTGCCCGTCATATAGGGCGCCCCCCACATCAGCGCCTGCGACGTACCCGTCGCGCAGTACGAGGATCCCAAATCCACTTCCATGCGCTCCAGTGAATACGATTCTGTAAAAGCCATCCACCATCTACATGGTCTCGCATCGTCTAAATTTGATGGTGTTAGCAGAAGAATGCAAATTCATCACGGCGGCGGCGGCGGTGGAAAGGGCGCTGGCGGAGCAGGGGCCGCTGGACTCACAACTAGTGGCCTCCGACCTGAAAGTACCTCCAGTAGAGACTGACGAACTTGTTGCTGTTCGGCCTCAATATCATTAAGGCCCTGCGGCCAATATCCTCCTTCCAGCACATCAAGTTGTTGGAGTTTGTAACCAAGGACCTGCGCCATTTCTGAAAGCAATTTCGTCGTTAGACTGCGCTGTCTGTCATGCCAATTTGCAGCCAATGGCGGAGGCGCGTTGATATGGCGCATAAGATCACGGTAGGTGTCCTCCACACTACGCACGCCATGGAACTCAATTTCGACGAGATTCAATGCCCTTACGCGCTCTGGCGATAGTGGTATCCGCCTGGAGGCCATTAGGGACCGGAACACATCTAACTGGCGCGCAAGGCGCTGGCGCTTGTCGTCACCTCGACGAGTTCACATAGACAGCTAACACTGGTCCAGCCAGTGTTGCAAAAACGACCGCAATTCCGAGATACAAATCCATATGTTGCTGAATAGATCAGCCTATAGCAGGGCAACGTCTCACTGGCACGCCAGACATTCCTCGTAATCCGTCGCATTCGCCCCCGCTGCCGCAGCCACCAGCGGCAACTGCGCCTGGCCGTCATTCGCCGGCACTGGCACGCCCATCACGCCGATGAACGCTTCCGGCGCCACCGCCTTCTCGCTCACATTGTCCGCCCGTTGCAGCGACAGGCTGCGACAATAGTACAGCGACTTAACCCCGCGCTTCCACGCCATCATGTGGATCTGGTGCAGATCGCGCTTATGCACATTCGCCGGGAGGAAGACATTCACCGACTGGCTCTGGCAGATGAACGGCGCGCGATCGGCCGCATGCTCGATGATCCACCGCTGATCCAGTTCGAACGCAGTCTTGTAGACCGCCTTCTCCTGCTCGGTGAGAAAATCCAGATCCATCACGCTGCCCTTGTTCAGCGTGATCGATGACCACACCTCGTCGTTATCCATCTCCTTCGCCGCCAGCAGCATCTGAAGATGC
Organism: uncultured Alphaproteobacteria bacterium; assembly: GCA_963696645.1. Classification (GTDB taxonomy): domain Bacteria; phylum Pseudomonadota; class Alphaproteobacteria; order Acetobacterales; family Acetobacteraceae; genus JAMXLO01. The sequence continues at coordinate 78,974 of CAVOKY010000013.1, forward strand.
CGGTTGCGGACCGTAAAACTGCCAGACAGTGTCTTCTGCAAAAACACGTTCGCCGCAATCGGCTCGATCCCCGGCGACGAATTGCCGGCGATGATCGAAATCGACGCGGTCGGCGCGATCGACATCTTGTGCGAGAACCGTTCCATCACGCCGTACTCGGCCGCATCCGGACACGGTCCGCGCTCTTCCGCCAACACGCGCGACGCCAGGTCGGCCTGCTCGCGAATGTGCTTGAACATCCGCTTGTTCCACACTTTCGCGATCACGCTCTCCCACGGCACGTTCTGCGATTGCAGGAATGAGTGGAAGCCCATAACGCCGAGCCCGACGGACCGCTCGCGCATCGCGGAATACTTCGCCTTCTCCATGCCCGGCGGCGCGCGATCGATGAAATCCTGCAGCACGTTGTCGAGGAACCGCATGATGTCCTCGATGAACGTCGGATGGTCCTGCCACTCGAACCAGCTTTCCAGGTTCAACGAGCACAGGCAGCACACCGCGGTGCGATCCATGCCGTGCTGGTCACGCCCGGTCGGCAGGGTGATCTCGGAACAGAGATTAGAAGTCTTCACCTCCAGCCCAGCCAGCTTGTGGTGTTCAGGCCGGGCGCGGTTCACGTGGTCGGAGAAGATCAGGTACGGCTCGCCGGTCTCGATCCGCGCGGTCAGGATGCGGATCCACAGCGCGCGCGCCGAGATCGACCGCACCGGCGTTTCGTCCTTGGGCGACAGCAGCGCCCACTGCTCGTCTGCCTCCACCGCGCGCATGAACGCGTCCGACACCAGGATGCCGTGGTGCAGGTTCAGCGCCTTGCGGTTCGGATCGCCGCCGGTCGGGCGACGGATCTCCACGAACTCCTCGATCTCGGGATGGCTGACCGGCAGGTAGACCGCAGCCGACCCACGCCGCAGCGAACCCTGCGAGATTGCCAGCGTGAGCAAATCCATCACCCGGATGAACGGGATCACACCGGAGGTCTTTCCCACGGCGCCGACCTTCTCGCCGATCGAGCGCAGATTGCCCCAGTAGGAGCCGATGCCACCGCCCTTCGACGCCAGCCAGACGTTCTCGTTCCACAGCCCGACGATGCCTTCCAGGCTGTCGGACGCCTCGTTGAGAAAGCAGGAGATCGGCAGGCCGCGCTGGGTGCCACCGTTCGACAGCACCGGCGTGGCCGGCATGAACCACAGCCGCGACATGTAGTCGTAGATGCGCTGGGCATGGCCGGCATCGTCGCCGTAGTACGAGGCGACGCGGGCGAACAGGTCCTGGAAATCCTCACCCGGCATCAGGTAGCGGTCGGACAGGGTGGCGCGGCCGAAATCGGTCAGCAACACGTCGCGAGAACGGTCGATATGGACCTGATGGCGACCTGGCATCTGCACTGCGTCGAGCACTTCGGATTCCCCCTGGCCAATTTGACCCAAGTGTCTGCCGGTCGCGCCGGTGTCGTCAATCAACATGTGGGACACCGTCTCCGATCAGCCCACAACATACATGCCTGTTGCGACCTCGCCACAGTGTGCTGCCCAAACAACCACCATTCGCCCGGTCACTCCCGGTCTTGCCCGCGCCGACACGGGCTGGGACGAGGGCTGGCCATGACGCGCGAAGCAACGACAAATCTAGCGCTTCGGCCCAATTGGCCCAAGCACCACAATCACGTTCTCACCATGTTCCACAGATTGTGGGGCGCGCTCAGGAATCCAAGCGCAATCGGCTGGACAGCAATTCGCCCTGCCCCTCCAGTACGGGGTATGCGGCCGCCGCCACCAGGTGGCCGTTCACGCGCTTGAGGTCGCGCAGCAGTTCCGGGTCGAGCGATCCCCGCTCGCCCTTTCCGCCCCGCAATGCAGCAAAATGCGCCCGGATCGCCGCGGCCTCCAGGTCGCGGAACGCTTCCTTTTCCGCGGCGAGCTGGCGCGCGGAGCGGGCATCCTCGGTCATGAACACCGCCGCCGCTGCACGCACGGTGGCCGCCAGGCGGTGCAGCAGCCGTCGTGCCTCTGTCCGCTCTTCCTCGGTGAACGGCTTGCCGCGCTTCAGGCGCTTGGCCGCGTGCCCCATGATATCGCGGTCCACCACGTCGCCCGCGGCCTCCAGATTGGTGGCGAACATCAGAACCTGTGACAGCCTGCGATGATCCGCGTCCGACAGCGCATCCGGATCCAGCGCGGTCACGTAGGCCTTGATCGCAGTGTTCAGCCGGTCCAGCACGTCGTCCAGCCGCCGCACCTCGCCGATGCGGCGGCGGTCGGTGCTGGCCAACGCGTCAGCCGCCTGGGCCAACATGGCCTCCAGCGCATCGGCCATGCGCAGTGCTTCACGGCCCGCAGCGGCCAGGGCGATCGGCGGGAACTCCAGGGCGGTCTGGTCGAGATAGCGCGGCTGCGATGGGTCGTCGGCGACCACACGCGCCGGCAGCAGCTTGCGCAGCAGCCAAGCGTAGGGACCAAGCGCCGGCAGGAACAGTGCCGCCAGGATCAGGTTGAAGAATGTGTGAAAATCGGCCACCGCGCGGGCCGGATCACCCTCGAGTTGCACCATCCAAGGGCCAATGCGGGGCAGCAGCACCAGCGCAACCACGCATCCGAACAGCCGGTTCAGCAGGTTGCCCATCGGCAGCCGTCGCGCCACTGGATCGTCGCCAGACACACCTTCCAGCACCGGGTTGATCGCGGTACCCAGATTGGCGCCCAGCACCAATGCAAAGGCAGCGTCCGGCGGCACCGCGCCTTTGGCCGCAAACGAGATCACCAGCAGGACCACCGCGACCGAGGAATGCGCCAGCCAGGTCAGGCCGGCGGCCACCAGCACGTCCACCGCCGGCGAGGTGGCGATCGCTCCAAGTACCAGGCGCAGGCTGGGCTCGTCCTCATAGGGCGTTACCAGCACGACCAGTTGATGCAGCGCCATCAGCATCAGGCCGAGACCGATCGTTACGCGGCCGAGATCGCGCGTGCGTGCCGCGGTGCCACGGCGGAACAGCAGCACCCCGAGCAGGATCAGGACCGGCGCGACCTCGGCCACGTCGAAAGACAGCAACTGGACGATCAGCGTGGTGCCAACGTTGGCCCCCAGCATGACGGAGAGCGCCGGCACCAGGGCCACCGCGCCGCCGGCAGCAAAGCCCGCCACCATCAGCCCCGTCGCGGTGCTGCTCTGCAGAATGGCGGTGACGCCGAGCCCGGCTGCGAACGCGGCCAGCCGATTGCCCAGCGCGGTGCCAAGCCAGCGGCGCAGATCGGGGCCGAAGCCGCGCTGGATGCCGGTCTGCACCATGTGCAAGCCCCACAGCAGCAGCGCTACCGAACCGGCAAGGTCAAGCAGGGTCCACATCAGTGGTCAGTTCCTCGGCTCAAGCCCGACGACATGCATCAGTGATCGGTGATCAGGCGTCAATGCCGAAATGCCGCACTCGGTCGTGATGGCTGGCCCAGAACCTGCCACAAAACCGGCACGCACCGGCCATGGAACGCGGCACATTAGCCCGGGTCCACCATCCGCAACTGAAGGATACGTCTGATGCGCATTTCCTTCCTGATTCCGCTGGCGTTTCTTGGCCTCGCCGGCTGCGTGACCACCGTGCATGAACCGCCGTCGCAGGCGACAGTCGTGACCCCGGCGCCGGCGCCGACCGCCACCTATGTGGCACCGGCTGCGCCTGCCAGCACGACGATCGTCCGCACGCCCTGATCTGGATTGCGCAATGTGACCACTGCATGAGTGGTCGCATTGCCGTGAGGTCTTGCCCCGGCGGCGAGCGATCGCCGCTTCCTGCCGGGGCTTGACCGCCACAGGGTCAGTCTTTCGACCTGGCCTTTTCGTGAGCGCCACCCTGGTGTAGACGCCGCTACCGTCGCCGGCTGGAAAGTCTCATGACCGCCCCCTACCCCGCCACTGCACTGGAACCGGAAGTCTCGGCGCCGCTGGTTCTCGCACTGCCGAAGGGCCGTATCCTGGCCGAATGCGGGCAGGTGCTGGCGCGCGCCGGTGTTGCTCCTGCGCCCGACTATGCCGATGAGGAGAGCCGGCGGCTGCGCTTTCCGACCGATGATCCGATGCTCGACGTGGTACGGGTGCGCCCGTTCGACGTCGCCACCTTCGTGGCGTTCGGCGCGGCGCAGCTTGGCATCTGCGGCGCCGATGTGCTCATGGAATTCGACTATCCGGAAATCTATGCGCCGCTGGATCTGGGAATTGGCGTGTGCCGGGTATCGGTCGCCGAACCGGTGGAGACCGCGGGGACCGACGATCCGTCGCGCTGGTCGCGCGTCCGGGTGGCGACGAAGTACCCCAACATTGCCCGGCGCCATTTCGCCTCGCGCGGCGTGCATGCCGATGTGGTGCATCTGAACGGCGCGATGGAATTGGCCCCCAGACTGGGGCTGTCGCGGCTGATTGTGGACCTGGTTCAGACCGGTTCCACGTTGCGGGCGAATGGGCTGGTGGAGACCGAAGTGATCGCGCCGATCACTTCCCGGCTGATTGTTAACCGCACCGCGCTCAAGACGCAGCCCGAAACGATTGGCGCGTGGATCGCGCGGTTTCGGGCGGCATTGGGGGAAACATAGCTCTGGTGGCTCAAGCGCCTCCTCCCATCCCGGGAGGGGATTGGTGGGAGTGGTCGCAAGATCCCGCTCCGTTCCCTGGCCCCAACCTCTTCCCGGTGTGGCAAGGGGAAGTCATTTTGCTGCCATGATCCGCCTGACCACCGCCAATCCGAGCTTCGATGCGGACTTCACCGCCCTGCTTGGCCAGGCGCGAGAGACCACAGAAAGTGTGGATCAGGCGGTCGCAGCGATCATTGCCGATGTGCGGGCCGACGGCGACGCCGCACTGCTTCGCTACACGGCGCGGTTCGATCGCCTGACCCTGACTGTCGATCGCCTGCGCATTGCCACGAACGAGATCGATGCCGCCGTTGCCGGTATCGCTCCCGAACTGATGGCGGCACTCGATCTTGCCGCGATGCGCATCGAGGCGTTCCATCGCATGCAATTGCCCACTGATCTGCAGACCACGGACGCAGCCGGCCTGACGCTTGGCATGCGCTGGGGGCCGCTGGATGCCGTCGGGCTTTATGTGCCGGGCGGCAAGGCCGCCTACCCGTCCTCGGTGCTGATGAACGCGATACCCGCTCGCGCCGCCGGTGTCCCACGCATCGCCATGTGCGTGCCGACACCGGGCGGCACGCTGAACCCGCTGGTTCTGGCCGCCGCGCGCCGCGCCGGGGTGGCCGAGATCTACCGGATCGGCGGCGCTCAGGCGATCGCGGCGCTGGCCTACGGCACCGCCAGCATCGCGCCGGTCGATCGCATCGTCGGTCCGGGGAATGCCTACGTCGCCGAGGCCAAGCGCCAGGTCTTCGGCCGCGTCGGCATCGACGCGATTGCCGGTCCATCGGAGGTCGTGGTGCTCGCCGATGCTGCCAACGACCCGCGGCGCGTGGCGGTGGATCTGCTCGCCCAGGCCGAGCATGACGAGGCGGCGCAGGCCATCCTGATCACCGACGATGCCGGGCTGGCGGACGCGGTCGCAGTGGCGGTGACCGCCGAACTGGCAAGCCTGCCGCGTGCTGCGATTGCCGGGGCAAGCTGGCAGGCGCACGGCGCGATCATCCTGGTGCGCGACTGGGACGAGGCCATCGGGCTGGTCAACCGGCTGGCGCCCGAACACCTGCAACTGATGCTGCGCGATACTGCGCCGGTGTTTGCTCGCATCCGCCACGCGGGCGCAGTGTTTCTCGGCGCATGGTGCCCGGAGGCTGTGGGCGACTACATCGCCGGCCCGAATCACGTGCTGCCGACCGGACGCACCGCGCGGTTCGCGTCGGGCCTGTCGGTGTTCGACTTCCTGAAGCGCACGACGTGGGTCGCGGCCGATGCCGACGCATTGGCGCGCGTGGGGCCGGCGGCGGTTGCGCTGGCCGAGGCGGAGGGATTGCAGGCGCACGCGCGCAGCATCGCTTTGCGGCTGGGGCAGGGTTCGGTTCCATGAGGTGGCAGGAAATCGGCGGCGGCTCTCTGTGATGCTCGATGGCCCTCCGTGCAGTCCATCCTCGCTTGCACGCCGCTTGACCTTGCCCTGCCCCACGCTCATGTTCCGGCACGAAATCAAGCTTTTGAACGAGGTCGGATGTCAAAAGAGGATATGATCGAATTCAGCGGGACGGTGATGGAGCTGCTGCCCAACGCCATGTTCCGCGTCAAGCTCGACAACGAGCACTCCATCCTGGCGCACACCTCTGGCAAGATGCGCAAGAACCGCATCCGCGTGCTGGCCGGCGATCGGGTGAATGTCGAGATGACGCCCTACGATTTGAGCAAGGGTCGGATCACCTTCCGCTTCAAGTGACGCCGCCCACGCTGGTTCTGGCCTCGGCCAGCCCTCGGCGTCTCGCGCTCCTGGCGCAGATCGGCATCGTCCCGGACCGCGTGGTTCCCACCGACATCGACGAAACACCATTGGGCGACGAGCCTCCGCGCGATCATGCGCAACGGCTTGCGCGCGCCAAGGCCGCCGCAGTGGCCGATGCGAGCTGCTACGTGCTGGCAGCCGACACAGTGGTTGCGGTCGGACGGCGCATCCTGCCGAAGACGGACAACGAGGCGGATGCACGGCGCTGCCTGGCCCTGCTGTCGGGCCGACGGCACCGGGTGATCACCGCAGTCGTGCTGCGCGGTCCCGACGGGCGGCAGGGCGAGCGGCTGGTGCAAAGCGTGGTGGGTTTCGCCCGGCTGACCGAGCGTCAGATCGCCGCCTACTTGGCCTCCGAGGAATGGAGCGGCAAGGCAGGCGGCTATGCGATCCAGGGGCGGGCGGCAGCGTTCGTACGCTTCCTGTCGGGCAGCTACTCCGCTGTGGTCGGGCTGCCGCTGTTCGAGACGGCGCAACTGTTGCGCGGGCAGGGTTGGCCATTGCCATGACCGTGCGAATCCTGGCCGCGGCGAGCCCTGGCGAGGTGCGCGTTGCGGCAGTGCGGGATGGCGGTCTGCTGGACTATGCAATCTGGCGGCCTGGGGCACCGGACGGGGTTGGCGACGTTTACCAAGGGCGGGTGATTGCCCGGGTTCCCGCGATGGCGGGAGCATTCGTGGCGCTCGATGGGGCGGAGGGGTTCCTGCCGGACAGCGACGGCGGTGCAGGTCTGACCGAGGGAGACGTCTTGCCGGTCCAGGTCAGCCGGGCGGCGCAGGGCGGCAAAGGCCCCAGGCTGACCACGCGGGTGGCTGCCGATGCGGCGCCCGGGTCGGGCCGCGACCGTCCGGGCCTGCTGGCGCGCGGACCCGGTGCCCTGCTCGAACTCGCGCAGCACTATCGCGAGGCCTGCGTGTGGTTGGATGACAGCGCGCTGGCCGCCCGATTCAAACGGACGCTAGGCGATCGTATGCGTGTGAGTATCAAAGCATTCGACGACGACACCCAGGAGCAGGTTGAGGCGTTGGCGCAGCCTTGCGTCGACTTGCCTGGTGGTGCGAGCCTGCACATCCACCCCACACCGGCGCTCGTGGCGATTGACGTCGATGCGGGCAGGGCGAATGGCGGACGGTCAGGGAAGATCGCGTCGCATCTGGCTTTGAACCGGGCGATGCTGCCTGGACTTGTGCGGCAGATCCGGCTGCGCAACCTGTCGGGTGCCGTGCTGGTGGACTTCGCCGGGTTGCCGGCGCGTCGGAGGGCCGTTCTCGGCCCTGCATTGCAGGATGCGCTGGCCGAGGACCCGCTACGGCCTCGGTTGCTGGGGTTCACCGCATTGGGGCTGGCGGAAATCGTCCGCCCGCGCGTGCATCCCCCGCTGCATGAACTGCTCGCCGGACCGCATGCCGCAGGCCTCGCCGCATTGCGCGCCCTTGCGACACGGTTGGCAGTGGCGCCACATCGCCTGCCGGTGTTGCGCGCGTCGCCCGCGGTGGTCTCGGCTCTGCAGAACGATGCAGAGGCGTTGCCCGACCTTGCGCGACGGGCTGGTCGTGCGTTGATACTGCGGTCGGATCCTGGTTTGCCGGCTGCGGGATGGATGATCGAGCAGAGCGATGACTGAGAGGCGCCTGGCTACAGCGTGTCCGATCTGCGGCAAGCCCGCGGCGGTGAGCACTCGGCCGTTCTGCGGCCGGCGGTGTGCCGATGTGGATCTGGGGCGTTGGCTGACCGAACAGTACGCCGTCCCTGCCGCCCCGTCCGATCCTGATGAACCCGAGGCGGAGTTGGGCAGGGGAATCGGGTGAAGCAACCTAGCGAGCGATCAATCCGGCGAGGAAGTCATCATCCCAACCGGCGGTCTTGCGCTTGAGCCGCAGTGAAGCCTTGCCTGGCGCCTTTCGGATCAGGTTTTGAGCCATGTGCTTGATCGTGGTGAAGTTGGCCGGGGCGTGATCGGTCCGGACGCGGCATTCGTCATCACGGAAGACCATGTCCAAGACCCAATGCAGGCTGTTCTCGATCGCCCAGTGGCTGCGGATGATCGGACCCAGCAGGTGCGCGAGCAGCACCAGCGATGTGATGTAGAAGCGTGTCTTCAGCTCGATCTTTCCGGCGATCTCGCGCGAGCTCTCGACCATGACGACGGCCTTCAGGCCGGGCCAGTCGTGGCGTTCCTGCAGCCAGGCGATGTCATGGATGACGGTCGTGGTCCTGGTCTCGATGCGACCGTGATCGCCGTCGATCGTCTGGTCGCGGCTGATCGCGGTGTGCTTGAAGCCTGCGGCCTGTTGCTCGGCGACGAACAGCTCAACGTCCCCGCGCAGCGATCCCTGATTGCCTTTCAGTGCCAGAACATAGTCGGCCTTCTTGTCCAACACCTTCTGAGCGATGTCGCGCTGGCAGCCCATGGCATCGATGGTGATGATCGCCCCGTCGATCGCCAGCATGTCCAGCAGCTTAGGGATAGCGATGATTTCGTTGGACTTTTCCGCGACTTTGACCTGCCCCAGCACGAGCCGCTGGCGTGCTGCGAAGGCCGAGACCATGTGGATCGCCGGGGCGCCATCCTTCTTGCGGCCAGACCGTCGCGCGGTCTTGCCATCGATCGCGATCACCCCCTCCGGCGCTCCGGTCAGCGCCGCCACCCAGGCGACAAAACATCTCTGGAATTGCGCCGCGTCGAGAGCGGCCAGGATGTCGCCGAGATGATCGTGCGCCGGTGTGCCGTTTTTGAACGGTCGAAAGCGGCGCAAAAGATCGAGCTTCTTGCAGCCGAACAGAGCGATATCAACGAAGGTCTCGGCCCCGGCCAGCACAGCCAGCAGGCAGAGCAGCAGGATCTCGTCGAGCGGGTAGGTTATCTTGCCTTGCTGGCGAGGGTCGTTCAGGTCCTTGAAATAGCTAAGAAATACCACCGCCTCATCGAATGCGGCACAACTCGTCGTCAAGTCGTCCATGGCTGCCCCCGCTCAGCGAATTGAGGGGTGTCATGGATTCAGCACTTTATCGGTTTGTCACCTACTCATTCACCCGATTGCCCTGCGGAGTTGGGTGAACCTGCTTGATCGGGTTAGTGGCATAGGGTATGGCCTGCCGCCGGCCCGCAGCCCGGATGCCCAGGTAGCTCAGTTGGTAGAGCATGCGACTGAAAATCGCAGTGTCGGTGGTTCGATTCCGCCCCTGGGCACCATTCGTACAAATCCCCTCCGGTCCCAGAGTGTCCCAATTCATCCCAATTATCCATTTGTGACAGTGCATTAGCTGGATTCCTCTGGCAATTCCCGTCCCAGAGCGTCCCACCAAAATCCCATTGCATCCTACCCGCCGCGTGGGTATCGGAGCGGGTAGCGCAAAGCGCGAGTGGGTATCGACCGCCGCGTCGGTGGACGAGGAAGAAGTGCGGAATCGAACCACTGGTTGTGTCGTCTGACGGCGGAGGGGACCCCTGTCACTGCTGACTGATACCAAAATCAGAAACGCCAAGCCGAAAGCGACCGGCTATCGGATGCCGGATGGCGGTGGCTTGCACCTGTTCGTCACGCCCAAAGGCGCCAAGGTCTGGCGCCTGCGGTACAAAGTGAACGGCGGCGAGCAGACGCTGGTGATTGGCCCCTATCCGACCATCCCGCTCGCCGATGCCCGCGCCAAGCGCGATGCGGCGAAGGCGGCATTGGTGGCGGGAACCGATCCACGCCGCATCAACATTGCCGCAACCGCCGCTCCGACGCTCATCGAGGTTGCGCGCGAGTGGCACCAGGTGAACCTCGGCCTGTGGAAGCCGCACCACGCCAAGGATGTCTTCGATCGCCTCAAGAGCGAGGTGCTCGATTTCAAGCCGCGGCACGAGCGAACCACCCTCGGGGACATGCCGATCGAAACGGTGAAGGCACCCATGCTGGTTGAAGCGTTGCGTCAACTGGAGGCGCGTGGCGCGATCGATATGGCTCACCGAATAAGGGCACGGTTGGATCGGGTGTTTGCGTTTGCCATCGGAAGCGGCAAGTGCAGTGTCAATCCAGCCGCGATGATCGCGCGCGCGATGGCGCCGCACACGGGCAAAGGCCACTACCCCGCCGCAAGCGATATCGAGAGTGCGCGCGCCATCCTCCGCAAAATTGAGGCGATTCCGGCACACCCGGTCACCCGCCTCTGCATGCGATTGCTGGCATTGACCGCCCAGCGACCTGGGGAAGTCTGCGGCGCATTGTGGGGGGAGTTGGCATGCGACGGTGCGGAACCAACCTGGGTGATCCCGGCGTTGCGCATGAAGAATCGGCGCGAGCTAATGTCCGAGACACGCGATCATACCGTGCCGCTGTCACGGCAAGCGGTGGAGACGATTGACGCACTGCGACCACTGACCAGCCGCATAGCGTTCCTTTTCCCATCCATTACCTGTGCTCAGCGACCACTTACAGAGGCGGCGCTGGAACGGCTGTTGTGGCGCGCCGGCTTAGCTGGCGTCCACGTCCCGCACGGCTGGCGCGCATGCTTCTCCACGGTGATGAACGATCGCAACAGGAGTGATCGCTTCGTGATCGACCTGATGCTGGCGCACAAACCCAAAGATGAAGTTGAGGCGGCTTATAATCGGGCACAGCACATGTCGCGGCGGCGTGAGATTGCGCAGGAGTGGGCTGACCTTCTGTTGGAGGCCATGCCAAGCGCCGTCGAGCTAGTAAACATGCGGCGGAAGTAACCTATTCGAGTTCTGGATCCTCGCCCCCACTACAACGCGATTGATCTCCGCATTTGTCGCCGACGGCGTAGTGCGAAGAGCCGCAACGCGGGCCTCGGAGCACGTTCCACGGATTTGAACTCGTACAAAAGGTTGGCGGCGACCTCTAATATTATCTGTTTGAAGTTGGGTCGCTTGCGGCCCCATGATCGCGGGATACGCGCAGCTGCGTTCTCCAACATCAGGTCTGTACGCCGTCGAGCAGCTTGTGGGATGATCACTGTCGTGCTGGCGGATACACTGGCGGACAGGGTCCGGAAGAGGCGCCGGATATGCCCTTGACGGAGAGCGGATATCTGTTCTTCAGCACACGGCGCTAATTTGTGCTTCCCAAGACAATATGCTCTGCCCGGTTGGAATTCCTGCCCCTCGTCTCCGGCAACGATTTGATCCATCGATCGATTGCGGACTCACGCCAACGCACTGCGCCACGCCCGAGGAAACGTGGCTTTGGAAACGCGCCTGCGGCGATGCGGCGATATATTGTGGATCGACCAAGTGCCGTCTTTTCCTGTACCTGATCAATCCGCAACAATCGATCAGCGCTCTCCAGACGCCAGGAGTTTTGCTTGATCGTCTCGTTGTCCGCCTCTGGCCCTTTTATGCTGACTTCGTTTGGTAGAATTGCTTGTGATCTCATCACGCCAGTCTCCAGAGACATTCAGACGACCTCGCACCGTCTGACGCGAATGGACGGTCACCAATTCGAGAGTCACTATCATGGCGCGTATGTAGCCGTGGCTGGGCGCCTGTTCAGGTCACATTAGGTCGTCTTCCGCGATGCATTGGAGAAGTCTGCCGGTGACCCGACGCGAACGGGCGAAAACGAACGCGTGAGGTGTATCGCCTCTTTGGAACGCTGGTCCACGACCGGTGTGCATTCGCGCGGTCGCAGGTTACGCGAGGGGCTATTCCCAATGAGCTTGAGATATTGGTCAACAAGTCCTGTGTATTCGTTCATGCCTGTTTGCAAGTAACATGCCATCCAACCAATGGAATCAAGCATAGTTATGTCCTACAACTACCGTTATCGGAGGTAGCTATAGGGTGGCGACCCAGAAAAATAATAAGCGCGCTATTTGACGGCTCAACCGGTTATCCGTAAGTGTCCCGTCTATCTCATTGATAGACCGGAGTCCTTCCGCGTGGACAGCATGTGGGCCGATCGCCTGTCGTCTGCTCCGCCCGCCCGGGGGCGGCGTCCGTGATCGCCGCCGGCGGAATCGAGCGCACACCGCTGGACGGCCCGACCCGCGCCGCGGCGGCCGACGCGATGGTGCTCGCCGCCGCGCTCGCCGGCGCCGCTGCCGCCGTCGCCCGGCTCGACCAGGCACTGGCCGGCCATCCCCTGGCGCAGGCTTTTCTCCACCGTGCCCGCCTCTCCGCCGTCCGTCAGCAGGCCGCGGTCGACGGGCACCTGATCGACCCCTGGCACCTCGCCGCCACCATCGAGGGTCTGCGCCTGCGAATGGATCCCACTCTGCGGATCATCGACCGCGCCGACATCCTGGAAAAGGCGAAAACCGCCCTCACGTTGCACCAATGGATCGTCGAGCCGGATTTCGATCAGGAGGGCGAGGTGCACCGGGCCGAAGCGCTTCTGGCCCGGCAGCCCGCATCCCTGCCGCCGCTGATCGGCGCGGCCCAGGGTTTCCGGGCCTGGATCGAGGCGGGCGAAACCCGGCCGGCGATGCGGTCCGCGCTGGTGCGCTTCTGGCGCAAGCGCCGGCTTCTCCGGCTGCCCGTGCCGCTGACCGGGGCGGCGGCGCTGCGGTCCGAGCAACACTGGGAACAAGAACAGTGGCTGCCGGCGTTCTTCCGGGCGATCGAGCGCGAGGCGGCCGATGCCCTCGACCTGCTCTATGCGATGGAGCGCGCCTGGTTCGACGCCCGCCGCGGCGTCGCGGGCCGGCGCAAGGACTCCCATGATGCGGCGGCGGTCGATGTGCTGGCGGCGGCCCCGGTGCTGTCGGCGACCACGCTCGCCCGGATCCTCGGCATCGCGGTGAAGAATGCCATCCGCATCCTCGACGATCTGGCGACGGCCGAGATCGCGATCGAGGTTACGCACCGTTCGAAGCGGCGGCTGTTCGGGCTGCAAGGGTCTGGCGCCGCTCCGCGACGTGGTGCAGCCGCCTTACCGGCCGGAACCGGGGCGGGGCCGTGGTCGGCCGCCCGATCATGAGCGTTCGATGACGAGGTCGCCGATCCGCCGTTGCCGCCGCTGACGCCGATCGAGCGCCGGGCCTTCGATTACACCGCTCTCGAGGAAGCGATGGCCCTTCTCGACGCGGTCGTCCGCACCTCCCGAATCGCCCTACGCTCCATAGTGGATGGTACGCACGGTGCCGGCGTAAATCCCTCGCCCAACCGTGCCGAGACGGCACCGGACTGCTAGTTTCAGCCCATGACCGAGTCGCCGCCGACACCGCAAACCTATCCCGACTTGCTGGCGACGCTGAAAGCGCGGATCCGCGACGCGCGTCTGCGCACCGCGGTCAGCGTCAACCGGGACCTGATCTTGCTCTATTGGGAGATCGGCCGCGATATCCTGCTCCGGCAGTCCGCGGAGGGTTGGGGGACAGCTGTCATTGATCGCTTGGCCCGCGATCTGCGCCGGGATTTTCCCGAGATGACCGGCCTCTCCCCCCGCAATCTGAAATATATGCGAGCCTTCGCCGAGGCCTGGCCGGACCAGGCAATCGTGCAACAGCTTGTTGCACAACTGCCCTGGGGTCATAACATCCGCCTGCTGGAAGCTTTGAAGCAGCCCGAGGAACGCGCCTGGTATGCCAGCCAGACGGTCGAGCATGGCTGGAGTCGGGCCGTCCTGGCCCACCAGATCGAGGCACGGCTAATCGATCGCGCGGGCAAAGCGCCGACCAATTTTGCCCAAACCCTGCCGAGCCCGCAATCGGACCTCGCCCGCGAGCTGCTGAAGGACCCGTATGATTTCGAGTTTCTGGCGGCCGCGGCGGACATCTCTGAGCGAGAACTCGAGCGGGGCCTGCTCGGTAACCTGCGGGAACTCGTCCTCGAACTCGGCAAGGGTTTCGCCTTTGTCGGCAGCCAGTATCACCTCGAGATCGGCGAGCAGGATTTCTACCTGGACCTGCTCTTCTACCACCTGCGCCTACGCTGCTTCGTCGTCATCGACCTCAAGGTTGACGACTTCAAGCCCGAGTACGCCGGCAAGATGAACTTCTATTTGTCGGCCGTCGACGACTTGCTGCGTCATCCGGCCGACGCCTCGACGATCGGGCTGATCCTGTGCAAGGGCAGGAACGAAGTCATCGTTGAATATGCGCTCCGGGACAGCTCCAAACCCCTGGGCGTCGCGGCCTATCGCGTCTCGCCGCAACTGCCCAAGCAGTTCGAGGCCGACTTGCCGACTCAGGCCGACCTGGCCCGCGAGTACCCGCTCATGGCGTTGGTCAAGCTGCGGATCGACATCGAGCGCATGCTGCGGCAGTTGACACGACAGCACAATGTTCCCGACGGCCCACCCGCGATCAGGTCCATGCTCGAGCGCTTGGCACAGGTCCGCGGCTTGCCGCAAAGCGCGGCCGCGTTCGGCGAGACGCTTCGCGTTCTGAACGCGGCCACGCATGGGGTCGATGTTTCTGCAGACGCGGCCGCGGCGGCCCTGGATGCGGGTACGCGCCTCCTCGACGAACTCAAGCACCTAGGGGACTCTGAGTGACCGCGCGCCGTTTGCTGCAAATCGTACCGGTCCCTGATGCGCTTTTGGACCTGACACAAGACGAGCTCGCCTGGGCGATGCTCGAAGACATGCAGACTCGCGAGCACGACCCAATCGCCGGCATGGATCCCCCAACCGTTGCGAGGTAGCTTACCGCTTCACCAACGCGCAGCACTGTTTCAGGCGTCCCCTTGGCACGTCCTTCACTTAGAACAAAACGAATCGGGCCTTGATTGCTGATGTAGGTCCACCACTCGACGCCTGAGCACCTGACCAGGCTCCACAACACCTCGACGGCGCGATCGATATGACGTGCGGCAAGCTTCTGAAGCCATTCGACAGTGCCATGCCCATTTCGCGGCGCCAGCCCAGTTTCGAACATGGCGAGTAGCTGATCAGACAGCCACAGCTCATCGACCACGCCATGGAAACACCAATGGCTGATCATTCCCAGCTCTTCGCTATAGTCGCTGCGTCGGGTTGATGATCTCGCTGCTGCCAATCGCCTCTCCCAATAGGCCAACCCGCGGGCCCGTGCGTCATCTGGGATCTCCGATGTCGGGCGAGACACTTCATTACCGACGAACCACATCGCGTGGCGACGGAGATCAGCTGAAGCGTGCGCCTCGAATTGTTCAAGCAGAGATTCGGGCAGGATGCCGCGGAGCATCAACACCATCACGTAGGTGGCAAAGCGCTCCTGTCGAAAATGTCGGTCGCTGCCATCCGTCGTATCCGAATTGTTGGACAGCCCGATGGCCTCATCAAGATAGCAATCCAGAAGCTGGGGCGTGACCTCCGAGATTGGCCCGCCATCGTTCTTGAGATGTGAGTACCAAGTTGCGTCCCTCAGACCATGATCGTCGGCGGGAAAGAGAGCGGGCATTTGTGCCCGTAGCCAACCGGCATCGTTATATTCGAGAAGTCGTAGATACCTGCCGATGATGGCGCGGGGAATTCGGCCGCAGGGCGAGCGGTCACCCAGCTGCGCTTCAAGCTTCCGCGCTATCTCGGGATCGGCGGCGAAAGCGGCTCTCTGTCCGCCTTCATCCTTGTCCATGTCCATATTCGACCAACGGACGAGGAGGATGCAGAGTTCGACGGCGATGCCGCGTGACGTATCCTGGGCAGTGAAATGGGGCTGCCTCTGGAATTTGGCGTCGAAGTCCTCGACATCGACCGTGTTCGGCGTCAACGCGAGCGCCGTCCCGACGAGTGATCTGACCGTCTCGGCATGCTCGATTGGTATGCCACTGAGGCCAAGTCTCAAGCCCGTGACAAGAAGCTGGCTGGCAGCCTTGCGTGTCCAGGCCCAGCTTTGATCGTCGCCGGCGAACAGCGTCGCCGGATCAAGCAGTTCGTCCCTTTTCGTATAGATGAAGGTGATCAAGCGTAGGATGTTACCCCACTCGACGGGACCCTGATTAGCCGCTGCCTGCTGTAGGCCCTCCAGCAATCGCCGAACGTAGATGGGCTTTAGGGTCGCGAACTGAATTGCCGCGTCGGAATAGACCTTTGGATTCGCGACGACGGCGGTGCGTAGCTCTTGGGCGAGTGCGGTGACGGTCTGGCGGCTTGGTTCGGATTCGGGCTTCCAGTCTCTCAGGAAGGCGACGACTTCCTCGACGGTTTTGTTGACAAAGCCGGTGCTGGCCAGTGGGCTTTCGTCGGGAGCCATCGCTCTCCACCGCCAGGCGTCCGGATCGCCCGCTTTTTCGAGAGCCTCCTGTCGGTCTGCCGGAAGGACCGTGCGCCACTTCCATAGGAGTTCCGCTACGCAATGGGCCCTAAAACTCTGTTCGTCTTCTGGCGTCGCAGCCACTCCATGTTGCTTCTCGAATCGCTCCTTCCACCATCCTGAGGTACTCATCGGGAACCGCGTCGACGATCCGGAGGACCTCGGCCTGGTTCTCCGGTGTTATAGATGGGTACCACGCCTTGGCTAACGCAGCGTATTCGGCGTTGCACCAGGTCTCCGTGATGAGACCTTTGTCCAAGAGGCAATCCGTCGCCTCTTCGGGTGCTGATGCTGGGTCCTGAGCCAGCAAGTGCAGAGAAAGACGAACGAAAATCTGCCCATTGACGCTGGTCAACATTCTAACCGCATCACGCAGCGGCACGGTTCGACTCTGCACCAGGCTTTCTGCCGACTCACGCACTGCAGTCAGCAACGCATCACAAATATCATGCGGCGGTCTGTTGCTGTGAGAAATCGGCTGCATCGACAAATGGCTATAGCTGTTCCTGCCGGCGATCGTCTCAGCTTGGTGGAGGAGGTCGACTACCAATTGGAGCGCACCCCTGCCACAGGCTGCGACGAGTGGCGGCATTAAGATTGGCAGATGATGCTCGTACATGTGCTGCGCATAGTGGCTTTCGATCCGCCCGTTCTCGCCCCAAAGTCGCAGGAGCTCCCGCGCCACGCCCAGTGCCGCCTCAGCTTCGTTCGCGTCGGCGAGATTCTTCACCAGGGCGTTCGGCGCCAGCGCATGCAGGACCTGCACGTCACGCTTCATCCAGGCGACAGCGAGGTCCGACAGAGTAGCAGACTCAGCTGGGGGAAGTGCTGCCAAGATGACGATGGCCTGGCTGAGAATCGCAGGGTGATTGGAGCCCGAGAGAAGGCGCAGGGCGTCCATTACATGCCGGCGGGTGCTTGCCTCCGGTGCTTGAGCCATACGGTGTAGATAATGCCCGAGTGGCCACGGGCCGAAATTCCTCGCTTCCCCGGCACTTTCAAGCGGTGCGAGTGGCTCCGCAATGAGGCCTTCTTTGATAAGGTGCGGAAGCCAGTCCCCCGTTTTTAGGTGCTGGAAGAAATGCCATTGAAGCGGCATCGCGCCTGGAATCTCGTTGGCGAACGCCTTTGCCGCTCGGGCGTAATCCGTCGAGGACGCCAATACTTCCGTTCGGCGCATAAGTGCCGTGTAGCGATTTCGGAGGGCTACCACGATGGCCCTAATTACGGTGTCAAACGGCTCCTGGTAGTCGGTTCGGAAGCCATCATCGACGCTCAGAGAATGATGGAATGAGCGTCCATGCGCGGCGCCACCTTTGTTGGTCAGTGCGATCCATTTCTTTGCGATGTCACCGTCCGAAGCGAGGCCGAGCTGCGTGACAATTTTCTGGATCTGGCTCTTGGCTGTTCCCGGCAGCAGACGCTTGACCGCCTCGTTGACCGCGTCATCACCAAACTGGAGGTCGGTCAGCCGTTTGCGCGCGCTGTTCAACCGTTCCTCGAAATCTTCCTCCGGAACTTCGACAGCTCCCATCGGAACGGCCAGCACACCACGCAGCATTGAATTGAGTTCGCGCAGAGCATGCACGGCCATCGGTTTGGAGGCGTGGATGGCGAAAGCGCCAGACGACAGGCGGCAAAAATCCTCATACCGGGCAGCGATGGCTTGGCCCAGCAACTCGTCGAGCAGCCTCGCGGTGTCCCGCTGCTCCAGCGACAAATCAAAGGTGTTGGTCGGATCTTCCATGTCGGTTCAGGTGGCAACCTTCCTTCGAATTAAATGGGTATCAGAACCTAGGCGATCCCTTTGCCATATGGTCGCAAGATAGATGCCACATCCGGCAGCACATCTGACAGTGGGGTGGGGACCACTCAGCAATTCCAGTTGGATGTCCGGCCGGGAAAGAGCGGGAAGCAGACTTGCCCAATTAAGTCGCCGGTCACGTATCGAGGAAATCCCACTCGCTGCCCGTCACCCAGCGTAGAGCACTGAGTTTACCATTGAGCATTCCCCACTCGAAGTCTGTCCAAGGACCAAGGTTTTCTATCCCGACCTCGTCCTCTGTTCGCTTGGCTGCCTCCAAGGCCCGTGCCCAGACGGTATCGACGACCGTCTTCTGATGGCGTTTGGGGTGCTTGTTCCACTCGGCCTCTGTGACGACCTTGCACTTTCCGCGTTCGATCGCGATGCGCCGATTCCAGTGGCGGTTGTACCAGACCTGGCGAAACAGCAGGTGTTCCGCCTCCATGATCTCGCTCAGTAGCCTTGGCTCCTCTTGATACTCGAACTCCCATTTGATCTCTTCCATCCACTCTGGGGCGTAGTCGTTCAACACTTCGCCGATCGCGAGCGCGTAGGTGGAATCCACCGGTAAAAACAGATCCGCCAGATCGGGATGAGGCTCGCGTTCGTCAGCGGCCATGTTCGAAAAGTCATGCTTGTTGTGGGTCACGAAAGCGGAGCGGACCTCCCCGTCATTCTCCGCGATCACGTCGCGGTAAATTTCGATCAGGATGGCATCGCCGATGCTGTTCTTGCCCTTATGAAACGGGGCGAGCTTCTCGACCGCGCGCTGTGCCGCCCGAAGTTTCACAGCATCGCTCGTTTCGAGCGCGTTTGCGGCGGCAAACATTTTCTCAATTCGCTGGATGCTTCCGTTCACAGCCTCGCCAAGGATGGTAATGCGATGATCGACGTCATCCAGGCTGGCCAGGGTCGCCTTCCTCCCCTTCGCCTTGCCAAATTGTTTCACCGCCTCTTTGACACGTTTGAAGGTGCTACTCAGGCTTTGGCCGCTTTCCTTGATAATGCGGTCCTTGTTGCGAGTGAATTCGGCGACCGACTGGCTGGGTAGAACCAGTGAGACCTCGTTGGCTTCGATCAACTGTTCAAGGGCGGCGAGAGTTGGCTGGTGGCGGTAATCCTTCGCCATATCCAGCCATACACAGGTATCTACGAGAAGGCGCAGCATGGGATTGGCTTTCCTCAACGTAACGGTGGCACGCTAAGTCTCGCTGCGCATGACACGCGAATAGTGCTCAAGACGCTCGCGCACTTCGCGTACCGGCAGGCGGCATCGCGGATGGTTCGCGATGGTCGTCAACGATCGGTGAAGCATCCCAGCCGCAACCACCTGTTGCGCAAGCAACTGATCGAACACCCAGAGGGCACCGTGATAGTCGACCGCCTCGATGGCGGCGAGCTTGCGCAACGCGCCGTCGCCGGCGAGCAGCGTCCAGTTGTTGATCTTGGCGAGGGCCAACGCGAAGCTGTCGGCGAGAGACAGGGCAGGGACCCTGGCCTGATAACCGAGCGCGGTGTGGACGCCGTCGCCATCGAGCGATTCAACTCGCAACCCCAGGCGCATGAGTTCTGGGCCGTTGTGATCGCGCAGCTCGCGCTTGTAGAGAAGATCGGGGACAGCGAATTCCCAACTGAGCGCGAAAGTGGCCTCAAGGAGCTGGCCGCGCTCCAAGTCGATCAGGACCGATGTGTCAGAGACCAGGATGCGCATGGGCGTCAGGGCGCGGGCGCCTGTTCCATCGCCGCGTTGAGATGCCGTACGCTGAGCCGCAGCAACTCGGCCGCCTTGGCCTCGGACACAACGCCTTCGGCAAGCGCCCTGTAGCAGAGACGGTGAAACCGCCGCGGATTCTCCGGCAGCACCGAATTGGGCTCGTGATACGGCGGTGATCGCCAGCCGAGCCGCGCAAAGGATTCGAAAAGGCCTCGATGCACACCGGGGCCAATGATGCCCAGCTCCTTACAGCGATAGGCTATGGCCTGGGCGCTGACGCCGAAGAGCGTCTTGAGTTCGACCAACTCGCCAACCGCGATGGCGCGGCGGTGTTGGCCAACCTCGATCCACAAAACCTCCGCCGGGATAAGGAAAGCGCTGCCAAAGCGAAAGGCGGCTTTTTCCACGTCGAGATTCCCGCGAACATCGAGCATCACATGGCCGAGCTCGTGGGCGATCGTGAGGCGCTGCCGCTCGCCCGTGTCGGCCGAGTTCACGACGATGACGGGCACGGATCGGCCCGTGCGCTGACGCACCTTGCAAGCCAATCCCGACACCGATCGCGGTAGCGGGATCACCATCACCTTGATCCCGCGCTCTTCGAGAAATTCGGCCAAATTCGGAATGGTGTCGAGGCCCAGGTTCCAGAGCATACGCAACCGCGCTGCCGCGGCCTCGGCCTCGTCCAGACTGCGCACTGGGAACGGCGCGCCGGGTGGCGGTGTCCAGACCGCGCTCGGTGCGCCGACAAGATCCTCGATCGTCAGATAGCGTTCGACGGCGTCGAGCACCGTGGCTTCGACGGACGCCTCCTCCTTGCGGTTCGTGATCCGGTTCTTCCGGAACTCGACCGCTTCCAGGCGCAGATCGCTCTGATCGACAAGGTAGTTCTCCGACACATCGAGCGCATCGGCCAGGGCGATCAGGACCGCCGAGCCCGGCATCGCCTCGTCCCGCTCGTAACGGCCGATCATCTGGGCCGTCACCAGGTTTCCGATCTTCGCCTGCAACTCCCGCAGCGACAAACCGGCGGCCGTTCGGGCGACCTTAAGTCTCTGACCAATCATGATAATGCCTCCCTCGTTGCAGGTTTACAAAATAGCATACTTTTCGCCTTTTGTAAATCTGTCGCTTAACTCGTGGCGTCCGCGTTCCATACAATCGCACCCTCGCCGTGGATCGGGATTCAGACAATCAGGGGCCTTCGGGACCTGATAGGGAGTAAGGTGTGATGGATCAGGTACTTGCCCGAAAGTCGGGCGCTGCGACTATCCAGAGCCGGTCGCACCGGCGGCTCGCCAAGTTTGTCGACTGGATCAAGGCCACCCCCGATACTCGGGACGCCATTCACAAGCAGGCAGCCGACATTCGCCGCCTCATCAGCAACCAGGCGGTCGCTGACGGTCTCGCCGTCATCGCCACGCCCGAGGCCGGGTCCTTCGCCAAGCACACCGGCCTGCGCCGGCACATGCGGGGCAATTCTGAAATCGAGGGCCAGGATGTCGATTTACCCTACGTGGTAAGGCCCACCACGACCGATGGCGAACGCATCACGGAACTCCTGCGGAAGTTCGAGGCTTACGCCAAGGCGAGCTATCCCAGCACGCCGCGGCGGATTACCGGCAGCTCCGTCGAACTTCAGTTTGTTGCATCCAAACTGAATTACGATCTCGTGCCGATGCTCGCGACCGCCCGGGCGGACTATCAGCTTCTGCTCAAAAAGGACGGCTCCCGCCGCCTCACCTCGGTGACGAAGCACACCGAGTTCGTGCGCAGCCGCACGCGGCAAAGTGACGCGCTCGCTGGCCGCGTCAAATTCAACGAATGCGTGCGTCTCCTGAAATGGTGGCGGTTTGTCCGCATCGATGCGGCGAGCTCGATCGAAGAAGCTCGAACGACGCTGATCGAACTGTTGTGCGCCAGCGCGTACGATCGGCTGGGCGTGGAGGCCACCTACACGGAGACGCTGCTCAAGTGGTTTAGCTGGTTGGCAGCCGTCACGTACCAACGGATGCGCGTCAGCTTCAACGATTATGCCTCGATCGAACCGTTCGACCAAAAAACGCAAGGCAATCCGCTGTGGCAGGTGATCGATCCCGTCAACGCAAACAACAACGTCGTCCACACGCAGTGGGGCAACATCGAACTGGAAGAATTCGCCTCGTGGTTCGCCGATACCCGAGATGCCTTGCAGCGTTTGGTCGCGCATGAACAGGCGGGCAACGATGGTATCGTCGATGGCATCCTGGCCGATCTTTTCGGGAATCCCATTATCATTCACGGAGACATTTCATGAGCGGCACCCAGACCGCCACGCGGACCGACAGCTACACCGAGGCGCGGCTGCGCGCGGTGATGCCGGAGGTTGGCGCCGATTTCATGGGACCGGCGGCAGCGAACCTTATCACGTTCGAGCGGGCCAATAAGTGGACTGAAGAACTGACCTTCATATTGCAGAACCGGGCGGCACACGGCTTCCAGATCCAGTTGCGCTGCGCCGGACTGGCCACCATCGCGCTTGATTACCGAGTCAGCAGCGACGGGTCCGTCCGGGAGAGCGCGACGGCTGGCGGCATCGATTATTTCGCGCTGCCCGCCGGCACGACCGCATCGCTGTTCGTCGAATTGGATTTCGACGCACGGAACATCGCGATCGTGCAGGAGCATCTAAGGCGGCGAGGTTGGGGAATTGATGGTCAGGCAGTACAGGGCACGCCTGTTCGCGACCGCGTTTACTCAAAGGATGGTTACGGCTTCGTGCGAGGGAAGGTCGGCGACTGGCCATGAGTGAGCTGCACCTCCTCGAAACGGTTCATCCAACCAAGGAAGGCCTGAAGGACTACGATGCGCTGCTGGGGATCGATGACATCAAGGACGCACTGATCGATGAACTGACGCTGATCCTGGATCGGGATCGGTTGGCGGCATGGACCAAGAAGCACCATCCGCACGGTTTGGGCATCGTGAACCGCGCACGGTCGAAAGCGCCCTTGATCCTTCTCTCGGGCGATGTTGGTTGCGGCAAGTCCGCCCTGGCCTCGTGTGTGGCGACGCCGGTTGCCCGGGCGCTCGATCATCGCATCATGTGCTTGGAAACACCGTCCGACATACGTGGCGGCGGGCTGGTGGGTGAGCTCTCGACCAACATCACGGAGGCCTTTACGCAGGCAAAGGCGAAGGCCAAGGCGATGGGCCGCGGCATTCTCGTCATTGATGAGGCCGATGATCTCGCGACGCGCCGCGGCCAGATGCAGGCGCATCATGAAGATCGCGCCGGCGTCAATGTCCTGATCAAGCAAATCGATCAGCTCGCCAAAGGCAGTACACCGATCGCGGTCATCATGATCACCAACCGGGAAGATGTTCTCGATCCCGCCGTGGTTCGGCGCGCCGCGCTTCGCCTGAAATTTCAGCGGCCGAATGACGATGCCCGTGCCGCGGTATTCCGGAGCATCCTGGAAGGCACCGACACCACCGACAGCCAGGTGCGCGAGCTGGTGAAGCTGACCGGTAAGACACCGCCGTACACATTCTCCGATATCACCGACCGGATCGCGCGGCTGGCCTTGCGGCGGGCCTGGAAGGGCAATCAACCGTTTGGCGCCGCTCTGCTGAAGGCGGCCATAGCCGAGGTTGAACCGTCACCCGTGATGGATGCCGGCCGGTTGCAATGAATGGCCGAGGTGCCGAACGGCGTCCGAAGGGAAAGGGGACCCAGGCATCGCGCAACTACAGCGATCTGACGCTTAAGCTGCTGTGGGGTCGCGCGGCCGGACGCTGCGCCATGCCCACGTGCCGTATGCAGCTGACCGCTGATGCGACCGACTATGATCCGGTCGTGGTCATCGGCGACATGGCCCACGTCGCTGGCGCCAGTGATGACGGTCCGAGGGCCGCGCATGAACTAAGTCCGGCGGAGCGGAACGATTACGAAAATCTGATTCTGTTGTGCAAAAACTGTCACGACCGTATCGACAAGCAAGCCCGCTCCAATCCCGTGGAACGCCTAAAGGAGATCAAACAGGCGCATGAAGCCTGGGTGCGCGCCTCGTTGCCCGAACGCGGCCGATCGCGCGCGGGTTGGACGGTCCTCGGCCTGCAGGGTGATCATCCCATTGATCTCGCAACCGCTGATGAGGCTTTGTCGCCGGATTTTATCAGTGGCACGCCGCACTGGCTCAAGGTGCCATCCGATCCGTCAGACTGGCAGGCTGTCGATGAGACGATCGCCGCGACCGCCCGGCAATTGCTGACCGGCGACGACACTTTCGACCAGCGGATAGCCGTGTTCCCCATTGCGCCGGTCAGCGCGTGCATCGCGCTCGGTTATCATCTGACCAGCCGGCCGAACGTGCGGCACTTCCAGCATCACCGCGATGTGCGTAGCTGGGCCTGGCCACGCCGGGCAGCGCCGGCACAGGACATAACCGTGAGCGGTCTGGATAGCGAAGATCTCGATTGCCGCACTGTAACCTTCCTCTTCCATTTCAGCGCCGTCATTGTGGATGAGGCACTTGCCGAGATCGCGGAGCCCACCGGCCGGCGTGTCGACTTCCGTGTTGGCGCGCCCTCAACTGCATGGCTTCAACATCCCGACCAGGTTACGTGGGCCGCCATCGTGGCGCGGCAGGCCTTCGAGCGCGCCATGCAGCTTTTCCCAGCATGCGAGCGCTGGCGTATCCTGTACGCGGGACCCGCGCCGTTGGGCGTAGCAATCGGCCAGCAACTCAACCCGACAATGTGTCCGCCGGTGCAGCTCTACGAGTACCGGCAGAAGGAGACCCCCCGTTACCAGGCAAGTATCTTGCTTGGGGATCGGTGAAGGCGGTTGCCGTGCTGCCGAAAATGACCGGACGGCTGAACCAGACTCAACAACGGATTATGATTGCCGGTGATTGCGGACCGTCTCCCTAACTCGGGAATCTCTCTGGTGGCATTGCATCCTGGATTTTGGCGCCGAACGTTGCCCGAATTCACCATCCCTCGGCCATGCGCTGGGATACATCACGTCGGGAGATGACACGCGAACATGATTCCCACCCGGCCTGCCAAGCCCGCTCCTCATCCGTCAGCTCTGTACCGGTTGCCGTTCCACCCCACCGAAGCGCGAATGCGTTCGCGGCACGTCGCTTCTCGATGAAAGTGTCGAGTTCACGGTCCAACGCGGCGGCATCGTCGATCCAGTTATCCTCGATCACATCCGGAAGCTGGCCGAACAGGTCGAAGCGATCGCGCATTCTGCTTGACAGTCGATCGTAGACGACCTCGTCGCGAGTACCAGTGTAAACCATGTTCAGCACGTCGACTGTGTCGCGTCGTTGCCCGAATCGCTTGATACGGCCGATGCGTTGCTCAAGGCGCGATGGATTCCACGGCAGGTCAATGTTGATCAGCGTGCCGAGGGTCTGGAGGTTGAGGCCTTCGCAAGCCGCGTCCGTAGCGACGAGGAGACGAATTGCACCTTCCCGAACGGCCCGCTTGATGTCGTCGCGCGGACAGGCGACGAACTGGCCTTCGCGGAAGACTCCCGAGCGACCGGCACCTGCGTAGACTGCAACTGGCGTTGTTGGAAGTTCCGCGGCCAGGGAGGTCGCTGCCCAGAACACAGTGTCGAAGAACTGGCTGAACACGATGGTGCCATAGCGGAGCCAGTCGCGCTCGATGAGGAAGTGCCGCAGGACTCGCCATTTCGGATCAGCGGCAGGACTATTCCGTGGTTGAGCGACGATGTCCTCGAGCAGTGCGATGGCCTCCCGTAGCTCTTCGCGTTCCTCGCCCATGTCTGTGCCGAGCGTCGCAAGCTGGTCGGGCAACAATTCTTCGTTGTCGTCCTCCCGCATCGAATTCGCCGCTCGGAGCCGCTCGAAGCGCGCGGCCTCTGGCGGTCGCCCGCCAGCCTCGGGTCGTGACACCGGCTCTCCCAGCAACACACGGGACGTCGCCAATCCCGATGCCGCCGACGAGCAGATACGTTGCAGCAGCAGGCTCTTGATGTAGCCGGCACCGCGCTTGTGCGCGCCGAGGGCTTCGCAGAAGCGCTCCGCCGCTGCGAGCGCTTCCTCCAACTGCGGCGACGTTGCAATACCCTTGCTGCCGTCGCCAAAAAAGGCGCCGGTCTGTCGATCGGTCTCCTGGTCGTTCGGGAACAGATCGACGGCGACGGGTCTTAGCAACCCCGCCTGTTCCAAATCCCTCCGGCGGCGAAGAATCGTGTGACGCACTACGGGATTGTTCGCCTGCAGAAAGCCAAGCCCATCCCGATCATGCAACAGCCTGTCTTCGAGTTCCTCGCGCACCATGCCCGGGGCAAGTGTGGTCCAGGCGCGGTCCGTCGTGGAGGTTGTATCCTCTAGGTTCATATCTTGTCGCAGCATGCCAAAGATGGGGTCTCGTTCACGCCGGCTGGGGATCGCGTGTCGTAGCCATTCCCACCCTTCCGCGATACTTCTCGGCCGATGGCGCCCAGCGACAATGTCCACTGCATCAGGCTGTCGGCGCCATGGGCTAAGCGGCGGCCCGAGAACATGGCCAGCGCCCGCGTCGAGGATCTCCAAAAGATCCCACAGTTCACGGATGTCCGTTTGAATCGGGGTTGCGGTGCCGAGCAGAACATGACGGGCCTTGGCCGCCGCCCGAGTCATGAAGCTCAGCAAGTTGTTCGCCGTCCGGTCGCCGCTGTTGTCAGACTGCATCCGTGCTCGATGCGCCTCGTCGAGTATCAACGTTCCGAACGCTGATTCGCCTCGGGCCGCGCGGCGGCGCAACAGAACCTCGCTTTCTGGCGCTCGTTGAAAGATCAGCCCCGTCGAGACGATGGCTATACGGCACGGGCAGCGTCCCACCCCTTCTGGTCCGCCGCCACGAATGAAATTGCCGTCCTGATCAACCCAGTCCTTACGGGCAGATAGCCAACGTGCCGAGGGAATTCCCAGCCGGTCCTTCAACTCCGTCTGCCACTGCTCGCAGAGTTGCGCTGGGGCGAGGATCAGCGCTGGACCGTCCCCCAGCAGGCTGGCAACCAAGGCGGATGTTGCGAGCGACAGCGTCTTCCCTACGCCAACCTCATCGGCGAGCAGTAGTCGCGCCTTCCCATACCAATCCCGATGTCGAAGAAACTCCGCAACGAACGCCTTTTGCCACGGTTGCAATCCCTCGCCGGCGCGAACAATCGGCGCCTCCGCCATCGCTGCGGCCGGCAATTGCCACGCAGTGCAGTCCGGTACATCGATCTCTTCGCGCTCGGCACACCGTTCGACCTCGCGGATGATCGCCTGCGGCAATGGCACCGCCTTGGTCCAAAGGAAGTCGAACTCCTCCTGGGTCCAGGCGATGCCCTCGTCCGAGGTGTCTTCCCACAGAATTTCGTAGTGCTTCTGCCAGGCATCGAGCGTTTCGTTGACTGAACCCATGAAGCACGTTTTGGCGCCGCTCCGTCCCGTAATGATCCCGGCCTTGCCATGCACCAGCGGCGCGGTCGTCCGGTCGACGACCCGGATCTGCACTTTCGCCTCGCCATTGGCGTCACGCGCCGAGAGAAGCTGGGCCAGCTTGCGGTACCGTGTCCGGTGCAACAGGCTTTCGATCTCCAGTGGCAGTTCACCGCGTCCACCTTCCCACCAGCGCGCCACTAGCGACTGTTCGCGGATCGCCTGGGAGGTCCGCAGATCGTCGGGATCGAGATCCGAATTGCAGACGATCCTGACCCGATCGATCCGTGCGATTTCTTCGGCCGCCACTTCGAATATCGAACTTCGGAAGTAGCCGGCGATCCGGTCATAGCTGACGGCGTCCCGAAGCCGATCCCGCAGGAACATGTGGTCCAGTCGTTCCCGTCGAGAGGAGAACCGGCGAAGGATGGGCGGAATGGACTCGGGCGTCATCGAACCTCGCAATGGGTTATGGACGCCT
Source organism: uncultured Alphaproteobacteria bacterium (assembly GCA_963696645.1). Taxonomy (GTDB): domain Bacteria; phylum Pseudomonadota; class Alphaproteobacteria; order Acetobacterales; family Acetobacteraceae; genus JAMXLO01. The sequence continues at coordinate 107,002 of CAVOKY010000013.1, forward strand.
CAGCCGGGCTGAAAACGCTCTGTTCGAATCAGCTCCGCCAGCACACGCGCCGCTTCCGCCTCATCGGGTCGTGACAGTTGCTGACTGCGTCCAAGCCAAGCGGCAATCGCCATCGCATCTGATCGGCGGCGCATCCAGTCAGGGCCGAACAGGTCGCGGAGCGTATGGATGGCAGCGGCGCCGGCTTCAGTCGGGTCCCGTTGGGCGGCCGCCGCCTGGACGAGGCCGCGAATGGCGAACAGCACGGGTCGGATCAGGCCGCGGGCAAACTCGTGGCTCTCCATCACCGCGCGGCCAAATGCGACGGCGCCACGCAGCCGGGCGCGATTGGCGGTGGCTTCCTCCATCAGAGGGTGCCAGTCGGTGCAGCGGAACGCCTTTGCGAATGTCTGGTATTCGTCGAGCTTCGCTGGCGTGCCTGCGGGACGGGCACCTTCGATCTCGGCCATCTTCAGCCAGAAGCGTTCGCTTGCGTTGTTCAGTCGCTGCCACAGCGCGGCGTCGAAGCCTTCCGGCACCAGCAGTTCGGCTGCAGTCTGCACCGCCAACTCGATCATCTGGCCTACGATGCCCGCGTCTCCCTTGGTGCGCGGTCGCAGAGCGGCACGCGTCATGTCCTCGCCATCAATGCGTGTGTAACCGGTCAGCACCTCCAGCGCCGCCGCGTAGCCAGCCATCTGAATGTCGGAGGAGGAAAAGGCGTGTTCGCCGCGGTCGCGTAGCGCCAGCGCATCCAGCGCCAGCAGTCGGTTCACCTGTTGCTCGACGCGGTATCTCAGTTCCGGCACCAGATCATTGGTCCAGGCGCCCTCCTCACCAGCGCGCTTGCGCAACACGAGCAGTACCGTGCCCTGCACATGGCCCTCGGCGCGGAAAGCGTTCTCCGCTTCGGTTGAGACATACCAGGCGGCACTGACCTGCAGGCCGGCTGACCAGACGATCTCCGCCAGATCGGCCCACACCTGTGCGTCCTGGTGGGTGAACATGCAAACATGCAGCCCGTTCTCGGGCATTGCCGCCGCCATGGCGGCCAGCGCCTTGGCCATGGCGGCACGAAACTCATCGCCCTTTCCCTGGATGGCGTAGGGTCGCAGGCTGTCCCAGGTCCAGTCGGCGAATGCACCAGGTGGATTTCGGCGCAGCCACGCGATGAAGAACTCCGTGATCTCGTGGTAATGCACCGCGTCCGCGTAAGGTGGGTCGTAGATCCATAGATCACTCGGCGTCTGGTCAGACGTCGCAGAACGAACTGAAAGTTCGCAGTCCGCCTCGGTCGAAAACAACGGTGCTTGCTCTACGACAAACTCGAACAACCCTGCAAAAGATCGCCCTGCATAACTATAGTTCGTGTTGAAGGCCTGATTGTAAAATACGTTCTGAACGGTGTCGGCTGATGGTGCGACGCCGACTTTACCGGCATGTCCCACATTCCATCGGCCTAATCGCGACGTGCGGTCGAGAACGGTGCAAAATGCGAGCGCGAGCGCGGGTTCCCGAACCTCAACCTTGAGCAGCTTCAACATCAGAAGCTGTCGCGGCGTGAACAGATGGTGCCAATACGTCCAGCCACGCGTCCGGATTGGCTCGTCAGTTTTTTCGCCAGGCTCGATGCGCATGTCTGGCACGAGCCCGGCCGCCTGCCAGTCTGCGATGCTCTCCTCGACCAGCACCCGCAGCCGCACCTCCCGCGCAAGGTCGGCGTCGTCGGGCGCGGCGAACCAACTCGCCGGCCGCGTTTTTCTCTCCTGAAGGTCCGCCGCGTCCATCCACTGGATGCAATACAGCCGTTCGAGGAAAACGTCGCCGCCGAGCCAGGCCCCAGGAGGGCTGCCGGCAAGCACCGGCGACGCCGCTGCGTCCCAAATCGGATCGCGTGGAGCCACATCCAGCAGACCCCACGGGCGCAGCCGGTTGCCGCGAGTGGCGTCCGGCCCTGGCGGACCCTCGCCATCGCCACGCAACCGAGCGATCGGAATCCGCCATTCCCGTTCCTCTCCGCCTGGCGTCGGGGCGATGGTGTAGACTAGGTGTCCGTCCTGCACTGTGCCTACCTCGGCGGCCGTCAGGGCGGCAGTGGATGCACCATCCTCAATTAGAATATCAAAACGCTTCTGGACGTAATCCGGCGCAAGCCGCGCCACCGTGCGGCGATTGCGGCTGATGACCCAGGAGGGGGCGAGCGGGACCCGCCAGCCAGTCTGCGGGTCCACCACCTCGATACAATAGAGAAATGCCTTGGCGCGGTTGCCGTGCGCGTCATGCTCGATGCCGAGCCGTGTGACCTCCGCGTCCACCGCTTGTGCCACGCGGCGCTGTTCCTCCGCGATCTTGGTCCGCGTCTCCCGCGCTGCGCCGATGATGTTCAGGGCGCCCCAGGTCAGCATGACTGCGACTGGGTTGAGGTCGCTCGCCACCACGCCGCAGCCAAGCCGTGCTGCCTCAAAAGGAATCGACCCGCCGCCGGCGAAAGGATCGCCTACCACCGGTGCATGGCCAAAGCGTGCGATGCCAAGCTGATGGACCAGCTCCGGCAGCGTCTGTGCCGTGGTGCCGAGCCGTGCGTTGGCGTCGACCAGCACGTTGGCATACAGCGGATCCGCCGCGTCGCGGATCGCCTCGATCTCCTCCGGTCGCTTACAGATAAAGACCTTCTCGGCGAAGCTCATGACGGCGAAAGCTCGCGCTTTCAGCGTCTCACGTTCGGCCATGATACGGGCACGCTCAAGACGACGCTCGGCGGGCTTGCGAATGTGGGAAAGCTTGAGTTTCCGCCAGCGCCAACGCCGGGCAGTCGCAGGCATCCCCTCCTCGCCGTCACCCGCCTCGTCGGTCTCATCGTCCGGTTCGTCCGCGGTTGCACCGGCTGTTAGCTTCGGTTCGATGTGCCGCATCCAATCGGCTGCATCGTCGGGTAGCTTCGCTACGATATGGGCCGGAGTGACCTTTGGCTGGCGGCGGCCCAGGCCGCGCTCGTCCATCGCCAACAGCGCTTCCAGCAGTGCCAGGTCGCCGGCCGCATCATCGGTCGCCGGCAACAACGCGGCAAGGATGCAGGCGCGCGCAAGCACCAACGGCTTGCGCCCCTTCCAGTAACTGCCGAGTGCCGTCAGGGTCTGTCCAGCACCGCTCTTGCGCTCCTTCTGCGCTTCCACACCCACCTTCTGGGCGGGGAAGACCTGCTCGATCAGAGCGGGCGTATCGCGCAGGGCAAAGGGCGCGAGGCCAGGTGCCGGGCCAATTGGCCCAGGGGCTTCCGGCATCGCTCAATTCTCCGGCGTGCCGTCGAGCAATCCAAACGCCATCTGCGCGCCTTTGGGCCGAATGGGACGTGGCGCACGCGGCGCAGGGGCGGGTTGCCGGTCCGGCCCAGCGGACAACAGCAACGCCAAGCCCCGTCGCGGCTTGGCTGCGGTATCGGTGGCGGTACCGGCGGTGCTGGCAACGCGGCCAAACAACCACCACCGTTCCTCCGGCCTGAGAGCGGCCCAGGCGGCAGCCACGGCGCCCAGGTCTTCCTCTTCCGCCGCCTCGATGGCCCATGCCAGGACAACGACTTCCTTGCCGAGCAGGCGCTCGACGCGGTTCTCACCGGTAAGCCAGCGCGCGGCCGGGAGGTTCTGTTCCTTCAGCCGCTCGTTCAACGCCTGCTTAGCTAGGTTGGCGATCGCGTTCCAGCGGGCGCGTGGAAGAGCGCAGCGCACCATCCGATCCGGCCCACCTGCCTGGGCTACACCCCAATCCTCTTCGAACAGCACTTCTCCGGTCCGGCCCTCGGGGATCGTGACCAGTACATGGTGCACGAACATCTCTGCTGGGCAGCCAAAGCCTGTCGTGGCGGCGGGCTTGAGAGGGCGGGGTTTGCGCGCCAAGGCGTTCACTGCTTCACCATGGTCGCTGGACTCTCGACCGGTTCATGCAGCGCGTCCACCAGCGCCAACAGATCGGCTCCAGTTGTGAAATCCAGCCGTTCGACCCGAAGCGTCACCGCGGCACGCTCATCGCCGACGAGTTCGCGCAATAGATCCGCCGCACGTTTGACCGCTGCCCCCGCTGCTCCCGAATCGCGGCCGATGCGCAGCATGGCGCTCGCATCGCCGAGGCCGACCGTTAGGACAGCGCCGAATGCCAGGGCATGCTTGGATTCGATCTCATTCATCAACTCGAAGGCGCCTTGGGTATCGGTGCGTTCGATACGCTTCAGCAGAGAGGCTGCCCTTCCAAGGTCCACCTGCTCTTGGAGCGTAACCGCCTTTTCCCCCATGCCGCGGCGTTGTGGCAGAAAGTCAAATGGTTCTTCGGCCCAGATATCGTCATCTTCTGCAAAAACCCGCAGCAGGCCACCATCGGCGGGGATCGGCACCGGCCCATCATACGGAGCCCCCATGTCCCGTGGGCTGGGGCCGCCAAACGTCCAGCGCAGCGATCCGCCGGGAACCGCCTTCAGCTCGACGACGCGCCCGGATGATGTCTCTCTCGGCTCGTGCAGGATGCTAATTTCATTCCGCCACGACATTGCATCGCCAGTCGGGTGATCGCCGGTGGAGTCCTCAGCCAGGAACCATAGCCGGAGCTTGTTGGTGGAGAAGGAGAGTTCTTTCAATTCAGGGCTGGAGGGAACGGCCGGGCCAGTGTCTGACCAGCGGATAACCGGGCGTGGTCCGGCGTCCAGTGCCTTCACCTCGATGCGCGCCTCGCCGGTCTGGCCATCGTGGGCAATGCGGGTGACGGAGACGGTGGTGCGTGCCTTCTCGAACGGGCCGCGCTCGACAAAACCATCTGCGGTGTCCCGCCAGCGCGCTTGCTGCACGGCGGTGCGCCTCAAAGCGTCCAGACCCTTCGCGGGCAGCCAAATGAAGCGGGCGGTGGAGCGGGCGTTCACCTCGATATCGTGCCACTTCACCTTTTTGACGCCGCCCGGCCAGAGCTGGTCCTCGATGCGGCCGAGCAGGGCTTCGGCCTGTTTCTCGGGTTCGGGGATCAGCTTGCTGGCTTTGCCCGGACCTAGCGCCGCCTCGATCTGCGGCTCGCCGACGAGGCGCGGGGGCGCATCTTTGGGCCGCTCGACGCGCAGATCGAGCTTCTGCTCCAACAGGTCGGGTTGGCGCGTACGCGGCGATAGGCCGGGATACCAGATCTTGTTGAAGACCTGCTCGATCGTGGTCAGCAAATCGAATTCCGCATCGCCCAGCTTTTCCTGCACCTCTTCGGCCTGGGGATGGTCGCGGCCGAGGTCCCTCTGCACCTTGCGCGCAGCGTAGAGACGGCGCGCCGCGCCATCGATGCTGGCAAAGCGGGTCGCATCGCCGGTCACGATCAGCAGGTTGTTCTTCTCGACGACGCCAGAGAAGAGCGTTGCGGCGGCCCTCGGCGGGTTGCCACTGTCGGGCGACATGACCAGAAGGGTGCGTTCCCGCCGCAGGTCAATCGCGTCCATCTCGGGGAGCGCAAGCACCTGTTGATAGGCATTGCCGGTCTGCGGCGCGAACACCTCCTCCAGCCGGCGCACCAGCTCACTGTGGATGCGCGGCTCGGGTGCGTCCTTGGCTTCCTTTTGCAGGCGCCGGGTGAGGTTCTCCTGATTGGTAAAACGGTAGGTGCCTTCGTCCTTGCCGTCACCGTGTAGATACCACGCACCCTCCATGCCGCGCAGCGCGTCGAAGGCAGTACCGAACTCGGTCAGTGTGCGGTTCGGTGCCATGAGGCACTCGGTCAACTCGGAGCGAGTGAGGCCGCGCTTGCTTTCCGGACCGGATCCGATGGAGGCAAACAGCAGGGCGACCGCCACCTGGCTGCCGGCATCCGACCCCTGGGTCGCATCGATCGTCTCGGCCATGGCCTGGCCCTGATTGGTGATGTCGTGGGCGATTGCCTCGCGCATCGGCTCAAGGAACGGTTCGCTGCGCAGCGTGCTGTCGGACAGGTCGGCATGTTGCACGCCTATCAGATGGACATCATTGGTCGGGCGCAGCCAGACACCGCGCACGATCCTGCCGGCGAGGCTGAGCAGCCCGCGCGTCTGCCGGAAGGCCTCGTTGTTGCGGAAGGTGGCAACCAGGTCGGCGAAGCGGGGGTGGAACGGATAGCAACCGTGAATTTCTTCGGCGAGCCGTTCCGGCGTTTTCTGCACAGCGCGAGCTTTTACCGCCTCTTCCATGGCCTTCACGTAAGCGTCGGCGACAGCGTCGATCTGTTGCGCGGAAGCCAACTTGGCAAACAGTCGCTTCCGAAGGATCGCGAATACATCGCCGCCCTGAAGAGAGACGGGTTCGACTGGGCGGGCGCCACGGAAAGCCTCGCGTTCAAGATCGCGCACCGCATCGGGATAGGCGCCGCCCGAGAGGTTGGACGCAACGATGCAGGTGTTACCGGTCTTTCGGGCTGCCTCGAACAGGTTGGCCAGGGCATAACGCGCCACATTGGCGAGCGTGCCGCCGCCCACCGGCTGAGCAACCGCGTAGTCGAACCAGGCAGGCAACTCGTCGAACATGATGAGCGTCGGCTCCGTGCCGAGCAGCTCCTTCCAATCGGTCTCGTCCGGGGCGCGGGGTCCCTCGGCCCAGAAGCGACGGAAGGCCTCCGGCTTTTTCAGCTGGGCCGCGACTTCTCCCCACAGATAGTGGGCAGGATTGCGACGGCCGGTTATGGCGACAACCCGCGCTGCCCCATCGAACTCGTCGGGCAAACCAGCCTCCGCGAGGACGCGACGTCGGAGCTTTGGGAGCTGGGCTAGCAGGCCCAGCGCGATCATCACGTGCGTCTTGCCGCCGCCCATTGCCTGGGACAGGACGAATGAGGGCTGCTCGCCCTTCGCTGCGAGGCGCCGAAAACCAAGCTCCAGCAGCAGACGCATTCCGCCGGTGATGTGGTTCGTCTTGAAGAACTCAGTCGCCGCCTCGGACGAGGATGCCGCGGCGCTGAGCGCATCGATCAGGTCGTCGATTTCGGGGGCCGGGTCTGCGGACCTGACGTGATCGTGAATTTCGCATGCGTCGCGGACAGAGAGGATCATTGGTGATGGCGACCTGGATTCAGGGGTGGTTTCAGGGCAGATGTCACACGCCCACCCCTAGGCACACGGAACCGTTACTGAGCAACAGTAGCACCAAGGTGCCTGCGTGAGCGAGAAAGGTTCAACCCGCCGCCCCGTAGGCTACCTTGGCTGCAAGCCGAGGCTGCGCGTCACCTCCCCGTACGTAAACAGGCTTGGGTAGCTTTGTTCGACAGTACCGCGACGTGGATGTGCCTTGGTCGGCGATACGCTTACTCCAGGTTCTCCCTCACCGGGCACCAGTATGGTCGAATACAAATGGCGACCGGCATCAGTGAAGACGACGCACCCATGCTACTCCGCATGGCAGCGTTGCCTGGTCGGCATTTTGGTGCTGCGGCTCCACCATCTGAAACGCCCGTCGGGGTTGGAGCCGCGAAGCCTTTGAGGCAAGCCCACCAACTTGGATCACAGCAACGCTCTTCGCACCGGCTGCGACGCCTCGACGGCGCCGGTCGCTGGATGCGCTATGCTCTGCGAGCTCAATCCGACTTGGTGTCCGACTTCAGCCACTGTCGAGAGACAGTCGTGCATTCGCGCAGTCGCGCAACTCCGACTAAGCCGATAATCCAGGGGCGAAAACGTACCGGGATGCGCATCCGGGCGTGTTGCAAAGCAGAATAGACGGCGGTCGCCAGTGCCTCAACTCCCCACCCCCCTTCGACACTGGTGTGTGACAGCAGATCAAGCGTGCATAGTGGTGCTGGCACGGGCAGAGTCGTCGCAATGCGGGTTGCCTTCTTCTCGTCGAGGAGAGGAATACCGCCGACATCAACTGCATATGCAACCGTGGCCGCCTCGCCATCATCCAAGCCGTCCGGTGATGGCGCCGCGACCAGGTTGGCGAATACCTCATAACCGGATGGCAGCAGCGGACGAATGTGGAGTAAGCCGGCACAAACGAGCGCGTCTATGGCCGCCGATCCTGCGCTCCCATCGAGCGGGTTGCGCTCCACTTCGCGGACGGCCTCCTCGACGATCACCGTCTCGCGGCCGACAAGGCGCAACACGTCGGCGGCGCGGCCGGTGCCCAGCAGGTTGAGGACAGCGCTGGCATCGAGAACTAAGGTGGCCGGACTTTCAGGAAGGCGTGAAGGACCCAAGGTCGTCCTCCTCGGCCTCACCGCCCAGCGCGTCCAGCATCGACCGAACCTCGAGTCGGTCCATGCGCAGCATGCGTGCGAGCTGTCCCTCGCTGAGCAAATCGCGCCGGTAAGCCTCGGTCGCCAGCAACCACAGTCGAGGCGTGGTCACACCATCGCGCCTCTCAGTGTCGCTGTCCCCGAGTACCTCGCGTACGTGCTCCGCAGACAATCCTCGCTCTTTCAAGGAATCCCATATGCCCTGCGGCAGCAGCCCAAGGTCCTCCAGGCGGCGGCACATGGCTTCTGGGGAGACATGGAAATAGCGGGCAAGCAGTATGAGGTGTCGTGGTGAAAAGCGCCCGGCCTCACGCCGCATGTCCTGGAAGCGGCGGCGGACCAGCGAGGCCGGCATCGAAAGCTCTAGGCCAAACGCCTTCGCGAACCGCTCTTCCCTCGTTTGCGGACCACGCTCCAGATCGACGATATCCGGCTCGTGGCGAGCACTGACCAAATGCCCTACCTCGTGTAGCGCGGTTTGGAGCCGCCGCTCGACCGGGTGATTACAATTCAGCAGCACACAGGCGCCCACCTCCTCGTCGAAGAGGAAGGCCCCCGATATCGCGCCACTGGCTAGAGGTCGGACAAAACTCGGATCCCGAGTTCCAATTCCAACAACCCGATCGGGTCTGGTATCGGGGCAAGGCCGAGTCCTAGGCGGTGTCGCAATTCAGCAGCTGCGTCGCGCGCCTGTTCGATCACATCGCCTGGGCCGATGGGATGTTCTGGTGGGTAGTTGGAGCGGAGTGGTCGGCCGACGAGGCGCTCCAGCTCCACCTCAGCTGCGGCGAGGTCCGCGAGGAGCGCGCCAGCATTGGCCATTGCATCGCCATTCGCCCCAGGCATAGCCCGAAAGTGCGGTGTGACATCGATATGAATGGCTTCCGGCCGCAGCAAGGTGCTTGCGGCCGCCTTATAAAGCTTTGCCGCCGCGCGCAGTTCCTCGGGACGGATGCGTCTTTGGCCTTTCTCGACTGCGACAAGAGTCGTGCGGGCCACACCCAGCGAAGCTGCGGCATCTTCCTGAGTAAGGCCCGCCCTTGCACGAGCGGCGCGAAGACGCTCGCCGAGAGCTTTCGCGTCGATGTTGTCGAGCGCAGTCAGCACAGGGACTGCTCTGTCCAACGCGCGACGAACGACCCCGGACCTTGCGCCCGGACAAAAGCCTCCCACTCCGACCGATGCGCCGTCAGAAGGCGTCGTAGCCGCGGCGCGATGGCACTGGCCGGTTCATCCAAGGATCCGGCGAGCTCCGCTTCGGCCCAATCGGGAGGAAGACGTGCCCGTTCCGTCTGGCCGAGCGCGGCCAATTCCGCCATCGCCAACACGCCGCAGATCGCGTGCTGCTCGTCATTCGCGGTCGCGGCGCGTGCTCCGTTTGCGGCCGCGGCGACCAGGCTGCGCGCCGTGAGCCGAGGCCAAAGATAATGATCACCTTCCTCACTTAAGCCTGCGGCCATGAGTGACTGACGGCGCAGGAGACAGTTGGCGCACACGCCACACTGGATACGGCGGCCGTCGAGAAAGACATCCCGCGCGTCGCGGCCGCACGAACGAGTCCGATCCCAATCGTCGGCCAGGCCGGCAGACTTCAACTCGGCCACAGTCTCGCCTTTCGTACACCAAAGTCTGGGGTGATCGAACCGAATACGCTGATCACAAACCAGACTAAGCAGTGCTGCTAAATTCTTCGTACAGGCTGGGTGCATCCGTAGATCTGGCGCCTCGTTGCCAACCGGCGTTAGCCATGGGCCGAGCGCACCTTGGCCACTCTCCGAGACCAACAAGCGACTTGCGCCCAGCAGGTGGACGGCAACACCGGCCATAACGCCAAACACGAAGGCGCGGGAACGATAACTCTGTTCTCGAAATCGGATCGCACTCCCGCGGGCCGATAGCCGGAACGGCACGCTCACTCGATGGTATCGCCCGTGCAGGTGCCGTACGCGCCAGTCCTTATCTGTGTCGCCGAGCCGCCCTGTCGTTACCAGAATCAGGCCGGCATCCGGCTCGGCGGCAGCCGTGAGTCGTGCGACAGCGAGAGAGTCGAGGCCATCGCTAAACGGCATCACAAGGGCTGGTGCGTCTCCGAAAGGCAGGGCGGATTGGCGCCCGGCGGCGAGGGCCACTCTTCGCCGAATGAACTTAAAACTCCACCCGTCGCCGGTCAGGACGCCGAGAGCGTTAGCGAGGACTCTGCTCACCGCTTGCTGGCCCCAGAAGTCTGGATCCAGCACCGGCACCGAGAGATGTAGTTGCCGTCTCCATGAGCGCGCGACCTTACGGGTGGCATACTTGTCGGCGAACGCGACAGCGCCAGCCAGCAGCACTAGATCGTCGATGCGGGACGGCAGAGCGCGCAAGCAATAGGCACCCAAACGGCCAGGATCGACAACGACATCGCGGCCCATAATGCATGGGACGGCGTTCCGGTCACGCAGGCGACCGTTGGGTTCGACCACCTCGAAGCGAGCGGATACGCCTGACGCACCTGATTCACTAATTGCAGTCATGGTGCCCTCGTAAGGTCTTCGTCAAGGCTGACAGGACGCTTTGGCACCGCACGTGCGACACGCTCGCCGGCCAGCCGACTAGCGACGATCGCGCCGATGTCCGTTCTGTCCTCGGCGGCCCTCAGGGCGCCAATGACCGCGGCGGCATCGTCTCCGGCCTCGCGAAAGCGGTACTGCCTGATGTGCCGCCCCATGCGCTCGCGCCACTGTTGCAGGGCTTCCTCGACCGCCCGCCGGGCGAGGCCGTCGCCATGAAGTCCTGCGCCTTCAAGCTGGACAAAGCGTGCAGCCACCATTCCCTCCAACACCGATACGGCTCCGAGCGAGGCCGGATCGGAGAGTCCGGGCAACTCGGGATATGCTTCGGCTGCACGGGATTGAAGCCGGCGCAGAAAGGCCGATGACAGATCCGCCAACGCCTTGGCGAGCGCGTGCGCGAGCTTGCCCTCGGCTGCCGCGCCGCGCTCAGCCTCCCGCACGCAGGACTTAAGTAGCGATTTCCACTCCCGGGGGAGCGGCAACCCTTTCCAGATGCCGTCACGCATGGGGCCTCACCCTGTCGTGTCGAGACCAATATGGCCAACCGATCCGACATTGTCGAGTAATTTTCCCATAATATCCTGACAATGGCAGAATGCCGTCCGCATTCGAAGCTCCCCATCGCCACCGCCGCTCGCGTTCACGCCGGACGCCGCGGTAGGCCGGGTCTCAAGCCCCACTCGCAAATGGAGCATTCATCGCCGAGCCTATGCCGGGCGCAGGTGTTTCGTTCTGGCGACGCTGCTATCCTCGGTCGGCCGGAGGAACTGTTCGGTAACGGCAGGCGCGGTCGCCAAATGGGAATTCCAGCCAGTTCGTATCGACGCTGGTATGTGCAAGCGTGCCTGAGGCGGTGAGGAAGAGGATGGGGCTTTGTGCAATCTCTATTCCCTGACAAAAGGTCAGCAGGCGATCCGGGACTGGGCCGGCGTGATGAGCGACCAGACCGGCAATTTACCGTCGATGCCAGGGATATTTCCCGACTACGCTGCACCGATCGTCCGCAATCAATTAGGCGTTCGCGAGCTGACGCTGGTTCGGTGGGGGATGCCGACTCCGCCCAAATATCTTGAGGGCAAGAGGACGGACCCGGGTGTGACGAACATCCGCAACGTCAACTCTGCGCACTGGCGACGGTGGCTCGGCGTCGAAAACCGCTGCGTTGTTCCCTTCACGAGCTTTTCCGAGAACGAGGTGATGCCCGACGGGTCGCGGCCGCCCATTTGGTTCGCCTTCAACGAGACGCGACCGTTGGCGTTCTTCGCTGGAATCTGGGCGCCGAAATGGACCTCGGTGCGAAAGATCAAGGAAGGTGAGGTCACCATTGACCTCTTTGGCTTCCTCACGACTGTGCCGAACAAGCTGGTCGGTACCTACCACCCGAAGGCGATGCCCGTGATTCTCACTACGCGCGAGGAAATCGATCTCTGGATGACAGCGCCGATCAAAGAAGCGCTGACGCTGCAACGGCCCCTGCCGGATGATACGCTGGTGGTTGTCGCCAGAGGCAGCAAGAAGGATGGGGAGAACCTTGCAGCCTGAAGTGCGCCGTCACAGGAGGCTGCGCTGCGACCTCGCTTCACGGTCACCAGCCCGGCGACATTGCAGGACGTCTGCCGGCGGCGGACGCAGCAGCAACGTAGGATCGCCGGGCTGTTCCCCGAGCCACGCTGGCCAGTCAGCCTTCTCCAGCACGACCAGCATCCTGTCGTGGATGGGTGCGATGAGCGAATTCGGTTCGGTTGTGATGATGCAGTAGGTGCGGGTGATCTTGTCGGCGGGCCATCGGATTGCTTCCCAGAGACCAGCGATCCCCATCATTTCGCCGTCCCTCCGTGAGATCGCGAAAAGCTCGTTCGACCCGCCAACCGACCGTCGCTGGTAATAGACCGACATCGGGACGATGGCGCGCCGGTCCCGAAATGCGGACGCGAAGGTCGGGTTCGTGGTTACGGTCTCCGCCCTTGCCATGATCGGGCGGGGCGCGTTGGCAGGGTCTTCGGTATCGTGCGGCAGCAGGCCCCAGACCGACTGATCCACGCTGCGCTCGCCCGTCTTTGGGTTCCAGCGAAGCACGGGACCGGGCCTACCCCCACCGTGGAGGCTGAGCTCGTCCATCCGTTGCCGCGGGTCTCGGTGCTGGCTCGTCTCCATGATTCAGACTCTGGGTTTTCGAATCATTCCAACTGCTTGAGTCCGTTCGGGTAGCCTCGTCGGGGCCGGAGATGACTCGAACTCGGGGCAAGAGTTCTCTATATGTTCCCGGCTCTTCGCTACATAGCGCGAGGGGCGTGGTGGAACAAGGTCACACGACAGCGGCCCGTTTGGCCGCACTGAGGGCCAGCATCGCCCATGTCGGGCGGCCGGCAAAGACCGTAGCGGCGGGTCTCCCGTTCGGCGTTGGAGCTGTCGATAGTCACCTGCCAGGCGGCGGCTTGGCGCTGGGCGTCTTGCACGAGGTTGCGGGCGGCGGACCGGATGTCGAGCACGGCGCGGCCGCGATGCTGCTGATCGGGGGCGTTCTGGCGCGGCTCCCGGGCCAGGTGCTGTGGGTGTTGGAGCGGCCAGACCTGTTTGCGCCCGCACTCGACGCGATTGGTCTTCCTGCGGATCGGGTCATCTACGCCGAGGCTGGTAGGGCCGCGTCCGTGCTGCTGAGCATGGAGGAAGGCCTGCGTCATGCGGGGCTGGCCGGCATCGTGGGCGAACTGTCGGGCCGATTGACGCTGACGGCGTCGCGGCGCCTGCAACTGGCGGCGGAGCAATCCGGCGTGACCTGTTTCGCGCTCCGGCGCAGCCGTCGATACGACGATGCGTTGCTCTCCGAGCCGACGGCTGCGGTCACCCGCTGGCGTGTCACCGCGCTGCCTGCGCCGCCACTGCTGGCGCATTCGCCCGAGACGCCGGGCCTCGCGCGGCCGCGCTGGCGGCTCGACCTCGTGCGCTGCCGCGGCGGCGAACCGGCATCCTGGATGGTGGAGGCAAGTGATGCGACGGGTCATCTCGGTGTTCTTGCCGACCTGGCCGACAGACCTGCTGCGGCGCCAACCGAGCGCCGCCGTGCCGCCGGCGGATAGGCCCTTGGTCACCGCCATGCACGACGGCCGCCGGCAAATCCTGGCGGCGGCCGACCATGCGGCCCGATCTCTGGGTCTGTTACCGGGCATGCCGGTCGCGCAGGCGCAGGCCGTTGTGCCAGGTCTGACGGTGACGACGGCGACACCTGAGGCGGATGCCCGGGCACTCGAAGAGTTCGCCGCCTGGTGTCTGCGCTACGCGCCGCTGACGGCGCCTGACCGGCCGGATGGCATCTGGATCGAGGCGACGGGGTGCACCCACTTGTTCGGCGGCGAAGCCGCAATGCTGTCCGAAGTGATCGAGCGCCTCGGCCGTGGTGGCGTCGCGTCCCGGGCAGCGATTGCCGACACGGCCGGCGCAGCCTGGGCCGCGGCACGATACGGCAAGGCCGCGGTCACCGTGGTGCCCACCGGCGAGACGGCGGCGGCGCTCCGCCCGCTGCCGATCGCCGCCCTGCGCCTGGACGGCAAAACGATCGGCGGACTGACACGGCTCGGCTTCGACCGCATAGACCAGCTTCTCGACGCTCCCCGGGCGCCGCTCACCCTGCGGTTCGGCCGCGAGGTCATCCGGCGCATCGACCAGGCTCTGGGCCGTGTCAATGAGCCGATAGAGCCCATCGCGCCGCCGGAGTTGGTCGCTGCCCGGCTGGCGTTTCCCGAGCCTTTGCTGACCGCCGGAGGCCCTATCCGGCGTGACCGCCCGCCTGGCCAGCCTCGTCTGCGCGGAGCTGGAACGGCGCGGCGAAGGGGCGCGGCGGCTCGATATGACTTTCGAGCGCGTCGATCGCACCAGGCAAGCGATCTGCATCGGCACTGCGCGCCCCAGCCGCCGTCCCGACCATCTCGCGAGGTTGCTCGACGAGCAGCTCGAACGGATCGATCCGGGACTTGGGATCGAGGCGATGCGCCTCGTTGCGCCTCTGACGGAGCCGCTGACATTCGAGCAGCCGCTAGCCGGCCTGATTGGCGACGAGAACGCCGGCGCCGACGTGTCGGTGCTGGTCGACCGCTTGGTAAACAGGCTGGGTGCCTGGAAGGTGTACCGCGCCGCACCGGTGGAGAGCGACGTGCCGGAGCGCAGCGTGCGCCGCGTCGGTCCGCTGAGCCCGCCGACCAGGTCGGGTTGGCCCCTTGCCCTGCCGCGACCTGCCCGTCTGCTGAAGCCGCCGCAGCCGGTGGAGGCTCTGGCGATGCTGCCTGACAATCCGCCAGCTCAATTCATTTGGCGCCGCAAGCGGCACCGGATCAGGCACGCGGATGGACCCGAACGCGTCGCCGGCGAGTGGTGGGCGACGGATAACGAGCGCAGCGCTATCCGCGACTATTGGCAGGTCGAGGACGAGGACGGCCGTCGGTTCTGGCTGTTCCGCAGCGGTGACGCCGTCGATCCCGCGACCGGCGATCTTCGCTGGTTTCTGCACGGGTTTTTCTAGCTTCATTTTGTGGTGGGCCATGAGTGACCGTTCTGAGCTTCGTCCTGCAACACCCGAGGAGATCGCCGAAGCACTGTCGTTTGCCCTGCGCTTCAAAGGTCGGAGGCCGTTCCCGCAATCCAACAGCCTGATGGCCGAGATCACAGCTGCGCATCTGGTTGAACATCTGCAGCGCTGCGGGTTTCAGCTCATGAAGGGTCCGGACGCGATCGCACCAGATGCGAGCCATCATCCTCGATCGGCGGACCGGGAGCCGGACAAGTCGTGACTGGGTACGCGGAGCTACAGGTTACCTCGAACTACTCGTTCCTGCGCGGCGCGTCGCATGTCGAGGAGCTGATGGCGCAGGCCAGGCTGCTTGGTCTGCCGGCACTCGGCATCACCGACCGCAATACCCTCGCCGGCATTGCTCGGGCACATCAGCGCGCCGAGGAGGCTGGCATCAGACTGGTCGTGGGATGTCGGCTCGATCTGCGCGACGGCCTGCCCGTCCTCGTCTACCCGACCGATCGCGCCGCCTATGCACGGCTCTGCCGCCTGCTCTCGATCGGCAAGGGGCGAGCGGGAAAAGGGGCCTGCGACCTTGGCTGGCAGGACCTCGCCGGGCATGGTGAGGGATTGCTGGCCGTCCTTCTGCCGGATGCCCCCGACGCCGCGCTTGCCGAAAGCCTCGTGCGGCTGCGGGCGGATTTCCACGACCGGGGCTACATCGCGCTGACGCTACGCCGGCGGCCCGGCGATGCGGGACGGCTGCGCATGCTGGCCGACATGGCGCAGGCTGCGCGCGTGCCGACGGTCGCGACCGGCGACGTGCTCTATCACGCGCCGGGCGACGGATCCTGCAGGACGTGGTCACTTGCATTCGCGAGGGCTGCACGATCGATCAGGCGGGCTTTCGGCGCGAGCGTACGGTGGATCGATGCCTGAAACCCCCGAGGAAATGGCGCGCCTCTTCGCACGTCATCCAGAGGCCGTGGCGCGCACGCTCGAGATCGTCGAGCGCTGCCGGTTCTCGCTTGCCGATCTTCGCTACCAGTATCCGGAGGAAGTCGAAGACCCGGCGCTGACGCCACAGCAGACATTGGAGAAGCTTGTTCGCGAGAGTGCACCGCAACGCTATCCGGAGGGGCTGCCGGAGGATGTCGAACGTCAGTTGCAGCACGAACTGAGGCTGATCTCGGAGCTGGACTACGCCCCGTATTTCCTCACCGTGAACAGCATCGTCCGCTTTGCCCGATCGAAGGGCATTCTCTGCCAGGGACGTGGCAGCGCAGCGAACAGTGCGGTTTGCTACGTGCTCGGTATCACCAGCATCGACCCAGTCCGTTCAGGCCTGCTCTTCGAGCGGTTTGTTTCCGCCGCGCGCAATGAACCTCCCGACATTGACGTGGATTTCGAGCATGAGCGGCGCGAGGAAGTCATCCAATGGATCTATGAGCGATATGGCCGTGACAGGGCCGCGATCTGCGCCACAGTGATCCGCTACCGCGCTCGCGGTGCCGTGCGCGAAGTCGGCAAGGTGATGGGGCTTACGGAGGACGTCACCAGTGCCCTCGCCTCCCAGCTCTGGGAATGGTCGGAAGACGGGGTGACCGAGGAGCGCGCGTCCGAGCTCAACCTCAACCTGCAGGATCGGCGATTGCGATTGACGCTCGAGCTGGCCCGGGTGCTGATTGGCTTTCCACGCCATTTGTCACAGCACCCGGGCGGATTTGTGCTGACGCGCGATCGGCTCGACGCGCTCGTGCCGATTGAGCCAGCGGCGATGGCGGATCGCCAGGTCATCGAATGGGACAAGGACGACATCGACAACCTGCGCTGGATGAAGGTGGACGTGCTTGGTCTTGGCATGCTCGGCTGCATGCGCCGCGCCTTCGATCTGTTGAAAGAGCATCGCGGTGAACCGCTCGATCTGGCGAGCGTACCGACCGAGGATCCAGCCACCTACGCGATGATCCGCAAGGCGGACACGGTCGGCGTGTTCCAGATCGAATCCCGCGCGCAGATGGCGATGTTACCGCGGCTGAAGCCGCGAACCTTCTATGATCTGGTGATCGAGGTAGCGATCATCCGACCCGGCCCGATCCAGGGTGACATGGTGCATCCCTATCTCCGCCGGCGCGAAGGGAAGGAGAAGCCGAACTTTCCGACACCGGAACTGGAACGGGTGCTCGGCAAGACGTTGGGCGTGCCGCTATTTCAGGAGCAGGCGATGCAGGTTGCCATCGTCTGTGCCGGCTTCACGCCGAGCGAGGCCGATCAACTGCGGCGGTCCATGGCGACGTTCAAGGTCACTGGCGGGATTACGCATTTCAAGGACAAGCTGATCGCCGGGATGGTCGAGCGCAATTACACGCGCGAGTTCGCGGAGCAGACTGTCTCGCAGATCGAGGGGTTTGGCTCCTACGGATTTCCCGAGAGCCACGCAGCGAGTTTCGCGCTGATCGCGTACGCCAGCTCCTGGATGAAATGCCACCATCCGGACGTGTTCTGCTGTGCGCTGCTGAACGCCCAGCCGATGGGATTCTACGCGCCGGCGCAGATCGTGCGTGATGCTCAGGCGCACGGCGTCGAGATCAGGCCCGTCTGCGTCAACACCAGCAGGTGGGACTGCACGTTGGAGCCGGGGGACGGCCGCTTTCTGGCTGTTCGATTGGGCATGCGGATGGTGAAGGGGCTATCGAATGCCCACGCGGCGGAGGTCGTCGCCGCACGTGGCGATCGCCCCTATGGCTCGGTTGATGAATTGTGGCGCCGCGCTCGGGTGCCCCCGGCGGCCCTGGAACGGCTGGCAGAGGCAGACGCGTTCCAGAATTTGGGGCTGGAGCGGCGCGCGGCGTTGTGGGCGATCCGCGGGCTGCAGGATGAGACGCTGCCGTTGTTTGCCGCGGCCGACGCAGGGCGGTCGCCGCGACCGGAGATCATCGAGCCTCCGGTCCCGATTGTGCCGATGCCGGCCGGCCGCAACGTCGTCGAGGACTATGCGCACGTCGGCCTGACGTTGCGCCAGCACCCAGTGGCATTCCTGCGCGGCGAGTTGCATCCGCGTGGTATCATCCCCTGCGCTGATCTGCTGACAAGCCGCGATGGGCAGCGTGTCACCGTGGCTGGCCTGGTGCTGGTGCGGCAGCGTCCCGGCACAGCGACGGGGGTTATTTTCATCACGCTCGAGGACGAAACCGGCATCGCCAACCTGGTCGCGTGGTCGAGCCTGTTCGAACGGCAGCGTCGCATTGTCCTCTCAGCCAGCATGCTTGGATGTCGTGGTCGCGTGCAGCGCGAGGGCGAGGTTATTCACGTAGTGGCCGGGCAGCTCGAAGACCTGTCGGGTCTGCTCCGCAGCGTCGGAGATCGGCAGCAGGCGTTCCCAGTGCCGCGTGGTCGCGGCGATGCCGTCACGCATCAGAATGGGCCTGATCCGCGCGAGGTGGGCGGTGGTGCATCAGCCATCCAGAGAGTTTCTGGGCCAAAGGGTCGTCATGACGATCTTCGGGTGCAAACGAGAAGCTTCAGGTAGCGATCGCGTGAATCCGCCTATCGTGCCGCGAGACGATTTGGAGAGCGCGAACCTGTTGGACGCCCGGTCTCGGCGTCCTCTGCCCGCTGATTGGCGGAACGTGCCGCGTGGCCTCGTTTCGTCCTCATGCGGCAGATTCCTGTGCTACAATGCGAAGCCGCATGTCCCCATCCGGCCAGCCGCCGGTCTATCGGCGCATCATCCACATCGACATGGACGCGTTCTACGCGTCCGTGGAACAGCGCGACGACCCAAGCCTGCGCGGTCTGCCCGTGGCAGTTGGCGGATCGCGTGAGCGCGGCGTCGTGGCGGCGGCGAGTTATGAGGCGCGGAAGTTCGGTGTCCACTCCGCCATGCCGTCGGTCACCGCCCGCCGAAAATGCCCAGATCTCGTGTTCGTGCCGCCGCGCTTCGACGTCTACAAGGCGGTATCGCAGCAGATCCGGAGCATCTTTGCCCGCTACACACCCCTCATCCAACCGCTGTCGTTGGACGAAGCCTATCTCGACGTGACCACGCCACTTGTGGATCGCGGCTCGGCGACGGCTATCGCCGAGGAAATCAGGGCAGCGATCCGCGCGGAAACCGGGCTGACGGCTTCCGCTGGGGTCTCCTACAACAAGTTTCTGGCCAAACTCGCTTCGGATCATCGCAAGCCGGACGGCCTGTTCGTCATCACGCCCAAGATGGGCCCGGCCTTCGTCGAGAACCTGCCTGTCGGCAAGTTTCATGGCGTCGGACCTGCAACGGCTACGAAGATGAACGCTCTCGGCATCCACACCGGCCTCGATCTTCGTCGCCAGTCGCTGGCGTTCCTGTCCGAGCACTTCGGTAAGGCGGGCGCCTACTACTACGGCGTGGCTCGCGGCCAGGACGATCGTCCTGTTGAGGCTGACCGTGTGCGAAAGTCCGTCGGCGCCGAGACCACCTTCGAGCGCGATCTCAGGCATTGGGAACAGGTCGCACCGGCTCTGCAATCGGTCTTCGCCAATGTCTGGGCTGCCTGTAGCCGCGGCGGGCATTCCGGACGCACCGTGACGGTGAAGATCAAGTACGCAGATTTTCGCCAGATCACGCGAAGCCGGTCCTGTGTTGAGCCGATCGGCTCTCAGAAGGCGCTGGAAGAGATCGGCCTCGAGTTGCTGAAGCCCCATTTCCCGCCGCCACTCGGTGTGCGGCTTCTCGGGGTGACGATTTCCAATCTGGAGACGGCCGATGCACGAAGCCGGGCACAGTTGGCGCTCGTCCTTGAGGCGACAGGTCTCGGCGCCACGTAGACGATAGCTCCTTCTTGTTGCGGCGGCGGTGACGACAGATCATTACGAAAGTGTCGACCGTCGTCTGCCACCAGGGTCCTCGTCACTTGTAGCTACGTGCGCGCGAATCACGGCAGCCCAATGAGCAACGAAGTCTCGGTCGAGACCACCAACGGGAAAGGTCCTGTTTGGGTCGCCACCACGCCGTTTGTCTCCTCATTCGCGTCGCTGTTCGAGACGCTCCATGAAGCAAGTGGAGCTTCGCATGCGTTACCTGATTTTCGGTTCTTTGCTGCTGCTCGCGTCTGCGTCAGCGGTCGCACAGACCTGCGCAGTGCCCCCAGACCAAAGACCTGCGGCCGTAGTACAGCCGGCGACTTTCCCTGAGACGCCATCTCCAGAAGGTGAGCGGACTACCACTGCCACAGGTGCCATGACGGTCCACGCGTTGATATCTTCGGAAATCGCCGCGGTTCCGGCCTTAAAGCGCATCGCATCGAACGGAGCGGAGCTGTCTGACCTTGGCATCCAACACGGATTGCGCACCATCTTTGCCCGCAACGGTGACACTTTTCAGGTCTTCTACCTCGCTCCGGACGGCCAGGCGGTAGTGGGCGGCGTGATGTGGGATGAAACGGGCCACAACATCACCCGCGATCAAGTTGCCCCAATCCCGGGCACGATCCCCACGGTGAAGATCGGCACGACTGCGGCGCCGTCGCAGACGATCGCCGTAACGTCGAACCCTGACGCTTCACTCCTCAAGGTGGTCGCCGGGATGACCTACGGCACGATCGGGCCGGCCGCAGCACCGCGCCTGTGGATGTTCGTTGATCCGATGTGCGCCTTCTCCATTCGGGCGATGCAATTGCTGCGCCCGTACGTGGAAGCCGGCCGCATCCAGCTCGCGGTGATCCCGCTCTCGGTTCTGGACTACGAGGACCAAGGCCGCAGCACGCCGGCTGCCGAGGTCATGGTGAGCTTCCCAGCCGACCAGATGGTAGCAGCCTGGACGGGCCAACAACTGACGGGCACGCCGCCCGCGGCTGCCGCAAACGTTCTGCAGGCTAACATGGCGGGAGCGGCGGCGATTCACCTGCGCGGGACACCAACCTTCGTCTGGCGGAAGTCGGATGGGTCTGTGGGCCGGGCCGACGGATTGCCGGAAGACATTGGCACCATGATCAGCTCGATCGCGCATTGAGCCGTGGACGTCGGTCCCATACCACCGGCCGCCGACCGTCCGCGCAGGCGAGGAACAATCTGGCGTGGTCTCCGATTCATTTTGAGGGCGCCATTCGGCGCGCTGGGGACGGAAGACATCGTCAGGAATGCGGAGACCATCGGTAAGCTCGGCGCACAAATCAGAAGAGCCCCGGGGCCAGATACGCGTATTCGTACCGATGATGACCGCAACCTCGACGTTGTGGCCATGGCTGCGGGTGCCGGGGTGAGCATCGCCGAGATCATGCGCTTGCTGGGCAATCGCCGTCGCCAGACTGCGCATGCGGTGTTCTATTATCTCGCTGGCGGTTTCGGCTTTCTCGGGCTGTGGTTGCTTGAAGCAGTCCGAATGCCGGTCTATGCGCGAGCCGCCTATGTCGTCGGACTGCTGGCGATCTGCACGGCGTTCTTCCTTTCGGCGTTCTACAACGCCCTCATCAACTGGCAGATCCGGACGCTGCGGCTTGGGACGGTCCGCGAGTTCCTGGCCGCCGAGGAGAGTTGGTGGCCTTCATAAAGTTCGCAGAGCCAGAGAATTCCAGCCGGGGTGGGTTCGCGTGACGACAGGCGGCAACGCAGAAGCCGGCCGCGACACGCGGTCTCCTGCCAGATCGATCAGCACGAGATCGGGGATAGCAACCACCTTGGCATACCCAGCGCGAAAGTGTTGAGCGTCACCTGGGACCAGCACAGGAGACCTCGGGGCCTGACGCGGCCGACTGGCGCGACCACCTCCCATGTGCCGGCAGATCAGAAGGTTCCGGGTGGGCCGCCAAAGGGGCTGGGCTTGGCGCCGGTCGCCCAAGGCGCGCTCTCGTAGTTTGGGCGGTTCCATTCAGTGGCCGGCTCTTCCGGTTTGACGATACCGCCGGTGCGATCGACGACCGGCGGCTGCCACGTGGCGTGCGCTTCACCGTAGGCGGCGTACGGATCGTAGTTGGGGTGCTGGATGGGGGGAGGCGCCGGGGGATGATAGTCGGCAGCGGATTTGACGTTTCCGTTATCGCACGCGGTGAGTCCGACGAGCAGAGCGCTGACGGCTACGAGGCAGATGGGGTTCATCCTGGCTCTCCGGAACGTCCAGGGAGCCACCTTGCATGTTCACGGCGCGAATGGTCTCAGCGCCGTTCGAGCCGCGCGATTTCCCCCTCCGCCCACTGCTTGTAGCGGTCGATGTAGTCGTTCAGGACTGCCAACTCGGAGCGCAGCGCATCATTCTCCGCAGCCAGCGCGTTGATCAGGTCCTCCCGCAACATCTCCTCGCGGCGCTCGCGCAGGCGCTTCATTACATCGATGGTGGCGCGCGCGC
Organism: uncultured Alphaproteobacteria bacterium; assembly: GCA_963696645.1. Taxonomy (GTDB): domain Bacteria; phylum Pseudomonadota; class Alphaproteobacteria; order Acetobacterales; family Acetobacteraceae; genus JAMXLO01. The sequence continues at coordinate 129,563 of CAVOKY010000013.1, forward strand.
TCTTCCGGCTGCTGTCAGCCACCGAGAGCTGACCAAGGGCAAGGCCGCCGAAGAAGCCTAAGTCAGACATCTGATCAGCCCTCCTACTCACTCCGAGGCTGGCGGCGAAATGTCAGAGGCTGCCGCAACCGTGGTGTCCATGCCAATCCGACGGGGGCCCACGGCATGTGCACTTATAGACCCGCTACCGCCTTGCGGCTGCCACTTTCCCCTGCGTATTCGAGAGCACCTCGAGCGGCGCCGTCAATGTGTCCGACAGTTCTTCCCATCCCAATCGTTGTCGCATCGAGTGCAAAGCGGTCCATGTCGACACGATTGGCTGGCCCGAAACCGAGCATCTTGATCACATGGTGCGGAAAGAGACTGATCATCCGGAAGGAAAGTAGGGCCACCATCATGTGGAGCAGCACGAACATCGAGATCATGACGACGGCGCCCAGCAGGTTGGTCACGATGTAGCCGTCAGCAAGCGCGAAGTGGGCGGCGACACCAAAGCTCTGGAAGAGCAGCCAGGACAGGCAGGTGAACATGTAGTAGCCGAGGAACAAGCCAATCAGCATGAGCACCGGCCGGATCAGGACATTGACCAACAGCCCGTAGCCCTCGATCCCCCGTCCATGCAGCCCATCGCCCTGGAACGTCAGGTGCGCAAAGGCCCAGAGTGGCACGGCGACGATCGTCTCGAAGACCAGGATGAGCCAGCCGGCCACGCCGGCGATCCACATGGCGAAGGGCACCATGGGCAGCACGAACGCCAGGATGAGGCCCGGGATCAGCAGCGCCAGGCAGCCATAGAAGATCGGCGTGCCGAGAAAGCTCATCAGCACGTGCCCGGTGAAGGTCGCGGCCGCCGCGCCCCAGTTGAATGTCAGCACGTTCCAGGCGGTCGCGGCGGCTGACCCTGTCGTAGAGGCGAGCACGGCCGCGAGCGTGATGGCGCCGAGGGCAATCATGATCAGCACGTGGCCGAGATGAATCAGTGCGGTGAACGGGTCCTGCCATTGGTTGGTGGTCGGTGCGATGGCCTGCATGAGGGCATGAAGGGCCGGTTCGCCCAGGTTCAGTTTGCGGACGACCTTTTCGAGCAGGCTGGCGTCCTCGGTGTTGGGCGAGGAACCGGTCACGATGTCGGCATTGCCGCCCGGGGCGCTCATTCCGTCGGCGGTCTGGACGTAGGTGTTGAGCTCGGCCTGGAATGAGAGGACCGCGGCCACAAGCGGTGCCAGGTCAGTGGACAGGCTTGGTCCCAGGCCGGTGTATGTCGGCGCGTTGATCGCCGGCGTGGCCGAGAGGAGCGAAAGAGTTCGGCCGTCGAGATCGGCGATTTCGAGGTAGTACGCCCCGGCTCCCGTCCAGCCGAGATCGGCGAGTTGGTTCTGCCCCTGCTGGAGGTCGACGTTGCCATTCCGCGCCTGTGTTGGCCTGGAAGGCGGCCTGAAGTTGCTGGCCCACCTGTGTCGCAGCGGCCGTCAGCTGGTTCGTATAGTCCGTGACCGCATTGTTGTAGGCGTTCATCAGCGGGGTGAGCGCACTGGCCTTGCGGGTCTGCCACAGGGTCTGTGCGACTTGCTGGGCGACGGGTCTGATGTCGTTGGTGAGGACCGTCGTGAGTGCGCTCTGCTGCTGCTGTGTCATGTCCACGTTGACCCCGGCCATGTTGGCGGCCTGGCCTGGCTCGCGGATGGTGACGGTGCCGCAGACCGGGAGGCCGGTCGCATTGCCGTTGCTCATCGTGTAGGCCCAGGTGACGTAGCCGCCATTGCCGGCGGTTCCGCCCGTGGACGGCGTTGGTATCGGGACCATGTTCGCATTGCCGGAGGCCAGGTTGACCAGGTCTCGGCACAGCTCGTTCTGCATCAGGCCGGCGACGATCCCATGCGTGCCCGGAATCACCGGTGTTGCGATCGGCATCGCATCCGGCCCAATGGACTGCACGGCGTTCGTGTAGATGGTGCGCGCCATGCCGATGCCCCACAGCGCGACCTGGATCACCGCGCCCTGCCCGGCACTGAAGCCGGTCGAAAGCGGGAACATCATGATGATGGCAAGGAACAGGCGTACCGGCGCCCAGGAACTGGTGGTGTTGCTGAGCACCCGCCCCGTCTCCGCCGCACGGTGGATCTGGATGATGGTGGCGTAAGAGACCCAGGCGGCAGCGAGCGCCATGATAAAGCCGGTGAACTGTCCGAGGATCTGACCGATGACCGTGTTCTCGGACTGGATGGTGTTGGCGCCGTTGCCGGTCGTTGTCGGAAAGACATTCCTGATGATGGTCGCCGCCCAATCATTGCCGGGATCGAGCGAGGACCACACAGTCGTGAAGCCATTGGAGGGCGCCTGCGCGTAGGCAGGGACGGCCACCAAGAGGAGCAGTAAGAGCAGTAGGCCGGACCAGGGACGGCGCATGATTTCCTCGCGGGAAGGGCTCGCCAGGCGAGGATGGGAGCGGCCGACGCGAACGGGCCGCGCGGGTTCGTTACATCGACATGCTCGGGGACGGGCGCGCCTGCTGATTGGCCTCGGCGCCGACCTCCTTACCGAAGAAGGTGCGGACCTTTTCAGCGGCGGAGCGGAGCAGGTCCGCGAGTTTTTCGCCCATTTCGTCGAGCGCGCTGTTGCCCGGTGTGCGGCCAGGCGTTTTCGCGGCAGCCTCCCCCAGAGCCTCCTCCGCGCGTTGGAACCGGCCGTCGAGCTGACTGATATCGAGGCTGCGTGATGCATAGTTGGCGTTCACCGCCATGCGGTCCTTGCCGAACCGGGCGGCGCTCTCGACCATCTTGTCGTAAGCCCCGGCAAAGTTGCGATCCTGCTGGTAAGCGTTGTCGAACTCGGTGCGCAGATCGGCATAGCGTCCGCCGGATCGCATTTCGCTCAGCACGGCCTGCATGCCCCCCGATTCGGTACTCGCGGCCGCTTCGATCTTGCCGAGTACGCCGCGACCAGGTCCGATGATGAATTGCTCGGCCGCCTCGATGGCCTGCACGCCGGAACGTTCGGCGGCCTGAATGAGCTGGTGTGTCCTGCCTTCCGCAAGACGCTGCTCGAACAGGGAAATGCGCACGCCCACTGGAGCGGCTGGCGGTGCATACCGTTCGATCTGGCTCGGTAGGGGCATGCGACCCGGCGCGAATGATGTCCCGAACAACCCCTCCCTGCGTTGACCGCGGGTCAGCCGGGGCTGGCTGGGGCCGAAACGCCGGACGATCGGCCGCCATGCCGGCGCTGCCGGTGGCGGCATTTCCCGGTCGCCCGGCATCATTCGCCGCCGATGCCGAAGCGGTGCTGAGCCGCGTCTGCTCGGGCGCCGTTTCATCTGATTGGCCCATTCTTCGCGCGCCCACGCTCGGTGCGCGGGAGAGGCGGGCGCGATGTTCGAGGACGTCGAGCTGTGCCCGTATTTGCGGTGTGTCCTGATGACTGCCCTGCCGCGCGATGCCCTTCGCGGCCTGACGAATGTCCCTGACCAAGCCACGATCGTCGATCGCCGGCGTTGCCTGCAGCAGCGTTGCCATCCGAGGATTGGTTAGGCCCGGACTCGATAGAGCGCTCTGCCGCATCTCGGTCGCCAAATCCGGCGGCATGGCAAAGGTGCGGCCAAGGGCTCTTTCGAGATCTTGGAGGACGTAAGCGACGCCCGTGCGGAATCCTTGCTGCTGGAGGCGTTGCGCGTCATCGGCCTGAGTGATCAGCCGCTCGACAGAGTTCTGGATTTCGGCGTCCCTGGGACCGAGCGTATTCGCTGCCGCCTTCATGTCGGCGAGCAGGACCTTCAGTGGGTCCTGCGGATCGCTCCTGGCGTCAGGCTTCCCGGCGTCCGCCCGTGGCTGTGCATCGTTCTCGTTTGGTGTTGCTGGGTCGGACATGATGATCTCCTGCTGATTGCCCTGCTGCTCACCGACGGTGTCGCTATTGCGACAGCCATCTGCGGCACGGGCATCGACATTGCTGGCGTCAGCATTTGCTGGGCGCGATCGGCGAGCAGGGCCGCATTCACCGTCGCGCTTTGCTGCGCCTCGCGGTAGGTCTGCCAGGCGATGTAATTGGCGAGCGCCAATTCGCTGGCAACCTCAACGAGCACCGACTTCTCCGGCATGTATTGCAGCGAGGATGCCCAATCGGTGCCGCTGAGATGGCGGTTCACTTCGAGATCAACGGCTTCAAACCAGGAACCCGTGGTCGTGGGCTGCAAGCCCTCGGCTTGCATTTGCTGTTGCTGCGCCGTGGTGAGCGTCACCGCACCGGAACGCGAGGCGATGACATCGCTGAGCACCCCGCGCGCCAGCGACATCTGTGCGTTGTAGCTGCGCCGGCGTGCTTCCTGATCCTGACCGGCGACGCTGGTCAAGGCGTCGCCCCGCATCGCGGCTGGCACCACGGGTTGGATGACCTCCGTCGCGTAATCGTTGGCGGCATTGACGGCGGTCTGGTCGGCATATGAGGCCTGCCCGAAGAGGCTGGTGGCAGCCTGGTCGGCGTTGATCTGCGCAGGCGCCGCCGCCGTGCAAAGGCCGGCTGTCTGTTCGTCTTCATCGCAATAGCGCGCGAGGTGGAGCTGCGTGACCGCCTCCATCGCCTTGGCCTGACCTTCCCATGCCGGCGTGCCAGGTCTGGCCTGGGTCCGCGCGTCCATGACCTGCGCGATCGCGGCACTCACCTTGGCGGCCTGCACCGATGCCGCGGTCATGCTCTGGCCGGAATCGAGCGCGATGCAGGCCTGGGGTGAGAGGATATGCTGGTCGCGCACCTGGGCGTTTCGGATGTTTCGCCGGAATTGTGCGTTGGCCATGTTCGAAGCATCGGCGATCTGCTGCTGCGCGCCGATTTGCGCCTTCGCGTAATTGGCCTCTTGGGTAAAGCCCTGCGTCAGGACAGTCTGGATCGATGTCTGCAAGCCGGTGATCTTGCTGACCACGTTGTTCATCATGGTCTGGATGGCACCGGTGATGGCAGCCTGCACCGTGCCCAGGATCGTGTAACTGCCAGCATCTGTGACCGGCATTTGAGCATAAGCCGGTGGCGCGTCGAGGATCGTTGCACTGGCGGTGATGCCGAGAACCAGCAGCCCGAGACGCATCCGGTTGCGCATGCGATCGTCTCCTCAATAGAGGGTGCTGGTGGTGCCAGGCAGCGTGTATCCGCTGGGCGGCTGGCCCTGACCTTTGATGTAGAGGCCGTTCTGTCCGTTCGTGCCGATGCCAATGGTGCCGATCGGTGAACCGCCGCCACCAAAGCTCAGGGTCGGACAGAAATTGCCACCACCGAGCCCGCCGAAGCCGCCCATGTTGAAGCCGGTGATGGTGAGGCCGCACTGCAATGAGCCGATCGTGCTCTGCCATGCGTTCTGCACCGCCGAGCAGATCTTGCCCTCAACCGCGTTGAGAAGGGTGGTGGGATCGAGCAGGTTGGTGATGACGTTCAGTCCGACACCGTTGAAGAAATTATCCAGGCAAGAGAGCTGCGTGACGCTCTGCGGCGGAGTGATCGACTGGTTGTCAGCCTGGAAGGTCGCGGCCATACCGGCCGCCGCGGCCTGCGCGAGTGCGTTACATCCGGCACTGCTGGTGTTCGTAGCCTGCGCCAGCGCAACACCAGGCAGCAATGCGGTCACAGCGAGAAATGTGGCTCTCCGGATCATGACGGCGCCTCTGACTGTGCGGTCTGCGTGCTGGCCGCGAGCAGTGCGGCGATGCGCTCGCCGTCGAAGATGCGGCTGAGGAGCGCGCGACGATGAAGGCTGCGGATGTCGGCGCGGAGGAACGCACCCGTATCAGATTGGTCGGCCACCAGCAGGTCCCTCACAACGTCTTCCAGGCCATCGATTTCTGTCAGCCAATGGAGCAGCCGTAGACGACGACCGAGAGCTATGTGCGCGACGACGACGCGCATGCGATTCTGGAACTGCTCGTGGCGAAGCAGGTCCTTGAGCCGCTCGGGTGACCGAGCCAAAGCCTCGTCGAGGAGCGACCCCAGACGAAGGACCGAAGGCAGGACCGTGGGGTCCTCATCGGTCGAGGGCATGGCGCTGGCAAGATCGGCGGCGATCGCCGGTTCCCGCTCGCGAAGCCACGCGGCGATCGTATCGGCGGACAGGTCGGGCATGCGTGTCTCCCGCGGACTGGAGACAGCATCGTGTCAGCCGACGCGAATGGGCCCGGCCTTCAGCGGGAGATCGTGACCGTCGCCGGAGAGACCTGCACGCGCAGCCCGAGCGGGGCGACGGCACGGGTCAGGACAGCATTCCACGCCTGACCGCCGGTCCAATCGACCATGACGCCTGAATCGATGCCGTTCGCGTAGATGACGTGCAAGTTCGGTGGGACGATCTGTCGAACCGCGAAGGAAAGAGGCACGTGCCGACCGAAACCGGAAGCGACAGGGACACCAGATTGCGGCGGCGCCAGATCGATCGGCCGCGCCCGATTCACTCCCGGACCTGGCAGCCGAGATGCGACGCACGACGACGAGGTGGTCGGCTTCCGGGCAGTCCGTTCTCCCAGCAACACAAAGTCGGCCCGGGCGACGTGGGTGCCAGCGGCGAGCACGATCGCGAGCGCGGTTGTCGTTCTCAGCATGACCACCTCCAACGCTTGCCCGAGCCTAGTCGGCCACGACGCGAACGGCGCGTGTCGGTGGAAATCGTTGCGGCCTGTAGTCGTTACGACGCCTATTCAGACTTAACGAATCGGCGGCAAAGAAGGTAAGAGCTGGACCTAACGGGTTGAACCAGCAGGGGGGCGTTGGCTTGCCATGACCAAGAGGTCACCGGTGCAGGCTAGAAAAGTGCCGGGTGGGCCGCCCATTGAGCAAAATTTGCGTCAGACCGACGGGCGACAACAACGCTGCCAGCGACAAAACAAGGCCCATTCGAGCGCATTTCGTCGACAAGGTTCGCGGCGGCCGAGCGGGAACTGCGAGCCCTGTTCGGCCGCAATCTCCGCGATGCACGTAACCGTCTTGGCCTGACACAAACCGACGTTGCCAACATCATCGACAGCAACCAGTCATTCGTCGGTGCGGTCGAACGCGGCGCCCAGAATGTCAGGCTGTCGACCGTCGTACGGCTCGCCTTTGCGGTCCGCACCGATCCCGGTGCGTTGCTTTTGTGCGAGACTGCAAAGGATTACAGCCTTGAAACGCTCGCCCGCATCGTTGCCGCCCTTCACGCCTACCTCCAGAATACGTTGGATCAAGTCGGGGCCGACGAGATTCAGCGGCGAAATGCTAGCAATCATCCCGAGAGACGGACCGCCCGGACAGTCCGAAGCGTAAGAGTGGCGTCCAAACCACCCCGCAACGAAGACCAAGGAATAATACTTCCACGTGATATCGCCGTGACAGTAGACTACTGTTTCACGCGTTGCCTACATTCATACGCTTCGTCAAAGTTGAGTGTTGCGCCATACGATATCCCGCTGGGCACAGTTTCCGAAACAAACCACACGACGCGAATAAGAAGCAAACCACGCCGCTTCATCGGTCAATTCTTTTTGACTCCTCTGGCAATACATCAGGCTTGGCGGACAGGCGTCTTGACGCCTAGAGAGGATTCTGGCGGTCGGGGAGAAACGCCGATGCATGTCGCCAGATGCAATGAGGAACAGCGTTGCAGGTTTGTGACAGTCGGTAATGCCGACGAGCGACCAGCCGAGACATTGCTGGCGCGACGAGCGATCCGACAAATTCGATCGGGTCTTGGCCGGCATACTGTCGAAGGGTCACGTGCTCGAAGCCGTGGCCCTTTATTTATGCGTCTCCGCGCAAGAGCTGCTCGGACACATTACCCGTCTCGGCCTGCCAACTCCCTCAATGCTGCCGATGCGCCGACCTGGTGGACGCCGACCGTGGACGGTCAACGAGGTCCATTGCCTGATCGGCATGTGGTCGCAGGACATCCACGTAGAGTGTATTGGCGCGGAAACCGGACGCAGCCCGGGCGGTGTGCGGTCGAAGGCTAGACGTTTGGGCCTCTATCGACGTGAACGCCGCAACATTGTCCGGCTACCCGGTGAGCGACAGCAGCGCGCCGACCATTGCCACGTGCCGCTGCTGTGGACGAGGCGTTCGCGGCAGGCTCGGTTGCAGCTATCGGCACGTCCGTCGTCAGTGGTCGCTGACACGCCGGTTTCTGCGTGGCGCCCGTAGCGCCGATCAATCCGGCGCAGGACGGCTGCAATCCGGCCAGCAAAGTCGATCAGGACGTGTCCGTTCATCTCAACACGCACATCCCGCACGCCCAGGCTGGCTCCAGCCAATGGCGCTAAACGAGCAAGGCAGCGCATCGCGTGGAACGACGACCTCGATCTCGAACTGGCGCGCCGCTGGTTTGCCTGGCAATGCCGCAAGGGTATCGCCAGGGATCTGAAGCTGACCGAGGCAGCCGTGCGTTCCCGCGCGACTCGCATGGGCCTTCCACCGCGCGACCGGAAAAAGATCGTGCCGGACTACGTCGTTGGCCGTCCCTACGACCGGAGCCTCGAAGATTCGCGTGTCAAGCGTCGATGTGAACAGGGCAAGATGTTCTTTTTCGGCACGAGAAACGGTCCGCACACATCGCCGAAGATCATGCAGACGCGAAGATACAAGGAATTACGTCGCGGTCTTGGGGAGGCGAGTCTCCATCTATGACGTGACGCTGTCTGACGGGGCGGGGACAAGATGTCATGGCAAACACGAAGCGCATTGCTAGTATAGAGCAGGTTCTCGGGTCACATGGTATGGGGTTCCTCCGGCGCTCGGTATTGAAGCTCGTGTCGCGCGTGTTGCTCATCGCGATGCTTCCGGTCAGCCCGCTCCCCGATCCGGCACTCGCCGATTTGGACGACACAAAGATCGAGCAGGCAGAGACGAAGCGACAATCCGTCGTATGGACGGTTGCGATGGAGCGCGACTTCGCAAGGCGATGGGATGGCTTCCAGTCGCGCGAGGACATCGCGCGTGAGATGGGAATCTCGGTCGGAATGGTGCGCGTCCATGCGACACGGCTCGGGCTCGCAGCTCGATCGAAGGACATGATCCTTTCCAGCTGATCGACAGCGCAAAATCCGAAAGTGGGCGGCCTCATTCGCTTCGGCACAGTGGACGCTCCCGGCATGAGGAACCAGTCCGCAGCGATCAGCCGCAAGCTGGCCGATCCGGAGTACACACAGACGCTGCTGCGTCGCTCGTTTGGCCTCCATGCCATTCAGGGCATCGTCATCATCGGCCTGATCGGGATCATCGCCTGGCACGCGGTAAATCCGCCGCGTCCGCATTATTTTTACACGGACGGGAAGGGTACACCGCGCGAAGTCTTCCCGCTCGACTATCCGGTCATGAGCGATGCCGATGTCGCCGTCTGGACCGTCAACTCCGTGGTGGCAGCCTATACCATAGACTTTCGCAACTACCGCGATCAGCTCAGCAGAGCCTCCCAGCATTTCACGACGGCATCGTGGCGATCTTTCGGTACGGCGTTCATCAATAGCGGGAACTTCGAGAAGCTGAAGGTTGCGCGCCTGGTCAGTTCCGCGCAGCCCGAGCGCGCGGCGCTGATCGTCCACAAGGCAATCATCGGCGATCGACTGACCTGGGAAATCCAGTTCCCGTTGCTCGTCAGCTACGAAAACGAGAACGAGACACACACGCAGCACCTGATGGTCACGGCACTCGTGGTCCGAACGATTGAGACCGACCACCCCGACGGGATCGCAATCGAGCAAGTCAACGCACCGCCAACCTCATGATGACACCAGCCGACACGATGTCGAAAAAGGCGCCAGGGAGAGCCAACGTGTCGCGGATGTCGCGTGTCATCCTTATGGGTCTGGGCGTCGTCGGTGCTCTGTCACCCTGTGCATTCGGCCAGGCGCAATCGACGCCGCCCAGTGCGCCGAACGACGGGGAGCCGAATGCCGACGATCCCGCCTACCTGGCGGCACGCCGCAACGCGATCCCGCTCACCCCGGCGATGATCGAGGACCTCAAGCGCCGCTTCGACGCCGTTCAGCACGCCAAAGCCGGTGACGATCAGACCAGCATCGTCGCGACTCCAATGAACCGGAGCATCAACGTCTCGCTTGGACCAGGCGGTGCAACCAGCATCATTCAGACGGTCCCTGGATATCCGACCGCGCTCAGCTTTCTGGACTCGACCGGCCAGCCCTGGCCGATCGCCTGGGACACGAACGGTGTTCCGGACAAAGCCAGCGGCACAGGTGGCGCTCCCGCCATCAATGCTGTCGGCTTCAACGTCAGCGTCCCGGTGCAAGGCAGCAATGTGCTGCAGCTCCAGCCGCGCTCGCCCAACCTGCGCGGCGGTATACTCGTCAACCTGCAAGGCGCACCCAAACCTCTCGCCTTCATGGTTGTCAGTGGCAAGGGCCAATACGATGCCGATATCAGCGTGCGTGTGGCGGATCGTGGCCCGAACGCCAAGCTCGCCATCATCACGCGCCCGGATACGCCGGAGACGGGTGCGCCATACCTGACGGCCATGCTCGACGGAGTCCCGCCGGCCGAGGCTGTCCCGCTCTCCGTCGAGGGCGTGTCGCCGGACGAGGTGCGCGCATGGCAGATGGGTGACCGCGACTATATCCGCACCCGCTACACACTGCTTTCGCCCGAATGGGTCGCCTCCGAGGACGGCGAGGACGGCACGACGATTTATGCGGTGCCAGCGACGCCCGTCGTCCTTCTATCGGCCGGGGGCCACACCGTCGCCGCTCGACTCAAGGAGCAGTGAGCGATGACCTCTCTCAGTCAGAGTCTGGCGTTGGATCGCATCTTCAGCGGTGCCGGCGGTGCCGGGCCACGGCGGCTTGCCATCCTGGGAACGACTGCGATCGTCATTCTCGGGAGTATCGGATTCATCATGATCCGGAGCCATCAATCACCGCAGCAATCGACGGTTGGCAAGACACCGGACGTCAATTCGCTGCCAGGCGGTATGCACAGCAATGACTACTATCAGCAACTCGCGACAGGAGCTGCGCAGACCCAGGCGGTAACGGCTGCCGCGCAGGGCCAATCGTCAGTGGCACCGATGCCAGCCGGCGTGCCAGCCCAGCCCGACGCGCCGGTCGCGGCGCCAGCGCCGGCTCCCCATCCGGCATCCGGGCCGTCGCAACGCCCACCGCCGAGGTGAGACCGGCTCCCTATCGCGACTGTCGTCGAACAGCAGCCGGCCCAACAGACTGTGCGCAAGGCTGACGACAAACAGACAGAACTGTATGCGAGCGCCATTGCTTCGTTGTTCGCCAGCATGGAGCGGGTCGAGGCCACCGGAGACCGAGGTGATCCTCAAGCCGGAGGACGAGAAGCCCCCCGGCAACGGCGGCGCAGTCGCTCGGGGCGGACCGGCGCCGGCAACCCAGGTATCGGGACAGGCGGGCACATCCCCCGCCGATAACGCGATGGCGCGAACGCGACCGGCAACCGTGCTCATTCCGGCGGGCAAGGGCGTCTATGCCCGTACCAAGCTCGCTGCGAGTTCGGATCAGGGCGGGCCGGTCGTCGTGACGGCCGAATCCGGCCCGATCGCCGGCGACGACATGACCGGCAGTTTCGAGCGGCGCGGCGACCGTCTCGTCGTGAAGCTCGACAGCATCAGTTTGCAGAACGGTGCCCAGGAAACAATCGACGCACTGGTGATTGCGCCGGACTCGATGGAGACCGCGGTCGCGTCGAGCGTCGACCAGCACTATGTGGCTCGTTTCGTGTTGCCCGTGGCAGCGGCGTTCGTGGCGGGGCTGGGTCAGGCCATCGCGCAATCGAACGCCATCGTCGCGGTAAGCCCGTTCGGCGGCTACACCGCGCAGAACCACCTCAACTTCAATCAGCAACTTGGTGTGGCGGCAGGCGTTGCCGGCAATCAGGCACAAAATCTGCTGCTGCAGAACGCGCCCAAAGGCCCGACCGTCAAGCTCGACGCCGGCGTCAATGTCGGCGTGGTATTCCTCAAGCCGCTGACCGAGAACAGCAGTTTCGATCGGTAGCGCGGCCCCATTCGCGTTGGCCAGGATGACACTCCCATTGAGTGCACCAACGCAGGTGAACCATGGACACCATTCTGACCGACGAGGCTTCGCTGTTATCTTCCGGTTCATTGCCGCATCCCAAAGCGCGGCTTCCTGGCGAAAATGTCTTCGACATGCTGCGGCACACGCCGGAGCAAGAGCCTTCGCCGCAGATGCCACGAGAGCGTTTTCACCATGTATCGCGCAAGGCACTGTTGGCAGCGGCAGGTCTGTTCGTGATCCTCGCTGCTTTCGTCAGCGTCGGGTATCTGGAACGTGCACGGCTCGCCGCACTTGCCGCTCCTGCATCGTGACGTCACAGCGCAACCCCAAAGTCACGTCAAACCTGCGATTGCCGGCAACGATGTCACGCTGCCGTCGCCAATCCACCCGCAGGCTGCTGGCGCGGTTCCACCCGTGCACCCGTTGGTGGACAAAGTCGCTCCCCCGCCTGCCAAGCCGGCGCCGGGGTTGCAGCAACCTGTTGGCAACGGTCAACCCATTGCCGGACCAGCCACTGGTAAGCCCCCGATCGCGCCATCGGAACCGAACGCGCAGATCGATCTGCGCGAATTCACGGCACTTCAGGCCAAGACCCCTGCCCCGCCCTCGGCGATCAACCCGACGGTGCCACAGCCAGGCGCCCCGCCGGGAGAAGCTGCCAAACCCACGCCGACAGCGGCGCAAGGGCAGACCGAGACGCCCCAGCACCGCCTCCAGCCGCCGCCGCGCCAGCTTCGGAGCAGCAGCACACCGCGCCGGCACACGCGCCGCCGCAGGCCGCCAAACCAGCTCCCGTTGATCCGGTGGCAGAGGCGACATCCTTGCAGCCCGGTCCACTGACTTCCCGCGAGCAGGTCGATGTGCTGAACCTGATGGAGAAACTGGGAATCGTGGTCCGGGACCTTCGCGACGAAAACGCACAGTTGCGGACTGCGGTGAAGACTCTCTCGGAGGAGGTCGATACCAGGACAACGCAACTCGACCGGCGTCTGTCCCTGGCCGAGGCGAATGGTGCCATCGCGGCGGCCATGGGTGCGGGCCGGACGCCGGCGCAACCGGCAACCGTGGTGGTGACGGCCCAGGCCCCGGCGGCGGCCAAGGCGCCCGCGGCAAGCCCCGCGCCGCCAGCGCCACCGCCGCTCGTGCGAAGCGTGAAGGACTATCGCATCCAGGCCGCCTCGCCGGGGCTGGCCATGCTCTCCTCAATCGGCCTGTCGGACGGTGACACATCGAGCATCCAGGTCGCCGTGGGCGACGAGGTGCCGGGCGTCGGCCGAATCAAGGCGATCTTCCAGAAGGGCACGAACTGGGTTGTCGAGACCGATCATGGCCTGATCGAGTAGGACCGCGGTGATGCAAGGCTTCGTTAACTTCGCCGACGATATCGGCGTCGCGCTGGCCTTCCTGATCCCCATGATCTGCTACCTCGCGGGAACCGGCTTCGTCTTCGCCGCCGGGTGGGGCATGTGGCAGCTCTCCAAGCATGGCCACGGGCACCACGCCAACTGGCTGGCGTCGCATCCCTGGACGCCGTTCGTCACGCTGTTCGTCGGTGCGGCACTGTTGTCGTACGACCGGATGCTGAACCTGGCCGAGGGCACGATCGGCAGCGCACAGACGGCCGCGATGTCGGACAGTCTGACCAGCTACACGCCGCCAAACGTCGATCCCAGTACGCTGATGGGGAATTCCCCTGAGCAGACCGTGCTGAACGTCATCAATGTCTTCGAATATTTCTTCGTGACGTACGGCGCCTTGATCGTGCTGATGGGCATCTTCGCGCTGAAGCATGTCTCCGAGGGCCGCCGGCGCCACGGGCCGAGCCTCGCGATCGTCCAGATCGCGTTTGGCCTTGGGGTTATGAATATCGACACCATCGCGCCTGCCGTGATGGCGTATTTCGCCTGACCCATTCTCGTGAAACCTCGGTACCCATTCGCTACGTGCGCCCGGACAATCGCCCCCCGAGGGGTTCGCCCCTCGTGCAAGGAGGAGGTTCCCGTGTTGCGCACATCCAGACTGTCCCGTCTGACCACCCTTCCCGTCCGCAGGCCGAGCGCCATTCCGTCGCGCACCGTCATTGCATCGGTCGCACTCGTCGCGGCCGTCGCCGTCGCGTCACCACTCGCGCATGCAGCGGGCAACACACTCGGCACGCAGATGCAGACCGCCTCGCAGGATCTCACGACCGGCGGCGGCTATGTCCTCGAACTCGTGGGCTATATCGTCGGCATCGCCGCCATGCTCGCCGGCGGGTTCACCATCTGGCAGCACACGAAGAACCCCAACGGCCAGCACCGCATGAGCTACGGCATCATCTCGGTGCTGGCAGGCGGCTTCTTCCTCGCGCTGAGCACGATGGCACAGTTCAGCTCCAACACGGTGAGCGGCGGCAACGCCACCAACACCGGCACCAGCCAACAGCTCACCATCCAATAGGCTGTGGCAAATGGCCCTCCTGCCTCTCGTCCCTTCCGCTCATCCCTCAGCGTGGATTTTCGAACCGGAAGGAGCGGAGCACGAGGAAGCCATCCGTGCAGCCTTCGCGCGCGACCGGCACACCTGCCGTTTCTGCGGCCACGTGGCCACTGCATGGCAGGAGGTCTTTCATCTCGACGGCGATCACGACAACTGGGCCGCCGACAACCTGGTCACAGCCTGCACGCTCTGTCATGGCGTGCAGCATCTCGGCCGTCCAACTGTAGAGCAGGAGCAGGTTCTGATCTGGCTGCCCGATATGAGTCAGGCGGCACTCAATTGCGTCGTGCGCCACATCCATCTCACGCTGCACGCACACGGTGAACCAGCACATCGAGGCGAGCCGCCACGCTCGGAACATCCGGATGTGCATGCAGCCCTGCGCGCCTATCACGCACTCGAGGCAGAGGCGCTCACGCTCGAACGTCGCATCCACACATGCAGTCCGCGCGAGCTTGGGGCCGCACTGCTCGATCTGTCGCCTTACGCCCGCACACGCCAGGAGCAATTGCTGGGCGGCATCCGGCTGCTTCACCGCGGTCGTCGGTTCCGCGACGGGCGCGACATCTACCCGGAAATTCTGTCGGCGTGGGGCGCCGCCGCGGGATCGCGGCCGAATCGGCGTAGCCACGCATCACGCTGAACGATTGGGGGCTTGATGTTCGGTCTCATCGCCAAAGGCCTTGCCAATCTCTCGCTGATGTTGCGCCAGCCGATCTCCACCTTTTGCGATCTCGACACCGTCGACGGCGATGCGCTGCTGACCAAGCAAGGTGAGTATGTGACCTTCCTCGAAGGCCAGGGCCTTCGGCGACTAACAATGCGCCAGGACGTTGAGGAAATCGCCGACGGCCTGCGTCTCGAATTGTCCGGGTCACTCGATGGTCCAGGACATGCGATCCAAGGTTGGTACGCCTGCGATCCGGACATGACCAGCGTCGAAATAGAGAGGAACCTGCGCGGCTGCCGCACCATCGCCCGCGACATCGGTCTTCGGCTTGGCGACATTTTCGCGGAACGGGAGCAGCTCTGGCCACGCCTGATGCGCGCGGAACGATGCTACTTCATCTTGTGGTCGCGCCGCTCGCTCCTGACACGTGAGGAGCGCAGGCAGGCGAGCGAAGAACAGATGGCTGCCGGGAAGGGTTCGCCGTCTTTCGGTGAGGCACAGAACCCCTTGCTGGCGACTGAGATTCTCGCGGCCAAGCACAGCGCCTTTGTGCAACGCGTCGTCGCCGCCTTCCGCAATCACGAGGTCGGCGTACGTCTCGTGTCGCCCGCGGACGCCCTGAAGGTGGCGCGCGAGGCGATCTATCCCGAGTCTACGAACTCGAACTGGGAGCCGATCCTTCCTGGCGCCAACGTCATGCCGCGTCTCCCTGAAGACGACGAAACGGGCGACGCCAGCCTCGTGCTTTGGCCGAGTCTGTCCGATCAGCTCTTCTACGCCGATGCGATTACGCATGGCGGGACACGGGTGCAAATCGGCGGCCATGAATGGGCCTCTGTCGATATGATCGTCGGCCCAGAGGATCCACGCCCGTTTGCGGAAATCGTCGCGCGCCTGAATGCGACCCATCATCCCTGGCGCATGTCGATGCTCGTCGAAGGTGGTGGGCGAAGCATGATGGCGCTCAAGCGGGCGGCCTCGACCATCCTCGGCTTCGTGCCGAGCAATCGCCAGATCTACCTCGCCTTCATGGCGCTCAAGCGCATCCGCGACGACAACCAGGACATCCTCGTCAAGTTGCGCACCAGTTTCGCCACCTGGGCACCGACCGGCGAGACGCGCCGTCTGCGGCGCCAGGCCGCCACGCTCGCGCAGCGGGTCGAGGGCTGGGGCAATTGCCACGCGGCCACGATCGCCGGCGATCCGCTGGAGGGGGTGATGAGCAGCGCACCCGGCATGGCTGTCGCCTCCACCGCGCCTCCGGCCGCCGCGCCACTTGGCGAAGTGCTGCGGATGCTGCCTTGGGGCCGACCTGCCTCGCCATGGAGCCAAGGCGCCGTTGTGTTCCGCACGCCGGATGGCCGCATCTGGCCGTTCGATCCCGCGGGCTCCCGGCGGACCATGGTCGTCGATTTGTTCGTTGCGCCGTCGGGATACGGCAAATCCGTCCTGGCCAATACGATCCTGCTCGGCCTCTGCCTGTCCAATGCGGCGCAAGGGGCAAACGGCACAAAACTGCCGTTCATCGGCAAGCTCGATATCGGTCCGTCGGCCGAGGGGTTCATTCAGCTCCTGCAGGAGGCCCTGCCCGAGCATCGGCGTGGCGAGGCAATCTACGCGGCGATGCAGCTCGCTGACGGCTACGAGGTGAACGTCTTTGACACGCAACTCGGGTGCCGTGATCCGCTGCCACTCGAGAAGGCATTCCTCCAGAACTTCCTTTCGCTCGGGACGATGCCGATCGATTCAGACACGCCCTTCGAAGGCATGGACCAGATGATTGGCTTCGTGATCGACGAGGCTTATCGGCTGTTCGCGGACTCCAGCACCGGCAACAAACGCCCGAAGCGCTATTTGCCCGGCGTCACGCCCGAGGTCGATGCAGCCCTCGATCGCCACCGCATTCACACGGAGGAGGACGCCTGGTGGTGGGAAGTCGTCGACGCGTTATGCGAGCGGCAGGAGTGGCATCTCGCAGAGGTCGCCCAGCGGCAAGCCGTGCCGCTGCTGGAGGACTTGATTACCGCGGCGCGCAGCCAACAGGTCCAGGATATGTTCACGAGGGTGAAGGCGGAGACCAGCGAACAGGTTGTCGAGTTGTTCGAGCGCTACATCAAGGCTCTGATCCGCCGATATCCAACATTGAACCGGCCGACCAGGCTCGACTTCGGACCAGCCCGGGTGATCGTGCTCGATCTGGACGCCGTCGCCCCGACCGGAAGCCCAGAGGCGGACCGGCAGACATCGCTGATGTATCTGCTTGGCCGGCACATCCTGGCGCGCAATTTCTTCCTGCGGCCGAGATACATCAGCTTCGTGCCGGACGCGGTGAAGCCCTATCACGCCAAACGCTTCGCCGAGATCTACGAGACACTCAAGCGGCTGGATTATGATGAGTATCACCGGACGGAAGGACAGCGTTTCGTTCGGGCGCAGGTTGAATTGGATCGCCGTGAAGGGCGAAAGCATGGGCTTCAGCTTGCCCTCAGCAGCCAGCGGCTCGGGGACTTTGGTGATGACCTGGTCAGCCAGAGCACCGGGCGCTTTGTCCTTGGCGCCGGCGACGAACAGGAGGCAGAGGCGATCATCCATCGTTTCCGCCTGACGCCAGCTTCGGCCGAAGTGGTGCGCCACAGGCTCAAGGGGCCTGATGAGAATGGAGGAGGCTCGCCGTTCCTCGCGATCATCGAAGCCGACAATGTGAAGTTCGAGCAGATGCTGGTGAACAGCCTCGGGCCAATCGAGTTGTGGGCCTTCAGCACGACACCGGTCGATGTCGCGCTCCGCGCGCGGTTATATGAGCGGATTGGTCCCGGCGAGGCGCGACGGCGTCTGGCCAAGGTATTCCAGACCGGGACGGCAAAGCATGAAATCACGCGTCGCAAGGACGAACGGCTCCGACGCGGCGAGGAGGACGGACGCGCGCAAGCAAGCGTGATCGAGGAGCTGGCCGACGAGCTGGTTAACGGACGCGGCCTTGGCATCGTCCTGCGGCACCTCGATGGGGAGCTGGATCAGCGGAGGCACTTCGAACGCCAAACAAAGCACGAGACTTCCACCCACCGCGACCGAAAGGTTCGTCACGGCTGAGGGCGATTGAAGTCGATCCA
>CAVOKY010000014.1:0-5494 GCA_963696645.1 uncultured Alphaproteobacteria bacterium
TCCGGGGTTACCACGACGCCTTGGATATCGTTTATTGTTGGCGCATTGACCGGTACACTTTGCGCGGAGGCCGCGCCGACCAACGTCGCTGACGTTCCCAGTGTTGCCACGCCTGCCAGTAAGAGCCTGCGCATTATTTCCCTCCTCGGTTCGCCGGTAGGACCGGCAGACATTGTAGGCCCCGCCTCGTGTCCCGATCCCGACCGCGGGCGGGGGCAGCCGAACCTAGGGCGGAGTATGAGACCAACTTTCTCAACCACGCAACGGTGCGCGGACGGTTAACATGGCAATTCCGAAACACTGTGGCGCTTATGACACGCTGGTCATGCAGCGAGGGCTCCGATGGCGCCAACGGCCTGGCAGAGGTGCCGCGGTAGCCGCCGGACGCTCGATCCATTGATGCCGCCGAGAGCGGCAATCGACAAGCCCATGCTCCGGGCCAGACGGCTCCAGCGCAGCACGCCCAGGGCGGGCGCTCCGGAGTGACTGGCGGTGGCGAACACGGGGGACAGAAAGACCAGATCGGCGCCGGCCCGGCGGGCCCGGTGCAATTCCGCAGATCCATGAGCCGAACTGCTCACCAGCCCGCGCCGCGGCCGCACAGGCCCAGGCCATCGTCCGCCGCGCAAGTGCAGGCCGGCGCCGAGAGCCGCGGCCAGCCTGGCGTCGCCGGCCACAACCAGGGTAAGGCGCCTGGCCCGGCAGATGCGCGCCAGGTCCCGCCCGAGCGCCCGGCGTCCCGCTTCGCCATCGTGCCGCAGGACCACGCCGCCAAGGCCGATCGGCAGCCGTGCCACCGCGGGTCGGGGATCGGGCAGCCGTCGGGCGTCGGTGAACAGCCAGAGCCTCGGCAGGCGGCGCCCCGGACGGCGTCGGCCGGCAGCCGCGCGTGCCCAGCCGATGAGGCGCGGATCCATCATGGTGCTCCGGCCCGTTCTGCCGGGGGCGGTTGGGCGAGGCGATGCTGAGTGGCAATACCGTCGCGACGATACCGCCTGGACTATATTGACCGGGACCTGACAGCGGGTGACGGCTCATGAGCAAGCGGAAATACGCGATTCAGGAGTACTTTCAGCGCGGCGTTCACCTGCATGGCATCGGCCGGCTGGCAGAGGCCGAGCAGGTGTATCGCCAGGTGCTCGCTGCCGCACCGGCGTATGCCGATGCGCTGCACATGCTCGGCGTGCTGGCCCTGCAATCCGGCCAGCCGCAGGCGGCGGTCGCTTGCATCGACCAGGCCATTGCCGTGAAGCCATCCGTCGCGATGTACCACATCAACCGTGCCAACGCACTGCTCGCCCTGGGCAGGCTGGACGACGCGCTGCGGGCTTGCCGGGAGGCGCTGCGGTTCAAGCCCAACAGCGCCGAGGCGCAGCAAACGCTCGGACACGTGCTGAGCGACCTGGGCCGCCCGGAAGAGGCGATTGCCGCATATTCCACGGCGCTGCGCCTGAAACCCGATCTGCGCGACCTGCACAATGACCTCGGGCTGGCGTTGCGCGAGGCGAACCGGCTGGAGGAGGCGGCGGAGATGCTCGGCACGGCGGCACGCCGGGCGCCCGGCGTGCCGCAGATAGCCGGGAATCTGGCCGGCATCCTGAAGGATCTCGGCCGGCTGGAGGCGGCGGAAACGCTGTATCGCGAGATCCTGCGCCAGCATCCCAACGACGCCGCGGCACACTACAATCTGGGCGACCTGCTGCTGGTCTCCGGGCGGTTCGCCGAGGGCTGGGAGCAGGCGGAATGGCGCTTCCGCGCCGAACCGGCGACGCAGCGAAGCTTCGTGCAGCCGCGCTGGCAGGGCGAGCCTCGCGAGGGTCGCAGTCTGCTGATCCATGCCGAGCAGGGCATGGGCGACATGATCCAGTTCTGCCGCTACCTGCCCATGGCGGCCGCAGGCGGGCGAGTGGTGCTGGAGGTGCATCGCCCGTTGGTGCGGCTGCTGTCGCAGCTTCCCGGCGTTGGGCAGGTGGTTGGGCTCGGCGACACGCTGCCGCCGTTCGATCTGCAATGTCCAATGCTCAGCCTGCCACGAATGTTCGGCATGGCGCATGAGGCGGACATCCCGTCGGATATCCCCTATCTGCGGGCCGACCCGGCACTGGTGGAACGCTGGCGCCGTCGGACGGGTGGCCTGGCCGGTCTGCGCGTGGGTCTGGTCTGGGCCGGCAACCCGCAGCGCCTGCGCATGGACCAAAAGCGCTCCATCGCGCTGTCGCGCCTGGCGCCGCTGGCTGAGGTGGCGGGCGTCGCGCTGGTCTCGCTGCAAAAGGGCGGGGCCGCGGCGGGGCCGTCGGGCACCGCGCTTGACGGCGTGATGCACGACTGGACGGACGAACTGGCGGATTTCGCCGATACGGCGGCCTTGATCGAGATTCTCGACGTTGTCATCGGCGTGGACACCGCGGTGGTCCACCTGGCCGGCGCAATGGGCAAGCCGGTCTGGCTGCTGAACCGGTTCGACACATGCTGGCGCTGGCTGCGCGAGCGCAACGACAGCCCGTGGTATCCGACGCTGCGGCAGTTCCGTCAGCCCACAGCCGGCGACTGGGACAGCGTCGTCGGCCGGGTGCGCGACGCGCTGGTCGAGGTGTCCGGCCCCGTGCCCGGGTCGTCGCCTCTGCGGGGATGACGAGGTGATGCGGTTGCGTTATCTCGCAGAGGCTGTTCCCGCAACAACTTCGCTCGGCGCACGAGACGAGTGGCCCGAATTCGAATGGCCATCAGGTTGCTAATGACAGACGCACCCTACCAGCAGTGATGCGCCAATCCGTATGAACAGCGGTCGTGCATTCATGAGTTCGATCCTCCGCTGGATTGGTCCTTTCCTGAGCCTAAAAATCCAAATGACGACGGAGCGGCCGCCCGCGAGCCAAAGCCACCGTTGAGACGAAACCGCCCGTGTGCCGGGGTCGCGGCGACTGTCTGCTGGAGCCCATGACTGCTGAAAGGACTTGCGGCCCGCATCGTGGTATCCGTGGATCCTCGATGCGAAGGGCCATGATCCCTACACGTTGTTTTGATCCATCGAGCTGATCGTATTGACCCCAAACAACTCGACCAGATTAGCAATGCGTTCCGCTTGCATGCCCTGGCCAGAGGGCAAAGCGTCGGATTTACGGCTCTTACGATCACATCGCGAGGGCTTGCGCACGCAACGGGTCAGGCGAAGTCTGCCCCGACAATTGCGAGTAGCCTCAGCCATTGCATGAGACCGGTCGACTTACGCTGAGAATTGGAAGTAGCCGATCATAATGGTCCGCAGGAAAGAGGAAGGTCGATGCCACAGCCCGGTTCAATACGCGCTCAAATTGGCACACTCGTCTTCGCCACGAGTCTCATTCAGCTCGCCAACGGCTTCTTCGGCACCCTTGTCTCATTGCGAGTTGCAGTCGAGGCCTTCGACGCGCCCGGCCTGGTGCTCAGCGCTTATTTTGCTGGCTTTACCCTGGGCTCGTTTCGCTGCAGTAAACTCATCGAGCGGATCGGTCACATTCGCGCTTACGCGGCATTTGCCGGCCTGGTCGCCGCCGCGACCGCGGTCCTGCCGCTCCTGGTCGGATCGCTGGCCTGGGTGGTCCTGCGCGCCATCGTCGGGTTCGGTTGCGCCGGGATTTTCATCACCACCGAGAGCTGGCTCAGCGCCAAGGCCCTGCCATCCGAACGTGGGCGGGTCTTCTCAATCTATATGGTCGGCACGTTCCTTGCGCTCGCGCTGGGTCAGCTTTTGATAGTCCGCGCAGATATCAAGGCGATCGCGCCGTTCAATACGATCGTCGCCCTGTTCGCTCTGGCACTGATACTCGTTACCGCGGCCCGAGCCGAGCCGCCGCACGTTAGCACTGAACCCGCCCTACCCTATGGCGTGCTCACACGGACGGCTCCTATCGCCGTGGTTGGCTGCGCCTTGAGCGGGCTCGTCGGTGGCGCCTTTTACGCGCTTGTTCCGGCGTGGATGCAGGATCAGGACACCCCACGAGCGACCATTGCGCTGTTTATGCTGGTGGCGGTGCTTGGCGGATTTGTTTTCCAAATACCCGTCGGCCGGCTCTCCGATCGGTTCGACCGTCGCATTGTGCTGGCCTTGCTCGGTCTCGGCTTTGCGAGCACTGCCTTTGTTATGGTGTTCCTGCCGCGCTCCCGGTCGATGATCCTGCCCGCCGCGGTCTTGCTCGGCGGATTTATGTCGACACTTTACCCCGTCTGTGTCGCCCACGCGCATGACCGCATGCCGGCCGATCGGGTCGTGGCGGTAAGCGGACGGCTCATCCTGGTGAGTGGGATCGGCTCGGTGCTCGGGCCATTGATCGGTGCCAGCCTGATGGCACGCTTTGAAATCGACGGCGTGTTCTACTTCATGGCTGCCGCGGTGCTCGTGCTGGCGTTCGTGGCAGGCGTCGGAAGCTTCATGACGTCGCCCCCGAAGCACCGGGAAGTACCCTTCGAGATCTTAACGCCGCAGGCTGGGCCGCTCGCGCATGATCCGCTCGAACCCTCGGAGCAAACGCGCGCAGCTCAATGATCCACAATAACTTGCGTTTCGGTCTTCGATCCGATCAAGCCGTCTTGGATCATCCGAGCCAACAGCTTCTTTGCGGTCTGTTCCAAGGCCACGGTTTGCTTTGGGCTCAAGAACACGGTCGCCATGGTGACTTCGCCCGACAACTCCCAGACGATATGACCGGTCTGCGCGTCCCACAGTTGCAGCCACAGACGCAGCGTCGTCACCCTATTCCTGAGCAACTTGATGCCAGCGGCCTCATACTTGTCGATTATGGTTTCGTCGAACTGTGCCAGCCCCGGCAGCAGCACGTATCGCGATCGAAGTCCCGATCCAATCCGCCGCAGCCGCTGTCGGTCCAGCATGCCATCGCGCGCGAAACCTGCACGCAAATCAGCATACTCTGTCGCCAGTCCCTGGTCCGTGAGCCGGTTTAGGGTCTCATCCGTAGAAATTTCGCGGATCGGCGGGGTTACCTCCGTAAGTGCGCCACTGAGCGCCTGGGAGAGGGTGGGGCTGAACCCCTGGAGATTACCCGGCGCCACAAATCCCAGCACCGCCACTGGCATACGGACCAGCTCGCTCGCATCGAATGACGTCGGCTTCGGTGTCGAAGTGGTAAACGTATCGGCAAGATAGGGGGGACCGCAGCCAGCCAGCAGCACTGCCATCGCGACCAGGAACACCCCGCCGATACCGCTTATTGCGGAACTTCCGCTTCCCGCACGGCCCTCATAATGTGGGCGCTCACGTCGTGGTGAGCCGTGGGCGCGGTCGAGGCCCGCGTGGTTTCGGCGGATCGGTGCATCAACGTTTTCGGCCATACAAGCAGCAAAGCTGCATCAGGACCCACCTGGCAAGCCCGGTTGTGACCATGCATGTCCACGCCCGCCACCGGTACAAAATACGATTGCCCCTGGGTGTTGCAGCGCTTGACGCCGCGCCAGCGAGCGAGGAGCCTCGCGGTCATGGCTGATGTCATTACACCACCAG
>CAVOKY010000015.1:0-6769 GCA_963696645.1 uncultured Alphaproteobacteria bacterium
CGACCCAAACCGGACACTCAGGCAAGGCGGTGCAATGCGTAGTGCTGGCTGGTGCTGGCCGGAAGGAGACGGTGTGCTTTCGGCGGTCGGCAGGCCAGAGCCGACATTCACGGAGCGCGCACGATCCAGAACGCATAATCAGACGTCTGGGGCTACCGTTAGGCGACGCCCATAAATTGCCGCTTCACGGTGCGCCATGGACCGACGGCGGGGCCAGGCGTGAGGGTCCTTATGCCGGCTGCCCGTCCGTAACCGCCTGGCTCGATTGGCAGCAAGAAAGCCAGAATAACACGGAGTTCACGGAGAAAGATAACGTCACGGAGTGCACGGAGAAGCAAGGATTTTGGCGCTTCGCGCAAGCAACAGATCAGAGGTAGTTCACCGTGTAGCAGCTTTCTTGCTTGCGCGAAGCGCATAAATCCTTCTCTGTGCACTCCGTGACTTTATCTTTCTCCGTGAACCCGTGTTATTCTGGCGTTCTTTCGTGCTTGCTTGCTTGCGGTCGACCTGCGCCAACTCGCTCAGCGGGGGCACCCAACTTCGCAACCGCCGCCGATTCGTTAATTCTTGGGCGTTGCCTTACGTCGCTTGAGCCGCGCCGCACGCGCGATGGGCGCGTTCGACTGCATGACCGTGGCAACAGCCGCACCGACCGCGCGCATGCCCAAAATTGTGGACCTGGCCGGCAGCGCCACGGCGTATCGCCCTCACGCCGCGTCAGCGAGGGCCTCTCGGCAGCGTCTCGGCGAACGCGGCAAGATCCGCCTCGGTGCCGGCCGAGACGCGGATGCAACGGTTCAGCGGCGCCACGCCGGGCATGCGCACGAAGATGCCTTGCGCGATGAGACCATCGAGCACGCGCTTGGCGTAGGCACCGTCGCGCCCGCAGTCGATCGTCACGAAGTTGGTCGCCGAGGCCAGTGGCACAAGGCCATTCGCGCGTGCGATCGCGCCGATCCTCTCCCGTGCGCGGGCAACCTTCTCGATGACGGACGCCAGATGCGCCTTGTCGGCGAGCGCCGCCAAGGCACCGGCCTGCGCGATGCGATTGACCGAGAAATGATTGCGTATCTTGTCGAAGGCCTTGGCGACGTTTTCCTCGGCGATCGCATAGGCGATGCGGGCGCCGGCCATGCCATAGGCCTTGGAGAAGGTGCGATACCGGATCACATTGGGCCGCGCGACATCGAGACCCGGCGCGGTCTCGGGCGGCGCAAACTCGATATAGGCTTCGTCGAGCACGAGCACGGTGTCCATCGGCAGGGCGTCGATCAGGGCTTGCACGGCATCCGCCGGCCACCAACTGCCCATCGGATTGTCGGGATTGGCAAGGAACACCAGCTTCGGCCGTTCACGCCGCACCGCGCCGAGCAGCGAGGCCGGATCCTCACGATCCTCGACATAAGGCACCGTCACCAGACGGCCGCCATATCCGGCAACGTGGAAGTTGAAGGTCGGATAGGCCCCGAGCGAGGAGACGACGGGATCGCCCGGCTCGGTGAACAGGCGCACGGTATAGCCGAACAGCGAGTCGACGCCTTCGCCGACCACGATGTTCGCTGGTGACACCCCCATTTCCTGCGCCAACGCCGCCTTCAGATCGTAATTCTCGGGATCGCAATACATCCAGCATTCCGCCGCCGCCTGTCGCATGGCGGCGACGGCGTTCGGCGACGGGCCGAAGACGCTCTCGTTGGCGCCGATCCGCGCCTTGAACACGACGCCGCGGGCGCGCTCCTGCGCCTCCGGGCCGACGAACGGCACCGTCGAGGGCAACGGGGCGACGATAGAGGTATAGCGTGGCTGCATCGGGCGGTTCTCCTCGGGCCGGCAATGACGCGTTCTGGCGCCTGGCGCGCGGCCATCCCTAGTCGATCACGGCAAGAGATCAAGCCGGCGGCGACCGGTTAATGGCGCAATTTTGCCGGGGAGAGCCCTCCGCCTGGCTGGAGTCCGGCCGCCGGCACCCCATTCGGCACGGCCATCCCCGAGGCTGCGCGAAAACTCCCGAACTGGATATCGACATCGGCCCGTTTCACGGTGGGTCCTGCCCCACCTCGAACGTCAAAAGTGCGCAGCACTCCTGTGGGACTATCCGTGCGCGATCAATGCGGCCGGGGATGCCACCGATCAGTGATCCGGACGATCTATAGCAGCACCCGTTGCGGCAACTCGGCTGACAGGTGGTCGATGAAGACGCGTACACGAGGGGAGCAGACCGCGCCGGTTGGGAAATCAGAGCCGCGATGGTGGAGTCGCCGGCAAGCCACGCAGGCAACACCTGGCGCAACGCTCCCGATCGAACGTCTTCGCGACAGACATAGCCGGGCAGCGCGACAACGCCGAGGCCGGCGATCGCTGCCTGCGTCAGGGCGATCATGTCGTCACACAAGAGCCTTGGTTTGAATTATGAGGGGATAAGTGAGGTCCCCCCTAAAAAAGGGGGCCAGCCGCCCGGGGAATTGGTGGCCTTCCTGGACACGTATCGAACCATGTGCGTGGCGCCGGAGCCGGCGTTTCGGCGTGTGCTTGAGGAGATCCGGGAGATGCGGCTCGCCGCCTGATGCCGAGGCGCCAGGTGTGTGCGGTAATTGGTCAGCCAGAATAGCCGCCGACCGGCGCGAGCCCGGGGTTCCGGCCCATACCGGTCGCCTCGCACCGAACGCCCCGCACGGGTAAACCGATCGATAGCGAATGGCCCCGCAAGCCAACCCATGATACTATCGTTCACGACTGGAGGCTTTCGATGGACCTCGCTCAACCCGGGACGGACAGATACTACTCCCGCGAGGAGTTCAGGCGGTGGTGTGAGGCCCAGACGAAGGGCCGCTACGAACGCGTGGACGGCAGGATCGTGGCCATGGCGCCCGAGCGCGGCGCGCACCTGCGGGTCAAGGGAGCCGTCTACAGCGCGCTGAAGCGCGCGGTCGCCGATGCCGGTGTGCCTTGCCAGGCATTGCCCGATGGCGCCACGGTGGAAACCGGCGACAGTGACTACGAACCGGACGCCCTGGTGAACTGTGGCGAGCCAATGGCCGACGACGCGATCGCAGCGCCGAACCCGGTGATCATCGTCGAAGTCCTGTCGCCCGGCACGGCATCGACGGATACCGGCGGCAAGCTGGCTGACTATTTCCGCGTGCCATCCGTCGCTCACTACCTGATCGTGCATCCGACCCGCCGAACCGTTACCCATCACCGGCGTACTGACGACGGCATCGACACACGAATCATCGTCAACGGACCGATCACGATGGCCCCACCCGGGATCGTCATCACGGTGGAAGAAATCTACAGCGCCGCATAGGCCGACCGTCCCTTACCATTGGGTAGGCGGTAGTTCGGTGGACCGACGAACCGCCGCTTTCGGCCGACACCGGCGCGGCTGATGCCGTAACCACGATCCCGGTGAGAGCGTGATCTTGCCTCGTGGTTTCTGGGATACCAACCCGGACCGAGTTCAAATCCAGCCAGGGGTATGTCAGCAATATATTGATAATATTGATGAATTTCGTGGCTGGCCTTCCTGGACACGTATCGAACCATGTGCCGGTCCCCGGACCCAAAATTCCAGCGGTTGCGCTTGGGAGTCCGGGAGCTGGGATTGGCCGGCCAAGCCTCATATCAAGAGGTTGCTCGTCATCTGCGTAGGGTCAAATTCGACGCCGATTCATACATCAACGACAAACGTGCTACCGTGGAATTCAGCAAGAAGGTCGCAGGCGTGATGGCGAGGCGCGCTGCCAGGATCGCCTATGAGCGGGCAGGAGGAAAGTGATGTCGGGCATAGCTGTTTCAACCACGATCAATGGCGATGACGTCGAGTTCCTGTGCCAGTTTGAGGAGACGCTGCTCGACGTGCTGCGTGACCACCTGGGGCTCATGGGAGCCAAGGAAGGCTGCGGCACCGGTGACTGCGGCGCATGCAGCGTCATTCTCGACGGCCGGTTGGTGTGCTCGTGCCTGGTACTGGGCGCGGAGGCCGCGGGCCGCCGCATCGAGACCATCGAGGGCATGGCGACCGGCGACAAGCTGCACCCGCTGCAGGCGAAGTTTCTCGAACACGCCGCCTTGCAATGCGGCTTCTGTACACCGGGTTTCCTGATGGCGGCGAAGTATCTGCTGGCCAGCAACCCCGATCCGACGGAGGAACAAATTCGCTTCGGGCTGGCCGGAAACCTCTGCCGCTGCACAGGCTACGACAAGATCGTGCGTGCCGTTCAGGACGCCGCTCGCGTGATGAGGGGAGCATGACCATGGGATTCGATCCGAGCTACTCGGTCCGGACGTTCACATCCGTCGGCACCCGCCCGGTTCGTCCCGACGGGGTCGACAAGGTAACGGGACGCGCGCGCTACGGCGCGGATTTCAATATGCCCGGGCAGCTGGTGGGGCGCATTCTCAGAAGCCCCCACGCCCACGCCAGGATCAGGCGGATCGACACTTCCAAGGCGGAGAAGCTGAAGGGCGTCAAGGCGGTGATCACCGCGGCGGATCTGCCCGATCTCACCAACGGCAATTCCGCCATGTACGACATCCTCGACAACTGCATGGCGCGCAAGAAGGCGCTCTACGATGGCCATGCGGTGGCCGCGGTGGCTGCGATCGATGCCCGCACGGCCAGGGAAGCCCTGGAACTCATCGAGGTCGACTATGAGGTGCTGCCGCACGTCACGGATGTCGACGAAGCGATGAAGGCCTCGGCGCCGCTGCTGCACGAGACGGTGTTCACCGGCGGTGTCGACCCGAAACCCACCGCGCCCTCCAACATCGCCAATCGCAGCCAGTACGGCCACGGTGACGTCGAAGCGGGCTTCAAGGAGGCCGACGCCGTCGTAGAACGTTCCTTCAAGACCGAGCAGACGCACCAGGGCTACATCGAGCCCCACGCCTGCGTCGCCAGCGTCAATTCCGACGGGACCTGCTGAGCTGTGGGTGTGCACCCAGGGCCATTTCGTCTATCGCCAGCAATGTGCCGCGCTGCTCGGCCTGGATGTTTCGAAGCTGCGCGTCACCTCGTCGGAGATTGGCGGCGGTTTCGGCGGCAAGACGCATATCTGGGCCGAGCCAGTTGCGCTGGCGCTGTCGCGCAAGGCGGGCCGGCCGGTCAAGCTCGTCATGTCGCGCGAGGAAGTCTTCCGTGCCTCGGGCCCGACCAGCGCCACCTCGATCGATGTCAAGATCGGCGCCAGGAAGGACGGCACCATCACGGCGGCTTCGGCCACGCTGAGCTATTCCTGCGGCCCCTACGGCGGCATGTGGGCCGAGCTCGGCGCCATGACCTCGTTTGCCTGCTACGACCTCAAGAACGTCAAAACGGTCGGCTATGAGGTGCTGGTCAATCGGCCGAAGACAGCGGCCTATCGCGCGCCTTCGGCACCGATGGCCGCCTTCGCGGTGGAAAGCGTCATCGATGAGCTGGCGCAGAAGATCGGCATGGACCCGGTTGAATTCCGCATCAGGAACGCTGCCAGGGAAGGCACCAAATCGTCCTACGGTCCGGTGTATGGCCCGATCGGCATCGGGCCCACGCTGGAAGCGGCGCAGCAGCATCCGCACATGAAGGCGCCACTCGGCAAGAACCAGGGGCGTGGCATGGCCTGTGGTTTCTGGTTCAACTTCGGCGGCCAGACCTGCACCGACCTCAACATCGGCGCCGACGGCACCGTGACGCTGACCGTCGGCACGGTCGACGTGGGTGGTTCGCGCGCCTCGCTGTCGCTGGTGGCGGCGGAGGAGCTCGGCATTCCCTATGCGCAGGTGCAGACGGTGGTCGCCGATACCGGAACCCTCGGCTACAACGACATGACCGACGGCAGCCGCGGCACCTTCTCCTCGTCGATGGCGACGATCTCGGCCGCCCGCAACGCCATCGAGGTCATGCGGGAACGGGCGGCCAGGATGTGGGATATTCCGCTCGACGATGTCGTCTGGCAGGACGGTCACGCCAGGGCCGACGGGGCGAAGCACGGCAATCTTTCCCCGTTGTCGGTCAAGGACATCGCGGCGGTGGCCGCCAAGACGGGCGGACCGATCGCCGGCCACAGCGAGCTGGTCGCCGATGGCGCCGGCGTCTCGTTTGCCACCCACATCTGCGACGTTGAAGTGGATCCGGAGACCGGCGCCACCAAGGTGCTGCGCTATACGGTCGTGCAGGACGCGGGAAAGGCGGTGCATCCGGCCTATGTGGAGGGGCAGTACCAAGGCGGCGCCGCGCAGGGCATCGGCTGGGCGCTGAATGAGGAGTACGTCTACGGTGAGGACGGATGCCTGCAGAACCCCGGCTTCCTCGACTACCGCGTCCCGGTTTGCTCGGACCTGCCGATGATCGACACGCAGATTCTCGAGATCCCCAATCCGAATCATCCCTATGGGGTGCGTGGCGTGGGCGAAACATCGATCGTGCCGCCGCTGGCGGCAATCGCGAATGCGGTGTCGAATGCGGTCGGCGTTCGCATGACGCATATTCCCATGTCGCCACCACGCATCCTGGCGGCACTGGAGGCCGAACGGGCGCGCTGATGGTCGAGGTGACGCTCTGGGGGTCGCTCGGCGCGGCCGCCGGAGGCAAGCAGAAGCTCGAAGTCGAGGCAAAAGACATCCGGGAGCTGTTCCGCAATCTGGCGGAGCAGTATCCCGCGCTCGGGCCCTTCATCGAGCGGGGCATCGCCGTCTCCATCGATGGGGTGATTTATCGCGACACCTGGTCCAAGGAACTGCCCAAGGACGCCGAGATCTTCCTGCTCCCGCGCCTCGCCGGCGGATAGGA
>CAVOKY010000016.1:0-57246 GCA_963696645.1 uncultured Alphaproteobacteria bacterium
TAATTCCGACTAAATTCGATCGTTCAAATGGCAGGCGCTGTGATGGCCGGGCGCGATCTCGCGCAGGGGCGGCACGACCTCGGCGCAGCGCGGCATGGCATGCGGGCAGCGCGGGTGGAAGTGGCAGCCTGACGGCGGGTTGAGCGGGCTGGGGATTTCGCCCTTGACCGCGGTGAAGCGCCGTTTGCGTGCGTCGATGCGCGGCACCTCGGCGAGCAGGGCCTGGGTGTAGGGATGGTTTGGGCGGGCGAATACCTCCTCCGCGGTGGCGCGCTCGACGATGCGGCCGAGATACATGATCAGCACGCGGTCGGAGAGATGCTCGACCACGCCGAGATCGTGGCTGATGAACAGGTAGGTGAGATCGAGGTCGCGGCGCAGGTCCATGAACAGGTTGAGGATCTGCGCCTGGATCGACACATCGAGCGCGGCTACCGCCTCATCGCAGACCAGGAATTCGGGCTGCACGGCGAGCGCACGCGCGATGCCGATGCGCTGGCGCTGGCCGCCGGAGAATTGGTGCGGGTACCGGCGCTTATAGGACGGGTCGAGGCCGGCGCGCTGAAGCTGTGCATCAAGGTAGGTGTCGAAATCGGCACGCGAGACGAGGCCGTGCACCAGGGGCGCTTCGCCGACGATGTCCGCGACGCGCAGGCGGGGATTGAGCGAGGCGTAGGGGTCCTGGAAGATCATCTGGACCTTGAGCCTGGCGTTGCGCGCGCGGTCCGGCGGCAGGGTGGCGATATCCAGGCCGTTGAACAGCACCTGGCCGTCGGACGGCGGCAGGATGCCGGCCACCATGCGGCCGAGAGTTGATTTGCCGCAGCCGGATTCGCCGACCAGGCCGACGACCTCGCCGCGGCCGACGGCGAGATCGACATGGTCGACCGCGCGGACGGTTTCGTTTTTGGGCGTGCCGCCGAAGCGCCGCGTCCAGGAGCGCGCGAGACGGGCGGCGGCGTCATATGTCGGACCGAAGCGCTTGCTCACGCCACGCAGTTCGATAATTGGTGGCGTAGTCATGCCGGCGGTGCGGATGGGGGATTGCGGGGCGGCGTCGCGATTCATGCGGGCGGCGACAGCAGCGGATGGAAGCAGCGCGTGGTGTGGCCCGGTCGCGGCTGCGTCGGTTCGGGCGCCTGTTCGCAAGGAGTGTCAGCACGCGGGCAGCGGGTGCGGAATGCGCAGCCTTGCGGCAGGTCGAGCAGGCCTGGCGTCATGCCGGGAATCTGCCGCAGCTTCTCGCCGCGTTGGTTGCGGCTTGGCACGCTGCCAATCAGGCCGTGCGTATAGGGATGCAGCGGACGGTCCAACACGGCTTCGGCGCTGCCGGTTTCTACGATGCGGCCGGCGTACATCACCGCTATGTCGTCGGCGAGACCGGCGATCACCGACAGATCGTGGGTGATCCAGATCAGCGCGGTGCCGTAGGTGGCGGCGAGGTTCTGCACCTCGGACAGAATTTGCGCCTGGATCGTGACGTCGAGCGCGGTGGTCGGTTCGTCGGCGATCAGCAGGTCCGGATGATGCAGCAGCGCGATCGCGATCGCCACGCGTTGGCGCATGCCGCCGGAGAACTGGTGCGGGTAGGACGACAGGCGTTCGTCGGGGCTGGGAATGCCGACCAGGCCGAGTGCATCGCGCGACCGAACGCGCGCCTCGGCGTGCGAGACATCGGCGTGCGCGTGCACTGCCTCGATCATCTGGGTGTCGATGCGCAACACGGGGTTCAGCGTCATCATGGGATCCTGGAAGATCATCGCGATGCGATTGCCGCGCAGCCGGCGCATTTCGCGTTCGGTCAGCTTCGCGAGGTCCTGCCCCTGATACAGGATGGCGCCGCCGGCGATGCGTCCCGGCGGATCCACCAGGCCGATGATGGAGAAGCCGGTGACGGTCTTGCCGGAGCCTGACTCGCCGACCAGTCCCAGCACCTGGCCGCGTGCGATGGAGAACGACACATCGTCCACGGCCTTGATGACACCGGCGCGCGTGAAGAAATGCGTGCGCAGGTTACGCACTTCGAGAGTTGCCGAGGTCACCGCTGTAATCGTGGGTTCAGCACGTCACGCAACTGGTCACCGACGAGATTGATGGCGACGATGGTCACCAACAGCGCGATACCCGGATAAAAGCTGATCCAGTATTTGCCTGACAGCATGTACTGATAGCCGTTGGCGATCAGCAGGCCGAGTGATGGCTCGGTGATCGGCACGCCGAGGCCGAGAAACGACAGCGTGGCCTCGAGCGCGATGGCGCGGGCGACCTGCTGGGTGCCGATGACGATCAGCGGCGGCAGGCAGTTCGGCAGCAGATGGCGAAAGATGATGCGCCATCGGGGCAGTGCGAGGCATTCGGCGGCCTCGATGTATTCGCGCCGGCGTTCCACCAGGGCGGAGGCGCGGACGGTGCGCGTGTAGTACGCCCATTCGACGATCACCAGCGCCAGCACGACGTTCATCACGCCTTTGCCGAGTACCGCGAGGATCATCAGCGCGACCAGGATGGAGGGGAAGGAGAGCTGCAGATCGACCAGACGCATGATGGCGGCGTCGGTGCGTCCGCCGACATAGGCGGCGAGCAGACCGAGAGCAGTGCCGAAGACGGAGGCGATCAGTGCCGATCCGACACCGACGCCGAGTGAGATGCGCAGGCCGTAGAGGATGCCGGAGAACATGTCGCGGCCCTGGTCGTCGGTGCCGAGGATGTAGGTGTAGCCGGCGCTGGATGCGGAGCCTGGCGGCAGACGTCCATCCATGATGTCGAGCTGCGCGAGGTCGTAGGGGTTCTGCGGAGTGATGAGCGAGGCGAAGATCGCGGCGAGGGCGATGAGGGTGAAGACCGCAAGGGCGAGCAGGGCAACACGCGATGCGGCGAATTCGGCGACAAAGCGGCGAAAGGGCGTTTCTTCGCGCGGGCCGGGGAGGGCGGTGGTACTCATTGGAGGGATGGATTGGGAACGGCGGCCAGCAGGGCGGCGAGACTGCTGTCATGGCCGGGCTTGTCCCGGAGATCCGTCGCGGCACAGTTCCGGTGGCGATGGCCGGGACAAGCCTGGCCATGACGGTATGCCGCCTGGGGCACGTGCCGTTGGTAGTCGCTTAACCTTCGCGTCCGTAATCTGAGTGCATGCGTGGCGGATGGGTGCACATCATGGCGAACCGGCCCTTTGGTACGCTGTATGTCGGCATCACGAACGACATCTGCCGGCGCGCCTGGGAGCGTCGGTTTGGCGTCAGCGTGGGGTTTACCAAGCGATACCGCCTCGCGATGTTGGTATGCGCGGAATGGCATGAGGATATCAGCCGCGCGATCCAGCATGAGAGCAGCATCAAGCACTGGCCGCGGCGTTGGATAATCAACCTGATCGAGACACAGAATCCGGAATGGCGGGATCTGTACGAGAGTTTGCTGGCTTAGTGCGTGGGAGAGCGCGCCGCTACGGATGGCGGGGACAGGCCCGGCCATGACGGTGGCGTAAGGGACGGGAACCTCAATGCTCATTGCTTCGAGTCCAGGCGTACGCGCGGATCCAGGATGGTGTACATTATATCCACGAGAAGATTGATGGTGACGAACAGCAGAACAATCATCATGAGATAGGCGACGATCACCGGCCGATCCAGAACGTTGATCGAATCGATGATCAACTTGCCCATGCCTGGCCAGGCGAACACGCTCTCGGTTACCACGGCGAAGGCGATGGTGGAGCCCAGTTCCAGTCCCACCACGGTGACCACCGGGATCATGATGTTCTTCAGCACGTGGACGAAGATCACGCGCGCGGGAGTCAGGCCCTTGGCGCGGGCGAACTTCACGAAATCCATCGGCAGCGTCTCGCGCACTCCAGCGCGGGTCAGGCGCAATACCAGCGATATGTTGAACAGCGACAGGTTGAATGCCGGCAGCAGCAGATGGCGCAAACCGTCGAGCGTGAGGAACGACCACTGCACGCCGAACAGTTCCGCCGTGGCACCTCGGCCGGTACTGGGCAGCCAGCCGAGCTGCACCGCGAACACCATGATCAGCATCAGACCGACCCAGAACGTCGGCAGAGAGAAGCCAAGGATGCTGCCGGCCATGATGGTGCGCGCCACGACGCCTTCGGGATACAATCCGACATACAGCCCGAGAGGAATGCCGAATACCACGGCCATCAACACCGCGGTGACCGCCAACTCCATGGTCGCCGGCATGCGTTCGGCGATCAGCCGAAGTGCGGGTTCGTTGAACACGAAGCTGCGGCCGAGATTGCCGTGCAGGGCGTCGACGAGGAACAACACGTATTGCTTCCACAACGGCTGATCGAGACCGAGAGCCACGATGATGCGGGCGCGCTCCGCCTGGTCAGCCTCGGGCGAAATCAGGATGTCCACCGGGTTGCCGATGACATGGACGCCGATGAACACGATGACCGACATGGCGAGGAGGACGAACACCGCCTGGATCAGCCGCCGGATCAGCCAGGTTGTCATTCAGTCTCCCGTGCCCATTGCCATGGCTATTATCACGGTCAATTCACGGCCTCCAGGATGGCCGTGCGTGTCGTTGCGTTCATGCGAAGCGATGCGCTGCGGTTGGCCACCTGCACCGACCCGTATAAGCTGGGCCGTATGGCTGCATCAAACCCTGGCGGGCCGCGCGTCAGTACCACGGAATTGCTGTCCCGGCTGGTGTCGTATGACACGACCAGCCGCAATTCGAACCTGGCGCTGATCGGCTACGTGCGGCAATATCTGGACGCGCATGGCGTCCGCTATCGCGTCAGTACCCGACGCAAGCGGACAGAAGGCCAACATCCACGCCATCATCGGGCCACAGGAAGCGGGCGGCGTCGCGCTGTCCGGTCATGTCGATACTGTGCCGGCGGACGGCCAGGCGTGGAGCGCCGATCCGTTCACGCTGCGCCGCGCGGACGGAAAACTGTTCGCACGCGGCTCGGCCGACATGAAGGGCTTTGTTTCCGCCTGTCTTGCCGCAGTGCCCGATTTTGCGTCGAAGAAGCTGGCGCGTCCGCTGCATCTATTCATCAGCTACGACGAGGAAGTTGGTTGCCAGGGCGCGCAACGGCTGATCGAGGACCTCGATGCATCAGGGCTGAAGCCGTCACTGTGCGTGGTTGGCGAGCCGTCGGGGATGCAGCCGATCCTGGCGCACAAGGGCAAGCTGAACCTGCGCGTGTGCGTGCGCGGCCGGACGGGACACTCGAGCGAACCGGGCAAGGGGGTGAACGCGATTCAGGCCGCCGGCGAGGCGATCGCCTATGTCGCGGCAGAGGCGCGCCGTCTGGCCACGGAAGGCCCGTTCGAGGTTGGTTTCGACCCGCCGCATACCACCATTCATATCGGTACCGTGCAGGGCGGCACGATCCTCAACATCATTCCGGAGCGCTGCGAGTTCGTCATGGAATGGCGACCGATTCCGGGCGACGATGTGTCACGCCATGTCGAATGCCTGCGGGCCTTCGTCGCGCGCACCATCGAACCGGCGATGCATGCGGTGCACCGTGATACCGGCTTCGACTACGAGGTGCTGGTCAGGATGCCGGGACTGTCGCTGGATCCCGACCATCCGCTGACCGCGATCGTCAAGCAGCTCACCGGTTCGAACAGTCCCGGCAAGGTCAGCTACGGTACGGAAGGCGGGTATTATCAGAACATCGGCATCCCGACGATCATCTGCGGCCCCGGTCACATCGCCCAGGCACACCAGCCGGATGAATGGATCGCGCAGGACCAGCTCGATGCATGCGACGTGTTCATCCGCCGCCTGGCGGACCGGTTGCTGACCTGAGGCGGGGGAGCGCAACCAATGTCCCCGATCGCCCAGCCGCCGCTGCCGTCCTTCGAGGTGCATCTGACCGCACCAGATATTGGCCGATGGATTCCCGGCAATACGGGCATCGCCGGATTCACCACGCGCGCGTCGGGCAATCCGGGTCCGCATGTTGCAGTACTCGGGATTGCCCACGGCAACGAGATTGCCGGCGCCATCGTGCTCGACCGGCTGCTGCATGCGGGGCTTGCGCCGGCGCGTGGCAGGCTGACGTTCGGCTTCATCAATCTCGCTGCGTATGATCGCTTCGATCCGCGCCAGCCGACAGCGTCGCGCTTTGTCGAGGAGGATATCAACCGGGTATGGGATCCGGCGGTGCTGGACGGGCAGAGAAGCTCGATCGAACTCGAGCGCGCGCGCGAAATCCGCCCGCTGATCGATACGGTGGATGTGCTGCTCGACCTGCATTCGATGCTGTGGCCATCGGATCCGCTGATTCTGTGCGGCACGTCACCGAAAGGGCGGAGCCTCGCGTTTGGGATCGGCGTGCCTGCACTGGTGGTCGCGGATCATGGCCACGTCACGGGTCGCAGGCTGATCGATTACCCGCGCTTTGCCGCCGCTGCCACGCCGTGTTCCGCAGAGTCTGGTCGAGGCCGGGCAGCATTGGGCGGGCGCCACCGTGGATACGATGTTGGCCAGCATTGCCGGCCTGCTGCGTCATCTTGGCATGGTGGCGCAACATCCGGCGCTGCCGCCTGCGCTGACCGGCACGGCGCAACGCTTTGCCGAGGTCACCATGGCGGTGACGGCGGCCAGCAGCAACTTTGCCTTCGTGCAACCATTTGGTGGCGGCGACATCATTCCGCATCGCGATACGCTGATCGCATTCGATGGCGAGACGGAGATTCGAACGCCGCACGACGACTGCCTGCTGATTATGCCGAGCTTGCGCCCGAGCCGGGGGCATACGGCGGTGCGGCTGGCACAGTTCGTTTCGGCGTAGCGGCGGGGGCGGGCGGGGTGTGGTAGAGTCTTGCGATCCCCAGGCTCTGCCAAACTCCGCGTCGCCGGACGCAAAGGATCGGATTGCAAAGGCGACTGCCTTTGCTGGGGGCCCTGGGGGCAAAGCCCCCGTGCGGGTTTCAGGGCGGAGCCCTGATCCTGCCTCATCCGAACGATTGCCTCATGTGCCTCCGAGCGCTGACTGCCCTGATTGTCTGCAGGAGAACTGCG
This sequence comes from uncultured Alphaproteobacteria bacterium, assembly GCA_963696645.1. Lineage (GTDB taxonomy): Bacteria > Pseudomonadota > Alphaproteobacteria > Acetobacterales > Acetobacteraceae > JAMXLO01. Next base: position 7,012 of record CAVOKY010000016.1, read on the forward strand.
TCGGGATATCGCCTGGTCGGTGGTGATATTCGGTCGTCTGCTGGCTACAGTGTGATGTCGGTGCCGAGGTGGAACAGACAGTCGCCGCGCATGGTGCGGCCGGGGATGCGCTTGCACAGCACGAAGCCGTCGCGCGCGAAGTGCGCGGTGACCGGTTCGGCCCAGGGTGTTTCGGGGAAGTGGATGCGCGCGGCGGGCTGGCCTGACAGGATCATATCGCCGAGATCCCACCAACGGTTCGTAGAGGCCGTTTTCCGGCGCGTAGACATAATAGTCGCCGCCGCCGACTTCGAGGAAACGCTGCGGACCGTCCAGTGCGACGCGCAACTCAGCGGGCAGGATGCCGAGATGCACCAGCAAATTGTTGATGCCGCGCTCGGCGATGCGAACGGCGGTGCGCGTGACGTGGCCGGAGCCGCCGAGTTCGGTGCCGAGGGCAAGTACGTCCTGACGGATCGCGCCACCGGACAGCGTGCGGTCACCGCCCTGGTTGGCCTCGACGACGTAGGACAGCGGTGATGCGAATGCTTTCAGCGCTGCGATTCCCCCGGTATTGTCTACATCGTGTGCGTAGCCACCGAGCAGCGCGGCGGGGACGTACATCAGCGACGAGCCGCCGGAATGCAGATCGCACACGAGATCGGCGAGAGGCACGAGGTCATGCTCGATGTAATAGGCGATCTGTTGCGTGGCCGTTCCATCGGGATCGCCGGGGAACAGCCGATTGACGTTGCCATCGTCGATCGGCGAGGTGCGCCGCCCGGCCACCGCGGCGGGGAAGTTGGCGGCTGGCAGAATGATGACGCGGCCCTGGACGCGCGCGGGGTCCAGCGACTTCGCCAGATTGCAGAGCGCGACCTGGCCTTCGTATTCGTCGCCATGCGTGCCGGAGACGAACAGCGCCGTCGGGCCGTCACCATTCTGCAGCACTACGATGGGAATCGGAATGAAACCATAGGCGGAGCTGTGCACTGAATGAGGCGGCCGGAGGAAGCCATGCTGGCGGCCGTCCCTTGCGAAGTCGACTTCCGCTACGATGCGGCTCCTGCTGCTGCCCGGCATTGCCGCCTCCTTGATGTGGGATGAGACTAGGGCCAGGAGCCGAGACCATGGAAGAGTTGCAGATCGTGTTCGAGCCATTCCCCAGTGACACCCTGGGTCGGTTCCTGTTGGACAATGTCAATCGCGACGTTGTCGCCAAGGCCGGGTTCGCCGCGTGGCACCCTGTTGGCTATTTCCTGAAGAATGCGCGCGGCGAATGGTTGGGCGGGCTGACCGGCTATCTTTGGGGCGGCTGGATGCATGTGAACTTCCTGTGGGTGACCGAATCGTTGCGCGGCCAGCGATACGGCTCGCGACTGATGGATGCTGCGGAATCATACGCCGTCGAACGCGGCTGCACCGGCGCGACGCTGGAGACGTTGAGTTTTCAGGCGCCCGGGTTCTATGCCAGACGCGGCTACGAGGTATTCGGGACGCTGGAGGAGTATCCGCCTGGGCACAGCAAACTTTTCCTGCGCAAACGGCTGGCGCAATCCTGACTTGCGGCGCGGCGGCACATTGGTCATAGTGGCAGTCCCACAGCAACAACCGAAAGGAGGTGATCCAGTGTCTCATTGTTTAGTGTCGGCGCCGCTTGCCGCGACCTGGATCCCCGCAGCACAGGCTTCCGCCGCGGGCTAGGCTTCGTCGGGCGACGGACGCCCACAGACAATGCTGAAGGCTCCGGAGGGTAACCTCCGGAGCCTTCTCCGTTTCAGGCGATCTCGGAAGATGGACGGCGTTTCATGAACGCAGCGCGCAGGCAGGTGGCGACCAGTTCGCCGCGCTGGTTGAACGCCTGATGCTCGAACTCCACCACGCCGGCCTGTGGGCGCGAGCGGGACTCCCGCAACGAGCGCACGATCGAGCGGGCGCGTATCGTGTCACCATGGAATACCGGTTTGGGAAATTCGACCTTGCTCATGCCGAGATTGGCGATGGTCGTGCCGAGCGTGGTATCGCCCACCGTCATGCCGATCATCAGCCCCAAGGTGAAAATCGAGTTCACAATGCGCTGACCGAATTCTGTGGTTTTGGCGAACTCTTCGTCCAGATGCAGCGGCTGCGGATTGAGCGTCAGGGAGCTGAACAGCACGTTGTCCATCTCGGTGACGGTGCGGCTGAGAGCATGCTCGAAGGTCTGGCCTTCGTGGAAGTCCTCGAAGTAGAGCCCGGCCATGATTGGTTTCCTCTTTACACCAGTTTCGCTTCGAACGGTGGCATCAGGTCGGGTGCTTCGAACTCCAGGATCCACAGGTCGGGATCGAACTTCACCTGGCGCGCGACATAGGCATCGGCTGCGGCCTGATCGACCGGCGCAGCGCCGGTCGCGCGCATCCAGGCTTGATTGCCATCGGCGGCACGCATCTGTGACAGGACGGACAATCCATCACGGCCCCGCAGGACCACGATGATGCCGCCCGAGTCGGGATCGCCCTTGCGCAACACCGCGCCCGGACGGCCATCCAGATCGCCCATCCGGAGCGCCATCTTCACCCATAAACCTGCCTTTACCCGCGGTTCGACCATGGCACCTCCCCGATCGCGTCGTCATTGTGCAGGATGGACGGCCTACAATGCGAATCGAGGTCTCCATGCGATGGATCGCAGCCCTGCTTGTCCTGCTGGCCAGCGCCAGCGCGGCGCGCGCCAATGATGCGATCAGCTTCGGCATCGACTGGCTGGCCGAGGCGGAATATGGCGGATACTACCAGGCGGTTGCCACCGGGCTGTACGCGAAGCATGGGTTGACGGTGACCATCCATCAGGGCGGGCCGCAGGTGAACCAGATGCAGCTCATGATGGCGGGACGGCTGGATTTCAATCTCGGCGGCGGACGGGCGATCGAATTCGTGCAGCAGCACCTGCCATTCGTTGCGGTCGCGGCGATCTTCCAGAAGGACCCGTCGGTGCTGATCGCGCACCCCGGTCAGGGCAATGACAGCTTTGCCGCGTTGAAAGGCAAGACGATCCTGATCGGTGCCGATACGCGTGCAAGCTGGTGGCGCTTCCTTGCCGGCAAATACGGCTACAGCGATTCGCAGATCCGACCTTATACGTTCAACCTGCAGCCGTTCCTGGCGGACAAGACGCTGGTGCAGCAGGGTTATCTGGGTTCCGAACCGTTTGCCATCGAGCAGGCGGCGCATTTCAAGCCGGTCGTGCTGCTGATAGCGGACGCGGGTTATGCGGGCTATGCCAATATCGTAACGACCAGCACGAAGCTAGTGATGGAGAAGCCCGACGTCGTGCAACGCTTCATCGATGCCTCGATCGAGGGATGGTACTCGTATCTGTACGGCGATCCGACACCGGCGAACAAGCTGATCAGGCAGGACAATCCTGAAATGACCGATGCGCTGCTGCAATACGGGCGCAACGTAATGAAGACACACGGCATCGTGGATTCCGGCGATGCGTTGAAGCTGGGCATTGGGGCGATGACCGATGCACGGTGGGCGGAATACTATCGTTCGATGGCCTCGGTCGGCGTGTACCCGCAAGGGCTCGATGTGATGAAAGCCTATACGCTGCGCTTCGTGGACAAGCGCGCTGGCATGGAGCTGAAGCAGTAGGATGCGCGGCTGTTGCGCGTGTCGTTGCGGCCGGGCGCAACCGGAGGGAGATTGCCGCGTCGCTGCGCGCCTCGCGATGACAGGGGGGCGCTGATGCTCCATCTGGAGTCCATTGCGCGGCGCTTCGGCCCCGTGGAGGCGTTGCGGGACATCTCGCTCGACATTGGCGCCGGCGATTTCGTCGCGCTGCTCGGGCCATCGGGCTGCGGCAAATCCACCCTGCTGCGATTGATCGCCGGACTGGATCAGCCAGATGAGGGGCGCCTGTTGTGGGACGCGGGCCACCGACCGACGCAAGGCGAGATCGGGTTCGTGTTCCAGGACGCGACGCTGCTGCCCTGGGCAACCGCGAGCGACAATGTGTTCCTGCCGTTGCGTCTGCGCGGCATGGCGCGGGAGCAGGCGATGCCGCTGGTGCAGGCAGCACTGGAACGCGTCGGGCTTCAGGGGTTCGCGCAGTCGCGCCCGCGACAGCTTTCCGGCGGGATGCGCATGCGCGTGTCGATTGCGCGCGCGCTGGTGACGCGGCCTCGGTTGCTGCTGATGGATGAGCCCTTTGCCGCACTCGATGAGTTCACCCGGCACGCACTGCAGGAAGACCTGCTTGCGCTGTGGCAAGTACTCGGCTGCACGGTGGTGTTCGTGACGCATTCGATCTATGAGGCAGCGTTTCTCGCGCGGCGCATCGTGCTGATGACGCCGCGGCCCGGACAGATCGACCGTGAGATCGCTTCGCCACTGCACCCCGGCGCGGAGGCGCGGTTCGATCCGGCGTACGGTGCCCTGGTAGCGCAGATAACGCGCGAGATGCAGCACGCATTGGCGGCATGAAATACGCGCCCGCCCTGTTCGGGGTCGCCGTGCTGATCGCGTGGGAAGCAGCGGTTCGGATCACCGACGTGCCGTCGTATCTGGTGCCTGGTCCGCTTGCGATCATCGCAGCGTTTCTGGCCGATCCGTCCGGGCTGCTGGGTTCGCTGGCATCGACGCTGCTGGTGACGTTCGCCGCGCTGTTCGTTGCGGCAGCACTCGGCGTGGTGCTGGCAGTGGGGATTGCCTCCAGCCGATTGCTGGCGGCGGCGATCCAGCCGTGGGCGGTGGTGCTGCAGGTCACGCCGATCGTGGCGATCGCACCGCTGATCATCGTCTGGGTCGGCAATCCGTTCGCCTCGCTTGTGGTGTGCGCGACGATCGTCGCGTTCTTCCCGGTGTTCGCCAACACCGCGGCCGGCCTAGCATCCGCGCCGGCGGAACTGGTCGATCTGTTCCGGCTGTATGGCGCGAGCCGGATCGCAACGCTGCGGCTGCTGCGGCTGCCGGCGGCGCTGCCGTATTTCCTGGCGGGGCTGCGCATTTCGGGCGGCCTGGCGCTGGTCGGTGCTGTGGTCGCCGAGTTCGTTGCGGGAGCGGGCGGATTCGCCTCCGGGCTGGCGTATCGCATCCTGGAGGCGGGCTACCGGCTGCAGATCCCGCGCATGTTCGCCGCACTGGTGCTGCTGTCGCTGACGGGGATCGCGATCAATTTCGGTCTGGGGGCTTTCGCCGCGCTGGTTATGCGGCGACGCGGGGAAGGATGATTTGATGACACCAAAGGCATGGACGGCGCGCCTTCCCCCGCCATGACGGCTGTGGGAGTGGTCCAGCCGTCACTCCGCCGCTTCGCGCCAACCGGTGGGCCGCAGCACGTGCTGCAGGCGATCGCGATACGCCGCCTGCCAGTCATCCGCGGCCAGCACCGCCTCGCCGCTGCGCACCTGCCGGTAAATGGCGGGATCGTCCACCCCCGGCGGGACTATCCCAGCATCTCGCAACGAACGTGCCGCCATCAGCAGGCGACGGCGGGTGCGGGTGATCATCTGATCGCTCGGCGCGAGATGCTCGAAGGTGTGATCGACGATCTCACCCATGCTTTCGGTGATCGCCTGGTCCTGCATGGCGATATGCGTGATGCCGGTGTAGATCACGTCGTTGCGCTGTGCCTCGCGATCGATGAGGTAGTCGTTGGCCGCGTTTTGCACCGGCCGCCAGCGGCCGAACCAGTCGGTGGTGTTCCGCTGATAGTCCGGCGCTGGCGTCGCACCCGGTATCGGCGCGCCGCCGGTCAGCACCGCAGTGCGTGACGCCTGCTTCCAGGAGAAGCCGACGAACATCACGTGCGTGTCGTCCATCGGCACCCAGGCGCGTGCGATCACGCGGTCCATGAAATCGCCCTGCGGAATGAACGTCCAGAACGGGAAGCCGAAATGCGCAAAGCGCCAGTAGGTCTGGTCGTTCTCCGCCGGGCGGAACGCGCAATACATGGTGCCCCAGTCGGTGTCTCCGACCTGATACTCGGGCGCCCGATTGGCCACCTGGTATTGCAGCCAGTTGTCCGCATCCACCTGCTCGGGCCGCACCGAGCCGACATGCAGCCAACTGAAATGCGAGGTGTCGATGTCACCTTCCAGCGCCTGCAGCCAGTTGCATTCGCGCTGGGTGAAGTTGATCGCGAGATCGCTGTCCGGCAGCAGCGTCGCCTCGATCTCCGGCATCGGCGGGGCATCCGCACGCGTGCCCATATACACCCAGATGACGCCGGCCCGCTCGGCCACGCGATATGCCTTGGCGCGCACCTTGGCGCTGAAATCCTGCTCCGGCGGCAGGTTCGGCATCTCCAGGCACTGCCCGTCGGCGTCGAACTTCCAGCCGTGGTAGACGCAGCGGATGCCGCCGTCCTCGTTGCGGCCGTAAAACAGCGAGGCGCAGCGGTGCGGACAGCGATGGTCCATCACGCCGACGCGCCCGGCGCGGTCACGGAACGCAATCAGCCTCTCGCCGAGCAGCATCAGGCGCACCGGATCGCCGCCGGCGATGAGTTCGGAGGCTTTCAGGGCGGGCAGCCAGGTACTGCCGCATCAGGTCGCCCATCAAGGTGCCCGGACCGATACGGGTGAGCTGCTCGCCTTCGATCGCGTTGGTCATGGGGTGTCCTCCGCCTACCGGTTCATCCCTGCCAGACCGAAACCAGATCGCGCACCACCGGCCGCGCTGCTGGCGAACCGCCGCCAACCTGCGTGCCGACGTAGATGAACCCGACGATGTCGTCGTTGGTGTCCAGCCCCAGCGCCTGTTTCACCGTCGCATCGTAGGCCGGCGCGCCGGTCTTCCACATCGCGCCGAAGCCTCTGGCATTCGCCGCCAGCATGATGTTCTCCGCCGCCGCCGCGGCCGAGACAAGCTGCTCGACATCGCGGATCTTGTGGCCCCGGTTGATATGTGCCGCGACGACCACGATGACCGGTGCGCGCAGGGCCTTGTCGCGCTCGCGCTGCAGCATATCGGCGGAGGCGGTCGCATCCTCCCGGCGCAGGCAGTCGGCCATCAATTCGCCGAAGCGTTCGCGCTTTTCCTCCGGCACCACGACGAAACGCCACGGACGCAGCCGGCCATGATCCGGCGCCCGCAGCGCGCTCTGAAACATGACATCGAGATCGTCCTCGCTCGGTCCCGGCGACGCCAGTTTCAGTGCCGACTCGCGGCCAAGCAGCAGTTCCAGTGCGTCCATTGCAATTCCTCCCGCAAACGCGTCAGTGGGTGATCGGTCCCTCGGCTTTCTTCCAGGCATCGATGCCGCCGTGGATGTGGCAGACGGCAGCGAGGCCAGCGTCCTGCGCCGCCTGCACGGCCATCGCGGAACGCTCGCCGAAGGCACAATAGAACACCAGGCGCTTGTTTGTCGCGCTGGCCAGTTCGTGCAGCATCCCGCCTACCTGGATGTTGTCCTGGAGGTCGGGATACGGCGCGTGCAGCGAGCCGGGAATCATGCCGTGCTTCTCGCGCTCGGTGCGCTCGCGCAGGTCGATCAGCACGATGTCGCGGCTGCCCACCAGCGCTCTCGCCTGCTCCGCCGTGAGCGCCCAGCCGCGACGAGCAATCTCCTGCTGCGCCAGGCCCTGGTGCATGTTGGCCGGCACCGCGACGTCCATCATCTTCGGGTTGGACAGGTTCAGGTTGTTCATCAGCTCGGCGTATTCATCAGCCGACTTCACCTGAAGGCGAGGGTTGTAGCGCTTCTCCTCGCCGATCGTGCTGACCGTGTCGCCTTTGTAGTCGTGCGCCGGGAACACCATGGTTTCATCCGGCAGGCGCAACAGGCGGTGGAAGATCGACTGGTACTGCGCGCGCGGATCGCCATTCTGGAAGTCGGTGCGGCCGGTGCCGCGGATCAGCAGAGTGTCGCCGGTGAACACGCGGTCCGGCATGATGAAGCTGTAGCTGTCGTCGGTGTGGCCAGGGGTATAGGCGACGTCGAGGCTGATGCCCTCGATGCCAAGGCGGTCGCCATCGGCGATGCGCATTGATACCACGTCCACGCTGGACTGCTCGCCCATCACGGTGATGCAGCGCGTGCGGTCGCGCAGCGCGCCGAGGCCGGTGATATGGTCGGCGTGCAGGTGGGTGTCGATGGCTTTTACCAGCTTCAGATCGAGTTCGCGGATAAGTTGCAGGTAGCGATCGACACGTTCCAGCACGGGGTCGATGATCAGTGCCTCCCCCCGCGGCGCGATGCCAGCAGGTAGGTGTAGGTGCCGGATGTTGCGTCGAACAACTGGCGGAAGATCACGGGCATCTCCTGGAGCAGGGAGCGGGAGGAGAGTTTACCTGCAATCCGGCGGTGCGTGCCACATTCTTACCATCCCGGCGTGCCGGTGGGGGTTTGCACCTGGGCTTTCCTGGGGAGGCTGGTGGGTGCGTGTTGCGCCGGCAAGGATTCTCAACACGGAGGACAGAGGGAGCGCCGCAAGAGGGCCACAGGAGTTCCAGATAACAGTCGTTATGTTGCGGCCGTACTTATGTTGCGGCTGGTGGCGAGAGCCAGGGATGCCGTGGGGAACCCTGGCTCGATGCGCAACATAGAAATTGCTTACAAAGCTTTCAGGAACGCCACGAATGACGGCAGGGAACGTCGCTCTGGCCGCGCTTTCAGTCCGCTCAGATCGACGCTGGCGAGTGCCTTGGCTTTCATTTCGAGGTCGACTTCTGCGTAGATGTGCGTCGTATCCGGCGAGACATGGCCGAGCCACGCGCGGATCGTATTGATGTCGACGCCGGCGCGCAGCAGGTGGACGACCGTTGTGTGTCGTATCGTATGTGGACTTACGCGTTTGGTCGCCAATGTCGGCACCATCTTGCTGGCCAAGTTCGCGTAGTGAGTTACCACCCTTTGGATACCGAAGCGCGTGATAGGTTGACTGACCCGGTTCATGAATACCGGGCCGTTCAAGTCGCGGTTCCCCACAAGGCAGGCCAAAGACGTTGTCGTTGTCTGCCACAAGGGGCAGGTGCGGAACTTATTCCCCTTGCCGTGAAGACGCACGGAGGGCGACCGGCCCAACTGCAAACTCCCCACCGTCAGCCTTGCAATTTCATCTGCCCGAGCTCCGGTATTGTACAAGAAGAGCAACAGAGCATGATCCCGTGCGCCAAGTGGGGTTCGTTGATTGGGCTGGTTAAGCAGAGCGTTCATCTCCACCTTCTCGAGATACTCGATGACGGTTTGAGCCGTCTTCTTGAATGGGACAGCGCGAATTTCGAGTACACCAAGCCAGGTGAACCGGCGAACGCATGCCGATGAACTTGGCCAGCGAACGTATGCTGGCCAGCCTTTGGTTCCGGGTGGCGCCACTGCCTTGTCGAATGCTCTCAATATGGTAAAGAAATTTGCGGACGATTGCCGGCGTCAAACCCTCTACGGTCATTCGATCAATGGGGCTGCCTCCCTCCTTGCTTGCGAAAGGAAGCAAGAGCATCAGCGTATCGCGATAGCTGGCCTGGGTGTTCCGCGAAAGGTTCCGTTCGGCCACCAGATGTTCAAGGAGGAAGCGGCGAACCCAGGGACCAAGCAGGTTCTCATCCTTCATGGTCGCCTCCCATGGCATATTGTGCGAAGCGTTGATTTGCTGCCTGGAGGAGGTCGGGGGTCATCTGCAGGTAGCGTTGCGTCGATCGAACATCGACGTGGCCAAGGTAGGCGGCGAGTTGCGGAAGTAAGAGCTGGACGTCCTGACCTGTCCGATACCATGCCACCACCCGATGCACGGCCGCGGTGTGGCGAAGATCATGCAGGCGCGGGGGCCGTGGTTCGCCAGCAGGGCAAAGGATAGCTGCAGCTCGACGAACATCCTGAAACCACGCGATGACGCGCACGTAGTGCCACGCTCGTCCATCGCGCGTGGTGAATAAGGGCGACGTCTCCCCGCCCGGTAGTGGAAGGAGGCGGCGTCGATTTGTATGTCTGACAAGTTCCTGACGGAGCCTTGGTCCAATCGGAACAACGCGCGTCTTGAAGAACTTCGTGTCGCGAATGGCGATCACCTGTTCAGCCAAATCGACATCTTGCAGGGTTAAGTGCAGCGCCTCGCCGATCCGCATACCAGTCCCGTAAAGGAGCAGGATAAGTGTCCGGTACATCGCAGGCACTTGAGGGCTGTGCCCGACGCGCAGCGCTTCCATGGCGTCTAACAATCGACGCAGTTCTTCGGTGGAATAGACGTAGGCGGTTTGCTGTGGCGGCAGCTTTGGCAAAGTCGTCGGCAATGGTGAACTGGCGACATATCCGCGACCGATGGCGAACCTGTAAAGGCCAGTTAGAACCCTGTAACGCAGCATCCAGGTCGCGCTGAGAGCACCCTGGCCGCGCAGGAACGTGGCCACCAGTTCGGGCGTGACTTTGCCGATCTCGGGATTCCCCAGGGCACAGCAAAATCGATGAAGCAAACGCTCGGCAGAGTTGAAGCGCATGCCAAGGGAGCGTTGTCTGGCCAGATAAGCCTCGACGAGCTCGGCCATGTTCATGGGAGATCTCCCAAGTCGAACGCGGCAACCTGACGAAGCTCATCCATGTTCACCTTGGCGTAGATGCTGGTTGCCGAGGTGCTGCGGTGGCCAAGATGGTCGCCGATCTCCTTGAGTGAAAGACCTTCAGCAAGGAGGCGCCTGGCGCAGTCATGGCGAAGGGCGTGTCCGCCCCGGTGGGCGATCTTGATCCCGAGGGCGACGAACCTGCGGTTGGCAACATCATAGATGCTGCCGGCCTTCATCGGTCTGCGGGGCGCTGGCATGCACAAGAAGACCTGGGGCCAGGGGCATGGCGGTCGCACCAGATCAATGGGCAGAGACTCCTGCTGATAAAGCCTGGGCGGCTAATCGAAGCCGCCAGACCATTCGCGCAGAACCCTCGGGATGCAGCAAAGCGCAGAAACCCTCTCAAGGCAGATGCCGTGTTAGCCACTAACACACGACACCATCGCCCCACACCTTCAACGACGAAGTACTCGTCGATGTCCCGGGCGGTGAGACCCACGAGCTCACGGTTCTTATGTTCGCACCAGCGCAGGAACCTTCCGATCGTTCGGCTCCAATGCTCCACTGTCGCCGGAATAAATCCGCGCTCGCTGCGCATCCAAGCGACGTACTGGTCCAGTTTGTCTTGGTGCTCAAGCGTGACGGTGGGCTCGCGCCACCAACCAAGGAACCGCAACCATGGTCGTCCGATATCGATGACCCTTCGCGCGGCAGTGACCGCTCCATGAAGGCCCTGACGTTCCTGGGCTATCCGCGATAGCGTCACCGTATCGACGCCATCGCGGGCATTCAGATCAAGGCGGGTAGCAATCCAAAGGAGCTCGTTGAGCTTCACTTTCAGCACAGCGGCCTTCGCACCGTACTCCGCATAGTGACGGAGATAACGGCCACGCTCGTCCGCAAATGGCGCTTCGTCAGGGCGATCATCGGTGGCATGGCTTGGGCAACTGGTTTGATACATGGCGAACCTCCATGGAATGAAGGCCCGCCAGCCGAAGCACCAGATTATGTTGCGTCGATAGAACGCCGAGCTCCGGTACGTCCGAAAGCCACTCCGAGGCGCGTAACATAAGTACGGCCGCAACATAACTGCTGTAGCCGTATCCCTCCGGTTGCCCTGCTCGATACTCCTCCCACAGCAGCAGCAGGGTGACGCCGGGACGGCGCAGCTCGGCATGCAGCCGGGGCCAGTCCGGTTGCGGCCTCGGGCTCTCCTGGACGGTGAACGGCGGGTTGAACAGCCGCGCCTCCAGAGCCCTGTCATCCAACTCGGGCGGCACCGGCCAGCTGATGCAAACCACTATCGCACGGCGGAGATACTCTGCCACCGTGTAACGGCTGATGCCGATCGCCGCGGCGATGCCGCGTTCACTATGACCGGCAACGTGTTTGAGACGCAGAACTTCTCGGACCTGACGCATCGACAGTCACTGGGCTGGCATGCTGTCCCCCGGGGTTGCCTCCCGGCTAGCATGCCGTCGGTTGGCGACTGCGCGCGGACTGCTCCGCACACCCTCAGAGGGTGGCTGGCTTCAATCGGAATCGGTGGCTGGTTTGCGGCGGAATCAGTGGCTGGAATAGATCGGAATCACCGGCTGCTTTGCTCCGGAAACCGCACTTAATCCCTGTGTCACCCAGAACATTGGCAGCTTGGCCGCTGCCGTTGCGGTGTAGCGCGCGAGTAGGCCGGCGGGATTTCGCCGCCAGCCTCTCTCAGAACGGTGCGTGAGGCTCTCGCTTGCACCTTCTCGACCACGGTGATGTTGCCGTGCCATTACGTCCGGCGCCGATGGAAGAGCTTGATCCAGCAGAAAGCCAGCGTGCACAGATTGCAAGTTTTGCGTGCCCAGACCTGGAATCCTACGACCTCGCAGGTATTGATGGACGCATGGAGCGTCCAAATCGTGAGCGACGATGCACCTGACGGTGACGAACGCGCAGCCACAATCCCATTTGCTGCGGCGAGCACGGGCGGAGCCACATTGCGATCACGAAGCCGTCAACGGTGCTCACTGTGGTGTACCTCACACAATTGGCGAGTTGGTATCCGTAACATCTCGTCACCGTTCCACAGAGTAGGTCCTTTCGGAGCGGCAGGGGATGCCGAAAACCTTTCAGAGTAGGCACGACAACGGAGACAAGCAATGAACAAGCAGACAACGCGTCTGTCTTTGGCGAACTTCAAGGCCACTGCGGCGGCCACGAGCGTCAAGGACCAGGTGGGCATGATCACGGGCGGCGCTCTCTCGGCCTGCCATCCTCCGCAGCTTCGCGCCTAAGCACTGGTGCGGGGGGCGGCTCCGCGCCGCCCCTTGCGCTGCGATCACCGCGGAACAGGACGCGGCACTGAGGCTGTGCCGGAGACGCATCCGGGCTGGCTCGCTCCGCAGCATCCTCTCTCATTCGGCCGGTTGACATCAGCCAGGAGGACATATGGGACGCGATCGGTTTGAAACCTGGCGCAGGCGAGGTGCCACTCTGGGGCAGCGACGGCTAGCCGACACGATCAGGCGCCTGATCTATCAGGCCGACGAATCCCTGTTCGACCAGTTAGACTTCGCCAATGATGCGCTTTTTCTTCAACCATTATTGTTCAGTTTGTTTACCGGTCCATCTCCACCGAGCGGACTGGCACAGATCCTGTACGGTTCAGTGCCATCTGGGGACCGGCCGTCGGCGCTGAGAATTTCGACCGATGCCACCGGTCGAGCCCGGCTTGGTTCATTTGCCGATATCGAAACGGCGCTGCCCTCTGCGACTTTGAATTTTGGCCGCGGCAGCGATGGATCATATAGTTGTTGCCGCGGAACCGTCGCCGTGCCATTTCGCATGCGCGCCCCGCTCATCGTGCCCGGAACGCAGATCGAGGTGACAACGGATGTGCACCCGCTGTTCTACCGGTTCTTCGAGCAGCCGGATGCTCGCATGACAGATGCGCAGGCGGTCAGCGTACCGCAGGACCGCATCTCCCACCTGTTGATGGCGTTAGGACTGATGCAGATGCATTGCCAGGCAGTGTGGACGGAGATTGCGGCCTTTATCCGACTTATCGTGCTGTACCGGGCCGCTGAACCCAATTCGTTTGCGGCCAAGTCGGCACATGGCGCGATCTTCTGCAACGTTGGCGAGGACGACGATGAGATTGCGTTGCTGGAGGATGTGGCACACCAGGCGGCCCATGTTCTCTTCAACGCCTTTTCTCACGAACCGATGCGGCTGATCGTGATCGATCCGGACACTCCAATGAATTCGCTGTGCGACGAGGCATCGGATACTCGGCCGATCAATGCTGCGTTCCACGCGCTGTTCACCTATACGCTTATTTGCCGGGTGCTCAGCAGGGTGCTTGACGCCGACGTTCTGTTGGAACGCCAGACGCATGAAATCCTCGGACGGCTGGGCTTGATATTGCAGAAATTCGAATATGATCTGCGGATCCTCACCCTTCCGAGCGCCTACACACTAGCCGGACGCCGCTGCCACGAGGCTTTTGACAGCGAATACCAGCACTTTCGCGCGCGGTACGGTGCGCTGGTGGATGGGTTCGCCTACGACAACCAGCCCTATGCCTTTGATTATGCCTGCTTCGTTGAGCGCAACGGAGGCCCGTGGCCGGTTCTCCGCAGGGTCGCGTCATGAGCAAATTTCCCTTCTTCCGGCAAATGGACCTGATGGATTGCGGACCGGCCTGTCTGCGTATGATCAGCAGTTTCCACGGCCGGACGTTCGATGCCGAGTACATGCGGGACAAATGCAGCATAACGCGTGAGGGCGTTTCGCTGGCCGGCATTTCCCAGGCGGCGGAAGAGATCGGCCTGAGCTCGCTCGCGGTGCAGGTGCCTTATGAAACCCTGCGTGATGAGGCTCCGCTGCCGGCGATCGCGCACTGGCGGCAGCGGCACTTTGTCGTGGTTCACCAGGTCAGAAAGGATCAGGTCTATGTCGCTGATCCCGGCTTTGGGCTTATCAAATACAGCCGCGACGAGTTCCTGCGCGGCTGGCTGAGCCAGCAACACCAGGATGGAGCCGGGTTGCTGCTGCTGCTGGAACCGACCGAGAACTTTTTCGCGAGTCCGGAACAGCCGAAAGTTCGGCGCAACGGATTGCGCATGCTGGTGCCTTACGTTCAAACGCACCAATCATTGTTTGTGCAGCTTTTCATTTGTCTGTTGGTCGGCAGTGCTGTCCAGCTTGTCTTGCCATTCCTGACACAGGCCATGGTCGATCACGGAATCCGCTTCCAGAACCTGGGCTTCGTTTACCTGTTGCTCCTGGCACAGCTCGCGCTGTTTGCTTCACAGACCACGGTTGATGTGGTTCGAGGCTGGCTGCTGTTGCACATCGGATCCCGCATCAACATCAAGATCATCTCGATGTTCCTGTTCAAGCTGATGCAATTGCCTATCGGCTTCTTCGACACGAAAACGACTGGAGATCTTCTGCAACGGGTGCAGGACCATCATCGCATCGAGACACTGCTGACCGGTACGACCTTGGGGGTCCTGTTCTCGGCGGTGAATTTGGTGGTGTTCGGTGCGGTGCTGGCTGTCTACAGCCCGCTTATCTGCGCCTTGTTTGCCATAGGAACGGCGCTGTACGCGCTTTGGGTGTGGCTGTTCATGAAGCGCCGGGCGATTTTGGAATACCGCCGCTTCGATGAGGCCACTGGCAATCAGAGCAGCATGATCCAACTGATTCAGGGCATGCAGGAAATCAAACTCAACAACTCCGAGCGGCGCCGCCGCTGGGAGTGGGAGGCAATCCAGGCCCGGCTGTTCCGGATCGCGGTGAAGGGAATGGCGGTGACGCAATGGCAGACGACCGGTGGTGGATTTATCAATGAGTTGAAGAACATCCTGATCACCTTCGTCGCGGCGCGGGCGGTCATCGACGGTCAGTTGACAATTGGTATGATGCTTTCGATTCAGTACATCATCGGCCAGTTGAATGTGCCGATCAGCAATTTCCTGAGCTTTGCGCAGACACTTCAGGATGCACGGATCAGCCTCGATCGCCTGGCCGAAATCCATGCGCGCGACAATGAAGACGAGTTTGCCGGAGGCGCGCTGACGGTGCTGCCTGAGGATCGTACGATCTCGATCAGCGGTGATCTGTCGTTCAACTACGGCGGCGTTTCGGGAAGGCCGGTTCTGCAGGACCTGAACCTCACGATTCCCGAGGGCAAGGTCACCGCGATCGTCGGGCCGTCGGGTTCTGGGAAGACAACGCTGCTGAAGCTGCTTCTGCAATTTTATCAGCCCAATACCGGAGCCATCCGGGTTGGCGGCGTGAACCTGCGTGACATCAGTCCGCGTGTCTGGCGGGAGCGGTGTGGCGCGGTCATGCAGAATGGCTACATCTTTGCCGATACGATTGCCCGCAACATAACGGAATTGGACTCGGACCACGTGGTGGACCGAGAGAGGCTGTTGCGCGCAGTGTACGTCGCCAACCTCGAAAGTTTCATCGAGGAGTTGCCGCTAGGCTACAACACGCGGCTCGGTTCGGCGGGCATCGCGCTCAGCGGTGGGCAGGCCCAACGCGTGCTCATTGCGCGAGCGGTCTACAAGGATCCGGATTTCCTGTTCTTCGACGAAGCGACCAGCGCGCTCGATGCCAGCAACGAGCGGGTGATCATGGAGAACCTCGCTGAATTCTGCCATGGCCGAACGGTCCTGGTGATCGCACATCGGCTGAGCACCGTGCGCAATGCCGATCAGATCGTCGTGCTGGACCACGGCCGCATCGTTGAGCAGGGCACGCATGACGAACTCACCCGTCAACGTGGTGCCTACTTCAACCTGGTGCGCAACCAGCTCGAACTGGGCGTCGACTAGTGTCTCGCGCGATACAAAGCGCAACGAGGTTCGCGCCTGAGCATGGCATGGGGGGCGACGGCCATGGATATTGAACCGGCATCTGAGCTGTCGCTCCTTGAACTCCCGGCGCTGCTTGTCGAGGCACCGGCACCGGCGGCGCGGGACCGCGTTGCCGAGATCATTCTGCACAGCGAGTCAGTGGTTCAAATCCTCGGTGTGCCGCCCCGCTGGCTGGCGCGATGGGGCGCCACCGTCATGGTCGGCGTTGTCGGCTTCCTTATAGGGCTGGCATGGCTGATTCATTACCCCCAGGTGGTGCCGGCAAGCGTTGTCATTACCACTCCTGTCCCTCCGGCGATGGTTGTCGCGCGCGCCAGCGGGCATCTGGAAACCCTGACCGTCCGTGACGGCGATACGGTGCAAAGCGGTGCCGTGCTGGCGCGGATCCATAACTCGACCGGTCCAGACGCGGTAACTCGATTGGAGGCGGCGCTCAGTGAATGGCAGGCCAATCGTGGTTTGTCGGAAAGTGCGATCGCGGCGTTTGCGGCGCTGCCACTGGGTGAGTTGCAGGGTGATTACGCGGCGATGGCCCGCGCCTATGCGGCCTATGATTGGCATGTGACCGCCGACCCTATCGGCGTGCAGATCCGCACATTGGCGGCGCAGCGCGCACCGTTGGCTGACCGGATCGAAGCCCTGCAGCGCCAGCAGGTACTGTTGCAACAGGAAGTCGCGGTCGCTGAGAGAGAATACGAGCGGGCCTCGGAACTGGTGCGGCATCAGGATGCGTCCTTGTTGACGCTGGACGATCGGGAACGTCAGGTGATCGACGGGAAACGTGCGCTGCAAGACAATCTTATCGAGTGGGCCAATACCAAACTCGACTTCGCGCGGATAGATCAGACTGTCACCGAAATGGCAGTGCGTGATCGCCAGGAGAGGCAGGACCTTCTCGTGGCGTGGCAGGAGGCACTGAAGACGCTGAGCGGCAAGCTGGCGTTGTGGGAGCGCACATACGTGTTGCGCGCGCCCATTTCAGGGCAGGTAAGCCTTTCGCAGTTCTGGACCGATAGCCAGTTCATCCACGCGGGTGATGATGTCATGGCAATCGTGCCCGCCAAATCACGCGATCCCATCGGCAGGGTTTCACTGCCGATCAACCGGGCGGGCTCGGTCCAGGTCGGACAGACTGTGTTCATCAGGCTCGACAATTACCCAGGGGAACAATTCGGCCTGGTTAAAGGACGTATCGCTGCCATCTCACCGGTGCCGCTCGCCGGACGCTACGCGGTTGACGTCACACTGGTCGACGGACTGGTGACGACGTTCGGTCGGCACCTTGCGTATCAACAGGAGATGCAAGGCCAGGCGGAAATCGTCGTCGAGGATCTGAGGGTGATCGATCGCATCTTCTATCAGTTCCGACGCTCGATGCGCAGTCAGACAGTTGTTCCACCACCGCAGTCGGCGTCTCGGCTGCCGATCAGCGATGCCGTGCAACCGTGAAGGGGCTGTTCACGCTGCGACGCAATTCACGCTGACAAAACCACAACAGGGAGTGAAGTACATGCGTAAACTAGTTCTCTTGGCTGCGCTGGCAACCTCCGTAACGATGGTTGCTCGGGCGAATGCGACGCTGGTATCGATAAACTACATCAATGATTCCGTGCACGCGACCGCTGTTCTTGACGTTGTCGGCGGTCAGGCAATCAGTGGCACCGGGACGATTTCGGGTGGCGGGCTGATCGGAACGCTGCCAATGACGTATATCTTTCCGGGTGCTGGTCCGGCACCGTTGATCGCGACCCCGTCCACAGACTGCATTCCCGGAGCGTTAGGCTGCTACGACGTGAGCCTGTTCTCGTGCGGCTGCTCCTTCGTCGATGAAGATACTGTGTTCAACATCGGCGCCGCGATTCCCATCGATGGAGATGGAATCTCATTCCAGGTGGGAGGCGCCGTGCTCAACTATGGGTTTGCCATCTACGATGCCGGCGACGGCACCGTCGGAGAAATCCTTGTTGGCAACGCAGATCCTCAGCCTGACATCGAAATCGCCGGTGTTCCTGGCGGCACACTGGAATACCGGACGATCCCGGAACCGGCTTCACTTGCCCTGCTGAGCATCGGCGTGATCGGACTGCACTGCGTGCGACGCCGATCGACGTCTGTTGGGCGGTGTCTATAACGCAGCGCCGCCGCCACGATCGGACTTGTGCCGGCCATCAGTCGCGGGACGCTGCCTATGGCGATGGCCGGGACAAGCCCGGCCATGATGGGGTGGATGGCCCCCTCACGGCATCTATGTGCCAAAGTTGGGTCGTCACAACAACCAACCAACGGGAGCCATCCATGATGAATGTTAGCACGATCGGCCTGGACCTGGCGAAGAGGGTGTTCGAGGTGCATGGGGTTGATGCATCCGGCACAGTGGTGATCCGCTGCGCACTGCGCAGGGACCGTGTCCTGGGGTTCTTCGCCAAATTGCCGCGCTGCCTGGTTGGCATGGAAGCCTGTGCCACGGCGCATTATTGGGCGCGCGAACTGCGCAAATTGGGCCATGACGTGCGGCTCATTCCGCCGGCGTATGCGAAGGCCTACGTGCGGCGGAACAAGAACGATCCGGCGGACGCGGCAGCGATCTGCGAAGCGGTGAGCCGGCCGTCGATGCGGTTTGTCGAGATCAAGACCGAGCAGCAGCAGGCGGCCACCGGCATCCACAAGGTGCGGGAGATGCTGATAAAGCAACGTACCATGCAGATGAACCAGATGCGCGGTCTGATGGCGGAGTACGGCATCGTGGTCGCCGAGGGGCCGGCGCACGTCGCCGAACTGGTGGCGATCCTGGCCGATCCCGACGATCACCGTATCCCCGCGCCGTTGCTCGACGGGCTGGTGATCGTGGCTGAGTTGTTGCGCAACGTTGAGCAAAAGCTCGAAGCCATTGACCAACAGCTCGTGGCATCGGGCCGCGACAACGCAACCGTCCGGCATCTGATCACGGTGCCCGGCTATGGGCCGATCCTGTCGACCGCCATGGCGGCGTTCGTGACCAACCCGGCGGCGTTCCGCAGCGGTGGCGACTTCGCCGCCTCGCTCGGCCTGGTGCCACGCCAGGACGGCACCGGAGGCAAGGTGAAGCTCGGGCCGATCAGCAAGCGCGGCAACGGCTATTTGCGTAGGCTGCTGGTGAACGGTGCGATGTCGGTGCTGAACAGCAAGCGAGGCCGACAGGACCCGTGGCTGGTCAAGCTGCTGGCCCGCAAGCCACGCAAGTTGGTGGCAGTCGCATTGGCTAACAAGATGGCGCGCATCGGCTGGGCCTTGATGATGCGTCAGGAGGACTTCCGCGCCATGCCGGCGGCGGCCTGATCGGCCAAGGCCGGCAGGGACGGAAGGCTTGCGAGGGTGAACACGCGTGATGGCAGTGTCGGTCAACCGACCGATCGAGGCAGACCTGTCCAACGTCTTGGGGCGATACGACCCCGTGGCCATGATCAGATCTCGATCCACGGTTCCCATCAGGGCCAGCGGTCTTGCGCCGCGCAAACAGGCCGGACACATGACCGCAAGTGACCGCCAGTACCCGGAACGCGAAAAAACCCTTGCTTGCCGGGGGCCATCCACACATGACGTTTGCATGACGTTTAAATGAGGGGTGGGTGGCCATCTCCGAGCATAAGTATGAATGTTACTGCCTAGCAGCCTGTCGGAGTTGATTTGCCGGAAATTAGGAAATCATCGTCGGCGCGTTGCATTTCCAGCCACTACGCCGCTTGACGCGGAGCAGGGATTCGACTTTCACGCTTGACTTCACGCGGGCCATTCCAACGCAAGGTTGGCCGCGCGCGAACACGCCGAAATGGATCACGATTGGCGCGATGCGGCTCAGTTCGCCCCTGCCAGGGCGAACATCCGTTTCACGTTCCACGCCATGGTCACGAGGTTCCATTCGCCGTGCACCTTGTCCAGTCCGCGCAGCAGGAACTGGCGGAACCCGAGCACCGACTTGATGATCCCGAACACAGGTTCGGGAGTCTGTTTACGCAGCGCGTAGAGCTTCTTGCCCTCTTTCGTCTGGAGCCGATGGCCCATTGCCTCAACCGGCGTGGGGTCTACCGGCGCCGCAGGATCGTCTGCGAAACGTTCAGCCAGCGCAGGATGATGCGCTTCACGCCCCATCGCGATCACCGGCTCGATCCCGGCGTCGGCACAGGCGTTCACGTTGCCCTCGCTGAAATACCCGTTGTCGGTAAGCAACGCGCCAACCTTGCCCAGTTCGCCGGGCAGTGCGGCCAGCTTGCCCAGCATCGGCTCAAGCTGCTGTTTGTCGTTCGGCGCCTGCACCACATCGGCGGCCACCACCAGTAGGCTGTCCGCTGCCACCGCTGCCTGGGCGTTGTAGCACTGCTCGAACCCTCCGCCGGCCACCGGCATGATCCGCAATTCCTCGTCCGTCAGATTGACCTGATCGGTCGGCAGCGGGCCCTCGATCGGCGGCTGCGGTACGCGACCGCGGGGCTTCTTGCCTGTCTGCGTCACCTTCGCCTCACGCTCCGCCATCCTGGCCTCAAATTCGGCTCGCTCGCGCGCATGGCGTTCCTTCGCCCGCGCCTCGATCACCGCCTTGGCGCGAGCGATCCCGGCCAGCCGCTTCTCGCGCCGCGCCAGTTCCTCGGGACCCTGCATCCCGTCCGGCACATCCGCCTGATCAGCCGCCTCCGCCTTACCCAGCAGATCAGCCACTTCGGCCTTCAACTGTGCCTCGATCTTGCTGGCGTGCTCGTACGACAGCGCGCTGTGGCGGCTGGCGTTGGCGTGGATCTTGGTGCCATCCAGCGCCACCGTGCCGAGCTTCAACACCCCCATCTCGCGGGCCACACCGAGCACCTGCACGAACAGCGCCTCGATCTGCGGCAGGAAGCGGCGGCGGAACGTGGCGATGGTGTCGTGGTCGGGATGCTCGTTGGCGGCGATGAAGCGGAACGCCACCGAATCATGCGTCGCCCGTTCCAGGTTGCGGCTGGAAAACACCCCGGTCGCGTAGCCGTAGATGATAAGGCCCAACAGCAGCCGAGGGTGGTAGGATGCCTCGCCCGAGCCCCGGTAGCTGCCGGTCATTGCCCGCAGGTCCAGTCCCTCGATCACTTCCACAACGAACCGCGCGAGGTGGCGTTGCGGCAGCCACTCATCGACCGATGGCGGCATCAGGACGTCCATGTCGCGGTTGGTCGGGCGGAAGTTGCTCATGAGACGGGGGTCCGGCAGTGCCAATCGTGTGCGCCGATTCTACCGCCCGCTTCCGCGTCGCGTTAAGTCCGACAGGCTGCTAGGTAGCCGAACGGGTCAACCCACGCGCAGATCGGCGATCAAATGGCCGGGTTCGCTGGTCAGAGCCATGAGCATGTCCCAACCCTGCTTCCTTGCGGTTGAGAGGAGCGAGCGTATCACGGCGAACTCGTTGGCGCCTTGCTCGGAACGGAATCCGCCGGAGATCTTCTGGCGCAATTTCATCATCCGCCCGTCGCGCTCGGCGAGGTTGTTGGTAAAGGGCACCAACGGATCGATGAGAAAGCGGAGCACGTCCCGCTTACGGGTGCTGAGGCGCAGCAGGAGGTTGTGGCCAACCCGCCGGGGCCGGCGGCCACGACGCCTGGCCTTGACCTCGGCAGGGATCAGTGTGGGCTGTGCCTCATGGAACACAAAGCCTTGCGCGAGGATCAGGTCGTAACGACGCTCGATCAGCCCAATCAGACCCGGCTTCAGTGCGACGCCCCGCTCGCGCGCGAGGTTCGTTGCGTGGCAGGCGCGTCGTAACAGGCGTTGCATCTTGTGCGCCCAGTCTTCCTTCTCGATCTCGACCAGCGCCTTCAGTTCGCGCAGATGATGCGCGTTGCACAACGCGTGCAGCACGCCTTTCAGGGTGTAGTACGGCTTCCAGTGGTCGTGCACGACAATGCCCGTGACATGTGCCAGCAGGCTGCCACGCCGCGGCGAGACACGGTAGAAAGTGAGCCAGATGGTCGAGGCGATGTGCAGCCACTGCGTCTTGCCGCCAATCCGGAAGCCGGTTTCGTCCATGTGCTTGACAGGTGCCGCCGCGACGTGGTCGCGCACGGCATCGGCAAAGCCCTGGAATCGCCCCGCACAATCCTGGCTGATCCGGGCGATGGTCGCGGTGACCAGATGCACACCGAAGAGATGTGCCATGAGTTCGGCCAGACGCTTCTCGGGCAGCAACTGGTAGTGCAGCAGATAGAGCACAAATGCGCCGATCCGCTTGCCATATTGCGCCGGCGCGGCAACGCCCTCGGGAAATGCCGCCCGCGTCTGCGTGCCGCAGGCCGCGCAACGGCAGCAATAGGCGCGGTGCTCGGTAACGAGCAGCGGCCTCGGTTCCGGCAGATCGAACACCTGCCGGGAAACATGGCCGCTCGCCATCGCCGTGGTCAAAGGCTCACCGCACGCAGCGCAGGCTTCTGGATAATGCTCGATCGTGGCATCGGGCTTTTCAACCCGGCAAAGCGTCGTGCCAGGATGCCCCTTCTGGCCGCCGGTCTTCTTGCCTGACGGTTCGCGCAGGCTGCTGACCCGCGGCGGCTTTTTCAGCCCGTCGCTCGACGGTGGCTTGCCGCTGTTGCTGCTGTTCAGCCCAAGACGGCGCTCCAATTCCGTCAGCCGCTTCGTCAGGGCCGAATTCTCAGCGCGAAGCACGGTTATCTCCGCCTGCAATGCGGCAATGACTGCATCGCCGCCAGCCGCAGGCGTGGCGTAATCTCGGCCGGACGGGTCGGCGGGCGGTGCCATCGACACGTTAACTGGTACTCACCCGTGACCTGTCAACAGCTCCCTTCGCGAGGATGACCTGGGCTGTTACGTATGAATGGCTGCTACGTGATCAGACCGCCAACTCCGGTACCAGCGCCTCCTGCGTCGCCACGGCACCATCGCCGACATCCGCCTCGGTCAGCATCCGCCATGCCCCGCTCGCCAGCACCTCGGCCGGCCGGAACCGCGACTTGTACGCCATCTTCCGGCTCTCCGGCACCCAATAGCCGAGATACACATACGGCAGTCCCAGCGACTTCGCGCGCTCGATCAGCCACAGGATTGCGTAGGTGCCGAGAGACCGCTTCTCCAATCCCGGCGCGAAGAACGAATAGACCGCAGACAGACCGTCCCCCAGCTTGTCCGCCAGGCACGCGCTCACCATGCGGTCATCGGGATCGCGGAACTCCACGATGAAGGTCTCGATCGGCGTGTCCTCCACCATGGCGCGGTAGTCGTAGAAACTCATCGTCGCCATGTCGCCGTCGCCATGGCGCCCCTGCTGGTAACGCTGGAACAACTGGAACTGCTCGGCCGTGGCGCGCGACGGCACCTCGAACCCCTCCAGGAGCGCATTGATGCGGGCGATGCGACGCAGGGTTCGCCCGGGCTGGAACGTCGCCACCGGAATACGGATCGGCACGCAGGCCTGACAGGACGGACACACCGGCGCATAGGCGATGTTGTGGCTGCGGCGGAAGCCGGCGCGCGACAGCCGGTCGTGCAGTGTCTCCGCGTCGGGCCCAGTGATTTCGGTCACCACCTTGCGCTCGGTCCGGCCCGCCAGATACGGGCAGGGCAGGGGGGCCGTGGTGTAGAAGAACTGCGGCCGGCGCGGGGCTTTGTAGCTCATGCGTAGGGTGATCCGCCCTGCATGTTCCAGGACCCGAGGCCGCGGGTCAACGCCCGCGACCGCACCACCACCAGCCCGCTGATCATGTCGTGCATCGTACGGTGGCGCACAGAGACCAGGGCCACCAGCAGCAACAACCCGGTGGTGGCCAGCGTCACGTAGAACAGCAGCGTGGAGACGGCCGCCTGGCCCAGCGTCGGACGGCCAAAATCGTCGTTGCGCCGGACAATCAGACCGAGCGCCGACTGGCCCGGCGTGGCCGATACCGGGCCTGCCAGAAACAGCATGTGGTAGCAGAATGGCACGAACGGCAGGATGCCCAAGGCTGGCAGGCCGAGACCGAGCGTCAGCACGCCGAACAGCACCAGCGCGATGCACAGCGTCAGCCAGATCAGTCCGATCAGCAGTATGTCGGTCAGGAAAGCGAACACGCGCCGCGTCAGCACGCCGCCAAGCAGATACTCCTCGTCCATCGGTGTCATGCGGTAGATCATGGGGTCAACTGAATGGTTGCCGTGATTGCGTCCGGTTGCGGGCCAAGCGTGATTGTCGCGCCGTCACGCCACCGCACAAGGAAATCCCGCGAATGCCGGCTGAGCAGATTGCCCGACTGGCCGGGAGCCATGATGAACAGCGAACGGTCGAGATCGGCGAGATCATACACCCCTCGATACTCCGGACCATGGACGGATTGAAACTGATTATACGCCGGACCGCCGCGATCGATGGTGGTGTCGTCGCCGGGGCTCGGGATGCTGAGTGTCCCGAGCGCGCCGAGTACCGGCAGACCGCGCAGCATCGGATGCGCGAAGACCGCCGGGTGAGCGTCGCCCCAGCGCCATTGCACAGGGTCATTGCCGAACCGCGCGACCAGCTCGTGGACCGCGTCCGTCAGCGCTGTCTGCAAGGCGGCGGTGCAGTTGCCGCCGCACCAGTGTGCGCCCCTGGGATCGACGCCGGGGGCAGGCCCCGGCGACAACACGTAGGCGACGAATTCCGCTAGCGGACCGCTGTCGTTGATGCCGATGCCGGCCTGCTGGAGCACGAGGCCGAAGAAACGGTGCACCCAGGCGTTGAAGATCAGCGGCTGCGGCGCGTTCATGGTCATGCTGCCGTCCCAGTCCTTCAACAGCGCCTGGGCCCGGCGCACGACATCGTCGTTTACGGCCGGAACTGCCAGCAGTGCCGGTAGGATCTGCTGGGCGAAGCTCGAATGCACGTCGAGCTGCATGCGGGCGAAATCGGCTGGGGTGAGGCGGTTGGAGCGGTCCAGCAGCTCACGGATCCGCCTGGAGCGCCAGTCGCCGAACCAATCGCGCCCCAGGAACGTCGGAAAATCCGGCGGTGCGACGCGGTCGTTGGCGTTGACCAGTCGTCCGCTTGGGGGGTCTATGTAGTGCGGCAGTTGATCGCCCGACGCCCAGCCTATCCAGTCATGCGAGCCGTCGCCCGGCACCGGCGCCGAGCCGTCACCAGCGCGGCGGATCGGCACGCGGCCGGTGACATAAAGCGCAATGTGCTCGCGGTCGGCGACCAGCAGGTTCTGCACCGGCGAGGTGATCAGTGCGGCAGCCTTGCCGGCGGCCGCCACGTCCTGCGCCTGGTTCAGCGCCAGCAATCCGGCCGCGGCGGTGTTGTGCGGAGCCAGGTTGGCCATGGCGACTGCCAGGATGCGGTCGCCGTCGGGATGCAGGTCGCTGATTACGGGGCCGTGGCGGGTTTCGCGGACTGTCAGCATCTGGTCGGGCTCACCGCGGACCTTGATGCGCTCCTCGTGCACGGTGAAGGGGCGCGGGCCGTCGGGCGTCTGGTACTGGCCGGGTCCTGCCGGCGTCTCGATGAACACGTCCTGCACATCGGCGCCGGTAGTAGTGAAGGTCCAGGCGATATGGCCGTTGTGGCCAAGTACCAGGAACGGCACCCCGGGCGCCGTGGCGCCGGCCAGTATACCGTCGGGCGTCTCGATCCGCGACAGATACCAGATGCCGGGGAAGCCGAACGCCAGGTGCGGGTCGCCGGCGAGCAGCGGCGCGCCGGTCGCGGTGTGGTGCCCGTCCACCGCCCACTCGTTGGAGGCGGTATCGGGCAGGGTGAACGGCTCCGGGAATTGCGGCAGCACGCTTAGCAGGTCGGCGGCGGCGCGGGCAAATTGTCGGGCTGGTGCGATGCCTGCCTGCGGCTGTCCGGGACCGCCCGAGGGCGGCCAGAGCTCGTCGATCATCTGCTGCGGCACGTGGCCTGAGAGCGCGAGGCGGGACAGTTCGGTGCGCCAGTTGAATGACAACCATAGCCCCATGGTCTCGCCCCACAGCAGGCTGTCGGACGCCTGCCATGGTTCGGGTGCGCCGAGTGCCAGGAACTCAGGCGCGCTGAAGCGTCCGCGCGCGGCGATCCAGGCATTCACCCCGCGTGCATAAGCTTCCAGCATGGCACGCGTCTCTGCGGGCAAAGTCGAAAAATCCTGCACCGCGCTCCGCCGCAGGCCCAGGGTACGCATCGTGCGGTCGTAGTCGAGCGTCGCCGGCCCCGCGATCTCCGACAGCCGCCCTGACGCTGCCCGGCGCATCAGGTCCATCTGGAACATACGGTCGCGCGCATGGACAAAGCCGAGCGCTGCGGCGGCGTCGATCCCAGACGCGGCATGGATGCGCGGGATGCCGTCGGCATCGAAGCTAATGTCAACCGGTCCGGTCAACCCGGGAATGCGTGCCTGTTGCGAGCGCGGCGGCAGGGTGAGCGACAGGGCGCCGGTGATGACTGCAGCCACCAGCAGCACAATCGTGCCCAGCGCGGTGAGTACACGGCGGAGCAGGCGGGAGAACGAGCGCATGGCGCCAAGGTGGCGGGGCGGTGCGCAGATGGAAAGTGAAAAGCTGGGGCTCCGCTGATCAATCCAGGACGTAGTCGCGGTAGCGAGGCATTGCGAGCGTCTTGGCGGCGTCGATCGTGCTGGCATGTGCCGACCAGAACAGCACGCACTCGCCCGGAGTGTTGTCGGAGCCGTCGAGGTACTCGATGTGCAGCCGGTGGATGTCCGAGGGCAGGAATACGACACGTGGCGCCGGTCGCCCCTGGAATCCGTTAAGCAGACAGGCGGCCAGCGCGATCTGGTCCAGGAACCAGTGCTCCTTCCCGGTCTCCAGATGCGTGTTGATGTAGCCCGCCACGGTAGCGAAATAGTCGCGTGAAAGGGCGGTGGAATTGGCGAACACGACATCGGCCCAGAACCAGTTCCATGGCTCCATGCTGTGAAAGTCCGTGGCAACGAGGGCCAGATCGCCCTCGCTTGCGGCGTCGATCAGTGCGGACAGGTCGCGCAGCACGATCAAATCGGTGTCGAGCATCAGTATCGGCCGCCGATATGCGGCCATCAGATGCGGCAGCAGCCGGAAGCGGGCGCAGGCGAAATAGGTTCGAATTGTCTCCGCGTCCCAGCCCGTCGTGTCCACGTGCTCGACCGACAGTGCGATGCCGGGGCTGCCAAGCTGCACATCATATGCCGCGACCCGGCGGGCGACGTCCTCGGGAGGATTGACGACGTGCAGGTGGAAGCAGCAGTGCAGCCCGGCGTTGCGCACTGCCGAATGCAGCAGCGCCGAGGAGAAGCGCTCGAAATACCCGCCGTCACAGGCGGCGAAGACCACGAGCGGCGCGCTCGAGTCACCGGCCATCAGCGGTTCATCGAGCGGAGGCAACTCGCGTGCGCGCTGTGCATCGAGAAAGGCCCGACCGAACCGCATCGCCGCCGCGCGTCCGTGATGCAATGACTCGGCCTGCCGCAGCAGCCGATCCGCGGCTTCGTAGCGGCCCTGTTCCAGCAGCAGGCAGGCAAGACGCACCGCGGCGAACGGTTCTTGTGGAGCACGCGCGATCGCAGCGCGGTAGCGCGTCTCTGCCTCCTGACCACGGCGGGCGCGGCGCAGCGCATTGCCCAGCGCGACCTGGCGCATTGGACATTCCGGATCAGCAGCGGCGAAGGCACAGCAGCGCGCGACGTCGACACCTGCGCGATTGTGCAGATCCCACAGGCGCTGCCAGCTCGCCTCCGATCCATCCAGGCGCCACGCGTGTTCGGCCAGCAGCAGCGTGTCGAGCAGGTCGGCGTCGAGCGACAGCGGCAGCAGCGCTTCGATCAGATCGAGCCGATCAGGATCAAGCCGCAATGCGGTCTGCAACCGTTCGCGTGCTGCTGCGTGTGCGCCGCGCTGCAGATGCACACGGGACGCGGCGTGCAGGGCATCCACCAGTCGGCTTCTGATGGTCAACAGCGCAGGGTTCAGCTCCAGAGCGGCCGCATAGGCCGCCGCTGCCTCGTCGAAGCGAAGCACATCACACAGCGCATTGCCGAGATTGGCATGTGCGTCGGACAGCCAGGGGGCGAATTGCAGCGCACGGCGAATCAGCGTTATCGCCTGCTCCTGGTGGCCGCGCGCGCGCTGGACCACGCCTAGCAGATGCAGGGCGTCGGCATTTTCCGGATCATGTGCGAGAACGGCGCGATAGCCTGCTTCCGCCGCATCGAGGCTGCCTGCGCGATGTGCATCGGCCGCCGTCTGAAGAATGGACAGTGCATCGTAGGCGGTTGGGTCCATGTCGGGCTTATGGCACCGACCGCTTGCCATCCGGTGAACGGCGGCTGTTCGAAGCCGGCGGCTCAATCAGTCAGTGCACGGACCGTCCAATGCGTTTACGGCGGGTTCATCACCATTGGCGCAGCATGCGGCGGTGAGTGACGCTCTTGCCGCCTCGGTCGCGCATCACCTGAGCCAGATCATGCAGGCGTCCGGCACGCATGACGAGGTGTCGCGCAGCCTGCTCCAACTCGCCGCGAACTATCGGCTGGAGGTGCTGTGCCCCCGCGTTGCCTCGGCGCTTGGACTGTGCGTCGTGGATGGCCTGTTCGCGGGCATGCGGCTGTTGCCCCGTGCATCGGAAGGGTGCTTCATTCCCAAACTGCTAGGCTGTTACGAAGCTCCGTTGCAGCCGAGCCTGGGCAGGCTCGTCGCTGCCGGCTACGACGTGGTGCTGAATATCGGCTGTGCCGAGGGCTATTATGCGGTGGGTCTTGCGCGACTGCTGCCTGCGGCCGAAATTTTTGCCTTCGACATAGATCCTGCGGCGCGTGCTCTTTGCCGCGAACTTGCCGTACTGAATGACGTCGCTGACCGGGTCGTGATCACTGACGCTCCAGTCGGCGGCAAATTTGCGCGCCATGCCGGGCGTCGTGTGCTGGTCGTATGCGATATCGAGGGTGCCGAAGTCCGCCTGCTCGATCCGGCGACGCAGCCGGCACTGGCGGATTTCGACCTGGTGGTTGAAGCGCATGATGGTCGGGAGCCGGTGTCCACGTTGTTGGCGTCCCGATTGGCCGCGACGCATCATATCGCCATCCTGGACGGGCTGGCGGCCAGGCCGAGCCTACCGGCATGGTTTGGCGGAGTGCCTGAGATCGATCAGTTGCTGTCGGTCTGGGAGGTGCGCCGAGGCGCCACGCCCTGGCTGGTGATGACGCGCGAATCCGGTATATGATCCGCAGACGACATCAGGTTTCGATCCTTCCAGGCGTCGCATCAGCCGACGCAAGCAGGGGACGCCCCATGACGAGATCATCCGGCACCGGCAGCCAATCCAAGACCCCGTCAGCGGTGCGCGAATTGGCCAAGATCACCAACCGGACCGACACGCGCGACGTGTTGGCGCATGCGTCGAAGAGCATGCGCAAGCTCGCCGATTACTTCATCGTCGACATCGACGCGCACGTGACCGAGACGGCGTTCTGGTCGGAGATCACCGACCGTATCGACAATGACTACCTGCGCCATGCCGCGATATCATTCCGTGAGCGCGGCGGCTCGCCGCCGGGGCTGCTGAACGTTCAGCCCGGCATGCTCTATCAGGACATGTTCGGCCGCATTCCGCACGGCCAGCAGTCGGACGCGGTGATCGGCGAGGGCACGCATCGCCAGGTCGAGCTGGTGCGGCGCGCGATGGACAGCATGGGCATCGACTACACCGTCGCATTCCCCACGCCGATGCTGCTGCTTGGCATGCATCCCCAGGCCGAGGTCGAGGTTGCGCTGGGACGCGCGTTCAACCGCTGGCTGGTCGAGGAACTGCTGCCGCGCGAGCCGCGCATCAAGGCGATGATGTATCTGCCGTTCAACGACCCAGATGCGTGCGTCGAAGTCGTGGAGGAGTTCGCCGATCAGCCGGGCGTCATTGGGTTCACCGTGGTCTCCACGCGCTACAAGCCGGTACATCACAACAGCTACATGCGGCTCTATGCCGCATTGCAGGCGGCGGACAAGCCGCTGGCATTCCACTCCGGCTTCCACTGGGGCGACGAGTCGATGAAGCAGGTCAACCGCTTCATCTCGATGCACGCAATCTCGTTCTGCTACTTCAACATGATCCATTTGACCAACTGGATCATTAACGGCATTCCCGAGCGGTTTCCCAAGCTAAAGGTGATCTGGGTGGAGAGCGGGCTGGCCTGGGTGCCGTTCATGATGCAGCGGCTGGATTCCGAATACATGATGCGCACGTCGGAGGCGCCGATGCTGCGGCGGCGGCCCAGCGAGTACATCCAGGACATGTATTTCACCAGTCAGCCGCTGGAGACCAGCAACCTCAAGCTGACCCAGGCGACGATGGAAGCGATCAAGGCGGATAGCCAACTGCTGTTCGCGTCGGACTGGCCGCACTGGGATTTCGATCTGCCGACGACGATTACCAACCTGCCGTTCCTGTCGGAGCAGGCCAAGCGCAACATTCTTGGCTTGAACGCAGCGCGCGCCTTCGGCTTCGAGGTGCCGCCGCACAAGCTTGCCAAGGTGCCCTCGCGAGAGCCGGCGTTCGCCAAGTGAGTGTCGGTGTGTCGTGCTCGGCGGATATCGCCGCGCCGTTCTGCGATTTGGTGGACGCGGCGTGCAGCGAGGCGAACCGCAGGCGATCCCGGACGATGCATTGCGTCGCGTACTGACGGCGGCGGTGAAGGCCTATGCCGCGAAGGCCGAAGCGGCGGACGGCGAATTCGCGCCGTTCGAGGCCGATGCGGTGACTGCGACCGAGACGGCGGTGACAGCCTGCGCCATGATCCGCGCCGCCGACCTTAATCCGTTCGACATCGCGATGTGGTTCCAACGCCCGGTGGCCAGACTGTGACTGGAGAGGAACGATGACCGAGATCATGGTCGGCGCGAGCAGCGACCTGGCGGATGGCGACTATCGCGTCGTTGCCGTCGGCGAACTGGAAGTCGGCATATTCAAGCTCGGCGAGCGGTTCGTGGCCTATGAGAACCGCTGCCCGCATCACGGCGGCCCGGTTTGCCAAGGCAAGCTGTTCAACCGGGTCGAGGAAATCATCATGCCGGACATGACCAGCCGCGGTCTGCGCTTCGGCAAGGATCGGCATGTGGTTTGTCCGTGGCACGGCTACGAGTTCAATCTCGACACCGGCCGTCATCCGGGTGATCCGCGGGTTCGCCTGCGCCCGATACCGGTGCGCGTGGCGGACGGCGGGATCTACATCGAGGCGCCCGAACAGGTGTAGCAGCGTTTCATATGCCTGCATCGACCTGTGCCCGCCGAGCAGTCGTCTTCGGAAAGCGGCCTTCCTGGAGATTACAGCCAGCGACTGGACGTTATGGTAAGTCGCGGCACGTGGCTGCTTCTCCGGCGCTGGGACTCCACATATTGGGCCATCCGACGTGTCGCCCGAGCGCACGGCTTCCGAATACTTAGGTTCTTCCTTTCACGAGCCTCGAAAGCATTCGCATGGGGGATGTCACGCGCCAGGAACGCGAGGCATGAATGACGTCAATCGAATCCCGCAACGCCCTATTTTCTGCCACAAGATCGGTAATACGTTGATTGGCGGCACTCTCCTCGCATCGCGGCCGCAAGCGCCGGCGAAAGGATCCCGGGGCTTTCCGCACCACATACGTGTCTTGATCAGCCCACCACGACCCCTCCTCAAAAAGGACCATCGAGGCGTCCGCGCAACGCTCGATTTGCTGAAACACGTAGAATGGTTCCACCAGAGTAGTTCCATAATCTTCAGGCCGAAGGTCCGCTTGCTCGCTTGCGGCCGCGTACCAGCAGCCTTCTGGTAGGAAATGCGGGCGCCCCGCTCTGTCGTGAGCTCCCCGGCCGTGAGTCGTGAAGATCAGCAGGCCATCGTTAGCGAGCGTACTATATAGCTTTCGTAACCAGCGGCCCCAGGTTCCATCCGGAACGTGTGAGAAGAACGATAGTGCAAATACCACGTCAAAACTCTGAGGAAGACTTAGATCATCCGGGTCGGTTCTCGATAGGACGGCGTCCACCTCTATTGCTGTCTGCAAGAATTCGATTGCCTGTTCATGGATATCGCAGGCAGTGAGTGCATAACGCTCTTTCATTCGGTTAAGATGCCGAGAAACCATCCCGTATCCAGATGCGAATTCGAGCAAACGTAACGTGCGCATGCTGTGGTCGGGATGAAGGTGTGCGATCAGTTCGTCAAGGTGTGCGGCAGACCTAGCGCCATCGCTGAAGTAGTAGTGCGTCGCCTGCGCTCGCATTTCCTGCTTGGAATCCGGGCCAAGGTGATAATGGTACATGAAATCGCTGGCATGGATCGCCGCAGAGACACTGAACTCAGCGGCGATAGAATCCGCCTCGGGAATGTCGGCCAGCATCGTCATCACTCGTCCCCTCCCGTAACAGTTCACGCTGCCTGCGGGCGCGAACCCAGGATACTCAAGCAGAAATGGTAGCTGACTGACAGCACGGTCCCGGTAGCGTTTGCTTTCGATAACTGGGCGTCTCCACCCGTCATCCTTTCCGAAGCCAGCAGCAATCGAAGTCTTCCGAAAGTAGGCTTCCTGAACACGACCGGTTACGCACTTCGGGTGCCCAGCGTGGCTTCCGCTCGGTTCAGTCGAGCCTGTTCTGTGCCCGGCAAGACTCCTGTAGTGCCGTTTCGGTTCGGTCAGCCAGCGCGCGGACCATAGCAATCGCCGTTTCGGCGCCCTGCCGGAGAGCCCCCAGGTCTGGATGGTCCGCCAAGCTGAACGACAGGCATTGATCGATCGCCTTCTGTCTCCGGCCATCATCGACGAAGGCGGCTGACAACAGGATCAGATCATGGATAAAGAGGGGGGCTGTGTTGATGCATCAGGATAACCGGTATGGGCAAAACCCTTCTTCAACCGCACTACGTGCGAGTGCGGGCGCCGAGCACCCGAAAAAATGCTTGCAACGGTACCCTGTAGTACCGTATTGAGACCAGCAAGGTACCAATCGGTACCGGAACAGGGAGGCGCACCATGCCAGAGACAGCCGAATCCCCCAACGCATCGTCGCCGAATACCGGACCGGGACTACGCGGCCTGGTCATCGATGTGGGCCTGCCGTGGCTGGCCCTGCAGTTGCTGGAACGGGTCGGTGTTTCGATCATCGGCGCGCTCGCGATCGCCGCAGTGTTCCCTGCGTTCGGCGTGCTGTCGTCGTGGCGTAGGTCACGCAGCATCGACGTGGTGGGCATCATCGTGCTGGCAAGCCTGATCCTGGGGCTGGTTGTCGCACTATGTGTTGGCGATCCGCGCTTCGCTCTGGTGAAG
This sequence comes from uncultured Alphaproteobacteria bacterium, assembly GCA_963696645.1. Taxonomy (GTDB): domain Bacteria; phylum Pseudomonadota; class Alphaproteobacteria; order Acetobacterales; family Acetobacteraceae; genus JAMXLO01. The sequence goes on from CAVOKY010000016.1 coordinate 40,580, forward strand.
GCCGCGCCGGCGTTCGCGCTGTTCGGCGCGGCGTGCCTGGTGTCACTGCCGATGCGGCGGCCGCTGATGTTCTTCGTGGCCCGGCATTTCGCGCCCGGAGAGCCGGCGGCGAAGACGGCCCAATGGAACCAGCGCCTGTCTCGTCCGGGCTTCCGCAGCGCGATGCGGCTGTTGACGCTGGTCTGGGGCGTGGCGTGCCTGGCCGAGGCGGCGCTCGGCATCACCGCCGCATTTGTTCTGCCGCTTCACGTCGCTGTCGTGGCGGAGCCGATGATTGCCATCGGTACGGTGGCGCTGCTGCTCGCGTGGACACGCCGGTTCGCCAGCAGGCGTGCCAGGTTAGCCGAGCAGACAGCGCCCGACGATGCGTCCGCGGATCACATGACCAATGGTTATGCAATCCACACCTCGTCGTGATGCGAATGACATAGGCTGTTACCATTCGCACAACTGCCTGCAACACGCGCCCGCCTAAGCTCACGCACTCGCATCGGGAGGTCAGGATGTGCGCTGGATGGATGGACGACGACGGTTCGGGCGATCTGCTGCACGACCCGCTGATCCGGCTCGTGATGCACAGCGACGGCGTGACGGAAGAAGCCATGATGGGTGTCATGCGACAACTCCGTGACTCTCTGGCGGCCCGCGAGCAGCAGGCATGGTCGGCATTCTGCGATCATTGGGGTGCGGCCTGGCGTGACGGCCCGGTTGCTTGTCGTGGGTCGGCAGTCGCCGGGGGCATTATGCCGATGTCCGCGCTGCGTTACGCGATCGGCGGCAGGTCCACCCGCACCGTGTCCGGATAGCCCGCCACCGGCGGGAAGCGCTTCAGGATCAGCGGATCATGGCCCGGAATAATATGGTCCGGGCCGTCGGCCAGGCCTTCCAGAATCTCGAACCCCTTCAGCATGCGCGCGACATCGACCACCACCGGGAACGGCATGCGCTTGCGGATATTGCCCCAGAGATGCGTGGCATCGCCTGCCAACACCACCCAGCCGCGCTCGGTGGGTACGCGGATCGACTGGATGCCGCCGGAATGCCCGCCGATCAGATGCACCGTGATGCCTGGTGCGATTTCCGCGGTACCTCATGGAAGCGCAGCTGATCGGTGTACAGCGCGCGTACCGCGCTCTGCACATCGTCGATGTCGAACGGCCGGCGCAGGAACGGCTGGCACATGCAGGGGCCGGTGCAATACGCCATCTCGGCTGCCTGCAGATGGAACGTCGCCTTGGGGAAATACTCCATGCCACCGGCATGATCCCAATGCATATGCGTCAGCACCACATCGCGAACCTCAGCAGGATCGATCCCGGCCTGTAACAACGCATCGGCGGGAGTGCGCAGCAATTCGCGTCCGCGCCGCTTCGCCGAAACGGGATTGAACCCGGTATCCATCACGATGGTGCGGCCATTGCCGCGAATGGCGAACACGTAGAAGTCCAGCGGATCGGGTGCTGCATGATCGTCCGGAATGATGTAGTTCTGGAACTGCAAGCGCCCATCGAAGATGCCGTAACGCAGTGCAAGAACCTCGTAGGTGACGGCTGCTGCCATGGTCATGATGGATCTCCTCTGTTGCCGGCTAGCGTCCGGCCTTGGTGCCGGATCGTGAATCCCACCAGAATCGGAGCGTGATCGCCGGGATGACCGTGGCCACAAGGCAAATTGCGAAGGTCACGTCTATCACGGGCAAACCCAGTCCCCATACCAGGAGAGAGCCTGCCAGCACGATTGCCGCCGGGATCAGCAACCCTGCAATCACTACCAATACCCGCGATCGTTGCAGAATGGCCATCAGCGCCATCGTCCCAAGAAAACTGGCACTCGCGCAGACGAGGCCGAGGGTCAACACCAACGGCCAGACCGAGGCCGCGACAGCCCGCATCGGAACCACCTCCGGCACATGGGTCAAGGCCCTGCCAACCATATCCAGCGGCAACTCGGAATCTATCTCGGTCAGGAATTTCGTGAGGGTGTCGTTGTTCAAGGCGGCGAACGCCATCGACACCGATGCGAATGCTGCAAAAACGCCGGCTGCTTGCGCCGCGCCGATTGCCACCAGCAGGTTGTTGCGTTTTCGGTCCGCCTGTTTGCGTCTCTCCTCGGCGATCGTTTCGGCGAGCAGTGAAAATTCCCGCTCCATGCGCTCGATCGTATTCTCAAGCGTCAGGAAGTATTGGCGCTGGACGGGGAGACCACGGGCCTTCTCGAACAGGGCGTACAATCCCTGTTCAGTGGGGTACCTGAAAATGTTTGGAATGTAATAGGCCAGTCGAATGCGGCGGCTGTGAGTTCGGCGAAGACGCTCTCGGGCATCGTCCGGGTCGCCCTCGAGAGCCTCGGGAACGATCAACAGCTTCTGCAGCAACCCGGACAGCCCGGTATCGCCCTGTTCACGACGCATGTCGGCATGCAGGTCCGCCAGCAGTTTCGCGTTATGGCAGAGGATCAGTTCGACCAGCAGCCAGTAAGGCTCGCCTCCCAGGCTGTGCCAGCACTCGTCGTAGGCGCGTGAAAATGGACTGAATCGGATCGACATGTCGCGGTGGGCGAAAGTTATCTCTTCCCCGAGGCGGAAGGCGTCAGCCAGGGAATCGTTCACCTCGATCGCGTCCTGCTCGGCGAAGTCCAGCACATTCTGTACCAGGCCGGCGAGCCGGAGGGTGAAGTCGTCGACCGTACCGGTCCGTCTGGCCGCCGCCTCGGCCGCGGTGAGGACGTGGCGCTGGCGCTCGGTGCCGATCACCTCCACGCTCACGGTGGCCTTGGTGTTTGGCGCCGGATCAGGTCGTGCCGGGTCGGGGAAGGTCATCGCCAGCAGCGCCCGTCGCAATCGCTCGCGCAGTGCGCTGTCGGTGATATTGCCGATGACGGTGAACACCGTACAGCCTGTGTGATCCGGCCGCGCCGCCAATGCCGCAAGACGCCGCCGCAGCATGTCGTTCGGTGGTACGGGGGCCTCGCCATCCAATGCCATCCTGACCGGGCTCCCGACCACCTGACCGGCCGCGCCGGCCAGCGAGGCAACGGCCAGGATCGCGGCGGCATTGATTTCGGCGAGGCGATGGTCGCCGATGCCGAAGACGAATGCCACTGAATAGGCGATGTAGCCGCTTTCATAGAACGCGACACTGTCGATGAACCGCGCCTCGACGACCCAGTCCCCCTGCTCGTCGGCGCTGAAGCGTGTGGTGCGGATCTCGCCCTCCCAGCGAGTGCGCAGTTCGGGCGGAAACGCGATGCGCACGATGGGCGGCGAACAGCTTCCCGGTTCGCCAGCCGGATCCGAGCGGAACGGTTCGCACTGCAGGATCACCGGCATGCTGCTTGCCGATGCAAAGGGGACGGTGATGTCGGCATGGAATGACGCGAACGGATCCGACAACATGCGAGCCGCGGCGACATTGCGATGCGACGGATCGAGCGGACGGATTTCGTTGAGGGCGATCTCGGCGATATCGCGCCCTTGCCGCGGTCCTGTCGGCAAGGGCGATAACTGGAATGAAATGAACGTGAGACGCAAGGTCACGGCATGGGCGGTGCCGAGAATGTGGTCGTAGCGGGCAGGCATGTTGTCCGCGGTTCGAGGCAGATCGCTCACGGGAAGCCGATCGATCCTCGCCAGCTCAGCGGACATCGATGCGAGCGATGACGCCCCCGGCTGATCGTTGGCCTGATAGAATTCGCGCAGAAAGGCGTCCAGCCGCGCAGGTGTTGATACCACGTCGCTTGTGGGTTGTTGTTGCCAGCACAGCAGCAGGAGGTCGGCAACCTCCCGCTTGGCCGGGCCCAGGGCGGGTTGGACATAATCGATCTGGATCCAGCGGAACCCGAGCGCCGACAGCGCCGACAAACGCTTCCAGCCCATCGCCTGATCGTCGTCCGGAAGTCGGGTTGGGTCCTCGGCTTCGGCGTAAAGCTGCCAGACGGACGCTGCGGTTTCCTGCGCAATCGTCTCGATCATGGCCGCCACCAGCGTCCTCGCTATGCCGGTGCGGCGTGCTGACGGATGGACGGCGATATAGGTCGCCAGCCAGTCACCGGACCCGCGGTAGTGCTCGAACACGATGCCGCCGCTGACCGGAGCGGCTTGATCGCGCTGGCAGGCCAGAATGATGAAAACCCGCGGCGTTCCCGCCGGCGGATGCAGCATCAGCGGGAGCCAGATTGTCGGGTCTTCGGTCTCATCGGCCCTGGGAAAGCACGCCCGATATACCTCATCGTAAAAGCGCTGGCACAACCGTTCGGCGACATCGCTCGGCTGCTGCCAGAGGCGCACCATGTCGACATCGTCGGTCCCTGCCATCTCCCCCATCAGAAGTCTCCCCGATGTCGCTCGTTGTCGCCCGTACGAACTGCCGGATAATGAAACATCTGGCTCCCGCGCGACAGCTTGCAGCCCCGGCAGGGGCTCTCTACCGTCCGCGCACTGGTAACGGAGGTGACGCGCATGGCCAACATTCCCAATCGCCCGGAATATCAGAGCGAGCTGTTCAAGAAAGGCCTGGAGGTGCGCCGCGACGTACTTGGCGGTGATTACGTCGATGGCTCGCTGACGCGCGCCGACGATTTCAACGCGGCGTTCCAGCAGATCACCACGGAGGTCGCGTGGGGCATGATCTGGACGCGCCCCGGCCTGTCGCGCAAGACGCGCAGCATGATCAACCTGACGATGCTGGCAGCACTCAATCGCGGTGCGGAATTCCGGCTGCACCTGCGTGCGGCGCTGACCAATGGCGTGACGCGTGACGAGATCAAGGAGATCCTGCTGCAGATCGGTGCGTATTGCGGGATTCCCGCCTGCCTCGAAGCGTTTCGCATCGCTACCGAGGTGTTCAAGGAAGTCGACAGCGCGAAAGGTGCCGACTGATGGCCGACAAGCCAAGCATCGGATTCGTCGGCGTGGGCAACATGGGCTGGCCGATGGCGGCCTGTCTGGTGCACGCCGGCTTCTCCGTGCATGTCAATGACTCGCGTCGCGAGGTGGCGAACAACTTTGCCCAGCAGGTCGGCGGCGATGCTCCCGATACGCTGAAGCAGCTCGCCGCGGCATCGGACGTGGTCATCACCATGTTGCCGACCAGCAAGATCGTCGAGCACGTGCTGGCGACCGGCGACGATACGATCATGGCGGGCATGAAGCCTGGCACTGTGGTGATCGAGATGAGCTCCGGCGTGCCGTCGGTCACGCAGATTCTGGCCGAGAAGGTGATGGAGCTCGGCTCGCACATGATCGATGCGCCGGTGTCGGGCGGCGTGCCGCGTGCCAAGACCGGCGAGCTGGCGATCATGGTCGGCGGCGACAGCGCGATCATCGATTCGGTGCTGCCGGTGCTGGCGGCGATGGGCACTTCGGTGCTGCGCACCGGCGCGGTCGGGTCGGGCCAGGCGATGAAGGCGCTGAACAACCTGGTGTCCGCCGGCGGGTTCATGATCGGCATCGAGGCACTGCTGATCGGCCAGCGCTTCGGACTGGATCCCGCGGTGATGGTGGACGTGCTGAACGCCGCGACGGGCATGAACAACTCGACGCAGAAGAAGTTCAAGCAGTTCGTGCTGTCGCGAAAGTTCAACGCCGGCTTCACCATGGGGCTGTTGGCGAAGGACCTGTCGATCGCGCTGCAGGTTGGCCGCGAAACCGAAACGCCCGCGCCGTTGTCCGCGCTGTGCAAGGAGATGGTGGCATCGGCGTTGGCGATGTTCGGTTCCGATGCCGATCACACCGAAATGGCGAAACTTTCCGAGCGATTGGTGGGCACGCAGCTCGGCAAGCTATGACAGACGGATCCTCCTCGACACACAGATTGCCCGTCCGGTATGGTCGGGTAATCTTGCGGGAGGGAAACATGAGTGCAAAGCCCTGGTTCAATCGTCGCTGGCTGGCAGGTGCCGCGGGCGTCACCGTCATTGCTGCGGCGAGTTTCGCCAGCGGGTGCGTGGTAGCGGCGCAGCCCCACATGTACAACGCCCTGGGTGCGTTGCAGAACGCGCGGTCGGAACTGCAGGTTGCCGAATCGAACAAGGCGGGCCATCGGGTCAACGCGCTCCGTCTGGTCAACGAGGCGATCGGCGAAGTACAGGCTGGTATTGCCGCGGGCTCCTGACGGGTGACAGCGGCGAGCGTCATGCGCGCGCCGCATCAACCGATCATGCAGCGGCAGCGGTCAGCACCTTGGCATTGTTGCTCGACTGACGCGCCACCAGGAAGCCGATCACCACCAGGTTCGCCAGGTTGAAGAACACGCCCACGCCGAATGCCGGTGCATAGAATCCGTAATGATCGTATAGCGTGCCGGCCAGCCAACTGCCGAACGCCATGCCTGACATGCCGAGGAAGAAGAACGTCGGCACGCGCCACGCGGCCTCGGATGACGGGAACAATTCGCGGATTGCCACGACGTAAGACGGGATGATGCCGGAGAAGCCTAGCCCGAATGCGGCGGAGACGGCGAACAAACCGATCTCGTTCTGGGTCAACAGGAAGCCCGCGATCGCCACCGCCTGACAGGCCGATCCCGCCATCACCGCGCGCAGCCCGCCGATGCGGTCGGCGAGCATTCCCCAGAACTGCCGGCTGAGGAAGGCGCAGGCCAACAGCACTGACAACATCGCCGCGCCCTGCGACGGTGCGATGCCGAGGTCGGTGCAGAATGCCACGAGATGTCCGTTCGGCACCGCCATCGGAATGCAGCAGAAGAACGCGGCGACGCAGATCAATGCCAGCACCAGATTGGCGTTCATGCCGAGTACCGATGCGCCCTTGCGCGGATCGCCGGACAGCGCGTGCAGCGGCAGCGGTTCGGGCGCCGGACGCAGGCACAACAACGTCAGCGGCAGAATCACCACGAGCACCACCGCGGAATAGGCCAGCATCGTGGTCTGCCAGCCGTATGCCGAAATGCCGCGCTCGAACACCGAAGGCCAGACGATGCCGGCGATGTACTGACCCGATGAGATCAGTGCCAATGCTGATCCTCGGCGGCGATCGAACCAGCGCGTGACATAGACCACCAGCGGCGCATAGATCGCGCCGTTGCCGAGCAAACCGATCAGCAGGCCGTGCCCGACATACAGCGCCCAGACGCTGCCGATGGACGAGACGGCGAGACCTGATGCCATCATCACCGCACCGAGAGTTGCGGTGAAGCGAATGCCGATGCGGTCGGCCAGCCAGCCCATCAGGATGCCGCCGACACCGGTGCCGACCCAGACCAGCGCGCCGGCCAGTGCAACCACGGAACGGTCGGTGCCCAGCGCATGCTGGATCGGCTCCAGTCCGACCACGACCAGCAGCGGCGAGCCGTACGAGATCGACAGGATGGCCAGCGTCAGACAGGCGGCGGTCCAGGACGCGCGGCTTTCGATGCTTGCCGCGCGATGCGGTGTCACGCCTAGATCCGGCATTGCCGGCGTCTCCTCCCGGGTCGTGTGAGCCGTCGTCGGGTTTGCCTCCCCGTGCGACGGACCTATAAGCGGCTTGCCGATATGGACCGGCGATGGCGTCTCGGCAAGTTGGAGCAGAGTGATGAGTGAACCCATTGGCGCGCAACTGACCGGACCACTTCCCACGGGTCCGCTTCGGGGCCTGCGCGTATTCGACCTGACGCGCGTGCTGGCTGGGCCGACGTGTGCACAGATGCTGGCCGATCTTGGCGCCGATGTGATCAAGATCGAGCGGCCAGGCGCCGGCGACGATACGCGCGGGTTTGCGCCACCGTACATGCCGGGGACCGGGGAGAGCGCTTATTTCGTGGGGGTGAACCGTAACAAGCGCTCGGTCACCTTGGATATTGCGCAACCGGAGGGGCAGACGATTGCGCAGAAGCTGATCGCGCAGTGCGACATCCTGGTGGAGAACTTCAAGGTCGGCGCGCTGGCGAAATACGGGCTGGGGTACGAGGAGCTGCACGCGAAGTATCCCCGGCTGATCTACTGCTCGATCACCGGGTTCGGGCAAACCGGCCCATATGCGCCGCGGCCGGGTTACGATTCGCTGATCCAGGCGATGGGCGGCGTGATGAGCCTGACCGGTGAGCCGGATGGCTTGCCGCAGAAGGTTGGCGTGCCGGTGGCTGATCTGTTTGCGGGTCTGTACGGCTGCATCGGCATTCTGGCGGCGCTGCGGCATCGCGATGCGACGGGGCAAGGGCAGCAGATTGACATCGGCATGCTTGACACGCACGTGGCGTGGCTGGCGAACCAGGGCATGAATTATCTGGCGACCGGCGAGAATCCGGCTCGGCTGGGCAACCAGCATCCGAACATCGTGCCGTATCAGGTGTTTCCGACCGAAGACGGGCATATCGTGCTGTCAGTCGGGAATGATCCGACATTCAAGCGCTTTTGCGAGGCGTTCGCGCTGACCCATCTGCTGGAGGATGCGCGTTTCGCCACCAACGCGGCGCGCGTCGAGAACCGGCAGTTGGTGACCGATACGCTGACGCCGGTGATGCAGCAGCATCCGACGGCGTGGTGGGTCGATCGGCTGGAGGCACTGAAGATCGGTTGCGGCCCGATCAACAAATTGTCCGAGGTGTTCGCCGATCCGCATGTCGTGGCGCGCGGCGTGGTGCGCGAGATGGCGCACGGGTCAGGCGAGACGGTGCAGGTCATCGCCAATCCGGTGCGGCTGTCGGAAACGCCGCCGGATTATCGCATTCCGCCCCCGTTGCTGGGGGAGCACACCGATGCGGTGTTGGCGGAACGGCTGGGACTGGATGCAGCGGCGATTGCGGCGTTGCGGGCGAAGGGGGTGATCTGACGCGGTCTCCCCCTTGTCATTGCGAGTTCCATACCGGCCGTCGGCCGACCGGCCCTGGACGAAAGAGCTAGGATTTCTGCCATTTTCCGGTCCTGGCAATCGCAACTCTTTCTTGTTAGGAGCGACGCCACCAAGCAATCTCCGACGGGACGGTGCGCGCACAGGTCGCGGGGGATTGCCGCGTCGCTACGCTCCTCGCAATGACAGTGGGGGTGCATGAACCATGCGTTCGCCGCCGCCTGAAGCGATCCATCTGCCGTTCGAAACCGGGCCGTATCGCATGGCGATGGGTCTGGTCACGGTGCCCGCGGCGGAGTGGATCGAACTCGATGCACGCTACGTTGAAGAGATGGCGGAGCGTCGGCGGTTGCTGGCCGAGCGGCATAACGGTGTGTTCGGCGTGCTGCCGGAATCGGAGGATGCTTGCCACGAGGTGTTGCAGCGTCTGGTCGCGTATCTGACCACGCAATTTCCTGACTGGTTCGTGCTGGATCGCGACACGCTGGATAACCGACTGACCGGTGAAACGTGGAACCTGGCCGCGCCGCCGTGCCATCCGTTGGAACTTGCCTCTCGTCTCGTGCAGGAGGACCTGTGCATTATCCATACCGACGGGGAGGCGCCACGTTTCACCGCGGCGGTGCTGTGTTTTCCTAGCCGGTGGCGGCTACATGAGAAGCTGGGTCGTCCGTTGGTAGCGGTGCATGGATCGGTGCCGTTCTACGCCGAACGTCTCGCCGTGCCGGTCGATCGTTTTATGATGAAGGTGAAGCCGGGCCATATCGCCTCGCGGCTCAGCTGGTCGGTGCTGGATGATCCGGCGATGTACCAGCCGACCGGCAAGTGGCGCGAGGCGAGGAACACCGCGATCACCGCGGAGAATGCCGGGGACATGCTGTATCTGCGTGTGGAACGCCAGACGCTGACGCGTCTGCCGCAATCCGGCGCCGTGCTGTTCGGTATCCGCGTCCACAGTTATCCGCTGGGCGCGGCGATCACCACGACGACGGCGGCTGCGCATCTGGCGGAAGCGGTGCGCGCGCTGCCGGAAGAGACGGTGCGCTACAAAAGCCTCAGAGCTTTCGGCCCCGCGCTGCTCGCCTGGCTGGATGCGCGCTCGCGGTGATGGCGCGGCCTTCCTCCAGCAGCCAATCGCGAAACGCCACGATCTTGGGTTGATCGGCGGTGGCGCGGGGACACGCCAGCCAATAGGAAAACTCCTGCGGCCAGGCGACATCCAGCACGCGCACCAAGCTGTCATGATCGAGTTCCGGCTGCGCCAGTGTTTCCGTCACCAGCGCGATGCCCTGATGCGACGTGGCGGCGCGAATCAGCAGCGTCTGGTCGTCGAAGCTAATGCCGTTCGACGCGGTATGGCCGAGATCGGCGACGCCCTGCGCCTGGAACCACAGCGCCCAATCCTGCCGGTCCGCATCGTGCAACAGGCTCAGGCCGAGTAGATCGGCGGGACGCCGCGGCCTACGCTTTGCCAGCAATGCGAGGAAGCGCGGGCTGCATACCGGAACCATGGCGATCGTCGCGATTCGGTCGCAGCGAAGGCCCGGGTAACTGCCAAGGCCGTGACGGATCGCCAGATCGACACCGTCGGTGCCGAAATTCGCCAGACTGCGTGTTGTTGCTATATTGAGTTCGATGTCCGCGTGACGTGTGCGGAACCGGCCGAGGCGCGGCACCAACCAGGATGCGGCGAAGGCAGGTGGCGCGCTGACGGTCAGCATTCCGGCATGAGGTGTTGCCTGCAGGCGCCGCGTTGCTTCGTTGATTTGCCGGAAGGCATGGCGGATCGGCACGAAGTAGCCTTGTCCGGCCTCGGTCAAGGTCAGCGAGCGATTGCCACGACGGAACAGCACGGTGCCGAGTTGCTGTTCGAGGCCACGCACCAGTTGGCTGATGGCGCCAGGCGTCACGGCCAGTTCGTCGGCAGCCTGCTTCATGCTGAGGTGACGCGCGGCTGCCTCGAAGGCGCGCAGGGCATTGAGGGGCGGCGGACGGGCCATGGTTCAGGATAGAATTTCTGAAGCGATTGCACCACAAGGAATCGTTTGTGCCGGAGGGTGTCGCGACCCAGGTTCAACTCGTCACAGCACAGGACGCAGAGCATGACGCGTGATACCCGATTCAGCGGGACGGAGGGTAAAACCGGGCGATTAGTCAACGCCACGCAGCCCATCATTGCGGGCGCAGCGAAGCAATCTCGGGGGCGTCGTTCCACGAGATTGCTTCGCAGCGCTCGCGATGACAGGGAGCACCCGCTGTGGCGCGGATTGCCGGCACGCGCGGCGGAGGCGATCGCATGAGCACCGCCGCAGTTTCGCCCGCGCCGGTGGCGGCGGGTGAATTCCGCCATGGCTGGTCCGTGGTGTTTGCGTGCTTCTGCACCGCAGTCTTCGCCTGGGGGTTCGGCTTCTATGGCCAGGCGGTGTATTTCGCCGACCTGCATGTCACGCGCGGGTGGCCGGTATCGCTGATCGCGTCGGCGACCACGGTGTACTACCTGGTGGGCGCCGTGCTGCTCACGCGGGTGCATCAGATCATGGAGGTGCTTGGCCCGAAGCTGCTGTTGGCGTGCGGCGTCATGGTACTCGGCGCCGGCGTGGTCGGGCTCAGCCACGTGAAATCACCATGGCAGCTCTACGTTTGCAGCGTCGTGATGGCCGCAGGTTGGGCATGCTCGTCGACGACGGCAATCGCGACGACGCTGGCACAGTGGTTCGACCAAAGGCGCGGTCTCGCGCTGAGCCTGGCGTTGAATGGCGCCAGCGCCGGGGGCTTCACCGTGGCACCGCTGCTCGTGCAGCTGGTGCATGGGCTTGGGCTGGCGCAGGCCGTGACGTTGCTCGTGCTGGCAGGATTGGCGATTGTGTTGCCGATCGTTCTCGCCGGCGTCGGACGCGTGACATCAGCCGGTGCCCCCGCGGCGACGCACGATTCTCGCAATCCGCTGCACAGCGGTGCACAGCGCCTGACAGCGTACACCACCCAGGTGCAGGCATTGCGCAGCCTGCATTTCTGGTCGGTCGCACTGCCGTTTGCACTGGCGCTGGCTGCGCAGGTTGGCTTCATCGTGCATCAGGTGGCATTCCTGCTGCCGCATCTGGGCAACGACGGCACGGGGCTGGCGATTGCGGCGACAGCAATAGCGGCGGCGGTGGGCCGGCTTGCTGTTGCCCCCTTGATCGACCGGTTGAACCAGCGCCTTGCATCGGCAGCCAGCTTTGTTTCGCAGGCGCTGGGGCTCGGCCTGATGCTTGTGCTGCCGGAGCGCCCTGCGGCATTTTATGTCGGCAGCGTGATATTCGGCTTGTCGGTCGGTAATGTTATTACATTGCCGGCGCTCATCGTCCAACGCGAGTTCGCTGCACAATCCTTCGGCCTGGTGATCGGGCTGAGTTCGATGGTGGGCCAAGCGACATTTGCCTTTGGGCCGACGCTGCTCGGGCTGGCGCACGATGTCAGCGGCAGTTATGGCGCGGCACTCTGCCTGTGCATGGTGCTGCAATTGATCGGCGCGGCGATAGTGCTGATTCCGCGACGGGGGGACTGAACTACACCCACGGCGATACGGCGCTGGATCGCAGCCCGCTCGGGTGCTCCGCCGCCAAAGACCGATCGATCGCACGCAGAACGTTACGGCGTGTGATATCATACTCCGACGTCAGCTTGTTGCGTGGTCGTGGCAGACCGATCGTCATCGTCTCGTGCACCCGCCCCGGCCGCGGCCGCATCACAACCACACGGTCGGCGAGAAACACCGCCTCGTCCACATCGTGCGTGACGATCAGGACAGTCGGTTGCAGTTCCTGCCACAGGCCGAGCAGCATGTCGTGCAGGCTGGCACGGGTAAAACTGTCCAGCGCGGAGAACGGTTCATCGAGCAGCAGGATCTCCGGATGGCCGATCAACGCGCGCGCGATCGCCACGCGCTGTTGCTGGCCGCCGGACAGGTCCTTGGGCCAGCGTGCGCCATAACCCGCAAGGCCGATGCGTTCCAGCAGGTCGGCGGAGCGCCGCTGTCGCTCGGGTCTGGCAATGCGCCGACCGCCGAATGTGATGTTGCGGCCGACCGATAGCCAGGGCAGCAGGCGCGGCTCCTGGAACACCGCGCTGATCGCCGGATGCGTGCCGGTGATGGTCTGGCCGTTGATTGCAATGGCGCCGGCGCTCGGGCGATCCAGTCCGGCGGTCAGGCGCAGCAGCGTTGTCTTGCCACAGCCGGACCCACCGAGTATCGCAACGATCTCGCCGCTTTGCGCGACGATGCGCATGTCGCGCAGGGCCTCGGTGCCATCGGCATAGGTCTTGCTGAGGCCCTGGATCGCCAGTGCGGTCATAACCGTCCCCGCACCGTATCCTGCCAGCGCAAAAGTGGTCGCGTCAGCGCGACCAGCACGCCGTCGGAAATCTTGCCGAGCAGGGCGAAGATGATCATCGCCACCAGGATGGAATCGGCGCGGCCCATCTGCTGGCCATCGAGCAGCAGATAGCCGACGCCCTCGGATGCGCCCATCAGTTCCGCGGCAACAACGAACATGAAGCCGAGCCCGAGGCCGCTGCGCAGCGAGGCAATCCAGGTCGGCAGCACAGCAGGCCAGATGATGCGCAGCATGATGCCGATGGTGGAGAAGCCGAACACGCGGCCGACCTCGACCAGCTTGCGATCCACGCTTTGAATTGCCGAGAGCATGCCGAGATAGACCGGGAAAAACACACCCAGCGCGATCAGCGCGAGCTTCGAGGTCTCGAAGATGCCGAACCATAGGATGAAGATCGGTACCCAGGCGATCGAGGGGATGGCGCGCAGGGCTTGGATGGACGGATCTAGCAGGCGACGCGCGGTGTCGCTGGCGCCGGTCAGCATGCCGATCAGCGTGCCGGCGACTGCGCCGATGGCGAAGCCGATGACCACGCGGGTCATGGTCGCGGCGACGTGCGTCCACAATTCGCCGGAGGCTGCGAGCGCGTATGCGGTGTGCGCAAGGCGCGATGGCGGCGGCATCAGCCGGCCCGGTGCGACGCCGGTGCGCACCGCGACCTCCCATGTGACGGCGAGTACCACGGGGACCAGCAGCGCGATGAGCACGTTGCGCAGGCGATCCGGGGTCATGGCATTCAACGGGCGCCACTGCACTCGTCATGGCGAGGCGTGCGGCGACGCGGCAAGCTCCAGCGTTGTGCGGTACCGGACCGAGATTGCTTCGTCGCTGCGCTCCTCGCAATGACAGGGGAGCGTTGGGCGGGCGGGATCATGCGCCGGCAGCGCGCGCGTAGGTCGGGTCGATCATCTTGTGCGTTACCGCCGCCACATCGACATCCGTTGGCAGCACGCCGGCCTGTTGCAGCGCCTTGCCGGCCTCGATGATGGTCTGCGCCTGCTTGTCGCCAATCGCGCCGCTGGACAGGTCGGTGCGTTCGAGCTGCAGCGCCACCACCGCATCCGGCAGCTTCATCGCCGCGACCATGAGCGCCTTCAGATCGGCCGGGTGCTCCACCGACCAGCGGCGCGCACGCTCGTAGGTGGCAAGCACACGGCGCACCAGCTCCGGGTTGTCCGTCGCGAATGACTCGCGCACGTTCAGCACGCCCCACGTGTTCGCCGCCGGGTTGCGATAAAACAGCCGGGCGCCGCTCTCGATCTGCGACGCGGCCATCATCGGATCGAGTCCGGCCCACGCCGCAACGTCGCTGCGCTCCAGCGCGGTGCGGCCATCGGGATGCTGCAGCAGCACCAGCTTCACGTCGTGTTCCGTCAGCCCGGCGGTCGCCAGCGCGCGCACCAGGAAGATGTCCGGATCGGTGCCGCGCGTCACCGCGACACGCTGGCCTTTGAGGTCGGCGACGGTATGGATGGGGCTGTTGGGCATGGTGACAAGTGCGGTCCACTCAGGGCGCGAAAACACATAGATCGTCTTGATCGGATTGCCGTTGATCTTGCCGATCAGCGCCGCCGCGCCGGCCGTCGAGCCGAAATCGATCGAACCGGCGTTGAGGAACTCCAGCGCCTTGTTGGAGCCCAGCGTTTGCACCCACCGGATGCCGATCTTGTCCTTGGCGAATTCCTGTTCGAGCAGACCCTGCTGCTTCAGAACGATGCTGACCGGGTTATAGGTCGCCCAATCGATGGTGATCTCGGTGGGCGTCGCGGCGCGGGCGAGGGTCGGGGCGGCGAGCAGCGCAAGCGCGGCGCCGCCGAACGCGCGGCGTGACAGATGTGGCAACGTGACCTCCCTCGGTTGGTGCGGCGACAAAGAAGAAAACCGCACGGAAGGCAAGAGGGTGCGGCTGGATACGGAAATTTTCCTCATTGTCCGCCTATCGGCAGCAGATTTATTGCCCGAATTGACCTCCGGGGCTGGTTGGATAGGCTCGCGGCCGTATCGTCGCTAGTGCGGAACAGACCACTTCATGGCGCAATCCGACCGCCCGGGTCCTGGGCTCGGCCGGCCCGATGTGCTGCGCGGCATCGCACTGATGTGCGCCGGCACATCGCTGTTTCCGTTCATGAACGCGGCGGTGAAGCTGCTGACCGCGCATTACCCGGTGGCCGAGATCGTCTGGGCGCGATTCACCGGGCATCTGATCATCATGCTGATCGTGTTCCTGCCCCAGTATCGCTGGACATTGCTGCGGACGCGATGGCCCGCCGTGCAGATCGGCCGCTCCGTGCTGATGCTGGCGAGCAACCTGGTGTTCGTCATGGCAATCGGGCGGGTGCCGCTGGCGACCGCGTCGGCGATAGGGTTCACCTCGCCGCTGATCGTCACCGCTCTGTCGGTGCCGCTGCTGCACGAGAGCGTCGGCTGGCGGCGCTGGAGCGCGGTGCTGGTCGGCTTTGCCGGCGCGCTGATGGTGATCCGGCCAGGCCGCGGGTTCCACGACCCGGCCGTGCTGCTGTTGCTGGTCTCGGCCTTGGCCTACGCGCTGTATCAGATCGGCACGCGCTGGGTCAGTCGGTACGACAATGCCGCGACCGGCATCATCTTCGCCGCATTGTTCGGCTCCATGGCGATGACCACGGCGCTGCCATTCGTGTTCGTGATGCCGCGAACGCTGTGGGATGGGACGCTGTTCTGCTGCCTTGGTCTGTTCGGCGGCGTTGGGCATTACCTGATCATCCGCGCCTTTCAACTTGGCCCCGCGGCGGTGATCGCGCCGCTGGGTTATGTCGAGCTGATCGGCACGTCCACGTTGGGCTACCTGATCTTCGACAATTTTCCCGATCTGTGGACCTGGGTCGGCGCCGGCGTGATCATCGCATCCGGCATCTACATCGCGTTCCGCGAGCGCCGGCGGAGGGCTGGCGGCGCGTGACGAACGTGTCGCGATCAGTTCGATGCCACGTGGATGCCAATGCTCGTTCCCGGCGGAGCGGCGCCGCCCGGCACTGCCGGCGGCACCAGTGTTTGCCCGAGACCGTAATCCACGAAGTACCGGGTCACCGACTGCGCCCTGGCGGCCTGCAGATAAGGCGGCGTTCCGGGCGATGCGGCGATATCGATCCGCATCAGGCGCGGATCGAGCAGGCCCTGGATGACGCTGGCCAGGACAAAACGTCCGTTGTCGTCAAGCTCCGTGCCGCCCGCGGTGAACAGCGCCTGATCGATCACGAGCACCTGTGTGCCGTCGGGCAACGGCTGCAGTGTGGCGTGACCTGCGGCGATGTCGGGTGAGAGGCGCGCCTGCAATCGGGCATTGAGATTCTGTGTCGGCGAGACACTCGAACACGCCGCCATCAGCAGCAGGGGGCCGAGCAGAACAGTCGGCAGACGCATCATTCGATTGATACCTCGAGGTTAGTCGCGCCTCATGGTACGTCGCGAACGCGGATGTATCAATCGGCGGTGCTGCAGCGAAGGGAAGCATGTTCTTTTTTGAAAAAAAG